>NZ_FOHX01000004.1:0-315465 GCF_900111685.1 Nonomuraea wenchangensis
CGGCGGCTCGAACCGGTGATCGCGGAACGACAAGGACATGGTCCCCGAGAAGTCCTCGATCGGACTGATCTCTTCGAAGATCTCTTCGAGGCCCGACTGGGTCGGGACGTCCCTGCGCCCGGCCTGGCGAGCCGCCTCTACCCGGGCCTTCCACTTGTCGTTGCCGAGCAGCCAGTCGAAAGACTCGGTCTGCAGAGCGAGAAGGTCAGGAACTTCGAGCGGCTCCTGGATACGCGCGAAAGACACGCGACGGGGACCAGCGGGTACGGCGGAGGCGTTGCGCGAGGCTGCCAACAGATGTCCTTCCGAGGGCTCGCGGCGGACTGACTACACGCACGCCAGACGACCTCGGGATGCGAGCGGGCAGCACGAGGCGTCACAAGGGGAGCGTGGAAGCATGAGCGTACTCGCTCAGTCCAATTTTGTCCACGCTAACGCAGACCCATCCAGCCGGTCGCATCTTCAGGATGACGGATGAGGGTGCGCTTGTCAACCCTCAAATCGAGAATCCGGATGTGCGGGTTCGGTGCGGAGGCGGTGAAAGTCCTGATCAGACGGTGGTGCGAGAGGAAGCGGGGCTGGGACGATCCGGTCGTGCGGATGTCCGTTCTCATGGCCGTACTGGGATGGGTGTTCCTGGTCGCGGCGAGCTGGCTGCAGATTCCCCTCCACCGGGAGATGGGGTGGTTCGGGGCGCTGCTCGTCGTGGCGTTCGGCTGGATGTGGGGCGGCTTGTGGACCTTCATCGCGGTCCTGCTGCGCCTGTCCGTGCGGGCGTACGCGCGGGCGGCGGTGGTGCTGGTCGTCGCGAGCGTGGTGGGGGCCGGGGTGTGGGCGGTGGATTGGCGGGCCGCGTTCGTCGACGGCGTCGTGTGGGCGCGGCGGGACACGTTCGCCGAGCTGGCCGCCGGATACCGGGACGGCCGGCCGATCGAGCCGCCCTGGTGGATGGCGTACGTGTCGGTCGGCGGGGAGGGCCGGGTGCTGGATCGCGGGCTTTATCTGCCGGTTCTCGTGGACGAGTGGCGGGCGGAGAGCGGTGCGGGGATCGCGTACCTCGGGCCGTCGCCGGGTGCGGATCGGCTCGTGCCGACGGCGGAGGGAGACATGGGGCGGCCGGTCCGGGATCTGGGTGACGGGTGGTGGTGGGTGGAGTAGGCAGGCGGGCGTCGTCCACAGGCTGTGTACGGACGAGCTTGCCCGGAAAGTGCGGCGTGGAAAGGGGTTCGGCGCGGTGTGCCGATCATCCTGTGGATAGCCACACGTCCGGTCTGTACTGGGAGGACGTGCGTGCGGAGCCGGTTTTGGGTGCGGTGGGCCGGGGTGGGGGGTTGGCTGGGGATGCGGCGTTACGGGGAGTGGTTATCCACAGGAAGGGTGAGTTATCCACAGTGTGTGGGAAAGCTCACCCTACTGCGCGCCCATCCTCCTGAGCTGGTGCGCCCGCGCGCCCGCGTCGCCCGGCAGGTCGCGCTCGGCCAGCCCGGCGGCGACCCGCTCGCGGAGCTCGACCGGCTTGTGGCTGTCGTACTTGAACTTGGCCCGGACGCCTGTCACCTGAAGCCGTAGTCCCCGGATGGCCGACAACATCTTCCGGTACGGCCCCTCGTCGGCGGCGACCACGCCGTAGCCGCCGTCCGGCTCGTGGTGGGCGAGCTGGCGGCGCAGGATGTCGGCCTTGCCCTCCTTGTCGTCCACGATCCGGGCCGTGCAGGTGAGCTGGACCGAGGCGTAGTAGCTGGTCGGGACGCCGGTGCCGGGGGAGTCCGCGCGCCAGGTGGACGGGATGAAGGCGTAGTCGTCGTGCACGCTCATCACGACGGCCGGGTTGGCCTCCAGCGCCGCCCAGATCGGGTTGGGCCGGGCCAGGTGCAGCACGATCTCCTCCCCGGCCTCCAGGAGGAAGTGGGTCGGCACCACCACGGGCGGGCCGCCCCGCACGCCGTTCGCGGTCAGCAGGCCGAAGTCGCGCGTACGCAGCCAGGACCGCCACTCGTCCGCGTCGAGGGCCGCGTCCCAAGGATGAATGAGCACCCAAACTCCTTTGTATTAGTACATAATGACTTTTGTGCTAGAAAAATATCGGATCGTCGGCGAGACGGCCAGTGAGTTGGCCGCCGGGGTCGAGACCGCCGTCTCCGAGGGACGGCTGTCGCCGGGCGCGCCGCTCCCCCCGATCCGCGAGCTGGCGCGGCAGGCCCGGGTCAGCCCCAGCACGGCGGCGGCGGCCTACCGGCTGCTGCGCGAGCGCGGCGTGGTCGAGACCGCCGGGCGGCGCGGCACCCGCGTCCGGCCGCGCCCGGCCAGCACCTCCCGCGAGGACATCCGCATCGAGGTGCCGCCGGGCGTACGCGATCTGTCCCAGGGCAATCCCGACGCGTCCCTGCTGCCGCCCCTGCACGACGCGCTCGCCGCCGCCGCCCGCGCCCATGAGGAGCGGCCCGCGATGTACGGCACCCACGACGACGCCGACCTGCTCGCCCTGGCCGCCGCCCGGCTGCGCCGCGACGGCGTGCCGCCCGGCGAGCTGGCGATCACCTCGGGCACCCTCGACGCCGTCGAACGGGTCCTCGCCACCGCCCTGCGCCCCGGCGACCCGATCGCCGTCGAGGACCCGGGCTGGTCGTCGCTGCTCGACCTGGTCGCGGTGCTCGGCCTGCGGCCGGTGCCGGTGGGCGTGGACGACGAAGGGCCGCTCCCCGACGACCTCGGCCGGGCGCTGCGGGCCGGCGTACGGGCCGTCGTGGTCACCGCCCGCGCCCAGAACCCGACCGGCGCCGCCGTCACCGCCGCCCGCGCCGCCGCCCTGCGCGAGCTGCTGGCCGCCCACCCGGACGTGCTGCTCGTCGAGGACGACCACGGCGACGGCTTCGTGGACGTGCCCCTGCACCCGCTGGCCGGGGTCACCACGCGATGGGTGCTGGTGCGTTCGACGGCCAAGGCGTTCGGCCCTGACCTGCGGCTGGCTCCGGTCACCGGCGACCGGGCCACACTGGACCGGCTGCGCGGGCGGCAGCGGCTGGCCGTCGGCTGGGTGAGCCACCTGTTGCAGCGGGCGGTGGCGCATCTCTGGCGTACGGGGGCTGTGGACACGGCAGCCGTGGCGGCGTCGTACCGGGAGCGGCGGGACGGCCTGGTCACGGCGCTGGCCGGGCGGGGCGTGCGGGCGCACGGCCGGACCGGGCTCAACGTGTGGGTGCCCGTCGCGGACGAGTCCGCCGCGATCACCCGCCTGCTGGCCCGGGGCTGGGCCGCCGCGCCGGGAGCGCGCAACCGGGTGCGCACACCGCCGGCGATCCGCGTCACCGTCTCCACGCTGCGCCCGGCCGACCTCGCGCCGCTCGCCGCCGACCTCGCCGCCGCCGTCGAGGCCCCTTCGCGCGGCCGGTACGGCTAGTCGCTCCAAGGCCGGCCGGTACGGCTAGGAGCCCGGCGTCGCCTGCCGGGAGTGCGCCGCCATCAGGTGGTCCACGAGCGCGAGCAGCACGTCACGGCTCGCCCTCCGGTCGCGGGCGTCGCACAGCACGAGCGGCACCTGCGGGTCGAGGTCGAGCGCCTTGCGGATCTCCTCCGGCGCGCGGTCCCTGACGCCGTGGAAGCAGTTCACGCCCACGACGAACGGGATGCGGCGGCTCTCGAAGAAGTCGATCGAGGCGAAGCTCACGTCCAGCCGCCGGGTGTCCACCAGGACGACCGCGCCCATCGCGCCGTTGACGAGGTCGTTCCACATGAACCAGAACCGCTCCTGGCCGGGCGTGCCGAACAGGTAGAGGACCACCTCGCGGCTGATCGTGATGCGGCCGAAGTCCAGTGCGACGGTGGTGCTCGTCTTGCCGTTGAGCCCGTCCAGGTCGTCGACGCCGACGCTGGCGTGGGTCAGGTACTCCTCCGTGCGCAGGGGCGCGACCTCGCTCACCGCGCCGACCAGGGTCGTCTTGCCGACCCCGAAACCGCCGGCGACGAGGATCTTCACTGCCAGGGGAGCGGTGTCCCCGTGGTCAGAGTTCGCGTAACCCATCCCGCACCGCCTTGAGGATTTCCATGTCGGGAAGGCCGTTCGCGTGCGCGAAGGCCATGGGAGGCCGGGCGCGCAGTTGCCCGGTCTCGATCAGATCGCCAATGAGGATCTTGGTGACGGACACCGGCAGGTCGAGCGCGGCGGCCACCTCGGCCACCGCCATCGGCCGGCGGCACAGGACGGCGATCCGGCGGTGCTCCGGCTGGAGCCGGCGCGGGCCGCGGCCGGGCTCGGGGAAGGCGTCGGACACCGTCGTCACCAGGGTGATCAGCGCGAGGTCGTCCCGTTCGGGAGTGGTGCGCCCGCCGGTGATCGTGTAGGGGCGGACGAGGGTTTCGTCGGCGTCGTCGTCGTCGAAACCCTCCGTCCAGTGTTTCATCCGTGGCCCCCGATGTCGCGGGCCTCCGGAGCGCGGGCGTCGGTGCCGAGCTTCTGGCCGACCTGCTGGATCAGGGTGTGCATGGCGACGCTCATCAGCTCGGCGTCGACCTCCTGGGAGGCGACCACGGCGAGGTGCGTGCCGCGTCCCGCCGCCGTGATGAACAGCCACAGCTCGGCCATCTCGATGATGACCTGATGCACGGGGCCGCCGCTGAAGAGCTGCCCGACGCCGCGGGCGAGGCTCTGCTGGCCGGTGGCGATGGCGGCGAGGCGCTCGGCGTCCGCCCGCTGGATGGACCGGGAGCGGCTGATCACCAGGCCGTCGTCGGACAGCACGATGGCGTGCCGGGTGCCCGCGACTCGATCGACCAGGCCGTCCAGCAGCCAGTCCAGGTCGGCGTTGGTGGCGGTGGTTCGCTGCGTCATCATCGATCTTCCGTCGTAGGGGAGCCGGGGCCGGGGGATCCGTTCGGCCGGTGCGGTGAGGTGTCGTCGTCGCCGCGGCGCAGGCGGGACTGCCTCTGGAAGGCGCCGATCGCGGCGCCGGATCGGCTGGGTCGGTCGCCCCAGGCCCAAAGCTGCTGTTCGTCTGATTCGTTCGGGTCCGGGGTGGCCGGTGTCCTGAGCTCGTCGGCCAGATTGGCCTGGCGTACGCGCTGCGGCAGCGGACGGCGGGCCGAGCCCGAGCCGGAGTCCGGGTCCGAATCCGGGCCGGGCGGTGGGGGCACGGGCGAGGCCGCCACGTTCGCCAGCGCGCGGCCCCTGGTACGGCTCGGCAGGCCGCCGCTCCCGACAGCCGCGTCCTCCCGCGCGGCCTCGTCCTGGGGGCGGGCCCGGGGGCCGGTCGCCGCCGGGCGGGGCTCGGGCTCGGCCGGCTCGGCGCTCTCCTGTGGCCGCTCCACCACCAGCGTCTCCGGCACCAGCACGATGACCCGGGCGCCGCCGAACGCCGACGGCCGGAACTCCACCCGCAGGCCGAGGCCCGCGGAGAGCCGGGCGACGACGTACAGGCCGAGGCGTACGTCGTCGGCGTGCGTCATCACGTCGAGCTGCGGCGGCGACTTCATCAGGGCGTTGGCGGCGGCGTACTGCTCGGGCTCCATGCCGAGGCCGCGGTCCTCGATCTCGACCGCGACGCCGCGGCTGACCGGCGAGGCCCGCACCTCGACGGGCGTCAGCGGCTTGGAGAAGGCGGTGGCGTTCTCCATCAGCTCCGCGAGGACGTGGACCAGCGGCCCGACCGCGCGCTCGGCCACCCAGGGCTCGCCCTCGACGTCGATCGTGATCCGCCGGTAGTCCTGCACCTCGCCCTGCGCGGCCCGCAGCACGTCGAGCAGTTGCACCGGCCGGCGCCAGCGGCGCTGCGGCTGCCCGCCGCCGAGGATGACCAGGTTCTCCTCGTAGCGGCGCAGCCGGGCGGTGAGGTGGTCCAGGTCGAACAGGCCCTCCAGGATCTCCGGGTCCTCGTGCCTGCGCTCCAGCTCGTCGAGCTTCTTGAGCTGGAGTCCGATGAGGATCTGCGTACGCCGGGCGATCCGCTGCAGCATGCGCTGGAAGCCGCGGTGCTGCTCGGCCTGCCGGACGGCGGTCACGATCGCGCTGCGGCTGGCCAGGTTGAGCGCCTCCCCCAGCTCGCCGAGCTCGTCGGGGGTGGGCTCGACCAGATGGACCTCGGCGTCCACGTCGACGTCCTCGCCGCGCTCCAGCCGGGCGACCACCTCGGGCAGGCGCTCCTGGAGCTCCTGGGCCTCCTCGCGCAGGCGGAGGATGCGCCGCCGCAGGACGGAGGTGAGCCGCCAGCTCGTGAAGATGACCAGGCCCAGCGCGAGCAGGCCGACGCTGCTGATGCTGATGAAGACCACGAACAGCATGCGGGCGTGGCCGTAGCCGACCTCGCGGACGTTCTCCAGCCGGAGGGCGAGGAGGTCCATCACCTGGGCGGTGACGGCGTCGGCCGACGTACGCCAGCCGGCCGCGTCGCCGCGCACCGCCACCTGGCCGCTCGTGTCGTCGCCGCCGGTGGCCAGGCGCGCTTCCTGGGCCACCATGGCGTTCCACGCCGGGCTCGTCATCAGTGAGCGGTGCCGCAGCTCGTCGCCGGTGAGCGCGGGCATGATCCTGGACTCCAGGAGATGCTTACGGGTCCCGACCGCGCCGGTGACGACGGCGTACTCGTCCCTGGTCAGCCGGCCCGTCTTCCAGGCGCGGGCCAGCACGGCGTCCTCGCGGCCGATCGTGTCCACGACCCAGAACAGGTCGATCATGATCTCCGAGCGGCTGTTCACCTGGCCCTCGTCGGTGTGGCCGAGCGCGGTGAGCACGCCGAGGTCCGCCTGCAGGAGGCCGCTGTAGTAGTCGAACGCCTTCCTCGCCGTGGACGTGCCGGTGTCCACGGCCCGCCGCTCCGCGCCAAGGGAGCCGAGCACGCGGTCGGCGCCGGCGACCGCCTCGGCCAGCCCCTCCTGAGCGTTGGCGAAGTCCAGGCCGGTGAGCGCGCGGAAGGCGCGTACGGACTCGTCGGTCGCCGCCCGCTGCTTGACAAGCTGGGCGCGGACGCCCGGCTCGGCGGCGGCCTGCAGCTCGGCGGTGAGCCTGCGCTCCTTCTGCAGGTTGAGGAACAGGGCCCCCGTGGGTCTGCCGACGGTCTCGGTCGCGAGGTCGAGCTGGGCCCGCTCCGCCCGCCACTGGGAGGAGAGCTGGTACATGCCCGAGGCCAGCAGCGGGGTGAAGGTCAGACTCGGCACGAAGACGATGATGAGCAGGACCGTACGCAGAGGGAGCCGGCGCGCGCCGGCCCTGCCTAATTCAGCCACGTGCCGGACTCTCCTCACACTTCGGATTGGTGCTCGATCGTAGCTATGTGACAGGTGTGGCGAAAAGCCCCGCCGTCAAGGGCTTGACACGGCCCGCGTGTAAGGGCCCCGACGCCTGCCCGTGAGCGCTAGGATCGCGGCGTTCCGCAGGTGCTCGAAGCTCCCCAGGGAAAGGGTGGGCGTGAGTTCGCAGTCCGAAGAGACGCGGCCCGAATGGCCCTCGGGGCTGGACATCGGCGCTCTGCTGGAGAGCGGCTGGCGCCCGACGCCCTTCCAGCAGTTCGTCCTCAAGATCCACAGTAGGTGCAACCTCGCCTGCACCTACTGCTACATGTACGAGATGGCCGACCAGGGCTGGCGGCGTCAGCCCCGGCGCATGTCGCAGGCCACGATCGACGCGGCCGCGACCCGGATAGCCGAGCACGCCAGGATGAACCGTCTGTCCCAGGTCGAGGTGATCCTGCACGGCGGCGAACCTCTGCTCGCCGGCGTCGACCGCCTCCGCTACGCGGTCAACGCCGTGCGCGCCGCGGTCGATCCCGGCGTGACGGTGAACGTCCAGGTGCAGACCAACGGCGTGCTGCTCGATCCCGCCTTCCTGGAGCTGTTCGACGAGCTCGGCGTCCTCGTCGCGGTCAGCCTCGACGGCGACCGCGAGGCCAACGACCGCCACCGCCGCGGACCGGCCGGTCAGGGCAGCTTCGACCGGGTCGACGCCGGGCTGACCAGGCTCGTCTCCCCCGCCTACCGCCACCTGTTCAGCGGGCTGCTGTGCACCGTCGACCTGCGCAACGATCCGGTGGGCACGTACGAGGCGCTGCTCGCGTACGGGCCGCCGGCGGTGGACCTCCTGCTGCCGCACGGCACGTGGGAGACCCCGCCGCCGGGCCGCCGGCCGGACAGCGCGGACACCCCCTACGGCGACTGGCTCGTCGCCGTCTTCGACCGCTGGTACCACGCGCCCGAACGGGAGACGCGGCTGCGGCTGTTCGACGAGATCATCCGGCTGCTGCTCGGCCGCCCCTCGCGCAGCGAGACCGTCGGGCTCTCCGCGGTCGCCGTCGTCGTGATCGAGACCGACGGCGGCATCGAGCAGGTCGACAGCCTCAAGTCGGCCTACGACGGAGCCACCCGGACGCCGCTGCACGTCGGCGACGCCGACGCCTTCGACACCGCGCTCATGCTGCCGACGATCGCCGCCCGGCAGATCGGCGAGCGCGCGCTCGCGCCGGAGTGCCAGGCGTGCGAGATCAGACGGGTGTGCGGGGCCGGGCTCTACCCCCATCGCTACCGTCCGGGCACCGGGTTCGCCAATCCCAGCGTCTACTGCCGCGACCTCTTCCGGCTCATCAAGCACGTCCAGCACGCCGTGAGCGACGACCTCGCCGCCGTACGCGAGCGCCGCCGGCGCCGTCAGGCGTCCGCGCAGCTCACCGATCCGCAGAGAGGCCACTCCACGTCATGAGGCTGACCCCGCACATGCTGCCCAAAGAGGTGTTCGCCGAGCTCGCCTCGGGCGGGGGCGGCCGTGACGCCGTCGGCCGCCTGTGGGCGGCGCAGGACAGCAAACGCCTGCTGCTCCTGCGCGGGGTCCGCGACCTGGCCCCCGAGGACGTCGCCGCGCGGGTCCGGCGGGCCTACGACCTGCTCGCCGACATCCAGGAGGCCGCGCCGGAGGTCACGCGGGCGCTGCTCCGCTACCCGACCGTCGGGTCCTGGGGGCTGCGTACGCTCCAGGCCCTCGCGGGCGAGGCGCCGCCGGCCGCCTGGCAGGATCCGGCGGCGATGGCGTCACTGGCGGCGGTCGCGGCGATCCGGGCCGGGCGCACCGCGACCGTCGAGGTGCCCGTGCTGGACGGCGCGGTCGTGCTCCCTTCGCTGGGGCGGGCGCTGGTGCCCGGCGGGGAGCGGACCGCCGTCGTACTGACCGCGGACGGCGAGGCGGAGATCAGCGTGGGCGGCGTCACCGTACGCGTCGGCGATGACCCCTCGTGGGAGGGGCTGCGCCGGATCCGCGCCGAGCATCGCGGGGTGGCGGTCGAGTTCGTCGTGGACGACGTCGATCCCGGCCGGATGCCGGGCGCGCAGCGGACGGAGGAGCGGCTGAGCGAGACCGACCTGCGGCGATGGGCCATGATTCTCCAACCCGCCTGGGAGATCCTCGTCGAACGGCATCCGCTGGCGGCTGAGGAGATCGACGCCGTGGTCACGGTGCTGACGCCGCTGATAGAGCCGGACCACGGCACCGCGAGTGCCACGTCCAAACTGGCCCTTGGCAACATCGGCATCTCGATGCAGCCGGATCCGCACTCGTTCGCGGTGACCCTGGCGCACGAGTCCCAGCACGCGAAGCTGAGCGGCCTGCTGGACCTGATCCCGCTGACGGAGCCGGACCACGGCGGCCGCTACTACGCCCCGTGGCGGAATGATCCGCGCCCGCTGGGCGGCCTGCTTCAGGGCGCCTACGCGCACTTGGGCATCGCCGCGTTCTGGGAGGTCGAACGCCATGAGCCGCATCCGGAGGAGCTGCTGCTCCGTGCCCATACGGAGTTCACTCTGTGGCGCGACGGCACGGAGGCGGTGATCCGCACGCTGCGGGCAAGCGGTCGGCTCACCCGAGAGGGTGAGCTGTTCACTGCCGAGATGGCAGACACGGTGGCCGCGATGGGCGAGAAGAACGTCCCGGCCGAAGCCGCTCGCCGGGCACGCCGCTCGGCCGGATGGCACCTGGCCGGGTGGCGCGAGCGCAACGGTGAGCCGCCGTCCCACCCGGTGCCGTCACTCACCGACTCGTAGCTCCAGGGCACCCGGCGCCGGATCAGATCGGTGGTGGGTCGAAGTCGAGGTCCAGGTGCCGTTCCTCCAGGAAGGCGATGGCGTCGGGGTGTTCGAGACCGAGCTGTTGCGCGTACCGGTCGTGAGTGTCCTCGCGCAGCCTCTCCGCCTCGGCCAGGGCTTCTGACGTGCCGAGCTGTCTGAGGTCGGCGGCGAGGTTGGCGGCGCAGGCGAGCGCCACCGGATGGCTCGGGCCGACGAGCTCCGTCAGCCGGCGGTGAGTGTCGCGGCCTCGTTCGACGGCCGCGTCGTGGTGACCGAGCGCGGCGAGGTCGCTGGCCAGGTTGGTCGCCACGGTCAGGTAGTAGTGGTGGTCGCGCCCCAGATGCTGCTCGATCGCGTCCAGGGTCTGTTCGTTGAGGGCGCGCGCTCTCTCCGGGTCCTGGCAGGTGCGGTGCAGGAGCGCCAGGTTGCCCGTGCAGGCGAGGATGTACGGGTGGTTGGTGCCGTACACCCGCGGGTAACGGGCGACGGTGTCGGCCGCCAGCTTCAGCCCTTCCTGTTCTTGGCCGTTGTTGCGCTGCACGTTGGCGAGCGACATCGCGGCGGCGAGTGTATCGGGATGGTCGAGACCGTACCTTCGTACGTAGCGGCCGTGCACCTCGGTGCACATGTCCAGCGCCCTTTCGAGCTCGCCGAGCCGCCGCAGGGCGATGGAGAGGTCCTTGGCAGTCGAGAGGTAGGCGGGGTGCTCGCCGCCGAGGTATTCAAGGCCGTAGGCGAGAGCCTCCTCGCCCAGGTCGCTCGCTTCGGCGTAGTCGCCGGTGAGGCGGACAGAGCGGGCGAGCGCGTTCCAGTGGAGCAGGACGGTCGCCGCGCCCGCCTGGGCGTCCTGGAGTCCGATAAAAGCGATTTCGTGTAGCTCTCGCGCCCGCTGGAAGCTGCCCGTGAGGCTGTAGTCCAGGCCCAGGTTGTTCTTTGCGCGCAGGGTCCGCGGGTCGTCCGGGCCGAAGGCGGCCTCATGGCGGCGTACCGATTCCTCGTCGTGCTGCAGGGCCGCGTCGAAGTCTCCTCGCGCGCGCAGATCGCCGCCGATGCCGCTGACCAGGAGCAGCAGTTCGTCGTCGCGAGTTCCCGCTTGCTGCATCTTGGAGAGAGTCTTCTGGTTGAGCTCGTAGACCTCGTTGTACTTGCCCAGCTGACGCAGGATGTTGCCCAGCTCCCGATATGCCCTGAGCACGTGGGGGTCGAGTGGGCCGGAGTCCTTCTCCCACTGGCTGATGAAGAGGTTGACGAACTCCTGGGCATATTCGTCACCTGACATGTACAGGTAGCGTGCCAGGTTCAGGGCAAGATCACGGACCTGCACGTCGCGGCTCTCCTGGACCCGGGAGGGCACGATGTGCCCCAGGATGCTGCTGTAACGGCCCCAGTTGACCGACTCTTCCGGGTTGCCAAGCTGGTGACCGGTCAGCAGGCGGTGGACGTCATTGAGCTGCTGAGTTCTCTCCTCGGGTTCGAGTTCGTCGCGTACGAGGGCTTGGATCAGTCGGTGCACCTGGATGGTCCGGTTGCCCGGATCGACGCGCGCGAGAGCGAAACGGCCGAGTTCTCCCACCGACCGGCTCAGCTTGATCGGGTTGGCGAGCAGCTCGGTGAGCTGCGGGCTCAGGCCGCGGACGCGCTGGCTGAACACATCGCGCGGGATCGGCTCAGGGCCGAAGAACGCGCAGCACCGCAGCAGGTGGATGGCTTCGGGGCGCCGCTCGCTCAGCCTGCTCACCGACAGGTTCCAGGCCGCCGTCATCGAGATCGGGTATTCCGTCGGCCTGCCCTCGTCGAGGAGCTGGGCGGTGTGCTCGTTCAGCAGCTCGATGTACTCGTCGACGCGCATGCCCGTCTCGGCCTGGAGCGCGCCGGCCTGTTCCAGCGCCAGGGGAAGATCTCCCAGCTGCTCGGCGAGCCGATCGGCGTCCTCGGGTGCGATCGCTCTGCGGACGCGCTTGCTGAGGAAGGCGATGCTCTCCTCGCGGGTGAAGACGTCGACCGGTACGGCTTCGACGACGTCCTCCCATCGGTGATTACGGGAGGTGATGAGCACGTGTCCCGGCCCGTCCGGGATGACGTCCCTGATCTCCTCCGGCTCGTCGGCGTTGTCGAAGATCAGCAGCCAACGGTCGTACGGCTCGCCGCGCCGCAGAGCGTCCAGCGCGGCGTTGGCGGCATCCTCGACCCCGATCGTCGCTGCCGTCGGCAGATCGAGATGGGGGGCCAGGGTCGCCAGCGACGAGCGGATGAGCACCCGCTGGTCGGCGGAAATCCACCACACGAGGTCGTACTCGTTGCCGTACCTGTAGGCGTACTCCACCGCCATCTGTGTCTTGCCCACGCCTCCCAGGCCGTGAAGGGCGTGGGGAAGCACTTGGGGGAGCACGACCGTGACCTGACCGCTGGTGCCGGCGGTCATCCCGGCGCGCAGTTTCTCGAGCAGCTCTTTCCGGCCGGTGAAGTTCTTGTTCCGAGGCGGGATCTTGCCCCACACCTGGGGGGCCGACCGTCGTACTTCACTCGGGTGGGTACCGGTCATAAGGCCACCTCCGGATCGCGGATTGCAATCCCAACGTTGAACAACGTGTCGATACAGTCAATGGCTCACCCGTACCAAGCCACTTCATATCCAACTCATCGCATAGATATAGAGAGCTAGCAAGGGCTCCTCAGCCTAAGGCAGCGGCAGGGTATTCGCGTCTCGGAACGGTAACCCTTCCCAAAGTATGGTCTGTCGAGTCGCCCCTATTACCCGAGGTGGACACGTACCTTGTATGCTGGCCCGGACACTGGACCAGGGTGCATCGAGCTGGGAGTCGGCCATGGAGTTGCAGAAGAGCGAGCTAGCAGGTCAGCTGCTTGATTGTTCGGATCTGTCTCTCCGTGATCTTGATGAGCTCGACGACTCTGTCTTCGCTTGGGCGATGAGAAGCCTGATGTCGCCCGACCGCCGTGACGCCGACCCTATCGCCCGGTTCAGTAACTCGGTTCCTCTCGCCGGCGATTGAGACATATCTCCACAACTGGGCATAAAACGCCCTTTATCACTGCTTCCTTATGATTTTCTCGGCCTGCCGCCGATGGTGGCTCGACAGGCATGGATTCCTCGCAAGGAGGGCTTCCTCGGCGAGTTCCGCCGCGAGGTCGCGGTTGCCGTTCCTGTGCGTCGTCTGAGCGAGGTACAGCAGGACCAGGCCATGAGAGCGCCCCTCCTCGCGAAGATCTTCGATCTCCCCCCGCGTGACGGGGACGTTGGCCGCCAGGATGTACGCCGCACGGGCTGACGGCGGCGCGGAGATGGCGACACTGCTCAGGTCGCGCACCGCTTGTTGTGACTTGCCCCAGTCCGCGTAGATCTCTCCGCGGATGCGCAAGGCCTCGCAATGCGTCGGGTCTCGCTCCAGTATGACGTTCAGTTCCTTGACCGCCGCCTGATGCCGGTTCGTTCGCCAGAAGGACTGCGCCACCTCCAACCTGGCGATGAGCTCCGCCGTCTGGTTCACCCGGCTGGCGCGGGCGACGCCGAGCGCGCGTTCCATGTCCCCCTGGAGCAGGTGGAGACGGGCAATCGCGGCGTACAAGTACGTGACAGTGGGAGACCCGGCGTCCACCAGCAGTTCGATCTCCAGCGCCTTCTCGTAGGCCTGGCATGCCGCGCTGTGATCCCCCAGCATGTAAGCGGCATCACCGAGAGTGATCCGGGCGGAGACATGAGCATCGCTGCGTGCCTTCCCTGCCGCGGCGAGCGCCGCTCGCGCGTACTTCTCCGCGAGCTTCGGATTGCTCGCGGTCATCGCCTCCTCCGCTTCGCGTAGCAGGTCGTCGGCGGTGGGCTCGGGCTGCGCCACGGGTGACTCGCCGAGCCGCTGGAGAGCCCGCGCCAGGAGCGGATGCTGAAGCTGAAGACCGTCCTCGTCCGGCAGTCGACAGTACTTCAGCAGGTGCCGGTCCTCCACCGCGCGGACCACCGCGTCTGTGACCTCCTTCGGTCGGGCGCTCCGGGGCGCCGGCACGGCTTCGTGCGGGGACGTCTCGTCGGGTGACCTGGTGAAGGTCCGCCGCATCCACCCGCCGATCTCGCAGGTCGGCAGCCCGTGGTCGCTGGTCAGCGTATACAGCGTTCGGGTGCAGAAGTCGGCCAGTGTGGCGTCCACGTCGTCGAGCACCCTCTTGGCGGCGGCGGACAACGTCCCGCCGCCGTGCAGGCCGGCCAAGAGTTCGGCGCACAGCATCTGCAGCAGGACGGGCTCCACGCGCGGGCCGCCCGGCGTGCCGTGCTCGACCTTCAGGACGTCGACCAACTGCTCCGCCACTTGATGGTCGAACTGCAGAGGGGTGCCGAGCAGGGGGCGAGTGAGCGCTTCGATCGCGGACGGCCGGTCGAGAGGCGACAGGTCGTACCGCGCGGGGGTTTCGTTGAGCGCCACACAGAGATCGAGCGCCGCCTTGACGGCGTCCGGCCGGATCGCGAGCAGCAGATGGACGTCCGGGAACGCCCGCAGAGCGGCTTCCAGCTCCGCGCGCAGGCGGCGGTGCTCCGGCTCAGCGGCGGTCGGGCGACGGAGCATCCGCTCGGCGCCGTCGATGGCCACCAGGAGCGGCGTGCCGCGCCCCGCCTTGCCGATCTTGCGCTTGAAGAACTCCTGGATCGTCAGCCCGATGCTGCGGGTGGGGTCCTCCGCGGGCTGCCATGAGGACAGGAGCGCGAAGAGGGGACGGCCGCGGGCCGTGATCAGAGGGGCGGGCAGGGACCTGCGATAGCTGAGGTCGCCTACGGGCACCACCTGCGCCCCGCTCGCGACCGCGTACGGAGCCGCCCCGGCATGCAGCAGGGACGTCTTCCCCACGCCGGAGTCGCCGACCAGCAGGGTCAGCCGATGCCTGGTCCAGAGCTCGGCCACCGCGCGCTTCTCGGCGTCGCGTCCGAAGAACCTGGCGTAGTCCTGCCTGCCGAAAGGCCGGAGACCGACCCAAGGGCCATCTTCGTACGCGGTCATGATCTCCCGTAACCTGTTGCCGCCTCCAGTCGAATCCGTAGTTTGCCTGGAGGTAGCGTGGCTCGAAAACCGGCTGGGTAATGCCGTAATCATCCAAGAAAGTCTTCTATCATGCTATGTCTAGCGTTAGAAGTCTCTGGAGGAGAAAATTTAAGGCGTACGAAACGTCTTTTGTCCTCCGACTCGCATCTGCATTTGTGGTGACCCAAATCGGTGTTACCGATCACGCCGGTGGGGGTGGCGATGGATGGCAAGAACGACCGGCTGTCCTCCGAGGAGTTGGAGCAGGTCGCACGCGAACTGCTGGAGAACGACGCCGAGATGGAGTACGACGCGGGCCTCCATCGCGAGATACTCGACAAGGTCCGGCTGAGATCCGGTCAGCTCTCCACGCTGCTGAGCGAGGAGATCGCGGTGGTCGACGAGGCCCGCCGCGCGATGCGCCGTTTCTGGGTCGTCGCCGCCCTCGCCCTCCTGGCGGCGGTCCTCTTCATCGCCGGGGCCGCCTTGTGGAGCGACGGCATGCCCTTCGCGTCGCGCACGGCCAACGTCACGTTCGCGTCCGGCCTGGCCGTGCTCGGGACGATCGCTGTCGCCGCGCGCTGGGTCGCGATCCGGCGGCGCGGCGTGAACGCCGCCCGCGAGCTGCGGACGGCGCTGCTGGCGCCGCTGCGCGCCCTCATCCGGCTCGTCATCAGCGAGCTGCAGGACGACGAGGTGCGCTGGGGCGGCACGCTGCGCACGTCCGAGGCTCCCGCGCTGGTGGAGCTCCACCTTCAGGACACCATCCCGTCGCGCACCTACGAACGGCTGCGCACCTTCATCGGCGAGCACGAGTCCTCCGCCGTCGGCCTGGCGGGCGCGCGCGGCTCCGGCAAGACGACCCTGATGCGGCAGCTAAGGCTGGACAAGGAGCTGGACTGCCACGTAGCCCTGGTCAGCGCGCCAGTGCAGTACTCCGCCGTGGAGTTCACCCGCCTCATCCACAACGAGCTGGCACAGGTTGGGCTCAAACCCGGCGAGGCGGCGCTCATCCGTCACCGCATGGTGGCGCCGACGCTTCGCGTGGTGCTGCGGACGCTGCTCGCGTCCGTGGTGCTGTTCTTCATGATCACGTTATGGATCTACGACAAGAACCGTCCCGTGCCGGACGCGCTCGACCTCGGCTGGACGGGCTTCGCCGCGGTCGTCCTGGGCGCCCTGATCATCGGGTTCATGCTCAGCCGGGGCTGGGTCCTGTTCCAGACCCGGACGAGACTGACGGTCCCGCCCCGGACCGTCCGTGAGCTCTGCTTGCAGCAACTGGAGTTCCTGCGCTGGTCCACGACGGTCGAGCGGAGCGCGAGCACCGCGCTCAAGATAGGCGGCACCGGCTTCGACGGCGGCGGCAAGCTCTCCAGGACCGAGCGGGAGATCACCCACGCCGAGTCGGTCCAGGCGCTGCGGCAGTTCATCGACCAGCTGCTCGCGCTCAGCAACAAGCCCGTGGTCATCTGCGTGGACGAGCTGGACAAGCTGGCGAACCCGGCCGAGGCCGTCGAAGCGATCAACGGGCTCAAGGACCTGTTCCACGTCGCCAAGGCGCACTTCGTCCTCTCGGTCTCCACGGACGCCATGCACAACTTCGCCGCGCGGGGGGTGCCGGTGCGGGACGTGTTCGACTCGGCGTTCGACACCATCATCGGCGTCGGCCCGCTGTCCATGAAGGAGTCGCAGACGCTGCTGTCCCGGCGGGCGCGGGACTTCTCCACCGTGTTCATGCTGTTCTGTCACGCCTGGTCCGGCGGCCACGCCCGCGACCTCATCAGGACCGCCCGCGCGTGCGTGGAGCTCAAGCGCGAGCTCAAGGACGGCGAGGAGGCCACCGTCGCGCTGCTGTCCCGGCGGGTGCTGCGCGCGGACCTGCGCGAGGTCGTGGACGCGACCGTCGAGAAGCTGCGCGGCGACCACGGCGCGGACGACCGGGTGGACGACCGGGGCAGGGACCTGCTGGACCAGGTGCTGGCCTTCCAGGAGTCGCTGGAGGACGAGTCCGCGCCCCTGCGCGACCTCGTCGAGGCGAGCACGTTCCCGTCGGACGCGGGACCGGTGGCGCCGGAGGCCCAGCCGGCTGCCACCCTGGCGTGGTACGCGCGGATCGCCGGCCTCTGCGAGCGCCTGTTCGCCGTCGCCCGCCCGCCGGCCGCCTGGCAGAGCGAGGCGATGGGCCAGGCCGTCGTCGCCCTGGCGGAGGCCCGGTCCTCGCTCGGCCGCCACCCGCGGGTGATCGAACGACGGCTCAAGAGAGCTGTGGACGCCTGCGACCGGGTGTAAAATGATCAGTGTCCCGAGCGGCGAGGCCGCCCGGGATTCTGCTTTTCATGCCTTCCCCTCATCGCACGATCCTGCGCGCCGCCGTTCCCCTGTTCGGGACCATGAGCGCCGGGATCGTCGCGCAACTCGTCGGCACGTCGCTGCTCGGGCACCAGGCGACCGCCCAACTGGCGGCGTTCACGCTGGCCGGCGCGGTGCTCAACCCGGTCACGGCGGCGGTCGCCGGAGGGCTGCGCGGGGCGGCGCCGTTCGTCGCCGTCCACCGCGACCGTCCGGCCGAGGCGGTCGGCGTGCTGAAGGACGCGCGGTGGCTCGCGCTCGGGCTCGGCGCGGCGGGCGCCGGGGTCATGCTCGCGGTGCCGTCCATCGCGAGGGCGGGCGGGGCGCCGGACGAGGCGGTGGCGGAGCTCGGCCGGCTGCCGCTGCTGCTGGCGCTCCACGTGCTGCTGTACGCGGCGGGGAGCGGCGCCAACGGGGTGCTGGTCGCGCTCGGACGCAGCCGGCTGGTGCTCTGGTCCGGCCTGGCGGGCACGGGCACGCAGGTCGCCCTGTCGCTCGCTCTCGTGCCGAGGATGGGGGTTCAGGGCGTCGGCGTCGCGTTGCTGGGGTCCACCGCTGTCGCGGTCGCCGTCTCCAACGGGGTGCTGTCGCGGCTGACGGGCTCGTCGCCGTGGCCGGGGCGGCCACGAGCGCGGCTGATCGTACGGATGGCCAGGGTGGGCGTCCCCATGTCCGCCACGCTGGTGATCAAGTTCACGGTCATGGGCGGGGTGGCGTACACCGCCGCCAGGACCGGGGTCCAGGGGGCGGCGGCGCACGCGATCCTCATCGCGCTGGACGGGTTCCTGGGGCTCGCGGCCTTCGCGGCGGCGCAGGCCGCGACGCCGGAGATCGCCAGGGCCGCCTCGCCTCGGGACGCCCGCCGGGTCAGCGGGGCGGCCGTCACGATCGCGGCGGCCGGGGTGCTCGTGGGCGGGCTCGTGCTGCTGCTCCCGGGCGGGGCGGTGCTCGGTGCGTTCACGCCGGACGCCGCCGTGCTCGGCCTCGCCGGTGGGCTGGTGCCGCTGCTGCTGGCCTTCTCCCTGGTGGGCAACTGCGGGATCGTGGTGGCGTACGGGCTGGTCGGGCTCAGGCGCTCGACCTGGCAACTGGCCTCGGCCGGCACCGGGTACGGCCTGCTCGCCCTCACCATGACCCAGGCGACCGAGGCCGGAGGACTGGCGGGGTTGTGGACGGCGATGGTGGCGAGCGCGGTGCTCATCGGCGCGATGCAGGTCGCCGGGTTCGTACGGTACAGCGCCCGTCAGTCGTCGCCGTAGCCGTACGGGGGGTCGATCGGGCGGCCCTGGGCGAAGCGGTCGGGGGTGAAGGGGGAGATGTCCACCGTGTGCGGCTCGCCCAGAGCCAGTTCGGCGAGGGCCCGGCCGACCGCCGGGCAGATCTTGAAGCCCATGCCGGAGAAGCCGGCCGCCACGATCAGTCCCTCGATGCCGGCCACCGGGCCCAGCATCGGCCGGGCGTCGGGCGACATGTCGTACACGCCGGTCACGCCGCGGCTGATGCCCGACTCGGCGAGCGCGGGAACGCGGCGCGCGGCCCGCCCGACCAGCTCCACCACGCTCTCCTCGCCCGGCGTCTGGGGGAAGTCGTCGGAGTCGATCCCGTCGCGCGGGCCGATGAAGTCGCCGAGCAGCAGACCGCCGCCCTCCGGCCGGAAGTACGTACGGGTCCCCGAGTCGATGCAGGCGATCCTGGACGCCGGCCCGCCGGGCCCGTCCCGCAGCACCGCCACCTCGTGGTACTCCGGCTCGATGGGCAGATCCACGCCCACGGCCAGGAGCAGCGGGCGGGTCCAGACGCCGGCGGCCAGGACGACCAGGTCGGCCATGAGGTCGCCCGCAGCGGTACGGACCCCGCGCACCCGGCCCCCGGCGTCGGTGAGCAGCGAGCGCACGGGGGTGTTGGGCCGGTAGGCGACGCCCAGCTCCCGGGCGCGGGACAGGAAGTCGCCCGCCACGACCGCGCCGTCGCCGTAGCCGGCGCGCGGCTCGTACGCGGCCGCGACCACGTCGTCCACCCGCCAGCCCGGCTCCAGCTCCAGCACGTCGGCCGCGCCGATCACCTCGGCCTCGGCCCCGCAGGCCCGCTGCATCTCGACGTTCTTGCGGAGCAGGTCGGCCTCGCCGGGCTGGACGACCCGGACGAACCCGCACTCGCGGAGCACAGGGGGCCGTCCGACCCGCTCCGGCCACTCGCGGAAGAAGGCGAGGCTGTCGACCGCGAGACGTACCTCCTGCTCGTACGTGTAGTGCATCCGGACGAGGGCCGACGAGCGGCTGCTCATGCCCTCCCCGGCGTGCCGGGCGTCGACGACCGTGACGGACCGCGCGCCGCGTTCGGCCAGGTGGAACGCGGTGGACGCGCCCATGACGCCGGCGCCGACGACGATGACCTCGGGCACTGCTCAAACCTCCGGGAGACGTGATGACGGGCGGGGGGTCAGGCGAGGACCTTCGACAGGAACGCCTTGGTGCGCTCCTCCTTCGGCGCCACCAGGCATTCCTCCGGCGGGCCCGACTCGATGACGACGCCCCCGTCGAGCATGGCGACGGTGTCGGCGACCTCCTTGGCGAACCCGATCTCGTGGGTGGCCACGATCATGGTCATGCCCTGCCTGGCCAGGTCCTTCATGACGTCGAGCACCTCGCCCACCAGCTCGGGGTCGAGCGCCGAGGTCGGCTCGTCGAACAGCATGACGTGCGGCTTCATCGCCAGGGCGCGCGCGATCGCGACCCGCTGCTGCTGCCCGCCGGACAGTTGCGACGGGTAGGAGTCGAGCTTGTCGCGCAGGCCGACCCTGGTCAGCAGCCGCTCGGCCTCCGCCTCGGCCTGCGCGCGGGACAAGCCCAGCACGCGCCGGGGACCGAGCGTGACGTTCTCCAGCGCGGTCATGTGCGGGAACAGGTTGAACCGCTGGAACACCATGCCGATGCGGACCCGCTGCCGGCACAGCTCGGCCTCGGTCAGCTCGTGCAGCCGGCCGCCGGCCTCGCGCAGCCCGACCCGGCTGCCCTCCACCTCGACCAGGCCGGAGTCCAGGCGTTCCAGGGCGTTGACGCAGCGCAGCAGGGTGGACTTGCCGCTGCCCGACGGCCCGAGCAGGACGAGCGTGCGCCTGGGGCGGACGGTGAGGTTCACGCCCCGCAGCACGTCGGTGGAGCCGAACCACTTCCACGCCTGCTCCACGCGGATGATGGGCTCGCGGTCGTCCACGGTCTCCCGCGCGGTGTCCGGCACGAGCGCGGGCGAGGGCTCGGCCTTGGCGCGGGCGGCGGCGCGCCGCCTGGCCCGTCGTTCGGCGGCGGCCGAGGGCTTCGCGCCGAACCCGCGGCCGAAGTAGCGCTCCACGTAGTGCTGTCCGACGCTGAGGACCGAGGTCAGCAGCAGGTACCACAGCGAGGCCACGACCAGCAGCGGTATGATCTTGAGGTTCTGCTGGTAGATCTGCTGCACGCTGGTCATCAGGTCCCGCCCGGAGATGACCGAGACCAGCGCGGTCATCTTCAGCATCGAGATGGCCTCGTTGCCGAGCGTCGGGATCAGCACCCGCATGGCCTGCGGCAGGATGACGAAGCGCATCCTGCGCCCCGAGGACATGCCGAGCGACATGGCCGCCTCGCTCTGCCCGCCGTCCACCGAGATGATGGCCGCGCGGACCAGCTCGGCGCAGTACGCGGCCTCGTTCGTGGCCAGCGCCAGCACCGCCGCGGTGGCCGCGCCGATGACCGAGCTCGTCGGCACCGAGCCGAACACGACGCCGGTGAGCGGGATCCCGAGGAAGAGGTTGGGGTAGAGCGCGCCCAGGAAGCCCCAGAAGATGATCTGGACCAGCAGGGGAGTGCCGCGGAAGAACCAGATGTAGCCCTTCGCGACGCCGGACAGCACCGGGTTGTCCGACAGCCGCATCACCGCGAGCAGCACGCCGCCGACGACGCCGATCACCATGGCGACGAGGGTCAGCTCGATGGTGACGGCGAGGCCGTGCAGGATCGAGGGCGCGAACAGGTACTGCCGGATCGAGGCGAGGTCGAGGTTGGGGTTGTGCCACAACGACCAGCCGAGGGCGAACAGGACGTACGCCACCAGTGCCGCCGCCGCCCAGCGGCCGTACCGGCGGACCGGCACCACGGCGACGGGAGGCGGCCGCTGCCCGGCCGGGGCCGAGGTGGCGTCGGCGGATGTCAAGGAGGTCATGACACTTCTCCTTCTCGCGGGTGCCCTGGTCGGTTCCCTAGTCGGTCCCCTGGTCGATCTCCGCCTTGGTCAGCGCGATGTTCTCCACGCCGTACCGGGAGAGGATCTGCAGGTAGGTCCCGTCGTCCATCAGCGACTGGAGCGCCTTCTGCAGCGCCGTACGGAGCTCGGTGTCCGCCTTGGGGACGCCGATGCCCTCCATGCCGCCGCCGAACTCGGCCGTGATCGAGGGCGACTCGACCAGCTCGAACGCGTTGCCGTCCTCGAAGGTCTTCGCGGCGTACGCCGCCGCCGAGGTCGCCTGCACGCGGGCCATCGCCTTGCCGCTCTTGATCGCCAGGAACGCCTCGCTGTCGCCGGGGAAGGCGAGGACCGTGACGCCCGGCTTGCCCTCCGACTCGAACCGCTTGCTCAGCTTGCTCAACGCGGCCTCCTCGGAGGTGGAGCTCTGCACCGCGACGGTCTTGCCCGACAGGTCGGCGACGTCCTTCATCCCTTGGGGGTTGCCCTTGACGACCAGCAGGGAGTAGCCGTCCTTGGCGTAGTCGACGAAGCTCAGCGACTCGCGCCGCTTGGGGGTGTCGAAGATGCCCGCCATGACGATGTCGGCCTTGCCGGCCAGGAGGGCGGGGATCATGCTGTCGAAGGCCGTCTGGTCGAAGGACGCCTTCACGCCGAGCTTGGCGGCGAGGGCCTGGGAGAGGTCGTAGTCGATGCCCGTGGGCTGCTGACCGCCCACCGTCGTGTACATCTCCCAGGGCGGATAGGGAATGTTGCTGGCCACCCGGATGACGCCGGCCGACTTGATCCGCTCGGGCAGCAGGTCGTGCAGTGCGGGGTCGGCCGCGGGCGTCGCGGCGGCGGGCGCGGAGGTGGGGGCGGCGCTCTCCTGGCCGCCGACCTCGGGGGCGGGCGGGTCACTGGCCAGGGCGCAGCCGCCGAGCGCGACGACCATCGCCACCACGCTCAGGAACGTCGACCGGCCGCGCGGGCGAAGTGCTCTCATCAGTTGGCTCCAACCGGTGTCAGGGACGACGCCAGGTCCCGTACGAGGACGGAGGCGTCGTCGGCGGATTCCACGCCCGCCAGGGCTTCCAGCAGCCGGGGAACCGACTCGGGCGCCACCCGGCCGGCGGCCAGCCAGGTGAACTTGTCCCGCATCTCGTCCAGGGTCCAGCCGGGCTCGGGGTAGAGGATGTGGTCGACCCGGCCCGACGACAGCACGGTGCCGTCGGTCAGCGTGACGGTGACCACGGCGGAGTCGCTGCCCTCCGGGTCGTTGACCTCCGAGAGGTAGTAGCGGCGGGTGAGGTCGTCGGTGACCACCACCTCGATCCGCCGGGACAGCTCGATGATCTCGGGCGCGCCGAGGCGGGCGTCCGCCATCTGGTCCGGCCCGACCCGGCCGTCGGCCAGCAGCGCCGCGACCGGCCAGGCCAGGTTGAACTGGGCCTCCTCGGTGGTCTCCGGCAGCCGGGTGCCGAGCCTGGCGGCGTCGGGGTAGGTCTCGATGACGACGCGGGCGATGTCCGCGGGCGGCAGGGGGTGCCCGATGCGCAGCTTCTCGACGGCGAGCAGGGCGGGGTGGGTCCAGGCGCAGCTGGAGTACCGCTTCCAGGTGATGCCGCGGGGCAGGTAGTAGTCGGCGCCCAGGTCGTCCACGTACGGGCGGAACCGAGCGAGGTCGAGGCCGGGCTCGATCCCGGTGAAGCCGCGCCGGGCGAGGTCGGCCGCCAGCAGCCCGGTGAGCGCGCCGAAGCCGACGCCGTGCTTGACCATGCCGGGGGTGTCGATGGCGCGCATCATCGGCAGGTCGGGGGAGTCGTACTCGGCGATGCCCAGCGCGTGCCGCGTGGTGGTCTCGTCCAGCCCGTGGACGTGGCAGGCGATCGCGGCGCAGGCCACCGCGCCCCACGAGCCGCAGGCCCGGTAGGTGCGGTCGGCCGAGTGGACGGCGCTCTGCTCGTGGTTGACGCAGCGGCCGGCGCGGAAGGCGATCTCGTAGCCGACGACGATCGCGGTGATCAGCTCGCGCCCGCTGAGGCGCAGCTCCTCGGCCAGGGCGAGCGCGGTCGGCACGACCTGGGCCCCGGGATGGCCCCAGGTGTAGATGCCGCAGTCGTCGATGTCCACGGCGTTGGCCGCGACCGCGTTGGCGAAGGCGGCGCCGCCGGTGGCCAGCGGGCTCCCGCTGACGATCGAGGTCGCCGGGCCGGTGGGCCACCAGGCGCGGGCGAGGTCGTCGGCCACGAGCGCGGACCGCGACGCCCGGCCGGCGAGCACGGCCGCGAGCGTGTCGATCAGGCACATCACGGCCCGGTCGATCACCTCACGCGGTAACCGCTCCCAGGTGAGCCCGGTGATGAAGGCCGCCGCCGGCGAATCGCCGCTCGTCCAGGCCGTGGGCGCGCTCCGGAGATCGTCACGAAACGGCGCCGCCATTTGTTTCTCCCATGTTTCTGCAGGTATATCTTTGGTGCCGGAAACAATTCCATTCGCCGCGATGCCTTGTCAAGGAACGTTCTGCCTTGTATTTACAGAGAGCCGGAAGTGTGAAAATACCTGGAGAAGCAAGTATGGAAGCGATGGCCACCGACCGGGAGGAGGCCGCGCTGGCGCTGCTCTGGAGCTCGGTCCACGCCCCCGACGGCCGGACGCCGCACTGCCGCCGGTGCGCGGCCGACCGGTCGTTCCACCGGGTCTCGCGGCGGCGGGCGTACGCCTGCGACAGTTGCGGCGCGCACGTCTACCCGGCCTCGACCACGCCTTTCGCCGGCTCCCCCGTGCCGCTCGCCGCCTGGCTCGACGCCGTCGTGCTGGTGCTGGACTCCCCCGGCAAGGCGCGCCCCAACCGGATCGCCGGGGCGCTCGGCGTCGACTACCGGCGCGCCTGGCGGATGACCCGGCGCATCGACGACGTGCTCCAGGCCGGCGGCGACGACGCCGACCTGCTGCGCAGGCTGGCCGGCCGCTGGAGGGAACAGGGCAGCACCGGGCCCGGCCTGACCCCCGACCCCGGGAGCCCCGAGGACCGCATCCGCGTCGCCGCCTGCCGGCTCATGGCCCAGCACGGCATCGAGGCGACCCGCATCGCCGACATCGCCCGCGAGGCAGGGGTGTCGAACGCCAGCATCCACTATTACTTCAGGAGCAAGGACGAGGCGCTGCTGGCCGCCTTCCGCTGGGCCGGCGACCAGTTGCACCTCACCCTGCAACGCCTGCTCGACGAGAACGTCAGCGCCATCGGCCAGCTGCGCCACCTGCTCGAACTCAGCATCCCCGGCGACCAGGGCACCTTCGAGGAATACCTGCTGTGGCTGGAGATGTGGGCGCGGGTCAGGCGGCACCCGGCCTTCCTCGACGAGTGCGTACGCATGTCGCGGCGGTGGGCCGACGCGGTGATGGGGGTGTTCGCCGCGGGCGTCGCGGACGGCACGTTCACGCCGGTCGCGCCGCTCACGGAGGTGTGCGAGCGGTACGTCGCCATCGCCGAGAGCCTGGCCGTGCGCAACACCCTCGGCTACAGCGACATGTCCGCCGAGACGGCGCGGGGCCTGCTCGCCCGCTTCACGGCGGAACAACTCGGCGTGCCGGCCGGACTGCTGCCGTCGCGCTGAGCGGGCGTACTTGGCTCGGGGGTCATTCTCCCGTCGCACAATACGACTTGCGCGCCCTGAGCTTTGCTTTTCTTGACAGCGCTTCGCCGCCGTGCCGACAATCCTGCAATTACCCCCGGACACCTCGGAACGGAAAATCGCATGCCTGATTCACCCCACGGCCCGGCGGACGTCGTCGTGCTCGACGCCACCGTGCTCACCATGGACCCGGCGCGGCCGCGCGCGGCGGCGCTGGCGATCACCGGGGGCAGGATCAGCCAGGTCGGGGACTGTGCCGAGGTGGCCGCGCTCATCGGACCCGGCACCGACGTGATCGAGGCGGGCGGGCGGGTGGCGTGTCCCGGCTTCGTCGACATTCACACGCACACCGATCTCGACCTGTTCCGCGATCCCGGGCACCTGCTGTTCAAGAATTACCTCATGCAGGGCATCACCACGGTCCTCGCCGGTAATTGCGGAATGGCGGAAATGGCGCCGGGCGAGCTTCTCGGCCGCCTGGACCAAGCCCCTCCCGCGGTCAATTTCGGCACGCTCGCCGGGCACGGGTACGTACGCGACGCCTGTGGCGTCCCCGCCGGTGCCGAGGAGCTCTCCGGCGAGCAGATCGACGCCATGCGGGACCTGCTCGGCAAGGCGATGGCGGACGGCGCGTTCGGCATGTCCACCGGGCTCGAGTACGTCCCCGGCCTGTCCTCCCGTACGGCGGAGCTGATCGCGTGCGCCGCCGTCGTCGCCGAGCACGGCGGCTTCTACGCCAGCCACATGCGCAGCGAGGGCGACCACCTGCTCGCCGCCGTCGAGGAGGGCATCAGGATCGGCCGTGACTCCGGCGCCCGCGTCCAGCTCTCCCACCTCAAGACCGACGGCGTGTGCAACTGGTGGAAGACGGACGCGGTGATCGGCGCGATCGAGGCGGCCCGCGCCGACGGCATCGACGTGGCCGGCGACCAGTACCCGTACACGTTCTTCGGCTGGAACCCCTCCATCTTCATCCCCGGCGAGCACCTGGCGGCCGGCCGGGCGACGCTGCTCGACACCTACCTGACCGACCCCCGCCACCGGCTCCGGATCAAGGAGGGCATCGTCGACCGGATCGTCCGCTACCACGGCGGCGACGGCGACCTGGTGGTGGTGTTCGACTGGACCGACGGCGACGGGCGCCGGTGGCAGGGGACGACGCTGGCCGGCATCCTGACCGCGCGCGGCCTCACCCCGGGCCCGGAGGCCGAGGCCGAGCTCATCCTGGAGATGCTGCCCGACGAGCGCTCCGACGCCGTCATGGGGAGCGACCTGAGCACGAGCGACGACGCCGTCCGGCGCTACCTGTCCCTGCCGTACGTCGCGGTCTGCACCGATGGGTTCAACCAGCCGTGGCTGGCCCCGTGCCATCCGCGCAGCTACGGGGCCTTTCCCAAGGTGCTGGGCGAGTACGTGCGGGAGAAGCGGGCGCTGCCGCTGGAGACGGCGGTCATGAAGATGACCTCGCTGCCCGCCTCGCTGATGGGGCTGACCGACCGTGGCGTGCTGCGGGCCGGGGCGTGGGCGGACGTGGTGGTGTTCGACGAGGCGACCGTGGGGGAACGGGCGACGTTCGACGCACCGGCGGCGCCGGCCGGCATCGACTTCGTGCTGGTCAACGGGGTGGTCGTGGTCGACAGGCGAGCGTCGGGCGACGGCTTCCGCCTCGACGCCGGCGCGTCCGGCGCGCTTCCCGGCAGGGTGCTCCGCCGCGGCCTTGCGGGGTGACGTCGCGCGGCATATCGTCGCGATGTATCGGGTCGATATATCGAGCGAGCACGGGGAGCCGCGATGAGACGGATCGACTACGACAGGGAGCAGCACCAGCACTACGCCCGCGGCCGGGCGCTCACCGAGCGGCAGCTCAAGGTCTGGATCGACGCCTTCGCGGCCGTGCTGCCCGGCCGCCGCCCCCTGACCGGCCTCGACGTCGGCTCGGGGACCGGCCGCTTCACCCCGGCGCTGGCGGGCGCGTTCGGCCCGGTCACCGGCGTCGAGCCGTCCGTCCGCATGCGCGAGGTGGCCGAGGCCCAGCCCGCGCGGCCCGGCGTGCGCTACGTGGAGGGCCGCGCCGAGAGCCTGCCGGTGCCGGCCGCGAGCGCCGACTACGCCCTCATGTTCCTGTCCTGGCACCACGTGGCGGACAAGCCGCGGGCCGTCCACGAGCTCGCCAGAGCGCTCCGCCCCGGCGGACGCCTCCTGCTGCGCGCGAACTTCAGCGACCACCACCCCCGGCCGTGGTGGCTGGACCACTTTCCCCGGGCCCACGAGATCGAGACCGCGCTCTTCCAGCCGCTGCACGAGGTCATCGCCATGTTCACCGCGACCGGCTGGCGCGTCACCGACTTCACCACGGTCACCGAACCCTCCTCCGGCACCCGCCGCGACGTGCTCGACCGGCTCCGCCTGCGCACCCTGTCGTTCTTCGCCCACCTCACCCCTGACGAGCAGGAGATCGGCCTGCGCAGCCTGGAACGGGCCGTCGCCGAGGACCCCGACGCCCCGGCCCCCGTGTTCGCCGAGCCGCTGCTCACGCTTGAGCGGGGATGACACGGGATAGCCACCTTTTTGTGGGTACTTGTCGGCCGGGCCCGGACGGGGCGAAGCTTGGTCGTGCGGGCCGGAGGGGTCCGTACAAGCAGGTGAAGCGGGGGGTCGGCGGTGGTTCAGGAGGCTGGGCGCGACTCGGCCAGCTTCTCCAGGCGGCGGTGGCCCCAGTCGGAGAGCGGCTCCAGGGCCTCGGAGAGCTCGCGGCCGAACGGGGTCAGAGAGTAGACGGTCTTCAGCGGGCGCACGTCGTGCACCTCCCGGTGGACCAGTCCGTCGGCCTCCATCTCGCGCAGCGTCTGGGTCAGCACCTTCTCCGTGAGCCCCGGCAGCAGCCGGCGTAGCTCGCCGGGGCGGTGCGGGCCGGACTCCAGCAGCCAGAGCAGCATCGTCTTCCACTTGCCGTCGATCACGGCGATCGCGGCGGTCACCCCGCAGACGTTCGGGTCCCGGGCGCGGCTGCGCGTCATCGTCGTCCCCTTTTTCATCTTTTATTGCTCATTTTGAGGAGCTGAGGCATGACCTCCAACACCCAACAGTCTGCCGTCACCGTGCTCGGCCTGGGGCCGATGGGCCGGGCGCTGGCCGGCGCCTTCCTGGCCGCCGGCGTACGGACGACCGTGTGGAACCGTACGCCGGGCAAGGAGCGGGAGCTGGTCGAGCGGGGCGCGGCCGTCGCCCGGTCGCCGGAGGAGGCGGCCGGCGCGAGCCCGTTGACCGTGATCTGCGTCGTCAACTACGACGCGGTGGACGCCGTCGTACGGCGGCCCGAGGTGGCCGACGCGCTCAAGGGACGCACGCTGGTGAACCTGACCGCCGACACCCCCGACCGGGCCAGGGACACCGCGGCCTGGGCGGGCGACCACGGCATCGGCTACCTGGACGGCGCCATCATGACGCCGACCCCGACCATCGGCACCCCGGCCGGGGTGTTCCTGCACAGCGGTCCCGAGGAGCTCTACCGCGCGCACCGGCCGACGCTGGACGCCCTGGGCGGCACCCACACCCACCTCGGCGCGGACGTCGGCAGGGCGGCCGCGTACGACATCGCCCTGCTCGACATCTTCTGGACGGCGATGGCCGGGTACGCGCACGCCCTGGCGGTGGCCAGGGCCGAGGGGATCAGCGCGCGGGAGCTGGCGCCGTTCGCCCAGGGGATCGGCGCGATCCTCCCGCCGCTCTTCGAGGAGGGCGCGGCGGACGCGGACAGCGGCACGTACTCCGGCGAGGGGAACCCCATCACCTCGGCGGTGTCGTCCATGGCCCACATCGTCCACACCTCCGAGGCCCACGGCATCGACGCGAGCGTGATGCGCGCGGCCGAAGGGCTGGCCCGCCGCGTCATCGGACAGGGCCACGGCGACGACGGGTTCCTCCGCGTCACGGAGCTGCTCAACCCGAGCGCCTAGCGCCGCACGCGCTCCCGTACCGCCAGGAAAAGGGCCAGCACGTACGGCCCGAGCAGCAGGGCGGCACACAGCAGCGCGTACCAGAACCGTGGCTCGAACGGCCCCAGCACGAGCCGGTCGGCCGTCCACGCCAGCGTCGCGACCACGACAGGGAGCACGAAGAAGACGAACCAGGCCAGCACCCCGGCGAACCCGGCCAGCCACACCCACCGGAACCACCGCCCGGCCCGTAGGTCGGCCGGCCCGGCCGCGACCAGCTCCGCGGCCTGGGCCGGGGTGAGCCGGCCGAACGCCCGCCGCAGCAGCAGGGTCTTGACCCGCCACAGGTCGCGGCAGCCGAGCGCGTTGACCAGCACCGCGTACAGATCGGTACGCAGGAACACCATGCACTGCCACAGCAGGCCCGCCAGCTTCACGAACACCCACACCGCGAGCGTCGCGTCCACGGCGGGAGCCGGCGACCACACCCCCTGCCGGATCAGCAACCGGGCGGTCAGCAGCAGGCTGAGCACGACCACGTCCACCGCGATCCCGCCGAGCAGCGGCCCGTAGCGGAGGCGGCGCGGCACCGTCCAGAGCTGGGAGAGGTCGGTCTCCAGGACGAGCAGCATCATCCGCCGGTCCACCCCGAACCGGGACCTGAGGCCGATCGCGCGGGCGGCCAGCCAGTGCCCGCCCTCGTGCAGAGCCGTCGAGACCAGGACGAACGGCATGAGCAGCAGCACGCTCAGCCCGACGTCGTCGAGCAGGAACGCGTCCCGTTCCGGGCTCGGGAACAGCGACGGTGAGGTGACGAAGACGGCCAGGCAGAACAGGGCGAGGGCGAGATAGCAGGCCCAGGCCGCCCGCCCGAAGAACGGGCGGGCGGCGCGCCGGCTCACCCCAGCGATCCAGCGCCGCATCTGGATCGGCGCGGTACGCACGGCCTGGCGTTCCGCGCCCGCCCGACCGTCGCCGGGTGGGACGTCGCCGGGCCGGTCGTCGCCCGGTCGGTCGTCGAGGAAGCCCAGCTCGGCGAGCGTCGCAACGAACGACGGCAGATCCACGGGCTCACCGGCGAACGCCTCGGCCTCGGCGGCGGCTTCCTCCTGGCTCGCGCCGCGCAGCAGCGCCGAGATCACCACTCCGCCCACGGCGGGCATGGCGACGAAGGTGCCGGTGGCGGGGTCGCCGACCAGGGCCTCGTCCCCCTCCTCGACCACGGTGAGCGGGCGCAGCCGTACCCCGCCGGTCATGGGGCCGGTCATGGGGTCACCGCCGGGCCAGCGCGCACGCCGGGCAGTCCGGGTCGCGGGGGAACGGCTGCCACACGGGGACGAGCCCGTTCAGCAGGTCGAGCACCACCCGGGACCCGGCCGCGCGCGGCGGCTCGACGCCGGTCAGGTAGCGCATGACCTCGTAGGCGACCAGCGACCCGACCTGCATCGCCATCGGCCCGGTGAGGCCGTTGGCGAGCCGCAGTCCGCGGCTGAGCCGCTGCGCGACCGCCGCGCTCGTACGTCCGTCGGCCGGCGGCAGGTCGGACTCGTCACAGAGCAGGCAGGCGCTCCGGCCCGGGTCCACGGAGAAGTAGATGAGCTGGGTCCGGGTCATCCCGCCGGCGACCAGCGGGACGCCGGCGCGCAACGCCGCCTCGTTCACCCACAGGTTCGCGTCGGGCGCGCCGTCGAGGCCGCCGGCGATCACGTGGACGTCCTCGGTCAGGTCCTTGAGGTCGTCGGGGCCGGAGATCCACCGGTCCACGGCGCGTACCTGGATGTCCGGGTCGTACTCGCGCACCCATTCTGCGGCGCGGTCCACCTTCGACCGGCCGACGTCGGCGTACCGGTAGAGGAACTGGCGGGCGAAGTTGCGCGGCGCGATGTCGTCGCGGTCCACCAGCGTGAGCGCGCCGACGCCGAGCCCGGCCAGGCACTGCACCAGGGCCGAGCCGCCGCCGCCCGCGCCGAGCACGAGGACGTGCGAGTCGCGCAGCCGCCGGACGAACTCCGCCCGCGACGTGTCCAGCCGGGCGAAGGCCCCGAAGAACGTCAGATTGGAGAAATGCCGCTCGTTGGCGTCCGGTTCGCTGAGGAATCGTTCTGCGGCGTCCTCGACCAGGCCGAGCGAGTCGAGCCCGGCGAGCCCCGCGCGGACGTCGTCCCCCGTGACGGCGACGCCCCGCGCGGCCAGCCGCGCGCTCAGCTCCTCGGCCGTGGCCGGCCCGCGCGCCAGCTCGTCGAGGAGCGCCGCGATCCGCCCGTCGGGATCGGCCAGCGTGTACGCCTCGCGCGGGTCGTGGACCACCACCAGCTCGTCGCCCAGGGGCTCCCAGGCGCACTCCTTCAACATCACCTGCATCGCGCTGTCCGCATCGTTCGTCGGGCCGGGGACTGGCCGGGAGGCGGCAGGACCGCCTCCCGGCCGACTGGGAGGCGGTGCCTCAGGTCATGAACTGGGTCGCCTTGACGGCCTCGACCTTGCGAACCTCGATCTTCACCGCGTTCACCTCCTTCCGTCGTTTCCGATCAACCTCCTCCACCGGCCCACACAAACCGCATAGGGTCGCCATAGAAGGACAGAACCGCTGATCGTGCCGGGAGACGAAGGTGGACTTCGCGATCCTCGGGCCCGTCCAGGTCACCGACGCGCGGCGGCCCGTCCGGCTGGCCGCCAAGGCGCGCGCGGTGCTCGGCGTCTTCCTGCTCCACCCCAACACCGTCCTGACCAGGGACCGGCTGATCGCCTCGGTGTGGGACGACCCGCCCCGGTCCGCGCTGCCGAACCTGCAGACGTACCTCACCGCGCTGCGCCGCGCGGAGATCGAGGTCGAGACCGTGCCGCACGGCTACCGCCTGTGCCTCGGCCCGGACCGGCTCGACGTGCTCGCCTTCGAGGAGGCCGTACGTGAGGCCAGGCTGGAGGCGGCGCGCGGGGAGCCCGCCACGGCGAACCGGCTGTTCGCGCGGGCGCTGGCGCTGTGGCGCGGCCGGCCCGCCGAGGACGTGACGCTGGCCGCGACGATGCAGGCGCGCATCGCCGAGCTGGAGGAACGCCGGGAGAGCGCCCGGCTCGGCTGGATCGACGTGCGCCTGCGGCTCGGCCTGTACGACGAGCTCGTCGGCGAGCTGACCGCGCTGGTGGAGGCCGCGCCGTTCAACGAACGCCTGTGGCACCGGCTCATGCTGACGCTGCACCGGGCGGGCAGGCGCGCCGAGGCGCTGGAGGCGTACCGGCGGGCCCGCGCGGTCCTCGTCGCCGAGCTGGCCCTGGAGCCCGGCCAGGAGTTACGCGAGCTGCACGCGGCGGTCCTCGACGACGCTCCCGTTCCCGCTCCCGAGCTGGAGACGGTACGGGAGCCCGCGTGGACGGGGATCTGCCTGCTTCCCGCCGACATCGCCGACCTGGCCGGGCGCGAGCGCGAGACCCGGGACCTGGTCGCCGCCCTGGAGGTCTCCGACGCGGCGGGCGGCAGGGCGCCGGCGATCGTGACGGTGTCCGGGCCGCCCGGGGTCGGGAAGACCACGCTGGCGGTGCACGTCGCGCACCTGGTCAGGGAGCGGTACCCCGACGGCCAGCTCTTCGTCCGGCTGCACGGCGCGTCAGCCTCGCCCCGCGACCCGTCCGACCTGCTCGCCGAGCTGTTGCGGGCGCTCGGCGTGGACTCGGCCGGGGTGCCCGCCTCCACCGAGGAGCGGGCGGCGACGTACCGGGCCATGATCGCCGACCGCGCGGTGCTCGTGCTGCTGGACGACGCGGCCGGCGAGGCCCAGGTGCAGCCGCTGATCCCGGGCACGCCGGGCTCGGCCGTCGTCCTCACCTCGCGCGGGCCGCTGCCGGCGCTGCCGGGCGCGGTGACGTACGCGCTGGACGTGCCCACGCCGGCCGAGGCCCGCGCGCTGCTCGCGGGCGTGGCCGGGGCGGACCGGGTGGCGAGCGACCCGGCGGCGGCGGAGGCGATACTCGACGCCTGCGGGCGGCTGCCGCTCGCCCTGCGCATCGCCGGGGCGCGCCTCGCCACCCGCCCGGCCTGGCCTGTGGCCGAGCTGGCGCGCCGGCTCGCACAGGGATCAGGACGGGGCTCGGCGCTGAACGAGCTGCGCGCGGGCCATCTGGACGTCCGGGCCACGTTCGAGGCGAGCTACGCGACGCTGTCGCCGCCCGCGCGGCGCGCGTTCCGGCTGCTCGGGTCGGTGGCCGCCGACGGCGTGGCGGCTTGGACGGTGGCGGCGCTGGCGGGGACGAGCGCGTACGACGTGGACGGCTCCCTGGAGGAGCTGGCCGTCGCCGGGCTGATCACCGCCGGCGCGGCCGACGCCGCGGCCCAGCCCCGCTACCGCATGCACGACCTGCTGCGCGGCTTCGCCGGCGAGCTGTTCCGCGCCGAGGAGAGCGGCGAACGCGGGACAGCCGCCCTGCGCCGGGTCGCCGCCGAGGCCCGCGCCCGCGCCGCCGGCGCCGCTGCCGAGCTGCCCCTCGCCTTCGCGCCGCCGCCACCGGACGTGCCGCCGAGGACGCCGCCCTGTCCGGAGGGCGGCGCCTGGCTGGCGGCGGAGCGCGGCGTGCTCGTCGCCGTGGCCGAGGCCGCCGCGCACGCCGGGCTGGTGCGGGAGGCGGCCGGTCTCGCGTACGCGCTGGCGCCGTTCCTCGTCGTGCGCGGCTTCCACGACGAGGCCGTACGCCTACTGGGAACGGTCGCGGGCGCCGCCGCGACGGCGGGGGACACCGGCACCGAGACGCGCCTGCGGCTGGTGAGCGCCGACGCCGAGGTGGACCGCCGGCGCGCCGGCACGGTCGCGGACGAGTTCCGCCACCTGCTCGGCCGCTGCTCGCGGGCGGGGGACCGGCACGCGGCGGCGTACGCGCTGCTCGGGGTCGCCGCCACCCTGGAGCACGACCTGGGCTCCGCGCTCACCGCCGCCACGCTGGCCGCCGAGCGCTTCCACGCGCTGGGCGACGGGCACGGCCTGCTGAGCGCGTGGTCCGAGATCGCCGGGATCCAGTTCTACCTGGGCCGGCACGACGCCGCCGGGGCGACCTGCCGCCGGGCCCTCGCCCACCTCGACGGCCACAGCGCCCTCCATCGGGCCCGTTTCCTGCGCGCCCTCGGCATCGCTTGCTACGAGACGGGCCGCGTCGAGGAGGCGATCGGCCACTACCGGACCAGCCTCGACCTCTGCCGCGAGCTGCGATGGGAGACCGGCGAACGGCTGTCGCTGCACCGGCTGGCCCAGGCCGAGGCCGCGCTGGGCCGCCACGACACCGCCGTCGTCATGCTCGCCCGGTGCGCGCAGCTCTTCGTGAACGCGGGGGACACGCGGGGGCAGGCGCTGATCTCGTACACGTTGGGCGAGATCAGCCGGTGGCGGGGCGACGAACGGGTGGCGCTGGCCCACTTCACCGCCTGCCTCGACCGGCTGGACCCGCTCAACGAACACCTCTGGTCCGCCCGCACCCGCGACCAGATCGCCCGCTCCCGCGCCGTGCTCCGATGAATCCCAGGCTCGGACGTGGTCTCCCTTTCGAGACGACCGAACTCATGAGGAGCGTTCCCGTGGACATGCACAGCGTGGTGTGCGTACGTGACCGGACAATCTCCCTGAAGTGGTACGAAGCCTTCTTCGGCCGACCGGCGGACGAGATCCTCGGCGAGGAACACCTGTGGCAGACCGGCGAAAACGCCTGGCTCGTCATCGACGACCGGCCGGTGCGGGCCTCCCGCGTGGGCGGCACCATGATCACGTTCGGTGTGACCGACCTCGACGACATCCTGGCCCGCCTGGCCGCGTACGGCATCGAGCACGAACCGGTGGAGACCTACTCCAACGGGGTGCGCCACGTCGAGATCATCGACCCCGACGGCAACAGCATGTCGCTCGCGCAGCTCTCCTAGAGACCGAGCGGGTGCCCCGTCGTCGCGTCGACGTGGCCGGGGACCTCGGCGTGGCGGTCGCCGACCGACGACGTCCCGGTGGGCTCGAACATGAGGATCGCCGCCCCGCCGGGCGCGGACGGCCGGTGCTCCGTGCCGCGCGGAACGGTGAACACCGAGCCCGTGGGGAGCCGGACCGTACGCTCCCCGCCGGGCTCACGCAGGGCGATGTCCAGCTCCCCTTCGAGCACCAGGAAGAACTCGTCGGTGTCGTCGTGGACGTGCCAGACGTGCTCGCCCTCGACCTTGGCGACGCGTACGTCGTAGTCGTTGACGCGCGTGACGATGCGAGGGCTCCACAGGGCGTCGAAGGAGGCCAGGGCCTGGCTGAGGGCGATGGGTTCGAGGTTCACGAGTGCATCCTGGCCCACCGGACCCGCACGGCGTGAGTGCTAGGAATAGCACATGGCGCAAGAATCCTCGCACAACGCCCGAGCCGGGGGCGCGCACCGGGTCGTCGTGATCGTGGACGAGAACTCCAACCCGTTCGAGCTGGGCTGCGCGACCGAGGTCTTCGGCCTGCGCCGGCCTGAGCTCGGCCGCGACCTGTACGACTTCCGCCTGTGCTCCCCCGAGCCGCGCACCCCGATGAGGGACGGGTTCTTCACCCTCACGGGCGTCGCTGGCCTGGAGGCGGCCGAATCGGCGGACACCCTGATCGTCCCGAACCGTCCCGACGTCGAGGTGCCCAGAAGAGCCGCCGTGCTCGACGCCATCCGCCGGGCCCACGTGCGCGGCGCCCGCCTGGTCGGCTTCTGCAGCGGCGCCTTCACCCTGGCCGAGGCCGGGGTGCTCGATGGGCGCCGGGCCACCGCGCACTGGCAGTGGGCGGACTCCTTCCGGGCCCGCTTCCCTTCGGTCCGGCTCGAGACGGACGTGCTGTTCGTGGACGACGGCGACATCCTCACCGCCGCGGGGAGCTCGGCCGCGCTCGACCTCGGCCTGCACCTCGTCCGCCGGGACCACGGCGCGGAGGTCGCCAACTCGGTGAGCCGCCGGCTGGTCTTCGCCGCCCATCGCGACGGCGGGCAACGGCAGTTCGTGGAGCGGCCCGTGCCCGAGGTGCCCGACGAATCGCTGGCGCCCGTACTCGCCTGGGCCCAGGAGCATTTGGACGCCCCGCTCACGGTGTCCGACCTGGCGGCGCGCGCCTCGGTCAGCGCGGCCACCCTGCACCGCCGCTTCCAGGCGCAACTGGGCACCACCCCGCTGGCGTGGCTGACGGGCGAACGCCTCGCCCTGGCGTGCCGGCTGATCGAACGGGGCGAGTCCCGCTTCGAGACGGTCGCCCGGCACACCGGCCTCGGCACCGCCGCCAACCTGCGCGCGCTGATGCGCCGCAGGATCGGCCTCACCCCCCTGCAGTACCGCCACCGCTTCGGCCCGGGCCAGGCATCGACGCCGAGGCCAGCCGGGTCGTGAGGACCTGCCGGACAGCCGGCCATTCGCCCGAGACCACCGCGAACATCGCCGAGTCCCGCAACATCCCCTCCTCGCCGGGCGCCCAGGACATCGACCAGTTGCGAAGGACACCCTCGAAGCCGATGCCGAGCCGCTCCAGCGCACGCCGGCACCGGTGGTTGCGGGCGTCGGTCTTCAGATCGACCCGCGCGACGCCGATGCTCTCGAACGCATGCCCCAGCAGCAGCAGCTTCGCCTCGGCGTTGATCCCGGTGCCCTGCGCCGACGCCGCGAGCCAGGTGAAGCCGATCTCGATCGCCCGCAGGGAGCCCGGCCGATCCGGCCAGGGCCGCGGATCCCAGAACGCGGTGCACCCCACGGCTTTCCCGTCACGTACGCGGATCTGCGCGAACGGCGTCAGCCCGCCCCTGGCCAGCTGCGCCGCGACATATCCCCGCATCCCTCGCCCATCCGGAACCAGCGTGAACCCGTAGGACGCCCTGTCCTCCTCGGCGGCCTCCGCCAGGTCCGCCACGTGGTCCGTCGTCAACGGCTCCAGCCGTACCAGGGAGCCGGCGAGCACGGGAACGTCGAGCCGGATGCTCATCAGACCTTCCTCATCGTTCCTGGCGTTGGCACCTTGCCCGAGCTGGGCAGGTTGCCGGACCGTCACAGGGCCAGGCCCCTCGGATCCTCTGGATGATCGTCGAAGATCGATCCTCCCCAATGACCGCCGGCGGCGTCAACCCTGGAGGAGGGTGGCCGCGAGGATCCCGGCGAGCCATTCCTCGTACTCGGCCTCGGTCCATGCGCAGACCTCGGTCAGCTTCTCGAAGTTCTCCGTCGAGGTGAGGACGTAGATCTGCTCGGCCGCCCTGGCCGGAGTGAGGCCCGGCCGCAGGGCCCCGAGCGCGTGCAGGTGGTGGGCCGGGCCGTGGCTGCCCTTCAGCCGCTCGCGTTCGATGTCGGCCAGGACCTCCTGGAGCCCCGCGTCGGCCGGGGAGGCGGCGGCGGCCGAGCGCAGGACGCGGTGCACGGGCTGGACGCGCCGCAGGATCCCGGTGGCCATGGCGGCGTACCGGGCCAGCTTGCGTAGGGGATCGGGTTCGTCGATGATCGCCTGCACCTCGGGGCGGTCGCTCTGCGGCAGGGGCCGGGCGTCGCCGGCCAGCGTGATGTCGTAGACGAGCTTGGCGAGGGCGGGCTTGCCGCCCGGGCAGGACGTGTACAGCGTCTGGAGCGCCACCCCCGCCTCCCGGGCGACCTCGGCCATGGTCGTGTCCGCGTAGCCCTTCCTGATCATCAGCTCCCGCGCCGCGCCCGCGATCCTCTGCCGCGTGGCCTCGGCCTGCCCCTGCCGTAGAGCGCTGGAGTAGGGGCGGCGCTTCTTCTGCTCAGTCATCGCCAGCCATGATTCCAGAACCATATTGACTAGAAGCTCTTCTAATGAAAGCGTCTGATTCTAGTCGAATTTTGGAGATGCCGGTGTCTGTGGTGCTGACCGCGTCCAGGACGCTCGCGCTGCTGCTGATCGGCCTGTACGCGGGCGGCGTCGTCTTCGTCGTGCTCGCCCCGTCCGTGGCCCGCCTGCCGGGACCTGCGTACGTCAGGTACTGGCAGGCGCTCAACGTCGACTACGGCAGGGCCATGCCGCCGCTGCTGCTGGTCGGCATCGCGGCGCTGGTCGTCGCCGCGGCCCTGTCGTGGCGACGCGGATGGTTCGCCTTCGGCCTCACCGCGGCCGCCCTGATCCTGGTGATCCTCACCGTGGCCCTCACCCTGACGGGCCTGGAGCCCCTCAACCGGCTGGCAGACGCCTGGGACCCCGACCTGCTGCCCGCCGACTGGGAGGAGAGCCGCCGGCGGTGGCTGAGCCTGCACCTCGTACGGACCGCGCTCGCGCTCGCGGCGTTCGCCTGCCTGCTCACCGTCCAGACCTTCGACCGCACCTGAACGCGTATCAGCGCGGGAGCTCGTCCGTCCACTCGGTGGTCACCGAGATGTACGACTTGCTCAGCGCCGCGCCTCCTTCGGCGGTCAGCAGGATGTTGGCGCGCGCCACCCGGGCGGTCTCAGGATCGACGACCATTCTGATCTCCAGCTCCCCGGAGAGCGGGATCAGCAGTTCCTGCCCGCCCTCGACCGGCCCCGCGTTCCTGACCCCCGGCGTCGTGGCGAGAGCCTCGAACGCCGCCGAACGCACCTGGGCGGGCGTCGGCAGCTCCGTGATCAGGGTGATCAGCGGAGAGACGAGACCGCCTTCCCGGTCGGCGGGAAGCATGGAGCTGTCATGGCGGGGCAGCCCGGCGATGCGCTCCTTCAGCTTCTCCGGATCCGTCGGAAGCCCTTCGAGCTCCTCGAACCCGATCTCGGCGCCCATCAGTCTGAACGGTGCCGGGTCCTCGACGACGGATTCGGGCGTGGCGTACTGCTCGTTCCTGGACCAGCGGCGGCCGTCGCGGGCGGTCCAGCTCTCCTGCGCACTGGGCCCGTCCGGGACCTGCCACGTACGGGTGACGTGCCAATAGGTCCCCGTGCCCTGGGGGATGTGCTCGGCGCTGGCCGCCGCCATGAGCAGGACGTCCCTGCCCGAGACCGGCGCCGTGGCGGGCTGGAACACACTGGTGACGATCACGGCGGCGGTCACCGCGGCGGCCACCGCCATGCCCAGCACCGGCAGGCGCCGGCGAGCGCGGCCCCGCCTCATCCTGTCCTGAAGACGTTCCCTGCTGCGGGCGACCGCCTCGGCGGGCGGTTCGGGCTTGGCGAGAAGGGTCGCGACGGCGTCCAGGTCATCCACGGGCGTTCTCCTTGTCCATGAGGGCGATGATCTTGCTGCGGGCCCGGCTGAGCCGGGAGCCCACGGTGCCGACGGCGACGCCGAGCGCCTGAGCCACTTCGTCATAGCTGAGCTGGCCCAGGGCCACGAGCAGCAGCACGTCACGCTCGCCGCCGGACAGGGCGGCCAGCGCCCTGGCCAAGTGCGGCTGCATGCGCTCGGCGGCCACAGAGGTGACGACCCGGTCCTCGTGGCCTTCCACGACGGGCTCGGGCCCCAGCCTGGCCAGCGCCTTGTAGTGGCGGGTCTCCTTGCGGCGGTGCCTGGCGATCAGGTTGGTGGCGATGCCGAACAGCCAGGGCCGAAGGTCGCCGCGTTCCGGGTCGTACCGGTCGCGCCGGTCGAAGGCCAGCAGGAACGTCTCGGCGGCGAGGTCCTCGGCGATCTGCGTGTCCAGGCGGCCCGCGACGTACAGGTAGATGTCGCGGTAGTAGCGGTCGTGGACGGCGGTGAACAGGTGGGGGTCGCGCCGGTACCGGGCGACGAGCTCGGCGTCGGTCACCTGCTCGCTCGCTTCGGCGCTCACGTTCTTGTCTCCGGCATGCGGTCTGCCTTCTGGGTCTGCGGTCTCGATCACCCATCCTTCGCCGCAGGCCGGAATCGTCTTCCCGCACGCACCTGAAAAGCCGTCACCGCCGGGTCGGGTGCTGAGGCGAGCCGAAGCGCGCCAGGCAGTGCCAGACCTTCTTCAGCGCCTGGAGGTCGTAGTGCCCGGTGCGGGCGGCGTCTCCGATGATCCGCGGATCGAGCAGGCCGTCGACCGCGATCTCCGCGCCGAGCGCCACGTACTCCTGCCCCCGGTAGTCAGGGTGGCGCCGCAGCCGCTCGACCGTGAGACGGAAGCCGGCATGCCATTCCACCGGGCACGGAAGCCGGCGGGCCGCGTCCTCCACGGCCGTGCCGCGATAGCCGGGGTCGAGGACCAGGGCCTCCACGTCCCGATCGAGCCTGACCGGCCCGTGCACCTGGGCCTCGATGTAGTCGTCCAGGAGGTCCGGGTCGTCGGCCTCGGCCAGCTCGATCAGCGCCATACGGGACGCGACGCCGAACGCCGAAGGCTCGCAGAAGCTGTCCGGGTAGCAGAAGGTGGTCCGGCGAAGAGTCTCGGCCGTCAGCCTGAAGTGAGCGGATCCGAACCGTGGCGCGGCGCGGTCGCCGACCAGGCGGTCGGGGTGGAAGTTGAGCGTCACCCGTAACCGGGGTTCGAGCGGGTCCCCTGACGACAGGGCTTCGACATGGCGAAGGGCTCGCTCCTGCGCCGATGTGACCGGGTCCACGCTCATCGGCGCCGCCTGCCTTTCACGGGGGCGGTCCGCGGATCGTAACCGGACCATCGCCACAAGACGATGGAGAGACCCACGAGGGTCGTGAACCCGCCGGAGGCAAGGGCCAGAAATGCCATGAACGACTCGCCGTCCGGATCGCCGAGACCGGAGGGGCGTCCGTCGACCCAGCTCATCGTGGGCAAGGCCTGAGTGGCCACGAGCACGCCGAACGCGGCGGTGATCGTACCCAGGACATAACCAGGGGTACGGCTCCACCGGCCCGTGGCGGTGAGCACGAAGCCGACCACCAGCCCGACGGAGACACCTACGAACTGGCCCATGTCCAGCGCCATCAGGGCCGCGAGCCGCGCGTGCTCGAAGCCTTCGCCGCGTTGGATCCACAGGAGCGGCACCGCGATCACACCGCTGAGCAGGCCGACCGCCAGTGAACGGAGCATCGCCACCTACAACATGATCACCGTCGATGCTCGGCCACGTCCACTACGAAGCCTGATCGGCCGGCACGCCGGCGCGTTCCGCCGGGGTTGTGGACGGCGATCGCTGTTCCACCGCTGGTCGCCGGTGCAGCAGGAGCGCGGTCAGGCCGCCCGCGACCAGGCCCCAGAACGCCGCGCCGATGCTCAGGATCGTCATCCCCGACGCGGTGACCACGAAAGTGACCACCGCGGCCTCCCGCCCCTCCGGCTCGGTCACGGCCTGGGCCAGCGACGAGCCGAGCGCCGACAGCAACGCGAGGCCGGCCACCGCGGTGACCAGCACGGGCGGGGACAGCAGCACCAGAGCCATGGCCAGGCCGGCGCCGAGGCCGAGCGCCAGCTGTCCGGCGCCGAGCGCCACCGTCGCGATCCATCGGCGGCCGGGGTCAGGGTGGGTGTCCGGGCCGGCGGTCATCGCCGCGGTGATCGCGGCCAGGTTGACGGCATGGCCGCCGAACGGCGCCGCCGCCGCGCTCGCCAGGCCGGTCACGACGAGGAGCGGACGCAAGGGTGGCGTGTACCCGTAGGTCGCCATGACGGCCATGCCGGGGACGTTCTGCGCGGCCATGGTGACGAGAAACAGCGGGACGGCGATGCTCACCACCACGGACGGGTTCAGCGTCGGGGTGGTCAGCTCGACCGCGGGCCGCAGCGCGGCGCCGGCCAGGCCGTCGCCGGTCCCGTGCAGCGCGATCGCGATGACCGCCACCACGAGCGCGCCGGGAACGGACCACTGCCGCAGGTACCGCTGCAACACCGCCCAGGTCAGGACGACGGGCACGGCCAGCAGCGGGATGTCGACGACGGCACGGACCGGTGCGGTGCACAGGCTGAGGATGACGCCCGCCAGCATGGCGCCGGCGATCGGACGCGGGATGGCGGCGATCGCCCGGGCCGGCCAGGGCGAAAGGCCGGCCAGGACGATGAGCGCGGCGCAGACGATGAACGCGCCGACCGCGGCCGGGAAACCGCCGGGCACGGGGCCGGTCGCCACCAGCAGCGCCGCGCCGGGGGTCGACCAGGCGATGCTGATCGGCATGCGGTGCCGCAGCCCGAGGAAGATCGCCGCCACCCCGACGCCGCAGCAGAGGGCGAGCAAGCCGGAAGCGGCCTGCCCCGGCGTCGCCCCGACGGCCCGCAGCCCGGCGAGCACGACGGTGAACGAACTCGCGTAGCCGACCACCGCACTGACCAGCCCCGCCATGACGGCCTGCAGCCGCATGCCCACCCCTCGATCCGTCCAGCGGCCCCGACGATCGTTCCGTTTACGGAACGAACCATAACCAGGTGGCCACCGCGGGACAAGCCCGGCGGAGGAATGCAAGGATTGCCGGGTGCACGGCCGTGAGACGGATATCGGGAGCCGGCTGCGGCGACTGCGGGAGGCCCGTGGCATCTCCCTGTCAGCGCTGGCCCGCAGCGCCGGCATCGGCAAGGCCACCCTGTCCGGCCTGGAACTGGGCACCCGCAACCCGACGCTGGAGACGCTCTACGCGGTGGCGGGAGCCTTGGGCGTGCCGTTGACGGCCCTGGTCCTGGAGCCCGGCGCGCCGCCCGCGGAGGCCGTCCACGTGCCCGGCGCCGCCGTGACGGCCACACTGCTGGAGGTCTTCGAGGAGCCGACCGCGACGTACGAGCTGCTGCGCATGCGCGTCCGCCCCGGCATCGTGCAACACTCGCCACCCCACGCCCCCGGCGTGACCGAACACGTCACGGTCTACGCGGGCGTGCTGCGCGCCGGCCCGGCCGACGCCCCTCTGGTGGCCGCGCCGGGCGAGCACATCTCCTGGCAGGCCGACGTCCCGCACATCTACAGCACTGTCGGCCCGGACGAAGCGCTGGCCACCCTGCTGATCCGTTCCCCCCGGCAGGGCTGAGCCAGCGCGTCGTCGTACGACGGCTCAGTCAGCAGCCGCCGCAACCTCCACCGCAACCGCACCCGCCGCCATGGGGCAGGCAGGGGGCCGGTAGGCGGGCACAGACGACGACTTCGTCGGTGACGGGGCCCTCGGTCTCGTTGGCGGTGGCGGTGGCGGCGTTGGTGAGCGAGCCGGGCTGGGTGACCTTGGCCAGCAAGGTGAGGGTGTGGGTGGTGCCGACATCCATCGCGCCGACGTCCCACACACCGGTGGCCGGGTCGTAGCCGCCGGCGGTGGAAGTGGCGGAGATGAAGGTCAGCCCTTCGGGGAGCTGGTCGACGACCGTGACGCCGGTGGCGTCATTGGGCCCGTCGTTGGTGACGGCCACGTGGTAGGTGACCGCCTCGCCGACGGCGGCCTTGGTACGGTCGGCGGCCTTGACGACGGCGAGCTCGACGACGCGCTTCACGGGCGTGGCGGTGGCGTTGGAGGTCGAGGTGAGGTGGTCCGGCGCGTTGCCGAGGGTGTTGTCGTAGGTGGCGCGGGCCTGGTTCTCGATCTCGCGGCCGGCTCCGGCGCGTTCGACGCGGACGCGGAACTCCACCGTGGTTCCGCCGGGCGCGTCCGCGGTCGAGGCCAGGTGGCCGCCCTGCTGGGCGGTGGCGCCGTCGCCCAGGTGGAAGACGACACGGCCGGTCTCGGCGTCGAAGTACGCCTGGTCGTCGTCGGCCGCGTCGCTCTTGCCGCCGCTGTTCGGGCCGTCGATGACGCGCAGGGATCCGGGGACGTAGCTCGTGCCCGCTGGGATGTCGTCGGTCAGGAGGAGGTTGTCGGCCGGGGCGCCGCCCTCGTTCTTGGCGTTCACCCGGTAGGTGATGACGTCACCGACCTCGACCTCGCCCTCGGGGATGGCGGTCTTGGTGAGCACGACGCAGGGGGCGGTGCCGAAGATGATGCCGTCCAGGAAGTTGCCGACTGCCGGGTTGCCTCCGGCGGCGGAGATGGACTTGAAGGCGAACCGGGTGATCGTCTGGCCGGGCGGGACGACGTACTCGCCGGTGTAGTGGCCCCAGGCGGTGTTGCCGTCGGTCATCCTCGCCTGTTCCACCGGGGCGTGCGGGGGGCCGATCTGCAGCGCCATGGTGTCGGCGCCCTGGCGGCCGCGGTGCGACAGTTTCCAGTACAGCTTGGTGCCGGGTGTGGTGGGCAGGTCCTGGTACAGCGTGGAGACCATGTTGGCGTTGAGCTCGGCGAACTGCTTGCCGTCGTCGGAGGGCACGTTCAGGAAGCCGGTGCGCCAGAGTTCGATCTGGCCGTCGGAGGCGGTGGTGCGCCAGCCGGGCACCGCGCGGGGGTCGTTGTGCGAGGCGTCGGGCCGGATCTCGAAGTCGGAGACGACGGGTGCTTCGAAGCTGCCGTTGATCAGGGCGATGCGCTGTCCGCATCCGCCGGGCGGGGGGTTTTGAGGAACGGCCATGAGGTGTCCTTCCGTCGAGGTGGCGGGGAGCCGGCCGGGGTCGCCGGCGTTCGTGGGCGCCATCTGGGGCCTGCGTGGTGAGCCGCTGCGGGTGCGGGGGCGCAGAGCGGACCAAAGACGGGCGGACCGGGATGGCTTGTCGGCGTGCACGAGCGAATGGCCTCGCGTGGTAGGCGGGCAGAGTCGAGGACGGGAGCGGCGCACCGAAGGGTGCGGTCATCCGCGGCGGCCGGCAGCGGGGGTGGCCCTCATGCGGCTCACCCCCTCTTTCGGTCTGGGCTGGGAGCCCTACGGACGGTGCGCCTTGGCGGTTTGCCTGGATGCGGCCTTGCTGGTCATGGGCAGGCAGGGCGGGGTCTGGAAGACGACGCCGTCGAGGAAGTTGCCGAAGGTCGGCCTTCCGCCTGCGGCCGAGACCGACTCGAAGGCGAAGCGGGTGACGGTCTGTCCGGCGGGGACGACGTAGGTGCCGCTGTAGTGGCCCCAGGCGGTGTTGCCGTCGGAGATGTCAGGGGAGGAGGCCCCGTTCGGGTTCTGGGGGGTGGTGGCGGCCGGGGAGCCGATGAGCACCCGCATCACGTCGGTGCCCAGGCGGCCGCGGTGATAGAGCGACCAGGTCATCACCGTGCCGGGGACGGTGGGGACGTCCTGGTAGAGCGTGGAGACCTCGTTGGCGTTCAGCTCGGCGAACTGCTGGCCGTCGGCGGCCGGGACGCCTTGGAAGCCGGTGCGCCAGAACTCCAGCTTGCGGTCGCCGGCGGTGGTGCGCCAGCCGATGGCGGGGTCGGTGGAGGCATCGGGCAGGATCTGGTAGTTGGTCACCGGCGGGGTCTCGAAGCTGCCGTTGACGAGGTTGATGGGCTTGCGGGTGCACTCGACGGTGACGGTGACCGTCGCGGTGCTGGTGCCGCAGGCGGTCTCGATGGTGTAGGTGAAGGTGTCGATGCCGGCGCGGTCCTTGTCCGGGGTGTAGATCACCTTGTCGCCGGAGATGGTCACCTTGCCGTGGGCGGGCTGGGTGACGGCGCTGATCGTCGGTGCCGTACCGGTGTCGTTGGCCAGGACGGGCACGGTGACAGGCGTGTCCTGAGTGGTGGAGGCGGTGTCGTCGGCGGCGTTGGTGGGCGAGATCGTGTTTCCGCTGACGATCTGGATGGGCGGAGCGGCGGCGTTGTTGCCGAGCTGGCCCGGGAGCGCGATGACGCTGCTGATGCCGCTCGGCCGGATGGTCATGCTGCGCCCGACGGTTCCGGGGTTGACGCGGAAGGTGATGACCGTCGGCCCGGGGTCGGTCTTGCCGCCCGGCGAACGGACGGTCAGGGTGTTGCCGGCGAGGGAGCCGTTCTGCACCTGTCCTACGACGGTGGCGTTGGCCACCAGGGACGACACGTCCCAGGTGGTGGTGTAGGAGCTGACGACCAGCGGCCACTTCGCGGTCTGGTGCCTCAGCGTGAGGGTGAACGTGCCGCCCGGCGCGATCCGCCCGCCCCAGAGGCTGGGTGAGGTGGTGACCGAGATGGTCCCGTTGCCCAGTCGCCAGCCGGCCACGTTCTTCCAGTAGTACTCGACGGGGTAGTTGGCCTGGCCGTGCTGGACGCAGGGGCCGGCGGCCCGGTGGAGGGCTTCGCGCGGCGAGGTGGCGCCGGCGGCCGTGCGGGCGTCGGCCTGCGCCGGTGAGGTGGCGGAGGGCGCGGCGAGCAGGGGGAGCAGGAGAGCGCCGGTGAGGGTTGCCGTCGCCACGGCTCTGGCCCGGAAGGCGCGGCGGTGTCGGGGACGCGATGTGGGGGTCATGGTGTCCTCACTATGAGTAGTCAATTAGTAACTATCCGTAGTTACGGGCGAGAGCGCAAGGGGTCTCACCGCGCCATCTCAAGCGCAGCCATCAAGGCCGTACGGCCACCTCTCGGCCTTCACACCCGCTTCGCCGCCGTCATGGCGGCCACCCTCGGAGGACCAAGCCCACATGACCTCTCGTGCCCTGCTCGCCCCGACGGGCGAGAACAGCAGGGTCGTGCCCGTTTCGGCGGTGCACCCGTACGAGGCGGAGGGCCAGCAGGTCCGCGCCCGCCTAAGGGAGGAGACCGGCACCGACCTCGATGTGGACGACTTCGTCGCCGACGTGTCGGACGCGGGTCTGGTGGCCGAGGTCGAGGGACGTCCCGTACCGAGCCCGCCGCCACTGCGACCGGCCTTCCCCCGGCTCCAGCCCAGGCGCGTGCGCCGGACGCCGCATCCCGCGCCGCACCTGGCCCTGTCGGTCCCGGCCGCGACATGAAGGCATGAACTGAACGTCCCGCTTGACTCGAAAATGCACGAGTTCTTGCCCGGTCTTGTCCAGGTGTAGTGATCCACGCCAGAATCAGTTCAGCCTTCAACTACTGGGTTGGAGCGTCACCGCACGGATAGGAGAGGCATGAAGCGCACCATCTCCGTTCTCGTCGCCACCGTCGCCCTCGGCGCCACGCTCACCGGCACCAGTCCCGCATCCGCATCCACCTCAGCCATCGACTGCGCAGCAGGCGGATACACCCGGGTCCTGAACAGCTACGTCCCCACCAACGTCGAGAGGCCCGCGATCGACGGCCGCAGCTACAACATCGGCGGCCCATTGGCGTACACGTACGAGATCTGCCTCGACATCCCGGACACCTCGACCTTCACGATCGAGGTACGGATCTGGAACAACGGCTCACAGAGCTCGTTCGTGGACGACCGGCCCGGGGACAAGATCTTCCGCTACTCGCTTGCCCCCAACAGCTTCTGGCAGGTCTACGGCACGCTGACCGGACCCGGCAGCACCTACCTCTACTACACCTGGCACGAGAAGCAGATCCCGGCCTGACGCGGGCCGTTACTGAATCCCACCCGCTACGTAGATGGCAAAGGCCACATCCCGCTTACGGGGATGTGGCCTTTGACCTGGAGTGGAGCCCACCGTGTTCAGTGATCGTCGAGCAGCGGGTCTGCTTCACGATTCCGTTCGCCGAGCCGGCTCTCGATCTCGGCGGCCAATACGACCATGTCTCGCCCATGTGTGTAGTACTTGATCGCATATTGGTCATCGATTACCAAGAGGACCTTCTCGAACGCCGACGTCAGCCGTGTCAGGTGAGAGCGACGCCGTGCGCTGAGCGGACCCTCAAGGACACCCGCAGCGAGGCCATAGGCGTCCGCGTCGAGCATCACCATGTCCTGGTCCTCGATATCGAGGCCACGGAAGCCCGGCGGGAACGGCATGGCCATGTGCTCGGTCATCATGTGCGAGAGTGCGGCAAGCTTCTCTGCCAACATGCAGTAAATCCTCCCAAGGCAAGGGACGACTGCGCGGGGCGAGGCCATTGCTGACCGTCCTTGATAGCACGACGATCATGTCGTGATCAGAGTTGAGAACTCTATCCAGAAAGGGCCGTGATGACTGGTCCGATCAAGCGAGTGCCGTTCGACGTGGAAAACTACAGCCGCCGTTCCCGTACGGGGCCGTGCTTCATCTGCGCGATCGTCAGCGGAGATCCCGCCCAGCCGGAGGAAATCGTCTACGACGACGGCGAGCACATCGCGTTTCTTGCCCGCTTTGCCGCGCTGCCGGGCTATGTCCTCGTAGCACCCAAAGCCCACATCGAACACGTCGTCCGAGACCTTACTGAGAACCAGTTCGTCGCGGTGATGCGGATTGTGCGCCAAGTCGCTCTGGCTCTGGAGGCGAGCGTGCCCTGCGAGCGAACGTACCTGTTGTCCTTGGGCAGCCAGCAGGGAAACGCCCACCTGCACTGGCACGTCGCGGCTCTGCCGCCTGGTGTGCCGTACGAACAGCAGCAGTACCACGCACTCATGGCAGAGAACGGGATCATCGAGCACACCCCCGAGGAAGCCGCCGCCCTGGCCACCACCATACGGAATGCCTTGGACGCATAGCTGGTGCGCGCAAATGGCCGTCAGTACGCCTGCAACTCCAGAAGATTGCCCTCCGGGTCACGCAGGTGTGCCGTACGAAGGCCGGCGCCCCACTCCGGCCGGTCCACCGGCGGTGCCACGCCCAGGCCACCCTGACGCAGGCAGAACCGGTAGCCGGCATCCACGTCCGCCACCCGGCTGACGAACATCACCACGTCCTGCGCCGCAGAGCCGTGCCCCGGCAGGTGTGCGGTGCCAGCCACCCGGGCCATGGCCTCGCGGTCGAACAGCGTCAGCACACCCTGCCCGCCGACGTCCCAGTGAGCGTACGGACGGCTTCGGTGCCCTTCATCCGCTCGGCGCCGATCAGCTCGGGGAGCACGGCGTCATAGAAGCGAAAGGCGGCAGCGAAGTCACCGGCCAGCAAACGAGGGTGGAACCCGTCCATTCCCGCTCCAATCGTAGGTCCACACCAATGATAGGTGTGAACCTACAATAACTTGGTGACCAAGACACCACCCCGCCTGGCGGCGCTGACCCCCTACCTGCTGTCCAAAACCGGCAAGGCCGTACGCGGCCGTGTCGCCTCCCGGCTCGCCCTGCGTGGAGTGCGCATGTGGCACATGGCGATCCTGGACGCCCTGGCCGACTCCGGCCCGCGCTCACAGCGGGACCTCGCCGTCACACTGGCGATCGACCCCAGCGACGTGACCAAGGTGCTGGACGAACTGGTCTCCGCCGGCCACGTCGAACGCACCCGCGACCCGCGAGACCGCCGCCGCATCCACGTCAAGCTCACCCCCGCGGGATCCGACACCCTCGCCGACCTGGCCACCGAAGTGTCAGCGGTCGAGGACGAGGTGCTGGCACCTCTGGACGCCGCGGAACGCGCCCAGCTCCACACTTTGCTGACCAGGGTCTTCCTCCACATCGAGGATGCCCGCGGATAGGGCCGGCCTCCGCCCCTGCGGAGGCCGATCTGCTGAGAACTTGATCAGTCGACGCACATCGCGTTGTGGGTGGAGTCGAAGACCCATGTGCCGCCACCTGGAGAGGAATAGATCAGCATCGCGCTGTAGGTCCCAGGGGTGCAGTCGTGGCCGACCGCGAGGACGGCCTGCCGGGCCCGCTGTTCGGCCGCCGCCAGCCCGGCGGCGTAGGTGCTGCCCGCCCCCCGAGCAGTGGCGCTGCGGGGAGTGTCATAGCCGTCGGCATGCGCGGCCACGGTCGTGGTTGCCAGGCCGAGCGCGACCACCGCTGAGACGAGGCCCAGCCGGTGGAGCCAAGTGACTTTCTGCATGCTTCTCCTTACGCGGGACGGGCAGTTGATCGATCAAAAGAGATTTAGCGCAGGTCGATATAGCGGCGATATTGACCACTTGGTCACAAAAATCTGGCGGCCGTTGTCCTCATGATGAAGCACATGGTTAAGCCCCAACGCTTTGACCTGCAGGTTGAAATCGCCGAGACATCTGAAATTACTGAATTACGCGGAACGCGGGCACGAGGAGCCTCGGTGCGCCAGGGGCACGGCGAATAGCCGCGATGAAACGACCGTGAGGGCACGACAACCAGGCTCCGAAGGTAACTCGACGAGAGACGTGAACACGTTCGCTGCCGCCCTCTCATCGTTTCCCTGCCTCTCGCCGCCTCTTGGCTCCCCGAAGCCTCGCAGTACTTCACCTATTACGACGTGAACGGCGTCGCGGTGGTGATGAGCACCGTGGAGAAGCAGGTTGACTCAGACGGTATGGAATGTGTCGGTGACGGCCCGTGGCAGCACTACTACATGGGTTCACATGAATTTGATTCTGACCTCTTGCAGAGGGCGGCCGATGTAGCCGAGTCACTGCTGGAACATGACGGCCTGAACCTGCCGGACATCTTTGCCCGCTTTCAACGGTGGGCCACTGATGAGCCCAAGGACGTCGGACTACAGACCGAAGATGTACTGACCCGCGGACTGCCCTGGGACCAGGCCGCCGCCGCCCACTACCCAGCGGCCACCGAGCCGCGGGTAATGGCGCTCTGATGCGGGCCTCGCTGTCGGCGGTGTACTTCGCCCGCGACGGACGGCAGGCCACCATGGACGCCGCTCGGCACATCGCCGCCCTCACCTACGGGGATCCGGCGGCATGGGAAGGCACCGCGATCCCAGGACAGGCCCCAGGCCAACTTTCCCGGCCCCCCGGTCTCACGGACTGAGCGGTCATGATGTCGTCGGCGCCGAACTCCGTCGCGTCCGGCCGGCCAGCGGGAACGTTCCTGGCGGGCAGCGGCCGAACGCGACCGCGAGGGAGTCGTCGTGGTGTGGTTCAGTTCGTTGCCCGGGCTCGTTCGAGTTTGGGACTGTCGGCGAGTTTGAGCCAGACGACTCCGGTGACGATCACGGCCAGCCAGAATCCCTTGAGGGGGGTGAGGGTTTCGTCGAAGAAGACCGGTCCGAGGAGCGCTGCTCCGATGGCACCGAGGCCGGCCCAGACGGCGTAGCCGATGCCGACGTCGATCCTCTTCAGGGCGACGCTGAGGAAGAACAGCGTGAACAGGAAGAAGACGATCGCGACGATCGACCAGGCAGGGTTGGTGAAGCCTTGGCTGCCGTTGACGCTGAGGGCGTAGCCAACCTCGAAGGCTCCGGCCAGGAGCAGTGCCGCCCAGGGGCCGGCCTTCTTTTCCGTGCCGGGCGGGGTGAGGGTCTGTGATGTGGTGGTCATAGGGATTCGTGTCCTTTTGCGGTGATCGGATGAGCAGGAACTAGACGGTTCCGGCGAGGTTGAGGCCGACGACTCCGGCGATCACGATGGCAATGCCGAGGAGCTTCTTCCAGGTCAGGCGCTGGGAGAGGAAGAGGGCGCCGATCATGACTATCCCGACGCCTGCCAGGGAGGTCCACAGGGCGTAGCCGACACCGACGTCGAAGGTCAGCAGGGCGAGACTGAGGAAGAAGGTGGCGATCGCGCCGCTGACCAGGGTGCCGATGGTCCACCACAGTTTCGTGAAGCCTTGCGCCTTGCCCGCCGCGATGCCGACGGCGATCTCGAAGATGACGGCGATGCCCAGGTAGAGCCAGCTCATGATGGTGTTCCTCTCGATTTGGTGGCCGGACGCGCGGGCGCGTTCCTGGCGGTGATGGTGGTGTGCAGGTAGCGGGTGAACGGCTCGTCGCCGCGCGCAACGGGCAATGGGCGCAGCAGTTCGGCCCGGTGTTCATCGGTGATGCCGAACGCTGGATAGCTGGCCCGGTAGTCGAAGCCGAAGGCGGCGACCTCATCGCGATCGACAGCGACATAGATCGCCTCGACGCCGTGGTCGATCGCGTACCGGTAGCACAGCCCGCACGGCTCCCCGGTAGCCAGCAGCGCGGTGCCGGTCAGGGTGTCGAGACCATGGGTGGTCATGGCGCCGCGCATCGCGACGACCTCGGCGTGCGCGGTCGGGTCGCCAGTCTCCTGGACCCGGTTGACTCCGAACTCCGAGATCACCTTCCCGATGGCCTCGACGACGACGCCGACGAAGGGCAGCCCACCGGCCGCGACGTGGGCGATGCAGGCCTCGACAGCCAGGTCCATGACCGCCTCCAGGTCGGCTGCGGACACGGTCATGGCCGGCTCTCCGCCCGCGGAGCGTGGTGTCCTGCCTCTTGCGCGGTGAACTGGTCGACGACCTTCTTCAACCGGGTCGCCGACGGAACCCCACGCAGGATGTGCCCCCCGATGACGATGCCGGGCACCGCGTCGATCCCGACGACGTTCACGGCATAGTCCTGGTCTCTACGCTGTCGAACCCGGCGCTCCTCGCTGTGGAGTGCCTGTTCCGCCTCGGCGCGGTCGAGGCCGACCGAGGTGGCGACGTCGATGATCACTTCGTCCTCACCGATGTTCCGGTCCTGTTGGAAGAAGGCCTTGAACATCGCCTCGGTGTAGACCTCGGCTTTGCCCCGTTCCTGGGCGAGCTGCAGCACCATGAACGGCTTCTCGGTACGGGGCTGCGGCGAGACCGAGGGCAGTGTCATCGGCACGCCGACACGCTCTGCCATCGGGTACACCGCGTCCTTCCACACCCGCGGCAAGTACTCGTCTTCCGGTCGCAAGGTGGGCACCGGGTCAGGGCGCAGCTCGAACGGGCGAATCGTCACCCTCACATCGCGCTCACGCCTGAGCTCTTCGATCGCTGGTTCGACGAGGAAGCAGAAGGGGCAGACGTAGTCAATGAACACATCAACCTGGGTGGTCAAGGCACGATCCTTTGAGACTAGATGTCTGTACATGCAGATACATTGCCGGCGAAAGACGCCGCGGTGCCGCTCCGCGGCGTCAGGGTCCGGCGAGGGCGCCCACCTCGGCGAGGGCGCCGGCGATAAGGCGTGCGTCCAGATGGGGGAAGTGGATGGCGGGCTTGCTCAGCAGCTCTTGGACGCGGTCCTCATAGGGACCGCGGACCTCCGCCAACAGCTTCTCCGCGCGCTCATCGATGACGGCGTAGACGCCCCGGCCGTCGTCGGGGCAGACGTCGCGGTGAGTGAGGCCCTTTGCCTCCAGCCGGCTGACCAGGCGGGTGGTCGAGCTGGGATTCAGGCCGACTCGCTGGGCGAGGTCGTTGACCCGCAACTCCTTGCCCGGCGCCTGGCTCAGGAAGGTCAGCGCACGGAACTCGGTCAGCCCGAGCCGGTAGGTGTGGGTGAGCCACTTGTCCAGGCTTGCGTCCACCGCGGAGGCGAACTCCGCCACTCGCGACCAGGCGACACTCACACTCCCTCTCGGGGAGCCGCTAGGTAGCTGCGTGTGCATGCAATAAAATTACCACGGGCCCATCGCAAGTCAAGCCAAGAGTCGGCGGCGCTGCCGCGCCGGTACATCGCCCGGTTCGGGGTGACCACCGAAGGCAGAATGACCCGTTCCAAGGGCGGCCGCCTCGCCCGGAGTCCGCCTGCTCCCGGCCGTGGACGGAGGTCAGGAAGCTCACGCTCACGCCCGAGCAGCTCACCACGCCGTCGGCGGGCGTGTCTGAGCCAAGGCTTTCCGGGAGCTGATGGCACGCATGGGCCACTCCAGCACCCAGGCCGCCCTCATCTACCAGCACTCCACCGACGAGAGACAACGCGAGGTGGCCCGCAAGCTCGGCGCGCTTGACAACGACCCATCGGGGTGGGCAACGGGCATGGCCCTGAAAACAGCCCTTGCAAAGATTGAAAGCCCAGGCCATTGACCCGGGCTTCCGTATGCGTGGAGCCTAGGAGATTCGAACTCCTGACTTCCTGCTTGCAAACGGGAGCCAGTCACAACGTCCAGCCGCCTTCCTCCTGGTCAAGCTGCAGGTGCCGGCTGATGGTGCCTGATCTTATGCGGCAGCGTTGCTGTACCCCGTTGCTGTACGACAGCGTACGTGGGAGACGACGGGTCAGCTCATTTGATTTCCTGTACCGCCTCAGCCCTACGCGGGCATGAGGAAGGGGGCGTCCTTGTCGTTGTACAAGACCGCTACGCTGTGCCACGACACAGTCCTCAGAGCGAGGGGCATCTGCGGATGGCGCCAGCCGACGGTCCCGACTGGACCGACATCGCCGCCTTCGTCGTGGCCGGTCTTGCTTTCGTGATCTCCATCTTGACTGCCAGATACGCCAAGCAGCAAGCAGGGGCCGCGATCGATCAAGCTGCGGATGCTCAGCGGTCGGCCGACGCAGCGCATGATCAAGCCATCTCGGCGCGAGATCAGGCCGAGACGGCTGCTCGCCAACTAGCATTGGAACAGAGAGCGCACATCGAGTCGCAGGAGCCATACGTCGTGGTCGATCTGCGACCTTCCGACTTTGTGCCGGAGGCTCTGATGCTGATCATCGAGAACGTGGGTCCCACGCTCGCGCGCAACGTACGGATCATTGCGAATCCTCCATTCCAGCGGACCCTTGACAGACCAGGAGAACCGGAGTTCGCCGAGACGCTGCTCTTCACGCAAGGCATCCCGCATCTGCCCCCCGGGAGAAGGCTGGAGGTTTTTATGGATCTTGGCTTTCGACTCTTCGCTACTGAACTTCCCCGCCAGTACGAAGTCACCGTCAAGGCGGATGGCCCTTTCGGACCGGTCGAGGACCTGAGCTATCTCATCGATCTGAATGTGTTTACGGCATCGCGCATCAATATCAAGACCGTGCACCAGGGTGTTCAGGAGCTTGAGAAGCTCCGGCACCAAGTGGAGAAGATCGCTGAAGAGCTCTCACGCCCACGCGCCATGGAGGAGGATGCCAAATATCAACGCATCCTTGAAGAGCGGCGCAGGACAATGTCCGAGGAAACCCGGGACGAGTAAGACAGACATTCGATGTGGCACGTTGCTTTTCGAGTGATTCTTTGGAAGCCACGGTGGGTGAGCACGCTTGCCGATGGCGGCACATGCGTCCGTGCGTACCGCAGACGACGTTGCTGTCGCCTCCGCCTCAGCCTTGGTCACCCAGTGGCGAGGCCCGACGAAGGAGGGCCTCGGCGTCGATCGCCCCAACCATGGTCGGCGAAGAGCGAAGTGAGCGATCGTCACGGCCTTAACCGGCATACCTACCCGACAGCATGCGGAGCTTCTAAGCAGGAAGCTCGAACGTTCCGCAGGCAACAACACCGAGAAGCCGCTGTACCAACAAGTCTGTTAGGTCATCCGAAGTCGTTAAGGCAGTTAAGTCTTTTAGTGACAGAAGTAGCAGCCTCCGCCCCCTCGCCTGAGCCATACTCGCTGTTTGATAAGCGCTTGTCAGTTCGGACGGATCTCCAGTAACGCCACTAGCGGCAACCAGTATGCCCAGCTCAATGGATCTATTTTCAAGCTTATTGATAAATGCTGAAATTGCTTTCGCGTCGACTGGATCGCTCCAGTTCTTGCATTCCACCAAGAAGAGATACGGAAAACATGCCAATCCATTATTCACTCGATCATTTGCTACGGCGACGTCGACTTCTTCGCTACGGTATGGATTCAGAATGTTGCGGCGTACCTTGAGACCTTGCACTCCTGCTAGTAGGTAGCAAAAAAGATCTTCAAGAGCTTGCCCGCGCTCTTTAGTGGTACGCGTTTTGTCCACTCCAACAGCCACGAATTGCTGTATTTTAGTTTTGGAGTAGCTAGTCATCCTACACATGTCCCGGCGAAGAAGACGCTATTCTCCCAATAACCTCAGTGAGCTCTCTGGTGCCAAGGCTTTGTATCAGTTCTTCAAGAGATACTCTCGCGACTTGTGACACTTCTTCGCGCGCAGGGAAAAGTCTTCCTTCTCGATCCCAGTATACGACTATCCCCAGCTTCGCTTGCCGCTCCCGAACGGCATGCTTAAGCTTCTCCTCCGCCTCGCGAAGACGCCCGGTGGACACATTTCCTGTTTGGACCTCAATTAGGATTATGTCTTGGGAGTCTCGCGAAGGAATGATGGCAAAATCAAATCCGCCACTTGGTCCCGGTCGCGGCTTTTTGACAAAGCTCGCGCCCGACTGTCTAAGGATTTCTTCTACAAGCTCCTCGGCAAGCCGATACATGGCGAAACCCGGTTGGGTGTGCTGGCGAAGGATCTTTAGGAGCCGATTAGCATTGATAAGTCGAAGGTCGCTGTCACGCCAGCTAAAGTCGCCTCTATGCATTTCGGGCAATGTTGCGAGGAAAGCCCACAGGTGTATCTTCAGCGTCTCTGAGTCATTTAGCTCGGAGGTAATCGCGATCAGAGATGGAAGGCTTTGAGAAACTCTGAAGGCCGGCGGCGCTATCAGCAGTGCAGGAACTCGGCGTTCAAGTAGCATCCCCACCCGCAATAGCACATCGGCGTTGGTGAATCCCGTGCCATCGGCCTGTTTAGCGCCTAGGAATTCGTCAGGGTCCAGAACGCCAATAGCTATGTCGGGTCTCACATCAGAATGCTCCGCCATACGGTCAGCCACGGAATTACTGATGACGCGCGCTTCGGTGACGCCGCTCTCATAACATATGTCGCTTAGAATATCCAGGTTGGCGTTACCTGCTCTGAGAATAACCGCGTCCATAGCGCCTGCCTGTGAGCTACCGGTCTTTGACTCAACCATGCCTAGCAGGATGAGACTTTAGAGGTCGAGGCTGCTCAGGTCCAACCATCAATGAATCATGACAGGCCGCCGCCCACTCTCGATCGGTACCATAGGGCGGTGCTGGCCGCGACCGGCCGGAGAGCCGCAGCGCGGCCAGTGACCGCCCAACGCGCGCGGGACGCCGCAGGCGGCACGTGTGCCTTGAAACCGTAGAGAAAGTTCTCATCCAGAGGCGATGCCGCGTCGATGATCTTGATCAGTCGCGCTGTTGTCCTACCGCGCTCGGCCTTGCAGTAGTGCTTGCCACACGGCCTGCCCTTCTCGGAGGCGCATGCGACGGGTCTCGCGGACCTCCTTCGCGGCGAGGTCTGTGCGGAGCAGGAAGAACTGTCCTCCTGCGGTGCAGAGTTCGTAGATGACCGGGTCGCAGTGGCAGGTCCAGGCGATGATTCGTCGTCGCTGCTCCGGACGAGCTGTGAACCAGGTCAGTCGCGCGTGGTTCGGCTGCGGCTCCGGGAGGTGGGGTGACAGGCAGTTGTTCATGTGGGCTGGCCGGCAGGGCTGAGAGGGATGAGCGCCCATACCGTGCGTCCGCCGTCGTTGCCGTGGACGCCCCAGCGTGTCGTCAGGCTTTCTACCAGGTGTAGCCCGCGGCCGTTCTGATCGGTGTTCTCGGCTTGGCATCGGTGCGGAGTTGAGGGGCCGCCTTCGTCGTGGACGGCGAGGATCAGCAGCGTGGTGCCTGCGTGGAGGGTGACGCCGAACCGGCCGCCGGCCTGGCCGCTGCGGGTGTGGCGGATGGCGTTGGTGGCCAGTTCGGATGTGACGAGTTCGGCGGTGTAGGTCTCGGGGCGGTCGCCGAGGTAGCTGTTGACGAACCGGCGGGCTTCGCTGATCTGGGCCTTGGTGCCGGGGAAGTTGCGACACCACCGGTGGATTTCTTGGCGGCTGTTCAGCGTTGGGTACATCGCCGTTTCCTTGCGTTCATGCAGGTCAACGCCCTGCGATCCGCTATCCGTACTTAAAGTACTGGTGCTATACTTCAAGTACAAGCGACTTGATGTACTTGCGCCGCACATTAAGTACTGATCGAGTGAAGACACCGAGATCCCAGACCGTGACGGCGACTCAGGAGGCGTACATGTTCGGACTCATGGTGCGATTCACCTGCAAGGACGAGGAGAGCGCCGCAGCGTTCGACGCCCTCGTCGGTGAGACAATCGAGGCGATCCGCCGGCATGAGCCGGGAACGATCGTGTACGCCTCGCACCGGGTGGACGGTCAGCCGCTCCAGCGGATCTTCTACGAGCTGTACCGGGACCGCGACGCCTTCGACGCCCACGAGCAGACCGAGCACACCAGGCGCTTCCTGGCAGCTCGCGAGGAGCTGCTGGCCTCGGTAGAGGTCGACTGGCTGGATCTGCTGAGCGGGAAGGGCACGACGTCGTGAGCATGGAGTATCAGCGGGCGCTCGGACGGCGCATCGCCCAAGAACGCAAACGGCGCGGCCTGTCACAAGCCGAGCTGGCGCGGCTGGTGGATCGGTCGGTGGCGTGGATCTCGCAGGTGGAGCGGGGCGTGCGCAAGGTCGATCGCATGTCCGTGCTGGAGAAGGTCGCCGAGACGCTGGACGTACCGCTCTCAGAGCTGGCCGCTGAGGCGCCGGTGGTGGCGGCCACGACCGAGGAGATGCCGGGGACGGCCGGGCTACGGCTGGTACTGTCCGGGGCGCACTCGTTGCAGGCCATGTTGCACGCCACGCCGGTGCCGCCGACCGATCAGCTCAAGCCGCGGGTGGATCACGCCTGGGAGCTGACGCATCAGAGCCGCTACGTCGAGCTGACGGAGCTGCTGCGTGGGCTCGTCCCGACGCTGGAGAACGCGGTACGGTCCGCGCCCGCCGAGCGCCAAGCCGAGCTGTTCGAGCTACTGGCGGTCACCTACCAGGCGTGTTCGGCGTCGCTGGCGAAACTGGGCGAGCCGGAGGCGGCGTGGATCGCAGCGGACCGGGCCATCAGCGCGGCCGAGCGAGCCGGTAACCCGTTGATGATGGCGGCCGGAGCGTTCCGGCTGGGGTTCGTGTTCCTGGGGGCGCGTCACTTCGATCAGGTGGAGGAGACGGCACGTACGGCTGCTGAGGCGCTGTGGTTCCTGACCGATCAGGGCAACGTGGAAGCGATGTCGCTGTGGGGCGGCCTGACGTTGCAGCGGGCGGTGGCGGCCTCGCGGCTCAATCAGGCCGATGTCGCCTACGAGCACCTCTCGCGAGCCCGTGAGATGGCCTCGCGGGTCGGTGAAGGACGCAACGACTACAACACCGAGTTCGGGCCGGCCAACGTGGCGCTGCATGAGGTGGCCGTAGCCGTGGAGGTCGGTGACGCCGGGCACGCGCTGCGGGTCGGGACCGCGGTGGACGCCTCGACGCTGTCGGCCGAGCGGCGGGCACGGCTCGCGGTGGATCTCGCGCGGGCGCATGCACAGCGTCGCCAGGTGGACGAGGCGGTGGCGCGGCTGCTGGAGGCGGAGGACGTGACGCCCGAGCAGATCCGTAACCATCGGGTAGTACGACAACTCGTCTCTGACCTGGTGTCGATGCAGGATCCGGCATCCTCTGAGCTGCGGGAACTGGCCGAGCGAGTGGGGGCGTAGAAAAAGTACGTGTCCACGTACTCTAAGTACTAGCGATTACTCTCAGTATCAGGTAGCGTTCGTGTTGTAGCTGGAACTCTCCGTAGTCGGAGGGTGGCAGCCCAGCACGAACGCTCTTCGCGTTTCAGGGGTGGATCAAGGAGGTCCGCTCACGGAAGGCGGAGAGAAGGCCACACATGAAAGTGGCCTGAGCGGGAGACCCGCCCAGGCCGGATGCGTTAGCACCCTAGTTGGCGCTTCGATGCTATCGCCTCCGAGCTGACGGCACGGCCTCCCTCGTCCTGAAACGCCTGATCAACAGGCTGACGAGAGGTGTATTCGCCATGCGTACCGTCCCCATCCCCGTGGACGTCAGCAAGCTCAGCATCACCTGCGTGAAGGCCCCGCGCCCTCGCGTGCTCAACCGCGACACCGGCGAGATCAAGACCGACAAGAATGGCAACACCGTCTACGAGGTCACCGTGTCCGTGGAGGACGAGTTCGGCCGGATCGAGCTCGTCAAGATCGGCATCACCGGAGAGCCGCCCATCAAGGCCGGCGACGCCGTCAACGCGGTCGGGCTGCTCGGCTACGTCTGGGAGATCGCCGGCCGGTGGGGCATCTCCTACCGCGCGACCGCCCTGCTTCCGATGCAGGAGGCCGCCGATGTCTGACCAGCTCTACACGACCCTCGGAGTCCTGGCCGCTCTCGCGGCCGGGCTCTGGGCCTGGCGTCGCTTCCACTACCCGTCCTTCTGGCTCGTCATCGGCTTCCCGATCACCGCCATCACCATCCGGGCGACCTGGCGCAAGGTCGCCCTCGGCTGCGGCCTGACCAAGAAGCGGCAGCGCTTCTGGTTCACCACCGTTCCCGGCCTGATCGCCTCGACCGGAGTTGTCCGGGTGCGGCGCAAGTGGCAGCGCATCGCCGTGGACACCAAGCCGTTCATGTGGCTGCCGCTGCCGACCCGTCACGGCTGGCGCGTCACCCTGCACACCCTGGAAGGACAGATTCCCGCCGACTACGCCGAGGTCGCCGAACGGCTCGCGCACTCCTGGGGCGTGCACGCCGTACGCGTGTCCTCCGACAAGCCCGGCCGGGTACGGCTGGCCGCCACCGTCCATGACCCCTTGGTCAAGGTCGATGAACTGCCACCGTCCACCGAGCTGCTCAAGGTCACCGTGGGCCGTCTGGAGACCGGCACACCGTGGGTGATCGACTTCCGTACCGTGCCGCACTGGCTGAACGCCGGAGCGACGCAGTCCGGGAAGTCCAACCTCGCCAACGCCCTCATCGTCGGCCTCGCCCCGCAACCGGTCGCCCTGGTCGGCTTCGATCTCAAGGGCGGCGTCGAGTTCACTCCGTACGCGCCACGGTTGTCCGCGCTGGCCACCTCCCGCGCCGAGTGTGGCGGACTGCTGGATGACCTGGTGGCGCTGATGACCGACCGGATGGGCGTGTGCCGGATGGCCGGCGCCCGCAACATCTGGCAACTCCCACCGGACATGCGGCCGGTTCCGGTCGTGGTCCTGGTGGACGAGCTGGCCGAGCTGTACCTGATGGCCGACAAGTCGGAGAAGGACGAGATCGCCAAGACCTCGACCGCACTGCTACGGGTCGCCCAGCTCGGGCGGGCGTTCGGCATCTACCTGTTCTGCTGCGGCCAGCGCATCGGCTCCGACCTTGGTCCCGGTGTGACCGCGCTCCGGGCGCAGTGCTCGGGCCGGATCTGCCACCGGGTCAACGATCCGGAGACCGCCACCATGACCCTCGGCGACCTCGACCCCGCCGCGCTCGACTCGGCTCGCACTATCGCCGCCGAGACGCCCGGCGTTGCCATCGTCGCCGGCCAGGACGGCCAGTGGTACCGCGCCCGCTCCTTCTACGTCACCGAGCACACCGCCGAGCACGCCGCCCGCACCTACGCACACCTGGCACCGCCCTGGTCCGAGGTGATGACCGCCCAACCCGTCGAGACGCCCGACCAGCAAACCGCCTGAACCGGTGCTACGAGGAGGAACTGAGATGCGCCGCATCACCGCCTGGCTCCTCGACACCGGCTCTGTCCTCGTCCTGGCGCTCATCGCGGGTGCAGGCTCGTTCACCCACATCCGCGACACAGCCAGCGAACACGGACAGACCGGATGGATGTCCTGGGCCATCGCCATCTGCATCGACCTGACCTGCGTCATGGCCGCCCGCGAACGCCAACGCGACAAGAAGACCGGCCGAACCCGGCGCGGCCCGATCTCCTGGCCCGTCCTCGTCCTGACCGGCGGCATCGTCCTGTCCCTGGCCGCCAACCTCGCCCAAGCCACTCCAACCGTCTGGGGCTGGATCACCGCCGCCACCCCCGCCGGCGCCTTCCTCGTCGCGGTCTCCATGCTCGAACGCCGCGCCATGAGCACCAGCGCCGACACACCACAGGACGTCCCGCAGACGTCCTCAGCCGTCTCCGCAGAGTCCCGTGACGTCCCGGCCCGCCACGACAGCCCGACACCAGCTCCGGCCCTCGTCGACTACGCCCGCCGCGTCGCCGACGAGCACCGCGCCAAGCACGGAGAGCACATCTCCGCAGACCTCATCCGTGCCCGCCTGGGTGTCTCCGAGCAACTCGCCACGGATCTCCTCCACGTCCTGCAACCCGCCCAAGCTCACTGAGAGGAACGCCGTCGATGTCCGCTCTTCACTCGCGGCCCGCGTTCATCGCCGGGCTACACGCCCTGGCCGAACTGCTGGAAACCCGTCCCGACGTCCCGATCCCACGAAGCACCGTCGTTCATCACGTCGTACCCGATGCCCAAGACGCCAATATGCCGACGGCCGCGGACGCGACGCCCCTCATCCACTACCGCTGCTGCACCTGCAACGGCACCGGCCTCTACGACGACCAGACCTGCGCCGACTGCCACGGCACCGGCATTGACAACCACGGCGCATAGCCGTAGCGCCCCCCGCCTGGCCACACATCCGCCAAGATCCGCGCCAGGCCGGGGGCCATCCACACCAGCGTCACTGGATAGGACGGAACCCATCTTGCCCCACCTTGCCCACAGCCACGCCGTGGCTGGAATGATCCACCGGCTCAACCAACCCGACTACGACCGCTGGGCCGGCCAGATCCGCCGTACCGGCGGCTGCCGCCAGCCCATCCACCTGCGGGGCAAGGTCGAACACTACGACCAGGCCACCGGCCACCTCCTGCACCGCTACAGCACCAGCACCGAACCGAACGGCGTCCTGCGCGTGGCGTGCAAGACCCGCCGTGCCTCCCGGTGCCCGGCCTGCGCTGAGGTCTACCGCGCCGACACCTACCAACTCGTCCGCGCCGGCCTCGTCGGCGGCAAGGGCGTCCCCGAGACGGTCAGTGCGCACCCGTGCCTGTTCGTGACCCTGACCGCGCCGTCCTTCGGAGCCGTACACGTCCGGCGGGAGAAGAACGGCAAGGTCCTGCCCTGCCACGCCCGCCGCGACGCCGAGACCTGCCCGCACGGACAGGTCATGTCCTGCACCGACCGACACAGCGCCGACGACCCGCGACTCGGCGAACCGCTGTGCCCCGACTGCTACGACTACGACGGCTCGGTCCTGTTCAACGCCATCAGCCCCGAACTCTGGCGACGCTTCACCCTCGCCCTGCGCCGCCGCTTCGCCCGCCTCAACGGCCTGGCCGTCAAAGCCCTACGGGAGCACGTCAGCATCGCCTTCGCCAAGGTCGCCGAATACCAGCGGCGTGGCATCGTCCACTTCCACGCCGTCATCCGCCTCGACGGACCAGACGGCCCCGACTCGCCGCCACCACCCTGGGCGACCGCCGACGCCCTGGCCCAAGCCGTCCAGCACGCCGCCGCAGTCGTCACAGCGGAGATCAAGCCGCTGAGCCGCACCTTCCGATGGGGCACGCAGCTCGACGTACGCCCCATCACCATGGACGGCGACCTCACCGAACAAGCCGTCGCCGCCTACATCGCCAAGTACGCCACCAAGGCCGCCGAATGCGTCGGCACCCTCGACCGCCGCATTCAGCCCTTGGACGACCTGGCCGCACTCCCGGTACGCGAGCACGCCCGCCGGCTGATCGCCGCCTGCATGCGCCTGGGCGGAAACCCCGGCCTTGTCGACCTACGGCTCACCCACTGGGCCCACATGCTCGGCTTCCGCGGCCACTTCTCCACCAAGTCCCGCCGCTACTCCACCACCCTCGGCGCCCTGCGCGCCGCCCGTGAAGAACACATGCGCGCCGAACAGATCACCACCGGACGCCTCCCACTCTTCGACGAGGACACCGTTCTCGTCGTTGCTCACTGGGCCTACGCCGGACAAGGGCTCTCCCTCGGCGAACAGCTCCTCGCCTCGGCCATCACCGGCCAGCACGCGCCACACCTCAGGGGACCAGATGACCGCTGAACTGCTCACCGTCCCGGAAGCGATGGCCGTCCTGAAGGTCAGCCGCTGGACGCTCTACAACCTCATCCGCTCCGGCGAACTCCGCTCGATCCTCGTCGGCGTCCGCTGCCGCCGCATCCCCGCCGCCGCACTGGAGGCGTACGTGACCCAGCTCTGCGAGGAGGCCGCCTGATGCCCACCAAGACCACCCTCGCTACACCCGACGAGCCCGAGCGCGGCCCTCGCAAGAGCCGGCGAACCCGGGCCAACAACGAAGGCTCGATCTTCCCGTACAAGAACGGCTGGGCAGGCTACGTATGGGTCACCACGCCAGAAGGCAAGAAGACCCGCAAGTGGGCGTACGGCAAGACCCGCGAGGAGACCCACGAGAAGTGGCTCAAGCTTCACGAACTGGCCCGCAGGGGGCCGGTGGTCACCAAATCGCCGAAGCTCTCGGACTACCTGACGTACTGGCTCACCAACGTCGTGGAGCCCAACCTCGCGCCCAAGACCGCCGCGAACTACGAGATGTTCGCCCGGCTCTACATCACGCCCGCGCTCGGCTCCAAGCGGCTCGACAAGCTGACCGTGCGGGACGTTCAGACGTGGGTGAACAAGATCCGCCGCTCCTGCCAATGCTGCGACCAAGGCAAGGACGCCGCTCGTCTAGAAATCCACAGCAACCCAAAGCGCCGTCAGCACTGCTGTGCGGTCGGCAAGTGCTGCAAGTCCGAACCCTCGGAGTGGACCGTCCACGACGCCTACATGACGCTGCGGGCGGCCCTGAGTAACGCCGTCCGCGAAGAAGCCCTGACGCGCAACGTCGCGGCCAACGTCAAGATGTCGGTCCCTCGGAAGCGCAAGGTCAAGCCCTGGTCGGTGGACGAGGCCAGGACCTTCCTGGAGTCAGCCCGTACTCGGGAGGACCCGATGTACCCGGCGTACGTCCTGGTGCTCGTCCTGGGTCTGCGGCTCGGCGAGGTCCTCGGGCTGCGTTGGGAGGACGTCGACCTCGACCAGGCCGAGATGACGATCGGCTGGCAACTCCAGCGAGTCGCCGGCAAGCTGCTGCACCGCCAGACAAAGACGGATGCCTCCGACGCCACTTTGCCCTTTCCCGAGATCGTCACGACGGCCCTCCGTGCCCGTCAACGGGTACGCGATGCCGCCAGGGATGCGGCGGGAGACGACTGGCAGGAGACCGGCCTCGTCTTCACCACCGCCAGTGGCCGGCCGATCGAACCGTCCAACTTCCGGCGCAGCTTCGCGAACGCCTGCGCCAAGGCAAACGTACGAAGAGTCCATGTCCACGCCACCCGCAAGACCTGCGCGTCTTTGCTCGTCGCCCTCGACGTTCATCCACGCGTGGCCATGCAGATCCTTCGTCACTCACAGATCTCCGTGACCATGAACGTATACAGCGAAGTCTCGTCCGCAGAGACGCGCCGAGCTCTGAAGAAGCTGGGTGATCATCTCGACTCCTAGCGAGACCCAGCACTGACGAAAATCGATTAGGCCATTCCTCGACTCACGGGGAGTGGCCTTCAACGTGTGACAAGGGCTGACGACTTCTCCTGCCGCCGCCACGCGACGACGGTTCCGCTTGCGACTCATAGCCAGTCCGTCGAAAGAGAAGGATGAGCACGCCGACAAAGGTCGTGATCACGCCAGAGAACAGGGCAAGGAAGGCCATGACAAACTCACCGTCTGGATCACCGACCCCGGAAGGTCGTCCTTCGACCCAGTTCATCGTGGCCCAAGCCTGCGTCGCGACGATCACACCGAACAGCATCGTGATCGAACCCAGGGCATAGCCAGGTGTACGCGTCCACGACCGTGTGGCGGTCAGCACGATGCCCACCAGCAACCCGAGTGGAACGGTTACGACCTGTCCAGCGTCCAGCGCCATCAAGGCTGCAAGTCGTGCGTGCTCGAAATTCTCGCCGCGCTGGATCCACAAGAACGGCAGCGCTACGACACCGCTGAGAAGGCCGATCGCCAGCAACCTGAGTAATGCCACGCGCATCATGATCGCGGGCTTGCTTGCTCCTGTGCTAGCCGAACTGGAGGTGTAGCTGTACTTTGCAGCTGTACAAGATCGAAAAGGCCACTTCCCGATCACGGGATGTGGCCTTCGACCTGCGGTGGAGCCTAGGAGATTCGAACTCCTGACTTCCTGCTTGCAAAGCAGGCGCTCTGCCAACTGAGCTAAGGCCCCTTCGAGACGAAGATAGCTTACCGGGCCGAGGATGCCACCTGCGTCGCGCCCAGGGTGTCGCTCAGGATCAGGCCGGGGAAGTCGACGATGGAGTCCAGGATGTGGGTCGCGCCGCCCTTGAGGAGGCGTTCGCGGCTGTGGACTCCGGTCATGAGGCCGGCCACGACGGAGGCGCCGGCGCGGCGGCCGCAGAGCATGTCGCTCTCCGAGTCGCCGATCACGGCCACGTTGCGTACGTCGGCCACGCCGAGGCGGAGGACGGCGTGGAGGACCATGTCGGGCCAGGGGCGGCCGCGGCCTCCCGCGTCTTCCGGGGAGATGGCCAGGTCGATGCGGTCGTGCCAGCCGAGGATGCCGAGGACGCGGCTCAGCGTGGTGCGGCTGAAGCCGGTGATCAGGGCGAGCTTGACGTCGTTGCCGCGGAGCTTGTCGAGGACTTCGAGCACGCCGGGCATGGGTTCGAGACCTGCCCGCTCCAGGGCGCCCTCGTAGGAGCGCTCGAAGGTCAGGTTGGCCGCCTGGGCCTGGGCCTCGTTCCCGGGGAAGATGCCGCGGAAGACGTCGATCTTGGGGCAGCCCCGGGACCGGTGCACGTGAACCATGGCTCGCGCGTACGCTCCGGTCCCGGGCACTATGCCCTGTGTCGCGATCGCCTCGGCGAAGGCGCGTTCGACCATGGCGATGTCACCGACCGTGGTGCCTGCGAGGTCGAGGCACACCAGCTTTATGGGGACGATGTCACTCATCGCCTCGCCGGTCGGTTAGTTCTCGCTGCCGGTCGCCTCGGTCCAGAGATCGAGCTCGGCGCGGTCGGCCTGCACCTTGCGCCAGATCAGCAGCCCCCCGAGGGCGATCAGCGCAAGAACGAGCAGCTTCTTCACGGTGTGACCCCACTTCTTCGACGGTCTCACCTGCCGGGGTGAGACCCAACGGTTGACATGCAGCCTAGCAAGGGATGGCTGCGGTCCTCGTGTTGTGCGCGGACCAGATGTGCGGATTGAGCGGTGGAATGTGCGGATTGGGGGATGGATAGGGATACGGGCAGGTGTCGAAACAACTGCTCAGGCAACTTTTCAAGCGAGCGAGTGCTCGGCGAGTCCTCGCGTGTTCAAGAGCTCACCATATCCAGGGGTGACGGTTCTCACGTGCCGACGGGGCCGCGTGTCCGGATTCGGGGGCTTGCAGGTACCCCCTAGGGGTATGTTAGGTTCGCGGTAGTCGGACGCTGTGAGCGAACGGGCCGTCGGTCGGCCGCCTCCACCCGTACGTCAAGGGGAGAGGCGGGGCATCGAAATACCCTAGGGGGGTACGGTGTTAGACTCGCAGAGGACGTATTTGAGCATGTTGAGGAGACCGTGATGACCATTACCGCCACCTACACCGTCAAGGGCATGACCTGCGGCCACTGCGTCAGCTCGGTGAAGGAGGAGGTCGGCGAGGTCGCCGGCGTCACCTCCGTCGAGGTCGAGCTGGAGAGCGGCCTGCTCACGGTGAGCAGTGACGAGCCCGTCGACCAGGCCCGGATCGCCGCCGCCGTGGAAGAAGCCGGGTACGAACTGGCGGGCCGGTCGTGAACGCGGCCGGCAAGCTGGGCGCCTACGTCCTGGGGCTGGCCGTCGTGTTCGGCGGGGCCCTGGGCGTGGGCCAGGTCACAGGCCCTGGCGGCGACGCCCCCGCCGAGAGGGGATCCGCGTCCCCGGCAGCGGCAGGTCACGCGGAGACGGCAGTGGCGGACCATGCGGAGACGGCAGCGGCCGACCACGCGGACTCGGGTGGGCATGGCACGGATGACGCCCATCAGGCCACCGCCACCACAACCACCAAGGCTGATACCCCCGGGGGGCTACAGGTGTCCCAGAACGGCTACACCCTCTCCCTGCTCACCACCCCGGTGACCGGCCGCCCCATGGGCCTGACGTTCCGCGTCACCGGCCCCGACCAGCGCCCGGTGACCGCCTACAAGGTCGAGCACGACAAGAAGATGCACTTCATCGTCGTCTCTCGCGACCTCACCAGCTTCCAGCACGTCCACCCCGAGCTGGCCGCGGACGGCACCTGGAAGACCCGCCTGACGCTGCCCGCCCCCGGCGCCTACCGCGCGTTCGCCGACTTCGTCCCGGAGGGCGGCGAGAAGCTGACGCTGGGCGCGGACCTCCAGGCCGCGGGCGACTACCAGCCGCAGCCGTTGCCGCACGTCAGCCGTACGGCGACGGTCGGTGACTACACTGTGAACCTCGCCGGCAACCTGGTGCCCGGCCAGTCGAGCAAGCTCACGCTCACGGTCAGCAAGAACGGCAAGCCGGTGACGGATCTCCAGCCATACCTGGGCGCCTATGGACATCTGGTGGCGCTGCGCGCGGGCGACCTCGCCTACCTGCACGTGCATCCGGAGGAGAGCGAGCAGGCCGGGCCGGAGATCACGTTCTACGCCGAGGCGCCGAGCGTCGGCAACTACCGGCTGTTCCTCGACTTCCAGCACGACGACCAGGTGCGGACGGCGAGCTTCACCGTCCCCGCCACCCTCGCCGACGGGCACGCGCCCTCGGCCACCCACGACCACGGCCACTGACGGCACGGACGCGACGAAGGGAGAGGTGACATGTCCTCCATGACCGAGGGAAAGGCTGTCGAGCTCACGATCGGCGGCATGACCTGCGCGTCCTGCGCCAACCGGATCGAGCGCAAGCTCAACAAGCTCGACGGTGTGACCGCGACGGTCAACTACGCGACCGAGAAGGCGAAGGTCACCTTCCCGGAGGGTCTCGATCCGCGGGCGCTGGTCGAGGAGGTCGAGAAGGCCGGCTACAGCGCGGCACTCCCCGCCCCTCCCGACGAGGAGGAGGCGGAGAAGGAGGAGCCGCCGGACGAACTGCGCCGCAGGCTGATCACCGCGATCGTGCTGAGCGTCCCGGTGGTGGCGATGGCGATGATCCCGCCGCTCCAGTTCCCGAACTGGCAGTGGTTGTCGCTGACGCTGGCGGCGCCGGTCGTGGTGTACGCGGGCTGGCCGTTCCACAAGGCGGCCTGGACCAACCTGCGCCACGGCGCGGCCACCATGGACACGCTGATCTCCATGGGCACGCTGGCGGCGCTCGGCTGGTCGCTCTGGGCGCTGTTCTTCGGCTCGGCGGGCACGCCGGGGATGACGCACCCGTTCGAGTTCACGATCGAGCGCACCGACGGCTCCGGCAACATCTACCTGGAGGCGGCGGCGGGGGTGACCGCGTTCATCCTGGCCGGGCGCTACTTCGAGTCCCGCTCCAAGCGGCGGGCGGGCGCGGCGCTGCGGGCGCTGATGGAGCTGGGCGCGAAGGACGTGGAGCTGGCCGACGGCACCCGGGTGCCGGTCGAACGGCTCCAGGCCGGCGACCGGTTCGTGGTGCGGCCGGGGGAGAAGATCGCCACGGACGGCGTGGTCGAGGAGGGCACCTCTGCGGTGGACGCCTCGATGCTGACCGGCGAGTCGGTGCCGGTCGAGGTCCAGCCGGGCGACGGCGTGACCGGCGCGACCGTCAACGCGGGCGGCCGGCTCATCGTGCGGGCCACCAAGGTCGGCGCGGACACGCAGCTCGCGCAGATGGCGAGGCTGGTGGAGGAGGCGCAGACCGGCAAGGCGCAGGTGCAGCGGCTGGCCGACCGGATCTCGGGCGTGTTCGTGCCGGTGGTGATCGCGCTGTCGGTCGCCACGCTGGGCTACTGGCTCGGCACCGGCAACGGGGCGGGGGCGGCGTTCACGGCCGCGGTGGCGGTCCTCATCATCGCCTGCCCGTGCGCGCTGGGCCTCGCCACGCCGACGGCGCTGCTGGTCGGCACCGGGCGGGGGGCGCAGCTCGGCATCCTCATCAAGGGCCCCGAGGTGCTGGAGTCCACGCGCAAGGTGGACACCGTCGTCCTGGACAAGACCGGTACGGTCACCGAGGGCCGCATGACGCTGACCGCCGTGCACCTGGCCGAGGGGGAGACCCGCGAGGAGGTGCTGCGGCTGGCGGGGGCGCTGGAGAACGCCTCCGAGCACCCGATCGCCCAGGCAGTGGCCCGCGAGGCCGCCTCGCAGGCCAAGGTCGAGGACTTCGCGAACGTCGAGGGGCTCGGCGTGCAGGGCATCGTGGACGGGCACGCGGTGCTGGTCGGACGCCCCCGGCTGCTCGCCGAGTGGTCACAGCACCTGCCCGAGGACCTGGCGGCCGAGCTGGAGGAGGAGCAGGCCAAGGGCCGTACGGTCGTCGCGGTCGGCTGGGACGGCAAGGCGCGGGCGCTGCTGGTGGTGGCGGACGTCGTCAAGCCCACCAGCAAGGAGGCGGTCGCGCAGCTCAGGGCGCTGGGGCTCACGCCGGTGCTGCTGACCGGCGACAACGAGGCCGTGGCCCGTACGGTCGCCGCCGAGGTGGGCATCGACGAGGTGATCGCCGAGGTGCTGCCCAGCGAGAAGGTGGACGTCGTCAAGCGGCTCCAGGGCGAGGGCAGGGTCGTGGCCATGGTTGGCGACGGGGTCAACGACGCCGCCGCGCTGGCCCAGGCCGACCTGGGCCTGGCGATGGGCACCGGCACCGACGCCGCCATCGAGGCCGCCGACCTGACGCTGGTGCGCGGCGACCTGCGGGTGGCGCCGGACGCGATCCGGCTCTCGCGCCGGACGCTGGCGGTCATCAAGGGCAACCTGTTCTGGGCGTTCGCGTACAACGTGGCGGCGCTGCCGCTGGCGGCGGCGGGGCTGCTCAATCCGATGATCGCGGGGGCGGCCATGGCGTTCTCCAGCGTGTTCGTGGTCAGCAACAGCCTGCGGCTACGCGCGTTCCGCTGAGCGCGAGGCCGAGCGGCGGGCCCAGCGGACGGCCGGCGCCATCGCGGCGCCGGCCGCCGCGAACATCGCGCCGAGGGCGAGCCAGCCGAGCGTCCCGCCGCCGAGGACGAGCGCGGTGAGCGCGACCGGGCCGAGCATGCGGGCGACGGCGGTGCCGGTGCCGAAGAAGCCCTGGTACTGCCCCTGGCGGTCGTCGGGGGCGAGGCCGAAGCTGATCTCCCAGGCGCCGGCGGCGAGCAGCATCTCGCCCCACACCAGCAGGGCAGCGCCCAGCAGCAGGTACGGCCACCCGTACGGGCTGAGCGCGAACACCGCGCAGGCCGCCAGCATCATCAGCCCGGCCCGGCGCACCGACGCGGACGCCTCCCGCAGGGTCCGCACCCGGCGGGCGACCCGCACCTGGAAGGCCAGCACGCTGCCGGTGTTCACCAGGAGCAGCGCGGCCACCACCCAGGACGGCGCGGACGTGCGCCCGGCGATCCACAGCGGCACGATGACGCTGAGCAGCGGCATGTAGAACAGCAGCACCGCGTTGATCAGCGTGACCAGCGCGTACGGCCGGTCCCGCAGCACGGTCAGCTTCCCGGAAGGAACGGCGCCGCCGGCCGGGCGGAGCGCGGGGAGCCGCAGCAGGAGGGCCGCGGCCACGAGGAAGCCGGCCGCGTCGAGGGCGAAGAGCGCCGTGTACGCGGCGGGCGTGTCCAGCCACAACGCGATCCCGCCGAGCCCGGCCCCGGCGGCGAGACCGCCGTTCAGCGTGGCCTGGAGCATCGCGCGGGCCGAGGTGCGCTCGGCGGGCGGCACCAGGCCGGCGAGCAGGGCCTGGCGGGCGGCCGACAGGCCGGTCTGCGCGATGCCGTACAGGCAGGTGACCAGCAGGAACGGCACGAACGAGCGGACCAGCGCGAACGAGGCCACCGCGACGGCGGTCGCGACCGCCAGCGTCACGGCGACGCCGCGCGGGCCGCGCCGGTCGGCGAGGTGCCCGAGCGGGACCCCGGCCACCATGCCGACCGCCCAGCCGGCCGTGAGGCCGATGCCGATCTGGGCCGGGGGCAGGCCCACGACCTTCGCGAAGTAGAAGGCGGAGGCGACGAGGTAGGCCCCGTCGCCGACGGAGTTCGCGAACTGCGCCTGGGCGAGCAGCCGCCGCCCGGCGCCCCTGTGGCCGGCGGCGGCCGCGGGGGCGGCCAGAGTGAGGGCGGTCATGGCTGGTACGACTCCGGAGTCATGCGGGTGGAGACGCCCATCCGGTTCCAGGCGTTGATCGCGGCCACGGCGACCACGAGCGCGGCCAGCTCCGCCTCGCTGAAGTGGGCGGCGGCCTCGTTCCAGACCGCGTCGGTCACGTCGTCGGTGGACAGCCGGGTGGCGGCCTCGGCGAAGGCGAGCGCGGCCCGCTCCCGCTCGGTGAAGAACGGCGCCTCCCGCCAGACCGCGACCGCGTGCAGCCGCGCGTCGCTCTCCCCTTCCTTCTTGGCGTCGGCGCTGTGCATGTCCACGCAGTAGACGCAGCCGTTGATCTGGCTGGCCCGCAGGTTGACGAGGTGGACGAGGGACGAGGGGAGCGGGCTCGCGGCGACGAAGCGGTCCAGGCCGGCCATGCCGCGGTAGGCCTCGCGGGCCAGGGATCCGAGGTTCATGCGTTCGGTCATGACCTCATCCTCGCGCTCGGCTTGTCCCAGGATAAGCTCCAATTTCCAGCCAATTGATTGGGCCAAGATGGACGTGCACATCACCCTTCAGGAGGGCCGCGGCAACCTGGCCGCCCAGGTGTACCGGCAGCTCATGGACGCCATCCTCGACGGCCGGCTGCGCTCGGGCGAGCGCCTGCCCCCGACGCGCGAGCTGGCCCGCCGGCTGGACATCTCCAGGAACACGGTCGCGCTCGCCTACGACCGCCTGGTGGCCGACGGTTTCCTCGTGGGGCGGGCGGGGGCGGGCACGTTCGTCTCGGCCGCACCGGTACGCGGCCGGGCCGCCCCGAAGGGCGTCATCCGCCCGCGCGCGCCCTGGGCGGACCTCAGCCCGCCCCCGCAGGTCCCGCCCGCCCCGTACGACTTCCGCGTCGGCATGCCCGACCCCCGCCTGTTCCCCATGCAGACCTGGCGCCGCCTGGTGGCCCGCGAGCTGCGCGCCGGCACCGGCGGCTACGCGGATCCTGCCGGGCACCCGGCGCTCCGCGAGGCGATCTCCCGGCACATCGGCCTCAGCCGCTCGGTCCACGCCGGCCCCGGCGACGTGCTCATCACGAACGGCGCCCAGCAGGCCCTCGACCTCATCGGCCGGGTGCTGATCGAGCCCGGCGCCTGTGTGGCCGTCGAGGAGCCCGGCTACTGGCCGGCCCGCCTGCTGTTCCGCTCGCTCGGCGCGCGCGTCGCGACCGTGCCGGTGGACGCCGAGGGCATCGACGTCGCGGCCATCCCGGGCGCGGCCCGCGTCGTGTACGTGACGCCGTCCCACCAGTTCCCGCTGGGCACGCCCATGTCGCCGGCCCGCCGCGCCGCGCTGCTCGCCTGGGCCGAGCGCCGCCGCGCGGTGGTCATCGAGGACGACTACGACAGCGAGTTCCGCTTCGGCGAGCGCCCGCTCGCGCCCCTCCAGAGCCTCGACCGGGCGGGCCGGGTCATCTACGTGGGCTCGTTCTCGAAGACGCTCCTCCCGATGCTGCGGCTCGGCTTCCTCGTCGCGCCCGCCTCGCTCGCGCCCGCGCTGCGCACCGCGAGGCAGCTCTCCGACTGGCACGGGGAGCTGCCGGCGCAGGCGGCGCTCGCCCGCTTCATCGACGAAGGGCTGCTGGCCCGGCACATCAGGAAGGCGACCCGCGAGTACGCCGCCCGCCACGCGCCCATCGCCGAGGCGCTGGCCGCCGACGAGCGGCTGCGGCCGGTGCCCTCCAGCGCGGGGCTGCACCTGTGCGCCCGGTTCGCGCCCGGCGTGTCCTTCGAGCCGGTGCCGGGGCTCGCGGTGGAGCGGTTGGAGGCGTACTGCGCGGAGGGCGCCCCGCAAGCCGGGCTGGTGCTCGGCTACGGCGGGATCACCAGGGAGCTGGTCCCGGAGGGCCTGCGCCGGCTGCGGCGTTCGCTACGGGTGCCGGCGGCCCCAGGACCGCCGGCCGCGGTCACCTGACAGCTCGGGGTCGTCCGGCGCGGCCGGCTGCTGCACGATCACCACCGTCGTACGCGCGTGCCGGGCGCAGTACATGCTGGTGGAGGGCAGGAAGATGCGGCTGAACAGCCCGCGTCTCCCCCGGCCGAGCACCAGCAGGTCGCCCTCGCGGGCGAGATCGACGAGATGGTAGCCGGGGTCGCCGACCCGGCCGATGGCGGCCGTCGTGAGGTCGTCGGGCACCCCGCCCGCCACGTCCTCGAACGCCGCCGTGATCACCTCGGTGCAGCGGGCCTCCTCGCCCGCCCGCACCGCGTGCTGCACGGGCAGAGCCTCGGGGAAGGGATGGACCGGCGCGCGACTGACGTGCACGGCGACCAGGGCCATCCGGTGCAGCCTGGCCGCCCCGATGGCCCAGGCCAGCGCCCAGCGCGAGGCCGGGGACTCGTCCACTCCCACGATCAGCCTCGCACCGCCGGGCAGATCCTGTTCCACGGTGCCTCCTGGTGAGAAGTACGACCATAGTGCGCCACTCGGCCGGTTACCGGGAGGTGGCACTTTGCGAACTTCGGAGTCGCCGGGCAGGGGCGGGTCAGATGAGCGTGAGCAGGCCGTCGTGGAGCGTGTCGCGCTCGGCGGGGGACAGCGCGGCGTACGCCCTGCCGGCCCGGACGTTCGTCGCCGCCTCGACCTCCGCCCGCACGGGGCCGTCGCGCAGGCCGACGATCTCGGCCGCGGACAGTCCCGCCGCCTCCCAGGCCGCGGCGTGGGCGTCGGCGCGGTGGTAGCGGAGCGCGGCCAGGCGGTTGAACAGCAGCACGCCGGGGGAGGCGCCGCCCGGCTCGTACGGGGGCGCCACCAGCTCCAGCGCCCCGCCGGGGACGCGCTCGGCGTGCTCCAGGACGCGGCCCGCCAGCCCGGCCAGGGCCGGCAGGTCGCGGCCCGCCCAGGCGCGGGCGGTGGCGGCGGCGTGGACGTCGTACAGGCGGTGGACGTACGCGAGGCCGCGGGCGGTCAGCCGCAGGCCGTCGTCCCCGTCGCTCAGCGTGCCCTCGCGCAGGTGCTCCCGCACGGCGTCCTCCAGGGCGGCCGGGTCGTGGTAGCGGTGGATCGCGGCGAGCCCGGCGCGGGTCAGCGGGCGCAGGGGAAGCACGAAGCGCAGGTCGAGCAGGAGGCCGGGGGTGATGCCCGAGGTCTCGGCCAGCTCGGTGGCGGCGCGGAGAGCCGTGGCGTGCACGTTGACGTGAGCCGCGTCGATGATCGGGGCGATCGCCGCCGCATACTCCCCCAGAGCCTGAAATTTCGGCATTTGGCGGTCATTATGCCAACCCGGGATCATGGTGCCCATGCAGACCGGGAACGGCATCGGAGGCGTCGTCGCGCAGGCCGCCGGGCTGTTCGCCGTCACGAACGTCGACGACCTCGTGCTGCTCGCACTGTTCTTCGCCCAGACCGCCGGGCACCGGGGCGGCGCGGCGCGCGTCGTCCTCGGCCAGTACCTCGGCTTCGCCGCGATCCTCGCGGTGTCCGTCGCCGCCGCGCTCGGGGCCACGCTGCTGCCCGAGCCGGTCCTGCCGTACCTGGGCCTGCTCCCCCTGGCGCTCGGCGTCCGCGCGGCCTGGCGGGCCTGGCGCGAGCGGAACGGCGGGGACGAGGAGGAACCCAGCGGTCCGGGCGGGCCCGCCGCGCTCGCGGTCGCCGCCGTCACCTTCGCCAACGGCGGCGACAACGTGGGCGTCTACGTCCCGGTCTTCGCCACCTCGGGCCCGGCCGGCATCGCCCTGTACGCGGCCGTCTTCCTCGTGCTGGTCGCCGTCTGGTGCCTGGCGGGCCGGCTCTTCGCCGGCCGGCCGCTCGTCGCCCGCGCGCTGAGCCGCTGGGGGCACGTGCTGCTCCCCCTCGTGCTGATCGCCGTCGGCCTGGTCATCCTGCTCGGCTGAGCAGCGGGGACTCCTCCTCCGCGGCCAGCTCCGGGGCGCGCCTGGCCAAGGTGAGGCCGAGGGCCAGGAAGATCAGCGGGATCGCCGGCACCACGTACCGGACGTCGAAGGCGGCGAGGAACGGCGGCGAGACGACGAGCGCGAGCGCGACGAGCGCAGGGAGCAGCGCGTCCCAGCACCGCCGCCACACCATGAGCCCGAACGCCGCCAACAGCGCGACCATCAGCAGCGGGAACGGCACGTACCCGAAGCGCTGGTAGGCCCGCAGCCAGCCGGCGTACGGCTCGACCACCCGCGTGGCGGCCGGCCCGGCCTCGTACGCCTCCGCGATGCCGCGCACGGACTCGCTGATGGGCCGCTCGGCGGCGGGCAGCTTGTAAGGAGTCTTCTCGTCCACGGCCGTGCGCTCCCAGCGCAGCAGCTGCCTGAGGTCGGTCGCCACGGCGGCGAGGTAGTCGACCGGCTGGGCGAGGATGGCCTGCCGGGCGAACTCCCCGGCGAGCTGGTTGCGGTTGGCCGTGCCCGGCACCTTGAGCAGCGGCGAGAAGTCCTCCCACAGCCAGTGGGGCGGGTAGGGGCGCTGCTCGACGGGCATGTCCGGGCAGAGCACGGCGAGGCGCTCCGGCGGGTCGATCACCGCGCAGTCGGCGAAGCTCATGGTCCTCGACCAGAGGAAGTTGCCGTCCGCCTCGGTGAGCGCGAACTTGCCCTTCTCCGCCTTGGTCCAGGTCGCGTACGCGCCGAGCGGGATCGCCCCGGCCACGACCAGCGCCACGAGGGGGCGCCAGCCGTACCTGCGGACCAGCAGGTACGCGGCCGTGAGCAGCAGCAGCGGCAGGCCGACCGTCCTGGTGATGCCGGCCAGGCCGAGCAGCAGCCCGGCGGTCGCCGCCGTGGCCGGGGTGACCCGCCAGACCACGAGCACGACCGCTCCCGTCACGAGCGCGACGAAGACCGCGTCCGCCATGATCATGTGTTCCAGGAGGATCAGGAACTCGTCGTACAGCAGCGGGGTGACCAGCAGCGTCGCACCCCAGCCCGGCAGGCCGCGCCGCCTGAGGAGGGCGTACACGCCGATCGCGAGCGCCAGCCCCAGCAGGTGCTGCAGGACCGTCACGAGCGTCAGACTGTGGGCCGGGCGCAGCAGCGCGAGCAGCAGGGAGTAGCCGGACGGCCGGGCGGTGCCCGGCGTCAGCTCCTCGCGCAGGAACGCGAACGAGTCGCCGTAGAACAGCAGCGCGGGCGGGAACCCGAGCACGGCGAGCACGCGCAGCCCGATGGCGGGCAGGAGGGCGATGACCAGCGCGCGATGGGCCAAGGCGGTGCAGCTTCCTCGGGCAGCTTCTTTACGTACGGATTAATCACCATAGCGGCCCCCACTCGCCCGACGGCCGCGGCGGGCGAGGCCCTTGTCGGCGACCGGCGCCGAATGTGATTCTGGAATCGCCTCGGACAATCCAGCGGAGGACGCATGACAGCCGCGATCGGCAGACTCGACGGAACAGCCAAAGAGGCCCTGCGCCGCAAATACCGCGAGGAGCGCGACAAGCGGCTCCGCCCGGACGGCAACGACCAGTACCTCCGCCTGCCCGCCGACTACCTGGACGACCCGTACACGCCCAGGACCGAGCGCGCACCCAAGACCGACCACGTCACGGTCGCGGTCATCGGCGGCGGCTTCGCCGGGCTGCTCACCGGGGCCAGGCTCAAGGAGGCCGGCGTCCAGGACGTACGCATCCTGGATAAGGCCGGCGACTTCGGCGGCACCTGGTACTGGAACCGCTACCCGGGAGCGCAGTGCGACACGGCGTCGTACGTCTACATGCCGCTCCTGGAGGAGACCGGCCACATGCCGTCGGAGAAGTACGCGCACGCGCCCGAGATCCTGGAGCACTGCCGCCGCATCGGCAAGCACTTCGGCCTCTACGACGACGCCCTGTTCCACACCGAGGTCACCAGCCTGGAATGGCTCGGCGGCCGGTGGCTGGTGCGCACCGGCCGCGGCGACGCCTTCACCGCGCAGTTCGTCGTCATGGGCATCGGGCCGCTGCACGTGCCGAAGCTCCCCGGCATCCCCGGGATGGCGGACTTCCGCGGCCACGCCTTCCACACCAGCCGCTGGGACTACGCCTACACCGGCGGCGACCCGGCCGGCGCCCCCATGGACCGGCTGGCGGACAAGCGGGTGGCGATCATCGGCACCGGCGCGACCGCCGTCCAGTGCGTCCCCCACCTGGCGAGGTCCGCCGCCGAGCTGTACGTCTTCCAGCGCACCCCGTCGAGCGTGGACGTACGCGACAACCGCCCCACCGACCCCGAGTGGTTCGCCGGCATCGCCACGCCCGGCTGGCAGCGGCGCTGGCTGGAGAACTTCACCGCCATGCAGACCGGCGCCCAGGCCGAGGAGGACCTGGTGATGGACGGCTGGACCGACCTCGCCCGCCGGGTCAGGGCCAGGATCGCCGAGCTGCCCGAGGTCACGCCGCGGACGCTGCTGGCCGCGTTCGAGGACTCCGACTTCGAGAAGATGGAGGAGATCCGCGCCCGCGTGGACGCCGTCGTGCGCGACCCGGAGACCGCGCGCGGGCTCAAGGCGTGGTACCGCCAGCTCTGCAAGCGCCCCTGCTTCCACGACGAGTACCTCCAGGCGTTCAACCTGCCCGGCGTCCACCTCGTGGACACCGACGGCAAGGGCGTCGAGCGCATCACCGAGGGGGGCGTCGTCGTCGCTGGCCGCGAGTACGAGGTCGACTGCGTCATCTACGCCTCCGGCTTCGAGGTCGGCACGGACTGGACCCGCCGCGCCGGCTACGACCTGACCGGCCGCGACGGCCGCCGGCTGTCGGAGCACTGGGCGGACGGCATGCGCTCGCTGCACGGCATCCACGTGCACGGCTTCCCGAATGCCTTCCTCATCGGCCACACCCAGGGCGCCAACCTGCTCTCCAACATCCCCCACAACCTCACCGAGGCCGGCCGCACGGTCGCCACCGTCGTCGCGCACGCCCTGGCGCACGGCCACACCGAGGTCGAGGTCACGAAGGAGGCCGAGAACGGCTGGGTGGACCTGCTGCTGTCCGGCAACGGGCCGCTGCTCGGCTCGCCCGACTGCACGCCCGGCTACTACAACAACGAGGGCCAGGACCTGGGCGTACGGGGGCGGCTGAACGGCGGCTATCCCGGGGGCGCGGCGGCGTTCTTCACCTACATCGACCAGTGGCGGTCCTCCGGGACGTTCGAGGGGCTTCGGTTCACCCATGTGCCATAGATGGGGGTGAAAAGTAGGGTTCGGTGCCATGGACGAGAAGTGGCAGGAGATCGGCGACCGGGTCTACGTCCGCCGGCACCGGTCCTACGACATGAACACCGGCCTGATCGTGGGCGACGACGGGCACTGCCTCGTGCTCGACACGCGGGCCTCCCACCGCCAAGCCGCCGACCTGATCGAGGCGATCAGGACGATCACCCACGGCCCCTGGACGGTCGTCAACAGCCACTCCCACTTCGACCACTACTTCGGCAACGCGCTCTTCCGCCCCGCCGAGATCTGGGGCCACACCCGCTGCGCGGAGGAGATCGAGACGTACGGCGAGCAGCAACGCGCCCTCCTCGCGGAACGCGATCCGGAGCTGCGCGAGGAGCTGGAAGAGGTCACCATCGTCGCGCCGGACTGCACGTTCAGCAGCGCCGCGAGCCTCGACCTCGGCGGGCGCATGGTGCATCTGCGGCACTTCGGGCTCGGGCACAGCAGCAACGACGTCGTGGTGCAGGTGCCGGACGCGGGGGTGGTGTTCGCGGGTGACCTGGTGGAGGAGGGGGCGCCGCCCGCGTTCGGGGACTCGTACCCGCTGGACTGGCCGGTGACGCTGGCCGCGATGCTCAGGGAGATGCCCGAGCCGGTGATCGTGCCGGGGCACGGCGCGGTGGTGGACCGCGCGTACGTGTCGGGGCAGCAGGCCGAGCTGGCGCTGGTGGCCGACCTGGCGAGGCGGGCGCACACGGAAGGGCTGCGTGACCTCATCGGCCGCTTCCCTTACCCGGAGGAGACCAGCAGGCAGGCGATCGACCGCGCCTTCCTGCAGCTCGACGCCTGATCGCCGCCGACCCTCTCGACTTTCGGTACTGCACATGCCTATAGTGCAAATTGCACTATGGAAAGGAGCATCATGGCGCGCCGCCACGATCTGGTCGGGCTCACCGTCCTGGCCCTGCTCACGCTGCGCGCCGCTCACCCGTACGAGCTGCACCGGCTCATCGTCGACTGGCACAAGGACTACATCACCGGCCTGCCGCGCAGCCTCTACCACGCGGTCGAGCGGCTGGCCAGGGACGAGTTCATCGTGCCCGCGAAGACCGACCGCGAGGGCCGCAGGCCGGAGCGCACGGTCTACGAGATCACCGACGAGGGCCGGGAGGAGCTGGCCGCCCGGCTGCGCCTGCTCCTCGAACGGCCGGACCCCGACCGGCGCGCGTTCGTCGCCGCGGTCTCGCTCATGGGCTGCCTCCCGCCGCCCGAGACCGTACGGGCGCTGCGCGCCCGCGCCGCGACGATCGAGGGCACCCTCGCCGGGATGGACGCCCACCGGCGGGCCATGGCAGAGGACGGCCTGCCCGCCGTGCTCGCGCTGGAGCTGGAGTACGAGCAGGCGCTGCACCGGGCCGAGCTGGCCTGGCTCGGCGACCTGCTCGACCGGCTGGACAAGGGCGAGCTCGACTGGAGCCCGCCCACCTGAGAAACAACGGCCGCCGAGGTGCGCCAACACCCCGGCGGCCGGCAACCGACCAAGGCGCCTGCCCTGTCCGGACTCGCATCCCCAAGGATAGGCGCCGCGACCGAGAGGAACCGCGTCATGTCCACCACCGAAGCCACGACCGAGATCAACCGCCTGCTCGCCCGCCTGACCGAGACCTGGAACGCCGGCGACTCCGTCGGCTACGCGGAGCTGTTCACCGCGGACGCCGACTACGTCACCTTCTTCGGCCTGCACCTCAAGGGCCGCGAGGCCATCGAGGAGACGCACAGGGGGTTGTTCAAGACCGCGATCAAGCTCGACGAGAGCGACGTCGAGCCGAGCATCAGGTACATCACCGACGACGTCGCCGTGGTCGTGGTGGGCGGGGCGTCGTCCGTGAACGGCGTCCCCGACCCGAGCCGGACGTCCACCGTCACCTTCACGGCGCTGCGCACCCCTGAGGGCTGGCGCTTCGCCTCCTTCCACAACTCACGGGTGGTCAAGCCGTGAGCCGACGGCTCGTCACGGCGGTCGCCGGGGTGGTGACCGCGCCCGTCGAGCGGGTGTGGCCGCTGCTCCGGCGGCAGGTGCCCGCCACGGAGGGCGGCGAGCATTTCCTGGCCCACCAGGGCGGCTGGTGGTACCGGGGCGAGTGGACGGTGACCGCCCATCCCGAGGGCACGCGCGTGGACCACCGCGTCTACTGCGTGGCCGGCCCGTTCTGGGCGGTGGCCCTCGCCAACCGGCTGTTCATCGGGTTCGGGGCGCGTACGCGCCGCGCGTTCGGGGACCGCCTGGCCGCGATCGCCCACCAGTCGGGAGGCTCCGCGCGCCTGACCTAGGCTCCCATGTCATGAAATGGGAGCATTTGACCCTGGCGGACGCTCGGCCGCTGGCCGAACTGCTGGGCGCGATGGAGACCGTGGACCACACCGGCGTGGTTTACAGTGCGGACGAGGTGGCCGGCCACCTCTCCAGCCCGCTGCTCGACCTGGCCGAAGGCACCCTCGCGGCCCGGGAGGGCGACCGCCTGGTCGCCTTCGCCCAGCTGCCGGTCATGCAGTCCGCCCCCGAGACGCACGCCATGCGGCTCTGGGGCGGCGTGCATCCCGACCACCGCCGCCGCGGCCTCGGCCGGCGGATCGTGGACTGGAGCCTGCGCGCCGCCCCGGCGCTGAGCGCGCGGGCCTTCCCCGGCGTTCCCGCGGAGATCCACCTCACGGCGCACGCCACCGATCCCGGGGCGGTGGCGCTCGCGGAGGCCGCCGGGTTCGTCCAGGTGCGCACCTTCGCCCGGATGGCGTGCGAGCTGCCCGCCGACCTGCCCGCCGTCCGGCTCCCGGCCGGCGTGTCCCTCGTCCCCTGGTCGCCGGACCTGGACGAAGGCGCCCGCGCCGTACGCAACCAGTCCTTCCGCGACCACTGGGGCAGCGTGCCGCACACCCCGGAGAGCTGGCACGCCGCCATCACCGGCCCCTCGAACTTCCTGCCGGGCTCGTCGTTCGTGGCCCTGGCGGACGGGCGGGCCGTCGGCGTGCTCATGACCCACCACCGTGAGACGCCGGCCGGTGAGCGCGTCGCCTGGATCCAGATCGTCGGCACGCTGCGCGAGTGGCGCGGCAAGGGCGTGGCCGGCGCGCTGCTCACGCACGCCCTCGCCGCCTTCGCCGCCCAGGGCTACGACACGGCCGGGCTCGGCGTGGACGCCGCCAACCCGACGGGCGCGGTCGCCGTGTACGAACGCGCCGGCTTCTCCATCGCCCACCGCAGCACGGTGTACTCCTGCGCGGTATGAAGCGACCGCTCACGAGGGTCCGGACGTGACGGGGCAGGGATGCGACACGTGCCGGTTCGGGCAGCAGACCATCCCCAGGGTCACGAACCTGCCGGCCTTCAGCCACTCGCCCCACTGCACGTCCACGCCCCGGGGCAGGGCGTCCCTGGCACGGGCCAGGCGCTCCTCCAGGGTGATGCGCTCCGGCCGGATGAGGGACGCGCTCGCCTTGCCGTACTCGCGGGCCAGCCAGCAGGCGGCGTCCTCGACGTCGTCGAAGCTGCCGGCGATCCGTGAGGCGGGCTTGGCCAGCCAGTCACCGGTGCGCATGGGCGGCAGCGGCGAGGTGGGGAAGCCGGGCGAGCCGGGCCGTCTCCCGGACTCGTCGCCTCGGTCAGCCCCGTTGCCGGTCCACTGGTAGGCGTGCCAGTGCATGATCAGACAGCTCCCGTAACCTTGAGGCGAGCGGCTCCTGCTTGCTGTGATCAGGCAGGGGCCGCCGCCCGTCTTGGGGTCTCGCTAGATGGTGGTCACGCCGGCCGCGCGAAGTTCGGCACCGGTGAAGCGGAGAGTCCCCGCATCCGGGTTCTTCCCGTCACGCAGGGCGAACGCGTCCGGAGCGCCCGGGATCGGGGCGATCTCGACGCAGGACTCCATCTCCTCCTCGTCCTGGTTGCCTCCGCACAGACGGCGGAAAACCGGCTGGTTGAGCGAGTGCTCGTACAGATCCACGTCATCGCCTCTCTTGTCTACTAGTTGTCTCTCCTCGTCTAAATAGCAGATTGTAGTCGTGCGACTACGGAAATAGGTCGCGGCTCGCCGTTCAGGAAGGCAGCGCCAGGCCGTGGCCGACGTGGACCGATCCCGGTAACGCTCCCTGCGGATGCCGCGTTGTCCAGGTAGTCGACTACGCAGAGGATTGATCTCGTGACGCAAGATTTTCTGGATCAGATCGCGTGGATCCTGTCCGCCGTTGCCGCCGTGGCGGCGGTGATCGGCCTGCGGTTCGACGCCTACAGCCACGCCCAAGGCCGTGAAGAGGCGTTTCGGAAGATCAGTGGGCGGTCGTTCGCCGCCGTGGGCCTGCTGCTGGTCGGGCTCGACGTTTTCGCCTGGCTCAGGAGCGCCGGGATCCCGCCGCGCCTCTGGCCTGATGTCACGTCGATCGTGACGGCGGGTGTCGGCTGCACTGTGCTCGTCCTGGGCATCGTACGGGTGGTCCGGACGGGGCCGGAGCCTTACGTGACCCAGCTGCGGCACATCTCCAACACCGCCATCGGGAAATTGGGCGAGCCGAACCAGCTCACCGAGCCGCTCGTCACCATCGGCAAGAGGGTCCCGCGCCGCCGGTTGGCCTCTCGGCAGCTGCTGCGTTCCCGCGCCAAAGTCACCTTCGTCGTCGGCGAAGCAGGCTCGGGGAAGACGCTGGCGCTACGGAAGGCGTTATGGCGAACGCACCAGCACGTCACAACCACGAAGAAGCCACCCTGGATGGCGGTGTACATCAACCTGGCCAACGTGACGGCGCCCATCACCGCGGAGGCGATCCGCAGCCATGTCTACGAGTTCGTCGCCGACGGGGACTCTGTCATCCAGACCGACCTGCGCAACCTGCTGGACGGACGGCGGAACCTGAGGTGGCTCTTCCTGTTCGATGCCTTCCACGCCGCCGATTCGGACGAGACGACCCTGAAGGCCATTCGCCAGTTCGCTGACAGCAGGCCTGCATTCGCGGCGATCGTCGTGACCCAGGACGAGCCGGACGTCCTCGCGGGCGAGAAAGTGCTGCGTCTTTCGCCGCTGACCTACAGGCAGCAGCAAGACATAGCGGCGGACAGCGGCATCACCGACACCCTGCTCAAGAGACTCTTGACGCATCTGACCCAGCATCCCGAGCTGGCACGGCGCGCGGCGAATCCGCGCTTTCTGCAGTTCCTCTGTGACCACATGCGGCAGGCCGAGGCGAACTGGTTTCCCAGCAGCTCCTACGAGCTGTTGGAAGCGGTCGTCGCCCAGCGGCTGAGGAGAGCGGCAAATCCGTCCCAAATCGCCGAGGTCGCGGAATCGCTCGCCGCTCGGGTGATCGACCGCGGCCTCGCGGCGGACCTCGAACGACCGGATCCCGCGGCGATCGACGCGCTGATCGCCGTGGGCATTCTGCAGGCGTATCGCAACGACATGGCCGTGTTCGCCAGCGGCATGTTCTGCGACTACTTCGCCGCTCGATGGCTCGTACGCATGCGCGAGCGCATCGACCCGCAAGAGCTGATCACGGCTCCGGCATGGCGCGATCCTCTGGCGCTCTGCCTCGGCCCATCTACTGGCGAGCTGAGGGAGCCGCTGGTCACAGCGGCCCGTAAGGTGCTCGACGAGCAGCTGACGAAGGCGGCTTGGGCGATCGGCGACGTGACCCCGTACCTCACAGCCGCGCCGAACGCTCCCCTCACCGGCATCGCGCGACCGGATCTAGCCTGGCCCGCGCCGGTGAGGCACGTGCTCGACCTGCTGAACAAAGTGGAAGGCGACGTGCCTGCGTCCGCTGAGCTGACCCGCCTCATCGACCGCATCGTCGTCAGCGCGTTCGTACGTGGCCGGCCGGCAGAGCAGAAACGCGCCATGGCTCTGTTGCCGCTCGCGTCGCCAGAGGTCGGAGCTTGGGCAGTGACCTGGCTGGTGCGGACAGACAGCCCCGAAGAGCTGACTCTCGACGCGGCCGAGCAGCTCAACGCGTCGCCGGAGACGTTTTCACGCCTGCCGGGACACGTCCGCCTGCTGCTCCTCACCTGGGTGCTGAAGTCCCCGCCACTGGTCAGTCTGCTGGTCCCCCGGGCCAGAATCCGCCTCGAGGATCGCGTCATCGGCCTGGCAGTCCTCGCCCGTGCAGCAGTGCGCCTGCTGCAGGCGTGGGCGGTCATCGGCATTATCCGCTTCAGCTCGCTGCTTTTCGGGGACGTGAGTCTGAGGTGGCCCAGTGCCGTGATGCCACTGATGTGCGGCGTTTTTCTCCTCGGCTCGGGTCCGCGGCTGAAAGCCGTCTCCCGGAGGGCCTATGCCATGGCCTGGTTCCCCGCGTTGCTGGGAGGCCTGCTGACCCTGGACGCCGTCGTGCAGGCCGCACAGGCGTTCGTCTTCCTCCTGTCGGGAGAAATAGGAAACGGGCTCCTGGAACTGTTCAGGGCTACGGCCAATTCGTGGCCCGTCGCGCTGGTGGCCTTCATGGGCTGGACGGGGCGGCTGCCCCAAGGGCCGCGGGACTGGATACTGCCGCATCTGCGCCCGCTGCACGACCTGTTCACGCAGTACATCGCCGCCCGAGACCCGGATGAGATCGTTCATGCCATCCGGCGCAACCTGACGCTGCCGAACAAGGCGCTCCTGCTTCGCTGGCTCAACGGCGGCCTCTTCCTCGCCCTAGCGATCCTCGTCTTTGGCCTACCGGTTGAGATCCCGAATGTTTCCCCTGGTGAGCAAACCGACGCGCGCGCCGCGACGGCCACGGGGCTGATCCTCCTGGCCTTTCTCGTCAACAGCATCCTGTCCAAGTGGCAACAGCGGATCAAGTGGCAAGGCATCTCCGAGCGCATGGCAAGTGGCCACCTCACCGCCGAAGAGCTACTCGCGATGCTGTACAGCGCCGGCCGTGCCGATCATCCGGGAAGTTCCGTCTCCCGAGTCCGGAAGTGGGAGACGCCCGAGACGGATTTCCTGGTCAGGGCTCTGACCGAATGCCCGCCGAATTCGTTGACCCATGTCGTGGACGTGCTGCGGGATCTGGACGCGGCGCTGGGGCACATCGCCTACATGGTGGACAAGAACAGTACAGAACCGATCCCGCAGGGAGTATGGGACTCTGTGCCGCAGCTCCGGCACCCAGGACTGCGTTCGTCGCTCATCCAACACGACAAACGCTGTCCGGGGCAGCTCGAACGGCTCGCCGCCGCGCACCAGGACCGGATCAGGCGCGTCATAGAGCGGGTGCCCGAGAGCTGACGGCCTGCGATTGCGTGGCGCGCTAGCCCCGCTCGAACGACGGGTGCGGGCCCAGGGCCCAGTATTCGAACAGGCCGTGGCCGACGTGCCCGTCGTACTCGAAGCGCCCGACCGCGTCCACGAGGCCCCACATGCGGTTCGCGTCCTCCGGCAGCCGGTACGTCACCCCCTGCACCACCGGCTCCGGCCCCTGGTACATGCCGTGCCGCCAGTCCGGTTCGAGGCCGTAGCCGGTGCCGGCCATGAGGTGGACCGGCAGGACGGGGGTGCAGCGCACGTCGAAGGGCTTGCCCGTGGGCGGGGTGAAGGTGATGACGGCCTCGACGACGTCCCGGGTGCCGGGGGCGTACACGGGCCGGTAGTCGGGGCGGCCCAGGTACTCCTCCTCGCGCCCGTCCGCCCACACCCGGACGGCCTCCTCCAGCAGCCGGCGGCCCCGCTCGTCCTCCTGGACGATGCACAGGATCGCGTGGTCGCCGAAGCTCATGGGGGCGTACAGCCAGTAGAAGGTGCCGGCGTTCCTGGACTGGATGCCGGGCGGCTCGGCCTCGCCGACCGGGCGGATGCCCCAGGAGCGGTCCCTGGTGCCCAGCCAGCGGTCGGGGGTGACCGGGATCTCCTCATCGCCGATCCGTACGTGCCCGGTCCAGCGGCCGGTCTGCGCGAGCCGGACGGAGTCGAACATCACCCGCTCCTGCCACCGCAGGAAGTGCCGGGGCTCCAGGGTGGCCGGGATCGTGCCCTCCCAGCTCAGGTCGAAGGACAGCCCGTACGCGTTCGGCTCCAGGATCACGCGCAGCCGCTTCAGCCCTTCGAGGACCTCGACCCGGAACGGGCCGACCCCGGTGTCCATGCGGTCCGCGCCGAGTTCGCGCGAGGCCCGTACCACCCGGTGCAGGTTCCCCCGGCGGGCCAGGGCGAAGGCGTCGGTGACGCCCAGGTTGGGGTACTGGCCGAGGCCGACGATGAGCATGAGCTCGTCGGTGCCGGCATGGCAGTTGAAGTAGTAGCGGTCGTAGAAGTTGCGGTCGGAGGTGGTCACGTGCCGCATGACCTGGGCCGCCTGGTGGACGGGGTAGTCGTCGAGGGGTGACAGCGCCATGGTCGGTTTGTAGCAAGCGCTTGGTAAGCGGTCAAACCCCGGGAAAGGAGAAGCGCCCCCGTGCCGGAGCACGGAGGCGCCTACCCTGGTCGCCGGATCAGGACATCTTGCGAGATGTCTCGTCCGCCCGCTCCGACACGCCGCTCGCCATCCGGTTCGCGGAATCGGCGGTACGTTCCGCCTTCTCGTTGACCCAGCGTGAGGCATCGGAGGCGGAGTCCTTCATGTGCTCGGTCCACTGCTGGGCATTGCGGCGGTAGGCCATGTAGCCCATCGCCCCAACCGCGAGTCCGGTCATCAGAACGAGCATCGGCCACCTACGCGACCGCGTCCGAGCCGGCTCGATCTTCCTGGCCGCCGCGGTCAGCATGGAGCTGACGTACGGAGCGACCTGGTCCTCGATGCCGTGCGCCGCGGACTCCAGCCGCGGTGCCGCCCAAGAGCGGGCGTCCTCGATACGGTGCGTGGCGGCCATCTTGGCCTGGCCGGCCATCGGCGACATGCGTTGGCCGGTGTTTACGGCCCGGGTCTTCACACGACCCATCCACGTGGCGGGTACCTCTATGACCACGCGGCGCTTTCTCAGTGTCAGGGACACGACAACCTCCCCTGTCGTTGGGATCCCGAGGCTGACCTTCCCTGGGGGAGGCGGTCCATTCATTGCGGTCCGTGGGAGGATGGTCACAGCGCCTTAAGGCCATAGTTCGCAAAAGATCACAAACCAACCCTGTATATAGAGGGGGGCAGCTGTCTCGTGGCTGAGAAGCTGATCGCTAACCTGCAGACCAACCGCGGCCTGATCAAGGTCGAACTCTTTCCCACCAAAGCGCCGAAGACCGTGCGCAACTTCGTGGAGCTGGCTGAAGGCACCCGCGAATGGACGCACCCGGGCACCGGCGAGAAGAGCACGGGCCGCTACTACGACGGCACCATCTTCCACCGCGTCATCTCGGGCTTCATGATCCAGGGCGGCGACCCGCTGGGTCAGGGCGTCGGCGGCCCCGGCTACGAGTTCGACGACGAGATCCACCCCGAGCTCTGGTTCAACCGGCCCTACCTGCTGGCCATGGCCAACGCGGGCATCCGCTTCGGCAAGGGCACCAACGGCTCGCAGTTCTTCGTCACGGTCGCCCCGCAGCCGCACCTCAACGGCAAGCACACCATCTTCGGCGAGGTCGTCGAGGGCCAGGACGTCGTCGACGCCATCGCGAAGACCCGCACCGACGCCCGTGACCGGCCCGTGGAGGACGTCATCCTGGAGTCGGTCACCTTCGACCGCGTGCAGGGCTGAGCCCGCGTTCCTGAGGGGCGGGCGAAGCGCAGCAAGCCGTAACAGGCCATAGGCTTTCGGTCATGACCAGCTTGCCGCCCAGCCCGCCCCCTCAGCCGGAGCAGCCGGCCGAGGCCGTCCCCACGTGCTACCGGCATCCGGAGAAGGAAACCTGGGTCCGCTGTCAGCGTTGTGAGCGCCCGATCTGCCCCGACTGCATGCGTGACGCGGCGGTCGGCTTCCAGTGCCCCGAATGCGTGGCCGACGGCAACCGCGGCATCCGTCAGGCCCGCTCCACCTTCGGTGGCAACGTCGTGCGCACGCCGATCGTCACCTACACGATCCTGGTCATCAACCTGCTGATCTTCGGGGCCCAATATCTCATCGGCGACCGCGTCACGGGCGAGCTCGCGATGTGGCCCGCCGGGGTCGCGCTCGGCGAGCAGTACCACCGGCTGATCACCGCCGCGTTCGTGCACGGCGGCGTGATGCACATCCTGTTCAACTCCTGGGCGCTCTACGTCGTCGGCCCCTACCTGGAGCGCTCCTTCGGCCACGCCCGCTATCTCGCGATCTACCTGCTCAGCGCGCTCGGCGGCAGCGTGCTCGGCCTCTGGCTCGACCCGCTCAGCCAGCCGACGGTCGGCGCCTCCGGCGCCATCTTCGGCCTCTTCGGCGCGGTCTTCGTGGTCGGCCGCCGGCTCAACATGGACGTGCGCGGCATCGCCGTGCTGATCGCGATCAACCTGGCGATCACCTTCGTGGTCTCGGGCATCAGCTGGACCGGGCACATCGGCGGACTGATCACCGGTTCGCTGCTGGCGGCGGCCATCGCCTATGCCCCCAGCAGGAACCGGACCCTGTGGCAGGCGGCGACCGTCGCGGGCGTGCTGATCGTGCTGATCGCCCTGGTGCTGGTGCGCGTGTCGGCCATTCAGGCCGCCGTGGGCGTCTGAACGAGGGCCGCCGCGTGACGGCGCCCACAGGGTGTGGAAAAAACTGTGGAAAGAACTAACGCCAGCGGGTGGAAAGAACCACACCGAAGATGATGAACACGAACCCGATCAGCAGATTCCAGTTCTGGAGGTCGCCGATGAAGGGCGTGCTGGGCGCGACGTAGTAGACCGCGATCCAGAGGATGCCGATGATCCACGCGATGACCATCGTCGGCGCCAGCCACCGCGGGCTGACCTTGACCTGCTGCGACCTCTGCGGCGGCGTGTAGACCGCCTTCTTACGAGCCTTGGACTTGGGCACTGGGTAACTCCTGCTGAGGGCCTGGGGCATCCGGATCGTCCGCAGGCTCTTCGGTTAGCCTAATCGAGACGGGCCCAGGATAGTCGCCACGCGCACGTCCTGGCGATCCCCGGTCGCCGTGGCTCCCCCGCTTACCCTGATCGAGTGCGGGCTGCGCTCCGGGCCCTGGGGGAGACGAGCATCACCGCGGGCCTCATCCTCATGTTGTTCTGCGCCTACCTGCTCTGGGGCACCGGCTCCTACACCCAGAGCCAGCAACTGCTGCTCCAGCGCGAACTCGCCGCGGCGCGGGCGGCCGGCGAGCGCGGCCGCCTCGACCGCATCGACCTGGGCCGGGCCGTCGCCCTGCTGAGCATCCCCAGGCTCGGCCCCGGCTTCCGGTACGCGATCGTCGAAGGCGTCGGCGCCGACCAGCTCAGGAAGGGGCCGGGCCACTACCCGGGCAGCGCCCTGCCGGGCCAGATCGGCAACTTCGTGGTCTCCGGGCACCGGACGACGTACGCGGCCCCGTTCAACCGGCTCGACGAGCTGGAACGCGGCGACGAGATCGTGGTGGACGCCCGCGAGGCCCGCTACACCTACCGCGTCACCTCACAGGACGTCGTGGAGCCCGACGAGGTGGACGTGCTCGCCCCCGTGCCCGGCAAGCTCGACATCCGCCCCATCCGCGCCTACATCACGCTGTCCACCTGCCACCCGGAGTTCTCCGCCGCCCAGCGGCTCATCGTGTACGGCGTGCTCAAAGAGACGCAGCTCAGGAAGGAATGAGCCCCAGATGTACGCCTGGCTCTGGCGCAAGCTGCCCGGCCCGCTGCCCCGCCGGATCCTGACCGCCGCCGTGCTGGTCACCGCCGTGGTGGCCGTACTGTGGTTTGTCGTCTTTCCGCTACTGGAGCCGCTGGTGACGCTCGACGAGGTGACGGTGAGGGAATGAGCCGGGTGCTGGTGGTGGACAACCACGACAGCTTCGTCCACACGATCGTGCAGTATCTGCGCGTCCTCGGGGCCGAGTGCGACGTACGCCCGCGCGACGAGGTGCGCGAGGCCGACGCCGACGGTTTCGACGGCGTGCTGGTCAGCCCCGGCCCCGGCACTCCCGAGGCGGCCGGCGTGAGTGTCCCGCTCGTCCGCCGCGCGGTCGCGAGGCGGCAGCCGCTGCTCGGCGTCTGCCTCGGCCACCAGGCCATCGCCGTCGCCTTCGGCGCCACGGTCACCCGCGCGCCGGAGCTGTTCCACGGCCGGACGAGCGACATCCTGCACGACGGCGAGGGCGTGTTCGAGACACTGCCCTCGCCGGTGCGGATGACCCGCTACCACTCGCTCGCCGTGCTGCCCGGCACGGTGCCCGAGACGCTGGAGGTGACCGCACGCACCGCCGACGGCGTGGTCATGGGCCTGCGCCACCGCGGGGCGCCGGTCGAGGGCATCCAGTTCCACCCCGAGTCGGTCCTGTCCGAGCACGGCTACACGCTGCTGGGAAATTGGCTTCGGCGAACCATGTAACAAATGTCGTGCTGCCACCGACTTACCAGTGAACGTCCCCGCCGTTGCCCCCGAGCGGCGGGGGCGTTCTTTTCGTTCGGCAACGCCGAGGGCCGCCCCTCCCGGAAGGGAGAGACGGCCCTCGGCGCTTCTGGACCCGTCGCTAGAACCCGTCGGGCTCGTCGTCGATCGGGTTGTCGTTCGTCGGCGGGTCGTCGATCGGGTTGTCGCTGGTCGGCTCGTCGCTGGGCTGCTGGGGGAAGTCTTCGTTCGGCTGCTGCGTCGGCTGCTGCGGCCCGGTGGACACCACGATCGTGATCGTCGTGTTGGGCGCCAGCTTGGCCCCCTCGCCGGGGTTCTGCTGGATGACCGTGCCCTGCGGCTGGTCGCTCGGCTGCGGGACGACCTTCACCCGGAAGCCGGCCGACTTGATCTGCGCGGAGGCGTCCTCCTGGGTGAGCCCGATGACGCTCGGCACCTCGCCCAGCTCCTTGGGCACGTAGAGGGTGACGGTGCCGTTCTCCTCGATCTCCTCGCCGGCCTTGGGCCTGGTGTCGATGACCGTGCCCTGCTTCTTGCTGGAGACCTTGGTCTTGACCGTGCCGCGCAGGCCCTCCTTCTCCAGAGCGGCCATCGCGTCCTCCTGGGACAGGCCGATGAGGCCGTCCGGCACCTTCTTCTTGGCCGGGCCCTTGGAGACGTAGAGCTTGACCGCCGAACCCTTCTCGACCTTGGTGTCCTCCGGCGGGTCGGTCCGGATCACACTGCCCTTGTCGATCTCGGAGCTGTTCTCCTGGACGACCTCGACCTTGAGCTCAAGCGTCTTGAGCTGCTCCTCCGCGTACGCCCGCTCCTGCGAGACGAGCGAGGGGATCGTGACCTGGGTGTCGGAGGTGGCGCTGTTGCCGCCGCCGAAGACGATGTAGCCGACCGTCACGAACGCGCCGATGATCAGCAGCGGGATGATGATCCACAGGGCGGTCTTGACCCCGTTGCCGCCGCCTCCGGAAGCCCGGCGCCGACCGCCACGGCCGCCGCCCTCGCCGTCGCCGTACTCGTAGGGCGGGACGGCGTTGGTGCGCTGCGTGGCCGGGCCGGCCGCCGCGTGCGTGGCCGTCATCATGCGCGTGCCCTGGCCGTAGCCGCCGGCGTTCATCGCCATCGTCTGGGCGTCGGTCGGCATGCCGGACATCGCCCGCTGGATGTCGGCCCGCATCTCGCCCGCGCTCTGGTAGCGCTGGGCGGGGTCCTTGGCCATGGACTTGAGCACGATCGCGTCGGCCCAGGCCGGGATCTCGGGGTCGATCTGCGACGGCGGGATCGGCTCCTCGCGTACGTGCTGGTAGGCGATCGCGACCGGCGAGTCGCCGGTGAACGGCGGCTGGCCCGTCAGCAGCTCGTAGAGCAGGCAGCCGGTCGAGTAGATGTCGCTGCGCGCGTCGACCCGCTCGCCCCGCGCCTGCTCCGGCGAGAGGTATTGGGCCGTGCCGATCACCTGGGCGGTCTGCGTCATCGTGGCGGCCGAGTCGGCCATCGCGCGGGCGATGCCGAAGTCCATCACCTTGACGTCGCCCGCACGGGTGATCATCACGTTGGCCGGCTTGATGTCGCGGTGCACGATGCCGCCGCGGTGGCTGTAGTCGAGCGCCCGCAGAATGCCGTCGACCAGCTCGACCGCGCGCTCCGGCAGCAGCCGGCGATCCTGGCGCAGCAGGTCGCGCAGGGTGCGGCCGTCGACGTACTCCATCACGATGTACGGGACCGGCGCGCCGTCGGTGACGTCCTCGCCGGTGTCGTAGACCGCGACGACGGCGGGGTGGTTGAGTGAGGCCGCGGACTGCGCCTCGCGGCGGAAACGGGCCTGGAAGGTGTGGTCGCGTGCGAGGTCGGAGCGGAGGGTTTTGATCGCGACTATGCGGTCCAGCCGGATGTCTCGGGCGCGATACACCTCGGCCATGCCGCCGCGCCCGACGACACCGTCGAGCTCGTAACGACCTCCGAGTAGCCGAGGCTGAGTCATTTCCTGCACTGTCCCTTACCGTTCATCTTGGGTACCGGCCTGCTCGGGGGCCGCCGGTGTCCATCATCGACCCCCTGGCGCGTCACGTCTCCTCCTCGGGCGGGTTTGTCGCACCCTGATCCGGCGAAGTGGGCGGTGTCGGAGTTGTCAGGGTTGGGGTGGGCTTCGGGGTTGTGGGGGCGGGCGTCGGGGTCCGCGTCGTCGGGGTTGCCTTCGGTGTCGGCTTTCTCGTGGGAGTAGCCGACTTGCTTACCGTAGCCGACCGCGAGGGTGTAGGCCGCGACGACCTGACCGCAACCACCGGGGGGCGGTGGGTCCGCGGTTTGGTCCTGATCGGCCTCACCTGGGCGGGCGAGGGCGCCGGGGGCGTCGGCTCCGCGGTGCCGGGCGCGGCCGTGGTGGGGGTCCTGGCGGCGAGGGTCATGGCGCTGAGGCCCACCGCGGCGACGCAGCCGGCCGTGGCGACCACGGCCAGCGTACGGGCGCCCCGGCGACGCCGCCTCGCCGGCGCCGGCCCGGTGGTGTGCTCGTCGGGCGCGGTGGGGGTGACCAGGTCGGTCTCCCGCTCCTCCTCCGGCGACGGCTCGCGTACGCGGAAGCCGCCGGGGTCGGTGAGCATGCTCAGCTCGGCCGGCTGACCCGCCGAGCGCTCGGCGGCGACCAGCGACTCGCGCAGCACGTACGCCCGGTCGGCCACCGCCATGGCCGTCCCCGGCCGCAGCCCGGGATCCTTGGCCAGCAGCCTCATGACCAGCTCGCGCACCGGCGCGGGCACGTCCACGCCGAGCGGCCTGGGCGCCTCGTTGAGGTGCTGCAGCGCGATGGCCACATGATTGTCACCCAGGAACGGGGTGCGCCCGGCCAGGCACTCGTAGGCCACCACGCCGAGGGAGTAGAGGTCGGTCGCCGGGGTGAGCGGGAAGCCCTGCGCCTGCTCGGGGCTGACGTATTGGGCGGTGCCCAGCACGGTGCCGGTCTGCGTCACCGGCGCCGCCTCCATGGCCCGCGCGATGCCGAAGTCGGTGACCTTGATCATGCCTTCGGGCGTGACGAGCAGGTTGCCCGGCTTGATGTCGCGATGGATGACGCCCGCCGCGTGCGCCGCGTGCAGCGCCCTGGCGGTCTGGTGGACCACGTCGAGGGTCACCTCGGCCCCGATGGCGCCGTTGCGCCCCAGGATGGCCGACAGCGGCTCCCCGTGGACCAGCTCCATCACGAGGTAGGACAGGTCGCTCTGCTCGCCGTAGTCGAAGACCTGGGCGATCCCGGGGTCGGCCAGGGAGGCGGTGATCCTGGCCTCGTTCCTGAAACGTTCGCGAAAGGCCGGGTCGACGTGGATGTGACTACGGAGGATCTTGACGGCCACCTCGCGGCCCAGGAGCTCGTCCCGGGCACGCCACACTTCTCCCATACCGCCCATGGCGATGCGGGAGACCAGGAGGTAGCGGTTACGGAGCCGCATGATCCAGCAGGTTACCGTCGGTCACTTGGTGAGCACCGCCTCCAGCACGGCCTTCGCGATCGGGGCGGCCGTGTGGCCGCCGGTCGCCTCCGCGCCGACGTTGGCCGCGCCGGACTCGACGATGACCGCGAGCGCGATCTTCGGGTCGTCCGCGGGCGCGAAGGAGATGAACCAGGCGTGCGGCGGCTTTCCGTCGGCCGTCTCCGCGGTGCCCGTCTTGCCCGCTACTTGGACGCCCGGGACCTGCGCGAGGTTGGCCGTGCCGTTCTGGACGACGCTGACCATCATCTGCCGCAGCTTGCCGGCGGTCTCCTCGCTGACCGCGTCCGTCAGCTCGTCGGGGTCGGCCTCGTCGATCGTGTCGCCCTTGGCGTCGGTGATCTTGTTGACGAGATAGGGCTTCATGACCGTGCCGCCGTTGGCGATGCCGGCCGCGATCATGGCCATCTGCAGCGGCGTCATCCGGTTGCTGCGCTGCCCGATGGAGGCCATGGCGAGCGCCGCCTTGTCCTCCTCCTTGCCGAAGTCGCTCTGCTCCACCCTCATCGGCACGCCGATCTGGGTGCCCATGCCGAACTTCTCGGTCTGCTCGTTCATCTTGTCGTAGCCCAGCTCCATGCCCATCTTGCCGAAGGGCGTGTTGCAGGACCTCTCCAGCGCGTACGTGAGCGTGACCGAGCCGGAGCCGCAGGCCGCGCCGCCGTAGTTGGGCAGGCTGATGTTCGTGTTGGGCAGCGGGAGGTTCTGTGGCGCGTCCACGGTCGTGTCGGGCCCGCGCGAGGAGTCGTCCTCGAGGTAGGCCGCCATCGTCACGACCTTGAACGTCGACCCCGGCGGGTAGGTCTGCCCGATCGCCCGGTTGAGCAGCGGCTGGTCCTTGTCCTTGGCCAGCTCGTCGTAGCGACCGAACACCTTGCCCTTGTCGGTGCCCGACAGCTCGGTCGGGTCGTAGGTGGGCAGCGACACCATGGCGAGGATCGCGCCCGTCTTGGGCTCGATCGCGATGACCGCGCCCCGCTTGCCGCTCTGGCGCAGCGCGTCGTAGGCCGCCTTCTGGGCCTTGGGGTTGATCGTGACCTCGACGTTGGCGCCCTTGGTCGGCTCGCCGGTGAACAGGTCGATGCTACGGCGCAGCAGCAGGTCGGCGCTGGAGCCGTCGAGCAGTTTGTTCTCGCTGGCCTCGATCGCGCTCGCGCTCTCCGGCGAGAAGAAGCCGGTGACGTGCGCGTACAGCTTGGCGTCGGGGTACTGCCTGATGAACCTGAACCGCTTGCTGTCGGTCTCCACGGACTGCGCGATCACCTTGCCGCCGGCGATGATCCGCCCGCGCTCGATGGAGTAGCGCTCGTAGAAGTTGCGGACGTTGCGCGCGTCGGCGCGCAGCTCCTCGGCCCGCACCGCCTGCAGGAAGTTCACGTTGATCATCAGGAGCGCGAACATGGCCAGGCAGGCCACGGACACCCGCTTGAGTGTGCTGTTCATCGCTGGAACACCTGCGTCAATCCTTCGTTCTGGATCGCCTGGGGTGGGGGGCGCCGGGCGGCGTCGGACGTACGTACCAGCAGCGCGATGAGGATCCAGTTGGCCAGCAGGGCCGAGCCGCCCTGGGACATGAACGGAGTGACCAGGCCGGTCAGCGGGATGAGGTTGGTCACGCCGCCGACGATGATGAACACCTGCCACGCCAGCAGGAACGCGAGGCCGCCCGAGAGCAGCTTGCTGAAGGGGTCGCGGGCCGCCAGCGAGGTGCGCAGACCCCGCTCGACCAGCAGCGCGTAGAGCATGAGCAGCGCCATGAGGCCGGTCAGGCCCAGCTCCTCGCCTGTGGCGGCGAAGATGAAGTCGGAGAACGACAGCGGGATCAGCTCGGGGTGCCCCTGGCCGAGCCCGGTGCCGAGGATGCCGCCGGCGCCGAAGCCGAACAGCCCCTGCATGATCTGGTAGCTGCCGCCGATCTCGCGGTCGTAGAACTCGGAGCTGCCCGGGTTGAGCCAGATCTCGAACCGGTCGCCGACGTGCGAGAACGCGAGCCCGGCGAGATAGGCGCCGCCGACGAAGAGCAGCAGGCCGATCAGCACCCACGAGGTGCGCTGGGTGGCGATGTAGATCATCGCGATGAACGTGCCGAACAGCAGCAGCGAGGTGCCGAGGTCCTTCTCGAAGACCAGCACGAGCAGGCTCAGCCCCCACGTCGCGAGGACGGGGCCGAGGTCGCGGGCCCGGGGCAGGTCGATGAAGAGCAGCCTGCGGCCCGCCAGCGCCAGCACGTCGCGCTTGGCCACGAGGTAGCCGGCGAAGAAGACCACGAGCGCCAGCTTGGCGAACTCACCCGGCTGGATCGAGAAGCCGCCGATGCGGATCCAGATCTTGGCGCCCTGGACCTCGCTCAGCGAGCCCGGCAGCAGCGCGGGGATGGCGAGCAGCACCAGCCCGATCGCGCCCGCGGTGTAGGTGAGGCGCTGCAGCATGCGGTGGTCGCGCAGCACGACGAGGGTGGCGGCGAACATCACGACGCCGAGGCCGGTCCACATGATCTGGTTGGCCGCCGACGCGCCCGGCATCTTGGCCGACTCCAGCCGGTAGATCATCACCAGGCCGAGGCCGTTGATCAGCGTCACCAGCGGCAGGATCAGCGGGTCGGCCCAGGGCGCGAACTTGGCCAGCACGAGGTAGGCGACCAGCATGATGCCGCCCAGGCCGAGACCGTAGGCCAGCATGCCCGCGGGCACCCGGCCGTCCACGGCTAGGCCCACGTTGGCGTAGGCGCCCATGACGATCAGGACCGCGAGCGCCAGCATGACGAGCTGGGCCACCCGGCGCTTGGCCGGCATGGGGACGGGGGAAGCTGCGACTTCGCTCATCTATTGCGGTTTCGTCTTGGTCTTGGTCGCGGACGCCGACGGCGTGGGGGACGGGGACGCCTCCGTCGAGCCGTCGTCGGCCTGGCTCGCGGAGAACTTCAAGCTGTTGATCTTCTCCACGCCCGCGTCGGCGTTGGTCACCGGTATGCCGCTCTTGACCAGCGCCTGATCGGCCTCGGACAGCCGGGAGAGCTGCCGCCCGGTCATCCGGGAGACGCTGAAGAGCTGGAAGGGACCCACCTCCTTCTGCACCCCCTGGTAAACGACCACTTCGTCGCCCCTAGCGCCGACGAAGAACTGGTCCTGGGTCCACTGGTATCCGAAGTAGCCGCCGGCGCCGACGGCCACGCCGCCCACGCCGAGCACGGTGACCAGCACGGGCCACATCCGGCGACGACGCCGGAGCGCCGGCCGCTGGGCGACCGGCTCCTGGAAGTCGTCGTCAGTGAGGACCGGCTGGGGCGCGGTCACCGCCTCGGCTCGCCCCGGCTGGGTGTCCTGGGGGGCGCCGCCCCGCAGCCTGGCCATCCCCGCCGCGCCGACGACGGCGGCCTCGGCGGGCACCGCCTGCCCGTCGTCGAGGTCCAGGACGTCGGCCAGCACACAGGTGATGTTGTCCGGCCCGCCACCGCGGTTGGCCAGGTCGATGAGCTGCCGGACGACCTCTTCGGGGTCGTCGATGTTGGTGAGCGTGGCGTGCAGCGTCTCCGCGCTCACCACCCCGGACAACCCGTCGGAGCACAGCAGGTAGCGGTCGCCCACCTGCGCCTCCCGCAGCGTGAGGTCGGGATCGACCTCGCCGCTGCCGTCGAGCGCGCGCAGCAGGATCGAGCGCTGCGGGTGCGTGGCGGCCTCTTCCGGCGTGATGCGCCCGTCGTCGACGAGCTGCTGGACCAGGGTGTGGTCATGGGTGATCTGGTAGAGCTCGCCGCGCCTCAGCAAGTAGGCGCGCGAGTCTCCCACGTGGACGAGGGCTACTTGGGTGCCGCTCCACAGCATGGCCGTGAGCGTCGTGCCCATGCCCTTGAGGCTGGGATCCCGCCCCACCATCTCGTGCAGCCTGCGGTTGGCATCGCGTACCGCTGCCTCAATGGCGTTGAGCAGGTCACCCCCCTTGGGGGCCTCTTCGAGAGAGGCCATGGCGGCGATGGCGACTGAGCTCGCCACCTCGCCGTGTGCGTGCCCGCCCATGCCGTCGGCGACGGCGAGCAGGCGGCCGCTGGCGTACGCCGAGTCCTCGTTACCTTCGCGGAGGAGGCCGACGTCCGAGCGGGCGGCGTAGCGGAGTGCGATGGTCATTTGCGCAATTCAATGACTGTTTTGCCGACGCGGATCGGAACACCGAGCGGCACCGGGGTCGGGCGGGTGACTTTGGATCGGTCGAGGTACGTGCCGTTGGTGGATCCTAGGTCTTCCACGATCCACTGGCCGTCCTGTGGGAAGAGCCGGGCGTGCCGGCTGGATGCGTAATCGTCGCTGACTACCAGCGTGGCGTCATTCGCCCGGCCAATGGTGATGGGCGTCTCCGTGAGGTCGATGGTGGTGCCTTGCAGCGGGCCACCGGTGACGATGAGCTGGCGTGGCTCGCCCTTCTTGCTCTTGGGCTTCGCCGGTGCCTTCGCGGGCCTTGACGCTTTGCGCGGGCCCGCGGGAGCCGTGCGTGAACCGAACAAGTCAGTCCGGATCACGCCGACTGCGGCAATGACGAAAAACCACAGCACCGCCAGGAAGGCTAGCCGGATCAGCAGCAGCGTGAGCTCGGACATGGACCGTCTGTTTACCTCTAATCGCGCCGGAAAACCAGAGTCGTGCGACCCAGCGTCACTCGCGTGCCGTTCTGGAGCTCGATCCTGCGTACCGGCTGGCCGTTGACGAAGGTTCCGTTCGTCGATCCGAGATCCACGAGGGCCACTGTCTGGCCCTCGACGCGCAGCTCGGCGTGGTGCCGGGAGACGCCCGGATCGACGAGACGAAGGTCGCAGTCGGTGCCCCTGCCGAGCAAGGTCACCGGAGTGGTGAGCTCGTAGGAGCGGTCGCCCTGCGGGTCGTCCTGAGTGGACACGAGCAGCCTGGGCCGCCCGTTGAACGCGTTGGGCCGGGACGGGGGCAGGTCGCTCGCCGGCTGGCGGATCTCGTCCTGCTCGACCGTCGCGCCGCGGATGACCCCCGACCGGATGCGGAACAGGCCCACAGCCAGATCGCCGGCGGTCTCGAAACGCACCCGGACCGGTCCTACGAAGGAGTAGCCCTGCTCCTTGGCGTACTCCCTGGCGAGGTTCGCCAGCTCGTGGCTGATGCTGTCGGCGTAGACCTCAAGCCGTTCGCTGTCGGTCGTGGACAGCTCCACCACGAAGTCGTTGGGCACGAGCGTCCTACCCTGGGCCACGATCGCCGCGCGCTCGTCCATCTCCCGCTGAACCGCGCTGGCGACCTCGACCGGCTGGAGATCGGATTTGAACGCCCGCGCAAAGGCTCCCTCAACCAAGCCCTCGAGCCTTCGCTCGAAGCGCTGAAGGACTCCCACCGGGTACCTCCCTTCCTCCGTGCATATGATCGCGGCCACCCGGCGCGCCCGGCGCCTGGTTTCCGCTTGTTCCACAGTGGCGGCGTTCCTCGGCGCCCGTCGGCTGTCGCGCCCAGCTCCTCCGCTCCCGTGTCTTATGCGATCGTATCCGGGTTCAGTACCACTGGCTGTTCCGTGCTAATGTTCTTTCCGCACCCACAAGGGCGGGTGGCGGAACGGCAGACGCGCACGGTTCAGGTCCGTGTGTCCGAAAGGACGTGAGGGTTCAAATCCCTCCTCGCCCACTCAGGTCCACCGATGAAATCGGCAGACCCACATTGACGAAAGCAGCCCCGGTTCGCAAGAGCCGGGGCTTTTTCTTTGTCGGGCCCTGGTGTGCGCGGCCGCGCTCCGCAAGGAGGACGGTAGATGCCTCCGCTTGCAGATCACTTTCGGGCGGCTTGCGTGATTTAGCTCACAAAAGGGGCTTTCTCGTGCCGGCTCGGTGACCGGCCGGCACGAGGCAACCCGAGCTCAGCCCGCCGTGGCCCCGGCCGCCCTGGTGTCCAGGAGCTCGCCCAGGAGGTCGGTCAGGCTCACCATGCCGATGACGGCGCCCGCGGCGTTCGTCACCAGCGCCAGGTGCGCCCGCGCGTCCTGGAGGGCCGTCACGGCCTCCGGCACCTGCGTGACGCACGCCAGCCTCGGCAGGGGGTGTTTCAGCGACTCCGCGGTGGCCTCGGGCCGCAGGAGGGCGTCCCTGGCGTGCAGGGCCCCCTCGACGCCCGACGGGCCCTCCACGAGCAGCCTCAGGTGCCCGCTGCCGGCGGCCGCCTTCCTGATCTCCCGCGCGGTCGCCTGCACGCCGACCTTCACCGCGCGCTCGATGGGGACCATCAGCCGCTCGATGCCCTCCGCCTGGAGGCGGAGCGCACGGGTGAGCAGGTCGTGCTCCTCGCGGTCGAGCAGGCCCATGCGGCCCGACTCGCCCACCAGCATGGCGAGCTGGCGAGGGGTGCGGGTGGTCGCCAGCTCGTTCCTCGGCTGGACGCCGAACAGGCGCAGGATGGCGTTCGTCAGGCCGTTGAGCGAGCGCAGGAGCGGGCTCATCAGGCTGGTGAACGCGCGGAACGGCAGCGTCAGGAGCAGCGCCGCCCGCTCGGGGTGGGTCAGCGCCCACGACTTCGGCGCCATCTCGCCGACCACCATGTGCAGGAACGTCACCAGCGCCAGGGCGATGGTGAGCGAGATCGGCAGGCGCAGGCCCTCGGGGACGCCCAGCGCGGCGAACAGCGGCTCCATCGCGTGCTCCAGGGCCGGCTCGGTGACCTGACCGAGGCCCAGGGTGCACAGGGTGATGCCGAGCTGCGCGCCGGCCAGCATGAGGGAGAGCTGCCGCCCGCCGCCGACCGCCGACTTGGCGGCGATGCGGACCAGGCGGTGGCCGCCCCCGGCCATCTCCTCCAGCCGGTGACGGCGGGCCGAGACGAAGGCGAACTCCGCCGCCACGAACAGGGCGTTGAACGCGAGCAGGGCGAGGCTCAGGAGCAGCAGCGTCATCGGGCCGCCTCCGCCCACTCGCCCCGCTGCTCAGAAGCTTGTTCCGCCGGCTGCTCCTCCGGGGACACGCGGACCCACTCAGGCACTCGTCTGTTGAGCGACATCACCGTCAGGCGGGCCGTACGGCCGCCCTCGTCCTCCTCGAAGGGGTCGTCCGTGTCCGCGGTGACCGGCACGGACACCGCGTCGCCCGGGTCGGGCAGCCGGCCCAGACGGGCCAGGACCAGACCGGCGAGCGTGTCGTAGTCGTCGCTCTCGGGCAGGCTGAGGCCCGTGGCGCGCTCGACCTCGTCTAGGCGCAGCCGCCCGGGCACCTCCCAGACGCCGCCGGGGCGCTGCACGGCGCCGAGCGGCTCGGGGTCGTTCTCGTCCAGCAGCTCGCCCACCAGCTCCTCGGCGAGGTCCTCGACGGTGATGACGCCGGCCAGGCCGCCGTACTCGTCGATGACGCAGACGATGTCGTCCTTGGCGCCGCGCATCCGGTCGAGCACGAGCGGGAGCGGCAGGCTGTCGGGCACCAGCAGCGCGGGACGGGTGACCGTGCCGACGCGCCCCTCCTCAAGGCCGGAGGCCAGCAGCTCGCGCACGCCCGTCACGCCCAGCACGTCGCCGTCCTCGGCCAGCACCGGGTAGCGGGAGTGGCCGCGCTCGCGCATGACGCCGAGCAGGTCGGAGATGGGCTGCGACTCGCGCAGCACGACCACGCGGGGGCGCGGCACCATGGCCTCCTCGGCGGTGCGGTCGCCGAACTCCAGCGCCCGCTCCAGCAGGTCCGACAGCCGCGGAGGCAGCTCGCCCGCGCGGGTCGACTCCTCGATGATGCGCGACAGCTCCTCGGGGGTCGCCCCGTGCTCGACCTCCTCCACGGGCTCGATGCCGACCAGGCGCAGCAGGCCCGTGGCGGCCGAGTCGAACAGCCGCACCACCGGGCCGACCACCGTCAGGTACGCCAGCGTCGGCCGGGCCAGGAACTTGGCCACCGGCTCGGGCCTGGCGATGCCCAGGTTCTTGGGCGCCAGCTCGCCGAGGACCATCTGCACCACCGTCGCCACGAGCACGCCGGAGGCCACGGACACACCGGTGATCATGGCGTCGGACATGCCCGTGCCCTCCAGCCAGGGCCGGACGATCACGGAGATCGCCGGCTCGGCCAGGAAGCCGACCAGCAACGCGGTGACCGTGATGCCGAGCTGGGCGCCGGAGAGCATGAACGACAGGCGCGAGGTGACTTTCAGTGCCTTGTCGGCGGCGGCGTCACCGGCGGCGGCCTGCTCGCGCAGAACACCCCGGTCGGCGGCGACGTAGGCGAACTCCTGGGCGACGAAGAACCCGGTCGCCGCGGTCAGGAGGAACAGGGCCAGTAGCCCCAGATAAGCGCTCACCGTAGTGAGCCCTCAGAGGAACCCGTGCCCCAGCACGGGCATGGACTCCACGGGTCCGGAGCGGACACGATCATCCCTTCGATAGAGGTTGTCCTTTACGTAACGACGCGGGTGGCGTCTATGTTTCCGCCGCCGCCTTCGTCACACCCGTCTCAAGGGTCATTCGTGCGCGTCCACGCCGCTTACGATCTTTTGGTTCCCGGTACTTTTCCGTGGAGCAACCTTGGCGGCACTCCGCACAGTCGGGGGGTTCGACGTACCGTCTATGACATACCGAAGGGGAAGAGGGCGAAGTGTCTGAGGACGACCGGACGCGAGCCATGCGCTCGCCGGGCGACGGGCGCCCGCTGCCGCCCAGGCCGGACGACGGCCTCCGCTCGGGCGGCGCTCCCGCCCACCAGGCGCCGCCCTTGAGAGGGGCGAACGCGCCCACCCACAAGCTTCCCACCGTCCCGCCGGCGCCCGAGCCCTCGTCACCCCGCGCCGCGGACGACGGCGGGCCGTCGCAGGGGCGCTCGCGCGTCTACGGCCGGGAACGTTCCGGCGGCGGCGGCCCCGTCCGGCCGCTGCGCTCGCCGTCGGGCGGCAGCGGCGGACCGCCGGAGCAGCCCCGCGGCGGGGACCCGCGGGGGCCGCGCGGGCCGCGCAGGCGGCCGTCCGGCCGGCTCATCGTCAAGATCATCGCCGCTTTCGTGGTGGCGCTGCTGGTGACGGGCGTCGGCCTGCTCTTCTGGATCGACTCGCGGCTGAGCGGCATCGAGGGCGTGCTCGACGACTACGAGGGCCGTCCCGACGACACCCCCGGCACCAACTGGCTGCTGGTCGGCTCCGACAGCCGCAAGGGCCTCTCGGCCGCGCAGCGGAAGAAGCTGGCGACCGGGCGGGCCGTCGGGCAGCGTACGGACTCGATGATGCTGCTGCACATCCCCGACGGGAGCGACAAGCCCACGCTGGTCAGCCTGCCGCGCGACTCCGCCGTCACGATCCCCGGCAGGGGCCGCGACAAGCTCAACTCCGCCTACGCCTTCGGCGGGCCCAAGCTGCTCGTCCGCACCGTGGAGACGGTCACCGGCCTGCACATCGACAACTACATGGAGATCGGGTTCGCCGGGTTCGTGGACATCGTGGACGCGGTCGGCGGGGTCGAGATCAACGTACGGGCCGCCGTCGACGACCCCAAAGCCGGGCTCAAGCTGAAGAAGGGCACCCAGGTGCTCAACGGCTCGCAGGCGCTCGGCTACGTACGCACCAGGAAGGGCGGCGCGCTGCCCGACTTCGAGCGGACCAAGCGGCAGCGGCAGTTCCTCGGCGCGGTCGTGAAGAAGGCGGCGAGCCCCGGCGTGCTGATCAACCCGTTCACGTCGATCCCGCTGGCCATGAGCGCCACCGACGCCGTCGAGGTCGACACCGGCACCGGTGTGTTCGACATGCTGTCGCTCGGGCTGTCCATGGGCGACAGCCCGGTGACGACCGTGGTGCCGTTCGGCGGGGAGGAGAGCGTGGCCAGCGGGGGCACGGCGATCAAGTGGGACCGCACCAAGGCGGTGGCCCTGTTCGACGCGCTCAAGGAGGACAAGCCGGTGCCGAAAGAAGTGATCGACGCCAACTGAGGCTCACGGACCGGCCGGCCGGTCCGTCTGTCAGCCGCCGCCGCCGGCGGTGGCCGCGACCGTGGCGGCGGTGATCGTGGCGATGGTGGCGGCGTTGATGGAGGCGATCGTCCTCGCCACCGCGTCGCCCGCCCAGGCGCCCTCGGCGAGCTCCTTCACCCGTTCCTTGCTCGCCCCGGGGAACGCCTTGCGGTCGAGCTTGGCCGCGTGCATGATCGCGATCAGTACGGCGGTGCGGGCGTCGGGCTCCGCGCCGCCGAGCACGCTCGCCACCCGCTCCCTGACGTCAGCCTCCACGCTGGGATCGGCCTCCGGCCAGCGCGTGACGGGGAAGATCCCGAGCACCTTGCTCCGCTGCTCGGTCAGCACCCCGGCCTCGGCGAGCCTGGTCAGCAGGCGTGTCCGCAGCTTGTGCGACTGCAGGCGCTGCACCCACCAGGCGGGCTTGCGCTGCTTGCGCTCGTCGCCCAGGCGGCTCAGCACGGCGTCCAGCTCGGCGTCCCCCAGTGGCGCTGAGCCGGTGAGAACGAGCTTGTCGTCCGACAGCTCGACGCGGCCCTCGACGGTGAGCTCGGCGAGGAGCGCACCGGCCAGCGCGGGGTCGAGTTGCACGGTGCTGATGAGCTGCTTGCCCTCGTCCTCGCTGTACGCGAGCAGGAGGAGTTCTTCGGCGATCGTCACCTTCATGCCCCGACACTAATCGCCCGGCGCTTTCCACAGGCTGTGGATGGTCCGGTGCGCATCGTACTCTGGGGGCATGCCGGAACTTCCCGAAGTGGAGTCTCTGGCCCACTTCCTGCGCGAACGGGCGGTGGGCCGGTCCATCATGGCCGTCGACGTGGTCGGCATCCAGGCGCTCAAGACGTTCGATCCGCCGGTGACGTCGCTCGGCGGGCTGACCGTGACCGGGGTGGCGAGGCACGGCAAGTTCCTCGACCTCGACTGTGACGGCCTGCACCTGGTCTTCCACCTGGCGCGGGCCGGATGGCTGCGCTGGCGCGACGACATGTCGGGGGCCAAGCCGGTGCGGCCGGGCAAGGGCCCGCTCGCGGCGCGGGTGCGCTTCGCGCCCGACGACGAGGGGCTGGCGCCGGGGTTCGAGCTGACGGAGGCGGGGACGCAGAAGCGGCTCGCGATCTATGTCACGAAAAATCCGGACGAGGTGCCCGGTGTCGCCGCCCTCGGCCCCGACCCCCTCGACCCGGCCTTCACCGTGGACGCGCTGAAGCGCATCGTGGGCGGCAACCGTACGCAGATCAAGGGCCTGCTCCGCGACCAGAAGATCATCGCGGGCATCGGCAACGCCTACTCCGACGAGGTGTTGCACGCGGCGCGGATGTCCCCGTTCAAGATCGCCGGGACGCTGACCGACGCGCAGGTCGCCGACCTGCACGAGGCCATCGTCACCACGCTCGCCGACGCCGTCGAGCGGGCGCACGGCCTGGCGGCCAAGGACCTCAAGGCGGAGAAGAAGTCGGGCCTTCGCGTGCACAACCGGACGGGGCAGCCCTGCGACGTGTGCGGCGACACGATCCGCGAGGTGTCGTTCGCCGACTCCTCGCTGCAGTACTGCCCCACCTGTCAGACGGGCGGCAAGCCCCTCGCCGACCGGCGGATGTCCAAGCTGCTCAAGTGACCTGCTCAAGCGACTCCGCGGGGGCGGGACAATGGAAGCATGACCGTTCCTGAGACCGAGGCCAGCGCCGTCCCCGCCGACGCCTACCTGCTCGACGTGCGCGAGCAGGACGAATGGCTCGCGGGCCACGCGCCGGACGCCGTGCACATCCCCATGACCCAGATCCAGGGCCGGGTCGAGGAGATCCCCGCCGACCGCACCGTCTACGTCGTCTGCCGGGTCGGCGGCCGGTCGCTGCAGGTCGCGGCCTGGCTCAACCAGCTCGGGCGCGACGCCGTCAACGTCGGCGGCGGCATGCAGTCGTGGGAGGCCGCGCGCCGGCCCATGGTGAGCGAGACCGGTCAGGAGCCGTTCGTGGCCTGATCGGCCGAGGGGGAGCCTCATATAGCGCTTTCCGCGCCATTGGGGCATCATGAGGGCGAAAACTACAGATCGTCGCGGGAGCTCGGGGTTCGCCGGGCTGAGAGGGCAGCTTTTCCAGCCGCTGCCGACCGCCTGAACCTGTCCGGGTAATGCCGGCGTAGGGAGTGTGCGATGGCGCAGGTCGCCGACGAAGTTCCCCTGACCCTCGACGGCGCTCCGCCGAAGACGCTGGGCGTCCTCGACCAGGGCGCGCTCTGGGCCAATCTCGGCGTCAGCCTCCTCGGCTTCTCCGGGGCGCTGTTCCTGCTCGACCCCCTCGGCAACGCCCCGCTCAGCCTGGCGGGCGCGCTCGCCGCGGCCCTGGTCGGCAGCCTCATCGGCACGGCCATGGTGGGCCTGTCGGCCGTCCCCGGCACGCGGACCGGGCAGCCCGCCATGGTGCTGCTGCGCGGGCTGTTCGGGGCGAAGATCTCCTACGTCCCCACGGTGCTCAACATCGTCCAGATGCTCGGCTGGGGGGCGTTCGAGCTGTGGGTGATCGCCAAGGCCGCCACCGCGATCTTCGGCGGGGTGCCTTACCAGGTGTGGGTGATCGCCGCGGGGGTGCTCACCACCGCGCTGACGATCTGGCCGCTCGGCGCGATCCGGCTGCTGCGCCGCTACGTCACGGTCGGCGTGATCGTCTCGATGCTCTGGTTCACCTGGTACTTCCTGAACGAGGCCCCCACGTACGCCGGTGGCTCGTGGACCGCGTTCCCCGCCGCCGTCGACTACGTGATCGCCCTGTCGGTCTCCTGGGTGCCGATGGCCGCCGACTTCGCCCGGCACTCCCGCTCCAGCCGCGCCGCGTTCACCGGCGTCGTCGGCGGCTACACGCTGGCCCAGGTCGCCTGCCTGGGGCTCGGTGTGTACGCGGTCGCCATCGCCGGCTCCGCCGCCGTCACCGCCGACAGCACCGCGGTCTTCGCCCCGTTCGTGGCGGCGCCGCTCGGCGCGCTGTTCTTCGGCATCCTGGTGCTGCGCGAGACCGACCAGTCGTTCGCGAACGTCTACTCGACCACGATGTCCCTGCAGAACCTCATGCCGCGCGTGGACCGGCGGGCGTTCTCGGTCGCGATCGGCCTCCTGACCGTCGCGATCGCCCTGATCGTGGACGTGACCTCCTACGGCGCGTTCCTCGGCGTGATCGGCGCGGTCTTCGTGCCGATGTTCGCCGTGCTGGCCGTGGACTACTTCGTCTTCGCCCGCGCCGGCCACTGGAACACCGCCGAGGACGCCCCCTCGCGCTGGAGCATGCTGGTGCCGTGGGCGCTCGGGTTCGTCGCCTACTGGCTGACCACCTCGACGCCCACCGTCGCCGCCTGGGACGGGATCTGGGAGGGCCTGCGCGACGCGATCGGCTTCACCCGCCAGCCGTGGATGAACGGCGCGCTCGGCGCCGCCCTGGTGGCGGCGCTGGTGACGCTGCTCGCCGGGGCGCTCACGGGCCGGTCGAGACGCGCCGTTCGACGTTGAGCAGGTGCTGCTTGGCGGCTACGCCCCCCGCGTAGTCGCCGAGCCCGCCGTCCTCGCGCACCACCCGGTGGCAGGGGACGATCACGCAGACGGGGTTGGAGGCGAGCGCGTTGCCGATCGCCCGCAGCGCGCGCGGCCGGCCGATGCTCTCGCCGATGCGCTCCAGCGTCGTGGTCGTGCCGTAGGGGACCGCCATCGTCTTCTGCAGCACCGTGCGCGCGAACGGCGTGGCGAGCGCCAGGTCGACCGGCGTGGCGAAGGCCCGCAGCCGTCCGGAGAAGTAGGCGTCCAGCTCTCTGCGCAGAGGGTCGAGGCGGCGCGGGTCGGGGCCGATGAAGCGGCCCACGGTGCGGCTGATCAGCTCGAAGACGTCGTTCTCCGGCTCGAAGGAGCAGGCCACGGTGCCCTTGGAGGTCGCCGCCAGCACCAGGCGGCCCACGGCGCCGTCGTAGGTGCCGAACGCGATGTCCGGTGAATCCCCCCGGTAGGTGCTGGAGGTCACGCGCAGCAGGGCGTCCAGTTCGCCGCTCGTCATGCCCTCGCCCCTCCAGGAATCGTCGTGACCGCAGCGTATCGGACGGATCGCCCGACGCACCCACCGCGCCACGTGCACTATGGAGGAGTGGGGGACCAATGGGCCGGTAGTGACGATGAGCTCGCCCGCGCGGTGCTCGACAGCTCGCCCAACGCCGTCGTCGCGGTCGACAGGGACCAGACCGTGCTGGTCTGGAACGAGGCGGCCGAGCGGCTGTTCGGCTGGAAGGCCGCGGAGATGCTGGGCCGCCGGGCGCCGATCGTCCCGGCGGAGCTGATCGCCGAGCACAACGCGGCGCTGGAGCGCGTACGGACCGGCGGCCAGGTGTCGGTGCGCACCAAGCGGCTCGACAGCGCCGGCGACCTCCTCGACGTGCGGGTGGACATCAGCGCGCTGCGGCTCGGCAGCGCCGTCGCCGGCTACGTGTGCGTCCACCACCTGGCCAGGGCCGACCAGGTCGCGAAGACCCGGATGGCGCGCCGGGCCAGGCTGGTGCGCCGGCTGACCGACGTGGTCGGCGACATCAACTCCGACCTGGAGCTGTCGGCCGTGCTCGACCGCATCTCGGCCAGCCTGACCGAGCTGACCGGGGCCGACGCGGGCGGGTTCGTGCTCATCGAGGGGGAGCGGCTGCGGCTGGTGAGCACGTACGAGCTGCCTGACGACCTCCGCGGCACCACCACGGACCTGCGGACGAGCCTCGTGGACCGGCTGTTACGCACGGGCAAGACCGTCCTGCTGGAGTCGAGCGGGCTCGACGACCTCGTGTGGGCGCGGCTGAAGGGCCTGCACACGATCGCGCTCGGCCTGGCCGCGGTCGGCGGCCGGCCCTACGGCGCGCTCTACGCGCTGTTCGCCAGGAGCACCCCCGGCCACCTGGAGCTGGAGCTGCTGGAGCTGCTGGCCGGGCACGCGGGCATCGCGGTCGGCAACGCCGTCGCCTACCAGGAGGCGGTGCGGCAGCGGGCCCACGAGCGGGCCGTCTTCGACGCCAGCGCCGACGGCATTGCCGTGCTGGACGAGGCCGGGCGGGTGGTGCGCTGGAACCCTGCCGCCGCCGAGATCACCGCGATCCCCGAGGAGACCGTGCTCGGCGGGCCGCCGCCGTTCCCGCTGCCCGAGCCGGGCGAGAAGCTCACCTTCCAGCTGGAGACCGGGCGGTGGCTGGACGTGGTGGGCGCGCGGATCGAGGAGACCGGCGAGGTCGTGGTCGACTTCCGCGACGTGACCAGGGCCAAGGAGCTGGAGGAGGCCAAGGACCTGTTCCTCGCCACGACCAGCCATGAGCTGCGCACGCCGATCACGATCGTACGGGGGTTCGCCTCGACGCTCGACGCCCGCTGGGACAAGCTCGGCGACCTGGAGCGGCGCGCGGCCGTGCACACCATCGCCGAGCGGGCGAGGTCGCTCGGCCAGCTCATGGACCACCTGCTGCTCGGCGCGCGGGCCGGGGCGGACGAGCTCAAGGTGAGCATCGAGGAGTTCGACCTGGCCGACCGCATCCACGCGGCCACGCTGGGGCTGCCGGTGCTGTCGGACCGGCACCGGGTGGAGGTCGCGATCGGCGACGGGCTGCCTCGCGTGCTCGGCGACGCGCTCGCCACGGACATCGTGCTCGGGCAGCTCCTGGAGAACGCGTTCAAGTACTCGCCCAAGGGCGGGCTGATCCGCGTGGAGGCGTGGCCGGAGGACGGCCACGTGGTCGTCGTGGTGGACGACGAGGGCGTCGGTATCGCCGCTCCTGACCGGGAACGGGTCTTCGAGCGGTTCGTCCAGGTGGACAGCGGGGACCGGAGACGGTTTGGTGGAGTAGGGCTCGGGCTCTACATCGTCCGCAGTCTGGCGAGGGCACAAGGAGGAGACGTGAGCGCACAGCCGAGACCCGGCGGGGGCACCAGGATGCGGCTGGTGCTGAAGGGCGCCGGCACTATCGGATCCGACACACCGATGCGGTAACGAGGTGGTCACGGTTGAGCTGATCTATCTTCCAATGTGTACAAGCTGTGATCGAGATGCGGTTTCTGGGATCGAGTAACGGGGCATTTCGGTCGTACCGGGGAGTGTTCCCGCGGGGGGCACAGGGAACGGGGAGGTGGGTGTGTCAAGCGTGGTGCTGCTGCCGTACGCGCCGTCCAGCGTCGCCGTCGCCCGCCAGCGTCTGAGCACGGACCTGCAGGACAGCGGGGTCTTCGCCACGGCGATCGACGACGCCGTGCTCGTCGTGAGCGAGCTGTTGAGCAACGCGCTGCGGCACGCGCACCCGCTGCCGTCCGGCATGGTGAGAGTCGCCTGGCTGCGCAGTGACGGCCACATCGAGGTCGCGGTGAGTGACGGAGGCGCGGCGACGGAGCCACGGGCGGCCCGGCCGACCCTGTCCTCGCTCGGGGGGCGGGGGCTCGGCATCGTGGAGTACGTCGCGGAGAGCTGGGGGGTGCGCCACGACGGGGACACCACGACGGTGTGGGCGATCCTGCCCGCTCCTCAGACGGCTTCGATGAACGGGCAGGTCGCGGCGTTGAAGGAGGCCGGCTAGCCGGTCCTGGGGCGCGTCAGGCGCCCGCGCCGGCCGGGCGCCGGTAGAGCACGGCCCGCTCCGCGGTCGCCCACGCGCTCGACACCAGCAGGTAGAGCCCCGCCGCGAGCGGCAGCACCAGCACGGCCACCACCGACCCGTACGGCGCCAGCTTCGCCATCCTCCTGACCAGCTCCGGCTGCTCGTCCCCGATCCTGATGTTCCTGGCGGACAGCCACGCCACCGCCGTGACCAGCACGAGGATCAACGCGAAGACCGAAACAGGCACACTGAGCAGACCGTAATTCGCCACCAGGCCCGCCACCTGCTGCCCCAACGGCGCCCCGAACAACGTGTGCCCAGCCAGCGCGGTCGGATGCGTGGCCACCCGGTACATCAGCCACAGGAACGGCAACTGCCCCAGCATCGGGAGGAACCCGGCGAACGGCGAGCTGCCCTCGGCGGCGTACAGCGCCCTCGTCTCCTCGGCCAGCCGTTCGGGCCGGCGCGCGTGGCGCTTCTTCAGCGCCTGGAGCTTGGGGGCGAGGCGTTCGCGGATCCTCGCCGTACGGGCCTGGCGCACGTTGAGCGGCAGCAGCAGGAGCCGTACGGCGAGCGTGAACAGCACGATCGCGAGCGCGGCGTCGCCCCCGGCCGTGCCGACGACGAACGCGACAAGAGAATCGATCATGACGAAGCGAGCCTTCCATCCATGGGGAGACGATCGGGATGGGGCTCACCGCGCGGCGAGCCCCGCTTGCCTGGGGAAGCGGGGCATGCCTAAGGAGCGCGCGGGCGGGACCGCCCGGCGGCGTCAGGGTCGCGCTGGCGCTGGAAGGCGCTGCGGCGCGCGTAGGTCAGCGGAGAGCCAGGGGGCTCCCCGCCGAGGACGGGCAGCAACCTGGCCGCCCACGCGACCAGCAGCAGGATCGCCACCAGGGTGATCCCGGCCAGCCACGGATCGAAGAGGAACTGGGTCACTCTGACCTGGAGGACTTGCTCATCACGGTGACCACCACGAACACGAGCAGAGCGATCACACCGACGATCAGGACGAGCTTGAACAGACCCGCCAGCAGCGGCAGCAGGAAGTTGAACAACACGAACAGGCCCAGCAGGGCCCCGAGGACGGCCATCACGACTCTACTCATGAGCCCACCGTACGTCCTCCGGGCAGGGGCCGCGAGGCTTACGGAGTGATGACGTGAACGACGTTCCCGGGGGCGTGAGCCGTACCGTGAGGTGATGAACACGCGCATCCTGGTGGTCGAGGACGATCCGACCGTGTCCGAGGTGGTCGCCCGCTATCTGGAGCGTGACGGGCACGAGGTCGAGTGCGTGGGCGACGGCGCCGAGGCGCTGCGCCGGGCCCTCGCGCATCCGCCCGACCTCATGGTCCTCGACCTCATGCTGCCGAGGCTCGACGGGCTCCAGGTGTGCCGCAGGCTCAGGGAGCGCTGGCCGGTGCCGGTGATCATGCTGACCGCGCTGGGCGAGGAGATCGACCGGGTGGTCGGACTGGAGACGGGGGCCGACGACTACGTGGTCAAGCCGTTCAGCCCGCGCGAGCTGGCCCTGCGGGTGCAGTCGGTGCTGCGGCGGGCGCGCGGCGCGTCCGTGACCGGCGGCACCGGGGTGCTGCGCGACGACGACCTGACGGTGGACGTCGGCGCCCACGAGGTGCGCCTGCGCGGCGCCGAGGTCATGCTGACCGCCCGCGAGTTCGACCTGCTGGCCTACCTCATGCGCAACCCCCGCCAGGCGTTCAGCCGGTCGGCGCTGCTCAACCAGGTGTGGGGCTGGTCGTTCGGCGACTCGTCCACGGTGACCGTGCACGTGCGGCGGCTGCGGGAGAAGATCGAGCCTGATCCGACCTCGCCGCGCAGGATCGTCACCGTGTGGGGCGTCGGCTACCGCTACGAGCCGATGGAGGGCTGATGGCGGCGGGCGGTGTTGCGCCGGCCGCCGTGGCGGTCGGGGAGCTGCCGACGGTCGTGGCCGTGGCGGCCGGGCTCGGGCTGCTGGTGGCGCTGGGCGGGATCTGGGCGATGGGGCGGCTGCGCACCCGTTCGATCGGCGTGATGCTGGCCGTGGTCGTGGTGGTGGCCGTGGCGGCCACGCTGGCCGGCGTCGTGGCGATCATCGCCAAGATGATCATCGAAGGGCCGGTCAAGGACTTCGTGCTGAGCGTGGTGGCCGTCGGCGGGCTGGTCGGGCTGGGGGTGGCGTTCGTGCTGTCCAAGCGGGTCGTACGGGAGAGCCGCCGGCTCGTCGACGCCGTACGGGAGCCGCCGTTCAAGGCGCCCCAGGGGCTGCCCGCCGAGCTGCAGGAGATCGCGAACACCCTGGAGGAGGCGTACGCCCGCGAGCGGGCCTTGGAAGGCGCTCGGCGGGAGCTGGTCGCCTGGGTCAGCCACGACCTGCGTACGCCGCTCGCCGGCATGCGGGCCATGGCCGAGGCGCTGGAGGACGGCGTGGTCTCCGACCCCGCGACGGTCGCCCGCTACCACGGGCAGATCAAGCTGGAGGTGGAGCGGCTGTCGGCCATGGTGGACGACCTGTTCGAGCTGTCGCGCATCCACGCGGGGGCGCTGCGGCTGTCGCGGGCGAGGGTCGGACTGGCCGATCTCGTCGCCGACACGGTCGCGGGCGTCGAACCGCTCGCCCGAGCCAAGGGCGTGCTGCTGACCGCCGAGGCGGCCGACGCCGCCGTGCCCGTCGAGGCCGACGCGGGCGCGCTGGGGCGAGCCCTCGGCAACCTCGTGGTCAACGCCATCAGGCACACCCCGTCGGACCGGGCCGTGGTGCTGCGGGCCGGCGTGGACGACGGCATGGCGTGCCTGTCGGTCGCCGACTGCTGCGGGGGCATCCCGGAGGAGGACCTGCCTCGCGTGTTCGAGGTGGCCTTCCGGGGGGAGAGCGCACGCACGCCGACCGCCGACGGCGGGGCCGGGCTCGGGCTGGCCATCGCCCAGGGCATCGTGGAGGCGCACGACGGGGTGATCGGGGTGGTCAACGACGGGCCGGGGTGCCGGTTCGAGATCCGGCTGCCCCTGTGCTGAGGGTGGCTTCGGTGCTGGGCGTGCTCCGGACCGTCTCCTCCCCGATGCGGAGCTCCTTGGCGGGGCGGGCCGGCCCATCGGGCGCGGACGGGGACGGAGACGGTGACGCGGACGGAGACGGTGACGGGGACGCGGACGCGGACGGGTGGTCGGTCGCGGTGTCCTGTGCGGCTTCGGTGTCGGGTGCGGCTTCGTTGTCCTGGGTGCCTGTCATGTCCCGGTGGGAGCCGAACGACTCCACCATCGCCCGAAATGTCGGACACGGCCATCGCCACATGCAGCTCCGGCACCGCAGGATCGGATGCGCGGCGTCGCTGGTGATGCCACCCGCGTCACGGGGCTGATGCAGGTCGAGCAGCCTGAGCCCCAGCTCGGACAACCTGAGCAGGTCGGTGCGCGCCCCCGCCAGGAACTCCAGGTCTTCGCGGACCAGCCGCGTACGGATCGGGACGTAGCCCTCGTGGTTGAGCAGGCCACGCAGCCGCGCTGCTTCGTCATGCCATGAGTTGGCCTTCTCCGTACGGAGAAGGATGGACTCCAGCCGGTCGCGGAGCCCTTCGCGCTGAGGATCTTCGGGTTTCTCGGTCTTCATCGACGTGGGGCCCGTCAGCCGTGCCCTGGTCCCTCCTTCTCGGTGCCGCGGCGGGTGTTCAGGTGTCACGCTGTCAAGCTTCGCGTACTCTCCGTGCCCATGGAGCCCAAACGGAGGACAAAAACCTGTGCTTGGCCTATCGGCGTGACAACGTGACCGGAAGCCTCCGCGCCGCTAGCCTGCCCATGTGGAGCTCAAGGTCTCGACTCGATCACATGCCGGGTTCGCGCTCGTCGCGGTCACCGGGGAAATCGACCTCTATACGGCGCCTCACCTGCAGTCCGAGTTCACTCGGCTGCTGCAGGAAGGGCCGAGCCGGGTGGTCATCGACATGTCCGCCGTGGATTTCTGCGACTCCACGGGCATGAACGTGCTGCTCTCGGCGCTCAAGAGAATGAAGGAGCAGGGGGGCACGCTGGAGGTGGCCTCGCCCCGCCCCGCCGTACGCAAGATCCTGCAGGTCACCGGGCTCGACTCGGTGTTCACCGTGCACGAAGAGGTTCCGCAGGAGTTCCTCATATCCGAGGGTTCATGACGAGGAGTTCACGAGCAGTGAGCGGTGACACCGCGGTCGTCATTCCGGCGGCGAACGAGGCCGAACGCATCGCGACCACCGTCAAGGCCGCCTCGGCGCTGCCCGGCGTGGACCTCGTGGTGGTCGTGGACGACGGCTCGCGCGACCTGACCGGCAAGGCGGCGCGGGCCGCCGGAGCCCGCGTGGTGCGGCACAGCCGCAACCGGGGCAAGGCGGCCGCGATGGAGAGCGGGGCCGAGGCCGTACGCCTCCTGGACGGGGACGACGCCGCACCGCGCCACCTGCTGTTCCTGGACGCCGACCTCGGAGCCACGGCCGCCGCCGCGGCGCCGCTCGTCGAGCCCGTACGCGCGGGCGTGGCCGACATGACCATCGCCGTCTTCGCCACCAGGGTGAAGCTTGGGGGCCACGGGTTAGTCGTCCGCCTGTCCAGGGAGGGCATCCGCCGCGCGACCGGCCTGGAGCTCGCCCAGCCGCTCAACGGCCAGCGCTGCCTGACCCGGGCCGCCTTCGAGGCCGCGCGCCCGCTCGCGCACGGGTTCGGCGTGGAGACCGCCCTGACCATCGACCTGGTGCGCAAGGGATTCCGGGTGGAGCAGGTCGAGGTCGAGATGGCGCACCGGGCGACGGGCACGGACTGGCGGGCGCAGCTCCATCGCGCGACCCAGCTCCGTGACGTGGCACGGGCGCTCGCCACCCGCGACCCGGTGGTCGTCCAAAACCTGAACAAACTTCACCCCAACCGCTGACCACCTCCAGGACAGGTCGAGCCGACGCCACGGTCACCGGGCATCCGCGGCACTTCCGCCCGGGTGCCCGGCGCCTTGTCCACAGGTCCACAGGTGCCCGGCCCTGTTGTCCACAGGTGCCTGCCGTCCGGGCGAAGGCCGTGCGCGCGTGTGCTGGAATACGCGGGTGACTTCGGAGAGGCGGCACGACACCGCGCGCGGGCGGCTCGCGTGGGCGGGCATGTGGGCGATCGGCGCCTCCGTCCTGCTGACGGCCGTCATCGGCCTGCTCGGCCCGTCGCCCATGGTCCCCGCGCTGGGCGGCCCTTCCTGGCAGCCGCCCTACTCCCTGGACGCCCGTCCCGATCCGCACCTGGCGATCGCCCTCGCCGCGGCGGCGATCATCCTCGGCGGCCTCGGCCTGCTGGCCACGTTGCCCGCCCTCCGCACGCCGCTCAGCGGCGGCCGGCTGCCGGACGGGAGACTGCTGGTCCTGCTCGGCTGCCTCGCCGCCGCGGTCCTCGCCTTCCTGCCCCCTTCGGGCTCCGGCGACCACCTCAACTACGCCGCCTACGGCCGCATGCTCACCCTGGGGCTCAACCCCTACACGCACGGGGCCGCCGACCTCCCCGGTGACGCGATCGCCGACGCGGTCGAGCGGCCGTGGCGCGAGGAGCCCAGCGTCTACGGCCCGGTCGCGACGGCGGTGCAGGCGTTCGCGAGCTGGGTCGGCGGCGACTCGCTCCGGCTGACGATCTTCGTCCTGGCGCTGGTCAACGCCGCCGCCTTCATCGTGACGGCCCTGCTCATCGACCGCTTCACCAGGCACGACGAGGCCGCCCGACGCCGCGCCGCGCTGCTGTGGGCGGCCAACCCGCTCCTGCTCTACCACCTGGTCGCCGGCATGCACGTGGACACCCTGGCCGTGGCCTGCATGGTCGCCGCCCTCCTCGCGAGGGGCCGTCCGGTGGGCGGGGGCGTCCTGCTCGGCCTGGGCGTGGCGATCAAGGTCAACGCGGGTCTCGTCGCGCTGGGCCCGGCCTGGGAGCTGCGCCGCCGTCCCGGCCGCCTGGCCGTCATGGCGGGATGCGCCCTGGCGGTGGTGGTCGCCGGATACGCCGTGGCGGGCACGGACGCGATCGCGCCGGTGACCCGCACCAGCAAGGCGATCTCGCACGCCACGATCTGGAAGCTCGTCCAGGGCTGGCTGCAGTCGGTCGTCGGCACGGGGACGGCCTACCGCGGCGAGATCCAGGTCGGCTCGCTCCTGCTGCTCGCGCTGCTGGCCTGGCTGCTGCTCAGGTGGGCCGCCCGCACCGGATGGGCCTGGGACATCGGGCAGCCCGCCGGGGCGGCCGGGCTCGGCGCGCCGGTGGTGGCGGCCGGGCTGGCGGTGGCGTACGTGTTCGCCTCGCCTTACGTGCTTCCCTGGTACGACGGGCTGGCCTTCGGGATGCTGGCGCTCGTGGCGGGCTCGGCGGTGGACGGGTTCCTCGTCGTGCACCTGCTGGCCCTGTCGCTCGCCTACCTGCCCGCCCGCGTCGACGGGCAGCCCGCCGACCTCGGCTGGCTCAGCGGTGTGGTCCGGCCTCAGACGGCTTGGGTGCTGCTCGCCCTGACGACCGCCCTGGCGGTGTGGGCCTGGCGAGCTGCAGGGCGCGCACACACGCCGCCAGCGTCAGCGGCACCGCCACCGTGAGCGCCATGGCGGGGATGGCGATGCCCGAGTCGTTCATCAGAAACCCGACGAACGCGCACGTCAACGCGCCGAACAGGCCGGCACGGAGCGTCGGGGCGAGGGCATAGACCTGTCCGAGCGCCGCGGCCCCATACCGCGAGGGCCGGGCCAGCACCAGGAAGAGGAACGCGAGCGCGACCAGCGTGAGGAGGGTCAGTGACCAGTTCCCGACCGTGACGCCGATCATCGCGCTGAACTTCCGGGCGACGACGGTCCACGCCTGGCCGTCGATGACCTGCTGCACGAACGTCCCCAGATGCGTCCGCTGCGCCTCCGGACGCAACCAGTCGACCACCGACAACACCCCGACGATCGCCACCCCCGCGATGCCGACCAGCAGCAGCTTGAGCAGCGACACCCGCCGGCCGGAGAGGAGGATCAGGAAGACGGCCAGCCCGATCACGAACGCCGGCACCCCGCCGAAGTCCGCTCCCCAGGACGGCCAGCCGTCCGCGAACACCGCGAACATCCCGTAGAGCGCGCAGCCCCCGACCACGACGAGCCTGGAGACGCCTCTGGCCAGCAGCCACTGCGCGATCCCCGCCAGGCCCAGGATCGTGCCGGTGGCGTAGACGGCGAAGGCGATGTTGCTGAAGCCGTAGAAGCGGCCGCCGGTGACGGGCTCGTACCCGGTGACGGCGTTCACCTGGAGTTTGGAGCCGGTCATGACGTCGATGAGCAGGGCCAGGGACGTCAGCGCCGCGACGACGGTCAGCGGGCCCAGCACGTGCGCCCGCCACGGGCCGGCGAACGCGGCGCCGGTGACGAGCGCCGCGATGCCCAGGATCGTCACGACGACCGAGACCATCGGCACGGGGAGGGTCCACCAGGGCACGAGCTGCGCCAGGAAGGTGGAGACGGCGATCGCGCCGCTCAGCACGGCGACGATCTGGACGGCGCGGAGCAACCTGGACGTGCTCGCGTCCACCGCCCCGTCGCCCTCGCCTTCCCCTTCGCCTTCGCCGTCGGGGGTCGATGGCTTCGTGGTGCTCGGCGCCGCACCCTCGGGCGGTGCGGCGGCGTCGTCTCCGGCTGGGGTGGTGGAGCGGCGGCGGCGCAGGGCGAGGGCGGCGCAGGCGTAGAAGAGGAGCTGGAGGGTGACCAGGACGGTGAAGAACGGGCCGCGGACGTTCCGGAGCACCTGGCTGGCGAGGTCGGCGTCGGCGAGGCCGGACACCGTGTCCGCCGTGCTGCCGGAGGCGGGAGCACCCGGCTGCCAGGGGCGGCCGACCACTTCGCGCGGCTGCGGCAGGCCCAGGAGCTGGATGGCGGTCGCCGTGAGGTCGGTGATGGTGACCAGGGCGTCCTGGCGGGTGGAGGTGGCGGTGAGGTCGCCGCGCGGGTACGGCTCCCCGGCAGGGGACGGGCCGGTGGCCACGGCGACGTGGAGGTGGGCGTTCGGGGTCACGTCGGATAGGCCGGCGACCAGGATCGTGGTGCCGGGCGGGAGCCGGTCGAGCAGGGCGGCGAGCCCGCGGTCGGCCTCGGCGACGGCGGCCTCGCGGGTGGCGGCGGGCATCCCGGCGGGGACGCCGTACTCGTCGAGGGGCTGGCGGGACCAGGCGTCGGCGAGGGCGGCGGCGTCGAGGACGATGAGGTTGTACGGGGCCGGGTCGCCCAGGGCGTCAGGGGTTGGGACGTATTTGGCGATATTTCCGGACTTGTCGGCACCGGCGATGGCCGCTCCCGGACCGATGGCGGCGACCTTGCCCCCGGCGTCCGTCACCAGTTGACCGAGCGTGCCGATCCGGGCGTCGTACCCGGTCTCGGACTGGTAGGCGGACATGGCCTGCCAGCCGGGGACGGTGGCGCCGCCGTCGCCGCGCCCCGACGGCTGAGGGGTGGCGGGGGCGGGGCAGCCCTTGCCGTCGGTGCCGGCGCGCTGCCCCGCGGAGACGGTCAGCCAGCCGGCGACAGGACAGGTGATGCCCCGGTCCGGCGGCGGCACGGCCCTGGTGGAGAGCGAGGCCGAGGAGCCCTGGCCGACGAGTTTCCAGAGGGTGGGGGTGCGGGTCGCGTCGAGGTCGCTCCACTGGATTCCGGGCACGCCGATCAGCGCCACCCGGCCGCTCGGCGCCGCCTGCCGGCTCTGGGCGGCGGCCGTGGCCGGGATGAGGGTCAGGAGGGTGAGGAGGACGGCGGCGACGCCGTACGCAAGGCGGGGGCGGGAGCCCGGCCGACCTCCTGGCAGGCCGGATGCGCTCTCGTACGCCATGGATGGAACCCCCCGTGATTGCCCCTCGATAAACAACAGCCACGGTAACGTGCCACACCGTGACAAGAGGCGAGGTGCAGGTGAACCGGCGACAGTGGTGGGCATGGGCGATCGTGGCGCTGGCCGTCGCGGCGGCCGTCGCGCCGCTCGTGCACACATGGCTCACGAACCCGGACGACCAGCGCCTGGTCGACCTGGACGTCTACCGGACCGGCGGGCAGATGCTGCTCGAAGGGCGCCCGGTGTACGCCGCCTACACGCCCGCGCCGCAGTTGCTGCCGTTCACGTACCCGCCGGTGGCGGCCATGCTGGCGGTCGGGCTGGCCGTGATGTCGTGGGAGGCGGCCCAGTGGGTGTGGACGGCCGGGATCTACGTGACGCTGGCGGTGACCGTCTGGTTCTCGTTCCGTCAGGTGCTGACGGGGGAGGCGGTCCGGCGGTACGCGCCGTGGGTGTTCGGGCTGCTCATGGTGGCCTGCGCCTACCTGATGCCGATCCGCGACCAGGTGCGCTTCGGGCAGGTGGACATCCTGCTGGTCGCGCTCTGCGTCGCCGACTGCCTGGCCAAGCGCCCCTGGTGGCCGCGCGGCTTCCTGATCGGGCTGGCCACGGCGGTCAAGCTCACGCCGGGCGTGTTCCTGATCTATCTCCTGGTCACCCGGCAGTGGCGGACGTTCTGGATGGCGGCGTTCGTGACGGCGGTGCTCACGCTGCTGCCGTTCGCGGTGATCCCGGAGGACGCGGCCGACTTCTGGTTCTCGGCGCTGCTCGACCCGGAGCGGCTCGGCGCGAACGCGGCCACCACGAACCAGTCGATGCGCGGCATGCTGATCCGTCTCTACATGAACGACACGGTGGAGTCGGCGATCTGGCTGGTGCTGGTCGCCGTGGTCGCCTGGTTCGGCTTCCGCGGGGCGCGGGACGCCTACCGGGCGGGTGACCCGCTCACCGCCGTGGCGCTGGTCGGCCTGATGGCCGTGCTGCTCTCGCCGGTCGCCTGGATCCACCACCTGGCCTGGATCGTCGTGGTGCTCGGGGCGATCGTGGGCGACGGGCGCGACCCCGTACGGCGGCGGGTGGCGGGCGGGGCGTGGCTGTACTACGTGGTGCCGGTCCCGTGGTGGGGGGTGGCGCTGATCGCGGCCGGCATCCCGGGGGTGAGCCTGGTGCTGGGGAAGATCGTTCAGAACGGGTTCGGGCTGGGGGCGCTGGTCCTGGTGTGGTTGCTGGTGTCGTGGTTGCCGAAACGGCGCGAGCTTGTTTGACTGAGCCGTTACCCTCGGTCACGTGCTCGTTACCGCATGGGTGATCGTGGGCGTCGTCGCCGGGGTCAGCGGCGTGCTGATCGGCCGGCTGTCGCTGCGGCAGGCCAGGGCCGCCGTGGAGGACTGCCAGCGGATGCTGGCCAGGCAGAGCAGCGAGGGCATGGGCGACCTCAAGGCCATCAGGGACGTCGCGGTCTGCCGCTACGACGCGCTGTCCGAGATGCGCGGGCGGCTGTCGTTCTCGGTGGCGATGATCAACGGGCTGGGCGACGGGATCGTGCTGACCTCGATCAACGGGCAGAGCGAGACGCGCACGTACGTACGGCCCGTGGTGGGCGGCAAGGGCGAGCAGCCGCTGTCGCCCGAGGAGGCGGAGGCGGTGCGGGCCGCCCGGCTGGGGCTCGGACCGCTGGTGCCGTGCCGCTCGGCGGGCCCGCTGTGACCTGAAGGATCAGGGGTGAAACGGGCGCGGACCCGGGCGACCTGCGGATACCCTGGACGCATGCCCAGACTCGCCTACCTCGGGCCCGAGGGTACGTTCACCGAAGAGGCCCTCAGCCTCCTCGACCCGACGGCCGAGCGGCTGCCCTGCGCCAGCGTGAGCGCGGCGCTCAACGCGGCCCGCGCCGGCGAGGCCGACGGAGCCGTGGTCCCGCTGGAGAACTCCATCGAGGGCGCGATCACCACGACGCTCGACGAGTTCGCCTGGGGCGAGCCGCTGCTGATCACGGCCGAGCTGCTGCTGCCGGTGCGGTTCTCGCTGCTGGCCAGGCCCGGCACCGAGATCCCGCACATCAAGCGCCTCTACACGCACCCGGCGGCGATCACGCAGTGCCGGGGCTACATCGCGCGCGAGCTGCCGGACGCGGTCGTGGTGGCCGCGCCCTCGACGGCCGCCGCGGCGCAGGAGGTCTCGCTGCCGGGCTCCCCGTACGACGCCGCGATCGCCCCCCGCATCGCCGGCGAGTACTACGGGCTGACCGAGCTGGCCGGCGGCATCGGCGACCGGTCCGACACGGTGACCAGGTTCGTCAAGGTCAACCGTCCCGGCGGGCCGCTGCCCGAGCCGACCGGCTCCGACCGTACGACGCTGGTGGTCTTCCTGGCCGACGACCATCCGGGCGCGCTGCTGGAGATGCTGACCGAGTTCTCGGTGCGCGGCGTCAACCTCACGCGCATCGAGTCGCGCCCCACCGGCGACGGCATCGGGCGCTACTTCTTCCACTTCGACTTCGAGGGGCACATCGGCGACGCGCGGGTCGGCGAGGCCATCGCCGGGCTCCACCGCATCTGCGGCGAGGTGCGCTTCCTCGGCAGCTATCCGCGGGCCGACGGCATGGCGCCGCAGATCAAGCGGGGCACCTCGGACGCGGAGTTCGGCGAGGCGGGCGAGTGGCTGGCCCGCGTCCGCGCCGGCCAGGTCTGACAGAGATCCCCGGCGGGCGGTAATCCGGGGGCGGGACGGCGTCCGGCGCCGGTAGCCTTTCCTTGTGATTGACCTGCGTACCCTTCGTGAGGATCCCGACCGGCTACGGGCTTCGCAGCGTGCCCGCGGCGAGGACGACTCGGTCGTCGACACGCTGCTCGACCTGGACGAGCGCCGCCGCGCCGCGCTGACCTCGTTCGAGTCCCTGCGCGCCGAGCAGAAGAGCATGGGCAAGTCGGTCTCCAAGGCGCAGGGCGAGGAGAAGGCCGCGCTGCTGCAGCGCGCCAAGGACCTCGCGAGCCAGGTCAAGGCGGCCGAGTCGGAGGCGGAGAAGCTCGGCGCCGAGCTCGACGACCTGGTGCAGGCGGTGCCCAACATCGTCGAGGAGGGCGCGCCCGCCGGCGGCGAGGACGACTACGTGGTCCTGGAGACGGTGGGGCGGCCGCGCGAGTTCGACTTCGAGCCGAAGGACCACCTGGAGCTGGGCGAGGCGCTCGACGCCATCGACATGGAGCGGGGCGCCAAGGTGTCCGGCTCGCGGTTCTTCTTCCTCAAGGGCCTCGGCGCGCGGCTGCAGCTCGGGCTGCTCAACATGGCGATGCAGCAGGCGATCGAGGCCGGCTTCACGCCGATGATCACGCCGGTGCTCGTCAAGCCGGAGACCATGCAGGGCACCGGCTTCCACGTCGCGCACGACAAGGAGATCTACCGCCTGCCCGAGGACGACCTCTACCTCGTCGGCACGTCGGAGGTCTCGCTGGCCGGCTACCACGCCCAGGAGATCGTCGACGCGGGCGCGCTGCCGCTGCGCTACGCGGGCTGGTCGTCGTGCTTCCGCCGCGAGGCCGGCTCCTACGGCAAGGACACCCGCGGCATCATCCGCGTCCACCAGTTCGACAAGGTGGAGATGTTCTCGTACGTGCGGCCGGAGGAGGCCCACGAGGAGCACCTGCGCCTGCTCGCCTGGGAGAAGGAGATGCTGGCCAAGATCGAGGTGCCCTACCGCGTGATCGACACGGCGGCGGGCGACCTCGGCATGTCGGCGGCGCGCAAGTTCGACTGCGAGGCGTGGATCCCGAGCCAGGGCCGCTACCGCGAGCTGACCTCGACCTCCAACTGCACGGAGTTCCAGGCGCGCAGGCTCGCCGCCCGCTTCCGCGACAAGGACGGCAAGCCGCGCCACCTGGCCACGCTCAACGGCACGCTGGCCACCACCCGGTGGATCGTGGCGATCCTGGAGAACCACCAGCAGGCCGACGGCTCGGTGGTGGTGCCCCAGGCGCTGCGCCCGTACGTCGGGCTCGACGTCCTCACGCCGACCAAGCCGTAGCCGCGACCGGCGCCCGCGGGCTCACAGGGCCGCGGGCGCCTTCGCGGCGTCCTTCCTGATGAGCGCCAGGTCCACGGCCAGCACCAGCGAGGTCAGCAGCGCGGCCACCGCGACCGCGGTCCAGTACGACCCGAAGTCCCCGTCGGCCCAGCCCACGAAGGGCAGGTAGACGGTCAGGTAGACCAGCGGCGCGCTCAGCACGCCCACGGCTACGGGCAGCGGGCGCGCCTGCCCCATGATCAGCAGAATGACGCCGACGATGACGCCCGTGGGGACCATCGCGGCCGTGATGAGCGCGAACACCCCCGAGATCGTGGCGGCGGACGCGAAGCCCAGGAAGCTCAGGCAGGCCGCCGTCGTCACGATCAGGTAAGCGCGGTGATACCGGCGCAGCCCGGCTCCGGCGGCCCCGAACAGCAGGCAGCCGGCCAGGAAGGCCGCGGTGACCCCTTCGGCGTGGATGTCCGTGGCGCGCTCCGGCTCGCCGGGCCGGCCGAGCCGCCGCCAGGAGCCGGTCTCGTCGCGGAGCAGGATGCCCTCGCTGCCGTTGGCGACGACCACCACGTGCCCGCCGCGCCAGCCCTGCACGGCGAGGCCGCCGGAGCGCGGGAGGCGGTCGCCGAACTGCCGGACGAGGCGGTCGTGGTCGTCGCGGGACGGCGACCACGACAGGCGCCAGGTGTCGCCGCCGTCGTCGGACTGCTCGACCCCCAGCCGTCCTGAGGCCACGCGGTAGCAGCGGGTGGCCTGGTAGGGCACGCACATGGCCTTCGCCGGCCTCTTGGGCGGGCGGTCGAACGAGTCCTCGAAGATCCAGGTGTCGCCCCTGTCCGCCGAGGTCCACGCCGCCGAGCCGTCGGTGTGGACGATGACGCGCTCGCCGCGCACCTCGACGGAGACGGCCTCGGACGTGGCCTCGGGGGCGGCGCCGCTGGCCGCGACCGCGAGCAGGGCCAGCGGCGCGGTCAGCAGGACGCGCAGGCGGGGTGAGGAGGGGGCGGTGAGGCTGCGGGCGCGTACCCACCAGGCGAGCGCGAGCGCCGGCAGGGCCAGCAGGTCCGTGGGATCGGCGAGGACGCGCGAAGGCCCCGCCACCAGGGTCCAGACATGGGAGGCGGCCTCAGCGCCCGTCTCCGTCGTTTTCACGAGCGCGAAGAGCACTCCCGTGGCCAGCGTGGCGGCCAGGTCGGCCCGGCGCAGGAAGAGGAGGGCCAGCAGCGGGGGCGCCACGAGCAGACCGGCCACGTCGCTGAGCTTGCCCGTCACGAACCCGGGCCAGGCCTGCTTGAGCAGGTGGTCGTTGACCAGGAGCACGATCACCCCGGCAACGGTCACGGGATGACATAACCACGCGTACCTCATGTAGAGATCGACGCGCGCTGGAGCCCGCGCGTTCGGCGGGCGGCCCACCCGTGACCAACCCGACACATGCGAAAGCCGAGGTCCGCTGGACGCGAACCTCGGCCTTTACTTGCTAACTAACAGGTCAGATGGCGCGGACCTGGGAGGCCTGCGGCCCCTTCTGGCCCTGCGTGATCTCGAACTCGACCCGCTGGCCGTCTTCGAGGCTTCGGTAGCCACTGCCGACGATCTCGGAGAAGTGCACGAACACGTCCGGCGCACCGCCGTCCGGGGCGATGAAGCCGAAGCCCTTCTCAGCGTTGAACCACTTGACGGTTCCCTGAGCCATAAAAGCTCTCCCTCAGGATGTGAATCTATGGGACCCACACCTCGTGGGTCCCGGTGTGTCGTACAGCAGGCACCCGGGGTGGCTCAGACAATGTCATGCTGGTTTTCACTACGGGATCAGCTAATACAACGCCTTGCTATCTAACACCATTCTGGCGCGTCGGTGTTCCCCTCCCTCCGAAGATTTCTGTCATCCCGCATCACCGGGCAAACTGGAACCTGTTATGCGCAGCGACCCGACACCCCGCCTTGTGGCCACCGACCTGGACGGAACCGCTCTTCGCCGGGACGGAACCGTGTCTCCCCGGACCGTCGCGGCCTTCGCCCGCGTCGAGGACTCCGGTGCCATGCTCGTGTTCGTGACCGGCCGGCCGCCCCGGTGGATGGGGGGTGTGGCGAGTGCGGTACGTCACCATGGGCTCGCGATCTGTGCGAATGGGGCCCTGATCTACGATCTCCATACCGAGCGGATAGTTGAATCTCACCTCATCGAGGCGGAGGTCCTTGAGGAAGTCGTCGCTCAGCTAAGAGCGAACGTGTCCGATCTCGTATTTTCGGTCGAGTATGAAGCCGGTTTTGCGCATGAGTCCGATTTCCTGGACCGCCGGGTGGTCGAGGCGCAGGCCGCCTCCATGACCGCCCGCCCGTGCGCCAAGCTGCTCGCCCTGCACCCGCACATGGACGCCGACGAACTGCACGTCGTGGTGCACGACCTGGTCGGCCACCTGGTGACGGCCACCCACTCCAGCCGCCGGGGACTCATCGAGATGAGCGCACAGGGCGTGACCAAGGCCACGGCGCTGGCGGCGTTCGCCGATGAGCAGGGCATCGAGGCCCACGAGGTGGTGGCGTTCGGGGACATGCCGAACGACCTGCCCATGCTGGGCTGGGCAGGCACGTCGTACGCGGTCGCGAACGCGCATCCCGACGTGCTGGCGGCGGTCGATCACGTGACCGCGGCCAACGACGAGGACGGCGTCGCGCAGGTGCTGGAAAAGCTGTTCTGACCCTCGGACGGGGGAAGCGAACGGCCTACAGGTAGGGCCCGGAACCTCCGTGGGGGCGCCCGGACTCGTCCATCGACTGCGGCACGCCGGGCAGCGCCCTGCGCATCTGCTCAAGCTGCGCGCGGGCCGCCATCTGCTGCGCGAACAGCGTGGTCTGGATGCCGTGGAACAGCCCTTCGAGCCAGCCGACCAGCTGGGCGTGCGCGATGCGCAGCTCGGCCTCGCTCGGCGGGGCGCCGGTGTCGTCCGTGAACGGCAGCGACAACCGCTCAAGCTCCTCGACCAGCTCCGGCGCCAGGCCGTCCTCCAGCTCCTTGATCGAGGAGGCGTGGATGTCCTTCAGCCGCTTGCGGCTGGCCTCGTCGAGAGGAGCGGCGCGCACCTCCTCCAGAAGCTGGCGGATCATGCTGCCGATGCGCATCACCTTCGCCGGCTGCTCGACCAGCTGGGTGACCGAACGGTCCTCTTCGCCGCTATCGCCCTGACTCCCCTGGAAGTCGGGGCCCACCACCACGATGTGAGGGGTGTTGTTGTCCTCAGCATTCATAACACTCACCGTACTAGCAGGATCTTGCCGACGTGCTCCCCGGAATCCAACATACGGTGCGCCTCGGCAGCAGCGGACATGGGGACTTCCGCGTACACGACCGGGCGCACCGCACCCCCCGCGACCAGCGGCCACACGTTCTCGACCACGCTGCGGACGATCACGCCCTTCTCGTCCACAGGCCGGGCGCGGAGCGTGGTGCCGTGCACGGAGGCACGCTTGGCCATGAGGGTCCCGAGGTTGATCTCGGCCTTGCTGCCGCCCTGGAGCGCGATGATCACCAGCCGGCCGCCGGTGCGCAGGACCTTGAGGTTCCCCGCGAGGTACTTCGCCCCGATGATGTCGAGGATGACGTCGGCCTGGACCTTCTCGGCGAAGTCCTCCTCGCGGTAGTTGACGACCTCGTCCGCGCCCAGCCTGAGCACCTGCTCGGCCTTCTCCGCGCTGCCGACGGTGGCGACCACGCGCGAGCCGAGCGCCTTGGCGAGCTGTACGGCGAACGTGCCGATGCCGCTCGCCCCGCCGTGCACCAGCAACGTCTCGCCCCTGCGCAGCCGGGCCAGCATGAAGACGTTCGACCAGACCGTGCAGGCGACCTCCGGCAGCCCGGCGGCCTCCTTGAGCGGCACGCCCTCGGGCGCCGGCATGACCTGCTGCCACGGCACCGCTACGCGCTCGGCGTAACCGCCGCCGCCGAGCAGCGCGCACACCTCGTCGCCCGGCTTGAACTGCTCGACGTCCGCGCCGACCTCGGCGACCACGCCCGAGACCTCCAGCCCCGGGTACGGCGGCGCGCCCGGCGGCGGGTCGTAGTGGCCGCCCCGCTGCAGGACGTCGGCACGATTGAGCGCGGAGGCGGTGACGTCGATGAGCACGTCCCCCCGTCCGACCTCGGGGTCGGGCACCTCGCGCCACTCCAGCACCTCCGGCCCGCCGGGCCGGGTGATCTCAATGGCTCGCATGCGATCCACGGTAGCCGGGCAAAGAAGTTGTGGGTTGGTGGGCTGGACCGGTTGCCAGCGCGTTAACCTGCAAGGTATTTGCTGCCCCTTTAGACCCACCCGAGGGGGAACACGGTGGCAAGACACGATCGAGAGGAATCTCTCGAGGAGCAGCTGGCCTGGCTTGACGCGATCAAGGAGAGCGACGAGACCCCGGTCAGCGTCGGCGCCCCGGCCGCGGCTGCCGACGAGGCGGTCTCGCCGTACCCCAAGGACCCCTGGTCGCTGGTCCCCGCGCAGCCCGAGACCCCGGCGCCGACGCTGTTCCGCGCTGCCGCCGACTCCGTGGCCGCCGCCGACGCCGAGCCCGTCGCGGACGCTGACGCCGAGACCGGATGGCTCGGGGACGCGGCCACCACGGACATCACCCGGGAGGCCCTGCGGGAGATCAACCGGGACCAGCCGCCCGCTCCCGCCGTGGACGATCCGTTCCACGCGCCGCTCAAGCCGCTGCCGCGGCCCGACGACACCGACACGTACGGGCTGACGTTCAGGCCGTCCGCCGAGCCCGCCCAGCCGCCCGCGGCGGACAGGCCCGAGGAAGGACGCCAGGAAGAAGGACCTCAGGACCGGCGTGAGGACGAGACCTGGCCGCCGGCCGAATGGTCGCGGCCGTCGGAGCCGGGCGGATGGCGGCGGGGGGCGTTCGAGGAGCCCGCGCGGGAGGAGTCGCCTGCGCAGGAGGAGCAGCCGGAGCCCTGGGCCGCCACCCAGCCCAGGAACGAGCCCCCGAAGTGGGGCGAGCCCGACTCAGGGCCCCAGGTTGAGCCCACCGCCGCGTTCAGCGCCGAGCTCAGCGGCGCCGATCCCAGCGTCGGCGACCGGCCCGCAGGTTCCGTTCCCAAGGATGAGCCCACCCCGCAGGTGGACACGCCGGAGGCCGCCGAGCACCGCACGGAGCGGCCCCACGAGCCCGTGACCCACGAGCCCGTGACCCGCGGGCCCGTGACCCACGAGCCCGTGACCCGCGAGCCCGCGACCCGCGAGCCCGCGACCTACGAGCAGGACCTGCCCCGCTCCGAGTCGCCCCCGCCGGATCCGCTCAGTCCCGGCCCGCTCAGTCCCGGCTCATTCGGGGCCGAGTCATCCCGCGCGGAGCAGCCCAGCGGCGAGCGCGCCGGCAGCGGACGCGCCACGAGCGGGTCCACCGGGATCGAGCCCACCGGGACGGAGCCGCCGGGGAGCGGCCCGCTGCAGCGGCAGGACCGCCCCCAGCGGCCTGAGCAGCAGGAGTGGCGCCCGGCCGAACGTGACATCCCGCCCGTCGTCCGCCGCCGCCCGGCCCCCGTCCCCGTGTTCACCTCCCCGCCGCGCCCGCCGGTCACCGGCCGCCCGACGGCCGACAGCCTCGACCCCGAGACCCTGCTCCGAGGCCGCCGCAACGCCCCGTCCAAGGGCTGGCGCCGCCTGGTCTACAAGGCGTCCGGCGGCTGGATCAAGCCGGGCGAGCCGCCGGAGGTCCGCCGCCGCCGCGAGCTGATGAACCGTGCCCGCACCCCGGTCACCACCGGCCACCACCGGGTGGCCGTGCTGAGCCTGAAGGGCGGCGTGGGCAAGACCACGACCACCGTCGGCCTCGGCGCCACGCTGGCCCAGGTGCGCGGCGACCGCGTCATCGCCGTCGACGCCAACCCCGACCGCGGCACGCTCTCCGACAAGCTGGTGCTGGAGACCTCGGCCACCGTGCGTGACCTGCTCAACGAGCGCGACCAGGTCAAGCGCTACGTCGACATCAGGGCGTTCACCTCGCAGGCGCCGTCCCGGCTGGAGGTGCTGGCCTCGGACCGCGACCCGTCGGTGTCGGAGGCGTTCAGCGGTGCCGACTACCAGGCCGTCTCGCAGGTGCTGGAGAACTTCTACTCGATCTGCATCACCGACTGCGGCACCGGCCTGCTCCACTCGGCGATGGGCGGCGTGCTCGGGCTGGCCGACCAGATCGTGCTGGTCAGCTCCCCGTCGGTGGACGGCGCGCGGGCGGCCTCGGCCACGCTCGACTGGCTGGAGGCCCACCACTACGGCGATCTGGTGAAGAACGCGACGGTGGTGCTGTGCAGTGTCAGGCCGCGGTCGAAGTCGGCGGTGGACATCCAGAAGCTGGAGGCCCACTTCGCGGCCCGGTGCCGGGCGGTGGTGCAGGTGCCGTACGACCCGCATCTGGAGGAGGGCGCGGAGATCGACCTGGACCGGCTCCAGGACAGCACGCGGGAGGCTTACCTCAAGCTGGCCGCGCACGTGGGCGATGGTTTCGCGGCCCTGAGGGAGTGAGCGGAGGGTGTGGGATTCGAACCCACGAGGCCATCGCTGACCTGGCCGCTTTCAAGGCGGCTGCACTCGTCCACTATGCGAACCCTCCTGTGCGGAAACCACGATAGCGGCTGTGGTGAGGCCGGTGTACGTTCAGGAGGTGGCGGATCTCGACGTCGAGGTGGAGCGCGGCGGCCCCCGCGCGCGCGTCCACGTGATCGGCGAGCTCGACAAGCTCACCGCGCCGTTGTTGAAGGAGAGCCTGACCGCGCTCTTCGCCGAGGGCAGGGTGGACGTCGTCGTCGACGCCAGCCTGCTCGACTTCTGCGATTCGAGCGGCCTGTGGGCGCTGGTCGAGCATCAGCGCCGGGTCTCGGCCCATGCCGGCTCGCTGACCCTGGTGGGCGTGCACGGGGTCCTGGAGCGGGTGTTAGAGGTGACCGGGCTCAAGGCCGTCTTCGACGGAGTGGTGCTCGCCTAGCTGTGACAGCAGCCATTTCGGGCCGACGCACTCCGCGCCCAGCTCGCTCACCCGCTGCCGCAGCCCTCGGTCGGCGGTGACGACGAGCATCCGCTCCCAGGGCTTGGCCTGGCGTACGACCTCGACGATCGTGTCGTCGCCGCTGCCCGTGGCGGGGACGACGTGCACGCCGGGCAGGCCGGGCACGTCCTTGGCCGCCCCTTCGACGATCGCGACCACCCTCGGGAACCATTGCGCCAGCACCGGATGCCGCAGCCCGAGCCCGGCGACGTCCTCGAGCAGCCGCGCGGCGGCCCCGGCCCGGTCGCGCCACCAGCCGTGCTCGGCCCGCGCGCCGACGATGTTGGCGACGTCGAGGACGATCGTCTCCGGCTGGAGCGTCCCCTGGATGGTGCCCCAGGTGGCGGCGAAGCCCGGATGCAGCTCGTGCGCGGCGATCTCGGGCAGGGCGACCCAGCGCAGCTCGGTGCTCTCCTGGTTGGCGGGGGCGGCGGCCAGCAGCTCGGCCGACTCGGCGATCACCGTCTCGAACGCCCACCCGCCGTGGTCGTCGAGGTAGACGCCCCGCACCTGCAGCCCGTCGGCGCCGAGCGCGGCCTCCTCGCGGGCCTCGCGCAGCGCCGAGGTGAGGGCGTCCTCGTGGCTGTCGCGGGCGCCGCCGGGCAGCCCCCAGGTGCCGCCGTGGTGGCTCCACCAGACCCGTTTCTGCATGAGCACGTACGGGATCCCGGCCGGGTCGTGGTGCACGAGGAGGAGCCCTGACGCCCCGTGCAGTCCCCAGTGCCGATGGCCCTGGGCGCACTCGATCCAGCCGTCGCCGTCCTTAACCGTCATGGCGTGATTGTGTCAGCCTCCGCCCTTGGAGAAGTGCTGGAAGTCCTTGGTGCCGGACCAGTAGCCGCCCCACTCCCAGCCGACCTGCGCGAACGCCTTCACGACCTTGTCGCCGGGATTGATCACACCTTTGCCCTTCATCGGGCGCTTCGTAAACTCTTCGGCATTTTTGTGCGCCGTGCTGCCACTTGCGGTGACATATGGGTTTTCGCGGGGGTTGATGTCGATCGCCTTGCCGTAGGCGTGGTTCGACCAGCTGCTGGACCCGGTGGCCCGCCGGCAGTTGAAGGCCGAGGTGTTGTCGGCCTCGATCGAGGCGTAGTCGTCGGCCTTGAAGGCGTCCACGAGCTTCATCTGCCTGATGGGCCAGCGCCATCCGTACAGCTTGCCGAAGACCGTCACGATGTCGTCGGTGACGCTCTTGTGGACCACGAGCTCGCCGGTGTGCGGCTTGCCGTCGAACCCCCAGTACGACAGCGTCACCAGCCGCAGATCCCGGTAGCTGACCGGGCAGCCGGGCCGCCAGGAGTAGGGCAGGCGGTCACGCGCGACGGGCGTCACCTTCGCCGCGAACGCGGGCGGCGCGGTGGCACTCGGCGTCGCCGTGGGCGAGGCCGTGGGCGACGCCGTGGCCGCCGGTGAACTCGTGGCCGGCGCGGGAGTGGGAGCGGACGACGCGACGGGCTCCGCCGCGCCGCACGACACGGTCGTGAGGACTACGAACGCCATGGCGGCAGCACGCTTCATCTCGCCACAATATGCGACGTCTTGCCAGGTCAGGGGACTATCAGCACAGTACGGCGAGCCCGCTTCGCCAGCGAGCCCGCCACCGACCCGAACAGGGAGCGCCGCGAGCGGCCCACCACGATGGCGTCGGCCATGTAAGAGCTGGCCAGCGTCTCCAGCTCCCGGGCCGCGTCGCCCCGGACGCTGACGAACCGCCACGGCACGCCGCTGCCCCTCAGCTCGTCCTTGAGGTCCTCCGTCAGGTCGGCCGCCGAGTCGGGGACGATGGGCGAGCCGGCGAAGAACCACAGGGACGCGCTGTTCAGCGACTCGACGAAGACGACGAGCAGCGAGGCGTTGTCCCTGCGGGCCAGCCCGGCCGCGTACGCGAGCGCGTTGCGGCTCGGCCCGGACCCGTCGAACCCCACCACCAGCAGGCCCGCGCCGTCCTTGCCGATCTCGAACGCCCCGTCGGGGAGCCGGCCTGCCAGCGGCTCCCAGCGGGGGTCCACGTCACCGCCGGACACGGCGCTCTCGCGTCAGCTCTCGGCGTGCTTGCCGCGACGCGCCAGCTCGCGCAGGGCGTCGGCGGCGTAGACGACGAGGGCGACGAACGTGAGCCCGATCAGGCCGCCCCCGACCCACAGGTCGTTGACGGTCGCGTCGGCGTACTCGGCGCCCCTCGGCTGGTAGCCGACCGCGAACGGGGCCGCGACCAGCCACAGGCCCCCCAGGAACAGCACGACCAGGGCGCCCGCGCCCAGCTTCGCCTTCATCGGTTCTCCTCCACTCCGACCAGGGTGGTCCTGCCGTTCTGACGGTGCTCGCCGCCGGCGCGGTCGGTCCGGTTCATGTCCTCGCGAAGGGCCTCGACGAGCGGGGCGAGCAGGGCCGCCAGCTCGGCCGAGGACGCCTGCGGCGGCGCGGCCGGGACGATCTCGGGCTCGGGCTCGACCCGGCGCGGCTTCACGACCACGGCGCCGCGGACGACCAGGTCCTCGTAGATGGCGAGGGCGAAGCTGATCGCGCCGACGAGTCCCACGACGGCCACGCCGAGACCGGTCCAGAACTCGGAGGTGGTGATGTCGGTCCAGTCGCGGTTCTCCGGCTGGCTGCCGAGGGCCCAGGGGGCGATCATCAGCCACAGCCCGGCCAGCACGGCCAGGGCGGAGGCGACGGCGCCCACGAACTTACGAATCATTGAGGGATTCCTCCTGTGACGAGGTCTTTCTGTGCCGGCGCGGCCTGCGCGAGCAGCGCGCGCGAGGTCGGGCGCAGCACCGTCTGCGCCACCGACCTGGCGCGCTCGCGCTCGGACCCCGAGTCCTCGGGCGCCATCCTGGCGACCGCGGTGAGCAGCGCGGACGGCTCGCCGTTGGCGCGCTCGACCCGCTGGGCGACGAGCTCCAGCAGCAGCCCGGCGAGGACGAGGTCGTCCTTGCTGAGCGGCTGCGGCGCCGCCGGGGGCGGCGTGGTGGAGCCGCGCAGCGGCAGCTCCTTGAGGAAGAGCGTGGCGATGAAGCCGAGCAGCGCGATGGGCACGCCCACGATGAACACGGTCTCCAGGCCGCGGGTGAACGCCTCCAGCACGATGTTCTTGAGCGGGGTGGGCATCGACTGGATGGCGTCAGGGCTGCCGAGCTTGACGTCCCCGCCGCCGCCGACCTTGAGGCCGGCCTCGGCGATGAGCGTGGCCATCTCGTCCTTGAGCCGGTTGGTCAGGATGGCGCCGAACGCGGCCACGCCGACGGCGCCGCCCAGCGAGCGGAAGAACGACACGCCGGACGTGGTCGAGGCCATGTCGCGCAGCTCGGAGCCGTTCTGCGCGGCGAGGATGAGCATCTGCATGGAAAGGCCCAGCCCGACGCCGAGCACGGCCACGTCGAAGCCGATGAGCCATTCGCTGGAGTCGACGTGCAGCCGCGACAGCATGAACAGCCCGATGGCCACGATGAGCAGGCCGGCGACGGGGAAGATCTTCCACTTGCCGGTGCTGGTGACGATCTTGCCGGAGATGACGCCGGACAGGAACAGCGCCACGACCATGGGCAGCGTCATCAGACCGGAGTTCGTCGGGCTCATGCCCTTGACGATCTGCAGGTACTGGGGCAGGTAGATCATCGCGCCGAACATCGCCATGCCGACGAAGAGCGAGGCGAGGCTGGTCAGCACGAACGTCGGGTTACGGAACAGCCGCGGCGGCAGGATCGGGTTCTTGGCCGTCCGCTCGGCCAGCACCGACAGCGCCAGCATGAGCAGGGCGATCGCGGCCAGGAAGTACGTCCAGAACGAGTTCCACTCGAACTCGTTCCCGCCGAGCGTGAGCAGCAGCATGAGCGCGCTCGCGCTGGCCGTGATGGTCGTCGCGCCCCAGATGTCGATGGAGGTGTTGCGCTTGACCGGCGGCAGCCGCAGCACCTTCTGGATGACGATGAACGCCACCAACGCGAACGGCACCACGACGTAGAAGCACCAACGCCAGCCGAGCCAGTCGGCGTCCACGATGAACCCGCCGAGCAGCGGTCCGGCGACCGTCGAGATGCCGAAGACCGCCCCCATGTAGCCGGAGTACCGGCCGCGCTCGCGGGGCGAGACGATGTCCCCGAGGATCACCTGGGAGAGCGCCGACAATCCACCCACGCCCAGGCCCTGCACGGCACGGGCCGCGATGAGCTGTCCCATGTCCTGCGAGAGGCCCGCCACCAAGGACGCCGCCACGAACAGGCCCAGCGCCGTCTGGAAGAGCAGCTTGCGCCCGAACAGGTCGGACAGCTTGCCCCACAGCGGCGTGGAGACCGTCATCGTCAGCATGGTGGCGCTGGCCACCCATGAGTACTGGTCCTGACCGCCGAGCTCCCCCACGATCGTCGGCAGAGCCGTGCCCACCACCGAGGTCGAGATCATCGACGTGAGCATCGCGAGCATCAGCCCGGACATGACCTCGAGGATCTCGCGGTGGGTGTAGGTCCGCTTCGCGGAGGGAGCTGCGGCGTGAGCTTGGGTTACCAAGACACCACATTCCCTTCATACCGTTTTTACCCGACGCGAGTATACGCATGTTTACTAGCCGCGCGGCAAGCGGGGGTCAGTACACCCTCACGTGAACAGAGCGTGAGTAGAGTGCGGAACATGGAGGCCCAGGTGACCGAGAGCCAGGCGACCGAGAGCAGGCCGCGCGGGCGCGAGGCCACGCGCGAGCGCATCCTGCAGGCGGCGCGCACGCTGTTCGGTGAGCAGGGATACGAGCAGGTGACCGTCCGTACGATCGCCGCCGCGGCCGACGCGAACATCGCGCTGGTCGGCCGCTACTTCGGCTCCAAGGCCGGCCTGTTCGCCGCGGTCCTGGAGGGCGAGCCCACCATCGACCGGCTGCTCGAAGGCGAGCGCGCGGAGCTGCCGCGCCGGCTGGCCGAGTACGCCGCCGAGCGCATGCGCCGCCCCCCGGACAGCCCGATCCTGCGCGCGCTCGAACGCTCGGCCCGTCATCCCGAGATCGTGGACGTGGGCCGCGAGCGCCTGATCGCCGCCGTGCTCCAGCCGTTGCAGGCCCGGCTCGGCGGCGGCCCCGACGCGCTGGCGCGGGCCCGCATGGCCACCGCCGTCGTCCTCGGCATCGGCGCCACGCGCCGCCGCCTCGGCCCTGCCGTCCCCACGGCCCGCGACGTGGACCGGCTCACCGAGGTCTTCCGCGCCTGCCTGGAGGAGTGAAAGTTTCACCTCTCGTGTCCGGTCTGGCCTGCGGCGACGTGCTCGCGAGCGGTCGGAGGTCTTTGAGAGGGCGTGAACGGCTACCTACCATCCGTGGTGCCGGTGGGAGCGCTCCCACACAACCAACGGAGTGATTGCATGTCTCGCAGAAGGCCCGTGCTGGCGGCGTTCCTCACGGCGGCCGCCATGGCCGCGGCCGGGGCGGTCGTCATGTCCTCGTCCACCGCCCAGGCCGCCGACTCCGCTTTCTACGTCGATCCCCAGACCAACGCCGCCAAGTGGGTGGCCGCCAACCCGGGCGACAGCCGCACCCCCGTCATCAGGGACCGCATCGCCGCCGTGCCGCAGGGCCGCTGGTTCGCCAGCTACAACCCGTCCACCGTGCGCGCCCAGGTCGACGCCTACGTCGGCGCCGCCGCCTCGGCCGGCAAGATCCCCATCATGGTCGTGTACGCCATGCCCAACCGCGACTGCGGCGGCCCGAGCGCCGGCGGCGCCCCCGACCACACCTCCTACCGGTCCTGGATCGACCAGATCGCGCTCGGTCTGGCCGGCCGCCCGGCCACCGTCATCCTGGAGCCCGACGCCCTGGCCATCATGACCAACTGCATGAACGCCTCCGAGCAGGCCCAGGTCAAGGCGTCCATGGCGTACGCGGGCAAGAAGCTGCGCGGCCAGGCCAAGGTCTACTTCGACATCGGCCACGACGCCTGGCTGTCGCCCTCCGAGGCCGCCTCCCGGCTCAACGGGGCCGACGTCGCGGGCAGCGCCGACGGCATCGCGGTCAACACCTCCAACTACCGCTCGACGCCGGGCCTGGTGTCGTACGCGAAGAACGTGATCTCCGCGACCGGCGTCTCCAGGCTCAAGGCCGTCATCGACACCAGCCGCAACGGCAACGGCCCGGCCGGCAGCGAGTGGTGCGACCCGGCCGGCCGCGCCACCGGCACCTGGAGCACCACGAGCACCGGCGACTCCGCGGTCGACGCCTTCCTCTGGGTCAAGCCGCCCGGCGAGTCGGACGGGTGCATCGCGGCGGCCGGGCAGTTCGTGCCACAGCGGGCGTACGACCTGGCCATGGCGGCCCCGACCCCGACCGTCACCCCCACGGTGACTCCCACCGTCACCCCGACCGTGACCCCGACCGTCACCCCCACCAGCGGCCCCTCGGGCTGCACCGCCACGTACCGGATCGCCAGTCAGTGGCAGGGCGGCTACCAGGGCGAGGTCACCGTCAACAACACCGGCTCGTCGGCGATCTCCGGCTGGCGGGTGGGCTGGACGATGCCGAGCGGCCAGACCATCACCCAGCTCTGGAACGGCAACCTCTCCGGCTCCAGCGCCGTCACCGTCACCAACCTGTCCTGGAACGGCAACCTGTCCGGCGGCGCCGGGACCACGTTCGGCTTCCTGGTCAACTCCAGCGGCCAGAACACCACCCCGTCGCAGGTGACCTGCACCGCGTCCTGACCGTCGCCTGCCGGGCCCCACGCCTCGGGGCCCGGCAGTGCGGCTGAGATCCGCTGAAATATCCGCGCCCTCGTCGCTGTTGCACAGAGCCAGATCATCGACGAAAGGCGCGTACCCATGGCTTTGCCGCTGTCCATCCTTGATCTGGCGCACATCGGCGAGGGCGAGACGGCCGCGGACAGCTTCGCCGCCAGCGTCGCCCTGGCGCAGCGCGCGGAGGAGCTGGGCTACCGCCGCGTCTGGTACGCCGAGCACCACAACATGGACAGCATCGCCTCCTCGGCGACGAGCGTGCTCATCGCCCACATCGCCGCCCACACCCGGACGATCCGCCTCGGCGCGGGCGGCGTCATGCTCCCGAACCACTCGCCGCTGACGATCGCCGAGCAGTTCGGCACCCTGGAGACCCTGCACCCGGGCCGCATCGACCTCGGCCTCGGCCGCGCCCCCGGCAGCGACCAGAACACCATGCGCGCCCTGCGCCGCACCCCGTCGGCCGCCGACACGTTCCCGCAGGACGTGCTGGAGCTCCAGGGCTACCTGACCGGCGAGACCCGCATCCCCGGGGTCCACGCCACCCCGGGCAAGGGCACGAACGTGCCGCTCTACATCCTCGGCTCCTCCCTGTTCGGCGCGCAGCTCGCCGCCATGCTCGGGCTGCCGTACGCCTTCGCCTCGCACTTCGCCCCGACGGCGCTTGAGGAGGCGGTCACCGTCTACCGCACCGAGTTCAAGCCGTCCGCGCAGCTCGACCGGCCGTACGTCATCGCCGCGCTCAACGTCATCGCCGCCGACTCCGGCGAGGAGGCCCGCGAGCAGTTCCTGGAGGCCAAGCGGCTGCGGGTGAGCAAGTTCCTCGGGCGGGGCCGTACGTTCACGCCGGAGGAGGCGGACATGATCCTCGAATCGCCCGCCGGGCAGCAGCTCCTGCAGATGATGAAGTACTCGGCGGTCGGCGACCAGGCCGAGGTCAAGGAGTATGTCGACCGCTTCGCCGCGCACTCCCGCGCCGACGAGCTGATCGTCGCCTTCTCCGCCCCCGACCGGAAGGTGTGGCTGCGCTCGGCCGAACTGCTGGCGCAGGCGTACGACCTCTGACGCCCTTACTCAGTCCTCCTGGCGCGGGCGCTGGAGGTTGACCGCGTAGGGGCCGGTGGCCTCCGAGATCGGGGCGGGCGACAGCCCGGCCCCGACGAGCTGCGTGCGCAGCGCGACCACCGTGCGCTCCAGTGCGCGGATCTGCGCCTGAAGGCGGCGGATGTGCTCGCGCATCGCGGTGGAGCTGCTCTGCTCGGCGAGCAGGTCGGTGCCGAGCCGCGTGGCCTGGCTCTGCACCCGCTCCATCTGCCGCTCCATCTGGCTCAGCGCGTCCTCGTAAATGATCTTCGCGCGGGTGAACGCCTCCGCGTCCACCTTGGAACGCTCCAGCTCCGCCTGCCGTTCGGCCTGCAACAACGCGGTCTGCTGGGTCTTCCTGTTGGCGTCGGTCGCCGACTTGAACGCGAGGTAGGCCACCCCAAGAGGGACCACCCCGATGGCGATCTCGATGAGCACGTCAGCGATCCCGGACACCACGGCCTCCTCCCAAGGCCCGGATCACGCCGGTATAGGTGATGCCGTCGTCGGTGTGCCAGGCGTTGACCGTCAGCGAGATCGGGAACTCGGTGCCGTCGCGGCGCAGCCCCATCAGCGGCATGACCTCGCCGGAAAGGTCCGACCTGCCGTTGGCGCGGACCCGGGCCAGCCCCTCGCCGTGCTGCCGGCGGTAGCGGTCGGGCATGAGCACCGTGAGCGGGCGGCCGACGGCCTCGTCCGTGCTCCAGCCGAACATCCTCTTGGCCTGCGGGTTCCACGACAGGATGGTGCCGGCGGCGTCGGCGACGACGACGGCGGCTCCGCCGGACACCGGCACCCGGGCCAGGTGCGCCGCCTCCGGCCAGGTGGCGATCAGCGCGATCCAGCCGCCGAACGCCAGCCAGACCGCCCCCGTCACCCAGCCGCGCGGGTTCTGTCCGGTGAAGGTCGAGGACAGGAAGATCAGGCCGTACATCAGGAGCAGGGCGGTGGCCGCGGCGAAGGCGACCCTGTCGGACCGCATGAACGTCTGCACCAGGCACAACACGCCGACCGCGAACCAGGCCGCGGCCCATACGGACAGCGGGGCGAGCGCGGCCAGAATCGTGAAGGCGGGCAAGGTCCGCTGCTCGGGCCCGGCGAACACGAGCGAAGCGCCGATCACCAGACTGAGCAGCCCGACGAAGACCAGCGACGCCCCGCGCCGCCCGATTCTGCGCATCAGTCGCCCCGCCAGATCGTCACCCACAGTGGTTATACTAATCCAGATAGTTAGCAATGGGATGGCATGATTTCACTTTCGGCTTGCCATTTTCCGCTCAGCTTGTCCTAAACCCGCGAGCCTCGCGGCCGGCACGCCGGACGATCGGCACATAACCGCCCCTGGCCCGGCCGCCCGCCGCGAGCCCCGCCCAGTCGTACGCGGCGTCCCACCGGCCCACCACCGCGATCACCGCCCCGCCGGCCCGCTCCACGTGGTCGAGCCAGGCGAAACGCCCGTCGGCCTCGTCGTGGTGCGTGATCCCCTCCACCAGGAGCCGGAACCTCCCCGGCCCCTCGACCAGGGAGAAGGTCACGCCGGGCGTGAGCACACAGCCCGAACACGTCGCCGGCCTGCCGTTGCCGGCCAGCCGGAACCGGGGGAGCTGGACGACGGGCTCGGCCGCCCTGAGCACCATCATGGGCACGGCGCCGCCGAGAAGGAGGGCGTCCTCGCGAGAGATGCGGGCGGGCACGCCCCTGAGTATGGCACCTCAGTGACGACCCGCTCACGCTACGTCGAGCTCCACCACGCGCGCCCAGGCCGGCGGCCGGTCCGGCACGTAGCCGGGGTCGTCCTCGCGCCACGACGCCCGCCGCTCCCGGGGGAACAGCCCCACCACCGTCCGGCACGCCGGCCGCACCTCCGGCCACGGGGTCTGCCCGTCGGTGAGCACCACCACGACGTCCGGCCGCGGCTCCGTCCTGAGCGCCCGCGCGAACCCCCGGCGCAGATCCGTCCCGCCGCCGCCCACCAGCGCGATCCCCTCGGCCCGGCACAGCGGCTGCACCACCCGGGCCGCCGCGTCGCACGACACCACGCTGACCAGGTCGCGCCGCCCGCCCACCGCGCGGACGATCGCCGCCACCTCCAGCAGCGCGCCGCCCAGCTCGGCGTCGCTGACCGACCCCGACGTGTCGACGACCACGGCGACCCGCGGCGGCCGGCGCCGCAGACTCGGCAGGACGACGCCCGGCAGCCCGGCCGAACGCCGCGCCGGCCGGCCATAGGTGTAGTCCTCGCCCGCCCCCGGGCCGGAGACGGCCGCGCGGATCGCCGCCCCCAGCAGCTCCCGCCACGGCTGCGGCGGATGGAACGCCTCCTCGGCCCACCTCCGCCACCCCTTCGGCACGCTGCCCGGGCGGGCGGTGATGCCCTGGGCCACCCGGAAGCGGACGGCGTCCCGTTCCTGGTCGCTGAGCCCGTACGCGCCGTCAGGACCGAGGTCCCACTCCCGGTCCAGCCCGTCCGCGCCGCTGCCGCAGTCCAGCCAGGCCAGATCCTGCGTGTACGGCCCCAGCCGGAACAGCCGCAGGTAGTCCTCCATGAGCTCGCCCCGGGGGAGCCCCAGGTCGGCCGGCTCGGCGGCGCCGTCCGGGCAGGCCAGCCCGTCGCCGTACACGTCGTCGTTGATCTCCAGGTCGGCGGCGATGTTCATGCGCAGCCGCTCGCCCGGCCCGGTGAGCCCCCGCTCGGCCGCGACCCGGTCGCTGCGCCCGTGGTGGTCGCGCAGCAGGTGGGAGACCTCATGGACCCAGACCCCGGCCAGCTCCTCGACCGGGGTCCTGGCGACGAACGCGGGCGAGACGTAGCAGCGCCAGTGCCGGTCCACGGCCATCGTCGGCACCCGCCGCGACTCGACCACGTGCAGCGCGTACAGCGCTGTCGCCAGATAGGGGCGGGCGCGGGCGGCGTGCAGCCGGGCGGCGAACAACCTCTCCTGCGTGTCGATCATCCGCCTTGCCTCGCCGCCACCCGGGCCGCGGCCAGATCCGCCTGCCTGCTCAGGGACACCGCGCCGGCGAGCCGGTCGATCGAGGCGGGGACGTCCCAATCCTCCCGCCGCAACGTCGCGAGCGTGGACGCCGGCACGACCACCAGATCCGGCGGCCCGCTCTCCAGCGCCCGGCCCAGAACCGTCCACGCCGCCTCCCACCGCGGCCTGTCCGGACGTCTCCGCACCGCCTCCACCACGCCGTCGAGCACGGCCTGCCGCAGGTCACCGCGCTCCGGCAGCTCCGCCCCCGCGGGGTCCGCCAGCAGCGACTCGGGATCCGGCAGGTCCATCCGGTCCATCGCGGCCAGCAGCTCCAGCCCGGGACCGTCCCCGACCGTGCCCCTGACCAGCATGGACAGCACCTCGCGCGACGTGCCCGCCGCCGTGGCGAAGGCGACCAGGCGCAGCGCCATGTCCCAGCTCCGGGGCGAGGGCCAGGGGCCGCCACGGCGGGCCTCGTTCTGCGGGAGCCGGTGCACGAGGGCGGGACGGGCGGCGAGCAGCCCGCACACCGCCCGCCGGGCGAACGCCACCGCCTCCGCCAGCCGCCCCGGGTCGAGCCGCGGCAGCGACGCCCGTGGCCAGGTGCCGCCGAGGCCGCGTACCACGACGTCGTGATCGTGGGCCCACTGCAGGTGCACGAACCGGTTGGCGAGAGGCGGGCTGAGCTCCCAGCCGTCGGCGGCCGACGAGCGCGGGTTGGCCGCCGCCACGATCCGTACGCCGGGAGGCAGCCGGAGGGCGCCGACCCGCCGTTCCAGTACGAGCCGCAGCAGCGCGGCCTGGACGGCCGGCGGCGCCGTGGACAACTCGTCGAGGAAGAGCAGCCCCCGCCCCTCCCTCGCGAGGTGCACCGCCCAGTCCGGCGGAGCCATCGGTACGCCCTGCGTCGCCGGATCGTTCCCGACCACCGGCAGGCCGGAGAAGTCGGACGGCTCGTGCACGCTGGCGATCACCGTCGTCAGCGGCAGCCCGAGGGAGTCGGCGAGCTGCGTCAGGGCTGCGGTCTTGCCGATGCCCGGCTCTCCCCAGAGCAGCACCGGCAGGTCGGCCGCGACGGTCAGGGTCAGCGCCTCCAGCTGCGGGTCGGCGCGGGGTTCCGTGGCGGTGTCGTGGAGGAGGGCGAGCAGGTCGGCAGCGACGTCCATGGACAAGAGGATCACCTTTGGGAGTCTCGATGTGCGGGCCGTGGCGGCCCAGGGATCAGCGCGTACGCCGGCGGGAACGGGCGGGTGCCGCGGGGCCGGGCCCGAGCCCGTCCAGCTCCGCCCGGAACAGCCCATGAGCCACCCGCCGCCGGGCGGCCCGCTCCAGCTCGTCCCGCAGCGGGCCGTCGGGCAGCGAGGCACCCGGCCCGAGCAGGCGCTCGACGACGGCCAGCGCCCCGGCGACGTCCCCGTGCGCCAGCCGCTCCCGTACGTCGTCAAGAGAGCTCGGATCGCGGTGCGCCGCCTGGATCACCGCGAGGCAGGGCAGCGGGGTGCCGCCCAGCGTCGCCAGCAGCTCCTCGCGGCGTACCTCGTCCGCCGAGTGATCCAGCGGCACGAGCACCCCGTCCACGAGCCCGATCCGGTGCCGGGCGCCCCGGCACTCGACCAGCCGCGGCCCGCCGTCCGCGTCGCGACTCCGCGTCCCACCACCGGCCACCGAGCGCCCGGGGACGAGCGCCGCCGCGACGAGCGGATGCAGCCGATCGGCCTTGATCAGGCCCGCCCGCAGCAGCGCCAGGTCGGGCAGCACCCACGTCGCCGCGTCCGGCAACATCGGCAGCCTGCTGCCTCCGGCGGGCGCGGCCGTGATCCGCGGCTCCGGCCCCGCGAGGTCCAGCGTCAGCCGCCGCCGGCCGCCGAGCCGTACGACGACCGCGTCACCGTCCCGCCCATCCGCGCCCAGCAACAGCCGCGCCTCGTCCGGCCACCGGTCCGCGGCGCACCCGCTCGGCAGCCCGGGGACGGGCCGCCCGCCGCCCGACCGGACCCGCAGCTCATCCACCCTGCGTACGTCCCACAGGTGTCGGTGCAGGTCGAGCCGGAAACACCGATGGGGCCGAGGATGCGGATGCCCGCGCGCCGTGGGCCGGTCCGCGTCCCACAGCTCCAGGCCGAACCGCTGCCCCGCCGCCGCCCGGACCGGCGGCGTACGCGCCACGAGTCGCAACCCGGGCGCGTACCTCGCGAGCGCGACGGTCAGCCCCGGCCGCAGCAGACCGTCAGGCGCGACCCGCGGCAGATGCCAGCGCAGCAGCTCAGGGGCCAGATGCCGGAGATCATCCCGTAGGCGCGCCGCGACCTCGTGCCCATGGGCGCGGGCCACGGAACGCAGGTCGAGATCGACGTCCACGCGCGCCGCGGCACACGCCCCCGCCCAGTCGCCGACGGCACGGCGGGCGGTCGCACGTTCGATCATGGTGGGCGGCACGGCGAACTCGCGCATGCGCAGCCAGCGAAGAAGGCGAGAATCCTCGTCCGCGAAAATGGAGTGCATCAGCACTCACCTTGCGCGAACGGGACCCCCAATCTGCTGAAAGAGAGGTTCATCCCGCTCAGGATATAGCCACGGACCCCGTCCCGATCAAGCCCGAATCCGTCCACAATCCCAGAGCGACCTCGACGTGCCGTACGACGTGCAGCAGCTCCCACGACCGGAGCCACGACTCGACCTCCCTGACCCGGACCACGAGGCGATCACGTTGTCCGGCCGTCGCCCGAAGGCATTCCTCAACGCATTCAACGAGCTCCGGCGACGTCAACTCAGCTGAACGACGCTCACGCCAGAACCACAAGGCGTAAAGAGCGGCTTCCCGAGGAGCGCCGTACCAGTAGAAATTCGCCTGGACATTCGGATCGATTTCCCCTGCCCTCGGCGCCCGCCGACCACGCTTCTTGGCCTCCCGCCGCCTCGCCGCATAAGCGCGCACCGCGACCTGCCGAGCCGCCCGACTGGCCTCGACCAGCGCCAACGCCTGCAACAGCGCCGACTCCTCCTGCTGAAACCGGCCCGCCTTGGCCTCCAAGTAGCTCAGGGTGGCCTGAAATCCGAGCGGCCTGTACAACTGCACGCAGGAACGCAACGCCGACACCCGCCACCGAAAAGGCAGAGCGGGATCACGCACCCTGCGGGCGTAATTACCGAAGCTCACGGGGCTTGTCGAACCACCGCCCGGCCGAGGGCAACAAGAGCAGCACGACGACCGTCCAGGCGAGGCCGTTTCCGAGGACCACCGACCGCCAGAAGGCGGTGGAGAAGACGGCGTCGTCCATGACACTGGCGCCGACCATCACCAGCTGCATGGCGACGATCGACCAGCGCAGGTGAACCCGGCGACTCATCCACCGGCTGAGCAGCCATCCGAGAATGGCCGCGCTTCCCGCGACATAGGCGAGTCCGGGTAGGTACTGCCAACGGAAACTGGAGAAGAAAAAAGCCAGCATGAGCCCGGTGCCCACCAGGCTGAATGCCACCTGGATCGTGATGAGGACACGAGCCGCCCTGAGGGTGACCGGCATTGGGGGCGCCTCGACGGAATTCGCCACAACACCCATTCTGCTGGACAGATCAACGCGCGGGAAAGCCGTCACTCCGCAGAAAGCTCTACGGTGTCCGGGACGAGCGGTCCCCGGTACACTTCCGGGTCGAGACATGCCTCGTGGCATCGGTCGCGGCGTCGGCGACGGGAAGGATCTCCTCGGCGGTCAGCGCGTAGCCACGGTCCGGCTCATCCGTCGCCGCCCCGACCATCATCCCGGCGACCGTGCCGTCCTCGACGATCAGCGGGGCGCCGCTCACACCCGCGTCCATGTGACCGGAGACCGTAAGCATCATCCTGCTCACATCGTGTTCCCTGTAGATGTTCGGGCCTTCGCCCTCGATGCGCCCCTCGATCTTGATCTGCTGGGCCACCAGACGCTTCGCGCCCTTCGAGTGGCTCAGCAAGCGGGCCTCGCCGAGCGACATCCCGGGGAGACGCAGCGGAAACGTGGACAGCCGGGCGATGCGCAGCGGAGGCGCGGGAAGATCGGGTACGTAGAGGACCGCGACGTCGACATCGGGATCGAAGGCCACGACGCTGCCCTCGTACACCTCGCCGCCGACAGTGGTGACGACGAGAGACACCGGGATGACGCCGGCCACCACATGCGCCACAGTCACCACCCGCTGAGGGGCGTACACGAAACCCGTCCCCTGGATCATCACATCGCACGACGGCGCTTCTCCTTCGATGTGCACCACGCTTTGCTCCACGCGGACGGGAGCCTTCGGCGGGACCGCAACCTCACGAGCAGCCTTCGGAGCAGGCGCCGTGGCCGAGCAACCGACCAGGACGAGAACGGCAAGCAGCCAGAACCAACGCATCACGCCCCCTCCAGTCGATCAAGCTACCGACGCCAGATGACGACCATGTCACGGGGAGACGGGGTCAGTCGTCCACGGCGGTTGGGGCGATATCGGCCTCCTCCTCGCCGGCGATGACCTCACCGAGCAGGTCGTCGATCTCGACCGCCGTCGCATCCACGACCGGGCCGGTCGGGCCGGTTTCCGCGGCCTCGGCCACCGACGTCGGCTCGGTGAGCCACTCCTCCCACGACAGCCCGTACTTCTCGGCCAGACGGCGGGCACGGTAGAGCCGCGTCGCGTCGTCCACAGCCGAATGGAGCATGTTGAAGCTGAGCCCGGCCGTGAGGATGCCGCCGGCGATCGGCACGACGTTGGCCAGCCGCGCATGGGTGAGCCTCAGCCCGAGCAGCTTGAAGATCTTCAGGAGGACCTGGACCAGAGGCTCCTTGCCCAACTGCTTCCATGTCGCGCGGCGCATCATCATCTGGGTGAGGCGCGACAGGCTGGCGAGAGCAGCCGTCCTGCTCGCGGACGATGACGCCATGCTGTAGTTCAGGACCCCCATCAGGAACAACTCCTCTCCGGGCTCCCGAGGGTCGTAGCCGTAGTGGACGGCGACCTCGGACACTGCCCGGCCGAGGAGGGCCATCGAGATCACCGCGTCCGACGCCACCGCCACGACCGCGACTGCCGCTGTCGTGCCACCGCTCACAGTCGTGCTGACCGTGGCTCCGGTCACCACGACGGAGGCGACGCCGGATTGAAGGACCCCGATGAACGGGATGGTCAACGTGGGCCGGCCCTTGTCGAGGTCCTTGAGGTCGAGCGACTTGAACGGCGACCCCGCACCCAGATCCTGGTGCCTGCGACGCAGCTTCTCGACGCGTTTCTCCAGCGACGCCGAACGCAGCGCGGGCAGGAACACGGCCTTGAAGCCGCCCTCCAGCGCCTTGACGATGGTCTCGTCACCGAGTTCCACGACCTTCTCCGCGCCGGGGACCCTCCTGATCTGCTCGCCGGCCCGCTTGGTGACGACTGCCACCTTGCCTGCCACGCGTGCTCTCAAGCCGTTCCGGCGCTTCCGCTCGCCGTCGAGCAAGGCGGCCCAGGCCCGGGCCTCGTAGTCGGACATGCCTTCCCGCATCTGCGGCCCCTCACGGAATCATTGGAACGCGCCCAGTTCGTCATCCCAGCACACCTAAGGCCGCCGATTGGCCGTAACGCTGTAAATGCAGAAGGCCCGCTCCAGGGACCTTCGGAAGCGGGCCTTGCTGCTGCTGTGCGCGAAGCATTAGATGCTCCGCAAAAATCACTTTTGATCAGGGTATGTAAACCTCGTAGTAATAGCCCGGCCGAAAAACGCCACCTCCGCGGAACCAGTGACAGCCGACGAGCCCGGTGTATTGACCGTTCTGCGCAGCGTCCTGGAAGGCGACTTCGCAGTCCGCCAGGGTCGCGTAGGGACCCTGGAGATACCAGTCCGGCTCGGCCAGCCCCCAGTGCTCGCGGCCGTGCTGGTCTAGGTGCTGGCGAAGGCTCCGTCGCGATAGGCGGCGATCGCGAGCCGGACGAACGAGCGGATCAGCGGATTGGTGTCGCCCTCCTTCCACGCCACCACCGCACGGCTCGGGGGCATGTCGATCAGCGGCACCACGGCGAGCCCGTCCGCCTGTGGGTGGTTCAGGAGAGTCATGCCGACCGTGCCGTTCCAGAGAACGGCCTGCCTGCACTCCTGGACGGCACGCACCACCGGACCCTCCCGAGGCGCCCCTCCGTTCCAGTACGACTGCCAGGCAGGATCGGTGCCCTCCGGGAACAGGAACCAGCGGCGGTCGGCCAGCTCGGCCAGCTTCACGCTGTCCCGGCCGGCCAGCGGATCGTCCGCGCGCACCAGCGCGCCCACCGGGTCGGCGCGCAACTCCCGTACGGTCAGACCGGTCTCGTCGAACGGCCCGCGGGTCAGGGCCACATCGACCAGCCCAGCGTGCAGGCCGCAGGTGGGATCGGTCAGGTCGGTCTCGCGGATGCGGACCTCGACCTGCGGGTGCCGGCGACGGTAGGCGTCGGCCAGCCGGGCCGCAGCCGGGTCGGCGCTGTCCCCCAGGAAACCCACCGTGATGGCCGCGGTGCCGGCCGCCGCGGCCACGCGTACGCGCAACCGGTCCGCCTGGTCGAGCAGGGCCCGCGCCTCGCCCAGCAGCACGGCCCCCACCGGGGTGAGCGAGACTCCGGAGGGCGAGCGGTCGAACAGCGCGGCGCCGACCTCGTTCTCCAGCTGCTTGATCGCCCGGCTGAGCGGCGGTTGACTCATGTGCAGCCGGGCGGCGGCCCGGCCGAAGTGGAGCTCGTCGGCGACCGCCACGAAATAGCGCAGCGTGCGTAGCTCCATGGTGCGACGATACCCGTACGGTATCGGCGGCACAGAACAGATCTTGGACAGGCGCAGTGCGCTGCCAGTGAGATCGAGACATGACCGACCAACCAACGACCGTATCGGTGGTCGGCCCGGGCGACGGCGAGACGATCGTCCTGGGCACCACCCGGCTGCGCGTCCTCGAAGACGGCAGCAACACCGGTCACCGCCTCGGAATCGCCGAATCCGTCCTCGCGCCGCACACATCCGGACCGCCGCAGCACCGTCACGCCCAGCACGACGAGGGCTTCTACGTCATCTCCGGCACGGTGCGGTTCACCGTAGGCGACACGGACCATGACGCGACGGCGGGGACGCTCGTGATGGTCCCGCCCGGAGCCCCGCACACCTTCGCCAACGTGACCGACGAACCGGCCGTCATGCTCAGTACGTTCACGCCCGACCTCTATGTGCAGTACTTCCGCGATCTGGCGGACATGATCGCCGGTGGCCGGACGCTGACCCCGCAGGACAACATCCAGGTGATGCGCCGCTACGCCACCGAGCCCGCCACCAGCGGATGGGCACCGTGAACGTCGCGTACTGGATCGTCGCCGGCCTGCTCGCCCTTTTCTACCTCTACGCGGGCGGGTTGAAGGTGGTCCGGAGCCGTGAACGGCTCCGGCCGATGATGGCCTGGGTGGACGACACGCCGATGCCGGCCGTCAGGGCCATCGGCGTGATCGAGACACTCGGCGCGATCGGGCTGATCCTCCCGCCGCTGACCCGCATCGCCCCCTGGCTGGCCCTGGCCGCGGCCATCGGCTTCGTGGCCCTCCAGCTCGGCGCGACCGCCCTGCACCTGAGACGCGGAGACCGTCAGATCGCCCTCAACCTCACCCTCCTCATCGCTGCGGCCCTCACCGTCTGGCTGGCGACGCCCTGGCTGTGAACAGGCGGAGGGCTACACCTCCGCGAGGGACTGCCGAGTACCGCTAGGGTGTCGCGAAACCGGAGATCATCTTGTCGCGATTACCCCGCCTCGCTTGGGCGTCCGCCCTGGCCCCTGCTGCGTACTCGACCTGGAGCGCCTGGCAGGTCGAGTACGGATCCTCCTATGCCGCCCTCGACTGCGGGAGGTGGTTCGACCAGGGCGGTCTCGGCTCCACCAGACTGGCGTCGGCACTCCTGGGGGACGCCTACGAGATCGCGGACCTGGCCCTCGTATGGGGTGTGCCCTCGCTCCTCGTCCTCACGGGGCTCCTGATGTCGGCCGTCACCGGGAACGCGGCTGTCGCCGGCCGACGGGTAGCCGGCCTGCTCGTCCTGCTCGCGCTAGTCAGACCGGCCGCCCCCTCGTACGTGGCCGAGGACGGCTGCTCGATGATCCCCGTGCTGAGCGGCGAATGGTTCGCGACCGTGGCGCGCGCCTACGGGCCTGCGGAGTCGGCCCTCCTGCTCTCTGCGCTGCTGGTGCTGCTGGCCACCCGGACCGCGAGGGACACCTGGCCGAGTGGGCTGGCCGGACGCCGGGCGGTGGCGTTCACCTTCGATTACTGGGTCTTCGTCGCTTTCCTGAGCCTCTTCGAGGGCGGGCTCAGCAGCCTGGACTACGGCCTCCTGAACTGGCTCAGGATCAACACGCCGGCATCGCTGCTCCTCGCCGTGCCCGCGTTCCTCTACGTGTTGACGGGGACGGACATTCGGCAAGCGGCTCATGCGCATCCGCGTCGTCTCCACCGACACCGGCCACTGGCCAGGCCGGCGCAGGGCCGCGATCCGCGCGCTCGTCTTCCCCGTCCTCGTCTGCGTGCCCCAGTACGGGCTGGTCCTGCTCCTGGTGGACGTTCTGTGGTCGGTGGCCGACCCGGACGCTCGCACCTTGCACGACCGCCTCGCCGGCACTCGCGTCGTACGCGACCTGCTGTAGTCGCGACCAGGCGCAGTCCGCGGCGCGGAAGAGGAATCCAAGCAGGCGCGGATCAGGGCGTTCCTCACTCCAGGGCCACGCGAGGGCGCGCAGAACCGTGTACGCGTTGTCCTCGGGTGCGCACGGGAAAAGGTCGACGGACAGAGGATCATCCACCGTGATGAGCGGGATTTGCATCAGGTCGCTGACGTGGCTGCTGGGGTAGCGGCCGTTGCTTGTGCAGATCGTGCGGAGGATCCCGGCGATGTCCACGCCAGTCAGGTGTTCTCCATCGCGAACTCGGTGCCGCTTCATCGCGGAATGGTCAGTCTCGTGATCCACCCGTTACTGGACCCGCTTACTGTGTCGCTCGGTATCGGATGAGGAGGCGTGGGGGCCATGGGGGCATCCGTCGATATGAATGGGACCGACGCTGGCGGACTCGACTTGCCGCCTCACGGGTTGAAGGACAGTCGTAGACGCCGGCCGATGAGATGGGTCGGCGTTCTTCTTCTTCTCATCTGCATACTCGGAGCCGGCTTCCTGTATATGAATCAGGACAACACGCCGAGACCGGCATGGGAGTGGAAGCCAGGACCTTATGATCCGCCCGTACAATACGCCTTCATTCCCGAGGACACGGAATGCCATGGCTGGCCTTCCAGCCCCACGGAGGAAGAGGCCGAGCCTCCGTTGATAGCTTGCACCGAGTGGCGGTTACGCGTCAATTATAAGCTCGGCAAGGGAAGGCAGGATATTGGCCTTATATTTGGGGCAGGCTGCGGTGGATATCGGAGAGGGGTTAGCGTCGGCGACGACGACTGCACAAGCGATATCGAACTCCATGATGCCGCCAGCCAGGTGCAGCTGAGCGACAGCGAGCGTAGAGGCGTCCCGCTCAGGATCACTCGTGATGGCCATCGTATCGCTTACTTGAGCAAGAAATACCTGCAGTTCGTAGGCTGGGATCTCCCGACGGCTCAGCAAAAGGCCATCTCCCCGCGCCTCGACGCCCGAATGCTGGATGACGTTCGCAGCGTAGAAATCTCACCGGACGGGAAATTCTTTGCGGTGTCTTTCGCCGGGGACCAGCCTCGCTTGCTTGTCACAGAGTTCGCCACAGGACAGACCACCACCCTTCGAGGATTCTGTACAATCCTTGGGCTAAGCCAAGGCGCGTCTCGGATCGCGGCACAACGAACGTGTTCCGACCTCGTTGAGGCGGGCCCAGTAACCATCTTGAAACGAGATGGGACCGTCATCAGCGAATGGGGGAGCGCCGCCTCTGTCGGAAGTCTTTCCCCCGATGGTCAATCCGTCGTGGAGATACAGGCCGACTTCGGCGACGATGGCGACGAGCACCTTGTCACTCGTAACGCCATGACCGGCAAAGTCACCAAGAAGCTCAAGCTCAACCTCCTCTCGGAGCCGAGCGATGCGGTTGGCCATGCCTGGCTGTCCAACAGAGAATTCATCGTCGAAGCTGAAACTCCCGAACCCGGCGGATCGTTCGGCTACTATCGAGTCAACGTTCAAACTGGGGCTTCGCACAGAATCCGAGATCTCGGACTGAACCCTGGCAGCACCGTTTCTTTGGGAAGTGCCTTTGTCCGCGATTAAGCGGCCGAGAGGACTCGAACCCCTGACCTTCTGATCCGTAGCAAGGTCAGGAACGTCTACAGCCTTCCACCGCTGACATGAATGCCTGCTCCCAGGCGGTGTCTGGCGTGAGAGATTCCAGCGATGTCCGTGGTCGCCCCGGCACCCTGTCCAGGAAGCCGGGGCCCGTGTCAGTCGGCCGGGACGGTTTCACTCCGCGGCGGTCATGTCCGGGGCCCGTAGGTCAGACGGCGCAGGACGGTCTCCGCGGGGCCGGCCTGATTGCGCTGGTCGAGCAGGCGGGCGATCAGCACGGTCACGAGCCAGACGGCCACCGCGATGATCAGGCCGGTCACTGTGGGGCTGCCGAAGCGGCCGCCGAGGGCGAGCGTGAAGGGCGCCAGGAGGATGAGCCAGGCCACCGACTGGAACAGGTATCCGGACAGGGAACGCCGGCCCAGGGCCGAGAGGGCGCCGACGACTGGACCGGGCCGCGTGACCCTCATGGCGATCAGGCCGAAGACGGCGACGTAACCTGGGCCGGCGAACATGCCGCTGGCGCCGTGGAGCGACAGCATCTCACCGGCGACCGACTCGTTGACGTGCAGCCATCCGGCAGCGACCAGGGCGGCCGGTAGACCTCCGGCGATGGCCATGCCGAGTCCGAGGACGGCGGTCCACTTGAGCAGGGTTTTGTGGCGGCTCGGCTCTTCGAGGACGCGGCTGCGGGCGGCCCACATGCCCAGCCAGGCGATGAGGATGAACGGCAGGACGGTCAGCGTGTGCGTCGGCCATTCGCCGAGACGGCCCAGCATGGACTCCAGGTATCCGGGCGCGGCGAGGGAGTCGATGTGGCTCGCCGGCAGCGGGGCCGACCCGCCCGAATCCCCGATGATGCCGCTCACCACCGTGGCGCCGATGACCAGGGTCTGGACCGCCGCCACCGCCCAGATCACCAGCGCGATCCGGTGGAACTTGTCGCCGCGGCGCAGCAGCACCAGGGTCATCACGATCCCGGTGATCCCGTAGGCGCCGAGGAAGTCGCCGTAGTACAGCAAGACGGCGTGCGCGAACCCGAAGGCGACGAGCCAAAGGTTGCGGCGCAGCAGCACCGAGCGGACCTGCTTCGGCGAGGCGCCGGAGGCGTCCTGGCGGCGGGCTAACTGGACGATTCCGTAACCGAACATCACGGCGAAGACCGGGTACCCGCGGGCGTGGACGAGCTCGAAGAGCAGGAAGTTGAGGCCGCGGTCGACTCCTTCCGGCGTGGCGTCGAGGCCGGGCTGGCCGGCGAAGACGACTCCGGCGACGTTGGCCAGCGCGATGATCAGCAACATCGCTCCCCGGGCCAGGTCCGGTGCGAGGGCGCGTTCGGCACGCCGCACGGGCCCTCTCGACGCACGCGGTGCGAGGTCAATGCTCATGCTCGTCCTTCTCGCAGGCTTTAGTTTCACAGAGAAAGTATCACAGGTAAACTAATATGGGTCTGGCATGATGGGCTGAGTCTTTTCAGAGGCCAACGAGGAGCCATGACCAGCGAGGACTTCATTCCGGCGCCGCTACGTCGGCTGTGGGGGATACCGGAGTCCTCGCGTCTCGGGCGGCCTGCGGCCCTCGATGTCAACCGGGTCGTCGCCGCGGCGGTGAAGATCGCCGACCGGGACGGCCTCGGTGGCGTGACACTTCCCAAGGTCGCCAAGAGTCTCGGTGTCACGGGGATGTCGCTCTACCGGCACGTCGGTTCCAAGGACGAGTTGCTCACGCTCATGGCCGACTCCGCCATGGGCGTACCGCCGGAGATGGACGTCGACGACTGGCGCGAAGGGCTGCGCAGTTGGGCGTTCGCGCAGCGTGCGGTGTTCCAGCGTCGGCCGTGGCTGACGCGGGTGCCCGTCTCCGGACCGCCCTCCGGGCCGAACCAGATCGCCTGGATGGAGGCCGGGCTGGCGGTCCTGTCCCGCACCCGCCTCGACTGGGCGCACAAGGTCGGCATCCTGTTGCTGATCAGCGGCTACGTGGTCCAGTCGGTACGGCAGTACGACGAACTCGTCGCCAGTAGGGCCGAAGGCCAGGGGCAGGCCGACGCCGAGCGCGACTACGGCCGCGCGTTGGCGCGACTCATCCAGCCCGAACGCTTCCCTGAGACCGCCCGGCTGTTCTCCTCGGCGCTGTTCGAAGCGCCGCCCTCGGACACGCCCGACGTGACGATCGCTGACGCGGACTTCTCGATCGGGCTGGAGCTGATCCTTGACGGCGTCGCCGTCCGGATCGAACGCTCCGACTCCTGAGGCGCATCCGCCCGGCCTTGGTCTTCTCGCGCGGCGCGCACCCCGCGTTTTCACTCCTGCCCTGCTGAAACGGTGGATATGAGTCGATGCCATGTGATCGCGCGAGGCGGTTGCTGTACAGCACTCCTCTACGAAAATGCAGGGACGTGAGGCATGGCCCCCATTAGCAGTAATCCGAAAGAGACCTTGAGACGAGACGATCTGGAGTGCCGACCCGGTAGGGGGAGGATCGAGAGAGGACGCGCGAATGAGGCGATGGGCCGCCGCGTTGACCGTCGCGATGACCGTGTCCGTCGCGGTCACCGAACTCAGCACAGCCGGGCATGCTCAGGCGACCCCCGCCGGCCCGGCCGACGCACTCAGGCGTCAACTGGTCGAGAGCCGTGGTGTGACCATGTCAGAGGTCTTCACTTCGAAGGAAACCGGGGAAAGAACGAGTTACCGCAAGAAAACCCGCGCCCAGTTCGGCAAGGGCACGGTGACGGCTACCGACGTCAGGGACGTCGCCAGCCCCGACGTCCCTGAACCTGCGCCACGGTTCCTCACGTTCAAGGGCCGAACGTACTGCCAAGGCTGGATCTGCCCCGCTCCCGAGGGAAAGACCTGGGTCCTCCTCTACGAGAACGAGAAGACCCGTCCTTTCCTACAGTCTGGCGGGATCGATCTCGCTCATCCGGCAGCGCTGAAGGCGGTACTGGCCACAACTGAGTCCAAACGTCCTGGAGGCGCCTACGACAACACCCGCACCACCATCTACCAGGGAACAATCACCTTCGGCGACCTCTACAGGGTGTCACCCGCGTTCCGCGACCAACACGATGGGACGCCCACCGGGAAGTACGCGAAGACAGACCTCTCGTGGCAGCTCTGGCTCGGAGAGGACCAACTGGTACGCAGGGTCCGGACCTCCTGGCCCGAACAGCTCGGCAAGCGCTCGATTTCCCACGTCGTCGACGCCCGCCTAACTGGCTGGGGCGCCAAGACCGACATCGCAGCCCCCTCCACAGACGAGACAGCGGGACCGGACGATTGGAAGAATTCTCCATCCTGAACCTCCCCGCCGAGCGGTGATCGCTCTCCTCCTGTAACTGGCACCCCTGACCTTCTGCTTTGCAAACGGGAGCCAGTCACGACGTCGAGTGGTCTTCCTCCTGGTCAAGCAGCAGTTAGCGGATGCTGTCACGCGCTGGTGTGTGTCAACGTTGCTGTACCGGCTGCTGTACAGCGCCCGCCAGAGACCACGCTCAGCGACCGATCAGGTGTTGCTTGATGAGAGTCACCCGTAGCCGAGGTTCTCGCCTTCTGTCCCGGTACATGTCCGCCCAGGTCTTGGGGCTCACGGCCGGCAAAGTCGCTGTGTGCGGCGCAGTCGCGGTGGGCTTCCTGTATCTGGCTTCGAGCTTCGGCCGGCCTGGCGACATCAAGGAGGTCTCCACTCGCCGGGGATCGGTTGTGTCGGGCTGCGTTGCTGTACGACGCTGCTGTACGGCCACGAAAAAGGCCCTCCGAGATCATCCCGGAGGGCCTTTCACCTGCTGCGCGGCCGAGAGGACTCGAACCCCTAACCTTCTGATCCGTAGTCAGATGCTCTATCCATTGAGCTACGGCCGCTCGCTGCGTAAGCAAGCATAGCGGGTTTCGGAGTGTGCCTCGAACCATAAACCGCGATCTCGTGTGCGCCGTCCAGGCTCGCGCAGGTCACGGCCGTACGAGGGGGGATGATCTCGGGGTGTCGGCAGGGTGGTGGGATGGGGGGATGAGGCGGACGGTGTGGGGGGCTGTGCTGGCGTTCGCGGTGGGGGTGTTGCTCATCGCGGGCGGGGCGCGGCTTGAGCGCGGCGTGCCGGAGTGGGTGCTGGTGGTGCCGTTGGCCGTCACGTGTGCGGGCGTGCTGGTACGGCGCCGGGCCCCGGTCGCCTCCCTGGGGCTCGGGGTGGTGGCGGTCGGGCTGGACGCGGTGGTGGGGCCGTCGCTGGGGACGGTGCTGGTGTTCACCGACAACCTGTACGCGGCCGCCCTGTACGGTCCGGCCCGCCTGGCGCGCGGGCTGCTCATGGGTACGGCGGTGCTGGCGATCGCGGCCGGGGCCGGGGCGGGGTTCTGGGCGGCGAACTGGCGGCTGCCGGCGGTCATCGGGGTGCAGGCGGCGCTGGTGCTGGTGACGCCCGTGCTGAGCGCCCTCCTGATACGCGAGCAGCGGGACCGGGCGGCGGTCGAGCGCGTACGGGCCGAGCAGGTGGCGCGGCTGGCGGAGCTCGATCGGCGGGCGGCCATCGCCGCGGAGCGGACGCGGATGGCGCGTGAGCTGCACGACCTGATCGCCAACCATTTCAGCGCCATCGCCATCCAGTCCACGGCCGCGCTGTCGCGGACGGATCTCGATGCGGGGACGGTACGGAAGATCATGGCGTCGGTACGGGAGAACAGCGTGGAAGGGCTGGCGGAGTTGCGGACCATCATCGGGCTGCTCAGGGAGGAGGACGCCCGCCCCGAGGAAGGGGAGCGTCTCGGGGGTGAGGTCGTGCGGCTGCGGCTGGCCGAGGTGGAGGTGCTGGTGGAGCGGGTCGTCGCGGCAGGCATGAAGGGCTCGTGGCGGGTCGAGGGGACGGCACGGGAGGTGCCCGCGGCCGTCGACCTCGCGGGTTACCGGATCGTTCAGGAGGCGCTGACCAACGCGCTCAAGCACGGCGAGTCGCCGGTCGAGCTGGTGGTGTCGTACGAGGTGGGCCGGGTGGTCCTGCGGGTGTGGAACGCGGTGGGCGAGGAGCGGCGGGCGCTGCCCGGGGCCGGAGCCGGGCTGGTGGGGATGCGGGAGCGGGCCGCGCTGGTGGGCGGGTCGTTCGAGGCCGGTCCGTCCCCGGCGGGCCCGACCGAGGTCAGGCCCGGGTGGGAGGTGGTGGCGGTGTTGCCGACGGAGGAGCGTGGCCCGGCGGCCACCGAAGGCATGAGCGGGCTGTCGTCGCAGGTCGTCGGCCTGATGTTCCCGCGAGGAGCCGGCTCATGACCCCGCCCGTACGCGTCCTGGTGGCCGACGACCACGCCGCCGTCCGCGCCGGGATCGTGCTGATCCTGGACGGCGCCCCGGACATCGAGGTCGTCGGCGAGGCCGGTGACGGGGAGCGGGCCGTGGCCATGGCCCGCGAGCTGCGGCCGGACGTCGTGCTCATGGACGTCCGCATGCCGCGCCTCGACGGCATCTCGGCCACGCGCGAGCTGGCGGGGGTGAGCGACGTGCTGATCCTGACGACGTTCGACCTCGACGAGTACGTCTTCGGCGCCCTCCGCGCGGGCGCGGCCGGTTTCCTGCTGAAGAGCACCGACGCCGAGTCGCTGGTCGAGGCGGTACGCGTGGTCGCCCGCGGCGACGGCCTCATCTCCCCGTCCGTCACCCGCAAGCTGATCTCCGCTTTCGCGGAAAGGAGCGCGGAAAGGAGCGCGGCGAAGAGCCGGCAAAAGGGCGAGCGGGCGCCGGAGGGCCTGACGCCCCGCGAGCGCGAGGTCCTGGCCTGCATCGCCCGCGGCCTGTCGAACGCCGAGATCGCCAGGGAGCTGGACATGGCGGAGGCGACGACGAAGACACACGTCAGCCGCCTGCTGAACAAGCTCGGCCTGAAGAGCCGCGTCCAGGCGGCCATTTACTACTCAGAGGGCACTTAGGACCGTAATGTGAGCGGGGTGAACATGCCTCCGCCCCCGCCACCACCCCCACCGCCGCCGTTCCCGCCACCCCCGCCGCAGGGGCAGGGGCCGGAGCCGCGGAACACCGGGGTGATCGTCGGGCTGGCGTTCGCGGGGCTGTTCGGCTATGTCGTCATCAACTTCTTCGTCGGCCTCGTGGCCATCAGCGTGGCGCAGACGGTGGCGTTCGCGGTGGGGGCCGGGTTCCTGGCGCTGGTGGGGCTCGGGGTCGGGGTGACGTTCCTGCTGCTGCGCAAACCCTGGTCGATCGGGCTGGGGCTCGGGCTGATGATGGGGTGGGCCCTGGTGTCGATCGTGTCCGCGGGCTGGTGCACCGGGCTCAATCCCGGCATGTACACCTGACGACCCACCGATGCCTCCTTACCATGAGATCTTCGTCGGCCTCGGCGTGCTGGCGGCGTCCGTCGTGTTCGTACGTGAGGCCCGCCGCAGGGGCGCGCTGCACGAGCACTCCCTCATCGCGGTCACCGGCGCCCTCGTCGGCGGCGCGATCGGCATGCGGCTCGCGGGCTGGCTGGAGACCCTCGACCTCAGGGACCTCTGGCTGTACGGCTCCCGCAGCATCCTCGGCGGCCTCACCGGCGCGTACGCCGGCGTCCTCGTCGCCAAGAGGATCAGCGGCTACCGCGAGCGCACCGGCGACCTGTTCGCCCCGGCCGTCGCGCTCGGCATGGCCATCGGCCGCATCGGCTGCCACCTCACCGAGGCTCCCGGCCGTCCCACGAGCCTGCCCTGGGGTGTGCACGCCCCGCCGACGACCCCCGAGTGCCCGGGCTGCCTGACCGGCGCGGCCATGCACCCGTCGTTCCTGTACGAGATCGCCTTCCAGCTCGCCGCGTTCGCCGCGCTCATGTGGGCGCGCGGGCGTCTGACGCGGCCGGGGGAGCTGTTCACCCTCTACCTCGCCGGGTACGCCGCCTTCCGCTTCCTGGTGGAGTTCACCAGGGCGAACGAGACGTTGTGGCTCGGCCTGACCGGACCCCAATGGTTCCTGGCGGCCGGCCTGCCGCTGCTCGCGGTCCGGGTGACGATCGGCTACCGGCGCGGCTACTACGATCCCCTCATCTCTCGAAAGGTCACATCATGAGCGCAGGGATGAGCCTCCGGGGCGACCGCATCCTCAGGTACGTCAACGCCTTCTGTCCCCACTGCCACGGCCGTGACCTGGACCGGATCGAGCGCCTGAGCGGCTATCTCGCCGAACGCGACGGCAAGGTGTGGCTGGAGCGCGGCTGCCGCGAGCACGGCTTCATCCGCACCCTGTACGACGAGGACCCGGAGATCCTCGCGTACCTGGAGGAATGGACCGCTCCCACCAAGCAGCACATCCCGGACGTCCAGGGCAACTTCGCGCCGATCCCGCTCGCGTACCTCGACGGACTCCCCGAGATGCAGACCCAGCACACCTGCATCCTCCTGGAGGACATCGCCGAGACCTGCAACCTGCGCTGCCCCACCTGCTTCGCCGACAGCTCGCCCGACCTGTCCGGCGTCGTCCCCGTCCACGACGTCCTCGCCAACGTGGACCAGCGGCTCGCCCGTGAGAACGGCAAGCTCGACGTGCTCATGCTGAGCGGCGGCGAGCCGACCCTCCACCCGGAGCTGAAGACGCTGCTCGCCGAGCTGACCGCGCGCCCGATCACCCGCATCCTGGTCAACACCAACGGCGTGCTCGTCGCCAGGGACGACTCCCTCCTCGACCTGCTCACCGAGCACCGGGAACGGGTGGAGGTCTACCTCCAGTACGACGGCGTCTCGGCCGAGGCGTCCAGGCACCACCGCGGCGGCGACCTGCGTCAGCTCAAGGCCCAGGCCCTGGCCCGCCTGTCCGAGCGGGAGATCTTCACCACGCTCGTCATGACGGCCGCCCTCGGCGTCAACGACGGGGAGATCGGCGACGTCGTACGCCTCGCGCTCGACACCCCGTACGTCGGCGGCGTCTCCCTGCAGCCCCAGTTCGGCTCGGGCCGGTCAGGCGAGATCGATCCCATGGACCGGCTCACCCACACCGGCGTGCTCAAGCGCCTCGGCCCGCAGACCGACGGACTGGTGACCTGGCGCGACCTCACCGCCCTGCCCTGCTCGCACCCGCACTGCTGCTCGGTCGGCTACCTGCTGCGCGACGACGCCGGCCAGTGGCGCTCGCTGACGGCGCTCATCGGCCACGACCGGCTCAAGGCGAACCTCGGCCTGGTCTCCAACCGCATCGCCGACAGCGAGATCCCGCGCGAGCTGCGCCTCGCCGTACAGGAGTCGCTGCTCGGCCTGCTGTCGGAGCAGTCGTCGCTGTCGCATCCGCAGGTCGGCGACCTGTGGCGGAACATCTGCGAGAACTGCGACCTCGGCATCTCCACCCTGCTCACCCTCGCCTCCTCGGCCCTGCCGGGGCGGCGGCGGAAACTGCGCCGCATGCTGGCCGAGCGGGTGGTGCGCATCACGGTCAAGCCGTTCATGGACATCTCCACGATGATCGAGGAACGCCTCACGCAGTGCTGCGTGCACGTCGGCACCCGCGACGGCGAACGCGACCAGTGCGCGCCGTTCTGCGCCGTCCAGGCGTGGCCGCAGCTGTCCCGGCAGCGCCTGTCGCTGGTGGCCCGGTGAGCGCGCAGCCGGAGGGCAAGGCGCCGTACGATCCGCTGCGGCTGTGCGTGTACGCCACCGTCGCGCTGCTGGCGTGGCTGCTCGGGCCGTGGGCGGTGCTCGGGTTCGCGGCGCTCGGGTTCGCGGGTTACTGGAAGGCGCGGCGGGCCGGGCTGACCCGGAGCAAGTGCCTGCTCCGGGACACCCGGCTGGTGCTGGCCTACCTGGGACTGCTGGCCGCCGTGGCGGTCGTGGCGATCATGGTGTGAGGGCCCGCAGGTTGAGCACCGTCCACTCCTTCAGGCCGAGGGTCATCGGCGCGCACGTCTTCTTGGCGCACGTCGCGGGAGGCTGCGCGTCCTCGTCCCAGTGGAGGGTGGTCGCGGACGGACTGTTCGACAACGACATCGGCATCAACGGTGTGCCCATCGTGCCGGGCCGCTGCTCGCCGAGCCCGGTCGTCGTGCCGGTCTCCAGGTCGTACAAGAGGGCGAGCGGCCCTTCTCCGGTCCGCTGCGTCGGCGCCGGGGCGGCGAGCACGTACCGGTCGGCGTAGGGCTGGCGGGGCGAGTACAGGCGCAGCTCGGGCAGCTTCCTGCGGCCGGTCCCGTCCACGCGCTGGACCAGCAGCCGGCCGTTCAGCTCCCCGGCGCACCAGCGCGGCCCGCACCGCAGGAACAGCGTTCCCTTCGGCGCACGTACGTCGATGGAACGGCCGGTCTCCAGGTCGACGGCCCGGTCCTGGTTGGCGAACGTGCGCCGGCCGAGGTGCGCCGCCCACGGCCAGGTGGTCAGCGTGAGCCCGTCGCTGCCGGGCAGCCGCGCCGGCGTCCCCCCGGTCAGCGGCACCCGGTGGACGCCGCCCTTCCAGGAAGACCAGACGAGGGAGTCGTCCGTGACCCCGAGCACCGCCACGTCGCCGGAGGCCGTGGTCACCCGGGTGGCCGTCCCGCCGGTGCGCGGCACGGCCCAGAATGTCGTGGTGCCGCCGGTCGTGGCATACCAGGCGATATGTCCTGGGCCTACCGTCACGCCGTCCGGTCCCTCCTCGCCCTTGACGGCCGGGACCTGGGCGAGCGTCCTCGTCGTACGGCGGGTCACGTCGTACACGTCCAGCCGCGACGGCTTCCCCTTGGCGGGCGCGGCCACGAGCAGCAGCACCTCCGCCGGGCTCAGCCCGGCCACCGGCAGGATCCGCGCCCCGTCGGAGGTCCTGGCCGGCACCTTGGCCACGGCCTGCGGCCAGCGCTCCTTCACCTGCGTCCACGGCTCGTCGACCTGCGGCCGCCGCTCCTCGATCTGCGTCCACCGCTCCTCGGCGCGTCGTTCGGCGCCGGATGACGCGACGGACAGGGCCGCCGTGGTGCCGCCCGCGACCGCCACCGCCGCGAGCGCCGCGAGCGCCATCCGCACCCGTTGCCGGATCCTGCGGCCGTGCCGCCTGGCGGCCACGCCCCGCGCGAGGTCCACCTGCTCGACCTGGTCGGCGGCGGTGCGCAGGGTTCGGATCAGGTCCTGTTCGCCTCTCATCGTGCCTCCTGCAGCACTCGCTTGATCCGGAGCTTGTCCAGGGCGCGGGCGGCCTGGCTGCGTACGGTGCCGCGGGAGACGCCGAGGATGTCGGCGATATCCTGGTCGGACAGGTCCTCGTAGTAGCGCAGCACGAGCACGGCCCGCTGCCTGCGGGGGAGTCGCTGGAGTTCGGCCCACAGATCGGCGTCGCCGTAACGGTCGTGGGCGCCGTGCTCGGGCACCGTGGCGACCAGGCTCTCCCTACGCCGTCTGCGCCAGGACCTGATGTGCAGCCGGACCATCGTCGTGCGCACGTACCCTTCGGGGTCGTGTTTGTTGCCACGCGGGTCCAGGCGTCGCCGAGGCGGGCCAGAGCCTCCTGTACGAGGTCGGCCGCGTCCTCGGAGTTACCGGACAGCACGAAGCCGTACCGGAGGAGGGCGTCGCCCCGGGCCCGGACGAACTCGTCGAAATCTTCCACGAACCCAGGGAGCGACGGAGGGGCTTTACTGTTGCACGTGAAACGTGGCCGCGGGTCGCGGCCACTCGGCGGCTACTCGGCGGTTACTCGGCGGGGACGTACAGCGAGAGGGTCTCGGCGACGCAGGCGGGGCGCTTCTCGCCCTCGATCTCGATCGTCATCTTCAGGTTGGACAGGTAGCCGGCCGGCGTGCCCTTGACGTCGGTGAGCTCGCCGACGGCCCGGACGCGCGCGCCCACCGGCACCGGCCGGGGGAAGCGGACCTTGTTGAGGCCGTAGTTGACGCCCATGGCGATGCCCTCGACCTTGACCAGCGAGAACATGAACGACGGCAGCAGCGACAACGTCAGGTAGCCGTGCGCGATGGTGCCGCCGAACGGCCCCTCCTTGGCCCGCTCGACGTCCACGTGGATCCACTGGTGGTCGTCGGTGGCGTCGGCGAAGGTGTTGACCTGATCCTGGGTGACGGTGCGCCACTCGGTGGGACCGAAGGTCTCGCCGACTGCCGCCTTGAGCTCCTGAACGTTCGCGAAGGTCCGCATGACGCGAAACGCTATTCCCAGGCCACGGCGGCTGCCAAGTCGGCCGGTCGTCCGCGCGTCGCCGCGGCCGTTGCGAAGATCTTTACCCGAAAACCATCGCATAGGTGTTCGAGTCCGCGCTACAGTCTTAGGAGCAGCAATCGAACAAGGGTTCGGCCTGGTGAGAGGGGGTGTGTCCGATGGCGGTGCTCGCGCCACCCCGCGCTCGGACACGCCGTAGCACTTTCTTCCCAAATCTAAGACGGCCGCTATATCCGGCAATAAAGTCCGAGAGCGTGGACCCTGTGCGAAACCCCTACGCTCCCGGCGCGGGACAGCGTCCCCCGGAGCTCGCCGGCCGTGACCGAGAGCTGCAGCAGTTCGAGGTGGTGCTCGAACGTGTCGCCCGTGGCCGTCCCGAGCGCAGCATGGTCGTCACCGGGCTGCGCGGCGTCGGCAAGACGGTGCTGCTCAACACGTTCAAGTCCATGGCCATGCAGCGGCTGTGGGGCACGGGCAAGATCGAGGCCCGGCCCGACCAGTCGATCCGGCGGCCCGTGGCGGCCGCCCTGCACATGGCCATCCGCGAGCTCGCGCCGCGCCACCGCGCGCCCGAGCGCATCGAGGAGTTCCTCGGGGTGCTCAAGGCGTTCGCGATGCGCGACCCGGCCGCGGCCAAGGGCACCTCACACTGGTCGCCCGGCATCGAGGTGCCCGCCAGCCGCGGGCGCGCCGACTCGGGCGACCTGGAGATCGACCTCACCGAGCTGTTCGTCGACGCGGCGAGCGTGGCGACCGACCTCGCGGTCGGCATCGCGCTGTTCATCGACGAGATGCAGGACGTCCCGGCGTCCGACGTCTCGGCGCTCTGCGCCGCCTGCCACGAGCTGTCGCAGTCGGGCGGCCCGCTCATCGTCGTCGGCGCGGGGCTGCCCCACCTGCCGAGCGTGCTGTCGGCCAGCAAGAGCTATTCCGAACGCCTCTTCCGCTACGCGCGCATCGACAAGCTCGACCGGGAGGCGGCCGACCTCGCGCTGATCCTGCCCGCCCGCGAGGAGGAGGTGGAGTTCACCCGCGAGGCCCTCGACGCCCTCTACGAGGCCGCCGACGGCTACCCCTACTTCGTCCAGGCGTACGGCAAGGTCGCCTGGGACCTCGCACCGCGCACCCCGATCACGCTCGACGACGTCAAGGTCTCCGCGCCCGAGGCCGAGGAGGAGCTCGCGGTCGGCTTCTTCGGCAGCCGCTACGAGCGCGCCACCCCGGCCGAGCGCGACTACATGCACGCCATGGCGCAGATCGGCGACGAGCCGGTCGCCACCGCCGAGGTCGCCGAGGCCCTCGGCCGCAAGCCGTCCAGCCTGTCGCCCGCCCGCGACAGCCTGATCAAGAAAGGGCTGATCTACAGCGCCGAGCGCGGGCTGATCGCGTTCACGGTGCCGCATTTCGGCAGATTCCTGCGCGCCCAGCCGGTGTGAGCCGGGCACGCTCCTAGTCCTCTATTGGGCTGTCTAGAGGGGAAGCTAGATAGCCCAATAGAGTCATATCCCCATGCTTCCGGGGCCGGCGCGTCGAGGCTTCTCTACGGCTGTCTAGCGTCAGGCCGATACAGGGCTATATTCCGGCAGAGACGAGCCGCTGTCCTCGCCGCTGACCACCGCCATCCGCACCGCCGGGCGCCGCCCGCTGAGATAGACGGCGAACACCACGTCGTCCTGCTGCTGGTTGCGGAAGGCGAAGAAGCGCCAGCACAGCTCACGCCAGCTGTCGTACGGCTCGGCCGAGGTCAGCTCGTGCCGGTGCGCCCGCCAGGGGCCGCTCGCCCGCAGCCGGGCGAGGGTGGCCGACTCGGCGGGGCCGGGGCGCTGCTCGCAGGGGGCGCGGTAGCGCACGCGGTCGAGCAACTCCTCGATCTCCGGCGACAGCGCGGCGAGCACCAGCACCCCGGCCGCCGTCAGCCATGACATGCCGGTGGCGGCCGTCCAGCCGGTCACCGGCGCCCACACCGACACGACGGACATCCCGGTCAGCACGACCGTCCGGGCGATCGAACGCAGCCCGACCGGGGCCGAGCTCACCTCGCCGAAGCAGCCGCAGCCCGCGTCCGGCCGCCGCCTGCGCAGCTCCAGCAGCACGTACGTGGACATCGCGAAGAACGCGGCCGTCCCCCACCGGAAGAACGGATGCGTGCCGAGCGCCAGCCCAGCCGCCAGCACCGCCTCGACGGCCGCGCACAGCAGCAGCGCGGGAGCCTGCAGCCGGCCGGGCATCAGCACGGCCGGGCCGAGCCGGGACAGCGCGCCCGGCTCGCCGCCGGAGCGTACCGTGACGATCTTGGCCACCGTGCCCAGGCCGAGCAGCACGACGAGGATCGGCAGCTGTGATTCCAGCACGCGGGTCACCCCAATCCGATCTGAGCGTTGAAGCAGCCTTTCACCAAATCACCGCCGAGCTCCACGTAGGAGTAGGGCGAGAGCTCCGCGATCCGCCCGCGCGGCGAGGTGTCACACTCGACGCAGCGGTCGCAGAACCGCCCCGCCAGGCATCCGCAGGCCACCACGGGGACGTTGGCCGAGCGGCCCGAGCAGACGTTCCTGATCTGCAGGAGCGAGCCGAGGGCGAGGTACGGCAGCCCCGCGCAGGACACCCCGGCGTCCGCGCAGCCCGTGTCGGAGCGCTCCAGCATCGGGTAGGCGGCGCCGCGTTCCTCCTCGTCGAAGGTGTCCGACCAGGTCGCGGTGCCGGCGATGCGCTGCTGCACGCCGGCGTACGCGGGGGGCGGGGGCGGCACGGCGCGGGCCGGGTAGGGCGGCTGCGAGGTCGCCGGCAGCAGCGCCTGGCTCGCGCCCTCCTGGCGCAGGCCGATCGCGTCGAACAGGTAGCCGGGCTCGAACTTCGGATGGCGCACCTGGAGCCGCCCCGAGGCCCGGTAGGGGATGACGACCGTGCGGTGCCCGCGGTGCGGCCCGCAGTCCAGCTCGACCGTCAGGTCCTTACGTCCGTCGATGGACTGGATCGTTCCGGTGATGCGGGTCGTGTCGGCCCAGATGCGCTCCACGACGCGGCCCTCGCGCAGGGTGCGCATCATGACCATCGACCCCACGGGCAGACCGGCGGGGGCGACGTCGCCGCCGTGCCAGGCCGTCGCCCAGGGGGCGATCACCAGGCGTTCCTGGACGCCCTCCGGCGTCTCGATGATGATCAGATGCGGGCTGATGTCGAGGATCTCGCCGGCCACCGCCCGCAACGGTCCGCCTCCGGCTTCGCCGGACTCCTGTGGATTGTCGGGACCCGGGACACCGGGCTCGCGGCCGAGCGCGGCCGCGGCGAGCACGCGGCGGCGCTCGATGATCGGATACCCCATCCGCCCTCCCTCGCTCGCCTACTAGGGTCACACGACTCGCGAGTGGATCAGGCCCCGTGGCGCACAAGGGAGCAAAATACGCATCCTCGGGGAAGTGCCCTGACATCCGGCGGAGGAAGGATCGCCACCGACCTTGACGGACTTTTGTCGTCGGCGGACCGAAACCTGAATTGCAGTTCAGCCCGAAAAGGGCATCCGGCTGCGATTCTGGCCACGATGCAGACCACGGACTGGGAAGAAGAGTTCCGCGAGTACGTCACGACCCGCGGTCCCGCCCTGCTGCGTGCCGCGAACCAGCTCACCGGGCACCCCCTGGACGCCGAGGACCTGCTGCAGAACGCGCTCACCAAGACGTACCAGGCGTGGGGGCGCATCGAGGACCGCCGGGCGCTGGACGGGTACGTACGGCGGGCCATGGTCAACATCAACATCTCCCAGTGGCGGCGGCGCAAGCTGGAGGAGTACCCGTCGGGGGACGAGCTCCCCGAGGTGGTGGCCGCGTCCGAGGGGACGCCGTGCGGGGAGATCCACGAGCGACTGGAGCAGGCACTGAGAGAACTGCCTGATCGGATGCGGGCGGCGATCGTGCTGCGGTACTACGAGGACATGACGGAGCCGGAGATCGCCCAGACGTTGGGGATCAGTGTGGGGACGGTCAAGAGCACGGTGTCACGCGCGATGAGCAAGCTCCGCTCCGCGCTGGGGCTGTCGGGATCATAGGCTCGGCTTCGCCGGACTCAAGGGCACGGCCGGGACGGCGGCGTCTTCGCGAGCGGCGTCGTGGTCGTCGCGCCCGGCGGCTTTCTCGCATCCGGCGGCGTCCGAGGTGAGGCCGGCGCCGGCGGTGGCGCACGGACGGACCACGTCCCTGATCTTCCTCAAACTGGCCAGGAACGTCTCAAGCTCCCCATCCGGCAGCAGCCTGGTGAAAGACCTGTCGATGTCGTGGAGATGCTCGGGCAGCACGGACTCCAGCCGCTCCCGCCCGACCGGCGTCAGGACCGCGTAGGAGGCACGCCGGTCGCTGGGGCAGGCCTGCCGCGCCACCAGCCCTTCTCGTTCGAGGCGGTCGACGACGCGGGTCACCCCGCTGGTCGACAGCCCGGTCTGTGCGGCGAGATCGCTCATCCGCAGCCGCTGCTCGGGGGAACGTGCCAACCGGATGACGGTCTCGAAATCGATCTCCGACAGGCCCGCCCGCGCCAGCGCGGGATGCAGCCGCGCCATGATGCCGGCGTGCACCTCGGTCAGCAGGCCCAGGGCCGTGAGCCGGGAATCGTGGTAGTTCATCACGCTCATATCATAGACGACGATAGTTGACGTGCGGAATATTCCTCGTGTAGAAAGTTGTTGAAGCAGACAACAGCACCGCACCCTTCACAAGGAGAACCCCATGAGCACCCGTACCTGGGAGAGCCTGACCATTCCCGCCGCCGGCACGTACAACCTCGACGTCGCCCACACGCGCATCGGCTTCGTCGTCAAGCACATGATGGTCAGCAAGGTCCGAGGACACTTCGGCACGTTCAGCGGCTCGGTCACCATCGCCGAGAACCCGCTCGAGTCCGCCGCCGAGCTCACCATCAAGACCGACAGCATCGACACCGGCATGCCCGACCGCGACGGCCACCTCCGCAGCGACGACTTCCTCTCCGCCGACAAGTTCCCGGAGATCACCTTCAAGAGCACTCGCGTGGTCGGCCACTCGGGCGACGAGTTCACCGTCGTCGGCGACCTGACCATCCGCGACGTCACCAAGGAAGTCGAGCTCACCGTCGAGTACGGCGGCGCCGGCACGAACCCCTGGGGTGCGGCGGTGTGGGGCTTCTCGATCACCACGGAGTTCGACCGCGAGGACTTCGGCCTGACCTGGAACCAGGCCCTGGAGACGGGCGGCGTCCTGGTCGGCAAGAAGGTCAAGATCGAGATCGAGGGCGAGGCCAACCCGGCCGCTTGATCCCACGATCGCGTAGGGTTATCCACAGCCTCGAAGCCCGCCCACGCTCTGGGCGGGCTTCATCCACAGCCAGTTACCCACAGGCTGTTGATAACTCTTGGTGAAGGCGAGCGCGGATTCGCTTTGCCGCCTCGCCAGAAGGCCGGTACTCTGTGCTGAGCCGCACCGGCTACCAGGAGGATTCGCCTAGTCAGGTCTATGGCGCCGCACTGCTAATGCGGTTTGGGTTTAACGCCCATCCGGGGTTCAAATCCCCGATCCTCCGCAGACGAGAGGCCCTCTTCCCGAGTACGGGGAGAGGGCCTTTTTGTATGGGCCAGGCTTGGCGATCAGGGAAGCGAGAGCGTGACCACGGTGGCGTCGTCGAAGGTCTTACCTCGCGGCCACCGGGATCCTGTGGGGTCGCTGTACTCGGCCGCGCGTACGCGGCTGATCAATGCTTCCGGACCCTCCTGATCGAGCAGGTCGAGCGCTTGCCGCCAGGTGGCGAGGTGAAAACGATCGACGAGGCGGGACGCGCCGTCACTCAGGAGGACGGCCGTGCGGACCGACTCCCTTGGGACCGTCCCCGTAAGGGCCTGGTCGGCGGCGAGGGGGTCGGTGGCCGCGACCCAGAAGCCGCCGTCGCGGTTGCGGTGCGCACGCAACGCCTCTACGTAGTCGCGGTGGGCGGCCTGGTGTTCGGGGCTGCCTGAGTCGAGGGCGTCCATAGCGCTGCGGTACCGGGCGCCGACCTGCGCTTCGCGATCATCGCAGATGACCATCGGTGCCGCGGTGTCGCCTGCATCGAGGACCAGGCCGGAGTCCGCCAGGACGAGCCATTCGAGGGCGTCGTCCGTACGCCGGAGCATTACCACGGTCGCCGAGGGCGAGCCGGGGTGGGTGAGGTCGCAGGTGTCCTCGTGCAGGCCGGCCACAGCTTTGATCTCGCTTGCCAGCAGCTCGGGCAGGGTTTCGTGCTTCTGCGTCATGGCGGCCAGCAACGAAGAGCCCAGAGTGCGAGCGAACCAGGCGACCCCATGTGAGCAGCCGGACTCGGAGCCCGCGGGCGTGCCGGCCCCGTCGAGGAGGACCGCCGCGTCTGCGCTCACCGCGACGAAGTCCTCGTTGGGACGTCCCGGAGCCGCTTCGGTGGCCAGCGCGACGCGCACCTTCACCCCTCCTCGTGCAGGTAGAGCGGACTGGCAAGCTCGACCTTCACGGGTTCCCCGCTCTCCGGCTCGTACTCCGTGGACACGACCGTCGAGAACGGCTTGTCCGCCACCTCGCCCCACAGGGCAGCCAGCTCGGTTTGCAGGAGCCGGACCACGCCGAGCGTCCCTTGAGGGTGGACGCCGGTGAAGACCAGGACGTGGCCCGCCCCATCGGGACGGGGAAGCCGTCCAAGATAGGCGTAGTCGATCGGCCGCGCGGGCTCGTCATCGGAGCCCGACCGATAGCGTTCATCGGTCCGGGTGTCGTGAAGCGTCCACACGTCCTGCTTCACCCACTCCAGCACCGGGTCCCTCTCGTACAGCTCGCCCATGACCGTCGAGAGCCGTGGCCCGCAGATCACCACGAGATTGGGCCGATTCAGGTTGACGTCGCCGCCGAGGGGGACGTGCTCCAGCTCCACGGCCAGGTCGAACCCGCGCGCCAGATCTTCCAGCCGTTTCGCCGCCGCGACATCTTCCACAGCGACGACAGGGCGTGCCTGCCGCGCTTCCCGTTTCAGAGGCGTGATCAGCGTGATCGTCCCCTGGCCGAAGAAGGCTCCTTCGGGGGCCGGACCGGTGTGGCGGATCTGGTGGATGCGACCGCGGGTGAGGCCGGCTTCCTTCGCGATCTGGGCGTACGACATGCCCTGCGCGTGCAGCTCTTGGATGACCCGCCGGCGAAGACGGGACAGCTCGGTCACCTCCTGCTGCGCGGCGTTCAGGCGCTCGGTGGCAACCCGGAGCAGTTGGTACGGATCCTCGATCGCTGCGATCCGCTCCACGTCGTTCGATGGCAATGGTCCCCCTTGGATCATTGCCGATGAGTCTAGGCCCCTAGACAGAATGCCGTCTATCCCCCTTGACGGTATGCATTCGAGCGCTTCGCCGGTTTTTGGATCTACTGCCCGAATTGCTGAACGCCGCCGAGGAACCCGCGTGGACTCACCGAGCAAGCCCTGACAACAGAGCCTGCCACAGCTTGTGCGCCTCCGAGGGCCGCATCCGGAACGTGTCCGACACCTGCCACCCGGTGCCGGCCTGCACGTACCGCCTGATGAACCCTTGCCCAGCAGCCTCGCGCAGCTCGTACACGATCGGCCGACAATCACACGTCCATCCCACGACTCTCTGCCTGCCGTCGCGGCGAGGCGCTCGCCATTCGAGGAACGCACAGGAGGGCCGCGGCGGTGCGACGTGGGGCGAGAGGCACATCAGCAGTCCTGTCGCTGCGCGCGAGACGCGTCGTTCAACGAAGCCCAGACGGTCCGGCCTCTGTGGTCACCCAGCACGCCCCACTCGGCCGCCATCTCGGACACGATCCGCAGCCCGCGCCCGCCTTCAAGGTCGGGATACTCGGGGAAGATCCGTGGCCTACCCGGGCCTCCTTCGTCCAAGACGGCGATCCACAACCGCCCGGCATCGCCGCGAATGGTCACGAGAAAGCGACCGCCGAACCGTCCACTTGCCGAGTGCCGTATCGCGTTCGTAGCCAACTCGCTCACGATCAGCTCGGCCGTCGCGACGTCAGGCCAGCCCTTGAGGAACGTGGTGACGAAGCGCCGGGCTTCGATGATCGAGACGGTGGACCCGAGGAAGTAGCGAGAGATGCACCAAGCCGACACGGGAAACTCCTGGTGTCTAGGGGACTATACGCCGCCAAGCACCAAGCGTATGAGCAGCATTGCAGCAAGCTCAAGGTATTCCATGCATAAATACGTGCACTAGTGAGTGCGGGCTGCCAGGTTCCTCATGTCCTGGGCGATCTGCCCGAGAAGATCCCGCACCTCATCCCCGTACACCGCAGCGTTGCCGAACAGCTCGAAGGTCTCCTCGTGAGCCGCGATCTCCTGCGCCTGCGTCATCGTGAGATCACCGGTCAAGCTCTCGACCACGCTCACGCCCCCGTCGTAGATCGTGAACCCATGCAGCGGAAAGGCCGGCGCCTCCACCGCCCAGGGCACAACTCCGAGCCGGACATGCGGCATTGTGGACACCTGAACCAGCCGATCAAGCTGCGCCACCATCAGCGCCGGCGACCCCGGCCAGGTCCGGACCGCTCCCTCGGTCAACAGGAACGCGAACTCTCGATCCGCCTCGAACAACACCGCTTGGGCATTCAGCCGAACGGCCGCCGCCTTGGCCGCGCCCTCCTCATCAACATCGCGGCCGATCGCCAGCGCGAGCCTGGCATATTCGGCGGTCTGCAAGAGTGCCGGGATCATCGCGGACTGGAACGACACCACCCGCCGCGCCGCACGCAATCGAGCAGCATCGGCCGCCTCTCGGCCAGCAAGCCCACCCCTGAGCCGAGACACCTCATCACGCAGCCGAGCGAGCAGGACATCCAGCTCTGCCCGCTCACCCTCGTCCAGTCCAAGAGCATCGACCAGCCGCTCAACAGTCTCAGGCGTTGGAAGCAGCCGACCGGTTTCTATCCGGGAGACAGTTGGCTGAGCGACCTGGGCGCGCTGCGCCAGCTCCTTACCCGACAGCCCCGCCCGCTTGCGCAGCCTCCGCAGCAACTCGCCCAACGCCCGCAAGCGATCCCGTCGATCCTCCACACCGAGCGTTCTACCACTCCCGCTGTGCCGGTCATTGCCGAATTGTTCTCTTGAGGATCAAGCGGCGGCGCTCCGCGCCGCCGGTGCGGCCCTGCGACCGTTCTCGCGCGCGGCCGTGCTCGGGCCGCGCGAGGTCGATGTCGCTCCGATTGCTTGAGCACTGACGGCATGTGGGTTCTGACTGCCACAAGCAGTTTCTCCGGGTGAAGTGGATCTCTTGTCAAACGGTTGACAAAAGATCCACGTTACGGCGAAAGCGAGAATCCTTGCGGTATTTCGGCGTCTTCGGCGTGTCGGACGCGTCAGGACCTGCCCGTGTCGGCAGGATTGGTCACCTGAGAGCCTGGCCGTCAGCGAAAGCGAACGGCCCCCTGGTGCAACAGGGAGCCGCTCTCATGTCCAGTGCGTCTGTCAACGAAAGGACATCTAATCGTGAGTCTAGTCCCGCTACCTCCAGCGCCAAAGGACAACCCGCCGCGAGAGGAGCCGTCTAGGCTTCCTCTTCGCTGGGCCGTGATCCTCCTCGCTGGCACCATTGTCGGTGTCTGGCTCGGAAACTCGACTGGAAATGTAACGGCTGGAGTTGGGACAGCCTTGGTGGCGGTCGGGCTTCTCCACACGATCCTTAGCTGAGACCACACTGTCTCCGACGGGGGCGCTTCGACTCCGGGATGATCGCAGGGCGGAACCTAGAGATCGTAGATGGCTGAGGTGGAAGCCTGATCATCCCGTCCTCCATCGACTCGGGACAAGCCGAGCAGACCAGGGCCACGGGCACCAGATCGTTCGTCCCTGGGGCGCTCCATCTGGTGCCCGTGGCCCTGGCCCGCTTCCCCTTCGGGCGGGTCAACGGCGGATGGGATGATCAACTGGCGGAACGCTCGCTAGCGCGCACAGAGACTTCTGGGGTTGCAATTTGGGTTGCAGTTCCGCACCGTGCCACCTGGTTTCAGTGCGCCCGTTCCGCCGCAACGGTCCAGGTTGAACGCCCTGGGACGGTCAGCCTCCTAGCTGCTAATGCGGTTTGGGTTTAACGCCCATCCGGGGTTCAAATCCCCGATCCTCCGCAGATGAGAGGCCCTCTTCCCGAGCATGGGGAGAGGGCCTTTTTGATCTGCAGGTCTCCTCAGGGTGAACCATGCGGGCGTGCGTGCGGGACCTGACTTTCTTCCAGCTCACTGAGGTCTTCGGGCTGGAACAGGCAACGAATGCGGTCATGAAGGAGTACGTGGACATCTCCTACGGGCCCTGGCGGGTGCCGGTCTGGGCATCGGCCGGCCAGTACGCGGGCTCGCTCCTCCTGGCCATCGCCGCCTGGCGCTCAGGACTCTTCGGCACCGTCCGCGCCGTGATGCTGCTGCTGGCGGGAGGCACCTGGATGGGCGTGCTTAAGGGCGCCTCCATCCCCGACGTGCTGGTCACCGGCCTGCTCGCCGTGGCCCTGGTCCCGCTGGGCGCGCAGGTGCTGCGGGACCGGCTGCCTGTCCCGGCCGGCCGTCCGAAGGTACTCAGCTGGTAAGGAGGAATCCCGGGTCAGTTACGGGTCAGGACGCGGGTGACGCCCGCGACGAGGGCCGTGGCGAACATCCATCCGAGCACGATCAGCACGGATGCCACCCACTGAGCGAGGCCCTGGTGGGTGAAGGCGCTTTCCTGGCCCAGGTTGATGATCGGCAGGAGCACGTCCGCGGTGTACAGCACCGGTTGATACGCGGGATGCTCACCCGCCTTGATCGGCTGCGGCTGATGGTAGGTGAAGAAGACGCTCCCCGCTGCCCATAGACCCAGCACCCACAACGCGGCCCGCCCCGGCCGATAGCCGTAACCGACCATGCCGTCGAGCAGGTAGCCCCAGATCCTGGCGTACCAGGGGCGCGATGCGCGGTGGTGACGCTGCTTGGCCAGCAGCACCCGCCGAGCCTCCTCGTCGTGCCCTTGACGACGGTAGTACGCCGCCAGCTGCTCGTACGGCTGAGCCCTGTATTCCTTCCCACCGGCCCTGAGCCATCGCAACCGCTCCAGGGCAGGCAGATCCGGCTCCAGGTCGTTGTAGACGAGCTCGTTGACGTACATGCGGGCCGGCCAGCACTCGGGGTCGTCGAACAACGTCCGCACCCGCATGCCGCTGAGATCCACGTCTCCGTCGGCGGCGAAATCTTCCGCCAGCCATAGTGAGGCGGCCTCGGCGTCCATACAGCACAGGGCGAGCCCGTCGGGATTCGTCAGACGGGCACCGTTGAGGCCGAGTTGGCCGGCCACGCGAGCCTCTAGGAGGCGGATCACGCCTTCCGCCTGGAACCCGTCCTGGAAGAACATGTTCCCCTCGACGACCAACCCGTCGGCGTCGAGGGCGTTCCCTTTGGGGTTGGTCAAGTGCGCACCGCTGAAGTCGAGCTGGCCGGTCACGCGGGCGCCGAGGAGGCGGATCTCCCCTTCCGTCCGGAACCCGTTCCGGCAGAACATGCTGCCTTGGATGACCAGTTGGTCGGCGTTGAGCACGTTCCCCTTCGGGTTAATCAGCCGTGCGCCGTCCAGGCTGAGTTGGCTGGCCACGCGGGCGCCGAGGAGGCGGATCTCGCCTTCCGTCTGGAACCCGTTCCGGCAGAACATGTTCCCCTCGACGACCAGCCCGTCGGCGCTGAGCACGTCCTTGTCCGGGTTGGTCAAGCGCGCACCGTTGAAGCTGAGCTGGCCTGCCACGCGGGCGCCGAGGAGGCGGATCTCGCCTTCCGCCTGGAACCCCTCTCCGCAGAACATGCTTCCCTCGACGACCAGCCGGTCGGCGTTGAGGGCCTCGTTCTCCGGGTTGGTCAGGCGTGCGCCGCTGAAATCGAGCTGGCCGGCGATGCGGGCGCCGAGGAGGCGGACCTCGCCTTCCGCCTGGAACCCCTCCCGGCAGAACATGCTTCCCTCGACGACCAGCCGGTCGGCGTTGAGGGCATCGTCCTCGGTGTTGGTCAAGCGGGCACCGTTGAGGCTGAGCTGGCCGGTGATGTGAGCGTCGGTCAGGGCAACGGTCTGAACCCGGCACCGATCCAGGTTCAGATGTCCCTTGATCTCGGCGTCGTTCGCATCCAGGCGCGGGATGGTGCTACCGGCCAGGTGCACCGACCGAACCGCCGCCTCGTCCAGGCAGATCGGCTCGTCGAAGCGGCACTCCTGCAGGAACAGGGGAGCCGTCACCTCGGCATGGGCCAGCGACAGATCACCGATCACCCGGGCTCCGGTCAGCGACAACATCGCCACCCGGCCGGGATCCGGCTTCACGGCCGACAGCAGCAACGCGACGATGACCTCGGCCCGCACCCGCCGCTCCTCGCCCCACTCCTCTCCGCGCTCGGGATCGTCCTTCTCCCGATCGCCCGTCCTCAGATCGAGGGCGTCACCGCGTAAGAACGCGTCGCACAGCCGGCGCTCGACCTCCGAGAACTCACCGAGGCCCAGCTCGGAGATGAAGGAAAGCCTCTCGTGCATGGGCTCGATTCTCGTCGAAACAGGCGTGACCCGCCTCCCTTTGCCGACGTCCGGAGCGGGCGCGGCGCCGGAGAGCGTCGTCAGGTGCGCGCCGTTTGCGGGAGCAGTCTTCTGTCCGCCGGCCTGAAATGCCACGAGACGATCGAGAGCGCCAGGAGAATGAGTGCCGGGAGTAATTCATACCAGGCGTCGCCTGACGCGAGATGCGAGAACATCCCTCCCGTGAACAGGAAGAAGAGGCCCGCATAAGCCCATTCCTTGAGCAGCGGATATTTGGGCAGGAGGATCGCCGCCGCCCCCAGGAGTTTCCATACGCCGAGCAGCGTCAGGATGTAGACGGGGTATCCGAGCTGCACGATGCCCCATGCGTAGGGCGGTGCCAGCGCCCCTTCGCCTTCCGTTCTCAGCAGTTGCTGGACACCGGAGCCGACCAGTCCTGATGCGACTCCGAGGGTGGAGAGCCAGTAGGTGATCTTGCGCATGTTCGCCATTTCCGTCGGCTCCTTGTCGGCTTGATCTCCACGTCAAGCTATGGCGAGTTCGTCGGTCCGTGCTTCTCCATTCCTGATCGATCCCGTGGGAGGCAAGGCGGTGGGCAAATCATGTTGGGGTGGAGCGGGCTTTCGTCGCGGAAGCTCCGATTCCCGCGCGGATGGATCACCAAGAACCGCTAAGTGAGAACGGCACCTAGGGGCGCGATCCACCTACTTGTCCTGAGACGGCGTGGCTATACCGGAAGGGTCACGTACGACCAGGGACAGGAAGGGGCCACCCGCCGTGGACGCGAACGGCATCGACGCCGCGCCCGGGTACCGGGCCGCGCTGGCGGTGGCGGACGCCGTCCTGTACGAGGGCTACCTGCTGTACCCCTATCGCCGTTCCTCGCCGAAGAACCAGGTGAGGTGGCAGTTCGGCGTGCTGCTGCCGGAGCCGTGGGCCAGGGCGCACGGGTTGGAGGGCGGCGGCGTGGCGGGCTCCACCGAGTCGTGGTGGCAGCAGACCGAGTGCCTGCTCGTCGCTCCCGCAGACGCGGTCGTGCGGGGCAGGCTCCGCTTTCTGCAGCTGCGCCGGCGTACGCCCGAGGAGCGGTTGCCGGACGGCGGACACCGGGAGGCGGACCGGGTCGGCGAGGCGCTGAGTTTCGACGAGGCGGTGCCGCGCGAGCTCGACGTACGGGCATCCGTGGCGGAGCTGCGGTCCGGCGAGAAGCGGCTCGACCTGGGGGTTCCTGGCGGTGAGACGGTCACTCCGCTGCCCGGCTCGGCCGGGCGGACGCGGTGGCGTGAGTGGCCGCTGAGCGCGCGGGTGACGTTGTCGCTGAAGCCATGTGAGGCCCCTGCGGCGCCGCTGCCTAAGGGGGAGACGCTGTTCAGGCTCCGCGTACGGACCGAGAACGCCGGCCAGGAGCCGTCGTCGCCGGAGACGCCCAGGGAAGAGGCGCTCCAGCACGCCCTGATCGCCTGTCACACCCTGCTCACCGTGCCCGGCGGCCGGTTCGTGTCGCTGCTCGAACCTCCGGACTGGGCGCGGGACGCGGCCGGCGCATGCGTCAACGCGCACACGTACCCGGTGCTGAGCGGCGACCAGGTGGTCCTGTCGTCGCCGATCCTGCTCTACGACAACCCGCGGATCGCGCCGGAGAGCCCCGGCGACCTGCACGACGCGGCCGAGATCGACGAGATCCTGTCGCTGCGCACGCTGACGCTCACCGACGCCGAGAAACGCGAGGCGCGCGCCACCGACCCGCGCGCCGCCGCCATCCTCGACCGGGTCGAGGCGATGACGCCGGAGGACCTGGCCCGCCTGCACGGCACCAACCGGGATCCGCGACCGGCCGGTCCGGTGCCCTGGTGGCATCCCGAGGCGGACGCCTCCGTCTCGCCGGACACGGACGCCGTCGAGGTGGCGGGGACGCTGGTGCGCAAGGGCAGCCGGGTGCGGCTGCGGCCCCGGCTGCGCGGGTCCGACCCGCAGGACATGTTCCTGGACGGCAGGACGGCTCTGGTGGAGGCGGTGCTGCTGGACGTCGACGGCGCCCGCCACCTCGCCGTGACGCTGGAGGACGACCCGGCGGCCGAGCTGAACCAGTGGTACGGCCGGTACCGGTACTTCGCGCCCGAAGAGACCGAGCCGCTGGACGGGCCGCTGGACGAGCCGCTGGACGGGGAGCCCGTATGAAACGGGTGCTGGTGGCCGGGATCGGCAACGTGTTCCTGGGCGACGACGGGTTCGGCGTCGAGGTGGTCCGGCGGATGGACGTCTCGGCCCTGCCCGGGTCGGTGGTGGTGGCCGACTACGGCATCCGCGGCGTCCACCTGGCCTACGAGCTGCTCGGCGGCGCGTACGACACGCTGATCATGGTGGACGCGGTCGAGCTCGACGGCCCGCCGGGCACCGTGGCCGTGCTGGAGATCGACGACGAGCCGGCGCCGGACGCCATGCCGCCCGTGAACGGGCACGGCATGCATCCCCAGGCCGTCCTCGACCTGCTCGCCAAGCTGGGCGGCAGGGTGCCCCGGGTGCTGCTGGTGGGCTGCCGGCCCCGGACCATCGACGAGGTCATGGGCCTGTCGGAGCCGGTGGCCGCCGCCGTCGAAGGCGCGGTCGCCGCGGTGACGGCGCTGGCCCGTGACGAGACGTACCGACAATCCGACAGGGAGCGCGCCGATGCATGAGACGGGAATGTGTGACGAGATCGTCCAGGCGGTCCTGCGCCGGGCGGAGGGACGGCAGGTGGCCGCGGTACGCGTCCGCGCCGCCTTCGCCGGGCACCGGCCCGATCCGGCGGTCGTCGAGCAGGGCTTCCGCGTGGCCGCGGCCGGGACCCCGGCCGAGGACGCGCGGATCGAGCTGGTCACCGAGCCGCCCGCGGTGAGCTGCCGCGACTGCGGCGCGAGGACGCCCGCGGCCGACGCGCTCGCGCTCGTCGCCTGCCCGCGCTGCGGCGGCGTCGACGTCGAGATCGCGGGCGACACCGGTGCGGTCATCGAGTCGATCACCTATCAGCCGGACGTCCGGACAAGCGAGGCGAGCGAGACGAGCGAGGCGAGCGAGGTGCGCACATGACGCAGACGCAGCAGCAGCAGGGCGGCCAGGCCGCCGGCTACGACGAGATGCACATCCTGTGGATATCCGAGGGCATGAGCTGCGACGGCGACACCGTCTCGATCACCGCGGCGACCCAGCCCGCGATCGAGGACGTCGTCAACGGCACCATCCCCGGCCTGCCCAAGGTCCACCTGCACAACAAGGTGCTGTCGCCCAGTCTCGGCGGCGAGGACTACCTGGCTCCGTTCCGGGCCGCCGCCCGCGGCGAGCTGGAGCAGCCGTTCATCCTCGTCATCGAGGGTTCGGTGCCGAACGAGAACATCAACGGCGACGGCTACTGGACGTCGTTCGGCAACGACCCGCATTCGGGCCAGCCGCTGACCCTGAACACCTGGATCGACCGGCTCGCCCCGCAGGCGTGGGCGGTCGTCGCCATCGGTACCTGCGCCACCTACGGCGGCATCCACGCGATGGCCGGCAACCCGACCGGCTGCATGGGCCTGGCCGACTACCTCGGCTGGGACTTCCGGTCGGCCGGCGGGCTGCCGATCGTGAACGTGCCGGGATGCCCGGTCCAGCCGGACAACTTCATGGAGACCCTGACCTGGGTGCTCTACCACGCGGCCGGCAGCGCGCCGCCGCCCCCGCTGGACGAGATGCTGCGGCCCCAGTGGCTGTTCGGCAAGACGGTCCACGAGGGCTGCGACCGGGCCGCGTACTACGAGCAGGGCGACTTCGCCCACGACTACAACTCCCCGAAGTGCCAGGTGAAGGTGGGCTGCTGGGGCCCGGTCGTGAACTGCAACGTGCCGAAGCGCGGATGGATGAGCGGGATCGGCGGCTGCCCGAACGTGGGCGGCATCTGCATCGCCTGCACCATGCCGGGGTTCCCGGACAAGTTCATGCCCTTCATGGACATGCCGCCCGGCGGCAACCTGTCCTCGACGCTGATCAAACCGTACGGCGCGTTCATCCGCCGGATGCGCGGCATCACCAACCACACCGCCAACAGGGAGCCCCGGTGGCGGCACAACCGTGAGGCGCTGACCAGCGGCTACGACCCGCGCTGGCGCCCGTAGACCCGTCGGCGCCCACGAGAGAGAAGAGCACTGCGGATGGCCATCGAACAGCAGGAGAGAGTCACGCCCAAGCCGGGGCAGCTCGTCGAGATGTCCTGGGATCCGATCACCAGGATCATCGGCAACCTCGGCATCTACACCAAGATCGACTTCGAGAACCAGCGCGTGGCGGAGTGTCACAGCACGTCCTCGCTGTTCCGCGGCTACTCGGTGTTCATGAAGGGCAAGGACCCGCGCGACGCCGGGTTCATCACCAGCCGCATCTGCGGCATCTGCGGAGACAACCACACGACATGCTCGGTGTACGCACAGAACATGGCGTACGGGATCAAGACCCCGAAGCTCGCCGAGTGGATCATGAATCTCGGCGAGGCGGCCGAGTACATGTTCGACCACACGCTCTTCCAGGACAACATGGTGTTCGTCGACTTCTGCGAGGCGATGGTCAAGGGCACCAACCCGAGCGTCCTGCGCCGGGCCGCGACCACCGACGCGCCGAACGCCGGCATCCACGGCAAGCGCACGATCGCCGACATCATGCAGGCGTTCAACCCGTTCGAGGGCGACGTCTACAAGGAAGCGCTCACCATCAGCCGGGTCACGCGGGAGATGTTCTGCCTGATGGAGGGCAGGCACGTGCACCCGTCGACGATCTATCCCGGCGGCGTCGGCACGATGCCGTCGCCGACGGTCTTCACCGACTACCTGTCGCGGCTGATCAACATCATCGACTTCGTCAAGAAGGCCGTCGCGCTCAACGACGACGTCTTCGACTTCTTCTACCAGGCTCTGCCCGGCTACGAGGAGGTCGGCCGGCGCAGGGTGCTGCTGGGCTGCTGGGGGGCGTTCCAGGACCCCGAGGTGGTCGACTACCGCTACCAGACGATGAACGAGTGGGGCAAGGCGATGTACGTCACCCCCGGCATCGTCGTCGACGGCGAGCTCGTCACGAACAACCTGATCGACATCAACCTCGGCATCCGCATCCTGCTGGGCAGCTCCTACTACGAGGACTGGGTGAACGAGAAGCCGTTCGTCACCGAGGACCCGATCGGCAACCCGGTGGACATGCGCCACCCGTGGAACCAGACCACGCTGCCCGCCCCGCAGAAGCGGGACTTCGACGGCAACTACAGCTGGGTGATGAGCCCGCGCTGGCTCGACCCGCGCACCGGCGACCACCTGGCCCTCGACACCGGCGGCGGCCCGTTCGCCCGCCTCTACACCACGGCGCTGTCCGGCCTCGTGGACACGCCGTACGTGAAGTCGACCGGTTCGAGCGTGCAGATCAACCTGCCCAAGGGGCCCGACCTGCCGGAGATGACGCTGGAGTGGCGCATCCCGCAGTGGTCCAACGCCATCGAGCGCAACCGGGCCAGGGTGTACTTCGTGGCCTACGCCGCCGCCATGGCGGTGTGGTTCGTCGAGCGGGCGCTGGAGCGCGTACGCGGCGGCGACACCAAGGTGTTCCAGGACTTCGACGTGCCGGACCAGGCCATCGGCGTCGGCTTCCACGAGGCGGTGCGCGGCGTGCTGTCGCACCACCTGGTGATCGAGAAGGGCAAGATCGCCAACTATCACCCATACCCGCCCACCCCGTGGAACGGCAGCCCGCGCGACCGCTACGGCACCCCGGGGCCGTACGAGGACGCCGTGCAGGATATGCCGATCTTCGAGGAGAACGGGCCGGAGAACTTCAAGGGCGTCGACATCATGCGCGCGGTCCGCAGCTTCGACCCGTGCCTGCCCTGCGGCGTCCACATGTACCTCGGCAAGGGCCGCACGCTGCGCAAGCTGCACTCGCCCATGTTCGGCGGCGGCCATGACTGACCGGCCGAGGCTGGACGAGCGGACCGTCGCCGGGCATCTGGAGCTGCTGGAGGAGCTGCTGAGCGGGCTGGAGGCGACCCCGGGGCCCACGGCGGAGCGGGCGCTCGACGCGATCGCCACGCTGGCCGAGGTGTACGGGGAGGCGCTCGCCCGCGTCATGGACCGTGCCACCGCCGCCTCTCCCGAGCTCGGCGCGGCGCTGGCGGACGACGTCCTGCTGGCGCACCTGTTCGTGCTGCACGGGGTGACCACCGGCCAGGCGCCGGCGAGTGAACCGGGAGCGGCCTTCATCCCGCTCGACACGCTCGCGCGGCGGCCCGCCACCGCCAGGGCGGCCCCATGACCGCGAGCGCGCTCGCCCGGGTGATCGGCCGGCCGGTCGCCGGGCGGCGGCGGGCCGCCGAGCCGTGCGAGCTGTGCGGCGAGCCGCTGCCGGCCGAGCACGCCCACCTGCTGGAGGAGCGCAGGGACGTGGTGCTGTGTGCCTGCCGCGCCTGCGCGCTGCTGTTCGAGCCGGGGGAGACCGGTCCTGGCCGGTTCCGGCTGGTGCCTCACCGGCGGCTCCGCCTCACCGGGCCGTCGCCGTCCGAGCTGGGTGTGCCGGTGGGCCTGGCGTTCTTCGTCCGCCGCTCCGACGGCACGGTCGTGGCCCACTACCCGAGCCCGATGGGCGCCACCCGCTGGGAGGTGGACGCCGCCGCCTGGGACCGGCTCGTCGGCCGGTACGAGGAGCTGGAGTCGATGCGGCCGGCGGTGGAGGCGTTCCTGGTCGCGATCGTGCGCGGCATGGACGAGCGCTGGCTCGTACCGATCGACGACTGTCACCGGCTCGTCGCCCTGGTGCGCCAGGAGTGGACGGGCATGTCCGGCGGCCCGCGGCTCTGGGAGCAGGTCGCGGCCTTCTTCGCCGGACTCGACAGATCCGGACCCGACACATCCGGACCCGACAGATGAGGGGGAGGACGACATGGCACGGATCCGCGTGGGCAAGCCCGACGTGAAGCCCGACACGCCCTCGCACGTCAAAGGCGTGCGGCAGGGCAACGCGAAGGGCGCGTACCGCCATCAGGCAGGTCATCACAAGGACGACACCGCCGACGCGCGGCGCTCCACGGGCATACGCCCCGGCAAGGAGAACCCGATCCTGCCGATCATGCCGAACCTCTCACCCAGCTAGACCGAGAGGAGGTGGAGGTCGACATGCGGCATCCAGGCAAGTTGCTGGCCCTGTTCGCCGGGGCCGCGGTCATCGCGATGATCATGCGGGAGCTGCCCGCCATCAAGCGCTACATCACCATGACACGAATGTGAGAGGAGCGAGGCGGCCGATGTGCCTGGGCATTCCCGGCGAGATCGTCGAACTCATCCCCGGACAGCCCGAACTCGCCAAGGTCGAGGTCGCGGGCGTCCGGCGGGCCATCAACGTCGGGCTGGTCAACCAGGACGGCATCCGTCCCGGCGACTGGGTGCTCGTGCACGTCGGCTTCGCCATGTCCAAGATCGACGAACGGGAGGCGGCGGCCACGCTCGAGCTCCTGCGCGGTCTCGGACAGGCGTACACCGACGAGCTCGAAGCGCTCGCGGAATCCGACATCACCTGAGAGGCGGGACAGTGCGGTTCGTCGATGAGTACCGCGACGCGGGCGAGGCCAGGAGGCTGGCGGCGCGGATCCGGGAGCTGTGCGAGCCCGGACGGCGCTACACCTTCATGGAGGTGTGCGGCGGCCACACGCACACGATCTACAAGCACGGGCTGGAGGATCATCTGCCCGAGTCGGTGTCGCTGGTGCACGGCCCCGGCTGCCCGGTCTGCGTCATCCCGATGGGGCGGGTGGACGACGCCATCGCGATCGCCCGCGAGCCGGGCGTGATCATGACCTCCTTCGGCGACATGATGCGGGTCCCGGGCGGCCAGGGCTCGTTCTTCGACGCCAAGGCCGCGGGCGCGGACATCCGCATGGTCTACTCGCCGCTGGACGCGCTCAAGATCGCCCGGCAGAACCCGGAGCGCACGGTCGTCTTCATGGCCATCGGGTTCGAGACCACCGCGCCGTCCACGGCGATGACCGTGCTGCGCGCCGCCGCCGAGGGCATCGGCAACTTCGCCGTCTTCTGCAACCACGTGACGATCATCCCGGCGATCAAGGCCATCCTGGACTCGCCCGACCTGCGGCTGGACGGCTTCATCGGGCCCGGCCACGTCTCCACCGTCATCGGCTGCCGGCCCTACTCCTTCATCGCCCGCGACTACGGCAAGCCGCTGGTGTGCGCGGGGTTCGAGCCGCTGGACGTCCTGCAGTCGGTCTACCTGCTGCTGCGGCAGCTCGCCGAGGGCCGGGCCGAGGTCGAGAACCAGTACACGCGGGTGGTGCCGTGGGACGGCAACCAGCGGGCGCTGTCGGCGATCTCCCAGGTGATGGAGCTCCGGCCGCACTTCGAGTGGCGCGGGCTGGGCTTCATCGCGCACTCCGCGCTGCGGATGCGGGAGGCGTACGCGGCGTACGACGCCGAGACGCGCTTCCCCGTGCCGGGGGTGCGGGTGGCCGACCCGAAGGCGTGCCAGTGCGGCGAGGTGCTGAAAGGCGTGCTGAAGCCGTGGGAGTGCAAGGTCTTCGGCACCGCCTGCACGCCCGAGACGCCCATCGGCACCTGCATGGTGTCCTCGGAGGGCGCCTGCGCCGCCTACTACAACTTCGGCCGCTTCACCCGGCGCCGCGAGCCCGTGCCGCTGGCCCTGGGGCCGCGGCCATGAGCGACCGGACCGTGCACACGGCGGAGTGGGCCGAGCGGGCGCTCGCGGAGGCGGCCCACCACGAGCCGGCGTCCCGCGAGGAGCAGGTGCTGGAGCGGATCGAACGTGCCCGCCGCCGCCGGCCGAAGATCACCGAGGAACGGGTGACGCTGGCGCACGGCGCCGGCGGCAAGGCGTCGCGGACGCTGATCGAGGCCGTCTTCGTCGAGGCCTTCCGCAACCCGGTGCTCCAGCCGCTCGACGACGGCGCCACGCTCGACCTCGGCACCGGCCGGCTGGTCTTCACGACCGACGCGTACGTGGTCTCGCCGCTGTTCTTCCCCGGTGGCGACATCGGCGACCTCGCGGTCAACGGCACCGTCAACGACCTGGCGGTCTGCGGGGCCAGGCCGATGTACCTGTCGGCGGCGTTCGTCCTGGAGGAGGGGTTCCCGCTCGCCGACCTGCGCAGGATCACCGCCTCGATGGCGGACGCGGCCGAGCGGGCCGGCGTAAAAGTGGTGACCGGCGACACCAAGGTGGTCCAGCGCGGCAAGGCCGACGGCTGCTACGTGACCACGGCCGGCGTCGGGGCGCTGGAACGGCCGGTCACGCTGGGCGAGTCGCAGGTCCGGCCCGGGGACGCGGTGATCGTGTCGGGGCCGATCGGCGAGCACGGCATCACCGTCCTGATCGCCCGTGGCGACCTGGACATCGAGGCGGACCTGACCTCCGACACCGCGCCCCTGCACGACGCCGTCGCCGCGCTCCTCGACGCCGTCCCTGTGCGGATGATGCGCGACGCCACCAGGGGCGGGGTCGCGACCGTGCTGAACGAGGTGGCCCGCGGCGCCGGGGTGGCCGTGACGGTGGACGAGCGCGCGCTCCCGGTGCGCCCGATCGTGAGCGGGGCCTGCGAGCTGCTCGGCCTGGACCCGCTGTACGTGGCGTGCGAGGGCAGGTTCGTGGCCGTGGTCGACGGTGACCACGCCGAAGCCGCGGTGACGGCGCTGCGCCGGCACCCGGTGGGCGAGGGCGCGGCGGTGGTGGGCCGGATCGAGCCGGGGCCTCCGGGGATGGTGCTGCTCAACACCGCCTTCGGCGGCACCAGGATCGTGGACCTGCTGGTCGGTGACCCGCTGCCGCGCATCTGCTGACCCGTACGGGGTGGTCAACGGCGGTCGTTCGCCGCGGCGACGACCGCCTGCCCGAGCGCGATCCCGCCGTCGCCCGGCGGCACCCGGGAGTGGACCAGCACCGTGAACCGCTCCCGTTCCAGGCCGCACAGCACGGCCTCCAGCAGGACCGCGTTCTGGAAGACGCCGCCGGACAGCGCCACCGTCCGCAGGCCGGTCCCCTCGCCCAGCACCCGGACCGCGCGGACCACCGCCGCGGCCAGCCCACGGTGGAACCGCGCGGCGATCCGTCCCGCGTCCACCCCGGCCGCGACGTCCTCGGCCGCCGCCCCGACCAGGTCGCCCGCGGCGATGACCAGGGGCTCGCCCTCGATCAGCCGGGCCGGGTACGCCCCCCGCTCGCCGGGATCCACCCGGGCCTCCAGCTCGGCCGCCGCCTGCCCCTCGTGACCGATCACGTCGCGCACCCCCGCGATCGCCGCGACCGCGTCGAACAGCCGCCCGGCGCTGGACGTGAGCGGGGAGTTCAGCCCGGCCCGCGCCATCCTGACGACCACCGGCCACTGCTCCCGATGCCGCTCGGCCACCGGCAGGCCGGGCAGCGCGTCACCGTGGATCCGGTCCAGCCAGGCCGCCGCCATCCGCCACGGCTGCCGCACCGCCGCCGCGCCGCCCGGCATCGGCACCGCCTCCAGGTGCCCCGCCCGCCTGAAGGAGACCAGGTCGGCGACGAGCAGCTCCCCGCCCCACAGCGTGCCGTCCTCGCCCAGGCCGAGCCCGTCGAACGCCACCCCGATGACGGGCCCGCCGTGACCGTGCTCGGCCAGGCAGGAGGCGATGTGCGCGTGATGGTGCTGGACCCCGATCAGGTCCACGCCCTCGCGGTCGCGCGCGTACGCGGTCGACAGGTACTCCGGGTGCAGGTCGTGGGCGACCACGGCCGGGCGGACGCCGAAGATCCGGCAGAAGTGCTCGACGCCCTCAGCGAAGGAGCGCAGGGTCTCGTAGCTCTCCAGGTCGCCGATGTGCTGCGACAGGAACGCCTGGTTGCCTCTGGCCACGCAGAAGGTGTTCTTGAGCTGGGCTCCGCAGGCGAGCACCGGCCGGGGGAACGGCCACGGCACGCCTATGGGGGCCGGCGCGTACCCTCTCGATCGGCGTACGACCAGCTCCCGGCCGCGGAAGACCCGCACCAGCGAGTCGTCGGCCGGCGCCTCGATCCGCCGGTCGTGCATGAGGAACCCGTCGGCGAGGCCCGCCAGCCGCCGCAGCGCCTCCTCGTCGCGGTAGGCGATGGGCTCGTCGGTGAGGTTTCCGCTGGTCAGCACGTACGGCGCGGCCAGCCGGTCGGCGAGCAGGTGGTGCAGCGGCGTGTACGGCAGCATCACCCCGAGGTCGCGGGCTCCGGGCGCCACGAGGTCGGCCACCGGGGCGTCGCGGCGGCGCGGGGCCAGCACGATCGGCCGGCGCGCGCCGGTGAGCAGCAGCTCGGCAGCCGGGTCCAGATGGACCAGCGTCCCGGCCGCCGCCGCGTCCGGCGCCAGCACGGCGAACGGCCGGCTCTCGCGGCGTTTGCGGGCCCGCAGCGCGGCCACGGCGGATCCGTCGGCGGCCAGGACGGCGAGGTGGTAGCCGCCCAGCCCTTTGATCGCCACGATCCGGCCCGCCTCCAGCCACCGGGCCGCGACCTCGACCGGGTCCCCGGCCGCCGGCCGGCCGTCCGCGCCGAGGGCGCGCAGCGCCGGCCCGCACGCCGGGCAGCAGACCGGCTGGGCGTGAAAGCGCCGGTCACCGGGGTCGCCGTACTCCCGCGCGCAGCCGGCGCACATCTCGAAGTCCGCCATCGTCGTGGCGCACCGGTCGTACGGCACGCCGGTGACGATGGTGAAGCGCGGCCCGCAGTCGGTGCAGTTGGCGAACGGGTAGCGGTGCCGGCGGTCGCCCGGGTCACGCAGCTCGCTCAGACAGGCGGCACACGTCCCGGCGTCCGGCGACACCAACGCGCCGTCCGGGAACTCGCCCTGCCGGCTGGCCACGATGCGGAAACCGGACTCGCCCACAGGCTCCGCCGGCTCCACCGAGACCCGCTCGACGAGGGCGAGCGGCGGCGCCTGGCCGGTCAGGCCGGCCGTGAACGCGTCCAGCGTGGCCGGCTCGCCCTCCGCCTCGATGAACACCCCGCCGGGGTCGTTGCCGACGAACCCCGACACCCCGTACGCACCGGCCAGCCCGCACACGAACGGCCGGAACCCCACCCCCTGCACGAGCCCCTCGACCCGCACCCGGATCCGACGTGCCCCCGTACCGGACATGACCCGTCACGTCTCGCCGGTCAGCACCCGCTGGGTCAGCTCCCACAGCACGTGGCAGAGGGTGATCTGCGCCTCCTGGATGCGGTGCACGGACGCCGACGGCACCACGAACAGGTACGCCACCCGATCCTCCTGCGCCATCGGCCCGCCGTCGTAGCCGACCAGCCCGACGGTGAGCATGCCGCGCCTGGACGCCTCCGTCATGGCGTTGAGCACGTTGGCCGAGCCCCCGCTGGTGGACAGCCCCATGGCCACGTCGCCAGGGCGGCCGAGCGCGGCGAGCTGCCTGGCGAAGACCAACTCGTACCCGACGTCGTTCGACAGCGCCGTGAGCAGCGCGACGTCCTGGGCGAGCGGCACCGCGGCGACCGCGCGCACCGGCTCCGCCCGCGCCGGCACCGGCGCGCCGGCCGCGACGCCCCCGACCGCCGCGACCGCGTGCGCTGGCTCCGGCGGGGCGGCGAACAACTGCGCGACGGCCTGCGCGTCCGTGCTGCTCCCCCCGTTGCCGAAGGCGAACAGCCGGCCCCCCGCGTCGAACGCCGCCGCCATCGCCCGCGCGCACGCCACCAGACGCTCGGCGTGCAGGGCGACCAGCGACCGGCGCAGCGCGACGATCTCGTCGGCCTTCCTCCGGGTGGACGCGCACAGGTCCGTGACGACGGCCTCCCGATCGACCGGCGCCGGCGCGAGGAACGGATAAAGGGCCTCGATCCCACCGGACTCACCGACCGTGCTCACGACTCACTCCCCTGTACGCCCCTGTACGGGCCGATGGCCTCTTTGGCGTGCACCAGGACGATGTCGCCGGGCCGCGCGTCCACCAGCGCCACGCTGACCTCCTCCGGCCCCGACTCCGTCTCCACCAGGGCCAGCCCGTCCTCCAGCAGCCGCAGCACGCGCACCGGCACCGCCGCGTCGGAGCACGTGACGCAGACCTCGTCGTGGCACGGCTCCGTCATCGGACCGCCTCCAGCTCGTGGAAGACGTGTACGAGCTCCCACAGCACGTGGTAGATCGTCATGTGAACCTCCTTGACGACCAACGGGTCGTCGGAGCGGACGGCCAGCACGTGGTCCGCCTCGTGCGCCGCCTGCCCTCCGGTGAGCGCCACCGTGAGCAGCCCCAGCGCCCGCGCCGCCGCGAGCCCGTTGCGCACGCCGGCGCAGTCGCCGTCGGCCGACACCCCGAGCGCGATGTCGCACGGCGCGGCCAGCAGCCGCAGCTGGGCGGCGAAGATCCCGTCCAGGCCCTGGGTGCGGGCGATCCCCGTGGCCACGGCCATGTCCGTGGTCAGCGAGATGGCCGGGAGCGCCGGCTTGCCCATGATGACCGGATGCGCGAACTCGACGGCGACGTGCTGCGCGTCGGCCACCGACCCCCCGGTGCCGAACACCAGCAGCTTGCCGCCCCCGCGGAACCGTTCCGCCATGTCCTGGCAGGCGCGGACGATCCGCTCGGCGTCCTCCCCGAGGGCGGCCGCCGGTCCCATCCGCCGCTCGAACGCGGCGGACACGGCGGTCATCGCCGGGTCCTCACCCATGGCACCTCCTCCAGTACGGCCTGCTCGCGCGCGGCCGGGAACCCGTGGCCGCCCGCTTCCTGGCTGATCCGCGACCACCTGGTGAGGCAGGTCTCCAGCAGCTGCCGGACCTCGATCAACCGGCGCATCCACGCCTGCAGCTCGGCCATGCCGCCGGTGGTCAGCTCGTAGCGCCTGCGCGCCGGCCCCGCCTCCGAGGCGACCCAGACGGAGGCCAGATGGCCGGCGCGTTCGAGCGAGCGGAGGGCGCGATAGACCTGGCCGGGCTCCGCGTCGGAAGCCCCCAGTCGCGCCAACCGCTCGATCAGGTCGTACCCGTGACCGGGCCGCTCGCAGATGAGCAGCAACAGGAAGGGAGGGAGCAGGCCGCGGACGTCACTGCCCGACATGGGTCCCCTCCTCCGGTGCTGTCATGGCCGGTCGTGAGGACAGTAGGCCGCCGCGCGCCACGGAGGTGGGCGGCGCGTCCGGCATTTGCCCGAGTCATCGCCGTACGCAAGCCAAGAATCTCCTGGGCTTGCCTTCAGGCGCAGGTGTAGCCGGACGGCAGGGCTGTGTCGCCGTTGGGCCTGCTCGCCTGGAAGCCGAAGCTGGTGGTACTGGCTCCCGGCGCGAGCGTGCCGTTGTGGCTGACGCTTTTGACCGTGACGGTCCGGCCGCTGGTGGTGACGGTGGCGTTCCACGAGCCGGTCAGGGTGTGCCCGGCCGGCAGGGTGAAGGTGACGGTCCAGCTGGTGATCGTCGAGGTGCCGGTGTTGGTGACGGTCAGCGGCTGGATCACGTATCCGTTCCCCCACTGGGACTGCACGGTCGGGGTGGCCGAGCAGGCGCCGGTCGTACCTCCTTGGGTGGTGATCTGGACGGTGCCGGAGACCGGCGAGACGTTGCCGGCGGCATCGCGCGCCCGGACCTGGTAGCGGTAGGTGGTGCTCGCGGACAGGCCCGTGTCGGTGTACGAGGTCGTGGCCGAGGTGCCGACCTGGGCGAACGTGCCGCCCGTCGCGCCGGGAGCGCGCAGGATCTCGTAGCCGGTCACACCGGTGTCGTCGGTGGACGCGGTCCAGGTCAGGCTGGTGCCGGTCGTGGTGGTGCCCGAGGCGGTGAGCCCGGCCGGGGCGGTCGGCGGCGTGGTGTCGCCTCCGGTGGCGGCCGTGGTGAAGGTGACCGTCGCGGAGTTGCCCGACAGGTTGCCCGCGCCGTCACGCGCCCGTACGTACACCTGGTATTGGGTGTTGGCGGTCAGTCCGGTCAATGTGATCGAGGCGGTGGCCGACTGGCCGAGCTGCGGGTCGGTGGCGCCCTGCTCGCGGTAGACGTTGTAGCCGGCCAAGCCGGAGCCGCCCTGGTCGGTGGAGGCCGTCCAGGTCAGCGTGGCACTGGTGGCGGTCACGTTCGACGCGACCGGGGTGCCCGGCGTGGTCGGCGGGGTGGTGTCGGTCTGACTGGTCGTCAGGCCGAAGAACTCGATGGCGTAGCGGGCCATGCCGCTCTGCGGGAGAACGTGCCCGGCGCCCTGGATGCTGTACGCCTCCACCTGCACGGTGCCGGACGAACTGGCGTACCGGCTGCGGCTCCAGCCTGACTGCGGGGTGTCGGTGCTGGTCGGGGTCTGGCTCAGCCCGAACACGTTGGTCCACTGCTCGATCGACTCCCGCAGCAGCGAGTAGGGCACGAGAGTGTCGCCGGTGCCGTGCCACAGCTGGATGCGCGGGCGGGGACCGGAGTATCCGGGGTACGCCTGGCGGACCGCATCACCCCACTGCTGGGGCGTACGGTCCATGCTCCCGCCGGTGCACCTGCTGCTTCCCGGTGGGTAGTCGGAGGCGCCGGCGAAGCAGTTGAAGGGCACGCCCATGAAGGAGGCCCCTGCCTTGAACACGTCGGGGTGGACGGCGAGCATGTGCTGGGTCATCATGCCGCCGGACGAGCTTCCGGTGGCGTAGACGCGGTTCGGGTCTCCCTGATAGGTCCGCTCGACATAATCGATCATCGAGAGGATCGAGACCGGGTCGCTGCCGCCGCCGCGCTGCTTGGCCGCGTCCGACCAGGTGTCGAAGCAGTTGCCGAACCCCGCCGACTGGGTGGCGGTCGGGTAGATGACGACGAAGCCGTACCGATCGGCCAGCGAGGCGAACTCACTGCCCTGATAGAAGCCGGGACCGGAGCCGCCGCAGCCGTGCATCGCCACGACGATCGCCGGCGAGGCCGGGCGCGAGTCCGGCACGTAGACGTGCATCCGCATGTTGCCCGGGTTGTTGCCGAAGCTGGTCACCTCCACCAGGGTGGCGGCGACGGCCGGCGATCCGAGCACCACGGTCATGACGGCAAAGAGCGCCGCGGCGCAGGCACCGGCCAGCACCGTGGTCAATCGTCTCATTCGCGCTCCTCCTCTCCATATCCGCGGCGCCGCGTGCCGCGGATCCGTCCGCCGCGTAATGGCGTCGGTCGCTGGAAAATAGAAGCGTCACGACCCACCGTCAACGCCCGCTCGGTGCGCACGCCCGCGGCTTCACCTGGCAAGGAGTCGTTTCCCCTGGTTATCAAGTAACTTGCTATCAAGGTCCTTGATAACGGGGCGAGAAACTTACATCGGAGCCCGTTCTGTCGGGTCGCGATATCGTCTCCTGGTGATCGATCCGGGTGCCCCCTCGGCCGCTGCGCCGGACACACCGCCGCCCCGCGTGAGTTACCTGGTGTTCCGGCTGGAACGCCGCATCCGCGCGTGCCTGGACGAAGCGCTCGCCCGGCACGGCATGACGACCACCGGATACATGGCGCTCAGCGAGCTGCGCCTGCGCGACGCCCCGTCCTCGGCCGACCTGGCCCGCATCGCCTTCGTCACTCCGCAGGCGATGAACCTGGTCATCCGCGATCTCGAACAACGCGGCCTGATCCGCCGCGACCCGCATCCCCGTGGGGGCCGCGCCCTGCGCACCCGCCTCACCCCGAAAGGCCTGGACACCCTCCGGCGATGCGACCGTTCCCTCGACGAGATCGAGGCCGTCATGCTCGCCGAGATGGACGACCCGGACCGCACGGCACTCGCGCAAGCGCTCACCCTGTGCGCCCGAGCCCTCCACCCGGACGCACGCGGCTTATAGGGAATGCAGGGCCCGCCGTAATGCCTCGATCATGTCCTCGTTCATTCGTCTGGTGAGCGCCGTGTCCGCGATCACGGCGGCGCCGTGGAAGGCGCCCGGATACATGTGCAACTCGGTGTGGACCCCCGCCTGCACCAGCCGCTGCGCATAAGCGATGCCCTCGTCGCGAAGGGGATCGAACTCACAGACCGACACGTACGCGGGAGGCAGGCCGGACAGGTCCTCCGCGCGAGCGGGCGCCGCGTACGGCGAGACCGGCCCGTCCTCGCCGGGCAGGTAATACCGCCAGCTCAAGATCGCGTCGCCCCTGTTCCACATGGGCGTGTCGACGAAGTCCCGCATGGACGGCGTCTCCAGCCGGTCGTCGGTGACGGGCACGTCGAGCAGCTGGAAGCACAGCGGCGGCCCACCCCTGTCCCGGGTGAGCATCGCCAGCGCGGTCGAAAGGTTGCCGCCCGCGCTGTCGCCGCCCGCGGCGATCCTGCCCGGATCGACGCCCAGCTCGCCCGCGGACCCGTGCACCCACTCCAGCGTGGCCATGCAGTCCTCGAGCGCCGCCGGGAAGGGATGCTCGGGGGCGAGCCGGTAGTCGACGGCGACCACCACCGCCGGGACCCGGTCCGCGAAGCGGAGGTTCCTGACCTGGAAGAAGTCCAGCTCGCCCGAGACGAACCCGCCGCCGTGCAGGTAGATCAGCGCAGGGAGCGGAGTGCTGCTCTCGGGCCTGTAGAGGCGGACTCGCACGTCACCCGGGATCACCCTGTCCTCGACCGTCACCGGCCTCTCCGGTGTGTACTGCGGCAGGAGTTTCGCCATCCTCTCGATGACGGCCGGATCCATGGTGGCGGGGTCGAAGGGCGGAGCGTCCCGCTTGATGAACTCGCTCAGCTCCACGCTGGGGATGGTCTCGACGTACGGCAGCAGGTCGGGATCGTAAGCACGGCTCATGTCGCGTGAGTCAATAGCGTCCAGAAGACCCGGCCAACCCCCTACATCCCCCTCATCAGGTCGTTGTACGGCGCGGTGTGGATGACGACCCCGCGGGCTCTTCACCGGCGGGCTCGGCTGTTCAGGGAGTTCCGCTGAGCGCATAGTGCCCCATCTGCTGCACCTGCCAGGCGCGCGCTGATTCACTGCAAGCGGTAGCACGGAGCGAGACCGAGCCGATAACACCACAGATGCGGTGTCAGGGGATCTGTTCGGATGGCGTCACGGGGTCAGGAGCATCGTTTGGATCGACAGGGGGCGCAGCCGCCGGAGCCGGGCAGGGACGTCCTGACGCCGCAGCAGGTCGCCGCGGCACAGGAGGGCGCTCGCACGTGGGTGCGGCGGGTGGCGCGGGCGGGCGGGCGGGCGTTCACCTGGGGGACGCCGCGCGCGTTGCTGGCGGCCTTGTGCGCTAGTGCACTTACGCCCCTGCTCGTCGCCGGGCCGGGTACCGCCGTGCTCGTGGCGGGGATCGGGGTTGTCGGGTCCGTCGGGGCGAACGTGCTGTCCGACTTGATCAGCGCGGCCTTGGCTGCTGCTCGAGACCGTTCCCGGGGCGATGGCGCGGAGTCCTCCGCCGACATGGAGCGTGAGCTGGCGGCTCGGCTGGAGGAGGCGTTGCAGGCCGGGGACGCTCGTGCCGATGCTCTGGCGGAAGCGCTGGTCGCCGCGCTGACCGCAGTGGACGCTGCGCAGGCGGCCATCGGTGAGGCGCTCGTGGGCGGGCAGGAGCGGCTGCTGGAGGAGTTGGTGGTCGGGTTCGCCGAGCTGGGCCGGCAGAACGCGGCGCTGGAGCCGATGCTGGGGCGGCTGGACGCGGCTGCCGGGCAGATTCAGCAGACCCTGTACCGGCAGGACGCCGAGCGCCGCCTGGACAGGGCGCATTACCAGCAGCAGACAGCGCTGCTGCTGGTGATGCGTGACCAGCTGGGCCGGCAGATCCGTGATCTGGGGCGCCGCCTGGGCGGGGTGGCGGGCGCGGAGGGCGGGACGAGGTGGAGCGGCGGCTGCCCGTATCAAGGGCTGGCGCCGTTCGGCCCTGCTCAGGCGGAGCTCTTCTACGGGCGAGGACAGGCCGTCGCCCGGCTGGTCGCCATGGTCACGGCCTGCGGTCATGGCCTGGTGGTGGTGACCGGGGCCTCGGGCGTGGGCAAGTCCTCGCTGCTGCACGCCGGGCTGTTGCCCGCGCTGGCGGCGGATGCGGACTGGCCGCAGCTGACCCTCACCCCGGGGGCGCGGCCGTTGCAGGAGCTGGCGGTGCAGTTGGCGGTACGATGCGGCGCCGATCCCGATGCGGTGCTGGAGGAGCTGCGACGCGATCCCGGCCGGGGAGAGGCGCGGGCTCGGCAGGTGCTGAGCGCCGAAGGGGTACGCCGCCGCCAAGCCGGGTCCGATGAGCCGCCGCGCCGGCTGGTGATCGTGGTCGATCAGTTCGAGGAGCTCTTCACTCTAGCGACGGAGGCGCCTGCGGAGGAGGCGGAGGCGTTCGTGGCGGCGTTGGAGGCGATCGCCGTCGCGACGGGGCCGGTGATCGTGGCCACGCGCGGTGATTTCGTCGATCGCTGTGCCGCCTACCCGCAGCTCGCCCGGGCCTTGGAGGAGCGCGTTTTCGTGCTCGGGCCGATGAGCGACGCGGAGCTGCAACGAGCGATCACCGGGCCGGCGGCAGCGGCCGGACTCACCGTGGAAGAGGGCCTGGCGGAGCAGGTGGTACGTGAGCTGGCCGGTCACCTCCGTGCGCCGGCAGGCTCGTCGTACGGCGGGACGACGGTGGGGGCGTTGCCGCTTTTGTCCATGGCGATGGTGCGCACGTGGGAGAACCGCCAGGACGGCCGGCTGACCCGGCACGGATATGACCGTTCCGGCGGTGTGGCCTCAGCGGTCAACGCCGCCGCCGAGGACGTCTACCATGCCTTGGACGCCGGGCAGCAGGCGATCGCCCGGCGCGCCCTCCTGTCGCTCGCCCTGATCGGCGCCGACGGGCAGGCGACCCGCCGCCGGGTGACCCTGGATGAACTGACCACCTCGTGCGCGCCGGGCCGGCCAGAACGTGTAGAGCAGGTGGTGGCCGCCTTCACCGAGGCCCGGCTGATGGTCGCCGGGAGTTCCCCCGCGCCGGTCCCTGGAGCCAGGACTGTCGAACTCGCCCACGACGTGCTGATGACCGCATGGCCACGCCTGAGCACATGGCTGGCCGAGGATCAGGCCGACCGGGTGCTGCACGGGGAGATCGTGCATGACGCCGCCGAGTGGAACGACGCGGGACGCGACCCTTCGTTCCTCTACCGCGGGATCCGGCTGGAGACCGGTCTCGCCATGGCGGCCCGGTGGCGCTCGGACACCGACCGCTATCCGGGCCTGAGCGGTCCTGCCGAAGACTTTCTCCATGCCGGTGCCCGTGCCGCCAGCCGGAGCCGTCGCCGCTGGCAGGGTGTCTTCGTGCTGCTGTCCGGCCTGTTGGTGATCGCGATCGTCACCGCCATCAGCGCGGTGCGCCTCGGTCAGGAGGCCGAGCAGCAGCGTGATATGGCGCTACGCCGAAGCGCCGACATCCTGTCTCGACAGCTGGCCGCCGACAGCGAGAAACTGTCCAACGATCCTCCGGCCTCCGCGCGCCTGGCCGCGACAGCCTGGACCATCTCGCCCACCAGCGAAGCGCGGGCGAGCATGGCCACCGTGCTCGGCCGTCCCGGTCGAGCACTTCTCGCCGACCCCAGCGGCTCGGTGTTCTCGGTGGCCTTCAGCCTGGACGGGTCTCGCCTGGGCTCCGCAGGGAGGGACGGGACGCTCCGGTTGTGGGACGCGGCGACCGGCAGGCAGCTCGGCGCTCCCCTCGGCCGTGACGAACGGGGGGTGCGCTCGGTGGCCTTCAGCCGGGACGGGTCCCGTCTGGCCTCCGCCGGGGGAGACGGGACGGTCCGGTTGTGGGACACGGCCGCCCGCGAACAACTCGGCACCCCCCTGACCGGCCACAACGGCACGGCGACATCGGTGGCCTTCAGCCCGGACGGATCCCGCCTGGCCTCCGCCGGCACCGACCGTACGGTCAGACTGTGGGACACGGCCACTCGCGAACAACTCGGCACCCCCTTGATCGGCCACAACGGCACGGTGACATCGGTGGCCTTCAGCCGGGACGGGTCCCGCCTGGCCTCCGCAGGGGAAGACGGAACGGTCAGACTGTGGGACACGGCCACCCGCGAACAACTCGGTGCCCCCCTCGGACGCAACGAACGCGGGGTGCTCTCGGTGGCCTTCAGTCCGGACGGGTCTCGCCTGGCCTCCGCCGGGGGAGACGGGACGGTCCGGTTGTGGGACACGGCCACCCGCGAACAACTCGGTACCCCACTGGCCGGCCACAACACGACCGTGTTCTCGGTGGCCTTCAGCCGGGACGGGTCCCGCCTCGCCTCCGCCGGAGGGGACGGGACGGTCCGGTTGTGGGACACGGCCAGCCGCGAACAACTCGGCGCCCCCCTGACCGGCCACAACGGCGGGGCGACATCGGTGGCCTTCGGCCCGGACGGGTCCCGCCTGGCCTCCGCCGGGGGAGACGGGACGATCCGGTTGTGGGACACGGTGACCGGCAGGCAACTCGGCCCTCCCCTGACCGGCCACGACACGACCGTGTTCTCGGTGGCCTTCAGCCGGGACGGGTCCCGCCTCGCCTCCACAGGGCAAGACGCGGCGATCAGACTGTGGGACACGGCCACCCGCGAACAACTCGGCACCCCCTTGAGAGGCCACGAACAGGGGGCGGTGTACTCGGTGGCCTTCCACCCGGACGGGTCCCGCCTGGCCTCCGCAGGGAGCGACGGGACGCTCCGGTTGTGGGACACGGCGACCGGCCAGGAGCTCGGCACCCCCTTGACCGGCAACAACGACTGGGTACACGCGGTGGCATTCAGTCCCGACGGGTCCCGCCTGGCCTCCGCCGGGAACGACGGGACGGTCCGGTTGTGGGACACGACTACCCGCGAACAACTCGGCACCCCCTTGAGAGGCCACGAAATGGAGGTGTACTCGGTGGCCTTCAGCCGGGACGGGTCCCGTCTGGCCTCCGGAGGGGACGACGGGACGGTCAGACTGTGGGACACGGCCACTCACAAGCAGCTCGGCACGTCCCTGACCGGCCACGCCGAGGGGGTGCGGTCGGTGGCCTTCAGCCGGGACGGGTCCCGTCTGGCCTCCGGAGGGGACGACGGGACGGTCAGACTGTGGGACACGGCCACTCACAAGCAGCTCGGCACGTCCCTGACCGGCCATGCCGAAGGGGTGCGGTCGGTGGCCTTCAGCCCGGACGGATCCCGCCTGGCCTCCGGCGGCAACGACGCCACGGTACGGCTGTGGGGAGTGGGCATGCCTCGTGACCTGCACTCAGCGGTGTGTGCTCTGGCGGGCCGATCGCTCACGCCCCAGGAATGGCAGCAATACACCCGAGACGAGCCTTACAAGAGAAGCTGCCCGTAGCACAGAAGGCCAGGTGTGTGTGCTGTCTGGGGCGTAGGCGGCCGCGGGTGAGCGTCTAATCCTTGTAGCGCCAGTCCAGGCGGTCTTTCTCTACGCGGGGCTGCCGGCCGCGAACTGGCTCGCCCCGTTCCAGGGCGCGGGCGGTGACCTTGAGCAGGGCCAGGTAGGAGGGCCAGATGTCGCCGTCGCCCGTGTGCAGGCCGTCCTCGCTGTGGAAGCTGCCGGTGCGGCCGGTGTCCGGGTCGACGAACAGGTTGCCGCCGGTGACGTCGTAGCCGAAGGGGATCAGGCGGCCGTGCCACCAGTAGGTGCTCAGCTCCGGGTCGTCGAGTGTGATGTCGCAGTTCGCCTGCCAGTCGCGCCGAATGCCGCGTACCGACATGGAGGTGTAGACGGGCGGGAAGGAGAAGCCCCAGTCGCTCGCCCCGTCGTGGCGTAGCAGCGAGGCCCGCAGGTCGTCGGGGAAGCGCGCGCCCATGGCGGCCTCCGCCTGGGCGATCGCCAGCGGCGTGGCGGGCGGGCGCAGGCTCGTGTACGTGGCGGGCGCGTGCCGGGCGAGCCAGCGCTCGATGCGCCGCCAGGTGGCGTTCACCTCGGCCGTGACAGCGGCTCGCGGGGTGCGCACGACGACGGCGCGGCGGGCGGGCAGGCAGCCGGTGGCGCGCTTCTCCGCGTGGGTGGGCGGCTGTGGGGTCGGTGTGGGGGTCGGTGTGGGGGTCGGACGCGGTTCGCCCGCGCACCCGCCCGGCAACGGAGCGGGCTCCGCGGCCCAGCGCAGCTCGCAGCTCCCGGTCACTGTCGGGTAAGAGCCGCCCATCGCGGCGCCGCTCTCCAGCGCGGCGGCCAGCGCCTCCAGCATCGCCGCGTGGGACGGGAAGCCCATCGGGCCGTCGTAGCGGAGCCGCTCGCCGAAGGCCGCCTCGCCCACCCGGCCGGTGCGGGGCTCGACGAACAGGTCATGCCCTGAGGCGTCGGTGCCGGTGGGCAGCAGGCTGCCGTGCCAGGTGCCGTGCTCGGGGTCGGCGTCCGCCAGGTCACCGGCCAGGACGAGGCTCTGGCACTTGCTCATGTTGATGTAGTCGATGTCGTTGATCTCCAGCAGGCCGTACCCGCCGGGGAGCCGGAAGCCGTCGCCCAGGTTGCCGGCCGCACCGTTGTGGCGCAGATAGGAGGCGTACAGGTCGTCGGGCAGGCGGCGGCCCGCGTAGTGCTCCCACTGGGCCAGGCGTTCCGGCTCGGCGCCGAAGCGCAGCTTGCGCAGGGTGGCTGAGGCGTGCGCGGCGAGCCAGCGCTCGATCCGGCCCCACGCGTCGCTGACGCGGGCGGCGAGCGCCGGGTCGGGGGTACGGATGGCGAAGGTGGTGGACTCGGGGGTCGGCAGCACCTCGCCGAACTCCGGCTCCCGCTGCTGTCCCACGTAGAGCGGCGGGCAGCCGATGGAGCGGGCCTCGGCGGGTGTGAGCATGGCGGCCGCCATGGCGGCGTCGCGCTCGGGGGAGCCGCAGGACATCGTGTTGCCAACGAAACCGCAGAAATAGCCATCGCCTTCGAGCAGGGCGTCGGAGGCGAGGCATCCCAGCAGCAGCACGGCCGCAAGTCCTTGGGTGAGGGACCGAGGTAAGCCGATCATGGACGCGTACGATACGGGAGCCCGCCGACAGGTCGCCGGAGGAAGGGCCGGCAGAGATCGTCTCTGCATGACGAGCCAATGGCCTGGCCATCGTCCGCCACGTGGCGACCCGCGTCGTAACTGAGCTCAACACAGAAGAGCCCGCCCTTCGGGGCGAGCTCCTCATGGGTAATCCTGTGTCCGAGGGCTGAGCGCCACCGAACGCACATGGCCCACCGCCATCCCCGGCCCCATACACCGGATTCCCGTTGCCTGACGTGCACCCGCGCCCGGCTGAGCGTTCAGCCGGGCTCTGCGCGTCCGCCTATGTCGTCTGCGCCCCGGGCGTCCCCGATGGCGCGGGCGGCGTTGATCAGGCCGATGTGGCTGAGGGCCTGAGGGTAGTTGCCGATCGCCTCTCCTGTGGTGGGCTCCACCTCTTCGCTGAGCAGGCCGACATCATTGGCGCAGGCGGCGGCGGTCTCGAACGCCCGCCCGGCCGCGACGTCCTGACCCATGAGGGCCAGCGCGTGAGCGAGCCAGAAGGTGCACAGCAGGAACGGGCCCTCCAGGCCGGCCAGCCCGTCGGCGGAACGGTAGCGGTACACCAGCCCTCTCGCGTCGGTCAGCCGGGTGGCGACGGCCTGCACGGTGGAGCGGATTCTCGGGTCGTCCGGCGGCAGGAATCCGACCAGGGGCATCATCAGGGTGGAGGCGTCGACCTGGGTGCCGTCGAACGTCTGGGTGAAAGCACCCGCCTGCTCATTCCATCCGCGGGTCAGGATCGCGGCGTGGATCTCGTCTCGGACGCGCGTCCAGTCGGCGACCCGGGAGGCGGCCCCCAGCACCGGGGACAGGGCGATCGCCCTGTCCAGTCCCACCCAGCACATCAGCTTGGAGTGCGTGAAGTGCCGGCTGGGGCCTCGGATCTCCCACAGACTCTGATCCGGCTCCTGCCAGCGGCGCGCGGCGGTCTCGGCCACTCCGATCAGCAGCGAGCGGGTGAGGGGGTCGAACGGGCCGATGTCCCGGTAGGTCTGGTGGGCGGCGTCGAGCAGTTCGCCGTACACGTCGAGTTGACGCTGACGCCAGGCGTCGTTGCCGACCCGCACGGGTGCGCTGTCCCGCCACCCCCGCAGCTGCGGTAGCCGCCGTTCGCTCAGGTCGCGCTCACCGTCGATGCCGTACATGATCTGCAGGTCCGGGTCCGCGTCGACCTGGGTCGCGCATGCGCGGGACAGGAAGGTGAAGAAAGCCGTTTCCTCCTCCTCGCAGGTGGCCGTGTTCAGGGCGTGCAGGGTGAAGCTGGCATCGCGGACCCATGTGTAGCGGTAGTCCCAGTTGCGCTCTCCGCCGATGCTCTCCGGCAGGGAGGTGGTGACTGCGGCCACCATGGCCCCCGTCGGGGCGTAGGTCATCGCGCGTAGAACCCGGCCGCTGTGGTTGACGTGCCGGCGCCAGGGCCCCTCGTAGTCGGCGTGACCGCGTGACCAGGAGCGCCATCCCGCGATGGTGTCGCGGATCCGGCGCGCGACGGCCCAGGAGGTACGGCGCGGCGGGTCGGGCGCCCAGGCCCGGCCGGCCTGCAGGGCCAGGCCGACGTTCTGTCCCGCGCGCAGGGTGAGAGCTGCGTCCGCGACCGAACCGCTGGTCCGGAATTCCACCGGACTGGACAGGGTGAGCACGTCGGCGCCTCCACGGGCGATCAGGCCGCCGCGGACCGGTTGCATCAGCGGGCGGACGAGCCCGAACTCGGGCCGGGGCGCATACACGATCTCCACAGGCACCCGCCCTTCGGTGCATGCGAGCCGGCGAAGGAGCAGGCCGGGTGATGACGTGCCCAGCGCGTGCGCACGTTCGCCACGGCCCAGCGCGAGAGCGTCCAGGAGCACCAAGGTGCCCTCGCGCGTCCGGAACGTGGTCTCCAGCACAAGGGTGTCCTCGACGTACCGGCGGGTCACCTCGGCCGGACATGCCGGGCGGATCGCCCAGAAGCCGGCCTCTTCGTCCAGCAGTCGGGCGAAGAGCGCCGGGCTGTCGAAACGGGGCAGGCACAGCCAGTCGACAGAGCCGTCGGACGTGACCAGCGCGGCGGACCGGCAGTCCGACAGCATCGCGTAGTCGCCGATCGGCCGGGCGCTCAACGGCCGACCCGCCCTGCGGCCAGGCGTCGCAGCACGTAGAGCAGTGCCGAGGCGGCGAAGAGCACCAGGGTGACCAGAATCCATCGGTTGAGATAAGGGATGGTGCTCAAGCCGACCGCCGCCCTGTAGTTGGGCTCGGCGCCGCGCAGGATGAGTGGGGACCACACCAGCAGCAGCAGACCGGAGAACGCGGTCGGCACGCGCAGGTAGTTGATCGGCGCCGGCCGCCGCCCCGTCGGCCGAGGCCGACGCCGAGCAGCCGTACGACCACGACGACGGGTATGGGCGGTGGCGGACCGGGCTGCGGAGTCGGCGGCGGAGTAAAGAGGGAACAGCACTAGATCATGGAGGATGACGGCCCCCACGAACCACACCAGAAAGCCCGGCCAGATCCCCACTTCGACCACCCGGGTGGCGGCGTAACCGGCGACCAGAAAACACAGGGCGAGCACGAGCAGATGCCACGGAGGGGCGCCGTAGGTCCTGGCCCACCGGCCGCGGCCGTTCACGATCGCTCCTGGGTGAAGTCGAGCTCGCGCACCCACTTCGTGTTGTGCACTCCGGGAGCGTTGGGGACGATGACCCGCGCCGGGTATCCGTGGTCGAGGGACAGGTCGGCACCGTTGACCCGCAGAGCCAGCAGCGAGCGCGGGTCGGCGACCTGCGCGGCGCTGAGCGAGGCCTGACCGAAATAGCCTCCGCGTTGCAGAGACCTGGCGGTGACACCTGTCGAGCCGGCCCGGGTCCCGGCGAGGCGGGCGAGGTCGGCCAGCCGTACGCCGGTCCAGGTCTGGACGGTCGACCAGCCTTCCACACAGGCGATCGGCAAGGCGTAGGTGTACAGCGGCATCGCCAGCAGGTCCTCGCGGGAGAATTCCATCCGGTGTGGTCCGACGAGTGCCAGCCGCCAGGACTCGCCGGTCCGGTCTGGTGTGACGCCGAGGCTCGCCGCTGTCTTGTTGACCTGGAAGTCGTTGGGGCCCGTACCGTAGTGGCGCCCATGGGGAGCGAGCAGCGCGGTACGCCGCAACGGCCCGTCGACGCACTGGCCGACGGACAGGCCGAACATGACCAGCGAGCCGCCGCCGGCGAAGGCCAGTAGGCCGCGCCTGGACATCGTGGGGGGCGCTGGGTCGGTGGCGACCAGGCCATCGGGGTCCGGCGGCTCCGGGCGGGTGTCCGCCACAGACAGGCGCAGGTAGTCGCGCAGGCCGTACGTCCGCAGGGTGCGGATGACGCGCGGCAGCTTGATGACGACGTGTACGGCGAAGGCGGCCAGGAAGATCCACGCGCCATAGAAGTGGGCCGGGTAGAAGGAGAACGGGAAGACGTAGAAGAGCTGGATGTTGAGTATCCCGGTCACGAACTGGAAGACCGCGCCGCCGACCAGGAGCAGCAGGCTGGCCCGCTCGACGGCCTCCGCCACGGAACGGGCGGGGGGCCAGGAGAACAGCTTGGGGATGACCGACCACAGCTTGGCCAGCAGGATCGGCACCAGTGTCAGCCCGCCGACGACGTGCGCGCCCTGGGTGACCCGGTACAACCAGACCGGGTCGGTGGGCCAGTCGAACAGGTAGAAGCCCAGCAGGCCCCTGCCGGGCGTCGTGTCGTTGCCTGGCAGGCGAGGCTCGTAGGCGGCGTACGACACCAGCCCGGTGATCGCGACGAGGGTGATCCCGACCAGCAGGATCAGTCCGAGCACCGAGGTCAGCCAGGGGCCGCGGAGCGGGCTGCGCCAGAACTCCGGCCGGAACGGCCCGGGTGGCCCGCTCCACCCCTTGAGACGTGCGGCCAGGCGGCCCTTCTTGCCGGGTTTGACCTCACGATCGCGCTGCATCCGGCACCGATCCCCTCGAAATCCAATGTCGGCTGTTCGGGCTCCTTGCCGGAAACGGGCTTTCCAAAGCCACGCCCCGGCACCCTTTCGGCAATGTCCGGCGGTTCATCCTCTTCGCAACCTCGGGGCGTCGTACGCGCTGTCAGGAGAGTGACGGGCCGCGCGTGCGACGAGCCCGGCGGCCACCGCCAGCGCGGCAAGGGCGTAGGCGATGGTCCCGGAGCCGGTGCCCATGTACGCCACGCCACTCGCCAGCGGGACGCCGAGCCACTCCCACCGGCCGTCGAGGGCGACCAGAGCGACGACCAGCACGGCGTACCAGGAATAGCCGGGCGTGAACACGAGGAACGCCACTCCGGTCACCAGCAGGGCGCCTTGCCACGGCCGGTCCGCGTCACCGTGGCGGAGTACGTGGAAGATCGCGATCCCGAGGATGACGAGGGCCGCCGGGAACGCCCACGAATCGGGAAGGAGCAGTCTCAGCAACGCGTACCGGTCCCTGCTGCCGGCATCGTCGTAACCCTCCTCGGTCAGGTAGCCGAAGAAGTATCCGAGCACCGAGCCGCGCGAGGCGAGCGCGTACGGCAGATAGGCGAGCGCCACGACGAGAGCGGCGGGGCCCAGGACGGCCAGGGTGTCGAGCATCCGCCTCGTCGGCGTTTTTCCGCCTTTCGCGAGGACCCCGGAGAGCGCTCCGGGGACGGTGACGGCGGGCAGCAGCTTGACGGCGGTCGCCGCGCCGAACAGCGCGCCGCCGAGCACCCTGTACCTGTTCGCGGTGGTGAGGGCGATGACGGCGAGCAGGACGCCGAGCGCGTCGACGTGGGCGTTGTTCACCAGTTCGAGCGGGACGGCGGGACACCACGCGTAGCAGGCGGTGTACGCCGGAGCGTTGTCCCGGGTGCCGGCCCGGCGGCTGAGCGCGATCAGCAGCACGGCTGAGGTCGCGAACGTCAGGAGCGCACCGCCGACCTGCAGCGGCTTGTGTCGTGCGCCTTCGGGCGAGAGTCCGTGTACCAGGAGGAAATACGCCTCCGCCAGGGGCGGATAGATCGTGTGCACGGCGGGGCGGTTGATCCGCGTGCACGACGTCATCAGGTCCGCTGATGGCAGCGGGTATCGATCGGGTCCCTCGCAGCCGGCACCGCGGGGGAAGAGCCAGGAGTCGCGCAGCGGCACCAGTTCCGCCTCAGCCGGAGCGTGATCGTAGGGCGAGACGCCCGCGGCCTGCACCCGTCCATCCCAGGCGTAGCGGTAGGAGTCGGTGCTGGTCGCGGGGGGAGAGAGGAGGCCGGTGACGGTTACGGCGATCCCTCCGACGATCACCAGGGACATCGCCTGACGCCTCGGCAGCCCGCGCACGGCCCACACCGCCGCGTAGAAGATCGCCCACGCGAGCACGTACGGCCAGAACAGGCCGTGGCGATCCGCGGGAACGGCTTCCTCTCCGATCGCCGGCACGAGCGTGCCGACAAGGGCGACCAGCAGGACGGCCGTTCCCGCCGCGCGGCAGCTCACGCCGGACAGGCCAGGGGCGCGGTGGCGAACTCCCTCATCCCCTCGTCGAAACCGACCCGGGCGTGGAATCCGAGTTCCGCACCCGCCTTGTACGGGGCGGCAACGATGTGCCGGACGTCGCCCAGCCGGTACTCCTCCGTCGTCACCGGCTCCGGCCCGCCATGGTGCGTGGCCAATGCCACCGCCATGTCACCGACACTGCGCGGCTCCCCGCTGGCGATGTTGTAGGCGGCCAGCAGGCCCGGCCGGCCGCCGGAGAGCGCGGCGACGTTCGCGCGCGCGACGTCGCGGACGTGGACGAAATCCCGCAACTGCCCGCCGTCCTCGAACACCCTAGGGGCTCGACCGGCCTCCAGCGCGGACCGGAAGATCGCCGCCACCCCGGAGTACGGCGTGTCCCGGGGCATCCTGGGCCCGTACACGTTGTGGTACCGCAACGCCACGGCCGTGCCGCCGGTCTCGCGCGCCCAGTTGGCGGCCAGATGCTCCTGCGCCAGCTTGCTGGTGGCGTACGCGTTGCGGGGATCCGTCGGCGCGCTCTCATCGATGGCGGCGTAGACCACCTCCGAGTCGCACCGAGGGCAACGAGGTTCGAAGAGCCCGCGAGCCAGGGCGACGGCGTCACGCGGCGCGGGCCGTACCCGGCCGTGGCTCGGGCAGTCGTAGGCGCCCTCGCCGTAGACCACCATCGAGGAGGCCAGCACCAGCCGCCCGACCTCGTGCCGGGCCATCGCGGAGAGCAGCACGGCCGTGCCGTACACGTTGACCGAGGCGTAGTCCGGCAGGTCGGCCACATTCACTCCGAGCCCGACCTTGGCCGCCTGGTGCACGACGACATCGACCCCTGCCATCGACCGGTCGAGCGTGGCGGCGTCGCGCACATCGTCGCCGGTCCTGAGGTCGAGACGGACCACCTCGTGTCCGGCCGCTTCCAGCGCCTCCGTCACATGGCTCCCGATGAACCCGGCCGCGCCGGTGACCAGCACCTTCGCCTTGCGAGAAGGGGGCATCACAATACCGCCGTTCCGGCGAGCGCGGCGGCGAAGCGTGAGTGGGGAGCCAGCGCCGCCACCTCCACCGCATCCGCCATGGTGTCCACATCGGTCAGGCACGGCAGGCAGGCGACGCTCATTCCGGCCTCAATCAGTCTGTTCAGCTGGATCTCTCCTGTGGTCGGCTCGGACATCGGCACGCCGAGCAGCAGATCGGGGTCGGGGACGCGCAGCCCGAGAAGCCAGAACCCACCGTCCGTCGCGGGACCGAACACCGCGTCGTGGGTGCCGAGCGACGACACGGCTTCAGCCAGCAGGTCGGGGGACACCTGTGGTGTGTCCATGCCGATGAGCACGATCGGGGTGGGCGACTTCCGGTGGGCGTCGTCGAAGGCGGCGGCGAGCCGTTCGTCCAGGCCGTCGCCGCGCTGCGGAACGACCGTGAACCCGGCGGGCAGCCACGCCCCGGGAGCCCCATCGAGAGCGATCACGCGGCGGGCCACCGGAACCCGGGCGACCGTCCGCAACGTGTCCTCCAGCGCGGCGCCGGCCAGTGCCGCGGCCTCGCGCGGAGTGCAGGGCGGGGTCAGGCGGGTCTTCACCTTTCCCGGTATGGGCTCCTTAGCGATCACCAGGAGTTGCGCGCCGTCGGTATGGTGCGAACTCACGTCATACTGCCCTGTCGGCCATGACCCGGCGCATGTCACCGATTGTCCGTAGCGTGCCGCGTACCGTACCGGTCACCTTCGACCGCCCCGTACGGGCCAGATAGTCCACCTCGACCTCGGCGATCCGCCAGCCGGCCGCACCGGCGCGCAGCACCATCTCCAGGGGGTAGCCGAACCGCCGGTCCGCCAGTTCCAAGGCCAGCAGGGCGGCACGTCCGCACGCCCGCATCGGCCCCAGGTCGTGCAGGTCGGCACCAGTACGGCGGCGCAGCTCGCGAGCCAGCACGGCGTTGCCGAGCCGGGCGTGCACCGGCCAGGATGAGCCCGGTCCAAGGACGCGGCGACCGAGTACCAGATCGGCCTCACCCGCCCGGACCGGCCCGGCGACGCGCGGCAACTGCCCGGGATCGAGGGACGCGTCGGCGTCCATGAAGCACACCACGTCCGCCGTCGCGGCCGTCAGCCCCGCGTGGCACGCGGCGCCGAATCCGGGCCGAGGCTCAGCCACCACCGTCGCGCCGAACTTTGTCGCGACCCTCGCGGATTCGTCGGTCGAACCGTTGTCGACCACGATCGGGCGGAAACCAGGCGGCATGCGCCCAAGCACCCAGGGCAGGGCCGCCTCCTCATTCAGGCAGGGCAGAACCACGTCGATCTCCATGGGCCGACGCTAACGCGGCGAGAGCGCCCCTTCTCTTACGAAGAGATGACGTCGTCCCGAGAAATGACCAGTTCGGGTCCGTGGAAATACGGTTTCATGGCCGATCCCGTGGTTTGGGTCATTGGCCTCTGTGTCCCCCTTAGGGCATGCGACTTGTCCCGCCCTGCCGCACTTTGACGCTTCGCCGAGGGCGTGATGGACGCGGTTTTGCCAGGCGGTCGCAGCTCCCCGTCCTCAACAGCTTCGTAAGGATCGTCACCAACCTGCCGGGGTAGCGTGACTGCGTGATCACAAGTAGTCGCTTGAACATACCGGCAGGCATCCTTCCCGGCGTCCGCCCCAATGGAAGAGCCGCGTGATCGGCGCTTTCTACGAAGAAAGTCTCAAAGGCGGAAACGTAGACATCGAATATGCCGACGGCCGAATACGGCCGCTCTCCGCCGAGCGCTGGCTCCGGTACAACGAAGGCGACGAGCATATTCTGGCCCGATGCTGCGGGCCCACTCTCGATGTCGGTTCGGGACCAGGAAGGCTGACCGTGGCGCTCACCCGGATGGGGGTTCCCGCCCTGGGCATCGACATCACTCCCCTGGCCGTGGAGCTGACCCGCCGCGCAGGCGGCCTGGCGCTGCGCAGGTGCGTCTTCGAGCCCCTTCCAGGAACCGGGCGGTGGGCCGAGGCGCTCCTGGTCGACGGCAACATCGGCATCGGCGGCGACCCCGCAGTCCTCCTCAGGCGCCTGCGCGAACTGGTCAGGTCAGGTGGAGCGGTGATCACCGAACTCTCTCCGCCGGGTGCACAGAGCGGGGTTCACACCGTACGGCTGCGCCAGGCCGGACGCACGGGCGACTGGTTCACCTGGGCGACAGTCTCGATCGACGATATCGCCTCTCTTGCCGGGCGATCCGGGTTCCCTACCGTCGAGCGCTGGCACGCGGCGGGGCGATGGTTCGCATCCCTCTCCTGACCTCGATGACTCACGCCATGGTCTCCGCCTCGCCACACAGGGCACCTCCGGCGTCCTTATGGCGGATCCGGGTACGGACGGCAATGGCCGCGCAGGTGAGCGAACAGGGGCGGTACCTGGGCGGCCGGCCACCGTACGGGTATCGGCTGGAGCCGGATCCGGCGACCGCTGAGATCGTGAAGTGAATGTTCGGCCGGCGACTGGCTCGGCATAGCCTGGCGCGGATCACTCGTGCCCTGAACGACATGGAAGTCCCCTGCCCGTCGGCGGCGGACCGGCAGCGCAATGCGCATCGGAGTGCCGCGCGGTGGACGCTGACCACGGTCCGCGCGATCCTGGCCAATCCCCGCTATACCAGCCATGAGGTGTGGAACCGGCAGCCGTCGGCGTACGACCTGGTCGACACGTCGAATACAGGCCTGGGTCATCGCCAGGTTCAGCGGTGGAGTCCGCCCGAGGACTGGGCATCTCTGAGCGGCCCGCGCACGAGGCCCTGGTCAGCCAGAGCGACTTCGTCGCCGTTCAGGGCATCCGCGCCCCCTCCGGCCGTTCCGGTCGCACGTACCGCTTGGCCGGGCTGCTGCGCTGCGGCTCCTGCCGCCGGCGGCAGGAGTCCTGCTGGTCCGGCAATCGGGCCGCCTACCGCCGCCGGCACGGCCACACCAGCGCCTCCCACGCCGATCCGCAGCGGCCCAAGAACCTGTACGTGCGTGAGGACCACCTCGTGGCCCGCCTGCCGGCTCTCTATCTCCTCCTGACCGGGGAGCTGGTCGGCCGGGCGCCCGGAGTCGAAGAGATCATCGGCTATCTGCGTGACTGGCACATCGACCTGGTCTACGACCGGGTGCGTGGTGCTCTGTGGGCGGGGTGAGGCCCAGCGTGAGCATGTAACCGTTGGTGCGCCGGCCCCACGTCAACGGAACGTCCGTCCACGTGTGCCTCGATGCTCCCGACAACCGGAACTCGACGGGTATCCGCTCTCCAATCCGGTGTCCTTCCATTATGGCCGCCGAGGTTACTCCGTCGATTCAACGTTTTTTCCATCATTTGTCAACGACGCAAGGTGCACGATTTTCGGCATGGCGGTGTCCGACATCGCGGCCGGCTAGAACTTCGACGTGCCGGCTTTTGACACCGGCGACTTCACCAGCATCACGGGTGTAGGCAGGTGACGACAATGCGTAATTTCCCGTTCGAGCCAGGTCCTTTCGGCGGCCCTCCGCCGGAGCACCGCAGGCGGCAGTCGCACGATCCGCTGGGACGCGTGGTCTTTCCCACGAGCGACGAAGCCGTACTGGCCGTCCGCTACGAGGACGTCCGGGCCATTCTCGGCAGCGCCTCCTTCAGCGTGGAGGCGCTGCGACTCGGGCACGCCGACGCGGATCTGGCCCTCGCGCGGGACGCGCCGCCGCGTTTGGTGGGCTCCCTGATGAACTCGGACCCGCCGGACCACACGCGCCTGCGGCGCCTCGTCGCGGGATTGTTCACACCAGCCCGGATAGAAAACCTCCGGCCCCGTGCAGTTCGGCTTGCGAACGATCTCATCGACGACATGGGAACGCCTCCCATCGATTTCATCGAGGCGTTCTCCGAACCGTTCTCGGCGCACCTCATACTGGATCTCCTCGGCACCCCGGAAAACGGCCGCGAAGAACTCGTACGTCATTTCGATGGCTTCACCTTCACCAGTTCCCTCACCCTTGCCGAACGCGCGCGAAAAGCTCAGGAGTTCAACAGGCACGTCATCGCGCTGCTTATGAGGGCGCGATCGGCCGGGTCCGTCAAAGGTCTGGTCGGCGCCCTGGCGGACGCGCGTGGAGGGGACGGCAAGCTTAGCGAGGAGGAACTGCACGGCCTGATCTACGCGATTGTCACGGTCGGGCACGGGACAGCGGTAGCGACGCTGACCAGAGCGGCGTGCACGCTCCTGCGCCACCCTGACCAGTTCGACCGGCTCGCCGCCTTCTCCGCCCACGTGCCGTCCGCGGTGGAGGAATTGCTCCGCCTCGACATTCCCGGTGAGGGCGGGCAGCCGCGCGTCGCGACCGAGAACGTCGACCTGCCCTCGGGCGCTATTCATCGAGGGGAGCTGGTGCTGCCGTCCATCGCCTCCGCCAATCGCGATGAAAAGCACTTCCCCGATCCTGACGCCTTCGACATCCTCCGCTCGCCCAACCCGCACATGACCTTCGGCTACGGTCACCACTACTGCCTGGGGGCCAGCCTGGCCAGGATGCAACTCCAGGTCATGGTGGGGCAACTCGTCGAGCGCGTGCCGACGTTGCGGCTGGCCGTGCCGGCCGGGGAACTCCTCTACACCAACGACGGTGCCACCAGGGGGCTGACCTCGCTTCCTGTCGCGTTCGACGCTCTCCGACCGACGACGACCGACGACAACGGGACAGCAGAAAGGACCACGAAATGACAGTGACCACGGCCATCGACGACTTCTTCGACCGTGAGCTGGTCAGGGAGAACTTCGGGGTGTCGGCCTCGTTCCTCCGTATGGAGGAGGAGCTCAGGAACACCAGAGAGGCGGAGGAGCTGAAAACCAGGACGCCCGACGAGCGGAAGCCCTTCGGTTACGCCTTCGACCTCGACGGCACCATCGACATCGACGCGGTGACGCAGTACGAGGTCATGGCGGTCGACCCGGCGACGCATCGCTACGACCCCGAGGCCCAGATCTGGTCGACCTCGCACGACTCCACGCAGATCCATTCCGCGCTGACCTTCTGCTTCCGAGGCACCTGCGGCTATTACTGGGGGTTCGACAACAACATCGACGACGGCTACTGAGCCTTCGGAAAACTGCCCCGCACGCCGGGACAGCACAGACCGATCTCCGGGCCGGAGTGGGCCCGGAGATCGGGAGCCGGTGACACGAGGCCCGAACCAGCCCCTCTCCCATCCCGTCAACGCCACAGGTACTGAGAATGCCGGAACCTATCGTCCTCGTCCTGACACAGGAGTTCGACGTCACCGCCGACAGTGTCGTCAAGATACTCAACGAACGCGGCGTCACGGTCTTCCGCTACGACACGAGCTACTTCCCGCGGAACTCGACGCTGACCTACCGGTCCACCGACGCCGGCTGGCGTACGACACTCGTGGACACCACTTACGGTCGTCGCTCACTTCGCCTCGAAGAGGTCACCTCCGTCTGGTACCGGCGGCCGACGCCTTTCACAGCCGACCCCTCATTGGCGGAGGCGCACCAGGAGTTCGCGGTGAAGGAGAGCGCCCACGCCATGGGCGGCGTCCTCACCGCGCTGCCCGCACGATGGGTGAACCTGCCGGCCGTCGAGCAGCGGGCGCACTACAAGCCGCTGCAGTTGCAGGTCGCACGTGATGCGGGGTTGCGCATCCCGAAGACGATCATCACCAACGACCCGGAGGAGGCCCTGCGCTTCCACCGGGAATGCGGCGGGGCCGTCATCTACAAGGCGCTCAACAGCGGCCTGCTGCACGAGCCGGGCGGCTGGCCGAGGGGATTGCTCACCACCGCGCTGCCTGAGCTGCCGCTGGACATCCTGCCCCGGGTGCGCTACTCGCCGTGCATATTCCAGGAGCACGTCGACAAGGCGTACGAACTGCGGATCACCGTCATCGGAGAAAGGCTCTTCCCCGTTCGCGTCGACAGCACCGATGACGATGGCGAGCCACAGGTTGACTCCCGCAACTTCCTCGGGACCATCCGCTACACCCAGGTTGCGCTTCCCGAAGAGGTCGAGAAACGGCTCAGACGGGTGATGGACCATTTCGAGCTCGCCTACGGCGCGATCGACGTCGTGGTCGATAGGGCGGGTGAGCACTACTTCCTGGAGGTGAACCCCGCCGGGCAGTTCGTTTGGCTCGACGATGAAACCCCCGGGCTGAACCTGGCCGCGGCCATGGCCGACTACCTGTCTGGCCAGTCGGACTAGCCGGCGGCCCACGCCAAGCGTGGAGAAGGGAACGGGCAGCGATCGTGCTACACGAACCCCCGCCGACCCTGGACGAGCCGAAGCAGGAGGCGCCGGCCGGCGAGCCGGTGGACCCTACGGAAGCGGGGTCGTCGGCGGGCGCCGGCTCGACCGAGCTCGCCCGCGACTCCTGGTGGTACCACGAGGAGTCGCGGCCCCAGGCGGGACTGATGACGATCCTGGGACGGTTGCCGGCCCTCGTCTCGGCGGCGCTCAGGCTGGCATGGACGGCCGACCCTGTAGGCACCGCCTGCACGATCGGGCTCAACCTGGGCGCGGGCCTCCTCAGCGCGTTCGGCCTGCTCGCCACCACCGGTATCCTCCACGCCCTGTTCACCGGCGGCCCCGCACCGGAGCGGCTGCTCGCGGCCGTGCCCGCGTTGATCGGGGCGGCGGCCGCTCTGACCGCGCGCTCACTCCTGCAGTCGGCCGCCGCCTGGACACAGTCCAGGCTCAGGCCGAAGGTGGACCGCCTGGCGGACCGGCGTCTCTTCGAGCTCACCACCGCCGTCACGCTCAGCGCGATGGACGACGCCGAGTTCTACGACGCCATGCAGCGGGCCCGCAGCCGCGGTGCCCGGGGGGCGGCCCTGGTGGTGGACGCGGGCGTCGGCCTGCTCACGGCCGCCGCCGGTCTCGCCGCGGCGGCGGGCACGCTGGCCGTCCTGCACCCGGTGCTCCTGCCGCTGCTGTTGGTCAGCGTGCTGCCGGCTGGATGGGCGACGGCGCATTCCGCGCACATGCAGTACCAGGTCATTTACATGTTGTCGACCAGCATGCGCCGACAGTGGATCCTCGCCGACCTCATGGCCGACCGCCGCCCGGCTGCGGAGATCCGTGCCTTCGACATGCGGGAGTTCCTGCTCAGTCAGTACGACCACGTCGCCCGCCTGTCGGAGGAGGCGCACGTTGAGCTCGCCCGCCGCCAGGCCGTGGCTCGGGTCGCTGGGGAGGCGGCGAACGGTGTCGTGGCCGGGCTCGTCTACGCCGCGCTGGGCGCACTGCTGTGGACCGGAGCGGTTCCGCTGGCAATCGCGGGCGGTGGAATCCTGGCCGTCCGCCTGGGCAGGTCGTCGTTGTCCGCCCTGGTCGGCGCGGCCAACGACGTTTACGACGAAGGTCTCTACTTCTCCGACTACCTGGACTTCTGCGAGGAGGCCGAACGGCGCTCGTCGCGGCACCGGCGGGGCCTGCCGGCGCCGGACTTCGCCGACGTGGAGCTGCGCGAAATCTCCTTCGCTTATCCAGGGACCGGCAGGCCCGCGCTCAGCGACGTCTCCCTCACGATCAGAAAGGGCGAGATCGTCGCTCTGGTGGGGGAGAATGGCTCGGGCAAGACCACCCTGGCGAAGATCATCGCCGGTCTGTACGAGCCCGACTCCGGGGTCGTCTTGTGGGAGGGAACTCCGTTGGCCCGGCTCGACCCTGGCGATGTACGCCGGCGGATTGCCATGATCCCCCAGGATCACACGCCGTGGCCGCTCACCGCCCGGCAGAACATCGCCGCCGACGCGGATGCCGACCAGGACGCCGTCGTCGCCGCGGCCGAACTCGCCGGCATCCACCGCACCATTGAGGACCTGCCCGAAGGGTATGACACCCTGCTCGATCCGCGGTTCAAAAGCGGTCACGAGCTGAGCGGCGGGCAGTGGCAGCGTGTCGCTGCGGCCCGCGGGTTCTATCGCAGAGCGCCTCTCCTGCTCTGCGACGAACCCACGGCCGCGCTCGACCCGCGGGCGGAGCACGCCTTTTTCGACGCTGTCCGCCACTCCGCCTCCGCCGACCCCGCCGATCCCCAGACCGTCATCCTGATCACGCACCGGCTTACCAGCGTGCTCATGGCGGACACGATCCACGTCCTGGCCGAGGGCCGCATCGCTGAGAGCGGGACACACGCGGAGCTCATGGCTCTCGACGGCGTCTACGCGGCGCTCTTCAAACTCCAGGCCGAGGCGTACACGCCCTGATCACCTCCTCCGCTTCAGGCATGACACCCATGCGCACCTTCGATCTGACGAAAGGTCTCTCGCCCATGCCTCGCGCTCCTCTGCCCGAGCACCTCGTCGCGGCTCTGGTCCGTCCGAACCCCTGCGTCATCGCCATGCTCGGCCGGGGTGGCGCGCCCGTCTCTGTGGCCACCTGGTACTTATGGGCGGATGGAAGAGTACTGGTCAGCATGGACGCCCAGCGCAGGCGGCTCGACCATCTGCGGGCCGACCCCCGGGTCTCGCTGACGGTGCTGGACGCCGCAAGCTGGTACAGCCACATCAGCCTCCAAGGACGGATCGTGTCCCTCACCGACGATGCGGACCTCGCGGACATCGATCGCATCTCCCACCACTACATGGGCATGCCGTACGCCGATCGCGAACGACTCCGGGTGAGCGGCTGGATTGAGATCGACACCTGGCACGCGTGGGGAGCGCTCGCCGGTCAGCCCGCGAGAGCGGCGAGTAGGAGCAAGGCGACGGTCACGACCGCGAGCACCCCATGACCAGCGTCCACCTGCACGGGAAAGTCGCTCTAGGTTGGAGCCGGCACGCCGCGCGCAGCAGGGCGAATGGGAGTATCACCATAGAGGTGGCCGGAAAGACGCTCGACGACTGTGACCAGCGGATGACCCGTTACAGGCCGTCCCCGCAAGCGGAATCCCCGAGGTCCTCCGGAAAGCCGGCCCGGCGGACCGGAACGATCTGTACATGCGAACGGGCCCTCACCTCGTCTCGTCTATGCCCCCTCTGAAAAAGAGATCACAGTGAGGCGAGGCCCCCGCCTGCCAGAGTGCGTGTCCGAGAGGGAGCCGGACCCCAGGTCAAAGACCTGGCGCCGGGTGACCGGCGAACGTTTCCCCGTGATCGTTGATCGCGCTGTGTAGCTGTTGATGTAGGCAAGGTCCCGGTACCTGCCGTACTTCGGCTCGCAGCTCAGAGCCGTGCTCGTGGGCGCGTGGTCAAGAGGCGAAGCGCGTCGCAGGGTTCGAAGCGGGGCCGTGATGCCCGCGCGGGACGACGGCTGGGTTGAAGGTTTCCCAGACGAGCATGAGGGGCATGTCGGCGGCGCGGATGAGGTAGGCCTTGGACGCGGTTTCGCGCTGGTTTGCGCTCCAGCGGGCCAGGCCGGTGCAGCGTAGGTGGCGGCTGTGATCGATGTCGTGGGCGATCAGGTTGAGTCCGAGTGGCTGGGCGGGGTCGGTGGCGATGCGTTGCATGAGGGGAGTGCTCGGTGGGGTGATCACCTCGTTGCGGGAGAGTGGTGTGTCGTGGTGATCGTGTAGCAGTGAGCGGCGAATGGTGACGGTGGCGTCGCTGGTGAGCTGCAGCAGGGCTCGCACGTCGGCGGGCATGCCGGCGGCGGGTTGGTCGGTCAGGCTCTGCAGGTGGACGCTGATCGGCCCGCCGGTGAGCGCTTCGAGCAGCAGGGTGGTCGAGCCGTCGCTGGCCAGCAGCATGCGGGTGATCGCGCTGGTGAAAGAGCTGGCCGGGACCGGCAGCAGGCCTGCGGGCCGGTAGGCCGGAGAACTGGTGTGCAGCCTGTGGGGCGGGGTCGCGTGGTCGGCGGGCGCGTCCTGCGGGCCGCCCGCGTCGCGAAGAGCGTGGGCGGGCGGCGGCGAGGCTGGTGGGCTGTGCGTCATGCCGGCTGGTTGGCCAGCAATTGTCCTGGGGTGTTCGCCGAGTCGCTGACGTAGTAGTCCCTGATGGCCGCTGACCAGGCGTCGGTGGTGATACGGCCGCGCTGTCCTGCCAGCGCGGCGAAGAGCTGTCGCACGTGCGGCGGGGCGAAGCCGATGGCCGTCATGCAGGCGATGAACTCGCCCTGTTCGACCTGTCCGTCGTCGTCGGTGTCGGCCAGGGCGACCAGGGCGCGGGCGTACGGCGAGCCGTACTGGTCGAAGTGGGCGGCGTCAGGGATGGCCGCCGCGTACTCCTGGAAGGTGACGGTTGCGTCGCCGTCACGGTCGCAGGCCGCGGCCAGGCCCTGCCAGAAGGTTCTGCATCCTTGCGTCAGGGCGTGGGCTTTGGCTGAGTCTCGGTCGGCGCTGAGGGAATCGAGAACGCGGTCGGCGAGCAGGGCGAAGTCGTCGCCCTGCAGGTGGCCGTCGCCGTTGGTGTCCAGCAGGGCGAAGCGGGTGCGAAGGCGGATCAAGCGATCGGTGGGGTCCGTCGGCATGTCGTGTCTCCTCGTTGGGCGGAAAGAGCGACGGAGGGTTGGCGACACCGCCTCAACCTCCATCGCTCACTGAGTGTAATGTTAAAACTACTCTTGGCAACGATGAGGTAATGCCTTCTATCTGGCACACAGACCCAGACCGCTAGGGAGGAGCATCCAGGTGACCCGACCGGCTTCAGCGCCACACGATTCCCCCTATCTCCTCGGCGCCTCCAGCGCCGAACACCGGCGACTGCTGGCCCAGGGCACCCTCCTGCGCGAGGCCGCACAACACCTCCTCGGCCGCCTTCCGCTGCCCGCACCGGCCCGCGCCATCGACGTGGGCTGCGGCCCCTTGGGTATCTTGGACCTGCTCAGCGACAGGGTCGGCCCGCACGGCACTGTCGTCGGCCTCGACAACAACGAGCAGATGATCATCTGGGCACGGCAGTCCATCGCTCAACTAGGCCTGGCCAACGTCACTACCACGCTGGGCACGCTTCAGGGCGACAGCCAGCCGGCCTTCGATCTGACCCACTGCCGGCTCCTGCTGATCAACAGCACCGACCCGGCGGCGATCGTGGCCTCGATGGCCGCAGCCACCCGCCCCGGCGGCTGGATCGCCGTACAGGAATACGACTGGGCCACCTGGCACTGCGACCCACCCCACCCTGCCTGGGACACGCTCAAAACCCTGCTCGCCCCGGTCTTCGGCGGGGACGTGCACATCGGCGCCCGGCTGGCGAGCCTGCTGCGCGATGCCGCAGGCTGCCAGGACGTCCACACCGCAGCGCACGCCCACTACTGGCGTGCCGCCAACCCCTGCCAAAGGCTACTGCTGCACTTCGTCGACCTGTTCGACGAGCGGCTCCGCGCCTGCGGCATCGCCCCGCACACCCTGGCCACCCTGAAGCGCGAACTCGGCGACCATCTCGCCCGTCCGGCCACCGTCGTGCGCGAGAGCCTGCTGGTACAGGCATGGGGCCGCAAGCCCTGACACGATCCGTTGGCCGCCGAGTCGTCCCAGCTCAGGAGATCGATCAGCTCACAGCAGATCTGCCCCAGGCAGATCGCGTCACCCCTGGTCCGAAACGCTGCACATGATGGACGCATGAGCGAAGAATCAAAACTTCCGCTGTTGAACGCGCAGGTAAGACGCGAGCTTTATGAGCAGCGTGTTCTCGTTCTCGACGGCCCTCTCGACGATGACAACGGGACGCTGCTGGCCACGCAATTGATGACACTCGCCACGCAGGACGCGTCGACCGACATCGCATTGTGGATCCACTCCCCGGGCGGCTCGGTTCCCTCGATGCTGGCGATTCGCGACGTCATTCGACTCATTCCCTGCGACGTATCGACCCTCGTGTTGGGCATCGCCTACAGCGCCGGGCAATTCCTGCTGTCCTCGGGAGCCCGCGGGAAGCGCCGCGCTCTGCCGCATTCACGCGTCCTGATGCACCAGGGCTCGGCGGGAATCGGCGGCACCGCGGTTGACATCGAACTGCAGGCCAACGACCTTCGGCATACGCGCGACACAGTGCTCGGCCTCATCGCCGAGGACACGGGGCAATCCGTCGGGCGCATATTCGAGGATTCCCTGCACGATCGTTGGTACACAGCGCAAGAAGCACTCGACTACGGCTTCATCGATGCGATCGTGCAGAACTTCAGCGAAATCGCGCCCCACCATCGCCCGCGGCCCGGATTCGGCATCACCGAAGGAGTCGGCAAGTGACCTCATATACGATCCCGAACGTAATCGCCCAAAATCCTCGTGGCGAGCGGATCATGGATGTCTACTCGCACCTGCTCACCGAGCGAATCGTCTATCTGGGCACCGCCATTGACGCGGGCGTCGCGAACGCGCTCATCGCGCAGCTGATCTTTCTGGAGTCGGACAACCCCGATGCCGAGATCCAGTTCTATATCAACTGCGAAGGCGGCGACCCGAGCGCGATGCTCGCGATCTACGACACGATGCGTCATATCCGCCCGCGGGTCTCGACCACCTGCGTCGGACAGGCCGTCGCCGTGGGCGCTGTCCTTCTCGCCGCAGGCGCCGAGGGAAAACGTGCCGCTCTCCCACACGCACGGGTGATCTTGCACCAACCGGCCGCTCAAGGGCGCGGAACGATCCCCGATCTCATCTTGCAGGCTGACGAGGTCGTACGTGTCCGGGCGGACATTGAGCGCATCCTGTCACGCCACACCGGCCAGACGATCGAGACCCTACGCGCCGACACCGATCACGATCGCGTGTTCACCGCGACCGCGGCCTTGGAGTACGGGCTCCTCGACCAGATCATCGAGGAGCACTCCTAACCCCGCGGACAACCCGGCAAGCCGCGCTATGCGGCCAGCGCGTACGCCGTCGCCGCCGAGCAGGTAGCGCCTCTCGACACGCTGTGCTGGGCGGGGCGCAGGCTCTCGGCCACGGCAAGGGTCAGATCGACCAGGGTCACATCCAGCGCTCCGGCGACCGCAGCGATCATCTCGCTCGACGGCTCTTTGAGCCCTCGTTCTATCTCGGAGAGATATTGCGGTGAGACTCCGGCGCGACTCGCCGTCTCGCTCAACTTCTCGCCTCGCTCGTGGCGAATGCCTCGCAGACACTCACCGAGCACCTGCCTCCACAGGCGCTCGCGAACCGGAGAGAACTCGGGGGCGGTCCGATCGATCGCGGGACGCAGCGGCGGGATGGAGGAGGCCATGCCTACACCATAGGGAGACCTCACGTTCGAGTCCTGTCGGCTTCGCGTAGAGCAGAACCAGTCACTGGCCCCTCCGCCCGCTCACGAGTGGGCGCCGCGGCGGCGACCACTCGGTAACACCGGTCACCCGGCCACGTGACCAGGGCGCACACCGCGCTCTGCAAAGTGAGGCGGGGTCCGGAAGCCGGGTTGCGGTCCTTCCAACGCCAGGCCGGCCACTCGTGTGAGGCGCGGGCATCCTGAACGCCCGCCATGTCAGTCGCCGGTGCTGACCGCCGTGGCCCGACCATGTCCGTGACGGTTCAGGTGGAGACTTTCCACTCATGGGTCAGCCAGGCCAGATCCGCTTGGTGGCGCTCGCGGGCGAGACGCTCACGTTCGAACAGGGCTTCGGTCTTGGTCAGTACCAGGGTGTACGGACGGCCCTGCCGCCTGGTCTCGTGATGGACCGGCAGCTCAGTCTCATCGATCCTGGCGTGGACATGCCTGCGCCTGTCCTTCGCGAGCGGCCAGTCGAGAGCGCGTCGCCCAGGGTCTCGGAGAAACGTGCCGAGCGTCTCGCACAGCTCGCACGCGCATCCGGTGGGCAGCTCGATCGACCAGTCGCCCGGCGGTCGTTGTGGCTGCGCCAGTAATGTGCGGATTCGATCGGCACAGGAGAGGGCCAGCTCGTCGAAGCCCCTTTGGCGCGTCCCGGCGGCACGCAGCGTCGCCATCGCCAGGGCGTGCGCCCGATCACCGGCCGTTCGCACGAGCTTGTGGGCGTTCTCCAGAACGCCCGTCGATCCCAGCCCGGCCGCGGCCGCGATGATCCCGGAGCACGGCGTACCCAAGGCGGTCAGCCATGCTTGCCGCCGGGAGGTGAGCGGCCCGTCGAGCGCTGGAGCGACATGGCCCGCGAACATCGTCCATGACAGTTCGACGATGCGGCGGGCGGCTGCGGTGGACGCGTTCCCCTCCGCCGAGAGCGCGGCACACAGCCGTGGGAGATCTTCGAACCACTCCAACGGTGCCTGGGCGAGGCCGTAGGAGCCGGGTCGCCAGCCCTCTGTCCAGTGGCGCAGCAGGCCGTCCGTCCAGGTGTCGCCGTAGTGCGCGGCCAGGGCCGCGAATACCGGACCATGAGGAGGGACCAGCCGCTCGAGCGCGAACGGCCGCAGCAGCATGGCGGCGACCTGCGCGTCATCCAGCTCCCTGGCCGCTTCCAGCGCCTTGCCGACCAGTTCGGTCTGGCCGGGGTAACGGCCGGCGGCGTGCCAGAAGGACTCCAGCGACCGCGCCGCCTCACGAGCCTCCCCGGTCTTCCCGGCACGGGCCGTCGCGGCGAGTTCATCCAGCGCCCATCCTGGAGACGCCTCGGCCCGGCCGGCGAAGCCCCTGGCCCCGGGGCCAGATGACCAGCGCCGCCCGCCGGTACCAGCGGTCCAGGGTGTTGCCGTAGTTGCCCATGTAGCCCTCGTACTCGGAGGAGTAGGGCGTCATGTCGGCCGTCGGGGTCGTCGAGGCCACCTCGGCGTCGCTGAGGTCCAGCGAGATGTCCTCCAATCGCCCCGTTTCCGGGCCGATCCAGTGGGCGAGGGTGGTGGAGGTCTCGATCAGGTCCTGGAGGACGTACTGCCTGTCGTTCGCGCTGCCCCGGCCCTCGTGGTCGTCGGGATCCTCGTCCTCGTGGTGGCCGTACCACGCGTCCTCGTCCTCGTCGGGGTCGTAGGCGTCCCAGGTCTCCTGGATCTCCGCGAGGGCCAGAGTGATCTCACAGCCCGCCCGCTCGGCCGCGGCCCGCAGCAGGGCGCCCCGCACGGTGTCTGATCCCTTCAGCCGGGACCAGCTCAGCCCGCGGGCGGTGTACTCGTGGTCGAGGAGGTACGCCAGCCGCGTCGGCGGTTCCCCTCGGCGGGAGCTGTAGGGCAGGACGACCGGGGTGGCGAAGTGCGTGAGAAGGCCGGCCGCGAGCTCGCTGACCAGTGGATTCTCGGCCGCCGCGGCCTGGCTGTCTCCTGTCAGGAGCAGGTTGTAGGTGAGGGTGACACGGTTGCCCGTTTTGACGGGAAGAACCTGGTGCCGGCAATCGGAGTAGAAGGCCACCAGTGAGACCGCGGTCTTCAGCCCCCGGTACTTCTTGGTCCGGCCCTGATGCTCGATGACGAGCTCGCCGCCGGTGTGCGCGGACGGCAGCGACACCACCAAGGTCGCGACCATGGCGTCGTCCTTCTCGGAGTCCTGGTGCGGGACGAAGAACTGCCCGGTCTCGTACAGGAGCATGGAGTGCAGCTCGGGCATGAGCCGGCAGTGCGGTGGCAGTCCCAGTTCGGCGCGCATCCCGTCGAGGACGGTCGTGAACGCTTCCGTCCACTGGACGCGCACCAGCTCCTTGGGGATCTCCCAGGTGTCGCGCACCTCTGGGTCGGACAGGGTCTGCTCACCCCGCCCGAACCGCGCCCGGCGGCCGAGCTCGCGCAGCTGGACGGCCTGCTCATCGGCGACGGGCTCGCGGGCCTACTGAAGTGCGGGTTCTGCGGGCGCCGTCTGGATTCGCACTGGGTGAACGGACGTCCGGGATATCGGTGCCGCCACGGCTGCACCAGCGCCAGACCTCGCGAGGCGTCCGGCCCGGAGTTCCTGTACATACGTGAGGACCGGCTGCTGGCAGAGCTGTTAGCGCATGTCGGCGGCAGAGGGCGGGAAGGGCCGATGGAGATCGTCTCTGCATGACGAGCCAATGGCCTGGCCATCGTCTACCGCGCGGCGACCCGTGTCGTAACTGAGCTCCATGCAGAAGAGCCCGCCCCTCAGGGCAGGCTCTTCGTGGGGTAATCCTGTGTCCGAGGGGGGACTTGAACCCCCATGCCCATCACTGGGCACTAGCACCTCAAGCTAGCGCGTCTGCCTATTCCGCCACCCGGACTTGGTGCCTGCACGTGGGACCGTCATCCCGCGTCGGCTCCGTAAGGTTAGCAAACTCTGAGGAGTGCGTCATACCAAGTATCGGGCCAGTCTTCCGAGACCCTCCGTATGGGGCCAGGGATGGGGTGGGCTGGAACTCCTGATGGGGGTCTCGTGACGCGGGGGTGGCGGGATTGGGAGGATCCGTCGGAGTACGTCCGGTGGCGGGCTTGGCCGATTCCTGGGTTCCCGTGGAAAAGTGCTTGCGGCGACTTTGCGTGCTGCTACGGTTACGGATCGTTGAGGGGTGAGTCCACGACCGGCCTCACGATCTGTGGGGCCGGTTCTGGAGTTCGGGAGGTCTTGTGGCAGGCACGGCGGCTGAGCGGTCGAGGGAGATGTCCCTCGCTGCGTGCCGTGCGCGCGTGTCCGCTTCCCCCGGGCAGAACACGGACGTCGACCGGAGTCGCCGGATGGCGCGGTTCGCGGCCGGTGCCCGTCGGCTCGTCGTGCGAGCGGCCTCGATCGGCGTCCTGGTGGCCGCCGGCTGGCTGCTCGCTGTTCTGTTCGGCATGCTCACCGCCGCTCCGGCGGCCGCGGATTCCGCCGCGGCGACAGGGGCGAAGGCGGCGACAAGGACCTCCGCCGTGGCGGAGGCCGAGGCAGGGTCCACCCAGCTTCCCGCTTTCGTGAGCTCCGGCGGCTTCACGGCGTCTGACAACGCCGAGGCCATGGCCGGGCGCACCGTGGCCGGGCTCAACAGCCAGCAGGATCCTGGCCTGCCCTCACCGTCCACCGCCGGTTCGATCCTCGACGGCACCAACGGCTTGGTGCCCAACGGCGGTGGCAGCGGCCCTTACGGGCCCGTTGCCGGGGATGTCGCGCGGTCGCCTCTCGACCCGCGGCTGCAGGCGCGGCGCGTTCCCATCGCGTACGTGCTGCCCCCCGTCGTCCGCACAGCGGCGGACGACCCTTCCTTCTCTCCTGACTGATCCCCGCCCGGACCCCGGTCGGCAGATTCAGCGGCGCGACCGCGCCCGGCCGGTCCTGTCCGGCACCCATCACCGGTACGTCATGGCGGAGCGTGGCCTGATCCCCTCCGCCGGCGGGTGACACGTCAGTTCTTCCGGTTCGCGAATCCCGAGGTCCCGCTGTGCGTGACCTTCGTCACCACGGCCTCAGGACGCCCGCGACCCGTTCAGGTATCCCCCCGGAAAAACCACTAGGAGCATTCATCATGCGTACGTGGGCCAAGGCAACGACACCTGCCGCCCTTCTGGCCGTGGCGGTCATGTCGTTCGCCGGCAGCGGCACCGCCCTCGCCGACACCTCCGGCGACGCCTCCGTTCTCGGCGGCAACCAGGTCGATCTGCCCATCTCCGTGCCGATCGACATCAGCGGCAACTCGGTCGCGGCGATCGGCGCCGCCGAGGCGGCCTCGCAGGGCGGCGCGACCGCCGTCACCGGCCGCGGTAACGGCATCCCCAACCGCACCTCCGGCAACGCCTCGGTGGGCGGCGGCAACCAGATCAACGTGCCGATCACCGCCCCGATCAACGCCTGCGGCAACGCGATCTCGCTGATCGGCGTGTCCGACGCCGGCTGCAAGGGCGGCGCGACCGCCCGTACGCAGGGGCGTGGCGGCGCGGGCGGCAACCGCACCTCCGGCGACGCCTCCGTGCTCGGCGGCAACCAGATCACCGCGCCCATCTCCGCCCCGCTCAACGTCTGCGGCAACGCGATCGCGATCTTCGGCGCCGCCACGGCGGGCTGCAAGGGCGGTGCCGAGGTGCACAACACCGGCCGAGGCGCGGGCGGCAACCGCACCTCAGGCAACGCCTCGGTGCTCGGCGGCAACCAGGTCGTGGCGCCGATCTCCGTTCCGATCGACGTCTGCGGCAACGCGGTCGCCGCGGTCGGCCGGGCGTTCGCCGGCTGCCGGGGCGGCTCCTCGGTGCACAACGGCGGCGGGGGTGGCGGATCGGCCTACCAGACCTCCGGTCACGTGCCCGCGCCCGGTTCGTCGGGCAACGACACCGACGGGCGGTTCGGCGTCGGCAGCGGCAACCAGGTGGTCGCGCCGATCACCGCGCCGGTCGACGTCTGCGGCAACGCCGTCGGCAACGCGACCGCGGGCTGCGTCGGCGGGACGACGGTCCGCGGGGGCGGCAGCGGCGCGGGCGGCAACCGCACCTCCGGGCGGGCCGGTGTGCTGGCCGGCAACCAGGTCGTGGCGCCCATCGCGGCGCCGGTCAACGTCTGCGGCAACGCGGTGGCGGTGCTCGGGCACGCGTTCGCCGGCTGCAAGGGCGGGGCGACGGTCCACAAGGGCGGTCGTGGCGCGGGCGGCAACCGTACGTCCGGGCAGGCGGGTGTCGGCAGCGGCAACCAGGTGGTCGCGCCGATCGCGGCTCCGGTCAATGTCTGCGGCAACGCTGCCGCGCTGCTCGGCGCGGCTGCGGCGGCGTGCAAGGGCGGCGCGAGCGTCTCTCCGCAGCACGGCGCGGGTGGCAACGTCACCTCCGGCCGGGCCGGTGTGCTGGCCGGCAACCAGGTCGTGGCGCCGATCGCCGCCCCGGTCAACGTCTGCGGCAACGCCGTCGCCGTGCTGGGCGACGCCGCGGCCGGCTGCCTCGGCGGCGCCCACGTCGGCCGCGGGCCCTACCGGATGGCCGGGAGCTTCGACCGGTTCGGGCGGGCCACCGACAAGTTCAGGACGGCCAACGGCGCGCTGCCGGGGGTCAAGGGGGCTTCGGTCCCAGGTGGCACGGGTGGTCTGCCGGTGCTGGGCGGGCTGCAGGGCGTGCCCGCGCTGAGCGGGCTGGGCGGGCTGCAGGGCATCCCGGCTCTGGGCGCCCTCCAGGAGGCCGCGGGCGGCGCGGGCGGGCTCGCCGGTCCGGGTGCGCAGACCGGTCCGGGCGTGCACGCCGGCCCGGGTGCGCAGGCCGTTCCCAGCGCGCACAAGGCGCGGGGCAGCGCGGTCGACGGGCTGAGCGTCGCGCAACCGGTGCAGGACCTCGCGACCGGTCAGGCCGCCCCCGCGCTCGCCGGCGAGGTCCAGAGGGGCGCCGATGTCGCCACCTCGCTCCCGGTGGTCGAGGACGCCTCCCGTACGTTCGGCCTGCCGCAGCTCCCCGAGCTGCCCGGCCTGCCCGCCGAGGCGCAGACCCCGGCCGTGCCGGTCGCGGTCACCCCTGCCAAGCACGGCAAGCCGGCCAAGTCCGCGATGTCGGGCAACGGTGACCGCCGCGGCCGTGGCGCCACCGGCGTTCCCGGCAACGGCCGCGTCGCGACCAGCCCGGCCCGCCCGTCCGCGCCGCTGAGCCCCGCGACCGACCTGGTCGGCTCCACCCCGATCGGCGGCGCTGTGGGCTCGGTCACCCGTGGCCTGCCCGTCGGCGACATCGGTCTGATGAGCGCCGCGCAGCCCGCCGGCGTCACCGGGATGAACTCCAGCTCGTTGCTGGCCCTGGCGCTCGGCGCCATGTTCGCCGCTTCGGCGACGATGTTCGCCACGGCTCGTCGGTTCCGGTTCGGCCGCAAGTAAGGAATCGAGTCAGGCCGTAAGTAACGCATTCGCAGGGATCTTCGGCAGGATGGCCCTCGCTCACGATCCGTGAGCGAACGGCAGAAGACGCTTTGCCCGTTCCGGGGATGTGGCCCGGAGCGGGCAAAGCCATGCCCGCGATCGGGCGGGCGTGGTCAGAGCGTGCTGCGTACTCGGATGATCTTACGGCGGAGCCGTACGTGGCGGCTGCCGTCGGGGTGGACGCGGACGCGCGCGAGCTCCCACTGACCGTACTCTGCGTGTTCGGTCAGCAGCTGACGTGCTGCTTCGCGAGTGAGGTCGCGCGGAATGAAGATATCCATGTAGGAGTAGTCGAGCACAACGATTAGTCTCCAGGGTGAGTCAGGGCGCCATGCCGCTCGATGGGCCTTATTCTGCGTGCTTGCGGGTGGACCCGGAAGCTAGTGGGTAGCCCGGGGGAAGGAAATTTCCGCGAGTCGGGTTACCTTTCAGTCTGTGCCGACTCCCGGCAGGGGGATTTGCAAGCGAACAGTGAGGTAGGAAGCAGCGTGCCAGCCAACAACGGCAGCACCGGCGGAACACGCCTGGTGATCGTCGAGTCGCCCGCCAAGGCGAAGACGATCAAGGATTACCTCGGTGCTGGCTACATGGTCGAGTCCAGCATCGGACACATCCGCGATCTGCCGGAGAAGGCCGATGACATCCCCGAGAAGTTCAAAGGCGCGCCGTGGGCGCGGCTGGGGGTCAACGTCGAGCACGACTTCGAGCCTCTCTATGTAGTCAATCCTGACAAGAAGGCGCAGGTCAACAAGCTACGTCAGCTTCTGAAGGACGCCGACGAGCTCTACCTCGCCACTGACGAGGACCGCGAGGGCGAGGCCATCGCCTGGCACCTGCGCGAGGTGCTGAAGCCCAAGGTCCCCGTGCACCGCATGGTCTTCCACGAGATCACCCCGCAGGCCATCCGCGACGCCGTGGCCAACCCCCGCGACCTCAACCTGCGCCTGGTCGACGCCCAGGAGACCCGCCGCATCCTCGACCGGCTCTACGGCTACGAGGTCAGCCCCGTGCTGTGGAAGAAGGTCAAGCCGCGGCTGTCCGCCGGCCGGGTGCAGTCGGTCGCGACGCGGCTGGTGGTCGAGCGCGAGCGCGAGCGCATGGCGTTCACCTCCGCCCACTACTGGGACCTGCAGGCGCTGTTCGACACCGGCAAGGCCGAGGAGCGGCCGCGTGACTTCACCGCCACGCTGACCGGCGTCGACGGCCGGCGGGTGGCGCAGGGCCGCGACTTCGCCAGCACCGGTCGGCTCAAGACGGCCGACGTGCTGCACCTGTCGGAGCAGGCCGCGGGCGAGCTGGCCGGACGGCTGCGCGGGTCGTCGTTCGCGGTCAGGTCCGTCGAGCGCAAGCCGTACACCCGCAAGCCGTACGCGCCGTTCCGGACCACCACGCTGCAGCAGGAGGCCAGCAGGAAGCTGGGCTTCTCCGCCAAGTACACGATGCAGGTGGCGCAGCGGCTCTACGAGAACGGCTTCATCACCTACATGCGCACCGACAGCATCACGCTGTCGGAGACGGCGGTCGCGGCGGCGCGCGCGCAGGCCATCCGCCTGTACGGCGCCCAATACGTCCCGGACAAGCCCCGCGTCTACAGCAGCAAGGTCAAGAACGCGCAGGAGGCCCACGAGGCCATCCGCCCGTCCGGCGAGGAGTTCCGCACGCCGGGCGAGACGGGGCTGAGCGGCGACATGTTCCGCCTGTACGAGCTGATCTGGCAGCGTACGGTCTCGTCGCAGATGAAGGACGCGGTCGGCGAGTCGATCAGCGTCAAGGTGGGCGGCACGTCGGCGAGCGGCGAGGACGTCGAGTTCAGCGCCTCCGGCCGGACGATCACCTTCTACGGCTTCCTCAAAGCCTACGTCGAGGGCCACGACGACCCGTCGAGCGACCGCGACGACGCCGAGAAGCGCCTGCCCAACCTGGCCGAGGGCGACGCGGTCAGCGTGAGCAGGCTCGACGTGGCCGGCCACTCGACCAAGCCGCCGGCCCGCTACACCGAGGCGTCGCTGGTCAAAGAGCTGGAGGACCGCGAGATCGGGCGGCCTTCGACGTACGCCTCGATCATCGGCACCATCCTCGACCGCGGCTACGTGTTCAAGAAGGGGACGGCGCTGGTGCCGTCGTTCCTGGCGTTCGCCGTGGTCAACCTGCTGGAGCAGCATTTCGGCAACCTCGTCGACTACGACTTCACCGCCGAGATGGAGAAGGTCCTCGACGACATCGCCAACGACCGGGCCGAGCGGGTGCCGGAGCTGCAGCGCTTCTACTACGGGGCCGACGGCGACGAGGGACTGAAGGAGATGGTCTCCGACCTCGGCGAGATCGACGCCAAGGAGATCAGCTCCTTCCCGATCAAGGGCACGGACATCGTCCTGCGGGTCGGCCGTTACGGCCCCTACCTCGACCGGGACGGCGCCCGGGTCAACGTCCCCGAGGACATGACGCCCGACGAGCTGACCGCCGAGAAGGCCGAGGAGCTGTTCTCGCGGCCCACGGGTGATCGCGAGCTGGGGCGCGACCCGGTGACCGGGCACGTCGTCGTGGCCAAGGACGGGCGTTACGGGCCTTATGTGACCGAGATCCTGCCGGAGCCGGCCGAGGACGAGACGCCGAAGAGGCGTACGAAGAAGGCCGACGCCCCGAAGCCGCGCACAAGCTCGCTGTTCAAGAGCATGTCGCTGGACACCATCACGCTCGACGACGCGCTCAGGCTCCTGTCCATCCCCCGGGTGGTCGGCGAGCTGGAGGGCGAGGAGGTCGTGGCGCACAACGGCAAGTTCGGCCCCTATCTGAAGAAGGGCGCCGACTCGCGTTCGCTGACGGCCGAGGAGGACCTGCTCACCGTCACGATCGACCAGGCCAAGGAGCTGTTCGCACAGCCCAAGCAGCGCGGGCGGCGGGCCGCGGCGGCGGCGCCGCTGCGCGAGCTGGGCGACGACCCCACCTCGAAGAAGCCGGTGGTGGTCAAGGAAGGGCGGTTCGGGCCGTACGTGACCGACGGCGAGACCAACGCCTCCCTGCGCAAGGGCGACACGGTCGAGGACATCACGATCGAGCGGGCCGCCGAGCTGCTGGCCGAGCGGCGTGAGCGGGCGCCCGCGCCGAAGAAGACCACGCGGAAGGCGCCGGCGAAGAAGGCCACGACGACGAAGTCGGCCACCACGAAGTCCACGACGGCGAAGTCCACGACGGCCAAGTCGACCACCGCGAAGTCGACCACGGCGAAGGCGGCGACGACGAAGAAGGCGCCGGCGGCGGCGAAGAAGTCCGCCTCCAAATCGTAAGTAGCATCACTTATGTGATTGTCCTGATCTTCGTCGGCCTGATCCTGCTGGCGCACTATTACCTGTGGCACCGGCTGGTGCGCTCGACGACGGCCCCGGGGCGGCTGCGCAAGGCGCTGACCTGGGGTGTCGTGGCGCTGATGCTGCTGGTCGTGGCGACGTTCGCCGGGACGCGGGCGGACTTCGGGACGTGGCTGGCCTGGCCGGGCTATCTGTGGCTGGCCCTGCTGTTCTATCTGTTCGTGTTCCTCGCGGTGCTGGAGATCCCGCGGGCGGTGGCGGCGGTGCTGCTGCGCCGGGCCGAGCGGCGGCGCGCGCCGGTGCCTGAGCCGGTCGCGGTGCTCGCGGGCACCCCGGCGCCGGACGACGTGGCGGCGGGGCTGCCCGACGTGACCCCTGACCCTGTGGAGCCGCCCGCCGGCTTGAGCAGGCGACTGTTCCTGGGGCGCGCCACCGCGGCCGTCGCCGGGGTGGGCGCGGCGGCGACGGTGGGCTATGGCGTGTCGAGCGCGCTCGGCGACCCCGTCATCGAGCCGGTACGGGTCACGCTGCCGAAGCTGGACCCGCGGCTGAGCGGGCTGCGCTTCGCCGTGGTGAGCGACATCCACCTCGGGCCGCTCACCGGCCGGTCCCACACCGAGCGCATCGTCCGCATGATCAATGGGCTGGAGGCCGACGTCGTCGCGATCGTCGGCGACCTGGTGGACGGCTCGGTCGCCCGGCTCGGCCCGCTGGCCAGGCCGCTGAAGGACCTGGAGTCGCGGTACGGGGCCTATTTCGTGACGGGCAACCACGAGTATTTCTCCCCCGGCGGCTACATCGAGTGGCTGGACGAGCTCGGCGAGCTGGGCGTGCGCCCGCTGCGCAACGAGCGGGTGGAGATCGCCCACCAGGGGGCGGTGCTCGACCTCGCGGGGGTCAACGACCTCGGCGGCGCCTCGCAGGGCGACGGCCCGGACTTCGCCAAGGCCCTCGGCGGCCGGACCTCGGGCAGGTCGACCGTGCTGCTGGCCCATCAGCCCGTGCAGGTGACCGAGGCCGCCAGGCACGGCGTGGACCTGCAGCTCTCCGGGCACACGCACGGCGGGCAGATCGTGCCGTTCAACCTCGTGGTGGGCCTGCAGCAGCCGGTGGTGTCGGGTCTGGCCACGGTGGACGGGGTGCAGGTCTACACGACCAGGGGCGCAGGCTTCTGGGGGCCGCCGGTGCGGGTCGGCGCGCCGCCGGAGATCACGATCCTGGAGCTCCGCTCCTGACGTAAGGTAATCGAGTGGTCACGAGAGGCCATCATGCCGTAGTATCCGTCCGGATACAAGAAGTGGGGTGAGCATGGTGTCCTCGGCGATGGAGGCGGCGCTGGCCGCCGGTGTCGCGGCCTGGGCCGAGCGCGGCGGGCTGCTGTTCCGGCAGGCCAGGCAGGCGGCGAGCATGAACCAGTCGGCGCTCGCCGGCCTGAGCGGCACGTCCAGGACCACGTTGTCGGCCTACGAGCACGGCAGGAAGTCGCCGACGCTGGAGACCGCGGGTCGCATCCTCGACGCGGCGGGGTTCCGGCTGGTGCTGGAGCCGAAGGTGGAGTTCGCCGCGAGGGAGACGGGCGACGGGCGCAGCTTCCACGTGCCCAGCAGGCTGGGGCGGCTGCCGGTCGCGGCGGCGCTCGGCGTGGCCCGGCTGCGCGGGCGCGACTACGACCTGGCCGACCGGGGGGAGCGGCGGGCCGCCTACGCGCTGCTGCTGCGCGAGGGCACCGCGCAGGAGGTGCGCGACCACGTCGACGGCGTGCTGCTGGCCGAGCTGTGGAACGAATTGGATCTACCATCCGATATCCACGCGGAGTGGTTGCCAGTGGTGGAGGAAGCTCGACATGGGGCCGGAGTCGTCCAGTGACGTCGTTCTCGCAGACCTGTTCGCGACGGGTGACCTGCGCGCCGGGGCGCCGACGTAATACTCTCGGCGAGCCGCCGGTCGCAGCCGGCCCGTCGCTTGACCATCCGCCCCTGGCCCACACCTGGATACGCTGAGAAGATGACTGCCCCTGGCCGACGCCCCCGCGCTCACGTGCTGGCCAACGTGCCGTTCCGACGGCTCTGGACGGCCATGTCGGTGTGCAGTCTGGGTGACTGGCTCAACATCCTCGCGCTGACCGCCCTGGCCGCCAACCTCACCCGCGGCTCCGACTACCGCGTGCAGTCGCTGGCCGTCGGCGGTGTCTTCGTCGCCAAGATGCTGCCGGCCGTGCTGCTCGGGCCGCTGGCCGGCGTGTTCGCCGACCGGTTCGACCGGCGGCTGACCATGGTCGCGGCCGACCTCGCCCGCTTCGCTGTGGTGCTGTCGATCCCGCTGGTCGGCACCTACCAGTGGATCATCGTCGCGGCCGTCCTCGTCGAGTGCATCAACCTCTTCTGGGTGCCGGCCAAGGACGCCACCGTGCCCAACCTGGTGCCGAAGACGGAGCTGGAGGCGGCCAACCGGCTCAACCTGCTGGTCACCTACGGCACCGCGCCGATCGCGGCCATGCTGTTCGCGGCGCTGTCGGTGGCGGGCGACCTGATCGCCGGGCTCGCGCCCGCGCTGACCGGGCCCTACCTCGCGCTGATCGTCAACGCCTGTGCCTATCTGGTGTCGGCGTCCCTGATCTTCACGCTGCGCGACATCCCCAAGCGTGACAGCGGGGTCTCCACGCCCTCCGTGCTCAAGCAGGTCGTGGAGGGCTGGCGCTTCGTCGGCCGCGACCGCCTGGTCCGCGGGCTGATCATCGGCATGCTGGGGGCGTTCGCCGCCGGTGGGGCCGTGGTGGGCGTGGCCAAGATCTACGTCGGCACGCTCGGCGGCGGCGACGCGGCCTACGGTGTGGTGTTCGCGGCGGTCTTCGTCGGCATGGCGCTCGGCATGTTCTTCGGGCTGCGGCTGCTGCGCGAGCTGTCGCGGCGGCGGCTGTTCGGGCTCGCCATCACGGTCGCCGGGCTGGTGCTGGTGGCGATCGCGCTGGTGCACAACCTCGTCATCGTGGTCATGCTGACCGTGCTGCTCGGCGGGTGCGCGGGCATCGCCTGGATCATCGGCTACACGCTCATCGGGCTGGAGGTCGAGGACGGGCTGCGCGGCAGGACGTTCGCGTTCCTGCAGTCCACGGCGCGGGTGACGCTGCTGCTCGTGGTGGCCGTGGCTAGCCCGCTCGCGGCGCTGTTCGGCGAGTACAACGTGGCGTTCGGCGCGCTCGGCTACCGCTTCGACGGCACCAACCTCGTGCTGGTGGTCGGCGGCGTGCTCGCCATGACCGTCGGCCTGCTCGCGCTGCGCCACATGGACGACCGCAAGGGTGTCCCGCTGGCGGCCGACCTGATCGCCGCCGTGCGGGGCGACCGGTTCCCTGCCGAGGGGTCCGAGCAGGTGCCGGGGCTCTTCGTGGCCTTCGAGGGCGGCGAGGGCTCGGGCAAGACCACCCAGTCCCGTACGATCGCGATCTGGCTGCGCGACCAGGGTTACGACGTTGTGCAGACGCGCGAGCCCGGCTCCACCAAGGTCGGCATGCGGCTGCGCGCCATCCTGCTCGACGCGGCCGAGAAGGGGCTGTCGGCGCGGGCGGAGGCGCTGCTCTACGCTGCCGACCGGGCCGAGCACGTGGAGAAGGTGATCCGCCCGGCGCTTCACCGGGGCTCGCTGGTGATCACCGATCGCTACGTCGACTCGTCCCTGGCCTACCAGGGGGCGGGGCGCGCCCTCGCTCCCGACGACGTCTCCAAGATCAACGCCTGGGCCACCGGCGGCCTGGTGCCGCACCTGACCGTGCTCATCGACACCCCGCCCGAGGTGGGGCTGACCCGGCTGGGCGGCGCGGTCGACCGCATCGAGGCCGAGCCGCTGGAGTTCCACGAGCGGGTGCGCAAGGAGTTCCGCGCGCTGGCCGCCGCCGCGCCCGAGCGCTACCTCGTGGTCGACGGCACGCTGCCCATGGACGAGATCACCCGTCAGATCCAGGACCGCATCCACGAGCTCCTGCCCGACCCGGTGCCCCGGGAGTCCGAGGACATCACCGGCACGATGCCCGCCATCCGCGACTAACCTTGCCTCGTGACCGTCTTCGATGACCTCGTAGGCCAGGACCAGGCCGTCGCGGTGCTGTCGCGCGCCGCGACGGCGGCCGGGGAGGTCGTCGCGGGCGGGCGCGGCGCGGGCATGACGCACGCCTGGCTGTTCACCGGCCCGCCCGGCGCCGGACGCGAGGACGCCGCCCGCGCCTTCGCCGCCGCGCTGCTCTGCCCCGACGCCGGCTGCGGCCACTGCGACCAGTGCCACCAGGTGCTCATCGGCTCCCACCCCGACCTGGAGGCCGTACGTCCCGAGGGGCTGTCCTACAGCGTCAAGCAGACCCGCGAGCTCATCCTGCGCGCGGCCGGGGCGCCGACGCAGGGCCGGTGGCGGGTCATCCTGTTCGAGGACGCCGACCGGGCCACGGAGTCGGCCGCGAACGCGCTGCTCAAGGCCATCGAGGAGCCGCCGCCCCGTACGGTGTGGCTGCTCTGCTCGCCCGCCCCCGACGACCTGATGATCACCATCCGGTCCCGCTGCCGCCTGGTGACGCTCACGACGCCCGGCACGGAGGCGGTCGCCCGGGTGCTCTCCACCCGTGACGGGGTGCCGTGGGAGACGGCGGCGTTCGCCGCCCGCGCCGCTCAGGGGCACATCAGCCGGGCGCGGGCGCTCGCCCTGGACGACGCCGCCCGGCAGCGCCGTGAGGCCGTGCTGGGCATCCCACGCTCGCTCACGGGGGTGGGTGAGTGCGTCTCGGCGGCCGAGCGCCTGGTGAAGACCGCCGAGGAGGAGGCCGCCGCCGCGACGGCCGCGCTCAACGACAACGAGACCGCCGAGCTGCGCAGGATCTACGGCGAGGGCTCCACGGGCAAGGGCCTCAACCGCGGCCTGGTGCGGGGCGGCGCCGGCGCGCTGAAGGAGCTGGAGGACCGGCAGAAGTCGCGGGCGACCCGGATCAAGCGCGACTCGCTGGACGCCGCGCTGCTGGAGCTGGTGTCGTTCTACCGCGACGTGCTCGCCGTGCAGTTCGGAGCGGGCGTCGAGCTGGCCAACGACGACCTGCGCTTCGATCTCGACCAGCTCGCGAAGAAGTCCACGCCCGAGGAGACATTGCGCCGGATTGATGCGATCATGCAATGCCGTGAGCGGCTGGCGGCGAACGTCAACCCGCAGATCGCGGTCGAGGCGATGATGCTGGCGCTGCGCTGATCGCGTACATCCTTCTGGAGGGCTCAAAGCTCATGCGTGCGGTGTTACGAGGGTTGCTGGGCGTCGCTCTGGTGGCGTCGGCGGTTGTGGCGGTGAGCTCGCCGGCTGGCGCCGTCGGCGACGCCGAGTGGGAGATTCGGGTCTTCATGTGCTCCTCCCCGTCCCTGATCGGCTGCGAGAAGCGCACGGCCACGGGGGCTCAGAAGCGGGCGGTTCGTACGCTGCTGGAGGGCCTGCCGGAGGTGGAGGAGGTGCGTTTCTTCGACCGGGCCGGCATGTATGCGAGCTTCCGGCGCGATTTCGCCACGAACAAGCCTTTGCTCCGGGAGATCACGGCGAAGGACTTTTCCGAGGCGTTCGTCCTGCGGGTGAAGGAGGGCGCCGACCGGGAAAGCTTGGTCCGGACCGTCAATGCCCGACCCGGCGTGGCCTGGGTCAGCGACGCGGCCGCGGGTCAGCGGGATCATCTGTCCTGGACGAGCGAGTGGGACGGGAGCATCTTCCTGTGCACCGCCGGTTCAGCCGCGAAACCGTGCGTCAAGGGCCGGGGTGAGGCGAACAAGAAGGCGGCGACGGCCCGGGAGCGGGCGGCCATGGTGGCGGCGCTTGCCAAGGATCCCGCGGTCCTGTCGTACGTGTTCGAGGATCAGCGTACGGCGTACGAGAACTTCAAGGACGACTTCGCCGGCAACGAGGCCCTGCTGTCCATCAGCGAGATGAGGGACATGCCGGAGTCGTACCGGTTGACTCTGCGGTCAGGGGCCGACTGGAACACCGTGACCAACCGGATGGCGCGAATGCCGGGGGTCAGCTGGGCGACCAACGCCAGGTGCTTCGAGACGGTCGCCAAGTTGGCGAGGGAGTACGGCATCGATTCCGCCAGCCCTCTCGTCGGGGACGGTTCTCCCGACGCCTGCGTGTCCGGAACCGGCTGACCGCCCGAGCAGCAGACGGGCTCGCCGGGCGTCTCTGATACGTGGAAGTCGAACTACTCACCCAACAAGAGGCCCTGGCACGGCAGAGGGTCGACGTGGCGTCGATCTTCGCCGAGCACCACGTGGGTCTCGTCCGGCTGGCCCTCATCATGGTGGGCGACCGGGCGACGGCCGAGGACGTCGTCCAGGAGGCGTTCACCCGCACCCATGCCGGCCGGGGGCGGCTGCGCGACGCCGACAAGGCGCTGGCGTACGTCCGGTCGGCGGTGCTCAACGGATGCCGGTCGGTGCTGCGGCGGCGGGCGACCGTGTTCCGGCGGGCGTTGCCGTACGAGCCGCCGGTCTGGTCGGCGGAGAGCGCCGCGCTGCTGGGTGAGGAGCGCCGCGAGGTGCTGCTCGCCCTGCGCGAGCTCCCCCGCAGGCAGCGTGAGGCGCTGACCCTGCGCTACTACTTCGACCTCGCCGACCAGGAGATCGCCGACACCATGGGGGTCGGCGCGAGCACGGTGAGGTCCACGATCGCGCGGGGGTTGGCCGCCCTCGCCAGGGCACTTGGGGAGGACGCATGAACAGCCCGGTGGAAGAGCGACTGCGGGCGGCCCTGGCGGAGGCGGGCGCGACCATCGACCCTGAGACGCTCCGGCCCCTGCCCGCGCCCGCCCGGCGGCGCACGTGGATGGACGCCCGGCTGCTGGTGGTGGGCGCTGCCGCGACGGCCGGCGTCGCGGCCACGGCCGTGGGACTGTCCCTGGGCTCGGGGGACGATCAGATCGCGGTCGCAGAGCAGGCGCGGATCGAGCCCGGTAAGGCCGATATGACCATCATCATGTGCTCGACCAGCGCTCTCGTGGTCAAGGAGCCTCGGTGCGGAGGCCGCGACGCCACCGCCGCGCAGGTGTCCGCGGTTGAGCGGGCTGTGCGAGGGCTGTCGCAGGTCGAGGCGGCGTACACAGTGGATCAGCAGCGCGCCTACGACGACTTCCGCGCTGATTTCGCGCACAACCTGCCGATGCTGGATGCGGTCAAGGCCGCCGACCTGCCGGTGTCGATCCGGTTGACCCTGAAGCAGGGGGCGAACCATCGCGAGGTGGAGACATCCCTTCGCGCGCTGCCCGGGATCGGTGGGGTCACCGAAAACACTGCGACCGAGGAGGTGCTGGAGTCGCGTTCGGAGATGCTGGTCAACGTGTTCCTGTGCGGCAAGGGGTCACCGCTGCCGTCCTGCGGCGGGGAGCGCAAACCGGACGGGTCCATGGTCGTAAAGGAGGGCAAGGCGGCGACGAGCGCCCAGAAGAACGCCCTCAAGAAGCTGATCGACGGCATGCCCGAGGTGAAGTCGTACACGTTCGAGGACCAACAGGCGGCGTATGACAACTTCAAGCGCGCGTTCGTCTCGAACAAGACTTTGATGAAGAGCACCAAGGTGTCGGACATGCCGGAATCTTTCAGGGTGGTCCTCAAGCAGGGGAGCGACTGGGCCGCGCCGGTCGCCACGCTGAGACGCCAGCCCGGCGTGGCCAGCGTCTTCTACGTCCCCTGCCAGAAGGACACCATGCTCGCCCTCAGCCGTTACGGGGTGCACTCGCCGGAGGACAAGGTGTGCTCGCCCGGCAGCTGATCACTCCCGCCCCCTGACTTTCGGCGCACCTGCCCACGTAATGTGGGCAGGAAGGCCGGAACGACCTAGGCGTCAGGAGGCGAGCGCGAGCCCATGGGAATGATCATGGCCGTGAGCTTCACCCGCTACGGGAGGCTCTACTACCTCGACCCCGGAGGGCACAGCCCCAAAGTGGGCGACAAGGTGCTCGTACCTACCGATTCTGGCCCTGAGGTGGCGGAGTGCGTCTGGGCGCCCCAATACACCAGCGAGGACATCGACGGCCTGCCGGTCTGCGCCGGCCTGGCCGGCGAGGAGCACCTGACCCGCGACGAGACCAACAAGCGCCGCAGGGCCGAGGCGAGAAGCGTGTCCAAGCGCCTGATCAAGCGGCACACCCTGCCGATGAAAGTGGTCGGCATCGACTACCTCGACCAGGACAACGTCTACACCGTCTACTTCTCGGCCCCGCACCGCGTGGACTTCCGCGCGCTGGTCCGCGACCTGGCCCGCAACCTGCGCGCCCGGGTCGAGCTCCGCCAGATCGGCCCCAGAGACGAGGCCCGCCTCCAGGGCGGCATCGGCCCCTGCGGCCGCGACCTGTGCTGCGCCACGTTCCTGAAGGACTTCGAGCCGGTCTCCGTACGCATGGCCAAGGACCAGGACCTCCCGGTCAACCCGCTCCGCATCGCCGGCGCCTGTGGCCGTCTGATGTGCTGCCTCAAGTACGAGCACCCGCTCTACCAGGAGTTCCGCGCCTCCGCCCCGCGCGTCGGAACGAACGTGGAAACCCCGGAAGGCGCCGGCACGGTGGTGGGCCACAACGTGCCGTCCGACTCGGTGGTCGTCCGGCTGGCGGATGGAGGCCGGCGATGCTCCTGCTCGAAGGCCAGCGTCTGCTCGCCGCGCAAGCAGCACGACGCGATGTACGGCGACGGGCCCGCGTCCTCGTAGGGGGCGCGTGTTCTGTCCGGAGGCGCGTGGTTGTGGGGGGAGCGAGGACTGTCCGGGCTCCTGTAGACTTTTCACGCTGCATGGCACCCGCCGCCTTAGCTCAGTCGGCCAGAGCACTTCACTCGTAATGAAGGGGTCTGGGGTTCGAATCCCCAAGGCGGCTCCCAGCTCAAAGGCCCCTCGCGATGATCGCGAGGGGCCTTTTGCTAACACTCTTGCTAACAGCAAGTGGCGAGGACTTCTACGTGACTTCAAGTGAGCTGGGCTGATTAGCTCTGGCGGCTCGTTCGGGGGCGAGATCGCGGAGGGCTTGATCGAAATCTTCCCTGACGTCATCAAGCCTTCGGGCGTCCAGGCTGACGGTCTCTGTGTATCCCGCGTACGGCATGGCCGAAGGGTGAACGCCGTAGGGCAGCCCAAGTGCCGACCAGTTGCTTAAGACATGGCGCTCCACGGCACGGGCCTGCCGACCTGACATGAAGATCGTAGTGAGCAAGGTCCAGCCTGTGCTCTCGTGCAAGGCGATGCGTCTGCTGCCGACCTTGGCTATGCCAATCTTCGCAGCAGCCAGGGTCGGGTGAACCATGAGGTAAACCAGGGCGTCATCGTCTGCCTTGATCCCGAAAGCCCCACAGTTCAGACACGCGCCGGTACCGGCGTGCTTGATGTTGTCTAATGTCGGCTTGATCTCCGCCCGGCAGTTCTCGTTGAGACACCGTGCTCGCCATGGAGTTTTGACCTTCGAATACGGGACAAGGGGCTCAGCTCCTGCGAGCCTGAGCAGGTCCACAGCTTGTTCTGGTCCGATCGGGCCGTTCCGCCTGCAAGTGTCGCAACACTTGGGCTGGCCCTGCTTGATCGCCTTTCGAACACTGCTCAACGTGGGGGACGTCGTACCGCCGCAGTTACCGCAGGTCGATTCCCAAGGGACGCGGTTGCCTGGGTACGGCACCTTGGGCGTCAGCCCGCGTATTGCCATGACCGCCCGGGCTTCCTCCTCCGTCTTCTTCTCTGAGCCGCTACAGGGGCGGCAAGGACCCTGCTTGGACCCGGGCGAGCAGACATTCCCGTACTTCGGCTTACCGGGCTTCTTGCATGTGGCGCAGTAACCAGGCCAGGGCTTGTCGGCTCCGGGGAACGGGACGGTGGGGATCCAACCCTTGGCGCGTATCCGCGCCTCAGCAACCTTCGGGTCCAGTGGTGCTGGCATCGCAATGTCTCCGACGATCGTAGGGGAGTAGAGAATCGCATGAAGGACTGACACTTCGCGATCAATGCGCCTAGCCGTATGGCGTGATCACGCCATACGGCTAGTCAGGAATGGTCACCCCGGCTACTCAATGGTCTTGGCGAAAATGTCAGCGGCGGCGGTCTCCGCTGACCGGATCACGTGGGCATAGACGCGCAGGGTGATCGCCGGGTCGGCGTGGCCGAGGCGGGCGGCGACGACGTGGACGGGGACGCCGGCCAGGAGCAGCAAGGTCGCGTGGACGTGGCGTAGGTCGTGCAGGCGGATCACCGGTAGTGGGTCGGTGGCGGTCTTGTTGCGGGCCTCGATGAGCTTGCGGGGCAGGCCGGTGACGGTGGTGGGGTAGATGGGGCCGCCCCACGCCGTCGTGAACACGGTGTCGTCGGTGCCCTTCCAGGACTCGCCGGCGCGGGCCTTCTCGGCTTCCTGCGCCTTCTGGTGTTCGCTGAGGACGGTCACTGTGGTGTCATCGATGCTCACCACGCGTGTCCTGCCGCTCTTCGTGGTGCCCTCGACGCGCTGGCCCTCGACCACGCCCACGGAACCCTTGATGGTGATGCGCTTGCCGTCGAGGTCGATGTCCCGCCAGCGGAGGTTGAGCAGTTCACCGCGACGGGCACCGGTGTACGAGGCCAGGTGGAAGAAGGCGTGGAGCCGGTGTGTACGGGCCAGGGTGAGGAACGTGCGGAGTTGGGCGGCGGTCCAAATCGTGCCGGGGCCGTCGAGGTCCGCTCTTGGACGCTTGGCCTTCTCTACCGGGGAACTGCTGATGAATTCGTGGACGAGTACGGCGTCGCGGAAGGCGCGGCGGAGGATCGCATGGGTGTGGGTGACTGTTGAGACCTTGAGCGGCTTGCCGTCCTTGCTGCCCTTGGCCAGAAGGTCGCGGTAGAGCTTGGTGATCGTGGACGGGCGTACCGCTTGCAGACGCATCTTGCCGATGTACGGCTTGACGTAGAGGCGGAGGCCGGTGCGGTAGTCCTCCAGGGTGCCGGGCTTGATCTCCATCGCGTGATCTTCTATCCACATGTCGAGGTAGTCCGAGACGGTGATCTCGTTGCGGTCTACGTACTCACCACGGCGGGCGTTGACACGAGCTTCGTCGCGGGCGGCCTTGGCGTCATCCTCGCTGGCGAAGCCGCCAACCCACTTGGGCTTGCTCTCCCCGGTTTCTGGGTCACGGACCCTGATCACGTACGACCAGGTGGTGCCGCGCTTCATGACGCCGTCGCGCAGCTTGGGCGCCTTCTTCTTACGCGGCTGCTCGTCCGGAGTGCCGACGAGGGTCTTGGTCATACAGCGACCTCCTTCCTGGTCAGGTGGGTGATGTAGTCGGTGAGGGCAGCAACAGGGATGCGGCGGGAGCCGTCGATGCGGATGGAGGAGACCGCGCCCGTGGCGAGCAGTTGGTAGAGCTTGCTGCGGGAGATGGCTAGGGCTTCGGCGGCTTCTGGGACGGTGAGGAGGAGCCGGGTCATGGGCGGCTCCCTGCGGAGTGCTGTGGCGTCGGCGATGGAGTGCCGGTGATGGCGGCTGCGAGGAGGGCGTCTCCGGCGGAGTGGCCTTTGCCGGCGTACTGCCATTCGCTGATGACGAGGACGGCGTCTTCGTCGAACAGGGGCAGGCGGCCGGTGGTGATGTCTTCGGCTCGTGCGTGGTGTTCGCGGTCGGCTCGGATGTCGCCGAGGGTGGTGGAGTAGTGGCGGGAGCGGGTGGAGAAGTGGCCGCGGAAGCCGAGCATGTGGGCCCAGTCGGCGAGGCGGAGGTCCGCTAGGTCTGGCTCTTTGCCGAGGTTTAGGCAGGTGGTGATGAGGCGGCGGGCGTGGGTGCGGAGGTTGTATGCCTCCAGGTTGTCCAGTGGGTTGATGCGGCGGTCGAGGGTGCCGACGCATTCGGCGGCTTTGGTGGCGTACTTGGCGATGTAGCCGGCTACGGCTTGGTCGGTGAGGTCGCCGTTCATGGTGATGGGGCGGGTGTCGAGTTGGTCGCCCCAGCGCAGGATGCGTTCGGGCTGGTCGGCGTGGGCCGGGGCTTTGGCCGTTACTGCTCTTGCTGCGTGTTGGATGGCTTGGGTGAGTGCGTCGGCGGTCGCCCAGGGCGGGGGTGGGGCTTCGGGGCCGCTGGGGCCGTCGAGGCGGATGACGGCGTGGAAGTGAACGACGCCGCGCCGTTGGTATTCGGCGACTTTGGCGAAGGAGAGGGTGAGGTGGTGGCGGAAGTCTTTGAGGAGGAGGCCGCCTTGTTTGGCGAGGTGGCGGCGTACGGAGTCGGCGAAGCGTTTCCATAGGAGTGGGGCCAGGGCGTTGAACAGGACGGTGCCGGTGTAGTCGTAGCAGTCGGGGCAGAGTGGTTCGCCGAGGCGGGGGTCGTCTTTGCTGTGGCGGGTTGTGCAGGACATGGTGCGGCCGTGTGGGCAGGTGGGTGCGTTGCGGCGGGGGTGGCAGGGCTGGGTCTTGCCGTTCTTCTTGTGGCGGGTGTGGACGGCTCCGAAGCTAGGTGCGGTGAGGGTGATGAACAGGGTCGGGTGGCTTGTGACGGTTTCGGGGACGCCTTTGCCGCCGACGAGGCCGGCGCGGATGAGGTGGTAGGTGTCGGCGCGGTAGGTCTCGGCGCAGGTGGGGCAGCGGGAGGCGCGGCGGGTCTTGCATGGGACGCGTAGGACGCCGTCGGGTTCGTGTTTGGTGGTGTAGCGGTGCAGGAGTTGGCCGGTCGCTTTGTCGTAGTGGTCGATCTTGCCGCGTAGGTGGATGGGCTGGCGGCAGTCGCCTGTGGCGCGGATTTGGGTTGCCCAGCGGTCGTAGTCGGGGTGGTTGAGGCGGGCGATCATGCCTGCTTTGGCGTGCGCGGTGGTGTGGGTTGTGGGCAAGATGGTGTTCTCCTTTCGCTCGTTCGGGTGAGGGGATGGCCCTCGACCTGGCAGTCGTCTTGGCGGATGTGCGGCCAGGCCGGGGGCGCTGCGCTTTTAGGCGCCGTGGTTGTCGATGCCGGTGCCGTCGCAGTCGTGGCAGCGGGCGTTGTCGGGGTCGATTCCGGTGCCGTGGCAGGTGCAGCAGCGGTAGTGGATTACCTCCTCGGTCATGTGGGTGGCTTTCTGCTGGTGGTGAGGTAGATGCGCCAGTGGTGGGGGCGGGCGCGGTCCGGGTAGGCGCGGGAGACGCCTATGACGGTGAAGTGCAGGCGTAGGCGGAACAGGGCGTCGATGATCTCGGCTCGGGTGCCGTCGATGCGGATGCGCATGAGCGGTGCTCCTGGTCAGGCGGTGGGTACGGGGTCGGGCTGGATGCAGCCGTGGTAGCTGCTTTCGGCTTCGTGGCGGGCGCGGGCGGCGGCCAGTACGGCAACGGCGCGGTACTCGATCGGGCCGAACATGCGTGAGGTGGCGTAGTGGCCGCGCGAGGCGCTCTCCTGGTTGATGTCCGAGCCGAGGACGGGGGCGATCTGGTCGATCTCGGCGCTCTGGGCGGCGTCGCTGTCTTGGTTGGGGAAGTAGTAGACGGTGATGTAGGGCGGGACGGGCAGGTCGGGGTGGGCTTCGAGGAAGGCGGCCAGGTCGAGCAGGCCGTTGATGACGGCGGTGCGGTCGTCGTACTTCATGGGTGGGTTCTCCTCTCAGGCGGTGCGCAGGGTGCGCATTAGGTCGGTGGCGAGTTGACTTGAGACGCCCAGGTGAGCGCGTAGGGCGTCATCGGTGATGGGCTTGCCGTGCTTGGCTTCGTGGTCGTCGGCTACGCGGCGGGCGTAGTCCACGAGTGCGGGCGCGAGGGCCTTGGTTGGCTCGTCCTCGGCTTGGGTTTGTTGCGGGACGAGTTCCGGGGTCTCTGCGGTGGGAGTGGGGTTGGCCGCGCGGCGTTCCAGCATGGAGATGGCGATGAGGAAGGCGGCGGCTGGGGTGGCGGCGGTGATCCAGCCCCAGATGGTTGGGTCGGCTTGGGCGAGGTTGGCGGCGAGCGATAGGGCGATGCCGCCGGTCAGGACGAGGACGGGCCAGGTGATCGGGCCGCGCCGGGTTCGGCTGGTCTTCTTGTCGCGTTGGCGTTCGCGGGCGGCCATGACGCAGGTCAGGTCGATGCAGACGGCGACGGCCCAGGACATCCAGCCGGTTTGGCCGTGCTGGCTGGCGGTGTCGCGGATGTGGGTGAACGATCCGGCACCTGCGATGACGGCCAGGACCATAACCGGGCCGGTGTCGAGCAGTCGGCAGGCGTAGCGTCGCATCGTTCCTCCCTTCGTTCAGGCGTTGACGGGCTGAGGTAGGTGAGTGGTGATCTCGTCCCAGGACGGGGTGAGGTGGGCGTGGGTACGGGCGGCGCGTTCGGCCGTTTGCTCGGTGACGTAGAAGGAGCGGGCGCGGTACCACTGGCCGTCCTGGCCTGCGACGATGGCGACGCCGGGTGTCTCGGCGGCGATGGAGCGGGCCGAGACCAGGGCGGCCGGGTCGAGGTCGCCGAGGGTCATGGTGGCGGTCTCTGGGTCGTTGACGCGGTGGCAGATGCGGCCCGAGCACTGGGCGCGCAGGGCGGTGACGCCGGGGCCGAGGTCGGAGCCGATCCTTTGGCCGCAGCAGAACAGGTAGATGCCGAAGGCGCGGCCGAGCTGGGCGACCCGCAGCAGGGCGGTGGAGGTTTTGGCGATCTCGTCTTTCTCGGACTTGTCGGCCATCAGGTACAGCTCGGCCAGCTCGTCCACCAGGACCACGATCGGGACGGGGCGCAGAGCGGGCGGGAGTTGCCAGATGTTGCGGGCGCCGGCCTGGCGGCACAGGCCCATGCGGTCGATCATCAGGCCGACGAGTTCGGTGAGCAGGCCGACCGATTCGGCGCGTGAGGTGGCCAGGGCTGACAGGCGGGGTGCGTACGGGGTGAACTCGACTCCGCCTTTGAGGTCGAAGCCGACCAGGGCGACGGGTTGTGGTGCGAGGCCGACGATCAGGGCGTTGGCGAGGTTGGACTTGCCGGACTGGGTCGCTCCCGCGTTGATCCAGTGCGGCACGGTGCGGAAGTCGATGGTCCACGGTTTGCCGGTCTCCAGTCGTCCCACGACCACCTTGAGCAGTTCGGGTGAGGGCGGGAGGTCGTCCACTTTGACCAGTGGGTCGCGCATGGTGGCCATGAGGATGACGCGGCCGGGCCGGGGTGAGGAGACGCGGATGGCGTGGACGCCCCAGGAGTGGGCGAGGCGTTCGGCGGCGTCGGCGTAGTCGCCGGGTGTCTGGCCTTCGAGGGTGTGGAGGGTGACGCGCCAGCCGTGCCGGGTGGGCAGTGGTAGCCACATGAACGGTTTGGTGTCCACGGCGACGCGTTGCCACCTGCGGCGTACGCGGACGATGCCGGTGGAGGCGATCGCGCCGGGCACGGTGGTGAACCACCAGCGCTGCCGCTTCTTGGTCAGGCCGCAGCCGAGGGCCACGCGCCGCCATGAGGCTCGGACGGTCAGGGCGACCAGCGGGAAGCCGCACACGAGCCAGAAGGATGGGCGGTGGTAGCGGCGCCAGGCCCACAGCCCGGCCGCGACGGCGGCCAGGACTGCGAGCACGTACAGCGCGTCACGCATCGGCGGCCTCCCGTACGGGGAGCAGGGCGTTCGCGCGGTAGGCGATGCCCCATCGGCCAGCAATCTCCCAGACGTAGCCGAGCAGGCCGATGGCGTTGACCTGGTCGCCGACGCTGATGGGCGGTTCGCCGGTGATGCCGATCTTGACGAGTTCGATCCGGCCGAACTCGTCCTCGACCGAGACGGTGACCTCGTAGACGGTGTTGCCGTTCTTGTCGGTCTTGATCTCGCCGGTGTCCTTGTTGAGCACCCGGGGACGCGGGGCTTTGACGCAGGTGATGGCGAGCTTGCTGACATCCACAGGGATCGGGACGGAACGCATGGGCTGTGACCTCCTCTTTCGTTGCGAGCAACATAGTTAACCTAGTTGTCTCGGTTGTCAATGTTCCCTCGGTTGGCCAGGTCGAACATTCGTGGTGAGATAGATGGGCGATGGTCAGACACACCGGGCAGCCCGCCTACCTCCAGATCGCCGACGACCTGCGCGCGCAGATCCGCGGCGGGTCCCTTGCGCCCGGCACTCCGCTGCCGTCCACGGCCAAGCTGGCCGAGCAGTACGACGCGTCCCTATCGGTGGTGAAGCTCGCCGTCGGCGTCCTGCGCACCGAAGGGCTGGTGATCGGGCAGCAGGGCAAGGGCGTGTTCGTCCGCGATGCCGAGGAGCCGCCGGCCCGTAGTGACGAGCTGGCCGAGCTGCGCGCCACCGTCGAGGACCTGTCGCGGCGGCTGGCGAAGGTCGAGGAGCAGTTGGCTACGTCCACGACACGCCGTTCCGGACGTAGCAGCCGGTGACCTTGCGCGCCAGCGACGCCGAGGCCCCGGCCGGCGCCTGACGCAGGCTGAGCCGCTTGTCCTCGCGGCGGATGCCGACCAGGACGGTGACGTACCCGGCCAGGAGCGCGACGCCGAGCAGTCCGGCGATGATCAGCGGGATCGTGGTCATGCCCACACCACCCCCGCCTGAGCCGGGCCGCGCGGGGGACGGCGGGTCTCCGAGCGGCGGTTGCGGCGGCTCCTGGCCCGCTCCTTGCGCGCCCAGCGAGCCCGCGCCAGGCACTTGCGGCAGCGGGTCTGCCCGTCGGTGAGGGCGTTGCCGCACTCGCAGGCGGGCGTCTCGCCCGGGATGGTGATCTCAGTGTTCATAGGTGCATCTCCTCCTTCGGTCGGTGCCGTTGTGGCGTTGTGCAACCGAGGATGCGACGCAGCGTTAGGACGAGATCACTACACGACGGGACATGTTCAAGACGTCCGGCCTACGATGGCCAGGTCCCGGGACGTCCCCTTGGAGCAGGTGAGATGGCGAACGAACGGCTACGCGCGGCGCTGTTGCAGAAGGGCGTGAGCGTCGCGGATCTGGCCGAGGCGATCGAGGTCGATCCCAAGACCGTCGAGCGGTGGATCACCAAGGGCCGCGAGCCGTACCGTAAGCATCGGTTTGCCACAGCTTCGTACCTGGGTGTGGACGAGACGTACCTGTGGCCGCAAGCCCTGTCCCGCGAACAGGTCGTGGCCGCGTCCGAGAGCGAAGTCCTCGCCGTTTATCCGCACCGATGGGCCGTGCCCCGGGACGCGTGGGGACGTCTGTTCAGCGGAGCGTCCGAAGAAATCGGCGTGCTCGTCTACAGCGGGTTGTTCCTCGCCGACGACGCCGCCATGGTGCGCCAACTCGGCGACAAGGCGCGAGCCGGCGTACGGGTGCGCATCCTGCTCGGCGACCCCGACTGCGCTGAGGTCGCCCAGCGGGGAGCGGACGAAGGCGTGGGGGACGGGCTGGCGGCGCAGATCCGTACCGCGCTGGTGCTGTATCGGCCGCTGTTCAGGCTGAGCAACTTCGAGCTACGGCTGCACCGGACGATCCTGTACAACTCGATCTACCGCGCCGACGGCGACTTCCTGATCAACATGCACGTGTACGGCAACCGCGCCGCCAACGCTCCCGTCCTGCATCTGCGCAGGGTCGCCGGTGGGGAGATGGCTACCACGTACGGCGAGAGCTTCGAGAAGGTCTGGGACGGGGCCGTCCCCGTAGAGTCCTGATCATGGCCAAGCGCATCGACTACTACGACGACCCCGACGCACCCGAGCCCAACAGCCTCGTGCCGTCCGTCAACGTCATCGTCACCAACGCCGCCGGCGACCTGCTGATGATCCACCGCACGGACAACGACAACTGGGCCGTACCCGGCGGCGCGATCGATCTGGGCGAGTCCATCCCTGCGGCGGCCGTGCGCGAGACGGTCGAGGAGACCGGCATCACGTGTGAGATCACCGGCCTGGTCGGCACCTACAGTGACCCCCGCCATGTGATCCTCTACACCAGCAACGGCGAGGCCCGCCAAGAGTTCTCCATCGTCCTGACCGGCCGCGTTGTGGCAGGCGAGCCGACTCCGAGCGACGAGTCCCGTGAAGTCCGGTGGGTACCCCGTGACGGGGTCCTGTCGTTGCCGATGGACCGATCGATGCGGATGCGGATCGAGCACTACCTAGCCGGCGTCGGCCTGCCGTACATCGGCTAGCGCCGCCTCCACCGACCGCACCGACGACACGATGCACGGCGTGGCATCCGTGATCGACCGGCTCACCACATGCTCCGGCCCGTACCGCGAGTGGATCTCGGCCAGCCGATCGAGCACGTCCAGGTGCCGGCCATCCGGCCCGGTCGTCATGTCGCAGTACGTCAACGCCCGCGACAGATCCACCCGCTCCTGCTCGAACTCCTTCACCAGCACATCCAGCAGATCCCGCTGCCGAGCCTCGTTGTCCGCACACGAGTGATACGCCACCAACCGGCACAGCTGCTCATCCGCCTTGGCCACGTCCCGCAGGTAGCGGGCCCCGTCGAGCTGATGCATGCCGGTGTTGACAAGGTCCGGGGCGTAGCCGATGTCATGCAGCAGACACGCCGCGATCAACGTATCGGTCTCCGCCCCGAGAACCCCGGCCAGCGACTCGGCCTGCTCCGCAACGCCTTGGGTGTGCGCCCACCGCCGAGGCAGCGTCGTCTCCAACAGGTCCTTGGCCAGGCCGTATGCCCATTCGCTATGTCCCACGCGGCCCACGATAGGCACCAAATACGGCCCGAATCACCGCGAGAAGGCTAGACGTCCTGAGACGTCTCCCTGTCCCATATCAGGACGAACCGCCCCCGCCCATGCGCCGCCGCCACCAGCCCTTCCCGCTCCAGCACGGCAAGAGCCTGACGCACCGTGGTCCGCGACGCCGTGAACCGCCGCCGCAACACGGCCTCACTCGGTACCTGAGCACCCGGAGGAAGGTCACCGGCCTTGATCGCCTCCCGCAACCACGCCGCGATCACCTCATACCGATACGAGGTCGGCGTGCCCTCCGCAGCCACCCTGCGTCCCTTGGACGGAACGGTAACCAGCAACCCCTCCTCCTCCAGGACCGCCAGCCCCCGCCGCACAGTGTTCCGCGCCACCCCAAACTCCCGGCACAGCTCCGCCTCAGAGGGCAGCGCCTGACCAGGGGCGAACTCACCCGACCGGATCCGCTCACGCACCCGATCAGCGATCTGAACGTAAACCCGCCCCCCGGTCAGCCACCCCCTCGAAGCCATCGGCTCAGCCGCGGTAAGCATCGAGCAGCTTGTGCAGCTCAACGCGCAGGTCCCCCTGCTCACCCTCCGCCCACCCTGCCTGAGCGGCCTCCTCGATCCGATCCACCGCAGTGGCCATCTGCAGGAACGACACCCGCTCGTCCTGCTGATCCCCCCAGTAGAACCAGCAGAACGGCAGATGCACGAACACCCGCCGCATCCGCCCCCGGCAGTCGGTCACATCCAGTGCCGGCCGCCCCTCCTGCGTGACGACGAACACCCGCGTGACGCCCCGCTCGCCGAGCTGCTCGCTCAGCGCGAGCAACAGCCTCTCCGCGTACGCCCGCTGCTGCTCCTCGATGCTCTGACTCTTGCGCACCCTTGCCCTCCCTGATGTCCGGTGCGGTTCCGTGGGTCGAGCTTGGCTCCGCGCCCCAGGGCAGGAACACCGCAACTAGGGGACGTTTAGGGACGTCTGATGCTAACGTCGCAGCACAGGGTCGTACTGCGAGAGGAGCAGGCCGGTCATGAACAACAACCTCCGCTACGCACTGGCCACAGCCCGCCTCACCACCACCGACGTAGCCGCAGCCCTGGCCGTAGACCCCAAAACCGTCAGCAGATGGCTCAACGGCCGCACCCCGTATCCCCGCCACCGCTGGGCCATCGCCGACCTCCTCAACATCGAAGAGGCCGACCTATGGCCAGAAGCCACCCCAAGGTGTCAACTACTCGCCAACGGCATCCACACCATCTACCCCCACCGCTGGGCCATCCCCCAGACCGTCTGGCGCACCCACTTCAACAGCGCCACCGAAGAAATCGGCATCCTCGCCTACAGCGCCCTCTTCCTCGCCGAAGACCCCGCCATCCACCGCATCATCACCAAGAAGGCGAAGGCCGGCGTCCGAATCCGCCTCCTTCTCGGCGACCCTGAAGGCTCGGAGGTTGCCTCAAGGGGAGAAGACGAAGGCATCGGCGCCGAGGTGATGGCAGCCCGCGTGAAGAACACCTTGGCGCTGTACCGCCCCCTACTCGACGTGAGAGGAGTCGAACTCCGACTCCACCGCACCGTCCTCTACAACTCCCTCTACCGCGCAGACAGCCAACTCCTGATCAACACCCACGCCTACGGCACCCCAGCAGCCAACGCCCCCGTCATGCACCTCACCAGTACTGAGGATCAGGGACCGGCGAACACTTACCTCACCAGCTTCAACCGCATCTGGACCACCGCCCAGCGACACAAGCGGTAGCTCTAACCCCAGCAGCCACAACTACGGCCAGACCAGAAAGCAACTTCTCTCCACGTCATCAAGGCCGGCCCGCCTTCGGCGGCCCGGCATGCGTTGGGGCGGTCGCTGGCCGCGCTGCGGCTCTTCGGCCGGTCGCGGCCAGCGCCGCCAACGCGCTTGACCACCATGATGGGAAGGTACATCTCAAGCGACACGAGGATCAGCATGTCGGCGCTCGACAGGCTGATTATTACGAGCTAGACATAGGTACACGTTTTTCGTCATCTGCGAGTGGCCTGCGCCATAAGCTGGCGTATGCAACGCACCTCCGACTGCAGCGCCTTCTCGTGACTGAGACAAATAACCAGGACAAGCATGAATAGGACCCTCGGTGAAATCCTGCCATTAATAGCCGGACCTAAAAGCTTTATTCTGGCCGCCCCGCTCCAGAGAGGGCGGTAAATGGGCGGCGGCCGGTGGCGGGAAAGCAGAGTTCTTGTAGTCGCCATAGCATTGACTGTAATTGCCGCAGTTCCCGCCGTGCTTACAGCAACCAAGGTAACCAACCCATGGATTCTAGGCGGAGCCGCAGCCGGCGCGGCGATAGTTCTTGTACTTGCAGGAATTTGGCAGGACCGCTACAAAAAGATCGTCTCCTCAAGAGACGATGGATTTCAAAAACTTAGAGACGAATGTCTCACTCTTCGGAATGGCGCCCCTCCCAAGGTGCGGAAAATCAATGACCCCATTGCACTTGGAATTCATCCCTCCATTCCGCTAGCCGATCACGGACAGGGCAAAGCGCACGTACCTCCTTACATTATGAGGGATGTCGATACGGAGCTGCGCTCGAAACTCGAAGCAGGTGGCTTCGTGTTGATCGTGGGGGACTCCACCGCCGGCAAGTCGCGTGCTGCATTTGAGGCCATGCGCCACACGCTTCGCAGTCACACATTGATTGCACCACGTGGGGTAGATGGACTCCGTGTCGCCATCGCTCACGCTTCGCGTTGTCGAAAGGCGGTTCTGTGGTTGAATGACCTCGAATTCTACCTGCGGCCGGGTGGGCTGTCGAAAGCAGATATTGCCCGACTGATTATTGGAAACGGTTCTGCTAAAATAATCCTGGCGACAATTCGTTCGGCTGAGCAAGCACGCCTTTTGCGGGGAGACGCTGATCCTGATGGCCCGGGTCGGCAAACAGAACGCGATGTACGAGAAGTTTTTGAACAAGCGCATCAGATTCGCATGTGGAGGAAGTTTTCCCATAATGAGCTTGACCGCGCCCGCGCGCTGACTGAGGATCCACGCATTGCGATGGCACTTCGGCATAGCGACACGTTCGGCGTAACCGAATACTTGGCCGCAGGCCCGGCTCTTCAATGCGACTATGAAAATGCGTGGGATATTGGGGTCAATCCAAGAGGTGCCGCACTCGTATCGGCCGCTATTGATTGCAGAAGAGCGGGCTTTCTCGGATCTATTCCGCGTGCACTATTGAATCGGCTACATGAGATCTATCTAAACGAGGCGGGTGGTAATCGCCTGATGCCAGAGTCGATTGAGCATGCTTGGGAGTGGGCAACACGCCCTCGATACGGAACCACAGCTTTGCTCGTGGGAGAAGAGGCGGTAGATGTATTTGACTACTTGGTGGACCTAAAACAGCACCAAGAGGATGAGTGGTATGCATCCGAAGAATTCGTCAAGCATGCCCTGGCATACGCGGGGGCTCCTGATTCCCTGGCCATCGGGGAGCATGCCTATTGGGGTGGAGCACTTTCTGCTGGGAAGATCGCGTTTCGTCGAGCTCTGATGCTTTGCGAAAAAGCTAAGGATGCGCAAGGGCAGGCTAATGCACTCAAAGGGCTCGGTGATATTACTTATGCTGAAGGAGACTATGCGGATGCTGCTGGACTATTTCAACGCGCTTGGGCACTGTACGACTCGATCAAAGACTCAGACGGCAAAGCATTGGTGTCCCGAAGTCTTGGCGCTGTAGCTGCTGATAGCGATAAATGGGTCGATGCCGCGCACATGTATATCGAGATTGATAGTCTCTTCCGCTCTGTGAGAGACGGATGGGGTTGCGCACATGTATCAAATGGCCTAGCGGACTTGCTCTATCACAAAAACGACTATGGTCCTCACACTGATCTATATCAGACGGCGGAACGTGTGCGCTATGCAGAAATCCCATGGGCACTCGAAGTTGCCATGAACGATCACAAGCGGCAAGAAGGTGATCTGCCCAACGATGTCAATATTGACCAACTTACAGGCGTGTATACACGAATCTCGAAGCTGTATGGGGAGATGGGGGATTGGGCAGGACAGGGCCATGCCGTAAAGGTTCTCGGCGCCATAGCGGAATGGGTGTCGGATTGGGATACTGCCGTCGGCCACTACGAGAAAGCATGGGGTCTTTACAGGAAGTCCTTGGACGGAATTGCATTTCGTGACAGAGGTGGCTCTGGAAGATCGGCGATCTCCCGTTACTGTGATATGCATGAGCATATAGCCTCTAGTCACTGCAAGAATAAGGAGTTGGACCTTTCGCCGTTTTGGGGAAAGTCTGAAGAGCATCTAGAGATGGTGCGCGATCTCCATCGAGCGGCACGGAATGTTGAACGCACTCGCCATAATTTACAAAATGTCATTAGGCGGATCGAATTGATGTTAGTTGGCGAAGACATTCGAGCACTGGAAGCTAGTGTCAAATCTCTAGGATTGCGTCTGAACGCACAGCCTACTGAGATTGCACTGTCTGGGCGATTGTCTTTGATCGTGCATGAAATATCAAACTGTTCACCCCTGAAGATCTCGCTAGAGTCTTCCACCGCTGAGACTGATATTAGTGGTTGACGGTCATGCGGTTGGTCGACCTGGGGAGAATACCGCGTTGCTGCCGTAACAATCGCCGACTCCGGTGCCTCTTCGTACGGGTGTGGGCCATCGCTCCCGCGACCCTCCTTCGTCGGGTGTTCCCACCGGCCTGGGTGGTGCTGTTTACGACAACGTCGGCTTCGGTCTGCCCATCGTGGTAGCCGTACACCACTGTCTGACCTTGGACTGACCAGACCGATCAGGGTGGTTGCTGCGCCTGAGCGATAGGTCAGGCTGCCGCGCCGCTTCCGGTGCTCGGGCCTGGCGGCCCTGCGCTCCGGGTCGGCTTGCCACCGGACAGGCGGGTTGCTGTGGTCTGCTGTACAGCAGGGAAGTACAGCAACGCCGCCTCACTCAGCCTGATCGTCCCGTACGCCGTCACACGGTTGAGCAGCAGCGCCGGCTCTCGATCACTGCCCTCCGCTTGACTACGGATTAAATGGTTGCGTAGTGGCCGAGGCCGTTACGATCGCGTACTTCGGTGCGCGCCGTTCGTGGCCGGGGCGATCGACGCCAAGCCCTTCCTACGTCGGGATTCGGCACTGGGTGGCCATGGCTGTGGCAGTGCGGGAGCTGACGACAATGGTGACGACAACGTCGACCACCACAAGCACACGACGGCAGCCTCACACCACCGGTGACTTTGGACGGCACCACGGATACCAGGGCAGTCGGTCCGCCTGAAAAGCGGAAGGTCGGGCTGCCGCACCGCTTTCGGCGCTCGCGCCTAGCGGGCCTGCTCTCCGGGCCGGCTTGGCACTGGATACGCCGATTGCTGTGATCTGCTGTCCAGCAGGGAGGTACGGCAGGGCAGAGCGGAGAAGGGGCAACCGGCGCGGAATGGCATTGAACGGCACTAGCCTAATCCCCTATGAACGGTGCGAATGCTCTCACGGAGGCGACGGTCCTCGCTGCGGTGAACCGATGGGTGGGGGTTGTTGTCGCTCTCGTGGGCGCCATCGTCGCCGCTCCTGATGGTGCTCGGATGATCTACAACTCGGTGAGAGGTTGGATCGTCACAAGCTACAACAGGCTAACCAAGCGCGCGCAAGTCATCCAAGTGAGTGGAATCGGGGACATTGGAAGCGCATCCGAGGCCGTCACGGTTACGAAGGCCGGTTGGGCGTTGGATGAGGAGGCATCCGTGGCGGAACAAGTCAAAGCGCTGCGGGCTTACATCGAGAACATCGAGATCCGCCTGAACGAGATGGTCAACGCCTTATCTGACGAGGGGAGAGCACGGAAGGCGGCCATCACCGAGCTGTCCCAAACTCTGGAGCAGAGGCTTGACCAGCTCCGAGCGCTCATCGACCAGAAAGATCAGCGAGCTGCCCGCGTTGACGCCCGCGGTCTTCCCTTGATCGGCGGTGGCATCTTTCTCAACGGGGTTCCCGAGGAGCTGGCCGGACTACCTTGGCACCTCGGGTGGCTACTGCCGTTCTTTGCCTTCGGTGCCATGGTGGCAGTTCTGACCAGCATCGCGCAGTCTCGGCGTGCGAGCCAAACTCCATGATCGACAGGAAGTAGGCATTCACGCGGATCTACAAAGACCGCCTCCATGCCTGCCCTTGTTCCGTCGCTGTTCCGTGGGAGCACCGGAACCGGCGAGAAGTGATGTGAGACGCCAGCAAGCGTAACCGCTGGTCATCGACAGGATCGGGCCGTATCCGCAGGTGAATGAATCGCAGGTCGGAGATCACCCAGATCTACGAGGGCACTAACCAGATCCAGAGAATGGTGATGTCGATCGCGGCAACCCGCTCCACCAACTCCACTGGCTCGTTGGCGCCCTGTACCTGTCTCCACATCTCCCGCGTGCTGGCCAGAAAGCGATTGCCCGGAGAGCGGGTAGGGGAAGAAGCCAAGAGGCGGGCTCTCGTGCTCGAAACGACAATCCAGGGCCCTAGAGATGGCTGCCAGCAGTCAGACTGAAAGCAGGCACCAGGCGACGTCGGCGACCCGCCCCCCGAGCGGGACCGTGCGCCACCTAGGTCAGTCCCAGATCCACGTGGCCACACGCGCAAGGCCGCGCGACGTGTTCACCTCCTCCTTGGTCACCAGGTACTTCTGGAACCCGATCGTGACTGCTCCGTCGATGTCCAACTCGTAGTCGCCAACATGACCGTCTGCGTCGCCGTACTGGCATTTGATAAGCACGAGACGGAGGCTAGAGCCTTCGACGGGCTTACGTCCTGGGGTACTGAACCTGCCCATTCCCGGGGGTGGGCAGACCAGCACGCGACACGCCGTACGCGGTCCTGTGGGTTAAGGGTCGCGACGCCCTAGGTTTCCGGACATGAGCGAATATGAAAATCGATATCGAGCGGCACGGGACAAGTGGGCCGCCGCCGACAGTGAACTTCGCGACCTTGTCATGGGCCCCAAGCCTCTGATCTGTCCAGACGACGCTGAGAAAGTTGACGCGGCCCGCAAGGCGGAAGCCGAAGCGTGGAACGATTGGGCAGCGGTGAGAGCTGAAGCCCTGACGTCGTCGTAGGCATCACGTAAAGCCCCGGGCGGGACGGTATGACTACAAGCCCCGCCACCCGCCCGGCCCACGCGGCGTTGCCGGACCCCGAGTGGGGCCGCGCGTATCAACGCCTTATTGCTTGCTTACGTAGTGCTCGAGCATCTCCTTGAAGCTATCGATCTTGTTCTTGACCGCTTCAAGCCCAGCCTTGAGCACCTGCGCCTGATGCAGGGTCGCATACACCTGCGCCTTGTCGACCTCGCCCTTCTGCAGCGCCTTCCGAGCGTCGGTCTCGTAGTCGGTCTTCCCGAACGGCTCCATTGGCTCCTCCTCGCCGCTGACGTACCGCCAGTGTCCCTAGGAGGACCAACCCACGCCAGACGCCGGGGCGGGCGGTGCAACTGCACGCCCACTGCCCGGCAGGCTCACCCGTAAGCCGCACCCGACTTCGGTGCCCGCCAAACGGGTTGGGGCGATCGCCGGCAAGGCCCTCCTCCGTCGAGCCCTGCCACCGGGGTAACCATGGCTGAGGTGACAGCAGTGCTGACAGCAACGTCCTCACACGCCCACGTATTCGCGCCACCGTCCACATGCGCCTGACCGCGGTCTCGATCAACCGAGCAGGGCGATCGGTCCGCCTGAAAAGCGGAAGGTCAGGCTGCCGTGCCGCTTCCGGATGTCTCGGACCTGGCGGCCCTGCGCTCCCGGTCGGCTTGCCATCGGATGAGGTGATGACCGCAATCAGGTCACATGTGAGACATACGTGGGACGATCTTGGTGGTATATCCGCAGCTCGCCACTGTCCCGAGCAGCAACGCAACCAGAGACATCGCTGACAAGGTGTCGCGTGGTAGGAAGGTGCCGCTGTTGATGGCGCCTAGGGAAGAGACCTACATGAGCGAGGAACTTCGCCTGCGCTGGACCAATCAAGTCCACTACCTGCCCGGGAATCGGTTCCGTTGCCCTCCGAGAGAAGTTCCCACGCGCACCTCGGAGGCGCAGCTCCGCTCCCTGATGCAGACCGAGAAGTGGACTCCGGAGGAGCGTGCGGCAACGCTCGTCCACTTGGCCGCGCACTCAATGAAAGACGGTGAGCAGGAGTTCGGTCGGGCACTGATAGTCGAAGCGTTGCAAACGGGCCCAGCGGAGTGGGGCAATCGATACGTCGAGGCCGTCGCCTATCTCCTCGCTTGCCTGGTTCACGATATGGCGACGCGTGCCGAAGGTGCCAAGGCTTGGGAAGCTGCCGCTGAACACTTCGCGGTGGCCGCTGCCCAGTTCGTCCTATGCGAGCAAGACGATCTAGCCCTCAGTTGTCTTCACAATGGGTTGAAATGTGTGCAGAAGTATGAAGGCGTAGCTGCGAGCCGAGCAGCCTCAGCATTGATCCAGGGTTCGATAGCTCTGAGGGCGAGCACGGACGAGACGATCGGCTGGCAGCTCCACGGCCTGTATCAGCGCCTCGGGTATACTATGTGCGGTTCAACAGTGGACCTCAACGCGATGATTCTCCTGCACCAAGCGGCCAAGGGCATGGACTTCACTCTGGCCATAGAATCTCCCGGCCCGCTCATACCTTCCTCGCGGCTCCACCAACAACTGGACAAGGCCGAGACTCGTGCGTCTCTCCCTCCTGATCCAGAGTTTCCTTTCGGTGTCGAGAGTGCCATGCTCTACTACGTGGGTTCCGGCGAAGCCGAACCGGAGAGTGACCCCGATGCATGGCAACGCAATCTGCAGCGTGTAACTGATCGCTGGATCAGTCGTGAGCTCCATATGACCCGGAATCTAGTGCGGAACCGCCTAGTTGGGCTTGACGAAGTGCAGGCAGTGTTGCCCGAGGACACCGTACTGATCTCCCTGTTTCTTGCAGAGATGCGCGACGGCACCACTGGCACACCGCAAGCAAGCACCCAGGGCCTAGCCGTGACCCGCGAGGGATTTGATCACCGCGCCATGGTTGTAAAAGACATCCACGGTGGGCTGATGCAGTTCACTCGCGCAGGGCATACGCTCTTCGCCCATCCTTCGGCCGGCCCTATCGCGGCGCTGCGGCAAGCCATAGTCGCCGACCCACTGCACCGCCCGGTGAGCCGTGATGCCCAGCTGCAGCTGTCCGAGGCAAGCCACCACTACCTCGCTGGTCTCGCAGCTTGCCTGCCCCGTTGGCGCGCGCAGGGGAAACGTCACCTGTGTATCTGGCCGAACGGGCCATTGCACTATGTGCCCTTCAACCTCCTTCCTGTGGCAGGCAAACCTGTGGCCGATGACTGGGTCGTCACGCAAATACCGAGCCTGTCCTTCCTGCGTCCCACCATTCACACCTCATCCCCCGAAAAACGAGGTTTGGTCACGTTCGCATCAGCCGACGGTGGAGCCCGGCACGGCTTAGACTCCCAGGCATCCTTGGAACAGCACGCGTCAATGGTGGCGAACGCTATGGGCGGCACTGCGGTGCTAGGAAACGCTGCTACGCCCCGCCGCTTCCTCGCCGACCTCGCCAACGCTCGCTATGTCCATGTGGCGGCCCACGGAGCACACAACGAGTGGGCTTCGTGGTACCAGTGCTTGTTCCTGTCGCCGGCTGCAGATACCGACGGCCGCGTCTTTGCCCACGACATCCTTCGGACCGATTTGCGCGGCGTCGAACTTGTCACCATGAGTTCGTGTGAGTCGGCGCTGGGCCGGTTCGACCCCAACGACAACCTTCGCGGCCTGCCTGCCGCTCTCCTGGCAGCCGGAGCCTCGGCCGTCATCGGATGCCTCTGGCCAGTGCACCCGCAGGTGGCTACGGTTTTCTTCACCGCACTGTACGAGCAGCTCTCCACGAACCCCGACCGGAGGTCCGCCTTCCGAGCTGCGCAGACCCACACGCGCCACCTTCATCCGGCCTACCGTGATTGGGGCGCTTTCTGTTTCATCGGTGACTGGCGCGCTACAAACTCGACTCAAGGAGCACTTTGATCCACCACCTGGACCTAGACACGGCTGCGCCTGCTCTCCATGACATTGAGCTAGTGGCCGAGCCACGGCTGAACGCACCCGCGTCACCGCCCCGTCTGAAGGAGAGGGTGTCTCTCGGCGCGGTCGTGCGAGCGCTAACGGTAGAGGAGGCTGCAGCGGGCGAAGAGGAGTGGAGCGATTTCCTTAAAACAGAGTCACCCCACAGCGATTACTTCATGCTGAGCTTGGTGTGCGCGTTCCGGCCTACCAGGAACGGCGATCCCTTCGTCGACGCGGCCGTCGGCATACAGCTGGAGTCTCCTGGTAAGGCGGACGATCAGCAACCGATCGCATGGTCGATCTCACCTAAGAAACGCTTGGTTCCAGCAAGACGAGCGGCACGAATCGCACTGACCGCTAAACTTGCCATTGTCGAGTCCAGCGTGGAGTTCTCCCCGGAAGGGGAACACGAGGAGCTCTTCGTAGTGGGGATGGGCGAGCGGGACAGCGATCCTGAATGGAGATTTCGTAAGACCAGCAGTACGCCATTGATCGGTGATGAGACGCTCACCGTCATCGTCAAAACTTCCGCCGGGGCGCCCACGCAGGCTCGGATTTCTGTGGCGGCCACCGTCAGGCACCGACACCTAGGTGTTATCCCTTACCGGGCCGAACTGCCTCCTGTACTTCGAATAATCGATCTCCGGTCTCAGTAAAGACGACTATCGCAGCCAGAAAACGCGACCTGGTGATCTCGGACAATGTAAAGCTGTGATGATATTCCACAGACCAGCTTCACCGTACCGAGACCAGACAGCACTCAGCCCCGGCATAACACCGGGGCTGTGTCTTCGATCATGATGGCCGGGTTCTTCATGACCGCTTGCTGGGGCGCCGCAGTGGTGCGCGACCGAGTGAGGAACGCTCAGCCTCAGACCTGACTCGACATCATCTGTGTGATCTTGCTAACGCGGATGCTAACCACAGGTCTGGACGGCCTTTGACGACCATGGACTGATATGCCTCACGAAGCCTGTCCGATCAGGCCCGGAAGACGGCTGTGGACAGCCCTGGACGATCAAGTTCTCACTCGTAATGAAGGGGTCTGGGGTTCGAATCCCCAAGGCGGCTCCACAGGTCAAAGCCCGTTCCACCTCACCCGGTGGGCGGGCTTTCTCCATTTTGGGAGATTCTGGAAGTGCAGAGGTGTCACAACCCGGCTGCCCGGAGTCTGCAGCACGTCGTTCAGGGGACGGCGAGCGTTAATGTGCGGTTACTGGGCCTGGCCGGTCAAGATGCGTGTCCACAGGTCTTGGGCGGCGCGGGCCGACTGCCAAGGGCTCTCGGTGGTGACGGTCGGGTTTCCCTTGGTGAAACGCCGAACGAACCAGAGTCCGCCTGCTGTGCACAGTTCGAAGTGGGGCGATACGCAGGAACAGGTGTATGCGCGGACTCGTACTCGATTCATGCGGGAATGGCTTCGCTCCCACTCGATCGCCTTCGCCCCTGGGACCGGTGGTCTCGCATGCTGGTTGTTGCATGGCTCTGAATCAGGCGGTCGCGCGGCCACAACTCCACCCCCTCACGTGCTGTTCGTGCAACAGCGCCACAAAGGTGGCCTCGTCGTCGGCGCTCACGGTCTGCTGGAGGCCCGCATCGATCTCGACGTCGTTGAGTTGGACGCCGCGTCGGGTCGCGTAGAAGGCGCCCGTGTCGCTGCGGAAGAAGGCCCAGCCGGGGAACGATGCACGGAGGGCGCTGAGCTCGTAGCCCGGAGTCTGCTGTGGATTCACTGGTTGCGGGGCCTTCCTAGTTCTACTTGGAGGACTTTGGGGGTCGTGGCTTGGAGGACGAGGGCTGTGCCGGGGCTTGAGTGTAGCTCACCTAGGCGTCTACTCGACTAGAGGAGTTACACATGTATCTCAAACTCGTATAGAGGAGGCAAGGGCTATTGCGCTGGGAGTTGGTAGGAGAGCACGTAGGCGTCACTCGACATCACCGTGTCACAGACCTCCACGGCCCTGCCGTCCTCGGCGTACGCAGTGCGAACGAGATGGAAGACGGGAGTGCCGGGTGCCAGCTTCAGCGCCTTGACCTCTTCGCGCATAGGCATTCGGGACCTGACCTCCTCATCAAAGTGGTCGAGCGGGTGTCCCATCTCCTCCAGTCGGGCGTAGATGCCGCCCGGTCCCGTGTCAGGTTCGGCAATCCGTGTCCCTCTCGCGATCGAGGCGGGAAGGTAGGAAACCGCTGTCTCCACCGGGTGGCCGTTGATCAGATAACGACGTGAGCGGACGAGCACCTTGTCTCGCTCGCCGAGGCCCAGTCGCTGCGCCACATCGGCCGGCGGTTCTGTCTCACTGATCTGGATGGAATCAACTGTCGGCTTGCCGCCGACGCCCTCTGTTTCCGCGATGAATGCGGCCTTGCCTTGCTCGCGGTGCCGTCGAGCGAACCGGTCGGACGCGAGGCGACGTACTTGGGGTCTCGAACGGACGAACACGCCACGCCCATGCTCTGCTACGGTCAGCCCTTCTGTCTGGAGGATTTGGAGCGCGTTCCTGATCGTCATTCGAGCAACGCCGTAGTGTGCCATGAGCTTGGCTTCGGACGGTACCTTCTCTCCGGGTTCCAGCCTGCTCTGTTCGATGGCATCACGAAGGTGATCGGCGATCTGCTTGAACACCGGGCGGTCGGTGACGGGATCCAGGCCCGGCAACGCCAAGGTCATTCAGGCTCACTCCTCTACTCGTACATACATGTACTAGCTTGGGAGTCTAGCCACCTTCGGGCAATGAGGATCTCAATGCATCACGACTCACGTCACTCGGTCAGTGTTGCGGGCGTCATAGTGGACGACCAGCAGCGGGCACTGCTCATCCAGCGGCGGGACAACGGTCATTGGGAAGCACCCGGTGGCGTGCTTGAGCTGGAGGAGGACCTGGTCAGCGGGCTCAGGCGGGAGGTCCGGGAGGAGACGGGCCTCGAAGTCGAGCCGGAGTTGCTCACCGGCGTCTACAAGAACATGGAACGCGGGATCGTCGCACTCGTGTTCAGGTGCCGAGCTGTGGGCGGGGCTTTGACGGAAACGGACGAGACGCGCGCTTTTCGGTGGGTTACAGCGGAGGAGATCAAAGGGCTCTCCGTCGAGGCCTTTGCCGTCCGAGTCTTGGACGCGATGCAAGGCGACGGAAGGCCGGTCATACGGCAGCACGACGGCGTCCACGTCATCGGTTCCGGTCTGTGAGTGTCCCTGCTGCGTGTTTGGTGGCCACGGGGCACTGCTGGTCATTCCACCTTCTGGGCGGCTAACTAGGCGACGGGCTACTTGCTCATCGAGGCCAACGTTCGGCGATCAGCACGACGATGGCGGTCAGGAAGCATGCCAGCCCGACGGACATGATGACGATCACTCCAGGGACGCCCTCGCTCCCCACGTCGCTGACAGCGATCCCGCACCCGCCCAGGACGACGATGACCCAGCCGAGGATCAGAGGGACCAAGTAACCGTTACGGTTGTGGTTCACGCGGCTGCCTTTCGCGGTCGGTCGGGCCACACGATGATGACGTATCGATCAGCATCATCAACACCATTTTCCTGGGCTCGGCTCTGGTCGCGGCTGCGGGCTGCGGGAGCGTCCGCACCCAGGCCGACCCCCATGCCGTGGCGGGTCTCATGACGCCGTCGGAGCCGCCGGGTGGCACTGCGGGGGGCGAGAGGGCGAGTGCCGCGGCCATGGACGCCGTCAAGGGCTCCAAGGTTCTCTCGGTTCAGTCGAACAACGGCGGTCGGCTCTGGGAGGTGCAGCTTGCCGGGCCCGACGGTACCGAGCGGCTGCTGGAGGTGGACGACTTGGGGAGGGTCTCGGGGGTCAGGGTCAAGGACACTGGGCAGGGCGAGAAGGCCAGGGTGCTGGGGATCAGCAAGGACGCCCGGCTCAGCTTTGACGATGCGGCGGCGAAGGTGTCCTCCGTGGTGCCGGAAGGCAGGATCACCCACATGAGTCTGGACCGGTACGGCGACGATGCCCTCGTGTGGGATGCCGACGTTCTCACCTCGGAAGGCGTCTGGCGTGGGGTCAAGGTTGATGCGAGGAGCGGCGCCGTGACCAAGAACGGTTAGGAAGGGGGCGGATCGGCCCATCCGTCGGCGGGCGTCCGCTCACCGTCGTCGGCCTCCGGGGTGGACATGGCGGTCAGGTTGTGGGCGAGGCGGGCGGCGGCCTCGCGGAGTCCAGGGGGGTCGAGGATCTGGGTCTCGAAGCCGAGGGCGGCGATGTGTACGGCGAGCCAGTTCAGGTCGTCGCCTCCGGCCGTGAGCAGGCACCAGCCGTCCCTCTCGGGGTCGGGCTCGACGCGGCCCACCTGCGGGGGGATCCGGTCGCGGACCTGGTCGGGGTGGGCGCGCAGGCGTACGCGGGCGTGGTGGCGGTAGGGGGACTCGGTCACGGAGCGCTGGACGTAGGCGGCCGGGTCGGGGTGGTCCCGGGGGCGGAAACGCCAGGTCGTGGCGGTCACGTCGCGCATGCGGTCGAGGCGGAAGGTGCGCCAGTCGTCGCGGTCGATGTCCCAGGCCATGAGGTACCAGCGGCGGGCGGTGGCGACCAGGCGTACCGGCTCGACCGTTCGTTCCTGCGGCGGCCGGTCGTCGCGGGGCTCGCCGTCGCGGGCCGGGTAGCGGGCGGTGTAGTGGAAGCGGACGCGGACCGCGTCGCGGCAGGCGCGGGCGAGCGTCACCAGCAGCTCAGGGTCGATCTCGATCCCGGGGCCGACCAGGGTGTCCATGGCGCCGTGCACGGCCCGGACCTCGGCGCGCAGCCGGGGCGGCATCACCTGGTCGAGCTTGGCGAGGGCGCGCAGGGCCGCCTCGCCCGCGCCTGCGATCGTGCCGCCGGACGCCAGCCGCAGGGACACCGCGGTCGCGATCGCCTCCTCGTCGTCGAGGAGTAGCGGCGGCAGCCGGGTGCCCGCGCCGAGCTGGTAGCCGCCGCCGACGCCTGCCGTGGCGTGCACCGGGTAGCCGAGGGCGCGCAGGCGTTCGACGTCACGGCGGATGGAGCGGTCGGTGACGCGCAGCTCGGCGGCCAGCTCGGTGGCGGTCCAGGACGGGCGGCGCTGGAGCAGGGCGAGCAGGCGGAGGACGCGTTCGGTGGTTCCCTCGACGGTCACGTACGTCAGGGTTTCATGGATCGCGGACCGTAGCTGTCCGGGAAGGGAGGAAGGGTGAGGGCTGTGACGAGAGAAATCAGCTGGAACCCGCTGGTGCGGGATCAGATCGAGTGGCACTGGACCAAGCAGCTACGGCCGCGGCTCGACGGGCTCAGTGACGAGGAGTACTTCTGGGAGCCGGCACCCGGGTCCTGGAACGTGCGGCCCCGGGGGACCGGGACCGCGCCGATCCAGGGCGGCACAGGGGCGGTGACGATCGACTTCGCGTTCCCGCCGCCCGAGCCGCCGCCGTTCACCACGATCGCCTGGCGGCTCGGGCACGTGATCGTCGGCGTGCTCGCGGTGCGCAACGCCGGGCACTTCGGCCGCGCGGCCACCGACTACCACTCGTACGCGTACGCCGGCAGCGCGGGGGAGGCGCTGGCGCAGCTCGACGAGGAGTACGCGAGGTGGACGGCCGGCGTCGAGGCGCTCGGCGAGACCGGCCTCGCCCGTCCCTGCGGCGAGGCGGAGGGCGAGTGGGCCGCCCATCCCATGGCGGCGCTGGTGCTGCACATCAACAGGGAGCTGATCCACCACCTGTCCGAGGTGTGCCTGCTCCGTGACCTCTACCTGCACACGACCGGACGAAAGGAGACAAACGACCATGGCGCTTGAGGTGCAGATCACGTTCGACTGCGCGGATCCGGCGAAGCTGTCGGCGTTCTGGGCGGAGGTGCTCGGCTACCGGCTGCAGGACCCGCCGCCCGGCTTCGCGTCCTGGGAGGAGGCGTTGGAGGCGATGGGGGTGCCGCCCGAGCGGCGCAACGACGCCTCCGCCATCCTCGATCCGGAGGGGGCCGGGCCGCGGCTGTTCTTCCAGCGGGTGCCGGAGGGCAAGCAGGTCAAGAACCGGCTGCACCTCGACGTACGGGCCGCGCCGGGCCTCGCGGGTGAGGAGCGCATGGCGGCGCTGGAGGCGGAGGCCGAGCGGCTGGTGGGGCATGGCGCGACGCGGCTGGAGCGGCACGAGCCGGCCCCTCCGCTGGCCGGCGGGCACATCATCATGGCCGACCCGGAGGGGAACGAGTTCTGCCTCGACTGACCTTCGGTTCGCAGGCTGGTGCTCGCTGGAGCAGGAGTGCCATGCTGATGTGCTGGTGACCAAGAGTTGTTGAGAGGGCGAGGCGGATGGCGGCGGCGCGGGTGCTGGTGGTCGGGCTCGATCCGGCCACGTTGAAGGACTGGGATCCTGAGCCGGTGCAGGCGGCCATCGCCCGCGGCCGGGCCAGGTTCGCCGAGCATGGCGTCGAGGCCGACTATTGTCTGGTCGACCTCGCCGCGGACCCCGAGGGGGCGCTGGTGGAGGCGCTGAGCCGGGGCGGCCATGAGTGCGTGGTGATCGGCGGCGGCATCCGCGGGCATGAGCCGGCACTGCAGATCTTCGAGCGCATGATCAACCTGGTGCGGCAGCACGCGCCGGACGCGGCCATCGCCTTCAACACCAGCCCGGAGGACTGCCTCGACGCGGCCCTTCGCTGGCTACGGCCCTAGAACAGCAGGGCGCGGGCCTGGGCCAGGAAATCCACCTGGGTCCGCCAGTCGTCGCCCGACACCCCGACGACCGCGTGGCTCGCCCCGGCCTCCCGGTACGCGGCCAGCCTCTCTGCCGCCTGCTCGGGCGTTCCGGTGAGCGGGATGTCCATGACGTCGGCCACGGGCCGGTCGTAGGCGGAGGCGATGCCGGCGGCCAGTTCGGCCCGGGAGGGCGCGCCGGGTCCGAGGGCCGCGCTGCAGCCGATGGCGATGACGGGCGCGGGGCGGCCGTGCCCGGCGGCCAGGTCGTTCAGCCGCGCGCGCCCGTCGGCCACCGCACGCGGGGAGATCAGGGACGGGAACCAGCCGTCGCCGAGACGGGCGGCCCGGCGCAGGGCGGCGGGGGAGGCGTTCCCCACAAATAACGGAGGCATCGGCACGGACAGGGACAGTTCGGCGGCCGAGCCGTCCGGCAGCGGCGTCCGCTTGCCGGACAGGAGACTGGGGAGCAGCGTGAGTGCCGTGTCGGTACGGGCCCCGCGCTCGGCGTACGGCACCCCGGCGGCGGCCCACTGCGCCGGCCCGCCGCCGGAGCCGACGCCGAGGACGAGGCGTCCGCCGGAGACGTGCTGGAGGGTCGCGATCTGCTTGGCGGCCCAGGCGAGGGGGCGGAGGGCGGGGACGAGCACGCTGGTGCCGATGGTGACGCGGCCGGTGGCGGCCGCGGCGGTGGCGAGGGCGACGGGCGCGTCGAGGGTGGGGGCGCCGACGGCGAGGTGGTCGCCGTGCCAGACGCCGTCGAGGCCGGCCTGTTCGGCGTGCCGGGCGGCGGCGGGCAGGTCGAGGCCGTCGCGGCGCTGCACCGGGATCCCGGGCAGGATGACGCCGATCGTGAAGGGGTCCATGGGGATCCACCATGCAAGCTCAAGTTCGGTTGATGTCAACGGAGTGCTTGCGTCCGCGCGAGAAATCGTCAACTCTTAGGAAAGTTTCCTGTAAAAAAGGGGTGACGCGTGTGCGCGGGATTCCGGTCGTCGTCCTCGCGTTCGTGCTGGCCGTCGCCGGCTGCGGCGCCCCGCCCGCCGAGCCCCCGCTGAACGCCGACGACGTGATGTTCGTCCAGATGATGGTCCAGCACCACCGCCAGGGCATCGAGATCGCGAGACTGGGCGCCGAGCGCGCCGAGTCGCTCGAGGTCAGGACGCTCACCGCCGCCATCGAGACGACTCAGCAGGACGAGGTCGAGATGATGCTGCGCTGGCTGCACGACTGGGAGCAGCCGTTGCAGGCGGGCGAGGGGGCGCATGACCACCACGGCGGCATGCCGGAGACCGACGTGAGACAGATCCGGGCGCTGCGGAAGTCCGGGGACTTCGAGCGGGACGTGCTCGACCTCCTCATCGCGCACCAGGACGACGCGGTTCGGATGGCGAAGGCGGAGGTCGCGAGTGGGGTCAACCCGGAGGCCAGGACGTGGGCCGGGCAGGTGGAGAGCTCGCGGCGCGGCCAGGTGGAGCTGATGACCCAGCTGGTGACGAAGCTGATCAAAGGCTGAAAAAGCTGGTCAAAGGCTAAAAAACGAGGAAACAGCCAACTCCTCATAGACGCCGCCCGCGAGAAGTGATTAGATCACTTGATATGTCCGAGGTGACGCGGCCGACACTGTCCGACGCTCTGACCGAGCGCATGCTGGAGCTCATCCGTACGGGCGGGCACCGGCCGGGCGACCGGCTGCCGTCCACGAGGGAGCTGTCGCAGCGTTTCGCCGTCACCACGCCGACGCTGCGCGAGGCGCTCCGCAGGCTGGAGGCGACCGGCGCGATCGAGCTGCGCCACGGCTCCGGCATCTACGTCGGCGCCGACATCGAGCGCCTGGTCCTGCCCAACCCCAACATGCGCGAGATCCGCGCCGCCCGGCTGCTGGAGCTGCTGGAGGCCCGCCTCGTCATCGAGCCCCCGCTGGCCGCCCTGGCCGCCGAGCGGGCCGGCGACGAGGAGCTGGCCGCGTTCCGGCAGGTGCTCGACGAGGCGGGGCGGCACCTGCGCGGCGAGGACGCCGAGCTGCACGACGCCAACATGGCCTTCCACCGGGCCACCGCCCGTACGGCGGGCAACGGCGTCCTGCACGAGGTGGTCGACTCGCTGCTCACCGTCCACGGCCCCGAGCAACGAGAGATCCTGCAGATCTTCGACGACCGGCGGCGCGACTACGACGAGCACCTGGAGATCCTCGCGGCCATCGAAGCGCGTGACGCGGCGGCGGCCGAGGCCCGCATGCGGGCTCACCTGGCCGACGTGAAGACGGTCGTCGAGCGTCGGCTCCAGTCTCCTCAGGGAGACGCATCCCCCCGATAGAAACACGAAAGAACCAAGGAGGCCGGCCCATGTACCGGTCACGTTTGGCCACGCTGGGCGTGGCGGCGCTCGTCCTCGCCGCGTGTGGCGGCAACGGCGCCACCACGCAGGAGAAGAAGACCGAGCTGACGCTCTACAACGACAAGGGCGCGTGGACGAAGTTCTTCGACGAGATGGGCGTCCTGTCGAAGCAGCGGATCGGCCTGGGCATGAAGCCGACGGGATACACGGACTCGGCGCAGTACCAGGCGTTCATCAAGGCGTCGTTCCGCACGAACGTCAAGCCCGACCTGTTCACCTGGCAGACCGGGGGGATGCTGGAGGAGATCGTCAAGCAGAAGCAGGTGGCCGACACCACGGCCGTCTGGCAGGAGGCGATCAAGGCGGGCGACCTGTCGCAGGACCTCGCGACCTACTACACGATCGGCGGCAAGCAGTATTGCGTGCCGATGAACGTCGCCTACTGGGGGATGTTCTACAACAAGAAGCTCTTCGACCAGCATGACCTCGCCCCGCCGCAGACCTGGGACGAGCTGATCAAGGTCGCCGACACCCTCAAGCAGAACGGCGTCAAGGCGTTCTACCACACGAGCGTGCTGTTCTCGTTCGTCTGGTTCGAGCAGCTCCTGGCCGGCACCGACCCCGACCTGTACGACCGCCTGTCCACCGGCAAGGCGAAGTACACCGACCCGGGCGTGGTCCAGGTGATGGAGCGCTGGAAGTCGATGATCGACGCCGGCTACTTCATCAACCCGGGCGACAAGACCGACCCCGGTGACGTGCTGAAGAACGGCAAGGCGGCGATGGTGTCGTTCGGCACCTGGTTCAACACCAGCATGACCCAGCGGGACATGAAGGCCGGGACCGACTACGGCTTCTTCGTCATCCCCAACGTCAACGCGGCCCTCCCCAAGACGTCGATGATCTTCGAGAGCGGGCCGCTCTGCTCGCTGGACAAGGCCGCCGACCCCGAGGCCAGCATGAAGTACCTCAAGTGGTGGACCAGCGCCGAGGCGCAGGAGAAGTGGGCGACCAGCCGCGGCGACGTGAGCGCCAACCCCAAGGTCGCCATCCAGGACGAGGCGCTCGGCGCGGTCACCAAGGACGCGGGCAGCGGCAAGTACCGCCTGGTCAACCGCTACTTCGAGGCGACGCCGCCGCCGGTGCTGACCGCCGCGCTTGACGGGTTCGGGAAGTTCGTCACCGAGCCGGACAGCTACAAGGAGGTGCTGGAGACCATCCAGAAGGCCGCCGACGAGTACTGGAGCACGCATCAGTGACCCGTTCACCGGTGCTCGGGAGGTTCCGGCACGGGTACGTGGCGCCCGCGGCCATCCTGGTCGCGGTGCTGCTCTACGCGCCGTTCGTGTGGACCGCCTACCTGAGCCTCACCCGGTACGACGGGCTGGAGCCCCCGGCATGGGTCGGCCTGGACAACTTCGTCAAGCTCCTGGGCGACCCGGCCCTGCTCACCTCGGTCCGCAACACGCTGATCTGGGTGGCCGGCACGATGGTGCTGCCGGTCGGGCTCGGCCTGCTGGTGGCGGTCCTGTCGTACGACCTCAAGGGCGGCGTCTGGTACCGCGTGCCGTTCATGCTGCCGTACGCGCTGAGCGGCGCGGGCCTCGCCATGGTGTGGAGCCCGGTCCTGTCCCATGACGGGATCGCGAACCTGCTGCTCGGCGTGGACACCGCGTTCCTCCAGGAGGCGCCGCAGAACACCCTCGCCATGCTGCTGGTCTGGACCTGGCAGCAGCTCGGCGTGAACACGCTGCTGTTCGTCGTCGGCCTGCAGTCCATCCCGAAGGAGCCGATCGAGGCGGCCAGGCTGGACGGCGCGTCGGGGTGGCGGCTGTTCCGGCACGTGATCTGGCCGCTGATGCGCCCGCTGACGGCGGTCGTGGTGGGTCTCGCGCTGGTGGCGAGCCTGAAGACGTTCGACATCGTGTGGGTGCTGACGCAGGGCGGTCCGGGGCGCAACTCCGAGACGCTGGCGGTGACGATGTACAAGGAGACGTTCGTGGCGAGCAAGTATGGCTACGGCTCGGCCGTGGCGGTGCTGCTCACGGTGGTGACCGGCCTCGCGTCCTACCTCTATCTCAGGAGGCAGGTGCGATGATCCGCAGGGCCGTGCTCATCGTGCTCGGGCTGGTCTGGCTCGGGCCCACCTACCTGTTACTGGTCAACGCCGCGCGCCCGGCCGAGTCGTACGACCCGTCGCGGGCGTGGGCGCCCGCCGGCGACTTCGCGCTGCTCGACAACGTGGCCCGGGCCGTCGAGGGCGCGGACCTCGGCGGCAGCCTGGCCAGCACCGCGCTCTACGCCGTGGTCTCGCCGCTGCTGGGCGTGCTGATCGGGGCGCTGGCCGGGTACACGATCGTGGTGCTGCGGCTGCGGCACGGCTTCTGGTGGTTCCTGCTGATCTTCGGCGGCACCGTGTTCCCGTCCCAGATGCTGCTGGTGCCGCTGTTCGTCAGCTACAGCGACGCCGGTCTGTACGACACCCGCCTCGGCCTCATCCTCGTCTACACCGCGATCAACGTGCCGCTCGGCGCGTTCGTGCTGCGCAACTTCTACCAGGGCGTCGCCTTCTCCATCTTCGAGGCGGCCCGCATGGACGGCGCGTCCACCTGGCGCATCTTCTGGCGGATCTACCTGCCGATGTCGGCCAGCGCGCTAACCGCCGTGTTCATCCTGGAGTTCACCTTCATCTGGAACGACCTCGTCTTCGGCCTGACCCTCAGCCAGACCGCGGACGTACGGCCGGTCATGACCGCCATCGCCGGGCTCATGACCGACGTCTACGCCGGCACCCCGGTGCCGGTCGGCCTCGCGGCGGGGCTGGTGGTCTCGCTGCCGACGGTCGTGCTGTTCCTCGCCACCCAGCGCCTCTTCGCCCGAGGCCTTTCCCTAGGGAGTGTGCAATGACCAGCCGGTTGCTCCAGCGGAGCCTCGGGAGCCCCGACTACGACGGGATCAGGCAGGCGCTGCGGGACGACACCTCGACGCCCGTGATCAGCGAGCGCGGGCTGGAGGTGCGGGTGGCGGTGGTGCCGCTGTTCACCCACGACGGGCGTCAGGCGGTCAGGGTGTCGAGCACCGTGCCGCTGACGCACGTGCTGGTGGGCGTGGACAGCGCGACGGGCACGGACGTGACGCTGCTGGTGCCCGAGGTGGACGCGCCGCGCGCGCTGACGCTGGAGTGCCGCGACGAGAGCGGCGTGGTCGGCACCGCCAGGGTGACGGTGACGCCGCAGCGCAAGTGGAGCGTGTTCGTCGTGCACCACTCGCATCTCGACATCGGCTACACCGACCCGCAGGGCACGGTGCTCCGCCACCACCTCGACTACCTCGACGCGGCGGTGCGGCTGGCGGAGGAGACCGCGTCCTGGCCGGACGACGCGAAGTTCCGCTGGACGGTCGAGTCGTCGTGGCCGGCGCAGAAGTGGCTGGCCGCGCGCCCCGCCGAGGCGGTGGAGTCCTTCCGCCGCTTCGCGCGGGAGGGCGTGATCGAGGTGACGGCGCTGCCGTTCCAGCTCCACACCGAGGCGTGCTCGACGGAGGAGCTGCACCGGCAGCTCCGCTTCGCCCGCGAGTCGGGGCTGCCGGTCACCTCCGCCATGCACACCGACGTGCCCGGCGCGGTCGTCGGGCTGGTGGACGCGCTCAGCGCGGCCGGCGTCCGCTATCTCGCGGCGGCGCACAACTGGGCCGGGCGGTCGGTGCCCTACCTGCACGGCGGCGACAAGCTCACCCGGCCGTTCCGCTGGCGGGCGCCGAGCGGGAACGAGATCCTCGTGTGGTTCACGGACACGCCGCACGGGATGGCGTACATGGAGGGCAACACGGTCGGGCTGACCGACTCCTACGAGCTGGCCGACGACCTGCTGCCGCGTTACCTGGCGGCGCTGGCCTCGCGCGGTTATCCGTACGGGCCGGGGACGTTCGGGTGGCAGGGGCCGGACGCGCCCCGGGAGCCGTACGAGCTGGACGTGCTGCATCTGCGGGTGCAGGGCGCGCACGCCGACAACGCGGGCCCGTCGATCGTGCCGGCCTCGATCGCCCGCCGCTGGAACGAGCAGTGGGCCTGGCCGCGGCTGCGCTCGGCGGTCAACAGCGACTTCTTCGCGCACGTCGAGGAGCACCACCTGGACCGGCTGGCGGTGCACGAGGGCGACTGGACCGACTGGTGGGCCGACGGGCTCGGCTCGGGCGCGCGCCCGCTCGGCTACGTACGCCGGGCGCAGTCGGCGCTCCGCGTGGCCGAGACGCTGCACACGCTGGCCGGCGTGGACGTCACCGCGCAGGTGGACGCCGCCTACGACGGGGTCGCACTGTTCAACGAGCACACGTGGGGCGCGGCCAACCCGTGGGAGGACGCCGAGGAGGCCGGCGACTCCGGCGGCCTGCAGTGGACGCGCAAGTCCTCCGGCGCCTACCAGGCCCAGGACGACGCGGCGGACCTGCTGCACGCGGGCGTGCGCCGCTTCGCCGCCGCGCTGGCCGAAGGGGAGGGGCGGCCCGCGTTCGCGGTGTTCAACCCGGCCACCCGGGCGCGGACGGACGTCGTGCGCGCGTTCCTGCCGCGCGACGTGGTGCCGGTGGACGTGCCGATCGCGCTGGTGGACGCGCGGACCGGGGAGACGGTGCCGCACCACGAGGAGTTCGTGGACCCCGACGACTGGCCGACCCGGCCGATCGGGCGGCACGTGCACGCGGTGGTCCGTGACGTGCCGGGCTTCGGGCACGTCCGGCTCGACGTGGTGAGGGCGCAGGCGCAGCCACCAGAGCCCGCCGAGCCGTCCCGCGACGCGGTCATCGAGAACGAGTTCTACCGGGTGGCGTACGACGTGCGCGAGGGCCACATCAGCTCGGTCTTCGACAAGCGGGCCGGGCGCGAGCTGGTCAACGGCGAGGCCGCGGCCGGCTTCGGCCAGTACGTCTACGACCAGTACGCCACCGCCCCCCACTTCAACCACCTGTCCGGCCACGTCGGCGCGCACGACCGCACGCTGCTCGGCGACCGGGCGATCGGCCGGCACGCCACGGTCACCGAGTGCCGGCGCACGGCGGTCGGCGAGCGGCTGGTGGTCGAGCTGCGCGGCAAGGGCGTCGACTGGATCCGCACCACGATCGAGCTGCACTACGGCGTGCCCCGGCTGGACCTGACCTACCAGCTCGCCAAGCAGGGCACCCCGGCCAAGGAGGCGGTGTTCCTGGCCTTCCCGTTCGCCGCGGGGCCGCCCTCGGCGTGGGAGCTGACCGGGGGCGTCGGCGGGCCTGACGTGCCGCAGGTGCCGGGGTCGGCGGCGTACATGCTGCCCATCCGGCACTGGATCGCCTTCGAGGACCCCGAGCTGACCGTCGCCTGGGCCACGCTGGAGGCGCCGCTGGTGCAGCTCGGCACCATCCACATGCCGTACGCGCCGTTCCCGCCCACGCTCGACCAGGAGGACGGCACGGTCTACTCCTGGGCGCTCAACAACATCTGGGACACCAACTTCCCGGCCCAGCAGCAGGGCGAGACCACGTTCCGGTACGCGGTCGCCTCCGAGCCGGGCGTCCCCGCCCGCCGGCTGGGCGCGGCGGCGGCGGCCGGGCTCACCGAGCCGTTCGTCGGCGCGCTGGTCACCGACGCCGCGCCGGCCGTCACGACGTACGCCTCGGTGGACCATCCCGACGTGCTCATCACCTCGATCGGGCAGAACGGGGTCAGGCTCCAGTCGCTGGCCGCCGAGCCGGTCGAGGCGACGGTCGGCCTGGGGAACGAGACCACTACGGTACGGCTGCCCGCCTGCGGGGTCGCCGTCGCGGAGGGAACGCGCCTGTGAAGATCGTCGACGTCCGGGCCACCACGGTGGCCGTGCCGCTGGAGGCGCCGCTGCGGCACAGCAACGGCGCGCACTGGGGGCGCTTCGTCCGTACGATCGTCGAGGTCGAGGCCGACAACGGGCTCGTCGGCCTGGGCGAGATGGGCGGCGGCGGCGAGAGCGCGGAGTCGGCCTTCCGCGCGCTGCTGCCTTACCTGAAGGGCCACGACCCCTTCCGGCTCGAAGCCCTGCGGTTCAAGATCGCCAATCCGACGGCCTCGCTCTACAACAACCGCACCCAGCTCCTCGCCGCGATCGAGTTCGCCTGCCTCGACCTCATCGGGCGGCACCTCGGGGTGGCGGTGTGCGACCTGCTCGGCGGGCGGGTGCGGGAGGAGGTGCCGTTCGCGTCCTACCTGTTCTTCCGCTACGCGGGCGACGGGTACGCCGAGGTCCGCACCCCCGACCAGCTCGTGGAGCACACCCGGCGGCTGAAGGAGGCGCACGGCTTCACCGTCCACAAGCTGAAGGGCGGCGTCTTCCCGCCGGACTACGAGCTGGAGTGCTACCGGGCGCTCGCCGAGGCGTTCCCCGGCGACCGGCTCAGGTACGACCCCAACGCCGTGCTGTCCGTCGCCGAGGGGCTGCGCTTCGGCAAGGCCATCGAAGGGCTGAACAACGACTACCTGGAGGACCCGGTCTGGGGCCTGGAGGGGCTGCGCGCGGTGCGCGAGCAGGTGCGGGTGCCGCTCGCGACCAACACCGTCGTCGTCAACTTCGAGCAGCTCGCCTCCAACGTGCTGCGCAGGGCCGCCGACGTCGTGCTGCTGGACACCACGTTCTGGGGCGGGGTCCGGCCGTGCGTGAAGGCGGCGGGGGTGTGCGAGACGTTCCAGCTCGGGGTGGCCGTGCACTCGTCGGGGGAGCTGGGCGTCCAGCTCGCGACCATGCTGCACCTCGGCGCGGTGCTGCCCAACCTCACCTATTCCGCCGACGCCCATTACCACCAGCTGCGCGACGACGTCATCGTGGGCGGCAAGCTCGCCTACGCGGGCGGGGCCATCGCGGTGCCGTCCGGGCCAGGGCTCGGCGTGGACCTGGACCGCGAGCGGGTGGAGCGCTACGCCGAGCTGTACCGGGAGCTCGGCGGCTACCCGTACGACCGCGATCCCGGCCGGCCCGGCTGGTACGCCACCGTCCCGAACGAGCGTTTCGCGGACCCCGACGTCGCCACTCCATAATGGGGCGCTATGTCGGAAACATCACAGCCTGCCCCTCCCGCTGACAACCTGGTGACCACCTCCCACTCCCTCCCCTCCGGCCAGACCTACACCGCCGTGACCGGCACGATGGTGCTGCGCGAGGAGGTGTTCACCGAAGGCAGGTTCGACGGGCTCCGGCCCAAGGCCGAGGTGTTCGTCACGGCGTACACGCTGGACGGCGCCGACGCCGCGAGCCGGCCCGTGACCTTCGCCTTCAACGGCGGGCCCGGCTCGTCCAGCGTGTGGCTGCACCTCGGCGTGCTGGGGCCGCGCCGGGTGGTGATGGGCGACGCGGGAGCGCTGCTGCCGCCCCCGTACGGGCTGGCGGACAACGAGGAGACCCTGCTCGCGGTGAGCGACCTCGTCTTCATCGATCCGGTCTCCACCGGCTACTCGCGGGCCGCCGAAGGGGAGAAGGCGGAGCCGTACCACGGCTTCACCGGCGACCTGGAGTCGGTCGGCGAGATCATCCGGCTCTGGACCACCAGGAACGGGCGCTGGATGTCGCCGAAGTTCCTGGCCGGCGAGTCGTACGGCACCGTCAGGGCGGCCGGCCTCGCCGACCACCTGCAGTCGCGCTACGGCATGTATCTCAACGGCGTCATGCTGATCTCCTCGGTGCTCGACTTCATCACCGGCGACTTCAACCAGGGCAACGACCTCGCCTACGCCCTCTACCTGCCGACCTACGCCGCCATCGCCCACCACCACGGGCTGCACGGCGACCGGCCGCTCGCCGACGTGCTGCGCGAGGCCGAGGAGTACGCGGCGCGCGACTACCCGTGGGCGCTGGCCCGCGGCGCCCGCCTCACCCCCGAGGAGCGCGCCGCCGCCGTCGCGAAGATCGCCGCGCTGACCGGGCTGAGCGAGGACTACGTCGACCGGGTGGACCTGCGCGTCGAGCACATCAGGTTCTTCACCGAGCTGCTGCGCTCGCGCCGCCAGGTCGTGGGGCGGCTCGACGGCCGCTTCGTCGGCTGGGACCCCGACGCCGGGCGCGAGCACTTCACGGCCGACCCCAGCATGAACGCGATCATGGGCCCGTACAGCGCCGCGCTCAACCACTACCTGCGGACCGAGCTGGACTACGCGAACGACCTGCCGTACGAGCTGCTCACCTCGCGGGTGCACCCATGGTCGTACAAGGAGTTCGAGGGCGCGCACGTGCAGGTCGTCGACAAGCTGGCGGCGGCCATGCGGGCCAACCCGCACCTGCGGGTGCATGTGGCCTGCGGCTACCACGACGGCGCGACGCCGTACTTCGCCGCCGAGCACAGCTTCGCGCACCTGCCGGTGCCGCCCGAGCTGGCGGCCAACGTCGAGTTCGCCTACTACGAGGCCGGGCACATGATGTACGTCCACGAGCCCAGCAGGCTGCGCCAGTCAGCCGACCTGGCCGCCTTCGTGCGCGGCGAGAACGGCTGAGGCCCGCCGCAGCCGGTACGCCAGATCGGCGCGGAGCACGGCGAAGCGGGCGGCGTTGTCGCGGACGAGCGCCCGCTGCAGCTCCGCGTCGGCCGCGTGCCAGGCGGCGACCAGGCCCGAGGACCACTTGCACCGCGTGTCGGCGACCGCGGTCCGCTTCTCGTCCTCGGTGACGGCCCGCTCGTCGAGGTTCCAGCGGCTGTCGGTGATGGCCGCCTCGGGCGACGGGTAGGCGTGGCCGGCGCCGGTCATGCAGGCCCGCCAGCGGCCGGCCGCCGCGACCACCTCGGGGGTCTTGGCCGACTGCTCGAGCGTGAGCGCGTCCTGGCGGGAGAGCCACGGCCAGTCCGCCTTGCGCGCGCCGCGCTCCAGGACGAGCGAGGCCCGGTCCAGGCAGCCGTGCCGCCCGCCCGTGCCGTACAGGTGGCCGCGGGTTGCGGCGGACAGCCCGGCCGCCCAGGCGGCGGTCGTGTCGGGGGACGGCGGGCGGGCGAGGTGGTAGCCGTAGCGGCCGGCCGCCTCGGTGTCGGCGACGCCGTAGCGGCGGGAGTTGCCCGGGTCGAGCGCGGCGATGAGCGCCGCGTCCTCGGCGGGCGGCTCGACGGCGACGCCCCGCTCGCGCATGCACCGCGCCACCAGGAGGTTGTGCGCGTCGCCCAGCGTGGCCCGCTGCTCGGGGGTGGTCTTGTACGCGTCGAAGGGCAGCGTCAGCGGCGTGGTGGTGCTCGGCGGCGCGGCTGGCTGCTCCGTCCCGCAGGCGGTCACGGCCAGCAGCGACGTGCCCGCGAGAAGAGCGCGACAGCCGGTTCCCAGCGGCCAGTTCCGGAAACCGGCGCCTGCGTTCACGGTCAGCGGCACCAGATGTCGAGCGAGCTGGCGCGGTCGTCGCCGACGGCGTTGTTCGCGAGGAACCCGTCGTTGGAGTTGTGGGTGAAGGTGCTGTGGGCGCCGGTGTAACCGGGGTGCTGCCAGAGGGTGGCGCTGCAACCGATGCGGTTGCGCACCGAACTGGTGTCGTTGTCCATGCTCTGCCAGGAATTGCTGAAGTCCCAGTTCAGCCAGTTGTTGTCGGCGAAGTTCGCGTCGTCGCCGACGAAGTCGCGCCAGTGGTCGACCTGCCCGCGGTTGTAGTCGAAGCCCGCGTACAGGCAGACGCGGCCGCCGTAGCAGGTCGAACGGGGGCTGGCCAGCGCGCTCGCGGCCGGGGCTGCCACGGTGAACAGGGCGGCGGCCGCCGCGACGAAGCCGGCGGCCTTTTTGGTGAGCCTCACGGGTCTCTCCTCTGTCGGGTGGGTTGTCGCGACCACCTAACGCGGGACCGACCTGCGAGTTCTCGGCGTTGACGCAATTCTTGCCATTCAGGAAAGGAAAAACGCCTATTCAGGGAGCGCGGCCGGGTTCTGCGCCAGCAGGCCGCCGTCCACGCGGTGCTCGGCCCCGGTGATGAACGACGAGCGCGGCCCGGCGAGGAAGGCGACCAGCTCCGCCACCTCCTCCGCCCGCCCCACCCGGCCGAGGGGGTGCGCCCGCCCCCACTGCCGGACCTGCTCCTCCTGCGACAGCTCGCCCCGCCACAGGTCGGCCGCCCAGCGCAGCATCGGCGTGTCCACCGACCCCGGGCACACCACGTTGACGCGGATGCCGTCGGCGGCGTGGTCGAGCGCCATGGCCCTGGTCAGGCCGTTGATCGCGGCCTTGCTCGCGGTGTAGGCGGCCACCTGGGCCTGCGAGGAGAACGCCTGCACCGACGACATGAGCACGATCGAGCCGCCGCCGCGCTCCCTGAGCCGGGGGACGGCGGCCTTGCAGGTGAGGTAGACGCCCTTGAGGTTGATGTCCAGCACCTCGTCCCAGACCTCCTCGGGGGTGTCCTCGACGGTGCCGTAGCGCTGCACGCCCGCGCAGGTCACCACGACGTCGAGCCCGCCGAACCTGGACACGGCCAGCTCCACCAGGTCGCGCATCTGGTCGGCGCGCCGCACGTCCGCGATCCGGCCGACCGTCCGCTGGCCGTCGTGTTCGGCTCCCTGGTCGACGCCGCAGAACACCACGGACGCGCCTCCGGCGGCCAGCCGGTCGACCACCGCCCGCCCGATCCCCGTCGAGCCGCCCGTGACCAGCGCCACCTTGCCGTCGAACTCGCTCATGCCAGCACGTCCGCGCGCATCCACAACCTCTTCGTCTCGTGGGGGCCGAGGGCGAGGGCCGTCCCGTTGGCCACCGCGGCGGCGAGGCCGTCGGTCGGCAGGCTGGAGAACGGTTCGAGCCCCACCGTGTACGCCCGTCCCCACCAGGGGTAGCCGGTGGACGCGCCCAGCTCCTGCCACATCCACAGGTAGGGGAGGAGCGTGGCATCCCATTCGACCCGCATGCCGATATTTTCGGAAATTTCGTACCAGCCGGTGTCGCCGAAGCCCGTCACGTACACGATGTCGCTCGGCGACCCCGGCTCCTGCACCATGCTCAGGTCCGTCACGCCGCCCGCGTCGGCGGGGACCAGCGGCCACTCCCACGGCCCGCCCGCGCGCACCCGCCGCCCGCCGGGGCCGATCGCGCTCGCGTGCGGGATCACCCGCACGCCCTCCGGCAGCCTGATCCTGGCCCCAGGGCGCAGGAACGGCCGGCCGTACACGATGTGTTGACCCCACATGGCGTGCAGCGGGACCGGGGAGTCGTTCGTGGCCGCCCCCTCGACCTCCAGCGCGGCCGTGCCCGACCGCAGCCGGAGCACCTTCTCCAGCCGGTACGGCAGCCGCCGCGTCCGCACCGCGAGCCGGACCGCGACCTCGTCCTCGCGGTCGGCGACGATCTCGTACGACCACGGCAGCCCGGCGACCTCCCCGTGCTGGGCCAGCCGCGCGCCCTGGTACTCGCTGGGCGCGCCGCCGTTGGGGAAGACCTCCTGCCAGCCGCCCTCGTAGTGGTCCACGAACGGCGCGACGTCGTCGGCCGCGCCCTGGAGGTGGTCGCGCGGGTTGCGCAGGCCCTGCGGCGCGAGCCAGACGAAGTCGGTGTCGGTGGGCTTGTGCAGGAGCTCCACCACGTCCCCGCCCTTGCCGGGAACGACGGTCACCCGCACCCGCTCGTTCTCCAGCACGACGGCCCGCATGCCGTCGAGCACGATCTCCCGCAGCCGAGCTCCCCAATTGCGTCTCACTCGAAGGTCACGTCCAGGAAGCGGGGGCGGTAGATGGTGACGTCGCGGTAGTGGTCGGTGTTGACGAAGCTGTTGACGTTGTACGAGACCACGAGCCCGTCCCCGGCGACGTCGGGATGGGCGTGGGCGTTGTAGGTGAAGATGTTCCCGCCGGTCTCGGGCGTCGTGTAGACGTGCTGCCTGCCGGTGAACGGCCCGGAGGGGGAGCACGAGGTGTAGGCCACGATGTTGGGGCTCAGCGGCTCGGACGTGTCATGCGTGATCAGGACATATGAGGATCCGACCTTGGTGACGCTGTACTCGTTCGCCACCCCGCTCATGATCCGCGCCGAGTCGGTCTCGTTCCGCGACCAGGTGCCGTCCGCCGTCAGGAACTCCCACGTCCCCAGCAGGCTCTGCCCCCGCACCCGCGCGAGGTGCATGTACTTCGGCGAGCCCAGGTCCTCGACCCCGTACACGTAGGTGAAGCCGCCGTCCTTGAGCGTGGCGGAGGCCCAGGCGACGCCGTGCCCCGAGGGCAGGTCGTGCACGCTGATCGGCCGCTCCAGCCGTCCGGGGGCGAACCTGGCGACCACGTTGCGGTGCCAGCGCCAGTCCCACGCGCCGGTGCCGAAACGCTCGTACTCCTGGTAGGTGGCCTCGACGATGCCGCCCGCCAGAGTCGCGTCGCCGGCCCAGTACCAGTGGTTCTCGTCCCGCGGCGGCATCACGGCCGTCGGCTTGGCGGCGGTGCCGTCGTGGATGGTGGCCAGGCGTCCGCCGCGCTCGACGGCGAAGGAGTTGTTGAGGAAGACGGTCGTGCCGCCCTCCTCGACCACCGGCGGGCGCGAGCCGTCCTGGTTGACCTGGCCGAGGAAGGTGTCGGAGAAGATCCACAGCTCCTTGCCGTCCGGCAGGCGGAGCGAGTAGGTGCCGTCGGCGCCGGTCCAGTCGTCCAGGCGGCTGTTGTCGTTGCCGTACGCGGTGAACAGCCCGGTCAGGCGGGCGTCCGTGGTCGCGCCGGCGACGACGGCGGGGGTGCAGGCGGCGTCGGGGGTGGCGGCGGGCGTGGCGGCGGCGGGGAGCGGCACCGCCGTGAACCCGAGCAACGCGATGGCCAGGGGTGCGAGGACGGGACGGAATCGCGTCATGGTGGTTCCTAGGGGGGTGAGGGTCCCTACAGTTCTAGTCATTAGATCACTTGCTGTCCAGGGCCCCCTGGCTTCTCCGTGAACGCGCGGCCCGAGAGCCGGCTCCGGCTAGCTGCTAACTTTGTGCGCTTTGATCGGAAAAGATGGTGAGGTTGCCTTAATGCGGCGTTTGATGTGGTTGGTGGGGTGCTTGGCGATGGCGGGGTGCTCGGTCCTGCCAGGGATCGGACCGAAGGAGCAGGCCCCGGCCGCATCACCTACCACCAGCACCCCGGCAGCCTCGCCCGGACCGGGAACGCCCGAGGGGATCACCTCGTTCCTGGCGGACTACGTCAAGCGCAACAACGCCGCCAACAAGGCCATGAGCGCCAAACTGCTGGCAGGCTACGAGGGCGGCTCCAGCCTCGCCATCGACAAGGCGGCCTACCTCTCCCAGCTCAAGCTCGGTGACCGCGACCGCGACCACGAGCCGTTCGGCTACACCCAGCCCACCCCCACCGCGGCAACGGTCAAGGGAGGTGGCTGGTTCGTGACCACGGCGTACTGGAAGGGCAGGAGCGAGACCTCCAAGGAGCCGACGTACCTGCTGTTCGCCCGCGACGGGGAGTCCTGGCTGCAGATGTACGCCCCCGACGTCTTCAGCGACCAGGCAGTGGACGAACTCCCCAAGATCAAGACGGACGCTTCGGGGGCGGCCGTGGAGGTGGCCCAGGCCGATGCCGCCGGGCTGATGATGTCGCCCGCCGCGTTCGCCAGGAGCTACGCCGCCCACCTGGTCGGCAAGGGCACCGCGGCGTCCAAGAGCCGCTTCGCCGCCGACCGGCTCACCACCGGAGCCGCGAGCACCCGCATCAGGATGAACCCGTACGCCAAGCTCACCGAGAGCGCCCGCCCGGCCGCCGCGTATCCCTCCTACGCCGTTCGTACGGCCGACGGCGGAGCGCTCGCCTTCACCACCGTCGAACGGACCCGGCGCTACGACGTACGCCAGGGGCCGCAGCGCAACTACGTCCAGCAGAAGAACAACGGGTTCCTGCCCGGCAAGTACTACACCTTCATGAAGTTCACCGAGCTGATCCAGGTGGCCGCCCACATCCCGGCGAAGAGCGCCGGCCCCGGCCAGGTCAAGGTGATCGGTTCCTACAGCGGCATCACCTCGGGCAGCGGCCACTAGCGCGATCTTCGTCCACTAGGGTGTTGACTCCGCGAAACGCCCCGAGTGGAGGTCACATGCCGTTAAGTCGCCGCGGTCTGCTCACGATCGGCGCGGGACTCGCCGCCACCGTCGCCGCCGGCACCTCACGCGCCTCGGCCGCCGCCGGCCGCTTCGACCTGGCCGCGCCCGCCACCCAGCTCATCTGGAAGAAGGCCCTGTACGACGAGACCGTCCTGCAGTCGTTCGCCTTCGACAACCCGAAGGGGCACATCTACGCCGTCCAGCTCAAGAACGGCGCGGCCTCCGCCGCGGCCGGCGACCTCTGCCTGACCAGGCTCAGCCTGTCCGGCGCGGTGCTCGGCCACATGTATCTCAAGGGCTTCGGGCACGGGGTGCAGATCGGCGTCGAGTCGCCGGGCGTCCTCTGGACGGAGACCGACGCCGCCCCCGACAGCTCGGGCGCCATGTGGGGCAGGCGGCTGGCCCGCTTCTCCTTCGCCGACGGGCGCACGCTGACGCCGTCCTCCTCCGGCGTCACCACGTACACGCCGATCCCCGGCGCGACCAACACCACCTGCGCGATCGACCCCTCGACCGGCCGCCTGACGATGCGCTACCTGCTCGACGGCCGGATGCGGTACGCGGTCTACGAGCTGTCGGCCCTCAAGGCGGGCGGCAAGGACAAGCTGTACGACGTCGCGCAGCCGTCCGGGCTCGGCGTCTTCCAGGGCTACGCCTCCTACGGCGACCACCTCTACCTGCTGGACGGCACCGCCTACAGCGCCTCCAACCCCGCGCCGGGCAACACCTACATCACCTGCGTCGACCTGCGTACCGGCGCGCAGATGCAGCGCTCGCTCACCCAGGCGGGCAAGTCGCTCGACTACCGCGAGCCCGAGGGCATGGCGATCCAGATCGTCTCGGGCGCTCCCCGGCTGTGCCTGGGCCTGGCCTCCGGGGCGGCCGGGGCGCGCAAGGCCAGCATCTTCTACAAGAGCGCTCTCGTCTGAAAACCGGATGCGACGGGCGGAAGCGCCCGGATAGCCTGCGCGGATGGGCCACGTCGAAGTAGGACATCTGACATACGTGCTGCCCGACGGGCGCCCTCTGCTCAACGACGTGTCCTTCCGCATCGGCGAAGGCGTCAAGGCGGCGCTCGTCGGGCCCAACGGCGCGGGCAAGACGACGCTGCTGCGCCTGATCGCGGGCGACCTCCAGCCGATCGACGGCTCGGTCGCGAGCTCCGGCGGCCTCGGCGTGATGCGCCAGTTCATCGGCAGCGTGCGCGACGGCAGCGGGGTGCGCGAGCTGCTGCTCGGCGTCGCGCCGCCGGCCGTGCGGCAGGCCGCCGAGCGGCTTGACGCGGCCGAGCTGGCGATGATGGAGCGCGACGACGAGAAGACGCAGATGCGTTACGCGCAGGCCATCGCCGACTACACCGACGCGGGCGGCTACGAGATCGAGGTCTTGTGGGACACCTGCACGGTGGCGGCGCTCGGGGTGCCGTACGAGCGGGTGAAATACCGGGACGTGGCGACGCTGTCCGGCGGCGAGCAGAAGCGGCTCGTGCTGGAGGCGCTGCTGCGCGGCCCCGACCAGACCCTGCTGCTCGACGAGCCCGACAACTACCTCGACGTGCCCGGCAAGGAGTGGCTGGAGCAGCAGCTCAAGGAGACGCCGAAGACGGTGCTGCTGGTCAGCCACGACCGCCAGCTCCTCGCCAACGCCGCCGACCGGATCGTCACCGTCGAGTCCGGCGGGGTGTGGATCCACGGCGGCGGCTTCGGGACCTACGCCGAGGCGCGCAAGGCCCGCAACGAGCGCCTGGACGAGCTGCGCCGGCGCTGGGACGAGGAGCACGCCAAGCTCAAGGCCCTGGTCAACATGTTGAAGAACAAGGCCAGGTACAACGACGGCATGGCCCCCGCCTACCACGCCGCCCAGACCCGGCTGCGCAGGTTCGAGGAGGCGGGCCCGCCCGAGGTGGCCCCCGCCGAGCAGAACATCCGGATGCGGCTGCGCGGCGGGCGCACCGGCAAGCGCGCGGTGATCTGCGAGCGGCTGGAGCTGAGCGGGCTCATGCGCCCGTTCGACCTGGAGGTCTGGTACGGCGAGCGGGTCGCGGTGCTCGGCTCCAACGGCTCGGGCAAGTCCCACTTCCTGCGCCTGGTGGCCGGCGAGCCGGTCGCGCACGAGGGCGTGGCCCGGCTGGGCGCCCGCGTCGTGCCCGGCCACTTCGCCCAGACCCACGCCCGGCCCGACCTGCGAGGCCGCACCCCGGTCGAGATCGTCATGACCGAGCACGCCCGGCTCAAGAACGAGGCCATGAAGGCCCTCGCCCGCTACGAGCTGGCCGGCCGGGTCGCCGAGCAGCGTTTCGAGACGCTGTCCGGCGGCCAGCAGGCGCGGCTGCAGATCCTGCTGCTGGAGCTGTCCGGGGCGACGTTGCTGCTGCTCGACGAGCCGACCGACAACCTCGACCTGGCCAGCGCCGAGGCGCTGCAGGCGGGGCTCGACGCCTTCGACGGCACGGTGCTGGCGGTCACGCACGACCGCTGGTTCGCCGCCGACTTCGACCGCTATCTCGTCTTCGGCTCCGACGGCAGGGTCTACGAGTCGCCGCAGCCGGTCTGGGACGAGACCCGGGTGGCCCGGCAGCGTTAAGGGCGCGCGTTAAAGACTTGGTACGCCCGGCGCGTGTCACCGCCGGTCGTGCTCATGCTCGGGTTATCACGGCAAAGTGATCCCACGCAGCCGAACCGTCAGCCTTCTCGCACTCGGGGCGATCTGCCTCGCGGGGTGCTCCAGCGAGAAGCAGCCCGCGCAGGAGCTCAAGCCTCTCGCGCTCAAGGAACAGGTCTCGACCATCGTCAAGTCGGCGGACGGCTACGCCGTCAACTGGGCCGGCGTGCTCAGCAACGCCAACCCGTGGCACTTCGGCGAGCACGTGGTGGCCACGATCGTCGGCCAGGACGCCAAGGGCGCGGAGGTCGTCCGGTTGGACCAGCCGCTGGACGCCGTGCCGCCGGGCGGGACGCTGGAGTTCACCGGCCAGGCGACCGCCGCCGAGCGGCCGGCCAAGGTGTCGATCCAGTACCGGCCGGCGCAGTGGCGGCAGGCGGCGCGGGTTCCGTCGGCGTTCCAGAAGTTTCCCATCACACGGGCGCAGACAATGCGCCAGAAAGACGGCTCTTACCTTATTACGGGTTATGTAGATAATCCGTACCAAATGGTGGCCGGCAGTTTGGTGGTCAACGCGCTGCTGCGCGACAAGGCGGGCAAACTGCTCGGCGGCGGCAGCACGTTCGTGGACGACGTGAAAGCCGGCAGCCCGCCCCGTTTCATCCTGACCGTCTCGGGGCTGCCGCGCGGCGCCGACGTGGCCAGGACCGACATCACGGCCCGTACGTGGGGCTCCACCGGCCGGCCCTTCGAGGACCTGGCGTTGGCCGGGGCCGTGCCGGTGCACACGGTGAAGCCGACGACCGAGCCGTTCTCGGAAGATCGGCGCACGCAAATCGTGGCGGATGTCCAGCAATAACTTCTGGTGGTAGAGCGACAAGCGATGCCATCGGCACGGAAACGGTAGAACTATTAGTTACCAATCCATTACCCTCGGTCATATGAACGACCGCAACCTGGTTGAAGCCCTTCGCGCCCGCGATCCCGGAGCCCCCGCCGTGCTCTACGACGCGTACGCGGAGGGCGTCTACCGCTACTGCCGGTCCCTCCTTCGCGACGCGGACGCCGCCCAGGTGGCGCTCCGCGACGCGCTCATCGCCGCCGAGGCGCACGCCGACGCCCTGGCCGAGCCCGCCCGGCTGCGGTCCTGGCTGTACGCCCTGGCCCGCGCCGAATGCCTGCGCCGCCGCACCGCCGCACTCCGCCCCGTCACCCCGACCTCCTCCGACCCGCCCGCCGCTGATCCGCGTGCCGCTGACCCGCCTGCTGCCGATCCGCCCGCCGCCGGTTGGCCGGACGCCGGTTGGCCGGACGCCCAGTGGGCGTCGGAGGCCGAGTGGCCGGACGCCGAGTGGGGGTCGGACGAGCCGCCGGACGTGCCGGGGGACACGCGGCAGCGGGTCATGGCCTGGGACGCCGTGCACAGCCTGCCGTCCGCCGATCGTGAGCTGCTGGAGCTGACGATCCTGCACGAGCTGCCGGACTCCGAGCTGGCCCTGGTGCTCGGCATCTCCGCCCGGCAGCTGGCGTCCGCGAGGGAGGCCGCGCTCGGCCGCCTGCGCGACGCCGTCACCGTCGAGCTCCTCGCCAGGCAGGAGCCGGGCGAGTGCCCGCGCCGGGCCGCCATACTGAGGGGCTTCTCCGGCCGGTTGACCACGGAGAGGCGCGAGCGGCTGGTCCAGCACCTGTCGGAGTGCGCGATCTGCGCGCCGCGCCGGGGCCGGCAGGTCGCCGCGGCCAAGGTCTTCGAGCTGCTCCCGAGACCGGAGCTGCCCGACGCGCTGCGGCTGCGGGTGCTGAGCTGCTTCGCCGATCCCGAGCTCGCGCCCTACCGCCGTTACGTCGCCCGCCGCACCTCCCGCCTGGGCGTCGCCGGGTTTCCCCTCCCCCAGAAGAAGGCGGCTCGGCGGTGGCCGAGGGCGCTGGCGTGCCTCCTGGCGGCGGTCGGGGCCGTGGTGGCGATAGCGATCGTCCTCCAGGGGCTCGGCCGCGACGGCATCGTGTCGGACGTGGCGACGGCCGCGTTCCCGCCCTCGGGCCGGCCGCCCGCCGTGCGCCTGCCCTGGCAGGACCGCCCTCAGGATGAGCCCGTGACCGTGGAGCCGGTCGCGAACGCCACGGACATCCGCCGCGACCTCCCGGCCCCGGCCCCGGTCGACTTCGTCAACGGCGTCACGCGCTCCACGCCGACCGGCCATCCGCCTGTCGGCGGCGATCCGGCGGTACCGCAGGCCGGTCCGCCCGACCCCCGGCCAGGCGGCCCTTCCGCCGGGCCCTCCGTACCGATCGACCCGGCCGCCACGCACGATCCAGGCGAGCCGCGCGGCCCCGGCAGGTCCCACGGCCCTCGCGGCCCGCGCCCGGGAAGCTCGGCCCTGCCCTCGTATCACGGCCGGCCCGAGCGCCCCTGCCAGGGGCGCTTCCGTCCGCACTGCCTTCCGCCGAAGCCGACCCCGACGGTCACCGCGGCGCCCACTCCGACTCCGCCTCCGACGCAGGAGCCGACCACTCCGCCGGCCACTCAACCGCCGGCGTCACCGCCCGCGCCGCCGACCCCGCCGGCCCCGACGGCCACCGCCGAGGAGACCCCGGCCTCCACCTCGTGACGTAGGACCACGCCGTCACGTTACGTGAGTGAAACGGGTGGGAATCGTGTGCATAGAGTCACCATCTGTTTCTGGGGGGACCTATGCGCACGATTCGGGCAGCGCTGCTGGCGGGCTGCCTCCTGGTCGCCCTGTGCCCGACCGCCCACCCCGAGCCGCGCCCCGGCACGCACGACCTCCGTAAGGCCCGCCAGACCGTACGCGAACGCTCCCGCGCCCTCGCCACCACCAGCGCCAGGCTGGCCACGGCGCAGTCCCGTCTCGCCACCCTGGCCGGCCAGGTGGAGCGGCTGGTCGAGGCGTACAACGGCCAGCTCGTACGGCTGCGCGCCGCCGAGGAGAAGGCCCGCCAGACCCAGGCCCGCCTGGTCGCGGCCGACGCCGAGGTCGAACGGGCCAGGCAGCCGGTCGCGCTGCTCGCCGCCGAGGCGTACGGCGGCCTCGGCACGCTCGGGCCGATCCTGGGCCTGCTCACCGACCAGGGCGACGACGACGGCGCGCTGCACCGCGCGAGCGTGCTCGGCCAGCTCAGCGGCGAACGGGCGGCGATGCTCGCCAGGCTGCGCGACGCCCAGCAGGTTGCCGCGATCCTGCGGACGCAGGCGGCGGAGGCGCAGGCCGAGCAGCAGGTCATGGCCGAACGCGCCCGCGAGGCAAAGGAGGCCGCCAGGGCGGCGGTGGCGAGCCAGCGCCGCGAGACGATGGTGCTGCGGGCCCGCGAGCACCGCCTGCAACGCCGGGTGGACGCCGCCCGCACCCGAGCTGACCTGCTGGCCAGGCGGCGGGCCGTGGCCGCCTCCGCCGCCAGGCTGATGACCGGCGGCTCGGCGGTGGGCGACGTGGCGGCCGACTGGGCGCTCACCCAGCTCGGCAAGCCGTACGTGTGGGCGGCCGACGGCCCGGCGACCTACGACTGCTCGGGCCTGACCATGCGCGCGTGGGAGCGGGCCGGCGTCGGGCTCGACCACTGGACGGGCACCCAGTGGACGGCCGGCCCGCACGTCCCGCTCGACCAGCTACGCCGCGGCGACCTGGTGTTCTTCGCGCACGTCACGAGCGACCCGAGCACGATCCACCACGTCGGGATCTATGTGGGCCGCGGCCTGATGGTGCACGCCCCGCAGACCGGCGACGTGGTGCGGGTTGCCCCGATCTGGAGGGGGGACCTGGTGGGCGCCACCAGGCCCCTGTGAGCGGGTCAGTGATGCCCGCCGGACTCCTTGAGCCGCTGGAAGGAGCGCTCGATCTCGGCCTCGGCCTCGGCGCGGCCCACCCAGTTGGCGCCCTCGACGGACTTGCCGGGCTCCAGGTCCTTGTAGACCTCGAAGAAGTGCTGGATCTCCAGCCGGTCGAACTCCGACACGTGATGGATGTCCTGGATGTGGTGCATCCGCGGGTCGGTGGACGGCACGCACAGGACCTTGTCGTCGCCGCCCTTCTCGTCGGTCATCCGGAACATCCCCACCGCCCGGCACGTGATGTAGCAGCCGGGGAACGTCGGCTCCTGGAGCAGCACCAGGGCGTCGAGCGGGTCGCCGTCCTCGCCGAGGGTGTTCTCGATGAAGCCGTAGTCGGCGGGGTACTGCGTGGAGGTGAACAGGAGCCGGTCGAGCCTGATCTTCCCGGTTTCGTGGTCCACTTCGTACTTGTTCCGTTGCCCCTTGGGAATCTCAACGACAACGTCGAACTCCACCGCGGTTCCTCCGCTCAAGCCCCCGGGAACCCCCGGACGGGCGTTAATGTCTCTAGGCGAACACAGGAGAGAGGGCAGACGTGGCGCGGCACGACCGGTTGGTGATGCTGGCCACTCTCGCCGTGCTCCAGGTGCTGACGGTCGTCACCGGCGTGTACGCGATGACCACCGACTTCAGCCTGGGCGCGCTGACGAGGCAGACGTCACCGACCGAGCCGACGGCGTCCTCGCCGGAAGGGTCTCCTCCTCCCGCCCCCGTGGTCACCTCGGGGCCGGTGCTGGCCCAGCTTTCGGTGAAGTCAGGAGGCGGACCTCTCCCGACCAAGGGTACTTTGACGCGACAGCTCACCGACGCGCTGGGTGACGAAGCGCTCGGAAAACGTGTGGGCGCCGTGGTCCTCGACGCGGCCACCGGCGAGCGGATCTTCGCGGCGGACGCCGACACCCCGATCACGCCCGCCTCCACCACGAAGATCGTCACCTGTGTCGCGGCGCTCGCCTCGCTGGGCCCCGACGCCCGGCTGTCCACCCGCGTCGTGCAGGGCGCGGGGCCTGACGCGGTGGTGCTCGTCGGCGGCGGCGACCCGCTGCTGGCCGGCCCGTCGGCCCGGCCGGGCTACCCGCGGCAGGCGAGCCTCGCCACCCTGGCCGCCCGTACGGCCGCCGCGCTCAAGGCCCGCAACGTGAAGAAGGTCACCCTCACCTACGACACGTCGCTGTTCACCGGCCCCGCCACGGCCCCCGGCTGGAAGCCCGGCTACATCCCCGAGGGCAACGTGGCCCCCGTCCACGCGCTCGCCATCGACGAGGGCCGCCAGAACCCGCGCTCCAACACCCCCCGCGTGTCCGACCCGCCCGCCCACGCCGCCGCGGCCTTCGCCCGGCTGCTGCGCGGGAAGGGCATCACGGTGGCCAGGTCGGTCCGGCCGGGCAAGGCTCCCGCAGGGGCCGCCGAGCTGGGCCGGGTGGACTCCGCGCCCGTCTACGCGCTGGTCGAGCACACCCTGACGCACAGCGACAACGACCTGGCCGAGGCCCTCGCCCGGCACGTGGCGATCAAGGAGGGGCAGCCGGCGTCGTTCGACGGCGGGACGAAGGCGATCATCGCGGTGCTCCAGCGGCTCGGCGCCGCCCAGGGCGTCGCGCTGTCCGACGCCAGCGGCCTGTCCACCCGCAACCGCATCAGCGCCGCCGCCCTCGCCAAGCTGGTGGCCATGGCGGGCTCGCCGGCCTCGCCCGACCTGCACGCGGTCGCCTCCGGCATGCCGATCGCGGGGTTCTCCGGCACCCTCGGCAACGGCCGCCGCTTCACCGGCCGCGACAGCCGCGACCAGGTCGGCCTCGTACGCGCCAAGACCGGCACGCTCAACAACGTCAACACCCTCGCTGGGCTGGCCACGACGAAGGACGGGCGGCTGGTCACCTTCGCCTTCCTGGCCGACCAGGTGCCGGTCAACGCCGAGCCCGTGCTCGACCGGCTCGCGGCCATCGTCGCGCGGTCTTGACCGGAAGCACGTACGGTGGACGGTATGCAGGTGATCGACTGGGATCTGGCCGTCACGACCGGCACGCGCCTCGTGCGCCCCGGTCCTCAAGTGAGCAGGGAGGAGGCCAGGCAGGCCGTCACCGAGCTCCGCACCCTGTCGCGTGAGGCAGAGGGCCACGTACGCGAGTTCACGAAGATCCACACGGAGACCGCGCCGCAGCCGGCGACCATCGTGGACCGGCCCGGCTGGATCAGGGCCAACGTCGAGGGCTTCCGCGTGGTGCTCGAACCCCTGACCCAGCGCGTGGGCAACAGCCCCAACCCGCCGCCCGCCATCGTCACCGCCGTGGGCTCGCGGATCACCGGCGTCGAGGTCGGCGCGGTGCTGGCCTTCCTCGCCTCGCGCGTGCTGGGCCAGTACGAGCTGTTCCTGCCGCCCGACCCGACCGGTCAGGAGCCGGCCGGGCGGCTGACGCTCGTCGCGCCCAACATCGTCCACGCCGAGCGCGAGATGGGCGTCGACCCGCACGACTTCCGGCTGTGGGTGTGCCTGCACGAGGAGACGCACCGGGTGCAGTTCACCGGTGTGCCCTGGCTGCGCGAATACGTCCGCTCGCAGATGACCGAGTTCCTGCTCGCCTCCGACCTCGACCTGCCCACGCTGCTCGAACGCCTGCGCGGCGCCGCCGACACGGTCGCCGAGGTGGTGCGGGGCGGCGAGGGCAACCTCATCGACGTCATCCAGTCGCCCGCCCAGAAGGCCATTCTCGACCGCCTCACGGCCGTGATGACCCTCGTGGAGGGGCACGGCGACTACGTGATGGACGCCGTCGGCCCGTCCGTGGTGCCGTCGGTGGCCGAGATCCGCGGCAAGTTCGCCCACCGCCGCGAGGGCGGCTCCCGCCTCGACCGCACGGTCCGCCGGCTGCTCGGCATCGAGGTCAAGATGAAGCAGTACGCCGAGGGCTCGGCCTTCGTGCGCACGGTCGTCGGCCGCGTGGGCATGGACGGCTTCAACAAGATCTGGACCAGCGCCGAGACGCTGCCCACCACCCAGGAGATCGCCGACCCCGGCCTGTGGATCGACCGGGTGATCGGCACCCCGGCCCTGCCCGCCTGACTGCCCGCCTGACCCTTGAGCGGCCCGGACCCGCGACAATGGCGGTCGTGGGCCCACATCCAGCCGTAGCCGACGTCCGCAGAGCCGTGCGGGAGGCGCTCGCCGACCTGCCGCGCGGAGCCGTGGTGCTGGCGGCGTGCAGCGGCGGGGCCGACTCCACCGCGCTGGCCGCCGCGCTGGCGTTCACCGCCCCGCGGCTCGGGCTGCGCGGCGGGCTGCTCACCGTCGACCACCAGCTCCAGGAGGGGTCGGGCGAGCGGGCGCGAGCGGTCGCCGACCAGGGCGAGCGGCTGGGGCTGGACCCTGCGGAGGTGCTCACCGTCACGGTGGGCACGGAGGGCGGTCCCGAGGCCGCGGCCAGGGAGGCCCGTTACGCCGCGCTCGCCTCGGCCGCCGACCGCCACGGCGCCGCGGCCGTGCTGCTCGGCCACACCAGGGACGACCAGGCCGAGACCGTGCTGCTCGGGCTGGCCAGGGGGAGCGGGCCGCGCTCGCTGTCCGGGATGGCGGCGCGGGCCGGTCACTACCGCCGCCCCTTCCTCGACCTGCCCCGGGCCACCACCGTGGCCGCCTGCCGGGCGCTCGGGCTCCACCCCTGGGACGACCCCCACAACGACGATCCCCGCTACACGCGGGTCCGCGTCCGCCGCCGGGTGCTGCCCGTGCTGGAGGGGGAACTCGGGCCGGGGGTGGCGGAGGCGCTCGCGCGTACGGCGAGGATGGCCCGCGAGGACGCCGACGCGCTCGACGAATGGGCCGGTTCGGCCTACCGGGATTGCGCTCTTAGCGATATCGGCGGATCTGTCACCCTCTCCGTGGCGGAGCTGGAGCGGCTGCCGGACGCCGTCAGGCGGCGGGTGCTGCGCCGGGCGGCCATCGCCGCCGGAGCGCCGTCCGGGGCGCTCTCCGCGACGCACGTGCTGGCCGTGGACCGGCTGGTCACGCGGTGGCGCGGGCAGAAGCCGGCCGATCTGCCGGGGGGTCTGAGCGCCGCGCGGCGGTATGGCACCCTGATACTCGCCAAGAGTCCCCACCACGCGTAAGGAACCACAGGTGGACGCTGCCGACATGGGCAATGACCTGGAAAAAGTGCTCATCTCCGAGGACGATCTCCAGGCCAGGATCAAAGAGCTGGCCGGGCTCATCGACGACGATTACGCGGGCAAGGACGTTCTGCTCGTGGGCGTGCTCAAGGGCGCCGTCATGGTGATGGCCGACCTGGCCAGGGCCTTGCACGTGCCCGTGCAGATGGACTGGATGGCGGTGTCGTCCTACGGCGCGGGCACCAAGTCGTCCGGGGTCGTCCGCGTGCTGAAAGACCTGGACACCGACATCTTGAACCGCCATGTGCTCATCGTCGAGGACATCATCGACTCGGGGCTGACGCTGCACTGGCTGCTGGAAAACCTGAAGTCGCGCAATCCGGCCTCGCTGGAGATCTGCACCGCGCTGCGCAAACCCGACGCCGTGAAGGTGCCGATCGACGTCAAATACGTCGGCTTCGACATTCCCAGCGAGTTCGTGATCGGTTATGGGCTCGACTACTCCGAGCGTTACCGCAATCTGCCGTTCATCGGCACTCTCGCCCCCCACGTATACCGATAGAACGTTCAGCGTTCTCTCTTGCCACGGCCGGGAACATCGCGCAACGTGACGTACGTTGATAGGGCAAGGCCGGTGCAGCGGGCGGTCCCTCCGCCCGCTCTGCCGGTGTACCTTCAGACTTCGGAAGGGTGACCTTGAGTCCCCTTCGGGTAGTCAGAAGTCGCGGTGCCGGATGCCGCGGCCCCGGGCGTGCCCGGGGTTCCAGGCCATGGTCAGGAAGGGACGGGCCCGCAAGGGGTTCCGCATCGGATGGATCTCAAGCGATTTACACGTGGGCCACTGCTGTGGATCCTGGGCATCGTCGTGCTGCTCCTGCTCGTCACCCAGCTGTGGAGTGGCGGCGGAAACTTCAAGCAGGCCGACACGTCCCTGGTGCTCCAGCAGATTCGCGCCGGCAATGTCAGCAACGCCAAGGTCGTCGACAAGGACAACCGCATCGAGGTGACGCTGAAGAGCCCCGTCACGGTGCGCAAAGGCGACCAGCCGACCAAGCTCGTCCAGGCCTACTGGGTCACGGGCTACGGCAGCAAGCTGACCGACGAGCTCCAGGCGCAGGTCGACGCCAAGAAGACGGACAGCTTCACCACTGAGGTGCCCCAGGAAAACCTCCTGGTCAGCATCCTGATGAGCTTCCTGCCGATCGTCATCATCGTGCTGATCTTCCTGTTCATGCTGAACCAGATGCAGGGCGGCGGCTCCCGGGTGATGAACTTCGGGAAGTCGAAGGCCAAGCTCATCAGCAAGGACACTCCCAAGACCACGTTCGCCGACGTCGCGGGGGCCGACGAGGCCATCGAGGAGCTCCAGGAGATCAAGGAGTTCCTGCAGGCCCCGGCCAAGTTCCAGGCGATCGGCGCCAAGATTCCCAAGGGCGTGCTGCTCTACGGCCCGCCCGGCACCGGCAAGACCCTGCTGGCCCGCGCGGTCGCGGGCGAGGCGGGCGTGCCGTTCTACTCGATCTCCGGCTCCGACTTCGTCGAGATGTTCGTCGGCGTCGGCGCCTCCCGCGTGCGCGACCTGTTCGAGCAGGCGAAGGCCAACGCCCCGGCGATCATCTTCATCGACGAGATCGACGCGGTCGGCCGCCACCGCGGCGCCGGCCTCGGCGGCGGTCACGACGAGCGCGAGCAGACGCTCAACCAGCTCCTCGTCGAGATGGACGGCTTCGACGTCAAGGGCGGCGTGATCCTCATCGCCGCGACCAACCGGCCCGACATCCTCGACCCCGCGCTGCTGCGTCCTGGCCGCTTCGACCGGCAGGTCACCGTCGACCGTCCCGACCTGGAGGGCCGTAAGGGCATCCTCAAGGTCCACGGCCGGGGCAAGCCGTTCGCGCCCGACGTCGAGCTCGACACCATCGCCCGCCGCACCCCCGGGTTCACCGGCGCCGACCTGGCCAACGTGATCAACGAGGCCGCCCTGCTCACCGCGCGGGCCGACCAGAAGCTGATCACGATGGAGCTCCTCGAGGAGTCGATCGACCGTGTCATGGCAGGGCCCGAGCGCAAGACGCGGGTCATGTCCGACAAGGAGAAAAAGATGATCGCCTACCACGAGGGCGGTCACGCGCTGGTGGCGCACGCGCTGCCCAACTCCGACCCGGTGCACAAGATCACGATCCTGTCCCGCGGACGCGCGCTCGGCTACACGATGACGCTGCCGATGGAGGACAAGTTCCTCGCCACCAGGTCCGAGATGATGGACCAGCTCGCGATGCTGCTCGGCGGACGCGCGGCGGAGGAGCTCGTCTTCCACGAGCCCACCACCGGCGCCTCCAACGACATCGAGAAGGCCACGGCGGTCGCCCGCCGCATGGTGACCGAATACGGCATGAGCGAGCAGCTCGGCGCCCGTAAGTTCGGCAGCGGCCAGGCCGAGGTGTTCCTCGGCCGCGAGATGGGCCACGAGCGCGACTACTCCGAGAAGATCGCCTCCACGATCGACGAGGAGGTCCGCCGGATGATCGAGACGGCGCACGACCAGGCGTGGGACATCCTGGTCGAATACCGCGACGTTCTCGACAACCTCGTCCTGGAGCTCATGGAGAAGGAGACGCTCTCCCGCGAGATGGTCCTGCAGATCTTCGCGCCGGTGGTCGTCAAGGAGCACCGTCCGTCCTACGCGGGATACGGCAAGCGCCTGCCCTCCGACCGGCCGCCCATCCTCACGCCGAAGGAGAAGCAGTCGGCCAACGGCTCGCTGTCCTCCGGCCGCCAGGACGCGCTGCCGGCCGGCGGCGACGGCGTCTGAAGCAAGCACGACCGGAGCACTTTGTGACACAGCACGACGTCGATCTCGCCCGCATCGAGAAGGCCGTACGCGAGATCCTCGCCGCCATCGGCGAGGACCCCGACCGCGACGGCCTGGTCGAGACGCCCGCCCGCGTGGCGAGGGCCATGGCCGAGCAGTTCTCCGGCCTCGGCCAGACGCCTGAAGACGTGCTCAACAAGGTGTTCGACGTCGATCACGACGAGATGGTGCTCGTCAGGGACATCGAGGTCTACTCGACCTGCGAGCACCACCTGGTCCCGTTCCACGGCCTGGCCCACGTCGGCTACATCCCCAACCAGCGGGGCCAGGTGACGGGCCTGTCCAAGCTGGCCCGGCTGGTGGACGTCTTCGCCCGCCGCCCGCAGGTGCAGGAGCGCATGACGTCCCAGATCGCCGACGCGCTGATGCGCGTGCTGGAGCCGCGCGGCGTGATCGTGGTGGTCGAGTGCGAGCACCTGTGCATGACCATGCGCGGGGTGCGCAAACCGGGCGCGAAGACCGTGACTTCGGCGGTCCGCGGCGACTTCCGCACCAGCGACAAGACCCGGTCCGAGGCGATGGCGCTCATCCTCGGCAGGTGAGCCATCCTTATCCACAACCGGGGACCCGCGATGTCAGCAGGTGTGGTGGAACGCCTAGGCTTGGCCCATGACTAGCATGCCCATCAGCGTGCCGGGAGGGGCGGAGCGGTGTCTCGTCATGGGCGTGGTCAACGTGACCCCCGACTCCTTCTCCGACGGCGGCCGCTGGTTCGACGAGGCGGCCGCGATCAGGCACGGCTTCGAGCTGGTCGATGAGGGGGCCGACCTCGTCGACGTGGGCGGCGAGTCCACCCGTCCCGGCGCGGCCCGGGTCTCGCTGGAGGAGGAGCTGGCGCGGGTCGTCCCGGTGATCAGGGCGCTGGCCGCCGAGGGCGTGGCCGTCAGCGTCGACACCATGCGCGCCGAGGTGGCGCGGGCCGCGGTCGAGGCGGGCGCGCGGCTGGTCAACGACGTCAGCGGCGGGCTGGCCGATCCCGAGATGCCGCGTGTGGTGGCCGCGACCGGCGTCTCCTACGTCGTGATGCACTGGCGCGGCCACAGCCACGACATGCACACCCGGGCCGTCTACCGCGACGTGGTCGGCGAGGTGCGCGAGGAGCTGAGCAAGCGGGTGGGCCTGGTGCTGGCCGAGGGCGTGTCGGAGGAGCAGATCGTGCTCGACCCCGGCCTCGGCTTCGCCAAGAACGCCGAGCACAACTGGGCGGTCCTGGCCGGCATCCCCCGGCTGGCCGAGCTGGGCTACCCGCTGCTCATCGGGGCGTCGCGCAAGAGGTTCCTGGGGCGGCTGCTGGCCGCCCCTGACGGCACACCCCGGCCGTTCAGCCGGAGCGACGACGCCACCCTGGCCGTGACCGCGCTGGCGGCTCAGGCGGGCGCTTGGTGCGTACGCGTGCACGAGGTCGGCCCCAACGCCGACGCGGTGCGCGTGGCCGCCGCATGGACACGAGCGGGAGCAGGCACATGAGCGTCGACACGGCCGCCATCGAGACGGTCAACCAGGAGTTCTACACCGCGATCGAGGGCGGCGACCTCGACAAGATGACCGAGATATGGGCCGAGGACACCGCCGACGACCAGGTGAGCTGCGTGCACCCCGGATGGGCGCTGCTGACCGGGCGGTCCGAGGTGCTGCGCTCGTGGGCCCTGATCATGGCCAACACGACCTACATCCAGTTCGTGCTGACCGACGTCAACACCACCGTGCTGGGCGACGTGGCGGTGCTCACCTGCGTCGAGAACATCCTGACCGCCGGCGACGAGGGGGAGGCGAGCTTCGCCGCGGGCAAGGTGGTCGCGAGCAACGTCTACCTCCGCACCTCCCAGGGCTGGCGGTTGTGGATGCACCACGGCTCGCCGGTGCTCCAGGGCGACGACGACGAGGAGGAGGACGGCGAGCTTGAGCCTTGATCGCATCGCGCTCAAGGGCCTGCGGGCCCGCGGGCGGCACGGCGTGCTCCCGGCCGAGCGCGAGCTGGGCCAGGAGTTCGTGATCGACGCCACGCTGTTCCTCGACACCGCGCCGGCCGCGGCCGGCGACGACCTCACGGCGACCGTCCACTACGGCGAGCTGGCCGAGGAGCTGACCCGGGTGGTGGGCGGCGAGCCGGTGCAGCTCATCGAGACGCTGGCGCAGCGCCTGGCCGAGGTCTGCCTGGCGTACGAGCCGGTGCGCAAGGTCGAGGTGAGCGTGCACAAGCCGGCGGCGCCCATCCCGCTGCCCTTCGACGACGTGGTCGTGACGATCGAGCGGAGTCGCGCATGAAGACCGTCATCGCGCTCGGCAGCAACCTGGGCAACCGCTTCCAGATCCTCCAGGGAGCGATCGACGCCCTGTTCGACGCGCCGGGCCTGAAATTCGTGAAGGTGTCCCCGGTCTACGAGACAGATCCGGTGGGCGGCCCCGAGGGGCAGGACCCCTACCTCAACGCGGTCGTGGTGGCCGAGACCACGCTGGAGCCGCGCACGCTGCTGGAGCGGGCGCTCAGCGTCGAGAACGCCTTCGGGCGGGAGCGCGCCGAGCGCTGGGGGCCGCGTACGCTCGACGTCGATCTCATCGTCGTGGGCGAGAGCGTCTGCGACGACCCCGACCTGACGCTGCCGCATCCAAGGGCGCACGAGCGTGCGTTCGTGCTGGTGCCCTGGCTGGAGGCCGACCCCACGGCCGTGGTGCCCGGCCACGGCCGGGTGGTCGATCTGCTGGCCGGGCTCGACCGGCAGGGCGTGCGGCCGCGGCCCGACCTGACCTTGCAGAGGCCCGATTGAGGCCCACCCATCCCGGCCACCTGGTCGGCATCCTCGTCGTTCTGGCGCTGCTCACCTGGGCGCTGCTGCACCGGTTCTACGGCGACATCGGGTGGCTCCTGCCGTGGACGGCGATCCCCACCCTGCTGCTGCTGGCGATCGGTGAGGGCTACAGCGGCTGGATCACCAAGGCCAGGATCGCCCGCAAGCCGGGCACCAAGCCGGTGGAGCCGCTGGCCGTGGCCCGGCTGGCGGCGCTGGCCAAGGCGTCGGCGTACGCGGGGGCGGCCTTCGGCGGCGGGTTCGCCGGTTTCGCCCTGCACACGGTGGGGATCCTCGACCGCGAGACGCCGCGCTCGGAGTTCTTCATCGCCACGGGGTCGTTCGCGGCGTGCGTGGTGCTGGTGGTCGCGGCGCTCTACCTGGAGCACGCCTGCCGGGTGCCCAAGGAGCCGGAGGATCAGAAGCCGAAGTAGCGCCAGCCGTCGTCCTGCTCGTCCGGCAGGCCGGCGCCTGGCTCGCGCCGGGCGTCGCGGCGCATCCGCTCCTGCCACAGCTCGTGCTGCAGCCGGCGCAGGGCGCGGCGGATCACGTCGCTCGGCCGCTCGCCCTCGCGGAGTGCGGCGCGGATGATCCGCTCGTCCTCGGCGTTGGGGCGGAAGCTGATGTCAGCCATGTGCCCGAGCCTACGGAGCCGCCTGACGGCCCGTCCCGGGCTTTGAGCGCTATTTGTCGATGTCGCCCACGACGAAGAACATCGAGCCGAGGATGGCGACCATGTCGGCCACCAGGTGCCCGGGCAGCATCTCGCGCAGCACCTGGACGTTGTTGTAGGAGGCCGAGCGCAGCTTGAGCCGCCACGGCGTCTTGTCGCCCTTGGAGACCAGGTAGTAGCCGTTGATGCCGAGCGGGTTCTCGGTCCACGCGTACGTGTGCCCCTCCGGCACCTTCAGCACCTTCGGCAGCCGCTGGTTGATCGGCCCCGGGGGCAGCGAGCGCAGCCGTTCGACGCACGCGTCGGCCAGGTCGAGCGAGACCTTGACCTGCTCGAACAGCACCTCGAAGCGGGCCTGGCAGTCGCCGGCGTCGCGGGTGACGACCTTGACGGGCAGCTCGGGGTAGGCGAGGTAGGGGTCGTCGCGGCGCAGGTCGAGGTCCACGCCGGAGGCGCGGGCGATGGGGCCGCTGACGCCGTACTGCATGACCTGCTCGCGGGTGAGCACGCCGACGCCCTTGGTGCGGGCGACGAAGATGTCGTTGTGCAGGATGAGGTCCTCGATGACCGGCACCCGGCGGCGGGTCTCGGCGACGGCCTCCGACACCCGGTCCAGCCAGCCGAGTGGCAGGTCCTCCTTGAGGCCGCCCACCCGGTTGAACATGTAATGCATGCGCCCGCCGGAGATCTCCTCCATGACGGCCTGGATGCGCTCGCGCTCGTTGAAGGAGTAGAAGATCGGCGTCATCGCGCCCAGCTCCAGCGGATAGGAGCCGAGGAACATGAGGTGGCTCAGCACCCGGTTGAGCTCGGCCAGCAGCGTACGCGCCCACACGGCCCGCACCGGCGGCTCCATGCCGAGGAGGCGTTCGGCGGCGAGCACCACGCCCAGCTCGTTCGCGAACCCGGCCAGCCAGTCGTGCCGGTTGGCCAGCATGATGATCTGGCGGTAGTCGCGGACCTCGAACAGCTTCTCGGCGCCCCGGTGCATGTAGCCGATGATCGGCTCGGCGGTGGCGATGCGCTCGCCGTCGAGCGTGAGCCGGAGGCGGAGCACGCCGTGCGTCGAGGGATGCTGGGGGCCGATGTTGAGGATCATGTCCTCGGTGGCCAGCTCCTTCGCGCCCGCGCCTATCCCGACCACACGTTCCGTCATACGGCCATGCTCCCACCGTCCGTGGAGGTGATCCAGCGCGGGGGACGGTCGTGGGCGGGCGTTGGTCAAGGATCGGTACGGATTCGCCTCACCTGTGGGGACTTGGTGTGGTCGTGGGGAGAAGACGGGAGACGGGGGGAGAAGCACCATGAAGAGAGTTGTGTTCGACGTGGCGGTCCTGATCACCCGGGTGGTCACCGGCGTGATCTTCGTGGCGCACGGCTGGCAGAAGTGGCAGGCCGGGCTCGGCGCGACGACGGGTGCGTTCAGCGGGATGGGCATCCCGTTGCCCGGCGCGGCCGCAGGCTTCGCCGCCGTGGTCGAGACCGTCGGCGGCGTCCTCCTCATTCTCGGGCTGCTGGTGCGGCCGGTCGCGTTGTTGCTGCTGATCGACATGCTCGGCGCGATCATCTTCGTGCACGGGGGCAGGGGCGTCATGGTGGGCGAGGGCGGCTGGGAGCTGGCGGGCGCGCTCGGCGCGCTGAGCCTGCTGTTCCTGGCGCTCGGCGGTGGCCGGATCGGGCTGGACGGGCTGCTCGGCGCGATCTTCCGGCGCCGTGAGGGGCGCCGGGCCGCCGAGGACGAGCTGATCGAGCACCGGCGCGGCCCGGCCATGGGCCCTGGCCCGTCCAACGTCAGGACCACCGGCGTCAGACCCGCAGGCGCGGAGGGCGCCTACCCGGCGGGCACGGGCGTGCAGGGCGGGCCCGAAGCGGGCGCCGGGGGGCGGGCCGAGCAGCCGATGACGCCCGCCGAGCCGGGGACGCCCGCCGAGCGGCCGGAAGCCTCCCGGCGGCCGTCCACGCCGCGCGTCCACGCGGGCGGGCTCGACGACGAGGACATGCGCGACATCGACGCCCTGATCTCCGAGGACCAGCCGGAGCACCGCAAACCGCCGAACCGCTGACCCGGGAACCCCGTCCCGCGTCGTCCGTCAGCGGGCCACGATGGCGCGCAGGGCCTCGATGAGCCGGTCCACGTGCTCCTGCGTGGTCCCGATGCCGATGGAGGCCCGCACGGCCGAGGCCGTGCCGTCCTCGCACCCGCCGTCGGCCGTGCCCAGCAGGTGCCGGACGAACGGGTGCGCGCAGAACTTGCCGTCGCGCACCCCGATGCCGTACTCGGCGGACAGCGCCTCGGCCACCTCCCGCGCCGTGAACCCGTCCACGGTGAACGACACGATGCCCACGCGCGGATGGTCCGCACCCCACAGGGCCAGCTCGCGTACGCCTTCGACGGTCGCCAGGCCGGCCCGCAGCCGGGCGAGCAGCCGCTCCTCCTCGCGCACCAGCGCGGTCCAGCCGGTGGCGTTGAGCGCGTCGCAGGCCGCGGCGAGGGCGATCGCGCCGAGCACGTTGGGGGTGCCCGCCTCGTGGCGCGGCTCGGGGTCCTCGTGCCACTCGGCGGCCTCCGGGGCCTCGCCGACCGCGCGCACCGCGCCCCCGCCCTTCAGGTACGGCTCCCCGCCGGCCAGCCAGTCCCCGCGTCCCACCAGCACCCCCGCACCGAACGGCGCGTACAGCTTGTGCCCGGAGAAGGCCACGTAGTCGAGGTCCAGCGCGGTCAGGTTGAGCCGCCGATGCGGTACGAACTGCGCGGCGTCCACCAGGATGCGCGCGCCGTGGCGGTGCGCGATGTGGGCCAGCGCGGCGATCGGCCACAGCTCGCCGGTGACGTTGGAGGCGGCGGTGACGACGAGCAGCTTGGGCCCTTCGACGCCGGCCAGGGCCTCGTCGGCGGCGCGTACGGCCTCGCCGGGGAAGGCGGGCGGTGCCAGCCGGACGGCGTCGCGCCAGGGCAGGAGCGAGGCGTGGTGCTCGGTGTCGAAGACCACGACGGTGGTGCCCTCGGGCAGGCAGCGGGCCAGCAGGTTGGTGGCGTCGGTGGTGTTGCGGGTGAAGACCACGGCGTCGGAGGGGCGGGCGCCGACGAACGCCCGTACGGTGTGGCGGGCCTGCTCGTACCTGGCGGTGGTGAGCTGGGAGGCGTAGCCGGCGCCGCGGTGGACGCTGGAGTAGGCCGGGAGCGCGGCGGTGACGGCGGCGCTGACCGGCTCCAGACAGGGGGCGCTGGCGGCGTAGTCGAGGTTGGCGTACCGGACGAGCCGGCCGCCCTTGACCGGCACCTCCAGGTCGGCGCCGACCACGGCGGGGATGGGCCGGGCGCTCTCCGGCGCGGCGGGGGCGGGGGCCTCGGCGGAGGCGGCGGCGTCGTTGAAGATCGTCAGTGTGGGCACAGGACTGCTCCTCGGGTCATCGGACCCCAGGAGACGGCCTCGGAGCCCGCGCTTGCCCGCCACACCTCGTGACGGACCAGGTCTTCACCCGGGGCACCCCGCCGCGGACGCGAGGGTTGCCGGCCAGCTAGCCGGGGCTTGTCGCTGGCGCTCATGACCTACGCCCGCACTATAACCGACACCGGGCGGCCGGACGCAAGCGCCGTACCTCGGTGGATGGAAAGGCTCCTAAGATGCAATTGTGCGCTTTGATCCCTGGAATCCGGATTTCGTAGCCCATCCGTACCCGGTCTACGACGAGCTGCGGCGCGAGCGGCCCGTCTGCTACTACGAGCCCACCGACCAGTGGCTCGTCTCCCGCCACTCCGACGTCAACGCCCTGCTCAGGGACCGCCGCCTGGGCCGGTCGTACCTGCACGTGGCCACGCACGAGGAGTTCGGCAGGCCGCCGGAGCCGGAGTTCCAGGAGCCGTTCTGGCGGGTGGTCAGGGCGGGCATGCTGGACGTCGAGCCGCCGGTGCACACGAGGCTGCGCCGGCTGGTGTCGAAGGCGTTCACGCCGCGCATGGTCGAGTCCCTGCGCCCGCGCGTGCGGGCCATCGCGGGCGGGCTCGCGGACGCGTTCGTGGAGAAGGGCGGGGGCGACCTGCTCGCCGAGGTCGCCGAGCCGCTGCCGGTCACGGTGATCGCGGAGATGCTCGGCATCCCCGAGTCCGACCGCCACCTGCTCCGCCCCTGGTCGGCCGACATCTGCGGCATGTACGAGCTCAACCCGGGCATCGAGGCGCAGCACACCGCCGTCCGCGCGGCCTCGGAGTTCGCCGCCTACCTCAGGGACCTGGCCCGCGTCCGCCGCACCGCCCCCGGTGACGACCTGGTCAGCGCGCTCGCCCAGATCCCCGAGCTGACCGAGGACGAGCTGATCGGCACCTGCGTGCTGCTGCTCAACGCCGGCCACGAGGCCACGGTGAACGTCACCGGCAACGGCTGGTGGTCGCTGTTCAGGAACCCGGAGGAGCTGGCCCGGCTGCGCGCGGACCGCTCGCTGCTGCCCACCGCCGTCGAGGAGCTGCTGCGCTGGGACACGCCGCTGCAGATGTTCGAGCGGTGGGTGCTGGAGGACATCGAGGTCCACGGGGTGGAGATCCCGCGCGGGGCCGAGGTGGCGCTGCTGTTCGGCTCGGCCAACCGGGACCCTGCCGTGTTCGAGGACCCGGACCGGCTGGACGTGGGCCGGGCCGACAACCCGCACATCTCCTTCGGCGCCGGCATCCACTTCTGCCTGGGGGCGCCGCTGGCCCGCATCGAGCTGATGGAGTCGTTCGGCGCGCTGCTGGACCGTACGGCGAGCCTGGAGCCGGCTGAGGAGCCCTCGTGGAAGCCCGGCTACGTCATCCGCGGACTGGAGGCACTCAACCTCACCGTCACCCCCGCCTGACTTCGGGCTCGGCCGGCGCCGTCAGCGGCGCTGGTCGAGCCAGCCGAAGCCGCCGAGCCCGGACGGATCGATGAGCTCGCCCTCCTCCGACGCCCGGGCCAGCGCCCGCAGGTAGCCGCGCGGATCCCGGTGCGCCAGCTCGACCGGCGGCCGGGCGCCGGTCAGCCCCAGGGAGCGCAGCGCCGCGCGCTGTGTGGACAAGGTTGTGGATATCGCGCCCGCCCGGCGGCCCGCCTCGGCGCAGGCGTCGAGCGCCACATGCGCGGTGATGTCGCAGGTGCCGTCGGGTATGGGGCTGACGACCGCTCCGTCCCGATAGCCGGTCAGTGTGCCGCAGGGGGGACGGTTGTCCACAGGGTGTGCATAATCGACGGCGATCGCCCGACCCCTGGTGAGGCGGGTGACGACGGCCGCCCACGCCTCGTCGCGCGGCCGGCCGATCTCGGCCCGCGCCCCCACCCGGGGCAGCGGCCACCACCGCTCCAGCCACTCCCGGTCGGCCGGCCGCAGGGGCCCGCCGATCCGCTCCTCGCCCGTGTGGACGTCGACCATGACCAGCCGCGGCCCGCCGGAGGTCTGCTCGACGACGTCCACCGGCACGTTGTCGAGCCATTCGTTGGCGATGGCGAGGCCGTGGATGGAGTCGGGCAGCCCGCCGCGCCACTCGATCCGCTCGGGCAGGCCCTCAGGCCGGGACGACAGATCGACCGCCGTGATCCGCAGCCGCTCGCTCAGGCCGGGCTCGGCGGCGGCCAGCACGCGGCTTACCAGCGTGCCCTCGCCTGCCCCGATGTCCACCAGGTCGAGCGCGTCGGGCTTGCCCAGCTCGGCGTCCACCTCGCGAAGCAGCGCGAGCACCGCCTCGGCGAACGCCGCCGAGGCGCTGACGGACGTGCGGAAGTGGCCCGAGGGGCGCTCGCGGAGATAGAAGCCCGCCTCGCCGTACAGCGCTCGCTGGGTCGCGGCGCGCCAGGTCAGCCACATGTCATGGACTATCTCACGGTTCACTGATGGCACGCTCGGTCATCACATGACTACTCATTGTCGTGCGCTTGCGGTACTGTTTACGTTCTGTCGCCGGTCGGTCGCGTTGCGCCAACCCCCAGGTGGCGACTGCGGCAGCCGTTCCCGGCGCAAGCCAACGTCCGCGGCCCCAGTGCCGCTAAATCGAGAAGGAGCTCACATGCTGAAGAAGACCCTGGTCCTGGTCGGTGCCGCCGCGGCCCTCGCGCTGGGCGCGCCCGCCGCCCACGCCGACATCACCAGCGGCAACGGCAGCATCCTGGGTGGCAACCAGATCCGCATCCCGGTCAGCGTGCCGGTCAACGTCTGCGGCAACAGCGTCGCGGTCATCGGCCTCGGCATCTCCGGCTGCAAGGGCGGGGCCTACTCCCACCAGACGAGCCGCTGACGCAGGGGAGCCCGGACCGGCGCGGTCCGGTCCGGGCTCGGACTCCCGGCCGGGCAGTCGGCGGTCGCGCCGGCCAGGCGCACCTCCAAGAGGTCACACCCCGCGGGCGTCGGGTCCGGTGAGGACTCGGCGCCCGCTGTCATGCGGTGACCCCTCTCCTCATCTCTTCCGACAGGGGGTGCACCTTTTCGTATGCCCTTGTCCCTTTTGCTGATAACTCAACCTGCGGCAAAGCACCAGTCACATTCCCTGGACCGAGAGGCCGTTACGCTGGGCGGCAGTGCCATCCGGTCGACAGGGGTGAGACGTCATGGAGGCAGGGGATCGCCCGGCGCGGCTGAGCGTGGGCGTGCTCGGGGCAGGCAAGGTGGGCTCGGCCCTCGGGGCCGCGTTGCGGCAGGCCGGCCACCGCATCGTCGCCGCCAGCGGCTTGTCCGACAACTCCCAGCGCTGGGCGGCCGAGCGGCTCGGGGTGACGCCGTCCAGGCCCGACGAGGTGGTGACCGCGGCCCAGCTCATCCTGCTGACCGTGCCCGACGACGCGCTGCCCGACCTCGTGGGCGGCCTGGCCGCCACCGGCGCCGATCTGCAGGGCAAGCTGCTCGTGCACACCAGCGGCGCCTACGGGCTGTCAGTGCTCGACCCGGCCGCCAAGCGCGGCGCGCTGCCGCTCGCGCTGCATCCCGTGATGACGTTCACCGGCCGCGACGACGACCTCAACAAGCTCACCGGCATCTCCTACGGCGTCACCGCCCCCGACGCGCTGCGCCCGATCGCCGAGGCCCTGGTGATCGAGATGGGCGGCGAGCCGGTCTGGATCGCCGACTCCGACCGGGCGCTCTACCACGCGGCCCTGGCCGGGGCCGCCAACCACATGGTCACCCTCATCGCCGAGTCCTCCGACCTGCTCGGGCGCATCGGCGTCGAGCACCCGGGCCGGATGCTGGGCCCGCTGCTCGGCGCCGCGCTCGACAACGTCCTGCGGCTCGGCATCGCCGGTCTCACCGGCCCGGTCGTACGCGGCGACGCCGGCACCGTGCGCAAGCACGTCGACGCGCTCATCCTGGCCGCCCCCGAGGCCGCCGACGCCTACATCGCCCTGGCCAGGCTCACGGCCGACCGCGCGCTCGCCGCCGGGCTGCTCAAACCGGAGGAGGCGGAGCGGCTGCTCGACGCGCTGGGAGGCAATATATGGACCTGACCGTGCGAGGAAGCGCCGCCGCGAAGCGGAGGCCATGAACGCGAGGGGCCGCCCCATGGACTTGATCGTCGCCAGGAACAGGGAAGACCTGGTCAAGGCGCGGGGCGGTGGTGAGGTGGCGCTGGTGCCGACCATGGGCGCGCTGCACGAGGGTCACCGCTCGCTCATGCGGCTCGCCCGGTCGCGGGCCGACCAGGTCGTGGTGAGCGTCTTCGTCAACCCGCTGCAGTTCGGGCCGAACGAGGATTTCTCCCGCTATCCCCGTACGTTCGACTCCGACCTGGACGTGTGCCGGGCCGAGGGCGTGGACGTGGTCTTCCACCCGTCCGTCGACGACATGTATCTCCCCGACCGCCAGGTGAGCCTCCTGGCCGGCCGGATGGGCGAGATCGTGGAGGGCGAGTCCCGCCCCGGGCACTTCGACGGGGTGCTGACCGTGGTGCTCAAGCTGTTCAACCTCGTTCAGCCGAGTGTGGCGGTCTTCGGCCAGAAGGACGCCCAGCAGCTCGCCCTGATCCGCCGCATGGTGGCCGACCTGGACGTGCCGGTCGAGATCGTGGGCGCGCCCACCGTACGCGAGCACGACGGCCTGGCCCTGTCCAGCCGCAACCGCTACCTGTCGGAGGACGACCGGCAGGTGGCGCTCGCGCTCTCCCGCGCCCTGCGCGCGGGCGAGGCCGAGCGGCGGCCCGGCGCGATCCGCGAGGCCGCCCGCGAGGTGCTGGCCGCCGCCGGCCCCCGGCTCGACCTGGACTACGTGGTGCTGGTCGATCCGGCGACGTTCAGCGAGGTGGGCGAGGAGCACGCGGGCGAGGCCGTGCTCGCCGTCGCCGCTCGGATCGGGGCCACCCGGCTGATCGACAACGTCATCCTGAATCTGAATCCCGCCTGAGCCGGACCTGGGGCATGCAGGCGCTCGGGAACGCGTTATCGTCATGTTGACGAAATCGCCCGAGTGGAGGAGAGCCCAATGAGCGCACCGGCGATTCCCCTGCGGCTGACCGCTCCCGCGCCCGGCTGGAGCGCCGAGGCCGACCTGGTCGTCGTGGGTTCCGGCATCGCGGGCCTGACCGTGGCCCTGCGCTACACCGAGCTGGAGCCCGAGGCCAAGGTCCTGGTCGTCACCAAGGACGTGCTGTCGTCGGGCTCGACGCGCTGGGCGCAGGGCGGCATCGCCGCCGTGCTCGACCCTCGCGACACGCCCGACGAGCACCTGAACGACACGCTCGTCGCCGGCGTCGGCCTGTGCGACGTACGGGCGGTGCGGACGCTCGTCACCGAAGGCCCCGGCGCGCTGCGCCGGCTCATCGAGCGCGGCGCCCGCTTCGACCGCAGCCCCGACGGCGAGCTCCAGCTCACCCGCGAGGGCGGCCACCGCCGCAGCCGCATCGTGCACGCGGGCGGCGACGCGACCGGCGCGGAGGTGCAGCGGGCGCTCATCGAGGCGGTGCGCGCCCGTCCCTCCATCGAGGTCATCGAGCACGCCCTGGCGCTCGACCTGCTCAAGGACGCCCAAGGCCGGGCCAGGGGCGTCACCCTCCACGTGATGGGCGAGGGCGCGCGCGACGGCGTCGGCGCCGTGCTGGCGCGGGCCGTCGTGCTCGCCACCGGCGGCATGGGCCAGGTGTACGCGGCCACCACCAACCCCGTCGTCTCCACCGGCGACGGCGTCGCGCTGGCGCTGCGGGCCGGGGCGGTGGTGCGCGACCTGGAGTTCGTGCAGTTCCATCCCACCGTGCTCTGGCTCGGCGCGGACTCGACCGGCCAGCAGCCGCTGATCTCGGAGGCGGTGCGGGGCGAGGGGGCGTACCTCACCGACCACGAGGGCAACCGTTTCATGGCCGACGCGCACGAGCTGGCCGACCTGGCCCCCCGCGACGTCGTGGCCAAGGGCATCATGCGGACGATGCGCGCGACCGGCCGCGACCACGTCTACCTCGACGGCCGCCACTTCGGCCGGCGCAAGTGGGAGACCCGGTTCCCCACCATCTACGCGGTCTGCCGTGAGCACGGCATCGACCCGGCGACCCAGCCGATCCCCGTGGCCCCGGCCGCCCACTACGCGAGCGGGGGCGTACGGACCGATCTGCGCGGCCGTACCTCGATCGACGGCCTCTACGCCTGCGGCGAGGTCGCCTGCACCGGCGTGCACGGCGCCAACCGGCTGGCCTCCAACTCGCTGCTGGAGGGCCTGGTCTTCGCCGAGCGCATCGCCGAGGACGTGCACGCGGCCCGCCCGGCCCCCGGCGACCCGGTGCCGGCCGAGGTGGCGTCGGAGGTGGCGTCCGGGCTGGTGGACCCGCGCGTACGGCCCCGGATCCAGGCCCACATGAGCAGGGGCGCGAGCGTGCTGCGCAGCCGCGAGTCGCTGCGCGCCACCGCCAAGGCGCTGCTCGACGCCCGCTGGACGCCGGTCGAGGTGCCGCCCCGCACCGAGTCCTGGGAGGCGGCGAACCTGCTCACCGTGGCCACCGTGCTCACCGGCGCGGCGGCGGCCCGGCTGGAGACCCGTGGCTCACACTGGCGCGAGGATCATGAGACGCGCGACGACAACGAATGGCTGGGCCACCTCGACGTGACCCTGACGGAGGAGGGGCTTCGCATGACGTACACGCCGCACGAGGACACGATGCCGGCCCGCCTGGCGCAGGAGCTGTCGGCCGCCGGGCTCGACCCGGCCGAGGTGGACGCCCTCATCGGCCGCGCGCTGGAGGAGGACCTGTGGGAAGCCGGTGACGTGACCAGCCTCGCCACCATCCCCGGCGAGCAGCGCTCGTCGGCCGACGTGGTGGCGCGCAAGGACGGCGTCGTCGCGGGGCTGGCGGTGGCGGAGGCGGTCTTCGTCCGGCTGGGGGCGGACCGTACCGAGCGCCGGGCCAAGGACGGCGAGCGGGTCCGTGCGGGCGACGTGCTGCTCACCGTCGAGGGGCCCACGCGCGCCCTGCTGACCGCCGAGCGCACCGCGCTCAACCTGCTCACGCACCTGTCCGGGGTGGCGACGCTCACCGGCAGTTGGGTCGAGGCGATCGAGGGCACCGGGGCCCGCGTCCGCGACAGCCGCAAGACGCTGCCCGGCCTGCGCGCGCTGGAGAAGTACGCCGTACGCTGCGGCGGCGGCGTCAACCACCGCATGTCGCTGTCGGACGCCGCGCTGATCAAGGACAACCACGTGGTGGCGGCCGGCGGCGTGGCCGAGGCGTTCCGCGCGGTCCGCGAGCGCTACCCCGACCTGCCGATCGAGGTGGAGATCGACCGGCTCGACCAGCTTCAGCCGGTGCTCGACGAGGGCGCGCGGGAGGTGCTGCTGGACAACTTCACGGTGGAGGACACAGAGCGTGCCGTACAACTCGTGAAAAAGCAGGCGAAAAACAGGGTTGCCCTTGAGGCGAGCGGGGGATTGACCTTGGAATCGGCCCGTGCTGTGGCCGAAACTGGCGTTGACTACCTGGCGGTAGGAGCGCTGACGCACTCGGCGCCGGCCCTGGACATCGCACTGGATTTGCGGGGGTAATTGATGCTGCTCACGATCGACGTCGGCAACACGCACACGGTGCTCGGGCTCTTCGAGGGCGAGGACGTCATCGAGCACTGGCGGCTGGCCACCGACGCCCGCCGCACCGCCGACGAGATCGCGGTCGTCCTGCAAGGGCTGCTGGCGCAGTCGCCGCTGCTCAAGGGCGCCGACGTCGACGGCATCGCCATCTGCTCGACGGTCCCGAGCGTGCTCAACGAGATGCGGGAGATGTGCCGCCGCTACTACGGCGACGTCACGGCGGTGATCGTGGAGCCGGGCATCCGCACCGGTGTGCCGGTCCGTATGGACAACCCCAAGGAGGTCGGCAGCGACCGCATCGTCAACGCCCTCGCCGCCATCGACCAGTACGGCGGCCCCTGCGTGATCGTCGACTTCGGCACCGCCACGTCCTTCGACGCGGTCTCGGCCAAGGGCGAGTACATCGGGGCCGTCACCGCGCCCGGCATCGAGATCTCGGTGGACGCCCTCGCCTCCGCCGGCGCGCAACTGCACAAGGTGGAGCTGGTCAGGCCCCGCTCGGTGATCGCCAAGAACACCGTCGAGGCGCTGCAGGCCGGCATCATCTACGGCTTCGCCGGCCAGGTGGACGGCATCGTCGAGCGCATGACGGCCGAGCTGGCCGACGACCCCGACGAGGTCACGGTCGTGGCCACCGGCGGGCACGCCGGGCTGGTGGTCGGCGAGTCCCGCTCGATCGACGTGCACGAGCCGTGGCTCACGCTCATCGGCCTGCGCCTGATCTACCACCGCAACACGGGCTGACAAAGGAGCGGGCGGCCCCCCGCTCGGGAGAGGGGCCGCCCGCGGTCTTCGCGTGCTCGGGTGCTGCGGCGCCAGGGTGCTCGAATGCGAGCTCCGGCGTCACTACTCGCTCTCGTTGGTGTAGATGTACTCCCAGCGACCGCACTTGGTCGGGAACTTGCTGTTCAGGCCGATCTGGCAGACCTGCACCCGCAGGGTCTGGACGTCGTTCTCCTCGAAGTGGAAGCGCTGGAAGCTGGGGTAGCCGCAGTACTTCCGCCAGAAGACCGGCGACCAGTCGCCGTCGAAGTCCTCGGCCTGGAACCGCACGTACGCGCACTTGCCGCCGTCGTCGTAGCTGCGGTTGTCGCGGTCCCAGAGCTTGCCGCGCACGTGGACCTCGTTGGACTCGCCGTCGTCGTCCCAGTTGACCTCGACGTTGCCCTCGGCCTTGGCCTGGAAGTGCTTGGCGTAGACCGGGCCCCAGTGCGAGGAGTAGTCGTCGGCGTGGGGCGAGGAGGCGAAGGCGGCGGCGGGCATCGACAGGGCGACGGCGGTGGTGGCGGCGGCGGCGAGGGTGCCGATCGCGAGCTTCTTGAACATGTCTCTCTCCTGGAGCTCCCCTGGGCCGGCTCCCTGCCGGCCTCCCCCTGAGCTCGTGAGTCATTGATAAAAGAGCCCTCTTGCAGGCACCCTGCAACGGACCGACGAGTCCTTGCAGTTCGCCATATCCCCTACGCTTTAGTGCTGTGAGCGAAGAACTTCCCGAGCAGATGCGGATCCGGAGGGAGAAGCTCGACCGCCTTCGCAGTGAGGGCGTCGATCCTTACCCGGTCAATTTCCCCCGTACGGCGACCAACGCCGAGGTCAGGGAGAAATACCAGGGCCTGGAGCCCGACACCGCCACCGGCGAGAGCGTCTCGGTGACCGGTCGCGTCATGCTCAGCCGCGTCGGCGGGAAGCTCTGCTTCGCCACCATCCGCGACGGCGAGGCCGACCTGCAGGTCATGATCTCCCTCGACCGGGTCGGCGAGGAGTCGCTGTCCCGCTGGAAGCGCGACGTCGACCTCGGCGACCACGTCGGCATCACCGGCGAGGTCATCACCTCGCGGCGCGGCGAGCTGTCCGTGCTCGCCGACGACTGGCAGATCACCGCCAAGTGCCTGCGGCCGCTGCCGGAGAAGCACGTCGGCCTCACCGACCCCGAGGCGCGCGTACGGCAGCGCTACGTCGACCTCATCGTCAACGACGAGGCCAGGAAGATGGCCCGCGTCCGCAGCGCCACCGTGCGCGCGGTGCGCGACTTCTGGCACGAGGAGGGCTACCTCGAGGTCGAGACGCCGATGTTGCAGCCGATCCACGGCGGCGCGGCGGCCCGGCCCTTCCGCACCCACATCAACGCCTACGACATGGAGCTCTATCTGCGCATCGCGATCGAGCTCTATCTCAAGCGGCTCGTGGTCGGCGGCGTCGAGAAGGTCTTCGAGATCAACCGCAACTTCCGCAACGAGGGCGCCGACTCGACGCACAACCCCGAGTTCACCATGATCGAGGCGTACGGCACCTACCTCGACTACCACGACATGGCCGACCTCACGCAGCGGATGTACCAAAAGGCCGTCATGGCCGCCCTGGACACCACGGTCGTCGTGCACGACGGCGTCGAGATCGACCTCGGGATGGCCGAGTGGCCCCGGGCGACGCTCTACGGCCTGGTCTCCGAGGCCGTCGGCGAGGAGATCACCACCTCCACCACGCTGGAGGAGCTGCGCAAGATCGCCGACCGGCGCGAGGTGCACTGGGACCCGAAGTGGGGGTCGGGCAAGCTCGTGCAGGAGCTGTTCGAGGCGCTGGTGGAGCACACGCTGGTGCAGCCGACGTTCGTCATGGACTATCCGCTGGAGACCTCGCCGCTGGCCCGGCTCCACCGCGACAACCCGCTGCTCACCGAGAAGTGGGACCTAATCGGCTTCGGCACCGAGCTGGGCACCGCCTACTCCGAGCTCAACGACCCGATCGACCAGCGGCACCGGCTGATGGAGCAGTCGCTGCTCGCCGCCGGCGGCGACCTTGAGGCGATGCAGCTCGACGAGGACTTCCTGACGGCCCTCGAGTACGGCATGCCGCCGACGGGTGGCATGGGCGCGGGCATCGACCGGATGATCATGGCGTTCACCGGCAAGAACATCCGCGAGACCATCCTGTTCCCGCTGGTCAAGCCCACCCACTGACGATCGGGCCCGGTCGGGGCCCGGTGCGTCAGCGGTTGAGCCGCACGGGGAGCTCCGCGAGCCCCCGCAGCACCAGGTTCGGCCGGTACGGCGGCGCCGGGTCCAGCAGCTCCATCCGTGGCGCGGCGGCGGCCAGCGCGGAGAGCGCGATCTCGCCCTCCATCCTGGCCAGCGTCGCGCCGAGGCAGAAGTGGATGCCGAGCCCGAAGGCGAGATGCCGCCCCGGCTCCCGAGCCCCGTCGAGGCGGCGGGGGTCGGTGCGGTCGGGGCCGGTGCGGTTGGGGTCGAAGCGATCGGGGTCGAAGCGGTCGGGGTCGGGGAAGACCGCGGGGTCGCGATTGGCCGCGCCGATCAACGCGACCACGGCCGTGCCCGCGGGCACCGGCGTCCCGCCGAGCTCGGCGTCGCGGAGCGCCACCCGTCCCGTGAGCTGGACCGGCGGGTCGTAGCGCAGCACCTCCTCGACGACCTGCCGCGGCCGCTCGGCCGCCTGCCGGAGCAGGCCGTGGCGGACCAGGGCGAGCACCCCGTTGGCGATGAGGTTGACGGTCGTCTCGTGCCCGGCCACGAGCAGCAGCACGCAGGTGGCCAGCAACTCGCCCTCGGTCAGCTCCTCGACCCGGGTGAGGGCGCTCAGCAGGTCGTCGCCGGGCTGCCGGCGCCGGAGCTCCAGGAGGTCGCGGAAGTAGTCGCGAAACTCTCTTCCGGACCGCCCGCTTTCCGATATCAGCTCCGCTGTAAGCATCGGGTCAAGGCTGCGGGCGGCCGTCTCGCTCCAGCCCTGGAAGCGCTCGTGATCTTCCGGCGGCACCCCCAGCATCTCGCAGATCACCATGACCGGCAGCGGGTACGCGAAGCCGGAAACCAGATCGCCCTCCTCGGGCAGCGCCGCGATCAGCCCGGCGGTGACGGCCTCGACGCGCGGGCGCAGCCGTTCGACCATGCGGGGCGTGAACGCCCTGCTGACCAGACCGCGTAACCGGGTGTGATCGGGCGGGTCCATACGCAGAAATGACTCGACGGGCTGACCTGGATTGACGCGGTTGATGGGATTCGGGCCGTGGCCGAAACGGGGGTCGCGGAGCATGGCGCCGCACAGTTCGTGATCGGTCAGGATGAACAGCCCGGCGGGCGTACGGAAGATCGGCCCGCGCTCGCGCAGCGCGTGATAACGCGCATAGGGATCATCCAGAAAACCGGGGTCCGCGGGATCAAAACCCAGGAGGTCCGCCGGACCCGAGGGGGAAGGAGTGGAGCCCCCGGGCTGATCAACGAGATCGGTCATCGCGCGTCCAGCATCCGGTCGGCATATGGCGAGTAGGTCACATATACGCGATCATGTCAATAGCGCTCGTCAAGGGCGGGGTTTATCACGCTTGACGACCTTTCAGAGATGCGTTTACCGTCTGCGAGACGAGCGGCTTTGGCCCGTTGTGAGGTCCAAATTCTGCTGTTGGGGGGGAGGGCTCCCGATGGAAGTGCTCACTGAAGGCGTTGAGCTGAGCCACGCGGATCTGGCTTTACTCGGCGAGCTGGCCAAGGGCGTCACTGTAGACCGGGTGGGGAGACGTCTGGACATAAGCGGACGCACGGTGCGCCGAAGACTGCGCGGCATCTGCGACCGCATCGGCGTGGCCACGGCCATCGAGGCCGTGGCCTGGGCGGCACGCCGCCACCTCATCTGACGGGGTCACCCGGTCATACCGGGTCAGTCTGCGATGCGTACCGCGCCCGCGAAGGGCCGGTTGCCGAGCGCGGCCACCCGTACGACGTCGCCGGTGCGCGGGGCGTGCACCATCATGCCCCCGCCGATGTAGATGCCGACGTGGTGCAGGTCGCTGTAGAAGAAGACCAGGTCGCCGGGGCGCATCTCCTCGCGCGAGATGTGCCGGCCCGCGGTCCACTGGTCGCCGGTGTAGTGCGGCAGCGAGATGCCGACGCGCCGGAAGGCGGCCATGACCAGACCGGAGCAGTCGTAGGAGCTCGGGCCGCCGGCGCCCCACACGTACGGCTTGAGCTGCTGCGTGAGCGCCCACCTGGCGGCCGCGGCGGCCTTGCCGGTGCCGGGGATCGGCAGGTTGACGCGTACGGCGCGGGTGCCGGGCTGCCCGGCCTCGCCGAGGGCGCGGCGGAAGAGGCTGCTCTCGGTCTTGGTGACCAGTGAGGTGATCTTGTCGCGCTTGGCGTCGAGGTCGGCGACGATCGTGCGCAGCTCCTCCATGCGGGTCTTGGCGCCGGCCTCGGCGCGGGTGGCCGCGTCCATGGCCTTGAGCAGCTGGTTGACCTCTTCGCTCTGCTGCGTCTCCAGCGCGTGCGTGGTCGCGGCCCGGTCGAGGAACTTCTCGGGATCGTCGGACTGCATGAAGGTGAGCGAGCGGTTGAGCCCGCCGGTGATGTAGGCGTTCTGGGCGAGCATGACGGCCTTCGCGCGCTTGGCGGCGAGATCGGCCTGGCTGTCGGCCAGAGTCTTCTGTGCGGCGTCTGCGGCCTTCTTGGCGGTTTTGTACTTCTCCCGCTGGCCGTTGTACTGCTCCGTGAGCGTCTCGATCTCGACGTGCAGCTTCTCGACCCGGTCCGACAGCTCCTTGAGCGAGGGCTTGGGCTCCGCGGACGCCGGGGCGATAGGGGCCGCAAGTAACGCGCCGGCCATCAGGACCGCCGCTCCGAGGCGGAACGGTCGCCGGAACCGTTCGCGATGGGGGGCGTTCCCGCCCGCCGTCCTCTCGTCCCCACGCGTGCGCGTGCGCTTCACCAACCGGCTCCCTTCCTCGACGCCTACCGGGTTAGCTGACGGGTTCGGGCCGGAGGAGCCCTACCGAACGTTTCGGATTCACCCCAGTGATGGCGTGCGGCGGGCGCCATCGGCGGGTCCCCGGTTTCCCTTGCGGGAATTGGGCGTGTCTCCCGCGCGCGACACGCGGGGAACGTCGTCGCTGGACACTAATGCACTCCCGGTTCCTGCTCAACCAGAACTGCTTGATCTGTTGAGGTTTCACAACCGAAGGGTCACAAGGTGATCTCGTGATCAAGCGTACAGAAGAGACTTTATGTCCTTTTTGCCCTTGGTTTTGCTCGGCGTCGGTGGACGTCGGACCTGCGCCTGGACAGTCGTGCCGGACCCCCTGTACGGGGCGGTTGAGGGAGTTAGGTCCGAGCCGTAATGACATCTGTACTCTGGAGAGCCATGGAGCAGGTGGCCGAGCTGACAGCGCCCGAGACCGCGGTGGTGGTCCGGCGTGCCCGTACGCCCGACGTCCGCGGCATCAGGCGCCTGGTCGACACCTACGCGGGCGCGGGTCCGCGGCTCCTGGAGAAGACCACGGTGACGCTGTACGAGGACGTACAGGAGTTCTGGGTGGCCGATCTCGGCGGGCGGGTCGCCGGCTGTGGCGCCCTGCACGTCCTGTGGGAGGATCTCGCCGAGGTCCGCACGGTCGCCGTCGATCCGGAGTGCCGGGGCTTGGGCATCGGCCACCGGATCGTGGAGGCGCTCATACAGCAGGCGAAGGATCTGGGTCTGCGGCGAGTGTTCTGTCTCACTTTCGAGATCGAATTCTTCGCAAGGCACGGGTTCCGGCCGATCCAGGGGACACCGGTCTCGCCGGAGGTCTACGCCGAACTCCTGGCCTCGTACGACGAGGGTGTGGCCGAGTTCCTCGACCTGGAGCACGTCAAGCCGAACACCCTGGGCAACACCCGCATGCTGCTCCATCTGACATCGGGTGACGCGGACCTTGACCAACTGGAAAGGTGATTGTTGATACCTATGTCGATACGTTGGGCAGCACAGGCATGTGCCCTGACACGTGCCACATGCGCACGCGAAGCGAGGTGACACGGTGAGCACCGGACAGCCGCCGTATCCGCAAGACGAATCCGGCGAGAACTCCGCGCCTGGCAATCCCCCCTACGGCCAGCAGCACCAGGGCCGCCACCCCGGCGAGCCCGACCCCGACGCCACCGTGGTCGGCTACCGGGCGGACGACGCCTTCGGCCAGCCCCCCTACAACCAGCAGCAGCAGGGTTACGGCCAGCAGCCCCAGTACGGTCAGCAGCAGCAGTCGCAGCCCGACTACGGCCAGCAGGGCTACGGCCAGCAGCCCCAATACGGCGGCCAGCAGCCGGGCTACGGCCAGCAGCCGCAGTACGGCCAGCAGCAGGGCTACGGCCAGCAGCCCCAGTACGGCCAGCAGCC
>NZ_FOHX01000004.1:315575-522304 GCF_900111685.1 Nonomuraea wenchangensis
CAGTCCCAGCCCGACTACGGCCAGCAGCCCCAGTACGGTCAGCAGCAGCAGTCGCAGCCCGACTACGGCCAGGGCTACGGCCAGCAGCCGCAGTACGGTCAGCAGCCGCAGTCCCAGCCTGACTACGGTCAGGGCTACGGCCAGCAGGGCCAGTCCCAGCCGGGCTACGGCCAGCAGCCCCAGTACGGCCAGCAGCCCCAGTACGGTGACCAGCAGTACGGTCAGCAGGGCTACGGTCAGCAGGGCTACGGCCAGCAGCAGGGCTACGGGCAGCCCGGTTACGGCCAGCCGGTCGGCGTCCAGCCGCCCGGAGCGCCCGCCCCGCTCGCCGAGTGGTGGCAGCGCCTGGTGGCAAGGCTGATCGACGGCGTCATCCTGTTCATTGTCAGCTTCGTCGTGGGCCTGATCCTCGGCCTCTTCCTCCTGGCGAGCTACAGCTCGCAGGACGGCAGCTCCAGCGGCATCGCCTCGCCGTTCGTCGTCAGCCTCCTGTCGGCGGTGATCTCGACGGCCCTCTGGGTGGCCTACGACTTCTTCCTCCTGAAGATGAGCGGCCAGACCGTCGGCAAGATGGTGATGGGCATCAAGGCCGTCCCCGTCGGCCAGCCCATCCCCAAGGGCCTGTCGACCGACATGGCGATCAAGCGGGCCGCCGGCACGTGGGGCTACTACGCGCTCAACTTCATCCCGGTGCTCGGCGGGCTGCTCGCCTTCGTGGGCGTGGGTCTCAACGGCGCTTCCCAGCTCTGGGACAAGCCGTTGCAGCAGACGTTCGCCGACAAGTTCGCGCGTACGGTGGTCGTGAAGATCAAGTAGTCCGCGCGGGACGCGAACCTGGGGGCCGGCTTACCGCCGGCCCCTATGTTTTGCCCGCCGGGGCGTACCAGAATGGTGACACCCGCACTCCCCATTCGGGGTCGCCGACGACGCGAGGTGGAGGTTATGGCCGGGACCGCGCCGCGAGCGGACACGCTGCCGGCGGAATGGTGGGAACGCCTCGGCGCCCGGCTGATTGAAGCGCTCGTCCTCGGCGTCTTCTATTACATTCTGTTCATCGCGCTCTGGGGTGTCTTCCGGACTGTCGGGATGTTGGAGCTGTTGGACGGCAGGTTGCCCGGTCTGGGCGCCGCGCTGCTCGCCGGGGCCGGTTATACCGCCTACGACTGGTGGGCCCATTCCCGCGGCGGCCGCACGTTCGGCAAGGCGATCATGCGGATTCGCCTGATCCCCGAGGTCCCGACGTCCGGGGCGGCGCTGAAACGGGCCCTGGTCTATCCGGGCCCGCTCATGCTGATCGGCATTCCGGTGGTCAATCTCCTGGCCGGAATGCTGCTGTTCGCGGTGGGGCTGCTGATCCTGATGGACAAGCCGCTGGAGCGCGGTCCGCACGATCGTCTGGCCGGAACACGCGTGGTAAAAGATCTTCGCTGAGCCTTCCGCACCTGGGCGGATGTCTTTCGCAAAATTTCCGCTTGATCCGGTAAGGACTCTGGAGAGACTGCCATTAGGCTATGGGGCGTCCGGTGTTGCCGGATGTCGGCGCCCCTGAGACTCGCAGGGCATGTGTGTGCCGCTATGGTCAGTTGCGGGCGGTTGTCGCCGTACGCTGCACTGGGGTCACGCTCCTCCGGGCAGCGGCCCCGGGCGCATATAGCGCCCCCCAAACCCCGTCAGCCGTGGAGGCGAGGACGAATGGAAGCCGTAACAGATGTATTGTCAGCGCTCATCCCCCCGGCCGTGGTCGCCGGAGCCTTCATCTTTGGCGTGGTGAAGTTGGTCCGCCACGAGGGCGCCGGGCGGCGGGCTAAGGCTCAGCAGCCTGCCGAAGAGCAGAACTGATCGGCCAGTCAGCCGAATCCCCGCTGTGCTGAATTGTCTCCGCGCCTTTTCGGGTATATGTTTGGGCTGGCGAATGAAACAATGCCCGCGAAAGGATTCGTAGATGGCCAAGCACATCCAGGAGATTCTCATCGATGACCTCGATGGGGGCGAGGCCAATGAGACGGTCAGCTTCGCTATTGACGGCTCCTCCTATGAGATTGACCTCAGCGACCTTAACGCCAAGAAGCTGAGGGACGCGCTCTCGCCTTTCGTGCAGCACGCGCGCCGGGCGGGCGCCACCACCACGCGTCGTCGCACCCGCGGCGGCAGCCGTGCGATGACCCGGGAGAAGAGCTCCGAGATCCGGCAGTGGGCCAAGGCCCACGGTCTGCCGGTCAGCGAGCGCGGCCGCATCGCCTCCACCGTCGTCGAGAAGTACGAGGCGGCTCACTGAAAGAGTCGTCGTCGCTCGACCGTGCGCTTATGCCGTTCGCCTTGGACCCCGGCGGCCGCCATAAGCGCATGATCGTATTCAGGGGCGTCTCAAATGCCGGAACGCCCCGGAGGACGATCTGCTGATGCGCTCACATATGCGGGCGTTTTGGTCGGCTGTCGCGGCCGGTGTCGGCCGTGGATTCGCCGGCCGCGCCCGCATATGTGAAGCGGCGTCCCCGGCCTGCTCCAATGCAGAAAGGCCGCTGTGGCCCGTTCCCTCGGGGCATGCGGGCGGGCTCCTCCGCCGCGTTCCTCGCGGTGTTCCTGAGTAAAAGCTGGGAAGCCCCTGCGAGAGGCGGGGCTAAACCGGCTTGGCGGGGCGGGTGCGCACAATGCCCGGTCCACCCGCGTCCGCGTGATGAGGCCGGTAACCCGGCTGACCGGATGAGCATTAGCGACGGGAGCGGTAGGTGCCGGGTCATGCTCGGGGCGTAGTGACCGCGCTTGGCCATCCACGCCGCACGACATAGGATGATTACGCACGAGAAACGGACGCGGCATCATCGGTGATGCGGCGGGCACGGCCCCTTCGACGGGCGGCAGGCCCGGGCGTCCGGCGGCTGATCCGTGTCGATCTGCATACGTCGCGGCGGCAATTCGGTGTCGTCTCCCCGTAGCGGCCTAAACATCGTTCGCTTGCGGCGTATCGGGAACACGTGACCCCCGAACAGTAGTTGGATAGAGGGTGAACGCCCTGCTCTCGGGGAACGTCTCTGCTATAGAGCGTGTCAGAGGCGAGTGGGCACGGTTCGCCGAGCCAGGGCTAGCATGCGGGAGGACGGGACCGGATTTACCGGCCCTGACTGACCGCTCTGTGAGGAGCGACGAGATGTTCGAGAGGTTCACCGACCGAGCGAGGCGTGTTGTCGTCTTGGCCCAAGAAGAGGCCAGGATGCTCAACCACAACTACATCGGCACTGAGCACATTCTTCTTGGTTTGATCCACGAAGGTGAGGGCGTTGCCGCCAAGGCTCTGGAGAGCCTGGGCATCAGCCTTGAGGGTGTGCGCCAGCAGGTCGAGGAGATCATCGGCCAGGGCCAGTCGGCTCCGTCGGGGCACATTCCCTTCACCCCGCGGGCCAAGAAGGTCCTCGAGCTGTCGCTCCGTGAGGCTCTGCAGCTGGGCCACAACTACATCGGCACCGAGCACATCCTGCTCGGGCTCATCCGTGAGGGTGAGGGTGTGGCTGCCCAGGTGCTGGTCAAGCTTGGAGCTGATCTCAACCGTGTCCGGCAGCAGGTGATCCAGTTGCTGCACGGTTACCAGGGCAAGGAGCCGGCGGCCGCGGGCGGCCCCCAGGAGTCGGCCCCGTCCACGTCCTTGGTGCTCGACCAGTTCGGCCGCAACCTGACCCAGGCGGCCCGTGAGGGCAAGCTGGATCCGGTCATCGGCCGGGAGAAGGAGATCGAGCGGGTCATGCAGGTCCTCTCCCGGAGGACCAAGAACAACCCCGTTCTCATCGGCGAGCCCGGCGTCGGCAAGACCGCCGTCGTCGAGGGCCTGTCGCAGAAGATCGTCAGGGGCGAGGTGCCCGAGACGCTGAAGGACAAGCAGCTCTACACGCTTGACCTCGGCGCCCTGGTCGCCGGCTCCCGTTACCGCGGCGACTTCGAAGAGCGCCTGAAGAAGGTGCTCAAGGAGATCCGCACGCGCGGCGACATCATCCTGTTCATCGACGAGCTGCACACGCTCGTGGGTGCGGGCGCCGCCGAGGGCGCGATCGACGCCGCCAGCATCCTCAAGCCGATGCTGGCCCGCGGCGAGCTGCAGACGATCGGCGCGACCACGCTCGACGAATACCGCAAATACCTTGAGAAGGACGCCGCGCTGGAGCGCCGCTTCCAGCCGATCCAGGTGGCCGAGCCCTCGCTCAGCCACACGATCGAGATCCTCAAGGGTCTGCGTGACCGCTACGAGGCGCACCACCGCGTGTCCATCACGGACGACGCGCTGGTGGCCGCGGCGCAGCTGGCCGACCGCTACATCAGCGACCGCTACCTGCCCGACAAGGCGATCGACCTCATCGACGAGGCCGGCTCCCGGATGCGCATCCGCCGGATGACCGCTCCGCCGGACCTGCGCGAGTACGACGAGAAGATCGCCAACGTGCGTCGCGACAAGGAGTCCGCGATCGACGCGCAGGACTTCGAGAAGGCCGCCGCTCTCCGCGACCAGGAGAAGCAGCTCCAGCTCAAGCGCGAGCGCCGGGAGAAGGAGTGGAAGGCCGGCGACATGGACGTCGTGGCCGAGGTCACCCAGGAGCTCATCGCCGAGGTCCTGGCGACGGCCACCGGCATCCCGGTCTTCAAGCTGACCGAGGAGGAGTCGCAGCGCCTGCTCCGTATGGAGGACGAGCTCCACAAGCGGATCATCGGCCAGGACGACGCCATCAAGGGCCTGTCGCGGTCCATCCGGCGCACCCGCGCCGGGCTGAAGGACCCGCGCCGTCCCGGTGGCTCGTTCATCTTCGCCGGCCCCTCCGGCGTCGGCAAGACCGAGCTGTCCAAGGCTCTGGCGGAGTTCCTCTTCGGTGACGAGGACGCGCTGATCAGCCTGGACATGTCGGAGTTCATGGAGAAGCACACCGTCTCCCGGCTGTTCGGCTCGCCTCCCGGCTACGTCGGCTACGAGGAGGGCGGCCAGCTCACCGAGAAGGTGCGGCGCAAGCCGTTCTCCGTGGTCCTGTTCGACGAGATCGAGAAGGCCCACCCCGACATCTTCAACTCGCTGCTGCAGATCCTGGAGGACGGTCGCCTGACCGACGCCCAGGGTCGTGTGGTCGACTTCAAGAACACGGTCATCATCATGACCACCAACCTCGGCACCCGTGACATCTCCAAGGGCATCGGGGTCGGGTTCGCGAAGTCCAACGACACCGAGTCCAACTACGAGCGGATGAAGGCGAAGGTCCAGGAGGAGCTCAAGCAGCACTTCCGGCCCGAGTTCCTCAACCGTGTCGACGACATCGTGGTCTTCCACCAGCTCACGCCGGTCGAGATCATTCAGATCGTGGATCTGATGCTCGCCCAGGTCGACGCGAGGCTGAAGGACCGCGACATGGGGCTCGAGGTCTCGAAGGAGGCCAAGCAGCTGCTGGCCGACCGCGGCTACGACCCCGTGATGGGCGCCCGGCCGCTGCGCCGGACCATCCAGCGCGAGCTGGAGGACTCCCTGTCGGAGAAGATCCTCTACGGCGAGCTCCGTCCGGGGCAGGTCGTGAAGGTGACGATCGAGGGCGAGGGCGACGAGGCCAAGTTCATCTTCCGGGGCGAGACGTCCTCGAAGGTGCCCGACTCGGCGGCGGCCATCGCGGCTCCGATCCAGCACTGACACCCGGCGCTCCGGCGCCGGCGTGACCGGAGAGCTCCCGTGTGCTTCGTCACACGGGAGCTTTTCGCGTCTCCGGGGTGCGGCGCTCTGTGGCATCGTGTGGCGTTCCAGGTCGCGGACGTGAGGAGTTGGGCGCCAACCAGGTCGGGGAGCGCTCTCCGTGGCTTCTGGGGCCGGTCAGCGCCCTTTTCCGGCGACGGCTCGCCCGTGACGCGCCTGTGGTCACCACTTCGTTGCGTAATTGTTGGATGACCGGGTATCCCGCCACCGGTGGTAGTACTACACTGCGTAGAGTAGAGCCAAGTCTCATCCAAGTGAGCCGCAAGAGCGCGCCCCTAACGTGGGGGCCTGCTCCCCGGGGAGTAGTCAGGAATCAACTCTGGGCGGACGCCGGCGGGACCCGCGAGCAGGCATGCTCGACGAGGTCCGGCACGTCCGAGGCGGGCGACGGACACACATAAGCAAGCCGTGGAGGAAACCGATGCGCCTGCGTCACGATGACGGAACGCTCGTTCACCTCGCCTACAACGCAGGCGTCCATCCCGCTGAAGACCTGGAGAACCTGATCGCCCATCTCACTCGTTACGCCGTGCCGGTGCGCAAGCGGCTCGGCGTGGAGCGGATGGGCATCGGACTGTGGCTGGCGCCGAGCGTCGCCGACCACCTCACCGCCGACCGCATCGAGCTCGTCCGGCTGCGCCGCTCGCTGGAGGAGCGCGGCCTGGAAGTCGTGAGCCTCAACGGCACCGGCGGCCGCAACCAGGAGGTGCCCGGCCCCGACTGGGCCAAGCCCGAGCGCTATCGCTACACGATGGCGCTGGCCCGCATCCTCGCGTTCCTGCTGCCCGAGGACGTACGTTTCGGCAGCATCTCGACGATACCGATCGGCTGGCGGCGTGACTGGCCGGCCGACCTGCACACCATCGCCACCCGCCGCCTGGAGCGGCTGGCCCGCGAGCTGCGCGGCATCCACAGCGTCACCGGCAAGACGATCCGCGTCGGCTTCGAGCCGTGGCCCGGCTGCGTGCTGGAGACCACCGAGCAGGCGCTGGAGCGGGTCGGGGGCATCGACTCCGAGCACCTCGGCGTGTGCCTGGACGCCTGCCACCTCGCCTCCGAGGACGAGGGGCCGGGCGCGGCGCTCAAGAACCTCGCGGCGGCCGGGGCGCCGGTCGTCAAGCTCGGCCACGTGCACAACCACACCGGCCGGACGTCCAGCACCGGCGAGGTGCTGCACGACACGCTGACGGCCATGCTGTCGGGCGCGGTCAGCGGCAGCGCGCACATCGAGGTCGAGACGCACAACCTGGCCGTGCCGGGACGCGCCAAGGGGCCGGGGGCGCTGGTGTCGATGCTGGCCGAGGAGCTGGACTGGGCCCGCAGCAACCTGACCGGCCTGGGCCTCCAACTGGCCGCCTGACCTCCCTCGCCCTGACCTTCCCCGCCTTCACCTCTCTCGCCCTCACCTCTCTCGCCCTCACCTCCCTCGCTCAGAGGGAGGTGAACCAGCCGGGTGTGTCCAGCCGCCACGGATTGGCCGGCGTGACCTTGCGCAGGTCGGCCTCCAGCGCCCGCAGTCGCTCCACGCCCAGCTCGGCGGCCCAGCGGGCGCGGAGGTCGTCGAAGATGCGGGCCGAGCGGTGGAGCGCGTCCATCCCGTACGGCGTCAGCCGTACAATCTTGCGCCGGCTGTCGTGCGGGTCGGTGGCGCGCTCCACGTAGCCGACGCGCTCCAGCGACTCGACGGTCTTGCCGGCCGCCTGTTTGGAGACGCCCAGCGCGCGGCCCAGCTCGACGGCCGTGGTGCCGCCTGGGCCGATGGCCTGCATGACGAATCCGTGCATGGGTCTGATGTCGGGATGTCCCTGCCGGGACAGCTCGGCGTGCAGCTCGTCGATGAGCGCCCGGAACGCCAGCAGCAGGCGCAGCGGCAACTCGAACCCAGGGGCGTCGCTTGACACAATAGACAACCTGATTGACTATGTTGATGGACAACGTGGTTGCCTATCTTAAGGGGTTTCCCGCATGACCGTCATTCGTGCCGCCGACGCGCGGCGTACCGAGACACCCGGCGGGGTCATGACGACCTTCGCCTCGCCCACCCAAGGGGCGGCCGGCCGGTCGCTCTGGCGGGTGGAGGCCAAGCCCGGCGTGGCGGGGCCGCTGCACGACTTCGACGTCGAGCAGGTGTGGAGCTGGCTCGACGGGACGGCGACCGTCGAGCTCGGCGAGGAGAGCTTCGCCGTGGCGGCGGGCGACACCGTCGTCATGCCGGCGCGCACGCCGCGCCGGGTCACCGCCGGGCCGGACGCCGGCTATACCGCCGTCGTCACCGCCCGGGCCGGCGCCCGTGCCATGTCCGCCGACGGGGCCGACCTCGGCACCCCGCCGTGGATCGCGTGAAAGGGAGGACGCACGTGGCTGTCGTGCCGAACGCCGAGTGCCGGCGCACCGAGACGCCCAACGGCGTGATGACCACGCTCGCCTCCCCGACGCAGGGGCGGGCGGAGCAGGCCGTGTGGCGGGTGGACGCCCGTCCCGGCATGGAGGGGCCGGTGCACGCCTTCGACGCCGAGGTGCTGTGGACGTGGCTCGACGGAGCCGCGGTGGTGGAGCTGGGCGAGGGGCGCCACGAGGTCGCGGCGGGGGACACGATGGTGCTGCCCGCGGACGTGAGCCGGCGAATGCTCGCCGATCCGGTGCGCGGCTTCGTCTCGATCGTGACCGCCCCGGCCGGGACGAAGGTCTACAACCCGGACGGCACGTCCGCCCCGGACGCCTGCGACCTCGCCCCCAAGGGCTCCGAACGCCTGGTCCCGCCCTGGGTGAGCTGACCCCCCTCCGGGTCAGGCGTGGGGGAGGCGGTAGGTGTCGTCGTCGAGGGCTTCGGCCAGGCCGTCGGCGATGAGGCCGTCCAGGGCGCGTTCGCGCTGGACCGCGTCGTCCCACACCACGTCCAGCGCCGCCTTCGGCACCGGACCGTGGGCCGCGCGCAGCACCGCCAGCAGCCGCCCCCGGCACTGGCGGTCGGTGCCGGCGTAGGTCTGGCCCTTGCGCGCGGGGCCGGTGTGCGGCGGCTTGCCCGCCAGCCGCCAGGCGCACACGTCCGCGATGGGGCAGTCGGCGCAGCGCGGCGCGCGGGCCGAGCACACCAGGGCGCCCAGCTCCATCACCGCCACACCCCAGCGGGCCGCGCCCAGCTCGGGCAGCAGGGCCTCGGCGAGCCGCCGCTCGGCCGCGGAGGTGGCCGTGGGAGGGTACTCCTCCGCGCGTACGGCCCTGGCGAGCACCCTCCGGACGTTGGTGTCCAGCACCGCGTGCCGTCCGCCGTAGGCGAAGCTGGTGACCGCGGCGGCGGTGTACTCGCCGATGCCCGGCAGGGCCAGCAGTGTCGCGTGATCGGCGGGCACCTCGCCGCCGTGCTCGTCGGTGATGGCCCGGGCGCAGGCGTGCAGGCGCAGCGCCCGCCGCGGGTAGCCCAGCCTTCCCCAGTGCCGGACCGCCTCGCCCGGCTGTGCGGCCGCGAGATCCTTCGGGGTGGGCCAGCGTTCCATCCACTCCTGCCAGATCGGCAGGACGCGGACGACCGGGGTCTGCTGCAACATGATCTCGCTGACCAGCACGCCCCAGGGCGTGGCGTCGGCGGCCCGCCAGGGGAGGTCTCTTGCGTTGTCTTCGTACCAACTGAGGACAGCGTTGTGCAGAAGATGAGGCTCAACCACGCCGACAAGGGTATGCCTATGGGAATGCTCTCGGCGTGTCGTCACCCTGAGTGACCTTCTGGTTACCATGCTAGACCCTATGGATTCGGAGACGATGCGTGGCGACGGCGGTGACGTTTACTGGCGGCGCCGGATGAGCGTGCTGGTGGCGGTGCTCGTCGTGGTGGCCGTCGTGGCATGGGCGTGCTCCAGCGGGGGCAAGGGCGGGCCGGAGCAGAGCTCCTCGGAGGTCAAGGTCTCGCCCAGCGTCTCCCCGGCGGTCGATCCGCTGCTGGCGGGGCTGCGTACGCTCGCCATGGGCACCGCCACCCCCTCGCCCACGCCCAGCGCCCGACGGCCGAGCCCGTCGCCCAGCCGCGTCAGGAAGGCGGGCGCGCCCTGCGCCGACGAGGACCTCGTGCTCAGCCTGCAGGGCGGCAAGGACCAGATCTACGCGGGCGGCTCCCGGCCGTCCTTCATCGTCACGCTCGTCAACACGGGGCCCGTGATGTGCAGGGCCGACGTCGGTCCGCGTGCCATGGAGATCCGCATCATGTCCGGCCAGGACCGCATCTGGTCGACGGCCGACTGCGTGAGCGGGGCCGACGAGGACGTGGCCGAGCTGCAGCGCGGGGTGCCGTACGTGCGGTCGCTGAACTGGGACAGGAAGCGCTCCAGCGCCGACTGCCGCTCCACGGCGCCGGCCGCGCTGCCCGGCACGTACGTCGCCACCGCCCGCTTCGGCAAGCTGCGCAGCCCCAAGGGCGTCTTCCATCTCCGCTGACCCCGTCGCCGAGCCCCTTCGGGCGGTACCGTTTCACGACGGTTCTCCTGATCCGGGGCGCGGAGGTGGCAGGTGCGAGCCGGTACGGAACTGGCCGGCCGCTACCGGCTGGAGCTGCTGCTCGGCCGGGGCGGGATGGGCGGGGTGTGGCGGGGCGTCGACCGGACGCTGGACCGGCCGGTGGCGATCAAGCTGCTGCGGACCGGCCTGCTGGGCGACGACCGCCTGCACGACGCGGCTCTGGCGCGCTTCCGGCGCGAGGGCAGGGCGGCCGCGCGCCTCAACCATCGCAACATCACCGCCGTCCCCGCCTCCGCCGCCGATGTCGCCCACGCCCTGCGGACGGCCGGACGCCGCCCCTCGTCCGGGAGCCGGAGCGTGGGGATCGACCTCGGGACGACCGGCTCCGTCGTCGCGGTCCTCCGGGGTGGCAGGCCCACCGTCGTCGCCGGCGCGGAGGGCTTACGGGCCACGCCGTCCGTGGTCGCCTTCGCCGGGAACGGCGAGGTCCTGGTCGGGGAGGCCGCCAGGCGGCAGGCGGTCACCGATGCCGGGCGGACGATCCGTTCGGTCCCGCGCCACCTGAGCGGGGGAGCGACGATCGAGATCGACGGCAGGACGTTCACCCCGCAGCAGATCAACCGCTTTCGTCCTGCGGAAGCTGGTGCGCGACGCCGAGGCGTACCTCGGTGAGCGGGGCGCTGGCCTACGGCCTGGACCGGGACGAGGAGAACGTGCTCGTGCTCGACCTGGGCGGAGGCACCCTCGACGTGTCGCTGATCGAAGCAGGCGACGGCATGATCGTGGTCAGGGCCACGGCCGGCGACCCCCGCATGCCCGCCGTCATCGACCTGGTCAAGGAGCTCACCGACAAGGAGCCCTACAGGGGCGCCGACCCGGACGAGATCGACGCCAACGGCATCGTCCCCGTCTCCGCCCAGGATCTCGGCACCGGGGAGCGCCGGTCGGTGACGGTGTCGTCCCGCTGTGCCTCGCGCCCTACGGCCGAAGCCCTGCTGCCCGCTCAGACGTAGCGTTCGAGGATCGAGGACTCGGCGAGGCGGGACAGACCCTCGCGGACGCTGCGCGCACGGGACTCGCCGACCCCGCCCACGGCCTGCAGGTCGTCGATGCTGGCCGCGAGCAGCTTCTGCAGCCCGCCGAAGTGGTTGACCAGCCGGTCGACGACGGTGGCGGGCAGGCGGGGGACCTTGGCGAGCAGCCGGAAGCCGCGCGGGCTGACCGGGCTGTCGAGCTTGTCGGCCCCGTGGTGCCCCAGGACGTGGGCGACCGCGGACAGGTCGAGCAGGTCGGTGCCGGAGAGCTGGTCGAGGTCGTGCATGGCCTCGGGCAGCCGCTTGTGGCGCCGGCCCGAGGGCGTGGGGAGGTAGTCGCGCACGACCAGCTCCCGCTCGGAGTCGACCCCGGCCACCAGCTCGTCGAGCTGCAGGGACAGCAGCCGCCCGTCGGTGCCGAGCTCGACGACGTAGCCCTTGATCTCGTCGGAGATGCGCCGCACCATCTCCAGCCGCTGCGCCACGGCGGCGACGTCGCGGACGGTGACGAGGTCCTCGATCTCCAGGGCCGACAGCGTGCCGGAGACCTCGTCGAGGCGGTGCTTGTAGCGTTCGAGCGTGGCCAGGGCCTGGTTGGCCTTGGACAGGATGGCCGCGGACTCCTCCAGGACGTAGCGGATGCCGTCGAGGTAGAGGGCGATGATGCGCATCGACTTGCTGATCGCGATGATGGGCAGCCCGGTCTGCCGGGCCACGCGCTGGGCGGTGCGGTGGCGGGTGCCTGACTCGTCGGTGGGGATGGACGGATCGGGCACGAGGTGCACGGCGGCGCGTACGATCTTGTCGTCGCCGCTGATCACGATGGCGCCGTCCATCTTGGCGAGCTCGCGCAGCCGGGTCGCGGAGAAGTCGACGTCGAGGGTGAACCCGCCGCTGCAGACCGCTTCGACGTCGGCGTTGTAGCCGAGGACGATCAGCCCGCCGGTGGAACCGCGCAGGATGCGCTCCAGGCCGTCGCGCAGGGGCGTGCCCGGCGCCACCGCCGCCAGAGCTTCGCGCCGGCGGTCGTCCAGACTCCTATCCACCTGACCCCCGTGTCGATCGGTCACGCCCAGCTTAGCGGCGCTATGTGACGTGTGTGAGTGCGTCCCAGACGTTCTCCGCCTGAACGACCTCGAACCCGGGGGCGAACGCCACGGGCCCGACGGGGACGAGCGCGCGCTGGCCCTTGTGCCTGCGGGTGCCGTCCTCCAGCGAGCCGGCGGGAACGAGCGCCCGCTTGAAGCCGAGCCGCGCGGCCTCGGTGAGCCGTCTGCGGACGTCCTTGACCGGCCGCAGCTCGCCGGCCAGGCCGACCTCGCCGAGCGCCACCAGCCCGGCGGGCAACGGCTTGTCGCCGGCCGCGCTCGCCACCGCGAGCATGACCGACAGATCGACCGCCGGGTCGGCCAGCTTGATGCCGCCGACGGTGGCGGTGAAGACGTCGCAGCCGCCGAGCCGGGCGTTGAGCCGCCGCTCCAGGACGGCGAGGATCATCTGAACGCGGTAGGTGTCGAGGCCCGAGGAGGTGCGCCGGGGCTGCTGCGCCTCGGTGCGCGCCACCAGGGCCTGCACCTCGGCGGGCAGCGGCCGGGTGCCCTCGACCGTCACGGTGACGCAGGTGCCGGGCACCGGCTCGCTGCGCCGGGAGACGAACAGGCCGCTGGGGTCGGTGATGCCCTCGATGCCGCGCTCGTGCAGGTCGAAGCAGCCGACCTCGTCGGTGGGGCCGAACCTGTTCTTGATCGCGCGGACCATGCGGAGCCGGGAGTAGCGGTCGCCCTCGAAGTTGAGCACGACGTCGACCAGGTGCTCCAGGGTGCGGGGGCCGGCGATGGAGCCTTCCTTGGTGACGTGGCCGACGAGGACGGTGGCCATGTTGCGCTCCTTGGCCAGGCGTACGAGGTTGGCCGCGACCTCGCGGACCTGGGTGACGCCGCCGGGCACGCCGGTGGCCTGCGCGGAGCCGATCGTCTGCACCGAGTCGACGACGAGCAGCGTGGGCTCGACCTTCTCGACGTGGGTGACCAGCGCCGACAGCTCGGTCTCCGCGGCGAGGTAGAGCTGGGGCTGGATGGCGCCGATGCGGTCGGCGCGCAGCCGCACCTGGGCGGCGGACTCCTCGCCGGTGACGTAGAGGACGGTCTCGCGCTCGGCGATGCGGGCGGCGGCCTCCAGCAGCAGCGTGGACTTGCCGATGCCGGGCTCGCCGGCCAGCAGCACGACCGCGCCGGCGACCAGGCCGCCGCCGAGCACCCTGTCGAGCTCGCTCACCCCGGTGGTGCGGGCCGTGGCGATCTCGGCCTTGACCTGGCCGATCGGCAGGGCGGGCGCGGTGGTGGCGCCGCCCTGGACGATGGTGACGCCGGCCCGGCCGCCCTCCGCGTCGACCGTGCCCCATGCCTGGCACTCGCCGCACCGGCCGACCCACTTGGTGGTGCGCCATCCGCACTCGGCGCAGCGGTAACCGGGCTTCGGGGCAGACGTCTTCGCCATGCCGAGCAGGCTAGCGCCGCGCCCCGACAGTCCGCGTCCCGACAGCCCGAGCCTCGGCAGCCCGCGCTAGATCAGGCCGAGGTCGGCCTCCAGGAGGCGCTTCGGCTTGGCGCCGACGACCCGCTTGACCGGCTCGCCGTTCTCGAACAGCAGCAGCGTCGGGATGCCCATGACGCCGTACTTGGCCATGATCTCGGGGTTCTCGTCGGTGTTGAGCTTGCCGATGGTCAGGCCGCGCTCGGCCTCGATCTGCTCCAGCACGGGCGCCACCATCCGGCACGGCCCGCACCATTCGGCCCAGAAGTCGACCAGCACCGGCCGGTCGCTCTTGAGCACCTGCTCCTCGAAGTTCTCGGTGGTCAGCGTGATCATGACTTCATCCCCTCACGAAACATCCTGGGCACGACTGCGCGAGCTGGGCGGCGACCTCGGCGCGGCGGCCGAGCAGGACGCGGATCTCGGCGTCGATCTCGTCGAGCTTGCGCTGGTAAACCTCGACGGACTCGGCGCACGAGCCGCCTGTGCTGTGCCCTCTGCGCAGGCAGTCCACGAACGGCCGGGTGTCCTCCAGGGAGAACCCGACCGCGAGCAGGGCGCGGATCTCGGTGACGAGCTTCACGTCCTGCTCGGTGTACTGCCGGTAGCCGTTGGGGCCGCGCCGGGCCTGGAGCAGGCCGTGCTGCTCGTAGTACCGCAGCGAGCGGGTGCTCGCCCCGGTGCGTTCCGCCAGCTCTCCGATGCGCATGCCCCCACGGTAAACGTTGACACCGGCGTCAAGGGAAGAGGGCCCGCGGCGACCGGACCTTTTCCTGATTTCGCACAAGCTTGAATAACTCCCTTGTCATATATGACCCGCTTTTGCTTTCATGCCCGATAAGTCATACGTGTAAGGATGATCGTCCCCGGGGATGACCGTTCACGCTCATCACTGCGCATTTCGCGAACAGTACGATTCGGGGGAACAATTAAATGCGTGCAAACAGGATCCACCGGGCTGCCGGGGGCGCCATTCTCGCGGCCACGGCGCTCACGGCCGGAATGCCAGCGGCGAACGCGCTGGCGACCGTGCCGTGCTCCGGGAGCGCCCTGGTGAACGCGATCAGCAACGCCGCGGCCGGCGCCACGCTCAATCTGACGCCCGGCTGCACCTACGTCCTGAACAACAACACCTTCGTCCCGATCAACACGACCGGCCTGACCATCAACCGACCCCTCACCATCCATGGGCGCAACAGCACGATCCAGCGGAGCGCGACGGCGAAGTTCCGTCTGTTCACCGTCAACGCCAACTTCACCCTCGACCGCGTGAGGCTCAGGGGAGGCGACGCGACGATCTCTCCTGGCGGATTCGGCGGGGCCGTCGCGGTCAACAGCGGGACCACGAACCTCGACTCGGTGCTCGTCCAGAAAAACACGGCCACCTTCTCCGGTGGCATCGCCGCCGTCGGCGGAACCATCGTGAACGTGTCGAACAGCATCATTCAAGGTAACTCCGCGACCAGGAACGGCGGCGGCGCGGGAAACAACGGGCGAATGACGGTCACCAACACCGTCATCAATGACAACCGCGCCGGGGAGAAAGGCGGCGGAATCGCGAACGACAGCACTCTCTCGGTGGTCCAGAGCATCATCACCCGCAACGAGGCCGGCACCCTCGGCGGAGGCATCGCGAATCTCGCTCCCGGCACCGTGACCGTCACCCGCAGCGTGGTCAACAACAACAAGGCGACCACCGCCCCTGGCGGCATCGACAACGAGAACGGCCGCGCCGCCGCGACGCTGACGGACGCGATCGTGCTGGGCAACACCCCGAGCAACTGTTCACGTACTCCCGTCACCGGGTGCCGGAACTAGTCCCGGCCCGTGGCGAGCGGTCGCGTGGAGCCTCCGTGGGGACGACCCGTCCGCCCGGGGCTCCACGCGCTCAGTAGTGGCGCCAGCGGAGCACGTTCGGGTAGTCGAGCTCCAGGCCCGGGGTCTCGGCGATGGCCTGCTCGGCCACCTGGGGCGCGAACTCGATGCGCAGCACCGCCTCCAGATCGGCCCGGCGCTCGAAGGCCATGCGCAGGTCGAGCGGGCGGCGCTGCCAGCCGTGACGGTCCCAGAACGCCTCGACCTCCCGGGCCGAGTACGTCGGCACGGTCCGCGAGAACCACCGGCCGAACGCGCCACGCGTGGCGTCCAGGTCGATGACGAACGCGGTGCCGCCGCGCCGCAGCACCCGGGACAGCTCACGCAGCCCCGGCTCGCAGCCCGGCCCGAAGAAGTACGCCCACCGCGCGATGGCCACGTCCACGCTCGCGTCCGGCAGCGGCAGATCCTGGGCCGCGGCGGCGTGCACGTCCACGTTGGCGAGCGCGGCGCAGCGGCGGCGGGCCAGCGCGGCGAGGTCGCCGTGCGGCTCCACGCCGATCGCGCGGGCGGCGACCGCGGCGAGACCGGGCAAGTGGTAGCCCGTGCCGCAACCGATGTCGAGCACGGTGGCGCCGTCCCAATGGCGCACCGCGCGCATCGCCGCGTCGGCGGCCCCCTCGGGATCGACGGCGCGGTTCTCCAACTCGTAGACCTGCGGAGTGTTCCAGATGTTCGGGCTCGGAATCGCCCCCCTCGCAATGCGTGGCATGCCCTCAACGCTAGGGCGTCGCGCGCCTTATCGGCTTCTCCGGCTTAGGCTGGCAACGTGGCTGATGTCATCCGCGTGCCCAATGCGAAGATCGCATTGTCCACCGCCTCGGTATATCCGGAACGCACTCCCGACGCGTTCGAGCTGGCCGCGCGCCTGGGCTACGACGGTGTGGAGATCATGGTCGGAGCCGATCCCGTGAGCCAGGACATCGACGTGATCGAGCGGCTCTCCGAGCACTATCAGGTGCCCGTGCTGGCGATCCACGCTCCCTGCCTGCTGGTCACGCAGCGGGTGTGGGGACGCGACCCGTGGGCCAAGCTGCTCAAGGCCCAGAAGGCGGCCGAACGGCTCGGCGCCTCCGCGGTCGTCGTCCACCCGCCGTTCCGCTGGCAGCGCGACTACGCCCGCGAGTTCGAGACCGGGCTCGCGAGGATGCGTGACGAGACGAATGTCACATTCGCGGTGGAGAACATGTTCCCGTTGCGGGCCAGGGGGAGCGACGTGGTGCCGTACGCGCCGGACTGGAACCCCATCGACTACGACTTCCCGCAGATCACGCTCGATCTGTCGCACACGGCCGTGTCGGGCTCCGACGCCATGGAGATGGCGACCAAGCTCGGCGACCGGCTCGCCCACCTGCACCTCGCCGACGGCCTCGGCGTGACCAACAAGGACGAGCACCTGGTGCCCGGCCGGGGCAACCAGCCGTGCGCCCAAGTCCTGGAGCGCCTGGCCAACACCGGCTACTCCGGCCTGGTCGTGCTGGAGATCAACACCCGCAAGGCGGCCAGCCGCACCGAGCGCATCGACGACCTGGCGGAGGGGCTGGCCTTCGCCCGGCTCCATCTGGCGGCCACCACATGAACATCGGTCCGATGCGGGAGCTGGGCGGGGTCTTCGACCGCGTGGCCGACGCCTACGAGGCCGGGCGGCCCAGCTATCCCGACGAGATGTTCCGGGCGGTGTGCGAGCTCACGGGCGTGGACCTCGACGGCGCGACGACGGTCGACGTCGGGGCGGGCACCGGCATCCTCACGCGGGCGCTGCGGGCGCGCGGCTCCCACGTGGTCGCCGTGGACCCGGCCGCGGTGATGCTGGCCCGGCTGCGGGCGCGCTCCGACGGCGGGCCGCCGCTGGTCGCCGCCGTGCAGGGCGACGGCAACGCGCTGCCGGTGGCCGACGGGGTGGCCGACCTCGTGACGTACGGGCAGTCGTGGCACTGGCTCGACCCGGCGGCGTCGATCGCCGAGGCCCGGCGGGTGCTGCGGTCCCACGGGGCGATCGTGGGCTGCTGGAACCTGCACCACGCGGCCCAGGCGGGCTGGCTGGCCGCGTACGAGGCCCGGCTGGCCGAGGAGGTGCCCGCCTACTGGGGGCCGGCGGTGGAGGAGTGGGCGGTGCCGCCGATCGCCGCGGCCTTCGAGGTGATCGCCGAGCGGTGGCTCCCGTGGACCCGCCTGGTCGGCATCGAGGACTTCCTGCTCGACCTGCGCTCGCACTCGTACATGGCGGCGCTGCCGCGGGAGGCGGCCGACGCGCTGGTGGAGCGGCAGCGGACGGAGCTGCGCCGGGAGTTCCCCGAGGGCATGCTCTCGGTCCCGATGCGCGTCTACCTGGCGGTGGGCCGGTGACGGGCGGTCAGGCCATGAGCCGCGGCGTATGGCGACCGAGCCCGCCTCGCGGAGCGAGGCCATGAGCAGAGGCCCGGGTCGGCGGCCCGGGTCGGCGGACACGCGTGGGGAGATCCTGACGGCGGCCCGGCGGGTGTTCGCGGAGAAGGGGTTCGACAAGGCCACCGTGCGTGGCATCGCCAGGGAGGCGAGCGTCGATCCGGCGCTCGTACATCACTATTTCGCCACGAAAGAGGGCATCTTCGCGGCGGCCATGCGGCTGCCGCTGAGCCCGGAGACGATCCTGCCCGAGCTGCTGGAGGGGCCGCGCGAGGAGGTGGGGGAGCGGCTGGTGCGCCTGCTCCTCCGGGTGACGGCCGCGCCGGAGACCCGTGAGCCGATGGTGGCGCTGCTGCGCTCGGCGATGACGAACGAGCGGGCGCAGGGGATGTTCCGCGAGTTCATGACCAACGCGCTGCTGTTCAAGGTGGCCGACCGGCTCGGGGTGCCGCACCTGCGGATCGAGGCCGCCTTCGCGCAGATGTTCGGCGTGGTGATGGCCCGATATGTCCTCAAGCTGGAGCCGATGGCGAGCGCGGACCCGGAGGAGCTCGTGGCGCTGCTCGCCCCGACGCTGCAGAGGTACTTCACAGGCTAGAGCATTGTTCTACAGGGCCTGTAACCTTAGGGTATGTCGCGTACCCTGGATATGTTACCCGCCGGTAGGATCCAGGGTGAGGTCTGTATAACGGCTGCACGTACGCTTGACAGCCAGCGACAGCCAACGTCGTCTGTGGGAGGACCCCGTGCTCTGGGTAGCCGTCATCGGGCTTGTCATGACCGTCCTGGCGGTGGCCGTCGCCGGCCGCCGGGTTCAGTTCCTGTACAAGCTCGCCACCGTGGGGCCGCCCGCGCCCGAGCGTGTCGAGTACGCCAAGGCCAACGCGGGTGAGGAGCTCAAGGCGCAGCTGGTCGAGGTGTTCGGCCAGAAGAAGCTGCTGAAGTGGACGCCCTCGGGCGTGGCGCACTTCTTCGTCATGTGGGCGTTCTTCATCCTGCTGACCGTCTACATCGAGGCGTACGGCGCGATCATCCAAGGGGCGATCACCGGCCGGCCGAACTTCCACATCCCGCTCATCGGGCAGTGGGCGGTCCTGGGGTTCCTGCAGGACTTCATCGCCGTCGCCTGTCTGCTCGGCCTGGTCGCCTTCGCGATCATCCGGGTGAAGAACTCGCCGAAGACGCTGGGCCGCAAGTCCCGCTTCTCCGGCTCGCACCTGGGCGGGGCGTGGCTCGTCCTGTTCATGATCTTCAACATCATCTGGACGCTGTTCCTGGCCCGTGGCGCCGCCGCGGCCAACGGCAACTTGCCCTACTCCTCCGGCGCGTTCGCGTCGCTGGGGCTGGGCGAGGTGCTGCCGGCCAGCGGGCTGCTGGAGGAGATCGCGCTGCTGCTGCACATCGGCTTCATGCTGGTGTTCCTGGTCATCGTGGTGAACTCCAAGCACCTGCACATCTTCACCGCGCCGCTCAACGTGCTGTTCTCGCGCCGCCCCGACGGGCTCGGCGCCGCGCCGGAGATGCGGGTGGACGGCAAGCCGGTCGACTTCGAGGACGAGGACCTCGACCCCGAGCGGCTCGGCCGGGGCAAGATCGGCGACACCACGTGGAAGGGTTTCCTCGACTTCTACTCCTGCACCGAGTGCGGCCGCTGCCAGTCGCAGTGCCCGGCCTGGAACACCGACAAGCCGCTGTCGCCCAAGATGCTCATCCTGGACCAGCGTGACCACGCCTTCCAGGTGGCCCCTTATCTGCTGGCGGCCGCGAACGGCGTCGAGCACAAGGACACCGATGTGCTGGCGCTGCTGGACAAGCCGCTGGTCGGCGAGGACGGCGTGATCCACCCCGACGTGCTGTGGTCGTGCACCAACTGCGGCGCCTGTGTGGAGCAGTGCCCGGTGGACATCGAGCACATCGACCACATTCTCGACATGCGCCGCTACCAGGTGATGGTGGAGTCGTCGTTCCCGTCGGAGGCGGGGGTGATGGTCAAGAACCTGGAGAACAAGGGCAACCCGTGGGGGATGTCCGAGATGAAGCGGGCCGACTGGATCGCCGAGCTCGACTTCGAGGTCGAGATCGTCGAGGACAAGATGCCCGAGGGCACCGAATACCTGTTCTGGGTCGGTTGCGCGGGCGCGCTGGAGGACCGCGCCAAGCGCACCACGAAGGCGGTGGCGGAGCTGCTGCACATCGCGGGCGTGAAGTTCGCGGTGCTCGGCCCGATGGAGGCCTGCTCCGGCGACCCGGCCCGCCGCCTGGGCATGGAGTATCTGTTCAACATGCTCGCGCAGCAGAACATCGAGACGCTGAACGAGGCGGGCGTCAAGAAGATCGTCGCGACCTGCCCGCACTGCTTCAACACGCTGGCCAACGAGTACCCGCAGCTGGGCGGCACGTACGAGGTGGTGCACCACACCCAGCTCCTGGCCAAGCTGGTGGACGAGGGTCTGCTGACCCCGGTCACGCCGATCGAGGAGAAGATCACCTACCACGACCCGTGCTTCCTGGGCCGGCACAACAAGGTCTACTCCCAGCCGCGCGACATCATGGCCAAGGTGCCGGGTGTGCAGACGCAGGAGATGCACCGGCACAAGGACCGTGGTTTCTGCTGCGGCGCGGGTGGCGCGCGCATGTGGATGGAGGAGCGGATCGGCAAGCGCATCAACACCGAGCGGGTTGACGAGGCGCTGACGACGAATCCCGACACGGTCTCGACCGCGTGCCCGTTCTGCATGGTGATGCTCGGTGACGCGATCAACGAGAAGAAGAACAGCGGCGAGGCCAAGGAGTCGCTGGAAGTCGTGGACGTCGCCCAGCTCCTGATCAAATCGGTCAAGGGCGCTTCCTGAGGACGCGAAACGGAGCTCCTCCACACCCCGTGTGGAGGAGTTTCGTGCGTCGACAAGGGTGACCACAAGAAATCTGCCATCCACATAACGGGAAAATCACGGTAACCTCAACGTCGCATGGGTCTATTCGACGGGGAGGGGGCTCGCGATGGGCGTCGTCGTCACCGACGCCGAGGTGACCCTGGCGGACGTGCTCTCCCTGCGACTGGCCATCGACGAACCACTCCGCGAAGGCACCGAGCTCGTCCTGCGGCACCGCACCACGGGGGTGGAGCGCGAAGTGCGCCTCGGCACGCCGGGGGCGCGGGCGCGCGAGGCCACGCTGGCGGTCTCGCTGGCGCCGCTCGACCTCACGGCCGGCCGCTGGGACGCCTACCTGCGCCATGACGGCCGGCGCAGCCGCCTGCAGAGCGTCGATCCTGGCTTCTCGCTCGACCACCTCGACGCGTACGCGCTGTGCCGGCGCACCCTCGCCTACCGCTCCTACCGGACCCGCAACGGCTACCTGGCCCTGAAGATCTCCGGCGCCGAGCCCGGGGCCGAGGTGCGCAGGGTGTGGTTCAGGGAGGGCCGCTTCGAGGTCATGGGGCTGCTCACCTACACCGGGCTGGAGGACGACGACTCCCGCCACGAGGCCACCCTCACCCTCGACCGGCGGCAGGCCGGCGCCAGGGTGTCGGCCACGGCGTACGTCCAGGGCGTGCGCTTCCACGCGGCCGTCTCGCTCGTGGACGTGCTGGCCGCCGACCCCGACGGCGCGGGCACGTGGGAGCCCGCGCTCCAGGTCGCGGGGGTGCCCGCGCCGCTGCGGCTCGGCTCGCGCCTCGACGACGTCGACGGCAAGCGCCGCCGGCTCCACTACCCGGCGGCCGAGGTCGACGGCGTGCCCGTACGGCCCTGCTACACCGCCGACGACGAGTTGCGCATCGAGGTGGGCGTATGAGGATCGCCCTGCTCCTGCCGTCCGCGTACGGCATGCGGGGTGATGTACGCGCGACGCTCAACCTGGCCAACGCCCTGGCGGAGCGGCACGAGGTCGAGGTGATCAGCGTGCGGCGCCAGAAGGAGAAGCCGTTCTTCCCCGTCGGCCCCCGCGTCGTCATGCGCAGCGTCGTGGACGCCCGGCCGGGGGTGCGGCACCTGCTGCCGCGCGGCCAGGTGCGCACCGAGGTCGCGCTCTGGCGGGTGCTGCGCGGGCTCAGGTGCGACGTGCTCGTCACGACCAGGCCGGGGCTCGGCGTCCAGGCCGCCAGGCACGCGCCGCGCGAGCTGCTGAAGCTCGCCAGGGAGTGGGCCAGGCCCGCCGTGCCCGCGCCCGTCAGGCGGTTCTACCCGCGCCTCGACGCCGTCGTGGCGGCCACGGAGGCCGGCCAGGAGGAGTGGGGCAGGCTGCTCGACGACGGGCCCGCCGTGCGCTTCGTGCAGGACGCGCTGCCGGGCGGCCCCTGGCCGCGCTCGCGCATGGACAACAGGATCGTCGCGGCCGGGGGCCGCTGGGTGGCGGCCAAGGGCTACGACCGGCTGATCCGGGCGTTCGCGATCGTGGCCGACAAGCGCCCCGACTGGCAGCTCCGCCTGTACGGCGGCGGCCCGGAGGAGCGCCGGCTGCGCGCCCTGGCGCAGGAGCTCGACCTGCACAACCACGTCTACTTCATGGGCACCACCCCCGACCTCGCGGGCGAGTTCGCCAAGGCGTCGATCGTGGCCAACCCCTCGCGCGGCGACGACCAGGCCATGACCGTGCTGGAGGCCATGGGCTGCGGGGTGCCGGTGGTGGCGTACGAGGGGGCGCGGGCGCCGGCCGAGTTCGTGGCCACGGGCTACAACGGGGTGCTGGTGCCGGAGTCCGGCGCCGACGAGGAGCTGTTCGCGGCGGCGCTGCTGGCCCTGATCGACGACGAGCGCAGGCGGCGCTCGCTCGCGGCGGGCGCGCTCGACACCGCGACCAGGCACGCGGCGGCCGAGGTCGCCGGTCAGTGGGAGAAGCTGATCGCGGATCTCCGCTGATCCCCGCTCCCCATACCGGTTACGGGTACCGTAGAACCATGCATGGGTACAGCGGAGACAAGCAGGCATATCTGACGCGGCTCCGGCGAATCGAGGGCCAGGTCAGGGGCCTGCAGCGCATGGTCGAGGACGACGCCTACTGCATCGACATCCTCACCCAGGTCTCCGCCGCCACGCGGGCACTCCAGGCGGTGGCGCTGGGCCTGCTGGAGGAGCACATCTCCCACTGCGTGGCCGACGCGATCAACACCGGCGGCCCGGAGGCCGAGGCGAAGGTGAAGGAGGCCTCGGCGGCCATCGCGCGCCTCGTCCGGTCCTAGAGATCTTGTGCGGGTCGGCATCCTCCTTTCGTAGGAGGCGGCCCGCGCAAGTGACTAGTTATGCGAAACCCCGGGAACTAGGTCCCCGGGGCTCGGTAATCGTCGTGATGCTTCTTCAGCGGCTCGCCGAAGTCCGCAATCCGAGCGCGTCGTCGAGTTCGTCCAAGGTCAGCCGCCGCTCGCTGACAGCCACGGCGGTGAGCACCTCGGCGTAGAGCGCAATCTCGTCCAACGCGACACGGTCGTGGACCCGAGAGTCCAGGTCGTCGTGCCCCACCGCGTCGTCCTTTCCATCCGCAGCCCACACCCTCTCCGAGGTTACGGGGGGACCCCCTTCGGGCGACATGGCCCATCGGAGTCATTCCTTTCGGCGCCCCGGGGCCCCAGTGGGGTCATTTCCCGAATCGGAGATCACAATTCAGCGAATTTGCTGATCCTTCGGGTGTTAGAACGATACAGGCGAGGTAAGAGGGAAATAGCGGCATTAGTGGTTTAGTTGTGACCAGTGTCGCACACGTGATGATCATCGCGTTCGTGCACCAGCTTGCTCACGAGCGCGGACTGCCCCGCGAGGCCCCGCTCCGGCACCTTGGCGCCCGTCAGTCGCTCCCAGGCCCGCCCCGTCGCGTACGCCGCCCCCAGCACCCCCGCCGCGCTCGTCCGGTCGGGCGGCGCCACCTCCAGCACCGGCGACGGCACGGTCGACACCCCGCCGCGCGGGCCGGCCGCGAACCCCTCGGGCTCGGTCGTGTCGGCGACCGAGGTCTCGGTCATCCCCGCCCGCTCCAGCTCCTCGTACGCCGTCCGCACCCGATGGTCGAGCAGCGGGGGCAGCCGCCGCCGCGAGTCGGCCAGGTCGGCCAGGAACCCCGCAGTGGCCCGCACCGGATCGGGCGTGAACGCCAGCGCCTCCGCCAGGTCGTAGACCGCGTGCAGGAAGTGCGCCGCGACGTCCGTCTCCGGCAGCAGCGCCCGGCCCAGCCGCGCCGGAGTGCGCTCCAGCCACGCCAGGCGCACCTCCTCCGCGCCCGCCAGGCTGTCGTCCAGCCCGGGGTCGCGCAGCGCGGGCTCGACCATGGTGAGCAGCGCCAGCGCCCGCGGCCGGAACCGGGTGTCCGACATCAGGATCTGCGCGGTGTCGGCCATCACGGCGGCCAGCCGGCGCGACTCCCTGACGCGCCCGGCCTCCGCCCGCTCCACCACCATCGTGACGAGGTCCAGCAGCGGCGGCGCGGGCAGCCAGCGCACCCACTCGTCGCCGGGGAGCGGCCGGCGGAGGTATTCGCCGAAGACCGTGAGCAGCCGCTCGTTGCCGTCGAAGGCCGGCGCGTACGAGCACCACATGATCGTGCCCCACACGGCCGCGACCGTGCTCGGCACGTCCCTGGCGAAGATGTCGCCGAAGGCCGTCAGCGGGTAGTCGAATTCGGACTTGCGCCCGCAGGCCCGTACGAGCACGCGCAGCCGCTCGGTGAGGTCGGCGGAGACGTCGGGGCCGATGAAGGCCATCGTGGAGCCGGGCTCGGCGTGGAAGTCGGGGCCGGACGGCACCACGTCAGGCGGCAGGTCGGCGGCGGCGTGCCGGACCTCGCGGGCCCGCTCGCCCCGCGGCGGCGGTGCGAGATGCCAGCGGCCCGAGGCCGGGTCGTGCAGGTGCCAGCGGGCGTGCGCGCCGAACAACCACCGGTCGCCGTCGCGCGTGACGAGGACCCTCGCGGCCAGGACGTGCGCGCGGTCGGGCATCGGGAGCTCCGGCCAGCGCGGGTCGGCGACCATCGCGCGGACCGCCGCCTCGGTGGCGGTGAACGCATCCCAGGGTGGCACGGGCGTCATCGTACTTGCCGGTCGTGGATCACTTGTCGGCGAGACACGGCAGAATGTGGCCTATGAGGGCGAAGGTAGCAGGGACGTTGGCGGTCGCGAGCGTGCTCGCCGGATGCGGCACGACGACCTCGGCCGACCCCACGGTCACCGGGCCCGGCATGCTGACGCTCGACCGGGCCACCCCTCCCGACCCCGGCGGCGAGGTGGGCGAGGCCTCGACCGAGTTCGCGAAGGCGACCGACCTCGCCATGTGGACGAAGCTGAGCGACACCGAGAAGGACGTCGACCGGATCGCCAAGCTGGACGTGAACAAGACCGTGAAGGGCATGCTCTACCTGGAGCCCAGGACCTCGGCCTGGTTCGACGGCTTCCGCGGCCCCTTCCTCTACCAGGACCTCGCCGGCGACATCGTCATGCACGCGCGGGTCAAGGTCGAGGGCAAGAACGGCGGCCGGCCCAAGCGGCAGTTCTCGCTCGGCGGGCTCATGGCCCGCCAGCCCGGCTCGTACGCCACCCCCAACTGGGTCTCCATCACCACCGGCACCGGCGAGAAGAGCGGCCAGATCGAGGTCAAGTGGACCGAGAACGGCAGCTCCAAGCCGAAGGAGATCCCGGTCAAGTCCGGCTGGGTCGACCTCGTCCTGGCCCGCGCCGGGCGCGCCTTCGCGGCGCTCTACAAGGAGGAGGGCGGCACGTGGAAGGTGGGGCAGCGCTGGGCCTCCACCCTCCCCGACGCCCTCCAGTGGGGCGTCACCGCCTACACCGACTGGGACAGCTACGGCGCCGTCAAACAGGACCCGGCGAAGGCCAACGCCCGGCAGGTCAAGGGCCTGCCCGACTTAAAACTGACCGTCGACTTCGTCAGGTTCCTCCGGCCCGAGCTGCCGGACTACGCCGACCCGCTGAACGACCGGTCGGTGCCGGACGACGTGCTCGTCAAAGCCTTGACGCCCGCCGGTGCCTGAGTGCCTTGGCGATGTAGTTGTCAGGGGTGCGGGCGAAGGAGGCCCGGTCGTCGTCGGTGAGCTCGCGTACGATCCGGCCCGGCACCCCGGCGACCAGCACGCCCGACGGGATCTTCTTGCCGGGGCCCACCAGCGCTCCCGCGGCCACCAGCGTGCCCGCGCCGACGCGGGCGCCGCCGAGCACGATCGCGCCGATGCCGATCAGCGCGCCGGACTCGACGTGGGCGCCGTGGACCATGGCCTTGTGGCCGAGACTCACCCGATCCTCCAGGACGGCGGGCTCACCGGGGTCGGAGTGGAGGCAGCACAGGTCCTGTACGTTGCACTCCTCGCCGATCTCGATCCGCTCGTCGTCGCCCCGAAGAACGGAGCCGTACCAGATGCTCGACGCCCGGCCGACGCTGACCCGGCCGACCACGGTCGCGCCTGGGGCGATGAACGCCTCGGGATGGATGTCGGGGGCGGCCCCGGCATCCAATGCTGCTATGTACATTCGACACATCGTAATTCCCGGCCCGGGTATGGCGTTCCGGTTGCGGACGTGGGCAGATGGCAGGAAAGTCGTTTTCTGACGTCTCGCTGTCAGCCCCTCACAACCCGCAGTTCTCCCCGCCTCACGCAATCCACCCTTAGGTATCTCCCATGACGAACCAGCACGACAGCAGCTTCCCCGACCTGATGCAAGAGGACACCTTCGAGGTCGTCATGCGCGGCTACAACCGCCGCCAGGTCCACGACTACATGCTCCGCACCCGCAACCAGATCCGTGACCTGGAGGAGCGGCTGGCGCGGGCCATCGACCAGGCCGAGCAGGGCCGCATCGAGCTGGCGGAGGCCCGGCGGCGCATGGTCGAGACGCCACAGAGCTACGAGGACCTGAGCCCGCGGCTCGCCCAGATACTCAAGCTCGGCGAGGAGGAGGCCGCGGCCAAGAGGGCGGAGGCGGAGGCCGAGGCCGCCCACTTGCGTGAGACGTCCAACGCCGAGGCCGCCCACCTGCGTGAGACGTCGAGGGCCGAGGCCGAGCGGCTGCTGACGACCTCCCGCGAGACCGCCGAGAACATCCTCACCTCCGCCCAGGCGGAGGCGGAGCGCCGGGTGAACGAGGCCACGCAGGCCGCCGAGCGCATGCTGTCCCAGGCGAGCGCCGACGCCGACGAGCAGCTCACCTCGGCCCGCGCGGAGGCGGAGGAGACCGTGCGCGGGGCGCGGAACGAGGCGGAGCGCCTGCTGACCACGGCCCAGGCCGAGTCCGAGCAGCTCATGAAGGACGCCGCCGCCCAGGCGGAGCAGATCCTCATGGGCGCGCAGGCCGAGGGCGAGGCGATGCTGACCGCCGCGCGGCGGCGTACGGCGGCGCTGGACGAGCAGGCGGGCCGGCGGGTGGACTACCTCACCAACACGCACACCGAGGTGGTGCGGCGGCTCAACGAGATCGGCTCGGTGCTCGGCGACCTCATGCGCACCGAGGCGGGCGCCGGGCCGCTGGTGCCTGAGGCCATCGCGCCCCCGCGGCAGCAGCCCCAGCTCGCGGCCCCGTCCGAGGAGGAGCTCCAGGCCCAGGAGCGGCAGCAGCCCCACCCGCAGGACGACGTGCGGGTGATCGTCGACGACGACGACGAGGAGCAGCAGGAGCAGGAGCGGCAGCGGCAGGAACAGCAGCAGCAGGAGCGGCAGCGGCAGGAGCAGCGGCAGGAGCAGCGGCAGGAGCAGCGGCAGCCGCAGGAGGCCGGCGCCGAGGAGCGGCCGGTCTCCGACGACACGCAGGTCACCGTCGTCCGCGTGCCTCCGAAGTAACCCCCTGAGTGACGCGCGCCTCCTGAGGCTCCGGAACGAGCGGCGTCAGGAGCGGAAGCCTCCGCCCCCGATTGGGTCGGAGGCTTCCGCGCTCGTGGCCCCGTCGTTCTGGTGGCCCGGTGCCGGGGCCGCCGAGACGCTGGACCCGGCACCGGGCTGCTCGTGTGCGCCTGCGGCGGGCTGCTCCCGCCGCGGACGCCGGTTTGGACGTCGGGGTGGTGCGGGGCCGGCTCCCCAGTCCTGCGGCTCGCCGGCCCGTCGTTCCTGGTCCCGGAGGTGGTCCCGCAGGCCCTCCGGGTCGTCCGCGTCGATGGTCATCGCGCATCCGGCGTCGCGCTGTTCGGCGCTCAGCGGATGGTGCCTCGTGGCCCACCAGCGGCCCGCGTCGCTCCGCCAGATGGTCCACTGGGGATACTCCCGGGCGATCTCGGCGAGGTGCCGATCAAAGGACATCGCTGTTTGCCTTCCGGGGGCCCCAGGTGAGGTTTCCATCTCCTTAGACGATGAATGACTTCTCTAGAGAATTCAAGGGCAGGTCAACCTAACGCTTGACAGATCGGGTTGAACTAGGCGTCGAAATCGTACTGGAGTACGTATGCCGCCGAGTCCAGCACCATCTCGTTGACCTCGACGGGAAGCCCGCCCGACGTGTACGCCGTGCGCGTGATGGCGATGACGGGGGTGCCGCCTGGCAGGTCGAGCAGCGCGCTCTCGCGCGGTTGCGGCATGCGGGCGCGTACCTCCTCGGTGAAGTGGGCGGGGGCCGCGCCGAGGTCGCCCAGCCGGGCGTAGACGCCGCCCGGACCGGTGTCGGTGAGGGTGATCGCGCTGTCCTGGACCAGGTGCGCGGGGAAGTAGGAGGCCGCGAGCTGCACGGGTCTGGCGTCGACCGAGTAGCGGCGGCGGCGTGCCCACACCTCGGCGCTGTCGAGGATGCCCGCCACGTGCTCGGACGCGCGCTCCCGAGCCACCTCCAGGTGATCGACGGTGAACGGCCGGCCGTGGGTGTCGGCGTCCCAGATGGCCCGGCCCTGACCCCACTGCTCGCGTGACAGCCGGCGTGCGCCGTGCCGCCGGATGGGTTTGAACAGCCGCACGTATACCCCCGAACCTCGTCTGGGCACCGCCAGCCCTTCGTTGATCAGTACGGCAAGCGCCTGCCTGGCGGTGGCTCGTGCGATTGCGTATTCGGCCATCAGCGCGTTCTCGCCCGGTAGTCGGTCCCCGTCACGCAGCTCGCCGGCGAGGATCCGGGCGCGGAGACCGTCGGCGATGCGGCGATAGATAGGGGGCTCATGGGGTACCGGGGATTCAGACAACTTTGATCACCCTCTGTCACCAACCAGGTTGTGGCGTCTCCAGAGAACTTGCCCCGTCTTGTCCACGATCGCACAGATACAAGGGTTGGTCGCGAGCTGTTTTTGAGCTGATCGTGCCCGTGTGGTGAAGTACGCCGCGTTTAAGCGGACCGTTACCGGGCAATCGTCGCGGCCGGTATCCGCCCGGCCCACCAGCGGCGAGTAACCGACGCGGAGATCATCGCGCCCGCCGTGTTGAGCAGGACGTCGTCCACGGACGAGAAACGCCCCAGATCCAGTACGAGTTGCAGCACCTCGACCAGGACCGAAAAGGCCGCCGCGACCGCCGCAACCCGGCCCGCTGAGGCCATCGCCGCGGTGCGTACCGGCAGCAGCGCGCCCAGCGCCGCGAACACCAGCAGATTGCCCCCGACCTGCACGAACACCGTCTGCCACGGAGCCGAGGCGAGGTCGGCCAGGTCCGCGAACGGGACCAGCCCGACGCCGCCGGGACCGTTCGCGGGGGTCAGGATCATCCAGATCCACGGGGCCGTGCCGACCGTGATGACCACGTCGGCGATCGCCGTGCGCAGCGGCGCGGGGTGGCCGGCGCGGGCGCGGCGGCGGAAGAGGAGCACGACCGCGAGCGGGGTCAGGAACAGCGCAAACGTACCAGCAATAATGACGGATCCCCACAATTCCCACGTCTGCGCCATCCGCTCATGATGGACAGCGATCAAGGGGTACCGGAAGATGTCCATTCGGACAGGTCTTCTCCGAGTCCTCTCCTGCCTGGTCGGGGGAGACGATTGCGATCGAGGGGTCCCGTCGTCCCCCAGGGCAACCAGGAGCTCCGGAACCCCCGGAAGGAGGAGACCGCAGTGCTGACCCACTTCATCGGCGGCGAGCCGGTGGCCGCGGGCACGGCCTTCCCGGTCCACGACCCGATGACCGGCGCGGTGATCAGACAGGTCGGCGAGGCCGACCCGGAGGTGGTGGACCGGGCGGTGCGCGCCGCGCGGGAGGCGGCCCGCGACTGGGCCGCGCTGCCGGTGGCCGAACGGGCGGGGTGGCTGCGGCGCCTCGCCGAGGGCATCGAGGAGCGCTTCGACGACCTCGTGGCGGCCGAGATCGCCGACACCGGCAAACCGCTCGACCAGACCCGCACCCTCGACATCCCGCGCGGCATCGCGAACTTCCGAGCCTTCGCCGAGATCGCCGCTCACCGCCCCGACGAGGCGTTCCACCTGTCGGGCGTGCTCTCCTACACCGTGCGCAGGCCGCTCGGCGTGGTCGCGGTGATCGTTCCGTGGAACCTGCCGTTCCTGCTCATGACGTGGAAGCTGGCCCCCGCCCTGGTGTCCGGCAACACGGTCGTGGTCAAGCCGTCGGAGCACACGCCCGGCTCGGCCGCCGTGTTCGCCGAGATCTGCGCCGCAGCCGGGCTGCCGCCGGGCGTGGTCAACATCATCTACGGCCACGGCTCGGCCGGGCAGCTCCTGGTCGAGCACCCCTGGGTGGACGCCGTGACGTTCACCGGCTCGACCGGGACCGGCTCGGCGATCATGAAAGCGGTGGCCGACCGGGTCAAGCCGGTCTCGTTCGAGCTGGGCGGCAAGAACGCGGCCCTGGTCTTCGAGGACTGCGACCTGGATCGCGCGGTCGAGGGCTGCGTCAGGTCCGTCTTCACCAACGGCGGCCAGGTCTGCCTGTGCACCGAGCGCCTCTACGTCCAGCGCCCGATCTTCGAGGAGTTCGGCGCCCGGCTGGCGGCCCGCGCCCAGGAGGTCGTGCCGCAGCCGATGATCTCGGCCGAGCACCGCGAGAAGGTCCTGTCCTACTACGCCTTGGCCCGCTCGGAGGGAGCCAAGGTGCTCGCCGGAGGCGGCACGCCGTCCTTCGGGGACAAGCGCGACTCGGGCTATTTCGTAGATCCCACCGTGGTGACAGGCTTGTCCGAGTGGTCCCGCTTCAACAGGGAGGAGATCTTCGGCCCGGTGTGTCACGTGACCCCCTTCGACACCGAGTCCGAGGCGATCGGCCTGGCCAACAACAGCGAGTACGGCCTGGCCGCGGCGGTCTGGACCGGCGGCCTCGACCGCGCACACCGCGTGGCGCAACGTCTGGAGGCCGGCCTGGTCTGGGTCAACACCTGGTATCTGCGCGACCTGCGCACGCCCTTCGGCGGGCTGCGCCTGTCGGGCATCGGCAGGGAGGGCGGCACCCAGTCGCTGGACTTCTACTCCGAACCCACCACGATCACCATCAAGATGGAGCAACCCGATGCATGACGAATGGTCGCAGGCGGTGGACGCGCGGGCGCATGCCGCCGACCGGCTGGCCGAGGCGGCGCGCACCGGCAAACCGTGCGCGCCGGTCCGTGACCTGATCGGCACGCTCGCCGACGCCTACGCCGTCCAGGACCTCGCCACGGAGACGGCGCTGGCCGAGGGACGGCGGCCGGCCGGCCGCAAGGTCGGCGTCACCAACCCGGACGTCCAGCGGCAGCTCGGCATCGACCATCCGACCTGCGCCCCGCTCTTCGCCGACGCGGCCCACCTCGACGGGCTGCCCATCCCGTACGACCGGCTGCTGCAGCCGCGCGCCGAGGCCGAGATCGCGCTGGTGCTCGGCGCGGACCTCGCGGGCGGCCCGTTCACGGCCGCCGACGTGCTGAGAGCGGTGGACTTCGCGCTGGTCGCCATCGAGATCGCCGACTCCCGCGTGGCCGGCTGGGACATCGGGCTGTTCGACACCGTGGCCGACAACGCCTCCTCCGGCGTGTACGTCCTCGGCAACACCCCGGTCCCGCTGCGCGGCCTCGACCTGCGCGCCGCCGCCATGACGATGACCAGGAACGGCGAGCAGGTGTCCGCCGGGACGGGCGCGGCCTGCCTCGGCCATCCGGTCAACGCCGCCGTCTGGCTGGCCAACCGGCTCGGCCGCACCGAACGGCCGCTGCGGGCGGGCGAGGTCGTGCTGACCGGCACCCTCGGCCCGGTCGTGCCGGTAGGGCCCGGCGACGTGCTGGAGGCCCACGTCGAGGGGCTGGGATCGGTGCGGGCGGTGTTCACGCAGTGAGGACGACCACGTGATGACCAAGGGCATCCGCGTGCCCGGCAAGGCCACGCCGCGAGGCCGGTTCCCGCACGTCAAGCGGGCCGGCGACTTCCTGTACGTCTCAGGCACGAGCTGCCGCCGCCACGACGACACGTTCGTGGGCGTGGAGGTGGACAAGTACGGGGTGACGAACCTGGACATCCGCGCCCAGACCAGGGCGGTCATCGAGAACATCGGCGACATACTCAAGGCCGCCGGCGGCTCGCTCGCCGACCTCGTACAGATCACCACCTATCTGGTGAACATGAACGACTTCAAGGGATACAACGAGGTCTACGCCGAGTTCTTCGACGAGGAGGGCCCGACGCGGACCACGGTGGCGGTGCACCAGCTTCCCCACCCGCACCTGCTCATCGAGATGCAAGCCGTCGCCTACCACCCCCAGGAGCGATCTTGATTCCCCCCGTTGACTTCACCAAGTGGATCGACGAGCATGCCCACCTGCTCAAGCCCCCGGTGGCGAACAAGCTGGTCTTCGAGGAGGCCGGGGACTTCATCGTGATGGTGGTGGGCGGGCCCAACGCGCGCACCGACTTCCACGTGGACCCGTACGAGGAGCTGTTCTACCAGGTGCGGGGCAACATGCACGTCAACGTGATCACCGAGGACGGCCCCGAGACCGTGCACGTCCGCGAGGGCCAGATGTGGCTGCTGCCCGGCGGGATGCCCCACTCCCCGCAGCGACCCGAGGAGGGCTCGGTCGGGCTGGTGATCGAGCGGATCCGGCCGGAGGGCACGCTGGAGCGCTTCCAGTGGTACTGCGCGGAGTGCGGCGGCCTCGTGCACGACGTCGAGCTGCAGGTGCGCGACATCGTCAAGGACCTCCCGCCGGTCTTCGAGGCGTTCTACGCCGACGAGAAGGCCCGCACCTGCGGCCGCTGCGGCGCCCTGCACCCGGGCAAGGGCTGACTTGATCATCGACGTTCACACGCACCACGTGCCCAAGGGCTGGCCCGACCTGGGCCGGCCCGGGGCGCCCCGGCTGCGCGTCGACTCCGAGCGCGAGGCGACCATCCTCGTGGGGGAGCGCGAGTTCCGCCGGATCCAGGACGACTGCTGGGACCCGGACGTCCGGCTGGCCAGGATGGACGCCGACGGCGTGGACCGGCAGGTGGTCTCGCCCACCCCGGTCTTCTTCGGCTACGACCTGCCGGCCGAGGAGGGGATGCGCATCGCGAAGATCTTCAACGACCTGGCGCTGGAGATCTGCGCGCACGAGCGGCTGATCCCGTTCTGCCAGGTGCCGTTGCAGGATCCCGAGCTGGCCTGCGCCGAGCTCGACCGCTGCCTGGCGAACGGCCACCGCGGCGTCGAGATCGGCAACCATGTCGGCGACCGCGACCTCGACGACCCGGGCGTGGTCGCGTTCCTGAAGCACTGCGCCGAACGCGGCGCGCCCGTCTTCGTGCACCCGTGGGACCTGCCCACCGGGCCGCGCGTCGAGCGCTGGATGGCCCAGTGGCTCGTCGGGATGCCCGCCGAGACCCACCTGTCGATCCTCGCCATGATCCTCGGCGGCGTGTTCGACCAGGTGCCCGAGAGCCTGCGGATCTGCTTCGCGCACGGCGGCGGCTCCTTCGCCTTCTGGCTCGGCCGCTTCGAGAACGCCTGGCATCGCCGTCCCGGCGTGGTCGGCGTCTCGGAGCATCCGCCGTCGCACTACCTCGGCAGGTTCGGCGTCGACTCGGCGGTCTTCGACGAGCGGGCGCTACGCCTGCTCGTCGACACCTACGGCGAGGACCACGTGCTGCTCGGCAGCGACTTCCCCTACCCGCTCGGCGAGTCGCCGGCGGGCGAGGTGATCCGGCGGGCCGGGTTCCTGTCCGAGACCGCGCGGGCCAAGCTGCTCGGCGGCAACGCCGAGGTGTTCCTGGGCGCCTGACCGGTCACACCGGCCGCTTGTAGCCCGTGTCGCCGTCGGCCAGCACCAGGGTCTGCGGGGTGCGGACGATGGTGGCGGCGGTGCCCGCGCATCCGTCGTCCGCCCCGGCGGGCGCGGCGGGGACGGTGCTCAGCGCGAGGGCCGCGGCGCAGGCGGCGGCGCAGCGGGCCCAGGTGCGGATGGTCATGGACGCTCCCAACGAGCTCTCGGCGGGGCGAATCAGGGGTGCCGACCCTCAGCATCGGCGTCCCGGGCGCGTCTGTCCAGACGTACCGGGTCACCATTCGCGGCGCGGGACGAGCCGGGTGGGACGAGATCCGGCAGGGACAGGGCCAGCCACAGGCGCAGCCGGTGGCCGGGGTCGGTGAGCGGGCCGCCGGAGACCCGCTCGGCGGCGGCCAGCCGGCGGCGCAGCGTGTTGCGGTGCACGCCGAGCCGGCGCGCGGCGGTCTCCGCGTTGTCACCCGCCTCCAGGTACGCGCGGAGCGTGCCCACGAGGTCGCCGCCGTGCCGGGCCTCGTGCTCGCGCAGCGGGCGCAGCACGGCGGTGGAGAAGCGGCGGGCCGCCTCGGGCACGAAGGCGTCGCGCAGCAGCGCCTGCGGCTCCATGTCGTCCACGTGCGCGTAACCGTCGCCGCCGCCGCGCGCGACCAGCGCGGCCGCGTGCCGCACGGCGGCCGGCACCTCCTCCAGCCCGGCCGCCCGGCACCCACCCCCCGCCACACCGAGCCGAGCACAAAGCCGCACCCCGAGCCGTCCACGCACCTGCTCGCCGAGCCGCCCGCCCGCCGGTTCGCCGGGCCGTCCGCCCGCCTGCCCCCCGGGCCGTCCGCCCGCCTGGTCGCCGGGCAGGCCGGTGTTCTCCGGCAGCACGAAGACCGTGCCCTCCGGCCGTACGCAGACCAGGGCCGTCTCCTCGTCGCCGGCCTCGGTCACCTCCTCCAGCGCCTCGACCGCCGCCTCCAGGCTCACGCCCGGCCGGGCCACCACCACCTCGTACGGCGCCGCCGCCACCGAGCACAGCTCGCCGAGCCGCGCCGCGGGCAGCCGGCCGTCGAGCACGGCGGCCAGCAGCGCCCCCCGCTGGGCGTGCATCCTGGACCGCCCGACCCGCAGCCCGAGCAGCTCGATGGCGAGCAGGCAGGCGGCGTGGCTGGTGAGCATCCGGACGTGCCAGTCGAGCGGTGACGCGGTGCGCACCGCGAGCCAGCCGGTGGCCGCGCCGGAGAAGCCGAGGCTGTGCACCTGGACGGCCTCGATGCCGTCGTCCAGCACCCCGGCGCTGCGCCCGCCGCCGCTCGCCGCCGCGGCCTCGGCGGCGCGGGCGTGCCAGGGCCGCTCCCGCGCGGGCACCGCGTGCTTGTGCTCGCCGTGCGGGCCGAGCAGCAGGGCCTCGCCTGCGGCGTGCTCGGCCAGGGTGCGCAGGATGCCGGCGGTGCCGTGGGCGAGCGCCGCCCGCGCCATGGCCTCCTGCGCCGCGACGACCCGGCGCTCGCCGCGTACGCGCTCGTCGGCGTGCCAGCGCGCGACCGCCTCGGTCACCGAGATGAACGAGGTCAGCACCTCCAGGACGGGCAGCCCGCAGGCGTCGGCGGCGTCGAGGAGGTCGTCCGGCACCTCCTCCATGGCCTCGTGCAGGGCGAAGGCGAGCGCGGCGCAGCCGGCCGCGGCGAGCCGTTCGACGTAGGCCCGGCGGCCGTCCGGCTCGGCGGGCAGCCCCAGCCCGATGGTCATGACGAGCTCGCCGCCGGACAGCCACGGCACCGGGTCGGCCAGCTCCGACACGTGCGCCCAGCGCACGGCCCGCCAGGTGCCGGAGCGCCCGGCCAGCAGCCGCATGCGCATCCCGGGAAGCGCCATCGTCCTGGCGACCGTCAGCGCCATGAGCGCCTCTCCATGTGGTGCATACCGCACTCTAACGCACCCTCCGGAGTGCGTTTTGGCTCGACCCCATCCGGCTGACCTGCGCTTATCGTCGTCGCAGCCCCCAGACACCCCGGAGGAACCAGTGAAACGTGCCACCCGGGCGGCCGGAGCCGCTTTCATCGGGACCACCATTGAGTGGTACGACTTCTACGTCTACGCGACGGCCGCCGCGCTGATCTTCGACGATCTGTTCTTCCCCAACGCGAGCAGTCCGGCCGTCGCGCTCATGGCGTCCTTCGCGACCTACGCGGTCGGTTTCTTCGCCCGGCCGCTCGGCGGCATCGTGTTCGGCCACTTCGGTGACCGGGTGGGCCGCAAGTCGGCGCTGGTGGTCACGCTGCTGATGATGGGCGTGGCGACGTTCGCGGTCGGCGTGCTGCCGACGTACGCGTCGATCGGCGCGCTCGCCCCCGCGCTGCTGGTGCTGCTGCGCTTCGTGCAGGGCCTCGCGGTCGGTGGCGAGTGGGGCGGCGCCGTGCTGATGGCGGTCGAGCACGCCCCCGAGGGCCGCAAGACCTTCTACGGCGGGTTCGCCCAGCTCGGCAACCCCGCCGGCGCGCTGCTCGCGACCGGCGCCTTCAGCCTGATCACGCTGTTCGGCGAGGACGCGCTGATGTCGTGGGGCTGGCGGGTGCCGTTCATCGTCTCGGCCGTGCTGGTGCTGGTCGGCCTGATGATCAGGCTCCGCGTGGAGGAGTCGCCGGTCTTCGCGCGGACCGAGAAGAGCGCGATGCCGATCAAGGCCGTCTTCCGTACGTCCTGGCGCTCGGTGCTGCTCGGCATCGGCACGCTGCCGGTCGCGATCGGCGGCTACTACATCCTCACGACGTTCCTGCTGGCGTACGCCACCGGGCCCTCGGTCGGCGAGTCCGAGCAGCTCATACTCAACGGCCTGAGCTTCGCCGCGTTCGTCGAGCTGGTGGCCACGCTCGGCATCGCCTACATGGGCGACAAGTTCGGCTCGCGGAAGGTCGCGATCTGGTTCCTGGTCGCCACCGCCGTGCTCGCCGTGCCGCAGTTCGCGGTGCTCGGCTCGCACAACACGCTCCTGATCTTCGGGCTGCTCGGCCTCATGAGGCTGGCAACCTCGGGCACCTACGGGCCCATGGCGGCCATCCTGTCCGAGATGTTCCCGCCGCAGGTGCGCTACACGGGCATCTCGCTCGCCTATCAGGGCGCCGGCGCGATCTTCGGCGGCCTGTCGCCGCTGGTCGCCACGGCGCTGGTGGCCGGGGCCGGCGGCGCCGCGTGGCCGGCCGTGGCGCTGCTCGTCGGCATGTGCGTGCTCAGCGTCGTCTGCCTCGCCGTGGCGCCCCGCCACCGCGACCGCGTGCCGACGACCGTCTGACCGCGCCCGCCCGCCCGTACAAGCAAGTCCTCACCGACAAGGAGACCTAGTGTCCACCACCGTCATCACCGGCGCGAAGGTCCTCACCATGGACCCCGCGAACCCCTCCGCCGAGGCCGTCGCCGTCCGCGACGGCCGGATCCTGGCCGTGGGCCGCGAGGCGGACGTGCTGGCCGTCGCCGGGCCGGGCGCCGAGGTCGTGCGGGCGGGCGGGCGCAGCGTGCTGCCGGGCTTCATCGACCCGCACAACCACCTGCTGTCCACGGCCGAGACCCTGGTGGCGGTGGACGCGCGCTACCCGGCGGTGGGCAGCGCGGCCGACCTGGTCGCGGCCGTCGCCGCCGAGGCGGCGCGTACGCCCGCCGGGCAGTGGATCCGCGCGTACGGCATGGACGACGCCAAGTACCCCGGCGGCCGGCCCACCCGAGGGCAGCTCGACGAGGCCACCACCGAGCACCCGGTGATCGTCTACCACGTGTCGGGGCACCAGGCGGTGGTCAACTCGGCGGCGCTCGCCTGGCGCGGCATCGGTGACGACGTGGCCGACCCGGCGGGCGGGTCGTTCCTGCGCGACGAGGGCGGCCGGCTCACCGGCATGGTGCTGGACTCCGCCATGGAGCTGCTGCTGCCGGTGGCCGTGGACATCGGCTGCCACGGCCCGAACTTCCACGTGGACCTGCCGGGCGAGCAGCTTCTGGGCTGGCTGGAGGGGGCGCGGGAGACGTACCTGCGGGCCGGGGTGACGACGGTCTGCGACCCCCAGGTCTCGCGGCGCGAGCTCAAGGTCTACCGGGCGGCGCACGCGGCGGGCACGCTGCCGGTCCGTACGGTCGTCATGCCGCTGTCCCACCTGCTGGACGAGCTGACGGAGGTTGGACTCGCCGGGCCGTTCGGCGACGACCGGCTGCGCTTCGGCGCGATGAAGTTCTACTGCGACGGGACGCTGCTCGGCGGCACCGCCATGTTCGACGAGCCGTACGGCGACAACTTCACCGGCTCGCTCTACCACCACCCCGACGAGCTCACGGACCTGGTGCGCCGGGCCGCCGTCGCGGGCTGGCAGGTCGGCATCCACACCCAGGGCGACCGCGCGATGGGCTACTCGCTGGAGGCGATCAAGGCGGCGGTGGCGGTCTCGGGCGACGACGCCCGCCCCCGGATCGAGCACTGCGGCCACCCGACGCCGGCCCAGGTGAGGGAGTTCGCCTCGCTCGGGGTGATCCCGGTCAACCAGCCGAACTTCCTGTACGACAGCGGCACCGACTTCGTGCGCCGGCTCGGCGAGCGGCGGGCGCACCGGCTCCAGCCGATGCGCGAGGAGATCGACGCCGGGCTGCGGCCGGTGCTGTCCAGCGACTCGTTCGTCTCCTCGCTGCGGCCCATGGAGACGGTCTCCAACGCGGTGCGCCGGCGCACCCGCGAGGACGGGCCGATCGGCGCCGAGCAGGCGGTCACGCTGGAGGAGGCGCTGCGCGCCCACACCATCGACGCGGCGTACGCGCTGCGCATGGAGGACCGGATCGGCTCGCTCACGCCCGGCAAGCTGGCCGACGTGGTGGTGCTGGACGCGGACGTGACCGCCCTCGCCACCGACCAGCTGTCCGGCGTGGACGCGTGGCTGACCATGCTGGACGGCCGCGTCGCCTACCGCAGCCCGTCCGCCTCGCGCTAGCCGCGCGCGCGGGGCCCGCGGAACTCCGCGAGCTTGCCCTCGATACGGTCCTTGATCCGCTCGCGGGCGGTCATGCGCGGCACTCCGGACATCAGCAGCTCGTCGTAGTCGGTGTCCAGATGGCGGATGGACGCGATCACGGCCAGGGTGATCGCGTTCTCGTCGAGCGCCCTGGCCGCCGCCGTACGGCCGACCCGGCCGCTGCCGCGCTGGCCGGCGTGCTCGGCGATGTCCCGCGCCCGCTGCTCGGGGCAGCCGGGGAACAGCCGGGCGATCTCGGCCGCCATCCTGGCCTGGAACTCCACGTCCTGCTCGGCCCGGCGGACCCGGTCGCGTTCGCGGCGGCGCTCGCGCGCCTCCTCGTCGGCCAGGCACCGCTCCTCGGCCGCCTCCAGCGCGGCCTGCTCCACCAGCAGGCCGGCGCGCTGGTAGACCTTGCGCCGCCGGTTGTAGCGCACGACCACGGCGGCGAGGCGGCTCTCCTGCTTGGCCCGGCGGCTCAGCGCCGCGTTCCCCGACGGCAGGAACACCAGGTGGTCGAGGTCGGCGCAGGTCAGGCAGTGGGGACGGTCTTCCTCCATGATCAGGTAGGGGCCGGTGTCGCCGCAGGCCGCGCACGTCCAGGACTCCAGCGGCGCCACCGCCACGAGGTCGGGCGCCTTGCTCTGCCGCTCGGTGAGCCGGCGCACCCGCGCCTCGCTCAGCTCGGGCGAGATCCAGTGGACGCGGAACGGCTCCTGCGGGTGGCCGGCGGTAAAACGCAGCTCGCGGCGGTCGCGGGTGCCGGCCACGTAAGGGGTGTCGACCGGCTTGAGCCCCTTGGCCAGCGCCCAGTCCTTCAGCAGCGCGGCCGTCGCCGCCAGCCGGTCCTCGTCCACCGCCGCCAGGCCGGCCAGCGTGGGCGCCCGGCCCTGCCGCCAGAGGTCGACGTGCCGCGAGTGCAGCCAGCGGAGCCCGGTGACCACGTCGATGAACGTCACGTACTTGCGGGTGGTCAGCGCGATCTCCGCCGCGTCCGCGACCCTCCGCGCCAGGCTGGGCTTGCTCACGTCCACCAGTGTCCCGCGCCTTTGTCGGGAGATGGACGAAGCGCAGGCTTTCCTTGTGCGCCGCGCGGCGAAGAACCTCTCGGATCTTTCGTGTCCTGGAGGAAGACCGTGCGCCTGTTCTGGCCCGCCATCCTGATGCTCGCCACCTCGTGCGGCTCCGCCTCCCACACGGGGGCCGAGGAGGGCGCGCAGCCCGTCGTCAGCGGCGCCTTCGGCAGCAGGCCGGTCGTCTCCGTCCCCGCCGGCCGGCCCGGCCGCCTGCCCCGCGTCACCGTGCTGTCGGCGGGCAGCGGGCGGCGCACCCAGCCGGGGGACGTCGTGCTCGCCGACGTCGAGATCCGCCGCTGGGCCGGCAACCAGCCTTACCTGAGCACCTTCGACTCCGGCCGGCCCACCACGGTCGTCTTCGACGGCCGGCAGGTTACGGAGGTCTGGCGGCGCTCGCTCATCGGCCATCCGGCGGGCAGCCGGGTCATGCTGGTCGGGCCGGCCGCCGACGCGCTCGGGCCCGGCCTGCCGTGGGCCGGGGTGTCGCCCGCGGACACGCTCGTCGTCGTCTTCGACATCCTGGGCGGCTACCCGCCGGACGCGCGGCTGGTGGGGCGCACCCTGCCGGTCGTGCCGGCCGACCTGACGCCCGCCGACCCGCCCCGCGTCCTCATCGACGGCTCCGGCCGGGAGATCCGGGCGGGGGCCAAGGTCATCGTCCAGTACGTCGCCGCCGCCTGGCCGTCACGGGCGATCGTGGACTCGACGTACCGGCGGGGCGGGCCGGGCGCCTTCACCCTGAAACCGGGCGCGGCGCCCCCGGCCTGGCTGGACGCGCTGCCCGGCCGCCACGTCGGCTGCCGTCTCGCGGTCCCGGCGGCGGCGGACGAGCCCAGGATCTACGTCATCGACGTCCTCGACACCATCACCCTGCCGAGCTGACCACCAGGACGGGCTGACCACTAGGACGGGCGGGAGACCAGGCGGCGGACCAGCCGGCCGAGACGGGAGCGCTGGGGCGGCGGCGCGGTCAGCGCCTGCAGCGCCTCGGCCGCGGACGGCCGCTTGGCGGGTGAGTGGTCGAGCATCCGGCGCACCACCTCCGGCACGCCGGGGTCGTCGGCGTCGGCGCTGGTGGGCAGCTCGCCGGTGAGGAGCTGATGGGCGATCACCCCGGCGGAGTAGACGTCGGAGGCCGTGGTCATCCGGTCGGGCCGCTCGTGGCACTCGGGAGCGACGTAGTGGGCGTCGAGCACGTTGCCCAGCTCGTGGGCGACGGTGTAGTTGCGCGGGCCGAGCTTGGCGTAGTCGAACCCGGTGAGCACGGCGTGGCCGTCGTCGGTGACCAGCACGCTGGCCGGGGTGAGCGCGCGGTGCACGACGCCGTTGGCGTGGGCGTGCGCGAGCCCGCTCAGCAGGTCCTGGAGCACGCTCATGCGCGCGCCCCGGGGCGGCGACAGGTGCAGCGACTGGCCGTGCACGTCGTCGAGCACCAGCACGAACCGGCTCTCGTCGTCGATGGCGAAGAAGTCGCGCGAGCGCACCACGCACGGGTGCGGCGGGATGCGGGTCAGGCTCTGGTAGGCGTTGGCGATGCGCTGCCGCTCGGCCGCCCGCGACTCGTGGTCGGCGAGCGGGTCGGCCTGGTAGACCCGCAGCAGCACGGTCTCGCTGCCCGGCAGCGTGGCGTTGAACGCGCGGTATTCGGTGACCTTGGCGTCGCCGCCGAGCTGCTCCTCGACCTCCCAGTTGCCGAAGCGGGGCGGCGCGGTGCTGCGGCGTACGGTCTGGTTGAGCGCGTCGAGCACGGCCGTCATGTAGGGGCGCACGTGCGGGCTGCACCCGCGCCGCACCCGCGAGACGTCGCTCAGCGTGGCCACCAGCTCGGGCACGGTCGTGACGTTGACGGCGTCGCGCCCGGCCGGGTCGATCAGCTCGGCGTCGGGGGAGCTGAGCACGACCAGGGCGTCGACGTAGACCCGTTCGAGCTGGGTGGACCTGGACACCAGCAGGCCCTTCAGCGCCTTGGCGGTGCCCCGCAGCTTGGCCACCGGCGAGCCGAACGCCTCCCGCCGGGGCGGGAACCAGCGCGTGCCGGACACCTCGATGCGTCCCCGCGTGCCCTTGACGTCGACGACCACGAGCGAGTGGCCGGTCAGCACGAGCAGGTCCACCTCGAAGACGTCGTTGCCGCGCGGGACCTCGATGTTGTGCAGCAGCAGCCAGTCGGCGGGCGCGTGGTCGCGCAGATATGCGATGACGCGCCGTTCGGCGTCGTTGACCGGACGTCCACCGCCGACGATCTCTGCCATGCGCCTATCCTCGCACGGGTTGAGATTGACAACATGATGTCCAAATGACAGGATGCTGTCATGAAGCCCATCGTGCACCACGCCGTCTACGACACGCTCGCCGACTGGGAGACCGGTCACGCCACCGCGCACCTGCGCAGCGGCGTCTACCAGCGCGAACCCGGCGGCTACGAGATCGTCACCGTCGGCCTCACCGCCGACCCCGTGGTCACCATGGGCGGCGCCCGGATCGTCCCCGACCTCACGCTCGACCGGCTCTCCCCGGAGGAGAGCGCGCTGCTGATCCTGCCCGGCGCCACGCTGTGGGACGCGGGTGACCGGCTCGCCCCCTTCGCCCGTAAGGCAGGGGAGTTCCTGGCGGCCGGCGTGCCGGTCGCGGCCATCTGCGGCGCCACGGCCGGGCTCGCCAGGGAGGGCCTGCTCGACGACCGCGACCACACCAGCGGCGCCGTCCAGTACCTGGAGGCCCAGCAGGGCTACGCGGGCGCGAAGCGCTACCTCGACCAGGACGCTGTGCTCGACGGCGACCTCGTCACGGCCGGGCCCACGGAGCCGGTGGCCTTCGCCAGGGAGATCTTCCGCCGGCTCGACGCCTACCGTCCCGATATCCTGGACGCCTGGTTCCGGCTGTTCTCGCGGAGCGACCCGAGCGCGTACGAGGTGCTGATGGCTGCATGAGAGACAACGCGCGGCTGGTGTCCGGGCTGGCGCTCGGCGCCTTCCGCCTCAACGGCCAGTTCCTCCACATCGCGGAGGGGCTGGCCCGGCCCGCGGGCATGACGGCGGCCTGGTGGCAGGTGCTCGGGGCGGTGCTCGGCGAGCCGCTGCCGGTCTCCGGGATCGCCCGCGCGATGGGGATGACCAGGCAGGGCGTGCAGCGCATCGCCGACCTGCTGGTGGAGCGCGGCCTCGCCGAATACCGGCCCAACCCCGCGCACCGCAGGGCCAAGCTGCTCCAGCCGACGGCGGCCGGGCGGGAGGCCATCGCCAAGATCAACCCGGGGCACGGTGAGTTCTCCGACGCGCTCGTCGCCGAGCTGGGCCCGGAGGAGGCCGAGCGGTGCCTGGAGGCCGTCCGCCGGCTGTCCGCCGCCCTCGACCGGCTCGGCGACCAAGATCGATGAAACCGCTCCAGGGCCTGGAAGGCGGACAGTCGGGAACGCTAGGTTGAAGATCCCGCGGATCCGACATCACTGGAGCAGCTCCATGACCGGAGAACCGTACGCCGCCGGAGAGGCCGTCTCACCCCGCATCGACACCGGCGTCCCGCACGCCGCCCGCATGTGGAACTACTGGCTCGGCGGCAAGGACCACTACGACGTGGACAGGGAGGCCGGCGACCAGTTCAGCGCCGCCTTCCCCGACATCGTCGAGATCGCGCGCCTGTCCCGGCACCTGCTCGCCCGCATCGTGCGGCACCTGGTCGAGGAGGCGGGGGTGCGGCAGTTCCTCGACGTGGGCACCGGCCTGCCGACCGTGGACAACACGCACGAGGTCGCCCAGCGCGCCGACCCGGCCTGCCGGGTGGTCTACGTCGACAACGACCCCCTGGTGCTCGCCCACGCCCGCGCCCTGCTGGTCGGCACCCCGGAGGGCGCGACCGACTACGTGGACGCCGACCTGCGCGAGCCCGAGAAGATCATCGCCGCCGCGGCGGGCACCCTCGACCTGACAAAGCCGGTCGCGCTCATGCTCATGGGCATCGCCGGCTATGTGAGCGAGGAGGACGGGGCCTACTCGATCGTCGGGCGGCTGATGGATGCCCTGCCGTCCGGCAGCTACCTCGCCATGTGGGACGGCGTCAACGTGGTCACCGGCGAGGCGCTCGACCGGGCCCAGGAAGAGCACAACGAGGGGCCGGGGGCGCCCTACCAGCTGCGCAGCCGCGCGGAGTTCGCCCGCTTCTTCGACGGGCTGGAGCTGGTCGAGCCGGGCGTGGTGTCGATCACGCGCTGGCGGCCCGACCCCGACCCCATGGCCTCGCTCGCCGAGGTGGACGCGCTGTGCGGGGTCGCACGCAAGCCCTGACCACGCCCCCCGTCAGAGGCGCTGGATCATCCCGTGCAGGATCGCCGGGGTCTCGGCCGGGGGCGGGGCGTGCACGCCCAGCTCGTTGAGCAGGTGGCGGTAGTGGCGCACCTCGCTCTCCTTGTTGAGGTATTGGGCGCCGGTGAGGTGTTCGAGGTAGACCACGTCGGGCAGCTCCTCCTGGGCGAAGCGCAGGAGGGTGACCGGGCCGACCCCGCCGAGCGCGGAGCCGTGGGCGAACGGGAACACCTGCAGCGTGACGTTGGGCAGCTCGGCCATGCGGGCGAGGTGTTCGAGCTGGGCCCGCATGATGTCCTCGTCGCCCACCCGGCGGCGCAGCGCGCCTTCGTCCAGCACCGCCCAGAGCCTGCGCGGGACGGGCGGGTCGAGGGCGCGGCGGCGGCGCAGGCGCACCGTGAGCAGGCGCGCGATCCGCGCGTCCGGCTCGCCCCCGTGGTTGCGGGTGATGACCTCGCGGGCGTAGTCCTCGGTCTGCAGCAGGGCGGGGACGTGCTGGACGCCGTAGGTGCGGATGAGCGCGGCGTCCTGCTCCAGCCCGAGGTAGGGCTCGAACCAGTCGGGGACGACGTCGCGGTATTCGTGCCACCAGCTCGGCGCGTTGGCCTGCGCGACCAGGGCGAGCAGGCTGTCACGCTCGGCCCGGTCGCGTACGCCGTAGAGGTCGAGCAGGTCGCTCACGTCGCGCGGCTTGAAGCTGGTGCGGCCGGCCTCCAAGCGGCTGATCTTCGACCGTGAGCCGCGGATGGCGTAGGCGGCGGCCTCGCGGGTGACGTCGGCCGCCTCACGGAGGCGGCGCAGGTGAGCGCCGATGAGCAGGCGCAGCGCGCTCGGTCCGGATTGCAGGGAATCACGATCCGGTATTTCGGTCATGTCGCCCATATTGTGAGCACTCCGCATCTATGCTCCTCAATCGGCATCTCGCCATGGTTCCGGCCCGTGGTCAATCCTGCCACGGCTTCCGCCCCGTGTACTGTATTTCCCTTCGAACGAAAAGCGTCGGCTATTTGTGCATTTACTGTGGATTTGCCTAATTTCTGGCCGTGGCGAGGATGACACCCGAGCCGTGACCGCCCAGCTCGACGGCGGCCAGCCGCTCATGGCCGAGCAGGGTGCGCCGGACCTCCTCCTGCCGGGCCGCGAACCCCGCGTCCCACGTCACGCCGGGCGCCGGCGTCATGTCATCCACCACCAGCACCCCGCGTGGGCCGAGCGCGGCGATGGTCAGCTCCAGCCCCACCTGCTTGCCGGCCTCCGCGTCGGCGAAGATCAGCTCGAAGGCGCCGAGCCCAGGTAGGAGCTCCAGCACGTCACCCGTACGGAGGTCCACGAAGCCCGGCCAGTCACCGGACGCGGCCAGCGCGGCCCGCTCCGGATCCAGCTCGACGCTCGTCACCGTCACGTCCCGCCGCGGCAGCAGCCCGCTCACCAGCCAGGCGGTGCCCACACCCGTGCCCGTGCCGAGCTCCAGGACCCGCCCGCGCTCGGGCACCCCCGCCGCCAGCACGGCGAGCAGGCGGCCGACGGCCGGGTCGCAGGAGAAGGCGAACCCGGCGGCACGCGCCCGCTCGACCGCCGCCCCGACGAGTTCCGGCGTTTCAGTATTCATGACTGATTACTATCCCACCGGCGCCGAATCCGGGAAGGGGCCTGGGGTTGCCTCCGGCGGTGCTGGATCATCCCAAGTTTGGGGTGATCATCCTTCATCCCGAGGTGATAGCCGATCGCGCATTTCCCGCCCCCGGCTAAAACGCCCGCCTTTCGGCGGCCCGGGCGGGCGAAATATATGTAGTACCTCGCCGAAGCGAATCAAAACCTAACGCCAAGAAACCGAGGCGTCCGCTTGACCCTTGGAATGGCAATACGAGTTGCGGAACCAGCGACCTGCCGCGATTGTTATTCCCGGCACCTCACAGCCCTGCACAAACGACTATGGCGTCGGGAATTCCGCGCCGATCCATGGAGGAAACAATCATGATCCGTCGTATCCTCGCGGGTGCAGCGATCGCGGCCGTCGCTTTCGGCTTCTCGGCCTCTGCTGCCACCGCCAACGTCGACCCCCGCCCCAACAACAGCGGCCAGGCCGTCCTGAGCCAGTGGCAGATCGTCGACGACGTCCTGAACGACGTGGCCAACCACTCGCTCAACAACCTCGACGTCAACATCATCCAGCTCGCCGACGAGATCGACCTCGACGTGCTGAACAACAACCAGCCCGAGGTCGGCGACGGCAACCGGAACGTCGACCTGCACAACGCCGGCACCTACATCAGCTGAGGACGGCGCAAGCAGGAAGGTTGATCGCGGCTCCCGTACGCGGAGCCGCTCGGCCAGTCGCCTTCCTGGTGCCCAGGTGAGCGACCGGGGCTCGGCGTGGTGATTCGCGAGACCACGAGGAGCCCGGTCGGCCGCCGCATCCGTACGGGCGTCGTGCGGCTCCGGGCCGGCCCTTTCGCGAGGGGCCGGCCGGGGGCCGCACTGCTCGTTTCCTGGCCCCTGTCCTCACAGATCCGCGCGGCCGACCCCCGGCCGTACCGCTCCCAGGAAGTCGGGCCGGTCGAGCGGGTCCGTCCGCACGAACGCCCCCGTGTACGGCGCGTGCACCATCGTCGTCGCGTCCACCGCGATCCCCACGTGCTCCGGCCCGGGACTGTCCCGGTCGTTGTCGAAGAACACCAGGTCACCGGGCTCGATCGACTCCTTCGGCACCCGCGTCCCCGAGCGCCACTGCTCCTGCGACGTGGTCCCGATGGCCGTCCCGACCTGCGCGTAGGCGTACTCGGTGAGCCCCGAGCAGTCGAAGCCCTTCGTGCCGGCGCCTTTCCCGATGCCGAAGCCGGGCCCGTGCACCCCGCCGCCGCCCCACGAGTAGGGCACGCCGATCATCTCCAGCGCCGCGCGCAGCGCGATGCTTCCGGCGGCGGCCGAGCGCGCCTTCCGTGCGGCCAGCGCCGCGTCCGCCTGAAGAACGGACGCCAGTACGCACGCCAGCCCGCACGCGAGCACCCGCGCCGCCGATCCTTTCCCGGTCACTTGTCTTCACCATCCCCGCATAGCCCGTTTGTGAGCGTTGTCTGCTGTGTGGCTTCTATACCGCCGAATTTCGCGGCAAGTCTTCCGACATAAACGGACGAGTCGCGAAATTTCCGGGACGGGAAGATCCATGGCAAAACGGGCAGATGGGGCATCTAACTCCGGCCCACACGGCACTGCCGGGTCGCGGATCACGCGAGAAAAGACCGCCGGGAGCACCCCTTCAGGATTCCGCGCCAATTCGGTCATATTCTCGCGAAGATTACATAGTGAAACATACTTCGTGTAGCCTTGGTTCTGGCTGACGGCGCCGAACCGGGCGCCCGGCCACAAACCCCCGGGGAGCCTGCGTGTAGGGGGGTGCGAAGAGCGTGAACCGTCTCGAAGAGCGGCTGCTCTACCAGGACGAGCAGCTCAAGGCCACAGTATGCGCGGCGGCCGAGGGGCCGGCCGTCACGCTGGTCGGCCAGGTCGACGCCTCCAACAGCTACGCCCTGGCCGTCGCCCTGACGGGCTGCAGCCAGGGCCGGCAGGTCGTCGTCGACACCGGCGGACTGACCTTCATCGACGTCTCGGGACTGCGCGTGCTGGCCCTGCCCGGCCTGCCGCCGGAGCAGCGCTGGATCAGGCTGCGCAACCTGACGTCGTACCAGCTCCGGCTGTTGCGGCTGATGGGCTGGCACCACGAGTCCCGAGCCCATCACCTGCCCATCTAAGGAGCGTTGTCACCTGCCGGGCAGCGTCACCTGCCGGGCAGCGCGGCGAAGGCGAGCGCCGCCGAGGTGCCGAGCCCGGTGGGGCCGCCGAGCGTGAAAGCCGGCGGCCGGTGGTGCCGGCGCAGGCTCTCCTCGTCGTAGCGGAAGCAGCCCCGGTGCCAGTTGAGTATGGCGGCGAGCCAGTCGCGCAGCCCGCTCAGGAAGCCGTCGAGGTCGGCGCGCGCCTCGGCGTCGAGCCCGAAGTCCGCGCAGACGATCGGCAGCTCGTTCGCCACGATGTGCTCGAACTGCCGGACCCGCGCGGCCAGCAGGTCGGTGACGATCCGCAGCGCGGCCGGATAGCCGCAGTCGAAGAAGCTCTGGACGACGAGCACGCAGTTGTGCACCTCGCCGTCGAACTCGATCTCCTTCTGGTAGGAGAAGATGTCGTTGATCAGGCAGCCCGCGTCCATTACGGCGTTCTCCAGCGCCCGCATCGGACCGCTGGCATGGACCTCGTCCGGGACGCCCCGGCTGTGGCGCAGCCGGCGGAGGTTCATGGTCAGGTCGGAGCCGAAGGTCAGCCGGCGCATCTCCAGATAGTCGACCGGGTCCGGCACGCGATGCGCGACTTCGCCCGCCAGCTCCCACAGCCACCCCTGGCACATCTTCTCCACCGCCTCGCGCAGCCTGCGGCGATGCCCGGGCGGCATGGGGCCGGCCGTACGGGCCCAGACGTCGGCGAGACCGCGCTCCAGCGCGTTCGCGGGCGGCGGCGCCGGTGAGCCGTCGAGCGGCATGCATGCCGAGAACCGGTCCACCGTGATCTTGGCGGCGGCCAGGTTGGCGGTGCGGCCGAAGACCGCGGGGAAGTAGTCGTCGCCGTACGTCCCCCAGGCCAGCCAGAACGAGGCGAGGTCCAGCTCTTCGGGGGTCGCGTCGGGGTGCAGCCCGGCGGCGCACAGCGCCAGGTCGTAGTCGACCAGCTTGCGCTCGTCCCACACCGCCGAGCCGGCCACCCCCGGCTGGGCCTCCAGGATGCCCATCGCCGCGCACCACTCGACGATGTGCCGCCGGGCGTCGTCGAGATGCGGCGACAGCCGCAGCGGGAACGGCACGTAGAGATCGTCGGGGATGACGCTCGGCCCCACCCGCTCGTACGGCACCCGCGTGAAGTTCCTGACCCGTTTGGCGCCCAGCAGGTCGATCACCGACGACATGCCGAGCGGCCGGCTCGCCCCCGCCTGCTGGTTCATGTAGCGGCTGGAACGCAGGTGCCACTCGTGCCCGCCCGACTGCCAGTCCTGCAGCCCCTTGACGTAGGCCAGCACCCCGGCCGCCGAGACCGGATCGACGCCGTGCTCGGCGAACAGCGGCCCGAGCTCGGTCACCGCCGTGTGCTCGAACTGCTGCAGCCGCGAGGTCAGCAGGTCGTTGACCGCGTTCGCGGCCTCCTGGGTGGTGCAGCCGAGGAAGGTCTCCAGCACCAGCACGCCGTTGCTCAGCTCGCCCTCGTCACCGACCTCCCGCTCGTAGGAGAACAGGTCGTTGCGCAGGTGGACGGCGTCGGAGAAGGCGTCCTTGAGCACCCGCAGCGGCCGGGTCGCGGCCAGCCGGGCCGGCACCTCGGCCCCCACGGCGTGCTCCACCAGCCCCGCCGACCAGGGGGCGCCGCCGACCTTGCGGCGCATCTCGATGTACTCGACCGGGTTGGAGATCCGGCCCTTGTTGATGTTGGCCAGCTCCCACAGCGACTCGTTCAGCAGGTTGCGGGTGCTCTCGGCGAACCGTTCGCGCCAGTCCCGCGACATGCCGGGCACCGTGCGCACCCACAGGTCGGCCAGCCCGGCCTCCACCGGGTTGGCCGGCTCCGGCATGGACAGGTCATCGCCCATCGGCATGAACGCCCCCAGCCGGGCCAGGTAGCCCCGGCTGCCCTCCAGGTCGCCGGAGCGTTTGAACACCTCCAGGAAGTGGTCGTCGAAGAAGAACACCCACACGTACCAGTCGGTTATCAGGCACAGCTCGTCGGCGTCGCAGTCGGGATGGGTGTAGGCGCACATCAGCGGGTAGTCGTGGGCGTCGAGGTCGGACTCCTCCCACACCCCCGAGCCCTCCAGCATGCCCATGTCGCGCGCCCACCGCTTGGAGTGCGTGTTCGCGGCCTCCAGATGGGGGTTGAGCCGGGCCGGGTACGGGACGTAGAAGTCCGGCAGTTGGAACGGTTGGCTCATCGAAGCTCCTTCAAAGCGTTCAGCCGGCCACCTCGACGTGCTCCAGCGCGCCGAGCGCGTCCGGCACCAGGACCGCCCCCGAGTAGTAGGCGCTGACCAGGTAGGAGGCGATGCCCCGCGCGTCGATGCCGGTGAAGCGGACGCTCAGCCCCGGCTCGCGCTGGTCGGGGACGGCGGCGGGACGCAGCCCGACCACGCCCTGATCGTCCTCGCCGGTGCGCAGGACGAGGATCGTGCTGGTGCCGCGCCGGGTGACCGGGATCTTGTCGCAGGGGAGGATCGGCACGCCCCGCCAGGCGGTCAGCCGCGTCCCGTGCAGCTCGACGCTGTCGGGGTAGACGCCGCGGGCGCTGCACTGCCGGTGGAAGGCGGCGATCGCCCGCGGGTGGGCGAGGAAGAGACGGGACTTCTTCCTGCGGCACAGCAGCTCGTCGAGGTCGTCGGGGCCGGGCGGCCCCGACCGGGTGTAGAGCCGCTGCCGGGGATCGACGTTGTGCAGCAGCCCGAACTCGCGGTTGTTGAGCAGCTCGTGCTCCTGGGACTCGCGCAGTGCCTCGACCGTGAGGCGGAGCTGCTGCTCGGTCTGGTCCATCGGGTCGCCGTAGAGGTCGGCGACGCGGGTGTGGACGCGCAGCACGGTCTGCGACAGGCTCATGGGGTATTCGCGCGGCCCCGGGTCGTAGTCGACGAACGTGCCGGGCAGCGGGTGCTCGCCCCGGTGCCCGGCGGCCAGGGCGATCGCCGCCTCGCCGTGTTTGTTCTGCGGCCTGGCCAGGCGGTCGCGGTGCCGCTCGATCTGGGCGAGCAGCGCCGGAGTGCGCGCGGCCAGGGCGTCCAGCTCCTCGCGCGGCAGGGCCAGCACCGTGCACGGGGTGCTGGTCTCCAGCGTGAACTCCCACGCCGCGCCCGGCAGGCCGCCGCCGGCATGGTCGCCGTCGGCGAGGGCGCCGCGCACCAGCCGGTCGCCGTGGCCGCCGGCCTGGAGCTGGGTGACCTTGCCGTGCGCGATCAGCAGGATCTCGTCCGCCGGGCGGCCGGCGCGGGCGATCGTGTCGCCCGCGCCGTACTCCCGCTGCCGGAACGACCGGGCGAGCAGCTCCAGCTCCTCGCCGCCGGCCATCCCGTGCAGCAGGGGCAGCTCCGTCAGGCTCGGTGGGATCACCTGGAGCCGGGCCCCGGTGCGGTAGAAGCTCACCCGGCCGCCCCCGACCGGGTAGGTGAGCCGCCGGTTCACCCGGTAGGTGCCGGCCGCCACGTCGACCCACGGCAACATCCGCAGCAGCCAGCGCGGGGTGATCTCCCGCGCCTGCGGAGGCGTCTTGGTCGTCGTGGCGAGCCTGCGCGCCGCCTGGGTGTCGAGGCTGAGCCTCTGGTCCGACTCCGTCACGTGTGAAACACCACCAATCCCCCGGCGGATCAGGTCCGGGCTAGTCGTTCCTGCCGAGCTCGACGTCCTCCAGGACGCCCAGCGCGTCGGGCACCAGGACCGCGCACGAGTAGTAGGCGCTGACCAGGTAGGACACCACGGCCTTCTCGTTGATGTTCATGAAGCGGACCGACAGGCTCGGTTGGTACTCGTCGGGGATGCCGGTCTGGTGCAGGCCCACCACGCCCTGGTTCTCCTGGCCGGTCCGCATGAGCAGGAACGACGTCGTACGGCTGCCGGAGACCGGGATCTTGTTGCAGGGGAAGATCGGCACGCCCCGCCAGGCCGGCACCCGGTGCCCGCTGACCTCACTGGCCTGCGGGTAGACGCCGCGCTTGCTGCACTCCCTGCCGAACGCGGCGATGGCCTGCGGATGGGCGAGGAAGAACGCCGGCTCCTTCCACACGGTGGCGAGCAGGTCGTCGAGGTCGTCGGGGGTCGGCGGGCCGGAACGGGTGCGGATGCGCTGGCTGAAGTCGGCGTTGTGGAGCAGGCCGAACTCCCTGTTGTTGATCAGCTCGTGCTCCTGGCGCTCGCGCAGCGCCTCGATCGTGAGGCGGAGCTGCTGGTCGAGCTGGCTCATCGGCTGGTTGTACAGGTCGGAGACGCGGCTGTGGACGCGCAGGATGGTCTGGGCGACGCTCAGTTCGTACTCGCGGGGGCTCAGCTCGTAGTCGACGAAGGTGCCGGGCAGCGTGGCCTCGCCCGTGTGGCCCGAGGACATGTCGATGGCGGCCTCGCCGTAGTCGTTCTGGGCCTGGGCGCCGCTGCTGGCCAGGCTCTCCAGGTGGGCGCGGAGCGCGGGCGACTGCTCGGCGACCTGCTCGAAGTCCTGCCGTGACAGCGTCAGCAGGGTGGTGGCGGTCTTGGCCCGCGCGCTGAACTCGAACGGGGCGCCGTCGGTGAGCGCCTGCTCGCCGAAGTGGTCGCCGTCGGCCAGCACGCCGAGGTCCTGCTCGTCGCCGTACGCGCCGCGGGCCAGCTTGCCCACCCGGCCGTGCGCGATGAGGACGAGCCGGTCACCTTCGGCGCCCTCGGTGACGATCTGCTCGCCGGCCTCCACCTCCCGCTGGGTGAAGCGGCCGGCCAGCGCCTCCAGCACCTCCATGTCGTCGAAGCCGCGCAGCACGGGCAGCTCGGTCAGCTCCGCGGGGATGACGCGAACCTCCGAGCCGGTGGTGCTGAAGGTGATGCGGCCGTCCCCGAGGGTGTAGGTCAGCCGCCGGTTCACCCGGAAAACGCCGCCCGAGCACTGCACCCAAGGCAGCAGCCGCAGCAGCCACCGCGAGGTGATCTCCTGCATCTGCGGCGGCGTCTTGGTGGTGGTGGAGAGCTGCCTCGCGGCCTCGGTGCTCAGGCTGAGCTGGCCGTTGCCGTTCTCGGGGGCGGCGGACTGGGTGGTTTCTGTCATCTCTTACCTGCCTGTTCCGTGCTGGATTAGCCGGGGTTGCGGGTCGGTCGTAGTTCGGGGGGAAGAGAGAAGGTCAGGGTCTCCTCGGTGAGGGTCACCTGAGTGACGTCGGCGAAGCCGCGGGCCGCGAGCCAGTCGAGCAGCCCGCTGACCAGCCGCTCCGGCGCCGACGCGCCGGAGGTGACGCCGACCGTGCGTACGCCGCGCAGCCACCGCTCGTCGGCCTCGGCGGCGCTGTCCACCAGATGGGCGGCCCGCGCCCCCGCCTCCAGTGCCACCTCGACCAGGCGCTGGGAGTTGGAGGAGTTGGCCGAGCCGACGACGAGGACCAGCTCGCACTCGGGCGCGATCCTGGTCACCGCCTCCTGGCGGTTCTGGCTGGCGTAGCAGATGTCGTCGCTGGGCGGGTCGGCGAGGTGCGGGAAGCGCTCGCGCAACGCGCTGACCGCGCGCATGGTCTCGTCCACCGACAGGGTGGTCTGGGACAGCCAGCTCACCGGGCCGTCGCCGGTGACGCTCACCTCCTCGGGACGGGCCGGGTCGACGACGTGGATGTGGCCGGGGGCCTCGCCGACGGTGCCCTCGACCTCCTCGTGCTCGGCATGGCCGATGAGCACGATCTCGTGGCCGTCGGCGGCGAGCCTGACCGCCTCCTTGTGGACCTTGGTGACCAGCGGGCAGGTGGCGTCGATGGTGCGCAGCCCGCGCCGCTCGGCCTCGGCCTTGACCTCCGGCGACACCCCGTGGGCGCTGAAGATCACCAGTGCGCCGTCGGGGACCTCGTCGAGCTCGTCGACGAAGACCGCGCCACGCCGGGTCAGCTCGCCGACCACGGAGGTGTTGTGGACGATCTGTTTGCGTACGTGGACGGGCGGGCCGAAGCGCTCCAGCGCCTGCTCCACCGTCACGATCGCGCGATCGACGCCCGCGCAGTAGCCGCGCGGGGCCGCGAGAAGTACGCGTCCCATCGGGAAAAACCCTTCTACCTGGTGCGGTGTGCGAGCCGGTCGGCGAGCACGGTGAGCGCGGCGGCGGCGTCCGGCTTGATCTCGGCCTCGGCCAGCGCCGCGACCGCCTCCCGCACCCGGCTCTCGATCATGTCTTCGACCTCGGCGACCGCTCCGGTGTCGAGCAGGATCTGGCGCAGCTCGGCGGCGCGCTCCTCGCTCAGCCCGGGATCGCCGTGCCAGCGCCGCAGGTGCTCGCGCTGGGCGGCCGAGGCACGGCGCAGGGCCTGCGCGATGAGCACGGTGTGCTTGCCCTCGCGCAGGTCGTCGAGCGCCGACTTGCCGGTCTCGGCGGCCGAGCCGAAGGTGCCGAGCACGTCGTCGCGGAGCTGGAACGCCTCGCCCAGCGGCACCCCGAACCGGGAGTAGGACGCCAGCAGCTCCGCGTCGGCCCCGGCGAGCGCGCCGCCGATCTGCAGCGGCCGCTCCACGGTGTATTTGGCCGTCTTGTAGCGGATCACGGTCAGCGCCTCTTCGACGCTCGCCCCGGCCCGCAGTTGCGCGAGCATGTCGAGGTATTGGCCGCTGATCACCTCGGTGCGCATGGTGTCGAAGAGGTGGTGCGCGGCGCGCAGCCGGTGCGGCTGGATCCCGCAGGACGACAGCATGGCGTCGGACCAGGCCAGGCTCAGTGTGCCGAGCAGGATGCCGCCCGCCTGGCCGAAGACCTCCGCGCCCGGCCCCGCGTGCAGCCGCTCCAGGCTCTTGTGCACGGTGGCGCGGCCCCGGCGCAGCTCGCTGCCGTCCATGATGTCGTCGTGGATGAGCAGGCCCGCGTGGCACAGCTCCAGCGCGGCGGCGGCCGTGATGATCTCGTCGCAGTCGTCGCCACCGGCGCCGCGCCACCCCCAGTAGCACAGCTGCGGCCGGATGCGCTTGCCGCCGCCCAGCACGAACTCGCGCAGCACGTTGTAGGCGACCGCGACGTCCGGGTCGGAGAGTGGCGCCCGCCAGGTTTCCAGGAACGCGCTCAGGTGGTGGTCGATGCGCGAGCCGAGGCAAGGCTCAGTGAAGCCCAATGGCATGCGCGCGCTCCTTCGGTCGATCGGATATCACCAATAGTTACTCACCCAACACTGAGCGTGTAAAGAGTCTGGGACTGCTCATGACTTCATCCGTCTCATCAGTCACACGCGGTCTGCCCGTCCGTTCAGCGGCTTTTGTGGGGGTGTGCGCGGTCGGCCGGACCGGTTGCGGCCCTGATGGGCGTTTCACCGGCAGGACAGCGGGCAGCGGTGCCTCCATGAGAGTCGTCGTGGTGGGAGCAACCGGGAACGTCGGCACCAGCCTGGTGCGCGCGCTGAGCACCGACGAGCGCGTGACCTCGATCGTCGGGGTCGCGCGGCGGCTTCCCGGCTGGCGCGTCGACCGCACGGAATGGCGGCAGGCCGACGTGGCATCCGGCGATCTGGCCCGGATCTTCGACGGTGCGGACGCCGTGGTCCACCTGGCGTGGCTGTTCCAGCCGACCAGGGACCCCGCGGCAACCTGGCGGGCCAACGTGCTCGGCAGCATGCGGGTCTTCCGCGCCGCCGCGGAGGCCGGGGTGCAGGCGCTGGTGCACGCCTCGTCCGTGGGCGCGTACTCGCCCGGGCCCAAGGATCGTCGGGTGGACGAGAGCTGGCCCACGCACGGGTGGCCCGGCGCCGCGTACGGGCGGGAGAAGGCCTACGTCGAGCGGGTGCTCGACGTCTTCGAGCACGACCACCCGAGCATCCGCGTGGTGCGGATGCGGCCCGGCTTCATCTTCCAGCGGGCGGCGGCGTCCGAGCAGCGCAGGCTGTTCGCCGGGCCGCTGGTGCCGCGGCGGCTGATCGCCGCGGGGCGCGTCCCGTTCGTGCCGGACATCCCCGGGCTGCGCCTGCAGGTGCTGCACGCCGATGACGCGGCCGAGGCCTACCGGCTCGCGGTCGTGCGCGAGGTCAGAGGGGCGTTCAACATCGCCGCGGAACCGGTGCTCACGCCCGGGGACCTCGCCGAGCTGCTCGGCACGCGCACCGTGCCGGTGCCGCGGGGGCTCGCCAAGGCGGCCGTCGCGGCGGCCTGGCGTCTCAGGCTGGTGCCCGCCTCGCCGGGGCTGCTCGACCTAGCCATCCGGCTGCCGATCATGAACACCGACCGCGCGCGCGAAGTGCTGGGCTGGCGGCCGCGGCACTTGTCGCTGGACGCCATGCGTGAGCTGTTCGAAGGGCTGCACGACGGCGCCGGCATGGACACCGCGCCGCTCGCCCCCGACGGCGGCCCGGCCGGCCGTGTCAAGGAACTCGCCTCCGGCATGGGCGCACGCCCGTGACGCCGATCCGCCCCGAACGCGGAGTGTAATCCCCATCCTTCCGGGAAGAGGAGGGGGGAACGCGAGGTCCTGAGGCGCGGCCCCGGGTGTCACTACGACACGGAGGAACGCCATGGACCCTTTTCCCCGGACCGGTTTTCGCCAGGTCCTTCGCCTCGATCTTCCCGATCTGAGCCAGCACGGCGGAGGCGGCCCGCCGCCGCCCGCCGCCGCGCGCCGGCGCGTCCAGGCCAGGTCGGAGGAGCCTGCCATGCGCACCCTTCTGATCCAGCCCTTCACGCTCCAGGACGTGACCAGGCTCCGCCGCACGGTGGCCGAGAAGGCCGAACACTGCGGCCTGAGCGGTCCCCGTCTGGACGACTTCGTCCTCGCCGTGCACGAGAGCGTGGTGAACGCCGTCGAGCACGCGGGCGGGCACGGGCACATCAAGCTGTGGACCGTGGACGGCGTCATCCGCTCGGAGACCACCGACCGGGGCGAGGGCATCCCCGACGGCTACGTGGCCGGCGACCACCGGCCGTCCGACCTGAGCTACGACGGACGCGGCATCTACCTCATCCGCCGCCTGTGCGACATGGTGGACTTCAGCACCGGCCCCTTCGGCACGACGGTCCGCATCACCATGCGGCTGCCGAAGGCCCCCGGGCACATCACGCGGGGGCACATGCGACGCATCCGGGTCGCCGGCGAGGCCCATCCGCACGGCCGCTTCACCGCCTGAGCCCGCCCTCGTCAGGGGCCCGCCGCCCGGCGGTGCCCGCGTAGCGGCAGGTAGGGTCGGAAGGGTGAGCCGCGAGCAGCTTTCCCCCGCGATCATCGCCCCGGTCCGGCGCATCGGCCGGCGGGAGTTCGACTTCGCGCGCCAGGTCGCCGTGATGGCGATCGTCAACCGCACGCCAAACTCCTTCCACGACCAGGGCCGCACCTACGCGCTGGACAGCGCCGTCGCGGCGGCCAGGCGGGCGGTCGACGACGGGGCCGACTGGGTCGACATCGGCGGCTTCGCCTTCAGCGCCGCGCAGGCCGAGATCGGCGCCGCCGAGGAGATCGACCGGGTCGCCCCCGTCATCGCCGAGGTCAGGGCCGTCACCGACGCGGTCATCTCGGTCGACACCCACCGCCCCGAGGTCGCGCGGGCGGCGATCGAGGCCGGCGCCGACGTCATCAACGACACCAACGGGCTGCGCGAGCCCGGCCTCGCCGAGGTGGCCGCCGCCACCGGGGCCGGCGTCGTGGTCACCCACAGCCTGGGCGGTCCCGGCCGGCGCGTCTTCCGGCCCAGCTACGACGACGTCGTGGCGGAGGTGGCCGGCTATCTGCGGGAGCGGGTGGCGTACGCGCTGGAGGCCGGCATCGCGCCCGACAAGATCATCATCGATCCCGGCCACGACCTCAACAAGAACACCTTCCACTCGCTGGAGCTGACCCGCCGCCTGGAGGAGATCACCGCGATCGGCTACCCGACGCTGGTCGCGCTGTCCAACAAGGACTTCATCGGCGAGACGCTCGACCGGCCGCAGGGCCGGCGGACCGAGGGCACGATCGCCGCCAACGTCGTCGCCGTGCTCAAGGGGGCGCGGATCCTGCGGGTGCACGACGTGCCCGCGACCGTCGCCGCCGTACGCATGACCGAAGCCGTGCTCGGCTGGCGTGCCCCTCTCGCGCCCAGCCACAACCTGGCGTGAAGGAGCGCACGTGAGCGATCGCAAGCCGATCGGGATGCCCTTCGAGAGCTGGATCGACCGGCAGATCCGCGAGGCCGAGGAACGCGGGGAGTTCGACGACCTGCCGGGCGCGGGCAAACCGCTGCCGGGGCTGGACAAACCGCAGGACGACATGTGGTGGATCAAGCAGAAGGTGGAGAGCGAAGGGCTCGCGATGCCGCTGCCGCCCACGCTGATGCTGCGCAGGGACGCGGAGGAGGCGCTGCGGGAGGCGCGCGGGGCGCGGACCGAGGCCGAGGTGCGGCGCGTCCTGGAGGCGATCAACGAGCGGATCAGGGAGGCGATCAGGACGGGGCTGTCGGGGCCGCCGCTCAACCTGATGCCGTACGACGTGGACGAGGAGATCTCGGAGTGGCGGCGCGCCCGGGGATGACCCCCATGGGAACGGGGCCCGGGCGCGAAGGCCCGGACCCCGGTCCGGTTGGCTGAGGGCCCCGGGTCAGGCGGGTCCCTCTGGCCGGCCGGAGCCCCGGGTCAGGCGGGGTCCCGGCCGGCCGGGTTCAGGTGATCCTCAGTTGACCGGCGGGTAGGCGTTGGCCAGCAGCTCGCGGAACTGCGCGGAGAACCACTGGCCGGACAGCGGCGCGTCCGCCTTGGCGCCGGTCATGTTGTTGCCGTTGAGGCTGTTGCCGGTGTACGTCGGGTCGCACATCCGGTCGAGCCTCTTGCCCTCGTCGTTCGGGATGTCCCGGCTGGAGCCGTCGGACTCGCCCGGAGGCTTGATCCAGACGTAGGCGTCGAGACCGGCGACGGGGGCGGCGGTCGGGCGGGCGCCCAGGCCGGCACCGCTCTGGTTGCACCAGTTGCCGGCGTGGATACGACGGTCGATGCGCGAGCCGTTCACGAACTCGTCCACGTTGGTCGAGCTGCTCGGCCCGGACGGGCGGGCGCTACCGCCCCAGCCGTTGCGCGAGGTGTCGATCAGCATGCCGAGCCCGGAGCGGAAGCCCTTGGCGATCAGGGCGGTGCGGAGGGCGAGGGCGAAGGACTGCTCGTCCACGTACCAGTTCCAGTCCACCCACTTGGACTGGCGGACCGTGGTGCCGCCCGGGGTGGAGTTGATGGTGAAGTGCGGCTCGGTCGTGGCCGAGTAGTTGGCGGTGTTGACGATGAAGCCGTCCACGCTGTCCACGCCGGCGGCGGTGCCGGCGACGGTCTCGTAGAAGAGGTTGACGGCGGGCTGGAAGTTCGAGTCCCAGCCGAGCCACGCGTGGTGGGCGGCGTCGATGTAGGTGTAGACGTTGGGGATGGCGTGGAGCTTGTCGAGCGCGTAGCGGACGCCGTCACGGTAGCCGCCGGCGCCGTTGGCCTCGCGGCAGTCGGCGAAGTTGTTGAGGTTGGTGACGAGGTTCGGCAGCGAGTCGGGCTCGATGATGGTGACGATGCGCAGGTTCGCGTAGGCGGAGTCGCGGAGGATGGCCGCGATCGGGTCGATGTACTCAGCCTTGTAGCGGTTGAAGCCGTCCTGGGAGATGCGCAGCTCGCCGTTGGAGGCCAGGGCGGAGCAGTCGCGGTTGGGCAGGTCGTAGATGACGACCTGGATGGTCAGCGGCGTGGAGCCGTTGGCGGCGTCCTGCCGGACGGCCTCGTCCAGGTGGGCGCGCAGGCTCATGGCGCTGCTGGAGCCGGCGATGGCGGCGATGCGGTCCATCCACACGGCGGTGGAGGTGTTGGCGACCGCGGAGCCGCCGGGCTCGGCCGCGGCCTTGGCGCTCCAGTTGGGGTTCACGTAGCCGGTGGCGCCGGCGTACGGGTTCTCCACGTGGGTCGGGGTGGGGCCGCCGTCGTCGTCGGCCTCGGTGGCGGTGACCGTACGCGAGGTCAGGCCGGTGGCGGCGACGGTGAACGTGCGGCTGCCGTTGGTCGTGTCGGAGTCCTGCGCGGCGGCCAGGGTGACCGTCTGCGGGGTGTTCCAGTTCGACGTGGTGAAGGTGAGCGAGGCGCCCGACCTGACGGTCAGGTCGGCGTCGCCGCTGCCCGCCGTCGTGGTGACGGTCACGCTGGAGGAGGGCTGGGCGGCCAGGCGCACGGTGAACGTGCCGGTCGAGCCCTCGGGCACGGTCACCGAGGTCGGCGTCACGATGATGGACTGCTCCACCGTGGCGTCGTCGTCCACCTCGGTCGCGGTGAGCGTGGCGCCGGTGACGCCGCTGCCGCCGATGCTGAAGCTCGCGGTGCCCGCGACGGTGTCGGCGTCCTGGGCGGCGGCCAGGGTGATCGTCTGCGGGGTGTTCCAGTTGCTCGGGGTGAAGGTGAGCGAGGCGCCCGAGCTGACGGTCAGGTCGGTGTCACCGCTGGTACGGACGGTGGTGAGGGTGACGTTCGAGCTGGGCGCGGAGGAGAGGCGCGCGGTGAACGAGGCCGTCGAACCCTCGGGCACGGCGATCGAGCTGGCCGAGAGCACCACGGTGGGCGTGACCGGCTGGGTGCCGCCGCACGTCACACCGTTGACGCTGAACGAGGTCGGGTTGGGGTTGGTGCCGGTCCAGGTGCCGTTGAAGCCGACGGACACCGAGGCGCCGGTGGCGAGGCTGCCGTTGTAGGGCATGTTCGTGCCGGTGACGCGGGTGCCGCTCTGGCTCCAGTTGGCGCCCCAGCCGCTGGGCGTGTACTTCTGCCCGGTGGTCGGGTAGTCGAAGGCCAGCGACCACGACGTGATCGGGTCGCCGGTGTTCTTCAACGTGATGTTCGCGGTGAAACCGCCCTGACCAGGGCTGCTCGTCCACGAGTTGGCAGAGTAGGTCACGTCGCAGGCGACCGCGGCGTTGGCGGCCGTGCTCTGGCCGACGACGAGTCCTAGGGCCGCGACACTCGCGGCGGTCACGGTCACGGCCCATTTGCGGAGGCCGCGTTGGAGTCTCACTTGCGATCATCTCCAGTGCTAGGTGGCTGGGAGCGCTCCCATCGTGAGCCGCCGTCGGGACGGTGTACAGAGGGACCTCCTCGCGCCGCCGCCGGGGGCCCCGCATGCTCCGCGAATGCCCTTCAACGATGATGAAACTTTCATCTAGGGCAGGCAGGTGAGAGGAAACAGAGGGGTTACCGGGCGGCCATTTCGTTGACATACGCCGGAGCACACCCACAATCCCGATTGGGAGCGCTCCCACACCCCTACTCCCTGGAGACCCCGTGAAATTCAGACCTCCGCCCCTTCTGACGCGCTTATCGAGGCGGCTCGCCGTGGCCACGACCCTCGTCCTCGTGGCCGGCGCGACCACGGCCTTGGCGGCCGCCCCCGCCCAGGCCGCGGTCTCGTGCGACGTGACGTACGTGGCCAACCAGTGGACGAGCAGCCCCGGCCAGGGTGGCTTCACCGCCAACATCACGCTGAAGAACACCGGTGACCCCATCACCTCCTGGACGCTGGCCTTCGACTACCCGACCACCGGGCAGAAGTACACGCCCAGCGGCTGGGGCGCCAACTGGAGCCAGAGCGGCACCCGCGTGACCGGCACGAACATGCCCTACAACGGCAGCCTCGCGACCGGCGCCTCCGCCAGCATCGGCTTCAACGGCACCTGGACCGGCAGCAACCCCAACCCGACCTCGTTCACGGTGAACGGCGTCACCTGCGGCGGCGTCGGCAACAACACCCCGCCCACGGTCTCGCTGACCTCGCCGACGGCCGGGCAGACCTTCGCCGCCCCCGCCACCGTGCCGATCGCGGCCACCGCCGCCGACGCCGACGGCACGGTCGCCAAGGTCGACTTCTACCAGGGCAGCACGCTGCTCGGCACCGACACCACCTCCCCGTACAGCTACAACTGGACGAACGTGGCGGCCGGCAGCTACTCGATCACCGCCCGCGCCACCGACAACAGCGGCGCGGTCACGACGTCCTCGCCGGTCGGCATCACCGTCTCGCAGAGCACCGGCCCGGCCCTGGTCGTCAGCCCGACCACGCTGTCGGTGCCCGAGGGCGGCACCGCGACCTTCGGCGTGAAGCTGTCGCAGGCGCCCTCCTCCAACGTGGCCGTCAGCGTGGCCCGCGCCAGCGGCGACGCCGACATCACGGTCTCCGCCGGGGCGAGCCTCACCTTCACGCCGTCGAACTGGAACACCGCGCAGAACGTCACCCTGGCGGCCGCGCAGGACTCCGACACGACCAGCGGCACGGCCGTGATCCGGGTCAGCGCCAGCGGATACACGCCGGTCGACGTGACGGTCAGCGAGGCCGATGACGACGTCGGCGGCGACAACCAGTACGTGCAGCGCTTCGTCGAGCTCTACAACGAGCTCCACGACCCGGCCAACGGCTACTTCTCGCCTGAGGGCGTGCCGTACCACTCGGTCGAGACGTTCATGGTCGAGGCGCCGGACCACGGGCACGAGACCACGTCCGAGGCCTACAGCTACTACCTGTGGCTGGAGGCGACCTACGGCCAGGTGACCGGCGACTGGTCGAAGTTCAACGCCGCCTGGGCGTCGATGGAGAAGTACATCATCCCGGCCACCGCCGACCAGCCGACGAACTCCTTCTACAACGCGTCCAAGCCGGCGACGTACGCGGCCGAGTACAACTCGATCAGCAGCTACCCGTCGCAGATCGACTCCGGCGTGTCCGTCGGCACCGACCCGATCGCCAGTGAGCTGCAGACCGCGTACGGCACCCGCGACATCTACGGCATGCACTGGCTGCTCGACGTCGACAACACCTACGGCTTCGGCCGCTGCGGCGACGGCACCACCAAGCCCGCCTACATCAACACCTACCAGCGCGGCCCGGAGGAGTCGGTCTTCGAGACGATCCCGCAGCCGTCCTGCGACACCTTCAAGCACGGCGGCACCAACGGCTACCTGGACCTGTTCATCAAGGACTCCTCCTACGCCAAGCAGTGGAAGTACACCAACGCCCCTGACGCCGACGCGCGCGCCGTCCAGGTCGCCTACTGGGCGCTGACCTGGGCCAAGGCGCAGGGCAAGACCGCCGACGTCTCCGCCAGCGTGGCCAAGGCCGCCAAGATGGGCGACTACCTGCGCTACGCGATGTACGACAAGTACTTCAAGAAGCCGGGCTGCACGAGCCCGTCGTGCGCGGCCGGGACCGGCAAGGACGCCTCGGCGTACCTGCTGTCGTGGTACTACGCCTGGGGCGGCGCGACCGACTCCAGCGCCGGATGGGCCTGGCGCATCGGCTCCAGCCACAACCACTCCGGCTACCAGAACCCGTTCGCGGCCTGGGCGCTCGCCAACGTGGCCGAGCTCAAGCCCAAGAGCTCGACCGGCGCCTCCGACTGGAGCACCAGCCTGAACCGGCAGCTCCAGTTCTACAAGTGGCTCCAGTCCGACGAGGGCGCCATCGCCGGTGGCGCGACCAACAGCTGGGAGGGCCACTACGCCAGCCCGCCGAGCGGCCTGCCGAAGTTCTTCGGCATGACCTACGACTGGCAGCCCGTCTACCACGACCCGCCGTCGAACCAGTGGTTCGGCTTCCAGGCGTGGACGATGGAGCGGGTGGCCGAGCTCTACAACCAGACCGGCAACGCCAACGCCAAGACCATCCTCGACAAGTGGGTGACCTGGGCGCTGGCCAACACCACCATCAACGCCGACGGGACCTACCAGATCCCCTCGACGCTGCGCTGGACCGGTCAGCCGGCCGGCGACTTCAGCTCGCCGACCGACGTCCCTCCGGCCAACCCCAACCTGCACGTCACCGTCGTGGACCACACGACCGACGTGGGCGTCGCCGGCTCGTACGCCAAGGTGCTGATGTACTACGCGGCGCGGGCCAACCACACCGCGGCCAAGAACACCGCCAAGGCCCTGCTCGACGGCGTCTGGAAGAACCGGGACGCCAAGGGCGTGTCGGTGCCGGAGACCAAGACGGACTACAACCGCATCGACGACCCGGTGTACGTCCCGGCCGGCTGGAGCGGCAAGATGCCGAACGGCGACACCATCAACTCCAGCTCGACCTTCATCTCCATCCGCTCGTTCTACAAGAACGACCCGGACTGGCCGAAGGTGGACGCCTTCCTCAAGGGCACCGGTCCCGCGCCGGTGTTCAACTACCACCGGTTCTGGGCGCAGGTGGACGTCGCCGTCGCCCTGGCCGAGTACGGGCGGCTCTTCCCGTGAGATCCGCAAGAAAAGCAGCGCTGATCGCTGCGGTGTCGCTGGTCCTGCCCCTGGTCACAGGGGTAGGGCCGGCGGCCCCCGCCCACGCCGCGCCCGCCTACAACTACGGCGAGGCGCTGCAGAAGTCCCTGTGGTTCTACGAGGCCCAGCAGTCGGGTGACCTGCCCGCCTGGAACCGCGTCTCCTGGCGCGGCGACTCGGGTCTCAACGACGGCAAGGACGTCGGCCTGGACCTGACGGGCGGCTGGTACGACGCCGGCGACCACGTGAAGTTCGGGCTCCCGATGGCGTACAGCGCCACCATGCTGGCCTGGGGCGCGGTGGAGTACCGCGACGCCTACAGCTCCTCCGGCCAGCTCACCCACCTGCTGAACAACCTGAAGTTCGTCAACGACTACTTCATCAAGGCGCACCCGTCGGCGAACGTGCTGTACGGGCAGGTCGGCAACGGCGGCACGGACCACGCCTGGTGGGGGCCGGCCGAGGCGATGCAGATGGCGCGGCCGGCGTACAAGATCGACGCCTCGTGCGGCGGGTCGGACCTGGCGGGCGAGACGGCGGCGGCGATGGCGGCCTCCTCGATCGTCTTCAGGCCGACGAACGCGGCCTACGCCGACACGCTGCTCACGCACGCCAAGCAGCTCTACTCCTTCGCCGACACGGTGCGGAAGAAGTACAGCGACTGCATCACCGACGCCCAGGGCTACTACAACTCCTGGAGCGGCTACAACGACGAGCTGGTGTGGGGCGCGATCTGGCTCTACCGGGCCACGAACGACGCCTCCTACCTGGCCAAGGCCGAGGCCGGCTACGACAACCTGTCCAACGAGCCGCAGAGCACCACTAAGTCGTACAAGTGGACGCTGGCCTGGGACGACAAGTCGTACGGCGCGTACGTGCTGCTCAGCAAGCTCACCGGCAAGCAGCGCTACCTGGACGACGCCAACCGCTGGCTCGACTGGTGGACGGTCGGGGTCAACGGGTCGAAGGTGGCGTACTCGCCGGGCGGGCAGGCCGTGCTCGACCGCTGGGGCTCGCTCAGGTACGCGGCCAACACCGCGTTCGCGGCGCTGGTGCACAGCGACGCGATCAGCGACGCCACGCGCAAGGCCCGCTACCACGACTTCGCGGTCCGGCAGATCAACTACGCGCTCGGCGACAACCCGCGCAACTCGTCGTACCTGATCGGGTTCGGCGCCAACCCGCCGAAGAACCCGCACCACCGCACGGCGCACGGCTCGTGGACCGACCAGATCACGAACCCCGAGCAGACCCGCCACACCCTGTACGGCGCGCTCGTCGGCGGCCCGCCCGACCCGAACGACGCCTACAGCGACAAGCGTGACGACTACGTCATGAACGAGGTCGCCACCGACTACAACGCCGCCTTCACCGGCGCGCTGGCCCGGCTCCAGAAGGAGTACGGGGGCACCCCCGCGGCCAACTTCCCGCCCGCGGAGACCCCCGACGGCCCCGAGATCTTCGTCGAGGCCGGCGTGAACGCCTCCGGCACGAACTTCACGGAGATCAAGGCCATCGTCCGCAACCAGTCGGCCTGGCCCGCCCGGGTCCTGTCCGACGGCTCGTTCCGCTACTACTTCACGCTCGACGGCTCGACGACGCTCTCGCAGATCAGCGTGTCGTCGGCCTACACGCAGTGCAAGGCCCCCACCCTCGGCTCGCTGGGCGGCGGCGTGCACTACGTGAACATCGACTGCTCCGGGCAGGTCATCGCCCCGGCCGGGCAGTCGCAGCACCGCAGGGAGGTGCAGTTCAGGATCAGCAGCGCGGGCACGTGGGACCCGGCCAACGACTGGTCGTACCGGAACATCCCCACCACGCCCGGCGCGACGCCGGTCCGCACCCCGAACATCACCCTCTACAGCGGCGCCACCAAGATCTGGGGTGAGCCCCCGGGTCCGGAGGAGAAGGACGACACCCCGCCCAGCAAGCCGGGCAGGCCCGCGGCATCCGGGATCACGGGCTCCACCGCCAGGCTGACCTGGACGGCCTCCACGGACAACGTGGGCGTGTCGGGTTACGACGTCTACCTGGGGTCCACCAAGGCAGGCACGTCCCCGACCGCCTCCTTCGACCTGACGGGGCTCACCCCGTCCACGTCCTACTCGGCCACCGTGGTGGCGAGGGACGCGGCCGGCAACACCTCGCCGCCCTCGGACGCGGCGACGTTCACCACCACGGACGCGCCGCCGCCGCCCCCGGGCGGCTGCCAGGCGACGTTCAAGGTGACGAACTCGTGGGGCGGCGGCTTCCAGGGCGAGGTGACCGTGAAGAACACGGGCACCGCGGCCATCACCGGCTGGACGGCCTCCTGGACCTCCCAGAGCGCCATCACCCAGCTCTGGGGCGGCAAGCTCACGCAGTCCGGCTCGGCCGTGACGGTGCGGAACGAGAGCTACAACGGCGCCCTCGCCGCCGGCGCGAGCACCACGTTCGGCTTCCTCGCGAGCGGCGCGGCGAGCGTCCCCGACCCGGTGACCTGCACCACGGGCACCGGCTGAACACTCAGGCCGTCCGCTGCGTATGAGGAGGTGAGGCCACAACTTCATATCCCTGCCCGATGAACCATCCCCGCCCGGATGGGACGGACGCGGTCGATTCCTCCAGTCGGCCGCGTCCGTTTGTCGTTGTGGCTTCAGCCCTGCCGGCGGGTGACCTGCTGCGCGAAGCGCTCGCGGGCGAGGTCGATGAACGACTCGTCGGCGAACTCCTCCTTCAGGGCCTGCGCGTGGTAACGCTCGGGGATCAGCCGGAGGACGTGGTCCCGGTAGCCCGGTCCCGGCGCGGGCACCCGCACCTGCGGCGGGATGCTGATCTTGACGGCGATCGGGCCGGAGGCGCGTACGGACTGCGCCCAGTCCGTGCCCTCGCCGGTGACCGCGCACAGGTGGCGGGCGTAGACCCAGGTCACCTCGACCAGCGACTTCGCGCCCGGCGGTTCGACGCCGAACGGCTCCACCGCGCAGATGACGCGCGTGTCGATGGTGCCGTGGCCGTGGGCGTGGTGCTCGTCCGGCGAGGACTCCTCAAGGATCTTGGTGACCTGCGCGGAGAGCTCTCGATCGAGCTGCGACGACGGCTGCCTGGCGGCGAAGAACATCACCCCGGCCAGCGTCACGCCGGCCAGGGTGATGATCGCCGCGATGAGCCCGCGACGGGTCTTGATCACGGGCTGGTGCAGGTCAGGGTGGGGGCGGGGTTCGGGATCGAGCCGGTGGCGTTGAACCCGAACGTGGTGGTGGCGTTGGGGCTGAGCTGGCCGTTGTAACTGGCGTTCTTGACCTTCACGTTCGGCGGCTGAGAGCTCAGCACGCCGTTCCACGGCGAGCCGTCGAAGCCCTGGCCGCCGCCGTAGGTCCAGGAGACCGTCCAGCCGTTCAGGCTGGAGGTGCTGGTGTTCTTCACCGTCACCTCGCCCTGGAAGTGGCCGGCCCAGCCGGTGTCGGTGGCCTTCCACGTCGCCGTGCAGGCGCCGTTCGGCGTCGGCGTGGAGGTGACCGTCGGCGTGACGGAGGGGCCGGGCGTGCTGCCGCCGGGGCCGACCCCGGTGACCTCGCCGTTGCCGCCGTCGAAGACGACGTCGGAGCAGCTGTAGAAGTTCTCGTTGCTGTCCGAGCGGATCCAGTGCGTGTAGATGATGTGCCGGCCGGTCTTGCCGGACGGGAGCTGGCTGTTCCAGTAGTAGTAGTTGAGCGCGCCGGCCGGGCCGGTGTCCGGCGGGTTGGTGACGCTGCCGAACGGCTCCAGGTCAGACCACTTCAGCGGCCCGTTGGGGTTCCAGCCGTTCTTGGTGATGTAGTAGTTGAACGAGCCGGGGTGCTTGGCCCAGTTGCTGTGCCGCATCTGGATGGTCGCGCCCGAGGTCAGGTGGGTCACCGGCCAGTCGGAGCGGACCGCGTTGTAGGCCGAGAAGTCGTAGGGTCCACCGGTGCCGCCGCTGCAGAGCTGGCCGTCGGGGATGAACCCGGTGGTGCGGCCGGCGCCGTCGGAGCGCAGCACCGCGAACCAGTTGTAGAGGGGCGTGGAGCCGCTTTGGGCGACGGCGGCCGCGCAGGCGGGGTTGTAGGGGAGGATCTGGCCGTTCTCGCGCAGGCCGTCCTGCCAGCACAGGAACGTGCGGCCGCCCGGCATCATCATGACGCCGTGCGCCTGCGCCGGGTTGGGCGCGATCAGGATCGTGGTGATCAGGACCAGGACGGCGGCGATCGCCGTCCGCTTCACTGCTTTCATGTGGGCTTTCCCTTGCGGTGACGACAGAGGAAACTGCCCCACGACCCAGCCCGCCCGGCCAGCGCCAGTGAACCACGCGCCGGGCCGTTCCGACAACGCGCCGTGAAACTTTCAGCCGATCATGGTCATGGTTTCCCCTGGTAGCCGCATCGCGGCAGGTGGTAATTACATGCACGCTCTTGCCGTGCGGCGGAACGCGGAGAAGCCTCCCCTTTGGGAGCGCTCCCACATATCCTGTTCTCCGAGAAGCGGGAGCCACATGTCATGAGGTACGCGCACACCCATCTGCTCATCGGGGCGTTACTGGCGCTGCTCGCCGGCTGCCTGGTCGCCGCGCCCGCCCAGGCCGCCCCGGTGCTCTGCGACAAGTACGCCTCCACCACCGTCCAGAACGGCCGCTACGTCGTCATCAACAACGTCTGGGGCGCCGACACCGCCCAGTGCATCGACGTCAACCAGAACGGCGGCTTCACCGTCACCCAGGCCGCGCACAACAAGCCCACGAACGGCGCCCCGGCCTCCTACCCGGCCATCTACGCGGGCTGCCACTACGCCACCTGCAGCACCGGCAGCAACCTGCCGATGCAGGCGAGCTCGTCGGGGTTCGGCTCGCTGCGCACCTCCGTGAGCATGACCTATCCGGGCAGCGGCGTGTGGGACGCCGCCTACGACATCTGGTTCGACCCCACCCCGCGCAAAGACGGCCAGAACACCGGCGCCGAGATCATGGTCTGGCTCAACCGCATGGGCTCGATCCAGCCGGTCGGCTCCCAGATCGGCACCGTCAGCCTGGCCGGCGGCACCTGGCAGGTCTGGTACGGCAACATCGGCTGGAACGTGATCTCGTACGTGCGGACCTCGCCCACCGCCTCGATGGACTTCACGATCGACACGTTCCTGAGTGACGCCATCGGCCGCGGCTACGCCCAGCGCTCGTGGTACCTCACCAGCGTCCAGGCCGGCTTCGAGCCCTGGGTCGGCGGCGCCGGCCTGGCGGTCAACTCCTTCTCCTTCTCCGGCGGCGGCGGGGGCGGGGGCGGCGGGGGCGGTGGTGGCTGCAGGGCCGCCGCCACCACGCAGAGCCAGTGGCAGGGCGGCTACGTCATCCAGCCGGTCACGGTGACCAACACCGGCTCGTCGACGAAGAACGGCTGGACGGTGACGTTCACGCTCCCTGCCGGCCACACGATCACCGGCTCGTGGAACGCGACCCTCAGCGTCAGCGGCTCCACGGTCACGGCCAGGAACGCGAGCGGCAACGGCACCCTCGCACCGAACGGATCGACCAGCTTCGGCTTCCAGGCGACCAGGCCGGGCAGTGACTCGCAGGTGCCGAGCGGTTACGCCTGCGCGTGAGTTCCGTGCGGGCGTGCTTGAGCGAGGGGCACGGGCCGCGCGGAGGAGGGGTACGGCTGGTGCTGCCGTACCCCTCCGTCAAGATCGAGCTGTCAGTCCCTTTCGAGAGCCTGCTCGATGTCGTCGAGCCGGGCCTGCAGCTCGCTCAGACAGGCCGGCGCGAGCCGGCCCTCCCGCAGCCGGTCGGAGAGCTTGCGCCGCAGGTTCTCCGTGGTGATCTCGTACGGCCCCTGCGGCGCCACCGTGGTCTGGAGCACCTGCTTGAGGTCGAGCACGACGTCGGCGTCGGTCGCGCCGCACGGCGTACGGGCCTCAAGCACGCTCTGGAACTGGGTGACCGCCTGCTCCACGGTGACGGCCGTGGCCGGGCTGCTCTCCAGATAGTGGGCGGTGACGCCGGCCGTCGGCTCGGCGACCACCGGATCCTGTTGTTGTTGTTGCTGCTGAGGCGGCCCGGCGGACGGTTGTGGGAGGGTGCCCTGCTGGATCCCGGTCTGCTGGAACCACAGCAGCGCCGAGAGCGCGACCGCGGCCGATCCCACCACGGTCACGCCCCGGCGTACGTGCCGGCCCATGGAGGCCGCGCCCAGCGCCGAGTTGAGCCCGGCGACGATCTCCGCCGCCGTGGGCCGCTCCTCCGGCCGGTGCGCGAGGCAGCGCTGGCAGAGCGAGGCCACGGCATGCGGCACCCCGGGCACCCGCGGCGGAGGAGCCGTGCGGCGGACCGCCTCGATCTCCTCCCACGTGGTCTCCGGGTACGGTCTGCGCCCCGTGAGCATGGTGTGCAGCAGCACGCCCAGGGCGTAGACGTCCACGGCGGGATGGGTGGGCGCGCCGAGCAGGCGTTCGGGGGCGACGTAGGGCGGGGTGCCGCGGTCGTCCTCGGGGTCGCCCGCCCACGCCGCGATGCCGAAGTCGAGCAGCTTCGGCCCGTCGCCGGTGAGCAGCACGTTCTCGGCGGTGACGTCCCTGTGGACCAGGCCGCGCGCGTGCCCGGCCATGAGGACGCGCGCCAGGCGGAGCGCGATGGCCGCCGCCTCGGGCCACGGCAGCGGCCCCTGCTCGATGCGGTCGGCCAGCGGCGTGCCGTCGAGCAGCGGCATCACGACGTAGGCGGCCAGGGAGCCGTGCGGGGTCACGGTCTCCCCGTAGTCGTAGATCTCGATGGTGTCGGGGTGGAGGAACCTGGCGGCGGCACGGGCCTCGCTGCGCACGCTCACCCGCTCACCCTGGTCGGTGTGCAGGGAGGCGGTGAGCACCTTGACCGCGATCATCCGGTGCAGTGACTGGTCGAAGGCACGCCAGATGATCGACATGCCGCCTCTGGCCAGCGGATCCAGCAGCAGATACCGCCGGGCCAGAACGTCCCCTGGCTCAAGCCGACTCACGGACTACCAGTTCCGTGGGCAGGACGGGGTCCACCCCTGCCGCCCCTGTGAGGAGCAGCCGGGTGGCCACCGTGGCCAGTTCCTCGACGGGCTGGCGGATGGTGGTCAGCGCGGGGACGGTGTGCTTGGCCACCGGCGCGTCGTCGAACCCGATGACCGCGACGTCGGCCGGCACCTTGCGCCCGGCCCTGCGCAGCGCCTGGATGGCGCCCGCGGCCATGAGGTCGGAGGCGACGAACACGGCGTCCAGCCCTGGGGCATGGCGTAACAACCACTGCATGGCGTGGGTGCCGGAGGCGGCGGTGAAATCGCCGTAGGCCACCGGCACGTCAGGGGCGCCGGCCGCCTGGAGGGTGCGGACGAGCCCTTCGAGCCGGTCGCGGGCGGCCGGCAGGGACGGTGGGCCGCCGATCGCGGCGACGTTGCGGCGGCCGGTGAGGAGGAAGTGCTCGGCCGCCTGCCGCCCGCCGTCGAGGTTGTCGACGTCGGCGTACGGCAGTTTGAGGTCGTGGGGCGGCCGGCCGATGTTACGGACCGGGATGCCCGAGGTGGACAGTTTGATGGCCAGGGGGTGGCGTTCGCGCGCGCCGATGATGAGCACCGCGCCGGACAGCGCGGGAAGGGTCGAGGAGGTGGGGGTGACGGTGGTCACCATGAGGTGGGTGCCGTGCTCGGCGATCACGGCGCCGGCCGCGGACAGGAGCCTGGCGTAGTAGGGCTCGGAGAACAGTCGGGGAAGGTGGTCACAGATAACGGCGGTGACGCCGTCGGCGGTGGTTTTCGCGGCCGCGCCCCTGGGCGCCCGATGGCGGACGTAACCCATCCGGGAGACGGCGTCGTAGACTTGGCGGCGGGTCGAGGTACTGACCCGCACCGAGCCCGTGAGGACTCTTGATGCGGTCGCGGGGGAAACCCCTGCAGCGGCCGCCACCTGTGCCAGTGTGGGCTGCTCGGTCATGGAGCACCTCGCGGAAAGATCCTGGGAGCGCTCCCAACGTTACCAACGTTTCGCCGTTGTTAATAGGGCCTTTGCTGAGAGTGCGTCCCGTTGTGCGGACGCATCCGGAATTTGCGGAGCTAGCGGCGGTGGCAACCCTCGGAGTTTTTGTTCCGAGGGTTGATCACCGGCATATTTCCATGTCCGTTTTGTCGTATCCGACCTTTTTGAAAAGAACCCTTTTCGATCAGCCGTCCTCGCCGCCGAAGCGGACGTCGAAGCCGTCGCCCTCGTCGCCCGGCTCGGGCTCCACCGGCCGGCGCGGCTGGCAGCTCGACCCGCACCCGCCGAACCTGGAGTTGTTGACCGGGGTGAAGTCCGTCGCAGGGACGTCCTTCAGCGCCGCGAGCATGGTGTCCTTCCAGATCGGTCCGGGGATGGAGGCCCCGAAGACCGAGCCGTAGTAACGGCCGCCGATCGTGATGTTGTTGAGCTTGTGGTTGATCGCGCCGCGCGGGTCACCGATGCTGACCGCCCCCGCGAGGTCCGGCGTGAACCCGGCGAACCAGGCCGTGGCCTGCGAGTCCGTGGTGCCCGTCTTGCCCGCCGCCGGGCGGCCGATGCCGCCGACGCCGCGCATCGTGCCCTTGGTGAAGACGCCCGACAGGATGTTCGCCGCCGCGTCGGCCACCTCGGGGTCGATCGCCTGCTTGCACTTCGGCTTGTACGTCGTGACCTTGCCGTTGCGGTCCTTGATCGAGCTGATCGCCATGGGCGCGCAGTACTTGCCGCGCGCGCCGATCGCCGCGTAGGCGTTGGCCACGGTCACCGGGTCCATCTCGTTGATGCCGAGCGTGAACGTGGAGTACTCCTGCAGCTTCAGGCCGTCGGAGCGCTTGATGCCGAGGTCCTTGGCGGTCTTCACGACCTCGCAGAGCCCCACCTTCTGCTCCAGCATCATGAAGAAGGTGTTGACCGAGCCCCAGGTGCCGGTGGCCAGCGACTTGAAGCCGCCGCCGCCCTCGTCGTTGGTGACGGTGTGGCTCGGGTCGGCGATGTTCTCGCCCTTGCAGTTCTTGAACGTCGAGTAGTAAGGGGCGCGGTAGCCGCTGCCGACCGTGAACCCGTCGTTGATCTTCATGCCCTGCTTGAGCGCGGTCAGCAGCGTGAAGGTCTTGAACGTCGAACCGGCCTGGAAGCCGACGCCGCCGCCGTGCACCGCGTCGGCGACCACGTTGTACGACATTTCCTTCTTGCGCTTGTTGGTGCCGTACGCGCGGCTGGCCGCCATCGCCTTGATCGCGCCCGTGCCCGGCTGGACCAGCGCCTCGGAGGCCACCGGGTTGTCGCTGGCGAAGACGTGCTTCTTGATGGCCGTGTCGGCGGCCTTCTGCATCTTCGGGTCGATCGTGGTCTTGATCGTCAGGCCGCCGCGGTTGAGGAACTGCTCACGGGCCTTGGCCGTCTTGCCGAAGTCGGAGTTGCTGAGGATCTCGTTGCGCACGTACATGCAGAAGTACGGGTATTTGCTGGTGCCGCAGCCCCCGGGGATCGGGGTGCCCTTGTAGCCGAGCTTCTTGGCCTTGGCCGCGTCGGCCTCCTCCTGCGTGATCTTCTTCAGCTCCGCCATCCGGTTGAGCACCACGTCGCGCCGGTCGAGCAGCTTCGCGCGCTGCTTCTTGCCCAGGTTGGGGTCGGTGGCGTTGGGGTCCTGCACCGCGCCGGCCAGGGTGGCGGCCTGCGCCAGGGTGAGCTTGGAGGCGCTGACGCCGAAGAAGCGCTGGGCCGCCGCCTCCACGCCGTACGCGCCGGCGCCGAAATAGGCGATGTTGAGGTACTTCTCCAGGATCTCGTCCTTGGTGTACTTGTCCTCGACGGCCATCGCGTAGCGCAGCTCCTTGAGCTTGCGGGCGTAGCTGGCCTCCAGCGCGGCGTTCTTCTCCTTCTCGGTGGTCGCCGAGTTGAGCAGCACCTGCTTGACGTACTGCTGGGTGATCGACGAGCCGCCCTGCGCGATGCCGCCGGAGGCGAGGTTCTTGGCCAGGGCGCGCATGGTGCCCTCGATGTCGATGGCGCCGTGCTCGTAGAAGCGGTAGTCCTCGATGGAGATGATGGCCGCCTTCATCACCTCGGCCACCTGGTCGAGCGAGATCGTCTTGCGGTACTGCTCGTAGAACCAGGCGATCTCGTTGCCGTCGGCGTCGAGCACGGTGGTCTGCTCCGCCAGCGGGGGCTCCTTGAGCTCCTCGGGCTTGATGCCCAGATCCTCCGAGGCGCCCACGAACATGGCTCCCGTGCCGCCGACCGCGGGCAGTGCGATGGCCGCGGTCACCACGCCGGCCGCCACCGCCGCCGCGGTGAGACGCGCGATACTTGACAAGCGGGAACCCATGCGGAAATTCCTCCCCTTCGTGGCAATAGGGTGCATCCTAAACCCGGGCATGGCGTGCTCCATGTAAAACGTTGGACCCCGGCGACAGCCGGTTGGTTCGCTCCCGTCCCTCGTGACTTCCGGCACATCGCGCGGCGCGGCACGGTTCCTTCTGGTTCCCGTCAGGCGTCGGCAAAACGTCGTCGCGGCGCAGGGGCGGACGTACGGCCCTCTGGCAGCCTCTACCAGGGCATATCTACCTGCCCCGTTGGAGGTCTCATGCATCGTGTCGGAGATGGCGGGCAATTGGATCGGTTGCTGCGCGTGGCCCGTACGTACTGGGGAGACAGCCCCAGTGGCGAGCGATGCGTCGTGGCGGAGGTGTTCGACCAGGACCTCAGGGCCGCGGTGCGGACACTCATGGTCGCCAGGGCCTTGTGCGGCGCCGCCGCGGCGCGGCTGGTCGTCCTCGGCGACCCGGAGGCCCGTCAGCTCGCCGAGGTGTTCGGCGCGGTGGACGACCACCAGCCCGAGACGCCGCCGGTCGCGCTGGTGACCGGACGGGTGGACGGCGGCACGCCCAGGGACATCCCCGTCGTGCACGTGCACGGCACCGGCACGCTCCAGGCGTACGCGCTGTTCCCCGACGACGGGCCGAGAGCGTTCGAGGACGAGCTGCCCGTCCGCGTGGCGGCCTTCTTCGAGCAGTACGTCTGGCCGAACCGCGAGGTGATCAGGGCCAGCGCCGAGCGGGTCGCCTGGCGGGCCAAGAGCGGCTACCAGGTCCGTACGGACACCGACCGCCGCCAGCTGCGCGCCTACGGCTGCGCCCGCCTGGGCCTCGACCCCGGCCTGCCCACCATCACGGTCACCGCGCACGTGCCCGGCAGGGACACCGAGCTGTTCGGGACCACCGCGCGGTTCGCCGCCGCCGAGGAGTCCGCCAACTGGCTGTTCGTCGACCCGGTCGCCCCCGAGCACCGGCACATGCGCTCCGGCGTGGGCGGGCTGTCGACGAACATCCTGTGGAGCCTCACCGACGTCGCCGTCAGCTTCGGGGACAGCGACCTGCCCGCCTTCGGCATCCCTGTCATCCAGGCGGGCTTCTCGGAGGGCGCCCGCTGCGGCGCCACCCACCTGGCGGGCACGGCGTCGGACCAGGTGCGGCTGCTGGAGGAGGCGGTCGCGACGCACGCCAAGGGCGAGACCATCCTCGGCCCCGAGCAGCGCGAGCGCGCCCGGCTGTGGTTGTGGATGCGCCGCTGCGGCGCGGACGTCCCAACCCAGCTCCTGCCGCACTCGGCGCACGGCCCGGACTACCCGCGCGTGCTGGCGGTCAACCTCCGCTACGTCGAGCGTGACGGCGACCCTCTCTTCAGCGCGGTGCACCGCATGTGGGAGCGGCGTGAACCCCTGCTCACCCGCTTCGACTTCCGTCATCCGGCAGGGCTGTCCACCACTCTCACCCCCGCGAGGAGCATCCGTTGAACAGTGTTGGGTCCGGCACCGACCTCGACCCGGTGATCCTGCCCGCGATCCCGCCCGCGCACCTGCGCAGCGGCCAGATCGCCGCACTCCAGGTGACCGACCGGCTGCAGCGCGGCTCGCAGATCATCGGCCGGTTCGAGACCTCGGGACTGGCTGGCTTCAAGGTGGCCGCGCAGGGCCGCCCGCTGCGGGTGCGCATGTCCCTGTCGTTGGACGAGCACTCGGTGAGCGGCTGGCACAACGGCGTCACCGAGGCGGCGAGCTCGCTGCCCCGGCTGGTCCAGATCCGCTCGCAGGGCCGGCTGCGGCAGTGCGTGCTGCTGCGCGGGCGCCGCCCGCACGCCCAGGTCGCCTTCGACCTGTCCGCCGACGAGATCCCCGACGACGGGCTGATCTGCGTCGAGGCGCTCGACATCATGGAGGGCGACGGCATCAGCCCTGAGGTGCGCGAGCTCGTCCGCGACCGGATCATGCCCGACGGCGTGGCCGGGCTGCGCTTCGACAAGATCGTGTTCGAGGAGCCGCCGGCGGCCGACTTCGACACCGACCAGCTCGACGGGTGCCGCTGCGAGCTGTACTCGCTGATCAGCGCCGGCGGGCTGGCCAACCTCAGCCGGCAGGGCACGCGGCAGCTCCGCTCCAACCTGTTCGTGGTCAACCCGGCGTTGCGGCACACGTTCGGCTCCAGCGGCTACCTCACCTTCCGGCTCGGCACCAAGGCGGAGCCGGCCGCCGTCATCCCCGCGACCTGGAGGCGGATCAACAGCGAGCTGCGCTGGCTGCGGCACGCCACCAGGAAGCTCGTCCGGGCAGCGGCCCCGCACGTGGAGCAGGTGCTCAGCATCCGGGACGGCGACCTCGGCGTGCCCGAGCAGCGCCCCCAGGGCAACGTCACCGAGCTGGAGGTGCGGAGCCCGGCCCGCTCGCCGCTGCTGGTGCTCCTCACGCCCGTCCCGGGCGTGGTTCCCACCCTGGAGTACGGCACCGTCAGCGACCGCCCCTCCGGGACGCGGCCGTCCGAGCTCCGATGAGCAGGCAAAACGGCGATCACCTGTGATAACGCCGCCCTCTGGGCAGGAGGAACAGGTGACCAGCGACGGCCTGCGCATCGACACGACGCGGCATCCGCACTGCACGGTCCTGCGCGCCCGCGGCCGGCTCGACCACGCGGGACGGGTGAGGTTCAGCGCCGACGTCAACGCCGTATGGGACTGGTCCGACGGCCCGGTCCTCGTCTTCGACCTCGCCGAGCTCGACTTCTACGACTCCTCGGTGATCGGCGTGCTGGCGATGGCGATGCAGCGCATGGAGGAGGAGCACGGCGACGGCCGGATCATCCTGGTCCGGCCGTCCGGCCACCTGCTGTCCGTGCTGCGGCTGACGGACCTGCTCTCGCACGTCGAGCTCCGCGACAGCGTCGCGGAGATCCTCGTGGAGCTCGCTACAGTCCGTACGCCTCCAGCAGGCGCAACCACACCTCGCTGACCGTCGGGAACGACGGCACGGCGTGCCAGAGCCGGTCGATCGGCACCTCGGCGGTGACCGCGATCGTGGCCGCGTGCAACAGCTCGCCGACCCCCGGCCCGACGAACGTCACCCCGAGCAGCACCCGCCTGTCCTCGTCCACGACGGCCCTGGCCCTGCCCCGGTAGCCGTCGCCCAGCAGATAGGCGCCGGTCACCGAGCCGAGGTCGTAGTCCACGGCGCGCGCGTGGAAGCCCGCCTTCTTCGCCCCCTCCTCCGTACGGCCGACCGCGCAGACCTGCGGGTCGGTGAAGACCACCTGCGGGGCGCCGTAGTGGTCGGCGAGGTCGCGCATCGCGCACAGCTCGTCGCCGCCGGCCCGCGCCGCGATCACGTCGCCGCACACCCGGGCCTGGTACTTGCCCATGTGGGTGAGCAGCGCCCGGCCGTTGACGTCGCCCACGGCGTAGAGCCAGCCCTCGGGCACGCCGGTGGCGCGCATGCTGTCGTCCACCTCGACGTACGCGCCGTCGGCCAGGCCCACCGAGGAGAGCCCCAGGTCGCCGGTGGCGGGCTCGCGGCCGGTGGCGACCAGCAGCTCGTCGGCCTCCAGCGGCGGCCCGTCGGACAGGTGCACGGTGACCTTCCCGCCGGGCTCGGGCCGCTCCACCCGGACCACGCCGGTGTTGGTGCGCACGTCGATGCCGGCCTCGGCGAACGACTCGGCCACCATCTCGCCCGCGAACGGCTCCATCCGGCCGAGCAGCACGCCGCCGCGCACGAGCATCGTCGTCGTACGGGCGCCGAGCCCGTGCATGGCCTGCGCCATCTCGCAGGCCACGACGCCGCCGCCGATGACGGCCAGCCGCTCGGGGACGGCGGTCGCCGCCGTCACCTCGTGGCTGGTCCACGGCTTGGCCTCGGCCAGGCCGGGCACCGGCGGCACCGCCGCCGTGCTGCCGGTGGCGAGGACCACGGCCTGGCGGGCGGTCAGCACCCGCTCGCCGCCGTCGGACAGCGTCACCCGGACCCGCTTCGGCCCGTCGAGCCGTCCCCGGCCGCGGACGAACTCGGCCGGCACGCCCTCGATCCACCGCACCTGCCCGCCGTCGTCGTAGCGCGAGACGGCCTCGTCGCGGCGGGCCAGCACGGCGGCCACGTCGATCTCGCCGAGCGACAGGCCCGGCACCCGGCTCACCTCGCCGGCCAGGTCCACCGGCCGCAGCAGCGCCTTGCTCGGCACGCAGGCCCAGTAGGCGCATTCGCCGCCGGCCAGTCGCTCCTCCACGATCGCGGCGGTCAGGCCGCCGCGCACCGCCCGGTCCACGACGTTCTCACCGGCGGGACCGGCGCCAATCACGATCACGTCGAACTCGTCGGGCACCCCAGCCTCCCCATACGTTTCGTCCCTGCATCGCACTCTTTCATGTGAAGGGCGCGGAGGTGGGCGTGGCGCGCTCGGGACGGGCGTCAGCCGTCGCCCCGTACGTTCATCACCAGGATGAGCCCGCGGGTGTCGTCGTCCTCGGCCCGCAGGCGGGACACCTGCACCGAGAGCGCCACCGGCCGCCCCCTGCGGTTGAACGCGTCCAGCGCCAGCCCCTCGGCCTTCTCCCGGGGGCCCGCGCCGTCGGCGAGCGCGGCCCGCAGCCGGGGGGAGAGCGTGTCGAGCGGCAGGCCGATGTCGAGCGCCGAGAGGTTAGCGCCCACGGCCTCGCCGGCGCGCACCCCCCACAGCTCCTCCGCCCCTGGGCTCCAGACGATCACCCTGAGCCGGTCGTCCAGCACCACCACCGCGTCGCCGAGGCTGCGCACCACCGACGAGACGAACCGGTTGACCTCGTCCAGCTCGATGGTGCGGGCGGCGAGGGCGTCGTTGATCTGCTGCAGCTCGTCGTTGGTGGACTGGAGCTCCTCGTTCATCGTCTCCAGCTCCTCGTTGGTGGACTGGAGCTCCTCGTTGGTGGTCTCCAGCTCCTCGTTGGTGGACTGGAGCTCCTCGTTGGTGGTCTCCAGCTCCTCGTTGAGCGACTGGAGCTCCTCGTAGGCCTGTTCGAGCTGGCGGTTGGCCTCCTCCAGCTCGTCGCGCAGCCTGCGGTAGCGGGTGACGTCGTTGAAGTGGATGCTGATGCCCGCCAGATCTCCCGAGGCGAGGAGCGGCACCACGGAGATGTCGAAGACGCTGTCCTCGGGCTGGCCGGGCCGGCGCCAGCCCACCTCCCGCAGCTCGACCGTACGCAGCTCGCGGCGGGCCTGCTCGATGACCGAGCGCAGCTCGACCGGCCGGTAGGACACCTCCAGGTCCTGGAACGGCCGGCCGACGTCGCGCGGGCCGAGGTTGAACAGCGCCTCGGCCCTGGAGTTGGCCAGCGCCAGGTCGCCCGGCAGGTCGAGCACGAGCTGCGCCACCGGCCCCGAGGCGAGGGCGACCGACGCCAGGGCGGGCAGCCGCGCGGCCAGGTCGGAGGCGCTGCCGACCGCCGACCAGGTCGCCCGGGAGCTGTGGCCGACCGGTCTCACCTTCTTGAACAGCCGCATCCGCAGATCCACGGGCTCGAACCGGTCGCTGTGGTTGAGCAGCATCTCGGCCTTGCCCATGAACAGGAAGCCGGAGTCGGCCAGCGCGAAGTGGAACCGCCGGACGATGTTGACCTGCATCTCTGTGTTGAAGTACATCAGCGTGTTGCGGACGACCAGCAGGTCCACGCGCGAGATGGGCGCGTCGCGGGTCAGGTCGTTGCGGCCGAAGATGAGCTGACGGCGCAGGTCGCGGCGGAAGGTGAACCCGTTGTCGACCGGCTCGAAGTAGGTCTCGCGCAGGTCGAGCGGCACCTCGCCGAGCGCCCGCTCGGAGTAGACCCCGGTGCGGGCCAGGTGCAGCGCCTTCTCGTCGAGGTCGGTGCCGTAGATCTTGACGCGCTCGCGGAAGGCGTCGACGCCGAGCTCCTCGGCCAGCACCATGGCGATGGTGTACGCCTCCTCGCCGGTGGCGCAGCCGGCGCTCCACACGCGGATGGGCCGGCCGGTGTCCTTGTGCTCGACCAGGGCGGGGAGGACGCTCTCGCGCAGCCGCTGCCAGGCGGCGGCGTCCCTGAAGAAGCTCGTCACGTTGATCAGGAGGCTGTCGAACAGCCGGGTGTACTCCTCGGGGTGCAGCTCCAGGTAGTCCCGGTATTCGCCGTAGGCGTTCAGCTTCAGCGCCTCCAGCCGGCGGGCGAGGCGGCGTACGAGGGTGTTGCGCTTGTAGCCGGTGAAGTCGAAGCCGCGGGTCTCCTTCAGCAGGAGGAGGAGATCGTCGAGGTCGCGCTCATCCTCAGGAGTCACCGCGCCAGCCTACGCCGGGCGGCTCCGCTCAGTCGGTCATCGCGGATTCGTCGCCCCGGCCGATACCGGATCGCAGCGTGCCCTCCTCGGCCGCCGTGCCCGCCAGGCGCTCCAGTGTCCGCACCCGCTCCTCCAGCCGCCGGACGGCCACCCACAGGGCGCGTTCGACGACGTCCGCCCGCGCGTTCACCCGGCTGTCCCGCAGGAGCTGGTCGATCTCCCTGGCCAACTCGTCGTCGCGCACCTGTCACCTCCTGTCGTCCACATGCCTCCTCTCCTGTCCGGAAACGCCGTCCTCATGCGCGCCGTCATGCGGACCGGGCACGTGGGGCGTGGGAGGGGCGGCCTGGCCGTCGATCGCGGACCGGATGCTGACGCGGCTCGTGCGCAGCACCTCCAGGCTGGCGAAGCAGCGCTCGCGGGCCGACAGCAGCAGGGTGCGGGACTGCGTGGTCCGCAGGAGCTGCCGGGTGAGCGTCGAGCGCTGGCGGAGGGCCTGCTCGCGCAGACCACGCGACCGGCTCACCGCCAGGGACAACGCGGGCAGCGTCTCGTCGGGCGGCGTCTCGTCGGGCGGCGTCGCACCGGGCCGGGCCTCGCCTGGCGGCGCCTCGCCGGGCCGGGGGTGCCGGGGCGGGCGCGGCCGGTCGCGCGTGTCCTCGCCCAGCGGGGTGGTGCGGACGTTGCGGAGGACCGGCATGTGGCGGGGGACCGGGGTGGGCGGCCCCGACACCTCGTAGACGTCCACGTCGGTCTGCTCCAGGGCCTCCGGCATGCTGGGATAGGCCGGGATCGGCTCCGCCTGACCGGCCATGAGCGAGATGAGCCGGAGCAGCGGCGGCCTGGCCTCCGCGACGACGAGGCCACCGCCCTTCCTCCGCATGGCGCTGTGCGTGAGCGCGAGCTGCTCCAGCCCGTCGAGGTCGCAGAACCAGAGGTCGGCGGCGGCGATCACCACGTATTTGACCCTCGACTGCGGCAGCGGTTCCAGGAACGCGGCCAGGACGGGCCTGGTCGTCGAGTCCAGCTCTCCCGTGAGGGCGACCACCAGGGTCGTCTCCCCGACGGGCACGAGCCGCACAGAAAGTTGCATCACCGGACGGCCCTCCTCCCCCGCCTCGCGAACGTGGCGGCACACATCGCGGTCCTCCGCCATAGTGCTCCCTCCCGACGCCGAGGGCCAGACGATTCGCAGTCATAGCGATGCGAAGAGTGGATTAGGCAGTTTGATCCAGTTGTCCCCTGGTGGCGTGCAGTCGAGCTGCGCCAGCAGATGGGCCTTCACCATGAGGTACGGGGCGAACAGCGCCTCCCGGTCGGCCCGTACGTCCGGATGGCATGGCAGCCCGTCGAACGCCTCCCGCGCGGCGTCGCGCACGATCCGCCACAGCCCCGCCTCCGCGTCGCGGTCACCGCCCGAGAATCCGGCGACCAGGCCGCCGAACGTCGTGCCGACCAGCGAGCCGTACAGCTTGGCGTGCAGGACGCCGGGATCGTCGTGCAGCAGCCGCGCGGCGACCGGCGGCACCTCGACGCCGTGCCTGGCCAGCCGGGCCGGGCTGAGCCGGACGTCGGCGAGGTCGCGGTAGGCCAGCCGGGCGGGCCGGCCCCGCCCGTCCAGCAGGACCAGGAGGTTCTGGCCGTGGGCCTCCAGCGCCGCGCCGGCGGCCAGCAGCCGCAGGGCGGCGGGCAGCGCGAGCCGGGCGAAGGCGGCCAGCCAGGCGGCCGGGTCGTCCACCGCGCCGGGGGTCACCGCGGCGACCGGCAGCACGTCGGCGCTGTTCCCGGCGAAGGCCCGGGTGGGCTCGCGCAGCATGACCGCCAGGTCGGCGCTGAACTCGCCCTTCGCGGTCGCGGCGGCCCCGGCCAGGTAGCGGATCACGCGCGGGCCTCCGGCGCGGCGGGACAGCTCCGCGAGGAGGTCCGACAGCGGCACGCAGTCGCGGATCGAGCCGGGGGAGATGTCGCGTACGGCCGAGGTCATCCGCGTGGTGAACGCCGTCTTGAGATGCGGCCCGCCGTCCAGCGGGGCGAGGGTGCGCACGGACATCAGCGGCCGGGCCGGGATCGCCCCCTTCCGGTACGGCCGCACGCCGAGGTCCGGCAGCACGTGCTCGCTCTGCCAGGGGTGCACGGGCAGCAGCAGCCGGTCGCCGTCGGTCAGCGCGTCCGGCCACGGGCCGGAGACCAGGCAGTCGGCGGCGGGGACGGCGACCAGGTCGAGGGCGACGACGGGGCGGTGCTCGGGCATGTAGGCGAGCTGTTCGGCGACCGAGACGCCGGGGCGGTTGCGGCAGCACGGGTGGTAGGGGTGGCCGTCCACGACGTCCTGCTCATGGTCCTCTGGGGTGTGGCGACGGTCTGCGCGGGCGTTGGCGCGGGACAGGGCCAGGGAGGCGACGCTGTTGGCCAGGTCGGCGGTCAGTCGCGCGCTGCCGGGCAGCCCGAGTGCGGCGAGGAGCGCGGCCGGCTCCCGGTACGGCGTCCCGTCCAGCCACAGGACGGGCACCTCGCCGAGGTCATGGGGCCGCCGCTCCGGCCCGCGCAGCCGCCGCCCGTCGGCCAGCACCACCTCGCTCCCCTCCGGGGGTGGGCAACCGTGCTGGGCGGTGTGGCCCAGGGAGGTGGCGATGCCGGGCAGGGGCTCGTGCAGGAGGCTGCGCCACAGGCGGCCCAGGACGGCGGCGCGGGCTCCGGGCACCGCCGCGGCGTACGCGGCCGACAGGGCTGGGCGCACGGCGGCGAGCTCCGCGGCGAATTCGCTCTCTCCTCGCCCCATAATTCCCCCGATTTTCACGTACATCCTGGTTGGCTAGCCTGTGTCCGCTGATGGGTACAAACGGTAGGAGAAGGTCGCCATGGCATCCACAGACGGCCTCCTCCCGCCCGTCGGGCCGGAGCGAGAAGCCTGGACGCACGCCACCGCCCTCGCGGTGACGGCGCTGCTCAACTGCCTGCTCCGGGAGGTCGCCCACCCGGGTTCCGACGCCGGCACGTACGTACTGCCCGCGACCGGCGGCGTCCTGCGGGTGAGCGGCGGACGTTTCCCCGCCGACCCCGAGCTGCGCGCCGCGGACGGATGGCGTCCGCTGTCGCTGGACGGCCTCGTCGAGCTCGCCGCCGCCGAGCTGCGCGCCCGTACGGGGACCGCCAACGACTCCCTGCCCGCCGAGATCCGCCACAGTCGTGACGTCGCCGCCGCGCTGCTGGCCGCGCGGCGGGCCACGGAGCCGCCCGCCGAGCTGTACCTGCGTTCGGAGCAGGCGCTCCTCGCCGGCCACCGCTACCATCCCGCGCCCAAGGCCCGGGGCGGCGCGGGTCCGGAGGAGTGGCTGCGGTACTCGCCGGAGGTCCGCGCGAGGTTCGCGCTGCCGCTGTTCGGCGTGCCCGCCGAGCTTCTGGTCGAGGACGGCGACCCGGCCGCGCTGGACGCGCTCGCCCCGGCCGCCGGCGCGGACGGCCTGGTGCCGCTGCCCGCCCACCCCTGGCAGGTGGAGCTGCTGGGCGGGCTGCGTGACGGGCGGCTGCGCCACCTCGGCGTCACGTCGGAAGCGGCGGTGGCCACCTCCTCGATCCGTACCGTGTATCTGCCTGAGACGGACCTGTTCTGCAAGTTCAGCCTCGACGTGCGGATCACCAACGACGTACGCCGCCTCTGGTCCCGCGACCTGCGGCGGCTCCGGGAGGTCGCCGAGCTGGTGGACGGGGCTTTCGACGGGCTGGCCGGGCACGTGCCGCGGCCCGCCGTGCTGCGCGACCGCGGCTACCGGAGCGCGGACCTGGGCGGCGACGGTGGCGAGGCGCTGGCGGTGATCGTACGGGACGGGCTGGGCGCGCACCTGCGGCCCGGCCTGAGCGCCGTGCAGGCGGCCGGGATCAGCGAGGGCTTCCCCGGCAGCCCGCTGGACGGCCTCGACGAGGACATGGCCCTGCTGTGGTGGGAGCGCTACCTGGAGCACCTGGTGCCGCCGGTCCTGCACGCCTACCTGCGGCACGGCGTCGTGTTCGAGTGCCACCTGCAGAACGTGCTGGTCGGCGTGGACGGGCGGGGCCTGCCCGCGCAGGCGATCTTCCGCGACCACGAGGGCGTGCGGGTGCTCGCCGAGCGGCGGCCGGACCTGCCCGGCGCGGCCTCGGTGAGCCGGGCCTACGGCTGGGAGCGGCTGGTCTACTGCCTGCTGACCAACAACCTGCTGGAGATCGCCGGCGCGGTGGCCGAGCGCCATCCCGCGCTGCGGGACGAGCTGTGGGCGCGGGCGCGATCGGTGTTCAAGGGCGCCGGGCGGGAGCACGGCGATCCGGGGGAGCTGCGGGCGCTGCTGTCGGAGCCGTACGTCCCGGCGAAGGCGAACCTGCTGCTGCGCTGGACGGACGCCGAGGGCGAGGCCATGCGCTGCGTCCCGATCCCTAATCCGTTGAGACTCTTTACGCCATAAGCTATTGTTCGGAAGGCAATGCCTTACGGCGTAATGAGATGAGGGGGAGCGGCATGACCGAGGCGGTCCTGCACGACGGCGGCACCATCGAGGTGGAGGTGCACGGCTCAGGGCCGGTCGTGCTGCTTCCCGTGGACCCGCGCCCGATCGAGGGCGAGCAGGCCGAGGAGATGCGCAAATGGGGCGCGGACCCGGCGCTCGGCCGCTCGCTCATCGACGGGCTGAGCGACGCCTTCCGCGTCGTGGCCTTCGACTACACCGGCCACCTCATGGCCGTCCCCAAGCCGGACACCCTCACCCCGGACAACGTGTCCGCCGACCTGCTCGCCGTGGCCGACGCGGTGGGGGCCGGGCGGTTCGCGTACTACGGCTACTCGTGGCTGGCGCTCTCCGGGCTGCAGCTCGCCCTCCGCACCGACCGGCTGACCGCGCTGGCCATGGGCGGCTACCCGCCGTACGAGGGCCCGTACGCCGAGATGCTCAAGGTCACCACGGCCACGTACGAGAAGGCGCTGGCCCCGCCCCCGCCCGCCACCGGCCCGGTGGAGCCGGGCGACTGGTCGTCGGTCCAGAACCTGCCGAGCGAGCCGCAGGCCCGGCAGTTCGTCACGCTGTACGAGGCGCTCCAGGGCTTCGACGACAAGGCCGTCCGGCTGACCTGCCCGCGCCTGTGCTTCGCCGGCTCGGCCGACGCGATCGTCTACGCCGAGGAGTGGGGCGGGACCACGGTGGACCTCGCCGGGCCGCTGAGCCGGCACCGGGGCGAGCTGGAGGCGCGCGGCTGGGAGGTCGCCGTGCTGGACGGGCTCGACCACATGGGGGCGATGCGGGCCGAGAACGCCCTGCCCGTCCTGCGGCCGTGGCTGGAGCGCGTCCTGCTCTAGCGTTTTCAGGCGTTCTCCGGCAGTGACCGCATGCGGCCGATGATCGCCGTGGTGGAGCGGTCGGGCAGGTAGTCGAGCACCCGCACCTCGCCGCCCAGGGCACGGACGAGCGGCGTCTCCGGCAGCATCTCCGGCGTGTAGTCGCCGCCCTTGACGTACAGCTCCGGGCGGATCATCCTGATCAGCCGCTCGGGCGTGTCCTCGTCGAACTCGACCACGTAGTCCACGCCGTGCAGCGCGGCCAGCACCGACATGCGGTCCTCGCACGAGTTGACCGGCCGGCCCGCGCCCTTCAGCCGGGCCACGCCGGCGTCGCTGTTGACCGCCACCACCAGCACGTCGCCGAGCTGCCCCGCCTGCTCCAGGTAGGTGACGTGACCCCGGTGCAGCACGTCGAAGCAGCCGTTCGTGAACACCACCTTCTCGCCGCCGCGCCGGTGCTCGTCCAGCAGCTCGGCCAGGCGTTCCGGGGTCTGCAGCGCGCCCTCGCGGCGGCGCAGCGCGCGCAGCAGGTCGTGGCGGGTGCACACGGCGGTGCCCGGACGGCGTACGACGACGGCCGCCGCCGCCTGGCCCGCCTGCGCGGCCTCCTCCGGGGTGGCCCCGCCGGCCAGCCAGAGCGCGAAGGCCGCCGTGTAGGTGTCGCCCGCGCCGGTCGCCATGTGCTGCGGCGCGGGCTGCGCGTACGTCCGGTACGGCGGCATCCCCGCCCGGTGCAGCAGCGTGCCCTCGCCGTCGAGCGTGGTCACCACCATGTCCGCGCCGGTCAGCTCCAGCACCCGGTCGCTGCGCGCCATCAGGAAGCCCAGCCGGTCCGGCTCGCCGTCCTCCTCGTCGAGCAGCCGGACGACCTCGGCGTAGTTGGGCAGCACGGCGTTCGGCCGGCACTCCCGCCAGGGGGCGACCGCGTGCGCGTCCACGACGAGCAGGGGCAGCCCGGCGAGCGCCCCGCGTACCGCCGGGGTGAACACGCCGCCGCCGTAGTCGCAGGCCACGACCACGTCGGCGGCCGGCGCGACGGCCGCGACGCGGCGCAGCAGCTCGCGCTCGGCCTCCTCGGGGAGCGGGTCCTGGTCCTCGTCGTCGAAGCGGGCGATGAGCTGGCCCTCGGTGACCAGCCGCCGCTTGTGCGAGGTACGCCGTCCCGGCACGGTCAGCAGGTCCGTCTCGACGCCGAGCAGGCGCAGCGCCTGCCGCAGCTCCTCGCCGGGCTCGTCGTCGCCGGTCACGCCGATCAGGTGTACGCGTGCGCCGAGCGCGACCAGGTTGGCGGCGGTGTTGGCGGCGCCGCCCGGGGCGTTCTCGGTGCTCTCCAGGCTCATCACGGGCACCGGAGCCTCCTGCGCGAGCCGCTTGGCCGAGCCGTGCAGCCAGGAGTCGAGCATGACGTCACCGACGACCACTGCGTTGATGATCTTCTCGTTGGTGGTGCCCATGACAGGCGAGTACCAGCAGAAGGGCACTCCAAACCCCCGCGTGCCGGGTGTTGCCACAGGTTATGCAGGGGTTTCGCCTGGGTAGCCGGGCTCCTGTGCACGGCTCAGAACTCGATGTGCTGGTCCCGACCAAGGACCGTCCGGGCGCGCTGGCGGTCACGCTCGCCGGGCTCGCCGCCCAGACCGCGGGCGGCTTCCGCGTGGTCGTCTCCGACCAGTCGGCGCGGCCCGTGGCCGAGGACCCGCTGGTGGCGGCGGCCGTACGCATCCTGGAGCATCGGGGCTCGCCGGTCGAGCCGCTGCGCAACGTGCCGCCCAAGGGCCTGGCCGAGCAGCGGCAGTTCCTGCTGGACCGGGCCCGGCGCAGGTTCGCGCTCTACCTCGACGACGACGTGTGGCTGGAGCCGGACGCGCTCGCCACGCTGACCGGCGCGCTGGCCGAGCTGCGGTGCGGGTTCGTCGGCTACGCGCTGCACGGGCTGTCCTACCGGGAGGACGTGCGGCCGCACGAGCTGGCGTCGTACGAGGAGTGGGCCGGCCCGGTGCGGCCCGAGCGGGTACGGAGGGACCAGCCCGCCTGGCAGCGGCACACCCTGCACAACGCGGCCAACCCGCTGCACCTGGCCGCCAAGGTGGGCGCGGACCGGGCGTGGCGGGCATACAAGGTGGCCTGGATCGGCGGCTGCGTGCTCTACGACCGGGAGCGGCTGGTGGAGTGCGGCGGGTTCGGCTTCTGGCGTTCGGTGCCGCGCGCGCACGCCGGCGAGGACGTCGTCGCCCAGCTCCGCGTCATGGAGCGTTACGGCGGCGCCGGGCTGCTGCCCAGCCGCGCCTACCACCTGGAGCTGCCGACGACCGTCGTGGACCGGCGGGCCGAGTGCTACGACCATGTGCTGGAAGCGTGATGGGCGGGCTGGTCCCCGGGGTCGAGCGGATCGCCGTGCTGCGGGCCAACGCGATCGGCGACTTCCTGCTGTCCGTGCCCGCGCTGGACGCACTCAAGTCGGCCTACCCGGACGCCAAGGTGACGCTGCTCGGCCTGCCGTGGCACGCCGAATTCCTGGCGGGGCGGCCGGGGCCGGTGGACGAGGTGATCGCGCTACCGCCGATCACCGGGGTGTCCACGAGCGAGGGCGGGCATCCGGTCCCCGGCGGCCTGTGCGAGGGGCTGCGCGACCGGTCCTTCGACCTGGCCGTGCAGATCCACGGCGGCGGCCGGTACTCCAACCCGTTCGTCCGGCGGCTCGGCGCGCGGGTGACGGCGGGGCTGCGTACGCCGGACGCCGACGAGCTGGACCGCTGGGTGCCGTACGTGGACCACCACCACGAGAGCCTGCGCTTCCTGGAGGTGGCCGCGCTGGTCGGCGGCAGGGCGGGCGGGCTGGAGCCGCGGGTGGCGGTCACCGGCCGCGACCGCGAGGAGCTGGCCGCCGCGTTCGGCGAGCCGCCGCCCGGCCTGGTCGCGGTGCACCCGGGCGCGCGCGACCCGCGCCGGCGCTGGCCCGTGGAGCGCTTCGCCGCGGTCGCCGACCGGCTCGGCCGGCCCGTCGTGGTCACCGGCTCGGCCGCCGAACGGGACCTGGTGGAGGGGGTCGTCGCCGCGATGCGCCGGCCCGCCGTCGCCGCCGCGGGCATGCTCGGGCTCGGCGCGCTGGCCGCACTGTACGAGCGCTGCGACCTCGTGATCGGCAACGACACCGGCCCCCGCCACCTGGCCGCGGCGGTCGGCACGCCCACCGTCGCCGTCTACTGGTGCGTCAACCTCGTCACGTACGGCCCGCTCTCCCGCACCCGGCACCGGCCGCTGATCTCATGGACCACCGGCTGCCCGGTGTGCGGCGTGGACGGCGTGGACCCGCGGGGCGAGCGCTGCCCGCACGACGTGTCGTGGGTGCGCGACGTGCCGGTGGACGACGTACTGGAGCAGGCCGGGGATCTGCTCGCGGAGACACGCTAGCGGAGGGGTCCACGCGGCCCCCGTCTGAGAAGTAAAGGATCGCCTATACTCGATAGCGTGCAGGACGAGTGGAGCATCTATGTCACCGACGAGGTTGACGCCTGGATCGGCAGCCTTGATCCAGTGCGGCATCGGCTCGTCATCGATGCGCTCGACCGGCTCGCGGAGAGCGTCCAGCATTGGGCAGGCCACTCGTGGGCAAGGTCAACGGCTCGCGGATCACCAACTTGAAGGAACTGCGCCCCCGATCCTCCGGGCGTAGCGCGCTTCGACTGTTGTTCGCTTTCGACCCAAAGCGGGACGCCATCATCCTTGTTGCTGCGGACAAAATAAAGGCGAACCCACATAACCCCAACCGCTGGTATGAGGAGGCCATACCGCACGCGGAGCGTCTGTATGACATCTACCTGAAAGAGCGCGCAGAGGAGGAGGGGCAGAACCAATGACGACGTTCAAGAAGTGGAACCGTGCCAAGCACGTTGAGCAGGCCGGAGGGGAGGATGCCCTTGCCGATACCCGGCGTATGGTTGACGACTTCATCGACGCTTGGCAGCTCGCCCAGCGGCGCAAGAACGCCGCTATGACGCAGAACGAGGTTGCCGCCCTGATGGGGGTGACCAAGGCGCGGGTCTCGCAAATCGAGCGCGGCGAAGTCTCGTCAGTGGATGTGGTAGCCCGTTATGTGGAGGCGATCGGTGGACGGCTTGAGCTCACCGCCAGCTTCCCCGGTAGCACCTACCGGCTACGCGTCGGCAAGACGAGGCAGACGTGCAAGCGGCACTTCAAGTTCAAGGGTTCGCGTATCGAGTCGCACACCGGAGCCCCCCGGCACACTGTTTGATGTCGAGGCATGCTGCGCGATCACCCTGATCCGATGTCTCAACCCTGACGTCGGGTCCGGCGAGGCCGCCTACCACGCGCTCCCCGCCCGGACGGGCGAGGGGCGAGCGCTGCCCGCACGACGTGTCGTGGGTGCGCGACGTGCCGGTGGACGACGTACTGGAGCAGGCCGGGGATCTGCTCGCGGAGACACGCATAGCGGAGGGGGCCGCGCGGCGTCTGGAAGGGTGACGTCGAACCTTCCGGAGGTGATCGTGGACGCCGCGGACGAGCAGCGTTTCCGTGAGTTCGTCGCCGCGCGTTCCCCCGCGCTCATGCGGCTGGGGTTCCTGCTCGCCGGCGGCGATCAGCACGCGGCCGAGGACCTGGTGCAGAGCGCGCTGGCCAAACTGGCCGCGAAGTGGCGGCGGGTGGCCGCGCCCGAGGCGTACGTACGGCAGACCATGTACCGCCAGCAGGTGAGCTGGTGGCGGACGAGCGCGCGGCGCGGCGAGGTGATCCGGGCCGACCTGCCGGAGACCGCGGGCCGGGACCTCAACCACCAGAGCGAGCTGCGCATGGTGCTGCGCGCCGCGCTCGCCCGGCTCACCGCCCGCCAGCGCGCGGTGGTGGTGCTGCGTTACTTCGAGGACCTGCCCGAGCGGGAGGTGGCGCGGACCCTGGGCTGCTCGGTGGGCACGGTCAGGAGCACCGCGCACCGGTCGCTGGCGCGGCTGCGCGAGATCGCCCCCGAACTGGCACGAGAGCTGGAGGTGGCCCGGTGACCCGGTTGCTGCGCGACACGATGCGGGAGTGGGCCGGGGAGGCTCGCGTTCCGCACGACCTGGCCGATCGGGCGCTACGGAGGCGTGCCCGTCGGCCGGCCGGGGTGGCCGTCCTGGCGGCGGGGCTGGTGGCGGCGCTGATCACGGGCGTCGCGTTCGTGGCGGGCACGGTGGGGGACCCTCCCGCGCCGGCGGTCACCGTGCGCCCGGCGGGCGGGATCCCGCTCCCGCCTCGGCCCTCGCCCGCCCCGACCGACGTGCGTGCCGACACCGAGCACAGCCCGCCCACCCGGCTGGTCGCCGCTGGACGCCTGGCGATGTCGGCGTACTACACCATGAAGGAGGAGCCGGCCGGGGGGCGGCTGCGGCACGTCGTACGGACCTGGTCCCTGTACGACCCCCGCACCGGCGGCTACGAGCGGACCTCCTGGGGCTGGGTGGACGTGGCCCCCGGGCTGCAGGTCGCGGCCGTGCTGGAGCGCGAGCTGCCCGCCCGGCGGCTGGGCATACTCGACCTGAACACTCGGCAGATCCTCAAGTGGTTCGACCTGGAGCATCCGGTGGCCTCGGTCACCTGGTCGCCCGACGGCACGAAGGTCCTCGCCACCGCCTACTCCAGCCATCCCGACGCGCGGGAACACGGGTCCGAGCCCGGGAGCATGATCCTGCGCGACAGCCCGCGTACCGGCTACTTCGTTCTCGACCTCGGGACCGGCGAGGCCGCCTACCACCCGCTCCCCGGCCGGACGGGCGACGACGTCCCGTCCAACATGAACGGCCGCCAGGACCTCGGCTGGAGCCTGGACGGCGCGGCGATCTGGGCGCCCACGGACACCATGCCCGATCGCGTCTGGTACACCCTCGACGGCGAGCCGCGGGACGCCCCGCAGGGCCAGCGCTACGTCGGCTACTCGGCGGAGTCGGCGCTCTCGCCCGACGGCCGCCGCGTGCTCGGGCCCGACGGCCTGCCCACCGGGATCACCGACAGCGCGACGGGCGAGCTCGTCGGCCGCCAGGACGTCCTGCAGCTGCACGCCTGGGCGGACGACGACAACGTGCTCGCTCTGGGGTGCGCGGGCTCCTGCGGCGACGAGTTCGACAACGGCCTGGTGCTGGTGAGCGTGGACGGCAAGCGGATGACCCAGCTGGCCGCGTACCGGAACTCCAACAAGGAGGGCGCCTGGCGCTGGATCCTCACGCCGCGCTGATTTTTGACCGATCGTTCTCGATAGTGTTAGCGTGACTCGCGTGGCACGGAGCAAGGAGTTCGATCCCGAGATCGCGCTGGAGAAGGCGCTGGAGCTGTTCTGGGAGCGCGGCTACGAGGGCACCTCGATGGCCGACCTCGTGGAACGGCTCGGCGTCGCGCGGGCCAGCATCTACGGCACCTTCGGCGGCAAACGTGAGCTCTACCTGAAGGCGCTGGAGCTCTATCTCGCGCGGAGGGACGTGGTGGGGCCGCTGGCGCAGCCGGGCCCCGTGCTGCCGGCGCTGCGCGCCTTCCTCGACGGCTACGTGGCCGAGTGCCTGGCCGACGAGCTGCGGCGGGGGTGCATGGTGGTCAACACGGCGGTCGAGTTCGGCTCGCGCGATCCGGTCGTGTCGCGGCGGGTGGTGGAGAGCTGGGCGGGGCTGGAGACGGCCGTCGCGGCGGCACTGGTGCGGGCGCGGGCCCAGGGGGAGATCCCCGAGCACAAGGACCCGTACGCGCTGGCCAGGTTCCTGCTCGTGCTGCTCCAGGGCATCCGGGTGCTCGGCCGCGCCGACCCCGACCCCCGCCGCCTCCGTGCCGCCGTCGAAGAGGCCATGACGGCCGTCCAAATATGAGAACGATTGGTCAAGAATCATGAGTGAGCGTTTCGCGGGGAAGGTCGCCCTCGTCACCGGCGCGACGGGCGTCGTGGGCGGGGCGGTGGCGCGGGCTTACGCGCGGGAGGGCGCCGCCGTACTGGTCGCCGGCCGCGACGCCGGACGCCTGTCGGGCCTGGTCAAGGAGATCGAGGCGGCCGGCGGCCGGGCGAGCGCGTTCGCCGCCGACGTCTCCCGCTCGGCCGAGGCCGCCGCCATGGTCGCCGCCGCCGTCTCCCGCCACGGCGGGCTCGACGTGGCCTGCAACGCGGCCGGGATCTTCGGCGCGCTCGCGCCCGTGGCCGACTACGACGAGGACGTCTTCGACGAGGTGCTGGCGGTCAACCTCAAGGGCGTGTTCCTGTCGATGAAGCACGAGGTGGCCCACATGCGCACCCACGGCGGCGGGACGATCGTCAACGTCGCCTCCAACATGGGCGCGCACTGGCGGTTGGCGGGAGCGGGCGCGTACGTCGCGTCGAAGGCCGCCGTCAGCCACCTGACCCGCACCGCCGCCCGCGACCACATCGCCGACGGCGTCCGCATCAACGCGGTCAGCCCGGGACCGATCGACTCGCCGATGTCCACCCGGCCGGGCGAGACCGCCGAGCAGCGCGACGAGCGTATGCGCGACGCCCTGCCCATCGGCCGGGTCGCCGCACCGGAGGAGATCGCGGCGGCGGTGCTCTGGCTGACCTCGCCCGAGTCGAGCTACGTCGTCGGCCAGGACCACGTCGTGGACGGCGGCGCCACCGCCTGACGCTCCCACGGCCCGGTAGGTGAAGCATTTGCTACACTTTTGGGCGTGGAGGAGTGGGAAATCCGCGTCACCAACGAGATCCTGGCCTGGATAAAGGCCCTGGACGAACGATCTCGGGTGCAGGTCGTCGATGCCATCGACCGACTGGCCGAAGCTGGTCCGAGCCTGGGTCGCCCACTGGTCGACAAGTTGGAAGGCACTCGCGTCCACAACCTGAAGGAACTGCGTCCCGGCTCGGCGGGTCGCTCCGAGATCCGGATCTTGTTTGTGTTCGATCCGTGGCGCTCGGCCATATTGCTGCTCGGTGGGGACAAGTCCGGCGACTGGTCGGGTTGGTATCGACGGGCCATCCCCCACGCCGAAGAGCTGTACGAGAAGTACCTGACCGAACGCGAGGCGGAGGAGAAGGACCGATGACGAGTTTCCCAAAGTGGAACGACGTGCGCGCCGACATCGTGGCAACCTCCGGCGGAGAGGAGGCCGTGGCCGAGGCCCGGCGGCGCAATCAGGCCTACATCGACGGCTACCGGCTGGCCGAACGGCGCAAGAGCCTGGGTATGTCACAAGTTGAGGTTGCTGACCTGATGGGAGTGACCAAGAGCCGGGTGTCCCAGATCGAACGCGGTGAAGTGTCCACCGTGGAGGCCATCGCTCGCTACGTGCAGGCCCTCGGCGGGCAGCTCCAGATCTCGGCCGTGTTCGGCGATGACCTGTACATCTTGCGCGGTGCCGACACCCACGCCGCATAACTCGTACACCATTTCACGACCCGATTTCGGCGGGTGACTCGCTGGACGGCGGCGCCACCACCTGAGAGGCGCGCGGCCTGCGACGGCGCGTCTCCTCCTCCAGGTGCCGGTGCAACTCAGCCAAGGTCGCGCCGCACCGCACATTGGAGAGCCCGCTGGCGGACGGCACCAGGACAAGGCGAATGGCGATGTAGCCGCCTCCCGCGCCGTCGATGATCTGCCAGCCGGGAAAGAGCCGGGGCGTCGTCATCCTGCCGCTACGTCGGCCCAGACGACACGACGTCCGCCCGCGAGTAGGCGCGTTCCCTGGCGGAGGCTGAGGCAGGCCACGATGCCGAGGCCGCGACCCGACTCCGCCAAGGGTCCGGCCTGGCGGGGGGCGAAGCACGGCACGGGGGACGGGGTGCCCGGGTCGATCACCTCCAGGCGGACGAAGCCGTCGCCGAAGCCGAGACGGAGTCCGACCCAGTTGCGGCCTCGGCCGTTCGGGACGTGCTGGACGACGTTGGCCACCAGTTCGGCGACGATCTGGAGCGCGTCGGACCGGACCGCCGGATCATGGTCGGCGAGCCACAGTCCGGTGGCTTGGCGCGCGTGCCATGACGTTCTGGCGTCGCGGCGCAGCGTCGTGCTGCGCCATAGGACGACCTCTGAGTTGCCCATAGTGTGGCTCCGACTTTGCGAGTGTCCGAGAACACTCCTCAGAGTGACGACCCGCTGCTATTTTGTGATCGATCAGTCACCGTCCGTTGCCGGACAGACCTCCTGAGGCTTGTCCGGATCCCCCGAAGGGGCGTGGCATGCCGGCACAGGTCTATGGCGAGATCCTGAGGAAAGCGCGCGAGGCGGCAGGGCTGTCGCAGGCGGCGCTGGGGGAGCTGCTCTCGTGCAGCGAGAGCCTGGTCGGCCTGATCGAACGCGGCAAGCGGCGGCCGAGCAAGGGGTTCACGCTGGCGGCTGAGGCGGCGCTGGGGTTGAACGGCGAGCTGTACGGGCTCCTGCCCAACACGACGGTCATGTCCACGCCTACGTGGTTCAGCGAGTGGCCGAAGGTAGAGGAGAAGGCGCACACCATTCGGACGTGGCAGCCCCTCGTGGTGCCGGGCCTCCTCCAGACGGCCCGCTACATGCGCGCTGTTCTCTCTTCCGCGCCGTGGGCGACCAAGCAGTGGGTCGAGGAGGCCGTTGAGACGCGGCTTCGGCGGCAGTCCATCTTCGAGCGCGGGATTCCGCCCCTGTACTGGGCGCTCATCGACGAGTGCGTGCTCCTTCGGGGGGTCGGCGACGACGACGTGATGCGCGAGCAGTTGACGCACCTGCTGGAGATGACCGAGCGGCCCAACATCTCGCTCCAGGTCGTGCCGCTGGACGTAGGCGTCACAGCGGGAGTGCTCGGCGGCTTCGCCCTCGCACAGGGCGACCACATTGCGGACCACGTGAGCATCGACGCCGCCGCACAGGCGACGGTCACTGCTCGCGAGGAGACGGTGCGGCGGGTTAACGTCATATACGACGCAATCCACAAGTGGGCGCACCCCATACACGTGAGTCGGCGACTGATACGTGAGGTGGCGGCAAGGTATGAAGATCAGCGATGAACTGCGTGCCGAGCTGGAGGGCGCGAGGTGGACGAAGTCCTCGCTCTCTGGTCCGGATGGCGGTGACTGTCTCTACGCCGCGAAGCTCAGCGGTGACCGTTATGCGATTCGTGACTCCGAGCAGCCTGAGGTTGCGCCGCTGATTCTTCGCGGTGGGGTGTTCCGGGCGTTCGTCGGGGGCGCGAAGCTCGGGGAGTTCGACTTCTAGAGGGGAAGGCCCGCGCCCACCGCTGCGGTGGTGGGCACGGGCCTTGGTTCTGGAGGGGGTCAGACGCGGCTGATGCGGACGGCGTCGGCGATGACGTAGCCGGTGCCGGCGGTCCACCGGCTGATTCCGACCACGTTGTACGTCCCCGCGTTCAGCGAGAACGTGCCGATGCTCTTCCAGGAGCCGCCGCCGCTGCGTTGGTCGACGTAGACGGTCTGGTTGCCGCCTGATGCCGCCACGATGTACGGCGCCGAGCTGTTGTAGCCCGCGTCGGCCGGATACCAGACCTCGACGCGGTACGTGCCCGCGCTGGGGATGGCGGCCGAGTACCACGCCGGGTCGCTGGAGGAGACCGGGTCGGCGAAGCGGTAGTCGGAGCCGTAGCGCTGGCTGGAGTAGGTGGAGGTGCCCCAGTTGGCGCTGGCGCTGAACTGGCCGGAGGTGGCGTTGTCGATCGTGGTGCTCCACGAGGGCGTGCCGCCACCGGTCACGTAGTTCATGTACGTGGTCCAGTTCCAGTAGGAGCCCGGGTCAGTGTGGGTGGCGCCGGGCACCTGGTTGTGGCCGATGATGTGGGTGCGGTCCTTGGGGATGCCGTACTTGTCGCAGATGGCCTTGGTCAGGGCCGCGGACGCCCGGTACATCGCGTCGGTGAACCACGAGGCGTCGCTGACGTAGCCCTCGTGCTCGATGCCGATCGACCGGGTGTTGTAGGTCCAGTTGCCGGCGTGCCAGGCGATGTCCTTCTCGCGCACCATCTGGGTGATGGCGCCGTTGGAGGACTTGACCACGTAGTGGGCGGAGACCTGGGCGGAGGCGTTCTGGAACCAGGAGATGGTGCCGGCGTACGAGCCCTGCGTGACGTGGATGACCACGCGGTCGATGGCGTAGCTCGACGGGCGGCTGGAGGCGGTGTAGTTGCTGGAGCTGGCGGCGACCCAGGCGGCGGGGCCGTAGTCGGTGCTCAGGATGCCGACGTCGGCCTTGGCGTTGAGGTCGCGGGCCTTGGCGTACTCGCCGCGGTCGGCGGTGACCTCCTGCGGCTTGACCTTGACGCCGCGGATGTCGATGCCGAGGCCGAGGCTCTCGTAGACGGCGTCGGCGTAGAGGCGGGCGAGCTCGGGCGAGGTGGCGTTGCCGTACTTGGCGACGGCCTGGTACCAGCGGCCGGCGTCCTTCCTGGCCGCTTCGTCGAGGCCGAGGGCGTCGGCGTGGGAGCGGAGGACGGCGGCGCCGCCGAGCACGTTGGCGGCGTCGTCGGCGCGCAGTTCGTCGGCGGAGCGGCCGGTGAGCTCGGCGGCCTTCTCCAGTGAGTGGTTGGTGGGGTTGCTGACCAGGTGCATGACGCCGTAGCCGCCGCTGGCGCTGGGCTTGCCGTCGTGGCCGTCGAGGTGGGTCTCGGCGTAGCCGAGGGCGACCAGCAGGTCGCGGGGCACGTCGTACGCGGCCGCCGCCTTGGCGAAGGCGGCGGTGAGCGGGCCGTCCGCAGCCGTGGACGCAGTCGTGGACGCGGCCGTGGGCGCGGCCAGGGCGGGGCTGCCCGTGGCGACGAGGACGAGGACGGCGAGGAAGGAGGTGGCGAGGGCTGTTAATCGCGTGCGGGCGAGTCTCATGGGGGGCTCCTCGTTCACAAGGGTGACGGCTCGCACGCTACGGCAACAACCGGACGAATGTCGATAATTGACATTACTCGCCAGTTCGGTGAAACTTTTCACCTTCGTTGACTCGGTGTCCGAAGTTGGGCCCCCGCAAATGCGTGAAAACTATTGCGCTTTCCGGTTGATGCGCTGAAACTTCCCTTCGTGACCGCGCTCCCGCGTACCCTCCTGGCGGCGCTCACCGCCGCACTCGTCACCCTCGCCACCCTCGTCGTGCCCGTCCCCGCCGCCGTCCCCGCCGCCGCGGCGGCCGCCTGCCAGACCGACCCGGCCACCCCGAAGCGCCAGCTCAGGGCCATGTGGATCTCCTCCGTCGCGAACATCGACTGGCCCAGCCGCACCGGCCTCACCGCCTCCGCCCAGCAGGCAGAGTTCCGCGCCTGGCTGGACCTGGCCGTGGCCAAGCGCATGAACGCCGTCGTCGTGCAGATCAGGCCGACGGCCGACGCGTTCTGGCCCTCGTCGTACGAGCCGTGGTCGCAATGGCTGACCGGCACCCAGGGCGGCAACCCCGGCTACGACCCGCTGGCGTTCATGGTCAGCGAGGCCCACGCCCGGAACCTGGAGTTCCACGCCTGGTTCAACCCGTACCGGATCGCCAACCATGACGACCCTGCCAAGCTGGTCTCCACGCACCCCGCACGGAAGAACCCCTCCTGGCGGTTCGCCTACGGCGGCAAGCTCTACTACAACCCGGGCATCCCGGCGGTCCGCGCCTTCATCGAGGACGCCATCATGGACGCGGTCTCGAAGTACGACGTGGACGGCGTGCACCTCGACGACTACTTCTACCCCTATCCGGTGAGCGGCGAGTCGATCCCCGACTCGGCCACGTACAGCCAGTACGGCGGCTCCTTCGGCAACGTCGCCGACTGGCGGCGGGAGAACGTCAACCTCCTGATCCGCGAGCTCGACCAGCGCATCCACGCCGCCAAGCCGCACGTCTCCTTCGGCATCAGCCCGTTCGGGATCTGGCGCAACTCCGGCACCGACCCGCTCGGCTCGCGCACCTCCGGCCTCCAGTCCTACGACGCGATCTACGCCGACAGCCGCACCTGGGTCAAGCAGGGCTGGGTGGACTACATCTCCCCGCAGATCTACTGGCACCTCGGCTTCTCCACGGCCGCCTACGAGGTGCTGACCGCCTGGTGGTCCGACGTCGTCAGGGGCACCGGCGTGCAGCTCGTCGTCGGCCAGGCCGCCTACCGCGCCGGCGCCTCCGGCCAGGAGGCCGCCTGGCAGGACCCGGCGGAGCTGAGCGACCACCTGAACGACAACAGGCAGCACCCCGAGATCGTCGGCGACATCTACTTCAGCGCCAAGGACGTCAAGGCCGACCGGATCGGCGCGATCACCCGCCTGGTCAACGCCCACTACACCAGGCCCGCCCTGCTGCCCGTCCGGGGCAGCGCCGCCGCCCCCGCCGCGCCGGTCATCACCGCGGCGACCCAGGGCAGCGGCGGCGTCCAGCTCACCTGGACCGGCTCCGGCACCGCGTACGCGGTCTACCGCGTCGCCGGCACCCCGTCCGCCGCCGACCCGTGCTTCTTCGCCGACGCCCGCAACCTCGTCGGCACGACCAGGGCCAAGACGTTCACCGACACCACGGCGAGCGGCACGAACACCTACTACGTGACCGCGCTCACCCGTACGCACCAGGAGAGCGCGCCCAGCGCGGGCCGGACCGCCGGCTCCTCGGGAGGCGCGTTCAGCGTGATCCTGGACAACGCCGCCGCCGGCTTCACCGCCAGCGCCAACTGGGGCACCTCCGCCTACTCCACCCAGCTCTACGGCGCCGACTACCGCTTCGCCGACCCGGTCGCGGCCAGCGACCCGGCCTGGTACGCGGCCACCATCCCCAGCGCGGGCAGCTACCGCGTGGAGGTGTGGTATCCGGCGAACGCCGGCTACAACAGCGCCACGCCGTTCATCGTGGCCGCCTCCGGAGGCAACCAGACGGTCACCGTGGACCAGCGGTCGGGCGGCGGGGCCTGGCGGGTGCTGGGGACGTACACGCTGAACGCGGGCACGTACAACGTGGTCGGCGTGAGCCGATGGACCTCGGCCACCGGCTACGTGATCGCCGACGCCGTCCGCATCACCAAGGTGTGAGTGACGCTGGGCAGGTGCCGTCCGTGCTCGTACGATGAGCCGGTGGACGGTGCCCGCCCGCGGCTCGCCGATGCGGTCGCGGTCCTCGTCGCGGCGGGCCTGACGCTGGCGGCCTACCCCAGGGGGCCGTTCCTGCCGCTCCTCCTCGCCGCCACGGTGCCGCTGCTGTGGATGCGGCGCGCGCCGCTGACCGTCGCCTGGATCAGCGCGGCCACCGCGGCCGCGCTGCCCGTGCTCTGCGCGCTGGCGCCGGCCGCGGTGCCGCCGCTGGCCGACCTGCCGGTGTGGCCGCCGGCGGGCCCGTTCGCGGTGTACGCGGCCATGGCCTTCGCCGCCGAACCTGACCGCGCCACCCGGCGGTGGCTGCCCGTGCTCGCCCTCGCCCTCGCCGTGCTGCTGCCCGCCGAATGGCCGGGCGCGGCCTTCCTCGTCCTGCGCACCGAGGTCGTGCTCGCCCTCGCCGTCCTGTACGGCCTGTACGCCGAGACGGGCGCCCGGCTGCGGCGCGCGCTGGAGGAGCGGGCCGAGCGGGTGGAGCGCGAGCGGCTGGCCGGCGAGATGCACGACGTCGTCACCCACCGGGTCAGCCGCATGGTCCTGCGCGCCGGCACCCTGGCCGACCAGGCGGCCGACGAGCGCGCCAGGGCCGCCGCCGAGGAGCTGCGGGCGACCGGCCGGGCGGCGCTGGACGAGCTGCGGCACATGAGCGTGCTGCTGCGGCGCGGCACCGGGGAGGGCTTCGACCTGGGGCTGCCGCTGCCCGATCTGCGGTCGCTGGTGTCGGAGTCGGCCTTTCGCGGCGTTCCCGTGGAGCTGGTGGTGAGCGGCGTGCCGGTGCCCGTGCCGGGGGCGGTGGGGCGGACTGCGTACCGGGTGGTGCAGGAGGCGCTGGCCAACGTGCGCGAGCACGCGCCGGGCACGGACGCCCGCGTGGAGGTGCGCTACCTGCCGGGGGTGGTGCGGGTCAGCGTGCGCAACACCCGGCCGGAGGAGGCGTTCGCGCCGCCCGGCCTGGGCGGCGAGGGGCTGAACGAGGTGAGCCAGTGGGTGGAGCTGGCGGGCGGCACGCTCAAGGCCGGGCCGGTGGAGGACGGCGGCTTCCTGGTCACCGCCATCCTCCCGACCAACTGACAGGACCCCGGGAGCTCAGCTCCACTCGCCGAGCATGGCCTCCATGCGGGCCTCGGCCTCGGCGGGGTCGTAGCCGGGCAGCGCCTCGCGCATGAGGTCGTGGGTCTGGCGCTGGGCGTCCGCGCACGCCTCGCGCACGGCGGCCAGCGTCTCCTCGGCCAGGTCGCGGCTCGGCAGGCGGGTGGCGCGGGGGCCGTAGGCGATCTTGAGCACCCGGCCGTTCGCGTCGACCCGCGCCTCGACCTGCCCCGAGCGCGACCTGCCCGCGCCCACGATCCGGTCGAGGTCCTCCTGGGCGCTCTCCAGCCAGGCCAGCATCCGCTCGCCCGCGCGGCCGGCCTCGTCGAGGTCGCGCTCCTTGATGTCGGCGGGGTCGTACCGGTGCTCGAACACGAGTGGCCTCCTCAGAGCAGGTCGCGGGCCACCTGCTCCACCCGATCGCGGACGAAGGACTCGTCCAGCGGCTCGGGCAGGGTCGCGGCCCCGGCGACCTTGTCGGCGATCTCCTTGGCCCTGCGCTCGGCGTCGTCCTGGGCCGCGCGCAGCACCGCCGTCACCTCCCGGCTGAGCGCCGCCTCGCCGAGCCGCAGGGCTCGGGGGTCGAGGCGCAGGCCGGTGAGCTCGCCGTGGCCGGTGGCGACGGCCTCCACCAGCCCGTCCTTGCTCTGGGCACGGCCCTCGACCTGCCCGATGGCGGCACGGGCGGCCTGGAGGTCGCGCATGACCTGCCGGGCCCGTTCGTAGTAGTCGGCCAGGTAGCGGGCGTCGTCCTCGGGCGCGGGGGACGGCATGTGACCTCCTCCGACATGACGGACAGCTGAACAACGAAGGCACAGTCTAGACGGACCCGATCCGGTAGATGTCCGCCAGATCACAAGATCATGACTGGAAAGTGTCGTCGGAAGTGACAGAAGGGCTTATATCGTCATTCGCCATGACGGATGTTGAGATCGCCTTCGGCGCGGTGGAACGGGAGGCCGCGCGTGTCAGGGCCCACGGCGAGGACTACGGAGCCGTGCTCACCCCGATGCACGCGCGGGGCGACGGCGTGTCGTCCTGGGGGGACGACGGTCTGTTCTCCGTGTTCACCAGCTTCTACACCGAGTGCCGCCAGACCTCGATGGCCGCGCTGGGCGGCCTGCACGCGATGCTCGTCAGGACCGGCGACGGCCTGCACGACACCGCCAGGAACAGCCGCGACGCCGAGACGGCCAACACCGAGGTCGCCGGGGACGTGGGTGCCACATGGGTGTGATCCTGCCGCCGGCGGCGGCCTCGATGATGGCGATGCTCGGCCCCTGGCCCAACATCGACGAGGACGACATGGGGCGGGAGAGCGTGGCCGTGCGCACCGCCCACAACGCAGCCCTGCCCGCGGCGGGCCAGGTCGATGCGGGCGTGCAGGGCGTGCAGCAGGTCCACAAGGGTGAGTCCGCCACCCACCTGCAGTCCTTCTGGGACCAGAACGGCGGGCAGAGCGGCCACCTTGCCCAGGCCGACGCCGCCCTCCGGTCGATGCCCCGGGTGATCGACGGCGGCGCGTCCGTCGTGTCGGCCGTGAAGGTGGCGGCGGGCACGCAGGCCGTGTTCGCCGCCGTGGACGTGGCCAAGCTGCTGGCCTTCGGGGGCGCGGTCGGCGCGACGTACGCGACGGCCCGCGTGCTCGCCGGGCGCAAGGCGGTCGGCGGGATCCTGCGCCAGGGCGCCGAGGGCACCGGCAAGGTCCTCGCCCCGCTGATGCGGCGCAAGGTCACCGAGCCGATGCGCCGCGTCCTCGACACCATGAAGCTCCCGCGCGGGCCGATGGGCTCGCCGGCACTCGCCGGCGGCCCGCGCGGGGTCGTCCCCATGCGCCCCGTGGGCCTGCGCAACCCGTCCGGGCCCCGGTCCGTACGGGACGGCATCGCGCAGATGGGCCGCAGGAACAACCGGGGCAACAGCGGCGGCCGAGGCGGCGGCGGAGGCGGCGGACGGGGCCGCAGGGACGAGACCGGTAAGTTCCATGGTGCGATCCCGCAGAGCACCAGGGGCATGAGCGAGGCCGAGAAGAAGAAGCTGAAGGACGACCTGGAGAAGAGCATCGCGAAACGGAAGGCGGAGGAGCAGCGACTGGGCTACGAAGTCGGCCACGCGGAGCGGATCCAACGGGAAGAAGGGGCTCTGCGGCGGCTCTTCGGAAGGAACAAGTAGCGCATGCAAACACAGACAGGCGACGACCTGATGGCACGCGTCCTCGCCCACGCGAACGACGACGACGTCCTCGGCTCGGCGGCCAACGACCTGCTGGAGGAGGTGTTCGCCGGCTATCCGGTGGACAACCTGCGCCGGCTGCTGCGCAGCGACCACGAGAAGATCGTGCGCACGGGCGCCTGGCTGCTGTCGGAGCTGGGTGAGCTCGCCGCGCCGCTGGCCGACGAGCTGCCCGCCCTGCTCGCCAGCCCGCTGCGCCAGGTGCGCTTCTTCGCGGTCGAGGCCGTGCTGAACGCCGGTGACGCCGACGGCCCGCTCGCCGCCCGGGCGCTCGCCCTGGTCCGCGACGGCGACGACGCCGTGCGCTGGAAGGTCCTCTCCTTCCTGTCCGCGGCCGAGACCGAGCAGCTCGCGGCCGGCGCGGAGGCCCTGGAGGACGCCGAGCTCAAGGGGCTGACCGAGTGGCTGGTACGCCTCGACAGCGAGGAGGTCGACCCGCGCGAGGTCGTCGCCCGGCTGGAGGGCGGCGACCGCACGGCCCGGATGTTCGCCGCGGCCGCCGCCGCCCGCCTGTCCGACGAGGATGACACCAACCTGCTCGCGCACGCGGCCACCGCCGAGGACGAGGAGATCCGCTCGTTCGCCCTGGAGCAGCTCGACGATCTCCAGTGACCGTCAGCCCGTGCCGTAGAGGACCGACAGGAAGCGCACCAGCACGGCCTCGCGGCTGCTCGCGGGCAGGGCGTCCAGCACGGTGTTGACCACCGCCATCTCAGGCCGGCCGGCGCCCGGCCGCAGGTCGGCGCCGACCGAGGCGGCCAGCTCGGCGAAGGAGGCGTCGTCGAGCGCGTCGAGGTCCAGCCCGGCCACCAGCTCGACCAGGCCTTCCGGCAGCTCGACGGGGCCGCGCTCGCGGGCGGCGGCGGCCGACTCGGCGATCACCTTGAGCATGGCGTCCACCCCGGCCAGCGTCACGCCGGTGACGGTGATGTGCAGGTTGGCCGGGATGCCCGCGTACGAGAGCTGCGGCTGCAGGAACCAGCCCCGTGCGCGGGCCTCGTCGGCCAGCACGAACACGTCCACCCCGTCGCCGGCGAAGGCCACGAGCGACGACTCCGGCTCGCCCAGCGGACGCAGCCCGGGAATCTGCGCGATGCCCTCGCGCAGCCGCTTGGCCGCCTCCAGCGTGGCGCGGCCCAGCTCGACGTACCCCTCCCGGCCGAGCGCCTGGAGGGTGGCCCACGCGCCGCCGAGCGGCCCGGCCGAGCGGGAGCTCTGGACGGTCGCGTTGATGATCGTGTATCCGGGCCAGGCCGCCGAGGCGAAGTACGCCTTGCGGCGCATCGCCGGATCGGCGAACAGCACGACCGAGGCCCCCTTGGGGGCGTAGCCGAACTTGTGCAGGTCGCAGGAGAGTGACGTGACGCCCGGCACCGACAGGTCGAACGGCGGGATCTCGGCGCCGGCCGCGCGCAGCCACGGCAGCAGCCAGCCGCCGACGCACGCGTCCACGTGGCACGGCACCCCGGCCGCCGCCGCGACGGCGGCCACCTCCTCGACCGGGTCGATGACGCCCTGAGGGTAGGACGGCGCGGAGACGACGACGAGGACCGTGTCCTCGGTCATGGCGGCGGCGACGTCCTCCGGCCGCACCCGGTAGGTCTCCAGGTCCACGGGCACGGCGATCACCTCGACGCCGAGATAGTGGGCGGCCTTGTGGAAGGCGGGGTGGGCGGTGACGGGCACCACCAGGTTGGGCCGCTCCCGCCCGGCGTGGTCGCGGGCCGCCTTCACCGCCAGCATGATCGACTCGGTGCCGCCGCTGGTGAAGACGCCGTGGCCGCCGCCCAGCTCGTCCGCGACCGCGCCGACGACCTGGCGCTCCATCTCGACGATGCTGGGGAAGGCGGTCGGGTCCAGGCAGTTGACCTCCAGCATCTCGAAGTAGGCCCGCGCCGCCGCGTCGTTGACCTCGGCCCGGCCGGTGTCGTACACGTAGGCGGTCACCTGGCCGCCGCGCACCGGCAGGTCGTCCGCCTTGAGCCGGGCGATCTCGGCCAGCAGGTCGGCGGTGGCGCGTCCGGTCGGGGGGAGGTTCACACGGGCTCCTTCGCGAGGCGGCCGTACCAGGCCACGAACGGCAGACTGATCAACATGAGCAGGGCGGGCAGCGCGGTGAAGCCGAGCAGCAGCCCGGTCAGGGCCGCGGGCTCCTGCGCGACGGGGGATCCGGTGGGCGCGCTGACGAACCCCGAGAGCGCCAGCACGAGCGCGAACAGCCCGGGGCCGAGCGCCAGCCCCGCCGTCTCGCCCGCCGTCCACAGGCCGGTGAACGCGCCCGACTGCGCCTGCCCGGTACGGGCGGCGTCGGCGTGCACGGTGTCCGGCAGCAGCGACAGCGGCAGCAGTTGCAGGGCCGCGTAGCAGACGCCGGCGAGCGCGGTCAGCGCCAGCGTGGCGGCCAGCCCACCCCCGGCGACGGCCGGGATCAGCGCCACCGCGACCGCGCAGAACCCGATCGAGGCGGCGAGGTAGCAGCGCACCGCCCCGTGCCGCCGGGCCAGCCACGCCCATCCGGGCACCGCGAGCATGCTGGGCCCGACCAGGCAGACGAACATCACCGACGTCAGTCCGTAGTCGCCCAGCCGGTACGAGGCCACGTACGGCGCCCCGGCCAGCATCACCGCCACCGCCAGCGCCTGCGTCACGAACGCGGCGAGCAGCACGAAGAACGGCCGGTTGCCGCGCGCCAGCCGGAAGGCGGCCACCGGCCCGAGCGGGCGCGGCCCCGGCCGCGACGGCACCCAGCGGGTGCCCAGCGTGGCCGCGACCAGCGCCGCCGCCATGAGCGCGCCGATGACGACGCCCATGACGGCGTATCCGGCCCGGCCGCCGCCCGCCAGGTCCACCACGGCCGGGGCCAGGCCGCCCGCGACGAGGATGCCGACGGTCAGGCACACCACCCGCCAGGACATGATGCGGGTCCGCGCGCTCTGGGTGCCCGCCATCTCGGCGGGCAGGGCCACGTACGGCACCTGGAAGCAGGCGAACGCGGTGGCCGCAAGCAGGAACGCGACTCCTGACCAGAGCGCGCCCGGCACGCCGCCGGGGACGGCGAACATGAGCGCGAACGTCACCGGCAGCGCCGCCGCGCCGATCGCGAGCAGCCGGGTGCGGCGGCCGGTGCGTACGGCCTCGCGGTCGCTGGCCGCGCCGACGAGCGGGTTGAGCAGCACGTCCCAGATCTTGGGCGCGACGAGCACGACGCCCGCCACGGCGGCGGGGACGCCCAGCATGTCGGTCAGGTAGTAGAGCAGCAGCAGGCCGGGGACGGCGGAGAAGACGCCGGTGCCGATCGAGCCGACGCCGTAGCCGAGCAGCCGGCCGCGGCCGAGCGGGCGCTCGACGACGCCTGCGGGGTGCGTCATGGGGCGTCGCCGGGGAGGCCGAGGGTGCGGTGCAGGCTCTGGTGCAGGTGGGCGCGGAAGCGCCGCAGCGCTGCCCGGTCGCCGGCGCCGCGGCGGCGTCCTTCGGCGTCCAGCACGCCGCCCTTGGCGAAGCCGTGGATGGACCAGATCGCGGACCAGATCGTGTACTCGAGGTCCACGCCGGCGTCGATGACGCCCGCCTCGCGGGCCGGGAGCAGCGCCGCGCCGACGTTGGCGATCAGCGGCTGGACGTACTCGCGTTCCAGCTCGGTGATGTCGCTGGCGTCGGAGAGCCAGCGGTGCATCCACAGCGCGGGGATCTCGGGGTTGTCGACGCAGAAGTCGAGGTAGTCGTCCATGAGCCGGTGGATCGCGACGACGGGGTCGGCGCCGCCGATCCGGGCCATGGCCTGCTCCAGCGCGGTCCGCTCGGCCAGGTGGGCGCGTTCCATGACCGCGAGGTAGAGCTCGCGCTTGCCGCCGACGTGGTAGTTGACGGTGGCGATGTTGAGTCCGGCGGCCTCGGCGATCTGGCGGGTGGAGGTGCCGTCGTAGCCGAGGGCCGCGAAGAGCTGCGTGGCGACCTTGACGATCAGGGCGACCTGACCGCCGTCCGCTGGTGTCATGCGCCGAACATAGTTCCACCACGCCCTGCCGGTCAATCACTTGATGGAATGCGGGCTCAGTCCGGCGCCCAGTACTTCGTCATGGCCGCGTCGAGCTGCCGCACCACCGGCTGCCAGCTCTTCGGGAGCGTGTAGCGGCTCGCGCGGTGCCCCTTGTGGGCGAGGGTGTACTTCAGGAAGTCCGCGCCCCGCGGGGCCGGCTCCGAGCGGCCGACGCGGAGGCCGCTCAGCGCCGTACGGAGCCTGCGCTCCTCCTTGCCCGTGAGGCACTTGTCCACGGTCGGCCCGGTACGGCGGCTCAACCGCACCCGTGAGCGCGATGCGCCAGATCCTCATGCCCCTATGACGGGCCGGCGGGCCGATCGGGTTCACCGCAACGCGTCCACGGGCTCCATCCGGGCCGCGCGCCACGCCGGATGCAGCCCGGCCAGCAGCCCCACCAGCGCTCCCGCGAGCGGCGCGGCGATCGCCAGCCGCACGTCCAGCAGCGGCGTCCACTGCTGGACGGCCGAGACCGCGACGATCGCGACCACGCCCAGGCTCGCGCCGATCACGCCGCCGGCCAGCCCGATCAGCGTCGACTCCAGCAGGAACTGGGCGGCGACATGCCGCCTGGCCGCGCCGAGCGCCCGGCGCAGGCCGATCTCCTGGACGCGCTCCATCACGGTGACGAGCGTGACGTTCGCGATGCCGAGCGCGCCCACGACGAGCGAGACCAGGCCGAGGATGAGGAAGAGCGCGTCGGCGTCGTCCCGCGCCGCGTCCCTGGCCCTGGCGGGGCTGGGCGGGGCGATCACCTGCAGCAGGTCGCCGGCCCCGGGGCTGAGCGCCGCCGGGGCCTGACGCGCGATCAGGTCCGTCGCGCCCAGGCTGGTGTTGACCAGCACCCTGGTCACCTCGCGCAGCCCGAACCGCCGCCCCGCGGTGGGCGGCAGGATCACGGCCGCGCTCAGGTTCCGCTCCCGCCGCAGGTCGCCGAGCACCCCGAGCACCGTGTACGCGTGCCCGCCGACGAAGATCGCCGGCGCCCGGTCGAGCCGGGTGATCCCGAGCATCCTGGCCGCCTCCTCGCCGATCACGGCCACCCGGTCGCCGCGCCGGACGTGCCCCTCGTCGTAGAAACGGCCCAGCGTCATCCGGCCGCGCGCGGCACCGGGCAGCCCGGTCGTGGCGGCCAGCACGGTCAGGGCGTGCGTGGTGACCCGGGCGGGGTCCACGAGGGCGTTGGAGCGCACGGACACGTTCGCGCCCTCCACCGCGTCGGCCACCGCGGCGGCCGACTCCACGCCGCGCAGCCGGGTCAGCCGCTCCACCGCGTCCCAGGTCACCACCGGCGCCCCGGTGGTCGATTCGGGCACCTCCACGGTGACGGCCGTCGCGGCCAGCTCGTCGAAGCGGCCGACGATCTGGTTGCCCGCCGTGGCGGCCACGCCCAGCGTGACGACCAGCGTGGTGATGCCGAGCACGGTGCCGAGCGTGGTCAGCGCCGTCCGCACCGGCCTGGCCAGCAGGCCGGCGACCGCCTCGCCGGCCAGGTCGCGTACGTGCATCACTCCTCCTCCACCAGCACGCCGTCGGTGATCCGCACCCGGCGCCCGGCCCGCTCGCTGACCTCCTGCTCGTGCGTGATGACCACGATCGTCAGGCCCTGCTCCCGCAGCTCCCCGAACAGGTCGAGCACCGCCTCGGTGTTGCGGCTGTCCAGGTTGCCGGTGGGCTCGTCGCACAGCAGCAGCGACGGGCCGCCCAGGAGGGCGCGGGCGATGGCCGCCCGCTGGCGCTCGCCGCCGGACAGCCGATCCGGCGCGAACCCGGTCCGGTGGCCGAGGCCCACCCGCTCCAGCGCCGCGAGGGCCCGCTCCCGCCTGCCCCTGCGCGGCCGGCCGCCGTAGATCTCGGCCAGCATGACGTTCTCCAGCACGCTGCGGTGCGGGAGCAGGTGGAAGGACTGGAAGACGAAGCCGATCCGGCCGCCGCGCAGCCGGGTCCTGGCCCCGTCCCTGAGCGTCGTGGTCTCCACGCCGTCCAGGCGGTAGCCGCCGGACGTCGGGCGGTCCAGCAGCCCCACCACGTTCAGCAGGGTGGACTTGCCGGAGCCCGACGGGCCGACGATCGCCAGGTGCTCGCCCCGCTCCACGCGCAGCGACACCTCGCGCAGCGCGCGGACCGGCGGCGCGGCGGGATACTCCCTGGAGACCTTCACCAGCTCGACGACGGGTGGCGGTGTCCCCCGATCAGCCACCGCTCACCACCACCCGGTCGCCCTCCTTGAGCGCGCCGCCGACCTCGACGTTCCCGTCGGCGGTCAGGCCCGTACGCACCTCGACGTCCCTGGTCCGGTCCGTCGCGTACTCGACCCGCACCCGGGCCCTGCCGTCCGCCGACGTGATCACCGCGGCCACCGGGACGACCAGCACCGGCTCCTCGGTCGCCCCCACCGTCACCCGTACGGTCACCGCGACGCCCGCCCGCAGGCCCGCGCGCCCGGTCGGCGAGAGCAGGACGGCCTGGGAGCCCTCGGGCGGCTCCTCCCCGCCGGGCCGCCCGGCCTGCTCGCCTACCGCGCTAAGCCGGGCCTGGTACGTCCGGCCCGAGTCCAGCTCGACGGTGGCCTTCATGCCGGGCCGCAACAGCTCGGCCTCGGCCGCCTCGACCGACCCGGTCACCGCGAACGCCGAGCTGGTCACCGTCGCCACCTCGCCCTCGACGGGCCGGCCCGGCTTCGCCGCGACCTTCTGGACGCGGGCGGGCAGCTTCGGCAGGAACACCACCTCGCCCGGCGGGATCGACACGCCGTAGGTGCGGGCGTACTCGGCCAGCATCTCCTCGGCCGCGGCCACGTCCGCCCTCGCGCCGGCCACCTTCATGCGGGCCGGGGAGAGCTGCCTGGCCTGGCGTAGCGCCTGTTCGGCGGTCACCACCGCCTCCTTCGCGGCCCTCACCGCGCTGCGCAGCTCCGCCAGCCTGGACTCGCCGGCCTCCTCGGCCTTGCGCAGTGCCAGGTCACGGGCCTGATGGGCCGCCGCCAGGTCCGCCCTGGCGTTGGCCACCTTCAGCTCCAGCAGGCTCGTGTCGACGGAGGCGGTCGGCCGGGGGGTGGCCGTGACCTCCGCGGTCGGCGAGGTCGCCGGGTCGGTCGTCGGCTGGGAGACGGCCTGGTAGAGGGCCTGTTCGGCTTCGAGGAGGCGTTCGCGCGCCGCTCGGACGGCCGCGTCCGCCGCCGCCAGGTCGGCCTCGTCGGCGGGCGTCGGCCCGCCGGACTCGGCCTCGGCCAGCGCGGCGCGCGCCGCCTTCAGGTCCTTCTCCGCGTTGTCCAGCCGGACCTTCAGCGGCAGCACGTCACGCCCACGGTCCAGGGCCTGCTGCTCGGTCGCCAGGCTCTCCCTGGCCGTCCGTACGGCCTTGCGCAGCGTCTCGTACGTCTGCCGCTCGGACAGCGTCGGCTGCTGGGCCTCGTACCCCTTCTTGGCGTACATGCGGGTCACGGCGGCGATCGTGGCGCGGTCGAACACGCCAGAGGCGGGCGCGCGGTAGCCGAGCCGGCGCAGGGCCCGCTGCAGTTGCCGTACGTCGGCCCCCTTGCCGCCGGGGGCGATCGTGCGGTGCATCGGCACCGCGCCGCGCAGGGCGAACACCGGGCGGCCGTTGACCTCCATCAGCACGGCGCCCTCGCCGATCCGGCCCTTGCGCGGCGCGCGGGTGGCCCGCTGCAGCTCGGCGTCGCCGCCGACCACGCCGGCCAGGGTGACCGGCAGCGGGGAGCCGTACTCCAGCATGCCGCTGAGCACCACCGTGCTGACCAGCTTGCGGCGCTCCACGGCGGCGGTGACGAGCGAGGCGGCGGGCGCGGCGCGGCGGGCAGCCTCGTCGGCGGGGGAGCGCAGCCGGGCGCCGACCGCCCAGCCGGCGCCCGCGATGACGACCACGCCGGCCACGACGCCGGCGAGGAGCCTGCGTGGGGATCTCATGAGGGCCGGTCAGAAGGCGAAGCGGTCGTTGACCTGCCGCTGGAGCACGGTCTCCTTGGGCAGGTAGGCCGCGTAGAAGTCCTTGCCGCACTCCAGGTCGTCGAGGGCCGCCTTGATCTCCTTGGTGAGGTACGGCCTGGCCTGCTCGGGGGTGAGCGTCGGCATCTGGATCTGCTTGGTGTCCTTCGTCATCTTCGGTCCGCCGGGCTGGTCGCCCTGCTGCTCGCGGCCCAGCTTGCTCTGCTGGTCCAGGAACGTGAGCTCGCCGCGCCTGTCCATGGCGGTCGGCTTGGTGTCGCTGACGGCGTAGCCCTTGCCTTTGAGGCAGGTGGCCATGGAGCCGGCCAGGCTCACCAGCTCCTGGTCGCCGTCGAGCTCGGCGGCCTTGGCCCGCTTGTGGGCCTGGGCGATCTGGCCGTAGTAGTCCATGCCCGACTTCAGGGTCAGACCGAGGGCCTGCTTGCCCGCCACGGCGACGCAGGCGTCCCTGGCCTCCTGGTAGGCCTCCCCCTGGGACGGCGAGAGCGCTCCCGCGATCTTGATGTTGGGGTCCTGGACGGGCTCTCCGCCCATGTGCTCCGGGGCGTTCAGCTCCTTGGGGTAGACGTGCAGGGCGAAGACCCCGAAACCGTACTTCTCGCGGTAGGTCCGCATCGCCTCGTAGTCGCCGGAGGCGAGCTTGCGCTCCTGGTCGCTCTCCTGCTTCTCCGGCTTCACGTACGGCACGTACGTGAAGCCCTTCTGCTTCATGCAGTCGGCCTTGGCGGCCTCGAACTGGCGCTTCTTGTCCTGGACGGCCGTGCTCGGGGCGGCCGTGTCCGGGGCGGCGGCCGGGCTCCCGGCGGCGCCTCCGCAGGCGCAGAGGGCGGTCGCCGCGACGGACATGGCAAGGGCCAGGCGGGATCTCTTGAGCATGGGACGAGACCATACTCCGTTCAACGAAGCATGGTCAATCCAGGCAGTGCCGTCGCTGCCGCAGCGGCACGAACGCGGCGGCCGTCGTCAGCAGGACGAGGATGCCCGCGTAGGCGAGGTGCTGCCGGCCGAGCTGCTGGACGTGAAAGGCCAGCTCGCCGAGGACCACGAGCAGATAGATCCCCGACGCCATCGCCCACCGGTGGTCGCGCGCCAGGTAGCCGCCCGTCACCGCCAGCCCGAGCGCCACCGCCTCCACGGCCATCCTGCTCAGGCTGATCGGGTGCTCCGTCCCCTCCGCCATCCACGCGGGGCCCGCCCACGCGACCGGTACGACCGCCGCCCACCACCACCACGACCTGGCCCGCGCCGGCCGCCGCAGCGACGCCAGCACCACCAGGCCGATCAGCACGATCGCGTAGCCGGCGGCCACCAGGAACGGATCGCTGTCCTGGAACAGCGCCCGCCCGGAGAGCCCGCCCGGGTGCACCGGCAGCACGGTCACGTCGAACCACTGCCGGCCCGAGGCGAGCGCGACCGCCTTCACGGCGGTGAGCAGCGTGAGCGCGAAGGCCGTACGCAGCCGTCCGCGCAGGATCGCGAGCAGCGCCGACGCCGACAGCAGCGTCCACAGCGGCAGCTCGCGCGCGTACGGGAGCAACGCGGCCAGGTTCGCCACCGCGACGGCCGTGACGCCCAGATGCAGGCCGTCCTCCCAGGCGCTGCCGGTCGCCTGGTGCGTGACGCGGCTGCGTAAGCCGCCCGTCAGCAGGCCCCACGCCTCCCGGAGCACGGGCATCCTCCTGCCGGGGGCGGCGTCCTCCAGCAGCACGTCCAGCAGCTCGTCGCCGTGCGCCCGCCGGTAGGGGCGCGGGTAGGCCAGCAGCAGCCTGCGGTAACGCCGTTCGAGCGGGTCGCCGGGCGCCGTCATGCGCCGGACGGGCGCAGGACCAGGGCGGCCGCCTCCTGCATCCGCCTGGCCTCGGCCTCCACCAGCGCCTGGCCCTCGTCGGTGATCCTGAAGTAGCGCCGGTTGCGGCCGTTGACGGTCTCCTCGCGGTCCACGGCGATCACGCCCCGCTCGTTGAGCCGCTCCAGGATGCCGTAGAGCGTGCCGACGGACGGCTGGACCCGCCCGCGCGACAGCTCCTTGATCGACTTGCTGATCGCGTGTCCGTGCAGCGGGCCCGCACGCAGGGCCGTGAGCACGAAGTACATCGGCTCGCTGACTTCAGAGGTTCCCCTGGGCATGGGGCGACATTATTCCGTTCAACGGAGCGTCCGCAACGCCCAGGGGATCCGCCTGGCCTACCGGCAGCGCGCCCCATTGAGGTGGAACACCTCGGGCGCCGCATTCGGACCGGAGGTGTGCGTGCCGTTGAACCCGAACGTCACCTGCTGTCCGGGCTTGATCTTGCCGTTCCAGCTCAGCGCCTTGGCCGTCACCACCGGGCCCGACTGCGACAACGTCGCGCCCCAGACGTGCCCGGCCTCCTGACCGGCCGGGAACGCCCAGCGCAGGGTCCAGCCGTCCACCGCCTGCTTGCCGGTGTTCTCGATCACGACCTGCGCGGTGAACCCGCCCGGCCACGTGCCGTGCGCCGTGTACGAGACCCGGCAGTCCGAACGCTCGCCCCTGTCGGCAAGGAAGGCCGAGACCCAGGCCAGCGGCGAGTTCCAGTTGATGGTCAGCTCGTTCGTCGACCACGACTCGATGTGGTCGATGTAGCAGAACTGCGGCTTGCAGCCCTGCAGCAGGCGCTGGGCGACGGGGTCCTGGATGGCGGAGTTCGGGCCGCCGGCCAGCGTGCCGCGCGGCGGGTTCGGCAGGGCGGGGTCGAGCTGGTGGGCGTACCAGCGGCTGTGCTGGTTCTTGGAGGCGACCTCGCCATAGCCGGTCACGTACGACTGGTTGAGCGCGTTGCGGCCCAGGATGTAGTCCATGCCCTCGCGGACGGCCGCGCGGTACTTCTCCTGCCCGGTCAGGTCATAGGCGGTGGCCACGACGACCAGGTTGTTCAGCACCAGGTTGTTGGAGCCCCAGTCGTAGTCCGGCGGGTTGTAGGCCAGCCCGTACGGGTGCGCCCGCTGGATCGCCAGATACTTCTCGGCCCCCTCGACCACCGACTGCCGCACCCGCGCCCGGTCCGGCAGCGCGTTGGGCACCGTCGCCAGCTCCAGGCGGCCGAGCTGGGCCGTGTTGCCCCAGTCGAAGCCGCGATCGCGCCAGATGTCGCCGGTGTGGTGCGGCGAGGCCAGGACGAAGTCCTTGAACTCCTTCTCGCCGGTCGTGATGTAGAGCTCGGCCGCCGCCCAGTAGAACTCGTCGCTGACGTCGGCGTCGTTGTAGGCGCCGCCGCCGGTGCCGTCGGCAGGGTCGGCGTACCTGGCGGGCTCGGCCTTGGCCGCCGCCCACGCCTTGCGGGCCGCCGTCAGGTTCCGCGCCGCGAACGCGGCGTCGTACGGCGCGAACAGCCGGGCCGCCTGCGCCGCCGTCGCGGCCAGGTTCAGCGTCGCCGCCGTGGACGGCGGGTGCAGCTCGCGCGGCTGCGGATCGAGGTGCGGCAGCAGCGGCAGCCCGGTCCAGGCCCGGTCGTGGATCTTGTGGTGGGCCATGCCGGCCAGCGGCTTGCCGTCCGGCACCTGCATGCTCAGCAGGAACTCCTGCTCCCAGCGGGCCTCGTCCAGGATGTCGGGGCGGCCGTTGCCGCTCTCCGGGATCGCGAGCTGGCCGTCCTTGAAGGCCGCCCGGTCGCGCTCGTAGGCGGACATGAGCTGGTGGACGGAGATGCCGCCGTTGACGACGTACTTGCCGTGGTCGCCGGCGTCGTACCAGCCGCCCTTGACGTCGAGCGAGTAGTCGCAGACGCCCGGTTGGCAGGGGACGCTCACGTCGCCCTGGTTGGGCGCGACGCCGAGGTGGCCGGCCGGGCGGGCGTAGCCGGGGCGCAGGCTGCCCAGGATCTCGATGCCGCTGCGCTGGGTGTAGTAGAACTTCAGCGCGTCGGTCGGGAGCTGGTCGTAGAGGTCGGCGGCGATGTCGAACGGGCGGCTCGTCTCGCCGTCGGCGGTGATCGTGTAGCCCTCACCGGCCTTGCGGTAGGAGCCGAAGTCGAGCGTGTGGACGTTCTGGCCGGAGCTGGCGTCCACACCCCTGGGGGTGGTCCTGCCCTTGGCGACGGTCTCGTTGGCGGCGTTCTTGAGCTCCCAGTCCAGCGCGGCCGTGGCGGCGGTGACCACGGTGGCCTTCTTGGGGCCCGAGGGCAGGTAGCCGAGCATGTTCACGCGGACGCGGGGCCCGGTGTCCGGCTCGTAGACCTCGGGTTCCGCGCCGCCCTTCAGCGACACGTCGTCCATGCAGAACCTCCAGGGCTCGGCGCTGCCCCCGAGCTGGAACGCGACCTGCGCGTTCGGCAGCGACACGGGGGCGGTGAAGGTGTAGGAGTAGTCGTTGCCGGAGACGCTCATCTCGGGGGCGGCCGACAGATACTGCGTCCACGGGTCCACGGGGAGCTGGATCAGGGCGCGGCCGACCTTGGCGGGGGTGGCGGTGGCGAAGAACCCGAAGGCGTAGGTCTCGCCCTCGACCAGCGGGAGGTCGTTCTGGCCGATGATGACGTCCCACGGGTTGGCGGTGCCGCCGGGGATGTCGGCGCACAGGCGGCCGTCCTGGACGGTGGGCGTCACGTTTCCGGTGCTCCACCAGGGGGCGGTGCCGGTGTCGAAGGTGCCGTTCACGATCTGCTCGGGTCCCTCGTCGGCGGCGCGGGCGGACGTCGCGGGGGACAGGGCGACCATGGTGAGGAGGGCCAGTAAGGCGGCCCGGCATCGGGGCATGGAGGTCCTTTGGGGGAGGATTGGGAGCGCTCCCAATCCTGATGGGCCGGTAGGGCCGCGTCAACGGGGCCGCACCAACCATGATTCAGAACGGTGAAACTTTCACGCGCCCACTCACTCGGGCTCCCTGCCGTCCCCGACAGTGAACGCCGGGCCGTCCCCTGCGTAGACCCAGATCTGACGCTGACGTGTCTCTTACGCCCTTGAGAGATCCACTTGTCCTGGCCTCGGGTACGGGTGCCGTGATCACATTCAGGAGGCACCGGAGATGGCCGATTTTCCCATCGTCGTCGGGATCAACCGCACCCAGGACGGGTCCATCGCCGTCGCGGTCGGCGACGCGGGCATGTACAGCCTGCAGAAGGAGCGCATCACCCGGCGCAAGCACCACTGGGGCCGGCTCGGCGACCTGCCCGACCGCTACCTGCCCGCGATGCCGCTGCTCAAGGAGCCGGTGGACCTCGTGGTCGAGGGATACTCCTCCGACGCCGAGATCGAGAACCTGGAGGACTACCACGAGGAGCTGCGCGAGAGCCTGAGCCTCAAGGAGGACGCCCGGATCGTCCAGGTCTCGCACCACCTGAGCCATCTCTACAGCGCCTTCCACCCGTCGCCGTTCGAGCAGGCGGCCGGACTGGTCGTGGACAACCAGGGCAGCCCGGTCCGGCGTTTCACCGAGCCGTTCACGCCGCCGCCCGGCGCCTCCGGCGACCTGCTGGAGGTCGCCTCCTTCTACCGGTGCACCCGTGACGGCGTCGAATGCCTGGCCAAGCAGCTCTGGCACGGCGACTGGGCCGACCCGGCCGGGCTCGGCTGCTTCTACGCCCTGCTCACCAAGGCGCTCTGGCCCGAGGGCGAGGGCAACGAGGGCAAGGTCATGGGCCTGGCCCCGTACGGCGACCCGGACGCGCTCGGTCTGCCGGAGCTCGACGTGCGCGGGCACGAGGTGCTGATCCCGCCCGCGTGGACCGAGCTGTTCGCCCGGCGCGAGGACTTCCTCTACGAGCCGGGCGGCGAGCCGTTCCGCCGCGCGGCGAACCTGGCCGCCGCCGGCCAGCGCGCCTTCGAGCACGCCCTGGCCGCCCTCGCGGACTGGCTGCACGCCAGGACCGGCCTGGACAGGCTGGCCTTCGCCGGCGGCACGGCGCTCAACTGCTCGGCCAACGGCCTGCTCATCAGGCGGGGGCCGTTCCGCGAGGTGTTCGTGCCGCCGAGCCCGCACGACGGCGGCACCGCGATCGGCTGCGCGCTCTACGGGCTGGAGGCCGTCCTCGGCGTCCGCGGCCGGTGGCGCTGGCGCGACGACTTCCTCGGCCCCGACCCCGACGAGAGCGAGATCACCGCGGCCGTCGGCAGCCTGCCGGACGGCCTGGTCGCCGAGCAGCCGGATGACCTGATCGCGGCGATGGTGGCGCTGCTGGAGGACGGCCGGGTCGTGGGCCTGCACCAGGGCCGCAGCGAGTCCGGGCCGCGCGCGCTCGGCAACCGCAGCATCATCGGCGACCCGCGCAGGCCCGACATCCAGGACTACATCAACTACGAGGTCAAGGGCCGCGAGTGGTTCCGGCCGCTGGCCCCGCTGGTGCTCGCCGAGCACGCCCAGCGCTTCTTCGACGTGGACCGGCCCGCCCCGTTCATGCAGTACGCCACCGAGGTCCGCCCCGAGTGCCGCGAGCTGCTGCCCGGGATCACGCACGTGGACGGCACCGCCCGGCTGCAGACGGTGGAGCCCGAGCGCACGCCGTTCCTGCACGCGCTGCTCACCCGCTGGTACGCGCGGACCGGCCTGCCCGTGCTGATCAACACCTCGCTGAACGGCCCCGGCCGGCCGCTCACCGAGACGCCCGAGCACTCGATCGACACGCTGCGCACCACCGGCATGCACGCGCTGGTGATGCCGCCGTACCTGATCAGGAAGACGGACTGAGCGGCGGCTCGCCGAGGCGGTCGAGCACGTTCGCGGTGATGCGCGCGACCGCCGCCGAGCCGTCCAGCCCGCGCGGCCAGTCGGTGGTCGCGCCGGTGAACACAGTGCCGGTGAACGCGGTGCCCACCCTGGTGTGCAGGCCCATGGTGGCGGCCCTGTTGCCGAGCCCCCAGCCGGCCGCCGCGCAGTCGCCCACCGCCAGGATGGTGAACCCGCCCGGCGTGCCGTCCTCCCCGGTCGGCACGCGGGGCGGCCTGGCGGCCCGGTCGAACGCGGCCCCGTCGCACTCGTAGCCCACCAGGCACTCCTCCAGCCCGAACACGTCGCCGTCGCGCAGCCCCGTGCCCGCGTACACCCAGTGGTCGGCGTGCTGGACGCGGAAGCCGACCGGCTCGGGATGCTCGTCGCGGTCGCGCTCGCCGCCGTTGCGGAAGCTGACGCCGGTCAGCTCGTTCTCCGGGGGGCCGTGCTCGTGCCAGAAGCCGGTCCGCTCGAAGGTGACCGCGTCCCGGAAGGCGATCCGCCACCAGCAGGTGTTGCCGCCGAAGAAGGCCACGTTCCGCCCGGCCGCCACGTGCCGGGACACGGCGGCGCGCATGGCGTCGCTCCAGTACTCGTCGTGCCCCGCGCTCACCAGCAGCCGGTACGGCGCCAGCAGCTCCTCGCCGTCCCGGTGCAGGTCGAGGTCCGTGCAGTAGTCCACCGGGTAGCCGCGCCGGGCCAGCCAGGCCACGAAGCGGCCGTCCCAGTGGACGAACGTCTGGCGGGGCGTCGGGTCGTACGGGTCGAAGTTCGTCACGTCGTAGGGGGTGGCGCCGGTGCCGCCGCCCGGCCGGTGCAGCGACACCCCCGGAGCCCCCGGGACATCCCCAGGCTGTGGATGGTCGTACAGGCACCAGCCGCCCGAGACGTTGTAGGCGTGGTAGGTGAACAGCGGCAGCTTGTAGAGGATCCGGGCGGACGGGGCCGCCGGGCGCACCACGAAGAGCGCCTTCGCCTCCCGCCCGTCGGGCGTCGTACGGTCAGGGTCGGTGCGGTCGCCGTCGTCGTCGCCCTCGACCAGCACCGCCACGTACACCCCGGGCTCGGCCGGGGCGGGCAGCTCATGGCCCGGCCAGGCCGGCAGCGGCTCGCCACGGGCGCCGGTCCCGTCGCGGCCCCAGTCGTGCGCGGGCAGGTGCGGCGGCGCGTCCGCGCCGGGCAGCCACGGCGACTTCGCCGACAACGTCAGCCCGTCGCCGCACCGGTGGAACTCCACCCGGAAGCGCGGCGCGTCCGTCGCCGCCCGCAAGGTCAGCGTCCCGCCCGCACGAGGGCTCGGCTGCTCCACGTATCCCCTGATCACATCGCCAGGACTACCCGGTCGTACGACACGAAATAGCAGGTCAGCGTATGTATTGGGTTTGACGTCCCGCGGCGGGTAGCGTCGGCCGCATGCGTGCGTACCTGGTCACACTCACGCTCTCGGCCGTGCTCTCCGCCGCGTGCGGCGGCCCGGCCGCGCCCACCGCTGGGCCCGCCGCCGCGCCCGAGGCGGCGCCGCCCGCCTCGCCGGCCCCCACGCCCGCGGCGGCCCCGTTGCGGGGCAAGACGGTCGTCCTCGACCCCGGGCACAACGGCGGCAACGCCTCCCACCCGGTCGAGATCAACCGCCCGGTGGACGTCATCAACGGCACCAAGCCGTGCAACACGACCGGCACCCAGACCGACGCCGGCTACCCCGAGCACGCCTTCACCTGGGACCTCGCCGGCCGGCTCAAGCCGATGCTCGAACGCATGGGCGCCAAGGTCGTGCTCACCCGGCCCAACGACAAGGGCGTCGGCCCCTGCGTCACCGAGCGGGCGGCCATCGGCAACGAGGCGCGGGCGGACGCCGTGCTGTCCATCCACGGCGACGGGGCCGCGCCGCAGGGGCACGGCTTTCATGTGATCATGCCGGGCCTGCTGCCCGGCCACAACGAGGAGGTGATCGAGCCGTCGCGGCGGCTCGGCCACGCCGTACGCGACGCCTACCGCGCCGGCACCGGCATCCCGTACGCGAACTACGTCGGCAAGGACGGCCTGCAGACCCGTACGGACCTCGGCGGTCTCAACCTGTCGACCCGGCCGGCGGTCTTCATCGAGTGCGGCAACATGCGCAACCCGGGCGACGCCCGCAAGATGTCCAGCCCCGCTTTCAGGCAGCGCATGGCGACCTCACTTGCCACCGGCCTGCGCGACTTCCTGACCTGAACGGCCGCGTCAGACCTCGTGGGAGAGCGGTTCGCCGCCCACCACGCAGGCGATGTCGTCGAGTTGCACGCTGAGCAGGGTGCCGTTCATGCCGAGCACGAGCACGAGGTCGCGCCGTGAGGGGTGGGCCAGCATGACCCGGCCGACGACTCCGTTGTCCAAGACCACGGTGGGGCGGCCTGCCGCATAGTCCATGCCCTCGTGACTCCTCTCCGAGAGGGACCGGCCCCCGCCGGACCCTTCTCCCCCCAGCATGCACAGGCGAACGCCGTCACCGCATCGGCCATCCGGACCAATTTCTCGCCGGACTTCCTGACTTGGACTTCGGACCGAAGAAAGTCCGGCTGGTTGAGTAGGATGGCGATCACGTTGCCGCGTGGCTAAGGAGACGGCCTTCCGTGACCGACTTAGAACGCCTTCCGCCTGGTGTCGACCCGACGGTGCCCAGCTCGGCCCGCGTGTACGACTATCTCCTGGGCGGCAAGGACAACCTCGCCGTCGATCGCGAGGTCGCCGACAAGCTCCTCGCGGTCGCCCCCGACACCCGGCTCGTCGCGCGGGCCAGCCGCCACTTCCAGATCGAGGCCGTCCGCCATCTCGCCGGGCAGGGCATACGGCAGTTCCTCGACCTGGGCACCGGCATCCCGACCTCGCCCAGCATCCACGAGACCGTACGCCAGGTGCACCCCGCCTGCCGCGTGGTCTACGTCGACAACGACCCCGTGGTGCGCCTGCACGCGCAGGTGCTGCTGGCCGACGCGCCCGGCCTCGCCGCCGTCCAGGCCGACCTGCGCCGGCCCGCCGACATCCTCGACGATCCGCAGGTCACCGAGCTGATCGACTTCGACCGGCCGGTGTGCGTGGTGATGGTGGGCGTGCTGCACTTCATCATGGACGAGGAGGACCCGGCCGGCATCGTGGCCACCTTCAGGGACCGCATGGCGCCGGGCAGCCACCTGGTGCTCTCCCACGCGCTGGCGGAGAGCGACCCCCAGGCCGTCGGCCGGCTGCGCGCGTCCACCGACGGCACCTCGGCCCAGGCCGGGTTCCGCACCCGTGAGGAGGTGCTGTCGCTGTTCGAGGGGTTCGAGCTCATCGGGCCGGGGCTGGTGCCGGTCCACGAGTGGCGACTGGGCCCGGACGATCAGGAGGTCCCGCTCATCGACGGGGTGCCCCGCCTGCTCATCGCGGCCGGGGTGGGCCGGGTCAAAGCCTGATCCCCGCGACGATCCCGCTGAGCTGAGGGAGGATCGGCTCGGAGGCCATCACGGTGACGGCGACGCCCTCGCGCTCGACCCAGCCGACGTAGTTGCCGTGGCCGAGCGCGCCGTCGCCCTCCTTGAGCAGCACCTTACGACCGCCGATCTCTGCCTTCACCACGTCCCCCGAGAACGTGCCGAGCTGGAGCGGGGCCTTCAGCGCGTTCAGGCCGCGCAGGCCGGGGTCGCAGACCACGCGCACCCACAGCGAGCGGTGCTTGCGGTCCACGTCGTCGCGGTCGTCGGACCAGCGGTAGCCGTACTCGGTGAGGCCGTCGTGGCGGCTCACGGAGACCTCGCCGTACGCGAAGCCGCGCGGCAGGGCCTTGACGCGGACGCCTCTGATCGCGGTGGACCTCCTGGCCGGCCGGTCGATCGTCGAGTTCTTCGCGCGCTTGACCTCCGTCTTGGACGGCGTCGGGCAGGAGGGGCGTGTGGCCGCCCCGGCGGCGGGGGCGGCGAGCACGGTGGCGGCGAGCACGGCGGCGGACAGGGCCGCGAGGTGCCGGAATCTGTTCATGCCCGGGTTGGATGCCCTGCTGATCACAAAAGTTCAGTACGTCTTGAGCTCGATGTCGGTCGCGAACTTGTCGGTCATCTTCATCATCCAAGCGAGGAGGAAGCGGTACTTGAACATCCAGTTCCGCATCCGGATCCGCGACGGGCTCCCGGGTGCGAGGAAGGGGCCGGCGTTGCCGTTCTCGGAGATCTTGGCGTACGGGCGGAAGACGCGCTCGTACGCGTCGAACGCCGCACGGTGGTCGCCGCCCGCCGCCGCCAGCTCGCCCGCCAGCACGTACGCGCCCACGACGGCCAGGCCGGTGCCGAAACCGCCCAGCGTGTTGCCGTACGCCGCGTCCCCCAGCAGCACCACCCGGCCCCTGCTGTAGCGGTCCACGCGGACCTGGCTGATCGAGTCCAGGTACACACCGGGCGCGCGCCGCACCGCCGCCAGCACCTCCGGCACCCGCCAGCCCATGCCCGCGTACGCCCGCGCCAGGATGTCCTTCTGCTGCTCGGCGTCGTAACGGTCGTAGTCGAGCGGCTCGGAGGCGAAGACGAAGAACGCCGGCGCCTTCGGCCCGCCGACGGCCGCCATCCTGCCCGGCTCGTTGTACATCCGCCCGACCGGGCCGAAGTCCTGGTCGAGGTCGGCCAGGGCGTAGTAGTGGCCGAGGAAACGCACGCAGCCGGACTCGGGGCCGAAGGCGAGGCGGCGGACGTTGGAGTGGATGCCGTCCGCGCCCACCACCAGGTCGAACGTGCGGGGCGCGGCGCGCTCGAACGTCACGTGCACGCCGTCCGGGGTCTCGGTCAGCGAGGTGATCGAGTCGCCGAAGACGTACTCGCAGGCGGAGGCGGTGCGGTCGTGGAGGAGCCGGGCCAGGTCGCCGCGCTTGATCTCCAGCTCGCCGCCGGTGAACTCGCCGGGCATGACCGCGAGCGTGCGGCCTTCGGCGTCGATCAGATGCTGGTCGCTGCCGCCGGTCTGGAGCGCGCGTACGTCGTCCAAAATGCCCATCCTGGACAGGACCGTGCGGTGGGTCTCGCCCTTGAAGTCCACCGCCTGGCCGCCGGGGCGCGGCGCCGGGGCCTTCTCGACGACGGTGACGGCGCAGCCGTACCTGATCAGCCAGTGGGCGAGCGCGGGGCCGGCGATGCCGGCGCCGGAGATGAGAATGTTCAGGTTCTTCATGTCCAGTAGCCTCGCGACCTGCGCTGACAACCCGGCGACAATCGGCTGACAGCCCTCGGCCCCGCTGTCAGCCCGGGTTCGGGCCGCTCAGAGCGTCCAGGGCTGCCGCGTGGTCCATGGCGGCGCCCTTGGCGTACGCGGCCGCGAAGCCGTCCGGACCGAGGACGGCGGAGGCGCGGGCGGCGGTGGCGGCCACGTCTGGGTCGCCCGCGACGGCGATCCCCCGGAGCGCCGCCCCCACCCCGAGCAACATCCCCGCCCGCGCGGCGTCCTCGGCCGTGGGGCGGGGGGTGCGGTGCAGGGCGTGGCCGGCCAGGCCCTCGGCGACGGCGGCGAGGTCGGCGGTCATCGGGGAGCCGAGCGCGGCGGCCAGCGCCTCGCCGTGCCCGCGCGCCGCCTCCGCCGCGTCCCCCCGCGCCTCCGCGAGCCGCCCGAGCGCCGTCAGCACCTGCGACCTGATCCCGGGCGTGGTGAAGGCCCAGCTCCCCTGCAAGATCTCCAGCGCGGCCCCCAGCCGCCCGGCCACCTCCCCGACCCAGTCGACCCCGTCCCTGGCAGGACCGCCCCCCGCCACGTCACCTGTCGGCGGGAGGTGGGTGTGCTCGATGCGGGTGATCTCGCCGAGGCGCAGGTGGATCGGGGCCATCAGGCCGGGCCGGCCCGTACGGCGGGTCAGCTCCGCCGCACGTTCGCAGTCGGCGCGCGCGCCCCCCAGGTCGTCCGCGCGGCAGCGGGCCTCGGCGCGCCGGCAGAGGACGTCCACCAGCTCCTCCGCCGCGCCGAGCTCCTCCAGCAGCCCCACCGCGTCCTGCCAGAGGCGCATGGCCCGCGCCCGGTCGCCGCGCCAGCTCGTGATCAGCGCCAGCCAGTCGAGCGCCTGCGCCTTCCCCCAGCGCTCGCCCACCGCGCCGAAGTCGGTCAGCACGCTCTCCAGCTCCCGCTCGGCGGCCCCGATCCTGCCCCGCAGCACCAGGACGAGCGCTTCGCTCAGCCGGCCCAGCGCCCGGCTCCACGGGTCGGTGGAGAGGAGCCGCACCTGGTGCTCGCCGTCGCCGTCCGGCGGCCCGGCGACCATGCCCCACAGCGCGGGCCCCAGCCGGCAGCGCATCGGCCGCCCGAGCGACCCGGCGGCGGCCCGCGCCCGTTCCCAGTGCGGCGATCCGGCGTCGGGCACCGCGTGCAGCACGGTGAGGACGTACTCCTCGGCCAGTTCGGCGGGCGGATCGGCCCCCAGCGTGTCGAGCAGGCGGGCCGCGGGCGCGATGGCCTGGCCGCGCCGCCCGCTCAGCCACCAGTACATCGCCAGCGCCGCCACCAGCCGCCCCGCCGTCGCGGGGTCGTGCTCCACGCTCCAGCGCAGCGCCGCCCGCAGGTTGGCGTCGTCGGCCGACAGCCGGGCCAGCCAGTCGAGCTGTTCGGCCCGGTAGAGGTGGTCGTCGGCGCGCCGGGCCAGCTCCAGGAACCAGGCGGCGTGGGCGCGGCGCAGCCGTTCCTCCTCGCCCGCCTCGGCCAGCCGGTCGGCGCAGAACAGCCGGATCGTCTCCAGCATGTGGTAGCGCTCGCCGTCGGTCTCCACGAACGACTTGTCCACCAGGCCGGCCAGCGGTTCGGCGGCGTCCGCGCCGCAGACGCCCTCGACCGCCTCCAGCCGCGCGCCGCCCGCGAACACCGCGAACCGCCGGGCCAGCTCCCGCTCCTCCTCGGCGAGCAGGCTCCAGCTCCACTCGACGACGCCGTGCAGCGTCCGGTGGCGGGCGGCCGCGGTGCGGTCGCCGCGCGACAGCAGCGCGAAGCGGCCGTGCTCGGCCAGGCGGGCGGCGATCTCGGCGACGCCGAACGTACGCGTCCGGGCCGCGGCCAGCTCGATCGCCAGCGGCAGGCCGTCGAGCGCGGCGCAGATCCCGCGTACCGCGTCGAGGTTGTCAGGGCCGAGCGCGAAGCCCTGGCGGACGGCCGCGGCCCGGTCGGCGAACAGCCGGACGGCGGGCGTGGCCGGCAGCGGGGCGAGCGGGACGAGGTGCTCGCCGGTGATGTTCAGCGGCTCCCTGCTGGTGGCGAGCACGGTCAGGCGGGGGCAGGAGGTGAGCAGCCGGCGGGCCAGCGCGGCGGCCCCGGCGACGACATGCTCGCAGTTGTCCAGGACGAGGGTCAGCTCCTGCTCCGACAGCGCGGCCACCACGCGCTCGGCGGCGTCGCCCGCCCCTCCGGCCTCCGGGGCGCGCAGCGCGGGCTCGCGCAGCCCGAGCGCCCCGAGTACGGCCGCCGCCACCTGCCCGCCGGGCGCGGGATCGAGGTCCCCGTCCACGAGGGAGAGGTCCACGAAGCAGACCTCGCGCCGGGCGTCCGTGGTGGCCTCGACGGCGAGACGGGTCTTGCCGGTGCCGCCCGGGCCGACGATCGTCACCAGCCTTGCCTCCGCCAGGGAGCGGATCCTGGCCAGCTCCTCCTCCCGGCCCACGAAGCTGGTGAACGGCGTCGGCGGCCGGGTCCGGGTCACCGCGGCTCCGGTGGTGGAGCCGCGCAGGATCTCCAGGTGCAGGGCGGCCAGCTCGGCCGACGGGTCCGCGCCCAGCTCGTCGGCGAGCAGCCGCCGCGTCTCGTCGTACACGGCCAGCGCCTCGGCCTGCCGTCCGGCGGCGTGCAGGGCGCGCATGAGCAGCCCGCGCGCCCGCTCGCGCAGCGGGTGCGCGGCCACCAGCTCCCGCAGCGCCGCCACCGGGCTGGCCTCCGGCAGCGCCAGCTCGGCGGCCAGCAGGTCCTCCCGCGCCGACAGGCGCAGCTCCTCCAGCCTTCGTGCCTGCCCGGCGGCGAACGGCGCGTCGGAGACGTCGGCGAGCGCCGGGCCCCGCCACAGCTCCAGTGCGTCCCCGAGGACCGCCGCCGCCTGCGCCGACAGCCCGTGGGCGAGCAGCCGCCGCCCCTCCTGGGCGAGGCGTTGGAAGCGGTGGGCGTCGACGTCCTCCCGCTCGACGGCCAGCCGGTAGCCGGCCCCGTGGAACTCGATCAGATGGCCGGGCAGGACCCGCCGCAGGCGGGAGACCTGGGCCTGGACGGCGTTGGCGGCGCCGGCGGGCGGGTCGTCGCCGTACTGGCCGTCGATGAGGCGTTCGACGCTCACCGTGCGGCCGGCGTCGAGGAGCAGCAGGGCGAGCAGGGCACGCGGGCGCGGGCCGCCGACGGCGACCTCCCGGCCGGCCGCGTCGCGGACCACGAGCGGGCCCAGGATGCCGAACTGCACGTCCCGATTGTCGCCCATGCCGGTCGTACGAGGGTCAGCCCGGTGAGGCCGCCGTCGCGCGGCGTACCCAGGTGGCGAGCCAGATCGTGCCGAGGGCCGCGTACACGGTGAGCAGCGCGAGCGTCGGCGTCCCGGCCACCGCCGCGACGACGGCCGCCACCGCCAGCAGGAAGGTCCAGACGTACAGGGTGGCGCGGCCGTTCGGCGCGCCCGTGTGCGCCGCCTCCTGCACCGGCGTCACCAGGGCCATGACCGCCGCGCCCGCCATGCCCAGCGCCTCCGCGCCCAGGACGACGCCGAGCGCGAGCGTCGCGGCGCCGGCGGCGAGCAGCGCGCAGCAGAAGCCCGCCACCCTGGCCTCCGCCCCCTCGAACAGCAGCCGGGTCGCCCTCGCGCGAGCCAGCCGCAGCACCGTCACCGTCTCGAAGACCCAGGCCACCCAGTGCATCAGGGCGATGAGCACGAACACCGCGACCAGCGGCGGGACCGCCGGCAGCAGGAACAGCAGCCGCGCGCCGCCCCGGTGCCGCCGCCGCAGCTCCGACAGCTTGCGCTGCAGCGGGTTGCGCTGCTTCAGCGCCTCGACCAGCAGATCCCTGGCCGGGCCGAAACCGGGATCGAGGTGCAGCACCTCGCGGAAGTGCCCGGCCGCGGCCTTCGGATCGCCGAAGGCCAGCGCCGCCCGGCCGGCCGCCAGGTGAGCGGTGGTGCTCTCCGGATCGAGCCGGAGCGCGTACGCGGCCGTCGTGCGGGCCGGCTCGGCCTCGCCGAGACAGGTGTGCGCGATCGACAGCAGCGAGGCCAGATCCACGTCCTCGGGATCGACGGCCAGCCCGCTGCGGGCCGCGTCCGCCATCCGCCGCCAGCGGCCCGCGCCGGAGTGGGCGCGGGCCAGCAGCTCCCACACCGCCGCCTGCTCGGGGTCGTGCGCGAGCGCCGTCTCCGCGGCCCGCACCGCTTCGTCCGCCCGGCCCGAGCGGTGGTGCACCTGGCCGGCGACGTAGTGCGGGAACCAGTGGCCGGGAGCCAGCCGGACGCCCTCGCGCGCCTCCTCGGCGGCCTCCCCGGCCTTGCCCTGGCCTATGAGGGCGAGGGCCAGCAGGCAATGGGCGGTCTCCTGCTCCGGCTCGGCGGCGAGGACGCCGCGCAGCTCCCGCTCGGCGTCGGCGGGGCGGCTCAGCCTCAGCAGCGTCCGCGCCCGCTCCAGGGACTCGGCCGTCCTCACCACTTGGCCTTGACCCAGGGCAGCAGATCGTCCCAGGCGCCGGACTCGTTGGAGTGCAGGACGTAGTTGCGGGCCGTCGCCATCCACTCCCGTACGGCGGTGGGGCGGGCGGCCTTGGCGGCGGCCAGCAGGTCCATGGTGGTCATCGGGATCGGGTGGCCGGCCCGCATCGACTCGTGCAGCTTCACCTCCACCGCGCGGTCCACGATGCCCTTCAGATCCGCGCCCACCATGTGCTCGGTGGCCCGCGCCACCGCGTCGAAGTCCAGCTCGGCCAGCGGCTTGTCGCGGCAGAGGATGCGCAGGATCGCGGCGCGGGCGCCCGCGTCCGGCGGCGGCACGAACACGAGCTGGTCGAAGCGGCCGGGGCGGCGGAAGGCCACGTCGATGTACCAGGGGGCGTTCGTGGCGGCGAGGACGAGCACGCCCTCGTTGGCGTTCTGGTCCACGCCGTCCAGCTCGGCCAGGAACTGGTTGACGATCTGCCGGTTGTGGGTGTTGCGGGCGTCGGAGCGGCGGGCGGCGAGGGCGTCCACCTCGTCGAAGAACAGCACGCACGGGCGGTTGCGGCGGGCGAGGTCGAACGTGGCGCGCAGGTTGCGCTCGCTGGAGCCGATGTACATGTCCAGGATGTCGGCCAGGCCGACGTTGATGAACGCCGCTCCCAGCTCGCCGGCCGCCGCCCTGGCCAGATGGGTCTTGCCCGCGCCTGGCGGGCCGTACAGCAGGACGCCGCCGCCGGCGCGCTTGCCGTAGGCGGCGAAGAGCTCGGGCTGCTGGAGGGGGAGGAGGAGCTTGACGCGCAGGGACTCCTTGACCGCGTCCATGCCGGCGACATCGGCGAACGTCGCCCGCGCTCTCTCCACCTCCGCCGCCCCGTCCCCCTGCCCACCAGCACCGGGATGCCTCCACTGCTCCCCTGCCGCCCCCGACGGTCCTGAGGGGGAGGAGGCGGACGGTCCTACGGGGGAGGAGGCGGAGGGGCCTGCGGGAGAGTGGGCGGGCCTTCCTGCGGGGGAGGGAGCGGAGGGTCCTGCGGGAGAGGGGGCCGGCGGGGCCGGGGCTGCGGGCGGAGAGGCCGGCCCTGGCCCCGGCGAAGAGGCCGCGGGTGCGGCGGGGAGGGCTAGGGCGGAGGCGATCTCTGGGTCGGCGGCTGCTGGGTCGCGGGTGACGGCGTCGTAGTAGCGGTAGGCGGCGCGGCCGAAGTCGCCCTCGCCGAGCAGGGCGCGGGCCGCGACGACGCCCAGACGCGGCGGGTAGCCGGGCGTCGCGAGGAACGGCTCCAGCGCCGTCAGCGCCTCGCCGTACGCGCCCCGCCGTACGAAGGCCTCCGCGAGCACCGCCGTCACGTCCGGGTCCCGGGGGGCGAGCATGAGCGCGGCCCGAAGCTCCGCCTCGGCCTCGGCGAGGTGCCCCTTGGCCAGCAGTTGCTCGCCGAGGTGCCGCCGGAGCGGAAGATTGTCCGGGGACAGGCGCGCCGCCTCCCGGAGCGCCTGGAGGCCGGCGTCTTCGAGCACAGTCCCGGTCCCTTCTGTCGCAGAAACATCACTTTTGTACGGGACTAGGCAGGCTATCGAAGTCAGCCGGAGCGGCGGGTCCGCTTCCCGCGAGGCTGTGGAAAACCACAGGTCGATCCGGGCATCCGCATCATTCCGCCGCCATGGGCCGAATCCGTAGCGTTCCCGGACATGATCGGAAAGTTGATCGACGTCCCACGCCGGGCCGTGGCGGGCCTCTGCGCGGCACTGGTGCTGGCGTGCGCCGTCCTGCTGGCCGCCATGACGGACAGCACGATGCAGCCACTGCCCGCCTCCGCCCCGTCCGGCGAGTTCAGCGCCGCGCGGGCCCGTACCCACCTGGAGCGCTTCGCCACCGAGCCGCGTCCCATCGGCGGCGCCGCCGCCGAGCGGGCCAGGAACTACCTGGTGGCCCAGTTGCGCGCCGCCGGGCTGGACGTCGAGGTGCAGCGGGCCGTGGGCGCGAACGCCTCCACCGGGCTCGCCTCGTTCGGGCTGGTGCGCAACATCGTCGCCACCCGGCGCGGCGACGACCCGACGGGCACGGTCGTGATCGCCGCCCACTACGACTCGGCGGCGATGGGCCCCGGGGTCTCGGACGACGCCGCCGCCGTGGCCGCCATGCTGGAGACCGTACGGGCGCTCGGCGACGCGCCGCTCCGCAACGACCTCGTGCTGCTCATGAGCGACGGCGAGGAGGACGGCGTGCTCGGCGCGCAGGCGTTCGCCAGGGAGCATCCGCTCGGCCGGGCCGGCGGCGTGCTGCTGAACTGGGAGGCGAGAGGCGTCTCCGGGCCGTCGCTGCTGTTCGAGACCTCGCGGGACAGCGCCGGGCTGGTGGAGGCGTACGCGTCCGCCGCGCCGCGCCCGCGCGGCGACTCCACGATGGCGGCGCTGTACCGGCTGCTCCCCAACAACACCGACTTCACCCCGCTCACGGCGGCCGGCTTCCAGGGGCTGAACTTCGCCTACATCGAGCGCTCCTCGCACTACCACACGGCCGGCGACTCCCTCGCCAACCTGGACCCGGGCAGCCTGCAGCACCACGGCTCCACCATGCTGGCGCTGACCCGCGCGCTCGGCGCGGCCGACCTGCCCGCGTTGCGCACCGACCACGACGCCACCTACTTCCGCCTCTTCGGCGTCCTGATCACCTATCCGGACGCGCTGGTGTGGCCGCTCGCCGGGCTCGCCGTCGCGGTGGTCGCGGGGCTCGCGGTCGTGGCCCGGCGCAGGCGGCTGCTCAGCGTGCCGCGGCTGGTCGTGGCGGCGGTGTCGGGGCTGGTGCCGCTCGTGGTGTCCGCGCTGCTGGCGCAGGGGCTGTGGGAGCTGCTGGTGGCCTGGCGGCCCGCGTACGACGGGATGGGCGGGCTGCTGCACCGGCCGGACGCCTTCCGCGCGGCCGTGGTGGCGCAGAGCGGGCTCGCGGTGCTCGCCTGGTATCTGCTCCTGCGGCGGCGGCTCGGCCCGGCCGCGCTGGCGGTCGGCGGGCTCGCCTGGCCGGCGGCGCTCGGCGTGCTGTGCGCCGCCGTGGCGCCGGGGGCGTCGTTCGTGTTCGCGGTGCCCGTGCTGTTCTGCGCCCTCGGCGGGCTCGTGGCGCTCCTGGTGGGCCGGCCGCTCGCCGGGGCGGCGGCGCTGACGCTCGGCGCGGTGCCGGCCGCGATGCTGCTGTCCGGGCTGGCCCGGGTCGTCCTCGACGGGATGGGGCTGGCGCTCGGCGGAGCGGCCGCGCTGGTGACGGCGCTGCTCGCACTCCTGCTCCTGCCCCTCGCCGAGCTGCCCCTGCGCGAGCCGGGCCGGTCCACAGGGCGTCGGTACGGGCGGGGCGCGCCGGTCCGGGGGTTGCGTCCGGCGCTGACGGTCCTGATCGTTCCCGTGCTGATCGCCGCCGGTCTCGCCGACGACCGCTTCGACGCGCGCAACCCCGGGCGCACCCACCTGGCGTACGTCATGGACGCCGGCACCCGCACCGCGAGCTGGGTCAGCGCCGATCCGCAGCCACCGGCCTGGACCAGGAGGTACGTCACCGCCCGCGACACCACGGCACTGCCCCCCGGCTACGCGCGCGGCACCACGCTCTGGACCGGCCCCGCCCCCAGGATGGACCGGCCCGCCGAGCCCCGCCTGACGGTGCTGCGCCGCGACGGCGAGACGATCGAGCTGCGCGTGAGCGCGGGCCGGGCCGCCCGTTCGCTCACGCTCAGGATCGAACGTCCGATCACCGAGGCGACGGCGGTCACGGCCGGCGCGGCCCCGGTGACCGTCCGCGTCGCCGGCGCGCGGGCGAACACCTGGCCGGGCGAGGTCCGCTTCCGCGGCCTGCCGGACGCGGGGGCCCGGATCACCCTGCGCGTCCAGGGCGCGGACAAGGTACGGATCACCGCGATCGCCGAGACGGACGGCCTGGCCGCCGTGCCCGGCTTCGTGCCCCGGCCGCCGGAGCTGGTGCCGGCCACCCGGGAGGACGGCGAGCTGATCGCGATCACCCGTACCTATGTCGTCTGACCGGCCCCGGCCGGGTCAGGAGCAGGCGGCGTTCTGCGGGTTGCCCGCCGGGCCGTTGGCGGTGAAGCCGACCACCACGGACGCGCCGGGCGCGAGCGTACGGGCGTAGTCGGGCCCCTTGGCCGTCCACGTCGTGCCGGACTGGGTGACGACCGCGTTCCAGCCGTTGACCAGCGTGACGCCCGACGGGTACGTCCAGGTGGCGCTCCAGGCGCTCATCGGCGAGGAGCCGGTGTTCTTGACGGTGACCTCGCCCTGGAAGCCGCCCTGCCAGGAGTTCACCTGCCGGTAGGCGACGGTGCACGAGCCGGGCGGCACCACGGTCGGCGTGCTCGACGGCGTGCCCGACGGCGTGCTCGTGGGGCCGCCGACCGGCGGGATCAGGTACGGCTGCAGGATGTCCTGCTTGGCCTGGTTGATGGTGGTCCAGTCGTCGTTGACGATGCCGCCGGTGTCACCGGAGTTCGGGTTCCACGACCAGTACGTGAACGACATCCCGTTGACCCCGGTGCCCATGTACTTCATGAGCTCCTGGAGCCAGATCTTGTCGACGTTCGAGGCCAGCGTGGTGCCGAACTCGCCCAGCATGATCGGGGCGATGTTCTGCCTGTAGAGGTAACCCCAATATTTGTCCCAGATGGCGGGCATGTTCGCCGGGTAGGAAGGGTCGTCGAACCAGCTCTGGTGGTAGACCGAGGTGGCGTACTCGTGGGGTGAGTAGACCAGGCGGTTGGCCACGTTCAGCCGCACCGGGAACTGGCCGGCCTTGGACAGGTTGCCGCCCCACCAGCCGCAGTCCTCGTCGTTGCTCGGGTCGCCGTCCCAGATGTTGGGCTCGCCGCCGCTCGGGCAGCTGACGCCCTCGACGAAGATCAGCCAGTTGGGGTTGACGGACAGGACGGCGTTCCCCGCCCGCTCGGCGGCGAGCCGCCAGTCGCGGGCCTGGTCGCCGCAGCCCCAGCAGGCGCCGGTGGCGTTCGGGTTGGTGCCCTGCGCGTGGGGCTCGTTGTGCAGGTCGGCGCCGATGACCGTGGGATTGCCCGCGTAGTGCTGGGCGAGGGCCTTCCAGTCGTTGATCCAGGTGGTCTCCGGGGTGGCGGGGACGTACCAGAGGGGTGACTGGCCGGCCGAGGTCGGGCGGTGGCGGTCGAGGATGATCCGCATGCCCTTGGTGCCCGCGTAGTCCACGACCTTGTCCAGGATCTGCATCGGCGACAGGCCGATCAGGTCGGGGTTCACGTAGTCGTTGATGCCGGTGGCCGCGGCCCCGGGCTTCAGCGCGTCGTTGGAGTAAGGCACCCGCAACGTGTTGTAGCCGAGCCGGGCCATCAGGTCGATCTGGCTCTTCCACGGATTGCTCGACCACAGGCCGTGGAAGGTCTTGTTGTCGGTCTCCATCCCGAACCAGTTGATGCCGGTCAGGCGCACGGTCGCGCCCGTACTGTCGACGATCTTGTTGCCGCTGGTGCGGAGATAGCCGGTGCCTGTGCCGGCGGCCGCTCCGGCGGGAGCTGCCGTGGCCAACGCGACCGTCACCGCCGCGCCCGCCACGAGCGCGGCCAGGGCGGACGCCGCCACCTTGGACAAGTGCATGGGGGTGCCCTTTCGAGGAGGGGAACGCGGGCGTCATGCTCGCCACCGTCCTCGCCGACCGTCAATGCGCAGACCCGCCACCCTGGCCCTGACCTGCGCGGATGCGTGAAACTTTCACTTGGCCGGCGGCGGCGCCACCGGTCGGCGTGATCAACCCCACCTGCGATGTCCGACCAGCCGCCGGGGGTGCGACACTGAACGCATGGTGGATGACGAGCATCGCCCCCTGATGCCGAACATGCGGCTGGACGAGTTGCTGTCGGAGCTCCAAGTACGGCTCAACGCCGTGCTCGCCACCCGCGACCGCGTGCACGCCCTGCTGGAGGCGGTCGTGTCGGTGGGCAGCGACCTCGACCTGGAGACCGTGCTGCGCACCATCGTCGAGACCGCGACCAAGCTGGTGGACGCCAGCTTCGGCGCGCTCGGCGTGGTCGGGCAGGAACAGACCCTCCTGCAGTTCATCCCCGTGGGGCTGAGCGACGAGGAGATCGCGGCCATCGAGCACTGGCCCCACGGGCTGGGCCTGCTCGGCCTGCTGATCAAGGACGCCCGGCCGCTGCGGCTGGGCCGGATCTCCGACCACCCCGAGTCCTACGGCTTCCCGCCCGGCCACCCGCCGATGGGCACCTTCCTCGGGGTGCCCATCCGGGTCCGGGACGAGGTGTTCGGCAACCTCTACCTGACGGAGAAGCGCGGCGGCGGCGAGTTCGACGAGGAGGACGAGGCCATCGTGATCGCGCTGGCCACGGCCGCCGGCGTCGCCGTCGAGAACGCCCGGCTCTACGAGGAGTCGCGCCGCCGCGAGGCGTGGCTGGAGGCGTCCACCGAGGTGACCACCCGGCTGCTGTCGGGCGGCGGCACCCGCGAGGTGCTGACCATGGTGGCGGCGCGGGCCCGGCAGATGACCGACGCCGACCTGGTCCGGATCCTGCTGCCCGACCCGACGGGCGAGCGGCTGCTGGTCGAGTTCGCCGAGGGCACGGCCGAGGGCGAGCTGACCGAGATGTCGTACGCTCTCGACGCGACGGCGGCCGGCGAGGTCTTCCGCGAGGGGCGGACGCTCCACTCGCCCGAGCCGCTCGACGCCGACTCCCGGCTGCGCGAGCTCGGCTACGGCCCGGAGCTGCTGCTGCCGCTCGGCGCCGGCGACTCGGTACGCGGCGTGCTGGCCCTCGCCAAGTGCGTCGGCCGCATGCCGTTCAGCGCGGGCGACATGCGGGCGCTGGAGGCGTTCGGAGGGCAGGCGGCGATCGCGCTGGAGCTGGCCGACACCCGCCGCGACGCCGAGCGGCTGAGCCTGCTGGAGGACCGCGACCGCATCGCGAAGGACCTGCACGACGTGGTCATCCAGCGGTTGTTCGCCACGGCCATGACGCTGATGAGCACGGTCCGGCTGGTCGAGCACCCGGAGGCGTCCGGCCGCCTCCAGCACGCGATCGACGAGCTGGACGAGACCATCAGGCAGATCCGTTCGACCATCTTCGCCCTCCAGAACGTCAGGGAGAGCGCGGCCCCGAGCCTGCGCGCCCAGATCGTGGAGCTGGTGGAGGGCGCGCGGGGTCACCTCGGCTTCATGCCGGGGCTGCGCATGGAGGGCCAGCTCGACGCCAGGATCTCCGACGACCTCGCCGAGCAGCTGCTCGCCGTCCTGCGCGAGGCGCTGTCGAACGTGGTCCGCCACGCCAAGGCCACCAGGGCCGACGTGGCGGTGGAGGTGACGGGCGACCAGCTCGCGCTGTCGGTCCGCGACAACGGCGTGGGCCTGCCGTCCGGCGGCCGGCGCAGCGGCCTGCGCAACCTGGAGGAGCGCGCGACGCGGCTCGGGGGCTCGTTCACGGCCGGGCCGGGGGAGCAGGGCGGCGCCGTGATCAGATGGAGTGTGCCCCTGTGATCCGGCGTCCGGTGATGTGCTCCAGGCTGACCCGGATGTAGTGGTCGAGATCGCCCGGCACCCAGGGGTCGAGCGGCAGCTCGGCCAGCCGGGCCGTCTCGGCGGGGTCGGTGATCGCGCTCGCGTGCCCGACGACGCTCACCGACCAGCCGGTACGCAGCACGGGATCGTAGTCGTCCACCTCGAACGCGACCACCGCCCGCCGGGTGGCCGCCGCCAGCTTGGAGCCGACGCCGGTGCGGATGACGATGCCGTCGCCGTCGAGGCAGAACGCGACCGGCTGCACCGCGGGCAGCGCCCGGTCGGTGAAGACGATCCGCCCGATGGGCGTCGAGGTGAGCAGGCGCAGGCACTCCTCGTCGGTGAGCACCTGGAGTCCGGACGAATCGAGTCGCATGCCTGCCAGCATCGCCGCCGGACCGGGCGGATGCTTAGGGACGAAAGTCCCTTCATCTCCGCCGTTCCGCCAGGACCTGACGCGGGGGGCGGGTCGGTTAGAGGCGGCGTTCGGTGCGGAGGCGGGCTGCCAGGGCCGCGGCCTGGGTGCGGCGCTGCATGTTGAGCTTGGACAGCAGGTTGGAGACGTAGTTCTTGACCGTCTTCTCGGCCAGGAACAGCCGCTCGCCGATCTGCCGGTTGGTCAGCCCCTCGCCGATGAGGTCGAGGATGTGCCGCTCCTGCTCCGACAGCGCCGCGAGCGGATCCTTCCTGGCCGCCTGCTCGCGCAGCCGCTGCAGCATGGCCGCCGTGGTCTGCGGGTCGAGCAGCGACTGCCCGGAGGCGACCGTGCGCACCGCGCCGACCAGGTCGGAGCCGTGGATCTGCTTGAGCACGTAGCCGGAGGCGCCGGCCATCACGGCGTCGAACAGCGCGTCGTCGTCGGCGAACGACGTCAGCATCAGGCACGCCAGCCCCGGCACCCGCGAGCGGACCTCGCGGCACACGTCGACGCCGTTGCCGTCGGGCAGGCGTACGTCGAGCACGGCGACGTCCGGCTTGAGGGCGGGGATGCGCGCGATCGCGGACTCGGCGGTGCCGGCCTCGCCGATGACCTCGATGTCGTCCTCGGAGTCGAGCAGGGCGGCCACGCCCCTGCGCACGACTTCGTGATCGTCGACAAGGAACACGTGAATCATGCCTCCACGCTAGCCGCCGACCGGCCCCCTCAGGTAGTGACCTAGGTCCCGGATCGGGATCCGGGGGTCACCGCCGCGAGCTGACCCAGCTCCCGCTTGAGTATCTTGCCCGTGGGGCTCGTCGGCAGTTCGGCCACGAACGTGATGTGCCGGGGATACTTGTACGCCGCCACCCGCTCCCGTACGAACCCGCGCAGCTCCACCCCGCTCACCGGCGTCCGCACCGCGACCACGGCCGCGATCTCCTCGCCCAGCTCCGGGTGCGGCACGCCGAGCACGGCCGCCTGCCGCACCGCCGGGTGCTCGTACAGCACCTCCTCGACCTCGCGCGGGTAGACGGTGTAGCCGCCCCTGATGATGACGTCACGGCGGCGGTCCACCAGGAAGAAGAAGCCGTCGTCGTCCACCCGGCCGAGGTCGCCGGTGTGGAACCAGCCGTCGCGCAGCGCCTCGGCGGTGGCGGCGGGGTCGTTCCAGTAGCCCTTCATGACGTTGGGGCCGCGTACCACGATCTCGCCGATCTCGCCCCGGGGCAGCTCGCGGCCGTCCTCGCCGACCACCTTCATCTCCACGTCCCTGATCGGGCGGCCGATCGAGCCGGGGCGGCGGCCGGGCCCGCCCCGGTTCGCGGCGGCGACGGGCGAGGTCTCGCTCAGCCCGTAGCCCTCGACGATGCGGCAGCCGACGCGGGTCTCGTACGCGCGCAGCACGTCGAGAGGCAGCGCCGCCCCGCCCGAGGTGCAGACCCGCAGCATCGACAGGTCGGACACGCCGGGGTGGTCGAGCAGCGCGATGAACATGGTCGGCACGCCCTGGAACACCGTCACCCCGTCGCGCCTGATGACCTCCAGCGCCCGGCCCGGCTCGAAGCGCGGCAGCAGCGTCAGCCGCGCGCCCGCGTGCACGGTGGCGTTGAGCGAGCAGGTCTGGCCGTAGGTGTGGTAGAGCGGCAGCGCGCCGAGCACCACGTCGTCCACGCCGAGCGCGTGCATGCGGGCCACGGCCTCGGCGTTGCCGGCCAGGTTGGCGTGGGTGAGCTCGACGCCCTTGGGCCGGCCGGTGGTGCCGGAGGTGTAGTGGAGGACGGCCGTGTCGTCGGCGCGCGTGCCGGCAGGCACCCGCTCGGGGGGCACGGCCCGCAGCAGCCGCGGCAGCTCGCCGGGCACCACGAAGAAGCAGTCGGCCGCGGTGCCCGCCGTCCCCACCTCGGCGGTCTCGGCGAAGGCGTGCCAGGCGAGCAGCAGCCGCGCCCCGCAGTCGCCCAGGTAGGCGGCGATCTCGCGGCGCCGGAGCAGCGGGTCCAGCGGGACCACGACGGCCCCGGCCCGCAGCACGCCGTAGTAGACGACGCCGAACTCCGGCACGTTCGGCAGCATGACGGCGACCCGGTCGCCACGGCCGATCCCGCGGCGGAGCAGCAGCCCGGCCAGGCGGGCGCTCAGCTCGTCCAGCGCGCCGTAGGTCAGCGCCGCCCCGTCCAGCGTGAGAACCGCTCGGCCGCCGAGCCGCCCGGCGGCGTGGTGGAGCCGGTCAGCGAGGTTCATGGGAGGACCGTACGTCGGCTCGCCGCCGCCCCTCATCGGTCACGGCGGCCAGTCTTTCCCGGCCGTCGTTGGTGGGAACCGCGTCCTGCAGCGCGATCGCGACGAGCAGCTCGACGAGGTCGTTGATCGAGCGCAGGCTGCGCCCGGTGCGTTGCTGGATGCGGCGCATCCGGTATTGGGCGGTGTTGGGGTGGATTTGGAGGCGTTCGGCGGCGGTGCGCAGGTTGAGGTCGGCGGCGGCGAACGCCCGGATCGTCGCGGTCAGCACGCCGCCGCGCGCCCGGTCCTCCTCCAGCAGCGCCGTGATGCGCGGGTCCACCAGGTGGCGGGCGGTGTCGTCGGCCCGCAGCGCCAGGTACTGGAACGGGGTGAGCCTGGGCAGCGCCGCGACCCCGCCCTCCTCGGCCACGAAGTCCAGCACCGCCCTCGCCTCCTGGTACGCCTGCGGGATCCGCGCCGGCCCGGCCACCGGCGTGCTGACCCCCAGGGCGAGCCTGATGCCCTCGCCGGCGAGGCTCCCGACCACGGCCTGCAGCCGGTCGCACAGCTCCCCGGGCTCGGCGCCCGGCCCGAGCACGGGCACCGCCACGATCTCCGACTGGCGCACGACCGACAGCGTGCGGGCCCCGTTGCCGACGGTCCTCGCGAGGGCGGCGCAGGCCGCGTGCCGGGCCTCGGCGTCCCTGTTGAGCCCGGCGGCCTCCGTGACGGGGGCCTCGACCAGCATCGCGACCGCGACGAGCAGCGGCGTGCGCGCGTCGGGCGCGAGGCCGTGCGCCTGGGCGGCGGCCAGCTCCCTGCCGCGCGTGGGGGTGCCGCCGGCCAGCAGGGTCTCCAGCAGGCCGCGGCTCTCCCGTACGGACTCAGCGGCGGCGTACTGCTGGAACTCCATGTAGGCGTACGCGGCCTGCGTGCTCGCGAAGTCGCAGTAGCGCATCTGGGCGACCGCCAGCGACAGCGCCGCCTCCCGCCCGGCGGGTGTCGGGCCGGCCCGCTCGACCAGCGACTCCCAGAAGAGGCGCTGGCCGATCCGGTAGGCGTTGATGTAGTCGGCGAGCGGCACCCCGGCGCGGGCGCGGCGCATCGCCGCCCGCCGGACGAAGGCGATGTCGGCCGCCGTGACGGGCCGCTCCTCCAGCAGCACGGCGAGCTTGGCGCGGTAGTGCCGGACGACCTGGTCGCGTACGTCGGCGTGGAAGTCGCCGCCCTGCGCCGCGTACGTGGGCACCTCGGCCCGGATCGCCGCCGCTCCGGCGTCGGCCAGGTCATGGACGTTGTCCAGCAGCTCGGCGAGGATCCGCGCGCGCTGCGCGCGGACGGCCTCGGTGCCAGTGAGCGTTTCTGTGCTGAAACGACCGGACATGCCGGGATGATCCATGCCCGTGGCCGGGCGGTCAACGGGTCGTGACCGGGATGAGACCGTCGCTGTGCTCCGCGGACAACATGCCGGGGACATCTTGGGTCACCGTGCCCAATGCGGCCCCTGACGAGCGGATCCTACGCTGAGCGAACGCGTCAGAACAATGTTCTCCAGGAGGCCGGATGCTGGAGGTGCGCGATCTCACCGTCCGCTTCGGCGGCATCACCGCGCTGCACGGCGTGAGCTTCGCGGTGGCGCGCGGCGAGATGGTGGGGCTCATCGGGCCCAACGGCGCCGGCAAGACCACGCTGTTCAACTGCCTGACCCGCCGCTACGAGGCCGACTCGGGCGTCATCGCCTACGAGGGGACGGACCTGCGGACGGTGGCCCCGCACGCGATCGTGCGGCTCGGCATCGCGAGGACCTTCCAGAACCTCGGCCTGTTCCCGCGCATGTCCGTCCGCGACAACGTGCTGGCCGGCGCGCACCACCGGGGGCGCGCCGGTTTCCTGACCGCCGGGCTCCGGCTGCCCGGCGTGCGGCGCGAGGAGCGCGAGCTGCGCCACGACGCCGACGCCGTCCTCGACCGGCTCGGCCTGACCGGGGTGGCCGGGCATCCGGCGAGCGGGCTGCCGTTCGGCACGCTCAAGCGGGTCGAGCTGGCCCGCGCGCTGGTCGCCCGCCCCCGGCTGCTGCTCCTCGACGAGCCGGTCAACGGGCTGAACGCGGCCGAGGTGGCCGAGTTCGCCGGCACCCTCCGCGAGCTCAAGGACGCCTACGACCTCACCGTGGTCGTGGTCGAGCACCACATGGGCTTCGTGATGGGCGTCTGCCGGCGCATCGTCTGCCTGGACTTCGGCCGCAAGATCGCCGAGGGGTCGCCGGCCGAGGTGCAGCGCGATCCCGGCGTCATCGAGGCGTACCTGGGGACGGCCGTATGAGCTTCCTGGTGGTGGAGGGCCTGGTCGTCGGCTACGGCGAGGCCCGCGTGCTGCACGGCGTGGACCTCAGCGTGGCCGAGGGCGAGATCTGCGCCATCCTCGGCCCGAACGGCGCGGGCAAGACCACGCTGCTGCGCGCCCTGTCCGGCATGGTACGGGCGCGCGGCGTGATCAGGCTCGGCGGGACCGCGCTGACCGGCCGCCCGCCCGACGCGGTGGCCCGGCTGGGCGTGGCGCACGTGCCCGAGGGACGCGGCACGTTCATGCCGCTGACGGTCGAGGAGAACCTGCGGCTCGGCGCGTTCGTCCGGCGCGGCGGACGCGAAGTCGAAGACGACCTCGACCGCGTCTGCTCCTGGTTCCCGCCGCTGCGCGACCGGCTCGGGCAGGTCGCGGGCAGCCTGAGCGGCGGCGAGCAGCAGATGCTCGCGCTCGGCCGGGCGCTCATGCTGCGGCCCAAGGTGCTCCTGCTCGACGAGCCGTCGCTGGGCCTCGCGCCGCTGGTCACCCGGGAGCTGTTCCGCATCGTCCAGGCCATCAACCAAGAGGAGCGGACCACCGTGGTCGTCGTGGAGCAGAACGCCCACCTCGCGCTCGGCGTCGCGCGGCAGGCGCACGTCCTGGAGACCGGGCGCATCGTGCTGTCCGGCACGGCCGAGCGGATCAGGGCGGACGAGCAGGTCGCGCAGTCCTACCTCGGATACCGGGTGTAGCCGATGGCCGGGTTCCTGCAGCAGGTCGTGGAAGGGCTCGGGGCGGGCGCGGTGTACGCCAGCCTGGCGCTCGCCCTGGTGCTGATCTACCAGTTCACCGGGATCGTCAACTTCGCCCAGGGCGAGCTGGCCATGTTCTCCGCCTATGTGGCCTGGCAGGCCATGGCGGCGGGGCTGCCGTTCTGGGCGGCGCTGGCGCTCACGCTGGCGGTGTCGTTCGCGGGCGGGATGCTCATCGAGCGGATCGTGATCAGGCTGGTCGAGGGCGCTCCCGAGCTGACCCTGGTGATCGTCACCGTCGGGCTGTTCATCTTCGTCAACGCCGCCGCCGGCTGGATCTGGACGTTCCTCATCAAGGACTTCCCGAACCCGTTCCCGCGCGGCGCGCTGGAGGTCGGCGGGGTGAGCGTCGGCTTCTCGACGCTGGGCGTGCTCGGCGTCGTGGCGCTGGTCATGGGCCTGCTGTACCTGCTGTTCCAGCACACCAAGATCGGGCTCGGCATGCGGGCCGTGGCAGCGAACCCCGACTCGGCCCGCCTGGTCGGCATCCGCGTGGGCCGCACGCTCGCGCTCGGCTGGGGCCTCGCCGCCACCGTCGGCGCGGTGTCCGGCGTGCTGGTCGCGCCGCTGCTGTTCCTGGAGCCCAACATGATGGGCGGGGTCCTCATCTACGCGTTCGCGGCGGCCACGCTCGGCGGGTTCGACAGCCCGGCGGGCGCGGTCGCCGGAGGCGTGATCGTCGGCGTGGCGGAGACGCTGGCCGGGGCGTACGTGCCCGCCGTCGGCTCCGACCTCAAGATCGGGGTGCCCCTGGCGATCATCCTCGGCGTGCTCCTGGTACGGCCACGCGGGCTGTTCGGCCGAGCGGTGGTGGAACGCGCATGACCCAGGTCGAGGACGCCGGCGTGGACGCGCGCCCCGAGCGCCGCCGCCCCCGATGGACCCCCACCGGGCGGCGCCGGGCGGCGGTGGCCGCGCTGCTGGCCGCCGCGCTCTACGCGCCGTTCCAGCTCGTCCCCTTCCACGTCTTCCAGCTCACGATGGTCCTGGTGTACGCGGTCGCGCTGCTCGGGCTGAACCTGCTCGTCGGGCACGCCGGGCAGATCTCGCTCGGGCACGGGGCGTTCTTCGCCGTGGGCGCGTACACGGCGGCGGTCCTGACGCACGGGCCCGGCCTGCCGTACCCGCTGACGTTGCCGGCCGCGGCGGTCGTGGCGTTCCTGCTGGGGCTGGCGTTCGGGGTGCCCGCGGTACGGCTGCGCGGGCTCTACCTGGCGCTCGTCACGCTGGCCATGGCGATCTTCCTGGTGCCGCTGCTCAAGCGGTTCGAGGGCGTCACCGGCGGCTCGATGGGGCTGACGCTGCCCAAGCCGGGCCCGCCGGCCTGGAGCGGCCTCGCCGAGGACCAGTGGCTGTACTTCCTCGCGCTCGCGGTCGCCGTGGCCTCGTTCGCGCTGGTGGGCAGCCTGCTGCGGTCGCGGGTGGGGCGGGCGCTGCACGCGCTGCGCGACGACGAGGGCGCGGCCGAGGTCATGGGGGTGCGGCTGCCCGCGTACAAGACGCTGGCCTTCGCGTGGAGCGCGATGTTCGCCGGCGTGGCCGGCTGCGTCTACACGTGGGTGATCGGGTTCGTCTCGCCGGACTCGTTCACCGTCAACCTGTCCATCACCCTGCTCGCCGGCCTGGTCGTCGGCGGGCTCGGCTCGACGGCCGGGCCGGTGCTCGGCGCGCTGTTCGTGATGTTCGTCCCCAGCATCGCGCAGGACCTCAACGAGGCCGCGCCGGGCGTCATCCTCGGCCTGCTGATCATCGCGGTGATGTACGTGGCTCCCACGGGCCTCGCCGGGCTGGCCGGCCGCCTGATCAGGAAAATCCCCCGGAAGGAGTGAGAGGGATGCGTGTATCTGCGATCGGCTGCGCGGCGCTGCTCCTGGTCGCCGTCGGCGCCTGCGGGGGGCGCGAGAGCGGCGGCGAGGCAGGGACGGCCGCCTCCGGCCAGTGCCAGGGCCAGCAGACGACCGGCATCACCGACAAGAGCATCAAGCTGGGCGGCATCTACCCGCTGTCCGGCCCGGCCTCGGCCTACGGGGACATCCCCAAGGGCATCAAGGCGTACTTCGACTACGTCAACGCCGAGAAGGGCGGCATCGGCGGGCGCACGGTCGAGTTCATCGTGCGCGACGACGGCTACCAGCCGCCGAAGGCCGTCGAGGAGGCCCGCAGGCTGGTGGAGCAGGACCAGGTCTTCGCCCTGTTCCAGACGCTCGGCACCCCCTCCACCACCGCCACCTGGGACTACACCAACCAGCGCAAGGTGCCGCAGGTCTTCGTCGCGACCGGCGCGTCCAAGTGGGGCACCGACGGCGCGCACCCGTGGACCATCGGCTGGCAGCCGAACTACGTCTCCGAGGCCCGCGTCTACGCGCAGTACCTGAAGGCCGAGAAGCCGTCGGCCAAGATCGCGGTGCTCTACCAGAACGACGACTTCGGCAAGGACCTGCTCGGCGGCTTCAAGAAGGCCATCGAGGGCACCCAGCTCACGATCGTCGCCGAGCAGAGCTACGAGGTCACCGACCCCAGCATTGACCCCCAGATGCGCAACCTCGCCGGCTCGAAGGCCGAGGTGTTCCTCGACATCACCACGCCGAAGTTCGGCTCGCAGGCGCTGGCCGCCGACGTCAGGAACACCGGCTGGAACCCGCTGCACATCATCAACAACGTCGCCGCCTCGATCACCGTGCTCAAGCCGGTCGGCTTCGACAACGTGCAGGGCGTCGTGTCCAGCTCGTACTACAAGGACCCGAACGACCCGACCTGGGCGACCGACGCCGAGATGACGCTCTACAAGCAGAAGGTCAAGCAGTACGCGCCCGGAGCCGACCCGAACATCCCCTACCTGACCTTCGGCTGGGCCGTCGCCAACAGCTTCCACAAGGCGATGGACGCGGCCAAGTGCCCGACCAGGGAAGGGCTGCGGGATTCGGTGCGCGACCTGCGGAACGTCCCGATCGACATGCTGCTGCCCGGCGTGACGCTCAGCACCGGGCAGGGGGACGCGTTCCCGATCGAGTCGATGCAGTTGATGACGTTCAAGGGGCAGCGGTGGGAGCTGTTCGGGCAGGTCATCGACACGCGCAAGGAGTTCGGGCCGCTGACCGGCTGACCGCCCGCCGCCGTCCACACCCTGTGGACGGCGGCCTTCACACGGTGATGGTGCCCATCCGCACCAGCCGATCGACGGCCTCCTCGATCGCTTCCAGCGCCTCGTAGCGGGGCCGGTGGCCGAGCAGCCGCTCCGCCTTCGCCATGCTGCAGTGCGGGCTGTACATGATGTGGTCGTACGTGACCGCCGCGTCCTCCTCGGACACCGTGGCCCGCCACTGCTCCCACGGCAGGTAGGTCAGCCGCGCCTCCCGCCCGAACCACCCGGCCACCGCCTCGGCGTAGCCGCGCAGCGTGAGCGCGCCCGCCGCCACCGAGTGGAAGCTCTCGCCGACCGACGCCGACGGCGTGGCCAGCGCGTCCATGAACAGCCTGGCCACGTCGTCGGCGTGCACGTGCTGCACGGTCTCCATGCCGAAGTTGGGGAGCGCCAGCTCCTCCCCGTCGGCCAGGGTCTGGAAGACGGCCGGGTTGACGTTGCCCGCCGGGTTGACCGGCACCCAGCCGGGCCCGGTGATGTGGCCGGGATGGACGATCGTGGCGGGGAACCCGTCGCGGTGCGCCCGCTCCAGCAGGTATGCCTCGATCGCGGCCTTGCGTTTGCCGTACTCGCCGAGCGGACGCTTCGGCCGGTCCTCGGTCGTCGGCACCCGCGCGCTCGGGCCGTGCGTCCAGATCGTCCCGCAGTGCAGGAAGTGCCGGACCCGCCCGGTCAGCGCCTCGGCCAGGTGGCGGGCGCTCGCCTCCTCGAAGCAGATGAGGTCGATGACCGCGTCGCCCTCCAGGTCGGCGATCCGCCGCCCGAACGTGCCGTCCGCGTCCTCCGCGTCCCGGTCCGCCGAGACGGCGGTGACCCGCCGCCAGGCGCCGTGCGGGGTGTAGGGCTCCCGCTTGCCCCTGCTCACCGCCACGACGTCGTGGCCCGCGTCCACCAGCCTGGGGACGAGATAGGTGCCGATATGGCCGCTCGCGCCGATCACCACTACACGCATGGACGCAGCGTAACCCGGAAGCGAAGGGACTCAACGCGGGCTCGACGCCGGCTCAACACCGCGCGACCTACCTTCACCTCGGAGGCGGAATCCGGCCCCATTCATCAGCAGAAAGGCCGACATCATGCGACACGCAAGCTTCGCCCTCGCCCTCGCCACCACCGGCCTGGCCCTCGCCACGGCCGCGCCGGCCCTCGCCGCGCCGGCCGCGCAGAGCGCGGCTTCGACCGCCACGACCGTGTCTGCCATGGCGAGCTGGCGCACCCTCCGGCACGAGGCGCTGCCCCCGCAGAAGGGCTACTTCTCCACCCACACCTGGAACCGGCCCGCGGGCGCCCGGGTGATGCAGGTCAAGGCCCGCTGCTGGGGCAACGACTCGAACCTGAAGGTCAACCTCTGGTTCCTGCGCAAGTGGGGCGCAGGCGAGAAGATCGCCAAGTCCGGCAGGTGGCGGTGCAACGGCAAGTACGGCATCGTGCGCATCAGCAACGCCGGGCACTCGCTCTACTGGGCGACCTTCTCGCTGAGCAAGAAGCACACCGTCGAGTACTGGGTGCAGTACTACAAGTAGCGCGCGCGGGGCTACCAGGCGACCGGCAGCGAGGACAGCCCGTACACGACGCTGAACGAGCGGAACACCGGCTCGGCGCCGTCGGCCACCCGCAGCCCCGGGAAACGCTGGAACAGCGCGGGGAAGGCCATCTTCAGCTCCATCCTGGCGAGCGGCGCCCCCAGGCAGTGGTGGATGCCGTGCCCGAACGCGAGATGGCCGTGGTCGCCGCGCGTCAGGTCGAACCGGTCGGCGTCCGGCACCGCACCGGAGTCCCTGTTGGCCGTGGGCAGGGAGCAGATCACCAGGTCGCCGGCCGCGATGACGGTGTCGCCGAGCCGGGTCTCCGTGGCGGCGACCTTGGTGGTGCCGGAGTGGACGATGCTGAGCCAGCGCAGCAGCTCCTCCACCGTCGCCTCGATCCGCTCGGGCTCCTTGCGCAGCAGGTCGAGCTGTTCCGGGTGGCGGAGCAGCGCCAGCGTGCCGAGCGAGAGCATGTTGGAGGTCGTCTCGTGCCCGGCGAACAGCAGCAGGCTGCCGATGCCGATCAGCTCGTCCTTGGTGAGGTCGTCGCCGTGCTCGCGGACCAGCATGCCGAGCAGGTCCTCGCCGGGGTCGGCCTGGATGCGGCCGACCAGGTCCTCCATGTACGCCCGCCCCTGGAACTGCAGCGCCACCCGCTCCTCGGCGGGCACCGTCACGTCGAGCATCCGGCTGGTGCGCTCCTGGAACCCGGCGCGGTCCTCGTACGGCACGCCGAGCAGCTCGCAGATCACCAGCGACGGGATCGGCAGCGCGAACGCCGGCACCAGGTCGACGCCGGCCCCGGCGGCCTCCATGGCGTCCAGGTGCTCGTCGATGATGGCCTTGACGCGGGGCTCCATGCGCCGCATGCGCCGGAGCGTGAACTCGGGGGTCAGCATGCGCCGCAGCCGGGTGTGCTCCGGCGGGTCCTGGCCGAGCAGGTTGCCCGCGTTGATCTTGGCGAGCTGCTCGGGGGTCATCTCCGGGGCTCCGGGCAGCCGCGCGATGGTCTGCTTGGCGATCGGGAACCGCTCGGCGTCGCCCAGGACCTCGCGGACGTAGGCGTGCCGGCTGACCAGCCAGGCGTCGGCGCCGAACGCGGTCTTGATCCGGGTGACGCCCGATTCCTCGCGGGCCGCGGCGAGGTCCGGCGCGGGGTCGAACTGCGCGCGCCGCATGTGCAGCGGCATCACCGAGGACTCGGACATGGGTACCCCTGAATGATCGGCGTTGGTGTGCCGTAACCGTAACAACGCGGGAGGGGTGCCTCTAGTGTGATCTTCAATCAGTTATGGGTTCGTACCGCGCTTGATCACCTTTCCGCGATCCAGGGCCCCCGCGGGCGCCTTGACGGTGGCGACGGGACGCCAGGAGCATGCCCGTAACTTCCGAGGACGATTGGGGACGGTGGAGATGGAGAAGGCGGGCGTGCCCGAGCAGGTGCCCGTGCTGGTCGCCGGAGGCGGGCCCGTCGGCCTGGCGACCGCCGTGGAGCTGGCGCACCACGGCGTGCGGAGCCTGGTGGTCGAGCCGCGGGAGACGGTGTCGTGGCTGCGCCCACGCGCCAAGACCACCTCCGCCCGGACGATGGAGCTGCTGCGCCGCTGGGGCCTCGCCGAGACGTTACGCGCCCGCGCCCCGCTCGCGGTGTCCTGGTCGGACCAGGCGGTGTTCGTCAACAGCCTGCTCGGCCGCGAGATCGCCAGGATCGGCGGCTGCTTCGGCCTCGACCTGGTCGGCTCCGACCTCGCCGCCGAGCCGGGGCAGCAGGCCCCCCAGCCGCTGGTCGAGGAGATCCTGCGGGAGGCGGCCGGCGACGCGCTGCTCACCGGCTGGCAGGTGGCCGGGCTGACCGAGGACGGCGACGGGGTCACCGTGCGGATCGTGTCGGGCGAGGGCGAGGAGCGCGAGGTCAGGGCCGCGTACGTGGTCGGCTGCGACGGCCCGCGCAGCGTCACCAGGGCCGCCATCGGCGCCCGCTACGAGGGCCGCCAGGACGCCCGCCCCAACTTCAACATCGTCTTCCGCGCCCCCGGCCTCGCCGAGCGCGTCCCGCACGGCCCCGCCGTCCACTACTGGGTGCTCAACCCCGCCCAGCCCGGCCTGACCGGCCGCCTCGACCTGAAGGACACCTGGTGGTGCATCGCCCAGGGCGTACGGGCCGAGGACGCCGACCCGGTGCGGCTCGTCCGCAACCTGGCCGGCGACGACGACCTGGAGGTCGAGATCCTCGCGACCGACCCGTGGACCGCCCGCATGCTGCTGGCCGACCGTTACGCGACGGCGCGCGTGTTCCTGGCCGGTGACGCCGCCCACCAGAACCCGCCCTACGGCGGCCACGGCTTCAACACCGGCATCGGCGACGCGGTCAACATCGGCTGGAAGCTCGCCGCCGTGCTGAACGGCTGGGCGCCGGCCGCGTTGCTGGGCACGTACGAGGCCGAGCGCCGCCCGATCGCCGCCGACACCATCGAGGCAGCCGCAGCGAACATGGCCACCCTCGCCCCCGAGCTCGCCGACCCGGCGCTGATGGGCGACGAGACCGAGTTCGAGAAGGTGCGCCCGGCGGTGGCCGAGGCCGTGCTGCGCACGAAGCACAGCGAGTTCCACAGCCTGGACCTGGTGCTCGGCTACGTCTACACGGGCTCGCCGATCGTCGCCGACGGCGCCGGCGAACGCCTCCCGCACCGCTGGCTCGCCCCCGGCGTCTCCCTTTACGACCGCCTCGGCCGCGGCTTCACCCTCCTCGGCGACCCGGACGCGCCCGGCGTCAAGACCCTGGAGGCCGAGGCCCGCGACCTCGGCGTCCCCCTGGAGGTCGTCCCGCTCCCGGGCGAACCCCTGACCCTGGTCCGCCCCGACCAGCACGTGGCCTGGCGCGGCGACACCCCGGAAGGCGTGCTCGGCCGCGCGCTGGCCATGAGCTGACCGTCAGGCGCGGCTCGCGGTGCCCGCCCCGAACCATCTCCCGGCCGCCTCGGCCAGCCCGTCGGCGCCCGCCCACGCCACGTAGCCGTCGGGCCTGATCAGCAGCGCGTCGGCGGGCGGTCGCACGCCGGCGGCGTGGACGACCTCGATCCAGTCGTCGTCGCCCGTCAGGCCGTCCGTGCCGCCGCCGAGGTCGAGCAGCACCGGACGGCCGCTCCGCAGCAGCTCGGCCACCCGCCGCCCGTCCGCCAGCTCCAGGTCGGGCACGAAGCCGCCGGCCGGCGGACGGGCGTCCGGGGCTCCGGGGGCGTAGCGCACGCCGGAGTCGTACAGCAGCCCGGCCAGGTGGCGGACCGGCTCCTCGAAGGCGAACACCTCGCCGAGCAGCTCGCGCAGCGCGTCGCCGTCCTCGCCAGCCAGGAACACCCGGCCCGCACGGTAGCGCTCCGCCAGCCGGGCCTGCGCGACGGTGGTCGACAACCAGATCGGCTCGCCGAGCGGCAGCTCGCGGCCGAGGTGCCGGCGCAGTGCCGTCTGGAACATCTCCAGGGTCACCGGACCGCGGGGCGGCGCGCCGCGCTCGCGGACCCCGGCGACGAGCACGCCCTGCTGGAGCGAGGTCAGCAGGACGCGGCCGTGGCGGGTGCGGTTCCAGCCGGGCTCCATGCCCGCCGGCGCGATCTCCTCCAGCGGCCTGGCACCGGTCTTGAAGTGGCCGATGATCAGCCTTTCCTCGTCGGTGTCGCCGGGGAAGCCGATGCCGGCGGCCTCGCGTACGCGGCTGTGGCCGCCGTCGCAGCCGACGGCGTACCGGGCGCGCAGCTCGCCCTGGCCGGTGGTCAGTGTCACCCCTTCCGCGTCCTGGGCGAGCGCGAGCACCTCGCATCCGCGCCTGATGTCGGCTCCGAGCTCCAGCGCCCGCTCGGTGAGCAGCCGTTCGAGGCGTGGCTGCTGGATGACCAGGACGCGCAGGGGGATGTCCGGAACCCCCTCGAAGCGCAGCGGCACGGACGCGAACGGGAAGCCGGGCGCGGGCCCCGCGTACGGGCTGCCGGCGCTGAAGCGCTCCAGCAGGCCGCGGTGGTCAAGGGTCTCGACGATCTGCCCCACCAGGCCGTTGGCCTTGGGCAGGTCGCCGATCCCCGGGTTCTTGTCCAGCACGATGGGGCGGACGCCGGCCAGGCTCAGCTCGCACGCGAGCATGAGCCCCACGGGTCCCGCCCCCACGATCAGCACGTTCTCCATGTTTGTCAGGCTAGATTGACAGAATCGTGGCTGTCAATCTAGCCTGACAAGCGTGGACGTCACAGAGTTGTCCGAGCGCATCAGATCGAACGACCCGGCCATGGGCCTGCGGGCGGTCGGCGCGCTGCACCGGCTGGCCGAGCAGGTCGAGGCGGTGTCGGTGGCGCTGGCCAGGGAGCAGGGCTGGACCTGGGAGCAGATCGGCGACGCGCTCGGCATGTCACGACAGTCGGTGCACGCCAAATACGGAAAGTGAGGCATCCAGGATGTTCGGCTGGGAGAAGAGCGCCTTCGGGGTGATCGTGAAGGCGGCCGTCCAGGAGGCGAGGGAGCGCGGCGACCGGCGCATGGGCACCGAGCACCTGCTGCTCGGCCTGCTCCACCACGAGCCCGTCGCGCGGGCGCTGGACGTGGACGTGACCAGGGCCCGCGCCGCACTCGGCGACCTCGACCGCGAGGCGCTGGGGATGCTCGGCGTGGACGTCGGCGCGGACCTGTCGGCGAGGCCGCGCAAGCACCCGCCGCTCGGGGGCGGCTCGCTCACCTCCAACGCGCGCGCCGTGGTCGACCGGGCGGTCAAGGGCACGACGATGCGCAGCAGGAGCGAGGCGCCGAGGATCATGGCGCTCGCCCTGCTCGACCGCGAGCGGCCGGACCCGGTCGCGCAGCTCATCGACAGGCTCGGCATCGACCGAGTGGCCGCCCGCGCCCGCCTCACCTGACCGGGATCCGGCACGCACAGGACTGGAAAGCCGTTCAGTGGGAAGAGCGGCAGGAGCACTGGGTGACTCCTGTGGCATCGACAGCGCTTAAAGGGATCAGGAAGGGCCCGGCGGGGACGCGGCGCACGTCTCCCCGCCGGGCCCTTCCGCTGCGCGCCCCGCCCCTCTGTAACGGTATGAACACTGACAGTTACTATGTGTCAGGTTCATGCGTATAAGCATCACACATCCCAGGGGGCTGGACATGGACGAGAACAGGGCCGACACCTCACAACTCGACTTCGACGACGAGGCGACGCTGTTCCAGGCGCAGGACGACCCGTTCGCCGCCGCCGCGGTGGACCTCGCGGTCGAGACCGAGCTGCTGCGGGAGGACGACCTCGCCGACCGCGCCGCCGCCGAGGCCGAGTGGCTGGCGGCACGGCACGAGAGCGAGCGCCGCATCGCCGAGCTGGACGCCCGGGACCAGGACCGCGTACGCCACCTCCAGGGCGAGCTGCGCGCCACCGGCGCCGAGGTGTGGCCCGTCGCCCGCTGGTGGGGCTTCGAGATCCACCTCAACGAGGTGGCCGCCTCCCGCGCCGCCGAGCTGGCGTCCCTGATCGGGGAGACCTCGGGCGCGGTGCTCGGCGGCTGGCTGGCCCCGATCGTCGAGTGGTCGGCCAGGAACAAGGCCCGCTGGATCGGCTCGGTCGCCCGCCCGTACGGCGCCCGCCTGGTCTCGCCGTGGACCGCGCCGGCCTCGCTCGTCCCGGCCCGCCCGGCCGCCGTGGCGGCCGGCGACGCGCGCCTGTGGTGGGCGGTCCACGAGCCCGGCGAGGGCTGGAGCGAGGACCAGCGCTTCGTCGACCACTTCACCGCCACCGGCGCGGCCCTCGCCGAGTACCGCGACCGGCTCTACGTCGCCCACCGTGGCAGCGACGGCGACGCCGCCCTGTGGTGGGCCGTCTACGACGCCGAGCAGGGCTGGAGCGAGGACCAGCGCTTCCCCAAGCACTTCAGCGCGAAGGCCCCGGCGCTCGCCGTGTACGACGGCCAGCTCTACTGCGTGCACCGCGGCGCCGGCCAGGACACCGCCCTGTGGTGGTCCCGCTGGGACGGCGCCAAGTGGAGCCCGGACGCCAAGCTGCCCGACCACTTCACCGTGAGCAGCCCGGCCCTCGCCGCCTACGACGGCAAGCTGTGGTGCGTGCACCGCGGCGCGCACGACGACCGCCTGTGGTGGACCGTCTGGGACGGCAGCAGGTGGAGCGCGGACAACTGCTTCCCCGACCACGCCAGCCGGTCCAACCCGGCGCTGGCCGTCTTCCGCGGTCAGCTCCACTGCGTGCACCGCGGCGCGGGCGAGGACACGGCGCTCTGGTGGACCCGCTGGGACGGCTCCTCCTGGAGCCGCGACGAGCGGCTGCCCGACCACTTCTCGGCGGAGGGCCCGGCCCTCACCGTCTACAAGGACCGCCTCTACGTCGTGCACCGTGGCGCGGCCGACCAGAGCCTCTGGTGGGCCTCCTTCGACGGCGCGAGCTGGAGCGCCGACGAGCGGCTGCCCGGCCACCTCAGCGCCGAGGCCCCGGCCGCCATCGCCTTCCGCGACAGGAACGCCACCCGCGACCAGCTCGTGGTGCTGCACCGCGGCAGCCGCTGACCGGCAGGAGGGGCGCCGGACCGGCGCCCCTCGTCCCTCCTCACCAGCCCGCGAGCTGGTCCACGAACCACTCCACCAGCGTCCGCGACACCGCCCCGTGGGGGGTGTTGCCGCTGTCGCAGCAGTACGCGTCGAGGAACGTCTCGTCCTTCTGCAGCTGCCGCAGGTCGGTGTAGAGCTCCGACGGCCACGTCAGCGGGTCGCGCGCCAGCGCGATCGCGCTCACCGACGGCACGAAGCAGGTGCCGCGGAAGCGGTCCTCGATCGGCAGCCCCATCGCGTCCGCGACCCGGCCGAAGGCGTCCATGGTGCCGCCCGGCGCCCCGTCGAAGGCCGCCACGTACGAGGTCGCGCTCGTCCACACCGGCTCGCCGAAGCCGATCGCGCCGACGTTGCGCAGCTCGCCCTGGTCCGGCTGGATCCTCGCGACCAGCCGCAGCGGGCCCTCGCCCAGGTCCAGCACCGGCGTGCCCGGCCGCAGGTCAGGCCCGCGCCCCTCCCCGGAGCCGTTGGCGAGGCCCAGCTTGTAAGGCCGCATCGGGAACCAGCCGATCCGGCGCAGGTCCGCCAGCAGTTCCTTGCGCAGCGGGCTGGAGTCGGTGACCCGGCCCGAATAGCTGGTGCCGGGCAGCCAGCCCCACAGGAGCTGCTGCGCCGCCGGGCTGCGGATCAGCTCGGCCTGCCCGGCCCCGTCGGGGCGCGGCTGGATCGTCTCGTGGAGGTAGGCGAGCTGCTGGAGCACCAGCGGGATCCACGCCCCGAGGTGGGGGGTGTCGTAGGAGAAGTACTTGTCGGTCTGGTGGTCCACGCCCTCGCTCTCCATGCGGGCCAGCGCGTACCTGGTGATCATGCCGCCGGCGCCGACGCCGCCCACGATCAGCGGCGTGTCGCCCCGCCGCGTCTCCAGCACGCGCCGCAGGCAGGTCACCGCGACGGCCGCGTTCGCCTGCACGTACGCCTGCCGCTGGTCGAAGCCCAGCAGGATGACGTCGAGCCCCATCTCGAGCAGCTGGTCGAGCAGCCCGGGGACGCCCGGCTCGTACGGCGTGTTGAAATGCCGCCACATGCCCGCCAGGTCGCTCGGGCCGTAGTTGAAGCCGTCAGCGAAGATCAGCGGCCGGACCGGCGCGGTGCGCCCCTTCACCAGGTGGACGTGGGCCCGGCCGGTCGCCACGAGGCCGCGGTGGGGTTTGTCCGCCACCAGCTCCCATACGAGGTCGGGCTCGGCCGCTTCACCCTCGCGCACCGGCGGGGTGGCGAACCAGACCCCCGGGTCGCCGAGCACGCTCGCGATGCGCTCGATCTGCTCCGGGGCCAGGCTGCTCTCGACGGTACTGGTCTTGCTCTCGACGTCGATCCTCGGTTCCTGTGCCATGGTGATCCCCTCCTTACGCGATCACTCACAGTAATCGAAGCAGGTGGGAGAGGTGGTGGCGGCGCGCGTGCGCCCGCCAAGCGCGGTTCACCGGAGTGTCAGGAAACGGCGCTTCGCCGAGTTTGCTGATGAACGCCGGGTAGGGACGCGATGAACCAGATGAGCAGGAACGATGATGTTCCTGCCGTTACGGAGGTGAAAGTGATGGCACTTCCCGCCAGGCGGCACAGAGCACCAGCGCAGTGGGGCGACCCGAGCTGGCCGGCCCGCTCATGGGACCCCTTCACGGAGTTCCAGCAGCTCTGGGACCAGATGGGCCGGCTGTTCGAGCAGGGCGCCGAGATCGACACCGCCGCCTGGCGGCCGGTCGCCGAGACCGAGGAGACGTCGGAGGCGTACATGGTCCGCGCGGAGCTCCCCGGGCTGCGGCGGGACGAGATCAACGTCGAGGTCGAGGGCAACGAGCTCCGCGTCTCTGGCGAGGTCTCCGAGGAGGAGCGTGGGCCCAAGCTGAAGCGGCGCACCGGCGCGTTCGTGTACCGGACGATCCTGCCGTCCGACGCCGACCTCGACAAGGTCGGCTGCGAGCTCAGCGACGGCGTGCTGACGGTACGCGTGCCCAAGACCGAGCAGGGCCGCTCGCGCCGCATCTCGATCAAGGGCTGACCGGGCGAGGCGGTCATGGCCGGGACCCAGGCGTTCTGGATCGACGCGGCCCACGAGGGCGCGCAGACCCGCTACGGGGAGCAGTTGCGCAGGTGGCGGCAGTTGTTCGCGGCGGTCGAAGGGGAGCCGGGCGCGTCCGGCGTCACCTTGGACCCGCTGCGCTTCGCGCTCGGCGCGTGGGAGGCCGCCATGCGCCCGATCACGGACCTGCCCTACGTACGCTGCCATCCGCGCGTGCTCGACGCGGCCTGCCACCGTCCCGAGGAGGCGCGCGGCCCGCTGGCCGTGGTCGAGCTGGCCGTGCCGACGCCGGTGCCGCTGCCCGCCGGCTGGCACACCTGGCACCGGCCGGACGGTGACGAGGGCGCGTACGCGGCGCCGCCGTACGAGCGGCCGACCGCGCTGACCACGCTGGAGCTGCGGACGCCGCTCTCGCCCGACCGGCTGCCCACGCCCACCCACGCCCGCGCCGCGGGCCTGCCCAATCTGGACGACGCCCAGGCGTCGCTGGAGGCGCTGGTGGCCGAGCTGAACGCGGTCGTCGCGCCCTTCCTGCACGCCCTGGAACAAGACCCGAGGTGAACCCCCATGAACAGACCCGCAGGCGACCCCGACGACGAGTTCTTCGCGCCCGTGTTGCGCCAGCCGCCGCCTCCCGAGGCCGAGTCGGCGACAGGGAAGGTGAGCGACACCGGCGTGCCCGGCGTCTCCGGAGGCGGACACGGCGACCCGGTGGAGGCGCCGCCGCCGCGCAGCGCGCTCGGCTACCGGCTGCTCGCCGTCGCCCTGGCCCTGCTGGCCGGGGTGGTGCTGGCCGTGTGGGCGCTGCTGGCCGGCAACCCGGCGCTGGCGATCGTGCCGGCCGTGGTGGCGCTGGCGGCGGCGGTGTACCTGGTGGTGTTCGGCGTGCGCAGGGCGCGCTCGGACGGCGGACCGCCCACGTTCGGCTGACCATGGGCAGGGCAGGGGGCCCTGCCGGAGCGAGAAGGAGACCCGACCATGAAGAACGAGCGAAGGGGCGCCGCCGGCACCCAGCTCATCGACCGGGAGTGCGTGCGCGCGCTGCTGGAGTCCGACCGGGACGACGCGACGCTGGTCTACGTACGCGGCGAGTGCGTGGTGCTGCCCGACGCCGAGGTGGACGAGGCGCACCGGGGGCTGGTGATCGCCCGCCGTGACGAGCTGCTGGCCAGGATGCCCGGCGAGAAACCGACCGACGAGGTGCTCGACAGCCTGGCGCACCGGCTGGACAACATCGTCCGCGATCTGGGCGCCTGACGTCTGGTGCCGCGCCCCCTGCCGGGGTTTGATCGAAGCACCCACGACCAGGGAGGCGGATCATGGCATTCCAGCTCATCGTGCTCTACAACCACCCCGAGAGCGCCGAGGACTTCGACAAGCACTACGACGGCACGCACGCCCCGCTCGCCGCGCGGCTGCCGGGGCTGCGGTCCTACACGGCGCTGCGGCCCGCGGGGGACCGGCCGCCCTACCATCTCGTCGCGGTCCTGACCTTCGACGACGAGGCGGCGTTCAACGCGGCGATGGCCAGTGAGGAGGGCCAGGCGACGGCGGCCGACCTGGCGAACTTCGCCGGCGCCGGCGTCGAGATGCTGATGGGGCCCGCGGGCACGATCGTCTGAGCCCGGCGCGGGTGAGGGCGGCCCGCGCGGCCGCCCCGACGCCCGCGCCCCGGGAAGAAAAGAGCCGGGGTAAGCATCACCTGTCCGTCGGGCTACTCCGCCGAACGTGTTCGGATGAATACGTTCGGTGACGAGGAGCCGGCGATTGCGAGGGATGATGCCTGCGGACCCCACCCCACAGCGGCTGAGCCTGGACACCAGGGCCGCCCGCACCCTGGCCACGACCACCAAGACCCGCCCCCAGATGCAGGCGATCACCTCCAGGTGGCTGCTGCGCATGCTGCCGTGGGTGGACGTGCGCGGCGGCACCTACCGGGTCAACCGCCGCCTCACCCACCGGGTGGGGCGCGGGCGGGTGAGCGTGGTGCGGGAGGGGGCCGGCGACGTCCGCGTCATCCCCGAGACGCTGGCCGAGCTGCGGGCGCTGCGCGGCTACGACGACCTCGACGTGCTGGCCGCGCTCGCCGCCACGTTCACGCCGCGCGAGGTCGCGCCCGGAGAGGTGATCGTGGCGGCCGGCACGCCGGTCACCGAGACCTACATCGTCGCCCACGGCCGCCTGGAGAAGCAGGCCGTCGGCAAATACGGCGCCACCGAGGCACTCGGCGTCGTCACCGACGGCGACCAGTTCGGCGACGAGGCACTCGGCCAGGACGACCCCCGCTGGTCGTGCACGGTCAAGGCGGCCACCGCCGGCACGATCCTGGTCTCGCCGTGGGCCGCCTTCCAGCGCGTCCTCGCCCGCGCCCCCGGCCTGCGCGCCCACCTCGACCGCTATCTCGACAGCACCCGCAGGCCCGTCAACAAGCGCGGCGAGGCGGCGGTCGAGATCGCCGCCGGCCACGTCGGCGAGCCGGTCATCGGCGGCACCTTCGTCGACTACGAGCTCCACCCCCGCGAGTACGAACTGAGCGTGTCCCAGACCGTCCTCCGCGTCCACACCCGCGTGGCCGACCTCTACAGCCACCCGATGAACCAGCTTGAGGAGCAGCTCAGGCTCACGGTCCACGAGATCCGCGAGCGCCAGGAGTGGGAGCTGCTCAACAACCCCGACTTCGGCCTGCTCCACAACGCCGCCTACGACCAGCGCCTGTCCACCTGGTCAGGGCCGCCCACCCCCGACGACCTGGACGACCTCATCAGCATGCGCCGCAAGACCCGCCTGCTGCTGGCCCACCCCAAGGCGATCGCCGCCTTCTTCCGCGAGTGCAACAGGCGCGGCCTGGTGCCGGGCAGCGCCGAGGTCAACGGGCACGAGGTCCCGGCCTGGCGGGGCATCCCGATCTTCCCCTGCGGCAAGATCCCCGTGAGCGCGCAGCAGACCACCTCGATCATCGCCATGCGGGTGGGCGAGGACGACCAGGGCGTGGTGGGCCTCCACCAGACCGGGCTGCCGGAGGAGCACGAGCCCGGCCTCAACGTGCGCTTCATGGGCATCGACGACAAGGCCGTCATGTCCTATCTCGTCAGCGCCTACTACTCGGCCGCGATCCTGGTGCCCGACGCGATCGGGATCCTGGAGAACGCCGCCGTCGCCGCGCCGCGCTCCTGACCCTCCCCTCCTCTTCCCCCTGGTCCCGTTCGTCCGCGAGGAGCGTCATGCCCGCCGACCGGCTCCCTGTCCTGCCCACCGGCCTCGGAACGTCCGCGCTCAGCCTGCGCACCGCCGCTCCCGTCCCCCTGCGGGAGGAGGGCGACGGGCACGAGTCCGGCCCCGCGCGGCCGTCCCCGCACGTCAGCCTGGCCCCGCTGCCCTACCGCGAGCGGCCCTGGGGCGACGGCTCCTACCCGCCCCTGCTGTGCCCCGAGACCGTCCGCGTCGACGACGGCCTCGGCGCGGAGGTCGACCGGCGGCTGCTCGCCTGGGCCGAGCGGGTGGGCCTGCACGAGGGGCGGCTGGAGGAGTTCGGCCGCACCGGCTTCGGCCGGCTCGCCATGCTGACCCACCCCGACACCGACGACCCCGACCTGCTGCTGGTCGCCGCCCAGATGAACGCCGCCTGGTGGGCGGCCGACGACTACTACGCCGACGAGAGCGACCTCGGCGCCACCCCGACCGAGCTGCCGCCCCGCCTGGCGCTGGTGATGTCCGCCATGGACCCGCCGCCGCCGGCCGGCGACTACACCCGGCAGCTCGAGGAGACGATCACGGCCGACCCCGTGCTGGTGGCGCTCCGCTCGGCCACCTCCCACCTGAGCAGGCATGCCCTGCCCTCGCAGGTGATGCGGGCGTGCGGCGTCACGTTCCAGATGTACGTGAGCTGGTGCGCCTACGCCGCCTGGCGCTACCTGAAGACGCCGCCGCCGGTCTGGCGCTACCTCGCCGCCCGCCAGCACGACAGCTTCTACACCTCGATGACCCTCATCGACGTCGCCGGGGGCTACCACCTGCCCGCCGACCTGTTCCACGACCGCCGCTTCCACACCGCGCTCATGCAGGCGGGCACCGCCAGCGTGCTGGTCAACGACCTGCACTCGGTGGCCAGGGAGGCGGCCGACGAACTGCCCGACAGCAACGTGATCCTGCTCATCGCCGCCGAGGAGGGCTGCTCGGTCGAGGAGGCGACCGAGCGGGCCGTACACCTGCACAACGACTTCGTCCGAGGATTCGAGGCCGGCCGGCAGGCGCTGGCCGGCGTGCCGTCGCCGGAGCTCAAGCGGTTCCTGCGCGGCGCGCAGGCGTGGATGGCCGGATGCCTCGAATGGCACGGCAGCAGCGCCCGCTACCAGTCATGACCGTCAGCAGAAAGGACTTCGCCCGCGTGACCACCACGAACGCGCACAACTCCGTGCTCGGCAGCCAATACCAGCGATCCGTCGCCGACTACTGGAACGCCGAGCGCAACCCCGTCAATCTCCGGCTGGGCGAGGTCGACGGCCTCTATCACCACCACTACGGCATCGGCCACGTCGACTGGTCGGTGCTGGAGGGTCCCGAGGAGACCCGCGAGCAGCGCCTCGTGGCCGAGCTGCACCGGCTGGAGACCCAGCAGGCCGAGACCCTGGTCGGCCACCTCGGCGCGCTGGGCGCCGGCGACCGCGTCATGGACGCGGGCTCGGGCCGGGGCGGCTCCAGCTTCCTCGCCAACCTGCGCCACGGCTGCCAGGTCGACGGCGTGTCGATCTCCGAGGAGCAGGTGTCCTTCGCCAACGAGCAGGCCCGGCAGCGCGGCGTCGCCGACCAGGTGCGCTTCCACTTCCGCAACATGCTCGACACCGGCTTCGAGACCGGCGCCTACTCCGCGATCTGGAACAACGAGAGCACCATGTACGTCGAGCTCTCGCTGCTGTTCGCCGAGCACGCCCGGCTGCTGCGCCGCGGCGGGCGCTACGTCTGCATCACCGGCTGCTACAACGACGCCTACGGCCTGCCGTCCCGGGCCATCAGCCAGATCAACGCCCACTACATCTGCGACATCCACTCCCGCAGCACCTACTTCAAGGAGCTGGTGGCCAACCGGCTCGTGCCGTGCAGCGTCATCGACATGACGGCGGCCACCATCCCCTACTGGGAGCTGCGGGCCCAGAGCCACCTGGCGACCGGCATCGAGCAGGCGTTCCTGGACGCCTACCAGAACGGCAGCTTCCAGTACCTGCTCATCGCCGCCGACCGCGTCTGAGCCTTCCCCCACCGGCCGGGCCGCCCACGTGGGCGGCCCGGCCTCCCCTACTTCTGCTCCTGCATGGTGGCGGTGACGACGTTCTCCTTGCCGTCCCGCAGGTACGTGATCCGCACCTGCTGCCCCACCGTGAACCCGCGGACCTGCCCCACGACCGTGTCCCCGCCGGCGACCGGCGTGTTGCCGATCCTCGTGATGAGGTCGCCCTGCTTGAGCCCGGCCTTGGCCGCCGGGCTGCCCTCGGTCACCTGGCGGATCAGCGCGCCGGGCACGTCGCCGGTCGCGTCGGTGACGCTCACGCCGAGGAAGGCGTGGCTCACCTTGCCCTTGCTGATGAGCTGCTCGGACACCTGCTTGGCGGTGTTCACCGGGATGGCGAAGCCGAGGTTGACGCCTTGAGCGGAGACCGCGCTGTTGATGCCGATCAGCTCGCCGGCCGCGTTGACCAGGGCGCCGCCGGAGTTGCCCGGGTTGATCGCGGCGTCGGTCTGGATCATGCCGCCGAGCGTGGTCGTCCTGCTCTGCTGCTGTTGCTGCCCCCAGGGGAACTGCTGACCGCCGCCGCCGTCGCCGGCGGTGACCGTACGGTCGAGCGCGCTGACGATGCCGGCGGTCACCGTGCCGTCCAGGCCGAGCGGGCTGCCGACGGCCAGCACGTCGTCGCCCACCCTGAGTTGGTCGCTGTCCCCGAGCGTGGCCTTGGCCAGGCCCGACACGCCTTCGGCCCGGATGACCGCGAGGTCCGTCGCCGGGTCGGTGCCGACCACCTTGGCCTTGGCCGTCCTGCCGTCGTTGAACTTGACGGTCAGCGCGCCGCCCTGCCCGTCCACGACGTGGTTGTTGGTGAGGATCAGCCCGTCCTCCGACAGCACCACGCCGGAGCCCTCGGCCGACTGGCCCTGGATCATCACCACCGACGGCTGCACCTTCGCCGCCACCTCGGCCACCGTGAGCTGGTCGGCCACGGTGCGGAAGGCCGGGCTCGGCGCGCTCGCCGTGGCGACGGCGACCGGGCGGTCCGCCCCGGCCAGGTACGCCCCCACCGCCCCGCCGCCGAGCGCCGACGCCCCGAGCGCGGTCACGGCCGCCAGCGCCAGCCCCGCGATGGCCTTGCGGCTCAGCGCGAACACCGGCTTGCGCGACGACGGCGGAGGCGGCGGCGGCAGCGCCGGGCCCACCGGCTCCTTCCTGGGGAACCCGCCCACCGAGGGCGGCGTGTCACCGAACTGGGTCCAGCCGCCGGCGGCCTGCTCGCGGGGGTCGTTCGCGTCCATGTGTCATCTCCTAGCGTCCCGATGACACAAGACTGATCAATGCCCGGTAAGAGCTGGTTAAGGGAAAGATTGGGTCGCTTGTCGCGCCCTGATGCCGGCCTTATCGCCGCTGGCCGGGCGTAGGGGGAGAGGCCGGAAATTTGTCGAAATTTCCGGCAGGAGGCGCCGCGTCAGCCGGCTTCGAGCACGAAGAACAGGAAGCTCAGGAACCGCAGGCCGGGCCGGTCGCGGAACTCCTCGGGGAACACCTCGCGGGCCTCCGGCACGGCGGGCGGCTCGCTGATGACGCTGATGCGGAAGCCCGCCGCGGTGAAGGCCTCGGTCATCGCGTGCAGCGGCCGGTCCCAGAAGCTCAGCGTGGTGGTCTGCCCGCCCATGACCCATTCTTCGGTCCGGTTACGGACCTCGAAGTACTTGGGCTTCTCCCCGGCCGCCTGCTGCATGAGCGTGATGACGAAAGGATGGTCGACCGAGACCAGCAGCCGCCCGCCGGGCTTCAGCACGCGCCTGATCTCGGCCAGCGTCGGTCCCCAGTCCTCCAGGTAGTGCAGCACCAGGGAGGCGACGACGTCGTCGAACGTGTCGTCGGGGAAGGGCAGCGGGCCGGCCAGGTCGACGACCCGCAGATCCGCGTCGGCGCCGAGCCGCCGCCGGGCCAGCTCCAGCATCCCGGCGCTCGCGTCGACGCCGGTCACGACGGCGCCTCGCTCGCGCAGCTCGGCGAACAGGGGGCCCGCGCCGCAGCCGGCGTCGAGGATGCGTCGGCCGGTCACGTCCCCGGCGAGCTCCAGCATCGCGGGCCGCTCGTAGTAGGCGTTCACGAGGCTGGTCTCGTTCTCGGCCGTGTAGCCCTCGGCGATCGGGTCGTAGTCGTAGGAAGTCTTGACAGACATCCGGCCATTCTGACCCATCCGTCACGAAGCCGCTCAGGCTTCGGTGAGGGTTCTCTCCGGGGCGTTGGCCTGCTGGAGAGCGGCGATCACGGCCTGCTCCACCGTCTCGTGCACGTGCAGGACGGTGTTCGCCTGGGTCAGCTCCATCAACCCGGCGATCTTGGGATGCGGCGCGGCCAGATGCAGCACGCCGCCGTGCTGTCGGGCGAAGGCGTGGGTGTTGAGCAGCACCCGCAGCCCCGCGCTGGCGAGGAAGGTGACCTCGCTGAGATCGACCACCACGTGTTCGCCCGGCGCGCGCCGGTTGCGTTGGATGTAGAGGTCGAACGCGCGAGCCGTGGCGGAGTCGATCTCCCCCGCGACGGAGATCACGCACACGCCCGGCAGATTCTGCACGGCGAACGTGAGATCCAGCATGCAATGCCCACCGATCGGAATTCGAGTGCGAATTCTCAGAGAACAGGGACAAGGCGTGGCCCGCCTTTACCGCACGATAGCCGGGTGCCGCCCGACTTAGAAGATGCGGCTGTCGAATTCTTACCCTGCCGGAGGGGAATGACATGCGCTAGTGTAAGGCTTGTAATTGCTCTACAACGGTTACAGGGGAGAGCGCCCGTGGACATCCCGATCGCCGGTTACGCCACCGGGGTGGCGGTGGCGAACGACCTGGTCAGCACCTCGCCGACGGTGCGGGGCGCGGCCGGGGACGCGCTGCCCCGCCCGGCCGCGCTGGCGGGCCTCCTGGCCGGGCACGGCCTCGTCCTCGACGCCCCGCCGCCGGACGACGCCGCACTCCACGAGGTGCACCTGCTGCGCCGCGAGACCCGCGGCGTCATCGAGACCGAGACCGAGGAGCAGGCCGTGGCCGGGGCCATGGTGCTGGCCGGGCGCGCGGGCCGCTCCCCAGTCCTGCGGCGCGACGACGCCGGCGCCTGGCAGTGGCACGTGCCCACCGCGCCGGGCGCTCCGCTGGCCGCCGAGCTGGCCGCCGTGATCGGCATCGGCCTGCTCGGCGCGGTGCGCACGCTCGGCCACTCCCGCTTCCGCCCGTGCGCCGCGCCCGGCTGCCGGGGCGTGTTCGTGGACGTCAGCAGGGCGGGGCGGCGGGCGTACTGCATGCCCGACCGGTGCGGCAACCGGGTCAACGTCGCCGGTCACCGCGCCCGCCTGCGGAGCGCGAACTGATGGCCGCGCTGGAAGGGGCGGTCCGGCTGCCGGACGGCCTCCCCGTACGGGGCCGCGGCCTGCGCCGCCCGCTCCCGCCGGGCCCGCGGCCCGACTTCGGGCTCTACCTCGGCTCCGACCGGCTCCGCCGCCGCCACGACGCCGCGCTGACCTGGCCGCACGAGTGGATCGACTGGCCCGACTTCCTGCTGCCGCGCGACCGGGACCTCGCCGTACGCCGCATCGGGGAGCTGCGCGAGCGGGCGCGGGCGGGCCAGGCGGTCGAGGTGGCCTGCGGAGGCGGCGTCGGGCGCACCGGCACCGTGCTCGCCTGCCTGGCGGTGCTGTCCGGCCTCGACCCGGCCGCCGCGCTCGCCTGGACCCGGGAGCACCACCACCCCCGCGCGGTCGAGACCCCCTGGCAGCGCCGGTGGGTCGCCCGCTTTCCCCTATGATGCCGAGCGACCTCACGAAAGGCGATCTCACGAAAGGTCATCGCCCGTGACGCACTCCGACGCCGTCATCCGCCCGGCCGTCCCCGCCGACCTGGCGGCCGTGACCGCGATCAACGCCCACTACGTCGCCAACACCGTCATCACCTTCGAGGAGACCCCGCCCACGGTGGCGGACTGGCAGGCGAGGCTCGCCGACCTGACGGCCCGCGGCTTCCCCTTCCTCGTCGCCGACGTCGGCGGCGAGGTGGCCGGCTACGCCTACGCGGGACCCTGGCGGCCCAAGCCCGCCTACCGGCACACCGTGGAGGACAGCATCTACCTGGCTCCAGGCCACTCCGGGCGCGGCCTCGGCGGCGCGCTGCTGGGCGCGCTGATCGACGGCGCCACGGCGGCCGGGCTGCGCCGGATGATCGCCGTCATCGCCGACGCGGGCGACGACCGCTCGATCGCCCTGCACCGCAGGCACGGTTTCACCGAGGCCGGGCGGCTGACCGAGGTCGGATTCAAACTCGGCCGCTGGGTGGACACGACGCTGATGGAACGTCCGCTGACCTGAGGTTTCTTCGGCGGCTGGCGGGTAGCCGGACTCCATACGAGCGGATGGAGCAGACAGATGCGTTCGTCGTTCCGGTTGGGCCGCATCGGCGGGGTCGTGGTCGGGCTCAACGTCAGCGTGCTGGTGATCGTGGTGATCCTGGTGGCCGGGCTGTCACTGGGGCAGTTCCCGCAGACCTTCCCGGGATACCCCACGGTGGCGTACGTGCTGGCCGGCGTGGGCGCCGCCGTCCTCTTCATGGCCTCGCTGCTCGCCCACGAGCTGGCGCACGCCCTGGTCGCCCAGCGCAACGGCATCGAGGTGCCGCGGATCACGCTGTGGCTGCTCGGCGGCGTGGCCGAGCTGCGGAACGAGCCCCGCACGCCGGGCGCCGACCTGCGGATCGCGGTCGTGGGGCCGGTGACCAGCTTCGTGTGCGCGGTGGTGTTCGGGGCGCTGGCGCTGGTGACCGGCGCCGTGCCGCTGGTGGCCGGCATGTTCGGCTACCTGGCCGCGGTCAACGTGCTCCTCGCCGTCTTCAACCTGATCCCGGCCGCGCCGCTGGACGGCGGGCGGGTGCTGCGGGCCGCGCTCTGGTCCCGCTGGGGCGACCGGGTACGCGCCGCCGTCACCGCCGCCCGCGCCGGCCGCGTCTTCGGCTACGTGCTCATCGCGCTCGGCTTCCTCCAGGTCGTCTCGGGGCTGGGCTTCCAGGGGCTGTGGCTCGTCCTCATCGGCCTGTTCCTGGTGAACGCGGCGAGCGCCGAGGAGCAGCAGGCCCAGCTCGGCGCGACGCTGCACGGGGTGCTGGTCGGCGAGGTCATGTCGGCCAGGCCCGTCACCGCCTCGCCGGACGAGACCGTCGCCGGGCTCATCGACCGGCTGGTGATGAGCCGGCGGCTGTCGACGTACCCGCTGGTGGCGGCCGACGGGCGCTTCCTCGGGCTGGTGACGCTCAACCGGCTGCGCCAGGTGCGGCCGGAGGCGCGGGAGACCACCCGGCTCGCCGACATCGCCTGCCCGCCCGACCAGGTGCCGAAGGCGGTCCCCGACGAGCCGCTGCTCGGCCTGCTGCCGCGGATGAACGGCGCCGCCGACGGCCGCGCCGTGGTGCTGGGCCCGTCCGGGCAGCTTCTCGGGCTGCTCACGCCGAGCGACATCAGCCGGGCGATCCAGACCGCCGGCCTGCACCACCACGACCCCTATCCGCACCCGCGCGGCGCCGACCTCGCCGTTCCGCCGCAGCGCCTGCCCGAGCCCGAGCCCAAGCCCGGGGAACGCGCGCAACGCCGCACCGAGGTCTGACCCCCGGTCACGGCCGTCGTACGCCGAGCGCCGGTGCCGCCGAGGACGGCAGCGGCAGCACCGCGTGTATCCGGTAGCCGCCGTCCTCGCGGAGCCCCGCGTCCATGGCGCCGCGGAAGAGCGCCACCCGCTCCCTGATGCCGGTCAGCCCGTCGCCGGCCGGCACCGGGTCGGGCCGGCCGTCGCGCGGCCACTCGCCGGTGATCTCCAGGCGCAGCTCGGCGTCGCCGTGCGTGACCCGGACCAGGGCCTGGGTGGGGCCGGCGTGCCTGAGCACGTTCGCGAGCGCGTCCTGGGCGATGCGGTAGGCGGACAGGTCCAGGCCCGCGGGCAGGGGCCGGGGCGTGCCCTCGATCCGCAGCGCCACGTCCAGGCCCGCCGAGCGCAGGTGCGCGACCAGCTCGGCCAGCCGGTCGAGGGTGGGCTGGGGGGCCGTCCCGCCGGCGTCGGGGGCCGTGCGCAGCAGGTCCAGCGTGCGGTGCAGCTCCTCCACCGCGCCGCGCCCGGTCTCCTCGATCAGGGCCAGCGCCTCGCGCTCCTGCCGCAGCTCGTGGGGCAGGAGCAGCCGTACGCCGCCGGCCTGGAGCACCATGACGCTGACGTTGTGGGCGACGAGGTCGTACAGCTCGCGGGCGATCGTGGCGCGCTCCCGCGCCACCGCCGTCACGTCGGGGGGTTCAGGAGCGGCCGGCGGCTCGTCGTGGGCGCGCCGGCGGCGGACCGTCACGCCCGCGATCCCGGCGACGAGGGCCAGCGCGCCGGCGACCAGGTGCTCCCCGACCGCCGCCGGTTCGGCGAGCACCAGCCCCGACAGGAACAGCGCGCCCATCCCGACCCCGGCCAGCCCCCGCGTGCCGCCCGCCGGGGCCTTGCTGAGCACGGTGAACAGCAGCAGCAGCGCGGTGTGCCACTGCCAGGCCACCGGCGGCCGGCCGGCCAGCAGGTACGCCACCAGGCTGATCCCGGTGAACACGCCCATCACCGCGACCGGCCGGCGCCGCCGCACCAGCACCAGGGCCGCGGCCGGCACCGCCCCCACCGCCCAGAGCGCGGGGACCGCCCCGCCGGCGGCCCGCAGCTCCTCGGCGAGCGCCAGCAGGCCGATCACGGCGGCCGGCAGCCAGTCGATCGGCTCCGGCCACGTCGTGGTGCGGTGATCACGGGAAACGTCGGGCATGGAGCGCAGCCTAGGAGCGGGAGGTGGGGCGGTCATCAGCCCAGCGCCGCACGCGGGGTCCCCCTCCGGGGTGATTCGCGGGCGGCGGCCGGCCCCGCTGAACCGCCGCCGCCCGCTTTCCGTACCTCGTGGTGAGAACGCCGAGCGGGGAGGTCGGGACGTTGCGGCACCGGATCACGAGCGCGGCCGGCGGGCTGCTGCTGTCGATGGCCATGATCGCCGGCCCGGCGGACGCCCACGGCGCGCTGGAGAGCCCGCTCAGCAGGGCCGCGGCCTGCGGCGGGACGGACACGTACGCCGCCTGCCGGGCCGCCGCCAAGGTCGCGGGCTCGGTCCTGCCCGGCGAATGGGACAACCTCAGGGTGGCGAACGTCGCGGGCAGGGACCGCCGGGTCATCCCGGACGGCAGGCTGTGCAGCGGCGGCCTGCCGGGCTTCCGGGGGCTGGACCTCGCCCGCAAGGACTGGCCCGCCACCAAGCTGCGGCCCGGCGCCGGCTTCACCTTCCGCTACCGGGGCACGATCCCGCACAAGGGCACCTTCCGCCTGTACGTCACCAAGCCCGGCTACGACCCGGCCGAGCCGCTGCGCTGGTCGTCACTGGAGCGCGAGCCGTTCCTCACGGTCACCGACCCGAAGCTCGCCGACGGTTCGTACGCCTTTAAGGGCAAGCTCCCCACCGGCCGGACCGGCCGCCACCTGATCTATACGATCTGGCAGAACTCCGACACGCCGGACACCTACTACTCCTGCTCCGACGTCGTCTTCACCGCCGCCGTCCGCAAGGGCAACGCTCCCGCGCTCCAGCCGCCGGCCCAGGGCCCGGCCGCGCCGGTCGGCGTCCCGTGGCAGCTCGGCGTGGGTGTCCTGCTGACCGCCGGGGTGGGAGCGGCCGCCTTCGTGGGCCTCCGGGCCGGTCGCCGCCGCGGATGACCGGAAGCCGTCTGATCACACTCGCCTCACGTTGTATTAACTTAGGCTTGCCTTAGTCGTACGACGTTGGGAGGCGACCATCAGCCGCGCGCAGCACACCCTCTACGGCCCGGCCACCACCTCCGTCCTCGCCGCGTTGCCCGCCCGCCCCGAGCCCGCCGACCTCGACGCGCTCCTGGCGGAGGGCGGGCCGGTGCTGACGGAGTCGGCCGCCGACGGCCAGACCGAGGTGACGTTCGTGACCACCGGGGACCGGGCCCCGCTCTCGCTCTGGATCCAGGGCGTCCGCCAGGCGCTCCCGCAGCGCATGCGCCGCCTCGGCGCCGACGGCCGGGGCCGCCAGGTGTGGGCCTACGGCGCCCGGTTCCCGTCCGACAGCACGCTCACCTACTGCTACGTCGAGCGCGATCCGCTCGCCAGGCTCGGCCCGCTCCGCCGGGCCCGGCTGGCCGCCTCGGCCGCCGCCCGCGACGAGCTGATCGAGACCCTGCTGTCGCGCTCCTTCCCCGACCCGGCCGCCCCGCGCCGCGTGCCGAACGTGCTCGGCCTGCTCGGCCGGCAGAAGGCGCCGATCCCCGCGACGGTCAGTGACTGGGTGACGCCGCTGGCCCTGCCCGGCGCGCCCGGCCAGGACTGGCGCCACCGCCCGGTCCGCCTCGGCCGCCTGGTGACCGAGCGCCCGGGGACGGGCCCGCTGTCCCGCCCGGTCACCGTCTACCGTCCGCCCCGCCGGGGCGAGGCCGGTGACCTGCCGCTGGTGGTGGTCTTCGACGGCGAGGCGTTCGCCTGGCTGGCCGGCGAGCTGGACGAGGCCATCGCGCGGGGCCGGATGCCCGCCTTCCTCGTCGCCTACGTGCACAACCTGTCCAGGCGGCGCCGGATCGAGGAGCTGTCCGGCGACCCCGGCCTCGTCGCGGCGCTCGTGTCGGAGATCGTGCCCTGGCTGCGGGCCCGCTACGACGCGGCGGCCGACCCGGCCCGGGTGATCGTGGCGGGGGCCGGGCTCGGCGGGCTGGCCGCCGCCCGCCTGGCGCACCAGCGTCCCGACCTGTTCGGCGCGGCGCTGGTGATGTCCGGCTCGCTCTGGTGGGAGCCGCGCGGGCGCGCCGGCCGTCCGGCCGGGCTCGACCTGCTGGCCCGCCTGGCCCGCGAGCGCCGCCACCGCTGGCCGGTCCGCCTGTGGATGAGCTACGGCACCCTGGAGGCCGACGTCGGCGACCGCCGGCTGACCCTGCTCGGCGCCGTCGAGCGCTTCGCCCGCGCGGCCCGGCCGCACGTGGACGAGCTGACGGTGCGTGAGTTCCCTGGCGGCCACGACACGCCGTGCTGGCGGCCGGCGCTCCGCGACGGGCTGCGCCATCTCACGGCCCGCTGGAGGTCCTTCTAGACTCCTCTGGCATGACCGTGATCGACGAACAGGGCCGTCCTGAGCCCCCCATCGCCGCCGGCGAGACCGCGACCCTCCTCGGCTACCTCGACTACCAGCGCTCCACCCTCGCCTGGAAGTGCTCGGGCCTGGACGAGGCCGGCCTGCGGGCCACCGTCGGCGTCTCGTCGATGACCCTCGGCGGGCTGCTCAAGCACATGTCCTACGTGGAGGACCACTGGTTCTCCCGCGCCCTGCACGGCAACGACCCGCAGCCGCCGTGGGACACCGTGGACTGGTCGGCCGACCGCGACTGGGACTGGAACTCGGCCGCCGCCGACTCCCCGGAGCAGCTGCACGCGATGTGGCAGGGCTTCGTGGCCCGCTCCCGTGAGCTGACCGAGAAGGCCCTGGCCGACGGCGGCCCCGACCGCCTGGCCAAACGGGGCTGGCCCGACGGCACGACCCCGTCACTCCGCTGGATCCTCTGCCACATGATCGAGGAGTACGCCCGCCACAACGGCCACGCCGACCTCATCCGCGAGTCCGTGGACGGCGTCACCGGAGAGTGAGCGCACCGGCCGGCGGGGTGGTCAGAGCAACTGGTCGTGGCGGGCGTCGGCCTCCTGCCGGACCGCGACGATGAAGGCGCGGCGCAGCTTCTGCCGGCGCGGGCCCTGCAGGCTCAGGCCGCCGCCGGGCTGGTTGGTCCGGATGTGCCGCTCGTAGAAGCGCCAGCAGCTCTGGACGCCGTGCAGCAGGTTCTCCAGCAGGTCGGGGGCGGGGCGGCCGGGGTCGAGCGGGGTGAGGGGCAGGTGCACGGTGTCGGCGCCGACGGCGAGCTCGGGATGCTCGGCGTGGACCTCGCCGATGAGGCGCTCGGCCGCGTTGATGCGGTGGCGGGCCTCGATGATGCCGAGCAGGTGCCCCTCGCCGACGTGCAGGGCGTTGCGGACCAGGGTCATGACCACCTGACGCGGGCGTACGCCCGCCCCGAGCCCGCTGACGACCTCGGTCAGGCTCTCGAACGCGAGCGGCTTGAACGGCTGGTCGGCGGCGGCCACGATCTGCGCCGGATGGGCGCGTGTGTGCCGGGAGGTGGCGACGACCGCGGCGTGCAGCCAGTGGGCGGCGGCGATGGCCGCGGCGGTGGGGTCGAGCCGGGTGAACAGCGCGTCGCAGCCGAACGGGTGCCGGCGCAGCAGCCGGTCGGCCTGGACCACCTGCAGCGGCGAGGCGTCCTCGCGGCTGAGGGCGACGGCCTGCCCGGCCCGCTGCGACAGGTCGCCCAGCTCGGCCCGTTCGACGGCGTCGAGCTCGGTGGCGACCTCGCCGGCGATCCGCGTGGTCAGGTTGGGCCGGTCGAGGAAGGCGAGGGTGCGGCCGACCGTGTGGGCGGCCTCCTGGACCCTGGTGCCGATCTCCGCCCAGGCGGTCCGGTCGGCGGAGACGACGAAGTCGTGGACCGTTCCGAAGGCGTCGCGCTCCTGCTGCCGCTGCCGGCCGAGGCTGCCCGGCCCGTAGTGGTCGGCGACGCTGGCGGGATGGGTGTAGCAGCGCCAGCAGGCCAGCGAGAGCTGGGTGAGCCCGGCGGCCAGGCGCAGCAGCTCGTGGTGGGGGAGTGCGGAAGGTAGGTCGGCCACGGTGGTGGCGGTCTCGCCGATGCCGGTGCTCCATTGAGCGATGAGCGCGCCTCGGGCGCGGTCGATGGCGTACCGAGTCACAGAGACTCCTTCGACGGGGGGACTGAGCGGGCAGAGAGCCGTGCTCAGTGAGCGTGACCGCGCGGGTGGTCGGCCACGTGCAGAATGCTAATGAGGACCCCGGTCGGTGCGGAGGATATTTTCACGAGGCGCGCATTCCTGGCGGCGGCTTAATAACCGATAAAAAGGTATATGCCGTGCTCGGCGGGGTGGATATTTTGCCACGGGGAATGCCGCCCGGCGGCTGAGCGGCCGGGCGGCGTCCGCGTTTTGCGAGGGTTTTACAAGGGTCAGGGCGCCGGATAGTCCGTGACGTACACCGGTGCGCCCGTCCTCGTGGCGTCGGCAGCCTCGCCCACGCCGTTGACGACGTGGTCGATGGTCCCGGCGCTGAGGTTGACGGTCATGACGTGGTGCAGCCGGACGCCGGGGGTGCGCGGCACCTCGAAGCCGTTCTCGGTGTGGATGTCGGGGTTGTTCTGGTTGAAGACGTAGACGCCGGCCCCGTACAGGCGGTGCGTCCGCACCCGGTCGCCGACCTTGTAGCCGGCCCAGCCCTTGACCTTGCCGTTCATCCAGTCGGCCTGGGTGGGCGGGTCGTACGGCAGCTCGTTCTGGTAGAGGATCGTGGTGCCCGCCTCGCCGTTCCAGACCGTGTTGTACTGCTGGAAGTGCTCGACGAACAGGCCCGTCGCGGTCACCCGGTCGCCGTTGACGACCACGCCGGTGCGGCCGAGGTTCGTGTTCCAGCGCTGGGTGTCGGTCAGGCCCTCCACGCCGTGGTCGGCGCGCCACACCCAGGTGTGGTCGATCAGCACGTCATCGCTGTTGACCTCCAGGGCGACGTCCGTGCTGCCGACGTGCGGGCCGCCGACCCGGAAGTACACGTCGGACAGCGTCGTCGGGTTGGCCGCCGAGCTGTGGCCCCGCCCGTTCGGCTTGCCGACCCGCAGCAGGACGGGTGACTTGCGCTCGCCCGCGTCGATGGTCACGCCGGCCACGATCACGCCGGGGACGTCGGCGACGTCGAGAGGCGTCGAGCCGTTCACCGCCGTGAGCGTGGCGTGGCCGAGCCCGAGCACGACGGTGTCCGGGCGCTTGACCTCGATGCCGCGCGGGATGTCGTACACGCCGGGCGTGAGCAGCAGGTGCTTGCCGCGGGCGAGCTGGCTGTTGATCACCTGCACCGGGTCCGACGGCCGGGCCACGAAGAAGTCGCCGATCGGGATCGTCCGGCCGGGCGTCAGGCCGCCGGCCCAGGAGACGCCGCGGGTGTTCCTGCGGGCGGCCGGGACGCGCACCTGGTAGCGCCCGCGCGCGTCCGTGTAGAGGAACGGCTTCTCCCTGCTGACCGGGGTGGTGTCGAGCGTCGTGTACGGCGGGTCGGGGAACGCCGACTCCGCGGGCGCCCCGGCGACGCCGGAGAAGACCTGGTTCCAGACCGCGTTGGACCAGCCGGCGACCTCGCTGTCGCGGGTCAGCCACTGCTGCTGGGAGCCGTTCGTGACGGCAGGCAGCCGGGAGTCGGCGATGAAGCCGCCGCTCGCGTACTGCGGGCCGGCAGTGCAGTAGTCCATGAGCGACAGGGTGCCGCCGGTGACGTCGAGCCGGCGCAGGGAGACCGCCTGGGAGACGGCCCAGAAGTTCGCCGAGGACCGGCAGCCGTCCTGGCCGGCGGCGTTGATGTTGATGGACAGGTTGGACAGGGTGCGCCAGAAGTTGACGAGGGCGAGGCAGTTGGCGGTGCCGCCGTCGGCGAGGCAGCGGTTGTAGACCTCGACCTTGCCGTTGATGACGACGTCCGTGGGGGAGGCGCCGAGGCCGGCGATCTCGGTGTAGTAGCCGACCTTGATCTGGAGGGGGTGCTCGGCGGTGCCGTACGTGCCCGGCCTGAACAGGTAGGCGTGCCTGGCGGTGCCCATCTCGGCGTCGACCTGGGCGGCATGCGCCGCGTCGAGGGTGGCCTGGATGTCGGCGACCGGCATGCCCGGGTCGAAGACGGTGACATTGGGACCGAGGTCGGGAGCGACCGGTCCGTGCGGTGACGCGCTCGCGGGCAGGCCGGTGGCCCCGGCCGTCATGACGGCGGTGGCCAGCACGACGCCTAACGCCATCGCCCGGCCGGTACGCCGGCGCCCGTCAGGTTGCTGGATGGTCATGGGTGCGGTCCTTTCGACGGACGGCCGGCCGGTGTGAGAGAGCGCTCTCTCGGGTCGTTTGTACCGCGCCGCCCGCTCCGTTCACAAGGGCGCGTAGGGGCCGTGAGGGCGCGGAAAACAGGGGTTGGCGGCAGACCCAAGATCGTGTTGTCTGGAGGCACCCCCCAAGATCGCGAGGATCAGCCGATGCCCCAGCCGAGAGCCGCCCTGCCCGCGCTCGCCGCGGCCGTGCTCGTGTCCGCCCTCGTGACCGCCGCTCCGGCCGGTGCGGCGGCGGACCTGCCCCTGACCTCGGCGATCTTCGCGGCCACGCACAACAGCTATTCGGGCGACCTGGACGGCGCCAGGGGCTCGATCGTGCGCCAGCTCGACGAGGGCGTGCGCTTCATCGAGCTCGACATCCACGACAACGGCTACGCCACCGCCCGCGACTACGCGATCGGCCACGACTCCCCCGGCGACGCCGTGGACCACACGGGCAACCCCGCCTCGAACCTCCTGCGCGACTGGCTCACCACGATCAACGCCTGGTCGGCGGCCCACCCCACCGCCGCGCCCGTCACCGTCGCCCTCGACATCAAGGACGACCTGACCGACAACACCTCCTACGCCGCGGGCAACCTCGCCGCGCTCAACCAGGAGCTCACCTCCGTCTTCGGCGCCCGGCTGCTGCGCGCCTCGGACTACCCGGCCGCCACGCCGACCGTGGACGCCCTGCGCGGCCGGGTCCTCGTGCTGCTCTCCGGCGACGGGCGGACGCGCACGCTCTACAAGCGTGACGCCGGCACGAGCCCCGCCGTCGCCATGAACGCCCGCGGCCAGGTCGTCGAGGTGCACGACTCGGGGTCGGGCGACCTCTGGTACTGGAGCGGCACGTACGGCCCCGACGGCACGGTCACCTGGCTGCGCCACGGCCGCTACGACAGCGGCGTGACCCCGGCCGTGGCGCTCAACGACGCCGGCGACCTGGTCGAGGTCCACCAGTCCCAGAGCGCGACCACGCTGTGGTACCGCGTCGGCCGCCTCGCCGCCGACGGCGAGATCACCTGGTCGGCGAGCCGTCAGTACGACAACGGCGTCCTGCCCACCGTCCGCTTCACCGACGCCGCGGGCACCCGGCTGCACGAGATCCACCGCAGCCAGAGCAACAGCCAGAACTGGACCTGGACCGGCGCCCTCGACGCCGCCGCGCGCACGGTCTCCTGGACCGGCAACGCGAAGACCTCCGACGCCCGCCCCGACAAGACCACCGCGGTCAGCGGCACGTCCCGGGTGCGCGTCTGGACCGGCGCCGACGGCCCGACCCCGGCCACGACGCTGCGCGTGGACACCGACCGGCGGGCCGGCGACCGTATCCGCTACCCGCAGGTCGCCTTCACGGAGTTCCAGCAGGGCAACAGCGCCGAGCTCCAGCAGGACGCGCTCTACTACGCCGCGCCCGCCACGCAGTCGTCGTTCATCGTCTCCGCCCGGCAGGCGGGGAAGCTGGCCCGTGGCTGGGACTTCGACTCGGCGTCCCGGGCGAGCGACCCCCTCGCCAATTACCCGGCGACCAACCGCCCGTACGACACGTGGTACCGGAACCTGCTCACGCAGGCGGGGGCCGTTCGCTGAACAGGGTTCGGCGTGTTTCACCTGGGTGAAATTATCTGAACAGCCTTGTCCTTTATGCCCGCTTACCGGTAGAACAGCAGGCAACGAGCAGGGCTTAAGCCGGTGAACCGGCTTGATGATGCGTTCATGAACGGAATGCGTGACTGAACACGCCGTCCCTTCCGTCCCCCAGGAGGACACATGGCCGGATTCGCGCGCCCGGACGCCGCCACGTCTTCGCCGCTGTCGCGCAGGTCGGCGCTGCGCCTCGGCGGCAGCGTGGCGCTGCTGTTCGCGGCCGGCTGCGCCGCCGGGACCAAGGCGGGCGGCGAGACCCAGCCGTCGGGCGCCGCGACGGGCACGGCGTCCGGCGGGACGGGCGCGGCCGGTGGAACGCTCCGAATCGCGGTGAGCAGCTACATCAGCAGCTGGGACCAGGACTTCGTGGGCTTCGACCTCACCGCGCTGATGCTCTACAAGAACGTCTTCCCGTACCTGATCGACTACGGCGTCAAGGACGTCGGCGGCTCGCAGATCCTCGACAGCGAGAACATCACCCCCACCTTCGCCGAGTCGTTCGAGCCCGACGCCGACAACAAGGTCTGGACGCTCAAGCTGCGCAAGGGCGTCAAGTTCGCCGGCGGCAACGAGATGACCGCCGCCGACGTCAAGTGGTCCAAGGACCGCGCGTTCGCCGCCCAGGCCAACGTCGCCGGCGTCTACCGGCTGATCGGGCTCACCAAGGCCGACCAGGTCAAGGTGGTGGACGACTACACCGTGGAGTTCCACCAGGCGTTCCCGAGCGCGCTCACCCGCCAGATCCAGGCCATCTCCCTCTACGTCTTCGACTCCGCCGAGGCCAAGAAGCACGCCACCGACGCCGACCCCTGGGCCAAGGAGTGGTTCGCCAAGAACCCGCCGACGGGCGGCTACTTCAACGTCGCCAAGGCCGTCCAGGGCCAGGAGATCGAGCTCGCCGCCAACACCGGCTACCCCGGCCCCGACCCCGCCAAGCTGGGCACGATCCGCCTCACCGTCGTCCCCGCCGCCGCCAACCAGCGCCTGCAGCTCCAGGCCGGCGACGTGGACCTCGCCCTCGGCATGAGCCGGCGCGACATCGCCGACCTCAAGAACGCCCAGGGCATCAAGGTCATCTCGGCGCCGAGCAACAACCAGGTCGCCATCCAGATGTCGGTCACCTCCGCGCCCTTCGACGACGTCAAGGTCCGCCGGGCACTGGCCTGCGCGGTGCCGTACGAGCAGATCATCGCCAACGTCTACGGCGGCGACGCCCGCCCGACGAAGAGCCTGGTGCCGCTCGACATGCCGGGCTACGCCGAGACCGGCTACCCCTACGCCTACGACCTGGACAAGGCCAAGTCCCTGCTGGCCGAGGCCGGCAAGCCGGCGATCAGCTCCGAGCTGGTCTTCGAGGCCGACAACGGCGAGCAGCAGCAGATCGCCGTGCTCGTGCAGAGCGAGGCGAGGAAGGCCGGCATCGAGCTCAAGCTCGTCCCGCTGGACCCGGCCACGCTCGGCGAGCGCCGGTCGAAGAAGAACATCCCGCTGCAGCTCACGGCCGGGCAGCTCTGGGTCAACGACGTCGAGTACATGCTCGGCACCAGCTTCACCAAGGGCGCCAGCCTCAACTACTCCAACTACGTCAACGACGAGATCGAGAAGATCTTCGACAAGTCCCACACCACGGTCGAGGACGCCGACCGGCTCAAGCTGTGGGCCCGCGTGCAGGAGATCCTCGCCGAGGACGTGCCCTGGGCGGTCATCTGCCAGCCGAACTTCACCCTCCCTGTACGGGAGAAGGTCGCCGGCTGGGTGCAGCCCATGGACGGGCTGGCCCGCCTGCGCTACCTGGGCGGGGTCTGACCCGTGCGGATCGCCCGGTTCGCCGCCCGGCGCCTGCTCCAGGCGGTGCCCGTGCTGCTCGGCGTCATCGTGGTGACGTTCGTGCTGGTCCGCGTGCTGCCCGGCGATCCGATCCGGACCATCCTCGGCCCCAACGCGACCGAGGCCGACGCGGCGGCGGCCCGCGCCCGCTACGGGCTGGACCAGCCGCTGTGGCGGCAGTTCCTCGACTACGTGGGCGGCCTGTTCAGCGGCGACCTCGGCACCTCCATCCAGAGCGGCGCGTCCGTGGCGAGCGAGATGGCGGTCCGGGTCGGGCCGACGATGGAGCTCGTCGTGCTCGCCGTGGTGATCGCGACGCTGCTCGCCACCGTGCTCGGCATCTGGTCGGCGCGGCGGGCCGGCCGGGCCGGTGACCACACGCTGCGGGTGCTCGCCCTGGTGGGCAACTCGCTGCCGGAGTTCTGGCTCGGCCTGGTGCTGATCCTGCTGGCCTACAGCGTCCTCGGCTGGGTGCCCGCGCCGAGCGGCCGGGTCGATCCGGACACCGACCTGACGCTGATCACCGGGGCGGACCTGCTGGACGCGGCGCTCACCGGCAACGGCCCCGCGTTCGCCTCGGCCGCCGGGCACCTCGTGCTGCCGGTGCTGACCATGGTCGTCGTCATCGTCGCGCCGCTGCTGCGCAGCGTGCGGGCCTCGGCGCTGGAGGTGCTGGGGTCGGAGGCGTACCAGGCGGCGGCCGCGCACGGCCTGTCCGAGCGGACGCTGCTGCGCGGCTACCTCACCCGGGCCGCGCTGGTGCGGCTGCCCGCGCTGGCGGCGCTCGTGTTCGGCTTCGCGATCGGCTCGACGGTGCTGGTCGAGTACGTCTTCTCCTGGCAGGGCTTCGGGCAGTGGGCGCTGCGCGGCCTGCTGTACCGGGACTACCCGGTGGTGCAGGCGTCCGTCGTGGTGATCGCGCTCTGCTACACGCTGATCTTCCTGATCGCCGACGTGGTGCACGCCGTGCTCGATCCGAGAGTGAGGATCTGATGGCCGACCTGACCACCGCGGCCGACGCCGGCCCGCCGCGCGCCGCCGCGGACCGCCGCTTCGCGACCACGCTGATCAGGGCGGGATCGGCGCTGCTCGGCCTGGTCGCGTTCGCCGTGCTGGTCGGCCCGCTGCTGGTCCGCTGGGGCCCCGAGGAGATCGACCCGGCGGCCTCGCTGGCTCCGCCCGGCGGGGCGCACCCGCTGGGCACGGACGTCAACGGCATGGACATCCTCAGCCGGGTCCTGCACGCGGGCCGCCTCGACCTGGGCGTGGCGATCGCCTCCGTGGCGCTCGCCGTGGTGCTCGGCACCGCGCTCGGGCTGCTCGCCGGCTACCGCGGCGGACGGGTGGACGACGTGCTCATGCGCGTCCTGGACGTCTTCCAGGCGTTCCCCGCGTTCATCCTGGCGCTCGCGGTCGCGGCCCTGCTCGGCGGCGGCGCGGGCAACCTGGTCCTGGTGGTCGCCCTGGTCAACGCCCCCGCCTACGCCCGCCTCGTACGGGCCGAGGTGCGCACGGTGCGCGAGCTGCCGTTCGTGGAGGCGTCGCGGACCGCGGGCGCGTCCGGGCTCGGCACCCTGTGGCGGCACGTGCTGCCCAACAGTCTCACCCCGGTCCGCGTCATCGCGCCGCTGAACTGCGGCTGGGCCATGCTGACCCTCGCCGGGCTGTCCTTCCTCGGCCTCGGCGTCACCGTGCCCGCCGCCGAGTGGGGCGCCATGATCAGTCTCGGCACGGGGGACGTGGTCGCCGGGCGCTGGTGGACCTCGGTGCCGCCCGGCCTGTTCCTGCTGGTCAGCGTGCTCGGGTTCAGCCTGCTCGGCGAGGGGCTGCAGGAACGGGCGGGGGTCGTACGGTGAGCCTGCTCGACATCAGGGACCTGCGGGTCACCATCGGCGACGTCCAGGCGCTCAAGGGCGTGGACCTCACGGTCGGCCGCGGCGAGGTCGTCGGCCTGGTGGGGGAGAGCGGCGGCGGCAAGAGCATGATCGCCCGCTCGATCGTCGGCCTCCTGCCCGGCGCGGCCCGCGCCACCGGCGAGGTCCTGTTCGACGGCGCGGACGTGCTGACGATGGACGCCGCCGCGCTCGCGGCGCACCGCGGCGGCGGCGCGGCGATCTGCTTCCAGAACCCGCGCGGCGCGCTCAGCCCGACCCGCTCCATCGGCCGCCAGCTCACCGACCGCCTGACCACACACCAGGGCGTGGCCGCCGCCGAGGCCCGTACGGCGGCGGTCGCCCTGTTCGAGAGCGTCGGCATCCGGTCGGCGGCCCGGCGCTTCGACCACTACCCGCACGAGCTGTCCGGCGGCCAGGCCCAGCGCGTCATGATCTCCCTCGCCACCGGCTGCGCCCCCGGCCTGCTCATCGCCGACGAGCCCACGACCGGCCTGGACGTCACCCTCACCCGCGAGATCCTGCGGCGCTTCCGCGAGGCGGCCGACGAGGAGGGCAGGGGCGTGCTGCTGATCTCCCACGACCTCGCCTCCATCGCCCGCGTCTGCGACCGCCTGGTGGTGCTGAACGCGGGCGCGGTCGTCGAGCACGGCCCGGCCGCCGACGTCCTGGCCGCCCCCGCCGATCCCTACACGCGCGCGCTGCTGGCCGCCGTCCCCGACGTCACCAGACCGGTCGCCCGCACTGCCGCCACCCCCGGGGGCGAGGTGGTGCGGATCGAGGACGCCCACGTCGTGTACGGCAGCCGCTTCGGCTCCGGCGGCCACCACGCGCTGCGCGGCGTCAGCCTGACCGTGCGCGCCGGGGAGACGGTCGGCGTCGTCGGCGAGAGCGGCAGCGGCAAGAGCACCCTGGCCCGCCTCATGCTCGGCCTGATCACCCCGTCGCGCGGCACGGTCACCCTGGCCGGGCGCGAGCCGTCCCGCCTGCGCGGCCGGGAGCTGCGCGACCTGCGACGGCGGGCCCAGCTCGTCTTCCAGGACCCGATCGGCTCGCTCAGCCCGCGCCGCACCGTCGCCGACGCCGTGGCCGAGCCGCTGCGCGCCGCCGGGGTCAAGGCGCCCGAACGGGCCCGCCGGGTCACGGCGGCGCTGGAACGCATGGGCCTCGACGGCACGTACGCGACCCGGCGCCCGCACGAGCTGTCCGGCGGCCAGGCGCAGCGCGTCGGCATCGCGCGGGCGCTGGCCGGCGAGCCCGACCTCGTCGTCTTCGACGAGCCCACCTCCGCCCTCGACGTGACCGTGCAGGCGCAGATACTCAAGGTGATCGGCGAGGTGACGGCCGAGCGGGGCCGCGGCTCGGTGTTCATCTCGCACGACCTCGCCACCGTACGCGGCGTCTGCGACCGGGTCGTGGTGCTCTACCTGGGGCGGATCGTCGAGGAAGGGCCGGTCGAGGAGGTCTTCGCGCGGCCCCGGCATCCGTACACGAAGGCGCTGCTCGCCGCCGCCCCCACCCTCGCCGGGCGGGCGGACGGCGCGGGCGTGAGCCTGACCAAGGACCCCGAGGAGGCCGTCCCCGGCGCGGGGTGCGCGCTCGCGCCGCGCTGCCCGTACGCGGAGGACGCCTGCCGCGCCGAGGAGCAGGAGCTGCGGACCCTCGGCCCGGTCCGCGTCGCCTGCCGCCGCGCCCACGAGCTCCCGGACCCGCCGGACCGAGAAGGACCAGAGAGGTGACGCATCCCATGCCCGCGATCAGGCTGGCCGTCGACATCGGCGGCACCTTCGTCGACGCCATGGAGCTGGACACGCGCACCCACGCGGTCCGCTTCCGCAAGTCCCCGACGACGCCCGCCCGCCCCTGGGAGGGGGTGCTCGCCGCCGTCGGCCTGCTCGGCACCGACCCGGCGGAGGTGGAGCTGTTCATCCACGGCACCACGCTCGGGCTGAACGCGGTGCTGGAGCGGCGCGGCGAGGCCACCGGCATCATCGCCAACGCGGGCTTCCGTGACGTCTTCCTGCTGGGCCGCGGCAACGTGCCCGCCGACCACATGTACGACTTCCAGTACCAGCGCCCCGAGAGCCTGGTCCGCCGGGCCGCCACGATCGGCGTGCGCGGGCGGCTCGACTACAAGGGCCGCGTGGTGGAGGAGCTGGACCCCGACGACGTGCGGGAGGCGGCCAGGATCCTGGTGGAGGAGCAGGGGGTGCGCACGATCGCCGTCTGCTTCCTGCACTCCTACCTCAACCCGGAGCACGAGCGGCGCGCGGCCGAGCTGGTGCGGGAGGCGTACCCGGAGGTCACCGTGTCGGTGTCCACGGACATCGTGCGCGAATACCGCGAGTACGAGCGCACCAGCACCACCGTGCTCGACGCCTACATCCGCCCCATCTTCGAGCGCTACGTGGACCGCCTGGAGTCCGGCCTCGCCGAGGACGGCTTCGCCGGCCGGTTCCTCATCATGCGCTCCGGCGGCGGGTCGATGACCTCGGCCGTGGCGAAGACCTCGCCCATGCACACCGTGCTGTCCGGCCCGGCCGGGGGGATCGCCGGGGCCGCGTACGTGGCCGCCGCGCTCGGCCGCGACAACCTGCTGACCTTCGACATCGGCGGCACCTCGCTCGACACCTGCGTGATCGAGCGGGGTCAGGCCGTGGCCGCGTACGAGGCCAAGCTGGAGCAGTTCCCGCTGCTCATCCCCGCCTACGACATCCGCACCATCGGCGCGGGCGGCGGCTCCATTGCCTACCTGGACCGGGGCCTGCTCAAGGTCGGCCCGCAGAGCGCGGGCGCCGTCCCCGGCCCGGTCTGCTACGGCCGGGGCGGCGACCGGCCGACGGTCACCGACGCCGCCGTCACCCTCGGCTACGTCGACCCCGACCGGTTCCTCGGCGGCGACATGCGCCTGCACGACGAGGCGGCCAGGGACGCGCTGCGCGAGCAGATCGCCGAGCCGCTCGGCCTCGCCGTCGAGGCGGCCGCGGCGGGCGTCTTCGACGTGCTGCTGGCCAAGACGGTCGGCGCGGTGCGGCAGATCACGGTCGAGCGGGGCCACGACCCGCGGGTGTTCTCGCTGCTGGCGTTCGGCGGCGCGGGGCCGCTGCTGGCTCCGCTGCTCGCCCGCGAGATGGGCATCCCCGAGGTGATCGTGCCGTTCGCGCCGTCGGGGTTCTCCGCGTGGGGCATGCTGACGGCCGACATCGTGGACGACGTGTCGCGTACGGTCATGACGACGCTGGACGACGCCGACCTGGACGCGCTGGAGGCGGTGTTCGCCGAGGCGGAGTCGGCCGCGGCGGCCTCGCTGGCCGCGCAGGCGATCCCCGCCGGGCAGGCCGTGCTCGAACGCGCCATGGAGGTGCGCTACCTCGGCCAGGAGCACTCGCTGACCGTGCCCGTCGGGCGCGACCTGCGGCCGGACGCGGTGCGGGCCGCGTTCGAGGAGCTGCACCACGCGCGCTACGGGCACGTCATGGACAACCGGCTGCAGATCCTCAACCTGCGGGTGCGCGGCATCGGCCGGATCGACAAGCCGGAGCTGCCCGCGTACGAGCCGGGCGACGGCGACCCGGCGCGGGCCCGCGTCGGATCGCGCGACGCCTTCGACTTCGGCGCCCGCGAGGTGACGGCCTTCGCCGTGTACGACCGGGCCAAGCTGGAGCCCGGCGACACCCTGGACGGCCCCGCCCTGATCGACGAGGGCACCTCCACCACGGTCGTGCACTCCGGGCAGCGGGTCCAGGTGAACCCCTTCGGCCACCTGCTGGTCACCCTCACCCCGGAGGTGCGCTCATGAGCGAGGCGAACGTGCGGCTGGACGGCGCGACGGCCGAGGTGGTGCGCAGCTACCTGCTGGCGGCGGCCGAGGAGATGCGCGCGACCCTGATCCGCACCTCGTTCAACCCGGTCATCTACGAGGTGCACGACTTCGGCCTGTCGATGTACGACGCCGACCTGCGGCTGATCGCCGAGGCGACCGGGCTGACGTTCTTCCTCGGCGCGAACGACTTCTCCCTCGCCAAGGGCGTCGAGTACGTGGGCAGGGAGAACCTGCACCGCGGCGACGTGGTGCTGCTGAACTACCCGTACTGGAACGCGGCCCACGCCTACGACGCGACGCTGTTCGCGCCGGTGTTCCAGCCGGACCCGGCGGACGCGGCGGCCGACGGCACGCTGGTCGGTTTCCTGTGCGTACGGGCCCATTGGATGGACCTGGGGGCCAAGGATCCCGGCTACGTGCTGGACTCGACGGACATGCACCAGGAAGGGCTGATCTTCCCGGGCACGAAGGTGTTCTCCCGTGGCGAGCCCGCCCGTGACATCCACGAGCTGATCCGCTTCAACTCCCGCATGCCGGACCTGGTCATCGGCGACCTGAACGCCCAGGTCGCCGCCCTGCGCACCGGCGAGCGCCGGCTGCTGGAGATCATCGACAAGTTCGGCCGGCCCACCGTGGACGCCGCCGTGCAGCGCATGATCGAGGACGGCGAGGCCCGCACCCGCGCCGCGCTCGCCGCGCTGCCGCACGGCACCTGGACCGCCGAGGACTGGGTGGACGACGACGGCATCACCGAGGACCCGGTGAAGATGCGGGTCACCGTCACGGTCACGGACGACCGCTTCACCGTGGACTTCGCCGGCTCCGCGCAGGCCACCCCCGGCCCGATCAACATGCCCTTCGGCGCCACCGTCGCACTCTGCAAGGTCATACTCAAGTCGCTGACCTCGCCCGACGAGCCGTCCAACCACGGCACGACGGTCCCGCTGGAGGTGCTGGCCGAGCCCGGCACACTGTTCCACGCCGTCTACCCGCAGCCCACGTTCACGTTGTGGACCGGCATCGTGGCGGTGGAGCTCATCCTGAAGGCGCTGGCGCAGGGCATGCCGGACCGGCTGCCCGCCTCGTCCGGCGGCGACGTGCCCGGCTTCATGATGGTCGGCACGCACCCGGACTCCGGCCGGCTCTTCGCGGTCAGCAACAACGACCTGGTCGGCTGGGGCGCCACGCCGGAGCACGACGGCATGAACGCCGCCACCCACGTCTCCGGCAGCGCCGGGCGGAGCACCCCGATCGAGGTGCTGGAGGCGCGGACGGGGATGTTCTTCGAGCGGTTGGAGCTGCGTACGGACTCGGGCGGCGCGGGCCGCCACCGGGGCGGGGTCGGCTTGCGGCGGGACATCCGGTTCACGACGCCGGGCGAGTTCCTGTCGGTGATCAAGAAGACCAGGTCGCGGCCCTGGGCGCTGGACGGCGGCCTGGAGCCGGACCCCAACCAGGTGATCGTCTTTCCCGGCACCGACCGCGAGGCCCGGGTCAGCACCAAACGGGTCAAGGTCGAGCCCGGTGACCGGGTGACGCTGCTGACGGCGGGCGGCGGCGGGCACGGCGACCCGCGCGAACGCGACCCCGAGGCCGTACGCCGCGACGTCGCCGAGGGCTACGTCTCGCCCGAGGCGGCCCGCGACATCTACGGCGTGGACGATGCCTGACCTCACGCTGGACGGCGCGACCGCCGAGGTCGTGCGCTGCCACCTGGTCTCGGTCGCCGAGGAGATGCGGGCCACGCTCGAACGCACCGCCTTCAACCCCGTCATCTACGAGGTGCGCGACTACGGCATCTCGGTCTACGACGCCGACCTCCGGCTGATCGCCGAGGCCACCGGGCTGAGCCGGTTCCTCGGCGCCAACGACCACTCCATCCGCAAGGGCGTGGAGTACGTGGGCCGCGACGACCTGCACCCCGGCGACGTGGTGCTGCTGAACTACCCGTACTGGAACGCGGCCCACGCCTACGACGCGACGCTGTTCGCGCCCGTGCACGGGGAGTCCGGGCTGCTGGGCTTCGTGTGCGTACGGGCCCACTGGATGGACCTGGGGGCCAAGGACCCCGGCTACGTGCTGGACTCGACGGACATGCACCAGGAAGGGTTGATTTTTCCGGGCACGAAGGTGTTCTCCCGTGGCGAGCCCGTCCGTGACATCCACGAGCTGATCCGCTTCAACTCCCGCATGCCGGATCTGGTCATCGGCGACCTGAACGCCCAGGTCGCCGCCCTGCGCACCGGCGAGCGCCGCCTCGCCGAGCTGCACGCCCGCTACGGCACCCCGCTCGTCGAGGCCGCCGTGGACCGGGCCGTCGAGGCCGCCGCCCGCTCGGCCGCCGACGCCGTCGCCGCGCTGCCGCAGGGCACCTGGACCGCCGAGGACTGGCTGGACGACGACGGCGTCACCGACGAGCCGGTGAGGATGCGGGTCACCGTCACGGTCGCCGGCGGCCGGTTCACCGTCGACTTCGCCGGCTCCTCCGGGATGACCCGGGGGCCGGTCAACCTGCCGCTCGGCGCCACCATCGCCACCTGCCGCGTCGCGTTCAAGGCGATCACCACCCCCTGGGAGCAGACCAACGCGGGCCACTTCGCGCCGCTGGAGGTGCGCGCCGAGCCCGGCACGCTGTTCCACGCCGTCTACCCGGCGGCCACGTTCACGCAGTGGACGGGCACGGTCGCGCTGGAGCTGATCTACAAGGCGCTGGCGCAGGGCATGCCGGACCGGCTGCCCGCCTCGTCCGGCGGCGACGTTCCCGGCTTCATGATGGTCGGCACGCACCCGGACACCGGGCGGCTCTTCGCCGTCAGCAACAACGACGCCGTCGGCTGGGGCGGCACGCCCGCCCACGACGGCATCGGACCGGCCAACCACCCGGCCCAGACGCAGGCCCGCAACACGCCCGTCGAGGTGCTGGAGGCGCGGACGGGCATGTTCTTCGAGCGGTTGGAGCTGCGTACGGACTCGGGCGGCGCGGGCCGTCACCGGGGCGGGGTCGGCTTGCGGCGGGACATCCGGTTCACCACGCCGGGCGAGTTCCTGTCGGTGATCAAGAAGACCAGGTCGCGGCCCTGGGCGCTGGACGGCGGCCTGGAGCCGGACCCCAACCAGGTGATCGTCTTTCCCGGCACCGACCGCGAGGCCCGGATCAGCACCAAACGGGTCAAGGTCGAGCCCGGCGACCGGGTGACGCTGCTGACGGCGGGCGGCGGCGGGCACGGCGACCCGCGCGAACGCGACCCCGAGGCCGTACGCCGCGACGTCGCCGAGGGCTACGTCTCACCCGAGGCCGCCCGCGACATCTACGGCTTGGCGGATCTGGAAGGAGCACGATGAACACGGTCGTCATCACCGGCTGCACCGTGGCCGACGGCCGGGCGGCCACGGGCGCGGACCCCGTCCCCGACGCCGGCATCCTCGTCAGGGGCGAGCGCATCGTGGACGTGGGCCGCCGCGAGGACGTCCTCGCCGCCGCCGGCTCCGTGCCCGGCGAGGTGACCCACCTCGACCTCGGCGGCGCGTACGTCACCCCCGGCCTGGTCAACATGCACACCCACCTGTCCCTGTCCCTCCCCGGCACCGCCGGCGACCAGGTCAAGGACATGAACCCGCACGAGCTGGCCCTCTACATGGCCGACGGCGCCCGCCGCACCCTCGACTGCGGCGTCACCACCGTCCGCTGCGTGGCCGAGAAGGACCACGCCGACTTCGCGCTGCGCCGCGCCATCGAGGCAGGCCGGGTGCCCGGCCCCCGCATCTTCACCGCCGGGCGGGCGCTCGTCTGCACCGGCGGGCACGGCCACGAGGGCACCGACACCCTGGAGTGCGACGGCGCGGACGGCCTGCGGCGCGGCGTCCGCTCCCAGATCAAGGCCGGGGCCGACCTCATCAAGGTGATGATCTCCGGCGGCATCGCCGGGCGGCACGAGTCGATCGACACGCCGCAGCTCTTCGCCGACGAGATGGCCGCGGTGATCGAGACCGCGCACGCCTGGGGCCGCAAGGTCACCGCCCACGCCGGGCCCGCCGCCGTGATCGCCCAGGCCGTGGCGCTCGGCCTCGACTGCGTGGAGCACGGCTACCAGCTCACTCCCGAGGTGGCCGCCCAGATGGCCGCGCGCGGCACCGCGCTGGTGCCCACCCTGCTCGTCACCCGCTGCAAGGAGTTCTTCGACGAGCTGGGCGTGCCGGAGTGGATGCAGTGCCGCTCGCTCAACGCCGGGCCCGAGCACCTGGAGAGCTTCGCCACCGCCGTCGCCGCCGGGGTGGAGGTGCTGCTCGGCAGCGACATGCCGCCGTTCTGGGGCTTCGAGGGCACCAACGCGACCGTACGCGAGCTGGAGCACATGGCCGAGGTCATCGGCCCCGCCCGCGCCCTGTACGCCGCCACCCTCGGCCCCGCCCGCTGGCTGCGCGCCGAGGCCGACATCGGCACCGTCGAGCCCGGCCGCTACGCCGACCTCGTCGCGATGGACGAGGACCCGCTCGCGTCGGCGTCGGCGTACCGGGGCGTCCGCTGGGTGATGAAGGGCGGCCAGGTCGTCCGCTCGGAAAGGAAGGCACCATGACCCTGGTCCAGGGCGCCGCGGCGGCCATCGCCGCCGCGATCGACGACATGTACGCCGCGTTCGTCGCCGGCGACCGCGCCCGCTTCGACTCCCACCTGCACCCCGACGTGACCACCTGGGAGACCCACCTCCCCGGCCCGCTGCGCACCCGCGCCGAGCTGGACGCCTACCGCGACGCCCGCGACGGCGCCGGCCACCGCCCGGTCATGGACACGCTCACCGCCCGCGACAAGCGCATCGACGTCTGGGGCGAGGTCGGCGTGGCCAGGTACGTCCTGGTCGCCGAGCCGCACGGCGGGCCCGCCCAGCACACCAGGGTCACCGACGTGCTCCGGCACACGCGGGGCCGCTGGCTGATCGCCCACCACCACGCCGAGCTGGTGGGGGAGCCGTGAGCGGCGCGGGTCCCGAGCCGGACATGGAGCTGTACGACCTGCGGGTCACCGTCGACGCCATCGAGGGCCGCTCGGTCTGCGGCATGGCCGTCGGCGACTACTTCGAGCTGGAGAACAGCGCCCACCTGCGGCTGCCGGAGGGCCGGCACTTCTGCGTGTGGGCCCTCGCCAGCGTCCTGCCGTTCCTCGCGGCCAAGCAGCGCGACCTCGGCGCGGGCGACTGGCTGGAGCGCGACACCCTGTTCTGCTGCCCGGACCCGGAGGAGCGGCTGACGATGCGGGTCGAGCGGGTCCGGCGCCGCCCGATGAACTCGGCGGACCTGACATGAGCGGGCCCGGGGACTTCGAGATCGGCATCGGCCTGCAGAGCGACAAGCGGGCCGGGGACTACGCCCGGCTCGGGCGGCTCGCCGAGGAGCACGGCATCGACGTGGTGTCAGTGTTCGGCGACCTGATGTACCAGCCGCCGATCTTCCCGCTGCTGGAGATCGCCGCCGCCACCTCCCGGGTGCGGCTCGGCCCGGCCTGTCTCAACCCGTACTCGATGGCGCCGTACGAGATCGCCGGTCAGCTCGCCGCGCTCGACCTCGCCTCCGACGGGCGGGCCTACCTGGGGCTGGCCCGGGGGACCTGGCTGGGCGAGGTCGGGATCGCGCAGCCGCGCCCGCTCACCGCGCTGGCCGAGTGCGCCGAGGTCGTGCGGCGGCTGCTCGCGGGCGACACGTCGGGCTTCGCGGGCGAGCTGTTCAGCCTCGCGCCCGGCACCGCGCTGCGCTACCCCGTGCGGCGGGCCCGGCCGCCGCTGCTCATCGGCGCCTGGGGGCCGCGCGGCGCGGCGCTCGCCGGGCGCGTCGCCGACGAGATCAAGGTCGGCGGGAGCGCCAACCCGGCGATGGTGCCGGTCGTGCGGGAGCGGCTGCGCCCGGGGGCCGAGGAGGCGGGGCGGTCCGTGGACGACGTCGGGATCGTGCTGGGCGCGGTCACCGTCGTCGCCGCCGACGGCGCCGCCGCCCGCGCGAGGGCCCGTAGGGAGGTCGCCATGTACCTGGCGGTCGTGGCCGAGCTGGATCCCACGGCCGAGGTGCCCGCCGACCTGCTGACGCGGGTCAAGGCCGAGGTCGCGGCCGGGCGGGACGACGCGGCGGGCCGGCTGATCCCGGACGACCTGCTGGACCTGTTCGCGTTCTCCGGCACTCCCGAGCAGGTGGCGGCGCAGGCGCGGCGGCTGATCGACGCGGGGGTGCGGCGGGTCGAGTTCGGCACCCCGCACGGGCTCACCGACGATGATGGGGTCCTCCTGATCGCCACGGAGGTCGCGCCGATGCTGAGGAAGGCGGCACGATGACCGACCCGACGCCCGATCGCCCGCGGGTCGCCGGGGCCGCGGAGGCCGCCGGGGTCGCCGCGACCGCACGGGCCGCCGTGACCGTGGTCGTCGCGGGCGGGCTGGCGGCGGATCGTGAGCTGCTGGCGGAGCTGGCCGGGCGGGAGTTCGCCGCGCTCGGGGTCGCCGGGCGGCTGGTCGAGCCCCCGGACGCCGCGTCCTTCGCGACCGCGCTGGACGCCGCCGCCGAGCCGGGTCACGGCGTCGTCGCCCTGCCCGGCGCCGATCCCGAGGTGCGCGCCCTGATGGAGCCGCCTCGGCCGTACCGTGAGCGGCTGGTCTGGCTGGACCTGGCGAGAACCGGCCCGCACCCGGCGGGCGGGGCCCTCCACCTGTACGGCCGCGGCGTCAACGGCCTCACCTGGGCCGTACGGGCCGCGGCGCACCGCGCGACGTGCCGCCCCCGCCGCGTCACCTACGGCCCTCACCCCGACCAGTACGCGGAGCTGCTCCTGCCGGACGCCCGGCCCGCGCCGGTCGCGATGCTGCTGCACGGCGGCTTCTACCGGACGCGCTGGGCCGCCGACCTCATGGACGCGCTCGCCGCCGACCTGGCCGCCCGCGGGTTCGCCGCCTGGAACGTGGAGTACCGCCGCCCGGACCGGCACGGCTGGGACGCCACCGTGTCGGACGTCGCCGCCGCGTACGCCGCGCTCCGGACCCTCGGCGCGGACGTCGACCAGGACCGGGTCGCGGTGATCGGCCATTCGGCGGGCGGTCAGCTCGCGCTGCGCCTGGCCGCCGACCTGTGGGCGGCCGGGCGGGGCCCGGCGCTCGCCGTCTCCCTGGCCGGCCTCGTGGACCTGGTGGAGTGCGACCGCCGCGACCTGAGCGGCGGCGCGACGGCCCTGGCGCTCGGCGGCTCATGCACCGAGATCCCCGAGGTGTACGCGGCGTCCAGCCCGCTCGCCCGGCTCCCGCTGGGCGGCCCGCAGCTCGTCGTCCAGGGCGCCGGCGACGACCCGGACCTCGTGGACTTCAACCGCCGCTACGTCCGCGCCGCGACCGGCGACCCGGTCACCTACCTGGAGGCGCCTGGCGACCACTTCTCGGTGATCGACCCGGCCGCCCCCATCTGGGCGGAGACCGCCGCCCGCGTCGAGGAGGCGCTCAGGCCAGCGGGGTGACCGGCCGCCACGCCACGGGGCTGGACAGCACCATCGTGCTCGACGGCCGCCCGTAGTGGGACAGCCCGTCGATCAGCCGCTCGAAGTGCGCCATCGAGTCCAGCGCCACCACGAGCAGGCAGCAGGTGTCGCCGGTGACCCGGTACACCTGGACGATCTCGGGCTGGGTCAGCACCTCCTCGTGGCGCAGCACGCAGCGGGCTCCGTAGCAGTCCATCCGGATCAGCGCCCGCACCGTGCGCCCGGCCCGGCCGAGGTCCACGTGGGCGTGGTAGCCGGAGATCACCCCGGTCTCCTCCAGCCGCCTGACGCGCTCGGCCACGGCCGGGGCGGACAGGTGCACCCGCCGTGACAGCTCGCTGTAGGAGAGCCGGGCGTCGGCCTGCAGCTCGCCGAGGATCGCCCAGTCCATCGCGTCCATGGCACCCACCCGTCACTCTCGGCAGCGGCGAAAGGCAAATCGGAGATCGCCTTCCGAACGTAAACCCATCCCGCCTCATCACCTTTGTCTCGCTATTTCAGCATAGTTCGTCGTGAGTGAACATTGAGGTGAACGAGGAGGAGTGATGGCAGCCCCGAGACTGCGCTTCGCAAACGCCACGCCTTACGACGAGTACATCGGCACCGCCGTCCTGCGCGAGCTGCCTGGCCCGCGCACCGCCGTGCCCGAAGAGCCTGCCTTCCTGGTCACCACGCAGGTCATGGAGCTGTACTTCGGCCTGGTGCGCACCGAGCTGCGCCTGGCGACCGAGCTGCTCGGCGGGCCGGGACCGGCCCCGGCGACCGCCGTGATCGGGCGCGCGGCGGCGTACCTGGACGTGGTGAACGCGGCCTGGCGACCGCTGAACCGGCTCACGCCGCGCCAGTTCAACGCCTTCCGTCCGGCGCTCGGCGAGGGCTCGGGATTCCAGTCGGCGCTCTACCGCGAGGTGGAGTTCCTGCTGGGGGACAAGAACCCGTCCCTCGTCCAGGTCCACCGCGGCGACCCCGAGGCCCACGCCGCGCTGCTGGCGGCCCTGCGCGCGCCCAGCCTGTACGACGCCGCCCTGTCCGCCCTGGCCCGCCACGGGCACGACCTCCCCGAGGCCGTGCTCACCCGCGACCCGGCGCAGCCGTACGAGCCCGACCCCCAGGTGGAGAAGGCGTGGTCCCGCGTGTACGCCGAAGAGGGCCCCGGCGACGAGCTGTGGGAGCTGGGCGAGGCGCTGACCGACCTCGCCGAGGGCTTCATGGGATGGCGGACCCGCCACCTGATGGTGGTCCGTCGCGCGATGGGCGCGAAGATGGGCACCGGCGGGTCGAGCGGCGCGAGCTGGCTGGAGCGGTCGCTGCGCCGCGAGATCTTCCCCGAGCTCTGGTCGGCCCGCACCCTGGTCTGACGTGCCGACACCCTGGCCTGATGGAGAACGCGTGAACACCCACCCCGAGCAGGACGCCCTGGCCGCCGACGCCGCCGATCCCGGCCGCCGCGCGGAGTTCCTGATCCCGCCGGCCCCGGCCGGCGCCCCCTACCCGGAGACCGCCTACTTCGCCGGCAACTCCCTGGGCCTGCAGCCGAGGGACGCCGCCGCGGCCGTCCAGGCCGAGCTGGCCGAGTGGTCCGGCCAGGCCGTCGAGGCGTGGTTCGCCGCCGAACGGCCGTGGGTGACCTACCCGGCGCTGCTCCGCGAGGACATGGCCGCCCTGGTGGGCGCGCGTCCCGAGGAGACCGTGGTCATGAACGCCCTCACGGTCAACCTGCACCTGCTGATGGCCACGTTCTACCGCCCGGAGGGGGAGCGCGTCCGGATCCTCATCGAGGACACGGCCTTCCCTTCCGACTCCTACGCGGTCGCCGGGCAGGCCGCCTGGCACGGGCTGGACCCGGCTCGCGCCGTCGTCCGGCTGCCCGCCGCCGACATCCCGGCCTACCTGGCGGCCGAGGGCGGCACGGTCGCCCTGGTCCTGCTCGGCGGGATCAACTACCTCACGGGCGAACTGCTGGACATCCCCGGCATCACCGCGGCCGCGCACGAGGCGGGAGCCGTGGCCGGCTGGGATCTCGCGCACGCCGCGGGGAACGTCCCTCTCTCCCTGCACGACTGGAACGCCGACTTCGCGGTCTGGTGCACGTACAAGTACCTCAACGGCGGCCCCGGAGCCCCCGGGGCCTGCTTCGTGCACGCCCGCCACCTGAGCGGCGGCGCGGACCCCGCCCTGCCGCGCCTGACCGGCTGGTGGGGCACCGACGAGCGGGTCCGCTTCGAGATGCGCCCCGACCGCGACCACGTGCCCGCCGCCGACGCCTGGCAGGTCTCCACGCCGCCCATCCTCGGCCTGGCCGCGCTGCGGGCCGCGCTCGCCGTGCACGCCAAGGCCGGGATGGCCGAGCTCTCCGCCCGCAGCCGCCGGCTCACCGGCTACCTGGAGTCGCTGCTCGCCCCGATGAGCGGCGGCCCGATCGAGCTGATCACGCCGTCCGACCCGGCGCGGCGCGGAGCCCAGCTCTCGGTGCGGGTGGCCGCCGGCGACGCGGCCGGGCTGGCCGGGCGGCTGCACGCCCGGCACGGGGTGCTCGCCGACGTGCGCAACCCGGACGTGATCCGCTTCGCCCCGGTGCCGCTGTACTCGACGTACCACGACTGCTGGCGGGCCGCCCAGGCCCTCGCCGCCGAGTCGGTCTAGAAGAGCCGCGGGGTGACCACCGACACCACGGTGGTCACCTGGTCGGTGTCGTTGTACATGCCGTGCGGCACCGTCGAGCGCAGATGCACGCTGTCGCCGGGGTAGAGCCGGTGCTCCACGCCGTCCACCTCGTACAGCAGCTCGCCGCTCAGCACGTACGCGAACTCCTCGCCGGCGTGCCCGTACGCGGGCTCCCGCCGCCCGCCCGGCGCGATGTGCACCAGCAGCGGCTCCAGCACCAGGCTGGGGCCGCGCGCGGACAACATGCGGTACGTCTGCGCGCCGGACACGTACTCGGTGGCCGCCGTCTCCGCCCGGGTGAGCGTGAAATGGGTCGGCAGCCGGTCGGCGTCGCGCCCCGGCTGGCGGCCGGGGGAATCGTCGAAGAACTCCGACACCCCCCGTTCGAGTGCCGCCGCGACGCTGTTCAGCGCCACCAGCCCGATCGTCGAGATCCCGCGCTCCACCTGGGACAGGAACCCGATCGACAGCCCCGACCTGGACGCCAGGTCGCGGAGCGTCATCCCGCGCTCCTTGCGGAACTCGCGCATCCGCGCGCCCACGAGCTCCTGCCGGGGCTCGTCCGCGCGCCGGTCCTCCGACGCTGCCACCGGGACCTCCATGTCAGTCGGGGGGTTGTTCAGCAGCATGAACATATTTCACGCAACGTCCCCCGGCCAACTTCGAGGTCGGCGGCGTCACCCGGCCGGGGTGGCGTGCCAGACGACGTAGGAGATCCTGAGCGGCGCGTCGCCGTTCGCGGGGATGGCGGGGAACCGGATGCCCACCAGGTTGCCCTCGGCGGTCCGGGCGCAGGCCCAGTCGCCGGGCGACAGCTTGCCCACCTCCACCTGGTCGTAGTCCCGGGCGGCCAGGGCCCGCGCGCAGGCTTCGGCGTCGGGGCGGGCGTCGACGGGTGTGATCGGGTATTCGCCGCCGCCGGCCGTCCACAGGGAGCGGTAGGGGCTGACGTACCAGAGGTCGCTCTCCCCGGGCACGACCGTGCCGATGCGGCCGGACTCGACGTCGAGGTAGTCCTGGTCGTGCAGCGTCGCCTCCGCCTCGCGGATCTTCTCCCCTGCGGAGGGCGAGGGGGAGGCGGAGGGGGAAGGGGAAAGCGAGGGAGACGGTGAGGGCGGTGGTGTGGACCGGGGCGGCGTGATGGCCGGGTTCGCGGCGACGTCTGCGGGCTGCGGAGGGGGAGCGGCGGTCGCGTCGGCGTAGTAGCGCTGAGCCATCGCGCCCACCAGCCCCGCGCCCACGGCGATCAGCGCGACCATCACCAGGGCCCGCTTGCGTATGGGCTGCCCGTAGAGCTGGATCAGCCCCAGCGTCCCGGTGACCACCGACAGCAGCCCGGCGACCAGCACCCCTTGCCGCGACTCGGTGGTGAGCAGTTGCGCGACCGCCGCCACGTCGGCGACCGACCCGAGCCCCGCCAGCGCGGTGGCCCGGCGGACGGCGCCCCGGCCGGGCCCGCCGTCCTGCTCTCCCGACGCGTGCGCCGGCTTCTCCGCGGTGTCCACCCACGACCTCCGTACGCCGGAATCCGTGCCCGTTGAAAGCGGACCACAGTGTCCCAGGAAAGAGGCCGGACCCGATATACGAAGAAGTTCGTAGTGCCTTTTCCGCGCTGTTCCTGTTCGGCCTGCGAAACGGCGGCCCGTTGCCGCAAACTTGGTGGTGAAGAGCCCCCCGAGCAGCAGAAAGTCGCCATGAACCTCCCGAAAATCGGCGATCCCTCAGAATACGGAATAACCCCCCGAGAAATGGCGGTCCTGGCGCTTCTCGGCGAAGGGCTGACCGCGCACGCCATCGGCAGCAGGCTCAGGATCGCGGAGAGGACCGCGATCAAGCACAAGGAGAATCTCTACCGCAAACTCGGCGTGCACGACCGGGTCACCGCGCTCAACAAGGCACGAGCCCTCGGCCTGCTCCCCGCGGAGCAGGCCGAGGCCGTCAGGCCAGCCGGAAGGTGAACTCCACCCGCCGCCACGGCCCCGGCCGCCCGTCGGGCGCGGGTCCGTCCTGCTCGGGGAAGGGCACGATGATGGGCTCCTTGACGCCGAACACGGCGTCGGAGTCGAGATAGTCGCCGCCCTCGACGAAGAGCTGGGTGACCAGCGTGCGCCGCCCGGGGGCCGCGATCATGAAATGCAGGTGCGGGGCGCGCATCGAGTGGCGTCCGGCGGCGGCCAGCAGCTCGCCCACCGGCCCGTCGTCCGGGATCGGGTACGGCGCCGGCAGGATCGTCCAGAACGTCAGCCGCCCGGCGGCGTCGGTGCGCAGCCGCCCCCGCAGCACCGGCCCTTCCTGGTCCGGGAGCTGGACGTCGTAGTAGCCGTCCTTATTCGCCTGCCACACGTCCACCACGGCGTCGGCGACGGGGACGCCCGCGGTGTCGGTGATCGTGATGTCCGCCAGGACCGGCTCGCCGTCGAGTCCGCAGGAGACGTCGGCGCCCTGCGGCAGCTCCGGCGGGCCCTCGACGTAGAAGGGGCCGAGCACGGCCGACGGCGTGGCCCCGGCGGCGCGGGCGTTGCCGAGGATGTCGACCAGGCTGCTCACGCCGAGGACGTCCGAGAGCAGGATGAACTCCTGCCGGACGTCGCTGGTGATGTGCCCGGTCCTGGTGAGGAAGCCGATCGCGTGGCGCCACTCCTCGTCGGTGACGTCGTTCTCGCGCACGAAGGCGTGCAGGTGGGAGACGAGGCCCTGGGCGAGCGTACGCAGCCGCTCCGGCGCGCCCTCGAAGCTCGCCAGCACCGTACGGGTGAGCTCGTCCGCCGCCTGCTCGACCGCCGGGTCGGGGGTCGTGGTCATCGTGGTCCTCCGATCATTTGCCCGGTGAGCGCCCGGCGCAGCAGGTCCGCGACGCCGTCGCGGGTGACCGGGCGGGGGTTGGGGTAGGGCCGCTCGGTCGCGAGTCCGGCCGCCCGGTCCACGTCGGCCGCGTCGAACCCGAGCCCGGCCAGGTCGGCGGGCGCGCCCAGGGAACGGGCGAACCGCTGCAGCCCGGCCGGGGCGTCCGCCACGCCGAGGGCGCCCGCCACGGCCCGCATCGCGTCCGGCGCGGCGGGCGCGTTGTAGTCCATCGCGTACGGCAGCACCACGGTGTGCAGGGGCGCGTGCGGCAGGCCGAAGGAGCCGCCGAGCGTGTGGCACAGCTTGTGGTGCAGCCCCATCCCGACCGCGCCGAGGCAGAGCCCGGCCAGGTAGGCGCCGTACAACAGCTCGGCCCGCGCCTCCTCGGGGTCGCCGGGCAGCCGCCGCAGGCCGGTGGCCAGCGCGGCGATCGAGCCGGTCGCCATCCGGTCGGTCGCGCCGGTCCGGCCGGGCGCGTACAGCGCCTCCACGGCGTGCGCCATCGAGTTGACGGCGCTGGTGACCGTCACCGGCCAGGGCAGCCCCATGGTCAGCGACACGTCGTAGATCACGGTGTCGGGCCGGATCGCGGGGTCGGTCGTCGTCGTCTTCCGTCCCCCGGAGGTCTCCCCGAGCACGGGCGTGACCTCGGACCCCGCGTACGTCGTCGGCAGCACGACGTGCGGCACGCCGAGCCGGTGCGCGACCGCCTTCCCGAGACCGGTCGTCGTCCCGCCGCCGGCCGACACCACCGAGTCGGCGCCGAGCTCGGCGGCCCGCGCCAGCCCGGCCTCGGTCACCTCCACGGGCGTGTGCATGACAGCACCATCGAACACCCCGGCGGCGGCCCCGCCCAGCCCGGCCACGACGCGGGAGACGAGCTCGCCGCGCCTAGGCGTGGACAGCACCAGCGCCCGCCGGCCGCCGAGCCGGTCGAGCTCCTCGCGGAGCCGGGCCAGCGTGCCCGTGCCGAACACCACCCGCAGGCCGCCGTCGTCGCACTCGAACGCGCGCACCCCCGGCTACCTGACCGGCTCGCGCCCGGCCGCGACGACCGGAGCCGCCGCCGCGCCGGCTTCGGCGACGCACACGTTGCGCATGCGCCCGATGCCCCCCACCCAGGACTCCACCACGTCGCCGGGCTGCAGGAACCGCTGCGGGCTGCGGCCCGCGCCCACCCCGGCGGGGGTGCCGGTGAAGATCAGGTCACCCGGCATGAGCGGCAGCGTGTGGGACAGCCTGGAGATCAGCTCAGGGATGGAGAAGACGAGGTCGGCGGTGCTGCCGCTCTGCACGATCTCGCCGTTGACCGAGCAGCCGAGCGTCAGCCGGTCGCGGTCGGGCAGGCTGTCCGCGGCGACCAGCCACGGCCCGATGGGACCGAACGTGGGGAACGACTTCGCCAGGCTGAACTGCGGCATGGGGCCCGCGGTCTGCCGCGAGCGCTCCGAGATGTCCTGACCCACGGTGAGGCCCGCGACGTGGTCCCATCCCCGCTCGGCGGGCACCTGGTAGGCGTGCCTGCCGACGACCGCGACGACCTCGACCTCCCAGTCGCAGGAGCCGTCGATCAGCCTGATCGGCTCGTACGGCCCGCTCAGGCACGACAGGTACTTGGTGAAGACGCTCGGCGACTGCGGCGGCTCGCTGCCGATCTCGTCGGCGTGGTCCAGGTAGTTCATGCCGATGGCGAACACCTGGCGGGGCTCGTCCACCGGCGCGCGCAGCAGCGCGGGATCGAGCGGCCGGCCCGCCCCCAGCTCGGCGTTCTCACTCCACTCCCGGAACGCCGCCCAGTCCTCCAGGACCGACCGCGGATCCGGCCCGAACCGGCCCGACGACTGCTCGGCGATGTCGACGTACGCGGAGTCGTCGACGATGATCGACGCCCGTCCGTCGACGTTGGCGATGCGCAACAGACTCAAACCCTTCAGAAGGAAGCTCGTGGACGTACGGCGTCAGTGCCGGTATCCGGTGTACCCGGGGGAGCAGCCGGGCGTCGCCGCGGTCCGCCCGCCGTCCACCGGCAGCAGGACGCCGGTGACGTAACTGGCCGCCCGCGAGGCGAGGTAGAGCACGGCGGCGGCGTACTCGTCGGGCTCGGCCACCGGGCGGAGCGGCGTGGCCCGTCCGAGCTCGGCGACGATGTCGGTCTTCAGCGGCATGGCCGACGAGCCGGCCCGCGAGATGCCGTTGACGCGGATGCCCGAGGAGGCCAGCTCGGCGGCGAGGACGTGCACCAGGCTGTGCACGGCGCCCTTGGAGGCGGAGTAGCTGACGACGTTCGGGTTGCCGTAGGTGCCGTCGATCGACCCGGCGTGCACCATCGACGCCCGCGAGGACCGCTTCAGGTGCGGCAGGAACGCCTGGGAGGCGGCGTAGACGCCGGTCAGGTTGATCCGCACGGTCTCCTCGAACTGCTCGATCGACAGGTCGGGGAAGCGGCCGAAGTCGTTGGCGAAGTGGTGGGTGACCAGGGTGTCCACGGTGTCCCACCCCTCGGGCAGGTCGGCCGCGAGCCGCTGGGGGCCGTACGGGTCGCGCGGGTCGTGGACCACGACGCGGGGCTCGCCGCCGGCCTCGCGGATCGCCTCCGCGGTGGCCTCGGCGGCCTCCTTCGTGGCCTGGGCCACCAGGACCTCGGCGCCGCACCGGGTGAAGGCGGCGGCGGAGGAGGAGGCGACGTCCTCGGGGCCGTTGACGCCGATGCCGGTGCCGATCAGGACCACCTTGTAACCGGTGAAGTCGAAGGCTTGCGCGATGTCCATCTGTTCCTCGTGCTCTCTTGTCGGTGCCGGCTTCATTCGGGGACGGCCGCGAGTTCCCTGTCGGGGGCCTGGTACTGCCACAACCACGCGCTGACCTGGGAGTCGGTCGCGCCCTGGGCGACGGCCCTGTCGCGTTCGCGCTGCTCGGGCCCGTCGGGCAGGTGGAAGGTCGTCGCGTTGGCGGCCGACAGCGCCTGCACCCGGTTGGCCCGCCGGACCCGCAGCGACTCGAAGGCGCGGAACGCCTCCTCCGGCTCCTGGCGGGCGGCGAAGGCCGCGCCGAGCGCGTGCCCGTCCTCGATGGCCTGGGCGGCGCCCTGCCCGAGGTAGGGCAGCATCGGATGGCAGGCGTCGCCGAGCAGGGTCACCCGCCCGGTGTGCCAGGTCTCCAGCGCGGGCTGGGTGTAGATGTCGTAGCGGGTCACCCCGTTGCCCTTGGTGATCAGTCGGCGCAGCGGCTCGTGCCAGCCGTCGAGGTGGGCCAGGGTCTCCTCCAGCTCGACGGGGGCCGCGGTGGCGCCGGAGGCGATGGCAGGGGCCTCGATGCAGGCGGTGATGTTGATCATCGAGCCGCGCCGGAAGGGGCAGTGCACGACGTGCGCGCGCGGGCCCAGCCACGACTCGAAGCCGTTGCGCTCGACGAACTCCGCCAGCTCGGGATCGTCAAGCAGCCGCTCGGACGGGACCTGGGTGCGGAACCCGCTGTGCCCGGCGTACTCGGGCTCGGCCGCGTCGAAGAGCCGCCTGCGGACGACGGAGCGGATGCCGTCCGCGGCCACGACCGCATCGGCCGTGAACCGTTCCCCGTCCGTGGCCGTGACCGTGCCCGTCTCCGGGTCCACGTCGGCGATGCGCCGGCCCAGCAGCACCTCCACGGGCCTGCCCGGCTCCGCCGGGTCCCGCGCCGCGTCGAGCAGCGCCCGCTGGAGGTCGCCGCGGTGCGCGAACCAGAACGGGTGACCGTACGTCTCCTCCACGGTCCCGGCGAGCGGAGCCTTGAACAGCTCGCGCCCGTCCTGCCAGCGCCGCCGGGTGGTCCAGGTCGGGAGCGCGACGTCCGCGGCCAGCCGGGGCGCGAGCCCGAGGGCCGTGAGCGCGCCGACCGCGTTCGGCCCGAGACCGATCCCGGCCCCGACCTCGTTGATCCGCGGCGACTGCTCCAGCACGGTGACGCCGGCCCCGGCCCGCCGCAGCGCCACGGCCGCGGCGAGCCCGCCGATGCCCGCGCCGATGACGATCGCTTGCATGGTGATGTCTCCGCTCCCTTCAGATGATCGTGGTCTCGCCGCTGGGCTCGGCGTCCACGGGGGTGAACAGCGAGGCCACCGAGGGGTCGCCGGTCGTGATGCCCTGCTCGCGGGCGTAGCGCACGATCAGCTCCATGGCGCGCACGTTCGCCGGGGTCAGGCCGTACTGCCACGGGTCGCGGCCCATGAGCTCGTCCTGCTCCCGCCACACGTCCTGGACGAAGGCCAGCGGCAGCGTACGCGGGTTGCGCAGCCGCTCCATGGCGGCCCGGCGGGCGGCGGTGAAGGCCGCCGTCAGGCTGGCCGGGACCCAAGGATGCCGGTCGACGACCTCCTGCCTGATCGTGACCACGTGCATGACGGGGAACACGCCGGTCCGCGCGTAGTACTCCCGCTCGACCCGGGGGAAGTCGGGGAACAGCCGCGCCACCGCCGGGTCGCCGGCGAGGAACGACGGCGGGTTGTAGGCCGACACGGTGGCGCTCACGCCGCCCGTGGTCAGCAGGTCGTCGATGCGGTGCCGGGCCGCGCTGTCCGTCGGGAGCAGGGGCGCGTCCTGGCCGTCGGGGAGGCGGCCGAAGGTGCCGAAGACGTCCTGCCAGTCCACCTTGTCCAGGTTCAGGCCGTGCTCGTCCTGGAGGATGCCGCGGATCCACACGGCGGCGGCGGGCTCGTACCCGCCGATGCCGACCGCGCGGCCCTCCAGGTCGGCGACGGTGCGGATGCCGCTCGCGGTGTTCACGAAGATCGAGCCGTGCCGGAAGCGGCGGTGCGGGAACACCGGGATCGCGGTCAGCGGCTCGCCGCGCTCCCTGGCCCGCAGGTACTGCACCACGTTGAACTCGGCGACGTCGCACTCGGACCGCCGGTCCAGCCGGAAGATCCGCTCCTTGTCGGACGTGAGCACGTGCAGGTCGATGCCGTCCGGCCGGACCTGCCCGTCCGCGAGGGCGCGGGTGATCTCGTAGTCGCCGCACGCCAGCGACAGCGTGAGCCGGCTCACTGGTGGTGCCCCAGAGCGGTGAACACCGAGGCGCGCAGCCGGCCGAACTCGTCCAGCGCCTTGGTCGCGATCTGGTCGCGGGGCCGCGGCAGGTCCACCGGCATGACCTCGCGGATGGTGGTCGGCGTCCGCGTCAGCACCACGATCCGGCCGCCCAGGTAGATGGCCTCGTCGATGTCGTGCGTGACGAACGCGATCGTCATGTCCCGCTCCGCCCACAGCCGCAGCGTGAGGTCCTCCAGCTCGACCCGGGTCTGCGCGTCCACGGAGGCGAACGGCTCGTCCATCAGCAGCAGCCGAGGGTGGTAGGCCAGCGCGCGGGCGATCGCCACGCGCTGCTGCATGCCGCCGGAGAGCTGCCACGGCTTCTTGCGCGTGTGCGCGGCCAGGCCGACCGACTCCAGCGCCTCGGCCGTACGCTCCTCGGCCTCCTTCTTGGAGATCGGCTTGTAGCGCAGCGGCAGCCGGACGTTGTCGGCCACGCTCAGCCACGGCAGCAGCGAGCGGCTGTAGTCCTGGAAGACCAGCCCGAGGGTGTCGGGCGGGCCGGTGACCTCCTCCCCGGCGATCCGCACCGTGCCGCCCTCGTGCGGCAGCAGCCCGGACAGGCAGCGCAGCATCGTGGTCTTGCCGCAGCCCGAGGGGCCGACGATGGACACCAGCTCGCCCTCGAAGATGCGCAGCGTGATGTCCTCCAGGACCAGCTCGCTGCCGTAGCTCTTGCGCAGGCCGTCGACCTCCAGGATCGCGACGCGGTCGTCCTTGTCGGGGCTGCTCGGGGAGGTCCGGCTCAGCCCTGCCGTCTCAGTCATGTGCGTTCTCACCGAATTTCTTGTCGAGCCGGCGGCCCGCCACGGCGACCAGCGTGTTCAGCACCACGCCGATCAGGCCGAGCAGGACGACCGCCGACCACATGTCCGCCAGGCGGAAGCTCGTGGAGGTCTGGGAGACGAAGTAGCCGATGCCGTTGACGCTGGAGTAGTACTCGGAGGCCACCATCACCACGAACGCGATGGGCAGCGCGGCCCGTACGCCGCTCCAGATGTGCGGGACGGCGGTCGGCAGGATCATCCAGCGGAACCTGGCCCGCCAGGGCAGGCCGAAGACGCGGCCCATGTCGTCGCGCACCGGCTCCAGCGAGCGCACGCCGTCCACGGTGGCCAGCAGGATCGGCCACACCGCGGAGGCGGCGATGACGCCGATCTTCATGCCGTCGCCGGTGCCGAGCACCAGGATCATCGGCGGGAGTATCAGGATGGGCGGCAGCGCCCGCATGAACTCGAGCTGCGGCTTCACGTACGGCTCCGCGCGGCGTACGGACCCGATGGCCGCGCCCACCCCGACGCCCGCCACGATCCCGATGAGCATGCCGAGGCCCACCCGCCACAGGCTGGGCAGCACCATCGACGCGAAGTCCGCGGAGAGCCAGTTCGTCGCGAACGCGGACAGGATGTCGCGGAGCGGCGGGAAGAACAGCGACGTGGAGGAGGCGCTGAGCACCCACCACAGCCCGGCGACGGCCAGCGTGACCAGCGCGGGCACCACGACCCCGTACATCAGACGCTTCATCGGGCGGCCCTCCGCGAGGAGTGCCACGACAGCAGCCGGTCCTCGATCGGCACGAACACGAAGTTGACCAGCAGGCCGAGCAGTCCGGCCGCGATCGTGTAGGCGTAGACGCCGGCCTTGTCGCCGTTCTGCAGCGACGCCTGCACGTCCTTGCCGAGGCCCGGCATGCCGCCGAGCAGCTCCACCGTGATGGCCACGACCAGCGCGACCGAGGCGGCGATGCGGATGCCGGTCAGGATGAACGGCAGCGCGCTCGGCAGCACCAGCCGCCAGACCCGCGCCAGCGGCGGCACCCCGAACGACACCAGCGTCTGCTCCGCCACCGGGTCGGTCGCGCGGGCGCCGCGGATGGCGAGCACGAGCACCATCCACAGGCTGGACAGGCCGGTGAGGATCACCGAGCCGCTCATGCCGACGCCGGCGGTCAGGATGACGAGCGGCAGCAGCGCGATCGAGGGGATCGGCCGCAGGAACTCGATGATCGGCCGTACGGCCTGCTCGGCCGGCGCGAACCGGCCGAGCAGCAGTCCCAGCGGCACCGCGACCGCCGTGCCGAGCGCCAGGCCCAGCATCGCCTGGCCGAGGCTGTCACCGACGCTCACCCAGAAACCGGCCCCGGTGACCAGCTCGCCGAGCCGCACCAGCACCTCCGAGGGCAGCGGGAAGCTGTCCCTGCTGAGCAGCCCGGTCACGCTCAACGCCTGCACGAGCAGCAACGTCACGAGGATCGACAGGAGCTGCCGCCAGCCCGGAAGGCGCCGCCAGGTGAGTACGGATCTCACTTGTCGTCCACCAGGAGCTGTGAGATGTCCACCTTCTTGGTCGCGAACCCGGCCTCCGCCATGAGATCGGCCACGGCCTGCAGCTTCTCGACGTCGATGGCGGTCGGGAACTCGTAGGCCGGCACCTTCGCGGCCAGCTCGGGCGTGAGCTTGGTGTAGGTGGTGACGAAGTCCCGGTAGGACTTGCTGGTGTTGAGCTGCTCGGCGGCCTCGGCCATCGACGCCTTGAACGCGGCCACCGCCTTCGGGTTCTGCTTGACGAACGCCTCGCTCATGACGTAGCCGGCGATGGGGGAGCCGGCCAGGCGGCCCGCGTACGGGTCGAGCAGCAGCTTCGCCTTCTTGTCCTCGGCCTGGACGGAGAACGGCGGCACCAGGTAGGCGGCGTCCACCTTGCCCGCCACCAGCGCGTCCGCCATCGTGGCCAGCGGCAGCACCTGGAACTGCACCTTGTCCACGTCCACGCCGGCTTCCTGGAGCGCCACCCGCGAGTTCAGCTCGAAGTTGGCCTTCGGCTGGTTGATGGCGACGTTCTTGCCCTCCAGGTCCTTGACGGAGGAGATCCCGCTGGACGGCATCACGTAGATGCCGGTCTGGGTGTCGGCGGCGCCGTTGATGCCGGGGAAGATCGCCCGCAGCGGCACGCCCTGCGCGCTGGCCTGGATGAACGTGGCCCACGCCATCGACACGGCCTGGTAGCTGCCGGAGATGAGCGGCGGCACCTCGGAGGCGCCCTTGGGATCGATCGTGACGTCCAGCCCGTTCTTCGCGAAGATCCCCTTTTCCTTGGCGTAGTAGATCGGCGCGAAGTCGCCGACCGGCGTCACGCCCACCTTCATCGCCGTCGTGCCGGACTCCCCGGACCCGCCGGAGTCTCCGGACCCGCCAGAGCCACCCGAGCCGCCGCACGCCGACAGCCCGACGGTGCAGGCGAGTGCCACCACGCCCAGGACGGCCGCCCGGCTTCTGCCCTTACCCAAAGCAACCACGCCGCTTCCTTTCTCACGGTAAGTCGCGCCCTCACACCGCTACGGCCCCCTGTCGAACAGGAGTTCGGGTCTCACTTCTCACGTGCTCATTTGGTGCGTTGTCCGAAACCGGACATGTTCGTAACTTCGAGCACGAGGTAGGAGGAAGTCAAGAGATTTCGAAAATTTCCTACGATCTCCGAGTCTTGACCGATCCTTGGTGCTACGCTCCTCGTGTGTCACAGAGACGCGAACCGACGCGCCCCACACGGGGGGAAGTCATCCTCCGTGCCCTGCGCAACGACATCCTCAACGGCTACCTGGTCCCCGGCTCACCCCTGGGCTTCGCGGACCTCGGAGCCCGCTACCAGGCGAGCACCGGCGTGCTGCGCGAGGTGCTGCCGCGCCTCGTCGAGCAGGGCCTGGTGACCGTGGTGCCGCAGATCGGCTACCGCGTCGTCGAGGTCAGCGTTCAGGACCTCGTCCACCTCACCGAGGCCCGGGCCGCCATCGAGACACAGGTCCTGGCCCAGTCCATCAGGGACGGCGACCTCGACTGGGAGTCGTCCGTGGTGGCCGCGCACCACCGGCTGAGCCAGCTCTCCACGATCCGCGACGACGGCGAGATCAACACCGACTGGCTGCACGCCCACCGCCGCTTCCACCAGGTCCTCCTGGAGGGCTGCCCCAACCTGCGGCTGCGCGAGGTCGCCGAACGGCTCAGGGACATCAGCGAGGTCTACCGCTGCTGGTCGGTGCGCAACACCGAGCAACTCCAGCAACGGGACGCCGAGCACGCGCGGCTCGCCGCGCTCGCGCTGGAACGGGATGTGGAAGGGGCGAAGAAGGAGCTCACCGACCACATCCACCGCACCACGGAAGTCCTCCTGGCCGCCCAGAAGGACGCCACGCGGACCACTTCCTAGCGTCAGCCGCCTGACCCGCCCGCCATGGACAAATCCTGGCCCAGTCGTACGATGAATGCCTTCGTGCCGATGGAGGGGGTTTTCATGAGCACGCAACCAGAGGGCGGGCCGGGGGGATTAAAACCGTTCAAAAGCATCCCGGCGGGCTGCACCGAATTCATGGGTGATTCCCCGCCCATACGAAAAGAGCTGACCGCCGCCGTCACCGAGATGCTGCAGTATCACACGACTCACCCCAGCGCCGACAATCCCGTCTACCAGAACTGCAAGGACGAGCTGGCGGCGATCAAAGAGATGCTGACCAAGCCGTATCTCGTGCCCGCGGGGACGCTCCTTTCCCTGGTCACGAAGCACGACGGCAAAGTCCAAGGCATCGCCGTGGTGAGCAGACTCGCAGGATCGCTCAGAATCGACCAGGCGTCCGTCGCGCCGTGGAACATCGTCCGCCCGGCGGTCAATGAGGCCGCCGCGCCGAACCCCTTCCTCGGGGTCGGCTGGCAGATAGTGGATGTCGGGCTCACGCACTGCGGGGTGGTGGACCTGACCGCCGCGACCGACCAGTCCGCCGAGAGCTTCACCAAGATGGGCTTCCTCACTCCCGAGGGCGCCCCGCTGAAAGGCGGGAGCTTCGGGGTGTTGAAAGGGGACCGAGCCGAAGCCTTCAAAGAGAAAGTGGCGAACTTCCGGAACAAGTGAGCGCGGGATTTCATCACAAAACCGACGAGCATCCACGGTTCGCGAATAGCGCCGGCCCGCGTTCGTGCTGATACCGGTTCGGGTTGAGGGCGGACCGTGGGTGCTGTTACCTTCGCACGGTGGACGACAGGCGTGCACGGGCGGAGGCGATCGAGGGCTTCGCGGCGACCTTGCGAGAATTGCGCAACGCTGTCGGCAACCCGCCTTACCGGGAGATGTCCGGCCGGTCAGGGGCGATTTCCCACACGACGCTCCACGAGGCCACGAAAGGCAACCGGCTCCCGAGCTGGGAGACCACCGTCGAGTTCGTCAAGGCGTGCGACGCCGATCCGGCCGCCTACCGCGACCGCTGGGAGCAGGCGAACCGGGTGGTCCGATCGGCGACCGCCGGGGAGCCCGCGCCGCGCGCCGACAGCCTGACGGAGCAGCCGTCCGCCGGAGCGGCGCGCCCGACCGAGGGGGCGGCGCGTCCGACTGCTGCGGCGGCGCGTCCGACCGCCGGGCTCGCGGCCGCGGCGGCCGACCTCGGCGCTCAGCGGCTCGCCCTCGCCTCGCAGGCGCCCCCATCCCTGAACGACGCCCCGCCGCTCTCATCCGGGGACGACGCTCCGCCGTCCTCATCCGGGGACGTCGCCCCGCCGTCCTCATCCGGGGACGTCGCCCCGCCGCCCTCTTTCACGGGCGACACCCGGCCGCCCGCATCCGCGGGCGACGCTCCGCCGCCTCCCGCGCCCCCATCCGCGGGCGACATCCCGCCGCCCCCTCCCGCGCCGCCACCCGGCAAGGGGCGGTCCCGGCCGGCCCGAGTCGCCGCCTTGGCGGCGGGGGTGCTGGTCGTCGCCGGGGCGGTGGTCGTCGTCGTGACCGTGCTCAACAGCGGCGCCGCGACCGACGAGCCCGGCCCGGCCCCCACCGGGCCGGGCTCGTCGGCCGCCGCGCTGTCCCCGGCCGACTGCCCCGTACGCTCGACCAATCCGCCCTGGGCCCCGCCCCTGCACCCGGGCGACGCGGCCCAGTTCGTCGAGGACGTCACGCTCCCCGACTGCGCGCGCGTCGACGCCGGCAAGACCGTGACCAAGGTGTGGCGGCTCAAGAACGCCGGGACCGTGCCGTGGACGGGCTATTCGCTGCGCCGCCTCGACTTCGCGCAGCAGGCCGATCAGTGCCAGACCATCTCGGACGTGCCGATCAAGGACACGCCGCCTGGCGGGACGGTCGACGTCGAGACCGTCGTCACCACGCCCAGGAAGCCGGGCCTGTGTTACGTGCGGTTCAAGATGGTGGACGCCTCGGGGGCGATCCTGTTCCCAGGGAGCCGGCCGATCAACTTCCAGATCATCGTGGACGCACGCTAGCTCCCCGCCGCGCGGCACGCGACGGGGAACCTAGGGGGCGGCGGCTCAGGAGCCGAGCGTGATGCCCGTGTAGTAGTGCTGGAGGATCCTGGAGTAGCTCCAGCCCGCGTTGGCCTTGTCGCGGGAGCCGGTCTGCGACATCCAGTCGCCGTCGACCCAGTTGCCGCACGCCGTCGTCGTGGCGCAGTACTGCGCCCGGAAGATCTTCCCGCTCCTGGTCAGCCGGGTGCCCCAGGTCGCGTCGACCGCGGCGCTCGTCGTCGCCTTCGCCGAGCCGGGCTTGTAGACCTGGCTGGAGGTGTGGTCGTAGACGTCGAAGCACTCACCGCTCGGCGTCTTGCGGTTGGAGTGCAGCGCCCAGTACCAGCCGAAGTTCTTCACGGCGAGCGCCCCGGCCTTGAGCGACTCGCCCGGCCAGCTCGACACCCACTCGTTGGGCAGGACGTCCTTGACGTACGTCTTGAAGTCCACCCGCTCCACACGGTCCAGGGACGTGCGGTACACGAGGATCGTCGTGGGCAGTTTGGTGTCCGTGCCGTCGGTCTTGCACCCGGTCGGCCCCGTGGAGCTCAGGAACTGGTGCGAGGCGTTCTGGTTCTTCAGCGTGGCGTTGAGGTTGGCCTTGGCGCCGGCGGCGAAGTCCTGGTAGCTGCCGGCGTAGCCGGTGT
>NZ_FOHX01000004.1:523099-703303 GCF_900111685.1 Nonomuraea wenchangensis
ACTGGTGCGAGGCGTTCTGGTTCTTCAGCGTGGCGTTGAGGTTGGCCTTGGCGCCGGCGGCGAAGTCCTGGTAGCTGCCGGCGTAGCCGGTGTTGAAGTAGACGCGGACGGTCTTGCCGCTGCGGTTCCAGACCGAGGCGGCGGAGTTCTTGATGCAGGTGCCCTTGCCTGCTCCGGCCCCCTTGAAGTCGTAGCAGGTGGGCTGGGTGGTGCTGTAGTCCGGGATCGATCCGGTGAAGTCCGAGACCGACCCCTGCTGATTGCTGTTGAAGTAGTAGCAGAACTCGCCGGTGTCGCAGACGCCGTCGCGGCTCGCGGCGACTGCGGGGGAGGCGGCGGTGGCGAGGACCGCCCCGCCGAGCGCCATCGCGGCGGTCGTGGCGGTGAGGATCCTGGTGAGCTTGCTCATGGTGTTCTCCTGTCTGTGCTGTGTGGGATCGGGATTCGCGGAGTACGGGGGTCAGCGCCGCCGGTACTCCTCCCAGGTGCGGATGGTCGTCCGCGGGCCGTCGTCGGGGCCGCGGTTGGCCAGCCCGTTCAGACCGAGGTAGTAGTCACCGACCTGGTGCTGGGCCTGGCTGGAGAGGTCCGTGTCGCTGATGGCGACGGCGTGGATGTGCCAGGGCCAGTCGCCCTGCTGAGGGCTGCGCAGCCAGGCGGCGAAGCCGACGAGACGCAGCGCGCGGACGACCGCGGTGCGGGTGGCGGCGTTCATCCCCTCGACCGAGATGTCGACGACGCCGCCGCCGTCGTGGGTGCCGACGGACGTGGGGTCGCCGCCGGGGTTGTACGAGCCCTGGTCCAGCTCGAAGTCCCGGCCGAGCACCCGCTTGGCCTCCGCCAGCATGTCCCGCGTACGGGTGTTGAGCACGGAACCGCCGGCGGACACCCGCGGGCCCGGGGTGATGACGTTGGTGACCGTGAACCGGCCGGCGCCGAGCTTGGTCAGCGACGTCTTGCCCGGCAGGCCGTTGGCGTCGAGGCCGTTGAGGCCGAGCGACTTCTGGTAGTTCGCGTAGGCGGCCACCGTCGTGGTGCCGAAGTAGCCGTCCACCCACTTCGCGTCGAGGAAGTGGAGGTCACGCAGCGCCTGCTCGACGAGGAGCACGCCGGCCTTGGCGCCCGGGGTCAGCGTGCTGTCGGGCCGCCGCGGGTCGATCTGGGCGGCCTTGACGGCGGCTTCCATGTTCACGCCGGGAAGGGCCTCAGCGTCGGCCTTCTGCGCCGCCGCCGCCCCGGTCACCCCGCTCAGTGAGGCGAACAGGACGGCCGCCGCGAGCACGGCGGCGCATGAGGACAGCTTCATCGGGTACTCCTGGTTCACGGGGCCGGGGGGCGGTTCCGGTGTGGCGGAGTCCAAGGTGGCCGTTCGCCCGCGTGTCCGGTAGGAGATCCGTGTTGTCAGCCTGTTCGACGTGCTCCTGCCTGCGGAATTACACGCCGTCTGACAGGCGGCCGGGTGGCGTCAGCCGCCGAGGCGGATGATCCCCCGGGTGGCCGCCACGGTCACGGCGGCGGTGCGGTCGTCCACGCCGAGCTTGGCGAAGACGTGCAGCAGGTGGGTCTTGACCGTGGCCTCGCTGATGCACAGGTGGGCGGCGATGGCCTTGTTGCTCATCCCCTGGGCGACCGCGCCCAGGACCTCGATCTCCCGCCCGCTGAGCGCGCCGGGCGCGTCGGCGCGGGCCCACGACAGCACCCGGCTGGCGATCGACGGCGACAGGGCGCTCTCCCCCTGGGCCGCCGCCCTGATCGCGGCGAACAGCTGCTCGCGGTGGCTGTCCTTCAGCAGGTAGCCGATCGCTCCGGCGTCGATGGCGCGGGAGATGTCGCCGTCGGTGTCGTACGTGGTCAGCACGATCACCCTCGCCCCGGGGTCGTCCGCGCGGATCCGGCCGATCGCCGTCGCACCGTCGAGCTCGGGCATCTGCAGGTCCATCAGCGTGACGTCGGGCCGCAGCTCGCGCGCCAGGCGTACCGCGTCCGCGCCGGAGACCGCCTCGCCGACCACCTCCAGGTCGTCCTGCGTGCCGAGCATCGCCCGGATGCCGTCACGGACCACCGGATGGTCGTCGGCGATCAGCACCCGGATCGTGCTCATCGCGCCCCCACAGGGAGGCTCGCCACGACCGTCGTGCCCTCCCCGGACGCGCTCTCCACGAGGAGCGTGCCGCCGAGCTGTGTCATCCGTTCCGACATGATCAGCAGGCCGTGGCCGGCCGCGGCCCGCCCGGGATCGAAGCCGTCGCCGTCGTCATGGACGTCCAGGACGACAAGGTCCTCCATGTACGACAGGGTCAGCGTGACCCGCTCGGCACGCGCGTGGCGGCGGGCGTTGGCCACCGCTTCCTGCGCCACCCGCAGCAGCTCCACCTGGACCTGCGCGTCCAGGGGCCGCAGCGCCCCGGTGATCACGGCGTGCGCGTCGATGCCGGTCTCGTCGGACAGCCGGCCCGACAGCCGTCGCAGCGCCTCCGGCAGGCCGCCGTCGTCGAGCTCACCCGGCCGCAGCGCCCGCACCACGCGGCGGCTCTCCGCGAGGTTCTCCCGCGCCGTACGCAACGCCTGCGCCAGGTGCCGGTCGCCGGGCGAGCGCTCCTGCGCCGCCTCCAGCAGCATCACCACGCTGGCGAACCCCTGGGTCAGGCTGTCGTGGATGTCGCGCGCCAGCCGCTGCCGCTCGGCGGCCACGCCCGCCTGCCGTTCGGCCGCCGCCCGCGCCTCCTGGGCGGCCTGCAACTGGTCGATCAGCTCCTTGCGCTCGGCGCTCTGCCGGGCCACGGAGGAGAAATAGCCCACCGAGGTGGCCGCGCTGACCGCGATCAGCACGGTGATGGCGAGCTCGGTCCAGCTGATCGACCCGCCGTGGTGGTAGCTGTGCCACAGCCAGCCCCCGGCGCACGACAGCACCGCGACCAGCCCGATCCGCACGGCGTCCATGCAGTACGGCACCAGCACGCACAGGCAGACCACCAGGAACGACCGGTCGATCGCGAACAGCCCCAGGCAGAGCAGCCCGCCGCCGGCGACGTACGCCAGGGGCACCTCGCCGGCCGGAGGCGTGCGCAGCACGAACCACAGCGCGTACCAGGCGGCCAGCCCCGCCACGAGCGCCACCGGCAGGACCTGGCCCACCTCCATCAGCGGGCCGGCCGAGGTCAGCACCAGCCACGACCCGAAGAAGGCATGCTGCCACCGGCGCCGGGACCGCTCCCAGGACTCCACGGCACCGACGATAACCAGCCGCCCGGTGGTCCGGCATCAACCAGTCGACTGACCCGGGAATCGGCGTCCCGCTCGATGCGCGCCCGGCCGCCCCCGGACGAGACTCGGCGGTGTGACAGCCTTCCCCAGCCCGTCCCAGGGCGTCTGGCATCTCGGCCCGCTGCCCATCCGGGCCTACTCGCTGCTCATGGTGCTCGCCATCGTCGTCGGCGTCTGGGTCACCCGCCGCCGCTGGGCCGCCCGCGGCGGCGACCCCGACGTGGTCGTGGACCTCGCCACCTGGGCCGTGCCGTTCGGCCTGGTCGGGGCGCGTCTTTACCACGTGGCCACCGACTGGCGACAGTACTTCGGCCCCGGCGCCGAGCCCCTGCGCGCCTTCGCGATCTGGGAGGGCGGGATCAGCATCTGGGGCGCCGTCGCCGGTGGCGCGCTCGGCGCGTGGCTGGCCTGCCGCCGGCGCGGCATCCCGCTGCGCGACTTCGCCGACGCCGTCGCGCCCGGGATCGCGCTCGGGCAGGCGATCGCCCGCTGGGGCAACTGGTTCAACCAGGAGCTGTACGGCAGGCCGACCGACCTGCCCTGGGCGCTGGAGATCGACGCCGCGCACCGGCCGGCCGGCATGGAGTCCACGGCGACGTACCATCCGGCCTTCCTGTACGAGTCGCTGTGGGACCTGGGGGTGGCCGGGCTCGTCGTCTGGGCCGAGCGCCGCTTCCACCTGGACCGCGGCCGGACCTTCGCGCTCTACGCCGCGGCCTACACCACCGGGCGCGCCTGGATCGAGTGGCTGCGCGTGGACCCCGCCCCTCTCGTCCTCGGACTGCGCCTCAACGTCTGGACCGCGCTGCTGGCGCTCGGCGCGGCCCTCGCCTACCTGACTCTCACCCGTAGACGACCGGCGGGTACCCCTGGCTGTACCTCCATTGGGGCGTAGGGGGGAACGACCGGAAGGGCCCGCCGCTGGTGTGCTGATGACTGTCCATCAAGCGCTCCCCAAGGGAATCACTGACATGGCAGTCTTCGTCCGCCGCCGCCCCCTGCTCAGCTTCTTCATCCTGGCCAACCTGCTGAGCTGGGTGGCCTGGCTTCCGTACATCCTGTCGCGGAACGGCACCGGGGTCCTGGACTTCGAGTTCCCCGCCGTGCTCGGCACCTCGCAGTTGCTCGGCATGCTTCCCGGCGCCTACCTCGGCCCGATCTTCTCCGCCTACCTGGTGACCAGGATCGCGGAGGGCAAGGAAGGCGTCCGCCGGTGGATCGGGCGGATGACCAAGTGGCGGGTGAGCTGGGTCTGGTATCTGGTGACCGCCGTCGGCGTCCCCGCCGCCATCATCGCCACCGGCCTCGCGATGAGCGACGGCGAGGTCACCTTCCCTCCCGCCGCCGTGCTGGTGGCCTACCTGCCCAGTCTGCTGCTCCAGATGGTCACCACCGGGCTGGCGGAGGAGCCCGGCTGGCGGGACTTCGCCCTGGCGCGCATGCAGCGCAGGTTCGGCGCGCTCGGCTCCACGATCATCCTCGGCCCGCTGTGGGGCCTCTGGCACCTGCCGCTGTTCCTGTCCGAGTGGGGCGGGTACCCGGATGTCAGCCTGCAGCGGATCCTCGAATTCGTGGCCTTCTGCTGTACTTTCAACGTGGTCGTCACCTGGGTCTTCAACCGGACCGGGCAGAGCCTGCCGCTGATCATGCTGCTGCACGTCAGCGTCAACAACTTCATGTCGGTCGCCTTCACGGAGATGTTCCCGACGCTGGCCACGCCCGAGCTGGCGTCCCGGGTCACCCTCCTCGCGGGCACCACGGGGGCCGTCCTGGTGCTCATCGCCACCCGCGGCCGCCTGGGCTACCGCCCGCCCGCCGAGCCCGTTCCTGCCGTGGCGGGCACGGAGGCCGTGACGACCCGATGAGCCGGCGAGCGGCGGGAGGTGCACACTCATGACGGCCGGTGAGAACCGGGCCCCGCGGCGCCTGGACCTGGTCGCCCGGGGCCGCGCCGCCCTGGACGCGCTCGAACACCTCGTGGCCGGGATGGGCACGGCGGTCCTGGCGCTGGTGGCGCTCCTGTCGGCGGTCCTCACGGGCCTGGCCTGCCTGGTCGGCGTGGGGGTCCCGCTGGTGCCGGCCGCGCTGCGCGGGTTGCGTGCGGTGACCGACAGGGAGCGGGCCAGGCTGTCGCGCTGGGGCCCGGAGGAGCTCGTCGCCGCGTCCCCGCCGCCCGCCGGATTGCGCGCGGCGCTCGCCGACGCGACGGTGCGGCGGGAGCTGGTCTGGGTGGTCGTGCACGGCTCCGTCGGGCTGCTCCTGGGCATGGTCGCCCTCACCCTCCCGCTGCACGCGGTGCAGGACGCGACGTTCGCGTTGTGGTGGTGGCTGCTGCCTCCCGAGGAGGCCGCGACCGCGGCGTACGGGCTGTGGGAGGTCAGGGACGCGGCGGGCGCGCTCGCCGTCGCCGCGCTGGCCCCGGTCGAGATCGCGCTGACCGTGGTCGTCGCGCCCTGGATGGCCCGGCTGCAGGCGTGGTCCGGGCGTCGCCTCCTGCGGCCCGGCGCCGACGTGGACCTGCACCTGCGGGTGGCGCAGCTCACCGCGACCCGCGCCGCCGTGCTCGACGCGCACGCCGCCGAGCTGCGCCGGATCGAACGTTCGCTGCACGACGGCACGCAGAACCGGCTCGTCGCCGTCAACGTGCTGCTCGGGGCGGCGCTCCGGGCGCTGGAGCGCGACCCGGCCACCGCCAGGGAGTCGCTCGAACGGGCGCAGAGCGCCGCGGAGCAGGCGCTCGGTGAGCTGCGCGGCGTGGTACGCACCATCCTGCCGCCCGTCCTGACCCACAAGAGCCTCGCCGACGCGCTCGCCGGTCTGGCCGCGGCCTGCCCGGTGCCCTGCCGGATCGACGCCGACCCGCCCGTCAGGGCCGCCGCCTCCGTCGAGGCCACCGCCTACTTCGTGGTGGCCGAGGCGCTCACCAACATCGCCAAGCACAGCGAGGCCGAACGGGCCGTCGTCCGCGTGCGCCGCCTCGGCGACCGGCTGCTCCTCCAGGTCATGGACGACGGGCGGGGCGGGGCGGACGAGCGCGGCTCGGGGCTCGCCGGCATCCGCGGGCGGGTCGAGGCGCACGACGGGACGTTCACGCTGAGCAGCCCGGCCGGCGGGCCGACGACCCTCGACGTGACCCTGCCCGCCGGGACATGAGGGCTAGGTGCAGGGTCAGGTGCTCTCCAGGTAGCGCAGCACGGCGGCCACCCGGCGGTCGGTGCCGTCGGCGGGCTGCAGGTCGAGCTTGGCGAAGATGCTCCTGATGTGCTTGTGCACCGCCCCGCCGCTGACGACGAGCCGTTCGGCGATGGCGGAGTTGCCGAGACCTTCGGCCATCAGGGCCAGCACGTCGCGCTCGCGCGGGCTGAGCCGGTCGAGCGGGTTGCCGGGCCGGCTGCGGGTCAGGAGCTGCGCGACCACCTCGGGGTCGATGGCGGTGCCGCCGTCCGCCACCCGGTGCAGCGCGGTCAGGAACTCCCCGACCCGTCCGACCCGCTCCTTGAGGAGGTAGCCGAGGCGGGCGCTGCCGTGGGCGAGCAGGTCGGTGGCGAACGCCTGCTCGACGTACGCCGACAGGACGAGCACGGCCAGGCCCGGCCGGCGCCGCCTGGCCTCGACGGCGGCCCTGATGCCCTCGTCGGTGTGGGTGGGCGGCATGCGTACGTCCACGATGGCGACGTCCGGCTCGTGCGCGGCCACGGCGTCGAGGAAGCCGTCCGCGTCGGGGGCGGTGGCCACCACGTCCAGCGCCTCGGCGCGCAGCAGCAGCGCCAGGCCCTCGCGCAGCAGGGGGTCGTCCTCGGCGATCACGATCCGCAAGGCGGATTCACCTCCAGGCCCGCTGTCACAGTCCTCGCCCTCAGAACCCTAGGCCAGAGCGAGGTGCGGGCAGGCCGTCGCCTGATGGCCGCGTGTAGGAAGGCCGTCAATATTTGGGCTGCGGCCGTATGAAATGCGTCAAGAACCACCAAACCTCCCATTCCGCGTCGTTTGCTGGGGATGGGTCCCTCCGGGCCTCATCGAACTGAGGAGTGGGATGGCAGACGTCATCTTCGTGGCCCTGACGATCGCGGTCTTCGCGGTCCTCGGGCTCGTCTTGAAGGCGGTGGAGCGGCTGTGAGCGCCGTCAACGCCGCCGGTCTCGTGACCGCCGTGGCTCTGGTGATCTTCATGGTCGCCGCCCTGTTGTTCCCCGAGCGGTTCTGATGGGCACGACCACCGCCGGGATGTTCTTCATCGCGTCCCTGATCATCGCGCTGGCCCTGGCGTACCGCCCGCTCGGTGACTACATGGGCCGCGTCTACTCGTCCACCACGCACAGCCGGCCCGAACGGTTGATCTACCGGCTGCTCGGCGTCCACCCGGAGGCCGAGCAGAGCTGGGGCGGGTACGCACGCGCCCTGCTGGCGTTCTCGGCGGTCTCGGTCCTCGCCGTGTACGGCCTCCAGCGCCTCCAGGACCGGCTGCCGCTGAGCCTGGGCCTGCCGCCGGTCACCGACCACATCGCCTGGAACACCGCGATCAGTTTCGTCACCAACACCAACTGGCAGTCGTACTCCGGCGAGTCCACCATGGGCCACCTGACCCAAATGGCCGCCCTGGCGGTGCAGAACTTCGTCTCGGCGGCCGTCGGCATGTCGGTGGCGATCGCCCTGGTGCGCGGGTTCGCCCGCGCCCGGTCGGGCACCGTCGGCAACTTCTGGGTGGACCTGGTGCGCGGCGTCCTGCGCGTCCTGCTGCCGATCGCCTTCGTGGGCGCGCTGGTCCTGGTCGCCGGCGGGCTGGTCCAGAACCTCTCCGCCCCGCACGAGGTGACCACGCTGACCGGCGGGACCCAGGCCGTCACCGGCGGCCCGGTCGCCTCCCAGGAGGTGATCAAGGAGCTGGGCACGAACGGCGGCGGCTTCTACAACGTCAACTCCGCCCACCCCTTCGAGAACGCCGTCCCCTGGACGAACTGGCTGCAGATCTTCCTCATCCTGGTGATCCCGTTCTCGCTCACCCGCACCTTCGGCCGGCTGGTCGGCCAGCTCCGCCAGGGCTACGCGATCCTCGCCGTGATGGGCGTGCTGGCGCTGGCCGGCGTCCTGCTCACCAACGTGTTCGAGCTGTCCGGCGGCGCCACCGTGCCCCAGGCGGTGGGCGCGGCGATGGAGGGCAAGGAGGTCCGCTTCGGCGTCTCGAACTCGGCCACGTTCGGCGCGGCGACGACGCTCACGAGCACGGGCGCCGTGAACTCCTTCCACGACTCCTACACCCCGTTCGGCGGCATGATGACGATGTTCAACATGATGCTGGGCGAGGTCGCCCCCGGCGGCGTCGGCTCGGGCCTGTACGGCATGCTCGTCCTCGCCGTCATCACGGTGTTCGTGGCCGGGCTGATGGTCGGCCGCACCCCGGAGTACCTGGGCAAGAAGATCCGCGCCCGCGAGATCAAGCTCGCCTCGCTGTACTTCCTGGTCACCCCGGTCCTGGTGCTGGTCGGCACCGCGTGCGCGATGGGCTCGGCCGAGCAGCGGGCGAGCATGCTGAACACCGGCCCGCACGGCCTGTCGGAAATCCTGTACGCCTTCACCAGCGCCTCCAACAACAACGGCTCCGCCTTCGCCGGCCTCACCGTCAACACCCCCTGGTACGACGTGGCGCTCGGCCTGTGCATGGCCTTCGGCCGGTTCGTGCCGATCATCCTGGTGCTCGCCCTGGCCGGTTCGCTGGCCGCGCAGTCTCCCGTCCCCGAGAGCGCCGGCACGCTGCCGACGTACCGGCCGCAGTTCGTCGGCATGGTCGTCGGCGTCACGCTCATCCTGGTCGCCCTCACCTTTCTCCCCGCCCTGGCGCTCGGACCGATCGCGGAAGGACTGTCCTGACATGTCAACCTCAGCGCTGGAGGAACCGGCGCCGGAGCGCGACGGCCGGGCCGGCGGCGGCCTGCTCGACCCGCAGCAGCTCATCCGTTCCCTGCCGGACGCGCTGAAGAAGCTCCACCCGTTCGCCCTGTGGCGCAACCCGGTGATGTTCGTCGTGGAGGTCGGCGCGGCCTTCACCACGGTCCTCGCCGTGCTCGACCCGTCGGTCTTCGCCTGGGCGATCACGGCATGGCTGTGGCTGACCGTCCTGTTCGCCAACCTGGCCGAGGCGACGGCGGAGGGGCGCGGCAAGGCCCAGGCGGCCACGTTGCGCAAGGCCAAGACGGACGCCGTGGCCCGCAGACTGGCCGACCCGGCCGACCCCACCCGGTGGGACGTGATCCGCGCGGCCGAGCTGCGGCAGGGCGACCACGTGATCGTCGAGGCGGGGGAGACCATCCCCGGGGACGGCGACGTCGTCGAGGGCATCGCCAGCGTGGACGAGTCGGCCATCACCGGCGAGTCCGCGCCCGTCATCCGCGAGTCCGGCGGCGACCGCTCCGGGGTCACGGGCGGCACGAAGGTGCTGTCCGACCGCATCATCGTCGCGATCACGCAGAAGCCGGGCGAGAGCTTCGTGGACCGGATGATCGCCCTGGTGGAGGGCGCGAACCGGCAGAAGACGCCGAACGAGATCGCGCTCAACATCCTGCTGGCCGCGCTGACGGTCATCTTCCTGGTCGCCACCGTGACCATGCAGCCGCTCGCCATCTACTCCAAGCTCGTCAACCCCGGCGTCGCCGACTCGCCCGCGCTGAACGCCGACGGCGTCACGGGCGTGGTGCTGGTCTCGCTGCTGGTCTGCCTCATCCCGACCACGATCGGCGCGCTGCTGTCGGCCATCGGCATCGCCGGCATGGACCGCCTGGTCCAGCGCAACGTCCTCGCCATGTCGGGCCGGGCGGTGGAGGCCGCGGGTGACGTCTCGACGCTACTGCTGGACAAGACCGGAACGATCACGCTGGGCAACCGGCAGGCCGCCGCGTTCGTCCCGGTCCGGGGCGTCACCCCGTCCGAACTGGCCGAGGCCGCGCAGTTGTCCAGCCTGGCCGACGACACCCCCGAGGGCCGCTCCATCGTCGTGTTCGCCAAGCAGCGCTTCGGCCTGCGCGAGCGGCAGCCGGGGGAGCTGGCACACGCCGAGTGGGTGCCGTTCTCGGCGCAGACCCGGATGTCCGGGGTGAACGTGGACGGGCGCGAGGTCCGCAAGGGCGCCGCCACGGCGGTGATGAAGTGGGTGCGCGACGCCGGCGGCCACGCCGCCGAGGAGGCCGGCCACCTGGTGGACGGCATCTCCGCCTCCGGCGGCACGCCGCTGGTGGTCGCGGAGCGGGGCCGCGTCCTCGGCGTCATCCACCTGAAGGACGTGGTCAAGGCGGGCATGCGCGAGCGGTTCGACGAGATGCGCAGGATGGGCATCAGGACCGTCATGATCACGGGCGACAACCCGCTGACCGCCAAGGCGATCGCCGACGAGGCCGGCGTGGACGACTTCCTGGCCGAGGCCACCCCCGAGGACAAGCTGACCCTGATCAAGCGGGAGCAGGAGGGCGGCCGGCTGGTCGCGATGACCGGCGACGGCACCAACGACGCCCCGGCCCTCGCCCAGTCGGACGTCGGCGTGGCCATGAACACCGGCACCTCCGCCGCCAAGGAGGCCGGCAACATGGTCGACCTCGACTCCAACCCGACCAAGCTCATCGAGATCGTCGAGATCGGCAAACAGCTCCTCATCACGCGCGGCGCGCTGACCACGTTCTCCATCGCCAACGACATCGCGAAGTACTTCGCGATCATCCCGGCGGTGTTCGCGGCTGTCTATCCGGGTCTGGACGCGCTGAACATCATGCGCCTGAGCAGCCCCCAGTCCGCCGTCCTGGCCGCGGTGATCTTCAACGCGCTGGTCATCGTGGCGCTGATCCCGCTCGCCCTGCGCGGCGTGCGCTACCGGCCGTCCAGCGCCTCCAAGCTGCTGTCCCGCAACCTGTACGTCTACGGCCTCGGCGGCGTCGTCGCGCCCTTCGTCGGCATCAAGGTCATCGACCTGCTGATCCAGCTCCTCCCTGGGATGTCCTAGATGAAACACCTCCCGAACCCGCTGCGCCGGCACCTCGCCGCGCTCCGCGCGCTCGCCGTGCTCACCGTCCTGCTCGGCCTGATCTATCCGCTGGCCGCCACCGGCCTCGCCCAGGTGCTCTTCCACGACAACGCGAACGGCTCAGCCGTCCGGGCCGGCGGCAGGGACGTGGGCAGCTCGCTCATCGGCCAGTCCTTCACCGACGCCGACGGCCGGCCGGTCAGGAAGTACTTCCAGTCCCGCCCGTCGGCCGCCGGCGACGGCTACGACCCCACGTCCACCTCGGCGAGCAACCTCGGCCCCGAGGACGTCATCGACGTCCCGCCCGCGGGCGGCGAGAAGGGCAGGCAGTCGCTGCTCACGCAGGTGTGCGCCAGGTCCAGGGCGGCCGGCGAGCTGGAGGGCGTCAGCGGTGCTCGCCCGTACTGCACGCCCGACGGGGTCGGCGCGGTGCTCAAGGTCTTCCCGAACCGCGCGGTCAGCGTCAACCAGCCCTGCCCGGCCACCCCCTTCGTCGCCGCCTACCAGGGCGTACGGGTGGAGTGCGCCAAGCAGGGGGAGGACTACGCGGCCGGCCGCACCGTGCCCGTCCGCGGCAACGCCCCCACACCCCCCGCCGTCCCCGCCGACGCGGTCACCGCGAGCGGCTCCGGCCTGGACCCGCACATCTCGCCCGCCTACGCCGACCTCCAGGCCCCGCGCGTCGCGAAGGAGCGCGGCCTGCCCCTGGACCGGGTCAGGGCGCTGATCGAGCAGCACACCACGGGGCGCATACTGGGCTTCATGGGCGAACCCTCCGTCAACGTGCTCGAACTCAACCTCGCCCTCGACGAGGGCTGACGTGCGCGGACGGCTGCGGGTCTACCTCGGGGCGGCCCCCGGGGTGGGCAAGACGTACGCGATGCTCAGCGAAGGCCGCCGCGGGCTCGAACGCGGCCGTGACGTGGTCGTGGGGCTGGTCGAGACGCACGGCCGGCCCCGTACGGCCGCCCTGCTGGAGGGCATGGAGATCGTCCCGCGCAGGACCGTCCGCTATCGCGGGGCCACCTTCACCGAGCTGGACGTGCCGGCCGTCATCGAACGCCGGCCGAAGGTGGCGCTGATCGACGAGCTGGCCCACACCAACGCGCCGGGTTCCGGGAACGTCAAGCGCTGGCAGGACATCGACGAGATCCTGGACGCCGGCATCGACGTCATCTCCACGGTCAACATCCAGCACCTGGAGTCGCTCAACGACGTCGTCCAGGGGATCACGGGGGTCCCGCAGCGCGAGACCGTGCCCGACGAGGTGGTGCGCAGGGCCGACCAGATCGAGCTGGTCGACATGTCCCCGGAGGCGCTGCGCCGGCGCATGGCGCACGGCAACGTGTACGCCCCGGAGAAGGTCAGCGCGGCCATGTCGAACTACTTCCGCGTCGGCAACCTCACCGCGCTGCGCGAGCTGGCCCTGCTCTGGGCCGCCGGCAAGGTCGACGACCAGCTCGACCGCTACCGCGCCGACCACGGCATCGCCGACACCTGGGAGACCAGGGAACGGGTCGTGGTCGCGCTGACCGGCGGCCCGGAGGGCGACACGCTGGTGCGCAGGGCGGCGCGCATCGCGGCCCGCACCAAGGGCGCCGACCTGCTGGCCGTCCACGTGGTCAGCGGCGACGGGCTGGCCGGCGTGGACCCGGCCAGCCTGGCCCGCCAGCGCACCCTCGTGGAGAGCATGGGCGGCACCTACCACCAGGTCGTCGGCGGCGACGTGCCGCGGGCGCTGATCGACTTCGCCCGCGGCGTCAACGCCACCCAGCTCGTCCTCGGCGCCTCCCGGCGGGGCCGCTTCGCGCAGATCCTCGCGCGCGGCGTCGGCGTGGAGACCATCAGCCTGTCCGGCTCGATCGACGTGCACCTCGTCACCCACGAGGAGGCCAAGAGGGGCCGCAGGAGGCCGGAGCGCGACCGCGCCGCCCTGACCCGCGAACGGCGGATGGCCGGCTGGGCCGTCGCGATGGCCGGCCTGCCGGCGCTGACCGCCGTGCTCGCCCCCTTCCGCGACGTGCTGCAACTGCCGAGCGAGATCCTGCTGTTCCTGCTCCTGGTCGTCGTCGTCGCCCTCATCGGCGGGATGTGGCCGGCCATCGCCGCCGCCGTCGGCGGGTCGCTGCTGCTCAACTGGTTCTTCACCCCGCCCGTCGGGTTCATCACGATCGCCCACCCGGAGAACCTGCTGGCGCTGATCGTGTTCGTGCTGGTCGCCGCCGCGGTCAGCACGATCGTGGACGTGGCCGCCCGGCGTACCCGCCAGGCCGCCCACGCCACCGCGGAGGCCGAGGTGCTGTCCACGCTGGCCGGGCACGTGCTGCGCGGCGACGCCGCGCTGCCGTCCCTGCTGGGACGGCTGCGCGAGACGTTCGGGCTCGACTCGGTCACCCTGCTCGAACGCGTCGGCGACCCCACCCCCGACGACCAGGCCGACCCCCGCGCCTGGCGCATCATCGCGACCTCGGGCGCCGCCCCCTGCACCGCGCCCGCCACCGCCGACACCGACGTCGTGATCAGCGACGAGCTGGTGCTCGCCGCCCGCGGCCAGCTGCTCAACGCCGGCGACCGGCGGGTGCTGGAGGCGTTCGCCGCCGAGGCGGCCGTCGCGCTGCGCCAGGAACGCCTGGAGGAGGAGGCCGAGCTGGCCAGGCCGCTCGCCGAGGCCGACAAGATGCGCACCGCGCTGCTCGCCGCCGTCAGCCACGACCTGCGTACCCCGCTCTCGGCCGCCAAGGCGGCCGTCGAGAGCCTGCGCGGCGACGAGGTGGAGTGGTCGGAGGAGGACCGCGAGGAGCTGCTCGCCACCGCCGACGAGTCGCTGACCAGGCTCGGCCGGCTCGTGGACAACCTGCTCGACATGAGCCGCCTCCAGGCCGGGGTCCTCGGCCTGGCGCTCCAGCCGGTCGCGCTGGAGGAGGTCGTGCCCCGGGCGGTGGACGATCTCGGCCCGCTGTGCGACCACGTGGAGAACGACGTGCCCGTCGAGCTGCCCGACGTCGTCGCCGACCCGGCCCTGCTGGAGCGCGTGCTCGCCAACCTCATCGCCAACGCCGTCCGCTACAGCCCGCCCGGCCACAAGGTGCTGGTCACCGCCGGCCGGTACGGCGACCAGGTCGAGATCAGGGTCGCCGACCGCGGTCCCGGCATCCGGCCCGAGGACCACGAGCGGGTGTTCCTGCCGTTCCAGCGGCTCGGCGACCGTGACAACGGCACCGGCGTCGGTCTCGGCCTCGCGCTCTCGCGCGGGCTCACCGAGGCCATGGGCGGGACGCTCATCCCCGAGGAGACGCCAGGAGGAGGGCTCACGATGATCGTCAACCTGCCGGTCCACACCGGGGCGGCGGCGCCATGACCAGGATCCTGGTCGTGGACGACGAGCCGCAGATCCTGCGCGCGCTCCGCATCAACCTGGCCGCCCGGCACTACGAGGTCGCGGTGGCCGCCGACGGCTCCGCCGCGCTGCGTCAGGCCGCCGAATGGCGTCCCGACCTCATCGTCCTCGACCTCGGCCTGCCCGACATCGACGGCGTGGACGTCATCCACGGTCTGCGCGGCTGGACGCGCACCCCCATCGTCGTCCTGTCCGGCCGGGCCGGGAACGAGGACAAGGTCGGCGCCCTGGACGCCGGCGCCGACGACTACGTGACGAAACCGTTCGGGATCGAGGAGCTGCTGGCCCGCATCCGCGCCGTCTCCCGCCGCACGGGCGTCCATGAGGCCGAGCCGGTCGCCGTCCGTCTCGGCGACCGCCTCGTGGACCTGGTGGGCAAGACCGTCTCCGGAGGGGTGAGGCTCACCCCCACCGAGTGGCACATCCTGGAGATCCTGCTGCGCAACCCCGGCAAGCTCATCCCCCAGCGCTACCTGCTCGCGGAGGTGTGGGGCAGCAAGCACGTCAAGGAGACCCACTACCTGCGCCAGTACATGGCCCAGCTCCGCAGGAAGCTCGAACGCGACCCCGCGCACCCCCAGCACCTGATCACCGAGCCGGGCATGGGCTACCGCTACACGCCGTGAACGGGCGAAGGTCACCCGGGGACGCTGAGCGCGGCGAGCCGGCCCTGGACGCGCTCGGCGTCCGCGCCGCGCTGCTGGGCCAGGTAGAGGCCGAGGGCCTGACGCCAGGTCAGGCGGGCCTGGTCGGGGCGGCCGAGCGCCACCTGGGCATGGCCGATCCTGTCCAGCGTGTCCGCCTCGCTGTAGGAGTGGCCGAGACTCCGGAACAGGACGCGGGCCTGCTCGTAGTGCGCGAGCGCCTCGGTGTGCCGGCCGCTGTTGTGGGCGATGTAGCCGAGACTGCTCAGCATGTCGGCCTCGCCCTCGGGGTCGTCGTGCTTGCGGTAGATGCCGAGCGCCGTCTCGCACTCCGTGACCGCCTCGTCGTGCCTGCCGGCCTCGGCGTGGAACCAGCCGATGGTGGCGAGCGCGTCCGCCTCCCACACCGGGTTGCCGAGAGCGCGGTACAGCCGCGCGGCGCGGGTGAGGTGGTCCACCGCTCGCCGGTCGGCGCCCCGCCCCTTCTCCGCCCACCCGAGACCGATGCGGACGTGGGCCTCCGCCATGGTGTCCGCGCTCCGCTCGGCGAGCGCCAGGGCGAGCTCCAGGTGGTGGCGGGCGTCGTCGTACCGGGCCAGCTCGGCCAGGTCGTTGCCGAGTGACCGGTGGGCCTGGATCCGGGCGGCGACGTCATCCAGCCGTTCGGCGGCGGCGAGGCTCACCTCCCAGAGGGCGAGGTCCTCGTGCAGGCGTCCGCCCCGCCGGTGGTAGGTGCGCAGCGCCCAGGCCAGCCGCCACACCGAGGAGTGCCACCGCTGGTCGTCGGCGAGCCGGTGGGCGGCGAGCAGGCAGGCGTGCTCCGCCTCGAACCACGACAGGGCCGAGGCCAGGTCGGGCAGCGGCTCGGGACGGCATCCGGCGGCCGGTTCGCCGAATTCGATGCGTTCCCGGTGCCGCTGCAGCAGCCGATCGCCGGCCTTGGCGGTGTGGAGGTAGAAGTCGACCAGCCGGCGCAGGGCGGCGGCGCGGGCGTCCTCGGTCAGGTCGTCGCGGGCCCGCTCCGCGGCGAACGCGCGGATCAGGTCGTGCATCCGGTAGCGGCCGGGCAGATGCTGCTGGATCAGGTGCGCGGCGTCCAGTTTGCGCAGCATCCCGCCGGTCCGGCCGAGGGGCAGCGCGGCCAGGGACGCGGCGGCGGCGAGGCTGATGTCCGGCCCCGGAGCCAGGCCGAGCAGGCCGAGCAGGGCGGCCACGTCGGGGTCGAGGGCGTCGTACGACCAGGAGAACACCGCCCGCACGCTCAGGTCCGCCTCGCCGGTGTCCAGCGCGTCCAGCCACGAGGAATGATCGGCGAGCTCCTCGGCGAGCACCGACAGCGGCAGGCCGGGATGGGCGGCGACCCGGGCGGCGACGATGCCCAGCGCCAGCGGCAGGTTGCCGCAGACCCGCAGCAGGTCCTCCACCGCCTCCGGTTCGGCGGCGAGCCAGTCGGCGCCGAGGTGCCGGACGAGCAGGTCGCGTGCCTCGTCCCCGCTGAGCACGTCCAGCAGGATCAGGCGGGCGCCGTGACCGGCCACGAGGGTGGTCAGCTTGTTGCGGCTGGTGACCAGCACGGTGCAGGCGGAGCCGCCGGGCAGCAGGGGGATCACCTGGCTGCTGGTGGCCGCGTTGTCCAGGACGACGAGCATCCGCTTGCCCGCGACGAGGCTGCGGTACAGCGCGGCCTGCGCGTCGGGATCGGCCGGGATCGCGGCGGCGGCGACGCCGAGCGCGTCGAGGAAGCCGCGGACCGCCACGGCCGGGGACACCGGCTGGGTGCCAGGGGCGAAGCCACGGAGATTGACGTACAACTGCCCGTCGGGGAACCGGCCGGCCTGCTGGTGCGCCCAGTGCAGGGCGAGCCAGGTCTTGCCGATCCCGCCCGTCCCCGCGATCACGGAGATCCCCATGGCGTCTCCGGGGTTCCGCGACGCGGCGGTGAGGACGCGCAGCTCGTCGGCACGGCCGGTGAACGGCTTCGGCGGCGCGGGGAGCTGCCGGGGGACCGGCGCCGGCCCGGCCTTGGGCTCGGCCTCCGGAGCGGCCAGCGCCGGATCGGCGGTCAGGATCTGCTGGTGCAGCCGGCGCAGCGGCGGGCTGGGGTCCGCGCCCAGCTCCTCGGCCAGGTGGGTGCGGAGGCTCTGGTAGCGGTCGAGGGCGTCGGCCTGGCGGCCGTTGCGGTAGAGAGCGAGCATGAGCTGTCCGGCCAGGCGCTCGTCCAGCGGCCGCTCGGCCGTCCGTGTGGTCAGCGCGGCCAGCAGCTCGTGATGCCGGCCGTGGCGCAGCAGCAGATCAGTGCGGTCCAGCTCGGCCCTGATCCGCTCGTTCTCCGCCTCCGTGCGGACGGCGCGGATCCAGGGGGTGTCCAGCTCGGCGAAGGGCTCTCCCCGCCACAGTGCGAGGGCCTGGTCGAACAGGTCGATGGCCGCCGGGCCCTCCGTGGTGGCGCGGGCCCTCGCGACCAGGCGGTGGAAGCGGTGCAGGTCGACGTTCTCCGGGTCGAGGGTCAGGACGTATCCGCCGGCGCGGCGGGTGATCTCCGCCTCGCCGGCGAGGGCGGCCCGCAGCCGGCTGAGATAGGTGCGCAGAGTCCCTTTGGCCTGGTGCGGGGCGCGGTCCCCCCACACGCGCTCCACCATCTGGTCCGCCGAGACGGGCTGGTCGGGCTCGACCAGCAGGGCGGCCAGCAGGCTGCGCTGGCGGGCCGGCCCGATGTCGACCGGGCGCCCGTCCACGTACGCCTCGATGCTGCCTAACAGCCGGAACTCGACGGCCATGCGGCTCCAATCCTGGGCGTCGCCGCCCGATCTTGTATATCGGCCTTGACTAGGTGATTCAAGGTTCTTTCCATCCATCATCAACGTTCGGAGGCGCACCATGTCCGCGGCCGCGTAGGCCGTCACGCACGCTTCTTGGAGGCTTCATGCGCCGCCGCACCCCCCAAGGTCTCCTGGCCGTCGTCCTGACGTTGCTGGCCGGCTGCCTGACCACGGTGCACACCGCTTCCGCCCACGCGGCGGCGGCGGAGGACGTGCCCGCGCGGACGGAACCGGAGGCCCTGGACCGGGCCCGGCACCTCCAGAAGCGGGTCGAGGTGGGGCCGCTGCGCACGGAGACCCGCCAGGTGTTCGCCAACCCCGACGGCACGTTCACCTCCGAGACCTCGGCGCTGCCCGAGCGGGTACGGCGGGACGGCGGCTGGGCCGACGTGGACCCGACCCTGACCTTCGCCGCCGACGGCAGCGTACGGACCGTGGCGACCCCGCTGGAGCTGACCTTCTCCGGCGGCGGGACGGCGCCGCTGGCCGCCATCGGCCAGGGCGGCCGCTCGGTCGCGATGACCTGGCCGGGCAGCCTGCCGAAGCCGGTGCTCGACGGGGACACCGCGACCTACGGCGAGGTGCTGCCGGGCGTGGACCTCAAGGTGACCGCGTCGGTGCTCGGCTTCTCGGAAGTGCTGGTGGTGCGGACCAGGGAGGCCGCCGCCAACCCCGCGCTGGACGAGCTCGCCTTCGGCATGCGCGCGAAGGGTCTGTCGGTACGCAGGACGGAGACCGGCGGCCTGAGCGCCGTCACCGAGTCGGGGGCCGAGCTGTTCCACGCCCCGGCGCCGCGCATGTGGGACTCGTCGGGCGCCACGGCCGCCCTCGCCACGCTGGAGGCGGGGCCGCGACGCGAGGGCAGGCAGGCCGTCATGGGCGTGGACGTCGGTCAGGACCGGCTCGCGATCACCCCGGACAAGGCCCTGCTGACCGGTCCGGACACCGTCTATCCGGTGTACCTCGATCCGCAGTGGTCGGGATCGAAGCTGGCCTGGACCTATGTGGACAAGGCGTACCCCGCCCAGAAGTACTGGAACTCCAGCCACATGCCCGAGGCCGGCGCCTACGGCGGCGGGGTCAAACGCTCGTTCTTCCGCATGGACTCCGACAACGTCAACGGCAAGCACATCCTGCGGGCGACCTTCCGCATCACGCAGATCAAGTCGTGGGGCTGCACGTCCGACCCCCAGGCCGTGCAGCTCTGGCTCACCGGCGGCATCTCGACCTCGACCACCTGGAGCCACCAGCCGTCCTGGTCGGAGTGGCAGGACAGCGTGTCCTCCGACGCCGGCTACAGCTCCTCCTGCCCGGACAAGGGCATCGAGTTCGACGTGACCAAGGCGGTCGTCAAGGCGGCCAAGGGCGGCTGGTCGAACACCACGTTCGGGCTGAAGGACTACAACGACACCGGCGGCAGCGTGTGGGGCTGGAAGGGCTTCAGCAGCTCGCCCAAGCTCGTCATCGACTACAACACCCCGCCGGCGGCCCCGTCGGGCATCGGCACCTACCCGGCCACGCCCTGCGCCACCGGCGCCGCCCGCCCGGCCGTCAACGCCGGCGACGCGGCGAACCCGCTCCAGCTCAAAGCCAAGATCTACGACCCGGACAAGGCCAACGACGGTGTGCGGGCGGAGTTCGTCCTGCACCACTGGAACACCGCCACCGCCGCGTGGGACGACATCACCTCGACCATGCCCGGCGGCGGGAAGACCGCCTACAAGTACACCACCTCGGCCACCGACCACTCGGTGAAGCTGGCCGGCCTGGTCACCGGCCACAGCTACGCGTACAAGGTCAAGGCCTACGACGGCACCGACTCCAGCGCCTGGAGCAAGTGGTGCGAGTTCACCGTGGACACCGTCGATCCGACCACCCTGCCGAAGGTGACCTCGCTCGACTACCCGGCCGGCACGCCGGACGCCTGGCAGGGCAGCGTGGGCTGGGCGGGCAGCTTCACGCTGGCCCCCGGCGACGGCGAGAGCGACGTTACCGCCTTCCGCTGGGCGCTCGACGACAAGGAGCAGGCCACCGCCGCCACCCAGGTCGCGATCCCCGCCGGGCAGACCTCCGTCAACGTGCGCATCGCCCCGCGCCACGACTGGCTGAACGCCCTGCTCGTCTTCCCCGTCGACCGGGCGGGCAACGTCGGCACGACGCCCGCCGTCTACAGCTTCTACGTCAACGCCGGGTTCGGCCCCGAAGGACACTGGCGGCTGGACGAGAAGGCCGGGACCACGGCCGCCGACTCCGGGGCGACGACCCACCCGGCGACGCTGGGCGGCGGCGCCACCTGGTCCGGTGGCCGCGTGGCCGGGGCTCTGCACCTGGACGGCGGCACCGGCTACGGCAGCACCTCGGGACCTGTCGTGCACACCGACCGGAGCATGAGCGTCTCGGCCTGGGTGCTGCTCAACGACAAGAGCAAGAACTCGACCGTGGTCAGCCAGAACGCCGTCCGCGGCTCCGGATTCCAGCTCTACTACTCCTCCGGCTACAAGCGGTGGATCTTCAACAAGTTCGACGCCGACGTGGACGACATGACCATCGTCCGCGCGATCAGCGACGCCGAGCCGACCACGGGGATCTGGACGCACCTGACGGGGGTGTGGGACGCGCCCGAGCGGCAGCTCCGGCTCTACGTCAACGGCATCCCGCAGACGACGACAGGCGCGTATCCGTACAAGCCGTGGGACGCGACCGGCCCGCTGCAGCTCGGGCGGGTGCAGTGGCACGGCACGTACATCGAGAACTTCGCCGGCGACATCGACGAGGTGAAGATCTGGAAGCGGGAGCTGTCCGACCACCCGGACACCGTCACCGACCCCGCGCTCGGCAACGAGATCGCCGCAATGGCCAAGCAGCCGCCCATCCAGCGCGGCTGGTGGAAGTTCGAGGAGGGCACGGGCGCCACCGCGGTCAACGTCACCGACAGCCGCTGGCCGGCGGCCCTCGCCGGCGGCGCCGGCTGGACCGGCGACGGCTTCGACGGCGGCGGCGCGCTCAGCCTGAACGGCACCACCGGCTACGCGGCCACCCCGTCGGCACCGCTGCGCACCGACCACAGCTACGCCGTGACGGCGTGGGTGCGGTTGTCCGGTGACGACACCTGCGTGCTGCCGAGCCGCGCCATGACCGTCCTCGCCCAGGACGGGGGCACGTACAGCTCCTTCTATCTCGGCTACCGGCTCATCGCCGAGAACGGCGTCGCGGTGCCGCACTGGTCGTTCTCGACCAGCCCCAGCGCCACGAGCGGCACCCTGACGCACGCCACCTCGGCCGAGCGCGTCGACTGCTCGGCGCTCAACACCTGGACCCACCTGGCCGGCGTGTACGACGAGCAGGCCAAGCGGATCCGCCTCTACGTCAACGGCCAGCTCAACGACGAGCGTCCGGTGACCGGCGGCTGGGCCGGGGGCGCGCTGCAGCTCGGCCGCGCCAGGTACAACAGCGCCGCCGTGGACTACTTCGGCGGCGACATCGACGACGTCCGCGGCTACACCGGCACCCTCACCGACCGCCAGGTCGTCAACATCGCGATGAACCTGCCGCTCGACGGCTAGACCTGCCCCTCCCTCACGCTCACCGACGCCCCCCTTCCGGAGGAAAGCCGTGCCCGGTTCACAGCGAGGCTGGACCCAGTTGGCCGCCGTCCTGGCCGTCGCGCTGCCGGTGACGCTGACCGCGCCGGTCGCCGCCCGGGCCACCGGCGGCGATCCGGCCTGGCAGCAGGTCCAGGAGCAGCGTCCGGTGCCCGGCCACGCCGTCAAGGCACGCGCGCCACTGACGGACCCCGGTGCCGCGTACGACCTGAAGGCCCCACCGGCCGTGGCCTGGCCCCGCGCAGGCACAGCGGTGGTCCAGCCCCCGGCCCCCGCCGCCGCCAGCGCCGCCGCCTCTTCCGGACAGCCGGGCGGCGGGCGGCCGGTGCGGGCCGGTGACCTGCCGGTCTGGCTGAGCCAGGCGGCGGGCGCCGGAGGTGAATCCCTGGCCGCCGCGCGGCCCGCCCCCGCCGTCCAGGTCCGGACGCTGGACGCGGCCACCGCCGGCCGGTCCCGCATCGCGGGCCTCGGCCTCCAGCTCACCCCGCAGACCCCGCCGCCTGGCGAGGCCCGCACGACGGTCGAGGTCGACTACTCGGGCTTCCGCTACGCCTACGGCGGCGACTGGGCCTCCCGCCTGCGCCTGGTCCGGCTGCCCGCCTGCGCGGCCACCACGCCCGACCTGCCCCGCTGCCAGACCAGGACGCCGCTCCCCACCCGCAACGACGTCAAAACCGGCCGGCTGGCCGCCGACGTCGACCTCACCGGGGCCGCGACGACCACGCTGGCGGCCGAGGCGGCCCCGTCGGGCGCGGCCGGCACGTACGAGGCCACGTCGTTGTCGCCGTCGGCGACCTGGAGCGTCAGCAACCAGAGCGGCGCGTTCACCTGGTCCTATCCGCTCCGGCTGCCCCCGACCCCGGGCGGGCCGACCCCCAACGTCGGCTTCGTCTACTCCTCGGGCAGCGTCGACGGCCGCACGGTGGCCACCAACAACCAGGCGTCCTGGATCGGCGAGGGCTTCGACTACTGGCCCGGCTTCATCGAGCGCCGCTACAAGGCGTGCGCCGACGACGGCGTGACCCCCAAGCGCAACGACCAGTGCTGGGGCAACCACAACGCCACCCTGTCGCTGAACGGCCAGGCCACCGAGCTGATCCTGGACGACGCGACCGGCACCTGGCAGCCGAAGGACGACGACGGCTCCAGGATCGAGAAGTTGTCGGGCGCGGACAACGGCGACCTCGACGGCGAGCACTGGCGCGTCACCACCCCCGACGGCACCCAGTACTACTTCGGCCGCAACCACCTGCCCGGCTGGGGCGACGGCCAGGCCGAGACGCAGTCCACGTGGACCGTCCCGGTGTTCGGCGACGACGACGGCGAGCCCTGCCACAAGAGCTCCTTCTCCGACTCCTGGTGCCAGCAGGCGTGGCGATGGAACCTCGACTACGTCGTGGACCCGCACGGCACCGTCAGCACCTTCTGGTACGGCAAGGAGTCCAACTACTACCGCCGCGACGTCACCACCCTGACCGACGGCGTCCCCAACGGCACGCCCACCCGCTACGACCGCGGCGGCTACCTCAAGCGCATCGACTACGGCCAGCGCTCGGACGCGATCTTCACCTCGTCCGCCCCCGCCCGGGTCGTCTTCGACGCCAAGGAACGCTGCGTCCCGACGTCGTCCTTCGACTGCGCCGAGGGCAAGTTCACCAAGGACAACGCCAAGTACTGGCCGGACGTCCCCTACGACCAGAGCTGCGACGCGGGCGACAAGTGCCTCGACCGCTACTCGCCCACGTTCTGGACCCGTAAGCGGCTGGCGTCCGTCACCACCCAGGTGCTGTCGGGGAGCGCGTACAGGAACGTCGACACCTGGACGCTGGACCAGCAGATGCGCGCGCCCGGCGACGGCACGGCGGCGGGGCTCTGGCTGGCCGGGATCCAGCACACCGGCAAGGTCGGCGGGGCCGCGTCGCTGCCGGCGGTGAGGTTCGCCGGCGTGCAGCGGCCCAACCGGGTGGACGCCCTGGAGGGACGGCCGCCGCTGACCAAGTGGCGGATCTCGGCGATCGACAACGAGACCGGCGGCGCCCTGTCCGTCACGTACTCCGGCGAGGACTGCACCGCGGGCAACACCCCCGCGCCGGACTCCAACACCCGCCGCTGCTACCCGCAGTACTGGTCCCCGGAGGGCGCCACCTCGCCCAAGCCCGACTGGTTCCACAAGTACGTCGTCACCCAGATCCAGCAGATCGACCGCACCGGCGGCGCCCCCGACGTCCTGGAGACGTACGAGTATCTGGGCGGCGGCGCCTGGCACCACGACGATGACGACGGGCTGACCAAGGAGAAGTACAAGACCTGGTCGGAGTGGCGCGGCTACGGCAAGGTCCGCGTGCTGCGCGGCGCGGCGGGGGAGCAGCGGTCGAAGGCCGAGTTCACCTACTTCCGCGGCATGGACGGCGACGAGCTGTCCGGCGGCGGCAGACGGGACGTCAAGGTCACCGACTCCACGGGCGCCGCCGTGACCGACGCCGACCCCCTGCAGGGCCGCGTCCGCGAGGAGATCCACTACGACGGCCCGTCCGGGCCCGCTCTGACCGGCACGATCACCGGCTACTGGACGAAGCGGACCGCCCAGCGCGTCCGCTCATGGGCCACGACCAGCGCGCACATGGTACGCACCGACAAGGAGCGCACGCGCACCGCGCTCGCGTCGGGCGGCTGGCGGTACACCACGACCGACACCGACTACAACACCGACGGCCTGCCCACCCAGGTCGACGACCTCGGGGACGAGGCCACCGCCGACGACGACAGCTGCGTCAGCACCACGTACGCCCGCGACACCGCCCGCTGGATGCTCTCCTACGCCAGCCGCGTCGAGACCCTCAGCAGGGCGTGCGCCGCCACCCCCGACCGGCCCGCCGACGTGACCTCCGACGTGCGCAAGTTCTACGACGGCAAGGCGTTCGGCGTGCCGCCGTCCAAGGGCGACGTCACGAGGACCGAGAAGCTCGGCTCGTGGAACGGCGGCCCGCAGTACGTCACCGCCGGCTCCACCACCTTCGACGTCTACGGCCGCCCGCTGGTGGTCACCGACCCCAACGGCACCACCACGAAGACCTCCTACACCCCGGCCACCGGCCTGGTCACCGCCAAGCAGGAGACCAACGCGCTCGGCCACGTCACCACCACCGAGGTCGAGCCCGCCTGGGGCCTCCCCACCGCCACCACCGACGCGAACGGCAAGCGCGCCGACCTGGCCTACGACCCGCTCGGCCGGCTCACCGGCGTCTGGCTGCCCGGCCACGCCAAGGGGAGCTACGCCTCCACCCCGAACCTGAGGTTCGGCTACCAGATCCGCGCCGACGGCCCCACCACCGTCTCCACCTCGACCCTGCGCGCCGACAACGCGACCTACACGACCGGCTACGCCCTCTACGACGGCCTGCTGCGCGCCCGGCAGACCCAGCAGCCCGCCCCCGGCGGCGGCCGGCTGATCAACGACACCTTCTACGACACCCGCGGCCTGGTGTACAAGGCGAACGACGACTACTACACCGAGGGCGACCCAGGCAGCACCCTGTGGGTCCCCGGCAGCGACGACGACGTCCCCGGCCAGAACGTCACCGTCTACAACGGCATGGAGTGGCCGACCGCGCAGATCTTCCGCAGGCGCGGCACCGAGCAGTGGCGCACCACCACCACGTACGGCGGCGACCGGATCAGCGTCGACCCGCCGCCGGGGAGCACCCCCACCACCACGATCACCAACGGGCAGGGCGAGACCGTCGAGGTCCGCCAGTACAAGGGCGACGCCCCCACCGGCGACTACGACGCCACCAAATACACCTACACGCGGGCGGGAAGGCCGGCCACCGTCACCGACACCGCCGGCAACGTGTGGGCCTACCACTACGACCTGCGCGGCCGGATGACCCAGGTCGACGACCCCGACAAGGGCACCGCGAAGCTCACCTACGACGACAGGAACGACCTGCTCACGACGGTGACCGACGCCCGCGGCTCCAGCGTGTTCCTCACCTACGACGCCCTCGGCCGCAGGACCGCCGCGTACGCGGGCACCTCCGCCGCCGGCGCCAAGCTCGCCGAGTGGACGTTCGACAAGCTGCCCGACGGCACCGTCGTCAAGGGCCAGCCCACCGGCTCCACCCGCTACGTCAAGAACGCCGCCACCGGCGCCACGGACGCCTACAGCAGCGCCGTCACCGGCTTCGACCACGCCTACCGGCCCACCGGCACCCAGGTCGTCATCCCGGCCGCCGAGGGCGGGCTGGCCGGGACGTACAAGACCACGACCGACTACAACCCCGACGGCACCGTCCACCGCACCGTGCTGCCCGCCGCGGGCGGCCTGCTCGGCGAGACGCTCCTGTACGACTACGACCAGCTCGGCAACCCGACCACGATGCGGGGCCTGACCAACTACGTCACCTCGACGACGTACTCCAAGCTCGGGCAGATCCTCAGCCTGACGATGAGCACCGGGCTGAAGCGGGTCAAGGAGACCAACTTCTACGAGGAGGGCACCAACCGGCTCACCCGCTCGGTGTTCGAGCGGGAGACCGCCCCCATCTCGGTGGCCGACACCCACTACAGCTACGACCCGTCCGGCAACATCACCAAGATCGCCGACACGCCGTCCGGCCAGACGCCCGACACGCAGTGCTTCCGCCAGGACTGGCTGCAACGCCTCACCGACGCCTGGACCTCCACGGACGACTGCGCCACCGGGCCGTCGCAGGGCGTCGTCGGCGGGCCCGCGCCGTACTGGCAGTCCTTCGCCTACGACGCCGTCGGCAACCGCACCAAGGAGACCGAGCACCGGGCGGCGGGCGATGTCACCAAGACCTACACCTACGCGGGCGCCGGCAAGCCGCAGCCGCACACGCTGACCTCGGTCGCGCACCAGGGCGGGACGCGCGACGGCCAGATCGACACCTACACCTACGACAAGGCGGGCAACACCACCGAACGCGGCTCCGGCCGCGTCCTGGAGTGGGACGTCGAGGGCCATCTGGCGAAGTCGACCGACCCCTCCGGCGTCAGCACCTTCGTCTACGCCGCCGGCGGCGAACGGCTCATCCGCCGCGACCCCACCTCCACCACCCTGTACGTCGCCGGCATGGAGATCCGGCTCGACGCCAGGACGGGCGCCAAGACCGCGACCCGCTACTACGACTTCGCCGGCCAGACCATCGCCACCCGCACCGGCAAGGGCGTGACCTGGCTCGGCGCCGACCACCACGGCACCGCCGACTCCTCCGTCGACGACACGGCCACCCAGACGACCAGCCGCCGCCGCTTCACCCCGTTCGGGCAGCAGCGCGGCCTCGCGCCCACGTCCTGGCCCGGCCAGAAGGGCTTCGTCGGCGGCGTCATCGACGAGGCCACCGCCCTCACCCATCTCGGCGCCCGCGAGTACGACCCCGAGACCGGCCGCTTCATCTCCGTCGACCCCGTCTTCGACGTCTCCGACCCGCAGAGCTGGAACGGCTACGCCTACGCCGACAACAACCCGGTGACCGGCTCCGACCCCGACGGCCTGATGTACGACGGCGGCACCCAGTGCGGCATCATCTCGTCGAACCCGTGCAACCCGCCCTCCCGCGGCGGAGGCGGCGGCGGTGGGGGCGGCGGCGGTGGCGGGGGTGGCGGCGGTGGTGGTGGCTACTCATCGCCTCCCCCGCCGAGCAACCCGCCGCACTGCGGCCGGTGGAGCTTCGGCTGCAAGGCGAAGAAGATCTGGCAGGAGCACAAGGCCACCATCGTCAACGTCACCGTCGCGGTCGTCGTCACGGTCGGCTGCGAGGCCGCGACGGCAGGGGCCGGCAGCATCGGCTGCGCCGCCGCCGGCGGAGCCGCCGGCAACCTGGCGGGCTACCTGGTCTCGACCCCACGCGACGAGTGGAGCGCCGGGGGCGCGGTCAAGTCCGCGGCGATCGGCGCCGTCACCGGCGCGGCGGGCTGGGGCGTCGGCAAGGGAGTGGGCGCCGCACTCGGCAAACTCGCCACGACCGCGACCGGCAGGGCGGTCGCCGGAGCGGCGAGCAAGGCGGCCAGCAGGACCAGAAACGCCCTGGGCCGCGGCGGCGGAGCGGCCGCCGAGGGCGGCGAGTCCGCCGGCGCCGCGGTTGGCAAGGCGGCGGCGGGCAAGGCGGCGGCCAGAAGGGCGGGCAAGCCCAAGGCGTCCTCCGGGGCAGGCCCGAGCTGCAACAGCTTCGCCGCGGGCACCATGGTCAAACTGGCGGACGGCACCACCAAGGCGATCGAGCGGATCAGGCCCGGCGACAAGGTCCTGTCCACCGACCCGCTGACGGGCAGGACCGTGCCGAAGCCGGTTCTCGCCGCCTTCTCGGGCGTCGGCTACCTCAATCTCATCCAGATCACGGTCGACACCGACGGCAAGAAGGGCAGCGCCACCGGCGTCATCCTCGCCACCGAACACCACCTGTTCTGGGACACCCGGGATCGAGAGTGGGTCCGCGCGGACCAGCTGACGCGCGCCGACCGTCTGCGCACTCCGGACGGCGACATCGTCAGGGTTCTCGGCACGAGGCCCACGGAAGATCACCCCGCTGTCTACGACCTCACCGTCGCGGACCTGCACACCTTCTATGCGGCAGCGGGAGCCACGCCGCTGCTCGTCCACAACTGTGGGGAGCAGCACATCGTGCTCGGTCTAGAGCACCGTGCCGAGGCCTTCGCCGCAGAAAGGGAGGGCGCCGAACACCTCATGAACGACAAGGACTGGAGAGGAACGGTCTGGACCGCCGCGAATCTGCTCAAATTCGAGAGTCCTGGATTCCGCGTCTCGTTCGTCCTGGACGACATGCATGGCGCGGAGAACGGTGTCCGTTCTGCGGTGGGGCAGTCGTTGAGCAGAAATGCCCGTCAGATAGGTGGGGCGACGGATCTGGAGCTCGCCTTCTTCCACGACGCCGGCACCCTGGGTAAGATCGATTTCTATATCGGCGGAGTCAGGCAGGTGAACCCCTATGCATGAAAGGTCGGTGCTCGCCATCGAATTTCCGCTGCGCATGGACAGGCAGTTTCAACTGTGGTCATATCAGGTGAGTCATCGCGTGTTGCTGCTACGCAGCAACATCACGAGAGACGCGACCTCGCGTGTCGATCTGATGTTCAGGTCTGTCAGCGCCATGGAGCTGCGGAGCCGTTACGAATGGATTTCCGTTGACCTCGCCTCAGACAGCCGACGGGAACAGCTGTCGAGCCTCGGCGTCGAAGTCGCGGCCGGGGCTCATCTGTTCTCGATCGAGTCCGCCTTTCCTGGTGCGGGATATGTGGTTGCGGGAAGCTTCTATTACGCCGAGGACGATATGGATTACGGTCAGCCCAGCTCCATCGATCACCCCGAGTTGGCGCATCGCCAGATTTCCTCGGGAGAGTTCGGCTGACCATTGTCCATGACATCAGGCGGTGAGAGGCGGCCCCGGTGGCGGCGGAAGGCGTTAGTCGCGGGGGTGGTGGTGCTCGTCGCTCTCGTCGCGGCGGCGGGGGCGGGGGCGTGGTACGGCAGTGACCAGGGAATCAAGGTCATCCACTACGGCACGAGCAACACCAGGGTGCTCGCCGTGGAGGGTGATCGGGTGACGCTGGAGCAGACCCCGGAGACCGGCAAGCCCGGCACGTACTGGCTGGAGTGGACCGGCGCGTACTCCATGCTGGGCGACGTCGTCGCCCGCGCTCCCGGGCGGGTGACGCGCCGGGTGCTGCGCGGTGCGGTGCCGTCGCTCGGCACCCCCGGCTTCTTCGGCAACGTGCCGCCCGGGGACCCCGAGGTCGCCTGGGGGATCGGCTTCACCGAGACCATGGTGCCGACCGAGCTCGGGCCCGCGCCGGCCTGGCAGGTGCCCGGCAAGGGCGACACGTGGGTGGTGGCCGTCCACGGGCAGAACGGGCGGCGCAAGGCGGAGCTGAAGATCCTTCCCGTGGTGCACCGGCTGGGGCTGCCGTTCATGGCCGTCAGCTACCGCAACGACGAGGGGGCGCCGCCCTCCCCGGACGGGCTGCTGCACCTGGGCGACTCGGAGTGGCGCGACCTGGAGGCCGCCCTGCGGCACGCCCAGACGATGGGGGCGCGGCGGTTCGTCCTCTACGGCACCTCGATGGGCGGCCAGATCGTCGGCCAGTTCCTGGCCAGATCGCCGCTCGCCGGCCTGGTCGACCGGGTCATCATGGACGCACCCATGATCGACGTACGGATGACCGCGGAACAGGGCGCCAGGAACAACGGCCTGCCCGGCTTCGTCGCGGGCCTGTCGACCCTGGTCACCGAATGGCGCACGGGGGTCGACACCGACCGGCTCAGCCTGATCCGCCACCCGCCGGGGACCAGGCCGCCGCTCCTGCTGATCCACACCGTTCCCGACACCGACCACCCGATCCAGGAGGCGTACGGCCTGGTCGAGGCCGGCCGGCGGCTGCACTGGCGGATCCAGTTCGAGCCGTTCCCCGCCGGCGCCCACACGGAGGCGTGGAACGTCGACCGCGCTCGCTACGACCGGCTCGTCGGCGACTTCCTGGCCGGATGCGCGCTCCCGACCGGCTGCCGGGCGTGAACCGGCGCACGCGGGCCCGGTGGTCGTGGGCGGGCGTGGCGGCGGGGACGGCCGTGCTGGTCGCGGCCGTGCTGCGGCTGTGGCAGCGCTATCCAGGCGACGTGGACCCGGCCGGCGCGGCGTTCGCGCTCGTCGGCACCGCGGTCACCGTGATCGCGTGGTGGCAGGCGCGGCGGCTGGCCGACACCGACCCCCAGGCGGCGGCGATCCTGCTGGCCGGGCGGGTGCTGGCCGAGGAGAGGGCGCAGCGGGCGCAGTTGCTGGGCCGCAAGGGCAAGGACGCCGTCATCGACGTCGAGTTCGCGTTCCACCCCACCGGGGGCCAGGTCTCCGCCCCGCCCACCGGCGACCTCGGGCACGTGGCCGCCTACTTCCTCGGACTTCCGGCGCCTCGGCGACTCGTGATCTCCGGCGTGGCGGGCTCGGGCAAGACCGTGCTCGCGATCGAGCTGATCCTGGAGCTGCTCCGCGGCAGGCAGCCGGACGACCCCGTCCCGGTGCGGATCTCGGCGGCGAGCCTGGATCCCGACCTGCCGGTGAGGGAGACGCTCGCCCGGCACCTCACCGCGGCGTTCCGCCTGAAGCCGGTGACCGCGCGCACGCTCGTGGAGGCGGAGCGGATCCTGCCCGTCATCGACGGGCTGGACGAGATGGACGAGACCGACGAGCCGGGCTACGGCTCGCGGGCCGCCCGCGCCCTGCGCGCGCTGGAGGACTACGAGCACGGGCTGGAGCGCTGCAGCCTGGTGGTGACCTGCCGCACGGACCAGTACGACACCCTGGTCGCCGACCGGGCCGCCCCCCGAGGCGTCGCCCGCGTCACCGTGGAGGAGGTGACCAGCGACAAGGCGTGGCGGTTCATCCAGGCCGTCACCGACCAGGAGGACCCGGACCGCTGGCGGCCGGTCCTGGACGCGCTCACCCGCGACGGCCACGTCCTGGCCGGGGCGCTCGCCACCCCGTGGCGGCTGACCCTGGCGGTCAGCGTCTACGAGGAACGCGACCCGCTCACCGGGCGCTACGTGCGCTCCCCGCAGGACCTCACGGAGTTCCCCGACGAGCCGTCCGTACGGGAGCATCTCCTCGGCCTGTTCATCCCCGCCCGCCTGGCCGCGGCGGATCCGGCAGGAAAGGGGCCGAGCGCCGAGCAGACCCGCGCCTGGCTGGCCGTCCTCGCCCGTCATCTGCACCGCAACGAGAGCCGGCCGCCGTTCCACGGACGTGTGCTGTCCAGCACCGATCTCGTCCTGTACGAGCTGTGGCCGCTGGCCGGAGACCGCCCGCGGGCCATCGGCGCGCTGGTGGCCCTGGCCACCTGTCTTCCCGGGGTCGCCGTCGTCGTCGCCGCCTTCGTCCTGGTGATCTCGCAGCTCGACGTCGTTGACGGCCAGGTGCAGGGCCGTACGGTGATGGCGCTGGGGCTGCTCCTCCTGCCAGGCACCGTGGCTCTGAGCCTGCTGAAGGAGCCTTTCAGCGCCTGGCGGGAGGTGTGGTCCCCGGCGGACGAGGTCGGCTTCCGCGGGGTCCGCGGCGTACGTGACCGCAGGAGCGCCGTGCTGGGAGGCGTGCTCGCGGCGGCGGGCGGCTCGCTGGCGGGAGTGGGGATCGTACTGAAGTTCGGCACCGATCTTCCGCTGTGGGTGCCGATCGTGTTCGGCCTCCTGTTCGGAGCCGGGATGACGAGCGGGAGGAGCGGGGAGGACGGCCCCGCCGGTCTTCGCAGGGGCGTCGAGGCGCGGATGATCGTCAGGAACGACGCCCTCCTGACCCTCGTGGACGCCCTCACCTTCGGCCCGGGGCTCGGGTTCATCCTGGGCATCTGGTTCGCCGGGCTGCTGGACGGGCTCCCGGCCGTGACGGCGGTCGCGGCGGGCGCGGTGTTCGGGATGTCGCTCGTGGCGTCATGGTCCCCGCTGCTGTCGCGCCGCTACCTGGGGCTTCTCCTGTCGACGCGAGGCCGGCTGCCGTGGCGGCTGGGCCGCTTCCTGCACTGGTGTTATGACGCGGGGCTGCTGCGGATCTCCGGGATCGCCTACCAGTTCCGTCACCGTGAGCTCCAGGACCATCTGGCCGCGGCGCCGGCTCCGCCGGCCGAGGAGATCAAAGCCTTCCCCAAGAGCTGACCATGCGTCTTTCGGCCTCCGGATGGCAACAGGTAGACAGAAAACGTGGGATTTCGGGGAAACCCGCATCCGTGGGGGCGACCATCACTGCGCGACCACGCACTGGCGGTGATTCCGCTGGCCATGATCGTGATAATCACGGCTGCCGACCTGTTGTCCCCCAGCACCGTCCGCTTCGGCGCCCTGCTGGTGGCGGCCCCCGCGATCACGGCCTCCTTCGCCGGAGCGTGGTTCACGGGCCTGATCGGGCTGCTCGCCGTCGGGGCCGAGATGATCATCGGCTTCCATCACCATCTGATGGGCACCGGGAACGAGCGGGCGGAGCTCATCGCCATGATCCTGGTCTCGGCGTTCGTGGTGCTGTTCTGCCTCGTCCGGGACCGCGAGCGGCGGGTCCTGGTGCAGGTGCGCTCGGTCGCCGAGGCCGCGCAGCGAGCGTTGCTGCGCCCGCTGCCCGAGTCGCTCGGCTCGCTCCGGCTGGCCTCCGTCTACCTGGCCGCCGCGGCCGAGGCCCGGATCGGCGGCGACCTGTACGCGGCCGTACGCACCGAAGGCGCCACCCGTCTGATCATCGGCGACGCCCGGGGCAAGGGCCTTCCCGCCATCTCCGACGCCGCCGCGCTCGTCGGCGCCTTCCGCGAGGCCGCGCGCCGGGGCCTGTCCCTGCCGGAGCTCGCCGCCGACCTCGAGGACAGCGCGGGGTTCAACCCGTACGAGTCCGCCGGGACGTGGCAGGCGGACGACGAGAGCTTCGTGACCGCGATCACCCTGGACATAGCGGACGACGAGCCGGTGCTCACCATGGTGAACTGCGGCCACCCGCCGCCGCTGCTGGTGCACGCCGGCAAGGTCACGCCGCTGGAGTGCGAGCGCCCGGCGCCGCCGCTGGGCCTGGGGCACCTCGGCGACGAGGGATACAGCGTCTGCTCGTTCCGCTTCGAGGAGGGCGACCTGCTGCTGCTCTACACCGACGGCGTCACCGAGGCGCGCGACACCGCGGGCGTGTTCTACCCGCTGGCCGACCGGATCGCCGCCTGGACGAAGGAGTTCCCCGACGGGCTGCTGAAGCGGGTGTGCGCCGATCTCACCGTCTACACCCGCGGGCGGCTCGGCGACGACGCCGCCATGATCGCGATCCGCCGCCTGCCCCTGCCCGCCGCCCCCGAACCGCCGGGCGCGTCGAGCGTCACCGACCTGGAGCCGGTGGGAGCGGCCAACCGTCTGGTCCGCCCGGCGTCCATGGCGACACGATGGAGGCACTGATGGACACGTACCCGCAGATCGCGGACCACGGCGTGGTGGGGGACCTGCAGACCGTCGCGCTCGTCTCCGAGACCGGCACGATCGACTGGTGGTGCGCGCCCCGGTTCGACTCCCCGAGCCTGTTCGCCTCCATCCTCGACAGCGAACGCGGCGGATACTGCCGGCTCTCCGTCGATTCCGGACGCGTCGCGGGAGTCACCGTCCGGCAGCTCTACCTGTCGGACACCGCGGTCCTCGTCACCCGTTTCATGGCTCCCGACGGCGTGGGGGAGGTCGCCGACTTCATGGAGCCGAACCCCTCGGGCAGCCCCTCCGGTCGGCACCGGCTGATCCGGGTCGTCCGGGTGGTACGCGGCGCGCTGCCCTTCACCCTCGTCTGCCGCCCCCGCTTCGACTACGGGCGGGCGCCGCACGCCCTCACCCTCCTCGACGACGGCTCGGCCCTCTTCCACGGCCCCGGTACGGACCTGCGCCTGCAGGCCACCCCGTCCGTCACGCTGCGTCCCGACGGCGACGACCTGACCGCCGAACTCACCCTCCAGGCCGGGGAGACGGCCTTCGTCGCCCTGACCACCACGAGCGGCCCCGGCGAGCGGCCCCCGCCCCTCCTGACCACCGACGAGGTACGCGGCAGCGTCGAGTCCTGCCGCGCCTTCTGGCACGACTGGCTGCGCGCGTCCCGCTACCGGGGGCGCTGGCAGGACATGGTCAACCGGTCGGCGATCACCCTCAAACTGCTCACGTACGCGCCCACCGGCGCGCCGATCGCCGCGGCCACGATGGGCCTGCCCGAGCAGATCGGCGGGGAGCGCAACTGGGACTACCGCTACACCTGGATCCGCGACGCCTCCCTGTCCGTCCGGGCTCTGATCGACCTCGGCTTCGTCGAGGAGGCCCAGTCCTTCCGCGCATGGCTGCGTGAGCGTCTGGAGGCCGGGAACACCGCCTCGGGCGAGCCTCTGCAGATCATGTACCGGGTCGACGGGGACCCGCACCTGACCGAGGAGGTCCTCGGCAACCTGGAGGGATACCAGGGATCCGGGCCGGTCCGGGCCGGCAACGCCGCCGCGAGCCAGCTCCAGCTCGACATCTACGGCGAGGTCGCCGACGCCCTGGCGCAGGCCCAGGAGGTCGGCGGCATCCACGGCTGGCGGTCCTTCTCCGGGGTGCTCGACTGGCTGGCCGACGCCTGGGACCGCCCCGACGAGGGCATCTGGGAGACCCGTGGCGGACGCCAGGACTTCACCTACAGCCGCCTGATGACCTGGGTCGCCTTCGACCGCGGCATCCGCATGGCCTCCGCCTACTCGCGGCCTGCCGACCTCGCCCGCTGGACGGGCGCCCGCGACGCCGTCTTCGACCAGATCGTCGAGCGCGGCTGGAACCCGCGGCGGCAGGCGTTCGTCCAGCACTACGCCACCGACGTGCTGGACGCCTCGCTCCTGCTCATGCCCCGCGCCGGCTTCATCGCCCCCCACGACCCGGCCTGGCTGAGCACCCTCGACGCCATGGGCCGGGAGCTGGTCAGCGACAGTCTCGTCTACCGCTACGATCCCGACGCCTCCCCGGACGGGCTGCGCGGCAGCGAGGGGACCTTCAACCTGTGCAGCTTCCTCTACGTCGAGGCCCTGGCCCGAGCCGGCCGGCTGCAGCAGGCCCGCTACGCCTTCGACAAGATGCTCACCTACGCCAACCACGTCGGCCTGTTCGCCGAGGAGATCGGCCCGTCGGGGGAGCAGCTCGGCAACTTCCCGCAGGCGTTCACCCACCTGGCGCTCATCGCCGCGGCCATGGCTCTGGACGAGCAGCTCGACCGCGTGGAGACCCGGGGAGGCTGACGGCGGCGGCGAGTCCGATCAGGGCGAAGATCGCCAGAGCGACCATGGCGAGCGCGTAGGCCCGGTTCCCCTCGGCCGCCCTGGCGATGAGCATCGTTCCGACGATCGCCGTGCCGAACGACGAGCCGAGGTTGGAGACGCTGCGCGACAACCCGGATATCTCGCCCTGCAGTCCCTCCGGGAAGCTGGACTGCACGACGTTGACCGACGGGGTCAGCATCACGCCCACGCCCAGGCCGATCAGCAGCAGTCCCGGCGTGAAGGCGATGACCCTCGACGCCGCCCCGACCAGGACGAGCAGCACCACGACCCCCGCCACGGTCATGGCGAAACCGGCCACGATCAGCGTCTTCTGCGTATGCCTCCTGGCGAGCCGTTCCGCCGCCAGCGAGGAGACGAGAGCGCCCACGGTCGCCGCGGTGAAGATGACGCCGGTCTGGATCGCGTTGTAGCCCCGGACCGTCTGGAGGAAGACGGAGACGGTGAACGAGGTACCCATGAGGATCAGCCACTGCATGTTCTGGGTGACCAGGCCGAGGTTGGACGTACGGTCGTGGAACAGCCCCGTCGACAGCAGCGGCTCCTTCCCCGCGCGCTCACGGGAGCGGATGTGCAGGAAGAACCAGGCCAGCAGGACGGCGCCCACGGCGAGGAACACCACCAGCAGCGTGGTGTCGGCGCCGGCCTGGAGGATCCCGAACACCACGAAGAACATGCCGGTCGCGGACAGGACCGCTCCCGCGACGTCGAAGGGGCGGGCCGGATCCGGGGCCACGGGATCGACGAGCCGGCGGCTGAGGAGGACGATCAACGCGACGACGGCCGCCTGGAAGAGGAACGCGGCCCGCCAGTCGATCGCCGTGGCGATGAACCCGCCGATCAGCGGGCCCGCCGCCGCTCCGACCCCGGCCATCCCGCTGATCAGGCCGAAGGCCCTGGCGCGTGAGGGGAGGTCGTCGTACGCCATCGTCGCGAGGATGTAGACCGGCGGGATCAGCAGCGCCGTCCCCACCCCCTCCAGCAGCGAGTTGCCGAGGATCAGCACGCCGAGACCGGGGGAGAACGCGCTGATCAGGGCGCCGGCCCCGTACATGGCGAGGCCCGTCAGGAAGCACCGCTTGCGGCCCCAGCGGTCGGTCAGCTTGCTGGCGGGGATCATGAGCACCGCCATGACCAGCAGGAACAGCGTGATCGTGCCCTGCACGCCGCGCACCGTCGTGTTCAGGTCCGCGCCTATGTCGTTGATCATCACGTTCATGTTGGAGCCCGCGAAGCTGCAGATGAACTGGGCGAGGGCGAGCGGCGCCAGTGGCCGGCGCGGCGCGGCGGCCACGGCCTGGGCGTCGGGGGTCATGTTCCCGTGGTCCCCTTTTCTCGGCCCGGCGAGCGCCGCGAACAGGCAAAAAAGCCTCCATGGGAATTTGCCCACTTTTGTAGCGATTTGCGAAGAAGGGGAAAGGCCCCGGGTAGGAAACAAGGGCAGGAGCGGCGAGCATGCGCCTGAGCTGTTCGACCGCTGAACGCAAGCTCCGCCGTGCGGAGGGAGCCGATCATGGAAGAACCACGTTACGGACGCACCCAGCAGCACCCGGTGTCCCGGGAGGACATCTCGGAGGCGGTGCCCCAGCAGCGTCAGGTGGAGCGGGCGGAGACGGCTCCCGTGACGAGGGAGCCACAGCCAAGCGGCTGGCTCGGCTGGGTGATGTTCGCCGGCATCAGCATGATCATCCTGGGCTTCTTCCAGGCGCTGATGGGCCTGGTGGGGCTCCTTCACAGGGGCTTCTACGTCATCACGCCCAACAACCTGGCGGTCCCGGTCAACTTCACGGCCTGGGGATGGTTCCACATCGCCATAGGGGTGGTCGTCTTTCTCGCCGGACTCGCCGTCATGTCGGGCAAGACCTGGGGACGGGTGGTCGGGATCACCCTCGCCGCCATCCAGGCGTTCGTGAACTTCGCCTGGCTGCCCGCCTACCCGTTCTGGTCCGTCATCATCATCGTCTTCGACGTCCTCGTCATCTACGCGCTGGCCGTGTACGGGAAGGACATGAAGGCGTTCAACAGAGCGGGCATGCCGTAGGCGGCCCTCGCGGAGGAGGCCGGCGTCACTTCGGTGGCGGCGGCTTCTTCCGGTCGGCCGGTGGGGGCACCCGGGTGGCGGCGGCCGGCTCCTGCAGCTCCTGACGGGTGACGAACGTGTCGATCAGCGAGTGCAGCATGGCCACCACGGGGATGGCCAGCAGCGCGCCCATCGCGCCGAACAGCGACGCCCCCAGGATGACGGCCGCGAAGGACACCCCGGGATGGATGTCCATGGCCCGCGAGCTGATCTTCGGCTCCAGCGTCAGGTTCTCCACCTGCTGGTACAGCACGCCCCAGACCAGCGCCGCCAGGCCGATCCAGGGACGGGGCGACACCAGCCCCACGACCACCGGCAGGGCGATGGAGATGTAGGTGCCGATGGTGGGCACGAGCTGGGCGACCAGGCCGGTCCACGCCCCGAGCGCGAGCCAGGACGGCATGCCGATCGCCAGGAACACCAGCGCCGAGGCGATGCCGTTGATCGTGGCGAGGACGAGCCTGGAGGAGACGTACCCGCCGGTCTTGGCCGTGGAGACGTCCCACACGTTGATGAAGACCTGCTGGGTCCGGCCGGGCAGCAACTGCGCGATCCACCGGCGCAGCGCCGGCCCGTCGGCCGAGAAGTAGAACGTCAGCAGCACCAGGGTGAACAGGTTGAACACCGTCCCCGCCACCGTCCCCAGCAGGCCGAGGACGCCGTTGAGCGCTCCCTGCGCGTACGAGGCCGCCTGCTGCGGGGTCAGGTTGAGTGAGGCGAGGATGGCGGAGATGTCGTAGCGCGTGCCGAAGCGGGCGTTGACCCAGTCGACGACGGCGGTGATGACGTCGGGCAGCGCCTTCAGCAGCACCGCGACCTGCCGGACGAACAGGCCGCCGAACAGCAGGAGGAAGATCGCCAGGGTGAGGATGAACAGCGCCATCACCAGCAGCGTGGCCGTGCCGCGGCGCATCCGCCGGGACAGGCGGCGCACGGCGGGCTCCATGGCGAGCGACAGGAACCACGCCATCACCAGCATGGCGATCAGCGATCCCGCGTCGACGAGCACGAAGCGGACGAAGAACGCCGCGGCGACGACGGCCGCGAGGACGAGCCCGGCACGCCAGATGTTCGCGGGCGCGAGCAGCACCTGCACCGCGGGTCTCGGTTCCATCGGTCATCAACGTACAAGGTGGGGCCGCTTGAACTGGGCCTTCACCGCCTGGCCCGGTGCGGAAGATTGGCCGAATGTTGGGACTAGCAGAGCCGGGAAAGCGGGCATAAACCCTGAAGGGCGCAAAACGGTCTAGTGCCGAAAGGAGCGCCGCGATGGGCGACTACCCTCTTCTCAACCTCTTCTGGACCATGCTCCTGTTCTTCATGTGGGCCCTCTGGTTCATGCTGCTCTTCCGGGTCATCGGCGACCTGTTCCGTGACGACGACGTCAGCGGATGGGGCAAGACCGGCTGGACCGTCGTGCTGGTGCTCCTGCCCTTCGTGGGGGTCCTCCTCTACCTGATCGTCCGCGGCAAGGGCATGGGCCGGCGCGAGACGGCGCGGCTGCAGGCGAACGAGGAGGCGTTCCGCGCGTACGTGCGCGAGAGCGCCGCCGGCACGGGCGGCACCGGCTCGGGCACCGGGGACGAGCTGGCCAGGCTCGCCGACCTGAAGCGCCGGGGCGACCTCACCGACGACGAGTACGAGCGCGCCAAGTCCAAGGTCCTCGCCGGGGTGTGACCCCCGCCGGTCAGCCCGCCCCGTTCCCCAGATAGGCCAGCGCCGAGACCACGGCCGCCCGTACGCCGGTGTCCAGGGTGGGCTGGATGACCGGGGCGAAGGCGGCGTTGTGGTTGCCGGGGACGTCGGTGGCGATCGTGCCCCTCTCGGCCGCCCGCGCGTACAGCTCGGGGTCCGTGCCGCCGAACCCCCAGTACGTGAACGGCACGCCGAACGCCTTCGGGATCTCGCTGAAGTCCTCGCTGGCCGTCTGGAGATCGAGCACCTTCGCCCGGTCGCCGAAGCAGGCGGAGAAGGCCGCGGCGACCCTGCGCGTCGTGTCCTCGTCGTTGACCGTGGCGGGAAAGGCCCCGAACCGCTCGATCTCGGGCCCGCGGAGAGCGCCCGAGGCGGCGCACTCGGCGCGGGTGATCCTGACGATCGCGTCCCTGACGCGCCGCCGCACGTCCTCCTCGTACGTACGCACGTTGAGCTGGATCTCGGCCGTCTCCGGGATGTTGTTGGGGTTGGCGCCGGAGTGGATGCTGCCCACCGTGAGCACGGCCGGGGTGAGCGGGCCGACCTCGCGGGAGACGATCGTCTGCAGCCGCACCACGAGCATCGAGGCCATCACCACCGGGTCGATGCCCCGGTCGGGGGCCGAGCCGTGGGCCGAGCGGCCGTACACGGTGATCCGGTAGTTGTCGGCGGCCGACAGCGCCGGCCCCGGCCGGGTGAGCACCTGGCCCGCCGGATAGGGCAGCACGTGCTGGGCCAGGCACACGTCGGGCTTCGGGATCCGGCCGGTCAGCCCGTCGTCGATCATGCCGCGGGCGCCGTCGCCGGGCTCCTCCGCGGGCTGGAACAGCGCGACGTACGTGCCCTTCCACGCCTCCCTGGCCTGCGCCATCAGCCGGGCCGCGCCCAGCAGGGCGGTGACGTGCGTGTCGTGCCCGCAGGCGTGCATGACGGGGCCGCCGTCATCGCCGACGGCCGTGCTCGCGTACGGCAGGCCGGTCCGCTCCTCGATCGGCAGGGCGTCCATGTCGGCACGGAACAGCACGCACGGCCCGTCGCCGTTGGCCAGCACGCCGACGACGCCGGTGCCGCCGATGCCGTCGGACACGTCGTACCCGTACGCGCGCAGCCGCTCGGCCACTCGCGCCGAGGTGCGTCTCTCCTGGTGCCCGAGCTCGGGATGGGCGTGCAGGTCACGGTAATACGCCTCTAGGTCGGGCCTGATCGCGTCAAGCCCGGCCAGCACGGTGTCGGCGGACATCGATCGCTCCCCTCAGCCTCACCCGCGGATGCTTTCCTGATATCCGTCTGGAGTAGTCCAGACGGGCGCAAACGTTCCCCCATCCGGGGGCGGACCGGCGCCGGTTCCCGCGTGGGCGTCCCTAGGCTCCTGCCTGTGCGGGTCGAGACGATCACGACGGTGCTGGACCTGGTCGGGGTGTTCATCAACAGCCTGCTCGGCGGCTCGGTGGCCCGCCGCAGGGAGCTCGACCTGTTCGGGTACGTCGTGATCGGCGTGGTGTCCGGCCTGGGCGGCGGGATGATCCGCGACGTGCTGCTCCAGCACGGGCCGCCCCTGGCCCTGACCAACCCCCTCTACATCCCGATCGCGCTGGCCGGCGCCGGGGTGGCGTTCCTGCTGAAGTTCAGCGAACGGGAATGGACCCGGATCTTCTACGTCCTGGACGCGATCGCGCTGAGCGTGTGGGCCGTGGCAGGGGCGCAACGGACGCTGGCCGCCGGGCTCTCCTGGCTCCCGGCGATCCTGCTGGGCACCATCACCGCCGTCGGCGGCGGCGCCACGCGCGACCTGCTGGTGCAGCGCGTCCCGGTCGTCTTCGGCGGCAACGGCCTGTACGCGTCGGTCGCGGCCCTGGTCGCGGCCCTGCAGGTGATCTGCACGGCGCTCGGCGTGCCCGTCGCGGTGGGCACCCCCGTGGCGATCGTCGCGGGCACCGTGCTGCGGCTGGTCGCCTACCGGCGGGGGTGGGAGCTGCCCGGCGGCGTCGGCTGGGAGGCCCGCGACGTCCTCGGCAAGGCCATCCGCCCCCCGCCCCTCCGCCGCCGCCGCGACCGGCGCGGGGACGGCGACGAGTAAGACGGCGACGAGTGCGCGGAGGCGGGCGCCCGCCCGGCCGCCGGGCTCCGTCTGCAGGATGACAGATGATCACCCATGCGACGGACGACGCCCTGCCTGCCGTCTCCCTAACGTGCTCCTCGCGATGGGGCGCATCCGGCTCCCCATGCGGACAAGAAGGATGACGAATGAGCACGGGGAAGACGCGTACCAGCCTTGACGACATCGCGGCGCTGGGCGCTGAGCTCGACGAGGGCCAGCTGCTCCAGGTGAGCGGCGGCGCCAAGAGCCAGGTCATCGTGATCTGCGGTGGCCACACGCACACCTCCGGCGACAGCAACTAGTCAGCCGCGGGGGGCACGGCCTGGTCGCGCCCCCCGACCGGAACCATATTGATGATCCTCGTACTGACCTGCGACGGAGACGAGCACGCCGAGCGCGTCGTGGGGACGCTCGCCGGGGCGGACGTCACCGTCTTCGACCCCGCGCGGTTCCCCGCCGCCGCGACCCTGGAGATCGGCCATCCGGGGGACGGCTCGACCGTCCGGATCCTCGGCCACGGCGGGCGCCGTCTCGTCCTCGACGAGCTGACCGCGGTCTGGTACCGCCGCCCGGGGAATCCGGTGGCCCACCCTTCGACCGTCGCCCGCGAGCACGTCGAGGAGGAGTGCCGGGTCATGGTCGAGAGCCTGTGGGACGGCCTGGGCTGCCTGACGGTCCCCGCGTCCAGGCCGGTCATCGACCGGGCGGGGCGCAAGCCGTACCAGCTCGAAGTGGCCAGGCGGCTGGGCTTCGACCTGCCCGCGACGCTGATCACGAACGACCCCGAGCGCTTCCTCGACTTCTACGTCCAGCACGAGGGCCGGGTGATCACCAAGCCCGTGCACGGCAATCAGCTGGAGGCGGGCGGTGAGCGGTTCGGGCGGTTCGCGGCGCCCGTGACCCCGGCGGACCTCGGTCACGCCGACGCCCTGCGCCTGTGCCCGGTCATCGTCCAGGCGTACGTCCCCAAGCGGGTCGAGGTGCGGGTGACGGTGGTGGGCGGCGAGCTCTTCGCGGCCGAGATCCACTCGCAGGTCAGCAACCACACCCGCTACGACTGGCGGCACTACGACCCCGGCGCCACCCCCATCCTGGCGCACGACCTGCCGGACGAGGTCTCCCGGCGCTGCCTGGAGCTCGTCGGACGGCTCGGACTGTCCTACGGCGCGATCGACCTGATCCTCACGCCGGACGGCCGGCACGTCTTCCTGGAGATCAACCCCAACGGCCAGTTCCTGTGGATCGAGGACGCGACCGGGCTGCCCATCAGCGCGGCGATCGGTGAGCTGCTCAAGAGCGGAGTGAAGCGATGACGTACGGGCCGATGCTCGCCGACGCGGTCGGCCTGCTCAGCTCGGGGGAGCCCGAGCGCGGCCTGGAGGGGTTCCGCGCGGCGTACCCGCGGGTCCGGACGCGGCTGGTGGCCCAGCGCGAGGAGTTCGACGGGTCGCTGCACCACGCCCTGCTCATCAAGGACGGCGACGGCGCCACGATCTCGCTGTCCCGGTGCGCCGAGCGGGCCCTGCCGTGGCCGCTGCGCGGCGTGCACCGCGCGGGCGAGCACCTGCTGCTGCGGGTCAACGGCGTCGAGACGCCGGTCGCCAGGGCGATCGCCTGCCTGGACTTCATCTGGGACGAGTCCGCGCTGGCCGACCGGCTCGTCGCCGACAGCCTCGTACGCGAGGAGCTGGAGGAGACCCGCGAACCGCTGAGCGACGCCGCACTCCAGGAGGCGATGGACGCCTTCCGCCGCGCCCGCGGCCTGCTGACCGGGGAGGCGACCCGGGCCTGGATGGAGCGCAACCGCATCTCACACCGGGAGCTGGAGGAGCTGGTCGCCCTGGAGGCCGCCGTGGCCGCGCTCCGCTCGCGCGTGGCCGAGGGGCGGGTCGAGGACTGGTTCGCCGAACACGGAGCGCAGCTCGACGTGGCCCGTGTCGCGCGGGCGGTGTTCGTCACCGAGCCGGCCGCCGTGCCCGACGCGGCAGGGTTCCTCGGCGCGGTCGAGCGGGCCTTCGCCGACGGCAGTGCCCGTCCGGGCGAGGTGTTCGCCACCGTCCGCCGGGGCGACCTCGACGGGGAGACGGCGGAGCGGATCTTCGGAGCCCCTCCGGGGACGGTCGCCGGGCCGTTCCCTGTTGAGGGCGGGCACCTGCTGGTCAAGGTCCTCGCGGTGGAGCCGGCCGTGCTCGACGCGACCGTACGCGACCTCGTCGAACGCCGCATCTTCAGCGAATGGATCGACGAACGCAGGAACGCGGCCAAGATCGAGTGGTTCTGGGGGATCGCGGAACGGACGGCCGGCGGGTGAGCTCGCTTCCGTACCGGGAGAAGGCGGTCCACCACCATCAGGGCGTCCGGCGGCACGTCGAGCGCCCCTACCGCGTCTCCAGGACGCTCCTCGTCTGGCTGTGGACGTACGTGGGCCTGCTCGCGCTGGCGCTGGCGATCGTGGTGCTGCTCGGCGTCCTTCCCGCGCTCGGTGACCCGCGATGAGACGGGCCAGGGTGCCCGTGCTGAGGCAGAACACCATGGCCGACTGCGGCGCGGCCTGCCTGGCGATGGTGCTCGGGCACCACGGGCGCCGCGCGAGCGTGCGCGAGGTGGTCGCGGACGTCCAGGTGTCCAGGGACGGGCTGACCGCCTTCGCGATCGTCGAGGCCGCCAAGTCGTACGGCCTGCGCGCCAAGGCGCTGTCGATCGCGCCCGAGCGGCTCGGCTCGGTGCCGGGGCCGTTCGTCGTGCACTGGGAGTTCAACCACTTCCTGGTCGTCGAGCGCTGGCGCCCGGACGTCGTCGAGGTCGTCGATCCGGCCTCCGGGCGGCGCCGGCTCACGCCGGAGGAGTTCGACCTCGGGTTCACCGGGGTCGTGCTGGCCTTCGAGCCGGGCCCGGACTTCAACGCCCAGGGGCCCGAACGGCGCCCGTGGCGCGCGAACCTCCTGCGCGCCCTGCTCGTCCGCCACCGCGGCCTGCTCGTCCAGGCGCTGCTCGCCTCGCTGCTCCTGCAGGTGGCCGCGCTCGTGCTGCCCCTGCTGTCCGGGCTCGTCGTCGACGAGGTGCTGCCCGGCGGCGACCGGTATCTGCTGCGCGTCCTCGTCGTCGGCCTGCCGATCGTGGTGCTGATCCAGGGGATGCTCAACTACCTGCGTACGGCCGTGCTGCTCATGCTGCGGGCACGGGCCGACACGGAGTTCACGGGCGGGGTAGTCGGCCGGCTGTTCTCGCTGCCTTACGGGTACTTCACCCTGCGCGGGGCGAGCGACCTGGTCATGAGCACGCAGAGCGCGGCCAGCCTGAGAGCCATGCTGTCCGGCCAGGTGCTGTCGGCCCTCCTCGACGGCCCGCTGGCCGTGGTGCTCATGGTCCTCGTACTGGTGCGCGACCCCCTGCTCGGCGGGTGCCTGGCCGCGATGGCGGCCGTCCAGGTCGTCCTGCTGCTGCTCACCCGGCGACGGATCGCCGACCTCACCGGGCGCGGGCTGACCGCCGCCGCCACGACCCAGGGCCGCCTCATCGAGTCCATCCAGGGCATCGAGTCGATCAAGGCGTCCAGCTCGGAACGGCGTGCCGTCGAGCGGTGGTCGGCGATGTTCACCTCCCAGATGAACGCCGACCTGCGCCTGGGCCTGACCCGCGGGCTCCTGGACTCGGTCCTGTCCGCCATCAGGATCCTCGCTCCCGCGCTGCTGCTGCTCGTGGGCACGGTCCGGGTGCTCGACGGCGGGCTGAGCCTCGGCACGATGCTCGCGCTCAACGCGCTCGCCGTCTCCGCGCTCACCCCGCTGACCTCGCTGCTGACCAGCCTCCAGGAGCTCCAGGAGGCCGGAGCACACGTCGAGCGGCTCGCCGACATCATCGAGGCCGAGCCGGAACGCACCGGCGGCGCGCGGCCACCGCTGCGCGGCGAGGTGACGCTGAGCGGCGTCGGGTTCCGCTTCGACCCCCGTTCGCCCTGGACGCTCAGGAACGTCACGCTGAGGATCGCCCCAGGGCAGAAGGTCGCGCTGGTGGGCAGCTCGGGTTCGGGCAAGAGCACCCTCGGCAGGATCCTGCTCGGCCTGTACGAGCCGGTCGAGGGCGAGCTCCGCTACGACGGGACGCCCGCGCGCGACCTGGACCCGCGCTGGCTGCGCGGCCGGTTCGGCGTGGTCACCCAGGACCCGCACCTGTTCACCGGGACCATCAGGGAGAACATCGCCCTGACCGTCCCCGGCGCCCCGCTGGAGCGGATCGTGGCCGCCGCCAGGCTGGCGCACGTCCACGACGACATCATGGCCATGCCCATGGGGTACGAGACGATGCTCGCCGAGGGCGGCGGCCTGTCCGGCGGCCAGCGGCAGCGGATCGCCCTCGCGCGGGCCCTGCTGCCCGAGCCGCGCATCCTGCTGCTCGACGAGGCCACCAGCCACCTCGACACCGTGGCCGAGGCGGCCATCGAGCGCAACCTCGCGGCCCTGCCGCTGACCCGCGTCGTGATCGCCCACCGGCTGAGCACCGTACGCGACGCCGACCAGATCCTCGTCATCGAGGCCGGCCAGGTCGCCGAACGGGGCACCCACGACGAGCTGATGCGATCCGGCGGCCGCTACGCGACCCTCTCCGACCTGGCCCGGTCGGCGGTCTGATCCAGGGTGAGGATATGGGGGAACGTTTACCTGATCAGGGGTGTCGGCAAGGCGAGAGGGGCAGATGGGGAGTGTGATCTGCCCTCTGCGAGAGAGGAAGGGTGGTGTGCGACATGGCTGACCAGCCGACGCGAGCCACTTACGACATCGGCCAGCACCCCGACATAGCGGCGCTCCGCGCTCGCTACGACATGGCGGCCCAGCAGCCGACAGGGCAGTCCGTCAGCGGGGTCGCCTTCCTGAGCGGGCTTTACCTGGCCATCTCACCATGGGTGGTGGGCATCTTCGGCCATACGACCCTCGCCATCAACAACCTGATCACCGGGATAGCGGTGGTCCTGCTGGCGGCCGGAATCGCCTCGGCCAACGGGCGCTTCCACAGCCTCGCCTGGACCCTGCCGATCATCGGTGTGTGGACCATCATCACGCCGTGGGTGCTCCCGCCACACGGGGCCGGCGCCTCGACGATCATCAATCAGATCATCACGGGAGCGGTCATCCTTCTGGCCGGCCTGGCCTGCGCCTCGCTCGGCATGATGGCCAAGCGCCGCGGCGGGCGTCCACGATGACCGCTGTGGTCCTGCGATGACGCACCGGAGGGCCGCTTCAAGGGCGGCTCACCGGCGCATGCGTTCGGAGGCGGCGGCCGCGGAGACGTCGCGCGGATAGGCGTGCCTGCCGCGCAGGAGCACCACCCCGTTCGCCACCAGAGGCAGCAGCATGATCAGGAACGCGTACCGCAGCCCCTGCGCGCTGGTCGTGCCGCCCGGGCCGAGCGCGTCGGCCAGCACGCCGAAGAGCACCGGGGCGATCGCCTCGCCGCCCACGCGCAGGAACGTGCGGATGCTCTCCGCGCGTCCCCAGAGCCGGTAGTGGACGACGTCGAGGCGGGCGGCGTCCAGCGGGGGAATGGCCGCCGCCGACGACGCGGCCGCCACGAACAGGAACGGCAGCGCGACAGTCGTCGACGTGGTGAGCAGCCCGGGTACGAAGAAGACGGCGGCGGCGACGTACGCGATCGCGGGGACCACCATGCGGGCGCTGACACGCCCGCGGCGGGTGAGGTGGTCGGCGAGGCGCCCGCCGCTGAGCACCCCGAGCAGGGCCCCGAGGCCCACCAGCAGCACCAGGCCCATCAGCGCGGCCTGGCCGAGGCCGTACTGCTGATGGACGAAGACGACGGCGAAGGTGCGCACCCCGGCGAAGAAGAAGTATCCGACCACGGAGGCGACGATCAGGGCGACGTTGGTCCGGATGCTGAGCACGTACCGGATCGCCTGCCACAGGGACATGTGCACGGGGTCACGGCGCAGCACGGCCGCGGGGTCGGGCTCGATCCCGCGCCTGCGCACCGCGCGCCGCGCCGTGTCGTCGGGCGCCGCCTCGGGCAGGCGGCTCTGAACGCCGCGTTCGGGCTCGGGCAGCTTGCGCGCGAGAACGAAGACGAAGGCGCCGCCCGCTAGCGCGAGGAGCCAGAACGCGGCGCGCCAGCTCAGCAGATGCGCGAGGGCGCTGCCCGCCAGCAATCCGAAACCGGCGCCGATCATCTCGCCGCTCAGGATGAAGCCGTAGATCCGGCCCCGCTCGGCGGCGGGGAAGAAGTCGCCGACCAGCGAGACGACCGAGGGCGTGGCGGCGGCGGTCAGCGCCCCGACCGCCACCCGGGAGGCCAGGAGCCACGAGAGCGAGTCGGCCAGGGCGCCGGCGACCATGGCCAGGCTCCACAGGGCGATGCAAGCGGTGAGGAGCCGTACGCGGTTGACGCGATCGGTCAGGACGCCGACCGGCAGGACGGCGACGGCGCCGGCCGCGGAGGAGACGGCGACCAACGATCCGAGCTCGGTGTTGCCGAAGCCCATCGACTGCTGGATCTCCAGCCCCACCGCGCCGACGGTCCCCTGGTCGGCGCTGACGAGCGCGAGCACGCAGGCGAGCATCGCGACGACCCGGAACCGTGCGGGGCCTCCCAGCAGGACCGTCAACCTCCGCGAGATCCCGCCGAACGCGGCGCGCGCCAAGCGGTTGAGCCTGGGGTGCCGCCTATTCCACGGATTCGCGGACATCGGCGCCTCTCCCACTGATCACCGTTCCTCCTCGTGCGTGCCTTGGAGGGCGGGCTGCCCGGGTTGTTTGGCCAGGAACGGGGATCGACCGAGTATGACGATGCCGGTCGCCATCGCGATCAGACCGGACACCTCGCCCGCCAGCGCCGCCGGGGTGACCTGCAGGCGTTCGGCGAAGATCGCCACGCCCAGCACGATCCCGCAGATCGGTTCGGCGACCGTGGTGGCCGGCAGGGAGATCTGGAGCGGAGCGGCGTCGAACGCGCTCTGGTTGAGTAGCAGGCCCACCACGGCGACGCACGGCAGGACGTACAGCTGCCAGGTCATGAACACGCTCAGCCCGCTGTCCAGCGTGAGCAGGGAGCTGCGGGTCAACACGTCCTGCAGCCCGTAGAGCACCCCTGCGGAGGCGGCGAGCAGGATCGCCTTGATCTTCAGTGACCGCCGCAGACCGTACGAGACCAGCGCGGTCGCCACCACGACCACCGGGAGCGCCGCCAGCCAGCGCGGGGAGAGCGTGTCGGGCAGGCGGCCCCCGTGAGGCTGCCCGGCGAACAGGAAGAGTGCCACTCCTCCGCACACCAGTACGGCGCCCAGCTGCAGCATGCGGCCGAACGGCTCCTGGTAGACGACGTGGGCGGCGGTCAGGGCGAACAGCAGGTTCATCGCGAGCAGCGGCTCCACCTTCGCCACCTCCGCCTCTCGGAACGCGATGGCGCCGAGGATCTGCCCGCACGCCATCAGCCCGACCCCGGCCAGCCACAGCCGCTTGCGCATGAGGTCGAGCAGCAGGCGCGGACGCAGCATCTCCTCCAGGGGCTGGCGGTACGCGGCATGCTGCTGGGCGACGAAGCCGAGGCCGAGCAGGCACGCCGCACCCAGGGAGACGACTATGACGAGCACCAATGGTGAGCTCTCGGCTTCCCGTGTCGCCGACGGGGTCAGTGCACCATGCGGTGCGAGGCGGGCGGCGGCTCCAGGCTGACGCGGGCCACCGCGTGGACATGATCGGAGTTCAGGGCGTCGCGCAGGTGCTGGAGCGCGATCGCCGACAGGTGCCATCTGAGCTCCCCGATGGGCGCCCTCTCGTCGGCGACGACGCGCAGCCGCACTTCAGGGGGATAGTGCGAGTCGGCCACGCCCGCGTCGGCGCTGAGCACGGCCGGGCTCGACGCCACGTCGGCGGCGACCGCGTCCGCCACCCCGTCCGCGGACACCTCCGAGAAGCCGGTCGGCGACCTTTCCAGCCGGATCGGGCGGTGTGTGACCTCCCTGCGGGTCTGCACCAGCAACCAGCGCAGCGCCAGCAGCGCAACCACGATCGCCACGATCGCCACGACCCACCAGATGGCCGGGCCGCTGCCGGCGAAGAACTGGCGTACGCCGCCGTCCACGATCGGGGTCTGCGCTGATCCGAAGCCGCCCAGCCCGCGGGCCGCCACGAGCCCGCCCAGGACGAACAGCACCGATCCGATCAGCGCGAGTCCCCATCGGTTGCCCCGGCTGGTCTTCCTGTTCACTTGCGCTCCTTGACGTCCACGGTCACCCGGTACGGCTCCACGAGATCCAGTCCCGCCAGCCTGGTGAGCACGGCCTCACGCACCTCATGGGTGAACCTCTCCTTGTCCCACCCCGATGTGGAAGGCGTGACGGCGACGGTCCCGCCCCGAAGCGTGGCGCGGGCCGAATGCACGCCCGGCACCTCCTCGGCCGCGTGCGCCAGGGCCCTGGTGACGCTCTTGGGGCGCAGCCCGATGATCACGTCGGGGTCGTGGCTGCGTACCGGCATCATGCGCGGCCGTCCCGGCACCAGAGCGGTGATCAGCAGCGCCAGCCCGATCAGCGCCACGATCACCGAGGCCAGCACGAACAGCGGGTTCGACCACAGCGTGGAGGACGCCCAGCCGAGCATCCGGTCGTACGGCACCAGGCGCAGCGGGCTGCCGACCAGCGCCGAGACGGTCTCGACGGCCACGAGCAGGCCCAGAAGCGTGAGCAGCACGGCCACCACGACGGCCGGAGCCCTCCTGGACGGGCGGAACGCCCGCATGGCCGCCCGGTCGGCGGCCTTGTCGCGCTTCGCCTGATGGGCGCCTACAGGGCCGCCCTCAGGAGGGTTGGTGTCCTCTTGAGTCAGTGTTAGCCCGGTCACGACAGATCACCGCCGAAGTCGGTAATGGTCACGTCCAGATGGGTGACGTCCAGGCCGGTCTGGGCGGCGACGCGAGCGATCACGTGCTGCCTGACCCGCGCCGCCACCTCGCGCAGCGGTGACGGGTAGGCGACGCTCACGCTCAGGTAGACCGCCGCCTGCTCACCGTGCACCTCGGCGTCCGACGAGGGCGAGCGCCACGTGCCTCCTCCGGGACGCACCCTCAGCACCTCGGGAACCTCCCCGGCCGCGCAGCAGGCGATCTTGGTGACCACCTGGTCCGCGATCCGGGTACGCCCGCGCACCTCGGGCGGCGGCGGCGCCGGACGCTGCCCGGGCACGGCGAAGGTGCCCGCGCCGGTGGCAGCGGTCACTTCCGCCTCACGGACAGGTTCACCTCGCCGGTCTCGACCAGCCGGCCGACCAGCCAGCCGACGGCGCCGAGCACCAGCACGATCAGGAACGGCACCAGCCCGCCGAACGCCCCGACGATCCCGAGAACGATGCCGACGGTCAGCCCGATCACCGGTAGCCATTGGTTGTTCATGGTCCCTCCACGATGTCGTCGACGCGGATGTCGTCGATGCGGATGTCGGCGATGCGCACGTCCACCCGGCGCTCGCCGGCCAGGTCTGACACGGCTCGACGCACCTCGTCCGCCGTCTCCGGGAGCGGGCGGTCCATCGTGGCCACGATGGCGATCTCGACCGTGCGGTCGTTCACGGAGACGCCCGCCACCCGCCGGCCAGGCAGGTAGGTGGCCACGGTCCCGAACGGGCCACTGGACAGCGCGGCCACGCCGTCACACGACCGGGCCCGCTCGGCGATCGCCAGCGCCTCGTTCTCGGGGCCCGTCCCGAGGCCGTCGTCCGCCCCGGAGCCCGCTTGGCGCGTTCCGGTTCCGGGGCTCGCACCGGACCTTGGCGCCGGGCCCGTGTCGGTCATCGGGTTCCCGGCTCCGATCCGGTGTCCTGCCCGCGGCTCTTGTCGCCTTCCCGGCCGCGGTCCTGGTCGGGCAGATGCACGTCGTCCACGCGGATGTTGACCTCGGTCACCTCAAGCCCGCACATGCGCTCGACGGCGTTGATGACGTTCTTCCGCACGGCCCCCGCCAGCTCCGGGATCGCCATGCCGTACTCGACCACCAGGTCGAGGTTGACGGCGGCCTGCCGTTCGCCTACTTCCACGGACACGCCCTGCGTCACGCTCTCGTCGACACCGACGATGCCGCGTACGCTGCCCAGCGCACGCGCCGCGCCCCCGCCCATGGCGAAGACTCCGGACATCTCGCGGGCGGCGAGCCCGGCGATCTTGGCGACGACGGCGTCCTCGATCCTGGTGGCGCCCTTCTCAGTGACCAGCGCGGCCCCCGGACCGCCCTCGTATGTCCTGGCCCTCGGCACGGTCGCGGTCTGACCGGCTTCTGTAGTTCGGTTGGACATTGTGTCCGACATATCCCGTCACCTCCCCGTTTGTCCTCCTCAGTAAGCAGTGATAACCACCCCAGGCCGCCTGATGCCTACATCAAACAGACTTTTAGGACATTTATGACAAATATCGACTTACGGGCAGTTGAGGCGGTGACGGAAGGACCGGCTACGTCAGAAGGAAGCGATCAAGATCAGCGGCGAAGCCGCCCAGATCCTCCCCGTCCCAACCCCGCCAGTCGGCCGCGAGCCCTGCGACGAAGGCGGGCAGGGTGCACTCAAGGCTGGCGTACCGTCCATCGATCTTGGCCACTGTCGACGCGGTCATACCGTCGTCGTGCAGCTCTGTCGCGACGGTCCGAACGTAGCCGTCTCCATAGGGATCTCGCGGGGAACCGACGATCCACCGCCGCCCTCCGGCGGCCTCCAACACGAATGGCTCGCTCATGGGTGCTAGAGCATAGGGCCGTCGATGTCATCCTCGAATTCCCACTCTCCGATCCGGCCGATCCTCTCCGCGAGTTCCCCCCATGTGGGAGCCTCCAGCACGGCAATGCGATCGCTCAGCCACTCGGTCACCTTGTCGATGAGAAAAGGGTGCCGCCCGAGTTGCTCCTTGAGCGCCGACGGAGTGCAGACGGTGAGTTGAAATCGTTCCCCGCCCGGCTCACCCTGGGGCCGACATACATTTCCAGGAGTTCGCAGGCGTGGGCCGGGTCGTCGATCCTTCGCCCCGCCTCGAGATCGACCCAACGGAACTCCGCATGTGCTCTCACCTCCCATCTCCTGGTGGCGGCCACCTGGGGCTGGGACGGCTCGACCTCTCCGGGTGGTCCGGCCACCGCCTATAATTTCGACAGGCTTCTAATCAGAAGGGGTTGTCATGACCGTCCCGCCCGGCCAGTGCTGCGCCCCGATCGCCCGCGAACCGCTGGCCGAGGACACCGCCGCCGAGCTCGCCGTCCTGCTCAAGGCGGTCGCCGACCCCGTGCGGCTGCGCCTGCTGTCGATGATCGCCTCCCACGCCGGCGGCGAGGCGTGCGTCTGCGACCTGACCGGCGCCTTCGACCTGACCGCCCCGACCATCTCCCACCACCTCAAGGTCCTGCGTACGGCGGGCCTGATCGACGGCGAGCGGCGCGGCACCTGGGTCTACTACCGCGTCGTCCCCGAGGCGGTGAACAGGCTCGGCGCCCTGTTCACCCCCCTCGCCTCACGGGTTGGCACTCTCCACGACGAGGCCGCGCCGTCCCCTGTGCTCAGGTGACGTCGCGGCGCAGAGTCACCAGCCGGGCCGCGAGAACGACCGCGGCGACGTAGGCGGCGAACAGCAGTCCTCCGGCCCACGCCGGCAGGAGCGCTCCGGCCTGCAGGTGCATGCCGCTCAGCGCGCGGGCCGCGCCCGTGGGCAGCCAGCGCCCGAGGTCGGGCGCCACCGACGAGAGCACGTAGTCCCCGTACATGAACCACAGCAGCGCCACGACCAGCGCCACCACCTGGTTGCGGATCAGCGCGCCGAGCCCCACGCCCAGCAGCGCGTACGCCGTCGTGCTCAGCACCGCGCCCAGCAGGACGAGCGGGACGCCGGGGGTCAGCATCGGCAGCCCGCGTACGGCGAGCAGCACCGCCCCCGACGCCAGCGTGGCCAGTGCCGACACGCACGCGATGGCCAGCCCGACGAGCCCCCAGGCCACCAGCTTGGCGGTCACCACTCGGCTCCTGACCGGAGTGACGAGGAAGGTCCAGGTGATCGTCTGGTGCCGGTACTCGCCGGTCATCGCGAGCACCCCGAGGATCAGCGTGAACACGTACGCCTGCTGGGCCATGGCGTAGACGTTCTCCACCCGCGAGGCCGCGGGCAGCTCGCCGAGGCCGTCGAAGACGAGGGCCTGCAGCGCCGCCCACAGGGCGCAGGTGACGGGCGCGATCACGGCGAGGGCCGGCCCGGTACGCCCTGCGCGCGCCTTGACCAGCTCGGCACGGACCAACCGGTCGCGGATCATGAGGTCGCCTCCATGTAGAGGTGTTCGAGGTCTGTGGAGTCGGGGGTGAGTTGCGCCTGCCGTACCAGCCGGCCGGCCGAGATGATCAGGGCGCGGTTGGCGATGCGCTCGATCTCGGCCAGCACGTGCGTGGACACCAGGACGGCCCGCCCTTCGTGCGCGTGGGCGCGCAGGAACCCGCGCAGCCATGAGATCCCCCGGGGGTCCAGCCCGTTGGAGGGCTCGTCGAGGATGAGCACCTCCGGGTCACCGAGCAGCGCACTGGCGATCGCCAGGCGCTGGCGCATGCCGAGGGAGAAGCCGCCGATCCTGCGGTCGGCCGCCTGGGTCAGATCGACCTGTTCCAGGACCAGGTTCACGCGGGCCGGGTCCAGGCCGGCAGCCGTGCGCAGCACCTCCAGGTGAGCGCGGGCGGACAGGCCGGGGTGGAAGGCGGTCGCCTCCAGCACCGCGCCGACCTTGGTGATCGGGTTGGCCAGCCGGTTGTACGGCGTGCGCCCGATCAACGCCGTGCCCGATGTGGGGGTCACCAGCCCGAGGATCATGCGCAGGGTGGTCGTCTTCCCCGCGCCGTTGGGCCCGAGGAAGGCGGTGACCGTGCCCGGCTCGACGGTGAACGACACCTGGTCGACCGCGCGGACCGCGCCGAACGACTTGCTCAGGTCGGTGACGGTGATCGCTGTCATGGTAGGCAGCATGGCCCGCGCCGGGCGGGAGATTCATGGCCGCCTGGGTGGATATGACGGTCTCCACCGTGGGGTGGATGGTTCCGTCCGCGGGCGGTGGCTACGGTTGCTGGTGTGTCCTTCCTGCGCCGTCCCCTCGTCCGCGCGGTGTTCCGCGCGTTGGTGGTGTCGTACCTGCTGTTCGGGTCGGTGTACGCCGTGGTGGACGCGTGGCCGAGGCTTGGCTGGGCGGTCGGAATCGGGGTGCTGCTGCTCTCCGCGATGACCTTCGCGGCGTCCGTGCGCGGTGCGGTGTTCCCCGGTTCCGGCCATCTGCTGCTGCCGGCCCTCGCGGGCGGCCTGGCGATGCACGCCGTGTCCCCCTACAGCGGCCTCGCCGTGCTGTACGTGGTCGTCTACGCCGCGCCGTACCGGCTGCCGCTGAGGTGGGCGGCGGCGTTCGTGGCCGCTGACATCGGCGGGACCGTCCTGGTGTCCCTTCTGCTCGGACTGCCCGTACCAGAGACGTTCGGGAACACCATGGGCCTCTGCTACAGCGTGATCCTGGCCTTCCTGCTGCGCCAGCTCACGCTGAGCAGGGAGCTGGCCGAGTCGCGGGCCCGCGAGTCCGCCCAGGCCGAGCGCGCCCACCTGGCCAGGGAGATCCACGACATTCTGGCCCATGCCCAGTCCGCGCAGATCGTCCACCTGGAGGGGGCGCGGCTCCTGCTGGAGCGCGGCGACGTGCCCACCGCGCTGGACCGGGTCACCCGTGCCTTACGGCTGGCCCGCAGCGGCCTGGAGGAGACCAAGCGGGCCGTGGACGCGCTGCGCGGCCAGGACATACGGCTGCTGGAGCTCCTGGAACGCCTGTCCGTCGAGCACCGTTCGGCCGGCGGCGCGCCGTGTGAGGTGGAGGTCAGCGGCGACGTTTCCGCCCTGCCCGCCGGCGCCCGCCTGGCGGTGGCCCGTACGGCTCAGGAGGCGCTCACCAACGTACGCAGACACGCGCCAGGCGCGGCGGTCACGGTCACCTTGCGCAACGTCCGCGGCTGGTGCGAGCTGGAGGTCCGCGACGACGGCGGCGCGGCGCCGCCGGCGCAGGACAGCGGCGGTTACGGCCTGGTCGGCATGAGGGAACGCGCCGAACTGCTCGGCGGGTCACTCACCACCGGCCCTGAGGGCGCGGGCTTCCGTGTCCTGCTGCGGCTGCCCGCGGGGGCGGCGTCGTGACCGTACGGGTGCTGGTGGCCGACGACCAGACCGTGGTCAGGGAAGGCCTGGTGCTGCTGCTCGGGCTGCTGCCCGGCGTGGAGGTCGCGGGCGCCGCGGCCGACGGCGAGCAGGCGGTACGGCTGGCCGCCGCCGAGCTCCCCGACGTGGTGCTGATGGACCTGCGCATGCCCAGGATGGACGGGGTGGAGGCGACCCGCAGGATCCGCGCCTCCCATCCCGGCATCCAGGTGGTGGTGCTGACGACGTACTCCGACGACGAATCGGTGTTCGCGGCGCTGCGCGCCGGCGCGCGCGGCTACCTCACCAAGGACACCGACCCCGAGACGCTGGCCAAGGCCATCGCCACCGTCTCCGGCGGTCAGGCGCACTTCGACCCCGAGGTGCAGCGGCGGCTGGCCGAGGAGGTCGCCCGGCGACCCCACCGATCCAGCGACCTCCCCGACGGCCTGACCGCGCGCGAGGGCGAGGTGCTGCGGCTGATCGCGGCGGGCAGGTCGAACGCGGAGATCGCCGGTGAGCTGTACATCTCGGCGGGCACCGTCAAGACCCACATCAACAACCTGTTCGCCAAGGCGGGCCTGCGAGACCGCGCCCAGGCCGTCACCTACGCCCACCGCCACGGCCTGGCAGAGTGACCTCGCCGTCCGACACGGGCGACCTCCAACCCGGTCGAATCCGCGCTTGCACTTCCCGGGGATCGTCACGAGCCTGAGAACGCGCACCCCATCGGACTCCGCCGGACCGACTGTGCGATGTGCGATGCCGCAGGCCGGCAGGGGGAGCCGTGTCCCGGGCACCACTACGCGATTCTTCCCGGAGGCCACGTGGAGGACGGCGAGTCGCCGGAGAACGCGGCGGTCCGCGAACTCCACGAGGAGACGACTCTCACCGGCACGATCGACCGCCTGCTCTTCTCCGGCTCACACGGTGGCCGGCCGGCCTTCTACTTCCTCATGCGTGACGTCAACGGCACCCCGTTGCTCTCCGGCGAGGAGGCCACGGAACACGGACCGAACAACAGCTTCGAGCTCATATGGGCGACGACCACCGAGTTCGAACAGCTGAACCTGTACCCCGCGAATGTGCACGGGCCCCTCACGGAGCTACTCCGTAGTTGACCCCCCTCATACGCCGGGTCGGGCACGCTCGTGGCTGGCGAAGCAGACCCACTGCCTGCTGAAACGCGTGGACCTGACTCAGCGGAATACAGCGCGCCGTCTTTTGCCCAGGCCCTCTGTCGGGCCTCGTGTACCCTCACGCCATGGAGAAGGGAACGATATTCCGAATCGATCGAGGGCCGATTGTCGAAGAAGTTTTCCTGAGAGAGATCGAGAAGCTCTGCGCCGCCAGTTACCTGAGTGCGCCATGGAGTCTGAACGAAACGACTGCGGCTCATGCGGTTGACCGCATCCGCCGTCAACTCGCGCTACGGGAAGCTACTGCTTACAGCAGTTGGAGTCTCCCAGAGGGTCTGGCCCCTCTCAAAGACATAAAGCCGGCTCATCCGAGCGTCAGAAAACCGTCGCCCCTTTTCGATCAACCGGGGGCATCCGTAGCTGTCATGGCTTTCGGATTCCCGATTGACGGTGATGCCGGTTCATCGGTTTACGCCGAATGGGCGCAACCCGCGCCTCGCAGCCGCGACTACCTTATGAACATCTTCGCATCTCCTGGCGCCAAGGGCATGTCCATCGAAATCACCATGAGGGGACTGACGGCTGTGTGCCGAATGGATCGGGGCTTTGTCGTCCTTCCCGAAGGGGATGACGACATCGCCGCCCTCCTGGAACGCCGACATTGGCACCAGGCCGGGCGCATCTACGATGACCTGCCCGGCCTCATGCTCAACATTTACGCTGGTCCGTTGCACTGATCCCGCGCTTCAGCGTTTAATGAGCGTGGCGTCAGGCCGCGCCCAGTCAATCTGGCGAGTGGCGTCCAAGCCCGGCATCGCGTGCGCGAACTATTGCTTGTGAGCGGTCAGACACGGCGAGCTTGGTGAAAATGTTCGACACGTGGTTGCGCACAGTTTTGATACTGACGAAGAGCTGCAGGGCGATATCCTGATTGCGGAATCCTTGCGCGATGAGATCCAGGATTTCTCGCTCCCGGCCGGTGAGCTGCGGGAAGGCCAGTTCGGATACGCGCGATGAAGTAGCCGGGCGCATCGTGGCGAACCAGTCGATGAGGAGTTGGGCGATCGGCGGGCTGAAGATGGCCTCGCCCCGGTGGACGGCGGTGATCGCGCGTACGAGTTCATCGCGGTCAGCGTCCTTCAGCAGGTAGCCACGCATGCCGGCGCGCATGGCCGCGAACACCATGTCGTTGTCTTCGAACATGGTCAGGGCGAGAATTCGCAGGCCGGGCTGTTCAGCCAGAATCGTACGGGCCGCCTCGATCCCGTCGACACCGGGCATCTTCAGGTCCATGAGCACGACGTCGACGCGGAGGCGGCGTACGGCGTCGATCGCTTCGGAGCCGCTGGCGGCCTCACCGATAATCTCGATCTGGTCGCTCGAAGTGAGCACCAGCCGGATGCCTTCCCGATAGACGCGATGGTCGTCGACAATGAGCAGTCGGATCATGGCGCCTCGATCGGGATGGTGGCCAATACTTGGGTGCCTGCAGCTGAGCTGCTGATCTGACATGTGCCTCCGAGTTCGGCCGCGCGTTCTCGCATGGTCGCCAGGCCGACGCCATGAGGACGGCCGGCGGTCAGGCCGGTCCCATCGTCGGTCACCTGGATCTCCAGGACGGCGCCCCTGACGGAGAGGGTCACTTCACAGCATTCGGCCTTGGCGTGCCGCACCACGTTGGTCAGAGCCTCCAACGTGATCAAATAGGCGGCCACCTCCACTGCCGCCGGCAATCGCGAAGATTCTGTGAACGTGCTCAGGTGGATCACAGGGCCTCCGGCATGGCTCAACCGGGCTATCTGCTCAGCGAGGGCACGGGTCAAGCCGAGTTCGTCGAGGATCGGCGGGCGTAGCCCCCGGACCAGTCGCCGGATGTCGTCGGTCATCTGGCGGGTGTGTTCCTTGAGTTCCAGCAGCAGAGCGTCGGCTGCAGGCGGGTCAACGACGATCAGATGGCGGGCGGCATCCAGTCGATGGGTGAGGGTGGAGAGGTTTGGGCCGAACCCATCGTGAAGGTTCCTTCGGATCTGGCGGCGTTCTTCCTCCCGCGCGGTGACGAGCAGTGTCCGTGAGCGCTTCAAATCCAGAGTGAGGCGCTGTAGTCGGGCAGCGAGCAGCACGGCGTGGGCCGCGGCGCCCGCCTGTTGGGCGAGGAGTTGTAGAACCGCTTGGTCGGAGTGGGAGAACGTGTCCTGCCAGGAACGCGGGGCCACTCGCAGTTCGCCGACCCGCTCGTTGCCATGAATCAGCGCGAGTCGTACCAGCTCCACCCCTCCACTCTCACCGCGCTCGACGAGCCGAACGGGATCCTCGGGATCGCCGAGGACAACCGCCGCGTAAGGCAGCTTGAGAGAATCTCTGACCGTTTCCGTGAGAACGGGCAGGACCGTGTCCAGATCCAATTTCGTCTCCAGACGCTGGCCGAGCCGCCGGACAGCGACGTGCGGCTCATCGCGGTTGCCGTACAGCATGCGGTTGACGGCTTGCTGGACCTTCCGGCGCACGGGTTCGAAACAGACGGCGATGACGCCGGTGACTACGAGGGACAGCCTGATGTCGACGGTGCCCAGCAGAGCGACTCCGGCCAGACCTACGATCGTCACATAGATGCTCACCACGAGCAGAGTCAGCAACCCGTACACGAGCGTGCGGGCGATGATGGGGTCGATGTCCCAGATGCGGTACCGGAGCACGGCCGCGCCGATTGACAGAGGAACAAGCGCTAACGCCACGTGAGCCATCGACTTCAGCACAAAGGGCGGGTCTGCGGGGACGTCCTCCCCATAGATGATGAGTGCCGCGACGATCGTGAGGATCATCAAGGCGAGCATGACCACCAGGCCGAAGCTGACCCACTTGATCTGGTGACGTTCCCTGGCGGATGCGATGTGGCGGTAGCGATAGATCTGCGCATAGAGCACTGTCGCCAGGCTCGCCACGAAGATGGAGGCATCTAACCAGCCGTGGAAGGCCGGCAGTGTCCTATTGAGCACGAGGTCAACGCTTCCTACAAGAAACGCCCACTTCGTCCAGGAGGGCACGAACTTCCTGTCGGGGAACAGCAACAGGAATGCGCCGAACAGCACCCCGCCGAGGACGTCAACTGCTCGGGCGGGCACGGCCCACGGTGAACCTTGGCTTGCCAGCTCATCAGCATGAGAGAAGACCGTCCCCAAGCCGAAGGTCACCAGAGTGAGCGCAGTGAACCGGGCCATCCCGTCCTGCGGGCGACGCAAGAGAATCAGCGCGGCTGTTCCGGCCCAGAGCACGCCATGAGCGATCTCCAATCCGGTCAGGAGGGCCGAATGGCCCTTCGCGTACAGCGAGACGCTCGCGATGTAGATGACAACGTCGGCAAGGGCAACCGCGAGGAGCACCAGGAGACCGCCTGCTGATCGCGCCGCCTTCTCCATAGTCCTGCCTGTCTTCCAAGACCCGGAACTTCGTGGTCGACGTGCACTGTCGGCCCCCTATGCGCAGTATGAGCGCGGCACGCCTGCCGGACATGGGGCAGGTGTCCTGGCCCATCGGGAAGTTCCCGGGAACCGAGCCGCGGGACGTAGTCAGGACGCCAGCCTCACGCCCGCGGGATTCCGAACGGCGCACCCTGGCTGATGTCACGTTCATGTCCACGCGAAAGGGCAAGGTCATGCAGACCAACGACATCCAGCTCGTTCGGCTCTATACCAGCAAGGTGGCCGGCGGCGTGCAGGACGACACCCCCACCGAGTTGGGCGGCAGCCCGCAGTCGGAGTTCTACCTCAACATCCTCGCCGAAGCCGGCGACAACCTCGGCGACATCCATGCGGCCTACACTCTGTACCTGCGCGCGACCTCCCCTTCCGGCGGCAGCACGACCTTCACTCGCCAGGTGCTCGATGAAACCGTCATCGACGGTCAGTTCGGCTGGACCGATCTGAAGAACAACAACGGGTTCAGCAAGGACGCGCGGGTGCTGGTCAAAGCTTCCGACTTCACCAAGGGAGACGTCTACCAGTTCGTCGCCGTCATCAAAGCCGGCAACGGTCTCGTGTCCAAGACCACGAGCAACGAGTTCATCGCCTGACCTCGACCGGCTGGACCCCGCACTCAGCGGGGTCTGGCCGTGACTCGTCGCGGGGTAACGCCGCGTGCCACATCGAGTTCCGTGGTGTGAGCAGCTGCCGTCCTGCTGCTCACAGTGCTGTCCCCGATATTGGTGCCGATGGGGCAGTAAGGTGCGGTGAGCCCGAAGTCTCCCTGCAAGTGCGCGATGGGCGACCGTCGGCGGAGCTTGCGGCGCGTCTCCACGATCGAGAGCAGGGAAACGCGGATCGGCGGTTTCGCCCCCGCGGCGATGAGGGCGCCCCGCGCGGCGGCGAGGGAAACCTTATCCGGGCGGCCCGCAGGTCGATGATCTGTTCATCTCGCGCCAGCCTCGTTCGACTTCGAGGAACTGCTTGTAACCCACGGCGATGTCATCGGCTGGTTCGTTGTCTTTCCCCGGAATCGCGGTGAAACTCTTCATCATGCACCAGGCGAACCGTGATCATTCGCAGGTGGAACGTCGTCAGAAGGTGGTTGCCATGTCTCAACCGATGCCTGTCGCCAGATGGAGGCTGCGCCGCGGTGCGGACGGGCTGCGGATGTCCAGGCTTCGAGCCATGGGGACGGAGTCCTTCACCTGGGCGGATTTGATGCGTGCGCCCCTTGCCGCGGCGCAGGTACACGTCCTCTATTTCCCCTCCCGTTTCCAGTTACCCGTTGATGCTGTGGTTACCGAGACCTTGCGAATTTTCGGCGCGAACACCTCGACCAGAACGAGCGTGGATTTTTGGGATCCCACCGATGACAGTTTTGGTGAGGCCCTTGCTCTGTTCAACCTGCGGCACCCGCCCGCGCTCATCCTTACGACCGGGCTGCGCAACCTCGACGCCAGCGCCGGCGATCCCCAGGACTCTCTTTACTGCATCGGCTTCTCTGACAAGAACCTGCTCGGCGAACCGGCGAGCATCGCCGAGGCGGTGAACATCGCGCACGAGATCCTGATGAGGTGCGACCGCAAGGAGATCGCCGGTTACATCCGAGGCCGCCGCATGTCCGCCCTGCTGCGCGCGATTGGGCGCGGCGCCGACGTGGTCCTTGAAGAGTTCCTGCGGTTCCATCCCAAGCTGGGCCTGCCTGGCGGATTCTCCTTGGAGCTGGGATGAGTACGGAGCCGACGAAATTCGACCTGGCCACGCTGCTGTTCGACCACGGCGACGTGCCCGGCGCGCTGAGGCTGCTCGATGAGGTGCTGGCCGAGGCGGACGCGGACCAGGACCCGACCTCCCGATTCTTCGCCCTGGTACAGAAGTCCGGGTGGTCGCGGGAGATCGGCCGCATGACCGAGGCGGCCGAGTCGCTTGACGCTGCCGAGCGTGAGCTTTCGTCCTTGCCCCACGAGGGGCAGGAAATGCTGTTGGCCGCCCTGCTCCTTGAGCAGGGCATCGCGGCGCAGCGCACAGGCGACTTTGATCACGCGGATGCGCTGCTCGAGGAGTCCCGCCGACTGGTCAGCGGCACGGGTGCCGCCGATCTCCACGTGCCGGACGTGCTCGTCAATCAGGCGGCTGGTCACCTGGCGCTGGGTCGGCCGGAGCAGGCGAAGCGGTTGTTGCTGGCCGCCCTCGAAACAGACGAGCGGATCGGCAACGTCCGCGGCCGCGCTCATGAGCTCAACATGCTCGGTCTGGTCTCTCTCCAGCTCGGCGACCTCGACACCGCGCGGGCACACTTCGAGCAGTCCTGCAGCCTGGCGTCCGAGGCCGGCTACCTGCGGTTCGCTGCCGATGCCGCGAGCAATTTCGCGATAGTGCTGGATCTCCGCGGGGAGCATGACAAAGTCGTCAGAACGTTGCGCGAACTGGGCTCCTTCTGGGCGGACACGGGCGACGTGGCGAGCCACGCGTGCCTGATGGCCAACCGCGGGGCGCTGGCCGCCCGTCAAGGGGATGTCGTCACAGCCGAGGACCTCTTCATGAAGTCACGAGAGCTGCACCGGGAATCCGGTAACTGGGTCCACATGATTCAGGATCAGACGAACCTCAGCATGCTGGCCAACGTCCGGGGGGACCTCGAAGCCGCACTTGCCATCGCCGAGAACGCACTCGCGCAGGCCCGCGAGCATACGCTGGTCATCCACATGTGGCACCTGGAATATCTCATTGCCTCGCACAAGCTTGAGCTCCTCAAGCGGGATGGACATCCGGACGAATTACGCGCCCGCTGGAGCAGCGAGGCGACGGCCGGCCTGAACGCCGCCATCGACCTGATCGAGCTGCTGAGGGCCCACGCAGGACGCCCAGAGGAGCGGCAATGGCTGCTCGCCGACAAGGAGGTGGTCTACGAGACAGCCATAATGTTCGCCGCGGCCAGGGGACGTCCCGACGAGGCGTTCCTGCTCTGCGAACGGGCCAGATCGAGGTCGTTTCTGGAATCACTCGGGGTTCAGCGGCTGCGTCGCTATGATCCGGACAGTCCGAGCGGCGAAACCTACCAAAATCTGGTCGATCGCCTGCTGGACCCGGACACTCCCAGCGAACGCAAGCATGTCTTACTCGACAAGCTTCGCACCTTGCGCGCCCGCACCGTCGCGGAGCTACCCGACGTGGCCGTGATCACCGAGCCCGCCCTGCCGTCCATCGAGGAGATCTGCGCCGCCATCCCCGCCTACATTCGTGTCCTGGTTCATTTCGTGATCGGTCACAAGATCCTGGTGTTCCTCCTGGACCGCCAGGGACTTCACGACTGCACGATGGTCTCGGTCGGGGAACCTCTCGAGCAGATCGTCCGGCGCTTCAGACAGGAGATCGAGGACGACGACGCCGATCTGGAGGCGGGCAATCTCTTCTTCGGCGCGCTTTTCCGTCCCGCCATGCCGTTCCTGTCGGAAACCGCGAATCTCATCGTCGTTCCGCACAGTGAGCTGCACCACCTGCCTTACAGCGCGTTCTGGTTCCGTCCGGCGGGGCCGGACGCGCCGCCTCGCCAGTACCTGAAAAACCGGTTCCATCTCGCCGCCCTGCCATCCGCGAGCTGCCTGCCGACCGTGTTCAAGGACGCCGACGCAACGTACGGCCCAGCCATCGTCCTGGGAGACCCGTTGGGCGACCTGCCGGGAGCGGCGCGAGAGGCCGCGATCGTGGCGGACCTGCTGGGCGTGCCCGCGCTGCTCGGTGAGCACGCCAGACGCGAGGCGTTCCTGGGCGCCCAGCGCCCAGGCGTGCTGCACGTCGCCGCACACGGCACCTACAATCACGATGATCCGCTGTTGTCCGGTCTACGGCTGGCGGACGGCATGCTGACGGTCGAGAACCTTATCGAGCACGGCCCGGCGACGCTGCTGATGGTCCTCAGCGGCTGCGTGACGGGCCTGTCCGAACGTCGTCCGGGCGACGAACTGGTCGGGCTGGCCCAAGCAGCGCTACGCGGCGGCACCAGCGCCGTGGTGGCGACCCTCTGGGAAACCTCGGACGAGTCGGGCGTGCTCTTCTTCGAGCACTTCTACCAGGCCTTGGCCGTCGGCATCCCCGTGAGCGAGGCAATGGCCTGGGCGCGGCAGCAGGTTTCCGAGACGTTCGATGCCGCCGTCGACTGGGCCCCGTTCATGCTCATCGGCGATCCCACCACCCGCGTCATCAATGAGAGCGCGCTTTTGAAGCTGCGCGATCAGGCGCACGAGGCACACGAGCTGATGACTCGGGGCGAGTTCACGGAGGCAACGGCACGTTACGAGCAGATCCGAACCCGACAACTCTTCCTCGTCGGCGCCGACCACCCCGACACTCTCAACACCTCTGACCGTCTGGCGGGGGCCTACGCTGTCACGGGACGTCTGAATGAGGCTGTCGCCCTGTTCGAGGAGACCATGGCGGCCTGCGAGCGCGTGTTCGGCCCGAACGACGACACGACCGCTCACGTACGCGACAACCTGCGGCGAGCCCGCCGCGAGCGAGACCACTCGCAACTGGGAGGCGCCTCTCGCAACGCCGTCTGCCCGTGCGGTTCCGGCAAGAAATACAAACGCTGCCACGGCCGCCAATGACACGGCCAGGATGTACGTGTCCGTCGGCACGTATGAAGACGGGATGCACTCCAGTGCGCTCGCCTGGCCCCCGGCTCGCACGGGCCTGCTGACCCTGCAGCGCCAAGGCATGACACAGGTCCCCGCACGTCCTGACGTCTCAACGCCGGGATCGGGCGGATCCGAAACGGGCGGCGGCAGGCGAGTCAGTCGTCGAACTCGAAACCGTTCGCCTCGGCGGTCGCCACGAGACGCCGCGCGCGGTCGGCGTCCGTCGCGACGGTCGCCATCAGGGTGCCGAGTTCCTCCAGCGCGCCGCGGTCCTTTCCGTACGCGCAGAACATGCCGCCTTCGGGGTCGTACGAGAATCGGCCTTCCAGGGCGGGAGCCTCGGTGCCGACGAGCACCTGCGCGACGCCCTCCCAGAAGTATCCGTTCGGCTCATGGCCGAGATTTTCGATCACGTCGTCGACCCGCGTGGTTCCCGCCTCCAGCAACAGCGAGTACTTTCCCGGGGTCGGCTCGATCAGTCTCAATGGAAACACCGGTGCATGCTGCCACTGGTCGATCCCCAGCCGCAAGGGGCTCCAGGTCTCGCCGAAACCGCTGCCGTCGCGGCCGTGGAAGCCGACGGGCGAGGCTCCGTCCGGCTCGAAGAACACCGGGACGCCGAAGTCGTACAGCGAGGAGAATCGAGCTGACGTGCCTCAGCGAGCGGCTTCCTCAGCCATGGCGAGCAGCTCGTCCACCGCCTTCCGGTCGGGCAGTGAAGGGCTGGCGCCGGGCAGCGTGGTCGCCAGGGCTCCGGCGGCCATTCCCCGGCGGACGGCAGTGGCGGTGTCGAGGCCCGCCGCGAGGGCCGCGCCCAGGAAGCCGGTGAAGGCGTCGCCCGCGGCGGTGGTGTCCACGGGAGTGACGGGGTAGGCGGGGAAGTGCCGGGTGCGTTCCTGGGTAACCGACACGGCGCCCGCTGATCCGAGCGTGATGAGCGCGTGCCCTACGCCGCGCTCGAGGAACCAGGCGGCGGCCCGCTCGGCCGACTCGACGTCGACGACCTCCACGCCGGTCAGCGCACCGGCCTCGCTCTCGTTGGGGGTGACGATGGCGACGTGCGGCCAGACGCGGTCGGGCAGCGGCTGCGCGGGCGCGGGATCGAGCACCACGGTCAGGCCGGCCCGCGCACCCGTCTCGGCCGCGTGACAGGCGACCTCCACAGGGGTTTCGAGCTGGAGGAGAAGCACGCTTGCCTTGCCGCGTACGGCCCGGATGCTCTCGTCCACCATTTCGGCGGTGAGGTCCGCGTTGGCGAGAGGGGTCATGACGATGTCGTTCTCACCCGACGCGTCGACCCTGATGTGCGCGACGCCCGTACGGTTGCCGACGGAGCGTACCTCCGACAACGCCACGCCGTGGGAGCGCAGCGCCGACGAGACGATCCCGCCGAACGGGTCCGTGCCGACGCAGCCGACCAGCCAGGTGGGCGCTCCCGCACGGGCGGCGGCGACCGCCTGGTTCGCGCCCTTCCCGCCGAGGACCACGGCGACGTCGTCGCCGAGGACGGTCTCTCCCCGGCGCGGGAGGCGGCGAGTGAAGGCGGTGACATCCGCGGAGATGCTCCCGACGACGATGACACCGTGCGGTTCCATGACGTTTCTCCTGTTTCGAGCTGTCAATGCTGAGTCGCGGCGGTCGGACGCCGCGGGCGCGCGGGGGCGGCGGCGAGTGGTGAGCGGCCGGCACGTGCCGCCGGTCCCGTCCGGCCGACCGCCCCTGCCGCATGGCCGGCACTCAGGAGGCCCGGCCGAGCTCCTCGATCGCGCCGATCATGAGATCCCAGAACCGGTCGCGGTCCAGCCCGATCCCGACGTTCGCGTTGGGCTCCCAGTCCATCCGCCGGTGGAGGTCGGCCACGGTCGCTCCCCGGGTGTGCGGGCCGTCCAGCTCGATCCGCAGGCCCACCCGCTCGTACGTCAGGACCGTGGGGTCGATCAGGTACGCCACCGTGATCGGGTCGTGCAGCGGCGGCGCCGGGAATCCCCACGTCTCGTGGTAGGTGGACCCGAAGAACGTGAGCAGTTCGACGCAGACGCGGGCGAGCGGGGTGCCGAGCGCCTCGATCCTGGCGAGCACGTCGGCGGTCACCAGCGCCTGGTGGCTGACGTTGAGCCCGACCCAGGTCGTCGGCACGCCGCTGCCGAGCACCTCCGCCGCCGCCTCCGGATCGGCGTACACGTTGAACTCCGCGTACGGCGTGTGGTTGCCGCGATCCGTGGAGCCACCCATGATCACGATTTCCCTGATCCGCTCGCGGTCCTCGGGGTGACGGCGGAGTAGCGTGGCGATGTTCGTCAGCGGGCCGATGGCCACCACGGTCACCGGCTCCGCGGAGGCCGCCAGCGTGTCGTGGATGAGGTCCACGCCGTGGCGGGGGTCGAGCGGGACGCTCGGCTCCCCGAACGCCGGGCCGTCCAGGCCGCTCTCCCCGTGCACGTAGTCGCCGATCTCCAGCGGCGCCGCGAGGGGCCGGTCGCAGCCGGCGGCGACCGGAACGCCGGTGACGCCGGCCAGGCTCAGCATCCGCCGGGCGTTGAGCGCGGTCTTCTCCACCGTCTGGTTCCCCGCGACCGTCGCGACCGCGCGCAGGTCGATCGCCGGGTGGGCCACAGCGAGCAGGATGGCCATGGCGTCGTCGTGCCCGGGGTCGCAGTCGAGGATCACCGGGATCGGCATGTCAGATCTCCTTCGCCAGCCAGCGGACCGCCCGCGTGAACAGGGTGCGGTAGCCGTCCCAGGAGACGAACTCCTCCGGGCACCAGTGCGGCGCGATGTCGGAGGCCCAGGCGAGCGTGCGCCCGGCCCCGGCCTCCCGTACGGCGAGCAGGGGGTCGCCGCCGACGGTCGCCAGCAGCGTCGCGTCCTCCGGCAGCGCGAACCGGTTGTAACCGAGCAGGCCGGGCCACTCAGCGGGAAGTCCGGCCACGATGGGGTGGGCGTCGTCGGCGAGCAGGCCGGGCACGCCCTGCGGGGTCTCGACGCGGTCGTCGTAGCGGGAGATCCGGGCGGGGAGCACCCGTTCGACCGCCGTGCCGGCGAAGGCCGCCTTGGCCTCGAAGCCCTGGAAGCTCAGGTAGCCGCCGGCCATGGCGAGGCCGCCGCCCTGCTCCACCCAGTCGGCCAGCAGGTCGATCCGGTTGACGGTCTTCTCGCTGGACAGCCAGGTGGACGGGTGCAGCAGGATGCTGTTGGCCCCGATGTCGGAGAGCACGACCACGTCGTAGGCGGCCAGCGCCTCGGGCGTGCCGGGGAACAACGCGGGCACGTCGTGCGCGGGCAGGTGGTCGACCTCGATGCCGTCGGCGACCAGGACGTCCCGCAGCGGATCGATTCCGGTGTGGTAGGTGGTCGAGGTGAACGCGTCGAAGCCCTTGTAGTGGGTCGACACGCTCACCCAAGACTCACCGGCGACCAGCACGCGGGTCATGAAAATCGTCTCCTTCTCTCTCTGTGTGTGTGATCAGTGGCCGCGCGCGGCGGCGAGGAAGAGCTCGCGCGGGTTGCCCGCGAGCATCTGGGTGGTGTCGTCGGCGGTCAGCCCGTGCCGGTGCAGGCGCGGGACGAAGTGGGTGAGGATGTGGGCGTAGCCGGTGCCGCCGTAGCGGACGAGCATGGTCTTCAGGAACACGTCCTGGGAGAGCAGGACCCGGTGCCCGAGCCCGGCGCGGACCAGCCAGGCCACCGCGGCGGCGTTCTCCTCGTCGCACGGGGACTGGCCCTCGCCCGGATAGAGGTAGTCCATGCCGCACATGTCGTAGCCGAGGTAGGCGCCGCGCAGGGCGAGGGACACCTGGTAGTCGCGGTCCGCCCCGCTGGGGTTGAGGTGCGAGAGCACGGTGCCGGCGAGCAGGCCGCCCTCCTCGGCTATGACGTCGAGCACGCGGTGGCCGTGCCGCACCCAGCCGGGGAGGTGGACCGAGAGCGGCACGCCGGTTCGGGCCTGCGCCCGGGCCGCGCCGCGCAGCACCTTCTCCTCCTCGGCGGTGAAGTCCGGCGAGACGCCGATCTCGCCGATCACACCCGCGCGGACGCCCTCGCCGGCGCCTCCGCCGACGCCTTCGGTCAGGTCGCGCTCGATCTCGTCGGCGACGTCCGTCGCGGTCATCGAGCGGACCCGGGCCGGATGGGTCTTCTCCAGGTAGAAACCGCAGCCCATGACGATGTTCAGCCCGGTGGCGCGGGCGATCGCGACCAGCTCGGCGGGCGCCCGCCCGATCCCCTCGGGGGTCACCTCGAGCAGCGTGCGCCCGCCGTGCCCGGCGAACCTGCGCACCTCCTCGATCGCGGTCCCCGTGTCGTCCAGCGACACGTTGTCGCGGGAGAGGTACGGGTCGTGGCGAAGCCTGCCGAGGAACTCCGTCCGTACGGGCTCGCGGGCGATCAGCTCGCCCTCGGCGTCACCCTCGGGCGCGGGGTGCCAGGCGCGAGCGCCGTCGTTGCGCAGGTGCTCGTGGCAGAGCGTGATCCCGAGGTCGTCGGGGGAGACCGGGCCGAGCACGGTCGTCACGGCCGGAGTCCGGGCTGAGGACGTCATTTTCGTATCGCCCCGAACTTCGCCCACACTTTGCTGTTGGCGAAGATGGCCAGCAGCAGGATGGCGCCCTGGACGATCTGCACGTAGAACGGCGAGACGTGCAGCAGCACCAGGCCGTTGGCGATCACGCCGAGCGTGAGCGCGCCGAGGATCGTGCCGAGCATGCTCGCCCGGCCGCCGAAGAGGCTGGTGCCGCCGAGCACGACGGCCGTGATGACCTCCAGCTCGAAGCCGGACCCGGCGTTGGACGAGCCGGAGCTGAGGCGGGTGGCGATCAGCACGCCCGCGACCGCCGCCGCCACGCCGGTCAGCATGTAGACCGTCAGCCCGACCTTCCGCGTGTTCACGCCGGTGCGGCGCAGCGACTCGCCGTTGGAGCCGAGGCCGATGACGTAGCGGCCGAACGGCGTCCGGGTGAGGACGAGCCAGCCGACGAGCGCGACGACCACGGCGAGGATGGCCGGGACGGGCACCCCGGCGATGCGGCCCTGGCCGATCTGGACGATCCAGAGGTCTCCGCTGATGGGGGTCGAGTATCCCTCGGTGGCGCGCAGCGCCGTACCCCGCATGATGGACAACATCGCGAGTGTGACGATGAATGGTGGGATGTTCTGATAGGAGGAGAACCACCCGTTCACGAACCCGATCAGCGCGCCGAGCGCGAGGATCGCGATCAGGGCGACGGTGGGGCTCCACCCGTGCTGCAGCACGATCGCGAGCAGCGACCCGGACAGCGCGACCGTGGAGCCGACCGACAGGTCGATGCCGGCGGTGCTGATCACGAACGTCATCGCGGTCGCGACGATCAGCGTGGGGGCGATCTGCCGCAACAGGTTGAGCAGGTTGCCCGTCGTGGCGAACCGGTCGGCGGAGAACGCGAAGAAGATCAGTAGGGCCACCAGCACGACCGCGATCGCGATCGTCTGCGCGTGCCGGCCGATGTGGGCGTTGGCCCGGGCCGACCTGGTGGTGACGACCCGCTGGCTGGTTCCGGTCCCGGTGGCGGTCACCGTCGGCTCCCCTCCTTCTCTCCCTCGTCGTGGGCGACGATCTCGGACACGAGCCGTTCGAGGCTGGTGTTCCGGGCGTCCAGGTCGGCCCTGAGCGTGCCCTCGTACATGACGCACAGCCGGTCGCAGACCCGGAAGAGGTCCTGCAGGCGGTGCGTGATGAGGATCACCGAGACACCCTGGGCCGAGACGGTCTTGATCAGTTCGAGGACGGTCTCGACCTCGGCGACGGCGAGCGCCGCCGTCGGCTCGTCGAGGATGAGCAACTTGGGCCCGAACGTCACCGCACGGGCGATGGCGACCGCCTGCCGCTGGCCGCCGGACAGCCCGCCGACGGGGATGTCGGTCAGCGGGATCCGGATGTTCAGTGCGTCCAGGTGGCGCCGGGCGTCCGCGTGCATCTTGCGTACGTCGAGCATCAGCCCGCCGGCCTTACGCGGCTCCCTGCCGAGGAACAGGTTCCCGGCCACGTCGATGTCGTCGCAGAGCGCGAGGTCCTGGTAGACCATCTCGATGCCCAGCTCGCGGGCGTCCTTCGGGTTGGCGAAGGCGACCGGCCGGCCGTCGAAGACAATCTCGCCGGAGTCCGGCACGACGGCGCCGGCCAGCACCTTCATGAGGGTGGACTTGCCGGCCGCGTTGTCGCCGACGAGCCCCACCACCTCTCCGGGGCCGACGCGCAGCGTCACGCCGCGCAGCGCGTCGACCATTCCGTAGCGCTTGCGGATGTCGCGCATGACCACTCGGTCAACGCGACCCGGCTCTTGGTCCGTCATATGAGTTCCTTCGCCGCTCACTTGAAGGTGGCGCGGTACGGGTCGACGTTGTCCTTGGTCACGATCGTCACCGGCACGTCGATCTTCTTCTTGGCCTGGGCGCCGCCGACCAGGGCCTTGGCCTCCTTGACGGCCTCGTAGCCCTCGGTCTTCGGGTCCTGCTGGACCACGCCGGCGACGAACCCCTCGTCGATGCCGTTGATGGCCTCCTTGGTCAGGTCCCAGCCGAAGACCTTGACCCGGTCGGCCGCGTTCTGCGACTTCACGGCGGCGACCGTGCCGAGCAGGGCCGGCTCGCCCGTGGCGTACACGATGTTCATGTCGGAGCGGGAGGTGAGCAGGTTCTCCGCGGCCGTCATCGCGGTCTCCTGCTTGTTCTGCCCGTCGACGGTCTGCACGATCTTCGCGCCGGCGCCCTCGACGGTCTTGTTGAAGTCGTCCTTGCGGATGTTCTGGATGAAGGAGTTCAGCGCGCCCACCACGCCGATCTTCGGTGCGCTCACGCCCTGCGCCTGGGCCCACTTGTTGACGAAGTCGCCCGCCTGCTGGGCCGCCGCGGCGTTGTCCACGCCCACCTGGGTGTCCACGGCGGGCGAGTCGACGATCGCGTCCACGGCGACGACCTTCAGCCCGGCGTCCTTGGCGATCTTCACGGCGGGCTTGATGCCCTCGACGTCGATGGCGACCACGATGACCGCGTCGAACTGCTGCTGGACGAAGTTGTCGATGGCCTCGTTCTGCTTGGCCGCGTCGTCGTTGGCGTTGAAGATCGTGAGATCGACGTTCGCCTCCTTCGCCGCCTGCTGGGCGCCGGCGTTCATCTCGTTGAAGAAGATCGCCTGCTGGTTGATCTGGACGAGCCCGACCCGCGGCCGGTCCTCGCCGGAGCCCCCGGAAGAGCCGGAGTCGCCTGAACTGCCGCAGGCCGCCGACAGCAGCCCGGTGGCCAGGATCGTCGTCGCCGCTGTCAGGCGGATGAGCCTCGTGGATCGCGCCATGAGATGAGCCTTTCGGGGGGGCGGGAAGGAGTGAGATCGATTGGGTAATCGATTACCCGGTTTTCGGGCATGCTAGTAGGCCCAAAAAAGGCACGTCAAGGGTGCGATTTCCTCACAGAACCTCTATCGTTTCCTGTGATCCTGGCGGCGACACGCTCGGCAAGGTCGATTGTCGGTAAAGATCAAGGGAAATCGATTACACGATGGGCGTGACGATTCACGACGTGGCACGAGCGGCCGGCGTCTCCGTGGCCTCGGCCTCCCGTGCCCTCTCGGGGCGGCGCAGGGTCACGCCCGAGATCGCCGAGCGGGTGGCGCGCGCCGTCGCCGAACTCGGCTACCAGCCGAACGCGGTCGCCAAGGCGCTGCGCGACCAGACCACCGGCACCATCGGCATGGTCGTCCCTGGCATCGGCAACCCGTTCTTCACCACGATCGTCGAGGCCGTGGAGCGCGAGCTGCAGAACTCCGGCACCGACCTGCTGCTGTGCGCGTCCCAGTACAGCCCGCAGGTCGAGGCCAGGAGGCTGGAGACCCTGCTGGCCCGGCGCGTGGACGGACTGATCATCAGCCCGTGCGACATCGAGGCCAGCGTACCCGCGGTGCTGGACGCGGCCCGCCGGGTGCCGCTGGTGCAGGTCGACCGCTACATCGAGGGCGGCGGGGCCGACTGGGTGGGCGTGGACGACGAGGCCGGGGTCACCCTGGCGGCCGAGCACGTGATCGCGGGCGGGGCCCGCTCGGTGTCCTTCGCGGGCAGCCGGCCGGTGAGCTCCTCCGCCCGCTTGCGGCTCAGCGGGTTCGAACGTGCCGCGGCGCGGGCCGGCGTGGAGGTCCTGCCGCCGCTGCTGGGCGAGTTCACCCTCGAATGGGGCGTCGAGGCCGGGCGAAGGCTGCTCGACGCCGGCCGGCTGCCGGACGCGGTCGTCTGCGCGAACGACGAGATCGCCGTGGGCCTGGTGCGGTCGCTGCGGCTCGGCGGGGTGCGCGTCCCCGAGGACGTGGCCGTGGTGGGGTTCGACGACGTGGGACACGCGACGATGTGCGACCCGCCGCTCAGCACCGTGCGCCAGCCGGTGGAGGAGATGGCGGCGGAGGCCGTACGTCTGCTCGGCCAGGTCAAGGCGGGCGACCCCCGGCCCGCACAGCGCATCGCCATCGCTCCCAGGCTCGTCGTACGGCAGACCAGCCGACCGGTGACGGCCAGCGTCGCGGAGTGAGTGACGAGCGGTGCAAGTGACGAAAGGAGGCCGCGTGAACGAGGCGGTTGAGCTGGCGCGCGAGCTGATCAGGATCGACTCGGTGGGCGGGGGCGAGGCCGCGGTGGCCGGCCCGCTCGCGAGACGGCTGTCGGAGGCCGGTTTCGCGGTGCGTACGCACGAGCACGCGCCCGGCCGCACCGGACTGGTCGCCCGCTGGGGGACGGGCGAGCCGGTGACGCTGACCGGGCACCTCGACACGGTGCCTCTGGGCGGGCAGGCGTGGCGGCACGCGCCGCACGACGCGGAGATCGACGGCGATCGCCTGTACGGGCGCGGTTCGAGCGACATGAAGGCCGGCGTCGCCGCGCTGGTGGTAGCCGCCGAGCGGCACGTACGCCGCACCGGACCGAAGGTCGCCCTGGAGCTGATCTTCACCGTGGGCGAGGAGACCGGCTGCGAGGGCGCGATCGGCATGGTGGCCGAGGGTCTGGTGAGCAGGTCGCGTGCCCTGCTCGTGGCCGAGCCGACAGCCAACCGGGTGCTGCTCGGGCACAAGGGCGCGCTCTGGCTGGAGGCGACCACGCGAGGCACGACGGCGCACGGCTCGATGCCCCACCTGGGTGACAACGCGATCTACAAACTCGCCCGCGCGATCGGCGTCATCGAGAAGTTCGACCCCGGGGTGCCGGAACACCCCTGGCTCGGTCCGTCCACGGTGAACGTGGGAACCGCGCGCGGCGGGATCAACGTGAACTCCGTGCCCGACCTGGCCGCCGCGACCATCGACCTGCGCACCGTCGCCGGTCAGGACCACGGACGACTTCGCGAGCGGTTGCAGGCCGCGCTCGGCGGCGAGGCGACCCTCGGCGTGCTCGTGGACCTGCCCGCGATCTGGACGGACCCGGACGATCCCTTCGTCCGGGCCCTGGTCGAGGCGGGAGCGGGTGCGCCCGGCGATCGTCCGGCCGCCAGCTACTTCACCGACGCCTCGATCCTCACCGCCGCCTGTGGCGGGGCGCCCACGGTCGTGTGCGGCCCGGGTGAGCCCGAGCAGGCGCACGTCACCGACGAGTACTGCATGGTCCACCGCATCGAGGAAGCCGTCGAGATCTACACTGCCGCCCTCGCGCGGTTCACCTGATCGTGTGACGTCTCTTGGGGTAGGCGGGGTCGGGATGCCGGCCGCCGGCGAACACCCGATCCTGTACGGCGATCGCCGCGAGGTCGCAGGCCCAGCGGCGCCACCCGAGGCGCGGGTGTTGGACGCGTTTTGCGGATATTCGGCCATGCGATGACCGCCATCTGCCCCAGTTGAGGGCATTACCCGAGGTGAGGGGACGCGAGGAGGTGAGCGATGGTCCGGCTGGGCGATTTCCTGGCACGGTTCCGGCCCTCCGGCGTTCCCGGGGCAGCGGCCCCTTCAGGCGTACCCGCCGATTACGCGGCGGAGCAGGTGGACGAACTGGAGCCGGTGTTCGCGGCCCTCGCCGGCGTCCAGGCCGCATGCGCGGACAAGCGGGAACGCGCCGAGCGCCGTGCCGGAGAGGTGCACGCGCACGCCCGCGATCAGGCCGCGGCCATGGTGGCCTCCGCCCGCGCGGAGGCGGACGCGGAGCGCGCCAGGGCGGCCGCGCACGTCCGCGACCGGGACGAACAGGCGGTCGCGGAGCTCATGCGGGAGGCCGCGGCAGCCGCCGAGGAGGTCCGCAGGCGCTCGGCCGAGCGGATGCCGGAGATGGTGGCCCGGGTCACCGGCCTGGTCAGATCCTTGGCCGATGAGCCGTCATGACCGCTTCGTGGGTCGCGGGGGCGACACCGGCCAGGTCTCTCGCCCGGCGCAGGGCGGGGGCGGGCGGTGCGCGGCGCATCGCGGCATGCGGGTCCGTCCACGAGGCGGTGGCCCTGCTGGGCGAGACGCCGTACGGACATGACGTGCGGCGCGGGGAAAGTCTGGCGCAGGCCCAGTGGGGGGTGTACGCCACACTGCTGTGGCACCTGCGGGTGCTGGCCGGCTGGTTGCCCCGGCAGGGAGGGCAGCAGGTCCGCGTGCTGGCGCGCTGGTTCGAACTCGCCAACGTGGATGAGCTGATCTGCCGGCTCTCGGGAGGCGAGGCGGAGCCGGAGTTCGCCTTGGGCTCGCTGGGCACCGCATGGGAGCGGCTGCGGCTGTGTGGGTCCCTCCCCGACGTACGAGCGGTGCTGGCCGCTTCCCCGTGGGGGGATCCGGGTGGTTCCGGCGCTCGCGAGATCCAGGTGGGCATGCGCCTGGCCTGGGCGGAACGGGTCGTCGAGTCCGTTCCGCAGGCCAGGTCGTGGGCGTTGGGAGCGACCGCGCTGCTGCTCGCCCGTACGCGCCTGGCGGAGGGCGCCGAGCCGGCCGGGCAGGCGCGGGGGCGCTGCCGGACGCTCCTCGGGAGCGCCGCCCTGGAGGCGGCCTCGATCGGCGAGATGGCCGAGGTCCTGCCCGCGGCGGCCCGCTGGGTGCTGCGCGAGATCGAGCATCCGGATGAGCTGTGGCGGGGCGAGGAACACTGGTGGCAGCGTGTGGAAGAGGAAGGGCGCACTCTCCTGGCCGGTGGGGGATTCGCGGCGGGTCCGGTCCTCGGCTCCGTCGCCGTCCTGGCGGCGGACGCGCGGCGGGTGCGCGCCGCCCTGGAACTGGCCGCGCGGCCGTGACCGCGACGCGCTCACCTGAGCGGGTCCGCCGGGGGCCGGTGCCATGAGCTGGCGGGAGGCGCTGCGGCCGGTCCGTATGGAGCGGGTGGCGATCGTCGCCGCCGTGCGCTCGCTGGACGACGTGCTGCGGATCGTGGGGCGGGCGGGGGTCGTGGAGCTGTCCACGCCGCCTGACGCGCCCCTGGGGGAGGTCTCGAAGAGCGCCGTCGTACGCGGTGAGGTGGCGGCCCTCGCCGGCTGGACGCCCGCCAAGGTCGTCTCCGAACTCGCGGCCCAGGTGGCGCCCGAGGGCGGGGCCGTGGTGCCGCTCGCCCGCCCCCGCGACAAGGAGGCCCCGTCCCTGCTGCGCTCCGAAGGTCTGCACGGCAACCTGGCCCCGCTCGTCGACACCTACGGGACGACGCCGTACGCCGACCTCGATCCGACACCTCTGGCCGTCGGCGCGTACGTGCTGATGTTCGGCATGATGTTCGGCGACGTGGGCCACGGCCTGCTGCTGGTGGTCGCGGCGGCCGGGTTGTATCGCAAGCGCCCGCGCTGGTTGTCCCGTTTTCACCGCGCGTGGCCGTTCGCCCTCGGCGCGGGTCTGGCGAGCATGGTCTTCGGCCTGCTCTACGGCGATTTCTTCGGGCCCACGGGCGTCGTCCCGGTGCTCTGGCTCCGGCCGCTGGCCGACCCGATCAGCCTCCTCGGCGCCGCGCTCGCCGGCGGCGCGCTGCTGCTCGCGCTCTCCTACCTGCTGGGTGTGGTGAACCGGTGGAGGGAGGGCGGCTGGCCTGCCACCCTCTACTCCCCGGCAGGGGTCGCGGGCGCGGCCCTGTTCTTCGGGCTGGGGCTCGCGTTGCTCGGGTGGTACGCGAAGCTCGGCTGGCCGGCCGTTCTCGGCGGCGTGATCGCGGCCTTCGGCGTGGTCCTGGCCTTCACCGGGTTCTACGCCGAAGCGGGAGGCGGCGTGAGCGGGACCGCCCAAGGGGTGGTCCGGCTTCTCGACACGGTCGTCCGGCTGGGCGCCAATGTCGCCTCCTTCGCCCGGCTCGCCGCCTTCGGCCTCACCCACGCCGCCATCGGAGCGATCGTCTGGAGCGCCACCACCGGGCTGTGGGCCGCCGTTCCCCTCGTCGCGGTGGCGGTGTTCCTGCTGGGGAACGTGCTGGCTCTGGCCCTCGAAGGGCTGGTGGCAGGTGTCCAGGCGCTGCGCCTGGAGTACTACGAGCTGTTCTCCAAGGTCTTCCAGGCCGAGGGGCGGCCGTTCCGCCCCTGGCATCTGCCGGCGGCGCCCAAGGAGGAGGCGACCTCATGTCCGTGTGGCTGAAACGGGGGTTGCACGCGCTCAACGCGGCCATCGCGCTCGCCGCGGTCGTCCTGGCGGTCTCCGCCGTGACGGCGGGTTCCGCTCAGGGGACGGCGACGGCCGAGGCCGCGGCAGGCAACGGGGCGGCCCTGCTCGGTGCGGCGATCGCGGTCGCAGGCTCGGCGATCGGCGCGGGCATCGCCGTCGCCTACACGGGAGCCGCGGCGCTCGCCGCGATGAGCGAGCGGCCCGAACTGTTCGGGCGGGCCATCGTCATCGTCGGCCTCGCGGAAGGGATCGCCATCTACGGGCTCGTCATCGGCATCATTCTCATCGGACGGGCCTGACCGGCCATGGCGACCGTCGCGGTGATCGGTGAGACCGCCCGCGTGACGGGCTTCCGGCTCGCCGGAGCGGTCGTCCGTCCTGCCGACACCCGGGTGGCCGCCCGCGCGGCATGGGACTCCCTCGGTGACGACGTGGCCGTGGTGTTCCTCACCCCGGAAGCGGCCGAGGCCGTCGGCGAGAGCGCGGGCGAGAGACTGACGGTGGTGATGCCGCCGTGACGACCATGCGGGACGCGCTGGCTCCACTGGCCGAGGCGCTTTCCAGGCAGGCCGAGATCGACGCCCGGGCGATCGCCGCCAGGGCTGAGGACGAGGCCGCCGAACTGGTCGCCGCCGCCCGGCGGGACGCTCGGGCCGTCCTCGACGGCGCCCGGTCGGAGGGAGCGGCCCAGGCCGCGGCGGACGCGGTCACCAGCCGGGTCGAGGCCGAGCGCCGCGCCCGCCGCATGGAGCTCGCCGCCCAGCGGGAAGCCCTGGACGAGTTGTGCGCACGGTCTGCCGCCGCGGTCGGAGCACTGCGCGACGACCCCTGCTACCCGAGGCTGCTCGACCGGCTGGGCGACCTGGCGCGCGCCTCCGGCGGAGCCGACCTGGTCGTCGAGGTGCAGCCCGACGGCGGCCTGCTGGCGAAGGGGCGGGGGCGGCGCGTCGACTGCACGCTCGGCTGGCTGGCCGTACGTGCCGTGGACGCGCTCGGAGGGGAGGTGCGGCGGCTGTGGGCACCGTGACCCGGGTCAACGGGCCCTTGGTCGAGGTCCGGGACCTCGCCGGTGCGGCCATGTTCGAGCTGGTCCTGCTCGGGCCGTACAGGCTGCCGGGCGAGATCGTCAGGCTGAGCGGCAGCCACGCCACGGTGCAGGCGTACGAGTACACCGGCGGGCTGGCGCCGGGCGACCCCGCCGACCGTGGCGGAGCCCCCCTCTCGGCCCTGCTGGGCCCCCACCTGCTCGGCGGGGTGTACGACGGTCTGCTCCGGCCGCTCACCGGCGCGGGCACCTGGCTGGACCCGGCCGTGTCCTCGTCCGCGGCCGTCGCCCGCTCGTGGCAATTCACGCCGCTGGTCGGCCAGGGCGGGCGGGCGGCGCCGGGCACGGCCATCGGGCGCGTCGAGGACGCGGGCTCGCTGCCCTATCTGGTGCTGTCGCCAGGAGGCGAGGTCTCCGCGATCAGCCGTCCTGGCCGATACCCGCACGACGCCGCGGTCGCGGTCGTCGGCGGAACCGAGGTCCGGCTGACCCGCAGCCGGCAGGTGCGTCAGGCGCTGCCCTACGCGTCGCGGCTGGACGAGGCGGTGCCGCTCGTCACGGGGCAGCGGACCATAGACCTGCTCCTGCCCGTGTGCCTCGGGGGCACCGCGGCCGTGCCCGGCGGGTTCGGCACGGGCAAGACCGTGCTCCTGCAGCAGATCGCGAAGTGGTGCGACGCCGATGTGGTGATCTACGTCGGCTGCGGTGAGCGCGGCAACGAGATGGCGGACGTCGTGGCCGAGCTCGCCGAGCTGCCGGACCCTCGTACAGGAGGGCGGCTCATCGAGCGGACCGTCGTGATCGCCAACACCTCCAACATGCCGATGATGGCGCGCGAGACCAGCATCTACACCGGAGTCACGGTCGCCGAGCACTTCCGCGACATGGGCTACGCCGCGGTGGTCATCGCGGACTCGACCTCCCGCTGGGCCGAGGCGCTGCGGGAGTTCGCCTCCCGCAGCGGAACCCTCCCCGCCGAGGAGGGTTACCCGGCCGACCTGGCCTCTGCTCTCGCCGCGTTCTACGAGCGAGCCGGACGGGTCGTCACCCTGGGCGGCGACACGGGGTCGGTGACGATCATCGGGGCCGTCTCGCCCCCGGGCGGGGATCTGACCGAACCCGTCACGACGCAGACCGAGCGGTTCGTCCGGACGTTGTGGGCCCTGGACCGCGACCTGGCCTACGCGCGGCACTATCCGGCGATCTCCTGGCGCGAATCCTTCTCCCGCGACGCCGGCGCCCTGACGCGACACGATCCCGAGAACGCCTCCCGCCGCGCGCGCGTGGGACGCCTGCTGGCGGAGGCCGACCGGTTGACCACGCTGGCCGAACTGGTCGGGGCGGGCGCTCTGCCCGCCCGCGAGCGCATCGGCCTGCTGGCCGGGCGGTTGCTGCGAGAGGGGTTCCTGCGGCAGAGCTCGCTGAGCGTGCGGGACGCGTACTGCCGGGCGTCCCGGACCGCACTCATCGCCGACGCGCTGCTGGCGGTCGTGGAGCGCTGCCAGGACCTGGTCGAGCACGATGTTCCCGCCGCCGCGGTCGAAGATCGCGATTTCTCCCCCGTCCTGCGGGCCAAGGAAGCGCCGGAGGGAGAGATCGCGGCACGGCGCGACGCCGTGCTGAACGATCTGGAGACGCTGCGGTGAGCACGTGGGCCCCGGTCGAGTACACCGGCGTGGCGGAACTGCGCGGGCCGCTCGTCATCGTCAGGGGAGTCCGGAACGTCGGCTGGGACGAGTACGCCACGATCATCCTCGAGTCCGGCGAGCGAAGGCACGGCCTCGTCCTCGATGTCGATCGCGATCTCGCCGTGGTCCAGGTCCTCGAAGGCACCGGAGGGCTGGGGGCGGAGACGACCCGGGTCACCTTCGCGGGAAGCCCGCTGCGCGTGCCGGTCGGAGCCGGGTGGCAGGGCCGCGTCTGCAACGGGCGTGGCCGGCCGCTGGACGGCGGCCCGCCGATCCTCGGCGACGACAGCGCCCCGGTGGCCGGCTTCCCGATGAATCCCACCGTACGGCAGCCCCCCACAGAACCCGTGATCACCGGCGTCTCCGCCATCGACGCGCTGACCACCTTGGTCCGCGGCCAGAAACTGGCCGTCTTCGCCGAAGGCGGCCTGCCCCATCTGGAACTCGCCGCCCAGGTGGCCGCCCAGGCTCACACCGGCGGCGAGCCGTTCAGCGTCATCTTCGCGGCCATGGGTCTGACCCATGGCGACGCGGCGACCGTACGCGACATCCTCGAGAGGCGCTCGTCGGCCGCGGAGCTGACGCTGCTGCTCAACCTCGCCGGCGACCCCGTGATCGAACGGCTGCTCACACCCCGGATAGCGCTGACGGTGGCCGAGCATCTGGCGTTCGTCCTGCGGCGTCATGTCCTCGTCGTGCTGGCCGACATGACGAGCTACTGCGAGGCCCTGCGCGAGGTCTCCGCCGCTCGTGGGGAGATTCCGGCCCGCCGGGCGTACCCCGGCTACCTCTACAGCGACCTGGCCTCCATCTACGAGCGGTGTGGCCGTATCCGGGGACGGCCCGGCTCCGTCACCGTGCTGCCGGTGCTGAGCATGCCCGGCGGAGACATCACGCATCCCGTCCCCGATCTCACCGGGTACATCACCGAGGGCCAGATCCTGCTGAGCCGCGAGGTCCCCTCGTACCCGCACATCGACCCGCTGTCGTCCCTGTCCCGCATGATGCGCGCGGGAGCCGGCGAGGGACGGACCCGGCCGGAGCATCTGGACCTGGCCGCGCAGATTCTGGCGGGCCTGTCCCGGGCCCGCCAGGCCGGCGAACTCGCCGACCTGGTGGGAGAGAGCGCGCTTACCCGGACCGACCGCCGCTACCTGGCCATGGCGCAGGCCTTCCTGGTCGGCCTGCTGGCCCAGAGGCCGGACGAGGCCCGCACGCTGGCGGACACGTTCGACCGGGCCTGGCAGGTGGTTTCCGTGCTGCCGCGCAGCGAACTGTCGATGCTCGGCGAGCAGGCGCTGGAAGCGGGCTACCGGGGACAGGAATGAAACTGAGGATCCCACCTGGTCGTGGCGGACGTATCTGGCTCCGCCGCCGGCTGGCCGCCGTCCGCCACGGACTCGACGTGCTCGACAGGAAGCTGCGTCTCCTCCGACGGGAACAGGACCGGCTCGCCCGGAACGCGGAACGGACCAAGGCGGAGTGGTTCACCGCCTGCCGGGCCGCCGACGAATGGCTCCTGCGCTTGACCCGGCTCGGCGGCCAGCGGGCCGTACGCCTGGCGGCCGGCGACCGCACCGCCGACGTACGTGTGCACTGGGCGGACGTCCTCGGAACGAGCTATCCGGACCGGGTCGCCTGCACGCTGCCCGACCTCGACGCGGAGGCTCTCCTGCCGATCACCACGGCTCTCGTTCCCGCCAGGCACGCCTACCGCGCCGCCCTGCGCGCCGGGCTGGAGCACGCGATCGCCGCGGAGGCCGCGCGGATCGTGTCGGCCGACATCGCCACGACGAAACGCAGGATCCGCGCACTCGAAGATCGTCTGCTTCCCGGTCTGGAGGAGGCACTAGCCGCCGTCGAGCTGTCGCTGGACGAGATGGAGCGAGCCGACGCCGACCGCGTGCGCCGTGTCATCGGCACCAGGCCGGAGCCACCGGACGGGTGAACCGGACCCGGCTCGCGGAGGCGCGGTGCCCTCGCGTTCGACGGCGGCGACGTGGGCCTCGATCCCGGCGTCCACGAGAAACCAGGCGAAGCTCGGGTCGTCGCCGGGCCGCTGCCCGCAGAGGCCGACCTCGCACCCATGGGCGTGCACGGGCCTTCCGGATGCCGCGCATGAACTGCTGCCGAGGTCTGGAGCGCCCTGCTGCAGCTCACGGCACACCTCTTGATCGACGGCCGCTCGGGGCCTCCTGCTCGCGGCCGGCATCGCCGGGGCCTACGAGAGGTAGGCCCCGGCTCCCTGGGACGCTATCCCGCCGGCTCGACGACGGTGACCACGTGATTGGTGCTCGTTCCCTTGATGGTCGAGTTCCCGACCAGCGTGACGGTGTAGGTGTGCTTCCCAGCCGTGGCCGGCGTGTCGGTGAAGGCGAACGTCCCGTCGGTGGCGGGGGCCAGTTTCTCGGATTTGGTGGTGACGGTGCCGTCCGGCGCGACGGCCCTGCGGCTGACGGTGACCGTCGTGCGCGGGTAGACGACGCCCTCGGCGGCAAAGGTGCCTCTGAACTCCAGCAGCTCGCCGACGGCGCCCGTCGCGGGCCCGGTCACGATGAGCGCCGGTTCGTACTTGGCCACCGTGACGGTCGCCGTCGCGTAGGCCCCGTAGTACCAGGAGTTGCCCGGCCAGGACAGGCGATACCTGAACGCCCCGAGGCCCGGTGGGGTGTCGGTGAACTCGTAGGTCCCGTCCGCCGCTGTGGTGACCTCCCGGAAGGGCCGGTCGGTGCCGTCGGGGAGCCAGCTGTACAGGTGCAGCGTCTGTACGCCGGGGGTCGCCCCGGTGCTGAGCGTGAGCCGTCCGCTGATGGTCAGCGGCTTGAGCGCGTTCGCCTCGGCGGGCGCCGTCAGGGTCAGGCGCGAGGAGTGGTAGGGCGCGGACGGCAGCCGCCAGAGGTGCATGCGCCCGGTGCCGGGCTCCTTCAGCACCGCGAACGTGTAGATGCCGTAGAAGCCGATGCTGCCCGGCACCAGCGACTTTCCCTGGTGGCCGGCCGTGTAGATCACCTCTCTCGTGGTCGCGTCGTAGACCACGAGCTCCGCCGCGTCACCCGCGGCGGAGTTCCAGCCGCCCACGACGTAGTAGCCGTTCTCGCTGGCCGCGACGGTGGCGGCCAGGTCGTGCCCGGCCGGCCCCTTCTCGTCGTAGGCGTGGGCCCGGTCGAAGGTCGTGGTGTCCCAGGCGTCGAAGCGGTGGGCGCCGGACGGCACCGGCAGCACCGCCGACCCTTGGTAGGCAAGGGCCAGGTCCTCCAGGGGTGGCAGCCCGTCCGCGTCGCCGATGATCTCGCCGAGCGGGTTGCCCGGGTCGCGGTTGACGTCGTACAGCCTGACGTTGGCGGGGCTGACTCCCGGCTCCGACACGGCGAGGAAGGCGCCGGCGACCGCGACCAGCGGAGGCCGGGTCGTGGCCGGCCCGACCTTGACGAGGATGGGGGTCGCCCGCACGTCCACCGCGACGACCCCTCCCTCACCAGCCCCGCCGCAGCCGTAGCCGATCCACAGCCGGTTGTGGGACTGCGCCATCGTGGACGGGCACGGATACGCGGACAGATCGATGCGCCGGGTGACGGTGACCGTGGCGGTGTCGATCTCGATCACCTCATGCGTACCGCTCAGCGTCGCGTACACCTTCCTGGCGCCGTCCGGCGTGGACAGGGCGGTGACTCCGGACAGGCCGCCGATCGTGGTGACGGCCTCGCCGTCGAGGTCCGTGACCACGATCCGGTCGTCGGCGGCGACGAAGACCTTGCCGTGGCCGGCCACCAGGTCCCCGCCCTTGCCCGCGACCCCGAGGTCGGCGACGAGGTCGGCGGCCGCGGCGGCGGGGGCTGGGGCGGCGAGCAGGCTCGCCGCCAGGAGCAGGGACCCGGCTGAGGCGACTAATCGGCCGATGCGTTCAGAGGCTGATGGACGCACATGCACTCCGTTCCAAAAGACGATCTTCGTTCTTCGAACGTATATTCGCATGTTGCGACGCCGCCGTGAAGGGCCAGTCGCGATGCCGTGTGGTCAAGGCCGGTGGTTGTCTCGGGTTGTCAAGCGTTCTCGCTGGTCAGCTGCTTGAAGGCCTGCCAGCACGTAAGGCGGCCCCGCCGCCGATCCGGCTGCACGACCTACGACACTGCGCGGCCACGGGCGCCGACACGAAGATGGTGTCCACGATGCTGCGTCACAGTTCGACCAATTCGCCGGAGAACGCGTACACGACGGTCCTGCCGGAGCTGGCGCACGCGGCTGCCGAGGCGAGCGTCGCGATCGTCCGAGGGCGGTCTCCCAAGAGGGCACCGGCGACCCTGCGGATTCCGGGGGAGAGGTGAATCCCCTGGCCAGAAGGGTGAAGAGTGGTAGGGCGCCCGGGGCTCGAACCCGGAACCTACGGATTAAAAGTCCGCAGCTCTGCCAATTGAGCTAACGCCCCAGCAACAGCAAGGGTACAGAGACTACAGCCCCGCCCGCGACGCCGGACAGCACCGGTCAAACCCTCACCTGTAGGCGGCCAGGCCGGTGAGCGCCTCGCCCAGCACCAGCGTGTGGATCTCTTGCGTACCCTCGTACGTCAGCACACTCTCCAGGTTGTTCATGTGCCTGATCACAGGGTACTCCAGCGTGATCCCGTTGCCGCCCAGGATTGAGCGGGCCTGGCGGGCGATGTCGAGGGCGGCCCGTACGTTCGCCAGCTTGCCGAAGCTGATCTGCCGGGGCTGGAGGGCGCCGGCGTCCTTGAGTTCGCCGAGGTGGAGGGCGGTGAGCTGGGCCTGGGCGAGGCCGACGTACATCCAGGCGAGTTTCTCCTGGGTGAGCTGGAACGCCCCGATCGGCTTGTCGAACTGGACGCGCGTCTTGGCGTACTCGACGGCGGACTCCAGGCAGGCGCGGGCGGCGCCGACGACGCCCCACACGATGCCGAAGCGGGCCTCGGACAGGCACGAGAGCGGTCCCTTGAGCCCGGTGACGCCCGGCAGGGCGGCGGAGGCGGGCAGGCGCACGTCGTCGAAGTACAGGGACGAGGTGACGGACGCCCTCAGGGACATCTTCTTGTGGATCTCAGGGGCGGAGAAGCCGGGCGTGGACGTCGGGACGACGAACCCGCGTACGCCTTCGTCCGTCTGCGCCCAGACGACCGCGACGTCGGCGATGGACCCGTTGGTGATCCACATCTTGGAGCCGTTGAGTATCCAGTCCGAGCCGTCCTTCTTCGCGTACGTCCGCATGTTGGCCGGATCGGACCCGTGGTCCGGCTCGGTGAGCCCGAAGCAGCCGATCGCCTCACCGGCGGACATCCGGGGCAGCCACTCCTCTTTCTGCTCGTCGGAGCCGTACCGCCAGATGGGGAACATCGCCAGCGATCCTTGGACGGACACGAACGAACGCAGCCCCGAGTCGCCCGCCTCCAGCTCCCGGCAGGCCACGCCGTAGGAGACGGCGTCGGTGCCGGCGCAGCCGTACCCCTGTAGGTGCATGCCGAGCAGCCCGAGCGCGCCGAGCTCCGGCGCGAGCTCGCGCGCGGGGAAGGTGGCCTCCTCGAACCAGTCGCCCACGTGCGGCAGCACCCGGTCGGCTACGAACGACCTGACCGTGTCGCGGATGAGCCGCTGGTCGGCATCGAGCCGCTCGTCGAGCCTGAGCAGGTCGTCCATGGCGGTCGTCCCTTCCTCGGTGGGCCTCATGCGGGCATAGGGGGCTACCAGGGTTCTACCAGGGACAAACCTGATGTGCTAACACCACCCCCACGGGCAGTCTTGAGACATGAGCGAATACCACGACTACGGCAGCGAATCGCCCCAGAACCAGAGCCAGAGCACCCACGTCAAGAAGCTCCACAGGACGGACCGGGGCAGGATCGTCGCCGGTGTCTGCTCCGGCATCGGCGAGTACGTGGGCGTCGACCCCAACCTCATCAGGATCGCCCTGGCGGTCGTGACGCTGTTCGGCGGCCTCGGCGTCGGCATCTACGCGATCGGCTGGCTCCTCATCCCGGACGAGAAGAGCGACACCTCCGTCCTCCAGCACATCGTCGAAAAGCAGCAGAGCCGCAACCGCGGCACGACCGACTGGACCGGCGAGCACAAGCCGCCGCAGTCGTGATCAGGCGGCGGCCTCGGCGGACAGACGGGCGGCCCGGTCGCCCCGGGACTCGGTCCACAGCAGGGCCAGTACGGCCGCGCAGATCACCCCGGCGACGCCGGACAGCGCGATCACCGGTTCTGGACCGAGTCTCTCCGCCGCGTACCCGCCGATGAGGATCCCCGCTCCCTGGACGGCCATGAGCCCGGAGTGCACGATCCCGAACGCCTGAGCGCGACGTTCGGCGGGCACGGCCTGGACGAAGGCGGCATTGGCCGCGAGCTGGTAGGCGCCGCCGATCCCCGACAGGACCCACGCCGCGAGCACGACGACCAGCGGGGGGCGCAGCGCGGTCACGATCAGGGGCGCGCAGCTCAGCAGCGCCAGCCATCCCATGAGCCGCAACCGCCGCACGGGCGTGACGAACCTGCTGAACAGGAACGCGCCGATCACCGTACCGGCGGGCATGGCGGCCATCAGCAGCCCGGTGATGACCGGCGCCGACAGCGGGCCGTCCGCGGCCAGCCGGGTCGCGTAGGGCGCCGCGATGCCTTCGGGCAGCACGTAGAAGCCGCACAACCAGGCGAACAGCACGAGCGTACGCAGGTCTCGCGTACCGAGGACGAGCCGGGCGCCGGCCCTGGTCATCGTCCACATGGACGGCTTGGAGCCGTCGTCGAGGCATGGGGCAGGGCGGCGGCGTACGGCGGAGGCCAGGATCAGCGCCGATCCGAGGAACGTCGCGGCGTCGAGGGCGAGCGCCCGGTAGGGCCCCACGGTGGCGATCACCGCTCCGCCCGCGGCGAAGCCGAGCATCTGGGCGGCCTGGTTGGTCATGTTCTGGAGGGCGGAGCCGATGACGTACATGTCGCCGTCGAGCACCTCGGGCAGCAGCGCCGCCCGCGCGGCCGAGAACGGCGCGCTCAGCAGCACGACCAGGAACACCAGCGCGCACAACGCCCAGAACGGCATGAACGGCAGCGCCATGGCCGCCACCAGCGCGAACCGGATGAGGTCGCACGCCAGCATCACCCCACGCCGGGCGAACCGGTCGGCCAGCCCGGCCAGCAGCGGCCCGCCGACGATCGAGGGCAGGTAGGTGAGGGCGTAGACCGCGGCCGTGGCCAGCGCGGACTGGGTGCGGTGGTAGACCAGCACCGCCAGCGCCACCTGCGCGAGCTGGTCGCCGAGGAGCGAGAGGCCCTGCGCGTACCACAGGGCCCGGAACTCCCTGATGGCGACGACTTCCCGATAAGTGGCTCGTTGTCCTTCCGTGCCGGCCTCGCCCCGTCGATGACGTCCTGGCGGCCGCCGCGCCCGCATGGCCCCCATTGGACTCCGCTGTGCCTGACTCTCGATGCGCTCTCGATGCTCGCTTTGCGTGCTCGCTACGTCACCTAAGGTGCCTGATCATCATGGCAAGCCGCAACCCAAAGAAGCCAACCAAAAGCAAAGGGTTACCAGCCCAGCTCGTGCAGCCGCTCGTCGGAGATGCCGAAGTGGTGGCCGATCTCATGGACGACGGTGATGCGTACTTCGTCGACGACCTCTTCTTCTGTCTGGCAAATCTCACATATCGGGTTGCGGTAGATCTCGATCGTGTCGGGCAAGACACCTGAGTACCAGTCGCCACGTTCGGTGAGGGGGACACCGGTGTACAGGCCGAGCAGGTGGGGCTCCGGCGGATCATCGACGACGACCACGACGACGTTGCTCATCGCGGACGCGAGGTCGCCGGGGATCGTGTCCAAAGCCTCGGCCACGAGCTCCTCGAACTTCTCCCGCGACACCTCAATCACGATTGCCATTCTGCCCCGCCCGTCAGGTAGGCATGAAACGGCATGAAGTTCGTTCACATCGCAAACGTTGTCATCCGCTCACGAGCCGCCCGCATGGCCGGCGTCCTCGTCGTGGCCGCGATCGGGGCGTGGCTGGGCATCTTCCTCAGCGGCTCCGTACGCGCCGAGGTCGGCCCCGTCGAGACCGCGATGTCCCTCCGGCCGGCGTGGCACGGCGAGACCGTGGTGGACGCGAGCCCCCTGGGGACGCTCACGTTCCGCACCCACGACGCCCCCCTGCGCCTGCGCATCACGCTGGAGAACATCGACCAGGAACGTGCCAAGGCCTTCATCGAGGACCCGCGCCTCGCCGACCGGCTGCCCCAGGTGATCGAGGAGGACATCCTGGACGGCGTACGGGCGCTCGCCGTCCGCTCGCTGCTCTGTGCGGGCGCGGGGGCGCTGGCGGCGGCCCTGCTGGTCTTCAGGCGCCCGCGCGTGGCCCTCACGGGCCTTCTGGCGGCCTCCGTGGCCCTCGCCGGGACCGGAGTGCTCGCCGTCGTGACCTTCCGCCCCAACTCGCTCGTGGAGCCGCGCTACTCGGGCCTGGTCGCCGCCGCGCCGTCGCTGGTGGGCAGCGCGGAGTCGATCGTGACGCGGTTCGAGTCGTACCGGTCGCAGCTCACCAAACTCGTCACGAACGTCTCGAAGCTCTACGACACGGTCTCGACCCTCCCGCTGTACGACGCCGACCCGAAGTCCATCCGGGTGCTGCACGTCTCCGACATCCACATCAACCCCATCGCCTGGAACGTCATCCGCTCGCTCAAGGACCAGTTCAAGATCGACCTGATCGTGGACACCGGGGACATCTCAGACCACGGCACCAAGGCCGAGAACAAGTTCGTGGACGAGGTCGGCCGGCTCGGCATCCCGTACGTGTACGTCAGGGGCAACCACGACTCCATGGCCACCCAGAAGGCCGTCGAACGGCAGAAGAACGCGATCGTCCTCGACGACCAGGCGCGCAAGGTCGGCGGCCTGACCATCTATGGCCTCGGCGACCCCCGCTTCACCCCGGACAAGTCGGTCAGCGTGGACTCCGACCCGGACGCGCTCAAGCAGTTCGGCCGCGCACACCTGGGCAAGGTCGGCAAGGCGGACCTGATCGCCGTACACGACCCGGTCATCGGCGAGGGCTTCTCGGGCGCCGCTCCGATGATCCTCGCCGGTCACACCCACGAACGGCGTACCACGATGCTCCCGACCGGCACCCGCCTGCTGACGCAGGGCTCCACCGGCGGCGCCGGCCTCCGCGCCCTCGAACACGCCCAGCCCACCCCCGTCCAGGCGTCGGTCCTGTACTTCGACAAGGAGACCCGCCGCCTCCGGGCCTGGGACGATGTCACCCTGGGCGGACTGGGGGAGCAGTCCGTGTACATCCAGCGTCACGTGGAGCCCAACCCACAACGTATGATTTCTCCGGAGCCCACGAACGCCCCGTCGCCAACGGGAACGATCACCGGCTCCGCGTCACCCGACGCCGGACCGCCACTTTGGCAACAGGGGCCATCGTCCCCTATGCTTCAGAGGTCTCCGACGGAAGGCGACAGGGAAACCTAACGGCCCCCATCGTCTAGCGGCCTAGGACACCGCCCTTTCAAGGCGGCGGCACGGGTTCGAATCCCGTTGGGGGCACGCGAGCGTCTGGCGCACGAGCAAAACGGCCGGTCTAAGACCACCGAAGAGCTGGTAAGCTAGGCGAGCGCAAACAGCAAGAAACGCCGAAAGGCAAGCAAGGTCCTGTAGAGCAGTTTGGAGTGCTCGCCACCCTGTCAAGGTGGAGGTCGCGGGTTCAAGTCCCGTCAGGACCGCTCTGGGTCAGGTAGCTCAGTTGGTACGAGCGTCCGCCTGAAAAGCGGAAGGTCGGCAGTTCGACCCTGCCCCTGACCACCAGTCTTGAACAGCAAAAAGCCCCGAAGCGATCTTCGCTCCGGGGCTCATTTGTGTTCGCTGACGGCAACCCTGACGGCAACGTCAGCTGGTGACAACCTCCTCGTGCGCGTGCGCGAACCGCAGCTTGGAAAGAATCACTTCAGCAAGGATCTGGTTGGGCTCCATCTTGTCCAAGATGACAAGAGTCTCCCCCAGGGCCGAGCCTCTACGGACGAGGTAGACCATCCGCTTGGCGTCCAAGTTGTCTAGCTGACTGGGCCAGATGAGTATCTGGTCCTCCAGCAATGCAGCCTGGATCTTCTCCATGAGTGGACGACTGTTCCGTCTCCGCCCGAGGAATTCCGAATGATCCGCAATGTAGGCATCTCGGAGCTCTCCGAGCGACGCTGCGCCGACCCCATGAGAAGTGATCGTCAATGCCATTTCTCGAAATCCCATACCTACTACTCCAAACAGTAGCCATACGCTTACGTTAGGTATGTATCCGGTCGAGGCAGTCTCTACACTCGGACGCCCGAGTTGACATGCTCTTGAAACAACTAGAGTTGCCCAGAGTCACCATGGGCACCTCTTCTCGTCCTCTGGTCTTCCCTACGCCAGGGCCTCTCCCAGTTTCCTAAGAGCCTTGCGCTTCTCGTCCAGTGAGGCGTGCGCGTAGATCGTCATGGTGACCTCGATGTCGCTGTGGCCGACGATCTCCCGGACGATGTGCGGTGGGACGCCGAGGTCCAGGAGGAGGCTCACACAGGTGTGCCTCATGTCGTGAAGTCGCATCTCAGCGAGGCCGGCGGCCTTGCGGACGGCTCCCCAGCTTCGGCGGAGATTGTCGGGCTCCATCGGCGTTCCGCGCCGGGACGGGAAGACGAGCCCGTGATCCTCCCAGTCAGGCCAGGCGTCTGACCGCTCGGCGAGCTGCCGCCGGCGGTGTCCCTTGAGAGCGTCGACGCAGATCTCGGGCAGCGGGATCGTACGCTCGGAGTTCTCCGTCTTGGGACGGACGAACCGGAGCTCGCCTCCGACGCGTTGGAGAGTCTGGACCACCTCCAATGTGCCCGCGTCGAGGTCGACGTCCTCCCATCGAAGGCCGAGCAGTTCCCCGCGCCGCAGGCCGAGGCAGAGCGCCAGGACGTACAGCGCGTGGAACCGATCCTCGCGAGATACCCTCAGAACGCGTCGCGCCTGCCCGGCCGTGAGACCACGGTTGACCTTGTATGAGGGCACGGAGACCGTGACGAGCTTCGAGACGTTTCGCGGAATGATCTCCTCGCGTACAGCCCGTTCGAGTGCGTTCCGGAGAACCGCGTGGATGGACTGGATCATCCGCGTGGACAGATACGACTCGCAGCATTTCGGGGCCTTGAGAGCGCAGCACGCGGGCCGCTCGCGGGAGGTATCCCATCCGTGCTTGCAGCACTGGCATTCCTTACGAACCCGGTTGATGAAGACCCGGACATCCTGAGCGGCCAGCTTGCCGAGACGCTTCTTGCCCAGGCCGGGGATGAGGTGGAGGCGGACGACGCCCTCATAGCCCTGGTAGGTCTTGGGCCGCCGCTCCTCCTTGACGATGTGCTGGAGCCAGTAGGTAAGGAACTCGGCCAGCGTCCAGCTTTCCGAGGCGACGGGGATGCCCTGGTCAGCTTGTGCGATCAGCTTGGTGAGCTTCTTGCGAGCTTCCTCGTGGGTCCGGCCATACGCGCGGACGCGCTTGTATGTGCCAGCCGTCGTGAGGACGAAGGCGGCCCCTTCCCAACGGCCGTCCTTCCGCTGATAGATCGTCCCTTCGCCGTTCGAGCGTTTACGGGAACGGCGATTGGTCCGGCGTCGGGGTTCCTCGTCAGGGGTGTCGAGCATGGTCTTGGTCATCAGGCCACCTCTGCCAGGGTCTTGATGCACTCGGTCAGGGCTTCGGCCTCGATGAGGCGGCGGCGGCCGACCTTGAAGCTGCGGAGCTGGTTGGAGCGGATCAGGGCGTAGAGGGTCCACCGGCTGACGCGGAGCCGCTCGGCGGCCTCGTCGACGGTGAACACGAGGTCATTCATGGGCGGCCTCCGAGCGGAGCGAATCTGCGAGCGGTGTGCCGGTGATGGCGGCGGCGAGGAGCTGGTCACCGGCGGAGAGTCCTTGTCCGGCGTACTGCCAGTGGGCGACGACCAAGACGGTGTCCTCGTCGAAGAGGGGGAGCCGTCCCGTGGTGATCTTTTCGGCGCGCATGTGTTCTTCGCGGGCGGCACGGAGTTCGCCGAGAGTGGTGGAGTAGCGGCGGCTCTTGGTGGAGAAGTGACCGCGGAAGCCGAGCATGTGGGCCCATTGGACGAGCCGCAGGTCGGCCAGGGCCGGGTTCTCGCCGAGACGCATGCAGGCAGCGATCAGCCGGCGGGCGTGGTCGCGGACGGGCAGTGCTTCTAGGTTGTCGAGAGGTTGGATGCGGCGGTCGAGGGTGCCGACGCATTCGGCGGCCTTGGTGGCGTACTTGGCGATGTAAGCGGCGACGGCCTGTTCGGTGAGGTCGCCGTCCATGGTGATGGGGCGGACGTCGAGTTGTGTGCCCCAGCGGAACGTTCGAGCCAGCGGCTTGATCTCGGCGGTGACAGCTGCCGCTGCATGCTGGACGGCTTGGGCCAGGGCGTCGACTGTCGCCCAGGCCGGCGGTGGCGAGCCGGGACCGTCGGGTCCGTCGAGGCGGATGACGGCGTGGAAGTGGACGACGCCACGACGCTGGTATTCGGCGACCTTGGCGAAGGCGATGCTGACGTGTTCGCGCAGGGCCTTGACGGTCAGGCCGTTGAGGCGGGCGAAGCGGCGGCGCAGGGCGAGGGTGAAGCGGCGCCAGAGTTCGGGGCTGATGGCGTTGAACAGGACCGAGCCGTCGTAGTCGTAGCAGTCGGGGCACAGCGGTTCGCCGAGGCGCGGATCGTCGGCGCCGTGCCGTTCGGTGCAGGACATGACCAGTCCGTGCGGGCAGGTCTCGGCGTCGCGGCGGGCGTGGCAGGGCAGGACCTTGCCGTTCTTCTCCCGCCGCGCGTGTACGGCTCCGAAGGACGGCGCGGTGAGGGTCACGAACAGGCACGGGTGCGCCGAGACCGTTTCCGGGACGCCCTTGCCGCCGACGAGGCCGGCGCGGACGAGCTGGTAGGTGTCGGCGCGGTAGACCTCGGCGCAGGCCGGGCAGCGGGAGGCGCGGCGGGTCTTGCACGGGACGCGCAGAACGCCGTTCGGCTCCTGGTTGGTGCTGTAGCGGTGCAGGAGGTGGCCGGTGGCCTGGTCGTAGTGTTCGACCTTGCCGCGCAGGTGGATCGGCTGACGGCAGCCGCCGGTGCGCTTGATCTGGGAGGCCCAGCGGTCGTAGTTCGGGTCGTGGAGTCGGGAGATCATCCCGGCTATGGCGTGTGGGTGGTGCAAGATGGATCCGTCCTGTCCGGATGCGTTCTGGAGTGGGATGGCCCCTCACCTGGCGCGGAACTTGGCGGTTGTGTGGCCAGGTGAGGGGATCTCGGCTATGCGCCGTGGTTGTCGATGCCGGTGCCGTCGCAGTCGCGGCAGGTGCCGCCGTTACCGTTGAGGCCCGTTCCGTTGCAGGTGCAGCAACGGCCGTAGGCGAGTGGGACGGCGGCGAGGATGTCGGGCCAGTCGGTCCAGGGATCTTCGGTCGTCATGGTCGGTGGTCCTTGCGCGGGGTGATGGTGACGTAGAGGCGGTAGTTCCGCGGCCGGCTCCGGTCGGGGAAGGCCCGCGACATGCTGGTGACGGTGAAGATCTGGCGCAGGTGGATCATGCCGAGGGTGAGTTCGGCGCGGTTGCCTTCGAGGCGGATGCGCATGGTCAGCGCTCCTGGGTGCTGTCGATCTGGACGCAGCCGCGGTAGCTGTCGTCGGCGGCGTGGCGGGCGCGGGCGGCGGCGAGGATGGCGATGAACTCGTAGCGGACCGGTCCGAAGCCGATGCCGGTCATGTAGTGGTCATAGGGCAGGTGGTGGGAGTCGATCTCCGTGCCGAGCAGTGCGGCGACCCGGTCGACCTCGGCGCGCATGTCGTCGTCGGAGCCGCGGGTGGGGAAGGCGCGGATGGTGACGGGTGCTATCGAGGTCGGTATCTGAGGGTGGGTCTTGAGGAAGCCCGCCATGGCGATGAGGCCGGCGATGAGGGCGTCTCGGTCGTTGTTCATGGTGGTGCGCCTTTCAGATGGTTTCCGGGACGGTGTGCAAGGTGTGGAACAGGTCGGAGGCGAGTTGGCTGGACACGCCGAGGCGGGCGCGGAGAACGTCGGCGGTGATCGGCCTGCCGTGCCGGGTGTGGTGTTCGTCGGCGACGCGGCGCGCGTAGTCGACGAGTGCCGGGGACGGTCCGGGGCGCTCGTCCTGGCGGTCCTGGGCGGGGACGAGAGCGGGACGGTCTGTGACCGCGACGGCTACGGGTGCGTCGGGACGCGGCGGGGGCGCGGGGACGTCCTCCGGAGACGTCCCGAAGACGTCTGGAGACGAGTCGGGACGGGGAGCGGACGTCCGGTGTTCGAGCATGGAGACGGCGACGAGGAAGGCGGCTGCCGGGGTGGCTGCGGTGATCCAGCCCCAGACGGTCGGGTCGGCTTGTTGCAGGTTGGCGGCCAGGGACAGGATGATTCCTCCGGTCAGGACGAGGACGGGCCAGGAGATCAGGCCGCGTCGTACGCGGGCGGTTCTCTTGTCGCGTTGACGTTCGCGGGCGGCCATGACACAGGTGAGGTCGATGCAGACGGCGATCGCCCAGGCCATCCAGCCGGACTGTCCGTGGTCCCTGGCGGTGTCGCGGATGTGGGTGAAGGACCCGGCTCCGGCGATGAGGGCCAGGACGAGGACGGGGCCGGTGTCCAGCAGCCAACGGGCGAGGCGTCGCATCGGTTTCAGGCCTCTCTTGGGTCAGGGATGGAGCTGAGGAACTCCGCGAGATCGGTGTCGCTCACGCGGGCGGAGTGGCCGGCGACGACGTCGGCCCAGGCCGGTGAGCGGTCGGCGTAGGTCGCGGCGGCGAGTTCGGCGGCTTGTTCGCTGACGTAGTAGGAGCGGGCGCGGTACCACTGGCCGTCCTGCGAGGCGACAATGGCGACGCCGGGCGTCTCGGCGGGGATGGCGCGAGCCGAGGCCAAGGCGGCCGGGTCGAGGTCGCCGAGCGTCATGGTGGCGGTCTCAGGGTCGTTGACGCGGTGGCAGATCCGTCCGGAGCACTGGGCACGCAGAGCGGTGACGCCAGGGCCGAGGTCGGAGCCGATGCGCTGGCCGCAGCAGAACAGGTAGATGCCGAACGCCCGACCGAGCTGGGCGACCCGCAGCAGGGCCGTCGAGGTCTTGGCGATCTCGTCTTTCTCGCTCTTGTCGGCCATCAGGTACAGCTCGGCCAGTTCGTCGACCAGGACGACGACGGGCACGGGCCGTTGATCGTCGGTCAGTTGCCAGATGTTGCGGGCGCCGGCCTCCCGGCACTGGGCCATTCGGCCGGTCATCAGACTGACGAGGTCGTCCAGCAGGGCGACGCATTCAGCTCGTGTGGTGCCCAGCGCCGACAGGCGAGGGCTGTACGGGGTGAACTCCACGCCACCCTTCAGGTCGAAGCCGACCAGGGCGACCGGTTGCGGAGCCAGCCCTTGGACCAGGGCGTTGGCGAGGTTGGACTTGCCGGATTGGGTCGCTCCGGCGTTGAGCCAGTGTGGGACGGTCCTGAAGTCGATGGTCCAGGGGCCACCGGTCTCCAGACGGCCCACGGTGACCTTGAGCAGTTCGGGCGAGGTGGGCAGGGTCTCGACCCGGACGAGCGGGTCGCGAACGGTGGCGGCCAGAACGACCCGTCCCGGCCGAGGGGAGGAGACGCGGATCGCGTGCACGCCCCAGGAGTGGGCGAGCCGTTCGGCGGCGTCGGCGTAATCGGCGGGGATCTGGCCTTCCAGGGTGTGCAAGGTGACGCGCCAGCCGTAGCGGGTGGGCTTTGGCAGCCACATGAAGGGCTTGGTGTCCACGGCGATGCGCTGCCACTTGCGCCGCACCCGGACGACGCCGGTCGAGGCGACCAGGCCGGGAACGGTGGTGAACCAGAAGCGCTGCCGCTTCTTGGTCAGCCCGCAGCCGAGGGCGACCTTGCGCCAGCTCGCCCGTACGCTGATCGCGACCAGCGGGAAGGCGGCCACGAGCCAGAACGACGGGTAGTGCCAGCGGCGCCAGGCCCAGAGCCCGGCCGCCGAAGCGGCCAGGACTCCGAGCGCGAGGAGCGTGGTGTCAGACACGGAGCGGCTCCGTGTCCACCGGCAGGAGGGCGGCGGCGCGGTAGGAGATGCCCCAGCGGCCGGCGATCTCCCAGACGTAGCCGACCAGGCCGGTCGGGTTGACCTGCTGACCGGCGGCGATCGGGGGTTCCCCGGAGGTGCCGATCTTGACGAGTTCGATCCGGCCGAACTCGTCTTCCACCGAGACGGTGATCTCGTAGACGGTGTTGCCGTTCTTGTCGGTCTTGATCTCGCCGGTGTCCTTGTTGACCAGACGCGGCTTCGGGGCCTTCACGCAGGTGATGACGAGCTTGGAGGTGTCGACGGGGATCGGGATGGTACGCACGGGAGCTGGTCTCCTTCAGAGTGACTGTGCTAGCTACAAAGATACCTAGGTATCTAGTTCTGTAAACCGAGATAGCTGAATCGCTTCGACATTCCTTACAGGTTGCCCAGAGACCTAGGCATCTAGAACGTCTACAGTTGAGTCATGGCAACCGCTGACCGGCGCCGGCCGTACCTGAGGATTGCCGAGGACATTCGGCGCGACATCGCCTCAGGCCGGTATGCAGTGGGGGAGCAGCTCCCCGTGGCGCGCGAGCTGTCCGAGAAGTACAGCGTGGCCATGATGACCATTGGCAACGCCCTGGCCGTACTTCGCGACGAAGGACTCATCGAGACTCGCCAGGGGGCGGGCAGCTTCGTCACCCGCACCCCCGACGACGGCGAGGACGTCCCCGCCTCCGGTGAGCACAGCGAGGAGTTCCGCATCCTCTCCGAGCAACTGCGCGAGATCCGCCAGCACATGAACAAGCTGACGGTCAGGCTGGACGAGCTAGACGCTCGGACTCGCCCTGATCAAGCCGAGAAGAGATCCTGATCGCCCGCCGTTGAAGATCGGCCAGATCGACCGTGATCTCCGCCAGCTCGCGAAGCAAGATCTGTCGTTCAGTCTCGCTGAGACCCACGTACCACCCCATTGTCTAGGCAGGACGCCGAAGCGCCCCCGGGTTACCTGTTGGGTGGGGAGCTATTGCGCGGATAGCCCTCCGTTTGTCGTGCTCAGAGCAGCCGCATCACCTTGGCGAGGTTGAGGATCTCGCGCTGACGATGCAGCTTGCCGCTGTCTCGCAGGTCGCGCACGATGTTGCGGACCAACGGACGGTTCCGGACGTGCTGAGGCGCGATCCGGTCGGCACGGAGCAGAGCGTCTGCGGCTTCGTTGTCCTTTCTGTTCATGTGGTAGCCCGCCGCGGTGCAGGTCCAGTAGTGAGCCTGGCGTTCGGATGAGGCGATCTCGGCGATCTCGACGTGTTCGGCCCGAGTGATGACCTCCCGCGGCCGGCCCAGCTCCATGCTGACCTCGACGGCGTGAATCGTGGTGTTGACCCGGTTGAACTGGGTCTGGAACGCGTTGCCGTCGCGTGGCAGGACCTCAGCGACGCGGCGAGCCTCCTCCAGATGGCTCTCCGCCTCTCTCTGATCCCACAGCCGGGAGTACGCCACGGCGGCTCGTAGGTGCAGGGCGCCCCACATCGCCTTGATCGTGTCGTCTCCGCTCACGTACGGCTCGATCTGGTCCAACGCCGACAGGGCCGCGTCCTTGGCAGGGGCGAGCTGCGCCTCGTGCAGCCACACCCCACACAGGTCCCAGCTTGCCGCCGCGATCAGATCGGGTGAGCCGACGTGCTGTGCGGCGACGAGTTCGCGCTGTACCGCCGTCCAGCCGAGATCATGATGTCCGAGCAGGTTCGACGACACCCGCGCCATGTGGCAGGCCCGCAGCATCAGCGCCTCGGCCCGGTCGCGATCGGCTGTGGAGTCGTTGACGATCGCGATCAGGTCGGTGAGGATCCTGGGAAGCACCTCACCGAGAGCGGTGAACTTGGCGTCCTGACGAAGCTGCTCGGCCAGGCGGACGTTCGCCTCCAACTCCTGCAACGTCCGTGGCTCCCCGTGCGCCGGCAGCCCGATCCCACTAGGCAGCGACGCCTGCTGAAGCGCGAGCCGAAGCGCCGGAACAGCCGCGTGCCCGGAGTCGAGCTCCGTCGTCTCGTGCCGGTACGGCTGGCCGGTCAGCTCGGCGACCTCCACCCCGAGCACATCGGCGAGCTGGCCCACCACGCTCATTCGGTCCAGCGGCATCCGGCCGTTCTCCACCTTCGACAGCCAGGAGACAGATCGGCCGACCTTCTCGGCGAGGGTTGCCTGATCCCAGCCCTTGCGGTGACGAGCCCGCGCGATCCGCTGGCCCTGCGTCACGTACTCTGTTGCCACGTCGCCGCCCCTCCTTCTCGTCGTCGCTTGCTTCGACGATAAGACGGGTGACCTGCGTCACTGGCAGAAAAACTGCCAGTCGGCGGGCATGCGAAACCGCAGGTCAGCCTTCGACCTGCGGAAACGATCGTCACTAACAGGTTTCAAAAAGTGACGCTACGTGTGCACGGCTTGCCGGATCCGAGTGTCGTTACCTCGCTTCTCCGTTCATGAGCTGTCGCCAGAGTGCCATGGCGTCGACCACCCGCATCCGCGGGCTCTCCATGATGCTCGGGGAGGGGGCGGACCGGTCGTAGCGCCGGACGAAGCTCTGCCCGCCGGCCATGCAGTGCTCGAAGACCAGCGACCGGCATTCGCAGGTGTAGGCCACGACCCGAACCCGAGTCTGTCGCCGCTCGACCGGGAGCCACCTCACTGACATCGCATGAGATCGAGGTGGGGCGGGATGTATACCGTGGAAGTCTCCGAAGTCTGCCATCGGGCTCACCGTCCTTCGCGGCGCGCGATCGCCAGCGCGAAGCTGGCGGATGTCGCGGTCGATGAACAGGCGTTGGCGAGCGAGGAGCTGTCTCTAGTCGCACGGCGTGTCCTTGCCGACCAGCAGACCGGAGCGCCCGAACGGAGCCCCACCCGGAGGGGTCCTGAACACTCGCTCACCAACGCCATAGCCGCAACTTATCTGAGCCTGTCTTAGCCTGTCTATAGCATTCTTAGCAATGCCTGTTCTATGCCGTTAGGTGTAGGGATACCTAGAGTCGTCCCGTGATCGAATGGGACCCGCGGCTCTACAAGTGGGAGCAGATAGCCAACGTCGTGGCCGAGCGCATCGGCGACGGTACCTACCCGCCCCTCACTCTCATCTCTGAGGTGAAGCTGCAGGAGGAGTTCGACGTTGCACGAGTGACCGTCCGCAAGGCGATGGAAGCGCTCAGGGAACGAGAGCTGATCACCACGAAGCCAGGCAAGGGCTCCATCGTGTCCCCACAGTAGTCATGCTCGTTCCCTGAACCGCCGTACCCCGGATGGCACTTGCGGGGGTCATCTGGCCACGACAAGCCGCCAGCGTCAAGCATCAACCGAAACTCTTCTCAGGCCCCGCAACACCAGGTCGGCTGGGATGTTTCACGGCCCGATGAGAACTTTCTCTACGGTTTCAAGGGCAGCCCGCCTGCGGCGGCCTGCCGCGCGTCGGGCGGTCGCTGGCCGCGCTACGGCTCTCCGGCCGGTCGCGGCCAGCGCCGCCACGCGCTGACCCAATGATCATGGACGCCGCCCGCAAGGCGGAGCAGCCCAGACACGGTAACTCAGTGGCGTAGGAAACGAGGAGCGGTCCTAAACGGTGCCTTGGCCCTGATTGCGCGGGAAGACATGAGCCGAGTGGACAAGCCTTAACACATTCGGCATATCCAATCCAGTATTCCGAGGCCTGCACGATGTGGAATAACATTTGAGGAAGACGTGAGCGAGCAGAAAGTGGCACACCACACCTTGTGTGCGGTGCTCTTGAATCCACCCGTGGGGACTCCCGTCCAAACCCCAACTTATAAAAACTTAGTCTCTGCGCTATCCGTAATTGGGTGCGACCTCCTGGAGGTTGTCAACCTATTGGACATTCCTTCCAAGGGACTGGATGCACTAGGGGATGCCCGTGTCGAAGTAGCCGACATTATGAGGTCACGAGAAGCCATTGAGGCCTCAATGGGTCGTGCACACGAGCTTCTATTCGCATGGGGAACGAGCGTAGTACGCGGTAGGTATGCAAATATCCTGGCTGAACAAATAGCATGGGTCCATCGACTCGCACACAATAGCGATATCCGCGAGGTTTGGATGCTGGCCGGCGATCCACGCCACCCGTCACGTTGGCGACAGTACGTTGGCCCGCAAAAAGGCCGCATCAGTGGTAACACGTTCGAGGAGAGGTTAGCAAAAGCGCTGGTGCGATATCCGCTCACTTCGACGGCGAGCTACTCTCTTCGGCCAGCCAGTACAGCGCTCTCAACCAACGAGTCTTAGGAAATGGACTCGTGGTACAAAATGGGTGCTCGGCCCCATCTCGGCGCACAGTGTTACTCATAGTCTGTGGACGATTAGGGCAAGATCGACAATTCTTCGGTGCATGACTATCGACAGCGAAGCGTCGGAGAGCCGCAAGAGATCGCTTTTGATTCCATCTGGCGATATTCGCGATATCGTGGAGCTGGGGACACAACTCCAACGCGAGGCGTCCGGATATAATATCCATAACGTTTTCGACGATGGCGGATATAAAGAGCTGCTCCTTCTTAAGCTATTTGGCCTCCATAAGCTAGGTCGGACGGGCGATGATGCCGCCGATGATGACGGAAATCAGTACGAGATAAAGACCGTAGCGCGGGTTAGTTCGAGCGGAAAGCGAAAGACGAGCCTTTCCGTTACCACCGAGCATACACTGACGATTGAGAACCTTCGGCGCTATCGATCTGTTCGACTCTGGATCGTAGCCGTATTCAATCAATCTCATCCTGAAGCAATCTATGAAATCACGCCGCAAGCATTGGAGCGGTATTTCAGCGATTGGGAACAGAAGCTCATACGGCAGGCGGAAAACCGAGTAGACGGTGGCGCCCCGTCGCATCTGAACAACCCCAAGATTCCACTGAATTTCATCAGGCAAAATGGAGTTCGAGTGTGGCCCGAAGGCGAATTGCCTATGCCGGATTACGTTAAGCAAGGGCTTTTCGAGACTGAAGATTTGCCGTAGCAGCGCGTAACCGTCAAACAGTAGACAGTATGGCCGGGAGCATCGGTGATGGCATATATCGTCATCGCCGATGTTGCGTCGCCCGTTGGAGTCCCCGGCAGACGTCCTCCGTAGGACGCCTGCTAAAGCACCTAGATGAGCTCTTGAGACAGTTCCCCACGCCTCTTTTGCGCGGCATCGGGGTTGTCTGAATCTGCTGTCTTCTTTGAGCTCGATTCAGTATCTCCCTCAGCTCTGCTCGAAGAGGCGAGCCGGCGAGACTCCCAGAGCTTTAGCGATGGCAAGGATGTTGTCGATTCCCAGGTTCCGCTGGCCACGCTCTACGCTGGACATGTAAGTTCGGTGGATGCCAGCGAGATCGGCAAGCTGCTCCTGTGAGAGCCCCCCGGCCTCCCGGAGCTCGCGTACACGGTTGCCGAACGCCACCCGCTGGGGATGGAACTTCGCCTGCCCCTGCTCGGTCACGAAGATCGACGGTAGGGCGATGTAGACGATGAGGCTACAGACTATGAGTAACATTGAGGGCATGACGGAGGAGCTCAACGTAGGCAGGAGCGATCCTGCCTACATGGCACATGCCTACCTGACCAAGGTCCCTGTTCCTGCGATCATCCCCTTTATTGAGGCTCATGCGTTGCCAGGCCAGACCGTTCTCGACCCCTTTGCAGGCTCTGGAATGACGGGCGTTGCAGCCGCTATGACAGGGCGGTCTGCACGTCTCTATGACATCAGTGTCCTAGGGCAGCATATAGGGAGCAATTACGTAAACCTGGTAGACGGTCACCTCCTGGCTAAATATGCGACAGAAGTAGTCGAAAGCTCCAAGAATCAGCTGGGGGATATCTACGCGATTCAGTGTCTTCGGTGTTCAAGGCAGGGTAATCTCGTCAAAACGGTCTGGACCATCATGGTTCAGTGCGGCTCGTGCGGAGTGTCGGTCAATTATTACCGCGCAATGGAAGCGGCAAATTGGGTGAAGCCGGAAATGGTATGCCCGAGCTGCTCGGCCTCTGTCAGTAGCCGGAACCGGCGAGTGGGAGAGGAGCCAGTCCTCGACTATATCGACTGCCGATGCCGGTCGACTCAGATTGAGCAGGCATCTCAGCGACCCGTACTTGGAATTGACATCGAGAGCCTGCCCTATCCGCGTGTTGAGATCACGCCTGATCGTCAAATGTACAAAGCGTCCGCGCTGGGCAAGAGCGGCCTAACCACAGTCGCATCCTTTTACTCTGAGCGTAACCTCGCAGTTCTAACGACACTACGAGAGGAGATAAGCAGGGTTGCCGACGACCAGATTGGTCGGAAGCTCTTTTTTGCGTTTACCGCTTGCCTCACGCGCGCATCAAAGAGATACCAATGGTCGCGCCAGCGCCCACTAAATGCTGCAAACGCGAACTACTACGTCGCGCCTGTATTTTACGAATGGAATGTGTACGAACTCTTTCTTCGGAAGGTGACAGCCGTAGCTCGATCCGACGAGTGGATCTCAGGCATTCGCAAGAAGTATGTAGCAGGGGCCGAAGTTCGGCCAGATGTGACATATGAAATCAGCAGCGCCGAGAATATCCCCCTTCCAGACAATAGCGTAGACTATGTCTTTACGGATCCGCCCTTTGGATCAAACCTTTTCTACGCCGATATGGCGCTCTTTCAAGAGGCATGGCTGGATGGCTTCTCTGACGTGGAGAAGGAGGCTGTAGTCGATCGCAGTCGCGACGGAAAACGTTCGGCCGGTCGATACGAGGATCTCATCACGTCAGCACTCTCCGAGTGCCGCCGAGTCGTAAGACCGGGTGGCAGCATTAGCGTGGTCTTCGGCAATTCCTCTGGACGAATGTGGGCGCTCGTTCAGCGATCAATTCGCAATGCTGGACTAGCGATCGTTCCTGAATCCCTTACGATTCTCAACAAGGGTCAGCGTTCCGTGAAGGGCCTTGCGTCGGGTTTTGAACACGTTGCCACGCTTGATCTCATTATCACCATGGTGGCAGCAGAGGGCGACCCGGCGCCACTGACCCATATTCCCGACGGTGAGATCGCTCGCGCTGTCCGCCAGCTTGCTAACAGCAACCAGGGGACTACGCCTAGCCATCTTTATCTAGAGATGCTGCGAACAGCGATCCGTAATGGCTGGATGCTCGACGAGCTGGATCTCAGCGTAATCACCGAAACCCTCACTCAGGATGGCTGGACAATCCAGCCTAAAACCGGCTGCCTTAAACGCGGGGATGCAAAGGATAGTTTCACAGACCTCTCATCCATGCCTGCATCGTCAGCGGACGATTCTTCTGAGAGATTTGTGGCAAATCCGCTCTTCTCCTGAGCGGGAGCGCAACCGTGAGGGGCGGAGCTGCACGCACACGATGTGCGGCTCTTGCTGCCGCGTCGCTTCCGTTGCTCGTGCATGGCGACCCTGCGCTGTGGCTCGGATACCGCAGAATGACGTGGTTACTGTCATGCTCGAAACAGCTTTCTGATCCGATACAACCGTCTGACGACGTCTCCACATCGGTCCTCGACCTCTTCACGATGATGGACATGGGGAAGTCTCAGAAAGCGGGCGAGGGGGAGTCCCAGAAGCGGCGTCAGCCAGCCAAGTCCGAGCAGGCCAATCCTGACCCTGCGCAGCCGAGCGCCGAAGAGCTCAGGATCCGACGGAGGTTGGGAGAGATCGCTTCCCAGCGAGCTGCGGCCGAGAAGCTGGGACGGAAGCTTAAGGTCACGCAGGAGGAGCGAGAGCTGCGAGCCGGGCAGGGCAAGTTCATGCGGATCAGGGCCAAGACGCCCGGCACTCCTGAGTACCGCAACCGCCAGCATCAGCGCGAGGCCGCCCAGACTGATGAGGCGATTTGGAACACTGCCCACGACCCGGAGACCTTCAACTCCGACGATTGGTGATCCATCATGGGCTGAGGGACCGCGCGGAGCCCGTCCGGCCAAGGGCCGGCTGGCGTGGATCGTCCTGGACACAAGTTCGTACTCGTATTGAAGTGTTCGGCTGAGGCCATGACGATCGCTGACTTCGGTACTCGCCGTCCGGATCGGGGCGATCGGCTGCCGCGGACCGACTTCGTCGGTCCTTGCCATCGGGCACCGTGGGATCCGTGACGGCAACGCTGACGGCAACGTCGGCCACCAAGCTCACACGCAGGGCACCACGGACGGTCGGCTGACTCCTGGTAGCAGTTGGGAAGCAGGGCGATTGCTACACCTGAAAAGCGGAAGGTCGGCAGTTCGACCCTGCCCCTGACCACCAGCCTTGAACAGCAAGAATGCCCCGAACAGATCATCGTTCGGGGCATTCTGATGTCTGGCGACAGCAATGTTCCCGCCGAGCCGTGGCGAGCGCCGCACCGGTGTAACCGCCCCGGCAGTTACGGCAGCCACGGCCAGGCAGGTCACCAGCTGCGATCGCCGCCGTCCCGCCTCGGCATTCCGCATGATCTCCTGGGCCACGGGACCGCAGTCAGCCTGATTCTTCCCCCGTCAGCCCTCGTACGACCACGGGCTCCGTGTGGCTGCCGACCTGGATCTGATCAGGCGCCCTCGCCGGGACGGACCAGCCCGGACTCGTAGCCCAGGACTACGGCGTGCACCCGGTCACGGAGGCCGAGCTTGGCGAGTATGCGGGTGATGTGCGTCCGGACGGTCGCAGCGGAGATCACCAGCCGGTCGGCGACCTCCTGGTTGTCGAGACCCCGTGCCATCAGCGTGAACACCTCGAGCTCGCGCGCCGTCAGCCGGGAGAACGCGGCCGGCGGGCGGCCCGGCGGCGGCGTGGCGAGGAAGCGTTCGATCAGCCTCCGGGTGATGGCCGGTGCGAGCAGCGCCTCGTCACGGACGACGGTCCGGCAGGCATGGACGAGGTCGGGAGGGTCCACGTCCTTGAGCAGAAACCCGCTCGCGCCGGCGCGCAACGCGTCGTGGACGAGGGCATCGTCGTCGAAGGTGGTGAGCACCAGGACCTTGGCCGTGGCGCCGGCCCTCGCCAGCTCACGCGTCGCGCCGATCCCGTCGAGCACAGGCATCCGGATGTCCATGAGGACGAGGTCCGGCCGGAGCTCGCGGGCGGCGGCGACCGCCTGCCGCCCGTCGGCGGCCTCGCCCACGACTTCGAGATCTTCCTCGGTCTCGAGGATGAGCCGGAAACCGGTACGCACGAGCGACTGGTCGTCGGCCAGCAGGATCCGGATCATGCCACGCTCACAGCTCTCACCAGGGGTAGCCGTGCCTGGACGCGGAAGCCTCCGCCCGGCCGGGGCTCGGCCTCGAGGTCGCCCCCGCACAGCCGGGCCCGCTCCGCCATCCCGATCAGGCCGTAGCCGGCCCGCTCGGGCGGGTTCACCCGCGACGCGGGCCGGACCGCGCCGTCGTTCTCGACCGTGACACGCACGGCATCCTCGTCCACCACCACGAGGGCACGGGTGGGTGCGCCCGTGGCGTGGCGCATGACGTTCGTGAGGGACTCCTGGACGATCCGGTAGGCGGCCAGGTCGACCGCCGGTGGCAGCCCGCCGACCGAACCTCTGACCGTCAGCTCAACCGGCACGCCGGCGGCACGCATGTCGTCGGCTAGGTCGCCGAGCCGGGCCAGGGAGGGACGGGGCCCGGCCGCGGGAACGCCGTCGAGGCCCAGCAGGAACCGCAGCTCGGCGAGCGCGGACTTGGCGGTGGCGCGCACCGAGGCGACCATCGAGCGGGCCTTGTCCGGATCGGACTCCATGATGCGCTCGACCGCGCCGAGCTGGACCACCACCACGCTGACAGCGTGTGCGAGCACGTCGTGCATCTCCCTGGCGATGCGGGAGCGCTCCGCGTCCCTCGCCTCACGGGCCCGTTCCTCCCGCTCGTGCTCCAGCTCGCGGGCCAGGCGTCGCAGCTCGGTGATGCGCAGCTGCCGGTCCCGGATGGTGCGGCCCGCGAGCCAGGGCGCGAGCGTGATCAGACCGGTGAACGCGAAGTCGGCCACTGTCTGTGACGCGGCGAACGGGATCGCGCCCCACACCAGGGCCAGAGCCGCGACCAGGCCGACGAGCGCCCTGCGGAGCGGGGCGTGGACGGCGACCGAGTAGACGGTGAGGATGAGCGCGATCACGGGCGCGTAGCCCTGGCTCGTGACGTCCGCGCCCAGGCCCTCCCCGACGAAGAGGGCCGACCATCCGATCAGTACGGCCGGCAGGGGCCATCGGCGACGCAACGCGACGGGCGCCGTCATGGCGACCGAGATGATCAGCGCTGTCGCGGCGCCGTCCCCGGCCATCACCTGCCCGGCACCGAGCGCGACGAGGACGGCGGCCACCGCGGAGTCCACGAGCCGCGGCCGGGCCCTCAGCAGCTGTGCCAGGGCCCCGGCGCCGTCCTCGGTCATGGCACGAACCATAGCCGCGCGCTGCCCGTACGGCATCGCCCCGGGGAGGTAGCCGCGTACGAGCAGGCTCGTACGCGGTTCGGCGTGACCTCCGACGATTCCGCCGCCGTCCGTCCCTAGCCTCGGCGGCACCAATCACTGCTCTCCCGGAGGTCCACATGTCACGCCGAAGTACCGCCGTCGCACTGCTCACCGCCGCCGTCGCGGGCCTGGCCGGCACGATCCTCCTGCCGGCGTCCGCCGACGCCACCGCTCAGCTCGCCCTGATCGAGGCGGAGCCCGCCCGCTGGACGGGTGCGAACGTGCTGCTCGTCATCTCGTTCCTGTGTTTCGCCGGTGGCCTGTTCGCGCTCACGGGGCTCTTCCGTGACCAGGGCTCGCGGCTCGGCGTCGCCGGGGCGGTCCTCGCGGCGCTGGGGTGGGCGCTCCACATCGGTCCCGTCGCCTACGTGATGGCCCAGTACGCGCTCGCCCACCACCAGGACCGGGCAGGTGCGGCCGAGATCGCCGCGGCGATGTTCGAGGCACCGCCCTTCGTCGTGCTCATCGTCCCGGTGCTGCTGACGACCGTCGCGGGCACCCTCGTCCTCGCCGTCGCCCTCTGGCGGACGCGGCTGGCGCCGTGGTGGGCGGCGGTGACGCTGGTGGTGGCCCTGGCCGCCGACTTCACGGCGCCGGACGCCGTGTCCGGGATCATGATGTTCGCTCTGATGGGTGTCGCGTTGGCCCCGCTGTCCGTACGGCTGTTCGCGCTGGAGACGACCGCCGGGGCCCGGGTGGCCGCGCAGGCCTGACTCGGCCGGCCACGGGGTGGCCCAGCGCTTTTAGTGATCTTGTAGCGGTTCGCCAGGCCTTCCCCTACCCTTGGCCGGAACCGCAGATGATCATCAAAAGTCGAAAGGACGTACGATGAAGAAGGCAGGCTTCAAGGCACTGGCCGCCGCCTCGGGCGCCGCACTCCTGCTGGTTTCCGGAGCGGGCAGCGTGAACGCGCAGACCGCACTGGCGTCGAGCTGCATGGTGAAGGTCGACAGTGGCAGGACCATAACCGGGAACCCCTGGGTCAAGGTGAAGAACAACTGCGCCTGGAACTACAACGTCAAGGTCGTGTGGAAGTACGGGCCCGACAGCACCTGCAAGCTGCTCCGGCAGGGCGAGACGCGGAGAAGCGAGTCGACCCCCACCGCGGTTTACGAGGCCACGAATATCTGCTGACGCTACGTAAAGCATGAGGCCGTAAGAACACCGGCGAGCGTAAGTCCTTCGTTCTCACGGCCGAGCGGCCGGGGATATGTGTGAAGGGCTTCACGCTCGCTGTACCGGTCGCGGTAAAGGCCGACCCTGACCAGGTGAACCTCATTGCGGGGCTGGGGCTTTCGGGGGTCGCCCGGCTCGGGGTGAGTGCAGCGCGCCAAACAGAGAGCACCGCTCTTGACAGTGAGCGACTCTCGCGCCATGCTTGTTCTTGAGCGAGAGCAGTGCTCTCGGAACTCTCTGCTGAGGAGCCGGCATGTCCCGCTACATCGAACCGACCCGCATGGACCACCTGTTCAACCGCATGGTTGCCCGGTTGACCCGGCTCGGGATCAGCCTCTTGGGCTCCCGGATCCTGTACGTACGCGGCCGGACCAGCGGCGAATGGCGCACCACGCCGGTCAACATGCTGACCCTGAACGGCTCCCGCTACCTGGTCGCACCCCGAGGCGTCACCCAGTGGGTCCGCAACCTGCGTGCCGCCGGGAACGGCGAGCTGCACGTGGGCCGCCGCGTCGAGACGTTCACCGCCACCGAACTGTCCGACGACGAGAAGCCGGCCATTCTCCGGGCGTATCTGAAGCGCTGGGGTTGGGAGGTCGGCCGGTTCTTCGAGGGACTCAACGCGAACGCGTCCGAGGAAGAGGTGCAGGCGGTCGCTCCGGGCTTCCCTGTCTTCCGGATCAGCTAGGGAGACTCGATGGCTGAGGTCAGGGCACGCGGCGATGCTGCGGGGCGAGGAGCCGGAGCCTACGAGGCACCTCCATAGCGAGAAGTGGCACTACTAGGAAAAGCGAAGAAGCGCTTCAGCACGACTCTGCGCTTCACCCGTCATGATGACGATCCGCCTCTGCGGTCCGTCATCAGGAGTCGCAGCCGTCGGCCGTACTACGATCATGCGTGCGATTACACCGTCTGGCGGCTTCCGCCTACTTCGCCGTCGCCCTCGGGTCGGTCGGCCTCAGCCTGGTGATCGGGTCCGCGACGCCTGCGTGGCTGGTCACCATGTGGTATCCGCCCGGCGAGGCCGTCGAGGGGGTGCCGCTGCTGCCGGTGCTGGGCGGGTTGCTGCTGCTCGGGCTGGTGAACGCGTGGATGTTCTGGGAGGTCCTGCGTAGGCCCGCGCCGGCGGGCATGCCCATGGGCAGGGCGGCCGTGTGGTTGCGGGTGCTGCTGTACGCGAACGTGGTGTGGCTGCTGATCCCCTCGTACCTGCCGGACCTGGTCGAGACGGTCATCAGCCTGGCGCTCTGGGTGCCCGCGCTCGTGCTGCTCACGGTGGTGGTCACCGGCTCGGGGCGGTTCTTCCGGCTGGCGCTGCTCCTGTTCGGGCTGGCGGAGCCGGCCAGAGCGGTCATGGACGCGCTCGCCGACGACGCGCAGCCCCTGATCTTCGTGACTCCGGCCTACCGGGTGAGCATCATGGTCACGGGACTGGCCGCGTTCGTCATGATGGTGATGGTTCTGCTCGCGCAGCGGCGCGACGGGCGTTGGAGCCGGGGGACGCTGCTCGTCGGGGTGGGGACGTTCGCGAGCGCGTTCCTGGTGGAACTGGTGGACGCTCTGACGAAGAGCGGCACGATCGAGTCGATCGCCGAGGCGATGGACGTCCTCTACCTCGTCTGGCTGGCGCGTACGGCCCGCGAGCTCAACCGTGAGCCTCAGCGGGCGGCGCCGCTGCGTGTGCCCACGGCGGTCACGGCCGTGGGCGCCGTGGCCCTGCTGATGGTCGTCGGGCCCGAGTACGCGCCACGGCTCACCTACACCTGGCGCGGCGAGCAAGGCTTGGACTGCCGGTTGAGCTGGGCGCCGCCGCGGGTCGCGGACATCCCCGTTCACGAGCGTGAGCGGGCCTATCTGTGCAGCGTGAGCAAGTCCGACCGGGAGGTCTCCGACCAGGAGCTGATCGGCAAGGGGAAGGCCGCGTGCGCCAGGTTCGCGGGCGGGCAGCCGGTCAGGGCGCGGCCCGCGCTGCTCGCGCTGCTCTGCCCGGAGGTGATCGGGCGGAGACATCCGGAGCTGCTGTTGTCGTCCGCGCAGGTGGAGCGGCAGCGGGCGGAGGAGAGGAGCCGGGTGCGCGAGCAGTTGAGGCGCGAGGCGCGCGAGGAGGACGCCCGGTGCCGCGATCCGTGGCCGGCGCTGCGCACCCGGTTCCAGGCGACGGCGTCGTACTACGACTGGGACGGCCGGCCCTACGGCATCCACGACGCGGAGGCGGACACCTCGCGGGACGCCGAGAGGATCTGGGACGCCTACTCGACCGAGTCGTTGGCGGTCAGCGGCCAGCTCGCCCTGGTCTTCACGCCCGCCCAGGACTGGGCGACCTGCGTCACGGCGAAGGCGCTGCGCTCGGCCCCGCCGCCGCTGAGACGCCGAGGCTGGGACAAGGTGGTCGAGGCGGACATCGTCAGCGGATCGGGCCGCCTGGTGATGCAGACGCTCTCGGCGAGCAGGGTGCGCTTTCCCGATCTCGCGCGTGGCGGCCCCGGTCGTTACCGGCTGCGGCTGTACACGCGGCAGGGCGTGGACCTCATCCTCGTCTATCCGGCCCGGCGGTGAGCGCTCCGGTATCCACCGTTCGGTGGATTTTTCGGTCAGCAGGGTGCGGGGGAGATCGTGGCCGCGCGGTCGATTCGGAGGTGGGGCCGGTAACAGCATGCTTTGAGTCATGGCAGTCATCGAAGTCACCGACCTGCGCAAGAGCTACGCGGGGCTGAAGGTTCTGGACGGGGTGTCGTTCTCCGTGGAGGAGGGCGAGATCTTCGGGGTGCTGGGGCCGAACGGCGCCGGCAAGACGACCGCGGTGGAGTGCGTCGAAGGGCTGCGGCGGCCCGACAGCGGGACGGTACGGGTCCTCGGCCTGGACCCGGTCCGTGACGCGCGGCGCATGCGTGAGCAGATCGGGGTGCAGCTCCAGCAGACCCAGTTGCCGGAGAACCTGAAGGTGTGGGAGGCCCTCGACCTGTACGCCTCCTTCTACGCCGACCCGCGCGACTGGCGGGCGCTGCTGGAGGAGTGGGGGCTGGCCGAGAAGCGGAACGCCCGGTTCGGGAAGTTGTCCGGCGGGCAGAAGCAGCGGCTGTTCATCGCGCTCGCGCTGGTCGGCAAGCCGCGGGTGGCGTTCCTGGACGAGCTGACCACCGGCCTGGACCCGCAGGCCCGCCGGGCCACCTGGGAGCTGATCAAGCAGGTACGCGCGAGCGGCGTCACCGTCGTGCTGGTCAGCCACTTCATGGACGAGGTCGAGGAGCTGTGCGACCGGGTGGCGGTGCTGGACCGCGGCCGGATCGTGGCGCTGGACACGCCGTCGGGGCTGCTGGAGGGCGAGCACCGGATGCGCTTCACGCTGAAGGCGGGCGAGGCGCCGGACCTGACCGGGCTGCCGGGGGTGACGGGGGTGTCCCGTACGGGGGAGCGGGTGGTCGTCACGGGCCACGGCGACTTCGCGACGGCGGTCACCGCGCACCTGGCCCGGCACCAGGTGCTGGTCAGCGATCTGCGGATCGACAAGCGCACGCTGGACGACGCGTTCGCCGCGTTGACCGGCCGGCCCTTCGACGACAACTGACGAACACCTAGGACGGACGCGATCATGTTGAAGCTCACCTTCGTCGAGACCAAGTTGCTCGCCCGCGATCCGGGCGCTGTGTTCTCGCTGCTCATCCCGCTGTTCATCCTGGTGGTGTTCGGCAGCTCGATCGAGCCGGGCGACCGGGTGCTGCTGCCGATGGCGCTGGCCATCGCGGTGGGGCTCGTGGGGTTGTACATGGTGCCGACCACGCTGGCCACCTACCGGGAGCGGGGCATCCTGCGGCGGATGTCGGCGACGCCGGTGCGGCCGGGCCGGCTGCTGGTGGTGCAGTTGCTGCTGCAGCTCGTGCTCGCGGTGACGGCCTGCGGGCTGCTGCTGGCCGTCGCGGGGACCGTGCTCGGCGCGCACCTGCCGGACCAGGCGCTGTCGGTCGTGCTGACGTTCCTGCTGGGGACGGCGAGCATGTTCGCGGTCGGGCTGCTCATCGCCGCCCTGGCGCCGAACGGCAGGGCCGCGAACGGGATCGGGGTGCTGCTGTACTTCCCGATGGCGTACCTCGCCGGTCTCATGCAGCCCGCTGATCAGATGCCGGATATGGTGGCTCTTGTTGGGGAGTACACCCCGATGGGCGCGTTCGGGCAGTGTCTGCGGGACGTCTGGGCGGGTGGCGCTCCCGACCCCCTGCTGCTGGCGGTGATGGCGGCCTACGCCCTGGTCGTCAGCGCGGTGGCGGCCAGGTTCTTCCGCTGGGAGTGAGGTATGACCAGCCGACTCGACCGGTGGGAGCGCGTGCTGGAGCGCCAGCTCGCGGCGGCGCCGTACGTGCTGCTGGCGGTCTCCGTGGTGCTCGCCCTGGCCGGCGGCGACGGGACGGTGTCGTGGGTCACGCTCGGGCTGGCGGCGTCGGCCGCCGGGTGGGTCTGGCTGGTGCCGCGCGGCCCGGTGTACGTGGCGGGGCTCGTCCTGCTGATCGGCGTGCTGAGCACCCAGAGCCTGTGGTTCGCGAGCTTCTTCGGCTTCGTCGGCTATCTGCACTCCTGGCGCTACCTGAACGGGATGTGGCGCCTCGCCGGTGTGACGGGGGTGGCGGCGTTCAGCGTCGCCGCCTACAGCGGCGGGCTGCCCGAGCCCACGCCGTTCGGGATCCTCACGTACGTGTTCTTCACCGGGGTCATCGTGGCCGGGGTCGCGCTGTTCAGCTTCGTCGGCCAGATCACCGACGAGCGCAGCGCGGAGCGCAAGCGCATGGTGGCCCAGCTCGAGGAGGCCATGCGGGAGAACGCGGGCCTGCACGCGCAGCTCCTCGTCCAGGCCCGCGAGGCCGGCGTGCTCGACGAGCGCCGGCGCATGGCCGCCGAGATCCACGACACCCTCGCCCAAGGGCTGACCGGCATCATCACCCAGCTCCAGGCGGCCGGGCAGGCCGACGACTGGCACCGGAACGTCGATCTGGCGCTGCGGCTGGCCCGCGAAAGCCTGGCCGAGGCCCGGCGGTCGGTGCACGCGATGGGGCCGGGCCCGCTGGAGTCGGCGCCGCTGCCGGAGGCGCTGCGGGACGTCGCCGCTCGATGGGGCGAGCTCAACGGGCTCACGCCGGAGTTCACGGTCACCGGCCAGGAACGTCCCCTGCACCCCGAGGTCGAGGAGACGCTGCTCCGCACCGCCCAGGAGGCGCTGGCGAACGTCGCCAAGCACGCGCACGCCTCCCGGGTCGGGCTCACCCTGTCGTACATGGAGGATGTGGTCACCCTGGACGTACGCGACGACGGCATCGGATTCGACCCCCAGCTCACCGCGTTCGGGCTGACCGCGATGCGCAAGCGCGTGGACCGGCTGGCCGGCACGCTGGAGGTCGAGTCGGAGAGCGGCGCGGGCACCGCGATCTCCGCCAGCCTGCCGGCGGTGGCGCGTGGCTGAGCGACCGATCCGGCTGCTGATCGCCGACGACCACCCCATCGTCCGCGACGGCATCCGCGGCATGTTCGCCGGCGATCCCGGCTTCGAGGTGCTCGGCGAGGCCGGGGACGGCGCGCAGGCCGTCGAGCTGGCGCGGGCGCTGGACCCCGACGTGATCCTCATGGATCTGCGCATGCCGGGCACGGACGGCGTCACGGCCATCAAACGGCTCGCCGAGCTGGGGATCGGGGCTCGGGTGCTGGTGCTCACGACGTACGACACCGACCGGGACGTCCTGCCGGCCATCGAGGCCGGCGCGACCGGCTACCTGCTCAAGGACACCGGCCGTGACGAGCTGACGCGGGCGGTCCGCACCGCGGCGCGCGGGGAGGCCGTGCTGTCGCCGTCGGTCGCCACCCGCCTGCTCGGGCAGGTGCGTACGCCCGCCGACCCGCTGAGCGCCAGGGAGCTGGAGATCCTGCGGCTCATCGCGGACGGCGCCACGAACCGGGAGGCGGCGGCCCGCCTGTTCATCAGCGAGGCCACGGTCAAGAGCCACGTGCTGCACATCTACGCCAAGCTCGGCGTCAACGACCGCGCCGCCGCCGTCGCGACCGCCTTCCGCCGCGGCCTGCTGACCCTCGACGACGGCCGCTGAGCGCGCGTCCAGCAGAATGTGGCGCATGCATGCTCACGGGGGTGAGCGGGTGCGGGCGCGCTCGCTCGGGGTCGTCGTCGGCGCGCTGCCGACCGGCCCGCTGAACGCGATCACCGACGTCCCTGGCGTCCTGGTGGGGCACACGACCGTGGACGACGGGGCGGACCTGCACACCGGGGTCACCGCGATCGTCCCCGAGTCCCTGGCCGGGGGCGGGCTGCCGGCGGCGGTCCACACCGGCAACGGGTACGGCAAGCTGGTCGGCTCCACCCAGGTGGACGAGCTCGGCGTGCTGGAGTCGCCGGTCGTGCTGACCGCCACGCTGTCGGTGTTCCGCGCGGCCGACGCGGTCCTGACCTACCTGATGGGCCGCCGCCCGGACGGGGTGTCGTTCAACCCGCTGGTGGGGGAGACGAACGACGGCTTCCTGTCCGACATCCGGCGCCGGCCGATCACCGAGCGGCACGTGCTCGACGCGCTGGAAGGGGCGGCCGGCGGGCTGCCCGCGGAGGGGTGCGTGGGCGCGGGCACCGGGACGACGGCGCTCGGCTTCAAGGCGGGCATCGGCACCTCCTCGCGCCGCGTGACGGTGGGCGGGAACGTGGCGGCAGGCGGGAGCGGGGGGACGGGCGGGAGCGAGGTGACGGTCGGTGCGCTGGCGCAGGCCAACTTCGGCGGCCTGCTGACCGTGCGGGGCGTTCCCGTGCCGGTCGAGGAGGTCGTCCCCGGGGCCCGGCGGCCGGAGCCTCCGGGGAACTCGTGCATGATCGTGGTGGCGACCGACGCGCCGCTCGACGCGCGCCGGCTCGGCCGGCTCGCCCGCCGGGCCGTCTTCGCCATGGGACGGGTGGGGGCGTCGTACGCGCAGGGGAGCGGCGACTACGCGATCGCCTTCAGCACCGCGCCGCCCGGCGCCCCGGCGGTGCCGGACCCGGCGCTCGACCCCTTGTTCGCCGCCGTCATGGACGCGGTCGAGGAGGCGCTGCTCAACTCGCTGTTCATGGCGACGACGACCACGGGGTTCGCCGGCCGTACGGCGCACGCGGTGCCGTACGACCGGCGTTACCTGGGCTGAGTCACTCGGTGCGGCAGACGGTGCCGTTCAGGGTGAAGACGGCTGGCAGGACGTTCGGGCCGCTGTAGTTGCCGACGTACCCGACCGTGACCGTGGCGCCGGTCGCGAGCGTGGGGCTGGCCGGGTCGTTGACGACCTTGACCTGCGAGCCGGTCTCGGTCCATCCGGCGCCCCAGCCGCTGCCGAGGCTCTGCCACGGCCGGGGCCAGGCGAAGCTGAGCGTCCAGCCGTTGAGCTGGGCGCCGCGGTTGGTGATGTCGAGGCTGCCGACGTATCCGCTCGCCCAGTCGGTCTGGTTCGTCAGGCGGACCGAGCAGGAGCTGGTCGCGGGCGTCCCGGTGGTGAACGTCAGCGGCGGCGAGGACCAGGACAGGCCGCCGCCGGTGTCGCGGGCGATCACGTTGACCGTGTAGCGGGTGCCGGGGGTGAGGTTGCCGACGGTGAACGAGGTGCCGGGCGTCTCGCCGAGCTGCTCGGTGATGGCGCCGTTCTGGCGGTGGACCTCGTACTTGGCGATCGGGCGGGTCCCGGGGGAGGCGGCGGGCCAGGTGATCGTCGCGGCCTGGTCCGTGACGTTCGTGGCCTTGGGCCGGCCTGGCGCGCCGGGGAGGCCCGCCTGCGAGGTGGCCGGGCGCAGCACGAGCGTGGTGAGGGAGAGCGGCGGCAGGGTCTGTGCCGTCGCCGTCCCCGACGTGGCGGTGGTGATGGCGGTCGCGCCGTTGGTGTGCGTCAGCACGGTCGGCGCGCCGGAGGCCGGGCGGTAGCCCGCGTAGCCGATCGTGACCGGGTACGAGGTGTCCGACGAGGCGTTGACGAGCATGACCGCGAGGTCGCCGTTGGGGCGTCGGGCGGCGTGCGCGGTGACCTTCGGCTGGTCGGTGGCCGCCCTGACGAACTGGTCGCCTGGCCGGGCGAACTTGCTCACCATCTGCAGCGCGTAGTAGGGCGCGAACGGGGTGTTCAGCGCCGGCTCGCACACCGAGCCGTCGGCGGTGCACGTGCCGCTCGACAGCAGGCCGAAGTCGCCGTAGTCGGTGTGGCCCTCGACCTCGGTGACCGTGCCGATGCCGTTGTGGACGTTCCACCAGTCGACCGTGAACACGCCGTTCGCCAGCAGCGTGGCGTAGGCGTCGGCGGCGGCCAGCGCGCCGGGCTGGGTGTTGGTGCCGTTGCTGCTGGTGCCGGTGTTGAACTCGGTCATCGCGATGCCGATCCGGTCGGCGCCCGCTCCGGCGTACTTGGCGAGCTGCTCGCGGGTGAGCCGGATCATGTCGGGAACGTGGCCCGCTCGGTCGAGCGCGCCCGGATACCAGTGCAGGATGACGAAGTCGATCTTGGAGCCGGCGGCGGACAGGACGACCTTGTTCCAGCTCCCGTCGTCGCCCTCGCCCACGATGGCGTCGGGCCAGTTCGCGGGGGTGGTCAGCACGGCGCCGATCTTGATGGTGGGGTCGACGGCCTTCATCGCGTCGGCGTAGGCGACGACGTGGCGGGCGTACTCGGCCGGGCTCTTGTCGGCGTGGTCGTCGGCCTCCCAGGCGCTGCCGTAGTGGCCGTTGCCGTAGTTCTCGTTGCCGATCTCCCAGTACTTGATGCCGTAGCCCTTGGTGACGTTGGCCTGGCGGACCCAGGCGGCGGCCTCGGCGGCGGTGCCGGTGCCGTAGTTGGCGGTCACCATCGCCTGCGCGCCGGTGCGGCGCACGCCGCGCATGAACGTGTCGAAGTCGGTGTTCGGGGCGACGTACCCGCCGGGGGCGGTGTGCGTCTCCCAGTGGTAGATGTCGGAGTAGGAGCCGCCGGGGTAGCGCAGCAGCTTCACGCCCGCGGCCTTCAGCGTGTCGGCGGTGGCGTCGGTGCCCAGGTTCGAGTCCCAGATCGCGTGGTTGGTGCCGATGCCGGTCTCGGGGACGGTGGCGAGGGCGGCCCGCGCGTTGACGGTCACGGCGACGGGGGACGGATCGGCGGCGGTCGCGGACGGTTCGGCCCGCGCGGGGGGCGCGTTGAGCACGGTCAGCGCCAGCAGGACTGCGGACGCGGCCGGTAACAGGGATCTCGGCATCGAAGCACCTCGCCACGGATAGCGGTCATCACTCGACGCCCCCTCCTGACCAGGAGGCATGAGGATCATGTGGCGCGGCGTCCGGCCCGGTCAACCGGACGTGAAACTTTCACGGCCCCCCTACGATCACGTTCATGCCCTTCGACCACAACGATCACTATCACCGGACGTTGCTGCGTCGGGTGCCGCCGGGCTGCGCGCGGGCGCTCGACGTCGGCTGCGGCGCCGGGCGGTTCGCCCGGCGGCTGGCGGCGCGCGGCATCGAGGTCGACGCCGTGGACCCGGCGGCGGAGGTGATCGAGGCGGCGCGGGCGGCCGGCGGCGGGCCCCGGTTCCTGCACGCGGACATCACGGACATGGAGCTGCCCGAGGGGCACTACGACTTCGTCTCGTGCCTGGCGAGCATCCATCACGTGCCGTTCGCGACGGTCTCCCGGCTGCGGCGCGCGCTGGCGCCCGGCGGCGTCCTCGCCGTCCTGGGCTGCTACCGGGAGACGTCGGCGGCGGACCTCGCGTGGAGCCTGGCCGCCGTCCCGGTGAACGCGGTGGCGCGGGCCGCCGTGACGGTGCGCGAGCGCGGAGGCGAGTCCGGTGTGCGGGCTCCGGTGCGGCAGCCGGAGATGTCGCTGGCGGAGATCCGGGGGGAGGCGGCCGGGCTGCTGCCCGGGGCGCGGATCAGGCGGCTGCTGTTCTGGCGCTACCTGCTGGTCCACCGCGAGCCCGCCTAGCCGCTCCCCGCGGGGCTCAGTTGTACCTGTAGAGCTGGTCGGCGACCCGGTGGCCGCCGTTGAAGACGGCGGCCCGGTACATGCTGATGGCGAGCTCGCCGTGCTCGGCCTTGCCGCACGTATCGGTGCCCGCGAGCTGGCGGATCTCGAAGCGGGCCGTCGGGTCGCCGCCCACGAAGTACTCGGCGCGGGCCTGGTACTTGTCGGCCCGTACGTCACAGGCGAGCACGTACGCGGACCCGCGCTCGGCGAAGCAGGTCATGGCGGCGCCGCGGGTGGTGGTGCAGAGCTTGGCGCGGGCGCGGGCGGTGGCCGGGGTGATCCGGGTGTCCCGCTTAATTGGATATTTGGCGATATTCTGCACGGTCTTCCAGCGGCCGTGCTTGACCAGGCGGTCGCCACGGTAGAGCGCGACCCGGAAGGTGACGACCTTGCCGATCTCCCGGTTGCCGCGCACCTGGCCCTTGCCCGCGAGATTGTGGATGACGTACTGGGTGCCGAGGTAGCCGTGCTGGTAGTACTCGACGGCGGCGTGCAGCCGGTCGCCGGCGGTGTCCTCGACGGTGATGCCCGGCCGGTCGCTGCCGTCCGGGCCGACGCACGCCTTCGCGCCCCTGATCCGTACGCACGACGGCTCGTCGGTGGCGCTCTCGTACGCTCCCGGGGTGACCCGGGTCTCGGCGACCGGTTGCCGGGGTTCGGCCGCAGCCGAGGACGCGGCGGTGGCGGCCACGTCGGTGCCGAGCGCGAGGGCCGCCGCAGCGGCTACCGCGATGAAGATGCGACCTAATGTCACTTATCTCACCAGCCTCACATATGCGCTTGTTGCACCATGTGACGCTGATCACGGATCAGAAGTTCGCCGCCGGTCCCAGAAGGTCAGGAGACCGGGCTCTTCTTCCTCGTGGTCAGGCTGGCCAGCAGGAGCAGCAGCGAGCTCTGGGCGAGCATGCCGGGCGCGAGCGGCGGGGCCGTGCCGACCGTCTTGGTGAGCGCGTACCACCACTGGGAGAGCGGCGAGAGCGTGTCCCACCCGGCGGACGTCGCGCCCATGCCGTGGTTGACCGACACGTGCATGAACACGCCGTACGCCGAGGCGAGCAGCACCACCCCGGCGAGCACCCGCACCGCGGTGACCGCCCGCGGGGACTCGCTCAGGGCGAGCAGCACCAGCGCGACCGCGAGAAGGGCCAGCGCGACCCAGGGGATGAGCTGGACGGGGGAGCGCCAGTGGCGTTCGAAGGCCAGCTCGGACGCGGCTCCCACGATGCCGATCGCGACCAGCGCCAGAAGACCGAGGCGCAGCGAGATCGGGCCTGCTTGAGCGAACCGGCGGCGGTGCGCCGCCCTCTCCGCGGTTGAGGTCATAGTCAGGACCCTGGCCTCGGACGGTCAAAGGAGCCTGTGGAGAATCTGAAGATTAGATGAAAATGTGATTGTCGGCACGTAGAACAATTGTCGGCTCAACTACTGTCAGAACTCGCGCCAGTCCCCGAACCACGCCTCCGCCTCCGACGGCGGGACCCCGGCCCGCTCCGCCAGCACGAAGAACACCTCGCCCGCCTCCTCCCGTCGCAGGGTGTCGATGATCTCGTAGCGCTCCTCGATGCCATTGAGCGTCTCGACGAAGCTCCGCAGGATCGGGCGCGCGTCGGCCACCGCCCCCGGATCGCCGACGTCCAGGGCCGCGATCGCGCGGGACGCCGCCGCGTAGGCCCGGCAGGCGGCCTCGCCGGCCCGCTTGTGGTCGTCCACCCAGTCGCGGAGCGGGTTGTCCAGGTTGGTCGCGAGCCAGCGGTCCGGCTTGGCGCCCCGGATCTCGACGAACACGCCGGCGTCCTCGTAGCGCTGCCGGACGGCGCCGGCCCGGCTGCTCCTGAACCCGTCGACGCGCAGGAGCCGCAGCGGCCCGCCGGGTGCGGGCAGCATCGACGCCTCGACCCCGTAGGCGTCGGCCAGCTCCAGCGTGTGCAGCCGGGGATGGGCGTCGAGCCCGGCCAGGCCGCCGTGCGGCCGGCCCCACCGGACGGACAACCGCTCAAGCCACTCCAGGTCGCCCAAGGACGCGCCGGTGACGTCGCCCGACGCCTCCACCGTCAGCTCGCGAACGCCGCGCAACCCCCGCGGCACCCCCGAGCGGGTGGTGAGCCTGATCCACCGGCCCTCGGCGGCCGCCTCCACCGCCTCAGGAGGCTCGCCTTCCAGCCAGAGCGCCATCAGCCCCGGCGGCAGAGCCACCCGGCGCGGCCCCGCGCCCACGAGGGCCAGCCCGTGGAGGCCGGTCCGGCTCAGGTCGACGCCCTCGGGCGGATCCTCCCAGCGCAGGGCGGTGATCAGCGGCCTGGCCTCCAGCGCCGCCACCAGGCCGCGCTCCGGGCCGCGCCAGGTGAGCTGCGTCAGGCGGGGCAGCGCGTCCAGCCCCGCCCAACGCACGTCTCCCGCGTGGTCACGCAGGTCGAGCGCGGACAGGGCGGCCGGCCTGGTCATCGCCCCGCGCCCCAGGTCGACCTGGACCCTGCCGTGCCCGGCCCGTGCGTACGCCTCCCTGACCGCGCCGGGCACCTCCAGCTCCCAGCGCCGTTGCAGCACCACCTGCAGCCCCATGCCCGACCAGGAGCCGTACGCGGCGGACGTCTCCGGCAGCTCGGACCGGACCGGAAGGCGGCCGAGGTGCACGGCGTCGGCGGGCAGGTGCTCGGCGGCGGGGACGTTGACCACCTCGGGGTCGCCGGACCAGGAGTGGTGGTCGACGCGGAGCGGCCCGGCCGAGCGCAGGTCGTCGAGCGTGGGCACCGCGTCGGAGCGCCAGTCGAGCACGCACACCGTCAGGTGCTCGCCCGCCGCGGTCACCTGACAGGCGCCGTAGCCGCCCAGCGGCAGTGGGACGGCCACCACATCGCCGATCTCCAGCATGTCCGGCACGCTAGCAACCGGCGATGACATTCCCGCCCGCTTCCGGAGGTCAGGGCGCGGGGTCGCCGTGGTGCGCCGGGTCGCCGTGGTGCGCGGGGTCGCCGTGAGGCGCCGCGGCGATCTCGCGCTCCGCGGCCTCCTTGGTGACGCCGAGGTCCGCCAGCGCCCGCGTCAGCGGCCCGTCCTCCAGCCCCAGCACCCCCAGCAGCAGGTGCTCGGTGCCCAGGTGCTCGTGCCCCAGCCGCAGCCCTTCCCGCAGGGTCAGCTCCAGCGCCTTCCTGCTCTGCGCGGCGAACGGCACCTCCCGGGGCCCGGCCGGCTCGGTGCCGGGCCCGAGCACGCGGGTCGCGGCGTCCCTGACCGCCTCGGGCGAGGCGCCGAGCGCGGCCATCGTCCTCGCCCCGAGCCCTTCGGGCTCGGCGGCCAGGCCGAGCACCAGGTGGCCGGGCTCGATGTGGCGGTGCCCGCCGCTCAGCGCGGCGCGCTGCGCCTTCACCACGACGGCCCGCGCCCGATCGGTGTAGCGGGCGAAGACACGCAGGTCGCCGGCCATCGACGGCCCGCCCTCCTTGGGCACGAACCGTTTCTGCGCGGCCTGCTTGGTGACGCCCATGCTGCGCCCGATGTCCGTCCAGGACGCGCCCGAGCGCCTGGCCTGGTCCACGAAGTGCCCGATGAGGTGGTCGGCCACCTCGCCCATGTGCTCGCCGAGCGCGACGGCGTCGGTCAGCTCGCCCAGCGGGTCCCCGTCGGGGTGCCGTTTCCTGATCACGGAGATGAGGTCGTCGAGTCGTACGGTTCCTTCCATGCGTCAACCTTAGGTTGACGCAAGGTGAGCGTCAACCCGGTGTTGACGCTAGAGTGGCCTGTGAACCGGCTCACACCATGTCACTGGCGGAAAGGTCATCTCGTCTCAGAGGGCATGACGAACGCAGAAAAGACTTCAGTGCTCATCACCGGCGCCAACAAGGGACTCGGCCTGGAGACCGCCCGGCGGCTCGGCGCGGAAGGGTGGAAGGTGTTCCTCGGCTCGCGCGACGAGGCCCGCGGGCGGGCGGCGGCCGACAAGCTCGCCGCGGCCGGCGCCGACGTGGTCATGGTCCCGCTCGACGTCACCTCGGACGCGTCCGTGGCCGCGGCCGTCCGGCTCGTCCGCGAGCACACCGACCGCCTGGACGTGCTGGTCAACAACGCCGGCGCGGCCGGCAACGTCACCCCGCCCGCGCAGGCGACCGCAGAGGAGGTGCACGCCGTCTACGACACCAACGTCTACGGGCCGATCCGGGTCACGAACGCGTTCCTGCCCCTGCTCCAGGCGGCGGACAACCCGCGCGTGGTGATGGTCTCCAGCGGTGGCGGCTCCTTCGCGGTCATGGCCGACCCCACCCAGCAGGTCACGAAGATGCACGAGCTCGCCTACAGCTCGTCGAAGGCGGCACTCAACATGATCACCGTCCGGTACGCCCAGGCGCTCCCGCACGTCAAGGTCAACGCCCTCACCCCGGGGGAGGTCGTGAACCACAAGTTCACCGCCACCGACATGAACCACCACACCGGCCAGCTCACCGTCACCGAGGGCAGCGACCCGATCATCGAGCTCGCGACGCTGGGGGAGGACGGGCCGAGCGGGATCTTCATCGACCGCCTCGGCCCCATCGGATGGTGAGCAGGGTCCAGGGCTTCGAGCAGTTCCGTCCACTGCTGTTCTCGATCGCCTACCGGCTGCTCGGCAGCGTGGACGACGCCGAGGACGCGGTCCAGGAGACCTGGCTGCGGTACGCCGACGCCGGCACCGAGCCCGACTCGGTCAAGGCGTACCTGTCGACCGTGGTCACCCGGGTGGCGATCGACCAGCTCCGCTCGGCCCGGGTGCGGCGGGAGTCGTACGTCGGGGAGTGGCTGCCCGAGCCGCTGCTCGAGGATCCCTACCAGGATCCTGAGCGTTCGGCGGAGCTGGCCGAGTCGGTCTCCACGACGGCGCTGCTGATGCTCGAACGGCTGAGCCCGCCCGAGCGGGCGGTCTTCGTGCTGCGTGACGTGTTCGGCTTCGAGTTCCCCGAGATCGCGGCGGCGGTGGGCCGGTCGGAGGCGGCCTGCCGCCAGCTCGCCGTACGGGCCCGCCGGCACATGCACGAGGGCCGTCCCCGGTTCGCGGCAGACCGGAGGGAGCGCGCGGAGCTCGCCGGGCGCTTCTTCGACGCGATCCGCGGCGGCGACGTCGAGGCGCTGCGCGAGGTGCTCGCCGCCGACGTGCGGACGGTCGGCGACGGCGGCGGCAAGGCGCCGGCGATCGCCCGCGTCCTCGTCGGCGCGGACAACGTCGCCCGGGTGTTCGCCCGGCTGGTCCCCTCGCTCCTCGCGATCGGCGGCTCGATCGAGCCGCGCGAGGTGAACGGCGAGCCGGGGGCCGTCTTCCGCGACGCGGAGGGCAAGGTGCTCAACACGGTGTCGCTGGACATCCGCGACGGCAGGATCGCGACGATCCGCGCGGTCGCGAACCCGGACAAGCTACGGCACCTGGGTCCGGTGGCGGACGCTTACAAGGTCAGCCGCGAGGCCCGCGAGGCGATGCGCCCCTGATGCGCCGAGGCAACGTGACCCGATGGCGGGCATCTGGGTCACGTTGCGCGCGTACGACCTCCGTCGCCGCGATCACATGTTGATCATGTGCCCCGCGAGCCCGTGGATGGCCTCCTTGACCGCCTCGCCGAGCGTCGGGTGCGCGTGCACGTTGCGCGCGACCTCGTGCACGGTCAGGTCCCACTGCTGGGCCAGCGTCAGCTCCGGCAGCAGCTCGGTGACCTCGGGGCCGATCAGGTGGGCGCCCAGCAGCTCGCCGTGCGTGTCATCGCTGATGATCTTGACGAAGCCGGCGCTGTCGCCGAGGCCGTGCGCCTTGCCGTTCGCCGTGAACGGGAACTTCGCCACCTTCACGTCGTAGCCCAGGTCGCGCGCCTGCGCCTCGGTGTAGCCGAAGCTCGCCACCTGAGGCTGGCAGTAGGTCGCCCGCGGGATCATGACGTAGTCGAGCTCCATGGTCTCGGCCCCGCCGATCGTCTCGGCCGCGATGATGCCCATGGACTCGGCGGCGTGCGCCAGCATCAGCTTGGCCGTGACGTCGCCGATGGCGAAGATGTGCGGCACGTTCGTACGGCAGCGGCCGTCCACGGCGATCGCGCCCCGGTCGGTCAGGGCCACGCCGGTCTTCTCCAGGCCGTAGCCGTCGACGCGCGGCTGGAAGCCGATCGCCTGCAGGACCTTGTCGGCCTCCAGCACCTGCTGCCGGCCGTCCTTGGTGACGGTGACCTTGACGGAGGAGCCGGTGTCCTCGATGCCGTCCACGCGGGTCGAGGTCAGCACCTCGATGCCGAGCCGCTTGTAGCGCTTGGCCAGCTCGGCCGAGACCTCCTCGTCCTCCAGCGGCACGACGCGGTCGAGGAACTCGACGATCGTCACCTTGACGCCGTAGTTGTGCATCACGTACGCGAACTCCACGCCGATGGCGCCGGCGCCCGCGATGATGACGCTGCCCGGCAACTCCTCGGTGAGGATCTGCTCCTCGTACGTCACCACCCGCTCCGACAACTGCGTGCCCGGGATCAGCCTGGTGGTGGCCCCGGCCGCGATGATGCAGTGGGAGAAGGTGATGGTCTCGCCGTTCACCTGGAGCGTGTTGGCGTCGAGGAAGGTGCCCCGGCCGTCGTACTCGGTGATGGCGTTCTTCTTCATCAGGTAGTGAACGCCCTTGACCCGGCCGTCGGCCACCTTGCGGCTGCGCTGGAAGGCCGCGCCGTAGTCGAAGGTGACCTCGCCGCTGATGCCGAAGGTCTTGGCCTCTTTGGTGAAGATGTGGGCCAGCTCGGCGTTGCGCAGCAGCGCCTTCGACGGGATGCAGCCCACGTTCAGGCAGACGCCTCCCCAGTATTTCTCCTCGACGACCGCGGTGCGCAGCCCGAGCTGGGCGGCGCGGACCGCGGCCGTGTATCCTCCCGGACCCGCGCCGAGAACGACGACGTCATAGTGAGTGCTCATGAGTCGGACCATACCGCTCGCCCGGAACCACCCCTGACGCTAGACCTCCACCTGGTAAGGAAGGCTCAGCTCATCGGCGGGCACCCCGCGAATCCCCCAGTTGACTTGCGGCATCTCGATGATCGTCAGCTCGATGTCCTCGGGGTCGTGCGGCCAGCGGGCGTAGAGCTCCCGGATGAGCGCCCGCTTGGCGTGGTCGCTGCGGCCGGTGAAGCAGACGACCTCCACGATGAGGTAGCGCTCGCTGCGCTGAGGGCAGACGAAGTCGTCGGGGTCGAGCAGCAGGAAACGGTGGAACCGCTTGTCCTCCGGCAGGCCCCACGCGCTCACCAGGCACTCCTGCAACAGGTCGGAGACCTCCCGCTGCCGCCCGGCCCACACGTCCCTGCGTCCGTACACCTTCACCTGCGCCATACGCGCCACTATAGAAGGCGTGATCCGCATTCTCCTCGCCGACGACGAGGCCATGATGCGCGCCGGGGTGCGCGCCATCCTCGCCTCCGACCCCGAGCTCGACGTGGTGGCCGAGGCGGGCGACGGGCGGCAGGCCGTCGACCTGGCCATCAGTCACCACCCGGACGTCGCGCTGCTCGACATCCGCATGCCCCTGCTCGACGGGCTGGCCGCCGCCGCCGAGATCCGCAGGGCCGCGCCGGGCACCGCCGTGGTGATGCTGACCACGTTCGGCGAGGACGACTACATCGCCAAGGCGCTCGACGTCGGCGCGGCCGGGTTCCTGCTGAAGTCGGGCGACCCGCGCGAGCTGATCGCCGGGATCCACGCCGTGGCCGAGGGCGCCGCCTACCTGGCGCCCCGAGTCGCCCAGCGGGTCATCGCGCAGCTGTCAGGCGGGCGCATGGCGCGCGGCGCGCGGGCGCGCGACCGCATCGAGGCGCTGACCGAGCGCGAGCGGGAGGTGCTGGCCCTGGTCGGGGCGGGACTGTCCAACGCGGAGATCGCGGGCAGGCTCCACATCGTCGAGGGCACGGTCAAGGCGTACGTGAGCGCCATCCTGACCCGGCTCGACGTACGCAACCGCGTACAGGCCGCGATCATCGCCCACGAGGCCGGGTTGGTAGCCTGACCCGTGATGTATCGCCTCGTGTTCACGCAGGTCTTGCGGCGTTTCGACGCCGAGGCCGTGCACCGTCTGACCGTGAGCGCCCTCGCGCTCCTCGCCCGCCTGCCGCTGCTCAAGCGGCTCCTGCACCGGGCGTTCGCGCCGCACGACCCGGTCCTGCGGATCACCGCGTTCGGCGTGCACTTCCCCGGCCCGCTGGGGCTGGCCGCGGGCTTCGACAAGGACGCCGCCTGCGCGGAGGCCGTCGCGGCGCTCGGCTTCGGCCACGTCGAGGTCGGCACCATCACCGCGCACGCCCAGCCGGGCAACCCGCGCCCGCGGCTGTTCCGGCTGGTGCCGCAGCACGCGGTGATCAACCGGATGGGCTTCAACAACGACGGCGCCGCGGCCGCCGCCCGCCGGCTGCGCCGCCCGCGCGGCGTGCCGGTCGTGGTCGGGGTGAACATCGGCAAGACCAAAGTCGTCCCCGAGTCCGGGGCCGTCGCCGACTACGTCGCCGGCGCGAAGAAGCTGGCGCCGCTGGCCGACTACCTGGTGGTCAACGTCAGCTCGCCCAACACCCCGGGGCTGCGCGACCTGCAGGCGGTCGAGCTGCTGCGCCCGCTGCTCACGGCGGTCAAGGAGGTCGCCGACGCCACGCCGCGCCGCACGCCGCTGCTGGTCAAGATCGCGCCCGACCTCGCCGACGAGGACGTCGACGCGGTCGCCGACCTGGCCCTGGAGCTGGGCCTGGACGGCATCGTCGCGACCAACACCACGATCAGGCACGGCGGCGAGACCGGCGGGCTGTCCGGCCGTCCGCTGAAGGAGCGCTCGCTGGAGGTGCTGCGCCGGCTGCGCGCCCGCGTCGGCGACCGGCTCGTGCTGGTGTCGGTGGGCGGCGTCGAGGACGCCGACGACGTCTGGGAGCGCGTGCTCGCCGGCGCGACCCTGGTGCAGGGCTACACCGGCTGGATCTACGGCGGCCCGCTGTGGGCGGCCGGCATCCATCGGCAACTCGCCCGCCGGGTCCGCCGCCACGGCATGAAGAGCATCACGGAGGCCATCGGCCGCACCGCCTAGGCCGCTCGCCGTAATGGGAGTCGCCGGGGCCGTCGGTCGCGCCGCCTAGGACGCTCGCCCTCCAGGTCGGCCTCGCGGGAGTCGCCGGGGCCGTCGGTCGTAGGGTGGGGGAGTGATCGAGACGGTAGCACTCCCCGACGGCGTCGTCCTGCGCCCGCTCACCGAGCAGGACGACGAGGCCCTGCTCCGTGCCTACATCCGCAACCGCGACCACCTGCGCCGCTGGGAGCCGCGGCGCCCCGCCGAGTTCTACACCCTCCCCGGCCAGTCGCTCCGGCTGAAGGACCTGCTGCGGCAGCGGGCCGAGGGCCGGACCGTGCCCTGGGTGCTGGCGGACGGCGACGAGATCGTGGGCGCCATGACGCTCAACAACGTCGTCCGCGGCCCGTGGCTCAACGCCGACCTCGGCTACTGGACCGACGCCCGCTACACCGGCCGCGGCCTGACCACCACGGCCGTGCTGGAGGTGTGCCGGCTGGCCGACCAGGTGCTCGGCCTGCACCGGATCGCGGCGGCGACCCTGCTCGACAACGCGGCCTCGCAGAGCGTGCTCCGCAAGGCCGGTTTCGAGCAGTTCGGCACCGCGCCCCGCTACCTGGAGATCGACGGCCGCTGGCAGGACCACCGGCTGTTCCAGCGGATACTCAACGACCGCCCCGCCTTCACGTTCTGAGCCGGCTCACGACACGCTCGGCCTGGTGGACTCCGGGTCGTGGGTCAGGGCCTCGATGCGGGCCATGAGCTCGGTGACCGGCACGGGGCTCGCCCGGTGCGGGCGGCGCCGCTGCCACGGATGCGGCCCGGCGAGCGGCCGGTACTCCACTCCGAGCGCGTCCAGCCGCCCCAGGTGCTCGGCCAGCCGCCTGTCGAAGCCGTCCTGCGCGGTGCCGGACCAGGCGACCTCGGCCAGCGCGCAGGCCCGGGGCCACAATTTGTAGTCGGCGGTGCGGGCGTCGGGGACGCGCTCGGTCCAGAGCTGCGCCTGCGCGCCCAGCACGCGGGCGCGCTCCTCGTCCGTCCACTCCTCCGGGGCGGGCACGAACGCGGCCACGTCCGCCACGGTGATCGCATCGGCGATCGCCTGCGGCTCGTCCGGCGAGGACGTCTCAGCGTAGTCGAAGTAGAGCGGGAACACCGGCGTCGCCACCACGTCGTGCCCGGCCGCCGCCGCGCGCCGGCCCACGCCCATGCCGCGCCACGGCATGACCACCGTGTCCTGCCGCAGGCCGCCGCTGACGAACGCCTCGTCCCACACCACGGCCCGCGTCCCCCGCTCGGCCAGCGCGTCGGCCAGCCGGCGCAGGAACCACGCCTGCAGCTCGTTGACGGTGGCGAGGCCCAGGGACTCCCGGTACGCGGTGATCTCCGGGGAGGCCGCCCAGTGGTCGAGCACGACCTCGTCGCCGCCGATGTGCACGTACGGGGTCTCGCCGAGCGCGCCGATCACCTCGTCGAAGACCGTGGTCAGGAACTCCACGGTCGGCGGCAGCGGTGACAGGATCGCGGGGGAGATGCCCCACCGGTCCAGCACCTCGTACGGCTCCCCGGTCGCCCCCAACGCCGGATAGGCGGCGAGGATCGCCGAGGCGTGCCCCGGCACGTCGATCTCCGGCACGACCGTCACGCAGCGCGCCCGTGCGTACGCCCCGATCTCGGCCAGGTCGTCCAGCGTGTAGTAGCCGCCGTGCGGCACCTCGTCGTAGGCCACGGGCTCCCCGTGGGGGTGGACGGCGGTGCGCGGCCGGTGCGAGGAGACCTCGTGCAGCAGCGGGTACGCCCGGCTCTCCACCCGCCACCCCTGGTCGTCCACCAGGTGCAGGTGGAGCCGGTTGAGCTTGTGGAGCGCCATGAGGTCGATGAGGCGCAGCACCTCGCGCTTGGGGAAGAAGTGCCTGGCCACGTCCAGGTGCAGGCCGCGCCACGGGAAGCGGGGCGCGTCCTCCACGCGCACGCCGGGCACGGGCCAGGACGCCCGCTCGGTGTGCCGGTAGGAGGCGGCCGGCAGGAGCTGGTGCAGCGTCTGCGCCGCGTAGAACGCCCCCGCCCGCCCGCCGGCCACGATCTCCACGCCCCGCGAGCCCACCGTCAGCCGGTACGCCTCCGCGCCCAGCTCAGGATCGCGCCGTACGTCGATCTCGCCGGTGTCGCCGGGACGCGGGTCCAGGCGGGGAAGGGCGAGACGGACGGCGTCCACGAAGTCGCCGGAGACGGTCGCGCCGATGGTCAGCTCGTACGAACCGGACAGGTGGGAAGAAAGTACGGGACGAGGGATCATGTCCCCAAATAGTGCTGCAATCCGTTCGCGAGCGCCACCGCGATCCGCTGCCGGAACGCCGGGCTCGACAGCTTGGCCGCGTCGCCCGCGTTGCGCATGTTGCCGGTCTCGATGAAGATCTTCGGCACCGTGGACAGGTTGAGCCCGCCGAGGTCCTTGCGGTAGTCGAGCGCGTTCTTGCCGATGTAGGTGGAGTAGGGGATGCCGGTGCCCTTGCGGTAGGCGTCCCGTACGTCGATGCCCAGCCTGGACGACTTGTCCACGACCTTGTCCACCGGGCCGTTGATCTTCTTCGGCATGATGACGTGGAAGCCGTGGTCCCTCGGGCCCGCGCCGTCGGCGTGGATGGAGATTGCGGCGTCCGCGCCCGCCTTGTTGCCGATCGCGGCCCGCTCGGTGATGCAGGGGCCGACGCCGGTGTTGTTGCTCCTGGTGAGCTTGACGGTCGCGCCGCGCTCACGCAGGATCTTGGCCAGCCGGGTGGAGACGTCCCAGGTGAAGGCGGCCTCGCTGAAGCCGTTGTTGGTCGAGGTGCCGGTGGTGTCGCACGCCTTCTTCTCGGTCAGCACGTCGACCGGGCGGTTGATGATCTCCGGGTGGCGGTAGTTGTTGCCGTTGTGGCCCGGGTCGAGGACGATCACCTTGCCCTCCAGCGGCTTGGCCTTCGGCGGCGACTGCTTGCCGGGGCTCTGCTCGGCCGGCGTGGTCTCCTGCCGCGCGGGCCCCTGCGCCGTGTCGGCGGTCGCGGGAGCGGCCTGACCGGTCGCGGCGCCGTTGCCGGAACCGGCGCCGCCGCACGCGGAGGCGATCAGGCCGCAAGCGGCGAGGACTGAGGCTGCTAGAGCACGCATGGCGTCCAACTTACGTCAATGAGCGTGCTCAAACCCCGCATACGGCGTGTCCGGCGCGTTACCAGACGTGCTCGCCGACCTCCTGGCGCTCCAGCAGGGCGGCCAGCTCCCGCGCGTCCTCGGCGTCCAGGCCGAGCACGACGCGGGGACGGCCCCACGGGTGGTCGAGGGAGTGGGCGACGTAGCTGGCGACGGATTCCGCACCGCCGTCGGCGCCCCGCCCCCTGTTCGTGCGCCAGTGCCCCCAGGCGCGCTCGAGCTCGGCAGCCGCGCGCTGGGCGCAGGACACCAGTTCCGGATCACGCATGACTGTTCCCCCGGATCAGATCGTGGCCGGAACGGATCCGGCCACCAATAGCATGACGCTGCCGAGTTAACCGCCGTGCGGCCGCGCCGCCGCACGGCTTGACCCAGCCTTGGTGCTTTTCAGACGCGACCCGTGCTCCGCCTCACGATCAGCTCCGGCCGCACCTCGCGCAGCCGCGCGCCCTTGCCGGGATCGCCGATCCGGTCGCTCAGCAGCGCCGCCGCCGACCGCCCCATGGCCCGCCTGGCCTGGTCGACGGAGGTCAGCGAGACGTGGCTGGAGGCCGACATCTGGGTGTTGTCGTAGCCGACCACGGACAGGTCCTCGGGGACGCGCAGGCCCAGGTCGGCGGCGGCGGACAGCACGCCCAGCGCGACCACGTCGTTGGCGGCGAAGATCGCCGTGGGCCTGGGGTCGCGGGTCAGCAGCGCCGTCGCCGCCTCCCGGCCGCCCTCCTCCGAGGCGTCCGCCGCCTCGACCATGATGTACGGCGCCAGCGAGTGCCTGCGCATCGCCACGAGGTATCCCTCGCACCGTGACGAACGCGGCCCCTCGATGTGCGCGATGCGCTTGTGCCCCAGCCCGACCAGGTGGTCGATGGCCAGGCGGGCGCCGAGCTGGTCGTCGTCGACCACGATGTCGACGCCGTCGAGCTCGATGTCACGTTCCCCGACGACCACCGTCGGCGTGTACGCGGTCGCCTCGATCAGCGTCTCGCTGGTCGGGGCGATGCCCAGCAGCACCAGCCCGTCGACCCGCAGCTCCAGGAACGCCTCGACGGCCTCGTCCTCGAAGGCGGGGTCCCACTGGCTGTTGCCGATGAGCATGCGTAAGCCGTCGCCGTGCAGGCTCTCCTGCAGGCCGTCGAGGAACTCGGCGTAGAACGGGTTATGCAGGTCGGCGACGAGCGCGCCGACGAGGTGGGTACGTCCCTCGACCAGGCTGCGCGCGACCGCGTTCGGGCGGTAGCCCAGCTCGCGGGCGGCCTGCAGCACGGCCTGGCGCCGGTGCTCGCTCACGTGCGGTGAACCACGCAGCACGAGTGAGACCAGCGATTTGGAGACGCCGGCTCGCTCGGCGACGTTCCTGATGGTCGGTCTGGGCCGAGGCAAGGCATCTACCTCTCTCAGCTCAGTGATCGTTGAAGTTTTGACGGGCGGTCCTGACATGTGTCTCCCCCGCGATGCGGATATGGGCACCTGTCTCACAAAACGATCGAGTTCCCCGCAGGGTACGGCCTCCATCGCGGTTTGACGGACAGAAGTGGACCTTGACCGGAAACGCACAGGCCAAGGGGTCGGCTACCGTACAGGGGTGACATCCGGGAAGTCAGCCGAGACGGCACGGCCGGCACGGCGCAGGCTGAGCGTGGACCGTCGTCGCGAAGAGCTGATGGCGGCGGCTCTGGAGCTGTTCAGCACCCGCGACGCGGAGGATGTCTCGATCGACGACGTGGCGTCGGCGGCGGGCGCCTCGCGCGCCCTGGTCTACCACTACTTCGGCGGCAAGCAGGAGCTCTACGTGGCCGCGCTGAAGAGCGCGGCGGAGCAACTGGAGTCGCGGCTCCGGCCGCAGGACGGCGGCCGGCCGCTGGACGACCTGGCCTCCGGGCTCGGCCGCTATTTCGACTTCGTCGAGGAGCACGCGGCCGGCTTCGCGGCGCTGCTGCGCGGCGGCCCCGCCAATCGTTCCGGCGAGGTCGGCGAGATCGTCGACGGCGTGCGGCGCCGGTTGTTCCGCCTCATCCAGGAGCAGATGGGGGTCGAGGAGCCCGGCCCGGTGCTGCGCGCGACCCTGCGCTCGTGGATCGCATCCGTGGAGACGGCCGGCCTCGACTGGCTGGAGCACCGCGATCTCGAACGCCCCGCGCTCGAACGCATGCTCGTGGACCAGATGGTGGCGCTGCTCGGGGTCGCGGCCGCCTACGACGCCGACGTGGCCGCCCTGCTGGAGCGGCTGACGTAGGACGCCGGCGGCCCGGCGGGCCGGGCAGGCCGGACGAGAAGGGCGGCGCCGGACGCGCGGCGCCTCCTCGTCGAGGTGGACCGGGCCCCAGTGCCGGCCTGGCCCACCCTTCACCCCCCTGAGGTTCGTGAGTGCGTGACGACCCCTCGGTTACTCGGAACGCTGCTGCGGAATCCCCGCGAGCAGTGCCCGGACCTCCGTCTCCCGGTAACGCCGATGGCCACCGAGCGTGCGGATGGACGTCAACTTGCCCGCCTTGGCCCACCGCGTGACGGTCTTGGGGTCGACCCTGAACATGGTGGCGACCTCAGCGGGCGTAAGCAGTGGCTCGGCCTCGGGTGTACGAGCTGACATTTGTGCGGCCTCTCCTCCGTGTGGACCGGCTTCGCGATCCTGTGACTGCCGTTTGCGCGTGTCACGGATGTCCGCCTATGGCGCAGAGCGTGCGGCTTTTCTAAGCCATATGCGGCATCACCCGATGTGACCATACCGCCACGCAGAGCGATTGGCGAGCCCTTCTTTGACCCAACTGCCCGCCCCCCGTGGCCATGTCACGCTCGGTGATTCTAGCGACACGTTTCGTGGTATCGCAGTGAAAACGGCAAACTACTCAGTTCGCAGAAGAGAGCAGCCGCGAGCCGTGACCTACTCATGCAGGTCAGACGGCCGTATTGGGGCTCAGTTGGCAGATTCCAGCTGTTGCATTGACTTCCACCGCAGGATGACCCGCTGATACATGGCGTAGGCAAGTTCTTCTTGACCCGTGTCCAGGCCCGTCAGGGCCGCCGCCATCTCCGCGACCGACTGGTCGGCCTGCAGCGCGTCGTCGTCCATGAGGTGCACCAGCCCGCCGTAGTCCAGCTCGACGAGGGAGTGCGGATGGAACTCCTCCAGCCACCGGGCGATCTCCTCCACCTCGAAGCCGGCCGCGAGGTCGCCGAGGTGCTTGCGCAGGACGTTGAGCGCCCGCGCCGCCCGCCTCCTGGCCTGCGCCATGGAGGTGACGTAGATGAGGTTGCGCCCCGTAGCGGTCGTCTTCACATCCTGTCCAGGAACGGAGGAGCCGAGCACCAGCCAGCGCTCGTTCCCATCAAACGGCACGAACCACGACGGCGGGACGTGCCACGCCGTGGTGCGGATGTGCGTACGCAACGCCGACGATCCGGCCTTCCGTTTGAACCGGTCGAAGTCGTCGGCGACGCGGTCGGCGACGTTGCGCGGGACGAGGTGGTCCATCAGCTTCTGCGGAGTGGCCCCACGCCGCCGTGAGAAGGCCAGCCAGGAGCGCAACCGGGTCTGCCAGGGGCAGACGTACAGGCGGTCCTCAACGCGCCGTAGATAGGCGTTGGGGCTCTCCTGGGCGGGAACGGGTTGAGGGGGCATGCCGAGCAGGCGCATCACCGACTCGTCGTGCTCCGCACTGAGCGCGTTGGCTCGGCGCGGGCGGTCACGTGAGTCGGCGTAGTCGGCCCACACCTTGCGCTCGGACTCGGCGAACGCGGTCAGTGGCTCATAGACGCGGAGGTAGGCGGCATAGGGCAGCACGGAGGAATCGTGTCACGAAGCGAACCTCCATCGCATCGTTGTGCCGTCACTACAGTGTCAGTGTGATCTCCGTCGCGAAGAAGCGGCGGACCGGACAGGGAGTCACCACCGTGACCGACGTCTTCGGCTCGTCCCACAAGGACGTGCATGAGCAGGTCGTCTTCTGCGCCGACGAGCAGAGCGGCCTGCGCGCCATCATCGCCATCCACAACACCGCGCTCGGGCCGGCGCTGGGTGGCACACGTTTCTATCCCTACGACAGCGAGCAGGCGGCCCTCACCGACGTGCTCAACCTGGCCAAGGGCATGGCCTACAAGAACGCCCTCGCCGGCCTCGACCACGGCGGCGGCAAGGCCGTCATCATCGGCGACCCAGCCAAGGACAAGAGCGAGGCGCTGCTGCGCGCGTACGGCAGGTTCGTCGAGTCGCTGGGCGGGCGCTACTACACCGCCTGCGACGTCGGCACCTACAGCGAGGACATGGACGTCGTCGCCCGCGAGTCGCGCTTCGTGACCGGCCGGACCGTCGCGCACGGCGGCGCCGGCGACTCCTCCATCCTCACCGCTTACGGCGTCTTCCAGGGCATGCGCGCCTCCGCCGAGCTCGTCTACGGCACGCCGTCCCTGCGCGGCCGGCGGGTGGGCGTCGAGGGCGTGGGCAAGGTCGGCCACCGCCTGGTCGAGCTGCTGCGCGAGGACGGCGCCGAGGTCGTGGTCTGCGACGTCAACCCCGAGGCCGTCGAGCGGGTGCGCCTGCGCCACCCCGAGGTCGAGGTGGTGGCCGACGCGGCGGCGCTGACGGCGGCCGACCTCGACGTCTTCTCGCCCTGCGCGCTGGGCGGGGCGCTCGACGACACGACGGTGGCCGCGCTGCGCGCCAGGATCGTCTGCGGCGCGGCCAACAACCAGCTCGCGCACGCCGGCGTCGAGAAGCAGCTCGCCGAGCGCGGCATCCTCTACGCGCCCGACTACGTCGTCAACTCGGGCGGCGTCATCCAGGTGTCCGACGAGATCGGCGGCTTCGACATGGAGCGGGCGCGGGCCAAGGCGGCCCAGATCTACGACACGACTTTGAAGATCTTCCGAATCGCTGCGGATGAGGGAGTTCCCCCGGCCGTCGCAGCGGATAGGCTGGCGGAGCGCAGAATGTCGGAAGTCGGGCGTATTCGGGCCATTTGGCTCGGCCAGTGACGCCCCCCGCCCATCCGACGTACCGAGCTGGGCACAAAACAGGTACGGTAATAGGCGAACGATAGGCTGACGTCCAAAGTCAGGCGGCGTCAGTGTGTGGTGCGTTAGCGACGAGGGGTCGGGGACGACCCCGACGAGGGGGTCGAGCCAATGGGGCGCGGCCGAGCAAAGGCCAAGCAGGTCAAGGTTGCTCGCCAGCTGAAGTACAACAGCGGTGGCACGGATCTTGACCGTCTTCGCGACGAACTCGGGGTCGGAGACTCCAGCAATGACGACGCCGACGACCGCAACGACGAGCTGGCGGATCGCTATGCCGATTACGCCGACGACTACGGCACCGATGACGACGATCGTCCGTCCGGCCGCCGATAGGCGCACTCTGGTTACATGATCGAGGGCCCGGCGTTCGCGCCGGATCCTCGACTCATGCGCGTCGGGCCCCACGGGTGACCGTGGGGCTTCGTCATGCCCGCTTGTTGTCGGCGTCGACTTCGTCGGCGTCGAGTTCGCCGAGGAAGCGGGCGATCAGCGGGGCGATCTCCGGCAGCCTCTCCTCCAGCGCGAAGTGCCCGGTGTCCAGCACGTGCACCTCCGCCTCCGGCACGTCCCGCCGGTAGGCGTGCGCGCCGGCCTCCGGGAAGATCGCGTCGCCCCGCCCCCAGAGCACCAGCGTGGGCGGGCGGTGCTCGCGCAGCCACGCCTGCCAGGCGGGATACAGCTTCACGTTGTTCCGGTAGTCGTGGGCGAGCGCGAGCTGGGCCTCCTTGCGCCCGGGCAGGTCGAGAAAGTGCTGGTCGAGGGTCCAGCCGTCGGGCGACACGCGTGACGGGTCGGCGGTGCCGTCCTCGTACTGCGAGCGCGTGACCGCGAGGGTGAACAGCTCCGCGGGCGGCTCGGCGATGGTCTTTCGGGCCAGGTCCGACAGGCCCTCCTCGTAGGCGTTGGCGTTCTGGACGATGAGCGCGGCGATCCACTCGGGATGCCGCTGTGCCACCCGGAAGCCGACCGGGCCGCCGAAGTCGAAGGCGTACCAGGCGAAGCGGGTCAGGCCGAGCGCCTGGACGAAGCCCTCCACGACGTCGGCGAGGCCGTCGAAGGAGTGGACGAAGCCGTCGGGGACGCGCGTGTGCCCGAAGCCCGGGTAGTCCGGGGCGATCAGCCGGAAACGGCCGCCCAGCGCGTCCATGAGCCGCCTGTACTGGTGCGAGGCGGACGGGAAACCGTGCAGCAGGAGCACGGGCAGCGCGTCGCGCGGGCCCGCCTCGCGGTAGAAGACCTGGACGCCGGCCACGTCCACGAACCCGTGCCGCACCTCGGGGATTTCCATAACTAATGCCTCTTTCGCTCGAAGATGCATTAGTTATAGCCATGCGGCCACTAACGGGTCAATGGCCGCAGGTAGCATTAGGTCGTATGGAGCTGCTGATCGGTGAGCCGCTGGCGCTGGACCTGCTCAACACCCGCACCCACGACCTCGACGTCCTCGACACGCCCGGCGACTTCCAGACATGGCTGGCCCGCCAGGCCGGGCGGCTCGACCCGCCGTCCGGGCCGCTCACGCCGGAGGGGCTGGCCGCCGTACGACGGCTGCGCGGGCACGTGGCGGCGGCGCTCGACGCCGTGCGCGCGGGAGACCCGCCCCCTGACGCGGCGCTCGCCGCGATCAACGAGGCCGCCCGCGCCGCCCCGGCGCACCGCGTGCTGGAGTGGCGCGACGGCGGCCCGCGCGTGCGTGCGGAGCGTGACGGCGAGGCCCCGGCCGCGCTGCTCGCGCAGCTCGCCGAGGCCGCCGTGGACCTGCTCGCGGACCCGGCCGCCCGCCGCGTGCGCGGCTGCGAGGGGCCCGGCTGCCTGCTGCTCTTCCTGCCCGCCCACCCGCGCCGCCGCTGGTGCTCGCCCGACCTGTGCGGCAACCGGGTGCGGGTGGCCCGGCACTACCGCCGGCACAAGGAGGCGTGACCCCCGCCGCTCAGCGGCAGCGGGCGGTCAGCGGTGGCCGGCCGGGCCGGGCGGCGGTGCCGGGCCGGGCGGTGGTGGCGGGCCTGGCGCTGCTCAGCGGTAGTGGGCCTGGCCCGTGCCCTCGACGATCTCGCCCAGCACCCAGGCCGGCAGCCCGCGCCCGGCGAGCAGGCGGAGCGCCGCGTCGGCCGCGTCGGGCGCGACCACGGCGGCCATGCCGACGCCCAGGTTGAACGTACGGTCCATGTCCTCCTGCGCCACCCGGCCGTGGCCCGCCAGCACCTCGAAGATCGCCGGCGGCGTCCAGGACGAGCGGTCGAGCACCGCGTCCAGGCCGGACGGCAGCGAGCGGGACAGGTTGCCCTCGACGCCGCCCCCGGTGATGTGCGCGTAGGCGTGGACCTCGACGGAGCGGGCCAGCTCCAGGCAGTCGAGCGAGTAGATGCGGGTCGGCTCCAGCAGCTCCTCGCCGAGCGGACGGCCCAGCTCGGGCAGCTCCGCGTCGAGCGACAGCCCGGCCTCCCGCAGGACGTGGCGGACCAGCGAGTAGCCGTTGGAGTGGACGCCGGAGGAGGCGAGGCCCAGCACGACGTCGCCCGCGCGCACGCGGTCGGGGCCGAGCAGCGCGTCGGCCTCCACGACGCCCGTGCCGGCACCGGCGAGGTCGTACTCGTCGGCGTCCATCGCGCCCGGGTGCTCGGCCGTCTCGCCGCCCACGAGCGCCGCCCCGGCCAGCCGGCAGCCCTCGGCGACGCCGCCCACGATCTCGGCGACCCGCTCGGGCACCACCTTGCCGCAGGCGATGTAGTCGGTCATGAACAGCGGCTCGGCCCCGCACACCACCAGGTCGTCGAGGACCATGCCGACGAGGTCGATGCCGATCGTGTCGTGCTTGCCGTACTGCTGGGCGATCATGACCTTGGTGCCCACGCCGTCGGTCGAGGTGGCGAGCAGCGGCCGCCGGTAGCGCAGCAGCGCCGAGGCGTCGAACAGGCCGGCGAAGCCGCTGGCGTCGTCGACGACCTCGGGCCGGCGCGAGCGCGCGACCTTGTCCTTCATCAGCTCGACGGCCCGCTCGCCGGCGGCGATGTCGACGCCCGCGGCCTCGTAGGTGCTCGCTCTGCGCTCGCTCACGCCTTGCTCTCCAAAACGAACTTGCCGACGTTGTCCTGGTCGATCGCGATCGGGTAGTCGCCGGTGAAACAGGCCCGGCACAGGCGCTCGGCCGGCAGCGTGGTGGCCTTCGTCAGGCCCTCCAGCGAGATGTAGCCGAGCGAGTCGGCGCCGAGCGAGGCCCGGATCTCCTCGACCGTCAGCGAGCCCGCGATCAGCTCGGCCCGGGTGGCGAAGTCGATGCCGTAGAAGCACGGCCAGGCGACCGGCGGCGAGGAGATGCGTACGTGCACCTCGCGCGCCCCCGCCTCGCGCAGCATCTTGACGATGGCCCGCTGGGTGTTGCCGCGCACGATCGAGTCGTCCACGACGACCAGGCGCTTGCCCTCGACGACCTCGCGCAGCGGGTTGAGCTTCAGCCGGATGCCGAGCTGGCGGATGGTCTGCGACGGCTGGATGAAGGTGCGGCCGACGTAGGAGTTCTTGACCAGGCCCTGCCCGTAGGGGATGCCGCTCTCCTCGGCGTAGCCGACGGCGGCGGGGGTGCCGGACTCGGGGGTGGGAATGACGAGGTCGGCCTCCACCGGGTGTTCGCGGGCCAGCACCCGGCCCACCTCGACCCGGGTGACCTGGACGCCGCGCCCGGCGATCGTGGTGTCGGGGCGGGCGAGGTAGACGTACTCGAACAGGCAGCCCTTGGGCTCGGCCAGCGCGAAGCGGCGCGAGCGCACGCCGCGCTCGTCGATGGTGAGCAGCTCGCCCGGCTCGATCTCGCGGACGAACGTGGCGCCCACGATGTCGAGCGCCGCCGTCTCGGAGGCGACCACCCAGCCGCGCTCCAGGCGGCCGAGCACCAGCGGGCGGATGCCCTGCGGGTCGCGGGCCGCGTAGAGGGTCTTCTCGTCCATGAACACCAGCGAGTAGGCGCCCTTGACCTGCGGCAGCAGCTCGGCGGCGGAGTCCTCGATGCTGCGGGTGCGGTCCTGCGCGAGCAGCGTGGTCAGGACCTCGGTGTCGGTGGTGGCCCTGGTGGACCCCGGCGCGAGGCGCTCGGCCAGCACCGGGGTGTTGATCAGGTTGCCGTTGTGTGCGAGCGCGAGCCCGCCGACCTCCGTGGAGCTCAGCGTGGGCTGCGCGTTCTCCCACACGCTCGATCCGGTCGTGGAGTAGCGGCAGTGGCCGATGGCCAGGTGGCCCCGCAGGGTGCCCAGCACGGACTCGTCGAAGACCTGGGAGACCAGACCCATGTCCTTGTAGACGAGTATGCGGCTGCCCTCACTGGCCGCGATGCCCGCGGACTCCTGGCCGCGGTGCTGCAACGCGTACAGCCCGTAGTAGGTGAGCTTGGAAACTTCCTCGCCTGGTGCCCAGACGCCGAAGACGCCGCAGGCGTCTTTCGGCGCGCGGTCGTGGGGGTCCAGGTCATGGCCGAGCCGGCCGTCGCCCTTCAGCACATGGTTCAGTCTAGGTCGGCGTCTTCCGTGCTCGCGCATCCGGGTACGCCATCACACCGCGTGCGATGACCTGCCCGCATTCGAACCGTCGCGGACCAGCTCGCCCGTGACGTTGCGGTTGGCGGCCGAGCCGAGGAAGACGATCAGGGCGGCCATGTCCTCGGCCGTGGACAGGCGGCGGCTCGGCGTGCGGGCGGCGATCTCGTCGAGCACGGCCTGGGGGATCGGCCGCCGGGAGTCGGTGAGCGTGAGGCCGGCGACCGCCACGTTGACCAGGATGCCGTCCCGGCCCGCCTCCCAGGCGAGGGCGCGGGCCATGCCGTGCAGGGCCATCTTGGCGGTGCCGTACGGGCCGGGGCCCGGCACGCCCTCCTCGGCGACCCCCGACGAGACGAACACGATCCGGCCGAACCCGCGCCGCCGCATCTCCGGCAGCACCGCCTGGACGAGCAGCGCGTTGCCGACGACGTTGGCGTGCAGGGCCGCGGTCCACTCGGCGGCGGGCACGTCCTCGAACGGCATGCTGCCCGGCATGACCCCGCCCCAGCGGACGGCGTTGGCCACCAGCGCGTCCACGGGCCCGGCCTGGGCGACGGCGGCGGCGATGGTGGCGTGGTCCGAAAGGTCGAGGCGGACGGCCGCCGCCTCGCCGCCTTCGGCCTCGACGCGCTTGACGACCTCGGCCGCGCGGTCGGGGCCGGTGTTGTAGGTGAGGGTGACGCGGGCGCCGGTCCTGGCGTACGCGAGAGCGGTCGCGGCGCCGATGCCGGACGATCCGCCCGTGATGAGGACGTGCATTTGGGGGCTCCTTCAGCTCAAATTAGCCGACTAATTAGCCAGCTAACCAGAAGAGGGCGCACCGGGGCAAGCTGGACTCGTCCAGGGCCCGCGAAGCGCACAGGAATCAGCGCCGGCGAGACCTCGTTCACGCCTGCATGACGACCTTCGTTCTCGTCCCCGGCGGCTGGCGCGGCGGCTGGTACTTCTCCGGCCTGGCCGACCGGCTCCGCACAGCCGGACACCGGGCGCTGACCGTCACCCCCACCGGCGTCGGCGACCGCGCCCACCTGAGCTCCGCCAACGTCAATCTCGACACGCACATCGACGACGTGCTCGCCGTGCTCGCCGTCGAGCAGGTCGGCGACGCCGTTCTCGTCGGGCACAGCTACGGCGGCATGGTGATCACCGGTGCCGCCGACCGTGCCCCTTCCGGTGTGGTGCGCCGCCTGGTCTACGCCGACGCCTACGTACCCAAGGACGGCCAGTCCTGTTGGGACCTGACCACCGATGCCTACCGCGCCCTGTTCCTGGACGGTGCGGCGGCGGACGGATATGCGGTCCAGCCGCCTCCCGGCCGAGACCCGCGCGTGACCGCGCATCCACTGGCCTCCTTCCTCCAGCGGATCCGGCTGGACGCGGCCGGCCTGCGTGACGTCAAGACCCGGGACTACGTGTATCTGTCCGGCTGGGACGGCACGCCGTTCACCGCCGTCCGTGACCGCCTGGCCGACGACCCGAACTGGCGGGTCCACACCCTGGACAGCGGCCATGACGTGTGGAGGGATGCTCCGCAGGAGTTCCTGGAGATCCTTCTGCTCGGCGAGTAGCCACGGCTAGCCACGACATCGGTGCGGCCGGCCGCGGCAGGTCAGTGGCACCGGGCGCGGATCAGGCGCGACAGGACGTCGCGTTCGGTGGCGTCCAGGTCGCGCTGCAGGTCCTCGTCCAGCTCGTGCCAGATCCGCTCCACGGGGTCGCGCAGGGCCCTGCCCGCCTCGGTCAGGTGCACGCGGATGAGCCGCGGGCGGCCGGGGTCGGGGGAGCGGCGGACGAAACCGGCGCGTTCGAGCCGCTGGAGGGTCTTCGTGACCGTGGGCGGCTCGACGCCGAGGCGGGCGATCAGCTCGCTCTGCGTCAGGCCGTCCTCGCGCCAGAGCTGGTTGAGCAGCATCTCCTGTCCCACGTGCAGCCCGAGCGGCACCAGGGCGGCGGCGAGCTGGTTGCGGTGCCGTTTCATGAGCGTGATCAGCGCGTACGACAGGGTCTCGTCCAGCATGCCCTCATCTTGCCCGCCGCGTGCCGGTTGGGCGCATGGTGACCCAAGGATGAGCGCCCTTTTGCCGTGTCGCGTGGTTTAGCGAACGGCCTCCGCGAAAGGGTGAAGTGTCCGGATAGCAGACCGGTCGGGAGGCGCAGACGTGACGACATCCGGCGATCCGAACGAGCCCGGCCAGGGGCGGGACGTGCCGCGGCGCGAGGAGGGACCCGACGCTCCCGAGCCGTCGCGTGAGCGGCCCGGGCCGTACGAGGGGGAGGAGCCCATCGCCCCCGCGCCGCCCGTCGTGCCCCCGCCCCACGAGCCGCCCCACGAGCCCCCGCCCCGGCCCGGCCCCGGACCGGTGGGGGAGCCCCAGCACCCCGACCTGCCCACGTCACCCGAGACCCCGAGCCCGTCCGTGGGCGCGGAGGGACAGGGCGCGGAGGGACCGCGCCCGGAGGGACAGGGCTCGGAGGGACCGGGCGCGGAGGGACCGCGCCCAGAGGGAGCGGGGCCGGAAGGGGCGAGGCCCGGGGAGGACGCCGAGGAGACGCAGGCGTTCCCCGTCGTGCCTGGCGCGACGCCCGCCTACCCCGGCTGGGAGAGCACCCCGCAGGAGGAGCCCCCGCCCAAGCCCACACCCTCCCGGTACGAGCAGCCGCCCGAGGACACCCAAGGCCCCCACTTCGCCTCGCCCGGAGGCACGCCCTCAGGCCCGCAGCACCCTTACGGCGGCTACGGGCCCCCGGGCGGGGGCGGCGGCGAGGTCCCGCCGGCCGTGCCGCCGCCACCGGAGTCCGTCCCCGGCACCAGCCCGTCCAGCCCGTACGGCGGCCCGCCCGGCTACAACCCGCCCTCCTACGGCTATCCAGGCGCCCCTTACCAGTACGGCGGCCCGCCTCCACCGCCGGACCGGACCGGCAACGGCCTGGCCACGGCCTCGCTCGTGCTCGGCGTGGCCAGCCCTTTCCTGGTGTTCGTCTGCTTCACCGGCGTGATCACCGCGATCCTGTCGATCGTGTTCGGCTGCGTGGCCCTCGCGCGGAAGGCGGGCAAGGGCCGGGCCGTCGCCGGGATCGTGATCAGCGTGCTGTCCCTGATCCTGTTCGCGATCGTGGCGGTCTGGTTCTGGAACGTCGTGCAGGACTGCGCTCATCTGACCGGCCCGGCGGCCGACCGCTGCTTCGAGGAGCGTTTCCCCTGGATGAACGGCAGCCGGGGCTGACCGCAGGCTAGTTCTCCAGGGGCAGGTGCGCCGACAGGTCGGCGCGGGAGCCGCTGGCCGAGACCGCGCCCTTGGCCACGGCCTCCTCCCATGTCAGCCGCCCGACGGCGAGCTCGATCCAGGTGCGCCCGTCGGTCTCGACCACGTTGGGCGGCGTGCCCCGGGTGTGGCGGGGGCCGGGGATCGCCTGGACGGCCGCGTACGGCGGCACGCGTACCTCGACGGTCCGCCCGGGGGCGGCGGTGGCCAGGCGGTCGAGGAGGTGGCGCACGGCCTGCCTGGCGGCGTCGCGCTCGGGGGTGAGCCCGCGGTCGTAGGCGGCCAGCACGGCCGCGACGAGCGCGCCGGGCAGGGCGGCGGCGGGCCCGTCGTACGGCGGCTCGTCCAGGGCGACGAGCTGCGCGTCGAGGGCGGCTCTCAGTTTCTCCGGGTCCAGCTTGCGAGGTGGCACTTCGTCATTGTCTCCCGAGGTCACTGTCTCCCGAGGTCACTGTCTCCTGAGGTCACTGTCTCCCGAGGTCACTGTCTCCCCGAGGTCACTGTCTCCCGAGAGCGTTCATCAGGACGGAGGTCGTCGTTCACCTGAGGTTTCGTCGCCGACCGTAGCCTCCGGACCGTAGTTACGCGCACACTCTTGGAGGATTTGTGGCGAACCAGATCGGGGGCGGGCGGCGACCGCTGCTGCCGCTTCTCTCCACCCCGCACAAAGGCGGCCGTTCCGCGTTGACCTGCCGGTTCCGATGTGGGGACGCGTGCGCGCACGACGTGGCCAACACCTCGGACAACGTCTACTTCGGCGACGTGGTGCGAGAGGCGATCTCGCGCCGCGGGGTGCTGCGGGCGGGCGCGCTCGGCGCTCTGGTGGCCGGCGTGGGCGTGGCGGGAGCGGCTCCGGCCTTCGCCGACCGGCCGGTGCACGCCCCAGGACCGAACGGCGGCGGCAACGGCGGTCTTGCCTTCGCCCCCGTCGCCCCGAACACCGAGGACGCGCTGACGATCCCCGCCGGCTACCGCTCCTCCGTGGTCGTCCGCTGGGGCGACCCGGTGCTGCCCGACGCGCCGGCCTTCGACTTCGACAACCAGACCGCCGAGGCGCAGGCCAAGCAGTTCGGCTACAACTGCGACTACGTGACGGTGCTGCCGCTCGGCCACGACCGCGCGCTGATGTGGGTGAACCACGAGTACACCGACGAGAGCCTGATGTTCCGCGGCTACACGGGCGGCGCCGCCGCGACCGAGGAGCAGATCAGGATCGCCCTCGCCGCGCACGGCGGCTCGGTCGTGGAGCTCGAGCGCGCGGGCGGCACCGGCGAGTGGAAGCTGGTCACCAAGGGCCGTCGCCGCTACAACCGGCGCATCACCGCTCAGACGCCCATGAAGTTCTCCGGCCCGGCCGCGGGCAGCGACCTGCTCAAGACGGCCGCCGACCCCAAGGGCGTCCAGCCGGTCGGCATGCTGAACAACTGCTCGGGCGGCACCACCCCGTGGGGGACCGTGCTGACCGCCGAGGAGAACATCGACCAGTACTTCGTCAACGGCGACAAGGTCCCCGAGGCGCAGAAGCCGTACATCACCCGCTACACGATCACCACCGGCACCCCGTCGAGCAACCGGCGCTTCGACCGCGTCGAGGAGCGCTTCGACCTGGCCAAGCACCCGAACGAGGCCAACCGGTTCGGGTGGATCGTGGAGATCGACCCGTTCGACCCGGACTCCACCCCGATCAAGCGCACGGCGCTCGGCCGCTTCAAGCACGAGGCCGCCACGACGACGCTGTCCCGCGACCGGCGCCTGGTGGTCTACATGGGTGACGACTCGCGCTTCGAGTACATCTACAAGTTCGTCTCGAAGAACCGCTACAACCCGGGCAATGACCGGCACAACCGGACGCTCCTGGACGAGGGCACCCTGTACGTCGCCAGGTTCACCGGCAACAGCCCGGCCGCCGAGCTCGACGGCTCCGGCAAGCTGCCCGCCGACGGCGCGTTCGACGGCTCCGGCGAGTGGATCCCGCTGGTGTCGGGCGACCGGTCGTACGTGGAGGGCATGACCGCCCAGGAGGTGCTGGTCTACACCCGCGTGGCTGCCGACAAGGTGGGCGCGACGAAGATGGACCGCCCCGAGGACATGGAGCGCAACCCGGTCACCGGCGGCGTCTACGTGGCGCTCACCAACAACAGCAACCGCACCGCTGCCCAGGTGGACGAGGCCAACCCGCGCGCGTCCAACAAGCACGGCCACGTGCTGGAGCTGGTGGAGAAGCGGGACGACGCCGCCGCGACGACGTTCGCCTGGTCGGTGCCGCTGGTCTGCGGCGACCCCGCCGACCCGGCGACGTACTTCGCGGGCTACGACAAGAGCAAGGTCTCGCCGATCTCGTGCCCGGACAACGTCACCTTCGACCGCGAAGGCAACCTGTGGATCTCCACGGACGGCAACGCGCTCGGCTCCAACGACGGCCTGTTCGTCATGCCGGTGCGCGGCAAGGAGCGGGGCCACCTGCGGCAGTTCCTGACCGTGCCGGTCGGCGCGGAGACCTGCGGTCCGCTGGTGACCGAGGACCAGCGCAGCGTCTTCGTGGCCGTGCAGCACCCGGGCGAGCTCGACGGCGCCACGCCTGACAAGCCGGCCAGCCGCTGGCCCGACGGCGACCAGCCGCGCCCGGCCGTGGCGGTCGTCTGGCACGGGAAGAACAAGAAGATCGGCGCTTGACCTCAACATAACTTGAGGCAATAGCGTCCCATGCCATGAGCATGGAGATGACGGCCTGGCACCAGCTGTACTCGATGAACGACCAGCGGGAGCGTCGCCCACTGTCGCGGGCGACGCTCCGGCGCATCGGCGGCTTCGCCCGCCCCCACCGGGCCAAGCTCGCGCTGTTCGTGCTGCTCAGCGTGGTGCTGGCGGGCCTCGCGGTGGCCTCGCCGCTGCTCGCGGGCCGGGTCGTGGACGCGATCTTCAACGCCGAGCCGTTCGGCGTGGTCGGCGTGGTGGCGGTGGCCATCGCCGGGATCGCCGTCGCCGAGGCGGGGCTCGGGCTGGTCAACCGGTGGCTGTCGGCCGGCATCGGCGAGGACCTGATCCTCGGGCTGCGCACCGCCGTCTTCGACCACGTCCAGCGGATGCCGATCGCCTTCTTCACCAGGACCCGTACTGGCGCGCTGGTCAGCAGGCTCAACAACGACGTGATCGGGGCGCAGCGGGCGTTCACCGACACCCTGTCCGGCGTGGTCGGCAACGTCGTGACGCTGGCGCTGACGCTCACCGCCATGATCGGCATCTCGTGGCAGATCACGCTGCTCGCGCTGCTGCTCCTGCCGGTGTTCGTGCTGCCCGCGCGGCGCATGGGCACGCGCGTCGCCCGGCTGCGCCGCGAGGCGGCCGACCACAACGCCGCCATGGGCACCCAGATGACCGAACGTTTCTCCGCGCCGGGCGCGACGCTGGTCAAGCTGTTCGGCCGGCCCGACCGCGAGTCGGCCGAGTTCGCCGCGCGGGCCCGCCGGGTGCGCGACATCGGCGTGCGCTCGGCCATGACCCAGTCGGCCTTCGTCACCGCGCTGACCCTGGTCTCGGCGCTCGCCCTGGCCCTCGTGTACGGCCTCGGCGGCTTCTACGCCCTGCGCGAGCAGCTCCAGCCCGGCGCGGTCGTCGCGATGGCCATGCTGCTCACCCGTCTGTACGCCCCGCTGACCGCCCTCGCCTCCGCCCGCATGGACATCATGAGCGCGGTCGTCAGCTTCGAGCGCGTCTTCGAGGTCCTGGACCTCAAGCCGCTCATCCAGGAACGGCCCGGTGCCCGCGAGGTCCCGGCCGGGCCGGTCGCGGTCGAGTTCGACGACGTGCGCTTCGCCTACCCCTCGGCGGACAAGGTCTCGCTGGCCTCGCTGGAGGCGGTCGCCGTGCTCGACTCGCGCGGCGGCGAGGAGGTGCTGCACGGGATCTCGTTCCGGGCCGAACCCGGACAGGTCGTCGCCCTCGTCGGCTCCTCGGGCGCGGGCAAGTCCACGATCGCCCAGCTCCTGCCCCGCCTGTACGACGTCGACTCCGGCGCGGTCCGGCTCGCCGGCGTGGACGTGCGGGAGCTGTCCTTCGACTCCATCCGCGACACCCTGGGCCTGGTCACCCAGGACGGCCACCTCTTCCACGAGACGATCAGGGCCAACCTGCTGCTGGCCCGCCCCGAGGCCACCGAGGACGAGCTGTGGGACGCGCTCACCCGGGCCCGCCTCGCCACCCTCATCGCCTCGCTGCCCGACGGCCTCGACACGGTCGTGGGCGAGCGCGGCTACCGCCTGTCGGGCGGCGAGCGCCAGCGGCTCACGATCGCCCGCCTGCTGCTGGCCCAGCCCAGGGTGGTGGTCCTGGACGAGGCCACGGCGGCGCTCGACGCGACCTCCGAGGCCGCCGTGCAGGACGCGCTCGGCGAGGCACTCGCGGGCCGTACCGCCGTGGTCATCGCCCACCGCCTGTCCACGATCCGCGCCGCCGACCTCATCCTGGTCGTCGAGGACGGCCGGATCGTCGAACGCGGCACCCACGCCGAGCTCCTGGCCGCCGGCGGCCGCTACGAAGAGCTCTACCGCACCCAGTTCGACGACCCCACGACCGCCGAGGCGTTCGCCTAGACGTCTCAGACGGCGCCGTGCCCGGCGGTCGCGGGGGCGGCGGCTCGGGGCTCCTCGACCGCCGGGGTGCGGCGGACACGGAGGGCCCAGAGGGCGATCGGGATGGCGGCCAGCATCACGACCGCCGCGATGACCAGCGTGAACCGGTACGCGTCGAGGAAGGCGGCCAGCGCGGGCAGGCCGCTCGCGCTCTGCCGGGAGCTGAGGATCGCCCCCAGGACGGTGATGCCGAGCAGGCCGAAGACCTCGCGGGAGACGTTCAGCATGCCCGAGGCCACGCCCGAGCGTCCGGTGGGCATGCTGTTCAGCACCGCCGCGGTGAGCGGCACGAGCAGGCCCGCGCCGAGGCCGTACAGGATGAGCCACGGGCCGACGTCGGCGTAGCCGGCGTCCCCGCCGACGCCGGAGAGCAGGTAGACCGCCGCCCCCATCAGGGCCAGGCCGAGCGCGACCGTCGGGCCGAGGCCGAGCAGCCGGCTCGCCCGCTGCGACAGCAGCGCGACGACGGCCGTGACCAGGGCCATCGGCACGAACGACGCGCCCGCCTCGGTGGGGGAGAAGCCGAGCACGTTCTGCAGCCACAGGGCGCTGAAGAAGTAGATACCGAACACCCCGAACGACCAGATCCCGCTGGTGAGCAGCCCGCCGCTGAACACCCGCGACCGGAACAGCGACAGCACGAGCATCGGCTCGGCCGCCCGGGACTCGATCACCAGGAACGCCACGGCCGCCACCGCGGCCACCCCGAACGCGGCCAGGATCCCCGGCGAGGTCCATCCGGCCGCGTCGCCCTCGATCAGCCCGTACGTCAGCGCGACCAGCGCCAGCGCCGAGGTCACCAGCCCCGGCAGGTCCAGGCTGTGCCGCCGGCCCCGGGGGGAGGGCTTGATCGCCCAGAGCGCGAGCCCGACCGTGGCCACCCCGATCGGCACGTTGACCAGGTAGATCCAGCCCCAGTGCAGGTTCTCGCTGATGAACCCGCCGGTGACCGGCCCGAGCGCCATGGACAGCGCGCCGGTCGCGCTCCACACGCCCACGGCCCGCCCGCGTTCGCCGGGGTCGGGGAAGATCTGCCCGATCAGCGCCAGCGCCGTGGGGGTGAGCAGCGCGGCCCCCACGCCCTGCGCGGCCCTGGCCGCGATCAGCATGCCGCCGCTCGTGGCCAGCCCGGCGGCCAGCGACGAGGCGGTGAAGACCGCGAGGCCGGCCAGGAACACCCGCCGCGCCCCGAACACGTCCGCCAGCCGTCCCCCGGCCAGCATGAGCCCGGCGAAGACCAGGATGTACGAGCTCACGATCCACTCCAGCCCGGAGACGGTCAGCCCGAGCTCCCGCTGGATCGTGGGCAACGCCACATTGCCCACGTTGTTGTCCAAATAGGTCATGAAGGTGCCCAGAGTCACCGCGACCAACGCCCACCATCGCATGGCGATGCCTTCCTGTACGCCGTACTTGTACGGCGTACAGTTGAACTTGTACGGCGTATAGTTGTCAACCGTGATGGGAAAACTGACCGCTCAGGCGATCGCGGCGCGCGCCCTGGAGATCGGCGACGCCGAAGGACTCGACGCCGTGACGATCAGGCGTCTCGCCACCGAGCTGGGCGTGACCCCGATGGCCCTCTACTGGCACTTCAAGAACAAGGACCAGCTCCTCGCGGGCATGGCCGACCACCTCATCGCCGGCTTCGCGCCGAAGCCCGCCGACCGGCGCCCGTGGCAGGAGCAGCTCCGCGACCTCATGGTCGGGCTGATCCGCACGCTGCGCGCGCACCCCTGCGCCAGGAGCGTCATCGAGCAGGTGGACGTCATCACCGTCCCGAACTTCCTGGCCATCTGGAACCAGGCGCTCGGCGTCGGCCGCGACGCCGGCTTCAACCGTGACGAGAGCTGCCTCATCAGCCGCTACCTGCTCAACAGCGCCATCGCCATCGCCGACGCCCCCGCGCACCACCGCGCGGGACGCGAGAACGCCTCCGCCGTCCGGGCCAAGCTCATCGGCCTGCAGTCGGTGCCGCCCGAGACCTATCCGCACATCGTGGAGATGGCCGTGCCGCTGGTCGAGGGCCCGGACCCGGAGCTCTACGACACCTTCGGCGTCGACCTCGTCCTGGCGGGCATCGAAACGCTGGCCTGCCGGCGGCTAGGGTCCTCTTCGTGACCTTCGAGCTGATCTGCGAGATCGAACCCCCCACCAAACCCGATCTGAAGCACGTCAGGCACCAGATCGGCACCATGAGCACGATCGCCCACTCCTTCCTCATCCCCGACAACCACATCGGCCGCGCGACCGTGTCGAGCGTGGCCGTGGCGCACGAGGTCGAGGCGATGGGCGGGCGCGGCATCGCCTGCCTCAACTCCCGCGACCGCAACCTGCTCGGCTTCCGGCGCGACCTGCTGACCGCCGCCGCCTACGGGGTCGAGCAGTTCCTGTTCGTCTACGGCGACAAGCCGACGAGCGGCAACCGGACCAGCGACCTCACCGTGCGCTCGATGATCGAGGAGGCGCGGGCGTTCTCGCCGGACCTCCGGCTCGGCGCGGCGGCCGGGCTGCGCTCCCTGCCCGCGTGGAAGCACGCGGCCGACTTCCTGTTCCTCCAGGTCAGCTACTCGGTGGAGGACCAGCTCCGGTGGCGTGACGAACATCCGGCGGACCTGCCCGTCTACGCCGGGGTCATGGTCCTCGCCAGCGAGCGCCACGCCCGCACCCTGTCCGCCGCGATCCCCGACATCGGCATCCCCGACGATCTCGTCCGGCGGGTGGCGGCCGACCGCATGGCGGGCGTCGAGGCGGCCTGCGAGCAGGTGCTCGCGCTGCGCGAGTCCGGCGCGTTCGCCGGGGTGCACCTCGTCCCGGTCTCCCGCTACCGCGACGTCGAGTCCAGGCTCTCCGCCGCCCTCTGACCGCGCGCCAGCGCCGCCAGCAGCGCGCCCGCCACGGCGACCGCGAACAGCACCGCGTACGCCCGCTGGAAGCCGTCCATGAGCTGCCCGACGGCCACGGGCGAGAGCGTGGACAACGTTCCGGCGTACACCTGGGCGCGCAGCTCCGGCCCCACGGAGGCGGTCACCACGCTGAGCGACAGCCCGACGCTGATCACGACCCCGACGTTCATGATCATGATGCGGAAGCCGTTGACCACGCCCAGGCTGCCGCTCGGCAGCGCCGCCATGACCTGCGTGGTGTTGCCGGTCAGGAACGTCCCGCTGCCGCACCCGGCCACGAACAGGCCGATCCCGGTCACCCAGTACGGCGTGCCAGGATCGGCCGTCAGCACCAGCGTCCCGAGCCCCAGCGCGCTGAGCGTCGCCCCGCCGATCGACAGCGCGTACGGCGACACCCGCCGCCCCAGCAGCCCCACCAGCGGCGAGGCCAGCCCGATCCCGACCGGCACCGGCAGCACGCTGAGCCCCGCCGCGAACGCGTCCAGCCCTCGCGCGGCCTGGAAGTACAGCGCCACCACGAGGATCAGCGCCGAGCGCGCGAGCGCGTTGCAGAACGAGGCCGCGTTCGCGTACGCCAGCAGCCGCCCGCCGAACAGCCGCAGGTCCAGCACCGGGTTCGAGGCCCGCCGCTCGGCCAGCACGACGAGCGGCACCAGCACCACGAACACCCCGGCCCCGGCCAGCACCACCGGGCTGGTCGGCCCGCGCGAGCCCGCCTCCGACAGCGCCAGCAGCAGCGCCGACAGCGCGGCGAACAGCAGCACGTTGCCCGGCGCGTCCACCGGGCTGCGCGGCCCCCGGGGCATCCTGCGCAGGATCGCCGCGCCCCAGCCGAGCGCGAGCAGCCCGGCGGGGACGTTCACCCAGAAGATCCACTGCCAGCCGGCGGTCGCCGCGATGAGGCCGCCGACCGTGGGCCCGGCGAGCTGCGCCACCGAGAGCGTGCCGATGTAGACGCCCATGCCCTGGCTCAGCCGCTCGGGCGGGAAGGCGTCGGTGATGATCACGGTGCCGTTCGCCAGGATCATCGCCCCGCCGACCGCCTGCACCACGCGCATCGCGATCAGGAACCACACGTCCGGCGACAGCCCCGCGAGCAGCGAGGCCAGCGTGAACAGGGCGAACCCCGCCAGGTAGACCTCCCGCCTGCCCAGCAGGTCGGCCACCCGGCCGAAGAACACCAGGCTCGCCGTGTTGACCAGGAGGTACGACAGCAGGATCCAGCCGGACTCGGTCGGCCCGGCCGCGAAGTGCCGCACGACGGTCGGTAAGGCCACGTTGAGCGTGCTGCCGGCGATGCCGATGAGGACGAGCCCCAGGCTGGTGACCGAGCACGCCTTCCAGGCGTAGCGGAGGCGGCTGTCGTCTTGGGGGGTGACCGCGACCATGCTCCCACTATGACGTACGACGTACGTCCGATTCGGTGGGAGGGTTACCTGGCGCGCTTCCTGAGGCCGTCGAGGTCGTGGATGACCACCCGCCGCCGCCCGGTCTCGATCAGCCCCCGGTCGCGCAGCGTGCGCAGCGCCTTGCTGACCGCCTCCCGCGACGCGCCGGTCCAGCCCGCCAGCTCGTCCTGCGACAGCGGCAGCGCCACGCGCACCCCGCCGTTGGTCTTCTCGCCGTACCGCTCGGCCAGCTCGATCAGCCGGGTCGCGACCCGGCCGGTCGTGTCGTAGGCGCCGTACTCGACGCGTTTCCTGTCGGAGTCGCGCAGCCGGCTGGTGACCAGCTTCATGAGCAGCACCGCGATCCGCCCGTGGGCCTCCAGGAACGCCGGGAAGTCGCGGACCACGATGCCGCTGATCGGCTCCAGCGCGGTGACCGTGGCCGAGCGCGGCGAGCCGTCGATGGCCGACATGTCGCCGAGCAGCCCGCCGGGGCCGCGTACGGCCAGCACCACCTCGGTGCCGCCGCTCGTGTGGGAGGACACCTTGACCCGGCCGTCGAGCAGCACGAGCACCCAGTCGGAGAGATCGCCCTCGTTCATCACGGCGGTGCCGCGATCCCAGCGGCGCAGCCGCCCGGCGGCGCGCAGGGCCTGCGCCTCCTCGTCGGTGAGCATGGACAGGAACTCGCCTGGCTCTGGGTCCATGCGCCCGATTATGTCGGCAGGAGCCCCGCCCATCTACGTCAAACCCGTCAGAACGTACGCCGCGACGAGCTCTTCCTTGCCCTTCAGGCTCAGCCGCCCCAGAGGGCTGACCGCCGCGCCCTCGCCGAGCTGCTTGAGCGTCGTCCCGCCGATGACGACCGTGCCCGGCTCGGCGATGCCCTCCAGCCGGGCGGCCACGTTGACGCAGTCGCCCATCGCGTTGAAGCCGCGCAGCTCGGGGCTGCCGATGTTGCCGACGAGGGCGGGGCCGGTGTTGACCCCCACCCGGAACGTCGGCCACGGCACGTCGTCCACCCGTTTCCACGCCATCTCCTCGGCCACCTCGGCCGCGGCCTGCTGCATCGCCAGCGCGGCCCGGCAGGCGGCCCGCGCGTGGTCCGCCTGCGCGGCCGGGGCGTTGAACAGCGCGAGCAGCGCGTCCCCGACGAACTGCACGATCGTGCCGCCGTTGTCGAGGATGCACGGCACGGCGGCCGTGTGGTAGCGGTTGAGCATCTCGACGATCTCGCCCGGCGTGACCCTCTCCGAGAACGTCGTGAAGCCCTTCAGGTCGGCGAAGAGCGCGGTCAGCTCGCGCAGCTCGCCGCCGAGCGCCGCCTGCGCCGGATCGGCCAGCAGCGCGTGCGCCACGTCCGGCGACATGTACTGGTGGAACAGCGTGTGCAGCTCCCGGTAGAGGCGGGCGTTCTCCAGCGAGAGGCTGAGCTGGCCGGCGAGCGTGGCGGCCAGCGCCTCGTCCTGGCCGGTCCGGCCGATCGGCACCTCCAGCACGCCCGCCAGCCTGTTCTTGACGGTGAGCGGGAAGGCCAGCAGGTGGTCGCGGCGGATCGGCTCGTCGCCGGTGAAGGCGTACTCGCGCGAGCCGATCTGCGTCCGGCCGTCGGCCACCAGCCCGATCTTGACGTCCCCGTACGCCTGCCGCACCCGCTCCAGCGACGAGGACAGCAGCTCGTCCTCCGGCAGGCCGACCTTGGTCCGGGCGCTGACGTCCACCAGGGCCGCCAGCCGGGCCGACAGCTCGCGCTCGTTCGCGAGGGCCGCGCCCGCCCGGTCCAGCACCGCGGCCTGGCTCTCGTTGAGCCGGAACTTGCCCGACAGGCGGGTCGCGGCCAGCGGCTCGCCCCTGCGTACGGCCTCGACCAGCTCCTCCAGCGCCCGGTCGTAGTCCTGCGTGATCCGCCGTACGGTCGCCGCGAGCGTCACCGAGTCGAACAGTCCCGCGCTCGACCCCTCGCGCCGGAACTGCAGGTAGGCGCTGTAGGCCACGAAGACGAAGGCCAGGGTCAGCAGCAGGTGCCACTCCCACCACGACAGGTGCCAGTTGAGCTGCGACATGCCGGCCACCATCGACTCGGCCAGCAGCGCGTACGCGGTGATGAGGCTGATCAGCATGGCCGACGGCCGCCGCCGGTGGATGAGGAACATCATCACGCTGGCGGCGGCGTACAGCAGCAGGCCGGGGATCGAGCCCCAGGCGAGCCAGGGCACCGGCGTCAGGGAGGGCGGTTCGCTGAGCGCGGTCAGCCCCGGCACCAGCGAGGCGACGCCCCACACCACCATGAAGCCGAGCAGCGCCGCGCGGATGACGTGCTGCGCGCCCAGCACCCGTGCGGCGGCCCGCGCGCCGAGCGGCAGCGCCGAGGCGAAGGCGAACACGGCGGCGACCGACAGGCCCACCTGCTGCCCGATGTCGAAGCCGAGCGAGCCCGTGTGCAGGATGATCATCGGTGTGGCCAGGCCGTGCATGAAGAAGAAGCCGGCGCTGCTCAGGAAGACCATGGACACGAGGAACAGGCGGGCGTCGCGGCGGCGGCGCGAGGCCTCGCTGATCATCAGGCCGAGCGCCACGTTGACCCCGGCGACCGCGACGATCAGCCAGAAGTGGCTCGGGTTGTGCTGCCAGGGGATGTTGACGGAGTCGTTGGCCAGCAGGAGCCAGAGGCCCAGCATGGGCAGGACCAGGTGGATCGCCCAGACCACGCCGCGGACCGGCTGGGTGGCCGGCGGCAGGTAGGGGGCGGGATCGGCGCTAGGCACAAGCCGATTATCCACGCGAGGCCGATGCCGGGACTGTGCCGTTTTACTCACCCGAGTCACCGACAATCGGTCAACCTGGTAAGTAACGCTTTGCAGTGTGACAAATACGTTATGTAGTTTCTGCCAACCTCTGGACCGTTTGAAACGTGCTTCTCATGCATCCCTTAAGCATCATCAGTCGCTGGAAGGACAGTCGTGGCTATCAAGATCCGCGGTGGGCGTGCGCTCACCCTCGCCACTGTCGGAGCGCTCGCCGCCTCGCTCCTCGCCGTCGGTGGCGTCGCCACCGCATCGTCGGCGAGCAACGAGGTCACCGCCTGCGTGCACAAGAAGACCCGCTACGCGCGCATCGTGAACCCGACCACGAAGTGCCGCGCCACCGAGATCCGCGTGCTCATCGGCGGCGGCAGCGAGGCCACCACGAACTCCGTCACCGTCGGCCCCAAGGGCGACACGGGCGCGCAGGGCCCGAAGGGTGACACCGGCCCCCAGGGCCCGCAGGGGCGTCCCGGCCTGAAGGGCGCGACCGGCCCGCAGGGCCCGAAGGGCGACACGGGCCCCGCCGGCCCCCAGGGCCCGCAGGGCCCGAAGGGTGAGGACGGCAAGAACGGCCAGGACGGCAAGGACGGCCTCCCGGGCAAGAACGGCCAGGACGGCAAGAACGGCCTTCCGGGCAAGGACGGCCTCCCCGGCAAGCAGGGCGAGCGGGGCCCTGCGGGCCCGCAAGGCCCCGCCGGTCCGGCCGGCCCCCAGGGCCCCGCGGGCAAGGACGGCAAGGACGGCAAGGACGGCGGCGGCACCTACACGACCTACGTCAAGACCGCCTCGCTGAACGGCCTCGGCTCCACCACCGCCTCCTGCAGCCAGGGCGGCACCGCCACCGGCGGCGGCTTCAGCTTCGGCGTCCTGAAGAACGCGGTCGTCATGGCCAGCGCCCCGAGCGGCAGCGGCACCGGCTGGACCGTCACCGTCGCCAAGGACGACAACGGCGGCGGCAACGACAACCCGGGCCACGGCGGCGGCAACGGCACGTCCGTCAACGGCACGGCCTACGTCGTCTGCCTGAAGAAGGCGTAACCCCTACGCGCGCGAAAGGGCCGGTACGGGAAACCCCCGTACCGGCCCTTCTCTCGTCCAGGGTCAGCCGAACAGCGCGGGCAGCACCGCCCGGTGCCTCTCCCGCAGCTCCTCGACCGGCACCTCGAACACGTCCTCGATCACCAGCGACGTCCCGCCGGTGACCCCGAGCCCGTAACACGGCACGTCGTGCCGCCCGCACAGCGAGGCGAACTCGTCGTACGCCTCCGGCCGCACCACGACCAGCGCCCGCGCCGCCGACTCGCTGAACAGGTCGACGAAGGGGTCGCCGGACAGCGTCACCTTCGCCCCGACGCCCCGGGCCAGGCACGACTCGGCCAGCGCCACCGCGAGCCCGCCGTCGGACAGGTCGTGCGAGCCCTCCAGCAGCCCGCGCCTGGCCGCCTCCACGAGCACCGCGCCGAGCGCCTGCTCGGCCTCCAGGTCCGCCTGCGGCGGCAGCCCGCCCAGGTGACGGTGGACGACGTGCGCCCACTCCGAGCCGCCGAACTCCTCGCGCGTGTCGCCGAGCAGCACCACGCGCAGCCCCTCGGCGACGAACCCGGTGGGCACCCGCTTGGCGACGTCCTCGATGACGCCGAGCACGCCCACGACCGGGGTCGGGTTGACGGCGGTCGCGCCCGTCTGGTTGTAGAAGGAGACGTTGCCGCCGGTCACCGGCACGCCGAGGGTCCGGCAGGCGTCGGCGAGGCCGCGCGTGGCCTCGGCGAACTGCCACATGACCTCGGGGTCCTCGGGGGAGCCGAAGTTGAGGCAGTTGGTGACGGCCAGCGGCTCGGCCCCGGTCACGGCGACGTTGCGGTAGGCCTCGGCGAGCGCGAGCTGCGCCCCCGCGTACGGGTCGAGCTTGGCGTAGCGGCCGTTGCCGTCGGTGGCGAGCGCGATGCCCCGGGTCGTCGGCTCTGCGCCGGCGATGGCCTCGGAGATGCGCAGCATGCCGGCGTCGGCCGGCTGCGCCAGCACCGTGTTGGACCGGACGTAGCGGTCGTACTGGTCGGTCACCCACTCCTTGGAGGACAGGTTGGGCGAGCCGAGCAGCCGCAGCAGCGTCTCCCGCAGGTCCGTGGGCCGCTCCAGGCGGTCGGGGGTGTCGGCGTTGAGCGCGGACTGCCCGGCCGGCTCGTGGTAGGGCCGCTCGTAGACCGGCCCCTCGTCGGCGGCCGTGCCCGGCGGGATGTCCACGATGATCTCGCCGTCCCACGTCATGACGAGCCGGCCGGTGTCGGTGACCTCGCCGATGACGGTGGCGGGGACGTCCCACTTGGCGCAGATCTCCATGAACGCCGGGATGTCGTCCGGCCGGACCACGGCCATCATGCGCTCCTGCGACTCGCTCATGAGGATCTCCTCGGGGCGGAGCGAGGGGTCGCGGAGCGGCACCAGGTTGAGGTCCACCCGCATGCCGCCGGTGCCCTTGGCGGCCAGCTCGGTCGTGGCGCAGGAGACGCCGGCCGCGCCGAGGTCCTGGATGCCGACGACCACGTCGGCGGCGTACAGCTCCAGGCAGCACTCGATGAGCAGCTTCTCCATGAACGGGTCGCCCACCTGCACGGCGGGCCGCTTGGCCTGCGACTCGTCCTCGAACGTGGCGCTGGCCAGCACGCTCGCCCCGCCGATGCCGTCGGGGCCGGTGGACGCGCCGAACAGCACGACCTTGTTGCCGGGGCCGGGCGCGGTGGCGAGCTTGATCTGGTCCTTGCGCAGCAGGCCCACGCACAGGGCGTTGACCAGCGGGTTGCCGAGGTAGCAGGGGTCGAAGACGACCTCGCCGCCGATGTTGGGCAGGCCCAGGCAGTTGCCGTAGCTGCTGATGCCCTCGACCACGCCGGGCAGCACCCGGCGGGTGTCGGGCGCGTCGGCCGCGCCGAAGCGCAGGGAGTCCATGACGGCGATCGGGCGCGCGCCCATCGACATGATGTCGCGGACGATGCCGCCGACGCCGGTGGCCGCCCCCTGGTGGGGCTCGACGTAGGACGGGTGGTTGTGCGACTCGATCTTGAACGTGGCCGCCCAGCCGTCGCCGATGTCGACCACGCCCGCGTTCTCGCCCATGCCGACCAGCAGCGCCTCGGACTTGGGCGCCTTGGTGGCGAACTGCTTGAGATGCACCTTGGACGACTTGTAGGAGCAGTGCTCGGACCACATGACGCTGTAGATGGCCAGCTCGGAGCCGGTCGGGCGGCGACCGAGGATCTGCTTGACCCGGTCGTACTCGTCCTGCTTCATGCCGAGCTCGGCGAAGGGCATCGGCTCGTCGGGCGTCCCTGACGCCCGCTCAACGGTGTCGGTCATGCGTTCACCAGGCTCTTGAGAATGGAGGTGAAGAAGCCGAGGCCGTCGGTGCTGGGCGCGCCGACGAGGTCCTCGACCGCGTGCTCGGGGTGCGGCATGAGGCCGACGACGTTGCCGGCCGCGTTGCTGATGCCGGCGATGTCGTTGAGCGAGCCGTTGGGGTTGCCCAGGTAACGCAGGATCACCTGGCCGCCCGCCTCCAGCTCGGCGAGGGTGTCGGCGGAGGCGACGTAGCGGCCCTCGCCGTGCTTGATCGGCAGCGTGATCTCCTGGCCCTCGGCGAAGGAGTTGGTCCAGGAGGTCGAGACGCGCTCGACGCGCAGCCGCTGGTCGCGGCAGACGTAGTGCAGCGAGGCGTTGCGGGTCAGCGCGCCGGGCAGCAGGTGCGCCTCGCAGAGGATCTGGAAACCGTTGCAGGTGCCGATGACCGGCAGCCCGGCCTTGGCGGCCGGGATCAGCTCGTCCATCAGCGGCGCGAAGCGCGAGATGGCGCCGCAGCGCAGGTAGTCGCCGTAGGAGAAGCCGCCGGGCAGGAACACGGCGTCCACTCCCTTCAGGTCGTGGTCGGCGTGCCACAGCGGCACCGCCTCGGCGCCCACGAGGCGCACGGCTCTGGCGGCGTCCTGGTCGTCGAGAGTTCCTGGAAACGTGACTACGCCCACACGGGCAGCGCTCATGACAGTCGTCCCCTCCGAGGATGCGCACGCGCGCGCCACCGTCGATGCGGGGTGACGGTGGTCTGCGGCGGTCACTTCAGCGTATCGGAGGCGCCCAGATGCGCGGTATCGCGGTCAGACGGCGGCGAGCTCCCGAGGGCAGGCCGCGGCCTCTTCGTCCCAGTCGAGCGATTTGCGCAGGTGAACGGTGGTGCCACGGCCCGGCGTGACGCCGAACGAGATCTCGTCCACGACGGAGCGCATGATCAGCAGCCCGCGGCCGTTCTCGGTGTCGGGAGGGGGGAAGCCCGGCGGGATCGACGGCACGCCCGTGCCGCTGTCCGCCACCCGCACGTCGCACTGGCCGTAGCCGATCGACGCGGTCACCTCGTAGCGGTTGGCGGGCCCCCCGTGCCGAACCGCGTTTGAGCATGCCTCGGAGACGGCGAGCAGCATGTCGGCGATGCAGGTCTCGCTCACGTTGAGCGACCTCATGGCATCGCCGAGCACTCGCCTGACCATCGGTATGCCGATCGCATCCCGAGGCAGTGCCAACGAGAACTCAATATCCACCGGACTCCTCCGGGCGCCAGAATGTCACCTGGAGTAGATTTCCCTGTGAAAACGGGGCTAACCGCAAAATCACGCTGTTGTTATTCACTGTTGGTGACCCCGTGGCATTGTGGCACGTCAGAACCCGGCTTTAAGCGGCCACGAGGAAAACAGGACGCCAAATCTCCCTACTGCTCCTCGACCCGGACGGCGTAGTCCTCGATCACGGTGTTGGCCAGCAGGGTCTCGGCCATCTTGCGGACCTCGTCCAGCGCCGCCGCGTCGGCCGGGCCGTCCAGCTCGACCTCGAAGCGCTTGCCCTGGCGGACCGACGAGACGCCGGAGAAGCCGAGACGGGGCAGCGCCCGAGCGATCGCCTGGCCCTGCGGGTCGAGGATCTCGGGCTTCAGCATGACCTCGACGATGACGCGCGCCACTGTTCCTCCTGCGTGCGACGGGGTTGGGAAAGCCAGCCTACCGGGGGCGTGTGGCCGACGGCACAACGGGAACGGGGGAGAGATGGGGCTTGCGCGGAGGGCTGTGACGTCTGCCACGATGTTCCCAAACGCGTACGAACCACCACCAGTTGGTTCATCGCCAAGAAGGCTGGCCCAAGGTGGCAACCCCGTCCGGACCAGCCCCGACGCACAGGAGAGTGGCACGTGACACTCGACGCCTCTCGCGGTGCTCAACAAGAAGCACCTCCGGAGCTCGTCCAGCTGCTCACCCCCGAGGGGGAGCGGGTCGAGCACCCTGACTACGACGTCGATCTCACCCCGGAAGAGGTCCGGTCGCTCTACCGCGACCTCGTGCTGGTCCGGCGCATCGACCTGGAGGCCGTGGCGCTGCAACGCCAGGGCGAGCTCGGCATCTGGGCCTCGCTGCTCGGCCAGGAGGCCGCCCAGATCGGCTCGGGCCGCGCGCTGACCGACAGCGACATGGCCTTCCCCACCTACCGCGAGCACGGCGTGGCGTGGTGCCGCGACGTCGACCCGGTCAAGCTGCTCGGGCTGTTCCGCGGCGTCAACCACGGCGGATGGGACCCCCAGGAGCACAACTTCCACCTCTACACGATCGTCATCGGCAGCCAGACCCTGCACGCCGTCGGCTACGCGATGGGCATCCAGCGCGACGACGCGAGCGCCGCCACCATCGTCTACTTCGGCGACGGCGCCACCTCACAGGGCGACGTGAACGAGTCCTTCATCTGGGCCAGCGTGTTCAACGCGCCGATCGTGTTCTTCTGCCAGAACAACCAGTGGGCCATCTCCGAGCCGCTGGAGAAGCAGACCCGCATCCCCCTCTACCGCCGCGCCTCCGGCTTCGGCTTCCCCGGGATCCGGGTCGACGGCAACGACGTGTTCGCCTGCCTCGCCGTCACGCGCAAGGCCCTGGAGGCGGCGCGCACCGGGCAGGGGCCGACGCTCATCGAGGCGTTCACGTACCGGATGGGCGCCCACACCACGACCGACGACCCGACCCGCTACCGGGTCGCCAGCGAGCTGGAGGCGTGGAAGCTGAAGGACCCCATCGAGAGGGTGAAGGCTTACCTGTTCAAGAACGAGCTGGCCGACCAGGAGTTCTTCGACTCCGTCGACGAGGAGGCGGCCCAGCTCGGCGCCGACCTGCGGCGGCGCTGCCTGGCGCTGCCCGACCCCCAGCCGCTCGACATCTTCGAGCACGTCTACCGCGAGCCCCACGCGCTGATCGACCAGGAGCGCGCCCAGTTCGCCGGGTATCTGGAGGGGTTCGAGAAGTGACGGTTCTGAGCTTGTCGAAAGCCCTGAACGAGGGCATGCGCAAGGCCATGGAGGACGACCCCAAGGTCCTCATCATGGGCGAGGACGTCGGCAAGCTGGGCGGCGTCTTCCGCGTCACCGACGGCCTGCAGAAGGACTTCGGCGAGGACCGCGTCATCGACACGCCGCTCGCCGAGTCCGGCATCATCGGCACCGCGATCGGCCTGGCGCTGCGCGGCTACCGGCCGGTGTGCGAGATCCAGTTCGACGGCTTCGTCTTCCCGGCCGCCGACCAGATCATCACGCAGCTCGCCAAGATGCCCATGCGGTCGCTGGGCGCGATCAAGCTGCCGGTCGTCGTACGCATCCCCTGCGGCGGCGGCATCGGTGCGGTCGAGCACCACAGCGAGTCCCCCGAGGCGTACTTCACCCACACCTCCGGGCTGCGCGTGGTCGCCTGCTCCAACCCGGCGGACGCGTACACGATGATCCAGCAGGCCATCCGCTGCGACGACCCGGTGGTGTTCTTCGAGCCCAAGCGCCGCTACTGGGAGAAGGGCGACATCGACACCTCCTCGTCCGACTGGTGGGCGCCGTTCGACGCGGCCAAGGTCGTACGGCGGGGCTCCGACGCCACGCTGCTGGCGTACGGGCCGATGGTGAAGACCTGCCTGGAGGCCGCGGCGGCGGCCGAGGAGGACGGCCGCTCCCTGGAGGTCGTGGACCTGCGCTCGCTCAACCCGCTGGACGAGGCGGTGATCATGGAGTCGGCGCGGCGCACCGGCCGGGTCGTGGTCGTCCACGAGGCGCCCGTCTACAACGGCTTCGGCGCCGAGCTGGCCGCCCGCGTCACCGAGCAGTGCTTCTACCACTTGGAGGCCCCGGTCCTGCGGGTCGGCGGGTTCTCCACCCCCTACCCCCCGTCGAAGCTGGAGGAGCACTACCTGCCCGACCTGGACCGGGTGCTCGACGCCGTCGACCGGGCCTTCGGGTTCTGAGAGGGGGGTTCATGCGACGCGAGTTCAGGCTCCCCGACGTCGGGGAGGGGCTGACCGAGGCCGAGATCGTCCGCTGGCACGTCCAGGCGGGCGACGAGGTCAAGGTCAACCAGATCGTGGTCGAGATCGAGACCGCGAAGTCGATCGTGGAGCTGCCGATCCCGTGGGACGGCGTGGTGTCCGGCCTGCTGGCCGACGAGGGCCGGACGGTGGAGGTGGGCCGGCCGATCATCGCCGTGGACACGGCGGAGGAGCCCGGCGAGACCCCCTCGCCCGCTGAGGCGGAGAGCCAGGCGAAGGCCCTGGTCGACGACCTGGTGCCCAAGCCCCCGGCCGAGGGCGCGGTCGAGCCCGGCGCCCACGGCAGCCCCGCCCCGAAGGAGGAGCGCCAGTCGGTGCTGGTCGGCTACGGCGTCAAGACCGGCGCCACCAGACGCCGCCCCCGCAAACGCCCCGACACCACCACCGAAGGCCCACCCCCGGCAGCCCCTTCCGCAGGCGCTCCGGCCGCTGAGGAGCCACCCACCACGATCCCGGCCGAGCCGGTGGCCAACCCGAAGCGCGTGGAGGTGGCGGCCGCACCCGTCCATGAGGCGCCCGGCCCGATCACGGTGCTGGCCAAGCCGCCGGTCCGCAAGCTGGCCAAGGACCTCGGCGTGGACCTCACCACGGTCACGGGCACCGGCCCGCAGGGCTCCATAACGCGGGACGACGTGCACGCCGCGGCGGCCGCCCAGGCCCCGGTTCCGGAGACGGCCCCGGCCCCGGCCGCCCCCGGGCAGCGGGAGGAGCGCGTCCCGATCAAGGGCGTGCGCAGGATGATGGCCCAGGCCATGGTCGCCAGCGCCTACACCGCCCCGCACGTCACGGAGTTCCTCCAGATCGACGTGACCGGCACCATGGAGGCCGTCAGGCGGCTGCGCGCCCTGCCGGACTTCGCCGAGGTCAAGGTGAGCCCGCTGCTGCTGGTGGCCAAGGCCGTCCTGACGGCGGCCCGCCGGCATCCGATGGTCAACTCCTCCTGGGACGAGCAGGCCCAGGAGATCGTCGTCAAGCACTACGTCAACCTCGGGATCGCCGCCGCCACCCCCCGGGGCCTGGTGGTGCCCAACATCAAGGACGCGCACACGCTCTCCCTGCCCGACCTGGCCCGGAGCCTCGCCGAGCTGACGGAGACGGCCCGCGCGGGACGTACGCAGCCGGCCGAGATGGCGGGCGGGACGATCACGATCACCAACGTCGGCGTGTTCGGCGTGGACACCGGCACCCCCATCATCAACCCGGGCGAGGCCGCCATCCTCGCCTTCGGCCAGGTGCGGGACCTGCCGTGGGTGGTGGACGGCGAGCTCGCCGTACGCAAGGTGACGACGTTGTCGCTGTCGTTCGACCACCGCATCGTGGACGGCGAGCTGGGCTCGCGTTTCCTGCGCGACGTCGGCGACATGCTGGAGGACCCGCTCCGCATCATGGCGTGGAGCTGAAACAAGGGAGCTGAAGAACGGATGATCGCCGGGAGGACCCCTCTCCCGGCGATCGCCCGTACGAGGCAGGCCACACGGTTGCCTTCATGACGTCGGAGACGCCGCCCGCCGGTTCTGATACATCCTCCGCGTACTGTGGTTTCCCGCACCCTGGAACGGCCGTCCGCCTCATGGTGGCCGTACGCCGGCCGTTCCTAGTCTCTGGCGTATGACGGAATGGCTGATCGACCTGATGGAAGTGCTCGGCGCGCCGGGAGCCGGGATCGCGATCGCGCTGGAGAACCTCTTCCCGCCCCTGCCCAGCGAGGTGATCCTGCCGCTGGCCGGCTTCACCGCCTCCCAGGGGGAGATGAACCTGGCCGCCGTGCTGCTGTGGACCACCGCCGGTTCGGTGATCGGGGCGCTGATGCTGTACGCGGTGGGCGCGATGCTCGGCCGGGAGCGCACGCTGGCCCTGGCCGCCCGGATCCCGTTGCTGAAGGTCTCCGACATCGCCAAGACGGAGGCGTGGTTCCTCAAGCACGGGCGCAAGACGGTGTTCTTCGGCCGGATGATCCCGATCTTCCGCAGCCTGATCTCCGTCCCCGCCGGGGTCGAGCGCATGCCGCTGGGCGTCTTCACGCTCCTGACCACGGCCGGCAGCCTGCTCTGGAACACCGTCTTCGTGCTGGCCGGGTGGATGCTGGGCGAGAACTGGGAGCTGGTGGAGACCTACGTCGGCGTGGGCACCAACGCGGTCATCGCCGCGGTGGCGCTGGCGGTGCTGGTCTTCGTGGGCACGCGGCTGACCCAGCGGCGCAAGGGGCGGCATGCGGTCGGTGCTTAGCGGGCCGAGGCTCGTCGGGGCGGTGGCGGCCGGCGCGGTCACCGCCCTCGTGGGGTTGCTGTTCGTCCTGGTGGCGGCGCCGTTCGCGGACCGTCCCGCCGTCCGGGCGGTGGCCGCCCGGCTGACCCGGCTCGAGCTGTGGCGGCTGCGCCTGGACCTCCCCGGCAGGAACGAGGAGGGCGAGCTGCGTTACCTCGCCGCCCGGACGCCGGTGGGGGTGCTGGGCGGCATCGTGGTGCTGCTGCTCGTGATCGGCCTCGGCGCGGCGGCCATGCTGGCGTGGTCGTGGGGGCGCGGGGAGGCGTTCGACGGCATGCTGCCCACCGTGCCGCTGGTGGCCTACATGTCCCTGTCGGGCTGCGTGCTGCTGTTCCTGGACGTGTGCGGCCTGATGGGGGTGGAGGCGCTGGAGCGACGGCTGGCCGTACGGTTCCTCGCCCCCGACCCGATGGAGGCGCTGCGGCGGCGGATCGACGAGTTGACCGTGAGCCGGGCGGGGGTGGTCGCGGCGGTCGACGCCGAACGGCGGCGCATCGAGCGCGACCTCCACGACGGGGTGCAGCAGCGGCTGGTGGCGCTGTCCATGCTCGCGGGACGCGCCCGACGGGGCCGCCCCGAGCTGCTGGAACAGCTGCACGAGCAGGCCCAGCAGGCGCTGGTGGAGCTGCGCGAGGTGGCCTGGCGGGTCTACCCGTCGGGGCTGGACGCGGACGGCCTGGCCGAAGCGCTGGCCGGGGTGGCCGAGCGGTCGCCGGTCGCGGTCAAGGTGACCTGCGAGCTGCCGGAGCGCCCCCCGGCGGCGGTGGAGGCCGCCGCCTACTTCGTGGCCAGCGAGGCGGTGACGAACGCGGCCAAGCACTCCAGCGCCACCCTGGTGACCATCGACGTACGCCGGCAGGCCACCATGGTCGTCGTACGAGTGGAGGACGACGGCGTGGGCGGGGCCGACGCCACTGGCGGCGGGCTGACCGGGCTGGCGCAGCGGGTGGCCGCGCTGGACGGCCGGTTCACCCTGACCAGCCCGCCCGGCGGGCCGACCGTGATCGAAGCGGAGTTGCCGTGCGCGTGATGCTGGCCGAGGACTCGGCCCTGCTGCGGGAGGGCCTGGTGCGGCTGCTGAAGGAGGAAGGTCACGAGGTGCCGGCCGCGGTGGGCGACGCCGACGCGCTGCTGCGGGCGGTGGCCGACGAGCGGCCCGACGCGGTGGTCGTGGACGTACGGATGCCGCCCACCCACACCGACGAGGGCCTGCGCGCCGCCCTGGAGATCCGGCGGCGCTGGCCGGAGGTCAAGGTGCTGGTGCTGTCGCAGTACGTCGCGAAGAAGTACGCCACCGAGCTGATGAGCGGCAGCATCGACGGCGTCGGCTACCTGCTGAAGGACCGCGTGGCCCAGGTGGGCGACTTCCTGGACGCGCTGGACCGGGTGGGCGCGGGCGGGACGGCGTTCGACCCGGAGGTGGTGCGCCAGTTGCTCGCGCGCACCAGCCACGCCGACCCGCTGGCCCGGCTCACCGCCCGCGAGCGCGAGGTGCTGGAGCTGATGGCGCAGGGCCTCACCAACGCCTCCATCGCCCAGTCGCTGCACGTGTCGCAGAGCGCGGTGGAGAAGCACGTCAACGCCCTGTTCGACAAACTCGCGCTGTCGCACACCACCGGCTACAGCCGCCGGGTCCTGGCGGTGCTGCGTTACCTCGGCTCCTGAGCCGGCGTCGGTAGGGTTCTCCCATGATTCGCCACATCGTGCTGTTCACCTGGACCGACGACGCGACCGACGAGCAGAAGGCGACGGTGACCGCCGAGCTGCGCAAGCTGCCGGACGCCATCCCGGAGCTCCGCTCCTACACCGTCGGCCCCGACGCCGGCATCAACCAGGGCAACCACGCCTACGGGGTGGTCGCCGACTTCGACTCGGCGGACGACTATCTCGTCTACCGCGACCATCCGTTGCACCAGGCGGTCATCGCCGAGCACATCAAGCCGATCCTGGCCGCCCGCGCCGCCGTGCAGATCGAGGTCTAGGGCCTAGATCTCCGGAGGGTTGTTCTCGCGGTGCATCAGGCGCCCGTCCGACGTGCGGCCCCGCCTCGGGGCCAGCACGATGCTCAGCACGACGCCCACGCCGCCCACGATCATGAAGATCAGGCCGATGACGTCCATGTGGACGCTCTTGCCGAAGACGTCGGGCTCGATCGCGAACTTCAGGATGGCGCCGAGCGTGAGGAAGAAGATGCTGACCCCGACACCCATGACGAGCCTCCCTGGTAAACGGCGGGTACGCCCACGGTCATACCCGGTCAACGACGATCACACCCTCCGCCGGGCCGGGCCGTGAACGACGGAACGCCCGCACGTACGTGCGGGCGTTCCGTGCATACCGAGGGAACTAGAAGGCCTCCTCCGGGAGCTCCATGAGCTCCTGGCCGGTGGAGTCGAGGACACGCCGCTCGGCGGCCAGGCGCGGCAGCACGGTCTTGGCGAAGAACGTGGCCGACGCGACCTTGCCCTGGTAGAAGGCGTCCTCGCCGTCCGCGAGCCGGGCCAGCGCCACCTCGGCCTGGCGCAGCAGCAGCCAGCCGATGACGAGGTCGCCGAGCGCGAGCAGCAGCCGGGTGGTGTTGAGCCCGACCTTGTAGACCTCCTCCGGCTTCTCCATCGAGCCGAGCGCCCAGGTCGCCATCGTGTCGCCCATGGCCTTGACGTCGGCGGCGGCCTCGGCCAGCAGCTCGCGCTCCTCCTTCAGCCGCCCGTTGCCGGCCTCGGAGGCGGCGAAGGCGTTGATCTCGGCGAGCAGCGCGCCGACGGCCGCGCCCTGGTTGCGCAGGATCTTCCTGAAGAACAGGTCCATGCCCTGGATGGCGGTGGTGCCCTCGTACAGGGAGTCGATCTTGGCGTCCCTGATGTACTGCTCGATCGGGTAGTCCTGGAGGTAGCCGGAGCCGCCCAGGGTCTGCAGCGAGCGGGCAAGCAGCTCGTACGACCGCTCCGAGCCGACGCCCTTGACCAGCGGCAGCAGCAGGTCGTTCATCGCGTGCGCGTGCCGGTCGGACGGGTCGATCATGACGGCGTCCTGGAAGGTGGCCGTGTAGAGGACCAGGGCGCGCATGCCCTCGGCGTACGCCTTCTGCAGCATCAGCTCGCGGCGCACGTCCGGGTGGTTGAGTATGGTGACGCGCGGGGCGGTCTTGTCGGTCATCCGCGTGAGGTCCGCGCCCTGGACGCGGGACTTCGCGTAGTCGAGGGCGTTGAGGTAGCCGGTCGAGAGCGTGGCGATGGCCTTGGTGCCGACCATCATGCGGGCGTGCTCGATGACCATGAACATCTGCTTGATGCCCTCGTGCACCTCGCCGACCAGCCAGCCGACCGCCGGGTGCTTCTCGCCGAAGGTGAGCTCGCAGGTCGTGGAGACCTTCAGGCCCATCTTCTTCTCGACGTTGGTGACGTAGACGCCGTTGCGCTCGCCGAGCTCGCCGGTCTCCAGGTCGACGTGGTGCTTCGGCACCAGGAACATCGACAGGCCCTTGGTGCCGGGGCCGTGACCCTCGGGGCGGGCCAGCACCAGGTGGAAGATGTTGTCGGCCATGTCGTGCTCGGCGCTGGTGATGAAGCGCTTGACGCCCTCTATGTGCCAGGTGCCGTCGGGCTGGCGTACGGCCTTGGTGCGGCCGGCGCCGACGTCGGAGCCGGCGTCCGGCTCGGTCAGCACCATGGTCGCGCCCCAGTTGCGCTCGATGGCCAGCTCGGCGAAGCGCTTCTGCTCCTCGGTGCCGACCTGCCACAGGGTGTAGGCGAAGTTGGGTCCTGCGGCGTACATGTAGAGCGCCGGGTTCGCGCCCAGCACCATCTCGGCCGTGGCCCAGGCGAGGCTGCGCGGGATGCCGGGGCCGCCCAGCTCGGCGGGCAGGTCGAGGTGCGCCCAGCCGCCGTCCACCAGCGCCTTGTAGGACTTCTTGAAGCCTTCGGGCATGGTGACCGAGCTCGTCGCGGGGTCGAAGACCGGCGGCTTCCTGTCGCCCTCCTCGAAGGAGTCGGCGAGCACGCCGGTCGCCAGGCGGTTGACCTCTTCCAGGATGCTGCGCGCGACGTCCTCGTCGACTTCCGCAAAGGGCCCTGCGCCGAGGATCTCGCGTCGCCCGAAGACCTCGAAGAGGTTGAATTCAAGGTCGCGAACGTTGCTCTTGTAGTGGCCCATGGGGTCGATCTCCTTGAACCGAGACAGGGGTGTACTCGCGAGTAACCTTACTCTGAAATGCTACCCGCGGGTAACCCCTGCCATGCATGGCATGCTCGTCTCCATGGACGCCGAAGAACTCGCCGCGCGGTGGCGGGAGCGACTGGAGGCATGGGCGATCCCGGACGAGATCCTGGCCCGCGCCTCCGCCGACCCCTGGACGCACTCGCCCGAACGGTTCGGCACCCGCACCGACCGGGCCCTTGCCGAGCCGGACGACGGACCCACGATGACGAGGCTGACGGAGGCCCTGCCCGACCAGGGCACGCTGCTCGACGTGGGCTGCGGCGCCGGCGCGTCCTCGCTGCCGCTGAGTGGGCGGGTCGGCCACCTGTACGCGGTCGACTCCTCGGCCGCGATGCTCGACGGGCTCACGCTGCGGGCGGACAAACTCGGGGTGCCGGTCACCACGATCCACGGCCGCTGGCCGGACGTCGCGGACGAGGCCCCGGTGGCCGACGTCGCCATCGCCGCGCACGTCGTCTACAACGTGCCCGACCTGGCCGGCTTCCTGCGCGCGCTCGACGCGCACACGCGCGGGCGGGTGGTGCTGGAGCTGACGCACCGCCATCCGACGAGCTGGATGACGCCGCTCTGGCAGCACTTCCACGGCATCGACCGCCCGGTGCGGCCGGTCGCCGAGGACTGCGTGGCGCTGGCGGCGGCGCTCGGCTTCGCCGTACGGGTGGAGGAGCGGGAAGCCCCGCTGGAACGATTCAGCTCCCTTGAGGAGCTCGCGGCCAGCGCGTGCCGGCGGGCGTGCCTCGACCCGTCCAGGGCGGACGAGGTGGCCGCCACGGCCGTCGAGCTGGGCATGTGGCCGCTGCCGCGGGACCGCTGGGTCACCGTCTGGTGGGACTGACACCGGTTTGACGTCTTCGCCGGTGTCGGGTTGGGTGTTCCCATGATCGAGATCCACTCCGTCACCATCGACGCCACCGACCCCTATGAGCTCGCCAGCTGGTGGAGCAGGGCCACCGGGCTGCCTCTGGGCGAGGGCGACCAGCCGGGCGACGACGAGGTGATGCTGCGGACCGAGCGGGACCCCTATTTCCTGTTCATCCGCGTTCCCGAGGGCAAGACGGTCAAGAACCGCCTGCACCTCGACGTCAACGGCACCGCGGGCAGGACGCGCGACGAGGAGGTCGAACGCCTCTTGGAGCTGGGCGCGACCGTCCACGCCGACCTGCGCCGGCCCGACGGCACCGGATGGGTGACGATGCTCGACCCCGAGGGCAACGAGTTCTGCGTGTGCCGCAGCCAGGCCGAGCGGGAGTCCTGAAGGCCGGGCGGGATCACCGTTCGGAGCGTGCCCGGCCCTGCATCGTGAGCGTCAGGATGCCGGCGATCAGATAGACCAGCGCGCCGTGCCACAGCGCGTGCACGGCCGAGCCGAAGACGCCCTCGCCGTCCAGGACGAGCTGCACCGGATAGTCGAGCACCGCCGTGATGCCCGCGGGCAGCAGCGCGAACTTCCACGGGTGGCGCAGCGACCAGATCCGCGCCTGGCGGGTGACCCGGTCGCCCTCGTGCGGCTTGGACACCGCCCCGATGGCGGCGATCAGGGCGAACAGGCTGATGCCGAGGCCCAGCGCCCAAACCAGGTCGCCGCCGCCCGTGAGCAGGCCCATGCCGTAGCTGGCCGCGGTCACGACACCGCCGCCGACGGCCGCGGCCTTCCAAGGGGCGCCTCGGAGCGCGGCGCCGGAAAGCGATATCTCATCGCGTCGACTGATTTCGTTCATATCGTCATGGTCGCTCCCGGCGCCCCTTGGGGGCATCGGGGACGGACCCTGAGCCGTCCCTGACATGATGCGGGACATGCAAGAACCGCACGTAGCAGACATCACCTTCCGTACGGCCCGCCGCGACGACGTGCCCGCCGTCGTCGCGATGCTGGCCGACGACCCCCTCGGCGCCCGGCGCGAGGGTGAGCCAGGCGACCCGCGTTACCTCGCGGCCTTCGACCGCATCGACGCCGACCCCTACGACGAGCTCATCGTCGCCGAGCAGGGCGGCGAGGTGGTGGGCACGATGCAGCTCACGTACCTGGCCGGGCTCTCCCGCCTCGGTGCCGAACGCTGCCAGATCGAGGCCGTACGGGTGCACTCGTCGGCCCGCGGCCAGGGTCTCGGCCGCCGGATGATCGGCTGGGCCGTGGACCGCGCCCGCGAGCGCGGCTGTGCCATGGTGCAGCTCACCTCGGACAAGACCCGCACCGACGCGCACCGCTTCTACGGCTCGCTCGGCTTCGCCGCCTCCCACGAGGGCTTCAAGCTCCAGCTGAGCTGAGCCGCTCCAGCATCCACCTGCACCACTCGACGCGGTGCCGCTCGTAGCCGAGGCCGCACCAGAGCGTCGCGTAGTTGCCGAACCGGGGATCGCCGGGCGGGGGCGGCCCGCCGAAGGCCGCCTCCTCCCGCTCGTAGCCCGCCAGCCGCTCCTCGTGCATCGCGAGCTGGTCGGCGAACAACCTCCGTAGCAGCCCCGGCTCGGCCAGCCACGACGCGTACGTCTTCAGCACCAGCTCGTCGCGCTCCGGCCGGGCGCGCGGCGGCTCGGTCACCCATGCGCGCAGCGCCGCCAGGCCGTCGGCGGTCAGATGGTAGACCTTCTTGCCCTGCGGGCCGGGGCCGTGCTCGGCCTCGAAGCCCACCAGCCCGTCGGCGCGCAGTTTCTGCAGCTCGGCGTGGATCTGGCTGTGGCCGGCCGTCCAGAAGTAGCCGACCGGGGTGCGCATGGCGGCGGCGAGGTCGTATCCGGTGCGCTCGCCGCGGGCCAGCACGGCGAGGATCGCGAATCCCAGTGTTGAGGTCATCGTGGCCCCAAGGATAAGGTGCTTCCCACTATGTCAGTTCTGACATAGTCTGAGGCATTGGAGGTGGGCGGTCGTGCGTAAGACGCTGAGCGCCGTCGGGCTCGTGACCATGCTGGCCGCGCTTGCCGCCTGCGGCAGCGGGGGCGCCACGGGGGCGGCCCCCGTTCCGCCGACCCCCGCGACCCCCACAACCGCTGCGACCAGCGCCGCCCCCAGCAGCCCGCCGCCCACCGGCCCCAACGTCTCCGGCTGCTTCACCGAGGCCGACGGCAAGATCTTCGAGTACGACGGCGGCCTCCCCGGCGTGATCGCCGGCACCGGCTCCACCGGCGTCGTCATCACCTACGAGCGCCGCGGCAACGTCTGCGCCTGGCGCCCGCTCTCCGACCGCCTGGTCGCCGCCGGCTACCGCGTGCTCCTCTACGCGAGAAGCGTCGCCGCCGTCCCCGAGGACACCACCGTCGCCATGGCGAAACGCCTGGCCAAGGAGAAGGGCGTCGGCCGCGTGTTCCTGGTCGGCGGCTCGATCGGCGCCACCACCGCCGTCCCCGCCGCGCTGCGGCTCGGCCCCGAGAAGATCGCCGGCGTGGTCGCCCTGTCAGGCGAGATCGCCGCCGAGGACGCGGCGAAGCTGACCGTCCCGCTGCTCCAGATCGGCAGCGAGCACGACGACTACGGAGGCCGCGAAGCGCTCGACGCCGCCCGCGCCGCCGCCACCAAGGCCCCCGACGCCCAGGCGCTCGTCATCCCGGGCGAGCGCCTGCACGCCTCCCAGCTGCTCGCGAGCCCGTACGCCGATCAGGTGCTGAGCACCGTCGAGACGTTCATGAACCGGCACAAGGGCTGACCTCGACCAGGTTGTCGTGGAAGCCCGGCCCCTTGCCCATGTCGCCGTCCCGCTCGGCGACCACCGCGTTCGCGTTCGAGCCGCCGGGGCTGAGCTTCGGCCAGTGGCCCTTGGGCGAGGCCACGACCCCGGGGGCCACCCGGTCGCTGATCTCCACGTCGGCCAGGAACTCGCCGCCGTCGTTGTGGACCCGTACGCGCAGGCCGTCCACGAGCCCGCGCGCCGCCGCGTCGGCCGGGTTGACCAGCACCACCGGGCCCTTGGCCCGCCGCCGCAGCTCGGCGTTGTTGCCGAACGTCGTGTTGAGGAACGTGTGCGAGGCCGGCGTCACCAGCGTCAGCCGGTACGGCGAGCCGTCCGCCGTCAACGTCGCGTGCGACGGCACGTACGCCTCCCCGGGCCGCGGGAAACGCATCCGGCCCGACCGCGTCGGGAACCCGTCGGCGAAGGGCGTGAACGGCTTGGGATAGTTCATCCGCACCCAGCCCTCCTTGCGCAGCCGGTCGAGCGTGACGCCCTCCAGCGACGGATGCCCGCTGGACAACAACTGCTCGGCCAGCTCCAGGTCCGAGTCGTAGAGCGACGGCTCGGTGAGCCCCATGTGCCGGGCCAGCCGCCGGAACGTCTCGGTCGTCGACAGGCACTCGCCGGGCGGCTCCACCGCGGCCTCGTTCCACAGCAGGTAGAGGTGCCCGTAGCCGGCGTGCAGGTCGTGGTGCTCGGTTTGCATGGTGGCCGGCAGCACGATGTCGGCGTAGTCCACGGTGTCCGTCGGGAACTGCTCCATGACGACCGTGAACAGGTCCTCGCGGGCGAGCTGCCGCCTGATGGCGTTGGCGTCGGGCGTGGAGCCGAGCGGGTTGGCCGCGTACACCCACAGGCACTTCACGTCGTCGAGCTGCGAGGCGAGCTTGGTCATGACCCGCGTGCGCACCGGCTTGGCCAGCAGGTCGTCGCGCGTGTCGATGTTGAGGTGGACGTGCCCGCTGGTCGAGTACGCCACCCCGCCCCCCGGATGCCGCCAGTCGCCCGTGACGGCCGGGATCGCGCCGATCGTCCGCATGGCCGTGCCGCCGCCCGCGTGCCGCTGGATGCCCATCGTGGCCCGGATGGCGGTCGGGCGGGTGCGCGCCAGCCGCGTCCCCAGCCTGTGGATGTCGGCCGCCGGGATGCCGGTGATCTCGCTCACCTTCTCCACCGGGTGGGCCAGGATCTCCTCGCGGAAGCCGGCCCATCCCTCGGTGTGCTCGGCCAGGTAAGCCTCGTCCTGCGCGTTCTCGGCCAGCACCACGTTGAGCAGCCCGAGCGCGAGCGCCGCGTCCGTGCCCGGCCGGATGGCGAGGTACTCGTCGGCCTGGTCGGCGGTCCTGGTGCGGATCGGGTCGATGGCGACCACGTGGGCGCCGTCCGCGCGGGCGTCCTGGATGAACTTCCACAGGTGGTGGCCGCTGGTCAGCGTGTTGGTGCCCCAGAGCAGGATCAGCTTGGAGAGCGCGAAGTTCTCCGGGTCCATGCCGCCCGCGGTGCCGTTCGCGCGGAACAGGCCGCTGCTGCCGGCCGCCGAGCAGATGTTGAGCCAGTGCTTGGACGCGCCCAGCACGTTCCAGAACCGCCGGCCCGCCACGCCCTCGCAACCCTGCAGGTAGCCGAGCGTGCCCGTGCCGAGGTAGGGCCAGATGGCCTCGCCGCCGTGCTCCTCGACGATCGCGCGCAGCCGGGTGGCGATCTCCTCCAGGGCCTCGTCCCACGAGATCCGCTCGAACCGCCCCGAGCCCTTCGGACCGACCCGGCGCATCGGGTGGAGGATCCGGTCGGGCGCCCGCGTGTGCTCCAGGTAACGGTTGACCTTCACGCACAGCGCGCCCCTGGTGTAGGGCTGGTCGGGGTTGCCGCGCAGTTTGACGGCCTGGCCGTCGTTCACGGTGACGACCCAGGAACAGGTGTCCGGGCAGTCCAGCGGACATGCCCCCAGAACCCTCAATTCGCCCGACATGGGACACAGCCTACGCCGGGCACCGAGAGGTGAACTGCTGGAGCTCCACCGTGTAGCCTGCCTGCGCGGACGTAGGCTGCCCGACGGGGACGGCAGGCGCCACGTCCGCATTGCGAAACGGGGACACTGCGACCCAGAGATCTCACGGTCCTGCCGGGAAGGTGCAGAATCGCTGACGGTGGCCGAAATCAGGGAACGAGATGACACGGAGGACCTCACGGAGGGGGATCCGGCCGTGGGCGAGCCACGCGCGGACACCGACGTCTACGTCGTAGAGCCGCTGCTGCCGCAGCGCCTGCGCCGTCCCTCCGACCTGCTGCGCTTCTTCGCCACGCTCGTCGTCCTCGGCGCGGTCGTCCTGCTCACCCTGGTCGCCAAGCAGACCCTCATCGGCCTGGAGGCCGACGTCAAGGAGGGCGCCGAGCTCGTCCCGCTGCTGAGCCGCGTCGCGGCCTTCCTCGGCGGCGCCGCCGTGCTCGTCGTGCCCACGGCGTTCGCCGTCGAACGGGTCTTCCACCGCGACGGCCTGCGGGTCGCCGAAGGGCTCATCGCCGCCATCGTCGGCATGGCCGGCTCGTTCCTGCTCGGGCAGTGGCTGGTCGCCGGCAACGTCGAGGACCTGCGCGTGCTGCTCACCGGCAACCGCGACATCGAGCCGCTGAACACCCTGCTCACCTCGGTCGTCGCCTACACCACCGCGGTCCGCATCTCCCGCCGCCCCACCTGGCGGATGCTCATGTGGACCACGATCGCGCTCTACATCCTCGCCTTCTTCTCCGGCCGCCAGATCACGATCCCCAGCGCCATCGTCACCGTCCTCGTCGGCATGGCCATCGGCTACGCCACCCTGTACGGCGTCGGCAGCCCCAACACCAGGCCGCCGGGCAGCGCCGTGGTGGCCGCGCTCCGCAAGCTGTCGTTCCAGGTCGTCTCCGCCCGCCGCATCGAGGACGACCACCAGGGCAGCCGCCGCTACGCCGTCGGGCTCAAGGACGGCACCAGCCTCGACGTCACCGTCCTCGACCGCGACCGGCAGGTGGCCGGGCTCCCCTACCGATTGTGGCGGCGCATCAGGCTCAACTCCGAGACCCGCCGCCGCGCCATCCGCTCTCTCCGCGCCGAGCTGGAGCGCGAGGCCCTCATGGCGTACGCGGGCCAGGCCGCCGGCGCCAGCACCCCGCGCCTGCTCGGCACCAGCGAGATCGGCACCGAGGCCGCCCTGCTCGCCTACGAGCACATCGAGACCCGCCCGCTCGACGAGGTCCCCGACAACGAGATCGACGACGCCCTGCTGCACCAGATCTGGGAACAGGTCGAGCTGCTGCAGATCCAGCGCCTCGCCCACCGCCGCCTCACCGGCGACGGCATCCACCTCGACCGGGCCGGCCGGGTCGTGCTCACCGACGCGCGCAGCGGTGAGATCGCCGCCGGCGACCTGCTGCTGCGCATCGACGTCGCCCAGCTCCTCACCTACCTCGCGCTGCGCGTCGGCCCCGAGCGCTCCGTGCGCGCCGCCGCCGCCGTGATGGGCCCCGACGCGCTCGCCGCCGCCATGCCGCTGCTCCAGCGCATCGCGCTCACCAGGGAGACCCGCGCGGCCGTCGGCAAGGCCAAGAAGATCCTGCCCGGCATCCGCGAGCAGATCGTCGCGCTCAAGCCACAGGGCAAGGTCGAGGAGGTCCGCCTCGAACGCTTCCGCCCGCGCACGCTCGTCACCATCATCGCCAGCGCGCTCGCCGCCTACTTCCTGCTCTCCCAGCTCAGCCAGGTGAACATCTACGAGGTGGTCACCACGGCCAACTGGGCCTGGTCGGTCCTGGCGCTCGCGGCCTCGTTCGTCAGCTTCGTGGCCGCCGCGCTCATGCTGCGCGGCTTCGTGCCCGAGCCGCTGCCGCTCTGGCGGACCGTGCTGGTGCAGTTCGCGTCCTCGTTCGTCAAGCTGGTCGCGCCGGCGGCCGTCGGCGGCGTCGCGATCAACACCCGCTACCTGCAGAAGCGCGGCATCTCGCCGGCCAGCGCGGTCGCCAGCGTCGGCGCCTCCCAGCTCATCATGCTTGTCTTCCACATCGCGCTGCTGCTGCTGTTCGCCTACATCACCGGCTCCAACACCGCGACGTCCTTCACCCCGTCGCGCGGCCTGGTGCTGGCGCTGCTGGCGGTCGCGGTGGCGGTCGTGGGGGTGCTGGGCGTGCCGCCGCTGCGCCGGATGATCACCTCGCGGATGCGCCGGCTGTTCGGCAACGTGCTGCCGCGCCTGCTCGACGTGCTCCAGTCGCCGCGCAAGATGATCGAGGCGGGCGCCGGCACGCTGATGATCACGATGGCGTTCGTGGTGTGCCTGGACGCCTGCGTGGCGGCGTTCGGCGGCAGCCTCAGCTTCACCGCCGTCGCCGTCGTCTACCTCACGGCCAACGCCATCGGCTCGGCCGCGCCCACTCCCGGCGGACTGGGCGCGGTCGAGGGCGCGCTGGCTCTGGGCCTCACCGTGGCCGGGCTGCCGGCCGAGCTCGCGACCTCGGCCGTGCTGCTGCACCGGCTGCTCACGTTCTGGCTGCCGGTGCTGCCCGGCTGGGCCTCCTTCACCTACCTCCAGCGGCACGAGGCCCTGTGATTTTGTCGATGGCCTCCAGTTCGTCCTCGGTGAAGGCGGGGCCGTCCACGCAGGCCACGTTGTCCTCAAGCTGAGCGACGCTGCTCGCGCCGATGAGCACGCTCGTCACCCGCGGGTCCCTGAGCGTCCACGACAGCGCCATCTGGGCCAGCGTCTGACCCCGCCCGCGGGCGATCTCGTCGAGGTCGCGGGCCAGCTCCCGGTCGATCCGGTCCGGGGTGAGGAACCGGCTGGTGGCCGCCCGCGAGTCGGCCGGCACCCCCTTCAGGTAGCGGTCGGTCAGCACCCCCTGCGCCAGCGGCGAGAACACGATGCAGCCCATGCCCGCCTCCTCCAGCGTGTCCAGCAGCCCGTCCTCGATCCACCGGTTGATCATCGAGTACGACGGCTGGTGGATGAGCAGCGGCGTGCCCAGCTCGCGCATGATCCGCGCCGCCTGCGCGGTCTGCTCGGGCGAGTAGTTGGAGATGCCCGCGTACAGCGCCTTGCCCGAGCGCACCGCCCGGTCCAGCGCCCCCATGGTCTCCTCCAGCGGCGTGTCCGGGTCGGGCCGGTGGCTGTAGAAGATGTCCACGTAGTCGAGGCCCATCCGGCCGAGCGACTGGTCGAGGCTCGCCAGCAGATATTTCCGCGAGCCCCACTCGCCGTACGGGCCGGGCCACATGTCGTACCCGGCCTTGGTGGAGATGACCAGCTCGTCCCGGTAGGGGATGAAGTCCTCGCGCAGGATCCGGCCGAACGTGCGCTCCGCCGAGCCATACGGCACCCCGTAGTTGTTGGCCAGGTCCAAATGCGTCACCCCGAGGTCGAACGCCCGCCGCAGGATCGCCCGCGAGTTCTCGACCGGCCGGTCGTCGCCGAAGTTGTGCCACAGACCGAGCGACACCGCCGGCAGCCTCAGCCCGCTGCGCCCGCTCCGGTTGTACGGCTGCCGCCCGTAGCGCTCCTCGTCCGCCCGATACCTCATGCCGTGCCCCTTTCGATGATCCAGGAAAGCGCGAACGCCTCCTCGCGCCAGGCGTCGTAACGTCCGCTGCGCCCGCCGTGACCGGCACCCATCTCCGTCTTCAGCAGGAACGGGCCGCCCTGGGCGCTCGCCCGCAGCCGGGCGATCCACTTGGCCGGCTCGTGGTAGAGGACGCGGGTGTCGTTGAGACTCGTGATCGCCAGAACCGGCGGGTACGTCCGCCCGTCCACGTTCTCGTACGGCGTGTAGCTCTTCATATAGGCGTACACGTCGGGATCATGCAGCGGGTCGCCCCACTCGTCCCATTCGATCACGGTCAGCGGCAGTGACGGATCGAGGATCGTGTTGAGCGCGTCCACGAACGGCACCTCGGCCACCACGCCCGCGAACTCCTCCGGCGCCAGGTTCGTCACCGCGCCCATCAGCAGACCGCCCGCCGAGCCGCCCCGCGCGATGATCCGCTCGCTCCAGCCGGACGCCTTCATGTGCCTGGCCGCCGCCACGAAGTCCGTGAACGTGTTGCGCTTCCTGGTCAGCTTGCCGTCCTCGTACCAGCGGCGGCCCATCTCGCCGCCGCCCCGCACGTGCGCGACGGCGAAGACGAACCCGCGGTCGAGCAGCGACAGCCGCGGCACCGAGAAACCCGGGTCGATCGAGGTCTCGTAGCTGCCGTAGCCGTAGAGCAGGGTCGGCGCCGGCCTGACCGCGTCCTTCCGCTTGACGATCGAGATCGGGACCCGCGTGCCGTCCTCCGCCGTGGCCCACTCGCGGAACTGCTCGTACTCGGCCGAGTCGTAGCCGCCCAGCACCGGACGCTGCTTCAGCAGGATCAGCTCGTGGGAGTCGAGCTCGTAGTCGTACACGCTTGGCGGCGTCACCATGCTCGTGTACGTCAGCCGCAGCCGCGTCGTCGTGAACTCGGGGTTGCCGGCCGGGCCGACGTCGTACAGCGGCTCGGGGAAGTCGATCTCGTACGCGTTCCGCTCGGCCGCCTCGACGCGCTCGCGCCAGCCCTGCCCCCCGCCCGGGTACGGCAGCACCCGCAGCCCGGTCAGCCCGTCGCGGCGGAAGTACACCACCGCGTGGTCGGCGAAGGCGTCGATGCCCAGCAGCCGGGTGTCCTCCCGGTGGGGGATCAGCGGCGTCCACGTGCCGGGGTCGTCGAGGGGCGCCGTGGCCAGCTCGAAGTTCTCGGCGTTCTCGTTGTGCAGGACGTAGAAGAAGTCGCCGGCGTGCTCGACGCTGTACTCCACGCCGGTCGTACGCGGCCGGACGACCCGGAACTCGCCGGAGTGGTCGGCCGAGTCGAGGATGCGGACCTCGCTGGTGATCTTGCTGCCGGCGGCCAGCACCAGGTAGCGCTCGCTGCGGGTCAGCCCGATGCCCACCCAGTAACGCTCGTCGGCCTCCTCGTACACCAGGACGTCCTCCTGGGTGCCGAGGGTGTGCCGGTAGACCTGGTAGGGACGCCAGGCGTCGTCCACCCGCGTGTAGAAGAACGCCGAGCCGTCGGGCGACCAGGCGCCGCCGTAGAAGATGTCGACGATCTCGTCGGGCAGGACCTCGCCCGTCTCCAGGTTCTTGAACCGCAGGGTGAAGCGCTCGTCGCCCTTGAAGTCGGTGGAGAAGGCCAGCATCGTCCCGTCAGGGCTGACCGCGCTGGTGCCGACGGAGAAGAACGGGCTGTCGCCCGCCAGCTCGTTGCCGTCGAGGACCACCTGCTCCAGGTCGAGGCGCTCGCCGGGGGTGACCAGCGGGGGCGCGTCGCTGTCGGCGGGGACGCGGCACGAGACGGCGTACTGCTTGCCCTCCTCGGTGCGGCTGAAGTACCACCAGGCGCCCTTGCGGCTCGGCACCGACAGGTCGGTCTCCTGGGTGCGCCCCTTGATCTCCTGGAACACCTGCTCCTGGAGGTCCGCCAGATGAGCGGTCTGCTCCTTGAGAAACGCGTTCTCCGCCTCCAGATAGGCCGTGGTGTCGGGATCGTCCTTGTTGGCCAGCCAGGCGTACTCGTCGACGAAGGTGTCGCCGTGATGCGTACGCTCGGCCGGGATCTTCTTCGCCACAGGCGGCATGTTGCTGCTCACGTGGGGAGTCTATGGTCGGCCGTGATCGTTCTGTGGCCGGAGAGACAGGCGAATCGGCACGAGCATCGTGGAGGCGCTGCTAATCTTTAGAAGCCGACGCGGTGCGGCGCAACCCTCCTTCATCACTCAGATGGCTTTGGTGTGTGTTGTGCCGTCAGTGCCGGTAATCCCTTGAGACTCACGTGTTCGGGTGATCGATTCGCTAGTCGGTCGACTGCCTGGTAAGTTAGAGGGGTTGCCCCGGAACGGGGCGCGGATTAATTCCAGCAGGTCGAGCAAGTCCGGTCAATTTGACAGAGACTTGAACGGCTGAAAGAATTAAGACACAACGAAGACGAAATGAACGCCTCCGAGGCGGGGCCCGCAAGGGATTCCGGTGAGGAAGTACGCGTCCGTTTCTTGAGAACTCAACAGTGTGTTAAAAGCCAGTGCATGTGCATCACACATGTATGACCCCGTCATTTTTGACGGATTCTTGCTTGGATGATTCATCCGGACAAGCCTTGAAAAGCATTGTTTGGAGAGTTTGATCCTGGCTCAGGACGAACGCTGGCGGCGTGC
>NZ_FOHX01000036.1 GCF_900111685.1 Nonomuraea wenchangensis
GGTTGCGTCCACGGGAGTGGTGTACGAGTTTGGCCTGGTCATAGGCGTGGTGCCGTGAAATAAGAACGGCCATCGAGTGATCCTTCGAGTAGCTAGATCAAGAAGGAGAACCAGACGATGGCCGCAGATCCCAGTGTGACGCCCGCGCAGTGGCTGGCGCAGCAGATCGAGACCGGCGACCCTGACATGTTGCGATCCATGGTGAAGACCATGGCCGAGACGTTGATGTCGGCCGAGGCCGACAGCCTGTGCGGAGCAGCCTACGGGCAGCGCAGCGACGAGCGCACCAACTCCCGCAACGGCTACCGCAGCCGCGAGTGGGACACCCGCGCGGGAACGATCGAACTGGCGATCCCGAAGCTGCGCTCCGGCTCCTACTATCCGGACTGGCTGCTGGAGCGACGCCGCCGGGCCGAGCAGGCGCTGATCAGCGTGGTCGCCACCAGCTACCTGCTCGGGGTCTCCACCCGCAGAGTCGACAAGCTGGTCGAGCAACTCGGCATCAAGAACATCTCCAAAAGCCAGGTCAGCCTGATGGCCAAGACGCTCGATGAGCAGGTGGAGGCGTTCCGCACCCGCGCCCTGGATGCCGGCCCGTACACCTTCGTCTGGCTGGACGCGCTGACGCAGAAGGTGCGCGAGGCAGGGCGCACGATCAACGTGCACGCGCTGGTCGCCACCGGCGTCAACGCCAACGGCCAGCGCGAGGTCCTCGGCCTGGAGGTCACCTCGGCCGAGGACGGCGCCGGCTGGCTGGCCTTCCTGCGCGGCCTGGTCGCCCGCGGCCTGTCCGGTGTTCAGCTGGTCGTCTCCGACGCCCACCGCGGCCTGGTCGAGGCGATCGGCGCCGCCCTGCCGGGCGCGGCCTGGCAGCGCTGCCGCACCCACTACCTGCGCAACCTGCTCACCACCGTGCCCAAGAGCGCCCAGCCGTGGGTGGCCACCCTGGTGCGCACCATCTTCGACCAGCCCACCGCCGAACAGGTGCGCGCCCAGCACGCTTGGGTCATCAACGCCCTGGAAGCCAAGTACCCGGCGGCGTGCGAGCATCTGGACGCCGCCCGGGAGGACCTGCTGGCCTTCGCCGCCTTCCCGCGCGAGACCTGGCGGCAGATCTGGTCCAACAATCCGCAGGAGCGGCTGAACAAGGAGATCCGCCGCCGCACCGACGTGGTCGGCATCTTCCCCGACCGGGCCGCGATCATCCGCCTCGTCGGCGCGGTCCTGGCCGAGCAGACCGACGAATGGACCGAAGCCCGCCGCTACATGGGTCTGGACATTCTGGCCAAAGCCCGCGTCCGGCTCATCGCCGGCGACACACCGGCCCCGAACCCGCTCCCACAGACACTTACCGCTTAACCTGCAGAAACAGGATCACTCGAAGCTTGATTCATACACCACGTCGGTGGACGTGACCGACCCCTCACCCCGAGTCTGAGCCGACGTGACGAAAAAGGGCCGGTCACCACTGACAGCACGTGGAACCGCCGCCGTGTGCAACTCCTCCTGACACTCCCGGACCACGGTGTCCCAGGGATCCTCCTCCGGCTCCACATGCCCACCGCTGGGCAACCACAGCCCAGCCTGCCGATGCGCCACCAGCAGCAGCTCCTCGTCCGGGTTGAGCGCCACGAAGTAGCTCACCAGATGCGGATCGGGAACATCGGGCTTCCCGGTCCGATACAGCGGCGCCCCGCCAGCGATCCAGGCCAGCACGCCGGCCGCCTGCTCCTCCTCCGTCCGATCCCAGGGCGTGATCGCCTGGATCCGCTCCATGAGCCGGACCCGCGCGGACGCGGCTTTCGAAGATCCCTCAGCGACCATGCAGAGCAATCTAGTGCTGTGACCGGAATCCGATCACCGGGTTGGCGTCCGAAGCGAGAAGGGCATCCGCTGGGGCAGCCGACCCCTGACGTCCACACCCAAGGATGGTGTCAGGAACTGCTCGCGGCGCCAGGGCTACCCAGGTGCCGAGCGAAAAATCGGATCGAGCTGTCGATCTCGAAGGACGGGACTCGAAAGTGGCTGCCGGGGTTGGCGTGCAGGGTTTTCTCGGCGGAGCCGAGTGCGTCGAACAGCTTCATGACCGAGTCCCGCGGATCGCCTTCATCGTCCCACTGCAGCACGAACTCGACCGGGATCGTGATCCGCGCCGCGATGTCGGTGAGCCAGTCGCTTCCGACGAGGCCGAGGACGGCAGCTGTGATCCGAGGTTCGGCCGCGACGAGGCGGATGCCCATCTCACCGGCCTGGGACAGGCCGTAGTACCCGACGGGCTGGTTGTCGCCGACGGAGTCCAGTTTCTGGAGCGCGTCCAGGGTGGTCTGCCAGTCGGGGATGAGCTGCGCCGCCACGGTTTCGTTGAGGGCGGGCCATTCCGGGCCGAATCGGAAGGGCTCTCCCGCAGCCTCTCGTTCCTGTATGAGCGCGACGAGCCGCCGGATCTGCGGGTGCTCCGGCCTGTCGCCGGTACCTGGCGCGTCGATCGCGGCGACCGCGAAGCCGCAGGAGGTGACGTAGGGGAAGGCCCGGGAAACGACCTCCCATCCCTTCTTGTGCTGGCCTCCGCCGTGCCCGATCAGGACCAGCGGCCGGGGGCCGGAGCCCTCGGCCGGCGTCCAAAGCACCCCGGGGATGTCTCCGATAGTGAAGAGCTGCTCGCGGATGCCGTCAGCGACGGTTTCTGAGGCGATGCGCATGGCAGGATTACATCGGCATTCCCGCTGAAGCGGCGAGTCAATTATCCGGGCGACCAGGCGCTCGGAGAGCGCTTGCAGTCCTACCGGAAGCTGCGCGGCCTCAGCCAGCGCGAGCTGGCCGCACGGTCCGGTGTCGCCCTGTCCCTGATCCGGAAGGTGGAGCAAGGCGAACGCAAGAGCGTACGTATCGAGACCGTTCGAGCCTGGGCCACAGCGCTGGACGTCACCACTACTGCGCTACTCGGCCCCGTTCCTGAGACCGAACAGCAGAGCGGGAACGGGGATCGGCTCGCGCCACTACGGCAAGCGCTACAGGGCCTCCCGGCCGACGTGGAAGACGTACCGACCGCTGACGGCTTGCGGTCCGCCATCGCAAGCGCCGTACGGCTGTACCACGACGACGAATACGCCGAGTTGACCACGATCCTGCCCGTCCTGGTGAAGGAAGCACAAACCCCTGTAGAGCATGGCGGGCCGGAAGCCCTGGCTGTCCGCGCCAGAGTCCTGCAGCTGGTCGGCTCACTGGCTACACAGACCCGCGCGTTCGACGTGGCCGAGATCGCCCTGGAAGGCGCCGTGACGGACGCGATCGAGACCGGCGACCGCGTAGAGGCTGCGTCCGCCGTCATCACCTCGTGCTGGCTGCTCCTGCGTCGGCGTCGCCTTGACGAAGCACGTTCGCGGGCCGTCGATTGGGCGGACGAGATCGAGCCGCGCATGTCGCGAGCGACCAGCACGGAGCTCTCAGCCTGGGGATGGCTGTTGCTGCGCGGCAGTGCGGCAGCCATTCGAGACAACCGGCCGGACGAGGCGGACGAGATGATGCGACTGGCCCTGTCGGGCGCGGTTCGCATGGGGCGAGAACACGGCTCGTACCACGAGTACTTCACGACGTTCGGACCGGCCACGGTTCAGATGAAGCGAGTGGAGAACGCCGTCATCGAGCATCATCCAGAGCGGGCCCTACGGCTCGCACGCGAGGTACCTCCAGGATCGAGACCCACCAGCGACAATCGAAACCGGCATCTTCTGGACGTGGCCAACGCTCATGTCATGCTGCGCGAGTACGACAAAGCTCTAGATATCCTGTCGCAGCTTGCATGCGAAGCGCCCGCATGGCTTCCGAATCAGCGTTACGCCAAGGACATGCTTCAGACGATCGTCGGTCGCCGTCGCACGCTGACACCGGAGATGCGGAAACTGGCGAATGCGGTTGGTCTAGAACCATAGGCGTGTGTCACTTCACAGCGCGGCCCGCCGAAAGTGCCACAGACAGCTTGACCTCGGCCTTCCTACCTTGTGGTCATGCGCTCTCGGAACACATCCGCACAGCTCGAAGAACTAGAAATAGGAAAGCCTGTCACAGAGGCGGGAGCCGATCGGCAACGTGCCGCGCTGGACCGCGTTCTGGAGCACATGGCGGAAACAGTAGGCGTGCAGGCTGAGCTGATTACCCGGATTGCTCTCGACTGCGAGAGGCGACCTGAATCCAGCGCCGAGAAACGGCGATATCCACCAGCGCTGCTCGTCTACGCCGCCGCCGGGCGGAGAGTCGCCGCCGTCACCATCGGGGAGCGCTCCGGTAGCTACCTGGTCGAGTTGGCGCGCGTTGCCAACCGAGCCGCGACAGACGTGTTTTTCGCGACGCCGACCATAGACATGCACCGTGACTGGATCGGGGTCGTCCCCGCGCACCTCCCCGATCAGGCAGCGCTAGTGATCGCACAGCACGCGGGGTGCAACAGTGAATCATGACGCAACCCCGCACCCACGTGCCACCGCCGAAGATCTGCAGGCCAAGTACGGCGATCACTGGGAAATAGCGTCAAATCTTGCTGTCGGTGTAGCCGCCTGGCGGAAGACATACCTTTCCCCAGCCCAACTCACAGGCGATTTGCTCAATGTCCTGCACGCCTCCGATCTGGACGCGCTCGCCGTGAGAATCGCAGAACAAGAGGCCCAGCATGCGAGTGGTCGTTCCCGCCATAGTCTGGCGTCCGGGCAACGCCCTTGGACTCGAGTACGGGATGATGGGGAGCGTTAAGGCTTTCTCAATCCATTACTACCTCAACCGGGTTCGTGGATCTTCGCCAGCACCTTGGGGCGCATCCGCCGACGGTAGGTGGCGACGTAGGTGATCACGCCCCAGTGGATGCGGTTGTAGACGCCAGAGGTGTGCTGGCCGGCGCCATGCCGGAGTTGGCGGGAGAGAATCCCCCACAGGGCGACCCGGGTAGGCACGTCCATCATCACCACGGTGTCGCACGCTTCCAGCCGGACGTGCAGCGAGGAGTTGTAGTTGCCGTCGATCACCCAGCGCGGCGCCGCGACCAACTCCCGCTGAACGGCCTCGAACTTCTCCGGCGGCAGCGGGTTCCATTCGTCGTCGTAGTAGATCGCGTCGAGGTGCGTGACCGGCGCACCGAGCAGACGGCCGAGTTCGCGGGCGACGTAGGATTTGCCGCTCCCGCCGGACCCGACGACGGCGATCCGGTTCATCTGCACGGTGCCCCACGATAGTAGAAAAGGGCCTGGTCAAAGCGGCGATGGCGAGAGGTGGAACCTCGGGGGCGCTGACGGAAAAGGAAGTGTGAACTCTGCCGCTCCTCCGGTCTTTTCAACGGATGTCGTGAGAGTAGAGGGGTGATGCCGTCGGTCATGTCAGCTCCCCTAGGTGCTATGGCCGACCGAAAGAGCCGGGATCGTTCACCCAGCCGCGCCCGTAGCTCTGCCGATGAGCCACGCGTTCATGTCCACGTTGAACGTCGCCCTACAAGATTGTTAGCCTGCGCGCATGTCAGATCTAGGACAGGTGGTTTGGCCGCCTGAGCCGATCCGGACCGAGCGGCTCGTGCTCCGTGAGCCCGAGGCGCGGGACCGTCCAACGTTCATCGAGCTGCTTGCCTCGCCAGAGGTGCACACCTACCTCGGCGGTCCCCGCCCGCGTGACGAGCTCGAGCGTGAGATGCCCGAGGTGCCCCAGCAATGGCCCGGGAGTTTCGTCGTCGAGCTCGACGGGGCGATGATCGGCCAGATCCTGCTCAGGAGAGCAGCCGGGCACCGCCGCCCGGCTGCTGTGGGGAAGGCCGATCTCGGTTACCTGTTCCTGCCAAAGGCATGGGGGCAAGGGTATGCCGCCGAGGCGTGCGCGGCGGCACTCGACTGGTTCGACGGTGTCCTTCCCGGCGAGCCGGTAGTGCTCACCACCCAGAGCGCCAACGTCGGCTCGATGCGCCTCGCGGCGAAGCTGGGGTTCACCGAGGTCGAGCGGTTTTATGCCTGGGACGCCGAGCAGTGGCTCGGCCTACGGCCTCCGGCCGCATGACAGAGCCTCGCGATCTTGGCTCTGGCGCTTGATGCTGTGGGTGATCTTCACGATGGTGGCAGGTCGTGGATGAGGCGTGCGAACGGTTGAAGAGAGCGAGTCGGCCGTCGGGGATAGACGCCCGGAATGTCGTGACGCCCTCTCACCGCGATTCCAACAGTCAATACACGTCTTTCCGATTCACCGTGCATCTGCTGGCTGCCGGGATCGACGCCTCCTTCGGCAGTGTCGGCGACGCACTGATGGAATCGCAGATCGGACTCTACAAGACCGCGCCGATCAGCCCCGACGCCCCCTGGCGCAGCCTGGCCGATGGTGAGCTGGCCACCGCCGCAGCGGTCACCGGTTCAACGAATGGTGCTCCCCTGGTCACAGGGGCGGAGGGTGACTAGTCGGCCTTAGGCCGGGTTTCGATTCGGGAGGTCTACAACCGGCATCCGGTCGGAAGGGCACAACGCGAGCTGCCGGTTTGCTGATCGTCGTTTGAGAGTGTCTGCCGCACCCTGTCGATGCGATGTGCCCTGAGTGTGCCCTGCGCTCAGCGCAAAAGGTCGAGCCTGTCTCGGGCTCGCTGCTTCTCCTCATCAGTGAGGCTTTTCCAACCTGATCGGGCTGATCAGCAGGAGAGAACCGGGACGGGTTGGCATGAGAAGAGGCTCTTGGCAGCTCGTACGCCCGGGTCTCACCCCATGAAGACCAATAGGCTCCTGGTTGCCAGATGTGCCGGTTGAGCGGTCTTTTGACGGCTCGGATCATGTGTGGAGGGATCTCGGTGATGATGATCAGCCAGCTCGTGATCGCCGGACTGTTGTTACCGAACCTGTCCGTACAGGCACAGCCCCCTCTCCTCCACGTGATGACGTGGAACGTCTGTGCGGGCACCAACGCCGGGTGCGCGCTCTTCCGCCGCTCGAACGCCGAGCTGGCCTGGCACGTGGCAGTGCTGGCGACCGAGGCGGACGTGGTCTTCCTTCAGGAGTTCTGCACGGGCGCCGACGCCGACCTGGAACACGAGCTCGAACGCCGTACCGGCCGGAATTGGAGCGTCCGGTCGGCGGGGCTGATGTATTCGGACGGTTCTCCGTACCAGTGCCTGCCCGACAGAAACGGCAGGCCACGCGGGGTGCTGAGCGTCACCCTGGCCGTGGCCGGAACGGACACCGGCCTCGTCGTGCACGCGCTGACCTCGCCGCCGTGGGGAGCCCGCAGGTACGCCGTCTGCACGGCCGACCGGGCGTTCTGCACCGCGCACTTCTCGTCGGGATCGAGCTACGACGACAGGCAGAAGGGCAGGCCCTACCGGCACATCCAGTTGCGCGAGCTGTTCAAGCTCGGCCGGGGTGTGATCGGTGGCGACCTCAACCTGGTGCCGCGCGACGCCGCCGCGGCCTACAAGGGCCGCGACGAATGCGACCCGCGCCGGCGCTGGACCTACGTGACCCGCAAGCGGAAGATTGATTACGTGTTCGCCGGTGAGGGCCGCGTACGGAAATGCTTCGTCGATTACGCCCGGAGCACGTGGTCTGATCACGTCCCGCTGCACGCCTGGGTGAGAGCAGGCTCAACGCCGCCTGCACCACGTTGAGCTGGCCCGGCACCAGGTTGTTCGTCATGCCCTACCAGCGAAACGCGGATTTGCGCATTTAGCTTACCGGCCTGGGACGAATTGGGATGCGCCCTCACTGACGTGATCTCAGCCAATTGCCGGTAGGTAGTCGTGCTCAAAATGAGTGAGGACAAGCGCCGCGCGGGCGATGTCGCCGATGGCGCTGGGACTGAGCGTGATGTGCTGGAGGATCCGCCAGCGGCCTTTGAGCAGGGCGAACCCGCGTTCGCCGAGACAACGCAGGGCGCGTAGCAGCTGATTGTAGGTGCGGTTCTCCGGGCTGAGAGTTTGGTTGCCGTCGGGCTGCTTGATCGGCTTGTGAATACCGATCCCGGCGCCGTCGTAGCCGCTGTCGGCGAGGGTCGGCAGGCCCGCGGCGGCTGCGGC
>NZ_FOHX01000017.1 GCF_900111685.1 Nonomuraea wenchangensis
GGGCCGCCAAGATCGCCGGCATCGACGTCCCCGACCTGGTCGTGGACGACCCCGACGGCGACGCGAAGGTGCTGGTCGTCGGGTGGGGCTCGACCTACGGGCCGATCGCCGCGGCCGCGCGCCGCATCAGGGCGGGCGGCGGCAAGGTCGCCCAGGCCCATCTGCGCCACCTCAACCCCCTGCCGGCCAACACCGGCGAGGTGCTCAAGCGTTACGACAAGGTGCTGCTGCCCGAGATCAACCTGGGCCAGCTCGCGCTGCTGCTGCGCGCCCGCTACCTCGTCGACGTCATCAGCTACAACCGTGTGCGCGGGCTCCCGTTCAAGGCCGAGGAGCTGGCCGGAGTCATCCAGGACGTGATCGACAGTGACTGAGCTCGTCAACGGCAGGGGCCTCAGCCTGGTCCCGAAGACCGACGTCAAGCAGGGCCTGAAGGACTTCAAGTCCGACCAGGAAGTGCGCTGGTGCCCCGGCTGCGGCGACTACGCCATCCTCGCCGCCGTCCAGTCCTTCCTGCCCGAACTCGGGCTCAAGCGGGAGAACATCGCCTTCATCTCCGGCATCGGCTGCTCCTCCCGCTTCCCCTACTACCTCAACACCTACGGCTTCCACTCGATCCACGGCCGTGCCCCCGCCATCGCCACGGGTCTGGCGGCCTCCCGCCCCGACCTCAGCGTCTGGGTCGTCACCGGCGACGGCGACGCCCTGTCCATCGGCGGCAACCACCTCATCCACGCGCTGCGCCGCAACGTCAACCTCAACATCCTGCTGTTCAACAACCGGATCTACGGGCTGACCAAGGGCCAGTACTCCCCCACGAGCGAAGTCGGCAAGATCACCAAGTCCACGCCGATGGGCTCGCTCGACAAGCCGTTCAACCCGATCTCGCTGGCCATCGGCGCCGAGGCATCGTTCGTGGCGCGGACCATCGACTCCGACCGCAAGCACCTGCAGTCGGTGCTGCGGGAGGCCACCGCCCACCGCGGCACCTCGCTGGTCGAGATCTACCAGAACTGCAACATCTTCAACGACAACGCCTTCGAGCCGCTCAAGGACCCGGGCCTGCGCGACGACATCACGCTGCGCCTGGAGCACGGCCGGCCGATCGCCAGCGCCACCAAGGCCGTGGTCCGCGGCGCGAACGGCGGGATCGAGGTCGTGGCCCGCGCGAGCGTGAGCGAGGACCAGATCCTCGTGCACGACGTGCACAACCCCGACCCCAGCCTCGCCTTCGCCCTGTCCCGCCTGGACGAGCCCGCCTTCGAGCACGTCCCGATCGGCATCTTCCGCAGCGTCGACCGGCCGTCCTACGAGACGCTGATGGCCGAGCAGCTCGACGAGGCGGCCGAGCGTCAGGGGCCCGGCGACCTGGGCGAGCTGCTGCTGGGCGGCGACACCTGGCGCATCAACTAGGCGCGTCAACTGACCGGCCGACAGCTCAGATCCGCGACAGCACCCTGTCGCTGACGAAGCAGAGCATCCCGAACTCGCGCGCCCGCCGGCGCGCGAAGTCGCACAGCTCGTCGTTGTCGGCGTAGTCGAGTGCGTAGAGGTCCACGTCGAGGCCGAGCAGCCGCTCGGCCACGGAGGCGTGGACCTCCAGCACGTCGTCCGGCCAGGGCGCGTAGCGGCCGGCGTCCACCCAGCGCGCCGAGAACGACTCGAACAGCACGCCGTCCACCAGGTCGGCGAGCTGCGGCAGCAGCCCGAAGCCCCGGTTGGCCAGCAGATACTCCGGCTGCGTCTCCTCGCGGATGGCGGCGATGAGATAGAGCAGGTGTGGCAGGTCCTCGGGGTAGGTCTGCTCGATGTTGAGCGTGTCGAGGAACAACCCGCGAAAGCCCTTCCCGATCGCCTCGCGGGCCTGCTCCAGCACGTGCGCCACCCAGCGGGGGTCGCCGGTGTGGACGAACGCGCCACCCCAGTCGGGGTTGTGCTCGGGGCGGTGCCACGGCGCGGGCGGCCCGACGTCCTCGGTCAGCGACAGGTAACCGAGGGTCTGCGTGCCGCGCCCGCGCAGCAGGTCCAGCTCGTCGGGGCGGTAGAAGTCCGCCTGGAGCACGACCTTGTCGAAGCCGGACAGCCGATCCAGCTCCCCCGCCCCGTAGTAGAACGCGATGGGCTGCGTCATCCGGTCCACGACTCCCGATACCAGGTGTAGGTCCGGCGGACGCCGTCCTCCAGGGCGACGCGCGGCTCGTACCCGGTCAGCTCGCGCAGCAGCGTGAGGTCGGGGCAGCGGCGCGCGACCGAGCCGGGGGGCGCGGGCACGTGCCGGATCTCCGGGTTCGTCCCCGCGATCCGCAGCACGAGCTTGGCCAGGTCGCCGATGTTGGTCTCGGCGTCGTTGCCGATGTGCACGATCCGGCCGGCCGCCCGCGGCTCGGCCATGAGCCGGACGACCGCCTCGACGGCGTCGTCCACGTGGCAGAAGGCGCGGCTCTGGTCGGCGCCGTAGAGCGTGAACGGGTCCTCGCCGCGCTCGGCCCGGAGCGACAGCTCGGGGATGACGTGGTCGGCGCCCATGCGGGGGCCGTAGACGTTGTGGAAGCGGCCGATGACCGCCTCGAACCCCTTGGCCCGCGCGGTGTGCAGCACCGCGGCCTCGCCGAGCAGCTTGCTGATCGCGTACGTGTGCCGCGCCGACCCCACGTCCTCGATGACGAGGGGGACGTCCTCGCCGGTCGGCACGGCGGCCAGCCCGGTGCTGACCGCCCCGGCGTACGCCTCGCTGGTGGAGGCGAAGAACAGCCGCCCGCGCCCCGGCCCCATCCAGTCCAGCAGGTGCATCAGGGCCAGCGTGTTGACCCGGAGCACGCGGGCCGGGTCGGACTCGACGTTGCGCACCCCGACGACGGCGGCCAGCATGAACACCTGGTCCCAGCCGGGTTCGAGGGCGTCGTACGCGGCCGGGTCGGTGAGGTCGGCCGAGCGCACCTCGACGGCCAGCCCGGCGAGCGCGTCGTCGCGCCGCCCCCGCGAGAAGTCGTCCACGACGGTCACCTCGTGCCCGTCGGCGAGCAGCCGGCGGGCCAGGTGCAGCCCGATGAAGCCGGCCCCGCCCAGCAGCAGTGTCCTCATGCCCGCTCCTCCGCCAGGTAGCCGATGCCGGCGTAGCGGACGCCGTGCCGGGTGATCGCCGCCTCGTCCAGGATGCGCCAGGAGTCGAACAGCACCCGCACCCCGGAGGTGGCGAGCCGGGACTCGACCTCCAGGCCGCGGTAGTCGGGATGGTCGTTGATGACGAGGAGGGCGTGGGCGTCGGCGAACGCCTTGTCCAGGCTGACGGGCTCGCCGCCGTACTCGCGGATGACCTCGTCGGGGACGAGCGGGTCGTGGCCGAGCACGGTCAGGCCGACGGCGCGGAAGAGCGGCATCATCTCGGCGATGGGCGTGCCGCGCATGTCGTCGGTGGCCGGCCAGCCCTTGTAAGCCCAGCCCAGCACCGACAGCCGCACCCCCTCGGTGCGTCCGGCGCTCTCGCGGATCAGCTCGACCATGCGTTCGGCGACGTGCGCGGGCAGCCGTTCGTTGAGCGCCCGCGCCCGGTCCACCAGGTAAGGCGGCCGCCGCGTGCTCGCGATCATCAGGTACGGGTCCTTCGACAGGCAGCCGCCACCGACGTACCCGGGCTTGGCCAGGTCGGGCCGGGGATAGTCGAGGTTGGCGGCCCTGATGACCTCCAGCGGGTCGAGGCCGTGCTGCTCGGCGATGAGCGCCAGCTCGTTGCCGAAGGCGTAGATCAGGTCGGTGTGGCAGTTGTTGGACAGCTTGACCATCTCGGCGGTCTCCAGGCCGGACACCGGCACGACCTGCTCGGCGAGGCCGGCGAACAGCTCGGCGCCCGCCCCCAGGCTCTCCTCGTCGAGCCCGCCGACGACCTGGGGCAGCTCGACCAGCTCGCGCAGCGCCTGGCCCTGGATGGTGCGCTCGGGCGCCATGACGAGCCGGACGTCGTCGCCCCAGCGGGCGGCGAGCGCGGGCAGCACGACGGAGCGGGAGGTGCCGATGGGTACGGTGCTGCGGACCACGACGAGGGTGCCGGGCCGGCAGGTGGCGGCGACGTGTTCGGCGGCGGCGGCCAGGTTGCGCAGGTCGGGCCGGCCCGTCGAGAGGTCCACGGGTGTGGAGACGGACAGGATCGCGGCGTCGAGCGGCGTGTCGGGCAGCCGGTCGGAGACGGTGATCCCGGTGCCGAGGTGCTCGGCGAACGCCTCCTGCACGCCGGGTTCGTACACGTGGATCCGGCCGTTGGACAGCGCCTCGACCACGCGGGGGTTCGCGTCCACGCCGTGCACGACGTACCCCTTGCGGGCCAGGGCGGCGGTCAGCGTCAGGCCCACGTAGCCCATGCCGATCACGCCGACGGTCTTCGGCATCTCAAGCTCCTTCTTTCGCAGCGGTGCAGAGGGGACTGACGCGGTCGAGGTCGACCACGGTGACGTTGCCCGCGATGCCGTGGCGGCGGTAGCGGGCGCAGGCCGCGGCCACGTCGGCCGGGCGGGTGGCGTAGTCGGTGGCGAGCACGGCCTTGCCGAGCCGGCGCAGGGCGAGCGCGTGCGCCAGGTTCTCGGCGCACCAGCCGGTGGTGCACGGCCGGCCGGTGGCGCGGAAGAACAGCTCCTCCATGCCGATGCCGTCGATCGCCTCGACGTAGCCGGGCTGGAGGCGCAGCTCGGGCGAGTTCTGCGGGACGACGAGGAAGCCGGGGCGCGCCTTCTTGGCATAGCGGCTGATCTTGACGATCAGCTCGTTCATCCGGCGGGCGAGGCTCGCGCGGGTCTCGCCGGGCACGCGGTCGAGGTGGATCTCCTCGTACGCGAGCGGCGTGTCGAGGTAGACCCCGTCGAACCCGGCCCGCAGCGCCTGGTCGACGCGCGGGCGCAGCACGAGGTCCCACCAGCGGGAGTCCCAGTAGCGGACGAAGTGCTCCTCCGGCCAGTCGAGCCAGCGGTTGAGCCGCAGGTCGGCGGGCAGGGTGCGGGCCTCGGTGCGGAAGCGTTCGATGCTGCCGATCTCGAAGTAGGCGAGGACGGTCTTGCCGGAGTCCCGGACCTTGGCGACCTCCTTCGCGGAGAAGTAGCCGGCCGTGGTGCCGTCGCGGGACAGGTCCACGATGGCGAGCTGGTGCGGCGCGCGGGCGACCGCGTCGAGCCGGCCGCCGGGGTAGTTCTGCAGGACGTAGGTGAAGGAGCGCACCTCGGTCAGCGGGACGCGGGGGGCGCAGGACGTGAGCGCGGCCGGCAGGCCGGCCAGCATCACGGCCGTCCAGAGCCTCCTCACGCGCTCTCCTTCACCGTCATGGCCTTGATCGAGTCGGTCAGCGGGACGGTGGCCCGCCAGCCGAGCACCCGCAGCGCCCGCCCGGTGTCGGCCTGGCTCCAACTGGTGTCGGAGCGGCCGGACTCGGGGGCGTTCTCCCGGATCTCGCCGGTGAACCCGCTCGCCGCGGCGAGCAGCCTGACCGCCTGCCGGACGGGCACGGGCCGGCCGCTGCCGACGTTGATCACCCGTTCGGCGGGATCGTCGGCGAAGGCGGCGCCGACCACCGCCGCGGCGACGTCGCGTACGTCCACGAAGTCGCGGGTGGCGTCGAGCGGGCCCAGCTCGATGTCGCCCGTCGCGGCGCCGATCAGGTCGCGGACCCGGCCGAGCACGTTGGCGGCGGACACCCCGGGGCCGACCGGGTTGAAGACGCGCAGGGACATGGCGTCCACCTCGCGGGCCCGTTCGACCAGCAGGGTGCCGGCCAGGTGGCTGATGCCGTACGCGCCGGTGGGGCGGGTGGGGCCGTCCTCCCGCTGGGCGGTGCCGGGGAGGGCGGGGCCGTACTCGGCGGCCGAGCCGAGCCGGACCAGCCGGGCGCGCGGCGCGGCGGCGGCCAGGGCCTCCAGCAGCACGGCGGTGACCCCGGCGTTGCCGCGGACCAGCTCGTCGTAGCGGCCGGACAGCCGGCCGACGCAGTTGAGCACGACCGAGGGGCGGCTCTCGCCCAGCAGGTCGGCCACATCGGCGGGGGCGGCGGCCAGCAGGTCGAGCTCGGCCCGGCGCGGGCAGATCAGGCGGGACACCCGTGGATCGCCCGCCAGCAGTTCGGCCACCGGGCTGCCCAGGAAGCCGGTGGAGCCGAAGACGACGACAGTGCTCATCGAACCCTTTCCCGATCCGTCGGCAGCAGCAGCGAGCGGATCTCCTCGAACCGGGCGTTGGCCTCGTCGTAGTCGTCGGGGCGGCCGATGTCGAGCCAGTAGCCGTCGAACTCGAAGCAGCCCGGCTGCCGGCCGTGGGCGAGCAGGTCGAGCACCAGCTCGTCGAAGCCGAACGGCATGCCCTCCGGGTAGTGGGCGATGGTGTCGCGCGACAGCGCGTAGACGCCCATGCTGACCAGGTAGCTGAGCAGCGGCTTCTCGCGGAAGCCGGTGATGTGGCCGCCGCTCGTCTCCAGCACCCCGAAGTCGATCTTCACGACTCTCGGGGAGGTCGCCACGGTCAGCGGCGCGCCGGCCTCGACGTGCCTGGACAGCAGCTCGGCGTAGTTGAGCGTGGTGAGGACGTCGCCGTTCATCACCAGGAAGTGCTCGGGCAGCCGGTCCCTGATCGGGAAGAGCGGCCCGATCGTGGACAGCGGGGTGACCTCCTCGGTGTAGTCCACCTCGAGCCCCCAGCGGGAGCCGTCGCCCACGAACGCCCGGATGAGCGGGCTGAGGTGGCCGACCGCGAGCGTGGCCCGGGTGAAGCCCTGGCTGGTGAGCTGCCTGAGGATGATGTCGAGGATCGCGTACTCCTCCCCTATGGGCACCAGGGGCTTGGGCAGCGCCGAGGTGTACGGGCGCAGCCGCACCCCTTTGCCGCCTGCGAGGATGACGACGTGCATGGGAAGCCTCCCGGTCGATGGTTCAGCGGTACTGCCTGACGTCCCTGAGTCCGCGGCTCATGAGGACCAGCAGGATCAGCAGGAACAGCAGCGCGGCGGCGGCGAAGAGCAGCACGTCGGCCTGCGCGGAGCCGCCCCCCGGCAGCAGGAGCCGCCCTGTGGGATGGACGGCCAGCGCCGCCGCCTGGGCCAGGCACAGGTGGATGACCTTGCCCTGGTTGGCGAGCAGGAACGCCACGAAGTAGGCGCCCCCGACGGTCACGTGGGCGACCGCCATGGTCACGCTCTCCGTGGTGAGCCCGCCCTTGACGTACAGGAAGACCAGCGGCAGCGAGGAGAGCGCCGACAGCGCCGCGAGGCAGATCAGCACGCCCTTGGCGACCAGCCACCGGCCGCGGCGGGTGAAGTCGGCGGGGTAGCAGACGTCGCGGACGGAGGCCCGCGCGTCGTCGTCGAACCGGTGCGCCCGGTACTCCAGGAGGCCCATGCCGAGCACGAGCCCCGCGCCGGCGACGGCGATGTCGCTCCGGTCGAGCACGTAGCGGGCCTCGGCCTGGAGCAGGAAGAGCGCGGTCAGCGTGGCCCAGGCCAGCGCGGGCAGCAGCCCGCGCAGGTGGGAGCGCGACAGGCGGCGCAGCGGTGGCTCGGCCGCGGCCGGCTCGCCCTGCGCGAGTGTGAGCAGCAGCGCGGACCCGACGACGCCGGCCACGCACACCACGCCGACGCAGACGGCCAGCAGGCCCACCCACCGGTCGGCGAGCGCGATGTAGGCGATGCCGGCGATGACCGCGGGCAGCATGATCACGCCGAGCCAGAGCTCGCGCCGGTAGAACAGCAGCATGCCGGAGGCGATCTGGAAGGCCAGCTGCGTGACGCAGAGCGCGACCAGCGCGAGCGGCCCGCCCATGGCGAGGGCGAGCAGGCCGGCCATCGCCGTGGCCCCGAGCACCCCGAGCAACATGCCTGACCGCAGCACCCGACCGGCCGAGCGGGGATAGCCCCGCCCCACCAGCGTGTACGCGAGATGCGCCGCCCCGCTGCCGATCACCCAGCCGAGCCCGGTGGTGAGCACCAGGCCCGGCATCAGCCACCGGGCGCCCACGAGCCCGGAGGCCGCGGGCAGCAGCGCGGCGGGCAGGCCGTAGAGCAGCCCGTGCAGCATCTGGGCGAGCGGCCTGGCCCGTTTGAGCGGCGCCTCGGCGAGCGGCGGGCGCGGCCTGTCCAGGGTCTTGATGTGCGTGTACGCGGCCTCGGCCAGGGAGAACACGTCGTCGTGCCCGTACCGCTCGCGGGCGATCCTGTCGCTCAGCCCCTGCGACTCCAGCATCGCCGCGACCTGCAGCGGTTCGACGGCGCGGAAGGCGCCGGTCCCCATCGGCTCGATGAGGTCGTCCATGGAGCGCGACGTCGACGGCTCCACAGCGGTCATGCGGTGACCCCCAGCAGTTCCTCGTAGACCGAGCGGTAGTCGTCCAGCGACTGCCGCAGGGTGAAGCGGGCGAGCACCCGCTCGCGGGCCAGCGCGCCGAGCCGGCGGCGCAGCCCCGTGTCGCGCAGCAGGCGCACCATCGCCTCGGCGGCGGCCACGTGGTCGCGCGGCGGCACCACGATCCCGGCCTCGCCGACCGCCTCGGCCACCCCGCCGACGTTGGTGACGACCACCGGCAGGCCGCACGCCATGGCCTCGACCACGGTGTAGGGGAACCCCTCGGAGATGCTGGTCAGCGCCACCACGTCGCCCGCGTGGTAGGCGGCGGCCGGGGTGGTGACGCGGCCCTCGAACCGGGCCGCGTCCGTGACCCCCAGCTCCTCGGCGAGCTCCATGCAGCTCTCCTGGTAGGGCTCGTTGCCGGCCGGGACGCCGCCGAAGATGCGCAGCCGCGCGTCGGGCACCTTCTCCCGCACGATGGCGAACGCGCGCAGCAGCGTGTGCAGGTCCTTCAGCGGGTCGATGCGCCCCATGAAGACCAGCGTGGGCTCGTCGGGGCCCGACTCGACCGGCGGGAAGTCGTCCGGATCCACGCCGTTGTACATGATCCGGATCCGGTCCGGGTCGGCGCCGTTGCGGATCTGCCAGCGCCGGTTGTACGACGAGTGCGGCGCGATCCGGTCGGCCGCCACGTACGCCGCCCCTGCCAGGCGGCGGAAGAAGCTGAGCAGCAGCACCCTGACGGCGTGCGAGACCGGCTCGTCCACGTACTGGAGGTAGCGTTCGCGCAGGTAGACGCCGTGCTCGGAGAGCACGATCGGGGTGCCGTGCCGCCACTTGGCGGTCATCGCGGTCAGCATGCTGAGGCCGTTCATGGCCACGTGCATGAGGTCCGTACGCGGTGCCGGCTCGGCCAGCGGGCGCAGCATGTGCCCCATCAGGTCGCCGGCCGTGATGGCGTCGGCCAGGGTGAGGCCGTCGGTCCTGTTCCAGTACCAGGCGTCCATGAGCTGGGTCAGCGACTCGTTGGCCGTGAGCGCGCCCACCAGGTCGCCGCCCTCGTGCGCGAAGCGGTGCAGCGACTCCAGCACCGCCAGGAACTCGGCGCTGCCGTCGCCCATGACGGCCGGCGTCAGCACCATCTCCAGGAAGCGTCCGTACGCCTCGGTGAAAGCGCCCCCCGGCGCCCGCGAGGGGCGCCGGGGCGCGTTGCCCCACAGTGGCACGGAGACCACCTGTTCGAGGTTGGCCGGCAGATCCCACACCGGCCGTTCCTCGCCGTCCACGGTCATCGTCACGACGTCCCAGCGGTAGTCCGGCATGCCCCGGATGAGCTGGTCCATCCAGACGCTGACGCCGCCCATCGCGAACGGGTAGGTGCCCTCGGACACCAGCGTCACCTTCACGGGCGCACGCTCGCGGGGACGGTGACAGGGACCCCGGCGGTGAGCGTGAGGCGGGCGACCTTGTCGGTGCCGTACGCCGTGGCGCCGGAGGCGTTGACGTTCGTCGCGAAGACGGCGGCGTCACTGCCGGCGGTGAAGGTGACCGTGCCCGCCACCCGGTCGTAGACCGCGCTGACGCCGGACAGCCCGGCGAAGTGCGTGGTCCGCTGGTCGACGTACTGGGCAAGCGAGCCCCAGTTCGGCGTGAGGAGCGGGACCTTGTACCAGGTGTTGTACCTGGCCATGACGCCGTTCAGCCAGTCGAAGACCAGGCTGCGGTTGGAGCCGTAGTTGCGCAGGTTGCCCTGGTGGAAGGTGTGCGTGTAGACCGACCCGGACATGACGTGCTGCATCGCCACGTCGCTCTCGTGGTCGATGACCTGGGTGTAGGTCTGGTTGACCGGCCAGTAGGGGAACTTGCCGCTGGGGCCGTAGTAGGAGTTGTAGAAGAGCGTCTCCTCGGCCGGCGTGGTGGTGTGGTAGGCGATGTTGGTCGGCCAGTCGGGCACGATCGTCAGCGCCGGCTGCAGCGGGTGGCGGATGCCGCAGTTGAAGCAGGACGGCTGGTGGCTGGCGAACGACATGTTGCCGTGCAGGTACTTCACGCCGAGGTCCTTGGCGGCCTGCAGCAGGTTGGGGTTGGAGGCGGCCAGGCCGTAGTCGGTGGGCGGGTCGATGTCGTTGTTGGGGTCGGGGTGGTAGACGCCGAGGCCGGAGTACTCACCGGTCTTCAGCACCGTCGGGTCCACGGAGAGGCCGAGCGCGGCGGCCCTGGTGAGGTTGTTCTGGATCTCCGCCCGGCTCGTCGCGTAGTCCGTGGAGTTCATCTTCGGGTGCGAGAACGTGTGGTTGACCCAGGTGAAGGAGGAGGCCCGGCAGCGCGAGTAGTTGGTGAGGGCGTCCTGCAGGAGGATCGGGAGCAGGCAGGACGGGAGGGCGTACTGGTCGGCGCCCTCGCCGTTGTAGGCGATGTTCAGCTTGAACGCGTTCGCCAGCGTGTTGGCCGACCGGAAGCTGTTCTGCTGGTTGTACGTGCTCACCGCGTCCGACCAGGTCAGCCGGTAGCCGGGGTTGGTCTCCAGGTGGCCGTCGGCGTAGAGGTGGTCGGTGTTGTTGAACCAGTCGTCCACGTCGGCGTTGAGGTAGTGACGCTGCTCGCCGAGGAACAGCCCCCGGGTGGCCCAGCGGAACAGGCCGTAGGTGAGCAGGTCCGCCTGTGGCAGGTACTGGTTGGAGGTGAACGTCAGCGCCATGCGCTCACGGCCGTCGGCGGACGTGCTGCGGACGCCGAGCACGTCGGAGCCGCTGGTCAGCACGGCGTCGGCGGTGCAACCGGAGGCCAGCGTGGAGCGGTAGACGTAGGACTGCGAGATCGGGACGTTCGCGGTGTTCTTGAGGTAGTCGAAGACGCCGGCGCCGGTCGTGGTGAGCGCGGTCGCGATCGGGGTGGCGCCGACGCCGCCCTCGCTGCCGGCGCGCAGGCAGTAGTCCTCGGGCCAGGTGCCGTAGGCGGTGTAGAGGGAGACCTGGCGGACGCCGTAGTCGCGTTCGTAGGCCCAGAGAACGTTCCATTCCGAGGCGTCGAGGCCGCTGACGTAGCCGGAGCCGTCGGAGTAGAGCAGCGAGTTGTTGCTCAGCAGGACAGCGTTGTACTTGCCGGCCCCGTCGGCCTGCACGAGGTCGGCGGCGGTCAGCGGCTGGGTCTTGCTGTAGAGCACGTCGTACTGGGCGCCGACCCGGTTGAGCACCGAGCGCCAGGTGGCGACGCCCCAGTCGTCCTCGTCCACGCCGACGACGAGCACGCGCAGCCCGACGCGGTCGTTGGCGGCGGCGGCGAGCGCGGCGGAGGAGCGAGCGGCCGTGGTCGAACGTTCTACGGGTATTGTTCCTTTCTTCTCCGGTAGTGGTCCGAGTTTGTCTACTTTCGGACGGTCGATGGGCGCACGCAAAGGAGCTGCGTGCGCGTAATGATCGCCGGTTTCGGTTTCGGTTTCGGTCGTGGTCGCCAGCGCCGGAACGGCGCTCGGACCGATGATGATGGCGGTGGCGCTGACCAGGGCCAGCGCACGCCTCGACGGCACAAAAGCCGTCATTCGGAAATGCCGAAAAGAACCCACCATATCCCCCCATTCGGCACTGATGGCACGAATGCTCCGTTGGCTGACGTACGCACCATCAGCCAGTTCACGAGTGTGCGGATGACCAATTTCATTTACGTTTCAACACAGTTTCCTCACGAGCGTTTTACGGCGCATTCGCGCGGCATATCCTCGGTCAGCGAAAAGAAGATCGGACACGTGCAGCTGGGGGAACCATGCAGTTCCGCATCCTGGGCGCTCTGGAGGCGACCGGCGCAGGCGGCCTCGTGCCCCTGCGCTCGGTCAAGCAACGCAGCCTCCTCGCCCTGCTGCTCTGCCACGACGGGACCGTCGCGCACAGCGACGTCCTCATCGACGCGCTCTGGGGAGCCGAGGCCGGGGACGCCGGGCAACAACGCCTGCGTCTCCAGCTCCACCGGCTCAGACGCACGCTCGGCGAGCACGTCCCCATCGCCCACCAGGCCACGGGCTACCGGCTCAGGGTGCCGGCGGAGGACGTGGACGCCCGCCGGTTCGAGCTGCTGGTCCGGCAGGGCCGCTCGGCGCTCGCCTCCGGGAACGATGCAAAAGGCAGCGCCCTGCTCCGCGCGGGCCTCGACCTGTGGCGCGGCCCGGCGCTGTCCGGGCTGGACGACATCCACCTGCTGCACCGCCAGGCCACCCGGCTGGAGGAGCTGCGGCTGGCGGCGCTCGGCGAACGCGTCGAGGCCGACTTACGGCTCGGCCGGCACGCCGCCCTGGTCGGCGAGCTGTCCACGCTGGTGCGCGAGCACCCGCTGCGCGAGACGTTCCGCGGGCAGCTCATGCTGGCGCTCTACCGCAGCGGGCGGCAGGCCGAGGCGCTGGACGTCTACCAGTCCGGGCGGCACATCCTCACCACCGACCTCGGCCTGGAGCCAGGCCCCGAGCTGCGCAAACTGCACGCGGCCATCCTCAGCAGCGACTCCTCGCTGTCGGCCGGGCGGGCGGCGCCGCACGGCCGGCACGTGCACCGGCGCGCCGGCCCCCGGCACGGGCGCGGCTGCCCGCACTGCGCCTCCCGGCGTCACTGATGTCAGGAGGGCGTGATCCGGTAGATGTGATAGGAGCTCTCGCTGGTGAAGGTGTCGGTGAAACGTCCTGAGGAGTCCACGGGCAACCGCCGGTTCTCGAACATGACCTCGACCTGACCGGGTGACAGGCCGCCGGGCAGCGCGAACGTGTGCGCTCCCGGCCGGCCCTCCACCGACGGCATGGCGAACAGGTAGTACGCGCCCTGGTGCGCCTTCAGCATGGTGTCCACGCCGGGGCCGAAGCCGTACTCGACGGACTGGGTGTTGAGCACGGGGGCGAGCTGCCTGATCTGCCGGTTCACCTCGATCACGGCGGGCCGGGTGGTGACGCCGCAGGCGTCGCGGAGCACGTGCTGGCTCTGGCAGGGGCCGCCGAAGCTGTGGTTGAAGTAGATGACGCCCCTGGCCCCGTGGATCAGGGAGCTCATCACCGCGCCCTTGACCTCGTCCGGCTCGATCTGCCGCCGGTCCTCGGCGGCGGGGCGGCCGACCTCGACGAAGGCGTAGATGGGCTGGAGCTTGCCGTCGAGGGCGTCCAGCTTGCGCTGGCGGTCGATGAGCAGGCCGTAGTTGGCCGCGCGGCGGCACCGCTCCTCGCCGGACCAGTGCAGCCAGTTCTGGCCGTCCAGGCAGGCGAAGTAGCTGGTGTACCAGTAGACGTCGAGGGAGACGAGATCGGTGTAGTCGTTGAGGAACCGGCCGGCCTGGCGGTCGTCCTGGTAGATCATGACGCCTTTGCCGTAGTTGGCGTAGTGCGGGCGGCCGTCCTTGGGCAGCCGGTCCTTCAGCGTCTTCATGACGGTGTAGCCGCAGCGTTCCTTGTGCGGGTCGTCCGGGATGCAGAGGGGGCCCTCACCGGGGAAGTTGCCGGTCCAGCCGTCGTCGCCGGGTCCTGCCCACATGTCGGCCTCGTCGGTGATCAGCCAGGCGACGGTCTCGGCCCCGTAGTCCTTCAACGGCTTGCTGGGGACGGCGAACAGGCCGTTCTTCCTGATCAGCGCCATGTCGCTGGTCTCGGTCAGCTCGATGTAGGTGTTGATGCCGGCCTCGACGTCCTTGTCCACGTCGTCCTGGGTGATGACGGACTCGTACCAGACGCCGACGGGGAAGAACGCCGGGTTCGTCCAGCCGGCGGCCTTGGTGCTCGCGAAGCGGTCGTAGTAGGCGGGGCCGCCCTCCCAGGGGACGCGGGGCAGCCCGGCGACGTCCGGGCGGGGGGCGGCCGTGCCGGACGCCGACGGGCGCGGGCCCGGCTCGCCCTCCGACATGCCGGCGACCGCCCACACCAGGGCCGCGGCGGCGAGCAGCGCCACCGCGCCGAGGACCAGCCGGCTCGCCCGCGTCAACGCTCCCCCTCGGCCAGCTCCAGAAGCCGCTCGGCCTGCAACGACCAGGACATCCCCAGCACCGACGCCCGCAGCTCGGCGGCCGGCCGCGGGCCGCCCTCCGCCAGCGCGGCCTTGACGGCCGCCACGAACGCGTCGGGCGTGGCCGCGACCCGCACCCGGTCCCGGTAGTGGGCGAGCTCGGGGAAGTCCGTGCTGACCACCGGCAGGCCCAGGGCCAGGTACTCCTTCAGCTTGATCGGGTTGGCGTGCCTGATCCACGCGTTGTCCTGCCACGGCATGATCGCCACGTCGAAGCCGGACGCGTACGCCGGGATGCGCTCGTAGGGCACGAAGCCGAACCAGCGCACGTTGGGATGGGCGGTCAGCCGGTCCATCGGCGCGGTGGCGTCGCCGATGAGCACGAGCGAGGCCTGCGGCAGCTCGGCGGCCAGGCGTTCGAGCAGCCCGACGTCCACGACGAACTCGTCCAGCGCGCCGAAGAACCCCACCCGCGGCCCCGGCACGGCGGCGAGGTCGGGAGGCGGCTCCGCGACCCTGGTGAAGTGGTCGAGGTCCACGCCGTGGTCGAGGAAGCACGCCCGCTCGCCGGTCAGCTCGCGCTCCTCGGCCATCAGCGTGCGGCTCGCGTAGAGGACCCGGTCGGCGCGGGCCAGCAGCTCGTTCTCCAGGGCCCCGATGACGGCGGCGTCCGCCTCGGGGAAGGCCGAGTGCCGGTCGGAGCGGTTGTAGAGGAGCGCGTGCCGGGGCATCGGGCGCACCACGTCCCAGGCCGTGGGGATGGTGACCACCATCACCGGGCGGCGCAGGCCGAGCGCCAGGCACACCGCCCGCACCTGGGCGCGTACGAGCAGGGCGTTGACCCGGCGCAGGACCGGCGAGCCGTAGAACGGCAGCGGCAGCGGCGACATCACGTGGAAGCCCGGGAACGGCTGCCGCAGGAACTTCGCCACGCTGCGCAGCTTGCGCAGGATACGGCGGGTGACGTGGGTGGTGGTGCCCGGCGCGGGCATGCGCATGCCGATGCTGTTGACCACCAGCACCTTGCGCCGGCCGGCGATGGCGCGCATGAGCTGGAAGTCGGAGTGCGCCCGGTTGTGGTACCACCAGTCCTGGGCCGCGAAGCAGACGTAACCCGGCGGGTCGGGCGCGCCGGGCGGCTCGGGCCAGCGCGGCAGGCGGACGAGGGCGCGCAGGGCCGCCCGGTGCTTGGCGCCGCCCTCGCCGGTCCTGGCGAGCGCCCGGATCGCCTCGTTGAGCAGCACCGCGCCGCGCATGGCGAGGGCGCGCGCCCGGCCGTGCCGCTCGCGGTGCAGCCGGACCCGGTTGGCGGTGGCGAGCGCCCAGAGCCGGCTGGAGGTGGCCTGCTCGCCGCCCAGGTGCACGGCCCGTGCCCGCGGCTCGTAGCGGACGGCGAAGCCGTGGTCGCCGGCCCGCAGCATGTACTCGGTCTCCTCGGAGTAGAGGAAGTAGCGCTCGTCCAGCGGCCCGAGCGCGTCCAGGCAGGCGCGGGAGACGAGCCAGGCCGCGCCGGTCGCCCAGTCGGCGGTGCCCGGCCGCTCGTACGCGCCGGCCGCCACGACCAGCTCCCCGAGCGCCGGGATCCGCCCGGCCCGGTGGCCGCCGAGCAGCGCCTCGCCGAGCGCGCGCGGCACGGTGGGCCGCCTGCGCAGCGAGAGGTGGACGGTCCCGTCCTCGGCGGTGAGCCGGGGCACCGCGATCCCGGTGCCGGGCACGGCCAGCGCCTCCTTCAGCGCGGTGATCGCGCCGGGGGCGAGCCGGATGTCCGGGTTGAGCACGAGCACGTCGCAGCCGGACGCGGCGGCGATCCCGGCGTTCACGCCGCCGGCGAAGCCCGCGTTGCGGCCGGTCGGGACCACCTCGACGGCGGGCAGGGCGGCGCGGGCCGCCGCGATCGTGCCGTCGGCCGAGTCGTTGTCCACGACCAGCACCCGGGCGTCTCCCGCGCCGGCGTCCTGGAGCGAGCGCAGGCAGTCGCCGATGACGCGCTCGCTGAAGTACGTGACGATGACGATCGCCAGCATGCTCACCTTCCCAGGAGACGGAGACGGGCGCGGAGCGCGCCGGTCAGCAGGCGCACGGCGAAGGGTGCGTCGTGAAGCAGGTAGCGCCGGAGCAGACGGCGCGGTTCGAGGGCGAGCCGGTGCAGCCACTCGCCGCCCGCCCGCTGCAGGGCCTCGGGGGCGCGGCTGAACTGGCCGGCGGCCATCGCGATGCCCGCGCCGCAGCCCAGGAACCAGGCGGCGGGCAGCTCCGGCCGCAGCTCCATGATCAGCCGTTCCTGTTTGGGGAAGCCGAGTCCGACGAGCACGAGGCCCGGCCCGGCCTCCCTGACGCGCTCGACGACCGCGCGCCGCGCTGCGGGGTCGGCGTCGAACCCGTACGGCGGTGAGTGCGTGCCCGCGATCCGCAGCCCCGGGTAACGTTCCAACAGGGCCCGCGCGGCGGCCTCCGGCACTCCTTCGTCGCCGCCGAGCAGGTAGACGGGCCGGCCGTCGCGGGCGGCGCGCCCGGCGAGTGTGTGCACGAGCGAGGAGCCGGTCACCCGCTCCGGGATCGCGGCGCCGGCCAGGCGGCCCGCCCACACGACCGGCATGCCGTCGGCGACGACGAGCTCCGCGCGGGCGACGAGGGCGGCGAGCGCCGGGTCGCGGGTGGCGGCGCGGACGATGTCCACGTTCGCGGTGACGATCGCGCCGCCCCGGCCGGCGGCCCACTCGCGGGAGACGTGGTCGGCCACTCCGGTCTCGGTGACGGCCATGACGTGCACGGCTCCCACGCGCACGCGCGCGGGAGGACCGGCCGTGGTGAAGGGGTCCGCCGGAATGTCCTCGCTCCTTCGCCCTGGCCCAGCCCAGCCCGACCTTTCGCCCGAATCATCGGCATAACGGAGAAATCCGTTACGTGTGGGTCTGGCAGGAAGTGTGGGCCCGCCAGCAGGATGAGGGGCATGAGAGTGGAGCGCGGCGCCCTGGAAGGCGTCCTTCTCTTCGTTCCGACGCCGCACCACGACGACCGGGGGTGCTTCACCCGGACGTTCGACGCCGCCGTCGCCGCGAAACACGGTCTCGATCCCGGCGCCTTCATCCAGGACAGCCAGTCGCGCTCGCGGCTCGGCACGGTCCGGGCCCTGCACGGGCGGGTGGGGCGCGGCGAGGCCAAGCTCGTCAGGTGCGCCCGCGGCGCGGTCCACGACGTGCTGGTGGACGCCAGGCCCGGCTCGCCGACGTACGGCCGGAGCATGAGCGTGCGCCTCGACGACGAGGACTTCGCCTGCCTGTACGTGCCACGCGGCTTCCTGCACGGCTTCCAGGCGCTCACCGAGCAGGCCGACGTCTGCTACCGCATCGACAGGGAGCACGACCCGGCCGAGGACGTCTCGGTCCGCTACGACGACCCGGACCTGGCCGTCGCCTGGCCGCTGCCGGTGACCGCGATCAGCGCGCGGGACCTGGCGGCGGGGTCGTGGCGGGAGGCGCAGGCGCGGCTGCTCGCCTGAGCCGGGCCTCCCTGGCCAGCGCGCCCGCCGAACCGACCAGCAGGAACGACAGCCCGGTGATCACCGCGTACGAGCGCAGGTCGAAGGTAGCGGCCCCGATGAGCGGCACCACCAGGCAGGCGGCCAGCGTCAGCCCGAGGTCGCGGTCCGCGGGGTCGGTGAGCAGCCGGCGGGCGCGCAGCGCCGACCAGATCCCGGCCAGGAAGAGCCCGGCGAAGGCCAGCACGCCGATGATCCCGGTCTCGACCGTGGAGAGGATGTACTGGTTGTCGAAGACCAGGTATTTGGGGGCGTACCAGGTGCCGAGGCCGCGGCCCAGCCACGGGTGGCGGGAGATCTCGGTGGCCGCGGCGGCGTAGTCCATGGTCCGCCAGCGCAGGCTGGAGTCCGTGGACAGGCCCGTGAACAGGTCCAGGATCGCGCCGAGCACCCCCGGCACGACCACCTTGACCGCGCCCAGGAAGAGCACCATCGCGCCCAGCGCGAGCAGCCGCCGCCGGCGCGGCCAGCCCACCAGCAGCACCGCCGCCGCCCCCGCCACGCCGACGAAGGCCGAGCGCGACACCGAGAACACCATCCCGGCCGCGATCAGCCCCGCGCACAGCCACCAGCGCAGGTGCGGCTGCCGGCGTTCCATCGCCTGGAAGGCGAAGTGCAGCGCGATCGGCAGGATCATCGCGCACACCACCGCGAACTCGATCGGATGCCCGGTGGTCGCCGCCACCCTGCTCAGCCCGTTGCGCTCCACCACGAACAGCTCCTCCTGCGTGAAGCGCAGGCCGGGCAGCACCATGTACGGGGTCGGGTCGAACCTGAGCAGGAACTGCGCCGCGCCGATCACGCCGAGCACCGCGCCCATCACCGCGACGGTCTTCAGCACCAGGTCGAGCCGGGCCCGGCCGCGTACGCCGTCCACGACGAGCAGCACGATCCCGATCATCGCGAACGCGCTCACCAGCATGTGGTCGGCGAGGTCGAGCTCGTCCCTCGGCAGGTTCCCCGCGGCGGCGTAGGCGTAGGTGGCGATCAGCGAGGAGGCGTAGACGAAAACCGCGCTGCGGACGAGGGTGCGGCCCTTGGCCGCGCCGAGCGTGGTGGTGAGCTGCGCGCAGAACCACCACACCAGCGCGAACAGCCCCACGGCCTCGGCCGGCGTGATGGCGAACGAGAGCCCGCGGAACACCAGCCGGGCCGGGACGATCATCAGGATGACCACGAAGACGACGCCCAGCGTGGCCCCGTCGGCCGGGTGCGGCCGGGGCAGGCCGGCCACGGGCTCCGTCCCGGTGAGGGCGATCGCCTTCACAGGCGCAGCGCCAGCGGCTCGGCGCGCTCCGCCGGCTCGACGGGGCCCGGCCCGGCCCGTCTGCGGCGCAGCGCCGCGGCGAGGCTCTCCATCGCGTAGCCGGCGGTCAGGGCGGCGAACAGGCCGAGCGCCAGCACCGCCATGGCCGTGCGGCTCTTGCCGCCGCGCTGCTCCTGCGGCTCGGTCGGCGGCACCATCGGCGTGAGCTGGATGTAGGTGCTCACGGGCGCCCCCAGCGCGGCCTGACGGGCGGCGAGCTCGCGCCCCGCCTGCTCCACGAGCCGGGTGACCAGCGTGTGCGCGGTCCCGGCGGACGGCGACCTGGCGTTGATGATCACGAACGGCCCGCTGGCCAGCAGCTCGGGGTTGGGGCTGCCGTTGTGGACGACGTACGTGGTCTCGCCGCCGGGCGGCGCCCCCAGCCGGGCGGCGGTCTCCGGGGCGCTCAGCGCCTGGAGCAGGATCGAGGCCGCGACGTTGAGCGAGCCGTTGTAGTTGAGCAGCGGGTTGGTACGGGGGTTCGGATAGGCGGGATCCGTTGGAACGCTCCCGCCCGTCACGGGGATGGTGAGCACGAGGACCGCGCCCGACTGGTAGACGGTCGGGACGGTGCGGTAGACGGCGTACGAGCCGCCGAGGGCCAGCAGCAACGCGGGTATGGTGACGTACCAGCGCCGGAACACGACCAGGACCGTCCCCCAGAAGTCCAAGGCGTTTTCCCTCCCGAACCGGATCAACCCTCGATACGGTCATCGGCCCCGGACATATCCGGCGTTACGCGGAAATCCGTAACGAGATCACGTTATTTCACGATGTCACACCCGGGGTATTCACGCCATTTCCGTAGGGTGGGAGCATCGATGCCGTTTTCCGGCTTCACCTTCAAACGTGACAATCTCCTTCCGCTGGCGGACAGCCTGCGGGAGTCCTTCCTCAAGGCCAGTCCCTTCCGGCACGTGGTGATCGACGACTTCCTGCCCCCGGAGGCGCTGGAGCCGGTGCTCGCCGAGTTCCCCGAGCCGCGCGACGTCGAGTGGCAGCGCTTCGACAACGCCCGCGAGATCAAGCTCGCCCTCGCCGACACCGAGAAGATGGGGCCGGCCACCCGGCACCTGCTGTCGGAGTTCAACGGGCAGGTGTTCGTCGACTTCCTCGAACGGCTCACCGGCATCGAGCACCTGGTGTCCGACCCGCACTACGACGGCGGCGGCCTGCACCAGATCAGGCCGGGCGGCTACCTGAAGGTGCACGTCGACTTCAACCGGCACCGCAGGCTCAACCTCGACCGCCGGCTCAACGGCCTGCTCTATCTCAACAAGGACTGGGAGGAGTCCTACGGCGGGCACCTGCAGCTCTGGAACAAGGACATGACCCGCTGCGAGCACAAGGTCCTGCCGGTGTTCAACCGTTTCGTGGTCTTCGCCACCACCGACGACGCCAACCACGGCCATCCCGAGCCGCTGACCTGCCCGGAGGACCGGGCCCGGCGCTCGATGGCGCTCTACTACTACACCAACGGCCGGCCGGACGACGAGACGCTCGACGAGCACGACACCAGGTTCAAGCAGCGGCCCGGCGAGGAGTGGAAGAGCAATTTCCGCCAGGTGGCCAGGCGGTGGGTGCCGCCCGCGCTGGCCGACCTGGTCGGGCCGCGCAAGTAGGGCTCAGCGGTCGCCGCCGCCCCTGATGACGTCGATGGGACCGGTCTCGGCGTCCGCGTCGGCGGCGGCCTGGTCCGTGGCGGCCTGGTCCGTGGCGGCCTTCTCGTGCGGGGTCCTGCCGTTGAGGCTGCCGGTCTTCTGGAGGGTCCCGTTCTCCTTGTTCTCCCGCACAGGAGGTTCAGGGTGGAGGCGGGCGGGCAGGCGCAGCTTCCCGCGTACGGCCGCGTAGGCCGCCCCGAACCCCGCCACCAGGCCGAGCAGCGCGCCGCCGACCGCCCCTTGGAGCTTGGGCGCGCGGTCCGCCTCCGGTCCGAGCCGCACCACGTCGTCGAGCTGGACGAACGTGACGGGGTGCGCCTTGAGCTCGTTCTGCCGGTCCTCCAGCTCCTCGCGGAGCCGTTCCTGGGCCGCCGCCAGCACCTTCGTCACCTCGGCCCTGGAGGCGGCCTCGACCTCGACGTAGACGAACGGGCCGGTGGTGCCGACGCCGAGCAGGGTCGGGTTCGTCCGCCCGTCGTCGATGGTGAGCTCGACCGGGCCGTCCTCGGGGGCGCCGACGGACTTGAAGACGTCGGGCGAGTTCATGGCCAGGATGAGGATGCTGGCGGTGGTCCTGAGGTCGTCGGAGAACTGCAGCAGCGGGTTGGTCTGCGCCAGCGGTTTGGTCCGGTCGATCGAGCCGCCGCCCGACGGGGTCACCAGGACCATGGAGGCGCTGGCGACGTACCGTTCGGGCAGGACGAGGTATCCCGTGAGGGCCAGGGCCGCGGTGAGCACGGCCACCGGGACGGCGACGAACTTGTTGCGGGCGAGACCCAGAATGGCCGTCCAGAATTCCATATATCCCCAGCCCGATTTGCCACGCAACGGGACGTCGTTCATCCCCCCAGAAATACCGTTCCAATCAGGACATCGCACCTTTCGGTCTGCTTGTTACGCGAGCCCGGCAAATCGCGATATATCCAGGGCGATTCGGGGGCGGGGTGGGCATGGACGGCGGCGGGGGCGGGGCGCGGCTCGGCGGGCTGGACGGGATCCGCGGCCTCGCCGCGCTCTTCGTGGTCCTGCACCACTGCTGGCTGCTGTCCTTCCCCGGCTTCCCCGCCGACACCGGGCCCGGCTGGGCGGGCTGGCTGCTCTACGGCCACTTCGCCGTCGTCGTCTTCATCGCCCTGTCGGGCTTCTCCCTCGCGGTCTCCCCCGCCCGCTCCGGCTGGCGGCTCGGCGGCCTGCGCCGCTTCGCCCGCCGCCGCGCCTGGCGCATCCTGCCGCCGTACTGGGCGGCGCTGCTGTTCAGCCTGGCGGTCGCCTGGCTGCTGGTGCCGCAGCCCGGCCAGCCCGTCCCGACCGCGAAGACGGTCGTCGTCTACGGGCTGCTGCTCCAGGACGTGTTCGGCTCGCCCAGCCCCAACGGCGCCCTCTGGTCGATCGCCGTCGAGGCGCAGCTCTACTTCGTCTTCCCGCTCCTGCTGCTCCTGGTGCGGCGGCTCGGCGCGTGGGCCATGGCGGGCGTGGTCGCCGCCGTGGTGGTGGCGGTGGGGGTCCTGGCCGCGTACGTGCCGGCGGTGGGGCTGCTGATGCGGCTGACCCCGCAGTTCGCGGTGCTGTTCGCGGCGGGCGTGCTGGCGGCGGCCGTGCTCCGGACGCGGACCCGGGTCCCGCTGCACTGGGCGGCGGCCGGGGCGGCGGTCCCGGTGCTCGTCCTCATCGTGGTCCAGGGCTCGGAGTGGACGGTCGCCAGGTTCTTCTGGGTGGACCTCGCGCTCGCGCCCGCCGCCGGGCTGCTGCTCGCCGCGGTCGCCCAGGGGCGGCCCCGGCCCCTGGTGCGCCTGCTCGACACGCGGCCGGTGCGGACGCTCGGCTCCTTCTCCTACAGCCTCTACCTCGTCCACGCGCCGATCGTGGTCGCCGTGAACCACTTCCTCGTGGCCCCGCTGCTGGAGCCGGGCACGGGCCGGCTGCTCGCGCTGCTGGCGGTGGCCGCGCCGGCGTCGGTGCTGTTCGCGTGGGGCTTCGCCGCGGCGTTCGAGCTGCCGTTCCAGCGGCACCGGAGCGCCGCCGCGCTCCGCGAGGCGATGCGCGCCCGCCTGGCGGGGGGAACGCGCACCGCTACCGGCCCGCCCCCAGCAGCCGAGTCGTCGCCATGAGCTTGCGACCCCTGCGCACGGCCGTCACCCCGTGCCTGCGCAGGTACATCCGGGCCACCAGCGCCCGCCCCCGCCGCCGCTGCGCGGGCGTCAGCCCGGCCTCGCCGAGCGCGCGCAGCAGCTCCCTGCACTGCAACAGCAGGGCCACACGGACCTGCCAGGCGGGCACCCCGAGCTTGCGCGCGATGTCGCCCTGCTGCTGGACCTCCCACTCCCGCCCGGCCAGGATCTCGGGAACGTGGCCCCACGGCCCGGCCAGTGCCATGCGGGCCGCGTAGATCTCGTCCTCGCGCAGCATGGCCCGGCCCCGGTCCACCCGCATGATCCGCTCGCGCCGCATGAGGGCGTAGAGGGGGTCCATGGCGAGGGGGTCCTCGTTGAGCATGCGCAGGCACTCGGCGAAGCGGTCCACCGGGTCGTCGGCGAGGTAGCCGGTGCCGGTGTAGGGAGCGGTCCTGGTGGAGCCGTCCGGGCCCGCGTACGCCTGCTGCGTGGTGACCAGCAGCAGGCGCTCGTCGGCGGCGAAGACCTCCAGGCAGCGGGAGACGTACGTGGGGGCCAGCCAGTTGTCGTCGCCCGCCCACCGGTAGAACACGCCCCGCGCCCGCCTGATGGCGTCGGCGAAGTTGGGGAGCTGCCCGATGTTCTCCGGCTGCCGGTGGTAGACCACGCGAGGGTCGCTCGCGGCCCAGTCGCGGCAGATCTCCTCGGTACGGTCGGTCGAGGCGTTGTCGCAGATGACCAGCTCAAGGTTCTGGTGGTCCTGGGCGAGCACCGAGCGGATCGTCCCCTCGACGCGGGCGGCCCCGTTGTAGACGGGCACCCCCACGGAGACCAGCGAGTCGGCGAAGGTCATCAAGCGCTCCTAGTGACGAGTTTCCTCAGCGCGGCGCCCGGCACCACGACCAGCACGAAGGCCAGCATCCCGGCTCCGCCCGCCACGCCGAGCTGCACGAGCGCGTGCTCGCCCCGGGTGACGCCCTCCAGGACGGCCATGACCGTCCCCGCCGCGACCGCGCCCAGGGCCGGGCGCACCAGGCCGGGCAGCACGGGCGCGAGCCGCACCCCCACGCGGTGCAGGATGAACACCGCCATGGGCACCGCGACCAGCACCGCGACCAGGGCGTGCGAGACGGCCGCGCCGCGGATCCCGCCGAGGTGCGCCCCGGCGATCAGGGCCGGCAGCAGGACGACCGCCCAGCCGAGGTTGAGCCAGACGGTGGTCTTGGTCGCGCCGAGCCCGGTCAGGATGTCCACCGCCAGGTACGAGATGAGCATCCGCACCACCATCAGGACCGCCAGCCAGCGCAGCACCCCGGCCGAGAAGTCCCACCGCTCGCCGTAAAGGAACGTGATGAGCGGATGCGCGAGGAAGGCCATCACCAGCGCGGGCGGCAGCACGAACGCCACCATCACCGGCACCGACCTGCGCACCCCCTCCGACAGCGCCGCCGGGTCCTCCGACAGGCGGGAGAAGCTGGGCAGCGACACGTAGCGCAGCGCGGTGCCGATGATCCCCGGCACCCAGCTCGACACGTTGAACGCCAGCAGGTAGTAGCCGAGCTGCTCGGCCCCGAGCGCGTTGCCGACGACGACGTAGTCGGCGTTCATGAGCAGGGCCTCCAGCCCGAACCCGACCGCTGACGGGATGCCGATCCGCAGCAGTTTGCCGGCGGTCTCCCTGTCCCAGCCGACCCTGATCGGCAGCCAGCCCCAGAAGAAGATGAGCACGCCGGTGACCAGCGAGGCGGTGACCTGGCCCCAGGCGAAGGCGTACGCGCCCGCGCCGGCGAAGGCCAGGCTGACCGCCACGGCCGCGTTCGCCACGAAGCCGATCATGATGGCGAGCGTGAGCCGGTCCTGCTGGAAGCGCACCAGGAGGGCGGCACTGCGCACGGCGGTGAACGCCTCGATGAGGACGACCGCGGTGAGCAGGCGCACCACGCCGGTGGCCTCCTCGTTGCCGGACAGCCGCGCGAAGACCGGTGCGAACAGCCAGAACGCGCCATAGGCCAGCGTGGTGACGGCGAAGTTGAGCACGCTGGCGGTGGGCGCGATGTCCTCCACCCGCCCGCGCCAGTGGATGATCGCCGCCTGGATGCCGATGTCCTTGACGTGCATGACGATCTGCGTCGCCGCCAGCGCCACCGCGTAGACGCCGAAGTCGTCGGCGGCGAGCAGCCTGGCCAGCACCAGCCCCATGGCGAAGGAGCCGGCCCGGGTCACCAGGCTGCCGAGCACGGTCCAGCGCAGCCCGCGGCCCGCCCGGGCGCCTACCTCCTCGACACGTTCGGTCTCCTCCATGCGTTCCTTTCCTGTGCGGTCACACCCGTTCGAGCCAGATCTCCCGCCAGAACGGCACGAACTCGCGCGGGCAGTTGAGGCTGTGCAGGCCCTGGCAGACCACGTCCTCCAGCGTCACGCAGGGCGTCTTCATGGTGAGCAGCTCGCCGGTGCGCTCGTCGACGCAGCGCTCCACCACCGACTGGACGCGGGTGACGGTGCCGCAGTAGCGGGCCATCTCCTCCTCGAAACCGAGGCCGCGGTTCTCCATGCGCTCGTTGAGCGTCGCCATGATCTCGTCCTTGGACCGGACGCGGACCAGCTCGCCGGGCTTCAGGTCGAGCGTCGCCGTCGGCGTCCGGCCGCGCAGGCCGGGCTTGAGGAAGCCCCAGCGGCGCCCTTCCCTGAGCCGCAGCCGGCGGGGCAGCACCCGCGTGCTGACCGCCTGGAGCCGGTTGAAGCCGCCGATCAGCAGGGCGTGGAGGGTGCGGCGCAGGCCGGCGTTGCCGGTGCGCACGTCGGTGACGTACTGGCCCATGCTGCGCACCGGCAGGCAGGCAGGCGCGGCCCGCAGCAGCTCGGTGGCCTGGCAGGAGTAGTGGTCGGGCCGGTCCGGCTTGCGGGTGCCCACCTCCAGCAGGGGCAGCAGGCGCGGGTCCGGCGCGGGCGCCCCCGACGTCTCGCCGACCCGTCTGATCCAGGCGTCCTTCCAGTACATCGAGCAGTTCGTCTGGCAGCCGCCGTGGGCCGCGCCGTCGCAGCGCGCCCCGGTCAGGTGCACGGCCCGCTCCATGCGGCGCAGCCCGGTCCTGGTCTGGGTGTCGCACAGCTTGTGCGCGACCTTGTGCACGGTGAGGCGCCTGCCGCAGTAGGCCGCCATCTCCGGCATGAAAGGCAGGCCGTCGAGCTCGCCGCGCTCGTCCAGGGTGGCGCGGATCTCGGCCTCGCTCCGCACTTCCACCACGTCACCGACCTTGAGGTCCATCAGGCCTTCTCCTTCAGCAATCCGGCGTCCAGCAGTGACTGCGCCGCCTCCTTCACGGCGGCGAACGGCAGTCCGGACCGATCGGCGATGTCGAGCAGGCCATGCTCTCCGTCTGACAGGTTCAACACCCATAACATCGCCATCTGGGCCTGTTTCGTGTCACTCCGGCCGCCCAGAGATCCGTAGAGCCCGCGGCGGCCGAGCTGCGGCTCGCCGTACGGGCTGAGGTTGAGGTACGTGCGCTCGTGCTCCAGCACCTCGACGACCCGCGTGAGGGCGTCGAGGGTGTCCTCCATGGCCTGCGGGGTCACGAAATCCGGGTTGTCCCCCGAGGTGTGATATTCCGGGTATCCCGCGTACGGCGTCCTGGTCAGGCTGCCGAACGGCAGGTCGAAGCCCGGCGAGCAGAACTGGCGCTCGTCGTACCCGTACGGGGAGAACTCCAGCACCTCGTGCGGCCGGCCGCGCAGCACGTGCGTGACCGCCCGGTCGATGAGCGCGTCGCCCCGGCGGCTCCGCTTGTACGTCAGCGCCCCCGGATCCCCCGCGCAGGCCAGCGTCAGCCCGCCCGCGACGAGATGCAGGCGCTCCCTGTTGCGCGCCAGCCAGGTGATGGCCCCGATCGTGCCCGGCGCGAACAGGAACCGGTAGGTGTGGCGGGGCTCGCGCAGCCGCCGGGCCAGCGCCACGGCCACCGCGATGCCCGCCAGGTTGTCGTTGGCGAGCGACGGGTGGCAGACGTGGCAGGAGATCATCACCTCCTCGGGGAGCCGGCCGGGGACGACGTACTCGCCGTAGGTCAGCGAGCCGGGCGCGAGCGTCGAGTCGATGCGCACCTCGAACGGGCCGTCCTCGTCCCGGAGCCGGTCGAGGGCGTCCTGGCTGAGGCAGAAGCCCCACGTCTCGGCGTAGTAGCTGGTCCGGTACGGCACCAGCCCCGGCTGCTCGGGCAGCGTGTGCAGCCGCGGACGCAGCTCGGCCAGCGAGTACGTCCCCGCCACCGGCACGCTGTAGCCCACGACGTGCAGGTTCGACTCCCGGAAGTCGATCACCCGCCGCCCGGAGGCGTCCTTGACGTAGGCGTCGCGGACGTTCCACTCCTTCGGCACCGTCCAGTCCAGCACCTCGGTCCCGGTCGGCACCTCGCGCACGGTCAGCGGCAGGTGCTCGCCGACGATCTCCAGGGTGCCGCGCACGCCGTCGCCCGTGATGCTCCGGCACAGGGGGTAGAGCCGGCGGACGAGGTCGTGCATCTCCTCGCCGGTCACGGCCGCAGCCCGGCGTCGATCGTGCCCGCCGCGCGCCGGTCGGACAGCCGGGCCAGCCGGGTGTAGCGCCGCTCGAAGTCGTGCTTGGTCAGCCCGTACGTCCGGTAGGCCGTCACCAGCTCCTCCGCGCCGGCCTTGACCGTCCAGCCGGCCTCGTAGCCGGGCAGCGCCCGCCGGATGCGCGAGAAGTCGACCCGGTAGGAGCGCGGATCGCCGCCGCTCTCGCCGGTGATCGTCAGCTCCGCGCCCGGCACCGCCGCCACCACCTCGTCGGCGATCTGCCTGACGGTCACGTTGTTGGCCTCGGTGCCCACGTTGAACGCGCGGGCGTGCACGGCCTCGCGCGGCGCCTCGATCGCCCGCAGGAACGCCTCGGCGATGTCGCGGGCGTGCACCAGGGGCCGCCACGGCGTGCCGTCGGACAACACCCGCACCACGCCGGTCAGCACCGCGTGCCCGGCCAGGTTGTTGAGCACGATGTCGGCCCGCAGCCGGGGCGAGAACCCGAACGCGGTGGCGTTGCGCATGAACACCGGCGAGAAGTCGTCGTCGGCCAGCTCCGCGAGGTCGTCCTCCACCCGGACCTTCGACTCGGCGTACGGCGTCACCGGCCGCAGCGGCGCGTCCTCGTCCACCAGCGTGTCCCCGCCCGAGGCCCCGTAGACCGAGCAGGTGGAGGCGTAGACGAACCGGCGCACCCCGGCCTCGCGCGCCAGCCGGGCCAGCCGGACCGAGGCGTGGTGGTTGATGTCGTAGGTCAGCTCGGGCGCGAGCGAGCCGAGCGGGTCGTTCGACAGCGCCGCGAGGTGCGCGACGGCGTCGATGCCGGTCAGCGCCTCGGCGGGGACGTCCCGCAGGTCCACGGCGTGTCCCGGGGGGTCGTCGGGAGCCGGTCCGAGCACGCAGTCGGCGAACAGGCCGGAGTCGAGGCCGATCACCTCGTGCCCCGCCTCGGCCAGCACCGGGGCCAGCACGCTGCCCAGGTAGCCCTGGTGGCCGGTCAACAGAATCCGCAAGGTCAGCCTCCGGAGGCCAGGTCGATGACGATCTTGTTGGTGTGGAACGCCTCGGCGTACCTGGCGCCGCACTCGACGCCGCGGACGCGGGCCAGGCCGAGGAAGGTCTCCCGGTCGTACCAGGGGCGGTGCCGCTGGGAGGGGTAGTGCTCCTGGAGCAGCCGCACCTTCGCCTCGGCCGTCTCCGGGTCGAGCGGCTGGTAGACGGAGGGGCGGCCGAGGTCGCCGTCCCACTTGACGATCTCGTAGCCGAGCGCGAGGCAGCCCCGCCAGACGGTCGGCACGAGCTCGGCCAGGCCGCGGTGGTCCTGGTGGGCGTCGCCCTGCCAGGGGGCGAGGATCAGGTCGGGCGCGGTGCGGGCGCGCAGGTCCTCCAGGGCGTTCTTGGCCTCGTCCCAGTGGGCGGGCAGCCGGCCGTCGGGCAGCTTGAGCACCGTCACTGCGAGGTCGGCCCTCGGGCAGAACGCCGCCAGCGCGGCCCGCTCCTCGTCCTCCCGCCCGGTGCCGCCGCCGGACAGCACCAGCGCGTCCACCCGCAGCCCGGGACGGCCGGCGCAGAGCGTGAGCAGGGTGCCGCCGGCGCCGATCGCGAGGTCGTCGCAGTGCGCGCCGAGCGCCACGACCGCGTCGAGCCGGGCCGGGCGCAGGCCCGTCATCTCTCCCACAGCGCCCACGGGCGTTCGCCCCTCGCCCAGGCGCTGTCCAGCTCCAGGCGCTGGTTCACGGTGTCGCTGGGCCGCCAGTAGCCCCGGTGCGGGTACGCGATCAGCCGCCCCCGCTTGGCCAGCTCGGCGCAGGCGTCCGCGACCAGGTCGCCGTCGCGCGGAAGGTGCTCGAAGACCTCCTGGCGCAGCACGAAGAAGCCGCCGTTCACCCAGAGCGGCAGCTCGGCCACCGGCGTGATCGCCCCGACCTGCCCGCCCTCGCCGACGTCCACGACGTGGAAGGTGTTGGTGGGCGGCACGACCATCATCGACGCGCCGGCGTCGGCGGCGGCGAAGCGGGCGATGATGTCCGGCAGCGGGGCGTCGGTGAGCACGTCCGCGTAGTTGGCGAGGAACATCTCGTCGTCACCGAGGAACGGGCGCACCCGGCGCAGCCGCTCGCCGATGGTGGCGTCGAGGCCGGTGTCGATCAGCGAGATCCGCCAGTCGGAGATGTCGGTCGACAGCAGCTCGACGCGCCCGTCCCGCAGCACGAAGTCGTTCGAGCCGGTCTCCTGGTAGGTGAGGAAGAAGTCCTTGATGTGCTGGGCTCCGTAGCCGAGGCACAGGATGAACTCCTTGTGCCCGAAGTGCGCGTAGTAGCGCATGACGTGCCAGACGAGCGGGCGCGGGCCGACGAGCTGCATCGGCTTCGGCATGGTGCCCCCGGGTAAGTCGCTGCGCATGCGGGTGCCACGCCCGCCGCAGAACAGCACGACCTTCATCCCACGACCTCCAGGCTCGGGATGGGGAAGACCAGCCGGCCGCCCCACTCGCGGACGTACGAGAGCTGTTCGACCAGCTCTTCACGCAGGTTCCACGGCAGCACCAGCACGTAGTCCGGCCGGTCGGCGGCGATGCGCTCGGGCGGGTGGACGGGGATGCGCGAGCCGGGCGTGTACCTGCCGTGCTTGTACGGATTGCGGTCCACCGTGTACGCCAGCAGGTCCGGCCGGACCCCGCAGTAGTTGAGCAGCGTGTTGCCCTTGCCGGGAGCCCCGTAGCCGACCACCGTCTCGCCCGCGTCGGCGGCGTCGATGAGGAAGCGCAGCAGGTCGCGCCGGACCTTGGCCACCCGGGCGGCGAAGTCGGCGTACCCGGACAGCTCGTGCAGCCCGGCCGCCTTCTCCCTGGCGAGCACGTCCACCACCCGCTGCGACACGGGCGCCTCCTCCGGCTGCGCCCAGAGCCTGATCGAGCCGCCGTGCGTCGGCAGCAGCTCCACGTCCACCAGGTGCAGCCCGCCGCTCGCCAGGGCGCGCTGGGCCGAGGCCACCGTGTAGTACTGGAAGTGCTCGTGGTAGATCGTGTCGAACTGGTTGAGCTCCATCAGCGTCAGCAGGTGCTGCACCTCGATCGAGACCCGGCCGTGGTCGGCCACCAGCGCCCGCAGCCCCTCCGTGAAGCCGACCACGTCGGGGACGTGCGCGTAGACGTTGTTGGCCACCACCAGGTCGGCCGGGCCGTGCCCGGCCCGCACCTGCCGCCCGGTCTCGGGGGTGAGGAAGCCGGTGAGCGTCGGCACGCCCTTCTCCCTGGCCGCCCGGCCGACGTTGGCCGACGGCTCGATGCCGAGGCAGCGCACGCCCCGCTCCACCACGTGCTGGAGCAGATAGCCGTCGTTGCTGGCCACCTCCACCACGAAGTCGCCGGGCTGCGGCCCGGCCTGCTCGACGAAGCGGCGCGCGTGCTCCACCCAGGAGGTCGAGTAGGAGGAGAAGTAGGCGTACTCGGTGAACGTCTCCTCCGGCGTGATCAGCGGCGGGAGCTGGGCCAGCCAGCAGCTCGTGCAGACCCGCAGGTGCAGCGGGTACGTCGGCTCCGGCGCGGCCAGCCGGTCGGCGGTGAGGAACAGCTCGCACGGCGGGGTCGCGCCGAGGTCCACCACCCCCGCCAGCTCGTCCGCGCCGCACAGACGGCAGGTCGTCACCTCGGTCGTCATCTGAAGATCCCTCCCAGGGCTCGTGCGCAGGAGCGGTGGTCTGGCATGCTGCGATCGTGGATCAGCTCTCGATCGAAGGCTCGTGGCTCTTCACCCCTCGCGTTCACGCCGACCCGCGCGGCGCCTTCCTGGAGGCGTTCAAGGCCGCGGAGCTGCCGCACCCGCTCGGCGTGGCCCAGGTCAACTGCTCCGTCTCGCGCGCCGGCGTGCTGCGCGGGGTGCACTACGCGGACGTGCCGCCGGGCCAGGCCAAATACGTCACCTGCGTGTCCGGGGCCGTCCTCGACGTGGTCGTGGACCTGCGCGCCGGCTCCCCCACCTTCGGCCGGTGGGAGTCGGCGGTGCTGGACGACGAGACCCGCCGGGCGATGCTCGTCGCCGAAGGGCTGGGGCACGCGTTCATGGCGCTCAGCGAGCAGGCGACGGTCGTCTACCTGTGCTCCGCGACCTACAACCCGGCCGGTGAGCACGGGGTCAACCCGCTCGACCCCGACCTCGGCATCGACTGGCCGGCCGGGCTGGAGCCGGTGCTGTCGGACCAGGACGCCGCGGCGCCGTCCCTCGCCGAGGCGCTGGCGGCCGGGCTGCTCCCCGACTATCGCACCTGCCGAGAGTTCTACGCCACGTTGCACTGACGGCTCCCCACCAGCACCGGCCAGGCGGCGTGCAGCGCCTCGCGCCAGTGGCGGATCGGCTCGCCCTTGCGGCAGGCGAGCACGCTGTTGGCCGGGCGGCGGGCGGGCCTCGGGAAGTCGCCGGTCGGCACCGGGCGCACCCGCTCGGGGTCCGCGCCGAGCAGCGCGAAGATCTCCCTGGCGAAGCCGTGCCAGCTGGTCTCCCCCGCGCTGGTCGCGTGGTAGACGCCGGGCGGCAGATCCGCGCGGGCCAGCCCGACGAGGCTCCCGGCCAGGTCGGCGGCCCACGTCGGCTGGCCGCGCTGGTCGTCCACGACGTCCACGCTGGGCCGCTCCCCGGCCAGGCGGATCATCGTGCGGACGAAGTTGGTGCCGCGCGCGCCGTAGAGCCAGGCGGTGCGGACGACGTACTGGCCGTGGTCCAGGGCGGCGAGCTCGCCCACCAGCTTCGTGCGGCCGTAGGCGTTGAGCGGGCCCGTCGGGTCGTCCTCCCCGTACGGCCCCGCCGCCGCCCCGTCGAAGACGTAGTCGGTCGACACCTGCAGCAGCCGCGCGCCGGCGCCCTCGCACGCCTCGGCCAGCCACCGCACCGCGTGGCCGTTGACCGCCAGCGCCTCGGCCTCGTGCGTCTCGGCGTCGTCCACGGCGGTCCAGCCCGCGCAGTTGATCACGGCGCCGGGCCGGTAGGCGGCCACGAACTCGCGCACCGCGCGCCGGTCGCGCACGTCCAGCTCGGCGCGGCCGAGCGCGAGCACCGGCTCGCCGGTCCGGGTCAGCCGGTCGAGGACGTCGCCGGCCAGCATGCCGCCCGCACCCGTGATCAGCCACCTCATCGGTCCCACCAGTCCCGGTTCTGGGCGTACCAGCGGACGGTGTCCTTGAGCCCCTGCTCGAACGGGATCTCCGCGCGGTAGCCGAGCGCCCGCAGCTTGCTGTCGTCCAGCGAGTACCTGCGGTCGTGGCCCTTGCGGTCCGGCACCTGCTCGACCAGGTCCCAGTCACGGCCGCACGCCTCCAGCAGACGCCCGGTCAGCTCCCTGTTGGTCAGCTCGGCCGTGCCCGCGATGTGGTAGACCTCGCCGGGCGCGCCCTTCTCGGCCACCAGGCGGATGCCGGCGCAGTGGTCGCTGACGTGGATCCAGTCCCGTACGTTGCCGCCGTCGCCGTACAGCGGCACCTTCTCGCCGCGCAGCAGCCGCGTGACGAACAGCGGGATGATCTTCTCCGGGTACTGCCGGGGGCCGTAGTTGTTGCCGCAGCGGGTGATCGAGACGTCCATCCCGTACGTGACCGCGTACGCGCGCGCGATGAGGTCGCCGCCCGCCTTGGACGCCGCGTACGGCGAGCGCGGCCGGACCGGCGCGGACTCGTCCCACGAGCCGATGTCGATGGAGCCGTACACCTCGTCGGTGGACACCTGCACCACCTTCGGAACCCCGGCCTCCAGACACGCCTGGAGCAGCGTCTGGGTGCCGAGCGCGTTGGTGCGCATGAACTCCGCCGCGCCCGCGATCGAGCGGTCCACGTGGGACTCGGCGGCGAAGTTGACCACCAGGTCGTGGCCGGGCACGACCCGCGCGAGCAGGCCGGCGTCGCAGATGTCACCGTGCACGAACTCGTGCCGCACGCCCTGGAGGTTGGTCAGGTCGCCGGCGTAGGTGAGCTTGTCGAGGACGGTGACGTACACGTCGTTGAGGCTTCGGGCGAAGTGCGAGCCGATGAACCCCGCACCCCCCGTCACCAGGACTCTGGTCATGTGGAGATCTGTACCTTGCTGTGATCGCCGAGCACCAGACGGTGAGCTCGGGGCGTGTTGGGCGCGGGCGTGACCTCGGCGTCGTGGCCGATGAGCGAGGACTCCACGCGGCCCACCCCGGTGATGGAGGCGCGGGGCATGACGATGGAGTAGGCGATCTCGGCGTCGGCGAGCACGCAGTCGGCCCCGACCGAGGTGTAGGGGCCGACGTAGCTGTCGCGGACGCGGGCGCGCTCGCCGATGATCGCCGGGCCGACGACGCGGGAGCGCTCGACCGTCGCGCCCCGCTCGACGACGACCCGGCCGACCAGCTCGCTGGCCGCGTCCACGTGCCCGTCCACGCGCGGCTCGACCGACTCCAGGACCAGCCGGTTGACCTCCAGCATGTCGGTGACGTTGCCGGTGTCCTTCCAGTAGCCGGAGATCACCGAGGACTCCACCCGCAGCCCGGCCTCGATGAGCCACTGGATGGCGTCGGTGATCTCCAGCTCGCCCCGCCAGGACGGTTTCAGCTCGGCGACCGCCGCGTGCACCGCCGGGCTGAACAGGTAGACGCCCACCAGCGCGAGGTCGCTCTTCGGCCGCTCGGGTTTCTCCTCCAGCCCGATCACCCGGCCGGCCGCGTCCAGCTCGGCCACGCCGAACTGACGCGGATCGCCGACCCGGGTGAGCATGATCTGGGCGGACGGCCGCTCCCGCGCGAACCGCTCCACCAGGCCGTTGATGCCGCCGACCACGAAGTTGTCGCCCAGGTACATCACGAAGTCGTCGTCGCCGAGGTAGTCGCGGGCGATCAGCACGCCGTGCGCCAGCCCGAGCGGCGCCTCCTGCCGCAGGTACGTCACCTGCAGTCCGAACGCCGAGCCGTCGCCCACGGCCGCCTCGATCTCGGCGTGGGTGTCCCCGACCACCAGCCCCAGCTCGGTGATCCCGGCGGCGGCGATGGCCTCCAGGCCGTAGAACAGCACCGGTTTGTTGGCGACCGGCACGAGCTGCTTGGCCGAGGTGTGCGTGATCGGCCGAAGCCGTGTGCCCGACCCCCCGGCGAGCACGAGTGCTTTCACCGCTAGTACGCCCCTTCTCCACGGGTGACGACGGACCAGGTCTTCCACAGGATCTGCAGGTCGAGGATGAGCGACCAGTTCTCGACGTAGCGCAGGTCGAGCCGTACGGACTCCTCCCACGTCAGGTCGGAACGGCCGCTGACCTGCCAGAGCCCGGTCATCCCCGGCTTGACGACGAGGCGGCGGCGCACGTCGGTGCCGTACTCGGCGACCTCCCGCGGCAGCGGCGGGCGCGGACCGACGAGCGACATCTCGCCGCGCAGGACATTGAGGAGCTGGGGCAGCTCGTCGAGGGAGTATTTCCGGAGGAAAGCGCCTACAGCGGTGATCCTTGGATCGTTCCGCATCTTGAAGAGCACGCCGTCGAACTCGTTCGAGTCGAGCAGCGCGTCCTTCAGCCGTTCGGCGTCGGCGACCATCGTCCGGAACTTCACCAGCCGGAACTCCGCGCCGCCCTTGCCGACCCTGGTCTGGTGGAAGAACGCCGGCCCGGGGCTGGTGAGGCGGATCAGCAGCGCGATGCCGAGCAGCGGCAGGGCGAGCAGCAGCAGCGCGAGCGCGGCCACCAGCCGGTCGAAGACGGTCTTGACGAGCTGCTTGGTGCCGTCGAACTCGGGATGCTCCACGTGCAGCAGCGGCATCCCCGCGACCGGCCTGATGCTGATGCGCGGCCCCGCCACGTCGAGCAGCGCCGGCGCGACGAACAGGTCGGTACGGGCGCTCTCCAGGCTCCACGCGAGCCGGCGCAGCGCCGCGCCGTCCAGCTCCGGGCAGGCCAGCACGGCCACGGCGTCGGCGCGCTCCCGATCGGCCACCCGCGCCACGTCCCCGAACGTGCCGAGCACCGGCACGCCGTCGAGGTCGGCGTCGAGGTCGTGGTCGGGCGGCAGGCAGGCGCCCACCACCCGCATGCCGTGGTACGGCTGCCGCCTGAACTGGATCACCAGGTCGATGATCGACTCGCGGTGCCCGACCGCGATGACCTGGCGCATGTAGTCGCCGACGGCCCGCCTGCGGTGCAGCCGCTTGCGCATGCGGAAGCGGAAGCCCAGCGTGGCGGCCAGGGCCAGCGGCAGCATCGCCATCACGAAGCTGCGGGCGATCACGGTCTGCGTGGCGTAGGCCATGATGGCGACGGTGGCCATCAGCCCGACGCCGCCGTTGAAGACGGACTTGAACTCCTCGGTGCCCTCGCCGTTGGCGCGCTGGCGGTAGGCGCCGCCCATCGCGAGCGCCAGCGGCCAGCCGGCGACCAGGCCGAACCCCAGCAGATACTCCACCCAGGGGACGAACGCCCCGCCCAGCAGCCGCGCGCCCAGCACGCAGACGCAGGCGAGCAGCGCGCACGTCGTGTCCCCGTACAGCAGCAGCCGCAGGTACGCCCGCGTCCAGATGCTGGACGCGCGGCGTGGCGCGGCTTTGAGGAGCACGACAGCGGACTCCCCGGTCCCCACCCTCATGACACCACCCTGTGAACTCCGTGCTCCCTGATAACGTGACGCCCCAATCACCACATGGGTTGACGAAACCCCGCATAAGGGCGGCGACCCCCACTAAAGATTAAAGATCGGCTCCGGCATGGGGAATGGCAACAAACGTCCACAATCGGACGTTTGATGGGGACGCCGAGGGGTTGACGGAACGCTCCATTTGGTGCAGCGGTCCACAAGAGGGATTTAGGAGGTTTACGGCGACATTTCGGCAGATGGCCGGGTAGTGAACCTTTTAGTCGTATTCGAGGTCGGGCAGCGCCGACGGCGGATCCGGGCTGCGCCAGACCACCACGACCCCGTCATGGGCGGAGTCGGCCGCGAGCGTCAGCCGGTCGAGGTCGAAATCCGGCAAATAGCGCAGACGGGCGAGGAACGTCGCGTCCGTGGCGGAGCGGGGCACGACACAACCCTCGCCGTCACGATCGAGCAGAATGAAAAGGACGTCCTCGCCGGACTCGGTGACCACACGGACCTCCACGACGTCCTCCCACGCGAGGGCCTCGACGCTCCCGTCCGCGTAGTGACGGGTGACGCCCTCTTCCGTGACATACACGTAGGAGTCCGGCATCGGATTGCCGTGCATGGCCGCGATTCTTGCGAGTTACATGGCCGTCCCGCAAGGGTTCGCGCGCATTGGCGCATGGAGCGCCTTCGCGGCGTTCAAGCGCCGCCGCCCCAGGAGTGGCCGAGATGCGCGGCCACCGCCGCCCTCGCCTCCTCAGCGGTGCCGCCGGCGATGGCGTCCAGCAGGGCGCGGTGCTCGCGGACGAGCACGTCACGGTCCTCGTACACCTCGCGCAGGCGGACCAGCCCGAGCCGGGTCTCGGCCGCCAGCACGCCGTAGAGCCGCTCCAGCCGCGGGCTGCCGACGGCCTCGATCAGCGCCTCGTGCAGCGCCATGTGCTCGGCCACGCTCTCCGACCAGAGCGCCTCGGCGGGCAGCGCCGCCATGCGCCCCAGGGCGGCCTCCGCCGCGGGCACCCGCCGGCCGGCCACGGCCTGTGCCATCAGGTCCTCAAGCGGGCGGCGTACGTACATGAGGTCGTCGAGGTCGGCGAGCGTCACCTCGGGGACGTAGGCGCTGCGGTTGCGCTCCCGCCTGAGCAGCCCCTCATGCACCAGGACGGCCAGCGCCTCGCGGACGGTGGGCCTCGCGACGCCGTAGGAGGCGGCGAGCTCCTGCTCGGGAAGCGGGGTGCCGGGCGCGATCTCGCCCGAGAGCACCCTGCTGCGCAGGGCGTCGGCGAGCGCCCCCACGGTGGAGACGGGTCTGAGGGGCATCGTCACGCCTGCGACTCTAACGCCGTTCCCGCACGCCTGGGGCTCCCGCTTCCGCGGGTACGCGGACCTCCGGCCGCGCCGCCCGCTCGGGGATCGCCACCGCGGCCAGGCTGAACGCGAGCAGCACGAGCCCGGCGACCGACACCGGCGCCAGGCGCTCGCCGAGCACCACGACCCCGAGCAGCGCGGCCACGGCGGGCTCGGCCAGGGCCAGCGTGGCCGCCGTGGCGACCGGCGTGGTGCGCAGCCCCCGCCCGTACAGGAAGTAGGACAGCGCCGTCGTCCCCAGGCCCAGGTAGAGCACCGCGACCAGGCCGCGCGGCTCCCAGCCGACGCCGCCGTTGACGACGAGCACCGGCAGCATGATGAGCGCCGCGCCGCCGAACATGACGCCCATCACCGCGTTCGACTCGCCGCCGTCGCCGATGGCGCGGGCCGCCATGACCGCGTAGAAGGCGTAGAGCAGGCCGCCGAGCAGCGCGAACAGCACCCCGGACACCACCTGTCCCGAGGTCGATCCGCCCGCCGAGACGCCGCCGCCGACGATGAGCGCGGCGCAGCCGCAGATCGCCGCGGCCGTGGCCATGACCCAGCGGCGGCTCGGCCGCCGCCTGTGCAGCAGCCAGGACAGCAGCCCGGTGAAGACGGGCCCGCTGCCGATCGCCACCACGGTGCCGATCGCGACGCCCGTCCGCGCCACGGAGGCGAAGAAACAGAGCTGGTAAGCCGCCACCGCCACGGCCCCGAGCAGCAGCCCCGGGCTCAGCACCCGCCGGATCCCGGACCCGGCCATCAGCGCCAGGGCCGCGCCGCCGACGACGAGCCGGGCGGCGGCGAGCGCGACGCTGTCGGCCGAGACGAGCAGGCCCGCGGTGCCCGCCGTCCCCCAGAGCACGGCGGCGGCGACCACGGCGATAGGTCCGTTCCTCATGTCCTACATTGTCAGACAACCAGACAATGAAGTCCAATAAATCACGGGATGAGGTTAGGCGAGCTCCTCCAGCAGCCGGTCGATCACGCGGTTCGCGGCCTCGGCCACGTCGCTCGCATAGTCGTCGAGGACGGCGAGCGCGTCCCGGACGTCGGGCAGGACCTTGCGCGGCAGGTCGAGCAGCGTCTCGCTCGCGGCGCCGGTCAGGCTCTCGACGGTGATCGAGCCCTCGACGTGGAAGACGTCACCGGCGGCGGCGACGGAGACCTCGAAGCGCACCTCGCGGCCGTCGGGCAGCACGAAGGCGACGCCGACGCGGACGCCGGCGGGCGGGAAGAAGGTGGAGACGTGCTCGTGCCGGACGAAGGGGTGCCGTAAATCGGCGAAGATCTCCACCGTCCGGCTCAGCGCGGCCAGGAGGCCGGCCGCGGCCAGACTCTCGCTGTCCACCCGAAAAGGGTAGATCACCCTGGCGGAATCGGCACGACGCCGGGGATCACCCGGACTGCACCCGTTGCCCGATGGGGTGGGTCGCCTCGAAGTCCGCCACCATCTGCCGGGGCGCGGTCAGGCACCACGCCTCGGCCACGAGCTCGAACAGCTCGTCGGCGTCGATGCGGGCGAGATGCACGACCACCCACCCGAAGCGCCCCGCGGTGAACTGCACCTCGAACACCTCGGGCCGCTCAGCCACCAGCGCGAGCTGCTCCTCGACCGTGGCCTTGAGCCCGACGGTCTCGGTCTTCTCCCAGAGGTAGCCGAAGCCCTTGTCGCGCACCTTGATGCCGATCCACTCGCCGCCGTGGCTCACCTTGACCCCGGGCAGCTCGTCCAGCATCTCCAGGAACTCATCGACGCTCACACCCATGCCGCCTGTCTACCAGAGCCCACCGACAACTTCCGATCGCGACGGGGGCGGCGCCCGGCTCACTCGTAATATCGGACCTCGATGACATTGCCGTCGGGGTCGGGGAAATAAATCGTCTCGGGCGCGATTCCGCGCGCGCCGAACGAGTTCGTTCCCGTGCCGGTGACCTCGATCTCGTTCTGCTTGAGCCGCACCTGGAGCGCGTCGAAATCCTCGCGATTCACGGCCAGGCAGAAGTGGTTGAGCGGGTGCCCCGCCGTGCCCCGCACCCCGGTGCCCTCGTCCACGCCTCTGGCGCTCTCGTACGGCATGAGGTCGAGGATCGTCCCGTCCGCGACCCGGACGCTCGGGAACCCCGCCCTGCCTTCTCGGAACTCCTCGGCCCGCACCCCGGGCAACCCGACCACCCGCTCGTAGAAGCCCAGCGAGACGGCCGGGTCGGCGACCCAGCAGACGAGATGGTCCAGGCGTGCCTCCATGAATGAACCTCCTTGCTCCCAATATCGTCTTCCTTATTCACCCTGTCCACCTGCGCGGCGTGAAAATGGCGGATTAACGCAGCGTTCACAGTAATGACGAAGAAAATTGCCACCGGCGCCGCCCGATGAAGCAATTACCGGCGTCCGTGAACACACGTCAATATGTCCTGACCAATATGGCCGCCTATTTCCAGCCAGATGTGGCTTCCGAAAGTTTCGGTCGGGCGGCGACCTTCCACGCCTGCCCGCTGACCTCAGGCTAGACGAAGAAACTTTCACTGCCCAGGCCCGAATCAGGCCAGGCCAACCTTTCGCGTGCCGAAATATTTCAGACAATTATTGACACTTTTCGTACCGCTTCGCACACTGACCATCGGTCCCCCTGGAAGGAGAGCATGGTGATCATCTACTCGGGCCGTTCCAGGCTCCGCGCGGCGGTCGCCGTGCTGGCGGCGGCGACGATCGCGATCCCCGGAGCGGTGCGGGCGGCGAGCGCCGACGCCGGCGTGCGCCTCGCCGCGGCGGGGGTCGAGGACGACGGCGCCGGCTGCGCGGTGCCCGGCCTCCCTGACGCGGGGTCCCTGCCCACCGTCTCCCGGCTTCCCGACCCGTTCACGAAGCTCGACGGCACCCGCGTCACCGCCAGGTCCGACTGGCGCTGCCGCAGGCAGGAGATCAGGAAGCTGGCGGAGAAGTTCGTCTACGGCGAGAAGCCGCCGAAACCGTCCAGCGTGACCGGTACGGTCACCAGCAGCGGCATCACCGTCAACGTCTCCCACAACGGCAGGAGCGCATCCTTCTCCGCGGGCGTGCAGCTCCCGACCGGCGGCGGCTCCGGCCCGTTCCCCGCCGTCGTCGTCCTCGGCGGCCTCGGCGCCGACACCGCCACCATCCGCGCGGCCGGCGCGGCCGTCATCAGCTACGACCCCCTCGCCGTCGGCAGGGAGGGCACGTCCCGCAGCAACAAGCAGGGCGCGTTCTACACCCTCTACGGCGCGACCAGCGGCACCGGCATCCTGGCCGCCTGGGCCTGGGGCGTGAGCCGGATCATCGACGTCATCGAGCAGTCCGGCGGCTCGATCCTGCGGGCCGACGCGACCGGCGTCACGGGCTGCTCCCGCTACGGCAAGGGCGCCTTCGTGACCGGCGCGTTCGACCAGCGCATCACGCTGACCATGCCCGTCGAGTCCGGCAGCGGCGGCGTCGCGGCCCTCCGCGCGATCCCCGGCGAGAGCGGCGCCCAGCCGCTGAGCAGCGCCTACTCAGAGCAGCCGTGGCTCGGCGACGCCTTCGGCTCCTTCACCGGCGGTCCGGCCCGGCTCCCGGTGGACACGCACGAGGTCGTCGGCATGATCGCGCCGCGCGGGCTGTTCATCATGGACAACCCGCACATCGACTGGCTGGCCGCCCGGTCCGCGAGCGTGGCCGCGCTGGGCGGCGCCGAGATCTACAAGGCGCTCGGCGCGGGCGGCAACCTCACGTACTGGTCCGACGTCCAGGACGGCACCCACTGCGCGACCCGGCCCGAGTGGCGGACGCCGATGCAGCAGTACATCCAGAAGTTCCTGCTGAACACGGGCGCTTCCACGGGCACGATGCGGATCGCCGCGAGCAAGAGCGGCAACCTGGCCGAGTGGCGTGACTGGACGACCCCGGCGCTCGGCGACCCCACCTCCGACACCTCGCCGCCGACGGCGCCGTCCGGCCTGGCCGCCTCGGCCACCACGTCCACGGGCACGACCCTGACCTGGACGGCCGCCACGGACGACACCGGCGTCACCGGTTACGACGTCCTGCGCGCGCCGGGCGCGAGCGGTAGCACGTTCGCGCAGGCCGGCACCTCGGCCACGACCTCGTTCAGCGACACCGGCCTGACGCCCGGCACCACCTACCGCTACCAGGTCAGGGCCAGGGACGCGGCGGGCAACATCTCCCCGGTCTCGAACACGGCGCAGGTCACGACGCAGCCCGGCTCGGCCACCGGGGGCTGCACGGCCGTGCCGACCGTACAGACGCAGTGGGCGACCGGCTACGTCATCCAGCCCCTCACCATCACCAACACCGGCTCCTCGGCCATGACCGGCTGGACGGTCACCTTCACCCTGCCCGCCGGCCACACCCTGACCGGCTCGTGGAACGGCGCCGTCACCGTCTCCGGCCAGACCGTCACGGTGCGGAACGCCGCCCACAACGGCGCCCTCGCGCCGGGGGCCGCCACCGCCACTTTCGGCTTCCAGGCGACCCGGCCGAACGGCGACACCGCCTACCCCTCCGGTTACCGCTGCTCCTGACATTCGGCCCGCACGGGGACTCCGGACCCTATATCGTTCCTGTTACGGCAGTGAAAAAAAGCCATTTATGGTGCTTTCGGAGGCGGAAGGTGGTTGCTTGAGCGAGGAGTTCCGGCTGACCGTCGAGGAGTTGGCCAAGGAGTACAACCGGCAGGCCACCCAGTTGCGCGAGGCGTACGGCAAGCTGTCCGAGCTGACGGCGACCGCCGAGTCCCGCGACCGGATGGTGAGCGTCACCGTCGGGCCGCGCGGCCAGGTCCAGAACATCAAGCTCGACCCCCGGGTGTACCGCAAGCTCTCTCCCTCGCAGCTCGCCAGGGCCATCATGGAGCAGATCGGCGCGGCCACCGGGCAGGTGGCCGGCCAGACCAAGGAGCTCATGGCGCCGTTCATGCCGCAGGGGATCCCTCTGGAGGACGTCTTCGGCGAGGGGGCGAGCATCGAGTCGTTCCTGCCCCAACCGGTCAGGCTGCCGCCGGAGGGGCAGGAAGACCGTGGCTAGCCCGTCCCAGCAGGGCTACCGCGCCGTCTTCAGCGGCCTGCGGACCCGCTCGTCGAAGGCCGACGCCTCCCTCGACGCGCTCATCGAACTGCACGATCACTTGTCCGACGTCTTCTACCGCGAGGGCAACCCCCTGGGACGGGACCAGTACGGCGAGGAACTGGCCAAGAACCGGTTCAAGATCGAGGACGCGGTCTTCGGCGCCTTCCGCAACCACCTCGACGAGTTGGAGTACCTCCGCGACGGACTGCGGGACAACGCGCGCAACTACGAGGACGCCGAGGGCTACGGGGAGACCGGCGACCTGAGCGGCCCGGACGCGCCGCGGTTCGGAGACCCGCCCGGCGACGACCCCTCGTACCCCGAGGGCTGGTGACCAACGTTGGGGTTCGACGGTTTCCTCGTGCCTGACTGGGCGAAGCCGTACGTCGGCTTCGCCGTCGGCACCGACTGGCCGGAAGGCGACGAGGACGGCTGCTTCCGGCTCGCCGACGCGTGCGCGTACACCGCCGGGGCCGTCATGGAAGAAGAGCTGTTACAGACCTTCGGCCGGCCGGGAGAGGACTGGGACGGCGACGCGCTCATGGAGCTCGTCGAGCGGGTCCAGTACGTGTTCGACCCGACGCTGAAGGAGCTCATCGAGCAGCTCGTCTCGGCCGCCAAGTACTACAACAACCTCGGCGTCCAGGTGCAGTACACCAAACGGATGATCGAGGTCTCCGTCTGGTTCCTGATCGTCCAGATCGGTTGGCTGCTGGCCGCCTCGATGGGTCCCTGGGGAGCGATGTCGCTCGCCACGATCGGAGCCCGCGTCCAGCTCACCCGGCTGGCCATCGCCCAGCTCGCCAGGCGATTGCTGATCAACATCGGCCTGTTCGGCGGCCTCATGGCCGGCATGGACGTGGCGGTGCAGGCCAGTCAGTCGCGGCGCGACCACCTCGACTGGGAGCAGGTGCTCAAGTCGGGCGGCACGGGAGCCCTCCTCGGCACGTTCCTCACGGGTTTCACCGGGCTCCTGCCCGCCCGGTCGATGGCCGGCCTGATGCTCAGGTCGGGTTTCGCCAGCGCGGGCACGGACTTCACCGTGCAGCTCGCGAGCGGGCAGTTCGACCCGATCAGGTTCATCAAGAGCTTCACCTCGGGCGTGGTGGGCGGCGCCGATGCCCACTGGGCGAGCTGGAGCCCGTACGCGTCCGCCAAGCCGGGCACCCGTCACGGGTCACCCGCCGTCACCGACAATCCCCTCTGGAGCAGCCGCACCAAGAGCCACAGCTCCCCGCCCAGCACGGTCTCGCTGCCGATCACCGCTCACACCACGCTGAGCGGCTCCACTCCGCACGCCCTGCCGAATCAGACGCCGGGACCGTTCCGGATCCTCGACAACCCCGGCAGGTCGGGCGACGGTTACGTCCAGGGCGGCCTCTGGGGCAGGTACGGCGCCGCGGGCGTCCTCATCCGCAGCACCGACGGCCCGGGCCAGGCCCGCTACCTGCTCATGCAACAGAGCCAGAACGTCTCCAACGCCGGCAAGTGGCAGTTGCCCGGCGGCGCCCTGGACAGCCTCGAAACGCCGGTGAACGGCGCCGCCCGCGAGCTCGGCGAGGAGCTGGGCGTGGGCCAGAGCTACCTCGACCAGCTCCAGCTCAAGGGCGAGCACGCGGTGGAGGTCGGAAACAACGGCTGGAAGTACACCAACCTGGCCGCCGACGGGCCGATGTTCACGCCGAGGCTCGACACCTTCGAGGCCAGCGCCGCCCGGTGGTTCACCCTGCCGGAGATCGCCCAGATGGCGAACCACCAGGAGCTGCACCCCGCCCTGGCCAAGGCCCTGCCGGACATCCTGGACCTGTACCACGACACCCCCGCCACCCCGCCGCCCAAGGACCACTACGTGGCGACGGGGACGGAACGCCGGTTCAAGCCGCCGGTGGACTTCTCCACCTACTCGGGGCTGTCCACGGACGGGCCGAGCCCGCCGCTGCAGCAGACCATCCGCCGCACCGAGACGGGCCTCTACTACAGCGCGCCGGCCCCGCACATCCCCCTGGACGCGCCCTTCGGCGCCCGCCTCGTCCACCCATCGTTCGGTGAGACGGTCTGGCAGCCGGTGCTCAAGGACCTGTCGGGGAGCGAGCTGGACGTGGTCCGCCACTACGCCGGCAACGGCTACATCGAGATGAACGGCCGCCTGCGCGGCGGCGAGGACCCCCTCCTCTACCCGGAGGGACGCGTCGAGCGGAAGATCGAGCTGCTGAACGACGTGCTGCGCCGCCAGACCGTCCCGGAGACGATCGACGTGTACCGGGTGGTGCGCCTCACCAACAAACTGTTCACGGTGCCCGTCCACGAGCTTCCCGGAACCGTGCAACGCGACCCCGGCTTCTTCTCGACGAACATCGGCACCGAGCCGATCTTCGGCGGGGACGTCGTGCTGCACCTGCGGGTGCCGCCCGACACCCCGGCCCTGTACGTGAAGCCCATCAGCAATCTGCCCGAGAACGAGCTGCTGCTGGGCTCCGGCGTATCGTGGTTCGCCGAGGACGTGCGGCGGGTGTACGGCAAGTGGCACGTCTACGGCTGGGTGCTGCCCGACGATGCCGGGCCCTGACGAAGGAGGGTGAGCGATGTCGTTGAAGGATGAGCCCGCGTTCCAGACGGTCCTGGCTCCCGACTCCTATCCGCGGACCACGGCCTCCCCGATCCGCTACATGCCGATTCTCAAGGACGACGTCGTCATCGGCTACCTGTGGGCCGCGACCACCGACGACGCCGCCCAGTACGTGCCACGGGAGCAGGCCGGCGACCCGGCCCTCGACGCCGCCGTGGCCTGGACGCGGCGGCTGCGCTGGGCGAAGGCCAACGGCGTCAGCCCGCTCGCGGCCCTGCGGCACTGGTCGGGCGAGCCCGAGGACGGGCGGGCGGGAAAGGTGCCGGTGGGCCGGCCCTTCGAGCTGCCGACCCTGGCCGCGCTGGAAGAGCTCGCCGCCGCCGGCTGAGGAATGCCAGAGCGTCTCCCGGTGATAGAGCATGCATGACGACTATCGCTCTCATCGGCAGCGGACACATCGGCGGCACCGTCGCCCGGCTCGCCGTCGCGGCAGGCTACGACGTGGTGCTCAGCAACTCACGCGGTCCCGAGACGTTGCGTGACCTCGTCGGGGAGCTCGGCCCGAAGGCGCGGGCGGCGACGGCGGCCGAGGCCGCGGCGGCCGGCGACCTGGTGGTGGTGAGCGTCCCGCTCAAGGCGTACCGCGAGGTGCCGGTGGAGCCGCTGGCCGGCAAGACCGTCCTCGACACCAACAACTACTACCCGGAGCGCGACGGGCGCTTCCCCGAGCTCGACGACGACTCGACCACGTCGAGCGAGCTGCTCCAGCGGCACCTGCCGGAGTCGCGGGTGGTCAAGGTCTTCAACAACATCTTCTTCCGGCACCTCGCGACGCTGGCCCGGCCCGCCGGCGCCGCCGACCGCAGCGCCCTGGCGATCGCCGGCGACGACGCGGCGGCCAAGGCGGAGGTGGCCGCGTTCCTCGACGCGATCGGCTACGACGCCGTGGACGCGGGCGCCCTGGCGGAGGGCCGGCGGTTCCAGCCGGGCACCCCCGTCTACGCCGATCCGTACGCCGGTGACGCCGCGAACTTCTGGGAGTCGCCGGGCGTGCCGGCCTCCGCCGAGACCATCCGGTCCGGCCTCGCCGCGGGCTGAGGCTCCGCCCCCGCGTCCCGTACGATGGCGCGATGACCACTCAGGTGATCGTTCTCAACGGCGGCTCCAGCTCGGGCAAGACCACGATCGCGCGGTCTCTTCAGGCGGTCCTGCCGGACCCGTGGCTCGCCTTCTCGGTCGACACCATGGTCGAGGCGCTGCCTCCCTCTCTGCGGGAGTCCGACGCGGGCGTCGCCTACGCCTCCGACGGCAGCGTGGTCGTCGGACCGGAGTTCAAGATCCTGGACGGCGCGTGGACGGCGGGCATCGCCGCGATGGCCCGCGCGGGGGCCCGGGTCGTCGTGGACGACGTGTTCATCGGCGGCCCGGACTCCCAGCAGCGATGGCGGCAGGCCCTCGCCGGGCTGAGCGTGCTGTGGGTCGGCGTGCGGTGCGACGCCGACGTCGCCGCGGCCCGCGAGGCGGCGCGCGGCGACCGCCCCGCCGGCATGGCCGCGTCCCAGGCGACGGCCGTCCACCAGGGCATCTCGTACGACGTGGAGCTCGACACCACCCGTACGGACCCGCTCGACTGCGCCCGCGCCGTCGCCGCCCACGTCAAGTGACTTTTCGCTGGACGCTCAGAGCTGCTGGGTGAGGTTGATGAGGTTGCCATCCGGGTCGGTGACGTGGGCGACCCGGTGGCCCCACGGCATGTCGTTGGCCGGGCCACGCACCTTCCCGCCGGCCGCCTCCACCCGCGGCAGCAGCTCGTCCACGTCGGGGACGAACACGGCCACGATGACCCGGCCCGGCGGGACCTCGACCCCGGGCCCATAGGCGACCAGCCCCAGGCCGGCGTCGCCGATCCGGAGCTCCACGGAGAACGGCCCGTCGTCGCCCGGCACGCGCATGCGCTCCTCCGCGCCGAACACCTCGACGTAGAAGGACCTCGACCGCTCGATGTCGGCGGTGCAGAAGATGGGCTGGATGGCGTACGTGCTCGACTGAGTGCTCATAACTCCTTAGACCGTTTTCCGGCCCGAAAATCATCGCTCCGCCGGCCGAAAATGGGCTCTCAGCGTTCGTAGAGGTACCACGCCGTCGGCGTCAGCTCGCAGCGGTACCCCCCCGTACTCGGTGGGCGGGAAGGTGCTGATCAGCGTCGCCGCCTGGGCGGGGGCGGCGAGCAGGCTCAACGGCAGGTCGATGCCGCACCGCCGACGGTAGGTCCGGCAGCGGACAACTCCCTGGATCTCCCGAACCTGGGTTGCAAACTTCGACCACGGCGGACGAACGGGCAGCGGCCCGGGAGCTCGGGATGTTCCTCCGTTCCCGGCGCGCGAGGACCACCCCGCAGGACCTCGGGCTGGAGCCCGGCCCGAGGCGGAAGGTCGAGGGACTGCGGCGCGAGGAGGTCGCGGCCCTCGCCGGGCTGAGCACCGACTACTACCAGCGCCTGGAACAGGGCAGGAACGTACGCCCCTCCGACGCGGCGCTCAGCTCGATCGCCGACGTGCTCGACCTGGACGAGGTGGAACGACGTCACCTGACGAGACTGGCGCAGCTGACCCGCGGCCCGCGACCGCCGGCCGGCCACGCGGCGGACCGGGTGCCGAGGAACGCGAGGCTGCTGCTGGCGGCGATCGACCTGGAATTGTCTGACCCGGCCCATTCCATCTCCTTGACGGGGACGGGCGCGTCCTGGACGACATCTACCGGCGGGAGTTCTGGCCGCGCAGGTAGCACCGGCCCAGGACCCCGTACCAGATCATGATCGGCAGGTGGAGTGCGTACCCGAGCTGTTCCAGCGCCACCGTCGGCCCGTCGGTCCCGGTCGTCCACGGAAGCACGACCGCCGCCGCACCCGACACCGCGGCGAGCGCACCGGCGACGCGGAGCCGGGCCGGCATCGGGACGCCGGCCGCCGCCGCGACGGTGGCGGCGACCCACAGCAGCCCGGCCAGGTTGACCGCCCATTTGGCGGTGAGCAGCACCGCCCAGGCCACGGTGGCGACCGCCGGGGCGGCGGGACGGGCAGCCAACTGGGTCAGCGCCAGGTTCCCCGCGTCATGGAGCAGACCTGCCAGCCCGGCGGCGGCCAGCAGTCCGCCGGCCGGCGTCGTCAGGTGCGGTCCGGGCGCCTGGGCGGGACGAGCGGCCATCACGAGCCCGGCCGCCGTCAGTGCCAGCCAGCCCAGTACGTCGAGGGCCAGCTCGGTCAGGTGCAGCCCGGGCTGCTCGCGCACCGCGGCCAGCGCGGCTACGGGATCGGCCGAATTCAGGGTCAACCCCGATGGCACCACGATGGCCGCACCGGCGACCATGGCCACCAACGAGGTCAACAGCAGGACACCGGTGAGCCGGTTCGTCCGAGGGTTCGCGTCGGTCATGGACGGTGACGGTAGGACCTTGCCGCAGGGACAAAGTCAACCTGCCGCGGGAAGGAGCGAGGGGTGTGGCGGATCGGGCAACTGGCGCGGATGGTCGGCGTCTCCGAACGGACCCTGCGCCACTACGACAGGATCGGCCTGCTGCCTCCCGCCGCGGTGGACCGAGTCACCGGCTATCGCCACTATGGCGTGGCCGAGCTGGCACGGCTGGAACGCATCCGCGGCCTGCAGCGCCTCGGCCTGCCGTTACGCCGGATCGCCGACCTGCTGGACGCCCCTGAAGCCCAGCTGCGACAGGCCCTGGCCGAGATCGTGACGGGCCTCAGGCAGGACATCGCCGCCCTCGCCGCCGCCGCGGCCCACGCCGAGGACCGTCTGACCACGCCCATGTCGATCTTGCCCCAGGAGACCACGCTGGGCTCGCGCCGCCTGCGCGTCCGCCGGGTGCGCCTCGACCACCCGTCCGAGCTCGCCGCGCTGTGCCCGGGGCCGCCGGCGACCCTGCTGACCTGGCTGCGCGGGGAGCCGACCGGCGCGTTCACGGCGGCGGTGAGCGCCGATCGCGACGGCGAGCAGCTCATCCTGCCCGCTCGCGCCGTCGTACGAGCCGTCGTCCCGCCTTCGACGGACGTGGTCCGCGCCGGGCAGGACCTGTTCGGCTGGCTGGGCCGTCACCATCTCGCCGTCACCGGCCCCACGGTGGAAGAACACCTCGTCGACGCCGACGGCGCCCATGCCGTCGTCCTCGAAGTGTCCGTACGCCCCTCGACCGGACCGCACCTCACGCTCGCCCGGTCGAGGGGCCACCTGATCACGGGCGGGGGCGAGGCGCGGCCAGGAGGCGAGCGCCGGTGACCACCAGGCCGACCGCCTGCAGGACGGCGCCCGTGACCTCGAACCACTCGCTGCCGACCACCAGTCCGATCACGTGGAGCGGAGGCCAGGCGAGGACCCCGGCGGCGGCCCAGACCGGGACCCTGCGGCTACGGAGGAGGGCCAGGCCGAGCAGCAGCGTCCCGACCAGGTTGCCCAGCACGAAGAGCAGGAACACCCACAGCGTCGACGGGTCGCTCTGGCTGTTGTCGATGACGACCGCGTAGTCCTGGACGGGGCCGCCGTGCTCGGCCATGGCGACGTCGGTGATCCCGCTGAGCGCGACCCCGAAGTAGCAGATGTATCCAGCGGCCATCATCACGGCGCCGACGAAAGCGAGTTTCGGACTCCGGTCTCCCACGAGCCGTTTGGCGCCGAGAACCGCCGGGACCATGAGCATGCTGGCCAGCATCGCGGCGACGTTGGCGAGGCGGTACAGGCCGGGGTGGGCCGCGGCCAGGGCGAGCGCCTCCGCGCCGCTGCCGTCGCTCCCCCCGGAGCGGGTGACCCACGCGTAGGCGCCGTTGGCGACGATGAACCCCCATGGCGCGGCGAACAGCGCCAGGGCGAGCGGAACACTGCGGATGGGCGACGGATCGGCCGGCGCGGGCACGCCGCCGGAGGACGGTACGGAGGACGGGACGGACGTTTCCATGATTCTCCTTCGGGAGGAAGCAGCGGTAGGGGTGCGGGGGTCAGCTCTGGGACCGCAGAGCCGGCGCGACCAGTGCGACGCCGCCGAGGGTGAGCACGACGCCGACCACGGCCGCGGTCATCGCCTCGGCGGGAACCCCGTCGACGAAGAACGCGGGCACGGCGGTCAGCCCCGACAGCAGCCTGCTGACGATCACGGCGACCGCACCGGCCCGGCTGCCGCGCCAGGCCGGCACGATGCCGGCCAGGGTGATCACTCCGAGGGCGGCTCCGGCGGCGGCCACCGCGAACGGAGGGTGCTCGCCGTCGCCGAACGGCAGCATGACCACGTCGATGAGTCCGAGCAGGCCGCACACGATCAGCCCGGCGACGAGGAGACGGGAACGCTTCATGGGATCCTCCCTGTGAACGAAGCGGAATCTGTACCGATCCGGAGTCTCCGCCGCCCGCCCTCCCTCCCGGATCCGGGCAGGCACGGGACGTGTCTCCGTACTGGCACGTATTCACCCGGCGGTCCCGGGGGCCTAGCGTTCAGGTGTGACCACCTCCCGTCTGTCCGCGTTCGCCCTGGCGGCCCTGACGACCGTGCTCGCGGGCGCCGGGGTGGTGCTGGCGACGATCAGCGGCGACGCAGGCGCCACGGCGAGGTTCGCGACCGGCGCGACGCTGGCGCTCCCCTCGGTGGTGCTCGGGACGCTGGTCGCCGTCCGGCGTCCGGGCAGCGTGGTCGGCCCGCTGCTCATGCTGGTCGGCGCGACCGCGGTGTGGGTCACGGTCGACGACCTGTACGCCTCGGCCGTCGCCTGGCGGCCTGACCTGCCGGTCCCCGAGCTGTACGTGGCCCTGTCGCAGGGCGACTGGATGTTCCTGTACGTGCCGGCGGCGCTGCTCATGCTGGTGTTCCCCGACGGGCGGCTGCCGGGACGGCGGTGGCGCTGGGCGGTCGCCGGGCTGCTGGTCGTACCGACGCTCTTCATGCTGATCTCGGTGTTCGACCCCGATCCCTACCGGCCGCCGTTCGAGGCCGTGCCGCACCCCTTCCGGCTCCCCGAGTCCTACCTGCCGGTGCTGCGGACGGCGGCCGTCGCGCTGCTGCCGGTCTTCCTCGGACTGCTGATCGGCTCGGCGGCGGCCGTGGTGCTGCGCTACCGCAGGACGACCGAGGAGGTGGCGCGGGCCCAGCTCAAGTGGCTCGCGCTCGGTGCCGCCTGTCTCCCGCTGACGCTGCTGCTCTGCTGGGCCGGCTACCTGTTCTTCGACGGGCCCGAGCCGGCGCTCATCGGCCTGGCGGCGACGGCCCTGACCATCCCGGTGGCGACCGCGATCGCCGTGCTGCGGCACGACCTCTACGACATCGACCGCGCCATCAGCGCCGCCGTCACCTACGGCCTGGTGACCGCGCTCCTGCTCGGCTTCTACACGGCCGCCTCGTTCCTGGTGGGGCTCGGCACCGGCCGGAGCTCGCCCGTCGCCGCGGCCGCGGGCACGGCCATCTGCGCCGCCGCGCTGTCCCCGCTGCGGGTCCGGCTCCAGCGCTGGGTCGATCGCCGGTTCTACCCGGCCCGGCAGGCCGTGCTGAGCGCCGTCGAAGAGCTGCGTGACCGTACGCACGCGGGCCAGGCTCAGCCCGAGGAGCTGGAGGCGACGCTGCGCACCGCGCTGCGCGACCCGGCGCTGCGGGTCGGCTACCGGCTGCCCGGCACGTCCGGGCTCGTGGACGCGGCCGGCGCCCCGGTCGACCCCGGGGACGCCTTCGTCGCCCGCGTACGGCTCGGCGGCCACGACATCGGCGCCATCGTGCGCGGCGGAGCGGGCACCCGGGAGCTGCTGCGGGAGGCGGCCACCGCGGGCGCCCTGCTCATCGAGGTGGTCCGGCTGCGCATCGAGGTGAGCCGGGCGCTCGACGAGGCCGAGGCGAGCCGTACCCGGCTGCTGCACACCGGGTACGAGGAGCGTCGGCGGCTCGAACGCGACCTGCACGACGGGGCGCAGCAGCGCCTGGTCTCCCTCGGCATGGCGATCCGGCTGGCGCAACGCCATCTCGACGACGGCACCGTCGATGTGGACGGCCTGTTCGACCAGTGGGTGGCGGAGCTGGCCTCCGCGGTCACCGAGCTGCGGCAGATCGCACACGGCCTGCGGCCCAGCAGCCTCGACGACGGGCTCGGGAACGCGCTGTCCATGCTGGCCGGCAAGGTGCCGGTCCCCGTGACGCTCGACGTGGCGGCCGACGTGGCGGCCGACGACCTGCCCGACGACGTGGCGATGACCGCCTACTACGTCGCGAGCGAGGCGATGACCAACGCGGTGAAGCACGCCGGACTCGCGGCGATCGGCGTCCGCGTCAGCCGTGCCGACGACCGGGTCACCGTACGGGTCAGTGACGACGGGCCGGGAGGAGCCGAGATACGCCCGGGGACGGGGCTGGCGGGCCTCGTGGACCGGGTGCAGGCGGCCGGCGGCACGTTGCGGCTGTCCAGCCCGGCGGGCGGCGGAACCCTGGTGGAGGCGGTGCTGCCGTGCGCATCGTGATCGGCGAGGACTCCGCCCTGTTCCGGGAGGGGCTGGCCCGCCTGCTCTCCGACGCCGGGCACGAGGTCGTGGCCAAAGCCCAGGACGCCCCCGGTCTGATCGCCGCCGTCGCGTCCGCGAGCCCGGATCTGGCGATCATCGACATCCGGATGCCGCCCGACCTCACCGACGACGGCGCCCGGGCGGCCAGGCAGATCCGCGACAGCCACCCGGAGCTCGGCATCGTCCTGCTCTCCCAGCACGTCGAGACCCGGCATTCCGTCGATCTGGTGTCCCGCGGGCGGTTCGGCTACATGCTCAAGGACCGGGTCTTCGACGTGGACGACTTCTTCGACGCGCTGCAGCGGGTGGCCGCGGGCGGCTCCGCCCTCGATCCCGAGGTCGTCGCGCGCCTCATCGGCGGCCGGCGGGCCGACGACCCTCTGGCGTCGCTGAGCGCGCGGGAGCGCGAGGTGCTGGCCCTGATGGCGGAGGGCCGTACGAACGTCGGCATCGCGCGGCGCCTCTGGCTGACCGACCGGACGGTGGAGACCCATGTCAGCTCGATCCTCGCCAAGCTCGGCCTGGCCAACTCGGAGGAGGACCACCGCCGCGTACTGGCCGTCCTCCTTTACCTCAACCGCCCCTGAACGGTGACTGCGATCGGCTGCTCCGAGCCCCAAATCGAGACAAACGCGTACTATCGTGACCGGTATGGAAAACAGCCCCTCGCCCAGGGACCCCCAGCTGTCACACCTCCGCGCCTCGGACAGCAACAGGGAGCAGATCGCCTCCGTGCTCGGTGAAGCCATGAGCACCGGCCAGCTCAGCCACGAAGAGTACTCCGAGCGCCTGGACAAGCTCTACCAGGCCAAAACCATGGGAGAGCTCCAGCTCCTCACCCAGGACCTCCAGATCGACCGGCGCCACCCGGTGACCCCGAACCTGGTCTCCAACCCGTCGGCCACGGAGTCCGCGCCCGAGAACGTCATCGCCGTCTTCGGCGGCAGCGAGCGCAAGGGCCGCTGGCGCGTACGGCGCCGGACCACGGGGTTCGCCCTCTTCGGCGGCATGCGGTTCGACCTGACCAATGCCGAGTTCGAGGCCAGGGAAGTCGAGTTCAGGATCACCGCGATCTTCGGCGGGGCCGAGATCATCGTGCCCGAGGGGATGGAGGTGCGCAGCGAGGGCATCGGGATCTTCGGCGGCTTCGACGTACGCGGCAGCGAGGACGTCGACCCGTCGGCGCCGGTGCTCGTGGTGAAGGGCCTGGCGCTGTTCGGCGGGGTGGGCGGCAAGCCACGCCGCCGGGACAAGCGCTGAGCGCCCGGCCGCGCTCACCGCGTCGCTCAGCCCGCACGCCAGAGGGCGGCGTGGGAGACGTCGAAGGCGTTCTCCTTCTCCGAGGTCACCGACCCGACCGCGTAGACCTGGCTCGTGCCGGGCCGCCGGGCCAGCGAGCTGACCTTGGCCGCGTACCCCGCCGGCGCGGGCACCCGGTGGCGGGTCCAGCGCCCGTCGGACAGATGCCAGAGCAGGTCGTCGCGCCCGAGCACCCACAGGCCGCCCCTGCCGTCGGGCTCCGCCTCGCCGAACCTGGTCATCCGCCCAGCAGGACGCCCCGAGCTCGACCCCAGCGGGCCCCAGTGGCAGGTCCACGAGCTCCCGTTCCAGTGCAGAGCCACCGGGCGGCCCCGTTCCAGTGGCTCGTGCTCGTCGTCGTACTCGTGCTCCATCAGCCACGAGACCCCGCCCACCACCCACACGTCATCGGGACCGATCACGCCGACATCCCGGAGCACGCCGCCCGACACCTCGTGGTCCGGCGTCTCGAGTACGGGCACCCCGATCAGGCGCCAGCCCGTCCGCTCCCAGCGCATCGCCACCGGCTGCCCGCTGTGCTCCCCCGTCACCGCCCAGACCTGCTCACCCTCCGAGCCGAGCGCGCCCGCCCGAGCGGGCAGCTGATGGCGGTGCCACTCCCGCCCCGTCCACAGCAGCCCCACCTGACCGTTCACCGCCCACGTGCGGTTTGCTCCAACGGAGCGCGCGGAGGTGTAGGCCCACCCGATCGCGTCGGCCGCCGGCTTCGCCAGCGCCTCCGTACGCCACCGGCCGCCCTCGTACGTGCCGATGAAACCGACCGTGTCCGCACCCTTCCTGTCACTGGACTGGCCGAACACCCAGGCTTGATCCGCTGAGTCGGCGGCGACCGCGACGACCGACTGCCCACCACGACCGGGAAGGGCAGGAATCTCGAACGTCTGCCACGCGTCCCCGTCCCACCGACGCACCCCTCCGCTCCTGCCCTCCAAGGCGCCTCCGCGCTCCCTTTCCTCCCAGAAGGTGGTCCAGAGCGTGCCGTCCGCGGCTGCGGCGAGCAGACCCATGGATCCGCGGGCCCGGTCGACCCAGAGCGTGCGCCACGCCGTCGCGACCTCGGACGCCCGCAGGTCGTCACGCCCCTCCGGCGGCAACGCGCACCTCGCCGGCCGAGCCGGCAACGCCTGAAGCTCCACGGCACCGGCCGGACGCGGCGAGATCACGCCTGCCGGCCCCGCACTGTCGTCGCGGCCAGGCGAGGACGTACGGCCGGCGGGGGCCGTATCGGGACTGAACGCACAACCGGCAACGGCCACCATCAGCACGGCCAGCACCCGACTCGCCGCTCTCATGCGGGGAGTCTCGCACGCCGGCGCATCTGCCGGCCACTGATCGGTTCTGGACATAGGGCGGGCTTCAGCTCATAGATGTTCTGCTCGGCCCTGCTTCGACCGGTGCTCAGCCCACATGTCGACGGCCTCTTGGAGACCAAGAGCGGCGATGAACACCGTCGGTGGCGGCTCCACTTTCCTGGCAAGGTCGAAGCGCAAAGTCTGGGCCGGCCGATTCCGCCCGAGGCGTGGGAGAACCTCGGCCACCGCGGCCCGGGGAAGCTCGGCGACTTCGACGACCGCGTCGAGTACCTGCGTACGGACTACGCCTACCTGAGCCGTCTGCCCACCGAGCCGGCGAAGATGTACCAGCACCTCTACACCGGCCTCACGCACGGCGCCGAGGCCGAGCCGAGGCATGGGATCGGGTCGGGGCCCTGCTCGCCGAGGCGTATCTGCCTGCGGCGCAGCGTGCCGCGCTGTTCCGTGCGGCAGCGGCCATCCCCGGCGTCACGACCGTCGGCAAGGCCGTCGACGCGGCCGGCCGTACGGGCGTCGCCGCGGCGAGGGTCAACCCGTGGCTCGGCATCCGGGACGAGTACATCTTCGGCCGGGAGATCTACCGGTACCTCGGTGTGCGGAGCGTCGTCGTGGACGCCGACCGGGCCAAGGCGCCGGTGGGGAGCGTGCTGACCTCCTCGGCACTGCTGAAGGTCTCGGTTGCCGACCAGGCCCCGCACCAGGCGTGACTCGAGCTTGACCTGACGAACAGGGACGCAACCTGGGAGCCCCCTTCGGGATAGAGGAGGTACATCAACCACCTTGGACCCGGAGGAACCAACCATGAAACGACACACCGCCCCGTGGCTACGGCCAGAGTGGTGAGTCGGCCTACGGAGAGGTCCGGCGACGCAGAACTTGTCGCCGCCTCTTCGGAAGACCCTGAGGCATTCGGCGAATTGTTCCACCGTCACGCGCCGCGACTTCACGCCTACATCAAGCGTCGCCTCGGGCGCACTCTCGCCGATGACATCGTGGCGGAAGCGTTCGCCACCGCGTTCCGGCAGCGGGGGCGGTTCGACGGGCGATCAGAGTTCGCCGCGTGGCTATGGGGCATCGCCAGCAATCTGATCGCCAAGCACCATCGGCAGGAAACCCGCATGTACAGGGCGTTCGCCCGGACAGGCGTGGACCCGGCCGAGGACGGCATCGCCGAGCTGGTCAGCGATCGCATGACCGCCGCGGCGCAGGGCCTCATCTGGCGAAGGCCCTCGCCGCACTGAGCTCCCAGGATCGCAGCGCCATTCTGTTGCTGGCCTGGGGCGAGCTGTCGTACGCCGAGATCGCGGCGATCGCCCTGCGTGCCGACTGGCGCTCTGATCCTCCGCCACGCTCCCGCCGCGGCTTCAGGGTTTCGACGGTGAGCATGATGGCGACGGCCGCCCTGGCCGCGGCGACCCTGGCCGCCGTCTCTCTGACATCGGGCCGGGATCAGCCGGTCCGTTTCGGCGAGAACGGGAGCCCTCCGGCACCGGGCAACGCCCTGCTGGTGGCCGCCGCCAATGTACGGAAAGGGCCGACCGGCACGTACTGGCACACCACCCGAATCGCCGGGAAGATCTACGCGGTCGGCGAGAACGCGGCGGACCACTACAAGGTCGAGGCGAGGATGCAGTACGACGACTGGACCGATCAGCGCGGCAAGGCGTGCATCGCCGTCCAGGACCTGCCTGCCCGCCCGTGGACCGCCCGCGACAGGCAGAAATGGCGGAAGGCGGGAGCACCCACGAAGGTGCAGGTCGCGACCGCGGACGGGCCGGGCACCCTGTTCCTGGAAACCCCGAAAAGGGAGCGAACGTGCCGCAGGGCGGGCGATCGACGGTTCTTCGGCATGACACCGCAACAGCTGGCTGCGCTGCCGGCCCAGCCCGAGCAGTTGCAGAACGCGCTGCTGGATCTCAAAGGCAACTGGGAAGCGTACGCCCCGAAAGTCACAAGGCAGCCGATGCGGGCCCTGCAAGGTGAGAAGCGGGTCCGGGCGTTGAGCGATGTGGCCGGCACCTTGCTGGCCGAGGCGCCCGTCCCGCCGGCGGTGCGGTCGGCCGCGTTCCGGATGCTCGCCACCCTGCCCGGCGTCAAGGTCGAGAGCAGGACGACCGACCCGTTGGGCCGTACCGGAGTGGTGATTTCCCTGCCGTTGGAGACGACCATCCCCCTCGGCCTCTCCACCGCACCCAAGCAGCTCGGCACCTACCGACGCCAGTGGATCATCGACCCCGACAATGGAACGCTGCTGGCCATGCGGGACCTGGTGGCGACGCCGCCGCGCGGCTCCCGCGATCTCCCTCCGGGAGACGACGGCAAGCCTCGCCGCCTGACGACCGACAGCCAGCCTGACCGTTTTCACCAGCCTGGCGAGCTGTCCGAGTACGAGACCTATGAGGTCGCCGAATGGACCGACGAGGCGCCGAGCTGACATGTCCGGACCTCGGTCAGACCGCGCTGGTGAGCTTCATGCGAGCCGAGGCGCTGAAGATCGAGAGCGCTGATCATGTGGCGTTCGTCGGGAGTGAGGCTTCCGGCCAGAGCCTCCGCCTCACTCCCACTGCGCGCACCCTGAGTCATCACTCCCCGTCGCTGGTCGTCAGGCCGACAGGACGCCACGCTCGCGCCGCCGATCCCCGCAGTACCCATTGGGCACGGCCTCAGGACTGGAGGTCGTTGGAGAGGTTGATCCGGATCTCCGTGGTGCGGTAGCCGGCGCGCAGGAACGCGGCCGCCATCGGCGCGTTGCCCACGTCGGTGGTGGCGGTGATGCGCGACTCCCCGTTGGCCGCGTGCATGCGGGTGATCTCGGCGAGTATCTCGTCCACGTATCCGCGCCCCCGGAACTCCGGGACCACCCCGAGATACCCCACGTTCACGCTGTACGGCGTCGCCGAGGGGATCGCCATGCCTGCCACCTCGCCCTCGTGCGTACAGGCGATGCGCCACCACTCCCGCTTGCCCGGCGCACCGAGATAGAAGTCCATCTCTTCGCGCGCGGTCGCGTCCACGCCCTTGGCCGCCACGCTCGTCCGGGTCTGGTAGTCCAGGCTGCCCTCGGCGATCCTCGCGAACACCGCCAGGAACTCCTCATCGGACGCCTCGACGAAGCGCAGCGCCCCGCCCGCCGCAGGCACCCCGCCGGCCGGCGCCCACTCGAACTGCAGCCGCTCCACCTCCTGGGTGAGGCCGGCCGCGCGCGCTGCCGCCCGCCGCCACTCCACGGCCGCCGAGGTGGCCGGGTCCTCACGCCAACCGCCGGCCACCTTGATCGCGTACTGCACCGGCCGCGGGAACACGGCCAGCGCGGCCCTGATCAGCTCGGCGGCGATGGCGGTGCGCTCACCCACCGCGGGGTCCACGTCGAGGCAGTCGAGCGCGACCGGGTGCGCGCTGTCCCTCGGCCCCCACCACAACGCCCGTCCCACGATCCGCTCGCCGACCTCGGCGATCCACGTCCACTCGGGCCGGTACATGTTCTCGGCCAGTTCTGTGAGGTAACGGTCGGCGGGAATCCAGCCGACGGGCTCGGTCACCACCCATGCGGTGACACGGTCGAGGTCAGCAGGGCCAACCGGCCGATACGAGATCACCTGAAGAGGTTAGCGACCATCCCGGGATGCCGACGGAGTGCACGATTTCTCATGCACGAGTTATCGTGGATGTGTGACAGACCCCATCGTGGACCTCGCGTCAGCGAAAGCGCTGGCCAACCCGGTACGCCAGCGCATCCTGCGCGAATTGGAGATCCTCGGTGAGGCCACCTCCACTGTGCTGGCCGGCCGCCTGGGGATCACGACCGGGGGCACCAGTTACAACTTGCGCGTACTGGCCCGGCACGGCTTCGTCGAGGAGGTGCCGGATCGAGGGCAGGGCCGCGAGCGCTGGTGGAAACTGTCAAGCCTCAGCCTCCGCTTCCCCCTGCTGAGCCGGCAGAGTCCCGAGCTGCAGGCCGCGATCAAGAAGCTCAACGAACTCTGGCTGACCGAGGACCTGGAGACCTTCGCGCTCTTCCAGGCGCAGCGTGAGCGACTGGGCGAATGGTCGGACGCCGTGCCGTACTCACGCGGTTCCATCCGGCTGAGTCTGGACGAGCTCGAGAACTTCTTCGAGGACTATCTCGCCCTGCTCAGGCGCTATCAGCGCGAACCCGAGGAGACCCCACCCGGCTCGCGCACGGTGCTCACCCGGTTCATCGCCTTTCCCGACCCTGAGGAGGAAGCCTGACCTGAGTAGGCCCTGGGCCGCCGAGCGGCAACTCGACGGCCCAGGCAGCGGAAGCCGCAACACCTCGCCCGATGGGCGATGCCCTGATGTACCCGACCTCCAGGCAAAGGAGAGCACTTCGTGCTGCCCGAATGCAAACACGGCAGGTTACGCCGCTGGTTCGCGGTCGTTTTCCTCGCCCTGTCCCCCCTGTCGATCCCGGCGCCCGCGGCAGCGGACGACCTGGTGAACACCGAAGTCACCTTCAAGAACGGCCCCGTCACCCTCCAGGGCACCGTGATCGCCCCCGCCCCCGCCGTCGCCGGGAGGCGGTGGCCGGGGCTGGTGCTGATCGCCGGAGCCGGGGCCCGGAACCGCGACTCGTACAGGCCCGAGGCGGAGGCTTTCGCCCGTGCGGGAACGGTGGTGCTGATCTACGACAAGCGCGCCGGATACTCGCGGGCGACGAGCTCCTTCTCCGATCTCGCCGACGACGCCGTAGCGGGCGTCCGGCTGCTGCACGCTCGACCCGATGTGCAACCGTCCAAGGTAGGGGTGTGGGGCCACAGCGAAGGCGGCTGGGTCGCACCACTGGCCGCTTCTCGATCGGCCGCAGTGAACTTCGTGGTGGTCGCCGGTGCCAGCGCACTGCCCGCCGACCGGACCCAGCTGTGGAGCAATCGCACCTACCTCACCCACGCGGGGGTGAAGCAGGCCCTACAGGCGCCGATCGGGGTGAACCTCAGCAGGATGTTGGTGGCCGCCGGGTTGTTCGGCGACGCCGGCAACGCCCCGCTGACCGCACTCGAGAAGGTAGGCCGGCCGCTGCTCGCGGTGTTCGCCGAGTACGACAGGTCGACGCCCCCCGGCGAAAGCATGCGGCTGTTCCGCCAGGCGCTGGCCCAGGGCGGAAACAGCCACTACACACTGCGGCTGATCCGTGGAGCCGACCACGACATGCGACGCAGCGTCTCCGGCTTCGAGGAACCAGCCGGCGCGGGCTTCGCTCTCGGATACCTGGAGACGATCACACACTGGGTCGCCGGACTTTCCGACGGCGCGCCCGCGGCCGCTTCCGACCCACCGCCTGCCCAGACACTGATGAGCGAGCCCGTACGCCCCCTGGCGTGGTACGAGGCGGTAGGCGTGCACCTCACCCTGATGGCGGTGATGCTGGCGGCGTTCGCCGGTTTCCTCGTCAGCGGGCTCCTCCCCAACAAGCTCCGCCGCAGTCCGACACCGCTCCGCCGGCTGGCCGCCCTGACGGCTCTCGGCGGACTGGTGGCCGTACTCGCCACCCCGGCATATCTGTTCTGGATCATCGCGACCGGCGCTACCGGCGTGGACGGCACAGTCCTCGGCCGGCCGCCGCTGTGGCTGCTCCTGCAAGCACTGACGATCAGTGTCATCGTCACGGGGGTGGCACTCGCGATCCGCCGACGCGGGTCGGGCGGTGGGGCACGGCTCGCCCTGCTCATGGCAGGCGGGGTGGTCTTCGTTCCCTGGGCGGCCTACTGGGGCCTTCTCACCGTGTAAGCCGCTTCGCGCCGAGCCCTCGCCGTAAAGGCCCAGAGCATGAGCAGGGCCACGCCTCTCTTGCGAGGCGTGGCCCTGCTCCGGGCGGTTACGCCTCCACAGCGCCTGCAATTCGCTTCAGTGGTCCGGCTTGAAGATCCTCTCCTGAAGCGAATCTGACCCAACCGGCGCTCGGCGCCAGGCGATCGAGGGCCAGACTCTCGGCACCTTCTGCGGCCTGTGCCTCGCCGGCGGTGAGGCCGACCGGGCAGCTCACCGCCCCAAGCGATTGAGTGATCACAGGTGCCAGCCGAGCAAGTTCCAGTGCCGGCAGAACCAGAGGAGGGCGAGCAGCCCCGCCAGCACGACCACCTGATGGCAGCGGGCCAGGACGCCCGCGCGCCGCCAAGCCCTCACGGTCGTGCCGACCGCGGCGGCGGTGAGTGCGAGGACCAGCAGCGGCAGCACCAGGAGGACCTGGACGTTGGTCGGCACGCCGTACAGGATGCTCGTGTCGCCGGTCAGAACCAGCGTGAACAGCACCACGAACACCAGTCCGACCGCGGCGGCGAGCCCAGTCAGGACACGCCCGGCGCGCCAGACACGCGAAACGGGACGCTTTTTGGCCGGACGGACCACAGCGGCCACCGGCAGGCCGAGCACGGCGGTCAGTGCGGTGACGGCGAACAGCAGGACGATGACGGCATTGACCGGCGGGGTATCCCACCAGGGGACGCGTTGGTAGGCGGGGCCGTCTGTGGCCACGTACGCGACATCGCTCCCGCCGGTCACCAGCGCCAGCCGCTGCGTGCCGCCGTTCTGCTGATAGAGCCCAGGCCCCAGCGGGCTCCACGTCGAGCCTCTGAAGGTGAGCTTCCCGCCCGCCACTCGCAGCCGGGTGGAACTGGTCAGGGCGACCACCTTCTCGATGCTGGACTCTGCGGACCTGGTGAGCTTGTAGAAGCCTTCGACAGGCATGACGGAAGCACCGCCGTCGGGCGCTGCGCGCTTTCCAGGCAGGAAGCGGTCGAAGAAGGCAGGAATGATCTTGGTCATGGCGTCGGCCCCGCCGGGACTGTTCGTGGAGACGAACAGGCCGAGGCCGGCGTGGGGCACCAGCAGCAACGCGCTCTGGAAGCCCTCCCAGCCGCCGTCGTGCATGATCACGCGATGCCCGTTGAGTGTCTGCTCCTTGAACCCGTGAGCGTACCCGTCAATGCGCGGATCGGCCGCGAACGTCCGCCGGTGCATGAGCCGGGCCGTCGGCTCATCGAGGATGCGCCGGTCGCCGAAGCGTCCGTCAAGCAAGTGGGCGATCATGAAGTGGGCCATGTCGTTCGCCGTGGCACTGATCGACCCGTCGGGGGCGAGGTTGTCGAAGACGAACGGCTTGCGCCGATACGCCCCGTCCTCGTAGTCGTAGCTGCGCGCCAGATCCGCGGCCAAGGGGGCGGGAACGGGCTCGGCGGCCGTGCTGTGCCGCATCGCGAGCGGGTCGAGGATGTGGTCGCGCACGTACTCGTCATACGGCTGCCCGCTCACCCGCGCCACGATGTGTCCGGCCAGCGCCGCCCCATAGTTCGAGTACGCCGACACCTCGCCAGGCGGACGCACCCGCGCGGGCATGTTGTCGGCGAGATAGTCCGCCAAGGGCGGCACGTCGTCCTTGCTCGGCGACCCCACGCCGATCGTGCGGTCCTCGAACCCGGCCGTGTGGTCCATCAGGTCCTGCAGTGTGATCGGCCGGGGGTAGGTCGCGGGGATCCGGAACGCGGTGAGGTAGCGGTTCAGGTCCGCCTTCAGGTCCAGCTTGCCCTGCTGAACCTGCTGCATCACCGCGGTCCAGGTGAACAGCTTGGTGATCGAGGCGATCCGGACCATTGAGGTGGCCGGGTCAAAGGGTCTGCGGTTCTCGACGTCGGCCAGCCCGTACCCCTTGCTGAAGAGCATCTTCCCGCTGCCCACCACCGAGACGACCGCGCCTGGCACATGGTCGGCCGCCAGCCCGTCCGCCATCGCGGCGTCGAAGAAGGCGGCCAGAGCACGTTCGTCCGGAATCTCGGTAGCCGCCGCGGCGGGACGCGGCACGAGGATCATCAGCGCCGCGCACACCGCGACGAGCATCGAACGGAAGACATGCACGGACGGCTCCTGACCTTGTCGAGGCCATCCACGATGCGGCCGGCGAGGGCGCGGCCGCATCGCCATCGCGGCCATGGGCGTCTCCGACGAAAGTCGGAGACGCCCGGCGTCCAGCGCCGACGCCGGTATGAGGTGGTGCGCCGCCGCCCTGGTTACGCTGGACCGATGCTGTCGTTACGCGCGGCGCTGCGGCGGATGGCCGCGCTCGGGCCACACGCGATCAACGCGGCCTCCGTGGCGCTCTGCCTGTTCCTCACCGTCCTGGCAGTCAAGACGCCGTGGGCGCCGCTGCCGCGACCCGTCATCGCCGCCGCCGGGCTGGCAGGCACGGGTGCGGTGTGGTTCCGGGGCCGGTGGCCGGTGGCGGTGGCCGTCGCCGGGGCGGGCGCGTACGTGCTGTCGGGCAATCCGGGGCCGCTGCTGATCAGCCTGTTCTCCGGCGCGGGCACGCGTTTCCCGGCGCTGGCGGCGATCGGCATGGCGGGGTTCCTGGCCCAGCAGTGGGTGGACGGCGGCCGGTTGGGCACGGACGCGCTGATCTCGGCGGCCACCGCGACCGGGGTCACGCTGGCGGCAGGGGCGTACGCCACCACCCGCCGCGAGCTGACCCGATCGCTGCGCGAGCGCGCCGAACGCGCCGAGGCCGAGCAGCGTCTGCGCAACGAACAGGCGAGGTCCGCCGAGCGCGGCCGGATCGCCCGGGAGATGCACGACGTGCTCGCGCACAAGGTCACGCTCATCTCGCTGCATGCCGGCGGCCTTGAGGTGAACGCGAGCGCAGGGCCGGAGCGCATCGAGCGGGAGGCGGCGCTGATCAGGGTCAGCGCGCAGGAGGCCCTCGAAGAGCTGCGCAAGATCCTTGGCGTGCTGCGCGCCGGGCCCGACGATGACGACGACGGCTTCCCCGACCTGCGGCGGCTGGTGGACTCCTGGCGATCGGCCGGCGGGACCGTCACCCTGCACGGCGATATCGGCACGTGGCCATGGGAAACGGCCAGAGCCGCGCATCGCCTCGTCCAGGAGGGCCTGACCAATGCGCACAAGCACGCCCACGGGGCCCCGGTCACGGTCACGGCGACCGGGAGCAGGGAAGACGGCGTCACGATCGCGGTCACCAACGGACCATCGCTCCAGCCGAGCATGGAGACCGGCGCCGGGGTCGGCCTGGTGGGCCTGGCGGAGCGTTTCCGGCTGATCGGCGGAACGGTGCGCGGCGGGCCGGACGATGCGGGAGGCTGGCGTCTGGAGGGCCGGCTGCCGTGGCACGCCACGGACGCATCCCCGAGGGAATCACATGATCAGGACACTGCTGGTTGACGACGAGCCGCTGATCCGCGCGGGACTGCGGTTCATCATCGAGTCCGCACCCGACGTGGAGGTCGTGGGCGAGGCCGAGGACGGCAACCAGGCCGTCGACGCGGTCCGCCGCCTGGGGCCCGACGTCGTCCTGATGGACGTCAGGATGCCCCGGTACGACGGCCTCGCCGCCACCGGGGCCATCCGCCGGCTCGCCCGGACACCCGCGGTGATCATCCTCTCCACGTTCGACAGCGACGAGCATGTCTTCACCGCCCTGGAGGCGGGAGCCTGCGGGTTCCTGCTCAAGGACACCTCGCCGCACGACCTGATCCAGGCCATCCGTCTCGCGCACGGCGGCGACTCGATGCTGTCCCCGCGGATCACTCGGCGGCTGATCCACCGGCTCACCACCGACCAACCCATTCGGCGCCGCCGTGACGCGCTCGCCCGGCTGGAGACCCTGACCGGTCGCGAGCGCGAGGTGCTCATCGAGGTCGGGCTCGGCCGCTCCAATACCGAGATCGCGGCCCGCCTGAACATGAGCGAGGCCACGGTCAAAAGCCACATCTCCCACCTGTTCGTCAAGCTCGCCGTCACGAACCGCGTACAAGTGGCCATCGCCGCCTACCGCGCTGGCCTGGTGGACTGACCATACGGGTCCCTCGTCGCGGCGTTCAACAGACCGGACAAGGTCACGCCCGCTGGTATCCGGCTCCTCGCACACAACTGGACCAGGCTGGTCGTGCCGTCGCTCTGGTTCCAGTTCCACGGAACCCCAGCTCATAGCGTTGATGCCATGAGCCACCAGCTAGTCACGCATTGCTTTGACGGGAACACAGTGAGCGGCGGTCTCCAACACGACACGAGAGCTGGAGAGCGGCTGGAGTCGAGGGCGACCTCAGAGCGAGTCGTGGTTCCGCCGGTCTGGCTCTCGCTCAGCTGGACGATTTCGTAGGGCCAGCGCACCGAGCGCGAGCAGCAGGAGCCCGGCCGAGGCCCACGCGGCCCAGTCGCCCAGGGCGATGTAGAGGGTGGCTGAGCCCTGCCGAGGCAGGGTGGCCGTGACCGTGGTCATGCCCGTTCTGTCGCTGTAGCGCTCGGTCACGATCCGGCCGCGGCTGTCACTGACCGTCACCCATCCCTGGCGTGCGGCACGGGCCACCGCCAGGCCGTTCTCCACACCGCGCACCACCGCCATGCGGCTGTGCAGCCACGCGTCCTCGTCGAAGTCCCAAGCGGGCGCGAGCAGGGCGGCGGTGCCGGCCTTGCCGTACTCCCTGACCAGGCCAGGGAAGTCGAGGTCCTTACAGATGATGAGGCCGAGCCGGTTGCCGTCCAGGAAGGCCAAGCTGGTGCCGGGCCGGAACTTGCGCTCCACCCCGGGGATCATGTGGTGCTTGTCGTAGCGCACCCCGGAGGGGTAGCCGACCGCGCTGTTGGTCTCCATGGCGATCCCCGCGACCACCTCCACCCCCGGGCGGGCGAACGGCAGGTCGGCGGTCGTGAAAACCTTCTCGGGCAGCACCACGATCTCCGCGCCGCGGGCCACCGCGGCGTCGACGGCCTCGCCGTACCGGCGGACGAGATCCTCGGAGTTGTCGGTCGCGACCAGCGCGACCTTCCGCCCTCCGGTGTCGGCGGGCGTCGCGAGCCGTACGAGACCATGGCCGAGCGTGAGCGCGACCAGCACGCCCGAGACCACCGCCGCGCGTGGCCGCAGGACCGCGATCGAGGCGGGCACGAACAACAGGAGGAAGGTGATGCCCCAGACCCCGGTGACCGAGGCGGTCTGCAGCACGGGCAGGAAGTCGGCCTGCGTGTACGCCAGGCTCCACCAAGCGCCATGCGGTCCGGCGAGGTTCATGACCCACTCGGCGGTGACCCAGACCGCCGGTACGGCCGCCGCCGCCAGGAGCGGCCTGCCGCGTACGAGCAGGGTGCGGAAGAGCAGCACGCCCAGGCCGTAGCAGAGCGCGGGGCCGGCGATGAGGGCGGCGGTCAGCGCGGGCGGCATTTCGAGGGTCTGGGTGAAATATGGCCACATCTGCGCCTGGCCGGCGAGCCAGACGAGTGTCCCGGCGGCGAAAGCCGTACCTCTGCCCGCCCGGCGAGCCAGGAACAGGATGGGCAGCGGCGCGAGCCAGGTGAGCCACCAGAGGGGGTGAAGACCGGTGCCGAAGTGCATCAGGACGGCTGAGGCGAGGGTGAGGAGGATGCGTTGCACGCCGACGATCGTGCTTCCCCCTGCCCTGCCGGCGCGTCAGTCGCAGGTGCGATCTTCGTTGTCACTCTCACCGGCGACCACCAGCCCGGACTCGTAGGCGAGCACCACAGCCTGGACTCGGTCTCGCAGGTCCAGTTTGGAGAGCATGCGGCTGACGTGTGTCTTGACCGTGTGCTCGGTGACCACGAGCGCGGCGGCGATCTCCGCGTTCGACAGGCCGCGCGCGACCAGCTTCAGCGTCTCGCGCTCGCGGTCGGTCAGTGCCTCCAGCCTGGCCGCCAGCCGGGGGGCGACGCCGTGGGCGGGCCTGCGCACCAGGTCCTCGAGCAGTCTCCTGGTCGCCGCCGGGGCGAGCAGGGCCTCACCTGAGGCGACGGTACGCACGGCGTGGGCGAGCTCGTCACGCCGGATGTCTTTCAGCAGGAAACCGCTCGCTCCCGCCCGGACCGCGTCGTAGACGTACTCGTCGAGATCGAACATGGTCAGCACGAGCACCTTGGCGGCGGTGGTGGCGCAGATCTCCCTGGTCGCCTCGATGCCGTTCTTGCCCGGCATGCGCACGTCCATCAGGACCACGTCCGGCTGGAGCCGCCTGGCCTCGGCGATGGCCTCCTCGCCGTCGGCGGCCTCGCCGACCACCTCGATGTCCGGCTGCGCGTCCAGGATCAGCCCGAACCCCGCGCGGAAGAGGTCCTGGTCGTCGGCGATGAGCACCCGTAACACGCAAGCTATCCAAGCGGAAATTCAGCTTTTACCACGAATCCCCCGTTTGGTCCGGCCCCGACCCTGAGCGTCCCGCCACATGCCGCCGCCCGTTCGCGCATCCCGGCCAACCCGTACCCGCCGCCCTCACCCGGCCCTCGCCCGTCGTCGGCGATCTCCACCGTCAGGCTCTCCCGCCAGGTCAGAGTGAGGCGTACGGCACGCATACCGGCGTGCTTGCGCACGTTGGTCAACGCCTCTTGAACGATGCGGTAGACGGCGGCCTCAACGCTTTCGGTGATCGGACGCGGGGTGCCGACGGTCATGCTCGCCACCTCGAGACCGCTGCGCTCGAGCAGCGCGGGGAGGTTGGCCAGACGCGGCTGAAACAGCGACTCGCGCAGGCGCTCGCCGGCATGGCCCCACGCCGGTCCGCCACCTTCGCCCGGGGTCCGCAGCGCGGCGAGCGCTCCCCTGAGCTCGGCCAGCGCACCTCTTCCCGTGTCGGCGATGGCTTCAAAGACCGCTTCGGCCTTGTCCGGGTCGCTGCGGAGCACCACCGGCCCGGCTTCGGCCTGCACCACCATCAGGCCAACGGAATGGGTGACGATGTCATGCATGTCGCGCGCGATCCGGGTGCGCTCCTCTGCCGCCGCCGCGATGTGCTCCTGCTCCCGCCGCCGCGCCCGCTCGGCCAGCTCGGCAGCTCGCGAGCGACTTGCCCTGACACTGGTGCCCAGCGCGTAGGCGGCCACAAAGGCAGTCCCCACCAGCCGGAAGGTCTCGTCGTTCTCTCCGGGCAGCACCAGCGAGACACCCACAGCCGCCACGATCCCCGGAATCGCCGCCAGTCTCTTCCAGGTGGGGCTCAGGTCGGCGATCGTGTAGACGGCCAGCAGCGGCCCGAAGGGCAGGAACGGCTTCTCCCACGTCACCATCACCGTCATCGCCGTCCCGACCACCACCGCCACCGCCATCGGCGCCCGCCTACGCCACCACACCGGCACCGACGCCAGCAGCCCCAGCCCGATGATCCACCACGGTTTGGGATCGGGGAGGAGAAGCGGCCCAACCGTAGCCAGGACCACGCCCACGGCGAGCGCCCCGTCAACCGCACTACCGCCCCGGCCCGCTGCGAACATTCGCCCATTATCAGGATCTATCGGCCCACTTGCCCTCACTCTCTGGAGTGATGCTGGTGGCTGGTGCGCCCTGCTGACCACCCTGACGCCCGGCCAGGCCGACGCCGCCGAGATACTGATCCGCGGACGACTGATCCTCACCGCGCTGGGCCGCCTCCAGCTCATCCCCCCAGCGTCCTGGAACACAACGTCTCTGTCGAGGTCGTGGCACGCCACCCCGCCGCTGACCTGCCTTGCGCTGGACAGGTCCTGGAGCCTCGATCCTCGGTCGGGACCAGGCTCGTCGGGCAGGCGGCCCAGCCGGACGGGTCACCTAGCTTGACGTTGGTGCCGCCGATCCCGCAGTACCCATCTTGATGACGAAGACGAAGCCGCTCAGGCGGTCGCCCCAGCTTGATGAGATCCGGGCCGGTGCGTGAATGGCGCGCGACGCGCCTGTCCCCCGTGCGAGCTACCCGCGACTGTCCACCGTGCGGGGACGATTCCAGACCGTCGAATCCCTAGCATTTCCGGCATAGCGGCGACCTCAAGGCGAAACCGAGAATCACATGGTCACGAACTCCCTTGTCAACGAATTTGAGGTGGTTTGATGCGCATCGGAGTGTTCGTAGATGAGATGGGACCGTCGCTGGACGCGGTCATCGACCAGTTCCAAGCCGCGGCCAAGGCCGGCTTCGCCGGGGTGTGGCTGGGCCAGCGCACCGGCCGGGATGCCCTGACCACCCTGGCCGTGGCCGGGCGACAGACACCCGGGATCCAGCTCGGCACGGCGGTGGTGCCCACCTATCCCCGGCACCCCCTCGCCCTGGCCGCGCAGGCGCTGACCGTCCAGGAGGCCGTTGGCGGCCGGCTCAGCCTGGGTCTTGGAGTCAGCCACCGGCACATCATCGAGGACCAGTACGGGTACTCCTTCGACAGGCCCGCCCGTCACCTCCGTGAGTACCTGTCCGCGCTGGTCCCGCTGCTGCGCGGTGAGAGCGTCACCTACCGGGGCGAGACGCTCACAGCCGTAGGCGCGGTCGACGTGGCGGCGGCCGCACCGCCATCCGTGCTCGTCGGCGCGCTCAGCCCCGCGATGCTGTCCGTAGCCGGCGAACTGGCCGAGGGCACCATCACGACCTGGGCCACCGCATCCGCCCTCGCCGAACACGTCGTGCCGGCGATCACCAAGGCGGCGGGCCGCAGGACGCCTCGCGTGGTCGCCAGCACCGTCGTCTGCGTCACCTCGCACGAGGACGACCGGCGGGCGTGGGTGACCGAGAACTTCGGGATGGTCGGGCAGCTGCCCATCTACCGCACCATGCTCGACCGCGGCCACGCCGCCGGCCCTCAGGACACGGTGATCATCGGCGACGAGACCGCAGTCGAACGCCAGATCCGCCGGCTGTTCGACGCCGGCGCGACCGAGCTCGTGGCGGTGCTTCTCGGATCCGAGGAGGAACAGGCCCGGACCACCGCGCTCCTGGCCGGCCTGGCCGGATAGACCGCCGGACCAGCAGTGGCGCGACGCGGCTGAATTCCCTTCCCTCGCAGCCCTGATCAACCAACACAGCACGGCATAAAGGAGGACATCCGAGCGTCCAGCGCCGTACGGCCCGGTTTCCACTCGCGCCCGCAGGCTGCGGCTGCTGCCACACGTGACGTTGTTCGGGACCGATAACGCCGCGAGCTCCGCCAACTCCCGCTCGGCCGTACAGTGCACGTCAGCGGACCCGCGCCGACTTCCGCGCCGAGCAAGCCCGACTGATCACGGGCACCCCGCCTCCCGGCCCGGAGAAGACCGCAACCCCTCGCTGGGCCGCTTCGGTGACGCTCAGCGTCAATGGCATCGCGCCCGGGCTGCATCACACCACTTGCCGCCACACCGCCGGGTCCTGTCCCTCCGGTCAGATGGGCCGCCTCCCTTCGGTGACAGCGTGCTGGACGGCGCGGGTGTCCGTGAGATCCGGCAGCACGACGTCCGCGCCCGCCGCTCGTAGTTCGGCGACGCTGTTGGTTCCGGTTGCGACCGCGACGATCCTGGCCCCGGCTGCGTGGGCGGTGGCGATGTCACGGAGGGTGTCGCCGATGATGACAGAGTCGGCGCCGCTGTGTCGGTGGCCGAGATGCCGCTCGGTGCGCTTGAAGGCATGTGCCGGCAGGTCGGTGCGTTCGAAGGCGTCGCCTCCATACGCGCCGAGACGGAAGTCGATGTGGCGGTCGAGTCCGAACACTTCCAACTTCAATACCGCGAGCGAATACAGGTTGCCGGTCAGTACTGACTGACGCACTCCTGGGACGGCCCCCACAGCCGTCAGCGCATCGGCCGCACCCGGCAGCGCACGCCCCTCAGCGAGCAGGTCGCCCGCACGGTCCAGATGTTCCGCGATCAGCAGATCCGTGAAGGCGTCCAGCAGGTCGGCGTCGGGATCCAGGCCGTGAGCCCTCAGCGCATCGGTAGCGGCGGCCAGTTCGGTGCGGCCGTCGAACTGCCACGGCTGCTCCAGCGTCAGATTTGTCGCCTTACGGAACGCTTCGGCATAGGCCTGGCGCGCGACCGTGCCGGCGTCGATCAGCGTGTGATCGATGTCCCAGAGCACCAGAAGAGGAGTCGGCGTGTCAGCTTGCATGAAGACCTCCATGATTGTCCCGCGCCCACACGATCAGTCCCAAGACCATGAACACTGCGCCGGCCGCCGAGACCGCAGCCCATCCGCCGAGCCGATAGGCCGCCGTGCCCGCAGCGGTGCCGGCCACGCCCCCAAGGGTGTAGATGGTCATGTAGACGGAAGCAATCCGTGAACGTGCCACGCTCACAAGGCCATAGACCACGCTCATGTTCACCAGATGTGTGCCTTGTACCGCCAGGTCCATCGCCACGAGCCCGACGACGAGCCATACCAGGCCCTGGGTTCCGATCGCCATCACTCCGAACGAGGCCACGCCCACGATGAGGAGAATTCCGGTCACCTGGCGTTGCCATCCCCTGTCCACAGCACGACCGACCGTGTGTGCAGCGATCGCACCTGCGACGCCGACCAACGCGAACAGGCCGATCTCAGCTTCGCCGTATTCGTACGAAGGTCCTGACAGCAGGAACGCCACGGTCGCCCAGAACACCCCGAACGCGCCAAAGGCACAGGCACCGATCAGTGAGCGTCTCCTGAGCAGCGGCTCACTCACCGCCAGCTTGACGGTCGCCCGGAACTGCGCGGCGTAGCCGATCGCCATCTCGGCGGGAGCTGCTGGAAGGGTGCGTGCCAGCGCGCCGGTGAGCAGGAGCGTCACAACCGCAGCACCCAGGAAGAGCGCACGCCAGCCGAACGCCTCGGCAGTCAGGCCGGCGATCGTTCGGGACAGCAGAATGCCCACCAGGCCACCGCTGAGCACCGTCGCGATGACGCGGCCGCGCTCGTGCTCGCCGGCGAGGGTGGCGGCGTAGGGGATGAGGATGTTCACCACACTCGCGCCGGCCAAGCCGATCACCGCTCCCGCGGCCAGCAGTACGCCTACGGTGGATGCCGTGCCGGTCACGACGAGCGCCACGACTTCGACGAGCAGGAGCAGGCAGACCAGCGGGCGTCGACGGACGATGTCGCCGAGCGGCACGACCAGGACCAGCCCCAGCGCATAGCCCAACTGCCCGACGGCAGGCAGGTACCCGACCTCGAAGGCCGAGGCGTACGACCGTGCCATGTCGGGAAGCAGCGGCTGGCAGTAATAGAGGTTGGCTATGGCCACCCCATAGCTCACCGCCAGCAGCCATACCTGATGGCCTGGAGCGTGGACGGCCTGACCCGTACACGATGGGCGCCTCTCGTCGATGGTCACCGTAGCGACGCTACGAGAGTATTGGGCCTGAATTAAGATCCACCGACATGTCGAATTCTTGGCCCACTTCCGGTATCGAGCTGCATCTGGAACTTGACCCGGCAACCGGCCGCCGCGCCGCTCTCGAGCAGGCGTTACGGGCCGCGATCCAAACTGGACGGCTGGCACCCCATGCCCGGCTGCCCGCCAGCCGCAATCTCGCCGCGGAGCTCGGGATGTCCCGTGGAACCGTCAGAGCCGCGTACGACCAGCTCATCGCCGAGGGATACCTGACCGCCCGCCAGGGATCGGGCACGGCGGTGGCCGGGCTCCCCCAGCGCCGCACGGACAGCGCAGCCGGTCGGCATGACCTGGCATCGCCTGGCCCCCGGCACGATCTCCGCCCAGGCCACCCAGATGTCTCCGCCTTCCCCACGGCGGCATGGCTGCGGTCCACCCGCCGGGCACTGGGCTCCGCCGCAGCCGACGCGTACGCCTATGACGACCCGCGCGGCCGGATCGAACTGCGTACCGCACTGGCCGAATACCTCGGACGCACCCGTGGCGTCCTCGCTCACCCGGACCTCATCATGATCACGAACGGGTACGTCCAGGCCCTGGCACTGCTCAGCCGCGTACTCAGCGAGGCCGGCACGGCCACCATCGCGACGGAGGATCCGGGAGTCGCCTTCCACCGGGAGGTGATCCGTCGCAACGGCTCGGCGGTCGTCCCGCTCGCCGTGGATGAGCGCGGCGCCCGTACCGACCTGCTCGGCGCCCCCGGTTTCCCGTCGGTTGACGCCGTGGAGGTGACCCCGGCCCATCAGCATCCGACAGGACACACCCTCGACCCGCAACGCCGCCGGGCCCTCATCGGCTGGGCACGTTCCAGCGGCGCTCTGATCATCGAGAATGATTACGACGGCGAGTTCCGCTACGACCGCCAACCCATCGGCGCGATCCAGGGCACAGCGCCCGACCATGTCGCCTACGTCGGAACCGTCTCCAAGGCCCTCAGTCCCGCCCTGCGTCTGGGCTGGATCGTGCTGCCCCATCACCTCTTGGAGCCGCTGATCGAAGCCAAGCGCCACAATGACCGTCACACCGAGACCATCGGCCAACTGACGCTGGCGGACTTCATCGCCTGCCATGCTTACGACCGGCACGTCCGCGCAGGCCGGTTGCGCTACCAACGCCGGCGCGACCTGCTACTGGCCCGCCTCCACGCTCAGCCGGGCCCCCTGCCGACCGGTTTCTCCGTCCACGGGATCGCCGCCGGCCTGCAGGTCCTGATCAGCTTGCCGGCTGAAGGCCCGACCGAGCAGCAGGTACTCCAGACCGCAGCGGCCAACGACGTGGGCGTGGGACACCTGGGCGATCGCTGGCATGCCCCCGGAGACCACCCGCAGGGCATCATCGTGGGCTACGGAACACCGAGCGAGCGCACCTACCCGGCCGCAGTCGACGCCCTCGCCCACGTCCTACGGATCACGCATCGCGCCTAGACCTCGCGCGGACAGCCCTGTTCACTCACCAGCGGGAGCCACGCCCACCGGACAGAAAACCCCAGTGCCGCCGATCCCGCAGTACCCATTGGGCACTTTGTACAGGTACTGCTGGTGGTAGCGCTTAACTTCAGGTCGTAATTCACAGCATCTCTGGCAGGAGGAGAAGCGCGCTGGTGTGGTTCGGGCGGACTACTGTGAAGTGACGGCGATCAAGCGTTGCGACCTCCGAAACGTTGAGCCGTTCAGCAACCGCGATCACGGATGCGTCGACCGCGCCCAGAGAAAGACTCGCGTACAGCTCAACCAAGTCGCTCATCCGGTCCACGTCCTGCTCGGTGAGATCGACCAGTGTCACACCTGACCCGAAGGACCGCAAGAAGGCCGGCTCCGCTTTGCTGCCCTGTCGCCTCTCGACCAACTGGCACACCTCCGTGACAACTGTGGAGGGGACGAGCAGCGGACCAGGGTAAGTCCTCAGAAGGCGCGCGCACGCATCGTGGTGCTTGTCTTGGCCATTGAGCGCCGCGACCAGCGGCCCTGAGTCAAGAACGATCACAAAGAGTGATTGTCCTCCGACCGCAAGATCTCCTCGGCACGTTCCGCAAAATCGGGCTCCGCCTCCAGCATGCCGATGAACGGCAAGTCCCGAACCGTTTGCGGCTCATCGAGTTGATCCCGGACCAGGCGAAGCAGAGGCGCGACCTTCTCCTCAGGCAGCCGGTCCACCAGGTGATGAAGCTCCTCGCGCATCACGCTCATGCCATCCAGTCTATGGGACGAGGTGTCCCAAGGCCGGAACACCTCGTTCTACCGCCTTCCGGGGAGACGCAGATGTTCCCAGGAGATGCTGACGCCCCAGTTGAGAGCAGGCCGCAAGACGTCCACCGTAGAGATCCCGCCAAGGCGTGGGGACCTGTTCGCCCACGGAACCGGCGTGATCCTGATGGAGCCGGCCGATGATCTCACTCAGCAGGCGACCATCCTCCTACGGGAGTACGGCCCCGTTCACTCAGGCACCCCGGCCGGCGACTTCAACGTCATAGACCTGGACGACGCATCGGGCTGGGCCGTAACGGGCCATCACCCCGACATTCTCACCTACCTCGATCCCAGCGAGTTGGAGAACCACGACTATCTCGCAGTCGGCATCCTCGGGCGCGCCAAGCGTGATCGCGACGGAAACGAACTGACCGTCCTTCACCACCTCGAAGACAAGCGCAGCATCTGAGGCAGAGGCGGCTTCACCTGGCGATTACGCGCGACGGTCCCCGAGAGATAAATCTCGGCGTCTCTGATAGGGCGTCCCATCTTCCGCGTACCAACTACGACTCGCCACGAGGCCGAGTAAAGGTCGAACGCCAGGAGAGCCGGCCTGCGAAACAGACAAGGCCTCCGCCAGCATGAGGATCACGCTGGCTGAGCTCGAGACCGACGTCGCTCAGGCCGGCGATTGTCCTTCTCTCGCCGTGCTCACGCTGCTTCCAGTCCATGAGCGCCTTCATGCGCCGAGAGGACGGCGTTCACGCCGAAGAAGGCCACATCGCCAGCCGTCAAGCCGCCGGCATCGTCCGCGAGAGCACGGTTCAGGCTTCGCCCGACGTCAAGCCGACCGGGCAGGAGACGCCCGTGCCACCGATGCCGCAGTAGCCGTTCGGGTTCTTCCACAAATATTGCTGGTGGTAGCGCTTCGCTTCAGGCAATAGATGCACGACCTAATGAGCCTTGGACCGATACTCAGCCCACCTGTCGACCGCCTCTTGAAGGTCAAGAGCGGCAACGTCCTCACGCGCCATCCCAACCGTGAAGATCAACCGGTCCGCGAGCCAATCTGGAACCGGTTCTCTGGGAGGTGCTTTCTCCACCCTGATGTGATCGGCCAGCCTGCCAAGGCGTTCAATCACCTGGCCGAGCTGGATGATCTCGGGGCGGCCTGCACCCACCTCACGGACCCTCGCCGTCGCCTCCGCGTACACCTCCGCGTCGGCCCGCTCACCAACAGCCCACACCTCGCAGATCTCCACTGACTTGTCCTCAGTGATGCGATAGACGACACGCCAGGTGTTGCGACTGACCACCAGTTTCCGGAAGCTGGTCAGTTCCCCGCCGAGTGGGTAACCAGCTTCGGGATTGTCCAACAGGAGAAGGATCTTCTTGAGCACTTTGGGTACCGCGTCTGGGCCAATGCGCCGGAGGTCGTCGACTGCCGGCGCGGTGAAGACGACGTCGGACACGATTCACTCATCGTCCGGGAGGGCGGATAGCGACTCGCGAGTATGCCCGAAAGCGGCAAGCACCTCATCGAGCGAGACCCGCTCTCCCGTGTCCGTGACCGACCGGGCGAGCACAAGCGCCAGATCACGCAAATCAGCCGCCGCTTCCTCAAGTTCATGGAGCCGACGAATACTCACCACGGCCGCCACTGGCTGATGCCGACGGGTGACCACCAGATCGGTCCCCTGCTCCGCATCAGCCACCAGGCGGGCAACGCCTCGCTGGGCCGCCTCTGTGACGGTCAGCTCAGTAGGGTCGTGCAGAACAGCCATACATCAACTGTACATCTTTCTGTATAGAACCGCAGCTCCCCTGCCCAAGCATCGCCTCACGCGTCACCGGACGTCAGACCCACTGGACACGCGACTCCGGTCCCGCCGATGCCGCAGTACCCGTTGGGAACTTTAAAAAGATATTGCTGGTGGTAGCACTTCATCTCGCGCGATAAATCAGGCTTAGGCTGCGGGAACACGTGGACTGATTCGCACCTCCAGCTCGGCGTCCAGAGCCCTGGCCAGTCGCTCGAGGACCGGCAGCGTCGGCACGGTCCCTCCTCCTTCGAAACGGGCCACCGCTGACTGCGTCATGTCAGCCGCACGAGCCAGCTCACTCTGGCTCCACCCTCGAGATTCGCGCATCTGTCGTACTGCCCGACCGAGTTCGAAGGCGAGACGAGCCGCATCGTATGCCTCGGCCGCCCCGGGCTCGGACAGCCGTCGGTCACGGAGATCAGCCCAATCGGTCCGCTCGGTCATCATCACTCCTCGTCCACCGAGTGCGCCTCGTCCTTGCAGCGGGACAACGGCCGCCGCGCCCGCTCCACTTCTCGATCTTCCCTCATTCGCGTTTTGCGGAAAACAGTCAGAAGGATGATCCGCCGATCCGAAGCGAGCCAGTAGCTGATCCGCATTGTCAGATCATCAAGGTAGAACCGCAGCTCGCGCAGCTTGCCATCGAGCTGTCGCGTGTACGGCTCTCCCAGCAGCGGGCCTTCCGCTGCGAGTAGGTCAATATAGAAGGCCGCTCGCGCGAACGACTCTGCCGAGAGCTTCTCAAGCCACTCCCGAACTTCCGGCTCCAGCTCCACGCTACCCCAAGCCATAGCGATGATGCTATGGCTGGGGATGCCGCAGTCATGCGATTACAGAATTCGGCCACTCCGAGTTATCCCGCGCCTACCCAACTCTCCGGTGGCGATCAAGGGCCACGCGGACGCTCTCGGAGCGGTCATGGTCTCAGCGGGTTCTACGCTTCGCCGGCCGTCAAGCCGACAGGACATGCGACGCCGGTGCCGCCGATGCCGCAGTACCCACTGGGCACTTTGTGCAAGTATTGCTGGTGATAGTCCTCCGCGTGGTAGAACGGGCCGGCTTCGGCCAGTTCGGTGGTGATGTCGCCGTAACCGGCCTCCCGCAGCACCCCCTGGTACGCCTCCCGCGAAGCCTCCGCCGCCTTGCGCTGCTCTGGTGAGTGGTAGTAGATGGCGGAGCGGTATTGGGTGCCGACGTCGTTGCCCTGGCGCATGCCCTGGGTGGGGTCGTGGGACTCCCAGAAGACCTTGAGCAGCTCCTCGTACGAGATCCGGGCGGGGTCGAAGACCACGCGGACGGCCTCGGTGTGGCCGGTGAGGCCGGAGCAGACCTCCTCGTACGTCGGGTTGGGGGTGTAGCCGCCCTGGTAGCCGACGGCCGTGGTGACGACGCCCGGGGTCTGCCAGAACTTGCGTTCGGCGCCCCAGAAGCAGCCCAGGCCGAAGTCGGCCACCTCCAGCTTTTCGGGGTACGGCGGGGCCAGCGGGGCGTCCAGGACCGCGTGGCGCGGCGCCACGGGCATCCGCTCCGGGCGGCCCGGCAGGGCGTCCTCCGGCCGGACCATCGATGTCTTGTTGCCGCCGAACAGCCAGCCCATCGCATTACCTCCAGCTCGCGTCCTCGGTTCAGCCTACCTGGGCCGCTTCGGCGGGCCCGGCGGGCTTCATCTCTCGCAACGCTTTAGGAGATCTACACATTTCCTCTTAGAGGATGAAATTTGTGGTTAAAGGTGGTAACGGGCGAAAATGGGGTTCATGCCTGACTCTCGGCGCGGTGTGCTGTACGGAATCGCCGCCTACACCATGTGGGGCCTCTTCCCCCTCTACTGGCCTCTCCTCAAGCCCTCCGGCGCCGTGGAGATCCTCGCCCACCGGATGGTGTGGTCGCTGGTGTCCGTTCTCGCGGTGCTCGCCGTCCGCCGCCACTGGTCCTGGTTCAGGGAGCTGGCCCGGCAGCCGCGCAAGCTCGTCCTGCTCACGCTGGCCGCGATCACGGTCACGATCAACTGGGGCACCTACATCTACGCCGTCAACAGCGGCCACGTCGTGGAGACCGCGCTCGGCTACTTCATCAACCCCCTCGTCAGCGTGCTGTTCGGGGTGGTGCTGCTGCGCGAGCGGCTGCGTCCGCTGCAGTGGACGGCGGTCGGGTTCGGGGCGCTGGCGGTGGTGGTGCTGACCTTCGACTACGGCCGGCTGCCGTGGGTCGCGCTCGTGCTGGCCGTGAGCTTCGGCATCTACGGGCTGGTGAAGAAGAAGGCGAACGTCGAGGCCACCGAGAGCCTGACGATCGAGACGCTGGTGCTGCTGCTGCCCGCGCTCGGCTATCTGTTCTTCCTGCAGGCGAGCGGGGAGTCGACGTTCCCGGGGCAGGGATGGGGGCACGCGGCGCTGCTGGTCGGGGCCGGGCTCGTCACGGCGGTGCCGCTGCTCTGCTTCGGCGTGGCGGCGATCAGGGTGCCGCTCAGCACGATCGGGCTGTTGCAGTACATCGCGCCGATCCTGCAGTTCGCGTGCGGGGTGCTGATCGCCAAGGAGGTCATGCCGTCCAGCCGGTGGATCGGGTTCTCGATCGTGTGGCTGGCCCTGGCGATCTTCACGTACGACAGCCTCAGGACGGCTCGCCAGGCCGCCCGGGTGCGCAGGAGCGCGGCCTCAGCCGGAACGCCGGACCACGTAGTCGCACAGAGCTAGGAACGCCTCCCGGGCCGGGATGTCCGGCAGGCCGGAGATGTCATCCCGCGCCCGGTCCACCCACGCCTCCAGCTCCGCCCGCGACCGCGCCATGGCGGGGTCGGCGCGCAGCAGCTCCAGGGCCTCCTCGACGTCCTCCTCGGCCACCGGACCCGACAGCAGCGCGGTCAGGCGCGGGGAGTCACCGGCGGCCAGCGCGTAGAGGACGGGCAGGGTCTTGATGCCCTCTCGCAGGTCGGTGCCGGGCGTCTTGCCCGACTGCGCGCCGGAGGAGGCGACGTCGAGCAGGTCGTCGCCGAGCTGCCAGGCCACGCCGATCGCCTCGCAGGCGCGGCTCAGCCGCTCCTCCACGTCGGCGGGGGCGCCGGACAGCAGCGCGCCGAACCGGCCGGAGGCGGCGATGAGGGAGCCGGTCTTGTCGGCGAGCACGTTGAGGTAGTGCGCGATCGGGTCCTCGCCGTCGCGCGGGCCCACGGTCTCGCGGATCTGGCCGCGGACCAGGCGGGAGAACGTCTGGGCCTGGATGCGGATCAGCTCGGGGCCGAGGTCCGCGAGCAGGTCGCTGGCCTGGGCGAAAAGGTAGTCGCCGGTCAGGATGGCCACGGTGTTGTCCCACCGGGCGTTCGCCGACGGGGAGCCCCGGCGCACCGGGGCCTCGTCCATGACGTCGTCGTGGTAGAGCGAGCCGAGGTGGGTCAGCTCGATGACCACCGCGCCGGGCACCACGCCCGGCGCGGACGGATCACCGAACTGGGCGGCCAGCAACACCATCAGCGTACGGAACCGCTTGCCGCCCGCCTCGATGAGGTGCTTGGACGCCTCCGTGACGAAGGCGTCCTCGCTCTCCACCGACGAGCGCAGGAGCTTCTCGACCGCGGCCAGTCCGTTGGCCACGTCCTGCGCCAACCGCTCGTCCTCAATGGGAAGGTCAACCACGGGTGGCGCAGACATAGAGATTCCCCTTATCTAATGAACAGGCTGCTAGCAGCGTCGTTGGCGATACCGAGCACGGACTCCGGGTAGAGCCCAACTCCTACGGTAACCAGCAGCGAAACCGCGATGACCGCCACGGTCCCCATACTGGGGACGGCGATCGCCGGGCCGTCGGCGGCGGGCTCGCTGAAGAACATCAGCACGATCACGCGGACGTAGAAGAACGCGGCCACCGCGGAGGCGATCACGCCCACCACGACCAGGCCGACCATCCAGCCGCCGATCGGGTCGCCGGGCTGCGTGCCGCTGCTGACCGCGGCCGCGAACACGGCGTACTTGCCGAAGAACCCGCTGGTCAGCGGGATGCCCGCGAAGGCCAGCAGGAAGAAGGCGAACGTGCCGGCGAGCATCGGGGCGCGCTTGCCGAGCCCCGCCCACCGCGACAGGTGACCGGCCTCGCCGCCCGGGTCGCGGATCAGCGTGACGACCGCGAACGCGCCGACCGTGGTGACGCCGTAGACCGCGAGGTAGAACAGGATCGCCTTGAGCGAGACCGCGTTCTGCTCGGCGGTGCCGAAGGTCGCCATCACGCCGACGAGCAGGAAGCCCGCGTGCGCGACCGACGAGTAGGCCAGCATCCGCTTGATCTCGGTCTGCGTGATCGCCAGCACCGAGCCGACGATCATGGTCAGCGCCGCGATGACCCAGATGACCGGACGCCAGTCCCAGTCGAGGTTGCCGAGGCCGACCCAGAACACCCGCAGCACCGCGCCCACGGCCGCGACCAGCGTGCCGGAGGCCATGAGGGCGGTGATCGGGGTCGGGGCGCCCTGGTAGACGTCCGGCTTCCACGCCTGGAACGGCGCCGCGCCGATCTTGAAGAGCAGGCCAACGCCGAGCATGGAGAGCCCGATGAGCAGCAGCGGGTCGAGCCCGGACCCGGCCGACAGCGCGTGGTTGATGCCGGACAGCGAGACGGTGCCCGCGAACCCGTAGACCATGGCGGTGCCGTACAGGAAGAACGCCGAGGAGAACGCGCCGAGCAGGAAGTACTTCATCGACGCCTCCTGCGACAGCAGGCGGCGCCGGCGGGCCAGGCCGCACAGCAGGTAGAGCGGCAGGGACATGACCTCAAGGGCCACGAACATCATCAGCAGGTCGTTCGCGGCCGGGAACAGCAGCATGCCGCCGACCGCGAACAGCACCAGCGGGTAGACCTCGGTGTGGCCGGAGCCGTTGTCGACGGACTCGGCGCCCTCCTCGTCGGCGCTGCCCGGCACGCTCGCGGCCGAGGCGACGAAGTGTCCCTCGTCGTTGACGAGCAGCACGCACACGAACGACAGGACGAGGATGACGCCCCAGAGGAACAGCGACGGGCCGTCCACGGCCAGCGCCCCCATGGCGGAGGGGGCGGTGGACACCTGGCCGCGCAGCACCTGCACCAGCACCAGCGCGAACGCACCGGCCAGGCTCAGCAGGGTGAGCGGCACGTGGATGGACTTGCGCAGGTAGCGCGGCGCGAACGCCTCGACGAGCACGCCGATGATGGCCGCGCCGAACACGATCAGCAGCGGCGCCAGGGTGCCGTACTCGATCGTGGGTGCGTCAATGGCGGGGTTCACTGACCTGTCCCCTTCTCAGCGATGGTGGAGACCGGCACCTGCACGTTGGTCAGCGTCTGGTGCACGGACGGGTTGATCACGTCGAGCAGCGGCTTCGGGAAGAAGCCGAACCCGATGATCAGCGCGACGAGCGGGGCCAGGACCACGATCTCGCGGACGTTGAGGTCCTTGAACGCCTTGACCGGCTCGGCCGTCGGGCCGTTGATGGTCCGCTGCACCATCCACAGGATGTAGACGGCCGCGAGGATGACGGCGATCGCCGAGATCACGGCGGCGACGGTCAGGGCGCCGGAGCCGTGGGCCTGGCTCTCGTACGTCCCGATCATGACCATGAACTCACTGACGAAGGACGACAGGCCCGGCAGCGAGAGCCCGGCGAGACCGGCGACCAGGAAGAAGCCGGCCAGCACCGGGGCCACCCGCTGCACGCCGCCGTAGTCGCTGATGAACGGCGACCCGCGGCGCGCGATGAGGAAGCCCGCCGCCAGGAACAGCGCGCCGGTGGCGAAGCCGTGGTTGACCATGTAGAGGGCGGCGCCGGCCGACGCCGTCGACGACATGGCGAACACGCCCAGCACGATGAAGCCGAAGTGCGAGATCGACGTGTACGCGATGAGGCGCTTCATGTCGGTCTGCCCGATGGCCACGATCGCGCCATAGATGATGCTGATGACCGCCAGCACCACGATCGGCATCGTGAACGCCTTGGCGGCGTCGGGGAACAGCTCCAGGCAGAAGCGCAGCATGCCGAACGTGCCGACCTTGTCGAGCACGCCGACCAGCAGCACCGCGGCGCCGGCCGGAGCCTGGGCCGCCGCGTCGGGCAGCCAGGTGTGCACCGGCCACAGCGGCGCCTTGATGGCGAAGGCGATGAAGAAGCCGCCGAACAGCCACTTCTGTGTCGTCGGGTCCTGGATGGCCCCGACGAGCTCCGGGAACATGAACGTGGACTTGCCGGCCACGACGTAGAGCCCGATGACCGCGACCAGCATGAGCAGGCCGCCGAAGAGCGAGTACAGCAGGAACTTCACGGCCGCGTACGACCGCTGGGCGCCGCCGTACGACCCGATCATGAAGTACATCGGGATGAGCATGGCCTCGAAGAACACGTAGAAGAGGAAGATGTCGGTCGCCGCGAAGACGCCGATCATCATCGTCTCCAGCACCAGCAGCAGGGAGAAGTACGTCTTCACCGACCGCTTGGGCGTGATGAGCGTGCCGTCGGCGGTCTTCACGCCGTCGGCGTCGTGCCAGGAGGCCAGCACCACGATCGGCACCAGCACCGCCGACAGCGCGATGAGCACGAGTGCCACGCCGTCGACGCCGACCCCGAACTTCACGCCGAAGCTCGGGATCCAGTTGTAGGCGGCGGTGAACTGGAAGCGGTCGCCGTCGGGGTCGAACCCGGCCGCCATGACGCCCGTGAGCACCAGCACCACCAGCGAGACCAGCAGCGTGACCTGCTTGGCCAGCTTGTCGCTGCCCTTGGGAAGCAGGGCCACCACGATGGCGCCCACCACGGGCACCGCCATGAGTATCGGAAGCCAGGGTGACATCAGATGGTCCCAACGAGGAGCAGGGCGCCGGTCAGCAGGGCGGCACCGATGAAGATGGACAACGCGTACGTCCTGGCGAAGCCCGTCTGGATCCGCCGGAGGCGGCCGGAACTGCCGCCGATGCCGGCGGCCAGGCCGTTGACCAGGCCGTCGATGCCGCGGTTGTCGAAGAACACCGCGAGGCGGGTCAGCCACTGGCCGGGACGCATGAACAGCGACTCGTTGATCGCGTCGCCGTAGAGGTCACGGCGGGCGAACGTGGTGAGGAACGAGCCGCGCGGCTGCACGGCGGGCACCTCGGCCCGGCCGTAGCGCATCCAGGCGAAGACTGCGCCGACCGCGACGAGCGCGAGCGTGACCAGACCCGGAGTGGTGAACGGGTTGAACTTCGGCGCTTCGGCCGCCGAGCCGCCCACCGACGGGATCAGGAAGTCGTACAGCGTCCCGCCCAGCACCAGCCACGCGCCGAGGCCCAGCGCGCCCAGCGACAGCACCATGAGCGGCACCGTCATGACGGCCGGGGACTCGTGCGGGTGGGCGTCGTCCGCCCACCGCTTCTGCCCGAAGAAGGTCATGAAGACCATCCGGGACATGTAGAAGCCGGTGATGCCCGCGCCGAGCACGGCCAGCCAGCCGAGGACCGGCGCGTGGTGCACCGCGGTCTCGATGATGCCGTCCTTGGTGAAGTAGCCGGACAGCAGCGGGAAGCCGATGATCGCGAGGTAGCCGATGAAGAACGTGACGAACGTGATCGGCATGAACTTCCGCAGACCGCCGTACTTCCGCATGTTCACCTCGTCGTTCATGCCGTGCATGACCGAGCCGGCGCCGAGGAAGAGGTCGGCCTTGAAGAAACCGTGCGTGATGAGGTGGCCGATGGCGAAGGCGTAGCCCGCCGGGCCGAGGCCCGCGCCGAGCATCATGTAGCCGATCTGCGACATGGTCGAGCCGGCCAGGCCCTTCTTGATGTCGTCCTTCGCGCAACCGATGATGGCACCGGCGAGCAGCGTGGCCGCACCGACGATGGTGACGGCGAGCGCCGCCCCCGAGCCCTCGGGGAAGAAGAACGCGCCGGAGCGGACCACCAGGTAGACGCCCGCGGTGACCATGGTCGCGGCGTGGATGAGGGCCGAGACCGGGGTCGGGCCCTCCATCGCGTCGAGGAGCCAGGACTGCAGCGGGAGCTGGGCGGACTTGCCGCACGCGCCGAGCAGCAGCAGCAGGCCGATGGCGAGCATGACGCCGTCGGAGGCGCCGGCTTCGCCGATCTTGCCGTAGAGGTCCTTGAAGGCGAGCGTGCCGAACGTCGTCCAGATGACGAACATGCCGACCAGCAGGCCGAAGTCGCCGACGCGGTTGACGACGAACGCCTTCTTCGCCGCGACCGCCGCCGACGGCTTGAACTGCCAGAAGCCGATGAGCAGGTAGGACGCCAGGCCGACGCCCTCCCAGCCGATGAACAGCCCGACGTAGTTGTCGGCCAGCACCAGCAGGAGCATCGCCGAGACGAACAGGTTGAGGTAGGCGAAGAACCTGCGCCGGTGCTCGTCGTGCGCCATGTAGCCGATCGAGTAGATGTGGATCAGCGAGCCCACACCGGTGATCAGCAACGCGAAGCTGATCGACAGCGGGTCGATCAGCAGCCCCATCTTCAGGTCGAGGTTGGGGATGAACTCGTACAGCTCGACCGCCCGGCGCCGCTCGCTCGCACCGAACCCGATCAGCTCGAAGAACGCCAGCACCGCCACGACGAACGAGGCGAGGGACATGGCCACGCCCAGCAGATGGCCCCAGCGGTCGGTCAGCTTGTTGAACACCAGCAGGATGAACGCCCCGACCAGCGGGAAGGCGATCATCAGCCAGGCGTTGCCGATCACGCCGCCGGTGTGCTGGGTGATCTGAGCGATTTCAGACTCCACCAGTCACCTCTTAGTACTTCAGCAGGTTGGCGTCGTCGACCGACGCGGACCTGCGGGTTCGGAAGATCGTCACGATGATGGCCAGGCCGACCACGACCTCGGCCGCGGCCACCACCATCACGAAGAACGCGATGATCTGGCCTTCCAGGTTGCCGACCTGCCTGGAGAAGGTGACGAAGGCCAGGTTGCAGGCGTTGAGCATGAGCTCGACGCACATGAACACCACGATCGCGTTGCGCCTGATCAGCACGCCCATGGCGCCGATGGCGAACAGCAGACCGGACAGGACGAGGTAGTGCGTGGTCACTTGGTCACCTCACTGCCGTGCTCGGTCGCGTCCTGCTCGGCCTCCGTGGGCGCCTCTTCCTGCTCTGCCGTGTGCTTGATGGCCTGGGCGAGCCGGGGATCGGCGGGAAGGCGGTCGTGCTCGACGTCGTAGCGGGCGATGTAGCGGTTGACGGAGGTCTCCGCCACCGACCCGTCGGGCAGCAGCGCCGGCATGTCGATGGCGTTGTTCCTGGCGTACGTGCCCGGCCCCGGCAGCGGGGACGGGTGGTCGCCCTGGAAGCGGGCCTTGGACAGGTCCTTCTGCGTCGGCTTCTCGAACAGCCGCTCGCGGTGCGTGAGCACCATCGCGGCCAGCGCCGCGGTGATGAGCAGCGCGGAGGTGATCTCGAAGGCGAACACGTACTTCGTGAACAGCAGGAGCGCGATCGAGCGGACGTAGCCGCCCGCGCCGGCGGTGGCCTGCTGCAGGCCGGCCTCCGGGGCGAAGACCGCGTTGCCGACGGCCACGACGATCAGCGTGCCGAAGCCGAGCGCCGCGATGACCGCCCAGAAGCGCTGCCCCTTGAGCGTCTCGACGAAGGAGTCGGAGGAGTCGACGCCGACGAGCATGAGCACGAACAGGAACAGCATCATGATCGCGCCGGTGTAGACGATGATCTGCACCGCGGCCAGGAACGGCGCGTCCTGCACCGCGTACAGGACCGCGAGGCTGAGCATGACCGTGCCGAGCATCAGCGCGGAGTAGACGGCCTTCCGGTTGAAGACCATGCCGAGTGCCGCGCCGACCGAGACGACGGCGAGCACCCAGAACGTGATGGTCTCACCCATTGGTCCGCCCCAGCCGGTAGTAGTCCTCTTCGGTCTCACCGAGCCGCATGGGGTGCGGCGGCTGCTCCATGCCCTGGGTCAGCGGCGCGAGCAGCATCTCCTTGGTGTAGATGAGGCTCTCGCGGCTGCTGTCGGCGAGCTCGTACTCGTTGGTCATGGTGAGCGCGCGGGTCGGGCAGGCCTCGATGCAGAGGCCGCACAGGATGCACCGCAGATAGTTGATCTGGTAGGTGCGCCCGTAGCGCTCGCCGGGCGAGAAGCGCTCCTCCTCGGTGTTGTCCGCGCCCTCGACGTAGATCGCGTCGGCGGGACACGCCCAGGCGCACAGCTCGCACCCGACGCACTTCTCCAGCCCGTCCGGCCAGCGGTTGAGCTGGTGACGCCCGTGGAAGCGCGGAGCCGTCGGCTTCTTGACCTCCGGGTAGTTGGTCGTGACGGGCTTCTTGAACATCGTGTGGAAGGTGACCCCGAAGCCCTTGACGGGGTTCAGCCAATCAGTTAGTCCCACTGGGAATCTCCTTGTGCTGCACCCCGTGGTAGTGCGGAAGATCGAGCGGCGGCACCGGGAAGCCACCTGCCGCGGGCTCGTTGGACAGTTGCTCGAACTCGGCGTCGACCTCGGCCTTCCTGGCCTCCTTGCGGCGCTGGTTGACGGTGTCGAACCGCATCCAGATGGCCAGCGCGCCGACCACGATGACCACGCCGAGCGCGATCCCGATCATCCGGTTGTCCTCGTTGACCACCACGTTGCGCACCGCGGCCACGAGGAGGATCCAAGCCAGGTTGACCGGGATGAGCACCTTCCAGCCCAGCGACATGAGCTGGTCGTAGCGCACGCGGGGCAGCGAGGCGCGCACCCACACGATGAAGCAGAAGGTCAGCACGAACTTGATGAAGAACCACAGCACCGGCATCCAGCCGGTGTGCGCCCACGTCCAGTCCGTCGGCAGCGGGGCCCGCCAGCCGCCGAGGAACAGCGTCACGGCGATGCCGGACGCGGTGAAGGTGTGGAGGTACTCGCCCATCATGATGAGCGCGAACTTCAGCGACGAGGAGTATTCGGTCTGGAAGCCGCCGACCAGCTCGCCCTCGCCCTCGGGCAGGTCGAACGGGATGCGGGCGGCCTCACCGAACATGCAGACCACGTAGATGAGGAACGACGGGATCAGCAGCACGGCGTACCACATCTCGCCCTGCGCCTTGACGATCTCCGAGGTGGACAGCGTCCCCGCGAAGATGAACACCGCCACGAACGACAGGCCCATCGCGATCTCGTACGAGACCACCTGGGCCGCCGAGCGCAGACCGCCGAGCAGCGCGTACGGCGAGCGCGACGACCAGCCGGCCAGCACCACGCCGTAGACCGACACCGCGCCCATGGCCAGCATGAACAGCACCGCCACCGGCAGGTCGACGAGCTGCAGCGGCGTCTGGACGCCGAACAGGTTGACCATCGGCGCGAACGGCACGATCGAGAAGGCCAGGAACGCCGGGATCACCATGATGACCGGGGCCAGAAGGTAGAGCACCTTGTCCACGGTCCGCGGGAACAGGTCCTCCTTCAGGCCCATCTTCAGTCCGTCGGCGACGGACTGCAGGAGGCCGAACTTCCCGGCCCGGTTGGGGCCGTAACGGTGCTGCATCCTGGCGATCAGCTTGCGCTCGAACCAGACGCCGAACAGGATGCCCAGCATCAGGAAGGCGAACAGCATCACGGCCTTGATGATGGTGATCCACAACGGGTCCTTGCCGAAGTCGGCAAGAGTGGGATCGGCCGCGAGAACGTGGGTCATGAGGCGCTCCCGATGGTGACGATGTCGCCGGCCACCGCGTGCAGGTCACGGGTGACCGAGCAGCCGCCGGAGTTCGCCGGCACCCAGACCACGCGGTCCGGCAGGTCGGCGACGCGCACGGGGAGGGTGACGTCGCCGCCCACCACCAGCTTGTCGCCGTCCGCGACGCCCAGCTCGGCGGCCGTGCTCGCGGAGACCAGTGCTTCGGCGGGGCGGGCGGTGCCCGCCAGGTAAGGCTCGCCGTCCTGCAGCCTGCCCTCGTCGAGCAGCAGGTGCCAGGTCGCCAGCAGCGCCTGGCCGGCCGCGGGGGCCGCCTGGGCGCGGGTGGCGAGCTGCGGCGCGGGCACCCGGCTGCCACGCCAGGAGCCCAGGGTGGCCAGCTCGCGCCGGACCGCCTTGGCGTCCGGCAGGCCGAGGTGCACGTCCATGCGGTCGGCCAGGTTGGCGATCACGGCGAGGTCGCTCTGCAGGCCGGGCACCTTGAGCGGCGCGTCGAAGCTGCGGCCGCGGCCCTCCCAGTTGACGAACGTGCCGCTCTTCTCCTGGACGGCGGCGACCGGCAGGACCACGTCGGCGCGGTCGGTGACGGCGCTGGCGCGGATCTCCAGGCTGACGATGAACGGGGTGTTCTCCAGCGCGTCGAGCGCCGCCGCCGGGTCGGCCAGGTCGTACGGGTCCACGCCGGCCACGACCAGCGCGTCCAGCTCACCGTCGCGGGCGGCGGCGAGGATGCCGGCCGTGTCGCGGCCCGGCGTGGCGGGCAGCGAGGTGACGTTCCACACCCGGGCCACCTCGGCCCTGGCGCTCTCGTCGTCGACCGGGCGGCCGATCGGCAGCAGGTTGGGCAGCGCGCCGGCCTCGACGGCGCCGCGCTCGCCGGCCCGCCGCGGCACCCAGGCGAGCCGGGCGCCGGTGGCGTTGGCCAGCCGGACCAGCGCCGACAGCGCGCCGGGCGTGGTGGCGAGGCGCTCGCCGGCCAGCACGATCGTGCCCTCGGGCAGCCGGCCGACCAGCTCGCCGATGGCGTCGGCCTCGGCGCCCGGCGCGGTCTGGACGAGCACGCCGCCCATCTTGACCAGGCCGGGGGTGGCGAACGGGGCGATCGAGGTGACCTTGAGGCCCTTCTTCAGCGCCGCCTTGCGCAGGCGCAGGAAGACGATCGGCGACTCCTCCTCGGGCTCGAACCCGACGAGCAGCACGTGCGGGGCGTTCTCGAGGTCGGCGTAGCTGATCTCGATGCCCTTGCCGGCGACCGCGTGGGCCAGGAACTGCGCCTCCTCGGCGGAGTGCGGCCTGGCGCGGAAGTCGACGTCGTTGCTCGCGAGGGCGAGCCGGGCGAACTTGGCGTAGGCGTAGGAGTCCTCGACCGTGACCCGGCCGCCGACCAGCACGCCGGCCTTGCCGCGGGCCTTGGCGAGGCCCTCGGCGGCGACCGTCAGCGCCTCCGGCCACGAGGCGGGCACGAGCACGCCCTCCTCGTTGCGGACCAGCGGCGTCTTGAGCCGGTCGGGCTGCGTGGCGTAGCTGAACGCCCAGCGGCCCTTGTCGCAGTTCCATTCCTCGTTGACCTGCGGGTCGTTGCCCGCCAGGCGGCGGGTGACCCGGCCGCGCCGGTGGTCGGTACGCAGGCTGCACCCGGAGGCGCAGTGCTCGCACGCGCTCGGCGTGGACACCAGGTCGAACGGGCGGGCCCGGAACCGGTAGGCGGCGCCGGTGAGCGCGCCCACCGGGCAGATCTGCACGGTGTTGCCCGAGAAGTAGGAGTTGAACGGCTTGCCGTCAGCCGTGCGCACCTGCTCCTTGGCCCCGCGCTCGAAGAACTCGATGAGCGGGTCGCCGGCGATCTGGTCGGAGAAGCGGATGCAGCGCGCGCACTGGACGCAGCGCTCGCGGTCCAGCAGCACCTGCGTGGACAGCGGCAGCGGCTTGGGGAAGGTCCGCTTCTGCTCCTGGAAGCGGGACTCGCCGCGGCCGTTGGACATCGCCTGGTTCTGCAGGGGGCACTCGCCGCCCTTGTCGCAGACCGGGCAGTCCAGCGGGTGGTTGAGCAGCAGGAACTCCATCGCCGCGCGCTGCGCCTTCTCGGCGACCGGCGAGGTGAGCTGGGTCTGCACGACCATGCCCTCGGCGACCTCGATCGCGCACGACGGCTGCGGCTTGGGGAAGCCGCGGCCGTTGCCCGCGTCGGGGATGTCGACCAGGCACTGGCGGCAGTTGGCCGCCGGGTCGAGGAGCGGGTGGTCGCAGAACCTCGGGATCTGGATGCCCAGCAGCTCGGCGGCCCTGATGATCAGAGTGCCCTTGGGGACACTGACCTGGAACCCGTCGATGGTCAGGGTCACCAGGTTCGTTTCGGTCTCTACGACGGTCACTGCTCACCCCAGAGAGTGGACTTCTTCGGGTCGAACGGGCAGCCGCCGATCTCGAAGTGCTTGAGGTACTCCTCGCGGAAGTACTTCACCGAGGAGTGGATCGGGCTGGTCGCGCCGTCGCCGAGTGCGCAGAACGAGCGGCCCAGGATGTTGTCCGCGATGTCGGTGATCGTGGTCAGGTCGTCCTCGGTGCCCTGGCCCTTCTCCAGGCGCTTCAGCACCTGCTTGAGCCAGTAGGTGCCCTCGCGGCACGGCGTGCACTTGCCGCACGACTCGTGCGCGTAGAACTCCGTCCACCGCAGCACGGTGCGGACCACGCAGGTCGTCTCGTCGAAGATCTGCAGGGCCCGGGTGCCGAGCATCGAGCCCTTCGCGCCGACGCCCTCGAAGTCGAGCGGGACGTCCAGGTGCTCGTCGGTGAAGATCGGCGTGGAGGAGCCGCCGGGCGTCCAGAACTTGATCTGGTGCCCGGCCCTGATGCCGCCCGCCATGTCGAGCAGCTCGCGCAGCGTGATGCCGAGCGGGGCCTCGTACTGGCCGGGCCTGGTCACGTGGCCGCTGAGCGAGAAGATGCCGAAGCCCTTGGACTTCTCGGTGCCCATGCCGGCGAACCAGTCGGCGCCGTTGGCGATGATCGAGGGAACAGACGCGATCGACTCGACGTTGTTGACCACCGTAGGCGAGGCGTAGAGGCCCGCCACGGCCGGGAACGGGGGCTTGAGCCGAGGTTGACCTCTGAAGCCCTCCAGCGAGTCCAGCAGCGCCGTCTCCTCGCCGCAGATGTAAGCGCCGGCGCCGCTGTGCACCACCAGCTCCAGGTCGAAGCCGGAGCCGAAGATGTCGGTGCCGAGATAACCCTTCTCGTACGCCTCCCGCACGGCCGCGTGCAGCCGCCGGATGACGTGCAGCACCTCGCCCCGCACGTAGATGAAGGCGTGGCTGGCCCGGATCGCGTACGAGGTGATGATGATGCCCTCGACCAGCGCGTGCGGGTTGGCCATCATGAGCGGGATGTCCTTGCAGGTGCCCGGCTCGGACTCGTCGGCGTTGACGACGAGGTAGTGCGGCTTGCCGTCGCCCTGCGGGATGAAGCCCCACTTCATGCCGGTGGGGAAGCCGGCGCCGCCGCGTCCGCGCAGGCCGGAGTCCTTGACGGCCTGGATGACGGCGTCGGGGTCCATGCCGAGCGCCTTCTTGGCCGCCGCGTACTCGCCGTACGCGTCGAGGGTGTAGGAGTCGGGGCGGTCCCAGTTAGCGGTCAGGACCGGGGTCAGGGTGGTCGTCATGCCTCCGGCGCCTTCCATCCATTGGCCTTGGCCACCTTCAGGCCCTCAAGTGAGGGGCCGGCGGCCGACGGGCCTTCGCCCGCCAGGTCGTCGGGCAGGCCCGCGAGCACCCGCGAGGCCTCCTTGAAGGTGCACAGCTTCTTCGGGCCGCGCGTGGGGGTCACGTCCTTGCCGGCGCGCAGGTCGTCCACGAGCTGCTTGGCCGAGTCGGGCGTCTGGTTGTCGAAGAACTCCCAGTTGACCATCATCACGGGCGCGAAGTCGCAGGCGGCGTTGCACTCCAGCCGCTCCAGGGAGACCTTGCCGTCGCCGGTGGTCTCCTCGTGACCCACGCCGACGTGCTCGGAGAGCTGCTCCCAGATCTCGTCGCCGCCCATGACCGCGCACAGCGCGTTGATGCACACGCCGACGTGGTAGTCGCCCGCGGGCTTGCGCTTGTACATGGTGTAGAAGGTCGCGACGCCCGTGACCTCGGCCTTGCTGATGCCGAGCATCTCGGCGCAGAACTCCTGGCCGTCGTCGGAGACGTAGCCGTCCTCGGACTGCACGAGGTGGAGCAGCGGCAGCAGGGCCGACCGCGTCTTCGGGTAGCGGCCGATGATCTCCTTGGCGTCTCGTTCGAGACGCTCGCGGATTTCCGGCGAGTACGTCACCGGTCCACACCTCCCATGACGGGGTCGATAGAAGCCACCGCGGCGATCACGTCGGCGACCTGGCCGCCCTCCGCCATGGCGGGGAAGCTCTGCAGGTTGCAGAAGGACGGCTCGCGGAAGTGCACGCGGTAGGGCCGGGTGCCGCCGTCGCTCACCACGTGGGCGCCGAGCTCGCCCTTGGGCGACTCGATGCTGGCGTACGCCTGCCCGGCCGGCACCCGGAAGCCCTCGGTGACCAGCTTGAAGTGGTGGATGAGCGCCTCCATCGAGGTGCCCATGATGTGGGCGATGTGGTCGGGCGAGTTGCCGAACCCGTCGGGGCCGAGCGCGAGCTGCGCGGGCCAGCCGATCTTCTTGTCCTCGATCATCACGGGCTGGCCCTTGAGCTCGGGGCCGGCGATCCGGTCGAGCGCCTGCTCGATGATCTTGAGGGACTCCTCCATCTCCTGCATGCGGACGAGGTAGCGCGAGTAGACGTCGCAGCCGCGCTCGGTGGCGACGTCGAACTCGTAGGTCTCGTAACCGCAGTAGGGCTGCGACTTGCGCAGGTCCCACGGGAGGCCGGCGGCCCGCAGGATGGGCCCGGTGACGCCGAGCGCCATGCAGCCGGTCAGGTCGAGGTAGGCCACGTCCTTGGTGCGGCGCACGTAGACGGGGTTCTCGTCGAGGAGCTTGCGGATGTCCTTGATCCGCTTGGGCATCTCCTTCAGGAACTCGCCGACCTTGTCCACCGCGCCGGCCGGCAGGTCCACGCTGACGCCGCCGGGGCGGACGTAGGCGTGGTTCATGCGCAGGCCGGTGATGTACTCGAACAGGTCCATGACCATCTCGCGGTCACGGTAGCCGAACAGGAACGGCGTGGTCGCGCCGAGCTCCATGCCGAACGTGCCCATCGCCACCAGGTGCGAGGCGATGCGGTTGAGCTCCATCATCATCACGCGGATGGCCTGCGCCCGCGCCGGGATGCGGTCGGTGATGCCGAGCAGCTTCTCGACGGCCAGGCAGTAGGCGGTCTCGTTGAAGATCGGCGAGAGGTAGTCCATGCGAGTGACGAACGTGGTGCCCTGCGTCCACGTCCGGTATTCCATGTTCTTCTCGATGCCGGTGTGGAGGTAGCCGATGACGCCGCGCGCCTCGGTCACCGTCTCGCCGTCGAGCGTGAGGACCAGGCGCAGCACCCCGTGCGTGGACGGGTGCTGCGGGCCCATGTTGACGACCAGCCGCTCTTCCTCGGAGTCGCGGACACCGGTGACCACCTGGTCCCAGTCGGCTCCGTTGACCGAGTAGACCTTGCCCTCGGTCGCCTCGTCGTAAGACGTGCTCACGAGTAGTACCTCCTCCGGTCCGGCGAGGGGATGGTGGCGCCGCGGTATTCAACCGGGATGCCGCCCAGCGGATAGTCCTTGCGCTGCGGGTGGCCGTCCCAGTCGTCCGGCATCATGATCCGGGTGAGCCCGGGGTGGCCGTCGAAGACGATGCCGAAAAAGTCGTACGTCTCCCGCTCATGCCAGTCGTGACCAGGGTAGACGCTGACAGTGGATGGAATGTGCGGGTCGGCGTCCGGGCAGGCGACCTCCAGCCGCACCCGCCGGTTGTGCGTGATCGAGCACAGGTGGTAGACGGCGTGCAGCTCCTCGCCCGCGAGGTCCGGGTAGTGGACGCCGGAGACGCCGAGCGACAGCTCGAAGCGGAGCGTCGGCTCGTCGCGCATCTTCCTTGCCACCTCGACGAGGCGCTCGCGCTTGACGTGCAGGGTCAGCTCGCCGCGGTCGACGACCACGCGCTCGATCGCGTCGTCGAGCGCCAGGGCGTCGACGACCTCGTCGAAGTAGCCGCCGTACGGGCGGGGCGTGGACAGCTGCGGCGCGCGGCGCACGACGAGGCCGCCGTAGCCGGAGGTGTCGCCGGAGTCCTGGGCGCCGAACATGCCGCGCCTGGCGACCGGCGGCTCCTGGGCCGCGGGCACCTCGGGCACCTGCGCGTCGGGGACCTCGGGGAGGTTGTCGGGCGAGGTCACTTCGCTGCCCCCTGGTCGATCACCGGCAGCGTACGGAGCGCCTGCAGTTCGAGCTCGTCGATCTGCTTGGCGCGGTGCGCGCCGAACTTCATGTTCTGGATCTTGTCGTGCAGCTTGACGATGGCGTCGATGAGCATCTCGGGCCGCGGCGGGCAGCCGGGCAGGTAGATGTCCACCGGCACGACGTGGTCGACGCCCTGGACGATCGCGTAGTTGTTGAACATGCCGCCGCTGGAGGCGCACACGCCCATCGCGATGACCCACTTGGGCTCGGCCATCTGGTCGTAGATCTGCCGCAGCACCGGCGCCATCTTCTGCGAGACGCGGCCGGCGACGATCATGAGATCGGCCTGGCGGGGAGACGCCGAAGCGCGCTCCATGCCGAAGCGCGCCAGGTCGTAGTGGGGGCCACCGGTGGCCATCAGCTCGATGGCGCAACAGGCGAGGCCGAAGGTGGCCGGCCACACGGAGTTCTTGCGCGCCCATCCGGCCGCCGCCTCGACGGTGCTGAGGATGAAGCCGCTGGGGAGTTTTTCTTCAAGTCCCATTTTCAGTCCCAGTCCAGACCCTTGCGGCGCCACACGTACGCGTAGGCGACGAGCACGGTGACGATGAACAGGAGCATCTCCACCAGGGCGAACAGCCCAAGCCCTGGCATGAGCACCTGGCCTGCGTCGTTCCGCAGCGGCGCGAAGGAGACCGCCCACGGGTAGAGGAAGATGATCTCGATGTCGAACACGATGAAGAGCATCGCGGTGACCATGTACTTGAGCGGGAACCGTCCGCCACCGACGGGCTGGGGCGTCGGCTCGATGCCGCATTCATAGGCGTCAAGCTTGGCGCGGTTCCAGCGCTTGGGGCCGGTGAAGGGAGCGATGGCGACCGAGAAGATCGCGAAGCCCCCCGCGAGAACGGCGAGCACCAGGATGGGCACGTAAAGGTCCATCGCTACGCCTCCTCTGGAGTCGCCGCGCGCGCGGGCGCGCAGCCGGATCTGTTGATTGCGGGATTCATGCTGGTGGGGCGACCTTCGAGAGAGCGTTGATGATCAGGTCTGACGCGTCGCCTCGCCGGTCGGTGAGATTACCAAGGAGTTTGATGGCAAAGCGCATCAGCCTCGGGTGAGGCAGCCCGTGCCTGGTCCCGAAGCTCATCACTCCTGGCTTCCCGATCGCCTCGACGAACCATCTGCCGAGCGTGAAGTATCCGCCGTAGGCGTCCTTCAGCGTCTGAGGATAGGTGCGCAGCGTCCGCTCCTGCTGCGCGGGGGTGGTGCCCTTGAGCGACTTGGCGACGACCTCGGCGGCGATCTCGCCGGTCTCCATCGCGTAGGCGATGCCCTCGCCGTTGAACGGGTTGATCGACCCGCCCGAGTCGCCCACGAGCAGCAGGCCGCGCGTGTAGTGGGGCTGCCGGTTGAAGGCCATCGGGAGCGCGGCGCCGCGGATCGGGGCCGTCATGTTCTCCTCGGTGAACTCCCAGTCGGCCGGCATGGCCCTGCACCAGCGGCGCAGCAGGTCGCGGTAGTCGAGGTTCTTGAACTGGGCGCTGGTGTTGAGCAGCCCGAGCCCGACGTTCGCGGTGCCGTCGCCGACGCCGAAGATCCAGCCGTAGCCGGGCAGCAGCGTGTCGCCGTCCCAGAGCTCCAGCCAGATCTCCAGGTAGTCGTCGTCGTGACGGGGGCTCTGGAAGTAGGTGCGCACGGCCACGCCCATCGGGCGGTCGTCGCGCTTGTGCAGGCCCATGCCGAGCGCGAGCCGGGTGCTGTTGCCGTCGGCGGCGACGACCACGCGGCTGCGGAAGACGCGCCCGTCCTTGGTGCGCACGCCGGCGATGTGGCCGCTGCGGTCGTCGAGCACGGGCTCGGTGACGGTGACGCCCTCCATGAGGCGTACGCCGTTCTTGACCGCGTTGGCGGCGACGATCTCGTCGAAGTCCTGCCGGGTGCGGACGAGGCCGAAGTCGGGGAAGCGTTCGAGCTGTGGCCAGTCGAGCTCGAAGCGGTGGCCGCCGCCGACGACGCGCAGGCCCTTGTTCCTGATCCAGCCGGGGGCGTCGATGTCGACGCCCATGTTCAGCAACTGCTTGACCGCCCGGGGGGTCAGGCCGTCGCCGCAGACCTTCTCGCGCGGGAACCTGGTCTTCTCCAGGAGCAGCACGTCGAGACCGGCCTGAGCGAGGTAAAAGGCGGTTGCGGAACCGGCGGGACCAGCGCCGACGACGATGACGTCGGCGTCAGCCTGTGTGGCTGGTGGCACGGTCACTGGACTGTCCTGTCCTACACACGCGAAGGCTCGGGGTGTGGCGCCTTCGTTCCTTTGTGAACCCCTTCACAAACTTGTCGGCCCGCAGTCTACTGCTTTTCGGGTACATAGTGGCAGTCGGGGACCCGTTCTGTGATCCTTGGGGATGGCGTGTCACGCGTGACCGGCGAGTCCTCGACCGGGGCGAAATCCAGCGACCGCACTATTGCTGAAAATTTCGTGTCATCCGGCCCGTCAAACCGCCTTGAAAGCCCGGTGCATCGCCACGATGCCCATCGTCAGATTGCGCCAGGCCACCCGCTCCCAGCCGGCCCGCCTGATGGTGCTCGCGAGAGTGGGCTGGTCGGGCCAGGCGCGGATCGACTCGGCGAGGTATTCGTAGGAGTCGTCGTTGGAGCCGACGACCTTGGCCATCCTGGGCAGCAGCCGCATGAGATATTCGCGGTAGACCAGGTCGAACGCCGGCACCGTGACGTGCGAGAACTCCAGGATCACCAACCGGCCGCCCGGCCTCGTCACCCGCAGCATCTCGCGCAGCGCCAGCTCGGTGTCGTGGACGTTGCGCAGGGCCACCGAGATCGTCACCGCGTCGAAGGAGTCGTCGGCGAAGGGCAGCCGCATCGCGTCTCCGGCGATGAACGGCACTCCCTGCCCGCTCAGCGCGTTGCCGCCGTGGCGGCGCACGCCGGTGCTCAGCATGCCGAACGAGAAGTCGCAGGCGATGGCGCGGGCGCCCAGCGCGGTGAAGGAGTCGGTGGAGGTGCCGGTGCCCGCGCCCAGGTCGAGCACGACCTCGCCGGGACCGGCGTCCACGGCGGCGGCCACCGCCTTGCGCCAGAGCCTGACCTGCCCGAGGGAGATCACGTCGTTGACGAGGTCGTAGCGCCGGGCGGTGCGATCGAACATCGCGGCGACCTCGTCCGGCTGCTTGTCCAACTGAGCGCGCGTCATGCGGGAAAGCTTATGGCTTTCGGGACAATCAACGGATAGTGACGCTCTCATTACTCTGGGTCTGCTAGTTGTTGAGGAATGTTTGCCCGCGTCGCCCTTGCGGCGATCATCGCTTCGGCCCCGGCCGCCCACGGTCCTGTCACACAGGACCGCGTGGTGTCGGCCGACCCGGTCGACACCACCCCTCATGTCCTTGACGGCATCGTCAACGCCATCGCCGTCGTCGGCCGCACCGTCGTGGTCGGCGGCTCCTTCAGCGAGGTGACCGACGCCGCACGCAAGCAGGTCCTGGCGCGCGACAACCTGTTCGCCTTCGACCTGCCGACCGGCCGCATCCTGCCGGGCTTCGCCCCGGTCGTCCCCGGCCCCGTACGCGGCCTCGCGGCCGGCGACGGGGGCACCGTCTACGTCGGCGGCGAGTTCTACCGCGTCAACGACACCCGCGCCCGCGGCCTCGCCCGGGTCCGGCTCTCCGACGGCGCCCTGGTGCCCGGCTTCGCGCCCAACCTGGTCGGCGGCACGGTCAACACCCTCGCCCGGCAGGACGGCAGCCTCTACGTCGGCGGCGACTTCACCGGCCCGCGCGAGGCCCTCGCCCGGCTCGACGCCACCACGGGCGCCGCCGACCCCGGCTTCGCGGTCACGCCGGGCGAGCCGCTGACGCCGAGGGTGAAGGTGTACGCGCTGGCGATCGCCCGCGGCCGGCTGCTGGTGGACGGCTCGTTCACCACGCTCGACGGGCAGTCACGGCCGCAGCTCGGGCTGATCGACGTGACCGGCCCGACGGCCAGGGTCGCGCCGTGGCGGACCGAGACCTACGCGCGCAAGTGCTCCGACGCGTTCCCCTCGTACGTGCGCGGCCTCGACTTCTCCCCCGACGGCGGCTATTTCGTGGTGGTCACCACCGGCGGCGCCGTGGGCGGGATCTGCGACACGGCGGCCCGCTTCGAGACCTTCGCCAAGGGCTCGGCCATCCGTCCCACCTGGGTCAACGCGACGGGCGGCGACTCGCTCTACGCGGTCGCGGTGACGGGGGCCGCGGTGTACGTGGGCGGGCACCAGCGCTGGCTGAACAATCCGCAGGGACGCGACACGGCCGGCCCCGGAGCGGTCGCGCGGCCGGGCATCGGCGCCATTCATCCGACCACGGGAATGGCGCTCGCCTGGAATCCCACACGGGAGCGCGGCATCGGCGTGAAGGCGTTTTCCGCGCAACCCGCCGGACTACTTGTCGGTAGCGACACAACGAGACTCGGACGGGAGTACCATGCCCGGATTGGCATGTTCCCCCTGTCCTAGTCGTCCTGCGGCTTCGGCTGGTCGAGCCTGTCGCTGATTCGCGCGCTCATGGCGTCACGCTGCTTGGACAGCAGGACATAGCTGGCCACTCCGCTGATCAAGAACGACGCCGCGAGGAGGAACAGCGGGTTTCGGAGGCCGACCAGAGCCAAGAGGCCGAGCGTGATGATGAACAGGCCGATGCGGCTGGCGGTGTAAACGACAACGGGATGCACGCCTTCGAGGTTACTCGGGCTTGTCCCCCGGTCGCTCTTCGCATCGGGCGCGAGCGCTGCTACTGTTCCCAGTTAGGGAGTTTCGTAAAGAAACACCCACGAGAGCCCCAAAGAGGCTCTATCATATAACAATCGGGCAGTCAGCTGATAACAACCCGTGATCTTCTCCGAAAACCACGGATAAATCAGGCTTCGCTCGACACACTGGTTACCTGTCCGCCCGCTGGCAGGAAGCGGGATGCGAGGGGGAGAGATTGGTGGAGAGTAGCAGCGAGCGTCTGCTGACCCCAGGAGAGGTTGCCGCCCTCTTCCGGGTAGACCCAAAGACGGTTACGCGCTGGGCTGCGGCAGGCCGCATCAGCAGTATCCGCACCCCCGGAGGGCATCGGCGTTTCCGCGAGTCGGAAGTGCACGCCCTTCTCCGAGGCGAGGACGTTCTCACGGCCGACAGGCCGGCGGGGGAGTCCCCGCGCGTCTGACGTTCCGTCACGACGGTGATCCTGTGATCCTGCAGGGTCACCGCCCGCGGGACCTCTGAGGTTCGCGTGCTTCCCGGCCCACTGACGTACGGCAAGCACGGGGCGGCGCCAACCGCCGACCGTGGCTGGCGCCTGTCCGACGGCCCTGCGCGGGCGGCCTCGGCTCAGCCGTCGTCCTGCTGCGCCTTGAACGCGAGGAACTCCCGCTCCAGGTCGTCGTTCTCCGCACGCCAGCGCTCCCGCCGCGTCTCCAGCTCCTCCTCCGTCAGCGACTCGGCCAGCCACCGCTCGTAGTCCGGATCGCCGGGCCGCAGCTCCGCGTAGGCGTTGCCGATCAGCCGCCCGTCCTCGCTGGCCAGGCTCTGCGGCACGCGCACGGTGCCGTCCGCGAGCCGGATGACGTACATGAGCGAGTCTCCTAGATTCCGTAGCGCCGGTTGAAGAACAGCATGACGTCTAGCGCCATCCGCGTGTCACCCCCGAGCATGTCGACCAGCGCGGGACGCTGCCGGGAGGCGATGGCGGCGAAGGCGTCGGCGAAGAACTCCTTGCGGCCGAGCCCGCCGCCCTGGCGGTGGAAGGCGGAGGCCAGGATGGGGCGGGCCTGGTCGTAGAGGCGTACGAACTCCGGCGAGTCCGACACCCAGGCCCCGTAGGCGGAGTCGACGTCGTCGATGGCGTGGCCGACCTCGTGCATCATCACGTCGGGAGTGGGCGAGGGACGGTCACCGACGACGATCTTGCGGTCGCCGTACGCGCCGGCGCAGATGTCCCAGGTGGCGCGGCCCGAGGGCAGCGGAGCGCCGCGTAAGTAGCCCATGTCGTCGAGGTCGGGGACGCCGCCGGGGCCGACGTAGATGCCCTCCAGGCCGGCCGCCAGCTTCTCCTTGAGCCGGTCGGGCAGCCGGGCCAGGCTCTCGACGGCGCGGACGACGTCGGGCGGCGGCGGGCCGAGCCGGGCGTCCCACTGGCGGTGCAGGATCGACTCCAGCTTCCCGCAGTGCCGCAGGCCGTCGCCCAGTGACGGGGCGTCGGGGCGGTGCGGCTCGGCGCGCGGCGGGCGGTCGTCGAGCTCGAAGTCGTCCCAGGTGTAGCGGGGGCGTTCGAGCACGGCGGCGGACAGCCGCTCGTGGCGCTCGTGACGCTCGCGGACCGCGAAGCCGTCCCAGCCGCGCTGGTCGGACGGCTGGTCGGCGCCGGGCCAGGAGCGGCGTTCCGGCCGCTCAGCGCCCGGCCTGCGGCTTCGCGGGGCGTCCTCGGGCTTGCGGCCCTCCACGGGGACCTCCGGAGCCTCTCCGGGCCTCTCACGCGCGCCGGACCAGAAGGAACGGTCCGCGCCGCTCGGCGCCTCGGCCTTACGGGAGAAGAGGTACGACCCCCGCCGCCACCAGCGGCCGCGACGATGCCGGCCCTTGTCCTGAGAAAAGGCCATCGCACCCCTCAACGACTGAGGAACCCCGTGGGTTCCACGGTTCTCGGCTTCCACCGTACGACGGGGATCTTCCGCTAGTCATCCGAAATGGGACATCGGGAAGCACGAGCACGTCGCAGATGGCTTACAGTTCGGGCATGGCAGGTGTTCTCATCGGTCTGGCGCTGCTGGCCTTCTGGCTCTTCTCGCTCTTCGACGTCGTCACTACCCCGGAAGACGAGGTCAGGAACGTACCAAAAACACTGTGGATCATGGTGGTCGTGCTGATTCCGCTGGTCGGCGGGCTCATCTGGATGGCGCGCGGCCGCCCCCGGGCCGAGCGGCAGGCCTGGCCGGTCTCCCCCGGTCCGGGCATGCCGAAAGGGCCCGACGACGACCCCGACTTCCTGCGCGACCTCGACCGGCGCATGCGCGGCGGCGACGAGCAGCACTGAGCGACCCCGGCTCGACGAGCCGGGGCCGGTCGGCTCACACGTCGGCGTAGCTGTGCATGCCGCCGACGAAGATGTTGACGCCGATCAGGTTGAACAGCAGGCAGGCGAACGCCACCAGCTGCACGACCGTGGCGGCCTTGCCCCTCCAGCCGGCCGTCACGCGGGCGTGCAGGTAGGCCGCGTAGGCCACCCACGTGATGAACGACCACACCTCCTTGGGGTCCCAGCCCCAGTAGCGGCCCCACGCGCGGTCGGCCCACAGCGCGCCCGCGATCACCGCGAACGTCCACAGCGGGAACGCGAACACGATCGCCCGGTGCGCCACCCGCTCCAGGTCCTCACGCGAGGGCAGACGCGACATCCCGTCGCCGCGCACCAGATAGAGCACGCCCGCGACGCCCGCCATCGCGAACAGCCCGCTCGCGATGATCGCCGCCGTGACGTGGATGGCGATCCAGTACGAGTTCAGCGCCGGCACCACGGGCCCCGCGGCGGTGTAGAAGATCTTGACCGCCGCGCCCAGTCCGAGCGTGGCCGTGACCATGACGAACGCGCCGAGGAACCGTACGTTGTGGCGGAGCTGGGTGAGCAGGAACGCCGTGACGGCGGCGAAGCAGAGCGCCACGACGAACTCGTACATGTTGCCCCAGGGCCAGCGGCCGACGGCGAGGCCGCGGGTCACGATGGCGGCCAGGTTGGCGGCCCAGCCGAGCCAGGCCAGCGCCAGCCCGACCGTCCCGGCCCGCTCCGCCAGCCGTGACGGCGGGGCGCTCTCGGGCGCCACGGGCTCCGGAGCCGCACCATCGACCTTGACGGCGTCGTCTCCGGCGGCGCCGACGGTGACCGGCTGCCTGACCGGACGGGCGGCCCTCGCCGCGGTCTTGCCCGCGATGAAGCGGCCGAAGGCCAGCTCCGTCGCGAAGGCGATCATCGCGAGGACGTAGAGCAGAACCGCGGCGAGGACGGTCAGGTCGCTCAGCTCGGCGAGTTGCTCAGCGGACATCATTCTCTCCTGCTGATAGAACCTTGACGATGTCGGCGAACTCCTCGGCGAAGCCCGCCGCGGAGCCCTCGGTACGGGTGAGGCCCCCGACCTCGACCGTTTCGCCCTTGACCCGGACGAACACCCGCCGCCGCCTGATCAGCAGCGACGCCGCGATGGACACGACCGCGAGACCGGCGAACAGCAGCGCGGGCAGCCGTCCCGGGTCGTAGGCGACCTGCAGCGTCATCCACTGCTTGACGCCGGTGAACTCCAGCTTGCCCGCGCCTTCCGGCAGCTCGACCGACTGCCCGACCGCGAGCGGCTTGGGCACCGCGGTGCCCATGAGCAGCGGCTTGAGCTTCTTCAGCGTCTCCGGCGGGGCCAGCTCGTAGACCGACTGCGGCTGCCCGTTGCGCAGCCCGAGGTCGCCGGAGAACGCGCCGAGGAGCTGCACCTCGGGGTTGAGCTCGCCGGGGAAGGCGGAGGCGTGGTTGCCGTCGGTGAGCGGCACGCTGGTCGGCAGGAACCGCAGCAGGAAGCCGAGCTGCGACGGCTGCGCGTCGGGCGCCTTGACCACGCAGCCCGAGGTCATCGTGGCCTTGTCCTCGATCAGGCAGGGCACGGGACCCTCGAAGGCGACCTGCCCCTTGCCGTCGGTGACCCTGAAGACCGGCGCGTAGCCGTTGCCGATGAGGTAGGTCTGCGTGCCGTCGATCTCCAGCGGCGTGTTGACCTTGAGCTCGACGTCGCGGGCGGGCGCGTCCGGCCGGTCGTTGACCTTGAGGTGAGCGGTGTAGTCGAGTGCCTGCCCCCGCTTCTCGCCGGCCACCTGGTAGGAGACGGTGAAGTCGTCCAGGTGCAGCGTGAACGGCTCCAGCGACTCGGCCGACACCTGGCTGCCCGGCATGAACCGGTCGTAGGCGGCCACGGTGTTGGCGAAGCCGTCGCCCTCGACGACGAGCACGTTGCCGCGGTAGCCGTAGAGCGAGCCCGCGCCGATCGCGAACAGGATGCCGATCAGCGCGATGTGGAAGAACAGGTTGCCGGTCTCGCGCAGGTAGCCCTTCTCGGCCGAGATCCAGCCGTCGCCGGTGACCACGCGGAAACGCAGCCCGCGCAGCCGCTTGGCGGCCTCCTCCAGGCTCGGCCCGCCCTCGATGACGGCCGCGTGCGGCAGCTTGGTGACGTTCTTCGGCGCGGCGGGCGGCCGGCGGCGCAGCTCGCGCAGGTAGGTCATGGTGCGCGGGATGATGCAGCCGATGAGCGAGGTGAACAGCAGCAGGTAGACCGCGGCGAACCAGGTGGAGGAGAAGACCTCGAAGAGCTGGAGGCGGTCGTACCACTCGGCCAGGGCGGGGCTCTCGTCGTAGAGCCGGGCGACCTTGTCGGGGTCGACGCCGCGCTGCGGGATCAGCGAGCCGGGCACCGAGCCGAGCGCCAGCAGGAACAGCAGGATGAGCGCGGTCTTCATCGAGGTGAGCGTGCGCCACGCCCAGCGCAGCCAGCCCACCGGCCCGAGCCCGGCCTGCTTGGGCGACTGCTCGCGCTCCAGCTCCCGCACGCTCATCAGATCACCGGCTCGAACGCGCCGATCACACCCTGCATGGCCGCGATCATCTCCCCCCACAGACCGGTCACCAGCAGCACGCCCACGGCCACCATCATCCCGCCGCCGATCCTGGTGATCAGGCGCGAGTGCTTGCGGATCGCGCGGAACGTGCGCAGGGCCCTGCTGTAGGCCAGCGCCGCCGCCACGAACGGCAGTCCGAGGCCGAGCGCGTACGCGACGGCCAGCAGTGCCCCGCGCCCGGCGCTGCCCTCGTTGAGCCCGAGCGTCAGCACCACGGCCAGCGTGGGCCCGATGCACGGCGTCCAGCCGAGCCCGAACACCACGCCGAGCAGCGGCGCCCCGGCCAGCCCCGCCGCGGGGAGCCGGTGGATCCGTACGTCGCGCATGAGCCCCGGGATCACGCCCAGGAACGCCAGCCCGAGCACGATGGTCAGCACCCCGAGCACCCGCGTGATGATCTCGGCGTTGCCCAGCATGATCGAGCCGAGCCCGCCGAACAGCGCCCCGCTGAGCACGAACACGAGCCCGAACCCGGCCACGAACAGCGCCGCCCCGAGCACCAGCCGCCCCCGCCTGGGGTCGGCGCTCATGCCGGTGACGTACGACAGATAGCCGGGCACCAGCGGCAGCACGCACGGCGACAGGAACGACACCACGCCCGCGAGCACCGCGATCGGCACGGCGAGCAGCAGCGAGCCCGAGGCGACGACGTCATTCATCGCGGACCTTGGTGACGGTGTCCATGAGGTCGGTGTACTTGACGGCGCCGAGCGCGCGGGCGGCGATGCGGCCCTGCTTGTCGATGATCAGCGTGGACGGGATGGCCGCGGGCGGCACCGTGCCCTGGAAGGCCAGCGCGACCTTGCCCGGCTGATCGAAGATGGACGGGTAGCCGGGCTGCTCGGTGCGCTCGAAGGCGAGCGCGTCGGCCTGGCGGTCCTTGAAGTCGACGCCGACGAACTCGACGCCGGTGCCCTTGGTCTTGACCGAGACCTCCTTGAGCACCGGCGCCTCGGCCCGGCAGGGCCCGCACCAGGACGCCCAGAAGTTGAGCACCACGACCTTGCCCTTGTGCGCGGCGAGCGAGACGGTGCCGCCGTCGAGGGTCGGGCCCTCGACGGCCGGGGCGGGCTTGCGTTCGCCGGCGGCGAACACCTGCATCTTCCCGTCGCCGGCGACGAACCGGGTGTCGCCCGCCTCCGGCTGGCCGCTCTGATTGCCGGCGCACCCCGCGGCCAGCAGGGCCAGGAGGGCAAGGGAGAGAGACATGGCGCGCACGGAGGAAGATCTCCTTGTACTACAACCGGTAGAGCTTGCAACTCTACCGGTGGGTCCGGGCGATCCGGACATCGGGCTCAGGCGCCCGGGACGGACGGCCCGGTGTCCAGCGACCCGGCCGGCTCGCTGTAACCGATGCTGACGAGCCGGTCACCGTCGAAGGTGAACGTCGTGAGGCTGGCCAGCGCGCACTGCCTGCGGCGCGGGTCGTGCCAGAGCCGGCGGCCCTCGGCCGCCATCCTGATCGACCAGATCGGCAACTGGTGGCTGACGAGCACGGTCTCGTGCCCGCGCGCCGCCGCCCGCGCGTCGTCGATCACCGACTTCATCCGCCGCACGATGATCGGGTAGGGCTCGCCCCAGGAGGGACGCATGGGGTTCCAGAAGTAGCGGTAGTTGCGCCAGTCGCGGAACAGCCCCACCCCTTGCGCGACGGCCCGGCCCTCCAGCAGGTTGGCCGCTTCGAGGAGCCGGTCGTCCTGCCGGACCTCCAGCCCGAGCTTGGCGGCGAGCGGGGCCGCGGTCTCCAGCGCGCGCTCCAGGGGCGAGCTGTAGAGGGCGACGATGTCACGGCCGCCGACCGCCTTGGCGACCGTCTCGGCCATGAGGTGACCCGTCTCGGACAGGTGGTAGCCGGGCAGCCTGCCGTAGAGGATGCCCTTCGGGTTGTGCACCTCACCGTGGCGCAGAAGGTGGACGACGGTCGTTTCAGCCATGGTGGGCACAGCCTATCCGCTCGCCCCGGGATAAGGTCCCCGGGTGAGTCCCTGGGCGCTCCTCCTCGTGCTCGTCGCCGCCTTCGCCCACGCCACCTGGAACCTGCTGAGCAAACGCTCCTCCCAGGCCGACGGGGTGGTCTTCGTCTGGCTGGTGGCGGTGGCAGGCGCGGCGCTGTGGGCGCCGCTGTTCGCCGGATACCTCGTGGTGACGGGCGACGTGCCGTCCTGGACGGACCTCGCGGTGATCTGCGGCAGCATGACCCTGCACCTGGGCTACTTCCTGCTGCTGCAGCGCGGGTACGGCACCGGCGACCTGTCCATGGTCTACCCGGTCGCGCGCGGCACGGGGCCGATGCTGGCGAGCCTGGTGGCGGTGCTGTTCCTGGGCGAGCGGCCGTCGGTCGCCAACGTGGCGGGGATCGTGCTGGTCGGCGTGGGGGTCTTCCTGCTGGGCCGGGGCGCGGGCCGCGCCGACCTGCGCTCGGTGGCGCCCGGCCTGGTCGTCGGGCTGTTCATCGCCGGGTACACCGTTTGGGACTCGCAGGTGGTGGGGCCGTTCGCGGTGGCGCCGCTCACGCTCATCTACCTGGGCGAGGTCGGGCGGACGCTGGTGCTGGCGCCGGTCGTGCTGGCCACGCGGCGGGAGCTGGTCGCGCCGGTGTGGCGGGAGCACCGGTGGCGGATCGCCGGGGCGGCGGTGCTGATCTTCGTGTCGTACCTGCTGGTGCTGGTCGCGTTCACGATGGCGCCGGTGACGGTGGTCGCGCCGGCGCGGGAGATCAGCGTGCTGATCGCCGTGGTGCTGGGCGGGCGGCTGCTGGCCGAGGGCGACCTTTCGCGCCGGCTGCTGGCGTCGGGGGTGATCCTGGGCGGGGTCGTGGCGATCGCCCTGAGCTAGTCGGTCAGCGCACGGCCCAGGCGTTCTCCTGCTCCCTGCTGACCTCCATCAGGGTGTCGACCAGGGCCCTGATGGCCGGGCGGCGGGCCGCGTCGGCACGCCAGACGGCGTAGATACGGCGGGCCTGCCGCGGCCTGATCGGCACCATGGCGACGCCCTCGGGCACGTAGCGGCCGAGCCGCGGCACGATCGCGCAGCCGAGCCCGGCGGCGACCAGCGCGAGCTGGGTCGGGTACTCGTCGGCCAGGCAGGCGATCTCCGGCTCCAGCGAGGCGTTGCGCAGCGTGAACACCAGCCAGTCGTGGCACACGGTGCCGGGCGTGGAGCTGACCCAGCGCTCGCCGTGCAGGGCGGCCAGCTCGACCTCACGCGAGGCGGCCAGCGGATGCCCGGCGGGCATCGCCACGTCCGCGATGTCGTCCAGCAGCGTGGCCCTGGACAGGCCGTCGGGCAGCGCCATGGGCCGGTTGAGCCAGTCCTGGACGATGCCGAGGTCCAGCTCGCCCCTGGCGACGTCGCGCACGACCCGCTCCGGCTCGCGCTCGTTGAGCTGGATCCACAGGTCGGGATGGCGGCCGCGGAGCGCGGCCAGGGCCTGCGGCATGAGGCCACGGGCGGCGGTGGGGAAGGCGGCCACGTTGAGCCGGCCGACGACCTCGCCGCGCAGCGCCTCGAAGTCCGCCTCGGCGGTCTCGACCAGGGCGAGGATGCGCTCGGCGTGTTCGGCGAGCAGCCCGGCCGCGTCGGTCAGCCGGACGCCGCGGCCGTTGCGCTCCATGAGCCGGGCGCCGGTCTCGCGCTCCAGCTTGGCGATCTGCTGCGACACGGCGGAGGGCGTGACCATGAGCGCGTCCGCCGCCGCGCCGACCGAGCCGTAGACGTGCACGGCGTGCAGAGCCTTGAGGCGGTTCAGGTCCAACATGTAAGCCAGACTAAAGGGTTTAGCGTAGAAAGTCTCGCTTGTGGTTGATTGTGTAGCAGATGAAAATAGATGCATGAGAATCATCAAGTCGAAGAAGCAGCAGCCCGCCACTCCCTCGTACCTCAAGGAGCTCGCCGAGCAGGCTCGCGAGCAGCGCATCCGCTACCAGAAGCCCGCCCGCTGAGCGCGGCGCCGCGCTACTGCGCGGCCGCTGCCGCCTCGGCGGCGGCGGGCAGCGCCGCGACGACGCGCTCGATCGCCTCGTCGTCGTGCGCGGCCGACAGGAACCACGCCTCGTACGCCGACGGCGGCAGGTAGACCCCCTGGTCCAGCATCGCGTGGAAGAACGCGGTGAACGCGCCGGTGTCCTGGGTCTTCGCCTCGGCGAAGTTCGTCACCTCGGCGTCGGTGAAGAAGATCGAGAACAGGCTGCCGGCCCGCTGGAGCCGGTGCGGCACCCCGGCCTTGCCCAGCGCCTGCGCGGCGGCGTCGCCCACCGCGAGCGCCGCGGCGTCCACCCTCGCGTACGCGGCCTCGTCCAGCGCCCGCAGCGTCGCCAGGCCCGCGGCGCAGGCCAGCGGGTTGCCCGACAGGGTGCCCGCCTGGTAGACCGGCCCCTCCGGCGCCAGGTAGGCCATGACCTCGGCCCGGCCGCCGAACGCCGCCGCCGGCAGCCCGCCGCCCATCACCTTGCCGAACGTCATCAGGTCGGCCTCGACCGGGTCGAGGCCGTACCAGCCGGCCGCCGAGACGCGGAAGCCGGTCAGCACCTCGTCCACGATGAGCAGCGCACCGTGGGCCGTGCACAGCTCGCGCAGCCGCTGGTTGAAGCCGTCGCGCGGCGGCACCACGCCCATGTTGGCCGGGCACGCCTCCGTGATCACGCACGCGATGTCGGCCTGGGCGAACGCCTCCTCGACGGCCGCCACGTCGTTGTACGGGAGCACGATCGTGTCCGCCGCCGACGCCCCGGTGACGCCCGGCGTGTCCGGCAGCCCGAAGGTCACCACGCCCGAGCCGGCCGAGGCCAGCAGCGCGTCCACATGCCCGTGGTAGCACCCGGCGAACTTGATCACCTTGGACCGCCCGGTGAACCCGCGCGCCAGCCGCACCGCGCTCATCGTGGCCTCGGTGCCCGAGCTGACCAGCCGCACCTTCTCCACCGGCGCCACCCGGGAGACGATCTCCTCGGCCAGCTCGACCTCGCCGGGCGTGGCGGTGCCGTACGAGAAGCCGTGGGCGACCGCCTCGGAGACCGCGTCGACGACCGCCGGATGGCGGTGGCCGAGGATCATCGGCCCCCAGGAGCACACCAGGTCGACGTAGCGGTTGCCGTCGACGTCGGTGATGTAGGGGCCCTGGCCGGCGGCCATGAAGCGGGGGGTGCCGCCGACCGCGCCGAACGCGCGCACCGGGGAGTTGACGCCTCCCGGCACGATCCGGCGGGCACGGGCGAACAGGTCCTCGGATCTCTCAATGCGGCTCACCCGACCAGGTTAGTCGGGCCCGGGGCCGCCCAGGAGTGAGGGGCCGCTCAGTCGGCGAGCCACTCCAGGATGCGCAGCGGGTCGGGCAGGGGCCGCCCGTCCGGGGGCCGCAGCCAGGAGACCTGCCGGCCGAAGGGCAGGTGCGAGGGCGGCGCGAGCACGTAGCTGTCGCGGCAGTGCCAGCGCAGACCGGGCGTGTCGTCGATGGCGGCCGGGTCGCAGTCGAGGTGGCAGGACCACCACTCGTCCTCGTCCTCGGGGTTGCCGCGGGTGGCCACGTAGAACAAGACCCGGTCGCCTTGGGCGGCGACCGGGCCGGAGTGGGCGCCCGCCTCGTCGATCCTCGTGAGCGCCGTGAGGCCGACGGCGAGCGGTACGTCGAAGACGTCGAAGACGCGGCCGGTGGGCAGGATCACACCCGCCTCGGGCTCGGCCTGCCACCATCGGGAGAGCTGCGCGGGGTCGGTGGTGGCGAGCAGCGGCCAGGCCGGGGAGAGCGGATGGGCGCCGGGGTCGGGACAGCCGAGCCGGTCGCACGAGCACGCCCGGGGCCCGGTGCGCAGCGGATAGGCGCCCGGAACCACGGGCCAGCCCATCGCCGCGTAGTCGAGCACGGTCGCGATGCGCGTGGGCCGCGCCCGCTTTTTGGTACGCCGAGCCAGAGGTACCCCCACCATTGGTGTCTCCCGTCGAGTCCCGCGCCTGAAGAGGTCCCGGCTCCGGGCGGGCGTTCGCTCACGCGGGACACACCAGCACTTGTCATCGCACTCTAACGCACAGGTCTCACAAGTTGACGGGAAACCCCTTGGTTAGAGCGTCCGTGCCACCTCGGTGGCCCAGTAGGTCAGGATCAGGTCGGCGCCGGCCCGCTTGATGGCGACCAGCGACTCCATGATCATCCGTTCGCGGTCCACCCAGCCGTTGGCCGCGGCCGCCTCGACCATCGCGTACTCGCCGCTCACCTGATAGGCGGCGACCGGCACGTCCACCTCGCGGCGGACGGCGGCGATGATGTCGAGGTAGGCCAGGGCGGGCTTGACCATCACGGCGTCCGCGCCCTCGGCCAGGTCGAGCCGGATCTCGCGCAGCGCCTCGCCCAGCGGCCCCGCGGGGTCCTGCTGGTGGGTGGCGCGGTCGCCGAACTGCGGCGCGCACTCGGCGGCGTCGCGGAACGGGCCGTAGAAGGCGGAGGCGTACTTCGCGGAGTAGGCGAGGATCGGCACGCCCGCGTGGCCGGCGCCGTCGAGCGCGGCGCGGATGGCGCCCACCTGGCCGTCCATCATGCCGCTCGGCGCGATCATCTGGGCGCCCGCGTCGGCCTGGGCCACCGCCACGGAGGCGTAACGCTCCAGCGTGGCGTCGTTGTCGACGTCGCCCGACGGGGTCAGGATGCCGCAGTGCCCGTGGTCGGTGAACTCGTCGAGGCACGTGTCGGCCATGACCACGAGCGCGTCGCCGACCTCGGCGCTCACCTCGCGCAGCGCCTTCTGGAGCACGCCGTCGGGGTCGTCGGCGGCCGAGCCGCGCGCGTCCTTGACCGCCGGGACGCCGAACAGGATCAGCCCGCCCACGCCCGCCTCGGCCGCCTCGTGGGCGGCCTTGCGCAGCGAGTCGGAGGTGTGCTGGAACACGCCGGGCATCGAGGCCACCGGCTGCGGCTCGGCGATGCCCTCCTTGACGAACGCCGGCAGGATCAGGTCGGCGGCGTCGAGCCTGGTGCCCGCCACCATCCGGCGCAGCGCGGGAGTGCCGCGCAGCCTGCGGGGGCGTGCCACGGGGAAGCGTGCGCTCATCTGGCTCTCCTTCTCGCGCCACGGCGGTTCTGGGAGGGCCTGCGCGGCGTGTCGCCGGCGGCCAGCGCCGCCTGGCGCTGCTTGGCTCCGTACTCGGCCACGGCGGCGGCCAGCGCAGAGGCGGATGGCTTGTCGGCCATGACGTCCACCCGGAGCCCGAACTCCTCCGCGGTCTTGGCCGTCTGCGGCCCGATGACCGCGATCACGGTCACGTTGTGCGGCTTGCCGGCGATGCCCACGAGGTTGCGCACCGTCGAGGAGGAGGTGAAGAGCACGGCGTCGAACCCGCCGCCCTTGATCGCCTCGCGGATGGGCGCGGGCGGCGGCGCGGCCCGCACGGTGCGGTAGGCCGTGACGTCGTCGCACTCCCAGCCCAGCTCGGTCAGCCCGGCCACCAGCGTGTCGGTCGAGATGTCGGCGCGCGGCAGCAGCACCCGGTTGATCGGGTCGAGCATGGAGTCGTACGGCGGCCACTCGGCCACCAGCCCCTCGGACGACTGCTCGCCCGAGGGCAGCAGGTCGGGCTTGACGCCGAACTCGACGAGGGCGCGCGAGGTCGCCTCGCCCACGGCGGCCACCTTGAGCCCGGCGAAGGCGCGGGCGTCGAGGCCGTATTCCTCGAACTTCTCGCGCACCGCCTTGACGGCGTTGGCGCTGGTGAAGGCCACCCACTCGTAGCGGCCGGTGACCAGGCCCTTGATGGCGCGGTCCATCTGCTGCGGGGTGCGCGGCGGCTCGACCGAGATGGTCGGCACCTCCTCGGGCACCGCGCCGTAGGAGATGAGCTGCTCCGACAGGCTCCGCGACTGCTCCTTGGTGCGGGGCACCAGCACCCGCCAGCCGAACAGCGGCTTGGTCTCGAACCACGACAGCTTGTCGCGCTGCCCCACGGCCTCGCCCACCACGATCAGCGCGGGCTCGGTGAACCCGGCGTGCTTGAGGTCGGCCTGCAGCCGCCCGAGCGAGGACACGACGGTGTACTGCTCGGTGGTGGTGCCGCCGCTGCTGACCGCGACGGGCGTGGTGTCCGGCCTGCCGCCCGCGATGAGCGCCTTGCCGATGGACACGGCCTCGCCGATGCCGTTGTAGATGACCAGGGTGCCGGGGCAGGCGGCGTGGGAGGACCAGTCCTGCTCCTGCGCGGCGTCCACGACGCGGAACTCGGGCACGGCCGTCGCCGGCGGGATGCCGGCGTAGGTGAGCACGGCGGTCGCGGGCGGGACGCCGGGCACGATCTCGAAGTCCACCTCCGCCGCGGCGCAGGCCGCGGCCTCCTCGGTGATCGAGGAGAACAGCATGGGGTCGCCGGGGCACAGGCGCACCACGAGCCCGCCGTCCTTGGCGCGCTTGACGAGGCCCGTCAGCGCGTCGTCGCCCTCGACGACCTGCACCCCCTCGCGGGCGTGGCGCAGCAGCACGCGGTGCGCCTCCTCGCCGAGCACCACGACGTCGGCCTTGCCGAGCAGCTCGGCGCCGCGGAGCGTGAGCAGGTTGGGGTCGCCGGGGCCCGCGCCCACGAAGGCGACGAGACCGGAGGTTGGACTATCGGAGCTCAATGGGAATGCTCCCCCATCAATCTGTCGGCCCCTTCGGAGATCATCTCGGCCGCGAGGCGGCGGCCCAGGCTGTCAGCCTCAGAAGGAGAGCCGGCGGTGGACTTGCGGACCGCCTCGCGGCCGTCGAGCGCGACGACCGTGGCGGTCAGGTTCAGAGTGTGCCCGTCATCGACCGCGTACGCACCCACGGGCGCCGAGCAGCCCGCCTCCAGCGCGGACAGGACGGCTCGCTCGGCGGCCACCGCCGAACGGGTGCGCGGGTCGTCGAGCACGCCGAGGAAGGCGACGATGTCGGCGAGGTCGGCGCGGCACTCGACCGCGAGCGCGCCCTGGCCGGGAGCCGGCAGCAACTCCTCGACCTCGAAGATCTGGGCGATCTCGGCGGCCCGGCGGAGCCGGTTGAGCCCGGCCGTGGCCAGCACGACCGCGTCGAGCTCGCCGGAGGTGACCCTGCTGATGCGCGTGTCGGCGTTGCCGCGGATCGGGACGTACTCGAGATCGGGACGGAGCGCGCTCAGCATGGCGACGCGACGCGGCGAGCCGGTGCCGACGCGCGAGCCGGGCGGCAGGTCCGCGAACTTGCAGGGCGCGATCAGCGCGTCGCGGTGGTCGTGCCGGGCCGGGAGCGCGGCCAGGGTGAAGCGCGGGTCTTGCTTGGTGGGCAGGTCCTTCAGCGAGTGCACGGCGAAGTCGATCTCTCCGTCGAGCAGCTTGTCGCGCAGCGCGCTCACGAACACGCCGGTGCCGCCGAGCTGCGCGAGGTGGGCCTTGGTCACGTCGCCGAACGTGGTCACCCCGACGAGCTCGATCGCTCGCCCGGTGCGCTCGGTGTAGGCGTCGGCCACCATCTGGGACTGGGCGGTCGCCAACTGGCTGCGGCGCGTGCCCAGCCTGAGGGGTTCGGGCGTCACAGCTCCACCTCTCTCACGGCCTCGGGCATCTTCGGGTCCAGGTTGAACAGCTCACGCAGCGCCTCCGCATAATGATCGCCTCCCGGGCAGGTCGCGAGCTGCTTGACACGCACAGTGGGCTCGTGGAGCAGCTTGTCCACGACGCGCTGCACGGTCATCGCGACCTCGTCGCGCGCCCGGGCGTCGAGGTCGGGCACGCGCATCAGGAGCCGGCCGAGCTCGGACTCGACCACTCCCGCCGCCTTGCTCCGCAGCGCGACCACGGTCGGGGTGACCTTGGCTGCGCGCTCGGCGTCGAGGTAGGCACGAAGCTCCTCGACGACCAGGGCGCGCACGGACGCGACCGCGTCGACCTCCCGTGAGCCGATGCCGGACTCCTGGATGGTCTCCAGGTCGACCAGCCGGACCCCCGGCACCCGGCGCACGGCCGGGTCGACGTCGTGCGGCAACGCGAGGTCCAGCAGAAACGTGGGTCCGCCCAGCATATCCGGCGTGATGATGTGCCTGCCCGCTCCGGTGCAGGTGATCACGATGTCGGCGCCGGCCAGCTCGGCCGGCATGGCGGAGAACTCGACGGCCCGGCCGCCGACGTTGGCGGCCAGGCGGGCGCCCCGCTCGTACGTCCGGTTGGCCACGACGATGTCGGTGACCCCGGCGCGCTGGAGCGTGACGGCGGCCAGCGAGCTCATGGAGCCCGCGCCGACCACCAGCGCCCGCCGGCCCGCGATCTCGCCCGCCAGCGCCAGCCCGGCCGTGACGAGGGAGGCGCCGGCCTGGTCGATGCCGGTGTCGGTGTGGGCCCGCTTGCCGACCCGCAGCGCCTGCTGCACCAGATCGTTGAGCGTGGCGCCGACGGTGCCCTGGCGCTGGCCGAGCTTGAGCGCCTGGCGTACCTGGCCGAGGATCTGGCCCTCGCCGACCACCATGGAGTCGAGGCCGCACACCACGGAGAACAGGTGCTCGACCGCGCGCTCCTCGTAGTGCACGTAGAGGTGCGGGGTGAGCTCCTCGACCGTGACGCCCGTGTGCACGCCGAGGAGACCGGTCACGGCCGTGAGGGCGGCGTGGAACCGGTCGACTGTGACGTAGATCTCCACCCGGTTGCAGGTCGACACCACCATGGCCTCGGCCACGGACGTGTCGTGCTGGACGTCGTGGAGGAGCTTGACCAGCCGGTCGCCGGTGAGTGAGACCCGTTCAAGCAGCGCCACCGGCGAGGTGCGGTGGCTGAGTCCGATGGCCAGAATGCTCATTGACTGTCCACCGCCATGAGTGGCCCTCCAGCTTTGCGTTGCTCGTGGAACGCGAGAATCTGCAGTTCGATGGATAGATCGACCTTACGGACGTCGACGGTGTCCGGGACGGAGAGCACCACGGGGGCGAAGTTGAGGATGCTGGTCACGCCCACGGCGATCACGCGATCGCAGACCGCCTGCGCCGCTTCCGCCGGTGTCGCCAGAACCACGATCGAGACTCCCCGCCGCTTGACGACGGCTTCCAGTTCGTCGATGTGCTCAACATTCAACCCCGCTATGGTGTCGCCCACGACTTCGGGGTCGGCGTCGATGAGTGCCGCCACCCGGAAGCCGCGTGAGACGAACCCGCCGTAGTTCGCCAGCGCTCGGCCGAGGTTGCCGACGCCGACGATGGCGACCGCCCAGTCCTGCGTCAGGCCCAGCTCGCGGGAGATCTGGTAGACGAGGTACTCGACGTCATAGCCTACGCCTCTGGTGCCGTAGGAGCCGAGATGTGACAGATCTTTGCGCAGCTTCGCGGAGTTGACCCCGGCGGCCCCGGCGAGGTCCTCCGAGCTGACCGTCGCCACGCCCCGCTCCGCCATGCCGTGCAGCGCCCGCAGGTAAAGCGGCAGCCGCGCGACCGTCGCCTCGGGGATGCCTCGGTCACGGGGCTGGGACGTGCTCTTCACGCGCCGGAGCTCCAGGGGACGGGCGGCGGGGAGCCGCGGGGATGGATTAGAACCGTCTTTCAGGTTAATCCCTTTGTGAACCGATGCACAAAGTAGCGGGGGTACGGTTGCCATATGCACCGCATCACCTTGCTCGGCAAGCCCGGCTGTCACTTGTGTGAGGACGCGCGTGAGGTCATCGCCCGGGTGGCGGGCGAGCTGGGCGTCCCCTGGGAGGAGATCAGCATCGACTCCTCCGAGGAGCTGAGGGAGAAATACTGGGAGATGATCCCGGTCACGCTCATCGACGGCGTGCAGCACGACTTCTGGCGGGTCGACGAGACCCGCCTGCGCGCGGCGCTCAGCACGTGACCGTGCTCAGTACGTGACCCTGCTCAGTACGACACCGTGGGGAGGGGCACCACCTTCGCGGCGTTGACGTCGAGCTCGATGACGTTGGTGGCCAGCACCATCGACTGCCGCTCGGTCACGAACCGCTCGACGTGCGGCTGCCGCTGGTGGTCGCGGTAGGCGACCTCGTCACGGTAGAGCTCGTAGACGATGCGCTGCAGCGGGGCCGACTTGACGGAGTGGCAGGCGTAGACGAGTGTGTCGGGCTCGCCGCGGCGCACGCCCTCGACCGTGGCCTCGGCCAGCCGGTCGAACGCCTCGCCCGCGCCGTCCATGATCGTGAACACGGTGAGCAGGCCGTAGATGTTCGGCGACAGGCGGCCCCCGGCGGGCTGCCCGCCCAGTTGCCCGCCCGGCTGCTGGGGACCGGACGGGGAGAACAGGTCGGCGCCGGAGAAGAGCATGCCGGTGGCCGGGCCGGCCGGCGGCGGAGTGGGCGGCATCGCGTACTCGGGGCCGCGCGACGGCATGGCCTGCGGGCCTGAGGGGCCGCCGAACTGCTGCTGGCCCGAGGGGCCGCCCGGCAGTGGGCCGCCGTTCATGATGTAGCCGGTCGCGGGGCCGTCCTCGGGCGGGGGCGGCGCCATGCGGGCGGCGTAGTCGACGTCGCGCTCGCCGGCGCGGTATTCGGCCACCAGGTCGCCGAGGCCGGTGGGACGGCGGGGCGGGGCGGGCGGCAGGTCGGCGGCCGGCACGGGCTCGGGCATGGCCCGGCGCCCGCGCGGGACGGTGCGGTCGTGGTCCTCCTGCGGCCCGCCGCGCTGGTCGTGGCCGCGCCGGGCGCCGGCATCGGGGCCGTGCCGCCCGGGGGCGTCGTGACCGTGCCTCGCGGGGGCGTCGTGGCCGTGCCGAGCGCCGGCCCTTGCGTCCTGGCCGCGCCGGGCGGGGGCGTCGCGGTCGTCGAAGTCGTCGTCCTCGTCGTCGTACGGCGCGAGCGGCCGCAGCACGGTGTACCAGATCGCCGCCGCGGCCACCGCGAGCAGCGCCGTGGTGAACAGCGGGGGCACCGTGAAGCGCATCGCGCCCACCAGGGCGATCCCGGAGGGGGCGATCACCAGGGAGGCGTGCAGGTTGTCGGTGTCGTACTCGTCGCCATTGCGCCATTTGAGCGCCGCGACCACCAGCATGGCCAGCATGATCACCACGGCGACGGCGTGCACGCCGATCAGCAGGTAGCCGGGGAAGATGCCCCAGAGAGCCGACCCCGCGGGCGGGGTCTTGCCCATCTCCTGGGACTTGAGCGGATCGAAGAGCATGATGGCGCCGGTGACGATCGTCAGCGCGATGCCCATCAGCCACGACAGGAAGCGCGGCGGCACCCGCTCGGCGAGGAGCTGGATCATGCCGACGGCCAGCCACAGCGGCGCGAGCAGCGACCCCGTCACCTGGTAGATCCGGAACGTCACCGCCCCGAACCCGAGCAGGCTGCCGATGCCGACCACCGCCAGCGACAGGAACAGCGCCCCGGCCGCGACGGCCCAGCCGATCAGCCAGCCCTCGGGCTCGTCACGCAGCCTTTTGATCAGGGCGCCTGTCGCGAAGGCGGCGAGGAGCGCACCGGCGAACCCGAGGACAGCAACGAGGATCTCCATGGTGACTCCAATGCTGCCGGACGATGCCTCCCAGCCGGTAGCCGAAGAGGGAACAGGTCGATCCTCACGGTATCCGGCGGTTACGCCAAGTCATGCAAGCACGTTGTGGATTGTGGAATTTCCGGTTGATTTCTAGAGTGTTCGAGCACGCCGCACCCCTTACCCCTAGGGATACCGGATGCCTGACTCGTCACCGTTCGCCGGGCTGCTGGTGCCAGCGCTCGCTGCACCTGCCCGGACGGGCGAGTTCGCCGTGCGCGAAGAAGCGCCGGAACCCGAGGTGGACGCAGCCGCCGACGTGGATGTGCGGTCGCTCGTCCTGCACGCCAAGAACGGCTGCACGGAGTCGTTTGGCACGCTCTACGACCGCTATGTGGACCTCGTCTACCGCTACATCTACTTCCGGGTCGGCTCTCATCAGCTCGCCGAGGACCTGACCAGCGAGACCTTCCTGCGGGCGCTGCGCAGGATCGCCGACTTCACCTGGCAGGGCCGCGATTTCGGCGCCTGGCTCGTGACCATCGCCCGAAACCTGGTGACGGATCACTTCAAATCGGGGCGATATCGGCTGGAGATCCCCACCGGGGAGATCATCGACGTTCCGCTCGACGGCTCGCACATCCCGGAGAACGCCGTGGTCACGGCCATCATCAACGACCGGGTGCTGCGGGCCGTACGAGAGCTCAATCCCGAACAGCAGGAAGTGGTCGTCCTGCGTTTCCTGCACGGACTCTCGCTCGCGGAAACCGCGTTGATCATGGGGAAGAAGAGTGGAGCGATCAAAGCGCTGCAGTTCCGGGCCATCCGCGCGCTGGCCCGAGCGCTCAAGCACGACCTGGCGTAACCTCCACCAACCACCCGTCGTTAGGCAGGTGTCACGGCCAGACGGAGGCGACTGTCATGGGTAGGGCGCGCAGGCGGCGGGATCGCGTGCTCGAACATCTCACCGAGCTGCGGAGCCTGCCCATCGGCGGGGCCCCGGAGCCGGCCTTCCGCGCGCGGCTGCGCGCCGAGCTGATCTCCCGTCACCGGGCCGAGCAGTCGCCGTACCCGTTCCCTTCCGTCTCCGCCGCCGACCTGCCCTCGCTCTCCTCCGGCACGCCGGTCCCCTCCTCCCCGGGCCGGCACGCGCGCCCCCGCGCCTCCCGGCGGCCCGCGCGCAGGCGGCCGATGCTGTCCCACCTGGCCTCGTTCGGGCTGGCGGCGGGGATGATGGTCTCGGCGTTCGCGACGTACCAGTCGGTGCCCGGCGACTCGCTCTACCCGCTCAAGCGGGCCGCCGAGAGCACCCTCGTCCGGCTCAGCGCCGACGACGCCCAACGCGGCGAGCGCGAGCTGGACTCCGCCAAGACCCGCGCCAAGGAGGTCGCCAGCCTGCTCGGCTCCGCCGGCGACGGCCCGCTGGTCGGCGAGACGCTCAAGGACATGGAGGACTCCACCCGCTCGGGCATCAGCCGGCTCGAACGGGCCGAGCCGCGCTCGCCGAAGATCAAGAAATTCGCGCGGGATCAGAAAGAGATGGTCAGCCCCATGCTTCCGCAGCTCAACGGCGACCAACAGGCCCAGGCGGAGGGCTATCTGCACTACATCGAAGGTCTGGTCGCGCCACAGTAGGTAGCTAAGCTGAGGCGCATGCGGCTTTTTGGACGACGACACCAGATCGAGCCCGAGGCTGCCGGCGAGGCCGCGGCCAGGGCGGCGGTCACCGTCGCGCCGGCCGAGCCGGTCGAGCCCGACCTGGAGGCGGCGGCCTTCTTCGACGTGGACAACACGATGATGCGCGGGGCCTCCATCTACCACTTCGCGAGGGGCCTCGCCACGCGCGGCATGTTCACCACCTCCGACCTGCTGAAGTTCGCGGTGGGCCAGGCGGTCTTCCGGCTGCGCGGCAGCGAGAACCCCGACCACATCGCGGTGGCCAGGGAGACGGCGCTGGCGTTCGTGGCCGGGACCAAGGTCGACGACGTGGTCCGCCTCGGCGAGGAGATCTACGACGAGGTCATGGCCGACCGCATCTGGAGCGGCACCCGCGCGCTCGCCCAGTCCCATCTCGACGCCGGCCAGCGGGTCTGGCTGGTCACCGCCACGCCGGTCGAGCTGGCCAGGGTCATCGCGCAGCGGCTCGGGCTGACCGGCGCGCTCGGCACCGTCGCCGAGACCGGCAACGGCATCTACACCGGCCGGCTGGTCGGCGACCTGCTGCACGGCCCCGCCAAGGCCGAGGCCGTGCGGGCGCTGGCCCGGCGCGAGGGCCTCGACCTCACCCGTTGCACCGCCTACAGCGACTCCGCCAACGACCTGCCGATGTTGTCCCTGGTCGGCCAAGCCGTGGCCATCAACCCCGACAGCGAGCTGCGCGAGCACGCGAGGAAGCACGACTGGCCCATCAAGGACTTCCGCACCGGCCGCAAGGCCACGCTGAAGGCCCTGCCCATCGCGGCGGGCGTGGGGGCGATCGCGGGCGGCGTCGCGGCCGGCATGGCACTGCGCCGCCACTACCGCCGCGTCTGACCCGCCGCCCGCTCCCCCCGTCACTTCAAGGACTCGAACAGCTCGCGGGCCTGGGGCTGCCGCCACTCGACCCGGTTCCGGTCGGTCCTGGCGGGCTGCCACGGCACGACGGTCGTGCTGATCCTGGCTTCGGTCAGCTGTGCCGCCAGCCCGGCCATCTCCTCCAGGCCGAGATCGGTACGCACCGACTCGCGCACCTCGCTCAGCAGGGCCTTGAGCCGGTTCTGGTCCAGGGCCGAGCTCTGGGCCTTCTTCGCCATCGCGCGCAGGAGCTGCGCCTGCCGCTTGATGCGGGCGATGTCCGAGCCGTCCCCCTGGGCCCGCGAGCGCATCCACCCCAGCGCCGCCTCGCCGTCCAGCGTGACCTTGCCGGCCGGCAGCTTGAGCTTCGCCCGCCGGTCGTCCACCGGGCGGCTCAGCGTGAGCTGCACGCCCCCGAGCGCGTCCACCACGCCCTTGAACCCGGTGAAGTCCACTTCGATCGTGTGCTTGAAGGTGAGCCCCGTCAGCTTCTGCAGGGTCTGGCGCAGGCAGGTGAGGCCGCCGTCCTGATCGTACGTGGAGTTGATCATGTCGACGCGGGCCGGATCTCCCGCGCAGGCCTGGATCCGCACGATCGAGTCGCGGGGGACGCTGACCGCCGTCACCGCTCCCCTGTCCTCGGGCACGTGCAGGATGATGATGCTGTCCGCGCGCCGCCCGCCGCCGTCCGGCTGGCGGGCGCGCTGAGGCCCGTACGCCACGTTCTCGCCCTCGACGCTGTCCGAGCCGACCAGCAGGATGTTCATGGCGCCGCCGACGTCCACGTTCCGCGCCCCGGCGGGGGGCACGGCGACCGGCCGTCCGCCGGCCAGCAGCATCGTGGGCACCACGACCGCGACGGCCGTGGCGACGGCCACGAGACCGGCGGTCCACCAGGTGGCCCACCACCGCCGGGCGGGGCGGCCCCGCAACAGGCGCTCGCGCTGGCGGACGAGCGTCGCGGGCGGCTCGTGCTCCAGTCGCGCGCCGAAGTCGCGGAGCAGCTTCAGGTCGTCCATCGTCACTCCTCCTCCGCCATCGGGTTGGTGTCGCCGAGCGCGGCCCGTACCTTCCGCCTGCCCCTGTTGAGGCGGGAGCGCACGGTGCCGACGGGGATGCCGAGCGCCTGCGCGACCTCCACGTACGTCAGGTCGCCCCAGGCGATGAGCAGCAGCACGTCGCGGTCCTTGGCGGACAGGGACGCAAGGGCGCCGGCCAGCTCGCCGCGTACCGCCTGGGCGCTGACCCCGGCGGCAACCCGGTCGGCGGGCGACTCGATCGTGTGCTCGACCGGCGCGCGCAGCAGCGCCCGGTAGCGGGCGGCCTCGCTGCGGTGGTGCCGGGAGATGAGCTTGGTGAGGATGCCGAACAGCCAGGGACGGGCGTCCGGATAGGCCAGGTCGTAGCTCCTCCTGCGGGAGAAGGCGACCAGGAAGGTCTCTCCGACGAGATCCTCCGCGGGCTCGGGGCCGAGCCGTTTGGAGACGTAGCGATAGAGCATTCCGGCGTAGCGGTCGAACAGCTCGGCGAACGCCTCGGGTTCGGTCCATGAGGCGTTCACGAGCTCCGCGTCCGCGCCTCGGGTGGCGGGTTGCAGGATCATCTCCGCCCTTCTCTGGGGGAACGGTCGGAGATGTCTCGCCACAAGCCGCCGCGGGGGTTCACGGCGGGCGCGCGGTCAGAGGAACGGCGGGAACGCGTGCCCGCGGCGCAGCCGCAGCTCGTTGAGCATCTGCTGGATGACCTCGCGCACGTGGTCGGTGACGTTGAAGACGACCATGGGGTCGTCGGCGGCCTCGGGCTCGTAGTGGTCGGTGCGGATCGGCTCGCCGAACTCGATCATCCACTTGGACGGCAGCGGCACCAGCCCGAGCGGCCCGAGCAGCGGGAAGAACGGCGTGATCGGCACGTAGGGCAGCCCGAGCAGCCGGGCCAGTGACTTCACGTCGCCGATCTTGGGGAAGATCTCCTCGGCGCCGACGATCGCCGTGGGCAGGATGGGCACCCCGGCGCGGATCGCCGAGGCCACGAAGCCGCCGCGGCCGAAGCGCTGCAGCTTGTAGCGCTCGGAGAAGGGCTTGCCCACGCCCTTGAAGCCCTCGGGGAACACCCCGACCAGCTCGCCCTTGCGCAGCAGCCGGTCGGCGTCCTCCCGGCAGGCGAGGGTGTGGCCGGTCTTGCGTGCCAGGTGGCTGAGCAGCGGGAGCTGGTAGACGAGGTCGGCGCCGAGCAGCCGCAGCGGCCGGTGGACGTCGTCGTGCATGGCGACCTGGAGCATGAGCGCGTCGAGCGGCAGCGTGCCGGAGTGGTTGGCGACGACCAGCGCGCCGCCCTCCTCTGGCACGTTGTGCAGCTCGACGGTCTCCACCCGGAACCAGTGGTTGTAGAGGGGCCGGACGAGCTCCAGGAAGATCTTGTCGGTCAGCTCGGGGTCGTAGCCGAACTCGTCGACCTCGTAGTCGCCGTCGAGCCGCCGCCGGAGGAAGGCCAGCAGCTCGGCGAGCGGGTCGGGGTCGGCCTGCTCATAGGAGGGCGCGGCGGTGATGGGGATCACGCGGCCGTCGTCGTCCTCGTGGGAGACGCTCAACTGGGCACACCTCCGAGCGGGTGCAGGCCCCTCGAGCGCAGGAAGTCCTCGAAGGCCGCCCCGGTGCTGAACTTCGGCTTCCAGCCGAGCTCGGCCTCCAGGCGCGAGGTCTCGACCGCGCGGCCGTAGCACATGAGCTTGAGCTGCTCGGGTGAGTACTCGACCAGCCCGAGGCGGCGCGCGGCGTTGCCGAGCGCCTCGAACGCTGGCGAGAACAGCGGCATCGACAGCCGGCCCGCCCTGCGCACGCACTGCGACAGCAGCAGCACGCCCGCCCCGGCCACGTTGTACGTGCCGGGGTGGTCCTCCGTCGCCATCCGGCGCAGCACCTCGACCGCGTCGTCCTCGTGGACGAACTGCAGCCGCGGGTCGAAGCCGAGCACGGTCGGCAGCACCGGTTGGGTGAAGTAACGCGTCAGGGGCGAGTCGACACCCGGCCCCATGAAGTTGGCGAAGCGCAGCAGTGACACGGTCACGTCGGGACGGCGGCGCGCGAAGCCCCGCACGTAGCCCTCGACCTCGCACGCGTCCTTCGCGTAACCGTGGCTGGGGCCGTCGTGCGGCTCCAGGTCTTCGGTGAAGACCGCCGGGTCCCGCGGTGACGAGCCGTAGACGGCGGTGGTGGAGCGGACCACCACCCGCCGCACGGTCGCCGACCGCTGGCAGGCTCCGAGCAGCTGCATGGTGCCGATGATGTTGTGCTCTTTCATGGCGGCCCTGCCACCGCCCCGCGAGGGAGCGCTGACCAGGCTCATGTGCACAACGGTGTCGATGTCCGCGGCCGCGATCACCTGCGCGATGTCGGGGCTGCGCAGGTCGACCCGGACGAACTCGGTCCGGCCCAGGGAGACACCGCCGTCCCGCGTCAGCGAGGGGGGCGGCACGGTGTCCACTCCGATGACCCGGTCGATGTCCGGGTCGGCGGCCAGCATGTTCGACACACGGGCGCCGATGTGGCGCGAGACCCCGGTGACGAGCACGGTGTGGGTCATCAGCGCCTCGCAGCTGCGTTGGTTACTTCTTGTTACGCCGCTGGATGCGCGTCTTCTTGAGCAGCTTGCGGTGCTTCTTCTTGGCCATCCGCTTGCGGCGCTTCTTGATCACAGAGCCCACGGGACCCCCAGGTACTGATAGCAAGTCTGAATCGGAGTGCGAGCGCACACCGGCTCACAGACTACCGGCGATCCACGGTAGATCGCCCCTCGGGGGGCGAGAGCCCCGGCCGCGCGTGGCGAGCGGCCGGGCTTCTCCCGCGACAGCACTCACGGCGTGACCATCACGTCGCTACGTCAACCTGCCTCGATGTAGGCCTCCCGCAGATAGTCGTGCACCGCCTGCTCAGGCACTCTGAACGACCGGCCTACCCTGATGGCCGGGAGCTCGCCCGAGTGTACGAGCCGGTACACCGTCATCTTGGACACCCTCATGACCGTCGCCACTTCAGCCACGGTCAGGAACTTCACCTCGCTGAGAGGTCTTTCGCCTGCACCCATCGGACGCCTCTTCCGCACGTGTATCCGGGTTATCCCCACTGGTGCCATTGCTCACGCACGTGTACTGCCGTCAGCGTAAGTCGGGACTCCGAGTGCGCAAACCCCCTATTTTCTCTCTTGACGGAGCCGCCTGTCAGCCGAACCAGAGAAATCGCTGGTGAGCAGCGGGTCGAGCACCTCGCCTGGACCTTGGAACTGTCCAAGATGCCACACATAAGAGTCGCCGGAGCCCTGTCAAAAGTTGGCAAAGGGACGGCGAGCCGCTTGGAATGCGGGCGCGAAAAGACGGTATCGAGCTGACCGAATTGAACTCACAGGGCTGATGAGACCAGAGTGACCAAACGTTCGGTGAGCGGAGCGTAATAACGCGGCAGCACATTGTCGTCCAACGGCACGACCACGTCGATCTTTCCTTCGGCCTCCCCGACGAACAGGCCGGGGTCGTTGCTGTCGGCGAAGGAGACCGTCGGCACCCCCGCCTCGCCGGCCGCTCCCGCCCAGCCGTGGTCGGCGATCACCAGGTCGGGCAGGTCCCCGTCCAGCTCGTGCAGCATGTGCCGCATCGGCGCGGCGTCGTGGGTGTGCACGAAGTTGCCCCGGTCGTCGAGCATCGCGATGTCGTGGAGGTAGCGGATGCGGCGCGGGCGGCCGAAGCCGGAGCCCGCGTACGTCCAGCCCTCGCCGGGCGTCAGCAGCCGCGCGCCGTGCCGCTCGCAGAGCGCCGCGAGCGGCAGGTGGACCGCCAGCAGCCCGGTGGGGTGACCGGTCGCGAACAGGATCCGCGGCTCGGGCCGGGCCAGCACGGCCGCGATGCGCTCGGCCATGGCGTCGAGGGCGTCGATGGTCAGCTCGGGGTCGATGGTGTCCTGGCCCCAGCGGTGCCCGGGGTCGGAGACGACGCCCGCGGACTTGGCCATGAGCGCGAGCACGTCCCGGTAGGACCACGGGTGGTCGAAGCTCAGGCCGAGGGCGTAGTAGGGGTCGCCGTTGGCCAGGGAGCTGTAGTGGTCGAGGTTGTTCTCACGGGGGGTCGCGACGTCACCGGCGATGCGGGTCCGTACGAGGTGATCGCGGAGTTGGTCGCGGCTCAGCACAGCTTTCCTTCGCAGAACATCGGCGCCAGGGCCTGGGGGCTAGGGCATCGGGTCGAGGCCGTGCAGGGGGAACACCGCTTTGCGGGTCGCCATGACCGCACGGTCGATGGGGTCCGCTGGGTCATAACCTGCCGAGATATCACGAAATTCCGGGTTTCGGCCATCTGTCATGGTCAGCGGGGGCGTCTCGCCGGTGCGCTCCCGGACGTACCTGCGCCACTCCTCGCTGGTCGGCGTGGCCGGGGCGACCGGGTGACCCGCCGCCTCGGCGAGCAGGTGCGTCCACGCCCTCGGGACGACCTGGACCAGCTCGTAGCCGCCGCCCCCGACCGCGATCCAGCGCCCGCCCGCCGTCTCGTGGGCCAGGCGGTGCAGGGCGGCGTAGGCGAGGCGCTGGCCGTCGACGCTCAGCATGAGGTTGGCCAGCGGGTCGAGCGCGTGGCTGTCGCAGCCGTGCTGGGTCACCAGCACCTCGGGCCGGAACTCGTGCAGCAGCGGCGGCACGACCGCGTGGAAGGCCCGCAGCCAGCCCGCGTCGCCGCAGCCGGCCGGCAGCGCCACGTTGACCGCCGTGCCCTCGGCGCCGGTCTCCTCGGGGAAGCCGGTGCCGGGGAACAGCGTGCGCGGGCTCTCGTGCAGGCTGATCGTCAGCACCCGAGGGTCGTCGTAGAAGGCCGTCTGGACGCCGTCGCCGTGGTGGACGTCGACGTCGACGTACGCGATCCGGCCCACCCCGCGCTCCAGCAGCCAGGCGATGGCGAGCGCCGGGTCGTTGTAGACGCAGAAGCCGCTCGCCATGGCCGGCATGGCGTGGTGGAGCCCGCCCGCGATGTTGACGGCGTGCTCGGCCGCGCCCTCCCAGATCGTCCGGGCGGCGGCCAGCGAGGCGCCCGCGATCAGCGCCGACGCCTCGTGCACGCCCTTGAACGCCGGGTTGTCCATGGTGCCGAGCCCGCAGCCGAGGTCGGGCGCGCCGGAGACGGACACCCGCTTGACCGCCTCGACGTAGTCGCGCTTGTGGATCATGGCCAGCTCGTCGTCGCTCGCCGGCTCGCAGCCGGCCAGCTCGACCCGGTCGAGCACGCCCAGGTGGCGGGCCAGCGCCATCGTCAGCTCGACCCTGACGGGCGCGAGTGGATGGGTGGGGCCGAAGTCGTAGGAGGTGAGAGCGTCGTCCCAGATCACCCGTACCGACCGGCTCATGCCAACCCCTCCACGTGCCGCCTCGCCTTGGGCCGACGTTACCGCAGCGCGGACTCCGCGTTGTAGCCCGGGCTCGGAGCGAAATGCCTGGGCTATGCCGGACATCTCATGACTTAGGGTTTGGGCGTGCGGATGGGGCGAACGGTCAGGAGAGCCGTGCGGTTCCTGCGGCGTCCCAAGGTCTTCGACGCCGCACTGGTGATCGTCATCTCGGTCCCCTCCGTGATCGCGCTGGTCGTCATGATCGCGCGGGGCGAGACCGGGGAAGCGCCGCGCCTGGTCCACTACCTCGTGGGCGCGGCGCTGCTGCTGTGGCGCCGGCGCCGGCCGGTGCTCACCGCGGCGCTGATGACGGCGCTGGACGTCACCGGCATGGCCCTGCGCCTCGTCACGGTCGCCGACCTGCCCATGGCCATAGCGCTCTACAGCCTGGGCCGGCACACCTCGGGCCGCGTCACCGCACTGGCCGCGCTCGCCGCCTACGCCTGCTACGCCCTGGCCGGGGAGGTCTTCCAGCCCGGCAGGGGCAACTGGGTGGGCTACGTGTTCGCCGTGGCGACGGCCGTGGGCGTCGGCCAGCTCGTCCGGCTGCGTGCGGAGCTCGACGAACGCGCCAGGAGCGAGGCCGCCGACGCCGCCGTACGCGAGGAGCGGCGGCGCATCGCCCGAGAGCTGCACGACATCGTGGCGCACCACATCACCGTCATCACCGCCCTCGTCGGCGGCGCGCGGGCCACCCTCCCCGCCGAGCAGGAGGTCACCAGGGACGCGCTGAAGAGCGCCGAGCAGACCGCCCGCGAGGCCATGACGGAGATGCGCCTCCTGCTCGACGTGCTCAGGGCCGACGACGTGCTCCGCGACGGCGACCTGATCGGCGCGGGCGGCGCGGGCGGCACGGGACCGGACGCCGCGACCGGCGTCGGCGCCGACCGGCTGCCCGCCCTCGTCGCGGAGGCGAGGTCGGCCGGGCTGTCCACCAGCCTCACCGTGACCGGCACGCCCGTCGCGCTGCCCGCCCCCGTCGACCTCGCGGTCTACCGGATCGTCCAGGAGGCGCTGACCAACACCCGCAAGCACGCGGCCGGGGCACGGGCCGGGGTGCGGCTGGCGTACGAGCCGGAGGCGGTCGAGGTCGAGGTCGTGGACGACGGGCGCGCCACGGGCTCCGGCACGCCCGGCTTCGGGCTCGGCGGCATGGCCGAGCGGGTGACGCTCTGCGGCGGCCGGCTCACGACCGGCCCGCACCCCGGCGGGGGCTTCCGCGTGCACGCCCGCATCCCCCTGGAGACGCCGTGATCCGCGTGCTGCTCGCCGACGACCACGAGCTGGTCCGCATGGGCTTCAGGCTCATGCTCGACGCCCAGCCCGACCTGTCCGTGGTGGGCGAGGCCGGCGACGGCGCGGAGGCGGTGGACCTCGCCCGGCGGCTGCGGCCGGACGTCGTGCTCATGGACCTGCACATGCCGAACCTGGACGGGGTCCGCGCCACCGAGCTGATCACGGATGCGCTGCCGGAGGTGCGGGTGCTCGCGCTGAGCACGTTCGACCTGGACGAGAACGTGGTCGCGGCGCTGCGCGCGGGCGCGGACGGCTTCCTGCCGAAGGACGTCTCCCCCGAGGAGCTGATCGAGGGCGTGCGCGTGGTGCACCGGGGCGAGTCCGCGGTCGCGCCGCGCCTGCTGACCCGGCTGATCGGCACGTTCGTCCGCGACTCGCGGACCCCGCCCGCGCCCGCCCGCGCGGCCGGGCTCGCCGGGCTGACCGAGCGTGAGCGGGAGGTCCTCGTCCTCATCGCCCGCGGCCGCTCGAACGCGGAGATCGCCGCCGGCCTCGCCGTCTCACCCTCGACCGTCAAGAACCACGTGACGAGCCTGTTCGCCAAGCTCGGCGTACGGGACCGCGCCCAGGCCGTCATCGTCGCCTACGAGGCGGGGCTCGTCCGCCCCGGAGAGTAGGACCCTGGTCCCAGAGCCCGCCCGGCGGAACGGTCCCCGGGCAGGAAGAAAGCAGCGGCCCGCGCCGCCAGGCTGGGACCATGACAGCCATCAGGGCAACGAACCTGAGCAAACGTTACGGCCCCACCGTCGCGGTGGCGGAGCTCTCCTTCGACGTCGAGCCCGGCCGGGTGACGGGTTTCCTCGGGCCCAACGGGGCCGGCAAGTCCACCACGATGCGGATGATCCTCGGGCTCGACCGGCCCTCCGGCGGTGCCGTGCTCGTGGACGGGCGGCCGTACCACGAGCTGCGGCACCCGCTGCGCAAGGTGGGCGCGCTGCTCGACGCGAAGGCCGTGCACGGCGGGCGCAGCGCCCGTGACCACCTGCTGGCCATCGCCCAGAGCAACGGGCTGCCCGCGAGCCGGGTCGAGCAGGTGCTGGAGACCGTGGGGCTGCGCGAGGTCGCGAGACGCCGCGTCGGCGGCTTCTCCCTGGGCATGGCGCAGCGGCTCGGCATCGCCGCCGCGCTGCTCGGCGATCCGGAGATCCTGCTGTTCGACGAGCCCGTCAACGGGCTCGACCCGGACGGCATCCTGTGGATCCGCACGCTCATGCGCGAACTCGCGGCCGAGGGCCGCGCGGTCTTCGTCTCCAGCCACCTCATGAGCGAGATGGCCCAGACCGCCGACCACCTCATCGTGATCGGCAAGGGCCGGCTCATCGCCGACACGGGCGTCGACGAGTTCATCGCGCGCAGCTCGCAGGGCTACGTACGGGTGCGCTCCCCCCGCCTGGCCGAGGTCGCCGACCTCATCGGCACGGGCGAGCGGCATCCCGACCACCTGCGCGTGACCGCGATGAGCACGCTGGAGATCGGCACGCTCACCGCGCGGGCCGGGATCCCGCTGGAGGAGCTGACGCACGTGCGGCCCTCGCTCGAAGCCGCCTACATGGAGCTGACCAAGGACAGTCTGGAGTACACGTCATGATCGACATCCTCAGGTCGGAATGGACCAAGCTCCGCTCGGTCCGCTCCACGGTCTGGACGCTGGCCGCCACCGCCGTCATGATGATCGGCTTCGGCGCGCTGCTGTCCGCCGCGGTCAAGAACACCGCCGACGGGCCCGTCGAGCTCGCGAACGCGCTGATGGCGAGCCTGTCCGGCGCGATGTTCGCCTCGCTGTCGATCGCCGCGCTGGGCGTACTGGTGATCTCCGGGGAGTACCGCACCGGCGGCATCCGCACCTCGTTCATGGCCGTACCACGGCGGCTCCACCTGCTCGCCGGCAAGGCCGTGGTCTTCACCGTGACCTCGCTGGTCGTCTGCACGCTCGCCGCCGCCGGGGCGCTCGCCGCCGGCCTGGCGATCACGCAGCCCGCCGGGCTCACGCCGGGCGAGGTCGTACGGTCCGCCGTCGGCGCGGGGCTCTACCTGACCGCGTGCGGGCTGTTCGGGCTGGCCCTCGGCACGCTCGTCCGGCACACGCCGGGCGCGCTCGTGGCGGCCATCGCGCTGATCATGGTGCTCCCCGCGCTCGTCCGGCAGCTGCCCGGCCAGTGGGGCAGGACCGTCGCCGAGCACTTCACCACCAACGCGGGCCAGCTCGTCATGGCCGGCGGCGGAGGGGGCTCCTCGCTGAGCCCGTGGGCCGGGTTCGGCGTCTACCTGGCGTGGATCGCGGTGACCGCGGTCGCGGCGGGCGTCCTGATGCGCCGCCGCGACGCCTGACCATCCGGCGTCGAAGGACCAGGCCGGACGGCTCAGCCGCCCGCGAGCTCCCGCCCGCGGTCCCTGGCCGCCTCGATGGCGGCCAGGAACGCCGCCCGCACGCTGTGCCGCTCCAGCTCCGCGATGGCCGCGATCGTGGTGCCGCCGGGCGAGGTGACCGCCTCGCGCAGGATCACCGGGTGCTCGCCCGAGTCGCGCAGCATCACGGCCGCGCCGACGATCGACTGCGTGACCATGTCGAGCGCGGCGGCACGCGGCATGCCGAGCAGGATGCCCGCGTCCACCATGGCCTCGACCAGGTAGAAGAAGTAGGCGGGGCCGCTGCCGGAGAGCGCCGTCGCCGCGTCCTGCTGCGACTCGGGGATGCGCAGCACCTTGCCGACCGGCCTCAGCAGGTCCTCGGTCAGCCGGAGGTGCTCCTCCCCCGCGTGCGCCCCGGCCGAGATGACGCTCATCGCCTCGTCGAACCTGATCGGCGTGTTGGACATCACCCGCACGACCGGCACGTCCACCCCGAGCCGCTGCTCCACGAACGCCGTCGGGATGCCGGCCGCGGCCGTGATCACCAGGCGGTCGGCGGGGACATAGGGGGCGATCTCGGCCAGGAGGGTGGCCATGTCCTGCGGCTTGACCGCCAGGATCAGCGTGTCTGCCGCCTTCGCCGCCTCCGCGTTGGTGACGGTGCGCACGCCGTAGGTGTCGCGCAGCGCCTGCGCCCGCTCGGCCCTGCGGGTCGTCGCGAGCACGTCGCCCGGCTTGAACCCGGCCCGCAGCAGCCCGGACAGCAGGGCCTCGCCCATCTTGCCCGTGCCCAGAATCGCAATCATCCTGGAAGCCTACTCACCGGCCAGGAGCGGTCAGCGACGCGACATCAGCGACCGCAGGAAGAACCCGACGTTGCGCGGGCGCTCGGCCAGGCGGCGCATGAGGTAGGCATACCAGTCGTCCCCGTACGGCACGTAGACCCGCATCTGCGAACCCAGGCCCGCCAGCCTGGCCTGCTCGGCGGGGCGGACGCCGTACAGCATCTGGTACTCGAACCCGGTGACGTCCCGGCCGTCGAGCACGGCGAGCGTCGAGGCGATCCGCAGCAGCCGGGGGTCGTGCGTGGCCACCATCGGGTAGGCCGTCCCCGCCATGAGCACCTTGAGGCAGCGTACGAACGACCGGTCGATCTCGACCGGCGCCGTGTAGGCCCCCGGCGCCGTGTAGGCCCCCTTGCACAGCCGCACCCGCGCCCCGCCGAGCTTCTCGCACCGCTCCAGCGAGTCCGGCAGGTAAGCCTGCACCACCACCCCCACGTCGGGATGGTCGCGCCGCAGCGCGGTGTGGACGGCGTGCAGCCCGTGGATCGTGTCGCGCTCCTCGGCGTCGAGCGTCACGGTGACGCCGCGCCCGGCGGCGGCCCGGCAGATGTCGGCCGCGTGCTCGTACGCGAGCTGCTCCGACAGCCGCAGCCCGAGCGCGGTGAGCTTGACCGACACGTCCGCGCCGGCGGGCAGCAGGGCGAGCAGGGTGAGGTATTCGCCGACGGCCGCGGCGGCCTGCTCCCGGTCGGTCACCTCCTCGCCCAGGTGGTCGACGGTGACGAGAAGCCCTCTGCGGGTCAGGTCGCCGACCACGGCGGCGATGTCGTCGGCGACGTAGCGCTTGACCACGTCCCTGGTCAGCGGCGAGGTGGAGATGACGCGCTCGGCGCGTTCGCTTCGGGAGACGGCGAGCATGGCCTGACGGAGCACGAGCACCACACTAACCCCGAAGGGCGCTGAACCGCGGGCCACCCGGATCCGTCGTAGAGGTATGCGCACAATGACGAAAGCGACTCTTCTGGCCGGATCACTGGTTCTCGCGACGAGTTGTGCCACCGCGCCGGCCACGCGACCGGCCGCGTCCTCCGCCTCCCGCACCCCCACCCCGCCGCCGGCGGTCGAGGTGACCCCGGTCACCACCGCTCCGACGACGGCTCCGTCGGAAGGCCCCCAGCCGGTCAAGCCGACCGGCGACGCGATCAACGTACGCAAGGTCCGCTGGACCAAGGCCAAGCCGGTGTCCAAGGGCAAGAAGGTGCAGCTCACCTGGTGGTCGGGCGTCGCGCCGTGCACGGTGCTGGACCGCGTCAAGGTCAAGGAGACGACGAAGAAGGTCACGATCACCCTGTACGAGGGCACCTCGCCCAAGGCCAGGAACACCTCCTGCATCATGATCGCCATCGAGAAGACCACCACCGTCAAGCTCAAGAAGGCCCTGGGCAAGCGCGTGCTCGTGGACGGCGCCAGGCGCTGAGCCGTGTCCAAGAGCGGACACCCCTGCTGACAACTGATCGATTACTTGCGATACATCGATCAGGCACCGAAGGCGCGGGGGCGTCGAGGGTGACGTCGCTCCGCCCTGGGGGTTCCCGTGAGACGACTCGGCCGCGCGCTCGCCGCTCTCCTGCTCCTCCCCGCCGGCTGGCTCGTGCTGTCGAGCCCGCCCGCGCGGGCGCTGCCGCCGGCGTTCCAGCGGCAGACCGTGCTCAGCGGGCTCACCCGGCCGACGAACGTGGAGTTCGCGCCGGACGGGCGGGTGTTCGTGGCGGAGAAGAGCGGCCTGATCAAGGTCTTCGACTCGCTGTCCGACACGACGCCGGCCGTCTACGCCGACCTGCGCACGCAGGTGCACAACTTCTGGGACCGGGGCCTGCTCGGCATGGCCCTGCATCCGGGCTTCCCCGCCGATCCGCGGCTGTACGTCCTCTACAGCCGCGACGCCGTGCCGGGCGGGACCGCGCCGCGCTGGGGGACCGCGGGCGCGACGGACGACCCGTGCCCGACCCCGCCGGGCGCGACCGGTGACGGCTGCCTGATCACCGGCCGCCTGTCGGTCATCTCCCCCACGGGGGCCGAGACCCCGCTGATCACCGACTGGTGCCAGCAGCATCCCAGCCACTCGGTCGGCGACCTGCGCTTCGGTCCTGACGGCGCGCTGTACGCCTCGGCCGGCGACGGCGCCAGCTTCAACTTCGCCGACTACGGCCAGGACAACCTGACCAGCTCCGACGTCACCCCGGACAACCCGTGCGGCGATCCGCCCTCGCCGGTCGGCACGGCCCTGTCGCCGCCGTCGGCGGAGGGCGGGGCGCTGCGCTCGCAGGACGTGCGGACGAACGGCGACCCGGCCGGCCTCGACGGCTCACTGATCCGGATAAATCCGGATACGGGGGCGGCGGCCACCGGCAACCCCAACGCCGCCGACCCCGACCCCAACGCGGCCCGCATCGTCGCCCACGGCCTGCGCAACCCGTTCCGCATGACCGTGCGCCCCGGCACCTCGGAGATCTGGCTCGGCGAGGTCGGCTGGAACACCGTCGAGGAGATCAACCGGGTCGTCAGCCCCACCGCCGGCGTCACCAACTTCGGCTGGCCCTGCTACGAGGGCCTCGGCCGCCAGGGCGGCTACGACAACCTCGACCTGACGCTCTGCGAGAACCTGTACGCCGCCGGCGCCTCCGCCCACACCGCGCCGTACTTCGCCTGGAACCACAACGCCCGCCCCGCCCCGAACGACCCCTGCCCGTCGGGCGGCTCCTCGGCCAGCGGCGTCGCCTTCCACAGCGGCGGCGGCTACCCGGCGGCCTACGACGGCGCGCTGTTCTTCTCCGACTACAGCCGCCAGTGCGTCTGGGTGATGACCAAGGGCGCGAACGGCCTGCCCGACCCGGCCACGATCCAGACCTTCGACTCCGGCATGCCCACGGTCGAGCTGGAGACGGGCCCCGGCGGCGACCTGTTCGCCGTGGACTACGACCACGGGACGCTGGTCCGCTACATCTACGCCAACACCCCGCCCACGGCGGTCATCGGGGCGAGCGCCACCTCCGGCGCGGCGCCGCTGGCCGTGACGTTCTCCGGCGCCTCCTCCGTCGACGCCGACGGCGACCCGCTCACCTACGCCTGGGACCTCGACGGCGACGGCGAGCTGGACGACTCCACCGCCGTCGCGCCGTCGTTCACGTACGCCCAGCCGGGCTCGTACACCGTGCGCCTGCGGGTCCAGGACGGCAGGGGCGGCCAGGGCGACGCCTCGGTCACCGTCAACGTGGACAACACCGCGCCCACGGCGGCCATCGCCGCGCCGTCGGCCACCACCACCTGGGCCGTCGGCCAGACGATCGCCTTCTCCGGCAGCGGCAGCGACGCCCAGGACGGCACGGTCCCCGGCTCGCGCATGCACTGGGCGCTGATCCTGCACCACTGCCCGGGCACCTGCCACGAGCACGAGATCACCGTGTTCACCGGCGCGAGCGGGTCCTTCCAGGCCCCTGACCACGACTATCCGTCCCATCTGGAGCTGCGGCTCACGGTGACCGACGCCCAGGGGCTGAGCGACACGAAGAGCGTGCTGCTCCAGCCGCGCACGGTGAACCTGACCTTCCAGTCGTCGCCGCCCGGCCTGCGGATCGGCTTCAACAGCGAGCAGCCGATCACCCCGTTCACCAGGACCGTGATCGTCGGCTCCGGCAACTCGGTCTCCGCGCCCTCGCCGCAGTCGGCGGGCGGCGGCAGCCACTCCTTCGCGTCGTGGTCGGACGGGGGCGCGGCGACCCACCAGATCGTGGCCCCGGCGACCGCGACGACCTACACGGCGACGTACCAGCCGACGGCGGCGGTCCCCGGCCTGGTGGCGGCGTACGGGATGAACGAGGGCGTCGGCTCGACGGTCGCCGACGCCTCCGGGGGCGGCAACACCGGCACCCTGACCTCGACGACGTGGAACACCTCAGGCCGCTACGGCGGCGCGCTGTCCTTCAACGGCACCTCGAGCTGGATCACCGTCCCGGACGCGCCGAGTCTCCGCCTGACCACCGGCATGACCGTCGAAGCCTGGGTGCGCCCCACGACCGTCACCGGCTGGCGCACCGTCGTCATGAAACAGCACGCCGCCGGGGAGGCGTACACCCTGACCGCGGGAAGCGACACCAACCGCCCCCACACCGCGATCCACACCACCAGCCTCGGCGACATCGGCGCCCCGAGCCAGCTGCCGCTCAACACCTGGTCCCACCTGGCCGCCACCTACGACGCCACGACCCTGCGCCTCTACGTCAACGGCACCCAGGTGGCCCAGAACTACAAGACCGGTGCCATCCGCACCGACAACGGCGTCCTGCGCATCGGCGGCAACAGCCTGTGGGGCGAGTACTTCGCCGGCCTCATCGACGAGGTCCGCCTCTACAACCGGGCCCTCTCCCCCGCCGAGATCCAGTCCGACCTGAACACCGCGGTCGGCTGATCCTTCGCATCCGCGCCATCCTGCAGAATTCTGGGGCAGGATCGGGAATGCGGGCGCGCTCACAAGGGTTGAGTCGAGTAGGCTCAAGTCGTTTGACAAAGACGACCGTCATCCGTAGCTTGAGTCCGACCGACTCAACTTTGACCACAAGGACGTACTCATGGCACGTGCGGTAGGTATCGACCTTGGGACGACCAACTCCGTCGTCTCGATCCTCGAGGGCGGTGAGCCCACCGTCATCGCCAACGCGCAGGGCTCGCGGACCACGCCGTCCGTGGTCGCCTTCGCGAAGAACGGCGAAGTCCTGGTCGGCGAGGTCGCCAAGCGCCAGGCCGTCACCAACGTGGACCGCACCATCCGCTCCGTCAAGCGCGAGATGGGCACCAACTGGTCCCAGGAGATCGACGGCAAGAAGTTCTCCCCGCAGCAGATCAGCGCCTTCGTTCTGCAGAAGCTCAAGCAGGACGCCGAGGCCTACCTGGGCGAGAAGATCACCGACGCGGTGATCACCGTCCCGGCCTACTTCAACGACGCCCAGCGGCAGGCCACCAAGGAGGCCGGCACGATCGCGGGCCTCAACGTGCTCCGCATCATCAACGAGCCGACCGCCGCGGCCCTCGCCTACGGCCTCGACAAGGAGCAGGACCAGACCATCCTGGTCTTCGACCTCGGTGGCGGCACCTTCGACGTGTCGCTGCTCGACGTCGGCTCCGAGGACGGCCACGGCTTCGTCGAGGTCAAGGCCACCTCCGGCGACAACCACCTGGGCGGTGACGACTGGGACCAGCGCGTCGTCGACGAGCTCGTCAAGCGCTTCCAGAACGCCCACGGCGTCGACCTGGCCAAGGACAAGATGGCTCTCCAGCGCCTGCGCGAGGCCGCGGAGAAGGCCAAGATCGAGCTGTCCAGCCAGTCCGAGACCAGCATCAACCTGCCCTACATCACGGCCTCCTCCGAGGGCCCGCTGCACCTCGACGAGAAGCTCACGCGCTCGGAGTTCCAGCGGCTGACGGCCGACCTGCTCGAGCGGACCAAGGGCCCGTTCCACCAGGTCATCAAGGACGCCGGCGTCAAGGTCTCCGACATCAGCCACGTGGTGCTGGTCGGCGGCTCGACCCGGATGCCCGCCGTCACCGACCTGGTCAAGGAGCTGACCGGCGGCAAGGAGCCCAACAAGGGCGTCAACCCCGACGAGGTCGTCGCCATCGGCGCCGCACTCCAGGCCGGCGTGCTCAAGGGCGAGGTCAAGGACGTCCTGCTGCTCGACGTGACCCCGCTGTCGCTGGGCATCGAGACCAAGGGCGGCATCTTCACCAAGATCATCGAGCGCAACACGACGATCCCGACCAAGCGCTCCGAGGTCTTCACCACGGCCGAGGACAACCAGCCGTCGGTGCAGATCCAGGTCTTCCAGGGCGAGCGCGAGATCGCCGCCTACAACAAGAAGCTCGCCACCTTCGAGCTCACCGGCATCGCGCCGGCCCCGCGCGGCATCCCGCAGATCGAGGTCACCTTCGACATCGACGCCAACGGCATCGTCAACGTCGGCGCGAAGGACCTGGGCACGGGCAAGGAGCAGTCGATGACGATCACGGGCGGCTCGGCGCTGCCCAAGGACGACATCGAGCGCATGATGCGCGAGGCCGAGTCCTACGCCGAGGAGGACAAGAAGCGCCGCGAGGAGGCCGAGGTCCGCAACAACGCCGACGGGCTCGCCTACCAGACGGAGAAGTTCCTCCGCGAGAACGACGACAAGGTCCCCGGCGACATCAAGACCGAGGTCAACGACGCCCTGGCCGAGCTGAAGAAGGCTCTGGAGGGCACCGACACCGACGTCATCCGCAACTCGGCGGAGAAGCTCGCCACGGTCAGCCAGAAGATGGGCTCGGCGATCTACGCCGCCGGCCAGAGCCAGCAGGGCGGTCCCGAGGGCGCCCCGCAGGACGCCTCGGCCGGCGCCGGCCAGAAGGCCGACGAGGACGTGGTCGAAGCCGAGATCGTCGATGAAGAGCCGAAGAAGGACAAGTGATGCTGCCGCGTGACAACGGGCACGAGGAGCCGGTGATCCGCGACAACCGCAAGATCGACCCGGAGACGGGGCTGCCCCGCGAGCCCGACGCCGCCCAGGAGACGGCGGCCAGGCCCGAGGCCCCGGCCGCCGGTCCCGCCGCCGACGGCGAGCTGGCCATCCAGCTCGCCGAACGCACCGCGGACCTGCAGCGGCTCCAGGCCGAATACGTCAACTACCGCAAGCGCGTCGAGCGCGACCGCGCCGCGGTCAGGGAGCAGGCGGTGGCGGGCGCGCTGACCGAGCTCCTGCCCGTGCTCGACGACATAGGCCGCGCCCGCGACCACGGCGAGCTCACCGGCGGCTTCGCGAAGGTGGCGGAGTCGCTGGAGGCGACGCTCACCAAGCTGGGCCTCACCGCTTACGGGCAGAAGGGCGACCCCTTCGACCCGACCATCCACGAGGCGCTGATGCACAGCTACTCCGAGGATGTGAGCGAGGCCAGCGCGGTCGAGGTGTTCCAGCTCGGCTACCGCATGGGCGAGCGCGTCCTGCGGCCGGCGCGAGTGGCCGTGGCCGAGCCCGCCGAGCCCCAGGAGCCCGCCGCGGGCGGCCAGGGTGAAACCGAAGACGAAAGCTGACGAGGACGAAGGGCCGTAGATGAGCACCAAGGACTACTTGGAGAAGGACTACTACGCCGTCCTTGGTGTGCCCAAGACCGCGACCGCCGACGAGATCAAGAAGGCCTACCGCAAGCTGGCCCGCCAATACCACCCTGACAGCAACCAGGGCGACACCGCCAAAGAGGCCAAGTTCAAAGAGGTCTCCGAGGCGTACGACATCCTGTCCGACACCAAGCGCCGCAAGGAGTACGACGAGGCGCGGACGTTGTTCGGCTCCGGGGTGGGCGGCCAGCGGCCGGGGGGCGGCGGCTTCTCGTTCGACTTCGGCGACCTGTTCGGTGGCACCGCGCAGGGGCAGCACGGGGGCGCGGGAGAGCGGCTCGGCGACCTGTTCGGCGGGCTGTTCAACCGCGGTGGTGGTGCGTCCACCCGCACCACCACGACCCGGCCGCGGCGTGGTCAGGACATCGAGTCCGAGGTCACGCTCTCGTTCACCGAGGCCGTCGAGGGCACCACGGTGTCTCTGAGGCTGACCAGTTCGGCCGCCTGCGCCGCGTGCACCGGCACCGGCGCCAGGGCGGGCACGACCCCGAGGGTCTGCCCGACCTGCGAGGGCACCGGCGCGGCCAGCCGCAACCTGGGCAACTTCGCCTTCTCCGAGCCCTGCCGTGACTGCAAGGGCCGCGGGCTGATCGTGGACGACCCCTGCCCCGTGTGCGAGGGCAGCGGCCGGGCCAAGAGCACCCGCACCATCCAGGCCCGCATCCCCGCCGGCGTCGCCGACGGCCAGCGGGTCAAGCTCAAGGCCAAGGGGGCGCCGGGCGAGAACGGCGGTCCCGCGGGAGACCTCTACATCCAGACCCACGTCAAGCCGCACGCCGTGTTCGGCCGCTCGGGCGACAACCTGACCGTCACCGTGCCGGTGACGTTCACGGAGGCCGCTCTGGGGGCCGAGATCAAGGTGCCCATCCTCAAGGGCATGCCGGTCACTCTGCGCATCCCACCGGGCACGCCCAACGGGCGTACCTTCCGGGTGCGTGGCAGGGGCGTGGCCCGCAAGGACGGCACCAAGGGCGACCTGCTCGCCACGGTCGAGGTGCTCGTGCCGAACACGCTGGACGACAAGTCGCGCGAACTCCTCAACGAGTTCCAGACCGCGACCGCGGGCGAGGACCCGCGCGCCGACCTCATTCAGCGAGCCAGAAGCGAGTAGCCGATGGACGCCAACTATTTCGACCTGTCCGACGACACACCCGTCTATGTGATCTCGGTGGCCGCGCAGTTGTCCGGGCTGCATCCGCAGACCCTGCGCCAGTACGACCGGCTCGGCCTGGTCAGCCCCGGCCGTACGGCCGGGCGCGGCCGCCTCTACTCCACAAGGGACATCATCCAGCTCCGCGAGGTGCAGCGGCTCTCCCAGGAAGAGGGCATCAACCTCGCGGGCATCAAGCGGATTCTCGAGCTCGAGAACGAGACCCTGCGGTTGCGCGAGGAGGTTCACCGCCTGCGCGCCGAGATGCGCATGGTCAGAGCGCTGATCCGCTACGAGCTGCCACCGGGGGCCTGAGAAAGACATGGACTACAAGCTCACCCAGAAGAGCCAGGAGGCGCTCTCGGGAGCCATGCGGCGCGCCGCCGCGGAGGGCAACCCCGAGATCGCCCCGGCTCACCTGATGGCCACCCTGCTCGCGCAGACGGGCGGCACCGCCGTGCCGCTCCTGGAGGCCGTCGGCGCCGACTGGCGCGCGTTGCGCACCCGGGTCGAGGAGCTGCTGGCCGGGCTGCCGAAGGCGCAGGGCGCGACGGTGGGGGCGCCGTCGAGCTCCCGCCAGCTCCTCATGGTCATGAACACCGCCGCGCACCACGCCAACCGGCTCGAAGACCTCTACGTCTCCACCGAGCACCTGCTGGTGGGCCTGGCGTCCGACGGCGGCCAGGTCGCCGACCTGCTGAAGGCTCAGGGGGCGACCGCGCAGGCGCTGCTCGACGCGTTCGAGAAGGTGCGCGGCAACGCCCGCGTCACCAGCGAGACGCCCGAGGACACCTACCAGGCGCTGGAGAAGTACGGCGTAGACCTGACCGAGCGCGCCCGGGGCGGCAAGCTCGACCCGGTCATCGGCCGCGACGGCGAGATCCGCCGCGTGGTGCAGGTGCTGAGCCGGCGCACCAAGAACAACCCGGTGCTGATCGGCGAGCCCGGTGTCGGCAAGACCGCCGTCGTCGAGGGCCTGGCCCAGCGCATCGTGGCCGGCGACGTGCCGGAGTCGCTGCGCGGCAAGCGGCTCATCTCGCTCGACCTCGGCGCGATGGTCGCGGGGGCGAAATACCGCGGCGAGTTCGAGGAGCGGCTGAAGGCCGTGCTCTCCGAGATCAAGGAGAGCGACGGGCAGGTCGTGACCTTCATCGACGAGCTGCACACCGTGGTCGGCGCGGGCGCGGCCGAGGGCGCCATGGACGCGGGCAACATGCTCAAGCCCATGCTGGCCCGCGGCGAGCTGCGCATGATCGGCGCGACCACGCTCGACGAATACCGTGAGCGCATCGAGAAGGACCCGGCGCTGGAGCGCCGCTTCCAGCAGGTCTACGTGGGCGAGCCCACGGTCGAGGACTCCATCGCGATCCTGCGCGGGCTGAAGGGCCGCTACGAGGCCCACCACCAGGTGCAGATCTCCGACGGCGCGCTGGTCGCCGCCGCCTCGCTGTCCGACCGCTACATCACCAACCGCTTCCTCCCTGACAAGGCGATCGACCTGGTCGACGAGGCCGCCTCGCGGCTGCGCATGGAGATCGACTCCCGTCCCGTGGAGATCGACCAGCTCCAGCGCGCCGTCGACCGGATGAAGATGGAGGAGCTGGCCCTGTCGAAGGAGACCGACGAGGCCTCCGTCCAGCGGCTGGAGCGGCTCCGCCAGGAGCTGGCCGACCGCCAGGAGGAGCTCAACGCCCTCGTCGGCCGCTGGGAGCAGGAGAAGGCCGGGCTCAACAAGGTCGGCGAGCTGAAGAAGCAGCTCGACGAGGCCAAGGGCGCGGCCGAGCGGGCCCAGCGTGACGGCGACTTCGAGGCCGCCTCGCGGCTGATGTACGCCGAGGTGCCGCGGCTGGAGCAGGCGCTCAACGCCGCCGCCGAGGCCGAGCAGCCGGAGAACGCCATGGTCAAGGAGGAGGTCGGGGCCGACGACATCGCCGAGGTGATCTCGTCGTGGACCGGCATCCCCGCGGGGCGGCTGCTGGAGGCCGAGACGGCCAAGCTGCTGCGCATGGAGGACGAGCTGGGCCGGCGGCTCATCGGCCAGCAGGAGGCCGTACGCGCCGTCTCCGACGCCGTACGCCGCAGCCGGGCCGGCATCGCCGACCCCGACCGCCCGACGGGCTCGTTCCTCTTCCTCGGCCCGACCGGCGTGGGCAAGACCGAGCTGGCCAAGGCGCTGGCGGAGTTCCTGTTCGACGACGAGCGGGCGATGACCCGCATCGACATGAGCGAATACTCCGAGAAGCACAGCGTGGCCCGGCTCGTCGGCGCCCCTCCCGGCTACGTCGGCTACGAGGAGGGCGGCCAGCTCACCGAGGCCGTACGCCGGCGCCCCTACACCGTGGTGCTGCTGGACGAGGTCGAGAAGGCCCATCCCGAGGTCTTCGACATCCTGCTCCAGGTGCTCGACGACGGGCGGCTGACCGACGGCCAGGGCCGCACGGTCGACTTCCGCAACACGATCCTGATTCTCACCTCCAACCTCGGCTCGCAGTTCCTCATCGATCCCAAGCTGGAGAACGACGCCAAGCGCGAGGCCGTCATGGCGGCCGTGCGCTCGGCCTTCAAACCGGAGTTCCTCAACCGGCTCGACGACGTGATCCTCTTCGACGCCCTCGGCACGGAGGAGCTGGCCCAGATCGTCGACCTGCAGGTCGAGCGGCTGGCCCGGCGCCTGGCCGACCGCAGGCTGACGCTGGAGGTCACGCCGGCGGCCCGCGAGTGGCTGGCGCTGACCGGCTACGACCCGCTCTACGGCGCCCGGCCGCTGCGCCGCCTGGTGCAGTCGTCCATCGGCGACAAGCTGGCCAAGGCCGTCCTGTCGGGCGAGGTCGTCGACGGCGACAAGGTGATCGTGGAGCTCGGCGACGACGAGCTGCTGGTGCAGCGCGCCGCCTGACGTACGACCTCCGCCCGGAGCCCGGGACCCGCTCGCGGGCCCCGGGCTTCCGGCGTCTCATGGCACGGTCATGGGATTTACGGCACGGTCATGGGGTCGCCGGCTCGGTAAGGTTCGCCCCACCCTTCGGACAAGCCCCGCACCCGCCGTCCCCCGGCGGGCTAGCTTCGGCGTTCGTCAGACGAGCGACAACGACGACCAGGGGGCGTGCGAGTGCCATCCTACAAGTTCCGGACCATCGTCGCGACGGCCGCGCTGGCCGCGGGTGTGAGCTGGTTCGCCGCGGGCCCGACGGGCGCGGACACCTGCCGGGGAGCGCGGCAGGAGAACGTCTCGAGCAGCCTGCTCGGCTGCGCCGGGCGGGTGGAGGTGCGGCCGGAGGACGTGCCCGGCGGAGCGGCGATCACGCCGGAGGCCACCGACCTGGCCATGGCGGCCGGGCGGCTGGCCCGGCAGCTCGGGCTGACCGGCCTCGCCGCCGGGGGTGGGCTGCCGGGCAAGGTCGATCTCGGCGGCGTGCCGGCCAGTTGGGGGATGCCGCCCCTGTCCTTCTCCTCCCCTCGGGTCCGGCAGGCCGCGGCCGGACCGGCCGGGATGAGGGACCTGTCGACGGCGGCGTACGTCGCGGCCCTGCCGACGCTGCCCCAGGTGCCCGCCCTGTCCGGGACGCCGGCGCGCGGAAGCGCCTCCCGGGAGCTGAGGCCGCGCACCACGGTCGCCGCCTCTTCGGCGAACGACTCGCACGGGGTGCGGAAGCCGGTCGGCGAGGTGGGCTCGCAGGTCGTCGGCGAGCTGCTGCCGCAGGCGCTCGGCGACCTCGGCGACTCGCCGGTGCTGCCGGGACACGACGCGGGCCTGGCCGGCCTCACCGGCCTCGTCCAGGACCTCGGCCTCCACTGACCCCCCGCCCGGAGGCCGTCCAGGACGATGGCCTCAGCGGGCACGGCGAAATGGCGCGTGCACCCCGGTGGAACGGTGCACGCGCCGATCCCGGCGGCCCGCCCTGCTCAGGGCGGGCCGTCAGTGGACGAGCGCGTCCAGTTCGTCCTCGGGCAGCCCGAGATCGACCCTGATGCGGTAGCGCGTACGCAGCGCCGCATCGTGCTCCGGGTCGCTCTCGTCGGATCCCAGCGCGGCCTGGGTCGCCCACTCCAGGCCGCCCCGCAGGTCTCCGTACGCCACCAGCGTCTCGGCGATCGTGTGAGCGGTCGCGGTCGAGACGCCGCCCTCAGCGCGTATGGTCTCGATGACCTCTCTGGCCTCCTCCTGCCGGTCGAGCTCGAAGAGCGTGTCGGCGATGCCGGCACGCGGGTCGAAGCCCGTCTCGCCGCCATCTTCGAGCGCGCGCTGGAAACACTCCATCGCGCGCGCGGGCTGTCCGGCCGCCCGCCACTCCTCGGCGGCGAGAACCAGGATGGACGCCCTGGAGACGTCGCCCGACGAATATCCGAGCGCGACGTCGTAGAGCCGACTGGCCAGGGAATCGTGGTCGTCGGCCAGAAGGGCCTGCTCAAGCAGACGATCAAGGTGCTCACGGGTCACATGCGCCACACCGTGAGACTACCGAGCCAGGTGCGCCTTTGCCCGGTCAATACGCATCGCCGGTGGGTCCGGATTTCGGTCACTCACCGGTAAAGACTGGTCACGCTCCGCGTGTTGACACTGCTTACGGGGGATATACGGATTGCTTTGCGTTCTCGCGAGCGGAAGGGGCTGTCATGGGCATGTCCAAGCAGACGACCTTCGCGCTGGCGTGTGTGGTCGTGTTGTCGGCTCTGGTGCCCGGTGTCGCCGGCTATCTGACGGCCCGGATGGAGGCCATCGAGGCCGCGGAGCGCAACCTGCGGGCGCTGGAGGCGCGGCTGCAGTTGCGCGAGGCGAGGGACGCGCGGCCGGTGTCGTACTCGGTGCCCTGTCTGCGCACGCCGTCCACGCCGCAGTTGCAGGAGTTCTCGGCCAGCGCGCTCGGCCGCGAGGAGCACGCCGGGCGCGGGCGGCCGGGCGAGGCCGCCCCCGACTGGCTGCCCGGCCTGGTCCAGGACGTCGAGCGCGTCGTACGGAGCGAGTAGCCGCGGCTCAGACGGCCGGCGACAGGGATCTGAGCTGGCGCGACAGGAAGCCGCGGATGAGCTGCTTGGCCGCCTCGATCATCTCGGGGTCGCCGTCGGGACGGCGGCGGAAGGCCAGCTTGAGCACCGCGTCGCCGGCCTCGACCGCCGCCAGCACCGACACGTCCAGCCTCGGGTCGTCGGCCAGGCCGAACTCGGTGAGGAACAGCCCGCGCAGGCGGCCGGCGATGACCGTGTTGTTCTCGGAGTCGGAGTCGAGCAGGTTGAGGTCGACGGCGTCGCCGAAGTGCAGGCTCTTGAAGCCGGCGACCGAGCGGTGCATGTCGACGTAGACGTCGATGATCGCGTCCACCGCCTCCCACCACCCCCGGTAGTCCTCCTCCAGGAAGCGGCGGTCGACCCGGCGGACGAACTCCTCGACGTTGCGCCGGGTGAGCTCCTGGGTGATGGCCCGTTTGTCCGGGAAGAACTGGTAGACCGAACCGATCGCCACGCCCGCCCGCTCCGCGATGCGGGTGGTGGAAAGGGCCTCGTAGCCGGACTCGTCGAGCAGCTCGGCGCAGGCGTCGAGCATGCGCTCGACGCGGCGCGCGCTGCGGCGCTGCGCGGGCCGCCGCCTCAGGGCGGGAGGCTGGGAGCAGTCGTTCTCAATCTGCGGCGAAGACACGGATTCATCTTCTCCTGAAGACGCGATCGTTAGTTGGAAAATTTCTGGATTTCTCGCTCGTCACCCCAGCCGCGCCAGTCCCCGCATCAGCCTGGGCGAAATCCGGGAGAGCGCATAACCTATTTCGGCTTCCAGGTTGACCGGAACGACCGCCTGATTACGGTCCACGGCCCGCAGAATGTGCGCGGCCACCCGCTCGGCCGGATACCGGCGGCGCGCCAGCCAGCGGACGGCCAGGTCCTTGCGGTCCGCGCCGACGTACGTGGTGTGCCCGGCCATGGGCGTGGACACGAACCCCGGGCAGACGACGCTCACCCCGATGCCGTGCCCCGCCAGTTCGGCCCTCAGAACGTCGCTGAGCGCCTTCACGGCGGCCTTGGACACCGAGTACGCCGGCAGCAGCCGCGTCGGCGCGAACGCCGCCAGGGACGCGACGTTGACGAGGTGCCCGCCCTGCCCGCGCGCCACCATCGCCGCCCCGAACAGCCGGCAGCCGTGAACGACGCCCCAGAGATTGACGTCGATCGTGCGCCGCCAGTGCTCGACGGTGTGATCGAGAATGGGGCCGGCGACGGTGATCCCGGCATTGTTGAGCACAATGTCCGGCACTCCATATTCCGCAATGATATTTCGCGAAAAATCAACCATCTGATCGACATTCGCCACATCAACCTGTACGGCCCACGCCGTACCCCCGAGTTCCTTTCTGATCCCTTCAGCCACTCGGGCCGCGGCGGCCCCGTCCACGTCCGCGCACACCACCTCTCCCCCGTGCGCCGCGAACGCCCGTGCCGACGCCAGCCCGATCCCCGACCCCGCGCCGGTGACCACCACCAGCCGGTCGGTGAACGCCCGGCGCGCGGCGCCCGTCCGCGCCCGCCGTAACTCCCGCGACGGGGACGCGCCCTCGACGTGCGCGACGAACTCGGCGATCATGCTGGCCACCGTGTCGGGGCGGGCGCGCTGCGCCCAGTGCCCGGCGTCGATCCCGCGCCGCCAGAGCCGCGGCGTCCACCGTTCGCACCAGCCCGCCAGCGCCGAGGTCAGGAAGGGGTCGTGCGCGGCGTCGAGGAGCTGCACGGGCAGGTCGATCACGGGCGGCCCGGCGCGGTCCCGCCGCCGCCGCAGCAGGTTCGCCCGGTAGAGCCAGAGGCCGTTGCGCGCGTCACGTACCAGGGTCGGGGCGGGATGGCCGTCGCTCGGTGGCGCGCCCTCGCGGCGCAGCCGGCGCGCCAGCAGCCGCGGCACCAGCGAGCGCCAGGCCAGCTCGGGCAGGACCGGGATCAGGAAGAACCCGATGTAGGCGGAGCGCGCGAGCTGCGTGAGCCGGTCCCGCCGCCCGCCGTGCCGGGCGAAGTCCGCCATGTGCCGCCCACCAGGACCGCCGAGGCTGGTGAACGAGGCCAGCCGCTCGCGCAGCCCGGCCCGCCCGGCCGCCTCCCACCCCTGCACCGATCCCCAGTCGTGCCCCACCAGGTGGACCTTCCGCCCGCCCGCCACCGCGTCGAGCACCGCCCGCAGGTCGTCCATCAGGCGGTCGAGGCCGTAGTCGCGGCGGTCACGTGGCCCGGTCGAGGCCCCGGCCCCTCGTACGTCGTAGCGCACCACGTGGAAACGGCCGGACAGCCGAGCCGCGACCTCGTCCCAGACGCGGTGCGTGTCCGGATAGCCGTGGAGGAGCAGCACGACCGGATCGGCGGGGTCGCCGTCCGTGTAGACCGCCAGCCGCACGTCGCCGGACTCGACCCACCGCATCGCGACCCCCTGTTGGACGCTCCGTCCGGAATATAGATCCCCTAGGGCCGCGCGGAAAGGCCGGTGCAGGACCTCAGCGCCGTCCAGTCCGCCAGCGCCTGGCTCTTCGCCGAGCCCGTCATCGGCACCGGGACGCCGCCCTGGATGGTGGCCGGGGTCCAGCGGTCCTTCAGCACCTTCCTGCCGTTGATGGTGAGCGTCAAGACGCCGGTCCGGCCGGTGGTCGCCGGGTTGGAGTTGTAGAAGACGAAGTTGCCCATGCCGTAGTTGACGTAGGCGTTCCCGAGATAGCCCGAGCCGAGCAGGATGTGCGCGTGGCCGCCGACGATGACGTCCGCGCCCGCCTTGACCAGCTTGGGGGCCAGCGAGAGCTGCGCCTCGTTCGGGCACTTCTGCATCTCGGTGCCCCAGTGCAGGTGGACGATCACGGTGTCGGAGTTCTTGCGCGCCTCACGCACCGCCCGCAGCAGCGCGGCCTCGTCCTTGGCGGAGGCCAGGCCGCCCTTGTCCGCGGTGGCCGTCCACGCCTGGATGAACTCGGAGTCGAGCACCTGCGTGGCGCCGATGATCGCCACGCGGTTGCCGTTCACGGTCTTCCTGTACGGCTTGTACGCCTCCGCCGCGTCCTTCCCGATCCCCACCACCGGGAACTTGCTGCGCTTGATCGCCGCCAGCGAGTCGGCCAGCCCGCTCTCCATGTAGTCCATGCCGTGGTTGTTGGCCATGGAGACGACGTCCACCCCGGCCGACTTGAGCGCGGTGAACGCGCTGGCCGGCGCGCGGAAGGTGTACTGCTTGCCCGGCGCGGGCGTCCCCGCCGTGGTGATGGCCGTCTCCAGGTTGACCATGGTGAGGTCGGCCTGGCGCAGGACGTTCGCGATGGGCCCGAGCGCGGTGCGCGGATTCGCCAGCCGGGGCCGCAGGATGCCCTCGAAGTGCACGTCCCCGCCGAACGAGATCGTGTACGGCCGCCGCTGCGGCGTCGGCTTCTTCGTCGGCGACACCGCCGCCTGCTGGTCCGCCTGCTTGGCCTGCAACTCCTTGTCCGGCGCCGGCGAGGAGCAGGCGGCCAGTGAGACCGCCGACGCGATGGCGGCGAACAACGGGAGGGCACGGGGGAGTCTCATCTGCCGCACTTCCGCTCGAATCCTGACATTCAGGGATTGAGCATGCCATGCGGGGGTCATTACCAGGCAAATCGCAGCAATCTGACCATCTCAGGCGCGGCCACGAGACTGCCGGCGCCGGGCCCAGCCACTGGGGACACGGGCGGACCGCGGGCGAGGACCGTCGACCACGCGCTCACCGCCGCGTGCGACACCCGCTTGCGCAACAAAAAACTGCGCCGCGCGGACCGCGCGGCGCAGTTCTTCCGGGCCTGAGAGCCCGGGGAAAAAGATCTGATAAGACGTCTTATCGTCGGCCGGAGCAAGAGGGGAACAAGCTTGATCATCGGGGGTGATGATGTGTCATGATGTCCGCGAAAACCGAAGCGGCGGTCCGGAAGGACCCCGCGGGGAGCGGCCCTGCGATGTCGCCGTCATCAACGTCGCCGGGCCGTTTTCCTTTCTCAGGCGCCGGTCTCAGGCGCCGGCGAGCGCCGACAGGTCGAATTCGCCCTCACGGACGCCGGAGGTGAACGCGGCCCACTCGGCAGGAGTGAACACGAGGACGGGGCCGTCCTGCACCTTGCTGTCACGCAGGGCGACGTTGCCGTCGGACAGGGGCGCGACCTCGACACAGGCGTCTGCGCCGTTGCAGAAGGTGCTCTTCCGCCAGGCAGCCCTGGAAAGGTGGTTGTGCATTGTCTCCCCAAATAGCTGAAGGGGCGTCGTTGCCCCTTGTTGAGGTGGTCGTCGTCACCGTCGCCACACCATGGCCTTGTGCTGGATGAGAACGCGGGATTCGTCCTCGTCCAGGGCCTCCGATCTGATGTGCTCGAAGGCCGTCTCGTATCCGGCCACGCGTTGGAGGTCCTCGACGAAATCGGCAGTGTACAGCTGTTCCAAATAGACGACATCGTCAAATGCCGCGAACTGCAGGTGAATGAAAGTCCCGGTGTTGACCGGGTGCACCGCGTCCAGGGTCAGGACGTGCAGTTTCACGTGCGGGAGCATGGAGATCTCCAGCAGATGCTCCATCTGCTCGCGCATCACCGAGTAATCGCCGAAGCGGCGCATCAGCACCGATTCGTCGAGCACGACCGTGAGCCGGCACGGCTCCGTGCGGTGCAGGACGCGACGCTGCCGGTCGAGGCGGGCCTCGACGCGGCTGCGGACACCGCTGTGCGTGATGCGCGCGATGCCCCGGGTGGCCAGAATGACCTCCCGCGCGTAGTCCTCGGTCTGCAGGAGGCCCGGCACGATCTGGGGTTCCCAGGATCGCTGGTAGATCGCCTCCGCCTCCAGCCCAAGGAATCTTGTGTACTCCTGGGGCAGGCTTTCTTCGTAATCCTCCCACCAGCCGCGCTGCTCCGCATCCCGCAGCAGGCCGATGAGTTCGTCAAGTTTGCCCCCGTCGACGCCGTAGAGCTTCACCAGCGCCCTGATGTCGTCTGCGCTGGGCATCGTACGGGCGGCCTCGATGCGACTGACCTTGCTGGCCGACCAGCCGAGCTCCTTGGCGGCCTTGGCGCCGGTGAGCTTGTTGCGCTCACGCAGCAAACGCAGCTCCTGGCCGAGCCGGAGCCTGCGTACCGTCGGGCTGCCCTGCTGCGATGGCACCGTCCGCTCTCCTTGTCCGGAAGGAAGGTGTAACCGGCGGGGATCGTTTGGGGGACGGCGTTCGGGGCCGTTCCCACAATCGTACATGCAAGTTGCACAAGCATTGCCACGTGCCCTTGCCGGAAGGCTGTCACGGAGAGAGCTTAGGAGCAAGGAGAGAACGCGGATCCGATCGGCTCCGTGCAACTTGCACGGCAAGTCGCGCGCAAGAAAATCAAAACTTCCGCACGGAAGCTATTGCGACCCGCTCACCAGCGGAGGACGATCGTAGGGAAAAGGTTTCTCTACGTGATGAGGAGGGCCGGGCATGACGTCGAATACGCCGCACGCACCGGGCCTTCCCCGCAGGACCGCGCGCCCGAGCATGCCGGGCCGTCAGCACTCCGGCGGCGTCGCCGCCCCCGAATTCAGCCACGTCATCAGGGAGGCCGCCGGCCGCAAGGATCGTACGACCACCTGACGAGTGCAGCGCCGGCCACCGGCGCACCCCGTGCCCCCGGGCACGAAAAGCCTGACACGAACAAGCCGGGCACAAAAAAATGCCGGGCCGCGGCTGCCGGCCTGATCCCCGCATATGGGCTGCCACCCTGCGGGAGGAACGGCCGCCAGCCACGGACCGGCGAAGAAGCCACCTCTAGAAATGCCGCGAAAGGGGTCTTCTATGTACTCACAAGGTATCAAGGGACCTGGCCGAATCAAGTCCCGTATCCGCGAACTCATCGCCTGGACCGACCGCGAGATCTGCATGGAACCCGATGAGTTCGCCTATCACGTCGGCTGGACGGTGACCAGGACGGGGTTCGGCGCGCGCCGCTACCGTGATCCACGATTCGACCAGCTCCGCGTGCCCGGCAAGGTGCGTGAGGAGGTGACGTGAGGTGCCCAGGAACCCACGGAACCAGATCTACCCCGGCTACGAGGACCTGCCCGCCCCCGGGCGCGGCGGGCTCCTCGTCCGGCTCTGGCGGGCGCGGTCCGAGCTGCTGCTGGCCGCCGCCCTGGGGTTGTTCGCGCTGCTCCTGCTGGGGGCCGTGAACGCCGGGCACCTGCTGCCGTTCGCCCTGGTGACCAGCGCGATCTCGGTGCCTGCGGCGGTCACCAGGACCGGCCGCGGCTGGGTCGCCGCCCACTGCTGGTGCGTGGCCTCCCGGCACCGCCTGCAGCGGGTCTGCCTGGAGACGACCATGCACACGAGGGCCGGGCGCATCCCGCTGATCCTGTGGATCACGCCGACCGCCACCGGGGAGAAGGCGCTGGTGCTGACGAGGGCCGGCATCTGCGCCGAGGAGTTCGACGCCTACAGCGAGGAGATCGCCGCGGCCTGCTGGGCGCGCGACGTGAACGTCTACCGGCACCGTACGCGGGCGCAGTTCGTCGTCGTGGAGATCGTCCGCAGGGACGAGGCGCCCGGCACGTTGTCGCCGGGGCTCGACCGGCTCTTCGGCCGGCGCGCCTGGGTCTCGCTCCGGCCCGACCTGAAGGAGCCGCCTGATCTGCGCAGACCCGTGAGGGCGGTGCGGATCGGCTAGAAGCCTGGGGATGCATGGGGCCTTTCCCCAGGGGGCAAGCCTCGGAGACCGCGGGGGCTCCGGGGCTTCCCCATGCGCGCGGCACGCGCCAAGATGAGTTCATCTTACGAACTCAGGAGTCGTGATGACGTCGACCGTCCACCGGACCTGTCCCCTGTGCGAGGCCGTCTGCGGCCTGACGCTCACCCTCGACGAGGGCGGGCACGTCACCAGCGTCCGCGGCGACAAGGACGATCCGTTCAGCAAGGGCTTCATCTGCCCGAAAGGGGCCAGCCTCGGCCGGCTCGACGAGGACCCCGACCGGCTGCGCAGGCCGCTCGTACGCGAGGGCGAGCTGTGGCGCGAGGTCGGCTGGGACGAGGCGTTCGCCGCCGTGCGGGCGGGCCTCGACCAGGTGGGCGACCGCAGCTCGGTCGCCGTCTACCTCGGCAACCCCACCGCGCACACCATGGCGGGCTCGCTCTACGCCGGGCCGCTGATCAGGGCGCTCGGCACCCGCAACGTCTTCTCCGCCAGCACCGCCGACCAGATGCCGAAGCACGTGTCGAGCGGCCTGATGTTCGGCTCCCCGATGGCCGTCCCGGTCCCCGACCTGGACCGTACCGATTACTTGCTGATGCTCGGCGCGAACCCGCTGGAGTCCAACGGCTCGCTGTGCACCGCCCCCGACTTCCCCGGCCGGCTGAAGGCGCTGCGCCGGCGCGGCGGCCGGCTGGTGGTCGTGGACCCGCGCCGCACCCGCACCGCCGCGCTCGCCGACGAGCACGTGTTCATCCGGCCGGGTACGGACGCGTACCTGCTGTTCGGCATGGTCCACACGCTGTTCGCCGAGGACCTGGTCACGCTCGGCCGCGAGGTCAACGGCCTGGACGAGGTACGCGAGGCGGCCAAGCACTTCCCGCCCGAGGCCGTCGCCCGGCGCACGGGCGTGCCCGCGGCGGTGATCGAGCGGCTGGCCAGGGAGCTGGCCGCGGCGCGCACGGCCGCCGTGTACGCGAGGATCGGCACCTGTACGGCCGAGTTCGGCACGCTGGCCCAGTGGCTCGTGGACGTGCTCAACGCGCTCACCGGCAACCTCGACCGGCCGGGCGGGGCGATGTTCGCCAAGCCGGCCACCGAGTCCGGCGGGCGGCGGCGGCCGTACGCGACGGGCCGCTGGCGGAGCAGGGTGCGCGGCCTGCCGGAGGCGAACGGCGAGCTGCCGGTGGCCACGCTGGCCGACGAGATCGAGACGCCGGGCGAGGGGCGGATCAGGTTCCTGCTCACGGTGGCGGGCAACCCCGTGCTGTCGGCGCCCCACGGGGCCCGGCTGGACGCGGCCTTCGAGCGGCTCGACTTCATGGTGAGCGTGGACCCGTACCTCAACGAGACCACCCGGCACGCGAACGTCATCCTGCCGCCGCCGCGCGTGCTGCAGTCCGGGCACTACGACTTCGCGCTGCTCGGCTTCGCGGTACGCAACTACGCGCGCTACTCCCCTCCCCTGCTGCCGATGGACGAGCGGCCGTCCGAGTCCCAGATCCTGGCCAGGCTGGCGATGATCGCCTCCGGCGTGGACGGCACGGAGGGCGACCTCGACGCGTTCGTCATCGACGAGACGCTGCGCAAGGCCACGGGGACGCCCGGCTCCGGCGTCGAGGGCCGGGACGTGGCCGAGCTGCGCGCCGCGCTGGACGGCCGCGACGGCGGCGAGCGGCGGCTCGACCTCATGCTCAGGCTCGGCCCGTACGGCGAGTGGTCCGGCAAGGGCGACCTGTCGCTGCGCAAGCTCCTCGACCACCCGCACGGCCTGGACCTGGGCCCGCTGGAGCCCCGGCTGGACGAGGTGCTGCGGACCGCCTCGGGCCTGGTCGAGCTGGCGCCGCCGCAGCTCCTGGAGGACGTCGAGCGGCTGCGCGCGAAGCTGGAGGAGGAGGCGCCGGAGATGGTCCTCATCGGCCGGCGCCATCTGCGCTCCAACAACAGCTGGCTGCACAACGTCGGCCCGCTGGTCGGCGGCAGCAACGCCTGCACGCTGCAGATCAACCCGGCGGACGTGGCGCGGCTCGGGCTGGCCGGCGAGGCGGTGGTGCGCTCGGCGAAGGGGCAGCTCACGGTGCCGCTGGAGCCGACGGACACGATCATGCCGGGCGTGGTCAGCCTGCCGCACGGCTGGGGTCACGCGGGCAGCGCGCAGCGTGTGGCCGCCGCGCACGCGGGCGTGAGCGTCAACGATCTCACCGACGAGAGCGCGGTGGACGCCCCAAGTGGTAACGCAGTGTTCAACGGAGTTCCGGTCACGATTTCACCAACCGGGGTGATCACCGCACATTAGGGTGCTGCGCGTGACTATCGCGCCAGAAGAGGACCGTCGCCTGAACGCCCAGATCGCTTTCGCCGTCGAGATCGACAAGTTGAAGCGGATCATCCGCCGCAACCATCTGATCGACGGCTCCCGCCGGGAGAACACCGCCGAGCACTCCTGGTACGTGGGCACCCTGGCGATGGTCCTCGGCGAGCATGCCCCACCGGGGACCGATCTCCAGCGGGTGGTGGCCATGCTGCTGGTGCACGACCTGGTGGAGATCGACGCCGGTGACACGTTCATCTACGACCCGGTCGAGGTGGCCGCTCAGGCGGACGTGGAGCGGGCCGCCGCCGAGCGCATCTTCGGCCTGCTGCCCGCCGAGCAGGGGGCGGAGCTGCGGGCGCTGTGGGACGAGTTCGAGGAGCGTAAGACGCCGGAGGCGCGCTTCGCCAAGGCGCTCGACCGGTTCGCCCCGATCCTGGCCAACCATCACACCGAGGGCGGCACCTGGCCGTTGTTCAAGGTGCGGGCCTCGCAGGTGCGGGAGAAGGTGCGCATCATCGAGGAGGGCTCGCCCACGCTCGGCCGGTACGCCCTGGAGCTGGTCGAGCTCTCCGTGGCCAGGGGACACCTCGCCGAGTGATCCCCGTATGCCTGGGGTAGGGGACTTGTCGTGAAAGAGACAGTACGCGCCAAACGTCGGCAATTGAGGGGATTCGCCGGTCCGGTCGCTCTGGCCGATCGGCTTGAGAAGTCGAAGGCCATGGACCGGCCCATCCGTGTGCTGGCCAAGGCCGTACGCACCCGCGTCAAACGGGGCTGGCTGCGTGACCTGCTGCACGGCGTGCCCATCGGCGAGCCGCTGCACCCGTCGATGGCCTCGGTCACGCTGGGCTGCTGGACGTCGGCGGCCCTGCTGGACGCGGCGGGCGGCGATCCGCGGGCGGCGCGGCTGTTGCTGGCCACCGGCATCGCCGGCGCGCTGCCGACGGCGGCGGCCGGGCTGACCGACTGGTCCTCGCTCCACCTTGAGCAGCAGCGGGTGGGCTTCGTCCACATGGCGGGGAACCTGACCGCGCTCGGGCTGTTCTCCGCCTCGCTGATGCTGCGGCTGAAAGGGCACGAGCGGCCGGGCAAGATCTTGTCCTTCACCGGGCTCGGCGTCGGCATGCTGGGCGCCTATCTGGGCGGTCATCTGGCCTACCGCCAGGCCGCGGGGCCCAACCACGCCCCGCAGGTGGCCCACCTGGTGCCGCTGGGATGGCACGACCTGTGCCCGCTCAAGGACCTCCCCGACGGGCGGCCCGTGGCGCGGCGGCTCGGCTACATCCAGCTCTTCGTGCTGCGCAGGGGCGAGGCCGTCACCGTGCTCGCCGACCACTGCCCGCACCTGGCCGGGCCGCTCCACCAGGGACGGCTGGTCATGGAGAACGGCGAGGCGTGCGTGGTGTGCCCGTGGCACGGCAGCACGTTCCGGCTCGACGACGGCTCGGTGCGGCACGGACCTGCCACCGCGCCCGCGCCCATGTTCGAGACGCGGATCCGGCGGGACGGCACGATCCAGGTGCGGCCCATGACCTGACCTGAGCTGACGAGATTGACCTGAAGTTAGCTTGAGGTCCTACGGTCGTGCCATGAGCAAGATCCTGGTGACCGGCGCGACCGGCAATGTCGGCAGGCATGTGGTTTCCCAGCTCGCGGAGGCGGGACTGGACGTGCGGGCGCTCGCCCGCGACCCCGGACGGGCAGCGCTGCCCGTCGAGACCGTACGCGGCGACCTGACCGCGCCGGAGACCCTGGAGCCGGCCCTCCGCGACGTGGAGAGCGTCTTCCTCCTCTGGCCGAGCTTCACCGCCGACGGCGCGGACGAGACGATCACGGCGATCGCCGGGCACGCCCGGCGCGTGGTGCTCCTGTCGGCCACCGGGGCCGACCAGCCGGGCAACCACTACCACGAGGTGGAACGGCTGGTGCGGCGCTCCGGGCTCGGCTGGACGTTCCTGCGCCCGAGCGGCTTCGCGGTCAACACCCTCGGCTGGGCGGACCAGGTGCGGCAGGGCGTGGTGCGCTGGCCGTACGGGCGGGCGGCGCGCTCGCTGATCCACGAGAAGGACATCGCGGCGGTGGCGGCGCACGTGCTGACCTCGGCGGGGCACAACGGGGCCGCGTACGTGCTGACCGGCCCCGAGCGGCTGACCCAGGCCGAGCAGGTCAGGGTGATCGGCGAGGTGGTCGGGCGCGAGGTGCGCTGGGAGGAGCAGTCGACGGAGCAGGCCCGCGAGCTGCTGACCGCGCTCTGGGGCGCTCCCGAGTTCGTGGAGAGCGCGCTGCGCGCCTGGGAGAGCTTCGTGGCCGGTCCCGAGGTGGTCACCGACACGGTGGAGCGGCTGCTCGGCCGGCCCGCGCTGACGTTCCGCCAGTGGGCCGCAGACCACGCCGGCGCCTTCAGCTAGGCGTCGTCAGCTAGGCGTCGTCAGCTAGGCGTCGTCAGCTCGCTCGCGCCGCTCGTCCGCCGGGTGCTCGACCAGGGCGAGGACCCGGCTGGACATGAACCTGGCCGTGCGTACGGGCGTCCCGCCGCGGGTGACCTCGCTCACCTCGACGAGCCCCCGGCGCGTGGCGATCTCGACCCGCCGTCCGGCGCGGGTGGCGCTGATCTCGTACGTGCGAGGGGAGCCGCCCGCGTCGATGACGATCTCCACCCGGTCACCCTTCATGTCCGGGATATACCCATTTTTCGCTATCCGTACACCAGTACGATAATCGCCGCGACCCCCACGGCCACGATGACGCCGCGCAGCACCGGAGCCGGGATCCGCCGCCCCACGCGGGCCCCCACGAAGCCGCCGACGATCGCGCCCAGCGCCACGCCGAGCACCGCCTGCCAGTCCACCTTCGCGACCACCACGAACAGCACCGCCGCCACCCCGTTGACGATCAGCGCGAGCACGTTCTTGGCGGCGTTGACCCGCTGCAGGCCGTCGTCGAGGAAGCTGCCGAGCAGGCCGATGAGCAGCACGCCCTGGGCCGCGCCGAAATAGCCGCCGTAGACGCCGGCGGCCAGCACGGTCAGCCAGAGCACCGGCCCGCCGTCCGGGTGCGCGTGCTCGCGCCGGTCGGCCAGCAGGGCGTTGAGCCTGGGCTGGATCACGACCAGCACGCAGGCCAGCGCGATCAGCACGACCACCACGATCCTGAACACGCCCGGATCGAGGACCAGCAGCAGGAGCCCGCCGATCAGCGCACCCAGCGCCGAGGCGAGGCCGAGCCGGAGCAGCCGGTCGCGCTGCCCGCTCAGCTCGGCCCGGTAGCCGTAGGCGCCGGTGAACGAGCCGGGCACCAGGCCGATGGTGTTGGAGACGTTGGCCGTCACGGGGTCCACGCCCATCGCCACCAGCGTCGGGAACGTGATCAGCGAGCCGGAGCCGACCACCGCGTTGATGGCGCCCGCCACCACACCGGCCACGACGACCGCGACCAGTTCCCACCCCGTCACGAGCGCTCCTTACGTGTCTGGGCTCTTGGGGGGCGTGAACAGGCCGCCAAGGCTCTCCAGGACCTTTCCCATCTCCGATGGGACGATCCAGATCTTATTTGCCTCGCCTTTGGCGATCTCCGGCAGGGTCTGGAGGTACTGGTAGGCGAGCAGATGCTGGTCCGGCCGGCCGTCGTGGATCGCACGGAAGACCATGCCGATCGCGTCCGCCTGGCCCTTGGCCCGCATCGCCTGCGCCTCGGCCTCGGCCTGCGCGCGCAGCACCGCCGCCTCCGCCTCGCCGCGCGCCCGCAGCACCGACGCCTGCTTCTCGCCCTCGGCCTGGAGGATCGCCGCCTGCCGCTGACCCTCGGCGGTCAGCACGGCGGCCCGCTTGTCGCGGTCGGCGCGCATCTGCTTCTCCATCGAGTCCTGGATGGAGGCGGGCGGGTCGATGGCCTTCAGCTCGACCCGGTTGACGCGGATGCCCCATTTGCCGGTGGCCTCGTCGAGGACGCCGCGCAGGGCCGTGTTGATGTCCTCGCGGGAGGTCAGCGTGCGTTCGAGGTCCATGCCGCCGACCACGTTGCGGAGCGTGGTGACGGTCAGCTGCTCGACGCCGACGAGGAAGTTGGCGATCTCGTACGTGGCCGCCCTCGGGTTCGTGACCTGGAAGTAGATCACGGTGTCGATGGAGACCACGAGGTTGTCGGAGGTGATGACCGGCTGCGGCGGGAACGACACCACCTGCTCGCGCAGGTCGATCAGGTCCTTGATGCGGTCGATGAACGGCACCACCAGGTTGAGCCCCGGCCGCAGCGTCCGGTGGTAGCGGCCCAGGCGCTCCACGATGGCCGCCGTGGCCTGGGGGATGATGCGGACGGTGCGGACCACCCCGAAGATCACCGCGAGGACCACGACGAGGACGACGACGAGCTGCTCGACGGACATGGCAGACGCTCCGGAGTCGAGGGGACCGGCTGCGGAGGATCCTATTTCGTTTTTTATCTCGATAAATGGCGATCCGCGCTAGTGCGGCCGCCGCCCGTCACCGCTAGTGCGCGCGGGCGTACCAGCGGCCCCCCGCGCTGCGATCCAGCGTCAGCGGCACCCCGAACGTCTGCGACAGGTTGTCGGCCGTCATCACGTCCTCCAGCGCCCCCTGCGCCACCACCGAGCCGTGCCGCAGCAGCAGCCCGTGGCTGAACCCGGCCGGCACCTCCTCGACGTGGTGCGTCACCAGGACCAGCGTCGGCGAGCGGTGGTCGCCGGCCAGCGCAGAAAGCCGGCGCACCAGGTCCTCGCGCCCGCCCAGGTCGAGCCCGGCGGCCGGCTCGTCGAGCAGCAGCAGCTCCGGGTCGGGCATGAGGGCGCGGGCGATCTGCACCCGCTTGCGCTCGCCCTCCGACAGCGTGCCGAACCTGCGCCTGATCAGGTGGGCCGCGCCCATCATGTCGATCAGCTCGACGGCCCGGGTCACGTCGTTGGAGTCGTACTCCTCCGTGTAGCGGCCCATGATCCCGTACGACGCCGTCAGGACGAGGTCGATGACCTTCTCCTCCGGCGGGATGCGCTCGGCGAGCGCCGCGCTCGCGAGGCCGATGCGCGGACGCAGCTCGAACACGTCCGTCTGCCCCAGCCGCTCCCCCAGCACCTCGATCACGCCCTCGCTCGGATAGAGCAACGTGGACGCCACCTGCAGCAACGTCGTCTTGCCCGCGCCGTTGGCACCGATGACGACCCAGCGTTCGTCCGCGTTGACCTCCCAGTCGATGCCGCGCAGCAGGGCCGCTCCGTCCCGCCTGACGGCGACGTCCTGGAGCCGCAGCACCTGACCACCCATCCCCGTTACCTCCTTCGGGAGTCACCCTGGGGACAAACCTATTGCAGGGCGAGCGCATATCGTGGATCGGTGCGCCCTGAATCACCTGTCTGTCCGTCCCTGGTCGCCTGGGGCAACGCGTGGCTCGCCGGTCACGTGGGCCTCGACGAGGCGGCCGACCACGTGGAAGCCGCCGGTGGGCCCGTCGTCGCGGGCGAGGTGCCGCTGCGCGCCTACCTCGCGAATCTGCGCGCGAGCGGCCTGCGGGAGCTCCGCCTCGCCCTGCCCGCGCCCGGCGACCCGCTCGGGCTGTCGGGGCCGCCGTCGTTCAACGCGGCCGCCGTGGACGCAGGGCAGGCCGCCATCGCCGTGCTCGACGACCGCAACCTCGGTCTGGTGCCCGCGCCCGACCGGCGCGGCTCGTCGTACGTCGGCGTCCGCCTGGGCGTGCACGAGTCGGGCCCGGTCCGGCACGACCTGCCGTCGCTGGCGGAGGCCGAGCGGGAGCTGTCCGACGCCATGCGCGCGGCCACCGACGCGCTGTCGTCGGCGGAAGGGCCCGCCCAGGGCCGGCCCGAGCTGGGCCGCCACGGCGGCGAGCTGGCCCCCGGCTATCCCGGCCGCGCCCACCGCGTCAGCACCCTCGCCACCCGGCTGGCCGCCGTGCTCCGCCTCGCCGACGAGCGTGGGCTCACCGCCGCGCAGGCCGCCCGGCGCGGGACCGCGCTGCGCGAGCTCGACCGGGCCGTGCGCCGCGCCCTGGTGGCCGCGCACCACGCCATCTTCGAGCCGCTGCGCAGCCCCTGAGCCTTAAGGTCAGGCCAGGCCGTGGCGGACCGCGTACAGCGCGGCCTGGGTGCGGTCCTGGACGCCCAGCTTCATCAGCACGTTCGACACGTGCGTCTTGACCGTCTTCTCCGCCACCGTGAGCGCCCTGGCGATCTCCTTGTTGGACCGGCCGGCCGCGATGAGCCGCAGCACCTCGCGCTCGCGATCGGTCAGCGGCACCGGCGCGTCCGGCCCCGCGGGCGACGACTCGCCGGACAGCATCGCCTCGGCGGCCTCGGGGGCGAGCAGCACCTGGCCGCCGTGGACCGTACGGACCGCCTGGACGAGGGCGTCAGGAGCGACGTCCTTGTAGAGGAAGCCGGCCGCGCCGGCCCGCATGGCCGGCCCCACGTCGCCGGGCTCGCTCACGGACGTCAGCACCACCACGCGGGTCGTCCCGCCCGTCAGCCGCTCCAGCGCGCCGAGGCCGTCCAGCACCGGCATCTTGAGGTCCAGCAGCAGCACGTCGGGGGCGAGCCGCTCGACCAGCTCGACGGCCCGCGCGCCGTCGCCCGCCTCGCCGACGACCGTGATGTCGTCCTGCAGGTCCAGGAACGTCCGCAGCCCCTGCCGCACCACCGGATGATCGTCGGCGATCAGCACCCGGATCATCCGCTCACCTCCACGCGCACCGTCGTCCCCCGTCCCGGGGCCGACTCGACCGTCAGCACCCCGCCGACCGCCTCGGCCCTTTCCCTCATGGAAACCAGCCCGAGTCCGCGTGATTCCCCCGGCTCGAAGCCGGCGCCGTCGTCGCGCACCTCCAACGCCGGCGTGCCGTCCTCGTAGGTCAGGCGGACGGCGATCTCGCCCGCTCCCGAGTGCCGCAGCGCGTTGTGCAGCGCCTCCTGGGCCACCCGCAGCACCGCCACCTCGGTCTCCGGCCGCAGTGGCGGCAGCTCGGCGCAGGCGAACGACACGGCCGGCGGATGCAGCCGGTCCAGGAGGCGTACGTGCTTGCGCAGCGTCTCGGCCAGCCCGTGCCGGTCGAGCTCGGCCGGGCGCAGCTCCACGATGACCGCGCGCAGCTCGGCCATGGCCTCGCCGGCCAGGCGCTGGACGTTCGCGAGCTCCGCCGCCGCCCTGCCCGGGGACTTCTCCAGCAGCGTGCCGGCCGCCTGGGCGCTCAGCCGCAGCGAGAACAGCTTCTGCGTGACCGCGTCGTGCAGCTCCCTCGCCATGCGGTTGCGCTCCTCCAGCATGGCGAGCTCGCGGCCGCTCTCGTAGAGGCGGGCGTTGGCCAGCGCGATCGCCGCGTGCGCGGCGAACAGCGTCAGCAGCTCCTGGTCGGCCTGTGTGAACTCCGCGCCCGGCGTGCGCTTGTTGGCGAGGAAGATGATGCCGAGCACCTCGTCGCCGTCCCGGATGGGGACGCCGAGGAAGTCCTTCATGATCGGGTGCGCCTTCGGCCACCACTCGAACCTCGGGTCCTCGCGCAGGTCGGGCAGGCGTACGGGGGCGCCCTCGCGCAGCATCGCGCCCAGCATGCCGTGCTGGCGGGGCAGCGGCCCGATCGCCTCCCACTGCTTGTCGGTCAGGCCCTCGGCGACGAACTCGGCGAACGAGCCGTCCTCGTCGGGCACGCCGAGCGCGGCGTAACGGGCGTCGAGCAGGCGCTGCGCCGAGCGCACGATCACCTGCAGCACCTCGCGCACGGACAGGTGCCGGGTGACGGCGAGCACGGCGGAGCTCACCGCCTGCAGGATCTCGTCTCGTTCGGCCGTCACGGCCTCCACTCTAGGGACCGCCTCCGACATCGCCGCCGCCCCGGGTCCTAGGTCGAAGTGCCCAGATCGGGCCGGACCTCGGCCCGATGCCCGCCGGGCGTCGCGTTCCTAGCGTCGAAGGCATGACGGACACCTCATCCACCAGGACCCGCACCGCTCTCGTCACGGGAGCCTCGCGCGGGCTCGGCCTCGCCCTCGCCCGCGCCCTGGCCGCCGCGGGCTGGAGCCTCGTGCTCACCGCCCGCGGCGCGGCCGACCTGGAACGGGCCGCCGCCGAGCTGGGGGCCACCGCGATCCCCGGCGACGTGGCCGACCCCGCGCACGTACGGCGGCTGGCCGACGCGGCCCCCACGCTGGACCTGCTGGTCAACAACGCCAGCGACCTCGGGCCGACGCCGCTGCCCCGGCTCGCGGACTACCCGCTGGAGGCGTTCGGCGCGCTGCTGGCCACGAACGTCACCGCGCCGCTCGCCCTCGTCCAGGCCACGCTGCCGGCGCTGCGGGCGGCGCGCGGCGCGATCGTGAACGTGACCTCCGACGCCGCCACCGGCGCCTACGAGGGCTGGGGCGGCTACGGGGCGAGCAAGGCCGCGCTGGAGCAGCTGTCCAACGTGCTGGCCGCCGAGGAGCCGGACGTACGGGTCTGGTGGGTCGATCCCGGCGAGATGAACACCCGCATGCTCGCCGACGCCGTCGGCGCCGAGGAGGCCGCAGGGGCCACGGACCCGGCCAAGGTCGCCGCCGCGCTGTACGACCTGGTCTCCGCCCGCCCGGCCGGCGGCAGGGTGAGCCTGCAATGACCGCCCCCGCACTCGACTTCGAGCTGCCGCCCGGCCTGTCGGCGCAGGAGCCGCCCGAGGTGCGCGGCCGGTCCCGCGACGACGTACGCCTGCTGGTCTCGAACGGCGAGCGGGCCCCCGAGCACCGCCGCTTCCGCGACCTGCCCGACCTGCTCGGCCCCGGCGACCTCCTCGTGGTCAACAACTCCGCGACCCTGCCCGCGGCCGTCCGGCTGGACCGGCTGGCGGTGCACTTCTCGACCGCCCGCGAGGACGGGACGTGGCTGGTCGAGCTGCGGCGGCGTACCGGCCGGGCGAGCGAGCCTTACGCCGGGGGCGAGCCCGGCGAGTGGCTGCCCCTGCCGGGCCGGGCCACGCTGCGGCTGATCGGGCGCGAGACGCCCCGGCTGTGGCGGGCGGAGCTGGACCGGGACGTGGAGGCTTACCTGCGGGCGTACGGGGTGCCAATCCGCTACTCGTACGTGGTGGGCGAGTGGCCGATCGAGGCGTACCAGACGGTGTTCTCGACGGTGCCGGGCAGCGCCGAGATGCCGAGCGCCGCGCGGCCGTTCACCGAGGCCCTGGTGACGGCGCTGGTGGCGCGCGGGGTCGGGATCGCGCCGATCACCCTGCACACGGGCGTGGCCTCGCCGGAGAAGGACGAGCCGCCCTACGCGGAGCGGTACGAGGTCCCGGCCGCGACCGCGCGGCTGGTCGAGCTGGCCCGCGAGAGCGGCACCCGGGTGGTCGCGGCGGGGACGACCGTCGTACGGGCCCTGGAGAGCGCCGTGGGCGCGGACGGCCGGGTGCGGGCGGCCTCGGGGTGGACCCGGCACCTGGTGACCCCCGAGCGGGGCGTACGGGCGGTGACCGGCCTGCTCACCGGGCTGCACGAGCCCCGCTCCAGCCACCTGCTCATGCTGACGGCCATCGCCGGCGAGAAGGCGCTGGCCGGGGCGTACGAGGCGGCGTTGCGGGAGGGGTATCTGTGGCACGAGTTCGGCGACACGCACCTGATACTGAAGTAACCGGCTTTACATAAATTTTAATAACTGATATACACAGCGGGCATTTACGGGGGGCTTGTTGTATTACACGGCCCCGAGTCCAATTCCCTTACCCGGAGAGGTAATGCACAAGTCCCTTACCAAGGGCATGCTGGCGACGCTCGCGGCCGGTGCTCTGCTCGTTCCCGCTGTTCCCGCTTCCGCGGCCGTTTCCGCCACGGCTTCCACCGCCGCGACCAGCACGGTGTCCGCGAAGGCGGCCAAGCCCTACTCCTCCTTCGCCGTGAAGGTGACGGCCACCAAGAAGGCCAAGGCCGGCAGCTACATCAAGTACAAGATCTCCGCGACCAACGTGGGCCCGCACTTCGCCTCCGCGGAGGCCTGGTATGTCGGCGGCGCGTTCCCCAAGGGCGTCGACCCCAGGAACATCCGCTACTCCACCAGCGGCAAGAAGATGGAGTGCATCCTGCTGACCGCCCGCGGCTTCTTCTGCTTTGCCAATAAGGACATCGCGGTCGGAAGTTCGTTCTCGGTTACTTTCTACGCAAAGACCAAGAAGAGCACTCGCGGTTCTCAGAAGGCCACTCTCGGCGTCATCTCCTACAACCTCGACCAGGGGATGGAGGACATGGACCTTCGCGAGCTCGACCGGCTCGGGGTGCCCGGTTACCTGTTCGCGAAAACCGTGAAGACCACGGTCGTGCGCTGACGACCTGCGTCAACAGCTTCGGCTGATGCGCCCGCGTCCGAATGGCGAGCCTGCTGCGCGAGCATCGGACCGGGCGCAGTACCGTGGCTGGATGTGGACCAGCGCACCCTCCTGATCACCCTGACCGGCCCCGACCGGCCCGGCGTCACCTCGCGCCTCTTCTCCGTCCTGTCCGGATTCCCGGTGAGCGTCGCCGACATCGAGCAGGTCGTCATCCGCGGGCGGCTCACGCTCGGCGTGCTCGTCGCCTACTCGGGCGGACCGTCCACCGGCACCGGCACGACGCTCGGCGCCCTGTGGACCGCCGTCGAGCGGGTGGCCGAGGACCTCGGCATGGAGGTCGAGCTCTCCACCGGCTCCCAGGCGGCCAAGGAGCAGCGCCGCCGCGGCCGGCTCTCCGTCAGCGTGCTCGGCGCCACCCTGCAGCCCGCCGCGATCGCCGGCATCGCCGGCCGCATCGCCGCCGCCGGCGCCAACATCGACCGCATCGAGCGGCTCGCCCAGTGGCCCGTCACCTGCATCGAGCTGTCCGTCTCCGGCGCCAACCCGGCCGCGCTCCGCGTCGAGCTGGCCGCCGAGGCCGCCGCCCAGGAGGTGGACGTCGCCGTGCAGCGCACGGGCCTGTCCCGCCGGGCCAAGCGGCTCATCGTCATGGACGTCGACTCCACCCTCATCCAGGGCGAGGTCATCGAGCTGCTCGCGGCCCACGCCGGCTGCCTCGACGAGGTCGCCCGGGTCACCGAGCAGGCCATGCGCGGCGAGCTGGACTTCTCCGAGTCCCTGCGCAAGCGGGTGGCGCTGCTGGAGGGGCTGCCCGAGGAGGTGTTCGCCGAGGTGCGCAAGGAGGTCGTGCTGACGCCCGGCGCCCGCACCCTCGTCCGCACGCTCAAGCGGCTCGACTACCGCTTCGCCATCGTCAGCGGCGGCTTCACCCAGATCACCGACGCGCTGGTCGAGGAGCTGGGCATCGACTACTCCGCGGCGAACGTCCTCGAAGTCGTGGACGGGCGGCTGACCGGCCGCGTCGTCGGCGACATCGTCGACCGGCCCGGCAAGGCGCGGGCGCTCGAACGCTTCGCCGCCGCCGCCGGCCTGCCCATCTCCCAGACCGTGGCCATCGGCGACGGGGCCAACGACCTCGACATGATCGCGACGGCCGGGCTCGGCATCGCGTTCAACGCCAAGCCCGTCGTGCGGCAGGCCGCCGACACCGCGGTCAACACGCCCTACCTCGACTCGATCCTCTACCTGCTCGGCATCTCGCGCGACGAGGTGGAGGCCGCCGACGCCGAGGACGGCGTCCTCACCCCCCGCTAGGAGCCCTCCTCTCCGGAATGGGGGTCCCAGCGGGCGACCAGGCGGCCCTCCCCCAGATGGAGGTCCGCCCACGGCGCGCCGAGCTCGATCACCGCGAACGCTCCCGGGCGGAAGCCGTAGTCGCCGCCCGCCAGCCCCAGCGCCAGCTCGTGCACGCCCGGATTGTGGCCGCACAGCACCACCGTGCCGAGGCCGGGGTCGGCCCGGCGCAGCACGTCCAGCAGCTCCTCGGGGTACGCCTCGTAGATCTCGCGCTCGTAGCTGATCTCCAGCTCGGGGAAGGCCAGCTCGGCGGTGCGCCTGGTCCGGACCGCCGGGGAGCAGAACACCGCCTCCGGCCTCAGCCCGGCCCCCCTGATCTCCTCGCCCGCCCGCGCGGCGTCCCGCTCCCCGCGGCCGGTCAGCGGCCGCTCCCGGTCGGCCAGGCCCGGCAGGTGGGCGGCCTTGGCATGCCTCAGCACGATTAACGTCCGCACCGGATCACCCTGTCCTCGAGGCCCAGACGGACAGCCCGATCAGTACGGCCAGAATGATGATCATGGCCAGCAGGATGTAGCCGAGGGTTTTGGCGCCGTTCGGCTGCTTGTCGCTCTCCACGCGGACAGTGTCCCATCGAGCACCCGGGGTGCCGCGACCACCTGCCCCACCGCTCACCCATCCCGCCTCCCGTTCCCCTGGGCACCCCCTTCCCCCGCCCGCTCCCGCAAACGCCGCCCGGGACAGCGGAACGCCCGCTCCCCCGGCCAGGGGAAGCGGGCGTCCGCGGGACTCAGGCGGCCGGCCGGCGTCAGGACGCGACCGGCTCCTCCTCCCGGTGGTTGTCGTTGTCGCTGGCCGGCTCGGACGTCACCGAGCGCCGCTTGGAGACCACGATGGCCGCCACCACCACGGCCACCGCCACCACCGTGACGCCGATCCGCAGCACCGGGTTGCCCGCGTACAGCACCACCGCGGGCGCCACCAGCAGCGCCACCAGGTTCATCACCTTGATCAGCGGGTTGATGGCAGGGCCCGCGGTGTCCTTGAACGGGTCGCCGACGGTGTCGCCGATGACGGTCGCGGCATGCGCCTCGGAGCCCTTGCCGCCGTGGTGCCCGTCCTCGACGAGCTTCTTCGCGTTGTCCCAGGCGCCACCGGAGTTGGCCAGGAACACCGCCATCAGCGTGCCGCAGGCGATCGCGCCCGCGAGGAACGCGCCCAGCGGCGCGTACCCGAGGGCGAAGCCGACGGCGATCGGCGTCATGACCGCGAGCAGACCGGGCGTGGCCAGCTCGCGCAGCGAGTCGCGGGTGCAGATGTCCACGACGCGGCCGTACTCGGGCTTCTGGGTGCCGTCCATGATGCCCGGGTTGTTGCGGAACTGGTCGCGCACCTCGAAGACCACCCGCATCGCGGCCCGTCCGACGGCCATGATCGCCAGGCCGGAGAACAGGAACACCACCGCGGCGCCGATGATCAGGCCGACCAGGACGTTGGGGTTGTCGATGCTGAGGTTGAAGGTCTGGAAGATGCCGAGCGCGTCCTTGATCGCCGTGTCGGCCTGCGCGAGCTCGCCCTCCACGGCCGTGCGGAAGGCGCCGAACAGCGCGGTGGCCGCCAGGACGGCCGTGGCGATCGCGATGCCCTTGGTGATCGCCTTCGTGGTGTTGCCGACCGCGTCGAGGCTGGTCAGCACGCGGGCGCCCTCGCCCTCGACGTCGCCCGACATCTCGGCGATGCCCTGGGCGTTGTCGGAGACCGGGCCGAAGGTGTCCATGGAGACGATGACGCCGACCGTGGTCAGCAGGCCGGTGCCGGCCAGGGCCACCGCGAACAGCGCGAGCGTCACGTTCCCGAAGCCCAGCAGGAACGCGCCGTAGACCGCGCCGCCGATGATCAGCGCCGAGTAGACGGCCGACTCCAGGCCGACGCTGATGCCGGCCAGGATGACGGTGGCGGGGCCGGTGCGCGAGCTCTCGCCGATCTCCCGTACGGGGCGGCGCGTGGTCTCGGTGAAGTAGCCGGTCAGCAGCTGGATGGCGCTGGCCAGCACCAGGCCGATGAGGACCGCGCCGATCGCGATGAGCCGCGGGTCGGCGTCGGACTCCACGCGCGAGCCGGTCAGGCCGGAGAAGCTGGCCGGCAGATACCAGAACGCGGCGGCCGTCACCAGCACCGCCGAGATGGCGGCGGAGATGAAGAAGCTGCGGTTGATGGCCGCCATGCCGTTGCGGTCGCGGTCGCGCATGCCGGTGACGAAGATGCCGATGATCGCCGTGATCACGCCGATCATGGGCACGATCAGCGGGAAGACGAGCCCTTCCTCGCCGAACGCCGCCCGGCCCAGGATGAGGCTGGCGACCAGCATGACCGCGTACGACTCGAACAGGTCGGCCGCCATGCCGGCGCAGTCGCCGACGTTGTCGCCCACGTTGTCGGCGATGGTGGCCGCGTTGCGCGGGTCGTCCTCGGGGATGCCCTGCTCGACCTTGCCCACCAGGTCGGCGCCGACGTCGGCGGCCTTGGTGAAGATGCCGCCGCCGACTCGCATGAACATCGCCAGCAGCGCCGCGCCGAAGCCGAACCCTTCGAGCACGCCCGGGGCGTCACCCTGGTAGAGGAGCACGACCACGGCCGCGCCCAGCAGGCCGAGGCCCACGGTGAACATGCCGGCCACGCCGCCGGTACGGAACGCGATCCGCATGGCGCGCTTCTCGCCCGCCTCGTTGGCCGCGGCGGCGACGCGCACGTTCCCGCGCACGGCCAGCCACATGCCCATGAACCCGGTCAGCGCGGAGAAGACCGCCCCGACCACGAAGAAGATCGAACGCCCGATCCGGACGTCGGTCTCCCCTGGTAGCAAGAGCAACAGGAACGGGATCACGACGACGAAGATCGCCAACGTGCGGAACTGCCGCGCGAGATAGGCGGCGGCGCCTTCCTGTACGGCACGGGCGATGTTCTGCATACGTTCGGTGCCTTGGCCCGCGCCCAGCACCTCGCGCACTAGACCACCTGCCACGGCCAGCGCGATCAACGCGACCGCGGCGACCACGACCACGATGGTGAGATTGTTTCCGCTCAGGGCCAGATTTGACGCTGGCTCCGCTGCCAGCATGTGCCTGCTCATCGTTCTCCTCGGCAAGACCGGTCGTCCTGCCCGGGCGGTGCTGCGCCCCCTCCTCGGCGGGTGTTGCGGCACCATCCGGGTTGTGGGTGCCGCTTCCGGTTGAATCCGCGTTCCGCCGGATCACCTTGGCCGGTGCCGGGAGTCTACGCAGGCAGTGAACGGATATGAAGGCTCCGAAGGTCACTAATTATCCGCGAGTCCAGTAAGAGCCGGTCAGCAGCCCGGTATGCGGCCTGACAAGCAGAATTTCCCTGGGATTAAGGTCATGACACGGAAACGATATGGGCTGACCGAAACCAATCTCCATCGAACGCTTGCCCGACGGTCCTGCGGCGGTCCGATGCCCTCCGTGCCGCTCGGCGGAAGCGCCGGTCGCCCGCAGGTTCGCGGCGTCATCGCCGGAGGCGGGGCAGTTCGACGCGGTGCGCGGCGAATTTCTGGATCATGGAAACCTGGGTGACCACGCTACGCGCCTCAATAGGCGGTCACACAAAAGCAAACAGATCGTCCCACAGGTGGACGGTAAGCACGCCTTTACCCAGCCTTTTGGATCATCAGGGGGAACGCACAAAACCGGAGTGCCGCACCAAACCGCCACATTGTCGACCTGCACACTGCGACCTGCATCCCGAACAGGCCACACGCCGCGACCAACGGACCGCACTCTCATGCGACCTGGGCCCAGGCCCTATGGACGGGCGCCCCATGGGTGGGCCAGACGCCCCACGGACGGGCCAGACCGCCCGTGGAAGGGCACACGCCCCCAGGGACGGAGCCGCACACCCCGCGGACGGGCCAGACGCCCGGAAGGGCAAACGCCCCACAGGCCGACCACCCACCCCGCATCAGGTGCCTGTGCCCACTCCCGCACCCGCCCCGTGCCCCCCGTGCTCGTGTCCGCCCCCGCCCCCTCTCGTGGTCCTGCCCGCCCCCACTCCCGCCATCGCGGTCGGGGCGCTGAAGGCATGCAGGGGGCACGCACAGCCACAGGGGGTAACTGGATGGCGTAGAACCGTCGCCAGGCGGTCAGAGGCGCTACAGAGGCCGTCAGACGCATTCTCCGGCTACCGGGACGCGCCACCGCGCCCGGGCGAAGAAGCCGGTCAACGCTTCGCCACGGCGATCGGGATTGGGGCGCCGTGACGGCGGCCGGCCACGTGCGGGTCAGGAGCGTCACCCTGGAGGCCCCCGGCGGGGGTCGGCGGGTGGGGCTGGGGTGGCTTGCCGTAAAAACACAAAAAGAAAAAAGGGGGTGTCAGGCGCCCGGGGAGGGCGCCCGAAGCACTTATGGGAGGGCGGCAACCCTCACGATGCGGGAATCCCGTTGGTCGCGGGCCAGCTCATCCGGATGTCGGTCCCTTTGGCCGTGGGAAAGACCTCGACATCGTCGGCCAGCCCGGTGATGACCGCCAGGCCGAAGCCCGTCATGAACGAGTCGGACAGCGTACCCAGGTCGAGCGGCTGTTCCAGATGGATCTCGTCGCTGGGGGCATGGTCGCTGACCGTGACCTCGAACCGCCCGGAGTCGTCTCGGAGCTCGATGCGGATGGGCTCGCCCGGGCAGTGGGCGCGGTGCGCCTCCACAGCCCGGGAGCATGCCTCACCCACGGCGAGCCTGACCTCGTCCAGCAGGGACTCCTCCACGCCTGTGCGCCGGGCGATGGCCGTGGCCACCAGCCGTGCGGTGCGCACGTGCGCGGGGAGGGCGCTGAACGTCAGCTCGACGGTAGCCATGCTACTTGTCTTTGCCGTGAGCTTCCTTGGCCTCGTCGACCGAAGCGTAGATCCCGAAGACCTTGGTCAGGCCGGTGATCCGGAAGATCTTCAGGATGCGCTCCTGGGTGCAGACCAGTTCCAGGGAGCCGTCGTGCGCACGGACCCGCTTGAGCCCGCCGACCAGGACACCAAGACCCGTCGAGTCCAGGAAGTCGACCTTCTCCATGTTGACGAGAAGGTGGAAGTTGCCCTTGTTCACCAGGTCGATGAGGAGCTCACGCAATCTCGGCGCAGTGTAGACATCGATCTCACCCTCGACCTCGACGATGGTGAGTCGGTCCTCGTTGTGGTGATCCAACTTCAGATCCACAGATCCTCCAGCGCCTCGCCTGCGAAAGTACTCTTGCCGGCCTGGCAATCTGGAGCGTGGCCCCAGACTGTCCGACCCTGACGCGCGGCATTCAACCACGCGTCTGGCTTGTGTCTATACGAAATCACGATTCCCGGCGACTTTGCCCACTGATGCAAGACTGGAAACAGTGACTTCCTCCGCATCCTCCCCAGAACAGGCAGGTCCACTCCTCCGCCACCTGCTCGGTGTTCCCGCACGTCATGAGCGCGTCACCCATGTGGAGCATGTTCCAGCACGTCAGGCGGGTCAAGTCGGTTGGCCCGATTGGGCGCCGGACGTGCTGGTTACGCGCTTGGCGAACCGCGGAGTCACGGGCCTCTGGCCACACCAGTACGAGGCCGCCGACCTGGCATTCCGTGGCCGAAACGTGATCGTCTCCACGGGCACGGCGTCCGGGAAGTCCTTGGCGTACCTGACTCCGGCGGTCGCGTCCTGTGTCGACGGCGGGACGGTGCTTTACCTGACGCCGACCAAGGCCCTGGCCGCCGACCAGCTGCGCGGGCTCCGCGAACTGCACCTCACGCAGGTGCGCGCGGCCACGTACGACGGCGACACGCCGTTCGAGGAACGCACCTGGATACGCCGACACGCCAACTACGTCCTGACCAATCCCGACATGCTCCACCGGAGCATCCTGCCCAGGCACGCGAGCTGGATGTCGTTCTTCCGGCGGCTGCGCATGGTCGTCGTGGACGAGTGCCATGGCTACCGGGGCGTGTTCGGCTCCCACGTCGCCCAGATCCTGCGCCGTCTCCGCCGGGTGTGCGCACGGTACGGCTCGACGCCGACGTTCCTGCTCGCCTCGGCGACGGCGAGCGAGCCGGGGGCGTTCGCGATGAGGCTGACGGGGCTTGAGATGGACGAGGTGACCGTGGACGCCTCTCCCAAGGGCTCCACCACCATCGCGCTGTGGGAGCCGCCGCTGACCGAGCTACGGGGCGAGGGAGGGGCGCCGGTGCGGCGTACGGCCACGGCGGAGGCCGCCGACCTGCTGGCCGACCTCGTGCTGGCCAACGTCCGCACCTTGGCGTTCGTACGCTCCCGGCGCGGCGCCGAGACGGTCGCACTGACCGCCCGCGCCAAGCTCGCCGACGTGGCCTTCTCGATGCCGTACACGGGCACCCCACTCCCGGCCACCCACCGCCCAGAGGCCGCAAAGCCAACCACGACCTCACCCCCTCAGGCCATCCACTGGTCACCTGACCCGGCCCTCGACAACACGATCGACAACGACCCCCACAACGGTCCTGACCACGCCCCAGTCAACGACCTCGGCCAAGCCCTTCTCAACGACTCCAGCAGCGGTCCCGACCACGTCCAGCTCAAGGACCCCAACAACGGCCCTTGCAACAGTCCCCACCACGGCCCCAGCCGCAGCCCCAGCGAGGGCCCCAGCAGCAGCCCGGCCAATGACTCTGCCGAAGGTCCTGCCCACGGCTCTGCCGATGACCCTGCCGACCGCCCTGCTCAGGGCGCAGCCCAGGGCCCTACCGACGGCCCTACCGACGGCCCTGCCGACGGCCCTGCCGACGGCCCTGCCAAGGGCCTTGCCGAGGGGCGACCCGGCAGTGCTCCCACCGGCGCTCCCGAAAGCGACCCCGCCCGTCCCCCATCCCGCAACGCGCCCGACAACCCCTTGTCCTGGGCCTTGCCCGACATCTCCGACCTGTCCAACCTCCCCGACAAGATCGCCGCCTACCGCGCCGGCTACCTCGCCGAAGACCGCCGCGTCCTGGAGAAGGCGCTCCGCGACGGCACCATCATGGGCCTGGCCACCACCAACGCCCTCGAACTCGGCGTCGACGTCTCCGGCCTCGACGCCGTCCTCATCGCCGGCTGGCCCGGCACCAGGGCCAGCCTCTGGCAGCAGGCGGGCCGCGCGGGCCGCGACGGCCAGGACGCCCTGGCCGTCCTGATCGCCAGAGACGACCCTCTGGACACCTACCTCGTCCACCACCCGCAGGCCCTGTTCGGCCAGCCGGTGGAGGCGATCGTCCTGGACCCCGACAACCCGTACGTCCTGGGCCCCCACCTGTGCGCCGCAGCCGCCGAGATCCCGCTGACCGAGGCCGACCTGCCCATCTTCGGCCCGACCACCACCGACGTCCTGGACGACCTGGTGAGCCAGGGCATGCTCCGCGCCCGCCCGACCGGCTGGTTCTGGACCAGGCGCGAACGCCCCACCGACCTCGCCGACATCCGCGGCGGCGGCGGATCCCTCATCCACGTCGTGGAGTCGACCACCGGCCGCCTCCTCGGCAGCGTGGACGAGCCCTCCGCCCACACCACCGTCCACACGGGCGCGGTCTACATCCACCAGGGCGAGACGTTCCTCGTGGAGGCACTCGACCTGGACGCCGACGTGGCCCTGGTCACGGCCGCCAATCCCGACTACTCCACGTTCGCCCGCGACATCACCGACATCTCCATCCTTTCCACCCAGCGCTCCCACCCCTTGGGACAGGGCACGCTGCACTTCGGCGAGGTCGAAGTGACCAGGCAGGTGGTCTCGTACCTCAAGAGGCGCTTCCAGTCGGGCGAGATGCTCGGCGACGAGCCCCTTGACCTGCCACCGCGCACCCTCCGCACCCGCGCCGTCTGGTGGACCCTCCCGGCGTCGGCCGTGACCCCCCTCGCGGAGTCGGGCATCGACCTCGGCGGCGCGGCCCACGCCGCCGAACACGCCTCCATCGGCCTCCTCCCCCTGTTCGCCACCTGCGACCGCTGGGACATCGGCGGCGTCTCCACCGAGCTGCACGCCGACACGGGCCTGCTGACGGTCTTCGTGTACGACGGCCACGAGGGCGGCGCCGGATTCGCCGAACGCGGCTACGCCCGGGCGAACGACTGGCTGACGGCCACCCGCGAGGCGATCACCTCCTGCGAGTGCGACCGCGGTTGCCCGTCCTGCATCCAGTCACCCAAGTGCGGCAACGGCAACGAGCCCCTGGACAAACGGGGCGCCATCCGCCTCCTGAACACCCTGCTCGCCACCGACTGACCCAGCAAGACCGAACCCGCGAGCCCATCTCGGCAGAGCGCCATCTCGCAACGGCCCCTCCGGCGGTTCGGACCGCCGTGCCCGCCGCCCAACCAGATCCCTAACTGAGACCACCCTTGTGCCGCCGCCCTGCATAGGCGGAGGAACCAACACCACCAGAACCATCCACCCCAGCAGCGCCACCAGCACCAGCGGGCTTGTCCACCTCAGAACCGTCGACACCGCTCCCACCAACGCGGGAACCGCCTGTAACAGCACTACCGGCACTACCAGAACGACCGGTCACAGCACTGGCAGCATCACCAGAATCGCCTGTCACAGCCCCCGAACCACTAGTTCCGGCATCACCCGAGCCGCCGAGAGCCGCCCCACCAGAACCGCCAGTCCCCGAACCGCCGATCCCGGCATCACCCGAACCGCCAGTCCCGGCATCACCCGAACCGCCAGCCCCGGCATCCCCCGTACCGCCGACAGCGGCACCCCCAGAACCGCCAGTCCCGGTCCCGCCAGCACCACCGGCTTCGATCGTCCCGGCACCCCCGACGCCACGACTCGTCCGGCCCTCAGCGCCCTCGTCATCTGGCGCCCAGAAATCCCGCGCCCCGGGCTGCGGCCGCTCCCAGAACCCACTGTCCTCCATGGACCTGGGCGAAGGCGGCAGATAGTCATCCCAGCGCTCCTCGATCCGCACAGCCGGCCGCGGCGCCGTCCCCACGGCCGCCTCCGACACCTCGATCACCGCCGAACTGGGCAGCGCGATCCGCATCGGCTCCTGCCGTCCACCACGCCCACCACGTCCACTGTGATCAGCCGAGCCCCCTTCACGGCCCTGGCCACCGGCATAGCCCTGGCCCCCCTTGCTAAAGTCACCGCCATCCCCTTGACCCTGCACACCTCTGTAGCCCGGATCGCCCTCGTAGCCTTGCTGACCTGGACGATCGACCGTCGGCGGAACCAGATGCGCCGAACCCCCCTCCGCCGGGAGCGCTCCTCGCACAGGAGCAGCATCCGCGACAGAAGCGATGCTCGCCCCGCCAGCCCCTAACCCAGGCACCGCAGACACTTGCCGCAAACCCTGCCCACCACCATCCGCGAACGCCGCCCCGCCGCCCGCACCCGCCCCCTGCCAACCAGCAGGCAAAGGCGACGAATCACCATTACTGGAAGCTCCGCCGGAAGCCGAAGCCTGCCCATCAGCCGTCTGCGACCCCGACGGCATCCGCGTCTTCGCCACCGCAAGGATCACAGCCGGCCTACGCCGAGGCGTCACCCCAGCCGCCCCTTCTCCCCCTTCACCACGCGCGGCCCCCGCCCCCGAAAGTCCCGGCTCGGTCCCGGTCCACGAAACACCGGCACCCCCCGCCACCCTCGAAGCAGAAGCAGAAGCAGAAGCCGGAGAAGCAGAAGTCCCCCGCGCCATCGACGCCAGCCCCGTTCTCAGTGCCCGCGAACTCCCGCCCCTTCCTCCCTCGGCAGCCAACGCCCGCCGCCGAGCCCAAGCTCCGGCATGCGCCCCGAGCAGCAGCAGAAGCAACCCACCCGCGACATACAGCCCGTACTGCCCGACGTCCCCTAACGCAGAATCGCTCGACTGCGCCTTCACGCCGTTCACTTGTACGGACGCGGCATCCGTGCCCCCCTCGCCCCGATCACTCCGATCCTCGCCGGTCCCACCTGACGGCGTCAGACCGTCAGTTTCTCCCTGCCGTTCATCAGCAGTCGGAATAGGCAGATTGCCCTTCGTATCCGTGTCAGGAATCGCGGGAACCTTGGCCGTCGCCTTGGGCCGGTGAGTCGTCGCCTTGCGTGTCGGCTGAGTCTGCTTCTTCGCGGGCAGAGTCGGCAGCGGATCGACCCTCTCGGACACCTTGGGCGCCTGCCGTGTCTTGTTGACTTCCTTCTTCGGCTGAGCGGCGGGCGGAGCGGGCACGCTGACGTAGGCGGTGCCCGACTCGCCCGATCCGATCGACCCGCCGTCCCCGTCGCTCCGGAACGCCCTGACCGTGAACCCCACCTTCTGCCCCGCCGCCTTGGCCGGCACCGCGAGCACCGCCTTGCACGACCCACCGCTGCACGCGCTGTCCGCCGCCAGCCGCCCCACGACCCCCGACTGCGTGTTGGACACCTGGTACGTCTGCAGATCGGGCTCAGCACCCTTGCTCCAGGTCACGACGACCTTCGTGGTGCCCTGGAGATCGGCGCTCACATTGCTCGGCGTCTCGGCGGGCCGCCGCAGCTTGAAGGAGCTGCTGTCGTACCTGGTGCCGGTGATCTCCCCCTTGAGGGTCACGGTGAAGGTCCCGTTAGGGGCACTGCCGGCGTCGAACGTGCCGGAGATGGTCTGGTTGGAGCCCCCGCCGGCCACTTTCACCGAGCCGGTGGACGGCCCGTCGACGTACAGCCCCATGCGCAGTTGCATGAGCCCCGTACGTGCAGAAACGGTGACCGACGACCCGGAGACGACCTGCCCGTCCGACGGTGAGGTGATCTGCCCGGAGGCGCCGCTTCCCGCCGTCACGGCCGCATGAGCGGGTCCACCGAACACCATGGACCCCACCGCGACGATCCCCGCGGCCACCACTCTGCCAACTACCGTCACGACGCTTCCCTCCATCGAGAGACTCGCGCCACCCGGCCCACTCGCGAAGAGCGAGTCGAGCGACGACCGGAAGTGCAGTTCGCCCGGCGATACGGTCACCGACCGCCCCTGGCCCGCACGCTAGCGACTCCGTTCTGGCTCTCCCAGATCCTTCATCAAGAACGGCATGGACCGCGGGTAAGCGGAACGTTACGTGAGCAAGCGGACTCTTGGACACCGAGTCCAAGAAGTCGTGACTTGATTGCGACCTAGCCCCACAAACCCCAAAAACCACTTTTCTTCACCACGTACGCCACCACCAGCAAACCCTCCTTACAAGCCACACCTCACACCACCGGCTGCACCCATCTCAGCACCACCAAAACCGCCTTATGAGCATGTCCCATATCTCCGCACACCACCCTGCAGCACTCATCCAGGAGAACCGACACCACGCTGATCTTTACGACGAAATACTTGTCAACAAAACCCGACCACCCATCCACACACCCAAAAGGAAAACCACCAATATCCGGGATTACGCTTTTCGTGCCCCCATAGCTGATGATTTGGCCAATAGCGCCACCGCGCGCCCGCGAACCGATGGCAACGTCTGGGAACCGACCAGGCGCACGTCCACGCCACCGGCAGGGACGCGGACGAGCGCAGCCACCCCAGCGCCCGAGAGTGCTGCGAGGTCTATGATCACAAGCTCATGAGCCCATCACCCACGCTGTCCGCCACGGAAGTCACGTCCGAACGACTCGTGCTCCGCAAAGTGCACCGCGCCGACCGCGAAGATCTCATCGAGCTCATGACCGACCCCGAAGTTCAGGCATACCTCGGTGGTCCCCGCCCTCGGAGCGAGGTCGAGCAGCACTTCGATACCATCATCGCGAACTCGACCCCCAGACCTGGCAATTTCGTCATCGCCGACAACACGACGAACCGGCTTGTCGGAACATTGATGCTCGCCCGCCGGTCGGCCGATCGCCCCGGACATGTCAATAAGGACGGCGAGGAACTGGAACTGGGCTACGTATTGCGGCGCAGTGCGTGGGGCGCGGGATTCGCGTACGAGGCCGCGACGGTCGTGTTGCGCGCCGCGGCTGACGAACTCCCCGACCAGCCAGTCCTGATCGTGACCCAGACGGCGAACCAACGATCTCTGAAACTCGCCGCCCGCCTTGGCTTCCGCCCTGTCAGCACATTCGAGGAGTTCGACGCCGAGCAGACTCTCTGCACGGCCCCCTTGTCCAAGTTCCGAGTCTGATCCCGATCATCAACACATCTGTCTTCAAGACCCCCGTCCTCAACGCGACGGCCCTCAGACAGGCGACCCGGCTTCTCGTGCTTCCCAGGCCACCAACTGCCGTACGAGCTCGATCTCGTCTTCATGCACTAATCGATCAGAGCCTGGTTGATCCAATCGGCTCGGGTCCTCGTTCACCACCACACCGACTCGACGCGTGTACCCCTCGCTCAGAGCGCTGGTATCGCCAGAGTCCGCCTGCATTGACCGATCCGCGGTCCTCATCCCGCAGGGCCGGGCTACTTAGCCGGGCCGGCTCGGGCTCTGCCCGTGACAATCCTGGTGCCTACGACCGGTAGCGAGATCGACAGAGTGGTCCAGACATCGGCCACCTCGCCGCTGATCTCGCATCGCGTCATCTCGACACCGTTGTCGGCCGCCAGCGCGCCGGCTCTGGCGCACGCCTCCTGGGGATCGAGCAGCGCGAGCCGGGCTGCCGCCAAAGCGCTGAGGTCGGCCGCGTCATTCACACGGTGGCGAGCCACCCGCGCGGTGCCCACCGTGGCGAAAGCCGTGGCCACGGCCATCAAGAGCCCCATCAGGGCCACACCCCAGAGGGTGGCGGAACCACGTTCGCCGGCATCGGCACCATCCCCTCGTGTCACCACCCACAGCCGCCGATGCGCATCGAACTGTGCGCGCCTTCGCCGGCAGGACTGCGGCGAACGTCGTCCGTCATGTGCCCGTTCTCGAACCACTCCTTGCACCTGGCTTCCCTTCAGCCGCGACTCGTGCTTGATGTCTTTCAGCGGAGGCGATGACGCCCTCCTCGGCTCGGCTGACTTGCGCCGCACAGCAGGGACCACGGGGCCGTGGCGGCGTGCTTCACCACCAGGCGGAGTGATGACGTTGGCGCACGTCACCTGGCCCCGTGGTCGCGACGATGCGGCAATGCGTGCGACAAGATGCGATGGATCTCGGCTACGGCTCTGTGTCGGCGAAGGCTGAGGCGGATACGCGTACGGGCGGGAATGCCGAACCCCATGCTGGTCTCACTTGAACGGCGATCTGAACTTTCGTCGTCTCCGGGTCACGGATGATGTCTACTTGCGCGTCCGGGCTCGTGGCCGTGATGGCTACCGCGCGGACCTTCTCCAATGGCTCGCCTCTTGCGGCGGCTCGGGCCGCGGCGCGAGCCGCATCCACGCATTCGAGCTGGACGGCGACGGACTGGATGGCCCATAGACCGGCTGCCAGGACGATCATCAGCGCCGGAAGCACGGCGGCGGTCTCAGCGGTCACCGAGCCTCGCGTTGCCGAAGCGCCTCGTGGAGGCCGCCCCGGGCTGAAAATCATGCGTCCGTGTTGAGTGCTCGGCTGATGATGCCGGTGAGCAGTTCCGCGATCTCCGTGCCGCTGACGATCTTCATAAGGAGCGCCGCGAACGCGCAGGCCGCGATGGTACCTACGGCGTATTCGGCAGTGGACATGCCGCGCTCGCGGTTGGTGGCCGCGTAGTGCAGCCATTTGTTGGAGCGGGGGTGGGGGCTCGGGTGCCTCGGGCTTTTCGCGCGTGTCCTGTGGCCGACAGTGCCCGCGCCGTTGGCCGAGGGCGCCTGGCGGTTGTCCGTCTCGGCTGCCGCATGTCCGGGCGCCGGGGCTTCACGCACAGGGGATGTCGGGGCTGTGATCGTGGTGTCGTGGTGGGCTGCGAGGACACGGCTTGTCCGGGGAGTGAAGCGGCTGGTCGAAGGCTGAGTGATGTCGCCGTGGTTTCGCTTCAGGGCGGTGGTGGGCGGGGGCGGAGTGGTGGCGGCTTCTGGGGTGGACGTGGTGGCGTCCCGTGCGGGGGCGGGGCTGTGCATTGTGCCTCCAGGTGCTTGGTCGAGCCGGTTCTGCCCGGCGAGCTACAGGTTCGTCGAGATCGAGCCGGCGGAAGCCGCCGAGCGGCGTTCTGTGGATAACAGTGCGCCGGATGGGTGTGAGGTGATCAGGAGTGGCGCGAACAGGGGAATCCGGGTGAGGACCGATGACGGGGTGACGTGCTGATACCTAAGCCGACGCGGCTGTCCCTTGTGGTGGTGCTGGTGTCCAGTGGTGATGTTGCCCAGTAGTGGCGGGTGCTGTGGACGTGGTGCGGCCCGGTGCTGATCAAGGCGGATCGCCGGGTTGCCGATCATGGTTGCGTGGCTATGGGAGGTGGAGTGGCTATGCCGTGATTGCGGGAGGCGGCCTGCTTACCGGGGGTTCCTGATTGCGACAGGTGGCATAGCAACGTTCATCCAGCTGGGGGTGACGTGCCTAGGCGATGACGTGACTGACGTGACTACGGGGTGGCATGGCTACGGCGCGACCTAGAGGGGTGATGGGCGGCGCGACATGGCTACGGGAGGACGAGGGCGGAGGCGAGGTCGGCTACCACCGGGACGATGCCCAGGAGGACGAACGCCGGGAGGAAGCACAGGCCCAGAGGGGCCACTGCCTTGACCCCGACGCGCCTCGCTGCCGCTGCCGCGGCGGCCCTGGACGCGTCGCGGGCGTCGTCCGCCAGGCGGGTCAGGGCATCGGCTACGGGGGTGCCGCTTTGGGTGGCTCTGATCATGGTTCGGGAGAGCTGCCCTAACGCCGGGTCCTTCGACAGGAGGGCCCAGGTGGGTTCTGCGTCCGCGCCGAGGCGCAGTTGAGTGCTCACCCAGGCGAGGCGCCGGCCGAGAGGACCGCCTATCGCGTCGGCGGCGATCTCGGTGGCGGAGCTGACCGGGCATCCCGCCAGGAGGCAGGCGGTCATCAGGTCGGCGGCGAAGGGGAGATCGGTCAGGATCTGCTGCTGGTCTTGTTGTGACCACGTGGGTTGTCTTTTGTGCAGGTAGATGCCGGCAGTGGGAGTTACGAGAAGTCCTACGGCCACACCGATGGCGCCGCCGATCAGGACGGCGATCGCCAGGCCCGCCGATGTCGCGATGAGAATGGTCTTTCCGGTGACACGCGGACGAGGGTGTTTGCTGAGCTGGTCCAGCCAGGCTGGGGGCGGCGGGTCGGTGTCGGCAGGGTGTGTGGTGGTTACGGGATCGAGCACCGCTGTTTGGGCTTGGGATTTGGAATTCGGACGTCGGCGGTGGTCAAGGCCTGGGGACAGGTTCAGGCTTCGCTGGTCGCCTGGGCTCATGGGTGGCTTCAGGCGGGTCAGGCGTTCCTTGGGCGTGTGTGCGGGGAGCCAGAGCCAGACGGCCATGGCGGCGCATAGCGCGGACAGCAAAGGGAGCAATGGGGTGGTCCCGTCGGTCGAGGGCGTGCGGGCGACTGGTCGATGGACCCGATGGCGTGGAGGTCCGAGTTGCGCGATCGGCTCGCGATGCTCCGATCGCTCGACGGCCACGCCATCGGCCCACGGTGCTCCGGCCGCTTGGTGATGGCGCGGTCGGTTCGTGGTGGCGCGGTCGGTTCGTGGCGGTGGCGCGGCCGCGTGGCGGTGGCGCGGCCGCGTGGCGGTGGCGCGGCCGCGTGGCGGTGGCGCGATCGCCCACGGTGAACCCAACCCGCGAGGCAGCGACGCGATCGGCCCAGGATGACCCAACCCACGCGGCGGTGGTGCGGTCGACCCGCAGTGACCGACTGCGTGGCGGTGGTGCGGTCGACCCACAATGACCGACCACGTGGCGGGGGCGCGATCGGCTTAGCAGGGTGTGGTTGGTTCTGGTTCGGGTGTTGGAGGGGCCGCGGCAGCTGGGAGTACCCGGAGGGCTGTGGATGAGAGGGAGGTAGGTGGCCGGCTGCTGGGTGTTGAGTGGGGGTGGTTGTCAGCGTTCGGCTTCGGTGGACATGCTGTGGGTCCACCACAGGCCGCAGGCGTTCAGGGCGATGCCGGTTGCCAGGCAGGCGGCGCCTGGGAGGCTGCCGAGCAGGAAACGCAGGGGATGCATGTTCAGCGTGGCGGCCATGAGGAGGCCCAGCACGGGGAGGACGGCGAGCATTCTGGCCGTGGTTCGTGGGCCCGCGAGTTGGGCGGCCACGTCCTGGCTGTGGAGCTGGGCTGTGCGTAACGTGGCGGCGACGCGGTCAGCCAGGGCGGCGAGGCCGGCTCCCGCGGTGGTGCTCACCTGCCAGCAGGCCGCCAGTTGGCGCAGTCCCTCGCCGCCCTGTGGCGGGGCCGCGTTCGTGAGGGCCGCCGGGACGTCGCCGCCGTCTCTCGCCGCGGCGAGGATCGGGCGCAGGAGATCGGGATCGGGGACGGTGATCGCCGACATCGCCCTGGTCAGAGCCTCACCCGGGGTGCGGCCTGTGGATAGTTCGGCGGAGAGGGCCTGGCAGAGCTCGATGGAGGCCAGTCTCCAGGCTTCGGTACGACGTTTCGGGCTTTGTGGAGCGCGGAGGAGAGCCCGGAAAGGACGGGATTGTCGTGATTTGGCGGACGCTGTGAGCTTGGCCAGGCGCGTTGCGGCGGTGGCGGGAGTTGTCCACAGCCAGACGGCGAAGCCTGTGGACAACGCGGCCAGCCAGACGACGGTCGGCACGGTTTTCCTCCTTCACAGGGTCAGGGGTGAGGGGTGCGCCTATGCGCCCGCCGGGTGGTGGGCGGGACGTACGGCGTGAGTGAAGGCTTCGTAACCGGGGCCGAGGTGGGTGTCGCCGGACGGGTCGAACGTCACGGCTGGGACGGACTCGACGAAGCCTGTGGATGTCCGGGTGAGCAGGCAGATCTCGGCGATGCGTCTTCGGCCGTTGTGGCGGTCGCGGGTCAGGTGGATGACGGCGTCCAGGGCGGCGGCCAGTTGGCTGTGGACGGCTTCGCGGCTTAGTCCGGCGGCGCAGCCCAAGGCTTCCAGCCGGGGCGGTACGTCGGCCGCGGTGTTCGCGTGCAGCGTGCCGCATCCGCCCTCGTGGCCCGTGTTGAGTGCGGCGAGCAGGTCCACGACCTCGGCACCCCTGACCTCGCCTACCACGAGGCGGTCGGGACGCATGCGCAGGGCCTGGCGTACCAGGTCGCGCAGGCTGACGCCGCCGGCGCCCTCCAGGTTGGGTGGACGGGTTTCGAGGCGGACCACGTGAGGGTGAAAGGGGCGGAGTTCGGCCGAGTCCTCCACGAGGAGGAGGCGTTCGCCCGGGTCGGCCAGGGAGAGGAGTCCCGAGAGCAGGGTCGTCTTGCCTGTGCCGGTGCCGCCGGTCACCAGGAAGGCCAGCCTGGCGGACACCATCGCCGTGAGCATGGCGACGGCCGGCTGGGTGATCGTGCCCGCTGTGACGAGGTCGTGCAGGGTGAACGTACGGCGTGGCGGCAGGCGTAGGGACAGGCAGGTGCCTTCAGGGGCGATGGGCGGGAGCACGGCGTGCAGGCGTACGCCTCCCGCAAGTCTCGCGTCCACGTAAGGGGAGGCGTCGTCCAGGCGTCTGCCCGCGGCGGCGGCGAGACGCTGGGCGAGGCGGCGTACGGCGGCGTCGTCGGTGAAGCGGATGGGGGTGCGGCTGAGGCCGGTGCCGTCGTCCACCCACACCTCGTCCGGGCCGTTGACGAGGACGTCTGTGACGTCCGGGCGGGCGAGGAGCGGCTCCAAGGGGCCGGCCCCGATCAGGTCCGCGCAGAGGGCGCGGGCGACGGCGAGGATCTCGGCGTCGCCGTAGACCGCCTTCTCCGCCCGCAGGGCAACGGCGACCTGGGCGGCACTGGGTTCGGCGCCGGTGCGAGCGAGGCGTACGCGGACGGCCTCGACGAGTTCGGGGGACACGGATGGTGGGGGTGCCGCGGGCGGAGGCGTGGCCGGCCAGGTGGTGGCCATTCCGGGTGAAGTTCTGCCGGGTGAAGTTCTGCCGGATGGGAGGGCGGTGGTGGTGAGCGGGATGGTGGTGAGCGGGATGGTGGTGAGCGGGGTGTTCATGGGCGGCGGTGCGGGCTCGTCGGGATGGGGTGGTGGCATGTGGGTGCCTGTTCGGCGGGGGTGGGGCGGTGACATGTGGGTGCCTCTTAGGTGGGTGGAAGTGCGGCTTCGGGCGGGTTCAGGAGGTGGTTGCGAGGAGGTCTTGGAGGAGGGAGGCGCAGAGGGTGCCCAGGGCGGTGCGGGGGCCCAGTTTGGGGAGTTCGCCGCGGTTGAGGGTGGCGGTGAGCCGGGGCTGGTCGGGGAGGGTGCCCGCGTAGGGAATGCCGAGGGAGGTGACGGCGGTGTCGGCGTCCACGATGCCCGGGCGGAGGACCGTGCGGAGGTCTGTCGTGTGCTTGCCGGCTCCGCCCAGGACCTGGCGCGCGGAGAGGATGCCGCGTACGTCCGCCGCGGCCACCAGCAGGGTGGTCTTCGCCCTGGTGAGGGCTTCGGCGGCGGCCGGGTCGAGGTGGCGTGGGAGGTCCACTACCACCAGGTCGAAGCCCCGCTGACCGGCGTCGAGGACCGAGCGCATGGCCTGGGCGGGGATCGGGGCCGCCTCGCCCCTGTGGAACGAGAGGATCGCGAGGTCGCCGAACGCGGGCAGGGCCTTCTGGAGGGCGCTGCTGCTGATCCGGCCCTCTCTGGCGACGAGGTCGCCCCATCGGGCTCCCGGCGCTTCCTCGTGGCCCAGCAGCGCGTCGATGCCGCCGCCCAGCGGATCGGCGTCCACGAGGAGGGTGCGGAGTTGGGCGCCGCCGGAGGCGTGGAGGGCGAGGCAGGCCGACAGGACGCTCGCGCCCACCCCGCCCCGCCCGCCCAGTACGCAGATCACCGGGCCCGAGCGGGGCTCCGGCTCCATGGCGTCGGCGAAGCGGTCGACGAGGTGGCGTTCGTCGCCGGGGAGGGTGACGACTGCCTGGGCGCCCGCCGCGACGCATCTTCGCCAGGTGTCGGGGTCGTCGGGGGTGCGGGTGACGAGGAGGACCTGGTCGCGGGGTGGGGGCGCGGTCGCGGCCACGGCGTCCGCCTGGTCTGCGCCTATGGCCACGAGCGGGGCGAGGTTCCAGTGCGGGCGGGCGTGGGCGGGGAGCTGGGCCACGTCGAGCTGGGCCCCGGCTGCCGCCGCTATGCGGACCAGGTCGTCGAGCAGGGCGGGGTCGTCGGTGATGACCAAGGGGCGGTGCATCTGGGCCTCCCGTTCGTGGGTGGTGGGAGGTCCAGGGTGGGGCCGAGGGCGAGTGCGGCGAGGGGCCGAACGGGGTTCTGTGGATGAGCCGGCTTCGCATGCGCGGGCCTGTGGAGAAGCACGCCAGAAGCCTGTGAAGCGCGAAGGGGCCGGAGACGCGGCTGAGACGGGAGAAAAGGGGCGACCCCCGCCGGGGGGGAGAGCGGGGGTCGCCTGATCGGTCCGGCTCCGGGGGGGTAGAGCCGGTCCCGTTTCAGAAGAAAGCTTTCATCACTTCACCGCAGCCTGGCAAGGGACTTGCAAAGCCATCCCGCGCAAGTGCGCTCCAGTTCCTGGGCGATACCAACGTATGCTGCCCGATCCGATCGAGTTTCGTCGAGCAGTAATCTCGCATTTTCGCCAAGTTTTTTCCGGAACTGATAACGATCACATAAAGAAGATCACGGAGAGTGATCGCCGAGGCCGGCTCGCCTGGCGGCAGGGAGGCTCCGGCGCGGGCGGGAGGGGGCGTAGGCGCGGGTCGGCGCCCGGACAGGTAAAGGTCTTGGCCCGAGGGGTTCCCAGCAGGGCGAATCCGTCGTAGAAAGGTGTTACGGACCACTGGTCCGGGTGCATCTAGTCGGGCACCCACGCGCGACCAGCCGCGGGAGGCGCGTCGTGACGGGCTTGACCCGCTCCGACGGATACAGGTGCACGCTTGGTAACCCGGCGTGATGCACTGGCAGACGGCGTCTCAGTATTGAGACGCCGTCAGCTATGTCGGTAGGACGTCTTACCAGGTCCTTCGCAGGCGGAGCGCGTTACGGTCGGCCGCCCGGCGCGGGCCGGTCAGCCTCTTTGCATGGCCTCGCAGATGGCGGTCGTCTCGCGGACGCCGAGGCTTACCGCGGAGGCACAGTGCTGTACCCACTGGGCGACGCCCTCCGGGGTGCCGCTCAGGTACGACCGCAGCGCCTCCGCGTACGGCAGCTCGTGATGCCCCACCTCCACGGCCACCAGCGACTTCGGGTCCAGCCCGTACTCGACCAGGGTCAGCCGCTCGGCCGAGCGCGCCACCACGCCGTCCACGACGCCGAACGGCCGCAACACCGCCAGCTCGGCGTGCACCACGGCCGCCAGCACGATCGCGGGAGCCTTCGTGGGGCGTTCGAGGAGGTCCATGAGGCCGTCCATGCGTACGGCCGTCTCCTTGGCGTCCGGGGCCGGGCCGAGGCCGAACGGGTCGGGCACGTCGCCTTCCGACCTGGGACGACCCAGGGCGTCCTCAGGGGCGAGGCCGGCGGCGGCGACCGTGTGCAGGCGGGCGAGGACCTGCCGGGGGGCGCGGCGCCAGGTCGGCCCCAGCCTGCCCATCTCCGCGGACGCGCGGAGGGCGCCCTGGACCAGCGGGTCGTGGATCTCGTCACGGCGCAGGGCGTCCAGGGGGACGTCCGCGCCCTCGATCGCGGCCGAGGCACGGGCGCCGCGCAGGGACGACTCCGTGGAGACGGCCGGGCTGGCACGGCGGAGCACGCGGTGGCGGTACAGCCGGTCGACGGACTGACGGGCCTCGTCCACGGCCTCCTGTACGCCGGGGAAGGTCGCGATGACGGCCAAAGGGTCACTCACGAGCACTGACCCTACCGGGCGGTACGGTCCACCTGCGGCAAGGCAGGGGGTGAAGGGTGCCGGGATGGGTGGGTCTCAGGCGGTTCCGAAGCCGCCGACGAGTCCGCGGGCCGGGACCGGAGCCCCGCCGCCCGGCGAAAGGGTTCGAGTGTGCCGCCTTCGCAAAGGGTCACGCAGAGCGTCCAGGAGGGCCACCGCACCCCCTTTAGCGTACGCCCCCAAACCCCCTACCCCGGGGGGCCCATAAACCCGCCGCCCCCCACTCCCATATTCTCTGGATTTCAGGATGACAACATTTCAATTGCGAAGGTAAGTGCCCCTGATAACCGAGCCCCCGCCCCCGAGCCCCGAGGTACAGACCTGTCTAGACCTCTTGTGTGCGAGGGTCGTGAGCTGGTGAAGTGGGACATGACCTATCCAACCTGGCCATAGAAGGAGCACGAGGTGGCCCCGGAGACCCCTGGCAACGAGCCCCAGGCGCTGTCCAATCTGCTGCAGGAGAACCGCCGGTTCGCACCTCCGGCCGACCTCGCGGCGTCCGCGAACGTGACCGCCGCCGCGTACGACGAGGCCGCCGCCGACAGTCTCTCCTTCTGGGAGCACGCGGCCGAGCGGCTGACGTGGGCCAAGCGGTGGGACAGGACCCTGGAGTGGAATCCCCCCTTCGCCAAGTGGTTCATCGGCGGGGAGCTCAACGTGGCCTACAACTGCGTGGACCGCCACGTCGAGGAGGGCCGGGGCGACAAGGTCGCCTACTACTGGGAGGGCGAGCCGGAGGACGACACCCGCGTCCTCACCTACAACGACCTGAAGACCGAGGTCAGCAAGGCGGCCAACGCGCTGGCCGAGCTGGGCGTGGGCAAGGGCGACCGGGTCGCGATCTACATGCCGATGATCCCCGAGCTGCCGATCGCGATGCTGGCCTGCGCCCGCATCGGCGCGGTGCACTCGGTGGTGTTCGGCGGGTTCTCCGCGACGGCGCTGAAGAGCCGCATCGACGACGCCGACGCCAAGCTGGTGATCACGGCGGACGGCGGCTACCGCCGGGGCAAGCCGAGCGCGCTCAAGCCGACCGTGGACGAGGCCGTCGCCGAGTGCCCGCAGGTCGAGAACGTCCTCGTGGTCCGGCGCACCGGCCAGGACGTCGCGTTCGGCGACAAGGACCTGTGGTGGCACGACGTGGTCGACCGCCAGAGCGACGAGCACACCCCGCAGCCGAACGACGCCGAGGACCCGCTGTACATCCTCTACACCAGCGGCACCACGGGTAAGCCCAAGGGCATCCTGCACACGACCGGCGGCTATCTGACGCAGACGGCCTGGACGCACCACGCGGTCTTCGACCTCAAGCCCGAGACCGACATCTACTGGTGCACGGCGGACATCGGCTGGGTCACCGGCCACTCCTACATCGTCTACGGCCCGCTGGCCAACGGCGCGACGAGCGTCATCTACGAGGGCACTCCGGACACGCCGCACCGCGGCCGGTTCTGGGAGATCGTGCAGAAGTACAAGGTCACGATCCTCTACACGGCGCCGACGGCGATCCGGACGTTCATGAAGTGGGGCGACGACATCCCCGCCAAGTACGACATGTCCAGCCTGCGGGTCCTGGGCTCGGTCGGCGAGCCGATCAACCCCGAGGCGTACGTCTGGTACCGCGAGCACATCGGCGGCGACCGCTGCCCGGTGGTCGACACGTGGTGGCAGACCGAGACCGGCGCCATCATGATCAGCCCGCTGCCGGGCATCACGGCCGCCAAGCCGGGCGCCGCGATGCGCCCGCTGCCCGGAATCGCCGCCGACGTGGTGGACGACCAGGGCAACAGCGTCCAGAACGGCGGGGGCGGCTTCCTCGTCGTACGCGAGCCGTGGCCGTCCATGCTCCGCACGATCTGGGGCGACGACCAGCGCTACATCGACACCTACTGGAGCCGTTTCGAGGGCATGTACTTCCCCGGCGACGGCGCCAAGAAGGACGAGGACGGCGACCTCTGGCTGCTCGGCCGGGTCGACGACGTCATGCTGGTCTCCGGGCACAACATCTCCACCACGGAGGTGGAGAGCGCGCTGGTCAGCCACCCGAAGGTGGCCGAGGCGGCGGTCGTGGGCGCGACGGACCCGGTGACGGGTCAGGCCATCGTGTCGTTCGTGATCCTGCGCGGCGGCGCGGAGGAGAGCGACGACATCGCGTCCGAGTTGCGCAACCACGTGGCCAAGACGCTCGGCCCGATCGCCAAGCCGCGGCAGATCCTGGTGGTGCCCGAGCTGCCCAAGACCCGGTCCGGCAAGATCATGCGCCGTCTCCTGCGCGACGTGGCCGAGAACCGCAGCATCGGCGACGTCACCACGCTCGCCGACAGCACGGTCATGAACCTCATCGCGGAGAAGCTGCCGTCCGCCAAGTCGGACGACTGACGCACGCCACGACCACCGCAGAAGGGGCGCATGTCACACACAGTTGACGTGCGCCCCTTCTGTGTCGGCGCTATGTTCTCCGATCGGGTAGATCTGGGAGTGATAGCGCGGCTCGTCCTTGGGAAGTTCCTCGGCGTGTTCGGCGGCGCGAACGGGCCCCCACTGGCGCGGTGGTGCCGCCGCACCTCCCGGGTACGCGGCCGTCGCGCTGCGCTGGATGATGATTGACACGGCCCCCGGGCCTCGATAGGAGACGTTCATGCCGCAGACTCCCGAGGAAGAATCCCTGGGCTCCCTGGTCGCCCAGGCGAGCAGTCAGATCTCGACCCTGGTCCGCTCGGAGATCGAGCTGGCCAAGGCCGAGTTCAGGTTCGACGCCAAGCGGGTGGGCATGGCGGGCGGCCTGTTCGCCGCCGCGGCGTTCATGGCGCACCTGTGCCTGATCCTCGCCTCCTTCACGATCGCCTTCGTGCTGGCCCAGTGGCTGCCCTACTGGGCGGCCTTCCTCATCGTGACCGTGTTCTACCTGTTGGCCGCGGGTCTGCTGGTGTTCGTTGGCGTACGCCGGCTGAAGGGCCTCGCCGGGATGAAGCGCACCGCGGCGTCGCTCAGGGGGCTCAAGGAGATCGCCACCCCCGAGGACGAGGCGGCGACGCTCCCCGCCACGGCCCCCGACGGCCGGCCGGCGGCCCGAGATCGTGAGCCGGTGGCCCGAGATGCGACCTGACGAGTCGGTCGTCCAGATCGAGGGCCCCTGGACGCACCGCGCGGTGCACGCGGGCGGCACCCGCTTCCACGTCGTGGAGGCCGGTGACGGACCGCTGGTCCTGCTGCTGCACGGATTCCCGCAGTTCTGGTGGACCTGGCGGCACCAGCTCGTCTCGCTGCCGAAGGCCGGCTACCGGGCGGTCGCGGCCGACCTGCGCGGCTACGGCGGCAGCGACAAGCCGCCGCGCGGCTACGACCTGCCCACGCTGGCCGCCGACGCGGCGGGGCTGATCCGCGCGCTGGGCGAGACCGGGGCGATCGTGGTAGGGCACGACTGGGGCGGGCTGCTGGCCTGGACGATGGCCGTGCTCGACCCCAAGTGCGTGCACCGGCTGGTCGCGGTCTCCGCCCCCCACCCGCTGCGGCTGCGCAACGCGCTGCTCACCGACCCGATGGGGCAGCTCAGGGCCAGCAGGCAGGCGCTCGGTTTCCAGGTGCCGCTGCTGCCCGAGCACCGGCTCACCCGCAAGGGCGGCGCGCTGGTCGGCCGGTTCCTGCGCGACTGGTCCGGTCCTGGCTGGCCGGAGGCCGAGGAGGCGGAGGTCTACCGCGAGGCGTTCCGCATCCCGGCCGTCGCGCACTGCGCGCTGGAGTACCACCGCTGGTTCGGCCGCTCGCAGCTCCGGCCCGACGGGCGGCGCTTCGCCCGAGCCATGCGCACGGAGATCGAGGCGCCCACGCTGCACCTGCACGGGGCGCTCGACCCGCGCGTGCTGCCCCGCACCGCCCAGGGATCGAGCCGGTACGTCGCCGCCCCCTACCGATGGCGGCTGTTCGAGGGCGCCGGCCACTTCCCGCACGAGGAGATCGCCGACGCGTTCGACACCGAGCTGCTCGGCTGGCTGGCCGACCCAGAGCCCGACCGGTGAGCGAGCACGACGAGAAAGCCTGAGACATGAGAGACCGCGACCCTGAGGGCCGGCCGCGCAACGCCCGGCCGCGCGACGCGTACGGCAGGCCGCTCCCCTACGGCTCGCCCGGCGTGCCGAGGGTTCCCGACGACTACGCGCCCACCGCCGAGCAGGCACTCGCCGACGGCCGGCGGTTCCTGGCGGAGGGAATGCCGTTCCACGCCCACGAGGTGTTCGAGGGCCGGTGGAAGTGCGCCCCGGAGGAGGAGCGCGAGCTGTGGCAGGGCCTCGCGCAGATCTGCGTCGGGCTCACGCACCTGCAGCGCGGCAACGGGCGCGGGGCGCTGACGTTGTTCGCGCGGGGCGCGGCCCGGGTGCAGGCGTCCGGCGGCGCGTACGACGCCGTCGGCAAGGTCGCCTCCGGCCTGGGCCAGGACAGCGACCCCGGCGAGGCGATCGCCCTGATCCTGGAGAAGCTGCCGCGCTAGCCGGTCAGTCGCACTTCTGGGTGCTGGCCGGCGAGGTGTCGGTGCGGCCGAGCGAGGCGTCGGAGGCGACCTCCTCGGCCGTCAGGACGTAGCCGGTCTCCTGCTCGTTGACGGCCGCGGCGAAGATCACGCCGAACACGCGGCCGTCCACGGTCAGCAGCGGGCCGCCGGAGTTGCCGGGGAGCACGAGGCCGCGGATCTGGTAGACCTTGCGGGTCACCGTCGTGTCGCGGTAGATGTCGGGGCCCTCGGCGTCGAGCTTGCCGCCGATGCGGGCGGGCTCGGCGGTGAAGCCCTTGCCCTTGGGGAAGCCTGCGATGATCGCGTTGTCGCCGCGGCTGCCCTCGCCGTCGAAGGTGAGCTGGGGCAGGTCGAGGCCGGGGACATAGAGGATGGCGATGTCGCGGCGCGGGTTGTAGCGCACGACCGTGGCCCGGTGGCGGGCGTTGTTGTAGTCGACGATCTCCAGGTCGCGGGTGACGCCGGCGACGACGTGCGCGTTGGTCATGATGCGGCCGGGGGCGTAGACGAAGCCGGTGCCCTCGATGTGCTTGTTGCAGCTCTGCGCGTCGCCCTGCACCTTGACGATGGCGCGGCGGGCCCGGGAGAGCCGGTTGCCCTGCAGCACGCTCTGGTCGGGCGGCGGCACGTCGAAGAGCTGCCCGGCGCCGATGTCGTCGAAGACCGGCGGGAACTCCGAGCGGTCGATGAACCTCTTGAACGGCGCCTGCCAGTTGCGCGCCGCCTGCGGGATCGCGTCGTCGACGGTGGTGAGCAGCGCGGAGTTCTTGACCTGGTCGACCAGCGGCGTGAACGACGTGGAGACGATCAGCGAGCCGATCAGCCAGGCGATGACCAGCACCGACAGCGCGCTGGCGAATGTGCCGCCGACCGCGTCGGCCACCTTCGCCGGCTCCCACGTCACGTGGCTGCGCACGACCGCGCCGATCGTCGAGGAGGCGAACTGCCCGATCGTCGCGGACAGGAACACGATCACGATGGCCAGCAGCGCCTGCGGCGTGTCGCCGTCGACCACGGCACGGGAGACGGGGGGCGCGATGAAGACCCCGAGCACGGCGCCGCCGACAAACCCCACGAAGCTCATCGCCCCGATGATGAAGCCCTGGCGGTAACCCGAGATGCCGAAGGCGACCACGAGGCCGATCAGGATGAGGTCAAGCAGATCACCGCGCACGCTTCAAAGGTATCCACGGATAAGGTCAAGCGTGCACGTCTTCGGCCAGGACAGCGTCACCCTCCTGGCTACCTTGGCGCTATGCCGCAGGCCGAGGGAACAGTTCGCGAGCTCATCGAGGCCGCGCTGCGGGACAGCGATCCTGACGGCCCGCTGCGCTGGCACGTGATCTCCGTGCTGCGCCAGCGCGGCGACCTGGAGTCGTTCATCGAGGCCCGCCGGCTGTGCGCCGCGGACAACGTCACCGAGCGGCTGCTCGGGGTGGACATCATGGGGATGCTGCGGCCGTTCACCGACCGTACGCTGCCGGTGCTGCGCTACCTCGCGGCCAGCGAGGACGACGCCATGGTGCTCTATTCGGTGCTGATCGCCTTCGGGCACCTCGCCGACCCGCGCTCGCTGCCGTCCGTGATCGAGCTGGCCGCGCACCGCGACCCCCGGGTGCGCTACGGGGCCGCGTACGCGCTCCAGCACGTGCTCGGCGACCCGCCGGACCCGTCCGGCCTGGCCGCGCTGCGGACGCTGGCCGCCGACGACGACGCCGACGTGGCCGGATGGGCCTCACTCGGGGTCGCGCTGCGGTCGGCCCGTTAGAGCGTCAGGCCCTTAGGCCCCGCGCTCGGCGCGGACCAGGGTCTCCAGCGGCATCTCCGTCACCCGCGAGCTGTCCCACGGCCGGTCGAGCCCGCCCGCGCCCAGCGTGCGGTCGAGCACCATCGCGGTGAACCCCCACACGAGCATCCCCCGCACCTGGAACGCCGGCCCGGCGTCACCGGTGGGCAGCCGCAGCGTGAACCGGTTGGCCGGATCGACCAGCTCGGCGATCGGCACCCGCTCGACCGAGTCGACCTCGTCGGGTGAGGCCGCGTGCACCGCCGACGGCTGCCGCCACCAGGCGACGACGGGCGTGACCCGGTTGTCGCTGTGGCGGAGGTAGAGCTCGGGCAGGGTGCCGAGCACGTGCACCCCGCGCGGGTCGGCCCCGGTCTCCTCCTCGGCCTCGCGCAGCGCCGCCTCGACGGGGCCGCCGTCCTCGGGGTCCACGCCGCCGCCGGGGAACGCGGGCTGGCCCGGATGTCTGCGCCCGCGTCTGCTGCGCTGGATGAGCAGCACGTCGGGGCCGTGCGGCCCCTCGCCGAACAGCATGAGCACCGCCGCGAGCCGGCCGCGTCCGTCGGGCGGCCGCAGGTATCGGGGGACGCTGAGCCGCTGGGACTGGTCCGCCAGGCGGATCAGCCAATGGGGGACTTGTGTCACGCATCCTCCAACACGCCGGGGCTCCTGCTGCTTCCCCTGTGCCGTCAGGAGAAGGGGCCGGGCCTGACGAGCTTGCGCGCCTCGGCCTCGGACGTCGGCCCGGTGCCGAACGACGGGCAGAGCGCGGCGAGCGGGCAGACGCCGCAGGCCGGGCGCCGGGCGTGGCAGATGCGCCGGCCGTGCCAGATGACCCGGTGGGAGAAGATCGTCCACTCGCGGCGCGGCAGCAGCTCGCCCACCACGTGCTCGATCTTGACGGGGTCGGTCTCCTCGGTCCAGCCGAACCGCCGCACCAGGCGCTGGAAGTGGGTGTCGACGGTGAGCCCGGGGACGTCGAAGGCGTTGCCGAGCACCACGTTGGCGGTCTTGCGGCCGACGCCCGGCAGGGTCACCAGGTCCTTCAGCCGGCCGGGCACCTCGCCGCCGTAGCGCTCGCACACGGCCTGGGCCATGCCGATGATGCTGTTGGTCTTGGCGCGGAAGAAGCCGGTCGAGCGGATGATGTCCTCCATCTCCGACCGGTCGGCGGCGGCATAGTCCTCGACCGTCGGATATTTCGCGAAGAGGACGGGGGTCACCATGTTGACCCGTTTGTCGGTGCACTGCGCGGACAGGATCGTGGCGACCAGCAGCTCCAGGGGGTTGCGGAAGTCGAGCTCACAGTGGGCGTCCGGGTAGGTCTCGGCCAGGACGCGGTTCATCCTGCGCGCCCGCCGTACGAGTGCGAGCTGGGTCTCCGGCTTGCGCCCCGCCGCTTTCGTCGCCATGACCGCAAGGGTAGAAGGTTCCGCCGGTGCTTGAACCCCGGACGCCGGGACGTCGTACAACCTGGCGACGCGGGAGGGGTGGACGACCATGGGCGGTCAGGGCGCGACGGTGGCGGAGTTCGTCCGGAGCTCGGGGCCGCTGCGCGGGCCGGCGCTGCACCGGCTGGCGCTGGCCTGCGCCGCGACGATGGCGCGGCTGCACGCGCGCGGGGTCGCGGGGCTGCGGCTGAGCGAGGACAGCGTGGCGCTCGGCGCGCACGGTCAGGTGTTCATCGGCTGGACGCCGTCGGCGGCGGCGTACGAGGGCGCGGTGGCCGACGACGTACGGGCCTGGGCCGATCTGATGGTCTTCGCGGCGACCGGCGTCCGCGACGGCGATCCGTACGCACTCCCGCCGGCGCTGCGTCTCGCGGTCGCCCAGTGCCGCCGTCCCGACTGGACGGCTCGCCCGCGCGCCGCCGATGTCCTGCGTGTTCTCCTCGGCCAGTCGGTGGCGAATGCGATGGCCTCCGTGGACGACCTGCTGGCCTGCTGAACCGGAGCTTCCGGTAACTTTCCCCCTGGACTCGACGTACCCGGACGAGCCAGAACACTCCGGCATTCCCATAACCTGTGTGTGCCGCCTTGAGTGGGGTGAGTCACAATGGCAGCAGAGGAGGCAGAGTGAACACCGACGATGTGCTGGGCAAGGCCCCCCTGTTCGCCGCGCTCGACCGCGAGAGCGCCGCGGCGCTGCGGACGAGCATCACCGAGGTCCAGCTCTCCAAGGGGCAGACGCTCTTCCACGAGAACGAGACGGGCGACCGCCTCTACGTCGTGCTCGAAGGCAAGATCAAGCTCTCCCGCACGTCCCCGGACGGCCGGGAGAACCTGCTGAGCGTGCTGGGGCCGAGCGAGATGTTCGGCGAGCTGTCGCTGTTCGACCCGCGCCCGCGCACGGCCACGGCGACGGCGCTGACCGAGGTGCGGCTGGCGGGCCTCGGCCACGACGACCTGCGTCCCTGGCTCACCGGCCGTCCCGAGGTGGCTCTGCACCTGCTGCGCGCGCTCGCGCAGCGCCTGCGCCGCACCAACGACGTGCTGGCCGACCTGGTCTTCACCGACGTGCCCGGCCGGGTGGCCAAGCAGCTGCTCGACCTCGCCGAGCGGTTCGGCACCAAGACCGAGGACGGCCTGCGGGTCCACCACGACCTCACCCAGGAGGAGCTGGCCCAGCTCGTCGGCGCCTCCCGCGAGACGGTCAACAAGGCGCTGGCCGACTTCGCCCAGCGCGGCTGGTTGCGCATCGAGGCCAAGGCCGTGGTGATCCTCGACACCGACCGCCTCTACAACCGCTCCAGATAGTCGAGCTGGGCCCGCACCGACATCTCGGCGGCGGGCCAGAGCGAACGGTCCACGTCGGCGTAGACGACGCGGACGATCTCGCGCGGGGTGCGTGCCCCCTGCGCCTGCGCCGCCCTGATCTGGTCCAGCCGCTCGCGCCGGTGCGCGAGATAGCCGTCGAGCGCCGCGACGGGGTCGGTCAGCACGGGGCCGTGCCCCGGCAGCAGCGCCCTCGCCTCCAGGCGCTCGGCCGCCTCCCTCAGCCGGTCGAGGCTGCGCAGGTAGTCGGCCAGGCCGCCGTCGTCGGCGATGATCGTGGTGCCGCGGCCGAGCACGGTGTCGCCGGTCAGCATCGCGCGGTCCTGCGGCAGCCAGAAGCACAGCGAGTCGAACGAGTGGCCGGGCGTGCCGTGGACGTGCACCTCCAGGCCGCCGACCTTGACCACGTCGCCGTCGGCCAGCCCCTCGCCGCCGAGCCGGTGCCGCGGGTCGAGGGCACGGACGGGGGCGTTCACCAGCGCGGCGAAGGAGCGGGCGCCGCCGCTGTGGTCGAAGTGCCCGTGGGTCAGCAGGATCTCGGTGACGCGGCGGCCGTCGAGGTGGGCGCGCACCCGCTCCAGGTGGCCGGCGTCGTCCGGGCCCGGATCGACGACGATCGTCTCCTCGCCCTCGCCGATGAGCCACGTGTTGGTGCCGTCGAGCGTCATGATGCCGGGGTTGGGGGCGAGGACGTTGACCGCGTGCTCGGTGCGGGCCCCGTCGGGGCCGCCGTCGAGCGGGATGCGCAGCCCGCTCACGTGGTCACCAGCCGCATCTCGCCCTCGACCTCCACGGCCTTCGGCAGGATGGTCACGATGTCGCGGGTGGCGGCCAGCACCTCGGCCACGCTCCCGTACGCCGAAAGCTCGCTCAGGGTGCGGTGCGTCGGCGGCATGAGGAAGATCTCTCCCTGGCGCGCCTGCTCGACGGCCTGCGCGGGCCGCGTCCAGACCACCTTGTCGGCCTCGCCGCCCACGTCGCGGGTGCGCTGCCCCTCGGGCAGCACGGCCACGAAGAACCGGGTGTCGAAGCGGCGCCGCTCGATCTCCGGCGTGATCCAGTGGGCCCACGGCTTGAGCAGGTCGGAGCGGAGCACCAGCCCTCTCCGCGCCAGGAAGTCGGCGAAGGCGAGGCTGCGGTCGATCAACGCCAGCCGGTCGGCCTCCCAGTCGTCGCCGGTGGTGTCGGCGACGACCGAGCCGGCGTCGGGGCCGGCCAGCAGCACCCCCGACTCCTCGAACGTCTCGCGTACGGCCGCGCACACCAGGCCCCTCGCGAGTTGCTCACCGACGCGGAAGGCGGCGCCCCACTCGGCGGGCGACGGGCCGGCCCACGCCACGGCCTGGTCGGTGTCGCGGGCGTCCACCGACCCGCCGGGGAAGACGTACGCGCCGGCCGCGAAGGCCATGGTGGCCTTGCGCCGGAGCAGGTAGGTCCGCGGCCCGCCGGGGCCGTCCCGCAGGATCACCACCGTGGCGGCGTCCCGCGGGGTCACCGGCTCGATCCTCCCGGCGATGAGATCCCTGGCCCGCGTGGCGAGCTCGGCTGGAAGCGGCATTCCGGTCACATGACCTCCTCTAGAACATCACTCGGTCATGGTGACATATCTCCGCTCAGCCGACTTCGGCGATCAGCTCCACCTCGACCGGAACGTCCAGCGGGAGCGCGGCCACGCCCACGGCGCTGCGCGCGTGCTTGCCCGCCTCGCCCAGCACCTCGCCCAGCAGGTCGCTGGCGCCGTTGCCGACCTTGGGCTGGTCGGTGAACGTCGGGACGCTCGCGACGAACACGACGACCTTGACGATCCGTACGATCTTCGCGAGGTCGCCCACCTCGGCCTTCAGCGCGGCGAGGGCGTTGAGCGCGCAGATGCGGGCCATCTCGTAGCCCTGCTCCAGGGTGACCTCGCCGCCCAGCTTGCCGGTCGCCGCCGGCTTGCCCTCGACCACCGGCACCTGGCCGGAGGTGTAGACGAGGTTGCCCGTACGCACCGTCGGCACGTACGCCGCCACGGGCTTGACCACCTCGGGCAGCGTCAGCCCCAGCTCCGTCAGCTTCTGCTCCGGCGTCATCACGGCTTCTCCCTCTTGAAGTAGGCGACGAGCTGCTCGGGCGTGGCGCCCTGCACGATCTGGACCAGCTCCCAGCCGTCGGAGCCGAAGTTGTCCAGGATCATCTTGGTGTTGTGGATGAGCACGGGGGCTGTGAGGTACTCCCATTTCTTCATGAGGGTCAGAGTAGTGTGAGCAATCTCAAAGGGTGGTCACCGGCTTTCGACAAGTAACCGTTCGGTAGCCTCGAAGCGTGGATTCTCCGCACACGGAATGGGCGGACGTGCGGCTGCACGTCGTCACCGGCAAGGGCGGCACGGGCAAGACGACCGTCGCCGCCGCCCTCGCGCTCGCCCTGGCCTCGGGCGGCAAGAAGGTGCTGCTCGTCGAGGTGGAGGCCAGGCAGGGCATCGCGCAGATCTTCGACCTGCCGCCGTTGCCGTACGAGGAGCGCCGCATCGCCGTCGCGCCCTCCGGCGGCGACGTGTACGCGCTGGCGATCGACCCCGAAGACGCCATGCTCGAATACCTGGAGATGTTCTACGGCATGCGCCGGGCCGGCCGCGCGCTGAGCAAGATGGGCATCGTGGACTTCGCCACCACCATCGCCCCCGGCTTCCGTGACGTGCTGGTCACCGGCAAGACCACCGAGGCCGTACGCCGGCGCAACCGCAACGGCCGCCGGGTCTACGACGCGGTCGTGCTGGACGCGCCGCCCACCGGCCGCATCACCCGCTTCCTCAACGTCACCCAGGAGGTCGCCGGGCTCGCCAGGGTGGGGCCGATCAAGAACCACTCCGAGCTGGTCAGCAGCGTCGTGAAGAGCCCGGAGACCGCCGTGCACTTCGTGACCGTGCTGGAGGAGATGCCGGTCCAGGAGACCCTGGACGGCGTCGCCGAGCTGCGCTCCGCGGGCCTGCCGCCGGGCGGCATCTTCGTCAACATGGTGCGCGAGTCGCAGCTCCCGCAGTCCGCGCTCGACCAGGCCGCCACGGGCCACTTCGACGCCGCCGAGCTCGTGCTCGGGCTGAAGGCGGCCGGCCTGGCCGACGGCGCGGAGGCCACGGCGCTGGCCGAGGCGCTCGCCGAGGAGGTCGTCGAGCACGCCCACCGCACCGAGCTGGAGCGCACCGAGCGCGAGTCCCTGGCCGAGGCCGGGCTGCCGAGCTTCGAGCTGCCGCTCCTCGCCGACGGCGTCGACCTGGCCGGCCTGTACGAGCTGGCCGAGACCATCCGCACCCAGGGAGCAGCGTGAAGAAGCCCGCCCGGCTGGACATCGACGCCATCCTCGACGACCCCGGCACCCGGATCATCGTCTGCTGCGGCGCGGGCGGCGTGGGCAAGACCACGACCGCCGCGGCGCTCGGGCTGCGGGCCGCCGAACGCGGCCGGTGCGCGGTCGTGCTGACCGTGGACCCCGCGCGGCGCCTGGCGCAGTCGATGGGGCTCAGCGAGCTCGACAACACCCCGCGCCTGATCCACGAGTCGGAGGACGGCGGGCAGCTGTTCGCGATGATGCTCGACATGAAGCGCACGTTCGACGAGATCATCGAGGCGCACGCCGACCCCGAGCGGGCCGGCCAGATCCTGTCGAACCCCTTCTACCAGTCGCTGTCCTCCAGCTTCGCCGGCACCCAGGAGTACATGGCGATGGAGAAGCTGGGCCAGCTCCGCCGCTCCGACGAGTGGGACCTCATCGTGGTCGACACGCCGCCGTCGCGCTCGGCGCTGGACTTCCTGGACGCGCCCGAGAGGCTCGGGAGGTTCTTGGACGGCCGGTTCATCCGGCTGCTGACGGCTCCGGCCAAGGTCGGGGGCCGCAGCGCGTTCAAGCTGCTCAACGCCGGGTTCGGGCTGATGGCCGGGGCGCTGACCAAGCTGCTCGGCGCTCAGGTCATCAAGGACCTGCAGACGTTCGTCTCCGCGCTGGACGCCGTCTTCGGCGGGTTCAGGCAGCGGGCCGAGATGACTTACCAGCTGCTCCAGGCACCTGGGACGGCCTTCCTCGTGGTCGCCGCGCCGGAGCGCGACGCCATGCGCGAGGCTTCGTACTTCGTCGAGCGGCTGGCCGAGGAACGTATGCCCCTGGCCGGCCTGGTGGTCAACCGGGTGCACACGTCCCCCGCCGCCGCGCTCTCAGCGGCGCGGAGTGCCGCCGCGGCCGAGGACCTGGAGTCCAAGGGCGAGCACGAGCTGACCGCCGCCGTGCTGCGGCTGCACGCCGGTCGGATGCAGCTCGCCGCTCGCGAGAACCGCGAACGGGAGCACTTCGTCACGGCACATCCCACGGTGCCGATGGCGAAGGTCCGCGCCATGTCGGAGGACGTCCACGATCTGACCGGTCTGCGGCAGATCGGGGAGCTGCTGGCGAGCGCGTAGCCGCTCTTCCCGGGGAATCTCCCGGGAGTCTCATGGGAGTACGGCCGGCGGACGGCGCCGGCCGTACGTCAACGCTCTCGGCTCGCCGGGCCGGATCAGCCCGCGATCAGCTCGTTGGTTCGCTCGTACTCTTCTTTCGCCGACTCGAGCAGCTCTCGCCACGAGTCGACGTCGGGACGCCGCCGTAGCAGCGCACGTCGTTCGCGTTCGGTCATACCGCCCCACACCCCGAACTCGATGCGGTTGTCCAGCGCATCGGCGAGGCACTCGGTACGGACCGGGCAACCCCGGCAGATGAGCTTCGCCCTGTTCTGCGCGGCGCCCTGCACGAACAGGGCATCCGGATCCGCACCTTTACAGGCGGCACGGGAGGTCCAATCCGTGATCCACATTTTTCGACCCCACTCCCCTTAGGTGGTCAGTCGTCATTTGGGGCCGACGGGCGCGGGCGCCGAGCCTCCGTTATTCAGTTGCCGCAGGGAGAACGTACGCAACGAGACGTTCGGGCCGACAGACCCCAGAGGACCAATTTCTCGCGGCCCTGTTGACCGGGAATGACTAGTCACCTGGCCCAGTCAAGGTGAAATGTGGCGCGGCTACCGATTCGGTTAGCCTTTGGACGTACCCTTGGTACCGTGCAAGCGCAGCGCAAAGATCGACCCAATCCCGTTCTGGCCCTCGTGCGACTGATCATCGCCGCGACCGCGGCCGGGGTGCTCGCGGCCGCGGTGGCCCTGCCCGCGGTCGGCGGTGCCGGGATGTCGACCAAGAGCGCGCTGGAGGGGCTCAACCTCAAGCCGGAAGAGCTGGACGAGCCGCCTCTTCCCGAACGCACAAAGATCCTCGACGCCAACGGCAAGCAGATCGCGCTCTTCTACTACGAGAACCGCCAGTCGGTGACCCTCGACCAAGTAGCGCCGATCATGCGCGAGGCGCTGATCGCGATCGAGGACTTCCGTTTCTACCAGCACGGGCCGATCGATGTGGAGGGAACCGCCAGAGCGCTGGTGAAGAACCTCACCAAGGGCGGCGTGACGCAGGGCGGCTCCTCGATCACCCAGCAGTACGTCAAGCAGGTGCTGGTCAACGCCGCCGAGACGCCGGAGGCGCAGGCCGCGGCCATCGCCCCCACGGTCTCCCGCAAGCTGTCCGAGCTGCGCTACGCGATGGCGATCGAGAAGAAGTACTCCAAGGACCAGATCCTGGAGAAATACCTCAACATCGCCTACTTCGGCGCCGGAGCCCACGGCATCCAGGCCGCCGCCAGGCGCTTCTTCGACAAGCCCGCCTCCAAGCTCAACCTCGCCGAGGCCGCCACGCTGGCCGGCGCCGTCCAGAACCCGGCGCGCACCGACCCCAACGTCGGCCCCGAGTCCCGCGAGCGGCTGCTGCAGCGGCGCAACACCGTGCTCGACCGGATGGTCGAGATCGGCAAGATCTCGGCGCAGGACGCCGCCGCGGCCAAGGAGAAGAAGCTCGGCTACAAGGACGTCGAGTTCCCGGGCGGCTGCGAGGAGAGCAAATACCCGTACTTCTGCCTCTACGTCCAGTACGAGATCCTCAACAACGAGGAGTTCGGCAAGAACCCCGACGAGCGCAGGAAGCTGCTGCAGCGGGGCGGCCTGACCATCAAGACCACGATCGACCCCAAGATGCAGGCCGCCTCCGAGAAGGCGATCAAGAAGTACGTGTCCACCAAGGACAAGCCCGTGGCCTCGCAGGCCATGGTCGTTCCCGGCACCGGCGAGATCAAGGCGATGGCCGCCTCGCGCAAGTTCGGCGGGAGCAAGAAGAAGAACGAGATGAGCTACAACATCGTGGCCGACGCCGCGCACGGCGGCGGCCGCGGGTTCCAGCAGGGCTCGACGGCCAAGGTCTACACGCTGGCCGCGGCCCTGGAGGAGGGGCTGAAGTACGGCGACGGCTTCCCCGCCCCCGCCGGCTACAAGGCCGACGCCTACAGCACGTTCAAGAACTGCAAGGGCGAGAACGTCGGCGACCCCAACCACACCGTCACGAACTCCAGCGAGGGCGGCGGCGGCTTCAAGACCCTGGAGACCGGCACCTGGGGCTCGGTCAACACCTTCTTCCTGCGGCTGGAGCAGAAGGTCGGGCTCTGCGACACGGTCAAGATGGCCAAGAAGCTCGGCGTCAAGCGGGCCGACGGCAACAAGCTGTCGGAGGTGGAGACGTTCACGCTGGGTGTCAACGAGGTCGACCCGGTGACGATCGCCAGCTCGTACGCGGTGTTCGGCTCGCGCGGCAAGTACTGCAAGCCGCTCGCGATCACCGAGATCACCGACCGCAACGGCAAGGTCAAGCAGTACAAACCGAAGTGCTCCCAGGTGCTGGAGGAGAAGGTCGCCGACGCGGTCAGCGGCATCCTGTCCGGGGTGTTCACCAAGGGCACGATGACCGAGGTCGGCGGCATCGGACGGGACGCGGCCGGCAAGACCGGCACGACGGACAACTACATGTCCGCGTGGTTCGCCGGCTACACCCCCAACCTGGCCTCGGCCGTCTCGCTCGGCGACCCGCGCGGCGCCGCGAACCACGAGCTGATCGGCATCACCATCGGCGGGCGCTACTACTCGTACGTGTACGGCGCGTCGATCTCCGGGCGCATCTGGAAGGACGCCATGATCGGGGCGCTGAAGGGCGTCGAACCGGTCGACTTCACGCCGGTGGACCGCTCGCGCTTCGGCGGGTGCACCGACCACTGCGCGCCCAAGCCCAAGAAGAAGAAGGACGACAGGAAGCCGGGCGACCGCGACAACCCGTTCGACATCTTCAACCCGCCGGGCAACGACGACCGGGGGTTCGGCGACGGGCGCGGGCGCGACGACAACGGGCGCGGGCGGGGACGCGGCGGCGACGCCGGGCCGATCATCGTGCCGGGCTTCGGCGGCAACTGACCCCTGGGGTTCCTGAGCCTGGGCCTCCTGTCATCGCCAGGAGGCCCTGTGGCCGCCACAGAACCGCCCAGAAGCGCCGCAACGCCCTTCCTGCCCCCAAAGGTGCTCCCAGCCACCGCGAAGCCTCCCTGGACCCTTCGAGGGCTGTGAGGCTGTGGGGCTGTCGAGCTGCTGGGGCTATTGAGCTGCTGGGGCTATTGAGCTGCTGGGGCTATTGAGCTGCTGGGGCTATTGAGCTGCTGGGGCTATTGGGCGGCGAGGCGGGTGCGCACCGTGGCGGCGACCCGCCCGCCCTCGGCCCTGCCCGCGACCTTCGGATTCACGGCCTTCATGACCTGCCCCATGGCCTGCGGCCCGGACGCGCCCGTCTCCGCGATCGCCGCGTCCACGAGCACGACCAGCTCCTCGTCGGACAGCTGCGCGGGAAGGTACTCCTCCAGCACCGCCTGCTCGTCCAGCTCCGCCTGCGCCTGCTCGGCGCGCCCGGCGTTGCCGAACGCCTCGGCCGCCTCCTTCCGCTTCTTCGCCTCCTTCGTGAGGACCTTGATGACCTCGTCGTCGGAAAGCTCCCTGGCCTCCTTGCCGGCGACCTCCTCGACGTTGACCGCCGCCAAAGCCATCCGGATCGTACGGAGACGTACCTCGTCGCGGCTCTTCATCGAGGCCGTGAGGTCGGCCTTCAGCTTGTCCTTCAATGCGCTCATGCGGTCCATCTTGCCGTCTGCGCGGACACCTCGTGCCCGATGTCGGGCATCATGAGTGGGTGAGGAAAGCCGTCGCAGTGCCCCTGTCCATGTTCGGTCTCGGCCTGGCCGGGCTGGGTTACGCGTCCGTGGTCGAGCGCAACTGGTTCCGGTTGCGCCGCTTCGACGTGCCCGTCCTGGAGCGCGGCCAGCGCCCGGTGCGCATCCTCCACCTGTCCGACCTGCATCTGACGCCACGCCGCTCGATGCTCATCACGTGGGTCCGCTCGCTGGGCGAGCTCAAGCCCGACCTGGTCGTCAACACCGGCGACTCCATCGCCCACCCGGACGCCGTCCCCGCGCTCCTCCACGCCCTGGAGCCCCTGCTCTCCCGTCCGGGCCTGTTCGTCTACGGCTCCAACGACCTCTACGCCCCCAAGCCGAAGAACCCGGCCCGCTACCTCTGGCGCACCTCCAAGAACGAGCGCCGCCAGCACGTACCCAACCTCCCTTGGGAGGAGCTGGGCGCCGGGATGGCCGCCGAGGGCTGGCTCGACATGAACAACACCACGGCCCGCATCAAGGTCGGCGACCTCGACGTGGCCGTGGCCGGCATCCACGACTCCCACATCTCCCGCGACCGCTACGACCTGGTCGCCGGCCCGGCCCCCGCCGACGCCGACCTCCGCCTCGGCGTCATGCACTCCCCCGAGCCGCGCAACATGAGCCTCTTCGCCGCCGACGGCTACCAGCTCCTGCTCGCCGGCCACACGCACGGCGGCCAGCTCTGCGTCCCCTTCTACGGCGCCCTGGTCACCAACTGCGGCATCGACCGGGCCAGGGTGAAGGGCCTGAGCCGCCACGACGGCTCCTGGCTGCACGTCTCGGCCGGCCTCGGCACCTCGCCGTACGCCCCGGCCCGCTTCGCCTGCTTCCCGGAGGCGTCCCTCCTCACCCTCGTCCCGCGCCGCGCCTAAAGGCGGTCACAACCACCTTGGGAGTCCGCTAGACTTTTCCAGGTACGCACCGATCGGCGCGTGCACCGGGGTGTAGCGCAGCTTGGCAGCGCGCTTCGTTCGGGACGAAGAGGTCGTGGGTTCAAATCCCGCCACCCCGACACATTGCCACAGACAGACCGCTTCCGAAGATCGGAAGCGGTCTTTCTCGTCTCTCCAGTGACCGGCTGCGTGACCACGCGAGCCGAGCAGGCCGGCCGGCTCCTGTGCGACCATCGGCGGGTGCGACCTGTGGGTGAGACTTCCCGGCCGTCTGCTCTGAGGCGGGTGTTGCTCGTGGTGGCCATCGTCGCCACGCTTTTCCTCCTGGTGTACGCCGCCGCGATGGCCCCCCGGTGGATCAACGATCACCGCCTGGCGAGCCTCGCGGATCGAGCCCGGGAGCATCCGTTGCCACCGAGCACGACGTTCCTCTCATGGGAACCTCAGGGGCCCGTGACCGGGGACTCCGGCGACTGCTGGGCCGACTTCGCCTTCAGGCTCCGCACCGATCGCCCAGCCGAGGAGATCAAGCGGTACTACGAGGCGGCCCCCTTCATGCGGACCGACGCGCACTTCTCGGAGCTGAGCGTCATCGCCTGGCAGGTGTCGAGCGACCAGGTGTCGGTCGCCGTCAGCACGATTTCCTCCGGCATCGGGGACCCACGCTGCTGGTGAAGGCTCCTCAGGTCCCTGAACAAGGGCTCTGAACTGCGGTGATATGCATTCGAATATCGGTCTTCCATCAATATCAGTATTGGACAGTAACGATGTCCTGTGATGGCCTCTGCGCATGAAGAAGACGATCCCGCAGGTCCTACGCTCCGGGCTCGGCGCCGCCGTGCTCGTCTCGCTCACTCTCTGCGGCGCCCCCGCGTACGGTGCCACCACCCACGGCGCCATGGTCGCGGCGGCCCATGAGGTCAGGCCGGGTACCGTCGTACGCGATGATCTGCGCGCGGTGTTCGACACGGCGAAGGTGCGAGGCACGTTCGCGTTGCTGGACGTGTCGTCCAAGAAGGTGACCGTGGTGGACCGCCGGCGCGCCGAGAAGCCGATGGTGCCCGCCTCCAGTTTCAAGGTCCCGCACGCGCTGGTCGCTCTGGAGACCGGCGTGGTCAAGAGCCCCGACGAGGTGATCCCCTGGGACGGCACGCCGCAGCCGTTCCCCGAGTGGGAGCAGGACATGAGCATGCGGGAGGCCGTCCGTGTGTCCAACGCGGCGGCGTTCCAGGTGATCGCCCGCCGCATCGGCCTCCAGCGCGAACGGCAGTGGCTGCACCGGCTGCACTACGGCAACCGGCAGACCGGGACGGTGGTGGACCGGTTCTGGCTGGACGGCCCGCTGAAGATCTCGGCGGTGGAACAGACCAGGTTCATGGAACGGCTGGCCGCCCTGCGCCTGCCCGCCTCGCGTGAGCACCAGCGCACCGTCCACGACCTGATCAAGCAGGAGGAGAAGGACGGGTACGCGCTGTACGCCAAGTCAGGCTGGCAGAACGCCCCCGGCCCCGGCACGGGCTGGTGGACCGGGTGGGTCGAACGCGGCGGACGCGTGTACACGTTCGCGCTGAACATGGACATCGCCAAGGACGGCGACGCCGCCAAGCGCGCCACCCTCGCGCGTGAGCTGCTGCACCGGCTGAACGTGCTGCCCACGGCGTGACCAAGCCCCTCCCCGACCACGGCGACCGTCACACGGTCGTCGTGGTCGTCGCCATCCAGGCCGCCATCTCCCTGGGCTACTTCGCGGCGATGGCGCATGTCGTCCTCCACCTCAAGGTCGATCTGGGGCTGGCCGCCGGGCTGATCGGCCTGGTGCTGGCGCTGCGCAATCTCGTGCAGCACACGCTGTCGCTGCCGGTCGGCGCGCTGGTGGACGTGCTCGGCCCGGTGCGGATAGGCGTACTGGCGTGCCTGCTGCGCGCGGCCGGGTTCGCGCTGCTGGGCACCGTGTCCTCGCTGCCCTGGCTGGTCGTCGCGGCTGTGCTGCTGGGCACGGGCGGGGCGCTGTTCCATCCGGCGGCGCAGTCGCTGCTGGCCGGGCTCGCCGAACGGCGGAGGGCGCGCGGGTACGCGGCATACACGGTGACGTTGCAGATCGCGGCGGTGCTCGGCCCGGCGCTCGGGCTGGCGCTGTTGAACGTCGGCTACTGGCTGGTGGGGCTCACCGCGGCCGCGCTGTGGCTCGGTGCGGCCTTCCTGTTCGCACTGCTACGGCACGGCCCGCCCGTCCGGGCCGTGAGCGGGGTGGTCTCCGGGGTGCGGACGGTGCTGCGGGACCGGGTCTTCCTGGGGTTCGCGGTCGTGTCGACGCCCGCGATGCTGGTGACGGACCAGGCGTCGGTGGTGGTGCCGCTCAGCGGCGTGGACGCGGGAGCGGTGACCGTGTTCGTCTGTGTGCTCGCCATGGTGTCGGCCATGGTCCAGCCGTGGTGCGCGGTGCCGGGCCGCGCCGACCGGCCCGGCGTGCTGCGCGCTGGGCTGCTGTTCGCCGCCGCCGGCCATCTGCTGCTCGCTGTCGGCGCGGGCGGCGCGCTGACGGGCCTCGTGTTGGTGGCCGCGCTGCACGGGCTCGCCGACGGACTGCTGCAACCGGCGGTGTTCCAGACGATCGCCCGGCTCGCTCCGCCGACGCGTTTCGGGGCATACCTGGGCGTACAGACGTTCCTCTCGGGGCTGTTCGCGTTCGCCGGCGGCATCGCCGTGGGCTGGTCGTTCGACCGGGGGCCGGGCGGGGCGACGGCGGCGCTGGTCGTCCTGGCGTTGATCGCCTGCGCCGCGGCGGCCTGCGCCCGCCCACACCCCGGACAGGCGATCGATGCCCGGGACGCGGCGCAGGCGCGTCTCCCGTGACCGCGCCGGTCCTTCGATCAGTTTGTACGGGTGCGCGCCACCTCCGCGGCCACGGCGCGGAAGGCGGTGAATGCCTCGTCCAGGTCGATCTGGCCGCCAGGTGTTGAGATGACCGACTTGACGATGACCACGTCATGCTTCGGCGAGACGTAGATGTGCTGGCCACCGAACCCGGCCGCCATGTAGTCCTTCTCGCCGCCGCCGCCCAGCCACCAGTGCAGGCCGTACCGTTCGTTGAAGGAGGCGGACGGCTTGGTCGAGCGCCGCACCCAGGAAGCGGGAACGACCTGCTTGCCGTGCGCCTTGCCGCCCCGCAGGTAGAGCAGGCCGAAGCGGGCGAAATCACGGTCGGTGGCATGGAAGCAGCAGTAGCCGAGGTTGTCGCCGGAGGAGTCGTTGCCGATCAGGACGGACGACTCCATCCCCGCCGGCTTCCAGATCTTCTCCTGGACGTACCGGTGGTAAGGCATGCCCGTCGTCTGCCCGATGAGCCGGGCGAGCACGAAGGAGTTGACGCTGGTGTACTCGAACCTGCTGCCCGGTTTCCAGCCGCGCTTCTGCCGCGCCGCGAAATTCTTCAGCGGCCGCCCGCGCTGCGCGAGGGCCTGCAGCTGCGGCGCTCCCTTGGTCTCCTCCCACTCGATGCCCGAGGACATGCGCAGCAGGTTCCTGATGCTCACGCCGTCGAAACCGGAGCCCTTCAACTCGGGCAGATACCGGGTCACCGGGTCGTCGATCGAGCGGATGTGCCCCTCGCCCAGGGCTATGCCGATCGCCGCCGAGGTGAAGGACTTCGCCATCGACCAGGACTGGAACCGCATGTCACGGTTGGCGCCGACGTAGCGTTCGAGGACGATGTCCTGGCCGTCCAGGACGACGAAGCCGTTGGTCCTGGTGGCCGTGAGGAAGTCGTCGAGCGTACGTTCCTCTCCCTTGTGGGTGTAGGTCACCGCGAGCTTTCTCGGTGCGCTGCGCAACACGACCGGGTTGTCCGACGGGCGTACCTGGTCGGCGCCGATCAGGTACGCCGACGCCGTCTCCACGCTGACCTGGGCGGCGGAGGCCGGTTCAAGGGCGCTCAAGGGGAGCACGGCGGTGGCCACCGCCAGGGCGGCGGCCGCCAGTCTCCCTGTGTGTCTCGGTCGGCGGCGAGCGGTGCTGGGGTGGGACACGTTCCCTCCTGTGAACGGTCGCGGGCCACGTGCCCGCGTGTCGCCACGAGAGGCTGGCGTATCTTCTTGGCATATTTCTGGGAACGGAGCCGAGTCGTCTCCGTCAGCCCCGGGACACCGCCAGCCAGGCACCGCGATGCGCCCTCCCCCCAGGCTCTTGCTCGCCTCCCGCCGCTGGTAGGCGTACCACGAAGCGCGTGCCAGGTCCGTCCTCAGGATCCGTCACCTCGACCTCGCCCCCGTGCAGCCTCGCCTGCTGCCGTACCAGCGTGAGCCCGAGTCCGGAGCCCGAGCCGGCCGCCCCACGGTGGAACCGGTCGAAGACCTTCTCCCGTTCGGTGACCGCGATCCCCCTCCCACGATCCCGTACGGACAGCGCCACGACGGTTCTCTCGGTCGTCAGCGTCAGCGTGATCTCGACCTGCCCTGCCTCGTCCGCCCCGTGAATCGCCGCGTTGTCGAGCAGGTTGTCCACGATCACGCGCAGTCCTTCCTCCCAGCCTCGCACCCGTGCCGGGACCGACTCCGCCAGGATGATCGTCACTCCCGGATGGCGCCGGCGCGCGTCGTCGACCGCGTCCGCGACGACGTCGGCCAGATCGATGTCGGTGAACGTCGTGGTGTCTGCGAGCTCGCCACGGGCGAGCCCGCGCAGCAGAGTGATCAGCCGTTGCAGGCGCAGGTGCTCCCCCTCCAGGTCGGCGATGATCCCGGCCTGGTCGTTCGGCTCCAGGCCAGGATGACGCAGCAGGCCGAGGTTGGTGCCCATGCTGGTCAGTGGTGTCCGCAGCTCGTGCGCCACGGTCGCGGCGAAGGCACGGGCGATCTCCAGCGCCTCTCCGGTACGGCTGACGGCCTCGTCGCGCCGGGCCAGCGACTCGTTGAGCAGGGCGGCCAGTTCGTCGATCTCGGTGACCCGGGAGGCGGTGCCCAGCCGCACCGTTCCTGGCGCCGACCGGCCGAGCTCGCGGGCCTGCCGTCGCAGCACCACCAGGGGATGCACCGCGAACCGCCCGAGCACGAGCCCTGCTCCGACCCCGGCCAGCGCCGCGATCAGCGTCACGCCGCCCAGACGGCGCCGGAGCAGCGCGATCTGCCGCTCAAGGAGCTGTTCCGGCTCGAACACCCAGACCCGGGCGAGGCTACCGGCAGGGCCGAGATCCGCGGCGACGTACCGCCACCGGCGCTCCCCCTCCGTGTAGCCGCCGGGGCCGTCCACGGTGGGGGCGGGCCGGCAGCGCGGCGTGTCCCCGATGACGAGCGCCTCGGTGCCGGACACGTCCACCACCACTCCACCCGGGTCGTCGGCGCCCAGCGCGGCACCGGTCAGTCGCTGGGCGAGAAAGTCCGGGCGCGTCCACGGTCTGAGCTGATGGGTCCAGGCGTACGTCTTGGCCATCGGGGTCAGCGCGCTGAGCCGTGCCTCCAGTCTCCGGTCGCGTTCGGCACGCAGATCGGCGCTCACCAGGCCCAGCACCAGCACCCCCGCGAGCAGCACCAGCAGCGGCACGACCGCCGCCAGGCACACCACGAACCGGGTGGACAGCCTCACGCGGGGTCGTCCCGCAGCACGAAGCCGACCCCGCGTACGGTGTGCACCATCCGCGGTTCGCCCTCCGCCTCCAGCTTGCGCCGCAGATACCCGACGAAGGTGTCCACGGCGTTGTCGGTCACCTCGAAGTCGTAGCCCCACACCCGCTCCAGCAGCACCTGCCGGGTCAGGACGATTCCGGCGTTGAGCGCGAGCACCTCCAGCAGCTCGAACTCGCGCCGGGTCAGCTCGACCCGCCGCCCGTTCATGGTCACGCGCCGGGTGGCGGGATCGACGGACAACGGCCCTACGCGTACCGTCTCGTCGCCGGCCGCCACGCGGCCCGTACGCCGCAGCAGGGCCCGTAACCGCAGCGCCAGTTCCCTGAGGTCATAGGGCTTGACCACGTAGTCGTCGGCGCCCGCCGCCAAGCCGGCCACGCGGTCGGCGACCTCGTCCAGCGCGGAGAGCATGAGCACGGGCACCTCCGCCCTCCGCTGCCGTAGCCGCGCGCACACCTCGATGCCGGACATCCCGGGCATCGACACATCCAGCACGATCGCGTCCGGCGACTCGCTCTCCGCGATCTCCAGCGCCGTCGGCCCGGACCCGGCCGTCCGGACGTCGAAGCCTTCCAGGCGAAGCCCTCGCCGCAGCGAGCGCAGGATCGCGGGATCGTCGTCAACCGCGAGAATGCGATACTCCCCCATCGACGTCTCCCCGTGCGTCATCGATTCGGCCATGTAGGCCGTCATACGCTGCCCCCGGAGACTCCGGCCCACGGCCGAGCCGGCGCCGGTGAGGCCGCCGCCCCGTAGCCCCCACCGAGGTACCCAGCAGCGGGCACGGCTCGATCGTAACCCCGTACACCGGTATGCGGCGGGGATCGGTGTTGCGTTTCGTCCTATTGGTCCGCGGGGCGGTAGCCGTCCGGGAGGCCGTTCTTGACGTATCTGGTCTTGCCGGTCGCCAGGTCGAGGAAGAAGTCCGTGCGCTCCTCCTCGCCGGCGTCCCGATGGATCTGGAACGGGCCCTTGCTCGACCAGCCGACGCCCTCTTCGATCGGGTCACCGTCGGGGAGCCGGGGGCGCACGCGGTGGATCCGCTCTCGGGTGGTGAGGTCGTAGGTCTCGACGAGGCTTCCATAATCGCTGATGACCACGAGCCGGCTGCCGTCCGGCTTGAGGAAGGCGGTGCGGGACTCCAGGAGCGCGCCGGGGATGGCGATGCTCAGAAGCTCCTTGCCGCGATGGTCATGGGCCACCAGGTGGGAGGCCGTCGTGGCCACCACCCCCGCCGAGTTGACTTCGAGCACTTTCAGCGCACCGGGAAGCACGATCTCGCTCCTTGACCTGGTGTCGATGACGCGGGTGCCGTTCTTGGCGAGGGCGACGTACCTGCCGCGCTCGCTGACGCTCACCTCGGGCACGTCCGTGTCGGCGAGCGGCCCGCTGAGGTCATACCGGTTCCCCGCGTGCTGGTGGACCAGGCGGCGCGAGGTCCGGTCCAGGTAGACGACGGATCGCCGATCGGGGCTCACCAGGAACGGCGCCGCCGTCGGCGCCCCGCCCTTCATGACGACGTACGGCGCGGCCTGCGGGAACGGCTCGCCGTCCACCCGCCAGTAGCGGCACGGATCGTCCATCTGGTCGATCCACGGACAGGTGGGCCGTTTGACCTCGCCGATCTTCTGGAAGGAGACCTGCTGCTCCGGGAACTGCCTGGGCTTCGCGTACTGCGGCAGTTCACCCGGTTGTGCCTGCCAGGGGGTGATGAGAACGCCGGCGAGCACGGTCGCACATCCCGCTAAATAACGGGTACGGACGGACCATCGGCGAATGACCGACTCCGTTTCGTCCGGTATTTCGGGCCCGGCGTTTCGCCCGGCACGCGATATCGCCGTCACCACCACGACCACGATGGCGGCATGGGCCAGCCGGGTCGGCGTGATTCCCCGCGCCGTCAGGAGATAGCAGGCTGTCATGGCGGAAACGCATACGGCGAGCATCCAGGCGCGGCGATAGACGGCATCAGGGGCCGGCGAGCGTACGGCACGGAATACCGGAACCGCGCACCAGCCCAGGACGAGATAGAACGGATCCGCGGTCAGGCCCGCCACGGGAGCCGCGAGGACGACGGTCACCAACCGCCACCGGCGCAGACCCGCGAAATGGTCGATGATTTGGCGGGCATTGTTCGCGGTGACCTCAAGGCCCGCCAGGGCGGCGAACCTGTCGAGACGCCCCGGGCTGAGCGGCACGGCCGCCGCGAGCACGGTGATCACCGCGGCCACCCAGGAAATCATCGGGGGTGTCGTCACAAGGCGCCACGATATATGGTTCCGTCTCGTGACTTCAGCGGACTTATGGCAGCAATTCGGCGTTGCCCCGCGGAGGCAATTGCCGCTCGCCGTGTCCAGTTGTCTCGTGCTGATATGCGGCGCGATGGGCTTGTGGTGGTCGGGGTCGATAAGGCCGGACGTCCGCTGGGAAATCAGTGATTTCCATCTCAGCGCCGGAGTGGACGACAATGGGGTGCTGTCGACCAATGTCTGGATCGAGCTTGAGAACGGGACGATCACCCCAATCACCATCACGGATATCTCGATGCCCATACCGGGCCTGCGCCTGCTCCCTCCCAAGGACACGGACGACGATCCCGCCGAGATCACCGTCGCGGGCAACGGGTTCAAGACGGTGATACGGCGGCTCGTCATCGCCGACTGCGCGGCGGTGCCGCACGAGCCGCAGCCGATCCGATTCACCTACCGGACCTGGCTGGGATCTGGTTCGTCGGAGGTGACTCTGGACCCCTGGCAGCTGACCGGGAGCGAAGGCCAGGTTCCCGTGGCCTGGCAACGCGGCCTGGCCGGTGTGGTGTGCAACAAGGCAGTGAGCGGCGAGTTCTGACGACCGCCCGATGAGAGAAGGGCACCGCGCGTGCGTCCCGTCACGAAGATCGCCACCGGGCTGGTCATCGCCTTCGGCGCGCTCCGGCTCAACGGCTTCGACCTGCTGTTCGACCCCGTCGGCTGGAGCCTGTGCGCCGCCGGGCTGCTGTCGTTGCAGCGACCGGGCGACGCCTTCGCCGTGGCCCGGGCATGGGCGGTCTGCATGGCCCCCGTCTCGCTGGTGGCCGTCCTCGCGGACGGTGTACGCACGGACGCGCCGATCAAGCACGTGGTCGGCATCGCCGTCACGGTCGGTGGCCTGATCACGGTCTGGCTGATCGTGGACGCGCTCGTGATCCGGATGCGCTCACGCGGCGACAGCTCCCAGGTCGCCCTGCTGGACGTGCTGCGTTGGGCGGTGGCCGGTCTGGGCGGGGTCGGCCTGCTGGCCAGGTACGGCTACGGAGAGCTGTCGCCCGTCCTGCTCGTCGGGTGGTTCGCCGCCCTCGTCGTCCTGATCGTCGTGCTCTATCGCTCGGCCGGCCGGCCGTATCTCTGCGCCACCCCGTAGGAAAAGCGATTGCCTCTGCGCCGGAGCTCAGGTTGGCTGGGGCAGCATGGCTCAACTGCGTACCGATCGCCTCATCCTGCGCCGATGGCGTGACTCCGACCTCGAACCGTGGGCGGCGATGAACGCTGATCCCGAGGTCCGGGAGCACTTGGGCGACCTGCTCACCCGCGAACAGAGCGATGCCTCCGTGTCGCGATTTCAGGCCGAGTTCGACCAGCGAGGCTACGGGTGGTGGGCGGTCGAGATCGAGGCCACGGGCGAGTTCATCGGCTTCGCGGGCCTGGACGAAGTGGACGCCCACATGCCGTTCACAGGGGTGGAGATCGGGTGGCGGCTCGCCCGCTCGGCCTGGGGCCATGGCTACGCCACCGAGGCTGCGATGGCGGTCCTCGCCCACGGCTTCGATGCTCTTGAGCTTCCTGAGATCCTCGCCGTCACCACGGCCACCAACCATCGTTCCCAGGCGGTGATGCGCCGGATCGGCATGACCCGGGACCCGGCTGACGACTTCGACGATCCCACCGAGCCGGAAGGGCCGCTGCGTCCGAACGTGCTGTACCGCATCGCCCGTGGGGCGAGGATCTGACGTTCTCCGCTGAGGTCGTGGGATCAGGGTGCTGCGGCGACCGGGAGTCCGCTCCACGGCCAGCGACCGCCGGTCGTCGAGTTCGTGGTCAGCCATCCACGCGCTGAGGGTTCTCCAGCCGGAAGGAGTTGCTTGGGCTGCCGTCGCTCCTGCACTCCTGGTAGATGAAGTTCAGGCCACGCTCGTCGAACGTGGCGAACCACTCCTCCCAGCTCACGTGCCGGAGCTGGCACCGCCGTATCCCGGGGAGTCGAAGCGCAGCACGCCCAAGTGATCGCCGTGCTCGGTCCCCTCGACGGTCGCCGGTTGCGCCTCTCGCTCCTCGGCCCACTGGTGATCGAGCAGGGCCGACGGGCGGCGGGAAGATGGCACGACGCGTAACGCCACCACCCCACGCGGCCGAAAGTGCCTCAACCCCGCATAACTTCGAGGAGCCTGCATGGGTCGTAGGTCAGTAACACGTACAGCAGCAGAGGAACTGGTGAAGCGGCGCTAAGCCGGCCCAGTGCTGGCGGCGATACGTCGGCGTATGGCGGCCAGTGCGCGATCCGCCCGCGAGAAATCGACACGCGAACTTTTGTGATCGTCTGTGCTGACCTTGGTTGTCACGGTGAAGCGGTCCCCTGGAACGATGAGAGTGAACCGTTCGGCGACGGTGTCCTTCTGCTGTGCGTCCACGAAGGCATAAGTGGGTTCGGCGTCCTCCGTCTTCTTCGCTCCCGGTGGAAGATCCAGTCGAACGGTGTTCACATTGACTGAGACGATGTCTCGATAGCGATATTCACTGGTCTGCTCCTCAGGCTCCCGTGCGCCAGTGATAGAATTCAATACTGTCCGGTAGGCCCCTAGCTTCTGATCCGCCATGCACACCACAAAGACGGTATAGCGTGATGCGATGTAACCGTCCCCCACTTTATGGTGCCTCACCAGCTTGGTCTTTGGAGGATTCGCGGGACCTACGATGACAAGCGGGTCGGTGATGCGGCCGGTGTTGTGTAGTTCCTCCATCACAATACCCAGCCGCGTGAGCGCTCGATCGACGATGACATTTACGTCGTGTTTCAGCCAGCGACTTATCTGATCCTCCGACGGAAGGTTCTCTTCATAGGTGCGCGACTCCTCCCGATAGTCTTCCATGGCGCGCCGGAAGAGGCGATTGCGCCGCCAGTTGAAGAACGAGGCTTTGACTGTCAAATAGCCACCGAGAGAAGCCAAGAAGACGCCAACCATACCGATGTACGGCACCGGCGACAGAAGGGACCACAAGGGACCGCCGTAAGATGACAGAAGTGTGATGGCGACCCAGAGGGTCACGCCTCCCCCCGCCAAAGGGAAAAACCCGTAGAGGGGGTTGAGCCGTGGTTCTCTCACCGGTGCGGCCGGTGCCGGCGTGAACAAGGTTCGCATACGATGTTCGCGCTCGACGCGTTCGTCATCACTGAGCGAAAGTACCGGAATGGGCACAGTCCCACCGGGCGTGACCCGTTCATCGAGAGCCTGCCACGTTGGTGATTCGCGAACCGAGATCGCCGTCACGATCCGCCGCGCCCACTCAAGACTCAGTCCTGCACTCGCCCTCTGAGCCTCGTCCGAAAAACTTCCCTCCCGAAGAAAGGCATGGTCGAGGTCTTCGTTGAAGATGGCCATGAGGACGGCGGCTGCCGCTGAGTCCGGATCGAGTTCGCAAGCTTTGGACAGCAGTGCGTATATTTCGTTCTGAATCCGATCCAGATGGGCGCGCGGACGTCTCCCTTGCAATTTCGCAAAGGCATACTCTGTTCGTACCTCGGCCATCTTGCTCCGAGAGGAGGCGGGCTCTCGCCTGAAGTAGTCCGCGTAGTGCTGGCAGCCCTGCCCCCACTGATGCTCCGCCAGGGCCCGGCGAGCCGCGTCGAGGTATTCCTCCGGCTTCCGGTCTCCCGCATAGAAGTTTTCTATGTTCTGCTGGTTCTCGACATGGGCGTGATTGTTGACGTGCATCTCGCTCGGGCCAGGGCCGGTGGTGTCCTTCTCGTCAGCGAGATCCGTCATGTCATCCGCCGATGATCGCCGATACTGCAGTGATCGCGCTGGCGACCTTGGCCACGTCATCGGCGGATGCCCCACCGATCGCCAGCAGATCGCGGAGCTTCTGCAGTGAGGCTTTGAGACGGTTGGTAGGTTTGCCGTCCGCCTCGTTCAAACTCTCCTCGACTTCAGCGACGACCTCCGCCCCTGCGGCCTCCGGGATGGCCCCGGCTGCAATCAGACGCCCGATCTGTGCGATTCCGGCTTGGATGTCAGCCTGAGGAAAAGAGATGTTGCGTTCGATGTTGGTTTGGTTGGTCACCGATCCGAAATTGTTGACCTGCACCTTGTCTCCGCTCCGTTCGGCTACGTCACTGCGCTACGTATGGGGAGGGCGATCACATCTCGTCTTGCCTGTGCATCGTTCGAAAGGGTAGGAGCGTTGCGGGCGCTGTCCACGTACAGGCATGCCGGGACTATCTTCCACGAAGCCGCCACGCTCTCGAGAGCGACCGTCGCTGGCTTGGTGATGTGCCCGAGTCGCACCGTTTGAAGAGGATGGCACAGCGAGGATGCAGGCTACAGATGTCCCCCGCGCGGTGGCGGCGGCCAGGTCGGTCGCCTCGTCGCTCGGGCTGACGGCCGACGACGCGATCGTTCTTCATAATTCGAACAAGCTCACCCTGCGGCTGCTGCCGTGTGACGTCGTGGCCCGGGTGGCGCCCGTGGCGCAGCAGGTCGCGCAGTTCGAGGTCGAGCTTGCCCAGAGGCTGGTCGAGTCCGGTTGTCCTGTGGCGGCTCTCGACCCTCGGGTGGAGCCGGGTGTTCATGAGCGTGACGGGTTCGTGGTCACGCTGTGGACCTACTACGAGCCTGCGTCGTCTCGGGAGATCTCTCCGGTCGAGTACGCCAAGGCGCTCGAACGGCTGCATGCGGGCATGCGTGAGCTCGATTTCCCTGCGCCGCACTTCATGGATCGGGTCGAGCAGGCTCAACGGCTTGTGGCGAGTCACGACCTCACGCCGGAACTTGCCGACGCGGATCGGGAGCTGCTCGGGGACACGTTGCGGAGCCTCAGACGAGTGATCGGTGAGCGGGGCGGAGCCGAGCAGCTTCTGCACGGCGAGCCGCATCCGGGCAACGTGCTCAGCACCGAGAACGGGTTGCTGTTCATCGATCTGGAGACGTGTTGCCGTGGGCCGGTCGAGTTCGACCTCGCTCATGCGCCGGAAGAGGTCGGCGAGCACTATGCGGGGGTGAGTCCGGACTTGCTGCGTGAGTGCCGGGCTCTCGTGCTCGCGATCATCGCGACCTGGCGGTGGGAGCTGGGCGATCAGCTTCCGGACGGGCGGCGGCTGGGCGCGGAGTGGCTCGACCAGATCCGGGCGCTGGGGTTCACCGCCGGCTGATCCAGGCGTGCAGGGGGACGTGGTCGGACCATGCGCTGCGGGCGTAGTCGAGGAAGCAGCGGCGTACGCGGCCGTCGCGGGCGAACAGGTAGTCGATCTTGCGTTTGCGGGTGACGTACGTCCAGCGGTTGCGGGGGTCGCACTCGTCGCGGCCCTTGTAGGCGATGGCGGCGGCACGTGGCACCAGGTTGAGGTCGCCGCCGACGACGTCCGCGCCGAGCTTCAGCAGCTCGCGGAGCTGGGTGTGCCGGTAGGGGGCGCCCTTCTGGCGGTCGTCGTTCCGCATGCCGGAGGAGAGGTGGGTGGTGCAGAACGCGCGGTCGGCCGTGCAGATCGCAAAGCGGCGGGGGCCCCACGGGGGTGAGGTGAGCGGGTGCACCTCGAAGCGAACGTCCGGGCCTGCTACGGCCAGGGTGACGCTCTGGGTTCCGCGTGGTCTGCCGGTTCGGTCGGGGTGGCATTGGTACGGGGAGCCGTCCGGGTGGGTGAGGGGGGCCGACTTGACGGTCCACGCCCGGCCGGTGCGGGCTTCCAGTTCGCGTTCGAGGTCGGCGTCCGCGCCCGTGCAGAACTCCTGGAGGAAGATCGCGTCCGTGTCGCTGGCCAGGACGGCGACGTGCCAGGCCAGGTCGGCGGTGGAGCGACCATAGAGCGGGCAGGCGCTGTTCGTGCCGGCGCAGACGTTCCAGGTCATCACGTGCAGTGCCGGCGCGGAGGTGGTCGGCGCAGACAGCATGGCGGCGATGAGGATATGTCCGATCATCGTGGCAAATTTCAGCACATGTGGCGCCGGTGTGCTTCAGGTCAGTTTTCAAGAAGCCGTACGCCCAGGTGCCTCCCTAGCATGGGAACCGCCCAACAAGCAGCACCACAGGAGGAACCGGCATGAGCGCCGCGAAGAACACCAAATCCACCGCCTTCGAGGGTTTCTCGGAGGAGGAGCGTGCCGCGATGAAGGACCACGCTCAGGAGCTGAAGAAGGCGGCGCGGCGTGGCTCCAAGCAGGTCGACCTGGAGCCGGACGTGCTCGCGAAGATCGCCGAGATGGAGGGGCCGGACCGGGAGCTGGCCGAGCGCATCCACGCCATCGTCAAGGCCAACGCCCCCGAGCTCACGCCGAGGCTCTGGTACGGGATGCCGGCGTACGCCAAGGACGGCAAGGTCCTCTGCTTCTTCCAGCCCGCGTTGAAGTTCAAGTCGCGCTACGCGACGCTCGGCTTCAACGACGTCGCGAACCTGGACGACGGCACCATGTGGCCGGCCGCGTACGCCCTCACCGACCTGGGCCCCGACGAGGAGGCGCGGATCGCCGCCCTCATGAAGAAGGCCGTGGCCGAGCCGGCGTGACCCGTTCTGTCTGCTGAAAGTTTCAGCGGGGCGGCGCAGGTGGGCGGGCTTTCCCGCACCGGCGCGTTGAGATCGGGCGGACGGCATGCCTACGGTGCTGACAGCGGTTTGCCCCGATCCGGTCAAGGAGTCCGTCATGCGGCGCGGTCGCGTCATCCCGGCTCTGGTCCTGGCCCTGCTCGCGTTCCTGGTCACCGCGCCCGAGGCGCGGGCGCAGGCGGCAGGCGGGTTCGACTTCGACCGGGCGGAGGTGGCGGCCACGGGGCTGCAGGTGCCGTGGGCGATCGCGTTCCTGCCGGACGGCAGCGCGCTCGTGTCGGAGCGGGGCACCGGGCGGATCATGCAGGTACGCCCCGGGCAGCCGGCCACGGCGGTCGCCACGATCAGCGGGGTGAGCGCGTCGGGCGAGAGCGGCCTGCTGGGGATCGCCGTCTCGCCGTCGTACGCGCAGGACGGCTGGGTGTACGCCTACTTCACCAGCACGGCCGGGGACAACCGGCTGGTCAGGCTGCGGCTCACCGCGCCCCAGACGCAGCCGGTGCTGCTGTCCGGCGTGCCGAGCGCGACGATCCATGACGGCGGGCGGCTGGCGTTCGGGCCGGACGGCATGCTGTACGTCTCCACCGGCGACGCCAACACGACCTCGAACGCCCAGAACCTCAACAGCCTGGCGGGCAAGATCCTGCGCCTGACGCCCGACGGCGGCGTCCCGGCCGGCAACCCGTTCCCCGGCTCGCCGGTCTACAGCTACGGTCACCGCAACGTGCAGGGCCTCGCGTGGGACGCGCAGGGCCGCATGTACGCCGCCGAGTTCGGCCAGAACACCTGGGACGAGATCAACCAGATCGTGGCGGGCGGCAACTACGGCTGGCCGACCTGCGAGGGCGTCTGCTCCGGCTCCTCCTTCCGCAACCCGATCGTCACCTGGACGACGGCGGAGGCGTCGCCGAGCGGCCTCGCGTACGCGAACGGCACGCTCTTCGCGGCGGCGCTGCGCGGGCAGCGGGTGTGGGCGGTGCCGCTCACCCCGAGCGGCACGGCGGGCACGCCGGTCCCCGAGCTGCAGGGCGCGTACGGACGGCTCCGGGCCGCCGCAGTGGGCCCGGACGGCTGGCTGTGGCTCTCGACCAGCAACCGGGACGGCCGTGGCACTCCGGTCGCCGCCGACGACCGGATCATCCGGGTTCCGCCGTCCGGCGTCGGCCAGCCGGAGACCTGCGCCGTGACCGCCACCACCCAGACCCAGTGGGGCAACGGCTACGTGATCCAGCCCGTGACGGTCACCAACACGAGCGCCACCGCGATCAACGGCTGGTCGGTCACGTTCACGCTGCCGCCCGGCCACGTCATCACCGGCTCGTGGAACGCCGTGCTGACGGTGAGCGGCCAGACCGTGACGGCGCGGAACGCCGCGCACAACGGCTCCCTGGCTCCGGGGCAGAGCACGACGTTCGGGTTCCAGGCGAGCCGGACCACCGGCGGCTCGCAGTTCCCGTCCGGCTACCGCTGCGCCTGACGGCTGCGGATTGCCAGAAGCTCCCCTTTTGCCCCACTCTGTTGCGAGTGACACCTGGACCGTTCCCGCCCGATCCGGAGGAACCGCCCGCGCTCACGCTCCGCGTGCTCGGCCCGCTCCAGGCCGAGGCGTACGGGCGGGCCGTGGACCTCGGACCGGCCAGGCAGCGGGCGGTGCTCGCGCGGCTGGCCGTGGCCGGCGGGCAGGTCGTGTCCACCGACCGGTTCATCGACGACCTGTGGCGGGGGCAGCCGCCGCCGAAGGCGCTGGCCGCGCTCCAGGTGTACGTCTCCAACCTGCGCCGCGTCCTGGAGCCCGACCGGCCGCCGCGCGCGCCGGCCCGGGTCGTCGTGAGCGCCCCGCCCGGCTACCGGCTGCGGCTGCCGGACGACGCCGTGGACGCCTGGCGGCTGCCCCGGATCGTCGAGGAGGCGGGGGCGGCGCTGCGTCAGGGGGCGGGGGCGGTCGCGTACGAGCTGCTGGACCGGGCGCTCGGGCTGTGGACGGGGGCGGCGTACGAGGAGTTCGCCGACGAGGAGTGGGCCGTGCCCGAGGTGGAGCGGCTGGCCGAGCTGCGGCTGCTCGCCGTGGAGCACCGGGCGGAGGCCGCGCTGCTGCTGGGCAGGCACGCGGAGGTCGTGGCGGAGCTGCGCGGGCACGTGGAGCGGCACCCGCTGCGGGAGAGCGGCGTACGGCTGCTGGCGCTGGCCTGCTACCGGGCGGGCGGGCAGGCGGAGGCGCTGACCGTGCTGCGGCGGGCCAGGGAGCGGCTGGCGGACGAGCTGGGCGTGGACCCCGGGCCGGAGCTGCGGGCCCTCGAACAGGACATACTCCAGCACGCCGACACGCTCAACGCGCCGGAGGTGCCCAGGTCGGCCTCCGCCCAGCCCCAGAAGGCGGCACCCGAAGAGCGGGAGGAGCCCGCGGCCCCCGTGCTCGTCGGCCGCGCCCGCGAGCTGGCGGTCCTGCGCGAGGAGGCCGCCCAGCCCACCCACCGCACCGTCTGGCTGGGCGGCGAGCCGGGCGCGGGCAAGAGCACGCTGGCCGAGGCGTTCGCGGTCGAGTTGGCCGGGCGCGGCTGGCGGGTGGCGTTCGGCCGCTGCCCGGAGACCGACGGCGGGGCCCCGCCCGCGTGGGCGTGGAGCGAGATCGTCCGTACGCTCGCCGAGGAGCTCCCGCCTGAGGACCCGGCCGGGCTGGCCCCGCTGCTGCACGACGGTGTCCCCATCCCCAACCAGTTCCTGCTCGCCAGGGCGGTCGCCGGCTACCTCGCCTCCTGCGCGCCCCTGCTGGTGGTGCTGGAGGACGTCCACCGCGCCGACGGCGAGACCCTGCACCTGCTGCGCCACCTGCCGCAGACCGCCCGGCTGCTGGTGGTGGCCACGTTCCGCCCGGCCGAGACCACCGAGGACCTGGGCACGACGCTGGCCGCGCTGGCGGCGGGCAGCCGGCACGTGGAGCTGTCAGGACTGGGCGAGGAAGCGGTCGCCGAGCTGCTGGAACGCCACACCGAACGGGCCCCGGACGCGGCGACCGTGCGCGCGGTGTGCGAGCGCACGCTGGGCAACCCGCTGTTCGTGTGCGAGATCGCCCGGCTGCTGGCCTCGGAGGGCCCGGGGGCCACGCGGGCGCTGCCGCCCGGCGTACGCGACCTGATCAGGCGCAGGATCGCCCGCCTGCCCGCCACGGCGCAGACCGTGCTGCGCAACGCCGCCGTGGTCGGCCGCGACGCGGACGTGGACGTGCTGGTCGCGCTGCAGGACGGCGACGAGGACACGGTGCTCGACGGCCTGGAGGCCGGGGTCATGACCGGCCTGTTATCCGAGCCGGGCCCGGGGCGGGTGCGGTTCACGCACGTCCTGGTGCGGGAGGTCCTGTACGAGGACACGGCGCGGATCCGGCGCACCCGCCTGCACGGGCGCGTGGTGGCCGCCCTGGAGCGGCTGCGGCCGGGCGAGGTGGCGGCGCTGGCGCACCACGCGCTGGAGGCCGGGGCGCCGGGCGCGGTCGGCCACGCGCGGGCGGCGGCGGCGCAGGCGTCGGGGTTGCACGCGCACCGGGAGGCGGCGGCGCTGTACCGGGCGGCGCTGCCGTACGCGGGCGACGACGACACCCGGCTGGAGCTGCTGTGCGGCCTGGTGTCGGCGCTCGGCCACGCGGGCGACGTGGCCGGGGCGGTCGAGGCGCGGGCGGAGGCGGTCCGGCTGTCGCCGGGGGTGCGCGCGCTGACCTCGTACGACGCCCCGGTGATCTGGACCATCCAACCCGACACCCGCTACGACGCGGAGTTCGTCGCGGCCGTGGAGCGGGAGCTGGCCGCTGGGCACGGGCCGGAGGCGCGCTGCCGGCTGCTCGCCGCGCTGGTCTTCGCCATGGAGGGCCACGACGACGAGCGGGTGGAGGCCGCCGGGGCCGAGGCGGTGGCGCTGGCCCGCGAGCTGGGCCGGCCCGACCTGCTGTGCCTGGCGCTCAACGCCCGCTATTTCTCGCTGCTCTCCCCCGAGCGGCGCGAGGAGCTGGCCGCGCTGGGCGGGGAGCTGCTGGAGCTGGGCCGGACGCACCGGCTGGTCGGTTACCTGACGCTGGCCCACTTCGCGCTGCTCATGGCCGCGCTCGGCAGGGGCGACCTGGAGGCGGCGGGCCGGCACGCCGACGCGGGCCTGGAGTCCTCCACGAGCGGCCAGCTCGGCCTGTCGCTGGTCGTGCTGTCGCTCTTCGGTGCGCTGCGCAGGCTCGTCGAGGGCGACTTCGACGCGGCCGAGGAGGCGTACACCACGATCACCGGGCAGATGGCCGAGCGCGGCGCGGTGAACGCCGAGGCCATGGGCATGCTCAGCCGGTTCGCGGTGCGTGTGGCGCGCGGCGACGTACGGGACTCGCTCCCTGAGCTGTCCGCCCTGTACGCGCGCCTGTCGAACCCCGGGACCCGCGAGCTGTACGCCCGCGCCCTGACCACGGTCGGCGAGCTTGACGCGGCCCGCCGGGTCTGGCGGCCCGGCGAGCGGCACTCGCGCGACTACTACTGGCTGCTGTGGGAGGCGATGCACGCGCAGACCGCGGTGGCGCTCGGGGACCGCGGGACGGCCGCGCGCTGCTACGACACCCTGCTGCCATGGGAGGACCGGGTGGCCGGGCTCAGCAGCGGCTCGGTCACGCTCGGGCCGGTCGCGCAGGTGCTGGGCGACCTGGCCCGGCTGCTGGAGCTGCCCGTGGCGGGCGCGCACTACGCGCGGGCGGCGGAGGTCGCCGAGCTGATCGGCTCGCCCCACTGGGTGGCGGCCGCCCGCGAAAGCCTCGAAGACGTCACAGGCTCCCGAAGATGAGCCGCTGGCGGCGGCGGTGCCCGCGGCTGAACACCGCGATCAGCGCCCCGAGCACCGGCCCCGCCGCCCTGCGCAGCTCGGCGAGCTCGTCAGGGCGCGCGTACTGGGCGATGCGCGGCAGGTCGAAGGCCGTGTCGCCGCCCTTGCGCACCTCGGTCTCGACCTTGTGCCAGTCGGCCTCGGAGACGTACTTCTCGATGATCGGGAACAGCAGCCGCTCCTCCTCCTCGATGTGCTCGTCGAGCAGGTCGGCGAGGATGCCGAGGGTCCTGGCCAGCCGCTTGGCGGCGGCCGGGTCCTGGCCGAGCCGCCCGGCCGCCTGGGTGATCTCGTCCAGCAGCGGGTCGAGCTGGGTGTGGTCGTCGGTGAGGTCCGTCAGGTCCACCTCGGCCCCGGCCGAGCGGACGATCACCGGCCAGAGCACGTCGTCCTCGGCCTTGTGGTGGTGGTGGATGCCGGCGCACAGTTTCGTGGCGAACGTGGCGATGGCCTTGAGCCGGGCGGCGTCGGCCCGCTCGTCGCCGGCGGCGATGCCGTCCATCGTGCGGGCCAGGCGGCGTGTGTCGCCGCGCATGGCCCGGTGGGTGATGCGGAATCCGATCGTGTTGGGCGCCATGGGGTCGCTCCTCTGCTAGGGGATGCCACCAGGGTGCGCCGCCGCTCTTGGGCCCTTCTTGGTGCCGACTTGGCGGCCGCTAGAGCGCCTTGGCGTAGCAGCGGGTCAGGGGCGCGTCGGCGTAGCTGCCGTAGGGCTCGGTCAGCGTGTACGCGCACCGCTCGTACAGCGCGATGGCCTCCGGCTGCCGCAGGCCGGTGGCTAGCCGCAGCCTCTGGTGCCCCAGGGAGAGAGCCAGCTCCTCCAGCGCGCCGAGCAGCGCCGTCGCGATCCCGCGACCCCGCCGGCCGGGAATGACGTACATGCGCTTGAGCTCCCCGGTCACCGCGTCGAGCTGCTGCACCGCCCCGCAGCCGACCGCCTGCCCGTCCACGACCGCCACCAGGAACCGGGCTCCCGGCTTCACCTGCGAGCGCCCTTGGGGTCCGTAGCGGGTCACCAGCTCGGCGTAGGCCGCGTCGAGCAACGTGCCCAGCTCCGCGTCGCCGAGCTCCCGTTCTTCGATCAACATGCCCGTCATCGTAAGGACGCGCGTTCAGAGGCCGAGCGCCTGGGCGGGGTCGGCGAGGATGCGCTGGATGACCAGCCCGGCTGCGCCGAGCACCGCCGCGTCCGCGCCGATCCCCGACACGACGAGCGGGGGCGGGGCGCCGCGCATCTGGCCGAGCCGGGCGCCGAGCCCGTCCTTCACGGGTGCGTCGAGCCAGGGGAAGAGCGGGGCGAAGACGCCGCCGAGCACGATCCTGCCGGGGTCCAGCAGGTGCACGGCGGAGGTGAGCGCCACCCCGAGCGCGTGTCCGGCCCGCGCGCACGCCTCCAGCGCCCGCGGCTCGCCCGCCTCCAGCCGCTCGACCAGGGCGGTCACCGACTCCAGGGGGCCGAGGAGCGCGTCCTGGCCGGCGTACACCTCCAGGCAGCCCCGCCCGCCGCACCGGCAGGCGGGCCCGTCGGGCACGACGACGACGTGGCCCAGCTCGCCGGCCAGCCCGTACGTCCCCCGGAACAGCGCACCGCCGACGACGAGGCCGGCGCCGATGCCGATCTCGCCGGAGACGTACAGGAAGTCGGCCTCCCGCGAGCCGAACCACAGCTCGCCGAGCGCCGCCAGGTTGGCCTCGTTGTCGATCGCGAGCGGCAGGTCGCCGGCGAGGTCGGCGACCCGTACGTCCCGCCAGCCGAGGTGCGGCGCGCTCCGCAGCACGCCGTCCTCCACGGTGCCGGGCACGGCCAGCGCGGCGCCCATGACGCGCAGCCCGCCGGCCTCGGCGGCCTCGATGGTCTCGCGGGCGAGGGCGCGCAGCAGGCCCAGGATCTCGGCGGGGTCGGAGTTGCGGTTGTCGGCGGGGCGGGTGCGGCGCAGCCGGACGGCGCGGGTCAGGTCGACGACGCAGGCGGCGAGGTAGTCGATGTTGACCTCCAGCCCCAGCGTGGCCACGCGCTGCCCGCTCAGGCTGACCGCGACGCCCGGCCGGCCGCGCTCGCCGCCGCGTACGGCTCCGCGCTCGCTGACCACGCCGGCCTCCAGCAGGTCGGCGACCAGGCTGGACACGGTGGTCTTGGTGAGCCCGGTCCGTTCGGCGAGGGCCGCGCGGGTATGGGGTCCGGTGCGGTGGATGGCGTCGAGCACTACGGCCAGGTTACGGGCGCGCATGGAATCATGCCGTACTCCTCTTGACGACACCCGGTCCACCTCCTCAGGATTATGTACAGATTATGGACTAAAGAACCGGAGCGCAGGAAAATGACCGGATTCACCCCGACCCCCGATGACCGCTTCACCTTCGGCCTCTGGACTGTCGGCTGGCAGGCGCGCGACCCGTTCGGCGACGCCTCCCGGGCCCCGCTCGACCCGGTCGAGAGCGTGCACAAGCTCCACGAGCTCGGCGCGTACGGCGTCACCTTCCACGACGACGACCTGCTCGCCGTCGAGCCCGACCGCGACAAGGCCATCGCCGCCTTCAAGAAGGCCCTGGACGAGACCGGCATGAAGGTCCCCATGGCCACCACCAACCTCTTCACGCACCCCGTCTTCAAGGACGGCGCGTTCACCAGCAACGACCGCGACGTACGCCGCTACGCCCTCCGCAAGGTCATGCGCAACGTCGACCTCGCCGCCTCGCTCGGCGCGAAGACGTACGTGTGCTGGGGCGGCCGCGAAGGCGCCGAGTCCGACGCCGCCAAGGACGTCAAGGCCGCGCTCGACCGCTACAAGGAGGGCCTGGACCTCCTCTGCCAGTACGTCATCGACAAGGGCTACGACATCCGCTTCGCCCTGGAGCCCAAGCCCAACGAGCCGCGCGGCGACATCCTGCTGCCCACGATCGGCCACGCCCTCGGCCTGATCGGCGAGCTGGAGCACCCCGAGATGGTCGGGCTCAACCCGGAGGTCGGCCACGAGCAGATGGCCGGGCTCAACTTCGTCCACGGCATCGCCCAGGCGCTCTGGCACGGCAAGCTCTTCCACATCGACCTCAACGGCCAGCACGGCCCCAAGTACGACCAGGACCTGATCTTCGGCCACGGCGACCTCAAGAGCGCGTTCTTCCTGGTCGACCTGCTGGAGAACGGCGGCTACGACGGCCCGCGCCACTTCGACTACAAGCCGCTGCGCACCGAGGACGCGCAGGACGTGTGGGACTCCGCCGCCGCCAACATGCGCACCTACCTCATCCTGCGCGAGAAGTCCCGCGCCTTCCGCGCCGACCCCGAGGTCCAGGAGGCCCTGGCCGCCTCCCGCGTGACCGAGCTGGCCCAGCCCACCCTGGCCGCCGGCGAGACCTGGCAGGACCTCGCGAAGGACGACTTCGACGTCGAGGAGGCCGCCGCCCGCGGCTTCCACTTCACCCGGCTCAACCAGCTCGCGCTCGAACACCTCATGGGAGTCCGCGGATGAGCACGCCGATCAGCGTCCAGCTCTACACCGTCAGGGATGCGCTGGCCGCCGATCGCGACGCCGTGCTGCGGCGGCTCGCCGGGATCGGCTACGCGGCGGTCGAGCCCTTCGACCCCACCGCCGACCCGGAGGGCTTCCGCAGGGTGGCCGACGACCTCGGGTTACGGGTGTCGGCCACGCACGCGTACGCGCTGCTCACCGAGGACACGACCGCCGTGCTCGACGCGATCGCCACGGTCGGCACCGACCTGGCGATCGTGCCGGGCGGCATCCCCCACGAGGAGTTCACCACCACCGACGGCCTGCGGCGCACCGCCGACCTGCTCAACGGCCTGGCCGAGCGGGCGGCCGGGCACGGCGTACGGATCGGCTACCACAACCACTGGTGGGAGATCGAGCCGCGGATCGACGGCCGGCACGCGCTGGAGGCGCTGGCCGACCTGCTCGCGCCCGAGGTGTTCCTGGAGATCGACACCTACTGGGCGGCGGTCGGCGGCGCCGACGTGCCCGCCCTGCTCGGCCGCCTCGCCGGGCGCGTGGTCGCGCTGCACGTGAAGGACGGCCCGGTCGTCAAGGGCGAGCCGCACACCGCCGTGGGGGCGGGCGCGATGCCCGTGCCCGCCGTGCTCGCCGCCGCGCCGGACGCCTGGCGCGTCGTCGAGCTCGACGAGTGCGCCGGCGACGTCTTCGCCGCGCTGGCCGACAGCCACGCCTACCTCACCTCACTGGAGGCCCGTTGACCGCAGGCCCCGTCGGCGTCGCCCTGGTCGGCGCCGGTGTCATCAGTGGCCAGTACCTCCGCAACCTCACCTCGTTCCCCGACGTGCGCGTGCTCGCCGTCGCCGACCTCGACGCCGGGCGGGCCGCCGCGGTCGCCCGCGAGCACGGCGTGCCCGTCTCCGGCTCGCTCGCCGACGTGCTCGCGCTGCCCGAGGTCGAGCTCGTCGTCAACCTCACCGTGCCGGCCGCGCACGCGGCCGTCGCGCTGGAGTCGCTGCGCGCCGGCAAGCACGTGTACGGCGAGAAGCCGTTCGCCATGGACCCGGCCGAGGGCGCCGCGATCCTCGCCGAGGCCGCCGCGCGCGGCCTGCGGGCGGGCGGCGCGCCCGACACCTTCTTAGGCGCCGGGCTGCAGTCCGCCCTGCACGCCCTGCGCTCCGGCCTGATCGGCGAGCCGGTCGCCGTCACGGCCGCCACGCAGAGCCTCGGCCCCGAGTCCTGGCACCCCAATCCCGAGTTCTTCTACCAGCCGGGCGGCGGCCCGCTGTTCGACCTGGGCCCCTACTACCTGACCGCCCTGGTGTCCCTGCTCGGCCCGGTTGCCCGGGTCGCGGCGAGCACCCGCAGGGCCCGCGCCGAGCGGGTCGTGGGCTCCGGCCCCAAGGCGGGCACCACATTCCCCGTGGACGTGCCCACCCATGTCAACGCCCTGCTGGACTTCCCCGGCACGGCGACGGCGGCGGCCACGTTCAGCTTCGACTCCCCCGTCAACCGCCGGGTGATCGAGATCATCGGCACGGAGGGCGCGCTCTCCCTGCCCGATCCCAACACCTTCGAGGGGCCGCTGCTGGCCCGTGGCGCGCACGACAAGGACTGGCGCGAGCTGCCGGTCTCGGGCACCACCACGAGCCGGGGCATCGGCGTCCTGGACCTGGCCAGGTCGCTGCGGGCGGGCACGCCGCACCGGGCCTCCGGCGAGCTGGCGTACCACGTGCTGGAACTCATGACCGCGATCGCCGAGGCGGGCGAGCGCGGTGAGTTCCGGCCGATCACCTCGACACTGACCGCGCCCGAGCCGCTGCCGGACGGCTGGGACCCGCACGCCGCGACCCTGGCGTGAGACCCGGGGGGCGCGGGCCCTACCCGCGCCCCCTGGCATTGCCAAAGGCCGGTCAAGGCATGTATCACGGAGCGTAATCAAACGAACACGCTTCTCTTGAAGGTGATCACATGCGTGTCCTGATCCAGCTCCGCCCGGCGGCCGACGTCGTGGCGTCCGTGCTCGACCCCGGGGTCGCCAGCACGGTGGCCGACGTCGTCGCCGACCTGCCCGCCGACCTGCCCGGCGTGCTGATCGACGAGGCGTACGGCCCGGTGGCGGTGCCGCGCGCCAGACCGAGCGCGGCCCACGGCGGCCCGCTCTCGCTCTCCTCGCGCGTGGAGTTCTCGCTGTCACCCGAGCACGCGTCGGTGCTGGTCCGCGGCGAGATCCCCGACTCGGAGCTGCCGATCAGGCTCGCCCGGCTGCAGTCGGCGGTCCGCGAGGTGGCCGGCGTCTACGCCGACCCGCGCATCCGCGCGGCCGGCCCCACCTGCGGCGGCGACGGCCCGGCCGGCGACTGGCAGGAGGTCAGGCGGCTGCTGCGCGCCTCCGACCTGTGGGAGCAGGGCCACGACGGCGAGGGCGTGACCGTCGCCGTCTGCGACACCGGCATCAACGCCGCGCACGTCCGGTCGGTGCTCGGCGAGGAGGTCAGGATCGACGCGGAGCGCAGCTGGGCGCCGCCCGGCGTACGCAGGACCCCCGGCCGCTATCCCGTCGAGCACGGCACGATGTGCGCCTTCGACGCGCTGCTGCCCGCGCCGAGGGCCACCCTGCTCGACATCCCGATCCTGCTCTCGCGGCAGGGCGACATGTCGGGCCTGCTCTCCGACGCCGTCGCCGCCTACTCCCACCTGCGCCACGTGCTCAACGCCATGCCGGAGGAGTCGAGGTCGCTGGTGGTCTCCAACAGCTGGGGCCTGTTCAGCCCCGAGCACGACCTGCCGCCCGGCCACCCCGGCAACTACTCCGACAACCCGGCGCACCCGTTCAACCTGATCGTGGGCAGCCTGGCCGACGCGGGCGCCGACATCGTCTTCGCGGCCGGCAACTGCGGGCGCGACTGCCCCGACGGGCGCTGCGGCTTCCGCGAGCGGCCGATCGTCGGCGCCAACGGCCATCCCGACGTGCTGTCCGTCGGCGGGGTGAACGTCCGCGGCGAGCGCGTCGGCTACTCCTCCCAGGGGCCGGGCCGGCTCGCCGAGCGCAAGCCCGACCTGTGCGCCTACACGCACTTCGCCGGCTCAGGCGCGGTCGGCGAGGCCGACAGCGGCACCTCCGCCGCCTGCCCCGTCGCGGCCGGGGTGGTGGCCGCCGTCCGCACCGCGCGCCCGGCCGCGCGACTCTCCCCCGAGCAGCTGCGCACCCAGCTCAACCGCACGGCCGACGACCGCAGCACCGTCGGCTACGACTACGACTACGGCTGGGGCGTCATCGACCCGCCCGCCGCGGTCGCCGCACTCGGCCGCGCCCGCGGGACCCGCGCGGCCTGAGATGATCCTGCTCCAGGTCCGCCTGCCGCCCGGCGCCACCCTCTCCGACGCCCTGGAGGCCCTCGGCCTGACCGAGGAGGAGGTCGACACCGGCTACGGGCTGGTGTCCGTCCTCCCCGAGGCCGGGCTGCACGTCCTGCGCGTCACGGAGGAGGCCGGCCGCCGGGTCGGCGGGCAGGTCTTCTCGGATCCGCCGATCGAACCCGGCTGATCCGTTGGCTCCTGCCGCCCAGAACCGGGACAATGGCCCGATGGTTGAACGTGGCGATGGCGACTGGGTGTCCAGGTTCGCGGACGAGGTGATCTCCGAGGCGGAGCGGCGCGGCACCGGCAAACCGATCGTCTGCGCCTCCGGTCTCAGCCCCTCGGGCCCGATCCACCTGGGCAACCTGCGCGAGATCATGACCCCCCACCTGGTGGCCGACGAGCTGCGGCGGCGTGGCGTGCCCTGCGACCACCTGCTGTCGTGGGACGACTACGACCGCTTCCGCCGGGTGCCCGCGGGCATCGACCCGTCCTGGGCGGAGCACATCGGCAAGCCGCTGACCGCGGTGCCCGCGCCGCCCGGCAGCCCCCACCCCAACTGGGCCGAGCACTTCAAGGCCCCGATGATCGCGGCCATGGCCGCGCTCGGCGTGCAGTGCCGGATGATCAGCCAGACCGAGCAGTACACATCGGGGGCCTACCGCGAGCGGATCCTGCTGGCGATGCGCGAGCGGGCGGCGATCGACGCCGTGCTGTCGCGGCACCGCACCAAGCAGGCCGAGCAGCCCGAGGAGCCCGGGGAGCCGGAGCGGGCCGGCGAGTACTTCCCCTACCGGCCCTACTGCGAGCTGTGCGGGCGCGACCTCACCACGGTCACCGCGTACGACGACGAGACCACCGAGCTGGCCTACACCTGCGAGTGCGGCTTCGGCGAGACCGTCCGCCTGGCCGAGCACGACCAGGGCAAGCTGGTGTGGAAGGTCGACTGGCCGATGCGGTGGGCCTACGAGGGCGTGCTGTTCGAGCCGTCCGGCGTCGACCACCACTCCCCCGGCTCGGCGTGGACGGTCGGCGGCCGGATCGTCGGCGAGGTGTTCGGCGGCGAACGGCCCATCGGCCCCATGTACGCCTTCGTCGGCATCACCGGCATGGCCAAGATGAGCAGCTCCAAGGGCGACGTGCCGACCCCGTCCGACGCCCTGGAGATCATGGAGGCCCCGGTGCTGCGCTGGCTGTACGCCCGCCGCAAGCCGGCCCAGTCCTTCAAGATCGCCTTCGACCAGGAGATCCACCGGCTCTACGACGAGTGGGACGCGCTCGGCCGCAAGGTCGCCGCCGGGCAGGGGCAGCCGGCCGAGCTGGCCGCGTACGAGCGGGCGGTCACCACCGCCGACGGCCCGCTGCCGGTGACCCCGCACCCGGTCCCCTACCGCACGCTGGCCTCCATCGCCGACATCACGACCGGCCACGCCGAGCAGACCCTGCGCATCCTGCGCGACCTCGACGGCGTCACCGGCCTCGACGCTGCCGGGCCGCGCCTGTACCGGGCGCAGCGCTGGGTGGAGCTGCACCTGCCCGCCGACCAGCGCACGCGGGTGCGCGAGGAGCCGGACGAGGGGCTGCTCGACTCGCTCGGCCCGGACGAGCGCGAGTCGCTGCGGCTGCTGGCCGACGGCCTCGACGACTGGTCGCTGGACGGGCTGACCACGCTCGTGTACGGCGTCCCGAAGCTCCAGGCGGGCCTTCCCGCCGACGCGCCGGCGACCCCGGAGCTGAAGGCCGCCCAGCGGGCCTTCTTCGCCCTCCTCTACCGGCTGCTCGTCGGCCGTGACACCGGCCCCCGCCTGCCCACGCTCCTGCTCGCCGTGGGCGCCGACCGCGTACGCAAGCTGGTCGGCGCGTGAGCGCCGTCGTCATCACCGGCATCATGGCCTCGGGCAAGAGCACGGTGGCCCAGCGGCTCGCCGAACGCCTGCCGCGGGCCGCCCACGTCCGCGGCGACGCCTTCCGCCGGATGGTGGTCTCCGGTCGCGCCGAGATGACCCCCGAGCCGTCCGAGGAGGCGCTCCACCAGCTCCGCCTGCGCCACCGGCTGACCGCGGCCGCCGCCGACCTGTACGCGGAGGCCGGCTTCACCTCGGTCGTCCAGGACATCGTGCTCGGCGCCGAGCTGGAGCTCCTCACCACCCTGATCCGCACCCGCCCTTTGCACGTGGTCGTGCTGGCCCCCCGGCCCGAGGTGGTGGCGGCGCGGGAGCGGGGGCGGGCCAAGATCGGTTATGCCGGCGGCTGGACACCTGCCATGCTGGATGACGTGCTCCGCCGCGAAACGCCGCGACTCGGGCTCTGGCTGGACACCTCGGAGCAAACCCCCGACGAGACGGCCGAAGAAATCATCACTAGATGGGATGAAGCGATAATCGTCAAATCATAGAACGATCTATGCAAGGCGCTGTCAAGCGGACTGCATGCGCTGTGGAGAATCTGAAGTCATGAACATGCAGCCTTCCGCCGCCGGCGTCAGCGTCACCGTCATCGTGCCCGCGATGAACGAGGCCGACAACTTGCCCCACGTCTTCGCCACGCTGCCCGAATGGATCGACGAGGTGATACTCGTCGACGGCAACTCAACCGACGACACCGTCGCCGTCGCACGGAGGCTGCGCCCCGACCTGCGGGTCGTCGTGCAGACCCGGCGCGGCAAGGGCAACGCGCTCATCGAGGGCTTCCAGGCCGCCAAGGGCGACATCATCGTCATGATCGACGCCGACGGGTCCACCGACGGCCGGGAGATCCGCAGCTTCGTCGACGCGCTGCTCGCCGGCGCCGACTTCGCCAAGGGCTCCCGCTACGCGCCCGGCGGCGGCTCCGACGACCTCAGCCCGTGGCGCTCGCTCGGCAACAAGGCGCTGACGGGCCTGACCAACCTGCTCTACGGCACCCGCTACACCGACCTTTGCTACGGCTACAACGCCTTCTGGGCCCGCCACCTGGACGCACTGAACCTCGATTGCGACGGTTTCGAGATCGAGACGCTGATGAACGTCCGCGCCGCCAAGGCCGGGCTCGTCATCAGCGAGGTGCCCAGCCACGAGCGCTCCCGCATCCACGGCACCAGCAACCTCAACGCCGTCCGCGACGGCCTGCGGGTGCTGCGCACGATCCTGCGCGAGCGGTCCGGGCGCGCCTCCGTCCAGGCGCACACCCAGGTCGCCTTCGCGGAGTGACGGATGGCATCCTTCAACGATGCGCTACATAGTGATCGGAGCGGGAGCCGTCGGCGGCGCCATCGGGGCGCGCCTGCACCAGGGAGGCCATGACGTCCTCCTGGTCGCGAGGGGCGCCCATCTGGCGGCACTACGCGCCGACGGACTCCGCTTCGTCACGCCGGAGGGCGCCGAGACCCTCCGGATCCCCGCGACGGGCGGCCCGGTGCCGGCCCGCGCCGACGACGTGCTGATCCTGGCCACCAAGTCCCAGGACACCGTCGCCGCGCTCGACGGCTGGTCCCGCGACCTGCCCGTGGTGTGCGCGCAGAACGGCGTCGCCAACGAGCGCGAGGTCCTGCGGCGCTTCCCCGACGTCTACGGCATGTGCGTGTGGCTGCCCGCCCAGCACCTGGAGCCCGGGGTGGTGGCCGCGTACGCGCAGCCCTGCACCGGCATGCTGCACGTCGGCCGCTATCCCCAGGGTGTGGACGACCGCACCGAGCAGATCGTCGCCGACCTCGGCAAGCACGGCCTGGCCGCCCGCGCCACCCCCGACGTGATGCGCTGGAAGCACGGGAAGCTGCTCGGCAACCTCGGCAACGCCGTCGAGGCCCTGGTGGGCCATCCCGACGGCATGGCCGACCTGGCCGAACGCGCCCGCGCGGAGGCGAGGGCCGTCCTCGACCGGGCCGGCATCCCCTACTCCACCCCCGAGGAGGAGGCCGCGGTGCGCGGCCACCAGGTGGACGTCCGCCCCATCACGGGAGTCAGCCGCGGCGGCGGCTCGTCGTGGCAGAGCCTGGCGAGGGGCAGCGGCTCCATCGAGACCGACTACCTCAACGGCGAGATCGTCCTGCTCGGCCGCCTGCACGGCGTGCCCACCCCGGTCAACGAGGTGCTGCGGCGCGAGGCCGACCGGTGCGCCCGCGAGAAGCTGCCGCCCGCCTCGATGCCGCTGGAGACGCTCAACGCGCTCATCGACGAGCGTTGCGCAGCCGGATCCCGCTGAACTCCAGGCTGCTGGCCGTCACCTCGTTCCAGAACGACCACAGGTTGGGCAGCACCCGCAGCTGGATGCCCGCCCGCTCGTGCAGCTCGAACAGGTCGCCGACCGGCTCCGGCGGGCCCAGCGGCTCGACCGGGACGGTGGCGACCACCGCGTGCGGCGGGTCGCCGATCGGCCTGAACTCACCCTCCGGCAGCCGGTAGGCGAACAGCTCGACCTCCCGCATGGCCTGCAGCCAGCAGTACTCGACGGCGTGCACCCGGTCGCCGCAGCCAGCCCCGATGATCCTGACCCGGTCCTCCTCGGTGGTGCGCGGGCCCACCCACGCCATCGCGCGCGGGCAGGCACGCGGGAACCAGTAGTCGGGGCAGCGCTCGTGACCGACCGCCCAGACGTACGGCTCGGCCAGCGAGGTGGTCACCGCCACGTGCGGGACGAACCGCACGATCGTCGGGTCCTCGGAGAAGTGCAGCACCTGACCGGGCTCTGGTCTCATGAAAGTCATCATCGCGCATACCCCCGCGCCCGCCGGGCAGATGAAACCCACTCTTACGACAAGGGGTGAGTCGGATGATCTTCCTGGGTTTGGTCCTGGTCCTGCTCGCCGTCGGCGCCGGTGTTCTGGTCTTCACCGAGGAGAGCAGCAGGTACATCCTCTTCGGTTACACCTTCGAGCTCAACCAGGTCGAGATGTTCCTCGCCGGGGCGGTCACGGCGGCCGTCCTGCTCGCGGGGCTCTGGATGCTGAGCTCGGGCGCGCGACGCACGGCCAAGCAGCGCCGCAGCCTCCGCGACCAGCGTGCGGAGGCCTCCAGCCGCATGGCGCGACTGGAGGAGGAGAAGCGCGAGCTCGAACGGCGGCTCGAGCGGGAGCACGCCGCCAAGCAGGCTCCCGCCAAGCAGGTCCCCGCGCAGCGGGAGCACACCGGTCGACACTCGGCGGTTCCCGAGGACGACCGTCTCGTGGCCCGCGGCTCCGAGGACATCAGGCGGTAAGGCCGTTCAGGTCACGTTCTGCGGCTGTCGGCGCGAGGGCAGGAGCTTGCCCTCGCGCCACAGCGCGAACCCCGTCACCAGCGCGCCCACGCCCTCCCAGAGCCCGACGCCGAAGAACTTCGCCGGCGCGGCCCCGGTCAGCACGAGCGTGGTGAAGACCGTGAAGGTGACCAGCCGGAAGGGCACGGTCCAGCGGAAGAACGGCGTGTAGTCGGCCGCCGCCGCGAGCAGGTAGTAGACGCCCATGTTCACCGCCGCCATGGACGAGGCGGCCATGTAGACCAGCGTGTAGTCGCCCGCCGGTCGTACGTCTAGGACCTCGAAACCCAGCACGGCCAGCAGCGTCGCGGGCGAGACGAGCCCGAGCAGACCCATCGCCAGGGCCAGGAATCCGAACACCGCCATGGTCCAGCCGGAGAAGGAACGCGGAAGACGCACAGAAATCCTTCCAAAGGGGGGTGTACTCTGCGAGGCGATCTCATCATGCACCCGGAGGTCGCATGCCCCCCAAGCGTGGCCGTCCCATCGCGGTGAAGCTCCTCGTCCTGCTGCTCGTCCCCCTGCTGTCACTCGCCGGGCTGTGGGCGTTCGCGGCGGGCCTGACCGGCGGCGACGGGCTGCGCCTGCTCTCGATCAACGAGCTGGCCACGAACGTGGCACTGCCGTCGGAGAAGGCCGCCGCCGAGCTGCAGAAGGAGCGGCTGGTCTCGGTCGAGTTCCTGGTCGGCGGCCTGCCGCTCAGCAAGGTCACCGAGCAGCGCACCCGCACCGACTCGGCCGTGTCGGCCTTCCGCTCCTCCGCCAGGCCCATGCGTGACCTGTCACCGGAGATGGCGACCCAGCTCAACGTGGTGTTCGGCAAGCTCGACCAGCTCACCGAGACCCGCCGCGGCGTGGACGCCCGCACGAGGGCGCCGCTCGACGTCATCACCGGCTACAACACGACCGTGGACGCCTTCTTCCGCATGTACGACGCCATGATCCTGGTGCCCGACCCGGCCCTCTACCGCCAGGCGCGGGCCGTGACCATGCTCGGCGAGGCCACGGAGATGCTCTCGCGCGAGCGGGCGATGATCGCGGTCGTGCTCTCCGCCGGGCGGGTGGGCTCGCGGGAGCGGGAGGCGTTCACCGGGATGGTCGCGACCCGGCGGCTGCTGCTCAACCAGGCGCTCGCGCAGCTCGACGGCAAGCTGCGGGGGCCGTACGAGCGGTTGGTCGCCTCGCCCGTCTACAAGGAGTTCCTGACGGCCGAGAACGCCATCAGCGACCAGGCCAAGGCCGCCGGCCTGCCCGCCCAGGCGGCGACGTGGCCGGTCGACGCCCAGAACCTGTGGGCCGTGGTCGAGCGCGACCAGGCGCAGCTCAGCAAGGACATCACCGGCCGGGTCACCCCGGCCGCCGTCGGGCTGCTGGTCAAGGTCGGCGTGGCCGGCGGCGTGGGCCTGATCGCGGTGGTCGCCTCGATCCTGCTCTCGCTGCGCTTCCGGCGGCGGCTGGTGGAGGAGCTGGCCGGGCTCCGCGACGCGGCCACCGAGCTGGCCGAGGTGCGGCTTCCCGCCCTGGTCGCGCGGCTGCGTACGAACACCTCCAGGCCGACGCCCGAGGAGACCGCGCCGCTGAAGGTCGTGACGCACAGCTCCGAGGTGGACGACATCGTCACGGCGTTCAACCGGGTGCAGTCGACCGCCGTCGAGGCCGCCGTGGACCAGGCCCGGCTCCGGCACGGCGTCAACCGGGTCTTCGTCAACCTGGCCAGGCGCAACCAGTCGCTGCTGCACCGCCAGCTCCTCCAGCTCGACAGCATGGAGCGGGCCGCCGAGGAGCCCGGCATGCTGGACGACCTGTTCAAGCTCGACCACCTGACGACCCGCATGCGCCGGCACGCCGAGAGCCTGATCATCCTGTCCGACCAGAGCCCCGGCCGCGGCTGGCGCAACCCGGTGCCGATCCACGACGTGCTGCGCGCCGCCGTGGCCGAGATCGAGGAGTACGAGCGGGTCGAGGTGCTCACGACGCCGCCGGTCTCGCTCCTGGGCTCGGCCGTCACCGACGTGGCCCACCTCCTGGCCGAGCTGGTCGAGAACGCCACCCTCTTCTCGCCGCCGCAGACCCGGGTGGACGTGCGCACCTCGACCAGCCCGCACGGCCTCGTGGTCGAGATCGAGGACCGCGGGCTCGGCCTGCCCCGCGCCGAGCTGGACGAGCTCAACGACCGGCTGACCCGCACCCCCGAGTTCGACCTGGCGCAGAGCGAGCGGCTCGGACTGTTCGTGGTCGGGCGGCTGGCGGCCAGGCACGGCATCAAGGTGACCCTGGTGTCCTCCCCCTACGGCGGCCTGACCGCCCTGGTGGCGCTGCCGTCGTCGCTACTGGCCGATCAGCCGGCCCTGGCCGGTCGCTAGTAGTACTTTGTTAGTTCGTTATGGCGGTCGTTGATGGCAGGTGGGGCAGCGACCGCTCCAGGTGGCTAACAGCACCTGAAGCATGTGCAA
>NZ_FOHX01000002.1:0-226230 GCF_900111685.1 Nonomuraea wenchangensis
TCCACTCCCCCTTCACCCCGCCCCCCACCCCCGGAACCCACGGCGGGACCTCCGCGGGGAGCGGGACCGCCACCGGGACCATCGCCACCGGGACCATCGCCGCCGGGACCATCGCCGCCGGGACCACCGGCATGCCGGGGCGGGCGGTGCTGGTCGAGCTCCGCGACGTCCGGGTCGGCGACGGCCGCCTGCAGATCCCGCATCTGGCCCTCGCCCCGGGCGAGCGCCTGCTCGTACGCGGCCCCAACGGCGCCGGCAAGTCCACGCTCCTGCAAGCGCTCGCCGAGCACGCCGCCCGCGCCTCGGTCAGAGTCGGCCACCTCCAGCAGGAGGTGACGTTCGACCCCGGCCTCACCGTCCTCGCCGCCTACGGCCGGGACGGCTACCCGGACGAACGCGAGGCCGCACTCCTAGGCACCGGCCTGTTCGCCCCGCACACACTCCGGCAGAAGGTCGGCGAGCTGTCGGTCGGCCAGCGGCGCCGCCTCGCCCTCGCCTGCCTGCTGGCCTCCGAGCACGACCTGCTCCTGCTCGACGAGCCCACCAACCACCTCTCGCCACTCCTGGCCGAGGAGCTGGAGCAGGCACTCGACCACTACCGCGGCACGCTCGTCGTGGTGTCGCACGACCGCGCGCTGACCCGGCGCTTCCGCGGCGAACACCTGCACCTCATGGGGGGACGCGTATGTTGACCATGATCGACGCCGGCGCACCGTACGGCATCACGACCGGCCCCGACGGCGAGCTCTGGTTCACCCTCGTCCACCAGGGCCGCGTCGGACGCCTGCGCCCTGGCCACGCCCCGGTGATCCACCAGCTCGACCCGGCCGACGGCGGGCCCACCGTGATCACGCCCGGCCCGGACGGCGCGATGTGGTTCACCGAGGGCCAGGGCGGCCGGGTGTCCAGGATCACCGCCGACGGCGAGGTGACCGCCTACGCCGCCGACTCCCCGTTCGGCATCACGGCGGGCCCCGACGGCGCGATGTGGTTCACCCAGATGCAGCCGGGCCGCATCGGCCGCATCACTCCGGGCGGCGACCGCGCCGACTTCGAGGTCCCGTCGCCCGGCGGCATGCCCGCCTTCATCACCCCCGGCCCCGATGAGGCCCTGTGGTTCACCCTCAACCAGGGCAACGCGATCGGCCGCGTCTCGCTGACCGGCGAGGTGACCCTCCACCCGCTGCCCACGGAGGGCGCCGCCCCGGTCGGCATCACGCTCGGCCCCGACGCGGCGCTGTGGTTCGTGGAGATCGGCGCCGGGCAGATCGGCCGCATCGACCCGACCGGCAAGATCGACGAGTACCCGCTCGCCGACCCCGCCTCCCGCCCGCACGCGATCGTCGCGGGCCCCGACGGCGCCCTGTGGTTCACCCTCTGGGGCACCGACCGCGTCGGCCGCATCACCCCCGACGGCACCATCCAGGAGTTCCCCCTCCCGGAGCGGCCGGCCGGTCATGGGGGCGGCGAACCATGGAAGGCAGAGCCACACGGCCTGACGGTGGGACCTGACGGAGCGATCTGGATCGCCCTCGAAGCCGGCGCCCTGGCCCGCCTCACCCTGCCCTGACCACCCGATCGCCCCTGCGGTGACGGCGTGGGCGGGGGTCCGGGTGGCGGCCGGGCTTCCGGGCGGAGTTGACTAGGGGCATGCATGCCATCTTCGTCTCCGCCCAGGGCGGTCCAGAAGTCCTCGAATACGTCGAGCGTCCCGACCCCACGCCCGGTGACGGCGAGGTCGTTGTCGACGTCGCCGCCAGCGGCGTCAACTTCATCGACATCTACCACCGCTCCGGCGCCTACCCGCTCGACCTGCCGATCACCATCGGCTCCGAGGGGGCGGGCACGGTCGCGGCGGTCGGGGCCGGGGTGCGGGACGTGGCCGTCGGCGACACCGTGGCCTGGGCCAACGTGCTCGGCAGCTACGCCGAGAAGGCCGTCGTACCGGCCGCCCGGCTGGTGCCGGTGCCGGACGGCGTGTCGGCCGAGCTGGCCGCCGCGACGATGCTGCAGGGCATGACCGCCCACTACCTGACCCACTCCACGCACGAGGTGAAGGAGGGCGACCGCGTCCTCGTACACGCGGGCGCGGGCGGCATGGGCCAGCTGCTGATCCAGCTCGCCAAGCTGCGCGGCGCCAAGGTGTACGCCACGGTGTCCACCGACGAGAAGGAGAAGCTGGCCCGCGAGGCCGGGGCCGACGAAGTGCTGCGCTACGACGACTTCGCCGAGGCACTGCGCGGCACGATCGACGTCGTGTACGACGGCGTCGGCAAGGCCACGTTCGACGGCAGCCTGGACGCCCTGCGCCCACGCGGCCTCATGGCCCTGTACGGCGCCGCGAGCGGCCCGGTCCCGCCCCTCGACCCGCAGACCCTCAACAAGAAGGGCTCGCTCTTCCTGACCAGGCCGACACTCGTGCACTACATCGCCGATCGGGCGGAGCTGCTGCAGCGGGCGTCCGACCTGTTCGGCTGGATCGCGGCGGGCGAACTGCGGATCAACATCTCGCGCCGCTACCCGCTGGCGGACGCGCGCAAGGCTCACGAGGACCTGGCCGGCCGACGTACGACCGGCAAACTGCTCCTCATCCCAGTCGGCTCGGCCGGCTCGGCCGGCGACCATACCGACCACTGAGGAGAGTCGTCCGGCGCCGCTGACGGTGGACGAGTAATCCGCACACTGTTCAAAGGCCATCGGCTGCGGTCGCCGCTGTCGCGCCATCAGCGCTCGGTCGACCGCGCCCACGCTCGCATCCGCGCCTGCGGGGAACGTGACCCATGGGGTATGGATCGTCCGGCGTCGAGCACATGCCTAGCACCGCGGCCGGCGTCCATACCCGGCGGCTGCCGTAGGACTTGGTCAGCCGTTCGGCCAGCCGAGGAGGCGGGCGCCCAGGACGGCGGTCTCCAGGGTGAAGCGCTGCGTCGGGTCGTCCGGGGAGAAGCCGGTCAGGCGGCGGATGCGCTCCAGGCGGTACGTCACCGCGCGCGGGCTCAGCCGCAGCTTCCGGGCGGCGGCCGTCTGGTTGCCGTGTGAGGCGAAGATGGCCTCCAGGGTCTCCAGCAGCGGCTCGTGGCCGCCGCGTGCCTCCAGCAGTGGGCTGAGGACGCTGGTCACCAGGTCTTCGATGGCGCTGCGGTCGCGGAGGAGGACGGGGAAGACCAGCAGGTCGGCGGCCCGTACGACGTCGATCTTGAGTGACAGGGCGTCGGCGAGCTCCAGGGCCTGGGCGGCCTCGCGGTAGGAGGTGACGACGCCGCCCGGGCCGCGGTGCGCCCGGCCCAGGCCGACGCGCCAGCCGGTGGCGAAGCGGGCGCGTACGTGGTGCGTGAACTCGCCGACGGCGGCCGGCAGAGTGGCGGGGGCCACGCACACCAGGAGGTCGTCGCGGACGGCGACCAGGACGTTGTGCGAGCCGAAGCGGGTGACGAGGGCGCGTTCGACGGCGTTCCTGTGCGGGGTGAGGTCCGTGGGCGGGAGGTTGCCGGCCACGGCGACGACGTACGACTCGGCGAGGCGCAGGCCGAAGTGCTCGGCGCGTTCGGCCAGGCGTTCGGCCCGGCCCTGGAGCAGGTCGTCCACGAACTCCCTGCGGGCCTCCTGCTCGTCCCGGATCGCGGCGAGCTGGGCCTGTTCGTACCCCTCCATGAGGGCGGAGACGGCTCGGCGGAGCGCGGGGAGGACTGGTGGGAGGCCGTCGGCGGCGGCCAGGGCGTCGTCCACGAGCGAGCGCAGCGGCACGCCCAGTTCGGCGGCTCGTACGCCGGCGGCGCGGCAGGAGTCAAGGGCCTGCCGGTCGGGCGCCCGGCCCGTCCCCGCCGCCTCGGCCAGGCACCGCCGGTACGCGCCGAGCAACCCGCCCTGCGCCTCGGATGCCCCCGTGCCGGAGGCGGGCAGGGGTGGCGGGGTCATCACACTCCTACGTCGCGCCGGTCGAAGGCGAGCACCGCGGTGAGCGCGAGCACGACCGTCGCCCCCGCCAGCACAAGGTAGTCCCCCACCGGCACCCCCTCATAGAGGGGCCGCCCTTCGGCGTAGTAGTGGAACGGCGAGACCCACTTGAGCCAGGAGATCGCGTCCCAGGAGCGCCCGACGGTGACGACCATGTAGCCGGCCACGACCCACACCCCGACCACGGCCGAGGCGACGAGCCGCCGCCCGGTGGCCGCGCCCACGGCGAGGGCCACGGTGCCGTGGAAGAGGCCGAGCAGCAGCACGCCGAGGTGCCCGGCGAGGATGTGGCCGAACGCCACCCCGTTGTCCACCACGACGCTCATCCCCCACGCGACCAGCAGCGTCACGGCGGCGACCGCGAGCAGGCCGAGCGCCAGCGCGGCGAGCCTGGCGAGGACGAGCCGCCTGCGGTCCACGGGCAGGGTGAGTACGAGCTCCAGGGTTCCGTTCTCCTCGGGCCCGGCGAGCGAACGGTTGGCGAGCAGCGTGGCGCACGCGATGAACAGCATGGGGACGAAGAGCTGGTAGACGGCGGTCTGGAGGTAGCCGGCGCCGCTGGTCATGTCCGCGAGGCCGCCCATGAGGTCGCGCAGCGGGCCGGGGAACTTGGCGATCATCGCCGGCCCGTACACCTCCGGGCTCTCCTTGATGCTTCCGTAGACCGCGAGGTAGAGCGCCATGAAGGCGCTGATGCCGACGGTCCACCAGAACGTCACGCCGCGGTGGTCACGCAGGCTCTTGCTGATCAGCGGGCCGTTCATCGGGGAGGCTCCTCGTCGCTGTAGTAGGTCAGGAAGATCTCTTCGAGGTCGGGTTCGGCGCTCACCAGGTGGACCACGGTGTGGCGGGCGGCGGCCTTGATCAGCGCGTCCGGTCGGCCGTCGATGGTGCAGGCGAGGGCGGCGCCCTCCACGCGCAGGTCGCGTACGCCGGGCAGCCCCTCGAAGTCGGCGCGCGGCACGGGCGCCGCGAAGTGCAGCTCGACCCGGCGCACCGCCTTCTCGCGCAGCGCGGCGACGTTCTCGACGGCGACGAGCCGCCCGCCGCGTACGATGCCGACCCGGTCGGAGACGCTCTCCACCTCGGCGAGGACGTGCGAGGACATGAGGACGGTACGCCCGGAGGCGCGCACCTCGCGCACCAGCGCCAGGAACTCGTGCTGCACGAGCGGGTCGAGCCCCATGGTCGGCTCGTCGAGGATGACGAACTCGGGTTCGTGCATGAACGCCTGGATGAGCCCGATCTTCTGCCGGTTGCCCTTGGAGAGCTTGCGCATGGGCACCGACAGGTCGGCGTCGAAGCGGTCGGCGAGGGACTCGATGCGCGAGCTGGGGACGCCGCCGCGTACCCGGCCGAGGAAGCGCAGGTAGTCGAGCGCGCGGTCGCGGCTCTCCAGGACGAGGTCGCCCGGCAGGTAGCCGATGCGGGCGCGGACGGCGGGCTCGCGGGGGGAGCCGCCGAGGACGCGTACGAGGCCGCTGGTCGGCCGGATCACGTCGAGCAGGAGCCTGATGGTGGTGGTCTTGCCGGCGCCGTTGGGTCCGAGGTAGCCGAAGACCTCGCCCGGCTGGATCTCCATCGTGAGGTCCGCGAGTCCCCGGCGGCTGCCGTAGTACTTGGTCAGCCCTTCGGCCTGCACCACTGCTGTCATGGCGGCATCGTCCCGCCGCTGTGGGTAGGGCGTCAGCGGGCGGATCCGGCAGGTTCGCGGGCCGTTCGTTTCCGGAGCACGGCAAGGGCAGCGGGAAAGGGTGAGGGACGTGGAGACGGCGTTCGTGCTCGGTGGCGGTGGGGTGCTCGGCGCGCACGAGGTGGGCATGCTGCAGGCGCTGGACGCGGCGGGCATCCGTCCCGATCTGGTGGTGGGCACGTCCGTGGGCGCGCTGAACGGGGCCGTCATCGCCGCCGGCCCGGGCGAGGCGGTGGAGCGGCTGACCGGGTTGTGGAGCTCCGACATCGTCCGTACGGCGTTCGCCGGCTCGTGGGTGGCCCGGCTGTCGACGCTGGCGAGGACCGGCACCCACCTGCATCCGATCGGGCCGCTGCGCGACGTGCTCGCCGAGACCGTCCAGGTGGGGCGGATCGAGGACCTGGCGGTGCCGTTCCAGTGCGTGGCGGCGTCGGTGGAGCGGGCGGCGGCGCACTGGTTCACGGGCGGGCCGCTGGTGCCCGCGGTGCTGGCGTCGTGCGCGGTGCCGGGTCTGCTGCCGCCGGTGGTGATCGGCGGGGAGCATTTCTACGACGGCGGGCTGGTCCACAGCATCCCGGTGGGCCGGGCGGTGCGGCTCGGGGCCAAACGCGTGTACGTGCTGCACGTCGGCAGGATCGAGCGGCCGCTGACGGCGCCGCGGCGGTTCTGGGAGGTGGGCATGGTGGCGTTCGAGATCGCCCGCCGGCACCGTTTCGCCGAGGACATGGCGAGCCTGCCGCCGGGCGTGGAGGTGCACGTGCTGCCCGCCGGGGCGACCGAGGCGATGTCGCCGCTCCGCTACCGGGACGGCGGGCAGGTGTCTGCCTGCATCGAGCGGGCGTACCGCGCGTCCGCGCGGTATTTGAGCGACCATGGCAGTTGAGGGCAGGGGAGGTAGGACAACCTACGTCCAGGGAGGCCGTGTTGCTCCCCCCACGTATCCTGCGCCGGGTCGTGCTGGCGCCGCTGATCGTCCTGGTGACGGTGGCCATGCTGGTCACGCTGCCGCTGTGGCTCGTCGTCGCGGCCGTCGCCTCGCTGGGGCTGCCGCCGCCGCAGCGGCGGGCGCCGCGGTTCGTGTGGTTCGGGGTCGCCTGGCTGACGCTGGAGTCGCTGGTGCTGATCGCCTGCCTGTGGTTGTGGGTGGCGGGCGGGGCCCGCCGCCAGGAGCGGCACTACGCGCTGGTCGGGTGGTTCCTGTCGCGCGTGTACGGCGCCGCCGTGCGGATCTTCCGCCTGACCGTGGACGTCGAGGGTCCGCCCTGCGCGGACGACGCGCCGCCCCGGCCGCTGATCGTGCTGTCCAGGCACGCCGGCCCCGGTGACTCGTTCCTGCTGATCCACCGCCTGCTCATCGCCCACGGGCGGCGGCCGAGGATCGTGATGAAGGCCGCACTCCAGTACGATCCCACGCTCGACGTGGTGGTCAACCGGCTGCCGAACGCGTTCGTCCCCCGCCGCTCGGGCCGCCGCCGCATCGTCCAGGAGATCCGCCGCCTGGCCGCCACGATGGGCGACCGGGACGCCCTGGTGATCTTCCCGGAGGGCGCGAACTTCAGCCCGCGCCGCCGTCAGGTGGCGATCCGCCGTCTGGCGGCGAAGGGCCTGGCGGAGGAGGCCGCGCGGGCCCGCCGCATGGAGCACGTGCTGCCGCCCCGGCCGAACGGCGCGCTCGCCGCGATCGCCGCCTGCCCGGGGGCCGACGTGGTGTTCGTGGCGCACACGGGCCTCGACGACCTGGTCACGCTGGGGGACGTGTGGCGCAGGCTGCCCTACACCGCGCGCATCTCCGCGACGTGGTGGCGGGTCCCGGCCGCCGAGGTGCCGCGCGGGCGCGAGGAGGGCGTGCGCTGGCTGTACGACAACTGGGAGCGCGTCGACGCCTGGATCAGCGAGCGGCGGGAGCTCCCGGTGGAAGGAACGGCACCTCCGGCGGGCCGTCGTTGATCAGCCGGAGCAGCGCGCCGGTGTCGAGGTGGCGTTCGACGAGGTCGCCGAGCGCGTCCAGCCTGGCCTCCCTGAGCGCGGCGAAGTCGGTGCCGGGCGCCGGGACGAAGTCGCGCCCCGCCCGCGCGGCCACGTCGGCGAGGAACGCGCGGCGGAAGCCGTCGTTCTCCAGCGCGCCGTGCCAGGTGGTGCCCCACACGTCGCCGGCCCGGCAGCCGTCGAGGAACGGCTCCCCGCCCTCCACGGTGACCCGCCCGTGGTGGATCTCGTACGCGCGCACCGGCTGCCCGTACGCGCTGCCCTCGGGCCGGCCGAGGCGCTTGTCCGGGGCGAACTCGACGCGGGCCGGCAGCAGCCCGAGCCCGTCCACCCGGCCCGCGCCCGACTCGACGTCGTCAACGATCTCGCGCCCGAGCATCTGGAACCCGCCGCACACGCCGAGCACCGGCCCCTTCCGCTCGGTCAACGCCGCGGCGAGTCCGGTGCGGCGCAGCCAGCGCAGGTCGTCGACCGTGGCCCGCGAGCCGGGCAGCACGACGAGGTCGGCGTCGTCCAGCTCGGCGGGGTCGGTGACAAAGCGGACGACGACGCCCGGTTCGGCGGCCAGCGCGTCGAGGTCGGTGAAGTTGGAGATGCGCGGCAGCCGGACGACCGCGACACGCAGGGTCTGCCGGCCGTGCGGCGGGCGGGCTGCGACGTGGCGGGCGTCGAGCGCCAGGGAGTCCTCGACGTCCAGCCAGAGGCCGTCGAGCCAGGGCAGCACGCCGTAGACGTGCCGGCCGGTCAGCTCGCGCAGCATGTCGAGGCCGGGCTCCAGCAGCTCTCTCGCGCCCCGGAACTTGTTGATCACGAACCCGGCGACGAGCGCCTGGTCGGCGGGCTCCAGCAGGGCGACGGTGCCGTGGAACGCGGCGAACACGCCTCCCCTGTCGATGTCGCCGACCACGACGACCGGCAGGCCGGCGGCCCTGGCCAGGCCCATGTTGGCGAGGTCGGTGCGGCGCAGGTTGATCTCGGCGGGGCTGCCGGCCCCCTCGCACACCACCACGTCGTACTGGGCCCTTAACCGGGCCAGGGACTCCAGTGCGGTGGTGCGGAGCAGGTCCTTGAGGTCGCCGTACTCCATGGCGTCCACGTCGGCGACCGGCCGGCCCATGAGGACGACCTGGCTGCGGCGCTCGCCGCCCGGTTTGAGCAGGATCGGGTTCATGTCGGCGACCGGCTCCAGGCCGGCGGCCTGCGCCTGCGCCGCCTGGGCCCGGCCGATCTCGGCGCCACCAGGGGTCACGTAGGAGTTGAGCGACATGTTCTGCGCCTTGAACGGCGCCACGCGCACGCCCTGGCGAGCGAGCCAGCGGCAGATGCCCGCGGTGACGACGCTCTTGCCCGCGTCGGACGTGGTGCCCGCGACGAGCAGCCCTCCGGTGACCATGCGATCACCGTACCGGACCCCCGGTGGCGCCGATGATCGTGTGCGTCAGCCCTGGGGGCCGCGCCGGTAGGGCTCGCCGGTGGGGTCGTGCTGGGCGGACATCTGCTCGCGCTCGGCCGGCGTCGGGCCGGTGCCCTCGGTGGTCCCGCCGGCGCTCGTGGTGCCGCTCGTGCCGCCGCCGTAGCGGCGCTGTACGGCGTCCGCGCCCTTCTCGATGTGCTCGTCGTACTTGTGGCCGGTGCGTTCCTTGGCGTACCGCTCGGCCTTGTCGAGCATCTGGTCGGCCTGCTTGGAGTGCCCGCGGGCCAGGTTCTCGGCCTTCTTCAGCCATTCCGCGATGCGGCTCATGACGCCCCCTCGTGTCGATTACCCGGGCCCCCTACCCCGCGGGGCCGGGCAGTCACGTTCAGGCCGGGCCGGGGTCGGTCAGGTGCGCCGCCGGCACGGGGATCGAGGGGAACGGGTTGTCGGGCAGGAGGATGACGCGGCGGGCCTGCCGGGGCCGCAGGGCGGCGTCGAGGTGGAGCAGCGCCGCGCCGATGCCGGCCGCGCCCACCATGTAGCCGGTGTCCGCGCTCACCTCGCCCGGCCGTAACCGCCGGTAGGCCTGGTACCAGCGGAACCCGCGGTCGTCGTGGTCGGTGGTCGCGCCGATGAGGTGGCGGGCGAGCCGGCGGGCGTAGCCGAGGTGGGCCTGGTCGCCGGTCTCCGCCCAGAGGCCGGTGAACAGCTCCAGCAGCCCGGCCGAGCCGCAGCACTGGCAGGCCGTGTTCCAGAAGCCGGGGGTGCGCCGCTCCGGCACGCCGCTGCGGACGATGCCGCCGGCCAGCCGCTCCACCCATTCGAGGTGGCCCCGCTCGCCGGTGACCCGGTGGAGCTCCTGGAACATCCTGGCCACGCCCGCCGAGCCGGAGCAGAACCCGAGGTAGTGCAGGCCGCGCCCCTGCGGCACGTGGTGGGGGACCAGCGCGCACCGCTCGGAGAGGACGCTGACCTCGCGGACGAAGCCCGCCCCCCGGTCGGCCGCCCCAAGGAAGCGCGTCTCGCCGGTGACGCCGTACAGGCGGGCGAGGAGGAACGCGGTCCCCGCGGTGCCGGCCAGGAAGCCGGGGGTGACGGCGTCCGTGGGCAGGTCGGGGCAGTCGCCGAAGCGGTGGCCGGGGACGGCGAGCCCGGCGATCCGCTCCCCCGCCTCGACCGCGATCTCCTCGTGGCGCGGCACGCCGAGTGCGGTGGCGGCGCGCAGCAGCCCGAGCACGATGCCGCCGTCGCCGCGCTGGGCGGGGTCGCCGGTCCAGCCGGGGCCGCCGGGGAGCGGCCGGGCGGACCGTACGACGTGCTCGGCCGCGGCCCGCGCCGCCGACTCCAGCCGCTCGTCGCCGAGCGCCCAGCCGGCCTCGGCGAGCGCGACGACGGTGCCGGTGAGCCCGTGGTAGAGGGTGAGGTCCTGTTGCTCGCGCCAGGTGGCCGCGAGCCGGCGCGCCCCGGCCGCGGCGTCCTCCAGGTAGGCCTCGTGCCCGGTGGCCGCGGCGAGCTCCAGGAAGAACAGGACGATGCCGGCCGCCCCCGCGTAGAGGGAGGCAGGATCGGGGGCGGCCAGCGCGGAGCGCCCGCGGGCGTCCGGGTTGGCGGCCCAGGTGCGACCGGCGGCGTCGTCGCGGGCGGCGGTGCGGATCCACCGGCCCGCCAGGATGGCGGCGGTCAAGGGCGTCTCGGCACGCTCGCTCGGCGAGCGGGTCTTGTCCAAACCCATACGTTTGATTATCCCACACTTCTGGTAGGAAAATCAGGGCACTGGTCGAGTCGCCTGGAGGGAAGACGGTGGCCCTGCCCGATTTCCTGATCGCGGGCGTGCCCAAAGCCGGCACGACCGCCCTGCACACAGCGCTGCGGCGGCATCCCGAACTCTACCTGTCCAGGATCAAGGAACCGAAGTTCTTCCTCACCGACGGTCCGCCGCCCGAGCGCGGCGGCCCCGGCGACGTGGAGACCTACCGGGAGCACGTCTGGCGGCGTGAGGACTACGAGGCGCTGTTCGCCGACGCCCCTCCGGGCACGCTGACCGGCGAGTCCACCCCGTTCTACCTCTACGACGCCGGAGCGCGACGGCGGATCCGAACCCTCGTCCCGGACGTACGGATCATCGTGACGCTGCGGGACCCGGTCGAGCGCGCCCATTCCAACTGGACGCACCTCTGGTCGGCCGGGCTGGAGCCGATCGACGACCTCGTACGCGCCTGCGAGGCCGAGCCGGAGCGCGTCGCCGCCGGCTGGTCGCACTTCTGGCACTACGTCGGCCTCGGCCGCTACGGCGAGCAACTGGCCGACCTGTACGAGCTGTTCCCGCGCGAGCAGGTGCTCGTCTTCCGCTACCGGGACGTCGTGGACCGCCCGGCCGAGACCCTCGACCGCATCTGCGCCTTCCTCGGGGTGCGGCAGGGGCTGCTCACCGAGGTGCCCCGGCGCAACGTCACCGCGCACCCCGCCCCCGGCGCCCGGCACGCCGTGCTGTCCACGCTGGCCCGCCGCCTGCCCGCCCTGGCCCGGCCGATCGAGGGTCTGCTCCAGCACCGGGGCGAGGCCCGCCGCCCGCTGTCGTGGGAGCGGCGGCAGCGGCTCATCCCGTACTTCGCCGAGGACATCGCGCTGCTCCAGCGGGTTACCGGCGAGGACTTCGGCGACTGGCTGCGGCCGAGGGCACGCTCCGGCGGCCTGGTCGGCGTCCGGCCGCCGGGGCAGCGCCAGTCGCGCAACGGCCGCCGCGGCCAGGGGTGAGTCACCGCAGCTCGGTGCGCAGCTCGTGGGCACCGTCCTCCCGGGTGTACTCGTAGTAGAGGCGGGTGCCGCCGCCGGGCAGGTCCACGAGCTCCAGGTAGCGCAGGCCGCCCCCGCCGTACGGCGAGCGCGCGGCGGGCCGCTCGCCCACGGCGATCAGCGCGGCCGGGTCGGCCCCGACGGCGATGCCGGTGCGCTCCTCGTAGTTCTCCTCCGCGCCGGCCCGGCCGTCGTAGAAGGCCACCACCCGGTCGCCGTCGAAGCGCACCGCGCTCACGCGGACGCCGCGCGCGTCCCACATCCCCGGCCGGCCGGTCAGCGCCGTGCCCTGCCAGGTCCACTCCAGGCCGTCGGCGCTGGTGGCGTAGTCGGTGACCATCTGGTCGGCCTCGTCGGGGTCGGCGAGCGGGTGGCACGACGCCCACAGGTGCCACCCGCCGTCCCGCCGGACGACGACTGTGTCCTTCACCCCGGTCTTCGGGTCGCCGGGCAGGACCGTCACGCGGGTGCGCGGGTCGAACGCGCCGGGCTCGTCGGCCTCCAGCACCTCCACCCGCCAGTGCTTGGTGCCGGTGGTGGCGCAGCTCAGGTAGAGCCGCCAGCGCCCGTCGGGCAGGTGGACGAGGGAGGGCCGCTCCAGCGACTCGGCGTCCATCTCCTCCCGCGTGATCGTGGCGAGCGTCTCGAAGCGCTCGCCGTCCACGGAGCGGGCGATCGCCACCGCGTAGCCCCGGCCCTGCCCGACGGGGCGGCGCAGCCGGTAGGCCAGGTGAATGAGCCCGCCGGCGGCGACGGCGCTGGGCGCGCCCGCCCAGTGGCCCTCCCCCGGCGACGGCGGCCCGATCGCCACGCGGGCGCGGGCGGGGTCGGGCAGAAGGGCGTTCTCGTCGATCGGCATGGGACCGAGCGTAGGGCTGGACTGGGTGCCGGACATCGCCGCTTGCCCCTTCTTTAGGGTTTTCCTCATTGCCTATGGACTTTACCGGGAATCGAGAGCGTTCCGGTGGAGCGAACCGGGTCTGTCGGGGGCGGCTTCTACTCTACGGTTATGACCCCGCACGGATTCACGATCACCGCCGACGGCCCGTTCGACTTCGCCGGCTGCCTGCGCTTCGCCGAGGACTGGCCGGTCACCAGCGCGCTGCCCTCCGACGGGCGGGCCCTGCGCTTCGCCTACTGCGCCGAGCACGACTGGAAGCCGATCGGGGTGCGGGTGACGGCCGCGCCGGGCGGGGTCGAGGTGGCCACCACACGGCCCGCGGGCCCGTCGATCCGCGGCGAGGTGGCGCGGATCCTCTCGCTCGACGTCGACGGCACGGGCTTCGCCAAGACCGGCGAGGCCGATCCCGTCCTCGGCGACGTGCAGCGGCGTCGTCCCGGCCTGCGCCCGCTGTGCTTCTGGAGCCCTTGGGAGGCGGCGTGCTGGGCGGTCATCGTGCAGCGCTCGTCGATGCTCGTCGCCTCGCGCGTCAAGCAGCGCATCGCCGCGCGCTTCGGCGCCGAGGTCGTCGTGGACGGGCAGCCGTTCCAGGCGTTCCCGCCGCCGGTGTCGCTGCTGGAGGCGGGCGGGCTCGGGCTGCCCGCGCAGAAGGAGGAGTGGGTGCGCGGGCTGGCGCGGGCGGCGCTCGACGGCGTGCTGACCACCGAGCACCTGCGCTCGCTCGCCCCCGAGGAGGCGCTGGCCGAGCTGCGGGCCCTGCCGGGGGTGGGGCCGTTCTCCGCCGGGCTCATCCTGATCCGCGGCGCGGGCGCGCCTGACGCCTTCCCCGGCGACGAGCCGCGGCTGTTCGCGATCCTGCGGGAGGCGTACGGCCTGCCCGAGGACGCCCCGCCGGCCGCCTATCGCGAGCTGGCCGCGGCGTGGCGGCCCTACCGCTCGTGGGCGTCCTTCCTGTTCCGCGCCACCGCCTACGGCACCCTCGACGACCAGGCGCTCACGCGGCCGGGTCCACCGGCAGCTCGACGGTGATGGTCAGGCCGCCCTCCTCGCGCGGCCAGCCCGTGACCGTGCCGCCGTGGGCCTCGGCGATGACCTTGACGATCGACAGGCCGAGCCCGCTCCCCCTGTCCGAGCGCAGCCGGTCGCCGTGCAGCCGCCGGAACGGCTCGAAGATCGTCTCGATCTCGTAGGCCGGCACGGGCAGCCCGGTGTTGGCCACGACCAGCTCGACCCGCTCGGCCCTGCGCCGGGTCGAGACCCAGACCTCGCCCTTCGGGTGGTTGTGCCGGATCGCGTTCTCCAGGAGGTTCTGCACCAGCCGCTCCACCAGCACCGCCTCGCCGGTGGTCGGCGCGGGGTCGAGCAGCCGGTGGATGGTCACCTCCCGCTCGGCGGCCTCGGCGGCGGCCTGGTCGAGCACGTGCTCGGCCACGTCCGTCAGGTCGAACGGCCGCCGGTCCAGCACCGCCTGCTCGCCCTCCGCCAGCGCCAGCAGGCCGTCGATGAGGCGTTCGTGCCGGGCGTTGACCAGCAGCAGCGACTCGCCGAGCCGTTTGACGTCGTCGGTGGCGTCGGGCCGGCGCACGGCCACGTCCACGAGCGTCCTGTTGATGGTCAGCGGGGTGCGCAGTTCGTGGGAGGCGTTCGCGACGAACTTGCGCTGCGCGTCGAACGAGCGGGCCAGCCGGCCCAGCATGGTGTCGAAGGTGTCGGCCAGCTCCTTGACCTCCTCGCGCGGACCCTCGTAGGCGATGCGCTCGGTGAGGTCGTGGCTCTGGGCGACCTGGCGGGCGGTCTCGGTCATCCGCCGCAGGGGCCGCAGCACCCAGCCGGCGGTCCGCCAGGCGAGCCCGAACGCCCCGGCCGCCCCCGCCACCACGACGAGCGCGCCGACGTCGCGCACGGCCTTGAGCGTGTCGCGCTGGTAGGCGGCGCGCACCCGCATCGCCTGCCGGCGCGCCACCTCGTACAGCGGGTCGTTCCTGCAGAATCCCTCCTGCGTGCAGGTGGGCATGAGCAGGTCGGCGCGGTATTCGAGGTTGGAGCGCACGACGAGCCACACGCCGGTGAGCACGAGGGCGCCGAGCACGAGGAACACCACGGCGCCGGCCACGGCGAAGCGGAGACGGGCGCTCATGGGATGCGGTAGCCCGATCCCGGCACGGTCTCGATGACCTGGGGCTCGCCGAGCTTCTTGCGCAGCTTCATGACCGTGGTGCGCACGGTGTTGGTGAACGGGTCGATGTGCTCGTCCCACACCTTCTCCAGCAGGTCCTCGGCCGAGACGACCGCGCCCCGGGCGCGCAGCAGCTCGGCCAGCACGCCGAACTCCTTGCGCGCCAGCGGCACGTACACGCCGTCGCGGAACACCTGCCGGTGCGCCCAGTCGAGCCGCACCCCGGCCCGCTCCAGCAGCGGCGGGTCGGCCCTCCGCGCGCGGCGGCCGAGCGCGTGCACGCGGGCCACCAGCTCCTCGAACGCGAACGGCTTCGGCAGGTAGTCGTCGGCCCCCAGCGACAGCCCGCGTACGCGGTCGCGCACGTCCCTGGCGGCGGTCAGCATCAGCACCCTGACCAGCCACTCCTTCTCCACCACGGTCCTGCACACCTCGTCGCCGTGCACCTGGGGCAGGTCGCGGTCGAGGACGAGCACGTCGTAGTCGTGCACGGCGAGGCGTTCCAGCGCCGCCTCCCCGTCGTAGGCGACGTCCACCGCCAGCGCCTCGCCCCGCAGCCCCTCGGCGATCGAGTCGGCGAGCATCTTCTCGTCCTCAGCCACAAGCACCCGCACGCGCGCCCCCCTTGCGAGATCCACGAACGGCGAAGATCCTCGCCGAACCCACATAACGCCCGCATAACCACATCTCGTGACGATCAGGTTATCGGTCATCCGCTGGACTGCCCTGCCTACGGCCGGATCCGACCGGCCCGACGTACGGGAGGACGTCCGTGACCGCCCGACTGCTCCGGACGCACCGGCTGTTCTGCTGCGTGCTCGCCCTCGCCGCCGCGCTGCGTGTGCTGGTCATGCTCGGCTACGACACGGCGCAGGTCTACTGGTACGACTCCTTCACCTACCTCGACACCGCCGTGCACATGAGGCCGCAGGGCGCCTTCCACCCCGCCGGGTACTCGTGGTTCCTGTGGGCGCTGCTCCCCTTCCACAGCGTCCGGCTCGTGGTCGCGGTCCAGCACGTGATGGGCCTGGGGATCGGGGTGATGATGTACGTCCTGCTGCGCCGGCGCTCGCTGCCCGGCTGGGGGGCGGCGCTGGCGACCCTGCCGGTCCTGTTCGCCCCGCCGTTCGTCCGCCTGGAGCACGCGGTGCTGTCCGACCTCCAGGTGATCTTCCTGGTCATGGCCGCGCTGCTGGCCCTGATGTGGCGGCCCGGGGTGATCTCCGTCCGGGCCGCGGCCGTGGCGGGCCTGCTGCTCGCCCTGGCCGGGCTGACCCGCACCGCCGCCGTGCCGCTGCTCGGCCTCGCCGCGCTCTGGCTGCTGCTGCGCCGCACGCCCTGGCGGCGGCTCGTCGCGCTGGCGCTCGCGGGCGGCCTGCCGCTGCTGGCCTACGCCGGCTGGTACGCCCAGCACCACGGCAGGTTCGGCCTGAGCGGCTCGGACGGGGTGGCGCTGTGGGCGCGCACGATGACGTTCGCCGACTGCTCGGTGATCGAGCCGCCGCCCGAGCTGGCCCCGCTCTGCCCGAACGGCACCGTCGTGGACGCCGCCTCCGAGTACGTCTGGGCGCCGGGCTCGGCGCTCAACCGCCTGCCCGGCGACCGTTTCTCGTACAACGACGCGGCCAGGTCGTTCGCCCTGGCCGCGATCTCCGCCCAGCCCCTCGACTACCTGCGCGAGGTGATCAAGGACACCTCCCTGGCCTTCACCTGGGAGCCGGTCGCCCATCCGAAACGGGTCACACCCGCCTCGACCTTCCCCGTCGGGTCGTGGTCGCTGCCCGAGGAGCACGCTCTCATCGGGAAGGTCCGCGCCGAGTACGACCCCGACATCAGCGGGATGTCGTCCGTGGAGCCGTACGCGTCGGTCCTGGCCGCCTACCCCTACCCGTGGGCGCTGCACGGCCCGCTGCTGGGCGTGCTGCTCGTCGTGGGCGGGCTCGGCGTGGCCGCGGGGCGGGAACGGCGGGCCGTGCTGCTGCCGTGGGCGTTCGCGATGTTCCTGCTGGTGGCGCCGGTGGCCGCGCTGGACTTCGACCACCGGTACGTGCTGCCCGCCGTCCCGCCCGCGTGCCTGGCCGCCGCGCTGGCGTCAGGACGCCTGCGCCTGCGCCTTGAGGGCCACCGCCGGCCGGCCCTCCGCGCCCACGCGCCGGAACAGGATGGCTCGCGCCGCCACGACCACGCAGACCAGGCCGAGCAGCAGGCCCCAGCTCACGTCGGTGAGGAAGTGCATCCCCCGGTACAGGCGGGAGAACGCCACGCTCAGCGGCGCGGCCACGCCGAGCACCCAGATCACCACCTGCAACGCCCGGCTGCGGGTGTGCGTGGTGAGCACCAGGGCGAGGCCGCAGTAGAACGCGACCGCCGCGCTGACGTGCCCGGACGGGAAGCTGGAGGTGGGCGGGGCCGGGTCGAGGTGCTCCACCGGCGGCCGGTGCCGGCCGACGACCTCGGTGGTCGCGAGGAAGACCAGTGACTGGCTCCACACCGCGACGATCAGGAAGACCGACTCCAGCCAGCGTTTCCACACCAGCCGGAAGGCGATCGCGGCGATCGCGGTGAGCGCGACGATGTAGGGGGTGTCGGACAGGCTGCTGCCGAAGTCGGTGAGGGTGTTCCACTCGGAGGTGCGGTCGGCGGCCAGCGCCCGGCTCAGTCCGGCCTCCCCGGTCGGCCAGGCGAGGATCGCCCGGCCGGCCCCGTACGTCACGGCGGCCAGCAGCACCAGCGGTAAGAAGATCGTCGCGGCGTAGTACTTCACGTGCTCACTCATGGGTCACCTTCACCGATTCCGGTTCCACTCCTTCGCTCACCGGCGAGGCCGGCCTGCGTCCCTGCTCGCGCCGCCACGTCTCGAACGCCGCCGCCGTGGCCGCGATCACCGCCACGCCCAGCACGATGCCGCCCACCACGTCGCTCACCCAGTGCACGCCGAGCGCCACCCGCGTGTACGCCACCGACAGCACCACGAGCCAGCCGGCCGCCCACACCGCCCGCCGCCCCCACCGGGGCAGCGACGGCAGCAGGAGCAGGACGATCACGCCCACGCCGAGCGTCACGTTGACCGCGTGGCCCGACGGGAACGAGTCGCCCGGCGCGAGCGCGACCGGGTCGGGGAGGTGCGGCCTGGCGCGGGCCACGACGATCTTCAGCGCGAGCCCGAGCAGCCCGCCCACGACCATCGTGGTGATCGCCCATGCGGCCAGGCGGGGCGCGCCCCGGTAGAGCAGCCAGGCGGCGTACAGGCCGACCGCGATCCGCCACGGCCACGGCCCGAACAGGTCCGTCCAGACGATCAGCACCCGGGTCATGCCGGGATGGGCGAGCGCGTACGCGTGCAGATCCACCGCGACCTGGTGGTCCAGGCCGTTCAGCGGCATCTTGGCCACGACGAGGAGAAGGGTGAACGGGATCATGATCAGCGCCACGGCGAGACTCGCCAGCGCCAGCCGCAGCCCGAGACCGCGATCAGGATCTTTGAGCTGTGGAAGTCTCACGTTCTCCCGCCCTTCCCTCGGTTGCGCGTCCGCCACGGCTACCCAGCGGGCGCGCGATTAATGCCGCGATCAATGCTCTGTCTGAGAAGCCGCGGCGCGGGTAGTCGCACACACATGTCCCCCACCGTGGCGGTGATCGCCCACCGCAAGAAGACATTAGGCGCCGGCCTGGACCGGCTCCGGGTGCTCATCACCGAGGAAGGCGTCGGCGACCTGCTCTGGTACGAGGTGCCGAAGAGCAAGAAGGCGCCCAAGAAGGTGCGCAAGGCGCTGAAGAAGGGCGCCGACCTGGTATTCGTCTGGGGCGGCGACGGCATGGTGCAGCGTTGCGCCGACGCGCTCGCCGACTCCAAGGTGCCGATGGCCATCCTGCCCGCCGGCACCGCGAACCTGTTCGCCGGCAACCTCGGCATCCCCGTCGATCTGGAGGAGGCCGTGCGGATCGGCTTCCACGGGCGGCGCGAGCGGCTGGACCTGGGAGTGGTCAACGGCGAGCACTTCGCCGTCATGGCCGGGGCCGGGTTCGACGCGGAGATGATCGCCGCGACCGACGGGGCGGCCAAGCGGCGGCTCGGCAGGCTCAGCTACGTCAAGGCGGCCGTCCAGGGCGTCGGCGGCCCGCTCGTGCCGATGACGATCGACGTCGACGGCACCACCTGGTTCGACGGCATGGCGAGCTGCCTGCTGCTGGGCAACGTGAGCACGATCGCGGGCGGCATCGAGGCGTTCGACGACGCCCGGCCGGACGACGGCTGGCTGGACGTGGGCGTCTCGACCGCCAAGGGCCCGGTGCAGTGGGCCCGGGTGCTCGGCAGGATGGCGGCCGGGCGCTCCGACGAGTCGCCGTTCGTACGGATCACGCGGGCGCGGAAGGTGACGGCGAAGTTCGGGTCGCCGCTGACGTACGAGCTGGACGGCGGCGACCGGGACAGCGTCACGGAGATCGAGGCCGAGGCCGCGCCCGGCGCGCTCACGATCTGCCTGCCGCCCGCGGGGTGACCGGTGTCACCGCCTTGACCTCGGCTCTCCGGAATGGCCGTGGCCGGCCTGGGTAGCGAACGACGCCTGACAGGAAGACACCACGTCACGGCGCCTGCCGAGGAGTGCTATCCATGAGCGAGTCAAACCCGATCAAGTCCGCGGTCGAGAAGGTCGTGGACACCGTGGCCCACCACGGCCACCCGGAGAAGGCCGAGATCCCCGGCGTGCCCAACAGCGAACCGCCCTCGCTGGAGGAGCCGGTCGAGCCGCGCGAGCCCCTGGCGCCGAAGCCCGACCAGACGGGTCCGGACACCTTCTCCCCCACCGGGCAGCCGACGGGCGCCTCGCAGGACGCGGTGGCTCAGGGCGGCGCGTTCCTGACCAGCGCCCAGGGGGTGCGGCTGCCCGACACCGACCACTCGCTCAAGGCCGGCCCGCGCGGCCCGGTGCTGCTGCAGGACTTCCACCTGCGCGAGAAGATCATGCACTTCGACCACGAGCGCATCCCGGAGCGGGTGGTGCACGCCCGTGGCTCGGCCGCCCACGGCGTCTTCCGTTCCTACGGCACCGCCGCGAACATCACCAAGGCCGCCTTCCTCGCCGAAGGGGTCGAGACGCCGGTCTTCGTGCGGTTCTCCACCGTGCTCGGCTCGCGCGGCTCGGCCGACACCGTACGCGACACGCGCGGCTTCGCGACCAAGTTCTACACCACGGAAGGCGTGTACGACCTGGTCGGCAACAACATCCCGGTGTTCTTCATCCAGGACGGCATCAAGTTCCCCGACGTCATCCACGCGGGCAAGCCGCACCCCGACCGGGAGATCCCGCAGGCGCAGAGCGCCCACGACACGTTCTGGGACTTCGTCTCCCTGCACACCGAGGCCACCCACCACACGATGTGGAACATGTCGGACCGCGGCATCCCCCGCTCCTTCCGGATGATGGAGGGCTTCGGCGTCCACACCTTCCGCCTGGTCAACGCCGAGGGCGCGACGACGCTGGTGAAGTTCCACTGGAAGCCGAAGCTCGGCGTGCACTCCCTGACGTGGGAGGAGGCGCAGCTCATCAACGGCGTGGACCCCGACTACCACCGGCGCGACCTCGCCGACGCGATCGAGGCGGGCGCGTACCCGCAGTGGGAGCTGGGCATCCAGACCTTCCCCGACACCCCTGAGCAGATGTTCGAGGGCATCGACCTGCTCGACCCGACGAAGATCGTGCCCGAGGAGCTGGCGCCGGTCCAGCCGATCGGCCTGCTGGAGCTCAACCGCAACCCGTCCAACTTCTTCGCCGAGACCGAGCAGGTCGCCTTCCACGCCGGCCACCTGGTGCCCGGCATCGACGTCACCGACGACCCGCTGCTGGCCGCCCGGCTGTTCTCCTACCTGGACACGCAGCTCACCCGGCTCGGCGGGCCGAACTTCCCGCAGATCCCGATCAACCGGCCGCACGCCCCGGTCAACGACATGCTGCGGGACGGCTTCCACCAGGACGCGGTGCACCGGGGGGTGGCGCCGTACCGGCCGAACTCGCTGGACGGCGGCTGCCCCTTCCAGGCGGGCGCGGCCCAGGGCGGCTACGTCGAGGTGCCGCTGGAGGTGTCGGGGCGGAAGGTGCGCGAGGCGCCCGCCTCGTACGCCGACCACTTCAGCCAGCCGCGGCTGTTCTGGCGCAGCATGTCTCCTGTCGAGAAGGAGCACATCATCGACGCCTACACCTTCGAGCTGGGCAAGTGCTACGAGCAGGCGGTGAAGGAGCGGCAGCTCAGGGTGCTGGCCAACATCGACCCGGTGCTGTGCCGTGAGGTCGCCCAGGGGCTGGGGCTGCCCGCGCCCGAGCCGTCCGAGCCGCTGGCCGAGCCGGCGCCGAGCCCCGCGCTGTCGCAGGTGGGCCGGGAGTGGCCGACCGCCGGGCGGATCATCGGCGTCGTCGCCGACGACTCCTGCGACCTCGGCGTGGTCGGCGCGGTGCGGGAGGCCGTGCTGGCCGCCGGCATGGTGCCGCTGATCGTCGCGCCGAAGGGCGGCATGCTGGGGACGATGCCGGTGCAGCGGACGTTCCTGACCGCGCGCTCGGTCGAGTTCGACGCCCTGCTGCTGGCGGGCGCGCCCGCGCCGGGCAAGGACGCCTTCGGTGCGCGCGACGCCAAGGCGGGCAACCTCCTGCCGGACGGGTCCGTGGACCCGCGCGTCGTGCTCATGGTCATGGAGGTGTACCGGCACGCCAAGGCGATCGGCGGCTGGGGGACGGCCGCGCGGGTGCTCACCCAGGCGGGCGTGCCCGAGCAGGCGCCCGGCGTGGTCGTCGGCGAGGACGGCGAGCAGGTCCTGCGCGAGACGATCGGGCTGCTGGCGGCGCACCGGGTGTGGGAGCGGTTCCCGCCGGCCGCCTGACCGTACGGAGGGGGCCGGGTGCGCTCACCCGGCCCCGTCCGGGTCGTCGCCGAAGAGGATCACGCCGGTTAAGTGGCCTTTTGCGACGTATGGGTAGGGGCGGAATCATGAGTCACAACACACCCGAGCGTGACCCTCGCTCCCGTTTCGAGGACGAGGGCATCCCCGACCTGCAGGACGGCACGCCCCAGCAGCAGTGGGCGGTGGACCCGCAGGAGGCCCCGCTGCCGGCCGACCACCCGGTGGCGGTGGACGACTTCGGCACCACCGTCGACGAGCAGATCCAGGGCGAGTCGCTGAACGGCCGGCTGGAGCGCGAGGTTCCCGAGGACCAGCCGGTGTTCGGCGTGGCCGAGTCCGCCACCGCCGACCGGCTGCCCACCGACCAGGACGACGCGCCCGAGGTCGAGCGGGTGACCGAGGAGGGCGGCCTCGGCGTGGGCGCCGACCTGGACACGGGCTACGAGCGCGACGACGACGTGGACCCCGGCTGGGAGGCGCAGCCCGAGGAGCCCTCCGGCCAGGTCTGGGACGAGCCGCGCCGGGCCGGCCGGCTGGTCGCGCCCGACGAGGGGACGCACGGCGACGCCGAGGCCGACGAGATCGCCACGGAGGTGGGCCCGGACTCGGGCGGCTACAGCGCCGAAGAGGCGGCCATGCGGGTCGAGCCCGAATGAGGAGGAGGCATGTCTGACGAGAAGCGTGAACGCGAGCAGCGCGACAAACGACGCGAGCAGGACCGGGGCACGACGTTCGACGCCGAGCTGCACGACATGGGCGGCGACCCCGGCTTCCGCGTCACCGGCCCCGTGGACGAGGCCGAGCACGGCATGGTGATCGACGACGGGGGCGAGCCGCCCTCGGAGCCGGAGCCCGGCCTGCCCGGCGGCGAGCACATCAGCGCGGGCGTGGACTGGGTGGCCTCCGACGAGGAGGACGACCCGGACGGCGGCTCCGGCCGCACGGCCGAAGACGACGGCGGCTACCTGCCCGGCGAGGGCACCGGCCGCCCCTATTGACCGACGAGAAGAGGAAGGGCGGAGATGGCGGAGCTGCTGACGGGGGACTTCTACGCGTTCGAGGAGCTGCTGGCCGGCGAGGAGCGCGAGACGCTGCTGCGGGTGCGGGAGTTCCTGCGGGAGAAGGTCGTCCCCATCGCCAACGACTACTGGGCCCGCGCGGAGTTCCCGACCCATCTGGTGAAGGAGTACGCCGAGCTCGGGATCGCCGGGCTCGCCTTCGAGGAGCTGCCCGGGCCGAAGCCGAGCAGCCTGCTCAGCGGCTTCCTCGCGATGGAGATGGCGCACGCCGACCCGTCGATGGCCACCTTCTACGGCGTGCACACGGGGCTCGCCATGGGCAGCATCGCCGCCTGCGGCTCGGCCGAGCAGCGGGCGCGCTGGCTGCCGGCGATGAGCGCGATGGAGCAGATCGGCGCGTTCGCGCTGACCGAGCCGGACGGGGGCTCGGACGTGTCCGGCGGGATGCGCACCACGGCCCGGCGGGAGGGCGACACGTGGGTGCTGGACGGGGCCAAGCGGTGGATCGGCAACGCCACCTTCGCCGACCTCGTCGTGGTCTGGGCCCGCGACACGGACGACGGGCACGTCAAGGGCTTCGTGGTGGAGAAGGACACCCCCGGTTTCACCGCTACCAAGATCGAGAACAAGATCGCGCTGCGCTCGGTCCAGAACGCCGACATCACGCTCGACGGCTGCCGGGTGCCCGAGGCGAACCGGCTGGAGGGCGCCAACTCCTTCCGCGACACGGCCGGCATCCTGCGGCGCACCCGCAGCGGGGTGGCCTGGCAGGCGGTCGGGGTGATGCTGGCCGCGTACGAGATCGCCCTCGCCTACGCGAAGGAGCGCGAGCAGTTCGGCCGGCCGATCGGCAAGTTCCAGCTCGTGCAGGACCTGCTGGTGCGGATGCTCGGCAACGCCACGGGCTCGCTCGGCATGGTGGTGCGGCTGGCCCAGCTCCAGGACGCCGGCACCTACCGGGACGAGCACTCGGCGCTGGCCAAGGCGTACTGCACGACGCGCATGCGCGAGGTCGTCGGCTGGGCACGTGAGCTGCTCGCGGGCAACGGCATCGTGCTCGACTACGACATCGGCCGGTTCGTGGCCGACGCCGAGGCGCTCTACTCCTACGAGGGCACCCGCGAGATCAACACCCTCATCGTGGGCCGCGCGGTGACGGGGCTGAGCGCCTTTGTGTGAGCCCGGCCGCTCCCCGAGCCGCCGCGCGGGGTGCCCGTGGGAGCGGTCAGCACGAGGATCGCCGCCGACAGCAGGCTCAGCACGACCACGACGAGCAGCACGCCCACCATCTGGCGGTTGCTCACATGGCAGGCGTAGCGCTGCGGCCCCTGGCGGTTCAGCGCGTCGATCCGGCGGGTGAAGCCGGGGTCGCCGCAGCGCAGGTCCTGCTCGATCTCCGCGAGCAGCCGTCGCTCGCGGTCGGACAGGCTCACCGCTCGATGCCGGCGTCGCTCTCCGGGCCCGGCAGCTCGTCCTCGTCGCGGCGGCGGTGGTAGACGGGGTGCGGGTGGTGCATGTCGAACGCGGGGCGTTCGGAGCGGATCACCGGCATGCTGACGAAGTTGTGCCGGGGCGGCGGGCAGGAGGTGGCCCACTCCAGCGAGTTGCCGAACCCCCACGGGTCGTCCACGGTGACGCGCGGCGCGTGCCGGGCCGTCCACCAGACGTTGTAGAGGAACGGCAGCGTCGAGATGCCCAGGATGAACGCGCCGACGGAGGAGATCTCGTTGAGCGTGGTGAAACCGTCGATGGCGCTGTAGTCGGCGTAGCGGCGCGGCATGCCCAGGGCCCCGAGCCAGTGCTGCACCAGGAACGTGACGTGGAAGCCGATGAACAGCAGCCAGAAGTGCCACTTGCCGATGCGGTCGTTGAGCATCCTGCCTGTCATCTTCGGCCACCAGAAGTAGAACCCGGAGAACATGGCGAACACCACGGTCCCGAACACCACGTAGTGGAAGTGCGCGACGACGAAGTAGGAGTCGGTCAGGTGGAAGTCCAGCGGCGGCGAGCCGAGGATGACCCCGGTGAGCCCGCCGAGCAGGAAGGTGACGAGGAACCCGATCGCGAACATCATCGGCGTCTCGAACGTCAGGTAGCCGCGCCACATCGTGCCGACCCAGTTGAAGAACTTCACGCCCGTCGGCACCGCGATGAGGAACGTCATGAACGAGAAGAACGGCAACAGCACCTGCCCGGTGGCGAACATGTGGTGCGCCCACACCGTCATCGACAGCCCCGCGATGGCCACGGTCGCGCCCACCAGCCCCACGTAGCCGAAGATCGGCTTGCGGCTGAAGACCGGGATGACCTCGGTGATGATGCCGAAGAACGGCAGCGCGATGATGTAGACCTCGGGATGGCCGAAGAACCAGAACAGGTGCTGCCAGAGCATCGGCCCGCCGCTCGCCGGCTCGTAGACGTGGGTGCCGAGCTTGCGGTCGGCCTCCAGCGCGAGCAGCGCCCCCGTCAGCACCGGGAACGCCATGAGCACGAGCATGCTGGTCAGCAGCACGTTCCAGGTGAAGATCGACATCCGGAACATGCTCAGGCCCGGCGCCCGCATGCAGATGATGGTGGTGAAGAAGTTCACCGAGCCGAGGATCGTGCCGAGACCGGACAACGCCAGGCCCATCACCCACAGGTCGCCGCCGGCCCCATGGCTGTAGGTGGCGCGCGACAGCGGCGTGTACCCGGTCCAGCCGAAGTCGGGCGAGCCGAAGTTGGTGAAGATGGCGCTGAACACGATCAGCCCGCCGAACAGGAACAGCCAGTAGCTGACCGCGTTCAGCCGGGGGAAGGCCACGTCCGGCGAGCCGATCTGGAGCGGCATGATCACGTTCGCGAAGCCGGCGAACAGCGGCGTGGCGAACAGCAGCAGCATCGCCGTGCCGTGCAGGGTGAAGAGCTGGTTGTACGCCTGCTGGCTCACCACCTGCAGGCCCGGCCGGGCCAGCTCGGCGCGGATGATCAACGCCATGATCCCGGCCAGGGTGAAGAAGACGAACGACGTGATGAGGTAGAGGTAGCCAATCACCTTGTGGTCGGTGCTCGTCAGCCACGACACGATCACCGCGCCCTTGCGGTGGTGGCGCACGGGCGCCAGCGGTGAGGTCAGCGGTTCCTCGCCAGGCCGGTACGTCGTCATCGCCACTCTCCGTCATGCGGGCGCCACGGGTCGAACATCCGGTACCCGTGGCTTCTGACGGGAATCGCCTGATTACCGAGCGCGACCGAAGTCCTTGCGACCGGTTGGGCGGTACTCGACCGTTCTGAGCTGATGTGAGAGCCAGTCCACCACTTTGGCCACGAAACTGATCCGGTTGGCGACCTGCCGGATCTCGTGGCCCTCGTCGTCGAAGACCAGCGCCTCACAGGACAGGCCCAGCCCGCGGGCGGCGGCGAGGACCTGCTCGGCCTCGTACAGCGGCACGTTCGTGTCCGCGGCGCCGTGCACCAGCAGGAGCGGGGCGGCCAGCCGGTCGAGCGCGCGCAGCGGCGACAGGGCGCGCAGCAGGTCGCGGTCGGCCTCCGGATGGCCGTACTCGCCGAAGGCCGCCTCGGCGATCCACGGCTCGGTGCGGGCGTAGAAGGTCTCGAAGTCGGCGATGCCCGCCACGCTAACGCCCGCACGGAAGAGACCGGGATGGGCGACCAGCGCGGCCAGGGTCAGGTAGCCGCCGTACGACCAGCCCATACAGGCCAGCCGGCCAGGATCGGCCAGCCCCAGACGGACCAGCTCGGCCGCGCAGTCGGCCACATCCTCGATGGCGCGAAAGCGCAACGGGCCGTCGTCGGCGCGGCGGAAGGCACGGCCGTGCCCGCCGGAGCCGCGCACATTGGGGGCGAACACCCCGATCCCGGCGGCCAGCAGGTTCTGGAACAGCGGATTGAACGTCGGGCGCTCCTCGTCCTCGGGACCGCCGTGCAGGTAGAGCGCGTACGGGGCGGGCCCGGTGACGTGCGGCGGCCGGTAGAGCCAGGCGGTCAGCTCCAGCCCGTCCCGGGCGCGCAGGCGCACCGGCTCGGCCCCGCCCCCCGCCGGCAGCGGGCCGGCGCCCGCCACCCGCCGGTAGCGGCCCGTCCCGAGGTCGCACACCAGCACGTGGGACGGCTCCTCCGGGCTTTCGGCGGCGAGCGCGGCCAGGGTGCCGTGCCAGGAGATGCGGGCCGAGGTGACCACGGCGGCGGGCGGGGGCGGCAACGTCCGCAGCTCGCCCCTGGCCAGGTCCAGGACGTCCAGCTCCGAGCGGCCGTACCGGTTCCAGACCAGCAGCGCCCGGCGACCGTCCGCGCTCAGCGAGAACCGGTCCAGCTCCGCGTCCTCGCGCTCGGCCAGCACCTGCGCGGGAGCCAGCGCGCCGCGACGGGCGGCCAGCAGCGCGGCGCGGTCACGGCCGGCGTCGGTGACCAGGTAGGCGGTCCCGCCGTCCGGCGACAGCACGCCGAAATCGGTGGTGCCGGGCAGGCCGGGCAGCAGCCGCTGCTCCATGCCGTTGGCAAGGTCGGCCACGTACATCCGGCGGGCGCCGCGCGGGCCGCGCCGCAGCAGCATCCTGGAATGGTCGCGACTGACCGAGGCCGGCCACAGCAGGTGGCCGGCGGCGATCGGCCGGCGCCCGCCGGTGACGGCGTCCACCAGGACGGCGCTGGTCAGGCCGTCGGCGGCGGTCTCGGCGACGAGCAGCGTCTCGCCACGGCCGGTCCAGTGCACCATCGACGCCGACCCGCCGGGCGGGGCGGCCAGCGTGCGCAGGTCGCCGCCGTGCGTCTGCACGGCCTCCACCTGCGTGTGCTCCCCGCCGCCCGGCGCGACCACCACGGCCAGATGCCCGCCCGTGGGCGCCCACCGCACGTCCACGACCGGCTGCGGCCCGGTGTCCACCGGCCACGCCTCGGCACCGTCCCGCAGCGGCTGAACCCAGACCTTGGGATGGCCGTCACGGTCGCTGACGTAGGCCACGGCGCTGTCGTCGGGAGCCAGCGCCGGCGCCAGGCAGCTCTCGGCGGTCAGGCTGGCGGGCGAGGGAACGTGGGCGAGCCCGCCCAGGTCCGGCGTCATGCGCCCGTCATACCCCCTGTGCCTGGAGCCACAGTTCGAGCAGGCCGAGCTGCCAGAGCGGGTTCACGCCGGTCGGTGTGCCGTCGGCATCGGGGTCGGCGAGCAGGCGGGCGACGTAGTCGGGGCGGAACAGGCCGCGCTCGCGGGCCGCGCGGCTGGTCAGCGCGTCGCGCACCAGGTCCAGGACGCGCCCGTCCACGTGCCGGATGGCCGGGACGGGGAAGTAGCCCTTGGGCCGGTCGATGACGTCGGCGGGCAGCAGGCGGCGGGCGGCGTCCTTGAGCACGCCCTTGCCGCCGTGCGCCAGCTTCAGCTCGGCGGGGCAGGCCGCGGCCAGCTCGACCAGCTCATGGTCCAGGAACGGGGTGCGGGCCTCCAGCCCGTGCGCCATGGTCATGTTGTCCACCCGTTTGACCGGGTCGTCCACCAGCATGGCGGTGGTCTCCAGGCGCAGCACGGCGTCGAGTGCGGTGTCGGCGCCCGGCCTGGCCAGGTGCTCGCGGACGAAAGCGCCGCTCGCGTCGTGGTCCAGCAGGCGCCCGGACGCGAGGACGCGGGCCAGCTCGCCGTGCGGGCGGTCGAAGAACTCGCGGGCGTAGACCTCGGCGGCCCGCTCGCGCGGCACGTCCGCCAGCGGCGGGAACCAGCGGTAGCCGGCGAACACCTCGTCGGCGCCCTGGCCAGACTGCACCACCTTGACGTGCTGGGAGACCTCCTCCGACAGCAGGTAGAAGGCGACGCAGTCGTGGCTGACCATCGGCTCGCTCATGGCCCGCACCGCCTGCTCCAGGCCGTCGAGGAGGCGGGCGTCGGGGATGCGGATGCGGTGGTGGGCGGTGCCGAAGCGCTCGGCCACCATGTCGGAGTAGGCGAACTCGTCGCCCTTCTCACCGCCCGCCGACTCGAAGCCGATGCTGAACGTGGCCAGCCCCTCCTGCCCCTGCTCGGCCAGCAGCGCCACGATGAGGCTGGAGTCCAGGCCGCCGGACAGCAGCACGCCAACCGGCACGTCGGCCACCATGCGGCGGCGCACGGCCGTGCGCAGCGCGTCCAGGACGGCCCGCCGCCACTCCTCGGCGTCGAGCCCGGCGTGCTCGGGCAGCGCGCCACGGGTGTAGGGCGGGTCCCAGTAGCGGTGCTCGCGGCTGGTGCCGTCCGGCTCGACCACGCGGACGGTCGCGGCGGGCAGCTTGCGCACCCCGGCGAGGATCGTACGCTCGCCCGGCACCAGCGCGTGGAAGGTCATGTAGTGGTGCAGGGCCACCGGATCGACACTGGTGTCCACGTCGCCGGCGGCCAGCAGGGCGGGCAGTGAGGAGGCGAAGCGCAGCCGGCGGCCGTCCTCGGCCAGGTACATCGGCTTGATGCCAAGCCGGTCACGGCCCAGCACCACGCGGCCGGTGTCGCGTTCGACGACGGCGAAGGCGAACATGCCCTTGAAGCGCTCGACGCAGGCGGTGCCCCATCGGTGGTACGCCTTCATCAGCACCTCGGTGTCGGAGGTGGAGTAGAAGCGGTAGCCGTCGCGGCGCAGCTCGTCGCGGAGCTCCGCGTAGTTGTACAGGCAGCCGTTGAACACCACGGCCAGCCCCAGCTCGCCGTCCACCATCGGCTGGGCCGCCTTGTCCGACAGGTCGATGATCTTCAGGCGGCGGTGGCCCAGCGCGACCGGGCCCTGTGACCACAATCCCGAGCCGTCCGGCCCTCGGTCGTGCATCGCCTCCGTCATCCGGTCCACCGCGGCGATGTCCGCCTCCTCGTCGTCGAAGCGGATCTCACCGCACAGGCCGCACATGATGAAAGAACCTCCTTGTCGTCAGACCGCCGGCCGATGATCGGGCCGGGGGTCGGTTCGGTGGACGGTCTGATGGTCAGGCCGCTGGTCGGGCCTTGGGTCGATCTGGTCTCCGGGCTGGGGGGCGGGCGGGTCCGGGGCCCAGTCGGAGGAGCGGGTCTCCGCCAGCAGGAGGTCCACGACGTCCTCCAGGCGGCCACGCCGGGCATGGGCCGACCGCTGCCGCGCCGCCGAGCTGCCCCGCGCCGGCGCCTGCCGCGCCAGCGCCGAGACCAGCTCCCAGTCGCCTGCCTCCGCGAGGTGCGGGCGCGCCCGGTCGAGCAGGCGCGCGATCACCTCGGCCGCCGGGCGCGGCACCCCCTCCACCGGGTCGACCAGCTCGCCCTCCAGCCCCGAGCGCGCCGCCTGCCAGGTCGCCGCGCGCACCGGCTCCAGGCGCACCTCGCGCCCGGTGCCCCGGCGGGCCGCCTCCAGCTCGGTGGCGACCAGCGCCCGGAACAGCCCGGCGATCAGCACGACGTCCGCCAGCCGCGGGCAGGAGTCGCAGATGCGCAGCTCCACGGTGGGCAGGTGGCAGGAGGGCCGGATGTCGAAGTAGATCATCCCGGGGTCGGCGATCACCCCGGAGCGGATCAGCCCGTCGACCATCTGCTGGTAGTCGGCGGCCGAGCCGTAACACGCCATCGGGCCGGTGGTGGGCCAGCGCCGCCACACCAGGGTGCGGTAGCTGGCGTAGCCGGTGTCGGCGCCGTCCCAGAACGGGGAGCTGGCGCTGAGCGCCAGCAGCGGCGGCAGCCACGGGGCGAGCCGGTGCGCGACGGCCACGGCCAGCTCCCGGTCGCGCACCTCGGCGTGCACGTGCATGCCGCAGATGAGCTGCTCGCGGGTGAGCACCTGGAAGTCGATGAGCATCCGCTCGTAGCGGGGGTCGGGGAAGATCTTGAGCTGGTCCTCGTCCACGAGCTGGGGGCTGCCCGCGGCCACGACGCCGAGGCCGAGCGCCTCCGCCTCGCGGACCAGCGCGGCGCGCATGCCGCACAGGTCGCGGGCCAGCTCGGTCAGGGCGCGGAAGGGCAAGCTGTTGGACTCCACCATCGAGCGCTGCAGCTCGTGCGTGAAGCGGGCAGGGGGCAGTGCCTCCAGCAGCAGTCCCGACCGGGCCGCCAGGTGGCGCGTCCGCAGGTCCACGACGTGGAACTCCTCCTCCACCCCTACTTTGATGGGCTCTCCTGGCTCTGGCACGGCCATCACCCCCGACATTGCGCCCTAAAGGGTGACACTCCCCCATAAATCGCAGGTTTAGCATCGTCCTTCATGGCCTAGACTCCGACGAATGTCCTTGCCCCCTGCCCGGCTGGCCTGGCTGGACGCCCTCCGGGGGCCGGCGGCGCTGGCCGTGACCGCGCACCACGGCGGCTGGACCTTCGTCCCCGCCCTCTACGCCGTCGTCGACGCGCGCGTCGATCTGGGCACGTGGGGGGTGTTCCTGTTCTTCCTGGTGAGCGGCTACATCATCCCCGCCTCGCTGGAGCGGCGCGGCGACGTACGCGCCTTCTGGACCGGGCGGGCCTTCCGCCTCCTCCCGCTCCTGCTCACGGCCTGCTGCGCGGCGCTCCTGCTGGCCGCCGCAGGGCTGGTCCCGCCCGCCTCCGGGCTCGACTCCCGCCCGCTCCTCCTCGTCGCGCTCGGCAACGTGGCGATGCTCCAGGAGCTGCTCAACCTGCCCGCCGTCGTCTCCGTGACCTGGACGCTGTCGTACGAGATGGCGTTCTACCTCATCAGCGTGGCCCTCTACGTGACCGGCCAGGCCCGCAGGTCAGCGGGGATCTCCCTGGCACTGGCGGTCGCCGCCGTGCCCTTGGGGCTGCTCTTACCGCGGGCCGCGATCGGCCGCGGCGACCTGCTCGCCGCGCTGCTCGGCCTCGCCGTGGTGGCCGCCGTCGTGGTGACCGCGCTGGCCGGCGGCCGGGCCCGTACGGCGGCCGCCGTCACGGGCGGCCTGCTCGGCCTCGCGCTGGTGGTCGCCGGCAGCCGGGGCGGCACCTGGCAGGGCGTGATCATCCTGGCGGCCATGTTCGCGGGCACCGCCGTCTACCGGGCCGAACGCGGGGAGATCCCGTGGCGGGCGGCGGCCGTCGCCGTGGCGGCCGTGCTCGGCTGCGGGATCCCGGCCAAGGACGACCCCGGCTGGGCGCCGGCGCTCGTGCTGGCCTTCGCCGCGTTCGGGCTGGCGTTCGCGCTGCGCGGGCGGGCCTTCCCGCGCTGGCTGACCTGGCTCGGCGTGGTCAGCTTCTCGCTCTACCTGCTGCATCCGCTCCTGCTGCACCTCGCGCCCAATCTGGGGGTGTACTACCTGGTGCTGGTCCCGTTGAGCGGGGTGACGTACCGGCTGATCGAGGCGCCGGCGCAGCGGCTGGGACGGCGGCTGCGCCAGCCGGAGAACGCCTAGATTGTCCCCATGCCCCTGACCCTCCGCGACCTCAACCGCGCCACCCTGGCCCGGCAGCTCCTGCTGCGCCGGGAGGCGCTGGACGTCGCCCCCGCGGTCCGCCGCCTGGTCGGGCTGCAGGCGCAGCAGCCCGCCTCGCCCTACCTCGCGCTCTGGAACCGGCTCGCCGGGTTCGACCCGGCCGCGCTGGACGCGGCGTTCGCCGGCGGCTCGCTGGTGAAGGCCACGCTCATGCGGATCACCCTGCACGTGGTGCACGCCGACGACCATCCGGCCATGCACCTCGCCCTGCGGCGCACGCTGCGGGGCTCACGGCTCGGCGACCGGCGCTTCGCCGAGACCGGCCTCACGCCCGCCGAGGCCGACGCTCTGGTGCCGGACCTGCTGGCCTTCGCCGCCGACCGGCCGCGTACGGGCGCCGAGATCGAGGCGTGGATCGCCGAGCGCGCCCCCCTCTCACCGAGGAACGTGCTGCGGGTGATGCGCTCGATCGCGCCGCTGCGGCACGCGCCGACCGGCGGGGCGTGGTCGTTCGGGCCGCGGCCCGCTTACCTGGCCGCCCGGGCGGGCTCCGTCCCCGGGGACGAGGACGACTGCCTGCGGGAGCTCGTCCTGCGCTACCTGGAGGCGTTCGGGCCCGCGTCGGTGCTGGACGTGGCCCAGTTCGCGATGGTCCACCGGCCACGGGCGCGCGCGGCGCTCCAGACGCTGTCCGACCGGCTGGAGCGCCTGGAGGGGCCGGACGGCACGGAGCTGTACGACGTCCCGGGGGCGCCGCGGCCCGGCGGGGACACGCCCGCCCCGCCCCGGCTCATGGCCATGTGGGACAACCTGCTGCTCGCCTACGCCGACCGGGCCCGCGTCATCCCGCCCGCGTACCGCAAGCTCGTGATCCGCGCCAACGGCGACGTCCTGCCCACGCTGCTCGTGGACGGTCACGTGGCCGGGGTGTGGCGGCCTGCGGAGGGCGGCATCGAGGCGTCCGCCTTCCACCCCCTGCCCGAGGAGACGTGGGACGGGCTCGCCGCCGAGGCCAGGGAGCTGCTGGCGCTGCTGGCCGGCCGCGACCCGCGCGTCTACCTGAGTTACGCCCGCTGGTGGGGCGCCCTGCCGGCGGCCGAGGTACGGGTCCTGCCGGCCTGACCGCGTTTGGCCCGCCCGTGGCGGGGCACCGGGGCGGTCGCTGGGAGGAGTGGGATGGCACGCAGGCTGCTGGCGATGGGCAACCCGGCCGCGGGCGGGGACGACGAGGCGACCCGCCGGGCGGTGCTCGACGTGCTCGGCGGCGGGGCCGACGTGGTCTTCCACGCCCTGGAGCGGCCGGACGACCTGGACCGGGCGCTCGCCGAGCATCCCGACCGCGAGCCCGTCGTGCTCGGCGGCGACGGCACCCTGCACCGGGTGGTGGCGGCGCTGCTGGCCCGTGGCGAGCTGGAGAGCCGGCCGGTGGGCCTGATCCCGATGGGCACCGGCAACGACCTGGCCCGTACGCTCGGCATTCCGCTGGAGCCCGCCGACGCCGCGCGGGTCGTCCTGGACGGCGCGCCCCGCCCCCTGGACCTGCTCGTCGAGGACGCGCCCGGTAGGGGGATCGTGCTCAACGCCGTGCACGTGGGCGTCGGCGCGGAGGCGAGCCGGCGGGCGACGCCGCTCAAGCCGGTCCTGCGCCGGGCCGCGTACGCCGCCGGCGCGCTGCTCGCGGGCGTGCGCAGCAAGGGCTGGCGGCTCCGGGTGCGCGTGGACGACGAGCTGGTCGCCGACGGGCGGCGGCGGGTCCTCATGGTGGGCGTCGGCAACGGCGCCTCGATCGGCGGCGGCACTCCCCTCACACCTGACGCCCGCCCGGACGACGGGCTCGCCGACGTGGTCGTCTCCTACGCGGTCTCGCCTTGGGGGCGGTTGGCGTACGGGGTGCTGCTGCGGCTCGGCCGGCATCCCGAGCGGGACGACGTGGCGACGTTCCGGGGACGCGCGGTCGTGGTCGAGGGCGAGCCGGTGCCCGCCAACGCCGACGGCGAGCTGTGCCCACCCGCGCCGCACCGCTCCTGGACCCTCCGCCCGGCCGCCTGGCGGGTCGTCGCGCCGCGTTCCTGAGCGGGCCGCGCTCCTGAGCGGGCCGCGTTCCTGAGCGGGCCGCGTTCCCGACCGCGGGCCCGGTCCTGTCAGGCTTCTCGGAGGTCGCGGCGCTGCTCGGCGTAGCGCGTGGTCTCCACGGCGACCAGCACGACCAGGACGAGCGCCAGCCCCGCCAGCGCGGCCAGCGGCGGCAGCGCGATCGCCACCGGCAGCCCGGCCAGCAGCGCGCCGATGGCGAGCAGTCGCGGCAGGCTGAGCACGGCGTGCATCAGGCCGCCGAACAGCACGTGCCCGCCGAGGTAGAGCGCCGCGCCGCCGTACAGGACGGACGCGTAGAACCCGCCGAGCGCCACGCCCTCGCCCGCGCGGGCCAGCACGCCCTGGACGCCGAGCCCGGTCACGATGACGCCGGCCACGATGGGGAAGTGCCCGTAGGTGTAGCCCTCCACGACCATCTTGACGCGGATCACGCCGAGCGCCCGCACCAGCCGGTGCTCGGCCGCCGGCGCGACCACGTCGAAGTACAGCCACCACAGGCAGACGGCCACGGCGATCCCGAGCACGACCCCGGCGAGCAGCGGGACGCTCACCGCCCGCCCCGCCGCCCCCACGCCGGCGGCCAAGGCCGACTCCCCGATGGCGAGCAGCACGAACAGCCCGTGCCGTTCGCTCCACCGCGCCGCGTCGCCGACCCGCAGGCCGCCGTGGCGCGCGGCCAGGTGAGTCCCGGCCCGGTCGACGGCGAGCGCCCCGGCGAACAGCACCGTCTGCGCCCACCCGCCGAGCAGCGCCCCCGCCACCAGCGGCGGCACGACCGCCAGCAACGTCGCCAGGGAGAGCCCGAGCCGGCGGCGCGCCCCCTCGTCGTCCCCGGCCGCCGTCCCCGACTCCGCCGCGGCCCCGTCCACGGCGAACCGCACGGCGAGGTACAGGGCCCGCACCAGCACGTACGCCCCCACGAGCACGAGCGGCCCGTCCAGCCCGCCAGGAGTGTCGCGCCAGGCTTCTGGGATCGTCAGCGCCATGACGAACACCGCGGCGCTCGCCACCGCCATGCCCCCGCGCACCACGCCGTCGTCGGCCCGCGCCTGGTTGCCGAGCCAGGTGAATGCCTCCCACGTCCACCACAGCAGCGCGAGCAGCAGAAACCCTTGGAACAGCCCGTGAACGCCGTGCTCACGGGCCATGAGGACGGTGACCCGGGTCGCCGCGAACACGAAGACCAGGTCGAAGAAGAGCTCGAAGGCCGTCGTCCGGTGGTTCTCCCTCGCCGGCCCGGTCACGCCCGATAACCTCGGCCCGCGCCGCGGGTCCCCCTGCTCGGCCATGGCCGGCCACCCCATTCCCTTCCCGGATCGATTGCCGACGGGAAGGTTATAGGCGGGTATGGGGGGACGTCTCCACGATCACCCTGTTTTCCGTGATCTGTAAGAGTTGGCCGCCGTACCGGCCGCCGCTCCGGGGGCGCCGCCCCCCTGCGGGCGCCGCGCCCGCGGCCGTCCGCCCGTTGCGGACACGGCGCCTTGACCGACGGGGGCCGCCGCACGGAAACCACACGCGGGCCCGCCAACCCCACAAACCTCACTCAGCCCATAAGCCCGAAATATCACAACCCCGGAACAGCCCGCGCATTCGATCATTCAGCGGCCCACGGAGCCCCTTCTTACCATTCCGCCGAACCACCGCCGACGTGCGCGAACACCGCGCAATTTCTTGATCGAACAACGCCCGCCAGCCCCCGTCGCCGCGATTCTGGTCACAAACATTTCCCGAAATAACCGGTCTACCGCATTGCGATTGACTGGAATTGTTGGAACATATGGTCAGAGTCATCGAGTGAGGTCCGAAGATCGTCAACCCCGGACGGGTGACGGCGTGGGAAAGGGGCAACGCTCATGCACCAAAGGGCTGTCCGAAACCTGGCCAAGCTCGAAACGACGCAAGCGCGCATGACGCGCATTTTCGACGCCGCGGCCGGTGGGAAGAACAACTTCCAGGCGGACAAGGACATGGTGCGCCATTTCGACCAAGCCGCTCCCGTCCTCACCACCGCCGCCCGCGCCGTCCTGCAGTTCCTCTCCCGCGTCGTACGCCATCTGGCCGCCGCCGAGGGCGTCGACCAGTTCATCATCATCGGCAGTGGCGTGCCCAGCGGCCTCCCGCCCGGCCGCCGCCTGCACGACATCGCCCGCCAGGCCTCCCCCGGCCCCGCCGTCCGGACCGTGTACGTCGAGAACAACCCGATGGTCGTCACCATGGCCCAGGCCACCATCGAACCCTTCTCCGACCTCGTCCGGGTCGTGGACGGCGACGCCCACGAGATCGACGAGCTGCTCGGCGACCGGGTCGTCCAGACCTTCCTCGACTGGGACCGGCCCATAGCGGTCCTGCTGCTGTCCGCGCAGAGCCTGGACGACGAGGAGTACGCCCACTACGTCATCAAGCGCCTGCGTCACACGGCTCCGGCGGGCAGTTTCCTCGTCCTGGCGCACACCACGTTCGACGCCGTCCCCCCGGAGTTGCTCCCCGCCGTCCGCGACATGCTCGCCATGACGCTCCCGCGTCTCGCGATCCGTACGAAGGAGGAGGTCGAGGCCCTGCTGGACGGCCTGGACCTGGTGGACCCCGGCCTCGTCTGGGTGCCGGAGTGGCACGCCGGCGACCCCGTCCCGGGCGACGACGCCGCCTGCGCCGACCAGCCCGCCACCTCGGGCAACTACGGAGCCGTGGCCCACATCCCCTGAACCCGGAAAACGGCGCGGCCGCGCGCCCCGGGCGGGGCGCGCGGCCGTCACGGCGTGCGGACGTCAGGAGATGAGCAGGTCGAAGCCGCCGTCCGCGAGCCGGCCCGTGTTGGTGTTGATGACGCTGACCGCGACGGTGTTGGGCTGGTTGCCGCACTGCGTCGACGGGAAGCGGTAGGCGATGTACGGCAGCCGCGCCGCGGTCCGTGACGTGAGCTGGATCAGCGCGTCCGTCGTGTTCACGAAGTACGCGACCTGGACGCAGTAGTTGCCGGTGGCCGAGCGCCACGTCCGGTGGACGTTCTTGCCGTCCATCAGGCGGCCGTCCAGGGCCACGACCGCCCCGGCCCGGGCGAAGGGCGCCTTGAGGTCGGCATGGGCCGCGGTGCCGGTGATGGTGACGAGGCCGGCGGCCGCGAGGGCGAGGCAGCCCGCCAGAGCACGACGAAGCATTCGGTTTCCCCCTTTGGGTAACTCACGGATAGGAGCCACGACAGAACGTAATTTCACCGGCCTGCCTGCGGCGCGAGCCACCCCGGAATACCGCGCCAAAGATTTTTTGGGCCGCCCCCCGTGAACTTCTGGCGGGCTTCCGTCGTCCGCGCGCCCGCCGTCGCACCCGCCGTCGCGGCGGGGCAGTCTACGACCCCGTGGCGAGGTCATGACCTGAGGCTCTATGAGAGCAGACCTCCCCCTGTAACCAGTCTGCTACTTTCTGCTACATACCGGTCACAATACGCGCATTGGGAGTTCGATGATGAAGGTCGCCTGCGTCGGCGGTGGGCCCGCCAGCCTGTACTTCTCGATCCTCATGAAGCGGATGGACCCGTCCCACGAGGTCACGGTCTACGAGCGCAACCCGGCCGGTTCGACCTACGGCTGGGGCGTGACGTACTGGGCCGCGCTCCTGCAGAGCCTGTACGGCCTCGACCCGGAGTCCGCCCAGGAGATCCGGGAGAACTCCGTCCACTGGAACGACTGGGTGGTCGAGATCCAGGAGCGCGCGACGCTCACGATGGAGCACGGGGACGACGGCTTCGGCATCGGCCGCCACACCCTGCTCGACATCCTCGCCCGGCGCGCGGGCGGGCTCGGCGTGCGGATCGCGTACGAGCACGAGATCTCCGGCCCCGACGCACCCGAGCTGGCCGGCGCGGACGTGGTCGTGGCGGGCGACGGGATCAACAGCAGGCTGCGCGAGCCGAACGCCGAGCACTTCGGCTCCGAGTTCGCCGTCGGCCGCAACGTCTACATGTGGCTCGGCACGACGAGGATCTTCGACACGTTCGTCTTCTCGTTCGTGGAGACCGCGCACGGCTGGATCTGGTGCTACGGCTACCCGTACGGCACCGAGCACAGCACCTGCGTGGTCGAGTGCGCGCCCGCGACCTGGACGGGCCTCGGCCTCGACGCGGCGAGCGAGGCCGACAGCCTGGCGGTGCTGGAGAAGCTGTTCGCCGACGTCCTGGACGGGCACCCGCTGATCGGCCGCGCGCAGCCCGACGGCAGCGCCCACTGGCTCAGGTTCCGCACCCTCACCAACCGCAGCTGGCACCGCGGCAACCTGGTCCTGCTCGGGGACGCCGCGCACACCACCCATTACTCCATCGGCGCGGGCACCGCGCTCGCGCTGGGCGACGCCGCCTTCCTGGCCGAGGCGCTGCACAGCGACCCCGACCCGCAGGCCGCGCTCGCCCTCTACTCGCACAAGCGCAGCCTCTCCATCCGGCCCACCCAGCGCTCGGCCCGCAACAGCGCCCGCTGGTACGAGAACCTGCCCCGCTACGCCGCCCTCCCGCCGCATCAGTTCGTCACGCTGCTCGGCCAGCGGCACTCCACGCTGCTCGCGCACATGCCGCCGAGGCTCTACTACCACACCGGCCACGCGATGGAGGGACTGCGGCTGGCGACGGACTGGGTGGCCGCAAAGCTCGGCCGGGTCCCGACCTGCGAGTGCTGCCGCCCGCAGCCCACGGAGGGCGGGTAATCAGGCCACCGTTCGTGGGCAGGGGGTGGGGAACCGAGATCGCACGCGCGAACCAGCACCCCGGAGGACGGCTCATGACATCGACACCCGGCCCGCCCCGCCCTGAAGAGCACGGCCCGCCGGCGGTGTCGCCGCAGGCCACCGCGGCGGAACGGGAGATCGCCCGCGTCACCGAGCCGGCCCGGCTGCTGCGCATGAGCGACATGGTGCACATGCTGCTGGACGAGGCCCAGGGCATGCCCCTGGACGAGGGCGCCCGCGACCAGCTCAGGCACATCCACCTGCAGGCCATCGAGGAGATCGGCGAGTCGGTGGCGCCCGAGCTGCGGGAGGAGCTGGAACGCCTCATGCCCGAGGAGCCGGCCGGCCTGCCGAGCCAGGCGGAGCTGCGCATCATGCAGGGTCAGCTCGTGGGCTGGCTGGACGGCGTCTTCCAGGGCATCAAGGCCGGGCTGGCGCTCCAGCAGGCCGGCGCCCGGCCGCCGCACCCCGAGGGTCAGGGTCACGAGCTGCCGGACCGGCCGCGCGGCACGGGCCCCTACCTGTGAGGCCAGGGGCTCAGCCGCGCCTGGCGGCGGGCCAGTCGTAGCCCCAGCCGCCCTGGATCATCGTCTGGAAGGCCCAGCCGTCCTCGGTGCGCACCAGCAGGTCGGCGTAGTGCATCTCCTGCTCCTGGCCCTCGACGGTCATGGTGGCCCGTGTCTCGACGACCACCAGGTTGGGGGTCAGGAAACGCGGGGTCCGCTGCGAGCGCAGGTCCAGCCCGGCCGTGCCGCCGCCCATCGCCTCCTTCATCGTCTCCAGGTACTCCTCGCGCGTCCACTGACGGACCGCGGCGTGGCCGCCGGGGACGTCGGTGGCCACGTTCATGGGGAAGACGGCGAGGTCGGCCAGCTTGTCGAGCTCTCCCCGCTCGGCCAGCGCGTCGTACTCGGCGAACCAATCCTCGACGCTCTTCAGCTCTTCGGCGCTCGGCTGATACATGCGGCGACTCCCTTGTCCTCGTGCTTGCCGTACGCTGTACCGTACAGCATACGGATCAGCGGCGCAAAAAGGGCGGCGCCCGGCACTGAAGGAGCTGCCGGACGCCGCCAATCGCGGAGCCGTGAGGTCAGACGTGCGCCTTGACGCGGAACTCGTCCGAGATTCCGCAGGAGGGACCGTTCGGCCCGCCGATGCGCACCCCGTTGAAGAAGTCGCGGTAGGTGCTGTAGAAGTTGCCCTTCCCGCGTGGCGCGGTCGTCGCGGTGCAGCCGCCCCAGTTGGCCTCGGAGTAGAGGTGGATGACGTAGCCGGTACGGTTCCAGTCGGACTTGGCGCGGTCGGCCATGCCGTAGACCGCCAGGTCGGGGACGTTGGCGTTCAGCTCGACGATGTCGCCCGTGCCGTCGAGGCCGCTGAACAGGCAGTAGTAGCCCTCATGGCAACGGTCGTAGCCGTCGGCGGCGTGCGCCGGGGCGGCCATGAGGGGCAGCGCGAGCGCCGCGATCGGCAGAGTCAGAAGCGGGTGTAACTTCTTGCCCATTTCACCTCTTCGGATGAAAGTTTCTTTCGCCGGTGGGCCGAACATACCTCGCCGATCTTCGTCAAGAAAGTCTTGACTCGGGCGGGATTCCGTGCCCACCGGCCACTGCCTGGGCGTTCGCCGGCTAGCTCCGCGCGCGGTTCTCCGACATGCTGCTGGCTATCAGCTCGTGGTGGCGTACCACCTCGGCGATGATGAAGTTCAGGAACCGCTCGGCGAAGACCGGATCGAGCTTCGACTCCTCTGCCAGGCCGCGCAGGCGCTGGATCTGCCGCGCCTCGCGCTCGGGGTCCGCCGGCGGCAGCCGGTGCTCCGCCTTGAGCCGGCCGACCTCCTGCGTGCACTTGAACCGCTCCGCCAGCAGGTGCACGAGAGCGGCGTCGAGGTTGTCGATGCTGGCGCGGAGCCGCTGGAGCTCCTCGAGGACGGCCCCCTCCGGGCGGGGCTGGGAGTTTTCCATGCGGGACAGCCTGCCATCATTCAGGCAGGCTACTCACATCGGGCCACCTCACCCCAGGTCGGTCACTCCGCACACCTCGCACCGGTAGAGCGTGCCCCTGCCGTCCTCGCCGAACTCGTTCCACCAGTGGGCGTTGCCGGCCAGGTTGGACGGGTCACCGGAGCAGAACATGCGGGATCCGGCAGGATCGGCGGGAGTGGCGGTCGAAGGCATGGTCGTCTCCAGGCAGAGGGGGTCGGGGCCGGAGGGCCGGCTCGATCGGATGTGTTGACCTCGTGTTTCTGCCCAAAGGAAGAGATCCGAAACCTTACGTGACTGGGAGAGACGCAGGTCACTCCGGCGAGTAAGCCGCACGGAAGGGCCGTCGGCACCGGCCCGTCACGCCCCGGCAATCGCCTCCACCCGCGAATAGAAGGCGTTTGATACCGATTCGTCACGGTATGGGACCACATGAGCAGGGGGAGATAGAGATCGCCCCGCTTGGGGCCTTCCTTCAGGGAGGCAAAACAGGCGGCCCCGGCAATCAACGGGACCGCCGGATCGGGGGAACCCAATGCGCAAGACACTCACCGGACTGGGACTGGCGTTCTTCCTGACGCTCGCCCCGGCCGCCGCGGCGACGGCCGAGACGCCGGTCGCGCCCGTGGCGCACAGTCAGGTAACTCCTGCGCCGCAGGACAACAACAGGCAGAGCAACGACGGCGGGGGCAATGCCGGTCTGTGGGGCCTGCTGGGCCTGCTCGGGCTTCTGGGCTTCGCCGGCATGCGGCGCCGTGAGCACCACGACGTCGGGACCGCCGAGAACGTCGGCGGTCGCAACATGCGGCGGTAGCACGCCGACGTTCTCACCCAGGGGCCCGCCGTACGCGACGGGCCCCACCCATGCGACCAGCCCAACCTTGACCGTGCCATTTGTCCGAATTGTGGTGCTTTGTTCCGATTGCGGGTACGTCCCTCGTGAATCAGACGAACAAACGGGGGAAATCGTCGTGGCACTGCAAACAGAGATCCGGCAGCTGTTCGACTGCCACCTCGTGGGGTCGGACGGGCAGTCCATCGGCCAGGTAGGCCAGGTATACCTCAACGACCGCACCGGCGAGCCGGAGTGGGTCACCGTCCGGACGGGGATGTTCGGCATGAAGGAGACCTTCGTGCCCCTCGCCGGCTCCCACCGCAGCGGGGACGAGATCCGGGTCCCCTTCGACAAGGACAAGATCAAGGACGCACCGAACATCGACGTGGACGGCCACCTGACCATCGAGGAGGAAGCGCGGCTCTACCGGCACTACGGCCTCCAGCCGCCGGCCGTCCCGCAGCAGCGCAGCACGTCGCCCACCGGCGAGGCCCGCCCCGGCCCGGTCCCCGGCCCTGGCACGCCCACCATGCCCGCCAGGCCCAGCACGCCTGCCACGCCCACGACCGGCACTACGACCGGCACGACGGGCGGCACGACGGGCGGCCGCGAGGACGTGAGCGACCTGGAGCGCCTGCGCCGCGAGCGCGAGACGGGCAAGACCACGGGCATGGAACCTCCCGGCGCCATGGGCCCCAAGACGGAGACGGGCCGCACCGGGGAGATGGGCCGGACAGGGGAGATGGCCGGCGACGTCGAAATGACCATGTCCGAGGAGCGGCTCCGCATCGGCAAGGAGACCGTGGAGAGCGGCCGGGTGCGGCTGCGCAAGTACGTCGAGACCGAGAACGTGCAGGAGACCGTCCCGCTCATGCACGAGGAGGTGGTGATCGAGCGCGAGCCGATCCGCGAGGGCGAGGCGCCCGCGGGCTCGTACGAGATCGGCGAGGACGAGCAGAGCATCACCCTGCACGAGGAGCGCGCGGTCATCGGCAAGGAGACCCGGCCCGTGGAGCGCATCCACGCGCACAAGCAGTCCGTCGAGCAGGAGAAGACGGTGGGCGGGCAGGTCCGCAAGGAGCACGTGGAGATCGACGAGGAGGACACGACCCCCGACGCCAAGCGGGGCGACCGCCCTCCGCCGCTGTAGGCGCTCACCCGCTCGCCCGGCGGCAGCGGGCCTCGCACGGGAAGCGGGGCCCGCTCGTCGTACGCCGGCCGGGCACGAGGAGAGCGTCAGGCGACCTCGATCACCGGCGTCTGCGGGAAGAGGTCGTCGAACACCGCCGCCCGGTCGAAGCGCAGCGCGCGGGCACGGGCCCGCATCTCCAGGTCGTGCCGCTCGGCGGCGGACAGCTCCAGCACCACCCGGTCGAGCGCCGCCACCAGGCTCGGGACGTCGCCGGGCCGGACGATGACGGCGGTGTCGCCGACCGCCTCCGGAGCGCCGCCCGTCGTGGTGGTGATGATCGGCCCGCCGCCCGCCAGCATCTTCTCGGCCAGGGCGATGCCGAAAGTCTCGACGAAGTCCGGCTCGGGCTTGGTGGGCAGCGCGTAGGCCGCGCACCCGTGCATGAGCAGCGCCTTCTCCCGGTCGTCCACGTCGTCCAGGAAGACCACCCGATCGTCGGCCGCGGCCAGCGCCCTGACCTCCGCCAGCGCCGGGCCCGTGCCCGCGACGACCAGCTTCACCCGCGAGCGGCAGCGCGTCCGCGCGAAGGCCGACACCAGCTCGTAGATGCCCTTGGCGCGGGTCACCCGCGACAGGAACAGCACGTAGCCGTCACGGTCCAGCCCGCGGCGGGCGAGCGCGGCGTCCACCTCCTCCTCGTCGAGGCCGAGGAAGGCCGAGGAGTCGATCGGCGGGTAGCTGACGGTCACCCGCCGCCGGCACTGCTCGGCGAACCCGGTGCCGCAGCGCGCGTCCACCTGCTCGGCCGAGGCGATGATCTCGTCCCTGGTGTAGTCGGAGACCGCCACGACCTCGTCGTTGGCGAGGAACGTGGTGAACAGCACGGTCGCCGCGCCGAACCGGCCCTCGCGCAGGCACGAGCGGATCACGTTCGTCACGTCGGAGCCGACCGCCTTGGCGACCGTGTGGACGTCGGGCGCGTAACCGGCCGCGCGGGCCGCCGCGACCGCGTCCACGACGACCGAGGTGTGCGGCGCGAGGTACATCGACAGGCAGACCGTCGGCACCGGCTCGGCCAGCAGCTCGACCAGCCGCCCGGTGAGCCCGGCCTGATGGCGTCCGTCGGGCACCCGGTAGTCGCCCACCGGCTCCGGCCGCTCCACGGTGATGCCGGGACTGTACGGCAGCAGCCGGTCCAGCGGCTTGAGCGGCAGCCCTGCCGCCCGCAACGCGGGGATCGGCCACGTCAGCAGCCGCACGTCGGTGAACCCGCGGGTCAGTGCCACCTCGGCGAGATTGCGTGCTTCGCCCGAGTGACCGCAGATGACCGGATCGGCCCTGACCACGATGACGAGACGGCGATGTGGGGGGTTCATCGCGCTACCTCCTATGTCACGGGTGGATCGGAAAGAGACGGAGGCCGGAGCTCCCGGCCCCACGCCGACGGCTCCGGTCCGAGCCGGAGGTGGAGGACGCCGCCGCGGTGCACGGTGACGGCGTCCAGATGCGTCGCGTGCAGGGGCTTGCCGTCGAGCGTCGCCGACTGCACGTACTGCGGGGGCGGGTGGCCCTCCGGGCCGTCCACGCCGATCGGGGTCTCGCGATGGCCGCTCGTCTCGACGACGAACTCGCCGTCGCCCGTGCGGAGCACGGCCCGCTCGAAGGCGGGCGCGTTGACCAGGAACAGGCTCTGCCCGGCGACCGGGAACAGGCCCAGCGACGCCCACACGTACCAGGAGCTCAGGCCCCCGGAGTCGTCGTTGCCCGGCAGTCCGCCGGGCCCGGTGCCGAACTGCCAGGTCAGCGCCGCGTGCACCACCTCGGCCGTACGGTCGGGGCGGCCCGCGTAGTGGTAGGCCCAGGGCGCCTCCATGTCGGGCTCGTTGTTCAGGCCCTCGAACCGGTTGAGCGCGTATCCCGCCGCCATCTCCGCCTGGTCCGGGCGCCGGCCCGGCTGCCGCACCGGCCGCGCCCCGAAGCCGAAGAAGCGGTCGAGCTTGTCGATGAACTCCTTGTCGCCGCCGGCCAGGGCGATCCTGGCGGCCATGTCGTGCAGCAGGCGGAAGGAATAGTTCCACTTGCCGCCCTCGTAGAACTCCGAGTCGCGCAGCAGGCCCGTCTCGGGGTCGAAGGCGTTGGTCCACTGGTGGCTGCGCCGCTCCAGGTCCTCGGCCAGCCGGCGGTCGTTGAGCGCGCGGGCGACCTTGGCGGTGCAGTGGTGGGCGTAGGCCAGGTCGAGGGTGTGCGTGATGGGGTGCACCACGCCGTGCTCGAAGAAGTCCTCGCCGTACATGCGGCGCAGGTCGCCCACCATGTGCACGAGCGCCCAGTTCCAGTCGAGCGCGGTACGGCCGAGCGCGTGGGCGTCGGCCAGCGCCGTGTGGACGAGCGCGCTCGCCTGCCGGAAGAACCGGTCGGCGCCGCGGGCCATGCGGTAGCCGATCGGGAAGTTGCCCTCCTCCTCGCAGACCCGGATCAGCGACTCCAGCAGGTCGTTCGCCCGCTCGGGGACGATGGCGGACAGCAGCGGGAGCTGGGTCTTGTAGATGTCCCACATGGTGCACACGTCGAACGCGAACGGCCCCGGGGTCGGCCAGAACGGGCTCTCGTCGTCGCCGAAGCACGGCTTGATCAGCGCGTGGTAGAGCGAGGTGGCGAAGACCGTACGGCGGGCGGGCGTGCCGCCCTCGACCTGGACGCGGCCGAGGTGGTCGCCCCAGCGGGCGCGGGTGCGCAGGCGCACCGTGTCGAAGGCGGAGCTCGCCTGGCCGCACTCGCGTTCGAGGTTGTGGCGGGCCTGCTCGCAGCCGCGCAGCGAGAACCCGAGCCGCACCTCGACCGTCTGCCCCGCCCTCGCCGGGCCCATGAAGAGCATGCCGAACGGGCGCAGCGTGGTCTGCCGGATGCTGTCGAAGTCGAGGCGGGTGCCGCCGTGGATGAGGCGGCGGTCGTACCAGAGCATCTGCCGCCAGCCGGGGCTGTCCACCTCCAGGTAGACCGACAGCGGGACGCCCTCCATCACCACCGTGCCCTGCGCCCTGCCGTGCCCCATGCTCTCGGCCTGCGCCCGGACCGGCACCGTACGGCCGAGGTCGATGCCGAGGCCGCCGCAGGACAGGTCGATCACCACCCGGGCGCTGGAGTGCTCGGGGAAGGTGTAGCGGTGCACGGCGACCTTGGTGCCCACGGTCAGCTCGCAGCGGATGCCGGTGTCGAGGGTGGCGGCGTAGTAGCCCGCCTCGGCCACCTCGTCGTGCAGCGGCCAGGACTCGTTGAGGTCGTCCAGCGGCTGCACCATCGGGGTGACCCGGACATAGTTGTAGTACTTGCGGATCGCGCCGGTGCCGGACTGCTGGAAGTGGGTGAACCCGGACGCCTGCAGCCGCTCGAACATCTCCTCGGGCACGCCCTCGGTGTTCTTGGCGTAGCGGCCGTAGCCCGTGGGGTAGGCGCCGGAGTAGGCGCAGGCGGAAACCATGCCGAGCGGCGAGGTCGCACCCGGGTGCGTGTTGCCGACCTGCGGTTTCGGCCACCACCAAGTGGCGGCGAGACCGTGTGCCTGAGGCAGGTCGGTGGCCGCTGTGCCGATGAAGGGGTCTATGTTCGCGAGGATGGCGGCAATGTACCCGCTCCCTGTGCGCTTAAGGTTTCGCCCAGGTGAAATCCTTATAGTTTGATCTCCATCGCACGGCACAGGGGGAGCAAGCTGATGGGGCAGGACGGGTCGGAGTCGTCCCTGGGAAGCCGTTACACGCTGCTCGACGAGATCGGCGCCGGGGGCATGGGCACGGCCTGGCGGGCGCGCGAGCGCGACACCGGCGACATCGTGGCGGTGAAGCTGCTGCGCGACGGGCTCGCCGGCGATCCCGACCTGGTGCTGCGCTTCGTCCAGGAACGCAACGTCATGCGCGCCCTGCGCCACCCCGGCATCGTCGCCGTGCGCGACTTCGTCGTCGAGGGCGACCGGCTCGCCCTGGTCATGGACCTCGTCGAGGGCGGCGACCTGCGCGGCCTGCTCCGGCGGCGCGGCACCCTGCCGCCAGGTGAGGCGGCCCGGCTGCTGGCCCAGGTCGCCGCCGCCCTGGCCGCCGCGCACGCCGCCGGGGTCGCCCACCGCGACGTCAAACCGGGGAACGTGCTCATCGAGGCGGGCACCGGGCCCGCCCGGCGTCCCTCGACCGACCCGCCCACCAAGGCCGTGCGCACCCCTCGCCCGGTCCACTCGCCGTCCGTGACCGAGGAGCCCGTGGAGGACGCCGAGACGCCTCGCCCGCCCGCGACGTCCCCCGGGTGGCAGTGCCGCTCCTGGGGCCGGGCGGCGGACGGCGTCGAGATGTCGCCGTGCGTGGCCCTGGTCGACGGCGTCTTCGGCGGCGGCCTGGAGAGCCCTTGGGTGCTCCGGTAGGAGGCGGCCGGCAGCCCGCTTTGCCCTGCGTTGGGGCGGTTTTGGTTTGTTGTTGACGCTCTGGGTAGCCGCAGGCGACATCATTCGCACGAGGAGGCATCCCATGAGCGAGTATCCGACGGGGACCGGGCGACCGGCCTCTCCACAGGAAGGAACGCTCCAACAGGGCAAGGACGCCGCCCGCGAGGTGGCGGGCACCGCCGTGGAACGTACGGCGCAGGTCGCCGACGAGGCCAGGCACCAGGCCCGCCGCGCCGTCAACGAGCTGCGGAACCGGGTGCGCGAGCAGTCCGACCACCAGAGCCAGCGGGCCGCCCAGAGCCTGCGGCAGTGGTCCGAGGACCTGTCGTCCCTCCAGGAGCACGCCAAGCCCGACTCCCCGGTCAACGGCGTCGTGCGCCAGATCGCCGGCCAGGGCCACCGGGCCGCCGACTATCTGGACCGCAACGGCCTGACCGGCGTGGTCAACGACGTGCAGAGCTTCGCCCGCCGCCGCCCCGGCACGTTCCTCGCGGGGGCGCTGGCCGCGGGCTTCCTGGTGGGCCGGATCATGAAGGCCGCGAACGACAGCCCGGAGCCGACGTCCGGTCCCGAGCAGCGGACCCCGCTGTCCTCCGCCGACACCGTGCCGAGCGCCCCCGCGCCCGTCATCCCGCCGGAGCCGGTCGGAGACGCGTTCTCCTCCCGCGACTCCCGCGACTCCCGCGACTCCCGCGACTCCCGCGAGGAGACCAGGCCCGTGGTCCCGCCCGCGTACGAGGAGCCCGGACCGGCGGTGCCCGGCCCCGAGCAGCCGAGGCAGGTGCCACCGCGCGTCACTCCCCCCACCTACGGCACCGGGAGTGACCTGCCATGACCGTGCAACCCGAGGAACCGACGATCGGCCAACTGGTCGGCGAGATCGGCGAGGACATCTCCAAACTGTTCCGCCAGGAGGTGGCGCTGGCCAAGGCGGAGATCCGCCAGGAGGCCACCAAGGCGGGCAAGGCCGCCGGGCTGCTCGGCGGCGCCGGGTTCGCCGCCTCCATGACGGCGCTGCTGCTGACCCTGGCCGTCATGTTCGGCCTGGGCAACGTCATGGACCTGGGCTGGGCGGCGTTCATCGTCGCGGTGATCTGGGCGATCGCCGCCGGCGTGCTCTACACGACCGGACGCACCCGGATGCGCGAGGTCGAACCCAAGCCCGAGCAGACCATCGAGACGCTCAAGGAGGACGCGCAATGGGCACGCGACCTGAGGAAATGAGAAGCGAGATCGCGGCCACGCGCGCCGAGCTCGCCGCCGACGTCGACCGGCTGGCCGACCGGACGAGCCCGTCCCGCATCGCGCGGCGGCGGACCGAAGGGGTGCGGCGGGCGGCGCGTACGTTCCGTGAGCGGGTCATGGGCACGCCGGCCCACGCCGCCGACCGGGCGCACCAGGGCGCGGACACCGTGGCCCACGGCGCCCACCAGGCCGCGCAGACGGTCAGGGAGGGCTCGCAGCAGGCGGCCGAAAGCGTACGGCACGGCGCCCACCAGGCCGCCGAGGCGGTACGGGCCGCGCCGGAGCAGGCGAGGCGCGGCACGCAGGGCAACCCGCTGGCCGCCGGGCTGATCGCGTTCGGCGCGGGGCTGCTGGCCGCCGCGCTCATCCCGCGTACGCAGGCCGAGGAGCAGGCCGTCGGGCAGCTCCGCGAGCAGGTCGGCGACGTGCTGGAGCCGGTCAGGGAGGCCGGGATGGAGAGCGTGCGGCAGCTCGGCCAGGAGGCCAGGGAGGTCGCCGGCCAGGCCGCGCACCAGGTGCGGGAGACCGCCGCCGAGGCGGCCGGCGACACCGCGCAGCACGCCCGCGAGCAGGCCCGCCAGGTCACCGACCACCGCTGAGGGCGCACCCCGGGCCCGAACGGAAGACGGCCCCGTGCTCACGGGGCCGTTTTCGTGCCTATCCGCACCGGTATCCGCGGTCGTCCCAGCAGGCGTCGGCCGCGGCCGCGATGACCCACAGGCCCTCTCGTCCGGTTTCTCGGGTCTCTTCCAAGGCGATCCCGACGAGCCGCTTGTCCAGCTGGTGGACCAGCTGGAATTTGCAGCGTGGCGCGCATGCCTGCGAGGCCGGTGACCACCCCGCCTTGACGAACGCCTTCCACAACTGATCACGCCGGAGTCCGGGGTCCACCAGAACGGACAGTGAGGCGCCGTTGTCGGTGGAGTCGCATCCGTTCCACTCGTCGACGCTCACCCGCTTGTCCGACGGCAGAACAGGGCTGACCGCCTTCAGGAACAGGGCGTTCTCCCGGTTCGCCCGGTCGACGCACACCTGGCCGCCACCGTACGTACCCTCGTGGCCGGGGGTGCAGCCGATCAGGCCGCCCCCCAGAAGCATCAAGGCGCTCATCGTGCCGAGCGCCCTGAACGGTCGAATAGAGCGACGTAACCCCATACGCGAAGTAGATCACGGCACGACCTGAACGCGGCTGCAAGCCGGGGGCAATCGGGGCGCAAGACGCCGGCCGTAGGGTCGGGCCGTGTACAGACGACTGGTTCTCGGCGGCGCCGCGCTCGCGGTGTCCGCGACGATGACGCTCACCGCCGCCCCCGCCTCCGCCGCGCCCGCCTTCGCGCCCGCCTCCGCCGCGCCCTCCGGGGTGGCGAACAAGCTGTTCCGCGCCTGGCTGGCCGACGACCGTACGGCCGCCGCGAAGGTGGCCACCCCGGCCGCGGTCGCCTCGATCTTCGGCTATGTCTACCGCGCGCCCGACCGCTTCGCCGGCTGCTCCGGCGCGGTGTGCCGGTTCACGCACACGAGCGTGCGCGTGCCCGGCGGGCTGGACGGCCTCGCGATGGTGGTGACCGGCTCCAAGGTCACCAAGGTCTACCAGTCGCGGCACGTCACGAAGCCGTCCACGGTGGCCACGCGGCTCTTCACCGCCTGGCGGCGCGGCGACCGCTACAGCGCCCTGGAGATCGCCTCCACGGGCGCGGTGAAGACGCTGTTCAAGGTCAAGTACGACCCGCGCGGCGTCGCCTACCACTTCCAGGGCTGCACGCCCGAGCCCAAGGGGTTCTCGTGCGCCTACTCCTACGAGGGCGGCGCGATGCTGATGCACGTGCGCGGCACGAGATCCAGCGGCTACGAGGTGAGCTCGATCAGCTACCTCGCCGACTGATCCGAGGTGTGAACGCCCCGGCCCGTGGTAGGCGAGAACCGGATCACGACACGGGAGGCGACATGGCCGAGGGGCTCTTGACCGATGAGGACATCGACACCGCGCTCGCGGCGCTGGAGGGCTGGCGCCGCGAGGGCGACGCCCTGCTGAAGGACGTGCCGGTGACGCCGGACAGCCACGGCTGGCTGACCGAGGCGGTGATGAACGAGGCCGCGGTGCTCGACCACCATCCGGAGATCGAGCACAACGCCGACGGCATCCGGTTCCGGCTGTCCACCCACAGCGCGGGCGGGGTGACGGCGCGGGATGTCGAGCTCGCCGCCCGCATCGACCACGTGCTCGACGGCGCGGCCCCCGACCGCGGCTGAGCGAGGGGGGCCGCGCCGCCGCCCGGCGGGCGGCTCAGCGGCTGATGGCCCGCTGGTAGAGCCGCGTGGCCAGCGGCACGAACACCGCCAGCAGCACCACCGACCAGAGCAGCGACGCCGCCACCGGGTGCCGCAGCGGCCAGACGTCGGGCACGGGCATGGCCGCGCTGGTGTTGCCGAACAGCTCGCGCGCGCCCTGGATCAGCGTGGAGACCGGGTTCCACTCGGCGATCGGCTTGAGCGGTCCCGGCAGGCGGGCGCTGTCGACGAAGGCGTTGGACAGGAACACGATCGGGAACGAGACGATGGTGGCCACGTTGTTGAACGTCTCCGGCGTGCGCAGGGCCAGCGCGACCGTCGCGGTCACCCACGAGAAGGCGTACGAGAACAGCAGCAGCATGAGGAAGCCGAGCGCGGCCTCCCCCGGCGAGCTGTGGATCCGCCAGCCGACCAGCAGCCCGACCAGCGCCATCGTGACGACGCTGGCCAGGTTCATGATCACGTCGCTGACGGTCTGGCCGATCAGCACCGCCGAGGGCGACATCGGCAGCGTGCGGAACCGGTCGAAGATGCCCTTCTGCAGGTCCTGGGTCAGCGTGTAGCCGGTGATCTGGGAGCTCATGACGATCGTCATGACGAAGATGCCGGGGAGCAGGTATTCGCCGTACGACATGCCGGGCAGGCTGATCATGCTGCCGAAGACGTAGGCGAACAGCAGCACGAACACGATGGGCAGCGTGATCACGCCGCCCAGCAGGTCGGGGGCGCGCCGGATCTTCAGCGCGTCACGCCTGGCGATGGTGAGGCCGTCGGCGGCGGCGAGTTTGAGTGCGTTCATCGTACGGTCTCCTCGATCTTGCCGGTCCCCTGGCCGGTGAGGGTCAGGAACACGTCGTCCAGGGTCGGGCGGCGCAGGCCCGCGTCGCGGACGGCGATCCGCTCGGCGGCCAGCCGGCCGAGCGCCTCGGTCAGCGCCACCGCGCCGCCGGTGACCGGGACGGTCATCCGGAGGGCGGCGGCGTCGACCTGGATGTCCTCGACGGCCAGCGGCGCCAGCGCCCGCGTCGCGGCCTCCAGGTCGGCCCGGCCGGTCACCGACAGCTCGACGCGGTCGCCACCGATCTGGTCCTTCAGCTCGTCGGCGGTGCCGCGGGCGATCACCCGCCCCTGGTCGACGACCGCGATCCGGTCGGCGAGCCGGTCGGCCTCCTCCATGTACTGGGTGGTGAGCAGCACCGTCGTGCCCTCCGCGACGAGCTCGGCGATGACGTCCCAGAGTCCCGCGCGGGCGCGCGGGTCGAGGCCGGTCGTGGGCTCGTCGAGGAACAGCACGGGCGGCTGGGCGACCAGCGCCCCGGCCAGGTCGAGCCGCCGCCGCATGCCGCCCGACCAGCCCCGCACCGGACGGTCGGCGGCGTCGGTCAGGTCGAAGCGGGTCAGCAGCTCGCGGGCGCGCTCCCGGCTGCGCCGCGTCCCCAGGTGGTAGAGGCGGCCGACCATCTCCAGGTTCTCGGCGCCGGTGAGGTGGTCGTCGACGGCGGCGTACTGGCCGGAGGCGCCGATGCGGGCGCGCAGCCGGGCGGCGTCGCGTACGACGTCGAGCCCGGCCACCGTCGCCTGCCCGGCGTCCGGCCTCAATAAGGTGGTCAGGATGCGCACGGCCGTGGTCTTGCCGGCGCCGTTGGGGCCGAGCAGCCCGAACACCGTCCCCTGGGGCACGGCCAAATCCAGGCCGTCGAGGGCGGTCACGTCGCCGTAGCTCTTGACCAGGCCGGTGGCCATGATCGCGTCGGTCATCGGAAGTTCTCCTCCTCAGGAACGTTGAATGACGATGTCGCCATAGGCGGTGTGGGCGCGCACCTCGACGACGTTCCCGGCCGTGCCGGGGCCGTCGGCGGAGTCCAGGCGGACGTCCACGAGGCCGTACTTGGAGCTGACGTCCAGCCAGGCGGCGCTGCCCTCGCGGATCCCGAGGTCGAGCCCGCCGCCGGTGGTCTCCATGACGACCGCGCCGGAGACCACCTCGCCGATGTTCACGCCGCCGTGCGCGGTCTTGGCGATGACCCCGGCCAGCGTGCGGTCCACGGTGACCTCGCCGTAGGCGGTGTTCAGGCGCAGCTCGCCGGTCACCTCGCCGATGCGTACGTCTCCGTGTGCGCTCTTGACCACCGCCGTGCCGTCGATCCGGCCGAGGCGGATGGCGCCGTTGGTCGTGGTGACCTCGGCGTGCCCGGCGGCGCGGCCGACCGAGATGTCGCCGTGGGTGCTCTGGAGCCGTACGCGGCCGGCCTCCTCGACGCGGATGTCGCCGTAGGAGGTGGTGAAGGCCACCTGGCCGAGCGGCCCGCGGCAGTGCAGGCCCGCCGCCGCCTTGGCGTCCACGCGGGAGCCCGCGGGCAGGTGGATCGCCACCTGCACCGCGCCCTGCCCGCGCAGCAGCGCACGCGCCCAGTCCCCCGGCGACTCGATGAGCCTGCCGAGTGACAGCCCCCAGCCGGGCGCCGAGCTGGGCGCGGCGGGATCGGCGCGGACGAGGAGCCGGCCGTCCGAGTGGTCGATCTGGACGTCCCGCGCGGCCTGGACGTCGGTGTCGTCGGTCTCGTCGGCCGGACGGACCTCGACGACCGTGTCGGCGCGGTCGCTCGCGGTGATCCGGACGACCGCGGTCGGCACGTCGACGAGAACGTGGATGGGCTCCGGCGTGTCGAAGGCCGGGAAAGAGGTCGGGAAAGAGGTCGGCATCACGGCTCCTCCTTGATGGGTCGGGACGGGCATCAACGCACCCAGCCGCTGAAGCGCCTGCCGGACTGCGGCTGCGGCGGACGGCCCGGCCGGCGGCCCGGGTCACCGGCGTCGAGCGCGCCGGCCACGGCCCGGACCAGCCAGGCGTTGACCGACAGCCCTTCGCGGCCGGCCGCCTCCTCGATGCGCGGCTTGAGGTGCTCGGGCACCCGGAGCGAGATCCGGGAGGTGCCGCCCTCGTCGGCGTCGGGCGGCGCCGGCGTCACGGTCGGACGGGCGGGAACGCTTTCCTCCTCGTACGGGCCGCTCTCCTCGTACGGGCCGCCGCCGGGCGGTGGCGTCACGACGAAGTCGGGGTCGCGCCCGCGCAGACGCACCTCGACCGCGCCCGGCGCGAGGTCGCGGGTGATCTCGTCCGCGGCGGCGGACAACGCCTCGAGCAGCGCGAGCCTGGCGGCCGGTTCGAGCGCGGCGGAGAGGCGCTCGGCCAGCGCGCGCGCCTCCTCCCCGCCCGCCCCTGCGGCGACGGCCAGCTCGCGGCGGAGCTGGTCGACATAGGGAGCTAGATCCATGACGCCACTATGACACCATCATGGCGTCACGACAACCCGTTCTGACGGCACCTGGTGACGTCACTCGTGATGAGGGCATGCTCCAGCGGCTTTCCGGCCGGTGAGGCCGACAGGTGGATCACCTCCCGCGGACCGGGGTCACTGCTCCCCAGCGCGGCGGGCCGGAACGGGCGGCGGGCCGGCGGTGCCGTCCGTGAAGCGGCCGGGGCGGAAGGGGGCGAGCAGCGCCGACTCCTCGCCGTACAGCTCGCCGGCGACCTCCCGCCCGAGCAGCGGGGCGAGGGTGACGCCGCTGTGGGTGGCCACGGTGTACACGCGCCCCGCAGGATCGGCGAAGCCCGCCACCGTCAGCCCGTCGCCGGGGAGGGCACGCTGCCCCACGACCGCCCGCTCGGCCGTGACCCCCTCGGTGGCGTGCAGCGCGGCCGGCAGTCTGGCCAGGATCGTGTCCCGGACGTCGGCCGGCACCGGCGTGGCCGGATCGGCCCGGTCGTCCAGCCCCAGGGCCTGCAGCAGGAGCCGGCCGGCCCCGTCGGGGCGCAGGTTGACCCCGGACGTGGTGACCATCCGGGACAGGCGGGCCGGCACCGGGGCCGTGGTGACCAGGAAGCCGTTGGTGAGGCGGCCGGACCTGGCCGGGTCCAGCATGGGGACGTACGCGCCGGCCAGCGCGGCCACCCCCTGCGTCCAGCGTCCGGCGCAGGTCACCACGGCGTCGCCGTCGAACGCGCGCCCGCCGGCCACGCTCACCCGCACCCCGGACGCCGACGCCTCGATCGCCGTGACCTCGGCGCCGCACTCGACCGCCGCCCCGCCGTCGCGGGCCTCGCCCAGCAGCCGCCCGATCAGCCGCATCGGGTGGACGTGCCCCTCGCCGGGGAAGAACGCGTACTCGGCTCCGGGAGGCCGTACCAGGTCGGGCTCCAGGTCGCCGGCCCGCGCCTCGGTCACCCGCTCCACCGGGTAACCCAGGGAGGCCAGCCGCGCCACCCGCGCGTCCAGCAGCTCCTTGTGCTCGTCGGTCGTCGCGCGTTCGAGGTGGCCGGTGGGGAAGAACCACGGGCCCGGCAGCTCGTGGTGCGCCAGGACCCCGGCGTGGTTGAGGCGGAAGTACTCCTCAAGCCGTTTGTTGTTGGCGTTGACCCAGGCCATGGAGGTGGCGGAGGTGCCCGATCCGGGGGTGCGCGCCTCCAGGACGGTGACCCGCGCGCCGCGCCGGGTCAGCCCCGCCGCGACCGCCGATCCCACGACCCCCGCGCCGATGACGACGACTCGCACGCCGGCCCCTCCTCCCGTACGCGCCCAGGCTCCCTCGCCGGCAGGGTACGGAGCGAACCCGGTCGCTCGGACCGTGCCCTCGTCAGGATGGCACGTACCGATGCGGTTGCCCATCCCCGGGGGATCCGGTGGGGGTGAGCTCGGCCAGGACGGCGTGGACGTCCGCGACCATCGCGGCGCGGGAGGGGCCGCCGCGGAAGCCCTCGACGGGCGTGACGATCAGATGGTGGGCCTCGTCGGCGAGCGGCGAGGAGCGCAGGTCGGTCAGGACGCACACGGTGGCGCCGCGCTCCCTGCCCAGCCGGGTCAGGCCGCGCAGTCCGCGTACGAGGCGCCAGAGGTGGACCACGACCAGGCAGTCGCCCGCCTGCAGCTGGGACACCTGGACGGCCTGGGCGGTGGTCGAGCCGAGCGCGAGCCGGACGTCGTGCCCCAGGGTGAGCCCGAGGTGGCCGAGGACGCGCGCCGGTCCCGATCCGCCGCCGCAGCCGATGACGACGGTACGCCGGGCCGCCCCGATCGCCTGGGCGGTCGCGCGGATGGCGCCCCGGCGGCCGGGATCGGCGGGCGTGGCGGGGTCGGCCGGCCACGTCTCGATCGCCACTGTGCCTTCTTCTCCGTTTTCCAACCAGGCGGTGCGACACGACTGGATCGCCCGACGTTGGGGGAATTCTGCCAGTTCGCGCCCCGCCGCACGCCCGAGATCGTCAAGAAGGGCCGGGAGCCAGGCCGAGCACGCGGGCGGCGTCGTGCTTGAGAATCTTGGGACGCCGAACAGCTCGGGGCTGAGCGAGCCGTGGCCGTCCGAGACCTCGGCGTGGGTGTGAACGTCGATCGCGGTCAGCTCGTCGAGATTCATGCCTCATTCATCGCATGGGCTCCCGGAGGGGAATGCGGCCGCGGCCCGGATGCGCTCCCATCCCTCCGGGCTGAGCGCGTACGCGGTGACGCTGCCCGTGGCGAAGCGCCGCCAGGCGCGCGGGCGGGCGAGCACCAGCCCGGACACGGCGGCCAGCAGCAGCGCGGCCCGCGCGTCGGGACCGGGGGCCAGCTCCTCCACGCTGCCCGCGTAGCCGCCGCGCCGCAGCAGCGCGGAGGCGAGCTCGCCGAGCACGGCCCGCCGCCGCCCGGTGTGCTCGGCCGCGCCCAGCACCGCGAGCAGCAGTTGGTGGGTGGCCACCCCCGCCCGGCCCGGCGGCTGCGGGGAGGGGGTCCGGCCGCGGGCGAGGTCCAGCAGCGGCGTCAGCAGATCGACCCCGGACAGCAGGGCGTTGACCGGCTCGACCAGCCGTGGGTTCACGTCGATGACCACGGGGCCGTCGGCGGTCAGGACGACGTCGGCCGACAGCGCGCCGTGCCAGCGGAGGCCGCCGCCGAGCCGCCGTAACTGCGCCTCGGCCTCGGGCAGGCGCAGGCCGAGCTTGCGGCTCGCGCCGCCGCGCGAGCCCTCGCCGGTGCGGCGGCAGGCGTGGAAGGCGACCAGCTCCCCGGAGGCGAAGACCGCCTGCGTCATCACCAGCGGCCCGCGCGCCTCCTGCTGGATCAGCCGGCGCTCTCCTTCCGGCCAGGTGAGGCCCGCCAGGCTCGCGGGCCCGGTCAGGCGGATCACCCCGCTGGAGGCCGTGCCGATCGGCCGCTTGAGATAGGCGGGGAACGCCTCCCAGGCGGCGGCCTGCGCCGCGCCGGACACCACGGCCGACGGCGGCTGCGGCACCCCCGCCGCCTCCAGCGTGGCGTACGCCGTCACCTTGTCCTGCACGGCGGCGAGCGCCGGGAACGGCGGCGCCGCCGTGGCCACCCCTCGCCCGCGCAGCCGTCCGGCCGCCGCGGACAGCACGCTCACCTGCTCCTGCGTGGGCAGCAGCACGTCGAAGCCGCCCTCGTCGTAGACCGCGAGGGCCGACTCCAGCCAGGCGAACGGGTCGTCGCCGAAGGCGGGCACCCGGTGCACGCGCCGGACGTGCCGGGTGAAGGCGCACACGCACCAGGGGTCGGGGGACAGCGCCTCCACTTGGTGGCCGGCGCGCGACAGGACGGTGGCGCACTGCCGCGAGGTCAGCCCCGAGCCGTCCGACAACAGGATCCGCATGACGCCCTCCCGTTTGTTTATGGGGTAAGCGTACGTCATATACTTATGGGATGGGACGTCCCGCGCAGCTCAGTCGCCCCGCCGTCGTGGCCGCCGCGATGGCCGTCGCCGACGAGCACGGCCTCGCCGGGCTCACCATGCCGGCCGTCGCCGCCCGCCTCGGCGTCACCACCATGGCGCTCTACCGGCACGTCGCGAGCAAGGACGACCTGCTCGACGCGCTCGTGGAGGCGCTGCTCCCGCCGCTGCCCCCGGAGAGCGGCGGGGCGTCCTGGCGGGAGCGGCTGGGCGCGATGGCCGCCGCGATCCGCGACACCGCGGCCCGCCACCCGGCGGTCTTCCCACTGCTGCTCCAGCGCCCGGCCGCGACCGAGCGAGCCCGCGAGATCCGCGACGGCGTGGTGGCCGCCCTGCGGCAAGCGGGGCTCGCGCCCGGTCCGGCCGCCCGCGCCGAGCGGCTGATCAGCACCGCCGTCGTGGGCTACGCCGCCGGCGAGGCCGCCGGCCGCTTCGACCGCCACGACCGGCGCGTACGCGACGAGGACTTCGCCTGCCTGCTGACCGCCATCACCGCGCTCGTCGAAACCGGCGGGCCGGCCCCCGGCGCGCTGAGCGAAGCCGGCGGCGCGTTCAGCGGAGCCGGCGGGCCAGACGGCGGCCCAGCCGCTGACCGGGCAGCTCCAGGAAGCGGTGGCTGAGCCAGCTCAGCGGCAGCAGCAGGGCGAGCACGAGCACGCCGACGCCGAGCTGCGCGCCCGCCGGCGCCCCCGACATCTCCCCGAGCACCGTCATGAAGATCAGCAGCAGCGGCAGATGCACCAGGTAGAGCGAGTAGCTGACGACGCCGAGCCTGGTCAGCGCGGCGGGCAGCCGCCGGCCGCGCAGCGCCATGGCCGCGCCGAAGGTGGCGGCGGCCAGCACGACGGTCAGGATCCACACCGGCGGTCGCACCCACCACCAGCCGGCGCTGAGCGCCCACACCGGCGTCGCGGCCACCAGCGCCGCCGCGACGCCGACCGGCCACAGCCGGCCCTGGCCGCGTTCCCACCGGTGGATGGCCGTGCCGGCGAACATCACCGCCACGATCGCCGCCCCGAACCACGGCACCCGGCTGCTGAGCAGCAGCAGCGCCAGCGCCATGACCCCCAGCGCCACGCTCGCGCCGCGCACCGCCCGCCCCGCGAGCACGCAGGCCAGCCCGGCGGCGAACACCGCCAGCGACAACCACGACAGCCACGCCCCCGACATCGGCGGCGACGCCCACGCCAGGCCGGTCACGGCCGCCGCCACGGCCGGCAGCACCGGCAGCACGCCCCGCCCGTCACGTACGCCGAGCACGAACAGCGCCGCCGCGAGCAGGTAGAACACCATCTCGTACGAGAGCGTCCACATGGTGTTGAGCACGCCGGCCGACCCGACGGCGTCGAGCAGCATCGTCGCGTGCGCGGCCACCGCCGAGGCGTCGCGCGGCACCTCGGCCCGGACCGCGATCCACGGCGAGAGCGCCAGCGTCAGCACGATCGCCGCCAGGTAGAGCGGGTAGAGCCGGAAGACGCGGCCGATCCAGAACTTCCGTACGTCGCCGTGCCGCTCCAGCGAGTGCGGGATGATGTAGCCGCTGACCAGGAAGAACACCAGCACGCCGTAGATGCCGAGATTGATCGCGGTGGGCCGCAGCCACGGGATGGCCCACGTCGTCAGGTGCTCCCCCACCACCGCCAGGGCGCCGAGGCCGCGCAGCGCGTCCAGCCAGTCGAGCCGGGTCGTCTCCTTGCGGGCAACGGTGGAAGCGGGGGCGGCGACCATGAACTCCAACGTATCGGATCAATCTGGCAGCCCGCCCCCGCTCTAACCGGAAGCACAACGTCCGGAATGGGGCCTAGGGTCGGGGCTCATGGACGAGTTTCGCGAGCGGGACCTCTCCGCGGCGCGCTTCGAGCGCGTGAACCTCCAGGACGCCGCCTTCGACCGGGTGGACCTGGTCAACGCCCGGATGCACTCGGTCGACTTCACCGGGGCCGACCTCCGTGCCGCCCTGTTCCGGCGGACCCGCCTGCGCGGCGTCGAGCTGATCGACGTCGAGATCTCCGGCGAGCTGAGCAACGTCGTCGTCAACGGCGTCGACATCGCCCCGCTGGTCGAGGCCGAGCTCAACCGGCGCATGCCGGAACGGGCGAAGATGCGCCCCGACGACCCCGCCGGGTTCCGCGAGGCGTGGGCGATCCTGGAGCGGCTGTGGGAGGGCACCCTCGCGCGGGCCCGTACGTTCCCCGAGGCCGCACTGCACCGCGGCGTCGATGACGAGTGGTCCTTCATCCAGACCCTCCGGCACCTGAACTTCGCCTCGGCCGCCTGGGCGGGCCGGATGGTCCTCGGCGATCCTTCGCCCTGGCATCCGCTCGACCTGCCCTGGGACGAGGCGCCCCGGTGGGACGGCATCCCGTGCGAGCGCGACCTGCGCCCCTCGCTCGACGAGGTGCTCGCCGTCCGCCGCGAGCGGCAGGCGATGGTGCGCGGCGTCCTGGACGCGCTCACCGACGAGCGGCTGGCCGCCGAGGTGACGCGCACCGAGCCCGGCTGGCCGCGCCTCGAACGTTTCCCCCTCAAGGAATGCCTCCACATCGTCCTCAACGAGGAGTGGGAGCACCGGCTCTACGCCGAACGCGATCTGAACGCACTGCAGAAGGAAGACTGACTGTGGACATCCTGCTCATCGGCGGCCTCTGGCTCGACGCCTCCACCTGGGACGACGTCGTGCCCGAGCTCGCCGCGCTGGGCCACCGCCCGGTGCCCGTCGCCCTGCCCGGCCAGGGCGACGGCTCCCGCTCGGCCACGCTCGCCGACCAGGTGGCGGCCGTGCTCGCCGCCCTCGACACGGCGTCCGGCGAGGTCATGGTGGTGGGGCACTCGGCCGCCTGCACCCTGGCGTGGCTGGCCGCCGACGCGCGGCCGGAACGGGTCTCCAAGGTGGCGCTCGTCGGCGGTTTCCCTGCCGCCGACGGGGCCGCGTACGCGGACTTCTTCGAGGTGACGGACGGCGTCATGCCCTTTCCCGGGTGGGGGCCGTTCGAGGGGGCCGACTCGGCCGACCTCGACGAGGAGGCCAGGCGGGCCTTCGCCGCCGCCGCGATCCCCGTGCCCGAGGGCGTCGCCAAGGGCGTCGTACGGCTGACCGACGAACGCCGTCACGACGTGCCGGTCGTCGTCGTGTGCCCCGAGTTCGGGCCGGCCGAGGCCAAGGCGTGGATCGACGCCGGGGACATCCCCGAGCTGGCGCGGGCCAGGAACGTCACGTTCGCCGACCTCGACTCCGGTCACTGGCCCATGCTGACCCGGCCGCGCGAACTCGCCGGCCTCCTCGCCGCAGAGGCCGGCGAAGGCTGAGCATCAAGCGGGCGGGTGGGAGGCGGCGACGAGGGCTTCGGCGGCGGGGTGCCAGGGCCGGCCGAACGGGCCGCTGAGCACGAGTCTCCTGGTGACCCGCTGGTCGAGCGGCACCAGGACCAGCCGCTCGTCCAGCATCGCCGCGGTGAGACCGGGCACCAAGGTCACCCCGACGCCGCTGCGGACCATGGCGAGCAGCGTGCCCATCTCCCTGATCCGGTGGGCGGGCGCGAACGGCGCCCGCCCCTGGCGGAAGACCTCTCTGACGTGCGACTCGCAGCCGCCACGGGACAGCAGGAAGGGGTCGTCCTCCAGGTCCGTGACGCTGATCGACGCCTCCCCCGCGAGCGGGTGGTCCCGCCGGAGCAGGGCGTGGAAGGCGTCCACGCCGACGACCACCCCGGTGCCCGGCGGCGGGTCGACGAGCACGGCGAGCTCGACGGCGGAGCCCGCGAGCCAGCCGGCGACCTCGTCGTCCTCGCCCTCGAACACGGTGATCTCGACCTCGGGGAAGTCGGCCTTCCACCGGTTGAGCAGCCCGGGGAGGAGCCCCTGGCACACGGACGGCGGGGCGCCCAGCCTGACGGCCCCGCGCGGCACGCCGTCGCGCAGGGCCACGAGGTCGTCGATGGCGACGGCCGCCGCGACCGCGGCCCGCGCGTGGGCGAGGATCCGCTCGCCGAACGCCGTGGGCCGCGGCCGGCCCTGACGCAGCAGCACCGGAGCCTTGAGCGCGCGTTCCAGGGCGGCGACGGCGTGCGAGACGGCCGACTGGCTCACGCCGAGGGCGTCGGCCGCCGCGCCGAAGCCGCCCTCGTCGAGCACCGCCACGAACGCCCGCAACTGGGCCAGGTGCACCGTCATGAGTTTCCTTCATAGGGTCGGCGGGCCGGCTTGTTGGACTCATGCTCCCCTGTTCAGCAGGATGCCGTCCATTCCTGAGGAAAGGGGGAGGCGGAATGCGATGGATGCCGGCGTTCGTGACGTTGTCCGCCATCTGGGGGGCGAGCTTCGCGTTGATCAAGATCGCGGTCGAGGCGGGGGTCTCACCGCTGTGGGTGGCGTTCTGGCGCTGCTTCTTCGGCGCGCTGGCCCTGCTCGCGGTGTGCGCGCTGCGGCGCGAGCCGCTGCCTCGCGACCGGGCCGTCTGGGGGCACGCGCTGGTCGTGGCCGCGCTGCTCAACGCGGTGCCGTTCGCCCTCCTCGCGTACGGCGAGACGCTGGTCAGCTCGGTGCTCGCCGGCGTGTGGAACGCGACGACGCCGCTGACCACGCTGGTGTTCGTCCTGCTCCTGGTGCCGCAGGAGCGGCCGACCGCCCGCCGCCTGCTCGGGCTGCTGGTCGGCTTCGCCGGGGCGCTCGTGGTGCTCGCCGCAGGGCCGGACGCGGGCGGCGGCCCGCCGATCGGGAGCCTCGCCTGCCTGGCGGCCACGGCCTGCTACGGAGCCGGGTTCGCCTATACCCGCAGGTTCTACTCGGGGCGCGAGGGCTCCGCCGCGGCGCTGTCGGCCGTGCAGATCGTCTGCGCGACCGCCGAGCTGGCCGTCGTCCTCCCGTTCGCCGGCGGCGGGCCGTCCTGGCCCGGCGTGCCCGCCGCGTCGGCGCTCGTGCTGCTCGGCGCGGTCGGCACCGGGCTGGCGTACATACTCAACCTGCGGGTGATCCGCTCGGCGGGGTCCACGATCGCCTCCACCGTGACGTACGTGACGCCCCTGTGGTCGACGTTGCTCGGCACGGCGCTGCTGGCCGAGCCGCTGGGCTGGAACACCGTCGCGGGCGGCGTCCTCGTGGTCGCCGGGGTCCTCCTCTCGCGTACGGGCGGCCGCGCGGCGGCGGCGCGGCTCACGCCCCGGTGATCGCCTGGTCGGCGCCGAGCGTCTTCTTCCTGGTCTCCAGGAACGTGCGCAGCGTCGCCGCCTCCTCCCCCACCTTGGCGGCGTCGGCCCCGTCGTTGAGGTTGTAGGCCGCGACCAGCTTGTCCAGCAGGCCGGTGGCGGCGTCGCCGGCCAGCAGCTTGGCGTACAGGGCGCGGTACTGCTCCTCGTAGAGCTTCTTGAAGCCGGCGTCGGCGAGGAACTTCTTCTTCAGCGGGTGCCCGCCCATGCGTCCCATGCTGATCGTGTCGTGCACGCCGCTCGTGGCGTCGCCGTTGAAGGCGAGGTTGAGGTCCCAGGTGACGACCGTGAACTTCCCGGCGGCGAGGTCGTACCAGAGGTAGTAGTTGCGGCCGGGGCCGGCCATGTCGTCGAAGTTGACCATGAGGTTCTGCAGGGCCACGTAACGGGCGAACGACTCCACGTCCAGGCGCTCGGCCAGGCCGGCCGCGAACTCCTCGGCGGAGGACTCGTTCACCCACTTCACGAAGTCGATGACCGGCTGCAGGTCCTTGCCGCCGACCTTGTCGACCTGCTTGAAGTCGGTGCCGTACGCGGTCTGGTCCTCGCCCTTGTAGGTGAAGGAACTGGAGGCCAGCGACTTGTACAGCACGCCGTCGCCCAGGCCCTCGGCGTAGCCCTCGTCCAGGTACTCCACCAGCAGGCGGGGCGTCGAGGCGCGGCCGTTGACGGTGAAGGAGCCGTAGGTGGAGCGCTGGGTGGGCTCGCCGGCCGCGCCGACGACCGCGATGCCGAGCGCCTCGTTCAGCATCGCCGTCGAACCGGACAGGGACGGGCGCACGGCCAGCTGACTGTGGCCCTGGTAGCGGCGGCCCTCCACGAACTCGTCGAAGCTGATCAGCCAGGGCAGGCTCTCCGGCTCCTCGGCCTTGAGCGAGGCCCGCATCATGCCACCGCCACCGGGCGGCCGCCCGTTGCCCGGCGGAGGCTGTCCGTTGCCCGGCTGGAAGCCCTCGGGAGGCTGGAAGCCTTCGGGAGGCTGGAAGCCTTCGGGAGGCTGGAAGCCGTCCGGCGGGCCGCCGCCCGGCATGACCCGCCGCTTGCTCTGCCCCTTCCAGGTCAGCCCCTGCAACGTGGAGTTGCCCTTGAGCCGGACGCCGACGCTGGGGATCCGGGTGCCGTCGATGACCAGGTCGGCCTCGACGTACTTCTTCTCCCCGTCCTTGAAGTACTCGGTCAGCATGTCCTCGTACGCCTCGTCGGTGAAGGTGAGTCGCACGTCGTGCGGCACCGAGGCGTCGAACAGGTCCTTGGAGCCGGTCAGGTTCGTGGTGACGGTGCCGGCCTCGGCGGCGCGGGCGCTGGTGACGTACGGGCGGATCGTCCCGCTGCCGAACACGCCCCAGCAGACGGCCAGGAACGCCGCGCACAGCGCGACCAGCCTCCAGTTCTGCCGAAGTCTGACCGGGACGCGGTGTTTGAGCTGTGCCATGGCCGGGCCCTACAGATCGGTCTGGTCGTACCCGGTCAGGACCGTGACCGACTGGCCGTGGTTGCGCTCGCGCAGTCCGGAGATGACGTCGGCGGGCTCGCTGCCCTTCTTGATCTTGACGGTGTACATCAGTTCGAGCAGCGCGCCGCCCCGGATCGACTCCATGCTGACCAGCTCGAACTCGTCGGTGTGCCGGACGAGCACGTCCTGGATCGCCGTGGTGTAGTCGTCGTCCGACGGCACCTGCACCTTGACGACCTGACGCCGTACGTTGAGCTGGAACCAGTTGAACCGGTGCATGACCACGACGATCAGCGAGATCGCGACGGCGGCGACCACGGCCAGCAGGTAGAAGCGGGTGCCGACGGCCATCCCGACGCCCATCACCAGGAAGATGAACCCGACGTCGCGGGTCTCCTTGATGGCGTTGCGGAACCGCACCACCGACAGGGCGCCGACCAGGGCGAACGCGCGAGCGATGTTCGAGCCGACGACCAGCATGATCAGCGAGATGAGCATGCCCAGGACGACCAGCGTCTGGACGTAGGACTGGCTGTAGGACACGTTGCGGTGCGTGGCCCGGTAGACCCAGCCGATCATCGCGCTGAGCACGAACGACAGCGACATCGCGATCGCGATGTCGGCCACGCTGAACGTGCCGGACAGGTCCTGGAAGGAGAAGTCCATAGGGGGTCATGCCTCCAAGGGGACCGCCGGCCGGGAGCGGCCGGCGTCGAGGTCGGTGTCGAGGTCGTGGTCAGGAATGTGGAACACCGAGCGCGGCGCGAGCCCGTACGCCTCGACGCTCTGGCAGTACTTGGAGACCCGCACCACCTGCAGGTTCCGCTTCGCGGTGAGGTCGGTCAGCCAGTACGGCACCCGCTCGTCGGCCTTGACCTCCACGATCACCTTGCGGGCGGGGACGATGAGCCGGTCCTCGGCGTCCGCGCCGAGGTGGAAGTCCCGGTCCCGGCCGCGGATCCGCTGGTCGAACGTCACCCGCAGGCCCACGTCGGCGTCGCGGCCGACGTAGGCGTGCCTGGTGTAGCCGGTCATCGCGACGGCTCGCAGGTCGAGGCGCAGGACCAGGTCCAGCACCTCCTCCAGGAAGGGCCGCTGGGCGGGCTCGTGCTCGACGAGCGTCCGCCCGTCGCAGAGGAGCAGCGCGTCACGGTACGGCAGGCGTACCCGCCGCTTCTGGGTGACCCGGTTGACCCGCTGCTTGATCTCGACGTACACCGGCGTGTCCTCGCCCACCGAGAACCGGTCGCCGTAGTGGCGCACCCGCAGCTTCCTGCGGAACTTCAGCCCCTCGATCTTCTCCCAGTAGAAGCGGAGCTGCCGGGTGTCGTAGTAGACGCTCCAGACGCCGTAGCCCCGGTCGCCGCTGTGGCGGTCGCGGTCGAGCCGCCGCCCGATCTCCTCGCGGAGCGCGGCGGCCTCGGCCACGTCGACGAGATACTTGATCTCGTACCGGTTGAACGCGTGCATGGCCCTCCTTTCGTCCGCACACATCCGACAGCACGAAGCTGGGAAAAGTGTGTGAACCGGGCCTGACGTCCAGGTGAACGCGCGCTACCCCCAGAGGTCGAGCGTCAGCGCCCGGTGGTCGGACACCTCGGGGGCGGCCACGATCTCGAACCGCGTGACCGCGTCCGGCTCGGACACCAGCAGGTAGCTCGCGTGCCGCACCGGCTTGGGATAGCGGGAGGTCCGGGTGTCGGCGTCCCGCACCAGGTCCACCAGGTCCAGCCCGCCGAGCACCTGGAACGTCTCGCTGCCGGGCAGGACGTTGAAGTCGCCGCACACCACGGTCAGATCGCCCTTCTCGCGCGCCCCGGCGACGAGGTCCGCGAGGCGTTCGGCCTGCGCGCGGCGGGCGGGGGTGTCGGCCTTGCCGCTCGCGTCCCGCAGGCCGTGGAAGTTCACGACGGTGGCGAACCGCCCGGCCCGCCGGTCGAACACACGCACCGCCAGCGCGACCCGCGGCCGGCCGTCGCTGGGCCACCGGTCGCCGTGGTCGGCGTACTCGCCGTGGGCGAAGCCGGAGCGCACGCCGACGACGGGGAAGGCCGGGGCGACGAAGGTGGCGAGCCCGAAGTCCTGCTGGTGGACGCGGTGCTCGTGGTCCTGGACCGGCCCGGAGTCGCACGCGCTGAACAGGGCGTGGTGGCGGGGCAGGCGGGCGCGTACGTCGCCCAGGAGGTCGGCCCGCTGCGGCAGCGAACGATCGTCGTCGTCGAACCGGGTCCAGCCGGCCGCGGTCGGGGTGTGGGTGACCTCCTGCAGGCACAGGACGTCGGCGTCGCAGCCGCCGAGCCAGGGGGCGAGCTCGTCGAACATCGCCCCGCCCCAGGTGTTCAGTGAAGTGATCCGCACGCCCCCACACCCTAGGACATCGGTCAGGTCACGAGTCCCCTGCGGTAGGCGTAGACGACGGCCTGCACGCGGTCGCGCAGGTCGAGCTTGGTGAGGATGCGGGAGACGTACGTCTTCACCGTCTCCTGGCTGATGACCAGCGTCGCGGCGATCTCGCTGTTGGACAGGCCGTCGGCGATGAGGCGCAGCACCTCCAGCTCGCGCGGGGTGAGCGCCTGGTCGTCCGGGGTCTGCTCGGTGGGGCGGATGCGGGAGGCGTAGCGGCCGACGAGCTGCCTGGTCACCTCGGGGGCCAGCAGCGCGGCGCCCGAGGCGACGGTGCGGATGCCCTGGAGGAGCTGCGCGGGCGGGGCGTCCTTGAGCAGGAAGCCGCTCGCGCCGGCGCGCAGCGCCTCGTAGACGTACTCGTCCAGGTTGAACGTCGTGACCACGAGCACCTTGACGGGACGCGCCACGCCGGCGCCGGCCAGCAGACGGGTCGCCTCGATGCCGTCGAGCACCGGCATCCGGACATCCATCACCACGATGTCCGGGTCCACCTCACGGGCGAGCTCGACCGCGGCGCGGCCGTCGCCGCACTCGCCCACCACCTCCAGGTCGGGCTGCGCGTCGATGATCGTGGCGAACCCGGTGCGGATGAGCGCCTGGTCGTCGCAGACCAGGACGCGTACCGGCGCGGTCACGCCGGGTTTCCCGCGGGGATGCGGGCCCGTACGACGAAGCCGCCGCCCGCCCGCCGGTCGGCGCTGAACTCGCCGCCGAGGGCGTCGACCCGCTCGCGCAGCCCGGCGAGGCCGCGCCCGCTCCCTCCGGGTGAGCCGGCCGCGGAGCCGGAGCCTTCGGTGGTGACCTCCACGGTGATCTCCTTCTCGCCGTGGCGGACGCTGACCGCGGTGCGACTGCCGTGGGCGTGTTTGAGGGCGTTCGTCAGGGATTCCTGCACGACCCTATAGGCCACGAACTCGGCGCTGCCCGCCGTTCCCGCGGGTTCGCCCGCCTCCGTGAGCTCCACCGGCTGCCCCGCCTGGCGGGTCTGCTCGACGAGCTCGCGGAGGTCGCCGATGGACGGCGCCCGGACATGGGCGGCGCCGGCGCCGTCGTGGTCGGGGTTGAGCAGGTTGAGCAGGTGCCGCAGGTCGGAGATGGCCCGGCGGCCGGTGTCGGTGACGGCGCTCAAGGTGGCGTCGAGGCGTTCGGGGGCCGCGGTCAGGTAGCGGGCCGCCTCGGCCTGCACGACCATCGCCGTGACGTGGTGGGTGACGACGTCGTGCAGCTCGCGGGCGATGCGGGTGCGCTCGGCGGTGCGGGTGGCCTCGGCGACGGCACGGCGGCGTTCGGCCTCGGCGATCCGGGTGGAGCGCAGCCAGGCCCCGCTGCACCAGGCGAGCACCAGCACCAAATAGAACACCGTGAACCCCTCCGGCCCCTCGGTCGAGCCGAGCCGGGTGAGCACCACCGCGAGCGTCACGTACGCCGCCGACAGCAGGACCACGACGACCCGCCGGCCCCGTTCGAGGTGGGCGCCCGCGCTGATGAGCGCGAAGGCCAGCGCGGTGCCGGCCACCGTGTGGTAGACGCGGACCTGGTCGAGGGCGAACCCGAGCGAGACCAGGCCGATGGAGACGGCCGGCCACTGGCGGCGCACGGCGAGCGGAAGGCACTGGAGGGCGATCGCCACGACGGCCAGCTCGTCGAAGGGGCGGGCCGGCAGGTCGCCGAGCTGCGTCCCGTTGTTCTGGAGCGCCGGCAGGAACGACGTGACCATCAGCGCCACCCCGAGCGGTGCGTCCCGGACCGTGACGTGGAGCCGCTGCCACAGCTCCCTGACCCGGCGGAAGTCGATCATCGGGAGAGCCTAGCGTCCTCGCCGGCCGCCGCGACGCGCCTGCGCGGGATCCAGGTGCCGCGCCGGTGGGCCAGCCACACGAACACGATCGTCAGCAGCGTGCAGAACACCACCGCGTACACGCTGCCCTCGGGACCGAACGCGCCGCCGGTGAGCGCGGCGGGGCCCGACGTCACGCCGTGCAGCAGCCCGTCCGAGGCGCCGTTGCCGGAGACCTCCGCGCCGAAGATGCCGGCGGCGGCGAAGTTCCAGCCGAAGTGCAGGCCGATCGGCAGCCAGAGGGTGCGGGTGGCGGCGTAGCAGGCGGCGAGCATGCCGCCCGCCTCGATCGCGATGGCGGTCGCGCCCCACAGGTCGGCGTGCGGGTTGACCAGGTGCACCAGCCCGAACACCGCTGCGGTGAGCGTCAGCGCGAGCCAGGTGCCGAGGCGTTCCTCGACGATCCTGAACAGAATCCCCCGGAAGAGCAGCTCCTCCGTCACGGCGGCCGCCGCCATGAAGCCGACCAGCCCCAGCGCGCCCATCATCGAGCCCATGCCGTCGATCCGGTAGCCGCCCATGAAGGCGATGTTCACGATCACCGCGGCGAACAGCCCGGCCCCGATCAGCGCCCCGCGCCCGACCGTCCGGGCGGCGCCCGCCGTGGCCACCTCCACCGGGTCGCGGCGCTCGGACCAGCGCACCACGCGGGCGTAGACGAACAGGGCGAGCGCCGCCGTCGCGACGCCGAGTATCAGGGTGAGGAGCGCGTTCCCCTGTACCGCGCTCACCCCCGCGTTGCCGGCGAACGCGACCACCGCGACGGCCACGAACTGTTTCACCAGTCGCATGACGACTCCTTGGAGAGGGTTCGGGAGACCGCCGGTCCGTGCGCCGCGGCCACGCACAGAACGCTAGAGATCCGGCCCTCGGGAATCGTCACCGTACGGTGGACACTCGCGGGTAGCTCGCACGGGGGACAAGTCAGCGGGGGTCGACGACCGCCTTCGCGGCGCGGACACCCTTCACGGCACCCAGGACCGTCAGCCCCGTCATCACGGCGAGCGCCACGAGGGACGCGGTGACCACGCCGATCTCGCCCGGCATGAGCCAGGCCACCACCGCTCCCACCAGGCCGACGCCGCCGCCGGCCAGCGTGGGCGGGCCCGCCGCGCGGTTCGCGGCCAGGAACGTGGCGTCGCTGCGCATCGTCGTGGCGGTGCGGACCCCGGCGAACTCGTTGCGCGGCAGCCGCCCGACCAGGCCCAGGTAGCCGACGACCCCGAGGACGAGGCCCCCGAGCAGCACCACGAGCGGCAGGATCCACATATGTCGATCCTAGATCGCTTGTACGGGTCGAACCAGGCATGCACGGGATTCATGTCCGGCCATGCAGAACATGCGTTTGCCTGATGGCATCCCGGTCGTTTCACTGGACTACCAGCGACCGACCCCCGAGGTGAGACCGATGACCGACTCCGCTGCCCCCGTCTCCGACCTGGACCTCTTCGACGACGAGGTGCTGGTCGACCCCTATCCGTCGTACGCGGCGCTGCGCGAGCTCGGCGCCGTCGTCCGCCTCCCGGCGAACGACGCCTACGCGCTCACCCGCTACGACGTGATCCGCGACGCCCTCGCCGACTGGGAGACCTTCTCCTCGGCCGGCGCCATCGGCTTCAACCCGATGGTCAACGAGGCCCTGACCGGCACGTCACTCTCCTCGGACCCGCCCGCGCACACCCGGCTGCGGGCGGCGCTGACCGCCAACCTGTCGCCGCGGGCGCTGCGCGGGCTGAAGGCCACCATCGAGGCCAAGGCGGACGCGCTCGTCGAGGAGCTGGTCGCCAAGGGCTCGTTCGAGGCCATCGACGCGCTGGCCCGCGCCCTGCCGCTGGAGATCGTCGCCGACCTCATCGGGTTCACCGGCCACGTCCGCGACAACATGCTGCGCTGGGGGCAGGCGGCGATGCAGGTCCTCGGGCCGATGAACCAGCGCACCGCGGAGAGCTTCCCGATCGCGGGCGAGCTGTACGCCTGGTGCTCGGCGGTCACCGCCGGCGACCTGACGCCCGGCTCCGTCGGACGCGGGATCTTCGAGGCCGAGGCCCGCGGCGAGATCCCGCCGGACACCGCCGGCCACATCATCCACCAGTACCTCGGCGCCGGCGTCGACACCACAATCGCCTCCATCGGCAACATCGTCGCGCTCTTCGCCCGGCACCCCGACCAGCTCGCCCTGGTGCGGGAGAACCCGGCGCTGGTCCCGGCCGCGTTCAACGAGACGCTCCGTTTCTGGCCGCCGATCAACGCCTGGGGACGCCGCGCGACCCGGGACGTGGAGATCGACGGCGTCCTGATCCCGAAGGGCGCGAAGGTCGCGGTCCTGCTCGGCGCCGGCAACCGGGACCCGCGCCACTACCCCGACCCCGACGCGTTCCTGGTCGAGCGCAACCCGATCGACCACCTGTCGTTCGGCTACGGTCCGCACGGCTGCGCCGGTCAGGGACTCGCCCGGCTGGAGGCGCACGCGGTCATCACGTCCCTGTCCCGCCGCGTCGAACGGCTCGTCGTCGGCCCCGAGGTGCGGGTGCCGAGCAACGTCACCCGGAGCATCGAAGAGCTCCCCGTCCTGGAAGTGTTCCCCGCATGAAGATCGTCCTGAACCGTCCCCGCTGCGAGGGTCACGGCCTCTGCGAGGAGGCCGCGCCCGCGCTCATGCACCTCGACGACGACGGCGAGCTGGTCCTGCACCAGGAGGAGATCGGCGACGCCGACGTCCCGCAGGCCCAGGCCGCCGTCCGGGTCTGCCCGGTCGCGGCCCTCCGCCTCACGTGAACGGGCCTCGCGTGAACGGGCCTCGCGTGAACGGGCCGGTCAGGCGGGTCGTCGTCGTCGGCAACGGCGTCGCCGGGCTCACCGCGGCGGACGCCCTGCGCGACAGCGGCTACGACGGGGAGCTGACCGTCGTCGGCGACGAGCGGCATCCTGCCTACAGCCGCCCGGCGCTGTCGAAGGCGCTCCTGCTCGACGGCGACGACCTGTCGTCCCACGAGCTGCCGCCGGCCACGCACGGGGCGCACGAACTGCTCGGGGTCCGGGCCTCGGGGCTCGACCTGGAGCGCCGGCTCGTCAGGCTCGACGGCGGCGACGCGCTGCCGTACGACCGGCTGGTGATCGCCACCGGCTCCCGCGCCCGGCGGCTGACCGGGCTGCCCGACGAGCTCACCCTGCGCGGGCTGGACGACGCGCTGGCGCTGCGGGCGCGGCTAGCCGGGCGGCCGTCGGTCGTCGTGGTCGGCGGCGGCCCGCTCGGCATGGAGATCGCCTCCGGCTGCCTGGCGGCGGGCTGCCGGGTCACGCTCGTCTCCGACGGGGTGCCGTTGAGCGCGCAGCTGGGGCCGTACCTGGCGGGCGTCTTCGTCAGGGCCGCGCTGGAGCGCGGGCTGACCCTGCTCACGAACGGCGCCACGCACGTCGAGGCGTCCGCCGGGCAGGCCCGCGTCCATCTCGGCGACGGGGAGGTCGTCGAGGCGGAGCTGCTGGTGTCGGCCGTCGGCGACGTCCCCAACACCGAATGGCTGGCCGGCACCGGCCTGGCCGACGGCGGCGGCGTCCTCCAGGTGGACGAGCGCGGACTGGTGCGCCCCGGCGTCGCGGCGGCCGGCGACCTGGCGGCGTTCCCGACCCCGTACGGGCGGCGCCGCGTCCCGCTGTGGAGCAGCGCGATCGAGCAGGCGAAGGTGGCCGGGGCCGCCCTCGTGCGCGGTGAGCAGACGCCGCCGCTGCGGTTCCAGCCGTACTTCTGGACCGAGCAGTTCGGGCTCAGCCTCAAGGCGGCGGGCGAGCTACCGGTGGCGGGAGAGCCGGCGTTCGTCGAGGGCGGGCCCGGCGGGCCGGCGCTGATGCGCTGGTCCCACGGCGACGGCCGCGGCGTGGCCGTGGCGCTGAACCACCGCGTCCCCATCCCGAAGCTGCGCCGGGTGAGCCAGGCCGCCGCATAGGATGCGTCGCGATGAGCGACGACGACGACAGGGGCACCGCGGGCTCGGGGCTGGACCGGCTGGCGTCGGTCAACCTCAACCTGCTGGTGCCCCTGCTCGCGGTGCTGGAGGAGCGCTCGGTCACCAGGGCCGCCCAGCGGGTCGGCCTCTCCCAGTCGGCGATGAGCCACGCACTCGGCCGCCTGCGGCGGCTGCTCGGCGACGACCTGCTCGTCCGGCAGGGCAACGGCGTCACGCTGACCCCGCGCGCCGTGCAGCTCATCGCGCCGCTGCGGGCGACGCTCGAACAGGTCGCGGACGTGGTCAGGTTCCCCGTCTTCGACCCGGCGACGGACGGCCGGGTGATCACGGTCGCGATGACCACCAGCACGGCGTTCGTCCTCGGGGCGCGGCTGGCCCGCCTGGTGGCCGAGCGGGCGCCGAACGCGACGCTGCGCCTGCGTACGATCACCGTGCCGACCGAGTCCACCTACACCGAGCACGGCGTGGACGTCGTCCTGGTGTCCGAGGCGATCGCCGCGCCGTACCCGCGTGAGCGGCTGTACGACGACCGCGGCGTGGTGGTGACCTCCGTGGACACGCCGCCGGAGTCGAGCGCGCTCGACCTGCTGTCCGCGCAGCCGCACGTGGTGGTGGACACCGAGCGGCGGGTCTTCCCCTACTCGGTGCTCGACGAGCACGGCGTCCCCTACCGGGTGGGGCTGCTGATCTCGGACTTCCTGCTCGTGCCCTACCTGGTGGGGCGGGCCGGCGGGGTGGCGCTGATGAGGTACCGGGTGGCGCGCGAGATGAGCACGCTCGTGCCGCTGCGGATCGAGGAGTTCCCGTTCCCCATCCCCGGTCTGGGCATCGACATGGTGTGGAACCCGCGGCTCGGCGACCACCACTTCATGGCGTGGCTGCGGCAGCTGCTGTTCGACGCGGCGCGGGCCTGAGCCGGGCCGTCAGCGGCGGCCGATCGTGCCGAGCCAGCTCTCGGTGAGCACGTCCAGCATCTCCTCGCGCTGGACGCCCCAGTGTCCCGCCACCCAGTGGCGCGCGACGTGGTCGAGCTCGGTGATGGCGATGACGCTGCGGAAGTGGCGGGTGGCGGCCGGGAACCGGTCCGCGCGGTTGAGTCCCTCCTCGACGTCGCCGATGGCCTCGTTGAGCCAGGCGCCGAGGAGCTCGCGGATCTCGGGGTCGACGGCGGCGGCCTCGAAGGCCGCCGTGGTGTAGGGGCGGATGACCGGCCAGCGCAGCGAGATCGCCGCGAGCCAGTCGCGGATCCGCTCCCTGGTGCCGTCCGCGACCACGGTGACCAGGTCGTGCGCGGTCGAGCCGTGCTCCGGTGAGGGGACGCGGCCGAGCTCGGCGTTGAGCCGCTCGGTGATGAGCGCCTTCATCAGCTCGACCTTCGAGGGGAAGTAGGCGTAGAACGTCACCCTTGTCGTGCCCGCCGCCGAGGCGATGTCGTCGACCGTGGTGGCCGCGTAGCCCTTCGACACGAACAGCTCCAGGCCGGCGTCCAGCAGGAGCTTGCGTGTCATCTCCTTCTGTGCCTCACGAAGCCTCGCCATGCGGCCAGCGTAGAGCACTCAGGCCGTGTTCCGTCCTCGGCGCCCATTTCGGATACGCGCTGCTCAAACTCTTGACGCCATGTTAAATCTTGTGCCACTTTGCACAATCAACGCGGTGATGCCGCTCACACCCCACCCCCCTCCCCTTTGACGAGGAAGACGACCGCCATGACTCAGACCGCCGCGCGCAGGCAGGGGCACACCGCAACGGTGCTCGCCGGCTGCTTCGCCGTGCTCCTCGCGCAGGTGGCGTACTCGCTGCCCGGCGCGCTCAACGGCACCTTCCAGCAGGAGTTCCAGACCACCGGCGCCGAACTGGCCTGGATCACGGCCGCCTTCGCGATCCCCATGGTCGTCCTCGAACTGACCACCGGCGTGATCGGCGACCTGTTCGGCCGCAAGCGCCTGCTGCAGGCCGGCGCGGCGCTCACCGTCGCCGGCTCGGTCATCTGTTACCTCGCGGGAACGGTCCAAGTCCTGTGGATCGGCCAGGTCGTCGCCGGCGTCGGCGCGGCGATCCTGTACCCGATCTCGCTCGCCATGCTGGCCGCCGTGAGCACGTCGCAGGAGGCCAGGTCCAGGTCCATCGCGATGTGGGCGGGCTTCCTCTCGGCCGGCGCCGCGATCTCCCCGCTGATGGGCGGCTGGCTGGCGGCGGACGGCGGGTGGCGCACGTCGTACCTGGTGGTGATCGCCGCCTCGGTCGTCTCGATCGCCATCACCCAGTTCGCCGCCGACTCCTCCGCGCCCGAGGGCCGCCGGCTGGACGTTCCCGGCCAGGTCACCCTGGCTCTCGGCCTGATCGCGCTGCTCTTCGCGGCCACCCAGGGCTCCGAGGCGGGCTTCGCCCGACCCGAGATCATCGGGGCCTTCGCCGCGAGCGTGGTGCTGCTCGGCGCGTTCGTCGTCATCGAGCTGCGGACCGAGGTCCCGCTGCTGCGCCTCACCATCTTCGCCAACCGCTCCTACGCGGTCGTGGCCGTCGCCACGGTCGTCGGCATGTTCGCCTTCCTCGCCACCTGCTACTCGATGAGCATCTGGCTCGGCGCCATCCAGCACCAGAGCGCGCTCAGGGTCGGGGTGCTGTTCCTGTTCATCCAGGGTCCCGCCTTCCTGCTGGTGCCGGTCGTCTCGCACCTGATCCGCAACGTCGCGCCGCGCTGGGTGCTCACCACCGGCTTCGCGCTCATCGCGGTCAGCGGCATCTGGTGCTCGACGTTCGACGTGCACGACCCGAGCTGGACCCGTTTCATGCTGCCGATGCTGGCCCTCGGCGTCGGCTTCGCGCTCACCGTCGGCTCGATCACGGCCGTGGCGATCAACGCGGTGCCGCTGCGGCTGGCGGGCATGGCCAGCGCCACCACCAACCTGCTGCGCGACTTCGGCTTCGCGCTCGGGCCCGTGCTCATCGCCGCGTTCGCGGTGAGCCGCGCGAACGGTGACCTGACGCAGGGCCTCGGCCCCGCGATCGCGGCCTCCGGGTTGAAGGCGCCGTACACGGAGGTCGCGGGCGGCCTGGCCCAGCAGGGCGGCGCGATGGCGGTCAACTCGATGCCGGTGGTGCCTGGCGCGGGCCCTGACCTGCCGCCGGTGCCCATGCCGGACAGCCTGCGCGTGCTGGCCTTCGAGTCCCTGGGCAACGCCTACAACGTCGCCTTCCTGGTCGCCGGGCTGTGCGCGGCCGTCGCCGCCGTCCTGACCCTGGCCGGGCTCTTCGGCTCCGGCCGGGCCGACGTCGAGGAGCACCTGGACGACGACGACCAGCTCATCGCCGCCACCTGACGCCTCGACCAGAAGAATTTACAGGGAGGACATTTGCTTGACGCCCTGTAAAATTATGTGACACGATCGCCAGCGAAAGGAAGTACCGGTGAAAGGTGCGCGAACTGCCATGAGCAGCACCGTCAACACCGTCCTCGGGCCCGTCCCCGCGGACGACCTCGGGGTCGTCGCGATCCACGAGGCCCTGCTGTCGGTGCTCCCGGGGGCGGAGCACGCCTTCGACATCACCATCGACCGCGCCGAGATCTTCGAGATCCTGGCGCGGAAGCTGGCGGACTTCCGGGCGCACGGCGGCGGGACGATCGTCGACAGCACGGGCATGTTCCACGGCCGCGACCCGCGGCTGTACGAGGCGCTGTCCCGCTCGACCGGCGTGCACATCGTGGCGTCCACGGGCATGGGCCCGGAGAAGCTGCTCGGCGGCTACTTCCTCACCCCGCAGACCAACCCGCCGACGCCGTGGCCGGCCGAGAAGTTCGCCCGCCTCTTCACCCAGGAGGTCACCGAGGGCATGGTGGTCCCGCGCGTCGAGCGGCGGGCCGCCGCGGGCCTCGTGGCCACCGCCGCGACCCGCGAGGGCATGACCGCCACCGACGAGAGCCTGCTGCGCGGCGCGGCCCGCACCGCCCTCGCCACCGGCGTGCCGCTCTCCGTCCGCCACGGCGCCGACGCCGTGCACGACCTGGAGATCGTCCTGGACGAGAAGCTGCCGGCCGACCGCGTCGTCGTCGGCGGGCTCGACCGCGAGGACGCCCTCGCCGCCGGCGCCCCTCTGGAGATCGCCCGCCGCGGCGCGTACGTCGCACTCGACCACGTCGGCTCGGACGGGGGCGTCACCGACCAGGACCGCGCGGCCCTCGTGCTCGACCTCGTCGGTGCCGGGCACGGCGACCGTGTCCTGCTGTCGGCCAACGCCGTCGGCGTGGCCAAGGGCCACCCCGGCAACGACCTGCCGTTCAGCCACGTCCTGTCGGAGTTCGTCCCCCTGCTCACCGCGCGGGGCCTCGGCGACGAGGACGTCCGGCGCATCCTCGCCGGCAACCCCCGCGACCTGCTCTCGGTGCGCTGACCGCCACCGGCGAGAGCCTTTCCGGACCTTCAAGAGGTGAGTTCTGTGACGAGAGTGAACACCGTACTCGGGCCCATCCCGGCCGAGGAGCTGGGGATCGTGGCCATCCACGAGCACATCGGGTACGGCATGCCCGGCTCCGAGCTGGACAGCACGTGGTGGAAGTCCCCCGAGCAGCGTTACGCGGAGACCGTGCCGAAGCTGCGCGCGTTCCACGACCACAGCCGCGAGTACGGCGGCGGCACCTTCGTCGACGCCACCGGCATCTGCAACGGCCGCGACGTCGACTACTACCGGACGCTGTCGGCGAGGACCGGCGTGCACATCGTGGCCTGCACCGGCTTCGTCGGCGGCGACACCGCCCTGCCGTTCTTCGAGCGGGCGAGCGTCGACTACCTGACCCGGCAGTTCGCGCACGAGATCACCGTCGGCATCGGCGGCACCGGCGGCCGCGCGGGCGTCATCAAGGTCGGGGTGAGCCGCGGCGGACGCATGACCGAGCTGGACAAGCGCATCTACCGGGCCGCCGCCCGCGCCGCGCTGGAGACCGGCGTGCCGATCCTCACCCACCTGGCGATCGACGCCGAGACCGCCATCGCGATCTTCAACGAGGAGGGCCTGCCCCTCGACCGGGTGCTGTTCGGCCACGCCGACGACGGCGTGAACGCCGAGAAGACCCGCGACACCTGGATCGCCGAGCAGGGCGGCCGGGTCGGCTTCGACACCTTCGGCTACGAGACCGAGCTGCCCGACCCGCCGTTCTGGGCCCGCCCGCGCAGGGAGCGGCTCGACCACTTCCTCCGCTTCATCGGGCAGGGGCATCTGCGCAGGGTCCTCGCCTCGGCCGACGCCAACTGCAGCCCCCTGGGCTGGCCCGGCGTGAAGGGCCACACCGTCAACTACATCTTCGAGGACCTCATCCCCGACCTCCGGGCCGCCGGCCTCGACGAGCGCACGATCGCGACCGTCTTCGTCGACAACCCCGCGGATTTCCTGACCATCCAGACCTGAGAACAGAGAACCGGGACCATGCAGCCTTCCGACCTGAGAAACCTGAACATCGCGATCGTCGGCGCGGGGTACGCCGGCGCCGCCGCCGCCAAGGCCCTGAGTCTCCTCGGCGCCACGGTCAACGTGTACGAGCAGGCGGGCGCCGTCCGCGAGGTCGGGGCCGGCATCGGCCTGCGGCCCTCCACCATGGACCGGTTCCGCCAGTGGGGCGTCTTCGACGCCATCGCCGAGGTCAGCTCGCCGAGCGACTACTTCGAGATCCTCACCGCCACCTCCGACCCCATCGCCAAGGAGGAGTGGCCGGAGATCGCCACGTACGGCGAGAAGACCCACCTGATCCACCGCTGCGACTTCATCGAGGCCCTGCTGGGCGTGCTCCCCGAGGGCATGGTGCACCTCGGCCACAAGCTGGAGTCCGTCGAGGACGAGGGCGACCGGGCCAGGCTGACCTTCGCGGGCGGCCGGTCGGTCACCGCCGACCTGGTCGTCGGCGCCGACGGCATCAAGTCGGTGGTGCGCGCGCGGTTGTTCGGCGACAACCCGCCGGTCTTCTCCGGCGAGCACGCCTACCGCGTCGTGATCTCCGTGGCCGACGCGCACGGCCTGGCCGTGGACGACAACCTGCGGATGTACATCGGCCGCGGCACCAAGGTCTACTTCCTGCCGCTGCGCCACCGCGACCAGGTCTCCTTCGACATCACCGCCCTCTGCCCCGACCCCACCTGGGCGCCGAAGGTCACCAAGGACGACCTGCTGAAGACCGTCGAGGGCTTCGACCCGCGGATCGTCGACATCACCCGCAGCCTGGACGTGGACGCCGTCAACTGCCGCGCGGTCTACGACATCGACCCGGTGGACACCTGGCACTCGGACTCGGTCGTCCTCGTGGGCGACGCGGCCCACTCGATGCTGCACCACCAGGGCCAGGGAGCTAACTCCGCGATCCTGGACGCCGGCGCCCTCGCCGACGCGCTCAAGGAGGCCGGCTCCGTCAAGGAGGCGCTGGCCTCCTACCAGGCCGCCCGCAAGCCGGTGACCGACGAACTGCAGCGGATCTCCCGCCAGGGCTGGACGGAGGACGAGATCAACGACGTCTTCCCCGGCCAGAAGCCCAACTCCCAGCAGCCTTCCTCCGAACAGCCGCAGGACTGACGCCATGCCTCTGCATCCCGACATCGCCAAGGCGCTGGCCGCCATGCCGGCGCCGCCGCCAGGACCGCTCGACCCGGCCGCCATGCGCGCGGCCGAGGAGGCGGACGTCCCGCCGATGGCAGAGCGCCTGCCGCTGCACGCCGTGGAGGACGCCACCGCGCGCACCGCGTCGGGCGAGGTGCCCGTGCGGATCTACACCCCGGCCGACGCGGCCGCGTACGGCCTGCTCGTCTACTTCCACGGCGGGGCCTTCTTCCTCGGCAGCCTGGAGACGCACGACCACGTCGCGCGGTCCCTGGCGAAGGAGACCGGGCTCAAGGTGATCTCCGTCGGCTACCGCCGGGCGCCGGAGCACGCGTTCCCCGCCGGCCTCCAGGACTGCTACGGGGTGGTCCGCTGGGCCGCCGAGCAGGGCGGGAGCCTCGCCTGGGACGGCGGCACCCTCGCCGTCGCCGGCGACAGCTCGGGCGGCACGTTCGTCGCGGCGGTGGCCGCGATGGCGCACGACGACGGCTTCGACCGGATCACGCACCAGGTCATGTACTACCCGTCGCTCGACCTGGACTTCGACGTCGACCGTTATCCGTCGCTGCGCGAGAACGCCGTCGGCTACGGCCTGGAGACGGCGGGGCTGAAGCCGTTCAACGCCTTCTACCTCGGCAGCGGGGCCGATCCCGCCGATCCGCTGGTCTCGCCGATCAAGCGCCCGGACCTCACCGGGCTGCCGCCCGCGCTGGTCATCACCGGCGAGTACGACCCCATGCGCGACGAGGGCGAGCTGTACGGCCGGCGGCTGGCGGAGGCCGGCGTGCCCGCCACGGTGAGCCGCTACCCGGGCGCGGGCCACGGGTTCGTCCAGCACTTCTCCTGGATCCCGGACTACCACCGGGCCTTCGAGGAGACGGCCGGCTTCCTGCGGGGCGCGTCGTGACGCGCGTGCACCCGCTGGTCTCGCCGTGGGGCCGGTTCGGCCTTTACAGCTTCTTCATCGACGCGCCCGAGCCGGCGATCGTGGACACGGGCATCGCGTCCTCGCCCGCCGAGGGCATGGCCCCCGCGCTGGAGGCGATCGGGCGGCGGATCGAGGACGTGCGCTGGATCCTGCTCACGCACGGCCACATCGACCACGTCGGCGGCGCGTACGCGCTGTGGGAGCGGACCGGCCGGCGGGCGCGGGTCGTCATCCACGAGGCCGACGCGCCGATGCTGCGCTCGCGGCACGCGCACGTCGAGGAGTACCTCGCCGGCCGGGGCCGCTACCTGGCCGACCCGGACGGCGCGGCCAGGGTGGCGGCGGCCACCGAGGCGGTCATCTCCGGCGAGATGGAGCCGGACCTGCTGGTCAGGGGCGGCGAGACCATCCCGCTCGGCGGCGACGTCACCGTCTCGGTGCACGCCATCCCCGGGCACACGCCCGGATCGGTGGCCTACGTGCTCGACGGCCAGGACGACGTGTTCGTCGGCGACGCGGTCCAGGTGCACGGGGCCGCCAACGGCTTCCCCGGCTACACCGATCCGGTCGCCTACCGGGCGAGCCTGGAGCGTCTGCGCGACGAGGTGCGCCCGCGGCACCTGTATCTCGGGCATCCGTACCGGCGCGCGGACGGCGTGCCGTACGGCGTCGAGCTCGACGCCGGTCAGGCCCGCGAGGCGATCCAGGGGAGCCTGGACATCGAGGCCCGGGTCGGCGCGGCGGCCCGCCGCTGCCTGCGTGAGGGCCCGCGCGAGACGGACTCGCCGTACTCGCCGTTCGCCCCCGTCGCCGGAAGCCTCGGCTACACCGGCGACCCCACGCTCGAACCGTCGCCGTTCTTCACCTCGATGCACGCCTACCGAGCCGAACTCGTGAGAGAAGGAACCACCCACCATGGCTGACATCCCGACGATCCAGGCGGGCTCGCAGCGGATCGCCGTGCGCAAGGACCTGCGGGTCCCGATGCGCGACGGGGTCACCCTCGCCGTGGACGCCTACCACGGCACCGAGGACAAGCCGCGGCCAGCGCTGGTCGCGATGAGCGCGTACGGCAAGGAGCTGCAGGCCCTCGCCCTCACCACGCCGCCCCAGCGCCGCCCCTCCCCTATGTGGGACGGCTGCATCGAGGCCGGTGACATCGCCCGCGTGGTCAAGGAGGACTACGTCCACGTCATCGGCGACATGCGCGGCACCGGCGACTCCGGCGGCGAGATGATCGGCAACTACAACGCCGGCGGCGTGCCGCAGGGCCAGGACCTGTACGACCTCATCGAATGGGTCGCCGCCCAGCCCTGGTGCGACGGGAACGTCGGCATGATCGGCATCTCCTACTTCGGCTCCATGCAGGTGCTCGCCGCCGCCGAACGGCCCCCGCACCTGAAGGCGATCTTCGTCAGCGGCGGCCACTTCGACTTCTACGAGACCACCTACCACGGCGGCATCATGTGGTTCATGCCGCGGGCCGCCCGCGAGGGCCGCGGCGGCGACTCCGGCATCGCCCACACCAACGTGATCTCCCGCATGCGGCACGTGCACTCCCCGGAGGAGCTGGAGCGCCTGGTCGAGGAGCGGTTGCGGGACCCGGACGTGGCCGCGTGGCCCAACCTCGTACACGTCCTGAAATATCCGAAAAACCGCGAGTTCTGGTTCGACATCGTGATGAACCCCCTCGACGGCCCCTGGTACGAGGAACGCAACCCCATCAACCTGGCCCGCACCATCGACATCCCGGTCTACCTGCAGATCGACCAGGGCCGCGGCTGGACCGTGGACGGCCACATCGAGCTGTTCCACGCGCTCAAGGGCCCCAAGAAGCTGGACATCGGCTCCTACCCGCCGATGCAGTCCCGCCCCTGGGTCGAGGAGCACGACAAGATGTTCCGCTGGTACGACCACTGGCTCAAGGGCATCGACAACGGCGTCATGGACGAGCCGGCCGTCAGCGTCTTCGTCGAGGGCTCCCGCGAGGTCGTCACCGCCGGCCAGTGGCCGCCCAAGCCGGTCGAGCACCGCCCGCTCTACCTGCGCCCGCGCCACAAGCTGTCGTCCGAGCCGGAGCTGATGGGCGCCGAGCACGCCGCCCCCGACGGCTTCTACCAGGCCCCGCTCACGGTCACCGACAAGGTCGAGACGGTGAGCTGGAGCACCGAGCCGTTCGAGCAGGCCACCGAGCTGATCGGGACCGGCGCGGCGCACCTGTTCGCCGAGATCGACCAGGACGACACCAACTTCATCCTGCGTCTGTGGGACGCCGCGCCCGACGGCAGGCGGCAGCTCATCACCACCGGCTATCTCAAGGCGTCGCACCGCGAGCTGGACGAGCGCACCACCGAGGGCGATCCGTACCATCCGCACACCCGCGCGGTCCCCGTCGAGCCGGGCGCCGTCGAGGAGTACGTGCTGCGCCTCTACCCGTTCGCGGCCACCTTCCGCCCCGGCCACCGCCTGGTGGCGGAGCTGTCGAACGACGAGCCGCTGGCCGACGCGCACAACGCGCTGCTGCCGCCGGACGCCTTCCACCTGCCGGTGGGCCGCCCGGTCACGCACAAGATCTACCGCGATGCCGCCCACCCGTCGCGGCTCGTCCTGCCGTTCACCACGAACCCCGGCGAGTAGCCGGGCGGGTCAGGCGGCGGGCGCCTGGTGGTAGACGGAGTGCCAGACCTCGTTGCGGATGCGGGAGAACTCCGGCGACAGCCGCACCTCCTCGGTCCTCGGGTACGGCAGGTCCACGTCGATGACCCGGTGGATGCGCCCCGGCCGCGCCGCCATGACCACGACCCGATTGGCCAGGTAGACGGCCTCGTCCACGTCGTGCGTGATGAACATGACCGTGCGCCGCTCCCTGCTCCACGTGTCGAGGAGCTGGTCCTGGAGCTGGACGCGGGTGAGCGCGTCGAGGGCGCCGAACGGCTCGTCCATGAGCAGCACCTGCGGGTCCACCGCGTACGCGCGGGCGATGGCGCAGCGCTGCTTCATGCCGCCGGACAGGGTCTTCGGCAGCGCGTCGGCGAAGTCCGACAGCCCGACCAGCTCGATCGCGTGCTCGGCCCGTCTCTTCCGCTCGTCGGGCGGCAGGTTCATGAGCTTGAGCCCGAACTCGACGTTCTTGCGCACGCTCAGCCACGGGAACAACGCGTACTGCTGGAAGATCACCCCGCGGTCCGGGCCCGGGCCGGCGACGGGCGCGCCGTCGAGCAGGATGTCGCCCGTCCCCGGCTCGGTCAGGCCGGCGGCCATGCTCATGAGCGTGCTCTTGCCGCAGCCCGACGGGCCGACGACGGTGACGAACTCGCGGTCGGCGATGTCCAGGTCCACCCGGTCGAGGGCGAGGAAGTCGCCGCCCTTCAGCGGGAACGACTTCGACACGTTCCTGAAGGAGATCTTGGGGATCATCGGCGCTCCTGCCATCCGGTCAGCCTGCGCTCGGCCAGCAGCAGGAGCCGGTCCATGACCAGGCCGAGCACCCCGATGCTGATCAGGCCGACGAAAATCGTGGGAAGGTCGTAGTAGAGCTGGGCCTGCTGCATGCGGTAGCCCAGCCCTTCCTGGGCGGCGATCAGCTCGGCCGCCACGAGGGTGCCCCAGGCCGCGCCGAGGCCGATGCGCATGCCGACGATGATGAACGGCGTCGAGGCCGGCACCACCACCTTCATGAAGATCGTGCGGTCGGACGCGCCCAGCACGCGGGCGGCGTTGATGAGCGTCCTGTCCACGTCCAGGACGCCCTGGAAGGTGGAGACCACGCTGGACAGGAACGCGGCCAGGAAGATGACGAACACCTTGGGCGTCTCGCCGATGCCCATCAGCAGGATGGCCAGCGGGATGATCGCCAGCGGCGGGATCGTACGGAAGAACTGCACGTAAGGCTCGATCAGCGCGCGGGCGGTGGCGTACCAGCCCATGAGGAAGCCGACCGGGATGGCCAGCACCGTGCCCAGCACGAAGCCGGTGAAGACGCGGCGCAGGCTCGCCAGGACGTCGGTGACGAGGGTGCCGTCGGCGATGAGCTCGGCGCCCCGCCGCACCACCTCGACCGGCCCGGTCAGGCCCGTGATGCCGGACACGGACAGGCCGGTCCAGACGGCGAGTCCGGCGATCACGGCCGCCACGTTGAGCACGACCGTGCGGCCGGGCCGCGGGCGGCGGCGGCGCGGCGAGGCGGACGGTTCTGTGACGGTGGCGGCGGTCATGGCTCGCAGCTCTGCATGGTGTGGTGGATCCTTCTCGGTACGGTTCAGGGGACGTCGGGGCGGAGGTGGGCGGGGATCGAGGGCTCCTCGTGCAGGAGGAGGGCGATCGCGCCCATCGCGGAGGCGTTCACGCCGAGGTCGGCGGGGACGACGGCGATCTCGCGGGACGAACGCGGCAGCGACCGCTCTGTGATGGCCTCGCGGATCGGGTCGAGGACCAGGCTGCCGAGCCCGGCCAGCTCGCCCCCGACCACGACGAGCGCCGGGTCGAGCTGGGTGACGGTGCCCGCCAGCACCCGCCCGAGGTCGGCCGCGGCCGAGGCGACGATCTCGCACACGGCGGGCACGCGGTCCTGGGCCGCGGCGACCAGCGCGTCCAGCGCGGGCAGCCGGACGCCCTGGGCGGCGCACCGCTCCAGCAGGCCCCGGCCGCCGATGTGCCCCTCCAGGCAGCCGCGCGAGCCGCAGTGGCAGGGCGGGCCCTCGGGGTCGAGGCAGACGTGGCCGAGCTCGCCGCCGGCGCCGTGCGCGCCGCGCATCAGCCGGCCGCCGGCGAGGAAGCCGCCGCCGACGCCGACCGACCAGCGCACGTACACCATGTCGCGGACCGGCCTGGCCACCCCCCACGTCGCCTCGGCGAGCGCGGCCAGCCGGGCGTTGTTGTCCACGGCGAGCCGCACCCCGAACTCCTCGCCGAGCCGCCTGGCCAGCGGCAGGTAGCGGGCGGGGACGACCGCGGACCGCTCGCCGCCCAGGGGGACGGGCGGCAGGTGCTCGTCGACCACGCCGACGAGGCCGAGCCCGATCGCCTCCAGCGCGCCCAGGCTCAGGCCGCGCTCGGCGGCGGCGGCGCGGACCAGCCGCACCGCGCTCTCCGCCTCCTCCTCCGGGCCGGCCTCCTCGGGCAGGTCGGCCGAGGCCGTCGCGACCACCTGGTGTGCGGCGTTGGCGACGGCCAGGCGTACCCGGTTGCGCCCCAGGTCGAGGCCGAGGAGCAGGCCGGCGTCGGGGTTGAGCGAGACCAGCGCGGCCGGTCGGCCCCGCCCGCGCGGCTCCGCGGCCGAGCCCTCGGTCTCGATGACCACGCCGCGTTCGAGCAGCCCGGAGACGATCGCGAACATCGTGGTGCGGGACAGTCCGGTGCGCTCGGTGAGCTGGGCGCGGCTCAGCCCGCCGGCCGAGCGCAGCGCGGACAGGACGGCGTCCTCGTGCACCCGCCGCAGCCGTTGCAGGGCGTCAGTGGGGGTCGACATGGGTCCATTTTCCGCCGCTGGTCAGCCGCCGGCCGCGGCGGTGTAGAGGTCGGTCGTGATGTACGTGGCCGGATCGGGCGACTCGGTCAGCTTGCCCATCGTGACGAAGAGGTCGGCGAGGCCCTTGTACCAGCCGGACACCGAGCCGTCCGCCATGAGCCCCTTCAGCTCGCTGGTCGGCAGGATCTTCGTCACCGCCGACGAGCCCTTGAACTGCTCGGCGGGCGCCTTGAGGAACGTGGCGGTCAGCGCCTCGGCCTCGGTGGTGTTGGCCGCGACCCAGTCGTTGCCCTGCTGGAGCACCTTGAGCACCTTGCTGACGGTGTCGGCGTCCTCGGTGACGATCTCGTTGCGGGCGACGAAGGAGCTGGGGAAGCTGAGCCTCGGGTAGAAGTCCTCGCTCTTGGTCAGCTCGACCAGGTCGGGCACGTTCTTCTTGATGGTGTCGATCAGCGGATACCAGATGGCGGCCGCGTCGACCTGCTTGCCGCTGAAGGCCGTGACGACCGTGCTGGCGTCCATGTTGACCTTCTGCACGTCCTTGCCGGACAGCCCGGCCTCCTTGAGCGCCAGCTCCAGGATCATGTCGCCGGAGGTGCCCTCGGGCACGCCGATCTTCTTGCCCTTCAGGTCGGCGATCGAGGAGATGCCGGAGCCCGGGTAGGTGATGACGCGGTCGGCCTGGCCGAGCATGTTCGGCGCGACGATCTTGGCTTTGCCGCTCGCGGCCAGCCAGGTCGCGCCGGAGCCGATGTAGCCGAAGTCGAGGTCGCCCGCGCCGAGCGCCTGGATCTGCAGCGGGCCGTTGGTGAACACCTTCAGCTCCGGCTCCAGGCCGTTCTTGGCCCACAGGCCCTGCTTGTCGGCGGCGGCGAGCACGGCCGCGCCGGAGAAGTCGGCGATGTAGCCGAAACGCACCTTCTTCGGCTCGGCCGCGCCGCCCCCTGAGTCGGAGGAGCCGCACCCGGCGGCGGGCAGGAGGACGGCCAGCGCCGCGAGGACGGTGGCCAGGATGCGGGGACGCCTCATCGGCGGATCCTTTCTCGTTCTTGTTCGGGGGGTGACGTGGACGGGCTCAGCCCAGTTCGTCGGCGACGCCGTCCACGTCAGGGGCGCGGCCCTCGCCGATGTCGGCCATGTAGCTCATCCACGTGTACGCGGGATCGCCGCGGTGCAGCAGCTCGCGGTAGAGCCGCACGGTCAGGTCCCTGCGGACCGCCGCGTAGGCGGGCACCGCGTAGACGTTGCGCAGTTCGTGGGGATCGCTGTCCAGGTCGTACAGCTCGTGCACGCCTTCGGGGTTGAACACCAGCTTGTGGCGGCGGTCCCGGAACATGCGCTGCGAGTAGGGGAAGTGGTGGCCGTGGAACTCGGCGGTCACCGAGTCCCGGCCCTCGGCCGGCGCGCCGGACAGCAGCGGCAGCAGGCTCTCGCCGTCGCACGGCTCCTGCGGCGGCAGCCCGGCCAGGTCGAGGATGGTGGGGTTGAGGTCGATCAGCGTCGCGAACGCGTCCACGGTGCGCGCGGGCGCGCCCGGCACCCGGATGATGCCGGGGATGCGGTAGATGTCCTCGTACATGGCCGGGCCCTTGTCGTTGAGCCGGTGGGCGCCGGTGAACTCGCCGTGGTCGGCCGTGAAGATCACCGCCGTGTCGTCCCAGAGGCCCAGCTCGCGCAGCGCGGACAGCAGCCGGCCGATCTGGGCGTCGATCAGGGAGACGTAACCCCAGTAGGCGGCGATGAGCTCGCGCCAGGCGTCGGCGTCGAAGCTGTCGGCCGACCAGTACTCGGAGTAGCGGCGCTGCACCTCCGGCTTGCCGTCGAAGGTCTCGGCCATGGACTCAGGGAGCGGGACGCTCTGGGGGTCGTACATGTCGTAGTACTCGTCGGGGATCAGGTACGGCAGGTGCGGGCCGTACCAGTGGCACGACAGCATGAACGGCCGACCGGCCTCGCGGAAGTCGCGGGCGTAGCGTTCGAGCAGCTCCAGCGTCTGGTCGGCGAGGAACGCCTCCATCGTGGCCGCCGCCGGCTGCTTCAACCGGCCGGCGATGAGGTGGCCGCGGCCGGTGCCGTTGGCGGCCTTGCCGAAGACCGGCCGCTCCACGGCGAACGGCGGATGCCCCCGCTCCTTCAGCCACCGCTCGTACGACGGGTGGTGGAAGGGGTTGAGCGCGCCGGGCAGGTGCTCGCCGTCCATGCCGTAGTGCTCGGGCCCGTGCTCGCGGCCGATGTGCCACTTGCCGACGTGGCCCATGTTGTAGCCGGCGGCCAGCAGCGGCGCGGACATGACCGGGTCGTGCTCGGCGACCTCGTCGCGCCCGCCGCCGTTGCGCTCGGGGTTGACCAGCAGGCCGTGCCGGAACGGGTGGAGCCCGGTGAACAGCGAGGCGCGGGCCGGGGTGCAGATGGCGGTCGGCGTGTAGAACCGGTCGAAGCGCGTGCCCTCCGCCGCCAGGCCGTCCAGTGCGGGCGTGCTTATCACCGGGTTGCCGTAGCAGCCGAGGGTGTCCACCCGATGCTGGTCGGTCATCAGGAACAGGACGTTGCGTGGACTGGTCACTCATGCTCCGATCGCGATTTAGTACCGAGCCTTTACGTTAAAGGGACGATCAGAGAGATCACAAGAGGGAGCGGGGCGGATTGTCCGCCTTTTTATTCCTGTCTCTTGACCTAAATCGGCGAGCGTGGCCAGACTGAGCGCTGATCCCCCAGCCGACCCCCCATGAGAAGGAGACCCATGCGTCGTCCCCTCGCGACCCTCGCGGCAGCCGCGCTCGCGGCTGCGCTGCTGGCCCCGGCGCCCGCCGCCCGGGCCGCCGATCCCCCCGCCAACCTGGCGCTGACCGGCACGGCCACCGCCTCCAGCGTCGAGCTGGACCGCACCGACTTCGTGGCCGCCCACGTCAACGACGGCGACACCGCCACCCGCTGGTCGTCGAAGTACCAGGACGACAACTGGGTGCAGATCCAGCTCGCCCGGCCCGCCAAGGTCGACCACGTGAAGCTCACCTGGCCGAACGCCTGCGCCCGCGACTTCGTCCTGCAGACCTCGCTCGACGGCCGCACCTGGACCGACGTGGCCGCGCTCCAGCGCGACACCTGCCCGCGCACCGACGTCATCGACGTGCTCTCCGACGAGCCCGTCGGGTACGTACGCATGCAGGGCCGCAAGCGCTGGGCCGCCTACGGCTACTCGATCTCCGAGTTCGAGATCTGGGACGGCCCGCCCGCCGCCCCCGCGCCCACGCTCGGCCTGATCCCGAAGCCGGTGTCCGTCACCGAGACCGGCGCCGCCCCGTTCACGCTGCACAAGAACACCCGCGTCCTCGCCCAGGGAGACGGCGCGCAGGCGCCGGCCGACTACCTGGCCAGGCTGCTGCGCCGCGCCACCGGCCAGAAGCTCAAGGTCGCCGAGAACGGCCGCGGCCCCGCCGCGATCATCATCGAGGTCGGCGCAGGCAAGGGCCCCGAGGGCCACGAGGACGAGGGCTACACGCTGTCCGTCGCCGCCGGCGAGATCCGCCTGCGCGCCGCCACCCCGAACGGCGCGCTCAACGGCGTCCAGACGCTCCGCCAGCTCCTCCCGCAGTGGGTCGAGTCCAAGGAGACCGTCGACACCACGTGGACCGTGCCCGCCGTGCGGATCACCGACTACCCCCGCTTCGCGCACCGCGGCATGATGCTCGACGTCGCGCGCAGCTTCTACCCGGTGGACGAGGTCAAGACCTACATCGACGCGGCCGCGCTGTTCAAGGTCAACCGGCTGCACCTGCACCTGACCGACGACCAGGGCTGGCGCATCGTGATCGACGACCCGGCGGGCAACCCGTCCGGCATCGACTACGGCCTGCTCACCCGGGTCGGCGGCGGCACCGCGATGACCGAGCGGGGCACCGAGCCCGGCATCACCGGTTTCTACACCAAGGCCGACTACGCCGAGATCGTCCGCTACGCCGGCGAGAACGGCATGACCGTCATCCCCGAGATCGACATGCCCGGTCACGTCAACTCGGCGCTGCACTCCGTCCCGCAGCTCAACACCGCCGGCTCCCAGCCGAGGCCCGCCGCAGGCCAGACCACCGTCCCGCACAACGGCACCGGCTCCGTCGGCTACTCCTCCTTCGACGCGAACAGCGCGGTCACGTACGAGTTCGTCGGGCACGTCCTGGCCGAGCTCGCCGCCATGACCCCCGGCCCCTACCTGCACATCGGAGGAGACGAGGCGCACGTCACCAGCCACACCGACTACGTGAGGATGGTCGACGCCTTCACCGCCCGCGTGCACGCGCTCGGCAAGACCGTCGTCGGCTGGAACGAGTACGCGAGCAGCGCCCTGCCCCAGGACGACGCCGTCGTGCAGTTCTGGAACGGCGACCGCAACGCCGTCGCGAACGCCGTGAAGAACCGCGGCGCCAAGGTCGTGCTGTCGCCGGCGGCCAACGCGTACTCGCCGCAGAAGCAGGACTCCCGGCAGCCGGACGGCGGCACCTGGGCGTGCGGCGGGCCGTGCGGTCTCGACCGCCACTACAACTGGGACCCGGGCACGTACATCCCCGGCATCCAGGAGAGCAGCGTGCTGGGCGTGGAGTCGGCGGTGTGGGGCGAGTTCATCCGCCGCGTGCCGCAGGCGCAGTACTACGCGTACCCGAGGCTCATTGCCACCGCCGAGGCCGGCTGGACCCCGCAGGCGCAGCGTGACTACGGCGACTTCAAGACCCGCCTGTCGAAGATGGGCGGCCGGCTGACCGTGCAGGGCACCAACTTCTTCCCCACCGCCGACGTGGCGTGGCGCACGGAGATCCTGGCCCCTGCGGTGACCACCGCCACCGGCCGGCCCTCGGGCGCGACCTGGACCGTCACCGCCCCCGGCAAGGCCGCCGCCGACCTCGGCGCGGTCATCACCTGGAACGACGGCGTCAGGGAGACCCCGGCGCCGGTGACGGAGCGGGAGGCGAGCATCCCCGGGATGCGCGTCAACGCCGCCTACACCGTCACCTCCACCAGGTCCTTCGACACGACGGGCGTCTACACCGGCACGCTCACCGTGCGCTCGCCCGGCGAGGCCCCGGTGACCGGCACGCTGGAGGTGACGGTCCGCTGACGCATGCCGGCGGTCCGCACGGGTACCTGGGCGTCGTCGGACGGCCGTGAGTAAGGGGACGTGGACCGCCGTGCGCGCACTGATCGTGGAGACCGGCTTCAGCCGGGGAGCGCTCGCCGCCGTACGCTCGCTCGCCGCGGCCGGCTGGGAGGTCGGCGTCGGCGCTCCCACCGGCGCGGGCCTCGCGTCCTCGTCCCGCTTCCGCCGCCGGCGCCACCTGGTGCCGGCGGCGCACGAGGACCGCGACGCCTTCCTCGCCGCCGTGCGGCGCGCGGTCCGCGACCACCGCTACGACGTGGTCTTCGGCGCGGGCGAGGCCGAGGTCCTCGCGCTGTCCCTGCTCAGGGACGAGGTCGGGGCGATCGTGCCGCACGCGGGACACCGGCAGGTCGTACGCGCGATCGACAAGCAGGAGCTGTCCGAGGCGGCCGGGTCCGTGGGCTTCCTCACGGCCCGCGCCCTCGACCCGTCGGCGCTCGCCGGCGAACGCCCGCCCCTGGTCGTCAAGTCCCGGCTGCACGCCCACCCGGAACGGCCGGGGGCGCCGCCCAGGATCGACACGCTCGTCGTGTCCGGCGCCGAGGCCGCCCGCCGCCGGGTGGACGAGGTGCGCAGGCTCGGCGGCGAGCCGCGCGTCGAGGAGTTCCACGAGGGACGCCTGATGGCCTACTCGGCCGTCACCGCGCCCGGCGGCCGGGTGGTGTGCGACTGCATGCAGGTGGCCTCACGCATCTGGCCGCCGGGGGCGGGCGCGAGCTGCCGCGCCGAGACCGTACGGGTGGACGCCGCGATCAGCGACCGCGCCGCCCGGCTGCTGGCCGCCCTCGGCTGGTTCGGGCTCGCGCAACTGCAGTTCGTGGTGCCCGAGGACGGCCGGCCCCGGCTCATCGACCTCAACGGCCGTTTCTACGGCTCGATGGCCCTCGCCACCGCCGCCGGCGCCAACCTACCGGCGGCCTGGGCCGCCCTGGCCGTCGGCCACGACGTGCCGCCGACGCGGGCCCGGCCCGGGGTGCGCTACCACTGGCTGGAGGGCGACCTGCGGCGGGCGGCCGTGGAACGCCGGTCCGGCCTGCTCCTCGACCTGGCCGGCACCCTCCGCTACGCCGTCGGCGCCGTCCACAGCACCCTGTCGCTCCGCGACCCCGCTCCCGCTCTGGCCAGGATCAGGGCGTCACTCACTCGAAGTCGTCGGGGTTGAGCTCCTTGAGGCGCTTGAACTCGGCGACCTCCTCTTCCTCCATCTCCACGTCCTCCACGTCCTCGTCCACGATCCGGCGATCCTCCTGCGGCTGCTCGGTCATGACGCCTCCCCCGTTTGCTCTCGCCGTTGCGGCTGCCCACCCACCCCGCCCCGTAACCTGGCAGAACGCTGCCCCGCCCGCTCGATGATCTCCTGCTCGGTGAGCGGGTCAGGAGGATGGTGGCTCAGGCACTGCCGCGCCCGTACGAGCACCTCGGGCACGCCGTCGCTCGCGGCGTAGAACTGCCCGGCCTCCAGCCGCCCCACCCGGTCGGCCCGGCCGCCCCGGGCCCGGGCCAGCCCTTTGACCACCTCGATCTGCGTGGGGCTGTTGATCCTGCCGATGAACTGCGTCGTCGCGTTGCCCGCGATGTGGTTGTGCAGGCCGCGCGGCGTCTGGGTGGCGAAGACCAGGCCGAGCCCGTACTTGCGGGCCTGCGAGGCCAGGGTCAGCGTGCTCGCCAGCGCCTCGGTCTTCGGCGTCGCCGGCACCAGGGCCTGCGCCTCGTCCATCACGTAGAGACCGCCGAGCGGCCGGCCGCGCGCCGGGTTCCGCCTGATCCAGGAGAACAGGGCCATCTGGAGCTGGTTGACGAACGCCGGCCGCGCCTGGTCGCCGAGCCCGACGAAGCTGATCACGGAAACGCGGGCCCGCTTGCCCGGGGACGGGGTGAGCAACTCCCCCGGGTCCGCGGGCTCACCTTGGCCCGCGAAGAGCGGATCGGTGATCGTCGCGGCCGTGAGGAGCTGGCCCAGCTCGGCGGCGAGCTGGTCCGCCCGGTCGATCTGGCTGACCTCCAGCGGCAGCGCGCCGAGCAGGCCGAGGAACGCGGCGAAGCTCCCGCCGCCCGAACGGGCGAAGTGGGCCAGCGCCTGACGGAGTATGGCCTTGCCCTTGCGGGCCTTGGCGCTCGCCCCGTCCACGTTCGCCCGGTGGGCGAGCGCTTCGACGGCCAGGGCGAGCGCCGTCTCCAGCTCGTCGCGGTCGTCGAGCACGGCCGCGAAGTCGGGAAGCGGCTGGAACGTCAGCGGGCGTCCGCGCGAGCGTCCCGGCGTCCAGATCACGACCTCGGTCTCGGCGAAGTAGCGGGCCGCCTTGTCCGCGTCCCCGTCTCCCCAGCCCGGTGGCGGGGCGGGCCAGGGATCGCCCAGCCGGGCGAGGTCGTTGTTGGAGTCGAGCACGATCGACGACACCCCGAGCAGCGCGCACTCCTCGATGAGCCGCCGCAGGAACACGGTCTTGCCCGAGCCGGAGCCGGCGAACACGGCCGTGTGGCGGGCGAGCGCGGCCAGCTTCAGTTCGAGCTCGGCACTGGTGTCCATGCGCCGGCCGACCGAAATGACCGGCACAGGGCCACCCACGGGCCCCGGCTCGCTCTCCGCCGCCCGCGCGGGCGCCGGCCCACTCCCCTCGGGCCGCGCGGCCTCCCGCTCGCTCCCCTCCGGCCATCCGGTCTCAGGGATCGACGGCTGCGGCGACGGGGCCGTCTCTTCGCGGGTGAGCGCGCCGAACAGGCCGGTGAACAGCTCCGTGCCGCCGGCCGGGCGGCGGGCCCGCAGCCAGGTCTCGAACTCCGGGTCCCCGTCGGCCGCCATCTGCCGTAGCGCCGCGAAGACCCGCAGGTCGTCACCCCGTACGGGAAGCGAGAGCCCGCCCCACTCCTTGAGCTCCGCCAGGCGGGACCGCGTGGCCGGGCCGTCCGACCACGCCTGGTTGCGTAGCACGACGAAACATCGTCCGGGCGTCTCCGGCCCCAGTCCGGACGCCGCGATGCCGTCGTTCAGCCGTTTCAGCGCCGAGCTGTGGTGCACCGCACCGATCATCCGGAACGTCCAGTGCCGCTGATCCTCGGACTCGGGGTCCAGCGCCTGCCGCAACCGCGCGTGCAGGCTGGGCCGCCGCCCAGGCGGCGGATCGACGGAGAAGGACTCGCCCGCCCGGTCCTGCTCCCTGATCCAGGCGTGGAGCCCCGCGGCGAGCAGGGAAGGGGCCAGCTCGTCCTCGTGCTCGGGATCGAACGCGGCCGACACGTCCGCCCGGCCGTACAGGTCGGCGAAGCGCGCGTCGAGCCTGGCCAAGTTGGCCTCCGGCACGGCGACGGCGACGGCCGGGGCGGGAGGGGACGGTGCGGCGACCGGATCCTCCCTGTCGAAACGTTCCAGGAGGCGTACGACGCCGTCCGCCCGGCAGGCCGCGACGTGCGCTGCGATGAGGCGGAGCAGCGTCCTCGGCGTCCTGCCCGGCGCGGTCGCGAACGCGCCGGGGGCGACCGGCCAGACCGGGTCGGGCGGGGTGAAGCCCGCCCGCGCGAAGGCGACCGCGAACCTGCGCTCGACCAGGTTCCTGGCGAGCTCCGGGCTCGCGATCGTGTCCAGGATCAGGGACAACCGGAACCGGTCCTTCGCCGTGCCGATGGCCCGGTCCCGGATCAGGCCCCACGACGAGGGCAGGCAGGCCACCAGGCACAACGTGCGATGGGTGGCGTGCACCAGGGCCATGAGGCCGCTGGCGATCCCGTCGATGACGTCCTTGCGGGGCCCAGCCACGGAAGGCGCGACGGGGTCCGGATCCGTGGCCGCGCGGGAGTGTTCGAGCAGCGCGTCGATCTGGTCCACCGCGATGACGCTGGGGCCGGTCAGCGCGAGGATCGTCGACAGCTCGAGCACGATGTCGTGCGGCGCCTTGATCTCTCTGCTCATCCCCCAGGCCCCGCGGTCGCCTTCCTCGGCCTCCTCGGTCGACATGAGGTGGTCGTGCGCGACGTCGAAGGCGGGGCCCGAGGCGACGGCGTAGAGGGCGAGCGCCCGGATCGTGTCGCGGCACCGCTGCAACCGCCGGTCCCTGGCCACCAGACCGGCCACCAGGGCGTCGAGGTCCTCGCGGGTGATGTCCTTCCCGTCCTCGACGACCGCCGCGAAGCGGTCCCCGGCCCCCGCGAGTGCGGCCAGGCCGCGCAGGGCCGTCACCGCCTGGGTCGGGGTGTCCGGGCCGGCCGCCGAGCGGCCGAGGTCGTCGACCATCGCGCCCGCGGTCCGCCGCCAGAAGTCGTCGCCCGCGCTGAAGTCCACCAGGAAGAAGTAGCCGCCGGCCCGCGCGATCTCGCCCCTGACCCAGCCGAGGAGATGCGTCTTGCCCGCGCCGCCCTCGCCCTGGATCACGACGCCGAGCGGACTGCTCCTGGAGTCCTCGCACGCCTCGTCGATGCCGTCGAGGATGAGCTGCTCCGCCCGCGGGTGCACGCCGCCGACATGGAAAGGCGGCGGGTTCCAGGCGTGCTCGGCCATGGTCGTCCAGGTGAGCACCCTGGAGATGGCGCGCAGTGCCCGTTCCTCGGTCTCGTTCATCGCGCCTCCATCGCCAGCAGATGCTTGCTCACTCCGCCGACGAGGACGGCCGCGTTCCTGTCCTCGTCGGTCAGCCTCTTCTGGTCGGCCTCGGGCGCCAGATGGACGTCCGGGAGGCGTTCGAGCCGTCGCAGCGCCTCGTCGAGCGCCTCGCGGGGGACGTCGCCCAGCTCCGCGCGCAGCCGCGTCAGGAGCACCCAGTCCTGCGGCTCGCGGGCCAGACGCCAGTACGCGTCCCGGATCGCCTCGGGCAGCTCGGCCGGGGCGACGGCGGCGCCGCCTTCGCCGGCCTTGACGACGAACTCGGCGAGGCTGAGGTCCGCCGCGTCGAGATAGCCCTTGAGCAGGTGGAGCACGCCGTAGAGGGTGCGGCCGAGCGAACCGCCGCGATCCGGGGCGGAGCCGTCCAGCTCCGTCACGCACCAGGCCCAGCCGTCGTCGGTGAGCGTGTGACGGTAGGACCTGCCGGGCTTCTCGCTCATGACGAGGCCGCTCTTGTTGAGGCGGTGCCGGGGCTGTCCGTCGAGGGTGCATCCGACGTGGGCCTTGAGCTCCGCGTTGGACGCCGTTCCGCCGAGCGTCATCAGGCCCAGGAGCACGGCCCGTTCGCGGGTGCCGAAGCCGGTGTTCTTCATGGTCAGCTCTCCTCGGATCGATCGTCGGCGACAGTGGTGAAGCCGGTCGCCATGAGCTCACGGCGGCCGTTGACCTCCCTGAGCGTGCCGGCGGCACGTACGGGGATCCGGTCGCGGTGCGCCCTGACGGCCATGTCGTAGTCCGCCTCGCCGGGCAGGCGGACCCAGATGACGGCGCGGCGCGGCTCGCCGTCCCCGGTCGTCACCTGGCCGCGTACGTGGACGCGGAACCGGTCCTCGCCGCCGTCGTCGACGAGCGCGCCGATGAGGCCCGTCACCGCGGCGCTCTCGCGGTGCAGGCGCCGCAGCCGGTGGCCGACCCGGCGCAGCAGGGTGCCGGTGCCCGGCTCGAAGACCACGCTCCGCGCGGGGACCTCGGCGGGCAGCCCCCGGGCCCAGCGGAAGCCGACCTCGAACCCGGCGCCGGGGTCGGCTCCGGCGAAGCGGGCGAGCGCGAGGCACAGGTCTGCCGACACGCCGTCCTGTACCAGGTCGTCGAAGACGCCGATGTCGCCGGTTCCGCGCACCTCGGCGGTGGCCTGGCGCAGGAGCAGCGCGGCGCGCTGGAGCAGGGTCAAGGCGCGGCGGGCCAGCGGAGGGTCGCCGAGGCCGCCGCCGTCCAGCGGGAGGCGTACGGTCAGGAGGTCGGTGGACGGCACGATCGGTCCGATCCGGACGCGCGCCAGCAGGTCGCGCACCGGTTTGGGAGCCGGGCCGTCGAACACCGGCCGTGGCCCGCTCAGCGCGGCCCGCGCCGCCGCGCTCAGGGCGGCGTGGGCGCTGGTCACGGCCGTGACCGCGTCCACCAGCCCGAGCTCCCCGCCCGCGGGGACGATGGGCGCGCGGTACCACTGGACGTCGGCCATGGGCGAGCCGATGTCGGAGGCGATGTCCTCGGGCGCGCGGCCCTCGACCAGCGCGAGCAGCGACAGGATCTCCCTGAGCCGGCGCGGCCCGTCGGCCAGGTGGTCCGTGCCGGGCACCAGGATCTCGTGGTCGCCGTCGTGCACCCAGCTCGCCGCGCCCCGCCAGGTCCCCGGCCGGCGGACCCAGCCGGTCGCGGCGAGATAGCTGCTGACGTCGGCGACCGACAGGCTCCTCATCGGTCGGAGGGGCCCGCGGGCGCGCCGACGAGCTCGCGTAACGCGCGGACCGTGAGAACGTTCCCGAGCGGCACCTGGAGCGGCACCTTCCGTGCGGCGCTGGGCGCGGGGACGGGCCGGTCGTCCTCGAAGCCGCGGTAGTAGCAGAGCCGGCTCAACGTGAGCCCGTCGGTCTCCACGCGGGCGTACCGGTCGCTCTCCTGGGGGACCACGACGAGGAACAGGTAACGCGGGACGAGAAACGGGCCGTCGACGAGCTTGTTGTACTGCACCTCGTTCAGCCCGCAATAATGCAGGGCCGCGCCCTTGGACCGGGGGGCCGACCAGGACTTGATCTGCACCTCGATGGCGGGCGAGGAAATGTGGCCGGTCCTTGCGGGATATCGGAAGCCCAGGTCGATGCCGTCGTGGTCGAGGTCGTCCTGATAGACGAGGAGGCCCGCCGCCGAGGCGAGCACCCGCACGTAGTCCTCGGCGAACTTGCCCTGATGATTTCGCTGGTCCAGCACGCAGTCTCCCTCGTCCGCCGACCGCCCGACGCAGAAGAGTAGCGGCAAAAGGGGACGCTCTTCCTTCCTTTCTTTAGGGTCATCCTGATTTAGCGAATTCGACTGGCACATAATCGCGACGGGACCCGTCCCCTTGTGCTCTAAGGTTGTCCTCCGTGCGCCGGTACCGTTTCGGGAGAACTGCCGCCTTTTTCGCCGTCGGCTACGTGACGGCGGTCGTCGTGGCCGGCGTTCTCGCGCTGGTCACCGGCGATCCCGCGCTGCTGCGCGCGATCGTGGCCACGGGGTGGGACGCGGACACCATGACCTCCGCCTGGTGGGTCGAGGTCCTGCTGGTCGCGGGCGGGATCGTGCAGGGCTGGGCCTACTGGCAGGTGCTGCGCGGACGTCCGGCCGGCACGCCGGCCGCCAACGACCGGCCGGTCCGGCTGTTACGGGCCGCCCTGTATCTCGGCGTCGTCTCGATGCTGCTGCCCCGGCTGCCGCTCCCCTACCTGTGGTGGTCCTATCTGCCCGCCGACCTGCTCCAGGTCGCCGTCGTCTGCCTGTTCTTCGTGGCGCTCGCCGGGGTCCTGCCGCGCCCGCTGCGCCTGGTCGGGCTCGTGGCGGGGCTGACGGACACCGTCATGGACGTGGCGGTCACCTTCATCATCCAGTTCGGGAGTTATGACCTGGTGAAGGTCGTCTCCCCGAGCTGGCTCGGCGACCTCGTCCACCTGCTGTGGCTGGTGCCGGTCCTGGCCGGTCAGGCCAGGGACGCGCGCTGGACCCGGGGCACCGTACGGGTGGGCGCGGCCACGGCGGCGCTGTCGCTGCTGTCGTCCGGCGGGCACTCGTTCATCACGTTCGGCGGGGGACTGGACCCCGGCCTGGTGCTGTTCATGCTCATCGGCGTGCTGGGCGTGCTCGCGGCGGCGTGGCAGGCCCGCTCGGCGCACGACCTCGGCGCCCCCGCGCCCGAGCCGGCCCCAGTGGCGCCGGTCCGCGTCGCGCCCGCGCGGGCGTGGACGTGGACGTGGCCGTTCGCCGCCGTGGCCGTGGCGCTGCCGCTGGTCCCCGCCGCCGTCAACCTCGCGAACGGCATGCCCGCGTGGATCGGCCCCAGAGGTCTGCTCGACGAGCTCTTCCACGGGTACGTCAGCGAGCCCGCGACCCTGCTCTGGGTCGCCCTGGACCTCCTCGTCGGCGTCGGCGCCCCGGCCGTGCTGGTCCTGGTCGCGGTCGTGCGCAGGACCCGGGGGCTGCTGCGGATCACGACGGCGACCCTGACCCTCGCCGCGGCGGCGGGCGTCGTCACCACGCTCACCACGCCAGGCGACACCGACTGGCTGCTCATCCCCGAGGTGGTCGAGCAGCGGCTGAGGTGGTACCCGGACGGGCTGTTCGTGCCGGACGCGGACGGCGGGTTCGCCTTCGGCATCTCCCCGCTCTGGTACAGCGCCGCGCTCGCCGGCTCCGCCCTCGTCCTGTTCTTCCTGTACGCCGCCCCGCCGCCGGCCGCCCGCCCGCGCCACCAGGTGGTGGTGGCGGCGCTTGCCGTCGCCGTGGCGCTGTGCCTCCTGCCCGCCGCCGACCAGTCCCGTGGCCCGGTCACCACCGCCGCGGACTGCTCGCCCGCCCAGCCCTGGGAGCGCGCCGGCGAGTCCCGGGAGCCCGTGCCGCGGACCGGCCCCCGTGCCTACCTCTGCGCCGTACGTCAGCATCAGGCGCTCGGATTCGCCGCCACCACGCCCGACCAGGTGGTGCTCGCCCACGGCCGCCGCCTGTGCGCCGCCTACACCCGCGCCGACCCCGCCGAACTGGCCCGTCTGCGGGACGTGGAAGGGGTGAACGTACGCGGCCTGAACTGGGCGCTCGCCGGCATCTGCCCGGCCGCGGACGCCGACGCCCGCGCGGAGGATGCCGCCGAGGACCGCGAGTTCGCCGACTTCCAGGCCGAGGAGCGGCGCAAGTGCGCCGCCACCCCCCGGCACCGCCCGCTCATCAGGCCCGCGAAGGCGATCAGGCTCAAGGAGCCGGAGTGGCCCGAGGCGGGGCTGGAGCTGTACGACGAGTACGCCACCGAGGGCCGCAGCACGACCGCCGGCCCGGTCGAGTCGGGGCCCGGCCACCTGCGGGTGTCCACGCGCGCCGACTTCCACGTCTGCGTCACGCTGGAGACCTACACGCGCCGCCCACCCGTCGAGACCAAGGGCTGGGCGGACGTCGTGGAGGTCGGCTACCTCAACAGGACCGGCGAGATGGTCTTCATGGACGGCCTGAGCGGAAGCGTGCTGCCTGACCTGTCACTCGGCGGACGCAAGGGCCACTACCGCATCCGCGTGCACTACGCCTGGTTCCCCTGGAAGGACGAGGGCGACGGTACCCAGCGGCTGCTCATCATGGCGTACCCGGGACCGGGCGACCAGATCACCACCTACCGGAAGCCACGGCAGCGGCGTTAGGGCCGTCGTCAATGGCCCGATGCATCCGATGATCCAACGCTGTTCGCGCGCGTACCGAACGTCGTTCACTCGGCGTTCGATCCACTCCCTAAGGCTTGCGGCCCGGCACCCTCATCGCACGCACGAGAGGCTTCACCGTGAGCAAGAACAAGGCCGAACAGGCCGAGGCGGCCCGGCTCTCCCGCCGGCGGCTGGTCAAGTACGCCGGCGTCGGCGCCACCCTGGCCGCTGCCGCTCCCCTGATGGGCGGCACCCCCGCCCAGGCCGACGACGAGCGCAAGTTCGGCAACGGCGGCGGCAACGGCCGCAGGTGGCGGGCCGGCGACCACCACATCCACTCCGAGTACAGCGGCGAGTTCGACACCAAGACCAGCCCGCCCACCTTCCACAAGGGCGCGGACGCGGTCTACCCGATCGTCACCAACGCGATCATGGCCAAGCACTTCGGCCTGACCTGGGCGATGTGCACCGACCACGGCGGCCCCACCCACTCCAAGGTGAACCTGGAGCAGGCGTACCCCGACCTGCTGCGCTCGCGGGTGCTGGTGCCCGAGGTGCTGCAGTTCTGGGGCATGGAGTTCGACGCGCCGGCGCTCGACCACCACACCCTGATGATCCCCCACCACGACGGGGAAGCGCAGCAGCTGTTCGAGCTGGAGAGCCGCTTCGCCAAGCACGACGCCTTCCCCGCCGACCCGGGCCGCGACACCGAGGCCAAGATGGTGGAGTTCCTGAAGGCCGCCCGCGACATGCGGCAGAAGCCGCTGGTCATCGCCCACCACGCCTCGCGTTCGGCGTCCGGGCTGGGCGTGTGGGGTCAGGACACGCCGCGCGAATTCCGCAACGGCAACAACGTGGCCCCCGACGTGTACGTCGGCTTCGAGGGCGCCCCCGGCCACCAGGCCGGCCCGCTGAACGGCGGCGCGCGCGGCGGCTACGGCAACCACCCCACCTACGGCGGCTTCGACCAGATGACCGCCCGCGTCGGCGGCCTGTGGGACTCCCTGCTCGGCGAGGGCCGGCACTGGTGGATCACCGCCACCTCCGACTCCCACGTGCACTGGACCCGTGGCGGCTCCGACTTCTGGCCGGGCGAGTACAGCAAGACGTACGTGATGGCCCGCCAGGACTACGGCGACATCATGGACGCCCTGCGCAACGGCCGCATCTTCGTCACGACGGGCGACCTGGTCACCGCCCTGGACGTCACCGCGAGCGCGCAGGGCCGCTCCGCCACCGTGAGCGAGACGCTGGTCGTCAACAGCCGCAACCGGGGCGACGTCGAGGTGGAGATCCGCTTCCGCCCGCTGAACGGCGTCAACGGCAACGGCGACCGCCCCGAGGTCCGGCGCGTCGACCTCATCACCGGCCAGGTCACGGGCGTCAGCGCCGACCTCGACGCGGCCACCAACCCCACCACCAAGGTCGTCGCCCGCTTCGGCCCGAACGACTGGCGCCGCCAGGGCCAGGACCTCGTCATCCGCCACACCCTGCGCGACGTGGGCCAGGACAGCTACCTCCGGGTGCGCGGCACCAGCACCGACGAGATGGAGCCGCTCGCGGACGGCAAGGAGAACCCCTGGCAGGACCTCTGGTTCTACTCCAACCCGGTCTTCATCCGGGTCCGCTGAGCACCGCGCGCCCCGCCCGAGGTCACCAGAGGCGGGGCAGCCGCGGGATCGCGGAGCGACCGTTGAGCACCGGGACCTGCCGGCCCTTGGTGTGCCGGCGCACGGCTCCGGCCACCTTCTCGTACAGCTCATGGACGCCGACCGTGGCGCCCTCGACCTGGCCTGGCCCCCGCAGCAGGTAGTGCGTGAAGACCCCGTGGCCCAGCGACGCGAACTCCCGCGCGACCTGGTGCTCCCCGCACGCGCTCATGATCAGCCGGCCCTCGCCGAGGTCCAGGTCCTTGAGCGAGACGACCCCGGGGACGCGGGTCCCCTCACGGCGGCGGCGGAGGGTGGGGCCCTCGAAGGTACGCCCTCCGGCCATGCCGCTGAAGCACGCGTCGATGACGACCATGACCAGCCTGGGGCCGCTCAGCCGGGCGAGCCAGCTCTGGAGCTGGTGCTCCATGGTGATGCCGGTCGTGTAGACGTGGTCGAGCTCGGTGTCGTGGGCGACCAGGTAGCGGGCCACGTCGTCCGGGTCGGCGGGGTCGCTCTCCGGGCTTCCGTGCGCGGCGAAGTAGATCAGGACGACGTCGCCGGGAGCGACGGCGCGCGGCAGCCGCTCGCCGATCTCCATGACGACGTTGCGCCGGGTCGCGTCGGCGTCCAGCAGCAGGGTGATCTCCCGCTCGGCGGGCTCGACCCTGGAGACGAGCTCCGCCATCGCGACGGCGTCGGCCGCCGCGTAGCGCAGGGAGGCGATCCCTGGGTCGAGATAGCGGTCGACGCCCACCAACACCGCGTGCAACATGGATGATCATCCTCCGTCAGGCCGTTCTGGCGCTCCACGTGAGCTGCAGCGCCGCGATCAGGTCGAGCGACTCCCGGTCGGCCAGCGCGAGGACCTCGAGGTCGCCGTCGTCGGTGAGCAGCGCCTCCCACTCCTCCCGCCACCCGTCCAGCGTCAGGGGCGCGTCCTCACCCGGGCTCGCGGACTCAAGGGCGTCGAACCTCTCCCGCGCCGCCGCGATCCACGACAGCAGCTCCATGACCTCCGCGCCGACCGGCAGCAGGGTGGCGTCCGCCAGCTCCTCCTGAGGCTCGGCGGACAGGCCGCTCACCAGCCGGTGCAGGCCGTCGGTGGTGCGGAGCGCCGCCAGGATCTCCAGGAACGCCGGCAGCCCCAGGACTTCCGGGTCCGCGCGCTGCGCGTCGGCGCGGAAGGCGTCCACCGCCTTGCGGTCCCGGCGCGCCCGGAGCAGCGGACGGGTGATCCGGACGACGCCGTAGAGGTAGAGCGGCGCGAGGATCACGAACGCGGCTGTGGCGACGAGCCGGCGCAGCAGGGGGTTCTCCCGCAGCAGCGCGTCGATCGGGTCCTCGAAGACGCTGTAGCCTCCGCCCGCGAGCACGGCGGCGACCGTACCGGCGATCTTCCACCATTTGTAGCGGCCGCTGTAGTAGCGCGACAGCGCCCGCGGTCTCAGCCAGTCGGGCCACCAGCGCGCCGGGCTGCGCAGCCGGCGCCCGGCCCGCCGGAACCGCTGCGGGAACGGGCGCAGCGGCAGCAGCAGCCACTCGCCCAGGTCCGCCCCCGTACGCCCGTGGAGCACGGCTTCGCGCACGCCGGACGGCCAGACGCAGACGAGCAGCGCGATCACGGAGAGCGCCAGGAGGCCGAGCACCGTGCCTGCCGGGGCTCCGGTGAAGTAGTCGATGGGCAGGAGCAGGATCGCGCCCAACGCCGACACGCCGCAGAGCATCCGCCTGAACGACGACGCGAAGTCCGACACCTGGCCGGGGAACAGCGCAGTGTGCCGGAGGAAGCGCCAGACCCGCCGGTGCCAGGGCCCCTCCGCCCCCGGCCACGCGGCCTGGCGCAGCACGTGGTGGTAGCCCAGGTGCCAGAACAGGCCGAACAGGCCGCCGCCGATCACCAGCATCTGGACGTCCTGCTCCTCGTCCGTCAAGAGGAACCAGACGGGCATCACGGCCAGGCACAGCGCCAGGTCGGCGAGCCAGCCGAAGCGCAGCAGGCGGACGGCCCCGAGCAGGCTGCCGCCGCGCATCTGGGCCTCCACGATCGCCGCGTCCCGCCACAGCCGGCCGTCCACCCACAGGGTGACCAGGCTGCGGCGCACCTCGTGCAGCAGGGTGTCGGGGATGCGCGGCATCGAGACCGTCCGCCGGTACGCCTCGTCACGGTAGAACGCGCTGGAATGGCCGAAGGCGAGCTTCAGCACCTTGACGGCGGTGCCAGGATCGGCGGCGGGGACGAACCGCACCGCCTCGATCCGTTCCGACCCGCTGCCCTTTGCCCACATCCGCAGCAGCGATCTGCCCACTCTGTCCCGGATGTCCGCCGGTAGTTCGGCAGGCTCCGGAGGGGCGAACCCGCCCGCGAGAACGGCCAGCACCGGCCGGTCCGCGCCCATCCGATCCTCCTCGCCCGGCCCGCTCGGGTCGCTCGGGTCGCTCGGGTCGCTGTCCAGGATGCGGCGGGCCTCGGCCACCAGCGCGGCGACGTTCGCGGCGGGGCCGGTCCGCAGCAGCGACACGGCCGCCCCCTGCCAGCGCGGCTCGGACAGCAGCTCCCTGGGCGGCACCCGGTCCGGCTGGGCCAGCAGCGCCCGGGTGACGAAGTACTCCTGGACGCTGCGGTGTGCGAAGGCGAAGCGGCGCTGCGCGGGCCGGGTCGCGGTCGTCGTGTACCTGCCGAGCTTGGCCTCCTTCAATTCGTCGAGCACCTGGAGCACGGCTGCCTCCGGAGGCGGACCGCCGCCGCCGGGCGGCGCGAGCGCCGCGCGTAACTCGGCGACGGACGGGTTCAGCCCCGGGCCGGCGTCACGGGTCATGGCCATGGCGATCTCGGCCGCAAAGTCGCCGACCCACTCCGCCCGGCGCTCGTCGGGGCTCAGGCGGTCGCGGACGAACCCGTCCAGCACCTCGTAGCGGTCCCCCGGCACCCAGGTCTCGGCGTGGCGCGTGATGGTGTGGCAGAGCAGGCTCAGCAGCAGGGGGTTCTCGGCCATCTCCTGGATCGGGGCGGGCGCGGTGGCGAGCCAGCCGCTGATCCGGAGACGCCGGCCGCGGCTCACCGCGATGTGCTCGATGAGCTGGCGCTGGACCTGGGTGCTCATGGGCAGGATCCGGAGCTGCGGCAGGCTGCGGAAGGTGGCGCAGTCGGCCGCGTCCCTGGTGGCGATGACCGCGCGGCACGGGGTGAGGTCGTACAGGAACGCGGTGATGGCCGAGGCGTAGTCCTCGGCGGTCCTCGCCGGGTTGCGCGCGGTGAGCAGGGCGGGCAGTTCGTCGAAGGAGTCGAAGAGGAACCACCACCAGCCGGCGTCCAGCCCGTGGTCGAACCACGTCCTGACGAAGGACGCGAGCCGGCCGTCGCCGCCGCCGCTCATGCACGCCATGATGTGCGCGCGGATGGCCGCCGCCGTCACGGGCCCTCCCGGGCGGAAGTCGCGCAGGTCCACGTAGACGGGGATCACGAGCTCGGCGCCGGGGCGGCGGACCGCCTCCTCCAGCGAGTCGCGTACCCGGTCGCGCAGCGCCGTGCTCTTCCCCGCCCCCGGCCCGCCCTCCAGGAGCACCACGCGGTGGTCGTCGCCGCCCTCCCACCGCCGTCCTGCGCCGGCGAGGGCGGCGGAGAGCCGGGTGACCGGCCGGCTGTACGGCCGGCCCCGGTGGACGGCGCGGGCCAGCCGCCGGGCGTCGTCGAGCCCCCTGATCTCCACCTCCAGGTCCGCCCGCCGGGTGACCAGCCAGTCGTCGGGCACGGGCGGCGGCGAAGGAGCGCAACGTCGCCTCGGCGAACAGCCGCCACTGCTCAGGAGCCGGAACCAGCCCTCCGGCCGGAGCCGGGGCCGGGGGGAGGTCGCCGGGCGGGGGCGGTGCTGGGGGCTGGGGAGCGGGGTGGCCGCCGGAGATGTTCTCCTCGCCGCCGGACATATCGCGGAAGCGGAGCCACCAGGGCCGCTGAGGCTGCCCGCCGGGCTCCTCCGCCTTCATCCGCTCCAGTACCGCCTGGAACGCCGGCCGCAGGGCGGGCGGCCACTCCTGCTCCCCCTCCCCCTCCTCCAGGACGTCCATCAGCGCCGAGGAGAACCGGCCGCCCCGGTCGGGGTCCTGGTGGGCGGCCTCGCCGCTGCGCGCGCCCAGGAGGAGCGTCTGGTCCCACCCGAGCCTGGCCTGCGTCGCGGTGTGCGGGAGCGGCTGCCAGCCGGCCGCCATGGAGCCCTGAGCGCGCGTACGGCAGGCGTCGACGACGTAGATCTGCCGCGAGAAGCCCACGAAGCCCGTACGGTAGCTCGTCAGCAGCGCGTCGAGGTCGAGATGCCGCCCGGTGACCAGGTCGGCGTCGGAGAAGAACAGCAGCTGCGCGGCGTCCCGCGCCTCCACCCCGTGACCGGCCCAGAAGAACCAGAGCAGGTCGCCGTCCGCCTCCGGCAGCCGCCGGTTCAGCACCTCGTCGGCGGCGGCGTAGGTGGCGGGGCCGTCCAGCAGCCCGAGCGAGGCCGCTCCCGAGCCGCCGCGGAACGGCGAGGCGAGCTTGATGATCTGGTGGTCCGGCACACCGGCGCGGCGCAGCCAGGCGACAAAACGCGCGGCGTCCCGCACCGGGCCGCGCATGCTCCAGCCGGGCACGCATGCGTAATCCTCCACGGCGACCACCACCGCCCAGGTACGGCCGGGCGTCGCTCGTTCGTCCAATTTCGTCTCCTCGTTCCTGCCGTTCTCAGACATAATCGTGTCGATACCGCGAGCGCGTTTCCTTCCTCCGGCCGGGTAATTCTCGGAAGGGTTGGTGAAAGCACCTTGGCGCACTTTTCCGAGACCGAGAGCCATCCGGTGTTCCCGGTCTTCCTGGTGATAGACGTCTCTTATTCGATGGCGGGCGAGCCGATCGAGGCGGTGAACGCGGCGCTGCCCGACCTGAAGGCGGCGATCGAGGACGATCCGACCGTGGGCGAGTTGGCCCGCGTCGCCGTCATCGCCTTCGCCGACACCGCGACGGTGGTGCTCCCGCTCAGCGACCTCCAGTACGCCGGCCTGCCGCTTCTCGAACCCGGCGGCGCGACGAACTTCGCCGAAGCCTTCCGCGCCGCCCGCGAGGAGATCGAGCGCGCGATCCGGGGGCTCGGCCGGGGCAGCCGGTTCTACCGGCCGGTGCTGTTCTTCATGAGCGACGGCATGCACGTGGCCGACGAGGACTGGAGAGGGCCTTTGCGGCAGCTCACCAGCCCGGACTGGCCGTTCGCCCCCGAGGTGGTGGCCTTCGGTTTCGGCGCGGCCGAGGCGGAGGCGCTCGGCACGATCGCCACCCGCTACGCCTTCAAGGCCAACGGCGCCGACCCGGCCGCGCAGGCCCGCGAGATCATCTCGACGCTGGTGCGCAGCATCCGCACGACCTCGGGCTCGCTGCGTCCCGACGGCGACGGCGGGCTCGTCGTGGACGTCGACCGTTCCAAGTTCACGCCGCTGCCGCTGATGGAGGTCAGGGAGTGACCCTCGGGACGCCGGGCAGCGGGCACCCCGGCCCGCCCGCCGTCGTGGACGACGACAGCGGCGCCCCGTCCGTCGGACGGCTCTCGCCGGGTTTCCACACCCGGCTCGACGGCACGAACGGGCTGCGTGTGCCGAGCGTCGTCGCCGACGCGGGGCAGCTCGGCCCGTACTGGATCGCCGCGGCGGCGCTCACCGGCCTGGCGCACCTGCACCGGGGCCGCACCGGCCAGGACGCCTACGCCTTCCACCTCGACGAGGACACCGGCGCGGCGGCGGTGGCGGTGGCGGACGGGCTCGGGTCGCGGCCCCGTACGTCGCAGATCGGGGCGTACACCCTGGTCCAGGCCATCTGCGAGCAGCTTCCCGCGTTGCCGGTCCCGGCGGCGGTGGCGGCGGCGAACGAGCGTCTGCTCGACCTGCGGGACCCGCGCCTCGGCGGCGGTGATGAGCCGCTGTCGTCCGTCACCTGCTTCGCCCGGCTGCCCGCGGACCCGCTCACCGAGCCGGTCGTCGTGGGCAGGGTGGGCGACTGCGCGGCGTTCAGCCTGGCGGACGACGGGTTCGCGCCGATCTTCGAACGGGGTGGCGGAGCGCTCAACGAGGCGGTGGCCGCGCTCCCCTCGCGGGACCCCGCCCACGGCCTGGAGACCGCGCCGCTCGCCCCGGGCGGCGCCCGCGCCCTGATCCTCGCCAGCGACGGGCTCGCCGAGGACGTCCATGGGTCCCCCGCCGTCCGTGCGTGGCTGGCCTCCCGCTGGCGGCTGCCCTGCCACACGGCGTGGATGCTCAACTCCCTGCGCTACCGCCGGCAGGGATCGCAGGACGACCGTACGGCGCTGGTCGTGTGGATCCCGCCCTTTCCCGAGCCGGCCGGCGACTGACGCGAAAGCAGGCCATCGTGCGCATCGCTGGGCGCTACGGCGACTACGACATCGAGGACACCGCGTTCGCCACCGGCGGCATGGCCGCCGTGCACCGGATCAGCGGGGCGGAGCTGGTCTTCAAGAGGTACGCCACCCCCGTGGTGGAGCCGGCGCGGCTCGGCATGCTGGAGGAGCTGTGCGCGCTCGGCCGCAACGTCCACGGCGAGGGCGTCCCCGCCGTCGGCGACACCGTACGCGACTCCCTGTGCTGGCCGATCGACCTGGTGACGCGGCGGTCCGGGGCCGTGACAGGGGTGGTCATGCCTCTGCTTCCCGACCGTTTCCTGCGGCCCGGCGGATCCCCCCGAACCCTGGACTTCCTCCTGCTGCGCCGCGCCGCGCCGCCCTCGGCCGAGGTGCGCGTCGCCGTGCTGGCCCGGCTGGCCGGGATCTTCGCCTGGCTGGAGGAGCTGCGGCTCGTGCACGGCGATCTGGCCCCGAAGAACATCGCCTGGTGCGACGCGCCTGCTCCCGGCCTGTGCCTGATCGACGTGGACGGCGTCGCCCCCGCCGACCCTCCGCCCTGGCGGGGCGTCTCCACGCCGGGGTGGCAGGATCCGCGGCTGGTCGCGGGGCTGATCCCCGCCCACGACGGGGCCAGCGACCGTTACGCGCTCGCCCTCGCCCTGTATCGCGGGCTGTTCCTGGTGCCGGGCAACCTCGCCCGGGGGGCGGACGGGAGATGGCCGCGTCCCGCCGCCATCCCGCCCGACGCCGATCCCGGGCTGCGGGAGGCGCTGGAGGCGACGCTGGGCACGCCGCTCGATCCGGACGGACGTACCGCGCCGGGCGCCTGGGTGGAGCTCCTGGACGCGGCCTTCCCGGCCGGCGACGCGGCGGCCCTGCGGCGGCTGGACGACGCCGCCCGTCCCGACCGGCCACCGGTCGTCCCAGCCGTTCCGGCCCCCGCCCCGCCGGACCCGCCGGACCCGCAGCCGCAGAAGCCGCCGAAGCCGAGGCTGTCGGCGCTGCCGGCGCTCTGGGCCCGGTTGCGCCGCTCTCCGGTCGCCACCCTCCGAGCGCTGGCGAAGCGGGTGGTCTCGGTGTCCTTCGTGGCGTTCGTGGTCGTGGGCCTGGGGTGGGCGCTGATCAGCGGGCTGGTCGGGTCGGTGGTCGATCTCGCGGTGTCGGTCAGGTCGCTCTTCGATCCGCCGGTCGTCCCGCACACCAAGGCGGGCCTGGCGCTCGACGTGGGCGAATGTCTCGTGTACCCGGTGAACGAGAAGACTCTTCCCGTGGTCGGCGACTGCGACGAGCTGCACTGGGGGCAGGCTTTCGCCCGCCTTCCCCTCGACGTCCGTACGGTGACGCTCGGCGAGCTGGCGAAGGGCGCGGACGCCGCGTGCGGCAGGAGGTTCGCCGAGCTCGACGACGACGTCCGGCTCGGCTTCGCCTCGTTCGCGCTGTACCCGAACGTGCAGGCGTGGCAGAGCGGCCACCGGACGGCGGTCTGCGTCCTGGTCCGTTCCAACCACGCCCCCTGGGAGGGCGGCAGGGTCTGACCGGGGTCAGGCGCGCTCGGTGCCCGGCCGCCGGTCGTAGGCGCGCAGGAACGCGAAACGTCGCCCGTCGAGCCAGTCCTGCCCCTGGTCGTCGAGGCGGCAGCCGGCCAGCCGCAGCCGCAGCGCGATCTTGCGCAGGCTCTCCGGACGGTCGGTGAGCCGGACGTAGTTGCGCCCGCCCAGGTCGGCGATGGGCCGGTGGTCGCCCACCATGAGGATGATCGTGCGATCCGGGTACGTGGCCAGCGCCATCCCCAGCTCGATCAGGACGTTGGGGCGGACCTGCATCGCCACGGTCTTCTCGGCGGGGTCGTCGTCGGGGGCGAGCAGCTCGGGGTGCAGGCGGACCTCGTCCTCCGGGGTCATCACCACCACCGCCGCCTGCGCCCTGGTCACGGCCCGCGCGACGACCTCGCCGAGGAACGGCAGGGAGCTGCCGGTCTGCTCGACGAGCTGCTCCCATTCCAGCGGGCGGAGGTCGAGCGCCCTGAGGAAGTCGAAGACGGCCGTACGGACCTGTTCGTCGCGGCCGTGGACCACGAAGACGTGGCGGCCGATGTCACCGTCCGGCCCGCTGCTCTCCGTCGGCTCCGGGTCCGGGCGGGCGGCCGGGGCGGGCGCGGCCGGGGGACGCGCGGCCGCGGCGTGCTCGGCTCGCCGCGCGGCCAGGCCCAGGTAGGCGATCTCGTCGTCCAGCCGGTCCATGAACCATGCGGCCAGGTCGCGGTCGTCGGCGAATGGCCCGGCGTCCCCGGGCGGCGGCCCGCACGGGAACGGGACGCGCCCCATGTTGTCGGCCGCGATCTCGACCGCCCGCCGCAGCTCCAGCAGGTCGACGGTCATGAGCTCGGCGTCGAGCCGGTGCGCGGTCAGGAGGTCCGCGCCGGGGGACGTCGCCGGGCGGCGCTCGTGTGGCTCGGCGGACAGGTCGCGCAGGGTGCCGCGGAGTTCGCGGGTCCGGCCGTCGCGTTCCCAGACGCGCAGTTCGTACCTGAGTTTGGCGGCGTGCAGGAGGTAGCGGCCCAGGGGCGGCATGGCCGGGTCGCCCCGTGACCAGGCCCACGCGCTGGCCTCGTCCTCGCGGTCCGCCGTGAAGGCGAGCACGAAGCGGCGCAGCGCGCGGTCGTCCGGCGTCGTCGTGGTCTCCCAGAAGGCCAGGTCACGCGGGACGACGACGCCGTGATTCCACCAGTCGCCGGCCTGCGCGGCGGCCGGCAGCAGCCCCGCCAGGGCCAGGTCCGGCGCGGCCAGGTCCGGCGCGGCCAGGTCCGGCGGGCCTTCACCGGGCGGGGCCTGTTCCAGGCGGGCGAGGTAGAGCCGGGTCTCGCCGATCAGGTGGCGGGAGCACGGGGAGACGAGGGCGTTCCAGTCGTCCTCCAGCGCCGCCCAGCCCGGCCCGTCCACGGCCGAGGACGGCCCCGCCAGGGCGACCGAGAGGTTGAGCACGTCGTGGTGCCGGCGCAGGATCACCTGGCGGTCGGCGCCACGCGCCTCCGCCGCGGCCAGCGGCGCCTCCGCCCCGACCAGCACGCCGGCGGGCGGACCGGCCGACGTCCCAGCGGGCAGACCGGCGGACGGGCCAGCGGGCAGACCGGCGGACGGGCCAGCGGGCAGATCTGTCAAGGTCTCGGGGAGCATGTGCGGCAGTCCGAGCCCGGGCACCGGGTCGCGCATGCCGAGGAGGCGGCAGCCGAGCCACACCTGCCGCAGGTCACGGTAGGCGGCTGCGGCGCCGGGCCCATCGGCGGGCGCGTAGAGGTGCACGACCAGTTGCTGGTCCAGGACGGTCACGACTCGTCCTCCTCGTCGGCCTCGCGCGGCGGGCCGCCCAGCTCGTGGATCAGGACGTTGATCCGTTCGCGGACCGGCCGGGGCGCGGGGACGGCGGGCGTCGCGCCGAGCCGGGTGATCCGCACGGGGCCGGCCAGCTCCAGGTCGGCGACAACCTGCCGTAGAGCGTCGAGGTCGCCGGACTCCCGGGCGGCGGCGGCGAGGTCGAGCAGCTCTGCGAGCCGTTCCCAGCGGGGCGGCGCGAGCTCCCACGTCAGCATGTCCCGCAGCACCGTCAGGGCCCCGGCCGTCGGCTCCGCCTCCGTTGAACGGCTCTCCGGCGTCGACATCATGTGCTTCCCTCTCCGCTCAGCCGACGCGCGTCGGCAGTTCTTCCCTGATGAACCTGGAGACGTCCAGCATGGTGATCCTCTCCAGCGCCGACGGCTGGATGACGATCCGCAGTTCGGAGCAGAAGCGCCGGGCCAGCGCCGCCGCCGCGAACGACTCGATGATCATGATGAGCAGTTCCTCGGGGCCCGCGTCCACCCGTGCGAGCCCTGCGCCGACCAGGGCCAGGGCCACCGGCTTGAGCTGACCGTGGAGGTAGACGGTCTGCCACAGCCGGTCCAGGCTCAACCGCAGGTCGGCCACGCTGGACGTGGCCAGCAGGTCGTTGCCCATCCGGCTGTAGGCCACGGCGAAGACGCACCGCCCCGAGTGCCTGAGGGTGGCCACGGTGCCCAGCGGGAAGCGCGTCCTCTTGCCCTTCGGCTTGGCCGACCGGCTCTCCGTGACCGTCGTGGGAACGTTCCGCAGCGCCATCCGCAACTGGCGGTCGAGCAGGGCGCGGTCGCCGCCGTACAGGTGTTCGACGAGCTGACCCTGGACGCTGCCGCTGTTGATGACGAGGTCCTGCTCCGTCGCGGTGTCAAAAGTGTCGGTGAAGCCGACGACGAGATGGGCGTCGTCCTGGGCGAAGAGGTCGCCGAGGGCGATCACGAGCTCGGCATTGCCCTTGGCCACGTCGGCCCTCAGCACCTCGCCGTCCAGCTTGCCACTCAGCCGCTCGCGCAGGGCCGCCAGGGAGGTGGCGAGTTCGAGGTCGTCGGGCCGGTCGGCGGAGAGCGCCTCGCCGATGTAGAGGGCCTTGTCCGGCAAGCCGATGGCGATGTACGAGCGCATCAACGTCCGCTTCGCCGCCTCGTGCAGCTCGTTCAGCCTGCGGATGGTGCGCTCGGCGAAAGGGCTCTGGCGGGCCTCGACGAGCGGGCGCTCGCGCCACAGGTCGAGCGCGCGGGTCAGCAGTTCCACGGCGGCCGTCGGCGGGGCGTGCCTGGCCCGGCCCACGAGGTCCTGGAACTCGAAGAGGTCGCAGGAGTCGCGCTCCAGCACGAGCCGGTACGCCGACGGCCGGCCCCGCTCGGTGCGCAGGAGCCGCGAGTTCTCGCCGGGGCTGCCGGGATCGAGCACCCGGCGCAGCCGCCAGATGTGCTTCTGCACGTTGAGGTGGTTCCTGCGGCGTTCGGCCGCGCTGATCCTGCCGGTTGGCGCGTTCCACACGTCCTGGTGAATCTCGTCCACGGTCACGGCCTCGCCCTCGGCCACGACCATCCGGATGAGCACCGCCAGGGTGGCGGCGCTGAGCTTGACCGGCGCGCCGTCCAGCTCGACGCGTGCCCGCCCGAGGAGTCCTATCCGAAGTCTCGGCATGCCGCCCTCCCGGACGGAGAAGCGACCGACGGATTCACAAAACGGATAAATGACACAAATAGCGATTTCACTTGGCGACTCACGACATTTCTGGCTGATCACACCCCGAAATGATCTTGCCGACGCTTTTATGGTGTTGATATCGGGGCGATTCTAGCGAATCCACCATCAACGAGCCGCCAGGCGCGGGAAGCATTTCGGAAGCAGCCGGAGGCTTACCTCGGAAGCGCGGCGCTCGCTCTCATGGGGTGCGAAGCAACGGGGCCGAGAAGGGTCGGATCGTGCGATGGGGCACTGGCAAGTACCGCCGGGGGCGCGGCAGGGGACGGGGCGAGCCCATGGACAACGGCAACGGCAACGGCGGCAACGGGCGCATCGACCTCCGCCTGGCGAGTGAGTGGGGCTGGGCGGACGGCAGGGACCCCCAGTACCTCTACGTCCACGAGTACGGCCCGGAGTTCGAGCCGAGCCGGCTGACCTGGATCTTCAGCCACTTCCGCCGCGCCGAGCTGCACCTGGTGCAGTGCCGCGACGAGGAGCTGCTCCGGATGCGCAGCCAGGTCAAGGAGCAGGCCACCGAGATGGAGAACCTGATCAGCCTGAAGATGGAGAACGACCACCACATCCGCGAGATCGAGCACCGCCTCGACGAGCAGCGCAAGGCGCTCGCCTCCGGCGCGGGGCAGCCGGCCGTGCCGGAGAGCCCGTACCAGGGGCTCAGCCCGGCGGAGGTGGCCGAGCGGCGGCAGGTGAACGACGTCAGGCGCCTGCGCGCCCAGAACGCCGAGCGCCGCGGCGCGTTCTCGGGCATGGTCGGCGCGCTGCGCGGTGACGCCGACCGGTGGCGGCAGGTCCACAGGAAGTACCGCAACAACGCCATGGTCGCCCTGGAGGAGACCCGGCCGCTGGTCACGGCGTACTACGAGGCGTTCGTCTCGGTGCATCCGCGCCGCGAGGCCGTACGGAAGGGCTGGCGTCCGCGCGAGCTGAGCCTCGGCCCTGAGTGGAACGACGACGACCTGCCCCAGGAGCTGCTGAGCGCCGAGGGCCAGACGGTGACCCAGGCGTGGCAGCACTTCCTCAGCCTGCACCAGGCGCCGGAGGAGGAGCCGCGGCCCGAGGAGGAGAACGAGGAAGGGGAGGATCCGTCATGACTGCCCGGTCCTGGCCGGCCGTGGTGTGCGGGGTGGCGCTCGTCGTGTCCGCGTCGGCCTGCGGCGGTGAGCCGGCCGAGCCGCGCGACAACTGCGGCGTCGTCGTGGACACGACCAGATACGCCGATTACCCCACCGCGAAGGAGCTCATCGACCAGCATCTGGTGGCGTTCGGCAAGACCTGCGGCTGGGCCGCGTTCGCCGCCGTCACCGGCAACTCGGTCGGGACGCCCTGCCAGCGGCCGTCGCTGCGGCTGGTCGCCACCGCGGACGAGAACCCCAAGGACAACCCGCGCGTCGCCCGGCTCGTCAGGGAGCGGCGGCTCGGCGAGTTCTACCAGCACGCCGTCAGTCTGCTGACCAAGTGCGAGGACCCGGCGTCGGGCTCCGACGTGCTGGGCGGGCTCCGGGTGATCGGCCAGCGGCTGCGCGACGCGCCCGACCGGACCGCGCCCTCGAAGATCATCATCTTCAGCGACCTCATGAACAACAAGGGCGCGCTGCCGTTGCAGAAGGGCGGCATGGCCTCCGCCGGCGTCCGGGAGGCGAAGGTGCGCGAGCTCCGCGACGCGGACCTGCTGCCGGAGCTGGCCGGCCGGCCCACGATCACCGTGCACGGGTTCAACCTGCTCTCGGAGAAGGAAGGTGACCGGGTGAGTCAGCTCGAACAGGTGTGGCGGGCGATCTTCGCCGCCGCCGGCGCGGGGCAGGTGAGCCTGCTGTGACGCAGATCATGGAAGAGGGCTTCGCGGGCTGGCGGCCCCGGCCGTTCCCCCTGCCGGACTACGAGAGCGAGGCGCGGCGGGTGGCGCACACGGCCCCGGACGACGCCCGGCGGTCCGGCGTGGACGCCGCCGAGGTCATGGCCGCCGGGTACGAGCCGCCGGGCCTGGCCACGATCTGCGCCAGGCGAGCCGCCGACCTGCGCGCGCTCTCCGCCCACTACGTCGCCGAGCGGGACGCGGCCGGGGTGCGGCTGCGCGAGCACAAGGTGGACGAGGACGAGCGCGCCTCCCGGCACCGCCACGTCAGGGAGAGCCACGACGAGGCCCGCCTGGTCGTGGACCGGCTCACCGCGTACGCCTCGCGCCGCCCCGGCGACCAGCTCGCCAGCGAGGCCGCCATCTCCGGCGGCCTCGGCAAGCGGCTGCGCAGGGACGGCCCACCGTTGCTGCTGCTGGCCGTGCTGCTCGGCGTGGAGATCCCGATCTACTACGAGACCTTCCTCGACCTCGGGGACCGCCCCCTGCTGACGGTGATGTTCGCGGTCGTCGCGGTGCTCATCTTCGGCTTCGGCCCGCACCTGTACGGGCGCAAGTTCCGCGAGTGGCAGGAGGAGGGCACCGCGCCGCGGCAGGCCCGCGAGTTCCGCCTGCGCGACTGGTTCACCCGGCCGTCGCCGATGACCCTGCTGCCCCTGCTCTGGCTCGCGGCCGTGGTCACCGTCGCCGTCACCCGGCTGAGGATGCTGTCGGCGCCGCTGCCGTACACGTCCTCGACCGGGCAGACCACCGGGCTGAGCGAGATCGCCGACGGCATCGGCCTGGTGCCCACGTTCATCCTGCTCCTGGCCCTGATGATCTTCTCCGCGGTGATCGCGCTGGAGACCGGCCGGCGGATGGGCAACCCGAACGACAAGCGGCTGAAGGACGGGCAGGCCCGCCTGCGCCAGCTCTCGGCGGCGCTGGAGCAGGCCAACGAGCGGGCGCGGCGCGACGAGCGCCACGCGGCGGGCCTGGAGCACTTCCTGGACGGCGGCGGCACCTACCAGCAGGAGCAGACCCTGCAGATCGAGGCCGGCTACGAGCAGGTGGAGCGCGGCTACGTCAAGGGCTTCCTGGCCGGGCTCGCGGACCAGGACCCGCAGATCTCCGGCTGGGCGCCCATCATCATGGACAACCACCGGCGACGCCGGCATTGACCGGCGCCGGCCGGGCCCGAGGAGGCCGGCGGCATGATGATGCCCGGCATCGAGCCGATCTTCGACAGCCTGATCGACTTCCTGCGGGCGGGCACCTGGCCGGAGTCCCGTGAGGTGCTGGCCGCCCGCCCGCACCTGCTCGATCCCGTGGCGAAGCTGATCGTCAGCGCGATCGTGGACGATCCGGACCTGCCGCTGCTGGTCTACCCGGAGATGGACGACCGGCGCGCCGCCAAGCTGCTGCGCATGCACGAGTGCCTGCTGACCCGATGCCGCGAGGTCGGCGTCGGCCGGGCCTTCGACGAGATGATCAGGGACCGGCCTCGGGACGGGTGACCAGGCCGGCCGCGATCCTGGCCAGGCGCTCCGAGCCGCGCGCCAGGATCGCGACGTCCGCCCCGAGCAGCACGAACGACGCCCCCGCCGCCACGTACCTGGCGGCGAGGGCCGGGTCGAAGACGTTCATGCCGTCCACGGCGGCGATGTCGGCGACCCGGTCCCAGCGGGAGGCCCGCGCCGGCGCGGAGCCGGCGCCGCGTCCACGGCGGGCCTGGGCTACCCGTACGGCCCCCTCGCCTGGGGCGAGCGTATCGGCGTGGACCGGCTGCTCCGCCTGCAGCGGAGCCTGTACGCCGCCACCGGCGACCCCCGCTACCGCCCCACCCGCTGGCTCACCGAACGCGCCCAGCTCGGCCTGCCGCTCACCCAGCCGTCGTTCCCCGCCGGGTAATGATTGCGGCAGAGTGCCGGGGCGAGTTCTTCGCACTTCACCACTAACCGTAAGGTGAGCACGGATTATCGCATTGAGGTCGGGAGCACATGTTGCACGAGAAACTGTCGTCGATCTACGACAACGTCCTGCGCCGTAACCCTGGGGAGGTCGAGTTCCACCAGGCGGTGCGCGAGGTGCTCGAGAGCATCGGCCCGGTTCTCGGCAAGCACCCCGAGTACGCCGAATCGAAAATCATCGAGCGCATCTGCGAGCCGGAGCGGCAGATCATCTTTCGTGTGCCGTGGATCGATGACAGCGGCGAGGTGCAGATCAACCGTGGCTTCCGGGTCGAGTTCAACAGCGCGCTCGGGCCGTACAAGGGCGGGTTGCGCTTCCACCCCTCCGTATACCTGGGGATCATCAAGTTCCTGGGCTTCGAGCAGATCTTCAAGAACGGCCTGACGGGCCTGCCGATCGGCGGCGGCAAGGGCGGGTCCGACTTCGACCCCAAGGGCCGCTCGGACCGCGAGGTGATGGCCTTCTGCCAGAGCTTCATGACGGAGCTCTACCGGCACATCGGCGAGTACACCGACGTCCCCGCCGGTGACATCGGCGTCGGCGGGCGGGAGATCGGCTACCTGTTCGGCCAGTACAAGCGCATCACGAACCGCTACGAGTCGGGCGTGATCACCGGCAAGGGCCTCGCGTACGGCGGCGCGCAGGTGCGGACCGAGGCCACCGGCTACGGCTGCGCGTTCTTCGTGGACGAGATGCTGAAGGCGCGCGGCACCTCGTTCGACGGCAAGCGGGTCGTGGTGTCCGGCTCCGGCAACGTCGCGGTCTACACGATCGAGAAGATCGAGCAGCTCGGCGGGATCGTGGTGGCCTGCTCAGACTCCTCCGGCTACGTCGTGGACGAGAAGGGCATCGACCTGGCGCTGCTCAAGCACATCAAGCAGGTCGAGCGCGGCCGGCTGGAGACGTACGCGGCCCGCCGCGGCGATCACGTCTCCTTCGTGCCCGGACGCAGCGTGTGGGAGGTGCCCTGCGAGGTGGCGATGCCGTCCGCCACGCAGAACGAGATCACCGGCCGCGACGCCGCGTTCCTGGTGCAGAACGGGTGCATTGCGGTGGGCGAAGGTGCCAACATGCCGACCATGCCCGAGGGCATCAGGGTGTTCCTGGAGGCGGGGGTCGCGTTCGGGCCGGGCAAGGCCGCCAACGCGGGCGGCGTAGCCACCAGCGCGCTGGAGATGCAGCAGAACGCCAGCCGCGACTCGTGGACGTTCGAGTACTCCGAGCACAAGCTGCAGGAGATCATGCGCGACATCCACGGCCGCTGCCTGCAGACCGCCGACGAGTACGGCATGCCCGGCGACTACGTGGCCGGCGCAAACATCGACGGCTTCCGCCGGGTCGCCGACGCGATGCTGTCGCTCGGCCTGATCTGAGCATCAGGCGAAAGGGCCGTCCGCGACGACGCGGGCGGCCCTTCGCCATTGACACGGTGATCATGGACCTTGCATACTCCCATCAAGACGCCTCAAAGAGGTTGTCAAAAACCCTCCCGACCCCCGGGCCTTAATTCCCCTCCGCCATTCTCCGGCCCGGATTCCTGCATTTTCCGCCAGCATCTCAAATTCGCAGGGAGTGACATCTCGAAATGCCTTCGGGAGTGTTAGGGCGTGCCCTCCGACGGGGATCGGCCGCAGCGGCCGCCGTCATCCTGCTGACGACGACGAGCGCCGACCCGGCGTTCGCCCACTGGAACGGCACCGGCCAGGACATCGCCAGCATCCACATGTACCCGTACAACTACAACAGCACGTGGCAGACGCCGATGAACAAGGCGCTCGCCAACTGGAACGCGACGTCGAGCCCCGCCAATTTCTACAAGAACTCGAATTCGGGCTCGACCATCACGGTGAAGTCCTACAGCAACACCTGGTACGGCACCTATCAAAGGTGCGGCGGGATGTGCATGTACGTCCGGCTGAACTCGCGCACCATCAACAGGGACGCCTCGAACTTCTCCAATTTCGTCACCAGCACGCTGGTCCACGAGTTCGGGCACGCGCTGAATCTCGCGCACAACTCGCTCACGTCCATCATGAACACGAGCCGCAACCGTAACTCGATGACGAAACCCCAGTCGCACGATGTCGCCGACGTCAACGCCTACTACTGAGGGAGGCCGCAGGGTGCTACGGCGTCTTGGCGCACTCGTACTGACCGCGTTGTTCGTCACCGCGTGCGCCGCCCACGAGGAGCCCGTTCTCTACCGGGCCGACTATCCGCAGTACGAGAACGCCGACGCGCTCTTCGACCGGGCGAACCTGGTCGTCGAGGCCCGCATCGTCGGCGAGCCGCGCTACCTGCAGGAAGTGACCAAGCCCGACTCCGCGGAGACGGATCCGCGGCTGAACCCCATGGCGGGAGCCCCCGCCGCGGTGGCCGCCGCCCAGCCCGACGCCCCGCCGATGGTCATCACCGTCCGCACCGCCGAGGTGCTGAAGGTCTACAAGGGCGAGGCCCAGGTGGGGCAGAAGGTCGAGGTCAAGGAGCTCGGCGGCGTCTTCGAGGGCGTGACGTACGAGGAGGAGCACACCACGGCCCTGAACGCGGGCAGCGGGTACATCCTGTTCCTGGAGACCTACCCCGACTCCCCCGCGGCGCTGCTCAACCCCGTCCAGGCCAAGTATCCGCTGGACGCGGCCAACAACCCGGCGCCGCTGCCGGAGAACACCATCAAGGTGACGCGCAGCGAGCTGGAGACGATGTCCTGACCCGTGACGGTGCTGGCCGGGCCCGGCGGCCCGGCCAGACGTCTCAGTGGCGCTTGTCGCCGACGCGCCAGGTGATCGAGGACGTGAGAGCGTCCTGCCGGTAGGCGGGGTCGCGGACGAAGGCGGTGGAGTCGGTCACGGTGACGGTGTAGGTGCACCCGCGCTTGTCACGCAGGTCCTTGCGACCGCACCACGCGGCCTCCTTGCCGTGGCCCTTGGGCTTCTTGGCGAGGACGTCGACCGAGGTGGCGCCGGCCCACTCGGTGATCTCGTGGCCGTTGACGTACCAGCGGGTGGAGACCGTCGGGATGCCGACGTGGGCGACGGTCAGCTTGGCGGGCGCGGTGACCGGGGCCCCGCTCGGCGGCGCCGCGCTGTCGATCAGGCCGGTGATCTCGTAGAACTTGCGGGTCATCTCCTCCTGGCCCACGGAGTTGAACGGCTTGCGCAGGGTGCGCATCAGGGAGTTGTCGCTGGGCCGGTAGATGCCGAGCTCGTAGTAGTTCGCCCCCTCGAAGGTCCCGATGGCGCCGCCGTCGGGCGTCTCCGCCCCCAGCCAGCGCCACCACTTGGTCCGTTTCGCGGTCTGCTGGGCCGCGTCGTGGACGGAGACGTTCGCCTCGACCGGCTCCTCGCCGGGGTAGACGCTGCCGTCGCCGGGATAGGCCCAGTACGGGTACTCGTCGGCGAGGTCGCCGAGGGAGTGGCCGAGCTCGTGCGGCAGGATCTCGGGTCCGGAGACGTGCCCGCCGGAGAAGGTGACCAGGTTCTCCTCGATGTAACCGGCGCCGCCGTAGGTGTCGCTGTTGATCACCACGGCGATCTGGTCGAAGGCGGGCGCCAGCGCGGCGTAGGACTCGGCGGTGGGGATGTCCAGGCAGATCAGGCGGGCCAGGCCCTCGCAGAAGTACGTGCTGTTGAGCGCCGTGTCCTTGACCACGCCCTCCGCCGGGTCGTTGTCCGAGCCGGACTCGGCGGAGACGACGTTGACCTGCCAGACGTTGAACAGCTTGCGGTAGGTCTTGAAGGGCTCGCGCTCGGCGAGCAGGTTCCAGCTCGTCGCCACCTGGGCGGAGTAGCGATCCTGCTCGGCGGCGGTGAAGCCGTCCCCGAGATAGACCAGGTCGATGCGCTTGTCGCTGGGGCCGTTCACCTCGACGGGCGTCACGGTCGCGGAGGGCGCGGCCGCGCGGTTCTTGCCGGGCGTGCCGATCTGCGCGGGGACCTCGGTGAAGCCCTGGGGAGCCTCCTCGCCGAAGATCTCCACCTTCCGCTCGCCGGGGTCGGCCGCGTGGGCGGGTGCGGCCGAGAGGCCCGCCGCCAGGAGGAGCACCCCTCCGAGAGCTAAGCTCAATTTGCGCATTTTCTCTCCAGTAGTCGGATATCGCGCAAATTGTCAGGGCCGATGAGTCACGGGAAGGTCGCGCCCCGATGTCGAGCCAGGTCAGGGCCAAGGGCGCTCAGGGCCCCGCCGCAGGTCAGACCCAGGCATAACCCGGGAGTTATCCGCATTTGGGATGGCCGCGAGCCGGCCGGGAACCCCGATCGTCACCTGGGCGCAGGCACGCCCGCCGTCAGGCCGCCCCGGGCCCGCGACCGGCCCGGCCGCGCGGGACACACATCACGTCGGCGTTATGCCTACTAATCTGAGCGCATGCAACTGGAGTTGCGGCATCTGCGCACCTTGTGCGAGATCGCCGACGCCGGCAGCCTCAGCAAGGCCGCCGCGGCGCTGGGCGTCTCGCAGCCCGCCCTGACCGCCCAGTTGCAGCGGATCGAGTCCGCGCTCGGCGGCCAGGTCTACCGGCGCGGCCGGCTCGGCATGACGCCCACCCCCTTCGGACAGTTCGTGCTCGTCAGGGCGCGGTCGGCCCTGCAGACCGTGGACGAGCTGATGGTCGGCACCCCGCCGGGAGCCGACCGGCCACGGGCCGCCCGGATCGGCGGCTACGCCAACCCCGTGCTCGGCGGCCTGCTGCGCAGGCTGTTCGAGCTGCCCGGCGCGCCGATCACCGTCCACACCGAGCACTCGCCGCGCCTGCTCATGGACCTGCTCGCCTCGCGGCGGCTCGACGCCGCCGTCCTCGTCGACTATCCCGGGCACGAGCTGCCCGTACCCGCCTCCGTGGACGTGCGTCCGGTCGCCATGGAGCCGGTCTTCGTCGCGATGTCCGCCGCGCACGCGCTCGCGTCCCAGCCGGAGGTGCCGCTCGCCCGGCTGGCCGAGGAGGACTGGGTGCTGTCGCCCTCCGACGGCGCCGGCTGGCCCGAATGTTTCCGTACGGCCTGCCAGGACGAGGGGTTCACGCCGAGGGTGCAGCACATCATGACCGAGGCGCCGATGATCCGCCTCCTCATCACCCAAGGGCACGCCGTCTCGCCGTGCCAGGCCACCTTCGCGCCCGGGGACGGCATCGTCGTACGCCCGCTCGCCGGCACTCCGCTGTGGATGAGACACCTGATCGCCTGGCACCGCGACGGCGCCCTCGCCCACCGGGCGGACGAACTGGCGACCTTCGCCACCCACGCCCACCAGGAGGCGCTGGCCGCGCATCCCACCTACAGCCGCTGGCACAGCTCCCGCCCGCGTTCCGGCCCTTTATGATCTTGGGATGCACTTACCGAGGCTCGCGCCGGCCGCGCTCGTGATCACTCTGACGACCGGGTGCGGCGCACAGAGCGCGCCGGCCGCGCTGACGCCCGCCGAGGCGGTGGCCCGGCAGGTGGAGAACTCGGCCGGGGTGAAGGTCACCAAGATCGTCCGGCTGGACTACGGCGAGGCGATGCCCACCTCTCCGGCCGACGGCGACACCATCGTGCCGGTCGACATCGGCGAATACAGCGAGAGCCGGACCACGGGAGTCCTGCGGCTCGGTACGGCCGCCTCCGATCTGACCACGACCTACTCCCGGACCAACATCCCCGAGGACCTGAAGAGCGTCATCCCCGATGATCTGTCCTATATGACGACCAGGGCGATCTCGATCGGCGGCTCCGGCACGTACGAGCAGCGAGCCGACCGGAGAGACGTGCCCGCCGGCAAGACCTGGCTGCACCACGGCGACGCCGGCTGCGGGACGGCGGCGCGGCTGGCCGGAAACCTGGACGCGCGGACGGTCCTGTCTCCCCAGGTGCTGCGGAGGCTCGCCGCCCCCGCGCCTTCCTCCGGCGAGGTCATCGACGGGGTCGCCACCGTCGTGCACGCCGGGAGCGCCGCGCAGACCGAGTTCGTCGTCCCGGCCCCGGGTGACGATCCGGTCATGGCGGCGCAGCTGCGGGAGCGGGTCCGCCAGACGGAGGTCTCGTGGCGGTTGTGGGTCGGACAGGACGGGCTGCCCCGCCGGGTCCGGCTCGTCACGACCGACCCGGAGGCCGTGGAGGGCGTTCCCAGGACCACCGTGACGGAGATCGACTTCACCGGCTGGGGGAGCGCCGTGTCCGTCGAGCCCCCGCCGGAGGACCAGGTGCACGAGACCGGCAGCTGCCTCGCCCCCGAGCCCGGGTGACCATCCGCGACTGTTAACGCTAACAGGAAGTTTTCTCGTCGAACTCCTCCTCGGCGGCCGGCGGGGGGTGGCGGCGTTCACGGAGCAAAGCCGAGCAGGAAAGGTCCTGTCAACCCCGCCGATACAGGCAGCGGAGCGAAGGAGACGGGGACCGGCCGCGCCCACCTGGCGTTACGGGGAAGAAACGGCGCGGACATCGCCATGAAACTTTCATCTCGGATCTTCACGGGCCCGAAACTTTCGCGATCGCCCGATCGAGCGTACCTCCTGGACAAAGGCAAGATCCCAGGCAGAACGGCACGAAAAGTTTCACTGCATTCTTGACAAGTTTCGGCGAGCGTCCTCACACTGAGTCCCCGAGGCGATCTCCCTGCCGCATCGGTGGCGCACGGCAGGGACCGCCGTCACGACGCCCTCGTGGTGCGCGTTCTCCATCGCGCGGCGTCGGTCCTGCGGGCGCGTCCCGCACGTTCTCTCTCCGATTCGCTTATGGAGGCTCAGTCATGCGCGTCAACGCCATGTCCCCACCTGCCGAACACCGCCCGCCCGGCGGGCGCCGCCGGGCAATGATCGCCGGCGCGCTCGGCGCGATCGGCCTGGTCGCGGCGTTCGCGACGGCGATCCCCGCCGACGCCGCGGCGAGCACGCTGGGCGCGGCGGCCGCCCAGAGCGGCCGCTACTTCGGCACCGCCATCGCCGCCGGCAAGCTCGGCGACTCGGCCTACACGACGATCGCCAACCGCGAGTTCAACATGGTGACGGCCGAGAACGAGATGAAGATCGACGCCACCGAGCCCAACCGGGGGCAGTTCAACTTCACCAACGGGGACCGGGTCTACAACTGGGCCGTGCAGAACGGCAAGCGGGTGCGCGGGCACACCCTGGCCTGGCACAACCAGCAGCCGGGCTGGATGCAGTCGCTGTCGGGCAGCTCGCTGCGCCAGGCGATGATCGACCACATCAACGGCGTCGTGGGCCACTACAAGGGCAAGATCTACGCCTGGGACGTGGTCAACGAGGCCTTCGCCGACGGCAACTCCGGCGGCCGGCGCGACTCCAACCTCCAGCGCACCGGGAACGACTGGATCGAGGTCGCCTTCCGCACCGCGCGCGCCGCCGACCCCGCGGCCAAGCTGTGTTACAACGACTACAACATCGACAACTGGAGCTGGGCCAAGACGCAGGGCGTCTACAACATGGTCCGCGACTTCAAGTCGCGCGGCGTGCCGATCGACTGCGTCGGCCTGCAGTCGCACTTCAACGGCAACAGCCCCTACAACAGCAACTACCGCACGACCATCCAGAGCTTCGCCGCGCTGGGGGTGGACGTGCAGATCACCGAGCTGGACATCCAGGGCGGCTCGGCCACCACGTACGCCAACGTCGTCAACGACTGCCTGGCGGTGTCGCGGTGCGCCGGCATCACGGTCTGGGGGGTGCGTGACACCGACTCCTGGCTCGGCTCCGGCGCCTCCGCGCTGCTATTCGACGGCAACGGCAACAAGAAGGCCGCCTACACCTCCGTGCTGAACGCGCTCAACGGCGGCGCCACCAGCACCCCGACCACCACCCCGACGCAGGACCCGGGCGGCGGCACCGCGGGCCAGATCAAGGGGACGGCCTCCGGCCGCTGCGTGGACGTGCCCAACGCCGGCACCGCCGACGGCACCGGGGTCCAGCTCTGGGACTGCAACGGCCAGACCAACCAGCAGTGGACGCAGACCTCCGCAGGGGAGCTGCGGGTGTACGGCAACAAGTGCCTGGACGCCGGGGGCACAGGCAACGGCGCCAAGATCCAGATCTACTCCTGCTGGGGCGGCGACAACCAGAAGTGGCGCGTCAACTCCGACGGCACCATCACCGGCGTCCAGTCCGGGCTGTGCCTCGACGCGGTCGGCGCCGGCACCGGCAACGGCACGGGGCTGCAGCTCTACTCCTGCTGGGGCGGCACCAACCAGAAGTGGACCTACACCCCGGCCTAGTAGGTCCGGACAGCAACTTAACCTCCGGACGACCGCAAGTTACCCATCCGCCCCTTGAAACTTTCAGGCGGACGAGGGGTGCGGCGCGGTCGTCCCGGAGGCGAAGCCCCAGGAGGGAAGGCGGTGTGACGGCACGGCCCGGCTCGGCGGGAGACCTCTCTCGTTGACGCCGGGCCGCCCGTCGGATGTACTCCGCGACAACGCTCCGCACCAATTCTTGTTAGCGCTAACAATGGAGCCCCGATGAAGCACAGACCTCTGTCCGTCCTGGCGACGCTGACCGCCTTACTGGCGAGCCTGCTCATCGCCCTGCAGACCCAGCCCGCCAACGCCGCCACCGTGGACACCAACGCCTGGTACGTCCTGGTGAACCGCAACAGCGGCAAGGCCCTGGACGTCTACAACCTGTCCACCGCGGACGGCGGACGCATCACCCAGTGGACCCGCAACAACCAGAACCAGCAGCAGTGGCAGTTCGTCGACTCAGGCGGCGGCTACTACCGCGTCAAGTCCCGCCACTCCGGCAAGGTCCTCGACGTGTACAACTGGTCCACCGCCAACGGCGGCGCCATCGTCCAGTGGACCGACACCAACGGCGCCAACCAGCAATGGCGGCTCGCCGACAGCGCCGACGGCTACGTACGGCTGATCTCCCGCCACAGCGGCAAGGCGCTCGAAGTGCAGGGCGCCTCCACCGCCGACGGCGGCAACATCGTCCAGTACGACGACTGGGGCGGCACCAACCAGCAGTGGCAGTTCGTACGGGTGGACGGCGACACCGGCAACCCCGGCAACCCCGGCCAGTGCGACCTCCCGTCGACCTACCGATGGAGCTCGACCGGCGCCCTGGCCACCCCGAAGTCGGGCTGGGTCTCGCTCAAGGACTTCACCGTCGCCCCCTACAACGGCAAGCACCTCGTCTACGCCACCACGCACGACACGGGGACGAGATGGGGCTCGATGAACTTCACCCCCTTCACCAACTGGTCCGAGATGGCCTCGGCGAGCCAGAACGCCATGTCCTCCTCGACCGTCGCGCCCACGCTCTTCTACTTCGCCCCGAGGAACCTCTGGGTGCTCGCCTACCAGTGGGGCGGCACCGCCTTCTCCTACCGGACCTCCACCGACCCCACCAACCCCAACGGCTGGTCCGCGCAGCAGGTGCTCTTCTCCGGAAGCATCTCCGGCTCCGGCACCGGGCCCATCGACCAGACGGTCATCGGCGACAGCACGAACATGTACCTGTTCTTCGCCGGCGACAACGGCAAGATCTACCGGGCGAGCATGCCCATCGGGAACTTCCCCGGCAGCTTCGGCTCCACCTCGACCGTCATCATGAGCGACTCGACCAACAACCTCTTCGAGGCCGTCCAGGTCTACAAGCTCCAGGGCCAGAACAAGTACCTCATGCTCGTCGAGGCGATCGGCTCGCAGGGCCGGTACTTCCGCTCCTTCACCGCCACCAGCCTGAACGGCACCTGGACCCCCCAGGCCGCCAGCGAGAGCAACCCGTTCGCCGGCAAGGCCAACAGCGGCGCCACCTGGACCAACGACATCAGCCACGGTGAGCTGATCCGCACCAGCGCGGACCAGACCTTCACCGTCGACCCATGCAACCTGCAACTGCTCTACCAGGGACGCAGCCCCAGCTCGGGCGGCGACTACGGCCTCCTGCCCTACCGGCCGGGCCTGCTGACCCTGCAGCGCTGACCTCGGTCTGACTCATCGTTCGTCACGCAGTTCGAGCAGGAGCGCGGTCATGCTGACCTTGACGCCTTCGTGCGGCGCTCCTGCTCCGTCGTGCAGAAGCGCGACGGCCTGGCCGACCAGGCCGACGATCTCCTCCCACACGGGCCTGGGCAGCCACACCTCGGCGTCCATGGACATGCGCTGGCGCTCGGTCTCGGTGAGGCGCCTGGCCAGGTCGTCGCTCATCGCCTGGTGGAGGAGTTGCCTGCCGTCGGACCGGTCGATGCGCTCGGCGCTGGACGGGTCGTAGCGGTAGCGCACCCGCGGCCGGCCCTTGCCCGGCGGCGGCGGCTCGTCCACCTGCCGCAGGAAGCCCGCCTCGGCGAGCCGGCGCAGGTGGTAGCTGGCCGAGGCGTGCGCGATCCCGAGCTCGTCGGCGACCTCGGTGGCCGACATCGACGCGCCGGTGAGCAGCGACACGATGCGCATGCGCAGCGGGTTGGCCAGGGCGCGCAGCGGTACTAGCTCATCTTCCGAGGACACGGTCGGATCATAGGTTCTCCAACAACCCTTGGGGAAGGTCGCCGGCCCGCCTGACCGGGGTCTCAGCGGATCGCGCCGAAGACGAGCCGGATCATCGAGCGGGCGAGCGCCTCAGGATCGCCGTCGGCGCTCTCCGGCAGCGCGCCGCTCAGCCACAGGCTGGTGAAGCCGTGGACCAGCGACCAGGCGGCGACCGTGGTCAGCCGGTCGTCCGCCGGGCGGGGTGCCAGCGCGGCGGCGCCGGCGATGAGCACGCCGGCGGCGCGCTCGTGCCCGGACCGCACGCCGGGGTCGTCGCCGCGGTACAGCTCGGGCCGGAACATCACCTCGAAATAGGGCCGGTGGTCGATGGCGAAGCGGACGTAGGCGACGCCGATCTCCCACACGTCGTCGGCGGCCCGTTCGAGGGCGTCGGCGAACATCGCGAACCCCTCGGCGGCCACGGCGGTGAGCAGCCCCTGCTTGTCGCCGAAGTGGTGGGCGGGGGCGGCGTGCGAGACGCCGGCGCGGCGCGCGAGCTCGCGCAGGCTCCATCCGGCCGGGCCGGACTCGCTGATGGCCTGGAGGGCGGCGTCGATGACGGCGCGCCTCAGGTTGCCGTGGTGGTAGCCCTGCTGGCTGATCCCGCTCACCTCCGGTGCTGTCGCGGTGCGACCTCACCTTATCTTGACATTGACAAGATGGCGAATCTCCTCCAATCTTGCCGCTGACAAGATTGGAGGACGGATGGTTCCGTTCATCGCCCTCAAAGGAATTCACGCATGACCCACCCCGACATCGACTACATCGACCACACGGTCCTCATCACGACGGACCTCGCCGCGACGTCCGCCCGCTACCAGGCACTCGGCTTCACCCTCAGCCCCGTCTCGCCCCACCAGCTCACCGAACGGCCCGGCGGTCCCCTGACGCCCACCTGCACGGCCAACCGCTGCGCCTACTTCGGGCAGTCGTTCATCGAGCTCCTCGGCATCGTGGACCCTGCCGCGCCCGACCCCTGGGGCGTGCACCAGCTCCGCCGGACCTACCGCGGCCTGCTGATGACGCTCGGCTCCCGTGACGTGCGGGCCACGGCGGAACGGCTGCACGCCGCGGGCCTGGCCTCCACCGGCGTCCGCGGGCTGGAGCGCGAGGTCACCACCCCCGAGGGGCCGCGGACCGTACGCGCCGACAGCGTCCGCGTCGACGCCGCGCACACCCCCGAGGGCGCGTTGCAGGCCACCCAGCACTTCACCCCGCAGTACGTGCACCAGCCCCGCTACCTCGACCACCCCAACGGCGCGACCGGCCTGCACGGCGTGCTGATGGTCGTGCCCGACGACGAGGTGGACGAGCACGAGGAGCGCTACGCCCGCATCGTGGACTCCGACGTGTGGATCGACGGCCCCAAGCGGGTGCTGCCGCTGCGGCACGGCCGGGTGGAGATCCTGCCGCGGTCCGCGCTCGACCACTTCCTGCCCGGACACGACCTGCCCGCCGTTCCCCTGCTGGCCGCGCACACCGTCGCCGTCCGCGACCTGACCGCCGCACGCCGGCTGATCGAGGGCAACGGCATCCCCACCCGGATCACCCCGGACGGCTTCTACGTCTCCGCCGGTGACGCCTGTGGCGTGCCGCTCGCGTTCGTCCAGAGCTGAGAGGTCGCCGCCGGACAGCGGGTGTGCTTACATGATTACACCCTCCGAGAGGAACCATCGTGATCGTGGAGTACATCCGTTATCGCATACCCGCCGAGGCCTCGGCGGAGTTCGAGGCCGCCTACGGCAGGGCGGCCCGGTCGCTCGCCGAAGCACCGCAGTGCGTGGACTACGAGCTCAGCCGCTGCGTGGACGAGCCCGCCTGCTACATCCTGCGCATCACCTGGACCTCGGCCGAGGACCACCTGAAGGGTTTCAGGGCGGGCGAGCACTTCCCCGCCTTCTTCAAGGAGATCCGCCCCTACGTGGAGCAGATCGAGGAGATGCGCCACTACGAGCAGACCCAGGTGCGCGGCCCCGGCGCCTCCGTCCCCTCCCTGCACGAGTGGGCCGGCGGCACCGAGGCGCTCGAACGGCTCACCGAGCGCTTCTACGAGCTGGTCAAGGCCGACGACGTCGTCGGGCCGCTGTTCGCCCACATGGACCCCGGCCACCCCCGCTTCGTCGCCATGTGGCTGGCCGAGGTGTTCGGCGGCCCGGCCCGCTACACGGGCGAGCGCGGGGGCTACCCTCACATGCTCGGCATGCACCGCGACAAGGGGATCAGCGAGCAGCAGCGCCGCCGCTGGGTCAACCTGCTGGTCGACGCGGCCGACGAGGTCGGGCTGCCGGACGACCCGGAGTTCCGCGCCGCGTTCATGGGCTACATCGAATGGGGCACCAGGCTCGCCCTGGCCAACTCCCAGCCCGGCGCCACCCCCGTCGAGCAGGCCCCGGTGCCGCATTGGGGGTGGGGCGTCGCGCCGCCTTACCAGGGCTGATACCCGCCGGTAACGACGACGCGCACACCCCGTCACGAGGCGGATCTTTTACAATGTGGCGGCCTCCATATGGCGCCGCGAATGATGATGTTCGAGCACCGTGGAACGGGTGGAGGCGACGCGATGCGATGAACGTCGCCTCGCGCACGTGACAGCGGGGAGAATCAGTCGGTGTTCAAACGTGTCGCCATCGTCAACCGCGGAGAGGCCGCGATGCGGCTCATCCACGCGGTCAGGGACCTCTCGGCGGAGACCGGGGCGCGGATCGAGACGGTCGCCCTCTACACCGACGCCGATCGTGACGCCACCTTCGTCCGGGAGGCCGATCTCGCGCATCTGCTCGGGCCCGCCTCGGCCCGGCCGTACCTCGACCACGCCGTCCTGGAGCGGGCGCTCGTCGAGACCGGGGCCGACGCCGCCTGGGTCGGCTGGGGCTTCGTGGCCGAGGACCCGGCCTTCGCCGAGTTGTGCGAGAAGATCGGGGTGACCTTCATCGGGCCCGGCGCCGAGGCGATGCGCCGGCTCGGTGACAAGATCGGCGCGAAGCTGCTCGCCGAGGAGGCCGGCGTCCCGGTCGCGCCGTGGAGCCGCGGCGAGGTGGCCACCCTGGAGCAGGCGCTGCGCGCCGGCCAGGAGATCGGCTACCCGCTGATGCTCAAGGCGAGCGCCGGCGGCGGCGGCCGGGGCATCCGCGTGATCACCTCCGAGGAGGAGCTGGCCGACGCCTACGAGCGCACCCGCCAGGAGGCGCTGCGCGCGTTCGGCTCCGGCGTGGTGTTCCTGGAGCGGCTGGTCACGGGGGCCCGGCACGTCGAGGTCCAGGTCGTCGCCGACGGCCAGGGCACCGCGTGGGCGCTCGGCGTACGCGACTGCTCGGTCCAGCGGCGCAACCAGAAGGTCATCGAGGAGTCGTCCTCCCCGGTCCTGACCGAGGAGCAGGCCGCCGAGCTCAAGGCGTCGGCCGAGCGGCTGGCCAAAGCGGTCGGCTACCGCGGCGCCTGCACCGTGGAGTTCCTCTACCACCCCGGCGAGGAGCTGTTCGCCTTCCTGGAGGTCAACACCCGGCTGCAGGTCGAGCACCCCATCACCGAGGTCACCACCGGCACCGACCTGGTCCGGCTGCAGCTCCACGTGGCCGCGGGCGGCAGGCTGGAGGGGCCGCCGCCGGTCGAGACCGGCCACGCCGTCGAGGCCCGGCTCAACGCCGAGGACCCCGACCGCGACTTCGCGCCGTCCCCCGGACGCGTCGCGCGCCTGGTGCTGCCCGCCGGGCCCGGCATCCGCGTCGACACCGGCGTCAGGGAGGGCGACGTCATCCCGGCCGCGTTCGACTCGATGATCGCGAAGATCATCGCGTACGGCCGCGACCGCGAGCAGGCGCTGGGCCGGCTGCGCCGGGCGATGACCGACATCACCGTGATCATCGAGGGCGGCGCCACCAACAAGAGCTTCATCCTCGACCTGCTCGACCAGCCCGAGGTCGTCACCGCCCGGGCCGACACCGGCTGGATCGACCGCGTACGCGCCGAAGGCCGCCTGGTCAGCCACCGCCACTCCGCCGTCGCCCTCGTCGCCGCCGCCATCAGGGCCTACCGCGACGAGGAGGAGCTCAGCCTCCGCCGGCTCCTGTCCACCGCCTACGGCGGCCGTCCTCAGGTGCGGCACGACCCGGGCCGCCCGCTGGACCTCAAGCTCCGCGGCGTCGGCTACCGCGTGAGCGTGGCCAGGGTCGGTCCCGAGCGGTTCCGGGTGGGCGTCTCCGGCGGCGGCGACGCGCACCACGCGGACGTCGAGGTCGACCGGTTCGACGCGCACAGCGGCCAGATCGTGGTCAACGGCCGCCGTTTCCGCCTGGTGGCGGCCGCCCACGGCCCGACCCACCTGGTCGAGGTCGACGGCGTCACCCACCGGATCAGCCGCGACGAGGGCGGCGTGGTCCGCTCCCCCGCCCCCGCGCTGGTCGTGGCGGCGCCGGTGGCGGTGGGCGACGAGATCGAGGCGGGCGCGCCCATCCTGGTCCTGGAGAGCATGAAGATGGAGACGGTGCTGCGCGCGCCGTTCCGCGCCCGGGTGCGCGAGTGCCCGGTCCCGGTGGGGAGCCAGGTCGAGACCGGCGCGGCCCTGATGCGCCTGGAGCCGCTCACCGACGACAGCCCGCAGGAGGAGTCCGGCGTCGCCGAGATCGACCTGCCGGCCGAGCCGGCGGACGCCCCCGCGGCCGAGCGGGCCGAGCGCGGCCTGCGGCACCTGCGCGGGCTGCTGCTGGGCTTCGACGCCGATCCGCAGGGCCACCAGCGGGTGCTGTCGGACTACGTGTCCGCCCGCGACGAGCTGGGCGGCCAGGTGCTCGAAGGCGAGCTCGACCTGCTCACCGTCTTCGCCGACCTGTGCGAGCTGAGCCGCAACAAGCCGAGCGGCGACCTCGGCGCCGGGTCCGACAGCGCGGTGCACAGCCCGCGCGAGTTCTTCCACAGCTACCTGCAGAGCCTCGACGTCGAACGCGCCGGCCTCACCGAGGGCTTCCAGGCCAAGCTCGCCAAGGTCCTCGCCCACTACGGCGTCACGAGTCTCGACCGGACGCCGGAGCTGGAGTCCGCGGTGTTCCGGATCTTCCTGGCGCAGCAGCGGATGAGCGCGGGCGTCGCGATCGTGTCGGAGCTGCTGCGCCGGTGGCTGGCCGGCCCGCCGCCGCTGGAGTCGCTGAGCGAGCCCGCGGGGCTCACCCTTGAGCACCTGGTCGAGGCCACCCAGGTACGTTTCCCCACGCTGACCGACCTGGCCCGCGGCGTGGTGTTCCGCTGGTTCGCCCAGCCGCTGCTGCGGCGCAACCGCGCCGAGGTGTACGCGGCGGTCCGCGGCCACCTGCGCCACCTCGACCGCGACCCGCACGCGCCCGACCGCGCCGAGCGGATCCAGGCGATGGTGGCCAGCGCCGAGCCGCTGGTCCGGCTGCTCGGCCAGCGGATCGGCCGGCCGGGGCGCGACCACGCGCCGCTGCTGGAGGTGCTGACCCGGCGCTACTACGGCAACCGCGGGCTGTCGGAGGTCGTCGCGCGCGACATCGACGGCTGCCGGTTCGTCACGGCGACCCGCGCGGGCTCGGACGGCGCGATCCGCGTGGTCGCCACCGCCGCCGACATCACCGCCCTGCCGGACGCGCTCAGGGCCGCCGCCACGCTCACCGCCGAGGCCGACGGGCCCGAGATGGCCGTGGACGTCTACGTCACCTGGGAGGACCAGCCCGACGACGACGCCCTGGCCGTACGGCTGGACGGGCTCGTCGCCGAGCACGCGCGGCCCGCGGGCGTCCAGCGGATCACCGTCATCGTGGCCGGCACCGGCGGCGCCGTGATGCACCACCACTTCACCTTCCGGCCCGACGGGACGGGTTTCGCCGAGGACCGGCTGATCCGCGGCATCCATCCGCAGATCGCGCAGCGCCTCCAGCTCCAACGATGGCGCGAGTTCGACCTCACCCGGCTGCCGTCGGTCGACGAGGAGATCTACCTGTTCAAGGCCGTCGCGAAGAGCAACCCCACCGACGAGCGGCTGCTCGCGATGGGCCAGGTCCGCGACCTGACGCCGCTGCGCGAGGCCGACGGCAGGCTGGTCGCGCTGCCGGCCGTCGAGGACGCGCTCACCGCGGGCCTCGACGCGATCCGCAACTTCCAGGCGCAGCGCCCGCAGAACAAGCGCCTCGACACCAACCGCATCATGATGTACGTCTGGCCGGCCACCGAGATCTCGCACGACGAGCTCAACGCGCTGGTCCAGCGCATCCTGCCGACCACGGTGGGCGCGGGGCTGGAGGAGGTCCTGTTCGTGGCCCGCCAGCGCAACGCCGCGGGCGAGCTGAGCGAGGTCGCCGTGCGCATCACGCTCGACGCCGGCCGCGGCGCGACCCTGCACGTGGAGAAGCCCTCGACGGAGCCGGTGCTGCCACTCGACGACTACCGCCAGAAGGTGCTGCGGGCCGCCCGGCGCGGCAACGTCTACCCGTACGAGCTGAGCGCCATGCTCGGCCGCTTCGTCGAGCACGACCTCGACGAGCACGGCGCGCTCGTGCCGGTGGAGCGGCCGAAGGGCCGCAACACCGCGGCGATCGTGGCGGGCGTCGTCTCGACGCCGACCGAGCGGCACCCGGAGGGCGTCACCCGCGTGGTCCTGCTCGGCGACCCGACCAAGGCGCTGGGCGCGCTGTCGGAGCCGGAGTGCTCACGGGTGATCGCCGCGCTCGACCTCGCCGAGCGGATGCGCGTCCCGCTGGAGTGGTACGCGCTGTCGGCGGGCGCGCGGATCTCGATGACCTCGGGCACCGAGAACATGGACTGGGTCGCGGCGGCGCTCAAGCGCATCGTCACGTTCACGCAGGCGGGCGGCGAGATCAACGTCGTGGTCGCCGGGATCAACGTCGGCGCCCAGCCCTACTGGAACGCCGAGGCGACGATGCTCATGCACACCAAGGGCGTCCTGGTGATGACCCCGGACTCGGCGATGGTGCTCACCGGCAAGCAGTCGCTGGACTTCTCCGGCGGGGTGTCGGCCGAGGACAACTTCGGCATCGGCGGCTACGACCGCGTCATGGGCCCGAACGGCCAGGCGCAATACTGGGCCCCCGACCTGCGCGCCGCCCACGACGTGCTGATGGCGCACTACGACCACACCTACGTCGCGCCCGGCGAGACCGGGCCGCGGCGGGCCGTCACCAGCGACCCCGCCGACCGGGACATCTCGCCCTTCCCGCACGCGGTCGCGGGCAGCGACTTCGCCACGGTGGGCGAGATCTTCTCGGCCGAGCACAACCCGGACCGCAAGAAGCCGTTCGACATCCGTACGGTGATGCGCGCGCTGGCCGACCAGGACCATCCGGTGCTGGAGCGCTGGGCGGGCATGGCCGACGCGGAGACGGCCGCGGTCCAGGACGCGCACATCGGCGGCCGGCCGGTCTGCCTGATCGGCATCGAGTCCCGCGCGGTGCCGAGGCGGGGCTTCCCGCCCACCGACGGCCCCGACACCTACACCGCGGGCACGCTCTTCCCGCGCTCGTCGAAGAAGACCGCCCGCGCGATCAACGCGGCGTCCGGCAACCGGCCCCTGGTGGTGCTGGCCAACCTGTCCGGCTTCGACGGCTCGCCGGAGTCGATGCGCAAGCTCCAGCTCGAGTACGGCGCGGAGATCGGCCGGGCGATCGTCAACTTCGAGGGCCCGATCGTGTTCTGCGTGATCTCGCGCTACCACGGCGGGGCGTTCGTGGTGTTCTCCAAGGCGCTCAACCCGAACATGACCGTGCTCGCGCTGGAAGGCTCGTTCGCCTCGGTGCTGGGCGGGGCGCCGGCGGCCGCCGTGGTGTTCGCCGGCGAGGTGAACCACCGCACGGCGACCGACGCGCGCGTCACCGAGCTGCAGGGGCGCCTCTCGGGGCTCACCGGGGCCGAGCGGGCGGTGCTGAACGCCCAGCTCGTGGAGGTGCAGGCGGCCGTGCGGGCGGAGAAGCTGGGCGAGATCGCCGCGGAGTTCGACCGGGTGCACAGCATCCAGCGGGCCGTGGAGGTCGGCTCGGTGGACGCGATCGTCAGCGTCGCGGAGCTGCGTCCCCGGATCATCGAGGCCATCGAGCGCGGGCTGGCCGGCCCGGCGGCCTCCCGCTCCTGAGGGCGAGGTCGGCGAAGGGCAGCGGGCAGTCGGGGCAGGTGCAGTGCGTCAGGCTGTCGCAGCCGGCGCTCACCACCTGGCCCAGCGCCGTCCTGATCGTGGTCAGGTCGGCGATCTTCGCGTCCACTTCGGCGATCTTGGCCTGGGCGCGGGCCCGCAGGTCAGGGGTGGGATGGCCGCGCCGCCCGGTGTCGAGCAGCTCGGCCACCTCGTCCAGGGTGAAGCCGAGCCGCTGGGCCGCCTTGATCACGGTCAGCAGGGTGACCGTGTCCGGCGGGTAGGCGCGGTGCCCGCCGGGGCTGCGGGCCGGTTCGGCGATCAGCCCCCGGCGTTCGTAGTAACGCAGGGTCTGCGGGTTGACCCCGGCCCGCTCGGCGACCTGCCCGCTGCGCAGGTACGGGCCGTCGGGGTCCTGCCTCACGCCGATCTCCCCGCGCGTTCGGCCAGCGCGTCCAGCACCTCGACGTGCTCCGGCGGCACCGCCACCTCCAGCGCGAGACCGCCGTCGGCGACGGTGAGGACGAAGGTGAAGAAGGAGCAGCAGCCGCTCTCCCGCGCCGCCAGCTCGGCGGCCCTGGCGGCGTTGTCCGGGCCAGGGGCGAGCTCCAGCCGCAGCCGCTCCCGCCCGGGCCGCCGCACCGCCCGGACGGTCTCGGCGAACAGCGCATCGAACTCGGCCACCCGCAGTGGCCGCTCGACCGTGGGCAGCGTGCACGCGGAGGGAGCCCATACCTCATCAGGGGCGAGGTTTTCCGTCATGTTCCGACGTTAAGCCCGTACCTGGGTACCGAATGCAAGAGGAGGTCACGGATCCGCGGCACCGCCGGGTGTCCTGCGGGGGCGACGGTCAGGAAGCGGGCGAGCGTGCGGCGGCCCCGCTCCGGCTCGGTGGCCAGCTGCGCCGTGCCGAGGACGAGCAGCAGGTCGGCGTCCCGTGACCGGCGGTCGGCCACCTTCCTCAGCAGGGACACGGCCTCGGCGGCCCGTCCCGTCTCGATGAGCTGCAGTCCGAGCAGGGAGAGCGCGGCGCGGTCGTCGGGACGCCGGCGCAGGGCCTCCCGGTAGGCACGGACCGCGCCCTCGTGGTCGCCGGCGGACGCGAGCAGCCGTCCCCTGGCCACCGGGTCGTCGGGCTGGTCCGCCGTCACCGGTCGCGCGGGTTCGTGACTCACCCGGATCACGACGGCCCCCGCGACGACGGCCAGGACGCCGAGCGCGACCACGGGCACGGTCTTGGCGGCCACGGGCGCGTACGCTGCCGAGGAGCCGCGAGGCGGCGGGCGCCGTCGGCGCGCGGCCAGGGGCATCAGTGCCAGGACGGCCGCCGCGGGAAGCGCCCAGAGCGCCAGCGGCAGCCCCGTCATCGGCGGGGAGAGCAGGATCCAGTCCCCGTAACGCTGCCGGAAATGCCGGAGGATGTCGTCGTCGCCGACGCCGGCGCGCAGCAGGCGCTCGATCTCGGCCCGGACCGACAGGGCCATCGCCGAGGACGACTCCGCCGCCGACACGCCCGAGCAGTCCGGGCAGCGCACCATCGCGGCGAGGTCGTGCGTCCGCTCGGCCAGGCCGGGCTCCCTCTGGGCGGAGTTCCAGAGCGCCAGGGCGGCGAGCACGGTCAGGATCAGTGCGGCGAGCCTGGCCATCATGGGTCCAGCAGCGGCGGCACGTGCGCCTCGATCCAGCCGGGGGTGAGCGTGCCGATCAGGCGGTCGACGACGAAGCCGTCCCGGTCGAGCAGGAACGTCTCCGGCACGCCCCGCGCCCCGAGTTCGAGAGCGAGCCGCCCGTCGGGGTCGGACAGGTGCGGGAAGGACGTCGCGCCCGTCTCCGTCAGGAACGCGCGGGCCGCGCCGGCCGCGTCGCGCAGGTCCACCCCGAGCACACGGACGCCGCGCAGGTCGCGTGCGGCGGCGACGAGCAGCGGGAACTCCTCGCGGCACGGGTCGCACCAGGAGGCCCACACGGTGACGAGGACCGGGCTGCCGCGCAGGCCGGCGAGCGTGAACGGCCGCCCGTCGAGCGTGTGACCGGACAGGTCGGGCCTGCGCCGCTCGGGCGCGATCCACGTCCCTTCCCGGTCGTCGCCGAGGGCGTGGACGAGCACGGCCACCAGCATCGGCAAGGCCACAACGACGGCGACGACGGCCGGCAGCCGCCTCATGCCACCGTCACCTCCTCGCGTCGGGCCGCCCCGGAGGTGCGGGTTCGCCCGCGGCCCATGGGGAGCGCGGCGAGGAGGCCGCCCAGGGCGATCAGGCCGCCGCTTCCCCAGAGCATCCCCATGAGGGGGTTCACCGCCACCCGCAGCATCACCTCGGTCCCCTCCTGGTCGATCTCCGTCACGGACACGTACAGATCGCCCGCGAGCCCGCCGCGGATGGCCGGCCGGGCGACCGGCGAGCCGCCGCGGGCGGGGAAGAACACGAGCGAGGGCCGCAGCACCCCGGCGAGCCGTCCCTCGCGGGTGACGGTGACGCGGGCGGTCGCCGTCATGGCGTCACCGGTCCGCTGCCGTTCGACGCCGTCGAGCCGCACGCTGTAGCCGCCAGCCAGGAGGGAGCCGCCCTGCTGGAGCCGGCCCTGGCTCTCCTCGGCGTAGGCGGTGGAGGCGGCGACGGCGACGGCGGCCAGGGCGACCCCCGCGTGCGCGAGCAGCGCGCCCGCGCGTCTGCGGTCGAGCCGCTCGCGGGCCGGGCCGAGCAGGCGTCCCGCGAGCGCCGCCAGCGCGAACGCCGCCGCCCCGAAGGCGACCAGGGCCATGACGGGGTGGCGGCCGGTGAACCCGAGGCAGGCGACGGTGGCGGCCCCCGCCGCGACGGGCACGGCCAGGCCGCGGCCCGCGCGGCGCACGCCCGCTCCCATGAGGACGACCAGCGCCAGCAGGCCCGGCACCACGGTGCGGTCGTAGTACGGCGGCCCGACCGACACCTGCTCGCCGTGCAGGAACTCGGCGACGGCGGGGAACAGGGTGCCGAGCAGCACGGTGCCGGCCAGCACGGTCAGGAGCGCGCAGCCGAGCAGGAGCGCCGGGTCCGGCCGGGCCGCCGGCCGCGGCTGCCGCGCCCGCCGGGCGAGCAGGCCGCCCGCGCCGACCAGCGCGACCGTCAGCAGCCCGAGCAGCGCCGGCCCCGCCTCCGAGCGGGTGAAGGAGTGCACGCTCGCCACCGCCCCGCTCCGGGTCAGGAACGTGCCGAGCAGCACCAGCAGGAACGCCCCCACGGCCAGCGGCGTCGTCCAGTTGACCAGCGAGCGCGTCCTGACGGCGTGCAGCAGCGCCGTGGCGAGCAGCCAGGGCATCAGGGAGGCGTTCTCGACGGGGTCCCACTCCCAGTAGCCGCCCCACCCGAGCACCCCGTACGACCACCACGCGCCGAGCACGATCCCGGCGGTCAGCGGGATCCACGCGGCCAGCGTCCAGGCCCTGACGCGGGCCGGAGCCGTGCCGCCGGTGACGAGGCAGGCGACACCGTACCCGAAGGGCGCCACCAGGGCGGCGAAGCCCAGGTAGAGCAGCGGCGGATGCACCCCCATCAGCGGGTTGCCGCGCAGCAGCGGGTCGGGGCCCGGCCCGTTCGCCGGGACGGGGTCGGCCGGCACGAAGGGGTCGGCGGCGAGCGCGGTGAGCGCGAAGAACGCGGCGCAGACCAGCATGACGACGGTCATCGCCACCGGCTGGAGCGGATCGCGGGCCCGCGCGGCGACGGCGGCGACGCCGGTGAGGATCAGCAGCCACAGGACCAGCGATCCTTCCAGCGCCGACCACAGGCTGGTGACCGTGAAGAAGAGCGGCACCTCACGTCCGCCGTGCCGGGCCACGAACCCCACGCCGAAGTCGTGGGTGACGAGCGCGGTCTCCAGCAGCAGGAAGGCGAGGAGCGCGGCGCCGAGCGCCGCCCTCGTGCCGCCGACCGCCAGGGCGCGGCTACGGGCGCGCGGCCAGGTGAGCGCGGCGGCCAACGACGCGGCCAGCCCGCACCACAGCGCGGCGGCGCCCAGGACGTTGATCACGGTCGCGCGGCCCGGCGGTCGGACACGGCTACCTCCCGAAGAACGACGGATCCGGAGGGAGGCACGGCCAGCATCGCGCCGACCGCCGCGCTGGACAAGTTTCCCCAGGTCGCTGGCGTGGCGAGCGGGCCGGGTCGAGGCTCCGGGTTAGCCTGCGCGGACAGGGGGACGGGAGGCTCCGAGCGTGGCGGCAACGAAGATCGGGCGCACGGCCGCGGCCTGCGCGCCGCTCCTCGCCGCGTCCTGCTCCGCCGGCGCCCCGTCGGCGCTGTCGCCGGGCGGTCCCGGCGCGGCGCGGGTGGCCGGTCTGTGGTGGCTGCTGTTCGGCATCGCCGTGGTGGTGTGCGTCGTGGTCACGGTCCTGGTGCTGTGGGCGGTCGCGCGGCGCCGCGACGCGACCGCGGGCACCGCGTCGGGACGCCGGTTCGTCGTGGTGTGGGGGCTCGCCGTCCCCGCCGTCATCCTCACCTTCACGTACCTGACCGGCCTGGACGCGATGCGGGCGTTCGAGGACCCGCGTGACCCGAAGGCGCTGACCGTCGAGGTGACCGGGCACCAGTGGTGGTGGGAGGTCCGCTACCCCGCCTCGCACTTCACCACGGCCAACGAGATCCACGTGCCGGTCGGGCGCACCGTCCACGTACGGCTGCGCACCGCCGACGTCAACCACAGCTTCTGGGTGCCGCAGCTCACGGTGAAGACCGACCTGGTCGCCGGACGGGTGAACGACATGTGGTTCACGGCGAACCGGCCGGGCCTGTTCCGGGGTCAGTGCGCCGAGTACTGCGGCACCCAGCACGGCCGGATGGCCCTGCACATCGTGGCCGAGCCGGACGCCGCCTTCACCGCGTGGCTGGCCCGGCAGTCGCGGCCGGCGACCGCGGCGGGCGAGGGGCGGCAGGTGTTCGAGGCGGCGTCCTGCGCCTCCTGCCACACGGTCGCCGGGACGTCGGCGGCGGGCAAGCAGGGGCCGGACCTGACGCACGTCGGCGGACGCCGCTTCCTCGGCGCGGGCACCCTGCACAACACGCCGGCCGACCTGGCCGCCTGGATCGCGAACGCGCAGGCGTACAAGCCGGGCAACCGTATGCCGCCGCAGCCGCTCGCGCCGGAGCAGTTGCGGGTCATCACCGCCTATCTGGACAGTCTGGAGTAGCACGTGGAGACCGTCACCGGGGCGCGGGCGAGCGCCGCCGAGCGCGTCGCGCGCCGCTGGCAGGAGCCGCCCGGCCTGCGCGGCTTCCTGACCACGGTGGACCACAAGCGCGTGGGCCGCCGCTACCTGGTGACCGCCGGCGTGTACTTCACGCTGGCCGGGCTGGAGGCCGTGGTGATGCGCACCCAGCTCATCGCCCCGGACGCCGGCGTGGTCGCGCCGCAGACCTACAACCAGCTCTTCAGCCTGCACGGCACCGCGATGATCTTCCTGTTCGCGACGCCGATGCTGTTCGGGTTCGGCAACTTCCTGTTCCCGCTCATGCTGGGCACCAGGGACATGGCCTTCCCGCGGCTGAACGCCTTCGGCTACTGGGTGTTCGCGCTGGCGGGGGTGCTGTTGTTCGGCAGCCTGCCGTTCGGCGCCGCGCCGGACGGCGGGTGGTTCGCGTACGTGCCGCTCACCGGCCCCCGTTTCGCCCCCGGCCCCAATCTGGACGTCTACACGCTGGGGCTGCTGTTCCTGGGCGTGTCCACGACGGCGGGCGCGATCAACTTCATCTCCACGGCGCTGAAGCTGCGCGCGCCCGGCATGACGCTGAACCGGGTGCCGGTGTTCGTGTGGGCGCTGGTGGTCACCTCGTTCATGGTGGTGTTCGCGCTGCCGCCGCTGAACACCGCCAACTTCCTGCTCTTCCTGGACCGCCGGTTCGGGACGCACTTCTTCAACCCGGCGGCGGGCGGGGACGCGGTGCTGTGGCAGCACCTGTTCTGGCTGTTCGGCCATCCCGACGTGTACATCATCGTGCTGCCCGCGCTCGGCATCGTCTCCTCGATCGTGCCGGTCTTCGCCCGCCGCCCGATCGCCGCCTACAGCCTCATCGTGCTGGCCACGGTGGCGACCGGGGTGATCAGCTTCGGGGTGTGGGTGCACCACATGTTCGCGGTGGGCCTGCCGCAGCTGTCGCTGACGTTCTTCTCCGCCGCCAGCATCGTGGTGTCGATCCCCGCCGGGATCCAGGTCTTCTCCTGGCTGGCCACCATGCTCATGGGCCGGGTCGTGCTGAAGACGCCGATGTTGTGGGCGGCCGGGTTCATCGTGGTGTTCACGATGGGCGGCGTGACCGGGGTGATGTTCGCCGTCGTCCCCTTCGACCAGCAGGTCACCGACTCCTACTTCGTGGTCGCGCACTTCCACTACGTGCTGTTCGGCGGCGCGGTGTTCCCCATCATCGGCGGGCTGTTCCACTGGTGGCCGAAGCTGACCGGCACGATGACGAGCGAGCGGGCCGGGCGCTGGGCGTTCTGGCTCACCTTCGCCGGGTTCAACCTGACGTTCCTGCCCATGCACGTCTCCGGGCTGCTGGGGATGCCGCGCCGCGTCTACACCTTCCCGTCGGGCATCGGCTGGGAACCGTGGGCCATGGCCGCGACCATCGGGGCCTACCTGCTGACCGCCGGGCTGCTGGTCGTGCTCGGCACGCTCTGGTACGCGCACCGGCGCGGCCCGGTCGCGCCCGCCGACCCTTGGGGCGGCGAGACGCTGGAGTGGGCGGCGGCGTCCCCGCCGAAGCCGTACAACTTCGCGGTCATCCCCACCGTCCACAGCCTGCACCCGATGTGGGACGAGCGCTCGCGCGCCTCGCTCGCCGAGGGCGCGACGTCCGAGGCGCGGGTGCTGGCCGACGGGCACCTGGTGCTGCGCACCTCGGAGCTGGACGGCGAGCCGGAGGGGCCGCTGGAGATGCCGGAGCACTCGTGGCTGCCGCTCGCCGGCGCGGGCTCGCTGTTCCTGGCCGTCGCCGCCCTGCTGTTCGACCGGCCCGGCTTCGCCGTCGCCTTCGGCGTCGCGACCGCACTGGTCCTCATCCGCTGGCTCTGGCCGAGGGAGGCCGCGCGGGCATGACCACGATCGACGAGATCACCGAGCCCGAGGCGCTGAGCAGCGCGCCCAAGGGCCGCACCCCGTCCTGGTGGGGGATGGTGCTGTTCGTGGCCACCGAGGCGACGTTGTTCGCCTGCCTGCTGGCCTCGTACTTCTACCTGCGGTTCCTGACCTCCGCGGAGTGGCCGCCGCCGGGCATCAAGAAGCCCGAGCTGGCCAAGCCGCTGGCGATGACCGGGCTGCTGCTGACGAGCAGCGTCTGGATGGTCTGGGCCGACTGGGCGATCAGGCACGACCGGCGGTGGCTGCTCAGGGGCATGCTGGCGCTCACGATGCTGTTCGGCGCGGCTTTCCTGGGCGTCCAGATCAGCGAGTACGCCACCAAGCTGTCGGAGTTCACCTGGACCACGAACACCTACGGCTCGCTGTTCTACGTCATCACCGGCTTCCACGGCACGCACGTCTTCACCGGCCTGCTCATGGTGGGTTTCACGCTGGTGGCGGCGCTGGCCGGCAAGTTCGGCCGCACCCATCACGAGCGGGTGCGGATCGTGTCGTTCTACTGGCATTTCGTGGACGGGGTATGGCTGGCCATCCTGTTCTCCCTCTACCTGAGCCCGCGCCTGTGACCACGCGGCCGAGCACCCGGCGGGCGGCGCGGTGGCTGCTGGCCTTCGCCGTCGTGGGCGGCGTGCTGGCCTGGGCGCTGCACCTGCTGGTGGCCTGGGCCGTGGTGGAGGTGGCCTGCTCCATCGGCCACCGCGACGTGGCCGGCATCCCCGTGCGCCTCTTCGCGCTGCTGGCCACCGTCCTGCCCGGCGTCGTCGCGGTCGCGGCGCTGGCCGTCGCGTGGCGGCTGCGCCTGCGTCACCTGACCGAGCCGGAGGGGCGGCGGGAACGGCGGGCGAGGTTCCTGGCCGAGCTGGGGCTCGGGCTCGACGCTCTGTCCTGCCTGATGATCGTGTTCGGCGCGGTCGCGGTGGCGGTGCTGGCCGCATGCGGGTGACGGCCCTGCACCCAATGGCCCTGCACCATGTGGCCCTGCACCATCACGCGGGCGGGCCGGACCTGGCCGGGGTGGCGCCGGTGGTCTGCTGGCTGGTCCTGGCCGTCGCCGGCTACCTGCTCGGGCTGCGGCGGCTCGGCGGCCCCGGCCGCTCGCCGCGTACGGGCGCGCGCCGGCTGGGCCGGGTCAGGGTGTGGGCCTTCGCGGGCGGGCTCGGGTCGGTCGCGGCGGCCCTGCTGCCGCCCCTCGACGCGGTCGCCGACGAGCGGTTCTCCACCCACATGCTGCAGCACATGATCCTCATCTCGGCGGCCGGTCCGCTGCTGGCCGCCGGCTCGCCCGGCCTGCCGCTCACCCTGGCACTGCCCCGGCGGGCGCGGCGGGTGCTCGCCCTGGCCAGGCACGTCCTGCGCCGGGTGCCGAGACGGCCGGTCGCGGCCTGGGCGGCGCACGTGGGCGTGCTCTGGTTCTGGCACCTGCCGGGCCCGTACGAGCTGGCGCTGCGCGACCCGGTGGCGCACCTGGTGGAGCACGCCTGCTTCCTGGGGACCTCTTACCTGCTGTGGACGCACGTGCTGTCGTCCTCCCGGTCACGGCTGAACCCGCCCGTCGCCATCCTCTACCTGTTCGCCACGGCGCTGCCGAGCGCGGCGCTCGGCGCGGTCCTGACCCTGGCCGGGGCGCCGCTGTTCCCCGGTCAGGCGGCGGCCGCGCTGGCGTCGGGCGCCGACCCGCTGACCGATCAGCAACTGGCCGGGCTGATCATGTGGATACCGGCTGACCTGGTATATCTCGGCGCGATCTTTGCCGTCTTCCTCGCGTGGATGGACGGGCCCCGGGAAATGAGCGCTCCGAGGCCGTCCGTCGCCTCGTCCGCGTCCGGAGGTGAGCGATGATCGAGCACGTGCTCGCCGGGCCGCCGTCCCCGTCCCCGTCCCCGTCCCCGGAGGAGCGCGGCAGGGACCTCTTCGGCGCGCACTGCGCGACCTGCCACGGCCAGGGGGGCGAGGGCAGCCACCGCGGGCCGTCGCTCAAGGGCGTGGGCGCGGCGAACGCCGACTACCAGCTCTCGACGGGACGCATGCCGATCCCGCGGCCCGACGTGCGCCCCGAACGCCACCCGCCCGCGTTCACCGAGGCCGACATCGCCGCGCTCACCTCCTACATCGCCGCGCTCGGCCCGGGGCCGGCCATCCCCCAGGTCGCGCCAGGGAACGTGCGGCTGGGCCGCGAGCTCTACATGGCCACCTGCGCCTCCTGCCACTCCGGCGCGCAGTCGGGCGGCACGCTGGCCCACGGGCTGGCCGCTCCCCCGCTGCTCCACTCCACGCCCACGCAGATCGCCGAGGCCGTGCGGATCGGCCCGGGCGCGATGCCCGCCTTCCCGCCCTCGGTGCTCAGCGACGCCGAGGTGAACTCCATCGCCTCCTACCTGACCACCACCCGCCCCCAGCTCGACCACGGCGGCAACCCGCTGGGCGGCATCGGCCCGGTCGCCGAGGGCGCGGTCGCCCTGCTGGCCGGGCTCGGCCTGCTCCTGCTGTTCATCCGCCTGATCGGGAAGAGGGCGCCATGAGCGATCGGGGACGGCGGGCCGAGCGCGGCATCGCCGTGGGCTTCGCGGTGACCGTGCTCGGCGCGGCGCTGGCCGCGTTCGGCTACGTGAGCGGCCACGACCGGCTGCTGCTCGGGCTCGGCTTCGGCCTGGCCTTCGCCGGGCTGGCCGCCGGGTTCACGCTGTGGGCGGCCCGGCTGCTGCCGCAGGGCCCGTACGTCGAGGAGCGCGAGCCGATGCGCTCCCCGCCGGAGGAGCGCGAGGCGCTGGAGTCGGAGTTCGGGCGGCCCGCCGGCCGGCTGCCGCGCCGCATGCTGACGGCGGCGCTCGGCACGCTCGGCCTGGCCGGGCTGTTCCCGCTGCGGTCGCTGCTGGTGCACGGCCCCTCCCCCGCGGTCGCGCTGGCCACCACCGCCTGGCGGGACGGCGTACGCCTGGTGGACCAGGACGGCTACCTCATCCGTCCCGAGCGGGTCGTCCGGGGCACGATGCTGACGGTCTTCCCCGAAGGCCACCGCGACACCGGCGACAGCATGGCGCTGCTGCTGCACGTGGACCCGGCCCGCCTGGACCTGCCGCGGGGCCGCGAGAGCTGGACGGTCGGCGGCATCATCGCCTACTCCAAGCTGTGCACCCACGCCGGCTGCCCCGTCGGCCAGTACATGCGGCCCGAGGAGCGGTTGGTCTGCCCGTGCCACCAGTCGGTGTTCGACGTGCTGCGCGGCGCGGAGCCGGTGTTCGGCCCGGCCGCCCGCTCGCTGCCGCAACTGCCGCTCAGGCTCGGGCCCGACGGGGTGCTGGTGGCCGCCGGCGACTTCCACGAGCCGGTCGGCGCGGGCTACTGGAGGCCGATGTGATCCTCCGGCGCCTGGGGCGGACCGGGTGGCGCTGGGTGGACGGGCGGCTGCGGGCCGCCGAGATCACCCGGACCACGCTGGCCAAGGTCTTCCCCGACCACTGGACGTTCATGCTGGGCGAGATCGCCCTCTACAGCTTCATCACGCTGGTCGCGACCGGGGTGTTCCTCACCTTCTTCTTCGTGCCGAGCAGCGCCGAGACGGTCTACGGGGGCTCGTACGCGCCGCTGCACGGCTCGTACGTGTCGGCCGCCTACGCCTCGGCGGTCGAGCTCAGCTTCGACGTGCGCGGCGGGCTGCTGTTCCGTCAGGTCCACCACTGGTCGGCGCTGATCTTCCTGGGGGCGATCGCGGCGCACGCCTGCCGGATCTTCTTCACCGGCGCGTTCCGCAAGCCGCGTGAGATCAACTGGCTGGTCGGCGTCACCCTGCTGCTCACGTCGCTGGCCAATGGCTTCGTCGGCTACTCCCTGCTGGACGACCTGCTGTCCGGCACCGGGCTGCGCATCGGCTACTCGATCGCGCTGTCGGTGCCGGTGGTGGGGTCGTGGGCGGCGTTCCTGCTGTTCGGCGGCGAGTTCCCCGGCAACCTGATCATCTCCCGCCTGTACGGCCTGCACGTGCTGCTGCTGCCCGCGCTCATCGCCACGCTGATCGCCGTCCACATGGCGATCCTGATCCGCCAGAAGCACACGCACTTCCCGGGCCCGGGGCGGCGCGACAGCAACGTCGTCGGCTCGAAGATGTGGCCCACGTACGCCTTCCGCTCCCTGGCCCTGCTGTCCGGCGTGCTGGCGGTCACCTTCGGCCTGGGCGCGCTGGCGCAGATCAACCCGGTGTGGATATGGGGGCCGTTCAAGCCGGCCAACGCGACCACGCCGGGCCAGCCCGACTTCTACATGGGCTGGGTGGAGGGCATGATCCGGCTGTTCCCCGCGGCCGAGTTCCGGGTGTTCGGCTACCTGGTGCCGTCCCCGTTCCTGCCCGCGGTGGCGCTGCCGCTGCTGATGGTCCTCGTCATGTACGCCTGGCCGTGGCTGGACCGCCTGGTCACCGGCGACCGGGGCCGGCATCACGTGGACGCCCGCGTCAGGGACCGTCCCGGGCGGACGGCGGTGGGCGTGTGGGCGGTGGCGCAGACGGGGCTGCTGCTGTTCGCCGCCTCCGACGACCTGATCGCGCGCTGGCTGAAGGCTCCTGTGGAGGACGTCATCGCGGTGCTGCGGATCGTCGTGCTCGCCGGGCCGCCGGTCATCGCGGCGGTGGCGTACGTGCTGGCGCGGGCCCTGCGGGCGTATCCGGAGAGCCGGCTCACGACGCTGGAGCCCCGGCAGGTTGGCGCGGCGCTGGGCCTGTCCCGCGCCCGGCCACCGCGCCGCCGGGTGCGGGAGAGCGTGGTCGGCGGCCGGCCGGACGTGCCGTCGGAGGACGCGCCGCAGGTCGTGGACGCGGGAGGCCGGCATGCGGGTTGAGGTGTGGCGGCAGCCGAACGGCTACTGGCGCTGGGCCTACCGCGAGGGGGAGACGTGCCTGCTCAGCAACGCCGAGTACACGAGCGAGCAGGCCGCCAGGCACAGCGCCGACACGGCCTACCCGCCTCCTCCCCCCGGTCGCGGCGAGCCGCCCTCACGCACCGGGCGCCTGCTGAGCGGGCTGCTGAGGCGTTTCCTCCTCGCCGTGATCGCCTGGCGGCTGCTGCGGCGGGTGCGCCTCCGCCGTGGCCCCGGACGGGGTGGGTAGATTGACACGGTCACGCAGAGTGATAACGGGAGGAGGCGGCATGCGACCGTCCCTGACAGGCTCGCTGGTCTCGGCGGGAGCCGTGGCGGCCCTGGTCACGGGCCTGGCGGTGGCGCCGCCCGACGCCGTGCAGGGCGAGCTCCAGCGCCTCATGTACGTGCACGTGCCCGCCGCCTGGACGGCCTACCTGTGCTTCACGGCGGTCTTCGCCGCCGGGCTGCTGCGGCTGCGGCACCCCAGGCCGGAGCTGGACCGGATCGGCAGGGCCGCGGGCGAGGTCGGCGCCGGCCTCACCGCCCTCGCCATCGTGCTCGGCATGGTGTGGGGGCGGCCGGTCTGGGGAGTGTGGTGGACCTGGGACCCGCGGCTGACCACGACGGTGCTGATGCTCGCCGCTTACGTCGCCTACCTGCTGGCAGGGCGGCTGGCGGGCGGACGGGCGGCGGCGATCGCCGGCTGCGCCGGGTTCCTGACCGTGCCGCTCGCGCACGGCTCGGTCCTGTGGTGGCGGGCCCTGCACCAGCCGCCGACGGTGCTCAGCCCGGAAGGGCGGCTCCCGATCGCCGCGCCCATGCTGGCCGCGCTGCTCGTGGCGACGGCGGCGTTCACCGCGCTGGCGGCCTGGGTGGTCGCGCGCCGGGTCCGCTCGCTCGCCGCCGCTCCCCCGCCGCCGCTCCCCGCTCCGCACCTGCCGGCGGGAGCCGCGCGGTGAGCGGCTGGCTCTGGGTCGCCGTCGGCTACCTGCTCACCGTGGCCACCTGGGCGGGATACGTCGTGTGGTCCGGCCGCACCCCGTCATGAGGCTGCTGATCGCCGCCGTGGCGGTGGTGGCCGGGGGCGTGCTCGTCTTCCAGGCGCTGGACAACGGGGTCGTCTACTACCGCACGCCCCAGGAGATCGCCCAGGAGCCGCCGGAGCCGGACGACCGGGTACGGGTCGGCGGGCTGGTCGTCGCCGGCAGCGTGCACACCATGCCCCAGGGCGTCTCCTTCACGCTCACCGACGGCGTACGGAACCTGCCGGTGCGGCACACCGGCGAGGTCTCCCCGGTCTTCGCGGGCGGCCAGGGCGCGGTCGTCGAAGGCCGCATGGACGGCGGGGTGCTCCTGTCGGACCGGCTGATGGTCAAGCACTCCAATGAGTACCGGCCGCCGGTCGCGAGCACCCGTGTCGGCCTCACCGAGTGGGCCGTGAGCGTCGGCGACCCCGTGCTGCGGCCAGGACCGGTGACGCTGGAGGTGACCAACGCGGGGGCCACGGCGCACGACCTCATCGTGACCGGCATCGGCGTGTCGGCGCACACGCCGGTGCTGGCGCCGGGGCAGGCGGCGACGCTGCGGTTCGACGCCCCGTCCGGCGCGCTGCTGACCCTCGTGTGCGGCGTCACCGGCCACGAGCCGCTGGGCATGACCGGCACGCTCCGCGTCGCCGACCTCTAGGTCCGGGTGTGACGCCGGCGGCCGGGCTCGTGCGGGTCCCCGGCCGGGCCCTTGGCGAACCTGGTCAGCAGGTTGAGCGTGGCGCGCCGGGTGAAGGCGGAGGCCGCCCGCGTCACACCGTGCCCGCACGCCGCGCCCTTCATCCCGCACACCCAGCGCATCGTGCCGGAGGCGAACACGCCGGCGCCGCTGGGGGCGACGTAGTAGGTGCTGTTGCTCACGGTGGCCCGGCCGCCGCAGTCGACCGGCGACTCGGCCAGCACCTCGACGTCCGGCGAGCCGGCCGACACCTTGTCGGTCTCCACGCCCGCCATGCCGGGGAAGACCCTGCCCCGGGTCCCCTCGAAGATCCAGTGGCCCGGCCTGGTCACCCGGTAGGCCGCCTCGGCGGGGAAGCAGTCGTACATCTGCCCGACCAGCTCGCTCTCCGGCTTCGACTGCCGCCAGAGCGGGCACTGGGTCTCCTTGTCGCACCTGACCGTCCTGCCGGACAGCGCGATCCGCCAGTAGACGGCGTTGGCCCCGAGGAAGGCCAGGTTCGTGCCCTCGTCGCGGGCCTGGGTGACGACCTCCCGCATGGTCGGCGACCAGTACTCGTCGTGCCCCAGCGACACCACGGCGCGGGCGCCGCGCAGCGCGCCCGGCCGCAGGTCGAGGCTGGTCAGATAGGCGAGCGGCAGGCCGCTCTGCTCGGCCAGCCGGATGGCGTTCCACTCGAAGTCGAGGAAGAGCCGGGCGCCCGAGCCGTCGTAGGGGCGGTCGAAGGTGACCGCGCGTGAGCGGTCGGCGAAGCCGCCTGGCCCCTTGTAGAGGCTGCGGCCACCCCACAGGTTGTACGCCTGCCAGGTGGTGACCGCGTTGACGAGCACCACGCGACCCTCGGCCGAGGCCGAGCGCACGGTGATCGGGACGTACCGCTGGCCGCCGGTGGAGGCGTCCAGCCGTACCAGGTATGCGCCCTCGGCCCAGCCGGTGGTGTCGACGGTGAGCGAGGGCTTCCAGTGGGCGGCGGTCACCGTGCGCGCGACGGTGCGCGCCGGCGGCTGCCGTCTCCCGCCGGTCGGCGCGGAGCGCCAGACCCGCACCGGCCGGGCGCCCATCCGGAACGCCGACGCGATGAAGCGCGGCGCCGTGGTGGAGACGTGCAGCCGGAACCGCTCCCCCGGCAGCACGCTGACGCGGTCGGCGTAGCCCTCGATCTCGTGCTCGCCGCCGCGTTTCTTGATGCGCCAGGGCACGGGCCCGGCGGGCGGCGCCTGCGCGGGGGCGGGCGCAGGCGCGGCGCGTTCGGGAGCGGCGGGCCCGGGGGCCACGGGAGCGGGAGCGGAGCAGCCGGCGGCGGCGGCGAGCAGGATCAGGACGGCGAGGACGTGACGCATGATCACATGCTCACGCCCGGTCGCCTCCGGACGCCGCCCCCTTGGCCGAGTGCTTACTTGTTCCGGTGCTCGCCGGGACCCGAACTCCCAGGTCAGGCCGTTTCGCCGGCCGCCGCCAGGTATCCCGCCAGCATCGCCAAGGCCACGTCGCGTACCGCGTCGTCGCCCGGCAGGAAGTCCGAGCCGTGCAGGCGGGCGCCGCCGCCGTCGTCCACGCCGACGAACATCATCAGCCCCGGCAGCACGGCCGACAGGTACGAGAAGTCGTCGGCCCCGAACGACCACATGGGCCGGGCGGGTTCGAGCCCGAGCGCGGTCAGGTTCGCGCCGGCCAGGGCGGCGAGTGCCGGATCGTTGTGCAGGATGGGTTCGCCGTGGGTGATGGAGACCGTGGCCTCGCAGCCGTGGGCGCGGGCGACGAGCTCGGCCACCTCGCGCAGGCGGGCGTGGACACGCTCACGCACCGGGTCGCTCAGCGATCTGAGCGTGCCGCTGGCGGAGGCGGAGTCGGGGACGACGTTGGGCGCGCTCCCGGCGGCGAGGGTGGAGACGCCGAGCACGGCCGAGCTGGTCGGATCGACGTCACGGCTCACCACCCGCTGGAGGCCGACGATGACGTGGGCGAGGGCGAGCACGGGGTCGCTGGTGAGGTGCGGGTAGGCGGCGTGGCCGCCGCGGCCCCGTACGACGACGGTGAACTCGTCGGCGGCGGCGTTCACCGTGCCGGGGGTGGCGGCGACCGTGCCCGCCGGGAGAGTGGGCTGGACGTGCGCGCCGATCACGGCGGTGAGCTCCTGCGCGGCCAGCAGCGGCGAGCCGGCGATGTCGCGCGCCCCCGAGGGATAGGTCTCCTCGCGGGGTTGCAGCACCGCCACCAGCGGCACCGCGTCGCCGGTCGCGGCGACCGCGCGGGCGAGCGCGACCAGCGCGGCGAGGTGCACGTCGTGCCCGCACGCGTGCATGCGGCCCGGGGTGCGGGAGGCCCAGGCGACGCCGGTCCGCTCGGTCACGGCGAGCGCGTCGAGCTCGGCGCGGACGCCGATGGCGGGGCCCGGCCCGCCGACGCGTACGAGCGCGCCGGTCCCTGCCAGCAGGTGCGCCTCGTCGCCGGGCAGCTCGGCGAGCACGAGGTCGCGGGTGGGGCCCTCCTCGCCGGACAGGTCGGGGCCGGCGTGCAGTCTGCGGCGCAGCTCCCCGGCCGCGGGCAGCTCCTTCTCCAGTGCGGGCAGCAGGCGGGCCGCCAGGCGCGTGCTCACGGGGCGTCCTCCAGGCGGTACACGCGCAGCGCGTTGTCCACCCCGATCATGCGGGCGACCCGTACGGCGTCGCGCTCGCTCCACTCGCCGGCGTCGACCCAGTGCCGCAGGGCGCGGCCGAGGCCGCGGCGGAACAGGTGGGCGCCGAGGAAGTGCAGCTCGGCGGGGCCCCAGGCGTCGGACGAGAACAAAATCTTGGCGAACGGGGCGAGCTCCAGCGACTCGGCGATCAGCTCGGCCGAGCGGCTGCCGGTGTAGTTGACGCCGAGCCCGACGTCGAAGTAGACGTGCGGGAACACCTGCGCGAGGTAGCCGGCGTTGCGGTGGTACGGGTAGCAGTGCAGCAGCAGCACGTCCGTGCCGGTCGGCTCGACCAGCTTGAGCCACCGGGTGAGCAGCAGCGGGTCGCACAGGTGCAGCTCGACGTCGGGGTCGCCGTACCCGGCGTGCAGTTGCAGCGGCAGGCCGCGCTCGGCCGCCGCCCACAGGCCGAGGCGCAGCAGGACGGGGTCGCTCACCCGCCACTCCCCGGTCCGCTCGGCGTCGGCGAGCCATCGGCCCGCCGCCGCGACGGCCTCGCGCTCGCCTGGCGGCGCGGGGTCGAAGGCGAAGCCGTGCCGGTAGGCGACGATGCTCTTGAGCCCGGCGGCGTGCTCCGTACGGCGGCGCAGCTCCTCGCGGAAGCGGCCGGGCAGGTCGGCGGCGGCGACGCCGGACGCCGCGACGTCCTCCATCACCCGTTCGACCCGGACCACCTCGTGGGCGGGCCGGCCGGACACGGCCGTCATCCCGGCGGGGCTGAGCACGTCGTCGCCCCGGTAGCCGGTCTCGACCACGTAGCGGCCGACGCCGCTCGCGGTGAGCAGCAGCCGGTTGACCTCGGCCGCGCCGAGCTCGGCGCGGCGGGCCAGGTAGTCCTCGGGTGAGGCGTGCGCGGGCAGCCCGAGCACGGGCGCGCACCAGCGGCGGATGGCGAACCCGATCTGGGAGTCGAACTGGGTCATGAACGCGGGGATCGGGCGGTCCGACTCGGTCACCAGGGTCTCGAACACGTCCCTGCCGAGATCGTCGGCGGAGGCTCCGTGTACGTGGTGGTCGACGAGGGGGAGCGCGGCGAGTTCCGTCTCCAGCGCGGCGTCCGGGGTCTCAGTAGACATCGGCGACCTTCCTGCAGAGCTCGTGGGAGGGCAGGCCCGCGACGTGGTCCAGCTCGGTCCGCTTCACGGTGAGGAACGTGTGCAGCAGCTCGGGCGGGAACCAGCCGCGCGCCACGTCGTCGGCTTCGAGCGCGGCGAGCGCCTCCGGCAGCGACGCGGGCAGCGGGGGCTCGCCGGCCAGGTCGGCTTCGCTGCTGGACTCGAGCCAGACCCGGGCGGGCTCGCCGGCGGCCAGGCCGGCCAGCCCCGCGCGGACGAGGACGCCGAGGACCAGCCACGGGTTGGCGGTGGCGTCCGCGGCCCGGTACTCCAGGTGGAGCTGGGCGGCGGGGTCGGCGTCGCCGATCGCCAGGGTGGGCGCGATGCGCAGCAGCGCCTCGCGGTTGCGCTCGGCGAGGAACACCCCGCCGGAGCTCCACCGGTGCGGGGTGAGCCGGATGGAGGAGGAGGGGCTGGGCGCGGTGACGGCCACGACGGCGCCGGCGTGCTCCAGGACGCCGGCGGCGAACGCGGCGGCGACGGCCGACAGCCTGCCGGGGGCGTCGGCGTCGTACATGACGGGGCCGCCGCCGCCCGCCCGCCGCAGCGAGAAGTGCACATGGACGCCGTTGCCGACGGAGTCCGGGTCGGCGATCGGCGCGAACGTGGCCCGGTGGCCGCGCCTGCGGGCGAGGTCGCGGACGATCTCGCGGAGGAGCACGGCGCGGTCGGCGGCGGCGAGGCCGGGGGCGGGGCGGAGGGTGATCTCGAACTGGCCGGGGCCGTACTCGGGCAGCCAGGTCTCCGGCTCCAGCCCGGCGTCCTCCAGCAGCGTGACCAGGTCGGTGCCGAAGGGCTCGGCGCCGCGGGCGCGCTGGAACGAGAACGGCGGGGCGTCGCCCTGCTGGCCGCCTTCGAGCATGAACTCGTGCTCGAAGGAGGCGTGGATCTCCAGTCCGGCGCGTTCGCGCAGGTCGTCGAGTGCGGCGCGGAGGAAGCCGCGCGGGCAGCCGGGCCAGGGGGAGCCGTCGAGGCCGGTCTGGTCGGCGAGGTAGAGCCGGGTGCCGGGCGTCCCCTCCTCGGCCGGCAGGACGATCGCGGTGGCCGGGTCGGGCATCAGCCGCAGGTCGCCGACCGAGCCGAACACGTTGCCGGCCGCGAGGTCGCCGAAGCAGTTCAGCGCCAGGTTGGCCGGCACCCAGCCGACTCCGCCGCGGAGCGTCTGTTCCAGCCTCGACACGGGCGCGGCCCGGCCGCGGACCTGCGCCGCGAGGTCGCAGGTCGCCACGAAGACGGTCCCGGTGGTCATCGCACTCTCCTCCCAGTCCGGTCGGCACGCCCGCGACCGGCTGCCCAAATGAAACATTTGATGCAAATCTCTGGTCAAGAGGGCGAGATGAAATTTATCATGCACGTTACTCAGCACGGCCGGAGAGAAAGCGCAGGTCACGGCGCTCTCCGCCGCCGAACGGAAGGGCAGCCATGGCCAGAACCTCCTCCCCAGGCGGGCTTTCCGGAGCCGTCGCCCTCGTCACCGGCGGCGCCCAGGGCATCGGCAGGGGCATCGCCGAGGCGTTCCGCGACGCGGGCGCGACGGTCGTCGTCGCCGACCTGGACGCCGAGCGCGCCGCCGAGGTCGTGGCGGGCCCCGGCCGGATGTCGGCGCTCCGCCTCGACGTGCGCGACCCGGCCTCCGTGGAGGAGACGTTCCGCCGCGCCGCCGAGCGGCACGGCCGCCTCGACATCCTGGTCAACTGCGCCGGACGCTACCCCAACACGCCCCTGCTGGACATGCCGCTCGCCGAGTGGGACGAGGTCTACGCCGTCAACGTACGCGGCGTGATGCTGACCTCGCAGGCGTTCGCCAGGCTGCCGGGCCGCGACGGCCGCCGGATCATCACCGTCTCGTCGGCGGCGGCCAGGTCCGCCCGGGTGGGCGCGTCCCACTACTGCTCGTCGAAGGCGGCCGTGGAGATGCTCACCAAGGTGCTGGCGCTCGAACTGTCCCCCCTCGGCGTCACGGTGAACGCGGTCGCCCCCGGCCTCATCGAGGTGCCCGCCACGGCGGGCCTGGCCCCCGAGTACGTGGCCACCCTGGTCGCCGGGCAGCCGGTGCACCGCATGGGCACGCCGGCCGAGATCGCCCGCGCCTGCCTCTTCCTGGCCCATCCGGACGCGTCGTTCGTCACGGGGAGTGTCCTCGACGTGGACGGCGGTTTCCTGGCCGGAACGGCCCTTCCGCCGAGCTGATTCGCGTTTCACCTGATCACCGGCATGTCCGCCAGACCCGGTTAAGTAACGAATATTTTACACACCTACTCTTTACCGGCATATGCAACGTACATTTCACTTCGATTGGTGACGTACCGTCGCCACCCCCCGATCGCTGATCGCGCAGAGAGGCTTCACCGTGGCCCGTCTCCCCTTCCCCCGACCCCGGACCCGCCGCCGGGCCGTCGCCGCCATCGCACTGGCCGGCGCCCTGACCGCCGCCACCGCCTGTTCCTCGTCCACCACCGCGTCCGAGGGCGCCGCGCCCGAGGGCGGCGGCAAGGAGATCCAGATCGGCCTGCTCGCCCCGCTGACCGGCGGGTCCGCCGCCGACGGCAAGGGCATGCAGCAGGGCGCCGAGCTGGCGATCAAGCAGCTCAACGAGCGCGGCGGCGTGGCCGGCCACACGTTCAAGCTCAAGACGGTCGACGTGCAGGGCCAGTCGAACGACGCGGTCACCAAGGGCGTGCAGACCCTGACCGACGACGACTCGGTCAAGGCGGTCGTCACCGGCTACGCCTCCACCTCCAACTTCGAGATCGACGAGTTCGCCGCGGCCGAGAAGCTCTACCTGATCGGCGGCAACACCGCGCAGACCCAGGCCATCATCGAGAAGGACCCGGCCAAGTACCCGACCGTCTGGTCCATCACCCCCAACTACGACGCCTACGGCACCGAGCCGGTCGCGCTCGCCGAGAAGTGGGCGGAAGAGGGCCTGTGGAAGCCGCGCAACAAGTCGGTCTTCGTGGTCCGCTCCGACAACCCCTACAGCGAGGGCATCGCCGACGGCCTGGTCAAGACCTTCACCTCCAAGGGCTGGACCATCGCCGGCGAGGAGAAGGTGCCCTTCGGCGCGGTCAACGACTGGGGCACCATCATCGGCAAGATCCGTGCCGCCGACCCCGACTTCATCGTCAACACCGACTACCAGGTCTCCAACGAGGCCAGCTTCATGCAGCAGTTCCTGCAGAACCCCACCCAGTCGCTGGTGTTCATGCAGTACGGGCCGAACCAGCCGCAGTTCTTCGAGCTGACCAAGGACAAGGCCGAGGGCGTGCTGTTCAACAACCTCGCCGGACTCGTACCCGCCGCGAACTACGCGCCCGCCGCCCAGCTCACCGCCGACTGGAAGGCCGCGTACGGGACCGACAACGTGGACCCGCAGGGCGTGATGACCTACGTCGAGATCATGATCTACGCGGAGGCGCTCAAGCAGGTCGGCGACCCCGACGACGTGCTCGCCATCAGCTCGGCCATCAGCAAGATCGACACCGAGCAGGCGTCCGGCCGGATCGTCTTCGACCAGGCCACCCACCTCGCCAAGCAGGGCGACGACTACGTGCCGCTGCAGTCGTTCCAGTTCCAGGACCAGAAGCGGGTGCTGATCGCCCCCGAGAAGTACAAGTCGGGCACCTTCCGGCTGCCGCCGTGGATGGCGAAGGGCTGACCAGGGATGACGAACCTCCTCACCCTGCCTCCCGGCAAGCGCATGGCCGTGGCGCTGACGTTCGACTTCGACGCCCACTCGCCGTGGATGGGCACGCTCGGGCGGACCTCGCCGTCGTACCTGTCGCGCGGCGACTTCGGCGCCGAGCAGGGCGTGCCCCGGCTGCTCGAGCTGCTGGGCCGGCACGACGTGCCCGCCACCTGGGCGACGCCCGGCCACGACCTGGTGACGTTCCCGCACCGCATCGAGCAGATCCTCCAGGCCGGGCACGAGATCGCCGCGCACGGCTGCTACCACGAGGTCGTGCCCAGCCTCGGCGCCGACGAGGAACGCCGGCTCATGGAGGTGGCGCTGCGCCAGCACGAGCAGGTGGTCGGCCGCCGCCCGCGCGGCTACCGCTCCCCCGCCTGGGACTTCTCCGAGACCACCCTGGACCTGCTGGAGGAGTTCGGCTTCGACTGGGACAGCTCGCTGATGGGCCGCGAGTTCGAGCTGTACCGGCCGCGCCGGGTCACCGTGAACTACGAGTCGGCCAACGAGTTCGGCCCGGAGAGCCCGATCATCGAGATCCCCGTCTCGTGGTACCTCGACGACTGGCCCGCGGTCGAGTACGTGGCGGGCGTGTCCGCGCTGGGCTCGCACCGGGCGATGGAGGACCGCTGGAACGTCATCTTCGACTACGCCCATGAGCGCGTGCCCGGCGCGGTGTACGTGCTCACCATGCATCCGCAGACGATCGGCCGCGCCCACCACCTGCTCGTCCTGGAGGGGCTGCTGGAGCGGATGGTGGGCAAGGGCGACGTCTGGTTCGCGACCTTGAGCGAGATCGCCGATGCCTGGCAGGGCTGACGGCGGCGGGGTCGGCGGCGGCCGGGTCGGCGGCGGCGGGCTCGTCACCGCGCCGGACCCGCGGGCGGCCGAGGCGGGCGCGGCGATGCTCCGCGCCGGCGGCAGCGCCGTGGACGCCGCGGTGGCCACCGCCTTCGCCACCGGCGTGGTCGAGCCGTTCATGAGCGGCGTCGGCGGCGGCGCGTGGCTCGTGATCCGCGAGCCGGGCGCGTCCACCGCGACCACCGTGTCCGGGCCGATCCGCGCGCCCGCGCTGGCCACGCCCGAGATGTTCCCGCTGGTCCCGTCCGGGCCCGGCACCGGACTGTACGGCTGGCCCGCCGTGCGGGACGGCGCCAACATCGTCGGCCCGCTGTCGGTGGGCGTGCCCGGCGCGGTCGCCGCGCTCTGCCACGCCCACGCCCGCTTCGGCCGGTTGCCGCTCGCCCAGGTGCTGGCCCCGGCGATCGAGCTGGCCGAGGACGGCCACGAGACGAACTGGTTCGCCTCGGCGGCGATCTGCACCGACGCCCGCACGCTGCGCCGGTTCCGCTCCAGCGCGGAGCTGTTCCTGCCGGACGGCCTGCCGCTGCGCGGGCCGTCGATGGGGCCGGGCGACCGGCTCGTCCAGCCGAGGCTGGCCAGGGTGCTGCGGGAGATCGCCGCCGGCGGCCCGGACGCGTTCTACCGGGGCCGGGCCGCGCGGGCCATCGCCTCGACGCTCGCCGCCGCGGGCGGCCTCCTCCGCGAGGCCGACTTCGCCGGCTACCAGGCGGAGGAACGCCAGATCGCCCCCATCGAGATCGGCACGATCGTGGCCGGCGCGACCGTGGCTGGCGCGGTCGGAGCCGGCGGGATCGGCGCCGACGGGATCGGGGTCGGCGGGACCGGGACCGGCGCGTTCGGGACTGGTGGGCTCGGGACTGGTGGGCTCGGGACCGGTGGGCTACGTCTTTATGGGCCGGCGGCGACCGGGGTGATCACTGTGGCGGAGGCGCTGCAGCTCGCCGACGCCGCGCGGCGCCGCGGCCTCCCCCCGGGACCGGCGCTGTGGGCGCGCGTGTTGTCGCAGGCCATGGACGACCGGCTCCGCGAGGTCACCACGGACGAGCCCGGGCCGTGGACCAGGCTGGCCACCGCCGAATACGCCGCCGAGGTCGTGGACGGCTGGCTCGCCGGCCGCGACCCCGGCCCCCGCGAGGCCGGCGGCCCGCCCAAGGCGGGATGCACCTCCCACATGTCGGCCGTGGACGGCGACGGCATGACGGTGGCGCTCACCCAGACGGTGCTGGACCTGTTCGGCTCGCGGATCGTCGAGCCCGAGACCGGCATCCTGCTCAACGACGGGATGATGTACTTCGACCCCCGCCCCGGCCAGGTGACCAGCGTCGCTCCCGGCGCGGCCGGGCTCAGCGCGGTCAGCCCGCTGATCCTGGAAGGTCCCGGCGGCGCCGAGGCCACGCTGGGCGCGTCGGGCGGTCGGCGCATCATCTCGGCGGTCGCCCAGATCGCCGCCCGCTGGCACGACGGCGCCGATCTCCAGGAGGCGGTCTCCGCGCCGCGCCTGCACGCGGAGGGCCGCCGGGTCTGGCTGGACCGGCGCGCGGCCGCCGCCGACGAGCGGGCCGCCGGCGAGCTGGCCGCTGCCGGGTTCGACGTCCAGATCGTCGCCGAGGAGCCCACCACCTGGCACTTCGCCCGCCCGAACGGCATCGCCCGCCGGGCCGGCGACCGGTGGGCCGCGGGCGTGGACCTCATGAAGCCGTACGGCGTGGGCGTGCCCACCCCATGACCACCAGCGATTTCGAGAAAGGCAATGCGATGGCCACACCTTTGGCAGGGCGGCGCGCCCTGGTGACCGGCGCGGCGAGCGGCATCGGCGCGGCCATCGCCCGCAGGCTGCTCCAGGAGGGGGCGCGGGTGATGATCGCCGACGTCGACGCCGGACGCGGCGCCCGTACGGCCCGCGACCTGTCCGCCGCCTTCCAGGAGGCGGACGTGTCGGACGAAGGCTCCGTGACGGCCCTGTTCGACCGGGTGACGGATGAGTTCGGCGGCTTGGACGTGCTGGTGAACAACGCCGGCGTGGCCGAGAGCGGCGGCGGCGTCATCGGCGTGCCCGTCGCCGAGTGGCGGCGGGTGCTGGACGTCAACGTCACCGGAACGTTCCTGTGCGCCCGGGCGGCGTTCCCGCTGCTGGCCGCGGCGGGCGGCGGCGCGGTCGTCAACCTGTCGTCCATCTTCGGCGTCACGGGGCTGCCCGCCTTCCCCGCCTACTCGGCGGCGAAGGGCGCCATCGCCAACCTGACCCGGCAGCTCGCCGTCGAGGGCGGCCCGCTCGGCATCCGGGTCAACGCCGTACTGCCCGGCTACGTCGACAACGACATGGGCCGCTCGCGCGACCTGCTGGACGCCGACGACGCCGCCGAGGCGCTGCGGCAGCGCGAGGCGGCGGCGGCCAGGCAGCCGATCGGGCGGCAGTGCTCGCCGGACGAGATCGCGACCGCGGTCGCCTTCCTGGCCGACCCGCGCTCCTCCTTCGTCACCGGGACGCTGCTGCCGGTGGACGGCGGCTTCCTGGCGCAGGGCGACTGGCGCGGACCCGGGGGGCTGGCATGACGGGCGACGCTCCCGTGCTGCTCGCCGCGAGGGAGGTGAGCAAGTCGTTCGGCAGCCTCAAGGCGGTGGACCGGGTCTCCCTGGAGGTCCGCCGGGGTGAGGTGTTCGGCTTGGCCGGCCCGAACGGCGCCGGCAAGAGCACGCTGTTCAACCTGCTGACCGGCATCCCCATCCGGCCCGACTCGGGCGAGGTCGTCTTCGACGGGCGGGAGATCCAGAACCGTTCGCCCCGCCTGATCGCCAAGGCGGGGCTGAAGCGCACCTTCCAGACCGAGGCCGTCTTCGACTCGCTGAGCGTGATGGAGAACCTGCGCGTCAGCTCCGCGTACGGAGGGGCCGGCCGCGCCGTACGCCCCGACCCGGCCCGCTGCCGCGAGGCCCTCGACGTCGTGGAGCTCGGCGGCGACCCGGAACGCCCCGCGGACGGCCTGTCGCTCATCGACCGCAAGCGGCTGATGATCGCCTGCGCACTGGTGAGCCGTCCGGCGCTGCTGCTGCTCGACGAGCCCGCCGCCGGTCTCGACCCGGCCGACCAGGACGCCCTGATCCGGCTGCTCGGCCGCATCGCCGGCTCCGGCGTCACCATGGTGATCATCGAGCACGTGCTGTCGGTGCTGGAGGCCCTGGCCGGCCGCATGGCGGTGCTGGACAGCGGCCGGATCATCGCCACCGGCGTCCCGGCCGAGGTCCTGTCGGACCCCAAGGTCGTGGAGGCCTACCTCGGACCGGGAGCCGCCCGATGAGCGATCTGCTGACCGTCGAGAACCTGACCGCCGGCTACGGCCAGGCCGGAGTGCTGCGCGGCATCTCGCTGCGCGTCGGCGAGAACGAGGCCGTCGGACTGCTCGGCCCCAACGGCCACGGCAAGACGACGCTGCTGCGCTGCGTGTCCAACCTGCACCGGCCCACGTCCGGCACGATCACCTTCGCCGGCCGTTCCACCGCCGGTCGCTCGCCGCGCGACCTGGTCAGGAGCGGGCTGATCCACGTGCCGCAGGGCTCGCGGCTGTTCCCGCAGCTCACCGTCGAGGAGGCGCTGCGGCTGTCGGCCGCCTCCAGCGGCCACGCCGGCTCCTGGCGGGACTCGCTCGACCGGGTCTACTCGGTCTTCCCCCGGCTCAAGGAGCGCCGCCGCCAGCTCACCGGCACGCTGAGCGGCGGTGAGCGCCAGATGGCCAGCCTCGGCATGGGCCTCATGGCCCAGCCCACGCTGCTCATCCTCGACGAGCCCACCCTGGGCCTGTCACCGAAGGTCAAGCACGAGCTGAGCGAGTGCATCGTCCGGGTCCGCGCCGAGGTGTCGTCGATCATCCTGGTCGACGGCGACATGGAGCTGGTGCTCGATCTGACCGACCGCTACCACGTCGTCCTGCACGGCGACGTCGTGGACAGCGGCGCGTCGGACGACGAGCGGAGCCGCGACGAGATGATGTCGCTCTTTCTGGGAGGAGCCGCGGATGAGCGGCATTAGCGTCATCGCCACCAGCACGCTCGTGCTGGGCGGCCTCTACCTGCTCATGGCGGCGGGCCTGACCCTGATCTGGTCCACCCTGCGGGTGTTCAACTTCGGGCACGGCGCGCTGCTCATGTTCGGCGCCTACCTGACCTGGACGCTGCTCAACACGACCGGGCTGCCGCTGATCGTCTCGCTCGCCGGGGCCGTCGTGGCGATGGCCGCGCTCGGGGCGGTGTACGAGTTCCTGCTGGTCAGCCCGTTCATCAAGCGCCCCAACGGGGACATGCTGGTGATGGTGGCCACGCTCGCGGCGACCATGCTGCTGCAGTCCGGCGCCCAGCTCATCTGGGGGCCGGAGCTCAAGCAGCTCCCGCCGTTCGGCGGGGCGCGCGTCGACGTGGCCGGCTCCGTCGTCCAGGGCACCCAGCTCGTCACGATCGTGCTCGCCCCGCTCCTGGTCGGCCTGCTCGCGCTGGTGCTCAGGCGCAGCAGCATCGGGCTGACCGTGCGCGCCCTGGAGCAGAACCGCGAGCACGCCCAACTGCTGGGCATCCCGCCGCGCCGGGTCTACCTGTTCGTGGTCATGGTCGCGGTCGGGTTCGCCACCGTAGCGGGGGCGCTGCTCGGCAGCATGCAGTTCATGTCGCCGGCCATGGGGAGCGACCCGCTGCTGCGCGCGTTCGTGGTGCTCGCCTTCGGCGGCGCGGGCAGCCTCGCGGGGACCATCGCCGGCGCGTACGCCATCGGCCTGCTGGAGGCGGTCACCACGTACTACTTCGGCCTGTCCTGGAGCCCCGTGCTGGTGTTCCTGGCGATGATCGTGATCATGCTGGTCAAGCCGGAAGGGCTGCTGCACACGCGGGTGAGGAGCGCGTGATGGCGAAGTTCGGAACGTGGGCCGGATGGCCCGCCTACGCGATCGTGCTGGCGGTCCTGCCGCTGGTCGTCACCGATCCGCACGGCAGGCTGCTGCTGATCCTCATCACCATGTACGGCGTGCTCGCGCTGAGCTGGAACCTCACGCTCGGCTTCGCGGGCATCTTCAACTTCGCGCAGATCGGCTTCTTCGGCATCGGCGCGTACACGACCGGCATCCTCGTCACCCGCACCGGCGTCGAGCCCTGGCTGGCCCTGCCCGTCTCCGGGGTGTCGGCGGTGCTCGCGTCGCTGGTGGCGTTCCTGCCGGTGCTGCGGCTGCGCGGCATCTACGTCGGCCTGGCCACGTACGTGTTCTCGCAGCTCTGCATCTACCTGGTGCTCGGGCAGGCGGGCCTGACCGGGGGTTCCAACGGCATCGTCGGCATCCCCCGGCTGTCCCTGGGCGACATGAGCCTGCGCGCCGACGGCCGGATCGGCTACTACTTCCTCGGCGCGGCGCTGCTGTTCGCGGTCACCCTGCTGGTGCGGGTCCTGACCAGGTCCACGCTCGGCAGGTCGCTGCTCGCGATCAGGGACAACGAGGCGCTGGCCACCAGCCGGGGCATCTCCCGCGTCCGGCAGCACCTGATCGTGTTCATGATCGGCGCGGCCGTCGCGGGCGTGGCGGGCAGCTTCAACGCCTTCCTGAACGGCGTGGTCAGCACCGACATCTTCGGCTTCGGCTACCTCACCCTGCTGCTCAGCATGATCTTCCTGGGTGGCAGCGGCAGCGTCTACGGGCCGATCGCCGGGGCCGTGGTCGTCACGGTCGTCTCGGACGCGCTGCAGGACGCCGGGCCGTGGCGGGACGTCGTGATCGCCACGCTCATCCTCGTCGTCCTCTGGACCGCGCCCAAGGGCCTGGCGGGCCTCGCCCGCTCCGCCGTCACCGCGCTGCGGGAACGGCGCGGCCGTGCCGACCGCCCCCCGTCCGCATCCGAACCCATCACCCACGTCAAGGAGCTGTCATGACGAACACCGGCGACCTGCGGGACGCGGTCATCGACGAGGTGGACCGGCTCGCCGAGCGCATGGTGTCCAGCCTGTCCGACGCCATCGCGGTGCCCAGCGTCAACCCGCGCTACCCCGGCCAGGAGTACGACAAGATCGTCGGCGCGGAGAGCGACGTCAGCGCCCTGCTGGCCGACCTCTACGCCGAGGCGGGCGCGGACGTCACCAAGGTCACCGCCGAGCCCCGCCGCGACAACGTGTGCGGCGTCGTCGCGGGCGCCGGCGGCGGGCGGTCGCTGCTGCTCAACGGGCACGTGGACGTGGTGCCCGAGGGCCGGCTCGACCGGTGGCGGGGCAACCCGTTCCAGGCCGTCGTCACCGACGACAAGGTGGTCGGGCGCGGCGCGACCGACATGAAGGGCGGCCTGATCGCCGCCGCCTACGCCGCCGTCGCGCTGCGCCGGGCCGGGGTGCGCCTCGCGGGCGACCTCCTCCTGCAGGGCGTCGTCGGCGAGGAGGTCGGCGACCACGAGGCCGGCACCACGGCCGTGCTGGAGGCCGGGTTCACCGCCGACGCGGCCATCGTCTGCGAGCCGTCCGGGCAGGCGGGCACCCTGCCGGCGCAGGTCCCGGTGACCCCCGGCCTGCTCTGGTTCAGCATCTCGCTGGAGGGCAAGACCGCCCACTCCGGGCTGCGCGGCATGACCGTGCACCCCACCCTCGAAGGTGACGCGCTCGGCGTGAACACCGTCGACAAGTTCCTGACCGTCTACCAGGCGCTGCGTGCCCTGGAGGACGAGTGGGCCCGGCACAACCGGCACCCGCTCTTCCCGCCCGGCTACTTCAACCTGCTCCCCGGCGTGCTGCGGGCGAACCCGTCCGGGATCCTCGTGCCGTTCTTCCTCGCCGACGAGCTGACCGTCGAGTACTGCGTCTACCACCACCCCGACCGGTCCAACGAGGAGGTCATCGCCGAGATCGAGAGCCGCGTCCTCGCGGCCTGCGCCGCCGACCCCTGGCTGCGCGAGCACCCGCCGGTCTTCGAGTGGAAGCTGCTGTGGCCGCCGTACTCGCTGCCCGACGACGCCCCGCTCAACGCGGTGGTGGCGGGCGCGCACGCCGCCGCGGCCGGCGGCGTGGCGCCGCAGCGGGCCGGCTTCATGGGCGTGTGCGACCTGACGTGGATGGACCGCAAGGGCCTCGGCGGCCTGGTCTACGGCCCCGGCGTCGGCTTCACGGCCCACGCCGAGAACGAGTACGTCGAGATCGCGCAGCTCGTCCAGTCGGCCAAGACGTACGCGCTCACCGCGATCGACTGGTGCGGGCTCACGGACGGTGCGTGAACCGCGTACGCTTTTGCGGCGCGCCGCCCATCGGCGGGCGGCGCGCCGTCTCTTCCCCCAGGAGGCAGGGTGACATCCGGCGTGCCCGAGTCGCGCACCGTCGCGGCGCAGCTCCGCGAGGTGCTGCCCCAGCTTCCGAAGGCCGAGCAGCGGGTGGCCCGCGCCCTCCTCGCCGGCTATCCCACCGCGGGCCTCGAACCGCTCGCCATCGTCGCCGGGCTCGCCCAGACCAGCGCCGCGACCGTGCTGCGGCTGGCGTACCGGCTCGGCTTCGAGGGCTACCCGGAGCTGCAGCAGGCGATCAAGCGCGAGACCCAGCAGCGCTACACCTCGCCGCTGGCCCAGTACGGCACCCCGCAGGAGGACTCCGACGGCGTGCTGGGACGGTCCGGCCGGGTCCTCCTGGAGGCGACCGCCGCGACCTTCGAGCAACTGCCGGAGGGTGAGCTGCTCAAGGCGGCCGGGCTGCTGGCCGATCCCGCCCGGCGCGTCTCGGCGCTCGGCGGGCGCTTCAGCACGATCCTCGCCCAATACCTGATCGCCCACCTCCAGCAGCTACGGCCGGGCACGACCCACCTGGCGGGCTCGACCGCCGACCACGCGGCCCACCTGCTCGACATGGGCCGCAAGGACGTGCTCGTCCTGTTCGACTACCGCCGCTACCAGCACGAGAGCATCGCCTTCGCCAACGCCGCCGCCGCCCGCAACGTCAAGATCGTGCTGCTGACGGACCCGTGGCTGTCCCCGGCCGCCGCGGTGGCCGACGTGGTGCTGCCCGCCCAGGTGCGCTCGCCGTCGCCGTTCGACTCGCTCACCCCGGCCGTGGCTCTGCTGGAGACGTTGATCGCGGCGGTGGTGGAGGAGCTGGGCGAGGTCGGGCGGACCCGCGTGGCCGAGTACGACCAGGTGGCCGACGGCGTCCTGCGCGAGGACGACCGCCGGGCCCCGTCCGCCGACCGCCCCCGCAGATCGCAGGCAGCACGGCGCCCCCCCGAATCCGCGCCGTAGGGTCTCCGAGATTTCCCGGCCGGTAGCCGTACGCGTGCAGCCATGACCTCATCGAGCACCTAGAGTATTGGTATAGTCACGTACAGCTATGGGGGTGGTCATGGTCGTGCCGCGTCACGTGGCCTGTGTGATGGACGGAAACGGCCGGTGGGCCGCGCAGCGATCGCTGCCGCGCACCGCGGGTCACGAGGCCGCCGAGGCCGCCGTCATGGACGTCATCGAGGCGGCGCGCTCCTCAGGGGTCACCTGGCTGAGCCTCTACGCCTTCTCCACAGAAAACTGGCGGCGGCCGTCCGGCGAGGTCGACATCCTCATGCGGCTCGTCCGCCGCGCCATCCGCAAACACGCGCCGGTGCTGCACACGCGGGGCATCCGCTGCAGGTTCCTCGGCATGACCGATCCGCGCATCCCGGCGCCGCTGGTCCAGGACATCACCGACCTGATGACGCTCACCCGCGACAACAAGCGCATGACGCTGACCGTCGCCTTCGACCACGGTGGCCGCCGCGACATCGTGGAGGCCGCGCGGTCGCTGATCCGGTCCGAGACGCCGGCCGACCAGGTCACGGAGGCGAGCTTCGCCGAGCACCTGCCCTACTCCGACACACCCGACGTCGATCTGGTCATCCGCACCTCCGGCGAGCAGCGCATCTCCAACTTCATGCTCTGGCAGGTGGCCTACGCCGAGTGGGTCTTCCCCAAGGTGCTCTGGCCCGACTTCCGCGCCGCCCACTTCTGCGAATGCCTCGACGCCTACGTCCGTCGCCAGCGCCGGTTCGGCGACGTCCGCCCCGCCACCATGACAGGAAAGGGCCTTCGATGAGTCACACCGTTTCCCAGGAGAACATCGACGTCTTCGGACCTGACTCCATCCTGCGCCGCCTGGTCGGCGAGGCGCGCTGGGGCCTCGCCGTGACGAGGGCCACCCTGCTGGAGGCCGCCCACCCGCAGATCGGCGCGGCGCTGATGGAGAACTCCACGTTCCTCACCCACCCCTGGCGGCGGCTGCGCAACACGGCGACGAGTTCGCGGCGGCTCCTCGACCCCGATCCGCGCGTACGCGACCGCGAAGCGGCCCGGCTCAACCGCCTCCACTCCCGCATGTCCGGCGTCGACGCGCAGGGCCGCCCCTACGACGCGACCGACCCGGCGGCGCGCGCCTGGGTGGTGGCGACCCTGTTCGAGTCGACGGTGACGATGTGCCGGCTGAGCGGCGACACGCTCGACGCCGAGGCGATGCGGCGGCTCTACGCCGAGCACCGCACGTTCCTGGCCCTGATCGACGGCACCAGCGACCACCTCCCCGCGACGCTGCCGGAGTTCTGGCCCTACTACGACGACATCGTCGAGCACCATCTGGAGAACAACGAGGCGGTGAGCGTCATCCTCTACCGGCTCTTCGCCAACGTGCCCGCGCCTCCGGTGCTGCGCCCCTACCCCATGGTGTGGGCCGCGGGCCGGGCCCTGGCGGGTCCGATGGCCACGGCGATCACCATCGCCTCGCTCCCCGAGGCCTTCAGCCGGCGCGTCGCCCTGCCCGACCTGCCGGGAGCCCGCACCCTCATGCAGGCCGCCTACCTCAGCGCCGCCCTCGCCAACCGCCATCTGCCGGAGAGCTGGACGCGGGTGGAGTTCTTCATGGGTCTGCTCGACCCCTCCCACAAGGGGGCGGGCCCGTGGGAGACCGTACGCCGCCGGGCCGGCAAGGCAGCGGCCCTGGCGCGTCTGCTCACCCCCGCGGCCGGCGGCGGCGAGGACGACCAGGTGACCCGATCGGCCGACCGGTTCTTCGCCGAGGTCCTCGACCAGACCGGCGACGGCTACCTGCGCTGGCCCGACCTGGCCGCGATGGCGCGGGAGATCGCCACCCGGCTCGACCTGGGCGAGCAGGAGGAAGACCGGCTGTTCCAGGCGTACGCCGCCTGGTGGCGTGAGCTGCAGAGCGCTCTCGACAGCGACAGCGACGGACGGGTCACCCGCGACGAATACGCCGCCGCGGCCGCCCGCCTGCCCAGCACCGGGCTCGTCAAGATCGCCGACGTGCTGTTCGACGTCACCGACGTGGACGACGACGAGAAGATCGACAGCGAGGAATACCTCAACCTGTTCCGCACCGCCTTCCAACGCGACCTGACCGGCGCCGGCGACAGCTACTCCCGGGGCGCCTTCGTCAGACAGTTCGTCTCCTTCATGTCCGGGCAGCAGCATTCGAACGCCTACGTCTCGCTCCTCACCTCGGGCTGACCGTGGACGACAGGAGCGATTCCCAGGTCGAGCAGATCGCGGCGCTGCTGAGGGAGCGGAACACCGTCGACGAGAAGATCGCGGCGATCATTCAGCGACCTATGACGGCGGGCCACCTGGGCGGGTGGATCGCGGCGCGGGTCTTCGGCATCGAGCTGGAGAAGTCCGCGGTGACCGCCGTCGACGGCCGGTTCACGGCTGGTCCGCTGCATGGGCGGACGGTCAACGTGAAGTGGTACTTGAAGCGCGAGGGCCTTGTGGACATGAACGAGCGGGCGGCGCTGGACTACTACCTCGTGCTGACGGGGCCGGCGTCGCCGGCGGCTTCGTCGCGCGGGAGCGTTCGCCCCTGGTGCATCGAGTCGGTCTACTTGTTCGACGTCCGGCAGGTGCAGGCGGAGCTACGCGCGCGCGGGGTCAGGATCGGCACCGCCTCCAGCGTCCGGGCCGCACAATGGGCGGCGGCCGAGATCTACCCCCGCGCGAGCAACCCGATGCTGCTCCTGCGCCCCGAGCAGGCGGAGTTACTGCGACTTTTCGCCCTTCGATGAGTACGCGGGCATGTGCGATCATCCTTGAGCCAGAGCGTCCCCGCCGCCGGAGGCATGAGGTGACCGATCGTCGAAGGCGCTGGGGCCGGGATGCGACCAGGGCCCTGCAGAGCTGGACCTTCTGGCTGTTGATCGTGCTCGTGGGATTGCTGGCCGGAGATCTCATCAGCGAAGGGCCGGAGAGGATCACGGCGGCGTATCTCGTCGCCCGGGTTGTCGTGTTCGGGGGCGGCTGGCTCGGCGGGGTGTTTGTCATCCGGTGGCTGGCGCGTCGAGCGGCTGATGATTCCCGCGGAGCGGATGACGGCGGCACCTAGTCCGTCGCCTCACGGCGGGCAGAGTTCCGGCGGGTCCGCTCGACCGGGTGAAGCTGCTCCGCCCGAGGTCAGGTGGGCAGTCGGGTCGGCGGGGCGTGGCCGGCGGCGCGTTCTTCCCGCCTGCCTTGCGCCGTAGGCCGGCCTCCGCCCGGCGTTGACAGATCTTGGTGAAGATCCGTAGCGTGTTGTGAAAAGTCCGACATATGGGGCGCTTTGCAGCGTCCTGCGGAAAGGAAAAGTGTGCGACGTAGACTGGCGCAAGCAACCTCCACGCTCATGGCAGCGGCATTCCTGACGGTCGGCGGAGCCTCCCTCGCGGCCGCTTCGGCCCAAGCCGGATCGACAGAGCAGACCTACGCCGCGGCCGGCTGGACGCCGTACAAGAACTACGCCACCTACGCGGCCTGCCAGCAGGAAGGGAAAGAGCTGCTGAACGCGGGCATCGTCAAGAACTATGACTGTTCGTGGGACAGCCCCTACTGGCTGCTGAGCGTTTACAGATAACTTCAGGAAAGGCTGGTGGAGGGTGACGGAGCACGGTCGTCACCCTCCACCAGTCCTCTGTTTCCTGTTTATTCGATGCGTACGCGGAGCAGCCAGAACGGGCTGTCATAGTCGCACGTGTAGGCGATGACGACTCCGCCGCCCAGCATTTCCCGGCCCTGCTGCCGGCAGGCTTCGTAAGTGGCGTAGTTCTTGTAGTCCACCCAGACCGCAGGCGGGGCTGCGACCTTTGTCTGGTGCGTGGTCTGAGCTTGTGCGGAAGCGGTCGCGAGAAGGCTTCCTCCGGCTGTCAGGAATACTGCCGCCAGGAGCGTTGAAGCGGCTTGCGCCAGTCTACGTCGCACACTTTTCCTTTCCATAGGGCGCCCGATTGCGCCCCATATGCCGACCTTTGCGCAACACGCTACGGATCTTCACTCAAGCGTGTCAATACCGTAATTGACTTTCCTGAATTTCCGAGGAAAAGGCGCCGCGATCGGCTCCGCCCCGCCACGCCTGAGCGGCTACGCGCCTTTACATGACTCTGATGATCTTGTCAACGGCAAGAGTCATCGAAACAAGGTTGCCCCTTGCGGCGATCTTCATCATCGAGTTCTGATCTTGGTCCGACATAGGTTGCAGGCGCCACAAGCAATGATCACCGACTCCCGCGACGCGGTGACGGCGCGACGGACGAGGTGCTCGACCAGAGGAGAGTTCATGATCCGTTCTCTTGGCAAGCTGGGTGACCGGCTGCTCGACAAGCTGCTGCCCACGACCTCCGCCGCCGCGGACACCTGCTGGGACGAGACGAAGTTCGTCGGCTACACCATGCGTAGGACGTGCTGCATCGCCGGCGGTTACACCGGCTGCACCCCCTGGCGCTGACCGGGATCCGCACCGAGTGATCGTCCTGTGAAGTGCGGCGCCGGCTGCCTGCCGGTCGGCGCCGTTCTCCGGGCGGGCCGGCCTGTGAAGGGAATTCGATGTCGTACCTCGTTGTCGCCGTAGTCCTCGTCGGAGCCCTGTGCGCCGTGAACCTGCTGCTGACCCTGGCGGTCATCCGCCGTCTCCGGGAGCATTCGGCCCAGCTCGCCGCCGACCGGCCGGCGAGACCGCCCCTCGTGGCGGCCGGCACCGCGCTGCCGGGGTTCACCTCGGCCGCGACCGACGGCACGACGGTGTCGCGGGACTTCTTCACGGGGCCGACCCTGGTGGGGATGTTCTCCACCACCTGCTCAGCCTGTCACGAACGACTGCCCGAGTTCACCACCCGCGCGGAGACCCTCGGGCCCGGGCGCGCGCTCGCGGTGGTCGTGGACGAGCAAGAGGACGCCGGTGCGTTCGCGGCCGCCCTGGCCCCGGTGGCGACCGTGGTCGTCGAGCCGCCGGACGGGCCGCTGGGCAGGGCGTTCCAGGTGTCGTTCTTCCCTGCCTTCTACCTCGTCGACGGCCGAGCGGTGATCACCGCCGCCGCGCTCACCCCGGATGAGCTGCCGCTGGCGGCCCTCACGTGACGGACCCCGGAGCAGGCTCCTTGTTCCGTCGCGGACGGGTGGCGGCCGAGCTGGCCTGGCGGGCGCAGCCGGCCGCCGTGCTCGGCTCGCTGGCAGTGGTGCTGCTCATGGGGGCGGCACCGGTGGCGACCGCGTGGCTGACCAAGCTCGTCCTCGACAGCCTGGCGGCCGGCGGAGGCCCGGGCATCCTCCTCCTCGCCGCCGCGCTCGGAGTGGCGGGCCTGGCCCTGGTCGTCCTGCCGCATGTCGCCGAGTACCTCAACGGACAGTTGCATCGGGGGCTGCAGCGGCTGATCTACGATCGGCTGTTCCGGGCCGTCAACGCCGACCCCGGGCTCAGCCGGTTCGAGAACCCCTCCTTCCACGACGAGCTGCGGCTGGCCCACGAGGCCGGCCAGAACGCCCCGCAGCAGATCGTCGGCTCGTCACTGGCGATCTGCCAGGGCATCCTGACGCTGCTCGGGTTCATGGTCACGCTGACCGTGCTCAGTCCGGTCATGGTCGTCATCGTCATCGCCGCCGCGCTGCCGTCGGCCCGGGTGCAGCTCGCGCTGAGCCGCCGCAGGGCCCGCATGCTGTGGGGCGTCAGCTCCAACACCCGCCGCCAGCTCTTCTACGGCGCCCTCCTCACCAGCCCCGACGCGGCCAAGGAGGTGCGGCTGTTCGGCCTCGGCGACTTCCTGCGCTCCCGGATGCTCAGGGAACTCGGGACCGTGAACGAGGCCGAGCGGGATCTGGACCGGCGGACGCTGCGCAGCCAGGGGCTGATGTCCCTGCTGGGCGCCGCCGTCGCGGCCGGCGGCCTGTTCTGGGCCGTGCGGGCCGCCGCGGCGGGGAGCCTGAGCGTGGGGGACGTCTCCGTGTTCGTCGCCGCCGTCGCCGGGGTGCAGACGGCCCTGACCTCGATCGTCAGCCAGTGGGCCGGCGCGCACAACGCCCTGCTGATGTTCGGGCACTACGTCGGTGTCGTCGAGGCCGAGCCCGGCCTCCCGGTGGCCCCGGAGCCTGCCGCGCTGCCCCCGCTGCGCGAGGGCATCGAGCTGCGCGACGTGTGGTTCCGCTACGACGACGAGCACCCCTGGGTGCTGCGCGGGGTGAACCTGTTCATCCCGCACGGCCAGGCCGTCGCCCTGGTCGGACTGAACGGGGCGGGCAAGAGCACCCTGGTCAAACTGCTGTGCCGGCTGTACGACCCGGTCCGCGGCGCCGTCCTCTGGGACGGTGTGGACCTGCGGGAGGTGCACCCGGACGACCTGCGCGCCCGGCTCGGCGTGGTGTTCCAGGACTACATGTCGTACGACCTCACCGCCGCCGAGAACATCATGCTCGGCGACCTCGCCGCGGGCGCCGACCCGGAGCCGATCCGGGCCGCCGCTCAGCGCGCCGGGATCCATGACACGCTCGACAGCCTGCCCAGGGGTTACGACACGCTGCTCAGCCGGATCTTCTTCGGGGAAGGCGACGGTGACGGCGGCGGCGAGCGGCAGGCGGGGGTGACGTTGTCGGGCGGGCAGTGGCAGCGGCTGGCGCTGGCCCGCGCTCTGATGCGCCACCGCCGCGACCTGCTCATCCTCGACGAGCCGAGCTCCGGCCTGGACGCGGAGGCCGAGCACGCCGTCCACCTGGGACTGCGCCGGCATCGGGCGGGACGTACCAGCGTGCTGATCTCGCACCGGCTGGGAGCCCTGCGGGACGCGGACCTCATCGTGGTGCTGAGCGAGGGGAGGATCCGCGAACGCGGCTCACACGGCGAGCTCATGGCGCTGGGAGGCGAGTACGCGCGGCTGTTCGGCCTCCAGGCCAGCGGTTACGAGGAGGAAAGCCTGCGCACGACCACGCCCAGCACCCGGTCCGCGGGCAGATAGCCCCAGTGCCGGGAGTCCGCGCTCAGCGGGCCGTCGCCGATCACGACCAGCCGCCCCGCGGGGACCGGCGCCCCCTCGGGGGCGCCTGCCGCGGGCGCGACCTCCGGCGGCACCGGATCGCCGGGCAGTGCGGCCACCCGCTTGATGAGCCACTTCGCGCCCTTCGGGGCGGACAGCGGGCCGGTGCGCCACAGGCCGTCCGGCGCCGCTTCGAAGACCACCACCTGGCCCCGTCCGAGTCTCGCACCGGCCACCCGGCGGACGAGCACCCGATCGCCGGAGCGGTAGGTCGGCAGCATGCTCGGCCCGGTCACCTGGACGACCACCAACCGGCGCCGGGCGACGGCGAGAACCCCTGCGAGCACCCCAAGCAAGATCACTAAGTACCGCACGGAGTCACCCTAGCCGTCATGCCCGGCCCCGGGTCCGGTGGTGTCGCGTCAGACGCGGCTCCACCGCTGGTTGGCGCCGCCGTTGCAGGACCAGAGCACCAGCTTGGTGCCGTTGGCGGTGGCGTTGTTCGGCACGTCGAGGCACCGGCCGGACTGCACTCCGGTGATGGTGCCGTCGGCGTTGAAGCGCCATTGCTGGTTGGCCTGCCCGTTGCAGTCCCAGATGATCACCTGGGTGCCGTTGGCGGTGCCCTGGTTGTAGGCGTCCAGGCACTTGTTGCCGTACACCCGGAGCTCACCGCTCGCGGTGGGCGTCCACTGCTGGTTGGCCTGGCCGTTGCAGTCCCAGATCTGCGCCTGAGCGCCGTTGGTCGGCGAGGCGCCCGTGACGTCCAGGCACCGGCCCGAGCCGGCGCCTCTGATCGCGACCCCGGGGACGATGCCCCCTCCGGTGACGGTGTACATGGCCGCCCCGTGTCCGGGCACCGACGCGCTGATGGTCCCGGTGGAGGAGGACGTCGTGTGCGCCCACAGGTCGCGCACCGAGTAGGAGGACGCCGAGCCCAGGCCGAGGGCCGCGGCGGTGGTGGAGACGGTCGAGGTGGAGGTGCCCCGGTTGAGCAGGACGACCGCGACCGAGCCGTTCGACATCGGCTTGCGCCAGACCTCCAGGTTGCCGTTGTCGCTGATCTTGTGGCCCTGCCGGCCGCCCCAGTCCTGGTTGACCGCGATGACCTCGGTGTTCGTCAGGATGGTGCGGGTCTCGGCGCTCATCGACCGCAGGTCGTTGCCCGCGATGAGCGGCGCGTTCAGCAGGGACCACAGGCTGAAGTGCGCCCGTCCCTCGGTCGCCGTGAGCGAGCCGACGCCGACCTCCAGCATGTCGGGGTCGTTCCAGCCTCCGGGCCCCGAGTACGCCTCGAGCCCGACCTGCTGGTCCAGGATCCCCATGATGGAGTTCCAGTTCGAGGCGATGTCACCCGTCGTGCGCCAGGAGTTGCCCACCGGCATCCCCCAGGTCCACACGTTCTCCTGGCCCCAGTTGCACAGGCTGTAGACGATCGGGCGGCCGGTGGCGGCCAGCGCGTCGCGCATGGCGGTGTAGCGCTGCTGCCCGGTCCTGCCCTGGTGGTCGCCGCAGTTGTCGTACTTCAGGTAGTCGATCCCCCAGGACGCCCACAGCGCGGCGTCGCGCTGCTCGTAGCCCAGGCTGGCCGGGTAGCCCGCGCACGTGGTCGTGCCCGCCGAGGAGTAGATGCCGAGCTTGAGCCCCTTGCCGTGGACGTAGTCCGCCAGCGCCTTCATGCCGCTGGGGAACTTCTGCGGGTCGGGCACCAGGTTGCCGCCGGCGTCACGGCTCTTCGTGGACCAGCAGTCGTCGATGTTGACGTACTGGTAGCCGGCCGCGGCCATGCCGCTGGAGACCATGATGTCCGCGGTCTGCCGGATGAGGCTCTCGTTGACGTTGCAGAAGAAGGAGTTCCAGTCGTTCCAGCCCATCTGCGGGGTGCGGGCGAGCCCGTTGTCCAGGGCGAGGGCGGGCGACGTGCCGCCGCCGACCGCGACCAGCGAACCGGCGGCCAGTAATACCGCCAGGAGCCATCTCATGACCTTACGCATCCGATTGCCTCCCTTCATGAGGTGAACTGCCACCAGTTCACGTTGAAGAGGTAGCCGCTGCCGCCGGCGTACCTGAAGTACAGGTCATGGGTGCCTGTCGCGCCGTTCACCGGGCAGGTGACCGTCGTCCACGTCTGCCAGCCGCCGGTGCCGGGCACGGTGCACGTCCCCACGAGGGTGCCGTTGGCCCCGTCCAGCCGCAGCTCGATCCGGCCGCCGCTGGACGCCGAGGCCACCCGCGCGCTGAAGGACCTCGCGCCGGAGCCGAAGGCGACGCCCTTGACCTTGACGTAGTCGCCGTTCTCGATCCAGCCGATGTTCATGCCGCCCTCGCCGGCGGGTTCGGTCTCCACGCCGGACTCCCAGGCGATCGTCTCGGCCTCCTGGCGGACGAAGGGGTTCAACGTGCCGACCTGGGGCGCTCCGGTCGTGGTCATGTTGATCGTCGGGATGGTCCCGTCGGCGTTGTAGGCGAACTTCTCGACGGCGACCGAACGGGTGTAGCCGCCACCGCCCGGCAGTGCGCCGTTGTGGTAGAAGAAGTAGGAACCGCCGTTGAAGTCGATGACGCCGGGATGGTTGGTGAAACTGCTGCCCTGGGTGGGCATGACCGTCCCCCGGTAGGTCCAGGGACCGGTGGGGCCGGGGGCCGTCGAGTAGCCGATGAACTCCGAGCAGCATTTCGCGGCGAAGACGTTGTAGTAGAGGCCGTTGCGCTTGTAGACCCAGGGGCCCTCCTCGTACAGGGTGGGCCGGCTCGCGTTGCCGGTGCGGGTGCCGAAGCCGGCCGTGGTGAGCGGGATCTGGGTGGGGCTGCCTGAGTACGAGATCATGTCGGCGTTGAGCCTGACGTACCAGAGGTTGGGGTTGCCCCAGTACAGGTATGCCTGGCCGTTGTCGTCGATGAAGACCGTGGGGTCGATCTCGCCGTTCCTGACGAGGGGGCGGCCGATGGCGTCCCTGAAGGGGCCGGTGGGGCTGTCGGAGACCCCGACGCCGATGGCCATCTGACCGCTCGCCCGGTCCTTCACCGGGACGTACCAGTAGAACTTGCCGTTCCTCTCGACGGCCTGGCCGGCCCACGCGTCCGCGCTCGCCCAGCTGAAGGTGGCCACGCTCATCGGCGAGCCGTGGTCGGTCCAGTTGACCAGGTCCGCGGACGACCAGACCCGCCACTCCTTCATCGTGAAGTACGTCGAGCCGTCCTCGTCATGTCCGGTGTAGAGGTAGACCCGGCCGTTGTGCACGAGCGGAGCGGGATCCGCCGTGTAGATCGTCTGGACGATCGGGTTGTCCGCCCTGGCGGTGCCGGGGATCGTCACCACGACGCAGAGCAGCGCCATGATCACGAGCGCGGCGCGCCCGGGTAAGACGCGGAACCGAAGTTTCATGATCACCTTCTGTTGGGGGGAGGGGTGTCAGCTGCGGGTCCAGCGCTGGTTGGCGCCGCCGTGGCAGGTGTAGAGCTGGATCCGGGTGCCGTTGGCGGTGCCCTGGCCCACGGCGTCCAGGCACAGCCCGGACTGCGCGCCGGTGATGGTGCCGTCGGCGTTCAGGCGCCACGACTGGTTGGCGCCGCCGTGGCAGGAGTAGATCTGGATGGCGGCGCCGTTGCCGGAGCCGGCCGCGTCGAGGCATTTGTTGCCGTAGACCCTGAGCTCGCCGGCCGAGGTGACGGCCCACCGCTGGTTGGCCTGCCCGTTGCAGTCCCACAGTTGCACCTGCGTGCCGTCGGCGGTGGCGGCGCCGGGCACGTCCAGGCACCGCCCGGAGCCGACTCCCTTGAGCTGTCCGGTCCCCTCACCGGGGGTGGGGGTCGTCGTCGAGGAGCCGGCGTCCAGGCCGAAGAAGCGGATGGCGTACGCGGCCATCCCCGCTCGCGGCAGGTCGTGGCCGGCTCCCGTGATGGTGTACGCCTCGACCTGGCCCGAGCCGTACACCCGCCGGGTCCAGCCGGACTGCGGGCTGTCGGTGGAGGCCGGGGTCTGGCTCAGCCCGTGCACGTTCGTCCACTGGTCGACCTCCTCCTGCAACATCGTGTACGACAGCACGGAGTCGGCGGTGCCGTGCCAGGCCATCACGCGCGGCCGGGGCCCGGTGTAGCCGGGGTAGGCGTTCCTCACCAGGTCGCCCCACTGCTGCGGCGTCTTGTCGCCGCACCCGGCGGGACCGAGGCAGCCGTAGGGAACGCCCGCGTACGGCGCGCCGGCCTTGAACACGTCCGGGTAGGTGGCGAGCAGGTTGAGCGTCTCCATCGCGCCGGAGGAGAACCCGGTGGCGAACACCCGCTGCGGGTCGCCGTTGTAGCGCTGCAGCACGTGGTTGACCATGGAGACGATCGACACCGGGTCACTGCCGCCGCCGTGCCGCAGCGCCTCGTTCGACCACACGTCGAAACAGTTCGACATGCCGTTGGCGCTCTTGTTGGCCTGCGGGTAGATGACGACGAAGCCGTACCTGTCGGCCAGCGAGGCGAACTCGGTCCCCTGATGGAAGCCCGGCGCCCAGCCGTTGCAGCCGTGCATCGCGACCAGGACGCCCGGCCGGGCCGCCACCCGGTCGGGGACGTAGAGGTACATCCGCAGGCCGCCGGGGTTGGTCCCGAAGCCCGTCACCTCGGTCAGGGCCGCGGCCGACGCCTGCGGCGTGACCGTGAGGAACCCGGACAGCGCGGTGACCACCGCTGTGACCAGAACCGCCAGTGCGGCTCCGATGCCCGCACGTCTTCTCGTACGCTTCATCGGTTCGCCTTTCCTCTGTTAGCGCTAACAATCTGCTGGAGGTGGTGGCAGGACGGAGCAAATACGGGGCAGAAAGGTACTGTCAAGAGCGCCTTAGCTTACGGCCGGGTGGAAATGGCCGCGGGTGGAGGCGCTCACCTCGGATTTCTGAGTCCTGCCGCGGTGCCGCGGCGCGGGCCTTGCCGTGAAACTTTCGGTTTTCGTCAGCCCACGCGTGCCAGTTGCCATTGTTGATTGGTGCCGCTCCAGTCGTCGTACTGGACGATGTTGGCGCCGTCGGCGGTGGAGGCGCCCTGGACTTCGAGTGCTTTGCCGCTGTGGCGGGAGATGAGCCTGATGTAGCCGTCGGGGCTGTCGGCGAGTCGCCATTGCTGGTTGGCGCCGTTGGTGTCGCTCCATTGGACGATGGCGCCGCCGTTGGCGGTGGACCAGTTGGAGACGTCGAGGACCTTGCCGGAGTGGCGGGACTTGAGCCGGTAGTAGCCGCCGCCTGAGTCGACGAACTGCCACTGCTGCTGGTTCTGGTTGTTGCGGGTCCATTGGGTGATGCGTCCGCCGTCGGCGGTGGACTGGTTGTAGACGTCCAGGGCCTTGCCGCTGTTGCGGTTGACCAGGACGTACCAGGCGCTGGTGTCGACCACGCCCCCAGGGGTCTGGGTCACGCCGGTCACGAAGGTCGTCACGCTGCGGGCGGGCAGCGTGGCGGTGAAGGAGCCGTTCGACACGCCGGCCGCGCCCTGGGGCGCGACGTTCCTGCTCGCGTCGGTCACCCAGGACGACACGCTGGACGCGGTGCCGCCGGCCAGGGTGAACTGCTGGCTCACGGCGGAGGTCGCCTTGTTGATGACGACGACGGCGACCGTGCCGTCACCGCCCTGGTAGGCCGAGACGTAGACGTTCGACACCGGGTTCGCCGTCGCCCCGATCCGCACGTATCCCGGGCGGACGAACCTGGCGAAGTGCGCCATGTTGGCGCCGCGCTTGCTGAGCTGCCCGTCCTCCCGCATGGGGCCGTAGCTGCGCCGGATGTACCACCAGATGTAGGCCTGGAACTCGGCGTCCACCATGGCGTGGTGGATGTGCTCCCCCACGTCCAGCGCCTGGGGCCAGAGGTCCGCCGAGTCGCTGCTGTTGGGGTAGTAGACCTCGGTCATCCAGAGTTCCTTGCCCGCGCCCTTCTGCTGGAAGAGCGGGTAGGGGAAGTTCGCGTACGGCGTGCCGTAGAGGTGGGCTCCGATGATGTCCACGTTGGCGAGCGCCGTTGCGTCGTTGAGTATCGGGTCCGACATGTTCTTCAGGTACTGGAAGGACTCGGGCGCGATGACCCTGGTGCTGATCGAGCCGGCGTTCTCGCGCAGGAAGCGCACCATCTCGGTGGGGGTCCACCAGGTCCAGTCCTGCGCGTAGTCGGGCTCGTTCTGCACGGATATGCCGTATAAGTTCACCCCGTTGTTCCGCATGTACGTGGTGAAGTCGTTCAGGTGCTGGGCGTAGGCGCCGTACGAGCCGTACTTGAGGCGTCTGGCGTTGGTCTGGCTGCCGCGTACGAAGGTCTCGACCATGCCGGCCGGCGGGTTCCACGGCGAGGCGATCACGGTCGCCCCGAGCTCGACCGCGCGCCTCGCCGTCGCCAGGTCGCGGCTCCAGTCGGCCTGGTTCTCGGGGACGGGGATCCTCAGCACCGAGAACCCCAGCCGCCCTTCGCCGGCGCCGAACGCCGTGTCCCGCTGAGCCGCCGTCAGGTCGCCGATCCAGGCCGCGTGGGCCATGCCGCCGAAGCCCCGGATCGTCTGCCGGCGCGCCGACGGGTCGATGACCACCGGCGCGGCGGCCGACGCGGGCCGCGCCGTGGCCGCGAGGACCGGCAGTGCTCCCATGGTCGTCAGGACGGCTCTCCGGCTCAGCGATCGGCGGTCTCCGCGCGCAGGCTCTGTCATGGCTCCTCCTGGTGGCTTCAGTCCCGCAGGAACGTAAAGCCCTGACTCCGGCCCGTCAACCATTCGGCGGAGAAACTTAACGAGCGCGGATGCCGCAACTTAACGAGTGCCACCCGGCGAATTCCATGAAACTTTCATAAGGACGAGCACCCCTCGCCGGAGGCGAAACTCCAGGAGGGAAGGCGGGGTGACGGTAAAACCCCCGCTCGGCGGGAGACGCCGCTCGTTGACGGCGGGCCGCCCGTCGGATGTACTCCGCGACGAAGCCCCGTTCATGTTAGCGCTAACACGGAGCGCCCGATGAAGCACAGACCTCTGTCCGTCCTGGCGACAGTGGCCGCCTTACTGGCGAGCCTGCTCATCGCCCCGCTGACCCAGCCCGCCAACGCCGCCACCGTGGACACCAACGCCTGGTACGTCCTGGTCAACCGCAACAGCGGCAAGGCCCTGGACGTCTACAACCTGTCCACCGCGGACGGCGGACGCATCACCCAGTGGACCCGCAACAACCAGAACCAGCAGCAGTGGCAGTTCGTCGACTCCGGCGGCGGCTACTACCGCGTCAAGTCCCGCCACTCCGGCAAGGTCCTCGACGTCTCCAACTGGTCCACCGCCAACGGCGGCGCCATCGTCCAATGGAGCGACACCAACGGCGCCAACCAGCAATGGCGGCTCGCCGACAGCCCCGACGGCTACATCAGGCTGATCTCCCGCCACAGCGGCAAAGCCCTCGAAGTGCAGGGCGCCTCCACCGCCGACGGCGCCAACATCGTCCAGTACGACGACTGGGGCGGCACCAACCAGCAATGGCAGCTCGTCCCGGTCAGCGGCAACGGCAACGGCAACGGCAGCTACACCAACCCGGTCGTCTGGCAGGACTTCGCCGACGGCGACATCATCCGGGTCGGCGACGCCTACTACTACTCGGCCTCGACGATGCACTATTCGCCGGGCGCGCCGATCCTGCGCTCCTACAACCTGGTCGACTGGGAGTACGCGGGCCACTCGGTCCCGCGGCTCGACTTCGGCTCCAGCGCCTACGACCTCAACGGCGGCCGGGCGTACGTGAAGGGCATCTGGGCCTCCACCCTGAACTACCGGCCCAGCAACAGCACCTACTACTGGATCGGCTGCATCGAGTTCAACCGCACCTACGTCTACACCGCCTCCGCCGTGGACGGCACGTGGACCAAACGCTCGCAGATCAACAACTGCTACTACGACGCCGGCCTGCTGGTCGACACCGACGACACCATGTACGTCGCCTACGGCAACGGCACCATCAGCGTCGCCCAGCTCTCGGCCGACGGGCTCAGCCAGGTCCGCTCCCAGCAGGTGTTCCAGACCCCGAGCAACGTCGGCACCCTGGAGGGCTCCCGCTTCTACAAGCGGAACGGCTACTACTACATCTGGCTGACCCGCCCCGCCAACGGCCAGTACGTCCTCCGCTCCACCTCGCCGTGGGGCCCGTACGAGATGCGCCAGGTCCTGTTGGACATGCCCGGCCCCATCTCCGGCGGCGGCGTCCCCCACCAGGGCGGCCTCGTCCAGACGCAGAACGGCGACTGGTACTACATGGCGTTCGTCGACGCCTACCCCGGCGGCCGGATGCCGGCGCTCGCGCCGATCACCTGGTCCGGCGACTGGCCGACCGTGCAGACTGTCAACGGCGGCTGGGGATCCACCTACCCGAAGCCGAACATCCAGACCAGCCGCACCGTCTCGTCCATGATCGGGCCCGACACCTTCACCTCGGGCACCCTCGGCCACCGCTGGGAGTGGAACCACAACCCCGACACCACCCGCTTCTCCACGGGCAACGGCCTGCGCCTGCAGACCGCGACCGTCACGGGCGACCTCTACAACGCCAGGAACACGCTGACCCACCGCATCCAGGGCCCCTCGTCCACGGCGACGATCGAGCTCGACTACTCGCAGATGAGCAACGGCGACCGCGCCGGGCTGGCCATGCTGCGCGACCAGTCGGCCTGGATCGGGGTCAAACGCGACAACGGCGTCAACCGGGTCGTGATGACCAACGGGCTGACCATGAACGGTTCGTGGCAGACCACCGGCACCGGCACGGAGGCGGCGAGCGCGGCCGTCTCGGGCGGCCGGATCTGGTTGCGCGCCACCGCCGACATCCGGCCGGGGTCCGGCAGGCAGGCCCGCTTCTCCTACAGCACCGACGGCAGCACGTTCACGAGCCTCGGGCCGGCCTTCACGTTGAACAACGCCTGGCAGTTCTTCATGGGCTACCGCTTCGGCATCTTCAACTACGCCACCCAGGCGCTCGGCGGCGCGGTGACCGTACGCCGCTTCGATCTCACCACTCCCTGACGCGGGCATAGGCTCTCCTTCGTGATCGCCGTCCGCCCCTTCCGGTCCGGCGACGAGATCCCTCTCGTCGCCGCCTGGAACCGCAGCATGCCCGCCGACCCGACGACGTCCCGCTGGTTCGGTGAGCGTGTGCTGCTCGACCCCAACTTCGACCCCGAGGGCCTGCGCGTGGCGGTGGACGGCGACGACGTGGTGGGCTGCGCGTACGCCGTCCGCCGCCTGATCCCGCCGGCGCCCGGCACCGGACTGGAGCCGGACGCCGGCTGGATCCCGTTTTTCTTCGTCGTCCCTGAGCACCGCGGCGGCGGCCTGGGGCGGCGGCTGGTGGGCGAGGCGGTGGCGTTCCTGGAGGGCCTCGGCCGCACGAAGGTCGACTTCTCGTCGTACACCCCCAACTACGTGCTGCCGGGCGTGGACGCCGAGCTCTATCCCGGCGCACACCGGCTGCTGGGCGAGCTCGGCTTCCGTACGCTCCACTCTCCGGTCGCCATGGACCGCACCCTCGTCGGCTACCAGGCCCCGCCCGAGGTGCACGGGCTGCTGCGCGAGCGGGAGCGCGAGGGATACGTCTTCCGCAGCCCCACCATGGGCGAGCTGCCCGAGCTGATCCGTTTCGCGGCGGATGCCTTCAATCCCGACTGGGGCGAGGCCATCCGGCAGCATCGCGACCCCGAACGGGTCGTCATCGCGAAAAAAGACCACATAGAGGGCTTCGCCCTGTACGCGGCCTACCGCGGCACCCCCGAGCGCTTCGGCCCCTTCGGTGTCGCCCCCACCCGGCGCGGCACCGGCCTCGGCAAGATCCTCCTCCACCTCACCATGACCAGGATGCGCGCCGAAGGGCTGCACTCGTCGTGGTTCCTGTGGACCGGCGAGGACAGCCCGGCCGGCCACCTCTACACCAAGGCGGGCTACGAGGTCACCCGGCAGTTCCACGTGATGAGACGATCCGCGTGACCCCCGTGCCCGTCGGCGAACAATTAGGGCATTCGCCGCATCCAACGTGACATGATCACGCTCCTGGTGGCGGATCAGCGACAAGACGACCGCTCCCCTGACGCTCAACCCCTGCGGGCGTGAACACGTCTCACCGGCGAACCGCTCGGCCGTGCGCACCGTCGTCCACGGCACCAGCGCCTTAGCACTCCAGCGAGCAGCTCGTCATCAACCGGAGCGCCGGCGCCGCCCGGACCGCCCTGCGCACCCTCCTCGCCGACGCCCGCCGGCGCCGGACCCCGCCGCACGGAAAGCCGTACAGCTGGGCCGGCGACCAGGACACCTTCGGCCACTCCCGCGCCCACGCCGTCAGGACGCTGCGCAAGACCGCCGCCCGCATGGCGGCCAAGGTGTGCGTGCTGCCCTCGGTCTGCGCCTGAGCCCGCTCAGGCCCGGTTGCCGCAGCCTTTTTCAAGCAAGATCAAGCAGGTTCCAAGTCAGCGGCAAGCCACTCCATTGATGCTGTTCTGCGGAGGATAATGATCTTTTGCGGATAGAGCAGACGACCCCAAGGAACAGACACGCGCCGCGGACGCATGCGCCGACCACGCGACGGTGAGCCGCCCGCGCGACCTGGCGTGCCCAGCGACGACCTCGCCCGGGCACGTTCGACCTTGCTGGAAAGAGGACACATGAACACGGATGTGACGGGCGCGAACCGTCCTCTCACAGACCCGCCCGGCCGCCTCCACGAAGCCCTGGAGGCGCAGTGCCGGCGTACGCCCGATCGCGTCGCCGTCGTCGCGGGCACGAGCCGGCTGACCTACGCCGAGCTCCACCGCATGGCCAACGGGGTCGCCCACGCCCTGGCCGCGCGGGGTGTCGGACGCGGCGACCTGGCTGGGATCTGCCTGAGCCGCGACGAGTGGCTGGTGCCCGCGCTGATCGGGGTGCTGAAGGCGGGGGCGGCCTACGTGCCGCTGGACCCGGCCTACCCGGCCGAGCGGTTACGTTTCATGGCCGAGGACTCCGGCGTCAGCGTGGTGGTCACCTCGGCGGCCCAGCGGGACACCGCGTCGCTGACCGGCGCCGTCACCGTGCTCGTGGACGACGTGACGCCCGCCGCGCGCGGGCCCGAGGCGCCGGGCGAGCCGGGCGACGCCGCGTACGTCATCTACACCTCCGGCTCCACCGGCCGCCCCAAGGGCGTGGTCGTGGAGCACCGCAACACCCTCAACTTCGTGCGCTGGGAGGCGTCCGCCTACACCGCCGAGGAGCTGAGCGGCATGCTGGCCGGCTCCTCCATCTGCTTCGACGCCTCCATCACGCAGATCTTCACGCCGCTGTGCGCGGGCGGAACCGTGATCATGGCGGACAGCGTGCTGGCCCTGCCGACGCTGCCGGCCCGCGACGAGGTGCGCACCGTCTTCGGTGTCCCGTCCGCCCTGTCGGTGCTGCTGCGCGAGCCGCTGCCGGACGGCGTGCGCATGGTGCTGTCCGGCGGCGAGCGGCTGACCGCCGCCCTCGTCGCGCGCATGTACGCGAACCCCGGCGTGCGCCGCGTGCTCAACATGTACGGCCCCACCGAGTGCACCACCGGCTGCACCGTCTTCGAGGTGAGCCGCGACCACCAGGGCGACCCGCCGCTGGGCGGGCCGATGGCGGGCGCGCTGCTCAGCGTGCGCGACGCCGCCGGCCGGCCGGTCGCCGACGGGGAAGTGGGCGAGTTGTGGATCGGCGGGCCCGGCGTGACCCGTGGATACCTGGGCCACGAGTCGCAGGCGTTCCGCACCGAGCCGGACGGCACCCGCGTCTACCGCAGCGGTGACCTGGTCCGGTGGGTGGACGGCCTGCTGCGGTACGTGGGCCGCGCCGACGACCAGGTCAAGATCCGCGGATACCGGGTGGAGCTGGGCGAGGTCGAGTCGGCGTTGGACCGCCATCCCGCGGTGCGCCGCTCCGTCGTGCTGGCGCACACCGACGACGACGGCATCGCCTACCTCGCCGCGCACGTGGCGGCCTCCGGCGTGACCGAACCGGAGCTGCGCGACTGGCTACGCGAGCGCCTGCCCGACCATCTGGTCCCGGCCAGGATCGGCGTAACCGGCGACCTGCCGATCGCCCCCACCGGCAAGGTGGACCGCGACGCCCTGCCCAAGCTGGGCGCCGCCCGCACGGGGAGCGAGGCGCCGGTCGCGCCGCGGACCGACGACGAGCGCGAGGTGGCCGAGGTGATCGCGGACGTGCTGGGCCTGCCGGAGGTGGGCGTGCACGACCGGTTCGCCGACCTGGGCGGGCACTCGCTGGCCGCCGCCCGGGTGGTGACCGAGCTGTCACGGCGGCTCGGGCACACCGTGCCGCTGGCGGCGTTCCTGACCGAGCCGACCGCGGCCGGGCTGGCGGCGCGCCTGCGTGAGCCGGGATCGGCGCCGGTGCGGCGGACCGGCGCGACCCGGCACCCGCTCACCGCCACGCAGCGCGAGCTCTGGACGTTGCGCCAGCTCCACCCGCACACCCCGGTCACCACCGTGTCCGTCCGGCTGCGCGTGCGCGGCCTCAGCGGGAGCGCGCCGCTGCGCGCGGCGCTGGACGCGGTCCTGCGCCGGCACGAGGCCCTGCGCAGCACCGTCTCCGTCGGCGAGGACGGCGTCCCGTACGCGGTCGTGCACCCGCCCGTCGCCGTCCCCCTGATCGAGCACTCGGCGGGCGCGGACCCGGTGAAGGTGGCCCGGGCCGCGGCGGAGCACGTGTTCGACGTGACGGACGAGGTGCCGCTGCTCCGCGCGAGCCTTTGCCCCGCCGGGGACGACGTGGCCGAGCTGGTGCTCGTGACGGACCACCTCGCCTTCGACGGCGGTTCCGTCGGCGTGCTCATGGACGAGCTGGCCGCCGAGCTGGCGGGTGAGCCCGTTCCCGAGCCGGCGGTGCAGCTCGGCGACGTGGCGGTGCGCGAGCAGGAGGACCGGCCCGGCCTCGCGCGGCTGCGGGAGTTCTGGCGCGGCGAGCTGGCGGGGGCGCCGGTGGCGGGGCCGCCGCCCGCCGACCTGACGACGGGCCGGGCGATCAGGCCGCTGCCCGGGGAGTTCACGGACGGCGTGGCCGCGCTGGCCCGTGCGTGCGGCACGACCCCGTACGCGGTCTACCTGGCCGCGCTCGCCCTGGCCGCCGGTGAGCCGGACACGCTGGTCGGCATGGTCGCGGCGCGGCGCGCCGAGCCGGAGCTGGCCCGGGTCGTCGGACCGCTGATCGACACGCTGCCGGTGCGGTTGCGGCCGGATGCCGCGCCGACCTTCCGCGAGCTGGTCAGGCAGGCCGGGCAGGCCGCCACGCGGGCGCTGGTCCATCAGGAGGTCCCGCCCGCCGACCTGCCCCGCGCCCCGGTGCTGCTGGCCATGCAGCACGCGGAAGTGCCGGTGCGGGCCGGCTGCCTCGAACTGCTGACCGAGGTCGGCTCGGGCGCGGCGGTGCACGAGTTCAGCGTGCTCGTCAACCGTACGGCCGCCGGCGCCGAGCTGCACCTGGAGTACGCGGTGGCGCTGCTCGGCAGAGAGGCGGCCGAGGCTTATCTGGACCGGCTGCTGTGGCTGCTGCGGCGCGCGGTGGCCGAGCCTGACCTGGTGATCTCGGCGTTCGAGCCGGTCACCCCGGACGAACGCGCCGCGCTGCTGGCCCGCGCGGCCGGGCCGCGGCTGCCTGAGGACCTGCCGCCGGTGCCGGTCGCGCTCGCGTCGCACACGACGGGCACGGCGGTCGTCGGCCCGGACGGCGCGGCGCTGAGCCACGCCGAGCTGAACGACCGCGCCGACCGGATCGCGGCCGGGCTGCTGGCGCACGGGGTGTCCCGGGGCGACGTGGTCGGCGTCCGCGTGCCTCGGGACCGGATGTTGCCGGCGGTGCTGCTGGGCGTGTGGCGGGCGGGGGCGGCGTACCTGCCGCTGGACCCGGACCACCCGGCCGAGCGGCTGCGCCTGCTGACCGAGGACGCGGGCGCCCGCGTGCTGCTCACGCGCGGCGAAGCACCCGCCGAAGCACCCGCCGAAGCACCCGCCGAAGCGACGCCGGTCCCCGGCGCGGACGGGCTGGTGACGCTCGACGCGGATCGGCTCGCGGCGGGTCCGCGTGCGGACCTGCCCGAGGTGCGTGCCGAGGACCTGGCGTATCTCACCTACACCTCCGGCTCCACCGGCGCCCCCAAGGGGGTCGAGGTGACCCACGGCGGCCTGGCCGCCCTCGTGGCCGGGATGATCGCGACGCTCCGCCTCGGCCCCGCCGACGTGCAGCCCGCGGTCGCGCCGCTGAGCTTCGACGTCTCGGCCTCCGAGCTGTGGGCCGTCCTGACCGCCGGCGGCACGTCGGTGGTGGTGGACCGGGCCACGGCCACCGACGGGCACGCGCTGGCGGAGCTGATCAGCACGAGCGGGGCCACGGTGATCGACCTGGTGCCGACCGCGTACCGGATGTTGATCGCGGCCGGCTGGGCGGGCGGCCCCGCGCTGCGCGCCCTCGCCGGCGGGGAGGCACTGGACCCGGCGCTGGCCGAGCAGATCCTGCTCCGCGTCGGCGAGCTGTGGAACGCCTACGGGCCCACCGAGGCCACCGTCACCTCGACACTGCACCGGGTGCGCGCGCACGAGGGCGACCGGGTGCCGATCGGGTCGCCGATGCCGGGCGAGCGGGCGTACGTGGTGGACGCGCGGCTGCGGCTGGTCCCGCCGGGCGCGGTCGGCGAGCTGCTGCTGGGCGGCGCCGGGGTGGCCCGCGGCTACCGGGGCCGGCCCGACCTGACCTCGGCCGCCTTCGTGGCCGACCCGTTCGCGCCGGGCGGCCGGTGCTACCGCACGGGTGACCTGGCGCGGTGGCGGCCGGACGGGACGCTGGAGTTCCACGGCCGCCGCGACCACCAGGTGAAGGTCCGCGGCTACCGGATCGAGCTGGGCGAGATCGAGGCCGTGCTGCGCGAGCTCGCCGAAGCCGCGGTGACCGTGGCGGGGACGGGCGCGGACGCGCACCTGGTCGGCTACGTCACGCCGGAGACGGCGGACCTGGCCGCGATCGAGCGGCACGCCCGGTCCCGGCTGCCCGGCCACATGGTGCCGCGCCGCTGGGTCGCCCTGCCGGTCCTGCCCACACTGCCCAGCGGCAAGGTGAACCGCGACGCGCTGCCCGAGCCGGACACCGGCCCGGACCCGGCGCGGGTCGCGCCGGCCACCGACGCCGAGCGCCTGGTGGCCGCCGTCTGGGCCGAGGTGCTGGAACGACCCGAGGTGTGGGCCGGCGACGACTTCTTCGCCCTCGGCGGAGCCTCGTTCGCCGCGACCAGGGTGGCCGCCCGTCTCCGCGAGATGTTGCAGCTCGCCGTGCCCGTGCGGTTGTTGTTCGACCGCCCGGTGCTCGCCGACTTCGCCGCCGCGCTGGAGGAGCTGCTGGCCGCCGACCTGATGGAGGGGAACGAGGGATGACCGAGGTACGTGAGGACCGGATCGCCGAGCTCGTCCGGTCCAGGCTCGCCGCCGCGCTGAAGCAGAACGAGAAGGCCGCCGCCCCCGGCATCCCGGCGACGTCGGCCACGGACATGCCGCTGTCGCCGGCGCAGGAGCGGCTGTGGTTCCTGGCCCAGTTGGAGCCGGACACGCCCGCCTACAACGTGCCGCTGACGCTGCGGCTGCGCGGCCCGGTGGACGTCGCCGCCCTCACCGGCGCGGTGGCTGATCTGGCGGAGCGGCACTGGATCCTGCGCGGCGTCATCACGGAGGGACGGGTGCGGCCCGTCGCCGCCGTGCCGGTGCCGGTGGTGGACGTGGACCCGGCGGAGCTGGAGCGGGAGCTGGCCGGGCACGCCTGGCGGCCGTTCCGGCTGGACGCCGAGCCGCCCCTGCGGGCCACGGTGTTCCGGCTCGCCGACGACGAGTGCGTGCTCGCGCTCACCCTGCACCACATCGCCACCGACGCCTGGTCGGAACGTGTGCTGCTGGACGATCTCGCCCGCCTGTACGCCGCCCGCCTCGGCCTGGAGCCGCCCCCCGCTCCCCCCGCCCTGCAGTACGCGGACGTGGCCGCGTGGGAGGCCGGGCGGCCGGAGGCCGACCTCGACTGGTGGGCCGGGCACCTGGCGGGCCTGCCGCCGGTGCTCGACCTGCCGCTCGCCCGCCCGCGCCCGTCCGTGCCCGGGTGGGAGGGCGCGGCGGTTCCGGTGGAGGTGCCCGAGCCGCTGGCGGCGAAGGTGCGCGCGGTGGCGGGGACGTCGCCGTTCATGGTGTTCCTGGCCGGGCTGCAGGCGTTGCTGAGCCGCCTGTCCGGCGTCGACGACCTCGCCGTGGGGGTGCCGCACGGGGGCCGGCACCACCCGGACGCCGAGCGGGTCGTCGGCTGTTTCGTCAACACCCTGGTGGTACGCGGCGACACCTCGGGCGACCCGACCGGCGCGGAGCTGCTGGCGCGGGCGCGTACGGCGGCGCTGGACGCGTACGCGCACGCCCGCACGCCGTTCGAGCGGATCGTGGAGCGGCTGCAGCCGGAGCGGAACCTGGCGGTCACGCCGCTGTTCCAGGTGATGCTGAACGTCTATGACACCGGGGCGCCGGTGTCGTTGCCCGGGCTGGAGGTCGTGGCCGGGTCGCCGCCCGCGCCGACCGCGAAGTTCGACCTGAACCTGGAGCTCGGCGACGACGGCACCCGGTTCTCGGGCGAGTTACGGTACCGCAAGGACCTGTTCGACGAGGCCACCGTTCGGCGGCTCGCCGCCTGGTATCTGGAGCTGCTGGACGGCATGCTCACCGACCCGGACGCGCCGGTACGGCTGCCGGCCGGCGACGACCTGCGCGGCCGGGACGCGGACCTGCCGGTGGACGTGCCTCTGCACACGCTGGTCGAGCGGATGGCCGACGCCCGCCCGGACGCGGTCGCGGCCGGCTCGCTCAGCTACGCGGAGCTGGACCGCCGCGCCAACCAGGTGGCCCACTGGCTGCTGGCGAGCGGGGTGCGCCCGGAGGAGCCGGTCGGCGTGCTGCTGGAGCGGCGGCCCGAGCTGGTCGTCGCCATGCTCGGCGTGCTCAAGGCGGGCGCGGCCTACCTGCCGCTCGACCCGGTCTACCCGGAGCGGCGCAACCGGGCGGTGGTGGCCGACGCCGGGGCGCGGATCGTGCTCACGGACGCCGAGCTCGCCGCCGCCGCGGACGCCTCCGGCGAACGCCCCGGCGTGGCCGTGCGGCCGGAGCACCTGGCGTACGTGATCTACACCTCGGGCTCGACCGGGCGGCCGAAGGGGGTCGCGGTCGAGCACCGGCACATCACGCACTATCTAGGCGCGGTGGCCGAGGTCGTCCCGGCGGGGCTGAGCTCGTACGCGCTGGTCTCCACCGCCGCCGCCGACCTGGGCATGACGAACGTGTGGTGCGCGCTGACCACGGGCGCCACCCTCCACCTGATCGACCACGAGACGGCCACCGACCCGGCCGCGTTCGCCGCCCGCCTCCAGGCGCACCCGGTGGACGCGATCAAGATGGTGCCCAGCCAGCTCGAACTCCTCGGCACGGCCGCGTTGCCGGCGAAGCTGCTGATCCTGGCCGGTGAGGCGGTGCCGGCGGACCTGGTGGCGCGGGTCCGGGAGGCGCGGCCTGACCTGGAGGTGCAGATCCACTACGGCCCCACCGAGACCACGGTGTCGGTGCTGGCCTGCGAGGCGAGCGAGAGCTCCCCGGGCCGGGCGCCGCTGGGCCGGCCGCTGGCCGACGTGGTGTGCCGGGTGGCCGACCCGTCCGGGAGGGCGCTGCCGCCCGGCGTGCCCGGAGAGCTGTGGATCGGCGGGCCCAGCGTGGCCCGCGGCTACCTGGGCCGCCCCGACCTCACGGCGGAACGTTTCACCGGCGGCTGGTACCGCACCGGCGACCGGGTCAGGGTGACCGGGGACGGGCTCATCGAGTTCCTGGGGCGGATCGACGACCAGGTGAAGGTGCGCGGCTTCCGCGTCGAGCTGGGCGAGGTCGCCGCGGCGTTGCGGGCCCTGCCGCAGGTCGCGGAGGCGTACGTGCAGCCGGTCGGCGCCGGACTGGAGCGGCGCCTCGCCGCCTGGGTGACCCCGGCGACGGTGGACGCGGCCGAGGTGCGGGCGGCGCTGCGCGAGCGGCTGCCCGACTACATGGTGCCGGCCGCGATCGGCGTGCTGGAGGCGTTGCCGCTCACCCCGAACGGCAAGGTGGACCGGGCCGCGCTGCCGGTGCCCGAGGCGGGCCCCGCGGTGCGGGTGCCGCTGGGGACTCCCGGGGAACGCCTGGTGGGCGAGGTCTGGGCCGACGTGCTCGGGCTCGCGGAGGTGTGGGCGGACGACGACTTCTTCGCCCTCGGCGGGCACTCGTTCGCGGCGACCCGGGTGGCCGGTCGGCTGCGGGAGCGGCTGGGCGCGGCGGTGCCGGTGCGGCTGTTGTTCGAGCACCCGGTGCTGGCCGACCTGGCCGCCGCGCTCCCCCGCCCGGCCGAGGCCGCGCGGGTGCGGCGCGCGCCGGCGGACGGGCCGGTGCCGCTGTCGGGGGTGCAGGCCAGGCTGTGGTTCCTGGCGCAGCTCGAACCGGACAGCAGCGCGTACAACGTGCCGGTGGCGCTGCGGCTGCGCGGCCCGCTGCGGGCGGAGGCGCTGCTGGGCGCGGTACGTGACCTGGCCGAGCGGCACCACGTGCTGCGCGGCGTGGTGGACGACTCCGGCCCCGAGCCGGTCATGGTGGTGCGCGACGCCGGCGAGGTGCCCGTGTCCACCGTGCGTGTGGACCGGTCGGAGGTCGAGGACGTGCTGGCCGCCCACCTGGCGACGCCGTTCGCGCTGGACCGCGAGCCGCCGATGCGGGCCGTGCTGCTCGCCGTCAACGACGACGAGCACGTGCTCTCGCTCACCTTCCACCACATCGCCACCGACGCGTGGACGCGGGGGCTGCTGCTGTCGGAGCTGTCCGGCCTGTACGCCGCCCGCCTCGGCCTGCGCCCGCCGCTCGACCCGCCGCCGGCGCAGTACGCCGAGGTGTCGCCGGTGCCCGACCCGGCCGACCTGGACTGGTGGGCCGGGCACCTGGACGGTCTGCCGCCGGTGCTCGACCTGCCCACCGACCGGCCGCGCCCGGCCGTGCCCGACCCGGGCGGGGCCGCGCTCGACCTGGAGCTGCCCGCCGGGCTGAGCGAGCGGGTCAGGGCGGTGGCCGCCGCCTACCGGTCCACGCCGTTCATCGTGCTGCTGGCCGGGCTGCAGGCGCTGCTGGCCCGGCTGTCGGCGAGCGCGGACATCGCGGTCGGCGTGCCGGTCTCCGGCCGCGACCACCCCGACACCGAAGGGGTGGTGGGTTGCTTCCTCAACACCGTGGTCGTACGGACCGACGTGGGCGGCGACCCGACCGGGCGTGACCTGCTGGCCCGCGCGAGGGAGTCCGCGCTGGGCGCGCTCGCGCACGCGGGCACGCCGTTCGACCGGGTGGTGGACCGGCTGCGGCCGGAGCGGAACCTGGCGGCCACGCCGCTGTTCCAGGTGATGCTCAACTACATCTCGGGCGTGGCGCGGCCGGAGCTGCCCGGCCTGGAGGCGTCCGAGATCCACCTGCCGGAGCTGACCACCAAGTTCGACCTGAGCTGGCACGTCGTCGACGAAGGGCCGGGAGCACCGCTGCGCGGCGGGCTCGCCTACCGGACCGACCTGTTCGAGCCGGGCACCGCGGCCAAGCTGACCCGCTGGTACATCGCCCTGCTCGACGGGCTGCTCGCCGACCTGGACGCGCCGGTGGGCGCGGTGCCGCTGGAGCCGGTGACCGGCCCGGTCGTGGCCGGCGGGCCGCCGCCCGATCGGCCCGCCGGGGCGGTGCACCACCTGATCGAGCGCTGGGTGGACGAGACGCCCGGCGCCCCGGCCGTGGTGGGCGCCGACCGCGCGCTGACGTACGCGGAGCTGGAGTCGGCCGCGAACCGGATCGCGCACTGGCTGCTGGAGGCCGGGGTGGGCGCGGACGAGCCGGTCGGCGTGCTGCTGGAGCCGGGCGCGGACCTCGCGTGCGCGTTGTTCGGCATCCAGAAGTCGGGCGGCGGCTACCTGCCGATGGACCCGGCGTACCCGGCGGCGCGGATCGCCGCGATGCTGGAGGCCGCCGGGGTGCGGGCCGTGGTGACGGTGAGCGAGTTCGCGCACCTGATCGGCGACGGCAGGCGGGTGCTGGCCCTCGACCGGCCCTCGTCCCTGCCGGACACCCGCCCCGAGATCGACGTACGGCCCGAGCACCTGCACCACGTGATCTTCACGTCGGGGTCCACCGGCACGCCCAAGGCGGTGGCCGCCGAGCACGGCGGCGTGCTGAACTACCTGGGCGGCATGCTGCCGCGCATCGGCGTGCCCGGCGGTTCGTTCGCCGTGGTCTCCACGCCCGCCGCCGACTTCGGCCTGACCTGCGTGTTCGGCGCGCTCACCACGGGCGGGACGGTGCACCTGGTGCCGCGCGAGACCGCGATGGACCCGGCCGCGTTCGCCGGCTACCTCGCCGAGCACCGGGTGGACGTCGTCAAGTGCGTGCCGAGCCACCTGGAGCTGCTGGCCTCGGGCGGCGACCTGGCCGCCGTGCTGCCGCGCGAGCTGCTGATCCTGGCGGGCGAGGCGTGCCCGTGGGACCTGGTGGAGCGGGCCAGGGCCGCCCGGCCGGGGCTCAGGATCCAGAGCCACTACGGCCACACCGAGTCCACGATGATCTGCCTGGTGTGCGATACCGAGGAGATCCCCGCCGACCGGCGGACCGGCATCGTGCCGCTGGGCCGTCCGCTGCCCGGCGTGTACGGGCACCTGGTGGACGCCGCCCTGCGGCCGGTGCCGCCCGGCGTGCCCGGCGAGCTGGTGGTCGGCGGCCCCGGCGTCACCCGCGGCTACATCGGCCGGCCCGAGCTGACCGCCGAGCGGTTCGTCCCCGACCCGCTGACCGGGGAGGGACGCTGCTACCGCAGCGGCGACCTGCTGCGCGTCACCGCAGACGGGCGGATCGAGTTCCGCGGCCGGGTGGACGACCAGGTCAAGGTGCGCGGCTACCGCGTCGAGCTGGGCGAGGTCACCACCGCGCTGCGGGCGCTGCCGCAGGTCGCCGAGGCCGTGGTGCTGCCCGTCGGCGAGGGGAAGGCCAGGCAGCTCGCCGCGTGGGTGACGCCCGCGACCGTGGAGGCCGCGGCCGTGCGCTCGGCGCTGCGCGAGCGGCTGCCCGACTACATGGTGCCGGCGCACGTCATGGCGCTCGACCGGCTCCCGCTCAACCCGAACGGGAAGATCGACCGGGCCGCCCTGCCGGAGCCGGTGGCGGAGCAGGCCGCGTACGCGGCGCCCGCGACGCCGGACGAGGAGCTGGTCGCCGAGGTCTACGCCCGGGTGCTCGGCGTGGAGCGGGTGGGGGCCGGCGACGACTTCTTCGCCCTCGGCGGCGACTCGTTCGCCGCGGTGCGCGCGGTCAAGGAGATCGGCCGCGGGCTGCGGGTGATCGACCTGTTCACCCGGCCCGCCGTGGCCGAGCTGGCCGCGTTCCTCGGCCGCGAGGACGGCGGCGGGCTGCTGCACCGCCTGGGCGGCGGGCGGGCCAGCGAGTTCACGCTGGTGTGCGTGCCGTACGGCGGCGGTTCCGCGGCGGTTTACCAGCCGCTGGCCAAGGCGCTGGGCGACCGGGTGGAGGTGCTCTCGGCCGAACTGCCCGGCCACGACCCCGCCCGCCCGGACGAGCCGCCGCTGCCGCTGGAGGAGCTGGTGGACGTGCTGGCCGCCGAGGTGGCGGCGAGCGCGTCGGGCCCGGTCGCGATCTACGGCCACTGCGTGGGCTCCGCGCCCGCCGTCGCGCTCGCACGCCGGCTGGAGGCGGACGGCGTGCCCGTGCTGGGCGTGATCGCCGCCGCGAGCTTCCCCGCGGCCCGGCTGCCCGGGGCGGTCAGGCGGCTGTTCGGCGGCGACCGCTGGGTGTCGGACCGGATGTTCCGCGACGCGTTGCGTGCCTCCGGCGGGCTGCTCGACGACATGGACGAGGCCGCCAAGCGCACCGCCGTACGCGCCATGCGGCACGACGCCGACCAGGCGCAGGAGTGGTTCAGCCGCGAGCTGGCCGGCGAGGGGGCGCCGCTGCGCGCCCCCGTCCTCAGCCTGGTCGGGGAGCGCGACCGCGCCACCGAGCTGCACGAGGAGCGCTACGCCGAGTGGGCGGCGTTCGCGACGCGGGTGGAGCGGGCCGTGCTGCCCAGGGCCGGCCACTACTTCCTGCGCCACCAGGCCGAGCCGCTGGCCGCCCTGGTGCTGGAGCACCTGACCCGCTGGGCGGCCGGAACGCTCCCCGAGCCGGTGCGACCGCCCGAACGCACCCGGCTGTGGCCCTTCTACACGGTCGCGTCCGGGCAGATCGTCTCGGCGCTCGGCACGGCGCTGAGCTCGTTCGCGCTCGGCGTGTGGGCCTACCAGCGCAGCGGCGAGATCCTGGACCTGGCGCTGGTCACGATGCTGGCGCAGATCCCGGCCGTGCTGCTCACGCCGCTGGGCGGCGCGCTGGCCGACCGGGTGGACCGGCGCAAGATCATGCTGGCCTGCGACGCGCTGTCCGGGCTCGCCATGGTGGCGCTGGTGCTGCTGCTGACCACCGGAGGACTGGAGTTCTGGAACGTCTGCCTCATCGTGGGCGTGACCTCGGTCGTGGCGGCGTTCCAGCAGCCCGCGTGGCTGGCGGCGGTCGCGCAGCTGGTGCCGAAACCGTACCTGCCGCAGGCCAACGCGCTGGCGAACGTGGGCTTCGGCGTGGGCAACGTGGTCGCGCCGCTCGCGGGCGGCGCGCTGATCGGCCTGTTCGGGTTGTCGGCGGTCGTGGCCGTGGACGTGGTCACGTTCGCGGTCGGCGTGGTGACGCTGCTGCTGGTGCGCTTCCCCGACCGGCTGTTCCGCCGGCGCGAGGAGACGTTCACGGCGGCGCTCACCGGCGGGTGGCGGTTCCTGCGCAGGCGGCGGCCGCTGCTGGTGATGGCGCTCTACTTCGCGGTGGTGAACTTCTGCACCGCGCTGATGTGGGTGCTCGTCACCCCGGTCGTGCTGTCCATCGGCACCTCGGCCGACCTGGGCTTGGTGACCGCCGTCGGCGGCATCGGCGCGGCCCTGGGCACCGGCGTGGTGCTGGTGTGGGGCGGCACCCGGCGGCGGGCCACCGGCATGATCGGCTTCGTGGCCGGGTCCGGGCTCGGCGTCGTGCTCATGGGCGTGTGGCCGGTCGTGTGGCTGATCGCGGCCGGGTTGTTCATCCGGCTGGCGTGCATGAGCATCGGCAACGCGCACTGGCTGTCGATCATCCAGGTCAAGGTGGGGCCGGAGCTGCAGGGGCGGGTCCTCGCGGTGAACATCATGATCGCCACGGCCATGCAGCCGATCGGCTTCCTCGCCGCCGACCCGCTGGCGGAGTGGGCCGGGCGGTTCACCGACGGGCCCGGCGGTGGCGCGGGGGCGGTGCTGCTGGCCAGCGGCGTGTTCCTGGTGGTGTGGGGACTGCTGGGGCTGCGCTACCGGCCGCTGCACCACCTGGAGGACCTGGTCCCGGACGCCGCGCCGCCGTCGGAGGCCGCGGCCGATCTGGACGCCATCCAGGAGAGGGTGCTGAGCGCGTGAACACGGAAGGCGCAGTGCGCACGAGGTTCGTCACCGCGGCCGACGTCCGGGCGGCCGGTGACCGCATCGCGCCGTACGTACGGCGCACGCCGCTGCTGCGGCTGCCCGGCGAACGGCTCTGGGTCAAGCCGGAGAACCGGCAGCCCACCCGCTCGTTCAAGGTGCGCGGCGCGGTCAACGCCGTGGTCCGGCTGGCCGGGCAGGGCGTACGGCACGTGATCGCGCAGTCGTCGGGCAACCACGCCCAGGCCATCGCCTACGCCGCGGCCGAACAGGGGATCCGGGCGACCGTCGTCCTGCCGGACACGGCGCCGGAGCTGAAGGTGAGCGCCGCGCGCCGGCTCGGCGCCGAGGTGGTGATCGTGCCGCCCGCCCTGCGGGAGGAGGTCTGCCTGGCGCTGGCCGACCGGTTCGGCGCGACGGTGATCGGCTCCGACGCGTTCGACGTCATCGCCGGGCACGGCAGCGCCGGGGCCGAGATCCGCGCGGACCTGCCGGACGTGGGGTCCGTCCTGGTGCCGGTCTGCAACGGCGGCCTGCTGGCCGGGATCGCCGTGGCGGTCAAGGCCGCCGACCCGGCGATCCGGGTGATCGGCGTCGAGCCCGAGCTGGCCGCCGACGGGGCGGCCAGCTTCCGGTCCGGCACCCGGACGGCGTGGCCGGTGGAGCTGACCTACCGCACGCGCGCCGACGGGCTGCGCGCGCCGGTGCTGGGGGCCCTGGCGTGGGAGCACATCCACCGGTACGTGGACGACATGCTGACCGTGACCGAGGACGCCATCGACGCCGCCGCCGGCCTGCTCCTACGAGAGCTGGGGGAACGCGCCGAGCCCAGCGGCGCGGTCACCACGGCCGCCTACCTCGCCCACCGGGCGCAGCTGCCGCCGGGGCCCGTCGTCGCGGTCCTGTCCGGCGGCAACGTCGCGGAGGGCGCGGCGACCGGGAAGGAGCCGCCGGCGCGGCCGGGCCGGATCCAGGAGGTCAGGTGACGCCGCCCTTGACGACGATCCCGTGGTGGTGCTTCTTGGGAAGGTAGCTCACGACGTCGAGATGGCCGGCCCGGTCCCGGAACAGCCCTTGAGGGCTCAGCGGGCCTGCGCCGGTCGACCGGTTGCCCGGGACGGCTGCCGGGACCCGTGATCCCCGGGTCGACAAGAGCCGCCCCCTGCGACGAAACCCCCGCCCGCCAGCGGCTCATCGCCACCACACTCGCCGAACTTCCGATAGCCGGCATCGTGACTGTGCACATATACAGCGGCGGGCACCGCACCGAGCGAGCCCGTCGGCGCTGCCTCGAACGGCTCCTGACCGAGGTTGATCAAGCCGGAGCGGCCAAGGTCGTCATTGAATCGCGCTCGCCCTAGCAGGACCAACTCGACCGAGGACTTCTCACCGGCCTCCGCAAAGCAACCATTGTGCCCAAAAGCCTGGCGGTCACCTGGCGCTCAAAATGTCGACCATCTGCGTCGACTAGCTCGGACAGCGCAAAGGCCGGACGCCCGATTCCATCGGGAGGCCCGGCCTCACTTCCGCACCCCAGAGGGATTGGCGAGCCCCAGTCTGCCTCACCGAACGTAAGCAGGCAAGCGCCATGCGAAAGGACGCGAAGGAACGGGAGGTCACCGGCGTCCAAGTGGTCACATGCCTGACAGCGGCGTCGAGCCCCACACGATCGCGCTGGCCACGAATCCGTCGGAGACGAGCCATCGGCCGGTGAACTCGCCGACCGGGCCGGGCACCAGCAGCTTCGCGGTGAACGTGCCGGTGTCGTCGACGGTGATCTCCGCCTGGTCGAAGCCCAGGTTACGGCGGGTGACCGGATACCACGCCTTGAACACCGACTCCTTCATGGTGAACAGCAGGCGGCCCCGCTCCGGAGCGCTCTCCGCCCAGGTCCGCTCCTGCGGCAGGGCGATGGCGTCCAGGACTCCGGGGGGCATCGGCTCGCGCGGCTCGGCGTCCATGCCGATGCTGAGGACGTCGGAACGCCGCGCCACCGCCGCCGCGCGGTAGCCGCGGCAGTGCGTGATGCTCCCGACCACGCCGTCGGGCCACAGCGGCTCGCCGCGCGGTCCGGACAGGATCGGCGCGGGCGGCAGCCCCAGCCCGGCCAGGGCCGTACGGGCGCAGTGGCGTCCCGTGGCGAACTCGGTCCGCCGGGCGTCCACGGCCCGTGCCACCAGGGCCGCCTCCTCGGGGAAAAGCGCCGCGTCCGGCGGATCGGCGAACGACTCGGCGATGACCACGCCGGGAGGCATGAGGTCCTCAATCATGCGAAAGCACGATAAGTCTGGCCGAATCTACTGATGCCGGGCCGAAACACCGCCCATGAACTCTGATCGGTGGCGGTCATTGTTCGCGCATCCTCCTGGCGGCACAGTTCCTCAGCCGACATGAGGGGACGATACGGAGACCGTCACCGCCCGGACACCCCTAATGGTTAGGGGTTGGCCTGTTTCACTGCTGCCCGTAATGTCCGCCTCGCAGGCGTTGCCGATATTCATTTCCCTGGCTTTTCACGGTGGGGGTTGTATGAGCAAGACCGCGCCGAGCCCTGTGAGCCAGCTGCCGCAGGAGACCATGCGCGACAGGATCGCCGAACTCGAACTGGTGCGGGACGGCATCATCCAGGGGCCGGATCCGGTGGCCACGGAGAAACAGCACGCCGCGGGCAAGCTGACCGTGCGGGAGCGACTGGACGCCCTTCTCGACCCCGGCACGTTCGTCGAGGTCGAACCGTTCCGCAGGCACACCGCCACCGGCTTCGGGCTGGAGGCCCGGCGGCCGTACACCGACGGGGTCGTCGCCGGGTGGGGGCAGGTGCACGGGCAGGACGTCATGGTGTACGCCCACGACTTCCGCATCTTCGGCGGCGCGCTCGGCGCCGCCCACGCGGACAAGATCCACAAAGTGATGGATCTGGCCGCCTCCGCCAAGGTGCCGCTGATCGGCCTCAACGACGGGGCGGGAGCCCGCATCCAGGAAGGCGTCACGGCCCTCGCCGGCTACGGCGGCATCTTCCGCAGGCACGTACGCATGTCCGGCGTCATCCCGCAGATCAGCGTCATGCTCGGGCCCTGCGCCGGAGGAGCGGCCTATTCGCCGGCGCTCACCGACTTCGTCTTCATGGTGCAGGGCACGGCGCAGATGTTCATCACCGGGCCCGACGTGGTGCGGGCCGTGACCGGGGAGGACATCAGCCGCGAGGCGCTGGGCGGCGCCGGGGTCCACGGCACCCGCTCCGGAGTGGCCGGCTTCGTCTACGACGACGAGCTGATGTGCCTGGAGGACGTACGCTTCCTGCTCTCCATGCTGCCGCCCAACAACCAGGAGCTGCCCCCGGCCGTCTCCTGCGCCGACCCGGTGGACCGCCGCAACGACCCGCTCGTGGACCTCGTCCCGAGCGACCCCGCGCAGAGCTACGACATGTCGGCCGTCATCGAGGAGATCGTCGACGACGGCCTGTTCTTCGAGTTCCACCAGGGCTGGGCGCCCAACCTGATCTGCGGGCTCGCCAGGCTCGGCGGTCACGTGACCGGGATCGTGGCCAACCAGCCTTCCCATCTGGCGGGCGTGCTGGACATCGGGTCCTCGGAGAAGGGCGCCCGCTTCATCCAGATGTGCGATGCGTTCAACATCCCGCTCGTCAGCCTCGTCGACGTCCCCGGCTTCCTGCCCGGCGCCGACCAGGAGCACGGCGGCGTCATCAGGCACGGGGCCAAGCTGCTGTACGCGTACTGCGCGGCCAGCGTCCCCCGCGTCCAGGTCATCGTGCGCAAGGCGTACGGGGGCGCCTACATCGTGATGGACTCCCTCTCGATCGGCGCGGACCTGTCCTTCGCGTGGCCCACGAACGAGATCGCGGTGATGGGCGCGGAAGGAGCGGCGAACGTCATCTTCCGCCGGGAGATCGCCTCCTCACCCGACCCGGACCGGCAGCGGGACACCCGGGTCGAGGAGTACCGCCGCGCGCTCATGCACCCCTACTACGCGGCCGAACACGGCCTGGTGAACGACATCATCCACCCCCGCGACACCCGGGCGCGGCTGATCCGGTCGCTCGGGCTGCTGCGCGCCAAGCACGTGCCTCCGCCTTACCGCAAGCACGGAAACCCACCGATGTGAACGAGATCAGAGTGATCGCCGGAGCTCCCACGGCCGAGGAGATCTGCGCGCTGATCTGCGCGATCCGCCTGCGCGCCGCCGCCACCGCCGCCGCCACTGCCGCCGCCGCCCCGCCGCGCCCGGCCCGCCGTACGGCTCCCTGGACCCAGGCGGGGGACCTCCCGCGGCCTCCCTCCGCCGGACGCATGAGCCCTGACAGGTGAGCATGCGGGGGTGGAACTACCGGTACGTGGGACCGGCCGAGCTGAAGGCCGTGGTCCGGCCCGGCGGCGGCGGCCGCCGGATCGGCTCGCCGGCTGATTTCGACATTTGGGTCGCCGAGCGCTCCCCGGCGGAGCTGGCCGAGCCGTTCACCTTCGTGGTCGGCGCGGACGGCGTGCTTCTGCTGGCGCCACGACGAAGCGAGCATGTGGCCTGTGCGGGCGGACGGCCGGTCCTGAGCGCCGGCGAGATCAGCTTCGCCCGCCAGGCAGGGCGATGGGTCGTGGGCGACGTCAGCAACCATTCGACCGGGTACTGCCCGGACGTCGGCTCCTGGCCGTCGGTCGCCCAGGCTCTCGATCGTGCGGGGCTCGGGCGGCCGTCCGGCTTCACCCACGAGGTGGTGTTCCGGCGCTGTCCTGGGTGCCAGGAGCACAACATCGTGCGCGAGAGCGACTTCGTCTGCGTCTTCTGCGGCGGTGATCTGCCCGAGAAGTGGAACGTGGACCCGCCGGTCCGATGAGCCCTGCTCATGAAAGCCGGCTCGAATGGCCGCCGCCAACCCCTTGTCCCGAACCCGCGACTCCCGCGAAATCCCTGCGTAAACCCCCTGGAAAGAGAGCGAATTATTGAACGCGACCATAGGCCGACCGGCCCCGACGTTAGGGGCGGCTAGGGGTACATCTGGGGCGGAGCCCCGGCTTAGCCTGAACTCCGCCGCCTGAGGGAGATCGTCGATTATGCGGAATAACCGGCCGAGATACAACGGGACATTCATCCACGATTTTCTCGACCAAAGCGCCGCGGAGTTTCCCGAGTCGCCAGCCGTAAGGGACTCCACCGGGATCTGGACCTATCACGAACTGGATACGACCAGCCACGCGGTGGACAACTGGCTGGACCGGCACGGCGTCGGCCGGGGCTCGCGGGTGGTGGTGCAGGCCCCCACCGACCGCCGGTTGGCCGCGCTGTTCTTCGGCGTCTCCCGCCGCGGAGCCGTCTTCGTGCCGCTCAACCCGGCGATGAAGAACTTCCACCTGCGTTCGGTGCTCGAGAACGCCGACCCCGCGCTGGTGATCGTCGCGTCCGCCGACGGGAAGCCCGACGACGTACGCGCCCTCACCGGCGCACCGGTCCACGACTTCCGAACGGTCTGGGACGAGGTGACCGAGCTCGCGAGCCGAGGGGCGCGCGGGACCGTACCGAGTGAGATCGACCCCGCGGACCTGGCCGCGCTGGTGTACACCTCGGGCAGCACGGCGGAGCCGAAAGCGGTCATCCTCCCCCACGCCCAGGTCTGCTTCGCCACCGTGGCGCTCGTCGAGGCGCTCGGCTACCGCCCGGACGACGTGGTCTTCTGCCGGTTTCCGATGTCCTGGGACTACGGGCTCTACAAGCTGCTGATGACCTGCGCCGTGGGCGCCGAGGTGGTCTTCGCCGACGCCGGCGCCGACCTGCGGCTGGTCGACCAGCTCAGGAAGACCCGGGCGACGGTGGTGCCGATCGTGCCCTCGCTGGCCAACATGATCATCGCCTCGGCGCAGCGGAAGAGCGAGCCCACTCCCGGGGTGCGGTTGTTCACCAACACCGGCGCGGCGCTGCCCGCCACCACCATCGAGGCGCTGCGGACCCACTTCCCCGGCGCCCGGGTGGTCCGCCAGTTCGGCCAGACCGAGTGCAAGCGCATCTCCGTCATGCCTCCGGAGGAGGACCGGGAGCGCCCGGACTCCGTCGGACGGCCGCTGGCCGGCACCGCCGTACACATTCTCGACCCCGAAGGGAACCCGGTGCCCACCGGGACGACCGGGGAGATCGTGGTGACCGGCCCGCACGTCATGCCGGGGTACTGGCGCAACCCCGAGGTGACCGCGAAGACCTTCCGCCGCGACCCGCGCACCGGGGAGCCGCGCCTGCACACCGGCGACTACGGCCACCTCGACGAGGACGGATACCTCTACTTCGACGGCCGCAGGGACGACATGTTCAAACGCAAGGGCATCCGGATGAGCACCGTGGAGATCGAGGCGGCGGCGCTCGACATCGCCGGGGTACGGGCGGCCGCCGCGCTGCCCCCGGACGACGACCACGACCTCGCGATCTACGTCGAGGCCGCCGACGGGGCGACGCTGGAACCCCACGCCGTACTCCGCGAGCTGGCCGCCCGGCTGGAGCCGGCCAAGGTGCCCGCGGTCTGCAGGGTGGTCCAGGAGATCCCGCAGTCCGCGCACGGCAAGCACGCCCGCGACCGGCTGCGCCACCTGCACGCGCAGGAGACGGGCGCGGCGGCGCCCCAGGACTCGGCGCGGCAGGCGGAGCCCCACCGGAAGCCGCCGGGCATCCCGCGTGAGGAGCTGGTCCGCCGGTTCGGGTCCCCGCTCTACGTGTACGACCTGGACCGGGTCACGGCGGCGTACCGGGACCTGGCCGACTTCATGCCGGAAGGCACCGCGATCTACTACGCGCTCAAGGCCAACCCGCACCCGGACGTGGCCCGCGCGCTGCGTACGGCGGCGGGCGACGGCGGCTGCCGGGCGGAGATCAGCTCCACCGGGGAGCTGGCCGCCGCGCTGGCCGCGGGCTTCACCGGCGCCGACTGCCTGTACACCGGACCCGGCAAGACCGCCGGGGAGCTGGCCGAGGCGCTCGCCGCCGGGGTGCGGCTGTTCTCCGTGGAGTCGCTCACCGACCTCGAACACGTCGGCGCCGCCGCCACCGCGCAGGGCACCGTCGCGAAATGCCTGCTGCGCGTCAACAGCGCCACCGCGGCCGCCGCCACCAGCATCCGGATGACCGGCACCCCCTCCCAGTTCGGCAACGACATGGAGGACCTGCCGGCGCAGGTGGACGCGATGCGCGCGGTTCCCGGCGTCCGGATCGTCGGCGCCCACTTCTTCCCGCTCAGCAACGCCGCGGACGAGGACAGCCTGATCGGCGAGTTCCAGCACACCGTGACGGTCGCCGCCGAGGTGCAGCGCATCCTGGGCGAACCGCTGGAGCTGGTGGATCTCGGCGGCGGGTTCTCCGCGCCGTACGGCGTGCCCGGCACCCGGCCCGGCTACCCCAACCTGCGCAAGGGCCTGGAAGAGGCGCTGGACCGGCACCTGCCGCAGTGGCGGGAGGGCCGGCCGAGCATCGCCTGCGAGTCCGGCCGCTACCTGGTGTCCGACTGCGGCGAGCTGCACACCACCGTCATCAACATCAAGGAGAGCCGGGGCCGCACCTTCGCCATCCTGGACGCGGGGATCAACGCGTTCGGCGGCATGGCCGGGCTCGGCCGGCTGCTCCCGGTCCAGGTCAAGCCCGCGCGACCGAACGGCGACACGCCGCCCGCCGCCGCGCCCGGCCGCAAGGCCGCGCTGGCCGGGCCCTTGTGCACGCCCGGCGACCTGCTCGCCCGCGAGGTCGAGCTGCCCGACCCCGCCCCCGGCGATCTGGTGACCATCCCGCACGCGGGCGCCTACGGCCTCACCGCCAGCCTGTCGCTGTTCCTCGGCCGCCCCGCGCCCACCGAAGTGGTGATCCGCGGGGGCGAGATCGTCTCCGTCTCCCAGCTGCAACGCCAACGCGTCTACGACCCGCCGCTGAACCCCGACCCCCGGAGCGCATGATGGCATTTCCTGGCGACCACGGCGGCCCCTTCGAGGCCGGGCTCGACGGCCTCGACGAGCTGCCCGCCGCGGAGCAGCGCCGGGTGCTCCTGGAACTGGTGCTCCGGGAGACCAGGGAGTCGCTGCTCGGAGTGGAGGGCGGCGAGCTGGCCGAGGTGACCTCCAGCGCACCGTTCCGTGAGCTCGGCCTCGACTCGCTGGCCGCGGTGGACCTGCACGACCGGCTGGTCGCCGCCACCGGCGTGACGCTGCCGATGACCCTGGCCTTTGACTTCCCGACGCCCGAGCTGGTGGCCGAGTACGTCCGCGCCGCCGTACTCGGTCTGCCCGTGCCGGAGCCGGGGGCGGACCGCGCGGACGTCCTGGACGCCACGCCCGACGCCGACGCCGACCCGGTCGTCATCGTCGGCATCGGGTGCCGCTTCCCCGGCGGCGTCGACACCGCCGAAGGGCTGTGGCGGATCTTCGCCGAGGAACGCGAGGTGCTCGGCGACTTCCCGACGGACCGCGGCTGGGACCTGGAGAACCTCTTCGACCCGGACCCGGACGCCCCGGGGAAGAGCTACGTGGATCGCGGCGGCTTCCTGCCCGACGCGACCGGGTTCGACGCGGACTTCTTCGGCATCAACCCGCGCGAGGCGCTGGCCATGGACCCGCAGCAGCGGGTGGTGCTGGAAACCTGCTGGGCCGCGCTGGAGCACGCGGGCATCGACCCGACGTCGCTGCGCGACCGGCCCGTCGGCACGTTCTTCGGCGCCGAGGTGCACGAGTACGGCGTGCGCGTGCACCAGGCGCCCGAGGGCCTGGACGGCTACCTGATGACCGGCAACGCGCCGAGTGTGGTCACCGGCCGGCTCGCCTATCTGCTCGGCCTGTCCGGGCCCGCGATCACGGTGGACACCGCGTGCTCCGGCGCGATCGTCTCGCTGCACCTGGCCTGCTCCTCGCTGCGTTCGGGCGAGTCGTCCCTCGCCCTGGTGGGCGGGGTGGCCGTGATGGGCAGCCCGGGCATGTTCACCGCGTTCAGCCGGCAGCGGGGGCTCGCCCCGGACGGCCGGGTGAAGGCGTTCGCCGAAGCCGCGGACGGCACCGCGTTCTCCGAGGGCGTCGGGGTGCTGGTGGTGGAGCGGCTGTCGGACGCCCGCCGCAACGGGCACCGGGTGCTGGCCGTGGTGCGCGGCACCGCGATCAACCAGGACGGCAGGTCCAACGGGCTGACCGCGCCGAGCGGCCCCGCACAGCGCCGGCTCGTCCGGGACGCGCTGGCCGCCGCCCGGCTGGAGCCCGCGGACGTGGACGCGGTCGACGCGCACGGCACCGGCACCGGACTGGGCGACCCGATCGAGGCGCACGCGCTGCTGGCCACCTACGGCCAGGACCGGGAGTCGCCGCTGTGGCTGGGCTCGGCCAAGTCCAACCTGGGCCACACCCAGGCGGCCGGCGGCATCGCCAGCGTGATCAAGATGGTCATGGCGATGCGGCACGAGCTGCTGCCCAAGACGCTGCACGTGGACGCGCCCTCGTCGAAGATCGACTGGTCCGGTGGGGCGGTGGAGCTGCTGACCGAGGCCCGGCAATGGCCGCGGGTCGAGGGCCGGCCGCGCCGGGCGGGGGTGTCGTCGTTCGGCATCTCCGGCACGAACGCTCATGTGATCCTGGAAGAGCCGCCCGCTGAGGAGGCGTCGGCGGCGAAGGTGCCGGCCGCGCTTCCGGTGCTTCCGGTGCTGCTGTCGGCCAAGAGCGAGGCCGCGCTGCGGGCGCAGGCCGAGCGGCTGGCCGGGTTCGTGACCGAGCACGATGCGGCCGGTCCGGTGGAGGTGGCGGCTGAGCTGGTGCGCCGGGCTGCGCTGGAGCACCGGGCGGTGCTGCCGGCGGCGGACCGGGAGGATCTGCTGGCCGCGCTGCGGGCGCTGGCGGCTGGAGAGTCGGCGGCTTCGGTGGTGCAGGGCCGGGTGCGGCCCGGCCGGGTGGCCGTGCTGTTCTCCGGTCAGGGTGCCCAGCGGCCCGGGATGGGCCGCGGCCTGTATGAGGCTTTCCCGGTGTTCGCTCGTGCCTTCGACGACGCGTGCGCCCTGCTGGAGGCCGAACTCACCGCCATCGAAACCGCGGGGATGGTCGGCGGCCTGGCCGATGGTGTAAGGCTGCGGGAGATCATCCTCGGCGAGCGTGGTGCCGATGGGGTGCTGGATCAGACGGTGTTCGCGCAGGCCGGGCTGTTCGCGTTCGAGACGGCGTTGTTCCGACTGCTGGAGTCGTTCGGGGTCCGGCCTGATTTCGTGGCTGGGCATTCGCTGGGTGAGATCACCGCCGCGCATGTGGCCGGGGTGCTGGATCTGGCGGACGCGTGCCGGCTGGTGGCCGCTCGCGGGCGGATGATGCAGGCGTTGCCGGCCGGGGGCGCGATGGCCGCGATCGGTTGCGGCGAAGACGAGATCGCCCCCATGCTGCGTGGCGACATCTCGGTGGCGGCGGTGAACGCGCCCGGTGCCGTGGTGGTGTCGGGTGCGGCCGATCAGGTGGCCGAGGTCGTGGAGTGGGCGCGGCAACAGGGGTATCGGACCCGGCCGTTGCGGGTGTCGCACGCGTTCCACTCGCCGTTGATGGAGCCGATGCTGGCCGAGTTCGGCCAGGTCGTGGCGGGGCTGACGCTGCGGCGGCCGGAGCTGCCGCTGGTGTCCAACGTTTCAGGTGAGCTGGCCGGCGAGGAGATCACCGAGCCCGGCTATTGGGTGGAGCATGTGCGCCGGCCGGTCCGGTTCGCCGACGGCGTCCAAGTCATGCGGGAACGCGGCGTCGCCCACTTCCTGGAGGTCGGCCCGGACGCCCAGCTCACCCCCATGGTCGAACAGACCCTCATCAACCAGGACGGCGAAGAGCCCTCGGTGGTGGCGTTGCTGCGCCGCGATCGGGACGAGACCGCTCAACTGATCGCCGGACTGGGCCAGGCATGGACGTGCGGCACCGGCGTGGACTGGACCGCCTGGCCGACCGGTGCCCGCAGCAGTGACCTGGAACTGCCCACCTACCCCTTCCAGCACCGCCGCTACTGGCTGCAGCCCGCTCCGGCCAGTGACCCGGCCGCGCTCGGTCTGGGTGCCGCCGGCCATCCGATCCTCGGTGCGGTGGTGGAACAGCCCGACGGCGGCGCGATCCTGACCGGCCGGTTGTCGGTCAGCGCTCAATCGTGGCTGGCCGATCACGTCATCAACGCCACCCCGATCCTGCCCGGCACCGCCTTCGTCGAGCTCGCCCTGCGCGCCGGCGACCAGGTCGGCTGCCCGGCCATCGACGAACTCACCCTGCACGCCCCCCTGGAGCTGCCGAGTCGGGGCCAGGTGACGATCCAGGTGATCGCCGGCCGATCCGACGCTGACGGGCGGCGGCCCGTGGAGATCCACTCCATAGGCGAAGACGGCATCTGGCTACGGCACGCCACCGGCTTCCTCTCCCCCGCCCCGGCTCCCGTGGCGGCGTCGGCACAGGAGTTCGCGAACTGGCCACCGCCGGGCGCGGAACCGCTCGACGTCACCGGCCTCTACCCGGCGATGGCGAACCGCGGCTACGGCTACGGCCCCGCTTTCCGCGGCCTCACCCGAGCCTGGCGGCGCGGCGAGGAAGTGTTCGTCGAGGTGGCGCTGGCCGACGGGGTGGAGGCAACGGGCTTCGGCGTGCACCCGGCGCTGCTCGACGCGGCCTTGCACGGCACGGACCTGATGCCCGGCCACGACCAGGACACGGCCTTGCCGTTCGCCTGGCGCGGGGTGTCGCTGCATGCCGACGGGGCGCGTGCGGCCCGGGTCAGGCTGCGCCCGGACGACGAATCCGGGGTCCGGCTCGACCTCGCCGACCCTGTGGGCCGGCCGGTGGCCACGGTGACGTCGCTGGCTTACCGTGCGGTGCCGGCGCAATGGTCGAGCTCGCGCTCTGCGGCGTACCAGTGGCTGCACGAGATCATGTGGCGGCCGGTGGACGTGACGGTGTCGCCGGGCGGCACCGGCGCAGATCTGGTGATCGACACCACCGAGTGGGCCAGGGCCGGATCCGCCGACAGTGAGCTGCTGGACCGCCTGCGCCAAGGCGTGGGTTCGGTGCTGGCCCGCTTGCAGGAGTGGCTGACTCGGGAACCGGGAGACGACGCCCGGCTGGTGGTGGTCACCCGAGGTGCGGTCGCCACCGACGGCGGGCAGGTGGACCCGCTTCAGGCCGCCGTGTTCGGGTTGGTACGGGCCGCGCAGGCGGAGAATCCGGGCCGGATCGCACTGGTCGATCTGGAAACCGACGCAGGTGAGATGGCCGACGCGGTGGCGGCGGCGCTGGCTTCCGGTGAGCCGGAGGTGGCGCTGCGCGGCGGCCGGTTGTGGGTGCCGCGGCTGAGGCGGGTGACGTCCCCCGGTTCTGGTCCGGTGAGTGGCGAGGAGTCCGTGGCGGCTTGGCCGACCGATGGGACCACGCTGATCACCGGCGGTACGGGTGGGCTGGGTGCTCTGGTGGCGCGGCATCTGGTGGTCGAGCATGGTGTGCGGCATCTGCTGCTGGTCTCCCGCCGGGGCATGGACGCGCCCGGAGCTGCCGAACTCCGCGACGAGTTGGCCGGGCTGAACGCCGAGGTCACCGTCGCCGCGTGCGACGTGGGTGATCGGGACGCTCTCGCCACGCTGCTGGAAGGGATCTCCGACGCCAACCCTCTGCGTGCGGTGGTGCATGCGGCGGGGGTGGTGGACGACGGGGTGATCTCTTCGTTGTCCGCCGAGCGGGTGGAGGCGGTGCTGCGGCCGAAGGTGGATGCGGCCTGGCATCTGCACGAGCTGACCCGTGATGGTGAGCTGGCCCGATTCGTGGTGTTCTCGTCGCTGGCCGGAGTGGTGGACGGGGCCGGGCAAGGGAACTACGCGGCGGCCAACGCCTTCGTCGATGCGCTGGCGGTCGCCCGGGCCGCGGCCGGTCTGCCGGCGGTGTCGCTGGCATGGGGACCGTGGTCCGAGGAACGGGGCATGGCCGGCCGGATCGGCGCGCGGGATGAGGCGCGGATGCGCGCCGCGGGACATGTCTCGCTGACCGCGGATCAGGGGCTGGCCCTGCTGGACGCCGGCTTGGAAGCCGGTCAGCCTCACCTGGTGGCGGCCCGGTTCGATCCGGCCGCGCTGGGACGACGAGATGATCTGCCGGCTCTGTTGCGCGAGCTGGCCGGTCCCGCCGCGCGTCCCACCGCCGACACCTCTGCAGCTGGCGGGGACGGTGAGGTGCCGCCGGTGGTGGCGGAGCTGGCGCATCTGTCGGCTCAGCAGCGGCAGCGGCGGTTGCTGGATGTGGTCTGCGGTCAGGCCGCGGCCACCTTGGGTCATGACAGCGCTGAGGCCATCGATGCCGATCGGCCTTTCCAGGAGTTCGGGTTCGATTCGCTGACCGCGGTGGAGTTGCGTAACCGGCTGCACACGGTGACCGGGCTGCGGCTCACTCCTACCCTGGTGTTCGATCATCCGACTCCGCGCGCGCTGGCTGCGCATCTGGATGCTGCTCTGTCGGGGACCGTTGCCCGCCGTCCGGTTCCGGCCGCCACACCGACCAGCTCTGCTGGTGATCCGATCGTGGTGGTCGGGATGGCGTGTCGTTTCCCCGGCCAGGTGACCAGTCCGGAAGACCTTTGGCAGTTGCTGGTCGATGACCGTGATGGCATCACCGGCTTCCCCACCGACCGAGGCTGGGACATCACCGGCATCTACGACCCCGAGCCCGGCAAGCTGGGACGTACCTACACCCAGCAGGGCGGATTCCTGCACGACGCGGCGTACTTCGACCCCGCCCCGTTCGATATCGGCCCGCGTGAGGCCACGGCCATGGACCCGCAGCAGCGGCTTCTCCTGGAGACCTCCTGGGAGGCCCTGGAGCGGGCCGGCATCGACCCGTCCGGGCTGCGCGGCACCTCGACCGGGGTGTTCGCCGGAGTGATGTACCACGACTGGGGCACTCGGCCGGGCCAGGTGCCGGAGGAGTATGCCGGCTACCTGGGCAACGGCAGCCTGGCCAGCGTGGTGTCCGGGCGGGTGGCGTACACGTTCGGCCTGGAAGGGCCGGCGGTTTCCGTGGACACGGCGTGTTCGTCGTCGCTGGTGGCGCTGCATCTGGCGGCGCAGGCGTTGCGTTCGGGTGAGTGTGATCTGGCACTGGCCGGTGGGGTGACGGTGATGTCCACACCGGACACCTTCACCGACTTCGGTCTCCAGCGAGGGCTGGCCGCCGATGGGCGGTGTAAGTCGTTCGCCGACGCGGCTGATGGTGTCGGCTGGGGCGAAGGCGTGGGCGTGCTGGTGGTGGAGCGGCTGTCGGACGCCCGGCGCCGTGGCCATCAGGTGCTGGCGGTGCTGCGCGGCAGCGCGGTCAACCAGGACGGGGCGTCCAACGGGCTGACCGCGCCTAACGGCCCCTCTCAGGAGCGGGTGATCGCTCAGGCGCTGGCATCGGCGGGGATCCGTCCTGCGCAGGTGGACGTGGTCGAAGGACACGGCACCGGCACTTCGCTGGGCGACCCGATCGAGGCCCAGGCGCTGCTGGCCGCCTACGGTCAGGACCGGGAGTCGCCGTTGTGGCTGGGGTCGGTGAAGTCGAACCTGGGCCACACCCAGGCGGCGGCCGGCGTCGCCGGCATCATCAAGATGATCCTGGCGATGCGGCACGGCCTGTTGCCCAAGACGCTGCATGTGGACGCGCCGTCGTCGAAGGTGGACTGGTCCGGCGGCGCGGTTCAACTGCTCACCGAGCCCCAGCCCTGGCCGCAGGTCGAGGGTCGGCCGCGCCGGGCGGGGGTGTCGTCGTTCGGCATTTCCGGCACCAACGCTCATGTGATTGTGGAAGAGCCGCCCGCGGAGGAGCCGTCGGCGGTGAACGTGCCGGCCACGCTTCCGGTGCTGCTGTCGGCCAAGAGCGAGGCTGCGCTGCGGGCGCAGGCCGACCGGCTGGCCGGCTTCATGACCGAGAACGACGAGGCCGATCCTCTGGAGGTCGCGGCCGGACTGGCACGCAGGGCTGCGCTGGAGCACCGGGCGGTGCTGCTGGCAGCCGACCGGGAGGATCTGCTGGCCGGGCTGCGAGCGCTGGCCGCCGGAGAGCCGGAACCGGCCTCGGTGGTGCAGGGGCGGGTGCGACCGGGCCGGATGGCCGTGCTGTTCTCCGGCCAGGGGGCCCAGCGGCCCGGGATGGGCCGCGAACTGCATGCGGCTTTCCCGGTGTTCGCCCGAGCCTTCGACGAGACGTGCTCACTCCTGGAAGCCGAACTCGCGGTGACCGACCTGGCCGGTGGCGTGGGCCTGCGGGAGATCATCCTCGGCGAGAGCGACGTGCTGGACCAGACGGTGTTCGCGCAAGCCGGCCTGTTCGCCATCGAGACAGCGCTCTACCGGCTCCTGGAATCCCTGGGGGTCCGACCTGATTTTGTGGCCGGGCATTCGCTGGGCGAGATCACCGCCGCGCATGTAGCTGGGGTGCTGGATCTGGCGGACGCGTGCCGGCTGGTGGCCGCTCGCGGCAGGTTGATGCAGGCGCTCCCGGCCGGCGGAGCGATGGCCGCGATCGGCTGCGGCGAAGAGGAAATCGCCCCCATGCTGCGTGGCGAGATCTCGGTGGCGGCGGTGAACGCGCCCGGTGCCGTGGTGGTCTCGGGCGCGGCCGAGCAGGTCGCCGAGGTCGTGGAGTGGGCACAGCAGCAGGGGTATCGGACCCGGCCGTTGCGCGTGTCGCACGCGTTCCACTCGCCGTTGATGGAGCCGATGCTGGCCGAGTTCGAGCAGGTCGTCGCGGGGCTGACGCTGCGACGGCCAGAGCTGGCGCTGGTGTCCAACGTCTCAGGTGAGCTGGCCGACGAAGAGATCACCGATCCCGGCTATTGGGTGGAGCATGTACGCCGGCCGGTCCGATTCGCCGACACCGTCACCACTCTGCGCGAGCACGGAGTCAGCTGCTTCATCGAAGCCGGCCCGGACGCCCAGCTCACCCCGATGATCGAGCAAACGCTCACCCACCAGGACGGCGAAGAGCCCTCGGTGGTGGCGCTGCTGCGCCGCGACCGCGACGAGACCACCCAACTGATCGCCGGACTGGGCCATGCCTGGACCTGCGGCACCGACGTGGACTGGACCACCGGTGCCCGGACCAGCCAGCTGAACCTGCCCACCTATCCCTTCCAGCGGCGGCACTACTGGCTGCAGCCCGCCCCGACCGGCGACCTGGCCGCCTTCGGCCAGACCGCCGCCGACCACCCGATCCTGGGTGCGGTGGTGGAGCAGCCTGACGGCGGCGCGATCCTGACCGGCCGGTTGTCGGTCACCGTCCAGCCGTGGCTGGCCGATCACCTGATCAACGGCACCGCGATCCTGCCCGGCACCGGCTTCGTCGAGCTCGCCCTGCGCGCCGGCGACCAGGTCGGCTGCCCGGTCATCGACGAGCTCACCCTCTACACTCCGCTGCCCATCCCGGACACCAGCGGTGGCGTCGTCGTGCAGGTCACCGTGACCGCACCCGGCGAGGACGGCCGACGGCAGATCGGCATCCACTCCAAGGACGACCACGGAAACTGGACCCGGCACGCCACCGGCACCCTCACCCCCACCCCCGCCATCCCGGCCGACCTGAGCCACGCCTGGCCACCGGCGGGCGCCGAGCCGCTGAACACCACCGGCCTGTACGACCGCCTGGTCGACCACGGCTACGGCTACGGCCCCGCCTTCCACGGCCTCACCCACGCCTGGCAACACGGCGACGACCTCTACGCCGACATCACCCTCCCCGAAGAAGCCGGACAGACCACCCGATACGGCCTGCACCCCGCGCTCCTCGACGCCGCAATGCACGTGGACCTGGTGGCGGGGCCGAAGGCCACGCTGATCCCGTTCAACTGGCACGGCGTCACCCTGCACGCCGCCGGCGCCGACGCGGTGCGAGTACGGCTGCGCCGGCTGGACGGCGACGAGGTCACCCGGCTGGACCTGGCCGATTCCGCCGGACGGCCGGTGGCCACGGTGGAGACGGTGGTGTCCCGGCCGGTTCAGGCCGACGCGCTGGCGAAGGCCCGCCCGGCCTCGGACTCGCTGCTCGCGGTGACGTGGCGGCCGGTCGCGCAGCCGGGTTCCGTCGGCAGCGTGGACGTCTCCGGCGCGCTCGTCATCGACGGCACCGGCGAGGCGTCGGGCGGCGGTGTGCCGGATCGAGTGCGGCGTGCCCTGCGTCCGGTCCTTGCCGGGCTGCAGAACTGGTCGGCCGAGGCGGACGCCCGGCCGGTGGTGGTGGTCACCCGGGGCGCCGTGGCGGTGCGCGACACCGAGGCTCCGGATCCGGCGCGGGCCGCGGTCTGGGGCCTGGTGCGGGCCGCCCAGGAGGAGAACCCCGGCCGGATCATCCTGGTCGACCTGGATCGGGCCGGCGAGCTGTCGGACGGCGTGCGCGCCGCCCTGGCTGCCGGCGAGCCCGAGCTGGCGATCCGTGACGGCCGGCCGTGGGTCCCCCGGCTGACCCGTGCCGCGCTCCCGCCCAGGGGTCGCGCCGACCGGGTGTCGCGCGCCGCCGACCCGTACGACGGGACCTGGCCGGTCGACGGGACCACGCTGATCACCGGCGGCACCGGCGGCCTGGGCGCCCTGATGGCCCGGCACCTGGTCACCGAACACGGCGTGCGACGCCTGCTGCTGATCTCCCGCCGCGGCCTGGACGCCCCCGGCGCCGCCGAACTCCGCGACGAACTGACCGAGCAGGGCGCGGAGGTCATCGTCGCCGCCTGCGACGTGGCCGACCGGGACGCCCTCACCGTGCTGCTGGAGGGGATCCCCGACGCCCACCGCCTGCGCGCCGTGGTGCACACCGCGGGAGTGATGGCCGGCGGGGTGCTCGGCACGCTGACGGAGGAGGGGCTGGACCACGTGTTGCGGCCCAAGGCGGACGCCGCCTGGCACCTGCACGAGCTCACCCAGAAGCACGACCTCGCCCGCTTCGTGCTGTTCTCCTCCGCAGGAGGGATGGTGCTCGCCGCCGGGCAGGGCGACTACGCGGCGGCCAATGCCTTCCTCGACGCGCTCGCCGCGGAGCGCGCCGCCGCCGGGCTGCCCGCCACCTCACTGACGTGGGGGATGTGGGCGGTGGACACCGGCCTGGGCGGGCCGTTGCAGGACACCGACCTGGCCCGGGTCCGCAATCTGGGCATCCCGGCGATCTCCGCGGACACCGGGCTGGCGCTGTTCGACGCGGCGCTGCGCGTGCCCGCGCCGGTGCTGGCGCCGATCCAGCCGGACGTCCGCACGCTGCGGGCTCGTGGCGACGACCTGCCCGCGCTCCTGCGTGACTTCGTGGGCGTGCGCCGTACGGCCACCGTGGCCGAACGGACCAGCGAGTCGAACGGCGCGGCCGAGCTGCGCGAGCGGCTGGCCGGGCTGCCCGCCCGCGAGCGGGACCGGATGCTGGTCGAGCTGGTCCAGGCCGAGGCGGCGGTGGCGCTCGGGCACGACAGCGCGGACGTGATCGACGCCGAGCGCGGCTTCGTACAGCTCGGCTTCAGCTCGCTGGCCGCCGTCGAGCTGCGGAACCGGCTGCGGCGGCGTACCGGCCTGCCGCTGCCCGCCACGCTCGCCTTCGACCAGCCGAACGCCACCGCGGTCGCCCGCTACCTGGCCGAGCGGCTGGCTCCGGCGGAGCCGGTGGCTCCCGAGCCTGCTCCCCCCGTGGCGGACGGTCCGTCCAAGGCGGAGGAGGACGAGCGGCTCGCCGCGGCCTCCGCGGAGGAGCTCTTCGAGATCCTGGACCGGGAGCTGGGCGGCAACGGATAGCGGAGGTTCTTGAGATCGGGCGGCGGGCGCAGGTTCCACTCCAGCGCCCGCCGCATTCATGTTCGGCCGAAGAGCCAAAGAAGAAGGGCCTGCGCATCACATGGATGGCAAGCCCTCGGGTCTAGCTGTTGGTGCGGTCCGCTCTCACCAGCCGCGACGTACGGTCTCGACGATGTGATCGCGCTGCTCCTCGGTCACCCACCAGCCCACGGGCAGGCAGACGACGCGCTCGGCCACGCTGTCGAGTCCGGGCAGCAGCGTGGCGTACCGGCGGACGCAGGTGTGGGTGTCGTTGCGTTCGTGGACGTTGCTGACCATGATCTGGGCCTCGTCCATGCGCTTCATGAAGCCGGCGCGGTCCTCGACCTTGACGGGATAGATCCAGAAGGACGACTCGCGGTCCTGCGCGCGTTCGGTCAGCTCCAGCCCCGGCACGCCGGCGAGCTCCCGGTCGTAGTGGGCGGCGTGCGCCCGGTGCCGGGCGACGACCTCCTCTGCCCAGTCCAGATTGGCCAGCCCTATCGCGGCGTTGATGTCGGTCATGTGGAACTTGTAGCCCCACTCGGCGACGTCCGGCGGGTTGCGCAGCCGGTCGGCGCCGCGGCTGATGCCGAACCAGCGGAGCAGCGTGGCCCGCTCGTGCAGCTCGTCGTCCGGCAGCACCAGAGCGCCACCGTCACCGGTGGTCAGATGCTTGATCGCCTGGAAGCTGAACACCGCGACGTTGCCGTGGGTGCCCATGCGGCCGCCCTGGTAGGTGGCGCCCCACGCGTGAGCGCAGTCCTCGATCACCACGGGGCGGAACCCGAAGGTCGCCTCGGCCTCGTCGAGGATCTTCGCCAGCCGCCCGAGGTCCACCGGATAGCCGGCGAAGTGCACGACGACGATCGCGCGGGTGCGGGGGGAGATCTTGCGGGCCAGGTCGTCGAGGTCGACGTTGAGCGTGGCGGGATCGACGTCCACCCACTTGATGCGCAGCCGGTTGGCGAGGATGGCCCAGTTGGTGGCCTCCATCGTCAGGGGCGTGGACAGCACCTCGCCCTCGTCGTCCCCGGCCGCGGCGACCATGTGGAGCGCCAGGTGCAGCCCCGAGGTGCCGCTGTTGACCGTGGCGACGCGCGGGTTGCCGATCCGCTCCCCCAGCGCCTGCTCGAACGCGGCGACCTTGGCGCCCTGGCCGATCTGGCCACTGCCGACGACCTCGGCGACCGCGGCCGGAGCCGACTCCGACATGGCGACCTTGAACAGCGGGATCAACGCGGCGCTCCGTCCGGTGTGGCGAGTTCGGCGTAACGGGCCAGGCAGTCGGCGTAGGAAGGCAGGATGCCGAGCCGTTCGGCCTCTTTCAGCGAGGGCGCGGCCCGGTCCTTGTCCGACAGCACGGGCTCGTGGTCGCGCGGCCAGGGCAGGTCGAGGTCGGGGTCCAGCGGGTTCACCTCGTACGAGCTCTCCGGCGACCAGGTGCTGGAGCACAGGTAGAAGACGGTGGCCTGCCCGGTCAGCGGGGCGAACCCGTGCGCGAGCCCTTCGGCCAGGTAGAGCGCGTGCCGGTTGTCCTCGCTCAGCTCCGCCACCACGTGCTCGCCGTACGTGGGCGAGCCCACCCTGATGTCCACGACGATGTCGCGGACGGCGCCGCTCGGGCAGCTCACGTAGCGGGCCTGGCCGGGCAGGTGGATGGCGTGCAGCCCGCGGATCGTGCCGCGGGTGGAGACGGAGCAGTTGACCTGGGCCACGGTCAGCGGGTGACCGACGGCCTCGGCGAAGGCAGGCTGTTTGAAGACTTCGAGGAACAGTCCTCTGGAGTCGGGAAAGACCTTGGGCTCGACGAGGAACGCCCCGCCGATGCCGAGTTCGCGAATCCGCATCGGATCCCTCCTTCGACGTTATGGTGGGTCGCCATGATCAGCGGCGGCAACCCCTAGGGCCCCTTATGCGCCTCGTGCCAGGCGCGGTTGTCGCGGTACCACTCGACCGTCTCGGCCAGGCCTTTCTCGAAGTCCACGGCCGGGCGGTAGCCCAGCTCGGCGCGGATCTTGCCGTCGTCGACGGAGTAGCGGCGGTCGTGGCCCAGGCGGTCCTCGACGAACTCCACGTGCTCCCATCCGGCGCCGCACGCTTCGAGGAGCAGCCCGGTCAGCTCGAGGTTGGTCAGCTCGGTGCCGCCGCCGATGTTGTAGACCTCTCCCGGCCGGCCGCCCTGCCGTACGTGTTCGATCCCCGCGACGTGGTCGGACACGTGGAGCCAGTCGCGGGCGTTCATGCCGTCCCCGTACAGCGGGACCTTGCCGCCGTCGAGCAGGCGGGAGACGAACAGCGGGATGACCTTCTCGGGGAACTGGTACGGCCCGTAGTTGTTGGAGCAGCGGGTCACCCGCACGTCCAGCCCGTACGTCCGGTGGTAGGCGAGGGCGAGCAGGTCGGACGACGCCTTCGACGCCGAGTACGGCGAGCTGGGCGCCAGCGGCTGCTCCTCCCCCCAAGAGCCTTCGGGGATGGAGCCGTACACCTCGTCGGTCGAGATGTGCACGAACGTGCCGAGCCCGTGCTCGACCGCCGCCGCGAGCAGCGTGTACGTCCCCGTCACGTTGGTGCGGACGAACTCCCCCGCACCGCTGATGGACCGGTCGACGTGGGTCTCGGCGGCGAAGTGCACCACCTGGTCGTGCGCGGCCACCAGCTCGCCGACGAGGGCGGCGTCGCAGATGTCGCCGCGGACGAACGTGAAGCGGCCGTCGGCGGGCGCCAGGTTGGCCAGGTTGCCCGCGTAGGTGAGCTTGTCGAGAACCGTCAGCGTGCAGTCGCCCCGCTCGGCCAGGGTGCGGACGTAGTGGGAGCCGATGAAACCGGCGCCGCCGGTGACCAGGATCCTCATCGCGAGTAACTGCTCGCGATGCTCATGACGTACTGGCCGTAGCCGGACTGCGACTGCTCGGCTCCGAGCCGATAGCACTCCTCCGCGTCGATGAAGTCCATGCGGAGCGCCACCTCCTCCAGGCAGGCGATGCGCACGCCTTGGCGTTGTTCGAGGGTCTGCACGTACTGTCCGGCCTGGAGCAGCGTCTCCGGCGTGCCGGTGTCCAGCCAGGCGAAACCTCTGCCGAGGTCCACCAGTCTGGCCCTGCCCTCCCGTAGGTAGGCCAGGTTCACGTCGGTGATCTCCAGCTCGCCCCGTTCGGACGGCTTGAGATTCTCGGCGATGTCGATGACGTCGTTGTCGTAGAAGTAGAGGCCGGTGATGGCCCTGTTGGAGCGCGGCTTCGCCGGTTTCTCCTCTATCGAGATCAGGCGTCCGCTCTCGTCGGTCGTCCCGACTCCGTACCGGCCGGGATCGCTCACCGGATATCCGAACAGCACGCACCCCTGCACGTCCCGCGCGTTCTCCTCCAGCACCTCCGAGAAGGAGGGGCCGTGGAAGATGTTGTCGCCGAGAATCAGCGCGGCCGGGCCGTCGCCGATGTGGGAGGCGCCGAGGAGAAACGCCTGTGCTATCCCGTCCGGCGATTCCTGGGAGGCGTAGGAGATGTTCAGCCCGAAGCGGGCGCCGTCGCCCAGCAGCCGCACGTAGTTGGGCACCTGGTCGGGCGAGGAAATGAGCAGGATGTCCCTGATGCCGGCCAACATGAGCACCGATATCGGGTAATAGATCATCGGCTTGTCGCTCACCGGGAGCAGCTGTTTGGAAACCACGGCGGTGATCGGATGCAGCCGCGTTCCGCGACCTCCCGCGAGAACGATTCCTTTCACGGCCTATACCTCTCTGCTGCGTGGAAGTGTCCCGAGGCTAAGCAGGGGCGGAGCGGAGCGGCAAGGTCGCGGACCGGAGAGAGGGGGAGCATCAGGGGTATCGGCGAGGGACCGCCAAAGCCCCTGTGACCGGCGAATAGGGGGCGTCCAGGCCCGGTTTCGCACAGCCACGGTGAGCCACCCGGATTAGGGGAGGGTAGGGGCTTACCCGGCCTCTCCCCGGCGACGAGAATTTTTTCCACATTGACGTCTTCCGGAGGGAGCCCGGCGGGTGCGGAACATGACATTACGCCGTGCCGTCACCGCGATCGTCACCGCGGTGTTGTCACTCACGCCGGCCGTTCCCGCGCGGGCGGAGCAGGCCGCGGTGGACGCCTCCACGCGCGAGGTCCCCGGGCTGCGGGAGCCGGTGCGGCTGGTGGTGGACCGCTACGGCGTGCCGCACCTGTACGCGCGCAACACCGACGACGTGTTCCTCGCGCAGGGGTACAACGCGGCGCGGGACCGGCTGTTCCAGCTCGACCTGTGGCGGCGGCGCGGCCTCGGCCTGCTGTCGTCCGCCTTCGGGCCGAATTACGTGGAGAGGGACCGGGCCGCCCGGCTCTTCCTGTACCGGGGTGACATGCAGCGGGAGTGGGCCGCCTACGGGCCGGACACGCGCCGCGCCGTGACCGCGTTCGTCCGTGGCATCAACGCCTACGTCGACTGGGTCAACGCGCACCCGGAGGCGCTGCCGCCGGAGTTCCGCCGGCTGGGTCACCGGCCGGACCGCTGGCAGCCCGAGGACGTGGTGCGCATCCGCAGCCACGGGCTGGCGCTCAACGCGTACCCCGAGGCGCTGCGCGCGGCCGCGATGTGCGCCAATGGACAGTCCGCCGCGCGGGCGCTCGTCAAGCTGGAGCCCGCGCACGAACCTCAGGTGCCGGACGGGCTCGACCCGTGCGACGTGCCCGCGGACGTGCTCGACACCTACCTGCTCGGCATCTCGTCGGTCACCTTCGACGGTGTCACGCTCCGGTCGGAGCCGCCGGCGCCCGGAGGGTCGAACGCCTGGGCGCTCGCGCCGTCGCGCACCGCCACCGGCCGGTCCATCCTCGCCGGCGACCCGCACCGCTCCACCACGGCCCCGGCGCTGCGCTACGTCGCCCACCTGTCCGCGCCCGGCCTGGACGTGATCGGCGCCGGCGAGCCGGTGCTGCCCGGCATCTCCCTGGGGCACAACGACCGCGCCGCCTTCTCGCTCACCGTCTTCGCCGCGGACCAGGAAGACCTCCAGGTGTACCGCCTGAAGGCGGACGACCCGGGCCGCTACCTCTACCGTGGCCGCTGGGTGCCCTTCACCACGGTGCGGGAGGAGGTGCCGGTGGCCGGCTCGACGCCCCGCCAGGTGGAGCTGACCTTCTCCCGGCACGGCCCGGTGCTCAAGGTGGACGCGGCGCGCGGCCTCGCGTTCGGTCTGCGCACCGCCTGGTCGGAGCCGGGAGCGGCGCCGTACCTCACCGGTCTCGACGCGATGACCGCGCGGAGCTTCCCCGAGTTCACCGCCCGGGTGCGGCGCTGGGCCGCGCCGCCGGAGAACCTGATCTACGCCGACACCTCCGGCACCATCGGCTGGGTGCCCGGCGCGCTGGTCCCCCGGCGGCCACGGCACGACGGGCTGCTGCCGGTGCCCGGCGACGGCCGCTACGAATGGGACGGCTTCCACGACGGCGCCGAGCTGCCCAAGGTGAGCAACCCCAAGAGCGGCTTCATCGCCTCGGCGAACGAGTACGACATGCCGTCCGGCCACCCGGTGCGCGTCGGCTACGAGTGGGAGCCGTCGGCGCGCAAGGAACGCATCTCGGACGTGCTGTCCGGCTCCACCCGGCACACCACGTCGGAGATGGCGCGGCTCCAGCGCGACCAGGTCGACGAGTACGCCCGGCGCATCGTCGCGGTGCTGCGCGACATCCCGGCCGGCGACGACCCGGACACCGTGGCCGCGCTGCGGCACCTGCTCGCCTACGACGGCACGGCCAGCGCCGACTCCCCCGGCGCCGCGCTGTTCGAGCCCTGGCTCATCAGCCATCTCGGCCCGGCGTTCCTCGCCCAGTTCATGCCCGCGGCGGTGGCCGCCCGGGTGCCGCGCGCCGACGCCCGGCAGGTGATCGACGCGCTGGAGCGGCCGGAGCGCTGGTTCGGGACGGACGGCGTCGCCGTGCGGAACCGGCTCGTGCAGCAGACGCTGCGCGCGGCCTACGCCGAGGTCCGTGGCAAGCTCGGCGCCGACCCGGCCGCCTGGCGCTGGGGAAGCCTGCACCAGGCGCTGTTCACCAACCCCTTGGGCGACAGCGTGGGCCCGTTCCCCCGGGGCGGCTCCGTGACCACGGTGGACGCCTCGACCTATTACCGAGGGTTCTACCGGTCGCAGTCCGGGGCCGCGTACCGGATGGTGCTGGACGTCGGGGCCTGGGACAACTCCACCTTCGTGAGCGCCCCCGGGCAGTCCGGGGACCCGGCGAGCCCGCACTACTCGGACCTCGCCGCCGCCTGGACGTCCGGAACCCAGGTGCCGCTGCTCTACAGCGCGGCCGCGGTCGCCCGGAACACGGAAAGCATCATCACTCTGGTGCCCGCGGCGTCCGGCCGCGGGTGATCGCCGGGCTCGCGGTGAGCTCACCAGGGCTCACCGCGGGGCGGCGAACGAATCACTGCGGAAGGAACGACGTGGACGAGCGTTGGATCAAGCGATTTCACCCCGCGCCGGACGCCCCGGCGCGGGTCATCGTGCTGCCGCACGCCGGAGGCGCGGCCAGCGCCTACTTCAAGCTGTCCGCCGCGCTGCACCCGGCGCTGGACGCCCACACGGTGCAGTACCCGGGCCGGCAGGAGCGCCGGCACGAGCCGCCCTTGACGGACGTGCGCCTGCTGGCCGCCGGCGTCGCCGACGCGCTCCCCGACGACGAGCGGCCCACGCTGCTGTTCGGGCACAGCATGGGCGCGCTGGTCGCCTTCGAGCTCGCCCTGCTCCTGGAGCGGCGCGGCACGGCGCCGCACCTGCTGGTCGCCTCCGGCCGGCGCGGCCCGTCCACCTACCGTGACGAGTGGGTGCACCGGCGGGACCCGGCCGGCGTGGCCGCCGAACTCCGCAAGCTCAACGGCACCGACCCGGTGTTCCTGCAGGACCCGGAGCTGTTCGAGATGGTGCTGCCGGCGCTGCGCGCCGACTACCGGGCGGTGGAGACCTACAAGTCCGACTCGGACGCCGCGGTCGGCTGCCCCCTCGTCGTCTTCGTCGGCGACGACGACCCGAAGACCACGGTCGAAGAGGCACGCGCCTGGCAGCGGAACACCACCGGCCGCTTCGACCTGCGGATCTTCCCCGGCGGGCACTTCTACCTGGACGACCAGGTGGCCGAGGTGACCGACGCGCTCGTCGCGCTGTCCGGGTGACTCACCCGGACAGCTGAGCCAGCCATTCCTCGATCACGGCGGCGGTCTGCCGCGCCTCGGACTCCAGGATGCTGAAGTGGTCGGCGGCCACCTCGCGCACCGCCGTACCAGGGGTGATGGCCGGCTGCCAGCCCGCGCCGACGCCCGCGGTCGTCCCGCCGGGCGTCGCCACCCCCTGGTTGGCGCGGATGAACAGCGTCGGCGCCGCCAGCTCGCCCTGCCGCCACTGGGAGAGCAGCGCGGCATACCAGCCCATCGCCGACAGCCGGGCGGCGGTGAACGGGCCGAACACGGCCTCCCGGTCGAGCAGGCCGCCCACGATCGACGACCAGACCGCGGTGCTCTCCCCCGCCCCGGGCACGTGCGTGTCGAGCAGGATCACCGCGGCCGGGCCCTGCCCGGCCGCCGCCATCGCGCCGGCCAGCGCGTGCGCGAACACCCCGCCGGCGGAGTACCCGACCAGCGCGTACGGCTCCGCGACGGCCTCCGCGCCGCCGGTCACCGCCCGGGCCAGCCCGTGCACGAGCGCGTCCAGCGAGTCAGGCAGGCTCTCCTCCCTGACGAACCCCGGCACCGGCAGCACGGCCAGGTCACGCACCTCGCGGAACTCCGTGGCCAGCGGCACGAACTGGTGCGGCCCGCCGAAGGCCATCGGCGAGTTCAGGCAGAACAGCCGAGGCCGACGCGGGCCGGTGGACAAAACCACCGGGGTACGGGCCGGCGCGTCGGCCACGCCGTACCGGGGACGGACGGCGGCGGCGGCGTGCAGCAGCGTCATCCCCTCCTCGATCTTGCCGGCGGCGGCGGCCGCGCGGAACAGGCCGCTCAACGTCTCCGCCGCACCCGGCACGTCCTGTGCGGCCGGCCCGTCGCCGTGCGCCGTCGCCGGTACGCCGGGCGCCGCGGCGACCGGCGCCGGAGCCATCTCCTCGTCCAGCACTCTGGCCAGCGCCCTGACCGACGGGTAGTCGAAGGCCGCGGTGGCCGGCAGCCGGACGCCGGTGGCCGAGTTGAGCGCGTTACGCAACTCCATGGCGGCCAGCGAGTCCAGGCCCAGGCCGACCAGGTCCGCGTCCGGCTCGACGGGCTCCGGGTCCGCGTGTCCGAGCACCTGGGCGGCGCGCCGGCGTACCAGCTCGACCAGGCGCTCCAGGCGCTCCTCCGGGCCCAGCGCGGCCAGCGGTTCCAGCTCGTTCCCGCCCGGCGCCGCCGTCGTGCGCCGTACGGCCGGCGCCAGGTCCTGGAGCAGCGCCGGAACGCCGTCCGCGCGGGCGCGCACCGCGGCCGGGTCCAGCCGGATCGGCGCCAGCACGGCGGCATCCGCCCGCCGGGCCGCGTCGAACAAGGCCAGCCCCGCGTCCACCGGCAGCGGCAGCATGCCCCAGCGGCGGATCCTGGCCAGGTCGTCGTCACGCAGCAGGCTCTGCATGCCCGCCTCGCCGCCCCACAGCCCCCAGGCCAGCGTCCGCGCCGGCAGGCCCGCCGCCCGGCGCTGCTCGGCCAGCGCGTTGAGGAAGGCGTTCGCCGCCGCGTAGTTCCCCTGGCCCGGGTTGTCCACCAGCGACGCCGACGAGGAGAACAGCACGAACTCGGCCAGGTCATGCTTCTGGGTGAGCTCGTGCAGGTGCCAGGCGGCGTCCGCCTTGGGCGCGGCCACCTGGTCGACCAGCTCGGGCGTGAGGTCGGCGAGGACCGCGTTCGCGCTCGCCCCCGCGCTGTGCACCACGGCGCGCAGGTCGGGGATCTCCTCCAGCAGTACGGTGAGGGCGTCCCGATCGGCGACGTCGCAGGCGGCGACGGTCACCTCCGCGCCCTGCTCGGTCAGTTCGTCGCGGAGTTCGGCGGCGCCGGGGGCGTCCAGGCCGCGGCGGGAGATCAGCAGCAGGCGGCGCACGCCGTGTTCGGTGACCAGGTGCCGGGCCATCAGGGCGCCCAGGCCGCCGGTGCCGCCGGTGATCAGCGTGGTCCCGTCGGTCGGCCAGGGCGTCGCGAGCTCCTCGCGGAGACGGGCCCGCTCCAGGCGGGGCGCCCAGAGGCGGTCGCCGCGCAACGCGACCTGTGGTTCGCCGCTCCGCAGCGCTGGGGTCGACATGCCGTCGGTGACCTGCGCGCCTGCCAGGTCCGGGTCGAGGTCGACCAGGGTGATCCGGCCGGGTTCCTCCGACTGAGCGGCACGCACCAGGCCCCAGACCGCCGCCTGAGCCGGGTCCGGCGTCTCCGCGTCGGTCACGGCGACCGCGCCCCTGGTCACCACCACTACCGGTCGGGTGTCGCCCTCGGTCAGCCAGGTCTGCAATTCGTTCAGGACTTGGCCGACGACCCGCCGTACCCGGGCCGGGACGTCGCCGTCCACCGGCTCTCCGGCGCCTGTCAAAGAAGCGACGTCCAGCACCTCGGCAGCGGCCCCTACGGCCTCGGCACCACGCTCGCCCACCGGACGCCAGGCCACCTCGTACAACCATTGGGCCGGGATCGCGCCGCTCAACTGCCCGGGAGCGAGCGGTCGCGCGGTCAACTCCTCCACCGACACCACCGGGCGGCCGGACGAGTCAGCGATATCCAGCCGGGTGACCGCGTCGCCGTCCAGGCGGCGCAGACGTACGCGTAGCGTGGCGGCGCCGGCGGCGTGCAGGCTGACACCGTTCCAGTTGAACGGGATCAGCGGACCGTCTTCCCCCGCCCCCTGTCCTGCCAGCATGCCCACGTGCATGGCCGCGTCGAGCAGCGCCGGGTGCACGCCGTAGCCCGCTGGGTCCGCGACGTCGGTCGGCAGCGACACCTCGGCGTAGAGGTCGTCGCCGTGTTGCCAGGCGTGGGTGAGGCCGTGGAAGGCGGGGCCGTAGCCGTAGCCGTGGTCGACCAGGCGGTCGTAGAGGCCGGTGACGTCCAGTGGCTGGGCGTCCGGTGGTGGCCAGGCGTGGCTCAGGTCGGCGGGGATGGCGGGGGTGGGGGTGAGGGTGCCGGTGGCGTGCCGGGTCCAGTTTCCGTGGTCGTCCTTGGAGTGGATGCCGATCTGGCGCCGGCCGTCCTCGTCGGGTGGGCTCAGGATGATCTGGAGAGTGACGCCGTCGGTGTCGGGGATGGGCAGGGGGGCGTGGAGAGTGAGCTCGTCGATGGCCGGGCAGCCGACCTGGTCACCCGCGCGCAGGGCGAGCTCGACGAATGCCGTGCCGGGCAGGATCGCGGTGCCGTTGATGACGTGATCGGCCAGCCAGGGCTGGGCGCTGACCGACAACCGGCCGGTCAGGATCGCGCCGCCGTCAGGCTGCTCCACCACCGCACCCAGGATCGAATGATCGACAGAAGTCTGGCCGAGCGCGACCGGGTCGCCGGTCGAAGGCAACTGCAGCCAGTAGCGGCGGTGCTGGAAGGGGTAGGTGGGCAGCTCCAGGTCGCTGCCGCGTGCACCGGTCGGCCAGGCGGTCCAGTCCACGCCGGTGCCGCGCGTCCATGCCTGGCCCAGTCCGGCGACCAGTTGGGTGATCTCGTCGCGGTCGCGGCGCAGCAACGCCACCACCGAGGGCTCTTCGCCGTCCTGGCGGGTGAGCGTTTGCTCGACCATGGGAGTGAGCTGCGCGTCCGGGCCGACCTCCAGGAAGTGGGTGACGCCGCGTTCCCGCATGACTTGGACGCCGTCGGCGAACCGGACCGGCCGCCGCACATGCTCCACCCAATAGCCGGGGTCAGTGATCTCTTCGCCGGCCAGATCACCTGAGACGTTGGACACCAGCGCCAGCTCCGGCCGCCGCAGCGTCAATCCCGCGACGACCTGCTCGAACTCGGCCAGCATCGGCTCCATGAGCGGTGAATGGAACGCGTGCGAGACCCGCAACGGCCGGGTCCGGTATCCGCGCTCCCGCGCCCAGTCGATGACCTGCTCCACTTGGCTGGCCGCGCCCGAAACCACGACCGCACCAGGCGCGTTCACCGCAGCCACCGAAATGTCACCACGCAGCACGGGGGCGATTTCCTCTTCGCCGCAGCCGATCGCGGCCATCGCTCCGCCGGCCGGGAGCGCCTGCATCAACCTGCCGCGAGCGGCCACCAACCGGCACGCGTCCGCCAGTTCCAGCACCCCTGCCACGTGAGCGGCGGTGATCTCGCCCAGCGAATGTCCGGCCACGAAGTCGGGCCGGACCCCCAGGGATTCGAGGAGCCGGTAGAGCGCTGTCTCGAAGGCGAACAGGCCGGCTTGCGCGAACACCGTCTGGTCCAGCACGTCGCTCTCGCCGAGGATGATCTCCCGCAGGCC
>NZ_FOHX01000002.1:227720-307743 GCF_900111685.1 Nonomuraea wenchangensis
GCCGGATCAAACTCCGCCGCTCCGTACAGGAACCCACCCTCCCGCGCATAACTCCGACCCGGCTTCCCCGGCTCCGGATCATAAAGACCAGCCACGTCCCAGCCACGATCGCCAGGAAACCCACCCACCGCGTCCACACCATCGACCAGCAACCGCCACAACCGCTCCGGGTCATCCACCCCACCCGGATAACGACAGGCCATTCCCACGATCGCGATCGGCTCCCGAGCGCGGGCCGTCAGCGCGCGGTTCTGCTGGCGCAGTTTGGCCGTCTCCCGGAGAGAAGCACGCAGTGCCTCGACGAGCTTCCCGTCACCCTCCGCCATCTCCTCAGCCCTCCTCAGTCTCGTCATCCGGCTGCCCGTTGTTCAGCGCCATCCTGATCAGGCTTTCGGCATCCAGTTCGTCGATCGCGTCGAGGTCCGCCGTCTCGTCTGGGGCTGCGGCTCCGTTCGCACCGTCGGGGCGCACTCCGGCGAGCTCCAGCAGCGCGTCCAGCAGCCCGGCGGCGCGTAGTGTCGCCAGCGGCACGGTCTGCAGCGCTGCGCGGATCGCCGTCTCGTCCCGGCCGTCGGCGGCGCCGTGATCCCCGCCGTCGGTCTTCGGTGCTATCCGCTTGATCAGGTAGTCGACGACCGCTCGGACCGATGGATGGTCGAACACCAAGGTGGTCGGTAGCCGGAGCCCCAGCGCGGCACCGAGGCCGTTCCGCAGCTCCACCGCCGCCAGCGAGTCGACGCCCAGCTCCTGGAATGCCTGATCCACTGGTACGGACGCGGGCGAATCGTGGCCGAGCACCGCCGCTGCCCGTGCGCGTACCAGCTCCAGCACCGCCGCCTCGCGCTCTGCGGCGGACAGCTCCGCCAGCCGGTCGGCGAACGAGCCACCGCCCGCCGGAACATCCGCCGCAGCCCTGCGCCGCACACCCACCAGGTCACGCAACAACGCCGGCAACCGCTCGGCCGACCCCGCACGCAACGCACCCAGCGACCAACCGGCGGCCACCACGACACCGCGCCGGTCCTCGGCCACCACCCGGTCCAGCACCGACAGACCCACACCAGCAGACAGCGGGATCAACCCCTCCCGCACCATCCGCTCCCGCTCCCGATCGGACAACCGACCGGCCATGCCCTCCTCGGCGTCCCACACACCCCACGCCAGCGAAACCGCCGGCAGACCAGCCCCGACCCGGGACACCGCCAACGCATCCAACGCGGCATTGGCCGCCGCATAGTTCCCCTGCCCCGCCGCACCCAACGTGCCCGCCAGCGAAGAGAACACCACAAACCGCGCCACATCCCGCTTACGGGTCAACTCATCCAGATGCCAGGCCGCATCCACCTTCGGCCGCAGCACCGCCCCCACCCGCTCGGCGGACAACGAAGAGATCACCCCGTCATCCACCACCCCCGCCGCATGCACCACCGCACGCAAAGGACTGGCGTCAGAGATCCCCTCCAGCACAACAGCGAGAGCGTCCCGATCACCCACGTCGCACGCAGCGACAGTGACCTCGGCACCCTGCTCTGCCAGCTCGTCGCGGAGCTCGGCAGCGCCCGGAGCATCCAAGCCCCGCCGGGAGACCAGCAGCAGATGCCGCACACCATGCTCGACCACCAGATGCCGCGCCACCAGAGCACCCAACCCACCGGTACCACCGGTGATCAGCGTGGTCCCATCGACCGGCCACGTCATGTCGGCATCCTTACCGCCCACCTTGCCGGGCGAGAAGGCTCCGCCGTCCGGGTCGGGGGATGCGATGTGCGTCATCCGGGACGCCCACAGCCGGCCGTCGCGCAGCGCCACCTCCGGCTCACCAGTAGCCAGCGCGGCGCGCACACCACCCGAAAGGCCGTCCTCACTCCCGTCGATGGTGACCGGCACAGCACTCGCCGATGCCCCCTCCTCACCGAGAGCGGCCTGCGCGTCTTGCGCCTCTGGGTCGAGGTCGACCAGGGTGATCCGGCCGGGTTCCTCCGCCTGAGCGGCTCGCACCAGGCCCCAGACCGCTGCCTGCGCGGGATCCGGCGTCTCGCCGTCGGCCACGGCCACCGCGCCCCGGGTCACCACCACCACCGGCCGCGTGTCGCCCTCGGCCAACCACGTCTGCAACTCGCCCAGCACGTCCCCGACGGCCCGCCGTACCCGGACCGGGACGTCACCGTCCACCGGCTCCCCGCCACCAGCCCCCGCACCTGGGGCAGCAGATCCCGCTCCCGCCGAAGAAGCGACGTTCAGCATCGCGACATCCAGCACCCCGGCACCGGCCGAGATCTCGGTGGCCAGTGGCCGCCAGGCCACCTCGTACAACCACCGGGACGGGACCGCGCCGCTCAACTGCCCGGGAGCCAGCGGTCGCGCGGTCAGCGCCTCCACCGACACCACCGGCCGACCGGCCGGATCGGCCACATCCAGCCGGGTGACCGCGTCACCGTCCAGCCGGCGCGAGCGTACTCGAAGTGTGGTGGCACCGGCGGCGTGCAGGGTGATCCCGTTCCAGTTGAACGGAATCAGCGGACCTTCCTCCCCCTGCCCGCCGTCCTGCCCGGCCAGCATGCCCACGTGCAATGCCGCGTCGAGCAGCGCGGGGTGCACGCCGTAACCCGCCGGATCAGCGAGATCGGTCGGCAGCGACACCTCGGCATACAGGTCGTCGCCGTCTGCCCAGGCCCGGGTGAGGCCGTGGAACGCGGGACCGTAGCCGTAACCGTGGTCGACCAGGCGGTCGTACAGACCGGTGGTGTCCAAAGACTGGGCGCCTGGAGGCGGCCAGGCATCGCTCAAATCCGCTGGGGTGTCGGCGGGGATGACGGGAGTGAGGGTGCCGGTGGCGTGCTGGGTCCAGTGTCCGTGGTCGTCCTTCGAGTGGATGCCGATCTGGTGCCGGCCGTCTTCGTCGGGCGAGCTCAGGATGATCTGGAGAGTGATGCTCTCGGTAGTGTCGGGGATGGGCAGGGGGGCGTGCAGAGTGAGCTCGTCGATGACCGGGCAGCCGACCTGGTCACCCGCGCGCAAGGCGAGCTCGACGAAGGCGGTGCCAGGCAGGATCGGAGTGCCGTTGATGGCATGATCGGCCAGCCAGGGCTGGGCGCTGACCGACAACCGGCCGGTCAGGATCGCTCCGCCGTCCGGCTGCTCCACCACCGCGCCCAAGATCGGGTGATCGGCGGCACCCAGACCGAGCGCGGCCGGGTCACCAGCCGGAGCCGAATGCACCCAGTAGCGGCGATGCTGGAAGGGATAAGTAGGCAGATCCAGATGGCCAGTTCGGGCACCGGTCGGCCAGGCGGTCCAGTGCACATCGATGCCACGCGTCCAGGCCAGACCCAGCCCGGAGACCAGTTGAGCGGTCTCGTCCCGATCGCGGCGCAGCAACGCCACCACCGACGGCTCTTCGCCGTCGCGACGGTCCTCGTTGTCGTCGTGGGCGAGGGCCTGCTCGATCATCGGGGTCAACTGCGCGTCCGGACCGGCCTCGATGAAACAGCCGACCCCGTGCCCGTGCAGAGTGGTGACGGTGTCGGCGAACCGGACCGGCCGCCGCACATGCTCCACCCAGTAACCGGGATCGGTGATCTCTTCGTCGGCCAGGTCACCTGAGACGTTGGACACCAGCGCCAGCTCTGGCCGCCGCAGCGTCAGCCCCGCGACGACCTGCTCGAACTCGGCCAGCATCGGCTCCATGAGCGGTGAGTGGAACGCGTGCGAAACCCGCAGCGGCCGGGTCCGATACCCCTGCTGCCGCGCCCACTCGATGACCTGCTGCACCTGGTCGGAGGCGCCCGAGACCACGACCGCGCCGGGCGCGTTCACCGCCGCCACCGAGATCTCGCCATGCAGTACCGGGGCGATCTCTTCTTCGCCGCAACCGATCGCGGCCATCGCGCCGCCGGCCGGCAGCGCCTGCATCAACCGGCCACGAGCGGCCACCAACCGGCACGCATCCGCCAGATCCAGCACCCCAGCTACATGCGCGGCGGTGATCTCGCCCAGCGAATGCCCAGCCACAAAATCAGGCCGGACCCCGAACGACTCCAGCAACCGGAACAGCGCCGTCTCGAAGGCGAACAGGCCGGCTTGCGCGAACACCGTCTGATCCAGCACCCCATCGGCAGCAGAACCATCGCCCTCGCCGAGGATGATCTCCCGCAGGCGTACACCACCCGCCAGGTCGGTCACCACCTCGGCAGTGAGTTCGGCTTCCAGGAGTGAGCACGCCTCGTCGAAGGCGCGGGCGAACACCGGGAAAGCCGCATACAGCTCACGGCCCATCCCGGGCCGCTGGGCACCCTGACCGGAGAACAGCACCGCCACCCGGCCCGGCCGCACCCGGCCCACCACCGCAGCCGCCGGCTCGTCGGTGGCCAGCGCTCGCAGCCCGGCCAGCAGAGCCTCCCGGTCCGCCGCTGGCAGCACCGCCCGGTGCTCCAAGGCAGCCCTTCGAGTCAGCTCGACGGCCACACTCAGCACATCGGCCTCGTCGTGCTCGGTCATGAACCCGGCCAGCTGACCGGCCTGTGCCCGCAGCGCGGCCTCGTTCTTGGCCGACACCACCACCGGCACGGGGCCGCCCTCGGCCGTTACGGTCGCGCGACTGTCCCGCTCGCCCGACGGCTCCCCGGTGCGCGGCTCGCGCAGCGGCTCTTCCTCGGCCGGGGGTTCTTCGAGGATGATGTGGGCGTTGGTGCCGGAGATGCCGAACGACGACACCCCCGCCCGACGCGTCCGATCCGCAGCGCGCGGCCAGGGCTGAGCTTCGGTCAGCAACTCCACCGCGCCGCCGGACCATTCCACCTTCGACGACGGCGCGTCCACATGCAGCGTCTTGGGCAGCAGCCCGTGCCGCATCGCCAGGATCATCTTGATGATGCCGGCCACCCCGGCCGCCGCCTGAGTGTGACCCAGATTCGACTTCACCGACCCCAGCCACAACGGCGACTGCCGGTCCTGACCGTAGGCCGCCAGCAGCGCCTGCGCCTCGATCGGGTCACCGAGCGCGGTGCCGGTGCCGTGTCCTTCGACCACGTCCACCTGCGCAGGACCGATACCCGCCGACGCCAGCGCCTGAGCGATCACCCGCTCCTGAGAAGGACCATTAGGCGCCGTCAACCCATTCGACGCCCCATCCTGATTGACCGCACTGCCGCGCAGCACCGCCAGCACCCGATGGCCGTGGCGGCGAGCGTCGGACAGCCGCTCCACCACCAGCACGCCGACGCCCTCGCCCCAGCCGACACCGTCAGCCGCCTCGGCGAACGACTTGCACCGCCCATCAGCGGCAAGCCCCCGCTGCCGCGAGAACTCCACAAACGCATCCGGCGTGGCCATCACCGTCACACCACCGGCCAGCGCCAGATCACACTCACCCGAACGCAACGCCTGCGCTGCCAGGTGCAGCGCCACCAGCGACGACGAACACGCCGTGTCCACCGACACCGCCGGCCCTTCCAAGCCCAGCGTGTAGGCGACCCGGCCGGAAATCGTGGCCCCACCCGTACCCGACGGCGCATAGTCGTGATACATCACCCCGGCGAACACACCGGCACTGCTCTCCCGCAGCGACGTCGGATCGATCCCGGCCCGCTCCAACCCCGCCCAGCACACCTCCAGAAACTGCCGCTCCTGCGGATCCATCTCCGCCGCCTCACGCGGACTGATCCCGAAGAACGCCGGATCAAACTCCGCCGCTCCGTACAGGAACCCACCCTCCCGCGCATAACTCCGACCCGGCTTCCCCGGCTCCGGATCATAAAGACCAGCCACATCCCAGCCACGATCGCCCGGGAACCCGCCCACCGCGTCCACACCATCGACCAGCAACCGCCACAACCGCTCCGGGTCATCCACCCCACCCGGATAACGACAGGCCATCCCCACGATCACGACGGGATCGTCGGTAACCGCCGCCGGACGCCTGGTCCTCCGCTGGTCGGCCTGCCCGCCCACCAGCCGACGCAGCACGAACTCCGTCAGCGCCTTCACCGACGGATGGTCGAAGATCAGCGTCGCCGGGAGGGTGAGGCCGACCGCCCGGCCCAGCCGGTTCCGCAGGTCCACTGCCATCAGCGAGTCGACGCCCAGTTCTTGGAAGGCCCGATCCACCGGGACCGACTCGGCCGCGCCGTACCCCAGAACCGCGGCCGCCTGTGCGCGTACCAGTTCCGTCACCGCGGTCTGACGCTCTGCGGCGGACAGGTCGGCCAGCCGGTCGGCGAACGAGCCACCGCCCGCCGGAACATCCGCCGCGGCCCTGCGCCGCACACCCACCAGGTCACGCAACAACGCCGGCAACCGCTCGGCCGACCCCGCACGCAATGCACCCAGCGACCAACCGGCGGCCACCACGACGCCGCGCCGGTCCTCGACCACCACCCGGTCCAGCACCGACAGACCCACACCAGCAGACAGCGGGATCAACCCCTCCCGCACCATCCGCTCCCGCTCCCGATCGGACAACCGACCGGCCATGCCCTCCTCGGCGTCCCACACACCCCACGCCAGCGAAACCGCCGGCAGGCCAGCCCCGACCCGGGACACCGCCAACGCATCCAACGCGGCATTGGCCGCCGCATAGTTCCCCTGCCCCGCCGCACCCAACGTGCCCGCCAGCGAAGAGAACACCACAAACCGCGCCACATCCCGCTTACGCGTCAACTCATCCAGATGCCAGGCCGCATCCACCTTCGGCCGCAGCACCGCCCCCACCCGCTCCGCCGACAACGACGAGATCACCCCGTCATCCACCACCCCCGCCGCATGCACCACCGCACGCAAAGGGTTGGCGTCGGAGATCCCCTCCAGCAGCACGGCCAGGGCGTCCCGATCACCCACGTCAACAGCGGCGACGGTGACCTCGGCACCCTGCTCTGCCAGCTCGTCGCGGAGCTCGGCAGCTCCGGGCGCGTCCAAGCCCCGGCGGGAGACCAGCAGCAGATGCCGCACACCATGCTCGTCCACCAGATGCCGCGCCACCAGAGCACCGAGCCCACCGGTGCCGCCGGTGATCAGCGTGGTCCCATCGACCGGCCAGGCCGCCGCCGCAGGCTCCTCGCCGAGGCGGGCCCGCTCCAGCCGGGGTACCCATGACCGGTCACTGCGGATGGCCACTTCTGGCTCGTCGTCGGATAGCGCCGAGCTCTCCAGGGTGCTCAGCTCCGACTGTGCGCCCGTCCCGTCGGCGGGTGCGGCGCGCCCTCTCGTCCGCGCCGGCTCCAGGTCGACCAGCGTGATCCGGCCGGGGTGTTCCTGCTGGGCCGCGCGCACCAGTCCCCAGACTGCCGCGCCCGCCGGGTCCGGCGTCTCTCCGTCGGTCACGGCGACCGCGCCCCGGGTGGCCACCAGCACAGGTTGCTGGTCCTCCTCCGCGAGCCGGGCCTGGAGCTCCGCCAGTACCGCTCCGACGCGGAGCCGTACCTTGTCCGGCAGGTCACCAGCGGTGTCGCCGGCGTCGCCGGTGGCGTCCACCACGGCGGTGCCGTCACGCAGCGCCGGTTCTCCCCCGTTGTCGGCGGCGGAGGCTCCGGTCAGCGGTCGCCACACCACCTCGGTGACCCAGCGCGCCACCGACGCCGCGGTCGGTGCCGACGGATCCGCCTCGGCCGCCGGCCGGGACGCCACCGTCTCCAGGGTGGCCACCGGCCGGCCGGTGGGGTCGGCCAGGTCCAGGCGGAACCCACCATCCGGCTCCGGGTGCAGCCGTACTCGCAGCGCGGTGGCGCCGATGGCGTGCAGGGTGACGCCGTTCCAGTTGAACGGGATCAGCGGGCCGCCCTCCCCGGCGTCCTCTCCGGCCAGCAGCGCCACGTGCGTCGTCGCGTCGAAGAGGGCGGGGTGTAGGCCGTATCGGGTGGTCTGTCCGGCTTCTTCGGGGAGGGTGATGTCGGCGTAGAGGTCGTCGCCGTGTTGCCAGGCACGGGCGAGGCCGTGGAACGCGGGGCCGTAGCCGTAACCGTGGTCGACCAGGCGGTCGTACAGACCGGTGGCGTCCAGCGGCTCCGCACCCGGCGGCGGCCAGGCGTGGCTCAGGTCGGCCGGGATGGCGGGGGTGGGGGTGAGAGTGCCGGTGGCGTGCCGGGTCCACTGCCCGTCGTCGTCCTTGGAGTGGATGCCGATCTGCCGTCGGCCGTCCTCGTCCGGCGCGGTCACGGTGACCTGTACGACGATGCCACCGCTGGTGTCGGCGATGGGCAGGGGGGTGTGCAGGGTGAGTTCGTCGATGGCCGGGCAGCCGACCTGGTCACCGGCGTGCAGGGCGAGCTCGACGAAGGCGGTACCGGGCAGGATCGGAGTGCCGTTGATGGCATGATCGACCAGCCACGGCTGAGCGGTGACCGACAACCGGCCGGTCAAGATCGCTCCTCCGTCGGGCTGCTCCACCACTGCACCCAGGATCGGGTGGTCGGCGGCGGTCTGGCCGAGCGCGGCCGGGTCGCCAGTTGGAGCCGACTGCAGCCAGTAGCGGCGATGCTGGAAGGGATAGGTGGGCAGATCCAGGTCGTCGATGCGGGCACCGGCCGGGTCGGTCGGCCAGGCGGTCCAGTCCACGCCGATGCCGCACATCCATGCTTGGCCCAGTCCGGCGATCAGCTGGCTGGTCTCGTCCCGGTCGCGGCGCAGCAGGGCCACCACCGAGGACTCTTCGCCGTCCTGGTGGGTGAGCGTTTGCTCGATCATCGGGGTCAGCTGCGCGTCCGGGCCGGCCTCGATGAAACAGCTGACTCCGTGCCCCTGCAAGGTGGTGACGGTGTCGGCGAACCGGACCGGCCGCCGCACATGCTCCACCCAGTAACCGGGATCGGTGATCTCTTCGCCGGCCAGGTCACCTGAGACGTTGGACACCAGCGCCAGCTCCGGCCGTCGCAACGTCAACCCCGCCACGACCTGCCTGAACTCGGCCAGCATCGGCTCCATGAGCGGCGAGTGGAACGCGTGCGACACCCGCAACGGCCGGGTCCGATACCCCTGCTGTCGCGCCCACTCGATGACCTGCTCCACCTGACCGGCCGCGCCTGAGACCACCACGGCACCGGGCGCGTTCACCGCAGCCACAGCCACCTGGTCGTGCCCGGCCAGCACCGGGGCGATCTCTTCTTCACCGCAACCGATCGCGGCCATCGCGCCGCCGGCCGGCAACGCCTGCATCAACCGGCCACGAGCGGCCACCAACCGGCACGCGTCCGCCAGATCCAGCACCCCGGCCACATGCGCGGCGGTGATCTCACCGAGCGAATGTCCGGCCACGAAGTCAGGCTGGATGCCCAGGGATTCGAGGAGTCGGTAGAGCGCTGTCTCGAAGGCGAACAGGCCGGCTTGCGCGAACACCGTCTGGTCCAGCACGTCGCTCTCGCCGAGGATGATCTCCCGCAGGCCCACGCCACCGGCCAGGTCGGTCACCACCTCGGCCGTGAGCTCGGCCTCCAGCAACGCACACGCCTCATCGAAGGCGCGGGCGAATACCGGGAAAGCCGCATACAGCTCACGCCCCATCCCGGGTCGCTGGGCACCCTGACCGGAGAACAGCACCGCCACCCGGCCCGGCCTCACCCTGCCCCGTATCGCCAAAGCCGCCGGCTCGTCGGTGGCCAGCGCTCGCAGCCCGGCCAGCAGAGCCTCCCGGTCCGCCGCCGGCAGCACCGCCCGATGCTCCAGCGCAGCCCGGCGCGCCAGCCCGGCCGCCACCTCCACCGGACCGGCCGCATCGTGCTCGGCCACGAACCCAGCCAGCCGACCGGCCTGCGCCCGCAACGCCGCCTCGCTCTTGGCCGACAGCAGCACCGGAAGCAGCGGGGTCGCGGCGGTGTCTTCCGTCTCGTCGGAGGCTGTGGCGGAGATGGCAGCCCGCTCTTGGGTGGGCTCGCCATCGTCCCGCACCGCGTCGGCCACGATCTCCGCCGTCGGCGCAACTGTGTCGGCGCCAACGGCAGGGGGTTCTTCGAGGATGACGTGGGCGTTGGTGCCGGAGATGCCGAACGACGACACCCCCGCCCGGCGCGGCCGGTCCGTGTCCTGGGGCCAGGGCTGGGGCTCGGTCAGCAACTCCACCGCCCCGCCGGACCAGTCCACCTTCGACGACGGCGCATCCACATGCAGCGTCTTGGGCAACAACCCGTGCCGCATCGCCAGGATCATCTTGATCACACCGGCGACGCCGGCAGCCGCCTGGGTGTGGCCCAGGTTGGACTTCACCGACCCCAGCCACAGCGGCGCCTGCCGGTCCTGGCCGTAGGCGGCCAACAGCGCCTGCGCCTCGATCGGGTCACCCAGCGCGGTGCCCGTGCCATGCGCTTCGACCACGTCCACATCGCCCGGCGTGAGCTCAGCGGCAGCCAACGCCTGAGCGATCACCCGCTCCTGAGAGGGGCCGTTCGGCGCGGTCAGCCCGTTGGACGCCCCATCCTGGTTGACCGCGCTGCCACGCAGCACCGCCAGCACCCGATGGCCGTGGCGGCGAGCGTCGGACAGCCGCTCCACCACCAGGACGCCGACGCCCTCGCCCCAGCCGACACCGTCAGCCGCCTCGGCGAACGACTTGCACCGCCCATCAGCGGCAAGCCCCCGCTGCCGCGAGAACTCCACAAACGCATCCGGCGTGGCCATCACCGTCACACCACCGGCCAGCGCCAGATCACACTCACCCGAACGCAACGCCTGCGCCGCCAGATGCAACGCCACCAACGACGACGAACACGCCGTGTCCACCGACACCGCCGGCCCCTCCAGGCCGAACGCGTACGACACCCGCCCGGACACCACACTGCCCTGTGTTCCGGTGGCCACCAGGCCCTCGGCCTCCGGTGTGGTGAGCGCGCCGGACCCGTAGTCGTTGGCCATCACCCCGGTGAACACCCCGGTCGGGGTGCCGCGCAGTCCGGACGGGTCGATGCCGGCCTGCTCCAGGGCCTCCCAGGAGGTTTCCAGGATGAGTCGCTGCTGGGGATCCATCGCCGCCGCTTCGCGCGGGCTGAGCGCGAAGAACTCCGGGTCGAAGTCGGCGGCACCGGACAGGAATCCGCCGGTGCGTACGTACGACGTTCCCGAGTGATCGGGATCCGGATGGAACAGCGATCCCAAGTTCCAGCCTCGGTCGGTGGGGAAACCGGTGATGCCATCACGGTCATCGACCAGCAACTGCCAAAGGTCTTCCGGACTGGTCACCTGGCCGGGGAAACGACACGCCATCCCGACCACCACGATCGGATCACCAGCAGAGCCGCTAGGCGTGGCGGCCGGAACCGGACGGCGGGCAACGGTCCCCGACAGAGCGGCATCCAGATGCGCCGCCAGCGCGCGCGGAGTCGGGTGATCGAACACCAGGGTGGGAGTGAGCCGCAGCCCGGTCACCGTGTGCAGCCGGTTACGCAGCTCCACCGCGGTCAGCGAATCGAACCCGAACTCCTGGAAAGGCCGATCGGCATCGATGGCCTCAGCGCTGTCGTGGCCCAAGGTGGCCGCGGCCTGACCACAGACCACATCCAGCAACCGCCGCTGGCGCTGCTGAGCCGACAGATGCGCCAGCTCTGCCACCACCGGCGGCACCTCACCATCCCCGCCAGCTGCAGAGGTGTCGGCGGCGGGACGCGCGGCGGGACCGGCCAGCTCACGCAACAGAGCCGGCAGATCATCTCGTCGTCCCAGCGCGGCCGGATCGAACCGGGCCGCCACCAGGTGCGCCTGACCGGCTTCCAAGCCGGCGTCCAGCAGGGCCAGGCCCTGATCCGCGGTCAGCGAGACATGTCCCGAGGCGCGCATCCGCGCCTCATCCCGCGCGCCGATCCGGCCGGCCATGCCCCGTTCCTCGGACCACGGCCCCCATGCCAGCGACACCGCCGGCAGACCCTCACCAGCCCGGGCCACCGCCAGCGCATCGACGAAGGCGTTGGCCGCCGCGTAGTTCCCTTGCCCGGCCCCGTCCACCACCCCGGCCAGCGACGAGAACACCACGAACCGCGCCAGATCACCATCACGGGTCAGCTCGTGCAGATGCCAGGCCGCATCCACCTTCGGCCGCAGCACCGCCTCCACCCGCTCAGCCGACAACGAAGAGATCACCCCGTCATCCACCACCCCCGCCGCATGCACCACCGCACGCAAAGGGTTGGCGTCGGAGATCCCTTCCAGCAGCGTGGCGAGAGCGTCCCGATCACCCACGTCGCACGCGGCGACGGTGACCTCGGCGTTCAGCCCGGCCAGCTCGTCGCGGAGTTCGGCAGCTCCGGGCGCGTCCAAGCCCCGGCGAGAGACCAGCAGCAGATGCCGCACACCATGCTCGACCACCAGATGCCTGGCCACCAGAGCACCCAGCCCACCCGTACCGCCGGTGATCAGCGTGGTCCCATCGGTCGGCCAAGCCGCCACGGACTCCTCGCCGGCCGCCTCCTCACCCACAGGCGATGAGGAGGCTCGACCGTTCAGGTCGACGGATTCCACATGCGACAACCGCGGCACCCACAACCCGCCGCCGCGCAACGCCACCTCAGGCTCGCCACAAGCCAGCGCGGCACGCACATCATCGGCAAGGCCGTCCTCACCACCGTCGACGGCGGCCGGTACGGCAGCGTCTTCCACCTCTGGGTCAAGGTCGACCAGGGTGATCCGGCCCGGTTCCTCCGACTGAGCGGCGCGCACCAGCCCCCACACCGCCGCCTGCGCCGGATCCGGCACCTCACCGTCGGCCACGGTCACCGCGCCCCGGGTCACCACCACCACCGGCCGCGTGTCACCCTCGCCGAACCAGCCTTGCAAGTCGGCCAGGACCGTACGCAGAGCGCTCCGCACTCGCTCGATCACATCATCGGCGTCAGCGACGCCTGTGGAATCGATGACGAATGTGTCGCCGGTGGCCACCGCCGACGCCGGTTCCAACTGCCGCCACGCGACCTTGAACACGGAAGGACGGTCGGTGACGGCGGCTCCACCCGATTGCGGGCGGCCAGGAGGGAGCAGCCAGTAATACCGCCGCTGGAAGGCATAGGTGGGCAGGTCCAGGTGACCGATGCGGGGTCCGGCCCCGGTGGTCCAGGCCGGCCAGGCGGTCCAGTCCACGCCGGTGCCACGCGTCCAGGCCAGACCCAGTCCGGCGACCAGCTGGGCGGTCTCGTCCCGGTCGCGGCGCAGCAACGCCACCACCGACGGCTCTTCGCCGTCGCGGCGGTCCTCGTCGTCGTGGTGGGCGAGGGTCTGCTCGATCATCGGGGTCAGCTGGGCGTCCGGACCGGCCTCGATGAAACAGCCGACCCCGTGCCCGCGCAGGGTGGTGACGACGTCGGCGAACCGTACCGGCTGCTGCACATGCTCCACCCAGTAGCCGGGCTCGGTGATCTGCGACCCGGCCGGCTGCCCGCTCACCCCCGACACCAGCGCCACGGTCGGCGGGTGGAAGACAAGCGACGCCGCCACCGCGGCGAACTCCTCCAGCATCGGCTCCATCAACGGCGAGTGGAACGCGTGCGACACCCGCAACGGCCGCGTCCGGTATCCGCGCTCCCGCGCCCACTCCACGACCTCGGCCACCTGATCGGCCGCACCCGACACCACCACCGCGCCCGGCGCGTTCACCGCCGCCACGGCCACCTGGTCGTGCCCGGCCAGCACCGGGGCGATCTCTTCTTCACCGCAACCGATCGCCGCCATCGCGCCGCCGGCCGGCAACGCCTGCATCAACCGGCCACGAGCAGCCACCAACCGGCACGCATCCGCCAACTCCAGCACCCCGGCCACATGCGCCGCAGTGATCTCACCCAGCGAATGCCCAGCCACAAAATCAGGCCGGACCCCGAACGACTCCAACAGCCGGTACAACGCCGTCTCGAACGCGAACAGCCCAGCCTGCGCGAACACTGTCTGGTTCAGCACGTCACCCTCGCCGAGGATGATCTCCCGCAGGCGCACACCACCCGCCAGGTCGGTCCCCGCGAGTTCGGCTTCCAGGAGTGAGCACGCCTCATCGAAGGCACGAGCGAACACCGGGAAAGCCGCACACAGCTCGCGCCCCATCCCCGCCCGCTGAGCCCCCTGACCGGAGAACAACACCGCCACCCGGCCCGGCCGCACCCGACCTCGCACCACCGAGGCAGGCTCCAACTCCCCAGCCGCCAGCGCCCGCAGCCCGGCCAGCAGACCCTCCCGGTCCGCCGCCGCGACCGGCAGCACCACTCGGTGCTCCAGGCCGGCCCTTCGGGTCAGCTGGACGGCCACATCCAGCACATCGGCCTCGTCGTGCTCGGCCATGAACCCGGCCAGCCGGTCGGCCTGCGCCCGCAGCGCGACCTCGCTCTTGGCCGACACCACCACAGGCACCGGCACCGGAACGGCCGGGCCTTCCGTTCCGGACGAAACGGAAGCCTCATCCTCGACGGGCGGCTCTTCCAAGATCACGTGAGCGTTGGTGCCGCTGAAGCCGAACGACGACACCCCGGCCCGCCGCGGCCGGCCCTCGACCCGCGGCCACTGCCGGGCCTCGGTCAGCAGCTCCACCGCGCCGCCGGACCAGTTCACCTTCGACGACGGCGCATCGACGTGCAGCGTCTTGGGCAGCAGCCCGTGCCGCATCGCCATGACCATCTTGATCACGCCGGCCACGCCGGCCGCCGCCTGGGTGTGCCCCAGGTTCGACTTCACCGACCCCAGCCACAACGGCGTCCGCCGCCCCCGGCCATACGTGCCCAGCAGCGCCTGCGCCTCGATCGGGTCGCCGAGCGCCGTCCCCGTGCCGTGCGCTTCGACCACGTCCACGTCCGCGGCCACCAGTCCGGCAGCGGTCAGCGCCTGCGAGATCACCCGCTCCTGGGAAGGACCGTTGGGCGCGGTCAGCCCGTTCGACGCGCCGTCCTGGTTGACCGCGCCGCCGCGCACCACCGCGAGCACCCGGTGCCCGTGGCGGCGGGCGTCCGACAGCCGCTCCACCACCAGCACCCCGACGCCCTCGCCCCAGGCGGTGCCGTCCGCGCCGTCGGCGAACGCCTTCACCCGGCCGTCCGGGGCCAGCCCTCGCTGCCGGGCGAACTCGGTGAAGGTCTCCGGCGTGGACATCACCGTCACGCCGCCGACCAGCGCCAGGTCACACTCACCCGAACGCAGCGCCTGCGCCGCCAGGTGCAGCGCCACCAGCGAGGACGAACACGCCGTGTCCACCGACACCGCCGGCCCTTCCAGGCCGAACGCGTACGCCACCCGCCCCGACACCACACTGCCGTGCGATCCGGTGCTGAGCAGGCCCTCGGCCTCGGGCACGTCCCGGCCGTAGCCGATCGCGTAGTCCGGGGCCATCACCCCGACGTAGACGCCGGTACGGCTGCGCCGCAGCCCGGACGGGTCGACGCCGGCGTGCTCCAGGGCCTCCCAGGAGGTCTCCAGGATGAGCCGCTGCTGCGGGTCGGTGGCGGTGGCCTCGCGCGGGCTCATCCCGAAGAAGTCGGCGTCGAACTCGCCGGAGCCCGCCAGGAACCCGCCACGGTCCACGTAGCTGGTCCCGGGGCGGGTCAGGTCCGGGTCGTAGAGGGCGTCCACGTCCCAGCCCCGGTCGGTGGGGAAGCCGGTGATGCCCTCCCGCCCCGCCGCCACCAGGCTCCACAGCTCCTCCGGGTTGGCCACCCCGCCCGGGTACCGGCAGGCCATGCCGACGATCGCGATCGGCTCCCGGGCCCGCTCCGTCACGTCGCGCAGCTGCCGCCGGGTCTCCTGGAGATCCGCGGTGGCCCTGCGCAGGTAGTCACGCAGCCGGTCATCGCCCGACATCAGTCCATCTCCCCCGTTGATCAGGACGTCCCGTCCGGGCCGCCCAGCTCGCTGTCCAGCATCGCGAACAGTTCCTCGTCGGTCGCCGCGGCGAGGTCCCGCACGCTGTCGCGCGAGGCTCCGTTGCCGTCGGTACGGCGGTGCGCCTCCCGCCACCGGCGGGCCAGCGCCTCCAGCCGGGCCGCCACCGCCTCCACGTCGGCCTGTCCGGGCGGAGCGTCGGCGAGCGGCTCGGCCATGGCGGCCTCCAGCCGTTCGAGTTCGTCGAGTACGGCGCGCGCCGGGTCGGCGTGCTCCGGGTCCAGTTCCTCCAGGAGGAACGTCACCAGTGCCTCCGGGTTGGGATGGTCGAAGACCAGCGTCGCCGGGAGGCGCAGCCCGGCGGCGTCGGCCAGCCGGTTCCGCAGCTCCACCGCGGTCAGCGAGTCGAAGCCCAGCTCGGCGAAGGCCCGCCCCGCCGCGATCGCGTCGACGCCGGCGTGCCCGAGCACCGCAGCGACGTGCGAGCGGACCAGGTCGAGGAGGATGCGGCGCTGTTCGGCGGGCAGCAGCCCCGTCAGCCTGTCCGCCAGCGACTCCTCCGCCGCGGGCGTGTCGGCCGCGGCCCGTCGCCGGGCCGGCGTGGTCACCAGGCCACGCAGCACCGGCGGCACCGGCCGGCCGGACAGCGCGTCCGCGTCCACGTCGGCGGCGAGCACCACCGGGGCGTCCCCGGAGACGGCGGCGTCGAAGCGGTTCAGTCCGGTCTCGGTGTCGAGCTCGCGCAGCCCGCTCCCGGCCAGCCGGGCCGAGTCGCCCGTGCCGACGTGGGCGGTCATCGAGCTGCGTTCCGCCCACAGCCCCCAGGCCAGCGAGTGCCCGGGCAGGCCGAGGTGGCGCCGATGCTGGGCGAGCGCGTCCAGGAAGGCGTTCCCCGCGGCGTAGTTGCCCTGACCGGGCGAGCCGAGCAGCCCGGCGGCCGAGGAGAACATGACGAACAGGGCGAGGTCGTCCCCTCGGGTCAGGTCGTGGAGGTGCCAGGCGCTGTCGGCCTTGGGACGCAGCACCGCCGCGAGCCGTTCAGGGGTGAGCGAGGCGATCGTGGCGTCGTCGAGCACGCCGGCCGCGTGCACCACCCCGGTCAGCGGATGCTCGGCCGGGATGCCGCCGAGCAGCGCGGCGAGGGCGTCCCGGTCGGACACGTCGCAGGACTCGACCCGCGTCGAGGCGCCCAACCCGTCCAGCTCGTCGCGGAGCTCGGCGGCCCCGGGCGCGTCGATGCCGCGCCTGGTGACCAGCAGCAGGTGCCGTGCGCCGTACCGGGTCACCAGGTGGCGGGCGACGTGCCCGGCGAGGACACCGGTGCCGCCGGTGATCAGTACGGTGCCGTCCGGGTCGAGCTCCCGAGGCACGGTCAGCGCGAGCTTGCCGACGTGGCGTGCCTGCTGGAGGTGACGGAAGGCGTCCTTGGCGCGCCGGGCGTCCCAGACGGTGACGGGGGACGACCGTAGCACCTCGTTCTCGTACAGCCGCACCACCTCGGCGAGGATCTCCTGTACGCGCTCCGGGGTGCCCTCCGGGTGCTGGGTGCGTGACTGGGCCACCATGTCGTACGCCCGGTAGACGACCCCCGGATGGGTGTCGGCCACCTCGTCCGCCTGCCTGATGTCCGTCTTGCCCATCTCCAGGAAGTGGCCGCCGCGCGGCAGCAGCTCCAGCGAGGCGTCGACGAACTCCCTGGCCAGCGAGTTGAGCACCACGTCCATCCCCTCGCCGCCGGTGGCGGCCAGGAACTTCTCGCGGAAGCCGAGGTCCCTGGAGGAGGCCAGGTGGGCATCGTCCAGGCCGAGTGCGCGCAGCACGGGCCACTTGGCGGGCGACGCGGTCGCGTAGACCTCCGCGCCCAGGTGCTGGGCGAGCTGGATCGCGGCCAGGCCGACTCCGCCCGCTCCCGCGTGGACCAGCACCCGGTCACCCGGACTCACGCCGGCCAGGTCGACCAGGCCGTAGTAGGCGGTGAGGTTGACGATCGGCAGCACGGCGGCCGCGGTGAACGACCAGTCGTCCCGGATGGGGACGAGCAGCCGCCGGTCGCTGATCGCCACGGTGCCGGCGCCGCCGTCGACCAGGCCGGTCACCCGGTCGCCCGGCCGCAGATCGGTGACGGCGGAGCCGACCTCGAGAACCACCCCGGCGGCCTCGCCGATCAGTCCGTCGTCCTCCTCCGTGATCATGTCGAGGGCGACCACCAGGTCGTGGAAGTTGATCCCGGCGACGCGGGGCGCCAGCCGTACCTCGGTGGGCGCGAGCGGGCGGGTCGCCTCCGGCGCCGGCAACAGCGCGAGGTTGGACAGCGTGCCCTTGCCGGTGGTGGCCAGCCGCCACGGCCCGGCCGGGGGCACGAGCGTGTCGGCGTCCCGCACCAGCCGCGGCGCGTGAACCGTGCCGGCGCGCAGGGCCAGCTCCGGTTCGCCCGCCTCGATCGCGGCCCGCACCGTCGCCCACTCCGGGTCCTGCTCGTCGGTGTCGAGCAGGACGAACCGGTCCGGGTGTTCCGCCTGCGCGGCACGTACCAGGCCGGCGGCCGCCGCGTGCGCGGGATCGGCGTCCTCTCCTGGGAGGACCGCCGCCGCGCGCCGTACCACCACGGCCAGTCGGGCGCCGTCCGGCCGGTCGCCTGACAGCCATCCGCGCAGCGCGGCCAGGGTGGCCCCGGTGGCCGCGTGAGCGGCGGCGGCCGGGTCCTCGCCGGCGTCGCGGGGCACGTGGAACATCTCGAGGTCCGGGGTCGTGGCTGCTCCGTTGGCCGATCCCGCGCCGTTGACGAGCGGCTCGGCAAGCGAGGACACCGCAGCCGCCGAGGGCAGCGGTGTCCAGGTGAGCCGCGGCAGCGCGACGGTCGCCGCCGCCGCGTGCGCCAGCTCCCCGTCGGTCACCGCGCGCACCACCATGGCGTCCACGGAGGCCATCGGGGCCCCTGCGGAGTCGGCCAGCTCGATGGCGAAACGGTCGGGGTCGTCGGCGCCGTCCCGGTTGGCGACGCCGCGCAGCCGTACCCGGGCCGCCGTGGCGCCCGTGGTGCGCAGCCGTACGCCGCGCCAGGTGAACGGCAGCCGGGGCGCGCCGGAGGAGTCGTCGTCGAGGAGCCCGGCGGTGTGCAGCGCGGCGTCCAGCAGCGCCGGATGGATCCCGAACCCGTCCGCCTCACCGGCGACCGGCTCGGGCAGGGCGACCTCGGCGAAGATGTCGTCGCCGCGGCGCCAGGCACGGCGCAGCCCGCGGAACGCCGGTCCGTAGCCGTACCCGCCGGCGGCCATGGTCTCGTACAGATCGCCGACGTCCAGCGGACGCGCGTCCGCCGGCGGCCAGGCCGAGCCGGGCGGCTGCATGGGGGGCGGCTCCGCGTCGGAGGTCTTCGCGAGGGTGCCGGTGGCGTGCCGGGTCCACGCGGTGGTCGCCGCGCCGCCGGCCGGGTCGGCCGACGCCGGTGCGGCGTACACGGAGATCTGCCGGTGGCCGTCCCCGGCGGCGCCGACCACCACCCGCACCCTGGTCGCGCCGTCGTCGGGCAGCACCAGGGGGCGTTCCAGGATCAGCTCCTCCAGCAGGTCGCAGCCGGCCCGGTCGGCGGCGTGCAACGCCATCTCCACCAGCGCGGCGCCGGGCACCACGATCCGGTCGGCCACCTTGTGGTCGGCGAGCCACGGCTGACCCGCGACGGACAGCCGGCCGGAGAAGACCAGCCCGTCGCCGTCCGGCTCGTCCAGCACCGCGGCGAGCAGCGGATGGTCGGCGGAGTCCAGACCGGCGGCGCTCAGCCCCGCCGGTCCGGCCGGGGTGGCCGGCTTCCAGTACCTGTCGTGCTGGAAGGGGTAGGTGGGCAGCTCCGCGCGCCGCCGCGCGACCGGCAGGACCTTCGACCAGTCCACCGGCACTCCGCGCAGCCACGCCTCGGCCAGCGCCGTGGTGAACCGGCCGCCCTCGTCGCGGCGTAGCGTGCCGAGCGCGGCCACGTCCACGCCGTCCGCGGCGGCGGTCTCCTCGATCGCCGGAGTGAGCATCGGATGGGGGCTCATCTCCAGGAACAGCCGGCGACCGCGGGCCAGCAGCGCCCGGGTGGTCTCCGCGAACCGTACGGTCCTTCGCAGGTTCGTGTACCAGTACTCGGCGTCGAGCCCGGCGGTGTCCAGCTCGGCCGCGACCACCGTCGAGTAGAAGGGCACCCGAGCGGTCCGGGGGCGCAGCCCCGCGAGATCGCGCAGCAGCGGCTCGCGCAGCACTTCCACCTGCGCGCCGTGCGAGGCGTAGTCCACGGCCAGCCGCTTCACGCGGACGCCCTCCGCCCGCAGCCGGGCCTCCAGCGCGTCCAGCGCCGCGCCGTCGCCGGCCAGCGCCACCGAACCGGGCCCGTTCACCACGGCCACGGACACGGCGTCGCCGTACTCGGCGAGCAGCTCGGTCATCCGTTCGGCGGGCAGCGCCACCGACATCATGCCGCCGTTCTGGCCGGACAGGCGCTCGGCGACCGCGCGGGCGCGCGTCACCACCACCCGCGCCCCGTCGCCCAGCGACAGCGCCCCGGCCACACAGGCGGCGGCGATCTCTCCTTGGGAGTGGCCGACCACGGCGGCCGGTTCGACCCCGGCCGCGCGCCAGGTCTCCGCCAGCGCCACCATAACCGCCCAGAGCACGGGCTGGACCACGTCGACCCGCTCGAGCATACGGGCGTCGCGCAGCGCCTCGCGTACCCGCCAGTCCACTAGCGCCTCGATCTCCGCGGCGCAGCGCTCCAGGGCGGCGGCGAACTCGGGCGAGGAGTCCAGCAGTTCGACCGCCATGCCGGGCCACTGACCACCCTGCCCGGGGAAGACGAACACCGGCTGGTCGGCGCCGTCGTGCACGAGACCTCGGACGAGCTCCGCGGCCTGCTCGCCGGCGGCCAGGGCACGCAGCCCCGCCACCGTGGCATCCCGGGATTCGCCCAGTACGGCCGCGCGCCGCGGCAGACCGGCCCTTCGGGTGAGCTCGGCGGCCACATCCAGCGGATCGGCCTCGTCGTGCTCGGTCATGAACCCGGCCAGCCGGTCGGCTTGCGCCCGCAGCGCGGCCTCGCTCTTGGCCGACAGCAGCACCGGAAGCGTGGCCGGCACGCTCGCGGCCGACGGCTCCTCAGCCGGCGGCTCTTCCACGATCACATGAGCGTTGGTGCCGGAGATGCCGAACGACGACACCCCCGCCCGGCGCGGCCGGCCCTCGACCTGGGGCCAGGGCTGGGGCTCGGTGAGCAGTTGAACCGCGCCGCCAGTCCAGTCCACCTTCGACGAGGGCGCGTCCACGTGCAGCGTCTTGGGCAACAGGCCGTGCCGCATCGCCAGGATCATCTTGATGATGCCGGCCACCCCGGCCGCCGCCTGAGTGTGACCCAAGTTCGACTTCACCGACCCCAGCCACAACGGCGACTCCCGGTCCTGACCGTAGGCCGCCAGCAACGCCTGCGCCTCGATCGGATCGCCCAGCGAAGTGCCGGTGCCGTGTCCTTCGACCACGTCCACCTGCGCAGGACGGATCCCCGCCGACGCCAGCGCCTGAGCGATCACCCGCTCCTGAGAGGGGCCATTAGGCGCGGTCAGCCCGTTGGACGCCCCGTCCTGGTTGACCGCGCTGCCGCGCAGCACCGCCAGCACCTGATGGCCACGGCGCCGGGCGTCCGACAGCCGCTCCACCACCAGCACGCCGACGCCCTCGCCCCAGCCGACCCCGTCAGCCGCCTCGGCGAACGCCTTGCATCGGCCGTCGGCGGACAGGCCCCGCTGCCGCGAGAACTCGACGAACGCACCCGGCGTCGCCATCACCGTCACCCCGCCCGCCAGCGCCAGGTCGCATTCGCCGCGCCGCAGCGCGTCGGCGGCCAGATGCAGCGCCACCAGCGAGGACGAGCAGGCGGTGTCCACGGAGAGCGCGGGACCGCGCAGGCCGAGGGTGTAGGAGACGCGCCCGGAGACCGTGGCGCCGCCGGCGCCGGCGGGCACGTAGTCGTGGTACATCACGCCGGCGAACACCCCGGCGCTGGTCTCCCGCAGCGACGTCGGGTCGATCCCGGCCCGCTCCAGCGCGGTCCAGGACACCTCCAGGAACTGCCGCTCCTGCGGGTCCATCTCCGCCGCCTCGCGCGGGCTGATCCCGAAGAAGTCCGGGTCGAAGTCGCCGGCGCCGTACAGGAAGGCGGCCTCCCTCGCGTACGAGGTCCCCTCGTGCGCGGGGTCGGGGTGGAACAGCGACCCGAGGTCCCAGCCGCGGTCGGCGGGGAACTCGCCCACCGCGTCCCCGCCCTCGGTGAGCAGCCGCCAGAGGTCCTCCGGCGACTCCACGCCGCCCGGGTACCGGCAGGCGAGCCCCACGATCGCGATGGGGTCGGTCGTGTCGGCGGGCGCCGCCGCCGGGGCCACCGGCGCCGGCTCCGGCTTCTCTCCTGACCGTTCCGCCAGGAAGGTCGCCAGCGCGGTCACGGTCGGGTGGTCGAAGACCAGCGTCGCCGACAGCGACATGCCGACCCGCCGGCCCAGCCTGTTCCGCAGTTCCACGCCGGACAGCGAGTCGAAGCCCAGCTCCTGGAAGGCCCGGTCCACCGGCACCGACTCGGCCGTGTCGTACCCGAGGACGCCGGCGGCCTCCGCGCGGACCACGCCCAGCAGCAGCTCACGCCGCTCCGCCGGGGACAGCCGGTCCAGCCGGTCGGCGAGCGAGCCGGGCCCGGCCGCGGCGGCACGGGCCGGCCGGCGGCCGGCCAGCGCGCGCAGCACCGAGGGCGGCTCCGTGTCCCGGCCGCGCAGCGCGGCGAGGTCCAACCGGCAGGCCACCGGCGCGGGGTGCCCCGCGGCCAGCGCCGCGTCGAACAGGGCCAGCCCCTCCTCGGCGGTGAGCGGTCGCATCCCGGACGCGGCCAGCCGGGCGGTCTGGCGGCCGTCCAAGCGGCCGGCCATGCCGTGTTCCGTCTCCCACGCCCCCCAGGCCACCGAGATCGCCGGGAGCCCGGCGGCGGCCCGCCGTACGGCGAGCGCGTCCAGCGCGGCGTTGGCCGCCGCGTAGTTGCCCTGTCCCGCGGCGTCCATCAGCCCGGTCGTCGAGGAGAACAGCACGAACGCCCGCAGCTCGTGAGCACAGGTCAACTCGTGCAGGTGCCACGCGGCGTCCACCTTGGGCCGCAGCACCCGCGCCACCCGCTCCTCGTCGAGCGCAGGAATGGTGCCGTCGGCCAGCACGCCGGCCGCGTGCACCACGGCCACGAGCGGCCGCTGGGGCGGGACCTCGTCCAGGAGCGCGGCGAGCGCGGCGCGGTCGGCCACGTCGCAGGCGGCCACCGTCACCTCGGCGCCCAGCCCGGTCAGCTCCTCGCGCAGCTCGGCCGCGCCGGGCGCGTCGAGGCCGCGGCGGCTGGTCAGCACCAGGTGCCGCACCCCGTGCTCGGTGACCAGGTGCCGGGCCAGCAGGGCGCCCAGGCCGCCGGTTCCGCCGGTGATCAGCGTGGTGCCCTCGGCAGGCCAGGCGGCGTCGTCGGCGTCTCGTCGTACGAGGCGGCGGGCGTCCTGCGCCGCACCGCTGCCGTCGAGGCGGGCCAGACGGGGCACCCAGAACCGGCCGGCGCGAACGGCCGCCTCCGGCTCTCCCGCGCTCAACGCGGCCGTGGCGGCCTCGTCGATCGCGGCGCGGTCCGGGTCCAGCTCGGGGTCCAGATCGACCAGGATGATCCGTCCCTGGCTCTCTTCCCTGGCGGCCCGGACCAGACCCCAGACCGCCGCCTGCGCCACGTCCGGCGCGGTGTCGCCGATCGCGACGGCGCCTCTGGTCGCGACGACCAGGGTGTCCTCGGCGGAGGGCTCGGCGGCCAGCCAGGTCCGTACGCGCTCCAGCGTGGCCGCCACGCCGTGGCGTACCCGCTCCGGCGTCGCCGCCACGGTGTCGTCCGCGGCGGCCACGTACACTTCGGCCGCCGCGACGGCGTCCCGCGCGGATGTCCCCTCCGGCGCGGCCAGTGGCCGCCACTCCACCTCGTAGAGCGGGCGGGTCGCCGCCCCGGCGCCAGTCGGGAGGTCGGCGGCGAGCGGGCGGGATTCGAGCGAGGTCACGGTGGCCAGGGGGCTTCCCGTCGCGTCGGCCAGGTCCAGCCGTACGGCTCCCGCCCCGGCGGTGTCGTCCGGGCGCAGCCGTACCCGTGCCGCGGCGGCGCCGGTGGCGTGCAGCTCGACGCCGCGCCAGGCGAACGGGACCACCGGCCGCCCCTCGGTCGTCTCCGCGTCCATCTCGGGCAACAGGCCGACCCGCAGCGCGGCGTCCAGCAGCGCGGGGTGCGCGCCGTATCCGGCGGACTCCACGCCCTCCGGCAGCGCCAGCTCGGCGTAGAACTCGTCGCCGCGTCGCCAGGCGGCGCGCACCGCGCGGAACGCCGGGCCGTACTCGTAGCCGCGCTCGGCCAGCCGGTCGTCGAAACCGTCGACGTCCACAGACTGCGCGTCGGGGGGTGGCCACGCGGTGAGGCCGGTGCCGTCGGCCGTGGCGGGCGCCAAAGTGCCCTGGGCGTGCCGGATCCAGCCGTCCCCGGCCGTCGAGTGGATCTCGACGGTACGGCGGCCCCGATCGTCGGGAGCCCCTACGGCGACCTGTACGGCCAAGCCGCCCGTCTCCCCGGTGTCAGTGGGGATGACCAGCGGGGTCTCCAGGACGAGCTCGTCCAGCCGGCCGCAGTCCACCTCGTCGCCAGCGCGGATCGCCAGCTCCACGAAGCCGGTCCCCGGGAAGATCACGGTGCCGTTCATCGTGTGGTCGGCCAGCCAAGGCTGGGTACGCGGGGACAGCTGCCCGGTGAGGGTGACGGCGCCGTCCGGGTGGGTCACCGCGGCGGCGAGCAGCGGGTGCTCGACGGGCGCCTGGCCGACCGCGGACACGTCCCCCGACCGGTGGGCCTCCAGCCAGAACCGGCGCCGCTGGAACGCGTAGGTGGGCAGGCCGACGTGACGGGGCGGGGTCTCACGACCGGCGAACCAGGGGGCCCAGTCCACGCCCACGCCACCGGCCCAGGCCGCGCCGAGCGCCGCGCCGAAGTGCGTCACTTCGTCGCGGTCGCGGCGCAGCAGCGGCACCACGGGGCCCGCGTGGCCGCCGTCGGCGAGGATCTCCTCGACCATGGGGGCGAGCTGCGCGTCCGGGCCGACCTCCAGGAAGTGGGTGACCCCACGCTGCCGCATGACGTGGACGCCGTCGGCGAACCGCACCGGCCGCCGTACGTGCTCCACCCAGTAGCCGGGCTCGGTGACCTCGTCACCGGCCAGCTCGCCCGAGACGTTGGACACCAGCGCCAGCTCCGGCCGCCGCAACGTCAGCCCCGCCACGACCTGCCCGAACTCGGCCAGCATCGGCTCCATCAACGGCGAGTGGAACGCATGCGACACCCGCAACGGCCGCGTCCGGTATCCACGCTCCCGCGCCCACTCCACTACCTCGGCGACCTGATCGGCCGCACCCGACACCACCACGGCACCGGGCGCGTTCACCGCAGCCACCGAGACATCGCCACGCAGCACGGGGACGATCTCTTCCTCGCCGCAACCGATCGCGGCCATCGCACCGCCGGCCGGCAACGCCTGCATCAACCGGCCACGAGCGGCCACCAACCGGCACGCGTCCGCCAGATCCAGCACCCCAGCCACATGGGCAGCAGTGATCTCACCCAGCGAATGCCCGGCCACGAAGTCAGGCCGAACCCCGAACGACTCCAGCAACCGGAACAGCGCCGTCTCGAACGCGAACAGCCCGGCCTGCGCGAACACCGTCTGGTTCAGCGCAGCGGCCGTCTCCTCGTCCTGGGACGTGGGCGCCAGCACCTCACGCAGTCCGAGCCCGGACGACCCGCCGGAGAAGGTGCCCAGCTCGGCCGTCAGGAGCTCGGCCGCCTCGTCGAAGGCGCGCGCGAACACGTCGAAGCGCGCGTACAGGCCGCGGCCCATGCCGAGCCGTTGCGCGCCCTGTCCGGAGAACACCAGGCCGAGCCGTCCGGTCCTGGCCGTCTCGACGGTCACGCCGGACGACGGCTCGCCCGCGGCCAGGCCGCGCAGCGCGGCGAGCAGGCCGTCCCGGTCGTCGGCCACCAGGGCGGCGCGATGCGTCAGCGCCGCCCGCCGGGTCAGCGCCCACGCCACGTCCGCCGGGTCGGCGCCGGCGCCGCGCTCGGCGAGGAAGCCGGCCAGCCGGTCGGCCTGCGCGCGCAGCGCGGCCTCGGACTTGGCCGACACGACCACCGGCAGCACACCGGCCGTACGGTCAGGGGGTGCGGACTCCGCAGGGACGGCTTCGCCCGGCGGCTCTTCGAGGATGACGTGGGCGTTGGTGCCGCTGACCCCGAACGCGGAGACGCCGGCGCGGCGCGGGTGGCCGTTCCGGGTCCACGGCCGGGGTTCGGTCAGCAGCTCCACGGCGCCGGCGGACCAGTCTACTTCCTGGCTCGGCGCGTCCACGTGCAGCGTCTTGGGGAGCGTGCCGTGCCGCATCGCCAGGACCATCTTGATGACCCCGGCGGCGCCGGACGCCGCCTGGGCGTGGCCGATGTTCGACTTCACCGAGCCCAGCCACACCGGCCGGTCGCGGCCCTGCCCGTAGGTCGCGAGCAACGCCTGCGCCTCGATGGGGTCGCCCAGCCCGGTCCCTGATCCGTGGCCTTCCACGACGTCGACGTCCGACGGGGACAGGTTCGCCGCGGACAGCGCGGCGCCGATCACCCGCTCCTGGGACGGGCCGTTCGGCGCGGTCAGGCCGCTGCTGGCGCCGTCCTGGTTCACGGCGGAGCCGCGGATCACGGCGAGCACGGGGTGCCCGAGCCGTTGCGCGTCGGAGAGCCGTTCGAGCAGCAGCAGGCCGACACCTTCGCCCCAGCCGACCCCGTCGGCAGCGTCGGCGAACGACTTGCAGCGGCCGTCCGGGGAGAGCACGCCCTGCCGGGCGGAGTCGACGAACAGCTCGGTGGTGGACAGCACGGTGGCGCCGCCGGCCAGGGCCAGCTCGCACTCGCCGCCGCGCAGGGCCTGCGCCGCCAGGTGCAGCGCCACCAGCGACGACGAGCAGGCGGTGTCCACGGTGACCGCGGGCCCCTCGAAGCCGTACAGGTAGGAGATGCGTCCGGACGCCACGCTGTGGTGGCTGCCGTGGGCGATGAAGCCCTGCACGCCGCGGGGTATCCGGTCGCTGCGCGAGCCGTAGTCGCCGTACATCACGCCGACGAACACCCCGGTACGACTGCCGCGCAGCGCCGTCGGGTCGATCCCGGCGCGCTCCACCGCCTCCCAGGTGGTCTCCAGCAGGAGCCGCTGCTGCGGATCCATGGCGGTGGCCTCGTTGGGGCCGATGCCGAAGAACTCCGGCTCGAAGTCGGCCACGTCGCGGAGGAAGCCGCCCTCGCGGGTGTAGGTCTTGCCCGGTTTGCCGCGCTCCGGGTCGTAGATCGCGTCGACGTCCCAGCCGCGGTCGGCGGCCGGCATGGGCGTGACCGCGTCCACCTCGTCGGTGAGCAACCGCCACAGGTCCTCGGGTGCGGTCACCCCGCCGGGGTAGCGGCAGGCCATGCCGACGATCGCGATCGGCACCCCGCCGTCCGGTCCGGCGCCCAGCTCGCGCAGGCGGTCCTCGGCGGCCTGCAACCGCCGCTTGGACTCCCGCAGATCCGCCGTCGCCCTTTTCAGGTAATTGACAAGTTTCTCTTCGTTGTCCATTACCAACCTAGGAATAGAAGGAGCGTTGAGCTCACCGGGCTCGATGGTTCTCACCCTTTCGGTTGCGCCACCAAACTACGAAATGTTCGGAGTCCGACTAACCCCTACGAGCCCCCTAAGACCAATTGTTGTCGGCGCGGAGCAGTTCGCCTGCGCGCTCGGTGAGCGCCTTTCTGTCCACCTTGCGGTTGGCGTTCAGCGGAAGTTCGTCGAGGTGGTGATAGCGCTTGGGCACCATGCCGTGCGGCAGCGTACGGCGCAGCCGGTTGGCCAGCTCGACCGGCGGGCGCGCCTCGCCGGTGTAGAACACCACGAGCTCCGTGCCGGCCGCGCCGTCCACCCCGACCGCGGCCGCCTCGGCGACCCCGTCGCCGGCGGCCAGCAGGGCGTGCTCGATCTCGGCCAGCTCCACCCGCCAGCCCTGCACCTGCACCTGGGCGTCCCGTCGGCCCAGGTAGCACAGCTCGTCCCCGGGGAGCCGCCGCACCCGGTCGCCGGTGCGGTACCAGGTGTGCCCCGCGTGTTCCAGGAAGCGGCCCGCGCCGTCCTCCGGGTCCAGGTAGCCGGGGGTGAGCTGCGGTCCGGTGACGCACAGCTCCCCTTCCTCGTCCTCGGTCGGCCGGCCGTCCTCGGTGACGAGCAGGACCTGGTGTCCGGGGTGCACGGCGCCGATCGGTACGACGCCGTTGACCGCGAGCTTCTGGGAGCCCTCCGGCGACCAGCGGTGACCCGTGATGGTCACGGTCAGCTCGGTCGGCCCGTACAGGTTCTCGACGGTGGAGAACGGCGCCGCGCGGGTCCAGTCCTCGACGTCCTGGCAGCGCAGCGCCTCGCCGGCGAAGAAGCTCCACCGCAGGCCAGGCAGGGTGTCCGGGCGCAGGGAGCCGAGCCGGCGGGCCAGGCTGATGCCGCTGGGCGTGGAGAACCACACGGTCACCCGGTGGCGCTCCAGGAAGGCGGGCAGGTCGGCGTGGCCGCGCGGGGGCACCGGCACCGCCGGGGCGCCCGCGCCCCAGGCGCAGAACAGGTCGAAGATCGCGCAGTCGAAGGTCAGGTCGAAGGTCTGCGAGAAGGCGTCGTCGGGGCTGAAGTCGTAGCGTCCGTCCAGCACGCCGAAGTAGTGGTGCAGGTTGCCGTGGGTGAGCACCACGCCCTTGGGGCGGCCGGTCGAGCCTGAGGTGAACAGGATGTAGGCGGGGGCGTCGGGCGGCACCGCGAGCGGTTCGGCCGGCGCGTGCGCGGCCGACACCGGGATCCCCCCTTCGCCGCCGCCATCGGGCAGCAGCGCGGCCCCGTGGTAGCCGCGTTCCCGCAGTTCAGGCAGCAGGCCGGCGCCGCGCCCGTCGGCGATCAGCGCGGTGACACCGGCCGCCACCATCATCCGCGCCGTCCGGTCGGGCGGGAAGTCGACGTGCAGCGGCACCACGGTCGCCCCGGCGTACAGCGCCGCGAGCACCCCTGCGTAGGCCGTGGTCCCCTTCTCCGCGAGCACCCCTATGGGGCCGGTGACGCCGCCGTGGAGCAGCGACCCTGCCCAGACGAGGGCGAGCTCGTGCAGCTCCTCGAAGGTGACCGTACGGTCGCCGAGTCGCAGCGCCGCACCGCGCGGCGCGGCGGCCAGTCCGCCCAGAAATCGGCCGTGGAGGTTCCGGTGAATTTCTTCGCCCATTTTCTTTTCCTCAGCGCGAGTTATTGAGGCATAATGCAGGCCATGTGGGACAAACAGTTTGAGGCGCTGCTGCGGCACCGCCTCCCCTTGCTGTCTTCAGGCGACGAGCTCAGCGCGGACACCAACCTCCGGGAATTCGGCTTGGATTCCATGGGCGCGGTCGAACTGTTGAGCGCGCTGGAATCCGACTACTCCGTACAGTTCGACGAGGAGGCACTCGTCCTGGACACCTTCAACACCCCGGGAGCTTTGTGGGCGGCGCTCAGCGCGGCCCGTCCAACCTCCTGAGGCCGCCGGGTCACCCCGCCGCCGAGCCACGCTCCGCACCGGACTCCACGCCGCGCGACGAGCGGGGCTCGGCATCGCGAGCCGCGGCGACGAGCAGCGGCCGCTTCGGACCGACCGGCACCACCTCGAAGTTCCGTGCGGTGGCCGGCACCCGGCCGAACAGGGCGTCGGGCCCGGCCACGCAGACCGTGCGCACTCCCCTGGCGCGCAGCGCCTCGACCGTCCCCGGCCAGTGCATCTGGCGGACGAAGCCGTCCAGGAGCAGGCTCCGCACCTGCTCCGCGGTGGTCAGCAACGACCCGTCGTGGTCGGAGATCACCGGCAGCCGCGGCTCGGCGAACTCCAGCTCGTCCAGGACCTCCTTCTCCGCGCGTTGCCGCAGCCCGGCGAAGGCCGGGGAGTGCATCGGCGGGCGCATCGTGTAGAGCGACAGCCCGCCGGCGGCCCGGATCCCCTTCTCCAGCCCCGGCAGATCGTCCGCCGACAGCGTGACCATGAAGAAGTCCCTGTCCACGCGGCAGGCCACGTCCGCCACGCGGTTCCGCGCGGTCAGCTCGCCGAGCAGCTCCTCCACCACCCCTGGATCCACCCGGACGAACGAGTGGGTGACGAGGCTCCGGTGTTCCTTGCTGAAGTAGTCCGCCACGCACCGGGCCAGCCGGGCGGTCATCCACACCGCGTCGGCGAAGCTCAACGAGCCCACATAGGCGGCGACCGCCTTGCCCCCGAAGCTCGGTCCTGTGCACAGCCCCGGGCGGGCGGGCAGCGCCTCACGCTCGGCCCACTGGGCCAGAGCGAGGCAGGTGACCAGGAAGGCCACCTGGGCGTACTCGGAGTAGTCGCCGTCCGCCTGGCGGAACCGGTCGAGCACCTGGTAGCCGAGCGCCTCGTCGGCCTCGGCGAACAGCTGCCACGCCAGCGGCACCTCGGTGGCGAACCGCTCGATGTCGGCGAAGCCGGTAGGCCCCATCCCTGGAAAAACCATCGCGATCTCGTGACTCGATGCGTTGTCCACCAGGGCACGCTAACCGCGGCCGACCGGCCGGCCCCACCCCTAGTACCCCTCATCGTGATCCGACCTGCCCCCACCATCCGCGTGCTCCTGGCCGTCGTGCCTGCGCTGGACGTAGTGGAGCGCGTCCAGCAGCTCGGCCGAGCCGACCGGGTGGGAGCGGCGCCGGGCCACCAGCCCGTCCAGCGGCAGCGCCCCGACGTCCGCCCAGCGCAGCGCGCCGTCGCCGTCGATGTGGCTGCGCGCCGCCCCCCTGTTGTCCGGGTGGACGCAGTAGGGGATGTCCAGGTAACCCCGCTTGAACGCGCGCAGCAGCGCCCTGCCCACGTCCTGGTGCAGCTCCAGGGTGGCCTCGACGAGCCGCCGCGCCTCGGCGTACACCTGCGAGTCGGTACGGCTCGGCGGCGGCGCCACCGGCCGGGCCGCCCGCGCTGCCGTGCCGGCGAGCTCCAGCGCGGCCACGTTCTCCTCGATCGTGGGGATGCGACGGGACTCCGCCTCGGTCTTGACGATGAGCCGCTCCGCCCCGGTGCGCACGGCCAGCTCGGCGGCGGCGGTCAGCAGCGACGCCGCGCCGTGCGGGGTCTCGGGGTAGACCCCCATGTACGCGTACACGACCACGTGCCACCGGACGCCCGCGAGGAACTCCTCGGCCAGCGCCCGCAGCGCGAGCACCGCCTCGGCGTCCTGCTCCGGGCTGGTCTGCTGGGCGTAGCTCAGCGAGATGTCACGCAGGCCGTGCGCCTGGAAGAAGAGCCCTTCGAGGATGCTGAGCGCGACGAGCTGGCCGGGCGGGCAGAGCTGGCCCAGCACGCACCCGCCGAAGGTCTCCAGGTGCGGTTCCCTCCCCGCCTCCTGCCCGCGGGTGGCCAGCAGCTCGCAGCCGCGGGCCCAGTGGTCGACCGCCTGGCTCAGCGGGATCCGGCTGTACGGCAGGCAGTAGGAGACCGGCCCGCCCTCGGTGGCGTCCAGGCCGGCGTCCAGCAACGCCTCGAAGATCTTCACGGGGTTGGCCGAACCGTGCCGCACCTGCACGGGGAAGGTGGCGTCCCGCACCCCGTTCAGCAGCCCCTTGTTGGCCGCGACGCCCTGGCTGACCAGGGGGTAGCCGTTGAGCGCGGCGCCGGAGGCGAGCGCCGCGGCGGCCGAGTCCAGGTCGCCCACCCGGGTGTAGCTGTCCACGGTGATCGTGCCGGCGGTGGCCGCCCGGGCACGTTTCGTGGCGAGCAGCCCGATGCGCATGGTCGCCACGTCGCCGAACCCCATCCGGGGCTGCACCACCAGCTCGCCGCTCGCGGCGGTGTCGGTCACGAAACCGCCGAATCCCGCGGCCATCGCGGACTCAGCCGAACTGGACCGGCGTCCGCGCCGCAGCGTCGTCCGCCTTCCAGGCCACCGTGGCGGCCAGTGTCCTGAACTCCTCGATGTCCTCCGGGCCGCCGCGGTCGAAGACCCGGTCGCAGCCGGCCGCGGTGAGCTCGTCGGCGAGGTCGTCCTCCCGCCGCCCGGTCACCCCGAGGCGGCCGCCCATCACGATCGGGACGCCGGCCAGCTCCGGCCGGGCCCGCAGCTTCGGAACGACCCGCAGGCCCTCCCGGTAGCCGTGCCCGTTGACGGTGCTGATCACGACGAGGTCGGGGCGCTGGTCCACGCACTCGGTGACCAGCAGGTCGTCAGGGACGCACGGTCCCAGGTTCACCACGTCCAGGCCCTCCTCCTCGCAGACCAGCTGCAGGTAGACCAGGTTCCAGGTGTGCGAGTCGGAGGCCACTCCGCTCACCAAGGCGCGCGGGCGGCCCGTACGCGGGCTCGGGTTCAGGTCGGGTAGTACGCGGGGCATGTCAACTCCCTGTCGCGGCGTCGCTTGCGCGGGTCCCCGGTTGGGTCCCGTCAACAGTGGCGAGGTAGGCCAGCAGCACGTCCCGGAACCGGTCGGGTTCCTCCAGGTGCGGGAGGTGGCTGGAGTTCTCGAGGATCTCCCAGCGGGAGTCCGGGATGAGGTCGTCGAACGGGCGGACGGTCTCGGGTGTCGCCTCGTCGTGCCGCCCGGAGATGATCAGGGTCGGCACCTCGATGGACGGCAGCAGCTTCTCGACCGACCAGTCGCGCAGCGTGCCGACGACGTGGAACTCGGTCGGCCCGTTCATCGTGTAGTAGACGGTCGGGTTGTTGTGCATCTCCATGAAGGACGCCTGGTACTCCCGGGGCCAGGGGTCCACCAGGCACACGTACCTGTCGAAGAAGACGCGCATGGCGTCGAAGTAGGCGCGGGTGCCGGTGGTGCCCGCGGTCTCGTGGCGGGTCAGCGTCTCCTGCACCTCGGGCGGGAGGGTGGCGCGCAGCCGTACCATCTCCTCGCGCCAGGTGGCCATCGAGGCCGGTGAGTTCGCGATGACCAGCCCGCGCAGGCCGGGCGGGCGGGCCGCGGCGTGCGTGGCGCCGAGCATGCCGCCCCAGGAGTGGCCGAAGATCAGGTAGTTGCCGTCCACGCCGAGCCGTCGGAGCAGGTTGTCCAGCTCGTCGAGGAACAGCCGCACGGTCCAGAAGTCCGCGCCCTTGTCCGGCAGGTGGGTGGAGCCGCCGTTGCCCAGCTGGTCGTAGAGGATCACCGGGTGGCCGGCGTCGCTCAGCGCGGACAGCGGCAGCAGGTAGTCGTGCGTGCTCCCCGGCCCGCCGTGCAGCACCACCAGGGGCGGGCGCCCGCCGGACAGGTCACCGCTCACCCGATACCAGGTGCGGTACTCCCCGAACGGCACGGTGCCCTTCGCGGTCGGCCGCCGGCTCGTCTCAGCCACCGTGGTGCTCCGCGACCAGGCGTTCCAGCCGGGGTACGAGCTCCGCCGGCGTGGGCTCCGCGAGCATCTCCTTACGCAGCCGGTCGGCGGCGGCCCGCGGGCCGGGCTCGTGGATCAGCGCCGCCACCGCGTCACGGAAGCCGGCGGCGTCGAGCTTCGGCGGCGGGATGTAGATGCCGGCGCCCTGGTCGGCCAGCCGCTTGGCCTTCACCGGGGTGTCCCAGGTGTTGGCCACCATCAGCTGGGGCACCCCGTTGAGCAGCGCGGCGCTGAACGTGCCGGCCCCTCCGTGGTGCACCACCGCCGAACAGGTCGGCATCAGCAGGTTCATCGGCACGAAGTCGACGATGCGTACGTTGTCCGGCACCTCGCCCAGACGGGCGCGCTGGCCGGCGTCGAGCGTGGCCACCACCTCCACGTCCAGCTCGGCCACCGCGCTCACCAGCTCGGCCGGGCCGAGCGCCCAGTCGTGCAGGAAGTCGCCGCCGGTCCCGCCCAGCGTGAAGCAGACGCGGGGGCGGCCGGGAGGCTCGGCCAGCCAGTCCGGCATCACCGAGCGCCCGTTGTACGGCAGCGTCCGCATGCCCACCACCGGCACCCCGACCGGCAGCCGCAGGCTGGCCGGCATCGTGGTGTCGATCGTGAGCCGCCCCGTGGTCACCTCCTCGGTGAAGGGGCGGGAGAAGCGCGCCAGGGTCAGCGTCAGCCACTCGGCCACCGGGTCCTCCCAGTGTGCCCGCGGCTGCCGCGCACGCAGGTCCAGCAAGGTACGGCGGGCGCTGCCCAGCACGTCGAGGCCCCACAGCGCCCGGACGTGCACCGCCCCGCACGCCTCGGCCGCGATCGCGCCGGCCAGCGTGAACGGCTCCCAGATCACGAGGTCGGGGCGCCAGCTCCGGGCGAAGCCGACCAGCTCGTCCACCATCTCCGTGTTGTTGGTGGCGGCCAGCAGCAGCGGCGCGATCACCATGTCGAAGTCGAGAGCCTGCTCCCAGGTGACCGGCTCGTCGCGGTCCTCGTGCACCTGGGGCGGGCCCATGGCCGCGGCCGGCCGCTCCCGCACCTCCTCAAGCTCCGGATCGGTGCCGACCGGGACCGCGGTCAGCCCCGAGGCGGTGATCGCGTCGGTCAGCGAGGGCTGGCTGGCCACCCGGACCTCGTGTCCGGCGGCGGCCAGCGCCCAGCCGAGCGGCACCAGGCAGTTGTAGTGCGAGGCGAGGGCGAACGAGGTCAGCAGGACACGCATCAGGTCTCTCCAAGCCCGAGCACGGGCAGCTCGACGGGGCCGCGCACCACGGGGGCGCGCCGCCGGTACACCGGCGTGCCGGACGGCCGCAGGTTCGGCCGCGCCTCGGCGAGGATCCGCAGCGCCACCTCGGCCTGCGCGCGCGCCAACAGGGCGGCGGGGAGATGGTGGAGCCCGCCCGCGAAGGTGAGCGGCTCCGGCTCGGCCTGCCGGTCGAGGCGGAAGCGGTCCGGCTCCGGGTGCCGGGTCTCGTCCCGGCCCGCGGCCGCGGTGATCATCACCAGGTGGCTGCCCGCCGGCAGTTCCGCTCCGGCCAGTTCGACCGGGGCCGCGGCCACCCGGATCTCCGCCTGCACCGGCGGGTCGTACCGTAAGGTCTCCGCGACGGCCGCGGGCGCCAGGTCCGGGTCCCGGCACAGCGCCGCCCATCCGCCGGGCTCGGCCAGCAGCGCGTGGACCGCGTTGCCCACCAGGTGCGCGGTGGCCGGGACGGCGGCGACGGACAGCAGCACCCGTACGGCCCGGTCGGAGCTCTCCTTGGTTTCCGAGAGCCCGCCGAACAGCTCGTCGAGCCCGGCCACCGCGTCCTCGATCCGGCGGACCAGGGCCAGCGGCTGGGCGGCGAGCAGGGAGTCCTGCAGCGCCTCGGCGTCCGCGCAGAGCTCCGCGTAGCGCGGCAGCGCGGCGGCGGGAACCCCGAGCAGCGCGCCGGTGGCGGCGGTCGCCACCGGCCAGGCGTAGCCGGCCATGAGATCGTCGCCGGCGGCCCGGTCGAGGCGGGCCAGGCACTCCCGCTCGACGGTCTTGCGGTGGGCGGCCAGCGTCTCCGGGTCGACCAGGGGCTGCCAGTGGGGGCGCAGCCGCGCGTGCTCGTCGGCCTCGGCGCCCGGGGTGCCGTAGCCGTAGAAGGGCAGCGGCTGCTCGGCGGCCGGCGAGCCGTCCGGGCCCGCCATCCGCCATCGCGGGTCCGCCAGAACCTCGGCGATCACGCCGGGGTCCGCGGTCACCCGGCTTCCTGTCGTGCTGTGGTAGATCGGGCCCCGCTCACGGATCGCGGCGTAGAGGGGGTAGGGATCGTCGGCGCCGCGCAGGACCAGGGCGTAAGGGTCGCCCATGCTGCCCAGTACCCGCTGCATGGCGCGGGCGTTGAGCAGGCGCAGTCCCAACTCGTAGTCGGCTGCCGGGTTGGCGCCTTCGGGCATGCTGCCTCCACCTAGCCGGCGATCGTATCGACGCTCGCCACGGTAGAGGCGGACATTCCCCCTAGATCAACCCCTAATGGACCTCGCCCCGGCCCGGCGAACCACGTATGGGGGCCGGGGCGACCGGCAGGGGGAGCCCGCGCACCTGCGCCTCAGTGCGCCTCGGACACGCCGGGCTCCTCGCTGTCGGCGTGCTTGATGTCGGCGCGGCGCAGCGCGACCAGCGCGACGGCGGCCAGCGCCAGCATGAGCGCCGCGGTCAGGTAGAGCGGCACCTGCATGCCGAGGGTGAACGCGGCCCGGGCCGCGTCGGCGAGCTGGGCGCCCAGCTGCCCCGGCAGGTCGGCGGCGATCCTGAGCGCCTCGGAGAGAGTCTGGGACGCCGCCGCGGTCTCCGTCTCCGGCACCCCCTGCGGCATCGTGTCCAGCAGCGTCCGGCTGTAGACGACGGTGCTGATCAGCCCCATGAGCGCGATGCCCATCGCGGTCCCCAGCTCCAGGCTGGTCTCCGACAGGGCGGAGGCCCGCGCGGACCTTTCCTGCGGCACGCTGCCGAGCACGATGTCCACCGCCACCGTGGCCACGATCCCGGTGCCCGCGCCCACCAGGATCATCCCCGGCACCAGCACGGCCAGCCCGGAGTTCACCTGGACCTGCGACATGACCAGCAGGCCGACGGCCATGAGAAGGGGGCCGGCGGCGAAGACCAGACCGGGTCTGGCCCGCTGCGCGAGGTAGCCGGCGACCACCGCGGCGACGATCACCCCGACCCCGGCGGGCATCTGCCACAGCGCCGCGGGCAGCGGGCTCAGCATCAGCACCTGCTGCAGGTACGGCGAGGCGAGGAAGGTCCCGCCGGTGAGGGCGAACATGACCAGCGCGTACCCTCCCACCGCGGTCGCGAAGACCGGCCGGCGGAAGAGGTCGATGTCGATCATCGGGTCGGCCCGCCGGCGCTGCTGGTACATCAGCGCCACACCGAAGCCGACGCCCCCGATGAGCGCGGCGAACGCCAGGATCGACGGCCCCTCCAGGGCCAGCTGCTTCAGCCCGTAGATCAGGGGCAGCATCGCGGCCAGCGACAGCACCACGCCGAGCAGGTCGAAGCGGCCCTTGCGGGGGTCCCGGGACTCCGGCAGCACCATCGGCCCGGCGACCAGCAGCAGCAGCATGAACGGCACGTTGAGCAGGAAGACGGAGCCCCACCAGAAGTACTCCAGCAGGAAACCGCCCAGCGGCGGCCCCAGGACCACGCCTCCCGACGAGCCGGCGGTCCAGATGCCCACCGCCATCTTGCGCTGCCCGGGGTCCTGGAACAGCGTGCGGATGAGCGCCAGCGTGGACGGCATGAGGGTGGCGGCGCCGATGCCCAGCAGCGCCCGCGCGGCGATCAGCAACTCGGGCGTGCCGGCGTACGCGGCGGCGGCCGAGCCGATTCCGAAGAGCACGGCGCCGCCCAGCAGCACCCGCCGCCGGCCGATCCTGTCGCCCAACGCGCCCATCGGGATCAGCAGCCCGGCCAGCACGAACGTGTAGATGTCCATGATCCACAAGAGTTCCGAGGCGCCCGGCCTGAGCCCTTCGGTGATCCAGGGGACGGCGAGGAACAAGATCGTGATCGAGTTGGACAGCAAGATCACGGGGAGAGTGAGTACGACGAGACCGAGCCATTCGCGACGGCCCGCGATGGGGGGATTCATCTGCGTCATGCCCAGAATCATACAAGCGTACAGAACGGACGTATGAATGAAACGTGCTATGATCGTCATCATGGGACACCGAGAGCAACTCCTTGAGGGCGCGAAGCGGTGCATCGTGGAGCGCGGTTACGCGCACACCACCGCCCGCCACATCAGCGCCGCCTCAGGGGCCAACCTCGCCTCCATCGGCTATCACTTCGGCTCCAAGGAGGCACTGCTTCGCGAGGCACTCATCGAGATGGTCCAGGACTGGACCGACCTGTGGCAGATCACCGTCCACAACGACGCGGTGGACCCGCTGGTGGGCTTCGAGAAGACCTGGCAGCAGATCGTCGACAGCTTCAAGAACAACCGCCCGCTGCTGGCGGCCAACTTCGAGGCGCTCACCATCGCCGAGCACGCGCCGGACCTGCGGGAGAGGCTCGGCATCGCGCTCGCGTCGGCCGCCGCCCCTGAGGGACTGGCCAAGCTGCTCGGCACGGACGAGGCGCTCGACGAGGAGTCCGCGCGCGCGGTGGGCCGGCTCTACCTCACCCTGCTCCAAGGGCTGATGGCGCAATGGCTGATCAATCCCGAACTGGTGTCCGTGACCGACCTGACCGACGGGCTGCGCGTGCTCCTCCGACAACCCCCGGTCCATCGGCGCGGGACCGATCCGTACCCCGTACGTGAGGCACTCGGCACCGCATCTCTGGCGAACAACAGTTGAGTTGATTCTTGGGGGACTCCTGTGTTCCAAATGCTTCTTTCGTCGGTCACCGCGCCATCCACCCTCGTCGACAACTCCGACATCCCGGACCATTGGACCGGCCGCGACCTGCTGACCTCGGTCATCCTCTGGTACGGGCTCGATCCCGTGCTGGCCGCGCAGCGCGCGGAAGAGCTGCTCGGCCCCTGGGACCTGGCCGAGGCGGAGATCACGCCGGTGCGCGAATACTCACCGGACATGATCAGGAAGATCAGCCTGCTGGTCACCCTTCTGCCGGAGCCGCAGCCGCTGGCGTTCGACACGCTGCTGAGCGACGCCGGCCACTCCTCGAAGTCCTGGATGAGCGTGTGATCAGCGCTCCGTCCCCCCGACCACCCGCCTCGGCTGGCCCACGCCGCGACCCGCCACACGGGACATGTCCGTCTCGCCCAGCCCCGTGCCCAGGGACAGCTCGGTCGGCAGGTCGGCGCGGCGCTTCACGTTGAGCTTCCGGTACACCCGGGTGAGGTGCTGCTCCACCGTGCTGACCGTGATGAACAGGCGCTCACTGATCTCCCTGTTGGTGTAGCCGAACGCGGCCAGCGCGGCGACGCGGCGCTCGGCGTCGCTGAGCGCCGCCGCCTCGCCCAGGTCGCCGCCGCCGTCCTCGTCGCGCGGCTGCAGCCGCGCGGACAGCGGGCCGGCCTCGCACGCCTTGGCGATCTGCTTGGCCCGCCGGGCCATCAACCGCGCCCGGGTGATGTCGCCGAGCTCCTGGTAGGCGTAGCTGAGATCCGCGTACGCCCAGCCGAGCTCCAGCAGGTCACCGGAGCGTTGCAGCAGCGTCATGGCCTCCTGCAGCCTCGCCGGCCGTTGCCGCAGCTCGGTGACCGACGCAAGCAGCCGCAACGCCCGGCCGTGCACCCGCGGATGGGTGCCGCCGGGTATGGACAACTGCTCCGTGATCTTCTGCCGCGCCTCCTCGGCCGCGCCGATCTGCAGGTACGTCCGGGCGATCGCGCAACGCCAGTCCGCGAGCGCGGGGATGTCGAGGTCCCACTCGCGCAGCAGCTCACCGCACTCGTGAAAGTCGCTCAACGCCGCCCGCGGGCGGTTGGTGGCGAGATAGTAGTCCCCTCTGGCCTGCAGGAAGAGCGGCCACAGCGTGGTTCGCGACATGTCGCCGGGAACCCCCCGCTTGATGATCTCCGCCGCCTCGTCCAGATCTCCCATGGCGACGGCGGCCCGCAGCAGCACCATCAGCGGCAACCCGAGGATCACCCCCCAGCTCGTCCGCGACATCGCGCTCATGGCCTGCCGCGCGTACCGCCGGGCGTCGCCCAGCTCGCCGTGCTGCACGGCCAGCCACGAACGGATCGCGGCGAGGGCCGCCGTCCACCGTGGCAGCCCGCGTGCCGCCCCCTCGGTGCCGAGTTGCTCGCACCACCGCACCGCCTCCTGGTAGCGGCCCGTGTGGCTCAGGGCGAGCAGCGCGACGAAGACCGCCTCCGGCTCCGACTCGGCCAGGTTGCAGCTTTCCAGCAACTCCTGGGCGGCGCCGACGAAGTCCTCCTCGGCCTTGCCCAGCAGCAGGTTGCTCAGCGAGAACTCCCGGCCGGCCGGGCCGGCCTCGCCCACCGGCCCGTCCGCCTCGCCCCCGACGAACATGCCCGGGAAGATCAACCGGACCCACTCCCGGGTGAAACAGAGCCGGGAGTGCTCCCGTGACGGGCTGTCGCACGGGGGCGCCGTCCAGTCGTAGACGACGGCCGCGCGGCGGGTCCAGCCGTGCCACAGCAGATATCTGCTGAGAGCGCGGGAGTCCGCGGTCGTGAGCTGACCGCGCCCGTACGCGTCCTCCAGCGGAGCCAGGAAGCGCAGCGCGCCGGCCGGCCGATGGCACCAGTTCGCCTGGGCCAGCTCGGTCAGCATCGCCGCCCGCGCCGCTTCGTCGTCGCAGATGAGCCGGGCCAGCTCCAGGCAACTGATCGCGCGGTCCTGGTCGTCGTGCACGAGCGCCACCTGGGCGGCCTCGCGCAGCACCGCCACCATCCACGGCTCCGCCTCGGCCGGAGTGGCCGGGCTGGAGGCCAGCAGGTGGTCGGCGATGTCCCCCGGCTCGGCGCCGAGCTGATACATGATGCGCGCCGCCCGCATGTACATCACGGACTGCCGGTCCGGGCTCAGATCCCGGAGCACGGCCCTGCGCATCGTCGGATGCCGGAACTGGCTTCCCCGCAGCAGCCCCGCCCCGTCCAGTGCCTCCAGCGCGGGGAGCACGTAGGCGGGCTTCACGCCGAGCAGTTGCGCCACCGAGCCCGTGCCGGCCGAGCGCCCGAGCAGGGCGACGCCGCGGGCCGTGTCCAGGATCCGCGGGTCCCAGCGGTGCAGGCAGGACAGGACCGCCTGGTGGAGATGGCGGCCGGCGCCCGGGTGGGAGCCCTCCGGCGACCAGCCGCCCTGCGCCACGTCCCAGTAGTCCTGCACCATGGCGTGCAGGAGCAAGGGGTTCCCGCCGCTCAGCCGGTGGTACTCCGGTGCCAGCCGGGCGGCGGGCTCGGTGCCCACCGTGTCCCGGAGAAGTTCCTCCACCCCCGCCGGCGACAACCCGGCGACCCGCGCTATCACGCAGTTGGGCCGCCCGGTGAGCTCGGCGCTGAACAGCGAGTCCACCGAACGCCGCTGCGCCAGCGAGGTCACGGCCAGCAGCAGCGGCGCGTTCGCCATCCGCCGCTGGATGTAGAGCAGGGCCTGCAGGCTCGGGCCGTCCGCGTTGTGCACGTCATCGACGGACAGCAGGATCGGCTGCCGTTTGGTGAGCTCCACGAGAACACCGCACAGCCGTGCCGCGACATTAGTGAGATTCTGTCCGATCAGCACAGGGTCAGGCACCCCGGAGATCCCGTTGACCGGCTCCGGGGCGAGCGTCTGCTCCACTTCGTCGGCCAACTCCGGAGGCAGCTCGGCAGATCGAAACAACTGTCCGAGAGTCCCCAAGGGAAACATTCGTTCCGCACGCGACCCGGCGCTTTTCATCAGAAGGAACCCGGCCGCGCCTGCCTCGTTTGCGCAGGTCTGCAGTAACGCACTCTTACCCATGGCGCCGAAACCGGTCATCACCATGACTCCGCCGGTCCCGCCCGCCGCCTTCTCCATAAGGTCACGGAAGTTTTCCAGTGCCTCTGCACGTTCGATGAGCTGCATGGCCCACGCCTCCAGCCAGCCACCCTAGACGTCGTTTCCCGATGTGTAACTTTCTTTTTCCAGCGGATTACAGCGATCCCCTCGGCGTACTTCCGCCGGGAGAAGGGATTGCGGGGCAGGGTGACACGCAGAGGACAGATGGATATTCGGCCGCCCAGGTTCTGACGTCGGGATGGTTGGTGCTGGTGCGCGGCCTGGCCGTCGCGGACGATGCGTGCCGGCCGGGGCGGGCCTCCCGCCCTTCCGGCGGCGGCCCCAGCGTGGCCGCCGCGAGCTTCATCTCGGCTTCGAGGCATGCCGACGACGCCACGGTCCTCTCGTCGGCGCGCCCGTCTCTCTCCCGCACGTGCGTGCCCCCGCAATCCTCTTCCTCCAGCACGTCATGCTGGAAGAAGGGCATAGAGTGCGATATTTGCCGGAGCATCCGGTTCACCGGCAATTGGCGATGTCACTATACGTAGTCACGAGTCCCCCGTCACCCCCGAGGATCGTCCTCCCCTTCCGACGCCACCCTGACAGGCTGCAGATTGTTCCTGCCATGATTCCTAACAGACTGGTTGAAGAGGGGATCTGTCGGACAACATGACGGCAGTATATGTGGGTAGATCACTTCTCGACCCCTAACGCCCCCCCTATCTCCCCCCTCTTGTGATGAGTCAGATGGGACAACCGGCAGTTATCGTGAGAGTGACGTGAATCCTGCTCGCGTTCAGCGACCCGCACCCGGCGTTCACGGACCGCCTGCGGCGGTGGTCCCCGCTCGCCCCTGGAAGGGTGATCCCGTCGGGCCGTAGGATCAACCACGTGGATCTTGACGAAACCGCCGCCCGGCTCGGGGTGCCCGTCGAGGACATCGATCGTGTGCACCGGCTCGCCGGCGACCGGCCATCGGCTCCGCTGCCCGCCAAGGCCGACGCACCCGCGCTCCTGCACCGGCTCGCGGTCCACCCGGACGACGCCGCCGAGATCATGGCGGGCTGGCCCGACCCCGGCTCTCCGCTGTGGACTCCGGAGCTGCGCTGGCTGCTCGACCGCTCGATCGCCCTGGTCCGCGCCGATCTCGGCGGCCACCTCTGGCTGCCGCCCGGCCCGGCGCTGCCGCGCGAGCGGGGCCCCGCCTGGCGGCACCTCTACGTGTACGCGTACCTGGCCCTGGTCGACGTCGTCATGACGTACCACCGCGACCACGGCATCGCCGACTCCGTGTCATGGGTGACCCTCGCGGACCTGGGCCGCAACCTCGTGATCGACCGGCGCATGCGCGGCGAGGGCTGGCCGGTCATGCAGAGCTGGCTGACGCTGCACGCGCGTGGCGTCGTCTACGAGCTGGGCCGGCTGCAACACCACCGCGGCGGCACCGCCATCGACCTGCACATCCCCGAGACAGGGCCGCTGGGTCCCGAGGCAGTGGAGGCGTCGCTCGACGCGGCCCGCGCCTTCTTCCCGCGCCACTTCCCCGACGAGCGCTACACGGAGTTCGCCTGCGGCTCGTGGCTGCTCGACCCACAACTACGCGAGTACCTGCCCGAGGACTCCAACATCGTCCGGTTCCAACGCAGGTTCGAGCTGGAGCCCTACCAGGAGCCGGAAGGGCAGGACGCCGACGTCGAGGTGCTGCGGTTCGTCTTCCGCACCCTGACCACGCCGCTCGACCAGCTGCCGCGCCGCACCGCGCTCCAGCGCGCGATCGTCGACCACCTGAAGGCCGGCCGCCATTGGCGCATCCGCCGCGGCAGCTTTCCTATGTAGCCTTCGCGATCGCGCGGCGCGGCGATGCCGGAGGCATGATGAAGGTGCAAGCCGTCAGCGCCGCCCACCGACGCGGCGCCTGACGCGGGCACGAGTCCGGGCGACCGCCGGGCCATCGGCTCTCTCAACAGCGATATCCGCTGCCTTCCTTCCTTCTGGCCTGATGCTCCGTGAGAGAGAGCGAGGTCCACACGTTGAGCGCGCAAGCCCGCCACCGGGCCGTGATCCTCCTTGTGGCGACCGCAGTCGTCGTCCCAGCCGTCGCGCTGGCCCTGCACCAGGTCGAGCTGGGGAGCAACCTGGCCGACATCGTCGCCGTGATCCTCGCCCTGCTGGCCCTCGTCGTCAGCCGGCGGCAGAGATCCGCGTCAAAAGCCGAGCTGCGCGAACGTCTCCATACCGAGATGGAGAGCGTGCTGTACCGCGACGCCCAGGTCCATGGCCTCCTGCGTCCCGAGCTCCTGCCGATGCGCCTGCTCGACCGCGACGGCAACGACGTCTGGCGCGACGCCGACGGCCCTGTGTGGACGGCGAGCGAGTTCCAGAGCCACGCCACCGGTCTCGTCACCGGCGGCACCCCAGGCAGGATGATCGTTTACGGTCCCCCGTACGGCGGCAAGTCCACGATGGCGCTGATGATGGCCCTGGGCCTGCTGTCCGAGGGTCGCCTGCCACTGCTGCTGAACGGATCCTCGTGGGACCCGGTGCGCGACTCGTTCGCCGACTGGTTCGACAAGGAGGTCTCCTCCGTGCTCGGCCCGGCGTACGAGTACGAGGGCAACCTCTACCACGTGCTCGGCCATGAGACGCACACCGTGGTCATCATCGACGACTTCGACGCCTTGGCCGCGCACGCGGAGCAGGCGGTGAAATGGCTGGAACAGGATGCCCTGCACAACCGCCCCCTCGTCCTGTTCGCCAGAAGCGGCACCATCGATCCGTCCGTCCTGCCGGCGGGGTACGCCGTCCGCACGCTCGCGCCCCCGAAGCCGGACCTGCTGCGCAAGCACCTGCGACAGCTGGTGGGCAAACCCGCCGCCGACGGTAAGTGGCGTCCTGTGCTGAGCCGGATCAACCGGCGGCAGGACAACGACGTGACCGCGCTGCTGTCCGTTCCGCTGTTCCTGAGCCTGGCACGGCAGGTGTGCGGCGACCCCGGGTCCGGGCTCGACCCCGGGCGGCTGGTCGCCCTCGTGGACGAGCACGGACGCATCTCCGCCGAGGATCTCCTGCTGGACGAGCACGTCGCCATGGCCACCAGTACGGCCCCCTACCCCGGCCTCCGGTTAGGGCTGGACACGCCCAGAGGCCGCTGGTGGCTGCACAACCTGGCCGTCATGCTGCGCGAACGCAAGGACCGGCGCCTGGCGTGGTGGGAGCTGCACACCGCGATCCCGGCCGTCGTGCCGATGCTCGCCACCGCGCTCGTGCTGTTGCCCGCCTATCAGCTCGCGCTCGTCATGCCGCTCGGGCTGACCCGCGGGCTGGCCATCGGGCTGACGGCCGGAGTGATCATGGGGCTGCTCAGAGGCGTCGCACCGGACGCGCGCTCGATCGCGGTCGCCGGGCTCACGGCCACGGCCGGAGTCCTCGGAATCGGCCTGTTCAGCCTGACCCCGGCGCAGGCGGCAGGGGACGCGGTCGAGCTCGGCACGGCCTTCACGCTGACGCTCGCCTGCCGTCCCCTGCTGATCCGCCGGCGCGTCCTGCGCCTTCCCCTCCCCGGTGGCCGCGCCTGGGACGTCGCCGGACGGGTCGTCGCCACAGGCGCCGTGGCGCTGGTCGCCTGCGGGTCGGCACTGGCCTGCGTCGTGGCCGACGGACTCGGCGCCGAGCACAAACTCGGCGGCGGCTTCTGGCCCATCCTCGTCTCGATGGCCACGGGCGTCGGCATCGCCACGATGGCCGGGCGGATGATGGCCGTGGACCTGTCCGCGCCGCCCGTCCCGTGCCGGCTCGCCCCGCGGGTCCGGGGGCTTCTCGGCTCGCCGCTGCCCTACCTGCTGAAGGCGTTCCCACCCGTGGTGCTGATCGGCGTCATGGCGGGGCTGACCGGCATCTGGCGCGTGAACGGCATGGCGTACGGGGTGCAGATAATGATCGTCTTCGGCCTCGTGCTCGGCGTGCCGATCGCGCTGGTCGTCGGCACCGTCAACTGGCTCACCCAGCCGCTGCCCGGCGAGCCCGCCGCCGCCGCCAGGACGATCCGGCGCGGCGACCGGTGGGCGGCGCTGGGCTGCGTGACCGCGGTCGCCCTGGTGGCCGCGGCCGGGATCATGGTGCTGCGCGGCCCCGGCCACAGCCTGATCAAGACCGTCGAGGAGGAGAGCGGGAACTTCAGCGTGCAACCCTGGCAGGGCATCCTGTTCGGCCTCACCCTGGGCGTGGTGCTGGCGTCACTGCACACGGCCTGGCCCGCCGTGACGGTCGGGCAGCTCTGGTTGGCGGCGCGGGGGAAACTCCCGTGGCGGACGGTGACGTTCCTGGAGGAGCTGCACACGCGGCGGCTGCTCCGCAGGACGGGCCCGTACTACCAGTTCACCTACGACCGTCTCGCCGACGTTCTCCTGCGGTGCGTGGACACCGGCGCGGATCCGTACGATCATCGCACCGTGCGACTGCTCGTGGCCGGCTCCCCGCGTGACCGGAGGACGCATGACGGAGGCGAACGCATGGCGCGCGATGGCGGGGCGGGCCGATGAGAGGTCACTGGTCGAGACCGCGACAGCCGAGCGCCATCGCCTGGTCCTGATCGAGGGCGAGCCGGGGGCGGGCAAGCGGCCCTGTTGCAGGTAGGCCCACGCCAGGTGGGCGGGCGCGTAGCCGGACTGGTGCCGCCAGTCCTCCGGGCCCGGGTGGCCGACGTACACGCTGTCGTGGCTGGCACCCTCGCCGCTGGTGTAGCTGTCGCCGACGACCGCCAGCTTGTACTTCCGCTTCGTCGGCGAGGGCGTCGGGGTGTCGGTGGGCGTGTCAGTGGGGTCGGGACGCCGGCCGAGGCGGTCGCCTCCAGGGCGGCCACGAGCCCGATCAGGCCCAGCCCGAGCCATCGCCGTAACCGGAGGGGAGGACGCATGGGCACAGCCTTCCTTTCGAGAAGGACAGGAGCGGATGTCGTACCGAACGCATCATCCGCCGCCCTGCGAGCGCTAACATCCGGTGTTCCCCCGACCTTTGAGGTACCGGGCTGGAGACATGTTCCGCAGCCGAAGACGAACCGGTTCAGCTGTCGCCCGCGCGGAGCACCTCGCTCAGCCGTCGCCGGCGGCGTAGCGCCGATTCGACGGGCACCACGACGGCGACCGCCGCCAGGAACACGACCGCCACCAGGCCGAGCGCCCACCACGGCGACGCCGGGGCCGGCTCTGCGCCGGTGAGCAGGCGCAGTGCGAGCGAGCCGAACGTCAGGCGGGCGAGCAGCACCCCGAGCAGCGGACCGCCCACAGCGGCGACCACCACCGGCGGCAGCAGTTCTCCCGCGGCGACCCAGCGGGCCTCCCGGGGCCGCAGCCCGAGGGTGCGCAGCCGGGTCAGGGTCTGCCATCGCTCCGGCGCGCCGGCCGCCGTGCCGAGCGCGAGTCCCAGCAGGCCGAGCGCCGGCAGGGTCACGGCCGAGACCCATGCCAGCCGCAACAGTCCGGAGGCCAGCGGCCCGTCCGCCGTCCCGCGGCCGACAGTGGCACCGAAGATGAGCGCGTACGAGGCCAAGGCCACGGAGGTCACGAGCACCAGCAGCGGCAGCACCCGGGCCGAGGCCACCGCCGCCCTCGCGGCCCCGAACACCGCCAGCGGCCGGCTCGACCGCAGAAGCCGCTTGAGCACGAAGCGCGTCGCGAGGGGCAGCGCCCGCGCCGGCAGGAGCGCGCCCGCGAGCACGCAGAGGGCGGGCGCGCTCGCGGGCAGCACCCCGCCGCCGATTCCACGCTGGTACAGAGCGACGAGGGCGCCGGACGCGACCGCCAGCACCCCTGTCTCAAGAGCGGCCCGCCGCAGTCGTACGGTGTCACGCGCCCACCGCCGCGCGCTCCGGTTGGCCGGGACGCGGCGATCCCGGGTGGCGCGGGCGGCGGTGAGCATGCCGAACGCCGGCCCGGCGGCGACGGCGGTGACCACCACGGGAGGCGTCCAGTCCCAGGAGACCCCCGGCGCGACGGCCCGGGCCAGGCCGAGCCCGGCCGCCGCGGCCAGCAGCGCCAGCACGGCGGATTCGAGCAGCAGCTCGCCGCCGATGACCGGGAGCGACATCCCTCTCTGCCGGGCGGCTGCCAGGGCGGGGGCGCGGCGGCGTACCAGCAGGTCGGCGGCGAGCAGCAGGACCAGGACCGCGACGGCGAGCAGGGTGACGAGCAGGACGGACGCCTGCGCGAACGCGGCCTCGACCTGGGAGCTCACGTTCCGCAACACGCCGTCGAGCCGGGTCTCCCACTTCAGCGAGCCGTCCCGGGCGCCGGAGGAGCCGGAGGACGCCTTGAGCGCGACCACCTTCGCGGCGACCGACGGGACCACGTCCCAGGTGAGCCGGGCCGGGTCGGGCGTGAACGAGACGGTACGCCGCAACTCGTCCAGCCCGAAGGCGAGCCGCGCGTCGGGCAGCGATTCGCGTGACAGCAGCCCGGCGAACCGCGTGGATCCGGTGCCGTCCGCGCCGGCGACGGGACTCAGCAGCGAAGGGAGGAGCCGCCAGGCGGGATCGGCGCTGTCCCGAGGCCGGAAGACGCCGCTGACCTGGACCTTCTTGACGTTCCCCTGGTCGTCGGCCAGCGGGATATGGGCGCCGGGTCGGAGCCGGAGAGCGGCGGCGTCCGCCTCGGACAGGCCCACCTGCACCGGCCACGGCGGCGCGCCGTAGGGAACCGCGGCGGTCTCGGAGGCGGTGGGCCGGGGTGGGCCGCCCGCGATCCAGGTCACGTCGGGCCCGCCGTCGCGGGCCACGTAGGCGAGCTGGAACGTACGCAGCACGCTGCCATCGGTGATCTTGAGGGTGGGGCTGGTGACGGTGGCGACGGGGGGACGCAGGGCGGCGCGCAGGCCGGGGCCGAGTTCGTCCGTCGCCCTGGCGCGGAAGTCGTCGACGTCCTCGGCGAGGCGGGGGTGCCGGACCCGGCTGCCGCCCGGCCCGTCGTCGTCTTCCATGCGGGAGTGGACCTGGAGGTCGCCGCCGGTTCTGCGTACCGCGTCCCGTACGGCCGCGTCGGCGGTCGCCGACAGGAGCGGCGGCACAGCGCCGGCGAGCAACGTGACGACCGCCACCACGACCGCGGCCAGGAGCAACGGCCCGGCGTCGGCGCGGGCGCGGCCGGCGACGCTGGGCCAGTGCGGTGCCGGGATCCTCACGACGCCACCCGCAGATACGCGGCATCGGCGAGCCGGGCCTGGACGACGACCACCGCGCCCACCGCCAGCGCGCACCCGGCCAGCAGCCCGGTGAGCAGGGCGGCCTCGGCGGCCCACGGCCAGACGGGCAGAACCTCGGGGACGGGAGCGGCGCCGGTGTCGGAGCGGACGAGCAGCGGCGCGACGACGCGGGTGGCCAGCGCGCCGACGACGGCGCCTGCCGCGAGCAGCGGCAGCAGGATGCCGACGTGCTGGCCGAGCAGCACGGCACGGATCTCGCGCCGGGTCATGCCGAGACCCCGCAGGCGCGCCATCTCGACCGCGCGGGCCCGCAGGTCGAACGTCACGTGCAGGACGATCCCGGCGATCATCAGCAGCACCGCGGCCGGTACGAGCAGCCGGAGCACGGCCGGCAGCCCGGCTCGCAGCGGACCGCCGGTGAGCCGGGCGGTCTCGGACGCGCGCGTGGTGACGCTGCCGAGGCGGAGATCGACCGCGTCACCTCTGGTGGGACGGCCGACCCACCACGCGTCCACGGGCACGTCGAAGTCGCCGCTGACGGCGAGGGCACGGGACAGGGCGTCGAAGTCGGCCAGGATGGCCGCGGCGCCCGGAGCGGACGGCACGGCCGGCAGCACCTCGGCCACGTCGACCGGCACGGGGGTGAGGCCGACGGTGAGGTCGAGCCGCGAGCCGCGCCGGGCGCCCACCTCGTCGGCGAAGCGGGCGGAGACGGCCACGGGCACCGGTCCCGGGGCCGGGAAAGCGGTGGCGACCAGGTTCCTGGCGGCGTCCGGCGGGCCCTTCAGCGCGACGGTCGTGGTCATCCTCAGCTCGGTGCCCGCGGAGGTGCTGCTCAGGGCGGCGGCCGGATTGCCGAGCTGCCCGGGGGCCGGCCCGGCCGAGGTGGCGGTCCAGGGCGATGCCCCAGAGCCTGTTCCCGCGACGGTGAGCGTCACGGCGACGCGGCTGTCCCCCTCGGGGGCTTCCACCAGGGCGTCGGAGTGGCCGGTGCCCACGTTCCCCGTCGCGACCACGAACGGAAGGGACACCGCGACCAGTTGGGACCCTTCGGCCGTCGCGCAGTCCGGCAGCGGATGTGCCCTGCCGTCGAGCGGAACGGGCGCACCGACGCAAGGGGTACGCAGCCCTGTCGCGTCCTGCAGCAGCAGCCGGGGCGTCACGGTGAGCGGCGTAGGACCGGTCGCCTTCCCGGTCAGGGAGAGCGCTGCTCCAGCCGGGACGGGAACCCCGGCGGCGCGCGCCGGCGGCGCGAGAAGGGCGCCCACGTCGTTCCAGGTGCGACCGTCGTCCAGCCGCCCGCGCAGCAGCGCCTCGGCCCGCGTGGTGTCCATGGCGATCAGCCGCGGCGGGTCACCGGCGCCGCCGAGCCACTGCCCGACCGCGATGCCACGATCGGTGGCCGGGCTCACCTCTCCCCCGCTGGCCGCGCCGACCATTCCGCCCTGCCCGGCGACGGGCGGAGCGGTGAGGGTGAGCGCGAGATCGGTGCCGACGGACAGATCGGCCTGATCCTGCTGGGAGCGCTGCCACGTGGCGTCGAACCCGACCCCGTACGTGGCCGCCGCGCAGCCCAGCCCGATCAGCAGCCCCGCCGCGACCGCCTGGGGCCTGCGGGCGGCTTCGAACGCGGCCAGCGCGACCATCAGCCCGCGAGCCCGGCCGGCCAGCCGTTCCACCAGGCGCAACGCGGGCCACACCAGGCGCAACGCCACCGCGGATCCGGCGATGAGCAGCAGCGCGGGAGCGAGCACCCGTACGGCGTCGACGGGGGAGCCCGAACCGGCCGGCTGGTCGCGCAACTGCCACCAGCCGACGGCGGCGAACGCCACGAGCAGCAGGTCCGCGCCTGATCGGGCGAGCAGCTCCCGCCGCCCGCGTACGCCCTGGGAGGAGGTCCGCAGCGAGGGCACGACGAGCACCGCCGCCAGCGCCAGCGCGCCGCCGGCGACGGCCAGCACCTGTACGGCGTTCACGCCGAAAGGCGTGGCGAGCCCGGCCCCGGCCATGGGCGGCAGCCGGGTCAGCCCGGCGTGCAGGGCGGACGAGGCCGGGATCGCGACCGCGGTGGCGAGCACGGCGAGCGCGCCGGCCTCGACGAGCGCGGCGCCGGCGAGTTGACCGCGGCCGACGCCCAGCGCGGACAGCAGGGCGGTCTCGTCGCCGCGCACACCTGCGCTGAGCCGGCCGGCGAGGGCGAGGGCGGTCGCGGTCAGGACGAGCCCGATGGCGGCGACGGCGAGCACGGCGGCCGTGGTGACCCGCTGCTGATCGCGGGCGGCCAGCAGGGTCGAGGGCAACCGGGAGGCGACGCGCTGGATGCGCACCCGGTCGCCGAGCGTCCGTCCCAGGCGGCGGTCGGCGCCGAGCACGGCCTGGGTGACGGTGTCGAGGTCGCGGACGGCGGGGGCGGACAGGTCGGGGTGGGCGCCGATCTCCAGCCGGTCGAGGGTGGAGCCGCCGCCGAGCAGGTCGGCGAGGTCGACGATGAACGGCCCGTACGCGTGAACCGGCTGTGCGGAGCGGCCGTCGCGGTAGGCCGGGTCGTAACCGGTGGCGGCGAGGGGGTCACGCTCCCAGCCGGCGCCCGGCAGCGGGCGTACGATCCCGACCACGACCACCTCGGCCCCCTCATCGGGATCGTCGGCCAGCTCTCTGCCGAGGCGGACCCGGCTGCCGGCGCTCAGGCCGAGCTGCCGCGCGGTGCTCTCCAGGACGACCGCCTCCGCCGGCGTGGCGCCCGCCCGCGGCAGGCGTCCGGCGGCCAGTTGAGTGCGGGCCGGCAGGTCCTCCACCCCCGACAGGTAAGCCACGGCCGACACACCGGCGCCGGGGAGCGAGCGCATCGCGGACGACGCGCGCGCGGCCGTCGTCGTCGCGAACGGAGCGAGGGCCGAGGTCAGCACGGCGCGGGTGTCGTCGGCGACGGATCTCGCGCGCTCGCCGCGGATGGTGACGGCGTAGGCGGTGACGTCGATCTGGCCGGGGGTGGCGCGGGAGGCGGCGGTCTCCAGCGCCTGCTCGGCGGTACGGGTGAGCAGGAGGGCGCAGGTGCCCAGCAGCGTGGGGCCGACCACGGCGACGGCCAGGAGGGCCGCCAGCAACGGCCATTGCACACGGGCTCGCCGGGCGACCAGCCTCAGCACGGACGACTCTTACTGATCACGAATCGTCCCGGCTCGTGGGGTGCCCGTCGAGCCGATCTTCAGCGCGCGGGCCGGGATGCTCGTCGAGATGCCCGTCGTTGATGCGAATCACCCGATCCGCCAGCGCGAGCATCGTCGGATCATGCGTGGAGACCAGCGCCGTCACCCCCTCGGACTCCACCACGCCGCGCAGCAGTGCCATCACCGACAGACCGGTCTCGGCGTCCAGCTGACCGGTCGGCTCGTCGGCGATCAGCAGGCGGGGCGAGGCGGCCAGCGCCCGGGCGATCGCCACCCGCTGCTGCTGCCCGCCGGACAGCTCGGCGGGCAACTGCTCGGCGTGGGCGGCCAGTCCGACCAGTTCCAGCAGCAGCGCGACCCGCCGCTCACGCTCCACCGGCGGTACGCGGGCCAGCCGCAGCGGGGCGCCCACGTTCTCCGCGGCCGACAGCACCGGGATCAGGCCGAAGGTCTGGAAGACGTACGAGACCTTCTCCCGGCGCAGCAGGGACAGGCCGTCCTCGTCGAGGGCGGTGACGTCCGTTCCGTCGACGAGGACCGTGCCGGAGTCCGGGCGGTCCAGGCCGCCGATGACGTTGAGCAGCGTGGTCTTTCCTGAGCCGGACCGCCCGACGAGGGCGGTCATGGTGCCGGCCGCGAGCTCGAACGTCACGTCCCGCAACGCGTGCACGGCGGTCGCCCCGCTGCCGTACCGGCGGTGAACGCCACGCACGCTCACCAGAGGTCCGGCGTTCATCCGGGCCCTCCGCCGTCGGGACGGATCGCGACGTGATCGGCCTCCAGCACCAGCCGGACCCGTCGCGTCAGCGCCAGCGCCTCCCGGTAGTCGCGCGGCACCTGAACGCGCCCGGCCCTGTCCATCACCGCGTACTCCTCGGCGATCACCTGCTGGGCGCCGTCGTCCCCGGTGGCGGTACGCCGCAACACCTCGCTGCTCGTGCGCCCGTCGCGAATCGCCACCGTCCGCTCCACCTGCCCGCTGACCGAGGGATCGTGGGTCACGATGACGACGGTGACGCCCAGCCGCCGGTTGACGTCCCGCATCAGCCCGAACACCGCGGCCGACGTGGCGCTGTCCAGTTCGCCGGTCGGCTCGTCGGCCAGGAGCACCCTGGGCTCGTTGGCGAGGGCCACCGCGATGGCCACCCGCATCTGCTGCCCGCCGGACAGCTGCGCGGGCCGCCGCTCGGCGCACTCGGCGACGCCGAGCAGGTCCAGCAGCTCGGCGGCACGCCTGCGGCGTACCCGGCCGGGAGTGCGGGCCGCGGTCATCGGCAGGTCGACCATCTGCCGCGCGGTCAGGTACGGGATGAGGTTGGCGGCCGTCTGCTGGCGTACGAGTCCCACGGTGTGCCGCCGATACCGGACACGATCGGCCCGCGACATGTCCAGCAGATTCCACCGATCGACCCGCACCCGCCCGGCGGTGGGAGCGTCGACCCCGGCCAGGATGGACAACAACGTCGACTTCCCCGACCCGGACGCTCCGACGACGGCCACCATCTCCCCGCTGTCCACGACCAGGTCCAGCCCTTGCAGCGCCTGCACCTCGACCGACCCGGACTGGTAGATCCGCACCAGGCTCTCGCACACGATCAGCGCGTCCCGTCCGAACTCCGGCGCTTTCGCGGGAGGCTGCGGCAGGGGTAAGGGCGTGATGGACATCCCCCTCCTCAACCCCGGCGCGGCTCTGCTCCAGGGCCGACTCTATCGCCCTCGCAAATCGAGCCCAAGATTCTTTCCCCGAGGGAATTCCACCGTCGAGGCCACATCCGGCTCAGGCCGGCAGACCTCGTCGACAATTACTTTGCGTGACCATCGGATGACGATCAAGCACGAAGGTGATCAAGAAGGAGCAGGGAAGGGCCAGATTCGGACGGTCATAGTAGGAGATTCGGCCTCCGTGATCCCACGTGCACCGTAGGGCGTTTCGGCAGCTCAGGACCGTTGACGTGCCTCTCGTCGTGGAACAATTACTTTCCGTAATCGAAATCCGAGGAATATGACCGATTTATGCCTTTAATGCATACTTTCGGCCGCTTGTCGGGGGTTTCCTGAGGGTTTGACTATCTTGGCGTCCTCGGAATACTGGGTGAGCGAACGGCGCCGATCCGCTCTTTCCCCCTAGCTCAGGACTGTCATGCCGCCAGATTTTGCCAGCGTCGCGATAGTGGCAGGCGTCGTCGCCGTCGCCCTCGCAGGCGTGCTGATCTACCGCCACCTCGTACGCCGTGAGCTCGCCCGGACCCGTGCGCAGCTGACCGAAACCCGAGACGCGCACGAACACCTGTCCCGCGAGAGCGCTCAGCGGGAGCAGCGGATGCGGCAGGCCGAACATCAGATCAGAGAGGCCGAACGCCGGGCCGGAGAGGCCGCCGAGGAGGCCCGTGAGCTGCGCGCCCAGCAGGACCTGGCGCGCGTCGAGACCGAGCACCTGCTGTCCACCCGCATCCCGGCGCTGGTCTCCCACCTGCGTGCCTCGCACGTGATCGTTCCGGGGCTGCAGAACCCGGCGCTGGCCGGCACCGACGTCGACCGGCAGCACCACGCCGTGCTCGACTCCATCTCCAACGCCGTGCGCGACGAGGCGGTCCGCATCGACGAGGCGGCCCAGGCCGTCGTCCGGGGCGCGATGGCCCGCGTGCAGACCCAGGCGCTGCGCGCCCAGGACCTGCTGGCCGCCGTGCAGCGGCGCTACAGCGGCGACGAGCACACCCAGCTGCTGCGCGAGGTGCTGGGGCTCGACATGTTCAACGAGCTCATCGTGCGCCGCGCCCAGGCCACCGGCATCGCCTGCGGCGCCACGACGGGCCTGTCCCGCGACGACACCTACCTCGTGGACCTCGTCGTGGGGGCCATCGCGCGGGTCGAGAACTTCGACCAGCGCATCGAAGGGCCGGCCAACCACCTGCGCCGCCGCGTCGGCGTGGCCGCCAGGGCCGCCGAGCCGGTCCTGTTCGTCACCTCCGAGCTGCTGGCCAACGCCGTCCATCACTCCCACGGCACGCTCAAGGTGACCATCGCCGTGCACGAGACCAACACCGGCGCGGCCATCGTCATCGACGACGCCGGGGTGGGGCTCAACGAGGAGCAGTACGCGCGGGCGAGCCGGCTGCTGAGTGGCCGGCACGCCGTACGGCTGGTCGACCTGGGCAACCCGCCCCACACCGGATGGGCGGCCATCGGGCGGCAGGTCGCCCAGTACGGCATGCAGGTGACGGTGAAGAAGAGCGCCTACGGCGGGGTCCAGGCCGTGGTGAGCGTGCCCGCGGCCCTGCTGGTGGAGATGCCCGAGAGCACCCGTCCCTCCGTGCTCGCGCCCGAGCCGGTCAGGTCCGTCGTGGCGGCGCCGTACCAGCGCATGCCGGAGCCTGCGGGCGCGCCGCGACCGGCGCACGCGGTCACCGCGTCGAGCAGCGCATCGGTCGCCGCCTCGCGGGTCGGGCGGGAGACGGCCGCGGCGCTGCCCGCACAGGCGACCGCGCTCACCGACGCACAGGCCGACGCGCAGGCAGGCCCGGACACCGGCCCTGCCGGGATCGAAGGTCTTCCCGGGTTGCCGCAGCGCCGCCGTCAGTCGCCGCGGCGCGTTCCGTCCAGCGCCGCCGCCGGCCCTCTCACCACTCCGGAGGAGGCCCAGAAGCGGTGGGGTGACTTCCAGACGGGCGCCGAAGCGGGCCGCCGCGAAGCAATGCCGTCTCACCAGGACGACGCGACCGAAGGGAACTGACCGCTCCATGGACCACACCCCCGCCGCCACCCCCCGCCCGAGCCGCCGGCCGCTGACGCTCGACGTGTCCTGGGTTCTGTCGCCGCTTCTGGCGCTGCCTGGTGTCGCCAGCGGCGTGGTGCTGAGCCGCGACGGGCTCATCCTCGGCGGTTCCGCCGACGTGAGCGTCGAGGCGGGAGAGCGAACGGCCGCGATGACGAGCTCGGTGCTGGGAGCAGCCCGCGCCCTGTGCGAGGGGCTCAGCAACGGCGCCGACGGCGAGGTGGTGGACATCGTCATCTCGGCGGGCAAGGGCTACTACTACATCGCCCCGGCGGGAGACCGCGCCGCCATCGTCGTGGCCGCCACCGGAGCCGTCAACGTCGGGTCCCTCGCGTACGAGGTGCAGCTCCAGGTGCAGAAGCTCATCAAGGCGCTCAACGACGCCAGCGCGGCCAGGACACCGGAAATCCCCGCATGACCTCCGGACGACAGCGCCGGCGTGTCGTCCCCGACTTCATGGCCGCCGCCAAGCTGGCCGTGCCCGAACAGATCAACGTCGAGCGGACGACCCTCGTCTACGTCGCTCCCGAGGTGGTCTCCGACGCGCTGGACCCTCCGGGCGTTCACCTGGTGAACCTCCTCAAGGAGGGTCCGCTGTCCGTCTACGAGTGCGCGGCGCACCTGGGCCTGCCGTACTGCGTGGTGCGGCTGCTGGTAGCGGGACTGGCGGCCTCCGGCACGCTGCTCACCCGGGATCCGCCCCGCGCGGAGGGTCCTGATCTAGAAATCTTGGAGTTGGTTCTGAGTGGCCTCCGCGCTCTCTGAAAGCCGGATCAGCGTCGACCACATCCCGGTCAAGCTGATCATCGCCGGACCGTTCGGCGTGGGCAAGACGACCATGGTCAGCGCCCTGTCGGAGATCAAACCCCTCAACACCGAGGAGGTCCTGACCCAGGCGGGCACGCTGGTCGACGACCTCACCGGCGTCAACGAGAAGACCACGACCACGACCGCCATCGACTTCGGCCGGCTCACGCTGCCCGGCGTGGTGCTGTACCTGTTCGGGGCTCCGGGGCAGACGCGCTTTCAGGTCCTGTGGGAGGAGCTGGCGCGCGGCGCGCTGGGCGTGCTCGTGCTGGCCGACACCCGGCGCATCGACGACAGCTTCGCCGTGCTGGACCTGGTGGAGAACGCCGGCATCCGGTACGCCGTCGCGGTCAACCACTTCCCCGACTCACCCGACTACCCGGACGAGGCGCTGCGGCAGGCGCTGGACCTGGACCCGCGCACCCCGCTGCTGGTGTGCGACGCCCGCGACCCCGCCTCCGCCCGCGCCTCGCTGATCGCTCTGGTGGAGCACATCAAGGAACTGATGGTGTCATGACCCTGCGTTATCTGCCCGACGCGGGCAAGCTGTACGGCCCCGAGTGGACCAGTGACCCGCAGTCGGTCTACGCGAGACTGCGCGGGCGCCACGGCCCGGTCGCGCCCGTGGAGATCGCCCCAGGCGTCCAGGCCCACCTGGTGATCGGATATCAGGCCGCGGTGGACGTTCTCACCAACGCCGGCGGCGTCTGGAGCAAGGACTCGCGCCCATGGCAGGTCAGACTGCCGGACACGCCCGGAGCCGGCGCCGCGCTCGGCATGCTCGCCCACCGGACCAACGTCCTGTACTCGGACGGCGCCGATCATGCCCGCTACCGCAAGGTGATGACCGACTGCTACAACATGATCCAGCCGCACAAGCTGCGCGAGATGGTGATCGAGGTCTCCGACTCGCTCATCCGCCGCTTCGCCGCGACCGGATCGGCCGACCTGGCCACCGAGTTCGCCAGGCCGATCCCGCTGCGGGTCTTCAACCTGCTCCTGGGGCGCCCGGACGCCGACAGCGCCGCCCTGATCTCGGCGCTGTACGACATGATGGAGGCCAGCGGCGAGGCCGGGGCGCGCGGCACCGAGGCCTACTACCGCTACATCACCGAGCTGATCGAGGCCAAGTACGCCGACCGCGGCGACGACCTGACCTCGTGGTTCATCGACCATCCTGTCGGGCTGAGCCGGCAGGAGGTGCTGGAGGCGCTGGTGGTCACCCTGGCCGCCGGCTTCGACCCGATGGCCAGCCTCATCTCGAACACGATCTCGCGGATGGTCAGCGACGACCGCTACTACAACTCCTTGTCCAACGGCGCGCTGAGCACGTACGACGCGCTGCTGGAGGCGTTGCGCGCCGAGCCGCCCATGGCCAACTACGGCCCGTACTTCACGACGCGGGCGGTGGACTTCCACGGCACCTGGATCCAGCCCGCCGAGCTGGTGCTGGTCTCCTACGCGGCGGCCAACACCGAGCCCACGCACCTCCCGGACGAGCTGCGCTCCGACGGCGGCGCCTATCTGGGCTTCGGCGCGGGCGCGCACCGCTGTCCGGCGGCCGACCCGGCGACGCTCATCGCGATGACCGCCATCGAGCGTCTGACCTCCCACCTGAGCGACCTCGAACTGACCGTGCCCCGCGAGGAGCTGGAATGGCGGCCGGGGCCCTTCATCCGGTCGCTGGCCCACCTCCCCGTCCGTTTCACCCCCATCCGTCCAGACCAACCTGGAGAATCCCCTTGGTCAGCGCAGCACCCGTCGTCCTCGACCCCTTCGGATCAGACCTCCCCGGCGAGACCCGCCGACTACGCGACCTCGGCCCCCTGGTCCTCGTAGAGCTTCCCGGAGGCATCCCCGCCTGGGCGGTCAACGGACACGAGCTGCTCAAGGAGCTCATACTCAACCCGCTGGTCAGCAAGGACAAACGCCACTGGCGGCTGTGGGAGGAGGTCGGCTCCCGGCCCGAGTGGATGTGGGTCGTCGGGTGGCTCGGCGTGCGGAACATGTTGAGCACGTACGGCGCGGACCACCGGCGGCTGCGCAAGCTCATCGCGCCGAGCTTCACCGCTCGCCGCAGCAAGGCCCTGCAGCCGACCGTCGAGCGCATCATCGGCGAACTGCTCGACGACATGGCGGCGGTCCCGGCCGGGGAGCCGGTCGATCTGCGCGCGGCGTACGCGCATCCGCTGCCGATGCGGGTGATCTGCGAGTTGTTCGGCGTGCCCGACCACATGCGGGTCGAGATGGCGCAGATCATGGAAGCGATCATGGACACCACGGCCACGCCGGAGGCGGCGGCGGCCAACCTCCAGCGGATCGCGACCGTGCTGCCCGCGCTGGTCGCGTACAAGCGCGAGAATCCCGGCGACGACCTGACCACGGAGCTCATCGACGCCCGCGACCAGAGCGACCGTCTCACCGATGACGAGCTGCGTGACACGCTGCTGCTGCTCATCGCGGCCGGGCACGAGACCACGGTCAACCTGATCGGCAACGCGGTGCACGCCCTGCTCACCCATCCTGAGCAGCTCCGGCAGGTGCTGGCCGGGGAGATCTCGTGGGAGGCGGTGGTGGAGGAGACGCTGCGCTGGGCGCCCTCCATCGCCAACCTGCCCCTGCGTTTCGCCATCGAGGACATCGAGATCGGCGGCGCGCGGATCGCGGCGGGCGACGCCATTCTCACCACCTATCTGGCGGCGAACCACGACCCCGCCCAGCACGGTCAGGACGCCGACGGCTTCGACGCCACGCGGCCGCCCGACGAGCACCTCGCCTTCGGCATCGGCGTGCACCGCTGCATCGGCGCCCCGCTGGCCAGGCAGGAGGCGCTCACCGCGCTGCCCGCCCTGTTCGAGCGCTTCCCCGATCTGCGCCTGGCCGTGGGCGAGGACGAGCTGAAGCATGTCCCGTCGTTCATCGCCCACGGGTGGAGCGAGCTGCCACTCACGCTCGGGGACGGCCCTCGCGGCTGACACGGTCGTCGAGCCCGACCTGGAGCCGCCCGTGGAAGGGCGGCTCCAGGTCCGGACGTCACCTGACGCTCAGACGCGCGTCCACTTCTGGTTGTTCTGGCCGTTGCATGGCCAGATCTGCACCTTGGTGCCGTTGGCGGTGCCGTTCCCTGACACGTCCAGGCACTTGTTCGCCCCCACCGCCGTGATCGTGCCGTCGGCGTTGAGCCGCCACTTCTGGTTGTTCTGCCCGTTGCAGTCCCAGATGATCACGGCGGTGCCGTCCGCCGTCCCGGCCCCGTTCACGTCGAGGCACTTGTTGCCGTAGACCCGCAGCTCAGTCGCGGCGGTCGACGTCCACTGCTGGCCGGGCTGCCCGTTGCAGTCCCAGATCTGCACCTGGGTGCCGTTCGTCTGCGAAGCGCCGTTGAGGCACCGGTTCGATGCCACACCCCGCAGCGCGCTGGTGTTGCCCGGGGACGAGCCGTCACCCAGCCCGACGCCCTTGCCGTTGACGGTGAACGAGTCCAGGTCGAACGCGTTCGCGGACGGCGCCTTGAACACGACGTAGACGTTGTGGGTGCCTCCGGGGTCGGTGACCCGCACCGCGGGCTGGGACACGTAGGTGTTCCATCCTCCGGTCGCCGCGACCGGGCTGGAGGCGATGAGGGCCCCCGTCGGCGAGTCGGCGCGCAGCTCGATGGACGCCCCCGTGCTGGACGGCGCCGAGACGCGGAACGACACCGTGTCGATCCCGGAGAGGCTGATCGGGCTGAAGGAGATCCAGTCGTTGTTGGAGATGTCGCCGATGCGCCTGCCGCCTTCGGCCCCCGGCTCGTCGACGATCCGGATCCCGGACGAGCCGGTGAAGTGCTCGGCCTGCTTGTGCTTGGGCTGCAGGGTGACGCCGGCGCTGCCCTTCAGTCCGCCCTTGTCGGTGTAGTCGGCGGACAGGGCGTAGTAGACGTTGGCGGCCTCGTCGTGGCCCGACGCGGTGGTCGTGACCGTTCCCGTGCAACCGGTGTACTGGCCGGTGTCGTGGGCGTGCTGGTCATGGCCGAGCGCCGTGATCACGTTGACCTTGGTGCAGTCGACGGCGCCGTCCTCGGGGTCGGTGACATTCAGCGTGTAGGTCACCTGGTCGCCGAAGTTGATGAACCCGCCGTCGGGCGGAGCCGAGAAGACGACCTTGGGACGGGTGTTGCCGACGGCGATGGACAACGTGACGCTGCCCGTCTTCCCGCCGGAGTCCCGTACGGTCAGCTTGGCCGTGTAGGTCCCGTTGGCGCTGTAGATGTGGGACGGGTTGGCGCTGGTGGAGGTCCCGCCGTCGCCGAAGTCCCACGCGTAGGTGATCGCGTCGCCGTCGGGGTCGGACGAGCCGGCCGAGGAGAACGCCACCGTCAGCGGCGCCGCGCCCGAGTCGGGGTTGGCGCTCGCCTTGGCCAGGGGCGCGCGGTTCCCGGCCACGTAGTCGATCCGGTAGATGCTGTCATCGGTGTTCGCGTGGCCGAAGCCGTTGCCCCAGTCGGCCATGTACAGCGCGCCGTCCGGACCGAACTTCATGTCGATCGGCGCGTGCGGGGCGAGCTGTGCCACGAAGGGGTTGATCTTCAGGAGGTTGCCCGAGGAGTCCAGCCGGAGCTCCTTGACGAAGTTGCGGCTCCATTCGTAGAGGAACGGCGTGCCGTCGAAATACTCGGGGAACTTGCGGTCAGAACCGTTGGCGGCGTCGTAGCGGTAGAAGGGGCCGCCCATCGGGGCGGCGCCGCCGCAGCAGTCGATCTCGGGGAACTCGGCCGAGGCGTGGTAGTTGTACCAGACGGTCGCGGGCTTGGCCGCGGGCAGACTGGTCAGGCCGGTGTTGTTGGGCGAGTCGTTGACGGGCGCCGAGCAGTTGAACTTCGCGCCGGAGGTGTTGGTGGCGAAGTTGTAGTCGTTGAACGGGATGTTGTTGCCGACGCAGTACGGCCAGCCGTAGAAGCCCGGCTGCTTGATCAGGTTCCACTCGACGGTGCCCTCGGGACCGCGGTTGGCGTTCGCGGCGCCGGCGTCGGGGCCGTAGTCACCCAGGGAGATCCAGCCCGTCACCTTGTCGACCGCGAAGCGGAACGGGTTGCGGAAGCCCATCGCGTAGATCTCCGGCCGCGTCTTGGCCGTGCCGGGCGCGAACAGGTTGCCGGACGGGACCGTGTAGGTGCCGTCGGCCTCGGGGTGGATGCGCAGGATCTTGCCGCGCAGGTCGTTGGTGTTGGCCGCGGACCGCTGGGCGTCGAAGTGCTCCCGGCCCTGCCGCTCGTCGATCGGGGCGTAGCCGCTGGACCCGTTGGGATTGGTGTCGTCGCCCGGGCCGATGTAGAGGTTCCCGCCAGGACCGAACGCGAGGTAGCCGCCGGTGTGGCCGGGCTCGTCGACGTTGCGGTAGGCCGGCACCTCGATGATCTTCTTCTCGCTCGCCAGGTCGAGGCTGGTGCCGTTGAAGGTGAACCTCGACACCCGGTTCACCTCGCCGCCGTTGGACGGCGAATAGTTGACGTAGATCCAGCCGTTGGTGGCGAAGTTCGGATCCAGCGCCAGGCCGACGCCGCCGTCCTCGCCGCCGTCGTACACCGACAGGGTGGCGATGACGCGGGTGCCGCCGCCGCCCGCGGGGATCAGGTTCACCTTGCCCGAGCGCGAGATGTAGAAGACCCTGCCGTCGCCGGCCACGTCCAGCTCCATCGGCTGGTCCGGCCCGCCGTCGAGGGTCACCTTCTGGAACCGGCCCGCGACGGTGCCGCCGCAGTCGCCCGCCGCCGCGCCCGCCGCCCACTTCACGCCGCCCAGCAGGTGCTGCTTGAACGACGACTCCGAGTAGGAGGACGCCTGGTGGCCCATCGCGGTGGCCCACAGCCGGCCGCCCTCCGGGTTGTGGCACCAGGAGATCGGGTGGTCGGCGCCCATCTTGTTCGGCCCCGCGTCGTAGGTGGTCTCGTCCGCGGTGACCAGCACGTGCACCGAGCCGCGCATGTTCTTGTCGAAGTTGTACCACTCCTCGGTGCGCACCCAGCGGTCCGGCAGCCCCTTCGTGGAGGGGTGAACCTTGTCGGCCACCTTGGCGGTGCCCTGCAGGATCGACGAGTGCGCGGTCATGTGCGCGCCGGCCAGGGCGACCTGGTCCCACCAGGGGAACTGCGTCTCGATGTTCATGTCGGTGGCGTTGTGGATCGCGACGACGCCGTGGCCGCTGCGTACGTACGCCTGGAAGGCCTGACGCTGGGCGTCGTTGTCCCAGACCATGCCGCTGGTCTGGAGCATGATCACGGCGTCGTAGGTGTTCAGGGTCGCGCTCGTGAAGACGGCGGAGTCCTCGCTCTGGTCGAGCTGGAAGTTGTTGTCGGCCGCCATCTGCTGGAACATCGCGACACCGGCGGGGATGGAGTCGTGCCGGTAGGCGCCGCTCGCGGTCTTGCTGAACAGCAGCACCTTGAACTGCGGAGCGGCCGCGTGCGCCACCAGCGGCACCGCGGACAGCCACAGCCCTAACAGGACCGCGACGAGGGCGGGGAGCAGGCGTGATGTTCGCATGAAGGATCTCCTGGGGTTGCGATCACGCGACAGGTGTCGAATCGATTCGCCACGAAAATAGGTCGGACTAAAGACGAGCGTCAAGCATGCTTATCAAGCGAATTCGCGACCATCTTTTCGCCTCTGCCGATCCGAGATCTCGCTGCGCTTACGGTTAATTACCAGGTGAGGACGGCATTGCCGGAGCAGCGCCGTCCCCACCGGCAGCCAGTGAGGCAGGAAAGAGACATTGGGATAAGTATGAAACTTTCAAACACCGCTCAGAGGGTGCGGAGGTAGGCGAGGCCGTCCACGGCGAGCCCGTCCTGGCTGCGCGCGAGGGGCCGCCAGACCGAGGCCGCGGTGGCGATGGTCTGGTTGTGCGCGGTGAACGACTCGATGACGAGCGGCCCCTGATAGCCGACGTCGCGCAGCGCCCCGGTGAAGCCGGGCCAGTCGAAGCGGTCGGCCCCCGGCGTGCCGCGATCGGTGCCGCACACCTGCACATGCGCGATCCGGTCCGCCGCGACCCGCACCGCCTGGGCGGGATCTTTCTCCTCGATGTTCATGTGGTAGGTGTCGAGTGCCAGCCCGCAGTCCTCGGGCAGCGCGTCCAGGGCCTGCTCGACGGTGTTGACCAGGCTGGTCTCATACCGGTTGAGCGGCTCGACCGCGAGCTTCACCCCGCGCTCGCCCGCGTGGTCCAGGACGGGCCGCAGGTTCTCCCGCAGTTCGGCGTAGACGTCGCGGCGCTCGTCCGGCGACAGCCGCCAGGTGCGGCCGACCGAGGCGTACGCCGGCCCTCCGATCACCGGCGAGCCGACGGTCACCGCCACGTCGACGCAGTGCCGCAGATAGTCCTGGGTGTCGCGGACGGTCCGCCGGGAGGCGGCCACGAGCTCGCGCCCCGGCGGCATGACCAGCACCACGGACGCGGCCAGCCCGTGCTCGGCCAGCACCGCCGCGGCCTTGCCCGGATCCCAGTCGCCGGGCCGCTCGACGGGCAGCTCGACGACGTCGAACCCCCACCCGGCGATGCGGGGGGCGAGCCGCGCCAGCTCGGCGTCGGTCAGCGGGGAGACCCAGACCCAGGTGTTCACTCCGATGGAGAACATGGCGTCCCTCTTCGTCGCCGGTCCATGGAAGGAGCCGGTCAGCTCTTCTTGCCGCCCCAGGTCTCCGGGTACCCGGGCAGGTCCTCACAACCGCACAGCGCGTAGTGCAGCGGCGGCATGTTGGGCTTGAGGTAGGTCGACAGGTTCTCGCCGGTGACCTTCGGCTGCGGCAGGTTCCAGAGCTTGGGCACCTCCTCGCCCTTGAGGATCTTCAGTGCGGCGATGATCGGGGTGCGCCACTGGTAGGTCGGGTACGTGGGGGCGACGGCGGTGAGGCCCGCGTCCTTCCACTTCTGCAGGAAGTCCTGCTGGTCCTCGCCGTTGATCGGCGGCACCGGCACGCCCGCGTCCTCGAACGCCTCGATCGCCGCCACCGCCGTGGCGCCCGAGTCCATCCAGACGCCGTCGATCTTGCCGTACCGCTGGAGGTAGTCGCTGACGATGCTCTTGGTCTTGGCGGCGTCGCCGTCGGTGAACTCCACCCCCACCACCTGCGACTGGCTCCTGTCGAAGACCACCTTGGCCGCCGACCAGCGGGTCTCCAGCACGTCCACGCCGGGCAGGATGCGCAGCGCCAGCACCTTCCCGCCCGCCGGCACCTTCTCGACCAGGAACTCGGCGGCGTCGGCGCCGAAGGCGTAACCGCCGATCGGCTTGATGAACGTCACCGGGCAGTCCGTCTCCACGCCCCGGTCGAACACGATGACGGGCACCTTCCCGCAGGCGGCCGTCACGGCAGGGGTGAGCGTGGCCGTGGTGTTCGGCGAGACGATCAGCGCGTCGCACCCCTTGGCCTGCAGCTCGGCGATGTCGGAGATCTGCTTGTCGTCCTTGCCCTCGGCGTCGAGTGCCGTGAACTTGCCGATCTCCTTGTGCAGGCCGACCTCGGCCTGCATCGTCTTCCACCCGACCTGCCGCCAGGGGTTGTTGACCGCGGCGTTGGAGAAGCACAGGTGGTACGGCCCGTCCTTCTTGTACGTGGCCGTGCCGGTCATCTGCGGGGCGATGGCCTGCTCCCACGGCTTGTCGGAGGGGCCCTGCGGGGTCTCGGAGCGCATGGCCAGCTGGGCGTCGAAGTCCGCCTGCACGAAGAACTTGGACTGCTCGCCGGTGCCCGATCCCTGAGCGCTCGTGGCGGACGCCGTGGACGGGGTTGTGGACGCCGGCTTGTCGGTGGTGCAGCCGGCGACGACGAGCGCGGCGAGCACCGCGATCGCGGCCTTATGACGCGGCATGTGCGTCTCCTCTTCGGGGGGTGAACTTCCAGGGAAGCCGGACGGCTCCCGCCGCGACCGCGGCGATGATGATGACGCCCTGCACGGTGGACTCCAGCGCCCCCGAGATTCCGTACAGGTTGAGCAGGGTGAACAGCGCCTCCAGCGTGAAGGCGCCGGCCAGGGCGGCCGGCACGGAGCCGCGCCCGCCGCCGAGCGCCACGCCGCCGAGGACGACCGCGGTGATGGCCGAGAACTCGAGTCCCTGGCCCGCCTGTGCCGACACCCCGGCGAAACCGCCGAGCAGGACGGCCGCGACGGCGGCGGCCAGACCGGAGAGCATGAAGGCGAAGATCTTGGCCCGGTCGACCCGGACCCCGGACAGCGCCGCGGCACGCTCGTTGTCGCCGACGGCGATGAGGGTCCTGCCGAAATCCGTACGCGTGAGCCAGATCGCCGCCGCGCCCATGGCCAGCAGGATCAGCACCGACCACGGCAGCGGCCCGAGGCCGCCGCGGCCGAACATCCGGAAGCCCTCCGACAGCGCGCCACGCGGCGCGCCGCCGGTCCAGAGGAAGACCGCCCCGGTGAGAACGAGCAGCATGCCGAGCGTCACGATGAACGACGGCACCCGCAGCTTGGTGGTGACCACGCCGTTGACCAGCCCGACGAGCAGCCCGATGACGATCAGCAGGGCGAGGACCGGCCACGTGGCGGACTCGTCGCCGTCGATGAGCCGCGCGGCGATCACCACTTCGGCCGTCACCAGCGAGCCGACCGACAGGTCGAACTCGCCGGAGACGATGACGAAGTACTGTCCCGCGGCGAGGATCACCAGCGGCGCGGCCCGTTTGAGGAACCCCAGGAAGCCTGCGGGCTCCAGGAAGAAGGGGTTGACGACCGCGATCGCGGCCAGCAGCACCACGAGGACCACGACGATGGGGAGTGCCCGTCTCATGCCGGCCGCCTTGTTCCACGCCGCGCGTAGACGGCCACCGCGATGACGATGACCACGCCGCGGACCACGTCCTTGACGAAGGAGTTGACCTCGAGCTGGTTGAAGATGGTGTCCAGGACGGCCAGCAGCAGGACCCCGCCGACGGTCCCGGCGACGCCGCCCTTGCCTCCGGCCAGCGCGGTCCCGCCGAGCACGACCGCGGCGATGGACTCCAGGTCGTAGCCGCCGTCGGTGCCCACCGTGGGCGCCCCCGCCCCGAGCCTGGCGGCCAGCAGCAGGCCCGCGATGCCGGCGCAGACGGAGCAGAGCACGTGGGTGACCACGATGACCCGGCCCGTACGGATCCCGGACAGCCGGGCGACCTCCTCGTTCCCGCCCACCGCGTAGATCCGGTAGCCCAGCCGGGTCCTGCTCAGCAGGAACCAGGCCGCGACGGCCACGCCCGCCCAGAGCATGGCGGAGACGGGGACCGGCCCGATCCGGGAGTAGCCGAGGACCTGGAACGACTCGGGCACCTTGCCCGCCGGACCGTCGTACAGGTGGTCGACGACGCCCTTGATGACGAGGGCGACGCCGAGCGTGGCGATGAAGGCGTGGACCCGGAGCCTGGTGATGATCAGCCCGTTGACCAGCCCCACCAGCATGCTGACGGCCAGCACCGCGGCGACCGCCGGCAGGATGTTCCCGTCCTGGCCCGCCATGGTCTCCGCCGCGACCAGCGAGGCCAGGCTGATCAGGTACGCCACGGACAGGTCGAGCGACCCGGCCAGGATCACCAGCGTCTGCCCGATCGCCACGATGCCGAGGGCCGCCGAACGCTGCTGGATCCCGACAACGCTCTCCATGGTGAGGAACTGACCGCCGTCGAGCGCGACGAGGACGTAGCCGACCGCGACCAGGCCGAGCAGCGCGAGGAACACCACCTGCGTGGGTTCGCGTAACCGCGCCGCCAGGCCGCCGTGTGCCGCACCCGAGCGGGTGGGACGGCCGGTGGGGCGGCGGGCGCGCACGGGCAGGTTCATCTCAGGCCACCTCTCCGGCGGCCAGGCGCATGACGGCCTCCTCGGAGGCCCCGGCCGGCAGCGTGCCCGCGACGCGGCCGTCGCGCAGGACGACGACGCGATCGCTCATGCCGATGAGCTCGGGCAGCTCGGAAGAGATCATCATGATGGCCATGCCGTCGTTCGCGAGTTCGCGCATCAGGTCGTGGATCGCGGCCTTGGCCCCGACGTCGACGCCCCGGGTCGGTTCGTCGAACAGCAGCACGCGCGGCGCCATGATCATCCATTTGGCGAGCACGACTTTCTGCTGGTTGCCTCCGGACAGATAGCGGACCTCCTGTTCCTGACGCGGAGGCGAGAGGCGTACCCGTTCGAGCAGGCCGCGCAGGCCGTCGCGGCGCTTGGCGCCCGCCGCGCGGGCGACGAGCAGGGCGTTGTCGCGGACGGACTGGCGCAGGGCGAGCCCTTCGGCCTTGCGGTCCTCGGTCACCAGTCCGATGCCCATGGCCACGCCTTCCCGGACCGATCGGGGGCGCGACGGGGTCATCTCTCCCGTGGTGAACGGTTCGGCGCCGAAGATGGCTTTGGCGAGCTCCGACCTGCCGGACCCCTGCAGGCCCGCGATGCCGACGATCTCCCCGGCGCGCAGCTCCAGATCGATGTCGCGGAGCTTGTGGTTGCCCGCTCCGCGCAGGCTGAGCCGTACCTCGCCGGCGCCGCCGGAGCGGGGCGGGAAGTAGGTGCCGAGGTCGCGGCCCACCATCAGGCGGATCAGCTCGTCGGGGGTCACCTCGCCGATCGGCAGTGTGGCGACGCGCGAGCCGTCCTTGAGCACCGTGACCCGGTCGGCGAGGTCGAACACCTCGCGTAATCGGTGGGAGATGTACACGACGGCGACGCCGCGTTCTTTGAGCCGCCCGATCAGCCGGTGGAGCAGCTCGACCTCGTGCTCGGCGAGGGCCGCGCTGGGCTCGTCCATGACGACGAGCCGGGCGTTCACCGACAACGCCTTGACGATCTCGACGATCTGCTGCTGGGCCACCGACAGGCGCTTGACGGCGTCGCGGGGGCCGAAGGGGTCCTCGCCGAGCTCGTCGAGGAGCCGCGCGGTCGCCTCCTCCATCGCCGCCCGGTCGACCAGGCCGCGTCTGACGGGCTCGCGCCCGAGGAAGACGTTCTCGGCGACGGAGCGCTCGGGCAGCAGGTTGAACTCCTGGTAGATGATCGCGATGCCGGAGCGCTGCGCCTCCAGCGGGTGGCCGAAGCGGACCCGCCGGCCGTCGATCTCGATCGTGCCCTCGTCCGGCGCGTGCACCCCGCAGATGATCTTCATCAGGGTGGACTTGCCGGCGCCGTTCTCGCCGACGACGGCGTGGACCTCGCCGGCCGCCACGTCCAGGTCCACCCCGGACAGCACCCGCACGCCCAGGAAGCCCTTGCCGATGCCGCGCATGCTCAGCACCCCGCCCACCTCCCAGTCCGCGCCACCATGAGGGCGACCTGCGGCCCGCATACTGCGGGATGCTAAGCGGGCTTATATCGATGGTCAAGCAAAAGATGTCACCGTTGTGACATAAGTGGACCAGGGGACGACGACCGTGAGCGGCAGGATGTATGAAAATGAGCCCACTTATAGTTGACCCTCGACAAAAATAGCTCTTACCATCACGGAGACTTACCTACCGGATGCCTACCGCATGCGGGGGTCGTCCCGACACGATGGAGCTTTCATGGACAAGCTCGGTGTGTGGCTTATCGGGGCACGAGGATCCGTGGCGACCACCGCCATCGTGGGCGCCTCGGCCCTCAGAGCGGGGGCCGCGACCCCGCAGGGATGCGTGACCGAGTCCCCCGGCTTCCCCGGTGACCTGGCTCCACTGACCGGCCTGACCTTCGGCGGCCATGACATCACCGAGACCTCCTTACGCAAGCGCGCCGAGCAACTGGGCAGGGCGGGGGTCATCTCACCGGACCTTCCGGAGCTGCTCGCGTCCGACCTGGACGCCGTCGACGCCGAGATCCGGCCGGGCCACGTCGCCGGCCACGGCGGCCGGGCCGCCGCCAGGCTGATCGACGACCTCGCCGGCTTCCGTGCCCGGCACGGGCTGGCCCGGGTGGTCGTCGTCAACGTGTCGTCGACCGAGCCCCCATGGGATCCGCGCCCGGAGTTCGAGAGGCTGGCCGATCTCGAGAAGTTGCTCGCCGCGCAGGACGACGTCCTGCCGCCGAGCTCGCTGTACGCCTACGCGGCCTTCCACGCCGGGTGCGGCTACGTGGAGTTCACGCCCTCCACCGGGCCGACCCTGCCCGCCCTGGCGGAACTCGCCGCCCGGCAGGGTGTGCCGTACGCGGGACGCGACGGCAAGACCGGCGAGACCCTGGTCAGGAGCGCGCTCGCGCCCATGTTCGCCGACCGGGCGCTGCGGGTGCACTCCTGGTCCGGGCTCAATCTGCTCGGCGGCGGCGACGGGGCGACGCTCGCCGATCCGGCCGCCAGATCCAGCAAGCGGCTCTCCAAGGACCAGGTCGTCGCGAAGGTCATGGGAGGACCCGTCGAGGGTGAGACGCACATCGACTACGTCCCGGATCTCGGGGAGTGGAAGACGGCCTGGGACCACGTGAGCTTCGAAGGCTTTCTCGGCGTGCGGATGACGTTGCAGTTCACCTGGCAGGGCTGCGATTCGGCGCTGGCCGCTCCGCTCGTCCTGGACCTGGCCCGGCTGGTCGCCCGTGCGCACGAGAAAGGGCGGCACGGCGTCCTGCCCGAGCTCGGCTACTTCTTCAAGAGCCCGCTGGGGACGGACGAGCACGCGCTGGCCGCCCAGTACGCCCGGCTGCGCGCCTTCGCCGAGGAGCTGTCATGAGGGCACTGCTCGAACTGGTCCGCGCACCGGCCGCGCTGTCGGTGCCGGGAGACACCATGGCGGGGGCCACCGCCGCGGGGCGGCGTCCGGCGCCCGGCCTGGCCCTGGCGTCGGTGCTCATGTACTGGTCGGGGATGGCGCTCAACGACTGGTCCGACCGTGAGGCGGACGCCGTCGAACGTCCCGAGCGCCCGATCCCGTCGGGCCGGGTCCGCCCCGGCGCCGCTCTCGGGCTCGCGGCCGCCCTGACCGGCGCGGGCCTCGCCACCGCCGCCCTCGCCGGCGGCCGGCGCGGTCTCACCGTCGCCGGCCTGCTGGCCGGCGCGGTCTGGGCCTACGACCTGGGTCTCAAACGGACGGCGGCGGGACCGGCGTCGATGGCGGCCTGCCGCGTGCTCGACGTGCTTCTCGGCGCGGGCGATCAGGCCAGGGCCGCCGTGCCGGCCGCCCTGGCGATAGGCGCGCACACCTACGGGATCAGCGTCCTCGGCCGGGCCGAGGTCGCGGGGGCGGAACGCGGGACCGCCGAGCGCGCGCTCGTGGCGAGCGCCGCGGCGGCCGCGCTCGCGGCCGCCGCCTGCGTACGCGACCGAGCAGCCGCCTGCGCGCACGACCGGGCCGCCACCTGCGCGCACGACCAGGCCGCCCCCTGCTCACGCGACCGGGCCACCGCCCGGGCCGGCGCGGGCGTCCTCATCGCCGGCTATCTCGCCTTCACCCTCCCGGTCCAGGCCGGGTTGCGGACCCGTCCCGAGCCCGAGAACGTACGGCAGGCCGTCCGCCTCGGCATCCTCGGCCTGATCCCGCTCCAGGCGGCGGCGATCGCCGGCGGCGGGCGGTTCGCGACGGCGGGCGCGCTGCTGTGCTCGCTGCCCTTGGGAAAGTGGCTCTCCTCCCGGCTGGCGACCTCATGAAGTGGGCCTACTGCACCAACGGCTTCGCCGACCACCGGCTTCCCGAGGCGCTCGAGGTCCTGGCCGACCTGGGGTACGCCGGCGTGGCGATCACGCTCGACCACGGCCATCTCGACCCCTACTCCCCCGGCCTGGCCGCGGAGGTGTCGCGCATCGCCGCGCTCCTCGAACGTCTCGGCCTCGACGCAGTCGTGGAGACGGGCGGGCGTTACACCCTCGATCCCCTGCGCAAACACCATCCGACCCTCATCAGCGACGACCCCGGGCCCAGGGTGGAGTTCCTGACCACCGCGATGCGGGTCGCCGCCGATCTGGGCGCTCCCGTGGTGCACCTGTGGAGCGGGGTCCGGCCCGACGGCATGCCGGAGTCGGAGGCGTACACGCGGCTGGCCCGCCAGTGCGCACGGCTGCTCGACGAGGCCGACCAGGTCGGCGTCACGCTGGGATTCGAACCCGAGCCCGGGATGTTCGTCGCCGGTCTGGACGGCTTCGAGCGGCTGCGTGCGATGCTCGGCGCCCATGCCAGGTTCGGGCTCACCCTCGACATCGGGCACTGCCACTGCGTGGAGCCGGACGACCTGGTCACCTGCGTGCGCCGGGCGCTGCCGTACACCGTGCACGTGCAGATCGAGGACATGTGCCGGGGAGTCCACGAGCACCTGGAGTTCGGCGAGGGCGAGATCGACTTCCCGCCGGTGCTCGCCGCGCTGCACGGCTACTCGGGCCTGGTGGCCGTGGAGCTGGCCCGGCACAGCCACGCGGCCCCGCAGGTCGCCCGCCGCTCGATCGACTTCCTGAGGAGGGCACATGAAGGAGCCGGCACAGGAGTGGCTGACACAGGCCGTCCGGCAGGTCGAGGCTGACCCCGACGCGGTCCACCGGCTCTTCCCGCAGGCCGAACGGCGCGGCGGGCCAGGTGCGCGGCGCGCGCTGCTCGGCGCGCTGCGCGGCCACCATGCGACGATCCGCGGCCTGTACGAGGCCGGCGACAGCGGCGAGCGGCTGGCGATCCTGACCGTCCTGCACGAGCTCGACGCGGAAGGGACGGCGGTCGGGCTGGTGGAGGACGCGCTGCGCACCAACGACGCGCGGCTGGTCGCCGCGGCCCTCGGCCCGTACGGCGCGGCGTGGCTGGACGACCACTCCTTCCGTCAGGGGGTGCTCAAGTGCGTCTTCATGTCGATCCCCCTGGCGGCGGTGGCCGAGCTGGATCGCCGCTTCGACGCCGAACTGGCCCGGATGCTGTCGGACTACGCGGCGGAGCTGCGGGCGGCCGGCCGGCCCGTCCCGGGCGACGTCCTGGAGAGGATCTGAATGCGCATCTTCGACCCCCACATCCACATGACCTCCCGGACCACCGACGACTATCAGCGCATGCACGCCGCGGGGGTCCGAGCCGTCGTCGAGCCCGCCTTCTGGCTGGGGCAGCCCCGTACGAACGTGGGCAGCTTCCTCGACTACTTCGACGCGCTGCTCGGCTGGGAGCCGTACCGCGCCGCGCAGTACGGCATCCACCACCACTGCGCGCTCGCGCTCAACCCGAAGGAGGCGAACGATCCGCGGTGCGCGGGGGTGCTCGCCGAGTTGCCGCGCTACCTGCTGAAGGACTCCGTCGTCGCGGTCGGCGAGGTCGGCTACGACTCGATGACGGCGGAGGAGGAACGGGCCTTCGAGGCGCAGCTCGCCCTGGCGCGGGAGAACGATCTCCCGGTGCTCGTGCACACTCCGCACCGGGACAAGGCCGCGGGCACCCGCCGCAGCCTCCACGTGGTCCGGGACGCCGGGATGCCCCCCGAACGGGTGCTCATCGACCACCTCAACGAGATGACGGTCGGCATGGTCGCTGACTCGGGCTGCTGGATGGGTTTCTCGATCTACCCCGACACCAAGATGGACCCGGACCGGATGGTGGCCCTGCTCAAGGAGTACGGCACGGACCGGATGCTGGTGAACTCGGCCGCCGACTGGGGCCGGAGCGACCCGCTCAAGACGCGCGAGGTGGCCGACGTCATGCTCGCGGCCGGCTTCGGCGAGGACGAGGTGGATCGGGTGCTGTGGCGCAATCCGGTCGCCTTCTACGGGCAGAGCGGCCGCCTCGACCTGGAACCGGCCCCGCAGGCCGGGCCCGACCACGCCGGCAACACGATCAAGCGAGGCTGACCGTGCGGTTACGCCATCCGGACGGCTCGACGGTGCACCTGGCCTACTGCACCAACGTCCACGCCGCCGAGGATCTCCCCGGCATCCACCGTCAGCTGTCCGGCGTGGCCGCGCGGGTCAGGCGCCTGCTCGGCGTCGAAAGGCTCGGGGTCGGGCTGTGGTTGTCCCAACGTGTGGCCGCGGACCTCCTCGCCCGGCCCGGGGAGCTCGCCGGGCTGCGCGAGCGGCTGACCGCGCTCGGGCTGGAGGTCGTGACGCTCAACGGGTTCCCCTACCGCGGCTTCCACGACGAGATCGTGAAGCACCGCGTCTACACCCCTGACTGGGCGGACGCGGAGCGGCTGAGCCACACGCTCGGGCTCGCCGAGCTCCTCGCCGTGCTGCTGCCGGACGACGTCGCCGAGGGCACGATCTCGACCCTGCCCCTCGCCTGGCGCACCGGGTGGACGGAGGACAAGGCGGCCGCGGTCATGGCCAATGTCGGCGCGGTCGCCCAGGGACTGCGCGCGCTGGCGGGCCGTACCGGCAAGGTGATCCGGCTGGGCTTCGAGCCGGAGCCGGGCTGCGTCGTCGAGACGACGCCCCAGGCCACCGCCCTGCTGAGCGACGTGGATCACGACCACCTCGGCCTCTGCCTGGACGCCTGTCACATGGCCGTGGGTTTCGAGGAGCCCGGCGCCGGCGCCCGCACCGGGCTGCCCGTCGTGAAGCTCCAGGCGTCGTGCGCCCTGGTGGCCCCGCCGGGGGCGCAGCGGGCGCTGGCCGCGTTCGACGAGGCCCGCTTCCTCCACCAGACGCGCTCCGCCACCGGGTACGCCGACGACCTGGGCGAGGCCCTGGCCGGCGGCCTGCCCGCGGACGAGAGCTGGCGCGTGCACTTCCACGTCCCGCTGCACGACGCGCCGCCCCCTCCTCTCACCACCAGCGCCCCCTACCTGCGGGACCTGCTGAACGTGCTCCTCGGCGGGGAACGGCCGCTGACCAGCCACGTCGAGGTGGAGACCTACACCTGGAACGTGCTTCCCGGCGCGCCGGCCGACCTCGCCGAAGGCATCGCGGCCGAGCTCGACTGGATGCGGGGGCAGCTCGCCGCCCTCGGGCTGAAGGAGACGTGATGGCACCGCTGATCGTGATCAATGTCGTCGGGCTCACCCCGCGCCTGCTCGCGCACATGCCGAACGTGGCGAGCGCGGGCGCGGCGGCCACGCTGCGGCCCGTGCTCCCGGCCGTCACCTGTTCGATGCAGGCCACCCTGCTGACCGGCAGGATGCCCCGCGACCACGGCATCGTCGGCAACGGGTGGTATTTCCGGGACCTCGGCGAGGTGCTGCTGTGGCGTCAGCACAACGCGCTCATCCAGGGCGACCAGTTGTGGACCGCCGCGCCCGGCCTGCGCACCGCCAACGTCTGCTGGTGGTATGCGATGGGCGCCGCGACCGACCTGCTCGTCACCCCGCGTCCGATCTATCACGCCGACGGCCGCAAGTCGCCCGACTGCTACACCCGCCCGCCCTCGCTCCACGACGACCTCGAGGCCGCGCTGGGGCCGTTCCCCCTGTTCAGCTACTGGGGGCCGAACGCGGGGATCGCCTCCTCCGAGTGGATCGTCGCCGCCGCCCGCCGCATCCTGGCCCGCGAACGGCCGGATCTGCTGCTGGTCTACGTGCCTCACCTCGACTACGACCTCCAGCGGTACGGCCCCGCCGGTCCCGAGGCGGTCGCGGCGGCCCGCGCCGTCGACGCCGCGCTGGCCCCGCTCCTGGCCGAGGAGGCCGAGGTGGTCGTGCTCTCGGAGTACGGCATCACCCCGGCGTCCCGCCCGGTGGACGTCAACCGGGCGCTGCGCGCCGCGGGGCTCCTGGAGGTCTACACCCAGGCCGGGATGGAGTACCTCGACCCGTGGACGTCCCGGGCCTTCGCCGTCGCCGACCACCAGGTGGCCCACGTGTACGTGCGCGATCCCGCCGACCTCGACCGCGCCCGCGCCGTCGTCGCCGAGCTGGCCGGCGTGGACGAGGTGCTCGACCAGGCAGGGAAGGCGAAGTACGGGCTCGACCACGAACGCGCCGGCGAGCTCGTCGCGGTGGCGGAGCCCGACGCCTGGTTCACCTATTACTACTGGCTCTCCGACGACCGCGCCCCGGACTTCGCCAGGCTCGTGGACATCCACCGCAAACCCGGCTACGACCCCGCCGAGCTGTTCATGGACCCGAACGATCCGTTCGTCAAGCTACGTGCGGCGGCGGCGCTGGCGAGGAAGAAGCTGGGCTTCCGCTACGCGATGCGGGTGGTGCCGCTCGACCCGGCGCCGGTGCGGGGCAGTCACGGCCGGCTGCCCGACCACCCCGACGACGGCCCGGTGATCATCGGCCCCTTCGACCGTGGCTCCTACGAGGCGAGCGAGGTCAAGGATCTCCTGGCCGGCCTGGCCCGGCGAAGCCGCTGACCGTGACTCGCGCGGCCCCCTGTGGGGAGCCGCGCGAGGGTCTGGACGGCAGGCTCAGACGCGGGTCCAGCGCTGGTTGGTTCCTCCGTTGCAGGTCCAGATGCGGGCCTTGGTGCCGTTGGCGGTGCCGCTGACGTCCAGGCACTTGTTCGCGCCGACCGCCGTGATGGTGCCGTCGGCGTTGAGCCGCCATTTCTGGTTGTTCTGCCCGTTGCAGTCCCAGATGATCACGCTGGTGCCGTCGGCCGTCCCGGCGCCGTTCACGTCCAGGCACTTGTTGGCGTAGACCCGCAGCTCGCTCGCGGCGGTCGACGTCCACCGCTGGTTGTTCTGCCCGTTGCAGTCCCAGATCTGCGCCTGCGCGCCGTTGGCCTGGGAAGCTCCGCTGACGTCCAGGCACCGGCCCGACCCCACACCCTTGAGCGTGCTCGTACCGCCCGGCGTGCTGGTCAGCTCCTTGACGCGGATGTTGCGGAACGACACCACGTCGCCGGACCCGTGGTTCTGGATGCCGAGGTAGCCCTGCTGGAGCGAGCGGACCGGATCGGTGTTGGTGAAGTCGTTGATCCTGGTGCCGTTGAGGAACACCTGCAGCCGCTCGCCCTCCACCAGCAGCTCGTAGGTGTTCCACTGCCCCGGCGGGTTCAGCGCCGCGTCGCGGGCGGCGATGTCGGCCGCCTTGAACCCGTAGATCGCCCCGGTCGTCTTGTCCGGGGTGTCGGTCGCGTCGATCTGCACCTCATATCCGGTGTCGAGCGCCGCTTGCGGGTCGCTGGTGGCCGGGAACCCGACGATGACGCCGGAGTTGGAGTCGCCGGTCATCCTCCAGTCGAGCTTGACGGAGTAGGAGCGGAACTCCTTGGCGTTGTACCACAGCATGCCCATCCCGCCCTGGGAGGTCAGCGTGGCGTCGCTGTTGGCGAACGATCCCGGCCCGGCCTGCGACCAGCCCGTCGTCGAGCCGTTGTACAAGGTCGTGTACCCGGTCTCCGGGCGGCAGTCGGCGTTGGTGGCCTTGGCGGTGTACCTGATCCCGCCGAGCAGCAGCGCGCGGAAGTTCGGATCGGCGTACGACTCCTGGGTGTGCCCCAGGCCGGTGTAGAACGCCCGGCCGGAGGACTGCGGGTGGCACCAGGTGATCGGGTGATCGCCCATGCCGCCGCCGCTGTAGCTGCTCTCGTCCAGGCTCTGCAGCACCCGGACGTTGGGGCGGGGGTTGGTGCGGTAGTTGTACCACTCGTCGGTGCGGGACCAGCTCGTCCCCAGGTGAGCGGTCGCGGCGTGCGCCCGGTCCTCGGTCCGTACGGTGGCCTGCTGGATCGCCGGATGGTTGTTGAACCAGGCCCCCATCAGCTGCCCGTAGTAGGGCCAGTTGTACTCGGTGTCGGCGGCCGAGTGCACCCCGACGTAGCCGCCCCCGCCGTCCACGTACGACTGGAAGGCGGCCTGCTGGTTGTCGTTCAGCACGTCACCGGTGGTGCTGAGGAACACCACCGCCTTGTACTGCGCCAGGTTGGCCGTGGTGAAGGCGTTCGAGTCCTCGGTGGCGTCGACGGCGAAGTCGTTGGCGGTCCCCAGGTCGCGGATGGCCTGGATCCCAGCGGGGATCGAGTCGTGCCGGAACCCGGCCGTCTTGGAGAACACCAGCACCTTGAAGGCGGCGGCCTGGGCGGGAACGGCCGGGATCATCGTCGCGGCGACGGTGATCGCCGCCGCCGTCACTGCGAGGCGTCGCAGCACGGATGTCTTTCTGTCGCTCGGCATGGGTGTCCTTTCAGACGCGGGTCCAGCGCTGGCTGGTTCCTCCGGTGCAGGTCCAGATGCGCATCTTGGTGCCGTTGGCGGTGCCGTTGACGTCCAGGCACTTGTTCGCGCCCACCGCCGTGATCGTGCCGTCGGCGTTGAGGCGCCATTTCTGGTTGTTCTGGCCGTTGCAGTCCCAGATGATCACGCTGGTGCCGTCGGCGGTGCCGGCGCCGTTGACGTCGAGGCACTTGTTGCCGTAGACCCGCAGCTCGGTCGCGGCCGTTGAGGTCCACTGCTGGTTGGGCTGGCCGTTGCAGTCCCAGATCTGCGCCAACGCGCCGTTGGCCTGCGAAGCTCCGTTCACGTCCAGGCACCGCCCCGACGCCACCCCCTTGAACGCGGTCGTGCTCCCCGAGGGCGGGGTGCCGGTGTCGAGGGTGAAGGCGTCCAGGTCGAACAGGTAGCCCTGTCCGGTCGGGCCGCGGAAGACCAGGTAAAGCGTGGTCGTGCCGGCCGGGGCGCCGCTGAGGTTCGCCGAGACGTCGGTGAAGGTGTCCCAGCTGCCGGTGCTCGCCACGTTCACCGTTCCCAGCAGCGTGCCCGTCGCCGAGCCGGCCCGCACCTCGATCCGGCCGCCCGCGCCGGCCGAGGAGACGCGGGCGGTGACCTTCGTCGCGTTGCCCAGGTTGTACGGCTGGAAGGAGATCCAGTCGCCGTCGTCGGTGAAGCCGACCGTCTTGCCGCCTTCCGCGGTGGTGTGGTCGGCCGTCTGGACGCCCTGCTGGGCGCCGAAGTGCTCGGCCTGCCGGTGCCGCGGCTGGAGCGTACGGTCGCTGGTGGAGGTCAGACCGCCCCTGTCGGTGTAGGAGGCCTCGAAGACGCCGTAGATGTTGGCCGCGGCGTCATGCTCGCCGTCCAAGGGCACCGCGATGGAGCCCGAGCAGCCGGTCTGCGAGGTGATCTTGTGGCGGTGGCTGTCGTGGCCGAGGAGGTAGGAGACGGTGACCCCGGCGCAGTCGATCGTGCCGTCCTCCGGGTCGCTGACGGTGACCTGGAAGGGCACGGTGTCGCCGAAGGAGAACAGCTGACCGTCGGCGGGGGCGGTGAGGGTGACCGTCGGCGCGGTGTTGCCGACGTTCACGATCACGCTCGCCGTGCCGGTGAGACCCTGCGGGTCCCGGACCGTGAGCGTCGCCGTGTAGGCGCCGTTGGCGGTGTAGGTCTTGCTCGGGTTCGCCGCCGTGGAGGTGGTGCCGTCGCCGAAGCTCCACGAGTACGTCAGCGCGCCGCCCTCCGGGTCGGAGCTGCCCGCCGAGGAGAAGTTCACCGTCAGCGGGGCGGGTCCCGAGGTCCTGTCGGCGGACGCTCTGGCGATCGGGTTGCGGTTGGCGCTGCCGATGTACTCGATCCGGAACAGCGCCTGGTTGTTGTTCCCGGTGCCGTAGTCGAGGACGTACAGGGCTCCGTCAGGGCCGAAGGCCATGTCCATCACCTGCGTCCCCGACCAGGGGAACGCCGAGATCTCCCCGTAGCCGCCGTCCGCCTTGACCTCGATCGCCTTGATCCAGCGGCGGCCGTACTCGCCGGCGAAGAAGCGCCCGTCGAGCGTCTGGGGGAACTTGACGGCCGAGCTCAAGTTGGCGTCGTAACGGTAGACCGGGCCGCCCATCGGCGACTCCGACCCGGAGCCGAACTCCGGCGGGCTGCCGGCGTCTCCGGCGTACCGGATCCACGCCGGCTTCGCCGCGGGCAGCGTGGTCAGGCCGGTGTTACGGAAGGAGTTGTTGGTCGGGCCGCCCGCGCAGTTGTACTTCGGACCGGTGCTGTTGGTGGCGAAGTTCCATTCGTTGTAGGTCTCGCTGGTGGTGTTCGTGCCCGTGCAGTACGGCCATCCGTAGTTGCCTGGACCGGTGATGCGGTTGAACTCCACCTGCCCGCTCGGCCCTCTGTTCGAGTTGGTCACCCCGGCGTCCGGCCCGTAGTCGCCGAGGTAGACGACGCCGGTCGCCTTGTCCACGCTCATCCGGAACGGGTTGCGGAAGCCCATCGCGTAGATCTCCGGCCGGGTCTTCGCCGTCCCCGGCGGGAACATGTTGCCGCTGGGGATCGTGTAGGTGCCGTCGGGCTGCGGCTTGATGCGCAGGAGCTTGCCGCGCAGGTCGTTGGTGTTGGCGGCCGAGCGCTGGGCGTCGTACTGCGGGTTGCGGTCGGTCCGCTCGTCCAGCGGGGAGTAGCCGCTCGACTCGAAGGGATTGGTGTCGTCACCGGTGGTCAGGTAGAGGTTGCCGGCGGCGTCGAAGTCGATGTCCCCGCCCACGTGACAGCACTGGCCGCGGTCGTTCTGGACCCGCAGGACCACCTTCTCGCTGGCCAGGTCGAGCGTGTCGTCCGACTTGAGGGTGAACCGCGACAGGTACAGCTCGCCCTTCCACTGGTCGAACTGCGCCTGCGTGCCGGTGCTCGGCGCGTCACCGTTCGGGGTGCTCAGGCGCGGCGAGTAGTAGAGCCATAAGTACCGGTTGGACGCGAAGCCGGGGTCCACCGCCACACCCTGCAGGCCCTCCTCGTCGTGACTGTAGACGTTGAGCTTGCCGGCCACCTTCGTGGTGCCGTTGACATCGGTGACGCGTACCGTGCCGTCGCGCGCGGTGTGCACCACCGAACGGTTCGGCATCACGGCCAGCGACATGGCCTCGCCCAGTTCGGCGCCTCCAGAGGCGAGAGAAACCTGCTGGTAGTCGGAGGCCGGGATGACGAGGGCGTTGGCGGGAGGGGCGTCGAGCGCGAGTGTTCCGGAAGTGATCAGCGCCACCGTGGTCAACAAAGTGAGCCATGGACGTCGGGACATTACTGTTCCTCCACTGTCGGATCTAGGCACGGGCCCACTTCTGGTTGGTGCCGCCGGTGCAGGTCCAGATCTGCACCTTGGTGCCGTTGGCGGTGCCGTTCCCTGACACGTCCAGGCACTTGTTCGCGCCGACCGC
>NZ_FOHX01000002.1:307868-893430 GCF_900111685.1 Nonomuraea wenchangensis
CTGGCCGTTGCAGTCCCAGATCTGCGCCAACGCGCCGTTGGCCTGCGAGGCGCCGTTGACGTCCAGGCACCGGCCCGACCCCACGCCCTTGAGCGCCCCCGTGTTCCCCGACGGCTGGCCACCGGGGCCGGCGGACGCCATCACGGCCTGGGCTCCCGCGGGCCAGGCGCCGTTGGTGACGGTGACGTTGTTGTTCACCACGTTGCCGCGGTCGCCGTTGGTCACGTTGGTGCTGCCGTTGGTCGACCAGTTGCCGGTGACGGTGAAGTTCCCCATGTTCTCGCCGCCCCAGTAGTTGGCGGTGGCCCAGGTCCCGGTGTTCGAGAGCACGTTGCCGGTGACGGTGTAGTACTTGGAGCCCTCGTCGAAGTAGATCCCGAACCAGCCGTTGGTGCGCAGGCAGTGGTTGCCGCTGATCACCGCGTTCGGGTTCCACGACAGCGTGTAGATGCAGCCGCCGTCGGTCATCTGCTGCATGACGTCGTGCACGTAGTTGCCGATGAGCTTGTTGCCGGACGCGGTGGTGGGAGTGGTGTAGCGCGGCTGGTAGTTGTAGAGGCCGCGGTTGGCGTACTGGTTGCTGCCGCCCGGCTCGTTGGCGCCCCAGCCGTACCCGATCGACATGCCGGTGTACGGCAGGTTGTAGACCTCGTTGTGCGAGACGTCGGTGTTGGTGACGTAGGTGGTCAGGACCGAGACGATGCCCCGGTAGTCCAGGCCGAGGTCGTGGATGCGGTTGTTGCTGACGGTGATGTTCCGGTTGACCATCCGCTGGTCGCTGGGGTGGTGCGCGTCGGCGCGCACGCCGCCGACCACGACGCCGCCGGCCGAGCTCTGGGCGATCTCGGATCGGGTGACCGTGATGTCGCCGGCGCCCAGGCCGACGCCGCTGGCGTGCGCGTTGGCGTCGTTGCCGATGCCCACGGCGGTCTGACCGAGGTTGACGAACCGGGAGTCGGTGAAGGTGACGTTGTTGGCCGCGGACACCTGCACGGCCGCCGGCATCTGCTGCCAGTGCGGCCGGGCGGCCTCGAACTGCTGGCAGCCCTCCTGGCAGGAGGTCAGCCTGTCGGCGGGCCAGCTCCAGGTGCCCGCGATGTAGGCGCCGGTCTGCTGGTCGGCGTAGCCCTGGTTGCCGCTGGCTCCGAGCCAGGTCGTGCCGGTGAACGTGATCCCGCTGAACGTGATGTGGTGCGCGGGTGCGTCGTAGGTGCCTCCGACGTTCACCAGGGACTGGAGAACCGGCAGCTCGACGTTGACGTTGCTCATGTTCTGCCCGGCGGCCGGGATGTAGTAGAGGACGCCGGTGCCGGGGTTGATGTACCACTCTCCCGGCGCGTCCAGGAACTCGTAGGCGTTCTCCAGGTACAGCGGGCCCGCCCGGTGCGGCTGCGTGAAGGTGTCGTAGCCGAAGGTGTTGTTGTTCCAGCCGGGCTGCTGCATCGTGATGAAGTTCCCGCTGATGCTCTGCACCGTCACGTAGCGGTCCGTGAACGAACCCACGCTCTCCATCTGGACCCGGCTCTGGTCGGCGAGGTTGTTCAGGTAGCTCAGGGCGCTGTTGCCGAACCTCAGACCGGTGGTGGTGGCGGTGAAGTCGGACCGGTTCACGGTCGTGCGCGCCCGGGTGGCGACGGCGCCGTTGACGTACAGCTGCCGGGTGTCGATGCCGGTGCCGACGTTGGCGCGCCAGATGTTCTTCCCGGAGTCGGCCACGGTCCATCCGGTGACCGCTTTGGCTCCGCTGATGGCGGGGTGCGCGCCTGCGGCGGCCTGCCATTTGACGGTGTAGCCGTTGTTCCCGGAATCGGCGGCGGTCAGCCGGAGCGGCGCCGAGAGCCGGTACACCCCGTCGGCCAGTTCGACGACGATGTCCCCGGACATGGCGCCGTTCTGCGAACGTACCGCCGTCTGCGCCGCGGACAACGAGCACGGCTGGGCGGACGTGCAGGCGGTGCCGGTGCCGGTGGGTGAGGCGTAGAGGGTCGTGGTGGCCGCGAGGGCCGGGGTGGCGGGGGCGACGAGGGCGAACGTCGCGGCCAGCGCCGCGACGATGCCGATGAGGAACGGTCTCAGCGCCGTGACGGGCGAAGCTGACTGCACAGTGGTTCCTTCGGGGGGTGCGGGTGTGGCCGGGTCACGCTCTGCTCAGGCAGGTGACGCCCTTCCGAGGGCCTTCGCCTCCCATTACGTTGTGAGTCTCGAAACCCGTCAAGACCTTAAGCCCGCTTATTTCACTCTTTGCACACCGTGCATCTTGCCCTGGTTAGCCGATTCGGGCTATTGACCAGCGTGAATTCCCGCACCGCGTCCGCCGGCGCCGATCGGCCTCGCATGAACCGTTCATATGTGTCCTACTCATCGGCCCGGCCTCCGAGCCTGGGAGGGCGACCTCATCAGCCATACTTTGCAGGAACGGCGAGGAGGAAGCACAGTGACCGACACCCCCCACGAGAGCGGATACCGGCCGGGCTACGAGGTGGCGGCCGAGCAGGTACTCGAACTGATCGTCCGGCTCGGCCTGCGTCCCGGCGACCGCATGCCGACCGAGAACGAGCTGGCCCGGCAACTGGGCACCAGCCGCACCGTGGTGCGCGAGGCGGTGAAGATCCTCTCCGCGCTCGGCCGGGTGCGCGCCCAGAAGGGCCGCGGCCTGTACGTGGCCGACGGCGAGGGGATGTTCGGCACCGGGCGCTGGGCCTCCTTCTTCCTCCCGACCGACCTCGACCACGTCTACATGCTGTTCGAATTCCGCCGGGCGCAGGAGATGGAGACCAGCAGGCTGGCCGCCCGCCGCGCCACCCCCGCCGAGCTGAGGGCCATCGAGGAGGCGGCCGGTGTGTGCCGCCACGGCTTCGAGACCGGGCAGGAAGACCTGTTCGTCAAGGGCGACAACGCCTTTCACGCCGCCATCGCCACGGCCTCGCACAACATGTTCCTCCAGGTGGCGGTGCGAGAGGCCCGCAGGCTGCAGGCGCAGTCCAACCTCATCGGGCTGAGCGGCTCGGTGGGCGGGCACGCCGCCAAGGCCGTCGAGGAGCACGACGCCATCTACCGCGCCATCCACGCCGGCGACCCGGAAGCGGCCGCCCAGGCCGCGGCCACGCACATCGACAACACCCTCGACGACTACCGCAGAGAGATCCAGCAGCGCCTCTTCTCGTCCCAGTGATCCGGCCGTCCGCACCGGCGACGGATGAACGTTTCATGGAGCCCGGCCACCAGCGTCACCGATGAGCGCGCCTGCGGCAGGCCGCCGGACAGGACCGAGCCTTGACAGCCGGTCCGCCCGTCATATGTGCTTCGCCGGACACCGCGGCTGTCTCCGTCTGACCCTGCCTCCAAGGAGTACGACATGCAGCCTTCATCCGTTCCCTTGCCAGGCTCCCGGGCGGCCGTCGTCGCGGCTGTGGTGGCGGCGCTGGCGACCCTCCTGGCCACCGTACTGACCTGGTCGGCGCCGGCCTCGGCGGCGACCACGCCGCTGGTGGGCGTGGGGTCGGGCCGGTGCCTGGACGTCAACGGAGCCTCGCAGGCCAACGGCGCGTTGGCGCAGATCTGGGACTGCAACGGCCAGCCCAACCAGCAGTGGACCTCAACGGCCGCGACCGAGCTGCGGGTCTACGGCAACAAGTGCCTGGACGTCAACGGCGCCGGCACCGCCGACGGCACCAGCGTGATCATCTGGGACTGCAACGGCCAGAACAACCAGAAATGGCGCCTCAACACCGACGGCACCATCACTGCGGTCGGCGCGAACAAGTGCCTGGACGTGTCAGGGAACGGCACCGCCAACGGTGCCAAAGTGCAGATCTGGGCGTGCCACGGCGGCGCCAACCAGAAGTGGACCACCGGCGCCGGGTCCACTCCGACGACGACCCCGCCGCCGCCCGGCGCGCGCGCGTGCGACATCTACGCCTCCGGCGGCACGCCGTGCGTGGCCGCGCACAGCACGACGCGGGCGCTCTACGGCTCGTACAACGGCAACCTCTACCAGGTCAGGCGCTCCTCCGACAGCACGACCAGGAACATCGGCGTGCTGACCGCGGGCGGTGTCGCCAACGCGGCGGCCCAGGACTCGTTCTGCGCCGGCACCACGTGCGTCATCACCGTCGTGTACGACCAGTCCGGTCGGGGCAACGACCTGTGGTACCAGGGTTCCAGCGTGGTCCCCGGCTCCCCTCAGAGCAGGCCCGCGGTCGCGACCACCGAGTCGCTCACCGTCGGCGGCGGCAAGGCGTACTCGCTCTACATCAACCCCGGCAACAGCTACTGGCGGGACGGCCACCTGACCGGCGTGCCCACCGGCAGCGCGCCCGAGGGCATGTACATGGTCACCAGCGGCACCCACGTCAACGGCGGCTGCTGCTTCGACTACGGCAACAGCGAGACGACCAGGAAGGCCGACGCCGCCGGCGCCATGGACGCCATCAACTTCAGCGTCCAGTGCTGGTTCGGCGGCTGCCAGGGCAGCGGCCCCTGGGTCCAGGCCGACCTCGAATGGGGGCTCTACCCCGGCGGCAGCCAGTCCTGGAACACCAACCAGCGGGCCTTCCCCCACAAGTTCGTCACCGCCACGCTGAAGAACAACGGCACCAGCCGGTTCGCCATCAAGGGCAGCAACGCGCAGTCCGGCAGCCTCTACACCCTCTACGACGGGCCGCTCCCCAACGGCTACAGCCCGATGAAGAAGCAAGGGGCCATCATCCTGGGCAGCGGCGGCGACTGCTGCAAGCCCGACGGCGGCGCCAACCTCAGCGCCGGGACCTTCTACGAGGGAGCCATGGTCGCCGGCTATCCCACCGACGCCACAGAGAACGCCGTCCAGGCCGACATCATCGCCGCCGGCTACCGCTGAGGCACCTGACGCCAGGTCTGATCGAAGCCGTCCGTGACCGCCAGCAGCTGTCGCCCGGCGTGCTCCGGCCGGATGTGGGGGCCGTCCGCGGCCCTGGCATCCGGCCGGCGGGTGTAGGCGTTGATCGCGTACTCGTCGATCGTGATGCCGAGGCCCGGCGAGTCCCCGAGGACGAACGCGCCGTCCTCGACCTGCAGGTCGAGCGAGAGCCCGACCGGCGGGTGCAGGTCCTGCAACTCGCTGGCCAGGTGGTTCGGCACCGACGTCGCGGCGTGCAGCAGCGCGACCGGCACGTTCCCGATCGGGCTGACCGGCAGGTCGTGGGCGTGCGCCAGCGCGGACACCCGGAGGAAGTGGGTCACCCCCCAGACCACGGCCGTCTGGACGATGTCGACGGCCCCCGCGGCCAGCAGCGGGCGGAACTGCTCGAGTCCGGTGAGGTTCTCCCCCGTGGCGACGGAGGCGCGGATCCCGCGACCGACCACGGCCAGCCCTTCGGCGTCCCACCGGCGGACCGGCTCCTCGATCCATGTGAGATCGAGGCTGCGTTCGAGCTCGCAGACGTGCCGGACCGCCTGCTTGCGGGTCCAGACCTCGTTCACGTCGAGCATCAGGCCCGGCCGCGAGCCGTGCCCGGCCTCGGTCAGGACGTCCCTCACCAGGGTCAGGCGGTGCCGGTCACGTTCGATGTCGAGGCCGCCCTTGATCTTGGCCGCGCGCAGACCGCGCTCGGCGTAGACCTGGTAGACCGAGACGAGCTCGTCGTCGGTCAGGCCGATGTCGATGCCTGAGGCGTAGGCGGGCACCCGCCGGTCGCGTCCGCCGAGCAGCCGCCAGAGCGGCTCGCCGGCCGCCTGGGCCTTGATGTCCCACAGGGCGGTGTCGAGTGCGCCGATCGTGCCGAACACGGCGCCGACGTGGCCGGCCTTGAAGGTCCGCCGCAGCATGCGGTCGTAGAGCGCCGTCACGCCGCGCGGGTCCTCGCCCTCGATCGCGGCGAAAACGGCGTCGATCTCCACGTGCGGCCCGAGGCCGATGCCGGTGATCCCCTCGTCGGTGTCCACCATGACGAGCGGCACCGAGACGACTCCGTCGGCGAAGACGCCGTTGGCGTCGCCGACGGGACGGCCCCATTCCTGGACCGTCGTCGCGGTCCGATACCCCGTGATCCGCATGTCAGCCCTTCGTGGAACCGGCCGTGACGCCGTCGGCGATCTGGCGCTGGAGGAACAGATAGATCATCAGTACGGGTACGGCGGCGATCAGCACTCCCGAGGCGAAGCCGGGGACGTCGTCGGAATACTGTCCGCGCAGCGCGTTGACCCCGATCATGAGGGTGCGATGCTCGGGCGACGGCATCATGAGCAGGGAGATGAGCACGTCGTTCCAGCAGAACAGGGCGTCGAGGATGCCGACCGACAGCAGCGCGGGAACGCCCAGCGGAAGCATGATCCGCCGGTACACGCCGTACACCGTGTTCCCGTCGATCCTGGCCGCGTCCACGATCTCCGCGGGGATGGTCCGGTAGTGGCTGGTCATCAGGAAGACGGTGAAGGGCAGGAACTGCGCGACGTAGGCCAGGATCAGTCCCGGATAGGTGTCGATGAGCCCGAGGTCGGCCATGATCCTGGTGAGCGGCACCATGATCACCTGGAACGGCACGAACAGTCCCGCGAGACAGCCCAGGAAGACCATCGAAGAGCCGCGGAACCGCAGCTGACTCAGCGCGAACCCCGCCATCGACCCCAACAGCAGCAGCAGGGCCACGGCGAACGCCACGACGACGAACGAGTTGACGAAGTAGCGCGCCATTCCGGCGCCGGCCCACGCCTCGGCGAGGTTGTCCCAGCTCAGGGAGCCCGCCGGGGAGAACCGGTCGAGGATGTAGTCGCGGCGGGTCTTCATCGCGACGTTGCCGGTGAACACGAGAGGATAGATCGTCGCCAGCGCGAGGAGCGCCATCGGGACGGCGGCCACCCACCTGACCAAACGCCTGCCGGCCATCAGTCCTGCCTCCCCGAGCGGCGGAGCAGGGTGATCTGCAGGAGCCCCACCACGAGCATGACGACGAAGAGAACCGTCGAGGCGGCCGAGGCGAGCGCCGGCTGGTTCATCTGTCCCTGCTGGTGCCAGATGTAGAACTCCGGCAGGTAGGTCGATCCCTCCGGACCGCCGTTGGTCATGACGAAGAGCAGGCCGAACATGGACGTCAGCATCCCGATCATCGTGGTCACGAAGACGAACTGGATGGTGCGGGTCAGGCTCGGGATGATCACGTGCCAGATCGTCCGGCGGAGCGACGCGCCGTCCACGCGGGCGGCGTCCAGCAGCGAGGCGTCCAGGGTGCTGAACCCGGCGAGGAACACCACCAGGGCCATCCCGAACGTCGCCCAGATGTGCACGCCGACGACCGTGAACATGGCGACGCCCGGATCGCCGAGCCAGTCGACGGGGCCGACGCCGACCGTCCCGAGGAGGGCGTTCAACGGGCCGTCGTACCCGAGCAGGAGGTTGAAGATCGCGCCGACGATCACCGGCGAGAGCACGGCAGGGAAGAAGTAGACGCTGCGGTAGACCCGGTGACCCGGCACGCGCAGATAGATGAAGGTCGCGAGCAGACCCGGGATCGCCACCGCCACGGGAAGCAGCAGCACCAGCAGCCCGACGTTGCGCAGCGAGGTGCGGAACAACGGGTCGCCGGCCAGCTCCAGGTAGTTGCTCAGGCCGACCGGGGTTCCGTTGAGCTCGCCGTCACCGGTGAAGGAGAAGTTGACCCCGAGGACCAGCGGCCACAGCCGCAGCCCCACGATGATCAGTACGGCCGGGGCCACCAGGACGTAGGGGGCGATGCGCTCCGCCCGCCCCCGACGGGCGTCCCGGCGGCGTCCCCGGTGCGTGACGGTCGCCGCGCCGGCCCGCCCGGAGCCGGCCGGGCGGACCAACCGCGACGGGCTTTCGATCGGCACGCGGTCAGCTCGCCCGGTCGGAGGCGGCCAGCTGCTCCACGACCTTGTCCACGGTGGTCGAACCGCTCAGGAGCTGCTGGGACAGTCTGCCCATCAGATCCAGGGTCTTGGAGGACAGCGCCACGTGCAGCGCGGGTCTGCCGGTCTTGATCTCGGACGCGATCGCGGCGACGGCCGGGCCGGCCTGCGCGAAGTCGATCGTCGTGTCGGACGCGATCGCGCCGGCCTTCGCGTAGAACGCCGTCAGGGCGTCGGTCGAGGTCAGGGAGCGCACCAGGTCGGCGGCCAGCGCGGGGTCCTTCGTCCACTTGGCGACCGCGTAGCCGATGCCGCCGTCGTACGGAAGGCTCGGGGTGGCTCCATCGGTAACGACCGGGGCCTGCATGACGCCGATCTTGTCGGGCGGCAGGAACTCCCCGAAGTCCTTCCAGTGCCCGACGTCCGACATCAGCCCGATGATGTGCGCGGCCTTACCGGTCTCGAAGACCCGGAAGATGTCGGTGAACATCGCGGTGGAGTTGGCGCCGTCGTTGTTCAGCCCCTTGTCGCCGGCCTCCTTCCACAGCTCGAAGATCCGCCGCACGTGCGGAGAGGTCCAGTCGCGCTTCCCGGCGATCCAGTCGTCGTACTCCTGGGGCGTCAGGACGCCGGACCCGAGGCCCGACAGGAAGAACTGGATTCCGGCGCCTTCCTTGTTGCCGAGCGCGAAGCAGGTGGCCCCGGTCGCCTTCTTGACTGCGGCGCAGCCGCTCACGAACTCGTCCCAGGTCTTGGGCGGGTCGGCCGGGTCGAGGCCGGCCTTCTCGTAGAGCGCCTTGTTGTAGTAGATCGGGTGCCCCTGCAGGGTCACCGGCGCGGCGTAGGTCTTGCCGTCCTTGCTGAAGGCGTCCCAGCCCGCCAGCCGGCTCTTGTCCTCGGCCACGTACTGGTCCAGCGGGAGGAGCGCGTCGACCCGGTCGCGGATCTGCCCTCCCCCGTTGAAGAGCATGACGTCGGGCCCCTTGCCGGCCTGGATCGCCGTGCCGAGCAGGGTGTAGTACTGGTCGAACGGCTGGGCGACGAACTCGACGGTGAGCCCGGGATGCCGCTTGGCGAAGTCGGCCTTGGCCTTCTCGATGTAGTCGGCCGCGGCCGGCTCACCGGACTTCCAGTCCCAGACCAAGAGCTTCTGCTGCTCCTGCGCCGAGTCCCCGGATGGTGACTGGGGCCTGGCCGCGCTCCCGCAACCGGCCGAGACCAGCGCCATGACCATCAAGGCCGACCATAATGCTCGCTGCTTCATCGCTGCCCGCTTTCCCAAGGACCGCTGGACCAGGCGCAAACATAATTCGTATGACGTATAACGTCAATAGGGACTGTCGTATACTGACGCGGTGGCGCCGCCACGTGCCAGGCCACCGGAGGGATCAATGACGGCATCGCAGGAAGCGCCTGGCGGCGTCCCGGCGCAACCGGCCTGGGTACGACGACCCGCCAGTCTCGCCAGAGCGGTGACAGCCGAGCTGGTGGAGCGCATCGTTCGCGGGGTGCACCCGCCGGGCACCTCGCTGCCCCCCGAGCCCGCGCTCTGCGAAGCCTTCTCCGTGAGCCGCACCGTCGTGCGGGAGGCGGTGAAGATCCTGCAGGAGAAGGGGCTGGTGCAGGTCCGCCAGGGCGCCGGCACCATGGTGACCCCGCCGTCGATGTGGGACATGCTCGACGAGCTCGTTCTCGCCGCGACCATCGCCGCGGAGGAGAGCCTGGCGATTCTCGACGACCTCGTCGTCACCCGGCGCGTGCTGGAGTCCGACATGGCCAACGTCACCGCCCGCGTGGCCGGGCCGGAGACCGTGGAGCAGCTGCGGGCGCTGGTGGACCGGATGGACGAGCTCGTGGACGACCCGATGACGTACGCCGAGAGCGACCGCGCCTTCCACGACACGATCATGCAGGCGTCGGGGAACCGCATCGCCCGTGGCGTCGTACGGGCGCTGGAGAGCCAGGTCCTCAGCACCGCCCGCTACCTCGGCCGGACCGAGCGGGCGCTCTGCGTGGCGTCGAACCTCGGCCACCGCCGCATCTACGAGCGCATCGCCGCCCACGATCCCGCGGGCGCCGCCGAGGCGATGTTCAATCACATCACCGAGGCCTGGATCGTGCGCCGCAGCGGCCCGGCCGACCCCGTACGGCTGCGGCGTTAGCGCCCGTCCGCGCCCTCGGAACCGATTCGATCGCGGACTGTGAAAGTTTCACCGCGGCCCGTCAGCGGTGGCCGCGGCCGCTTCTCCTGGTCAGGCGCCGCAGCGACGGGGTCGTCTCAGGCGCGGGTTCTCGACGTCGCGGAGGCCGAGTCTTGACAGGTCTTGTCACGGTCATATTTGCTCCGCTGCACCATCGCCTCCAGCCTCAGGAAAGAAAGGAGATCCCCTTGAGTCGGCGTTGAGTTAGCGCTAACAAAGGCGGTGGAAATGGCTTTCCTTCTGCGTGTTTCACCCCCCGAGAACGGCAAAGGAATTCGCGTGATGTCGAGGCTCAGATACCTCTTCACCGCTATCGCGTCCGCTGTACTGCTCGTCGTCCTGGCCACGGTGCACGCGGCCCTGGGCGACAGCGCGCCCCCGCGCCCCGCGCAACAGAGCGCCCTCGCGGGCACCGCGGGATGCGGCAGGACCCCGACGCTGAGAAGCGGTTCGCAGTCGATCACGACCAGCGGGAAAAACCGTAACTTTATCCTGAGAATTCCGGATAACTACAACAACAACACCCAGTACAGGCTGATTTTCGGATTCCACTGGAATGGCGGCACCGCCAACGATGTCGACGGCGGCGGAACCAGCGGATACCCCTGGTCCTATTACGGGCTCAGGGCATTGTCGAACAACACCGCCATCTTCGTCGCGCCTCAGGGCTTCAACAACGGCTGGGCCAACTCGGGCGGTGAGGACGTCACCTTCGTCGACGACATGATCCGGCGGATCGAGGCCGACCTCTGTGTGGACACCTCCCAGCGCTTCGCCATGGGCTTCAGCTACGGCGGCGGCATGAGCTACGCGCTCGCGTGCGCCAGGGCGACGGTCTTCCGCGCCGTGGCGGTCTACTCCGGCGGCCAGCTCAGCGGGTGCAGCGGCGGCAACGAGCCCATCGCGTACATCGGGCTGCACGGCCTCAGGGATCCGGTGCTCAACATCTCCGCGGGCCGCTCGCTGCGTGACAGGTTCGTCAGGAACAACGGCTGCACCGCACAGAACCCGCCGGAGCCGGCGCAGGGCAGCCTGACGCACGTCGTCACCAACTACTCGGGATGCCGGGCGGGCTATCCGGTCGCATGGGCGGCGTTCGACGCCGGCCACACCCCCGGTCCCGTGGACGGGAAGCCCGGTGACTTCGAGCCCGGCGAGAACTCCTGGACCAGGCCGGTGGTGTGGAACTTCTTCACGCAGTTCGGAGGCGGCGACCCGAACCCGACACCGACCGCCACGGTCAGTCCGCCGACGTCAGGCGCGCTCAAGGGTGCGGCGTCGGGCCGGTGCCTGGACGTCAACGGAGCCTCGCAGGCCAACGGCGCGCAGGCGCAGATCTGGGACTGCAACGGCCAGTCCAACCAGCAGTGGACCTCCACCAGCTCCGGTGAGCTGCGGGTCTACGGCGGCAAGTGCCTCGACGTCAACGGCGCCGGCACCGCCGACGGCACCAGCGTGATCATCTGGGACTGCAACGGTCAGAACAACCAGAAATGGCGCCTCAACACCGACGGCACCATCACGGCGGTGGGCGCGAACAAGTGCCTGGACGTGTCCGGATACGGCACCGCCAACGGCACCAAGGTGCAGATCTGGACCTGCACCGGCGCCACCAACCAGAAGTGGGCCCGCGCCTGACATCTGACCACGCGTCGTCGCCGGGGACGAGTCGATCGCCCCGGCGACGGCCACCAACACCCAGGCACGTCCACCCCCATGGGCTTGGAGAAGCGAAATGGCCGATGTATCGCGTAGACAAGTGCTGAGATTCGGCGTGACCGGAGCCGGCGCCGCGCTGTTGCCCCTGCAGTGGACGGCCGTGGCCCGGGCCTCTTCGGTGGCGCCCGCGGAGGTGAGGGCCGCGAACGACCTGGCCCTGTGGTACGACGAAAGCGCCGGCACGGAGTGGCTGCGCGCGCTGCCGATCGGGAACGGCCGCCTGGGCGCCATGGTGTTCGGCAACGTCGACACCGAGCGGCTGCAGCTCAACGAGGACACCATCTGGGCCGGCGGCCCGTACGACCAGAGCAACACGAAGGGCGCGGCGGCGCTGGGGCAGATCCGGCAACTGGTCTTCCAGAACCAGTGGAGCCAGGCCCAGACCCTCGTCGACCAGAACATGCTGGGCAACCCTTCGGCGCAGCTGGCCTACCAGCCCGTCGGCGACCTGCGACTGACCTTCGGCAGCGCCACCGGGGTCTCGGAGTACAACCGCATCCTGGACCTGAGCACGGCCACCACGACGGTGACCTACCTGCAGAACGGCGTACGGTACCGGCGCGAGGTGCTGGCGAGCGCGCCTGATCAGGTGATCGCCATCCGCCTGACCGCCGACAAGCCCGGCTCGATCACGTTCTCCGCGACGTTCGGCAGCCCGCAGCGGACGACGCGGTCCAGCCCGGACGGCACGACGGTGGCGCTCGACGGCATCTCCGGCGACCAGAGGGGCCTGGCCGGCAAGGTCAAATTCCTGGCGCTGGCCCGGGCCGTCGCCGAAGGCGGCAGCGTCAGCAGCTCGGGCGGCACCTTGCAGGTGAGGTCCGCCAACAGCGTGACGGTGCTGATCTCCATCGGCTCCGGCTACGTGAACTACAAGGATGTCGGCGGCGACTATCAGGGCATCGCCCGGCGCCATCTCGACGCCGCCGTCACCCGGACCTACGACGACCTGCGCGGCCGGCACGTCGCCGACTACCAGCGGCTGTTCGGGCGCACGACGCTCGACCTCGGCCGTACCGCGGCGGCCGACCAGCCGACCGACGTACGGATCGCGCAGCACGCCGGCAGCAACGACCCGCAGTTCGCGGCGCTGCTGTTCCAGTACGGCCGTTACCTGCTGATCTCCTCCTCGCGGCCGGGCACCCAGCCCGCCAACCTGCAGGGCATCTGGAACGACTCGCTGACCCCGTCCTGGGACTCGAAGTACACACTCAACGCCAACCTGCCCATGAACTACTGGCCGGCCGACACGACCAACCTGTCGGAGTGCTACGAGCCGGTGTTCAGGATGGTCAACGATCTCACGGTCAGCGGCGCCCGCACGGCGCGGGTGCAGTACAACGCCGGCGGCTGGGTGACCCACCACAACACCGACGGCTGGCGGGGCAGCTCGGTCGTCGACGGCGCTACCTGGGGCATGTGGCAGACCGGCGGCGCCTGGCTGGCCACCATGATCTGGGACCACTACCTCTTCACCGGCGATCTCGACTTCCTCCGGCAGTACTACCCGGCCATGAAGGGGGCCGCGCAGTTCTTCCTGGAGACTCTCGTGGAGGAACCGACCCTCAAATACCTGGTCACGAACCCGTCGAACTCCCCCGAACTGACCCACCACTCGGGCGTCAGCATCTGCGCCGGACCCACGATGGACAACCAGATCCTGCGGGACCTGTTCAACGGCTGCGCCAGGGCGAGCGAACTCCTGGGCACCGACGCCGGCTTCCGTACGCAGGTCCTGGCCGCCCGCGACCGGCTCCCCCCGATGCGGGTCGGCTCACGCGGCAACATCCAGGAGTGGCTGTACGACTGGGTCGAGACCGAGCAGAACCACCGGCACATCTCCCACCTCTACGGCCTGCACCCCAGCAACCAGATCACCAAGCGCGGCACCCCCGCGCTGTACACCGCCGCGCGGCGGACCCTCGAACTGCGCGGCGACGACGGCACGGGCTGGTCGCTGGCGTGGAAGATCAACTACTGGGCGCGGATGGAGGAGGGCACGCGGGCGCACGACCTGATCCGCGCCCTCGTGACGACCGCCCGGCTCGCGCCCAACATGTTCGATTTGCACCCGCCGTTCCAGATCGACGGCAACTTCGGCGCGACGTCCGGCATCGCCGAGATGCTGCTGCAGAGCCACAACGGCGAGCTCCACGTGCTGCCGGCGCTCCCGGCGGCCTGGCCGAGCGGGAAGGTGCAGGGTCTTCGCGGGCGCGGCGGCTACACCGTGGACGCGACCTGGAGCTCCGGCGGGAACACCGAGTTCCTCATCAGGTTCGACCGTGACGGCACGGTCAACGTGCGCGGCCGGATCTTCACCGGGACCTATCAGGTGGTCGACGCCGCGACCGGCGATGCCGTCAGCGTCACCAAACCCGAGAACGACGTCATCAGACTGAGCGGCCAGGCCGGCCGTACGTACCGTATGACCGGATCCGCCGGCCCCCCGCCCACGACCTACGTGCGGATCACGAACGCGACCACCGGCCTGGCGCTGGACAGCGGCGGCAACGTCGCCTCCGGGTCGAACCTCAAGCAGTGGAACTGGGACGGCAGCACCAACCTGCAGTGGCAGCTCGTCGCCCTGGGCGGCGGGTGGTACCGCATCGTCAACCGCACCAACGGCATGGTCGCCGACAGCTGGGGCAACACCGCCAACGGAGCCAACGCCCGGCAGGCCGCGTGGGACGGCGGCAACAACCAGCAGTGGCGACTCAACAGCACGGGCAACGACCGCTACCAGATCATCAACCGCGGCACCGGCACGGCCCTCGACGGCATGGGCAACGGCACCTCCGGCTCCACCGTGGCCATGTGGACGCCGAACAACAGCACCAACAACCAGTGGACCATCACGGGCGTGTGACCCGACGACGCTCGCAGACCTTCACGCGCTTCGCCGCAACCGGCCCCCGGTCGCGGCGAAGCCGCCCGGTCAGACCACGGTCAGGGCGATGCCGTCGCGCCGGGTCGAGGACAGCCGGTACGCCGCCACGAGCGACGCCCACGCCAGGGCGAGCGCGATGGCGAGGGCGAAGGCGACATTGGCCACCCTGGAGCCCTGCACCACGAAGATCGAGATCCAGCCTGCCACGAAGAGCGCGCCGGTCACCATGCTGAGGGCGGCCCAGCCGCGACGGCCGGCCGCCGCGAACCGCCGGCCGAACACGAAACACGCGGCGATCAGCGCGAGAAAGGCGACCCCGGAGACGAGGAAGTGCAGCATCCCCTGCGTGCTCATGCTCGTGGGCGGGCCGACGGGCGTCCCCGGCGGGAAGCCGTCGGCGGGGTCGGCGGAGAAGCAGGCGGCGGCGATCATCCCGGCGCCGAAGACGCCGACCAGCCGCGGCCCCCATGTGCCGTCCCAGCCCGCCGGACCGCGAGCCCGGTGCAGGCCGACGGCTCCCGCCACGAACAGCAGGCCGCTGACCGCGAAGTTGGCGATCTGGATCCACCCTTGGTCGCCGTTGCTCAGCATGCTGGCCGGGTAGCGGCTGATGTCGAACCCGTCCCTGGTGAGTATCTGCAGCAGGACCGCGATGATGTAGAGGGGGCCGGCGACGACGCCGCACATCAGCAGCCTCCGTGTCGTGCCGCCGGCCGCTGTGGCGGTGAGGTTCTTCCTCATCGGTCTGCTCCTTTGGTGCCCGCTGGGGGGCGGTGATCCGGTCGGCGAGGTGCGTCCCTCCGGGGACGGCGTCTCGTCAGGCGGGTGGTGGCGCTCGCGCCGGGCACGTGCGAGTTCGGCGCCCAGCGCGTCCAGGCGCCGGCTCCAGAACTGGCGAAGATGTTCCAGCAGGATGCCGACCTCCTTGGGGTGCCTACAGCGCCGCCGAGCACGTCGTACGCGTGCGCGGGCCCATAATTTCAGTATCGGCTTATATAAGTCAATGCTGATGAAGTGGACGTGCTCCGCGGCGGGACTTGCGGCAAGGCCCGGGTCATGCCGCAGACTGCCGGACCGGAAGTCGTACAACACAGGGGGGCAGTACATGTTCGACGTGGTCATCGCCGGTGGCGGGCCCACCGGCCTGATGCTGGCGGCCGAGCTGCGGCTGCACGGCGCGCAGGTGCTCGTGCTGGAGAAGGACGCCGAGCCGGCCCCGTACGCCAAGGCTCAGGGCCTGCACGTGCGCAGCATCGAGGTGATGGACCAGCGCGGCCTGCTGGAGCGTTTCCTCGCGCACGGCCGGCGGCACCCGCTGCGCGCCTCCCTCGCGGGGGCCGACCGGCCCGCGCCCGCCGGGCTGGACACCGCGCACGGCTACCTCCTCGCCATCCCGCAGACCGTCACCGAGCGACTGCTGGCCGAGCACGCCGCCGGGCTGGGCGCGGAGATCAGGCGGGGCGCCGAGCTGACCGGCCTCAGCCAGGACGAGCACGGCGTGACCGCCGAACTGAGCGACGGCACGCGGCTGCGCTCCCGCTACCTCGCGGGCTGCGACGGCGGGCGCAGCACGGTGCGCAAGCTGCTCGGCGTCGGCTTTCCCGGCGAGCCGAGCAGACTGGACACACTGCTCGGCGAGATGAGGGCGGACGAGGATCCCGAGGCGATCGCCGCCGCCGTCGCGCGGATCCGCGAGACCCAGCCGCGCTTCGGACTGCTGCCGCTGGGCGACGGGATGTACCGGGTGATCGTGCCCGCCCTGGGCGTGGCCGAGGACCGTGCCGTGCCGCCGACGCTGGAGGAGTTCCGGCAGGGGCTCAGGGCGGTCGCGGGCACGGACTTCGGCGTGCGGGCGCCTCGCTGGCTGTCCCGCTTCGGCGACGCCGCCCGACTGGCCGAACGCTACCGCGACGGCCGGGTGCTCCTGGCAGGCGACGCGGCCCACATCCATCCGCCGGCCGGCGGGCAAGGGCTCAACCTCGGCATTCAGGACGCGTTCAACCTCGGGTGGAAACTGGCCGCCGAGGTCGCGGGCTGGGCGCCCGGCGAGCTGCTGGGCACCTACGAAGCCGAACGCCGCCCGGTGGCCGCCGCCGTGCTGGACGACACGCGGGTGCGCATGCACCTGATGTCCGCCGAGCCGGGACCCCGGTCGGTGGGGCGGCTGCTGGCACGGCTGATGGAGTTCGACGAGGTGACCACGTACCTCATCGAGCAGGTCACCGCCATCGGTGTCCGCTACGACCTCGGCGGTGGTTCCGAGCTGGTGGGGCGGCGGTTGAGGGACGTCCGGCTGAAGCGCGGCCGCCTCTACGAGCTGACGCGCTCCGGCCGTGGCCTCCTGCTCGACCGGACCGGCCGGCTCTCGGCCGAGGGCTGGGCGGACCGCGTGGACCACGTCGTCGATCCCGGCGCCGAGCTGGACGTCCCCGCCGTGCTGCTGCGCCCCGACGGCCACGTGGCGTGGGCCGGCGAGGACCAGGCGGAGCTGGCCGGCGTGCTGCCACGCTGGTTCGGCGCTCCCTCCAGGTGACCGGGATCACCGGTCATGGACGGCGCGCCGCCCGTTCCAGGCGCTCATGCTCCCTGAGTACGGCGGAGGCGAGGCGGTGGTCGCGGATGACCTCCGCGTAGCGGCGGCCGCTGCTCTTGACCGTACGGCGCTGGGTGGCGTAGTCGACGTGGACGAGGCCGAAGCGCTTGTCGTAGCCGTAGGCCCATTCGAAGTTGTCCAGCAGCGACCAGGCGTAGTAACCGGCGAGCGGGGCGCCCCGGCGGGCGGCGCGGGCGCAGGCGGCCAGGTGGTCCTCCAGGTAGCGGATGCGTTCCGGGTCGGCGACGCCGGTGGGGCCGACGGTGTCGGGATAGGCGGAGCCGTTCTCGGTGACGAGGATCCGGCGGGCGCCGTACTCGGTGGTCAGGCGCATGATCAGGCTCTCCAGGCCACCGGCGTCGACCTCCCAGTCCATGCCGGTGCGGGGCGCGCCCGGCCTCGGGACCTGGCGGGCGAAGGGGGGCGGGCCGCCGGGGTCGTCGGCGACCGTCATGGGGAAGTAGTAGTTCAGGCCCAGCCAGTCCAGCGGCTGCGCGATCGTGGCCAGGTCGCCCGGACGTTCGGGGAGGTCCACGCCGTACGTCTCACGCAGGTCGGCGGGGAAGCCCCGGCCGTGCACAGGGTCGAGCCACCAGCGGTTGGTGTGGCCGTCCATGCGGCGGGCGGCGGCCAGGTCGGCGTCGGAGCCGGTGGCGGGTCCGACGGTGGAGAGGTTGTTGACGATGCCGATCTGCGCGCCGGGCGCGGCGGCGCGCACCGCCTGGGTGGCGAGGCCGTGGCCCAGCAACAGGTGGTAGGAGGCGCGGACGGCGGCGGTGATGTCGGTGACGCCGGGAGCCATCCTGCCTTCGAGGTGGCCGATCCAGGCCGAGCAGAGCGGCTCGTTGAGCGTGGCCCACTGCCGCACCCGGTCGCCGAGTGCGTCCGCGACGACCGCCGCGTAGGCGGCGAAGTGCTCGGCGGTCTCGCGCACGGGCCAGCCGCCGCGGTCCTGGAGGGTCTGCGGCAGGTCCCAGTGGTAGATGGTGGCGTTCGGGGTGATGCCGGCGTCCAGCAGGGCGTCGACGAGGCGGGAGTAGAAGTCGAGGCCCCGCCGGTTGACGGCGCCGTCGCCGCCGGGGACGATCCGCGGCCAGGCGAGCGAGAACCGGTAGGAGGTGACGCCGAGCTCCTTCATCAGGGCGAGATCCTCGGGCCAGCGGTGATAGTGGTCGCAGGCGACGTCGCCGGTGTCGCCGTTGTCGATCGTGCCGGGGGTGTGGGAGAAGGTGTCCCAGATCGACGGGGATCGGCCGTCCTCCGCCACGGCTCCCTCGATCTGGTAGGCCGAGGTGGCCACGCCCCAGGCGAAGTCCCGGGGCAGGGCGGCGAGGTCGATGGGGTGGGTCACAGAGGTCCTTCCGAGAGGCGGCGCGGGCGTCACTTGACGGCTCCGGCGGTGAGGCCGGCGACGAGGTAACGCTGCAGGAGCAGGAATCCGGCGACGATCGGCACGCTGACGGTCAGTGACGCGGCCATGACCTGGTTCCAGTAGACGTCGTTCTGCGTGGCGTAGCCCTGCAGGCCGACGGAGAGCGTGCGGGTGGTGTCGTCGGTCATGATCGAGGCGAACAGCACCTCTCCCCAGGCGGTCATGAAGGCGTAGACGGCGACGGCGACGATGCCGGGGATCGCGGCGGGGATGACGATGCGGAACAGCGTGGCGACGGGCCCGCAGCCGTCGACGGCCGCGGCTTCGTCCAGGGCCCGCGGGATCGAGGCGAAGTATCCGATCAGCATCCAGATCGAGAACGGCAGGGAGAAGGTCAGGTAGGTGAGGATGAGGCCGCCGCGCGAGCCGTACAGGGCGATTCCGGTCGCGTTGCCGATGTTGACGTAGATCAGGAACAGCGGCAGCAGGAACAGGATGCCCGGGAACATCTGGGTGGACAGCACGGTGACGGTGAAGACCCGCTTGCCGGGGAAGTCGTAGCGGCTGACCGCGTACGCCGCGAAGATGGCGATGATCACCGAGAGGACGGTCGCGACCCCCGCCACGACGACGGAGTTCGCGAAGTAGCGGGCGAGCGGGACCGTGTCCCAGATGTCGAAGTACGGCCTGATCGTCAGGCCGCTGGGCAGCCAGCGGAAGCGGCCCGAGACGTCCTGCAGCGGCTTGAGCGAGCTGCTGACCATGACGAACACCGGCACGAGCACGAACCCGGACAGCAGGGTCAGGAACACGGCCCGTGCCCACAGGAAGGACCGCGGAGGCGCGGTCGGCGCGCTAGACATCGGCGGTCTTCCTTCCGCGCGAGGTGACCAGGAGGTACCCGGCCGTCACCACGAGGAGGAACAGGAGCAGCAGGACCGACATGGCCGATCCGGTGCCGAAGTTCCAGGTGACGAACGAGGACTGGTAGATGTGGATGGAGATCAGGTTCGCGGGCGCCGGCGCGGAGTCGCCGAACAGGATGTACGGCGTGTTGAAGTCGTTGAACGTCCACAGGAACAGCACCAGGACGAGGACCCGGTTGATCGGGTGCAGGGACGGCATGGTGATCTTGCGGATCTGCTGCCAGATGCCGGCTCCGTCGATCGCGGCGGCCTCGTACAGCTCCTTGGGGATGTTCTGCAGAGCCGCCATGACGATGAGGAACGCGAACGGCCAGGTCTTCCAGATGGCCACGACGGCGAGCGCGACGAAGCTGTTGTCGCCCAGCAGCCAGAAGGGGCGCTCGTCGAGCAGGCCGAGCTGGTCGACGAGGACGTGGTTGACCATGCCGTTGTCCCGCTGGAACATGAACGCCCAGGTGATGGCCGCGGCGTAGACGGGCAGCGCGTACGGGGTGAGGAAGACGGCCCGCAGCAGGCCGCGGCCTCGGAAGTTCTCCTGCATGAAGATCGCGGCGGCGGTCCCGAGGAGCCAGCACATGCCGACCGCCAGGACGCTGAAGACGCAGGTGACGAAGAAGGAGTTGAGCAGGTCCTGGCCCACGGGGGCGTCGAGGTCGACCGAGACGCGGTAGTTCTCCAGTCCGCGCCAGGGCGCGGCGCTCCAGTCCCGGATGTAGAACTGGGTGAGCTCCTTGAAGCTCGCCAGGATGCCGGTGAGCATCGGCACCAGGTGCACGAGGAGCTCCAGCAGCGCGGCGGGGAGCAGCAGCAGGTAGGGCAGGCTGGCCCGGCGCAGGCGCGGGCTCCGGCGGCGTGTCCGCCGGCTGCCTGCCCCGCCGGGCCGCGCGGTGCGGCGGCCCGGCAGGGTCGGATCCTGGGTGGCGGTGGCCATGTCGCGACGGCTCACTTCGTCGGCATCTGCTGCTGAGCCTTGGTCAGGCGCTCCTTGACCAGCTCGGTGGTGATCTCACGCCCTTGGGCCGCGTCGGCGAACAGCTCCTTGACGGCGGTGCCGACCGCGGTCTCGAACTGCGACTCCTCCGGAACTCTCGGGAGCGCGGCGGCGCTCGTGGCGAGCGTGTCGCGCAGGACGGCGAGGTCGGGGGTGTTGAAGGCCGCGTCCTGCTGGGCGGTCTTGACCGGCGGGATGGAGCCGTAGGTCTTGTTGAGGATCTTCTGCTCCTCGTCGCCGGTCATGAACTTCACGAACTGCAGGGCGCCGTCAAGGTTGTCGCTGTTCTTGAAGACGGCCAGGTTGATGCCGGCGACCATGGAGTTGATGTTCTGGCCGGTGCCGGGGGCGCCGGAGGGCACGGGGACCGGGGCGACGCCCCATTCCTCCGGCTTCATGCCGTGGGACTCGAGGGTGGTGGCGGCGGTCTGCCAGAGGATCATGGCGGTGTCGCCCTTGGCGAAGTCCTGCAGTGACTGGTTCTGGGCGTATTCCGCGTTGCCCGGGGCGACGATCTTGTCGGTGGCCATGAAGTCGATGTACTGCTTCACGGCGGCGACGGCGCCGTCGGAGGTGAATGCAGGCTTGCCCGAGGCGTCGAAGAAGTCGGCGCCGTGCTGCTTGGCGAGGACGAAGACCTGGTGGATGTTGTTGGACAGGTTCGAGCCCTCGACCCCGAGGCCCCACTTGCCGCCGGTGGAGAGCTTCTTGCCGGCGGCGACCAGCTCGTCCCAGGTGGCCGGCGGCTTGTCGATGCCCGCGTCCGCGAACGCCTTCTTGTGGTAGTAGAGCGCGTACGCCATGGAGTACAGCGGGACCGCGGCCGGGTCCTGTCCCTCCGCGCCGGCCGAGGCGAGGGCGGAGTCCACGAAGCGGTCCTTGCCGCCGATCTTGCCGAAGGCGGCCGCGTCCCAGGGCAGCAGGGCGCCGGTGGCCTGGAGGGAGGTGGACCAGGTGTTGCCGATGTTGAGCACGTCGGGCCCCCGGCCGGACGTGGTGGCGGCCAGGATGCGGTTGAGCAGGTCGGCCCAGGGGACGACCTCCAGCTCGACCTTGATCCCGGTCTGCTGCTCGAACTTCTTCAGCTCGGGCGTGAGGATCTCCTTGTCCGCCTCGATGCTGGGGCCCTGGTTGGACGCCCAGTAGGTCAGTGTCTTCGGAGTCCCCTTGCCGGTCTCGCCGGCGCCGGTGCTCCCGCTGCCGCAGGCGGCGAGGGTGCCGAGAGCGAGGACGGCTGCTGCGACTCGTAATTTCTGCATGACGGGTCGTCCCTTCGAGGGAGTCCTGGGATGGGGGGTGCTGTCTGGGACGATCTCCTGCGGAGAAGTACCTTCACACCTTAATTCAGGGCTTGAGTTAATACCTGAGAGATGCGGCCGTCAAGGGCGCGAACCGGTAGATTGCCCCCAGAGAGGAGCCGCATGGCCAAGCCCAGTAGGCAGACCGTCCGCGACCTGCGGAGAAACAGTCGTGGAGCGGTACTGCAACAGTTGTATTTCAACGGCCCGATGAGCCGTCAGGCGCTGGGCACGGCCACCGGGCTGAGCTCGGGTTCGATCAGCACCATCGTGGCCGAGCTGGCGGGCGAAGGGCTGGTGGAGGATGCCGGCACGGTCGACTCCGACGGCGGGCGCCCCCGGAACCTGCTGCGCGTCCGTCCCGGCTGCGCCTGCCTGATCGGCGTCGACGTCGGGGAGACGCGGGTGCGGGTCGAACTGTTCGACCTCGGCCTCACCGAACTCGCCCGCTACGAGCGTCCCCTGGAGGGCAGAGGCCACGACGTGGCATCTGTCGTCCGGCACATCGCCGACGGCGTGGCCGCCGTCGTCGCCCGCGCGGACGTTCCTGACGAGCTGCTTCTCGGCGTCGGCGTCGGCGTGCCCGGCATCGTGGAGCGCGGCTCCGGCGACGGCGCGGTGGTGCACGGGCAGACCATCGGCTGGGACGCGGTCCCCCTGGAGTCCCTGCTGCGCACGTCGGTCGCCCTTCCGCCCGGAGCCCGGCTCTTCATCGAGAACGGCGCCAAGACGCTCGGCCGGGCCGAGATGTGGTTCGGCGGCGGGCAGGGCGCCAGCGACGCGGCCATCGTCCTGTTCGGGTCCGGAGTGGGCGCGTGCGTCGTCACCGGTGGCACGATCATGGGAGGGACCCACAGCAGCGCGGCCGAATGGGGACACACCGTGGTCCAGGTGCGCGGCCGGCGCTGCCGCTGCGGCTCGCGGGGCTGCCTGGAGGCGTACGCCGGGGCCGAGGCGCTGATCCAGCGCTGGCGCGAGGCCGGTGGGGCGCTCCCCCCGGACGCCGACGAGGAGTCGGCGGTCACCGCGATGATCGCCGCCGCCTTTCCCCAGGACGGCGCCGCCCCTGACCCCGTGGCGGTGGCGGTCCTCGACGAGACCGCCGAGTACCTGGGCGCCGGCCTGGCCAACCTGATCAACCTCTACAACCCCGAGCGCATCCTGCTCGGCGGCTGGGCCGGGCTGCAGCTCGCCCCTTACATGCTGGATGCCGTGCGAGGCCACGCGACCGCCTACGCGCTGCGCCACCCGGCCGGGCAGGTCGTGATCGAGCCGGGACGGCTCGGACCCGACGCCGTCACGGTCGGCGCCGCGACACTGCCGCTGGCCGAGTTCTTCGCCCGCGGCGGACGCCGGGACGCCCCCGTGGCCGAGGCCGACCTGGTGCCCGAGCGGACGGGGTGGCGCGCGGTGGCGGGCGCCCAGGTCTGAGCCCCGGCCGGTGCGGTTCCCCGCACCGGCCGGGCCCGCCGTCAGGGGTAGGAGACGACCGTGGACGGGATGGTGTCGGTGCCGTACGCCGGGGCGCCGGTGTCGTTGATGACGTGGTTGTAGCGGCCCTTCCCGCCGAGGGAGACCACCAGGAGGCTGTGGAAGCGCACCCCGGGCTTCACGGGAGCCTCGAAGCCGTGGTCCACCTCGATCGTCGGATCGCTGGTGAAGACGCAGTAACTGCCCATGCCCCAGCCCTCGTGGACGTTGACCGAGTCGTCGACCTTGTAGGCGGCCCAGCCCTTGACGGAGCCGTTCATGAACGCGGCCTGGTTCGGCGGGTCGTAGGCCAGCTCGTTCTGGAAGAAGATCGTCCGGCCGCGCTCGCCGGACCACTGCACGTTGTACTTCTGGAAGTGCTCGACGAACAGGCCCGTGGCCAGCACGTCGTCGCCGTGGACCCGCAGGCCGTAGTCGGCGGTGTTGACGTTCCAGCCGACGCCGTCGCCGTGGTCGGCGCGCCAGATCCAGGTGTGGTCGATGATCGTGTCATCGCTGTGCACCACCAGGCCGGCGGTCGCCTTCCCGGCGAACTGGCCGCCGACGCGGACGAACACGTCCTGCAGCGAGACCGGGTTGGCCGAGTGGTCGGTGTGCACGCCCTGCCTGCCGATCTCGATCAGGGTCGGCGAGTTGACCGGACCGGCGTCGATGAGGAAGCCGGCGAGCTTCACCCCGTCCACGTCCGCGACCCTCATCGCCGTGATCCCGCCTTGCGGGACCAGCGTCGCCAGGCCGAGGCCCATGACGATGGTGTTCGCCCGGTTCACCTCGATCGTCTGGTCGAGCTGGTAGATGCCTGGTGTGAACAGCAGGTGCAGACCTTGGGCGAGCGCCCGGTTCAAGGTCGCGGCCGTGACGCCGGGCCTCGCGACGTAGAAGGCGGCGAGCGGGACGGACGTGCCCGGGGTGGGGCCGTTCGCCCAGCTGATGCCGCGCGCGTCGGTGCGCTTGCCCGGCACGAACACCCGGTAGCCGTCGCCGTCGAGGTAGAGGTACGGCTTCTCCCTGCTGACCGGGGTGGTGTCCAGGGTCGTGTAGCGCGGCTCCGGGAAGCTGTTGGCGGGTGCTCCCTGGACGCCGGAGAAGGTCATGTTCCACACGCTGTTGACCCAGCCGCCGATGGTGCTGTCGCGGGTGTACCACTGCTGCTGGGAGTACGGCCCCACCTGGCCGTCGATCTTGCTGTCGGCGATGTAACCGCCGGACGCCCACCCGTACCCGGACGGCGCCAGGTTGAGCGCGCCCTTGATGTGCATCCGCCGGAACGGCGCCGCCTGGGAGACCGCCCACCTGTTGGTCCCGTCGTAGGGGGCGACGGACAGGTTCTCGGTGGAGCGCCAGAAGTTCTGGGTGGCGTTGCCGTTGAACCAGCCCGCGTCGACGCTCACGCCCTTGACGGTGACGTCGTCGGGGTTACGGCCCAGGCCATGGACCGAGGTGTAGAAACCCGTGTTGACGTTGACGTCGTAGCTGCCGGGCCTGAACATCAGCGCGTAGCGGCCGAGACCGAACTGCGCGGCCTCCTGCTGCTGGTAGATCTGGTCGATCTGCGCCTGGATCGTGGCCGCCGGCATGGACGGGTCGAAAACCTTCACGTTCGGGCCCAGGTCGCCGCCGCCGGGCAGGTCCTCCCCTCCGCCGTCGCCTTTGACTCGCACGGCGACCTCCCACAGCGAGTAGCCGTAGCCGGTGCCTCGGGCCGTCCCGTGGACGCGTACGTACCGGCCGGAGCCGGTCACCTGGTAAGAAGCGGTCCCTCCGGTGCCTCCGGTCACCGTCTTCAGCGTGGTCCAGTTCGTGCCGTCGGCCGAGGACTGGATCGTGAAGTCCCTGCCGTAGGCGGCCTCCCAGCTCAGGCCGACCTCGCAGATCTCCCGCACCGAACCGAGATCGACCCGCAGCCACTGCGGGTCGGCGGCGGCGCTGGACCAGCGGGTCGCGGTGTCGCCGTCGAAGGCGTTCTTGGCCGGGGTGCCGGCGTTCTCCGTCGAGGACGCGGTGGCGGGCCGGTTCAGGGCCGCGTTGCCCGCGCCGCACTCACCGCCGCTGCCGCCGCCGGACGTGGTGCCGTAGACCTTGAACTCCCACAGCGAGTAGCCGTAGCCGGTGGCGCGGGCGGTGCCGAGCATCCGGACGTAGCGGCCGTCGCCCGTCACGTCCAGGGAGTCGACGCCGCCGTCGCCGCCGGTCACGGTCTTCAGGTCGGTCCAGGTCGTCCCGTCCTGCGAGGTCTGGATCCGGTAGCCGGTGGCGTAGGCCGCCTCCCAGTTCAGCACGACCTTGCTGAGGTGGGCCGAGGCGCCCAGGTCCACCCTGAGCCATTGCGGGTCGGCGCCGGCGACGCTGGACCAGCGGGTGCCGTCGTCGCCGTCCACCGCCAGGGCCGGCGCGGTGCCGGCGTGCTCGACGGAGGAGGCGGTCGCGGTCTTGCCCTGGGAGAGCAGGGGGTCCTCGGCGTACGCGGGGGCGGTGATCAGGGGCACGGCGAGGAGGCCGGCCAGGACCGCGATCGCGGCCTTTGTCGGTCTGAGTTGCATGGCATCCGCTTTCAGGTGGAGGGGTTCGCTAGCGGTAGACGCCGAACTCCCAGAGGGAGTAGCCGTAGGTCGTGCCGCGTTCGGTCAGGTTGAGCCGGACGTACCGGGCGGAGGTGTTCAGGTCGATGCCGTCGAACCCGCCGTCCCCGGTGGTGGTGGCGTGCACGGTGGTCCAGTCGGTGCCGTTGACGGAGGTCTGGAGCTGGTACGCCTTGGCGTAGGCGCCCTCCCAGCCGAGCTGGACGTGCTTGATCGGGGTGAGCGCGCCGAGGTCGACCCGGATCCACTGCGGATCGGCCCACTCGCTGGCCCACCGCGAGCTGAAGCTGCCGTCAGTGGCACGGTCCGGGGTGAACGGGCCGCCGTCGCCGCTCGCCTGGTACGACGAGGCCGTGGTCGGCTTGCCCCGGGCCACGTTGGTGCCGTCGACGACCGGCGGCACCACCCGGAACGAACGCTGCTCGATGCCGGCGTTGCCGTGCCCGTCGAAGGCGTAGACGTAGACCTTCCAGACGCCGAGCTGCTCGGGCGCGGTCACGGTGAGCCGGCCCGGGGCGGTCTGCGTGAAGCGGGCGTGCCGGAAGCCGCGGTTGCCGGTGATGTGCTTGTCGCTGAGCATCACGTGGTAGCGGATCAGGTCCCCGTCGGGATCGGTGGTCTGGGTGTCGACGGTGAACGTGCCGCCGGCGGGGACCGCGGTCTGCGAACCGACCGTCATCGAGGTGATGCGCGGCGAGGTGTTGCCGGTCGGCCCGCCGGTGTAGGCCTGCTGGAGGGCGTGGAAGCCGTGGCGGCGCCAGCCGCCCGGGGTGATGTTCAGCCAGACGCCGCCGAAGTCGTTCTCCAGGCCGTAGTGGAACATGGTCGCGCCGAGCGCCACCCCGGTGTGGCCGCTGATGGCGTTCCAGCTGGCTGCGTACATCTGGCCCTTCTCCAGATCGGTCGGCTCGTCGGGGACGCCGTTGACGTCGTTCGGGACCTCCCATTCGCCGTCCGGCCCGGCCTCCGTGACGATGTACGGCTTGCCGTATCCGCCGGCGATCCAGTCGTTCCTCACGGTGTGGACGGCCCCGTAGGAGTTGACGGCGAGCAGGTCGAGCGCGGGCGAGTGGGCCTTGTAGTAGGTCCAGGCGTGCGTGTAGGCGTCGGTCGAGGTGACAGGGTGGTTGGGGTCCGCGGCATGGACGGCCACGGCGACCTCGTTGACGAACTTCGCGTACGCCACCCGCCGCTGCTCCACCACGTCGGCCGGCAGCCCGTGGTCCTGCATGGTGAGGATGACCTCGTTGCCGACGTCCCACATCAGCACGCCCTGGCGGTTCTTCAGCGCGTTGACCCGGGCCACGATCTCGTTCTTCACGGTGGTCTTGTAGGCCGTGTCGTTGACGTAGTCGGCGCCCTGGTTCAGCCAGTGCCCGACGATCACCTTGATCCCGTTCCTGGCAGCGGCGTCGAGCAGAGCCGGCGTGCCGGCGTCGTCCACACCCCAGGTGCGGATGGTGTTGACGCCCATCGCCTTCAGGTCCCGCATGTAGCCGTCGGCCGCGGCCTGCGGCGGACCGTAGGTCAAGCCCTTTATCAAGTACGGCTGGCCGTTGACCGACAGTTGCCAGTTGCCGTTGCCGCCGGTCACTCTGACGACGCTCGGCCCGGCGGGGACCGGTCCGTCGGCCATCGGGGTCGGCGTGGCGCCCGACCGGCGGGCGACCGACACCCAGTCGGCGCTCAGCGCGCCGCCCGAGGCGGTCTCCGGCGACGGCGTGGTGACTCCGGCGACGGCGTTCGGCAGCGAGCCGCCGATGGCCAGGTCCAGACGGAGGTAGAAGCCGTGATGAACGGCCGCCTGCCAGGCGGCGACGCCGACCTGGCTCTGCCGCACGACCCAGGTCTGCCTGCCGTCGAGATAGAAGCGGATCTCCTCATCGCTCAGCGTGCGGTCGATGACCTGCGAGAACTCGTGGTAGGCGGTCGCGCAGCCACCACAGGTGGCGAAGCCGCTGGTCCGCCCGTTGTACTCGTTGCAGACGCCGTCGGGCGCGGTGCCGCAGTGCAGCGTGTTGGAGAACTCGTCAGCCCCGTTGACGGCCGTCATGATGTCGCTCTCGCCGACGCCCGGCCAGTTGGTGTAGATGCCCCGGTAGGCGGCGCCGGTGGCGCGGAAGCCGGGCCAGTAGCCGAGGGCCTTCGCGACGTCGGGCAGCTTCAGCCGGGCGCTGAAGCGGACCATCTCGCCGGGCCTGGCCTCGAAGTCGGTGCGCTGCGTCTCGACACGGCCGGAGGTCCAGTTGCCGTCGCGATCCTTGACGGCCTTGATGCTCAAGTGGCCGTCGCCGTCGAGGCTGACGTTGGCGGTGGAGTCGCTCATCGTCTCCACCTCGCCGGTGCCCCAGTTCGCGGCCCCGCCGGGATAGGAGGTGCCGGTGCGCCTGATCCAGTTGGCGGCCGACGGCGAGGTGCCGGCCGGGCCGGTGAAGTCCTCGCGCCACACCTCGGTCCAGTCGCCCGGCTCCTCGGGCTGGTCGCCGGTGTTGATCTGGAGTTCCCAGAGGGAGTAGCCGTAGCCGGTGCCGCGCTGGGTGCCGAGCATTCGGACATAGCGGCCGGTGCCGGACACTTCGAGGGCGTCGGTGCCGCCGTCGCCGCCGGTGACGGATTTCAGGTCGGTCCACGCTGAACCGTCGGGCGAGGACTGGATCTTGTAGGCGGCGCCGTAGGCGGCCTCCCAGATGAGCGTGACCTTGCAGATGGTCCGGCTGGAGCCGAGGTCGACCTGGATCCACTGCGGGTCGGAGGCCGCGCTGGACCAGCGGGTGCCGCTGTCGCCGTCCACGGCGGCGCCGGCCGCGTAGGCGGCGCCCTCGGTCGAGGAGGCGGTGGCGGGCCTGCCCTGGGCGGCGTTGGCGGTGGCGCAGCCGGAGGTCTGGCCGCCTTCGCCGTACACCTGGAACTCCCAGAGGGAGTAGCCGTAGCCGGTGCCGCGCTGGGTCCCGAGCATCCGGACATAGCGGGCGGTGCCCGTCACGGTGTGCGCGTCGGTGCCACCGTCACCGTCGGTGATCGTCTTCAGGTCGGTCCAGGAGCTGCCGTCGGCGGAACCCTGCAGCTTGTAACCGCGGCCGTAGGCGGCTTCCCAGGTGAGGACGATCCTGCTCAGCACGGCCGGGGCGCCCAGGTCCACCTGGAGCCATTGGGCGTCGCTGAAGGCGCTTGACCAGCGGGTGCCGGCGTTGCCGTCCACGGCCATGGCGGCGGAGGTGTCGGCGCCTTCGGCGGAGGACGCGGTGGCGGCCTTACCCTGCGACAGCAGGACCTCGGCCATGGCGGCGGCAGCCGCCGGGGCCACGGCGGCGGCCGATGGGGTCGGGGCCACGGCGGCCGCTGGGGCCAGGGCGGCGCCGGGCGCCGCTACGGCCGGTGCGGCAGCGGCCGCTGGAGCCAGGGCGGCGCCGGGCGCCGCTACGGCCGGTGCGGCAGCGGCCGATGGGGCCAGGCCGGCGGCGGTCGCCGCTACGGCCGATGCCGCCGCGGGGGCCGGTGCGGCCATGACGGCGGCGGGGGCAGCCAAGGCGGATACGGGGGCCGGTGCGGCCATAGCGGATACGGGGGCGGCCAGGGCGGGGGCGGCCAGGGCGGGGGTCGCCAGGGCGGGGCCGAGCCCGGCCAGGCCCGCCACCAGGGCGACGACCAGGCCGAACCGGAACCGGCCGGGATGTCGGACGGGAAACACGTTCACTCTCTCCTAGGGGGTGGGCAGTGCCGAGGGGAAGGAGGAGAGCGCTCTCCGTGCCGTGACACTGCATCCTGACGCGCCCCCCGTCAAGGCCCAAAACATCGCTGGGCCGAAATGCGCAGGTCACCGACGCGTAATCGGGAAGTGCGATTTCTCGCCGTCTTGACAAGCCGCCGGTCCGGCGTTCACCCTCACAGGAGAGCGCTCTCCCACGCCTCCGCCCCCCGAGGAGAGACCATGTCCGTGTTCCGAAGAAAGACCGCCCTCGCGTCAGCCGCCGCCATCGTCTCCGCGGTGGCGGCCACCAGCCTGGCCTTCGTCCTGCCCGCCGCCGCCGACACGGTGCTGTCCCTGGGCAGAGCCGCCTCGGCGTCATCGTCGGAAGGCGGCGCGTACGCGGCCGGCGCCGCCTTCGACGGCGACCTCACCACCCGCTGGTCGAGCGCCTGGACCGACCCGCAGTGGATCCAGGTCGACCTGGGCGCCCCGGCGACCATCAGCAAGGTCGTGCTGTCATGGGAAGCCGCCTACGCGCGCGACTACAAGGTCCAGTCCTCCCCCGACGGCAACTCGTGGACGGACCTGAAGACCGTGACCGGCGGTGACGGCGGCACCGACACCTGGAGCGTCAGCGGCACCGGCCGCTACGTACGCATGTACGGCACCGCCCGCGCCACCGGCTACGGCTACTCGCTGCTGGAGTTCGAGGTGCACGGCACCGGAGGCGCCGGAACCACGCCCCGGCCCAAGCCGACCTTCACCGACGAGGTCACCCACCACGAGTTCCAGGCCAACTGCTCGCTGACCGCCAACCGGCCCGACGACCCGATCGTCTACCCCGGACTGCCCGGCGCGTCGCACATGCACACCTTCGTCGGCAACACCACCACCAACGCCCACAGCACGTCCTCCTCGCTGCTGGGCGGCAACACCTCCTGCACCAACCACCACGACAAGTCCGCCTACTGGTTCCCCAGCTTCTACAAGGGCAACCAGCTCATCGAGCCCGTAGGCAACCAGGTGATCTACTACAAGTCCGGCATCCTGGAGTACTGGCGGGTGCAGCCCTTCCCGCAGGGCCTGCGCTTCGTCGTCGGCAGCCCGACCTCCACCCAGGAGGAGTTCCGCACCCACCCGGGCGCGGTCGAGGGCTTCGAGTGCGGCGACCTGTCCAAGAGCTGGGACATCCCGCAGTACTGCGTGCCCGGCAGCCAGGTCAACGTGCGCTTCCAGGCTCCCAGCTGCTGGAACGGCGTCAACCTCGACAGCGCCGACCACAAGAGCCACATGGCCTACCCCGTCGGCGGCTACTGCCCGTCGAGCCACCCGGTCGCGGTGCCCATGCTGGAATTCAAGATCGCTTTCCCGGCGAGCGGTGACCTGTCGCAGGCGCGCCTGGCCAGCGGGCGCGGCTACACCTGGCACTACGACTTCTTCAACGCCTGGGACGACCCGCGCATCCTCGACGCGCTGGTCACCCACTGCATCAACGGCGGGCTGCAGTGCAACCCGCGCGGCTACGACCTCTACAAGCCGCACCGGGGAGCAGCGCTCACCGAGGACTTCGAACTGCCTTGATGTCCTCCGCGGAAACACCTGGCCCGCCCGCCCGCCCCGGCCACCGGAGCGGGCGGACGGCACCACGCGCGACCGACAAGCGCACGTCGACGGCACCACGCGCGACCGACGAGCACTTGTCATCGGCACCACGCGCGACCGACAAGCACTTGTCATCGGCACCACGCGCGACCGACGAGCGCTTGTCGTGGGCACCGCGCGCGGCTGACAAGCGCACGTCGTCGGCTCGGACCGCGCCGGCGGCGCTGGTGCTGCTCGCGCTGGCGGCGGTGCTGATGGGCGGCTGCCTCGCCCGCGGCGACTCCGAGTCCGCGGCACGGCACGCGCACCACGTACCGGCACCCACGAAAGCGGACGGCCCGCGAATCGCGCACCCCGTCACGAGCGGGAGCGTCAACCCCACCGATGTCGCCTGGCTGCAGCTCATGATCCCGATGGACGAGCGAGTCCTGCCGCTGCTCGACCTCGGCGCCTCCCGGGGCCACGCACCTGCCGTGGGGCAGCTGGCCGGTCGGCTGCGCGCCGCGCACGTCGCCGAACTCGCCCGCCTGCGCGCCGCCCTCAACGTCACCGCCCTCCACACCACCGATCTGCCCGCCACCGATCTGCCCGCCACCGGCCTGCCCGCCACCGGCCTGCCCGCCGACAACCCGCACGCCGGGCACGACATGCCCGGGATGATCACCGCCGCCGAACTCGCCCGCCTGCGCACTGCCGAAGGCCCGGCCTTCGACACGCTCTTCAACGGCCATCTCCGTGCCCACCTGCGCCAGTCGCGGTCCGTGACCCGCTCGGAACAGATCTCAGGCGCCGATCCCGGCATCAAGGCGCTGGCCGCCGCCATCGAACGCACCCGTACGACCCAGCTCTCCGCCCTCGCGGCGGTAGAGCGCTCTCCCTCCTGAAAGGACACGCGTGTGATCCCGGACGACCTCGACCGCCTGGTGGACAAGCTGGACCTGGAGAGCAAGGTACGGCTGCTCACCGGAGCGACCGTGTGGCGCACGCCCGCCGAGCCCGCCATCGGACTGGAACCCATGGTGACCTCCGACGGCCCCGCCGGCGTACGCGGGGAAGGATGGGACGAGCGCCGGACCTCCCTGTCACTCCCCTCCGCCACCGCGCTCGCGGCCACCTGGGACGAGAGCCTGGCCCAGTCGATGGGCGAACTGCTGGCCGTCGAGGCACGGCGCAAGGGAGTGCACGTCGTCCTGGCCCCCACCCTGAACCTGCACCGTTCCCCCCTGGCCGGACGACACTTCGAGTGCTACTCCGAGGATCCGCTGCTGACCGGCCGCATCGGCGCGGCGGTGATCCGCGGCATCCAGTCGCGCGGGGTCGCGGCCACGGCCAAGCACTATGTGGCCAACGACTCCGAGACCGACCGGCTCACCCTCGATGCCCGCGTCGACGAGCGCACCCTGCGCGAGGTGTACCTGGCGCCCTTCGAAGCAGCCGTCCAGGCGGGGGTCTGGGTGGTGATGTCGGCGTACAACGGGGTCAACGGCGTCACCATGTCCGAGAACGAGCTGCTGGCCGAGCCGCTGAAGGGCGAGTGGGGGTTCGACGGGGTGGTGGTGTCGGACTGGGGAGCGGTGCGGTCGGCCGTCGCCTCCGCGCGTGCCGCCCAGGACCTGGTCATGCCGGGCCCCGACGGGCCGTGGGGCGAAGCGCTGGTGGCGGCCGTCCGCGCCGGTAAGGTTCCGGAGCCGATGATCGACGACAAGGTGCGCCGCCTGCTCCGGCTGGCCGCCCGCGTCGGCGCGCTGCCCGGCTCCCCCGCGCCCTCCGCCTCTGCCGGGGACCTCACCACCCCCTCCACCCTGAGCCCCTCCGCCGGGGACCTCACCACCCCCTCCGCCCTGAGCCCCTCCGCCGGCAGTCCCACCACCGGGAGCGTCGATGATCGTCCGGATCGCGCTCTCCTGCGCCGTACGGTCGCCGCTTCGACCGTACTGCTGCGCAACGAGGGCGGCCTCCTCCCCCTCGTCCCAGCCCGACTGGCCCGCGTCGCCGTCATCGGGCCGCACGCCGCCAGGCCCCGTATCCAGGGCGGCGGGAGCGCGGGCGTCTACCCTGAATCCCTCGTCACTCCGCTCGCCGGCCTGCGCACCGCGCTGAACGGCCACGCCGAGGTGCACCACGCCACCGGCGTCGCCCTTGGCGGCTTGCCCGCCTCGCTCGACGTCGCCAACGCCCGGAATCCGCGTACCGGCGAGCCCGGGCTCCTGGTCCGCCTCCTCGACGCCGCGGGCGCCGAGATTCACGCCGAGCATCGCCTCACCGGCCGTCTTCCCGAACCGGAAGGACCGATCCACCGGGCCGCCGCCGTCGAGGTCAGAGCCCTCGTGCTGCCGGACCGCGCGGGCCCATGGGACGTGGCCGCCGCCGGATGGGGCCGCTTGGAGCTGACCGTGGACGGCCGCGTCATGATCGACGAGACGGTCCCCCGGCACACCGATGACCCCGCCACCGTGCACCTGGCTCCGCCGTACCGTACGGAACGCGTCACCTTCGAAGCGGGCCGCCAGGTCGAGATCGTCATGCGCCGCGAGCTCGTCCCCGGCGGCGGGCGGGCCTGCGTGCTGGCCGCCGCCCCGGCTCCCGCGGACGCGGCGGCCGAGCTGGCCGCCGCGGTCGAGCTGGCCGGCTCATGCGAGGTGGCCATCGTCGTGGTGGGCACCACCGAGCAGGCCGAGAGCGAAGGCGTCGACCGGGAGACGCTCGCGCTGCCCGAGGGCCAGGACGAGCTGGTACGCGCCGTCGCCGCGGCCAACCCCGCGACTGTCGTGGTGGTCAACTCCGGCGGTCCCGTGGCGATGCCGTGGCGGAAGGAGGCGGCGGCCATCCTGGTGAGCTGGTTCCCGGGTGAGGAGGGCGGCAACGGCCTGGCGGACGTGCTGCTCGGCCGGGCCGAGCCGGGCGGGCGGCTGCCCACCACCTGGGCGGACCGGGCCCTGGCTCCGACCGTGCCGGAGCAGGGCGTGCTCGAGTACGCCGAAGGCCCGCACCTCGGCTACCGGGGCTGGCTGCGGGAGCAGGACTCGCCCGCGTACTGGTTCGGGCACGGTCTGGGCTACACGACCTGGGCGTACGAGGGGTTGTGGGCACCGGAGCGGGTCGCGCCCGATCGGCCGGTGCGGGTGCGCGTCACGCTGCGCAACACCGGCCGGCGGGCGGGCCGCGAGGTGGTCCAGGTGTACCTGGCCAGGCCGCAGGATCACGAGCGGCCGGTTCGGTGGCTGGCGGGGTTCGCCGCCGTGACGGCCGGTCCCGGCGAGCGGGTGGAGGCGGTCGTGGAGGTGCCGGCCAGGGCCTTCCAGCACTGGGCGGGCGCCTGGCGTACAGCCGAGGGCGAGGTGTCGGTGCTCGCCGGGCGCTCGGCCGCCGATCTCCCGTTGGAGGCGGTCATAACGGTCTCATACAGCTAGGAGAGCGCTCTCCAACCCGCATGTTATAAAGAGCGGGTGAAACAAGGGGGCTCTCCTACGCTGGAAGACGTGGCACGGGTAGCCGGCGTCTCCCGCGCCACCGTCTCCCGGGTGATCAACGGCATCCGCAACGTCGATCCTGACATCCAGGCGACGGTGCTCCAGGCGATCGCCACCATCGGCTACGTCCCCAACCGCGCCGCCCGTTCCCTCGTCACCAGGCGCACCGGCGCGGTCGCCCTGGTGCTGTCCGGGGCGGGGGGCGACGAGGACCCGTCACCCAGCCCCATCCTCACCGACCCGTTCTTCGGCCGCGTCGTCGCCGGGATCATCAGTTTTCTGCGGCCGCGCGGCATCCACCCGGTGCTGATGTTCGCCGACACCGAACAGAGCCGCGCGGAGGTCGTGTCGTACCTGCGGCAGGGCGATGCCGACGGCGCGCTGCTGGTTTCCACGCACGCGGCCGACCCGCTGCCGGTGGAGCTGGTCGAGGCGGAGGTGCCCGCGGTGCTGTTCGCCCGGCCGACGGGCAGTGTCCCGATCAGCTACGTCGACCTCGACCACCGGGCCGGCGCCGCCCTGGCCGCCGACCGGCTCGTGGAGCTGGGGCGCCGCCGCGTCGCCAGCGTCTGCGGCCCGCTCGACGTGCCCGCCGCCCAGGCACGCCTGGCGGGATTCCAGGACGCGATGGCCAGGCACGGACATGCCTACGTCCCCTACAGCGAGGGCGGTTTCACCTACGACAGCGGCGAAAGGGCCATGGAACGGCTCCTGGCCGAACGACCCGACCTCGACGGCGTGTTCGTCGCCAACGACCTGATGGCCCAAGGCGCGCTGCACGCGTTGCGCCACCACGGACGCTCCGTCCCCGAGGACGTGGCGGTGATCGGCTTCGACGACAGCAGCGCCGCGACCGCCTGCCGCCCACCCCTCACGACCATCCGGCACCCGGTCGAGGACATGGCCGCCGAGATGGCGCGCCTCCTGCTCGACCACATCGACGAGCCGGGCCGTACGCCCAGGTCCGTCATCTTCGAGCCCGCCTTGATCGTCCGCGCCTCCGGCTGACAGCAGATGGGTGGTGTCCGCGGCCCTGCGGTTCGGCCAGGAAGCTCAGACGGGCCCGGGAAACGCATCTCGCCGAAGAGCTGACAGTCGGATCAAGCATCCGGCCCCGTATTCGCCGACTGCTCGCGGCGAGGCGGGGCCGCTGCTCTTCCGCAGCAGTCCGAGCCATGCACTGGGGCTGCGGATGATCGTTCCCGAAGCCCTCGTCAATACGCAGAATTCGGTGGAGATAGCGACGTATCAAATTGTGCGTTCGGCGGATCGTCCCTCGTGAAGCGTACTCCGGCAGGACCACGTAGCGGATAGCTCCGGAATGGCCCGCCTTCCCGCAGGGGGTGCTTGTGTCCGAACAGCGCACCACGTACGAACTCATCGAGGCAGTGGTCGCCAGGCTCAAGCCCGACGAGGTGGAGCTCCTGCCCGACCTTTGGGCCGCCTATGTCGACCATCCCGACCCTGAGCACGCGGGGGAACGGCTTCTCGGCTCGGGAATTCTGGCCGAGGTCGCCGGCTGGGCGCCGATCGTTGTCTCCTTCGTCGGCGGAGCCGTACTGGAGGCGCTCAAAGAGGAAATCACGGAGCGTACCCGCGGCGTGTTCGGGTGGAGAGCCAGGCGCAAGGCCAAGCGGCAAGCCCTCACTGAACCGCTCACGCTGAACGACGAGCAGCGCCGCATGATCCGTGCGGCCATACTGTCTCGCGCCCGTGCGATCAAAATGTCACCTGAGCGGGCACAGCTCCTCAGCGACGCGGTCGCCGGGGAGCTCCAGCGCGAAAGCGAGTCTCAGGGACCGTGAGCGCACCCCCCGACCCATTTGCCCTGCCCCCGCCCAGCACCTCCCGGCTGCGGTTGCTGTTCCTCACCGTAGGGGCGGGCGCGTTTTTCGCCGGCTACTGGTTCCTGGTGCTTGCGCGGGACAACTGGGGCGCAGCGAATCGGGCGTGCGCTCAGCTGCCCGAAGTGGCCGACTTCCTCGACTGCTCGACCAGGATCCTCGTACTGCAGGCGTTGGTTCCACTCGCCGGTCCCGCTCTTGTGGCGATGCTGGTGCTGCTGGCCCAGGTGGCCGCGCCGTCCGTGATCACCCTCCGGTACGGCGCGAAGCGGCTCGAACCGTGGCCCGTCGCCTTCCAGCAGACTGTCGAGGCCGCGGACTTGCGCAGTCCGCCCGTGCTCATGCTCAGCGATCGGGGCATGCTGCCCTGGATGTTCACGTACGGTAGACGCCCGCACCATCGCATCATGCTCGCCCGCTCCATCCGCTCCTACGCCAAGACCGACCCTTCCCTGGTCACCGCGACGCTTGCCCACGAACTCGGTCACCTGCGCAATCGGGACGTGGACCGTACCTACCTCGGCTTGTTCGCTGTCACCGGCTTCGCGCTGCTGGCGGCCGTGCCGATGGTATGGTCTGCCACCACCACGCTCGACCTGGCCCCCGCGCTCGCCGTCGCCTGGCGTACGGCGGTGATTTGCCTGCTGGTCACAACGACCTTCACGGCCGTGATCAGGACCCGCGAGCACGACGCGGACCTGCGCGCAGGCCAGTTCAGGCGCGAGGACATCCTCGGCCTGCTGTCCACGGGCCGCCAGGAACAGCGCCGGCTGCTGCGGCTCCACCCGCGGCTCGACGAGCGGCTCAAGGCGCTGCGCGATCCCGGGAGGCTGCTGCGCCCCTCGATCGCCGAGGCTGTGACGGCGGGGATCGCCGCCGGTGTCATCGTCACCGAATTAGGCGTGATCCTGCACACTGTCCTCCCCGTGCCTCCCTTGGTCGCGTACTGGGCCGCCGGCTTCGTGGTCGCCATGCCGGTCACGGGGGTCGCCGGGCTCGGCGTGTGGCGGGGCGCCCTTGTCCGGCCATTCGCCGTAGGGCGGGCGCTCGCGGCAGGCTTCGCGTTCGGGGCCGGGCTGCTGGTGGGGGCGGTCCTGGCGCCCAGGACGAGCGTGCAGTGGAGCCGGTGGCTTGCCGGCGCGCCCGACCAGGCAGCTGTCATCGGCCCTGGTCAAATCCCGCCCGGTACGGCGATCTGGATGGCGGCCGCGATTCTCCTCCTGACCACGGCGGTCTTCGGCTGGTTGGCGCTGGCTGCCATTGCCTGGCTCCCACGGTCGGGGCCCCGCGCGTGGCGGTACGCGGCCCCCTTCACCGCGGTGCTTTTCGGGGTGGTCATGGGCATGTGGTTCGTCGCGGCGCGGCTGGCGGCGTCCGAACGATGGAGCCCGCAGAGCGTCGCCGCCCTAGTGATCACTCCTCAAGTCGCAGTCGTGCTCTCGGCGCTCACTGTGATCGCCCTGTTGGCTCTGTGGCCGCTCGCCCGCAGGGCGCCCTTCTATGCGGTGGCGGCCACGGTGATCGCCGCGGCTCTGCTGCCGTCGTACCTGGCTCTGTCCTCCAACCCCATCCAGGTGACGGCCACCGTCCGGCAAGCGGCCCTGCCTGATTCCACCCAGGCCGGAGCGATCTGCCTCGGCCTGTACATCTCCGGCGTCGGTGTCTACGGCAACCCCGGCGATCATGGCGCGAGGCAACGGCTCGGCCGGCTGCTCCGCGCCGCTGATGACACGCTCCTGAACGAGATCGGCGAGATGTTCCTGCGCAGCGCGAGCACCGGGTCGCAGGACCTGGCGGCCTTGGCCTGGACCGCCTTCGTCAGGCGCTGCGACCACCTGAACCGCTACCACGACAAAGCCGTGTCCGATCTCCCACCCCCGTTTCCCACTGAAGGTTGGTGAACCAGATGCCACTCGGTCGGCTGCTCCTCGTCGCCAGCATGACTCTCGCCCTCCTCACCGGCACCGCCCAGGCCAGCACGCTCCCGCCGCTGAGCCGTGGCCTCCTCACCACCGCCGATCTGCCGAAGGGCTATTACGCCTGGACCGCCGAATACCAGGCATACAGCGCCAGCAGCAACCCCGCCTGCTCGAAGACCATGGACGAGCTGGAGTTCAGCACACCCAGGTTCCGCGGCGTCGAATACGCCCGAGCCGTCTTCGCCAAGGGTGATCTCGGTCCTTGGGTCCTGGAGAACCTGCGCCGGTATCCCAATGAGGCCACGGCCGACCACGACTTCACCCGCATCCTCAACGTCCTGAGCGGCTGCTCCTCCTTCAGCCAGACCTACACAGGCCGGGATCCTGCGGTCATCACGGTGACGCTCACGCCCATTCGTATGACCAAGGTCGGCTCGCGGAGCAAGGCCATCTGGGTCACCGCCAAGTCCAACGGCACGTGGACGTACGGTGAGATCCTGATACTGGCCAGGGTCCGGGGAACCTTCATGATCCTTTCCCAGCTCGGCTTCAAGAAGCCCTCGTCGAACGCCGCCCAGGCGATCGCGGACCGGGCCGGAGCCAAGATGCGCAAGGTGGCCGGCTGACAGCGGACGAGACCCATCCAGAGCCAGCCGGCCGGCTCCGATCCGTTCGAGCTCGAACAGCGCCGCGACGGACAGCACCGATTCCGCCGGACGCCTCGGCAGCGCCAGCGGCACATGCTCGTTCCGCTCCGGCTCGACCGTCGGCGGTCGACGCCATCCTCGGCGGGCGGTGAACGGCGTGACCTCGGGCACTTCGTACGCGAAGGTCTGACAGGATGCCATGTTCGCCGCGCCGCGGGTCATAGGGCGCTTGGCCGGGCTTGAGTGCCAACCCCACCTGACAGACTTGCCGCAGGCCGCTCCACTTCCGTTCGCCGCGGCCATCGGCCGGGTGAGCAGCCTTCCCGGGGCGCACGGTGACGGTGGCGACGGTGGCGGCCACCTGATCGCGCCGCGACCACGACCAGGAGGCGACTCCCCCATCGGCGATGCGCGCCTCCTGCGGCACTCCACGATCGAAACGCGGCGAACATGACGGTCAGGGACCCAGCCGACAGCGCTGACAGAGGGCTGACCAGGGTGTCTCGCCGAACTCGCGGTTGCGGCGTTGCTCATCCGGTGGTGGCGCCCAGGTCGTGGACGGTCTGGGCGAAGGCGCGGACAAGGTCGTTCTCGGTCTCGGTCTGCCACACCGGGGCGTACGTCAGGGGCGGCATGTCGGGGATGGGCAGCCAGCGGAGGTGGGGCATCGACCAATACCGGGTGACATGGGCGGGAAAGGTGTGGACGATCTCGCCGGTGCCGACGAGATCGATCAGTTCGTCGGCGTCGGTGATCAAGGCGATGCGTTCGATCGTCTGCCCGCGCGGGGTGTGGGAGGGCAGGTAGCTGTCCTGCCAGTAGTCCGGCATGTCGGTTGCGATGGCGTGCTGGAAGTCACCGAGCGCCTCCAGCGGGATCGAGGACCGTCCGGCCGGTTCGTGGGCGCCGGAGACGGCGAGCACCCGGCGGTCGGTGAGCAGCGACGGGCCTACGGTCAGGTCGGGTTCTTCCACGGGCAGCCAGGCGATCAGGACGTCCATCTCCCCGTCGCGGAGAGCGGCGAACGGATCGATGAAGGGGGCGCGGCGTAGCTGAAGTTCCCATTGCGGGTGCCGCGCGCGGAATGCCTGCCAGTACGGGTGGAAGTCGTGGACGTTGAAGGGCAGCATGCCCACGCGCAGGCGCGCCGTGATGCCTCGAGAGGCCATCCGGGCGCGTTCAAGGCTTTGCTGCAGCCCCGAGTAGACCGGTCGTAGGTCGTCGCGCAACTGCCGTCCGACTGGGGTCAGGCGGACCTGGCGGCGGTTGGAGCGGTCGAACAACGGGCTGCCGATACGGCGTTCCTGCTGGCTGATGGCCTGGCTGACCCTGGCCTGGGACACGTGGAGCCGGGTGGCGGTCCGGCCGAAGTGCAACTCCTCGGCCAGAGTCAGGAAGATCTCGATATCCCGAATCTCCACTTAATCCTCATTTACCTCATAAGTCCCACGTTATCGAATCATACGAAATCTCGCGTTGATGCCGCCGCGCGACCGCTCCAAGGTAGGAGACGTCCGAAACCGCACACGAGGGTGGTGCCGGAGCTGACCCCCGAAGGAGAAGGCCGTGAGCGCGACGCTCGACATGACGACGATGTACGCGATGCATGACGCGCTGCGTCGCGCGGCTGAGTACCTGGCCAGGGTCACCGCTCGGGTCGACGGCGCCCCCGCGCGGTCCTGCGCACCGCGGCCGGCTGGGACCTGCTCAAGACAGCCCTGCACCGCCATCGACCAGGTCATCGAGGCGATCGGCGCGGCACTGGCCCACCCCGAGATCGGCATGGACCGGTTTACCGGCCTCACCGGCCACCTCCGGCGCCGACGAGGACAAGATCGCGGCCGTGGCCGCCTGGCAAGAGGCCCCGTACTTCTCCAGCGCCGAGCGGGCCGCACTGTCCTTGGCCGAGCACGTCGCCCGGGTCGCCGACCGCTCCGGCGAGGCCGTCCCCGACTCCCTCTGGGACGAGATCGCCGACCACTTCTCCGAGGCGGAGATCTCCGGCCTCCTCATGAGCATCGGCATCACCAACCTCTTCAACCGCCTCAACGCCACCGTCAAGGAGCCGGCCGGCCAGAGGTGGGGCTAGGACCGTCCTCAGGCAGGGCGAGGAGTAGTGAGCATCGCGCTCGCGATCGGTTTCAGCGGCGCACACCCATGCACCGCATTACCTTCCATACATAAGGAGCAAGACATGAAGGCACACGTCAGCTCGATCCTTCTTGGCGTCCGGGACATGGACCGGGCCAAGCGGTTCTACACCGAAGGGCTCGGCTGGAAGGTCAAGCAGGACTACGGCATCTCGGTGTTCTTCGAGTCGGACGGCGCCTCGCCCGTCGGCTTCTACGGCCGCGAGGGTCTGGCCGGCCTGGCGGGCACGAGCCCGGAGGGCAGCGGCTTCAGCGGGCTGGTGCTCACCTACGTCGTGCGGAGTGAGGCGCGGGTGGACGAGGTGATGGCGGAGGCGGAGAAGGCCGGCGCCACGATCCTCAAGCCCGCCGGCGCCCTGCCGTGGGGCGGGTACGGCGGCACGTTCGCCGACCCGGACGGCTACATCTGGAGTCTCGGCTACAGCGAGCAGGCCAAGGACCAGCCCTACGCGGAGTAAAGGAGCACGTTGTGAAGTTTCGCACCATCGTCGAGCCTCCCGAGCCCATGCGGGGATTGGAAGTTCCGCCCGAGGTGGTCGAGGCGCTCGGCGGGGGCGCGCGACCGCCGGTGACGATCACCGTCAACGAACATCGCTGGAAGAGCCGCGTCGCCATCTTGCGCGGCCGTCATCTGCTCGGCGTCAGCAACGCCAACCGGCAGGCCGCCGGTGTCGCGACAGGCGAGGAGGTCGAGGTCGAGCTGGAACTCGACACCGAGCCGCGCGTCGTCGTCGAACCCATGGACTTCGCCCGAGCCCTCGACGACGACCCGGCCGCCCGCGCCGCCTACGACGATCTCACCGACAGCCGCAAGCGTGAACACGTGCGCGCCATCGAGAGCGCGAAGAAGCCCGAAACACGCCGGCGGCGCATCGAGAAGGCCATCGCCACTCTGCGGGACTGAGCCCGAAACTCCATCGGCTTGCCGTGCCGTCCTGAGCTGGATCATCCGCACTGGGGGTTACCTTGAATGGCCCCGGGTTCGGCGGAGACTGGTGTGCCCCTGTCCAGCGCGCGATGTCCGCCGAAGAGACGTTCACTCGACGGATTACGTGGAAGGCCGGTCCGGGCCGCCTCTGGGGCGCAACCGTTCCAGGCGGCGCCAGTGCTCCATCACCGCTGCTCTTCCCTTCGCGGTCAGCTGGATCCAGGTCTCAGTCCGCTTGCCTGCAAGCTCCTTGCGCACCTGGACGATCCCGCCGTTCTCGAGCTTGGTCAGATGGGAGGAGAGATTGCCCGGTGACAGGCCCGTGACACGCTGCAGGTAGAGGAAATCGGCCTCCCTGCAGGATTCCAGGGCGGCGGTGATGGCCAGCCTGGCAGGTTCATGGACGAGCTTGTCCAGGTTGGCCAACTCCTGAAAGGGCTCACTCACCGGACTCGTTCCCGCCTAGCACTCGCCTGAGCAGCAGGTGGCTCCAAACCCCCAGCAGAACGGCAGCGCCACAGCACACTCCCAGCAGGATCGACAAATCGGACAGGGGATGCCCGGCACCTTGGAAGGGGAGCAGCCCACCCACGATGAGGGCGACGCCCGTCAGGAGGAACGGAGGTGCGAGCGGACGCAGCCGCCGGCCCGCCACCAGCACTCCCGCCCCCACGGCCACCGCCTCCGGGCTGAACGGCAAGACGGGCGTGAACTTGTGCAAGACGGCGACCGCGGCAAACACCACGCCCGTGGCCACCAGAGCCGAGCGCCCTTGCTCCCGCTGAGCCCGGACCGCGCCGTACCTGCGCCGGTAATAACCGCTCAGCACCGGTATGGCGGCGAGTGCCGCCATCAGCCCCACCGTGGCCATGCCCCACCAGATCACCGCATCGCCTTGGCTGCCGGAGCGGGGGTCCACTACGAACAGAACGCCGAGGACCGTCAGCAAGGGCAGGACGACGAGTCCTTGGAGCATCTCGTAATGCGCTGTGACGAAGCGGACTCGTTCTAGATCGTGCACGGGATGGTACTGCACGCGTGCCTCCGTTCTCGGCAACATCGATCTTCACGGTAGCGCAGAGCACTTTGCATTACAAAGCGCTCTGCGCCAGCAAGTTCTGCGGACCCTGCGTCCGCCTGCCCCGCTCGAAAACACGGTCTTATGCGATGAGCTGGGGTTTCGCTCCGCGATCAGAGCGGCGGCCGCGACCATCGCCGGGTGTCGTCATTGCTTGTCCACCGGCTGGTGAAGGGCTTGTTCGGCCTGCCAACCGTGCTGGTCCGCGCCAATCTGTCCAAAGTCGAAACGGTGCTTCTCAGGCGGCTGTGTGTGCTGGTCTTCATCGAGCACGATAGCCGCCGACTGCGTCGTGCTCCAGGAGTACCTGATCCACTACAACGGGCACCGGCCGCTTCAGTCCCGGAACCAACGCCTCCGGACATCGAAACGCAGCCCACCCGGCACGTGACCGACCTCGACGAACTACGATCCATCCGCCGTGAAGCCGTCGCAACATGCACGATCAACGAATACCATCACACCGCTCAGGCCACGTAACTCAATATTCGAGCGGCACACGTTCGCGGACTCAAACGCCGGCGGCCTGCAGTCGGCCGATCGCGGCCCTGATCTTGCGCACGCGGCCGGGCAGCGGCCCGGCCGGTATGTCGATCAGCCGGAAGCCGAAGGCGCGGTAGGTGTCCTCGTGGAGGCGTTCGAACCGTAGCGAGTCCTCAAAACTGATCCGGCGAGCCGCGGTCGGCTCGACGAAGCCCAGATTCCGGACGAAGAACACGTGTCGGTCGTAGATCCGCTCCCGGGCGATGCGCTCAATCTCGGCGGTCAGGACCGGCGGGATCGGATGGCCGATGAACTCCGACAGCGCGTGGGTGCAGACGGGAGAGCGGTCGAAGAACTGCACATCGGGTCCGCCGACCGGCGTCCTGACCTGCCGGCGACGCTGCACGACCACGGTCTCGTCGATGAAGGACGGCCTCGTCCACGGCTCGGCCTCACCGGCCGCCTGCCGGGCCGCGATGACGGCTGTGGCTGCCTCCTCGACGGTCGCGTACCCCAGTGCCGCCAGCCGTCGCAGGATCGTGCTCTTACCGGAGCCGGGGGCGCCGGTGAGAATGTAACGCTTCATCGTGGTGTGGTCCCTCCGTCGATCGTGGTGTAGGAGGCTGATGGCACGGGCGGATACCGGGAGGCAACGCGCAGGATCGCGGCGAGGCGTGGCGGCACACGCGGGTATGCGGGAACAGGAGAAGCACTGCGAGAGAGAGCCCGAGGAAGGGACACCCGGAGGCCCGCGCGGGACCGGGAATGCGGCCAGACCGGTGCGAGCCGACCATCACCCTACACCTGTCCGCCGCCTCGGCCAGGCGCAGGCGGCACGGGTGTTCCCGGCGAATGAGATCGAAGGTGTGACCACCTACGTTCGGGATCTGATCGGCCGCATCAAGGCCGACGAGGAGAACAAGCACCTGCTGCCCTTGGGATAAGCACATCAAGCCCTGAACCAAGCAGCCCCGCTGCGCACCGTCCCCGATCCCGTGGATGGAATCGTCGGCAGGCGCAACGTCGTGTACGCCGACTTCCACCGTCAGATGGCCGACCTCATCGCCCGCGACCAGCAGGCCGGACACATCCCCGCCGCCCTCGACCCACACGCCACGGCGCTGGCCCTGGTGGCGCTGGCCGAAGGGCTCGCCGCCTACGCGATCGGCAGGGCGCGACGCTGCTGGCCACAGTGCGACAGTGCCCGCCGGCTTTCCGCCTTACCAGACCGTGTTCGGCTTCTTCACCCGCTGACCAGGGCCAGGGTCTTCAACCGGGTCCGTGACTGACCAGGCGACTGACCAGGAAGAGGCCGTCGGCATGGGTCCGCAAGCCAGCCTCCGCACCGCAGCCCGCCTGAAATGCCCGACCCCTCCGGGGGAGTCCTGGCCCGAGGGCATGGACTCCCCCTGCGGACCTTGCTTACTGTCGAACTGATGCGATGGTGCCTGCACGTGTAGTCCTTGACCACGCCGTGCTGCTTCAGGGTGGAGCCCTCCACATTGCAGCCGGCCTCGGTCAGGTTGCCGGTAGGGATCGCGCCACACGGACGGTGCGCAACCCGGAGCGTGGCGCAGTCCCACACCGTGGCCTGCGGCGACGCCGCTCATCTGAGCTGTGTGGCGACTCTCACCAGCGGACCAACACCTCTTCCAACGTCATTCGTACGGAGTGATCTCAGCGATAGCGGTGGCGCCGCCCATTCCGTTGTCCACGCGCAGTCGCAGGTAGCGGGCTTTGACGCCATCGAGGTGGACGTCGTTCGGCCCGGTGATCCGCGGCCAGGTCACGCTCGCCACCTGCGCCCACCAGGTGCCGTCGGCGCTGATCTCCAGCACACCTCTGAGCGGTGTGCCGGTCATGTTGACGACCGGATTCTGGGCAGCCGAGAAGACGGCGGCCAGCTTGGGCACGAATCGGACCGCGGACAGCGTGCGCTCCTGCCCCATGTCCACCGTGATGAAGTGCGGCTGGGCGGGGCTCACCGTGGGATCGACCGCGTCGGGATACCACGAGTGGTAGTAGGTGAACGGGTCACCGTCGACCGCGAGTCGGGGGTCTCCCACGTGCGGTTTGAACGTGCTGGCCGTGGCGGACAGTTCCGCCGGTGGGATCGGGGTTCCCGCCGGCGGCGCGGGCCAGGCCCCGGGCGCGTACTCGGGCTTTTCCATCACGATGGGACGATTCGGGCCCGGACCGGTTCCGGTGACCAGCACGTCGGCGATGACCGCGCCGTGGTCGGAGTAGAACGGGTATTCCTGGTCCAGGTAGCCGCCCTGGTGGCGGGGCAGGCGGCGCACGTCGGTGCGGGCGCCCAGCACGCGCATTTGCGCCTTGTTGTCACGGAAGAGCAGGTAGTCGATGCGAGCGGGGGCGGCGCCGAAGCCGCTCTTCGTGCTCCAGGTGCGGCCCGGATAGAGCCCGGCGTCGGCGTTGATGTAGCGGAAGACGTCGTAGAAACCGGCGTCGACGTACTGCTTGGTGTAGGTCCATGGCACGGTCAGCCCGGCGTGTCCGCGGGCCTTGGCGAACTGGCCGGTCCAGTCCCGATACGACCACGCGTTGAAGTCACCGCCCATGATCACGGGGGCGTCGTCCTTGACGTAATACGGCACCACTTTCTGCAAGATCGCCTGGCCCTGCGCGTTACGTTTCGTGTCGTCGTAGCTGAGGATCGTGTTGATCGACGGCGAGATCGGCTTGCCGAACTGGGCGTTCACCACGGCGTGGTGCATGGGGGCGAAGACCGAGTCCTCGTGCCGGGACCAGACGGTGAAGGCGTGGATGTGCTTGCCGTTGGGCAACTGCAACTTGGCGCCGCCGAAGTGGAAGTCGGTGATCTCCGGCCGTTCGGTGTAGCGCTGGACGACCTTCAGCTTGGTGAAGAGCCAGAGATTGCGGTACTTCGCCTCTTCCGCCACCGTGATCGGGACCGAGCTGTAAAGGTCGGTCGTGGCTCGCCCGGCATTGAGCCCCTGGAGGATGGCGGTCTCCGAGCCGTAGGCCTCCACGACGAAGAAGACGTCGGGATTGACCTCGTTGACGTACTCGATCAGCTGCTTCAGGTTCTCACCGGTGTAGTCCTTGCCGTCGAGCGTGCCTCCGCCGAGGAGGTTCCAGGTCATGAGCCGTACCTGGGTGCCCGCCTGTCCCTGGGCGAAGACCGCGTCGCTGGCGTCGAGCTCGAACTCGCCCTGCGGCACCACGAAGGGATGTGACTCCGCCTTGCCGTTCGTCGTGTACAGCGTGGCCCGCATCCACACATACCCCAGGGTCCGCTGCCTGATGGCCATCCTGATCTCGTGAACCTGACCGGCCACCGCCGGTCCGTTCGCCAGGATCGTGCAGAGCTTTCCCACCTGCTCCGGGCCCGGCGTTGTCAGGATCTTCCCGTCGCAGCGGTAGGAATACACGAAGCTGGCCGCTGACGCCGCAGCCGGTACGGCCCAGGGCAGCAGTAATACGGCGACAGCGATCAGTAGCCGCCTTTTCGGTCTCGTCATAAGGATCAAGTATGTCAGTGACAAAGGGAGACGAAATGCCGTTCAGCCCAGGTCTTTCGTGCGCCCAGCGGTGCAGGAGACGAAGCCGTGACCGTAATACAGGCCCTTTTCCGGCGGCCCTCGGCCGGACCTGGCGTGCCATTTCCGAGCGTCCAGCTAGCTCCGCATGAAAGGGACGTCATAGGCAGGAGGTCGGCCGTTCATCAGCTCGGTCAGGTCCTCATCGGTCAGGGCAAGCTCGAAGGCGCTGCCGGTTCGCCGGGGATGCCAGCCGCGATCGAGTGCCATGCGTATGGTCGCCGTCATCAGCGCCGGCCGTACGGCCATTGTCCGTTCGCCCCACCACGCGTCCGCCAGGAGCAGGGAAGCGACACCAGCAGGACGCTCCTGCCCTGTTCCGTCATTGTTCCGGGGATGGCCGAGAACGGCGAGTAACGACCAGAGCCAGGCGTAAGAGCAACCCCTCGCCAAACTCTGATCGACAGGGTTTTTGCGAGGTGGCCAGGGAGAGCACCGAAGCTCACCGCCACAGCCACGACGTCATTTCCGCCGTCATCCATGCCGATCTGCGTGGTTTGCTCGATATTTTGTTGCGTGCTCAGCTGGTGCAGGAGGCCGAATCCTTCCCGGCGCCGGGAAATTACTGGTCTGCCGTCTGATGGGAGGGCGGAAATCGGTCGCCTCGAGAGCGTCGTCGCGGGCGCCGTCAGTCAGCCGGCGACCGTTGCCATCCGACGAGCCATTGCGACTCTCCCGAGCTGCGGCGATGCGTGACGGTGTCCGGATACTGCCATTCGACTTCCATGGTTCCAGCACGTAACCAGGTCTCGTACCTCAAGCGTATGGATTGGGTGTCATCAGGGACGGCTTCGCACCCACGCCTTGATCGTCTCCCAATGGCCTCCCCACGTATGGTGGTTGAGCCGGCCATCTCGCCCGATTTGATCGTTCTCCGGAATGCCGTAGGTCTGGAAGAGGAACCCTGATTTGGCGATCCTGGAGGCGGTGGCCGCCTACTGCAGCGACCCCGGCGCGCCGAAGGTTGAGCGGGCCCTGTTCAACCGCTACAGCGACTTCGCCAGCGCCGACCGTCTGCTGGCCGGCTCCGGCGTCACCTCACAACGCCTGCTCGCCACCGAAGACGGCGCGATGATCGTCCAGGAGGAGAGCCACGCGGTCAAGATCTGGCAGCCGGACCATCGTTCAGCGCTGCCGAAGCAGATAGCGCTGTCGTCGCCGGTGGCGGGAACGGCACTGTCCGCCGACGGCCGCGTGCTGGCCATCGCCGCCGAAGACGGCTCCGTCGAGCTGTGGCATCCTCGCGAGCACCGGCTGCTCGACAAGCTGCCGATTCCCAACGGGAAGACGCTGCTCGCCCTCGCCCCAGCCGGGCGGCAGCTGGCCGTCCAGCCTGCGGACTCGCGCACGGTTCAGGTCTGGGACCTGCGGCGGCGTCAGGCGCGTAGCGTCTCACTGCCCGGTCAGGCGCAGACGCTCCAGGTCGCCGAGGACGGCCTGCTGTCGGTCTCCCTGGGCGATCACCGGCTGCTGGTGTTCGAGCCCGGACAGTCGCGACCGGCCCGGACAGTTCCGGCATCCGCCGTCTTCGCCCACAACGGCACGACCGCGGCCGGCTGCGTCCCCACCCGGGACGGCATCCGGGTGCGCGGCGTGGACCTGCGCACCGGCGCGAGCATCGCCGACTTCCCCCTCACTTTCCGCGGTTGCGAGGGCAACGTCAGCAGGCCGGGCACTCTGAGCCACGGCGGCAGGCTGCTGTCCGTGGAGAACGTCCTGATCGATCTGCGGGCTGGGCGGATCATCGGCGCGCCGGCCGGGTACGCCGACGCCCCGGCGGTCACCGGCCGCGACGACCGCTGGAGCATCTGGACGGCCGGCGGCGCCGAACAGCGGCTCGGGCACTGAGGTGGCCACGCGGGTGGTCGCGCTGACCGGACGTCGGGAGATAGCCGTGATCAGGGCCGACTCACGCGACCTGGTGATGATGTCGGTGCCCGACCTGCGCCCGATCGGCTCGGCGCGCCTGCCCGCAGGGTCGGACGGGCAGGCGCCGCTCAGTCTGCACGCGGTCGCCGGCGGCCGTCTCGTCGTCTTCGCCCGGGGCGTGCTCACCGTCTGGGAGACCGCGCCGCTGCGGCAGACGGCCCCCGGGCTGGACCTGCGCGAGCGCCTTTCCGCCCTGAGCCCCCAGGAGGTGGACCAAGGACTGGACGTGCTGCCGAACGTCGACGGCGACGCGGCGCTGATCATCGAGGGGACGGCCAGAAAGGTCGAACGCTGGGACCTCACGCTCGGCCGTGCCACCAGGAACCATCTGATTCCCGGCAGTGGCGAACTCGTCCCTGTCGCGGCCAGCCCCGACCTGACCCAACTGATCACCTACACCGCCACCGTCGAGAAACCCTTGACGGCCTGGTCGCTTCCCACCTCAGGACAGCCGACCCCGGCGGAACCACCTGGTCCGGCCGACGGCCATGCCTTCGATCTGCTCCAGTTCCTCCGCTCGAATCCCGAACTGCGCTACAACGCATCGTTCTCCATCAGCAGGCTGGGCGGCTCCCTGGGCTACCTCACTCTGTTCGGCGAGGGCGGGAAACTGCTCTACCGCACCGACGAGGCACGGATCATGTCCACCGCACCGCAGGACTGGGCCGCGCATCTGTGCGCCGTCCTGGGCGGGCGCTCGTTCACCTCGGCAGAGCTGGCCCGGCTGCCGCAGGGCGCCGATCCCACGCCATGCGAACACCGATGACCTCCTGCACCGTCCCCTCATGGCCGACGCAGTGGCTGCTGCAGGCGCTCGGCCACTCCCTCTTCAAGGACTGGCATGTACGCCGACACCGGTTCCGGCTGTGGGAAGGACGCAGCACCTCCTGGGCGAGCCCGTCAGGCCACTCCTAGGCTGGGCGGGTGCTCAGCAGTAACAGGCTCCGCGTCCTCCTGGAGATCTTCCGCACCGGCAGCATCGCCGGCGCGGCCAGAACCATGAAGCTCTCGCCCTCGGCCGTCTCCCACCAGCTGGCCAAGCTGGAGGAGGAGTCGGGCGTCGGCCTGGTCGAACGCAACGCCCAGAGCCTGCGCCTGACGGAGGCGGGCAGGCGGCTGGCGCTGCGCGCCCAGGAGGTGGCCGACATCCTGGAGGCCGCCGAGAAGGACCTGCTCGCCCAGGCGCGGATGGACGCGGGGGAACTGCGGATCGGCTTCTTCGCGTCGGCCGGGTACCGGCTGCTGCCGCTGGCGCTGTCGCGCTTCGCCGCCCGCTACCCGAACGTGGCGCTCGACCTGGCGGAGGGCCAGCCGTACGAGCTGCTGCCGGACCTTGAGCGCGGCGCGCTGGACGTGCTGGTGGTGTTCGATCACGCGCTCGACCCGTGGCAGCGCCCGGAAGGGGTGGAGGTGCTGCACCTGTTCGACGAGCCGCAGCTGCTCGTGGTCCCCACCGGTCACCAGGCGGGGCAGCGTTCCCGGGTACGGCTGGCCGATCTGGCCGAGGAGCCGTGGATCACGACTTTCGGCGCCGAGCACCCGGTGTCGATCCTGGAGCGTGCCAGCATGCTGGAGGGGTTCACGCCACGGATCCGCTGCCGCAGCGATCATTACGAGGTGACGATCGGGCTGGTACGGGCCGGGCTCGGGGTGGCGCTGGTGCCCAGCCTGGGGTTGATGGGGGTGACGGGGGTGCAGGTGTGCCGCCTGGCCACGCCGCAGCTGTTCCGCCGGATCGGGGTGGCGCGGCGACCGACCAACCCCAACCCGGCGGCGCGTTCCTTTCTCGCCTACCTCCGCACGGCAGCCGCCCAGCTCCGCAACTCCCTGGAACCGACCCTGCGCTGACCCATCACCCGCCCGCCCGCAACGCCCACCTGGGTTACAGGGGTCCGGTGGGCGCCGCCTGGCCGGGGCGTCAGGGTCGTAGACGGGCGATGAAGAGGCCCGCCTGCCGTACCGCGTGGACCAGGGCCTGTTCGGAGCCTGCGGGACCGTGTGCGAGGACCGCGTACGCGACCCCGCCCATCAGCCCCACGTCCGTGCGGATCCCCTCATCGGTGCCGGTCTTGTTGGCCAGCCACGCCGCCTCCAGGTCGTGCCGCAGCAGCGCGGGGACCAGGCCGTGGTCGGTGTTGGCCAGCATCCACTCGCGCAGCTGCACCTGCCACCCCGCGCCGCCCCCGACCAGCGAAGCCAGCCCAGCCAGTTCCCGGGCCGTCCCCAGCGCGAACGTCGGCGGGTCCGCGGGCGTGCGCGGCTCGCGGATGCGGTCGAGCAGCCGCGTCCTGGTCAGCCCGAGCGCCGCGGCGGCCGCGTTGACCCGGTCCAGGCCGACGCGGCGCAGCAGCGCGTTCGTCGCGGTGTTGTCGCTGACCGCCGCGGTCAGCAGCGCCAGGTCGCCGACCGTCCACCGCCGCTGCGACAGCCCGAGCAGCAGGCCGGACCCGCCGCAGTAGTCGTCGTCGACCAGCTCCACCGGCTCCTCGGCGTCGAGGATGCCGCCTTCGAGGGACATCGCCACCTCCGCCAGCAGCAGCAGCTTCCCCACGCTGGCCAGCGGCAGCTCCACGTCGGCGTTGACGGCCGGCCCCGGCGCGCCGGGGCCGCGGACGGCCACCGCCAGCGTCCCCGGGCAGGCCGCGGCGATCTCCTCCAGGGTCTTGGGGGCGCTCACGGCGTGACCACCCCTCCGGGGCGGGCCGCCGTCAGGCCGCCGTCGCGGACCGCGACCTGCCCGGCCACCACCACGGCGCGCAATCCGTCCGGCGGCTGCAGCGGATCCTGGTAGGTCGCCCCGTCGGCCACCGTGGCCGGATCGAACAGCACGAGATCGGCGCGCGCCCCGTCACGGACCGCGCCCCGGTCCCGCAGCCCGAAACGCGCCGCCGCCATGCCGGTCATCTTCGCCACGGCCGACTCCAGCGACAGCAGCCCCTGCTCCCTGACGTACCGTCCGAGCACCCGCGGGAACGTGCCCGCCAGCCGTGGGTGCGGATGTCCCGGCTTGGGCACTCCGTCCGAGCCGATCATCGAGAAGTCGCACGCGAGCACCCGCCGCACGTCGTCCTCCCGCATCGAGTGGCTGATGATCGTCACCTCGCCCTCCTCTGCCAGCAGCAGCTCCGCCGCCGCGTCCACCGGATCGCCGCCGAGCGAGGCGATCGTGCGCCCCTCGACCTCCGGGTTGCGCACGGCGCACGCCACCGAGATGCGGTCCCAGCCGCCGTTGCCGACCGTGTTCTCCCAGCCGGGCACGCCCTCGGCGATCGCCCGCCGCATCCGCTCCCGCTGCGCCGGGTTCCGCAGTCGCTCCAGCAGGGCCCCGGTTCCGCCGTCGTTGGCCCACGGCGGCAGCATCGCCGACAGCGACGTCGACGCCTCGGTGTAGGGGTAGACGTCGCAGGTGACGTCCATCCCGCCGGCGCGCAGCTCGGACAGGTAGGCCAGCGTGCGCTCGGTGCGGCCCCAGGCGTACTTGCCCGCCGTCTTGTGGTGGGAGACGTGCAGCGCCGCGCCGCTCCTGCGGGCGATCCTCACCGCCTCCTCCAGCGCCTCCTCGACGCGCGCCATCTCGTCGCGCAGGTGCGTCACGTACGGCCTGCCGTACCGCGCCGCGACCCTGGCCAGCGCCACCACCTCGTCGGTGCCGCCGTACGTGCCCGGCGTGTAGATCAGGCCGGTCGACAGGCCGGCCGCGCCCTGGGCGAGCGCCCGGTCCAGCAGGTCGCACATGACGTCGAGCTCGTACGGTGTGGCCGCCCGGTCCGCGTAGCCCACGACCCCGGCCCGGAGGGTGCCGTGCCCCACCAATGAGGCCAGGTGGTTCGACCGGGGAGCATCCGCATGGGCCGCCGCGAAGCCCTCGAAGTCCTCGAATATGGGTACGTTGCCGCCGAAGCCGACGCGGCTTGAGGCCCGCATCTCCGGGATCCGCTCGGGCAGCGCGGGGAAGAGCCCCGACCCGCAGTTGCCGCTGATCTCGACCGTCACCCCCATCCGGACAGGCGCGGCGGCCAGTTCCCATGCCTCGGGACCCAGCAGGGTGGCGGCGTCGGAGTGCGTGTGCACGTCGATGAAGCCGGGGGCGACCACCAGGCCGGCGGCGTCGAGGACCTCCCGCGCCGCGGCCTCCCCCGTGGGGGGCAGCAGGACGACGCGGCCCTCGCGCACGCCCACGTCGGCCGGGCGCAAGGGAGTGCCGGTGCCGTCGGCGACCTGGCCGCCGCGGATCAACAGGTCGAGGTTCAAAGCACCTGCCCCAGGAACGCGCGGGTGCGCTCGTGGCGCGGGCGGGAAAGCACCTCGCGCGGAGGTCCCTCCTCCACGATCACGCCGTCGTCGATGAACACCAAGTGATCACCTGCCTCCCGGGCGAAACCCATCTCGTGCGTCACCACGATCATTGTCATGCCGCTGGCGGCCAGGTCCCGCATCACGGCCAGCACCTCCTGCACCAGTTCGGGGTCCAGCGCGCTGGTCGGCTCGTCGAAGAGCATCACCTTCGGGTTCATCGCCAGGCTCCTGGCGATCGCGACCCGCTGCTGCTGCCCGCCCGACAGCTGGGCGGGGTAGTGGTGGGCGCGGTCGGCCAGCCCCACCCGCTCCAGCAGCTCGCCCGCCTGCCTGGCAGCGGCGGCGCGCGAGGCGCGCAGGACCGTGCGGGGGCCCTCCATGACGTTCTGCAGCGCCGTCATGTGCGGGAAGAGGTGGAAGCGCTGGAACACCATGCCGATCTTCTGCCGCTGCTCGCAGAGCTCGTCGGGCCGCAGAAGGTGCAGCCGGTCGCCGTGCTCGCGGAAGCCGATCAGCCGGCCGTCCACCCAGATGCGGCCGGAGTCGATCGTCTCCAGCCGGTTCACGCAGCGCAGCAGGGTGGACTTGCCGGATCCCGAGGGGCCGACGACGCAGACGACGCCGCCCTCCGGCACGTCCAGGCTGACGCCCTTGAGTACTTCCAGTGAGCCGTACCGCTTGCGGACGGACTGAATGCGCACCATGCTCACGACCGCTCACCCCGCGCGAACCGCTTCTCCAGGAAGTGCTGGCCGACGCTGGCCACGCTGGTCAGCACCAGGTACCACATCGACGCCACGATCAGCAGCGCGATCACCTCGAAGTTGCCCAGGTAGATGCGCTGGGCCACGGTCAGCAGCTCCGCGCCCGCGATCACCGACACCATGGAGGTCGTCTTCAGCATCGAGACGAACTGGTTGCCCGTCGGCGGGATGATCACCCGCATCGCCTGCGGCAGCACCACCCGGCGCAGGATCTGCCTGTGCGACATGCCGAGCGCCTCGGCCGCCTCCCGCTGCCCGGGATCCACCGAGCGGATGCCCGCCCGCACGATCTCGGCCATGTAGGCGCCCTCGTTGATCGTCAGACCCAACGCCGCCGCCACGAACGGCGTCACCAGCGTGTTGGCCTGCCATTCCACGAACATCGGCCCGCCGAAGGGGATCCCGACCCCGATCACCGGGAACACCAGCCCGATGTTGAACCAGAAGATCAGCTGCACCAGCAGGGGCGTGCCGCGGAAGAACCACGTGTACAGCCCCGCCGCGCCGCGCAGCACCGGGCTGTCCGACAGCTGCATCACCGCCGCGAGCACGCCCAGCGCCACGCCGAGGACCATCGACAGGAGCGTCAGCGCGATCGTCACGCCGAGCCCGCCCAGCACCCGGCCGTCGAACAGGTACTCGACGACCACGTCCCAGTGCAGGTTCTCGTTCACGGTGATCGTGTAGGCGAGCCAGATCAGCACCAGGCCCGCGGCGGCCCCGGCCACCATCCGGCCGGGCCGCCGCGGCGCGACGGCATTGACGGGGAGTTCGGTCATGACGCGCCGGTGTTGATGGTGATCTTCGGCAGCGCGTTGGCGGCCGTGCCGTACTTGTCCAGGATCTGCTTGTACTCGCCGCTGTCGACCAGTTCCTGCAGCGCCTTGGCCACCGCGTCGCGCAGCGCGGGGTTGCGCTTGTCGATCGCGATGCCCCACGGGCCGGCGTCGTACTGCTCGGGCAGCACGTCGTACTTGCCGGTCTCCTTGGCGTACATGTGGCCGACGGGTGAGTCGACGATCGTGGCCACGCTGCGGCCGGAGTCGATCGTCAGCAGGCCGGTGGGGGCGTCCTCGCTCTGCATGATCTGCATCTTCTGCGCGCACTTGTCGTTCTGCCGCAGGCCGATGTCCAGGTTCGAGCTGCCCTTGGCCAGCACGACCTTCTTGCCGCACAGGTCCTCGAGCGTCTTGATGCCCTCGGGGTTCCCCTTCTTGACCATGATCGAGCCGCCGGCGTTGAAGTAGTCGACGAAGTCGACCGCCTTGCGGCGCTGCTCGGTGTCGCTCAGCGAGGACATGGCGATGTCCCAGCGGCCCGCCTGGAGGCCGGGGATGAGCCCGTCGAAGGCGGCGTTCGTCGTCGTCACCTTCAGGCCGAGCCGTCCGGCGATCGCCGCCGCCAGGTCGATGTCCACGCCGGTCAGCTCCTGCGTGCCCGGCTTGTACATCTCCATCGGCGGATAGCCCTCAGAGGTCGCCATCCGCAGCTCGCCCGACTTCCGGACCTGGTCGGGCACGAGTTCCTTGGCGCTCTTGCCCGCGGCCGAGGGATCCGTGCGCGCCGCCGTGTCGGAGGTGGACCTGCCGCAGCCCGCGGACAGGGCGCAGACTGCGATCATCGCGATGACCAGGTGTTTTCGCATGGCGGACATGGTGACGGCCAGCGCGGGGGGAGCCCAACGAACGTGCAGGGTTCTGGCCCTGAGCCTCACATTCTTCGATGCTCATGAAGATCTGGACGACTCAGTCCTTAGGGTGTGCGGCCATGACCATCTGGCCCCGCACCGCCACCTGGACCAGCGGCGAGCTTCACCTGGGCGGCCTGTCCGCCACGGAGCTCGCACAACGCCACGGAACTCCCGCTTACCTGCTGGACCGGGCCGACTTCGAGGCCCGCTGCCGCGCCTGGCTCGACGCGCTGCCCGACGGCGACGTCCACTACGGCGGCAAGGCGTTCCTGTGCCCCGAGGTGGTCCGCTGGCTCGCCGACCTGGGGCTGTCCCTGGACGTGTGCACCGGCGGCGAGCTCGCGGTCGCCATGGCCGGCGGCATGCCGCCCGAGCGGGTGGTCTTCCACGGGAACAACAAGTCCCTCGACGAGCTGCGCCGCGCCGTGGAGTGGGGCGTCGGCTGCATCGTCGTCGACTCCTTCACCGAGCTCGAACGGCTCACCTCGCTCGGCGCCCGCCAGCGGGTCATGATCCGCGTCACCCCCGGCGTGGACGCCGCCACCCACAAGGCCATCGCCACCGGCGGTGAGGACTCCAAGTTCGGCTTCTCCCTGTCCAACGGCGATGCGCTGCGCGCCGTACGCGCCGTCAGGGACACGCCGGGACTCGAGCTGTACGGCCTGCACTCCCACATCGGATCCCAGCTCTTCGACACCGAGGGCTTCGCCCTGGCGGCCCGGCGCATGGCCGACTTCGCCGGCAGCGTCGGCGTCACCCGCCTCGACCTCGGCGGCGGGCTGGGCGTCGCCTACCGGCCGGGCGACCCGGAGCCGCCCACCCCGTCCGACGTGGTCGCGGCCCTGCGCAAGGAGGTCGGCGGGCTCGACCTGGCCGTCGAACCCGGCCGCTCCATCGCCGGGCCCACCACAGTCGCCCTTTACCGGGTCGGCACCGTCAAGGGGACCTACGTCAGCGTCGACGGCGGCATGAGCGACAACCCGCGGCCCGCCATGTACGGCTCCCCGTACACCGCCGCGCTCGCCTCCCGCGCCTCGGACGCGCCGCTCGAACGGGTGGACGTGGTCGGCAAGCACTGCGAGAGCGGCGACCACCTCGTGCGCGACATCCCGCTGCCCGCCGACCTGCGCCCGGGAGACCTGCTCGCCGTGCCCGTGTCGGGGGCCTACCAGCGCTCGATGGCCAGCAACTACAACCACGTGACGAGGCCGCCCGTGATCGCCGTGTTCGAGGGGACGGACCGGGTGATCGTCCGCAGGGAGACCGAGGAGGACCTGCTCAGGTTGTATGTGTGACAGATGTGACTGGGGGCAGCTTGAGGGCTCCCTCGCCGCCGCTGTCGTCCTCGCGCGCAGCCGTCTCCCGCCGGCGATCCGGCGGACGCCGACCCGAACCGGCTTCACGATCGAGGATCGCTCGCCGGGCGCACGTGCCGCAGGCCGTCCCGGCAACTCGGAAGCTCATCCAACAGTTCAGCCGCTGGTCTCGACCATGTGGGCGTGGCGCATGAGCCGGTCGACGGTTGCTGTGGCCATGGTCTTGGGCATGATCGTGTCGAAACCGGAGGGATGGATGTTGCTGGTGACGGCCAGACTGCGGCGTTCGTAGGCGGCGTCCACCAGCCGATAGAACGCTTCGGCGGTCTCGTGGCCGACCGGGAGCAGGCCGATGTCGTCGACCACGATGATGTCGGAGCGGCAGATCTTGGCGATGGTCCAGGCGACGCTGCCGTCGACGTGAGCCCGGCCGAAGGTGGCGGCCAGGGTTTCCAGGGTGAACCAGGACACGCGCAGGTCGGCGTCGATGGCCTGGTGGCAGAGCGCTTCAATGAAGTGGCGCTTGCCGGTGCCGGACGGGCCGGAGATCACGCAGTTCTCGCGGCGGCTGACCCATTCCAGGGTGCCCAGGGCGTTCTGGGTGGCCTGCGGGATGGAGGACAGTTCACTCTTCCAGGAGCCGAAGGTCTTGCCGTTGGGCAAGTTGGCGCTCTTGCGGCGGCTGCGCCTGGTGGCGTTGTCCCGGCCGACGACCTAGCGACGGCGGCCGGCGCCAGTCCGGCGGCGGAGACGGGGAAGGCGGCCGTGGGGAGCGGGCGGGAGGCATCGAACCACCTGTCTAGGACCCTGACTGAACTGATCGTCAGGTCGATTCGGGAGATGTGGATTGTGCGAGTCGTCGTCCCATGCCACTTTCCTCTCATCAAGTGGCACAGAAATCCAGAAATCCGCCTCCACTAAAGCCGGTGCACACCAGTGTCTCCACCGAAACCGGTGCGATTCATGGCGATGAGTACTGGAAGATCGCGGTGCATCAGGACGTTGCCCACAGGTATGAAAATCAGCGAAGCTTCCAGAGTCAGCGGCGCGAGTGCGCGATCGTTGCGGCACTACGAGGATGAGGGCTTGATCGTCCCTGGTCGTTGCAGCAATGGGTTCCGCGACTACTGCCGGTCCACTATCGACCGGGTGCTCATCATCCGCTCGCTGCTGGAGTCTGGGCTACCCCTGCGGTTGATCAGGGAGGTTCTGCCCCGCCTCACTGATGAACCTGACGTCGGCACTGATGTGGTACGCGCGGAGTTCTTGTACGAGGTGCAGAGTTATCGCGATCGGCTCGCTGCACGTATCGCCGTTCTCAGCGATCAGCACGCGGCACTCGACACCTACCTTCGGGAGGCCCGCCGGCCTGATCCATGACCGCCACTTGACCTTGACGCAAGTGTCAAACTCCTACGTTCGATGCATGGAGATCGACGAGCAGCAGCACGCTACTGAACAGACGGTACGAGCGCTGGTCCAGCGATCGCACCGCGGTCCGAAGGATCTGACCCTCACGGCTGATCGGCGCCGCCCCGCCCCTGGGGCCGGCGAGTACCTGATCCGCGTGGGCGCCGCCGGGATCAACTTCGCTGACGTCATGCAGACCCATGGAACTTACGGAGGAGGCCCCCAGGCACCCTATGTGGCGGGCTTCGAAGCCGCCGGCGAGATCGTGGGTGTCGGCCCGGACGTCGAGAGCCCGCTGCAACTCGGTACCCATGTCGTCGGAATCGGCCCGGGCGCCTTCGCGCAGTACATGACGATGCCGGCCGCGGGCGTGCTTCCCGTGCCTTCCGGTTGGAGCGATGCCGAAGCCCTCGGCCTGGTGCTGAACTGGGCCACCGCCTTGGCGGCACTGAAGCCATTGGGCGAGATCAAGACTGGCGAGGTGGTGCTCGTTCATGCCGCGGCCGGCGGCGTGGGGCAGGCTGCCGTTCGCCTCGCTCGCCACTACGGTGCGCGGGTGATCGCCACGGCGTCACCAGCAAAGCACAGCACCGTCAAGGCACTGGGCGCCGACGAAGCTCTGGACAGCACGCGCCCCGATCTGGCTAAGGAGATCACCCGCCTGACCGGCGGTGTCGACCTAACCCTGGAATCGGTGAGACAGGCCACGTTCGAGGCCAGCCTGTCGGTCACCAAACCGTTCGTAGGACGCATTGTCGTATTCGGTGCTGCTTCCGGTGACGCCACTCTAACCACGCATGACCTGGTCTTCACCCACCAGGTCCAAATCAAGGGTCTGCACATCGGTGCGCTGGCGCTGCAGCAGCCGTCCCTCTACCAGTCGTTGCTGGTCGAGATTGAGGCACTCATCGCCCACGGCGTGTACCCGCCCGGCACCCCCCAGGTTCATCCCCTGGCGGAGGGGCCAGCCGTGCTGCAGCAACTCGAAGCAGGCCAGACACGCGGCAAGCATGCCCTCGATCCCTGGCGCTAAGTGCCCATGTGCATGCTGATTTACGCGCTTGCTGGTGGGCCGATATCAGGTGAAACTGTGACGTAGAGCGAATCGGCTGAGACATAGAGCGACCTTCCGGTAGCAGCGGTGGGTATCCCAGCTACGTCACCAGCCGGAAGGTCTGCCGCCGTTGTTCGCCACTGCTCCCATCGCTGTCTCTCGTAACGAAGAAACTGCCTGCTCATCTGTGGCCTGCCGGTATGGCCGCGGAGCCGATCATCCGATCCGGGCACCCCGCTACACCACCGACATGAGTGAGGAGGAATGGCAGATCATCAAGCCGTTGATGCCCTGGCCGGCCTGGCTGGACGGCAACGGCGGCCGGCCCGGGAAGCACTGCCATGGCCTGATCATGGACGCCATCCGGCATGTGGCCGACAACGGCTGCAAGTGGCGCAACCTGCCCGTCGACTTCCTGGCGCACCGTCCATGCGATCTTCACCCGCTCGTGTGACGGTGATCTCTATGGGCCTGGGATGTCGAGAACCACAGGTCCAGACGGTCGGGCGCCTCATTCCGCCGTACGAGCGGCGCGATCTACCGTTCCTGGCCGTGATCGGAAAGTTGTTCGACGCGCAGCGGCGGCTCCCGGGCCGCCCCGTTCGCCCTCGCCGCGCGGTGATCATGCGGACCACCATGGCCGACAGCACCAAGCAACGAATCCACCCGTCAACGTGATGGTGATCGCGTCAAGGGGACTGCGCCGCCAGCAGGCGGCGCACGAGGGCCTCGTCGATCAGCGGGTCGTCGGGGTCAGGCGTCGGCACGAACGGCCCCTCGTGAGGGTGAGGTTCGGGAGGGGCGCAGGACCGGGGCGAGCAGCGTCAGCAGCACGACCACGCACGTGATCAGCGCGAACGCGGCGGGGTAGCTGAGCGCGCCCGCCACCCAGCCCGTCACGGCCGGTGCGATCAGGCCCGACAGGTACGTGATCGTCGCCACGCCCGCCACGCCCTCGCCCGGAGTCGTGCCCGCGTTGCCCGCCGCCGCGATCACGAGCGGCACGATCACCGCGATCCCCAGTCCGATCAGGGCGAACCCGGCGATGCCGAGCGCGGGTGTGCGGGCCGCGACCACGAGGACGCCGCCGACCGCCGCCACAGCACTGCCCGCCCTGACGGTCGCCGCCGGACCGATCCGGCGGATGATGTGGTCGCCCAGCAGTCGCGTGCTCGCCATGCAGAGCATGAAGACGGTGTATCCGGCGGCGGCCAAGCCGGGGCCGGCGTCGGTGACGGCGGTGAGGTAGACGGCGGACCAGTTGGAGCTGGCGCCCTCCGCGAACGTCGCGCAGAACCCCACCAGCCCGATCGCCAGGATCCCTCGCGTGGGGAGCGCGAAGCGCCGCGGCGCGGGCGCGTCGCGTACCGAACCCGTCATCCCGCTGTCGGGGAGGAGACCGCGCCCGGCAGCCGTCCCGAGGCCGAGTAACGCGAGCGACATGGCTCCGAGGTGGATCCGGGCGTCGATGCCCGCGTGGGCGGCCAGGGCGCCGAGTCCGCCGGAGGCCAGGCTGCCGACGGACCACATGCCGTGCAGTCCCGACATGATCGAGCGGCCGAGATGCCGTTCGAGGAGGACGGCGTGCGCGTTCATCGCGACGTCGCACATGCCCGCCGACGCCCCGAACAGCAGGAACGCCCCGAACAGCCACACGGGTGACGGCGAGAGCGCGGGGAGGGCCAAGCCCGCGCACCACAGCGCGAGGAGGACGCGTGTGGCGGCGCGGTTGCCGAAGCGGTAGGCGAGGCGGCCGGCCATCGGCATGCCCACGAAGGCGCCGATCGACGGGCACAGCAGCGCGAGGCCGAGGGCGCCCGGGCTGAGGTGCAGGTGCTCCTGGATCCAGGGGAGCCGCGTGGACAGGCTGCCGGCAACGGCGCCGTGCGTGACGAAGACGGCCGCGATGGCGCGATGATGACTCATGACTGGAAATTATCAGGCAGGCTTCCTGATGGAAATAGCTTTCAGGCAAGGTCCCTGATTATTATGAGGACCGTGAAGACCGCCACCCCTGCCCTGGCCCGAGCGATCAACGACCGGCTGGCCCTCGACCTGCTGCTGGAACACGGGCCGCTGACCGCGCCCCAGCTCCGCACGCTGACGGGGTTGTCCAGGCCCACCGTGTCCGACCTGATCGAACGGCTCATGGCGGGCGGCCTCGTCGAGGTCACGGGCGAGAGCGGCGAGGACCGGCGAGGCCCGAACGCGCGCCTGTACGGGCTGGTGGCGGACCGGGCCCACGTGGCCGGGGTGGACGTACGGCGCGACGCCGTCAACGTCACGGTCGCCGACATCACCGGACGGGTGGTCAGCGAGGCGAGTACGACGATCGGCGCGAGAGCCGACCTGGCGACCCTCATCGCGAAGGTGGTAGGGGGCGCGGTGGGGCGGCGCGCGCTGGACACGGTCGTGGTCGGGGCGCCGGGGCTGGTTGATCCGCGTGACGGGGAGCTGGTGTCGCCCAACGACGTGCCCGGGTGGCGGCGCGGCACGATGGGATCCGTACGCGAGCGCCTGGGCGTGCCCGTGATCCTGGAGAACGAGGTCAACTTGGCCGCCATCGCCGAGCTCCGCACGGGAGCCGCCGCCGGGAGCGAGGACTTCGTGCTCCTCTGGCTGGACGACGGGGTGGGAGCGGCGGTCGTGCTCGAGGGCCGGCTGCGCCGGGGGGCGTCGGGCGGGGCGGGGGAGATCGGGTTCCTGGAGGTCGGGGGTGTGGCGTTCTGCGAGCTGTTGAACGCCGAGTTCATACAGAGGTTCGACCGGGACGAGCTGGCTCGGCGGATCGCCCAGGGTGCCTTCGCCTACGCCACCCTCCTTGACCCCGGGCTCGTCGTCCTCGGCGGGACGACGGGGCATGAGGGTGGGGACGAACTGGCCGAGCTCGTGGCCGACCACCTGCGCGCCCTGGCCCCGGCGCCCACGGAGGTCCGGGCCAGCACGGTCACGGGCAACGCGGTGCTGCAGGGCGCCGTGGCGACCGCCCTGGATCTGGCCCGCGACCGCGTCTTCGGCTGACGTCTCCGGCACGTCCTGCCTGGTGGTCGACCGCCGGCTGGTCTCCGCGCGCAACTCCTGGACCTCGGGCGGGGCGACCGTCGGCGCGGCCGCGTGCCGGGCGACGGCCTCGATGCCGGCCTCGGGCAGCGTCACGCCCCACATCCCGTCGCCGAGATCGCCGCTGAGGTCGACCGGCTCGGGCAGCACCAGCCCGGCGGCGGCTTGGGCGGCCTCCAGGCGGGCGGCGGCCACGGCCGCCTCGAGCGCCGCGGCGGCGGCCCGGCCACCTTCTTCGCGGAGCTGCTCCCGTAGCCGGTCGGCCTCCTCGCGCACCGCGGTGGTCTCGGCTCGGGCGTCGGTGGCGGCCTGGCGTTCCTGCTCGGCGCGCTGCTCGCCCGCTTCTATACGCGCGCGTTCGCCGTCCAGGTCCTGGCGCAGCCGGTCGGCGTCGTGGGTGGCGCGGGTCAGGGCGGTGCGCAGCTCGTCGAGCTCGCGCTCGTGCTCGGCCAGCTTGGCCTGGTGTTCGGCGAGGGTGTGGCGGGCCTTACGGCCCGGTCAGATGGATTCCTGTACCGCCTCGACGAGATCCGCTACAAGCTCCGCGGCGGCACGGTGGTCGGCTTCGCCATCTACGGCTGGCGCCTCGCTCACTTCAGGCACCTGACCTCATACGAGAAGTTCCTGACGGCCTTCGGCAGCCCGGACCAGACCCGAAAGGACACGGAAGGCGGCAAGTTCATGGGCTACACCGCCTACTACTGGGGCGCACGCAAGCAAGTGCAATGGGACGACTGGGACCGTCGGATCATCCTGATCAATCTAGGCGACTTCGAGGGAAACACCGGCCCCTGAGCCAGCTCACACCAGAAGCCAGGTTCCGGACCCGGCGTCACCGTGCTGGCCGCCAGGATCTTAAGCCGCACTGCGGTTGCTGCCCATGAGTGACCGGGACAAGGACGTGGAGCGCCGCGATGATCCCGCAGCCGACGAGGAGGCCGCTGAGCCGGTCTCGTCGGGAGTCCTTGATGTCGGCGTCGACCGGATCGGGTAGCGCCCGCAGCGGACCGGCCTGCAGCCCTGCGCTGGTCTATGTTCTCTTCCCCCGGCTGGGTCCCGGCAGCCTGCGACAGTGCCGAAACGACGGCTCCGGGGGTATCCGTGATCAAAACGTTCACCCCCTCGCATGGACTAAAACATGAACAATGCTCTACTTTCCGCGTATGTCGCTGCTGCGAAAGTTGTCGGTCACCGTCCTGCTCGCCCTGGCGTGCCTGTTACCCGCCGCCCCTGCCCTCGCACATGAGGAGCGGCCCGTCTCGTTCCCCGACGGCACGGGAAGCGTGCCGGTCTACCGGATCACAGGTCCCGAACTGCTGGTGTGCAAGACCGACCGGGCGGACTTCGACAAGCGCGTGGCCACCTTCCCCGCCGCGCTCAAGGAACAGAACCTGCGGCTGTTCGAACGCTGCCAGAAGGACGGCTTCCGCCACCTGCAGGAAGCGGTGGACCAGGTCAAGGGTCCCGGCTACAACATCAAGATCCTGCCCGGGCTGTACCAGGAGGAGCCCAGCCTGCCCGAGCCCACCGGGGCGTGCGCGAACCTCCCCGCCCGCCTCTCGTCGTTCGGCTACCAGATCCTCTCCTTCGAACAGCAGCAGAAGTGCCCGCACAACCAGAACCTGGTCGCCATCCTCGGCATCAAGGACCTGCAGATCGAAGGCACCGGCGCCGCCCCGCGCGACGTGATCGTGGACGCCCAGTACAAGAAGCTGAACGCGATCCGCGCCGACATGACCAACGGCATCTACTTCCGTAACTTCACCGCACAGCGCACAACGTTCAACTCGCTGTACATCCTGGCCAGCGACGGCTTCGTCATCGACCGCATGCTCACCCGCTGGAACGACGAGTACGGCTTCCTGACCTTCGCCTCCGACCACGGCCTCTACACCGACTGCGAGTCGCACGGCAACGGCGACAGTGGCATCTATCCCGGCAGCGCCTCGGATATCAACGCCGGCCGCAGCCATGACGTGCCCCGATATTCGATCGAGATCCGCGGCTGCAAGAGCTACCAGAACATGGTCGGCTACTCGGGCACCGCGGGCAACTCGGTCTGGGCGCACGACAACGAGTTCTTCGACAACATGGCCGGTGCCTCCATGGACAGCCTCTTCCCCGACCACCCCGGACTGCCGCAGAACCACGCCAAGTTCGAGAAGAACAAGATTTACAACAACAACAAGAACTACTACAACCACGTACGCGACGGCACCTGCGCCAAGCCCGCCGGTCAGCGCGGCTACGAGAGCGGCGTGGTCTGCCCGCAGATCGGAGTCGCCCCGGGCACCGGCATCCTGACCGCGGGCGGCAACTTCAACGTGTACCGCGACAACTGGATCTACGGGCACGACAGGACGGCGTTCATGCTGCTGTGGGCTCCGGCGTTCCTGCGCGGTGAGGAGGCCCTGGACAAGCAGGCCGATACCTCGCACGACAACTTCTACGGCGGCAACCGGCTCGGCGTCGCTCCCGACGGCTCGGTCCGGCCCAACGCCACCGACGTCATCTGGGACGGCCAGGGCAGTCGCAACTGCTGGGACACCCAGGCGCCGACCAGCCCATACGTGGTGCCGGGCTGCGGCGGCAAGCCGGGCGAGCTCGCCGGAGCCGGGTCGCACCGGCTCGTCGGTGAGCCTGCCAAGCTGGCGCACTCGCTGGTCTGCGCGGAGTACAACGTCACCGAGCGGCGGTTGCCCGCCGGCTGCGACTGGTTCGGCTCGTCCGGGCTCGCGCGGGTAGAGGTGCAGGTCACGCTGGGCACGTCGGTGTTCATCGGGCTGATCGTGGCCCTGCTGTGGTGGCGCCGCCTACGTACCGCACCCGCCGCGGCCGCCTCCGGGGCCGGTGCCGACGCTGCGGCCGCACCCCGCGCGGGCAGACTCGGGGCGGTGTCGGCGGTGCTCGCGCTGGCGGGCCTGGCGCTCGACGTAGCCGGCGCGGCCTACGACTACACGCTGCTGCCCGCCGCGGCCCTGCTGTTGCTGGGCGGGGGCCTGACCGGCATGGGGCTGGCGCTGCGCCGCGAGTACCGCTTCTTCGGCGGCGCGACCATCGTGCTCGGCGCGCTGACGCTGCTGGACGCCGTGGACAAGTCGCTGCTGCTGATCCCGTGGCTGCCGCTCAGCCCGGCCTGGCTGCGCGGGCTGTTCGCGATCGTCTGGGTGCTCTGGGCCGTCGTACGCCTGGCGCCGCGCCCCCGTACGACGCCCGTCCCCGAGTCCACGTCCCCCGCCGAGGCCCCCGCATGAGACGTCCCCACCCGTACAGGCTGATGATCGGCACGGCCGCCGCGGTGCTGCTGCTCGGCGCGTGCGGCCAGCCGGTGACCACCCACCACCGGCCCGGCACCGACCACGCGCCCGCGACCGCGGCGGCCGGCACCCCGCACGTCCACGGCGACCATCAGACCAGAGACGTGCCCGCCACCGAAGCCCCCTCGGTACGGCTGGAGGTGCGCCCCGACAGCGAATCGGGCTGGAACCTGCACCTGGTCACCGACCGGTTCACCTTCACCCCCGACAGCGTCGGCGGCGCCGCGCTGCCCGGAACTGGACACGCCCACCTGTACCTGGACGGCAAGAAGATCGCCCGTCTGTACGCGCCGTGGCACCACCTGGCGGCCGAAGCCGTCCCTGCGGGCACGCACACGCTGACCGTGCGGCTCAGCGCGGACGACCACACGCTCTGGTCGTCCGCGGGCAAGCCGGTGGAGAGCTCGGCCACGATCGAAGGCCCCCAACGGGCCGCCAAGGGGACCGCGACCGCCGCCACCCCAGCCATCCCGGACACGCCGACCACGCAGGGTACAGCCGCCGGCCAACCGACGCGCATCAACGTGCGGATCAGTGGCCGCACCGTGACCCCGCCACCCGGCCGCGTCGAGATCGAGGAGGGCGCCAAGGTACGCCTGGAGGTCACCGCCGACCGGACCGACACCGTCCACGTGCACGGCTTCGATCTGGAACGCCCTCTCACCCCGGGCATCCCGGCGATCATCGAGTTCACCGCGGACCGCAGCGGGCTGTTCGAGGTGGAGACGCACGAGTCCGGCCTCGTCCTGACCCAGCTCGTGGTGCGATGAGCGGTATCCTGGCGCACGGCATCGGATCGCGGCACGACCTGCCCATCCCCGCGTTCTACGCGTTCGCGGGGGCACTGGCCGCGCTGCTCGTGTCGTTCCTCGGACTCGCCGTGTTGTGGGCGGACTCCAGGTTCCGCGGGCAGGAGGCCGGCCGGGCACTGCCGCGGGCGGTGCGACGCCTGGCCGACGCCCGCGCCACGCGCGTCACGCTGCGCGCGCTCGGCCTGCTGGTCGCCGCTTTCACACTGGTCACCGCGCTGTTCGGGCCGGACGACCCGGAACGCAATCCGGCGCCCACCCTCGTCTACGTCATCTTCTGGGTGGGCCTGGTGCCCGCATCGCTCCTGCTCGGGCCCGTGTGGCGGCTGGTCAATCCGCTGCGCGCAATCCACCTGGCCTTGTCCAGACTGCCGGGGCTCGGCCGTGACCGCGAGCCGCCGCACCGGCTCGGCCACTGGCCGGCGGCGGCTGGCCTGCTGGCGTTCACCTGGCTGGAGCTGGTCGCGCCAGAGCCCGCCGCCAACGCGTCCCTGCTGGTGTTCTTCGGTTGTTACGCCGCCGTCCACCTGGCGGGGGCGCTGGCGTACGGGCCGCGCTGGTTCGACCGCTGTGACGCGTTCGAGGTGTACTCGGCGCTGATCGGACGGCTGGCCCCGCTCGGCCGACGCGCCGACGGACGGCTCGTCCTGCGCAACCCGTTCCACGGCCTGGACGCGATCACCCCCGCACCCGGGCTGGTCGCCACCGTGTGCGTGATGCTCGCCTCCACCGCCTACGACGGCTTCTCCGACGCTCCCGCCTGGGTGAATACGCTGCAGAGCGCCGGCGCCGGGCCGACCGTCACCGGCACGCTCGGCCTGCTCGCGGCCGTCGCCGGGGTCGCCCTGCTGTACGGCGCGTGCATCGCCGTCGCGAGCCTCATCGGCGTCGCGCCCCGCATGGCCGACCACCGGCCGCGCGGCGGAAATCTGGGCGCCTTCGCCCACTCGCTGGTGCCGATCGCGGTCGGCTACTTGATCGCCCACTACTTCTCGCTGCTGGTCATCGAAGGACAGCGGGCGTTCATCCTGGCCTCCGACCCGTTGGACACCGGCCTGGACCTGCTCGGCACCGCCGCACGCACGGTGGACGAGGGCTTGGTCGGTCCCGGCGCGATCGCCAGCGTGCAGGTGGTGTCCATCGTGGCGGGGCACGTGCTCGGCGTGGTCGCCGCGCACGACCGCTCGGTGCGGCTGTTCGCCCCGGCGCGGGCCGTCGCGGGACAGATCCCGCTATTCGTCCTCATGGTCTGCTACACCCTCGGCGGGCTGACCTTGCTGCTGGCGGCATAGGCTCGTCGGGCAGGCGGCCCCGTAGAGACGGGTCAGCCAAGGTGGCAGGGGGACGCATGAGTGCGCAGGTCCGCGAGTCCGACGCGCTGCTGCGCCGCGCACCGGTGCAGCAGCGCAGCGTGGAACGGCTCGACCGAATTGTCGACGCCTGCGCCGCGCTGCTGGACGAGGTCGGCTACGAAGGGCTGACCACGCGCGCGGTGGCGCGACGGGCCGGTGTGCCGATCGGCTCGGTCTACCGTTTCTTCCACGACAAACGCGACCTGGTCGCAGCCCTCGGCGAACGCAACATGGAGGAGTACAGCGCCCGCCTTGCCGGGCGGCTGGCCGGTGCGCGGCGCGACTGGGTGGCCATCGTCGACCTGGTCGTGAACGAGTACGTGGCGATGCGGCGCGGCGTCGCCGGGTTCGCCACGGTGGACTTCGGCAGCAGCGAGGCGCTCAGCGGCCGCCTGGCCGCGCTGCTCGCCGAGCACCTCGGGGCGCCCGTGGGCGAGGACTTCCGCCTGGCCCTGCGAATCGCCGTCGAGACGTGCGACGCCATTCTGCGTTACGCCTTCCGCGACGATCCCGCAGGCGATGCCCGGGTCATCGCCGAGGCCAAAGAACTGACGCAAGCCTATCTGGCCAGGTTCTCGCTCGAGTGAGCACCGGGCGTATCGCAAACCTTCATCACGGGAGCATGCTCCGACCAGCCGGCAGCCGAACGGTCCTGCCGGGGTGCGGCTCGGCTGCCGGCGATCAGGTGGTGGCACGCGGACTCAGGACGGGGTCGGCAGGCGTACCCAGGGCGTGCGCTGCTGACGCAGGAACCGCCTGGCGTCGGTGACGTGCAGGAGGACAGTCTCCGTGCGGGGCCTGTTGGCCGCGTCGTCGGCGTCGAGCAGCTGCGATCGGCTCCCACATTGGCGTCGCCCTGGACTTGGTGGAGGGCGAACAGTGCCCTATGGCGAGGGGCGGTCGGCGACGTGGCTGCACGCCGTCCTCCTGGTTCGGTTTGGCCTGATGACGGGCTGCGGGACTACGCGGCGTCGGTGAGGGAGAGGACGATCTTGCCTCTGACGTCGCCTGACCGGCTGAGCCGGAAGGCCGGCGGCCTGATCGACGCGCTGACCGCGGCAGGCGTGAAGACCTTCGCCGACAAGGGATATCAGGGCGCGCGCGGCAGCATCCGCACACCGTTCAAAGGCCATCGGCTGCGGCCGCCGCTGTCGCGCCACCAGCGCGCGGTCAACCGCGCACACGCCCGCATCCGAGCCTGCGGGGAACGCGCCGTGGCCACCTTGAAGACCTGGAAGATCCTGACCCGGCTGCGATGCTGCCCGCACCGCGCCACCACGATCGTGCAGGCCATCCTCGTCATGCAGCTCATCGAGGAAGGCCGCTACTCAGGATGTAGGGTCGGGAGCTGGCGCGGTGGCGTCTCCTGGCGGTAGGGCTCGGGGCCTGTCTTCCGCCGGTTTCCCGGTCGGCTGTGCTCTCCCCGATGACCATGGCCAGGTTTGTGGCTCCGTTTCCAGCTCCCGCCCGTCGAACCGTGCATGCGGTTCTCCCGCACACGGCTCACCGGCGTCGTTCACCGCCGGCATTCGGTCTTTCCCGCCAGGGCTTGCCCGCCCTGGGTGCGACGACGATTCCATACAGGCTGATCAGTCCGAGATCGGCAGGGCGGGCGCGGGTTTCGTGCCGCCTCAGCGCGATTTGCGTGTCAGGCAGTGCCGGGTCCTGACAACGCGTGACGAAGCGTACGAGCACGCACCGAGCACGGCGGCATTCCGCACCCCAGGGACGCCGAACGACCATAATGGATACCCTGGCGATTGTTCGCTCAGTCCTTGAACCACATCACGCGGAAAGCGCAAGGGCCCGCCCTATTCGATGCGGCGCAGGTCCATGCTGTCGGATCCGTCCCATCGGTTGTTCGTGGCTGCCCGGCGGGATCGCTCTGCCAGTTCGCCGGTCAGGCCGGTGCGTTCGATGCACCATTCGACCCACTGGGGCAGCAGGTCGAGGATGGCTTCGGCGTACTTCTCGATGTATCCGTCCGCGACGAGGATCACGGTGTGCTCGATGCGATGCGGGGAGCAGGAATAATAGCCGGGCCCGGACAGGTGGGACCAATTGTCGGCGAGCGTGGCGACATCTTCCCGTTCGGGGCTGCGGCCGTCTCGATCGCGTAGCCAGGAAGTGAAGTCGTCGATGATCGGGTTCAGGTCCTGCTGAGGCTTGGGCTCGGGAGCGACGGTGAACGACTCGCAGAGCGCGCGGGCGCGCTGGCGCAGGCGAAAATGCTCGGCGATGAGTTGTCGCGACTCACTGCCGAGTAGCAGGGCACCCACGAGGTCAGAACGGCACAGCGGATCCAACAGGTCGCGGGCTGTGGCCTGGTCACACGGAGCCGGTTGGGCGAAGGCGGGTGCCGCGTGCGTCCCGACTGCGGCTCGCCACTCAGTCAGCGCTTCCTGCGGTGAGGCGAAGACGCCGGCATGCACGACCCGGTCTCCGGTGCAGCGGTCGATGTCCCAGCAGTACCAGTGCGGGTCTTGCTCGCCCCAGGTGAAGGGGGCCAGGAGCGCGTACCGCGAGCCGTACGCGTCAGCCAGCAGCAGTGGCTCCCCGGCCGAAGCTGCGCGGAGAATGTCACTCGGCCACCCCGGAGCGATGCCGGCCTTGGCCAAGGCCGCCGTGGTGTCCTTGATGGCTTCTTGAACGGCGAGGTCGGGGTCGCGGCGCAGCATCTGCCCGCTGGACGGTGGGGTCATCGCGGCCAGCCCGTGCAGCAACTGCCACAGGTCATCCACCTGCCCGCCGGTACGCGAGCCGATCTGGATCTTGTCGCGGACGAGATCGGCCAGAGCGGCCAAGTACTGGTCCCAGTGGAAACCCATGGTCTCGGTCTGAGTACGTGTCCACAGCTCCTCGCCGACCAGGTCGACGACGGCGTTCTCCAGCCGCAGAGGCGAGTGGGCGGGCAGGTCGGCGAGGCGCTCGATGATCGCGTTCTGAGAGTCCGGCCACCATTGATCTCCGGCGGTCCCCAGCAGCAACTCAAGCAGCCCGGAACGAGGATCGGGTGCGGGCTGACGGGCGGCGAGTTGCAGCGCGCGCCGAGCAGGATGACCGCTGACCCCTCGCGTGGGGCTTGCCTTCGCTTTGCGCTTCTTCGCCACGGCACCCGATCCTACGGATGTTCATGGGCCATGAGGGCTCATTCGCGCGGCACGGGCGGCTGAGGCCGAACGCCGCGCCCTACTCTGAACACTGTGCATGATGAGTTGCGAGCGTTCACCGAGTGGGTGGGAGAAGGCCGAAAGCTGACCCAGACGGGGAAGCTGACGCTGTCGGACGCGCGGACGCTGGTGGCGCTGCTGAAGACCGGCGACGAGATCGACCCGAAGATCGGCGACCGGGTGTTCCGGACGAAGAGCAGCACCGAACTGCCCGGACTGAACCTGATCGTGGAATGGGCCAAGGCGACCGGGCTAGTCAAAGTGGTCAAGGGACGGCTGCTGCCCGTGAAGAAAGCGGCACCACTGCTGAACGACCCGAAGCGGTTGTGGGAGGCGTCGTTCGCGGCGTTGGGAAAGATGAGCCAAACGCTCTTCCCCAAGAACTACTGGTACTCGTCCCTGGTCGGCGAGGAGTTCGCGCTCATCTGGCCGGCGCTGCAGCGCAGTTTGTACGGCGGACCGGTGCCGGTCTCGAATCTGCGGGAGCTGGCCTGGCAGATCGCATCGCCGTACTACGAGATGCGCGACCCGGAAGCGCAACGGCGAATGGCCGATCAGGACATCGATCTGCTGCTGACCGTCCTGGCGCGGCTGGGCGTGGTGGAGCTCACTGAGGAGACGGCGGCTCTGACCCCGGCAGCCGTACACGCCGTACAGCGCGCCCTGGGTGAAGCCGCACCGGGAGAGCCGCTTTACCAGATCCGGGTGACGCTGCGGGAGAGCGCGGATCCGGTGATCTGGCGGCGCCTGCGCGTCTCCCCCGCGATCGCCCTCGCCAGGCTGCACGACATCCTGGTCACGGCGATGGGCTGGGAGAACAGCCACCTCCACCTGTTCACGGTGGGCGGCGTCCTGTACGGCCAGGCGTCACCCGAATGGGAGCTGGACGTCCGGGACGAGAAGAAGACCCGGTTGCAGGAAGTGCTCGCACAGGCAGGGGCAGCCATGGAGTACGAGTACGACCTGGGCGACAGCTGGCGACATGACATCGTGCTGGAGGAGATCCTCACCGCGGAGGAAGGAGTCCGCTACCCGATGCTGGTGGACGGGGCGGGCGCCTGCCCGCCAGAGGACGTCGGCGGCATCGGAGGCTACGAACACTTCCGGCGGGCGCTGGCTGATCCCGGACACGACGAGCACGATGAATACGTCCATTGGGCCGGTCTGAACAGCGCGCAGGAATTCGACCCCGCCCGATTCGCGCTTGAAGCCACCCGAAGGGCGTTGACGTCGGCCGGGTGATCCGTCTCCCCTTCTGCCGCCAGCCAGGTGGGACGCCGCGGCGTTCAAGGCCGGCGACGCCATGTCCTCTGACGTCGGGAGGGCACAAGCCTGATCGCCAGTCTTGTCCCCTGAAGCGGAGGTCAGGGTTCCGCGTGACAGCTCGGGACGACCAGGGGTGAGGGTCAGCGTGTGCTGGGCCCACCTCGTACGATGTGACGCCCCTCATGATCTGAGGGCGTACGCGTTCACGCTGCCGGAGGCGACCCAACGCCAGAAGGCCGACGACGGCGAACCGCTGGTGGAGCGCGCCTACCTGAAGTTCGACACCGCCGCGCTAACCAACGTCAACGTGTCGGCGGCCACGCTCAACATGCGCCGCACCGAAGCCTACGGCTGCGGCGACGCCCAATCCGGCATCAAGGCCCAGCGGGTCACCGCCGCCTGGACCGACACCGCGCTGACCTGGGAGAACCAGCCCGGCACCACCACCGCCGGGGAAGCGGTCGCCAATGACACCGCCACCTGCGGCGCGCCGGGCACGATGAGCTGGAACCTCGCCGCGATGGCCCAGGCGTGGGCGTCCGGCAGCGCCAACCACGGGCTCATGCTGCGCGGCGTGGACGAGACCCTGGACGGCCGGCCGCAGTACGACCGGGCCTTCGACTCGTTCAACGCCACCAACAAGCCCACGTTGAACGTCACCTATACCCTCGGATCCACACCCACCATCAGCGCTCTGCAGATCAGCCCGGCCACCAGCACCGGCGGAACGGTGACCGCCACCTCACTCACCCCGCAACTGGCCGCCACCGTCGCCGACACCGCGGGCGGCACCCTGACCGGCCAGTTCGAGGTCGAGCACGACCCTGCCGCCACCGGGCAGGACAGCGGCCAGATCTGGGCCGGCACCTCACCAGCGGTCAGCTCCGGCGGCCAGGCCACCGTCAACGTCCCCGCCGGAAGGCTGACCGACGGCTGGAAGATCCGCTGGCGCGCCCGCGCGGCCAACGCCGCCACCTCCTCCACCTCGACCTGGTCGGACTGGCAGACGGCCACCGTGGACGTCCCCAACCCCACGGTGAGCGCCTTCCAAGTCACCCCCTCCCAGGTGGTAAACGGCGTCACTGTAGCCACCAATTTGACCCCGGCCCTGCAAGCCACGGTCACCGACCCGGCCGCGCAACCGTTGCGGGCCGAGTTCGAACTCGAACACGACCCCGCCGCCACCGGGCAGGGCACCGGCCAGATCTGGGCCGGCGCCGTCGACAACGTCGCCTCCGGCGCCCAAGCGTCGGCCACCGTCCCCGACGGGAAGCTGACCGACGGGTGGAAGGCGCGCTGGCGCGTTCGGGCCGTCAACACGGCGAGCTCGCCGTGGTCGGACTGGCAGAACCTGACCATCGACGTGCCGGACGCGGTCTCCGAACCGGCCGTCGGGGCGCTGCAGGTCAGCCCGTCCAAGCAGGTGGACGGCGGCACCGTCACCCCCACCCGCACCCCGGCACTGCTGGTCCAGGTGAGCGACCCGGCCGGCAAACTGCTGCGCGCGGAGGCCGAGATCGAGCACGACCCGGCCGCGACCGGGCAGGGCACCGGCCAGATCTGGGCCGGCAGTGCCGACAACGTCGCCTCCGGCACCCAGGCCAGCGTCCCTGTCCCCGCCGGCAGACTGACAGACGGCTTGAAGGTACGTTGGCGCCTGCGCGCCGTCACCGACCAGTCCGCCTCGGCCTGGTCGGACTGGCAGCAGGTCACCGTAGACGTCACCCAACCGGGCGAGGAACCCCTGGCCCAGACCGCCGAACCCGTGATCCGCACCGACCAGAGCTTCTCGGTGGCGGCATGGCTGCGGTGGGATGACAAGGAAGGCGACTACAGCGTCATCGAACAGAGGGGCGCGCATCAGGCACCGTTCCGCCTGGGCAACACGCGCGACCATGGCCTGATCTTCACGTTGAGCAGCGCTGACACGGCAAACGCGGTACACGAAGGTGTATTGTCCTCTGTCGAGCCTCCCGTAAACGAGTGGTTTCACCTGGCCGGCATCTACGATGCCGCTGCTGGAACTGCATCGCTCTATCTCAACGGCTAACTGGTGCAGACTGCGCCGATCAGCTTCTCAGCCTGGGACAGCCCGACCAGAATGCTCCTGGGTGCCGTGATGCGAGGGGGCGTTGACAACGCCCGTGTATACCAGAAGGCCTTGGGCGCAGGGGAAGTGTCCGGCCTGCTCACCATGCAAGCAGCCGCCAAGAGCCCAGAGGCTTCAGCCCGCACCGTTACCCCCCAGGCTCTGCCCGCGTTTGACTATGAGCGAATATCGCTGCAGAAGTGTGAGGACGAGCGAGACGCCCGGGCGGGGAACAGCAACGCAAACGCCGATGGCTGGGACAAGGTCGTCACGTACACGAGTTGCTGGAGCCGCCACCTCCTCTTCGCCATCTACGAGGAGACCGAGAAGCGCGACCCCAAATGCAACTGCAAGGTCAAGGACAAGAAGATCGATGACTTTCTGAACTTGGATTTCACAGTCGTCATGCACTCCTATCAGGGCAATGCCACTGGGGGAGTCGTTGGTGGCGGCTCCATGCTTCCCCGCAACATCAAGGTCTGGACCAGGGTCGACAACTTCTGGTCTGACGGAAATTTCCTTGAAGAGCTCATCGGCGGGGACGGTATCGATGATGAGGCGCTCAACAAGACGCTCTCTCTACAGCTCAAGGTCACGGGCGGCAGCACCGCCTGCTCGGTCGTAGCCTCAAACGCCGATAACAGCGGAGCAAGCCGCACCGCGCGCGTGGAGAAGTGGGTCGACAATGGCGACAACGAATTCACCATCCGCTCCATGGACGGCAACGTAAGTCGCTGCACCATCGAACCGTGGCTCACGTACGACAACCCGAAGGACCCCGGCAGTCGCGACCGGCAGACACTTCCAGGATGGGGACACCCAGCATGGGTGGACGCGAATCCTGAGCGTCTCCGCGAAACTGCGCCCAGGGTCCGCTGCGACAACCTACCCATGGGGGGGCCGTTGAGTATTACAAGGGCGGCTGCATCTTCTCTGCGGCCAAGCGAGTCCTGGTCCTGAACTCCTGGAACTACGACTACGGGCAGGTGGCCAGGCACATACAAACGGCGTTCACCAAGCCCAGCACCACCGTGCCGTTCAAGACTGATGGCCCCAAGCACATCCCAGGCAACCGAAATGCAGGCGAAAGGACCCCGGAAAGAGAGCCGCTCACACGCATTCTCTCAAGCTCGTCCCGCTATTCACAGAACAGGAAAGCCAAGGACAAGGTGTGCACGGAATTTTTCAGTGACCGCCCCTTGGCGAGCAATGGAGCCCCCGAGGACGAGTGGCAAGAGTGCGATGAATATCCGTTCGCATCCACCAAGGAAGGCGGCGCTTACGACCGCCCTGAGTACGGAAAGAACAACTTCTCCGTACAGGCCGTGCTGGGGCGGCACAACTCGATCGCGGGTAGCGATCTTGGCGTGTTCTTCGCTAGATACCGTGTCCTGAACGGCAACAAGTTCTGGGTCGCCGTTCGCTGACCTGCGCGGGGCGCCGCTTGAGCGGCGCCCCGCAACACCATGAGATATCAGGAGGAGACCGATGAGGGAGTCGGAGAGGCTTTGGCACCTCGCTCACAAGTACCGTATGGGCATGTCATTCCACGGCTTATGGGTGGAAGATACAAACCTCGCCGACGTTGCGTCAAGGATCGGCGCGGACCCCGCATCGGGCGTCGAGTGCACATGGGCGGACATCGGTGAAGGCCCGAACCCTGGCGGCAATACCGGTATCGCGTGGATGGGACGGCTCAACACCGGCTGGACACAAATCATCGTCGTCGGGGCCACACCGTTCGATCCCCTGTCGGCGTTGTCGGCAGGAAATCGCCGCGCTTTGGAGTTCGCCTGGACGGTGAACGGCGTTCACGATGTCCTCCTTGCGGTTGACGGACGCTATGTCACGGCGCTCAGCGCAACACGGCCAGGAGTACGGAAAGGCACAGACCCGCACGCACTCGACCGCTACACCAGCGGCCTCCAGTTCGATGCCGAAGACTCCTCCTGGCGGAGTGATCCCGATCTCCTGCCCAGCTGGCTTGAATACTCCGACTGGGCGGAAACGCTTATCGACATGTCGGACGACGACATGGTCGACGATCCGCACGAAAGCATGCCATCAGAATTTAGGCAGCCGCTGGAACTGTCCCTCAATGGCTACAGCCCGCCAATGGCCACCTGTGTCACCTCCGCACTCGTTGTCGTGGGGCGGATAACCGGGAGAGAACTGGACGAGGAGTGGATGAACGGGCTCCACACCCGCGTCCTCATCCCCTGACGGACTCTTGCCCTGACCTATAGTTGAGCAGCGTGGTGTTATTCGCCGATCACGCCTGCGAGGACCGGTCTTCGGCGGACGGATCGCAGGTCGTTGGATTCGGTCACCTCGCGGGCGGGCTGCGCTGCGATGTCCGGGGGCCGTTGTCGCCGGGACCGGTGCGGACCGTCCTTGCGATGGGATGGGCCGGCCTTGACGGGCAACGCAATGTGGCCAACCAGCGGATAGAGGGTGCGCTGGTTCGTGAGTGATCGATCGGGGGATACTGGCCCGGTGGATCTCCCGGCTGAGCTCAGAGATCGTCTGGCCGACCTCAGAGGTGATTTCCTCTGGGGTCGGCTCTCAGGGAGGGTGGCGGATGCTGGATGGCTGGCCTGTGAGCTCATCGAGGCCGGTCTGGATACGCCGGCGGTGTGGGAGCTTGCGGGTTACGCGTTGTCCATCGGACCTATGAAGGAAGTTGAGCCGCTGGTCCGCCAGGTGCTGGCGGAGAGCGGCTTCCCGTCCATCGACCTCCAGCGCGAGCCGTGGGCGGTCGCTCAGGACGTGGCGCAGGGGATAGCGGAGGGCACGCTACCCATAGGCATGGGCGCCGACTTCCTGATCATGGAGCTCAGCGATAGATGGACCACCCCCAACGAGATTTGGGAACTGATCCTCCTCATCGACGACTGGGAAGCCCTACGTGGGACTCCGCCGACCGACGACGAGCTTCGAGAGCAGGCACGCAAGATCGTCGATGCCGCACCAGGGTGGCCCGACGCGAAGGCAGATCAGGAACCGTAGAACATGGGAGTCCATCGCCAGCCATGGGTCTCGGATCGCTCCGGGGCTCTTCGGCTTACGTTGGGTTCATCCGCAGACGTCCAGAAACCTGGCCTCGACCTGCGGAAACGTGAACTCTTTCATCCCGCGTATATCCCGTGACCACCGACAGACAGGGGCTCTCCGTGGCCTACGGCTGCATGCGGGACGGGGACCACACTCAAGCAAAAGACCAGCTCAGACGGTGTTTGAGCTGGTCTTGGTTGCGCGCCCTGCAGGATTCGAACCTGCGACCGTCGGATTAGAAGTGGATCGCTGTTTCTTCGCCAGGTGACACGCCGACCTGCGACTGACGTTGCCGCTTCCCCCTAGGAGACAGGGCGCGTTCCACGCATGTTCCGGATCATGCAGCCGCCATACACGGTCAGAGGGTTCTCGTCCGACCCGTACCAGATACCGAGCGGACCGGGGCCGAGGAACAGAGCCATGGATCGCCATTCGCCCCCAGCCGCGTACGGCGATCAGCCGCAGTCAGGCGATCGCGAGAACGGAACCACTCCGCTAGCGGTTACAAGAGCACTGTACCCGGAGCAACGCCAGTGTCTATGACAGGGCGGGGACCTTTCTCCAGGCGCGGACTAGCGAAGATCACCCCGCGCGTATCCCGCCCGCGTCGACCCTATTCAACGGAGATTCTGATTGTGTTGCCAGGACAAGTGATGTCACAACACTTCCGCACCACCCACCACCAAGCTTCGTGCTTCGAGAGAAGCCACGCCAGAGGACGCCAATGCAGGGGCGAGTGGTTCACTCTGTCAGGTTCGTTAAGCACCCCGAGGGCTTTATCGGACATCTAGCCATATCGTGGACATGAGATCTGCTTGTGGACGATAAGGCCGCAAGGCCTCAGATTGCGTCGATACTGGGCAGTTGTCGCCGGCACCATACCTGTTACCCCGAAACTGGCAGGGTGTCGGTCCCGTCTTCTAGAGTCATGTAGAGAGCTCCATCACAGACGGTCGGAGGGCGATCCGAATGGCGGACTACGATCGCGGACGCGAGGAGATGCGGCGCCTTGCTACCCAGGAGATCACCGCAGGTGACATGAACGAGGCGACCACGCGCCTTGCTCTAATTGACAGGATCCTTCTCGATTGCCTTGGTTGGGTGCCAGAAGCAATAGTTTGCGAGGAACATCAATCGGGAGACTATCTAGACTACGTCCTCGGCAATCCGGAGCGCCTTGCTGTCGTCGAAGCTAAGCGCGAGGGCAAGCACTTCGAGATTCCTGTTGGCTCCGAAAAAGATCGGGAACTTTCCCTAGCGTCCTTCACTGAACAATCACCGATAAATAAGGCAGCCATTGACCAGGTACTAGGTTACAGCCTCCAAGGCGGCATCCCAGTAGCGATTCTGTGCAATGGACATCAAGTAGTAATATTCCTTGGCAGCCGACAGGATGGCATACCCCCCATGCAAGGGAAAGCTGTTCTGTTCCATTCGCTTAGCGACATGGCAGATAATTTTTCTGAGCTATGGGACTTGGTGTCTAGGCCAGCCTTGGCTGCGGGCACCGTGAGACGGAAGCTAGCGCGGCGGTCACAATTGCCGCCACCCCCTGAGCGCCTATCTAGTCGCCTTCCAGGATACCCAGGATTCCGACAGCGGTCCGAACTCGAGACGGATGTCAAGATTCTGGCGGAGCTGTTTCTTCTGGATCTAATCCAAGAAGAAGAGGTCTCGGATGACTTCCTTCGTGAATGCTACTGTACAAGCGGTGCACTCTCGCAGTATGCGATGGTAAGTAAGGAGATCTTGCGTACGCGGTATGCGGCAGCTACAGAGCGAGCACACATCGAACCTGTATCCTCCAAAAGAACTGCAAAACCACAAAAACGCGGAGAGAAGGACAGGCGACTTAGTGGTGACCTTCTCGCATCCGCCCTCACGCGCCGACCCTTAATCCTTCTAGGCGACGTGGGCGTAGGCAAAACAATCTTCCTCAAGCATTTCTTGCGAGTCGATGCTGCGGACCTCCTTGAGAATGCATCGATTTTCTATATCGACTTCCTGCGCGAGTCGGCCCTGCTAGACGACGTCCGGCAACTCATCGTCAATACAATAGAGTCCACCCTAGAGAACGAACTCGGCATTGAGATTAAGGAGGCAAACTTCGTTCGAGCGGTCTACAACAAGGAAATCAATAAATTTAAAAAAGGTATCGATGGATCACTGGAAAAGACGGATCCTCCTCGATTCGCCGCGCTCGAACGGGAAATGCTCATCGCTCTACTGGCGAACGAGCTGGAGCATGTGAGGCGAAGTCTAGAGCACATCCGCGCCACGCGGGGCATAGAATTCGTTTTGATCCTGGACAATATAGATCATCATGAAGATGCGTTTCAGGAGCGCGTCTTCGTCATAGGCCAGTCCTTCTCGGAAACATGGCCCGTCTCAGTATTCATGTCTTTGCGCCCCGACACTTTCTACGCATCTAAGAAGAGCGGCTCACTCACAGCCTACCAACCTCGTATTTTCGCGGTGGAACCACCACGCACGGATCAAGTCATCCTGAAGAGACTACGGTTTGCCCTCCATCAGCTAGCCACAACGGGCCGCGTCGAGTCCTTCCCTAAGGGGCTAGCGATAGACTCCGATAGCCTCTCGGCTTATCTGGAAATGATGATTGAGGCTTTCGAGTTCAACAGTCGCCTCAAAGAACTCGTCGACAATCTAAGCTCGGGAAATATACGACAGGCGTTGGACTTCGTCACAACGTTTGTAGGAAGCGGGTACGTATCAACCGCACGTATTCTAGAGGTCCACCGCAAGGGCGGCCTGTATATCCTTCCAATCCACGAGTTTATGCGTTCCATTCTTTATGGAGAGTACGAGTTTTACGATCCCAGAAGTTCGCCGGTTGCAAATCTCCTCGACATCACCACGAATGACGGACGCGAGCACTTCCTTCTGCCAATACTTCTAGCGGCCTGCCAGGTGCGCGGCGAGTCTGCGCCTCAGGGATTTCTTGAGGAGGCAAGCCTTTTCAAGCATGTTCAGGAGCTCGGCTATGCGCCTGAGCAGATAGACGCCCAGATCGAACGGGCGCTATCTCGCAAGCTACTACAGTCGAGCTCTCAAGATAAAAGCCTCCGCGCTCTCAGAATTACGGCTTCCGGAGGATATATGTATAAACGCATGCTAACTTTTTTCACCTATCTCGATGCAATCGTCATCGACACACCAATCGTGGATCCATCGGTTCGACAGAAAATTACGGTAGTGTCGTCAATTCAGGATCGACTACAACGGGGGGAGGTCTTCCGGAAGTACCTTGACGATCAGTGGTCGATCGAGCAGAGTGCTACGACATTCTCATGGGCAGACGTTAGCGCAGCGCTCCGAAGAGATATGGACGAAGCAGCGGAACGAGCCCATCGACGGACACGAAATTGGACATAGCAAGATCTTGACAGAAGCTCAATCACGTCATTCGGTGGGCCGAGGCTGAGGAACGAAGTCCCGGACCGTCGATCGCCCACAAGCACGCACGGCGACCAGCCACGCAGTCGCGATCGTAGGGCAGCATCTGTGCGGCGGCTCGGCAACCCCGGTCGGGGCGCTTGGTCGGTACGGCGGGGCCGGCGTGCGGTGCCCGGCCCGGTGTCCCGCACAGGCCGGGACCGGCCCCCAGACTGCACGCCCGGACGGCAGGCGGGCGGCGGGCCGCATCGCCGCTTGATGACGCTCCGGGGGAAGGCTCCGCGACCAGCCCCGTGAGGACACCATTCGACGCCTCTAGCACAGGGCGGCAGAGGTACGCGACCCCAGCCAACGTGACATGCGCATAGCCGTGGAGTGAACACTCGCTCTCTGTTGATATTTGGATGCTTTGAGTAGTGTCCTGACGTGGCTAAAAGGAAATCGGGAGCCCTCAGGAAGTACTGGGGCTACCTCCTCTTTGTAGTTGTGATCACAGGTTGGCTGACCCAATCTGTCGGCCCTGCGGGCTTACTGGCTCTGTCTGGGTTGACCACGGTGTTCTTCCTCTTTCGCGTTCCTGTGTGGTGCGGTGCCCTCACACGCGAGGAAAAATTCTGTCGAAAAAACGCTCACGGCATCCTGATGGGATGCTCGCTTCAGCAGCACAAGTGGCAGAAGCTGAAGTTCGCTGTAGTGCCGCCAAAGTGGCGTGAACTTAACCAAGGACTATGGGTGGCGCCCGAGAAGCGGGTGGCCACCACAGCTGCCTTCTGCGGCATGATCTCGGCCGTCGTTGCCACGATTGATCTCATTTTCAAATAGGGCGATCACACTTCCTTAGGGAAGAGCCCAATGACCGGGACCGCGAGCTGCCGACAGTCATGTCCTGGCTACAACTGCTCAGCGCGAGAAAGGGCCGTACCTTCCCATTCGCTGAGCCGTGCTGAGGAACGAAGCACGGATCGTCGATCGCCCCCAGCCATTTACAATGGCCAGCCATGCAGTGGCGATCGTAGGGCTATATCGGTGCGGTGGTGCGGCAACTCCGGTCGGCGTGTTCGGTTGGTACGGCGGGGCCAGCGTGCGGTGGCCGGCCCGGTGTCCCGCCGCCGTCCGGGACCGGCCCCCAGGCCGCACGCCCGGACGGCGGGCGGGCGGAGGGCCGGGGGTACGGCGGCGCGCCGCGCCGCCGCTTGATCCTCAAGAGATTAATTCGGCAAGTTCTGCAACGTCAGTGCCCACGGGTAGCTGTCGAGGCGTTCTGCTCCGGAGCTTGGTGGATGTGGCTCGAACTGGCCGGGGCCGAGCAGGACGCGGACGCCTTCGGCGCGGAGCTGGTTGACGCTGCCCTGGAATGGGGCGCGTGTGGCCAGGGCGGTGTTGACGAAGGGCAGGATGACGATGGGGATGCCGAGTCCTGGGGCTTCGGACAGGACGCCGAGTGCGTAGGTGTCGGCGATGCCTTGGGCGAACTTGTTGATCGTGTTGTAGGTGGCCGGGGCGACGATGATGGCGTCGGCGCGGGGTGATCTGGGCTCGTCGGGTTTGCGGTACTGGCTTCGGACGGGGCGGCCGGTCTGCTTCTCCAGTTCGGCAACGTCGATGAAGTCGAGTGCCGGCGGGGTGGCGATGATCTGGACGGTCCAGCCGGCGTCCTGGGCGAGGGTGACGAGACGGCCGACGTGGGGGGCCGGTCCTGCGGCGCAGACGATGACATACAGAACCTTGCCGGGTTGGGTCACGCGATGACTCCCAAGCTTGCCGCGTATTCGCGGGCCTCTCGGCGGACGCTGATCGGGGCGGTTGCCAGGATGTCACGTACCAACCGGAGGGCCGCGGGGCGGCCGGCGATTTCCTCTGGGGCGATCTCGCCCGCGGCGCGCAGGATGTGCAGGGCCTTGTCGTGCCGGTTCCACATGAGGAAGGCGCGGGAGGTGTCGAGCAGAAGAGTGGCCTTGCGTTCGTTGATGGGGAGCTGGTCCAGATCGACTTGGCGGGCGTAGTCGATAGCGGTGCCCGCGTCGCCGAACCGGAGGGCGACGTTGACCCGGTGGCACAGGACATTGTTCGGGCCGAACGCGGTCCACATGTGGTTGGCGTCCTGGCCGAGCCGGTTGCCGGCCTCGGCTGCCTCGTCCAGGAGTTCGGCAGTGTTGTGGCGGTTGCCTGTGTCGGCGGCTGCGATGGCTCCGCGCAGAAGCAGGGATCCGTAGATGGACAGGTCGTCGGGGGTGGGTTCGGTGAGGTCGGCTGCCATGCGTTCGGCTGCGCTGCGGGCCGTGCCGGTCGCGGCGTGGTGGTGGCCGCCGTCCATCAGGGCGTGGGTGATGATGCGGGAGCTTGAGCCGATCATGAGGGAGCTCTGGCTGGCGTGTGCGGCTTGGACGCTGCGGTCGGCTGCGAGCCAGGCCAGGCCCTTGTCTTCCTGCTTGAGCAGGATGGAGGCGGTGACGTGGTACGCCTCGGCGGACAGGGCTTGGGCCCGTAGGCGCTCGTCACCGTCGGTGTAGGCGCAGGCGGCGCGAAGCTCGCGGAGGAGAGCGGGGAGTTTGGCGGTCACCTCGGCGTATCGGCATGCCTGGTAGTTGCGTTTGGCGGCGGCGACCGCGTGTGCGAGGGCATCGAGGCTGGCGGGTCCATGGGCCGGGCTGGTGTGATCAACCAGTACGGCGGCCAGCTTTTCGATGTCCGTGTCCGCGCCCTGAGCTGGTTTTCCAAGTACGGCGCTGAAGAGGGCAGCTCCGGTGAGGCCGACGAATTCGCGGCGTCGTACGTCTCTTTCGTCGCTATCAAATCCGGGGAGTCTTACGGCGCGCGGCGTATTGCTGATGCTATCGACCGTTGTAAGGGGCTTTTCGGGAGTACGTCCGCGTCTGGTCGGGGCGAAGCCCAGGTCTTCGGGATCAAGATGTGTGACCTCGGCCAGAGCGAGCCGGTATGGCTCGCGGGGCCAGGTGACCTCTCCGGCTTCCCACCTGCGGATTCGTTCCTCGTCGCAGCTCAGGCGATATTTGATCCCGATCTTGGTGAGGTTGACCTTTTTGGCCATTTCGGCGCGGGTCAAATCGGCTTGCTGTCGCCAGTTCCGAAGTCGCTCATTCGGTGCGGCATCGGGCATATCTGGCCTTCTTTCCGAGCGGAGATCGAAAAGGGGTTATGAGGGGGGCCTATCGGCGGGTCCCCTCATTCTGCTTTGCCGGTGGACTTGCCATCAACCAACAAGGTAAGCGAAGCGGGCTTCCGCCGCAGGGAGCACCGAAAACGACTCGCGAGGAGATGGCGACGGTGACCCGGCCAGACGAGAACTGCGAGACCAGCCCCTGTCCCGCGTGCCGTGGGCGTGGTTACAAGCTCAAGAGCTCGCGCCACGCTCTCCTGATCGGCGCCGGCGGGGAGGAGGCGGAACCGATGGGAGAGCGGACGTGTCTCGACTGCCTCGCAAGCGGCCGGGCCGGAGGGAACGGGAAATGAATTCGATCATGCAAGCGGCCTTGCAGGGCTTCGGGCAGACGGACGAGGCGAACGCCCTGATCCGGCTGCGCGACCGGCTCGTCAGCCGGGGCGTCAACGCCGAACTGCGGGACAACAACTGCGCGCTCATGGTGCACAAGCCGGAGCCGGGTCTTCCTGTGTGGGTATTCGTCGGGTACGGCGGTGCCTACTACTCCTGGCAGAGCGCCGAGAAGCGGCATCCGATCAATGATGTTGAGGGGGCGGCGGACGTCTTGGCGGAGTACATCGCCAAGTAGCAGACGGGCGCGGCAAGGTGGTATCAGCCCTGTTCGAGGGGATCGGGGCGGGTCCTTCCTCGCCTTGCCGCGCCTCATCGCCCGGCAGGCGGTCCAGCCCATGCTCATAGGAGGGTGCCCCCATTCCCTCCGTCGGCTGCCTGTCGGGCGTTCTCCTGCACCCCTGTGGAAGTGTGGACGAGTGGGCTGAGCCCAGGCTACGCTCAAACTTGGTAAAACAACCTGTCGGGTGTTGGACGGTCAAAATGTCGCTAGAGTCCGTGCCGCCGAAGTATGCGCAGCTTGTGCAGGCCCTTCAGCGGCGTATCGAGTCGGGAACCTATCCGCCTGGCTCTCTCCTCCCGAGCGAACACCAGCTCATCCAGGAGTTCAGTGTGTCCCGGCCTACCGTGGTCGCCGCGCTGCGGGTGCTGCGCGAGCAGGGGTGGATCGAGTCTCAGCAGGGCAAGGGCCGGTTCGTACGTGGACGTCCCGCGATGGCGGCAGTGGAGCCGAACCGGCCGGGACAGGCGTACCTGACCAACCCGGAGACCAGCACGCCCGGCGAGTTGATCGAGGCCGGGGCCGTCGCGTTGCCTAATCGGGTGGCGGCATTGCTGGACGCGCAGCCCAAGAGCAAGGCGTTCCTGCGCCGGCGGGTGGTGATTCGTGATAGCGAGCCAACGGAGCAAGTGTCGCTGTGGTTGCCTTTGGAGTTGTCGGAGGGAACCAGCCTGACCAGCGGTGAGCCGTTGCGTGAGGGCATCCGCGAGCATCTGAGGTCGCGCAAGGGCGTGCGCTTCGATCACATCGTGGAGCAGATCACCGCGCGCATGCCCACGGCTCAAGAGGCCAAGCAGCTCGGCATGCCGAAGAACGTGCCGCTTCTCGCGGTGTTCGGTGCCGTCCGAGACGCCTCCGGCCGGCCTCTGGTCGTGGTGGAGGTGCTGCTCCCGGCGGACCGGCACGAGTTGGAAGACGCCTATCCGGTTTCGTAGGGGATCACGACGATCTGGTGAGGATCTTCGTAGATCACTTTGCCGGGGTCGGCCATCTCGACACGTACGCATGCGACGCCATGAGCGGCGAGGATGTCCAAGTAGCCGGGCAGTCGTTCGAGAAGATGTGTGGCTGTCGTCTTGAACCAGGCCGCGGCCTTTGGGTTCAGCGCGCGGTCGTAGACGAGCGGATCGACGTCGCTCGGGTCGGTCAGGTTCGCGTGGAACCAAGCATGGTTCTCGTCCTTGAAGCGTTCCTCCTGCGGTGACAGGCGCCCGTGTTTGGCAAGGCCGTTGACGAGGCCGAACACGCCGGGGTGAACGCCTCGTGCGTTTGGGACGGGGCTCTGAAACCTCACGTACACGAGGGCGATCATCCTTGATCGTGGTGGTTTGTCGCTACCGGATCGGCAAGAGGCCCGTCACCTCCCAGCCCAGTCACTTGACGTAGCAAGTCGGAGCGTCTTACCTTCAGAGCAACACTTGATAGGTCAAGTGCCAGTCAGACAAGAAAGGAGAGCCGTTATGGCTCTGCAAGGACCCATCCCCGTCACCTACCCCATGGTCTTCCCGCACGGCTGCTACATCGTCGGCGAGGTCGAGCCCGTCAAGGACTTCGACGCCTCCGCCAACGGCCGGTTCGTGCAGGCCCGCGACAAGCAGACCGGTGAGCTGGTCTGGCAGGTCGCGGTCATGGACGGTGACCCGACCCTCAAGCCCGCCCAGAAGACGGTGGCGGTCAAGATCCTCGCCCCGGTCCAGCCGGTGCCCCCGCAGCCGATGCCGGGGCTGCCGTTCACGCCGGTCGAGTTCGACGGCATGTCCGTCACGCCGTACGTCAACGCCGCCGGCCGTCTCGCGTACTCGATCAAGGTCCGCGAGATGCACGCCCCTCGCCAGCTCAACCAGCCCGCCCAGAGCAAGGCTTCGGCCGGGAAGGACGCCGCCTAAATGACCCGACGCCGTACCCCGCGCAACAGCGTGATCCGGCTGACCACCGGGCACGCCGCCCGCACGCTCAACCACCCGTTCCCGCGCCGTGAGCCCGTTCTGGCGCTCGACTTCGGCGCCACCTCCGTCCTGGTCACCACCAGCGGACCCGTGACGGTGGCGGACCTGGAGTTCGCGCGCCAGCTCGCCCGCGAGGCATCGCGCTTCGCCCGCTCGCTGGAGCGCAGCTTCTACGGGCTGCCCGACGGTAAGGGGCTCGCGGCGTGACGCTCGGCCCCTACACCTACCTGACCCTGTCCATGCGGCCGGAGTCCACGCCACAGGTCGGCGTCTCCTTCCACACGCCGCACCTGAAGGTCCGCGCCGGACTGCTGCTCAGCGACCCGCGCCCGTACCTGGAGTTCAGCTCCCACGAGGCGAACGTGCACATCTCCACCACCGGGGCCGGGCCGATCACCGACGCCGACCTGGCCGTCGCCCGCGAGATCTTCACCGCTGCCGCTCGCTATCTGGCCGACTGCGAGCAGTTGCACGCCGAACAGACGGCCGACGACAAGGACGCCATCCCGGACGTCACCGGTCCGGTGGCCTGACACATGAGGCGGGGCCGCTGGAAGCGGCAACTTCCGGCGGCCCCTCGGTTCTCCCACGACTCCACATCACGAGAGGTTCCCAGCTTATGTTCAAGCGGCTGCCTGGCGACGAGGCGCGCAATCTTGTCTCCACCACGCCCGACACGGCCGTCGTCTTCCGGCCGGCCGTCGTCACCACTCCCGCCATCCTCACCCTCGTCATCCTCGCCTGGGGCATGCTCGCCGGGCTCGTCCGTACGATCTGGCGTCACCCCATCGCGGCCCTCGTACCGGTGGCCCTCGGCGCTGTCTGCTACGTCTACGGCTGGCCCTCGGCAGCGTGCATCCTCGGCGTGGTCGTCCTGGCTCTGGCCTCGTGGGCGCTCCTCGACCGGCCGTCCTTCGCCCGCCTGGTCGGCTTCCGGCTGCTGGCCTGGTGGCGGCTCGTCTGGATCTACCGCCGTCACTGGCAACCCGTCATGGTCGTCTCCGGTCTCGGCCGTCACCTGCGGGGCCGCGACTACCTGCCCCGGCTGGGCAAGGTCACCTGCACCTCGTGGGCCGACCTGGTCACCGTGCGCATACTCAAGGGCCAAGCAGTCAAGGACTGGTCCGACCGAACCGACCACCTGGCCCAAGGCTTCGGCGCGACGTCGTGCCGAGTGGCGCTGTCTCACGCTGGTCGGCTCACCCTCACCTTTCCGCGCAGCGATCCACTCGCCTCGCCCCTGTCGGCGCTGCCCATACCGGAAGTACCGACCGTGGGGCCGGTCGAGATCGGCAAGCAAGAGGACGGGCGGCCATGGCGGCTCAAGGTGCACGGCACCCATGTCCTCGTCGCGGGCGCGACCGGGGCCGGCAAGGGGTCGATCATCTGGTCCGTCATCCGCTCGCTGCTCCCCGCCGCCGGTGCGGGCCTGGTCGAGCTGTGGGCGCTGGACCCCAAGCTGATGGAACTGTCCTACGGACGCGACCTGTTCGGCCCGCGCTACGCGGCCACTCCAGAAGAGTGCGCCGGCCTGCTGGACGAGGCCGTGAGCGTCATGCAGAAGCGGGCGGCTCGCTTCGCCGGGCTCCAGCGCTCCCACACCCCCACTGTCGATGACCCGTTCGTCCTGGTCGTGGTCGACGAGGTGGCGTTCCTGACCGCCTACCAGTCCGACCGGCAACTGCGGCAGCGCATCTCCGCCGCGCTGGCCACCCTCACCACCCAAGGGCGGGCGGTCGGCGTGGGCGTCCTGGCCGCGTTGCAGGACCCACGTAAAGAAGTCATGAACATCCGCAACCTGTTCCCCGACAAGATCGCCCTGCGGCTGGACGAGTCGGAACAGGTGGACATGGTCCTCGGCGACGGCGCACGTGATCGCGGCGCGCTCGCTGACCACATCTCGCCGGTGCCGGAGCTGGGCGCGGGCGTCGGCTACGTCCGGCTGGAAGCCAGCCCCGAACCCGTCCGGGTCCGCGCCGCCTACGTCTCCGACACCGACATCCGCGCCATGGTCACCCTCTTCACGGAACATCAGGAGGCCGCATGACCAGAACCGCTCTCGGCCACCGCCACCAGGCGATAGCAGCGAAAACACGTGCGTTCGTCCAGTCTTATCTCGCCAGAATCCAACCGATACCGGCCCGGCTCGATCTCGACACTGATCGCTTGCGCGTCCATGGTGTCCCGCGCCTGGTTGACCTGGACCTCCGCTCCAGGAACCGCCGCATCGAGAAGCACCATCGGCCCGCCAACGTCCATGGCCGGCCCCTGTTCCCAAGCAACATCGCCCAGTTCCGACACCACCCGCTCCACGTCACAGCCAGGGTCGGCATGCACCCACTGCACAAAGATCCTCGGCCGCTGGAGGTACGTGGTGCGCGCGGGCTCCTCCCACAAGACCAAGGCCATCTCATCTGTGCCGAACGGAATCAATGCAAGATCCTCCGCTGCACATGCCAGCTCGTAGTCGTCCCCGTCGGCACCGGTCCACTCGTTCAGCGCCTTCCCCGCGACCAACACCAATGGCCCGCCCGAAGACTCCGCCCAGATCTGCACAACTCTCCTCTCAGCCATGACCGCGGCGATGAGATCACGCACCGCCGCCGCTCGCAAGCCAACGCAGGGAGGTCACCGATGACCGGACTGATTCACTTCCTCGACGGCCTTCGCTGTGCGGTCTGCAACACGTTGGACGTTCTCCGGCTCGACCCGGTCCGCGCCTTGGTCGAGTGCTCCGAGTGCGGACAGACCGCGCTCATAGTCACCGAATTCGGCGAAGGGAGGGCTACATGACTCCTTCCCACGACCGCGCCCTTCCTCGGGCCGTCCGCCAGGCCATGCCGATGGCCCGGGATGTGCTCGTGGAGGTCGCCAAGCGGCACGGCGTCTGCATCAGGCCCCTCGCGCTGCGGCGGCTGGACGTCGTCACCGGCAAGGCCGAGATCATCGACGTGCCATGCGGCTCCACCCTGGACAGCAAGTGCCCGCCCTGCGCCAAGCGCAACCGGCAGCTCCGCATGGCCCAATGCCGGGAGGGCTGGCACCTCGACACCGAACCGGCCATCACGCCGGACGAGCCGAACGAGGAACAGCGCTGGCTGGTGGAGTTCCGCGCCGACATGCAGGCTAAGCGGGATGCCGCCGCACAGGCCGGCGACGACACCACCGATCTGGACGCCGTCCTTGCGGGTCTGGACGAGGAGATCAACGCCGCTGGGATGCGGGGTAATGTCCTCGGCCGTGGGACCGCCAAGCGCTCCCGCTCCACTCGGCGGCGGCAGGACGCGCCCGACCTGCCCAAGCGCAAGATGGCCCACACGACCCTGGGACGCACCTTCCACGGCACGGGCGGGCAGGTCTACCGGCCGTCGCTGTTCGTGACGCTCACCCTGCCCAGTTACGGCAAGGTCCGTAACGGCGTCCCGATCGACCCGGACGCCTACGACTACCGGCGGGCTGCTCGGGACGCGCTGCACTTCTCCAAGCTGGTCGATCGGTTCGTGCAGAACCTGCGCCGGGTCGCGGGCTATGACGTGCAGTACTTCGCCTCGGTGGAGCCTCAGAAGCGGCTGGCGCCGCACCTGCACATGGCGATCCGGGGCACCCTGCCGCGCGCGGAGATCAAGCAGATCGCCGCCGCCACCTACCATCAGGTCTGGTGGCCACAGGCCGATGAGGTGCGTTTCGACGGTGACCACCTGCCCGTCTGGGACGAGCAGGCCGGCTACCTCGACCCGGCCACCGGCGAGGTTCTGCCCACCTGGGACGAAGCCCTCGACGCCCTGGACGAGGACGCCGAACCCCTCCACGTGCTGCGCTTCGGCGAACAGGTGGACGTTCAAGGTGTCCTCGCCGGTACGCCGGACGCCGATCAGTGCATCCGGTACCTGTCCAAGTACCTGACCAAGTCCCTCGGCGACGCCCTCGACGGCGGCCAGGCCCAGCGCGAGCACGCCGCCCGCATGGTCGATGCCCTGCGTTACGAACCGTGCTCGCCGACCTGCCCAAACTGGCTGCGCTACGGCGTCCAGCCCAAGAACGCCAAGGCGGGGATGGCTCCGGGCCGGTGCCGGTCCAAGGCGCACAAGCCTGAACACCTCGGCTACGCCGGCCGTCGCGTCCTGGTCTCCCGCAAGTGGAGCAACAAGACGCTCGCCGAGCATCGGCAGGACCGCCGTACCTGGGTCCTGGAAGCCCTCGGCCAGGCCGACCAGCCCACCGACCCGCACCGCTACATCTGGCGGCCCGTCCCGGCCGGCGACGCCAACGTGCCCCCTCTCGCCGTACGCCTCCTGCGCACCGTCGCCGAACGCCAACGGTGGCGAGCCCACCTCAGAGAGTTGGAAGCCAGAGCGTCCGGTCAAGATCTTTCGGCAACTGAGCCTACCGGGAGGGCGGCATGAGTAGGCGGGACGAACTCCTCACCGTCGCCCAGGTCCTCGACGAACTCGGCGGCGTCTCCCGCCGCACCTTCTACCGCTGGCGCGAGATCGGCAAAGCACCACAGGGCATCCGCCTGCCCAACGGCGAACTGCGCATCTACCGCAGCGACCTCGAAGCCTGGCTCGAATCCCTCAGGAGCGCCGCATGACTACCTCCTACAAGGTCAAGTTCTGGGACATCCGTACCAACACCAGAGCGGACAAGCCCGGCAAGAAGCCTCGGATCATCTCCCACACCGTGCGGTGGACGGTCGGCCACCGCGAGAAGTCGCAGACCTTCAAGACCAAGGGCCTGGCCGAGAGCTTCCTGTCCGACCTGCGGCAGGCGGCCAAGAAGGGTGAAGCCTTCGACGTGGACAGTGGGCTTCCCGCTTCGATGGTCAAGGCCAAGGATGCCCGGACCTGGTACGCCTTCGCCGTCGCGTACGTCCACGCGTGGTGGCCTCACGCGGCGGCGAAGTCCCGTGAAGGCATGACCGACACACTCGCCACCGTCACCCGCGTTCTGGTCGGCGACGTACCCGGCCGCCCGTCTGACGAAATCATCCGGCGGGCGCTGCGCGAGTACTCCTTCCTGCCCGAGGACCGCCGGCGGGAGCCGACACCGGAGATCGCCCGCGCTGTCCGCTGGCTGGAAGGCGCTTCGCTCCCGCTGAGCGCTCTGGAAGAGACCAAGCACGCCCGTGCGGCGCTGGAAGCCCTGGCACTGTGCCTGGACGGCAAGCCTGCGGCGACCTCGACGTACCGCCGCAAGCGGGCCGTCTTCCATCACGCGCTCGAATACGCGGTGGAACTGGAGGAGCTGTTGGCGAATCCACTGCACAAGGTCAAGTTCAGAAAGGCCAAGGTGAGCGGCGAGATAGATCGGCGCTCGGTGGTCAGCCCAAGGCAGGCGCGTGAACTGCTCACCGCGGTGACCTACGTGGGGCGATCGCGAGGGCCGATGCTGGCCGCGATGTTCGCCTGCATGTACTTCGGCGGCCTACGCCCAGCAGAAGCGGCGGGACTGCGGCAGAAGGACTGTCAGCTCCCGGAGAAGGGCTGGGGGCTGCTGACGCTGGAGAAGACCAGGCCGCAGAGCAACAGGCGGTTCACCGACTCCGGGCAGGCCCACGACGAGCGCGGCCTGAAGCACCGCGACGTGAAGCACACGCGCACCGTGCCCGTCCCACCTGAGCTGGTGGCGATTCTTCGGGATCACATCGCCACGTTCGGTGTCGGAGAGGACGGCCGGCTCTTCCGTACGCGCACGGGCGGCGTGATCTCGGGCTCGGCGTACGCGAAGGTCTGGCAGGAGGCTCGGACGTACGCCTTCACGCCTGACCAGGTCGCCTCTCCCCTGGCGGGCCGGCCGTACGACCTCCGGCACGCGGCCGTGTCGCTCTGGCTCAACGCGGGCGTGCATGCCCCGGAAGCGGCCGAGAGAGCGGGGCACGGCGTGGACGTGATGCTCCGGGTCTACGCCAAGTGCATCGACGGCCAACAGGAGATCGCCAACCAGCGCATCTTGGAAGCGCTCGCGGCGTGACACAGGAGCTACGGCAGGGCCCCGGGACAGCTCGGGGTCCTTTCGCCGTTCCGGGCCTCGAACTCCCGCGCCGACCTGGGGAAACGTGGCTGCGAGCATTCCGCGTATGTTCCGCGAGCAGTGGCACAGGGCTGCTTTCGGGGGCCTCCCGCTGCCTACGGGGCAACCGGGGCGATCATGCAAAAGACCAGGTCAACCCGTGGATTGCCTGGTCTTGGTTGCGCGCCCTGCAGGATTCGAACCTGCGACCGTCGGATTAGAAGTCCGGTGCTCTATCCAGCTGAGCTAAGGGCGCTCCCGCCTTATTGTGCATGATCCGGCGACTTGTCACGCACATGTTTTGGTTGTGTCAGGGAGGTGGGTGGGTTGGGGCCGGTGGGAGGGGGTGAGCGGAAAGTCCGATCACGGGCGGAAACTCCAGGCGGGGGCGGGGCGGGAGGGTCTAAGCTCTCGTGGCATGGTCGCGACGGTCCTGCACGAGATTCCCTTGCAGGGCGGGGGCGTGACTGACGGCGTGGTGCGGGTCGGTGACACCGTGCGGAGGCCGGTCAGTACGTCGACTCCCGCCGTACACGCGCTGCTCCGGCATCTGGAGGCGGCGGGGTTCGCGGGGGCGCCCCGGGTGGTCGGGAGCGGGATCGACGGGTTCGGGCGGCAAATGCTCAGCTATCTGCCCGGGGTCACCGGGGTGCGGGCCGCGAGCGTTCAGGACGATGCGCTCGGGCGGTTGGGCGGGCTGCTGCGGGAGTATCACGATGCGACCCTCGGGTTTCCGCTCCGGATGGAGGGGTGGGAAGGCGGGTCGAACGATGATCGGGCGCCGGAGGTCGTGGGGCACTGCGATCTTTCGCCGGCGAACGTGGTGTTCCGGGCGGACGTGCCGTACGGGATGATCGACTTTGATCTGGCGCGGCCCACCACGCGGTTGTTCGACGTGGTGACCACTTTGCGGCACTGGGCGCCGCTGGCGGATCCGGTCGATCGGCATCCGTTGTTACGCAGCGTCGACGTGGGCGAGCGGGTCAGGATCTTCTGCGACGCGTACGGGGTGCCGGCGCGCGAGCGGCGGCGGCTGGTCGAGGTGGCGCGGGTACGGTTCCAGCGGTCCTACGCGGTCATGCGGAGCCGGGCGGCCGTGGGCGGGGGCTGGGGCCGGATGTGGAACGAGGGTGCGGGGGAACGCATCCGGCGTGCGGTGGCATGGCTGGATGTGCACGAAGATGAGCTTCATGCCCATTTGGTGTGATCGTGGTGATGGTGAGGCTCAAACGCGCGAGCTCGTGTTGGGGCTTGCGGCTGGGGTGATGCTTGACCGAGTTGTCGGGGATCCGCAGAGTGCGGGGCATCCGGTGGCGGTGTTCGGGCGGGTGGCCGGGCAGGTCGAGCGGGTGCTCTATCGGGATTCCAGGGCGGCCGGCGTTCTTCATGTGGCCTTGTGCGTCGGGGGTGCGGTGGCTCTCGGTGTGGTGATGGCGCAGGCCGGTCGGGGGCGAATCTCGTCGGTCCTCCGGGTGGGGAGTGTGGCGGGGGCGGCGTGGGCGGTCCTCGGGGGGACGACGCTGGCGCGGGAGGGCCTTCACATGGCCGAGGCGCTGGAGGACGGGGATCTGGAGCGGGCCAGGAAGCGGCTGCCCCATCTGTGCGGACGGGACCCGTCCGGGCTCGGGGCGGAGGAGCTGGCGCGAGCGACCATCGAGTCGCTGGCCGAGAACACCTCCGACGCCGTCGTGGCGCCGCTGTTCTGGGGGGCGGTCGCGGGGGTTCCGGGGCTGCTGGGGTACCGGGCGGTCAACACGCTGGACGCGATGGTCGGGCACAGGTCGGCGTGTTACCTGCGGTTCGGGTGGGCGGCGGCGCGGCTGGACGACGTGGCCAACTACGTTCCGGCGCGGCTGACCGCGCTGCTCACGGTGCTTGCCGGGCCGGATCGGCGGGGGGCGTGGTCGGTGGTGCGGCGGGACGGGCACCGGCATCCCAGTCCGAACGCCGGGCGGTGCGAGGCCGCGTTCGCCGGGGCGCTCGGGGTGACGCTGGGAGGCACGAACGTGTACGGGAGCAGGGTCGAGCATCGGCCGACCATGGGTGACGGGCCGCGGCCCGACGTGGCGGACATCCGGCGGGCGGTGCGGTTGACGCGGGTGGTGAGCATGGGGGCCGCGGTCGGGGCGGTCGTCGGGGCGGCGGTTCTTGAGGTCTGGGGCCGGCGATTGCGGCGCCGCTCGCTCCGGTGCCCCTGAGCGCGGTGACCGCCAGCAGGAAGGTGACCGGCCGGCAGGGAGTGAGCGGCCGATAGGGAGTGACCGGCCGACAGGGAGTGACCGGCCGACAGGGAGTGACCGGCCGACCGGAAGGTGAGCGGCCGGCGGAGGATCGGATCAAACGAACGGATCAGCCGGCCGGCCGCGCGGCCCCCGTTCGCTCACATCACGCGGTTGAGGTTGAAGACCAGCCACACGATGACGGCCGCGACCACGGTGATCCCGATCATCGCCTTCGCGGCCTGGTGGGCGGAGACCTTTCGAGCGGTGACCTGTTTGGCGCTCTGCTTCCAGACCTGACGCATGGTGATCATGTTCTGGTAGCGGCGGCCCAGGGCGAAAAGGGCCACCCCGAGGAGGATGAACAGAATGACGCGGCCGTCCGGTGTTCCCATGAAGATCCCCCTGTGACCTCGGTGAACGTGCTGCCCCCGAACCAGGTGAGAACACAGAATACTCGGGCAATAGCGATTTGTAATCAAGATATCGGGTCGAGATCCACGACGATCGGCGCGTGATCGGAAGGACCTTTCCCCTTGCGCGCCTCGCGGTCCACGTAGGCCGATCTGACCCGGCCGCTCACGTCCCCGCTCGCGTACACGAGATCGATCCGCATCCCTTTGTTCTGGTGGAACATCCCCGCCCGATAGTCCCAGTACGTGAACGGATGCGGCCCCTTCATCGGAGTCGGCACCACGTCGTGCAGCCCGAGTGCGCGCAGGGCGGCGAGCGCGTCGCGTTCGGCGGGGGTGACGTGCGTGGCGCCCACGAACAGGGCCGGGTCCCACACGTCGGCGTCGGTCGGGGCCACGTTGTAGTCGCCGCAGGCCACCAGCGGCCCGGACGGCAGCTCGGCGGCGAGGGCGTCACGCAGGGCGGCGAACCACTCCAGCTTGTACGCGAAGTGGGGCGAGTCGAGGGTGCGGCCGTTGGGCGCGTACAGGGACCAGACGCGCAGGCCGCCACAGGTCGCGCCGATCGCGCGGGCCTCGGGGCGGGCGGCGCCGACGCCGGCGAGCTCGCCGAAGCCGGGCTCGCCGGGGAAGCTCAGCGTGACCTCCTCCAGGCCGACCCTGGACAGGATCGCGACGCCGTTCCACCGGCCGTCGCCGTGCGCCGCGGCGGCGTAGCCCAGCTCGCCCACCTCGGCTGCCGGGAACGCCTCGGCGGGACATTTGATCTCCTGCAGGCAGAGGACGTCCGGCTCGGTGGCGGCCAGCCAGTCGAGGAGGCGGGGCAGCCGGGCCTTGACGGAGTTGACGTTCCAGGTGGCGAGACGCATCCTCCTAGCCTGCCACCGGACCGAGCCTGCCACCGGAACGCGCGCTCACACGGCTTTCATCAACGCGGCGGACGGCTCGCCGAGCAGCCCGCCGACGCCCTGGTCGAGCGCGGCCTTGGCGTGCCGTACGGCGTCGAGCGCGTTGCCGGCCGCGCTCGGCGAGTCCTCGACGACCATGCGCAGCTCCACCTCCACCGGCGAGCCGCCGAAGCCCTCGCCGTCGAGCCGGATGTAGGCGACCTTGCGGTCCTCGAGGAACGGCACGTACGAGGCTCCGACGTGCAGTGACCCCGCTCCCGCGCCGGCGGACTTGGTGGCCCGCTTGCTCGCCAGGCGGTCGCCGTCGGTGAGGTTGACGAAGTCCATGTTGCCGCCGCCGAGGAGCTGGTGCCCGCCGGACAGGCGTACGCCGTTGCTGGTGAGCGCGTCCACCAGGGCCCGGTGCAGGAGCGTCGCGCCGAACGAGCTCTTCAGGTCGTCGCCGATGAGCGGCAGCCCGGCCGCGGCGAAGCGGGAGCGCCACTCGGGCGAGCGGGCGAGCACGGCGGGCATGCAGTTGACGAACGCGCACCCGGCCTCGATCGCGGCCTGCGCGTAGATCTCGGTGGCGCGCTGCGCGCCCGTGGGCAGGAAGTTGAGCACGACGTGGCTGCCGGTCGCGGCGAGGTGGGCGGCGACCTGCCCGGCGGTGGCGGCGCCGCGCGGCTCGACGAGCCCGGCCGAGCCGGGGCCGACGCCGTCGGCGAGTACGCCGTCCACGACCGGCACCCCGAGGTGCGGCACGTCGGCGAACCTGCGGGCGTTGTTGGGCGGCGCGAAGACGGCCTCGGACAGGTCGCGGCCGATCTTGGCGGGGTTGACGTCGAAGGCGGCGGTGAAGCGCACCTGGGAGACGGCGTAGCCGGCGCACACGGGGTTGGGCAGGCCGGGGGCGTCGCCGTCGCGGTAGTGCTCGACGCCCTGCACCAGTGAGGACGCGCAGTTGCCCACGCCGACGAGGGCGACATTGACGGTTGGCACGTTGGGGCTCACGTCCGCTCGACGCCGATGGTGATCTCGTTGCCGAGGCGGCGGCCGGTCAGCAGCTCCAGGTCGTCGCCGCTCCAGAAACGGCCCGGATCGTACCAGTTGGGGCGGCGGCCGGCGGGCAGCAGGCCCATCTCCTCGTACGTGACCGCCACGACCTCCGCGCAGTAGGCGCTCTCCAGCGCCATCCCCTGGCGTGCCCGCCACGGGACGCGGCCACGGAACCAGCGGCCGGCCAGCCGGGCCGTGGAGGGGAAGGGCGTGCCGTCCAGCCGGGCGACCGTGCGCAGGGCGGCGTCCTCCATCTCCGGCGTGACCTCGGGTTCGAGCTGGCGCAGCCAGGGGCGCTGGCCGTATCTGCCGACCCATGTGGTGACCGCCGCGCGCAGGTCGTGCAGCTGCACGCCGCGGTGGTGCTCACCGGCCCACAGGTCGGGCAGGGACCGGCCGAGCTCGGCGTGCCACATCATGGGCGGGAGGTCCTCGATCACGATGGCCATGCCCACGTGGTTGACCGGGCTGTTGGTCACCGTCTGGATGGCGCGGTCGGGCACCGAACGCCCGCGGAAGATCCACAGGTCGCCGGTGCGCGTCACCTTGACGGCCTCGTCGAGTGTCAGCACATGGCTAGCCTAGGCACTATGCGCAAGCGGCGGTGGTGGAAGGTGCTCGGGTTGGCCGGGGTCATGGGCGTGGCGGCGACCGGGGTGGTGGTCGCCCGCGCCGAGCGGCGGCGGCGCGCGTACACACCCGAGGAGATCAGGGCCCGGCTCAAGGAGCGGGTCGAGGGCCAGGATCAGGCCGAGGGCCTCAGGTCGTAGACGAAGACGACGTCGGAGTACGCCGGGTTGTCCACATATCCCTGGATGCTGCCGAGGTAGGCGCGCTGATAGTTGGTGACCCAGGGCAGCGCCACGGCCGCCCGCTGGTCCAGCACGCGGCGGGTGGCCTGCTCGTACGCCCGCTGCGCCGCGGGCCGGTCGGTCACGGTCAGCTCGGCCACGGTGTCGAGCAGCGCGTCCAGCTCGTCGTCCTTGAGATAGGTCAGGTTGAACACCGGCGGCTCGCCGCTGTGGAAGACGTTGCCGAAGTAGGAGTAGCCGTCGGCGTAGTCGGGCCACCAGTACATGACGAAGATGTCCTGGCCGCGCCGCTTGCCCAGCTCCCACTGGTCGTTCCACGGCATGGACCGGGCCTGGACGGTGACGTTGAGCGGCTTCAGCGTGGCCTCCAGCTGGGCGGCGAGCAGCCCCCAGTCGGTGTCGCCCTCCCCGTACGTCAGCCGCAGCCGCAGCGGCCGCCCGCCGGGCCCGTAGCCGGCCAGGCGCAGCAGCCGTTCGGCGGCGGCGAGGTCCTGGGTGGGCTCCCGGTCGGGGACGTGGCCCATCAGCCCTTCGGGGATGACCCCGCTGGTGGGCGAGCCGGCGCCCTTGAGGTCCTTGATCAGGCCGCGGTAGTCGATGGCCTTCTGTACGGCGCGGCGCACCCGTACGTCCTTCATCGGCCCTTCCGCGGTGTTGAACAGCAGCATCGCGGTCTGGAACGACGGCCGCTCGGAGGTGCGCACGCCTGGTGTGGCCGACGCCCTGGAGAACAGGCGGGGGTTGAGCCGCTCGACGAAGTCGACCTCGCCGCGCAGCAGGAGCTGCCAGGCGCGGTCGGCGTCGGGCACGACCCGGTACTTGACGAGGTTGTAGTGGGGTTTGTCCCACCCGCCCCAATACTTGTCGTACGCCTTGAGCGTGAGCTCCTCCTCCTTGTCCTTCTGCCACTGCGCCACCGTGTACGGCCCGGTGCCGGCGTCCCTGCCCTGCCGGAACCAGGCGGTGAGGTCGGTGGCGGCCTTGGTGTCGTAGATGTAGGCGGCGTACCCGGCGGAGGCGACCAGGTCCAGCGGCACCGGGTACTTGAGCGTGAACGTCACCGTGGACGGCCCCTCGGCCCGGATCGAGGAGACGGCGTCCCAGATGTAGGAGGCGCCGGTCTTGGTGGCCATCGTGCGCTCGATGGACTCCTTGACCGCGTCGGCGTCGAGCGGGCGGCCGGTGTGGAAGGTCACGCCGGTGCGGAGGTTGAACGTCCAGGTGCGGCCGTCGGCCGAGGCGCGCCAGGAGGTGGCGAGGCGCGGGGTGGACTTCTTCGTCACGGGATTCCAGAACGTGAGCGTCTCGTAGATGTTCTGGAAGGCGACGAGTTCGTTGGAGTAGGACTTTCCCGGGTCCCATTCGGTGATGACGTCCAGATTCTTCACATGGACGAACGTCGACTCGCCCGCGGGGGCGCGGGCCGGCTCAGGAGGTGAGGAGCAGGCCGCGAGGAGCGCCAGCGCGGCGGCCGCGGCGAGACGACGGCGCAACGCATCTCCCTCTGTCAGCGACCTCTCAGCGACGTACTCGGGAAACCTACTCCAAGATCATGATGACCGGCGACACGTGTCCAAAAGTCCCGAAAAATTGGGCAATTGAGTGATCGCGTTGCTATTCTCAGGGCCTGTCCCGTCCAGGGTTGCCACCAGGGGACCAGGACCGGAGTGAGGTGCCATGGGTCGTAGCCGGACGATCCGCATGAAGATCATCGGACTGCTGCTGGTGCCACTGGCCTCCATGGTGGTGTTGTGGGGAGTCATCACCGCCGTCACGGCGACCGAGAGTTTGGAGCTGCGCGAATACAAAACGGTCTGGACGAACCTGCGCCATCCCGCGTACAAACTGATCAGCGAGATTCAGCGTGAGCGTCTGGTCTCGGCCAAGCTCCTGCGCGACACGGCCGGCCCCGCCGCCGTGGCCGCGCAACGCAACCGCACCGACGCGGCGAAGGACACGTTCCGGCAGCTCTCCAGCACATCCAAGAACCGATCGGAAGAGATCCGCACACAGGTGGACGCGGTGGACACGCAGCTCGACAGGCTCGACGCGATCCGAGGAGAGATCGACGCGGGCCTGTCCGACCGTCTGCACACCGTGGAGTCGTACAGCGCGATCATCGAAACGATCTTCAGCCTGCACCGGCACGTCGCCCTCATCGACGACATCCCCATCTACGAGCAGTCGCGCGTGATCATCGACCTCGGCTTCGCCAAGGAGCTGCTGACCAGGGAGCAGGCCATCGCGCTCGGGCCGGTCACCGAGACCGAGCGGAGGCTGTTCACCCAGATCGTCGGCAACCGGCGCTTCCTCGTCGACCAGTCGCTGAGCGAGCTCGACCGGCCGCTGCGCGACGCCGACGTCTCCCTCATCTCCTCCCCCGCCTACCAGCGGATGCGGATGATGGAGGACCAGATCATCGCGGGCCGTACGCCCAAGAGCTGGCTCGCCACGACCGAGGCGCTGGCGAAGTCGTTCCAGGAGTCGCTCATGCGGGCCAGCGCGACGCTGAACGCCCGCGCCGAGCCGATCGCCGACGAGGTGCTGCGGCGGGCGTTCATGCTGGCCGGGCTCTGCCTGGCGCTGGTGGTCGTGTCGATCGTGTTCTCGGTACGGATGGGCAACCGGCTGTCGAAGGAGCTGGGCGCGCTCCGGCTGGCCGCGCTGGAGGTGGCCCAGGAACGGCTGCCCCAGGTGGTGGCCAAGCTGCGCAAGGGCGAGACGGTCGAGCTGCCTGAGCTGTCGGTGCCGAGCACCACCACCGAGATCGACGACGTCGGGCAGGCGTTCTCCATCGTCCAGCAGACCGCCGTCGAGGCCGCGGTCGGCCAGGCGCAGCTCAGGGAGGGCGTCCGGCACGTCTTCCGCAACCTGGCCAGGCGCAGCCAGGCCCTCCTGCACCGCCAGCGCATCCAGCTCCAGGACATGCAGCACCGGGCGACCGAGCCGGACGCGCTGGAGGACCTGTTCAAGCTCGACCACCTCACCACCCGCATGCGCCGCCACGCGGAGGGCCTGATCATCCTGTCCGGCGCCACCCCGGGCCGCGGCTGGAGCAGGCCGGTGCCGCTGCTCGACGTGGCGCGCGGCGCGGCGGCCGAGGTGGAGGACTACCAGCGGGTCACCGTCGAGCCGATGCCGGCCGACCGGCTGGCCGGGCCGGTGGTCGGTGACATGATCCACCTGGTCGCCGAGCTCATCGAGAACGCGACCGTCTACTCCCCCGACAAGACGCCGGTCATCGTGCGCGGGGAGAAGACCGCGCGCGGCTTCGCCTTCGAGGTCGAGGACCGCGGGTTCGGGATGAGCCCCGAGGAGCTGGCCGAGTACAACGAGCGGCTGGCCAGCCCGCCCGAGTTCGATCTGGCCGACAGCGACCGGCTCGGCCTGTTCGTCGTCTCCCGCCTGGCCGCCAGGCACGACATCCGCGTGACGTTGCGCGGTTCACCATATGGAGGGACCACCGCGATCGTGTTGATCCCGGAAGAGCACGTGGCAGAGCCCGAGGCTCCCGCCGAGGAGCCCAGACGCCCCATGCGGGTGGTGCGCAGTGAGTGACGAGCGCTGGCTGGACGAGGACGCCGGTCCGATCGTCCCCGCCTATCTGCTGACCCGGGGCCGTACGGTGCCCGCGAGCGAGGCCATCGACCTCATCGCGGTGATCATCACCGCCGGCGGCCTCGCCGCGCCCGTGGGCCTCGGCCCCGAGCACCTGATCATCCTGCAGAAGTGCACCAAACCAACGCGCCTCGTGGACGTGGCCGCCGAGCTCAACCTGCCCATCGGCGTGGTCCGCGTGCTGGTGGGCGACCTGTACGCGCAGGAGCTCGTCCAGGTCGAGCACCCGCCTCCCGCGCCGGACGCGACGGTCCTGCTGGAGGTCATCAGCGGTCTGAAGGCTCTCTGAGAGCACCCGACAGGACGGCCCCGCCTCCCGCCGAGGGGGCCGGGGCCGCGGATGTCACGCTCAGGCGTCAGCGGCCTCGATCCGCCGGAGTGAGGGCTTCGCGTCCAGCGTCGGCTCGTAGCGAGGGAACCCTTCCGTGTTGCATTCGGCCGCGTGCAGTGCGCACTGCACGTTGGCCAGGAACAGCTTGATCGCGTCATCTTGCGTGGACGCTTCTATCCCCATCAGGAAGCTGATCCGCCGCGCCACGAGGCCGGCCGTGAGGTCGGGTTCCACGATGCCCACGTCCAGAGCCTGAAGGTTGAGCAGCTCATCGAAGACCCGGTCAGTGAACGCGTCGAAGGCGTCCTCGCTGTCGTTGGGATCGTCGCTGGAGAATCCCGCATCCATCCGCAGGTAATGGATCATCAACCGCTCCTTCACCAGCAAGTCACCCGGGTCAACTGACCTAGTAGGTTCTTCAGGCAGTTCGGGTCGGACGGTGTGCTCGGCATCGTCTTCTTGCACTTCAGCGGACACGGGCAGTACATCTTGTAATGCCCATTCCCTCCCAGGGTGACTCTCCACCCCTTCCGTTCGGCCTCTTTGAGGATCGCCCCCGTGAACAGACCGACACGGAGAGTAGCGAATACGGCCGACAGAACGACGAAGGTGCCGACAGCGGGTGCAAGTCCCTTGCTCGCAGAGTGGACGACATCCTCCAGAGAGTGAGGATCGTTCTACGAGAGCTTGACCTGGCCTCGTCCAGCTCAGTGTCAGCCCATGCCTCCCGGGATCACCCGAGGACGTCCGCGGCGCGGTGGCAGGCGGCTCGGCGGCCATCAGCGACCTCGCGGAGCTCCGGGGCGCGCTCGCACTCCGCCACGGCGAGCGGGCAGCGCAGCCGGTACGGGCAGCCGGTGGCCGCCGGAACGGCCTCCGTCCGGCCGCTCGCCTCCGGTGGCGGCCCGCCGAGGCGGGGCACCGCGTCGCGCAGGGCCCGCGTGTACGGGTGCGCGGGCCGGGCCAGCAGCTCCGCCGTCGGCCCCGACTCCACCACCCGGCCGGCGAACAGCACGTACGAGGTCCGGCAGAGCCGCCGCACGACCGCGAGGTTGTGGGTGATGAGCAGCCGTTCGGCGTCCAGCCCGGCGAGCAGGTCGAGGATGCGCGCCTGGACCGTGACGTCGAGCGCGCTGGTGGGCTCGTCGAGGATGAGCAGGCGGGGGCCGACCGCCAGGGCGCGGGCGATCACCACCCGCTGCCGCTGTCCGCCGGAGAGCTGGTGGGGCCGGCGGCCGGCGAGCGCCGGGTCGAGGCCGACCTGTTCCAGCAGCTCCGCCACGCGGCCCCGCTCGTGACGCGGCAGCCCCTCGGCCACTGACGCGCCGATCCGCATGCGGGGGTCGAGCGCCTCGGCCTGGAAGACGGGCTGGACGTCCTTCCTGAACCTGCGCCGGTCGGCCTCGCGCAGGGGCCGCTCGCCGTACCAGATGTCGCCGGACATGGGCTTCAGCAGGCCGAGGAAGGCCCGCGCCAGCGTCGTCTTGCCGGACCCGCTCTCCCCGATCAGGCCGACGCCGCCTTCGGTGAGGTCGAGGCTGACGTCGTGCACCACGGGGCGCCCGCCGTACCCGAGGGTGACGCGTTCGGCCCTCAGCATGGTCATGGCAGCGCCTCCAGCAGTTCACGCGTGTACGGATGGGCGGGCGTGGCCAGCACCGTCGCGGCCGGTCCCGACTCGACCACCGCGCCGTCCTTCATCACCAGCACCCGGTCGGCGATCGTGGACACCAGGGCGAGGTCGTGCGAGACGAGCAGGAGCGCGAGGCCACGTTCCGTCAGCAGCCCGCGCAGCACGGCGACGACCTCGGCCTGCACGGTCACGTCGAGCGCGCTGGTCGGCTCGTCGGCGAGGACGACCTCCGCGCCGAGCGCGATGGCGAGCGCGATGGCGAAGCGCTGGGCCTGCCCGCCGGAGATCTCGTGCGGGTAGCGGCGCAGCAGCTCGGGGTCGAGCAGCACCGCCCGCATGGCCTCGGCCATGGCCGCGTCCGTCGCCTCCCTGCCGTGCAGGCGCAGCGCGCGGCGCATGAGGACGCCGAGCCGGGTCGAGGGGGCGAGCGCGGCCTGCGGCGACTGGATGACCAGCGCCGCCCGCGCGCCGCGCAGCTCGCGCAGCCGGCGCGGCGGGGCGGTCAGCACGTCCACGCCGCAGACGGTGACGCGGCCGCTCACCTCGGCGTCGGGGAGGAGGCCGAGCAGCGCGAGCAGCGTCGTGGACTTGCCCGACCCGCTCTCCCCCACGATCGCCACGCACTCGCCCGCGCCCACGTCCAGTTCGGGTACGTCGGCGACGACGCGCCCGCCGTAGCTCACCCTGAGCTCGCGCACCTCGATCACTTGACCACCCTCCGCGGGTCGAGCGCGTTGCGCAGCCCCTCGCCGAGCACGTTGAACGCGAACGCCGTCACCAGGATCGCCAGCCCGGGGAAGGTCACCATCCACCAGCTCGTGGTGAAGTACGTCTGCCCCTGCTGCACCATGAGCCCCCACTCGGCGGTCGGCTCCTGCGCGCCCAGCCCCAGGTACGACAGCGCCGCCGAGGTCAGGATCACCCCGCCCGCGTCCAGCGACATCTGGACCAGGACGGGGGTGAGCGAGTTCGGCAGCACGTGCCGCAGCACGATCAGCGGCGCGGGCACGCCGAGGCATCGGGCGGCGTCCACGTAGCCGCGGGTGGCGATCGAGGCGGCCGTGGAGGCGGCCAGGCGGGCGTACCAGGGCCACCAGGTCACCGCGATGGCCAGCACGACCGTGTTGACGCTGGGCGGCAGCACGACCGCGAGGGCCAGCGAGAGCAGCAGCGCGGGGAAGGCCAGGAACACGTCCGTGATCCGCATGATCACGTCGCGCGCCCAGCCGCCCGCGTACCCGGCGATCATGCCGAGCGTCACCCCGGCCGTGGCCGAGACCGCGAGCACCGCGACCGCGATGAACAGCGAGGTGCGGGCGCCGTACAGGATCTGGCTGAGCACGTCGCGCCCGGCGTTGTCGGTGCCGAACCAGTGCGCGCCGCTCGGCGGCAGCAGCGACTCCAGGGGGCGCGGGTCGACGTCGTACGGCGCCAGCCAGGGCGCGAGGATCGCGGCCAGCACGAGGAGCACGACGATGGCCGCGCCGAGCGCGGCGAAGCGGTCGGGGATCCTGGGCAGCCCGCGCCGCAGGGGAGCTTCGGTCATCGGGCCCTCACCCGGGGGTCCACGACGCCCTGGAGCAGGTCCACGACCAGGTTGGCCAGCGTGTAGACGAGCGCGACGAGCAGCGTCACGCCCGCGATGGCCGGGGTGTCGCGCGCCTTGATCGACTCGGCGGCGTAGCGGCCAAGGCCCGGCCAGTTGAAGACCGCCTCGACCAGGAAGCCGTTGACGATCGAGTACGCGAACACCAGCGCCACGATCGACAGCACCGGCACGAGCGACGGCCGCAGCGCGAACCTGGTCAGCACGGCCGTCTCGCCGAACCCGAGCGCCCGCTCCATCCGCGCGTGGTCCTGGCCGGCCTCCTCGATAAGCGCCGCCCGGGTCATCTGGGCGATCACGCCGGTGGGGTAGGCGGCCACGACGAGCGCGGGCAGCACCAGGTGCTGGAGGGTGCTGGTGAGGATGGGCCAGTTGCCGGTGATGAGGGCGTCGACGACCGTGATGTTGGTCCAGAGGGTGAGCGGGCTCGTGGTGTCGAGCGAGGAGTCGTACTCGCCGGCGATCGGGAACCATCCCAGCTCGCTCGCGAAGATCAGTTGCAGGGTGAGCGCCAGCCAGAAGACCGGTACGGACACCGCGAGCATGCTGGTGAAGCGCACGCCGAGGTCCGGCAGCCGCCGGTTGTGGCGGGCGGCGAGCACGCCGACCGGGACGCCGACGACGATCGCCAGCACCAGTGCCGCGCCGACCAGCTCCAGCGAGGCGGGGAAGGCCAGGTAGAGGTCGTCGAGGACCGGCTGGCGGGTGCGCAGGCTGGTGCCCCAGTCGCCGGTGAGCAGGTCGCGCACGTACGCGACGAGCTGCGCCGGCAGCGGGTCGTCCAGCCCGAACCGCTCGCGGACCTCGGCGAGCTGCTCGGGCGTGGCCTTCGGCCCGGCGAACGCGACCGCGGGGTCGCCGGGCACCAGCCTCATGACGGTGAAGGTGAGCACCACCACGCCGGCCACGACCAGGAGTGCCTGGCCGAGCCGGCGGGCCAGATGGCGTGCCATGGGTCAGGCTGCGCGCTTCAGGTCGTAGAAGAAGACCACGTTGGGATAGGCGGGATTGTCCACATATCCCTCGACGTCCGCGGAGAGCGCCCGCTGGTAGGTCTGCACGTACGGCACCGCGACCGCCGCCCGCTCCTCGATGATCTTCCGCTGCAGGTCCTGGTAGGTCTCGTCGGCGCGCACCTGGTTGGTGGCCGTCAGCTCGGGCAGCGCGTCGATGCCCGCGTCGATCTGCGCGTCCTTCAGGTACGACAGGTTGAACTGCGGCTCGTCGGCGCTCCTGAACACGTTGAGGAACCAGGAGTAGGCGTCCGGGTAGTCCGGATACCAGTACATGACGAAGACGTCCTGGCCGCGCTTCTTGCCGAGGTCCCACTGCGCGTTCCAGGTCATGGGCCGGGCCTGGAGCGTGACGTTGAGCTTCTTCAGCGCCGCGCTGAGCAGCGTGACCAGCAGCTTCTGGTCGTCGTCGCCCTGGGCGTAGGTGAGGCTCAGCTTGAGCTCGGGGTTGTCGGGGCCGTAACCGGCCTCCTCAAGGAGCTGCCTGGCCTTGTCCAGGTCCTGCTTGGGCTGCATGCCGGCGACGTGGCCGAGCAGGCCCTCCGGCACCAGGCCGCTGGCCTTCTGGCCGGAGCCCTTGAGCGCCGCCGCCAGGCCGTCGTAGTCGATGGCCGCCTGCAGCGCCTTGCGCACCCGCTCGTCCTTGGCCGGGCCCGAGGAGGTGTTGAACAGCACGAGCAGGTTCTGGAAGGACGGCGACTGCGAGGTGCGTACGCCGTCCGTCCCGCCGGCCTGCTGGAAGAGCTGCGGGTTGAGCCGCTGGACGAAGTTGACCTCGCCCTTCTGCAGGAGCTGCCAGGCGGTGGTGATCTCCGGGGTGACGCGGAAGGCGACCTTCTTGTACTGCTCGGGCTTCCAGCCGCCCCAATAGCCCTCGTACGCCTTCAGCGTGAGCTCGGTCTCCTTGCCCTTCTGCCAGGTGTCGACGGTGTACGGGCCGGTGCCGCCGTCCTTCTTGCCGTCGGGGTCCACGGCGCCGACGTCGTAGATGTAGGCGGCGTAGCCGGAGGAGGCGATGAGGTCGAGCGGGGCCGGGTACTTCAGGGTGAACTTGAGCGTCTTGTCGTCGAGGGCGTCGATCTTGTCCACGGCGTCCCAGATGTAGGCCGCGCCGCCCTTCTTGTCGATCGTCCGCTCGATGGCCTTCTTCGCGGCCTCGGCGGTCAGCGGGGCGCCGGAGTGGAAGGTGACGCCGGGGCGGAGCTCGAACGTCCACTCCTTGCCGCCCTCCCCCGAGGTCCACTTCTGCGCGAGGCGCGGCTCGGCCTTCTGGGTCTGCGCGTCGTAGCGGGTCAGGCCCTCGTAGATGTTCGACAGCGCGACGATCTCGTTGGAGTAGGACGTCGCCGGGTCCCAGTCGGTGACGACGTCGAGGTTGGGGACGTAGACGAACGTGCTGTCGTTCGCCACGCCCTCGGACGGGGCACTCCGGCTCTGGCCGGTGCCGCTCTGCTGGGGCGCGGGTGTGCCGCCGGCGCCGCGCACCTGACCGCCCGCGCACGCGGACGCGGTCAGGGCGAGGACACCGGTCACACCGGCGACGAGCAGACGCTTGTGCCAGCGCATGTGGGGGGATCCTTCCGTTCTGTCACCGGGCGAGGGGTCCGGCTGCTTTGACGTGTACCCGTACGGCGGGCTCGGAGAGGTAGCTCAGCGGCACCTCCAGGAGATCGACGATCTCCACGAGGGAAGGGTCCGCCCCCGCCGCCACGGCTCGGGCCGCCGCCTCCTCCTTGGCCCTTTCGATGGCCTTTGACCGGCTATCTCCCGCAGGCAAGATCGTATCCACTCTCCCGCTCGCCAGCGCGATCGCGGCCCCCACGGCGTTGGCCACCTCGGCGTGCTCCGGCCGGATCAGCTCGCCCGCGCCGGGCACCCTGGCCGGCAGCACGAACGCCCCGCCGCCCACCGCGACCAGCGGCCGGTCGGTCCGGCCGAGCGTCATGCGGTCCACGGCGTCGGCGACCAGCTCGTCGGCCGCCGTCACCGCCCCGCGCAGCATGCCGGCGACCGCCTGCGGGACGTCGAGCCGCCAGCCGGGGTCGTCCGGCGGGGTACGGCCGGCGGCCACGGCGGCGTCGGTCATGGTCGGCGTGGCCCCGCCGAAGACCAGGGCCTCCTCCGCGATGCGGTAGCCCACCGAGTCGGGGCCGAGGCCCCGCTCCCGCACGACCGTGCCGCCGCCGAGCGCGACGGCCAGGATGTCCGGCATGCGGAAGTTGGTGAGCACGCCGCCGATCTCGACCGCCGCCGCCGACTCCCGGGGGAAGCCGCCGGCCAGCACGCCGAGGTCGGTGGAGGTGCCGCCGACGTCCACGACCACCGCGTCCGCCGCGCCCGACAGGTACGCCGCCCCGCGCAGCGAGTTCGCCGGACCTGAGCCGATCGTGGCGACCGGCAGGCGGGCGGCGTGCTCCAGCGTCATGAGCGTGCCGTCGTTCTGCGCCAGGTAGGGCCGGGCGCCGAGACCGCGCTCGGCCAGCGCGGCGACCAGCGCGCCGGTCACGTCGGCGGCGACACCGTACAGCGCGGCGTTGAGCACGGTCGCGTTCTCGCGTTCGAGCAGGCCGAGCGAGCCGATCTCGTGGCTGAGCGAGACCGGCAGGCCGTACTCGTCCCTGACCAGCTCCCCCACCAGCCGCTCGTGGTCGCCGCTCGCCGGGCTGAACACGCCGGTGATCGCCACGGCCTCCGCCTCGACCTCGTCGAGGAAGCGGCGTACGGCGTCGAGGCCGGGGCGGGCCAGCTCGCGGCCGTCCACGTAGTGGCCGCCGGGCAGCACCGCCTCGCCCGCCGAGACGGCCTTGCGCAGGTCGTCCGGCCAGCCGGACAGCGGAGGGACGCCGGTCGTGGCGGGCGCGCCGAGCCGCAGCACCGCGACCCGGCCGAGGTTGCGCCGCTCCAGGATGGCGTTGGTGGCATGCGTGGTGCCGAGCATGACCCGGCCGATGCGCTCCCTCGACTCGCCCAGGGAGGCCAGCACCGCGTCGAGCGCGGCCCGCAGGCCCTCCGTCACGTCCGGGCTGGTCGGGCGCTTGGCCTTGGCGATCACCCGGCCGTCGGCGTCGAGCACCACCGCGTCGGTGTTGGTGCCGCCGACGTCGATCCCCACACGCAGGTCAGACATGAGCGGTCAGCTCCTCCACCGGGACGTAGTCGAGCTCGTAGCCGAAGGCGCGCGGCCCGGCCGTCTCCAGCCCCTTGGGGGTGCGCCAGAGGGGGTCGCACGGCCAGGCGAGCACCGTCACGCGCTGGCCGTAGCGCAGGCCCTCGGTCTGGATCGCGGCGGCGGTCTCGGTGTCCACGACCGTGATCAGGTCGGGCACCATCGCGAGCGGCCGGCCGTCCTCGATCGCGACCAGGTTCTCGTTCTGCAGCTCCAGCGTGAGCGTGCGGCCCCGGTCGTCGCCGGTGCCCTCGACCGTGGCCGTGCCGCGGACGAACCCGCCCGTCGTGCGCCGCTCCACGTCGGTCAGCTTGCCGGTGACCAGGCGGGCGGCGCCGAGCCGGCCCTGGAGCGCGCCCAGCGGGTCCGGGACGCCCTCGGTGGCCCTGCCGACCTCCAGCGCGTACGTCACCGTCCCCTCGATCACCGCGCCCCGCGCGCCGGCGGCGGTGAGCACGTAGTCGGCCATCAGCGCGGACGAACCGGCCGCCACGCACACCGCCCGCGCCAGCCGCTCGGACCACAGGCCGTCCACCGGGCGGATGGTGACCACGTTGCCCTGGACGTCGGACATGATCACCAGGTCGGCCGGTAGGCCGGCGACGTACATGGAGACCATCTGGACCTCGGGGAAGGCCCGGCCCATGCCGTCCGCGTCGAGCAGCGGCAGGCCGAGCTGGGCGGCCCAGGCGACCGGGATGACGCCGTTGGAGCCGCCGATCTCGGAGGACATGACGGCGCTCGGCGGACGGCCGAAGATCCGCTCGACCTCCTCGGCGACCCGCCGTGGCTCGTCCTCGCTGTGGATCATCTCGTGGCTGACGGTCGGCGCGCCGATGCCGGACAGCGGCACCACCAGGGCGTCGTCCGGCAGATCGGCCAGGTTGACCAGGGGGACGGGGCCGTACTCGCGGATGGCCCGGACCGCGGCCAGCGACCCGGTGCGGACGTCTCCCCCGCCACCGGTGCCGAGAACGGCGCAGCCCCGGGCGAGGGCCGGGATATCGCTCACATCAATGCTCATTTGGCGACACAACCAACCACACCGCCGCTCCTTTCGCCAGTCCGGCAGGTTCCGGCGATATCGTCCGGCCGTACTCCCCTGGTAAGTGTGGGGACGACGGACGGAGGCGTGAATGCGGATTTCTGTGGCCGCCGACAGCAGGGACGGCGTGGCCGAGCGGGTGGTGACGGAGCTGCGCAGGCGCGGCCACGAGGTGATCACGCACGGCGCGCTCGACGACGGCGAGCGCGACGACTGGGCGTGGGCCTGCGAACTCGCCGCCCGAGACGTCGCCGAGGGCCGCGCCGAACAGGCCGTCGTGTGCTGCTGGACCGGCACCGGCGCCTCGATCGCCGCCAACAAGGTCCCCGGCGTGCGCGCCGCCCTCTGCGCGGACGCCTACACCGCCGGCGGGGCCCGCAAGTGGAACGACGCCAACGTGCTCGCCCTGAGCCTGCGCCTCACCTCCGACGTGGTGCTCGACGAGATCCTCGACGCCTGGTTCGCCGGCCGGCCCAGCGACGACCCCGCCGACCTGGCCAACATCTCCCACCTGGAGCAGATTTGACCGCCGACCCGTACGTCCCGCCCGGGGCTCACTGCACCCACTGCGGCGAGTACGACCTGGAGCCCGGCTTCGTCATGGACTCGGGCGACAACAGCAAGGGCTTCATCCGCTGGGTCGAGGGCGCGCTCGAACGCGGCCTCTTCGGCGGCGCCCGCCTGCTCGGCCGGCCCAAGTGGCAGATCGACGCCTATCGCTGCCGCACCTGCAACCACCTGGAGCTCTTCGCCGAACAACGCGCCTGAGACCTCGGACGTCACCGCGGCGTCCGGAAAACGTCACCGGCGGCGTCTAGGGTGCTGGCATGAGCGACGTGCTCCTGCGCGGCGGGCTCCCCTGGGGGCTGGGGTCGCCCGCCGACCTTCTCGTCCGCGACGGCCTGATCCACGAGGTCGGCCCCGGCCTCGACGCGCCCGGCGCGCGGGTGATCGACATCACCGGGCAGCTCGTGCTGCCCGGCCTGGTCGAGGCGCACTGCCACCTCGACAAGACCCTCTACGGCGGCCCGTGGGTGCCCCACTCCGCCGACGACACCCTCGCCGGCCACATCGGCAACGACCTCGGCCGCCGGGCCGAGCTCGGCGTGCCCGACACCGGGCGCATCACGGCGCTGCTGGAGCGCATGAGCGCGGCCGGCACCACCCACGTGCGCACGCACACCGACATCGACCCGCAGGTCGGGCTGCGCGGCGTGGAGGCCGTGCGCGAGGCCGCCGCCCGCGTGCCGGTCGAGGTGCGCCAGGTCGCCTTCCCGCAGCACGGCGTGCTGACCAACCCGGGCACGGCCGAGCTGCTGGAGGAGGCGCTCAAGAGCGGCGTGGAGGCGGTCGGCGGGCTCGACCCGGCGGGCATCGACCGCGACCCGGTGCGCCACCTCGACGTGATCTTCGGCCTGGCCGAGCGCTACGGCGCCCACGTCGACATCCACCTGCACGACGGCGGCACGCTCGGCGGCTGGGAGCTGGAGCTGATCATCGAGCGCACCAGGGCGCTCGGGCTGGGCGGGCGGGTGGCGGTGAGCCACGCCTACGCGCTGGGCCAGCTCGACGAGGCCGCCCAGGACCGGCTGGCGCAAGGGCTGGCCGAGGCGGGAGTGGCCCTGGTCACGGCGGCGGTCTACAACTTCCCGGTGCCGCCGGTCAAGAAGCTGCGGGCGGCGGGCGTCACGCTCGCCTGCGGGCACGACGGCATCCGCGACCTCTGGGGGCCCTACGGCAGCGGCGACCTGCTGGAGCGGGCCATGCACCTCGCCTACCGCAGCACCTTCCGCAGGGACGAGGACATCGAGCTGGCGCTGGAGGCGGCCACCACGGGCGGCGCCCGCCTGCTCGGGCTGCGGGGCTACGGGCTGGCGCCGGGCGACCGGGCCGACCTCGTCGTGCTGCCGTGCGGCGGCGCGGCGGAGGCCGTGGTCGTTCACCCTGCGCGCACTCTGGTCATGAAGGACGGCACAGTCCTGCACAATTGACCGGCGGGACCATCGAAAGGCAGGCAAGTGCTCTCTATTCACCAGCGGATCGCCGCGGAGCTCGGCGTACGCGACGGCCAGGTGCAGGCGGCCGTCGAACTGCTCGACGGCGGCGCGACCGTGCCGTTCATCGCGCGATACCGCAAGGAGGTCACCGGCGCGCTCGACGACGCGCAACTGCGCACGCTGGAGGAGCGGCTGCGCTACCTGCGCGAGCTGGAGGAGCGCCGCACCGCGATCCTGGAGTCCATCGAGTCCCAGGGCAAGCTCGACGACGCGCTGCGCGAGCAGATCATGGCGGCCGAGACCAAGGCCCGCCTGGAGGACATCTACCTGCCCTACAAGCCCAAGCGGCGCACCAAGGCGCAGATCGCCCGCGAGCTCGGGCTGGAGCCGCTGGCCGACCGGCTGCTCGCCGACCCGACCCTCGACCCGGCCGCCGAGGCCGCGGGCTTCGTCACCGAGGGCGTGGCCGACGCGGGCGCGGCGCTGGAGGGCGCGCGGGCCATCCTCATCGAGCGCTTCGCCGAGGACGCCGACCTCATCGGCGGCCTGCGCGAGCAGCTGTGGACGCGCGGGCGGCTGGTGTCCAAGGTGCGCGAGGGCAAGGAGGAGGCGGGGGCCAAGTTCTCCGACTACTTCGAGTTCGGCGAGCCGTTCACCAAACTGCCCTCCCACCGCATCCTCGCGATGTTCCGCGGCGAGAAGGAAGAGATCCTCAGCGTCGCCCTGGAGCCCGACGACAGCCCCGACTACGAGCTGCGCATCGCCTCCCGGTTCGGCGTCTCCGACCAGGGCCGCCCTGCCGACAAGTGGCTCAACGAGACCGTGCGCTGGGCCTGGCGCACCCGCATCCTCGTCCACCTGGGCATCGACCTGCGGATGCGGCTCTGGCAGGCGGCCGAGGACGAGGCGGTGCGGGTCTTCGCCGCCAACCTGCGCGACCTGCTGCTCGCCGCGCCGGCCGGCACCCGTACGACGATGGGGCTCGACCCCGGTCTGCGCACCGGCGTCAAGGTCGCCGTTGTCGACGCCACCGGCAAGGTCGTCGACACCGCCACCATCTACCCGCACGAGCCCAAGCGTCAGTGGGACCAGTCGCTCGCCGTGCTCGGCGCGCTCGCCCAGCGGCACGGGGTCGAGCTCATCGCCATCGGCAACGGCACCGCCTCCCGCGAGACCGACAAGCTGGCCGGCGAGCTGTGCAAGCACATGCCGGGGCTCACCAAGATCGTGGTGTCGGAGGCGGGGGCGTCGGTCTACTCCGCGTCGGCGTACGCCTCGCAGGAGCTGCCCGAGCTCGACGTGTCGCTGCGCGGCGCGGTCTCCATCGCCCGCCGCCTCCAGGACCCGCTGGCCGAGCTGGTCAAGATCGACCCCAAGTCGATCGGCGTCGGCCAATACCAGCACGACCTGGCCGAGACCAAGCTGTCGCGCTCGCTCGACGCCGTGGTCGAGGACTGCGTCAACGCCGTCGGCGTCGACGTCAACACCGCCTCGGCGCCGCTGCTCACGCGCGTGTCGGGCATCGGCTCCACGCTCGCCGAGAGCATCGTCAGGCACCGCGACGCCAACGGCCCGTTCCGCACCCGCACCGCGCTCAAGGAGGTGCCGCGGCTCGGCCCGAAGGCGTTCGAGCAGTGCGCGGGCTTCCTGCGCATCCGCGGCGGCGACGACCCGCTCGACGTGTCGAGCGTGCACCCCGAGTCCTACCCGGTGGTCCGCCGCATCCTCGGCTCGGTCAAGTCCGACCTCAAGTCGCTGATCGGCAACACCGCCGCCCTGCGCTCCCTGCGGCCGGACGACTTCACCGACGACACCTTCGGCCTGCCGACGGTCACCGACATCCTGCGCGAGCTGGAGAAGCCGGGCCGCGACCCGCGTCCCGCCTTCAAGACCGCCACGTTCAAGGAAGGCGTCGAGAAGATCTCCGACCTGTCGTCCGGGATGATCCTGGAGGGCGTGGTCACGAACGTCGCCGCCTTCGGCGCCTTCGTCGACGTCGGCGTCCACCAGGACGGCCTGGTGCACGTGTCGGCCATGTCCCGCACGTTCGTCAAGGACCCGCGTGACGTGGTCAAGCCGGGGGACATCGTCCGGGTGAAGGTGCTGGACGTCGACATCCCGCGCAAGCGCATCTCCCTGACCCTGCGCCTGGAGGACGACGCCGCCGCCCAGTCCGACGGCTCCCGCCGCTCCAACGGCGCCCGGGGTGAGGGCGCCCGAGGGGACGGCGCCCGGGGCAACGGCGGACGCGGCCAGGGCCGTGGGGACGGCGCTCGCGGTGACGGCGGGCGCGGCGACCGGGGCCAGGGCGGTCAAGGTGGCCAGGGCGGTCAGGGCGGCCAGGGCGGTCGTGACAGCCGGCGCGGCGGCGACGGCGGACGCGGTGACGGCGGCCGGGGCCAGGGCGGCCAGCGTGGCGGTGGCCAGCGCCGTCAGAGCCCCGCCCCGACGGGCGCCATGGCCGAAGCCCTCCGCAAGGCGGGCCTCACCGGCGACGACCGCCGCTAGAGGACCCACCGCCGGAAAACTCACCTGAGGGCGGCCACCTCGACAACGACGAGGTGGCCGCTCTCGTGCTTGGGGGTTCGGCCACCCGGGGGCGCGGCGGGGGCGGTGCGGGGGCTACGGTCGGAGGGTGAGCACTTCGACGTTCAGGACGGCGATCGCGCAGGCCCGCGACCTGCTCAGGTGGCGTTCCCCGCTCAGGACCGAGCTATGGGCGGCCCGGCTGCTGGCGGACCTGGAGCCGGAGCAGGTGGAGCCGTTGCTCCGCGAGCTGGCCGGCGACGGCGGCGCGGAGGCGCGGCTGACGCTCGCGGCCCTCGCGGCGGTGGCGCCTCCAGCCCAGGACGACGACGTCGCGGAGTCGGGTGGGCCCCTCGCGGCGGGCGCGTCGGTGTTCGGGCGGGCCGCCGAAGGGGCGTTGGACGCGCTGCCGGGCTGGGCGGGACGGATGGGGCGGGTGGCCTGCGAAGGCGCCTGGTACGGCAGGGCCGACCCGTACGGCGAGCAGATCCTCGCGGCGCTCAGCTTCCGCTACGAGAACGGCAAGGAGCCGCACGTCCTGGTCGTCGGCATCGACCAGCCGCACGGCGGCCTGGCGGTGGACGCCGTGGTCGAGGAGGTGAAGTTCCTCGACGATCTGGGGCTGGCGGCGGCGGAGCCCGGGGTGGTCGCGGGGCGGGTGCTGGACGCGTTCGAGCTGGGTGACCGCCTGCTCGGGGCGGAGGTGGCCGACACCCTGCCGGGCGTGCGCGCGCTGGCGGTGGCGCGGACGCGGAGCGTGCCGGGGCTGGTGCGGGGAGCCGGCGACGACACGGCCGAGCGGTTCGCGGAGCTGGAGGGCCTGCCGGAGCTGCCGGGGGCGCGGGAGGCGTTCGGGAAGCTGCGGGAGTTCGTCGGGGACCATCCGCTGTGGTGGAGCCCGGACCGGGTGTCGCGGTTCCTCACCTCGTGGCTGCCACGCGAGGCGATCCTGTCGGACGCGGCGATCGCCGCGATGCCGGAGGTGGTGCGGGCGTGGACGCGGTTCAACGGTGACCAGCCGGCGGTGTCGCGCCGGATCGACGAGGACGCGCCGCGCCTGGCCGCGCTGATGGCCGACGAGTCGCTGGCCGGCCTCGGCAAACGCCTCGCCCAGGCCGAACTCGCCCGGGCCGAACTCGCCCAGGACCGGCCCGACCAGGGCCCGCAGGAGGGCTGAGTCAGAAGGCGTACCGGACGCGGCAGTACGGCAGCCTCGCCGCGATCAGCTCGGTGAGCGCGGCGACGTACCGGCCCTTCTGGCCGGTGCGGTAGCGGACGTTCCAGCCGCCGGTCTGTGACCGTTTGGCCTGCTGCAGCTCCGGCCGCCACAGCACCTCCTCCGCCTTCGGGTGCCAGCCCAGGTTGACCTCGTGCAGCCGGTCGTTGTGGGTGAGGAAGATCACCTCGGCGGCGAGCTGGGCCTTCGCCCGCGGGCCGAGGGCGGCGTCGAGCTGGTCGAGCAGTTCGGCCCAGCTCTCCAGCCAGCCGTCCCGCACCACGACGGGGCTGAGGTTGACGTGCACCTCGTAGCCGGCGGCGACGAAGTCGTCGATGGCGGCCAGGCGCTCGGCGATGGGCGAGGTGCGGATGTCGAGCAGCTTGGAGTCGGCGGTCGGCATGAGGCTGAAGCGGACGCGGGTGCGGCCTCGCGGGTCCCAGTCGAGCAGGTCGCGGTTGACGTATTTGGTGGCGAAGCTGGCCTTGGCGTTGGACAGGTCGCGGAACAGCCGGACCAGGTCGCGTACGTTCTCGGAGATGGTGGCGTCGAGCGAGCAGTCGGAGTTCTCGCCGATGTCGTAGATCCAGTCGCGCGGGTCGGCCTGGTTGGGCGCCGGTTTGACGCCCTGGCGGCCGGCGTGGCGGCGGACGTACCCGAGGATCTGGTCGATGTTGGCGAACACCGTGATCGGGTTGCTGTAGCCCTTGCGGCGCGGCACGTAGCAGTAGGCGCAGGCCATCGCGCAGCCGTTGGCGGTGGAGGGCGCGATGAAGTCGGCGGAGCGGTCGTTGGGCCGGGCGGTGAGCGATTTCTTGACGCCGAGGACCAGCGCCTCGGTCTTGATGCGCACCCAGCGGTTGACGTTGGTCTCGTCGCCGTACAGCTCGGGGATGCGGTGGTGGCTGCCCACCTCGACCAGCTCGGCCTCGGGGAAGCGGGCGAGGATCTCCTGCCCGCGCGGCAGCCGGGCCGCCTCCGGCTCGACGTAGACGCGCCGGATGTCGAGGAGCGGCTGTGTCCGCATGTTCACCCCTTCCCTGGCTGGTCCACGGGACAAGCGTATGCGGTCCTGGACGCGAGTTCCCAGGTCAGGACGGGTGCGCCGCATCGGCGGCAGTGCTCGCGGCGGTAGACCCAGCGCTCGTCGGGCCGTTCGGGGTCGCTGACGACCTGCCCGGCGTCGCGCCCCAGGGCGAGGTACGTGGCCGCGGTGTCCCACAGCCGCCCGGCGCCCTCCGCGCCGACGCCCTTGGCGGCGGGATGCAGGCCGACGAGGAACAGCAGCTCGGCCCGCCAGGCGTTGCCGATGCCCGCCCACACCTTCTGGTCCAGCACCGCCGCGCCGACCGGCCCGCCGAACGCGGTCAGCCGCCGTACGGCCTCGCCCCTGGAGGCGTCGGCCCGCAGCGGGTCGGGCCCGAGCGAGGCCCGCAGCGCGGCCACCTCGCGAGGGCTGTACGCCTCGCACTGGATGGGCGCGATCAGGTCGAAGGCCACGTCGTCCGCGGCCAGCCGCAGCCGCGTCCCGCGCCGGGGCTCGCGCGCGGGGCCGTCGTACCGCAGGAAGATGCCGCGCATGCCGAGGTGCACGTGGATCGCGGGGGCGTCCTCGAAGTGGTACAGCAGGTGCTTGCCCAGGGCCTCGACGGCGGTCAGCGTGCGCCCGTCGTAGGGCCGCGCGTCGAAGCGGCCCTGCGGCCCGGAGGCGTGGACGACGCGCCCGCTCAGTGCCGCCTGCTGCTCGTCGGCGTGGCGGTGAACCAGATGTCCCTCAGGCACACCGCCCTTCTACCCCCTGAGCTGGGCTGATGCGCTCGCCAGCAGCATGTCGAGCGCGGTCGGGTAGGCGCTGTCGTTCATGCGGGCGACCAGCAGCGGGGCGGTCGCGGCGATGTGGGGGTGGGTGGTGGCGGGCAGGCGGGCGTAGGTGTCGCGCCAGACCTCCTCGTCGGCCTCGCGGGCGGCCGGCGGCAGGGCGAGGGTGGCGGCGTCCAGGATCGAGAAGGCGAGGCTCTGGTCGATGAAGGCGTGGTAGATGCGGACCGCGTCGGCGTCGGGGAAGCCGGCCCCGCGCAGGATGCCGAGGATGATCTCGTCCGTGGCGACCTCCTGGGGGAGGCCGGTGACGCGGCTGGCGGTGAGGACGGCGGCCTGCGGGTGCGTCAGGTAGGCGTTGTGGATGCGCAGCCCGAGCTCGCGCAGGTCGGCCCGCCAGTCCCCGCTCGGCGACCAGCCTTCCACGGCGTGCCCGAACAGCTCGTCGGCGATGGCGAGGACGAGGTCGTCCATGCCGCGGAAGTAGCGGTAGACGGTGCTGGCGTCGGCGCCGAGGGCGAGGCCGAGGCGGCGGGCGGTGAGGCCGGCGGCGCCGTGCTCGCGCAGCATGCGCAGCGCCGTCTCCACGATGAGCTGATGGGTCAGGACCTGCCCTTGTTTGGTCGGCCGCCGCCGCCTGCGTGCCGTCTCCGGCACCACCCGCTTCGCCATCGCGTGCCCTTCCTTATGCCAACGCCATTGACGTTGATGAGCGTAGTGCAGTTGGATTAGCGACACAGCCCCCCAAAAGCATCCAAAGGGGATTTTTTCGTTATGCGTATCCTTCTCGTGGGAGCCGGCGGGGTGGGAACCGCCATCACACGGATCGCCGCCCGCCGCACCTTCTTCGACCACATGCTCGTCGCCGACTACGACCTGCCCCGCGCCAAGGCGGCCGTCGCCGCGCTGGGCCCCGACGCAGGCCGGTTCACGCCGGTCAAGGTGGACGCCGCCGACCGCGACGCCGTCACCGCCCTGCTCCGCGAGCACGACTGCGACGTGCTGCTGAACGCCACCGACCCGCGATTCGTGCTGCCGCTGTTCGACGCGGCGCTCGCGGCCGGAGCCGACTACCTCGACATGGCGATGTCGATGTCCAGGCCGCACCCCGAGCGGCCGTACGAGGAGGTGGGGGTCAAGCTGGGCGACGAGCAGTTCGCCCGCGCGCCCGAATGGGCCGCCTCCGGCCGCCTCGCGCTGGTGGGCATGGGCGTCGAGCCCGGCCTCGCCGACGTCTTCGCCCGCTACGCCGCCGACGACCTCTTCGACGAGATCGAGGAGATCGGCATCAGGGACGGCGCCAACCTCACCGTCGACGGCTACGACTTCGCCCCGTCGTTCTCCATCTGGACCACCATCGAGGAGTGCCTCAACCCGCCGGTCATCTACGAGAAGGACCGAGGCTGGTACACGACCGAGCCCTTCAGCGAGCCCGAGATCTTCGACTTCCCCGAGGGCATCGGCCCGGTCGAGTGCGTCAACGTCGAGCACGAGGAGGTCCTGCTGGTCCCCCGCTGGGTGGACGCCCGCCGGGTCACCTTCAAGTACGGCCTCGGCGAGGAGTTCATCGACACGCTGAAGACCCTGCACGCGCTCGGCGTGGACCGCACCGAGCCGGTCCCGGTGCGCGGCGACGGCGGCGCGACGGTACGGGTGTCACCGCGCGACGTGGTGGCCGCCGTCCTGCCCGACCCGGCCGAGCTGGGCGCGCTGATGCACGGCAAGACCTGCGCCGGGACGTGGGTGAAGGGCGTCAAGGACGGCCGGCCGCGCGAGGTGTACCTCTACCACGTGGTGGACAACCAGTGGTCGATGCGCGAGTACGGCTCCCAGGCCGTCGTCTGGCAGACCGCCGTCAACCCGGTGATCGCCCTTGAGCTGCTGGCGGACGGGACGTGGAAGGGCGCCGGCGTGCTGGGCCCCGAGGCGTTCGAGCCGCGCCCGTTCCTGGACCTGCTGGTCGAGTACGGCTCCCCCTGGGGCATGCGGGAGCAGTGAGACGCCGTCGGGGATCATAAGGGGGCGACAACCGTACATCGGGAGGACCCCCTTGAGCATCGCCGACGATCCCGACCGCGCACCCGCCCGTTCCCACCTGTACGCCATGGGCCTGTCCGAGGAGGAGCAGCGCCGGCCCGTGGTCGGCATCGCCTCCACCTGGACCGGCACCATGCCGTGCAACCTCACCCACCGCGAGCTGGCCGCGCACGTCGCCGAGGGCGTGCGGGCGGCGGGCGGCACGCCGATGGAGTTCAACACCATCGCGGTCTCCGACAACCTCACCATGCACACCCCGGGCATGCGCGCGTCCCTGGTCAGCCGGGAGGTCATCGCCGACTCGATCGAGCTTATGGGCCGCGCGCACGGCTTCGACGCCCTGGTGGCGATCGTGGGCTGCGACAAGACCGTGCCGGCCGCGATCATGGCGCTGGCCCGGCTGGACGTGCCGTCCGTGGTGCTCTACAGCGGCACCATGATGCCGGGCCGGTGGCGCGGCCGGGACGTGACGATCCAGGACATGTGGGAGGCGCTGGGCGAGCGCGAGGTCGGCCGGCTCGACCAGGCCGACCTCGACGACCTCGCCCGGCACGCCTGCCCGGGCGCCGGCACCTGCGCCGCCCAGTACACCGCCAACACCATGGGCTCCGTCGCCGACTTCCTGGGCCTCGCGCCGTTCGGGATCGGCGACATCCCGGCCGTGGCGGAGGAGAAGAACGCCGCGGCGCGGCGGGTCGGCGAGCTCGCCATGGACGCGCTGGCCCGCGACGCCCGGCCGTCCCGGGTGCTCACCTCGGACGCCCTGCACAACGCGATCGTCTCGGTGGCCGCCATGGGCGGCTCCACGAACGCCGTCCTGCACCTGCTGGCCATCGCCCGCGAGGCCGGGCTGCCGCTGGTGATCGACGAGATCGGCGAGGTCTGCCGCCGGGTGCCGATCATCACGGGGCTCAAGCCGAGCGGCGGGCCGTACACGGCGCTGGACCTGTGGCGGGCGGGCGGCACCTCGCTGGTGGCGCGGCGGCTGCTGGAGGCCGGGCTGCTGCGCGAGAACGTGACGCTGGTGGACGGCCGCACCCTCGCCGACGTGGCCGCGCAGGCCGAGGAGCGGCCGGGCCAGGAGGTCGTGGCGGACGTGACGCGGCCGTTCAAGCCGCGCGGCGCGCTGGCGATCCTGCGCGGCTCGCTCGCCCCCGACGGCTGCGTGCTGAAGCTGGGCGGCAAGGACGACTTCCGGCACGAGGGCCCGGCCCGGGTCTTCGACTCCGAGAACGACTGCTACGCCGCCATCCAGGAGGGCCGGATCGTGGCGGGCGACGTCATCGTGGTCCGCTACGAGGGCCCGGCGGGCGGTCCCGGCATGCGCGAGATGCTCTCGATCACCGGGCCGCTCGTCGGGCGCGGGCTCGGCACGTCCGTGGCGCTCGTCACCGACGGGCGCTTCAGCGGCGTCTCGCACGGGCTGGTGATCGGGCACGTGACTCCGGAGGCGTACCACGGCGGCCCGATCGCGCTGGTGCGCGACGGCGACACCGTGGTGATCGACAGCGCGGCCGGCACGCTGGACCTGCTGGTGCCCGAGGAGGAGCTGGCCGCGCGCCGGGCCGCGTGGCGGCGGCCGGAGCGCGAGGTCGAGCGGGGTGTGCTGGCGAAGTACGTCAGGACCGTCGGTTCCGCCTCCGACGGCGCGGTCACCGCCTGACGGCGGCTATGCTGCCCAGAGACGTTCCGGTCATTCCTTATCGGGGTTCGTGCCTGATAAGGGCGACACAGAGGAGGCTTAAGCAGATGTACAAGGAGTTCGCCCTCGAGGCCGTGGTGTGGATCGTCCCGGTCGCCGTGCTCATCGGGTTGGCTCTCCTCGTCACCGCCTGAGCCCCGCACGAGGAGCCGGTCCCCCGATGGGGGGCCGGCTCTTGTGCTGCCTACCCGGTGAACGGCGGCGCGTTGCCCTCTTCGTTGAGCTCGGCGATGGCCAGCTCGGCCGTACGGCGGATGTCGAAGAACTTGTCGAGCGCCGTGATCGCGAACAGGTGCTCGCACCGCCCGTTGAGCCCCGACAGCAGCAGCCGCCCGCCCGAGGCGGTGACGGCCTTGTGCAGATAGACCAGCACGGACAGCCCGGAGGAGTCGCACACGCTGACGGCCTGCATGTCGATGACGAGCATCGGGGGCTGGGTGAGATCGAGCGCCTTGGTGACACGGTCACGCACCTCGGCCGCCGAGCCGAAGTCGAAGTCTCCCGTCAACCTCGCGATGACGCAGGGTCCCTGGAGTCCGAGGCTGATCGACAAGGCCTGCTCCGAAGTCACCCAGCTCCACCTACCCGCGTCGCTCTCCCGATCCACTCACTTTACGAGAAGTAGCGCTTCGGGTTGAACACCAGCATCTGCTCGATCTGGTCATCGGTCACACCCGAGTCCAGCAGTGCGGCCAATACGTCGTCGTGAATGTGATCGTAGCGCCAGTTCGGCGCGAGCGCGCTGTGCGCGTCGTCCCAGGCGCCGCCGAAGTAGTCCATGAAGCAGGCCGCGTCGTGGCTGAGGACCATCCGGTCGGCGTAGCCGCGCCCGCACAGGGCCGCGATCGTGGCCACCCGCTGCGGCGTCGGGTTGTAGATGTCGAGGCCGAAGCGGTCCATGCCGAGGGTCGCGCCGGTGTCGGCCAGCCGCATGAGGTAGTCGAGGTCGTTGCTGTCGCCGGCGTGGCCGACGACGACCTTCGTCAGGTCCACGCCCTCCTTCGCGAAGAGGTCGAGCGCGATCAGGCCGCTCTGGGTGAAGGAGTTGGTGTGCACGGTGATCGGCGCCCCCGTACGGACGTGCGCCTGCGCGACGGCCCGGCAGATGCGCTCCACGCCGGGCGTCAGCCCCTTGTGCTCGACCACGCACTTGAGGAAGGCCGCCTTGACGCCGGTGTCGGCGATGCCCTCGGTCAGGTCGCGGACGAAGTCGTCGATCATCGGGTCGGGGACGTCGAAGAACAGGCCGGGGCCGCGGTGCTCGTACTGGTGGGGCAGCTCCTCGAAGGAGTAGATGCCGGTCGCGACCACGATGTTCAGCCCGGGCACCTGCTCGGCGACGCGCTGGATGCGCGGGATGTAGCGGCCGAGACCCCACACGGTGGGGTCCACGATGGTCCGCACGCCCTTGGCGGCCACCGCGCCGAGCTTGGTGACCGCGTCCGCGACCCGGTGCTCCTCGTCCCACCATGAGCCCTTGCCGTAGTTGTCGAGATGTTCGGTGGCCACCACGAAGACGTGCTCGTGCATCAGGGTCTGGCCGAGGTCGTCGACGTCCACGGGCCCGCGGACGGTCTGCACGGTGGGCATGCTGCCTCCATACCGGCTGGTCGGTTGGCGTCAACCTAGACGTCGGGCCGTCCGGCCGTCAATGAGCGACGCCGGACAGCCTCCGGTAGAGCGGCGCGGGCGGGCCCAGCCGGTCACCGCCGACCGCCGCCGCCACCCGCGCCGCCGCCGTGGGCAGGAAGGGCTCCAGCTGTACGGCGAGCTCGCGGCAGGCGGCGACGAGGCCGCCGAGCGTGCGCTCCCGCGCCGGGCCAGCCTGTTTCCAGGGCTGCTCGCGGTCGACGTACCGGTTGGCCTCCTCGACGAGCGTCCAGACGGCCGCGGCGGCGCGGCGGAAGTCGAAGTCCTCCAGCGCCTCGTGCACCGCGCCGGACACGCCCACGGGCGGCTCGCCCTCGGGCACGTGGCCGTCCAGGAACCTGCACACCATCGTCACCACCCGGTTCACCAGGTTGCCGAGGCCGTTGGCCAGGTCCTCGTCGTAGCGGGCGATCAGGCGGGCCTCGGTGAAGTCGGCGTCGCCCACGCGCGGCACCTCGCGCAGCAGCCACCAGCGCACCGCGTCGCTCCCGTACGCCGCCACGAGCGCCACCGGGTCCACCGCCCCGCCCGCCGACTTGCTGATCTTCCTGCCGTCCACCGTGAGGTAGTCGTGCACGAGGATGTCCGTCGGCAGCGGCAGCCCGGCCGACAGCAGCATCGCCGGCCAGTACACCGCGTGGAACCTGATCACGCCCTTGCCCATGAGGTGCGCCTTGCGCCGCTCGCGCACCCACCAGCGCTCGTAGTCGCCGCCCTCCAGGGCCGTCACGTAGTTCGCCAGGGCGTCCCACCACACGTACACGACCTGGCCGGGGTCGTCCGGCACCGGGATGCCCCAGCCGCGGGCGCGGGCGGCCGAGCGCGAGACGCTGATGTCGGCCAGGCCCGCCTCGACGAACGCCAGCACCTCGTTGCGCCGCGCGGCCGGCTCGATCCGCAGCCGGCCGCCGCGGATCAGCTCGGCGAGCGCGTCCTGGTAGCGGGAGAGCCGGAAGAACCAGTTCTCCTCCGACACGGCCTGCAGCGGCTCGCCGTGACCGTCGGGGCAGGGCCCCGCGGGGTAGAACTGCTCGCAGCCCACGCAGTAGAGCCCGTCGTAGTGCCGCCGGTAGAGGTCGTGCCCGACGGCCCGCCAGATCCGCTCCACGCCGGCGCGGTGGCCGGGATGACCGCTGGTCCTGATGAACCCGTCGAACGACAGCTCCAACGGCCCGCGCAGCCCCTCGAACGCGGCGGCGTTGCGGTCGACCAGCTCGCGCACCGGCACGCCCTCCGCCTCGGCGGCCAGCACGTTCTTCAGCGAGTTGTCGTCGGTGCCGGTCTGGAAACGCACCGGCTCGCCGCGCCGCCGGTGGTGCCTGGCCAGCACGTCGGCCTGGACCAGCTCCAGGGCGTGCCCCAGGTGGGGGCGGGCGTTGACGTAAGGGATGGTGGTCGTGATGTACATCGGGTGCCTTCCCGTGGGGCCCCCGGACACGACGAGAGGCCCCGGCTAGCAGGGCCTCAACGTGGACGTCGCCGATGAACCCCGCTAGGGGGCCAGCATCACCTGGGCGATCGTCATGCGGCCATGCTAGCGGGTGGACCGGCGAGCCGCAGCGGCCTATTCCGACCGGGGGTCCGTCCTCGGGGAGGGGACCACCAGGACCGGGCGGTGGGCGTGGTGCAGCACGCGGTCGGAGGTGCTGCCCAGCAGCAGCGAGCGCACCCCGCCGAGCCCCCGGGTGCCGGTCACGATGAGCGTGGCGTCGAGCTCGTCGGCCGTGTCCACGATGGCCGCCCACACCGCCACCGCGTCGGCCTCGCAGCGCGGTGTCGCGTCGAGGCCCGCCTGCCTGGCCAGGTCCGCGCCGCGTCTGGCCAGCTCCTCCATCGCCTTGCCGATGGCCTCGTCGCCCGCGGCGTCGGTGTCGATGGTCATCATGAGGCCGGCCGAGGCCCGCGCCGAGGTCATCGCCAGGCGCTCCCACACCGTCAGCACGACGGCCTGCTCGCCCTTGAACATCCGCCCGGCGAAGGCGATGGCCTCCTTGGCGTCGTCGGAGCCGTCGTACGCAATCAGGATCGTCATGCCAGCACTCTTTCCCTGCCCGCGGGTTTCACGCCTGCCTGATCACCTGCCGGGCCGCGAGGGCGCGCCGGGCGGCCGGGCGCAGCATCGACAGCCCGGCCAGCGCCAGCACGGCCACCTCGGTCACCACGACGGTCCGCTGGATGAGCCCGGCGGGGATGTCGTCGTTGGTGAGCGGGAGGCCGAACATGCGCACCACGTACGGGATCACGACCAGCACGAGCGCCCCCAGGGCGGTCAGGCACAGGATGCGCATCGAGCGGGCGTACCGGACCCGGGCCTTGGCCAGCAGCAACCCGGCGACAGGCATCATGAGGAAGGCGGCAAAAGCGGCATAGCGGTGGATGCCTCCTGACAACGACAGAGGCACGCCCGGCCGGTCGGTGGGGAAGGCCCCGATGAGGAACATGCTCGCGCCCCAGGCCACCAGCAGCCCCACGACCCAGCGGTTGCCCCCGGCCCGGCGCAGCGCCTCGGCGATCAGCGTCGCGCCCACCGCGAACAACGTCAGCGAGGCCGGCAGCAGCCAGCCGGACTGCTGCCAGGCGTACTCACTGATCACGGTGTGCATGGGGTCGAGCCCCGCCTCTGCGTGCAGGGTGAGCATGGCGCCTGCCCCGGCGCCGATGGTCGCGAATCCGCTGACGAGCAATGCCTTCATGCCTCTTAAGCTCGTGGAACGCGGCTTCGCGGAGTATCCGAGATCAACCCCAAGGAGCCCTGAAGCTCCCCTTAGTCCTTAAGTAGCGACAGATCCAGATCAGCGCGTTGACCTGGGAGGAGATGACCCTGGGTAGGGTTTGCCCCCTCAGGGTGGGCAGGGTTGTCCCTGGTTTGACTTGGAGCGCGCTCCAGGGGCCAATCTGGACTCATGACGAACCAGGGGGACGGAATGAAGAAGCGCACTCTCGGCGCCGGCGGCCCGCAGGTCTCCGCGCTCGGCCTGGGCTGCATGGGCATGTCCGAGTTCTACGGCCCGGCCGACGACAGCGAGTCCGTCGCGGTCATCCACCGCGCGCTCGACCTCGGCATCACCTTCCTCGACACGGCCGACATGTACGGCAGGGGCGCCAACGAGGAGCTGGTCGGCCGGGCCGTCAAGGACCGGCGCGACGAGGTGGTGCTGGCCACCAAGTTCGGCATCAAACGGGACGGCGACACCCGCACGATCGAGAACAGCCCCGACTACATCCGGGCCGCCTGCGACGCCTCGCTGCGCCGCCTCGGCGTGGACCACATCGATCTCTACTACATGCACCGCCGCAACCCGGAGGTGCCGATCGAGGAGTCCGTCGGCGCCATGGCGGAGCTGGTGCGCGAGGGCAAGGTCCGCCACCTCGGCCTGTCGGAGGTGAGCGCCCCGACCCTGCGCGCCGCGGCCGCCGTGCACCCGATCGCGGCCCTGCAGAGCGAGTACTCCCTGTTCACCAGGGACCTGGAGGCGGAGATCCTGCCGGCGGCGCGCGAGCTCGGCGTCGCGTTGGTGGCGTACTCGCCGATCAGCCGCGGCCTGCTGACCGGCGCGCTGCCCACTTCGGGCGAGCTGGCCCCGGACGACTTCCGCCGCACCTTCCCGCGCACCTCCGGTGAGAACGCCGAGCACAACGCCCGGCTGGTGGCCGAGGTCAAGCGGATCGCCGACGCGGCCGGCGTCACGGTGGCGCAGCTCGCGCTGGCCTGGGTGCTCGCCCAGGGCGAGGACGTCGTGCCCATCCCCGGCACCAAGCGGCTGAAGTATCTGGAGGAGAACGCCGCCGCCGCCGACATCACGCTCACCGCCGAGCAGCTCGACGCGCTGGCCGCGGCGGTCCCGGCGGACGCGGTGGCCGGGCAGCGCTACGCGAGCATGGCCGACGTCGAACGGTATCGGTAGGGGCCGGCGTCAGGGCAGGTCGAAGTAGGCGCGTACGACGGTGCCGCCCGGCCGGGTGTGGACGCGGACGAGGTCGGCGAGCAGGTTGACGATGAGCAGGCCGCGCGAGCCCGGGACGCGCGGGTCGACGGGGATCCGTCCGGCGAGCGGGTCGCGGATGTGGCCACGGTCGCTGACCTCGCACACCAGCCGGTCGGCCGTCGCCCACACCCTGATCGTGCCGGAGCCGCCGCCGTGGTCGAGACTGTTGGCGCCCAGCTCGGCCACGACCAGCCGGATGTCGTCGAGCCGGTCGCCCGTGAAGCCCAGCTGGGCGGCCTGCCGGGTGGCGAGGTGCCGCGCGGCCGGCAGGTCGGCCTCGCCGAAGCGCAGGGAGACGCACTCGCCGGGCTCCTCCAGCGGCCGGTTGTGCGCGTCGATCACCCGTTCGGGCGCATAGTCGCCGCTGGGCCGCTCGCCTTCGGCGTCGAGCAGGACGGGGTGGGTGCGCGCGGCCTCCTCGACGATCGCGGGGGCGAGCGCGGCGGCGTCGTACGGGCACAGGATGGTGGCCTCGCGCCCGGCGAAGGCCAGGTTGATCAGCGCCTCGTGCTGCGCGCAGGCGGGGTAGGCGGTCGCCGGGCGGCCGGCCCAGATCGGCTCGCCGATGATCCGTACCCGCCGGCCGGGGTGCCGGTCGGCGAAGTCGCGGAGGACGGCGGGGATGATGCGCCCGGGATTGCGGCCTTCGACACCCATGTCGAGCATCCGGACGGCGCCGGCGTCGGGGCCGAGCCCGGCGGCGATGAGCGCGAGGGCGGGCGCGGGGACGGCGACGGCCACGGGCTCCCCCGCCGCCAGGCCCTCGCGGACGAAGGCCGTGGTGGCGGAGACGTACTCGGCCGCGCTCCGGTAGAGCAGCGCGGGGTGGGAGAACGGTCCAACCGATTTCATCACGCCTCACGCTACCCAAGGTTGAGGAGTTCATGGGAAAGGGTTGGGTACCACATAGGTGTGAAGAGAGTGCAGGTGATCCTCCGCCCCCGTCCGGTCCGGCAGCCGGACCCCCTCGATCTGCGGACCCCTTCCGGACGGCGGCTCCCGTTCTGAGCCCGCCGAACCTATGCTCAAGACATGTCGGATTTGCACATGCGGGTCTCCGACGAGGACCGTGAGCGCACTGCCAGCCGGCTCCAGCACGCCTTCGCCGAGGGCCGCCTCACGCGGCCCGAGCTGGAGGACCGGCTCGGGCTGGCCCTGACCGCGCGGACCTACGGCGACCTGCTCGGCCTCATCACCGATCTCCCCTCGGCGGAGCAGCCGCCGCCGCAGGACGACGTGGTCGAGCTGGAGTCGAAGAGCGATCACATCAAGCGCTCCGGCGACTGGGCGGTGCCGCGCAGGCTGCGCGTCACCTCGAAGTACGGCAGCGCCGACCTCGACCTGTCCCAGGCGGTCATCCCCCATCCGGTGGTGGAGATCGAGGTCGACCTGACCTACGGCTCTGCCAAGATCATCCTGCCCGAGGGCGGCACGGCGAACGTGGACGGCTTCCGCAGCGACTGGGGCCATGTCTCGACCACCGACGTCCCCGGCCGCCCGAGGCCCGGCGTCCTGCACGTGGTGGTGACCGGCGCCGCCAAGTACGGCACGCTGACCGTGCGCTACCCGCGCAAGCGCTGGTTCACCCACTGATGGAACAGCGCGATGTGGTGCTCGCTGGGCACGAGCACCCCTCCTTCCCGGTAGGCCCGTGAGGACATGCCGGGCTGGGTGCGCTCGCAGGCGTCGAAGTCCTGCTCGTTGACCCGGTGGAACAGCTCCACCGACCTCGACAAGTCCGCCCCCGAGGCGACCACGTCGGGGTGGTAGAGCCAGTCGCACTCCACCAGCGTCCGGTCCACGGCCAGCGGGAACATCCGGTGCACGATCACGTGGTCGGGCACCAGGTTGACGAACACCTGCGGCTTGACGGTGATCGCGTAGTAGCGGCGGTCCTGCTCCCGCGCGAGGTCGGGGAGCTTGCCGAACCCGGGGCCGCCGTCCACGGTGAAGCCCTCGACCCGCTCGGCGAACTCCGCGCCGTGGCCGACGTAGTACTGCGCCGCGTAGCCGCCGGCGAACTCGGGGAGCACGGCGACCAGCTCGGGGTGGATGGTCGCGCAGTGGTAGCACTCCATGAAGTTCTCGACGATCAGCTTCCAGTTGGCCTTGACGTCGTAGCTGATGCGGCGGCCGAGCGCCAGCTCCTCGACGTGGTAGCGCTCGATGGCGGCGAGGTCGCCGAGCCGTTCGGTGGCGGCGCCGGTGACGGTCTCCTCGAACGAGGGCGGCTCCGCGGCCAGGCACACCCACGCGTAGCCGAGCCATTCGCGCAGGTGGACGGGGATCAGGCCGTGGGCGACGCGGTCGATGTCGGGCATCTTCGCCAGGTTGGGCGCGGCGGCCAGGCGGCCGTCGAGGTCGTAGGACCAGGCGTGGTAGGCGCATCGGATCGTCCGCCTGACCTCGCCGGCGGGCTCCTCGCAGAGCCGGGCGCCGCGGTGCCGGCAGACGTTGAGGAAGGCGCGCAGGCGGTGGTCGCGGCCCCGGACCACGATCACGCTCTCCCTGCCCACCTGGACGGTGCGGAACGCGCCGGGCCGCGGCACGTCCTCGCCGCGGACGGCGCAGAACCAGAGGCTTTCGAAGATCTTGGCCTGCTCGTCGGCGAAGACGTCGGGGTCGGCGTAGGAGCGGCCTGGGAGCGTGGGGATGAGGCTCGACGTGGTGGTCAACCGACACCGCCTTGTTGCGTATGACGCACCGAGTTGCTCTATCTGCGACATCGTGAGCTGGCGTTCATGAGGCTGTCAAGAGGTAGGTGCTGGCCCGGCGCAGCCAGGCGGTGTTCAGCCAGGTGGCCAGCCGGTCGGGGATCAGCCCGGCGGCCGGACGGTGCATGTCGGTGAGCTCGGTGGCGGCCAGCCGGGCCGGGCGGCGGGCGACCCGCGCGCGGGCGCGCTCGTAGCCCCGCAGGTCGTCCAGCGAGCGGGCGAGCAGCCAGGCGTCCTCCAGCGCCTGGTTCGCGCCCTGGGCCATGGTGGGCGGCATGGTGTGGGCGGCGTCGCCGGCGAGGGTCGTCGGCCCCCTCCCCCACACCTCGGGGATCGGCTGGCGGTGGTGCGGGAAGAAGTCGGGCGCCGGGGAGGACCCGGAGAGGGAGCCGAGGACGGCCGGCACCGGGTCGGCCCAGCCGCCGAAGCGCTCGCGCAGCCGTTCGGCGAGGCGCGGGTCGTCCGCCCAGAACGGCTCGCCGGGCGCCGAACGCACGTCGAACCACCACAGCAGCCGCCCCTCCCCCGCCGGGATGAGCCCGCACAGCCCGGCGAGGCCCGCCATCATCACGGCCGCGCCGCCCCCGGTGAGCGACGTCGGCGCGGTGGTGAAGCCCTGCCAGGTCACCCAGGGGGTCAGCTCGGCCCGGTCCTCGCCCCACAGGGCGGCGCGCACCACCGAGCGCCGCCCGTCCGCGCCCACGAGGACGTCGCCGCGCACGGTGGTCCCGTCGGCCAGGCGCGCCTCGGCCCGCCCGGGGTCCACGTGCTCGACACGGGCTCCATAGGTGACGGGGACGCCCTCGGCGAGCAGCTCGACCAGCTCGCCGCGGGCCACGTGGACGGTGGGGTGGCCGTACTTGCGCTCGGCGGCCGTGAGGTCGACGGTGACCAGCCTGCGGCCGTCGGAGCTCCACGACTCCAGGGTCTCCAGCCGCCGCCCGACGCGGCCGTGGTCGGCCTTGAGCTCCTCCAGGATGCCGGTGCTGCCGGGCCAGAGCGTGACGGAGCCGCCGGCGGTGCGCGGCTCGGGGGACTCCTCGTACACCTCGGCGTCGTGGCCGGCGGCGAGCAGGCCGCGCGCGAGCGCGAGACCGGCGACGCCCGCACCCACCACTATTACTCTCATAAGACTCCCTGATTGTGAGACTCGGGGTATCAGATACGAGGAGTATCACTATGTCCGCGCGCGGCCGCAAGCCCGATCCCACGGTCGACCACCGCATCAGACAGGCCGCCACCAAGTTGGTGCTCACGCGGGGCTTCGACTTCACCATGGACGACGTCGCCGAGGAGGCGGGCGTGGGCAGAGCGAGCGTGTTCCGCCGCTACCCCACCAAACGCGACATGCTCCTCCAGACCCTCGCCGGATTCATGAACACGCACGTCGCCATCCCCGACACCGGCTCGCTGGAGAGCGACCTGCGGGTGGTGGTGACCGACACGCTCGCCCTCTGGCACAGCCCAGGGGTCTCCCGCACGGCCAGGCAGCTCTACGGCGAGGCCGGCCGCGACCCCGCCGTGGCCGAGATCATCCGCACCGGCATGCGGACCAGGATGGAGCGGTCATGGGTGGTCTACGAACGCGCGATCGAACGCGGCGAGCTGCCCCCCAACGCCGACCTGTGGCTCCTCACCGACCTGTTCACCGGCCTGGTCGCCTACCGCGGCCTGCTCGACCTGCCCTTTCCCGAGCCGGAGGAGATCGTCCAGGTCCTGCTCCACGGCTTTACACCGGCTTGACGGACCGGGTGTTAGCGGGGTGCAAGTGGAGATCAAGCCCCGGCCCTAACGTTCTCGGTGTTCGCTCAACCAACGAAGGGCACCGGAAGATGACTCCCCCTCGCCGTCGCCTGGCCGTCGCGGCCGCGACGCTCTCCCTTGCCGTCCTGACCACCGCCTGTGGCGCGCTGGGACAGGCGGTCGACTGCAACACCGCTGCCCAAGAGGCCAGCAAGATCATGACGGACTGGAGCTCGGAGGTCACCAAGAACGCGACCGACGCCAACGCCGTCGGCACCGCCTCCGCCACCGCCGCCGACAGGACCAAGGAGCTCGCCGGCAAGTACGACGGCGACGTCGCCGCCGCGCTCAACGACCTCGCCGCCGGGTTCGAGAGCATGGAGAAGGGCGACGTGGCACAGATGACGGAGTTCACCGGCAAGCTGAACGGGTTCTCCAGCAAGATCACCGCCGCCTGTTCCTGACGGCCGGATCCGCGGCCGCCGTACCGCCTGCGGGGGGCAGGCCGGCGCGGCGGCCGCGCCACTTTCGCGCGGATTCGTTCTAGTCTTGTCGCCCGTGACGGCTGGAACCGACCTCGCGCCGGACGGCGCCGCTCCCCCCGCACGACGGGGCTGGAGGGTCTCGCTCAGTGGCCACCGGCTGCGGGTGGGCGTGATGACACTGCTCGCGGCGGTGGCCTACGCCGTGCTGGGGCTGGTGAAGCTGGCCTCCTTCCGCGCCACCACCCTGGACCTGGTGATCGTGGACCAGGCGGTGCGCAACTACGCGGCGTTCCGGCCGCCGTACGTCCCCGTGCTCGGCATGTTCCACGGGCGCGGGCTGGACTACGTCCAGCTCGCCGACCACTTCTCGCCGATCTACGCGCTGCTCGCGCCTCTCTACTGGATCCACGACGGGCCGGGCACGCTGATCGTGGCGCAGGCGGCGCTGTTCGCCGCGGCCGTGCCGTTCCTGTGGAACTACACCCGGCGGGTGCTCGGGGTCGCGCCCGCCTATCTGGTGGCGGCGGCGTACGCGCTGTCGTGGCCGGTCGCGCAGGCCGTCGCGTTCGACGCGCACGAGGTCATGTTCGTCCCCGTGCTCACCGCGATCATGATCGAGCGCTACCACGCGGGCAGGGAACGGGCGGCGTTCCTCGCGATGCTCGCCCTCCTCCTGGTCAAGGAGGACATGGGGCTCATGGTCGCTGGGATCGGGCTGTGCCTGTTCGTCATGGGCGAGCGGTGGCGGGGGACGTTGTGCGCCACGTTCGGCATCGGGGCCGTGCTGCTCATCCGCGGGCTGGTCACCTCGGTCTTCGGCGGCAACGCGCAGGACTTCTGGGCCTACGGGCACCTCGGTCCCGACGTCCCCGGCGCGCTCCTGGGCATCGCCCGCGACCCGCTGGCCGCCCTGCTGCTGCCGTTCAGCGAGGAGGCCAAGGTCGACACGCTGTTCCTGCTGACCTGGCCCACCCTGATGCTCTGCCTGCTGTCGCCGCTGTCGCTGGCGGCGCTGCCGCACGTGCTGGAGCGCATGCTGTCGGACCGCCCGCAGTGGTGGCAGGCCGACTTCCAGTACAGCGCGTTCACCGTGGTCATCATCATCTGCGCGGGCGTGGACGGGGCGGCCAGGCTGCTGCGCATGCTCGAACGCTCCGACGACGCCACGCTCAAGCTGCTCTGGTCGGCCGCCGCCTGCGTGATCGCGCTCACGCTGGTGCCCAGGTTCGCCTTCGACCAGCTCTACCACCCGTCCTTCTACAAGGAGCCCAAGGCGGCCGCCGCCGCCGAGGCGGTGAGCAAGGTGCCCGACGGCGTGCTCGTCGAGGCGCCCAACTCGGTCGGGCCCGCGCTCACCGCCCGCGCCACCGTGCTGCTGTGGGGGCCCACCTCGCACAACGCGCCCTGGGTGATCGCCGACACGGCCCGCTGGGAGTTCCCGTTCGGCTCGTTCGACCAGCAGGTCGCCAAGGTCGGCGAGCTGCAGGCCCAGGGCTATGTGATCGTCTACGAACGCGACGGCTACGTGGTGCTGCGCCGCTGATCGCGGGCCCGCTCGTACGCCGACCCGAACCCCTCCAGCACTGCCGGCCACGACCCGGCCGCGGGCGGCGTCGCCCGGTTGTGCGCCGCGATCGCCTCGCGCAGCCCGGCGTCGGCGCACAGCCGCGCCACCGCCCGCGCCAGGTCGCCGAGGCTCCGCCCGAGCAGCCCCTCGACGCCGTCGGCGACGAAGTCGGCCACCCCGCTCTGCGCCCTCGCCACCACCGGCACCCCCGCCGCCCGCGCCTCCAGCGCCGCGATGCCGAACGACTCGCGCGGCGCGGGCGCCACGAAGACGTCGGCCGACTCCAGGACCTTCGCGATCTGCTCGCGGGAGTAGCGGCCGGGCAGCGACACCCAGCCGGCCATGCCGTGCCGGGCCAGGAAGCGTTCCATCTGCCCCCTGGCGGGACCGTCGCCGACGATCGTGGCCCGGACGGGGATCTCGGCGGGCACCCGGGCGCGGGCCGCCTGGAGCAGCTTCAGCAGGCGTACGGGCTGTTTGCGCGGCGCCAGCCGGCCGACCGCGACGACGTGGACCTCCTCGCGCCGCTGCGGGGTGCCCGGCGGGGGCGCCCAGCCCGACAGGTCGAGACCGTTGGAGACCACCTGGACCGGCACCCGGGGCCCGGCGACCGCGCGGATCGGCACGGCCGCCGCGCTGCTCACGGTGGTGGCGACCAGCCCCCACCGCTGCCAGCCGTACGCCGCCCGCAGCAGCCGGTAGACCAGCCGGGTCAGCGGGTCCCACATGCTGTGGACGGTCACCACGCACGGCGCCCCGGCCCGCGCCGCCGCCCGCACGCCCATCCACGCGAACGGCGAGACCGCCCCGGTGTGCACGTGCACCACGTCGGGCCGCCCGGCGGCGATCCACCGCGTCAGACGGCCGACGCCACGCGGGTGGACCGGCAGGTCGAAGGGCATCCTCGCGACGATCCTGCGCACGCCCTCCAGCGGCTCGCCCCTGGTCGCCGTGGCCACCGTCACCTCGTGCCCGGCGGCGCGCTGCACGCGGACGAGATCGGCCACCTGCACCTCGATCCCCCCGAGTCGCGGCAGGTAACAGTCGCTCACGTGAAAGATCCGCACCCCTCCCAGACTAATCTGGGCGTGTGCCTCCACGTACCGCTGTGTTCTTCCATGCCCACCCCGACGACGAGGCCCTGCTGACGGCGGGCACCATGGCGATGCTCGCGGCCGAGGGGCACCGCGTGGTGCTGGTCACCGCCACCGCGGGCGAGCGCGGCCTGGCCGACATGGCGCCGGGCGAGGCGCTGGGCGAGACCAGGCTCAAGGAGCTCTACGAGTCGGCCGCCGTGCTCGGCTGCGCCCGCGTCGAGTGCCTCGGCTATGGCGACTCGGGCCTCAGCCCCAAGGGCGGCAGCGCCGAGGAGCGGCCCGACAACGCGTTCATGGACGCCGACATCGAGGAGGCGGCCAAGGCGCTGGCCGCGATCCTCCAGGAGGAGCGGGCCGACCTCCTCGCGATCTACGACCCGGCCGGCGGCTACGGCCACCCCGACCACGTGCAGGTGCACCGGGTGGGCAGCCGGGCCGCCGAGATCGCCGGCACCGAGATCGTCCTGGAGGCGACGGTCAACCGCGACCCGCTGGTCCGGCTGCTCAAACTGGCGACCAAGTTCTACCGGTTCCCGCCCGAGTTCGACGTACGCACCTTCGAGAGCGCCTACTCACCGGGCGAGGCCATCACCCACCGGGTCAACGTGCGCCGCTACGCCCGCCAGAAACGCGGCTCGATGTCCGCCCACGTCTCCCAGGCGAGCGGCGGCGACAGCGACCGCACGCTCGCCGTCATGCTGAAGGTCCCCGGCCCGCTCTACCGCCTGGTCTTCGGCACCGAGTGGTACGTCCGCCGCGACCTGCCGCCCGGCGCCCGGCTGCGTCATCCTTTCGAGCGGTGGCCCGAGTAGTCCCTCGGAGGGATGATCGGCCCTCCGGGAGGGGGCAGACTGGGTGCCGATGAAGAACAAGTGGCTGCAGATCGTCCTTTCCGTGCTCTCGCTCGGGCTGGCCGTCCTGCTCGTGATCTATCTGCCGCAGATCGTGCGGGCGCTCACCGGCAAGCCCGTGTCGTGGGCCGAGATCGGCGCGGTGTTCGGCGCGCTCGGCGCCGGCGAGATCGCCCTGATGACGGCGCTGTGGCTGCTGAGCCTGCTGGCCTACACGTTCGTACTGACCAACTCGCTGCCCGGCCTCACCAACCTGCAGGGCCTCACGCTCAACGCGGCCGGCAGCGCGGTCAGCAACCTGCTGCCGTTCGGCGGCGCGGTCGGCGTGGCGCTGTCGTTCGCGATGACCAGGGGCTGGGGCTTCGGCAACCGGGCGATCGTGGTCATGACGCTGGTCAGCGGCATCTGGAACACGTTGTTCCGGTTCATCCTGCCGGCCGTCGGGATCATCGCGCTGCTCGTCGCGGGCGAGGCGCCCAACGCCACGGTCGCCAACGCCGGCTGGACCGGCGCGTTCGCCATCCTGGCGCTGTGCGCGGCCGTGGCCGCCGCGCTCTACTGGGACCGCGCCGCCGACCTGCTCGGCCGCGCGCTCGACCGGATCACCGGGCTGCTGCGGCTGCGGGTCCACGCCGGCGAGCACTTCCACAAGCTGCGCGCCGACACCGCCGAGATCGTCCGCACCCGCTCGCTCGGGCTGTCGCTCGGCATGGTGTTCTTCCTGGGCTTCCAGTGGGCGATCATGGCCGCCTGCATGTGGGCCACCGGCGCCTGGCCGGGCCTCGCCCAGTCGATCGCCGTCTTCGCGCTGTCGCGGGTGCTCACCAGCGCGCTGGTCACGCCCAGCGGGGCCGGGATCATGGAGAGCGGCGTGGTGTTCCTGCTCACCGCCGCCTTCCACGTGCCGGCCGCTCCGGCCACCGCGACCGCACTGCTTTTCGGGTTCTGGACTTACACTATCGAGATCCCGTTCGGTGGCCTGGCCCTGGGCGCGTGGGCGCTGCTGCGCAGGCGCGGCGGCCGGGGCACCGGCGCGGAGTCCCCGTCGGCGATCTCGAAGGCCCCCCAGTGACAATCCCAAACCCCTCAAAGACCTTGTGCGCGATTCGTAGGCCCGCATAGCGTGGCGGCTGACATGGTGGCGTTCCGAGTTCTGGGGCCAGTCGAGGCGTACGAACACGACGACGGACTCGACCTGGGCGGGTTGCGGCAGCGAGCCGTCCTCGCCCGACTCCTCGTGGCCAGGGGCCAGGTCGTCCCTGTTGACACCCTTCTTTACGACCTGTGGGACGACGACGCGGCCAAGGGCGCACAGTCGGGCCTCCAGGTCTACATCTCACGCCTGCGCAGGGTGCTCGAACCGGGCCGCCCGCGCGGCGGCCCCAACCGCCTGCTGGTGACCGTCGCCTCCGGCTACGCCCTGCGGGTGGCCTCCGACCAGGTCGACGCGCTCCGGTTCGAGCAGCTCGTCCGGGCGGCGGGCGAGCACCTGGAGGAGGCCGACCCGCAGTCGGCGCGCGGCCGGCTGGAGAAGGCGCTCGGGCTGTGGCGCGGCACCCCCTACTCCGACTTCGCCGACCAGCAGTGGGCCGAGGCCGAGGTCAACCGGCTGACCGAGCTGCGGCTGGTGGCCCGCGAGCGGCACTCCGACACCGGGCTGCGCCTCGGCCTGCACGCCGAGACCGTGCCCGACCTGGAGGCGCTGACCACCGAGCATCCGCTGCGCGAGGAGGGCTGGCGGCTGCTGGCGCTCGGCCTCTACCGCTGCGGCCGGCAGGGCGACGCGCTGGCGGCCCTGCGCCGCGCCAGGAACATCCTGGCCGACGAGCTCGGCATCGACCCCGGCCCCGCGCTGCGCAAGCTGGAGTCCGACATCCTCGCCCAATCGCCCGAGCTGGACCTGGCGCTCCCGGCGCGGCCCGCGCGCCCGGCCCCGGCCGCCGGCGACACCTGGCCGCCCCGGCCGGCCGCCGCGGTCGAGCCGCCGCCGCTCGACCCCGAGCCGTTCGTCGGCCGCGACGCCGAGCTCGCCCGGCTCACCACGGCTGCCTCGCGCACCGGCCGCTTCCAGGTGGCGGTGGTCACCGGCGTGGCGGGCGCGGGCAAGACCACGCTGTTGCGCCGCCTGGAGGGCCAGCTCGGCGGCGACGGCTGGATCACCGCCTCCGGCGCCTGCCCCGACTCCAGCGCCACCCCGCCCGGCTGGGCCTGGGTGGAGATCCTGCGCGCGCTCGTCGGCATGACCGGCGCCGGCGAGTACGCCCAGCTCCTCGCCCCGCTGCTGGACGACGCCGCCCCCGACCCCGACGAGGACGAGGTCTCCGGCGGCTTCCGCCTGCACCGCGCGGTCGGCGGCTACCTCGCCGGGGTGGCCAAGCGCGCGCCGGTGCTGCTCACGGTCGAGGACCTCCACTGGGCCGACGACCAGACGCTCGCGCTGCTGCGCGCGCTGCCCAGCCTGCTGGCCACCAGCCGGGTGCTGCTGGTGGTGACGTGCAGGGAGAGCGAGCTGGACGACGCCCAGTCCGACGTGCTGGCCTCGCTGGCCCGGCTGGGGCCGGTCCGCGTCGGCCTGTCCGGGCTCGACCCGAAGGCCGTGGCCGAGCTGGTCCGGGCGACCTGCGTACGCGAGATCGACGAGGACGCGGTCGAGTCGATCGTCGAGCGCACCGCCGGCAACCCGTTCTTCGTACGCGAGACCGTGCGCCTGCTCGACTCCGAGGGCGCGGCCGACCGGGCCAGCGCCACCGAGGTGCTGTCGCGGGTGCCCTCCGGCGTCCGCGACGTGCTGCGGCGGCGCATCTCGCGGCTGCCGTCCGGCGCGCAGCAGATCCTGCTGCAGGCGGCGGTCATCGGCCGTGACGTCGACCTCGACGTGCTGATCGCGGTCGCGGGCGACGAGGACGCGGTGATCGAGGCCGTCGAGGCCGCGCTGCTCGCCGGGCTCGTCACCGAGCCGGGCCCCGGGCTGCTGCGCTTCGACCACGACCTGGTGCGCGACACCATCTACTCCGACGCCTCCCGTCTGCGCCGCGCCCGGCTGCACGCGGCCGTGGCGGCGGTCATCGAGCAGCGCACGTCCTCCGACGTGGCCGCGCTCGCCCACCACTACTTCCTCGCCGACGCCGCCGACAAGGCGGTGCGCTACGCGGGACTCGCCGCCGAGCAGGCCGAGCGGCGCTTCGCCCACCGTGAGGCCGCCTCGCTGTGGGAGCAGGCGATCGCCGCGTTCGACCGTTCACGTGGCGACGAGCAGACCGAGCAGCCCGAGCGGGCCAAGGAGCGGCTGCGGCTGATGCTGCGCCAGATCAGGGCGCTCGCGGTGTGCGGCGACATGACGGCGGCGCGGCTGCTGCGCCGCCAGGCCATGGACGCCGCGCTGCCGCTCGGCGACCTGGAGCTCACCGCCAAGGTCGCGGCCTCGCTGGCCGTGCCGCACAAGGGCATGGCCCGCGACTTCACCCGCACCGCGTGGGAGATCGTGGACGTCACCGAGCGGGCGCTCGTCGAGCTGCCCGCCGGCGAGCAGCGGCTGCGGGCGAGCCTGCTGACGACGCTGGCCCTGGAGCTGGAGGGCTCCTCCTCCCCCGAACGCGGGCGGGAGGCGTCGCTGCAGGCGCTGGAGCTGGCCAGGGAGAGCGGCGACCCGACGCTGATCGCGGCGGCGCTGAGCGGGCGGCTGCGGCAGTCGTACGACATCCCGGCCGTGGACGCGCGCGAGAGCATCGGCAGGGAGCTGCTGGAGGTGGCGCAGCGCTCCGGGCAGATGGCCACGCAGGCGCTGGCCCACCTGGTGCTGCTGGAGTGCGCGGCGGCGCGGGGCGAGTTCGCCGCGGCCGACACGCACGCCGCCGCCGCCGACCAGCTGGCCAGGCAGTACGACCTGTCCGCCCCGGCCGCGGTGGTCGTCTGGTACCGCGGCATGCGGTTCATGATCTCCGGCGACTACGCGGGCGCCGAGCGCGCCTACCGCGACGCGGCCAGGATGACCCAGCGCGCGGGCATGCTGGAGGGCCGCCAGGACCTCCCGCTGATCACCATGTTCTGCCTGCACCTGGTCGACGGCCGGGCCGCCGAGATGGTCGACGTGCTGGCCGACGCCCACCACCGGGGCGCGAAGTGGACGCTCGACGCCTACGCGCTCGCGCTGGCCTCCGCCGGGCACGTCCCCGACGCCAAGGCCGTCGCCTCCGTCCGCCCGCCGGTGCGCCCCGACTTCCTGTACGAGCTGGCGATGACCTGGCGGGCCCTCGCCGGGATGCTGCTCGACGACCGCGAGCGGATGGTCGACTGCTACGACAAGCTCAAGCCGTTCGCCGACCGGGTGGCGGGCGCGGGCACCGGCGTGGTCGCGCTGTGGCCGGTGGCGCTCACCCTCGGCGACCTGGCGGTCCGCCTCGGTCAGCCCGACGCGGCCCGCGAGCACTACGAGAAGGCCCTGGAGGTCGCCGAGCGGGTCGGCGTGCCGCGCTGGGTCGAGGCGGCGCGGCGCTCGGTCAGCAGCTGACCAGGAAACGGTCGCTCCTGGCGGGCGCGGCGCCTTCGGCCAGCACCTCGACGCGATACCAGCCGGGGTTGCCGGAGATCCGGGGGCGCCACTCGACCGCCCGCTCGCCCGCGGCGAAGCCGCCGTGCTCGGTCAGGAAGGTGCGCCAGGTCCCGGTGGCGGGGCTCCAGCGGGACAGCCGCCAGCGGTAGAGCGCGCCCTGGCCGGGGGCTGCCTCGGTGAGCAGGCTGCGGGCGACGTACGAGGGGGCGCAGCCGGCCGCGCCGTCGGCCGTGACGGTGACCGCGCCGGCCCGCGCCGACGTGGGAGTGGCGGCGACCAGGGGGCGGGCGATCGGCATCTCGCGGGCCGACAGCGTCACGGTCCGTACCGGGGCGGCGGCCGAGCGGGCGTTGCCGTAGGCGGACAGGCCGACGTAGGCGCTGGTGAAGGCCAGCGCGGCCACGAACAACCTGGCCGCGTTCGCGGTGCCACCGGCCAGGGCGGCCCTGCTTCTCGTCGTCGGCATCGTCAACACCCCTTCTTGCTCACACCTAGAGTGGAGCCGGGCGGTTGAGCGCTGCTTGTCCCCTGGTTGCACCGTTTGCGATCGGCTTGCGGGCGGGTGTGGCACTCGGCCCGCCGCGCGAATAAGGTTAGGGTTACCTAACGCAGTGGAGGGGTGGTGAGCCGGAACATGTCGGCCGCGTTGATCGCCGTTCCCGCCCCCGACACGCCCTACTGGCTCAACCTGCCCTACTGGCTGGTGGGCGTCATCCTCATGATCGCCCTGTTCGGCGCGTTCCAGGTCTACTACTGGGTCGGCCGCAGGCTCGGCGAGAAGCTCTACGAGTCGCGAATCGGGCGCAAGGTGGGCCGGGCCCGCATCGAGGCGGTCGAGCGGGTCGTCGAGAAGTGGGGGGCGCTCGCCGTCTACGGGTGCTTCTGGGTGCCGGGGCTGCGCCACACCCTGCCCTGGGTGGCCGGCGCTCTGCGGGTCTCCTACCCCTGGTACGTCGTCGCGAGCGCGCTCGGCTGCCTGACCTGGGCGCCGCTGTGGTGGTTCGGCGGCGCGGCGGCCCTCTGGGGCTACGTGCAACTGGCCTCCCACTCGCCCGTCGCCGCCGCGGCCGTGGCCGTGCTGGTCGCCGGCGCGGTGGCCGGGTTCGTGGTGTGGCGCAGGAGGCGGCGGCGCGCCACGACGGACGAGGAGGCCGTGGCCGCCTAGGCCGGCGCCTGGCCCGCCTGGCTGCGGTCCTCGACGACCGCCTCCGGGGCGCTTCTCCGCACCGTCTCGATGCCGTTCACGCAGGCGGCCTTGCTGGTGAAGCCCTCACCCACCGCCAGCGTCTGCCCATTGGCCGCGACCAGCGCGAACCGGTAACCGCCGCGCCCGTCCTCGGTGATGATGAACCTGCCCGCCACGGCTGTTCCCCCTTCGATCTAGCATTCATTTACCCCCGCCCGAGGGGGCTTTATGGCGAAGCTAGGCAAACGAACTCTTGATCTCCTGCCACCATGTTTGGCATGCGTATTGCGGGATTGATGGGCTCTGCCGCGCTCGCCGTGCTTGTCGGCTTCGCCACCCCAGCGGTGGCGGCCGACGCTCCCAAGGTGAAGGCGGCCGAGGCGTACGTGGTCGACTCGGCCGGAACGATCCACTTCGGCAAGCGGCAGAGCCGGCGGGTGCCGGTCGCCAGCCTGGTCAAGGTCATGACCGCGTACGTCGTGCTGCGCGAGGGCCGGCTCACCGACACGATCACCGTCACCGAGGCCGACGTGAAGGACGCCGTCAGAGAAGGCGCCACCACGGCCGGGCTGCGCGCGGGCGAACGCCTCACGGTCAGGGACCTGCTCCACGGGCTGCTGCTGCCGTCGGGCGCCGACGCGGCCAGCGCCCTGGCCAGGCGCTACGGGCCGGGCAAGACGGCGTTCGTCGCGAAGATGAACCGCACCGCCCGGGCCCTCGGCCTGGCCGACACCCGTTACACCAACGCCGACGGCATGCCCACGCCCGGCAACGGCGGCTACTCGACCGCCGCCGACCAGGTCAGGCTGGCGCAGCGGGCGCTCGCGAACAGCACGTTCCAGGCCATGGTGGGGGCGAGGACGTACAAGGTCGGCAAGACCGCCGTGCACCGGGCGCACACCTGGCGCAACTCCAACGAGCTGCTCTCCCGCTCCGCCGACGTGCTGGGCGTCAAGACCGGCTACACCAGGGCGGCCGGCTACTGCCTGCTGTTCGCCGCCGAGCGGAACGGCGTCCAGATCGTGGGCGCGCTGCTGCACGACGGCAAGGACGGCCGCTTCACCACGGCCGAGCGGCTGCTCGACTACGCCGCAAGGCGGATCGCGGAAGGCTGATCAGCCGAACGTCATCGTCCCCGTGCCGGTCAGACGGCTCAGCCCTTCGGTGGCGCAGGAGACGAGGCCCGCGTCCGGCGTCAGGCCGCCGCTCGCCCGGCGGCCCTTGAGCGGGCCGTAGGTCACCGTGCCGGTAAGCAGGCTGTCGGCGGGGCGATGGGTGGCCAGGCTGCCCGCGCCGCCGCTGATCGTGGAGGTGCCGAGGGGGCGGCCGTCCCAGCCGAACCAGATGACGCTCGCACGGCCGCGTACCCGGGCGGCGCTGGTGCAGGAGGTGTCGGCGGTGACGCGCAGGGACACCCAGCCGGACCGCAGGGCGGAGGCCGAGCCGTCCGGCGAGACGCACCCGGTGAGCTGCAGGTTGCCCCGTACGGTGACCCGCCGGGGCGTCAGCCCGACGGTCGGCGTGAAGCTCAGCGACCGGCCGGGCGGCGTCGCGACCGCGCAGGTCAGCGCGGCGGGTGGAGCAGCGTACGTGGTGCGCGTCGCGACCGCCATCGCGATGATCCACCCCAGGTCCATGAGCCTCCCCTGTCACCCACCGTCATGGCGGAGTCACAGGCGGCAGCATATGCCGAACCCCGTTCGCTTCGTGCCTGCCACAGGTAGGGTGGGCCTCCCTCCTCGACAAAGGAAAAGCATGGCGGCATTCATCGAGGTCCGCACCACGGTCGAAGGCCACGAGAAGGCGGCGGTTCTGGCGCACGAGATCCTGGGGGCGGATCTCGCCACCTCCATCGACATCGACGAGGTGCCTTCCCCCTCCTCATCCGCCGAGACGTCCACCTGGCGGCTCACCCTGATCACCACGGACGCGCACGCCCCCGCGATGGAGGCGCTGATCAGGTCGGCAGGCCCCGCCGGCCCGATCGAGAGCAGACCGGTCACGTACGACATCGACAACTATCCAGACTGGATGCCCGGCCACCCTTGACCGGCCCCCGATCGGACGTCAGCCCTTCGCGCCGTTCCTGACCGCCCGGCGGTGGAAGGTCTGCGCGCCCGCGCGGTGCACCGCGGCCTTGACCAGGCCGAAGATCGCGCCCTGCAGCGCCGCGGCGACCAGGATCTCCGCCCACCCGCGCTCCAGGTCGTCGGCGTCCGGCGCGTCCTCCTCCCCCGACGCCATCGTCCACACCCGCTTGAACAGCGCGGCGGCCAGCGCGGCGCTGAGCATGCCCATCCCGAGCGACAGCGTTTTCTCTACGGCGTGCATCTCATCCTCTCCTCGACGACGCTGCTTGCCCGTGCCCCGTGTGAGCCGCCTAAACCCGTTTGAGCCAGCAAGTGCAGAGGTGGATCCGCCGGAAACCCCGTGCCTGTCGGGGTTGCCGGGCATGATGGCCAGCTATGCCAGCGCGTCGCTCGCCCAACACCCGGCCGTCACGTGACGAGCTCTCGGATGATGCCGTTCTGACCCAGTTCGGCAACAGACTCAACCCGGGGTTCTGCATTTTCCCGTTCCGAAGTCAGCTTCGTATCGGGGAGAAGGGCCTGTCCCTCACCATCGGTGAGCGCAGCGTCAAAGAGATGGTTGACCTGATGTACCGCGGCCGGCGAAGCGCGAGCATGCACGACGGGGTCAGGTACACGACGGCTGGCAAACTGCGAGCAGCAGGCTTCCTGATTGTCCTGGATGGGGGCAAAAGAAACCCTGACCATGTGTCTGTCTGCCTGGACGGAGATACTGATTGGACCGACGATGAGAGTGCGCGCTTTAGTGAGTGCTTTGGCCAACCGGTTTGGATGGAGGACGGCGATGCCTGAGCTGGTACATCTCCAGTTCGGCGCGAAGCCCTGGGAGCCCTCCGAGACCTCCAGGGTCATCGCGGTGTACGACAAGCACGACCGGCCGACCTGCGGGCTCATCGAGCAGCAGGGGCACATGTTCCTCTTCGACTGCGTCGAGGGCCATGCCTGGGACATCAATGTGTGGGCCTACGTCGAGGTAACCGAAGATCAGATCGCGGAGCTGACGGCGGCCGAAGGCGCGGAGTTCGCGGCGACCGTCGATCGGGCCCTCAAACGCGTGCCGCTCGTAGCAGCTCTCGCGGTCGGGGACCGGCTGGAAATGGCCCACGTCCTGGGGCCCGAAGAAACGGGACCGAACGCGTACACGAGCATCATGGAAGCCGTGCTCGCGAAGATCGAGCGCGGCACGAACGCGGCCGAGACGCTGCGCAGAGTTCAGCTTGTCACTTGATTGGGCGTGCCGACGTGAAGAGCCCCTGCCCGGCCGGCCTCCTTGCCGGCGGTTGACCGAGCGGGGGCTCCGCCCTGCGGCAGCCGAGCCTCGAACTCATGCGTCCGGCGCGGTGTCGCGGGCCTCGGTCTGAACGCCCGAGCGGTCGTACCGGTCATCCCGGCCGGCGCGCCGACCCGCACATGTCCCACCTCACGCGGCCGACTCGGCCCAGCCCGCTGGTGTCTCCTGCACGGCACGGATGAACCGCTCGGGCTCGCCCTCGGCGGTGATGTCGGGGGCCAGCAGCTGTGGTCAGTGCCGTCATCGTCCAACCCTGCCGCCGACCACAAGGTCCGATCGAGCTACGCCTGGCCGGTGTTGCGCATCAGGCCGTGGCAGGCGATGGCCGCCGCGGCCACCACGTTGAGCGAGTCGACGCCCGCCGCCATCGCCGTCGCGCTCATCGGGATGCACACCGCCTGGTCGGCCTCCTCCAGCCAGTGGGACGACAGCCCGTCCCCCTCGGAGCCCAGGAGCAGGGCCACCCGGTCGGACAGTTTCACCGTGTCGATCGGCGTGGCCTTCTGGTCCGGCGTCAGGGCCAGCGTCTGGAAGCCCGCCTCGCGCAGCCGGGACAAGCCTTCGTACCAGTCGTCCATGCGGGCGTACGGGATCGAGAAGACCGCCCCCATCGACACCTTGACCGCGCGGCGGTAGAGGGGGTCCGCGCACCGGGGGGAGAGGATGACCGCGTCCACTCCCAGCGCCGCCGCCGACCTGAAGATGGCGCCGATGTTGCTGTGGTCGACCAGGTCCTCCAGCACCAGCAGGCGGCGGGCTCCGCCCTTGAGCAGGCGTTCCACGGACGGCAGCGGGAGGCGTTCCATCGAGGCGAGGGCGCCGCGGTGGACCTTGAAGCCGGCGATGCCGGCCATGATCTCGTCGCTGACGACGTAGACGAGGGCGTCGCCGAGGACGTCGGCGAGTGAGGGGAGCCAGCGGCGGGTGGTCAGGACCGAGCGGATGGGGTAGCCGGCGCCGATGGCCCGCCTGATGACCTTCTCGCCCTCGGCGAGGAAGAGGCCGCGCTCGGCCTCCAGGCTCTTGCGCAGCTCGACGTCCCGCAGCCGGGTGTAGTCGGAGAGGCGGGGGTCGTCGGCGTCGGTGACGTACTCAAGCACCTCTCGATAGTGCCAGTGCTCAGGCGCCGTCCGGGACGGCCGGGCGGCGCCGTCTGAGCTGCCAGAGCGCGGCGTAGCAGGCGAGGACCAGGCACAGGCCGACGACGGTGCCCGCGCCGGTCTTGGTGAGCACGCTGGGCAGGCCGAGCGCCGGGTTCGGCTCGTCCACCAGGGGCCAGACGAGCGCTCCGGCGACGATGCCCGCCGCGCAGGCCGCGAGGACGCCGCCGCGTACGCGGGCGGGGACGGCGAGCCGTTCGGGCACCGGCGCGGGCGCCATCCGGGCGAGGCCGCGCCAGGCCCACCACACGACGGCGGCGAGGCCGGCGGCCGAGGAGGTGTACTGCAGGACCCGGAAGAGCGGCAGCACCCCGAGGACCTCCACGGAGAGCCAGTCGCCCCAGAGTGCGGGGCCGGTGGAGTGGGTGAAGGAGTCCCAGGCGACGTGGGTGGCGGCGCCGATCAGGGCTCCGGCCAGGATGGGGGCCGGCCGGAGCCGCGCGGGCGCGAGCAGCGCGGCCCGGCCGGCGAGCGCGGGCGGCAGCAGGGCGGTCAGGGGGTCGCGGAGGACGCCGTGGAACAGCGCCACCAGCAGCACCGCCGCGGCCAGGTCGAGGGTGAGCACGCCGGTCCAGGAGTGCCAGTCGGTGTAGTCGGGCAGGAACGGCAGGAAGATCGGCAGGTCGGGCACCATCGCGCCCACGGCCAGCGCCCAGGGGTCGGCGAGGCGGCGCACCCGGGCCGCCGAGACCAGCGGCAGCACCGCCGCGATGTGTGCGGGCGTGAACGGCATCGGTTTCTCCCCCTCGTCGCTGCCATTATCGGCCGATCTTGACCATCCCTTGCCGGGCCGGACGCCGTTCTCGCGTACGGTGACGGGTACGTAACTCTCTGTTGCCGGGCTCGGGAGGTTCGTCATGTCTGAACAGCGGATCGATGAGCGCCTCGCGGTGTCGGCGGAGTGGCTGGGCGACGCCCGCGCGGCCCGCGCGCTCTCCCTGGTCACGCTCGGCTGGCTCGGCGTGGAGAGCACGCTCGGCCTGGTGGCGGGGACGGCGGCGCATTCGGTCGCGCTCATCGGCTGGGCGCTGTCCGCGCTGGTGGAGGCGGCGGCCAGCCTGATCGTGCTGTGGCGGTTCACCGGCTCGCGCACGCTGTCGCCGGGTGCCGAGGGCACGGCGCGGCGGGCGGTCGCCGTGAGCTTCTGGCTGCTGGCCCCCTATCTCGTCGCGCACGTGGCGTACGACCTGGGCGAGGGGCATCGGGCGGCGCCGAGCGCGCTCGGGATCGTGGTGACGGCGGTCAGCCTGGCCGGCATGCCGGTGCTGGGCCTGGCCAAGCGCCGGCTCGGCCGCAGGCTGGGCTCGGCCGCGACCGCGGGCGAGGGCACCCAGAATCTCATCTGCGGCGCGACGGCGGCCGGGGTCCTGATCGGGCTCTGGCTCAACACGCTGGGCTGGTGGTGGGCGGACCCGGCGATGGCGGTGGCGCTCGCGGTGGTGGGCGTTCGGGAGGGCGCGCGGGCCTGGCGTGGCCACGCCTGCTGCCACTGACCGCGTACGGTCGAGGATCCTCGCACCGCCTGTCACCGGTCCCGCAGCGGCCCCGTGTGGTCGCCGTGCGTCATCACCGCACCAAAAGGGCTGTTTTGCACCACTGACCGCACCGAGTATCGTTCCCGGAGTATTGCGGAGCAACTCCCGCTAGGGTCTCCGGAAGGTCACGACTCACCGAAGAGGACATCGTGGGGCGACACCGCACAGACGAGCTCGACGGCGGATACCGGGCCGCCGAACCCCCCTCGCGCCGCAGGGCGCGCAGCAGCCGGGGCCGCGTGCTCGTGCCGCTGGCCGGCGCCGTGGCGCTGGCGGTGCTCCTCGGTGTGGCCGCGTTCGTCATCTTCAACCGCGACCACGACTGCTCGGACGGCAAGCTCGCGCTGCGCGTCGTCGCCACCCCCGACATCCAGCCGGCGCTCAACAAGATCGCGGGCAACTATAACAAGGCCATGCACTCGGTCGACAGCAAGTGCGTGGACGTGACGGTGACCAAGGAGTCGGCGGCGAGGACCGCCAACGCGATCGCCGCGGGCAAGTCGAACGCGGACTTCTGGGTGGCCGACTCCAGCCTGCTGCTGGAGAGCATGCGCGCGGCAGGTGGGGACGGGCTGCCGCGCCCTGACGGCTCCGTCGCGCTCTCCCCCGTCGTGCTGGCGACGGCCAAGACGTCCGCCGCGAAGCTGGAGGGCACGCTCAAGCCGAGCTGGACCTCGCTGATCGCGGCGGCGAACGTGGCCAACGTGGACGGCCCGGGCAGGAAGGTCCGGGTGCTCGCCCTCGACCCGCAGAAGAACTCGGCCGGCCTCACCGCGCTGCTCGCCGCCGCGGGCACGGCCAAGGCGGCCAAGCAGGACAAGGCGCTGGTGGGCGCGCTCAAGGAGCTGTCGGGCCAGCTCGCCTCCGACTCCTCGGCCCTGCTGGCCAGCCTCACGGTGAAGTCGGGCAGCCGGGTGCCGGTGGGCGTGGCCTCCGAGCAGGCGGTCTACCTCCACAACACGCGCAAGCCCGAGGCCCCGATCGTCGCCCTCTATCCCGAGGAGGGCACGCTCAGCCTCGACTACCCGGTGACGATCCTCACCAAGGACGCCGCGACGCTCAAGGCGGCGGCGAGCTTCAAGAAGGAGCTGTCCGGCGACTCCGCCAAGAAGATCCTGCGCGAGGCCGGGTTCCGCAGCGCCGACGGCAAGGCGGGCGACAACCTGTCGAAGGAGAAGGGCTTCGCGCAGGAGACGCCGCAGGCGCTGACCCCGCCGGACGCGGCGACCGTGACGCGGATGGTGCAGACCTGGTCCCGGCTGAACCTCGGCACCCGGCTGCTCACGCTGCTCGACGTCTCGGGGACGATGGCGCTGCCGGTGCCGGGCACGGGCATGACCCGCATGCAGGCCATCAACAAGATCGCCACTGAGGGGCTGGCGCTGTTCCCCGCGGACTCGGAGCTGGGGCTGTGGACGTTCTCCACGCACCTGGACGGGCAGGGCAAGGACTGGCGGGAGCTGGTGTCGGTCGGCCCGGTCAGCGAGTCGATCAACGGCGTGCTGCGCAAGGAGATGCTGGTCAGTGCGTTCGCGCAGACGCAGGCCAAGGCCACCGGCGACACCGGGCTGAACGACACGGTCAAGGCGGCCTACGCGCAGCTCAGCAAGACGTACAAGGAAGACAAGATCAACACGCTGCTGATCCTGACGGACGGCGCGGGCAACGACGACCCCGACGGGGGCCTGTCCAACGCCGGGCTGCTGGACTACCTCAAGAAGACTTACAACCCGAAGCGGCCGATCAGCATCCTGCTCATCGCGTTCGGTCCTGAGGCGGAGAAGGGCAAGCAGCAGATGGACGCGGTGGCGAAGGCCACGGGTGGCGAGGCGTACATCGCCAAGGACGTCCTCCAGGTCCGCGACTTCTTCCTCCAGGGCATGGAGCGCCGGCTCTGCACGCCCAACTGCGACGGCTGACGTTTCATGCCCATCGGGCATGACGGGCGAACCCTCCCGAAAAGGGGCGCGTCCTCTCCGCGTGGGGCTCACAAGCCCGTCTACCCGCGGGGAGGGAATCCGTGCCTGGATGGCCGACCGTCGATCGCGCCGCTGACCACGAGCTGGTGGAGGCGTTGCGGCGCGCGGACACCGACGCCCCCGCCGCGCTCTTCGACTCCTACGGCGAGCGGCTGCACGACTACGCCTACCGCCTGACGGGCGAGCCGGACCTGTCGGCCGACGCCGTGCACGACGCCCTGGTCAGCGCCCAGGGCTGGATCGAGCGGCTGAGGGAGCCCGGCCGGCTGCGGCCCTGGCTGTACGCGCTGACCAGGTCCCAGATCGGTGCCCGCCTGGCGCACCGCGGCACGCCGCCGCAGGGCCCGCCGCTGCCCGACCTGGACGAGGAGCCCGATCCCGAGCTGGCCGACCTGGTGCACGAGACGCTGGGCGAGCTGTCCGGCGTCGACCGCGAGGTGCTGGAGCTGTCGCTGCGCCACGGTCTCACCCCGTCCGAGGTCGGCGCGGTGCTGGCGCTGACCTCGCGGCAGGCCGCGGCCCGGCTGGCCAGGGCCCGCGACCACGTGGAGATCGCCGTCGCGGCCGTGGTGCTGGCGAGGACCGGCCGGGCGCACTGCCCGGACCTGTCGGCGATGGTCGACTCCTGGGAGGGCCCGCTCACGCCGCTGCTGCGCCGGCGGCTGTCCGGGCACATCGGCGGCTGCGAGGTGTGCGGCGAGCGGCGGCGCGGCCAGGTGGACGGGGGGCGGCTGCTCGATCTGGTGCCGGTCGGGTACCCGCCGCTCTCCCTGCGCCGCCGGGTGATCGAGACCTGCGTGAGCCCCGGGCAGGACCAGACCCGCACCCTGATCGTGGAGCGCGGCGAGGGCTTCGACCGGGCCGGGTTCCCGGTGGCGGGCGAGCGCCGCTCCCGCCGGCGCGGGCCGCGCCGCCTCGCCCCGGTGGTGCTGGCGGGCGCGTGCATGCTGGCCGCGACCGGCACGGTGGTCGTGATCAACGGGGGCGAGATGGCGGACAAGACGTCGCTGCGGTTCGCGCCCGCGCCGGCCGCGCCGGCCGCCTCCGCCGTGCCCTCGGTGTACGAGCCGCCCGCGTACGACGAGCCTTCCGCGTACGACGAGAGCCCTGAGCCGGTGCCGGACCAGGACGGGATGACGCCGTCGCCGGAGCCCAGCCCGTCGGCCTCGCGCCGGCCCGCGCCGGACCGCCGGCCGGCGGCCACCCGCCCGACCACCCGGCCGGCGACCCTGCCCTCCACCCCGCCGAGGCGGGCCCCGGCGCGGAACACCCGCCGCCCGGCCCCGGCGCCCCGGCTCGGCGCGTCCTGCCCGAAGGCGGTCGACGACGGCGTGGCGCAGATCCGGCTGAGCGCCCGGGGGGCCGCGGTGTCCTGGCTGGCGACCGCCGCCCAGGGGCTGGAGGTCTCCCCCGCGAGCGGGTCTATCAAGGCCGGCGGGTCGGTACGGGTCCGGGTGACGGTGACCGCCCCCGAGGACGGGGGCGACGGGCGGGTGTCGTTCACCTCGAACGGCGGCACCTCGACCTGCTCGCTGAGCTGGGACGGCGGCCCGTCCGACGACGCGGGACCGCCCGACCACGACCCCGTGCCGACTCCCACAGAACCCGTCGCGACGCCCACAGGAATGGCGAGTTCTGGATTGGATGGCATGAATCGGGAATAAAGCGGGCATCAACGGACGGTAGATAGCAATTTTCTCGACAAACGGGGATGTAACGGACCCTGACTCGTGTATCCCATGTCGCATAGGGCATTCTGGTGTGCTTGGGGACCGCGTCGGGGCCGGAGATTGCTCGGGTGTGTGCCGAAGATCACACAAGAAACCTCTTCCTGCCGGTAAACCGAGGCGCGTCGCCAAGCGTCGGCATTGACGTGTCCGGGCACGGATTGGTCCCATGAACTGCGATCAATCGTGCTGTGACCAGTTGAGAGCAGGAGAGAGTCAAGGAAATGCTCAAGCAACGCCGCAAGGCCCTCGCCTGGCTGGTGGGGCTCGCTTGCGTCGCCGGAGCAGCGGTGGCGCTGTTCGACATCGAGACGCCGCTGCGCCCGTTCCTGATCTCCTTGTTCCTCCTGGTCGTGCCAGGAGCGGCGGTAGTGGGACTGTTGCGCGATCGTGACCCCCTCGCCGCACTATCCGTAGGAGCCGCGGCAAGTCTCGTCATGAACGTACTGCTCGCCGAGGCCATGCTCCTGTTCGGAGCGTGGTCCCCGAGGGCCGGTGTCGCCACCGTCGCCGTGCTGGGCGGCTTCATGTACGTGCTGCGCGTCTTGTACCGGGGGAAGAGCATGCAGACCGAACAGGGGGCCAGGGCAAGGTGAAAATCCAGGTAGTTCGGCCGGGAGAGCTCGGCGAGGCCGAGCGCGACCGATGGCGTGAGCTGCAGAAGGCCGACCCGAGTCTGGACAACCCGTTCCTGTCGGTCGAGTTCGCCGTGGCTATGGACCGCTTGCGCGACTACGTGAGGGTGGCGGTCATCAGCGACGGCGGCCGGATCGCCGGGTTCTTCCCGTACGAGCGGCACAGCTTCGGCATCGGCAAGCCGCTCGGCGGCTTCCTCACCACGTGCCACGGCCTGATCGCGGGCCCGGAGCTGAAGCTCGACGCCAAGGCGCTGCTGCGCGCCTGCAAGCTCAGCGTGTTCGACTTCGACCACCTGGTGGCCGGGCAGCCGACGTTCGCCCCTTATGAGCAGGACGTCCGCCCCGCCCCCGTGATGGACTTCACCCAGGGCTTCGACGCCTGGCTGGAGCAGGTGAAGTCCAACTCTCCCAAGAACCTCAAGACCGTTCGCTACAAGGAACGCAAGCTCGGCCGCGAGCAGGGCGAGCTCCGTCTCGCCTGGTCCACGATGGATCCGGAGGTCCTGCGGATCCTGCTGGCCTGGAAGTCCGACCAGTACCGCCGCACCGGCCGGGTGGACCGCTTCGCCCAGCCGTGGATCGTCGAGCTGACCGAGATGATGCATGCCGAGAACGCATCGGACTTCGGGGGCGTTCTGACCATGCTCTATGCCGGTGACGTACCGGTGGCCGGGCATTTCGGCCTCCGTACGGCGACCACGCTTGTAGGGTGGTTCCCCGCCTACGACACCGAGTACGCCCGATACTCCCCCGGCATCGTCCACCACCTGCAGATGGCCGAGGCCGCCGCGAAGGCGGGCCTGCACATGGTGGACATGGGCAAGGGCGGCAAGGAATACAAGGACTGGCTCAAGAGCGGCACCCTCTATGTCGCCGAGGGCCGGGTGTCACGGCCGTCCGCGTCAGCGGCCGTGCACTGGATGGGCCGAACTCCTTTGAACAAAGCCCGAACAATTGTCCTCGACCGGCCGTCTCTCTATAGAGCGGCCGACCGCGTCCTCAAGGGTTTCGGTCGGGTGCGCACCTCGATGCAGCAGCAACAGGAGTCACCCAACGCAGTAGCGAACGAAGCGACGGGAGCGCGCTGACCGCTCCCACCCAGCAGTCCGGCATCCCGTACACCCTCACTCCACAGGACCCTCCGATGCACCCTTCACCGGCATCGCCGTTTCCGCAGCACCCGGGAACGGTGCAAGCCGGCTCGCAGGGGAGGGCCCACGGAAGGATATCCCTCGCCATGAGTCCCGAGATCACCAAGCACAACGGCAAGGCCCACACCTCGCCCCTCCGTTCCATGCCGCCGCCCAGCAGCTTCACGCCCGTCACCCCGCACCTCGCCATCTCGCCGACGGTGAGCGTGGTCGTGCCGGCCATGAACGAGGCCGAGAACCTCCCGCACGTCTTCGCCACGATCCCGCAGTGGATCGACGAGATCGTCCTCGTCGACGGCAACTCGACCGACGACACGGTGGCCGTGGCCAGGCGCCTGCGTCCCAACGTCAAGGTGGTCACCCAGACCGGCAAGGGCAAGGGCGACGCCCTGGCCGCCGGTTTCGCCGCCTGCACCAGCGACATCATCGTGATGATCGACGCCGACGGCTCCACCGACGGCCGCGAGATCATCAACTTCGTGGGCGCGCTGGTCACCGGCGCCGACTTCGTGAAGGGCTCGCGCTACGCCTCGGGTGGCGGCAGCGACGACCTGACGGTCAACCGCCGTCTGGGCAACAAGGTCCTCACCGGCATCGTCAACGTGATGTACAACACCAAGTACACCGACCTGTGCTACGGCTACAACGCCTTCTGGGCGCGTCACCTCGACGTGCTCAACCTCGACTGCGACGGCTTCGAGGTCGAGACGCTGATGAACGTGCGTGCGGCGAAGGCTGGGCTTAAGGTGCATGAGGTGCCGAGTCACGAGCGCAACCGCATCCACGGCGAGAGCAACCTGCACGTCGTGCGGGACGGTTTCCGCGTGCTCAAGACCATCCTGAAGGAGTGGCGCCGCCAGCCCAGCGCTCCGCAGCCCGAGCCCACGGCCCGGCCCGCCGCCGACCGGGGCGTCGCGTAATTTTCCGTTAAGAGGCATGTTGTGAACACGTCTGTTGTCATCTGCGTCTACACCGAGGAACGGTGGGAGGACATCAGGCAGGCAGTCGAGTCGGTCGAGAACCAGACACGCCCGGCACACGAGCTGATCCTGGTGGTCGACCACAACCCCGAGCTGCATCTCAAGCTCAAGCGCGAATACCCGCAGGCCGTCGTCGTGGAGAACACCCACGACAAGGGGCTGTCCGGTGGCAAGAACACCGGCGTCGCCACCGCGGCCGGCGAGATCGTCGCCTTCCTCGACGACGACGCGGTCGCCGACCCGGGATGGCTGGAAGCTTTGGAGGAGGGCTTCCAGGAACCCGGCGTGGTGGGCGTGGGCGGCCGCACCGAGCCCATCTGGGCCTCGGGGCGGCGGCCGGGGTGGTTCCCGTACGAGTTCGACTGGACGGTCGGCTGCTCCTACCGCGGCATGCCCGCGGTACGAGCGCCGATCCGCAACGTCATGGGCGGAAACGCCGCGTTCCTGCGCGACGCCGTGTCCGAGGTGGGCGGTTTCCACAGCGGCATCGGGCGCAGCGTGCAGGGACGCAAGTCGCGCCCCCTGGGGTGCGAGGAGACCGAGTTCTGCATCCGGCTGAGCCAGCGCAAGCCGGGCTCGGTGATGCTGTTCGAGCCGCGCGCGCTCATCGGACACAAGGTGTCCGCGCAGCGGGAGCGGTTCGCGTACTTCCGGTCGCGGTGCTACGCGGAAGGGCTGTCGAAGGCGCTGGTGACGCAGGAGGTCGGCACCCAGGACGGGCTGTCGAGCGAGCGCGCCCACGCCATGAAGACGCTGCCGCTGGGCGCGCTGCGCGGCCTCGGCGAGGCGCTGCGCGGCGACCTCGGCGGGCTCGGCCGGGCGTTCGCGATCGTCATCGGGCTGGCCTGGACGACCTGGGGCTACGTGGTCGGCTCCGCGCGCCTGAAGGTGGCACGGTCATGACGCGCGTACCGATCCTGATGTACCACTCCGTCACGGACACGCCCAATGACGACACCAAGCCGCACGCGGTGCGTCCCGGCGACCTGGAGGAGCAGCTCGACCACCTGAAGGGCGCCGGCTTCACCCCGCTCACCCTGGGCGACCTGGTGGCCGCGCTCAACGGGATCGACGGTCACAGCGTGCCGGCCAAGCCGGTCGTGCTGACCTTCGACGACGGCTACGCCGACTTCCACAGCCACGCGCTGCCGCTGCTGGAGCGTTACGGCTTCCCCGCCACGGTCTTCCTGACCAGCGGCTGGGTCGCCGACGCCGGCGCCGAGGCCGCGGGCCGCCCCCTGGACGCCATGCTGTCCTGGGGGCAGGCCCGCGAGGCCGCGCAGACCGGCATCGAGATCGGCGGCCACAGCCACAGCCACCCCCAGCTCGACCAGCTCCGCGACGACGAGCTGCGCCAGGAGCTGCGCAGGAACAAGGGCCTGCTGGAGGAGAAGATCGGCGCGCCGGTCGCCACCATGGCCTACCCCTACGGCTACAGCAGCGCCCGCGTACGCCGCGAGGTGCGCAAGGCCGGCTACTTCGCCGCCTGCGCCGTCAACAACTCGATCGCCGCCGATCGCCACGACATCCTCGCCATCCCCCGGCTGACGGTCGGCAAGGGCCAGACCATCGGCATGTTCAAGCGCGCCGTCGAAGGCAACGCCGTGCCCCTCATCTACCTGCGCGAACGCATCCTCACCAAGGGGTACGCGGTCGTGCGGCGCACGAGGTACGGGCTGCAGCGGGTGCGCGGAAATGTCTAGCGTCCGGGGCAGGATCCTCCACGATCTGCGCAACCCGCTGTTCCGCCAGGGCTACGCCCTCATGGCCAACACCGTGGTCACCGGCGTGCTCGGCATGGGCTACTGGTTGCTTGCCGCGCACTACTACACGCCCGAGGAGTTCGGCCGCGGGCAGGCCGTCATCACCGCGATGCGGCTGTTCGCGTCGCTCACCGCGCTCGGCTTCGTCGGCGCGCTGGCCCGCTTCCTGCCGGTGGCGGGCCGCCGCACCCCTGAGCTGATCCTCAGGGGGTACGGGCTGGCCGCCGCCACCGGGGGGGTGGCGGCGCTCGGCTTCCTGCTGACCCTGCCGATGTGGGGACAGACTTACCAGGTGCTGGGCGGGTTCGGGCCCGGGCTGTTCTTCCTGGGGTCCGTGCTCGTGTGGGCGGTGTTCACGCTCCAGGACGTGGTGCTGACCGGGTTGCGGCGGGCGACCATCGTGCCGTTCAACAACCTCGCCTTCGGCCTGGTCAAGATGGGGCTGCTGGTCGCGCTCGCGGGCGCGCTGCCGTCGGGCGGGATCTTCGTCTCCTGGATGATCCCGACCGCGCTCGCGCTCATCCCGGTCAACTGGCTGATCTTCGGCTTCGTCGTGCCACGGCACGTCAAACAGGCCGATCCGGCGCAGGAGCCACCGCAGTTGCGGGAGGTCGGGCGGTTCCTGGCCGGCGACTTCCCCGGCACGCTGTCGATCCTGGCGATCGTCTACCTGGTGCCCGTGGTGGTCGCCACGCAGGTGGGCGAGGCCACGTTCGGGCGTTTCTCCATGGCCCACACGCTGGCGAGCATGATCGAGCTGCTGGCCATGAACATGGCCGTCTCGCTCACCGTCGAGGGCTCCTTCGACCGGGCGCGGCTCGCCGAGAACTGCCGGCGGGCGCTGCGGCGGGCGTTCATGATCGTGACGCCGATCATCACCGTGGTGATCCTGGGCGCGCCGCTCATCCTGACCATCTTCGGCTCGGAGTTCGCCGAGGAGGGCACGCTGCTGCTGCGGCTGATGTCGCTGGCGGTGCTGCCGCGGGTGCTGATCGAGGTCTACCTGAGCGCGCTGCGGGCGCAGAGCAGGGCGCGCGCGCTCGCGACCGTGCAGATCGGGCTCGCCGCGCTCGTGCTGGTGTCCACCTTGGCCCTGTTCCCGGTCGCCAACGTGAACGCTGTGGGGTACGGACTGCTCCTCAGCGAGCTGCTTATGGCGCTTTTGATCTTTGGAAAGCTACGTAAGATTCTCAAAATTGACGAGACCGGGCGGGAGACTGTCACCCAGGGGTTGTCCGGGGCCTCATGATGGTCAGCGTGAGGCAACCGGACGGCGATGGCATCAGAATGGTGAGCGGCGGCTCCTCGGACGTGCATGGGAACAAGGAGGAGTCGGACGTGCCCTTCGACCCGGACGCTACGGGGATCATCCCCAGACTGACGTTCGACGAGGCGCCCTCCGGCGGCGACGCCCCTGCTGATCGCGCCGGCAAGAAGGACGCCGACGGCAAGGGCTCCGGCTCCGTTCCTGCCGACGGGGACGCCGCTGTTGACGGGGGCACGGCTGTCGACGACGACGTCGACGACCGGGCCGCGGACCAGACCGCCACTTTCCGTATCCCCTCCGCCCTTCACATCGGCCGCCCGCCGACGGCGAAGGAGGCCGAGGCCGCCGACCTGGCGAGCGCCGGAACGGTGTCGATGCCCGTTCTCACGGAGACGGAGGCGGACTCGGAGACGGCGGAAGAGGCGTCGACGTCCGCAGGTGCGTCCGAGGCGGTGGAGGCGACGCGGGCCGTGTCGCGGGCGTCCATACCGCTTCGTACGGATGCGCCCGGCGAGTCGCAGGCGGCGGCCGGTCCGAGCGCGGCGGCTCCCGTCGCGGGACCCACGCCCGCTCCCGCTCCCGCGCCTGCCGCCGCGCCTGCGACGGCGCCCGCTGTCGAGCCCGTGCCTGCGCCCGCTGTCGCCCCCAAGGGGGGCGCCGCGCCCAAGAGGGCCAGGGCGGCGGGTGGCGTGATGGGGCGGCTCGGGGCGTTGGTGGCCAGTGCGCCCACGTGGCTGCCCGTCCTGCTGGTGCTGGAGGGCCTGGTCATGTACGTCCTCGCCCTGAAGGTCCCCCCGGGGCCCTTCCGTGGCGTGGATCCCTCCAAGATCGACGGCCTGGGGCTGATCTCCGCCCTCCCGCCCACGGCGTTCCTGGCGATCCTCATCATGATCGTGTCGTTCTTCGTCACGGTCGCCCAGAGCACCGACCGCAAGTTCCTGCTGCTGTTCCAGATCGCCGCCATCACGTTCGCGCTGCACGGCGCGGGCGCGCTGGTCGCGTCGGAGCCGCGGTTCCCGACCGCCTACATCCATGCCGGTTTCGTGGAGTTCATCAGCAGGACCGGCGAGTCGGCGATCAGCATCGACGCCCGCATGGGCTGGCCGGGCTTCTTCGCGTTGTTCGCGTTCGTCACGAAGGCGGCCGGCATCCAGGACATGACGACGATCCTCCAGTGGACGCCGCTCCTGTCCAACCTGCTCTATCTGCTGCCGTTCGTCCTGATCCTGCGTCAGGTGGTGGCGACGACGCGGGCGCGCTGGTTCGCGGCGCTGCTGTTCGTGCTGGTGCAGTGGATCGGCCAGGACTACTTCTCGCCGCAGGGCTTCACGTTCGCGCTCTACCTGGCGTGGGTGGCGATCCTGCTGCGCTGGTTCGGGCGGGTGGAGCCGCGCACCAAGCCGATCCCGGCGAAGGGGCTGCGCAGGCTCATCGGCCGGCTGGACGCGATGACGCCGGGCGAGCTGGCCAACACCGGGACCTTCCGTGCCGACAAGCTGCTCATGTTCATGCTGCTGGTGGCGCTGTTCCTGGCGTCGGTGGCCTCGCACCAGATCACGCCGTTCATGATGCTGGGCGTGCTGACGGCGTTCCTGATCGTCAAGCGGACGTCGCTGACGTGGGCGCTGCCGTTCTTCCTCGGGCTGGCGGTGCTGGCCTGGATCAGCTACATGACGGTCGGCTTCTGGTCGAGCCAGATCGACGCGATCTTCGGCGGCCTCGGCAACATCCTGCAGAACCTGCGCAGCAACACCGGCGACCGCATCGAGGGCAGCGACCCGGCGCACGCCATGGTGCTGCAGGCCCGGCTCGGCATCCTCGTGGTGATCCTCAGCCTGGCCGCGACCGGTCTGGTGCGGCGGCTGCGACGCGGCGTGTTCGACCGCTCGGCGCTGATCCTGCTCTGCGTGCCCGTGCTGGCGCTCGGCCTGCAGAGCTACGGCGGCGAGATCGGGCTGCGGATCTACATGTTCGCGCTGCCGGGGGCGTGTCTGCTGGCCGCGTACGCCTTCTTCCCCAACCTGCCGGCCGACAGCGCGGACGTGCGCGAGGAGACCGTGCCGCTGCGCAGGCGCAACGTGCGCTTCGACCCGCAGCTCACCAAGAAGCTCTCGGTGGTGCTGGCGGCCTGCTTCGCGGTGCTGTTCGCCTTCGCGTTCCTGATGGCGCGCTACGGCAACGAGAAGTTCGAGCGGGTCACCACCGGCGAGGTGGAGGCCCTGCACCACGTCTACGCGAACGACAAGCCGAGCGCCCGCGTGCTCTACCTGGTGCCCAAGCTGGGGCCCGAGGTGACGCCCACCATGCCGTGGGGCGAGCGGGACGTCGAGATCGTCAGCTTCAACGTGCAGGCGCTGGTCCACAAGGATCCGTCCCAGATCGCGGACGCGGTCAAGGCGCTGCAGGAGCAGCCCCGCAACTCCTACCTGATGGTGAGCCGCGGCCAGGTGAGCTACCTGCAGCTCAACGAGGGCTATCCGGCGGACTGGGGCGAGCGGTTCCGCGCGGCGCTGGACGCCTCGCCCGACCTCAAGCGGGTCTACTCCAACGACGACGCGGCGCTCTACACCTGGAAGAAGTTCGTCCGCGGCACGGAGACGCCGGAGCCGAGGCCGTACAAGACGGGCCGGGGTGAGCCGACTTCGCCGTGGACACCGGTCGGCATCGCCGCGCTGGGCCTGACCTGGGCTACTCTCTTCGGATACGAGGTCATCCGGCTCAACGGCCCCAACCGGGCGCGACGCGCCAGGAGGCGGCTGCTCTACCTGGCGATCCCCTCGTTCGTGGTGGCGTTCGCCGTGATTATTGAGCGGTTCCTCTATATCGCGGCAAATAACTAACTTCGTTCACAGGAAACTCTCAGGATGTGCGGAATGATGACCCGTGATGAGATCACAGCAGGCACGTTCCACAATCCCGGACGCAGCACCCGTAACGGGTAGAGGCTCGCGGATCGCCTCAGTCGACGCGCTGAGGGGCTTCGCGCTGCTGGGCATCCTCGTGGTGAACATCGCCTTCCTGGCCTCCGGCTACCGGATGGCCGGGCAGGCGGAACCGGCGTTCAACGCGCCGCTCGACTGGGCGGTGCGCTGGGCCGTGACGCTGTTCTTGGAGAACAAGTTCTACCTGCTGTTCTCCTTCCTGTTCGGCTACAGCTTCACGCTCCAGCTCGGCTCGGCCGCCCGGCAGGGCCGCCGCTTCACGCCGATGTTCGTGCGCCGGCTCGGCGGGCTGTTCGTGCTGGGGATGGCGCACGCGGTGCTGCTGTTCCCCGGCGACATCCTGACGACGTACGCGGCGGTGGGCATCGCCCTGCTGGTGCTGCGCCGGATCACGCCCCGGGCGGCGGTCCTGCTGGCCGCCGGGCTGACGGCGCTGCTCGCGCTGGCGTTCGTGCTGCTGGCCGTCATGACCTCGGCCGGGCTGGACATGAGCCACACCGTCGCGGACACGGCCGCCGAGGCCGCCCGCTCGGACGCGGCGCTGGTCGGCGGCTTCGCGCAGATCGTCGAGGAGCACGTACGCAAGCTGTCGCTGATCCTCGTCCTGCGGGTGTTCTTCCAGGGGCCCGCGGTGCTGGCCGCGTGCCTCATCGGGCTGGCCGTGGGCAAGCTCGGCCTCCTGCACGACACCACCGCCCACCGGAACGCGCTGCGCAAGCTCCAGTGGATCGGCTTCACCGTGGGACTGTCCGGGGCGCTCTTCTACACCGCGTCGGCCTGGACCGGCACGGCGCACAAGTTCTGGGGCGAGGCGGTGGACCTGGTGACGGCGCCGCTGCTGGCGGCGGCGTACGCGGCCACGTTCCTGCGGCTGCTGCCGCGCCTGCCGCGCCTCGGCCACATCCTCGCCGCGCCCGGCCGGATGGCACTGTCCAACTACCTCGCGCAGTCGCTGATCTGCTCGCTGATCTTCACCGGGTACGGCTTCGCGCTCATGGACCGGGTCAGCCCGCCGCTGGAGGTGCTGATCGCCTGCGCCGTCTTCGCCGCCCAGGTCGGCTACAGCCGGTGGTGGCTGCGACGGCACAGGTACGGGCCGGTGGAGTGGTGGCTGCGGCACCTGACGTACTGGCGCCGCCCCGCCTCCGCCGTCATCCAGCCGGACGGATGAGGCGAGGGCTATCGAAGGCGGTGTTGTCCACGATCGCGTCCGCGCGCTCCATCGGGCCGGCCTCGGCCAGGTAGACGCGCGCGGCGACGAGGTAGCGGTCGCGGTGCACCGCCTCGGCGGCCGCTCCGGCCCAGTCCTGGTCGCGGGCGGCGCCCCGGCGGACCGAGAGCTCGGCGTCGACGTCGATCCAGATCCGGTAGTCCCAGTAGCCGTCGAGCTCGGGGCGGAAGGCGAAGACGCCGTCGGCGACGAGCACCGCGTCGGCGGTCAGCGGGGTGGTGGTGGCCGAGTGGTCGACCTGGGTCAGGGGGTCGATGGAGCACAGGGCGCACTCGGCGGCCTCGGGCGAGCGGAAGGGGTCGAGCAGGACGCGCTTCAGCGTGTCGTAGTCGTAGGCGTTGCGGTAGTAGCCCTCGCCCGACTCGCGGTCGTACAGGTGGCGGTCCTTCCACGGCCTCTTGAAGTCGTCGAGGGTGGCGCGCATGACCGTGCGGCCACGGGCGGCGAGCTCGGCGGCCAGCTCGTGGCCGAAGCTGGTCTTGCCGGCCGCGGTGAGGCCGTCGAGGCCCACCAGCAGCCGGCCGGAGCCGCGGGCGAGCACGCGGGCGGCGAGCTCGGCCACGAGCCGGGCGCGGCCGGCGGAGGCCGGCGGCGGGACCGGCTGCTGCCAGGTCGAGACCGAGTAGTGGACGTCGGACGGCTGCGGGGGCGACTCCTGGGGCACGGCCTCACGATAGCGACGGGCCTACGCGCCGCCCCGACCGGCCCACTTGATCTCGTACGGGGCGAAGGAGACCGACCGGCCGTCCACGGTGGCGGTCAGCTGCTCGCCCGTGGTGTTGACCATGACGACCTGGCGTTCCTGGCCGAGCGCCTTCACCCTGGGGTCCGAGGACTGGACGTCGGTCAGGCGGGTGCCGTTGGGGAACCATCGGGTGAAGCCGCTCAGCAGCCCCGCCATCGGCAGCTCGCCGCCCACCTTGGGGGACCACAGGCAGCCGGGGCACTCGCCCTCGTCCTTCTGCTGCGGGTTCCAGTAGAGGGCCGTGGTCACGCCGCTGCGCGCGAACTCCATGAGCGCCGCGGCCTGGACCGCCGTGCGCTTGTCCTCGCTCCAGCCGGAGTTCTCCGGCTCGACGTACCATTCGGCCCACCACACCGGCAGGTCGCCGCTCTGCTGCCGCAGCCAGCCGGTGATCGCGCCGAACTTGCCGAGCGCGGTGAAGTCGTCGGGAACGTTCCCCTTCTCGTCCGCCATCGAGGCGCCGTCCACGACGATGAAGTCGGCGCCCTTCTTGTGCTGCAGCCAGTAGCTGATCGCGTCGAGCGCCCGCTGGTCCACGGTGCCCCACGGCCCGCTCAGATCGGAGCGGGTGTCGGGGCTCGTGCTGTTGCCGATCGACATGTAAGGCCCGCCGACCTGGATGTCCTTGTCGACCTTCTTCAGCGCGTCGTAGACCTTGTTGTACATCTCGGTGTAGCCGCGGGCGTCCCACTTGTTGGTGGTCGGGTCCCAGAAGCCCTTGAACTCGTTCCACACCATGTAGTGCTTGACCGTCGGGTACTGCTTGGCCACCCGCGCCGCCAGCGCGGCGAAGTCGTCGAAGTGCTCGGGCTCGGGCGCGACCGTGTGGTTCTTGCTCCAGTCCGTGCGGCCGGCCTGCCCGCCCTTCATCCAGTCGGGCGCGCAGCACAGCGTGATGACCGGCACCGCCCGCGCCGAGGACATGAACGTCAGCCGCCGGTCGAGGTCGCGGAAGCTGAACCGGCCGGGGCTCGGCTCCGGGTTGCCCACTCCCCAGCCCATGATGTGCTGGTTCTGCAGCATCGGCACCCGTCCGAGCACGCCCCTCGCCTGCTCGACGACCTCCTCGGGCTCGTTGTCCGCGCTGTACTGGGTGTGGGTGACACCCCAGCGCGGCCAGGCGTCCAGCTGGGGCGGCGCCTCCAGCGTGGGGGCGGGCGCCTCGGGCTGGGCCGTGGCCACCTCGCTGCCGGAGAACCCCTCGCGGGACTTCGAGCGCATCGAGGCGTAGACCATGATGCCCGCCACCAGGACCACCGCGAGGATTCCCGCTCCCACGGCGATGGGCCAGGGCGATCGTCGGCGCGCGTGCCGGCCGTCGGTCGGAATCACGGAGGGCTCCTCACGGAAGGTGGCGGAACGTTCGAGGGCCGGGCGACAGGCCCGGCCCTCATTAAAGTAGTAGCTCCGCTTGCATGCGGCTTGCCGTGCGCAAACCTGCTATTCGACCTGCGGGGGCCGCTGGCCGCCCGCGGGGCCGGGCACACCTGCGTAGCGGTAGGGCACCGGCTGCCGTCCTGGCTGGACGACGAGGAGCGTCCCGGGCGTGTCGGTGTAGAAGGCGGACTCGACGGCGGCGGCGACGTCCTCGGCCGTGAGGAGCGGGAACCCGGCGCTGGCGAACATCTCCTTGGCCGCCGCCACGAGCGGGGTGTCCGTGAAGCCGGGGCAGACCGCGCTGATCCGGATGCCGCGCGCCGCGAGCGGCTCGGCCAGCGCGCGCACCAGGCCGACCACGGCGTGCTTGGTCATCGTGTAGATCGGGTCGCCGGCGAAGCCGACCAGCCCGGCCAGCGACGCGGTGACCACGATCGCGCCGCCGCCGGAGCGTTCGAGCAGCGGCACGGCGGCGCGCGCCCCGAACACCACGCCGTCCACGTTCACGCCCATGACCTGGCGGTAGCGGTCGAGGTCGAAGTCGGCGAGGTCCACCCGCCCGGTGACGCCGGCGTTGAGGTGCACGAGGTCCAGCCGCCCGTAGCGGCGCTCGGCCAGGGCCACGGCCTCCAGCGACGCCTCCGGGTCGCCGACGTCGGCCGCCAGCCACGCGCCCTCGACCTCCTTGGCCAGCCGCTCGACGCCCTCGGCGTCGAGGTCGACGAGGACGCATCGGGCGCCGGACGCCGACAGGCGACGGGCCGTGGCGGCGCCGATGCCGCTCGCCGCGCCGGTGATCAGTGCAACAGTGCTCATGACGCTCCCTGGGGGTCGGGCCTGGCGGCCGGGTCAGACCTGGTCAAGCGTGCGGTGCGCGCGCGCGATCAGCGTCGGCACCGCCGCGCCGATCCGGTCGAACCCCTCCCCTACGGTCTTACCCTGGCGGAAGCGCGCATGAATACCCTCGATGATGACCGCGAGCTTGAAGTTCCCGAAGGCGACGTAGAAGCCGAGGTCGGTGATCTCCCGGCCGGACGCCTTCGCGTAGTGCTCGGCGAACTCGGCCGCGTCCAGGAATCCGGGCGTGAGCGTGGCGTCGCCGGCCACCGGGATGCCCGCCCGCTCGTCGTCGCCGCGGCTGTGCCAGTACGTCAGCGTGAGCCCCAGGTCGGCCAGCGGGTCGCCGAGCGTGGACATCTCCCAGTCGACCACGGCCAGGATCTCCAGGTCGCCGGCGCGGACGAGGGTGTTGTCCAGCCGGTAGTCGCCGTGGACGAGCGTGCCGGGGGCCTCCGCCGGCAGCCGGTCGCGCAGCCGGCGGACGAGCCGGTCGTACTCCGGCAGGTCGGCCGTCTTCGACCGCTCCCACTGCTGGCACCAGCGGTCGAGCTGGCGGGTCATGTATCCCTCGGGCCGGCCGAAGTCGCCGAGCCCCACCTCGCGGTAGTCGACGGCGTGGATGGCGGCCAGCACCTCGGCCAGGCGCTCCGACAGCCGGCGTACGCGCTCGGGCGGCGGGTCGCCCAGCTCCTCCCTGGTGCGCATGGCCGTGCCCGGCACGTGGCCCATGAGGTAGAACGGCGCGCCGATCACGTCCTCGTCGCCGCAGAAGGCGACGGGCTCGGGCACCGGTACGGGCGTCGGCGCGAGGGCGGAGATGACCCGCCATTCGCGCCGCATGTCGTGGGCGGTGGGCAGCACGTGGCCGAGCGGCGGGCGGCGCAGCACCAGCCGGCGCTCGCGCGCCTCGACGAGGTAGGTCAGGTTCGACCTGCCGCCCGAGATCAGGGACACGGACAGGGGCTCGCCGGCGTCGGGCACGTTCCGGCCCATCCACTCGACCAGCCGGGGCCACTCGATGCCAGGTACGGTCATGGACCCACATTAGAACGTCACTCGGTCCTGAACGATACCTGAGAGTTTTGTAACGTTCCGGACCTGCGGCGATGAGCATTCGGTAGGTTCACTTACCCTGGCATTTACCTGGTCCGATCCCTCGCAACACACAGAGTGCGGCCGTCTGTAGGAGCACATGCGCGTCACCCTCGCCCTCCCCCGTGAGCTGGGACCGTCCGAAGTGAGCCGTTGGCGCGCTCTGCAGGAGTCCGATCCCGCCTACGACAACCCCTTCCTGTCGCCCGAGTTCACGGTCGCGGTGGGGGAACTGCGCGAGATGGTCCGGGTCGCCGTCCTCCACGACGGCCCCGACATCGTGGGCTTCTTCCCCTTCGAACGCCATCCGCTGGGCATCGGCAAGCCGGTCGCCGCGGGGCTGACCGACGCGCAGGGACTGGTGTGCGCCAAGGACCTGGAGATCGACGCGCGCCGGCTGATCAAGGACTGCGGGCTGGGCGTCTACGAGTTCGACCACCTGGTCTCGGGGCAGCCGCTGATGGGCGACCGCGCCGAGCGCCACCCGTCGCCGATCATCGACCTGCGCGAGGGCTACGAGCACTACACGAGCTTCCTCAAGGACAACTCCGGCAAGACCTACAAGAGCACGCTGGCCAAGTCACGCAAGCTCCAGCGCGAGGCCGGCCCGCTCCGCCACGACTACGCCGTCACCGACCTGGAGCCGCTGCGCACGCTGCTCGGCTGGAAGACCGACCAGTACCGCCGCACCGGCCGCACCGACCGGTTCGCCCACCAGTGGATCGTCGAGCTGGTCGAGCGGCTGCTCGCCACCCGGACCGACTCCTTCGCCGGCGTGCTCGACATGATCTACGTCGGCGACCGGCCGGTGGCCGGGCACTTCGGCGTGCGCACCCGCACCACGCTGGCCGGCTGGTTCCCCGCCTACGACACCGACTTCGCCAAGTACTCCCCCGGCCTCATCCACCATCTCGCGATGGCCGAGCAGGCGGCCGCGTCCGGGATCGAGGTGATCGACATGGGGCGCGGACAGAAGGAATACAAGGAGAAGCTGAAGAACGGCGAGCTCGAGGTCGCCGAGGGCCGCGTCGCCAGGGCGAGCGCGGGGGCGGGCGTGCACTGGATGATGCGCGTCCCGGTGCGCAAGGCCCGCGCGACGGTGATGGCCCACCCGCTTCTCTTCCGCACCGCCGACAAAGCATTGAAAACGTACGGACGACTCCGTAGCGTTATCCCTCGGTGAAACACATCGAAAAGCGCACGGGCCGTCACTGTCTGTCGTTACCGTCCAATCGGCTCGGTCTCTACCTGGCACTACGACACTGGTGCACACCCGGGCAGCGGCTGCTGATGTCGCCGATCTCGGCCGACGAGATCCTGTTCCTGGTGCTCGCCGCCGGGCTGCGCCCGGTGATCGCCCCGCTCGACCCGCGCGACGGCAACATCGACGCCGCCCGCGTCGATCTCAGCACCGTGGACGCCGTCCTCACGACCAACCTCTACGGCCTCCCCGACCGCGTCACCGCCTTCACCGGCAAGATCGTCATCGAGGACGTCGCCCACGCCATGGAGAGCGAGCTCGACGGGCGGCCACTGGGCACGTTCGGCCAGGCGGGCGTCTTCAGCCTCTCCAAGCACCCGGGAGCGGGCTCGGGCGGCGTGCTGGCCGTCGAGCACGCCGCCGACCTGCGGGCGCTGGAACGTGCCCGCGACGAGCTGCTGGCCCCCGGCTCGCTCCGCGCCGACCTGCTGTCGGTGTCCACCTCGATGGCCCGCCAGGTCGCGCTCGACCTCGGCCTGGTGCGCCCGGCGCTCGCCGTCGCCCGCGCGATCGGCCTGGAGGAGCCGCGCGAGGGCTTCCGCATCCCGCTCAACCCCGACGCGCTGGAGCTGGCGCTCAAGGAGATCCCCGAGCTGCCGCCGTTCGACCCGTGGGTCCGCGCCGACCTGCACGCCTACCGGTCGCGCCGCGGCCGGCTGGCCCGCTGGTACCAGGGACGGCGGACCGCCAAGGTGCCCGGCGAGCGCGGCAGGCGGCTCGCGGGAGTGACGCGGCTGGCCGGGCTGCCCGCCGTCGCGCCCGCCGTACGCGACCACCTGGACCAGCCGCTGTTCCGCGTCCCCCTGCTGGTCCGCGAGCGGGACGCGGCCATCGCCGAGCTGGAGCGCCACGGCGTGTCCACCGGCTACCTGTACGCCCCCGCCTACGACGACTACGCCCCCGGCTTCGCCGAGCCGTCACCGGACCCCGCCCAGGCACGCTGGTGGGCCCGCCACGTCCTTCCCGTGGACCCGATGTACGCCGACCGCTCCCTGCCCCTCCTGCGCGCGCTGGAGCCCGCTACGGCGCCGCCGCCACCGCTTCCCTGACGATCGCGGCGAGCACCCGGCAGCCCCGGCGCACGTCGGCCAGCGACGCCGAGCCGTAGCCGATCACCAGCCCGTGCAGCCGCTCGCGGCCGTGATGGTGCCGGCCGGTAGCGTCCAGCAGGACCCCCCGCTCCCTGGCCCGCTCGACCACGACGGGCACCACGGCGGCGGGCAGCTCGGCGAGCACGTGCAGCCCGGCGGTGTCGCCGCGCAGCCGGCAGACCGGCCCCAGCAGCTCGACGACGACGGCCCTGCGGCGGGCGTACTCCAGGCGCATGCGGCGCAGGTGCCGGTCGAGGTCGCCGCGCTCCAGCAGGGTCGCCACCGCCTCCTGGACCGGGCCGCTGGTGCGGTCGGCGACCGCGCGGCGCAGCCCGGCGATCCGCCCGACCAGCTCCGGCGTGCCGACCAGCCAGCCGACGCCGACGTCCGGCGACAGGGTCTTGGACAGCGTGCCGAGCAGCACCACCCGCGACGGGTCGAGGCCGTAGAGCGCGGGCAGCGGGGCGACGTCGTAACGGAACTCGGCGTCGTAGTCGTCCTCGACGATGGTCGCGCCGGTGCTCCGCGCCCACGACAGCAGCCGCTCGCGGCGCGGGATCGGCAGCCGGCCGCCCAGCGGATACTGGTGGGCGGGGGTCGTGTAGAGCACGCGGAGGTCACGGGGAAGGCCGTCGACGATCACGCCGTCGGCGTCCACCGGGCAGGGCACGATCTCGGCGCCGCGGGCCGCGAACACCGTGCGCGCCACGTGGTAGCCCGGGTCCTCGACCCCGGCGCGGGCGCCCGCGCCCAGCAGGGCGAGCGCGCACAGGTCGAGGCCGTTCCCGGTGCCCCTGGTGACCAGGATGTTCTCCGGGCCGACGGCCATGCCGCGCGCCCGGCGCAGGTGGTCGGCCAGCAGCTCGCGCAGCCGGGGCAGGCCGTACGGGTCGGGTTCGGCGACGGGCGGCGGCTCGCCGGCCCTGCGCCAGGCGCGCTTCCACGCGGCCCGGTCGTAGTCACGCACCCAGGGCCGGCCCGCGGTGAGGTCGATGAAAGCGGCGGCGGCGGGCTCGGGCGGGCCGGGGTCGCTGGGGGTCTCGCGCGGCGGCGTGACCACCCTCTCCATTCCGGCCGTCTCCATGTCCGCGACGAACGTGCCGGAGCCGTGCCGGCCCTCCAGCCACCCCTCGGCGTAGAGCTGCTGGTACGCCTCCGTGACGACCGTCCTGCTCACCTTGAGCTGGGCGGCGAGCGCCCGGCTGGACGGCAGCCGCTCGCCGGGCGGCAGCGTGCCGTCCAGCATGGCCCGGCGCAGCCAGCCGGCAAGCTGGGCGGTGAGCGGCACGGCGGCCTCCCGCGAGAGGGAAACCGGCAGGTCGACGGAGCTACGCACGCAAGTGGTCCCTACGAACGGGTCGATAGTGGCCATCCAGACTAGGTCCACTTCGTGCGTACGGTCGAATCATGCTCTCCGCCACTCCTCGCACCACGCTCGGCCGCTCCAAGGAGCGCGGCAGCACCGACAGGGCCGACCTGTACGACGTGCTCGACTCCGGCCTGATCTGCCACCTGGGCGTCGTCGTGGACGGCTGCCCGATGGTCGTGCCCACCGGCTACGGCCGCCTGGGCGACACCCTCTACCTGCACGGGTCCACGGGCGCCAGGTCGCTGCGCGCGGCCGACGGCGGCGAGGTCTGCGTGACGGTCACGCACCTGGACGGCGTCGTACTGGCCCGCTCGATCTTCCACCACTCGGTCAACTACCGCTCGGCGATCGTCTACGGCCGGGCCCGGCTGGTGACCGACCCCGACGAGCAGATGGCGGGCCTGCGGGCCCTGTCGGAACGGCTGGCGCCCGGCCAGTGGGACTACGTCAGGCGGCCGAACCGCAAGGAGCTCGCCGCCACCGCCGTGCTGGCCCTGTCGCTGGAGGAGGCGTCGGTCAAGACGCGCCGCGGCGGGCCCTCCGAAGAGGAGGAGGACTACGCGCTGCCGGTGTGGGCCGGCGTGCTGCCGCTGGTCACGGCGTGGGGCGCCCCCGAACCGGATCCGATGCTCCCAGAAGGTATCGATCCCCCCGTTCACATCCTCCATCGGGAGTAGTTCCATGAATCAGGGCCACCTGGCAAACCCGCGCTCTTGATCGTACGTCTCATCAGGTGGGCCGGATCCTGATGGGAGTTGGCATATGGACTGGACCGCCCCCGGTTACACCCAGATCAGGCAGCTAGGCGCCGGCGCCGGCGGCCGGGTCGTGCTGGCCGTGCACGACGAGACCGGGGTCGAGGTCGCCATCAAATACCTCGCGCCGCACCTGTTCCAGGACACGGCGGCGGTGGCGCGGTTCCAGTCGGAGGCGCGGCTGCTGACCACGCTGCGCCACCCCCACATCGCCACCATGTGGGAGTACGTCCAGGACGCCGGCGGCGCGGCCATCGTCATGGAGCTGGTCAACGGCGTGCCGCTGCGGGCGCTGCTGCGCGAGCACGGCACGACCGAGCCCGAGGCGGCGCTGGCCGTGCTCAAGGGCTCGCTGCTGGGCCTCGGCGCGGCGCACGCGCGCGGCGTCGTGCACCGCGACTACAAGCCCGAGAACGTGCTCGTCCGGCACGACGGGGTGAGCAAGCTCGTCGACTTCGGCATCGCGGTGCGGCAGGGCTCGGCCGGGCTGCCCGAGGGCACGCCGCCGTACATGGCGCCGGAGCTGTGGGAGGGCCGGCCCGCCTCGCCCTCGACCGACGTGTACGCCGCCACCGCCGTCTTCTTCGAGTGCCTGACCGGGCACCGGCCCTACCGCTCGACCGAGCCCAGCGTGCTCGGCTACCAGCACGTGCACGCCCCGGTGCCCTTCCACGAGGTGCCCGCGCCGATGCGCGAGCTGGTCCGGCGCGGCATGGCCAAGGACCCGACGCGGCGGCCGGCGGGCGCGGAGGCGTTCGTGGCCGAGCTGGAGGCCACGGCCGTGGCCGCGTACGGGGAGGACTGGGAGGAGCGCGGGCGGCGGCGGCTGGCCGCGCTGGTGGGCCTGCTCGCGCTGCTGCTGCCCACGCCGCCGGCCGCCACGCCGGAGGTGTCCACGTCGTTCGCCCGTACGGTCTTCCGCGGCCTGCGCGCCAACGCGGCCCGGGTGGCGATGGGCGGCGGGCTGGCCACGGCGGTGGCGGTCGCATCGGTGATCCTGCTCACGAACCGGGAGCAGCCGCCGCCCTCCGGGCCGATCGGGGCGGCGGTGGTCGTGCCGCCGACCGTCATCACGCCCGAGGCCGCCGCGGCCACCCCCACGACGCCGACGCCAGAGTCCACTCCTGAACCGACCTCGGCGTCGACCCCGGAGGACTCGCCCGAGCCGACGCCCCAGCGGCTTCCCGAGCACACCCCCGCCACCACGCCGAAGGCCGTGGTCCCTGTGAACGAGCCTTCGGACCCGCCACGGACCGCCACCTCCCGCCCGGCCACCCGGCCGCCGACGCGGACCCCTTCCAAGACCCCCACCCCGACACCGACGCCCACCCCCACCCCCACGCCGACCCCGACCCCGACGCCCACTCCGACGCCCACGCCGACCGTGACCACTCCCTCGCCGGTCACGTCCGTGCTCGCCGTGAACGTCGGCGAGCCGGTCCTGGACGCCGACGGCGTGGCCGTCGCGACGATCATCGTCCGGGCCAGCGGCACCGCGCCCGTCACCGCCACCGCCGCCTGGTCGGTCCCCGGCGGTCCCGGCCGGACCCAGCGTCTCGCCTTACGCGGCTCGACCTCCTACACGCGCACGCTGACCTGGACCCCCGGGGAGGGCGCCTGCGGCCGTACGGTCACGCTGACCGTCACCACCACCCCGGCCGCGCCCGGCGGCGCGCGGACCGCGTCCGTGTCCGTGCCGCCCTGCCCGGCCCGGGTGACCGGCCTGCGCGTGTCACTGGACATGCCCGCCGCACCCGGCCGCGCCGCGCGGGCGGCGATCAGGGTGACGGCGAGCGGCACCGGCGAGATCCCCGTCACGGCCCGCTTCGCGCTGAACGGCGACCAGGTCGCCACCAGGAGCCTCACCCTCTCCGGCCGCACCTCCTACAGCCGCGCGCTCACCCACGCCTTCCGCTCCCGCCCGTGCGGCTCGACGGTCTCGGTGCGGGTGACGGCGGGCGACCGGACGGCCACCGCGCGGGCCACCGTGACCTGCCCGCCCGAGGTGCGCCAGGTCACCGTGCTGCGGGCGAGCGCGGGCGACGGCCTCACGGCCACGGTCCGGGTGCTGACGTCCACCACGCAGCCCGTACGCCTCATCGTCAGGTACACGACCGGCGGCGAGGGCGGCGGCGGCTCCGACACGGCGACGCTGTCGGGCGGGACCTCGTACGTGCGGACCTTCACCTTCCCGGCCAAACTGGCCTGCGGCACGCGGTGGACGGTGACCGCCTCGACCGATCCGGCGGCGGGCAACGGCAGCGACTCGGCGAGCGGGACCACCGCCGCCTGTCCTCCCCGCGAGGAGGAGCCGCGGGAGGAGGAGCCCCGGGAGGAGGGGCCGTCGAAGACGCCGCGACCTGAGGCTTCGCCTGAGACTTCCGACACACCGGTGGAGATCGACTGAGATCGTCCGTCACACTTATCGCCATATCGGCAGGGAATCCGGTTAGGTCCCGTTAAGCTACGGACCGTTTGATGCGGGTGGGGGCCCATTCAACTCCAGAGGAGACCGTATGTACGGCGAGGGCCAATGGGGGGTCCCCGGCTATACCGAGGTTCGCGAGCTGGGCTCGGGAGCCGCCGGACGGGTCGTGCTGGCCACGCGCGACCACGACGGCGCCGAGGTGGCCATCAAGTACCTCAGTGACGAGCTGCGCTCCGACATGGGGTTCGTCGCCCGCTTCCGGCACGAGGCCCGGCTGCTCGGCACGCTGCAGAGCGCGTACCACGCCCGCCTCATCGACTACGTCGAGTCCGGCTACGGCGCGGCGATCGTCATGGAGCTGGTCAACGGCGTCTCGTTACGGGAGATGCTCCGCTCCCAGGGCCCGACCGGGCCCGAGGCGGCGCTGACCGTGCTGAAGGGCTCGCTCCGCGGCCTCGCCTCGGCGCACGCCATCGGGGTCGTGCACCGCGACTACAAGCCCGAGAACGTCATGGTGCAGGAGGACGGCACCAGCAAGCTGGTGGACTTCGGCATCGCGGTCCGGGCCGGCGAGGACGCCGGAGCCGCGGGCACGCCGCCTTACATGGCGCCCGAGCAGTGGTCGGGCTCGCCCGCCGGCCCCGCCACCGACGTGTACGCCGCCACGGTCGTCTTCTTCGAGTGCCTGACCGGCGGCCGGCCGTACCGCGGCACCAACCTGGTCGCGCTGGCCGCCCAGCACCAGAGCGCGCCGGTCCCGGCCGACGAGGTGCCGGCCGCGCTGCAGGGCCTGATCGAGCGTGGCATGGCCAAGGACCCCGCGGAGCGTCCGCCGTCGGCGGAGGCGTTCCTGACCGAGCTGGAGGCGGTCGCGGCCGGCGCGTACGGCCCCGACTGGGAGGAGCGCGGTCGCCGCCGGCTGGCCGCGCTCGCCGGGATGCTGATCATGGTCTTCCCGACCTCGCTGGACGAGCCGGTCGAGACCGAGACCTCGTTCACCGAGAGCCGCTTCCCCGACGCGGCCGGGCTGCTGCGCAAGGTGCCGGCGAAGATCGCCGTGGCGACGGTCGGCGTCGCCGTGGTGATCGGCGCGGCCGTGTTCGCGCTGTCGTCGTCCGACGAGACCAAGCTCTCCGCGGGCTCCACCCCGGTCACCCCGAGCGCGGTCGTCCCCGCCACGCAGGAGCCCGTCGAGGAGGACGTGGAGCCCACGGAGGAGAGCACCCCCGAGGAGACCACGCCGGAGACGACGCCGACCGCCACGGGGAGCCAGGCGCCGCCCACCACAGCGCCCACCACAGCGCCCACCACCGGGCCGACCGCCGCGCCGACCAGGACCACCGCCCGGCCCCGGCCCACGCGCAGCCCGATCAGGACGCCGACGAGGACCCGCAAGCCGTCCCCGACCGCGACGGACACCGACGAGGACGAGCCGACCGGCAGGGTCGAGGTGCCGCAGAACACCCGGCGCCCGCAGACCTCCGCCGCCCCGACCCGGAGCAGCAGCGCGCCCAACACCACCCGCCCGCCCACGCGGCCCACCTCGGACCAGCCCAGCACGTCCCAGCCGCCCACGTCCACGCCGCCGACCGACCCGTCCAGCCCGACCGGCGACACCACACCGAGCGACGACCCGCGGATCGACCGCGCCGCGGCGGCCCCCGGCGCACTGCTCGCCTTAGGCCTGGTGACGTCCGGCGTCGTGCCGGTCACACTTGCGGTACGGGGCCGCGTGGCGGGCCGTCACAGAAGGAAGCGCTAGACGCGCCGGGGGGCGAACGGCGATGAACAACCCTGAGCACGGTATCGCCGGTTTCCGGCTGACCGAGCACACATGGATGACGGAGCTGGGCAACTGGATCGACGCCATCTCGCCGGACGGCCGCAGGGCGGGAGCGCTGCTGTTCGACGCGCGGCTCATCGGGCTGCCGGGCGTACGCGAGCGGGTGGTGGCGGCCGTCCTCACCGACCAGCGGCTGGTGCTGGGCGGGCTGACCGGGCTCATCCCGGTCGCGGACGTGGTGGCGGCCGGCGACCAGGTGTGGCTGCTCACCGGCCAGGCGGTCAGCCCGACGCTGGCCGACCTGCTCACCACCGCGCCGATCGAACCGGCCGGCGCGGCCTCGGCCCTGGTGGAGACCGCGCAGACGCTGATCGCGCTGCACGCGGCCGGGGTCACGCACGGCTCGGTGCACCCCGGCACGGTGGTCGTCACGTCCGAGGGCGCGGCGCTGCTGTCGGAGCGGGGACTGTCCGACGCCATCCGCGGCCTGGTCTCGCCGCCTGAGCGGGACGCGGCCGGATGGGCGGCGCTGGCGCGCGGGCTCGCCGCGTCGTTCGTGGCGTGGGCGCCGCAGGCGGCGCAGCTCTTCGAGCGGGCCGCCGGGCTGGCCGGGACGCTGGGCCTCGCCGCCGCGCGCGGCGCGCTGCTCGCCGAGCAGGCGTCGCTGCCCGGCGGGACGATCGGCAGGGAGGGGCTGGCGCGGGCGGCGCGAGGCCGCTCGGCGTTCGCACAGCCTGCCGCGCACGCCGCTGCGGCGGCCCTGCCCCCGCTGCCGCGCGACGAGGGCGACATCGTGACGCTGCTCGCCCCGGGCCGCGTGTGGCCAGGACACCCGGGGCCGGGACAGTCGGGATCGGGACTTGCGGGGCCGGGACAGTCCGGTTTGGGACAGTCGGGGCCGGGGTATGCGGGGCCGGGACAGTCCGGCGCGGGGCTGGCGGGGCCGGAGCAGGCGGGGCGGTCCGGAGCCGTGCAGTTCGGGCCCGGCGTGAGCACGCAGGAGCAGCGGCCGGCGACCACGGCCGAGCAGATCTGGCGCTCCGGCCGGCCGGAGGCCGACACCGTGCAGCGCGGCGGCGGCGGCGCGGGCGGGCGCCGGGTCAGGGCGGCCCGGTCGCGGCGCTGGCGCACGATCGGCTCCACGGCGCTCTTCGCGGTGATCATGGTGGGGGCGATCCTGGCCTGGTTCAGGCTGAGCGACGCGCCGGACCTCGCGATCGGCTCCGTGGACGTGAAGGTGGCCAAGAAGTCGTACGGATGCGACGCCACGGCCCTGGTCACCGGCGTGGTCGTCACCAACGGCGGGTCCGGCGTGATCACCTACGAGTGGCACAAGAACCTGGACGACGAGGTCGTCAAGGGCACCCTCCAGACGCGGTCCGACCAGACGTCCTACCAGTTGCCGCTGCGCTGGTCGCTGAACGGCAAGGCCACCGCCAAGGCCACCGCCACGCTGCGCATCGTGAGCCCCGAGCCGGCGCGTACGGACAAGGTCAGCTTCACGTACAAGTGCTGACGCGCCCGGCCTGCATACCGGAGCGGTTTCTTACTAATCTGGCCAACATGACCACCCAGACCCCCGCGGGCTGGTATCCCGACCCCTATGGCGAGCCCAAGCTCCGCTGGTGGGACGGCAGCCAGTGGACCGACGCCACCCACGTCCAGGAGCAGGGGCCCGCACCGCAGTCCCAGCCCCACCCTCAGCCGCAGCAGCCGGCCTCCGGCCCGCAGCAGCAGGCGCGGCCGGACTGGTCGGTGACCCCCGCGAACCCGACGTCGCAGTACGGCGGACCGACCTACGGGCAGTCCGCCTACGGCCAGCCGACGCCCACCCAGCCGCACTGGAGCCCCGGCGGCTCGCCCCAGGGGCCCGGCGGCTACGGCCCGCCGCCCAAGCAGGGCAACCCGATGCCGTGGGTGTTCGGCGGCCTGGCGGCGCTCGTGGTGGTCGCGCTGCTCGTCGCGGGCGGGATCTTCCTCGTCAACCGCGGCGACACGGGCGCGCTGTCCACCCCGGGCGACACGTACGTGCCGCCGGAGCAGCCGACCCAGGAGCCCCCCTCCGAGCAACCGTCGCCCGACCAGGCATCCCCGCCGCCGCAGCCCGCCGACGGCCGGATCGCCGACACCCGGACCGGGATCTCGTACGAGGTGCCCGAGGGCTGGTCGGTGCCCCCGCAGCTCAACCCGGACAACCCGCCGCCCACCCGCCAGCTCTGGTCGTCGAGCGTGGAGAAGACCTCGCACGACAACTACGACGGCAAGGGCGGCACCTGGGTGGGCAACGTCTCCACGGGCGTGCTCAACGAGCTCTACCCCTACACCGGCGCCTCCGGTCTCCGTGCCACCGCGCAGGCCGTCTTCATGGACTTCGCGCAGTTCTACTCGGTCGCGCACGAGACCAAGATCGCGGCCGACAAGGCCATCAAGATCGGCGACCGCGAGGGCTGGTTGCTGCAGTTCGAGCTGGACTTCACGAAGGCGTCGGAGGAGAACGGCTACAAGTGGAAGAAGGAGACCGGAGCCATCGTGCTCATGGACCGTGGCGCGAACGAGCAGCCCGCCCTCCTCTACGTCTCCGTGCCGGACAATCTCGGCACCGACGTGGTCGGCAAGGTCGTCGGCTCGCTCAAGCCCGCGTGACCAGTGGCACTAGGCTGGTGGGGGTAACAAGCGGGCGGATCGCTCCGAGCCGCTGGGCGAGGAGATCGTATGAGTGACTTGCTGGTCTGGATCGACTGCGAGATGACCGGGCTCGACCTCGGGCGCGACGCCCTGATCGAGGTGGCCTGCATCATCACCGACAGCGAGCTCAACCAGCTCGACCAAGGCGTCGACGTGATCATCAAGCCGCCGCCCGAGTCGCTGGAGCAGATGTCGCAGGTGGTGCGTGAGATGCACACCGCCTCGGCGCTGCTGCCCGAGCTGGCCGGCGGGATGACGCTGGCCGAGGCGGAGTCGCTCGTGCTCGACTACATCCGCCACCACGTGCCCGAGCCGAAGAAGGCCCCGCTGTGCGGCAACTCCATCGGCACCGACCGCACGTTCCTGGCCCGCGACATGCCGGCGGTGGACGGCCATCTCCACTACCGGATGATCGACGTGTCGTCGATCAAGGAGCTGGCCCGCCGGTGGTATCCCCGCGTCTACTTCGCCGCGCCGGAGAAGCAGGGCGGGCACCGCGCGCTGGCCGACATCACCGAGAGCATCAGGGAGTTGCGCTACTACCGGGCGGCGATCTTCGTGGAGCAGCCGGGGCCCGATTCGGTGACCGCGCGAGCCCTCGCGGAGCGGGTCAGCGGCTAGGCCCGAGCGGGTCAGCGGCTGAGCGGGGCGTGTCAGCGGATAAGGAGTGGCGTAAAGACTCCCGAACCCCGCTACACTTTTCCTGTGCCACCTCGCGCGGGTGGTCATGGTGGGTGTAGCTCAGTTGGCAGAGCACCAGGTTGTGGTCCTGGGTGTCGAGGGTTCAAGTCCCTTCACTCACCCCATGCGCACGACGGCCGGTCCTGATGGACCGGCCGTCGTCGTTTTTCTCCCGACAATCGCCACCAAATCACGACAATGCGGGTTATGCTCGCTGTCTACCGCTAACGCCGGAAGCACGGGGGCCTCGGCGATCTGACCGTCTTCGCGCCCCCGGAGGCCGGATGAGAGTCGACGACGCAGCGTTCGAGAGCGTGTTCACGTCCCTGAGCAAACGGGAGATCGAGGTCATGGACCTCATCGCCGACGGGGAGTCCAACGGTCAGATCGCGCGGCGCCTGTTCCTCAGCGAGAAGACCGTCAAGAACCACGTGAACCGCATCTACGCCAAGCTCGGCGTGGACAGCCGGGTCACCGCCATCGGCCTCTGGAGGTCCCGCCACCAGTAGCCGGCCTCCGGCCGGGACACCGGCCGGGGGCGACGCGGACAGTGCGACGCGGCCGGTGCGACACGGCCGGTGCGACACGGCCGGTGCGACACGGCCGGTGCGACGCTGGCGGGCCCTCAGGTGCCCGGGTCGACGCGGCGGCCGGTCACGCGGGTGGGCGTGATCTTCAGGTATTGCCCGCGGTCGCCGCCCGCCCACGGCTCCACGCCCGTGGCCACGGCCGCCGCGCGCTCCTCCTCGTCCGTCACGTGGTGCAGCGAGCCCTGCACCAGGACGCTCCAGCCGCCTCGCGTCCGCTCCTCGATCCGATCGACCTCGAAGGCCACCACGTACTCGACGTCGGCCACGCCGGTGCGCAGGTCCTCGTCGGTGGAGCCGCCGGGCGAGGTGCGGAAGACGATCGCGCCGTCCAGCAGCCGGAAGTTGACCGGCAGGACGGTGAGCCCGTAGCGGCCGTCGAACGCGATGCGGCCCACCCCGCCGGGCTCCAGGAGCCGCAGGCTCTCCTTCTCGTCCAGCACCACCAGCTCGGGGTGCGCGGCGGCGGGCCCTCCGCCCGCGGGCGGCTCGGCGAGCAGCTCCTCGACGGTCGTCTCCAGGGCTCCGGCCAGGCGGGCGAGCGCCTCGCGCAGGGGCAGCCCGGCCCGTCCTTCGAGGTAGGCGACGTAGCCGGCCTCGACCTTCGCGCGTTCGGCCAGCTCCTCGCCGGTGAGGCCGAGCGCTTCGCGGCGTTCGGCGATGCGGTGGCCGAGGCGCTCGATGGTGGTCACTTGCTGCGACATCGGTGATCTCCTCCCAGGGATCACCGTAACCCCATTTCCCGGCGCACAGGGAAGGGGGGCCTTTCTTCTCACCTTGGTTTAACCGACGCTGACGGAGTCATAGGACTCCATGGCGCCGTCGAGGGGGAGGAACCCGGTCATGGTAAGGAGAACGCGGGTCGTGGTGGTCGGAGCCGGTTTCGCCGGTCTCGCCGCCACCCGGGAGCTGGCCAAGGGCGGGGCGCTGGTCACGGTGGTGGACCGCAACCCGTACTCCACCTTCCAGCCGCTGCTCTACCAGGTGGCCACCGCCGGCATGGGCACGGCGGACGTGTCCTACCCGATCAGGACCTTCGCCGCGAGGTGGCCGAACGTACGGGCCCGCCGGGCCGCGCTCAGCAAGGTGCTGCCGAACGAGCGGCGGGTGGAGCTGGAGGACGGCACCTCCCTGGAGTACGACTACCTCGTGCTGGCCACCGGCGTGACCACGAACTGGCTCGGCGTGCCGGGCGCCAGGGAGAACGCGCTGCCCATCTACTCGCTGAGCGACGCGGCCGTCCTGCGGCGGCGGCTCCAGCACTATCTGGAGGACACGGCGGCCGGGCGGCGCGAGAGCACCAACGTCGTGGTGGTGGGCGCGGGCGCGACCGGCGTCGAGGTGGCCGGCACGCTGGCCGAGCTGCGCCGCCGTACGCTGCCGCTGACGCATCCCGAGGTCCGGCCGGACCAGACGAGCGTGACGCTGGTGGAGCGCTTCGACTACGTGCTGGCCCCGTACAAACCGCGGCTGCGTCAGGCGGCGGAGAACGCGCTGCGCAGGCGCGGCGTGCGGATGCGCCTGGGCTCGACCGTGGCGTCGGTGGAGCCGGACGCGGTGGTGCTGAAGGACGGCACCCGGGTGCCGAGCGACGTGACCGTGTGGGCGCTCGGCGTCACCGCGCCCGACCAGGTCGCCGACTGGGGGCTGCCGCAGGGCAAGGGCGGGCGGATCACGCTCACCGACGCGCTGAACGTGCCGGACCATCCGGAGATCTTCGTGGCCGGCGACCTGGGCGCGCCACCGAAGCCGCTCCCCCAGCTCGCCCAGCCGGCGTTGCAGATGGGCAGGCACGCGGGGCGGCAGATCATCGCGGCGGCCAAGGGGGAGCCGCTGCGGCCGTTCCGCTACAGGGACCCCGGCATCATGGCGACGGTGGGCAAGGCGGAGGCGGTGCTGGAGCGGCCCAGCGGGCTCACCATGCGCGGTTTCCCCGCCTGGCTGATCTGGATCTTCGTCCACATCGCGTATCTGCTGGGCGGGCGCAACCGGATGATCGTGCTGCTGGAGTTCTTCTGGCGCTACCTCGGGCCGCGCCGCACCGCCACCAGCGTCACCCAGTGACCGGCGCCTCGCCGCCGACCGCGGCCGTCAGCGCGCGCAGCCCGTGGTCGAGGTCGGCCTCCGGGATGTTGAGCGCCGGTCGCAGCCGGACCGAGCGGGGCCCGCAGGCCAGCACGAGCACGCCGTGATCCTCCCTGAGCCGGGCCACCAGGGCGTCCCTGTCGGCCGGGGAGGGCAGGTCGAAGGCGGCCATCAGGCCGCGCCCGCGCACGCCGGAGACGGTCTCCGGATGATCGGCCTCCAGCTTGACGAGACGTTCGAGCAGCACGGTGCCGAGCGTGGCGGCGCGCTCGATCAGGCCGTCGCGCTCGATGATCTCCAGGATGCCGCGGCTGCGGACCATGTCCACCAGCCCGCCGCCCCAGGTGGAGTTGATCCGGCCGCTCACCTGGAACACGTTGTCGGGCACCAGGTCGATCCTTCGGCCCGCCATGATGCCGCCGACCTGGACCTTCTTGGCGAACGCCACGACGTCGGGCTCCAGCCCGAGCTGCTGGTAGGCCCACGGCGTGCCGGTCGTGCCGCCGCCGGTCTGGACCTCGTCCAGGACGAACAGGGCGTCGTACTCGTGGCACAGGCGCTGCATGGCCTGCAGGAACCTGGGCGTCATGTGGTTGTCGCCGCCCTCGCCCTGGATGGGCTCGGCGATGAAGCAGGCGATGTCGTGCGGATGCCGTTCGAACGCGGCCCTGGCCTGGGCCAGGGCGCGCTCCTCGGCCGCCTCGACCTCGCCGAGATGGGTTGCGGGCACCTCGACGCGCGGCCAGTCGAAGGCGGGGAAACGGTCGGTCTTGCCCGGCTCGGTGTTGGTCAGGCTCATGGTGTAGCCGCTGCGGCCGTGGAAGGCCCGGGTCAGGTGCATGACCTTGGCGCCGAGGTCGCGGGAGCGGCCGGCCGCCTCGTTGCGCCGGCTCTTCCAGTCGAAGGCGGCCTTGAGCGCGTTCTCGACGGCGAGGGCGCCGCCCTCGACGAAGAACAGGTGGGGCAGGGCGGGGTCGCCGAGCACGCGGACGAAGGTCTCCACGAAGTCGGCCAGGTGCTCGGTGTACATGTCGGGGTTGGCCGGTTTGTTACGTGCGACCTGGCCGAGCAACCGTACGAAATCGGGGTCGAAGGGCGGGTTCACGCCCAGGGGGGCGGAGGCGAAGAAGGTGTAGAAGTCCAGGTAGCGGCGGCCGTCGCGGGCGTCGACGAGCCAGGATCCGCGGCTGCGCTCCAGGTCGAGCACCAGGCGGTAGCCGTCGACGAGCAGGTGGCGGGCAAGGCGGGTGTGTACGTCCATGTCGCCTCCACTGTGGGCAGATGGGTCGTTCGCTTCTCCGGTGAAGCGCCGACCCACACGTAAAAATTACGGGATAACTACCCATTAAGTGAAGTTCTTCAACGGCCGCCGCCGTGCCGATCAGCCCTGGGAGTAGACGACGATCGACACCGCGATGTACTGCACGAGGTACGCGGCGATGGTGAAGGCGTGGAAGACCTCGTGGAAGCCGAACCAGCGGGGCGAGGGGTCGGGGCGGCGCAGCCCGTAGACGACCGCGCCGGCGGAGTAGAAGACGCCGCCCACGGCGACGAGCACCACGGCGGCCACCCCCGCGCCCTCCAGGAGCTGCGGCATCACGAAGATCGCGGTCCAGCCGAGCAGCAGATAGAGCGCGGTGGACAGCCAGCGCGGCGCGTCGAGCCAGAACAACCGGAACAGCACGCCCGCCGCCGCACCGGACCAGATGACGCCGAGCACGGCCACCCGCGCCACGCCCTCCAGGGCGAGCAGCGCGAACGGCGTGTAGGTGCCCGCGATGATCAGGTAGATGTTCGCGTGGTCGAAGCGGCGCAGGACGGCGGCCAGCCTCGGCCCGAGCGTGCTCCTGTGGTAGGTCGCCGAGATGCCGAACAGCAGGGCCGAGGTGATCGCGTAGACGGCGGAGGCCAGGCGGGCCTGCAGCGTCGGGCCGAGCGCCACGAGCACGAAGCCCGCGACCAGGGCCACGGGCAGCGCGCCCGCGTGCAGCCAACCGCGCAGCCTGGGCTTAACGGTCAAGGTCGTCATATAACCTACGGTACCGTAGGTTAGAGGCCGTTGAGGAAGCGGACGGCGATGGGCACGGCGGCGCCGCGCCCCGATCCTCCGTGCCGGACGAACACGCAGAAGGCCAGGTCACCGCGGTATCCGATGAACCACGCGTGCGACCCGCCGTCCGGCGTCTCGGCCGTGCCGGTCTTGCCCGCCACGCCCGCGGGCAGCCCCATGCCGGACGCCGTGCCGTGGTCCACGACGGCCGCCATCATGGACCTGAGCGCCGGCACGACGCGCTCGTCCATGCGGACGTCCTCGCTCGTGACGCCGTCCACGCGGCGCACCTGCTCCTTCGACAGCAGCCGGGGCGAGCGCCAGGTGCCGCTCTGCACGGCGGCGGCCAGCGCGGCCATGCAGAGCGGCGTCGTCACCACCTCGCCCTGGCCGATCACGTCCTCGGCGAAGGTGTCCACGCTCTCCGTCACCGGGACGGTCCCGCAGCTCCCGCCGATCCCGGTCACCACCTGTCGGCCGAAGCCCCACGCGGCCGCCGTCTCCGCCAGCGCCGCCGAGGTCAGCCGGCTGGTCGCCTGCTCGACGAACGTGGTGTTGCAGGAGTGGGCGAAGGCGTCGGTGAACGTGACCGTCCCCCGGTCCACCTCGCCGTCGTTGCGGATCGTACGGAAGCCCGGCACGGTGTACGAGCCGGGGCACGGCACCTCGGCCAGCGGATCGAGGCCCTGCTGCAGCAGCGCCGCCGCGGTGACCGTCTTGAAGACCGAGCCCGGCGGGAAGACGTCGCGCACGGCGCTGTAGTTGTCCTTCAGCCGGTCGGCCAGGCCCAGGATCTCGCCGGTGCTGGGCCGGACGACCACGATGGTGGAGTCGTCCACCGCGTCCAGTGCGCGGGCGGCGGCCGCCTGGACCGAGCGGGAGAGGGTGGTGCGCTCGACGTTCGCCGCCGGCTTCTTGCTGAGCAGCGACCGGTCCGGCTGCCCCGGCGTCTTCAGCAGCAACTCCCAGCCGGAGCGCGCCTCGGCGAACTCGGGCTTCAGCGGATCGAGATAGGCGTCGGCGTAGCTGTCGTGCGGGATGCGGTCGCCCTCGCTGGTCACGAACTCGGCCGAGGTCGTCTCGATCTCCCCCAGCTCCAGCCGCGCGCCGTCCTTGAGCAGCGGGTGCAGCGTCTCGGGCGTCCACAGGACCTTCCACGCCCGGTCGCGCACGGCCAGCCGCAGCGTGCCGTCGAACGGCCACGGGCCTAACTCCGCGAGCCGGCGCACGCCCGCGAACGGCACCTCCGCCATCTCCTCGCCCGTCCGCCGCAGCGGCCCCGGCGTCAGCGCGATCGACTCGACGTGCAGCTCCTCCGACAGCGCCCGGTGGCGGGGCACGAAGTCCGCGGGCGGCTGGTGCACCAGCCGCTCCATGCCGAGGACGTCCCCTTTGCTCCAGGCCGCGAAGTAGGCCGCCGCCGTCCCGGCCGCGCTCCCCTTCACCCTTTCCGCCGCGAAGACGGCGAACGCGCCCGCGCCGACTATCGCGGTCATCGCGACAACGAGCACAATCAGCCTTCGGCGTCGCATACGGTTTCTCCCGGGAGGGATCAGCGTGACACGTGGACAGCGGGAACCGGCGCCTGGGGTCTATCCGGTGACGTTCGGCGAGGTCGAACTTCTCCGGGACCTGGACAGGCAGGACGGCTGGGTGCTGTCCAAGGATGGCGTACCCCAGTCTTATGTGGATCTCAAAGACCCCACATTTCTGGAATTCGAGTACGTACGTCTCATGGCGGACGTGATCGACCTCCTCGACGACGGACCGCTCAGCTGCCTCCACGTCGGCGGCGGCGCCTGCTCGATCCCGCGCTACGTCTCCGCCACCCGCCCCGGCTCGCGCCACATCGTGATCGAGCCCGACGGTCTCCTCGTCAACCTGGTACGCGAGCAGCTCGACCTGCGTTCGGTGCCGCGGCTGAAGGTGATCGTGGAGGGCGGGCGCACGGGCACCGGCAAGGTGTGGGACGACACCGCCGACCTGGTGGTGCTGGACGCCTTCACCGGCGCGACCATGCCCATCGAGCTGGCCACCACCGAGTACATGGGCGACCTGGCCCGCGTCCTGCGCCCGGAGGGCACCCTGCTGGTCAACCTGGCCGACGGCAAGGGGCTCGCCTTCGCCCGGCGCCTGGTCGCGACCGTCACGGAGACGTTCAGGCACGTGGCGCTGCTGGCCGAGCCCGGCGTCCTGCGGGGGCGGCGCTTCGGCAACCTCATCGTCGCCGCCTCCCGCGCGGAGCTGCCGCTGGACCTGCTGACCCGGCGCGCGGCCGGCGGCCTGACCCAGGCCCGGTGCGTCCACGGGGAGGCGCTGACGAACTTCGTCGCCGGCGCGGCCCCCATCAGGGACGGCGACCACGTGCTGGCGCCGGTCCCGCCGCCCGCCGTCTTCGGCTGAGCACTCAGGCGAGCGGGCGCGCGGCAGCGGTCTGCCGCCAGATGAGGCCGTCGCGCAGCACCAGCGTGCCGTAGGTCTCGACCCGGTTGCCGCCGACGGTCATCCGGGCCTGGTAGAAGATCACGTCGTCGCTCGTACGGACCGAGACCACCTCGTCCACCTGCGGCTTCGCCTCCAGATAGGCGGCGAAGAGGCCCCGGACCTCCGCCGGGCCACTCGCCACCCGGTCGAAGCGGACCACGACCGCCTCCGGGTGGTATTGGGCCAGCAGGGCGTCGAGATCGCCGGCGGCGATGGCGGCGAGCTGACGGTCGAACACGTCCTGGGCGGTCATGCGGCGGCTCCTTCCACGGGGCCTTCCACGGGGCGGGGACGGAGGAGGTCGTAACCGACCTGGGCGGCCGCGTACGCGAGGATCAGCGCCAGCGCGGCGGCGGTGGGCAGCGCGGCCGAGGCGAGCGTGAGCGCCGCGGCGGCCAGGCGCAGCGTGGCGGCGCGACGCCCGCCGGAGCACAGGTGCTGGACGCCGAGCACGGCGAGCACCAGCGCGGCCGGTACGCCGACCGCCCAGCTCGTCGCGGCCGGATGGGCGATGGCCTGCTCGACGCCGATCGCGTACGCGACCAGGCCGAGCGACAGCGGCAGGTGGGAGTAGACCCAGACCTGCCCGGCCAGCCGGGTTCGCAGCACCACGGACTCGTCGGTGTGGCCGAAGTAGAGCCACCAGAAGGCCATCGCGATGGCCACCCCGGCGGCGGCGACGGCGAGCGTGCCCGGCGTCACCTCGTGGCCCTTGAGCCCGACGGCCACGGACCTGACGGCCTCGCCGAGCACGATGACCACGAACAGGCCGAACCGCTCGGGCAGGTGCTCGGTCTGCGGCGGCAGCTTCCCCTGGTGGCGGCGGGACAGCAGCGGGGTGCCGAGGTCGACGAGCAGGGCCACGGCCCAGAACGCGTAACGCACGGGCGGCTCGACGGCGAGCGAGGCCAGCCAGACGAGCGCGGCGACGGCGAACCCGGCGGCGTAGCGGGTGGTCAGCGGCCTGGCCTCGGGCACGTGCCGCCCGGCCCGGAGGTAGGCGACGACGAGCAGCAGCCTGGCCGCGACGTAGGCGAGCGCGAACAGCCCCGAGCGCTGCTCGATGTCGCCCACGGCGGCGGCCATGGCGGCCACGGCGAGGATCTGCGGCAGGGCCAGCAGCCGATGGCTGACGTCGTCGGTGTCGAACCGGTTGGCGTAGAAGACGTAGCCCGCCCAGGCCCACCAGACCGGCACGAACAGACCGACGTAGACGAGGAGGCGGCCCTCACCGAGCGCGGCGGCCAGCTCGGCCACGGCCACGACGAAGGCGAGGTCGTAGAGGAGCTCCAGCCAGGTGACGCGGCGGTGCGCGTGCTCGAAGAGCCGTAATCGGGGTGGCTGCCACTGGCTGGTCACTGCGCTGCCCTTCTCCAGTATGTAATTGTGTAAGTGTCGCACCGCGAGAAGCTCGGATGAAACCGGTTTCGCGATCAGCGCAGGGTCAGGCAGGCGACCCGGTCACCGGCGGTGCCGGCCTGCGGGCCGCTGGTCACGGTGGGCTTGGCGTGGATCACCAGCGAGCCGGGCAGATGGGCGGGGTCGAACGCCCAGCCCTGCTTGGCCGTGGACCGGCCCGCCCCCTCGGCGTCGGTGGTGAAGTCGAGCCAGACCTCGCTGGCCGGGGTGATCTGACCGGGGTGGTGCTGGTAGTGCGGACCGGCGTCGTCGGGCTTGCCGCCGCAGGGCTTGGCGTGCAGGTGGGCGCCGTAGTGGTGGCCGGGCAGCAGGCCCTCGGCGACGAGCGAGGTGCGGGTCGCGCCCGCCGACGACTCGACGGTGACGCTGACCTGGGCCCCCTGGGGGACGAGCGTGCGGTTGTAGGCGATGACGCCGGTGTCGGTGGTCGTGAACTCGCCCGCCGAGGAGAGGTTGACCGCGCCCGCCTGGGCGGCGCCCGCCGGGGCGGCGGCGCGCTCGTCCGGCCCCGCGGCGTGCATGGGCGGGGGCGAGCCCGCGCAGCCGGCGGCGGCGAGCAGAACGAGCAGGAACGCGGGCACACGCATGTGAACTCCCCCAAGGTCCGGAGCCGGCGGCTGCCGAGAGGCCACCCACTCTAACGAGTGACCACGGCACTACGGGGAGTATTGGCGAGAAGCCCGTCAGGCGCCGTGCTCGGCGGCGATGGCGTCGATGACGGCCGCCAGCGTGAAGTCGAGCTCGGTGAGGCCGCCCTGGTCGTGCGTGGTGAGCGCCAGGTGCAGGGTGCGCCAGCGGATGTCGATGTCGGGATGGTGGTTGAGCTCCTCGGCCTTGACCGCGATCGCGTCGACGATCCGGATGGCCGCAGGGAAGTCGGGCGCCTCGACGGTGCGCCGGATCTCCTCGCCCTCGCGCCGCCAGGCGGGAAGGTCCTTGAGCCTGCTCTCGACGTCCATGAGGCAACCTTATGGCAGGGCCGGGTCCTTGCCGGGGGGCGCTCCCCCGACGCAGAGTGGGTCACATGATCGAGGAGTACGCGGACCGCGTCTGGCGCGGCGAGTCGGACGACAGCATCGTGGACGCGGGCCTGGCCGGCGGCGGCGTCCACCCGATCGCGGGCGGGGTCGGCTGGTGGCAGGGCTTCGGCAACGTGATCGCCTTCGCGGGCGAGGGCGAGCTCGCGCTCTTCGACACCGGCAGCCCGTTCTCGGCAGGCCGGCTGCACGAGGACGTACGGGCCTGGAGCCGCGCGCCGCTGACCACCGCGTTCTACTCGCACGGGCACATCGACCACGTCTTCGGGCTGGGGCCGTTCGAGGAGTCGGGGCCGCGCGCCACCGTCTACGCCCACGAGGCCGTCGGCGACCGCTTCCGGCGCTACGTGCTCACCAACGGCTACAACGCGGTGATCAACCAGCGCCAGTTCCAGGCGGACGACCTGCGCTGGCCGACGGAGTACCGCCACCCCGACGTGACCTACCGCGACGCGCTGACCGTGCGGCGGGCCGGGCTGACCTTCGAGCTCACGCACGCCAAGGGCGAGACCGACGACGCCACGGTCGGTTACGTCCCCGAGCACCGGCTGCTGCTGCCCGGCGACCTGTTCATCTGGGTGACGCCCAACTGCGGCAACCCGCAGAAGGTCCAGCGTTATCCGCGCGAGTGGGTGCACGCCCTGCACCGCATGGCCGCCATGGACGCCGAGATCATGCTGCCCAGCCACGGCGCGCCGATCTTCGGCCGCGACCGCATCAGGCAGGCCCTGCTGGAGACCGCCGAGTGGCTGGAGTCGCTGGTCGCCCAGACCCTGGACCTGCTCAACGCCGGGGCCAGGCTGGACGAGATCATCCACACCGTGCGCCCGCCCGCGCACCTCTCCGACCGGCCCTACCTGCGGGCGCGCTACGACGAGCCGGAGTTCGTCGTACGGAATCTGTGGCGGCTCTACGGCGGCTGGTACGACGGCAACCCGGCCACGCTCAAGCCCGCCCCCGACGCCGTGGTGGCCGGGGCGGTCGCCAGGCTGGCGGGCGGTCCCGCGGCGCTGGCGGACGCGGCGCTGAAGGCGCTGTCCGACGGCGACGAGCGCCTGGCCGGGCACCTTTCCGAGATGGCGGCCCTGGCCGCGCCGGACGACGCGGGGGTGCACCGGGTGCGGGCGGAGGTGTTCGCGGCGCGGGCGGCGAACGAGCGCTCCCTCATGGCGAGGGGCGTCTTCGCCTGGGCCGCCGCCGAGTCGGGGAAGCGGGCCTGAAGCCGTTACGGTGAGGTCCCGTGGATCGGATCATCGGTGTCGGCGTCGTGCTCACCGCGCCCGGCGGGCGCATCCTGCTGGGCGAGCGGGTCAAGGCGGGCGAGCCGCCGTCGTGGTGCCTGCCGGGCGGGGCGGTGGAGCCCGGCGAGGGGTTCGAGGCGGCCGCCGCGCGTGAGCTGCGCGAGGAGACCGGCCTGTCCGACGCAGGGCCGCCCCGGGTCACCGCCGTGGTGCTCGACCATCCCGGGGAGGGAGTGGTGCGGGTGACCGCGGCGGTGACCATGGAGCTGCGGTCGGGCGAGCCCGTGGTCACCGAGCCGCACGTGTTCCGGTCGTGGCGCTGGTTCGCCGTGGGCGACCTGCCGTCGCCGCTGTTCCCGGCGACGGCGCGGCTCCTCGGCGGCCACGGCGACGGCCACTACCGCGTCACGAGCTGAACCCCGGGTCAGCCGAAGTGGGCACGGGTCTCGGCGAAGGCCAGGTCGGTGCCTTCGAGCGCCTTGGCGACGTCCTCCTCGGTGTGGGCCGCCGACATGAACCAGTTGTGCCACGGGTGCAGGTAGACGCCGTGGCGCAGGCAGGCGTCGCTCCAGTGCATGGCCACGGACAGGTCGGCGTCGCCGTCGAAGCTGAGCCACGGGATGGTCACCGGGCCGGTCTGGTTGACCACGAAGCCGTGCGCCTTCGCCTGGGTGTAGAGGCCCTCGCGGAGCTGGGCTCCCGCGCGTTCCATGGCGGCGATGGCGTCGGTGTCGCGCAGCGTCTCGATGGTGGCCTTGGCCGCCGCCATCGCGACCGCGGAGAACCAGAACGAGCCGGTCGAGTACAACGTCTGGGCGGCGCCGCGCAGCGCGTCGGTGCCGGTGACGGCGGCGATCGGGTAGCCGTTGGCCATCGCCTTGGACCAGGCGGTCAGGTCGGGGCGGACCCCGTACGGCTCCCAGGAGCCCCGCAGGTCGATCCGGAACCCGGCGCGCACGTCGTCGATCACCAGCGCCGCGCCGATCCGGTCGGCGAGGGCGCGGGCCCCGCGCGCGAAGGCCGGCTCGACCAGCTCCTGGTCCTCGAACGAGTCGTGCTTGAACGGCGTCACGATGATCGCCGCCACGTCCCCCTCGACGGTGGCCGCGGCGGCCTCCAGGGACTCCAGCGAGTTGTACGCGAACTCCACCAGGTCGGCCCGCTCGTTGGGCGTGGTGCCCGCCGGCGAGGGCGTGCACCAGGGGTCGGCCCCGTGGTAGGCGCCGTGCGCCATCAGAACCTTGGTCCGGCCGGTGGCGGCCCGCGCGACCATGAGGGCCTGGGTGGTGGCGTCGGTGCCGTTCTTGGAGAACATCGCCCAGTCGGCGCTCGGGATCAGGTCCACGAGCAGCTCGGCCAGCTCCACCATGATCGGGCCGGGGCCGTTGAGGCAGTCGCCGAGCGCGGCCTGGCGGGCGGCGGCCTCCTCCACGCGCGGATGCCGGTGGCCCAGCACGACCGGGCCCCAGCTGCACATGAAGTCGATGTACTCGCGGCCGTTCACGTCCCACTGGCGGCAGCCCTCGCCCCGCTCGAAGAACTGGGGGAAGCCGGGGGCGAACAGGGCCGCGTTGAGGTGGCCGTACATGCCGCCGGGGACGACTTTGGCGGCCCGCGCGCGGAGGTCGGCGTCGTTCATCGAAGCATCCTTAGGGTCGAGTCGAGGTCGGTGAGGCCGGCGTCGGAGCCGAGCCCGGTGGCGACGCGGGCGGCGGCGGCCGTGCCCCAGCGGGCGGCGGCGAGGACGTCCTCGCCGTGGAGCAGGCCGGTGAGGAAGCCGGCGCAGTACGCGTCGCCGCAGCCGGTCGTGTCGACGACCTCGGTCTTGATGGCCGGCACCCGTTCGGCCCCGTCGCCGGTGACGACGAGGCTGCCCTCCTCGCCGAGGGTGACGAGCACGCCGCGCGGGCCGTCGGCCAGCAGCGCGCGGGCGGCCTCCTCGACGTCCTCGGCCCCGGTCATGAGCCGGGCCTGGGACTCGTTGGGCAGGACGTAGTCCACGTGCGGGAGGAAGGCCCGCGCCATCCCGAGCAGGTCGGGCAGCTCCGACAGCAGGTCCATCGTGACGACGGCGCCGGCGGCGCGGAGCTCGTCCAGGAGGGCGAAGAAGGCCGGGTCGCCGAGCCCGAACGTGACGTCCACGCCGCCGAGGTGCACGCCCCGGGCGCGGCGCAGCACGTCGGTGTCGAGGTCGGCGGGGACGACGGAGAGGTTCGCGCCGGGGACGTGGAAGCTGGGCCGCCCGCCGTCCGGCCGGATGGGCAGGATCGAGGCGGCGGTCGCCTCTTCCGACTTGCGCCGCAGGCAGGAGGTGTCGACGCCGCGCTTGGCCAGCACCATGAGCAGGAAGTCGGCGAGTTCGTCGTCGCCGACCGCGCCCATGGTGACCACGTCGTTGCCCAGTTTGACCAGATCCACTGCGGTGCCGGCCGCCGCGCCGGCGGCCGTGAGGCGGATCTGGTCGACGAGCACGGTGTCCTGGCCCTCGGGGATGTGCTCGACGGGCCTGGCGAGGATGTCGACGATGTGGACGCCGACGGTGACGACGGTCATAGTCTAAATAGACAGACGTCCGAATAAAACGTCAAGTGGAGGTTTCGATGCCGAAGATCGTCGACCACGACGAGCGCAGGCGAGAGGTGCTGTCGGCGGCCCGCCGGGTGATCGTCAGGGACGGCATCGACGCCGCGACCACCCGGGCCATCGCCAAGGAGGCCGGCTACTCCAACGGCGTGCTGGCCCACTACTTCGCCGACAAGGACGAGATCCTGCTGTCGGCGCTGCGCCAGTCGCACCAGCGCATCCGCGAGCGGCTGACCGGCAAGGTGGAGGGCTCGAGCGGCCTCGCCGCGCTGCGCGAGCTGCTGCTGGACAACCTGCCGCTGGACGCCGAGCGTACGCAGGAGTCGCGGCTGGAGGTCAGCTTCTGGAGCCGCAGCCTCGCCTCCGAGCGGCTGGCCGGGGTGCAGCGGGCGGAGGCGGACGAGCTGCGCGCCGCCGTACGCGAGCTGCTGGGCCAGGCGCGGGCGGCCGGCGAGCTGCGCGGCGACCATCCCGACGACGGCCTCGACGACCTCGCCGAGCACCTGCTCGCCCTCGTGGACGGGCTCAGCCTGCACCTGCTGCTCTACCCGGACCGGCTGAACCGGGTGGACGTCGAGCGGCTGATGCTGCGCGCGCTCGACCGCCTGTGACCGCGCGCGATTGCCCGTATTCGGACGACCGACTAGATTGCGCCCTCATGGACCTTCGCGAACAGCTCTGCGCGTACGGCCGCCGTGCCGTCGAGCTCGGCCTGGTCATCGGCACGTCCGGCAACCTCAGCGCGCGCGAGGGCGACCTCGTCGCGGTCACCCCGTCCGGCGTGGCGCTCGACCGGCTCACGCCCGAGATGTGCCCGCTGGTCGACGTCGAGGGTTACCTGGTGGAGGGCGAGCTGCAGCCCTCCAGCGAGACGCCCATGCACCTGGCGATCTACGCGAGCACCGACGCGCGGGCCGTGGTCCACACGCACTCGGTGTTCGGGACGGTCGTGGCCACGACGATGACCGAGCTGCCGCCGGTGCACTACAACGCGCTGCTGCTCGGCGGCGTGGTCAAGGTCGCCCCTTATGCCACGTACGGCACCGACGAGCTGGCCGCCAACGTGCGGGAGGCGCTGGCCGGCAAGCAGGCCACGCTGCTCGCCAACCACGGCGGGGTGACCATCGGGCCCGGCCTGGAGCAGGCGTTCGAGGCCACCCGGCTGCTGGAGTGGCTGTGCGAGGTCTACGTCAGGGGCCTGGGCGTCGGGCGGCCGGCCGTCCTCACGGACGAGCAGCTGGCCGCCGTGGTCGAGCGGGCGCTCGACCCGCCGTCGTTCCCCCGGCGCGGCTGACGCGTGACTGCCGGGCCGATCACGGGGTAGACGCCCGGTCCAGTGTCAGTCGCGAGAAAGGAACGATCATGGCCGGACAGGCCAACTCCCGAGACGTCGTCCAGCGCCCCGACGGCACCTGGGCGGTCACCAGGCCCGGCTCCGAGCGCGCGCTGCACACGGCCGCCACCCAGGCCGAGGCGGTGGAGCGGGCCCGCGAGCTGCTGCACCGCGACGGCGGCGGCGAGCTGCGCGTCCACGGCACCGACGGCAAGGTGCGCGACCAGCGCACCATCGCCCCCGGCAACGACCCCACTCCCCCGAAGGGCTGAGCCCGCCGCTAGCCCAGCGCCGCCTTCTCGGCCAGCCCCAGAGGCAGGCCGCCGGAGCCGGCGATGCGGTCGTGGAACTCCTTGAGCGAGCCCTGGAACGACTGCCGGATCCGGTCGATCTCGATGGCCCCCGTCAGGTACGAGGGCGCCTGGGTGGGCCAGGCGCAGTAGCGGTTGACCTCCCCCTGGGCGGTGCCCGGCGACAGCGACGCCTTCGTGGCCATGAACGTCTCGGCCTCCTCGATCGACATGTCCTCGCAGTGCAGCGCGGTGTCGACGACGATGCGGGCGGCGCGGAAGATCCGGCAGTCCAGGTGGGCCAGCTCGGTGGCGGGGGTGTCGAAGTAGCCCTGCTCGTGCAGGAGCTTCTCGACGTACAGGGCCCAGCCCTCGCTGAAGTAGGGGGTGCGGAAGACCTTCCTGACCGTGCGCGGGTTGCCCGCCATGTACGACAGGTGCCAGTGGTGGCCGGGATAGGCCTCGTGGACGGCGATCGAGGGCATCTGGGCCCGCGAGTTCGTCCGCAGCCGCTGGCGCACCTGCTCCTCGGTGAAGTCGTCCGGCGTGTACGGCACGAAGAACACGCCGGTGCGCGAGCCGGCCAGCGGCGGCGGCGCCAGGTAGTGGGCGACGGACAGGACCGGCCGGGTGTACTCGGCGGAGGGCAGCACCTGGCACTCCTCGCCGTCGGCGAAGGTGACCAGGTCGCGCTCGGCGACGAAGGCGCGGGCGCGCAGGGTCTCGGCCTCGTACTCGGCCCGCATGTCGGCGAGGGTGGGCGGGTGATCGTCCATCAGGGACTCCATGGCCGCGCGCCAGTCCTCGCCGCCGTTCACCCGTACGGAGACCTCCCGCATCCTGGCGTCCAGCTCGGCCCAGGCGGCCTTGCCCTTCTCGTGCAGCTCGGCGGCGCCGTAGCCGAGGAGCTCGCGCTCGCGGAGCAGGGTGGAGTAGAGCTTCTCCCCCATGCGCCAGGTGCCGCCGCAGGTGAAGCCCTCCAGGAAGGTCACGAGCTCGTCGAAGGCGCGGGCGGCGGGCTCGGCGGCCTCGGCCAGCCTGGCGCGCAACCCGTCGTCCCCGACCATGCCGGGGATGGTGCGGGTGAGGAAGTTGCGGCCGGTGCGGGCCTGGCCGAGGCCGCGCTGGACGAGCAGCGGCGCGGCGAGGTCGGGGTCGAGGTTGGCGCGGCAGGCGGCGAGCACGCCGGGCACCTCCGCCAGCCGGGAGATGGCGGCCGCCACCAGCTCGGGCTCGGGCTGGAGCCGCCGCTGGAACGGGGTGTACATCGCGCCGAAGACCGGCGAGAGGTAGACGCCCGGGTCGCGGCGCCACTCGGGCCAGGACGAGGCGATCGCGATCGAGCCTCTGAGCTGGGAGAGGACGAGGTCTCTGTCGATCTCGTCGTCGAGGGAGGCGGTGGGGAGCCCCTGCAGCCGCTCGGCCCAGCGGGCCTCCTCGCGCTCGCGGGCGGCCCAGCCGGCGGCGGTGAAGTCGCCTAGGGTGTGATCGTAACCGTCCGCCCCCAGCAGGCTGGCGAGCACGGGATGGTCGGAAAAGTACCACTTGAGAAACTCGTCCACCGCCGCACCTTATCCTGAGCGAATGCCCCTCCAGATCACTGGCGCGCTCGGCGATCCCGACCTGCTCCGCCTCCCCTGGGACGTCCCTCTCGAAGACTGGCCGCAGCACCATCTGGTGGATCTGCCGCGCGGCATCTCCCGGCACATCGTGCGCTTCGCCCGGCTCGGCGGCAAGGTGTACGCGATCAAGGAGATCAGCGAGCGCTACGCCAGGCGGGAGTACCAGCTCCTCTGGGACCTGGCCAGGCTCGACGCGCCGTCGGTCGAGCCGGTCGCGTACGTCACCGGCAGGGACGACGGCCTCGACGCCGCGCTGATCACCCGGCACCTGCAGTTCTCGCTGCCCTACCGCGCGGTCATGTCGGGCACCCTGCGCCCCGACACGCTCACCCGCCTGCTGGACGCCCTGGCCGTGCTGCTGGTGCGGCTGCACCTCAACGGCTTCTACTGGGGCGACTGCTCGCTGTCCAACACGCTCTTCCGCCGGGACGCGGGGGCGTTCGCGGCCTATCTGGTGGACGCCGAGACCGGCGAGCTGCACCCGATGATCAGCGAGGGCCAGCGGCTGACCGACATCGACGTGGCCCACACCAACATCTTCGGCGAGATGCTGGACCTGGAGGCCGGCGGGCTGCTGCACCCGTCGATCGACCCCATGGAGACCGCCGAGGACATCGTGGCCCGCTACCACCGCCTCTGGGCCGAGCTCAACGACAGCGAGATCATCGAGGAGCTGGACTGGCACCGCGTGGAGCAGCGCGTCCGGCGGCTCAACCTGCTCGGCTTCGACGTGGCCGAGATGATGGTGCGGCGCAAGGTCGGCACCGGCCGGCTCATCGTCCGGCCGAAGGTCGTGGACGCCGGGCACCACCAGCGGCGGCTGCTCAGGCTGACCGGCCTCGACGTCGAGGAGAACCAGGCCAGGCGGCTGCTCAACGACCTCGACGGCTTCCGGGTGGCGAAGGGCCTGCGGCACGAGGACGAGGCCATCGTGGCGCACCGGTGGCTGGCCGAGGTGTTCAACCCGACGGTGGACGCGATCCCGGCCGGGCTGCGTGGGAAGCTGGAGCCCGCGCAGATCTTCCACGAGATCCTCGACCACCGCTGGTATCTGTCCGAGCAGGCGGGCGCCGACGTCGGGCTCGCCACGGCCGTGAAGTCGTACGTGGACAACGTGCTCGTGCACAAGCCCGACGAGAAGGCGCTGATCCCGGACGAACCGGACGAGTGATCAGTAGGCGACCGTGATGCGGGTGCGCGGGTGGGCGTCGCGCTCCAGCTCGTCGGCGACGGCGACCGCGTAGTCCTCGGCCGTGATGAAGCTGCGGCCGTCGGCGTCGGCGAGCAGGTCCTCGCGGCCGATGCGATAGACGCCGGTGCGCTCGCCAGGCGCGATCTCGGCGGCCGGCGAGATGTAGGTCCAGTCGAGGTCGTCCACCTGGCGGTAGAGACCGAGGGCCTGCCGCCCGGCCATCGCCTCCTTTTTGTAGATCTCCGGGAAGCCGGGCGTGTCGACCAGGTCCTCGCCCGAGGGCGCCTTGAGGCTGCCGGCACCGCCGACGGCGATCAGCCGCCGCGTGCCGGCCTCGCGGGCGCCGTCGATGACCGCGCGGTTGGCCTCCAGGAACGGGCCCTCCGGGTCGCTGCCGTCGCGCGGCGGTGAGATGGCGAGCACGATCGCGTCGTGCCCCTTGGCCAGGGTGGCGGTGTCACGGACGTCGCCCTTGACCGGGCCGCCCGAGCGGCTGACGCCGGTGACCTCGTGCCCGCGGCCGGTCAGCTCCGCGACGATGCGCTGCCCGATCATGCCGGTCGCGCCAAAGACAAGGATCTTCATGGGCCAACAGTATCCGTTGGATACTGGTTACTTCATCGTGCTATAAGTACCTTGTGGATACCGGTGACGTATTCGACCCCCAATGCCCGACCCGCGTGGTTCTGGACCGCATCGGCGATAAATGGTCCATGTTGGTGCTGCTCAGCCTCCGTGACGGGCCGATGCGCTTCACCCAGTTGCGGACCCGGATCGGCGGCGTCACGCCGAAGGTGCTCACCCAGACGCTGCGCGCGATGGAGCAGGACGGACTGCTGACGCGGAAGGTGTTCGCGGAGGTCCCGCCGCGGGTGGAGTACACGCTGACGGACCTCGGGCGCTCGCTGCACGGGCCGCTGTCCGTGGTGGCCGAATGGGCCGAGCGGCACGTCTCGGAAATCCTCCGTTGCCGCGAGAAATTCTCGTAAATCAAATAATTATCTGTACTGGTGTTGTTTTTCTCCGCCATCGCCGTACAAAACATTAACTCCAGCGACTGATCACGCTTCGCGGCGGTTCCGTACCTCTACGCTGTCTCCGTCCCACCGATGGCGAGGGAGGTCCCGTGCTCGGAATCGACACCTGCCTGGCAGAGGTCATGGCCATACCAGGCGCGCTGGACGCCATGCTGGTCGACCACACCAGCGGCATGGCCGTGGCCTTCAGCCAGGCGTCCGGCGTCGACGCCGACCGCTCGGCCGCCGCGCTCACCGAGGCGCTGCGCGCCACCTCCGACGGGCTCGCCCGCACCTGTCCCGGTGACGTCGTACGCATCGACGACATGATGGTCACCACGGACAAGGGCCACCATCTGCTCCGGCTGATGGAGACCGTCTTCGAGGGGCCGCTCGTCATCTACGTACGCCTCGACCTGGAGCGAGCCAACCTCGCCCTGGCCCGGCACCGTCTCCAGTCCATCGCCGGCCGTCTGACGACGTGAGCCATGACCAAGCTGGACTCCCTCCTCGCCGGGCTCGCCCGAGAGCGCTCGACAGGCGCACTGCGGGTCGGCCGGAGCGGCACGATCTTCCTGTCGGACGGGCGCGTGACGTACATGGAGTGCGCCCACACCCCGAGCTTCGAGCGGCTGCTCACCGCCAGGGGACGCATGTCGGAGGCGGCGCTGCGCGGCGCGCAGTCCGACGGAGGCCGCGACCGGCTGCTGCGGGAGGGCTCCATCACCCAGGGAGAGCTCCAGTACGCCGTGCTCGGCGTGGTGCTCGACGCGGCCTTCTTCCTGCTGCCGATGAGCGGGACCCGGCCCAAGTTCCGCCCGGGCGAGGAGCACTGGCTGGGCGGGCAGTGGTTCTTCGACGTGGCGGGGCTGGTGCGCGAGTGCGCCAGGCGGCGGGCCCAGCTCGCCGGGATCTGGCCCTCGGCCGACGTCGACACCAGCCCGGTGCGCCCGGCCACCGCCCTGGCCGGGCAGGCGGTGACGCTCGACCGGGTCCAGTGGGAGGTGCTCGTCCAGGCCGACCGGAGGGCGACCCCGCTGGAGCTGGCCAAGCAGATCGGGCGGTCGGGCTACTCGGTGCTGCTGGCGGTGCGCCGGCTGGCCGCCGCCGGCCTGCTCTGCCCGCCGGACCCGCCCGATGGTCCGCCGGGCCAGGACCCTGACCCGCTGTCCGCCGGCGACGAGCGGACGCTGCCCAGGCGGGCCCGCGGCGAGCTGCCGCGGCCGCCGCACCATCCGGAGGCCCCGCGGCTGCCCGCCGGGCCGCCCGTCACGGGGGACCCGACCGATATAGCGCTGCTGTTGCGGCTGAAGAAAGCGCTAGAGGAGCTGTCGTGAGGTTTCCCTCACTCAGGAGGAGGCCACGGGTGGAACCGACGCACGAGATCCTGGAGGAGATGCGGCTCCTGCGCGAGCGTACGCCGGACGTGCGCGGGAGCGTCGCCTGCACCGTGGACGGCCTGCAGGTGGCCTGCGACCTGCCCGACGAGATCGGCGAGCAGGCGGCGGCCCTCGCCGCGGCCCTGCTCGCCATGAGCAGGCGCATGCTGATCATGACGCAGCACGGCGCCTTCGAGGAGACGCTGATCTCCGGCACCGCCGGCTTCGTGGCCTTCTACGCGGCCGGCCCCACCGTCGTCCTCACAGTCCTGGCCGGACCCGGCGCGAACGTCGGGCTCCTGCGGCTGGAGGGCAGGAAGACGGCCGCCGCCGTGGCGGCCGTCGCAGCACACAAGCAGTGAACCCGAACCCGGCAGAGAAGGAGGAGTCATGGCGGGCATGGACGTCTCTCTCAAGGAGATGATGACCATCGACGGCGCGGTCGGAGCGGCGGTCGTCGACTACGGCAGCGGCATGGCGCTGGGCACCCTCGGCGGATCGAAGGACCTGGACCTCCAGGTCGCCGCCGCGGGGAACACCGAGGTCGTCAAGGCCAAGCTGCGCACGATGGACTCGCTGGGCCTCAAGGACAGCATCGAGGACATCCTCATCACCCTGGGCGGCCAGTACCACATCATCCGCCCGATCACCGGACGCGGCGGCAAGGGGCTGTTCCTCTACCTCGCCCTCGACCGCGCCCGGGCCAACCTGGCGATGTCCCGGCACCAGCTCCGGGCCATCGAGGAGAAGCTGGAGGTCTGACCACCGGCGCGGCCCGCGCCCCATGACGGGGGGCGCGGGCCGCGGCGCGTTCAGGCGGTGGTGAGCTTGGTGATCTCGGCCACGAGGTCGGGCCAGAGCGCGCGCGGCAGGTCGTGCCCCATGCCCGGGTACGTCACCAGCCGGGCGCCCGGGATGGCCGCCGCCGTGGCCTGGCCGCCGGCCAGGGGGACGAGCTGGTCCGCCTCGCCGTGCACCACGAGGGTGGGCACGTCCAGCCGGCCGAGCGCCTCGACGCGGCTGCCCGAGGCCATGATGGCGGCGAGCTGGCGGCCGGTGCCCGCCGGGTCGAAGCAGCGATCGTAGGCCAGGCCGGCGAGGGTGGTGATGCGCTCGTGGTCCAGGTCGTAGCCGGGCGAGCCGATCACCGACCAGGTCCGTACGGCCTGCTCCAGCACCCCGTCGCGGTCGGCGGGCGGCCGGGCCATGAGGATCGCGGCGGCCTCCGCCGTCGGCGGCGCGACCTCCGGACCGGGCGTGGACATGATCGAGGTGAGGGTCAGCACGCGCTCCGGGTGGCGGATGGCCAGCGTCTGGGCGATCATCCCGCCCATCGAGGCGCCCACCACGTGGGCCTGCGGCCAGCCGAGGGCGTCCATGAGGCCGGCGGTGTCGTCGGCCATGTCGTCCAGCAGGTACGGCGGAGCCGTGCCAGGACCGGGCACCCCCGCCTCGCCGAAGTGTGTGGACAGCCCCGCGTCGCGGTTGTCGAACCGGACCACGTGGTGTCCCTGCTCGGCCAGGAGCTCGCAGAGCCCTTCGTCCCAGTGGATGAGCTGGGCGCCGAGACCCATGATGAGGAGCAGCGGGCGGCCTCCCGGGGCGCCGAAGCTCTCGTAGGCGATGTCGATGCCGTTGGCGGCTACGCGGGTCGTCACCGGGCCAGAATCTCATTCTGGTCCGGTGACGTAAAGCGTCCGGGGCGGATGTCAGCGCTTGATCAGCCGCCGGAGGCGTCCGCCGCCGGCCACCACGGCCCCGCCGGCCAGGGCCAGCGCGAACCACAGCATGGCGCCGCCCGTGCCGGTGCTCGTCCGCTCGGTCTCGGCCGCGCGGGCGGGCACGGCCTTGCCGGCGGCGAGCTGGACGTTCGCGCCGCCGGCGGAACCGCCGGCCTGGTCGCGCGTCTGCGTCTGCGTCTCGGGGCGCTGGGCCGCCTTCGCCGGCTGCGCGGTCTGCGTCGTCTCCGGCTTCTCCTCGACCTTCGGGGGCTTGGCCGGGTTGTTGTCACGGCGGGACCAGGCGCCGGTGGAGAACGGGACCGGGTAGTTCTTCTTGCCGACGCCGGGGCCCCACTTGGTGATGACGTAGTCGACCTTGATGTGGCCCTGGCCGCCGTTGCCGTCGACGTACAGGGTGGAGGGGTTGAACCTGCCGCCGGTCAGCTCGGCGAACGTCTTGGCGTCCAGGTCGAGCATGATGCCCCGGTTGGAGGGGATGCCGGGGCCGCGGTCGCCCACGAAGAAGGGCATCTTCTTGCCCTTGTAGATGACGTAGCCCTCGGTCAGCAGGGGCCAGCTCGGGCTGGCGGCCAGGCCCTTCTGCATGGGCTTGCCGCTGGCCGGCAGGCCCGTGTCCCCGGCCCTGCCGGAGGCGTCGTCCCAGAAGTAGGAGGCGGTGGTCGAGCCCTTGAGCAGGATCTGCTCGTCGGTGTCGGCGTGGGCGGGGGTGGAGACGGCGGTGAGCACGCCGAACGAGCAGGCGGCGAGCACGGCGCAGGAGCGCAGGCCAAAGTGGGCAGACATGAAGCAGTGAGTCCTTTGCGAGGGGGCAGGGACACGCGCTCAGGGGAGAAAGGCGCAGCCGGGAATGAACACCTGACGGGGGAGGCTGCGCGGAGCGCGGAAACGAGCCTGGGGTGAAGGGCCGCTCAGCGGGCGGCCGACACTACGCTCTCGGGGGTCTCGACCGGTGGGGAGCCGGCGTCCGGGGGTGTGACGCGGTACGACATGCGGGGGTCCTCTCCATCACGCCTACCGGGTTAGCTGACGGGTTCGGGCGAGGAGATGCCCTACCGGCGTGCTGCCGGATTCACCCCAACGAAGTGGGTCCCCGGTTCCCGAGTGGTTCGGGATTCGGCTGGTTGAATGGCAAGACTAAACCACGCAAGTCAGGACGAACGCAAACGAATCGTCATGAATCGGACAAAAGATCTACCTGGGCGCGCGCAAAGAAAAAGGGAGGCGCGGAATAACCGCGCCCCCCTGGACCTGCCGGACGTGTCTGACTCAGCCGCCGCTCTTGCGCCGGAAGGATCGCTTGTTCGCGGCCGGGCCGTGCGTGCCGTGGATCTTCGACGGATCGCCGCCCCTGCCACCCGCGCCGCCGGCCGCCTGCTGGCCACGCTTGCGATCAAGCGCCTCGCGGAACTTGCGCTTCATCTCGTCCTCGGGAGTTTCGCTGACTTCCGGCTCCGGTGATTCCGCCATTGAGGACCTCCATGGTGTTGGGACATCCCCAGCTTCGCACGAGGTCCCTTACGACGCGAAACCGGCGTCAATCTTGCTCCTGACGGCGCGGCTCCGCGGAGTCAGGGTCGAGGTCTACAAGATGTGGCCGGCCAGGTGCCGGCCGGCGGCTCGGTGCTCGACCTGGGCGCGGGCTGGAGGAGGTCAAGGCCGTGTCCTCAGCCGCTTCCTGACGACCCCGCGCACCGGGTAAAGGGGAACCGTTCTGTTCGTGGTGTTGGGTTGAGGTGCTAGCGGATACAAATCCCGACATGGTGGACATATCACCTGGACAGGCATGAGTATCCTCGGCCTGGACCTGGCAGTGGATCTGGGGGCCGCGCGCACCCGGATCTACGTCAAGCGCAAGGGCATCGTCCTGGACGAGCCCTCCGCCGTCGTCCGCGACGCCAGGACAGGCAAGATCGTGGAGTACGGCGCGGAGGGCGACCCCGCGGGCGGTCACGAGACCTGCTGGCCCGTCAGCGCGGGCCTGCCGGCCGACGGCGAGCTGACCCGGCGGCTGGTCAGGCACTTCCTGCGCAAGGTGCACCGGCGGCCCTTCGCGGCCCGTCCACACCTGGTCATGGCGCTGCCGGAGGGCGCCACGCCCATCGACAGGGCGGCGCTGCGGGACGTGGCCTACGACGCCGAGGCCCGCGGGCTCCTGCTCGTCCCGCACGGGCTCGCGGCGGCACTGGGCGCGGGCGTGCAGGTGAGGGACGGCATCGGGCGGATGGTCATCGACATCGGGCGGGACGTGGCCCGCGTGGCCGTCCTGTCCCACGGCGCGGTGGTGGCCTCGGCGACGGTGCCCGTCGGGGGCCGGGCCATGAACCTCGCCATCGCCCGCATGGTCGAGCGCGAGCACGGGCTGCTGCTCGACGAGGCCGAGGCGGAGGAGGCCAAGCGCCGGGCCGGCACCGACTGGAAGCCGCTGCAGCGGCACGTGACGGTCCAGGGGCGGGACGCCGAGACGGGCAGGGAGCGGGTCGTGTCGCTGCCCGTACAGCTCATCTACGAGGCGACGCGGCAGCCGGTCGAGGCCATCGTGCGGGCCGCCGTCGGGACCGTCGAGGGGTGCCCTCCCGAGCTGGTGGCCGACCTCGGGGAGCGCGGCGCGGTGCTGGTGGGGGGCGGCGCGCTGCTGCGCGGCCTGGGCCGGCGGCTGCGCGCGGCGCTGTGCATGCCGGTACGGCGGGCGGAGCGGCCTCTGTACTCGGTGGCACTCGGGCTCGGCCGTTGCGTGGAGGACCACCACCTGGTCAACCGGCTCAAGTCGATCATCCGCTGACTCCGCCCGTCCCGCCCGGGCCCCTGCCGAAGGCGCGGGGCCTCAGGTAAGGTCCGGAACATGCGTACCCGCCGTTACGCAGCCTCCGTGGCGCTCGTCTGCGCCGCGGCGATCAGCGCGTGCACGGCGGGCCGTGGCCTTCCGACGCTCGACGAGGCCACCAGCCGGCTCGTCGCCGACGCCGACCTCCTCCTCGACTCCTCCGGCCTGCGCCGCTCCGCGCCGCAGCGGATCGACGACGGCGCCTGCGTGCCCGGCGAGGTACGCGGATCGCTGCGGGCGGAGAGCGAGCGGGTGGACGCCTCCTCCGGCCTGCGGGAGAAGCTCCAGGCCATGGGCTACGACGAGATCGCCGACGACCTGGACCTGCGCGACGGCCGCCAGGACGTGACGGTGCTGCGCGACCCCAGGACGTTGCTGACGTTCGAGCTGACCGTCGCCCGCGGCACGGGCGTCCGCCTGGTCGGCACGACCACCTGCTACGCGGCCTCCTGAGCCCCGTCTTCTCACGGGGTGGAGAGGGCCTCGGTCGGCGAGAGGCGCGAGGCCCGTACGGCCGGATAGAGCCCCGCCACCGCGCCGATCGCCAGCGTCGCCACGAGGCCGCCCGCCGTCGCCCAGGCGGGCACCACCGGGGGCCAGCCGCTGTAGAGCGCGTACCCCGTGGTCACCGCCGTGCCCAGCAGGACGCCGCCGGCCCCGCCGAGCAGCGACAGGAGCAGCGACTCCGCCAGGAACTGCGTACGGACCTGCCCCCTGGTCGCCCCCAGCGATCGGCGCAGGCCGATCTCGGCCCGGCGCTCCAGGACGGAGATGACCATCGTGTTGGCCACGCCGACCCCGCCCACCAGCAGCGCCACCGCGCCCACGCCCAGCAGGAGGCCGGCGAAGGCCTGGCTGGTGGCCTGCTTGGCGGCCAGCGCGTCGGACGGGCGGGAGACGTCCACCTCGTTCGGCGCCTCCGGGTTGGCGGTGCCGGCCAGGACCTCGCGTACCGCCTCCAGCCCGGCCTCCTCCGCGCGGGTGTAGAGGGTCGTCGGATGCCCGTCGAAGCCCAGCCGCTTCTCCGCGACCGGCCAGCCGACCAGCACGCCGTTGTCGAGGTCGGTGGCGAGGGCCACCGGGTTCAGCACGCCGACCACGGTGAAGCGCACGCCGCCGACGACGACCTGCGTGTCCGGGCCGGCCGCGCCGACGCCGAGCCGCCGCGCCGCCGACGCGCCGAGCACGGCGGCGGGATGGCGCTCGGTGGCCGCGTTGAGCCAGATGCCGTCGCGCAGGGTCGCGCCGATCGTGGCGGGCAGGTCGAGGCGGGCCGCGTACGTGCTGAGCCCGCCGGTCTGGACCTCGGGGATCCGCTCGGAGCGGTAGACCTTCGCCTCGGGGATCTTGCCGACCGACGAGACCGCCTGCACCGGCCCGACGCGCTCGATCATGGCCTCGGCCTCCACCGGCAGCCGTGCCGCCTCCCCCGTCAGCGTGTTGCCGGCGGAGACCGTGAGCAGGTTGGTGCCGAGGGCGGAGAGCGTACGGTCGAGCTCGGCCCCGGAGGAGGACGAGAGCCCGACCACGCCGACCATGGCCGCGATCCCGATGGCGATGCCCAGCGCGGACAGGAACGCCCGCAGCGGGCGGGTGCGCAGGCCGACCGCGCCGACCCGCACGACGTCCCCCGGCCGCATCCTGGCGGGCGCCGGCGGCGTCCTCACCGGCATCATCGGGTCACCCGCCCCTCCGTCGCGAGGACGCCCGCGGCGGAGTCGGCGACGATCCGGCCGTCGCGCATGCTCACCTGCCGGGGCAGGCTGCCCGCGATCTCGTGGTCGTGCGTGATGATCACGATGGTCGTGCCGGCCGCGTTGAGCTCGCGCAGCAGGTCCATCACGCCCGCGCCGGACACCGAGTCCAGCGCGCCGGTCGGCTCGTCGGCCAGCAGGAGCGGCGGCTCGCCGGCCACCGCGCGGGCGATCGCGACCCGCTGGCGCTCCCCGCCGGACAGCTCGTGCGGCTCGTGGTCCAGGCGATGCCCCAGCCCCACGCGTTCCAGCGCGTCGGCGGCCCGGCGGCGGCGTTCGGACCGGCGCAGGCCCGTGTAGAGGAGCCCGTCGGCCACGTTGTCCAGCGCGGGTACCCTGGCGGCCAGGTGGAAGTGCTGGAAGACGAAGCCGATCGTGGTCGCGCGCAGCGCCGACAGCCGGCCGTCGGAGAGCGCCGCCACGTCGTGGCCGTCGAGGCGGACGGCGCCGGAGGTCGGCCGGTCGAGGGTGCCGACGACGTTGAGCAGCGTGGACTTGCCCGACCCCGACGGGCCGACGACCGCGACCAGCTCGCCGTGCTCGACGCGCAGCGACACCGCGCGCAGCGCCGCCACCCCGCCGGGGTAGGCGCGGGACACCTCCGTCAGGGCGATCATCGGGTACGTCATCGCGGCATCCCCACGGTCATGCCCTCGCTCAGCCCCTCGCCCTTGACCTCGACCCGGCCGCCGGAGAACAGGCCGGTCTCGACGGCGACGTACCGGGCCGAGCCGCCCTCGACGACCTGCAGCCCGAACCCGCCCTCCCGCAGCGCGACCAGCGCCGCGACCGGCACGGTGAGCACGTTCTCGCGCCGCGAGGCGGTGAAGGTGACGTCCACCGCCGCCTTGTCCAGACCCGCGGCGGCCTTGGCGGCCTTGGCGGACCGCAGGGAGACCAGGGCCTCGACCCGGGTCTCGGGGTCGGCTCCCTGGCCGTCGCCCGGCTTGATGACCGTGGCGACCTCGGTGACCGTGCCCGGCACGGTCGTGCCGTCGGGGAGCGTGACCCGGACCTTGGTGCCCTTCCGCGCCATCCGCTGGTCCTCGGCGTCCAGCTCGGCGGTGACGACCTTGGACGTTCCCGTGTAGGTCAGCACTTTCTGTCCCGGCTGGGCCGGCTGGCCCTTCTCGGCCTCCAGGCTCTCCACGCGCACCTTCCCGGGCGCGAACACGACCCGCCCCAGCTCCACCACCCCGGTCTCCTCCAGGCCGCGGTCGGCCTGCCACTCCCTGACGGCCGCGGCCGTGCCGTAGGTGTACTCGTCGTCCACGGTGAAGCCGTCGTAGCCGAGGCGGCGGAGGTTGCGCTCCAGGTTCGCGACGTCCGCGCCCTCCGTGCCGACCCTGAGGTCGCGGTAGGCGGGCGTGTCGCCGTACATGAGGGTCACGGGCTGGTCGTCCACGCGGTAGAGCGAGCGGCCCCGGGTGATCCGCGCGCCGCTCGCGGGCAGCCACGTGATCGTGCCAGGCCGCCGGGCCACGGCGCCGGTGACCGGGCCGTAGCCGAGCTCGCCGTCGGCGTCCACGGTGTCGTCCAGGGTCTGCCTGGTCACCGGGGTGGTGGCCGGGGGCAGGATCGCGGCCGTGCCGGTCGGGCCGGCGCCGCCCGCCAGCGGGCCGGCGGCGTTGAGCGTGACGAAGGCGCCGCCCGTGGCGGCCAGTACGACCAGCAGCCCGGCGAACAGGCGGCCTCTCATCCCAGACCTCCCATGCCGGCCTCGGCCATCTCCTTCTGGCACTTCTCCTGGGCGGTCTTGAAGTCGGGGTCGTCGCCGACGTCGCGGGTGATGCGCATCATGCCGCCCTCGGGGTCCGGGTACTTCTCGACGCCGTTGTCCCGCATGCACTGCGCCACCTTGCGCAGCGCCTCGGCGCGCTTGGGGTCGCCGCCGCCCTGGTCCCGCCCGATCGGGGCCCACTCCTTGCACGCCTGCTGGGCCTGCTCGACCTTCTCCCTCGGCGTGCCGGGACCGATCTTGAGCATGACGCCCTTGCCCGGCTCGGGGTCGGCCATGTCGATGCCGTGCTCGCGCATGCACTGGGCGTACTTGATGCCCTTCTCCTGCGGATCGACGCTCGGCGACGCGCTGGTCGCGGCCTGGGTGCCGGTGACCGACGCCACCTCGGAGCCGCCGTCGTCGCGGGCGGCGCAGCCGGTCAGGAGCAGGGCGAACGCGACGGGCGCGGCGGCCAGGGCGCTGCGGACTCGTCCTCGCATGAGTGGTCTCCCCCATCTGGTTGGTACGGCATGTGGGTGTTCGGAGGGAGATGCAATAGGCCGGGCTGTTTCCTCCGCGTTTCCTGCGTCCGGCTCCGGCCGCTTACCTCCGCCGAACGCCGTCTGAGTCACACTCGGCTCGTAGCCGACAGGAAGGGCCGGAGAGAAGCCATGCGGGTGCTGGTGGTCGAGGACGAGCACGTGCTCGCCGACGCGATAGCCGAGTGGCTGCGCGAGGAGACGCACGCGGTCGACCTGGCGCACGACGGCGAGGCCGCGCTCGAACGCCTCGCCGTCAACGACTACGACGTGGTCGTGCTGGACCGCGACCTGCCGCGCGTGCACGGCGACGACGTGTGCAAGGAGCTGGTGGCCTCCGACTCGGCCGCGCGGGTGCTCATGCTGACCGCCGCGGCCCAGCTCGACGACCGGGTGACGGGGCTGTCGCTCGGGGCCGACGACTATCTGCCGAAGCCGTTCGCGTTCCCCGAGCTGGCCGCGCGGGTGCTGGCACTCGGCCGGCGCTCGCGGCCCGCCGCGCCGCCGGTGCTGCGCCGGGCCGGGATCACGCTCGACCCGGCGCGCCGCGAGGTCTTCAGGGACGGGCGGTTCGTGCCGCTGGCGAGGAAGGAGTTCGCGGTGCTCGCCGAGCTGCTGCGGGCGCAGGGCGGCGTGGTCTCGGCCGAGCACCTGCTGGAGAAGGCGTGGGACGAGCACGCCGACCCGTTCACCGGGGCGGTCCGGCTCACCGTGCTCAAGCTGCGCCGCAAGCTCGCCGAGCCGGCCGTGATCGAGACCGTGCAGGGAGTGGGGTACCGCATCGGATGACCGGACGCTGGAGGCCACGCGGGCCGCGGACGTTGCGGCTGCGGCTCACCCTCGGGTACGGCGCGATCTTCCTGGTGGCCGGGCTGGCCCTGCTCGGGGTGACGTACGTGCTGTTCAACCAGCAGCTCACGCGGTCGTTCGAGGAGCGGTTCGCCGCCCCGCCCGGCCGGGCCAAGCAGTTCTTCATCGCCGAGGGCGACATACGGCTCACCGGGGACGCGGCCGTCGAGTGGCTGCGGCGGCAGGAGCTGGAGCTGCGCGGGGCGGCCGGCACCTCGCTGCTCGCGCAGGGCGTGCTCGCGCTGACCGTGGTCGGCGGGGCGGCGGTGGCGTTCGGATGGGTGGTGGCCGGGCGGATGCTGGCCCCGCTGCACCGCGTCACCGACACCGCCCGCCGGATCGCCGCCGCCCCCATGGCCGAGCGCGGGCTGCACGAGCGGATCGCGCTGGAGGGCCCGGCGGACGAGGTCAAGCGGCTCGCCGACACCTTCGACACGATGGTCGAGCGGCTGGACCACTCCTTCGACGGGCAGCGCAGGTTCGTCGCGAACGCCTCCCACGAGCTGCGTACGCCGCTCACGCTCAACCGGGCGCTGGTCGAGCTGGCCATGCACCGGCGTACGGCCTCGCCGGACGTCAAGGAGCTGGGCGAGAGCCTGCTGGAGATCAACGCCCGGCACGAACGGCTCATCTCGGGCCTGCTGCTGCTGGCCCGCTCGGAGCAGGAGATCGCCGACCGCTCGCCGGTCGACCTCGCCGACGTGGTGACGCACGTGGTCCGGCAGACGGCCGGCGACGCCGCCGCGGCCAAGGTCACGGTGTACGAGGTGGCCGGCCAGGCGCCCGTCACCGGGGACGCCCTGCTCCTCGAACGGCTGGTGCACAACCTGGTCGAGAACGGCATCAGGTACAACCTGGACGACGGGAGCGGGTGGGTGCGGGTGGTGAGCCGTACCGTGGCGGACGGCGGGGCGCAGGTCGAGGTCAGCAACACCGGGCCGGAGGTGCCGCCGTACGAGGTGCCGCCGCTCTTCAAGCCCTTCCACCGGCACGGCGCCGAGCGGGTGGTGACGGCGCGCAGCGCGGGGCTCGGGCTGTCGATCGTACGCTCGATCGCGGTGGCGCACGGCGGCGACGTGAGCGCCCGCCCCCGCGAGGACGGCGGCCTCGTCGTCACCGCCACCCTCCCCCGCGCCAGCCCATGACCGGCTTGTCAGGCCCCGCCGAGCAGCGCCCGCAGCGTCGCGTCGGCCCGCCCGGCCTCGACGGTGACAATATCGTAGGCCGCCACGCCCGCCGTCGCGAACGGATCCTCGGCCGCCGCCCGCTCGACCCGCTCCCGGTCGCCGACGGCGAGGATCACACCGCCGAGGTCGTCCGGCACCGTCTGTCCGGACAGCAGGAACGTTCCGTCGGCATGCCACCGCCTGAGGTAGGCGACATGGCCGGGGACGTGCGGGGCGACCTCGGCGGACGACGCGGTGTAACGCACCAGCAGCACGTGCAGCACCGGCGGGCTCTCATCTGGTCGATCACTCACCTCGGTCGCCTTTCTCCCTCGCGTCTCACGTTGCGCGGGCACCACCCTGCCAGGCCGGGCCGACAGAATCGGGGTACCGGGTCCGGGGTGCGGGTAGTGATCGCGGAAACGCACGGGAGGAAGTCGCTCATGTCCGCTCCCTCGATCCCCCGCTTCCACCTGGCCGTGCCCGTCGACGATCTCGACGCCGCCCGGCACTTCTACGGCGAGCTCATCGGCTGCGCCCAGGGCCGCAGCTCCGACAGGTGGATCGACTGGAACCTGCACGGGCACCAGTTCGTCACCCACCTCGCGCCCAGCACCGCCGGGGAACGGGCGCGCAACCCGGTGGACGGGCACGACGTGCCGGTGCCGCATTTCGGGCTGATCCTGACGATCCCGGAGTTCCACCGGCTGGCGGAGCGGTTCCGCGCGGCCGGCGTCACGTTCGTCATCGAGCCTTACCTGCGCTTCCCGGGCCTGCCGGGCGAGCAGTGGACGATGTTCCTGCTCGACCCGGCGGGCAACGCCCTGGAGTTCAAGGCGTTCGCCGACGACACGCAGATCTTCGCGGTCTAGCCGCTCGTCCGCTCAACGGGCGCTCCACAGGTTCTCAACATCGGCCTGGCTACCTTCGCGGTGTCCAGTACGACGAGCACCAAGGAGAACCCGATGCGAACGCTCAACACGATGGTCCTCGGTGCGGCGGTCGCCGCCGCGGCTCTGACCGCCGGCGCCCCCGCCCAGGCCGCCACTCGGACCGCCGCCCAGACCTCCGCCACCACGGCCGCCGCGGCGACCAGCACCGCGGCGGCGTCCTGCAGCCAGGTGCGCGTGTACCGTCCGGAGATGCGCAAGGGACACGTGGCCGCGACCGGCTGGGCGATCGGCTGCTCCCGCAACCAGGAAATCAAGATCATGCTCCAGCGCAAGCGCTGGTGGGGCTGGCAGCAGATCTCCAGCGCCTCCTGGTATGGCGCCGGCAAGAAGACGCTGTACAAGGGCTGCAAGCGGGGCACCACCTTCACCTACCGCCTGCAGGGCCAGGTCAGGTACTACGCCGGCAGCAAGTACGTCGTCCACAACGGCTACAGCCCCAAGATGCGCGCGAAGTGCCCGTGACCCGCTCGATCGGCTAGCCGAGGGCGGCGGTGCGCAGCGAGCGGTAGAGCAGGCGGGCGTCGCCCAGGTGGTGGCGCAGCAGCTTCTCCAGGCCGCCGATCGGCACGAGGTTCTGCGGCGCCCGCGGGTCCTTGTAGTCGACGCCGGCGAGCGGCGGCAGCGCCAGGGTCACCGCGTCCGCGAGCCGTACGACCTGGGCGGGCTCCAGCTCGGCGCTCGCCTCGCAACGCGCCACCCCCGCCCACGGGGCGGAGGAGCGCACCGGCAGCCGGACATACCAGGCGTGCCGCCGCCAGCTCGTGCCCATGAGGAACACCGGCGTCCGCTGCCCCGGCGCGAGCGCCGCGACCACCGAGGACTGCGGCGGCGGCAGGTAGGCCGTGTGGTGCGTCTTGATGTAGCCGACCGTGCGCGGCAGGTGGGTGCGGCCCCGCAGCGGCCCGTCCACCAGCAGCAGGTCGTCGCTCGTGGTGCGGTGGCGCACCGCCAGGTCCACTTCGAGCTGGGTGACCTGCCGCTGCAACGCCAGGGACAGCTCCTCGAAGCTGGCGTCGGCGGCCTTGCTCGGGTGGTAGGTGGCGTGCGGCGTCTTCACCTCGGGGGTGTGCGGGGAGGCGGAGATGAGCGTCCTGTTGACCTCGATCGCGGCCAGGTCGGCGCCCTCCGGCCCGCAGCGGACGATCCCGGCCGCGTACGAGGCCGCGATCCCCGGCACCGGCATCGGCGCGCCCGGATCCTCGACCCAGACCCGGGCGTCCACGCGGCGTACCCCGTCGGCGACCAGCAGCGTCCCGGGCGGGACCGCGTCGGGCGCGGGCGTGACCGGCTGCCAGGCGTCGGGCTGGAGCTCGATGTCGAGCACCAGCTCGGCGCTGGTGGCGCCCAGCTCGGCGATGTTCTCGACGGCGAGCGCGGCGGCGTAGCCCGGGTCCCACGGGTCGACCGTGAAGCCGCTCACAGGGCGATCCCGGACTTGCGGACGTGGGAGCCCTTGCCGTCGCGGCTGACCTCGAAGCGCACCGGCACCCGTTCGGCCAGCGCGGGCACGTGGGTGACCAGGCCGATCATGCGGTCCTGGCCGGCGGCCAGGCGTTCGAGCGTGGTGGCGACGGTGTCGAGGGTGGCCGGGTCGAGGGTGCCGAAGCCCTCGTCCAGGAAGATCGAGTCGAGGCTCTTGGCGACGGCTCCGGACAGCGCGAGGGCGAGGGCGAGCGCGGCCTGGAAGGTCTCGCCGCCGGACAGGGTGCGGGCGCTGCGCCGCAGGCCGGCCTCGGCGTGGTCGATGACCTCGATGTCGCCGGTGCGGTCGGCCAGCGCGAGCTCGTACTGGCCGTCGGACAGCTCGCGCAGCGTCTCCGAGGCCGTGGCGACGAGCACCGCCAGGGCCTCGGCGCACAGCCAGCGCTCGAAGGCGTTGGCGCGCAGCCGCAGCGCCAGCTCGTGGGCGACCTTGGCCTCGTGCTCCTTCATGGCGACCCGCTGCTCCAGGTCGGCGGCGCGCCTGCGCTCCTCCCTGAGCCGGTCGAGGTCGCTCTCGGCGCGGGCGAGCGCGCCGGCGACGGCGGCGCCGAGCTGGTCGGGCGAGGCGTCGCGGGGCGGGACGACGCCGTGCTCGGCCAGGCGCTCGGCGAGCCTGCGGCGGTCGGCGGCGAGCCGGTCGCGGGCCTCGGCGAGCTGTCTCTCCCGCGCGGCCAGGGCGGCGCGGGCGGCCTCCGCCGCCCGGTCGCGCCAGGCGAGCAGCTTCTCCCAGGCCCGGTGCAGGTCGTCACGGACGAGGGGCGGCGGCGCGTCCCCCGACGATTCCTCCTGTACGGGGTCGAGCCGGCCGCCGGAGACGAGGAGCCGGTCGCGGGCGGACTCCAGCGCCTGCCAGGCCGACGCCGTCTGGTGTTCGACCTGGCCTGCGTGGTCGCGGGCGCGCTGCAGCCGGCCGCGGGCGGCGCGTACGGCGGCGCGGGCCTCCCCCGCCACCGCGTCGGCCTTGGCGATCTCCGCGAGCCTGGCCTCCAGCTCGGCGCGGTCGCCGGGCGCGGGCAGCGCGGCGAGCTGAGACTCCAGCCCTTCGGCCTGCCTGGCCAGCAGGGACGCCGACGTCTCGGCCTTGGCGTGCGCGGCGCGGGCGCGCTGGGCCTGCTCGCGCGCCTGCGCGAGGGCGCGGTCGGCGGTGCGCATGTCGGCGGGCGAGCGGTGCAGCGGCAGCTCGGCGACCGGGTGGTGGCAGACCGGGCACGGCTCGCCGACGGCCAGCCGGTGCACCAGGTGGGCGGCGGCGTGGGCGTCGCGCAGGCGTTCGCGCCCCTCCTCGGCGGCGCCGGCGGCCTGCTCGGCGGTCTCGGCCGCGGCGGCGAGGCCCGCGAGGCCCGCGACGGCGGCCTCGGCCTCGGCGCGGGTGCGGGCCGCGTCGGCGGCGAGGCGTTCGCGGGCGTCGAGCGCGGCCAGCTCCGCCCGTGGCGCGCCGCGGTCACCCAGCGCGGCCAGCGCCTCGAACGCCTCGTGCTCGTCGGCCTCCAGCGTGGCGACCTCGCGGGCCAGCGTCTCGACGGCCTCGGCGGCGGCGCGGCGGGCCGAGGCGAGGGTGGGGACGGCCTCCGGCATGGCCAGCCTGGCCAGCACCGCCTGCCGTTCGGCGACGGCGGCCCGCTCCTGCTCGGCGCGGCGGATGTCGCCCTCGCGGGCGCGCAGCAGGTCGAGGTCGGCGCCGATGGCGTCGGAGAGCCGGCGCAGCGCCTCCATGCGCTCGGCCAGCTCCCGCTCGGCCTCCTCGCTCGCGCCGGACAGCTTGGCGAGCTGGTCGCGGGCGAAGGACGCCTCCTGCCTGGCGCTGTCCTCCTCGCGGGCGGCGCGCTGCCTGATCAGCTCGTACACGTCGGCGTCGAGGAGCTGGACCAGCAGGTCCTGGCGTTCGCGCGGGGCGGCGTGCAGGAACTCGGCGAAGCGGCCCTGCGGCAGCACCACGCACTGGGTGAAGAAGCGGTATTCCAGGCCGGTGACCCGCTGCGCCTCGGGGGTGACGCCCTCGCCCTCGGCGAGCGGCTTGACCACGGCCTCGAACGCCTGCTCCAGGGGCGCGGCCGGATCGAGCTCGTCGAGCCGCGCCTCCTTGGTGCGTACGGCGCCCTTGGCGTCGCGCACCATGGCGCGGACCACGCCGTAGCGGCGGCCGTCGCTGTCGAAGACCATCGCGACCTTGCCGGCGGCGACGGACGGCGCGAGGGCGTGCGCGACCGCGCCCTCCCTGCCCCAGCGCGGCACGGTGCCGTAGAGGGCGAAGCAGACCGCGTCGATGATCGTGCTCTTGCCGGCGCCGGTCGGGCCGACGAGCGCGAAGTAGTCGGTGTCGGAGAAGTCGACGGTCACCGGGTCGCGGAAGCTGCCGAAGTGGTCGAGGTGGAGCAGCAGGGGGCGCATCAGCCGGTCACCTCGTCGTAGAGCCGGTCGAACAGGCCGGCCACCTGGTCGTCGTGGCGTCCGGTGGCGGCGAGGTAGTCGCGGAACAGCTCGCGGGGGCTGCGGCCTGCCGTGCCCGCCCGGCGGGTGGCCGGCACCGGGCGGAACTTCTCGTCCAGCATGACGTCCACGGCGGCGCCGGCGAGCAGGTCGCGTACGTCGTCGGCGAGCCCCACGCGGGGTTTCTCCTCCACGACCACCTTCAGCCAGTCGTCGCCGGGGTCGATGCCCTCCAGCTGCTCCAGCGTGCCGCGTACGGTGCGGAGCCGGCGGGCGGAGGAGCAGGGCAGCTCGCGGACCACGGCGGGCCGGCCGGGCGAGACCTCGACCAGCAGCGCGCCGGGCACGTTGCCCTCCTCGCCGAAGTCGACGTTGAGCGGCGAGCCGCTGTACCAGATCGGGCAGGGGCCGGGGATCTGCTGGCGGCGGTGGAGGTGGCCGAGCGCGGCGTACTGGGTGGTGGTGGGGAAGGCGGTCGGCTCGAAGTAGTACGAGAAGATCGACTGGGCCTCGCGCTCGCCGCCGCCGAACGCGCCGCCCGGCAGGGTGCCGTGGGTGGTGACGAGGTTGACGGTGTCGCCGTGGAAGCCGGCGGTGAGCGCGCCGATCAGCTCGCCGATGCGGGAGGCGTAGTCGCGGTTGTGCTCGGCGGCGGTGCCGGTCAGCACCTCGGCGGCGCGTACGACGTAGCGGTGCGACAGGAACGGCAGCACCGCGAGGCGCACCGGCTCGCCCGTGCGCGCCGTGAAGGCGAGCGTGCCGCCCGCGTCGGGGCGGCGGAAGACCCCGACCACGTGCAGGCCGAGCTTGCCCAGCACGGGCCGGTAGACCTCCAGGAGCTGCGCGTTGTCGTGGTTGCCCGCCAGCACGACGACGTCGCGGTTCTCGCCGCGCAGCGCCATGAGCGCGCCCAGCACCAGCGACTGCGCCTCCGGCGTGGGCGCGGAGGTGTCGAAGAGGTCGCCGGCCACGATGACGGCGTCCACGTCGTGGGTGCGGGCGGCGGCGACCAGCTCGCGCAGCACCTCCCGGTGCTCGTCGAGACGGGACCGGCCCTTGAGCACCTTGCCCACGTGCCAGTCCGCGGTGTGCAGGATCTTCACGAAACCACCTGTGCGTCAGAAGGGCGGGATGTCGTCTTCGATGGCGGACGGGAGGCCCTCGAACGGGTCGCCGCTCGTCCTCGCGCCCGTCCTGTCGCCCGGCCTGTCATTGGGGCGCGGCGCGGCCTCGGCGGGCCGGGTGGCCCAGGCGGGGAACGGGAAGGCCACGGCCAGCGGCACCGGGATCTCCGGCTGGGCCACGAACATGGTGCCCGGCTTGGCGATCGTGGCGCGCTCGCGGACGGCCGGGGGCATCCAGCCGTACTCGGAGCGGGCGGCCTCGGCCGGGTCGAGCCGCCCGGCGACGCGGACGGCGCTGTTGGAGACGATCCGCCGCTCCACCTCGGAGGCGGTCTGCTGGGCGCCGATGAGGATGACGCCGAGCGAGCGGCCCCGCTCGGCGACGTCCAGCAGGATCTCCTTGATCGGGGAGTCGCCCTCGCGCGGCGCGTACTTGTTGAGCTCGTCCAGCACCACGAACAGCAGCGGCTTGGCGGTGCCCGAGGACTCCTTGCGGTGGAACTCGCCGCGCAGCACCACGCCGACCACGAACCGCTGCGCCCGTTCGGGCAGGTTGTGCAGGTCGACGATGGAGACCTGGGCGTCGGAGGTGCTGACCGAGTGGCTGCGGTAGAAGGGCAGGTCGCCGCGGACGATCGGGGACAGCGGGCGCACGGCGCTGCGCAGGCGGCGCAGGAAGGCGTTGACGGTGCCGAGCGGGGTCTGCGCGCCGGTCCAGTCCCTGCGGCTGTCCTCCTCCTGGAGCTGGTCGGAGAGCATCTCGACGAGGTCGGCGAAGGTGCGGCAGGTGGTGCCCTGCACGCGGACGGCGCCGCCGTCGCCGATCGGCTCGGCCCACGACTTCAGCCGGGCCGCGACCTGCCCGACGAGCAGGGAGTAGCCGGCCCGCTCGTCGTCGGCGTCGGCGAAGACGAAGCGCAGCAGCTCCTCCTGGCAGAACTCGACCAGCGTCCAGTAGAAGGCGCTGACGCCCTGCGTGCGGGCGGCGACGTGCGGGACGCCGTTGGGGTCGTTGGGGCGGGGCGGCGCGAAGACGTGAACGCTGCCGAAGGCCCGCGCGGGCAGCCCGAGCCGGGCGTAGCCGTCGCGGGCGCGCTGGTCGAGGCGGGTGTTGTCGTGGTCGAGGAAGAGCAGGTCCTCGCCCTTGACGGAGAAGATGAGCGCCTTGGTGTTGGCGGACTCGGCGTCGAGCACGCCGGAGTTGAAGATCGAGTAGAGCAGGAACGTGGCGAAGGAGGTCTTGGTCGCCACACCCGAGACGCCGGAGATCGACACGTGGGCGCCGCGGGTGCCGTCGAGGAAGTCGAAGTTCACGTAGAGCGGCTGGCCGTCGCGGCCCATGCCGAGCGGGATGCGGCGCTCCATGACGTCGAAGTAGAGCGCCTGGTCGCGGTCGCCGGCGCCGGCCAGATAGACCTGGGAGCCGGGCAGCGGCGGCACGAACACCTCCGGCTCGACCCGGGTCACCCGCACCTCGGCCACCTCGACGACGGCGGCCGGCAGCGCGCCGTCGGCGATGAGGAACACGTCGGAGTCGTACGCGGCGCCCTCGTGCCGGGCCTCGACCGTGGTCACCACGCCCGCGACCAGCACCGGGCCGTGGCCGGGCACCTCCCGCCTGGTCACCACCACGTCGTCGAGCTGGAGCACCCTGCCCGGCTCCAGGCCCACCCAGAACGACAGCGGCGAGGCCGCCTGCGTGCCGAGAACCCGCCCGACGACCTCACCGGTCACCTGCGCCCCGCCGGCCGCTGCCGCCGCCTGCGGGCTCGCCGCTCCGTTGACCGTCACCAATCCCTCCGCCCCCAACCAACGCCCTTCCCAAGGAGGGTAGTAGGGCGGGCGGGGTGCGTCCGGCTCATTCGGCCGCCCGGACTCCGTTCATCCGCCGGTGCGGGTCACCGGGACGCGGTGGACGCGCAGCTCATGCGCGCCGTCGGCGCGGGTCATCTCGTAGTAGAGCCACCAGTGGCCGTCGTGGAGGAGCGCGTCGAGGTAGCGGACCGAGCCGGTGCCGTACGGGGAGGTGACCCAGGGGCCGTACTCGGACAGCCGCCGCCAGGAGAACAGGTCGGCGGAGACGGCGACGCCGCAGCGTTCCTCGTAGTTCTCGGTGTGGGAGGCCGAGCCGTCGTAGAAGCCGACGTAGCCGCCGCCCGGCACGGGGACGACGCTGTTGAGCCGGGCCTGGTAGCGGTCCCAGCCGGTGCCGACGGGCAGGACCGAGCCGCGCCAGGTGAACGACTCGCCGTCGAGGCTGGTGGCCAGGCCGGTCGGGTGGACGGTCGCGCCGACGTTGTAGATGTCGGCGGTGGCGTGGGCCCCGGGGTCCGGGCGGTCCATGGGCGCGGCGTAGCTGGCGAACAGGTACGTGACCGGCCCGGCCCGCAGCACGAACGGGTCCTTGACCCCTTCGGCGCCGGTGGAGGCCGCGGTCAGGACCGGCCGGGCCCGGGTGACGTCGAACCGCGACGGGTGCTCGGCGGTGAGCGCGTCGATGCGCCACCGGTTGTCGGCGGGGTCCACGTACGACAGGTAGAGCCGGTAGCCGCCGCTGACCGGCATCAGGCAGAAGCGTTCCATGGAGGGGGTGCCGAGCTCGTCCTTGTGCACGCTCCACACGTCGGTGAACCGCAGGCCGTCGTCGCTGACGGCCACCGCGCACTGCCAGCCCCGCTCGGCCTCGGCGCCCCTCGGCCGCCGCCGCCGGTAGGTGAGCCAGAACCGCTCGCCGTCGTGCAGGACTCCGGCCGCGCCGCTCCAGTAGCCCGGCTCGTCCTTCTCCGGCTCCACAACCACGGAGCCCGCCACCGGATCGAACGCGGACAGCGGAGCGAACACACGATTTCCCACTTTGTCTACCTTTCGTACAAGAAACTGTCCAGGGCGACGGCGGCTCCGCCCACGACCCCGGCGTCGCCGCCGAGGGTCGGACGCTCCACCCGTACCATGTCGCGCAGCACGGGGAACACCTTGGCGCGCAGCGCGGCGCGCACCCGGTCGAAGACCGGCTCGGGAGCGGTGCGGAAGATGCCCCCGAGCAGGATCAGCTCGGGGTTGAGCAGGTTGACCACGCTGGCCAGGCCGGTGGTCAGGTGGTCGGCGACCTCGTCCAGCAGCTCGTCGTCCAGCTCGGCGAGCGGGTCGGGCGAGTGGCGGCCGAGCCGTTCGGCGAGGTACGCCTCCGACACGACGGTCTCCAGGCAGCCGGTCGCGCCGCACGCGCAGGTCCGGCCCTTCTCCCGTACGCGCAGGTGGCCGAGCTCGGTGACGCCGTACGCGCCGGGCCGGAACGGCTGCCCGCCGATCACCAGCCCCGCGCCCACGCCGGTGCGGACGTGGACGTAGAGAAGGGGGTCCGCGCCGCCGGTCGCGCCGTAGCGGCTCTCGGCGAGCGCCATGGCGCGTACGTTGTGGTCAACGACCGCGGGGACGCCGAGCGCGGGCTCCAGCAGGTCGGCGAAGGGCACGTCGCGCCAGCCGAGGTTGACCGACAGGACGTTGCGCCGGTGGCCGCCGTCCACCGGGCCGGGGGCGGCGACCCCCACGCCGAGCAGCCGCCCGTCGGGCAGGTCAGCGGCCAGCAGGGACGCCTCCTCGGCGATGCGGGCGACCACCCGCTCGGGCCGCTCGGCGGGGTCGAAGGCGAACGACGCGCTCCGCGACACCCGGGCCCTGAGGTCGCACAGCCCGAGCTCGACCGCGCCGGCGCCGACCCGTACGCCGATGACGTGGCGCGCGTCGGCCCTGATACCGATGCCCGTGGACGGCCGGCCGACCCGCTGGCCGGCCCCTTCCACCGCGCCCTCGGCCACCAGGCCCTCGTCGAGGAGCTGGCCGACGACCTTGGTCATGGTGGTGGCCGACAGGCCGAGCCGCCGCGCGAGGTCGGCGCGCGGCTGGACGCCGTCGTCGCGCAGGCTGCGCAGCACGAGCCGGAGGTGGTGCCTGCGCACGTCCTGGACCGGTGAGATCCGCTCGCCCATTGTCGCCCCTTAAGTAACTACTGGTGAGAAAATAACGCTTCCGCCCGTATTAGGCAATATGTCGCAAATCTGCAGCGTCGGGGGTCGTAGGCTGCCCGGGTGATCGGCGGCGGACCCGTACCGAGGTGGCCACGCTGCGCTTCCTCGCCCACGACCTGGGCCTCGACCTCGCGCCGCGCGTCCTGGCCGCCGACCTGGACGGCGGCCTCGTGGCGCTGGAGGACCTGTCACCGCGTACGCCGCTGGACGGGCTGCTGCGCGCGGACGGCCCGGCCCCGCACGCGGACCGGCTGGCCGCCTTCGGCCCCGGCTGGCTCTCGGTCGCCGATCCCGGGCCGGCCGAGGCGTACCGGCGGGCCCTGGTGACGGGCGTGCCCGAGGCCGAGGACGACCGCCGCCACGGCTTCGGCCTCGCCGCGGCCGGGACGCGGACCGGGAGTTCGGCGGGCTGCCGCCGTACACGCCGCGCCGCCGGTGACCGCTTACCAGCGGATCCCGGCCAGCTTGTCGGGGTTGGTCACCGAGTAGATGCCGCTGATCCGCTCGCCGTCGGGCGCGAGGTCCACGACGACGACGGCCAGCGGGCTGTCGCCGGAGAAGACGAGCGCGCACGGGTCGCCCGCCACCCGCCGGTAACGGAGGTCCAGGCCGCAATCGGGCAGCGTCGCGGCGACCGACATGAACAGCGCGGCCACCCGGTCCCGGCCGTGCACGGGACGCAGGCTGGTGGCAGGTCCCTTGCCGCCGCCGTCCGTCCACAGGGTCACGTCCGGCGCCAGCACCTCCAGCAGGGCCCGCAGGTCCCCGCCGAGCGCGGCCTCGGCGAACCGCTCGGTCACCCGGGCGTGGACGTCCGGCGCGGTACGGCGGCGGGGGCGGCGCGCGTGCACGTGGCGGCGCGCACGGGCGGCGAGCTGGCGGACCGCCGCCGGCGTACGGCCCAGCATGCCCGCGATCTCCGGATGGCCGAAGCCGAACACCTCGTGCAGCACGAACACCGCCCGTTCGAGCGGCGACAGGGTCTCCAGGACCACCAGCACCGCCATCGACAACGATTCGGCCCGCTCGGCGGCAGCGGCGGCAGCGGCGGCGTCCTCGACCGTGATCAGCGGCTCCGGCAGCCAGGGGCCCACGTACGTCTCCCGCCGGCGGCTCAGGTCCGCGCGGCGGGCCAGCGCCTGGTTCACCGCCATCCGCACCAGATAGGCCCGCGTGTTCTCGACCGGCCCCGCGGCCGGCCTGTCGCGGCGGGCGGACCAGCCCAGCCACACCTCCTGCAGCGCGTCCTCGGTGTCGGCGACGCTGCCGAGCATGTTGTAGACCACCGAGAACAGCAGCTCGCGATGGCCGAGGAACTCCTCGGTGGCGGTCGCGTCCGCTCCGGTCGATGTCATGGCGAACCTCCTCATCCGCCCCCGGAGAGCACCGTCACGCCGGAAGTGTGACATCGACGCCCGAGATGTGATCCATGCCACGGCCGTTCCCGACGATGTCACACCCGGCCGCCGGGATCCCTCTCCGGTGGCGTCCATGATTCACGACATCAGAGGAGATGTTCGATGCGTACGCTGATCCGCGACGTCCGGGTGTTCGACGGCGAGCGGTCCGTCCCGAGGACCGACGTGGTGATCGAGGGCGGGTTGATCACCGCGGTCGGCGCCGGCGCGGGTCGCCCCGCCGACGCCGAGGTGGGCGGTGCGGGCAGGACGCTCCTGCCGGGGCTGATCGACGCGCACACGCACGTGTTCGACGGCAGCCTGGCCCAGGCCCTGCGGCACGGGGTCACCACGGAACTCGACATGTTCTGCCTGCCGGGCATGCTTCCGGAGCAGCGCCGGCTCGCCGCGGAGAACGACGACGTGGCGGACCTGCGCAGCGCGGGCACCCTGGCCACCGCGCCCGGCGGGCATCCGACCCAGCTCCTGGCGGCCCTGGCCGGCACGGTGCTCGACGGCCTCGACGCCCCGGAGATCGACTTCGTGTCCGACCCCTCGCAGGCGCCGGCGTTCGTCCGGGCCCGGCTGGCCGAGGGGGCCGACTACCTCAAGATCGTCATCGACGACGGCAAGGTGCACGGCGCCGACCTGCCGGCGATGACGCCGGACGTCGCCGCCGCACTCACCGAGGCGGCGCACGACGCCGGGCTGCGGGTCGTCGCCCACGCGATCACCGCGTCCGAGGTGGAGATCGCGCTCGACGCCGGGGTGGACGGCCTGGCCCACGTGTGGACCGACCTCGCGCCCGGCGACGCGGTCTCCCGGCGGCTGGCCGAGCGGGTCGGCCGCCAGGAGGTCTTCGTGGTGACCACGCTCGCCTACTTCGAGGCGATCACCGCCCAGCACGTCGGGACCGCGGACTGCGCGCGGCCCGGCAGCTCGGTCAACGCCGCCGGCGCGCTGCGGGACCTGCACCGGGCCGGGGTGCCGCTGCTGGCCGGGACCGACGCCACGCCGTTCACGCCCGCCCACGGCGCCGGCCTGCACCGCGAGCTGGAGCTGCTCACCGAGGCCGGGCTCAGCCCGGAGGAGGCGCTGGCCGCCGCGACCAGCCTGCCCGCCAGGCACTTCGGCCTGGACGACCGCGGCCGGATCGCCCCCGGTCTCCGTGCGGACCTGGTGCTGGTCGAGGGCGACCCGACCCGTGACATCACCGCCACGGCCTCCATCGCCGACGTCTGGCGTCGAGGCGTGCGCCAGGCCCGCTAGGCGGGACCTTGCCGACACGCACGGATCGTGGAAACTTGAACCCTTCGTCCCCATCCGTCCGGGAGCCCTCCGTGCGTGTCGCCCTGCTCGTCCCCCTCGCCGCCCTTCTGTTAGGAAGTGCCCCCGCGGCCGCCGCGGCCCCCGAGGTGCTGGACTACACGTGCACCACGACCGCGACCGGCGACAAGCAGAACATCAAGCTGAGCGTCGAGCTGACCGTGCCGCCAACCGGCGGCGTCCAGCAGCACCTGACGATCGGCTGGAAGGGCTCCTACTCCGGCTCGGCGCAGCTCCTCGCGCCCGCGACCGGCCTGGAGGCCGGGCTCAACCTGTACGCCTACGCCGGCATCAGCGGCATCACCGGCCTGACCTCGGCCACGGGCGTCGCCCAGCTCACCGGCGTCACCCCCGGCGCGCCGATCACATTCCCCGCGACGACGGTCAACCTGACGACCACCCCGCCGCAGGCGGGCACGGGCAAGGTGCACGCGGCGTCCGTCAACTTCGGCCCCAGCCCGCAGGAGCCGGTGATCGAGTGCAAGCTCCCGAGCACCGCCACGCCCGCGGAGCACCCGCTGACGATCAGTGCCACGGGCGCCTCGCCCAGCCAGACCCCCACGACCACCCCGACCCCGACGCCCACTCCCTCGGACGAGGAAGAGGAAGAGGAAGAGGAGGAGACCCCCGAGGACGACGCCACCCCGGAGGAGAGCGACAGCTCCGCGAAGGTGCCGTCCGGCGGCGTCTCCACGGGAGGCGGCGGCGAGGCCGGTCCCGACGGGCGGGCGCTGATCCTGACCGGCTCCCTGCTGCTGCTGGCCGGGGGCACGGGCCTCGTCCTGCGCCGCCGCCGGCTGCCGTCGTGACGGTGATCGCGATTGTGACCAGGAGCACGTGACCAAGAGGGGGTCCCGGTATTCCGCGGCAGCGAAGGTTAGCCTAACCTTAGCTCCATGACCGAGGCGATCTCCCTCCGCGGCGCGGAGCTATGCCTGAGCTACCACGGCACCCCCGTCGTCCAGGACGCCCGCATCGCGCTCCGCCCTGGCCGCGTCACCGCCCTGGTCGGCCCCAACGGCAGCGGCAAGTCGACCTTGCTGCGCGCGCTGGCCCGGCTGCACCGCCCCGACAGCGGCGCCGTGACCCTGGCCGACGGCTCCTCAGCCCTTGACCTGACGGCCCGCGACTTCGCCCAGCGGGTGACGCTGCTCTGCCAGAGCCGCCCCACGCCGGGCGGCGTCCAGGTACGCGACGTCGTCGGCTACGGCCGCCACCCCTACCGCCGCCGCTGGCGGGCCTGCGACCCCGAGGGCGAGGCGGCCGTCGCCCGCGCGATGGAGCTCACCGGCGTCGCCGTCATGGCCGATCGTCCCGTGGACGAGCTGTCCGGCGGCGAGCTGCAGCGCGTCTGGCTGGCCACCTGCCTGGCGCAGGACACCGGCGTCCTGCTGCTCGACGAGCCCACCACGTTCCTGGACCTGCGCTACCAGGTGGAGCTGCTGGAGCTCGTCCGCGACCTCGCCGACGAGCACGGCGTCGCCATCGGCGTCGTGCTGCACGACCTCAACCAGGCCGCCGAGATCGCCGACCACGTCGTCCTGCTGCAGGGCGGCCGGGTCCGCGCCGAGGGCACGCCCGCCGAGGTCCTCACGACCGAGCTGCTCACCAGCGCGTACGGCATCCGGATCGAGGTCGCCCGCGACCCCCGTACGGGCACCGTGAGCACCCGCCCGGTCGGCCGGCACACCCGCGCGGCGGTCCCGGTCGTCGCCTGATCCCCCCAAGCCCCTTCTCCCCCGATTCACCACACGACAGGAAAGACCATGCGCAAGACCCTGCTCGCCCTCGCCTCCACCGTCCTGCTCGCCACCGCGTGCGGGACGACCGAGGCCCCCGTGACCGAACAGGCGGGGCCGAGCGGCAGTCCCTCCGCCGCCACCAAGATCACCGTGACCGACAGCCGTGGCAAGGAGGTCACCCTGGACCGGCCGGCGACCAGGGTGGTCAGCCTGGAGTGGGGCGAGACCGAGATGCTCGCCTCCCTCGGCGTCATGCCGGTCGGCGCGGCGGACGTGAAGGGCTACGCCACCTGGGACACCGCCGTCAAGCTCGACGACTCGGTCAAGGACGTCGGCACCCGGCAGGAGCCCAGCGTCGACTCCATCAGCGCACTCCAGCCCGACCTCGTCGTGATGGAGGCCGGGCGGGACTCGCCGCTGATCGGGCAGCTGGAGAAGTTCGTGCCGGTGCTGGTGACCAAGGGCAGCGACGGCGCCGACAACCTCAAGCGCATGCGTGACGACCTCGACATGATCGCCCAAGCGGTCGGCAAGACCGACCAGGCCACGAAGCTGATGGCCGACTTCGACGCCGCCATGGCCGCGGGCAAGCAGAAGCTGGCCGACGCGGGCGCGGCGGGCAAGCCGTTCGTCATGGCCGACGGGTGGAAGCAGGGCAGCACGATCTCGGTCCGCCTGTTCGGCAAGGGCTCGCTGGTCTCCGAGGTCGCGGGGCAGCTCGGCCTCACCAACGCCTGGACCGGCAAGGTGGACGAGCAGTGGGGTCTTGGCACCACCGACGTCGAGGGCCTGACCGCGCTCAAGGACCCCGACATCCGCTTCTTCTACAACGCCTCCGACGGCGACGACGTCTTCGCCGACGGGCTCGCCTCCAACGCCATCTGGAAGTCGCTGCCGTTCGTCAAGAACCAGCAGGTCCACAAGCTGCCCAACGGCATCTGGACCTTCGGCGGGCCGCTGTCGTGCCAGCAGTACGCCGACGCGCTGGTGAAGGCGTACGCGGGTTGAGCGACGCGCCACGACCCGGCTCGGGCGCGCCGGCCGGGCCGGTTCTCGCGCCCGAGCCGCCGGGCACGCCGCTGCGGCGGCTCGGCACCGCAGGGGTCTTCGTGCTCGCGCTGGCCGCCGTCGTCGTGGTGGCGGCCGTGCACGTGACGCAGGGCACCTCGTCGATCGGCGCGTTCGACCTGCTGGCGCTGCCGTTCGGCGGCGACGAGGAGGCCGCCCGCGTGCTGCTGGCCTCCCGACTGCCCCGGCTGCTCGCCGGGGTGGCCGTCGGCGTCGCGCTCGGCGTCGCCGGCTCCCTGCTGCAGTCGGTCGCGCGCAACCCGATGGCCGCGCCGGACACGCTGGCCGTCAGCTCCGGGGCGTACCTGGCGGTCGCGACGGCGGCGGCGTTCGGGCCGGCGCTGCCGCTGCCCCTGTCGGGCGGGCTCGCGCTGGTCGGCGGCCTCGCCGCGGCCGGGCTGGTGATGGCGCTGTCGGCGGGCGGGCGCGCCGGGACGACCCGGCTCATCCTCGCCGGTTCCGCCACCTCCCTCGCGCTCAGCTCGCTCACCAACCTCGTCATGATCCTCTTCGAGGAGGAGACCACCGGGCTGTTCGCCTGGGGCAGCGGCTCGCTGGTGCAGAGCGACTTCGGCGCCGTCGCCCAGCTCGGGCCGCTCATCGCGGCGGTGCTGGTGGCGGCGGTGCTGGTCGGGCCGCGGGTGGACATCCTCGGCCTGGGCGACGACACCGCCGCGGTGCTCGGGGTGAACGTGCGCCGGCTGCGCGGCCGGCTCGTCCTGATGGCCGTCCTGCTGGCCGCCGCCGCCGTGACGATCGCGGGGCCGATCGGGTTCGTCGGGCTCTGCGCGCCGGTGATCGTGCGCCTGCTGCCGAGGACCATCCCCGGCCTGCACCGCAACCGGACGCTGCTGCCGCTGTCCGGCCTCGCCGGCGCGCTGATCGTGCTCGGCTCCGACATCCTGCTGCGGGCCGCGCTCGGCGCGCAGGCCGGGGTCGAGGTGCCGCCCGGCGTGGTCACGACGATCCTCGGCGCGGGCGTGATGATCTGGCTGGCGCGGCGCTACCGGGACGCGGGGCCCACCCGCAGGCCGCCGGCCGTACGCACGGGCGGGGCCCGCAGCCGCGGGGCCTTCCTCGCCGTGGTGGGGGTCTGCGCCGCGCTGCTGGTGGCGGCGCTGGTCGCCGGCCTGCTCGGCGGCGACCGGTGGCTGCTCACCGGCGACGTGCTCAACTGGCTGCAGGGGCGTTCCGGACGGGCGCTCACGTTCGTGCTCGATCAGCGCTGGCCTCGGGTGCTGGCCGCCGTGCTGGCGGGGGCCGCGCTGGCCGTCGCGGGCGCCGCGGTGCAGGCCGTGTGCCGCAACCCGCTGGCCGAGCCGGGTGTGCTCGGCGTCACGGCCGGGGCCGGGGTGGGGGCGATCTCGCTGCTGGCCGCCGCGCCGCTGGCCGGCGTCTGGATGATGTCGGCCACCGCCGGCACGGGCGCGCTGGTCACGTTCGCCGTGGTGTACGCGCTGTCCTGGCGCGGCGGGCTGCACTCGGACCGGCTGGTCCTGATCGGCATCGCCATGCAGGCGGCCTGCACGTCGGTCACCGTGCTGATCATCGTCAAGGCCGATCCGTGGAACACCGCGATGGCGCTGACCTGGCTGTCCGGCTCCACGTACGGCCGGGTGCCCGCCCAGCTCGTCCCGGTGGTGCTGGCGCTGCTGGTGGCCGTTCCGCTGCTGGCCTGGCTCCGCCGCGACCTCGACCTGCTCGCGCTGGACGAGGACACCCCGCGTGTCCTGGGCGTGCCCCTGGAGCCCGTCCGCCTGGCCGCGCTGGGCGCGGCGGTCGTGCTGACCAGCACGGCGGTGTCGGCGGTGGGCGTGGTCGGGTTCGTCGGCCTCGTGGCGCCGCACGCCGCACGCGCCCTGGTCGGCTCGCGGCACGCGCGGGTGCTGCCGGTGGCGGCCCTGCTCGGCGCGTTGCTGGTGAGCCTCGCCGACACCCTGGGCCGTACGGTCATCGCCCCCGCCCAGGTGCCGGCCGGCCTGGTCACGGCGCTGATCGGCACGCCGTACTTCGTCTACCTGCTCTGGCGGGCCCGCGCCCAGGCCGACGCGAGCTGAGGCGTCCGGCCGAGCCGGGGCAGACTGGACAAATGACATCAACCGATCATCGACCGGCCGGCCCGTTCGAGGAACGGCTGTGGGCGGCTCACCAGGACGGGCAGACCGCCTTGTGCCTCGCCCTGCTGCGGGAGTCGGAGCTGGCGCTGCCGATCACCCCGGCCGCGGCGGCCGGGGAGGAGCCGCCCGCGTGGCCGACGGTCGCGGACGGGTCGCGTACGTGGCTGGTGGCGTACACGTCGGTGGAGGGCATGCGGCTGGCCACGGGCGGGGCGGCCCGGCACGCCCGGATCGCCTCGCCGGCCGAGCTGGCGGCGGGCTGGCCGGACCCCCGGTGGGGCCTGGCGGTCAACCCCGGGCTCGCCGCCGCCTTCCTGCTGGAGCCGGGGACGGTCGCCAGGCTGGCGGTCCCCACGCTCATCCAGGACCTGCGGCTCGCCCCTGACTCGGGGGTGCCCGCGGTGCAGAAGCTGCTCGCGCCCGCCGACATCCACGACCTGCTGACCGGCGGCGAGCCGCGGATCTCCGGCTACTGCCACCACGCGCTCGACGTCTCGCACATCGCCACGCCGGACGTGCTCGCCGCGGCGCTCGGCCGGCCTGACATCCTGACGGAGGACGGCTCGCTGAACGTCCTGCGCTGGCGGCCCGCCGGCCTGGAGCTCTACCTCACGCCCTACGGCGGCACCGACGAGGAGAGCCGCGCGGCGGTCGCCGGCTGGGTGGTCGAGGAGCCGCCGTTCGTCGGGATGGGCCTGGTGCCGAGCGTCGACCACGTCATCCGCGAGTACAAGGTGTACGACGTGCCGCTCCCCCACGGCGCGGAGATCTGGGAGCTGACCGCCAGGGGCACCGAGCACCGGCGCGCGCTGTACCACGGCGACCTGCGGCGATGGCTGCTCATCGGGACGCGGGCGGCATGAGCGGGAGCTTCTACCTGGCCCGCTGGCAGGGCGCCGACTACCTGGCCAGCCCGGAGCCGCACGCCATGGAGCTGTGGATCCGGCTGCGGAGCCCCGAGCCGCTGGACGGTTTCGAGGAGGTCGAGCCCGGCTGCCACGTCCGTACGGTGCCCGCGCCCGAGTGCGAGGCGGTGCACCTGGTGAGGACCCTGTGCCGCTGGCGGCAGGAGGCGTTCCTCGTACGGGAGGAGCGGGACGGGCAGGTGTGCCTGGAGTACCTCGGCGGCTCCGTGCTGACGGCGCGCGAACTCGGGCTGGAGCGGATCGAGCGCGGGGTTTACCGGCGGTGGGTGCCCCGGGAGGAGGTCTCGGAACTGCGCGAACACGCCATGCCGCTAGATGTCGGGATTCAACACTTTTGATAGACGTCTTGCCTTCTGCTGTTCATGTGACGGAAACTGATCGGTAACACGTGAGTGACATCGGGGACGCGTGAGCTTGGCAACGGGGGTTGTTGGTGGTCTCGTCGGATCGGCCGGACGCGGCGGCGATGCGCGCCTACGCCGACGAACTGCGCGAGATGTTCCGGCAGATCACCGACGCCGGCCAGGAGCTGCACGAGAAGGCCAAGTCCCTGCGGGCCACCGCGAAGTCCCGTGACGGCCTGGTGACCGCGACCGTCGGCGCCCGCGGCGAGCTCGTCGGGCTCGACCTCGACCCGCGCATCTACCGGCACCCCGACGCGCGCGCCCTGGCCCGCACGATCCTCGACACCGTACAGCGGGCCACGGACCAGGCACGCGAGCGCGTCGTGGAGGTCCTGGAGCCGGTCGTGCCACGCGACGAGCTCCTCGCCCACCTCGACGGCGACCTCGACACCGCCATGGCCCGCTTCGCCGACCGGATGGAGGGCAAAAGGTGAGGCTCTGGGACGGCACGCAGATCGCGAAGCCCGTCGTCTACCGCGGCATCACACAGTGGACCACGATGGCCGACGACCTGAACGAGGAGGCCACCCGCCTCATCGCCCAGGTCAAGGCCGCGCTCGCGGCCGAGCCGTGGGGCGGGGGCACCGAAGGCCAGTCCTTCTGGACCGCCCACTTCCGCGGCGACGGCCCCAACCGGATGCTCACCCAGTACGAGGACCTCGCCGAGGCGATCGCCGACGCAGGCACCAGGGTGCGCGCCAACGTCGACAACACCCTTCTCACCGACGCCGACATCAAGAACGACCTGCAGGCCAACCTGACGATGCAGGTCTGACCCCGGCGACGTGGCGACCAACAGCGGCGGCGGACTCACCAACCCCGGCAGCCAGAACGGCGGCGGCCTGCCGAGCGAGGCGGTCGCCGTACGCATCGACCGCGACGTCGAGCCCGTCTGGGAGACCGAGGCGCTGCCCGAGTGGGTGATCACCTGGCTCATCCCCATGCTGTCGGCCGGGCAGAAGTGGCCGGAGGCCAGCGAGAGCGGCCTGTCGAAGCTGGCCCAGGCATACCAGGCGCTCGGCTCGGGCGCCGTCTCCTCCGCGCCGGAGGCCGGAGCCGCCGCGCGCGTGGTCGCGACCGGCTGGGCCGCGCCCGCCACCGCCGACTTCGTCTCCAGGGCGCAGTTCCTCTACGGCCACGAGGGCGGACTGTCCGGCGTGGCGCAGAACGCGCACGCGTACACCCAGCAGGCGAACGACTTCGCCGTCGAGACCCAATACTCCAAGCTCTCCATCAACGTCGCCTTCTGGGTGACCGTCGTCGCCATCGCCATCGCCCTGTACGCCGCCTTCTTCACCGCCGGCTCCAGCACCGCGATCATCGGCCCGTACGCGGCGGCGGCCCGCGCGGCCATCAGCCGGATCCTCGTCCGGCTCGCCATGGTGGGCGGCAGGCAGCTCGCCGCCCGGCAGCTCGCCCGGGTGACCGTGCTCAGCGGCGCCACCGGGCGCGGCCTCATCACCCGGCTGCTCGCCTCCTCGATCGGCCGCGAGCTGATCGAGGAGATCGGCGAGGAGGTCTTCCTCGACGCCGTCGCGCAGTACCAGCAGATGAAGATGGGCACGCGGCAGCAGTGGGACTGGGACAAGACCAAGGCCGCGGCCATCGGGGCGGGCGGCGGCGCGATCGTCGGCACCCGGCTGGCCGGGCCGATGTCCCGCGTCACCCGCAGCGTGCCGGGGTTCGGCGGGCGGGCGCTCACCACCGGCCTGACGAACACGATCGCCTCGCCGGTCGGCAGCTTCATCGCCAACGGGCTCGTCTACGGGCAGTGGCAGAACCCGTTCACGCCTGACGCCCTGCTGGGGGGCTTCTTCGGCGGTGCCGGGCGCACCGACACGATCAGCCCGTTCAACCCCGACGTTTACACGACGCTCGCGCATCCGATCACCTCGCTCGCCTCCGCGTACGACGCCGCCGCCCGCGCCGACGCCGCCCGCGCCGGTGGCGCCCCGCCCGGGGACCCGGCGGCCGGGAGCCCGGTCAACACCGGGCCGAGCGGCAGCGGGCCGAACGGCGGCGGCGACCCGGCCGCCGCCGCCGCCGCCGGACGCCCTGGGGGCGCGGACCCGACGCAGGTCCGCAGCACCGTCTCCACGCCCGGCCGCGCGCCGGCGAGCCCTCTCGCCACGAACGACCTCACGGGGAACGACGGCGCCCGGCGGACGGCCACCGGCGCTCCGGACGCCGACCCGTCCACCCAGCGCCGCCCCGCCAGGACCGCCTCCCAGCCCTCGGTCCCCGACCACCAGCCCCAGGCGCCCGCGACACCGGAAGCGGACGGCTCCGAACCCCGCCGCACCAGGCAGCAGCAGCACCAGCCGGCAAGCCAGCCCGACCAAACCACCGCCCCACAACCGGACCCCACCACCCAGCCGGACACCACTCCCGCCCAGCCGGACGCGACCACCGCCCAGCCGGACGCGACCACCGCACCCCAGCCCGACGCCACCTCCACGCCGCAACCGGACAGCACCCCCGCCCAGGCCGAGGCCGGCACCGCACCGCAGCCGGACGCCGCCGCCGCGTCCCAGCCCGACGCCGCCTCGGGGCCGGAGACCGCCGCCGCGCCGCAGCCGGACAGCGCCGACGTCCAGCCGGCGGCCACACGGCTGGCCGACGACGTGAACCCCGCCGGCGCCCCCGTGGCCTCCGTGACGCCGGGCGCGCGGGCCCGTACGGCGCTGATCGGCGCGCTCACCACCGACTTCCCCGGCGCGGTGATCGGCCCGGCCGGCGACCTGCTCGTCCCCACGGCCGACGGCGTGCGGACGATCCCGGTCGCCACCATGAACCGCATCAGGACCGCCCTCAACACCCGCGCCACCCAGGTGGAGAGCCTCGCGGACCTGCAGGCCGAGGCGTCCGCCCTGCTCCTGATCTCCCAAGCCGCGGCCGACACGGAGACGACCCCCGCCCCGGCCCCCGACGCCGCCCCGGCCGCCGCGACCAGCAAGCCGGGCACGGTCACCTCCCGCCCGACCCCCGGCACCCGCTACGTCACCGACGGCCGCCAGGGCCCCGACCTGACCCTCGACGAGGTACGGAACGCGGTAGCCGAGCTCCTGGCCCGCCACTTCCTGAACCAGGGTGTGCTCAGCCTGACCTGGTCGCAGGACGGCAGCACGCTGGTGGTCGAGACCCGCGAGCACGGCACCCACCACTTCCGCCCGGTCGTGGGCGGCCTGTCGCCCGACCTGATGGGCCAGACCGACCTCGCCCAGGGCGACGACGTCGCCCATGGCACCGACGAGAACGCCCCGCACGTCGTCCACTTCAACCCGAGGGTCGCGGACGACCAGCTCTCCCGGGTGTGGCTGCACGAGATCACCGACACCCTCCAGGCGACGCAGGAGGGGCACGGCCGCCGTCGTGGCCGCCGCAAGGCCGAGGCCACCGAGAACCTGTGCGTCGCGGCCCAGCTCAACGAGCTGGCCTTCCTGTCCGAGAAGTGGCACCAGACGTCGGATCTCCAGGAGAAGCGCCTGCTCGCCGTGGACATCGACGGCCTGTCCCGGCAGCTGGCGAAGGAGGTCCAGACCCTGCCGCCTCCGCCCTGGGCTCCCGCGCAGGGCACCCGGACGCAGCAGACGCCGCCGTTACCGGGCACGAACCCGACCATCCAGCAGGTACGCGACACCCTCCAGACGCTCACCCACGCCGAGGAGCAGCTGAAGCTCCAGATCGCCGCGAAGGAGCAGAGCTCCGAGGAGGCCCGCGTACAGGCCCGCCAGGCGACCCGCCGGGCCAGGAAGGCGCTCAGGCAGCACGACGAGGCCCGCTTCGAGCGGGCGCGCAAGGCCAGGCAGGAGAACCGGGTGCACCGGGCCACGCAGGCCCGGCACGCCAGGATCGCCAAGGCGTACCGCGCGGCCCTGGAGCAGGCGGCGGAGACGCGGCGGGCGTACGAGCGGGCGCTGAAGGCCATGACGTACGCCGCGCAGGGCCGCCCGACGCCGCCCGGCGACGTCCCCATCGCCACGGTGGCCGGATGGCAGACCGCCAGGGCTCTCGACCAGCACCAGAGATACCTGGACGCGATGGCCGCCGCCCTGCCGGACCCGGACACCCTGCCCGGCGCGATGCCCACGGGACGGCTCGCCCACCTGTCGGCCCTGACCTCCACGGTGAACGACCTGCTGGCGCGGCACGGGTCCGCCCACCGCTTCACGCCGGACGGGCTGGAGCGGGCGCTGCGCGCCGACTTCCACCAGACCGTCTCCCCCGACGGCGTCGTGCTGCGCGTGGGCCAGGGCGCCAAGGCGGTGGAGGTGCGGGTCCGGCTGACCCTCAGTGACCTGGTCGAGGTGCTGGACCTCGGCGTCAAGGCGTCGGAGATGATGGTCGGCCTGTTCTTCCAGGCTTCCCACATCGTCTCGGCCACGGAGGCGGGCAGCTTCGGGCTGTCGCGCGGCTTCAACACGGCGGTCCTGGCGCAGCTCCTGCCGGAGGGCGAATGGCCGCGGGCCGTGATGGAGCTGGTGGGCGTGACCCTCGGCATGGGGAGCGGGCGCAACTCGGCGGCGACGGGCGGCGCCGGCGTGTTCGCGCAGGGCGGCGCGGTCGCCGACAACCGGAGCGAGTCGCTGCTGTTCGACGCCGCCGCGCGCTGGACCGTCGACATCCAGACCAGCGAGAGCGGCGGCTGGCGGGACACGACGGTGGTCGACTCGGGCGCGCCGGGCGACTCCGCCTCGCAGCGGCTGTGGGTCTCCCACTCCTACACCGACGCGGCCCCGCGCAAGCTGGCCTGGATCGCCGACGACCAGCGGGACCCGCGGATGCCCAACCACGTCCTGGTCAGCGCCATGACCGGCATGGACGACGCGCTCACGGACATCATGGAGGCGGCCGGCGGCGAGTACGCCAAGGTGGGCAGCAGGGCCCACGGCGAGCTGCGCACGTTCATGACCGAGCTGTCCCACCGGCTGCGCGACGCGGCCACGCCGGAGGGGCTGGAACGGGTCTTCGGCGTCAACGGCGAACCCGACCTCCGGGTGACCGCGCAGACCGAGGTCGTCCTGGTGGCCGCCGAGCCGGTGGGCGGGCGCACCGCCGAGGAGTGGGAGGAGGAGGTGCTCGTCGACTTCGCCGCGACGCCCGGCGGCACCTCCGCCGGCAGGTCGATGGAGTTCAGCGCCTCGGCCGGGCTCAACCTCGACGCCTTCCAGGGGGTCAACGGCCCCGGCGGCTACGCGCCCGACATCGGCCCGAAGGCCAGGGGCTCCAGGTCGGGGGGCCGGTCGTACTCGGCGACCGCGAACAAGCAGGCCATCTATCCGAGCGTGCACCGCAAGACCAGCCCGAAGCAGGCCTACCGCCTGGAGACGCGGACGACGTTCACCGTGGAGCGGATCGGCCGCCGGCCGGTCAAGCTGCCGCCGGTGCGGAGCACGGTGCTGGTCAGCATGCGGGAGTCGGCCGCCTACCGCTACGGCCTGCCCGTGGACCGGGCGGCGCTGGTGTACCGGAACGGCCGGCCGCTCATCGGCGCGGACGGCCGCGAGGTGCTGCAGGGCGATCCGCGGCCCGACCCGCCGCCCGGCAGGGAGCCGGAGCTGCCCGAGTGGCTCGGCGACGGCCCGGAGCAGTTGCGCGGCGCGGGCCCCGCCCTCGTCCAGGACATCGACGGGCTGGACGCGGTGCGTAAGAAGGTCATGGAACAGCTCGCCACGCGCGGCCTCATCCCGAAGACCGTGAACGGCGTCCCGGAGTACTCCTCCGACCGCCTCGAACGCGCCAGCCAGATACTCAACCGGCAGGAGGTCCTGGAGCAGCTGTCCGAGCACCGGATCAGGTCGGCGTACGACGCGCTGGCCCAGGCCGAGCAGGACGGCACCGGCGGCCTGGTCGTCGACCTGGTGATGAACAGCCTCAACGGCACCTCGGAGCACTACATGCTGCGCCTGTCGCTGCGGCAGGACTTCGGCGACGTGCTCTACCTCGGCTACACCGACTCGGAGACGGTGGTCAACCTCGGCATCGGCTCCGACACCTCGGGGCGCGGGATCAGCAGGTCCCGGACGTACGCGGGCGGCGGCTCCGTCGCCGTGGGCGACGGCCCGGAGCAGGGCCAGGACGGCCTGGCGCACGAGGTGGGCGTCAACGCCGGCGGCAACGCCACCCGTACGGTGGGCTCCAGCGCCGGCAGCACCGTCAACGTGGTGACGCTCCAGGAGACCACCGGCCCGGCCGCGATCTTCTCCCTGGCGCACGACCTGAAGGTCGAGCTGGTGCACAAGGGCAAGGCCGAGACGCTGGCCACCGGCCGGGGACGGGCGAAGCTCCTGTTCGCCGCGGACCTCCTCCCGCCGGACACGAGCGCCGGCGCGCCCGCGCCCGTGTCGGCTCCGCTCGGCCCGATGCGGGGCCGGCTGCTGTCGCGGGCCCGGCTGCTCCACATGGACGTGCGGGGGCTGATCCCCGCCGCGCAGCAGGTGCTGCCCGAGGCGATGCGCGGGGACTCGGCGGCCTTCCAGCACATCGCCGCGTTCCTGAACGTGCGCAACCTCGTCGCCCACCCCAAGCTGCTGAACCGGCCGCTCACCACCGATCTCGCGGTCCGCCCCCAGGGGATGCCGACGCGGTCGGCGCTGTCGGTGTCCGCCGAGACCGGCGAGGCAGAGGTGCTGGCCGTCGTCGACCAGGTGAACGGCAACATCCTGTTCGGGCTGAACAGCGCGGGCGTCTCCTGGGGCGGCTCCTCCGGCGTGAACGTCGGCGCCTCCGTCAGCGGGGCCGACCTCGACGACGGCGGGACCTCACGGGACGGCGGCGGGCTCACGCTGCCCTCCCGTTCGGGCGGCACCTCCGAGTCCACCTCGCTCCTCGACATCTGGGGCACCGAGGAGCTGACGATCGAGCACGGCCGCCAGTACATCGTCCGCGCCCCCGTGGACCTCACGCTGACGGGGGCGGAGAGCAGGCTGAACCCGCTGCCCACCGACAGCCGGATGCCGCTGGGCCAGGTCAGGACGGCCGACGCGCACGGGACCGCGCTGTTCTCGCTCCCCGAGTACGACGCCCTCCTCATGTACGCCGAGGGCGACATCGCGCTGCCCGGCCGGCTGGTGGGCGACGCGGTCGAGCGGTTCCTCAACGGCAGCCTCACCCTCGACCAGACCCTCGCCGTTCCCCTGGTGCAGCGTTACCTCCAGGACCTCACCGCGGCGCGGGCGGCCGGCACGGACGTGGGGTACGCCGCCCGCCACACCCCGGAGGCCCTGCTCGCCAAGATCAGAGAGGTGACGGGGCTCGGGCCGGCGGCGACCACGGCCCGGCAGGGCGGCGTGGACCAGCAGCTCGACGAGGCGCTGCGGGACGCGGCGACCCAGATCGAGAACTCCAGGGACGTCGTGCTCGCCTCCTCCTACGACCGGGCGGCGGGCATCGGCGCCATGGAGTCGCTGGCGCTGCTCGACGAGCAGGGCAAGGCGGTCAACCCGCTGAATGCGGTGCTCGACGCGGTGAACGCCGCCTTCCCCGGCGTGACGGAGGCGAGCCCGACGCTGCGTGAGGAGGTGAAGGTCGACTTCTCTCGGGACGCGGTGGTCATCCACGTGGCCGACATGTGGTCGCGGACCGGCTACGAGAGGACCTACCACGTCCAGGGCGACGCGCAGGCGTCGCGAGCCGAGGAGGTGACGGTCCGGGCGCGGCTGGTGTACGACGACGAGGGCGACTCCCGGCGGGGCCGGCTGCTCTCGCACACCTCGCAGGCCGGCACCATCCTCCAGTACTACCGCTACACGGACCGGACCAGGTCCGCGTCCTACAACCGCTCCTACTCGGGCGGCCTGGACTACAACGGCGCGGACAACGGCGACGGGCAGGGACTCGGCCTGTCGACGGACCTCAGCCAGTCGTACTCGGTGTCGGTGAACCAGCAGGACGTGCGGCTCCTGCGGATGAGCGTGTTCGTCGGGCACCACCGGGTGGAGCAGACGCCGAGGCTGATCATTGAGGTGGAGCGGCGGCAGGTGCGCAAGGGCAAGGTCGCCACGGCCACCGCCAAGCTCCTCCGCAGGGTCCGCTACGCCAAGGCCGTCTACACCACCAAGCTCGTCCGGCGCATCCCCACGGGCATGGTCGTCAGCGCGGCCCAGGACCCGGGCCCGGTCGTCCTCACGATCGACCCGCGGCGGGCCGAGCCGCATCCCGGCCTCTTCCCGCAGGGGCTCTGGGAGGCTCCGGACAAGCCCACCCTCTTGGAGACCGTCACCGCGCAGTTCACGAAGATGCTGGGCCAGGCCGCGGTCGAGGAGCGCAAGAACGAGCTGACCAGGCGGCTGTCCCTCTCGGGGCTGCTGACCTCGTTCGAGCGGATGGCCGCGCCGGAGGGGCACGTCGAACGGGTGTCGCGGCTGAAGTTCAAGGACCAGGGCGCCCGGGTACGGATCCAGGCCCGCCTGTCGGACCTCACCGTCGTCGCCGGGCCGTACGAGGCCGAGAAGGGCGAGGTGGACCGGGCGGCCGACGCCACGAACACCACCGTCTCACGCGGCCGGAGGATGCCCGTCGGCGTGGGCGGCAACGCCGGCCACGCCGACACCGGCCTGGACGGCAGCATACGGGCGGGCGAGCAGGCGTCCGAGAGCGTGTCCGACCACCACGGGGCCCGGCGCGAGCGCAGCAAGTTCGAGAAGGGCCGCCTCTACAACGTGCGGCTCCGGGTGGACTACGACCTCACCTTCGAGTACGTCGCCCGCCTGCGCGGCCAGGACGAGCGGGTCGTCGGTGACCCCGTGCGCCTGCCGAGCGCCACGAGCGGCGAGGTCGAGGTGACGCTGCTGGAGCACGAGCTGGCGGAGCTGCGGTCCCGGATGGAGAACGGCGTGCGGCTCACCCCGCCGCCCGTCGCCCCCGACCGGGCGCGCGCCTTCGTGCCCACCCAGAACGTGCGCGGGCTCGTCCAGATCGTCGAGGCCGCCCGCCTGGCCGCCCGCGAGCGCGGCGAGGCGGTCCGCGTGGCCGTCCGCGAGAGGAACGGCGTCCACCGCTACCTGGCCTTCCCCGACGGCTCCCTGCTCAGCCAGGCCCCGGACGGCGGGTTCGCCCAGGCGCTCGCCACCGTCCCGCCCGCGGTGCTGACCGCCGCCGACCGGATCGGCCTCAACCTGCGCGAGGTCTTCATGACCTCCGGCGTGCCCGGCACGTTCACCCAGCAGGTCGTGGCCGAGTTGACGGCGCGCGGCACCTTCGTCGTCGACGGCACGGCGGCGTGGCCCGTCCAGCACGTCAGCGGGCAGGCGGCGGTCGGCGGCAGCGTCGGCCAGGGCATCTCGGCCGGCGTGTCCTCGCCCGCCATCGAGAACACGCCGCTGGCCAGATCGGGCCGCCCCGACGGGGACCCCGACCTGACCCTGGCCGAGCTGCGCGCGCAGCACGTCACCGCCGCCGACCTCGGCGGCGCCGCCTCCCGCGTGACCTGGAGCGGGGACGACTCGGTCACCATGCGCTTCGCCGCCGCGCCCGACCAGCACGTCCACGTGGTGGTGGGCGAGCCCGGCGCGGGGCTGAACGCCTCCACCGAGCTGCGCGCGGGCACGCCGGACGATCCGCACATCCTGCGCGTCTGGCCGCGCGTCCACCCGGACGTCGTGTCGTCGGTCCTGGTGCACGAGTACTCGCACCTCGCCCAGGAGGTGGCGGCGACCGCGGCGGGCGCGCCGCAGGGCGTGGTCAGGCCGTCGCTGTCGCCCGGCCAGGCGGAGGGCACGGACCTCTGCGTGATCCCCCGGCTGGACGAGCACGCCCACCTGTCGAACAAGTGGCGGGCGACCACGGACCCGGCCCGGCGGGCGCTGCTCGCCGACGCGATCGACGCCGTCGCCACCGACCTCGAACGCCGCGGCCACACCCCGCCACCACCGCCCTGGGGAACGGGGCCGCGCGTGCCCGTGGCCGACCGGTCGCAGGGGCGGATCGCGCGGCTGCTCAACGCCGAGATCACGGCGGGCCTCGACACCTCGGCGGCCGGGCTGTCCCGGCTGGCCGAGATCGCCGGCGTCGCCGGGCTGGCCCAGGTGCCGGGCCGGCCCGGCGATTTCACCGTCACCACGCGCGGCGGCACGTTCACCCTGGCCCTGGAGCCGGCGCCGGCGGGCACGACGGAGGTACGTGTCACCGAGGACACCCCCGGCCGCCTGACCCTCCGCGTCCCGGCGAACCCCGGCCACGAGGCCACCGTGTCCGTGGCCGAACACCTGGCCACCCACGCCGCCACCACCAACCCCACGAACGAGACGACGGCGGCGGCGACGTTGGCGCGGATCCGGGGCCTCGCGGTCGCGGTGAACGAGGGCGGGCACCGCGGCGCCGCGGCGGCGTTGCGGGCCGAGGCGGAGCGGGCGGGACTCGCGCCGGGACAGCCCGGCGCGGCGTCCGCGCTGCTCGCGCTGGCGCGGACCGGCGCGCTCACCTCCCCGCACGTCGCGGCGATCAGGAACCGCCCGGCGCTGCCGGAGGCCGCCGCCGCCCAGGCTTTCGTGCGCGGCGCCGCGCTGATGGGCGCCCGCGTCCACCTGTACGGCCCGGACCTGGCCGACCTCGTGCTGCCCGGCCGCCCGCCGATCCCCGTCGAGATCCGCCCGGACAACTCAGGCACGCCCGATCCGGGCGTACTCACCGTACGGACCGACGCCACCCGCACGGTCGGCGCGAACGAGCGCGCCGCCGCCGCGACCGCCGCCGCCGCGGTCGCCCGCGCGCAGGGCCGACCGGACGCCGACCTCGCGGCGCTGGCCGAGGTGCACGAGGCCGTCCGCCAGGTACGCTCCGCCACCGCCGCGCAGCGCCCCGCCCGGCTGGGGGTGCTGCACGACCTGCTCGCCGCCTCGGGCCCCGGCGTCTGGCGGCTGATCGCCGCGCCCGTCGCGACCGAGCTGGGCACCCTGGCGGCGGACCCCCGCCCGGTGGACCGCCCTGCCCGCTACGCGAGGGCCCGCAGGCTGGCCGACACGACCGGCTGGAACCCGCCGGAGCCGGAGTGCACCTGCCCCGACGGCGAGCCGTGCCGCTGCGGCCTTCGTCCGGGCGCGCGCCAGCGCCCCTGGCCGCGTCCCGACGAGCAGCAGCGGATAGGGGCATGAGCGGCCCCACGGGGTCGGGCATCATGAGAGTTCCGCCGGAGAGGAAGGACGGGTATGGCATTCGCGGTGGCCCGGACGAGGGACGAGGCCCATCTCTACTTCGACCTGCACCCGTGCGCCTGCGGGTCGGTCGACACCACCTGGCGCAGCGGCCTGGTGAACGTCGAGGGGACCCTGGCCAACCGCTACACGGGGGTGTGCGAGGTGTGCGGGGCGGCCCGCGAATACGTGTTCGGGCTGCCGGAACAGCCGGTGGTGCCGTCCGGCTACCCGACCTTCGGCGGTCCTGAGCCGTCGGAGCTGCTGGACGCGGGCGAATGGCTGTGGGTGGCCGACCTCACGGCCGGCAACGTCCCCGTCGACGACAGGGACGAGGCGCTGCGGTCGCTGCGGGTCGCGGCGGCGGCCGTCGAGGAGGCCGTCAAGTTCGTGCCGCCGGGCGCGGACGCGGTGCCGGACGACGGCTTCTGGTCCGAACGCGGGCGGCTGGTGCGGGCGGCCGAGCCCGGCAGGTTCGCGCTCGACCGGCTGCTGGTCGTCCGCGACACCTACCAGGAGCTGGCGGGCCGTTATGCCTGAGCGCGGGCTGGCGCGTTCGCTGGTGGAGGCGTACGTGCACTTCGACCTGGTCCGGCCGCGGGGCTCGGCGGCGGCCGAGGTCGCGCACGAGCCGGACGGGCTGGTGCTGCGGCTGGGCGAGGCCGAGGTGCTGGTGCCGTACGAGGCGGAGGAGGCGGCCCGCGAGCAGGGGCTGACGTTCGGCGCGGGCCTGTCGGAGCTGCTGGACCCCGGCCAGTGGACGCTGGTCGCGGCCACCTACGCCGGCCGCGCCCTGGAGGGCGGCCTGATGTACGCGGCCGGCGCGGCGGCCGGCGATGACGCCTACGAGCGGGTGGCGACCAACTGGCGCTTCGCAGCCGACGCCGTGGCCGAGGCGCTGAAGTTCTTCCCCGAGGGCGCCGCCGAGCTGCCCGCCGAGGCGTTCTGGAGCGAGGAGGGCCGGACGCTGCGGGAGTCGGAGCCCGCCCGGCTCACCCGCGAGAAGCTGGAGCGCGACCTCACCTTCTACCGGCGCAGCCTGACCGACTTCCAGCGCCTGCGCACCCCCTGATCAGGGGGCCAGCAGGCCGTGGGCGAGCTGGTCGGCGGCCCAGTCCTCCCACTGCGGGGTCGTCCAGCCGCATTCGCGCCGCATCACCAGGAACAGGTCCGGTGACAGGATCCCGACGGTGATGTCGGTGGCCCGGCGTTCGGTCAGGCCGGGCCGCAGGGCCCCCAGGCGGGCCAGGATGGCGACGACCGTCCCGTGGGCGGTGTGCCGCTCCCGGCTGTTCGCGGCCCATTGGGCGGCCATGCCGGCGTCGCCGGCCGCCGCGTCCCGCACCACTGCCAGGACGGGGGCGACCCGGTCGAGGATGACCCCGCTCTCGTGCACCCATCCTCCTACGACCTTCACCGGGTCCTCCGTCGCCTGCAAGGCCACGAACCAGGGCCGTCCCAGGAGCGGCACGGGCTCGTCGTCCCCTGCGCTGGCGACGTCGACCACGTGCTTGAGCAGCTCGCTCTTGGTGCCGTAATGGAAGTAGACCGTCTGCACCGACACCTCGGCCGCGTCGGCGACCAGTTGGAACGTCGTCCCGGCGTAGCCGCGTGTGACGAACAGCTCCTGGGCGGAGCGCACGATGCGGTTTCTGGTCTCCGCCGAACGGCGTTTCGGACTTTTCGCCTCTTCCATTTGTTTAGGGTAGCACTTTAGAGTGTGACCTTAGAGTCTCACTACAAGAGGTGGATCATGGTGCTCTTAGGCGGGTTCCATCACGTCAAGCTGCCGATCTCCGACGTGCACAAGAGCCTGGAGTGGTACCGCCGCGTGCTCGGGCTCGAAGTGGCGATCGAGTTCGTCGAGGACGGCGTGCTGCGCGGCGTGGCGCTGACCGACGCCGGCCGTACGCTCATGCTCGCGCTGCGCGAGGAGCCCGACCGGGCCGCCGGCTGGCACGGCTTCGACCCGGTCGCGCTGGCCGTGCCGAGCCTGCAAGCGCTCCGCGCCTGGTCCGAGCACCTGGACGAGCTCCAGGTGGGTCACTCCGGCATCGCCGAGGGCAGCGTGGGCTGGCTGATCGGCGGCATCACCGACCCCGACGGCATCGAGATCCGGCTCTACACCCAGCAGGAGCGGCCATGAGCGCCCTCCACCTGCCCGCCGGCGCCGGCGCCGGCCATCACTTCCTCGGCACCACGATGACCGTGAAAGCCGGCGAACCGGAGACCGGCGGCGCCCTGACCCTGATCGAGCAGGAGTGCCCACCGCATTTCGCCACTCCCTGGCACGTGCACCAGAAGGACGACGAGGCGTTCTACGTCCTGTCGGGCACCGTCCGGCTCTACTGCGGCGACCGGACCTGGGAGGCGGGATCCGGCGACTTCGTCCTGCTGCCCCGCGACCTGCCCCACGCCTTCGCCAACCGCCAGGACTCCCCGCTCCGCCTGCTGCAACTGACCTGGCCTGCCGGCTTCGAGCACTTCGCGGCCGACATCGCCGACCTCACCGGCCACGCCCCTGACCCTGACCTGCTGACCGAGGTCGCCGCCCGCCACGGCTACCGCATCATCGGCCCATTGGAGGAAAAATCATGAAATATCAAGCCAGCGGAAATGCCGCCCTGACGGCGGCCCTGACCCTCGCCCTCTTACCCGCCCCCGCCGCCGCGTCCACCGCTCCCCCTCCGGACACCTGCCAGGTCGGCTTCGTCTGGCGGGAAGCGCGACCCACCGACCACGTCTGCGTCACCCCGAAGGTGCGCGAACGGACCCAGGTGGAGAACCGCCTCAAGTACACCAACTGGGTCACGGGCGCGTACGGCCCCCACACCTGCGTGAACGGAACGGTCTGGCGGGAAGCCTTCACCGGCGACGACGTCTGCGTCACCCCGCGCAGCCGCGACGAGGCGCGGCAGGACAACGCCCAGGCCGCCGACCGCCGGGTCACGGCCAAGCTGTGGATCTCCACGTACCGGCTGGGCCCCGTCGACAACGGCGACGGCACCGCCAGCACCACCTCCACCGACGACATCCCCCGGCTGAAACTGAACGGCAGCCACTTCAACCCGGGCCAGGTGAAGGTGTTCATCTACTACAACACCGGCAAGCTCTTCTGGAGCGGCACGGTCACGGCCACGCGAAACGGCGGGTACGCCGGCGGAAGCTTCGGCAAACGAACCGGCAAGGTCGACTGCTCGATCCCGGGGAAACCGGGCAACGCCTACGCCCGCGCCCAGGACGTCACCTCCGGCCGCTGGTCCGCCTCCGTCCCGGTCCGCGTCGGCTGCTACGTCTACTGACCCCCGCCGCGCCAGAAAGCGTCGTCAGAAGAGGAGGTTCTCCACGCCGATCCCCGTGGCCGCGAGCACGGCGGAGACGGACGTGATGGCGAGCACGACGAGAGCGCACCCGCTCGAACTGGAGGAGGTATTCGCGTTCATTTTGGCGGCGGCCTGGTGATAGAGCTTCACAGCGGGGTCGTTTTCGTCGTCATAGTCACCATCGTGGTAGGCGACCATCTTCGCGATGCACAATGCGCAGAGCTTTCCCTCCGACACCGCACCGCCGCAACCGTTGCACTGCTCCATATGCTCAACCTCCGCCTGGTCCGATTGCCGGAGAATATCAACCAGGCGGAGCTTTACAAGGCCGAATGATGCATATCCCCTGCATTGTCAATCCGCATATCGCCGTTCAACCGGCGAGTCCATTCTCCGTGCCTGGCGCCGGCGGGATCGCTCGGACACCCGCCATGGCGCCGGCCGATTCCACGAGCTCCGGGCTGCCGAGGGGCCGCGTGCTCTGCTCGGCCGCCTTGAGCTCGACCAGTTGGCTTTCCACGACCTTGAGGGTGTGGAACTTGCGCGCGGTCACCATGACCCGCCCCTCCATCGACCCGACCGTGTCGTTGTACGCCTTGACCGACCGGTCGAGTGACCTGCCCAGGGTGTTGAGGTGCCCGCCCATGACAGAAAGCCTGTCGTACAGTTCGCGGCCCAGTTCGTAGACCTGCTTGAGGTTGTCCTGCAGTGCCGCCTGCGTCCACGCGAACGCCACGGTGCGGAGCAGCGCGATGAGCGAGGTCGGCGTCGCGATCAGGACGTTCCTGCCGGCCGCGTACTCGAGCAGGGTCGGCTCTTTCTCCAGCGCCGGCTGGAGAAAGGCATCGCTGGGCACGAAAAGCACGACGAACTCCGGAGAAGCGGCGACCTTCCGGAAATACTCCTTGCCCCCGAGCGCGTCCACGTGCTGGCGCAACTGCCGGGCGTGGTCGGCCCAGTGCCGGTCCACCTCAGTCTCGTCATCGGCCTCGATCGCCGACATGAACGCGGCCATCGGAACCTTCGAGTCCACGACGACATGCTTGCCACCCGACAGGTGGATCAGCATGTCGGGCCGGAGCGAACCTTCGCCGTCGGCGAAGTGGACCTGGGTGTCGAAGTCGCACCGCTCGACCAGGCCCGCCTGTTCCACGGCCCTCTTGAGATGCATCTCGCCCCACGACCCGCGCACCTGCGGCTTCTTGAGCGCCTCGACGAGCGCCCTGGTCTCCTTCCTGGTCCGCTGGCCCTCCTCGGTCAGCGTGGCCAGCTGCTGGCTCAGCGTGGCCTCGGCCGCGACACGCGTGGTGGAGAACTCCTTGAGCTGCCGGTCCATCTCCGCCAACTGATCGCGGACCGGCTTGCCGGCCGCGCTCAGTGTCGCCTCGGCCTTGGTCACCAGCTCGACCTGAGACTGCTTCAGCATCTCGTTGGTCGCCGCGCGCAGCGTCTCCTCCAGGAGCCGGTTGTTGTCCGAGCGGGTCTGATCGAGCTCCTGGCGGACGGCCTGCACGGTCGCGGCCTGCTCCAGCAGCGCCTGCTTCTGCATGACCGACTCGGCCAGCTGCGTCTTCAGGTCCTGGATCTCCGAGCAAAGGACCGCCTCCTTCGCCTTCAGCGCGGTGATCGAGAGCTCGGCGTCGCGGAGGCGACGGCCGGCCTCCGCTCCTCGCGCCTGCTCCGACTGAAGTCCGACGCGCATACGCTCCGCGTCGGCCAGCTCAAGGCGGAGGCTGTTCCGAGTCGCCTCCAGCTCGGCGCCGAGCCGGCCGAGTCGCTCGTCCAGCGTCCTGCGCTCGGTCAGGGCGGCGGTGTGCGCCTGGCTCAGATCGGCCAGTTGCCTCTGGGCCCTGTCCCGTTCGAGGCGCAGCGCAGCCGCCTGCTCGGCGGCCTGGGTCCGCTGCTCCTCGGCGAGCTTCAACGCGACCCGCTCGTCCGCCGCGCGGCCACGGGCGACCAGATAGGCGATCGTGGCGCTGACCAGCGCGAGCACGATCGCCAGTACGACGAGGGAGAAGGAAGTCATCTCAGCCCACCCGCTTCCAGTCCTGGCACCCGCTGGTCTCGAAGAACTCGCCCTTCTTCACAGTCACCCTGGTCTGGCCCTGGACGTTGCCGTTGGCGATGATGGCGGTGAGCTCGCCGGAGGCGTTCTTCAGGCGGGCCCAGTAGCAGTTGGGACCGTCCGCCCCGGCCGTCTTGTAGGTGCCGGGCTTGATCTCCTCACCGACGAGATACTGACCGTCACCGGAGAACGTGGTCTGCGGGCCGTCTTCTCCCTCCGAGTCCACCACGGGCTCAGCGGTGACCGTCTCGGTTGCGGCAGGAGCCGACTCGGCCTGCGTGGTCTCGGTCACCGTGACAATGGGGCGCGGGGAGGCCGAGGTCCCGGTCTCGCCACCCGCGCCGATCCCCACGCCGATGATCAACGAGACGATCGCAGTCAGGCCGTGGGCCAGGAAACGCCGGCGTGGACGGGCCGGGGGCACTATGGGGCCGGCAGGCTGCCAGCCGGGCTGAGCGAAGGGCTGCTGATATGGGGGCTGAGGGTGGGGACCCGTGCCGGGGTTGTGGTTGGTCATGTCGCGTCCTCTCGCGGTCGGACTTCTGCGTCCGAAGGGGTTGGCGAGAGAACTGTTTCTCAGGCTCCTTGATGAGCACTAAATTAATTCCGATAACCCCCCATATCGACATTTGTTATGGACGAGGTATTCCACAACTACCCGCCCGACCAGGAGGCGAAGGCCATCGATCTGGCCATCCGGCAAATAAACTTCGCCAGCATTTGGTCCAAGAACGGCAGGGTCAGGTGACCTTCCCCCCTGGTTGGGGTGTCATGAAGGCTGGACGACAGAGGCGCAGAGCTCGCGGTACGCCTCGCGCAGCTCGGCGGCCTCGGGTGTACGCCTTGTCTCCAGGCCACGGACCACCTCGGCTGCCCGCCAGTAGTTGGAGGGTACGAGGAGTCCGCTCGTCATCGCGGCGAGAGTCAGATGTCCCGCCTCGTCGGGCTGGTCGGCGGCCAGGAGCGCGAGAGCCAGGTCGAGCCGCGCGGCCACGGCCCTGCGCGGCCGTGGCGGGCCGTCGCTCGTTGACTCCAGCCGGGCGAGCACTCCTCGGGAGTACGGCTCGGCCGATGGATCACCGAGCCAGCACAAGGTGGTCGCGAGGTAGGCGTCGGACTTGGCGGGGTCGTACCGGTAGTGATGTTCGGCCCGGTCGGGGACGTGCAGAGGTTCGACGAGCCGCATCAGCCGGTTCAGCGTCTCGTGGGTCTCCCGGGCCTGGCCGAGGCGGGCCCAGGCCCGGCCCTCCTGGGCGGTCGCCTGGATGTACGCCGAGCTGCCGCTGGGCGCGACTCGTTGCGCCGCCTGGGCGAGGGTCAGGGCTCGTCCGAAGTCGCCTTCGGTGAGGACCTGCCACGCCTCCGTCTCCAGACACCAGGCGGCGATCTCGCGATGCTCTGTTTCCTTGGCGAGCTGGGCAGCCGTCCGAAGCCGTGCGGCGGCGGCCGGAAGCCGGCGCAGGTCGATGAGGCAGGTCGCGGCGAGGAGAGAGAGCCAGCCGCCGGCCACCAGGAGCCGCCGATGCTCGGTGAGCGTCTTCTTGGAGTCCAGGAGTTGGGAGACGTAGGAGAGGTGACGGCGCACCCGCGCCAGCAACTCGCGAGGCGGCGTCCCGGGGTAGGCCACGGCCAGGTCATCGACCGCCAGTTCCAGCCGTTCAAGGGTCTCCCGCCCGACCTCGGTCGCGGCGGCGCGGCGAGCCAGTTCCAGAGCGTCCCACTCGTCGTCACCGGCGAACCCGAGGTTGTGAGGGTTGTGCTCGAACAGCTCGTCCTCGGCAAGGTCGAAGGCGCGGGCGTACAGGAGGCGGTAGGGGTCGTCGGGCTGGTTGTGTCCGGCCTCGTACGCCTTGATGCGGCGGACAATGCTCTCCCTGGAGGGGAGCCGGGCTCGTACGTCGTCGTCGGCGGCCTCGGCCAGACGGCGGGCCATCTCTTTCTGGCTCCAGAACCGGTTGCGGCGCTCGGCGCGCAGCCGTACGGCCCATGCGGGGGGTTCTGTGACCACCGCCAACACCTCGCTGTCAGACCAGGGGGACGTGCTGACCACCCTTAGTGTCCCCCCATCACATTTGTGATCAAGGGATTACTCACCGCTGTAATCGGAGGTGACGAGATCGAAACCGGGGTCAGTAGACGCTGGCACCGCCGTACGGACCCCTTGATCAGGATGGTGGTCCTGACCCATGACACACGATAGGACTGTCGCCGCCGTAAGTTCGGTGTTCGCCGGATGGCGGATCATGCGCAGCGACGCCGGGCGGTTCTGGGCGACCCGCGAGCGACCGTTCCCCCGGGCCGTCGAGGACGCGGGCGCACACCGTACGGTCGATGCCGACGACCTGGTGAGGCTGTGCCAGGCCATCGCGGAACAGGAGGGCATCGCCGAGCAGGCGCGCCCGTCCGCATGGAAAGCCCGGTGACCGCGTCCGCCGCCGTTCTCGCTCCACCGGATGTCTTCACGGACGAGGACTGTCCTGGCATCTCCCCGCATCCGGCCGTCCCGAGTCCCGGTCGTACGGCGCTGCGGTGGATCGGGCAGGGAGTCGCGCCCGGCCGGGTCGTCGCCTACACCTGCTCCTGCCGGATGACCGCCTACGAGTTGGTCGCCTGCGGCGGCGTCTACCAGATCCGCCGCCGCACCCTTCCCCGCCGAGGCGTCCCGCCCGTGTCCTGGACGGCCGATCGGTGGCGCCGCGGGGAGGCACTCGAATGGTGGCGCCGCCTGCTCGCCGGCCACGCCCGATGAGCCACTCCGCAGTGAGGGACGCAAGCGCGGCCCGTTGCGCCTGCTCGCCCACTGATCACGAGAACGTGGCCCACTCCTCACCGCGGAAAGGCGCATACCGGGAGGGCACCCTGCCTTCGAGCCGAACCCTCATCCTCAGATTCAGGGGCGTGTCCGACCCGTTGACCTGGGCGACGCGAAGGGTCATAGCCCCGGCGTCGCGGACCTGGTGGACGTAGTCGAGCAACAGATTGGGGACGTATCCCAGCTCGCCCCCATCTCGGGTGACCAGCAAGGCCCGGGGATTGACCGGATTGGCGGGCTCAGGGCGCAGCGCCAGTTCGTCGTCTTCGACAAGAGCGGCGATCCTCTCCTCTGCCCCGCTCTTGTACCTGACGCCGTGAACGAAGAAATCTGTGGAAGTAGAGCCATCCGCAGCTACGTGAGGCTCCGGGACGAGGAAGATCGAGTCGCCCGCGCGCCGTCCTCCGGAACGGCCGAGCACCCTGAGCGGAGGAGCACCCTTCGACAGGCCCAGGACCGTGAGGTAGCTGTCATAGTCAGGTCGCTTGGGGTTCATCAACCGCTGACTGAACATCGGAAAGAGGGTCGAGGAGGTATAGCGGCGCTCCAGATCCTCGAAACCGAAGATTGGGCGGAAGCCACCGATGTCCATCACCCTCCGAAAGTAGCTGAAGGTGAAACCGCCGTCAGCGCTCTCCAGGATGCCGACCGGCATGATCTCGCGCGAGACCGGATCCTGCTGAGCCACCACCAGTCGAGGGGAACTCACCGCCTCATGGGTGCACGACGGTGAGGACTGGGCTGAGCTAGCCATCGAGCAGCCTCCTCCTGTTGGCGTCCACAAGCTCTACGGCGAACCTACGCGCCGCCTCTGACATTTCCGGGATGGACGCAACCGCCATCTCAACGCGATCTTTACGACAGGCGTGGAGCCGGTCAAGCCAGTATCGCCGAACCGATCCGCCTACCAGCGCCAATGCCGTTGCGGCGAAGTCCGTCAACGGCACCTTACGACATCCCTCGAACCGCCATGCGGTCCCACGCCTCAGGTGAGCTTCCCACTCCCTGCCTTTGGCCAGCAATCGCGTCCGTTTGGCGTCTGCGAGACTGAATCCCAGGCTGGTGGCGTGATCGTAGGAGGGACACAACCGTCGGTCGTCCTGTTCTCGGCCGATCAGGACCGCCCAGTTGGCCGGGTGCCGATCGCGGTTCGCGATCAACGCGTCCAGCATCGTGTAACCGGCGAACACCTCGAAGGCGCCGAACTCTTCAGGCCCGTCGAACCCCGGTGGATGCCGGTAACCCTCAAGCGCTGACCGGATATTGAGCAACGTGTGTCCTTCGTGACTCTTGTCCATGGGGTCGTGGTCTCTCCCCAGGAAGCTTGTGAGCAGGAGGAACCCGGGCTGCAACTCCCATCCGGGCAGGGTCACGTCGTAGGAGACGCACCCGCGGCGACCCGACCGAACCGCCAGGTCGATCTCAGCGCTGGGGACGCCCAGCTCGGCAGCCAGCACCGCGGCGAGCTTCTCCGGCCAATGATCCGCGCGCTCCGCGTCATCGTTGCGCACATTCGGCTTGAAAAGTGCCCGGCGCCCGAACACCGGCTGGATCAGCCAGATCTTCTCGTCGGAGCCCTCCGGCTCATAAAGATCGACGGCCCAGTCGGTCACGTCTAAGACGGGAAAGGGAAAGGCCACGCCAGGAACCGTACAGGCACGACACTGCCGACGACGGCTCAATCGCGCCGGCCAGGACCGCCACCCCTTGAGGCGGCGAAGCGCCTGGAAACAGAGAAACCCCAGGCCAAGACATCGACCTGGGGTTTCTGTGCGGTGCGCCGCCAGGGACTCGAACCCCGGACCCGCTGATTAAGAGTCAGCTGCTCTGACCAACTGAGCTAGCGGCGCCTTGCACGAAGGAATATACCGGTCATCCCCATCCTGGTCGAATCGGTCAAAGGCGACGCTCAGTTGCTAGAATAAAGTTCGGCCCGCAGACAGGAGCATAGATGTTCGACTCGCCCGCCGACGTGACGGAACGGCTCGCCGCCGTGGACTACCTCTCCGACGACGCCATCTCCACCTCGGTGTTCCTGGCCGCGGCGCTGGGCAAGCCGCTGCTGGTGGAAGGCCCGGCCGGGGTCGGCAAGACGCAGCTCGCCAAGGCGGTCGCCGCGGCGACCGGGTCCGAGCTGATCCGGCTGCAGTGCTACGAGGGTCTGGACGAGGCCCGCGCCCTCTACGAGTGGAACTACAAGAAGCAGCTCCTCCGCATCCAGGCGACCAGCGCCGACGACGACATCTTCACCGAGGAGTTCCTGCTGGAGCGCCCGCTGCTCAAGGCCATCAGGTCCGACCGGCCCACCGTGCTGCTCATCGACGAGACCGACAAGGCCGACGTCGAGGTGGAGGGCCTGCTGCTGGAGCTGCTGTCGGACTTCCAGGTGACGATCCCCGAGCTCGGCACCGTCGTGGCCCGCCGCCGGCCGTACGTCGTGCTGACCTCCAACGCCACCCGCGAGCTGTCGGAGGCGCTCAAGCGGCGCTGCCTCTACCTGCACATCGAGTACCCGACGCCGGAGCGGGAGCGCGACATCGTGCTCAGCCAGGTGCCGGGCATCCGGGGCGACCTCGCCGAGCAGCTCGCGAGGACCGTCGCGACGATGCGGGCGCTGGAGCTGAAGAAGGCCCCGTCGGTGGCCGAGACCGTCGACTGGGCCAACACCCTGCTCGCCCTCGGCAGGGAGGAGCTGGACGAGGCCACCGTCGCGGGCACCCTGGGCGTGGTGCTCAAGCACGCCGCCGACCACACGCGGGCGGTCAAGGAGCTGGGGCTTCCCGATGCCTGAGGCCGGCTCGCTGGTCGATCGGCACGTCGGGTTCGTACGGGCGCTCCGCGAGGCCGGGGTGCCCGTGTCGGTCGCCGAGGGGCTGGACGCCGCCAACGCGCTGCGCGTGGTCGAACTCGTGGACCGGGAGTCGCTGCGGGCCGCGTACGCGGCGACGCTGGTCAAGAAGCCCGCCTACCGGCCGGGGTTCGACGTGCTGTTCGACCTCTGGTTCCCGGCCACGACGACCGGGCTGCGCGCCCCGCGCGAGGAGCCGCTGGACCCGGAGACGGCGACCGTCGAGGAGCTGCGGGCGTACCTCGCGCAGTTGCTGACCGACGGCGGCGAGGCCGAGATGCGGGCGTTCGCGCAGGCCATGGTGAGCAGGTTCGGGCGGCAGCAGGCGTCCGGGCCCGGCCGGCAGAACTGGTTCTCCTACAGCGTCCTGCGGGCCCTGTCCCCCGAGACGCTGATGGCCCGCATCCTGCGCGAGGTCCTGGCCGGGCAGGAGCGCGGCGGGCTGGCGGAGAAGACCGTGCGGCAGCGGGTCAACTCCGGGATCCGGCGCTTCGAGGAGGAGGTGGCGACCGATGTCCGCCGCCGCATCGCCGAGGACTCGGGCGTGGAGCGCATCGCCCGCTCCGCCGTACGCCCGCCGCTCGACCAGATCGACTTCCTGCGCATCACCAAGGCCGACCTGTCCCGGCTGCGCAGGGAGGTGCACCCGCTGGCCCGGCGGCTGGCGGCGCGGCTGACGATCAAGCACAGGAAGGGGCGGCGCGGGCGGCTCGACTTCCGCCGCACGGTGCGGGCCTCGCTGCAGAGCGGCGGCGTCCCGCTGACCACGCACTTCAAGCCGCCCCGGCCGCACAAGCCGGAGCTGGTCATCCTCTGCGACACCAGCGACTCGGTCTCGTCGTTCGCGCACTTCACGCTGCTGCTGACGTACGCGCTGCGTGAGCAGTTCACGAAGGTGCGGGCGTTCGGCTTCGTGGACACGGTGGACGAGATCACCCGGTTCTTCCAGCCCGGCGCGGACGTGGTCGAGGCGATGACCCGGCTGGCGAACGAGGCCGACATGGTCCGCTTCGGCCGCACCAACTACGGCCACAGCCTGGAGCGTTTCGCCGAGCGCTACTGCGACGCGATCGGTCCCAAGACCTCGCTGCTGATCCTCGGCGACGCGCGCTCCAACTACCAGCCGCCCGCCCTCGACCTGCTGAAGTCGCTGGCCGGCAAGGCCCGTCACGCCTACTGGCTGAACCCGGAGCCCAAGCAGCAGTGGGACACCGGCGACTCGGTGGCGAGCGACTACGCCACGATCGTCCCGATGTACGAGTGCCGCAACGTCGCCCAGCTCACCGCGTTCATCGAGACCCTGGCCTGACGGTCAGGTCCGCGTCCGTCGCCCCGCACACCGGGCAGGCGGCGAGGGCGGTGTCCGCGCGCAGCGGCGTGCCGCAGGCCGCGCACCGGCCCTCGTACGCGAGCCGGCCCCGCCCGTCCCTGGCTCCGAGGCGCGGCAGGGCGGCGGCCACCGCCGGATGCCGCCAGGCGGGGGTCTTGCGTCCGGGGGCGGGGCCGCGGACCGCGAGGAACAGCCGGGACTCCGTGCCGAGCGCCGGCTCGTACGGCAGGCGGCGGGCCAGCGCCTCGCCGAGCACGTCCCGCAGCCGGTCGTCGGGCAGGGCCAGCAGCTCCGGCAGCAGCCGCTCGACGGTGATCCGCGCCACGGCGTCACGCAGCTCCTCCAGAGGCAGGTCCTCGTTCATGTGAGGTACGCCGGCTCGTCGCAGATCGGGCAGCGGACGCGCTTGCGGCTGCCGGCGAGGCTCACCCGGCAGCGCGCGCAGCCGCCGCTCTGCACCAGGCCCCAGTCGACGTCGCGCCGGTCGCCGCCGTAGTGGGCGGCGTCGGGGTAGGCGACGGCGGTGTAGCCGGGCGGGCCGGCCCAGCGGCCGGTGCGGGGGTCGCGTTCGCGGGTGGCGACGGCCAGGAAGTAGCGGCTCCCGGGGGCGTCCTCCGGGGTGCGCGCCTCGAAGACCTGCCGCAGCAGGTGGGTCAGCCATTCGTCGGGCAGCGACCGTAAGTGGGTGACCAGTGTGTACGGATCAAGCGATTCGGACATGAACCGATGATCGCAGCCGTCGTGCCGCCGGACCATGGACCGGCGGCACGATCGGCGATCCCGGCCGGGGCCGAGCCGGGATCGCGGGGAAGGTGGTCTCAGGCGGCGGCCTTGAGCAGCTCCTTGGCCGCGGTGCGGGTGAGCAGCTCGATCTGCTCGTCGGTGTAGACGCGCCCCTCAACGGCCTTGATGACCTTGGAGGCGACGCGCGGCTTGAGCACCGTCAGCCCCTCGGCCACGAAGACGCCGCCCCTGGGCAGCAGGCCGCAGTGGACCGCGAGCATGGGCGAGATCGTCACCTGGACGCCGGTCTCGCGGGTCAGCAGGTCGCCGAACGACTCGGCGGTCTTGACGAGCTTGCTCGCGTAGGTGGAGCCGTATTTCTCGCCGAAGAACAGCCGTCCGCCGTAGACGTTGATGTCGGTGTCGGGGCTCCAGGACTCGTTGTCCACGATCCACACGCCGGCGGGGCCGATGATCAGGTGGTCGATGGACGCCTCGCCCTTGACCGCGCGCCCGTCGAGCACGGTGTAGCCCTGCCGGCCCAGGGAGCGGCGCAGGAGGCGGGCGGTGATGGTCTCACCGTGCTTGGCGCCGCGCCAGACGGCGGTGGCGTGGAAGGCGCGCCAGTCGAGATACCAGTCGACCGCGGCCACGAGGGCGGCGACCAGGAGACCCACCAGGACCGAGGCTCCGGAGAGGTCGAAGCGCAGGGCCACCGCGACGCCGACGACGAACCCCACGCCCGCCTTGACGTATCTGGACCTGCGGCGGTTTGTGGCGTCCTCGCGCCACAGTTTCTCGTACCACCACTGCGCGGAATTTCCTGTGTATTTGTCGCTTGGCTGCACGTAGATCGAGCCACCGGGCACGGCAAACTCCCCCAAAGAGTAGGAAATGTGCAGGATCTGCCACGCCGAAGATCCCTCGCTGGTCATGGGATACCCGGCTCGCAACCAAGGCAAGCCTAAGGTGAGACGATTGGCACCGGCAAGCAGGGTGGCCCCTGCGTCAACCGACCAGTCGGTATGCTGTCCCGGTGACCAAGGGGCAGCATGGGAAAGACGAACCGGTCCGGCAGCGACTGCTCGCCGAGGCGACCCGGCTGTTCGCCGAGCGCGGGTTCGAGGGCACCTCCGTGCAGGAGATCGTCGTGGCGGCGGGCGTCACCAAGGGCGCCATGTACCACTATTTCGACTCCAAGGATGACCTGCTGCGCGAGATCTACGGCCGGGTCCTGCGCATGCAGCTCGACCGGCTCACCCGGATCGCGGGCGGCTCGGGCACGATCGAGCAGCGCCTGCACCGCGCCGCCGCCGACGTCGTCGAGACCACGACCGCCAACCTCGACGACTCCAAGATCTTCTTCCGGTCGATGCACCTGCTCGCCCCGGAGACCCAGAAGACCGTACGCGCCGAGCGCCGCCGCTACCACGAGCGTTTCCGCGACCTCGTGGCCGAGGGGCAGCGCACCGGCGTCTTCTCCGGCAAGGTCCCCGCCGAGCTGGTCGTCGACTACTTCTTCGGCTCGGTGCACCACCTGGGCACGTGGTTCCACGCGGACGGGCCGCTGACCGGCGCCCAGGTGGGCAGGCACTTCGCCGACCTACTGCTCGCCTCCCTCGGGGCCGGGCACGTCGACGAGTGAGGCCAGGGCGGCCCGGTGGTCGCCCGGCGTGCCGAGCGCGATCTCCGAGGACTTCGCGCGCTTGAGATAGAGATGTACGGGGTGCTCCCACGTCATCCCGATCCCGCCGTGCAGCTGCACCGCCTCCTCGGCCACGCGCACCGCGACCCCGGCGTTCCACGCCTGCGCCACGGCCACCGAGACGGCCGAAGGATCGGCCACCGCGTTGCGGGCCGCGGCCCGCGCGCGTACGACGTCCAGCCACAGATCGGCCAGCCGGTGCTTGATCGCCTGGAAGGAGCCGACGGGCCGGGCGAACTGGTGGCGCTCCTTGACGTAGCCGAGCGTCGTCTCCAGGCACCACTCCGCCACGCCGAGCTGCTCGCTGGCCAGCAGCGCCGCGCCGAGCCGCAGCACGGCGGCCAGGTCGCAGGCTCCCACGTGCCTGGCCTCGGCCCGGTCGAAGGTCACCGTGGCTACCGGCCTGGTCAGGTCCAGCGACGGCCCCGCCGTCACCACGGCCGCCGCCGCCTCGACCGCGTACAGCTCGCCGTCCACGGGCACCAGCAGCACGTCGGCCGCGTCCGCCCCGGCCACGCCGGTGACCGTGCCGGACAGCCGGCCGCCCTCCGCCCGCACCGCCGAGCCGCGCTGCGGCCGGTACGGCGAGGCCGCGAACGACACCGCGAGCGCCGCCGTACGTCGTCCTTCGGCCAGCTCGCCGAGCAGCGCGTCCCTGGTGGGCAGCAGCGCCCGGGTGGCGAGCACCGCGCTGGTGAGGAACGGCACCGGCGTCACGGCCCGGCCCAGCTCCTCCAGCACCACGCCCGCCTCGCCAGGCCCGGCTCCCGCGCCGCCCAGCTCCTCGGGGATCAGCAGCCCGGCCACGCCGATCTCGCCGGCCAGCGTCTTCCACAGGTCCAGGTCGGCCGGCTCGGACTCCACCCGCTTGAGCACGGCGGCCGGCGGGCAGCGGTCGGCCAGCAGCGCGCGCACGCTCGCGCGCAGTTCCTCCTCGATCTCGGTGTAGAGCAGGGTCATCGCGGCAGGTCCTTCCAGGGCACGTCCTTGTCGACGCGGGGTTCGGAGGGCAGGCCGAGCACCCGCTCGGCGATGATGTTGCGCAGGATCTCCGACGTGCCGCCTTCGATCGAGTTGCCCTTGGCCCGCAGGTAGCGGTAGCCGGGCCCGCGGCCGAAGAAGTCGACGTCCTCGGAACGCCGGAACGCCCAGTCGTCGTAGCCGAGGTCGCGGTTGAACTCGACGTCGAAGCCGGTCAGCGCCTGGTTGAGCTTGGCGAACGACAGCTTCATCCCCGACCCCTCGGGCCCCGGCTGCCCGGCGGCGAGCTGCTCGCGCAGCCGCGCGCCCGACAGGCGGGTGACCTCGGCCTCCACCCACAGCGACAGCAGCCGCTGGTGCAGGTCGTGGGTACGCAGCTCGGGACGCTCGCGCCAGGCGTCGAGCACCGTCGCCATGACGCCGCCGCCGCGCCGGGTGGGCGCGCCGCCGATGGCCACGCGCTCGTTCATGAGCGTGGTCTGCGCGACCCGCCAGCCGTCGCCGACCTCGCCGAGCCGCAGGTCGTCGGAGAGCCGCACCCCGGTGAGGAAGACCTCGTTGAACTCGGCCTCGCCGGTGATCTGCCGCAGGGGCCGCACCTCGACGCCGGGGGCCTGCATGTCGCACACGAAGTACGTCAGCCCGCGGTGCTTGGGCACGTCGGGGTCGGTACGGGTGACGAGGATGGCCCAGCGGGCGTGGTGGGCGCCGGACGTCCACACCTTCTGGCCGTCCACCACCCACTCGTCGCCGTCGCGTACCGCGCGGGTGGCGAGCGTGGCCAGGTCGGAGCCGGCGCCGGGCTCGCTGAAGAGCTGGCACCAGATCTCCTCGCCGGTCCACAGGGGGCGCAGGAAGCGGCGTTTCTGCTCCTCGGTGCCGAACGCCAGGATCGTCGGCGCGGCCATGCCGAGCCCGATGCCCTGCTTGCCGCCGTTGATCTGCGGGGTGTCGGCCAGCTCCCGCTCGACGACCTGCTGCAGCTCGCGGGGCGCGCCGAGCCCGCCGAGCCCCTTGGGGAACCACACCCACGCGAGCCCGGCGTCGAACCTGGCCCGCAGGAACTCCAGCCGGTCCCCCGCCGGGTCGTGCCCGGCCAGGAACTCCGCCACCCGCTCCTTGATCTCCGCCTCGTTCACCTCTGCCTCACATCCATTTCTTGAGCTCGCGGTAGGCGAGTGAGCGCTTGTGCACCTCGTCGGGGCCGTCGGCGAGGCGGAGCGTGCGCGCGTGCGCCCAGAGCGCGGCCAGCGGGAAGTCCTGGGAGACGCCGCCCGCCCCGTGCACCTGCACGGCCTTGTCGAGGATCCACTCCACGGCGATCGGGGTGGCGATCTTGATGGACTGGATCTCGGTGTGGGCGCCCTGGTTGCCCACCGTGTCCATGAGCCAGGCGGTCTTGAGCACGAGCAGCCGGAGCTGCTCGATGCGGATGCGAGACTCGGCGATCCAGTCCTGGACCACGCCCTGCCGGGCGACGGGCTTGCCGAACGTGGTGCGCGACAGCGCCCGCCGGCACATCAGCTCGACCGCGCGCTCGGCCATGCCGATGAGGCGCATGCAGTGGTGGATGCGGCCGGGGCCGAGGCGGGCCTGGGCGATGGCGAAACCGCCGCCCTCCTCGCCGATGAGGTTCGCGACCGGGACGCGGACGTCCTCGAAGACGACCTCGGCGTGGCCGCCGTGGTCGGCGTCGGTGTAGCCGAAGACGTGCATGCCGCGCTTGACGTGCAGGCCGGGCGTGTCGCGCGGCACCAGGACCATGCTCTGCTGGCGGTGCTTCGGCGCCTCCGGGTCGGTCTTGCCCATGACGATGAAGATCTTGCAGTTGGGGTTCATCGCGCCGGAGATGAACCACTTGCGGCCGTTGATGACGTACTCGTCGCCGTCATGGACGATGGAGGTGGCGATGTTGGTGGCGTCGGAGGAGGCCACGTCCGGCTCGGTCATCGCGAAGGCGGAGCGGATCTCGCCGTCGAGCAGCGGCTGCAGCCACTCCTTGCGCTGCCATTCGCTGCCGAACATCGCCAGCACTTCCATGTTGCCGGTGTCGGGGGCCGCGCAGTTGGTGGCCGCCGGGGCGATGCTGGGACTCCGGCCGAGGATCTCGGCCAGCGGGGCGTACTGGAGGTTCGTCAGCCCGGCGCCGTGCTCCCCCGGGAGGAACAGGTTCCACAGGCCGCGCTTCCTGGCCTCGTCCTTGAGGTCGTCCAGGAGGGGTGGCAGGCTCCAGCCGCTCTCGGCCGCCTGCTCCTCGAAGGCCGCCTCGGCGGGGTAGACGCACTCGTCCATGAAGCGGAGCAGGCGTTCCCGCAGGTCCTCGGTGACTTGGTCATAGGCGAAGTCCATGGCGTGAGCCTACCGACCGGCCGGTATGAGTGTCGACAGGTGGATCCCCATAAAAACCGTCATGTGGCCATCATCTGGGCCAAGCCGGGCCGCCTAGGGTTGCCCCATGACCGCCACGCTCCCTCAGCCCGTCGTTCTCGAGAACGACGTCGTACGGCTCGAACCGCTCGCCCTCGCCCACGTCCCCGACCTGTTCGCCGCCGGCGGCGGTGACGACGAGGTCTGGCGCTGGCTGCCGGTCGCCACGCCGCGTACGGAGGAGGAGCTGGGCAAGACGGCGCTGACCCTCGTCCACGACGACCAGCACGTGCCGTTCGCCGTGATCGCGAAGGAGAGCGGCCGGGCGGTCGGCTGGACGACCTACGGCGACGTGCCCGGGTTCGAGGCCAGCGTCGAGATCGGCTGGACCTGGTACGGCCGCGCGGTCTGGCGCACCGCCGTCAACACCGCCTGCAAGCTGCTGCTCGTGGAGCACGCCTTCGGGCTCGGGCTCAACCGCGTCATGCTGAAGACCGACGTGCTCAACGTACGCTCCCAGAACGCCATCAGGCGGATCGGCGGCGTGCACGAGGGCACGCTGCGCCGGCACCGCAGGCGCCCGGACGGCACCTGGCGCGACACCGCCGTCTTCAGCATCCTCACCGAGGAGTGGCCGGAGCACCGCGCCCGGCTGCTGAGCCGCCCGTAGGGGCGGCCGCCGTCGGCGGGCGGCACCCGGGGCTCGGCACCCGCAGCGGGCTCAGCGGAGCATGCCCGTGAGCAGGTCGGCGACGGCCCGGCGCAGGTCGTCCTCGGCGGAGGTGCCGCCCGCGCCGGCGACGGCGTAGAACATCAGTCCCTCGGCGAAGGCCACGAGCTCGCCGGCGTGCCGCGCCGGGTCCGCCGAGCCCATCGCGGCCAGCAGCGCCACGGCGACCTCGCGGAAGCGGCGGCCCGCGAGGTCGTAGACCGCGCGCAGCTCGGGCCGGCGCGTGGCCTCCAGGGCCAGCTCGTAGCGGGCGAGCGTACGCCGGCGGTCGAGGAGCTGCGCGTGCAGCGCCCGCGCGACCACCCGGGCCACCCCGTCCGCGGTCACCGGGGAAGCGAGCGCCTCCGGGTCGAACACCGTGGACTCCAGCTCCGTGAGCCGGGCCAGCGTCAGCTCCAGCAGGGCCGCCCGCGTCCTCGCGAGGTTGGACGTGGAGCCGGGCGGCAGGCCCGCCGCCTCGTCCACCGCCCGATGGGTGAGGCCGCGCATGCCGCGCTCGGCCAGCAGGGCGATGGCCGTGTCCGCGACGAGGTCCGAGCGTTTCACGGCAGCCGATACTACAGGGGTAGTACCGCCTCACTACAGCTGTAGTACGCTGACACTACAGACGTAGTGAGCAGGAGGTCCTGACATGGCGCAGGCCGTCGTCATCGGAGCCGGCATCGGCGGTTTGACCAGCGCGATCGCGCTGCGGCAACGCGGCTGGGAGGTGACGGTGCTGGAGCGGGCGTCCGCGATCGAGCCGGTCGGCTCGGGGCTGGCGATCGCCGCCAACGCGCTCAAGGCGCTCGACACGCTCGGCCTCGGCGACCGCGTCCGCGCGCTGTCGCGGATCCAGGGCCAGGCGGGGATCAAGCGCGCCGACGGGCGCTGGCTCACCCACACCACCTCAGAGGCCGCGGCGGGCCGTTACGACGACTCGGTCGTGGTCCTGCCGCGGGCGGCGCTCATGGAGGTCCTGACCGGCGCGCTCGGCCCGGACGTCCTGCGCCTCGGCACCGGGGTGGCGGAGACGGACCAGGAGACCGGCGCGGTCCGCACCGAGGCGGGCGAGGAGCTGCGCGCCGACCTCGTCGTGGGCGCGGACGGGATCCGTTCCCGCACCCGGCAGAGGCTCTTCCCGGGGCATCCGGGCCCCGTGTACGCGGGCGTGACGGCCTGGCGCGCCCTCGTGCCCCGCGGCGACCTGGAGATCGGCGCCGCCGAGAGCTGGGGCAGGGGGCGGGTGGTCGGGGTGAGCCCGCTGGCCGGCGACCTCGTCTACTTCTACGCCACCGACGTGCTGCCCGAGGGCGTCGCCTTCGCCGACGAGCGGGAGGAGCTGATCCGCAGGTTCGGCGGCTGGCACGACCCGATCCCCGCACTGCTGCGGGCCGCCGAGCCCGCCGCGATCATCCGGACCGACGTGCACCACCTGGCCGAGCCGCTGCCCGCCTACCACCGGGGCAGGGTCGCGCTGGTGGGCGACGCGGCCCACGCGATGACCCCCAACCTCGGCCAGGGGGCCTGCCAGGCCGTCGAGGACGCGGTGGTGCTGGCGCACGCCGCCGGCGCGGGCGACCTGGACGGTTACACCGCCGCCCGGCTGGCACGCACCCGGCGGATCATGAAGCGTTCCTGGGACCTCTGCCGGGCCACGAAGGTGCGCAACCCGCTGCTCGTCGCGGCCCGCGACGCCGCCCTGATGCTGGCGACGAGGGCGCGGCCCGACCTGCTCGTCCGGTCGATGGACGAGGTGCTGGGCTGGCGGCCCCCGGAGGAGACGGTCAGTTCGCGTCCGAGGCGGCCGTGACCGCGCTCCCGGAGCCGGCGGCCGGGGAGGCGGCGGCCGGGGAGGCGGCGGCCTCGACCGGCGCGGCCGGGTTCGCCGGGACGACCGGACGGGTGTGGTCGGGGGCCAGGCGGCCCAGGGTGATCGTGCCGCCGATGGTCAGGGCGGCGGCCAGCAGCGCGGGGACCGCCGTGCCGGGGGCGGTCGGCAGCGGCTCGCCGAGCAGCAGCGCCCCGGCCAGCACCGAGGTGATGGGGTCGATGACCTGCACGCCCGCGTACGCGATGCCGAAGTAGCCCACCGCGTAGGAGCGCTGGAGCAGCACCACGGCGCACACCAGCAGCACGGGCACGGCGAGGGTGAACCAGTGGATCAGGCGCCCCCAGTCGCCCTCCAGGCCGCCGCCCACGACCCGGACGAACGTCGACACGCTCGCGGTGACCACGCCCGCCCCCACGGAGAGCACGATCGCCCGCCCCGCGCCGCGCATGCGGCCCGCCGCCACCTGTGTGACCAGCACGATCACGCCGATCACGGCCAGGAACCCGAGCGCCGCGCCGTTGCCGAGATGCGGCGTCACGTTGTGCTCGGGCACCAGCAGCATGAGCCAGAGCAGCCCCACGGCCACGGCGAGCGAGCCGAGGATCTCCGCCCGGTAGGGCTTGCGCCCGTACATGAACGCGGCCAGCGGCACCGCGAACACCAGCGTGGCCACGCTGATCGGCTGCACCACGACCAGCGGGGCGAGGCTGAGCGCCACGGCGTGCAGGCAGGCGCCGGCGAAGCCGATGACGCCGCCGATCCACCAGCGGGGCCGGCGGACCAGCTTGAGCGAGGCGCCCTCGGCCACGGCCTCGTACTGCTGGAGTGCCGCGCCGAGCGCGTAGCCCAGCGCTCCCACCAGGGCGATGAGCAGGCCGGCCCAGGTCATGGGCGCCGACGCGGGGGCAGAGATCCTTGCACGAGCATTGCTCCAGCTTAGGAGGACAGCGGAGCGGACGAATCATACTTTCGGCGGAACATTAGCTAGATATCGCCCGCTACCTGGGGGAACATCTTTCCTTCATGATGACTCGGGGCAGACGCAGAACGCGTGCCCGGCCGGGTCCTGCAACACGATCCAGCGCACCCCCTCCTCCGTGATCCCGGGCTGGAACTCGGGCCTGGTCGCGCCGAGCGCGACGTACTCCTCGACGGCCCGCTCCACGTCCGGCACCCGGAAGTCGAGGTGGAACTGCTTGTTCGGGCTGGGCCAGGTCACCGGCTCGCGCTCGGCGATCCGGCCGAAGTAGATGTTGGTCGTGCCGTCGCTCACGGCGGCGTACTCGTCCTCCGCGTACGTGATCTCCCAGCCGGTGATCGCGTGGTAGAACTCGGCCAGTGTCTTGGGCTCCGGGCAGTCGAGGGAGACCGCGAGAAGCTTCGCCTTCGTCGTCATGATTCGAGCCTTCCAGGCGTACCTGTCATCTTCCGTCAGGTACGCGGCCGGGTGAAAAAACGGCGAGGGGCCGCACCCTCTCGGGCGCGGCCCCTCTGAACGGCAGGTCAGGGATCACCGCGGGAACCGGCCGTAGTAGTCCCCAAGACTGGCGCGGTACTCGGGCTCCTTGAACCTGGCCTCGTCGAACTCGGGCGAGTCCTTGATCTCGGCCTTGGTGCGCGCCACGTGGACGTAGCGCTCCTGAGGGTCGATGCTCGTGATGACCTGAGCCGGGAGCATGACCTTCTTGCCGAAGATCCAGGGGCCGGTGTCGACGATGATGTAGCTCTCGCCGACCTCGTACGTCGCCTCATCGACAGACCCGATCTTGCCGTCCGTCGCCTGGACGTGGTAACCCACGAGGTCCAGGCTCTGGCCGCGGTCGTAGACGTCAGGACGATAGTCCCAGAGCTCCATGAGGTAGCTCATCCTCTCTCTTCCTCGTCTTCTTCCTCGGGCTCCGATCCACTACCCGGCAACGGGGGTCCAAACGTCGTGCCAAGAATTGACAAGAGGGCCTGACTGTCCTGACGAACCTCGGCCAGGCAGCGCGGCGGAGCGACCTGTGTGGATACGATCCGCGCATCCGACCATGACAAGGGGGTCAGGTGAGTCTCGACGGCGCGCAGGAGTGGGCACCGCCCGGGGTGGACACCTCGCGCTCGGCCATGGCGAGGGTGCACGACGCCCTGCTCGGCGGCATGGAGAACTTCGCCGTCGACCGCTCGGTCGCCCGCCGGCTCAAGGACGCGGTGCCGGAGGTCGTCGACCTGCTGTGGTGCAACCGCGCGTTCATCGGCCGGGTCGTGGACTTCCTCGTCCGCGAGGCGGGCATCCGTCAGATCATCGACCTCGGCGCGGGCCTGCCCACGGTGGAGAACACCCACGAGGTCGCCCAGTTCGCCGACCCGCTCTGCCGGGTCGTCTACGTCGATCTCGACCCCATGGTCGAGCCGCACGCCCTCGCGATCATGAAGGGCAACCCGTACGCCGACGCCGTCACGGCCGACGCCCGCGACGTCGCCGCCGTGCTCGGCCATCCCCGGCTGACCCGGCTCATCGACCTGTCGCAGCCCACCGCGATCCTGGCCATCGGGCTGCTGCACCTGTTCCCCGACGACGAGGACCCGCACGGGCTGACGCGCCGCTACATGGCGGCGCTGCCGTCCGGCAGCTATCTGGCCGCCTCCAACTTCATGGCCTCGCCGAGCCCCAAGGCCAAGGCCCTGGAGGTGCTGCTCCAGGCCACGATGGGCACCGGCTGGTTCCGGGAGCGGGAGGCGATCGCCGCCTACTTCGACGGCCTCGTGCTGGAGGAGCCCGGCGTGGTGCACTTCTCCGAGTGGCGGCCCGACGAGCGCGTGCCGGGGCCGCTCGCGCCCTGGGAGGAGCTGCTGCTCGGCGGGGTCGCGCGCAAGCCGTGAAGCCTGCCGCGAAGCCCACTCGGGCCCGCCGGGGAGCTCGCCGTTAATTCCTGCCACGCGGCCCCGGTCCCCGCTACGCTGATCCGCGTGCCGCGACGTCTGATCTGCTCTCCGCCTCCCGCCCGCTAGCGGGCGGCCTCTCACGCGACATCCGGGTCCTGGCGATCCGGGGGTGGTTGCTGCCCGCGTACGGGCCCTTTTTCCACCACCTCCTCCGGAGAGCTCCTGTCATGACCCATGTCTCCGCCCGGCGGGGCGCCGTCTACGTGTCCGTGGCCGCCACCGCCTGGGGCACCGGCGGCGCGGCCGGTTCGCTGCTGTTCGAGACCGGCGGGCTCGGCCCCGTCGGCGTGTCCCTGTGGCGTTACCTCCTGGGCGCCGCCTTCCTGCTCCTCCTCGCTCCCCGACCCGCCTCCCCCCGCCCGCTGAGCTGGCGGGTCCTGCCGATCGGGGCCGGGATGGCCGTCTACCAGACCGCGTACTTCGCCGCGATCGCCCACACCGGGGTGGCCGTGGCGACGGTCGTCACCATGGGCGCCACGCCCGTGTTCGCCGCGCTCGGCAGCCGCTTCCTGCTGCGCGAGCGGCTCGGCGCGCTCGCGCTGGGCGCGCTGGCCGCCGCGCTGGCCGGGCTGGTCCTGCTCACGGCGGGGACCGCGCGGGAGGCGGACGCCTCCGCGGCCGGCATCGGCTACGCGCTGGCCTCGGCCGCCGGGTACGCCGGGGTGACCCTGCTGACCCGGCTGTTCGCCCGGCGTCACCAGGACGACGCCGCGGGCACGGCGACCGGCGGGTTCGTCGTGGCGGCGGCGTGCCTGGCGCCGTTCGCGACGGCCGGCGACGTGCTGCCCGAGGTCAGCGTGACGTCGGTGGCGCTGCTGCTCTATCTGGGGGCGGTGCCGACGGCGCTGGCGTACGGGCTGTTCTTCCGCGCGCTGAGCGCGCTGCGCGCGACCACCGTCTCGATCATCTCGCTGGGCGAGACGGTGGGCGCGGCGCTGCTCGGCGTGCTGCTGTTCGGCGAGCGGCTGACGCCGCTCGCCTGGTGCGGATGCGCGGCGCTGCTGGCCGCGGTGGCGGTGCTCGCGGCCCGGCCCGAGGCGGGCTGAGCCCAGGGCGGAAAGCGGGGTGGGAGCGGTGTGGCGGTCCGGGCCGCCACATGAGTTAAGGTCCGGTACGGCGGCGCGTGCAGTGCCGTCGCTGCGCTCCCACCCCGCCATCGGGGGAACGGTGTCGGCGAAGCGTGCGTTGGAGGAACTGTGGCCTCATTCAAGGGAATATTCAGGAACCTCCTGGACCGTCCGGGCGGCGTGCCCCTGACCCCCTACCAGAAGGTCGTCAAGGCGGCCGGCGAGCGCGCCGAGCGGGTCAGACAGCTCGACGAGCTGCCGCGGCCCGGGATGGCCGACCTGGCCGAGTTCTGCGCCGTGGCGCGCGAGGCCGCCGACCGCACGCTGGGGCTGCGCCCGTACGACGTGCAGCTCCTCGGGACGCTCGCGCTGCTCGACGGCAAGGTGGCCGAGATGGCGACCGGCGAGGGCAAGACCCTGTCGGGCGCGATGGCCGCCGCCGGCTACGCCCTCCAGGGCAGGCGGGTCCACGTGATCTCGGTCAACGACTATCTGGCCCGTCGTGACGCCGAGTGGATGGAGCCGTTCTACGCGGCGCTGGGCGTGAGCGTGGGCTGGATCGACCAGAACTCCACGCCGGAGGAGCGGCGGGCGGCGTACGCGAAGGACGTGACGTACGGGCCGGTCAGCGAGATCGGCTTCGACGTGCTGCGTGACCGGCTGCGCACCGACGCCGCCGAGATCATCGTGCCGGCCCCGGAGGTCGCGGTGATCGACGAGGCCGACTCGGTGCTCGTCGACGAGGCCCGCGTGCCGCTGGTGATGGCCGGCGCGGCCGACCCGGGCAACGCGGTGCCGGAGATGGCGGCGCTGGTCCGGCAGCTCGTCCGCGGCTACCACTACGAGATCGACGAGCAGGCCCGCAACGTCTACCTGACGCCCAAGGGCGCCGACAGCGTGGAGAATCTGCTCGACGTCGAGCTCTACGACGAGAACGAGCCCGGCACGCTCATCGAGCTCAACCTCGCCCTGCACGCCCACGCGCTGCTGACCCGCGACGTCGACTACATCGTGCGCGACGGCAAGGTCCAGCTCATCAACCCTTCGCGCGGCCGGGTGGCGCTGCTCCAGCGCTGGCCCAACGGCCTCCAGGCGGCCGTCGAGGCCAAGGAGGCGCTGCCGCCGAGCGAGAAGGGCGAGATCCTCGACTCGATCACCGTGCAGGGCCTGATCCGCCGCTATCCGCAGATCTGCGGCATGACCGGCACGGCGGTCGCGGTGAGCGAGCAGCTCGGCGAGTTCTACGGGCTGAAGGTCGCGGTGATCCCGTCCAACCGGCCCTGCGTACGTGAGGACGAGCCGGACCGCGTCTACCCGACCGTCCCCGACAAGGACGCGGCGCTGGTGGAGGAGATCCAGACGGCGCACGCCACCGGCCGGCCCATCCTCATCGGCACGCTCGACGTGGCCGAGTCGGAGAACCTCGCCAAGCTGCTGCAGCGGCGCGGCATGGAGCCGGTCGTGCTCAACGCCAAGAACGACGCCGAGGAGGCCGAGATCATCGCGCGGGCCGGCGAGCGCGACGCGATCACGGTCTCGACCCAGATGGCCGGCCGCGGCACCGACATCCGTCTCGGCGACGGCGTGGCCGAGCTGGGCGGCCTCTACGTGATCGGTTCGGGCCGGCACGCCAGCAGCCGCCTCGACGACCAGCTGCGCGGCCGGGCGGGCCGCCAGGGCGACCCCGGCGCGTCGGTGTTCTTCGTCAGCATGCAGGACGACCTGATCACGCAGTTCGTCCCCGACGAGCGGCCGCCCGCGGCCGACCCGGACGGCATCGTCAGGCACCGGCGCGGCGCCTACCTGGTGGGGCACGCCCAGCGCGTCGCCGAGGGCGTCAACCTGGAGATCCACCGCAACACCTGGCGCTACACCCGGCTGCTCGAGCAGCAGCGCGAGCTGATCCTGGAGTGGCGCGACAAGGTCCTGCACGGTGACGCCGCCTCCAGGGCGCTGGAGACGGCCGATCCCGACCGCTGGGCCGAGCTGCCCGAGGACACCCGCGACGAGACGGCACGGCAGATCGTGCTGCACGCCATCGACACGTGCTGGACCGAGCACCTGGCCTTCCTGCAGGATCTCCGCGAGGGCATCCACCTGCGGGCGCTGGGCCGGATGAGCCCGGTCGACGAGTTCCACCGCGAGGCCGTGGCCGAGTACAAATCGCTGCTGGCCGAGGTGGAGCGGCGCTCGCTGGAGGCGTTCGAGTCGCCGGAGCCGGACCTCAAGCGGCCCTCCGCGACCTGGACCTATCTCGTGCAGGACAACCCGTTCGGCACCGAATGGGACCGCATTCTGCGCCGGGTCAAGAACGCCACCCGCCACGGCTAATCCCCGGACCGCTCAAGGCGAGGAAAAAGGATGTTATGGGGTCGCGGCTGAGGGCAGTGATGGGCTCATGGCTACTTTGCTCTGGATCATCGCAGTAATCCTCGTCATCGCCGGGATCTATGTGATCCTGGCCCGGCGCGACCTTCTCTGGGGGATCGTGCTCATCGTCCTCGGGTTCCTGGTCGGCCCGGGTGGCGTCAGCATCTTCAATGTCTAGGGGCGCAGGCCGCCCGCAATTCCGTTCGGCAACGCCGCTGGGCCGATCTCCGAGAGCGGTCCAGCGGCTCCATCATGCTCACTTACTGAAATAAGAAACGCACGTTTTTACCGGACGACGGCGAGGGCGCCATCAGGCGCCCTCGCCGTCCGAAACTCCGGAATTCAGCAGGCGCCGTTCTCGCCCAGGCAGTAGACCGCGTACGCGCGGCCGAGTACGGGCAACGCCACGTTGCGCACCCGGATGCCGCCCGGCGTCATGCCCTTCTCGCTGCCCTTGTGCGCGTGCCCGTGCAGGATCAGGTCGGCGCCCGCCGTGTCGACCGCCTCGGCCAGGAGGTAGCTGCCGAGGAAGGGGTAGATCTCGTGGGGCTCGCCCTCCAGCGTCTCCTTGATCGGGGAGTAGTGCGAGAGCACCACCTTCAGGTCGGCGGTCATCTCCTTCAGCGCGACCTTCCACGACTCGGCGATGTAGCGGGTGTGGGCCACGAAGTTCTTGATCTCGCGCTCGCCGAACTCGCTCGCGCACTTGCCCGCGTACCCGCCGCCGAAGCCCTTGCCGCCGACCACGCCCAGCTTGACCTCGCCGCACTGGATGACCACGCCGTCGTCGTGGAGGACGATGACGCCGGCGTCGCGGAGCGCCGCGGCGATCTCGTACTGGAGGTCGGAGTGGTAGTCGTGGTTGCCGAGCACGGCGATCGTGGGGACCGGCAGCCCACGCAGCTCCTCGGCCACCAGCCGGCCTTCTTCGAGGGTGCCGTGCCGGGTGAGGTCGCCGGTGAGCATGAAGACGTCCGCCCGCTCCTCGATGCCCTCCAGGTGTTTGCGGTACTGACCGCGGACGTCCTCGCCCAGATGGATGTCTCCGACGGCCGCGATGCGCAGTTCAGTCAAGGTGCTCGTCCTCCCCCGGCTCGGTGAACTCCACGACCATGATCTCGTTGTGCACGCGCAGGTCAGGAGCGGCCTCGTGCGCCACCAGGCCGAGCCGTTCGCGCTGCTCGGCCCCGCTCACCTGACCACGCAGGAAGAGCTGGTCGCCGCGGATGTCCACGCGGATCCCCAGCTCGTGCGTGCGCCCGTCCTCGGCCAGCGCCGCCTGGACGCGGGCCGCGACGTACTGCGGAGCTTCCATCGTCTCGCCTCCTCGCTTTTTCGTCGCGTGCCCGTGCATTAACGCCTCAAACGGTACGGATAAGGTCAATGACCGCCTTTTCCACCGGTCCCGCCGTGGCGAGCTGCCCGAAGTCGACGGCCGAGCCGAGCTCGGTCAGGGCCGCGCCGATGGTCCTGTCCTGGTCGTACGCCTCGATGACGCGCGGGTCCACGTACGACGCCCTGGCCACGGTCGGGGTGTTGCCCAGGTACTCGGCGACCTCCCGCATGACGCGGGTGACCGCCCGCTTCTTCTTCGTCGGCCCGAGCCGCACGGCCGGACGGGACACCGCCAGCCCGACGGCCGCCAGCACCGTCGCGTGCCAGGTGCGGAAGTCCTTGGCCGAGACCTCGTAGCCGATGATCTCCTTGAGGTAGTCGTTGATGTCCTCACTGCGTACGTCGGCCCAGTCGCCGTCGCGCCGGTAGCGCAGCAGCTCGCCCTCCTTGCCGCCGGCCCGTTTCAGCGAGCGCAGCACCGCGCACGCCCCGGGGTCGGCCACCTCGACCTCGCGCGGGATGTCGCCCTTGGCCTGGTAGGAGAAGACGACGTACCCCTTCGAGAAGGTCAGGTGCTCCATCCGCAGGGTGGCCAGGCCGTAGCTGTCGTAGCTCTCGCCGCCGATGCGGAAGAAGCCGATGTCCAGCAGCCGGGCCGCGGCGGCGAGGACCCGCTGCCGGGTCAGGCCGCGCCCCTGGAGCTGCTCGTCCACCGTCTTCCTGAACTCCGGCAGCCGCTCGGCCACCTCCAGCACGTGGTCGAACTTGGCCCGGTCCTGCTGCTCGCGCCACAGGTCGTGGTAGCGGTACTGGAGCCGCCCGGCCGCGTCGGTGCCGACGGCCTGCAGATGGCCGCGGGGGTCGGTGCAGATCCACACGTCCGTCCAGGCCGGGGGGATGGCGAGGGCCTTGATCCGGGCCAGCGTCTCGGGGTCGCGCACCGGGCTGCCGTCGGGGTCGGCGTAGCTGAACCCGCGTCCGCGACGGCGCCGGACGATCCCCGGCTCACTGTGATCGCTAGGACGCAGCTCGGGCACGACGGGCGGGCTACCCAGGACGTTAATGGGCAAACGACTCGGGCAGAGGAGCGGACATGGCTGATAAGGGAGAATGGCACGAGGAACGGTCCTCGCGGGGCCACGCCATGGTGCCGGCGACCCCGCGCGATGTGGTGCACCTGCGGGTTGGTTCGTTCATCCTGGTGTTCCTGTTCGCCTTCACGGTGCTGGGACTCATCGCGCAGGCGCCGGTCATCACCGGCATCGCCATCGCGCTCGCCGTGGTCACGGTCGTCGACATGGTCCTCGCCGTACGACGTCAGAAGCAGGGCCGAGACGGAGAGGCGGGCTGATCGGTTCCATGGCATCACTACGCGGGCGGGTCGTCGTGGTGACGGGCGCGAGCGGCGGCGTGGGCCGCGCTGTCGTGCGTGAGCTGGGCAAACAGGGCGCGAAGGTGGCGCTGCTGGCGCGTGGGACGACCGGGCTGGGCGCGGCCGCGGTCGACGTGGGCGCGGCGGGCGGCGTCGGCCAGGTCTACGAGACCGACATGGCCGACTACGAGCAGGTGCGCTCGGCGGCCGAGCGCATCGAGACGGAGATGGGCCCCATCTCGGTCTGGATCAACACGGCCTTCTCCAGCGTCTTCGCCCGCTTCATCGACATCTCGCCGGAGGAGTACGAGCGGACCACACAGGTCACCTACCTCGGATACGTGTGGGGCACGAAGGTGGCGCTGGATCTCATGGGCCCGCGCAACCAGGGCGCGATCGTGCAGGTGGGCTCGGCGCTGGCGCAGCGCTCCATCCCGTTGCAGTCGGCGTACTGCGGGGCCAAGCACGCGATCCAGGGCTTCACCGAGTCGGTCCGCACCGAGCTGCTGGCCGACGGCAGCAACGTCAAGATCACCGTGGTGCAGCTCCCCGCGGTCAACACCCCTCAGTTCGAGTGGGTGCTGAGCAAGCTGCGCAAGCACCCCCAGCCGGTGCCGCCGATCTACCAGCCGGAGGTCGCGGCCAGGGCGGTCGTGTTCGCCGCCGAGCATCCGGAGCGCAAGGAGTACTGGGTGGGCGGCATGACCGCCGCGACACTCATGGCGCAGCGGGTGGCGCCCGCGCTGGTGGACCGCTACCTCGCGCGGACCGGCATCCAGTCGCAGCAGACCGACGAGAAGCCGCCGAGCGGCGTGTCGAACCTGTGGGAGCCGGCCGACGACGACACCGACTACGGCGCGCACGGCACGTTCGACCGGCGCTCGACCGGGCGCAGCCCGCAGCTCTGGCTGTCGCAGCACCGCCGCCCGGTCCTGCTGGGGCTGGCCGGAGGCGCGGCGGCGGCGGGCGCGATGGCTCTGCTGCGCCGCAGGTAAGCGGGCCACAGGTCCAGATTTTTCCTCCCCAGAGGGATAAAAGCACACCTCGTGATCGGTCCGCCGATCGCCAGGGACGGCGCGATTTTGCCACCATGTGCTCACAGGACGGCGGGACCCCGGCCCTGGACGGGTCCGGGGTCCCCTCATGCGAGCGCGAAGGCGGGAGCGCGTGGACGCAGCGACGGAGCCGCCGGGCGGCGAGGACGGACTCTGGAGCCGGATGGCCGGGACGAGAGCCGAGCTCCTGGAGCTCAGGAACGAGGTCAGCCACGGGCTCACGGGGCTCGGCCGGCAGGTCGGCGAGCTGACGCGGCAGGCCGAGGAGCATCTGGAGCCGGCCCGTCACGAGGTGCTGGGCAAGCTGGACGCGCTGCGGCGCGAGCTGGCCGAGCTGGGGCTCAAGGCGGGCAGGCCACCGGACGAGCAGCGCTGAGCGGACGGGGAGCGGCCGGACCGGCGCGGGCCCCCGTCCGCATCGGGGCCCGCGCCGGGGCTCAGCGGGGGCGGAAACCGGTCGGCGGCACCACGGGGGCTACTCGGCCGCCTTCATGAGCTTGGCGTAGGCGAGCTGGAGCCAGTCCGACACCGCCACCGCCGTCATCGTCGCCCCGATGAGGCGGGTCGCCTTCGGCGCGATGACCAGCCCGGCGGCGTACCCGGTCGCCACCCACTGCGCCAGGCAGAACGGGCACGCCAGCAGCTCGCCGAGCGCGCTGCGAGGGCTCTCCTGCACTTCGGCGGGCCCGCCCTGGCCCTCGTAGCGGGTGAAGGGGGCGCGGATGGGACTGGTGACGGGGTCCTTGGCGATGCGCCGGGACACCTTGTGCGTGCACGCCGCCATGAGCGCGAGGTCCAGGACGCCGATCCGGTCGGGGACACGCCGGTTCGCCAGACTCGCCACCGTGGCGGCGACGGCCACCGTGCCACCGTACGCGGCGAGGATGCCGAGGTAACCGCGGAGTGGACGATTCTGCCCGCCCTCATAGGCCCTTTCTGTCTTCTCCAGGATTTCCGTCATAGCGCCTGTGACTACCCTGCAAGGGCCGCATCCAACGTCTACTTGACCATCCGCTGGGTAGCCCGAACCTATGAGCAGCCACGGTCACGAGGTCACCGACGCCATCCTCGACACCTTGAAGCGCGCCAGCTCCGGGCTCAAGGACGCCGGGGTCAAGTTCGCGCTGGCCGGAGGTTGCGCCGCTTACGCCCGAGGCGCCGCCCCTTCCCTCCATGACGTCGATTTCGTCCTCACCGAGCACGACGTGCCGGCCGCCCTGGACGCGCTGCGCCAGCTAGGTTTTCAGACGGCCAAGCCCCCGGAGGACTGGCTGGTCAAGGCCTACGACGAGGGCCGGCTGGTGGACCTGATCTTCCGCGTGTCCGATCTCGACATCACCGAGGAGCTGCTCGACCGGGCCGAGCCGCTGAAGGCGTCGGCCGTGATCGTGCCCGTGCTGGAGGCCACCGACCTGGTGATCTCGTGGCTGCTGCCGCTGTCGGAGCACGCCTGCGACTACGGGGCGCTGCTGGCCCAGGTGCGCGCGCTGCGCGAGCAGGTGGACTGGCCGCGGGTGGCCGCCGTGACCGAGGACTCGCCGTACGCGACCACGTTCATCACCCTGCTGGAACGGCTCGGCGTGCTGAACGGCCCGGTCGAGCCCTCCGGCGACTCCAAGTGGCCCTGACGCCCGCGCGCGAACGGCGTTAACCCGGCCGACGCGGGTAGACGGGGCGGAACCCGTCTCCGAGGAGGTCAAGATGCCCGAGCGCGATCTTCACTATCTGGCCGAGCTGGCCGCACAACTACGTGTGGACTCCGTCCGCGCCGCCGCGGCCGCAGGCTCCGGCCACCCGACCTCGTCGATGTCCGCCGCCGACCTCATGGCGGTGCTGTTCGCCTGCCACCTCCGCTACGACTTCGCCGACCCCGGCAACCCGGCGAACGACCACCTGATCTTCTCCAAGGGGCACGCCTCCCCCCTCCTCTACTCCCTTTACAAGGCGGCCGGCGCCGTCGACGACGAGGAGCTGCTGACGTTCCGCAAGCGTGGCAGCCGGTTGGAGGGGCACCCCACCCCCCGCCTGCCCTGGGTGGACGTCGCCACGGGCTCCCTGGGCCAAGGGCTTCCCGTCGGCGTGGGGGTGGCGCTGGCCGCGCGGCTGGAACGGCTCCCGTACCGGGTGTGGGTGCTGTGCGGCGACAGTGAGCTGGCCGAGGGATCGATATGGGAGGCCGCCGAGCACGCCGGCGACGAGGGCCTGGCCAACCTCACCGTCATCGTGGACGTCAACCGGCTCGGCCAGCGCGGCCCCACCCGGCACGGCTGGGACACCGGCGCCTACGCCCGCAGGTTCGGCGCGTTCGGCTGGCACACCATCGAGATCGACGGGCACGATCCCGGACAGATCGACTTCGCGCTGTCCGACGCCTGCAACACCCGCAGGCGGCCCACCGTCATCCTGGCGAAGACCCGCAAGGGCGAGGGCGTGCTGGAGGTCGAGAACCGCGAGGGCGCGCACGGCAAGGCGCTGAAGGACCCGGACAAGGCCGTCGAGGAGCTGGGCGGCGTCCGGGACCTGCGGGTCGAGGTGCACCGGCCGGACGAGGCACCGGCCCCGTTCCGCTTCGACGACGGGGCGCTGGAGCTGCCGGCGTACAAGACCGGCGACTCGGTGGCCACGCGGACGGCGTACGGGGAGGCGCTGGCGGCGCTCGGCGCGGCCAGGGGCGACGTGGTGGCCCTGGACGGCGAGGTGGGCGACTCGACCAAGACCGAGCTGTTCGCCGAGGCGTTCCCCGAGCGCTTCTTCCAGATGTACATCGCCGAGCAGCAGCTCGTCGCCGCCGCGGTCGGGCTGCAGGTGCGCGGGTGGAAGCCGTACGCGGCCACGTTCGCCGCGTTCCTGACCCGGGCCTACGACTTCGTCAGGATGGCCGGGGTGAGCGGGGCCTCGATCCGGCTGGTCGGCTCGCACGCGGGCGTGGCCATCGGCGAGGACGGGCCGTCCCAGATGGGGCTGGAGGACCTCGCCATGATGCGGCCCGTGCACGGCAGCACCGTGCTCTACCCCTGCGACGCCAACCAGGCGGCGGCGCTGGTCGCCGAGATGGCCGACCTGGAGGGCGTGTCCTACCTGCGCACCACGCGCGGCGCCACGCCGGTGATCTACGAGCCGGGCGAGCGCTTCCCCGTGGGCGGCTCGCGGGTGCTGCGCCGTTCGGCGGAGGACCGGGTCACGATCGTCGCGGCCGGGGTGACCGTCCACGAGGCGCTGGCGGCGGCCGACGAGCTGGCCGCGGCCGACGTCCCGGTCGGGGTGATCGACCTCTACTCGATCAAGCCGGTCGACGCGGCGGCGCTGGCCGAGGCGGCCACCACCACCGGCAACCTGATCACGGTCGAGGACCACCGGCTGGAGGGCGGGCTCGGCGACGCCGTGCTGGAGGCCGTCAGCGAGCTCGGCCCCCGGGTGGTCCAGCTCGGGGTGTCCGGGCTGCCCGCCTCGGCGACGCCGGAGGAACAACTGGCCGACGCACGCATTGACCGCCGCGCCATTGTCGCGGCGGTCAAGCGATTGTTGTGATCAGGCCCGGTGGGCGGAGGGTCACCGCGATTTCGCGGTGGCCTTCCTGTTGGCCTTCTTGATGGCCTCGACCAGCTCCTTCTTGTTCATCTTGGACCGGCCGGGCACGTCCAGCCGCTTCGCCACGTCTTGCAGGTGCTCCTTGCTGGCGTTGGCGTCGACGCCTTCGGCCGTGCGGCCGGACCGGTCCGTCGCGCCCTTGTCGGACGGACCCTTCTCGGACTTCGGCTCCCAGTGGTCGCCGACCTTCTCGAAGGAGTGCTTCAACGCGGCGAACGCGGTCATATGAGCGCGCCGGCCCTCTCCGTACTCCTCCACGGCGCTGTCGTGCGCCTTGATCCAGGTGCGCTGCGCCTTCTTCGGTGAACGCTTGATGGTCGACGGCAGCTCTTCGACTCCCGGCATTCCCTTTCACCTCCTACAGGGGCGGCTCGTCGTAGCGGCGGCGTTCCTCGTACACGGTGGTGCGGCGGGTCTCCGGCTCCGCGACGATGTCGTGACGGTGCACCGGTTCGTCGATCGGACCGACCGCCCTGCGGGTTACGGTGATCCGGTAGATGCCGAACAGGAGACCGACCAGACCGCCGAGCATGAGGATGACCCCCACCACGTTGATGTCGAGACCGGCGAGGTCGAACTCGACGGCCCAGGTGAGGATCGCCCCGAGCATGATGAGGATGATGCTTCCGGCGATGGTCATCTGATTTACCTCCTTGACACGAGGAACTTCTATCCACATGTCGAAAAACAAACCAGTCGTGGTGATCGGGCTGATGGGATCGGGTAAGACCACCGCCGGCCGACTCATCGCGGACGCCCTCCACCTCCCCCTGAGCGACAGCGACCCCTTCCTCCGATCCCGCTATGGCGGCACCGCCAAGGAGATCGTCGCCCGCGACGGCGCCGACGTCCTCCACCGTTACGAGGCCCAGCACGTCCTGATCGAGCTGGCCGGCGAGCCCAAGGTGATCGCGGCCGCCGCCAGCACCGTCGAGGACCCCGAGGTGCGCACGGCGCTGCGCGAGGTGTTCGTGGTGTGGGTGGACGCCGACGACGCCGTCCTCGCCGAACGCATGAAGTCGGGCGACCACCGCCCCGGCTTCGACCCCAAGGTGATGCGAGCCCGGCGCGAGCCCTACTTCAAGGAGATCGCCGACGTGCGCTGCGACGTGGGCGTCCTGCGGCCGGAGCAGGTGCGCGACGAGGTGCTGAGGGAGTTGCGCTCGCGCGGCCTGGCATAATGATCATGACACATGGGCCCCCCGAGGCGCGCGGGGGGCCTGTGGCGTCCCTCTCGTCAACCATCCACGCGCGCCACGCATCTAAACGCTAGTGACTATGCGCTTGGTGCCCGGCGACCCGGAACAGCTTGGCGGCTTCTGGCTGGCGGGCCGGCTCGGCGCGGGCGGGCGCGGGGTCGTCTACGACGCCTACGACGACGACGGCCGCCGCCACGTCGTCACCGTGCCGCGCGGCGAGGCCCCCGGCCGGCGCTACGAGCGCGTCTCGTGCCCCCGGCTGGCCGAGGTGGTCGCGGTCGGCGTGGACGGCGAGGTCCCCTACGTGGTCGCCGAATACGTCGACGGCCCCGACCTGCGGCGCGCGGTCGAGCTGCACGGCCCGTACGCGGGCGAGGAGCTGCTCGCGCTGGCCGACGCCCTCGGCACGGCGCTGGAGGCGCTGCACGCGGCGGGCCTGACGCACCGCGGGCTCAACCCGGAGAGCGTGCTGCTGGCGGCCGACGGCCCCAAGGTCATCGAGCTGGGGCTGCCCGCCGCCGGAGCCGTGGACGGCACCTTCACCTACCTCGCGCCCGAGACGCTGACCTGCGGGGAGGCGGGGGCCGCGGCAGACGTGTTCGCGTGGGGGGCGGTGGTGCTCTTCGCGGCCACCGGGCACGACCCGTTCGCCGGGCAGAGCCTGGGCGGGGTGATGCACCGGCTGCTGACCGTCGACCCCGACCTGAGCGTCCTGCCCGCCGGGCTGCGCGAGCTGGTCGGCGGCGCGCTGGCCAAGGACCCGGCCGAGCGGCCCGAGGCGTCCCGGCTGCGGATCGGCGGCTCCGTGGCGCTGCGCCCGCCCGAGGGGCACTCCGGGCCGCGTTCGCTCGGGGAACGCGCGGAGGAGGCTTACCAGTCGCTCACCCCCGCCCAGCAGGAGCAGGTGCCCAGCCTGCTGCTGCGGCTGCTCGACGGCGACAGCCCGCACGACGAGGGGGACGTGCTGGGCCCGCTCCTCGCCGCCGGGCTGGTGGTGCGCCGCAGCGTGCGCGTGCCGCCCGCGGAGACCCCCGTCGGGAAGCTGGTCGCGGTCGGCGACGGGCGGGTGGCCCCGGCCAGCGCCGCGCTCTACCGGGCCTGGCCCCGGCTGCGCGGCTGGGTGGCCGACGAGCGCGAGAGCCTGCCCGTGCTGCGGAGCATCCGCGAGTCCGCCGGGCGCTGGTCGGCGCACCGGCGCGGGCGCGGCCACCTGCTGCGGGGCGAAGCGCTCGACACCGCGCTCGGCTGGGCCGCCGTCAAACGCCGCCACCTGCGGCTGAGCCAGCTCGAACGGGACTTCCTCGCGGGCAGCGTCGCCCTGTCCAAGCAGCGCAGGAGGCTGCTGGTGCCGGGGCTCGGCGCGGTCGCCGGGGTGCTGGCCGTCGCGGTGTCAATGGCGGTGGTGTCCGTACTGGGGCAGCACGAGCTGCGCGGACAGCTCGTGGAGGCGAACGCGCGGGCGGTCGCGGCGCGGGCGGAGGCACTCCGGTCGTCGGATCCGCGCACCGCGATGCGGCTGAGCGTGGCCGCCTGGCGGCTGTCGCCGGTGTTCGAGGCGCGGGCCGCGTTGCAGGCCTCGCTCGTCCAGCCGGAGCTGGGCGTCTTCACCGATCCCGCGCCCGACTCGCGGGCCCGCTACCTGCTGCGCGGGGACGAGCTTCTCAAGTGGGACGCCGACGGCGTGACCGTGTGGGACGTCGTCGCCGGGCGGCAGACAGCCCTCCACGCGCTGCCGCCGGGCAACCCGGCGCTGAGCGACGACGGGCGCTTCGCCGAGGGCGTGGACGGGCGGCCGTTCGAGGTCGCCACCGGCCGGACGCCGGGCGACACCGCCGCGTACGTGATCAGCCGGGGCGACCGCACCCGCGTGTACCGGGGCGGGCGGGTGCTGCTGGAGGTCACCGGCCGCGAGGTGGCGCTGTCCCCGGACGGGACGCGGGCGGCGCTCTCGCTCCCCGACGGGCGGGTGGAGCTGTGGGAGCTGGCCGGACGCACCCGTACGGCCACCGTCACGGTCCGGCCGCCCCGGACCTCGGGGCCGGCGGCGCCGCCGATGGCGTTCAGCCCGGACGGGCGGCTGCTGGCGGTCGCGGGACGGGCCGGCGTCACCCTCGTGGACACCCTGGCGTCCGTCACCGGCCCACTGACCCCGGACCCCGCGCCCAAGGTCACCAGCGCACTGCCCCCGACCCCTGCCCCCGACGCCACCAGCGCACTGCCCCCGACCCCCGCCCCCGACGCCACCGGTCCGCTGCCCTCGACCTCCGCCCCCACCGGCCGGCTGTCCAGGGACGCGCATCCCACCGAGCCGCCGGCTCCGGACGCCAGGGACGCGCGGGACCCCGAGGCCGGGGGCGGGCGCGCGGGGAGCCCGTCGGGCCGGGTGGACACGGCCGCTCCGTCCGGCGCGCCCGTCTTCAGCCCCGACGGCCGCCTGCTCGCCCTCCCCGGCGCCGGCGAGGTGCGGGTCTGGAACGTCGCCGAGCGCCGCCTGTCCGGCTCCTACCCCCTCCGCGACCCCCAGCCCGGCCTCACCTTCTCCGCCGACGGCCACTGCCTGCGCTACCTGAGCGGCACCGGTTCGGTGGTCTCGCTGGACGTGTCCGGCCTGCCGGTCCCGTCGGGGGCGCGCGAGGCGGCGGCGTTCTCCGGCAACGGCAAGGTGGCCGCCAAGGCGGTCGGCGACGGGATCGAGGTCACCGACACCGAGGACCGTACGAAAGTGGGCAGGATCGAGGCCGACGGCGACCTGGCGTTCGACGTGAGCGGCAGGCTGCTGGCCGTCGCCGACGACCCGGTGACCGTCTGGCGGGTGCCGGACGGCGAGCTGGTCAGCTCCGTGGACGCGGGCGGCGACGTCCTGGCCGTGGCACTCTCCCCCAAGGGCGACCTGCTGGCCACCACGCGCGGCCGGACCCTGGAGACGTGGGACGTCCGGACGGGCCGCCGCGTCAGGGTGTACGAGGGCGCGGGCGAGCCGGCACTCGCCTTCAGCCCGGACGGCGCGACCCTGGCCGCTGGATCCACCCTGCTCGACCTGCGTACCGGCCGGGTGACCCTGCTGGACCTGCGGACCGGCACGCCCGGCGGGGCCACGTCCGACGCGCCGGTGCCGACCGCGCTCGCCTACTCCCCTGACGGCCGCACGCTGGCGTTCGGCCTGGACGGCGGCCGGGTGCTGCTCTGGGACACCCGCGAGCGCGAGCGCATCGGCACGATCGGGACGGGCACCTCGGCCGTCGGCGCGCTGCGCTTCTCCCCCAAGGGCGATCTGCTCGCCGTCGAGGCGGCCCGTACGACGCTCTGGGACGTGCGCACGCTGCGCGAGGTCGGGCAGGTCGCCTCGTGGACGTCGGGGCTCGCCTTCAGCCCCGACGGCAAGCGGCTGCGCGGCGTGGCGCTGGACGGCACCGTACGCGAGAGCCCCGTGGATCCGTCGCTGGCCGCGCGGGAGGTGTGCGACCGGGCGGGCGGGCCGCTGAGCCGGGCGGAGTGGTCGCGGCTGATCCCGGAGAGCGGCTACCGGGACGTGTGCTGACCCGCGCCGGGGTCAGTCGTGCGGGTAGAGCCTCAGCACCTTGCCTTTGACGTCGGCGACCAGGTAGCCGCCGCGCTGGTGGTCGTCGCTGACGTAGACGCGCAGGATCGGGCGGTGGTCGGTGGAGAAGGAGTCGGGGCCCACGATCAGGTAGCGGGACGTGATCTTGGCCACGCCGAGGTCCTTGTCGGCCTTCCTGAGCAGGGCGGGGAGGGCGTTCCAGTCGTATTTGCCGAGGTCCACGATGGGGCCGTCGATCTCTCTGCCGAAGCCGGGCGACAGGGTGACGTTGCCGTTGCGGTAGTCGTAGCGCTCGGAGACCTCCGGGTCCTCCTTGTTCGGGGCCTCGATGGCGGCGTACGTCGGGTAGACCGTCAGGTCGGCGACCTTGCTGCCGCCGATGGCCGGCTTCAGCTTGGCGATCATGGCCCGCATGCCGTCGGGGGTGAGCAGGTTCTCCTGCACGGGCTCGGCCTCGCCGGTCGAGGTCTGCTCGGGGTTGGCCTCCTCGGTGTCCCCGGTTTCCTCGCTGGTCTGCGGGGTGCGGGTCTGCAGGGCCTGCGTGGTCGGGCGGCCGTCCGTGGTGGGCCCGCCGTCGCCGGTGGCGTCGTCCAGGGGGAGGAAGCGCCAGGCCAGGACGCCCACCACCGCCACGGCCGCCACCGTGGCCGCGCCGATCGCGTTGCGGACGCCGCGGCCGGAACGCCGGGAGCGCACGGTGTCCTTCTCCGGCACGGGCCTCGCGTCGTACGGGGGCGGCGTGGGGGCGTACCCGTACGGTAAGCCGCCCTGCACGGGGCCGGTGGCGACCGGGGGCGGGCCCGGCGCTCCCGCGGCCGTGGCCAGCATGCGGTCCAGGAGCTCCGGGTGCGGGCGGGCGCGCGGGTCGCGCTGGAGCAGGGCCTGGAGCACCGGGGTCAGCGGCCCGGCCCGCTCCGCCGGCGGCACCGGCTGGTTGAGCACGGCGGCCAGCGTCGCCAGCGGGGTGGCCCGGCGCATCGGGTGCCGTCCCTCGACGGCGACGTACAGGAGCATGCCGAGCGACCACAGGTCGGAGGCCGGATCCCCCTCGTGGCCGTTGATGCGCTCGGGCGCCATGTACTCGGGCGAGCCGATGAACGACCCGGTGGCCGTCAGGCTCGTGGACTCGCGTACGGCCGCGATGCCGAAGTCGGTGAGCACCGACCCGCCGTCCTCGCGCAGCAGCACGTTGGCGGGCTTGACGTCGCGGTGCTGGATGCCGACGGCGTGCGCGGCCCGCAGCGCGGACAGCACCTCCCGCCCGAGCCTGGCCGCCTCGGCGGGCGTCATCGGGCCGCGCTGGAGGCGGTCCTGCAGCGAGCCGCCGGTGACCAGCTCCATCACCAGCCACGGATAGGCGTGCTCGCCGGGATCGACGATGTGGTGGATGGTGACGACGTGCGGGTGGTTGAGCCGGGCCAGCGCGCGGGCCTCGCGCAGGACGCGGGCGCGCAGGTCGGCCGCGGCGGCGGGGTCGCGGGCGTCGTCGTAGGCGGGGTCGGGCGGGCGGACCTCCTTGAGCGCGACCTCGCGGTGCAGGGCCACGTCGCGGGCGCGCCACACCAGGCCCATGCCCCCGCCGCCGAGCCGCTCCAGCAGCTCGAAACGGCCGTCGATCACCCGATTCTGCATGAGGAGCAGCGTAGGGCCGCCACGCTCCTCCCGTCATCACGGCCGTCACCGCCTCCGCCGCCGGACGCCGGGGCCGTGGGCCCGCGGAATTCACATAAAGCAAAGGAGTCATTGCGGCCTGTGATCGACCGCGATTGCCCCTACCTTTGTCCTCATGGATCCCCTCATCAGCCGCAGGGCCCTCAACCGGGCCACGCTCGACCGCCAGCTCCTGCTGAGCCGCACCGAGCGCGGCGTGGTCGACGTCGTCGAGCACCTCGCCGGGCTGCAGGCGCAGACCCCCCACACGTGGTACACCGGCCTGTGGAACCGGATCGCCGACTTCGACCCGGCGGCGGCCGGGGAGCTGCTGCTGAAGCGCGAGCTGGTCCGCATCGCGTTGCAACGTTCCACGATCCATCTGGTCAGCGCCCGCGACTGCCTGGCCATGCGGCCGCTGCTGCAGCCGGTCACGACGCGCATGACGCGCAGCGCGTTCGGCAAGCGGCTGTCGGGGGTCGATCTGGAGGAGCTGGCCGAGGCCGGGCGCGAGCTGCTGGCGTCGCGGCCGATGACCTTCGCCGAGATGGGGCGCGAGCTCGCCGGGCGCTGGCCGGAGGCCGACCCGCACGCGCTCGGCCAGAGCGTGCGCTCGCTGGTGCCACTGGTGCAGGTGCCGCCCCGGGGCGTGTGGGGCCGCAGCGGGCCGGTCGCCCACACCAGCGCCGAGTCGTGGCTCCGCTTCCGCACCCCGGTGATGGCGGCGGGCGAGCTGGTCACCCGCTACCTGGCGGCGTTCGGGCCCGCCTCGGTCATGGACGTGCAGACCTGGTCGGGGCTGACCCGGCTGTCGGAGGTCGTGGAGACGCTGGACCTCAGGCGCTTCGGCGACGGGTCCGGCCGCGTCCTGTACGACCTGCCGGACGCCCCCCGCCCGCCCGAGGACGTCCCCGCGCCGGTGCGGCTGATGTACGACTTCGACAACCTGTTCCTGTCGCACGCCGACCGCTCGCGGGTCATCAGCGACCTCGGCGGGGCCGTGCTGACCCGCTTCGCGGGGACGAACGTCGCGCCCCGGATGATCCTGGTGGACGGCTTCACCGCGGGCGACTGGACCTACCGCCGCGCCGGGGGCGTCGCCACGCTCAACGTGCACGCCTGGCAGCCGATCAAGGAGCGGGACGAGGTCGAGAAGGAGGCGCTGGCGCTGCTGGCCTTCCTCGCGCCCGGCGACGAGCACGAGGTGGCCTTCTTCAACGCCTCCTCCATGGGCTGAGTCAGGAGTCGGAGGCGGCCGAGAGGGCGGCCGTCCGCTCCACCTCCGCGATCTGCTCGTCGGTCACGACGAGGCTGCCGAACTCCCGGACCGCCTGGTAGTACGTCCAGGCGAGCCCGTCGCAGGTCGCCTTGGAGATCCCGGAGTACCCGGCGCACACCTGCCGCAGGTCGTAGTAGAAGGCGTCGTCGATGCGCGACTTGTTCGCCGGGAACTGACTCACGGACTTGTAGTTGCGGTAGCCGAAGTCGTGCCGGCGGCAGGGCATGCGGAAGTCGAAGCCGAGCGGCTGGTCGGGGCTGCTTGAGCACAGGTCGGTGGACCAGTCGAAGGCGTAGTCGGCCCAGGCCGCCTGGTTCTCCCATGCCGAGCGCCACGCGAGGGCGCTCGGCGTCGTGGGCTGGCTGAACCCGGAGAGCGCGGCGAGCTTCTGCTCCAGCGTCACCGCGTGGGCGGGCAGCCCGAACACGGTGGTCAGGGAGATCGCGGCGAAAAAGAGCGTGGCGAGGCAACGTCGGACCATGGGAATCTGCTTCTCCTGCCGGGAAACGTGAGGACTCGATCAGATTCGCGTGACGTCCCTACGATGAAGGGGAAACCCGGGTAACGCAGAAGCAGAAAGTGCTCAATTTCCCCGCCGTGATTGACGGAACGTCGCCCTTTACGAGCCCGTCGTCCCGTGGTCAACCAGGTAGGTCAGATTTCGTGCAGGCGGCGGATCACGGCCTGTTTGGCGGAGGCGAACTCCTCGTCGGTCAGCACGCCCGCGCGGTGCAGCTCGCCCAGCTCGGCGAGGCGGCGCAGCACGGCGTCGTGCGCGTCGCCGCCGGCCGGCGGGGCGGGCGGCAGCGCCGGGGCCTCGGACGGCTCCTGCGGCAGCTCGCGCGGCAGGCGGGCCAGCACCGCCGCGGCGACCAGGGCGGTCGCCCCGCCGAAGCGCTGGATGCCCCACGACACGCAGCGCAGGTCCTTCTGCGGCGACTGCGCCGGGCCCTCGCCCTTGATGCGGAAGCGCAGCGTGCCGTAGCCCATGCCGGACTGCGGCTTCCACTCCACGCCCGTCACCGCCGACAGCGGGTATTCCTGCGGCCCCGCCTTCTCCTTCTCCGACGCGGCGAAGCCGGTCCACTCCAGCCGCACCCGCTCGCCGTCGAAGATCACCGTGCCGTCGCCCGCCGTCGCCGAGATGGGGACGTCGGGGCCGGGCAGCAGGTAGTCCTCGCAGGGGCCGGTGGGCTGCTGGTAGATCTCCAGCGTGTCGCGCACCTCGTCGGCGAAGTATTCGGCCGCGCCGGCGCGCGCCTTGGGAACCGCCAGCCGGTAGGGGTCCGCGGGCGGCCCGAGCGTCCCCGCCACCGCGTCGGAGAGCGGATCGGCCCCCTTGCGCAGCCGCAACCGCAGGTGACCGCCCTTGCGGGCGGGCTCGAACGTCACCCCCGCGATCGCCTCGCGCGGCACGGCGACCGCGCCCAGTGTGCGGCGGAGCTCGTGCACCTCCTTGCCGCTGCCGGGCACCACGCGCAGGAGGTCACCGTTGAACGTCCATGACCCTTCGGGGACGGCGATCTCGGCCATGTCCACAGCCTAGGTCAACACGCGGGGGCACGATCACTCACGCCGGTACGCGCGCCTCCCGGGCGACCCTGGCCAGCCAGGAGGCGGCCTCGCCTGCGGGCAGGATCCGCAGCAGGCGCACGTCCGGCCGCATCATCGGGTAGATCCGGCCGGCGGGCCACGACCGCTCGTACGCGGACCGCTCCAGGACGAGCACGCGGACCCCGGCCACGCGGGGGATGTCGGCCGGGCGGCCCTCGTTCCAAATCCGCCCGCCACGGCCGTCCAACAGGGCGAACGGGCCCCGCACCGGCGGCGCGGCCGGGTCGGCCGGCCCGTCGGTCGCGGCGCGCACCCACGCCGGGTCCGGCCGCACCCCCTCCAGCAGGCCCTCGGCGTCCGGGCCGCTCAGCACGTCGGCGAGCAGCGTGTGGAGCTGGGCGTTGTCGCCGATCCCGCCGATCACGACCTCGTAGCCGCGCCCGGTGGGCCGGTGCAGCACGACCAGCCGCTCGTCGTCGAGGACCCGCAGCAGCCCGGCCAGGAACTCCAGGTCGGGTCGCTCGTCCAGCACCGTCCCGAGTGCGGCGATCAGCCGCTCGCGGCCCGGCAGCGCGTGCCGCAGCCGGGGCGAGAGCTGCAGGATCGACAGCACCGGCAGGCTCCGCAGATGCGCCAGCGACCAGGCGTCGGCCAGCTCCACCGCGGCCTCGCGGGTGATCGGCGCGGCGGCCAGCCGGTCGGCCGTGGCCTCGGTCCAGGCGTGGTCGTCGGCCACCGGCTCGGGCGGCGCCTCACCGGTCGCCGTACGCCAGTGGGCGGCGAACGTCCCGGCCAGCTCCAGGCAGTCGGCCAGCTCGGCGACCAGCGGCTCGGCCACCGGCTCCGGATCGCCGCCCAGCTCGGCCAGCGCGCCGCAGAGCACGCCGAGGCGGGCGCCGATGCGTACGGGGACCCGCTCGAAGAGGTCCCCGAGCCGCGCGAGGACGGCCGACAACGCCGGCTCGTCGGCGGATCGGGCGGCGGCGTACAGCCGGGGCAGGGTGTCGAGGAGACGAAGGGGGTTCCGGTCGGCCGCGGCGCGGTGAAGTTCGTCGGAGAGTTGATCGAGCATTGCGGCAGGCTATGACATCAAGGGTGACGTACGTCGCTCTTTCGGGGGTGAGCCGGTTACGAGCAGCGGACGATCCGGTTGCCGCCGGAAACGACCGAAGGCGCCCTCCCGGAGGGAGAACGCCTTCGACTGGTGGGTGCGCCGCCAGGGACTCGAACCCCGGACCCGCTGATTAAGAGTCAGCTGCTCTGACCAACTGAGCTAGCGGCGCAACACGTGTAACTGTATCAGCCGTGGCGCGCTGCCCGCACATCAACCGAGGCGGGCGGACAGCCTCCCGTACGCGCCGAACATGAGCTCCCAGAACCCCGGAACGTCCAGCGCGGTCGCCACCAGGGCGTTCGCCCGGCCGCCTGGCACGGTGAAGTCCGTCACGGTCATGCCGCGGGTGTGGACGCCGGCCGTCTCGACGTTCACGACGGCGGGGACGCAGGTGAACAGCGACGGGTCCAGCACGTACGCGACCGCGCACGCGTCGTGGATGGCGGGCCCGCCGTCGTCCGTGACCTCCTTGTAAGACTGCGCCCCCGGCACCAGCAGCTCCGCCAGCCGCCCGAGCGGGCGCATCCGGTCGAGCACGGCGGTGTTGACCACGGCCGTCAGGGTCACGTCCAGGCCCACCATGGTGACGGTCCACCCGGCCTCGAACGCGATCGCGGCCGCCTCGGGGTCGGCGAGCATGTTGAACTCGGCGGCCGGGGTGTGGTTGCCGCGCGTGTAGGAGCCGCCCATGATGACGAGGTCGCGGGCCCACTCCACGACGCGGGGCTCCTTGCGTACGGCGAGGGCGAGGTTCGTCAGCGGGCCCGTGCCCACCAGCGTGATCTCGCCGGGGGCGGCGCGCAGCGTGTCCACGATGAAGTCGACCGCGTGGCCCGGCGAGGGGCCGCGTGCCGGTGCGGGCAGCACCACGGTCCCGAGGCCGCTCGTCCCGTGGACGGTGGCCCGTACGGTGTGCCGCAGCAGCGCGCCGGCGCTGCCCGGCGTCACCGGCACGTCCCCGAGGTCCAGGAACTCCCGCAGCGCGAGAGCGTTCGCCGTGGTGAGGGAGAGGTCCACGTTGCCGCCCACCGTCGTGACGCCCACCAGGTCGAGGGCGTCGCGGGAGCCGGCGATGAGGGCGAGGGCGAGGGCGTCGTCGATGCCGGGGTCGCAGTCGATGAGAACTTTCTTCACATGACGGGAGAATACGCACCCGGGCGCGCTCGGCGCCCGGGTGCGGGCATGGATCGGGCCGGGCAGTTCCCCCAAATCTGCCCGGCCCGATCGGTGGCGGTCCAGGCCGGTGTCTTCCCCCAAAAACACCGGCGGTCCCGCACTTGCGGCTCGCGGTCCCCCTCCGCGTCCGCTTCGGTGAAGGTCGTTCGGCCAGAAACCCAGTGCTGTGCTCCTGACCTGCTACAACGCTACCGAGACGAATGCAACGGTCGCGTCATAACGGGGTCGAATATCTGTTTAATCCGACTCAGGAAGCTCCCGACTAGGGCAGCTCCAGCCGAACCTCCGTGCCGTCCTGGAGCGACGTGCTCACCGTGCAGTACTTCTCGTGCACCCGCCCGGCCACCGCCCGGAACACCTCGTCGGCCGCCTCCGACGGCAGCTCCACGTCATAGGTGATCGTCACCGGGCCCAGCCGGTTGGACTCGACCTTCTGCGCCTCCACCGTCATCGCCAGCCGCACCAGCCGGTGCCCGCGCTGGGCGGTGAGCGGCTCGACGGTGACGATGTTGCACCCGCCCACCGCCGCAAGCAGCAACTCCACGGGCGTGAACGCCCCTTCGTCCTCTCCGCCGCCGATCCGCACCTCTGCCCCACGGGCGTTGGTGGCCCGGAATCCGCCGTCCTCGGTCCGTTCGACCCACACGTTAGCCATGTTTCAGACCCTACTCAGAAAGCTTTAATGTTCGTTCAGCAACGTGGAGACATGGCAAGCCAGGCGCACGCTCATCATCACGGTCCCGTCCTGTTCTGGTGCGGTGTCGCGGTCGCCGAGCTCGGCGCGATCCAGCCGGGCCCCGGCCACCTCTGGCGGCCCACGGCGTACGTGGCCGCCGCGCTGCTCGTGGCGATCGGCTTCCTCACCGCGGAGGCCGCGAAACGGCTCACCAGTCCGCAGGCCAGGCAGCGGCTGCTGCTCAGCGGCTATCTCGCCGGCGCGCTGCTGGTCGCCCAGCAGACCGGCGCGTTCACCGGCGCGTTCACCGACACCGCCGGCCCCGTCCAGGTCGGCTCGCTCCTGCTGTACGTCGTGGCCGCGGTGACGGCGCTCCACGGCCACCTGCCCTCCCGCGCCACCACCGCCAGGGGCACCCTGCTGATCGCCACCGGCCTCGACGCCGCCGCGCTGCGGGCCCGGCTCGACGGTGACGCGGGCGGCGACCTCGGCGGCGACGGTGACGGCAATGCCGACACGATCGCGATCTACCGTACGGACCGGGTCACCGACGAGCTGCGCGACCTCGCGGCCCGGCACCGGCTCGTGCTCGTCGAGGGCGCCGAGCACGACCCGCGGGCCAAGGAGCGGATCAGCGCGTCGGGGCTGGCCCGCGAGATCCCCGACCTCGCCGAGCGGGACGTGGTGGTGGCCGGTCCCCGGCCGTTCCAGCGGTATGTCGGGGGCGCGCTGTCCCGCCTGGCCGTGCCCCGGTCACGGATCCGGTTCACCTCGCGGCTGAAGGCGCGGCCCGCCCTCGGCCCCGAGCTGCCGTTCCCGATGGACAAGGAGGCGAGGTGACGAGCGTTCGTCCTGTCCTGTGAGCGGCGCTAGGCGTCGGGGTGTTCGCGCAGATAGCTCAGATAGACCGGGCGCAGCGCCTCGCCCAGCTCGCCCTCGCCGGCCGCGATGGCGTCCGCCAGCAGCGCCGACACCTTCGTCAGATCGGCGTCCGTCTCGTGACCGGAGGCGGCCTCCGCCGCCGGGATGACCTTGAGCAGTTCCCACAGGAACCCCAGATCGCCATGACGCACGGCGTACCGCACCGCGCGCTCGTGCAACTCGTGTGCCGGCAGAGATTCGAGCCCGTTCGCGTTCATCTCGCTCCTTCCCCCGCCCGCCTCTTCCCCTTGCGGGGGCGGCGATAACCGACCGGCGACTACCAAGAACGGCAACCGGCCACATAGTCCCCCACAACCCCTATCGCGGTGCCGAGCGCAAAGTGGGAGTATCAACCAGCGTGAAGTTCATCATCCGAACCCTCGCGGCGGCGGTGGCCCTCTGGGTGGCCGTCCAGTTCATCCCCGGAATCGACGTCAACGCCCCCGCCAACTCGGCGCAGTACTGGGGCGTCCTGCTGCTCGTGGCGCTGATCTTCGGCGTCGTCAACGCCATCGTCAAGCCCATCGTGAAGGCGCTCGGCTGCGCCATCATCTTCCTCACCCTCGGGCTGTTCCTGCTCGTGATCAACGCGGGCATGCTGCTGCTGACGAGCTGGATCTCCGGCCAGCTCGACATCCCCTTCCATGTGGCGGACTTCTACCCGTCGGCGTTCTGGGGCGCGATCATCGTCAGCGTCGTGAGCTGGCTGCTCGGGCTGATCCTCCCCGACGGCGACTGACCGTCCGATGCCGATGGCGGTCCTGCTCGACGGCTCCGGGCTGACGTGCGCGCAGGTCCACGACGTCGCCCGCGGCGGCGCCCGGGTCGAGCTCGCCGGGCTGGACCGGGCGCGGGCCGCGTGGGTGACCGCCCAGGAGCTGACCGGCCCGGTGTACGGGCGCAGCACCGGGGCGGGCGCCAACAAGGACGTCCCGGTCCAGGAGCCCGGCCTCGGCCTGCTGCGCAGCCACGCCATCGGCGCCGGTCCCCCGATCGAGCCGGACCGTGCGCGGGCGATGCTCACGGTCCGGCTCAACCAACTGCTCGCGGGCGGCTCGGGGCTCGACCCGGCCGTCCTTCCCGTGCTGGCGGCGGCGGTCAACGCCGGCTTCGTCCCGCCGATCAGCACGTACGGTGCCATCGGCACCGGCGACCTCACCGCCCTCGCCACGACGGCCCTGTGCCTGCTCGGCGAGCTCCCCTGGCTCCACGCCCCGACTTCCCCCGCCGCCGTGCCTCCCGAGCCGCGGTTCGCGCTCGCCTCCGAGGACGCGCTGCCGTTCATCAGCTCGGGCGCCGCCACCCTGGCCGACGCCGCACTCGCCTGCCACCGGCTTCGTGTCCTGCTCGACGGCGCCATCGACGTGGCCGCCCTGTCGTACACCGCCATCGGCGCCTCCGCCGAGCCGCTGGCCGCCGTCGTCCAGGAGGCCCGCCCGCATCCCGGGCAGGCCGCGGTCGCCGCCCGCCTGCGCGGCCTCCTCGCCCGCGAGCAGGCCGCCCGCATCCAGGACCCGTACGGTTTCCGCGCCTTCGCCCAGGTCCACGGCGCCGCGCTGGACGCGCTCGGCCGCGCCCGCGCCGCCGTCGAGACCGATCTGAACGCCGCCGCCGAGAACCCGCTCATCGCCGGCTCCCTCGCCTGGCACAACGGCAACTTCCACGCGGCCCCGATCGCCCTCGCCCTGGACGGCCTGCGCGCCGCGGTCGCCCAGACCGCGCAGCTCAGCACCGCCCGCCTGGCCACCCTCATGGACCCGGACTACACCGGCCGCCACCGCTTCCTCGCCGACCGGCCGGGCGCGTCCGGTGCCCTGATCCTGGAGTACGTCGCCCAGGACGCCCTCGCCGAGCTGCGCCACCTCGCCGGCCCGGTCACGACCGGCACCGCGGTCATCTCGCTCGGCGTCGAGGACCACGCGAGCTTCGCCACCCAGGCCGCCAGGTATGCGCTGCGCTGCCTCGAACCGCTGGAGATCGTCCTCGCCTGCGAGCGCACGGCCGCCACCCGCGCCCTCCATCCGCCCCCGCCCGACCGGGACCTGACCGCCGACCTGGCCGCCGCCCGCCAGGCCCTCATCTCGGGCGGGTGACCAGGGAGCTCAGGGGCGGGGAGCGGTGGAGGCGCGCCGGTGGAGGGTCGGGGACTGGATGACGCGGCGGCGGCGGGTCGCCCCGTCGGCGGCGGCGGCCGTGAGGCGCACGGCGGCGCGGACGATCCCGTCGATGTCCCAGTCGACCGTCGTCAGCCCCGGCGTCAGCAGCCCCGACATCGGGTGGTCGTCGTAGCCCATGACGGACACGTCGTCGGGGATCGACAGCCCGAGCTCCTGCGCCGCCGCGTAGACCCCGTAGGCGATGGAGTCGGCGAAGCAGAAGACGGCGCTCGGCTTGCGGTCGAGCAGGATGTCGCGGGCGGCCGCGGTGGCGGCGGTCATCCCGTGGGGTGCGGTGGTGACCGCGATGTCGAGCCCCAGACGCTCGGCCTCGGCGGTGACGTGCACGTCGGCGGGCCGGTCGGGGGTGCTGGGCCGGGTGGGGGTGAGGACGGAGATGCGCCGGTGGCCGAGGTCGCGCAGGTGCTCAAGGGCGAGGGTGACGCCGCGCCGGTTGTCGAAGATGACCTCGCCGGCGGTGCCGGGCAGCGAGTCGCCGATCGCGATCACGGGCAGCGACTCGCACAGCTCACTCCAGAACCCGGCCGCCGGGTCGAGCGGCTGCACGATCATGCCGTCGACGCGCTGGTCACGGAGCTGCTGGGCGAGGGCGCGCTCGCGGGCGGGGTCGCCGACGGCGTCGAGGATCAGGGCGTAGCGGTCCTTCTCCCGCAGCCCTCTGCTGATGCCGACCGCCAGCGACTGCTGCCAGAGGTCTTCGAGCGACCCGCAGAGCAGCCCGATCATCCCGCTGCGCCCGCTGGCCAGGGCTCTGGCGATGGGGTCGGCTTCGTAGCCCAGCTCGGCCGCCGCGGCGCGCACGCGCTCCATGGTCTCCTCGGAGACCTGCAGGCCGCGCAGCGCGTAGGAGACGGCCGCCGGCGACAGGCCGGTGGCCTGGGCCACTTCACGGATCGTCGCTCTCTTGCGAGGCATTGAACCAGCCTATGGCCTGCCACCGACAGAATCCGGCTTCTCGGGATCGAGCGCGACGGGCCGACCGTTGACAGGGCTGAGGTGAAGCGTTTCACTGAACCGTATCACTGAATCGCTTCACTCCCCTGCTGCCCCTGGACAGCAGGTTTGTATGTAATACTAGTAGGAAATGAGGGGAGGCATGATCGTGAGCGGTGGGATCGACGTCCATCAGCACCTGTGGACGGGTTCGTTCGTGGCGGCGCTGCGGGCGCGCACCGCCCCGCCCCGCCTCGACGGCTGGACGCTGATCCTCGACGGCGAGCCGCCCTACGAGGTGGACCCGGCCGACCACGAGCGCCGCGACACCACCGGCCTGGACCTGGCGCTGGTGTCGCTGTCGAGCCCGCTCGGCATCGAGTTCCTGCCGCCGGAGGAGTGCCGGCCGCTGCTCGACGCCCACCACGAGGGGGCGCTCGCGCTCGGTGAGCCGTTCGGCGTCTGGGCGGCCACCTGCCACAGCGAGCCCGATCCCGACCGGCTGGCGGCCGACCTCGACCGCGGCTGCGCCGGACTGCAGATCCCGGCGACGGCCGAGCCCGACGACCGGCTGCTCGAAGTGCTGACCGACCGCGACCTGCCGCTGTTCGTGCACCCCGGCCCGGCGCGCGTCCCCGAGGGAGCGCCGCCGTGGTGGCCGGCGGTGGTGCCGTACGTGCAGCAGATGCACCAGGCGTGGCACCACTTCCAGGCCGTCGTCCGGCCCCGGCACCCCCGGCTGCGCGTGTGCTTCGCGCTGCTCGCCGGCCTCGCGCCGCTCCACTCGGAGCGGCTGCTGGCCAGGGGCGGGACCGGCCGGGGCCTGGTCGATCCCGGCGCCTTCGTCGAGACCTCCTCCTACGGCCCCCGCGCGATCGACGCCATCGTCAGGGAGCTCGGCGTCGACGTCGTCGTCAACGGCTCCGACGCCCCCTACGCCACCGCGCCCGACCCGGGCCTCGGCGCCGCCGCCGCCCACGCCATCCGCGTCACCAATCCCCGCCGCCTGCTGGGCATCCGTCCCGGGGCGACCGTTCCACCGTCCAGAGAGGAGACACGTACGTGAGCACCGACCAGATCCAGCAGGACGGGGGGACCTGCCACGCACTCCCCGAGCGCACGCTCGACCGGCGCGAGCTGCGCGACCTGGTGGACCGGCTGGCCGCCGGCCCGCAGGAGTGGGAGGAGCTGGTGGACTTCCCCGAGGACGGCGGGCGGCACTACGCCTCGCTGCACCGCGACGCGTACGTGGACGTTTGGGTGCTGTGCTGGCGCCCCGAGGACGACACCGGCTGGCACGACCACGACATCTCCTCGGGCGCGGTGCACGTGGTGCGGGGCGCGCTGCGCGAGTGCAATCCGCGCATCGGCGGCGAGCACCTGGAGACGGTGGTCACGGAGGGGCAGTCGTTCTCGTTCGGGCCTGACCACATCCACCGGCTGACCGGGGCGGTGGAGCGCAGCGTCTCCATCCACGCCTACTCGCCGCCGCTCTGGCGGCTCGGGCAGTACTCGATCGACGGCACCGGCGTGATGCGGCGGGTGTCCGTGAGCTACGCCGACGAGCTGCGGCCCCTGGACGACATCCAGGTGGCCGTCGAGGTGGCCTGACGTCAGCGCGGGCGCAGCACGCAGCAGCTTCCGCAGGGCTCCACGTCAGGGAGCGTGATCCACAGGCAGCAGGTCCTGCGGAAGTAGCGGTCGCCCACCGGCTCGATCAGGCCGTCCACCGGCGGGCCGATCCGCCTGAGCAGCTCCATGTAGTCGCCTGGCACGACGGAGGTCAGCGGCTCCGCGAACGCCTCGGCCGTCGAGCCCCACAGCGTGCGCTCGCCCACCCTGGCCCGTCGGCTGATGGCGGTGACCAGCGGCTGCTGGGTCCGGGCCAGCGCCTCGCCGATGGCGTCCGTGCCGTCGGTCCAGGTGACGCGGGTGGCCGCGATCGTCACGCCGGCCTCGGAGACCTTGAACCACGTCTCCTCCGGGCGCATGACCGGCACCCGCCCGTCCAGCGCCCAGCCGAGCGCCATGGGCAGCGTGTGCCAGTAGCCGAACGTCTTCCAGAACAGTGCGGCGCCGACGTGGTGCGGCGCGTTCCAGCGCCGGGCCGTCTCGTCGATCAGCTCGTCCAGCCGTGTGTGGGGCTCGCGCAGCAGCTCCGCGACCGGCGTCCAGGTCTCGTCCGGCTCGATGACCAGACCGGGCTCGACCCCGAGCACCCCGCCGCGCGCGTCGGCCATGCGCTGGAGCACTTCGGTCAGCACCCCGGACCCCCTTCCGGCCTCCTCACGGTCGGCCAGGCCCTAACGTAGCAGGGCGGCCGGCGAACCAGCCGACCACGATCTGCCCCGCCAGCACCCCCAGCGCCACCGTCAGCGGCACGTCCCAGCCGCCGGACAGCTCGCGCAGGTAGCCGAAGAGCAGCGGGCCGAGGGCGGCGATCACGTACCCGACCGACTGGGCCACGGCCGACAGCGCGGTCACCGTGGCCGGGTCCGCCGGGCGCAGCGCGATGATGAGCAGCGCGAGCGCGAACGACGCGCCCTGCCCGAGCCCGAGGACGATCATCCACAGCCACGGGAGGGTCGTCGGGGCCAGCAGTACGCCGAGGTAGCCGAGCACGGTCAGCACGCCCGCGCCCACCACGTACGGCACCTGCGAGGCCCGCCGCCCGGCCAGCACCGGGACCGCGAGCGAGGCGGCGACCTGCACCAGGTTCGTCAGGCTGAGCAGGTAGCCGGCCTGCTCGGCGGGCACGCCCCGCTCCATGAAGATCGTCGGCAGCCAGGCCAGGACGACGTAGAAGGTGAGGGACTGCAGGCCCATGAGCGCGGTGACGTACCAGGTGACGCGGCTGCGCAGCACCGTACGGAAGGGGCGCGGGCCGTTCGGCTGAGGAGGCTGCGCGCGGAGCGCCTGCGGCAGCCAGAGCAGCGCCGCCAGCAGGGCGGGCACGGCCAGCAGCGCCGTCACCCCGCGCCAGTTGAACCCGGTGAGCCGCTCGACCGGGATCACCACGGCCGAGGCGATGGCCGCGCCGGCCACCACGGCGGAGACGTAGACGCCGGTCATCACGTTGATCCGGGACGGGAAGTGCTGCTTGACGACGCCGGGCATGGAGACGTTCATGACGGCGATCGCGGTGGCGGCCAGCGCCGAGCCGAGGTAGAGCATCGGCGCGCCGTCGAGGCCGCGCAGCGCCACGCCGCAGGCGATCACGAGCAGGCCGGCCAGCAGCGTGCGGTCGAGCCCGATCCGCCGCGCCAGCAGGGGCGCGACCGAGCCGAACACGCCCAGGCAGACCACCATCACGGTGGTGATCGCGCCGCCGCCCGCGGGCGAGAGGCCCACGTCGCCCATGATCTCGTCGAGGAGGGGGGAGACGCCCGCGATGGCCGGGCGCAGATTGAGCGCGGCCAGCACGAAACCGGCCACGAGCACCACAGATCGCAACGACATAAGCGTCCACTCTGGCACACGCCCTGACAGCGTTGTCCGCCCCCTTGCGGTGAGACATGATCCAGGCGTGAGACCGACGATGAAGGACGTCGCCACGGCGGCGGGCGTGGCGCTGAAGACCGTATCGCGCGTGGTCAACGGCGAGCCCGGCGTCCATCCCGCCACGGCCGAGCGGGTCCGCGCGGCCATCGACCGGCTGGGTTACCGCCGCAACGAGAGCGCCCGGGTGCTGCGCAGGGGCAGGACCGCCACGATCGGGCTGGTGATCGAGGACGTCGCCGACCCGTTCTACGCGGGACTCAGCCGGGCCGTCGAGGACGTCGCGATCGCGCACGACTGCCTGCTGCTCAGCGGCTCGTCCGGGGAGGAGGCCGGACGCGAGCGTGAGCTGGTCGAGACGTTCTGCGCGCGGCGGGTGGACGGGATCGTCGTCGTGCCGGCCGGGGCCGACCACGGCTACCTGCGGCCGGAGCTGGAGGCGGGCACTAAGGTGGTCTTCGCCGACCGGCCGCCGGGGGCTGGGCTGGACGCCGACACCGTGCTCGCCGACAACGCGGGCGGGGCCGGGCGGGCCGTACGGCACCTGCTCGGGCAGGGCCACGAGCGGGTCGCCTTCGTCGGTGACGCCCCGGCCATCTACACCGCCGCCGAGCGGCACCGCGGCTACCGGGACGCGCTGGGCGACCGGTACGACCCCCGCCTGGTCGCGATGCGGCCGCCCGCCGAGGAGGCGATGCGGGCGGACCTGGAGCGCATGTTCGCCCTGGACCGGCCGCCCACCGCGATCTTCACCGGCAACGGCCGCTGCACCGTGACGGCGCTGCGGGCGCTCGCCGGGCGGAAGGTGGCGCTGGTGGGCTTCGACGACTTCGAGCTGGCCGACCTGCTGCGACCAGGGGTGACGGTCGTCGCGCAGGACCCGGCGCGGATGGGGCGGGTGGCGGCCGAGCTGCTGTTCCGCCGGCTGTGCGGCGACGAGGGACCGCCCGAGCACATCCGGCTCCCGGTCCGCCTCATCCCGCGCGGCTCGGGCGAGCTCGCGCCGTGAGTGCGGTCAACCTGAGCCGCGCGGCTCGGGCTCATCCCGCGCGGCTCGGGCGAGCTTCCGCCGTGAGCGCTTGCGGGCGCAGGACGCCGGCGAGGGCCAGGGCCACCAGGACGCCCGCGCCGCCCGCGACCGCGATGGCCGTCCCCGGACCGGCCGCCTCGCCGAGCGCGCCGACGACCGCCGCGCCCACCGCCTGCCCCGTCATCAGCCCCGCCGACTGGAGCCCGAACGCCTGCCCGCGCGTCTCCTCCGGCACCACGTCCACGAACCGCCGCTGCAGCCCGAGCTGGTACGCCAGCCCCGCCGCCCCCAGCGCCGCGAGCACCGAAGCCCAGCCGATGCCGGGCGCGAGCGCGAAGCCCAGCCAGGGCACCCCGAGCAGCACCGCCAGCGGCAGCGACAGCCGCTCGCGCAGTTCGGGGCGGGCGAAGCGGCCCACCACGAACTCGCTCACCGCCATCCCGCCGGCGGCCGCCGCCAGCACCATCCCCGCTTGCCCCTGGCCGCCGAGGTAGGGCACGACCATGGCCTCGGCCCCGGCCACGCACACGCACGGCAGCCATTGGGCGAGCAGCAGTCCGCGTACCCGCCGGTCGCCGACCAGCCGCCGGTTCACCCGGAGCGTCTCGCGCACGGCCCCGCTCCAGCCGGACAGCATCCGCCCGGCCTCCCTGGCGACGCGGGGAGGCCGATGGGGCAGGCCGACGCGCAGCACCACGGCCGCCACGACGGACAGCGCCGACGTGACGGCCAGCGCCCCGGACGGCCCGGTGGCCGCCAGGAAGGCGCCCCCGGCCGCGAGCCCCACGATCTGCGCGCTCGCCGAGGCCACGTTGAGCACCGACCGCCCCAGCACGAACGCGTCCCCGGGCAGCACCTCGGGCAGCATGGCCGTCCGCGCCGACATGAACACCGGCGAGAACAGCCCGGTGGCCAGGACGAGTGCCAGCAGCGCCCACACCGGCAGGTCCGCGTACGCCAGCACCAGGCAGGTCACCGCCCGCACGACCTCGCCGGCGATCATCAGCGCCCGCGGCGCCAGGCGGTCGGCCAGCGACAGCAGGAACAGCCCGCCGACGACGAACGGCAGCCACCCCGCCATGTACGCCGCCGCCGACAACCCCGCCGACCCGGTCCGCGCGTACACCAGCACGGACAGCGCCAGCATCTTGACCACGTCCCCGGCGATGAGCAGCACGAAGCTGCCGAACAGCACCCGGAACTCCTTGACGGCGAACACCTCGCCGAACGTCGCGCCTTTCACCCGACCGATGGTGCGGACCGGGACACCGCTCGCGCGACTTCTTCGGATATAACCGAAAGGTGCCGGTGCGCATAGAGGTGTCCTCGCAGGACCTGATGGCCAGCAGGTTCGCGATCTCCCCGCTGATCGAGACCATGCACGCCCAGTGGCTGCTGGCCGGGCGCGTCGGGGCGGGCCCGCACGCGAGATGGGTGGAGCGGTGGCGGGGCACGTACGCGCGGCTCGCCGCCCGCCATCCGGCGCTGCGGGCCGCCGCCGCGGTCAGCGGCAACATCGGGGCGGCGAACGTCGACTTCATCGCCCCTCCGCCGACCGCCGTGGACGTCGCCTTCGCCGACGAGGTGGCCACCGTACGCGCCACGCCGGTCGCGCGGGCGCACGCCGAGATCGAGCGGGTGCTGGCCCAGCGCCCGCCGGTCACCGGCTGGGAGCGGGGGCTGCTGCTCGGCCCGGAGGTGGTGGAGCTGTTCGCGGCGGCGTACGAGGCGCTCTGGACCGACATCCTCGTCCACGACTGGGCCCGCCTGCACGCGATCCTGCAGCGGGACGTGGCCTACCGGGCGGGCAGGCTGGCCGCGTACGGCTGGGCGGCGGCCCTGGACGACCTCAGCCCGCGCGTCCGGTGGCGCCGGAGCGGGCCCACCGGCGGGCACATCGAGGTGCGGATGCTCTCCGGCCGCGAGGAGCGGCACCGGCTCGGGGGCAGGGGCCTGCTGTTCCTGCCGTCGGCGTTCATGACGACCATCGCCACCTATCTGGACGAGCCGTGGCCGTACGCGCTGCTCTATCCCGCGCGGGGGCTGGGCGCGGCGCCGCCACGGCCCGACGCCGATCTGTCACTGCTGATCGGCCGCAGCCGGGCCCGCATCCTCGCCGAGCTGGCCGAGCCGGCGACGACCACGCAGCTGGCCGCCCTGCTGGGCCAGAGCCCCGGCACGACGGGCGAGCACATCGCGGCGCTGCGCCGCACCGGCCTGATCGCGGGCGCCCGCGTGGGACGCGGTGTCCTCTACACCCGTACGCCGCTCGGCGACGCCCTGATCAGCGGCTAGCCTGTGTCCACGAAGGTATGCTCGTTGAGCATCGGTTCTGCAAAATGGTTCAAGGAGGGCGCATGAACGCCGCCGACGTCGCCCCCGACGCACAGCAGGCCAGGTTCCCGCACGAGCTGATGTACGCGGCGGCGCAGCAGTACTACCTGGAGGACGCCACCCAGGGCGACATCGCCAAGCGGCTCGGCGTCTCCCGCGCGACCGTGAGCCGGCTGCTCACCGAGGCCCGCAGGCAGGGCATCGTCGAGATCAGGGTGCACCGCCCGGACACCATGGCCGACGGCCCGCTGGCCGACGAGGTGGCCCAGGCGCTCGACCTGCGGCGGGTCCACCTGGTGCCCAAGGTCAGCGGCCCGGCGCTCGGCCCGTGGCTCGCCCCCGGCGTGGCCCGCGCCCTCGCCGGCGTGGGGCTGGAGTCGGGCGACGTCGTGCTGGTCGCCTCCGGCACCACCGTGTACGAGTGCGCCCGCGAAGGGCTCGGCCAGTTCCCCGGCGTCACGATCGCCCCGGCCGTCGGCGGCCAGGAGGAGCCGCAGCCCTGGTTCCAGACCAACGAGACCACCCGCATCCTGGCCGAGCGCGTCGGCGGCGTGCCCGCCTACCTCTACGCGCCCGCGCTGCCCGGCCCCGAGCTGTTCTACTCGCTGCAGCACGAGCCGTCCGTACGCCGGGTGATGGACCTGTGGGCGCGGGCCAAGTGCGCGCTCGTCGGGGTCGGCTCGGCGCCGCTCATGCGGCAGATGGTGCCCTCGCTCATGCCGCGCGACGCCGAGAGCCTGCGCCGGGCCGTGGGCGACGTGTGCATGCGGGTCTACGACCGCGACGGCGCGCCGGTGACCTACCCGGGGAGCGAGCGGCTGGTGGCCGCCAAGCCCGAGGAGCTGCGCCGCATCCCGTCCGTCATCGCGGTCGCGGTGGGCGCGGAGAAGGTGCTGTCGATCGTGGCCGGCGCCAAGGGCGGCTACTTCAACGAGCTCGTCACGGACACCCCGACGGCCGAGGGACTGGTGGCCGCCGCCCACCAGCTCTGACTTTCCCGACATCATCCTTGAACAAGTGTGCTGGACAAAGTTTCTGACAGCGCGCTAACGTGAGCCGCGCCATAGGACATGCCCTGTCGTGCGGGGCTTGTCGCGTTTCGGAAGCAGCGAGCTTCCAGAAACCCCAAGGAGCGTCACATGCGGACTCTCGCATTCGCCGCCGCGGCGGTGCTGGCCGGCTCGATGCTGGCGGCGTGCGGCTCGGACTCCGGTTCCGGTGCGAGCACCGGGGGCGGCGAAGGCGACCTGCAGAACGCCAAGGTCGCCTTCCTCATGCCCGACCTCGCCTCCACCCGCTACGAGCTGCAGGACAAGCCCCTCTTCGAGGCCCGGATGAAGCAGCTCTGCCCGAGCTGCGAGGTCATCTACCAGAACGCCGACTCCGACGCCGCCAAGCAGCAGCAACAGGCCGACTCCGCGCTCGCCCAGGGCGTCAAGGCCATCGTGCTCGACCCGGTCGACTCCGCCGCCGCGGCCACCATCGTCAAGTCGGCCCAGTCGCAGCAGGTGGCGGTCATCGCCTACGACCGGCCGATCCCGGCCACCCCCGCCGACTACTACATCTCGTTCGACAACGAGAAGATCGGCCGGCTGATCGCCCAGTCCTTGGTCGACCACCTGAAGAAGGAGGGAGCCCAGGGCGGCATCCTCCAGGTCAACGGCTCGCCGACGGACGCGGCGGCCGGGCTGATCAAGAAGGGCATCCACAGCGCCGTCGACCCGAGCGGCTTCGAGCTGCTGGCCGAGTACGACACCCCCGACTGGCAGCCGGAGAAGGCCCAGACCTGGGTCAGCGGCCAGATCACCCAGTTCAAGGACCGGATCGTCGGCGTCGTCGCGGCCAACGACGGCACCGGCGGCGGCTCGATCGCCGCGTTCAAGGCCGCGGGCGTGAAGGTGCCGCCGATCACCGGCAACGACGCCGAACCCGCCGCCGCGCAGCGCGTCATCAACGGCGACCAGTACAACACGATCTCCAAGCCCATCAAGATCGTCGCCGAGGCGTCCGCCGGCGTGGCCTGGGACTTCATGCGGGGCCAGAAGCCCGCCGGCAAGACCACGCTCTACGACACGCCCTCCGAGCTGTTCGTCCCCACGGTCGTGACCAGGGAGAACATCAAGGAGGTGCTGTTCGACGGCGGCATCATGAAGGCCGCCGACATCTGCACCGGCGAGTACGCCAAGGGCTGCGAGGAGCTCGGGATCAAGTGACGAACGTGCTCTCCCTCCGCGGCGTCAGCAAGACGTTCGGGGCGGTGGCCGCGCTCACCGGCATCGACCTCGACGTGGCCGCCGGCCAGGTGGTCGCCGTCGTCGGGGACAACGGCGCGGGCAAGTCGACGCTCGTCAAGATCCTCTCGGGCGTGCACCCGCGCGACGCGGGCACGATCACGTTCGAGGGCCGCGAGGTCGAGATCCCGACGCCGGCCGCCGCCCACCGGCTCGGCATCGCCACGGTCTTCCAGGACCTGGCGCTGTGCGAGAACCTCGACGTCATCCAGAACCTCTTCCTCGGCCAGGAGATCCGCCCGCTGCGGCTGGACGACGTGGCCATGGAGACCCGCTCGTGGGAGCTGCTGCGCCGGCTCTCGGCCAAGATCCCGAGTGTGCGGGTGCCGGTGGCGGCGCTGTCGGGCGGCCAGCGGCAGACGGTCGCGATCGCGCGATCGCTGCTCGGCGACCCCAAGGTGATCATCCTCGACGAGCCCACCGCAGCGCTCGGCGTGGCGCAGACCGCCGAGGTGCTCAACCTGGTCGAACGGCTGCGCGAGAACGGCCTCGGCGTCATCATGATCAGCCACAACATGGCGGACGTGCGGGCCGTGGCCGACACCGTGGCGGTGCTGCGGCTCGGCCGCAACAACGGGACGTTCGCCGTGGACGAGGTCTCCACCGAGGAAATCATCGCCGCGATCACCGGCGCCACCGACAACGCGGTGTCCCGGCGTACGCAGAGGGGGAGGACGCCATGACGACCCTGGCGACCGATCAGCAGGACGAGCGGCTGCGCAGCAGGAAGGAAGGGCTGCGAGGGGCGCTCGCCGACGTGGTAGAGCGGGCCCGCGGTGGCGACCTCGGCGTCATCCCCGTCGTGGTCGGCCTCATCGTCATCTGGACGGTGCTGCAGATACTCAACCCGGTCTTCCTGTCCAGCGCCAACCTGGTGAACCTCACGCTGGAGTCGGCCGCCGTCGGCGTCATCGCGCTCGGCGTCGTGTGCGTGCTGCTCGTGGGGCAGATCGACCTCTCGGTGGGCTCGGTGAGCGGCCTGTCGGGGGCGGTGCTCGCGGTGCTGTTCGTCGGAGAGGGGCTGCCGGTCTGGCTGGCCGTCGCGGCGTCGGTCGTCATGGGCGCGGCCGTCGGCTGGGTGTACGGGCAGCTGTTCAACCGGTTCGGGGTGCCGAGCTTCGTGATCACGCTGGCCGGTCTCCTGGCCTTCCTCGGGCTCCAGCTCTACGTGCTCGGCACCAAGGGCTCGATCAACCTGCCGTTCGACTCGGGGCTGGTGAACTTCGCGCAGCTCGACTTCGTGCCGGACTGGCTGTCGTACACGTTCGCGGCGGTCGCCGCGGTCTGGCTGTTCGTCAGCGGCCTGCTGCACGCGCGGGCGAGGGCGGCGGCCGGGCTGTCGGCGCGGAGCATGTCCGCGCTGGTGACCAGGAGCGTGGCGCTGCTGGCGGTGCTGGCGTTCGTGGTCTGGTACCTCGGGCGGACGCGGGGCGTCGGCTGGATGTTCGTCCTCTTCGTGGCGCTCGTGCTGATCATGCACTACCTGCTGTCGCGGACGCGGTGGGGCCGGGCGGTCTACGCCGTAGGCGGCAACGTCGAGGCCGCCCGCCGGGCCGGCATCAACGTCAAGGCGATCTACACCTCGGTGTTCGTGCTGTGCTCGACGTTCGCCGCGGTCGGCGGCATCCTCGCCGCCGCCCGGCTGGCGGCGGCCAACCAGAGCAGCGGCGGCGGCGACGTCAACCTCAACGCCATCGCGGCGGCCGTGATCGGCGGCACGAGCCTGTTCGGCGGGCGCGGCACCGCGTTCGGCGCGCTGCTCGGCATCATCGTCATCCAGTCCATCTCCAGCGGGCTGACGCTGCTCAACCTGGACTCCTCGATCAGGTTCGTGGTCACCGGGGTCGTGCTGCTGCTCGCCGTGATCGTCGACTCCGTGTCGCGGCGGTCCAGGACCTCCCACGGCAGGGCCTGATGGCGGTCATCTGCGTGGACGCCGGCACCACGGTCATCAAGGCGGTCGCCTACGACTCCACCGGCGCGGAGTCGGCGCTCGCCCGCCGCGGCACCGCCGTGTCCCGCCCGGCCCCCGGCCACGCCGAGCAGGACATGGGCGCGGTCTGGGACGCGGTCGCGGCCACGGTGCGCGAGGTGGCCGCCGCCGTCGCCGAGCCGGTCGAGCTGGTCGCCGTCACCGCCCAGGGCGACGGCTGCTGGCTCGTGGACGCCGGCGGCGAGCCGACGGGACCCGCCGTCCTCTGGAACGACGCCCGCGCCGCCGCCACGGTCGACGCCTGGACCCGCGACGGCCTGGCCGCCGCGGCCTTCAAGGTCAACGGCTCCTCGGCCGCCTCCGGGCTGCCGCACGCCGTCCTGTCCTGGCTGCGGGCCCACGACCCGGACCGGCTCGACCGGTCGGCCGCCCTGCTCACCTGCGGCGGCTGGATCTGGTCGCGGCTCACCGGAGAGCTCGCGGCCGAGGAGTCCGACGCCTCCGCGCCGTTCATGGACCTGCGGGCGCGGGCGTACGCGCCGGAGCTGCTGAGCCTGTTCGGCATGGAGTGGGCCGAACGGCTGCTGCCGCCGGTGCGCTCCTTGCCGGTCGCCGGGCTCACGCGGCCGGCCGCGGACGCGCTCGGCCTGCGCGCCGGCGTTCCCGTGGTGATGGCGCCGTACGACATCGTGACGACCGCGCTCGGCGCGGGCGCGGTGGCTCCGGGGCAGGCGTGCGCCATCCTCGGCACCACCCTGTGCACCGAGGTCGTCGCCGAGTCCCCGGCGCTGGACGGCGAGCCGACCGGCATCACGATCGCGCTGCCCGGCGGCTACCTGCGGGCCTTCCCCACGTTCGCCGGGACCGAGGTGGTGCAGTGGACGTGCCGGCTGCTCGGCCTCGGCGGTCCGGAGGAGCTGGGCGAGCTGGCCGGGCGGAGCGAGCCCGGCGCGGGCGGGCTCGCGTTCCTGCCCTACCTGTCGCCGGCCGGGGAGCGGGCGCCGTTCTCCGACCCGCTGGCGCGGGGGGCGCTGCTGGGCCTGTCGTTCGAGCACGGGCCCGAGCAGATCGCGCGGGCCGCGCTCGAAGGGCTCACCCTGGTCATCCGCGACTGCCTGGCCGCCACCGGGACGGACCCCGGCGAGCTGCGGGTGTGCGGCGGCGGCTCGGCCAGCGCCACCTGGCTCGGCCTGATCGCCGACGTCACCGGGCTGCCCGTACGACGGCCGGCCGACGCCGAGGTGGGGGCGCGGGGCGCGTACGTCGCGGCGCTGGCGGCCACGGGAGCGGCCCCGTCGCTCGCCGCGGCGGCGGCCGAGCACGTACGGCTGCGCGACGCCGTCGAGCCCCACCCGGCCCGCCGCGCCCGCTACGACCGGCTGTTCGAGGACTTCCTGACGCTCCGCGCGGGCGCCGCGGACGCCTGGCCGCTGCTGGCCGAGATGCGGAGCCGGGCATGAGCGTCTGGATCGGCGTCGACCTCGGCACGCAGAGCGTGCGCGCCCTGGTCGTCGGCGCCGGCGGCGAGGTGGCCGGCGCCGCCGCCCGCCCGCTCACCAGCCGCCGCGAAGGACCCCGCCACGAGCAGGACCCCGAGGAGTGGTGGCGCGAGCTGGCCGCCGCCACCCGCGAGGCGCTGGCCGGTGTGGCCCCGGAGCGGGTGCGGGGCGTCGCGGTCGCCGCGACCAGCGGGACGATCCTGCTCACCGACGCCGGCGGCCGCCCGCTGACGCCCGCCCTCATGTACGACGACCGCCGCGCCTCCGCCGAGCGCGCCAACGAGGCGGGCGCGGCCGTGTGGGAGCGCCTGGGCTACCGGCGCATGCAGCCCAACTGGGCGCTGCCGAAGCTGCTCTGGCTGCTCCGCGACGCCCCGGCGGGCGCCCGCGCCGCCCACCAGAGCGACTTCGTCAACCGGCGGCTGGTCGGCCACGAGGTCGCCACCGACCTCAGCAACGCGCTCAAGACCGGCGTGGACCTCGTCGCCGAGCGCTGGCCCGAGGAGGTGCTGGACCTGCTGCCCCCGGGCGTGCTGCCCGAGGTGGTCCGGCCCGGCGCGCTCCTCGGGACGGTCTGCGCCGAGGCCGCCGCCGAGACCGGCATCCCGGCCGGCACGCCGGTGGTCGCGGGGTCCACGGACGGCTGCGCGGCCCAGCTCGGCGCGGGCGCGACCGGCGTCGGGAGCTGGAACTCGGTGCTCGGCACCACGCTGGTGCTGAAGGGCGTGACCGAGGAGCTGATCCACGACCCGCTCGGCGTCGTCTACTCCCACCGCGCCCCCGACGGCTCCTGGCTGCCGGGCGGCGCGTCCAGCACGGGCGCCGGCGTCCTGTCCCGCGACCTGCCGGGCCGCGACCTCGACGCGCTCAGCGCGGAGGCCGCCCGCAGGGAGCCGGTCTCCGCCGTGACCTACCCGCTCGTCTCGCGCGGGGAGCGCTTCCCGTTCGACGCGCCCGCCGCCGAGGCGTTCACGCTCGGCGAGCCCGCCGACGACGTCGAACGGTACGCCGCGATCCTGCTCGGCGCGGCGTTCGTCGAACGGCTGTGCTTCGACTACCTGGACCTGCTCGGCGCGCCCGTGGACGGCGAGATCATCCTCACCGGCGGCGCCACGCGGAGCGGCTACTGGACCCGGCTGCGCGCGGACGTGCTCGGACGTCCCGTGACGCTGCGCGAGAACGCCGAGCCCGCGCTCGGCATGGCCGTGCTGGCCGGCGGCGACCCGGCCCGCATGATCAGGACCCGGGCCGTGGTCGAGCCGTCCGGGGCCGGGCGGCGGGAGCTCTACCTGCGGTTCGTCGCCGAGCTGGAACGGCGCGGCTGGCTGGACCCGTACGTCGCCGCACACGCCCGCGAGAGGACCACCCGATGACCGACCTCGTGCTCGTCCGCCACGGCGAGACCGTCTGGCACGCCGAGAACCGTTACGCGGGCGTCAGCGACGTCGAGCTGACCCCGCGCGGCCACGAGCAGGCGGCCAGGCTCGCCGAGTGGGCCGCGGACGCGGGCCTGACGGCCGTCCTCGCCTCCACGCTCAGCCGCGCCGTGATCACCGCCACCGCCGCCGCGGAACGGGCCGGTCGGGCGCTGCGCACCGACGCGCGCCTCGTCGAGCTGGACTTCGGCGAGGGCGAGGGGCTGACCTCGGCGGAGATGGCGGCGCGCTTCCCCGAGGCGCGGGCCGCGTTCGAGGCCGACCCGGCCGCGCATCCGCTCCCAGGTGGCGAGGACCCGCACGCCGCCGCCGGCCGGTTCGTCGCCGCGCTGCGGGACGCCGCGGCGGCGCATCCAGACGGGCGGGTGCTGGTCGTGGCGCACACGACGGCGATCAGGCTGGCGCTCTGCGCGCTGATCGGGGTGCCGCTCGGCGAGTACCGGCGGCTGTTCCCGCGCCTGGACAACTGCGCCCTGACCGAGCTGCGGCTCCGCGACGACGCACGGCCCGCACTGCTTCATTACAACTGTCCGATTGGAGCCGTTAGTTGACCATCCGAGTCCTTGCCGCAGGTGACCACTTCGTCACGAACCGCCTGCTGGTCGACGCGCTGCGGCGCGAGGTCCCCGGCGAGGTGGACGTCCGCGAGCTGACGCTGCCGTGGCCGGTGGTGCCGTTCGGCCGCGTCGGCGAGGTGGACGAGGCGTCGGACGTCGAGGACGAGCTGATCGAGGCGCTGCGCGGCGTCGAGGTCTGCGTGACCCAGATGGCCCCGCTGACCAAGCGTGTCCTCGACGCCTCCCCCGACCTGCGGCTGTTCTGCGTCAGCAGGGGCGGGCCTGTGAACGCCAACCTGGAGGCGGCGGCGCGGGCCGGGGTCCGGGTGACGTTCGCGCCGGGGCGCAACGCGGTGGCCACCGCCGAGCACACGCTCGCCATGCTGCTCGCCGCGACCCGCCGCATCCCCCAGACCCACGCCGACCTGGCCGGCGGCGTGTGGCGCGGCGACTACTACACCTACGACAGCGTGGGCCCCGAGCTGGAGGGCGGCACGGTCGGCCTGGTCGGCTACGGCGCGATCGGCCGCCGGGTGGCCAGGATGCTCGAAGGGTTCGGTGCCGAGGTGCTGGTGCACGACCCGTACGTGGACGTCCCCGGCAAGGTGGAGCTGCCGGAGCTGCTGCGCCGCTCGCGCTTCGTCTCCCTGCACGCCCGCGCCACGGCGGAGACCGCCGGCCTGATCGGCGCGGCCGAGATCGCCGCCATGCCACCGGGATCGGTGCTGGTCAACTGCGCGCGCGGCGCGCTGCTCGACTACGACGCGCTCTGCGACGCGCTGGAGTCCGGCCACCTGTTCGGCGCCGCGATGGACGTCTTCCCCGAGGAGCCGATCCCCGAGGGCTCGCGCCTGCTCACGGCGCCGAACCTGGTCATGACCCCGCACCTGGCCGGGGCGAGCAAGGAGACGGCGGCGAAGGCCGCCGCGATCGTCGCGGCCGACGTGGCCCGCTACGTCCGCGGCGAACCGCTCCAGCACGTCGCTAACCCTTGAGCGCCCCCGCCATGAGACCGCGCATGAAGAACCGGCCCAGCAGGACGTAGATCACCATCGTGGGGATCGACGCCAGGATCGCCGCCGCCATCTGCTGGCTGTACGGGGTGGCCTGCGCGCCGGCGATGTTGTTGAGCATCACGGTCGTGGGCCAGCTCGTCGGCCCGGTGAGGAAGACGGCGAACAGGAAGTCGTTCCACAACGAGGTGAACTGCCAGATGACGACCACCGCGATCGCGGGCCCGGACACCGGCAGCACCACCGACCGGTACGCCCGCAACATCCCGGCCCCGTCCACCCGCGCGGCCTCGATGAGCTGGGTGGGGATCGTCACGTAGTAGTTGCGGAAGATCAGCGTGCAGATCGGGATGCCGTACACGACGTGGGCGAGCACCAGGCCGGGGATGCCGCCGTAGAACACGCCGTCCAGCCCGGTCAGGTCGTTGAGCCCGACGAGGAGCTGCACCAGCGGGATCATCACCCCCTGGTAGGGGATGAACATCCCGAACAGGAACAGCGTGAACAGCACGTCCGCCCCGGGGAAGCGCCACTTGGACAGCACGTAGCCGTTCATGGAGCCGAGCGCGCACGACAGCAGCGAGCCCGGCACGGCCAGCAGCACGCTGTTCCACAGCCCCGGGGCGAGCTTCTCCCACGCCACCCGCCACGCCTCGACCGTCCACGTCCGCGGCAGGTTCCACGCCTGGCTCGGGTCCGCCTCGGTGAGCGGCTTGAAGCTGGTGACCAGCAGCACGTAGATCGGGATGAGGAAGACCACCACGAACAGGCACAGCACGCCGAACCGCGTCCACTGGAACACGGCTCCCCGCCGCCCGGCCACCGCCGTCATGACGTCCTCTCCTTGCGTACGGACCAGATGAGGTACGGGATCACGAAGATCGCCACGCTCACCACGATGTAGGCCGCGATCGTGGCGCCCTTGGCCGGGTCGTGGGAGTCGAAGACCGCCACCCACATGAACACCGCCGGCACGTCGGTGATGATCTGCTTGCCGGACACCGCCACGATCAGGTCGAAGACCTTGAGCGAGATGTGCCCCAGGATGATCAGCGCCGACAGCAGCACCGGCCGCAGCAGCGGCAGCACGACGTGACGGTAGACGCCCCACTCGGTGCAGCCGTCCACCCGCGCCGCCTCGCGCAGCTCCTCGGGCACGCCGCGGAAGCCCGCCAGGAACAGCGCCATGACATAGCCGGACATCTGCCAGATCGCCGGCAGCGCCATCGCCGCCATGCCCCAGTCCTGGTCGCGGAACCACTGCCACTCCGGCAGCCCCAGGTAGCCGAACAGCCGGTTGAGCCCGACGGCCCGCTCCCCCGTCCCCGAGTTCATCAGCCACCGCCACACGATGCCGGTGGCCACGAACGAGATCGCCATGGGGAACAGGTAGATCGCCCGGAACGTCCCCTCGCCCCTGATCCCCTTCTCCATGAGGAACGCCAGCAGCCAGCCGAGCAGCAGCGCCCCCAGCACGAACACGACCGTGAACAGGATCGTGTGGCTCACGGACAGGTGCCAGCGGGGCAGGTCCCAGATGTCGACGAAGTTCTTCAGCCCCACGAACTCGCCCTCGGCCACCTGGCTGTGCTTGTCGGTCATGGCGAGCTGGAAGTTCCAGCCCAGCAGGCCGTACACGAAGACGCCGATCGCGATGATCGACGGGGTGACGAGGAGCAGCCCGGGCAGCCACGTACGTGCCCGCCTCACGATTCTTCCCTCCAGGGACGCGGCGGCCGGCCGGGCCGCCGCGTCCCGCTCGATGGCGTCAAAGGGCGTTTACTGCGCGTTGGCCGTGGCCGCGTCGGCGAGCCCCTGCTGGAGGGCCTTGACGTCCTTGCTGCTGATGTAGAGCCCGACCGCCTCGGTGATGGCGGCCAGCCACGGCTGGTTCACCGAGACGCCGTGCTGGACCGAGCCGGCCAGCTTGTTGTCCGACCAGTCCTTCAACGCGTCGGCGAGGTAGTCGGTGTAGAGGGACTTGTCGGCGTCGGTGCGCGCCGGGATGGAGCCCTTCTTCGGGTTGAAGGCGTCCTGTCCCTCCTTGCCGGCCGCGACCTTGAGCCAGGCGATGGCCCCGTCCCGGTGCTTGGCGCCCTTGGGCAGGGTGAAGCTGTCGGACAGCCACAGGTAGGTGCCCTCGGTGCCGGGGGCCGGCGCCCAGTCGAAGTCCGTCTTCGAGGTCTTGCCGAGGCCGCCCTCGGGCGGGTTGTGGAAGTAGCCGTAGGCCCAGTCGCCCATGATGTTGAACGCGGCCTGGCCGTCGGCCACCTGCTTGGCGGCGGGCTGCCAGTCGTCCTGCGGGTCGCCCGCGTACGACATGATCTTGTTGAAGCTCTCCAGGGCCTTGGCGACCTCGGGCCCGGCCCAGTTGCCGCCCGGCTTGAACAGCGCGTTGTAGGCGTCGGTGCCGAGGCTGCCGAGCAGGACGTTCTCCAGCAGGTGGGTGACGGTCCACTCCGAGCCGATGGACAGCGGGATCTTGCCCGTGGCCTTGACCTTCTCCAGCGCCGCGATGAACTCGTCGATCGTCTTCGGCGCGGCGGCGACGCCCGCCTCCTTGAGCACGCCCGGGTTGAACCAGAGCACGTTGGAGCGGTGGATGTTCACCGGCACCGAGTAGATCTTGCCGTCCACGCTGATCTGGTCCACGAGCTGCTGCGGGAAGACGTCCTTGAGCTTCAGCTCGTCGTAGAGGAAGGTGAGGTCCTCCAGGTTGCCCGCCTTGATGTAGCCCTGCAGCTCGGCGCCCGCGTGGCCCTGGAAGGTGTCCGGCGGCTGGCCGGCCTGGAGCTTGGACTCCAGCAGGGCCTTGGCCTTGTCGCCGGAGCCGCCCGCCACGGCGGCATCGAAGAAGGAGTAGCCGGAGTTCTGCTGCTCGAAGATCTTCCGCATCTCGGCGAGGCCGTCCGCCTCACCGGGCCCGGTCCACCAGGAGAAGACCTCGACCTGCTGCTTGCCGCCGCCGGCCGCGGGCTGCTGTGAGGACTCTCCGCCGCCGCCACCGCCGCACGCGGCTAATCCCAAGACTCCCGCCATCATGATCGAGGCGGCTGCCAACCACCGTCGCATCGCACACCATCCCTTCGAAGTCCCCCGAAGCAGGTGGTTCTTGACAACGTTGTCAACGGGGCTATCAACCCATCTCACCCAACGGGACGTCAAGGGATGAGGTGGTAACAGCTCCGCATACTCCCCCTGGCGCGGGCGCTTGTTCCTTGTCACTCCGGGGGGCGGGGCGCTCACGCTGGGCACACTTCCTGGCATGCCCGACGAGCCCCTGGAACTCGGCGAGATCTCCTTCTCGGACTGGCACGCCCACACCGGCAAACTGGCCGAGGTCGGCTTCCTCACCATCGCCAGGCGGCTGCCGTCGCTGGTGTCCCAGGCGATGGGCATCGCCTGGCGGGCCAGCCCGCGCGACACCGCACTGGCGATCACGCTCAACCTGCTCGGCGGGGTGTTCACCGCGTTCGGGCTGCTCGCCACGACCGGCGTGCTCACCGCGCTGTTCAGCGCGGGCCCGACCGCCGGCCGGGTGATGGCCGCGCTGCCCAGCCTGGCCCTGGTGGGCGCGGCGGCGGCGCTGCGCGCGGCCGTGCAGGCCTGCGCGGGCTGGGCGCAGTCCCGCCTCGACCCGCAGGTCAGCCGGCTCACCGAGGAGCGGCTGTACGGGCTGACCAGCCGCGTCGAACTGGCCGCCTACGACGACCCCGACTTCCACGACGCGCTCCAGCGGGCCCGGCTGCGCGGCGTGGCCATGGCGGACTCGGTGGTGTCGGCGACCGTGGACGTGCTGACCGCCGCCGTCGGCATCGCCGCCGTGGCCGGCGTGCTGGGCGTGCTGCACCCGGTGCTGCTGCCGCTGCTCCTGCTGGCGGTGCTGCCGGACGCCTGGGCCATGGTCCGCAGCGCCAAGATGCGCTACGCCACCCTGTACGCCCTCATCCCCGCCGCCCGCCGCAAGTGGATCATCGGCGAGCTGCTGGCCGACCGCGACCCGGCGGCCGAGGTGCGCGCGTTCACCATGCGCGGCTTCCTGCTGCGCATGTACGACGCGGTCGCCAAGGTCGAGCAGGACGTGATGCTCGGGCTGGCCCGGCGGCAGACGTACGCGCGGGTCGCGGGCGAGGCGCTGAGCGGCCTCGGCGCCGGCGCGGTCTACGTCGCGCTCGGCGTGCTGCTCGCGGTCGGAGCGATCCCGCTGGCCGTGGCGGGCACCGCGGTCCTCGCCATCCGGTCCGCCCAGCAGTCGCTGGCCACCCTGATGTACGCCACCAACCGCCTCTACGAGGAGGGCCTGTACTTCACCGACTTTCTGGAGTTCTGCGCCGACGCCGAGCGCCGGGTGCCGGGCAGCAGGACGACCCCGATGCCGGCCGGCTTCCAGCGCGTCATCGCCGCGAACGTCACCTTCACCTACCCCGGCGCGGAGGAGCCCGCGCTGCGCGAGGTGTCCGTCGAGATCAAGCGGGGCGAGATCGTCGCGTTCGTCGGCGAGAACGGCTCGGGCAAGACCACCCTGTCCAAGATCCTCGCCGGCCTGTACGAGCCCGACACGGGCACCGTCCACTGGGACGACACCGACCTGCGCGAGGTGGACCCCGACGAGCTGCGCCTGCGCACCGCCGTGATCGCCCAGGACCACACCCGCTGGCCGCTCGCCGCCCGCTACAACATCACCATGGGCACCGACAAGGGCGAGCCTGCCCTGCACTCCGCGGCGACGGTGGCCGGGGCCGACGAGGTGATCGCCGCCCTGCCGCACGGCTACCGCACCCTGCTCGACCGCCGCTTCAAGGACGGCCACGAGCTGTCCGGCGGGCAGTGGCAGCGCATCGCCGTGGCCCGCGGCTTCCACCGCGACGCCGACCTGCTCATCTGCGACGAGCCCACCGCCGCGCTCGACGCCCGCGCCGAGCACGCGCTGTTCGAGCGCATCCGCGACCATGCCGACGGCCGTACGGTGCTGCTCATCACCCACCGCCTGGCCAGCGTCCGCCTCGCCGACCGCATCTACGTGCTGGAGCACGGCCGGGTCACCGAGGAGGGCGACCACGACGCGCTCATGGCGAGGGGCGGGCTCTACGCCGACCTCTACACCCTCCAGGCCACCGCCTACCGGTGATCACGAGAGGGCGGCCTGGATCACCGCCCGCGCGATCGGCGCCACGGCGGCGGCCCGCGCGCCCGGCCCCTCCAGCACCACCCCGACGGCCACCTCGGGCTTGTCCGCGGGCGCGAACGCGGTGACGAGCGCCTGCTCCCGATCCGGGGGCGCGGACCTCGCCGCCTTGGCGGCGGCCTGGACGACGGGCAGCGCCGCGCCCGTCCCGGTGCCGCCACCCCGCGTCACCGTCGTCATCATCGCCGCCAGGTGCCTGGCCAGCGCCGGCGGCATCGCCACCCGCCACGGCGTGGGCACCGCCTGGTTGATCACGGAGCCGTCCGGCAGCCGCACCTCCTCCACCATGTAGGGCCGCATGAGCACCCCGCCGTTGGCGACCGCCGCCGACAGCATGGCGATCATGAGCGGCGTGGCCCGGTTGTCGTGGTGCCCGATGGCGGCGAGCGCCGTCTGCGCCCGGTCCATGCTCAACGGATACCTGCTGGGCGTGGCGGGCAGCGGGATCGCGAGCGGCCCCGCGTTGAAGCCGAACGCCTCCGCCTGGTCGCGCAGCAGGTCCTGGCCGAGCTGCAGCCCGATGCCGGCGAAGGCGGTCTCGCAGGAGACCTGGAAGGCGTAGATGAGGGTCGGGTGCGCGTCGTCGCAGCCGGGGTTGTTGCGCACGCTCTGCCGCCCGCCCGGCAGGGACAGCAGCGCCGGCGCGTCGAGCAGGCTGGAGGGGGTGTACTCGCCGGAGGACAGCGCCGCCGCCGTGGTGACCAGCTTGAACGTGGCCCCCGGCGGATAGGGCCGGTTCAGCGCCCGGTTCAGCAGCGGCCGGCCGGGGTCCTCCCTGAGCCGCCGGCCGGTCGCGTCGAGCACGTCCCGGTCGAAGGTGGTGAAGACGTTGGGGTCGTACGACGGGTACGACGCCAGCGCCAGCACCGCCCCCGTCGCCGGATGCAGCGCCACCACCGCCCCCGGCACCCCGGCCGCGAGCAGCCCCTCGTACGCCGCCCGCTGCGCCCGGTCGCTGATCGTCAGCCGGACGTCGGCCCCCTCGACCTCGCCCGCCCGCACCAGCGAGCGCACCTTGACCTGGGCGTCGGCGCCGGACAGCATGCCGTCCTCGGCCTGCTCCATGCCGGTGGCCTGGTGGAGCGCCAGATGCCCGGTGACGGCCGCGTAGACCGGGCCGTGCGGGTAGACCCGGCGGAACCGGTAGGGGCCGCCGCCGGAGGGGCGGCTCACGGCGACGGGCGTGCCGTCGTAGGTGAGGATGTCGCCGCGCGGGTGGGAGTAGCGCTCGATGAGCGGCCGCTCGTTCCTGCGGTCGGCGTTGAGGGCGGACGTGCCGAACGCCTGGATCACGGTGATCTGTCCCAGCAGCGCGAACAGCAGGCCGCCGCACATCAGGGCCACGCGGCCCACCGACTCGTTGATCCTCCCGGCCCGCGCTCCCGCCATGGGTCTCGGTCTAACAGCCGGAGCGCAAAGGGCCGGCTAGAGGAGGCTGCGGTAGTAGGAGATCTTGTGGTGGATGTAGTCCTGCCGTTCGATGAGGTTGGCGATCTGCTCCTGGACCTGCCGGTCGTGCTCCTCCAGCAGCTTGATCCGGTCGGGCACGGTGTGGTCGCCGGCGCGGACGAGCTCGGCGAAGCGGAGCATGGTGGCGATGGGCATGCCGGTCTCGCGCAGGCAGCGCAGCGTGCCCAGCCAGCCGATGTCCTCCTCACTGAACCTGCGCTGCCCGGCGGCGTTCCTGTCGACGCGCTCCAGCAGCCCGATCTTCTCGTAGTAACGCAAGGTGTCGAGGGAGAAGCCGGTCTCCTCGACGGCTTCGGCGGGGGTGTACACGCTCACCCCCTCAGGATTCCACCTGGAGCGTGCTCCAGGTCAACCGTTTGACATGGAGCGCGCTCCAGGTCTCAGAGTCTGAGCCATGAACTTCGCACTCGGGACGATCCCCTTCGGCACCAGCGTCGGCCTGGAGGACACCTTCGCCCTCCTCGACCGTTTCCACGAGGCGGGCGGCACCATGCTGGACACCGCCAACAACTACCCGTTCTGGGTCGAGGGCCGCACCGGCGACGAGAGCGAGCAGGCCATCGGGGCCTGGCTGGCCGCCCGCGGCAACCGCGACCGGATCTTCATCAGCACCAAGGCGGGCGCGCGGCCCACCGTGCCCGGCGACACCACCATGGGCTCGGCCGAGGGCCTGTCGGCCGCCGCCGTCGCGCGGGCGGCGGAGGGCAGCCTGCGCCGGCTCGGCACCGACCACATCGATCTGTACTGGGCGCACGTCGAGGACCGTTCGGTGCCGCTGGAGGAGACGCTGGGGGCCTTCGACGCGCTGGCGCGGGACGGCAAGATCGGCGCGGTCGGCGCGAGCAACACGGCCGCCTGGCGGCTGGAGCGGGCGCGCAGCGTCTCGGCGGCGCGGGGCTGGCTGCCGTACACGTACGTGCAGCTCCGCCACACCTACCTGCGCCCGCGCCCGCTCACCAGCCCCGCCGAGGCCGGGCACCGGCTGGCCACGGACGACATGCTCGACTATCTGGCCGCCGAGCCGGACCTGACCCTGTGGGCGTACAACACGCTGATGTTCGGCGCCTACACGCGCGACGACCGGCCGATCCCGGAGATCTACGACCACTCCGGCACCACGGCCCGGCTGGCGCTGCTGCGCGAGGTGGCAGGGGAGCTGGGCGCCACCCCGAACCAGGTGGTGCTGGCGTGGCTGATGGCCGACGGGATCGTGCCGATCGTGGGGGTGTCGACGATGGCCCAGCTCGACGAGGCGATCGGCGCGGCCGGGCTCAAGCTGGACGCGGAGCTGAAGGCCCGCCTGGACGCGCCCCGCTGACGTCCATCACGGCAGGTGGTCGGCTCAGGGCAGGTGGTCGGCGAGGTAGCGGCGGACGAGCTGCTTGCACTCGGCGATGAGCTGCGGGTCGCCCGCCGGGTCGGCGCGGAAGGCGAGCTTGAGCACCGCGTCGGTGGCCTCCACCGCGACCAGCAGCGCGCGGTCGAGACCGGGCCCGGCGGGGGCGTCCAGCAGCTCCCGGGTGAGCAGACGCAGCCGGTCGGCGACGATCTCGTTGTTGTCCCTGGCCTCGTCGAGCGCCCGGTGGGTGCCGGGGAGCGCGGGCCCGCCGGGGGCGATGAGCACCTCGCCGAAGTCCACGACGCCGAAGCCGGGGGTGGTGCGCTTCATGTGGACGAACTCGTCGACCGCGAGATCGACGAGGTCGGTCCAGTGGCCGAGGTCGGCGCCGGCGACGCGCTGCGTGATCCGCTCCAGGAACGCGTCGAGGTTGCGCAGCGCGAGCGCCCGCACCAGGGCCTGCTTGTCGCGGAAGAACTGGTAGAAGGTGCCGATGGGCACCTCGGCGCGGCGCGCGACCTCCTTGGTGGTGAGCGCGTCGTAGCCGGCCTCGTCGAGCAGCAGCGCGCACTCGTCGAGCATGCGTTCCACGCGGACCGCGCTGCGGCGTTGGGCGGGACGGCGGCGCAACACACTCGTCATGTCCCCCATCCTTGCGTATTACCTGCAGGTAGAGGGAATCCATGGTGACGGAGTTAACATGAGCCACACTCGCATCAACTGAGGAGCGCGCATGTTCCTGTGGGGCACCGCCACGGCCGCCTACCAGATCGAGGGGGCCGCCGACGAGGACGGCCGCGGCCCGTCCGTCTGGGACGTCTTCACCCACGAGCCCGGCCGGGTACGCGACGGCCACACCGGCGACGTGGCCTGCGACCACTACCACCGCTGGCCCGAGGACGTCGCCCTCATGGCCGGCCTCGGCGTCAACGCCTACCGCTTCTCCGTCTCCTGGCCCCGGGTGCTGCCGAGCGGCGCGGGAGAGGTGAACGCGAAGGGCCTCGACTTCTACGAGCGGCTGGTGGACGCCCTGCTGGAGAAGGGCGTCCAGCCGGTGCCGACGCTGTTCCACTGGGACCTGCCGCAGGCGCTGGAGGAGCGCGGCGGCTGGCTGAGCCGCGACACCGCCGCGCGCTTCGCCGACTACGCCGCCGTGGTGGCCGGGCGCCTGGCCGACCGGGTGCCGCTGTGGATCACGCTGAACGAGCCGTTCGTGCACATGGCCTACGGCTACGCCATGGGCGTGCACGCCCCCGGCCGGGCGGTGCTCACCGGGGCCCTGCCGGCCGCCCACCACCAGCTGCTCGGGCACGGCCTCGCGGTGCGGGCGCTGCGCGCGGCCGGGGCGCGCGAGGTGGCGATCACCAACAACTGCACCCCGGTGCGGCCCGCCTCCACGGAGGAGCCCGATCTGCGGGCGGCCGAGGCGTACGACATCCTGCACAACCGGCTGTTCCTCGACCCGGTGCTGCTGGGCGCTTATCCGGACCTGTCGGCGTACCCGCCGGGGATGGACTGCGTGCGGGACGGCGACCTGGAGGTCATCGCCGCGCCGATCGACGCGCTCGGCGTCAACTACTACAACCCCACCAGGATCGCCGCCCCGGAGGAAGGGGCCGGGCTGCCCTTCGCCGACGCCGGCCTGCCGGGCCACCCCACGACGGCCTTCGGCTGGCCGATCGTCCCCGACGGCCTGCGCGAGCTGCTCACCGGGCTCAAGGACCGCTACGGCGCGGCGCTCCCGCCGATCCACATCACCGAGAACGGCTGCTCGCAGGAGGACGTGCCCACCGAGGACGGCACGGTGGAGGACGAGGGCCGCATCGCCTTCCTGCGCGACCACATAGCGGCGATGCGGCGGGCCATGGCCGAGGGCGTGGACGTGCGCGGCTACTTCGTCTGGTCGCTGCTGGACAACTTCGAGTGGGCCGAGGGCTACCACCAGCGTTTCGGCCTGGTGCACGTGGACTACGCGACGCAGCGACGCACCCCGAAGGCGTCCTACCGGTGGTATGCGGAGTGGGTGCGGAGTCAGAACACCGACACGTGAACGTGGTCGTAGTGGTTGGCCGTGACGCCGCCGCGGTTGGACATCGGGTCCCAGCCGCCGCCTGAGCGGATGTCGTAGTAGCGCTGCTTCCAGATGATGTACATGACGCCGATGCGGGCGCCGTTGCTGATCAGCCAGGCGGCCAGGGCGTCGCCGTTGGCCGCGTCGGCGCCCGAGGCCATGGTGCCGCCGCGTGACATCATGAAGTCGCAGGCCCGGCCCTTGCCGTGCTCTCCGGGGTCGCCGGGGCGCAGGCAGCCGACACCGTACTTCATGGGGAAGTTCGCCATGATCTCGGCGCGGACCGCGACCATGCGCGGGGTCAGGCCGTCGGCGCCGCCGGGCTGCTGGAAACCGAATTTGTTGAGCAGGCGCTGGATCTCGTCGCGCTTGCTCTGCAGCCGCTTGATCTCCCTCTTCATCTTCTGGATCTTGTCGTTGGCGTTGAGCTTCGCCTCTTTCGACTTCTTGATCAGGCGCTGGATGCTCTTGACCTTCTCGGTGCGCTCGACGGCCATGTAGGAGAGGTTGGCGGCCTGGCCCAGGATCTGGTGGGGCTCGGCGCGCATGCCGAAGAGCTTGGTGGAGTCGAGCGGGCCCAGCATGTAGGAGGTCTGGGCGATCCGGCCCACGTCGGCCTGGGCGGCGCGGAGCTGCGCCTCGAGGTCGCCGCTGGTGTCGGTGGCCCTCTTGGCCTGGATCCTGATCTCCTCCAGACTCTGGATCTGGCCACGGTAGAGCTCGTTGAGCTGGGCCGCCTGCTTGGTGAGCCTGCGCAGCTCGGCGGGGCTGGGATCGGCGGAGGCGGGTGGCGCGCCGGAGAGGGTGAGCAGGCCGGCGAGGACGGCGACCAGAACGGCGACGCGCCCGGTTCTCACATCCGTCCCCTCCTTCATGGTCGGTCCGAAACTATAGAAGATGATCTTGTTATCTGTCATCCGAACGACCGAACTGCTGCACCTTTAGCGAGGTTCCGGCGATTTGTCGGATTTAAGGAGGACGTAAAAAGTTGGGCCTTGTAGGGAACGCTCCGACGGTCTGAGATGGCGGTCGAATCCGTCTCGCAAGGGGGGCAACAAGCGTGACTCGATTAACGACCCTCGCCTCGGCCGTCGTGCTCGGCGTGGCCACGGCCGTCGTGGCCCTGCCGGCCCAGGTCTCCGCGGCGCCGCTCCCGCCCTCGGACCGCATCGAGCTCTACGAGCTCGACAGCGCGCCCGGCACCGGGCAGACGCTCAGGGAGAAGGGCTTCGACGTCGTCCAGCAGCAGATCGAGGGGGGCAAGGAGCACGTCGAGCTGACCGCCGCCGCGGCCGGACTCGCCGGACTCAGGAAGCTCGGCTACAAGCCCGAGCCGGTACGCAACCCGCAGGGCCAGACCCAGCTCGAAGCCGCGAGGTCACAGGCGTCCGGCGGCTACACCGTCTGGCGGTCCTACTCGGAGCCCGGCGGCATCGCCGACCAGCTCAAGGCGCTCGCCAATGCCAACAAGGACGTAGTCAAGCTCCAGTCCATCGGCAAGACCCTGCGGGGGCAGGACATCCTCGCCGCCAAGGTGAGCACCGGAGCCAGGCTGCTGCCCGACGGGCTCAAGCCGGCCACGCTCTACTCCGCCACCCAGCACGCCCGCGAGTGGATCGCCACCGAGGTGGACATGCGGCTGCTGAAGTACGTCCTCGCCAACAAGGGACGGCTGCGCGACCTGCTCAACAGGACCGAGCTGTGGTTCGTCCCGGTCGCCAACCCCGACGGCTACGACTTCACCTTCACCGAGGGCAACCGCCTGTGGCGCAAGAACCTGCGCGACGTGAACGGCGACGGCCGGATCACCGTGGGCGACGGCGTCGACCCCAACCGCAACTACCCCACGAACTTCCACTACGACGAGGAGGGCTCCTCCAGCATCCCGAGCAGCGAGACCTACCGCGGCTCCGGCCCGGCCAGCGAGCCGGAGACCAGGGCGCTGGACGGGCTGCTCAAGCGCGTCGGGTTCGAGATGCAGCTCAACTACCACTCCTTCGGGCCGCTGCTGCTCTACCCCGCCGGCTTCCAGATCGCCACGCCCACGGCCGACAACCCGATCTACGAGGCGATCACGGGTGACGACGAGCATCCGGCCGTCCCCGGCTTCGACCCCGACCTCGGCGCCGAGCTCTACACCACCAACGGCGAGACCACCGACCACGCGCACTACACGTACGGCACGCTGGCCTGGACGCCGGAGCTCGACGAGGGCTGCGACGGCTGCGGCTTCGTCTTCCCCGACGACGAGGCCCTGGTGCAGGCGGAGTTCGAGAAGAACCTGCCGTTCGCGCTCGACGTGGCGAACTCCGCGGTCAACCCGGTCGAGCCGGTCAACCACCTGGGCAACACCACCCCCGACTTCGTGATGGACCCGTTCCAGGTCAGCTACGGCAGGGACCAGGTCGTGCAGGTCAACGCCAAGCGCAAGCTCGGGCCGGTGCTGCTCAACTGGCAGGTCAACGGCGGGCGTACGAAGACCGCGCTCACCGGCGAGTGGAAGGGCGGCGAGCGCTACGGCAAGGGCTACGACCGCTACTACCACTGGATGCGCGGCAAGATCACCGGGACGAAGCCGGGTGACCGGGTGAAGGTGTGGTTCAGCGCGATCGGCAAGAAGAGCGCCGACTTCACCTACACCGTCGCCTCCGACATCGGCGGCAAGGTGCTCGTGCTCGCCGCCGAGGACGTCACCGGGCTCAGCCCCGCCCAGGGCGCCACCGAGGCCAAGTACGCCGCCGCCTACACGGACGCGCTCACGGCCGCCGGGTACACCTCCGACGTCTACGACATGGACAAGATGGGCCGGGTGCCGCCGCATCCGCTCGGCGTGCTCAGCCACTACAAGGCGGTGGTCTGGGAGACCGGCGACGACGTCATCCCGAGGTCCCAGGGCCAGGTCCCCGGCACCACGTCCAAGGGCGGGGTGCAGACCGAGCTGGCCGTGCGCGACTACCTCAACGAGGGCGGCAAGCTGCTGCACGCCGGAAAGTACCCGTCGTACGCGGCCAACAACAACGGCGCCTACTACTACGAGCCGGACGCCGGCCAGCCCGACTGCACGGTCCCGAACGACCCGCCGTGCATCCCCGTCTTCAACGACTTCCAGCAGTACTACCTCGGCGCCTACGTCTTCTTCGACGACGCCGGCACCGACCACGACACCGGGCAGCCGTTCCCGCTGCGGGGCCAGGGCGGCGCGTTCGAGGGCTTCCAGGCCGGCCTGGAGCCGGGTCACACCAACTCGTTCGTGGCGACCTCGGCGATCCTGCCGGCCGCGCAGTTCCCGCTGTTCGCCAGTTCCGCCCAGGTCAAGTGGGTACGCCCCGGCGGCCCGTTCGACCCGCACACCGGCTCCTGGGACGTCTACAGCGGCATCGCCGACGTGGCGTGGAAGCGGCTGACGACGACCGTGGACCTCACCGGGAGGAGCAGCGGCGAGCTGACGTTCTGGACGTCGTACGACACCGAGGCCGACTGGGACTTCCTGACCGTGGAGGCGCGGACGGCGGGCGGCGACGACTGGACCACGCTGCCCGACGCCAACGGGCACACCAGCCAGAGCACCGGCGACAGCTGCCAGACCGCCAACAGCGGCGGCTGGCGCACGATCCACCCGTTCACGCAGCGCTACCAGGGCCCGGCCTGTGAGCCGACCGGCTCCTCGGGCGCCTGGCACGCGGCCTCGGGCAACTCGGCCGGCTGGCAGCAGTGGCGGATCGACCTGACCCCGTACGCGGGCAAGCGGGTCGAGCTGTCCATCTCCTACATCAGCGACTGGGCCACGCAGGGCGCGGGCGTCTTCCTGGACGACGCCAAGGTGACGCTGGACGGCGCGACGGCCGCGGAGACCTCCTTCGAGAGCGATCTCGGCGGCTGGGCCGTCGGGGCGCCGCCGGCCGGCACCTCGGTCTCCATCAACAACTGGTTCCGTACCGACCAGGTCTTCGAGGAGGGCGGCGGCATCGTCACCAAGGACACCGTCTACCTCGGGTTCGGCGTCGAGAGCGTGACCGACCAGGCGGCCCGTACGGACCTCGTCAAGCGGTCCTTGCGGCACCTGCTCGGCGAGCGGCGCTAGCGGCGGATCGCGGAGGGGCGCGGCGCGGGCCGCGCCCCTCTTGCGTGCACGAGCAGAACATGATTCGGTCGCCTTTGAGGCATACATCGCGCGTACCATGCCGTGTAAGCAAGCGGTTACTGATCACGTATTCGGTCAAGCAGGAGGCTCTCGACATGCGCCAGCACGACACGCTTTTCATCGGGGGCGAATGGGTGGCCCCCGCGGGCACCGGCACGATCGACGTCATCTCGCCCCACACCGAGGAGATCGTCGGCCGGGTGCCGGACAGCACCGCCGCGGACGTCGACCGCGCCGTCGCCGCCGCCCGCGAGGCGTTCGACCACGGGCCCTGGCCGCGCATGACGTTCGCCGAGCGGGCCGAGGTCATCGCCAGGCTGGCGGCGATCTACAACGAGCGGCAGAGCGAGATGGCCCAGCTCATCACCGAGGAGATGGGCTCGCCGATCACCTTCTCCAACCTCGCGCAGGCGCCGCAGCCGCTGGAGATGCTCAACTTCTACGCCGAGCTCGGCAGGACGTTCGAGCAGGAGGAGCAGCGGCCCGGCCTGTTCGGCCCGGTCACCGTGCGCCGCGAGCCGGTCGGCGTCGTGGCCGCCGTCGTGCCCTGGAACGTGCCCCAGTTCGTCACCATGACCAAGCTCGCGCCCGCCCTGCTGGCCGGCTGCACGGTCGTGCTCAAGCCCGCTCCCGAGACACCGCTGGACGCGTACCTGCTGGCCGAGTGGGTCGCCGAGGCCGGCGTGCCGGCCGGCGTGCTCAACATCGTGCCCGCCGGGCGCGAGGTCGGCGAGCACCTGGTCTCGCACCCCGGCGTGGACAAGGTCGCCTTCACCGGCTCCACCGCCGCCGGCCGCCGCATCGCCTCCATCTGCGGCGAGCAGCTCAAGCGGGTCAGCCTGGAGCTCGGCGGCAAGTCCGCGGCCATCATCCTGGACGACGCCGACCTCGCCTCCAGCATGGGCTTCCTGTCCCTGGCCTCGCTCATGAACAACGGCCAGGCGTGCGTGGCGCAGACCCGCATCCTCGCCTCGCGCAACCGCTACGACGAGGTCGTGGACGCCGTCGCAGGCATGGTCGCCGCCCAGCAGGTCGGCGACCCGGCCGACCCCACGACCGGCATCGGCCCGCTGGTCGCCAAGCGGCAGCAGGAGCGGGTCGAGGGCTACATCAGGATCGGCATGGACGAGGGCGCCAAGGTCGTGCTCGGCGGCCTCGACCGGCCCCAGGACCGCGGCTGGTACGTCGCCCCCACCGTCTTCTCCGGCGTCACCAACGACATGCGCATCGCCCGCGAGGAGATCTTCGGCCCGGTCCTGGCGGTGATCCCGTACGAGGACGAGGCCGACGCCGTCCGCATCGCCAACGACAGCGACTACGGCCTGGCCGGCACGGTGTGGACCGCCGACACCGAGCACGGCATGGACATCGCCCGCCAGGTCCGCACCGGCACCTACGGCGTCAACTGCTACATGCTCGGCGCGAACACGCCCTTCGGCGGCTACAAGTCCAGCGGCATCGGCCGCGAGCTCGGCCCCGAGGGCCTGTCCGGCTACCTGGAGTACAAGAGCATCGCCCGCCTGGGCTGAGCCCCTTCCGTGAGAAGCCGAGCCCTCGCGTGAGAAACGGCCCCACACCCCTTGGGTGCGGGGCCGTTCCCGTGCCGAAGGCCACCCAGCGCGCCCCCGCGACGCTGGGCAACCGCCTGACTACTGAAGTATGTCCCATGTCCAGCCCGTGGCCGGATTTCATCCCCAGGGACTTTCTCCCAGCGGTTTCCTTCCATACGCCTCAGTACGACGTGTATTACTCACGAAAAGTTCGAAGAGATCCATTTGCCGATCCGGCGGACGAGATCGGGGGTCGCCGCGGCCTCCGCGTGCCCGTACCCCGGCTCGATCCAGAGCTCCTTCGGCTCGCGCGCCCCGGCGTAGATCTGGTGCGCGTGCTCCAGCGGGAAGAACGTGTCGGCGTCCCCGTGCACGACCAGCAGCGGCACCGGCGCGATGAGCGCGGCGGCCTCGTACGGCGGCAGCGGCACCGGGTCCCACGGCCCGCGACGGATCCTGGTGCGCTTGACCACCCGCGCCGCGAACCGGCCCACCGGCTGCTCGATCGCCCAGTGGACCTGGCGCATCGGCCTGGTGCCCCGGTAGTACCAGCGGGCCGGGCCGCTCACCGCCACCACCGCGTCCACACCCCTGAGCAGCCCGGCATGGCGTACGGCCACCGCCGCGCCCATCGAGAAGCCGACCACCGCCACCTTCTCGTAGCCGATCGTCCGCGCGTGCCGGACGGCCGCCTCGACGTCCAGGATCTCCACGTCGCCCACGGTGGTCTCGCCGCCGGAGCGCCCATGGCCGCGGAAGTCGAAGGCGAGCACGCCGCCGTAGCCGCTCAGCACGTGCACGATGCGGCGGGCGCTCCGCTCCCGCCACGAGCCCGTGAAGCCGTGCGCCACCACGATCCCGACCCCGTTCCCGTCCGCGACGCCGGCGGGGCGGGGCGGGGTGTGGGCGGCGTCGATGCGGACGCCGTCCTCGGTCCTGAGCATGACGGGGAAGCTCGGCGCGAAAGGCATGGATTCGAGCTTAGGCGCGGCCCGCGCCCTGACCACGACCGGCGTCCCCGTCCCCCGGCGTGTCGCCCCTGCGCGGCGCGCCCAGGTCGGCCACGCCCAGCACGATCCGCACCCACGACTCCTCGGCCGCCCGTACGGCGTGCGGCACGTCGGAGATCAACACGCGGGCGCGGCTGGCCCGTACGCGCTCCCTCAGCGTGGCGGCCGGAAGGTCGGCGGGCACCGGGTAGGCCACGCCGCCCGCGGCGATCACCGCGTCCGTCGCCACCAGCAGGTCGGGCCCCACGGGCAGGCAGATGAGCACGGTGTCGCCGGTCCGCACGCCACGGCGGCGGAGCTGGACGATCGCGACGGCCGACCGCTCGTCGAGCTGCTCCTCCGTGAGCTTCAACCCGGTGTCCGCGTCCACGATCACGTAGCGCTCATCCATGCCGACCACCGTAGGGAGGGCGTCTCGTGCGTACATGGGGCGGAATATGCAAATCCCTATGCAGAAGGGCCCGACGCCTGCTCGGCCGCCCACACCGCGATCTGCGCCCGGGAGGTATAGCCAAGCTTCTCCATGATGTTGGCGATATGCCGGGCCACCGTGGCGGGGCTGATGACCAGCTCCCCGGCGATCGCCCGGTTGGACAGGCCACGAGTGAGCAGGCCGGCGATCTCCCGCTCGCGGGCGGTGAGCAGCGGGCGGCGTACCGGCTCGACCGGCACCGGCGGCTCCCGCCGCGGCTGCCGCTCGCCCTCCAGGACCCGGCGGGCGGCGTCGTCGGGGCCCATGACCCGGCCCCGCGACCACAGAGCCGCCGTACGGCCCTCGCCGAGCCGGCCGCGCGCCCGGCCCAGCAGCTCCTCGATGCGGAGCGTGGCGTGCTGCTGGCCGATGGATTCGCGCAGCGCCGCGGCCGCGGCGGCGGCCGGCAGCGCGCCCTCCAGGTCGCCCTCGCACTCCGCCAGCACCGACAGCCCCATCAGGCAGCGGGCCACGCCCTGGCGCTGGCCGGTCTCCCTGCTCAGCGCGAGGCTCGCGGCCAGCCGCCGCCGCGCGACGGCGAACTCCCCCAGCATCGCCGCCACCCGTCCGCCGTGGGCCAGGCAACGGGCCAGGTCGCCGTCGGCGCCCAGCTCGCGCAGCCAGGGGACGGCCATCTCGTACCTGGCCTTGGCCGTCACCAGATCGCCGCGGGCCTCGGCGACCGCGCCGAGCTGGGCGGCGGCACGGGCCATGATCCACCGGTGGCCGTGCTCGCGGGCGCGGACCAGGGCCTCCTCGCCGTGCCGCTGCGCCTCCCGCAGCCTGCCACGCGTCAGGGCCACCGCCGACAGCCCGGCCAGCCCCGCCGCCTGGTTCCACGGATCGCCCGTACGGGTGGCCACGGACAGCCCTTCCTCGGCATGACGTACCGCCTCGTCGGCGCGGCCCATGCGCAGCAGCACCACGACGACGAGACTGTGCATGACGCAGCGCGGGAACACGTCGTCCGGCGCGAGTCCTGCCAGGCTCTCCTCGGCCGCCTCCAGCGACCGGCTCAGCTCGTCACGCGCCTCCAGACCGTAGGCGAGATAAGCCTTGGCGTGGGCGACCTGCTCCGGCGGCACCGCCGACACGTCAAGCGACAGCAGCCGCTCGATCCAGTCGACGATCTCCGCGGGGTTGCCGCCCAGCGGCAGCAGGGCCGTACTGACGGTGCACAACCGCAGGCCCAGCCCCACGTCACCGGACTCGACGGCCCAGTCGAGCGCCGCCCGCTGGTCGTCCAGCAGGTTCCGGCTCACGGTCAGCGCCCGCAGCCGTTCCGGCCACGGCACGCCGCGGTCCACCATCTCGGTGGCGAAGAGGCGCTCCTGCAGCTCGCACATCACGCCGAGGTGCCGCGCGCGCAGCAACTCCCGCTCACCCGCCTGACGCAGCCGCTCCAGCGCGTAACGCTTGATGGTCTCCAGCAGCCGGTAGCGGGTGCGGCTCTCGTCACACAACACGAGCGACTTGTCGACCAGGCTGCCGAGCAGATTGACGATCTCCGCCTCGGCGACGGGCCGCCCCGCACACACCCGCTCGGCCAGCCCGAGATCGAACCCACCCGCGAACACCGCCAACCGCCGCAACACCACCTGCTCCTTGTAGGAGAGGAGGTCGTAACTCCACTCGACCGCCGCAAGCAGTGTCCGCTGCCGGGCAGGGGCGGCGCGTCCCCCCGTGGTGAGCAGGGAAAAACGGTCGTCAATGCGGTCAGCTATCTGACCAGGGCTGAGCAGGCTCGTACGAGCCGCCGCCAGCTCCAGTGCCAGCGGAAGCCCATCCAGCGCCCGGCACAGGCGTACGACATCGGCAATGCTCTCCGGCCCCAGCCGCGTCCCCACGGCCGCCGCCCGATCAAGAAACAACTGCACCGACTCCACCTCAACCACCCCACCCCACCTCCCCCACCCTTCATCACCCCCCTCACCACCGCCTTCACGACCCACATCCACCTGACCGCCCACACCCTTCTCGTCGCCCACCTCACCCGCCACACCACCGCCAGCGCCCACCGCCCTGAGCACCAAGCCCCTGTCAGCGCCCAGTGCCTCGCCGACGGCACCCGCACCGGCCCCCACCACCCGACACCCCGCAGCGCCATCGCCAGCCCCCACCGCCCCGCACGGCGTACCGCCACCGGCCCCCAGCGCCCCGCCTGCCGCGTCCCCGCCAGCGCCCACGACCCGGCCCGCCGCACCACCGCCAGCGCCGACCACTCCGCCCGCCACACCACCATCAGCGCCCGACACCTCACGAGCCACGCCCCCACCGGCCACGAGCGCCCCGCCAGCCGCGTCACCACCAGCGCCCACCACCCCGCCCGCAACCCCACTGCCAGCGCCCGCCACTCCGCGCGCCGCGCTCCCGCCGGTGCCCAGCACCTCTTCGCCGGGGTTCCCCGCGCCGCTCCGTGTCCCGCCGCCGACACCCCGCTCCGCGTCGCTCGCGGTCTCGCCACCACCAGCCGCCTCGCCCGGCCCTCCGCCGACCGGCCCTCCCCCTCCTAACCTCCCGCCGTCGCCGACGGCGGCAGCACCGGCTCCCCCTGGGGGCGCCTTGCCTGGTGGTGCCTGGCCTCGGTCGCCCGTACCGGCGGGGCCGAGTTCGCGTGTGGGAAGGGGCAGGGCGGCGGCGGGGACGGCGGCAGGGCCCAGGACAGGGGACGGGCCGGACTCGAGTTCTACATCAGCGTCGGGAAGGTCGAGCGGGGGGACGCGCCAGATCAGCTCGCCCGCGATCCGCAACGGCTCCCGGCTGGTGGCGAGCACGCTCAGCCGCGGGCAGGCGGCCACCAGCCCCGCCGTCACCTCGGCACAGGCGTCCACCAGGTGTTCGCAGTTGTCGAGCAGCAGCAGGCAACGCAGGTCGCGCAGCCGCGCCGTGACGGTGTCGAGCAGCGGCCGGCCGGTCTCGGCGCGCACTCCCAGCACGCGGGCGATCTCGGGGACGACCAGCTCGCCGCGCCCGAGCCGGGCCAGCTCGACCAGCCAGACACCGTCCGGGTACGAGCCCGTCAACCCCGCCGCGACCCGCAGCGCCAGCCGCGTCTTGCCGATGCCGCCCACCCCGCACAGGGTGACGACCCGCGTCCGCCCGAACAGCCCGCGCAGGTCGTCGAGGTCGCGCTCACGGCCGACGAACCGGTTGGGCTCTGCCGGAAGGTTGTGCCTGGGGGGCTCTGGCATGCGGTCACCCTGTGTCGCGGAAGGATCACACTCTCCCACAGTAGTGTCGCACTTTCACAAGCCGAGTGAGCTCACGATCGCCCGTTCGTCGACGACCCGCAGGAGCGGATCGCCGAGCAGCCGCCTGGCCAGCTCGTACGGCGCCACGACCACCGTGGCCCGCCTTTCCTTGGCGAGCACGCGGCACCCGACGAAGCTGGGGTCGTGGGCGACGACGACGTGGGCCCCCGCCATCATGGCCAGGTCGATGACGCGCAGGCCGCGGAAGGGCTCGCTGACCGCGCTGACGACGACGTCGTCCTTGTCGATGAGGAGCCGGGTGGCCAGCCGCCGCAGGTCGCCCGCGAGCTGCAGGTGGTCGAACACGCGCCCTCCGTCGAACGCGACGGCCGGCCCGGCGAGCGGCCCGAACTCGACGGCCCCGGCGGTCAGCAGGTCGCCGAACGGCCGGGTGCCCGGCTCGCGCTGGAAGGAGAAGATCTGCTCGACCTGTACGGCGGACGGGTCGAGCAGGCGCTGGGTGATCATCATGCGGGCCTTGCCCGTGTTGCCGAGCACGGTGACGCCGCCGGCCCAGGCCACGGCGTGGACGGCGACCGGCAGCGCGGCCCCGAGGGGCACGTCGACGAGCACGTGGTCGCCGGTCCGCAGGCCGTGGTGGCGCAGCCCGGCCGCGGCCCGCGTCACCCGCCGTACGAACGCCGCGTACGACAGCACCTCGCCGGTCCTGACGTCGCTCACCGCCGGATCGTCGCCCTTGGTCGGCGCCGACGCCGTCACCAGCTCTGTCCACGTCATGCCCGCCAATCTAGGGAGCGGGCCCGCGCTTGCCATGCGTACAAATGTGCAGCCGGTTATGTAGGTGCGGCCCACGGGCGGGTGGCGGAGCGTCCTGCGTCCGCGCGTGGCCACCGAAGGGAATCAACTAGAATTGTTTGGTCGCGAGTTCGCGCGGCCGCCCCCATCGACAAAGAGCGAGAATTCATCATGCCTCTGAACAGCCGCGACGACCTGCGGAACATCGCGATCATCGCGCATGTCGACCATGGCAAGACCACGCTCGTCGACGCGATGCTCTGGCAGTCCGGGGCCTTTCGCGCCAACCAGGACGTCGACGACCGCGTCATGGACTCCAACGACCTGGAGCGCGAGAAGGGCATCACCATTCTCGCGAAGAACACCGCCGTGCAGCACGGCGGGATGACCATCAACATCATCGACACCCCCGGTCACGCCGACTTCGGCGGCGAGGTCGAGCGCGGCCTGTCGATGGTCGACGGCGTGGTGCTGCTGGTCGACGCCTCGGAGGGGCCGCTGCCGCAGACCCGCTTCGTGCTGCGCAAGGCGCTGAGCGCGAAGATGCCGGTCATCCTCTGCATCAACAAGGTCGACCGTCCCGACGCCCGCATCAGGGAGGTCGTGGACGAGGTCTACGAGCTGTTCATGGATCTCGACGCCACCGAGGAGCAGATCGACTTCCCGATCGTCTACGCCTCGGGCAAGGCCGGCCGGGCCTCCATGAACCGTCCGGACGACGGCAGCATGCCCGACTCCGAGGACCTGGAGCCGCTGTTCGACATCATCAAGTCGACGATCCCCGCGCCCACCTACGACCCGAGCGCCCCGCTGCAGGCGCACGTCACCAACCTCGACGCCTCCTCCTACCTCGGCCGTATCGCGCTCTGCCGCGTCCACCAGGGCCAGATCCGCAAGGGTCAGCAGGTGGCCTGGTGCCGCACCGACGGCTCGATCCAGCGCGTCAAGATCACCGAGCTGATGATGACGGAGGCGCTGGAGCGCAAGCCGGCCGAGGAGGCGGGCCCCGGCGACATCATCGCCATCGCCGGCATCCCCGACATCATGATCGGCGAGACGCTGGCCGACCCCGAGGACCCGCGCCCGCTGCCGCTGATCACGGTGGACGAGCCGGCCATCTCGATGACGATCGGCACCAACACCTCGCCGCTGGTCGGCAAGGCCAAGGGCACCAAGGTCACCGCCCGCATGGTGAAGGACCGCCTGGACAAAGAGCTCGTCGGCAACGTCTCGCTGCGCGTGCTGCCGACCGACCGGCCCGACGCCTGGGAGGTGCAGGGCCGCGGCGAGCTGGCGCTGGCCATCCTGGTCGAGCAGATGCGCCGCGAGGGCTACGAGCTGACCGTCGGCAAGCCGCAGGTGGTCACCAAGGAGATCGACGGCAAGGTGCACGAGCCGGTCGAGCGGCTGACGGTCGACTGCCCCGAGGACTACCTCGGCGCGGTCACCCAGCTCCTGGCGGTGCGCAAGGGCCGCATGGAGCACATGACCAACCACGGCACCGGCTGGATCCGGATGGAGTTCGTGGTGCCGGCGCGCGGCCTGATCGGCTTCCGCACCGAGTTCCTCACCGAGACCCGCGGCACCGGCCTGGTGCACCACGTGTTCGACTCGTACGAGCCGTGGTTCGGCGAGCTGCGCACGCGCGCGAGCGGTTCGCTGGTGGCCGACCGTTCCGGCCCGGTGACCGCGTTCGCGATGCTCAACCTGCAGGAGCGCGGCGCGCTGTTCGTCTCCCCCGGCACCGACGTCTACGAAGGCATGATCATCGGGGAGAACTCCCGCTCCGACGACATGGACGTCAACATCACCAAGGAGAAGAAGCTCACCAACATGCGCTCCTCCACCTCGGAGGAGACCGAGAAGGTGATCCCGCCGCGCGTGCTGTCGCTGGAGCAGGCTCTCGAGTTCATCCGCGAGGACGAGTGCGTGGAGATCACTCCCGAGGCCGTGCGCATCCGCAAGGTCGTGCTCGACGCCGCCTCCCGCGCCCGCGCCACCGCCCGCGCCAAGCGCGCCTGACGCCCGCCCGCGGCGCCTCACCCCGCTCAGAGCCCGCGCCGAGCGCGCCTGACGCTCACCTGCGGGGCAGTTCGCTGCCTCGCACATGGGTGCAGAGCCAGTCGACCAGCGGCGCGAAGTCGCGCCATGCCGCCGCCACCCGCTCGCGCGACTCCACCGTGGAAACCCAGGGCTCGGGGTCGAAGCAGATGCCCGCGTGCAGGGACTTGTGGCGCAGCAGCCCGATGCGCGGATGGTCGTCGCCGAAGCCGCGCGGCCGGGTCTTCAGCCGCGCGCCCTCCACGGTGTAGCCGGCCGCGGCGAGCGCGTCGGCGAGGGCCGCGAGCGGCTTGCCCGACAGGTCCTCGTCCACGGCCGCCCGGTAGCGGGCGACCTGGTCGGACGCCTGGGTGTAGCAGCCGCCGGCCGCGAACAGGCCCGCCGCGCTGATCTCCACGTAGAGCCCGATGCCGGGCAGGCGTTCGACGAACGCCCCTTGATGGGTCTTGTAGGGCGACTTGTCCTTGGCGAAGCGCACGTCGCGGTGCGGCCGGAAGAGGTGGGCCGGCCCGAACTCGGCGGCCAGCTCGTCGGTGAGCGCGAGCATGGGCGCCCGCACGGCCTCCTCGTAGCGGCGTCTGTGCTCGGCGAAGTAGGTCTTGGAGTTGTCGGCCTCAAGACCCTCGTAGAACAGGAACGCCTCGTCGGGAAAACCGGTGAAACCCATGCCGCCAGAGTGCCACGCCGCACCGACAGGGCGGCAATCCGATCAACGGCGCTCGGTGTACTCCCTGCCGGGCACGGGCGGGCGGCCGTACAGCTCGGAGACCGTGACGAAGGTGAATCCCCTGCGGGAGAGCGTGTCCAGCAGCCGGGGCACGGCCTGGACGGTCGTGCCGTGGATGTCGTGCATGAGGACGATCGAGCCGGCCTTGGCCTTCCCCGCCCGCCGGGCCACGATCGCGGGGACGCGGTCGCGCCAGTCGAGGGTGTCGACGTTCCACAGGATCTGCGCCAGGCCCTCGCGGCGGGTCTCCCTGGCCACGTGCGGGTCGGTCGCCCCGTACGGCGGGCGCATGAGCCGCATGCGCACCCCCGTGAGCCGCCGCACCAGCTCCGAGGTGCGCCGCAGCTCGCGGCGTACCCCATCGTCGGACAGCCCGGTCAGCGCCGGATGGCTCCAGGAGTGGTTGCCGATCTCGTGGCCCTCGTGCACGATGCGCCGGGCGAGGTGCGGGCCGTGGTCGGCGGCCACCATCTGGCCGAGCACGAAGAAGGTGGCGAGGACGCCGCGCCGCCTGAGCATGTCGAGCAGCCGGCCGGTGTGCTCGCCGGGCCCGTCGTCGAAGGTGAGGGCCACGCACTTGATCCGCCCGCAGTCGAACGAGCGGGTGCGCGGCCAGCCGGGCTGGATGGCCGCCAGCCGCTTGGCGAGCCGGTCGGGATCGACGTGGGCCGCCCGCATCGGCACGATCGCCGGCGGCCTGGCCGCAAGCCGGTGCGCCGCCGACTCGGTGACGCAGGCCACCAGGGCGAGCAGGGCCAGCGGCAAGGCCCATACACGCATGATTCCCCCCGAAGCGCCGCAAGCGGGGGGTCAGATCATGGATAGTCCCGGGCCGGCGTCCCCCGCAGCTCCCTGGCCAGGTCGTCCCACCAGAGTGGGATATCGGCCTGCAATTCCTGGAAGCGGCGCGCCACGCGTATGGCACATCCGACCGGATCCGTACCCAGATGCCGACGTTTTACCAGTCCTTCCTGCCAACGGTAAAAACCATCTCGATAGTGCACGACCAGCCCGATCCACACGGGGATGGTCGCGTCGTCGCCCAGTTCGTACGCGCTGGTGACGCCCCGGCCATGAAGCTCGGCGTGCAGCTTCTCGGTCGCCGCTCGGGCCTCACTCATACGCCACCTCCTGCCCTGCGGCTCGTCTAGACATGGGGTAATCATGAAACTCCGCCGGGTGATCCGCAGGGCGTTCGACGTTATTGGTCATGCGTCTCGCGGGGCTCGGCGACGACCATGACGATGCGCAGCTCAGCGGTGCCCTGGTTGGCGTAGCGGTGGGGGCGGTCGGCGGTGAACAGCACGGCGTCGTCCTTGCCGACGACGTGGCTCTTGCCGTACACGGTGAGGGTCAGCTCGCCCTCCAGGACGGTCACCATCTCGCGGGTGCCGGGCGGATGGGCGTCACCGTCGTGGTGGTCGCCGGGGGCGATGCGCCAGTCCCAGAGCTCCAGGATCATCGGCGAGTCGGCGCCGACGAGCAGCCTGGCCCGCACCCCGTCCTGGGTGAAGGTGACCACGTCGGACTTGTCGACGATGCGCACCAGGGGCACGTCGCCGACCTCGACCAGCCGGGCCACGGTCACGCCGAGGGCGGAGGCGATCCTGGTGAGCGTGGACACGCTGGGGTTCGTCCGGCCCTGCTCGACCTGGACGAGCATGCCCCGGCTCACGCCCGACCGGGCGGCGAGCTGGTCCAGCGTGAGCCCGCGGTGGGAGCGCAGGTAGCGGACGTTGCTGGCGATGGCCTGGTTCATGAGCTCGGGGTCTTCCATGCAGTGCAGTGTAGTGATATTCAGGGACAACCCACTGCACTCACTGTGTTGTACTGGATGGGCAACATATTGGACTTCCGAAAAGGAGCTGACGAATGACCGCGGTGATCCTGGCGACCGCCTGCGCGGTGGTGTACGGCACCGCCGACTTCTTCGGCGGCCTGGCCACCCGGCGCACCCAGGTCCTCGCGGTCGTCGCGCTCTCGCAGCTCGCCGGGCTGGCGCTGGTCCTCGTCCTGCTGCCGGTGCTACCGGGCACGGCCGGCGGGCCGGCACTGCTGTGGGGCCTGGCCGCCGGGCTGTCGGGCGCGGCCGGGCTGGCGCTGTTCTACCGGGCGCTCGCCACGGGCGTGATGTCCGTGGTCGCGCCGACCACGGCGGTGACCTCGGCGGCGCTGCCGGTGCTGTTCGGGCTGGCGACCGGCGAGCGGCCGGCGTTCTGGGCACTGGTGGGCGTGGTGCTGGCGCTCGGCTCGGTGCTGCTGGTCAGCCAGGACCGCTCGGCCGGAGGAGAAAAGGTCCCCTCCGCAGGGCTCGCGACCGCGCTGCTGGCCGGGGCCGGGTTCGGCGGGTTCTTCATCCTGCTCGCCATGGCCCCCGCGGACGCCGGGCTGTGGCCGCTGGTCGGGGCGCGCCTGTCGTCGGTGACGGCGGTGACGCTGGTGGCGCTCGCCACCGGACGCGCGCTGCGGCCCCGGGACGGCGTGGGGGCGCTGCGCGTGATCGTGGCGGCGGGCGTCCTGGACATGGTGGCCAACGTCCTCTACCTGCTGGCGCAGCGGCAGGGACTGCTCAGCCTCGTGGCCGTGCTCGTCTCGCTCTACCCGGCCAGCACGCTGCTGCTGGCGAGGCGCGTGCTCGGGGAGCGGCTGAACGGCATCCAGGTGACGGGCGTGGCATGCGCGCTCGGCGCGGTGGCCCTGATAGCCGTTGCGTAGCCCCGGGCGCGCTTGTTACGTTTCGCCCGTGCGGCCCGACCGGGCACGGATCAATGGCGAGGGTCTGAGGCACGTCGGCGTGCCGTACGACTCTGATGACGCCTTTGTCCGGCTCGTGGTGCCACGCGTACGGATCGCGCTTACCGAGGGCCGGCGCGTCCTGGTGATCACCTGCCCGGACAACCTGGACCGGCTGACCGACGCCCTGGGCCGCGACGCAGGCCACGTCGACCGGCGGGTGGCGGCCTCCTGGTACGCACACCCCTACCGCACCCTGGCCGCCCTGCACGACTACACCCGGGGCCGGCGCACGCTCGTCGTCGGCGAGCCGGCCTGGGAGGGCAGGAACGACCGCGAGGTCCGCGAGCTGATCCGCCACGAGTCGGTGCTCAACGCGGCGCTCGCCCCGTACGCGGCGCTCCTGTTCTGCATGTACGACCTGCGCCGGGCGCCCCCGGACGCGCTGGCGTACCACGGGGTCAGCCATCCGCTGCTGCTAGACGCGGCGGGCGAGACGCCGAGCGCCGGTTTCGTCCCGCCGGGAGAGCTGGTGCTGAGCGGCGACCGCGCGCCGCTGCCCGCGCCGGGACCCGGCGCGGTGACGATCCGCTTCACGGCCCGCGAGCTGAGACGGCTGCGCCACAGCGTCGGCGACTGGGCGAGGACCGCCGGGATGGCCCGCGATCTGGTGACGTCGCTGGTCATCAGCGTCTCGGAGATCGCCGCGAACAGCGTGGAGCACGGCGCCGGGTTCGGCACGATCACGATGTGGCACGCCGGCGGTGAGCTGATCTGTGAGATCGCCGACCCCGGCGGAGCCCTGGACGACCCCTTACCCGGCTACATACCACCCGAGCCCGAGTCCCCCAGGGGATACGGGCTCTGGATCAGCAGGCAGCTCTGCGACCTGGTGGAGCTGCGCGCGGAAGGCGGCGTGCTTCGCGTCCGCCTTCATCTGTCTCTGGGTGCGTGAGGTGCGTGACGTTCCCGCTCAGGCCGCGCGCGGGCTGGGGACGCGTACGGCGCCCTCCTCGCGGGCGTAGTCCTCCAGCATGCCGCGGAGCTGGCGGCGGCCCCGGTGCAGACGGGACATGACGGTGCCGATGGGCGTGCCCATCCGCTCGGCGATCTCCTTGTAGGGGAACCCCTCCACGTCGGCCAGGTAGACGGCCACCCGGAAGTCCTCAGGCAGGGAACGGAGCGCGTTCATCACGACACTGTCGGGCAGCCGGTCGAGCGCCTCGGTCTCGGCCGAGCGAAGACCCGTCGAGCTGTGCGACTCGGCGGCGTGGAGCTGCCAGTCCTCGATCTCCTCGGCCGCGGACAGCTTCGGCGAACGCTGCTTCTTGCGGTAGTCGTTGATGAAGTTGTTCGTCAGGATGCGGTGCAGCCACGCCTTGAGGTTGGTGCCCTCACGGAACTGGTGATAGGACGTGTAGGCCTTGGCCACCGTCTCCTGGACGAGGTCCTCCGCGTCGGCGGCGTTCCGGGTCAAGCGCATGGCGGACGCGAAAAGCTGCGACGTCACGGGCACGACATCGCGCTCGAACCAATCCTGGCGCTGCTCATCGGTCATGGTGATCAAAATTTCATTCCCCCTTGCGCTGTCCCCCGTCTCGGCAAAGGCCGTCTGCCGACGTCCTCATCATGGCAAGTCCCTGCTAAGGGACGCGTTAGCGAGAGTCCGCCAAGGTCAGAAGGGGTTTCCGTCCATCTGCTCGCGGCGTGCATCATCACGTCCACGGCCGGACAAGTCTCGTTATCATAACACTACCCACCCAATTCCGCAGTAATAGTGGCCAGCATCACAGGGGATAGCGTAAGAGCATGATTTTCGTAGACCGTCACGACTCGCGTACGCGCCGCTGGGTGGCGGAGGCCATACTCAAGGTGGAGGCCGATGCCAACCGGAGTTGCGACACACACCTTCACGTCTTTCCGCTGCCCTCGCACTGGGGAGTAAACCTCTACTTGAAAGACGAGTCGGTGCACCCGACTGGTTCACTCAAACACCGACTCGCTCGCTCACTGTTCCTCTACGGTCTGGCCAACGGCTGGATCGGGCCCGCCACCACCATCGTGGAGGCCTCCAGCGGCTCCACGGCGGTGAGCGAGGCCTATTTCGCCAGGCTGCTCGGCCTGCCCTTCATCGCGGTGATGCCCGCCTCCACCTCGCCCGAGAAGATCCACCTCATCGAGTTCTACGGCGGCAAATGTCATCTGGTGCGCGACCCCGCCACGATCTATGACGAATCTCACCGCCTGGCCGCCGAGACGGGCGGCCATTTCATGGACCAGTTCACCTACGCCGAACGCGCCACCGACTGGCGGGGCAACAACAACATCGCCGAGTCCATCTACTCCCAGATGGCGATGGAGCCGCACCCAGAGCCGGCATGGATCGTCGTCGGGGCGGGCACCGGCGGCACGTCCTCCACTATCGGCCGCTACATCCGCTACCGCCGCCACCCCACGCGCCTCGCCGTGGTGGACCCGGAGGGCTCGGCCTTCTACCCGAGCTGGACCACCGGCGACGCCACGCTCACCGCGCCCGGCTCGCGCATCGAGGGCATCGGCCGGCCACGCGTCGAGCCGTCGTTCCAGCCGTCGGTCATCGACCGCATGATCGCGGTGCCCGACGCCCGCTCCATCGCCGCCATGCACTGGACCCGCGAGGTCACCGGACTCGACGTCGGCGGCTCCACGGGCACCAACCTGGCCGCCTGCGTGCAGCTCGTGGACGAGATGCGCCAGGCGGGCGAGCGCGGCAGCGTCGTCACGCTCGTCTGCGACAGCGGCGACCGCTACAAGGGCACCTACGGCAACCCCGCATGGCTGGCCGCGCAGTCGCTCGACATCGAGCCGCACCTCGGCGAGCTGCGCGCCTGGCTGGACCAGTAGCGCCGCTCAGCGGGCCGCGTCCAGCAGCTCCGCCAGGCGGGCGGCGTTGCGCTGGGAGTTGTCGCCGCAGCAGTTGTTGGTGAGCACGTGCGTCACCGCCGCCCGATCCGACAGCCGGGCGATGCGCTCCGCCCAGTCGCGCAGCTCGTCCTCGCCGTACAGGTAGCCGAACCGCTCCTCGATCACCTTGCTCGCCCACTTCTCCGAGTGGCCGTGCAGGCGGACGACGGCGAGGTCCGAGGTGGCGGCGAGCACGGGCGGCACGGACGACGGGTGCCCCTGAGGCATGTCCACGCACACGTACGGCAGGTCGTGCGCGGCGAGGAAGTCGAGCGTGTCCGCCCGGTGCGCGTCGTCCATCCAGGCGGCGTTCCTGAACTCGACGCAGATCCGCATCGGCCGGCACCGGTCGCGGCAGCGCAGGAGATAACGGCGGTTGCTCTCGCCCGGCGGGAACCACGGCGGGAACTGGAACAGCAGGGCGCCCAGCCGCCCCGCCTCGTGCAGCGGCACGAGCGCGCTCAGGAACCGGTCCCACACCTCCTCGACCACCTCCGGCGGCAGGTCGCGCTGGTAGAGGGTGCGCTTGGGGCGCTCGCCGAGCGCCGTGCGTAAGTCCTTGTGCAGCGCGTCCGGCCGGGTCGGGTGCTGGGTGAGCAGGGAGAACGCCTTGACGTTGAAGGTGAAATCGTCCGGCGTGCGCTCGCGCCACAGCTCGGCGGTGCGCCGCGCCGGCGGGTGGTAGTAGGTGGCGTCCACCTCGACGAGGGGGAAGCGGCTCGCGTAGTGGGCCAGCCTGGCCTCAGGGGTGCTCGCCTCCGGCGGATACCAGCCGGAGGCGAGCAGCGACTTGTCCGTCCACGACGCGGTGCCGACGAGGATCTTGCCCATCGCCGCCACGTACCCCGCGCGGACGCCTGATCACACCTCGGCCAGCGCGCGCCCCACGTCCTCGTCGCCCGGGGCCAGGTCGGCGGCGCGCAGCAGATCCCGCCGCGCCCGGTCGGGCAGGCCCGCCGCCCGGAACACCACCGACCTGTTGAACAGCAGCTCCGCGCTCTCCTCCACGGCGAGCGCGCGGCCCAGGTCGGCCAGGGCGCCCTCGTGGTCGCCGCGCTCGTGGGCCAGCTCGGCGCGGCCGGCCCACGCCGCCACCAGGCGCGGGTCCAGCTCCAGCGCCCGGTCGTAGGCGGCCCGCGCCTCCCGGGGGTGGCCCTCGGCCTGCTCGACCTGGCCGAGCACGCACAACAGGTGCGGGTCGCGCGGCGCCGCCGCCAGCCCGGCCTGCGCGTCCTTCCTGGCCAGCGCGTACGCGCCGGTCGCCGCGTGGATCCCGGCCCGGTTGACGTAGGCGGGGGCGAAGGCGGGGTCCAGCTCCAGCGTGTGGTCCAGGTCGGCGCGGGCCCCCGCCAGATCGCCCGCCGCGTAGCGCAGCTCGGAGCGGTTGTAGTACGCCTCGGGGAAGGGCGGGCTGAGCCGTATGACGGCCTCGTAGTCGGCCAGCGCCTCCGCCGGGCGGCCGAGCCTGTGCAGCAGGTTGCCCCGGTCGAGGTAGTAGTCGGGGTAGCCGGGGTCGGCGGCGATCGCCCGCCCGTAGTCGGCCAGCGCCTCCTCCGGCCGGCCCGTCATGGCGAGGAGCTGGGCGCGGTTGGCGTACAGCACGAGCCGGTGGATCGGGTGCTCGCCGGCGAGGTCGGTCTCGGCCAGGTCGAGTGCCTGCTGGACGAGCTCCATGGCGGCCTCCGCGCGGCCCCTGCGCACCTCGACGAGGGCCTTGCCGTTGAGGTCGAAGCCCAGGTGGAAGGCGCGCTCGCGGGGGTCGGGCAGCAGGGAGGTGATGGTGACGGCCTCGTTGACCCAGGCCAGCGCCTCCTCAGGGTCGCGCCGGGCCGGGTCGTGGTGCCGGACGAGGATCATGGCCGTGGCGTAGGCCATCGTGGCGCGGTGTCTCGGATCGGTGACCCGGCGGCGGGCCTCGTCGTAGAGGGCGCGGGCCTCGTCCTCGCGTTCGACGGCCTCCAGGGCGCCGGCGACCTGTTGCAGCAGCCGCTCCCAGCCTCCCGGGTCGTCCTCGTACGATGTCGCGCGCAGCCTCGCCAGCCCCGACTCCGCCATGGCGTGGTGGAAGCCCTCGTCGCGGTAGCGGCCGAAGTCCTCGGGCAGCGGCCCCGCCGACGGCGCGGACGGGCCCTCCTCGACGCGCAGCAGCGCGGGGTCGAGCCGGCGGCGCAGCACCGCGACCAGCTCGACGTCGGTGGGGTCGGCCTCGGCCAGGTTCGTGACGGTGACCGCGAGCGGACCCGTCCTGGCCAGGTGGTCGCGGACGAACTCGGCGAGCCCGTTGGCCAGCCTGAGCGTACGCCGCGCCCCGGGGACCAGCACCCGCTGGGACCGGGGCAGCGCGTCGGCCAGCGAGCGCCTGCGGGCCGGCACCAGGGGCCGCAGGGCGGGCGCCGCCGTCCTGATCTCGATGTCGTACGCGGCGGGCAGGCCGGACCCGCTCTCCAGCGCCTCGGGGACGAGGCGGCCGAGGAGCGCGGCGGCGAAGGTGTACGGACCCCCGCCCCGGCGGTCCGCATCGATGACGATCGTGTTCACGCGACCTCTTCCGGTGCGGCCGGCGCCTCTGTGCGGGGAGGCGCCGGCGCGGTCGGCTCAGGACATGTGCCTCGGCGCGGCCGCGGCGGTGACCTTCACGGTTCCTGGCCGGTGAACGACGATCTTCTTCATGGTGGCGCCCTTTCACGTGCTCATGACCAGAGGATCATTGATGACCGGTACATGTCAGCACATGCAAAACTCACCCATCAAGGCATCTTCTGGTAAGGGCCCTTACGTGAATCGATAGGTCCTGTCCGTAATGGATCATTCACCCAGAATCGCGTCCACGAAGACCTCCGCGTCGAACGGCGCCAGGTCGTCGGGGCCCTCGCCGAGGCCGACGAGCTTGACCGGAACGCCCAGCTCCCGCTGCACCGAGATCACGATGCCGCCCTTGGCGGTGCCGTCGAGCTTGGTCAGCGCGATGCCGGTGATGTTGACGACCTCGGCGAACACCTGGGCCTGGCGCATGCCGTTCTGCCCGGTGGTCGCGTCGAGGACGAGCAGCACCTCGTCGACCGTGGCCTTCTTCTCGATGACCCGCTTGACCTTGCCCAGCTCGTCCATCAGGCCGGTCTTGGTGTGCAGGCGGCCGGCGGTGTCGACGATGACCGTGTCGACGTGCTCCTCCATGCCCTTGGCGACCGCGTCGAAGGCCACCGAGGCCGGGTCGGCGCCCTCGGGCCCGCGTACGGTGTCGGCGCCCACGCGCTCGCCCCACGTCTGGAGCTGGTCGGCCGCGGCGGCCCGGAAGGTGTCGGCGGCGCCGAGCATGACCTTCTTGCCGTCGCCCACCAGCACCCGCGCGAGCTTGCCCGTGGTGGTGGTCTTGCCGGTGCCGTTGACGCCGACGACCAGCACCACGGCCGGCCGTTCGCCGTGCTTCTGCACGTGCAGCGTGCGGTCGAGGTTGGGGTCGATCTGGGCGAGCAGCTGCTCGCGCAGCAGCGCCCGCACCTCGGCGGGAGTGCGGCTGCCCAGCACCTTGACGCGGGTGCGCAGCTCCTCCACGATCACCTGCGTCGGCGCGATGCCGACGTCGGCGGTGATGAGGCGCTCCTCGATCTCGTCCCAGACCTCGTCGTCGAGCCGGTCGCGGGACAGCAGCTCCAGCAGGCCGCGCCCGAGCGTGCTCTGCGAACGGGCCAGCCGCGAGCGCAGCCGGACCATCCGGCCGGCGGACGGCGGCGGCACCTCGGTCGGCGGGGCGACGACCATCGGCTCCGCGGGCGGGGCCGGCGGCGGCAGCGTGGTGGTCGCGCCACCCTCGCGCTCCTCACCCGCCGCGGGCGGCTGCTCCTTCTCCTCCGGGATCGGGAGGGTCTCGGGCGGCTTGACCGGCGGGGCCTTACGGCGCGGCCGAAGCAGCAGGAAGAGACCGCCGGCCGCCAGCAGGGCGACGACGGCCACGATCACGATGACGCCGAGGTAACTCTCCACAAGATGTCAGTTTTCCAGATCGACTGTCATGGTCACGCCCAAGGCCACACCGTTCAGGCCGACTCGCGCTCTCTGAGCCGCTGACTGACGACCTGCGTCACCCCGTCGCCGCGCATCGACACGCCGTAGAGAGCGTCGGCGATCTCCATCGTGCGCTTGTTGTGCGTGATGACGATCAGCTGCGAGCTCTGCCGCAGCTCCTCGAAGAGCGTCAGCAGCCGCTGCGTGTTGGTGTCGTCGAGGGCCGCCTCGACCTCGTCCATCACGTAGAACGGCGACGGCCGCGCCTTGAAGATCGAGATCAGGAACGCCACCGCCGTGAGTGAGCGCTCACCGCCGGACAGCAGCGACAGCCGCTTGACCTTCTTGCCCGGCGGGCGGGCCTCGACCTCGATGCCGGTGGTCAGCATGTCGTCCGGCTCCGTGAGCACCAGCCGGCCCTCGCCGCCAGGGAAGACGCGGGTGAAGATCTGCTCGAACTCGCGGGCGACGTCCTCGTAGGCGGAGGCGAACATCTGCTCCACCCGGTCGTCGACCTCCTTGACCACGGTCAGCAGGTCGCGCCGGGTCTTCTTCAGGTCCTCGAGCTGCGAGGTCAGGAACGCGTGCCGCTCCTCCAGCGCCGCGAACTCCTCCAGCGCGAGGGGGTTGACCTTGCCGAGCTGGTTCATCTGCCGCTCGGCGGCCCGCGCCCGCTTCTCCTGCTCCTCGCGTACGTAGGGGACGGGCGGGTCGCCGGGGACCGGGGCGTCGGGACCGTACTCGGCGAGCAGCGACTCGACCTCGACGCCGAACTCCTCCAGCGCCCGCTGCTCCATCTGCTCCAGCCGCAGCCGCTGCTCGGTGCGCGCGACCTCGCTGCCGTGCACGCGGTTGACCAGCTTGTCGAGCTCCTGGCCGAGCTCGCGCACCCGCAGGCGCACCTGCTTGAGCTCGGCGTCGATCGCGACGCGGGCGAGGTCGGCCTCGTCTCGCTCCCTGGAGGCCAGCGCCACCGACTCGGCGAGGGCCGCCAGCACCCGCTGGGCGCCCTTGCTCACGGCCTCGGCCAGCGCCGCCTGACGCCGCCGCCTGGCCCGCTGGGCGGCCGCCTGGGCCCGCTCCTCGCGTTCGCGGCGGGCGGCCCGCAGCAGGCCGTCGGCGCGGCCCTCGACGCCCTTGACGCGCTCCTCGGCCGTGCGGACCTGGAGGCGGGTGTCCATCTCGCGCTGCCGGGCGACCTCGCAGGAGGCGGCCAGCTCGTCGCGCAGGTCGGTGGTGGGCTCGGACTCCAGCTCCTGGGCGTATTCGGCCTCGGCCAGGCGGATCTCCAGCTCGGCCAGCTCCTCCAGGCCCTCGGCGCGGGCCTCCTCGGCCTTGGTCACGCTCGCGCTCAGGCGCTCGGCCTCGGCGCGGGCCGCGTTGGCGGCGGCCTCGAGCTGGGCGAGCCGCCGGGCGGCGGCGGCCGTGCGCTGGTCGGCCTCCCGCTGGCGGCTCCTGACCTGGTCGAGCGCGCCCTGGGCGGCGCTCACGCCGGACTGGGCGGTGGTGACGGCGGTCTGGGCCTCGTTGACCCCGGCCTGGGCGGCCTCCAGCGCGGCCTGCGCGCGCTGCTCCCCGGCGATCGCCTCGTCCAGCGCCGCCGCGGTCTCCTCCGCCCGCGCCCCGGCCTCCTCCAGGTCTCTGACGGCCTCGTCGAACGCGGCGCGGACCTGGAGCACGGACTGCCCGCCCGCGGCTCCGCCGCTCGCCACCCGCGCGCCCACGACGTCTCCGGCCATGGTGACGGCCCTGAGCCGCGGGTGCAGCTCGACCAGCTCCCGCGCCGCCTCCAGGTCGGCCACCACGGCGACGCCGTCGAGCACGTGGTCGAGCGCCGGCCGCAGATGGTCGGGGACGGTGACCAGGTCGGCGGCCCACCGCGCCCCCACGGGCGCGGCCCCGCGCACCCCGCCGGCCCCGGAAGGGCCGCCTGGGCGGGCCACCAGCAGCGTGGCCTGGCCGGAGTCGTGCTCGCGCAGCAGGGCGAGCGCGTCCACGGCGGTGTCGATGGTCTTGACGGCGATCGCCTCGGCGACCGGGCCGAGCACGGCGGCGACCGCCGCCTCGGCGCCCGGCGTGACCTGCAGGGCGGCGGCCAGCGGCCCGAGCACCCCGGCGAGGTCGGCCTCCAGCAGCGCGGCCCCGCCGTCGCCCCTCGCCAGGCCCATCTCCAGGGCGTCGCGGCGGGCGGCCAGCGCGGCCACCGACCGCTGCGCCTCCTGGTCGGCGGAGCGCGCGGTGGCGACCGCGGAACGGGCGGCCTGCAGCCCGGAACGCGGCCCGTCGAGCGCGGCCTTGGCCTCCTCGGCCGCCACCCTGGCCGCGTCGGCGACCGCGCGGGCCTCCTCGACCAGGGCCTGCGCCGTGGCCAGCTCCTCGGCCAGCGCGGGATCGACCGCGGGCTCCTCCAGCCGCTGGGTCTCCAGGTCCTCGCCGGCCTGCCCGGCGCGCTCGGTGGCCTCGGCCACGGCCTGCTGGAGCCGGCCGATCTCCTCCTCGGCGGCGCGGGCCCTGCTGCGTACGGAGTCGACCTGGCCGCGCAGTCTGGCCAGGCCCTCGCGGCGGTCGGCGGCGGCCCGGGCGGCCAGCGCGAGCCGCCGCTCCTCGGCGCTCAGCTCGGCCTCGTGCCCCGCCCGCGCCTGGACGGCCTCCTCCAGCAGCTCGCGCGCCTGCTCCAGCTCGGCCCTGAGCACGAGCTCGCGCTCGCGTGCCTCGGCCGCCTCGCGTTCGAGGTCTTCCGGGTCACGGCCGCGGCGCTCGATGGAGGCGGCGTCGAGCGCGTGGCGGTGCCGCTCGGCGGCGAGCTGCTCCAGGCCGGTGGTGCGCTCGCGGAGCGAGGACAGCCGGAAGTAGGTCTCCTGGGCGGCCGCCAGCCGGGGCTGGGCCTCGGCCTCGGCGGCCTCCAGCGCGGCCTCCCGCTGCTGGGCCTCCGACAGCTCGGCCTCGACCTGGGCCCGCCTGGCCATGATCGCGGCCTCGTCGGCGGCCTCGCGCTCCAGGGTGGCGCGCAGCGTGCCGACGTCGTCGGCGAGCAGCCGCAGCCGGGCGTCGCGCAGGTCGGCCTGGATGACGGCGGCCTTGCGGGCGATCTCGGCCTGCCTGCCGAGTGGCTTGAGCTGGCGGCGCAGCTCGGTCGCGAGGTCCTGGACGCGGGTCAGGTTGGCCTGCATGGCGTCCAGCTTGCGCAGCGCCTTCTCCTTGCGCTTGCGGTGCTTGAGCACGCCGGCGGCCTCTTCGATGAAGGCCCTGCGGTCCTCGGGGCCCGCGTGCAGCACGGCGTCGAGCTGGCCCTGGCCGACGATGACGTGCATCTCGCGGCCGATGCCCGAGTCGGACAGCAGCTCCTGGATGTCGAGGAGGCGGCAGGTGTCGCCGTTGATCGCGTATTCGCTCTGCCCGGACCGGAACATCAGCCGGCTGATGGTGACCTCGGTGTAGTCGATCGGCAGGGCGCCGTCGCTGTTGTCGATGGTCAGCGTGACCTCGGCGCGGCCGAGCGGGGGCCGGGAGGAGGTGCCGGCGAAGATGACGTCCTCCATCTTGCCGCCGCGCAGCGACTTGGCGCTGTGCTCGCCCATGACCCAGGCGAGGGCGTCCACGACGTTGGACTTGCCTGAGCCGTTGGGGCCGACCACGCAGGTGATGCCCGGCTCGAACCGCAGGGCGGTGGCGGAGGCGAAGGACTTGAATCCGCGCAGGGTGAGGGTCTTCAGATACAAGCGCGACCCCCTTCTCCCTGACCCGGACCTTCGGAAAAGCCTACTGGTCCCGGCCACCCGGCGCAGGCTGCACCGGGTGGGACAAGGGCAAATAGCAAGGGACGCCTCTCAGAGACGTCCCTGGGTCTTGCGCTCCGATCACTCTCAGGTGAGTGCCGGCTCGCGCTCTTGCATGCGGCTGAGCGCCTCGTCGCGGGTTTGCGCCGCAAGAGCGTCGTTCGTGGCCTGAAGTCGGATGAGTTCTGCCTCCAGATCACGGATGCGCTGCTGCAGGCGGCGCATCTCCGAGACCATACGAGGGTCAGGACCGCCGACGTGGCCGAGTAGAGCCTTCGCCATGGTAAAGGGTCCTCCACGCTGAGTGACCAGACTGGTTCGCGCACTTCTTATTCCGCGGGAGGGGTGCGCGTGGTACCTAACAAGAGTCGCACCGGCAGTGTGGGCGGTCAAGTCGAACAAACCGCTGCGCCCTACTGATGGGCACTCCCGACATACAACTATACCCTATTTGGGCGGTTAGACAAAAGCGGCTACCTCTCTACAAAACCACCCAAACTACCTCGGGGTTCGCTCCAACGTTCCACTACTCCATCGACCCTGCCCGGCGTGTCGCAACCTCTGAGCAGCTCCAGCAGCTTGACGCAGCTCGCGTGAGGGCCCTCCGCGACGACCTCGACCCGGCCGTCGTCGGTGTTGCGCGCCCACCCGGTGAGGCCCAGCTCCAGTGCCCTGGCACGGGTCCACCAACGGAAACCGACACCCTGGACCCTCCCCCGGACCCAAGCCGTCAACCTGGCGTTTTCCTGATTTTCCGTCATCTTTCCCCTCCCCCTCAGGCGGTCCTCAGGCGACCAGCGCGTCCTTCCCGGAGCGACGCCCAACCGTCCGCCGCCGTCACGAACGCCCTGACCGCGGCGCTCTCCGCCGTCCTGACCCAGGCCAAACCCAAGATCGACGGCATCAGCCCGCTGACCGGGACGAAGCTTACGTCGGCCCGCTCGTGGACTTCCGCGGTGGGGGCGCACAAAAGTATTCCTCCCCGTCCCAAGGCCACCTGTGTCAAGCCCTCCTGGATGGTGGCGACCGCGCCGGCCCGGGGTATCGGACGACCGGAAGGCGTCACGGAGGGTGCCGTACGCTCGCCCCACCAGCGCGGCGCCGGCCCCGCCAGGCCGATCAGCGGCACCCCGGCCAGCTCCTCCGCCGCGACGGCCGCCCGCCCCGCCAGCGGATGGCCGGCCGGGAGCCCGAGCCGATAGGAGACCCTGTTCAGCGCCGGCCCCGTGGCGAGGTCGGGCTCGTCCACCGGCAGCAGGGTGAACACGACGTCCACCTCGCCGGCGCGCAGCCGGGTGAAGGGGTCGGCGAGCGGGATCTCCATCAACTCGGCCACGCTGCCGGGATGACGGCGCTCGAAGGCCCGTACGCTGCCCGTCACGACCTCCGTGGGCGTCGCGAGGAAGCCGACCCGCACCACCTCCGTCACGGCCCGCGCGGCGGCCCTGGCGCGGCTCACGGCGCCCGTCACGCCGTCGTAGGCGGGTCTCAGGTCGGCCAGGAACCGCTCGCCGAGCGGCGTGAGGCGCACCCGACGGCTCGTCCGGTCGAACAGCCGGCCGCCGATCCTGGTCTCCAGCGCGCGCAGGAGCTGGCTGACCCGGGCGGGTGACAGGTAGAGGCGTTCGGCCGTACGGGCGAAGTGCAGCTCCTCGCTGAGCACCAGGAAGCACTCCAGCTCCCTGAAGTCCATGTCCGCCTCCCGTGGATCGTTCAGCCTGACTGAACCAAGCCTTCGGACTTCGCCGTTGTTCCCGTCCCGGGGCCGGAAGAAGGCTGAGGGGCATGACGACAACCCTTGACGCGTCCTCCGTACGGGCGCGCCCGCTCGCCGTGGCCTCGGTCGCCCTCGGCACCTTCACGCTCGTGACCAGCGAGATGCTTCCCGTCGGCCTGCTCACCCCGATCGCCGCGGACCTCGGGGTCTCGCCGGGGACGGCGGGTCTCACCATGACCGCGCCGGGGTTGGTGGCCGCCGTCGCCGCGCCGGCGCTGGCCGTGGCCGCCCGCCGGGCCGACCGCAGGACCCTGCTGATCGGGCTGATGGCGCTGCTGGCCGTGGCGGATCTCGCGGCGGCGCTGGCACCCGGCTACGCGGTCATGCTGGCGGCCCGGGTGGCGACCGGGGTGAGCATCGGCGGGTTCTGGGCGTTCGCGGCCGGGCTCGGGGCGCGGCTGGTGCCCGAGCGGCAGGTCGGGCGGGCCACGTCGGTCATTCTGGGCGGGGTGTCGGTGGCGTCGGTGCTGGGGGTGCCCGCGGCGGCGCTGGTGTCCTCCTCGGCCGGGTGGCGGGCGGCCTTCGCCGCCATGGGCGTCCTGGCCCTGGCCCTGCTCGTCCTGTTCGCCGTCACCCTCCCGGCCCTGCCCGCCGCCGCGCCGGACGCCGGGACGGGGGCGGGGTTCCGGATGTCGCGGGCGCTCGCCCTCGTGCTCGTGCTGACCGTGCTCATCGTCGGCGGCCACTTCGCCGCCTACACCTATCTGCGGCCGTTCTTGGAGCAGGTCGCGCAGGCCGGCCCCGGCCTGGTCGGCGCCGCCCTCCTGCTGTACGGCGCCGCCGGCGTGGCCGGCAACTTCGTGGCCGGTGCCCGCGCGGCCAGGAGCCCCCGGGCCGTCCTCGTCGTGCTGGCCGCCCTCATCGCCCTGGCCACGGCCGCCCTGGCGCTCGCCGCCCCGCCCCTCGTCGCGCTCGTCGTGTGGGGGCTCGGCTACGGCGGCGTCGGCGTGGCGCTGCAACTCTGGATCATGCGCTCCGGCGGCGGCGAGATGGGGACCGCGCTGTTCGTGAGCGCGTTCAACCTGTCGATCGCGCTCGGCGCCCTGGTGGGCGGCCGGGTGGTGGACGGGGTGTCGATCGCCGCCGCGATGTGGCCGGCCGTCGTGCTCAGCCTGCTGGCCGCTGCCGCCGCTGGCATCTGGGGCAGGAGTAGGACGAGCGGTTCATGAACGCCTCCCGCCTGATCGCCGCGCCGCACCGGGAGCAGGGCAGGTCGCGCCGCCCGTAGACCTCCAGCGAGCGCTCGAAGTAGCCGCTCTCGCCGTTGACGTCGACGTACAGGCTGTCGAAGGACGTGCCGCCCTGCCGCAGCGCGGCGGCCATGACGGTGCGGACCGCCGCCAGCAGCTCGGCGATCTTCGGCTTGCTGAGCGTCTGCGTCGGGCGGGCCCAGTGCAGCCGGGAGATCCAGAGGGCCTCGTCGGCGTAGATGTTGCCGACGCCGCTGATCAGCGACTGGTCCAGCAGGGCCCGCTTGACCTCGGTGCGCCTGGCGCGCAGCCGCCGGGCGAACTCCTCGTCGTCGAAGGCCGGCTCGAACGGGTCGGGCGCGATGTGCATGATCGGCTCGGGCACCCCGTCCACCAGGGCGGTGAGCATGACGTGCCCGAACGTACGCTGATCGACGAAGCGCAGGTCGGGGCCGCCGTCCTCGAAGCGGAGGCGGACCCGCAGGTGCTTCTCCGGCGGCGCCTGCGGATCGACGACCAGGAGCTGGCCGCTCATGCCCAGATGCGCCAGCAGCGCCTCCTGGGCGCCCGACAGCGGCAGCCACAGATATTTGCCGCGGCGCTCGGCCGACAGCACCGTGCGGCCCTTCAGCCGGGCCGCGAACTCGTCGGCGCCAGGCGCGTGCCGCCGGACGGCACGGGGGTGCAGCACCTCGGCGTCGGCGATCTCACGGCCGACCACCCACTGGGCGAGGCCGCGCCTGACGACCTCGACCTCCGGCAACTCCGGCACAGGGACTCCGCTCCTCGCGCGGGTCAGCCCGCGGCGGGCTGGCTCTCGCGCTGCTTCTCGCGCTCGTCGCGGCGGGCCCTGATGCGGGTCCACGCCGCCTCGGCCGCCTGCTGCTCGGCCTCTTTCTTGCTGCGGCCGGTGCCCGACCCGTAGGACTCGCCGCCGACCCGCACCATGGCGGTGAACGACTTCGCGTGGTCGGGCCCGCTCTCCTCGACGTGGTACTCGGGCACGCCGAGCGCCTCGGAGGCGGTGAGCTCCTGCAGCGAGGTCTTCCAGTCGAGCCCGGCGCCCAGCGACGCCGAGCGCACGATCAGCGGGTCGAACAGCAGGTGGACCACGCGGAACGCCTCGCCGAGCCCTTTGTCGACGTAGATGGCGCCGATCAGGGCCTCCAGCGTGTCGGCCAGGATCGAGGACTTGTCGCGCCCGCCGGTGCCCTCCTCGCCCCTGCCGAGCCGCAGGAAGCGGCCGAGACCGAGGTTGCGGGCCACGTCGGCCAGCGCGCGCATGTTGACGACGGCCGCCCGCAGTTTGGCGAGCTGGCCCTCGGGCAGATCGGGGTGGTTGCGGTAGAGGGTGTCGGTGACCACCAGGCCGAGCACCGAGTCGCCGAGGAACTCCAGGCGCTCGTTGGTCGGCAGGCCGCCGTTCTCGTACGCGTAGGAGCGGTGCGTCAGCGCCCGCTCCAGAATGTCGTGGTCGAGCCCGACCGACAGAACCCGCTCAAGTTCGTCCCTGGCGACCTCGACGGCCACGGGCTTAGGACCTGCGCCCACGTGCTTCCTCCTCGGACATCTTCCTATGGCGATGGCGCGCCGACTGGCGGGAAGATGCCCGAAAACGTGGTGGGCGTCGGGGTGATCGCGTTGGCCCCGGCGTCCACCACGGCCGCGGGCGAACCGCCGCCGCACGCATCTGAGACGGTAACGCCGACCGAGGCACAATGGCACTCGGTCGGCATCACGTCAACTGCTGACGAGAAACCTGCCGCGTGACTGTCGCCACGCTTTCAACCAAGCACGAAAGGCGGCGGCGGTCCATCCGGCAGAGGTCCGGTCGTGCCGGCGGATCAGGCGGACGGCTCGATGACCTGACGGCGGTTGTAGGTGCCGCAGGTGGGGCACGCGATGTGCGGCTGCTTCGGCGAACGGCACTGCGGGCAGCTCACCAGGGCGACGGCAGTCGTCTTCCACTGGGAGCGACGGGCGCGGGTGTTGCTCCGCGACATCTTTCGCTTCGGGACGGCCACGTCACTTCTCCTGATCGTTATCTTTGTCGGAAATCAGACCTTGCAACGACGCCCAGCGGGCATCGATCACCTCGTGCCGATGGTCGTCGCCGGCCTCGGCCAGCTTGACCCCGCACTCCGCGCAGAGCCCTTCGCAGTCCTCGCGGCACACGGGGCTCAGCGGCAGTGCGAGCACCACCGCGTCGCGGAACGTCGGCTCAAGGTCGAGCAGCTCGCCGTCGAGCAGCGAGTCGTCCTCGGAGGCGTCCTCGTCGGAGTAGAAGAACAGCTCCTGCAGATCGACCTCGATGTCCGAGGACATCGGGTCGAGGCAGCGGGCGCACTCCCCGGCGAGCGGGGCGCGCGCCGTGCCGGACACGAGCACGCCTTCCATCACTGCCTCGAACCGGAGATCCAGCTCGACTTCGGCGTCCTTGGGGACACCGATCATGTCGACGCCGAGGTCTGCCGGTGCCGGGAGCGCCAGGGTCATCTGCCGCATCGTGCCCGGCCGCTTGCCCAGGTCATGAGTGGAGATCACCCACGGGGAGCGGGGGTCGAGGTGCTGAGTCATCCTGATCTCGCTAGGCATGGCGAAGATGCTCGCCGTCGTACAAGGCCGAAATGAAAGGATAGCAGGTCGCGTTCAGCCCCTGAGACGCTCGATGAGGAGCTTGTGCACGAGGTCGGGCACCAGGCCCGACACGTCTCCACCATAACGGGCGATCTCCTTGACCCTGCTGGAGGACAGGAACGAGTACTCGGGGTTGGTCGGCATGAACAGCGTCTCCACCCCCGACAGGCGGTAGTTGAGCTGGGCCATCTGCAGCTCGTAGTCGAAGTCGCTGACCACCCTGATGCCCTTGACGATGGCGGGGATGTCGTTCTGCTTGCAGAAGTCCACGAGCAGGCCGTGGAACTTCCTGACGGTGACGTTCGAGAAATCCTTCGTCACCGTCTGCAGGATCTCGATGCGTTCGTCGACGGTGAACAGGCTGCTCTTCTCGACGTTGATGAGGACCGCCACCGTCACCTCGTCGTACAGGCGAGCCGAACGTCCGATGATGTCGAGATGGCCATTGGTGATGGGGTCGAACGACCCCGGGCAGACAACGCGGCGCAAGACGCCTCCCAGGTCTACGGGTTCCCGGCGGCGCGACCGTACCAAACGGACGCTTCGCCATAACGACGGACCCTCTCCTCAACGTACCCGTCAGGCCACACAAGGGCCTTTCCCCTGCTTTCCCGCTCGAAAGCCACCAACCCCTCCTCGGTCAGCCAGCCGTGGTCCCGCAGCAGCTCAAGCACCGTCGTCACCTCGGCGTCCGGCACCGCGTACGGAGGATCCGCGAAGACGACGTCGAACGGCCCGCCCTCCGGCGGCTTGGCGAGCAGCCGCGTGACCTTGTCAGCCACCACCCGGGCGCCCTCCAGACCCAGCGCGCGGACATTGTCCTTGATCGTCCGCACCGCCTTGGGGTCCGACTCGACCAGCACGGCCTCCGCGGCCCCGCGCGACAGCGCCTCCAGGCCGATCGCCCCGGAGCCGGCGTAGAGGTCGAGGAAGCGGACCTCGTCCAGGCCGTAAAGGGAGCCGAGCGTCAAGAAGATCCCTTCTCTGGCCCTGTCGCTGGTCGGCCTCGTGCCGCGCCCCGGCGGCACCGCCAGCCGCCTGCCACCCGCGCTCCCCGCGATGATCCGAGTCATGTGCCCCATTCTTTCGCATGTTGCCGCAGGTCAAGAGTGGACAAGTGTCTGCCTCGACTGTGCAAGGGTGATTGGTTTCGGCCGGGACGGCACGCATGATGAGTCTGCGGCCTTCAAGATGACCCACATGAAGGCCGACCGGCGTGATCGTGAGCCCTTCCGCACGCCGGTTCCCTCGGCACCTGACCCGAGGGTGGGCCCAGCCGGGGACGGCATTCGGGGGGAGGCCGTCCCCGCGGCTGGGTTTTTTCTTCTTCCGGGCTCTCCGGCTTTCCCGCGCCGCTCGCTCAGGTCTTCTCCAGGTATTCGGCCCGCTCGTCCTGCAGCAGCCGGTCGATCTCGGCCCGCAGCGCCGGGTGGCCGGCGAGATCGGCGTCCCCGGCGAGCAGCGCGGCGGCCTCGTCGCGGGCCGCCGCGATCACGTCCTCGTCGCGCAGGAGCTGCAGCAGCTTCAGCGAGCTGCGCTTGCCCGACTGGGCGGCGCCCAGGACGTCGCCCTCACGGCGCTGCTCCAGGTCGACCCGGGACAGCTCGAAACCGTCGAGCGTGGCCGCCACCGCGTCGAGCCTGGCGCGGGCCGGGGTGCCCGCGGGAAAGTCGGAGACCAGCAGGCACAGGCCGGGCAGGCCGCCCCGGCCCACCCGGCCGCGGAGCTGGTGGAGCTGGGAGACGCCGAAGCGGTCGGCGTCCATGATGATCATCACGGAGGAGTTGGGCACGTCGACGCCGACCTCGATCACCGTGGTCGCGATCAGCACGTCGAGCTCGCCGCGCGAGAACGAGCGCATGATCGCGTCCTTCTCCTCCGGCGGCAGCTTGCCGTGCAGGACGCCCACCCGCAGGTCGTGGAAGGGCCCCTGGGTCAGCAGCTCGGCCACGTCGAGCACGGCCAGCGGCGGGCGCCGCTCGTCGTCGCCCGAGGCCGGCGCCACCTGCAGGTCACCCTCGTCGCCCTCCAGGTCGCCGATGCGCGGGCACACGATGTAGGCCTGCCGCCCCAGCGCCACCTCCTCCCGCACCCGCTCCCAGGTGCGCTCCAGGTAGTGGGGCTTCTCGGCGGCCGGGACGACGTGCGTGGTGATCGGCGCCCGCCCGGACGGGAGCTGCGACAGCGTGGAGACCTCCAGGTCGCCGAAGACCGTCATCGCGACCGTGCGCGGGATCGGCGTGGCCGTCATGACCAGCACGTGCGGCCGGGCGTCACCGGCCTTCTCGCGCAGCGCGTCACGCTGCTCCACCCCGAACCGGTGCTGCTCGTCCACCACCACGAGCCCGAGATCGGCGAACTGCACGTGCTCCTGGAGCAGCGCGTGCGTGCCGACCACGATCCCGGCGTTGCCCGAGGCGGCGTCGAGCAGGGCCGCGCGGCGGGCGGGCGCGCCCATCGAGCCGGTCAGCAGCGTGACCGCCGTGCCACCGAACATGCCGCCCTGCGCGAGGTCGCCCAGCATGGCCGTGATCGAGCGGTGGTGCTGCTGGGCCAGCACCTCGGTGGGCGCCAGCAGCGCGGCCTGGCCGCCCGCGTCGACGACCTGGAGCATCGCGCGCAGCGCCACCACGGTCTTGCCCGCGCCCACCTCGCCCTGGAGCAGGCGGTGCATCGGATGCTCGCGGGCCAGATCGTCCGCGATCTCCTCGCCGACCGCGGCCTGCCCCTCCGTCAGCGCGAACGGCAACCGCCCGTCGAACGAGGCCAGCAGGCCGTCCGCGCGCCGCGGCCGGGGCCGCGCGGGCCAGGCGGTGGCCGCCTGGCGGCGCTGCAGCAGCACCGCCTGGAGCACGAACGCCTCGTCGAACTTCAGCCGCTGCCGCGCCCGCCCCATCTCGGCGAAGTCCTTCGGCCGGTGGATGCCCGCCAGCGCCTCGGCCAGCGGCTGCAGCTTGTGCCGGGCCCGAAGCTCGGCCGGCAGCGGGTCGTCGAGCGGGCCGAGCGTGTCGAGCACGACGCCGATCGCCCGCCGGATGGCCCACGGCGTGAGGTCCTTGCCCGCCGGATAGATCGGCACCGGCGCGGCGGCGAACTCCGCCGCGCCGTCCTCGTCCTCCTCCTCGAACAGCTCGAACTCCGGATGCGCGAGCTGCCAGCGCGGCCGGCCGCGCGCCCCGAACAGCCCCACCTTGCCGGCGAACATGCCGCGCCGCCCCGGCTTGAGCCGCGACTCGGCCGCGTGGGAGCCCTTGCCGAAGAACGACAGGTAGATCTTGTCGCCGCTGCCGTCGGCGACCTCGACCTCCAGCCAGGTGCCGCCCCGGTTGCGCATCGGCTTGCGCATCAGCCGGGTCACCTCGCCGACCACCGTGACGTGCTCGTCCACCTCGAGGTCGGCGAGCGAGGTCAGCTCGCCGCGCTCGGCGTAGCGGCGCGGGTAGTGGCGCAGCAGGTCGCCGACCGTCTCCAGGCCGAGCACGCTGTGCAGCAGCTTGGCGGTCTTCGGGTCGAGCGCCTTCGTCAGAGGCTCGTCGAAACGGCTCACGGCATTAAGTTCTACCGCCTGCGGCCGACAGGAATCCCGCCATCCCCCGGCGCGTCACTCGACTCCGATCAGCAGGGGGTAGCCGCCCTGGCCGCCCTCGTACACGGCGAGGTCGACGTCCGGCCGCGTGACCCGCAGGTGCTCCTCCACGCACTCGGCCAGCTCCGGCGGGGCGCCGGCGCCCGTGATCAGGGTGACCAGCTCGCCGCCGCCCGCCACCAGGCGGTCCACGACCAGCGCCGCCACCTGCTCCAGCGCGACGCCGATCATCGCCACGTCGCCCTCGATGAAGCCGAGCACGTCGCCGGGACGGCACACCCCGGCGCTGGTGAACGCCTCCTCGCGGGCCACCGTCACGTGCCCGCAGCGGGTCTGGCCGGCCGCGTCCGCCATCGCCACCACGTCGTCGCCGAAGCGGCGCAGCGGATCGTGCACGGCCAGCGCGGCGAGGCCCTGCACGGTCGCCCGCGTGGGCAGCACGCTGACCACCTGCCCGTCCTCACGGGCGATCTCGGCCGCCGCGGCGGCCACGTCGCCGACGCCCTCGTCGTTGGGCAGGACCACGACCTCGCTGCCCGCCTGGCGGATCGCCGCCAGCAGGGCGGGCAGGGGCGGCCTCGTACCGGGCTCGCGGCGCACCACGACGGCGCCGCACTCCTCGAACAGCGCGGCGATGCCGTCGCCCGCGGCCACGGCCACCACGCCACGGCCCGCCTCGGGGTGGCGGGCGCGCTCGGCCAGGTAGGTGATCCGGATCCGGTGCGGCCGTCCCGCCCGCATCCCCGCCTCGACGGCGGGCCCGGCCTCGGCCACGTGGACGTGCACGTTCCAGAGTCCGTCGCCGCCGACCACGACCAGCGAGTCGCCCATCGCGTCCAGCTCCGCGCGCAGCGCCGCCACGGCCCCGTCGTCGGCGTCCAGCAGGTACATCACCTCGTATCCGGCCCCGGCCTCCGTCATCGGCCTGAGCCTCGCGGCCGGGGCCGGGACGTCGTAGCGCCCGTCGTAGGAGCCGGTCACGACCGCGGCCAGGGTCTCCAGCACGATCGCCGCCCCGGCGCCGCCCGCGTCCACGACGCCGCTGCGGGCCAGCACGTCGAGCTGGCGCGGGGTGCGCCCGAGCGCCGCCCTGGCCTCGCCAGCCGCGCACCGCGCCACCTCGGCCAGGTCGCCGTCCAGCTCACGTACGGCCAGCGCGGCCGACTCCAGCACGCTCAGCACCGTGCCCTCCACGGGCCGCGCCACGGCCTCCCTGGCCAGCACGGCGGCCCGGTGCAGCGCGGCCCGCAGGTCATGGCCGTCCTTCAGCACCTCGGCCAGGCCGCGCAGGGCCTGGCTGACGATCACGCCGGAGTTGCCCCGCGCGCCCACCAGGGCACCGTACGACAGGGTCTGCCACACCACGGCGACGTCCACGTCGTCGGGCAGGGACTCGACGGCCTCGGCCGCGGACAGCAGGGTCAGGTGCAGGTTGGTGCCGGTGTCGCCGTCGGCCACCGGGAACACGTTGAGCGCGTCGATGTCCGTCCTGGCCCGGCCGAGCGCGTCGGCCGCCAGCCGCGCCCAGCGACGCACCGCGGGCGGGTCGAGGATCTCCATCCGGCGCCTCCGTGCTCCCGCGTGCGCTACCGTTGTCGATGGAGAATATCTCCGTGCCGGGCTGATCGAGTCTCGGCCCGTGCTCCAGTTCGCGCCCAGCGGTATGGATCGGATATTCTCGTCTGGCTGGCCGGTTGTCCCGGCATGCCCTCCGCCCGGAAAGCATCAGCGGACAGGGCTACATCGACTGTTTTAAGGAGCGATACCGTGGCTTCCGTCTGCGATGTCTGCCGCAAGGGGCCGACCTTCGGTAACAACGTGTCCCACTCCCACCGCCGCACCCGCCGTCGTTGGAACCCCAACATCCAGACGGTGCGCGCGGTCGTCGGCGGCACGCCGAAGAAGCTGAACGTGTGCACCTCGTGCATCAAGGCGGGCAAAGTCACCCGCTAGGTTCTTCCACGCGCGAAGGCCCGCCTGCTCTTCACGAGCAGCGGGCCTTTGTCATGCCCGCGGCCGGGCCCGCCGTCGGCCGGCTTTGACCGCCGTCGGCCGGCTTTGACCGCCGTCGGCCGGCTTTGAGCGCCGTCGGCCGCCTTTGACCGCCGTCGGGCCCGCGGGATCCGGCGGGTCAGCGCCAGCGCCAGGCGTGGTCCACGGGGCCGATGCCCGCGCCCAGGGGGAAGCCGTGGGCGATGGCGCCGGTCACGTACTCCTTGGCCGCCCGCACCGCCTCCGGCACGTCGTCGCCCAGCGCGAGGCGGGAGGCGATGGCCGAGGCCAGCGTGCAGCCGGTGCCGTGGGTGTGGCGGTTGTCGTGGCGCTCGGCGGCGAAGCGGTGCTCCTCGGAGCCGTCGGTCAGCAGGTCCACCGGCGCGCCCGGCAGGTGGCCGCCCTTGATCAGCGCCCATTCGGGACCCAGCGCGAGAACGGCGTCGGCCGCGCGGCGCAGGCCGTCCTCGTCCTCGACCTTGACCGAGGTGAGCTGCTCGACCTCCCACAGGTTCGGCGTCGCCACCGTGGCCACCGGGAGCAGCCGGGTGCGCATCGTCTCCACGGCCTCCTCCGCGAGCAGCGAATCGCCGTGCTTGGACACCCCGACGGGATCGACGACGACCGGCGCGCCGTACCGGCCGAGGATCTCGGCGACCACCTCGACCAGGACGGGCGAGGCCAGCATGCCCGTCTTGACCGCCTGGGTGCCGATGTCGCCGAGCACCGAGTCGAGCTGCGCGCGTACGGCCTCGGGCGGCAGCTCCCAGTAGCCCTGGACGCCGAGCGAGTTCTGGGCGGTCACCGCCGCGATGACGCTCATGCCGTGGACGCCCATGGCCATCATGGTCTTCAGGTCGGCCTGGATGCCCGCGCCTCCCCCGGAGTCGGAGCCGGCGACGGTGAGCACGCGTGGAGGGGTCGAAACCGTCATGTCCCCCATCCAACCATTTGACCCGGTCAGGTGACGGAGCACTCCCCGCTGACCATGCCGCAGGTCTCCGCCCGCTCACCCTTCCCAGTCGCGGTGAACGTGACCTTCGCCTCGTCGCCGGCCGCCAGGGTGCTCTGCACGTCCAGGATCAGCAGGTCTCCGTCCTGCGTCCAGGTCGCGCCGCTCACGCTCAGCACCCGGCCCTCGACCGGCACCGAGAGCGTGGGAGCGGCCAGCGCCCGCGCCGAGGTGTTCGCGACCGTGAGGCTCGCCGAGTAGGTGCCGACACGCTGCTTGATCGTCTGCTGGACGTTGACCGAGCCGCCGCTCGCACCGCCCTGCCCGAACGGGCCAGGCCGGCCGGTGTCCACCGGAGTCGGCTGCGAGGGTGCCTCGGTCGCGCCGCCGTCCGAGGCGGGCTCGGGGTCCGGGTTGGGGGTGAGCGTGTCGCTCTCCTCCGCGCCCGTCGGCTCCTCCGTCACCTGCTTGGTGGGCTGCGCGGACGCCTTCACCCTGGTCCTGGTGGGCTTCGGCGTGGGCGTGCTGGTGCGGCGGGGGGCGCGGGCGACGTACGAGGCGGTGGGCGTCGGACGGCCGGACGGGGTGGCCTTCTCCTCGTCCGCCGCGGGCTCCTCCTCGGGCTCGCTCTCCTCTTCCTCCACCGGCGGGTCGGCCACGGCGGGGCCGGGATCGGCCGGGCTCTTCTGTACGGCCGCGCAGGTCGCGCCCTCGCACTTGGCCGGGTCGCCGGAGCTCATCAGCTTCACGCCCGCCACCGTGCCGCCGAGCACCACGGCCACGGCGGCGACGGACAGCAGCGCCACACGGCCCTTGCCGCCGCCGGACGACGGCGGGGCGGTCAGGTCGTCGTCGCGCCCCCTGCCCCGGCCACGGCCACGGCCCCGCCCACTGTCGATGTCGCTGTCGCCGCTGTTGTCCTGGTCGCGGTCGGCCTTGCGGCGGCCGCGGCGGCCCTTGGGCTCCTCCGGGTCGTCGAGGTCGTCGAGACCGGAGTCGGCGGACCAGCCGGAGGCGAGGAAACCGGTCTCGGCCTCCGCCCACGCCGGGGTCCGGACCGCCGCCGTGGGCTCGCCGGCCACCTTGATGTCTCCGGGCATGGGCGGGCCCGCGGGGGGCGCGTCGAACCTGGCGGTACGGTCGGCCGGGCCGTCGAACGCGCCTCCGGCCTGCCCTTCCTGCTCACCGAAGAACCCCTCACCGCGCATCGGCCGCCCAAAGGGGCCGGTCCCGGTGGGCTGGTCGAAGGGGCCGGGGCCACCGGCCTGGTCGAAGGGGCCGGTGCCGCCGGGGCGGTCGAAGGGGCCGGCGCCGGTAGGGCCGGTGGGGGCGCCGAACGGGCCGGGGCGGAAGGGGTCGCCGCTCGGGGCGTCATGAGGGCCCGACGGGCCGGACGGGCCGGGGAACGCGGCGGTGCGCTCGGCGGGGGCGTCGAAGAAGCCGCCACCGGGGCGAGGACCGTCGCCACGTCCAGGCGCCTGGTCGAACGGCCCCGGCACGTCGAAGTCACCCGTGGCGGGCCCGGCGAACGAACCGGCCCCACCCGGAGGCCGCGAACCGCCGGCGGGATCGCCGGGGCCCGTGGGGGTGCCAGGAGAGGGAGCGTCCCAGTCCGTGGGGCGGACGAAGGCGCCCGTCACCTCGAAGGGGCCGGCCTGGTCGCCAGGGGGCGGCGGGAAGGCACTCGCGGGTCCGCCGGCGGAGTCGGTGGGCAGCGCGAAAGCTCCGGTGACCTCGTAAGGCTCGGACCCCGGCCCGCGCGGCGGCTCGCCCTCGCGGCGCCGCATCGGGGCCCACTGCCCCGTGACCTCGGGCCGGTCCGGCAGGGACGGCCAGCCTGGCGGCTCGGCCTCCTCGTCAGGACCCCAGAATGCGCTGCTGCTCCCCCGATCTTCCCCGTCGTCGGATCCACCTGTGCCGTGGCGGCCCATGGCTGCCCTTTCTGCCGGTTACAGTTGGCCGCCAATCTTCATAACACCTTTGCTACGTCGTTGTCACAGCAATCCCACTAGTCGTACCCCAAAACGGGTAAATATCCCAAAAATCGGGACAGATCATTACCGAAAGTGATCCCAGCCGCCACGGCCCATTTCTCGCCCGTACACGAGAATCCCCTCACCCTCGACCACCCGCCCCACGACCTGCCACGTCGCCGGCAACCGCACCCCTGCGGGAAAAACCGCCGCGAGCGCGTGATCCTCGCCACCCGTGAGCACCCATTCGAGCGGATCGGCCGCCAGTTCCTTGGCCGCCGCCAGCACCGGCTCGCCCACCGCGAACGCCTGCGGATCCAGCTCGATCCGCACCCCGCTCGCCGCGGCGACGTGACCGAGGTCCTGCAGCAGCCCGTCGCTGACGTCCAGCATCGCGCTCGCGCCCAGCTCGGCGGCGCGCGGCCCCTCCTGGTAAGGCGGGCAGGGCCGCCGGTGCGCCGCGACCGCCCGTTCCAGCGCGTCGGTACGGGCCGGCACACCGGCGTCGAGCAGCGCGAGCCCGGCCGCCGCGTGCCCGAGCCGCCCCGCCACCGCCACGACCTGCCCCGGCCGGGCGCCGTCCCGCCGGACGGCGGCCCGCCCGCCCAGGTCGCCCAGCGCGGTGACCCCGAGGACCACCAGGTCGCACCGGGTCACGTCGCCTCCCGCCACGCTCGCGCCGACGACCGCGCACTCGTCGCGGAAACCGTCGGTCAGCCCGTCCAGCCAGGTCACGGGCAGGTCGGCGGGGATGCCGAGGCCGATCACCAGCGCGGTGGGGACGGCGCCCATGGCGGCGACGTCGGCGAGGTTCTGGGCGGCGGCCTTGCGTCCCACGTCGTACGGGCTGGACCAGTCGCGCCGGAAGTGCCTGCCCTCCAGCAGCAGATCGGTGGAGACCACCACCCGCCCGTCGGGGGCGGCGACGAGCGCCGCGTCGTCCCCAGGCCCCAGCATTACCGCCGCTCCTTGGGGCAGACGGCCGGTAATACGATTTACCACGCCGAATTCGCCGAGATCCCCGACTGTGATGACGCACCTCCTGACGCACACAGGGTACGGTGGCCCTTCGGCGTGATCCAATCGCCCGGGAGGACGTGATGGTGCAGGCCTACATCCTTATTCAGACCGAGGTCGGCAAGGCCGCCGCAGTGGCCGCGGAGATCTCCGGGATCCCCGGTGTCACGCAGGCGGAGGACGTGACCGGTCCCTACGATGTGATCGTCCGCGCGGAGGCCCGCAACGTGGACGAGCTGGGCAAGCTGGTGGTGGCCCAGATTCAGGCGGTGGAGGGCATCACGCGTACGCTGACGTGTCCGATCGTCCACATCTGAGCCGTCCAGTTCCGAAGGTAGTCGTCGCATGCGTGCCGCCACCGTCCTGCTCGTTCTCCTAGCGCTCGCCGGTTGCGGCGGCACCGTCCAGGTGGAGCCGCCGGTGCCCGCGGGCCCGGCGGTCGCCGCCTGCGACAGGCTGGCCACGCTGCTGCCCGCCTCGCTCGACGGTGCCGAGCGTGGCACGTCCGAGCCGAGCTCGCCGTACGTCGCCGTCTGGGGGGACGGCGCGATCGCGCTGCGCTGCGGCGTGCCCAGGCCGGCGCGGATGGCGCCGACGGACCAGCTCCAGGAGATCAACGGCGTCGGCTGGTTCGCCGACCCCGACCGGCCCGCGTTGTACACCGCCGTGACGGACGCCGCGTACGTCGAGGTCACGATCGGCGGCGGTCACTCGCCCGGCGACGTGCTCGCCGAGCTGTCGGGCCCGGTGGGCCGGATGGCGGGATGACGCTCATCGCAGCCCGGCCGGCCGGTTGAGCGCGAGCTGGATGAGCCGGTCCACCAGCTCCGCGTACGGCACCTCGGTGGCGGCCCAGAGCTGCGGCGCCACCGACAGCGAGGTGAAGCCCGGCATGGTGTTGATCTCGTTGAGTATCAGCCGGCCATCGGGCGTGTAGAAGAAGTCGACCCGCGAGAGCCCTTCGCAGTCGAGCGCCTCGAACGCCCGCACCGCGAGGGCCCGCAGCTCCTCGGCCGTCTCGTCGGGGATGTCGGCGGGCACGGTGAGCGACATCTGGTCGGGGTAGTACTTGGCCTCGAAGTCGAAGAACTCCTGCCCGCCCTCGACCTTGACCTCGCCGGGCACGGACGCGGCGGCCGGCTCGTCGCCGGGCGACTCCAGCACCGCGCACTCGATCTCGCGGCCCTCGATGGCGGCCTCGATGAGCACCTTGGGGTCGTGCTGCCGGGCGAACTCCACGGCCTGTTCGAGCTGGGCCCGGTCGCCGGCCTTGGAGATGCCCTGGGAGGAGCCGGCCCGCGCGGGCTTGACGAAGACCGGGTAGCCGAGCTGCTCCTCGGCCTCCTTGAGCACCAGCTCGCGGTTGAGCCGCCAGTCACGGTCGCGTACGGCGACGAACCTGCCGGTGGGCAGCCCGGCGGCGGCGAGTACGGTCTTCATGTACGCCTTGTCCATGCCGACGGCGCTGGCCAGCACGCCGGAGCCGACGTAGCGCACCCCGGCCATCTCCAGGAGGCCCTGGATGGTGCCGTCCTCGGCGAACGGCCCGTGCATCACGGGGAACACCACGTCGACCGTCCCGAGCTCGACGGGGATGGCGCCGGGGTCGTAGGCCACGAGGGAGTTGTCGCCGGAGGGCAGCGCGAGCGCCGCCCCCGAGGTGTCGACGACCGGCAGCTCGCCCTCCTCGATGGCGAACCGCTGGTCGGACGCGGCCAGCACCCACCTGCCGTCCTGGGCGATCCCGATCGGGATCACCTCGTACTTGCTCCTGTCGATCGCGTCGAGCACGCTGCCCGCGCCCATCAGGGACACGGCGTGCTCGGAATTGCGACCTCCGAAAACGACGGCGACGCGTGGCTTGCTCATGGTGTCCGAATCTACCGGGGTGTCCCCTGAACAGCGAGTCAGCCCCGGTGCACGGCGTGCCCGGTCACACGCCGTACCGCTCGGGTTTGGGCGAGCGCGACATGAGCAGCATGCCGGCCTCGGCCGGCGACACGCCGTCGTGCACCACCCCGACCACGACCTCGGTGATCGGCATCTCGACGTCGTGCTTGCGGGCGAGCGCCAGCACCGACTCGCAGGACTTGACGCCCTCGGCGGTCTGCCTGGTGGCGGCGACCACCTCGGCGAGGGTCATGCCGCGCCCGAGGTTCTCGCCGAAGGTGCGGTTGCGCGACAGCGGCGAGTTGCAGGTGGCGACGAGGTCGCCCATGCCGGCGAGCCCGGCGAAGGTGTGCGGGTCGGCGCCCAGGGCCGCGCCGAGCCGCTGCATCTCGGCCAGTCCGCGGGTGATGAGCATGGCGCTGACGTTGTCGCCCATGCCCATGCCGGCCGAGACGCCGACGGCGAGCGCGATGACGTTCTTGACCGCGCCCCCCAGCTCGACGCCGACGACGTCGGGGTTGGTGTAGGGGCGGAACCACGGCGGCAGGTGGCAGATCGCCTGCAGCCGCTCGGCGACGGACTCGTCGGCGCAGGCCACGACGGTGGCGGCGGGCTGGCGCTGGGCGATCTCCTTGGCCAGGTTGGGGCCGGAGACGACGGCCACCCGCTCCTCCGGCACCTCGGCCACCTCGCGGATCACCTCGCTCATCCGCTTGGTGGTGCCGAGCTCGATGCCCTTCATGAGGCTGACCAGCACCGCCCCGCGCGGGATGTGCTCGCGCCAGGCGGCCAGGTTGGGCCGCAGGGTCTGCGACGGCACGCACAGCACCACGAAGTCGGCGCCGTCCAGGGCCCGCTCGGGGTCGGTGGTGGCGCGCAGCGTGGGCGGCAGGGGGATGCCGGGGAGGTAGTCGGTGTTCTCGTGGGTGCGCTCGATGGCCTCCATCTGCTCGGGCCTGCGCCCCCACAGCGTGACCTCGTTGCCCGCCTCCGCGAGGATCATCGCGAACGTGGTGCCCCACGAGCCAGGGCCGAACACGGCGACTCTCGTCATGCGGTCACCGCCCGGCGGGGTCGTAGGGGGCCTTGGGGGCCTTCTCGCCGCGCAGCTCGGCGAGCTGCTCGGTGATCGCCGCCATGATGTCGGCCGTGGCCTCGCGCAGGACGTCGCCGTGCGGCGGCCTGTCCGCGTATTTGGACAGGTCGACCGGCGGGCCCACCGACACGTGGAAGGTCTTGCGGGGGAAGATCCGCGGCTTCTTCTCGCCGTACGGCAGCAGCTCGTGCGCCCCCCAGTGGGCGATCGGGATGACCTGGGCGCCGCTCTCCAGCGCCAGCCGGGCCGCGCCCGTCTTGCCCACCATCGGCCAGAGGGCGGGGTCACGGGTGCAGGTGCCCTCGGGATAGAACAGGATCGCGCAGCCGTCCTGGAGCCGTTCTGAGGAGATCCGCAGCGAGCGCGCGGCCTCGGCGCTGCCGCGTTCGACGGGGATGGCCAGCAGCCCGATCAGGGCCTGGCGGAGCAGGGGGACGCGGAACAGCGCGGACTTGGCGAGGACGACCGGCCAGCGCCCGTTGTTGAAGAGGAAGTGCCCGAGCAGGACGGGGTCCGTCCAGGAGAGGTGGTTGGCCACGATGATGATGCCGCCGGTGCGCGGGAGGCGCTCGCCGTGCCGCCAGTCCCGCTTGACCAGGAACCGCGAGAGTGGTTTCACGACGACGACTGCCAGGGTCTCCCAGAAACGCGACGGTCGCGTGCGGCGGCTCATGGACTCCTCCTCGGGTATGCGCCCCAAGTCTCCCGGTTGCCCGCCGAGGATGTCGAGGCGCGATGCTTAAGGGTATGAGCTTCCGGTGGTCCCTGGTCATTCCGGTCAAGACGCTGGTCGCCGCGAAGACCCGGCTGGCCGACGCGACGGGACCGCACCGCACGAGGTTCGCCGTGGCGGTGGCGAGCGACACCGTGTCGGCGGCGTTGTCCTGCCCGGCGGTGGCACGGGTGATCGTGGTGACCGCCGATCCCGCGGCGGCGGGTCCGCTCGCGACGCTGGGCGCCGAGGTGGTGCCCGACCCCGACCGCGGGCTGAACACCGCCCTGCGCACGGGCGCCGCGCACGCCGTGGCGGTCGCGCCGGGCGAGGCGGTGGGGGCGCTGCAGGCCGACCTGCCGGCGCTGCGGCCGGCCGAGCTGGCGACGGCGCTGGAGGCGGCGGCCGAGTTCGACCAGGCGTTCGTGCCCGACGCGCTCGACGTCGGCACCACGTTCTACGGGGTACGGCCGGGGACGCCGTTCACGCCGCGCTTCGGCGGGGAGTCGCGGGCCAGGCACCTGGCGGGCGGCGCGAAGGAGCTGTGCGTGCCGGGCATCGACTCGGTCCGGCGCGACGTGGACACCCCGGCCGACCTGGCGGCGGCGATCGCGCTGGGGCTGGGGCCGCACACGGCGGCGCTGGTCGCCGAGCTGTGGCCGGGCTCCGGGACCTGACCGCTCGCCGCGCCCCTGGCGGACGGATTACGCTGGTGGCGTGCAGGGCACCGTACGCAGCTTCGACGAGGCCACCAGGTCCGGCACGGTCTTCCTGGACGACGGGACCGTGCTGGAGTTCGACGCCCCCGCCTTCGACGCGGGCCCGCTGCGGCTGCTGCGCACCGGCCAGCGGGTCAACCTGGCGCTGACCGGGGGGCGGATCACCTACGTCACGCTGTCCACGTTCCCGCTGCCCTAACGCCCGTCCTCCCCCGCAACGCGCGACGCCCGGGCGAGGAGCCCGGGCGTGACGGTCCGCTGACGATCGGCCGCGGCTACTTCTTCTTGCCGCTCTTCTTGCCGCCCTCGTTCACGAGGTCCTTGAACTCCGAACCGGGGCGGAACTTGGGAGCCCAGCTCTCCGCGACGTTGATCTCGGCACCCGTCGACGGGTTCCTGGCCGTGCGCGCCGGCTTGTTCACCATCTCGAACGCGCCGAAGCCCGTGATCGAGACCTTGTCGCCGCTCGCCACGGCCTTCTGGATGGTGTCGATGACCGCGTTCACGGCCTCGGTGGCCGTCCTCTTGTCGCCCACCCGGTCCGAAATGGCCTCGACGAGTTCTCGCTTGTTCATGAAAGTCCTGCTCCCCCAGTTATGGTCAGGGTTCCAGCACACGAGTTCGACGTAGAAACCCCTTACGCGAGTCGAAAGTAGGCGGGATCGCGGGGGAACTCAATCACCGACGGTATTTTCGTCATTACGTGGCGTGTCGAGCGCGGACAGGAACGCCTCCAGACGGGCCGCCGCCCGCTCGGGGTCGCGCTTGGCGAGATCGCAGATCGCGAGATAGCGGCGGGCCAGCCGCGCCTTGTCCACGGCGGGATCGGAGGCGGGCAGCAGGCGGACGCGGCGGTGCGCCTCGCGCAACCGCCGCGCCAGTTCGTCGTCCTCTAGACGGTCGTCGGCAGCCATGGCTGCCGACCATTCTCGTACGTCGCGATGTCCTCGGCGTGACGCAGGGTCAGTCCGATGTCGTCCAGGCCCTCCATCAGCCGCCAGCGGGTGTAGTCGTCGATCTCGAACGCGACGACCTCGTCCGCCCAGCGGACCTGGCGTTCGCCCAGGTCAACGGTGATCTCCAGCTTGGGGTCCGCCTCGACGGCGGCCTGCAGGGCCTCGACCTTGTCGCCGGGCAGGACGACCGGCAGCAGGCCCATCTTGGTGGAGTTGTTGCGGAAGATGTCGCCGAAGCGGGCGGCGATCACGGCGCGGAACCCGTACTGCTGCAGGGCCCACACCGCGTGCTCGCGGGAGGAGCCGGTGCCGAAGTCGGGGCCGGAGACGAGGATCGAGCCGCCCTCGTAGGCGGGGTCGTTGAGCACGAACGTGGGGTCCTCGCGCCAGGCGGCGAACAGGCCCTTCTCGAAGCCGGTGCGGCTGACCTGCTTGAGCCAGACGGCCGGGATGATCTGGTCGGTGTCGACGTTGCTGCGGCGCAGCGGCACCGCCGTACCGGTGTGGGTGGTGAAGGCTTCCATCGGTCGTGACTCCTTACAGGTCGGCGGGGGCGGTCAGGCGGCCGGTGACCGCGGTCGCGGCGGCGACCTGCGGCGACACCAGGTGGGTGCGGCCGCCCTTGCCCTGGCGGCCCTCGAAGTTGCGGTTGGAGGTCGAGGCGCTGCGCTCGCCCGGCTGGAGCGTGTCGGGGTTCATGCCGAGGCACATCGAGCAGCCGGCCTCGCGCCACTCGGCGCCGGCGGCCTTGAACACCTCGTGCAGGCCCTCCTGCTCGGCCTGGAGCTTGACCATCATCGAGCCGGGCACGATGAGCGTGCGGGTCTTGACCTGGCGGCCCTTGAGGATCTCGGCGGCCGAGCGCAGGTCCTCGATGCGGCCGTTGGTGCACGAGCCGACGAAGACGGTGTCGACCTCGATCTCGCGCAGCGGCGTGCCGGCGGACAGGCCCATGTACTCAAGCGCCCGCTCGGCGGCGGCCCGCGCGACCGGGTCGGCGAAGGACTCGGGGCTGGGGACGGTCTCGCCCAGCGGCAGGCCCTGGCCGGGGTTGGTGCCCCACGTGACGTACGGGGTCAGCGTCGTCGCGTCGATCTCCACGACCTGGTCGAAGACGGCGTCGTCGTCGGTGCGCAGCGACTTCCAGTAGGCGACGGCCTGGTCCCACGCCTCGCCCTCGGGCGCGTGCGGGCGGCCCTTGAGGTAGGCGAACGTGGTCTCGTCGGGGGCGATCATGCCCGCCCGCGCGCCGGCCTCGATCGACATGTTGCAGACGGTCATGCGGCCCTCCATGGAGAGCTTGCGCACGGCCTCGCCGCGGTACTCGATGATGTGGCCCTGGCCGCCGCCGGTGCCGATCTTGGCGATGATGGCCAGGATCAGGTCCTTGGCGGTGACGCCGGCCGGCAGCTCGCCGTTGACCTCGACGGCCATCGTCTTGGGCCGGTAGGCGGGCAGCGTCTGGGTGGCGAGCACGTGCTCGACCTCGGAGGTGCCGATGCCGAAGGCGATGCCGCCGAACGCGCCGTGCGTGGAGGTGTGCGAGTCGCCGCAGACGATCGTCATGCCCGGCTGGGTCAGGCCGAACTGCGGGCCGATGATGTGCACCACGCCCTGCCCGGCGTCGCCCATCGGGTGCAGCCGGACGCCGAACTCGGCGGCGTTCTTGCGCAGCGTCTCGACCTGCGTCTTGGACACGGGGTCGGAGATCGGGCCGAGCACCGTCGGCACGTTGTGGTCCTCGGTGGCGATGGTGAGGTCGGGGCGGCGCACCTTGCGGCCGGCGAGGCGGAGCCCGTCGAACGCCTGCGGGCTGGTCACCTCGTGGATGAGGTGCAGGTCGATGTAGAGCAGGTCAGGTTCGCCCTCGGCACGCCTGACGACGTGCTGCTCCCAGACCTTCTCGGCCAGTGTGCGGCCCATGATCTCCTCCTGTGTCTTCGCGATGCTCCGTCGCATCGCCCGCTCGAGGCCCGCCCCCGTCCGCCGCCCGGGTCCCGGCGCATCTTTGCGGGAGTTTGCCTCCGACTTGCCTTCTCATATGTCGAGACTGCAGTATCGGTACATGGACAACTCTAGCGGAGTCGGAGTACTCGACAAGGCCGTTCTTGTACTCAATGCCCTAGAAGCGGGCCCCGCTTCCCTGGCGCAGCTCGTCCAGGCCACCGGCCTGGCCCGGCCCACGGCCCACCGTCTGGCCGTCGCACTGGAGCACCACCGCATCGTCAGCCGGGACACACAGGGCCGTTTCGTGCTGGGACCGCGGCTGTCGGAGTTGTCCACCGCCGCCGGCGAGGACCGGCTGCTCGCCGTGGCCTCACCCGTGCTCATGCAGCTCAGGGACCTGACCGGGGAGAGTGCGCAACTTTACCGCCGCCAGGGCGATGAGCGGGTCTGCGTGGCCGCGGCCGAGCGCGCCAGCGGCCTGCGCGACACCGTCCCGGTGGGCTCGGCGCTGCCCATGACGGCCGGCTCGGCGGCCCAGATACTGCTCGCCTGGGAGGAGCCCGACCGGCTGCACCGCGGCCTGCGCGGCGCCAAGTTCACCGCGGCGACCCTGGCCTCCGTACGGCGGCGCGGCTGGGCCCACAGCGTCGGCGAGCGCGAGCAGGGCGTGGCGAGCGTCTCCGCCCCCATCAGGGGCAGCGGCGGCAAGGTGATCGCGGCGGTGTCGGTCTCCGGCCCCATCGAACGGCTCACCCGGGCGCCCGGCCGGCTGCACGCGGTGCCGGTCATGGCCGCCGCCGAGCGGATCACCGAGGCCATGCGGCGCACGTCATGATCAGCAAAAGGATGTATTTCGGGAGCCGTCAACGTCGGGAGCGCACTAGCCTGAGTGCGTGACAGATCGCATCGAGGTAGCCGCCACTGAGCTGCGACCCCTGCTCGAAGAGTTCATCATGTGGGCGCGCGTCAACGCGCCCGACAGCGACCCCGAGCTCGTGGGACCCGCCGCCCTGTGGCACCGTCTCGCCTTCTCGCCGGACCCCGGCACCTGGAAGCGCGCCGACCTGCGCAACCTGCTGCTCGACCGCATGCCTGAGGTGGTGGAGGATCCCGACGCCGCCGCCGACGGGATGCTCCCGGCCGTGGACGCCTACCTCACGTTCCTCTCGCAGACCGGCAGGCTGACCGAGCGCTCCGACTCCCTCGCCGATCTGCAGGCCGAGCTCGACGACGTCGAGGACGAGTTCGTCGAGCTCATGGACGAGCTCGTCGAGGACGGTGACGACGCGGACGGCGACGGGGCCGACGGCGAGGAGGAGACCGGCGACCTCGGCGACTTCGAGCCGTTCGCCGACGAGCTCGCCGACCTCGACACCATCCGGCTGCGGCCCGACTCCGAGCTGGCCGCGGCCGCCCGGCAGGCCCCGCTCATCGCCAAGGCCCGCGACCTGGCCCTCTGGGTCGGCTCCGGCCGCCAGGTGGGCGAGGACACCCTGCTCAGCGACGCCGAGGTGGAGGAGGCGCTGGCCGCCGTCGGGCTGCCCCGGCCCGAGGCCGAGGGCCCGATCGCCGAGGTCGTGCCGCAGCTGTGGAACATCTGGAACCTCGCCGTGGACCTCGAGTTCCTGGAGCCGGGCGAGGGCAACACGGTCGCGGTCCAGGACGACACGGCCGAGTGGCCGTTCGACGACGACGAGGACGTCCTCGACGCCTGGATGCTCGGGCTCCACTCGGTCGACTACGGCGACCCCGAGCTGCCCGACGACGACCTGACCATGGCGCTGGCCGGTCTGACCCGCGGCGTGCTGGTGCGGCTGCTGCTGGCCGGCGGCTCGCGCGACCTCGACGAGCTGGCGCGCGAGCTGTCCGAGGCCGCCGCCGAGCTGGACGAGGAGCTCGGCGCCGACGCCTGGGAGGCCGCCGGCGACCCGCTCACGCCCGCCGTCGACTGGCTGGCCGGCTACGGCATGGTCGAGGTCGAGGGGCGCACGCTCAAGCTCACGCCGCTCGGCACCGAGGGCGTCGTCCACCTGGTGGACGACGCCGACATCGAGGTGGACGCCCGGCCCGCCATCGAGTCGATGAGCGCCCACGAGCTGCTGGCACTCAGCGCCGAGCTGCCCGAGGAGGAGGCCGACGCCGAGTTCGCCGCCTGGATGCGGCTGCGCGAGCCGGGCAAGGCCGCCGAGGAGCTGCTGGAGGCCGCGGCCGAGGACGAGAGCGACGCGCTCATCCGGGTGCAGGCGGCCAGCGTCGTCGGCACGCTGGGCGAGGCCGCGCTCCCGGCCTGGCAGGCGGCGCTCAAGCAGCCGTCGCTGCGGCCCTACGCGGCCACGCACCTCAGCCAGCTCAAGGTGGAGGGCGCTCCCGAGCCGACGCAGGACGACACCCACTGGCTCATCCTCGACATGTGGACGATCTCGGCCGGGCTCGGCCGTTCCGAGTTCGTGAGCAGCCTGCAGGACATCGGCCCCGAGATGGTCACCGAGCTGCTGGAGGTGATCTGGAAGATCCCGCACGCGCACGTGGAGGAGCTGCTGGACCTCATCTCCCAGGTGCACCCGGACAAGCAGATCGCCAAGGCGGCCCGGCGGGCGCTGTTCAAGGCCCGCTCGGTGTGACGTCACCGTCGAAAGCCCCCGCCGTTCCGCGGCGGGGGCTTTCTTCGCGGTACGGGCTGCGTGAACGCGAAAACGCTCCGGGCCAGAGGCGCCGGAGCGTTGATGAAGCAGACGTAGTCCCGACCGGATTCGAACCGGCGCTACCGCCTTGAGAGGGCGGCGTCCTGGGCCACTAGACGACGGGACCTTCGCGAGCTTGTGACAAGTCGGAGTCCCGACCGGATTCGAACCGGCGCTACCGCCTTGAGAGGGCGGCGTCCTGGGCCACTAGACGACGGGACCCTGTCCACAAGCTTTCGTCGCCGGATCTCCCCGGCGACGCAGGTAACTCTACCGCACCCCGCAGACCACAACCAAACCGCTTAACAGCGCTCCGGACGCCCCTTCCGAGGGTCAGGTGGTGAGCAGGCCACGCCGGTAGCCCTCGCTCACCGCGGCGGCCCGGTCGCGGACGTCGAGCTTGGCGTACACGTGCAGCAGGTGCGTCTTGACGCTGGCCTCGCTGATGAACAGCGCTGCCGCCGCCTCCTTGTTGGTCGCTCCCCCGGCCACCAGCCGCAGCACCTCCAGCTCGCGCCTGCTCAGGGTGCCTCTGGACGGTCTGCGTACCTGCTCGGCCAGCCGGCCGGCGACGGCGGGCGCGAGCACGGTCTCGCCCCGGTGCACGGCCAGCACCGCGCGTACCAGCTCGCCGGGCGGGGCGTCCTTGAGCAGGTAGCCGTGGGCGCCCGCCTCCAGCGCGGGCAGCACGTCGGTGTCGAACGTGGTCAGCACCAGCACCCGCGGGCCGGTGCCGGCGATGCGCCGGATGGCGGCGACGCCGTCCAGGCCGGGCATGCGCAGGTCCATCAGCACGACGTCGGGACGCAGCTCGGCGGCCAGGCGCACGGCCTGCTCCCCGTCGGCCGCCTCGCCCGCCAGCTCCAGGCCGGAGCCGGGGCCGAGGGCCGCGCGCAGGCCGTCGCGCACGATGGGGTGGTCGTCGGCGACCAGCACCCGCACGGGTGGCGTCATGAGTCCTCCCCTCCGCCCGCCATCGTCTCATCGGCCGGGCAGGGGTGAACTGCGGTGGATGGGGGCGGGACGGGGCGGGCGACGGTCAGGGCGGGGACGGCGGCGGCGAGCGCGGTGCCCGCGCCCGGCTGCGACTCGATCTCCAGGGTGCCGCCGGCGGCCCGGACCCGCTGCCGCATGCCGTCGAGCCCGAAGCCGTCAGTGGCCGCCTGCGGATCGAAACCGGCTCCGTCATCCCGGATGTCCAGGAGCACGAGATCGTCCGTGTACGACAGAGTCAGAGCCGCCCTGGTGGCTTCCGCGTGCTTGACGACGTTCGCCAGGGCCTCCTGGGCGACGCGGAACAGGGTGGCCTCCAGGTCGGCGGACAGCGCGACAGGCGTTCCGGTGATCTCGCAGGCCAGCGGCACCCCCGACATCCGCGACCAGGACGCGGCCATGCGCTCCAGCGCCTCCGGCAGGCTCGACCGCTCCAGCGGGCCGGGACGCAGCGCGCTCACCGACCGGCGGGCCTCGGCCAGCCCCTGCCGGGCCAGGGCGGTGGCCTGGCCGAGGTGGCGGCCGGACTCCTCGCCCGTCGTGACGGCGGCGGCGTCGAGCTGGCGGATCAGCGCGACGAGGTCCTGGGTCAGGGTGTCGTGCAGCTCGCCGGCCACCCGGTGCCGCTCGTCGCGTACGCCCGCGTGCCTGGCCTGGTCGAGCAGCCTGGCGTGCAGGGAGGCGTTCTCGTCCATGGCGGCGCGCAGGCGTTCGACGAGGCGGCGGCGTTTGTCGTGCTCGGCGGCGACGTACCAGCCGGCGACGGCCAGGGGCAGGGCGACGCCGGCGATCACGGTGAGCAGCGCGGCGCGGTCGCCGGGGGCCGCCTGGGCGGCCACGACGACGACGGCGGTGACCGTCACCCCGGCCATCACCAGCCGGGACGGCAGCAGCGCGAGGGCGAGCGGATAGCCGATCGCGGCGAACACCGCGAACGCGGCGTGCGCGGCCGTCAGCGTCCCGGCGAGGGCCACGAGGACGAGGTAGTGGCCGACGACGAGCACGGGACGCCGGTCGCGGCGCTGGTGCAGCCAGGCGAGCGGCGCGACCCACCCGGCGGCGGCCACGGCGAGCACCGGCCACACCGCGCCGGCGGACGGCCCCGAGAGCGACCACGACGCCGGCCACCAGGACGGCCACCAGGACGGCCACGAGGGCGACCACGGCAGCGACCATGACGGCGCCCACGAAGGAGCCCCCGGGTCGCCCTCGCTCGTGCCCGTGAGGGCGGCGGCGGTCGCGGAGATCGCGAGCAGCGCGTACGCGAGCCCCAGGAAGACCCACCGTTCGCGCCCGTCAAGCCGGCTCATGCCCTCCAGCCTGGCACGACATCAACCGATCGGTGGATACGCGGCCTCCACCGATCGCGGAGCCCGCCGGGCGATGTGGCGCCAGGTCCGCGCGGGCGACGATCGGGGACATGAGTGATCCCACACGAAGGAAGACGTTCCAGATGGCCACGGTCGCGGGCGCGCTCGGCGTCCAGGCGGCCGCCGTCGCGGGCGGGCCGCCCCGGCGGGGCAAGGAGGTGACCACGTTCGTCTTCGTGACCGGCTCGAACGGCGTGGCCTCCGCCGACCCCGAGCTGACCCTGCGCGGCCACCGCTCGGTGGGCGTGAGCCTGCCGGGGCACGGCCCGGAAGAGCAGTTCCACGTGGCCTACCAGGCCCCGCAGGACCTTGAGACGCTGGCGACCCTGCCCTCGCCGGTGACACAGGTGACGCTGGACGACTACGTGGCGGCCACGGTGGACACCGTACGCCGGGTCGCGCGGCACGGCAGGGTGGTGCTGGTGGGCGGCAGCCTCGGCGGCTCCACCGTCACGAAGGCCGCCGACGCCGTGCCCGACCTCGTCGACCTGCTGGTCTACGACGCCGCCTTCTGCTGCACGGAGCTGCGTTCCCCGGCCGAGTACCTGGAGACGCCGGAGAACGCGGGCAGCCTGGCCGGCAGCGTGCTCGGCGCGCTCGTCGGCGACCCCCGCGAGCTGGGCGCGATCCGGGTCAACTGGCGGACGAACGACCCGGAGTTCCTGGCGGCGGCGAAGGCCGCGTTCATGGCCGGCGGGACGGACGGCGAGCTGCTGGCCATGCTGAACACGCTGCTGCCCGACGAGAGCCTGCTGGTGTCCGGCGCGGACGCCCGTGGCCGCCCGCACGCCTGGGGGCGGGTGCCGCGTGTCTACATCCGGCACTCCCGCGACCGGGTGATCCCGATCGCGCTCCAGGACCGCATGATCAGGGAGGCGGACGCCGCCACGCCGGGCAACCGCTTCAAGGTCTTCACCGTGGACACCTCCCACGCCCCGACCCCGAAGGACTACCGCCAGATCACCGACATCCTGGACAAGCTGGCGCGGTGACGGGGCACGGCCTGCGGATCTGCGGCGACACGATCTATGGGTACGCCACGGTCGCGCGCCCGATCGAGCCCTGAGAAAAGGGTCTGAAAACAACGAAGGCGGGGGTCTCGATGAGACTCCCGCCGCAGGTGACGCCTTGCTGGGGTACCAGGACTCGAACCTAGACTAACTGAACCAGAATCAGTCGTGCTGCCAATTACACCATACCCCACCGCTGTCGCGAGCTCCGTGGAGCGCGCTTGGCGACGTCCGAAAGAATAGCCCAGCTCCGGGGGTAAGACCAAAACGATTGCCGGACGGGGTTCCCGCCGGGCGCGGCGGAGGCGCGGCCGTGCCAAGCTGTGGTGGACAAAACACCACGTGGAGGAGCCCGAGCTTTGGCAGAGAACCCCTTCTTCGCCCCCAGCACCCTGCCGTACGAGCTGCCGCCCTTCGCCGAGATCCGCGAGGAGCACTACCTGCCCGCCTTCCGGCGCGGCATGGCGGAGCAACTGGCGGAGGTCGAGGCGATCGCCGGCAGCACCGAGCCGCCGACGTTCGACAACACGATCGCCGCGCTCGAACGGTCGGGGCGCGTCCTCGACCGCACCGCCACGGCCTTCTTCAGCATCGCCTCCTCCAACTCCAGCGACGGCATCATGGAGATCGAGAAGGAGATCTCTCCCGAGCTGACCCGGCACAGCGACAGCATCCGGCTCGACCGGGCGCTGTGGGCGCGCATCAAGCAGGTCACGACCTCCGACCCGGAGGAGGCGTGGCTGCTGCAGAAGTACCGCGAGGACTTCATCAGGGCCGGCGCCGACCTGTCGGAGACCGAGCAGGCCCGGCTGCGCGAGCTCAACGAGGAGCTGTCGCGGCTGTCCACCGAGTTCGCGCAGGCGCTGCTCAAGGCGGCCACCGAGGCCGCGCTGGTGGTCGAGGACCCGGCCGAGCTGGACGGATTCGAGCAGTCCAGGATCGACTCGCTGCGGCAGGACGACGGCACGTACGCGCTGCCGCTGCTCAACTTCACCGCCCAGCCGGCGCTCTCCCAGCTCACGAACCGTGACGTGCGCCGCCGCCTGTTCGAGCTGAGCGTCGGCCGCGCGCCGGGCAACTTCGCGATCGCGGCCAGGATGGCGGCCCTGCGGGCGGAGCGGGCGGCGCTGCTCGGGTTCCCCGACCATGCCTCCTACGTGGTGGCCGACCAGACGGCCAAGACCGTCGAGGCGGTCGAGGAGATGCTCGGCCAGCTCGTCGGCCCGGCCGTGCGCAACGCCGGGCGGGAGGCCGAGGAGCTGGCCGGGCAGGCCGGGTTCCCGATCGAGCCGTGGGACTGGCCCTACTACTCCGAGCAGGTGCGCAAGGCCCGCTACGACTTCGACGACAGCGCGATGCGGCCGTACTTCGAGCTGGAGCGGGTCTACCGCGACGGCATCTTCTTCGCGGCCGGCAAGCTGTACGGCGTCACCTTCTCCGAGCGGCCCGACCTGGGCGGCTACCACCCGGACGTGAAGGTGTTCGAGGTGTTCGAGGAGGACGGCTCGGCGCTCGGGCTGTTCCTGCTGGACCCGTACGCGCGGGCGAACAAGCGCGGCGGGGCGTGGATGAACAACCTGGTGGACCAGTCGCTGCTGTTCGGGCTGCGGCCGGTGGTGCTGAACAACCTCAACGTCACCAAGCCCGCCTCGGGGCCGACGCTGCTCACCTACGACGAGGTCACGACGGCCTTCCACGAGTTCGGGCACGCCCTGCACGGCCTGTTCTCGCAGGTGCGCTTCCCGCGCGTGTCCGGCACCTCCGTGCCGCGCGACTTCGTCGAGTACCCCTCGCAGGTCAACGAGATGTGGGTGACCTGGCCCGAGGTGCTGGCCAACTACGCCAGGCACCACGAGACGGGCGAGCCGATGCCGGCCGAGCTGGTGGAGAAGCTGACGGCGGCCGAGAAGTTCAACCAGGGCTTCAAGACCGTCGAGTATCTGGCGGCCACGCTGCTCGACTGGGCCTGGCACCGGCTCGCGCCCGGCCAGGAGGTGGCGGACGCCGAGGCGTTCGAGGCGGCGGCGCTGGAGCGGGCCGGGATCGCCGTGCCGCAGGTCCGGCCGCGCTACCGCACCAACTACTTCGCGCACATCTTCGCCAGCGGCTACAGCGCCGGCTACTACTCCTACATCTGGAGCGAGGTGCTGGACGCCGAGAGCGTGGAGTGGTTCAAGGAGAACGGCGGGCTGCGCAGGGAGAACGGCGAGCACTTCCGCCGTGAGCTGCTGTCGCGGGGCGGCAGCCTCGACCCGCTGAGCGCCTTCCGCAGCTTCCGGGGGCGCGAGCCGCGCATCGAGCCGCTGCTGAAGCGCCGCGGCCTCGACTGACGCGCCACGGCCTGGACTGACGCCGGCCTGGACCGACGCCGGCCTGGACCGACGCCGGCCTGGACTGACGCCGGCCCGGGTCGGGCGGCCCACTTTCATGCGGGCCGCCCGACCGGGGCGGGTCAGACGCCGACGGCGCCGAGGCGGGCCAGGGCGGCGCGCAGGCGGTCCTGGGTGCGCTCGCGGCCCAGCACCTCGATCGACTCGAACAGCGGCAGGCCGACCGTGCGGCCGGTGAGGGCCACCCGCACCGGCGCCTGGGCCTTGCCCAGCTTGAGCCCGTGGGCCGCGCCGACCTCCTCCAGAGCCTCCTTCAGCGACTCGGTGTCCCAGCTCACCAGCTCCAGCCGCGCCAGATAGCCGGAGATGATCTCCACCGGGGAGTTCTTCATCGCCTTGTCCCAGGACGCCTGGTCGAACACCGGCTCGTCGAGGAAGAGGAAGTCGACGTTCTGCCGGATCTCCGACAGCACCCCGATGCGGGTCTGGGCGAGCGGCGCGACCTTGCTGAACAGCTCGCGGTCCCAGCCGTCCTCCAGGTAGGGGGCGCAGCGCTCCTCGAACGTCTCCAGCGGCAGCGCCCGGATGTACTCGCCGTTGAAGGCCCGCAGCTTCTTCTCGTCGAAGAACGCGCTGGAGGAGTTGACGTCCTCCAGCCGGAACAGCGGCACCATCTCCGACCACGGCATGATCTCGCGGTCCTCGCCGGGGCCCCAGCCGAGCAGCATGAGGTAGTTGACCATGGCCTCGGCGAGGTAGCCCTCGGCGCGGTAGTCCTCCAGGGCCACCTTGTCGCGGCGCTTGGACAGCTTCTTGCGCTGCTCGTTGACGATCACCGGCAGGTGCGCCCACACCGGCGGGTTGGCGCCCAGGGCGGGCCAGAGCAGCATCTGCTTGGCCGCGTTGCCCAGGTGCTCCTCGCCGCGTACGACGTGGGTGATGTTCTGGGTGATGTCGTCGACCGCGTTGGCCAGCACGTAGAGCGGCGAGCCGTCGGTGCGGGCGATGACGAAGTCCTCCTGGGCCTCGTTGGGGAACTCGACGTCGCCGCGGATGAGGTCGGACACGATGGTCACGCCCTCGTCGGGGGTGCGGAAGCGGACCGCGCCCTCGGTCAGGCCGCGCTCACGGCAGTGGCCGTCGTAGCCGCGGTGCTCGGAGCCGGTGCGGGCGACCAGCGCCTCGCGGGTGCAGTCGCAGTAGTAGGCGCGGCCGTCGGCCAGCAGCTTGGCCACGGCCTCGCGGTGCTGCGGCTCGTACGCCGACTGGAAGTAGGGGCCCTCGAAGGCCGGGTTGGTGCCGTTGACACCGATCCAGTCGAGCGCGGAGATGATGCCCTCGGTCCATTCCGGGCGGTTGCGCGTGGCGTCGGTGTCCTCGACGCGCAGCACGAAGCGCCCGCCGGACTGCTCGGCCAGCGCCCAGTTGAACAGCGCCGTGCGGGCGCCGCCGACGTGGAACATGCCGGTGGGGGACGGGGCGAACCTGACCCGTACGTCAGTCACGGGAGACCACCTTGTTCGTGAGTGTGCCGATGCCTTCGATGCCGACGCTGACCTCGTCGCCGACCTGGAGCGGGCCGACGCCGGCCGGCGTGCCGGTCAGGATGACGTCGCCGGGGATGAGCGTCATGACCGCGCTGACGTAGGCGACCAGCGCGGGGATGTCATGGATGAGCTGGGTGGTGCGGCCGCTCTGGCGCACCTCGCCGTTGACCGTGGTCGTGAGGGCCAGGTCGCTCGCGTCGAGGTCGGTCTGGATCCACGGCCCGAGCGGGCAGAAGGTGTCGAAGCTCTTGGCCCGGGTGAACTGCACGTCCTTCTTCTGCAGGTCGCGCGCGGTCACGTCGTTGGCGCAGGTGTAGCCGAAGATGACGTCCTTGACCCGCTCGACCGGGACCTCGCGGCACAGCCGGCCGATGACCACGGCCAGCTCGCCCTCGTAGTCGACGCGGTCGGACAGGTGGACCGGGTAGGCGATCTGCTCGCCGTGGCCGATCACCGAGGTGGAGGGCTTCATGAAGATGAGCGGCTCCTCGGGCACCTCGTTGCCCATCTCCGCGGCGTGCTCGGCGTAGTTTCTGCCGATGGCGACGACCTTGCTCGGCAGCATCGGGGCCAGCAGCTTGACCTGACTGAGCGGGTGGCGCTCGCCGGTGAACTGCACCTGGTTGAACGGGTGACCGGCGACGGTGGAGACGACCTCCTCGCCGGGGCCGCCCTCGACCACGCCGAACGACACGCCTTCGCCTGTGGAGAACCTCGCTATACGCACCCGTCCAGGCTATCGCCGCCGCCGCGGGAGTCCGTTCACCTGCCCCGCGCGGCTCCCGTGCGACGGGTTAGCCTGGACCCCTGACCTGCGCAGGGGCGCTGACGAGAGGGGTTTCCCATGTCCGTCGTGAAGATCAACGTGCTGACCGTGCCGGCCGCGATGCGGGAGGAGCTCGAACGCCGGTTCGCCGGCCGGGCGGGGATGGTGGAGTCCGCGGACGGGTTCGAGTGGTTCGAGCTGCTGCGGCCGGTGGACGGCACCGAGCGCTACCTCGTCTACACGCGCTGGCGGAGCGAGGAGGACTTCGAGGCGTGGCAGCGGAGCCAGGAGTTCGCCCGCGGCCACGCGCGGGCAGCCGCCGACGCCGAGGGCGCCTCGGGCCACGGGCACGGGCACGGTCACGGGCAGGGTCCCGCGGCCAGCGGGTCCGAGTTGTGGACGTTCGAGGTGGTGGAGAGCGCCACTCCCAAGGCGTAGCGGGCGGCTAACGAATCGGGCACTCGGCTTGACCGGATGATCGCGCACGCGAAAGCATGTCCCGCCTCAAGCTTGTGTGTCCGAGTTCGTGCTGAAAGGAACTGGCGTGCGCCGCCTCGCGATCCCTCTTGCCCTCACGCTCGCGCTCGGCGGCCTCGCGGGCACCCCCGCGCACGCGGCCACTCGGACGGGCGCCCAGGACGGCAAGGTGGCCCGGACCGCGGCGTGCCAGGGCGACTGGCTGCCCGGCTCGCCGACCGCCTCGGACGTCATGGGCGGCGAGATCTCGCTGGTGGGGCTGCCGGCGTACAAACTGGGTGAGAAGGTCGACTGGGCCGCGAGCCCGTACAAGAACCGCTCGTGGGAGTTCGTCTTCCAGTCGCTGCGCTGGCTGGGCACGCTCGTCGTCGAGTACGAGAACACCGGCGAGCGGCGCTACCTCGACCGCGCGACGGAGCTCGCCAAGGACTGGGTGGCGCACAACAAGTACGGCGCCCGCGGCACGAAGCCCTACGTCTGGAAGGACCACCCGGTCTCGCTGCGCACCCAGCCGCTGCTGTGCCTGAGCGAGCACGTCAAGGACTCCTGGCTGAAGGACAGCCTGGCGGTGCACGCCAAGCTCCTCGCCAACCCGGCCCTGTACAAGAAGGGCCACAACCACGGCATCGACCAGGACATCGCGCTCATGGGCATCGGCTGCCGCTACGGCCGCAAGGACTGGTCCGACCTGGCGTCCAGACGCCTGACCGGCACCGTGAAGCTGGACGTGGACAGCCAGGGCGCGCTGATGGAGCAGGCGCCCCGCTACGCGGTCTACGTCTACGGCCGCCTCCAGGTCGCGATGACGAACATGAAGTCCTGTGGCCGCAAGGTCCCCGGTGAGATCGCCAAGCGCGCCGAGGCGCTGAAGGACTTCATCGCGCACGCCACCATGCCGAACGGCTACATGGCGCCGCTCGGCGACGGCAGCGCCGAGACCGAGCCGAAGATGGAGACCGGCACGCCGAAGCAGAAGGTCAAGGTCTACCGGGCGGGCTACGTGTTCGGCCGGACGGCCTTCGACAAGCAGGACTCGGCGTACTACTCGATCAGGTTCGGGCCGGGGATGAAGTTCCACGGCCACGAGGACCACCTGGGCGTCACCTACTACGCGCAGGGCCGCGACATCCTCGTGGACGCCGGCTTCCACTCCTACGAGAAGAGCGCCTACCGCTACTGGACGCTCTCCCCCGAGGCGCACAACGTGCCGACGGTGGTGGGCGCGAAGTTCCGGCCGCGCACGTCCTCGCGGCTGACGAAGTCCTCGCTGGGCGACGACCGGCAGGCGTTCCGGGTGACGGACGACGCCTACGGCGTGAGCCGTACCAGGTCGGTGCTGGTCAACCACGGCGAGGACCTCATGGCGGTGCTCGACACCGCCTCGGGCGGCAAGCAGGTGAGGAACCTGTGGAGGTTCGACCCGTCGCTCAAGGTCGTCTCGAACGGCGGCGGCAAGGTCGTGCTCGCCGACGGCAAGTTCAAGGTCACGCTGCTGCAGCTCTCGCCGTCGTGCGCGAAGGTGAGCGGCCAGCGGGTGGAGCGCGGCGGGAAGCTCGGCTGGGTGTCGCCGACCTACCTGTCGAGGCAGGCGACCACGGTGGTGGTCTCGCCTGCGGCGAAGTCCCTGCTGACGGTGGTCGTGCCCGGGACGGACGCGCCGAAGGTGTCGTGCTCCGGCGGCAAGGTGACGGTCGAAGGGGTCTCCTTCTCCGCCCGCCTGCTCTGACCCTCTGCGGGGCCGCCTCCCTGCCTCAGCAGTCGCGGCCGGCGCGCAGCAGGCCGTAGGTGACCGCCTGCTCCAGCGCCTGCCAGGAGGCGTCGATGATGTTCTCGGCGACGCCGACGGTGGCCCACTCGCCGGTGTCGTCGCTGGTGGTGATGAGCACGCGGGTGACCGCGTCGGTGCCGTGGGTGTCCTCCAGGATGCGGACCTTGAAGTCGACCAGCTCGACCTTGGCCAGCTCGGGGTAGAGCTGCTCCAGGGCCAGCCGGACGGCCTTGTCGAGGGCGTTGACGGGGCCGTTGCCCTCGCCGGTCGCCACGATGCGCTCGCCCTTGGCGTGCACCTTGACGGTGGCCTCGCTGACCAGCTCGCCGCCCTTGGTGCGCTCGACGATGACCCGCCAGGACTCCACCTCGAAGTGGCGCTTGCGCTCGCCGGCGACGGTGTCGCGCAGCAGCAGCTCGAAGGAGGCGTCGGCGGCCTCGAAGGTGAAGCCCCGCGACTCCATCTCCTTCACCTGCTCGACCAGCGCCTTGGTGTGCTCGCCGGTCAGCTCGTAGCCCAGCTCGCGGCCCTTGAGCTCGACGGAGGCGCGGCCGGCCATGTCGGAGACCAGCATGCGCATGTCGTTGCCGACGGCGGCGGGGTCGATGTGCTGGTAGAGGTTGGGATCGACCTTGATGGCGCTGGCGTGCAGGCCGGCCTTGTGCGCGAAGGCGGACATGCCGACGTAGGGGGCGTGCGAGTTGGGGGTGACGTTGGTCACCTCGGTGATGGCGTGCGCGATGCGCGTCATGTCGGCGAGCGCGGCCTGCGGCACCAGGTCGAAGCCGCGCTTGAGCTGCAGGTTGGCGACGACGGTGAAGAGGTTGGCGTTGCCGGAGCGCTCGCCGTAGCCGTTGGCGCAGCCCTGCACGTGGGTGGCGCCGGCGCGGACCGCGGCGAGGGTGTTGGCGACCGCGCAGCCGGTGTCGTCGTGGCAGTGGATGCCGACCCTGGCCCCCGACTGGACGGCCTCGTGGACGACGTCGGCCAGCTCGTCGGGGAGCATGCCGCCGTTGGTGTCGCAGAGCGCGATGACGTCGGCGCCGGCCTCGGCGGCGGTGCGCAGCACCTCCAGCGCGTACGCGGGGTTGGACTTGTAGCCGTCGAAGAAGTGCTCGGCGTCGAGGAAGACCCGCTGGCCCTCCGCACGCAGGTGGGAGACCGTGTCGCGGATCATCGCGAGGTTCTCCTCCAGCGTGGTGCGGAGGGCCAGTTCGACATGCCGGTCGTGGCTCTTGGCCACAAGGGTCACGACGGGCGCGCCGGATTCGCGCAATGCGGCCACCAGTGGGTCGTCGGCGGCCTTCACCCCGGCCCGGCGGGTCGCGCCGAACGCGGCGAGCTGCGCGTGCTTCAGGTCGAGCTCGGTGCGGGCCCGCCTGAAGAACTCGGTGTCCTTGGGATTGGCTCCGGGCCAGCCGCCCTCGATGAAGCCCACGCCCAGTCCGTCCAGGTGACGCGCGACGGCGAGCTTGTCGGCGACGGTCAGGTTGAGCCCTTCCTGCTGCGCGCCGTCACGCAGGGTCGTGTCATATACGTGGAACCGGTCATCGGCCATGAGCTTCTTCCTTCTGGAGATCCCTGGAAAACAAAAAGACCCCTCACGGACGTGAGAGGTCTGCGCGCTGGCGGTGTCCCTGTGTCAGCCAGCGCGCCTGCCGATAATGAGCAGACCGTAGAACATGGTGCTCATCAGTCTGCCATACGTTTCCACCATTCGGCACAAGGATCTCACTGCTCGGACGCCTACACGGTGACGCCGACACCGCCCGTGATGGCACGCTCCAGTGCCTCGGGGTCGAACGCCTCGCCGCCCAGCAGCTTGCCGTCCAGCAGCAGCGTCGGGGTGCCCTCCAGCCGGACCTTCGCGGTCTCGGCCAGGTGCGACTCGGCGTAGGACTGGTCGCGTACGCAGGTGTCCACCTGGGCGCCCGCCTTCCTGGCGGCCTGGACCAGCTCCTCGACGGTGAAGCCCGAGGCCTCGCCGTGCGGGGCGGGCTGGATGGCGTACAGCTCGTCGCGGAAGGCCAGCCAGCTCGACTCGGGGACGCAGCGCGCGGCCGCGGCGGCGCGGACGGAGTTGGAGCGCATGGGCTCGTCGAGGAAGATCGTCACGGCGTGGAAGACGACCTTGACCTTGCCCGCGCGGGCCAGCCGCTGGATCGTCGGGTCCACCTTGGCATGCATGTCCTTGCAGACCGGGCAGTCAAAATCTTCGTAAACGTCCAGGACGGGGGCGTCACCGCCGCGGTTCGCCAGCACCATGGACCCGTCGAGCTGACGGGTCAGCCGCACCTCCGCGGAGCTCTCTCCCGGCTCGGAGAACGCCAGCACACCGAGCATCGCGATCACCGCGCACGCGACCGCGACCGCCACCAACCGCTTCATACATTCGCCCACTCTCAGCTTGTCGATCGCGCAGACCCTACCGGAACGGCAACAATGGCCGTATGAAGGCCGACCTCCTGAGCCCCGCCGTGGCGCGCTACGTGTACGAGCACTCGACCAAGCCCGACCCCCTGCTGGAGCGGCTGGCCCGGGAGACCATGGAGGTCACCGGCGACAGCGCGGGGATGCAGATCTCCCCCGACCAGGGCACGTTCCTCACGATGATCACCCAAATCATGGCTCCGCAGGTGGCCGTGGAGGTGGGCACGTTCACCGGCTACTCGTCGATCTGCATCGCCCGGGGCCTGCGCGGCGGCCGGCTGCACTGCTTCGACGTGAGCGAGAAGTGGACGTCGATCGCGCGCCGCTACTGGGCGGAGGCCGGGGTGGCCGACCGGGTGACGCTCACCCTGGGCCCGGCGCTCGACACCCTCGCCGGCTTCGACCAGACCGTCGACCTGGCCTTCGTGGACGCCGACAAGGGCAACTACCCCGGCTACTACGAGCTGCTGATCGAGCGCATGCGGCCGGGCGGGCTGCTCATCGCCGACAACACGCTGCGCCGCGGGCACGTGGCCGACCCGTCCCGCGACGAGCCGACCACGGTGGAGATCCGCCGGTTCAACGACCTGGTGATCGAGGACCCGCGGGTGAGCGTGCTCATGCTGCCGGTCGCCGACGGCATGACGCTGGTCACCAAGCACTGAGACGGGGCCGCGGGCCCGCCTCGGTCAGGCGATCTTGTGGATCCAGCCGTGCGCGTCGGGGCGGGCGCCGTACTGGATGCCGACCAGCTCCTCGCGCACCCGCATGGTCACCGGGCCGGGCGTGCCGTCGGCGACCGTCCAGGCCCGGTCGGCGCCCTTGACCGAGCCGACCGGGGTCACCACGGCGGCCGTGCCGCAGGCGAAGACCTCGGTCAGCTCGCCCGACTCGCACGCCGACTGCCACTCGTCGACCGAGATGAGCCGCTCCTCGGTCTCCAGGCCGAGGTCGCCGGCCAGCTCCAGGATCGACTCGCGGGTGATGCCGGGGAGCAGGGTGCCGGTCAGCGCGGGCGTGACGAGCTTGTTGCCGAAGACGAAGAACAGGTTCATGCCGCCCATCTCCTCGACGTACTCGTGGGACTGGGCGTCCAGCCACACGACCTGGTCGCAGCCGTTCTCGACGGCCTGGCGCTGGGCGACGAAGGCGGCGGCGTAGTTGCCACCGCACTTGGCGAACCCGGTGCCGCCGGGCGCGGCCCGGGTGTACTCGGTGGACAGCCACACGGAGACGGGCTTGACGCCGCCGCTGAAGTACGACGCCGCCGGCGAGGCGATGACCATGTACGAGTAGGTCCTGGACGGGTAGTTGACGCCGAGCCCCGCCTGCGTGGCGATCATGAAGGGCCGCAGGTAGAGGCTGTGCCCCTCGGTGGTCGGCACCCACTCCTCGTCGGTGCGGACGAGGAGTTCGAGCGACTCGACGAACGTCTCCTCGGGCAGCTCGGGCATGGCCATGCGGGCGGCCGAGCGGTTGAAGCGGGCGGCGTTGGCGTACGGGCGGAACATCACGATGGAGCCGTTGGCCTGCCGGTACGCCTTCAGGCCCTCGAACAGCTCCTGCGCGTAGTGGAAGACCGCGGTGGCCGGGTCGAGCGAGAGCGGCCCGTACGGCGCCAGCCGGGCGTCGTGCCAGCCACGGCCCTCGGTGTAGTCGATGGCGATCATGTGATCGGTGAAGGACTGCCCGAATCCGGGGTTCGTCAGTACCTGCTCCCGCTCGGCCGCGGTGCGAGCGTGGTCGGATAGCTGCACGTCGAAGCTGAGCTTCTGAGCGATGGTCATGACGCCGGTCCTTCTCTCTGCGATTTCGCGAAAATCTACCGAATCCTGAGGGTCCGTGGACCCGCAACTGCGCGGCAGTGCTGCCCGAAGGCAGCTAGTACTTCCTATTGTCTCGCTATATGGGATGACAAGCTGCCATTGGGCGATTCGGCCGCTCTGGACAGCAAAAAGCGCCTGGCGATCCGGGTGCGGACCGCCAGACGCGTGGGGAGGCTAGGCGGCCCTAGCTGGATACGCGCGCGGTGATGTCGTCGCCGATCTGCGACGTGGTGCGGCCGGTCCAGCCGGTCAGCCGCTCGACGATGTCGTCGGCGACCGCCTGCTCGACCTTGGCGGCCTCGGCGCTCAGGCCCAGGTGGTCGAGGAGCATGGCGACCGACAGGATGGTGGCGGTCGGGTCGGCCTTGCCCTGGCCCGCGATGTCGGGGGCGCTGCCGTGCACCGGCTCGAACATGCTGGGCGCCGTGCGCTCGGGGTTGATGTTGCCGCTCGCGGCCAGGCCGATGCCGCCCGCGATGGCCGCGCCGAGGTCGGTGATGATGTCGCCGAACAGGTTGTCGGTGACGACGACGTCGAAACGCCCCGGCTGGGTCACGAAGAACATCGACGCCGCGTCGATGTGGCAGTAGTCGGTGCTGACCTCGGGGTATTCCTCGGCCACCCGGTTGACCGTGCGCTGCCACAGGTCGCCGGCGAAGGTGAGGACGTTGGTCTTGTGGACCAGCGTCAGCTTCTTGCGCGGGCGGCTCTGGGCCTTGTCGAAGGCGTAGCGGACGACGCGCTCGACGCCGTAGGCGGTGTTGAGCGACTCCTGGGTGGCGATCTCGTGCGGGGTGCCGCGCCGCATGGCGCCGCCAGTGCCCGCGTAGAGGCCCTCGGTGCCCTCGCGGACCACGATCATGTCGATGTCCTCGGCCGCGGTGTCGGCCAGCGGGGTCTCGACGCCGGGGAAGAGCTTGACCGGACGCAGGTTGACGTAGTGGTCGAACTCGAAGCGCAGCCGCAGCAGCAGGTCGCGCTCCAGGATGCCCGGGGGCACGCTCGGGTCGCCGACCGCGCCGAGCAGGATCGCGTCGTAGCCGCGCAGCTCCTGCAGCACCGAGTCGGGCAGCGTCTCGCCGGTGCGGTGGTATCGCGCCGCGCCCAGGTCGTAGTGCGTGGGCTCGATCTTCGTGCCGACGGCTTCGAGGACCTTGAGCCCTTCGGTGACGACCTCGGTGCCGATGCCATCGCCGGGGATGACGGCCAAGCGGATGTTACGCGACTCCATGCCGGTACCTTACCGGCTCGTCTCGCCTGACGAACACCCGGTCTCATTTTTCGGACTGATCCAGGAAACGTCCGATTTGAGAAGATTGCGATCTTTTGACCGATTCGTTAACGTCCGTGCCCTGCCTAATCCACGCGGCGGTTCGCGTGGAGCCGGGGACCCACTCTCCCCCTGGGGCGAATCGGCATGCGCCGTAGGGCTGCTTCCAAGCCCGAGCCCGTCAGCTAACCCGGTCGGCCGTATGGAAGGACAGTCCCCTGTCTCGCATCGCCATTCTCGTGGCGGCGGGCGCGACCGGCCTCGCCGTGCTCGCCTCCCCTGCCCAGGCAACCACCCCCGACAAGGAATCCACCCCCGCACAGGCGTCCAACCCCGTACAGGCGTCCAAGCCCGACCAGGCGTCCAACCCCGCACAGGCGTCCAAGCCCGACCGCGCGCCCAAGACCGACACCATCGACGAGCGCGCGCTCACCACCACGCTCACCGGCCCGGAACTCAAGAAGATCCGCGACAAGCAGAGCAGACCCGCGTGGAAGATCGCGCTGAAGTTCGCCCTGAAAAAACAGGGCATCCCGTACCTGTGGGGCGGGACCGGCAATGGCGGGTACGACTGCTCGGGGCTCATGCTCCGGGCCTACCAGAAGGCGGGGATCCAGTTGCCCCGCGTCACCACGGACCAGTACGCGGCGTTCGACAAGAAGGTCTCCTGGAACAACCTCAAGCCCGGCGACCTGGCCTTCTTCAGCAACCTCGGCCACGTCGGGATGATCTCCCGGCCCGGCTACATGGTGCACGCGCCCCGCACCGGCGACGTCATCAAGGAGGAGAAGCTGTCGAGCTGGCGCAGGAGCGCCTTCGTCGGCGCCGTCCGGCCCGACCGCAAGGGCGTGCGGCAGTGGGCGGAGCGGCAGAAGGAGCCGGCGCCGCCCATGCCCGTCGCGTCGGTGCTCTGACCGGCGTGTCCGACGTGAGCCGGGGCCCTACCGGCCGGAATCCTGCGGGGCGCCGCCGTTGTCACGGCGGTCCAGCGCGGTCTGCAGGGCCTCGGCGGCCTCGTCCTTGTGGTCCTCGGCACGGTTCCAGGCATACATCTCGTACATGGTTGTCTCATTTCGCGAGAAGGCGTTACTGAGGGAGGGACTTACCGGCCGACGCGACGCCGTTCACCGCGGCGAGTCGCCGACCTGCCCTAACAGGCCTCGCCGCGGCAGGTAATGAGTACGAGCACCTGGCGCATGTGCTTCCACGTTAACCGAGGAATCTCGTTGGATGTCCTAGCATCCCGCATGCTGAGACAACGAAAAGCCGCCGCCCGGTCCGGGCGGCGGCCTTCGCGCGAGGCGGGGAGTGTCAGTCCTCCAGGTCCACCGAGCGGCCGCTCTCGGCGCCGATCTCGGCCACGATCTGGTCGACGATGTCGGCCGGGATCGCCGAGTCGACGGTCAGCGCGATGAGCGCCTTGCCGCCCTTGACGTCTCGGGCCACCTGCATGGAGGCGATGTTGACGCCGTGCTCGCCGAGCAGGCGGCCGACCACGCCGACGATGCCGGGACGGTCGGCGTAGGTGAAGAACGCGAGGTGCGCCGTCGGCTCGATCTCCATCTCGTAGCCGTTGACCTCGACGATCTTTGTGATCTGGCGGGGCCCGGACAGCGTGCCCGACACCGAGACCTGGCGGCCGTCGGCCAGCACGCCGCGGACGGTCACCACGTTGCGCCAGTCGGGGCTGTCGGGGCTGGTGATCAGCTCGACGGCGACACCGCGGTCCTTGGCCAGCAGCGGCGCGTTGACGTAGGTGACCTGCTCCTCGATCACGTCGGCGAAGACGCCCTTGAGCGCGGCCAGCTCGATGACCCGCACGTCCTGGGAGGCGATCTCGCCGCGCACCTCGACGTCGAGCTTGGTGGCGACCTCGCCGGCCAGCGCGGTGAAAACCCGGCCGAGCTTCTCGGCCAGCGGCAGACCCGGCTTGACGTCCTCGGCCACCGCGCCGCCCTGGACGTTGACCGCGTCCGGCACGAACTCGCCCGCGAGCGCCAGCTTCACGCTCCGCGCGACCTGGGTGCCGGCCTTCTCCTGGGCCTCGTGGGTGGAGGCGCCGAGGTGCGGGGTGACGACGACCTGGTCGAGCTCGAACAGCGGGCTGTCGGTGCAGGGCTCCTTGGCGAAGACGTCGAGGCCGGCGCCGGCGACGCGGCCCTCCTTGATCGCGGAGTAGAGCGCGGCCTCGTCCACGATGCCGCCGCGGGCGACGTTGACGATGCGCACGCTCGACTTGACCTTGTGCAGCGCCTCGTCGCCGATGAGCCCGAGGGTCTCCTTGGTCTTCGGCAGGTGCACGGTGATGAAGTCGGCCTGCTTGAACACCTCGTCGAGGCTCACCAGCTTGACGCCGAGCTGCGCGGCGCGGGCCGGCGGCAGGTAGGGGTCGTAGGCGATGATCTCGACGCCGAACGGCTGCAGCCGCTGCGCCACGAGCTGGCCGATCTTGCCGAAGCCGAGGATGCCGACGACCTTCTCGTCCAGCTCGACGCCGGTGTACTTGGACCGCTTCCACTCGCCGTTCTTCAGCGCGGCGTGAGCCTGGGCGGTGTTGCGCGCGCTGGCCAGGATGAGGGCGACGGTCTGCTCGGCGGCGCTGGTGATGTTGGAGGTCGGCGCGTTGACGACCATGACACCGGCCTTGGTGGCCGCCTCGACGTCGACGTTGTCGAGCCCGACGCCCGCGCGGGCGACCACGCGCAGCTTGGGCGCCGCGGCGATGGCCTCGGCGTCGACCTGCGTGGCGGAGCGCACGATGAGGGCGTCCACGTCGGCGAGGGCGGGCAGGAGCTGGGAACGGTCGGCGCCGTCGGTGTGGCGGACCTCGAAATCGGCGCCGAGAACGGCGAGGCCGGCTTCGGACAGCTCCTCAGCGACCAGTACGACGGGCTTGTTCACAGGTGGATCCTTAGGGGCTTCCGGCGAGTCATGAGGGGGACACGTCCATGGATCCCCCGGCGGTCTTAACGAGTCTAACCGGCGCTTGTGAACGCTTTCACGAAGGACCCACCATGTGAGACGGCGGGCGGCTACCCGGCAGAGGACAAAGTCACCCATCTCGGGGCCATCTTCGTCTTGATCGGGAGATTTATTCGCCATTAGCCTGATAAGCCGTGGCCGACTACCTATGGTTCGTCATATGAGCATCGGGAATCCTGCGCTTGCCGACGTTCTCGCCCAGCATGGCACGCCCCACCGGCTGCTGGGCGCCCTCGCCGACGGTGGTGTCCTGGTGGCGGTGCGCCCTGACCGTTCGGTCGTCCTCGGGACGACCCAGGCCGGCGACCGCGTGCTGCTGGGCTACACCAGCGCCGCCACCTACGCCCGGCACCGTGGCAGCCATTCCCTGTCGGCGTGCGACGCCGACACCATCCTGGACATCCAGCGCGTCACGGGCGTGCGGGAGATCGTGATCGACGCGGCCGGACCAGCCGCCGCGGCCGTGCCCATCGACGATCTCCAGCGCTTCCTCACCACGACGCGGACCGGGCCCACGCCCGTGCTGTCAGGGGCGGCGCCCGCCGCCTACGCGACGGGCGCGATGGCCACCGTGTCGCGGGGTGCCGCGCTGGCCCAGGTCGCCCCGCCGGCTCCGCAGGCGCCGGTGTTCCCGTGGGTGCCCGCGCCCAGGCCGCACCTGTCGGGCCCGATGCAGCAGGTGGACCCCGGCTACCGCAGGTGCGCCCACCCGATCCTGCCGGCGCTGCGGCAGGCGATCGCGCAGCTGCTCAGGGACTTCCCGCTCGTGCACCACGTGTGGATCTCCGAGGCGAGCACCGCCTCCGGGGCCACCGGGATCATGCTGCACGTCAAGGTCCACATGTCGGCCGCCGAGGACGTCGTACGCGACCTGCACCGCCTGGTGCGGGCCCGGCTGCCGCAGTTCGCGGCGAGCGGCGCGCCGATCCTCATGGCCCGGGTGGCCGACGCGCGCAGCGAGCGCCGGATGATCGAGATCGGCGCGCACGTGGTGTGCGCGGACGTGCACGACTGACCCGTGTGCGCGGGTTCTCCCGCGCACACGGGCCGAATGGGTCTCGCCAAACAAGCCGTTGCTCGGCTCTAATGTGGGGATGATCACACCGGTCGCGGCCACGGTTCCCCGGGGCGTGCGCCTCGGCTACGGGGTCGGCTCCTTCTGCACGGCCACGGTCAACGCCGTGCCGGGGCTGCTGCTGCTCTACTACATGACCAACTTCCTGGCCGTGCCCGCGTGGCTGGCCGGCGTGGTGGTCACCGCGCCCAAGGTCTGGGACCTCGTCATCAACCCGCTGGTCGGGCGCTGGTCCGACCGGACCGTCTCGCGCTGGGGACCGCGCCGGCCGTGGCTGCTCGCCGGGGCCTGCACGCTGCCGGCCGCGTTCTTCCTGGTCTTCGCCGGGCCGCCGCTGACGGGGGTGCCCGCCGCCGCCTACGTCGCGGTGTGCTTCCTCGCCACGGCGACGGCGTACGCGCTGTTCGAGGTGCCGTACAAGGCCATGCCCGGCGAGATGACGCACGACTACCACGAGCGCACCTCGCTGCTGCAGTGGCGCATGGTCTTCATCGGCGTGGCCACCGCGATCAGCGGCGTGCTCGCCCCCGCCATCGCCACCGGCGAGGGCGAGCACGGGACGCTGGGCAGCTACCGGACGATGGCGCTCACCATCGCGGTCATCCTGCTGCTCGCCATGCTCGGCTCCTTCTTCGGCACCGCCCGCGCCCCCATGACAGGCGCGCCCGAGGCCGACCGGGGCGACTGGCGCGAGCAGCTCGCCGCGATCAGGGGCAACCGGCCGTTCCTCTGGCTGACCGTGCTGGCCTGCACGCAGATGCTGGCGGTGAGCATGATGCTGGCCGCCGCGCCGTACTTCGCCACGTACACGATCGGCGATCCCAAGGCCACGCAGACGCTCTTCGCCGCGCTCGTGGGCCCGATCCTGCTGACCATGCCGCTGTGGGTGCGCCTCGCCAAACGCTTCGACAAGCGCGGGGCGATGGTGCTGGCGGCCTCGCTGTTCGCCGCGGGGACGGCGGCGGCCATGGCCACGCCGCTGTTCGGCGCCTTATGGGCGCACGTGACGATCCTGTTCGTCGGCGTCGGGTACGCCGGGCTGCAACTGCTGCAGTTCTCCATGCTGGCCGACGTCATCGCCGTGGACGCCGCCGAGACCGGCAAGCGCCGCGCGGGCGTGCTCACCGGGCTCTGGACGGCCATCGAGAGCGGGGTCAGCTCGTTCGGCGCGCTGATCTTCGGTGTCGTGCTGTCGCTCGGCGGCTTCGTCGAGTCCCAGCCGGACGCGCCGGTACGGCAGCCGGACAGCGCCGTGACCGCCGTGCTCATCGGGCAGACCACGATCCCCGCGCTGATCATCCTCGCGTCGGTGCTGGTGACACTGAAGTACCGGCTCACGCCTCCCGCCGCGCCGCCTGCGGACTCCTGAAATCCGGCGTGGCGCCGATTCGGCGTATTCTGGACACGAGCCGAGGTTGAGGCCGATACTCGCTACATGAGCTCGACCCATCCGCCCTTCCGCGCCTCCGACGGGGAACGCGACCGTGCGATCGACGAGCTCAAGGTCCGCGCGGTGGAGGGCCGCATCTCCCACGACACCTTCGTCGGCCGGGTGGACCAGGCGCTGCGCGCCCGCAGTCAGCACGAGCTCGACGAGCTGGTGGCCGACCTGCCGCGGCGGCCCTCGTTACGGCAGCGGCTGACCGACGCCGTGTCGTCGGTGTCGGAGTTCACCACCAAGCTGCAGTCCGCCTGGCGACGGCCCCGGCTGCCCCGGCTCGCGCTGCCGGACGACGAGCGGGTGCGTTACGTCGTGGGGCGGGGCTCGGCCTGCGACCTCGTGCTGTCCGACCTGACCGTCTCCCGGGTCCACGCCGAGCTGCGGCGCGACGACGAAGGCCGGTGGGTGCTGGTCGACCTCGGGTCGCTGAACGGCACCAGGCTCAACGGCTGGCGGCTGGTGGGGCCGGCGCGGGTCGCGCCGGGCGACGAGGTCTCCTTCGGCGACTGCGGCTTCCTGCTGACGTCCGGCGTGCCGACGGCCTGAGCGGGCCGGTCGATCAGGCGACCCTGATCGATAAATACGGAATTTTGCGGATTACAGGCTGTCTGCGCTGAACCATGCTCTCAGGCGATCCCCCAGTCTTCTTGGAGACCCCATGCGGCGCACCTCAGCCTCCCTCGTCGCGGGCGCGCTCGTCGCGTCCCTCGCGTGGGCGTCCGGCCCGTCCTCACCCGCCGTCGCCCTGGACCCCACGGCCGGCGTGGCCGACCTCACCCAGGACCTCAACCAGATACTCAGCGACTCCCGGCTCACCATCGCCCGCGCGGGCGTCGTGGTGAAGAGCGCCACCACCGGCGAGGAGCTGTACGCCACCGACGCCGGCAAGCAGCTCATCCCGGCGTCCAACACCAAGCTGTTCACCTCGGCCGCCGCGGTGGAGACGCTCGGCCTCGACCACCGCTTCCCGACCACCGTGCTCGGCACGGGCCGCAAGGCGGGCGCGGTGCTCACCGGCGACCTCGTGCTGCGCGGCACCGGCGACCCGACCATGCTGGCCGAGGACTACGACGCCCTCGCCGCCAAGGTCGCCGCGTCCGGCGTCAAGGTCGTCACCGGCCGCCTCGTGGCCGACGACACCTGGTTCGACTCCCAGCGGCTCGGCAACGACTGGGCCTGGGACGACGAGACCGCCTACTACGCGGCCCCGATCTCCGCGCTGACCGCCTCGCCCGACCGCGACTACGACGCCGGATCGGTGATCGTCTCCGTGGCCGCCGAGGGCGGCAAGGTCAAGGTCTCCACGACGCCCGAGACCGACTACCTGAAGATCGTCAACAAGGCCACGGCGGGCGCCGAGACCGACGTGCTCATCGAGCGCCAGCACGGCACCCGTACGGTCGTCATCACCGGCACGGTGGCGGACCCGTACCAGGAGTGGGTGGCCGTGGACGACCCGACCGCCTACGTCTCCACGCTGTTCCGCGCGGCGCTCGCCAAGCACGGCGTGAAGGTGCTCGGCGCGACCGCCACGGGGGCCGCGCCCGACGGGGCCAAGGAGCTGGCCCGGCACGAGTCCATGACGCTGGGCGAACTGCTGGTGCCCTTCATGAAGCTGAGCAACAACATCCACGCCGAGATCCTCACCAAGGCCATGGGCCGCAAGGTCGCCGGCCAGGGCACGTGGTCGGCCGGTCTCAAGGTCGCGACCGACTTCGCCAAGGCGAACGGCGTACAGGTCATCAACATGCGGGACGGCTCGGGGCTGTCGCGCCGCGACGGGTTCTCGCCCGGCTCGATCGTCCAGCTCCTGACCGCCGTACGCGGCAAGCCGTGGTTCCCCACCTGGTACGCGGCCCTGCCCATCGCCGGCGACGCCGACCGCTTCGTGGGCGGCACCCTGCGCAGCCGGATGCGGGGCACCCCCGCTGCCGGCAACGTGCACGCGAAGACCGGCTCCCTGACCGGCGTGACGTCGCTGTCGGGCTACGTGACCAGCGCCGACGGCGAGCCGCTGGTCTTCTCGATCATGCTGAATCAGTACCTGTCGGGCTCGCCGAAGGACATCGAGGACAAGATCGCCGTACGGCTCGCGCAGTTCACCCGCGCCGCCGCGGCCGACGCCCCGGCCCAGCTCCGCTCGGCGGCCGAGGGGCAGGCGGGCGACCTGGAGTGCTCGTGGATGAAGCCCGTCCAGTGCTGACCCCGCGGTGACCCCCTGACGCCCAGGGGGTCACCCGGGTTTACCTGGAGCTCCAGATATCCGCCAGCTTTCCAGGACATGACCGACATCCGGCAACCAGAATCCCTTCTCAGAACAGCCCACCGAGGACCACGGGAGCGTCCGGGCCTTCACCGGCCTCACCCTTGACGCCGGTTACCCACCGTACGCCCACGGCGCTCCCCTCCCTGCGGGCTCGGCCGCGCCTCCCCCCGCACACAGGACCGCGGCCGGGCCCGCCCACCGGACCACGACACAGCGAAGGGGCCCATCCTCACCAGGATGGGCCCCTTTCTAACGACTCGTACGGGAACGTCAGCGGTTGCTGAGCGCCCCACCCAGGAGGTTGCTCAGGAGGTCCAGGTCGAGGAGGTCACGGTCGTCGCCGAAGTTGTTGAACTCGCCGGTGTCCCACTCGTAACCGCCGGCGTAGTGCGGGCCGTAGCCGGGGCCGTAGCCGCCGGGGCCGTAGCCGCCGGGGGCACCGCTGGTTGCCGCCAGCGCGGAGCCGCCGAACACAACCATCCCGCCGACCAGGCCGGCAAGGACAAGTCCTGCTCTGTACATGTCGTATCTCCTCTGATACCTATCGACTACTCTCCGTAGCTGCCGCGAGGAGATCTGCCCTATGGCTTCTTCGGCCAAACGCTCTTGATCTCAGCTTTGACCTGGGGAAACACCTGATCTGAGCGAGGCGATGCCGGAGCCGACGGTCCTTGACGGGACCATGCGCGCTACGGAGAGACATCAGCCCCTTCCCTGACCCGGCGCTTAGGGAAGGGTCAGGACCACCGGTCCGTCGGCCGTCACGGCCACGGTGTGCTCCACGTGGACGCTGCGGCTGCCGTCCCCCGAGCACACCGACCAGCCGTCCTCGGCCATGTAGTAGTCGTCGCCGCCGCCCGCCATCAGGCTCGGCTCGATCGCGATCACCAGCCCCGGTCGCAGCCGCAACCCACGCCCCGCGCGGGCCTCGTTCGGCACGAACGGCGTCTCGTGCATCGCCCGGCCGATGCCGTGGCCGGCGAAGTCGTTCTGCATGCCGTAGCCGGCGCCGCGCCCGACGGTGGACATCGCGTGACCGATGTCGCCCATCCGGCCGCCGGGCACGGCCGCCAGGATGCCGGCGGCCAGCGTCTCCTCGGCGACCTGGATGAGCTTGAGGTCCTCGGCGCGCGGCGTGCCGACGGCGAAGCTCACGGTGCCGTCGGCGTGCCAGCCGTCCACGATCGCGCCGCAGTCCACGCTGAGGAGGTCGCCGTCGCGCAGCCGGTAGGCCGTCGGCAGGCCGTGCAGCATGGTCCCGTTGACCGAGGTGCAGATGACCCCCGGGTACGGCGTCGCGCCGAACGACGGGTGGTAGCCCAGGAACGACGCCCCGGCCCCGGCCTCCTCGATGACGGTCCGCGCCACCTCGTCGAGCCGCCTGAGCGTCACGCCCACGGCGGCCTGGTCGCGGACCGCCGCGTGCACGGCGGCCACCACCCGTCCCGCCTCGCGCATCGCGTCGATCTCCCCGGCGCTCTTCAGCTCGATCACGGCCCCTCCTCGTCGTTCACCGGTCGGTGTGGCGATAACTATACCGGTATTTTTATCGACGCAGCGCCGAGGCCGGCCGTCAGTCGAGCCCGCGGCGGCCCGGAGTCCAGAACGGCTTCGTACGCACGTCCCTCCGGTTCCAGCCGCGCTCCTCCACCAGATGGGCGCGGACCGCCTGGATCGTGCGGGCCTCCCCCGCCAGGTAGGCGAACCCCGGCTCGTCCGGCAGGTCCAGCGCCCGAACGGCGTCCACCAGGACCTGCGAGCCGGCCGCCGGCGCGCCCGCACGGCACACCCGGGTCAGTTCCCGCGGCAGCTCCAGGTGGTCGCCCGGCCCCTCGGCCTCCACGGCGCCGTACACGGCGGCCTCCGGCCCCAGAGCCCGCAGCATCGCCCCGAACGCGACCGACGCCGTCTCCTCCCCCGCGAACAGGTGGTAGCGGGCGTCCTCGCGCAGCACGAAGCCGCCCTCGGGGCGCAGGAAGACGACCTCCTGGCCGGGCGCGGCGGCCCGCACCCAGGCGGCGCCAGGGGCGTCACCGCCGTGGTCGAGCCCGATCAGGTCCAAGGCCTCCCAGGTGGGGTCGTACCACCACACCGAGTACGTCCGCAGCGCCCCGCCCACCAGGCCGCCGCCGTCGCCGATGAGCACGCGTACGTGCCGGCCCGGCACGTACGGGAGCGCGGCCAGATCCCCGCCGCCGATCCTGATCCGGCGCATGCGCGGGGCCACCTCCTCGACCTCGACGATCTCGCCCTCCACGAACCTGCGGCCGAGCAGCCGCCTGGCCACGCTCTTCCTGGTCGCGGTCATCGCCCCCTCCTCGGGTCCAGCTCCTCGATGCGGTGGCGGGCCTCCACGAAGATCTGCTGGATGCGCTCGACCACCTGCGGGTCGCCGTGGGTGTGGGCCAGCGCCTTGACCGCGGCCTTCACCATGCGCAGGGCGGGGCCGACGATCTCGGCGGCCTCGGGCTCGCGGAACATGCCCCACTCGCCCCTGCTGGCCGCCCGGCCCCACAGCCGCTCGATCTCGTCGGCCTGCTCCTCGACGGCCCGGCGGCCGTCGTCGGTGACGTGGTGGACCTTGCGGCCTTCGTCCTGCTCGACGCGGACCAGGCCCTCGTCCTCCAGCAGCTGGAGTGTGGGGTAGATGGAGCCGGCGCTCGGCTCGTAGGTGCCGTTGAAGCGGTCGGACAGGCGGTTCATGAGGTCGTAGCCGTGGCCGGGGCGCTCGGCGATCAGCGCGAGCACGGCCAGGCGCAGCTCACCGGGTCCGAAGAAGCGGCCGGTGGGTCCGTACCCGCCGGGGGCGCGGCGCGCGTTCATCATCATGAGTCGGATGCTATATCGAACGATATAGCCGCGCGCGGGGAATCGGGGGGCGCGGGCCAGGAGACCCGCGCCCTCCCGATGGCGTCAGCTCCAGAGGGCGGGGGCCTGCGCCGGCACCTCGTCCTTGACCTCCGGCTGGTCGATGACCTCGCCGCGCAACGGCAGCAGGACCGTCACCTGGCGGCCCCACTCGGTGTAGGTCGTGTCCGACTCGATGCGCACCGAACCCTTGTCGAAGGGCAGCTCACCCTTCACCGACACGCGCTCCACCCGTCCGCCCGCGCTGAGGCTGAGCGCGTAGGAGATCTTGCCGGTGCGGCTCTTCTTCCACTGCTCGCCGTACCGGGCGACGAACGAGGCCGACGCCTTGGCCAGCTCGTTCGGCTTGATCGTGCCCTTCACCACGCCGCCGCTCCAGGACGCGCGGTGGTCCATGAGCGCCTTGAGCGTGGCCGGCTCGAGGACGTCGAGCAGCAGGTTGCCGGACGGGACGTCGGTGCCGCCGTAGCGCACCCAGCTCGTCCCCTCGGGCAGGGCGTCCTGGACCACCGCGCCGGAGACGTAGCTGACCCGGCCGGAGGAGAGCACCCGGACCGGCGAGTGCTGCAGCGTCTCGGTCTCGCGCGGGCTCACCTTCGCCATCTTGGCGAGCAGGCTCTTGCTGTAGCTGAGGTTCTGGCTCGTGTCGGCCGCCCGCGCGCCGCGCGCGTCGAACTCGACGGTCCCGTCGAGCGTCGTGGAGATGTACTCGGCCGCCGAGTACGTCACCTTCGCGGTGGCCCGTACGTTGACGCCCTTGCCCCGCGCCAGCTCGGACTTGAGCACCTTCACCGGATCGATCTTCTGCGCCGCCTGCGCGGGCGCGGCGACGGCGAGTTGCAGCGCACCGGCGACCACGGCGACACCGACGATGGTTCGCTTCATGGGTTGATGGTTTCCTTGAGGGGGGATTTTTCCGGGAACGCGAACAATCTGGTGCATGCAAGATCATCAGTCAAGTCGGTGCGCAGCATGGTTATGCAGGTCGCCGGGCCCTCAGCTCAGGCGGGTGCGCAGCAGGCAGAACTCGTTGCCCTCGGGGTCGGCCAGGACGTGCCAGGACTCCTCGCCGGTCTGGCCGACGTCGGCCGGGCGCGCCCCGAGGCTCAGCAGGCGTTCGAGCTCGGCGTCCTGGTCGCGGTCGGTGGCGTTGACGTCGAAGTGCATGCGCAGCGCGCCGGTCTTGGGCTCGGTGGTGGGGCTGAAGATCAGGGTCGGCTGCAGCCCGCCGAACCCTTCCCGCGGACCGATCTCCACCGAGCCGTCGTCCTCGGTGTCGAGGACCACGAAGTCCAGCACCTCACACCAGAACGCCGCCAGCCCGTTGGGGTCCTGACAAGGGATGATCAGCTCGGATATGCGACTAGCCATGATCGGCATCCTACGCAGAGACGCCCCCGGCGAAGACCGCTTCGCCGGGGGCGCCTGTGCGCAGGAGAGAGCTCAGCCCTTGAGCCAGCTCATCATCGGACGCAGCTTGGCGCCCGTCTTCTCGATGGCGTCCTCGGCCAGCTCGTCGCGGTACTGCTGGAACTTCTTCTGCCCGCTGTCGAACTCCTCGACCAGCTCGCGCGCGAACGACCCGTCCTGGATCTCGCCGAGGATGCGGCGCATCTCCTGCCGGGTCTCCTGGGTGACGACGCGCGGCCCGCGGGTGTAGCCGCCGTACTCGGCGGTGTCGGAGACCGACCAGTACATCTTGGAGACGCCGCCCTCGTACATGAGGTCGACGATGAGCTTCATCTCGTGCAGGCACTCGAAGTAGGCGACCTCAGGCTGGTAGCCGGCCTCGATGAGGGTGTCGAAGCCCGCCTTGATGAGCTCGGACACGCCGCCGCAGAGCACGGCCTGCTCGCCGAACAGGTCGGTCTCCGTCTCCTCCTTGAACGTGGTGCGCAGCGCGCCGGCGCGGGTGCCGCCGATGCCCTTGGCGTACGACAGCGCCAGGTCCAGCGCCTTGCCGGAGGCGTCCTTCTCGACGGCGACGAGACAGGGCACGCCGCGGCCGGCCTCGAACTGCCGGCGCACCAGGTGACCCGGGCCCTTGGGGGCGACCATGCAGACGTCGACGCCCTCGGGGGCCTCGATGAGGCCGTAGCGGATGTTGAGGCCGTGGCCGAAGAAGAGGGCGTCGCCCTCGACCAGGTTGGGGGCCACGTGCTGGGCGTAGAGGTCGCGCTGGACGTGGTCCGGCGCGAGGATCATCGTGAGGTTGGCCTCCTCGACGGCCTCGGCCGGGGTGAGGACGCGCAGACCGTCGTTCTCCGCCTTCTCGCGGCTCTTGGAGCCCTCGGGCAGGCCGACGCGCACGTCGACACCGGAGTCACGCAGGGAGAGAGCGTGGGCGTGGCCCTGGCTGCCGTACCCCAGCACGGCCACGTGGCGTCCCTGGATGATCGACAGGTCGGCCTGGTCGTCGTAGTAGATCTCGGTCACTTGCTTAGAACCTTTCAGGCGTGATTCAGGCGGTACGGTCCAGTGCCCTGAGGGACCGGTCTGTGATGGAACGGGCACCGCGGCCTACGGCCACCATGCCCGACTGGACGAGTTCTTTGATCCCGAACGGCTCAAGGACCTTGACGAAGGCGTCGAGTTTGTCGGGAGTGCCGGTGACCTCGATCGTCACCGCGTCGGCGGCCACGTCCACGCAGCGGGCACGGAAGAGCTGGACGAGCTCCAGCACGTGTGAGCGGCTCTCGGAGTCGGCCTTGACCTTGATGAGCGTCAGCTCGCGCTGCACGGACTGCGACGGGTCCAGCTCGACGATCTTGAGCACGTTGACGAGCTTGTTGAGCTGCTTGGTCACCTGTTCGAGCGGCAGCTCCTCGACGCTCACGACGATGGTCATGCGTGAGATGTCGTTGTGCTCGGTGGGCCCGACGGCCAGCGAGTCGATGTTGAAGCCGCGCCGGCTGAACAACGCGGACACGCGTGCCAGCACGCCCGGCTTGTTCTCGACGAGCACGGACAGCGTGTGCCTACTCATCTTCGTTCTCCCACTTCGGCGCCATGTCCCGGGCGATCTTGATGTCGTCGTTGCTGGTGCCCGCAGCGACCATGGGCCAGACCATCGCGTCCTGGTGGACGACGAAGTCGATCACGACGGGCACGTCGTTGATCTCCATGGCCTTCTTGATCACGGCGTCCACGTCCTCGGGACGCTCGCACCTGAGACCAACACAACCATAGGCGTCGGCCAGTTTGACGAAGTCCGGGATGCGGCGCGTCGCCTGCAGGTCGGTGTTGGAGTAACGCTTGTCGTAGAAGAGCGTCTGCCACTGGCGGACCATGCCGAGGTTGCCGTTGTTGATGACGGCGACCTTGATCGGCACACCCTCCAGGGCGCAGGTGGCGAGCTCCTGGTTGGTCATCTGGAAGCAGCCGTCACCGTCGATGGCCCAGACCGTGCTCTCCGGGCGGCCCATCTTGGCGCCCATGGCGGCCGGGACGGCGAAGCCCATCGTGCCGGCGCCGCCGGAGTTGATGAACGTGCCGGGGTTCTCGTAGTTGATGAACTGCGAGGCCCACATCTGGTGCTGGCCGACGCCGGCCACGTAGTAGGCGTCCGGCCCGACGAGCGCGCTCAGCCGCTCCATGACGTACTGGGGGGCCAGCGAGCCGTCCTCGAACTGCTCGTAACCCAGCGGATAGGTCCGCTTGTAGCCGTTGAGCAGCCGCCACCACTCGTCGTAGTCGCCCTTCTGCCCGCCGGCCTGGACGGCCGCGATGAGGTCGGTGAGGACCTCCTTGCAGTCGCCGACGATCGGCACGTCGGCGTGGCGGTTCTTGGAGATCTCGGCCGGGTCGATGTCGGCGTGGACGATCTTCGCGTACGGCGCGAACGTCGACAGGTCGCCGGTCACCCGGTCGTCGAACCGCACGCCCAGCCCGATGATCAGATCGGACTTCTGCAGCGCGCCGACCGCCGAGACGGTGCCGTGCATGCCGGGCATGCCCATGTGCTGCGGATGGCCGTCGGGGAAGGCGCCCCGGGCCATCAGGGTGGTCACGACCGGGATGTTGGTCAGCTCGGCGAGCTGCAGCAGCTCGGCCGAGGCGTGCGCCTTGTGGACGCCGCCGCCGACGTAGAGGACCGGCCGCCTGGCCTCGGCGATCAGCTTGGCCGCCTCGCGGATCTGCTTGGAGTGCGGCCGCGTCACCGGGCGGTAGCCCGGCAACTGCATGACCGGCGGCCACGAGAAGACCGTCTCGGCCTGCAGCGCGTCCTTGGAGATGTCGACGAGCACCGGCCCCGGCCGCCCGGTCGAGGCGATGTGGAACGCCTCCATGATCGTACGGGCGATGTCACCGGGATCGGTCACCAGGAAGTTGTGCTTGGTGATCGGCATGGTGATGCCGGAGATGTCCGCCTCCTGGAAGGCGTCCGTGCCGATCATCGGCGAGGCCACCTGACCCGTGATCGCCACAATCGGCACCGAGTCCATGAACGCGTCGGCCAGCGGCGTCACCAGGTTGGTCGCGCCCGGGCCACTGGTCGCCATGCACACGCCCACCTTGCCGGTGGCCTGCGCGTATCCTTCGGCCGCGTGCCCGGCGCCCTGCTCGTGCCGTACAAGCACGTGCCGCACCTTGACCGAGTCGTAGAGGGGATCGTAGGCGGGCAGGATGGCGCCGCCGGGGATCCCGAACACGGTGTCGACCCCCACGTGCTCCAGCGCCCTGACCAGGGCCTGTGCACCTGTCATGCGTTCGGTCATCGGCTCGTTCCTTGCGTGGCTACTCGCTTAGGACATAAAAAAGGCCCCTTCCCACCTGTGACGGCGGGACTGGGGCGGCGCGCAGGTCGTCGTGCTTCGCTATCGGCCCGCGCGCCGGCGAAGTACTACGAGAATCTCACTGCGAAGCATGTCGTCCACGATATCCGCTCCGAAGGCCCCAGTGTCAACTTGGTGGACACAAGTCTCAAACAGTGAGACTTGTCCTCATCAGCGAGTCGACACCCCGCGCCGCCATCGGCCGGGCCACGAGGAAGCCCTGACCTCGCGTGCAGCCCATCTCCCTGAGGAGTTCGAGCTGCTCGGGACGTTCGATGCCCTCCGCCACCACGATGAGCCCGAGATCGTGACCGAGCCGCACGATCGTACGGGTGAGCAACGTCAGCGTGTCGTCCCTGCCCAGCCCCGCCACGAACGACGGATCGATCTTGATCATGTCGACGGGGAGCTGCCGCAGGAAGGCCAGCGAGGCGTAGCCCGTGCCGAAGTCGTCGATGGCCAGCCGCACGCCGAGCGCGCGCAGCTCCGACAGCCGCTTGATCGTCTCCTCGGCGTCCTCGACCAGCATCTCCTCGATGACCTCAAGGGTCAGCGCGGAGGCGGGCAACCCGCTCTCGGCCAGCGCCTCCTCGACGGTCTCGACGAAGCGCGGCGCGGTGATCTGCCGGGCCGACAGGTTGAGCGACAGGCCGATGTCCCAGGAGGAGGCCCGCCAGGCGGCCACCTCGCGGCACGCCTCGCGCAGGATCCACTCGCCGAGCGGCACGATCAGGCCGGTGTCCTCGGCCGGGCCGAGGAACTTCTCGGGCGGCACGAACACCGACCCGCGCCACCAGCGCACCAGCGCCTCCACGGCGGTGACCCGCGAGGTGGCGAGGTCCACGACCGGTTGGTACTCAATGGCGAACTGGTGCTCGATGAGCGCCCGCTGCAGATCGGCGGCGAGCTCCAGGCGTCGTACGACGTCGGCGTGCATCTGCGCCGCGAACACCTCCACGCGCCGCCCGCCCAGCTCCTTGGAGCGGGCCATGGCCACGTCGGCGTTGCGGATGAGGTCACCGGCGGGGATGTCGTCCTCGGCGAAGGCCACGCCCACGCTCGCCGTGAGCGCCACGTCGCGGTCGGCGACACGGAACGGCTCCTGCGACACCGCGCGGACCAGCCGCTCGGCCAGGTCGACCGCCACCTGCGCGTCGCCGCCGGTCTCCACCAGCACCGCGAACTCGTCGCCGCCCCACCGGGCGAGCGTGTCGTCGGCGCGTACGGCCCCGCGCAGCCGCCGGGCCGCCTGCCCGAGCAGGTAGTCGCCGCTGGCGTGGCCGACCGAGTCGTTGACCGAGGTGAACCCGTCGAGATCGAGGAAGATCACCGCGACGTTGCCCACCGTGCGGCCCGAGAGCACCTCGCGGGTCCGCTCCTCGAAGTAGGCGCGGTTGGGCAGGCCCGTGACGCCGTCGTGGAAGGTCAGGTGGGCGACCTGGTTGCGCAGGGCCTCCTCGTCGCTGACGTCCCTGGTGGTGACCAGCATCAGCTCGTCGCCGCCGACGTGGCGGGTGGCGACGGACTCGGTGGGCCGCCAGGTGCCGTCGGCGGCGCGCACCCGGCAGGCGATGAGGCAGGCGCCGGCGACGGCGTCCTCCTCGTCGAGGCCCATGGCGCGCAGCGCCGCCTGGATGCCCGGGACGTCCTCGGGGTGGATGTAGTCGAAGATCGAGCCGCCGACCACCTCGTCGGGCGCGTAGCCGTAGGTGACCTCGACGCCCGCGCCGATCTCGCGCACCACGCCCTCGTAGTCGCACAGGAACACCACGTCGCCGGTGCTCTCGGCCAGCTCCCTGAGCTGCCGCTCGCCGAGCCGGACCAGGCCGCGCAGGCGTACGTTGACCGCCGAGACCACGACCAGCCGGACCAGCAGGAGCAGCACGACGCTGACCGCGATCGCCACGACGCCGGTCACCGGCGACCCGGCGGCGCCGCCGACCACGTGGACCAGAAGCGTGCCCGCGGCCACGGCGACCAGGCCCAGCGGGACCATCGCGACGATGCTCTTCGTCAGCGGCCCGCCGCCCTGGCCGGGCCACTGCACCCAGGGCACGGCGGCCAGCAGCAGGAACACCACCGGGGCCGGCAGCACCGCCCAGGCGGACGGCGCGCCGTCCTCGAGACGGGCCACGGCGACGGCCGTGCCCGCCACGCTCATGGCGACGAGCGCGCCGGCGCCGGCCAGGCCCAGGGTCCACGAGCGCGCCCTGCTCATCGCCACCGACGGGAGCACCGCGCAGGTCACCAGCAGGCCCATCATGGGCGGCAGCATGACCAGGGTGAACGTCGGCGGGTCGGCGGCGGCGTCGTAGACCTGGCGGAGCTGCGCCACCCATGCGACGAGGAAGATCGAGGCCACGCACAGGTAGGAGTCGGTGATGTGCCGTAACACCGACCTGGCCGGCAGCTTGCGGTCGGCGGCGATCAGCGCGCCACCCGCGGTGACCACCGTGCCGAGCAGGAGGAACAGGTCGGCGAAGCCGGCGACGAAGCCTCCGTCGACCGGGCGCAACGCCAGTCCGGCGCCCCAGATGACGGCGCCGCCGCCCATCCAGCGGGCGCCCATCGCGGTGGGGCGGTGCCCGCCCGACCGCAGCGAGGCCACCACCAGGGAGGCGGAGGCCGCGAGCGCGGCGATCCCTCCGATGACCGCTCCGGCGACAAGGACCTGATCGTCGTGCAGGAACGCGGCGGCGAGCGCCACCACTCCTGCCGCGATCACGGCGGTCAGCGGCGCACGTGGATCACGCCAGCGGATCACAGTCGTTGCCCATCCCGTCTCGAACTCGGCGTCTGCGACCGCCGAGGCCCGGCGATCACCTCGCCAGTGTGTGCGGTCGCGGGCGCCCGGGTGGTGACAACGCCGATGTCGTCACCGATCTGATAACCACACGGACCGAATGCCGCCAAGAGATCCTTGACAACGAGTCAGGATCTCCCTGCAAACGTAACCGTACGCACCCGAGGTCACGGACCAGCCACGTTCCGGAATCCTCTCAGTACGCGTCCCGTCAGTAGGACGAGGTGATGACGTTGTCCAGGTCCTCGCCCGCGCGGTAACGCCCGAGCTGGGCCCTGATCAGCCGCAACATCCGCCGCTCCGAGGCGGGAGTGCTGCCCGCCACGTGCGGGGTGATGAACACGCCAGGCGCGCTCCACAGGGGGTGCCCCTCGGGCAGCGGCTCGGGCGCGGTCACGTCCAGCGCGGCGCGCAGCCGGCCCGTACGCAACTCCGCGACCAGGGCGTCGGTGTCGACCACGCTGCCGCGGGCGGCGTTGACCAGCACGGCGCCGTCACGCATCCGGCCGAGGAAGGCGGCGTCCACCATGCCGGCGGTGTCCGGTGTGGACGGGACGAGCAGCACCACCACGTCCGCCCCCGGCAGCAGGGCGGGCAGCTCGGCCATGCCGTGCACGCCCTCGCGGGCCGTGCGCGCCACCCGTACGACCTCGACCTCGAAGCCCTCCAGCCGGCGTTCGAGCGCCGCGCCGATGGAGCCGTAACCGACGATCAGCACGGTGGAGTCGGCCAGCACGCCGGTGTGGTGGTAGGTCCACTCGCCGCGGCGCTGCGCGTCGGCGAACCCGGGGAACTCCCGCAGCACCGCGATCATCGCCCCCACCGCCCACTCGGCGGTGCCGGCGTCGTGCACGCCGCGCGCGTTGCAGAGGAGCGTGCCCGCGGGCATGTGCGGCCGGTACGGATCCACGCCCGCCGTGACGGTCTGCACCAGCCGCAACGAGGTCATCTTGGCCAGCGTGCCGGGCACGTCGGGCACCGGGATGAGCGGCGGGACCCAGACCTCCACCTCATCGATCCCCTCCGGCATGGGGATCGAGCCGTTGTAGACGGCACATTCCACGCCCGGAAGGTCGGACAGGACTTCGGCTACCGATGCGGACGGAACCCAGGTCTTCATGCCGAGAACCTTACGGCGCGCGGGTAAGTATGGAACACATGAGGAAGCTCTGGACGCTCGTGCTCCTGGCCGCGCTGACCGCCTGCTCCCCCGGCGCTCCCGAGGCCGGTCCCCGGGAGGGCCCGGCCACGCCGCGGGCCGCCGCCACCCCGGCGGCCTCGGTCACCACCACGGTCCGGCCCGGCACGCCCAAGGACGTCGCCACGGGCCTCGCCGTGCCCTGGGGCATCGCGTTCCTGCCGGACGGCAGCGCGCTGGTGACCGAGCGTGACACCGCCCGGCTGCTCCGGATCAGTACGTCCGGCCAGGTCAGCGAGGTGGCGAAGATCGCCGAGGTGCGCCCGGACGGCGAGGGCGGCCTGATGGGCGTGGCCGTCAAGGACGGCCGGGTCTTCCTCTACTACACCGCCGAGCGGGACAACCGCGTGGTCAGCTACGCCTTCGACGGCGAACGGCTGGGCGCGGCGAAGGTCCTCGTCGAGGGCATCCCGAAGGGCGGCATCCACAACGGCGGCCGCCTCGCCTTCGGCCCCGACGGCTACCTCTACGCCACCACCGGCGAGACCGGCGACCGTCCCCTGGCGCAGGACCGCGGCTCGCTCGCCGGCAAGATCCTGCGCATGACCGCCGAGGGCGCGCCCGCCCCGGGCAACCCGTTCGGCACGCTCGTCTACAGCTACGGCCACCGCAACGTCCAGGGCCTCGCCTGGGACCGGGATGGCCGCATGTACGCCAGCGAGTTCGGCCAGAACACCTGGGACGAGGTCAACCTCATCAAGCCGGGCGGCAACTACGGCTGGCCCGAGGTCGAGGGGCGCGGCGACGACCCCCGCTACGTGAACCCGATCATCACCTGGCCCACCTCCGAGGCCTCGCCGTCCGGCATGGCCTACGCCGACGGCTCGCTGTGGGTGGGCGCGCTGCGCGGCCAGCGGCTGTGGCAGATCCCGCTGTCGGCCGACGGCACGGCGGGCGAGCCGGTCGCCCGTTTCGAGGGCCGCTACGGCCGGCTGCGCGCGGTCACCGCCACGCCGGACGGCTCCGCGCTCTGGGTCGGCACCAGCAACAAGGACGGCCGGGGCTCGCCGCGCGCGGGCGACGACCGGGTGCTCTCCGTCCCGATCTCCTGATCCGCTACTGGCCGCTGCCGGCGCAGGTGATCTGCGCCTGCGGACGGTACTCGGTGGTCAGCTTCGGGTCCCGCTTGACGATCTTGCCGCCCTGGTGGAAGACCCGGGTGACGTCGACGGTGAAGCCCTCCTGCCCGAGGGTGGGCAGGCAGCCCGGCTCGGAGCTGACCTCACTGCGGAACGGGACGACGTCCCGCCGCTCCGACGTGACCGCCTCGATCTTGTCGTAGCGCTTGGTGCTCCAGAGCGTCACCGTCACGGAGGTGTCGGTGGAGGCGGTCTTCACCAGCACGCCGTACTCGGAGTCGTTGCGCCACTTGAGGTCGGTCTCGGGGTAGAGCAGCGCGACGTCGCGGCCGGCCGGGTAGCGCGGCGCGTAGTAGTCCATGGGCTGGTGCTCGACGTCCTCGAAGCCGCCGAAGAAGGCCGCGTTGTACATGGTCGTGGCGAACTGCGAGACGCCGCCGCCGACGAGGCTGACCATGCGCCCGCCGACGAGCTGCCCGGCCATGACGTAGCCGTCCTCGACGGTCCGCTCGCCGATGACCTCGTTGATGGAGAACGTCTCCCCCGGCTTCACCACATGGCCGTCGAGCTGCTGCGCCATGCGCCTGATGTTGGTGACGCGGGTCTGGCAGCACTCGAAGGACGTGGTGAAGGTGGCCACCTGCTCCTTGACGCCGAGGCCGCGGATCTGCTGGGTGGTGACGGCCGGCTCGACCGTGCCGAGCCGTACGGGGACGACACGGGCGCCGCCGGCGTCGAAGACCTTCTCGGCGTCCCTGGCGAGCAGCTTGTCGTTCACGCCCCTGCCGGTGCGGGAGGGCACCAGGACCGGCGCGTCGTTGACGATCTGGTACGTCGCGTCACGCGGCTGCTGGGCGGCGTCGACCAGGGTGCTCTCCAGCCCGGCGAGCGCCGCCTTGGCGTCGAACTGGGCCACCAGCGTGCCGTCGCCGTCCGGCACGAACGCCAGGTTGGCCGCGATCATCGCCGGGGTGACCTGCGCCTGCCGGCCGCTCGCGGTGAGCGTCAGGGGCGCGGCCACGGCCTGGCGCGCCTTGGTCATGGCCGCCTCCACCGCCTCGGGGGTGGTGACGGGCTTGGCGGGCCGCAGGGTGAGGACGACGTTGCCGCCGCCGCGCAGGAAGGTGTCGCCGATGCGGCGTACGGCGTCCTCGCGGTCGAGCACCACGCCGTCGGCGGGCCGGCGGGCCTTGGGCTCCAGCCCGGCGAAGGTGACGCGCCCTTCGACGGCGGGCTTGTCCACGACCTCGGCCAGGCCGTCCACGGTCCTGGCGAGCTGGGAGGAGTCGATGTTGATCTTCGGCTGGAGCTCGGTGGTGCCGGTCAGGCCCCGCCAGACCTCCACGGGGCTGGGGAACCCGCTGGGCGCCTGGCCGATGGTGCCGACCACGTCCAGCTCAAGCCCGGCCTCGTCGGCCTGGACGGTGTCCTTCTTGTCGCCGATCTCGACCGTGACCGGCCTGCTGAGTCTGGCGCCCAGCTCGTCGCGGAGCTTGTCGGCCGCCTGCGTGACGGTCAGGCCGCCGATGTCCACCTCCGCCACGCGGGTGCCGCGTAACACCGAGCCGGACATGAAGACGGCGGGCACCACGTACGCCAGGGCGGCGAGCACCACCACGAGCAGCGCGAGGCCGGGCAGCACGCGGCGGCGCCGGGGCGGCTCGGGGTCGCTGCTCAAGGAGGGCCGCTCGCCCGGTCCGGACCCGAACACGGGGGCGGGCGACGCGGGCTCCTTCTCCTTCATGGGCCAGGGCTGGGCCGGCGGCGTCACGGGCGGCAGCGAGCCGGCCGCGGGACCTCCCGGCGCGCCGGGGCCCTGCCCCTGCCGGGTGTCCTGGCGGTCGGGCGGGCCGAAGATGTCCCTGGAGACGCCCGGCGGCAGTCCTTCGATGCGCGGCTTCCTCGAGACGCTCGACGTGGGCATGGGCACCGAGGCGAACGGGTCGGTCGGTGATTCGATCGGTCCGGCGTCGCGCACGCCTCAATCTCCTCCCGGTCCGCAGCCAAGTCTCAGGCAACAGTAAGGCACGGGGATCCGCATATGTCACGGGAAATGGATACGGAAGTGTGTCAACCTAGCCACCGGTAGCGGTGCTCCGGACGGCCGGCGGTGCCGTACCGTGGCCGCGACTCGGCCCGGCCCGCCGTGCTCAGGTGGTCGAGGTAGCGGCGGGCGCTCACCCGCGACAGGCCCGTGAGCTCGGCGGTCTCGGCCGCGGACAGGTCGCGGCCCGCCTCCCTGAGCGTGTCGGCGACCAGCGCGCAGGTGGCCGCCGACAACCCCTTCGGCAGTGGCGCTGTGGCGGCGGGCGCGCCGAAGAGGCGGTCCACGTCGTCCTGGCGGACCTCGGCTCCGATGGCGGTCAGACGACGGCGGGTGTCGGCGTAGTGCCGGAGGCGTTCGGCCAGGGCGGCGGCGGTGAACGGCTTGATCAGATAGTTCATCGCGCCGCCGCGCATGGCCTCCTGGACCGTGGCCACGTCGCGGGCGGCACTGATCATGAGGACGTCCACGTCGCGGAGCGCCTTCAGCACCTCCAGCCCCGACATGTCGGGCAAATAGATGTCGAGCAGCACGAGGTCGGGCCGCGACTCGGCCGCCGCGGCGAGGGCTCCGGCTCCCGTGTGGGCCGTGGACACCACCTGGAAGCCGGGCACGCGGGCGACGTAACCGCCGTGGATGCGGGCCACCATGAAGTCGTCGTCCACGACCAGCACCCGTACGTCGCTCATGGCACTCGCGTCCCCACGGCGGCCTCCATGAGGGAGGGCAGGAAGGCGGTGAAGACCGCGCCGCCCGCGTTGCCCACACGCACCCAGCCGCCCCGGCGCAGGCACGCCTGCCGGGTCAGGGCCAGGCCGAGGCCGCGCGGCCCCGAATGGGCGGCCTTGGTGGTGAAGCCCTCCCTGAACACCTCCTCGACCAGGTCGGGGGCGATGCCCGGGCCGGAGTCGCCGACCCGTACGCGCAGGCCGCCCGCGTCGGAGCGCACCGAGACCTCGATCGTGCCCGGCGCGCCGTCGAGCGCGTCGATCGCGTTGGCCACCAGGTTGCCGACGACGAGGACGGCGTCCTGCGGATCGCCGAGCGTGCCCTCCGGCACCCGGGAGTCCTCCGACAGCACGAGCGTCGCGCCGCGCTCCGCGGCCTCGGCCGACTTGGCCAGCAGCAGCGCGGCCAGCGTGGGGTCCTGGACCCGTTCGCGCAGGTCGCTGGCGTACGTGCCGCGCGTGGTGCGGGTGATGAAGCCGATCGCGGCCTCGTGCTCGCCCAGCTCCAGCAGCCCGACGACGGTGTGCATGCGGTTGGCGAACTCGTGGGCCTGCGCCCGCAGCGCGTCGGTGGCGCTGCTGGCGTCGTCCAGCTCGCGGGCCAGGCGGATCAGCTCGGTGCGGTCCCTGAGGGTGACGACCCAGCCGAGGTGCCGGCCGCGTACGGACACGGGGGTGCGGTTGAGCACCAGCACCCGCTCGCCGTGCAGCACGACGCGGTCCTCGCCAGGGTCGGCGCCGCCGAGCACGTCGCGCAGGCGCTCCGAGACCGGCAGCCCGGTCAGGTCCTCGCCCTCGGCGACCGCGCCGAGCAGGTCGCGGGCGGCGTCGTTGACCAGCGTCACCCGGCCGTCGAGGTCGAGCGCGAGCACGCCCTCCTTGACGCCGTGCAGCACGCCCTCGCGCTGCTCCAGCAGCGCCGCGATCTCCCTCGGCTCCAGGCCGAAGGTCTGCCTGCGCACCCGGGCGGTGACGAGCGCGGCCAGCGCCAGCCCGGCCAGCATGACCGCGAGCGCGGTCCACACCAGCGGCGGCAGCGCGCCGCCGAGCTGGTTCATGACCGTGGTCTCCAGGACGCCGACGGACACCAGGCCGATGACGGCGCCGTACTCGTCGCGGATCGGGGTCTTGCCGCGGACCGTGGTGCCGAGCGTGCCGGTCTCCGTGCCGACCCAGCTCCGGCCGGTACGCAGCACCACCGTGCCGTCGGTGGACAGCCGCTTGCCGATGAGCGAGGCGTTGGGGTGGGCGTAGCGGCGCTGCCGGGCGTCGGCGATGACGACGTAGTCGGCGCCGGTCTCCTGCTGGACGCCCAGCGCCAGCGGCTGCAGCACGCTCTCCGGGTCGGGCCGCCGGAACGCGTCGCGGACCTGCGGGAGCGCGGCCACCGACTGGGCGATGGCGAGCGCCCGCTGCTGGTGCAGCGCGTCGAGCTGCTCGCGGGTGTGCCCCGCCCACACCGCGGCCGTGCCGCCGGCGGCCATCAGCACGATCACCATCTGAAGTACGAAGAGCTGGGTGCCCAGCGGGGCCTCACGCACCCGTCTCGCGAGCCACATACGCCTTCACCCAGGTCACGACCAATACGACCACTATGACGGCAAGCATGCAAAGCCTCGACGCGGATCGGAAGGGGATTCACCATCCCAGTTTCATAACCGTGAACTTTCTTTCCTGGAGTGGATCATGCGTCTGCGCATATTCGCCGCGCTCGCGGCGTTCTCCCTCGCCGCGCTGAGCGGCTGCGGCGGACAGGGCGGCGGGACCAGCGCCTCGGGGTCGCTGCGGATCATGGCCCCGGCCGCGCCCGGCGGCGGCTGGGACCAGACCTCGCGCACCGCCGAGCAGGCGTTCAAGAGCGCCGCGCCGGACCGCAAGGTCGAGGTCTACAACGTGCCGGGCGCGGGCGGCACGATCGGCCTGGCCCAGCTCGCCGGCGAGAAGGGCAACGGCAACCTGCTCATGACGATGGGCCTGGTCATGGTGGGCGCCATCGAGCAGAACAAGTCGAAGGTCACGCTGGCGGAGACCACGCCGATCGCGAAGCTGACCGAGGAGTACGAGATCGTCGTGGTCCCGGCCACCTCGCCCCACAAGACGCTGGCCGACCTGGTGGCCGCGTGGAAGGCCGACCCGGCGAAGGTGTCGATCTCCGGCGGCTCGGCGGGCGGCACCGACCACATCGTGGCCGGGCTCATGGCCAAGGCCGCGGGCGTGGACCCCAAGCAGGTCAACTACATCGCGCACTCCGGCGGCGGCGAGGCGCTCAACGAGCTGCTCGGCGGCAAGGTCACCGCGGGCGTGTCGGGCGTCTCCGAGTTCGCCGAGCACGTCAGGTCGGGCAAGCTGCGCGCCCTCGGCGTCACCTCCGGCGAGCGCCTGCCCGACCTCGACGCGCCCACGCTCAAGGAGGGCGGCCTGGACGTGGAGCTGGCCAACTGGCGCGGCTTCGTCGCCCCCGCCGGCCTGTCCGAGGCCGACAAGACCGCGCTGACCGACCTGGTCACCAAGATGCACGACGCGCAGCCGTGGAAGGACGCCGTGGCCAAGAACGGCTGGATCGACTCCTTCCAGACCGGTCAGCAGTTCGCCGACTTCCTGAGCGCCGAGCAGACCCGGGTCAAGGGCATCATCGCCGAGATGGGGCTCGTGTCCTGATGACCCGCCTGCGTTCGTGGTGGCGGCCCGAGCTCGGGCTCGCGCTCGTGGTGCTCGGGCTGGGGGTCTTCGTGATCGCCGGGACGCTCGACGTCTCGGCGGCGGCCTCCCGGCTCGGCCCCGGGCCACGGTTCTTCCCCGTGCTGGTCGGCGGGGCCATGGTCGTCATCGGCCTGTTCTACGTGTTCGACGTGCTGCGCGGCGGGCACGGCGACCCCGAGGAGAGCGAGGACGTGGACGCCGCCGCCCCCGCCGACCTCCGGGGCGTGCTGCTGGTGAGCGGGATCTTCCTGGCCTTCGCCGCGCTGCTGGACCTGCTCGGCTGGATCATCGGGGCGAGCCTGCTGTTCTTCGGGCTGTCGGTGGCGCTCGGGGCCGAGCACAAGGCCCGGGCGGCCGTGGTCTCCGTGGTCATCGGCGTGGTCACGTACGTGCTGTTCGTCAAGGGGCTCGGCGTGCGGCTGCCGGACGGGCCGCTCGCGGGGGTGATGTGAGATGGCCTCCCTGGAGCTGCTGCTGGACGGCTTCGCCGCCGCGCTCACCCCCGTCAACCTCATGTACGCGCTGATCGGCGTCACCCTCGGCACCCTGGTCGGCGTGCTGCCCGGCATCGGGCCGGCGATGACGGTGGCGCTGCTGCTGCCGGTCACGTTCACGGTGCCGCCGACCGCCGCGTTCATCATGTTCGCCGGCATCTACTACGGCGGCATGTACGGCGGCTCGACCACGTCCATCCTGCTCAACACGCCCGGCGAGTCCTCCTCCATGATCACCGCGCTGGAGGGCAACAAGATGGCCCGGCGCGGGCGGGCGGCGCAGGCCCTCGCCACGGCGGCCATCGGCTCGTTCGTGGCCGGGACCATCGCCACCGCGCTGCTGGTCGTGGCGGCCCCGGCGGTGGTGGCGTTCGCGATCTCGTTCGGGCCGGAGGACTACTTCGCGCTGGCCGTCCTCGCGTTCACCGCCGTGTCGTCGGTGCTGTCGCGCTCGGTCGTGCGCGGCCTCGCCTCGCTCGGCCTCGGCCTGGTGATCGGGCTGATCGGCATCGACCAGCAGACCGGGCAGGCGCGGCTCACGCTCGGCGTCCCGCAGCTCCTCGACGGCGTCGACGTGGTGATCGTCGCGGTCGGGCTGTTCGCGCTCGGCGAGGCCCTGTACGTGGCCTCGCGGCTGCGCCACTCCCCGCCCTCCGTGGTGCCCGTCGGCCGGGCGTGGATGGGGCGCGCGGACTGGCGGCGCTCCTGGGGGCCGTGGCTGCGCGGCACGGCGCTGGGGTTCCCGTTCGGGGCGCTGCCGGGCGGCGGTGCCGAGATCCCGACGTTCCTGTCGTACGCGGCCGAGCGCCGCCTGGCCCGCGGCGTGGCCCGCGAGGAGTACGGCAAGGGCGCCATCGAGGGCGTCGCCGGTCCCGAGGCGGCCAACAACGCCTCCGCCGCCGGCACCCTCGTGCCGCTGCTCACGCTGGGCCTGCCCACCTCCGCGACCGCCGCGATCATGCTGGCCGCCTTCCAGCAGTACGGCCTGCAGCCCGGCCCGCAGCTCTTCGACCACAACCCGGCGCTGGTCTGGGCCATGATCGCCTCGCTGTTCATCGGCAACGCGATGCTGCTGGTGCTCAACCTGCCGCTGGCCCCGTTGTGGGCGCGGGTGCTGCGGGTGCCCAGGCCGTACCTGTACGCCGGGATCGTGCTGTTCGCCGCCCTCGGCGTGTACGCGCTGAACGGCACCGTCGTGGACCTGTTCGTGCTGTACCTCCTCGGCCTGCTCGGCTACGCCATGCGCCGCTTCGGCCTGCCGGTCGCCCCCGCGGTGATCGGCATGATCCTGGGGCCGATGGCGGAGATCCAGCTCCGCCGGGCGCTGGCGATCGGCGCGGGCGACGTGAGCGTCCTGGTGCGCAGCCCGGTCGCGGCGGTGCTGCTGGCGCTGTCGGCGCTGGCGCTGCTGACGCCGCTCGCGCGGCGCCTGGCGGCCCGGCGGCGCGCGGCCTCCTACGCGGGCCCCGCCGAAGACTGACCCGCCGCCGCCCCGGCCTGGCCGGCGCCGGCCTGGCCCGCCCCGCCGGCCTGGCCGGCCTGGCCGGCCTCGCCAGGCCGGCCGGGCCCGGGCGGCGGGGTGGCCTCACGGCTGCCGAACGCCCTGGGGGCGACGGCCAGCCCCGCCACCGCCATCACCAGCGTCGCCGCGAACACCACCCAGTACTCCCGCCCCGCCGACAGGAACAGCGCCCCCGTGACCGCCACCGACACCACCGAGAACACCGACTCCCCCACCTGCAGCGCCGAGCTGTTCTCCCCCTGCTCGCCGGGCGCCGACAGCTCCAGCGTGAGCACCGACAGCGTCGGGTAGATCAGCCCGATCCCGAACCCGGTGACGATCCATGCCGGATACGCCACCGCCAACGGCACCGACGGGATCGTGACCGCCCCCATGACCACGATGCCCAGCGCGATCATCGCCGAGCCGAGCCGCAGGTTGGTGCGCTGCCCGAAGACCTCCCGCCCCTGCAGCCATGACGCGAACGACCAGCTCAGCGCGCCACCGGTGAGCACCAGCCCGGCCGCCGTCGTGGACAGCTCGCGCTCCTCGCGCAGCATGAGCGGCACCATGACCTCGGCCGCGAAGAACGCCCCGGCGGCCAGCCCGCGCAGCCCCACCACGGACGGCAGCCCGCGGGCCGCCCGCAGCGTCCCGGCCGGCAGCAGCCTGGGCAGCGCCACGGCCAGCACCACGAGCCCGGCGACCAGCAGGGGCAGCCGGCCCCCCGTGCTGCCGTACTGCATGAGCGCGGCCCCGACGGCGGTCACCGCCGCCCACGCGATCTTCGCGGGCAGGCCGGGGGCGGGCGCCCGCTGCCCGCCGCTCACCGGCTGCCCGGCCAGCCCGCGCAGCAGCAGCAACCCGGCCGCCACGGTCAGGAACGGCACCAGCAGGAACACCGACCGCCAGCCGAGCGCGTCGGTCAGCACGCCCACGATCGCCGGGCCCACCATCGACGGCACCACCCACGCCGTCGCGAACAACGAGAAGATCCTCGGATGCAGCTCCTCGGGATAGACCCGGGCCACCAGCACGTACAGCGCCACGCTGACCAGCGCCCCGCCGAACCCCTGGACGAAGCGGCCCGCGATCAGCACTTCCATGCTCGGCGCGAGCCCCGCCACGCCCAGCCCGGCCGCGAACCCGGCCACGCCCGTCCACAGCGGCGCCTTGGGCCCGCGCAGGTCGGCCCACCGGCCGCCGAGCACCGTGCCGACCACGCTCGCCGCCATCGCGCCGCTGAAGGCCAGCCCGTACAGCTCCAGCCCGCCCAGTTCCTCGGCCACGACCGGCATCGCGATCGCGACCGCCATGTACTCGAAGGCCACCAGTGACATCAGCGCCACCAGGCCGGCCGTCAACGCTTTCCTCGTCATGCCGCAGAAACTACGGCCTGCCCGCGCGCCGCACCTCCTGCGGGGGTGCCGGTCGGCCTCGGCAATCGGACCTAGGACCGGCCTTACCACGTACGAGGGCCCCGCCGCCGAAGCGACGAGGCCCCTGTATCGCGCGTCCGGGTGGTTACTCGGACACGCCCAGCTTCTCCAGGATGAGCTGCCGGGCGCGGGCGGCGTCCGCCTTGCCCTTGCTGGCCCGCATGACGCCACCGACCAGCGCTCCGGCGGCGGCGATCTTTCCTGCGCGTACCTTGTCGGCCGCGTCGGCGTTGTCGGCCAGCACCTTGTCGATGATCGCCGACAGCTCGCCCTCGTCGTTGACGATCTGCAGCCCGCGCGCCTCGACGACCTCGTCAGGGCTGCCCTCGCCGCCGAGCACGCCCTCCAGCACCTCGCGCGCCAGCTTGTCGTTGAGCGCGCCGGAGGCGACCAGCTCGGTCACCCGGGCGACCTGCGCCGGCGTGATGGCCAGCTCGGCCAGCGGCACGCCGGTCTCGTTGGCGCGGCGGGCCAGCTCGCCCATCCACCACTTGCGCGCGTCGGCCGCCGGCGCGCCGGCCGCCACCGTCGCCTCGACCAGGTCGAACGCGTCGGCGTTGTGCATGGCCTGCATGTCGAGGTCGGACAACCCCCACTCGGCCTGCAGCCGCTTGCGCCGCACCGACGGCAGCTCGGGCAGCGCCGCCTTCAGCTCGGCCACCCACGCGGGGTCGGGCGCGATCGGCACCAGGTCGGGCTCGGGGAAGTAGCGGTAGTCCTGCGCCTCCTCCTTGGAACGCCCGGACGTGGTGGTGCCGGTGTCCTCGTGGAAGTGCCGCGTCTCCTGGACGATCGTGCCGCCGTCGGCGAGGACGGCGGCCTGCCGCTCGATCTCGCTGCGCACGGCCCGCTCGACGCTGCGCAGCGAGTTGACGTTCTTGGTCTCGGTGCGGGTGCCCCACTCCGACGCGCCGCGCGGCATCAGCGAGACGTTGACGTCGCAGCGCAGCGAGCCCTCCTCCATGCGCACGTCGGAGACGCCGAGCGAGCGCATGATCTCGCGCAGCTCGGTGACGTACGCGCGGGCGACGTCGGGCGCGAGGCGGTCGGTGCCGGGGATGGGCTTGGTGACGATCTCGACCAGCGGGATGCCCGCCCGGTTGTAGTCGACGATCGAGTGGTCGGCCCCGTGGATGCGCCCGGTCGCGCCGCCCACGTGGGTGGACTTGCCGGTGTCCTCCTCCAGGTGCACCCGCTCGATGCCGATCCGCACGGTCTCGCCGTTGACCTCGACGTCGAGGTAGCCGTCGAAGCAGAGCGGCTCGTCGTACTGGGAGATCTGGTAGTTCTTCGGCATGTCCGGATAGAAGTAGTTCTTCCGGGCGAAGCGGCACCACTCGGCGATCGAGCAGTTGAGCGCCAGGCCGATGCGGATCGTCGACTCGATCGCCATGGCGTTGGCCACCGGCAGCGCGCCGGGCAGCGCCAGGCAGGTCGGGCAGACCTGCGTGTTGGGCGGAGCGCCGAAGGTGGTCTTGCAGCCGCAGAACATCTTCGACCTGGTGCCCAGCTCGACGTGCGTCTCCAGCCCGAGCACCGGCTCGAACCGCTCCAGCGCTTCGTCGTACGGCATGAGCGTACCGGCAGTCATGATGAGGTCCTTAGTTCAGATCGTTGCTTTTCAAGCTATCGCGTAGGCGGTCGAAGGAAGCGCCTTCGAGCCGGCACCGGCTCTGCGACGAGCCGCATCGTGAACCGCGGCAGCGGACCCTGTCCCACCGGCCGGTGGGACAGGGCCATGCTCGCGTGGGGACGGCGGCACGTCGAGGGCGAAGTCCAGGAAGGACCTGAACCCGTCGATCCCGATGCGCGTGAGCATGCCGCCGTCTCCTCCCTCGTCCTGCGGTCCGCGTCTGACAGCCCGCAGTCCTACAGCTCCGGGGCCTGGGACAGGAGGCTGCCGCCCCAGCGGCTCTCCAGGGCGCGCTCGATGGCGGCGCCGACGCGGTAGCAGCGGTCGTCGGCGAGCACCGGGGCCATGATCTGGAGACCGACCGGCAGGCCGTCCTCGTCGGCGAGGCCGCACGGCACCGACATGGCCGCGTTGCCCGCGAGGTTGGACGGGATGGTGCACAGGTCGGCGAGGTACATCGCCATCGGGTCGTCGGCGCGCTCGCCGATCGCGAACGCCGTGGTCGGCGTGGTCGGCGAGACCAGGACGTCCACCTGCTGGTAGGCGGCCTCGAACTCGCGCGCGATGACGGTGCGGACCTTCTGCGCCTGACCGTAGTAGGCGTCGTAGTAGCCGCTGGACAGCGCGTACGTGCCGAGCATGATGCGCCGCTTGACCTCCGGGCCGAAGCCGGCGGCGCGGGTCAGCGCCATGACCTCCTCGGCGCTGCGGCTGCCGTCGTCGCCGACGCGCAGGCCGTAGCGCATGGCGTCGAAGCGGGCCAGGTTGGACGAGCACTCCGACGGCGCGATCAGGTAGTAGGCCGGCAGCGCCGTGGTGAACGACGGGCAGGACACCTCGACCACGGTGGCGCCCAGCGACTCCAGCAGCTTGACGGCCTCGTGGTAGCGGGCCAGCACGCCGGTCTGGTAGCCCTCGCCGGAGAACTCCTTGACGACGCCGACGCGCAGGCCGGCGATGTCGGGGTTGCGGGCCGCCTCGACCACGCTCGGGACCGGCGCGTCGATGGAGGTGGAGTCCATCGGGTCGTGGCCGGAGAACGCCTCGTGCAGCAGCGCCGCGTCGAGCACGTTGCGGGCGAAGGGGCCCGGCGTGTCGAGCGAGCTGGCGAAGGCGATGAGGCCGTAGCGGGACGAGCCGCCGTAGGTCGGCTTCATGCCCACGATGCCGGTGACCGAGGCCGGCTGCCGGATCGAGCCGCCGGTGTCGGTGCCGGTGGACAGCGGCGCCTCGTAGGCCGCCACCGCGGCGCTGGAGCCGCCGGAGGAGCCGCCGGGCACCCGCGTCAGGTCCCACGGGTTGCGGGTGACGTGGTAGGCGGAGTTCTCGGTCGAGGAGCCCATGGCGAACTCGTCGAGGTTGGTCTTGCCGAGGATGACCAGCCCGGCCTCGCGCAGCCGGGCCGTGACGGTCGCGTCGTAGGGGGGCCGCCAGCCCTCCAGGATCTTGGACGCCGCCGTGGTCGGCATGTCGCGGGTGGTGAAGATGTCCTTGTGCGCGATCGGCACGCCGGCCAGCGGGCCCAGCTTCTCGCCCGCGCGCAGCCGGGCGTCGACCGCCCGCGCCTGCTCCAGCGTCACCTCGCGGTCGACGTGCAGGAACGCCTGGACCTTGGGCTCCACCTCGGCCATGCGGTCGAGGTGCGCCTCGGCCACCTCGACGGCCGACACCTCGCCCGCGGCGATCATGGATCCGAGCTGGGCGGCGGTCTTGCGGATGAGACTCATGCCTCCTCCCCGAGGATGCGCGGCACCTGGAAGCGGTCGTCCTCGACGGCGGGCGCGCCGGAGAGCGCCTGCTCGGGGGTCAGGGACGGCCGCGCCTCGTCGGCACGGAAGACATTGGTGAGCGGAAGCGCGTGCGACGAAGGCGGAACGTCCTCGGCCGCGACCTCGGCCACCTTCGCGACCGACTCGATGATGGCATCGAGCTGGGTGGCGTAGTGGTCGAGCTCGTCGTCCGTGAGCGCCAGCCTGGACAACCGGGCCAGGTGTGCGACCTCGTCGCGGGTTATGGCGGACATGAGTCGTTTAACCCGTTTCGTGGATGGAGTCTTTGGACAATGCCATCCTAGGGGGCTTGACGCAGCGCACCTGAACGATTAACTCCCTGGCAACATCCGCGCGGCGTTCGTTGGAAGCGCTCCCACGAAGCACGTCGGCATGGTCAGGCGGTGTGGGTCACCTCGGGCTGGTAGCCGTACTCGGCGGACGGGGCCCCGGCGCGCTCGCGCAGCCAGGCCGTCATCTCCGCGGCCGGCATCGGCTCGCCGAACAGCCACCCCTGCCCCACGTCGCAGCCCATCTCGGCCAGCCGCATGGCGACGTCGTCCGACTCGACGCCCTCGGCGACCGAGCGCAGCCCGAGCGAGCGCACCAGGTCGACGATCGAGCGGACGATCCGGTCGTCGTCCTCGGAGTCGGCGATCCTGCGCACGAACGAGGCGTCGATCTTGACCTCGGACACCGCCAGCCGCTGCAGCCGGATGAGCGAGGAGTAGCCAGTGCCGAAGTCGTCCAGCGACAGCGGCACGCCCAGCGTGGCGAGCGCCTTGATGGTCTCCTGCGTGTAGGCCTGGTCGCCGGTCAGGATGCGCTCGGTCACCTCGAGCTGGATGGCCGCGGGCGGCAGCCCGTAGCGGGCCAGCCCCACCTCCAGCTGCTCGGGCAGCGCGGAGTCGAGCAGGTCGCGGGCCGAGATGTTGACCGAGACCGGCACCCGCAGCCCGCCGTGCCACCAGGACGCGGCCTGCGCCAGCGCCTGCTCGATCACGTACGCCGTGAGCTGCCGCATCAGATAGGACTGCTCCGCCAGCGGCACGAACTCCGACGGCGGGATCATCCCGTGCACCGGATGCCGCCAGCGCAGCAGCGCCTCCACGCCCCGCACCGCGCCGCTGCCCAGCCCGACCTCGGGCTGGTAGTGCAGCCGCAGCTCGCCGCCGTCGATGGCGCGTCGCAGGTCACCCAGTAACGTCAGCCGCTCGGGCGAGTTGCGGTCCTTGTCCGGCTGGTAGAGCTCGACGCCGGTGCGCCCCTCCTTCGCGAGGTACATCGCCACGTCGGCGCGCTGGAGCAGCAGCTCGAAGTCGGGGGCGTGGTCCGGGTAGAGCGCGATGCCGACCGAGGCGTCCACGTCGAACGTCATGCCCTCCAGCCGCACCGGCTCGGTCAGCGCCGCGCGCAGCCGAGCCGCGACCTCGCGGGCCGCGTGGGTGTCGCGGATCGAGGGCAGCAGCACGGCGAACTCGTCGCCGCCCAGCCGGGCCACCACGTCGCCGGGGCGCACGGAGTGGGTCAGGCGGTGCGCGACCATCTGCAGCAGCCGGTCGCCCACCGGGTGGCCCATCGTGTCGTTGACCTCCTTGAACCGGTCGAGGTCGAGCAGGAACAGGCCGACCCGCTCGTCGTGGCGGGCCTCGGCCAGCGCCTCCTCGGTGCTCACGATGAGCATCTTGCGGTTGGGCAGGCCGGTCAGCTCGTCGTGCATCGCCTGGTGGTCGCGGCGCATGGACAGCGTGGCGGTGAAGTAGACGGCCGCGAGCGGCGCGACGAACAGCGGCACGAGGCCGGGCGTGTGGTTCATGACCACGACGACCAGCGGCGCCATGCCGAGCAGCGCGACGTAGACGAGGCTCTGCGGCCCCACGGTGACCCGCAGCACCCGGACGATGGAGCGCCGCTCGTGCAGCGCGACCGCGCCGCTGACGAGGGTGGCACGGGTGGCGAAGTAGGCGATCCCGGCCAGCGCGATCGGCACCAGGCCGGGCACGTCGGGCTCCCAGGGCACGGACGGGCTCGGCGCGATGCCGAACGCCCCCAGGACCACGGCCGCGGCGGTGAGCGCGAGGGTCGACTGCGCGATGTTGAACATGACCCGGTGCCACGCCTTGCGCGTCAGCACGCCGTTGAGCGCGACCGCGACGGCCTGCAGCAGCACCGCGACCGGCAGCCCGTAGTGCAGCAGCACGGCGAAGGTGAACATGGTGGACGGGTAGGTGCCGCCCACCGAGGCGGCGGAGGACACCATCACGGGCCGCAGCTCGCCGAGGATCACGAGGACCACCAGCACCCAGAACAGTGCGGTGCGGGCCAGCGCGGTGAGCCCCGTGGCGTCGAGCCTGAGCATGGCCACGAGCAGAGCGGTGAAGCCGATCACCGTGATGCCGGCGAGGAACGCCCAGAGCGGCGTGCCGACGCGTGGTCCGGTGTCGCGGGTGTCGGTTGGGTCAGTCATCGATAACAGAACCCCCATGAGGTCACTATGGGAGGGTACGACCTTCAGCCCACTTCGCGAAACCAAGCGCGTACGGTCCGTAGTTCTCCTTTCCGACATATACCCAAAAACCACCGTACGTAGCAAACCCTGCCCGGTCCGTACCGGCCGCGTACGCCGCTCGGCCCTTACGCCTCCGGTCTGACCGCCGCCTCGGCCGCCGCCTCGGCCGCCGCCTCCGGCCCGTTCTTCAGCAGCACCTCGAACCCGGCCCCGTCCAGGATCGGCACCCCGAGCGTCACCGCCTTGTCGTACTTCGACCCCGCGTTGTCCCCCGCGATCAGGAACGACGTCTTCTTCGACACCGACGAGGCCACCTTCCCGCCCCGCGCGGCGAGCGCGTCGGAGGCCGAGTCGCGCGTGTAGCCCTCCAGGGTGCCCGTCACCACGAACGTCAGCCCTTCGAGCGTCTGCGGCCCCTTCTCCGGCGCGGGCTCGTCCTCCATCCGCACCCCGGCGGCCCGCCACCGCTCGATGATCTCTCGGTGCCAGTCGACCTCGAACCACTCCTTGATCGTCGCCGCCACCCGCGGCCCGATGCCCTCGATCGCGGCCAGCTCCTCCTCGGACGCGTTCATGATCGCGTCGATCGAGCGCAGGGCGGCCGCGAGGTCGCGCGCCGTGGGCGGCCCGACGTGCCGGATCGACAGCGCCACCAGGAGCTGCGCGAGCGGGACCTGCTTGGCCCGCTCCAGCTCCTGGATGAGCAGCCGCGCCCCGGCGCTGGGCTCGCCGTTCTGGTTGGAGAAGAGGGTGACGACCTTTTCCTCACCGGTCTTCGGGTCGATCTTGGGCAGGCCGGAGTCGGGGTCGCGGACCACGGACCTGATGGGCAGCAACTGCTCCAGCGTGAGGTCGAACAGGTCGGCCTCGGTGCGCACCACCGGCTCCTGCGGCGGCAACGGCTGGGAGAGCGCGGTGGCCGCGACGTAGCCGAGCCCGTCGATGTCGAGCGCCCGCCGCCCGGCCGCGAAGTAGACGCGCTCGCGGATCTGCGCCGGGCAGGCCCGGGCGTTGGGGCAGCGCAGGTCGGCGTCGCCCTCCTTCTCGTACGCGAGCAGCGTGCCGCACTCGGGGCAGTGCGTCGGCATGACGAACTCCCGCTCGGACCCGTCGCGCAGCGCCGTCACCGGCCCCACGACCTCGGGGATGACGTCGCCGGCCTTGCGCAGCACGACCGTGTCGCCGATGAGGACGCCCTTCTTCTGCACGATCGCGGCGTTGTGCAGCGTGGCCCGCTCGACCGTGGACCCGGACACCACCACCGGCTCCATCACCGCGAACGGCGTCACCCGCCCGGTGCGCCCCACCCCCACCTGGATGTCGAGCAGCTTGGTGTTGACCTCCTCGGGCGGGTATTTGAAGGCCATCGCCCACCGCGGCGCGCGCGAGGTCGAGCCCAGCTCGCGCTGCGTGCGCAGGTCGTCGACCTTGACCACGACCCCGTCGATCTCGTAGGCCGGGTCGTGCCGGTGCACCCGGTAGTGCTCGATGAACTCGTCGACCTCGGTGAGCGTCGGCACCACCTTGTAGAGGTCGCTGACCGGCAGCCCGAACTCGCGCAGCCGCGCGTAGGTCTCCGACTGCGTGCGCGGCGCGACCGCGCCCTCCCAGACGCCGACGCCGTGCACCAGCATCCGCAGCGGCCGCTGCGCGGTGACCCGCGGGTCCTTCTGGCGGAGGGTGCCTGCGGCGGAGTTGCGCGGGTTGGCGAAGGGCGGCTTGCCCTGCTCGACGAGCTGCTCGTTGAGCCGTCTGAAGCCCTCGACCGGGATGTAGACCTCGCCGCGCACCTCGACCAGGCTCGGCACGTCGTCGCCGGTGAGCCGGTGGGGCACGCCCTGGATCGTGCGGACGTTGTCCGTCACGTCGTCGCCGGTGCGCCCGTCGCCGCGGGTGGCGCCCCGCTCCAGCCTGCCGTCGCGATAGACCAGCGCGATGGCCAGGCCGTCGATCTTCAGCTCGCACAGATAGGGCCCGGGGTCGCCCTCGGCCAGCCGCTCGGCGCGGGCCTGCCAGGCCGCCATGTCCTCGGCGGTGAACGCGTTGTCGAGGCTCTCCATCCTGGCCAGGTGCTGGACCTTGGCGAAGTCGCCCGAGGGCGGCGCCCCCACCTTTTGCGTCGGTGAGTCGGGCGTCTGCAGCGACGGATGGGCCTCCTCCAGGGCCAGCAGCTCCCCGAACCACGCGTCGAACTGTGCGTCACTGACCGTCGGCTGGTCGAGCACGTAGTAGCGCCAGCGGGCGTCCTCGACCAGATCGCTCAGCTCGGCGTGCCGCTTGAGCGCGGCCACGGGCACGCCTTCGACCTCAGCGCTCGACTCGCTCACGCGGGCTCTCCTTCCGTACGGCAACCTGAGCAAACGCTACCGCCGGGCACCGACAACACGGTGCTTACGAAAGGCGTGCCGCTAGCCCTCGCCGCCCGCCGGATCGTCCTTGAGCACGCGGGCGGCCTTGCGGCAGGCGGCCAGCGCCGCCCGCGCGTACGCCGGCGACGCCCCGGCCAGCCCGCACGCGGGCGTGAGCACGACCCGCCCGGCCAGCTCGTCCGGCGCGAACCCGAGCCGCCGCCACAGCTCCACCGCCGGCCTGGCGATCGCCCCCAGGTCCGGCAGCCGGTTGCCGGCGCCCGGCACGACCCCCAGGAACAGCGTCATCCCCGCCTCGACCAGCTCGCCCAGCTCCTCCTCGTCGCGCCGCCGCAGCAGGGAGGCGTCGACGGAGACCCCGCGCGCCTTGGCCCGCCGCAGCAGCGCGAACGGGACCGCGGGCGCGCAGCAGTGCACCACCGGCTCGCCGAACAGCCGCAGCGACTCCTCCACCCGCCACTCCTCCACGGCCGCCAGCCGCCCGAACCCGGACGCCGTCGGCACCGTGCCCGCCAGCACCCCCGGCAGGCCGGGCTCGTCGAGCTGCAGCACGATCTCCGTCACGCCGGGCAGCCGCCGCCGCACCTCGGCGCAGTGGTCGGCCACGCCCTGGGCCAGCGAGGCCGTCAGGTCGCGTACGGCCCCCGCGTCGGAGAGCATCTTGTCGCCGTGCCGCAGCTCGACCGCCCCGGCCAGCGTCCACGGCCCGCACACCTGCAGCTTGAGCGGCCCCTCGTAGTCGTGGCCGATCTCCTCCAGCCCGTCGAGGTCGCGCCGCAGGTGGTCGACGGCCCGCTGATGGTCGCGGCCCGGCCGGTCGGCGATCCGCCACCCCGACGGCTGCACCTCGACGGGCAGGTCGACCAGCAGCGAGGCGGTCCGGCCGATCAGGTCGGCGCCGACGCCCCGCGCGGGCAGCTCGGGCAGATAGGGCAGTCCGGGCACCTCGCCGAACACGACTCTGATCGCCTCAAGATGATCGTCGCCCGGGTGCGAGCCGACCCCGGTGGCTTCCCACGTTGACATGGCACAAGCGTAGGCTCTTCGCCATGGAGCTCACGAAATACGGTCACGCGTGCGTCCGCCTGGAGAAGGACGGCAAGGTCCTCGTCATCGACCCGGGAGCCTTCACCCGGGACCCGGTGCTCGACGGCGCCGACGCCGTGCTGATCACGCATGAGCACTTCGACCACGTGGACGTGGCCAAGCTGCGCGAGTCCTCGCCCGGCCTGGAGATCTTCACCTGTGAGGGCGTGGCGGCCCAGCTGTCCGAGGTGCCGGGCAAGGTGCGGGTGGTGCGCGACGGCGACGCCTTCGAGGCGGCCGGTTTCCGGGTGCGGGTGTTCGGCGAGCGGCACGCGCTCAACCATCCCGACATGGCGGTCGTCCAGAACGTCGGCTTCCTGCTGGACGACGAGGTCTTCTACCCCGGCGACGCCCTGACCGTGCCCCCGGCCGAGGTGCCCACGCTGCTGGTGCCGACCGGCGCGCCGTGGCTGAAGCTGGCGGAGATGGTGGACTATCTCCGCACGGTGCGGCCGGCGCGGGCCTACTCGACCCACGACGCCCTCTACAGCGACATCGGGCTCGCGCTGGTGGACAACTGGCTGAAGATGGAGGCCGACAAACAGGGCGCCGACATCCGCCGCCTCGCGGTCGGCGAGTCGGTGACCCTCTAGCCGGCCTCGCCCCTGCTCGCCGACCTGATCGTGGCGGAGCCGATGACCGTGTCGCCGGAGTAGAGCACGGCCGCCTGGCCGGCCGCCACTCCGGTGGCCGGGCGGTCGAGGTCGATGCGCAGGCCGCCGGCGACCTCGGCGAACCGGCAGCCGTAGACCTCGCCGTGGGCGCGGAGCTGGACGGTGAGGTCGTCGCGCCGGTCGGGGCCGTTCCAGACGGGCGGGCCGCAGTGGATCGTGGTGACCTCCAGCGCCGAACGCGGCCCGACCTTGACGGTGTTGCTCACCGGCTCGATGGACAGCACGTAGCGCGGCCGGCCGTCGGGCGCGGGCCGGTCGATGCGCAGGCCCTTGCGCTGCCCGACGGTGAACCCGTGGGCGCCCTGGTGGCTGCCGACGACCGCGCCCTCCTCGTCCACGATGGGGCCCTCGGCCGAGCCCAGCCGGTCGGCGAGGAAGCCGCGGGTGTCGCCGTCGGCGATGAAGCAGATGTCGTGGCTGTCGGGCTTGTCGGCGACCGTCAGCCCGCGCCGGGCCGCCTCGGCGCGCACCTCGGCCTTGGTCGAGTCGCCGAGCGGGAAGATCGCGTGGGCGAGCTGCTCGCGGGTGAGCACGCCGAGCACGTAGGACTGGTCCTTGCCCTGGTCGGGGCTCCTGGACAGCACGCCGTCGGCCAGCCGGGCGTGGTGGCCGGTGGCCACGGCGTCGAACCCGAGCGCCAGCGCCCGGTCGAGCACCGCCGCGAACTTGATCTTCTCGTTGCAGCGCAGGCACGGGTTGGGCGTGCGGCCGGCGGCGTACTCGGCGACGAAGTCCTCGATCACGTCGCGTTGGAAACGCTCGGCCATGTCCCAGATGTAGAAGGGGATGCCGATCACGTCGGCCGCCCGGCGGGCGTCGCGGGAGTCCTCGATCGTGCAGCAGCCCCGGGCGCCCGTGCGATGGGATTGGGGGTTGGCCGACAACGCGAGGTGCACACCGGTGACGTCGTGACCGGCCTCGGCGATGCGAGCGGCGGCCACGGCTGAGTCGACGCCGCCCGACATGGCGGCAAGCACACGCAGTCCCATGACCGTTCCAGCGTACTGTCCGGCGCGGAGTGCGCGAGCGCGCCCCGTGTCTGCCAGGATTCAGCACATGCGACTGTTCGGGCGCAAGGACGCCGAGGACGACGGCGGCGGGTCATCCGAGGACGGGCTCGCCGGATTCTGGACGTGGTGGCAGGAGACCAGGCCGGCCGTCGACGCGCTGGTGGCCGCGGGCGACACCGCGGGGCTGGAGGACCTGGTGGCGCCCGCCGTGGCGGCCGTGCACCCCGACCTGGTGTGGGAGATCGCGCCCGGCCGCAACGCCATGCACGCCCTGGTGGTGACCTCGGCGGGCGACGCCGAGCTGCGCCCGCTCGCGCACCGCTGGGCCAAGGCAGCGCCGCCGGCCGACCTGCTGTGGGAGTTCCATCCGTCGCGGCAGGCCAATCCGCAGGCGGCCGAGCTCACGCTGGACGTGGGCGGGTTCGACTTCGCGCTGGACAAGCTCGTGCTCGGCCTGCGGGCGCCGCGCAACCAGCCGCGCGTGGACGTGGCCGCCTACCACCCGATCTTCGCCGAGCTCGACGAGGACGTCAGGCTGGACGCCGCGCTGCTCGCCCTCGACTGGATCCTCGGCGAGGACGAGGTGGCCCGGTGGGTGGGCGAGATCACGGCGGTGACGTTCGAACCGATCGACGCCGTGGCCGCCCCGCACCTGCCCGCCGTGGTCGCCGACCTCGCCTCCGGCTACGACGAGGAGGAGTGGGTGCTGCTGGAGGGCCAGACGGCCGGCGGCGCGCCGCTGGTGGCCACCGCCCGCTACCCGCTGCGGCCGGTCGATCATCCGCTCTTCGACCAGCACATCGCGATCACGCTCCCGTACGCGCACCGCGACGAGGCCGGGCTGCCGATCGGCGAGTCCCTGGCGGCGCTGCGCGACTTCGAGGAGCGGCTGGCCGCCCGCCTGCTCAAGCTGCGCGACGACGCGGTGCTGGCCGCGCACCTGAGCGCCGAGGGGCAGCGGACCATCCACGTCTACGCCGATCCGACCGGTGACGCCGCGATCCACGCCAAGGAGCTGATCGTGAGCTGGGAGGAGGGCGAGCCCCGGGTGGACGTCGCCGCCGATCCCGCCTGGACGGCCGTCTCGCCGTTCCTCAGCTAGCGATCAGCCTCCGGAGGCGGTTCGGTTCGGGGGCGGGGCGCTCAGCCCTCGGGCGGGCGCTCAGCTCAGGCCGGCGCGGCGGGCGCGTTCGACGGCGGCGGGCAGCACCTCGATCAGGCGGTCGATGTCCTCCCTGGTCGAGGTGTGTCCGAGGGAGAAGCGCAGCGAGCCCCTGGCCGCGGCGGCGGCGGCCCCCATCGCCAGCAGCACGTGCGACGGCTGGGCCACGCCCGCCGAGCAGGCCGAGCCGGTCGAGCACTCCACCCCCTTGGCGTCGAGCAGCATGAGCAGCGCGTCGCCCTCGCAGCCGGGGAAGGAGAAGTGGGCGTTGCCGGGCAGCCGCTCGGTGGGATGGCCGTTGAGCACGACGCCGGGGACGGCCTGGCGGACACGTTCGATGAGCTCGTCGCGCAGCGCGGTCAGATGGCGGCTCGTCTCCTCCTGGTGGGCGACGGCGGTGCGGACCGCCGCCGCGAGCCCGGCGATGGCGGGGGCGTCGAGGGTGCCGGAGCGTACGTCGCGCTCCTGGCCGCCGCCGTGCTGGACCGGCACCGGCGTGAGGCCCCGGGCCAGCAGCAGCGCGCCGGCCCCCATCGGGCCGCCGACCTTGTGCCCGGTGAGCGTGAGCGCGTCGGCCCCCGACGCGGCGAACGACACCGGCAACTGCCCGACGGCCTGCACCGCGTCGGTGTGGAACGGGATGCCGTGGTCGTGGGCGACGGCCGCGAGCACGTGGAGCGGCTGGACGGTGCCGACCTCGTTGTTGGCCCACATCACGCTGATCACGGCGACGTCGTCGGGGTCGCGCTCGACGGCGGCCCGCAGCGTGTCGGGGTGCACCATGCCGTGCTCGTCGACCTCCAGCAGCTCGACCTCGGCGCCCTGGCTCTCGGCCAGCCAGTGGGCGGGGTCGAGCGCGGCGTGGTGCTCGATGGCGCTGAGCAGCACCCGCCGCCGGGGCCGGCGCGCCCAGTAGAGGCCCTTGATCGCCAGGTTGTCGGCCTCGGTGCCGCCGGAGGTGAACACGACCTCGCTGGGCCGGGCGCCGAGCGCGTCGGCGATGCTCTCGCGCGACTCCTCCACCACCCGGCGCGTCTGCCGGCCGGCGGCGTGCAGGGAGGAAGGGTTTCCGACCCGCCGGAGTTGCTCCGTCATGGCCTCGATCGCCTCGGGGAGCATGGGCGTGGTCGCGGCATGATCTAGATAGGCGGACGGTCTGGTCACCGACTCAGGGTATCTCGTTTGCGACTGTACCGTCCGGCCGGTACAGTAGAGGCATGCGAAGGGACGAGCTTTTGGACGCGGCGGAGGAGATCCTCTGCGACCAGGGCTCGGCCGCGCTCACCCTCTCCGCGGTGGCCGACCGGGCCGGTGTCAGCAAGGGCGGGCTGCTCTACCACTTCAACTCGAAGGAAGCCCTGATCAAGGGCATGGTCGAGCGGCTGATCGAGGATTTCGACCAGCTCATGACGGCCCAGCAGGACGCCACCTACACCGAGCGCTATCTGGGGGCGACCCTGGCGGCGGTGCGCACGGGCCGGCTGCGACGCTGGGCCGTGGTCACCGGCGCGTCGGGAAACCTGCTCCTGCTCGCGCCGCTGCGCGAAGCGATGGCCCGCTGGCACAGCGAGGACCTGGAGGACGAGCCCGACCCGGTGACGTCGCAGATCGTCCGGCTCGCCTGTGAAGGGCTGTGGGACGTCGCCAGCCACGCCCCGGAGCTGAACTCCGAGTCCGATCTGCGGACTCTGGAGACGCGCCTGCGGGCGCTGCTCGCGCCCGCCTGACCCTCCGGCTCCGCCGCCGCACTCTCAAGCCCTTCCCTCTCCCCTCCAGGCCCGCCGGCCCCTGGAATTTTCTCCCTCCTCATCCTGTTCCACCCTCCGGTCCCGCCCTTTTTCATCCCACTAGTCCCATCCGTCCCGTCGCCAGTGCTCGTCCGGCGTCGGGGGCTTGGCGTGCCTTCCCTGTCGCGAACATCGCGAACGTTTCGCGAACGTTCGCGCGGTCTGCCCGCCCTCGACGGCCGCCGCACGCCCGAAATATCCCCATAAGTAACTTTTCTGTGAAAGGTGTTGCCGTATGACCCGCGCCCTGAGGAACGCCCGCTACGGGGCGGTCCTCACTTTCGTCCTCGCCGGCCTGATGGTGGGCACGATGACCGTGCGCATCCCGGCGCTGACCGACAAACTCGGGCTGTCCGAGTCCATGGTCGGCTCCGTCCTGCTGGTCTGGGGCGTCGGCGCCCTGGTGACCATGCAGAGCATGCGCCGCGTCATGGCCCGGCTGGGCAGCGGGACGGTCCTGCGGGTCGGCGGCCCCCTGACCGCGCTCTCCCTGGTCGGCGTGGCCTTCGCCCCCGACCTGCCGCTGCTCATGGTGGCCGTGGCGTTCTTCGGGATGGCGTTCGGCATGGTGGACGTGGCCATGAACGCCCAGGGCTCGACGGTCGAGCAGGCGTACGGCCGGCCGCTCATGAACGGCATGCACGCCGGCTGGTGCGTCGGCGCGATCATGGCGGGCGGCGTCGGCAGCCTGTCCATCGCGGTCGGCCTGTCGTTCACCGCCAACGTGGCGTTGATCGGCCTGGTCTCGCTCCCGCTCATGGTCGCGGTCGGCCGGACCTACCTGCCCGAGGCTCCCGCCTCCGAGCGCTCCGTCGCCGCAGGCCGCCGGCGCCTGCCGCCGATCGTCTACCTGCTCGGCGCGATCATGTTCTTCGCCTTCATGGTGGAGGGCACGGTCGCCGACTGGAACGGCCTCTACATGCGCGACGAGCTCGGCGCCCCCGAGGCCCTGGCCGCGCTCGGCTACCCGGTCTTCGAGGCGGGCATGCTGATCGCCCGGCTGACCGGCGACCGCCTGCGCGTGAGGTACGGCGTACGCGGCATGCTGACCGTCTCCGGCCTGGCCACGGCCGGCTTCTTCGCGGTCGTGCTGCTCGCCCCGGCCGCGCTCGTGGCGGTGGGCGCGATGTTCTTCGTCGGACTCGGCGTGGCGACGATCTCGCCGCTGACGCTGTCCCTGGCCGGCACGGCGACCGCCACCCCCGGCCCGGCGATCGCGCAGGCCGGCGCGATGGGGTACGCGGGCCTGCTGCTGGGCCCGGTGGTGATCGGGTTCCTGTCGGACGCGACCTCGCTGCGTACCGCGCTCGGCGTCGGCGTCGTACTCGGCGTGCTGATCGCCCTGGCCAGCCGCCTGCTCCCGCGCCGCGAGCCGGCCGTGGTCAGCGCGCTTCCCGTCACCAGGGAGCGGGAACCCGCCGCCGCCTGACCGCCCGCGACGTCTCTCAAAGGCCCTCTCGGTGCGCCGGGAGGGCCGCGGCGATGCAGTCGAGGACGCGCCCGAGCCCGTGCCGGAACTGCTCGTCACGGCTCAGGTGCGGCTGGCGCGCCTCCGTCACGATCTTGGTGAACATCGGGTAATCACCGCTCTTCACCAACTGGTCGATGTACGCGCCGCTCCGCGCCATCCACTCCGACTCGCTGAGCCCGCTGCGGCGGAACTCCCCCGCCGAGCTGATCTCCTCGCGCACGCTGCCCTCGACGTAGCCGTTCAGCATGGCCATGAGGCCGAGGTTCTCGTCGATGGGGACGAAGGCGTCGAGCACTCCCATCAGCCGTTCGATCAGGAGCAGCTGGTTGGGGCCGAAGCTGGGCAGCGACCGCTGCACGCCGGCGATCCACGGATGCCGCAGCCACATGGCCCGCCACTCGTCGGCGTAGCGGGTCAGGTCGGCACGCCAGTCGCCCGAGGGCATGCCCGTGACGTCGATCTCGCCCATCAGCCGGTCGGCCATGAGCTCGACCAGGTTGTCGCGGCTCGGGACGTACCGGTAGAGGGACATCGCGCCCGCGCCGATCTCGGCCGCGATGCGCCGCATGGTGGCGGCCTCGACCCCTTCGGCGTCGGCGATCCGGATCGCCGCCTCGGTGATCTGCGCGCGGCTGTAGGCCGGCTTCGGCCCGCGGGCGGGGCGCTCGGGCCGCATCCAGATGTTGACGTACTCGGCGTCGGCCACCGTCTCGTCCTCCCTTGTTGCGTACATCGTACCCAGTGATCTAGCCTGACCCGCAACCGCGTACAACGTACCCAGTGGAGGGGTCATGCCCGATCCGATCGTGGTCGCCGAAGGGCTGCACAAGTCCTTCGGCGACACGCAGGCATTACGAGGTCTGGACCTGAACGTCCCGAGAGGGACCGTCTGCGGCGTCCTGGGGCCCAACGGCGCCGGCAAGACGACCGCGGTGCGCATCCTGGCGACCCTGTCCGACCCCGACGCCGGGCACGCCCGCATCGCCGGGTACGACGTCGTCCGCGAGGCCGGCAAGGTACGCGAGCGGATCGGGCTCGCGGGCCAGTACGCCGCCGTGGACGACAAGCTCACCGGCCGGGGCAACCTGCGCATGTTCGGGCGTCTCTCCCACCTGTCCCGGCGGGAGGCGCACCGGCGGGCCGACGAACTGCTCGACCGCTTCGGCCTGACGGACGCCGCCGACCGCCAGGTCGCCGGCTACTCCGGCGGCATGCGGCGCCGCCTCGACCTGATCACCTGCCTCATCCTGCGCCCCCAGGTGCTCTTCCTGGACGAGCCCACCACGGGCCTGGATCCGCGCAGCCGCGGCGAGATCTGGGACAGCATCCGCGAACTGGTGGCCGACGGCACCACCGTGCTCCTCACCACCCAGTACCTGGACGAGGCCGACCAGCTGGCCGACGACATCGCCGTGGTCGACCACGGGCAGGTGATCGCCAACGGCACGCCCGACGAGCTGAAGGCCACGATCGGCGACCGCCTCGACGTCACGCTCGAAGACCCGGCCGCGCTGCCCGCCGCGATGACCGTACTGAACACGCTCGCCGGCGCCGACCCCACGGCGACGGACACCGACCGGCTCAGCGTCGCCCTGCCCGGCGGCCGTCGTCTCCGGCTCGCCGACATCGTGCGCGAGCTCGACCGCGCCGGCGTCGCCGCCGCCGACGTGAGCCTGCGCCGCCCCACCCTGGACGAGGTGTTCCTGCGCCTCACCGACCGCGAGGAGACCGTACGATGACCGTCCTCACCTCACCACTGGGCCGCCTGCGCTGGACGCTCACCGACGGGCTGACCCTGGTCGGCCGCGAGGTGGGCCGGCTGCGGCAGGAGCCCGGACAGATCGTCGCCGCGCTGGTCTTCCCTGCCGTCATGGTGGTGTTGTTCGGGTACGTCTTCGGCAGCGCGATCCAGGTGCCGGGAGGCGGCGACTACCGCGAGTACCTCATGCCCGGCCTGTTCGCGATGGTGACCTTCTCCTCATGGCTGGGGGTCATGACCCGGATGGCCGGCGACGCCTCCCGCGGCGTGATGGACCGGTTCCGCTCCATGCCGATGGCGCGCCTGGCGGTGCCGTTCGGGCAGACCGGCGCCGACCTGCTGATCGGCCTGCTGATGCTGGCCATCATGGTGGGCGCGGGCCTGCTGGTGGGCTGGCAGCCGCGCAACGGCCTGATCCCCATGACGCAGGCGTTCCTGCTGATGGTCGTCCTGCGGTACGCGCTGAGCTGGGTGGGCGTCCACGTCGGCCTGGCGGTGAAGAACGAGCAGGTCGCCGACGTGCTGGTGCCGCTGGGCCTGCCGGTCACGATGTTGTCGAACGCGTTCGTCCCGACCGGCGGCATGCCGGGCTGGCTGCGCTTCCTCGCCGACTGGAACCCGGTGAGCGCGCTCACCGCCGCCTCACGCGAGCTGTTCGGCAACCCGGGCGCCCCGTCGGGGGACGTGGCCTGGCCACTCGCGCATCCGGTGACCGCCGTCCTGCTGTGGTCGGCCGCGCTGCTGGCGATCTTCGTCCCGCTGTCCATCCGCGCCTACATGCGCGGAGGACGCTGAACGGCCCGGGCATCCGCCCGGCGTTCTCACCCAGTCCGCAGCGCGGCGACCGACTCGACCAGACCTGCCCTCTCCAGAGCGTCGAGCACATCGTTCACGGTCTCCGGCGGGCGGGTCCGCGAGTCGGCTATCTGCTGCACGCAGGCCCAGACGATGCGTCCGTGCAGATCGATCTGGTTCAGCACGAAGTCGTCGGGAGATTGCGTCTCGATGTGCCATGGGGCGAGATGTTCACCAGGGACTCGTATCCCTCGACCAAGCAGTCACGCACAGCGGAGTTCATGAGGCGACGCAGCTTTTCCAGCTTCTCCCAAGGGATGTCAGGACGATTGGCGGCGAGGTTGCGTTGCATCTCGTCGAGGATCCCGTGGGTCCATCTGACCTGGATCTGTCCTGTCATCGCCAGGCGGATGAGCAGATCGCGCAGTGTGTTGCCATAGAGCACGTTCGCGTCGTAAACCACGACACACGTCGTGCTCAAATGCCCAGCTCCTGGCCCAGCTGAGCAAGCTCGTCGGCAGCGGCACGCCTCTTGGCGTCATCACGGCGCTTGTAGTTCTGCAAGTCCTCGTAGGTGATCCGCCGATGCTTCCCGATCAACCGGAAGGGGATCTCTCCCGTCTCCAGCAGCTTGATCAGGTAGGGGCGGGAGACATTCAGCATGTCCGCCGCCTGCTGCGTGGTCAGCTCCGCGTGCGAGGGTATGACCGTGACCCCTCCCCCTTCGGCTGCCTGAGCGAGGATGAAGGCGAGCAGGCTCACGGCTTCGCGCGGCAGGATCAGAGGGTCTTCGCTGCCATGCTCACCGGCGACCCGAATTAGCGACCGCTCCGGGTACTGCATGAGGTAGTCCTTGATGCGTCGTACGGCGCGACCAGCCATCTCGGTGTCGATCGTGCCGGGCGGGACTCGCTTGGCCTGAACATCTGCCATCATGCCACCTCCTGATCGCAGTATCCGCAATAAACGAAATAATCGCAAGCACCGCTGGACGATCACGTACTGGAGGCAGGACGAAAGGCTGCCCGCAGGCCAGGAGGTGATCCAGGAGTGAAAGAACGTGGCCGTAACTCGCCGGGCGCGGCGCGGATCCTCAACGGCGTCTGGAGCAGGTGTGCCGTCCATGAGCAACCCACCGAAGGGCGCCTGAACTACCGGCGTCGCCGTCTTCGGGGTGGTCATGCTCGCCGTCGCCCCACGCGCGTTCACCCCGGAGTCCTGGACCTTATGCAGCGGCGAAGCGGGGTTTCGGGGGGCCGTGCCCCCCGATGTCACAGCCCGAGCCCCCCGCGCGAAGCGCCCCAGGGGAGGCCCTTTGGGCGGCGGGCGCCGGGATGCGGGGTCGCATCCCGGCGCCGGCCGTCACTTGCGGTTCTTGATCTCCTCGGTGAGCTGGGGCACGACCTGGTGCAGGTCGCCCACCACGCCGTAGTCGGCCAGCTCGAAGATCGGCGCCTCCGGGTCCTTGTTGATCGCGACGATCGTCTTCGCGGTCTGCATGCCCGCCCGGTGCTGGATGGCGCCGGAGATGCCGGCCGCGATGTAGAGCTGCGGCGAGACCGTCTTGCCGGTCTGGCCCACCTGGAACTGGTGCGGATACCAGCCCGCGTCCGTCGCGGCGCGGGAGGCGCCCACGGCCGCGCCGAGCGCGTCGGCGAGTCCTTCGATGACGCTGAAGTTCTCGGCCGAGCCGACGCCACGGCCGCCGGAGACCACGATCGCGGCCTCCGTCAGCTCGGGGCGGGCGCCCTTCTCCTGCTTGACCCGCTCGACCACGCGCGTGGCCTTGGCGGCCTCGGACAGCGTGACCGAGATCTCCTCCTCGGCCCCGGCGCCGGCGGACGGGGCCGGAGCGGTGGAGTTGGGGCGTACGGCCACGATGGGCGTGCCCCTGCGGACCTTGGCGCGTACGTTGACGCCGCCACCGAAGATGGACTGGTCGGCCACGAAGCCCTCGCCGAGGCCCACGGCGTCGGTGATGACGCCGGAGTCGGTCTTGACGGCCAGGCGGCCGGCGATCTCCTTGCCCTCGGCCGTCGCGGCCACGAGCACGGCGGCGGGCGACTTGTCGGCCACGAGCTGGGCCAGGGCCTCGGCCTTGGGCGCGACCACGTACTGGACGAGCTCCTCGGAGCCGCCGACGTAGATCTTCTCGGCGCCGTACTCGGCCAGCTTGGCCTTGGCGTCGGCGGTGATGCCGGGGCCGAGCCAGACGGCGGCGGGCGTGCCGAGCGAGCGGGCCAGCGTGAGCAGCTCCAGCGTGACCTTCTTGACCTCGCCTTCGACCTGCTCGACGAGAACGAGAATTTCCGACATTTCAGTAAACCCCCGTTCTCAGATGAACTTCTTGGACGCGAGGAAGTCGGCGGCGTTCGCGCCACCGTCGCCCTCGTCCTTGACGATCGTGCCGGCCGCGCGCGGCGGGGCCGCGGCGAAGTCGACGACCTCGGACCAGGCGGCGTCGAGGCCGACCTGACCCGCGTCGATGGAAGCGTCGCCGATGGCGAGCGTCTCGACCGGCTTCTTCTTGGCCGCCATGATGCCCTTGAACGACGGGTAGCGCGGCTCGTTGATCTTCTCGACCACGGACACGACGGCGGGCAGCGCGGCCTCGACCTTGTCGAAGCCGTAGTCGGTGATGCGCTGGACGCGGATCGAGGTGCCTTCGACCTCGACCTTGTTGGCCAGCGTGAGCTGGGCGGCGCCGAGGCGCTCGGCCAGCATGGCGGCCAGCACGCCGGTGCGCGCGTCGGTGGACTCCGAGCCGAGGATCACCAGGTCGAAGCCGATCTTCTTGAGCACCTGCGCCATCGCGTACGAGGTGGAGAGCGCGTCGGAGCCGTGGAGCGCGTCGTCGCTCAGGTGCACGGCCTTGTCGGCGCCCATGGCGAGGGCCTTGCGGATGGTCTCGGTGGCCTTGCCGGGGCCCATGGTCAGCACGGTGACCTCGCCACCGTGCGCTTCCTTGAGCTTCAGCGCCTCCTCGACCGCGTACTCGTCAAGCTCGTTGACCACGCCGTCGGCGGCGTCGCGGTCGAGCGTCTTGTCATCGGACCGCAGCTTGCGCTCGGTCGCCGTGTCGGGGACCTGCTTCACGCAGACGACGATGTTCATGGCCGGTGGCCGACCTCCCGTTTCGCGTGCGCCACCGCGTCGCTGCGGTGGGCGCCGGATGCAATGCTGTCCAGACTGCCAGGTGCCTGTTCGGCCTCCGGCAGAGGGTGGCTTGTCGCGGTCATGTTACCCATGAGTAGCTTACGCGCAAACCGTGCGGAAACACGGTCGGCACGCCGTACCCTGCCCCCACCTTACCGAACTTCATTCTGTTGGTGCCGACCGCCCCCCGCACTGACCGGTTCAGGCCGACAGCAGGAACACGACCCCCACGACCAGCGCCGTTCCGGCGAACAGCGCCAGGGTGAAGGTGCTGAACACCGCCGCCAGCCCGAAGCAGATGCCGACCGCCCCCGCCACGGCGACCAGGTCGACGATCATGCGGGCACGCCGGTACGGAGCACGCGTGAACAGCGCGACCCCGGCGTCCGAGACCACGCCCAGCGCGTACGCCGCCAGCAGGAACAACCCCACCTCCGGCAGCACCTTCCAGGCCGCGGCCGCCAGCAACGACACGAACAGCCCCGACCCGATCACCCACCGCCTGCGCACCTTCTCCCGGTGCCGTGCCCTCGACTCCTCGACCGTGCGCCGCCGCCGGTCCTCGCCCGGCCGCCACTCCATGGTCATGGTGTCGTCGCCGGCCCGCGCGGGCACGGGACGGACGGCACGGGGCGCGGAGGGCACGTGCTCGACGCCCAGCCGGGCGCAGATCTGCGCCGCCGTCGGCCGCTTGGCCGGGTCGGTGGCCAGGCACTCGCGTAACAACGGCGCCAGCCACCCGGGCACGCCCTCCAGGTCGGGCGGATGGTGCACGACCCGGTAGGCGACCGCGGCGGCCGGGCCCTGCCCGTACGGCTGCCGCCCCGTGGCCGCGTACGCCAGCGTCGCGCCGAAGGAGAACACGTCGGCCTCCATGCCCGCCGGCCGCCCCTCCAGCACCTCGGGGGCCAGGTAGCCGGGCGTGCCCACCACCGCGCCCGAGGCGGTCACCGACAGCGAGTCCAGCGCGCTGGCGATGCCGAAGTCGATGACGACCGGGTCGCCCTCGGTGAGGATGACGTTGGCGGGCTTGAGGTCGCGGTGCACGACCCCGGCCTCGTGCATGGCGAGCAGCGCCCCGGCCAGCCCGGCGGCCAGCCGGCGCAGGTCCTCGACCGGCGTGGGGACGGCGCTCAGCGGCCGGCCCTGGACGTAGCGGGTCACCAGATAGGGACGGCCGCCCTCCAGCGAGGCGTCCAGCACCTCGGCCACGTTGGGCCCGCCGACCCTGCGCATGGTCTCCACTTCGCGCGCCAGGCGGGCCAGCGCGGCGGCGTCGGCGGCGACGTGCGGGTGCAGCACCTTGACGGCGACCGTGCGGCCCTCCGCGTCGAGCGCCAGGTGCACCTCGCCGAAGCCGCCCGAACCCAGCCGCGAGAGGAGTTCGTAAGGGCCGAGGCGCTCGCTCATACCTCTACTCTCCCCAAGGAAGCGGCCGGGGACACGCCGGACGGGGCAGGGCCGGCACCCGTCACGGCTCAGGACCAGTTGGTCAGGAAGCCCAGACCGAGGTCGTCGAGCAGGCTGCCGATCAGCCCGGTGATCAACCCGGTCACCGTCTGGCTGGCCTGCGAGCTCAGCTCATCGATGATCTTGCTGGGCGCGCGCCAGGGCGACCACACCGGGTCCTGCCCCATCGCGAACATCACCGCGAACAGCGCCGCCGTGCCCACCACCACGACCGCGACCAGCGCCGCCCCCGGCGTGCGCAGCACCCCGGTGAGCGAGCGGGTGACCGCCTGACGCGGCGCGCCGCCGCCGGGCAGCACGAACAGGCCGGCCGCCATGGCCCCGGCGCCGTACGCCGCCGCCTCGTTGAGATGCATGCCGCCCGCCCAGTGGAGCGCACCCCACACGCACACGCCGAACAGCAGCGCCAGCGGCACGTGCACCGCCGTCACCAGCGCCGACTTGATCAGCGCCCAGGGCGTGCCGACCAGCGCGAGCAGCGGGTCGGCCGCGCTGCTGCCGCGGACCTGCCGCCGCTTGACCATGTCACCGAACAGGTATTCGCCGAGGCGCAGCACCAGCGCCAGCGCGACCGCGACCGCACCTGCCATGACGGGCAGCATCACGGTCACCGCCACCAGCGTGACCAGCAGCAGCAGCCCCGTGAGCTGGGCGCCGAACAGATAACGCTTACGCTCGGCGGGCGACTGAGCCTGCGAGCTCGGCGCGGTCGGCGGCGTGTAGGGCCGCACCTGCTGCTGCGGAGGCGGCGCCGGGTAGCCGGCCACCCGCTGGTCGCCGTAGGGCGGGCGGGCCGGCACGTAGGGCGGCGGGCGCTCGTCCTGCCGGGGCCGCTCCTCGTGGCGCGGACGCGGCGGCGCCTGCTCGCGCCGCTGCCTGGGCGGCGGGGGCGGAGGCGGCTGCGGCTTGGCGTACTCGACCGGCGGCAGCAGGTCGGAGTAGTCGGAGTGGCCCATCACGCGGGTGCCGCTGCCCATGCGCTTGGTGCCGGTCGGCCCGTCGAACGACGCCGTCTCGTTGAACGTCGTCACCGCCGGGTCCAGCGCCCTCGCCATGCGCAGCAGCTCCTGCGCGCCCGGCCGCGAGGTGGCCTCGACGTGCAGCGCGCGGCTCAGCCAGCCGCGCAGCCAGGCGGGCGCCTTGTCGAGCTGCGCCCGCCCCTCCATGATGTTGAAGCAGACCGACTCGAACGTCCCCGTGCCGAACGGCGGCGCCCCCGTCGCGGCGAAGAACACCGTCGAGGCCAGCGCGTGCACGTCGGCCGCCTGGGTGATCTCGGAGTCGCGGATGATCTCGGGCGCGAGATAGCCGGGCGTGCCGACGAACATGCCGGTCTGCGTCAGCCGGGTCGCGTTGACCAGGTGGGCGATGCCGAAGTCGATGACCAGCGGCTCCCCGTCGACCAGCATGACGTTGGACGGCTTGAAGTCACGGTGGATCACGTCGGCCGCGTGGATGGCGACCAGCGCCTGGCACAGCCCCTGCGCCAGCTTGATCACCTCGCGCGCGGAGAGCGGCCCGTCGGCCAGGACGGTGTCCTCCAGCGTGCGGCCGGGCGCGAAGCGCGTCACCACGTAGGGCTGACCGCCCACGAGCTCGGCGTCGATGACCTCGGCCACGAACGGGCTCCGCACCCGCCGCATGGTCTCCACCTCGCGGGTGAGCCGGTCGCGCGCCTTGAGGTCGGCGGCCACGTGCGGGTGCAGCACCTTGATGGCGACCTCGCGGCCCTCGCCGTCGAGGCCGAGGTGGACGACGCCCATGCCGCCCTCGCCGATCTTCCTGACGAGCCGGTACGGGCCCAGGCGCTCCTGTGCTTGAATGCTCATCGCCGCCCTTCCCGCGTCATCCCCCGGTGTTCCCCCTCAAGTCCTTCAGTTGCTGCGTCACCGGTCCGACGTCCAGCGGAGTCCATCCAGCCCCCCTTGGCTTGTCCCCGAACGTGCTGAAGGCGAGGATCAGCGAGAGCGCGGCGACCGCCGCCAGAACTCCCGCCATCACCATCGCCGCTGTCCTCGAGGGTACGAGCGATGCGAGCGTTCTGCGCATCTGCTTGCCGGGGCCCTCGACCCCGGGTCCCGCGCAGACCGTCCAGAGCGCGACCGCCGCGCCCCAGGCCAGGGCGTTGGACGGGTCGGTGTCGGTGACCACCGTGAGCAGCAGCGTCACCGGCAGCCCCAGGATGAGCGCGTAGAGCGTGAGCGCGAGCGTGATGCCCGCCGACTTGGCCAGCGCGGCCGGATGGGCGAAGACCCGCAGCACGTCGAGCGCCGCCGCACCGGCCGGGCGCCGGCCGGCGAGCCGCGGCTGCGCGAGGTCGGCCGCGCGCAGCAGCACCGCGAAAGGGACGGCCACGATCGCCACGAGCAGGGGCGCCAGCGCCGCCGCCACGACCATGATGACCAGCAGCATCCCGCCGGCCACGCCGTACGCCCTGGACCGCTGCAGCGGGTTGCCCGGGACCACGCCCGGCAGGTAGGGCTCCCGCTGGGTCGGGTCGGGATGGTAGTGCGGCTGCGCCGGGATGTAGGGCGGCGGCTGCATCGGCATCGGGCCGTGGCGGGCGTACTCGGGGACCTCGGGGCCCTGGCCCACGCGGGCCGCCGGGTCGTAGCCGCCAGGGGCCATCCGGCCGGCGTCGGGCACGGGCCCGGCCGCGCCCGGGGTGAGCCGGGCCGCGTCGAGCCCGGGAAGATCGGGCCCGGAAGCGGGGCGGCCCAGCTCGGGAGATGAGTTGAGCCTGCCGTAGTCGGGCGAGCCCGGACGGACCCGGCGGGTCGGCACGTCCTCCTCGCCGGGAGCCACCGGATGGCCGCCGCCGTGCGGGCCCGACCAGGGCTGCACGGGCGGCTGCCCGGACGACTGCGGGGGCGCCGTCGCGGCGTTCTCGCGCTGGATGCGGCGCAGCTCCTCCGGCGTCACCCGGCGGGTGGGCCAGGGGTCGCCGCCGTCGCCGAGCAGGCTCTCGGCGGGCACGTTGGGGTGTGACCCACCCGGGACCGCCGCACCCGGCAGACCGGTCCCCGGCAGGCCCGGGTTGAGGCCGCCCGGGCCGGGGGCCTCCTGGCCGGGCAGCAGCGACACGTACGGCTGGTCCTGCGGCGGGATCGTCGGCTGCCGCTCCTGCCCGTCGAGCAGCCGCCGCGGCGTGACCGCCGGCGTGGAGATGTCGTAGGACGGCCTGTCGGCGAGGTGCGGCGGCGGGGTCTCCGGCGGGCGCGGCACGGTCGAGATCTCGTCGGGGACGCTGCCGGGCGGCGGCTGCGGCAACATCCGGGCGGTCTGCTCGGCCAGCTCGGCCGCCTTGGGCCGCTTGGCCGGGTTTCGCTGGAAGGCCGCCTTGAGCAGCGGCTGCAACGTCGCCGGAGCCGCGCTGACGTCGGCCTTGCCCGCCGTGATGTTGTAGAAGATCATCTCCAGCGTGCCCTTGCCGAAGGGCGGCTGGCCGGTCGCGGCGTAGAGCAGCGTGCCCGCCCAGGCGTGCACGTCGACCTCGGGCCCGGCCTCCTGGCCCTCGATGATCTCGGGGGCGAGGTAGCCGGGCGTGCCGATGAACATGCCGGTCTGCGTCAGCCGGGTCGCGTCGACCGCCTGCGCGATGCCGAAGTCGATGAGGACGGGCTCGCCGTCCAGGATCAGCACGTTGCCCGGCTTGAGGTCGCGGTGGATCACGCCCACCGAGTGGACCGAGGCCAGCGCCGCGGCCACGCCGTGCGCCAACCGGATCAGCGCGGGCAGGTCGAGCGGCCCGTCGTCCTTGACGATCTCGTCGAGCGGACGGCCGGGCACGTAACGGGTGACGATGTAGGGACGATGACCGGTCACATCGGCGTCGACCACTTCGGCGATGTACTTGCTGCGCACCCGGCGCATGGTCTCGACCTCGCGCGAAAGCCGCCGCCTGGCGACCTCGTCGCCGGCGACCTCGCCACGCAGGACCTTGACCGCCACCTGCCGCCCCTGCGGGTCGACAGCGAGGTGGACAACGCCCATCCCGCCTTCACCGAGCCGCCTGAGCAGCCGGTAAGGGCCTAGTCGGTCATCGTTCATGGCATGAAGCACCATACCGGCTTAATCCCCGCCCACGAGATGAACCATGAGGCCACATTCCCACCTCGTACAACGTCCGGAAGGGCCTCTCCGGTTTCCCGGACGCGGGTCTCGAATCGGCCTCGATTTCCCTTCAGCCCGCCAGCGGCAGGACCTCGGCGCGCTTCAGCCCGGCGAGCGCCGCGCCGGGAAGCGCGAGTTTCGAGCGGCGCAGCCCGCTGCCGATCACGACCCTGGCGTGCTCGGCGACGTGCGTGTCCACCAGGACCGGCCAGTCCTCGGGCAGGCCGATCGGGGTGATGCCGCCGTACTCCATGCCGGTCAGCTCGACGGCCTCGGCCATCGGCGCGAAGCTCGCCTTGCGGGCGTCGAGGTGCCGCCGCACCACGCCGTTGACGTCGGCCCGCATCGTCGCGAGCACCATGCAGGCGGCGTAGCGGGTCTCACCGCCCCGTTTCGCGGCCACGATCACGCAGTTGGCGGACTCGTCGAGGCGCACGCCGTAACGCTCGCAGAACGCCGCGGTGTCGGCCAGATCGGGGTCGATCTCGGCCACCTCGACGCCGTCGACCGCCGTCACGGCCCGTGCCACCGGGCCGGCCAGCAGGTCGGCTCGTCCGGCAGCGGGCTCCCAGTGCAAGCTCATGCCATCTCCTCGTTCGCCTCTCCCGGAAACCCTACGGCGGTCCGGGGAGTGGCGGGTTCTGGGGACGGCCGGCGCCGTCAGGCCGACCGCACCGCGCGCTGGTGCAGCTGGGTGACGGCGGCGCGGGCGGACTCCATGGCCCCCGCCTGCCAGGCGATCAGCTGGGTGAGCCAGTCGCCCGCGAAGTAAACCCTTCCGGCCGGGCGTTGCAGAAGAGTGAAGGACGAATCAAAGGCCGGCCAGCGCACCCACGCCCCTTCGATGTGCGGCTGGCGGTGCCAGGCGATCGAGACGTCGGCCAGCACGCCCTGGCGGTACTTCTCGCCGTGGATCTTCTTGCCCTGGGTGAGCGCGCGGCGCCGGCGGTCCTCCGGGGAGAGCACGCCGTACAGCTCGGCGTCGCGCTCGGTGTTGTAGTAGCCGACGAGCACGCCCCGGCCCGAGTGGTAGCCGTGCGAGGGATACCAGATGTGGGTGATGTCGAGGTCGGTCTCGCTGACGCCGCCGTAGATGCGGTCCTCCGTCTCCCACCAGCGCCGGTCGTACTCCAGGCCGATCTTGCCGGCGGCGACCGGGACGGGGGTCTTCAGCGCGGCGGTGACCTGCGCGCCGAGGTTGTGCGGGATCTTGGCCATGACGTGCGGCGGGAGGGCGGCCACGCAGTAGTCGGCCTTGATCGAGCCGCCGTCCCAGACGACCTCGACGCCGTCGGCCAGCGTCGTGATCCCGGTCACCTTGGCACCGGTCCTGATCCGGTCGGCGCCGACGGCCTCGGTGAGCTTGACGACGATCGCGTCCATGCCGCCGACCGGCTGGAACATGGGGGTGGCCATGTCGTGGCCGAAGTCGTTCAGCACCAGCCGGCCGGTGCCGGCGGCCAGCACGTCCGTGAGGGAGAGCGGGGCGTCGAGCGTGCCCTCCGCGAGCCCCGGGTACGTCGCGAAGCCCCGGCGCGCGGACCCGGCGTAGTCCATCTTCGGGCCGAGGTCGCCGAAGCGGCGCAGGAAGTCGAGCAGCCGCTCCCTGTCCTGCGCGGAGACGGCCCGGTCGAGCGCGCCGCGGTCGGTCGCCTTGGCGAGGAGTTCGGCGACGTAGCCGTACAGGTCGGCGCGGGCGGCCCGGACCCGCATGGTCCGCCCGCCGGTGTGGACGTAGGCCATGGCGTTGTGGTTGACGAACACCTCGACGGGCACGCCCAGCTCACGGCAGTAGTCCAGGGTCAGCATCCAGGGCGCGATGCGGCCGGGGCCGGCGTTGAAGTACTGGCCCTCGCCGAACGCGGCCTGCTGCACCGGGCCGTTCAGCTCCGGCAGGCGGTCGCCGCCGCGCAGCGTCAGGTTCCGGCCGCCCGCCTTCTCCCTGGCCTCCAGCACGGTGCAGTCGTAGCCGGCCTTGCCCAGCTCGTACGCCGCCGTCAGCCCCGCCACCCCGGCCCCCAGAATCACGACCTTGGCCGAGCCCTTGCCGCGCAGCGTGAAGTCGCCCTGCCGGGGCGGCGTGAACGCCTTGTCCTGCTCCGACGGCGCCAGGCCGAGGGCGCCCATGGCCGCGTACATGGCGCCCGCGCCGCCCGCCGCGCCGATCCCGATGAGCAGCCCTCGCCGCGTCAGCGCCGCCCGTTCCACGTCCCGCTCCTCATCCGTACGGGCCGCTGCCGCACGCCACCTGGCCGCCGATCGTGGCGAAGATGCCGAACAGCGCCATGATCTGGGTGAAGTCGTCCGTGGTGAACTCGGTGTGCCGCGAACCCACCTGCTTCACACCGGGCACCAGCGCCACGGCGGCCGCGATGGCCGTCGAGTTCCACTCCACCCCCAAGGTGTACGGCGCCTCCACCCGGTACGGAGTGAAGTCGCCGAGCCGCCCCAGCGCGCGGGCCGCCGCCTCGCGGATGCGGGCCTGGGCGACGCTCGGCGGCAGCAGCTCGGCCGAGAACTTGTCGATGCCCTTCTTGACCGCCACCGTCTCGACGTCGCCGAGGACCGCGCGGGCCTCCTCGCCGACGGCCTCGTCGCCGGTGACCAGCACGACGGGCACCCCGTGGTAGCCGGCGCAGGCCGCGACCAGCCGGGTCTCGCCGCACGGCTCGCCGTTGAGCTCGACGTTCTGGATCTCCTTGCCCATCCACGTGTGGTTGAGCACGCCGTCCTGGACGCCCGCCCGCGCGTGGTAGCCCACGAAGCACGCCGCCGCGAACGTCCCGTCGAGCCCTTGCGCCATCCGCTGCGCCTTGCCAGGACCGCGGATCAGGCTGGCCCGCGGGTCCAGCAGGTCGATGCGGAGGTTCTTGGTGGAGCCGTGGGCGTCGTTGACCAGCACGGTGCCCGCGCCCGCGTCGAACGCGCCGGCGACCGCGGCGTTGGCATCGGCGGTCATCAGCTCGCAGCCGCGCTCGTAGCCGCGCCCGCCGGTGTGCATCTCCTCGGGATCGGTGAGCCCGGTCACGCCCTCCATGTCCACCGACAGATAAACCTTCACGATCAGGACCCCCAGTTCTCCACGCGCCGAGTCTCGGCCTCGGTCATCATGCCGACGTTCTCCGTCATGTACGCGGCCGCCTGCGCCCGCCACGCCTCCGGGATCTCCTCGATCGCCGGCGGGTAGCAGTGGTCGAGCCAGCTCGTGGACTCCTCGGTGGCCTCGAAGAAGTCGAGCGCGGGCCCGAAGAGGGTGTTCTCGATGCCCGGGACGCGGGCCAGGCCGTACTCGATCATCTCCTGGCCGCCGTAGGGCGGCTTGCGCAGCCACTTGCGGGCGAAGGGGCGCTCGGCGGTGACGGGCGTGTTCAGCGGGCGGCGCTCGACGGCGGCCTGGATGAGCTCCTTGTAGAGGCACTTGCCGCAGTCGCGGCACGGGCCGTCGGTGCCGCGCAGGCACCAGCGGACCTGCTCGCGCAGGTCGGAGTTCAGGGCGAGGCGCATCGTGGTCGCCTCGCTGACGCCGCCGACCGGCAGCACCAGGTGGACGCCGGCGGCGGCGAACAGCCGGCCCCACTTGCCGTGCGGGGACCACATCGGGTTGTCAGGGGTGTAGCGGTGCAGGTAGCGGCCGCCGCCGAGCCAGCGCGAGCCCATCTCGTAGCCGAAGCCGAGCCCGCCGAGGCCGAGCTGGTCGGCGAGGAGCAGCGCCCCGGCGGCCACCGCGTGGTGCTCGGGGTAGCCGGGGCGGGGCTCGGCGAGGGTGTACTCCAGGTCGGAGGTGACGGTGGTGACCTCGCGCCCGGTCTTCGCGGCGAGCTTGGCCAGCACGTCGGAGCGGTAGTGCGGCCACCGGTTGGGGATGCGCCGGTGCGGCACCCGGCGGAAGTGCAGGAAGGGCGACTCGGGGAAGATCGTGGCGGCGGCCACGGAGTCGGCGCCGCCGCTGTAGGAGATCCCGAGCGTCGGCCCTGGACTGCGCCGCTCGGCGCCGACCGGACCGGCCTCGACGCCCCAGCCGTCGTGCAGCGCGGCGGCGACCTCGGCCGAGATCGCCCGGTCGAAGAGCACCCGCCTGCGCGTCCAGGGGGCGACGACCGTCCAGGCCGCGACGGCGAACAGGTCGGGATGCGCGTCTCCGGGGACGCCGCCGATCGTGCAGGAGTTGGTGGCGAGCTTGACGGGGTGCTCGTCGGAGGCCCTGCCGGTGATCTCGTCCTCGGCGTCGAGGCGGAAGCTCAGGTCGCCGCCGGTCCAGGTCACGCGCACGGACGCTCCTCGCCGCCGGTGGCCTGGCCCGGCACGGGGGTGCTCCGGCCGGCGCGGAGGTCGTCGATGGCCTGCCAGACCAGGACCTCGTTCTGCAGCACGCCGTCCAGCGCCTTGGCCGTCTCCTGCGCCAGCCGGTGGGTGTCGTCCAGCCGCGCCTTGTCCGCCGCCGCCGTGGTGGGGCGCGGCGCGGGCTTGGCCACGGCCTTGCGCAGCCGCTCGACCTCGGCCTGGAGCCCGGTCACCTCGCGACGGAGCGTCTGGACCTCCCAGAGCGCGTCCCTGATGTCCTGCCGGTGGTCGGCGACGGAGATGTAACGGGAGTCGAACCATGTGCGCACGGCCTTCCGGAGCCGCGCGGGGACCAGGGCGCGCATCATGAGACGTCACGATACTGCTAAAGCCAGGGTAAAAAGAGCACCAGTGATAACGGGTACAGCTCTGTATGGACCGCCCCCCGGAGTCAGGGAGCGGCCTATGTAATCGAGTGTTTACCGACCGGTGAACTTGGGCTTGGCCTTCTCCGCGAACGCGCGCATGCCGATCTTGGCGTCGTCGGTCGCGAACAGGCCGGAGAACTGCAGCCGCTCGATCTCCAGCCCGGTGTCCAGATCGACCTCCAGACCCTGGTCGACGGCCTGCTTGGCGGCGCGCACCGCGATCGACGGGCCGCCCACGAACGTCGCGGCCCACTCCAGCGCCGCCGTGTAGACCTGCTCGTCCGGCACCACCCGGTCGACCAGGCCGATCTGCAGGGCCTCGGCGGCGGGCACGTGCCGGCCGGTGAAGATCAGGTCCTTGGCGCGGGCCGGGCCCACCAGGCGCGGCAGGCGCTGGGTGCCGCCCGCGCCGGGGATGATGCCGAGCAGGATCTCCGGCTGGCCCAGCTTGGCCGACTCGCCCGCCACCCGGAAGTCGGCGCACAGGGCGAGCTCGCAGCCGCCGCCCAGCGCGTAGCCGGTGATGGCGGCGATGACCGGCTTGCCGATGCGGGCCACCGTCGTGAAGCACGCCTGCAACGTGCTGGAGTGAGCGGACATGTCCGCGTAGGACATGTCGGCCATCTCCTTGATGTCGGCGCCCGCCGCGAAGACCCGCTCGCCGCCGTAGAGGATGACCGCCTGCACCTGCGGGTCCTCGTCCACGATGCGGGCCGCTTCGGCGATCTCTCGTTGGACCTGGCCGTTGAGCGCGTTCATCTTGGGACGGTCGAGACGGATCGTGGCGATCTGGTCGGCCACTTCGACGCTCACAAACTCACCCATGGTCCGAACCTAACAGGCCGCTCCCCCGTCGCCCGGCCGGGCTGGGGCGCGTCGGCGTTTGGTTCTCCGGTTGACGGGGAGGCGGAGGTCTTCCCGCAGGTGAGGAGTTCGGACGTGCTGACAGTGACCGACAAAGCCGTGGACGCGATCCGCGACCTGATGGACGGCGAGGACGTGCCGCCCCACGCCGGCCTGCGCATCGCCGCCCTCCCGGACCGGGCGGGCACGCTGGAGCTGTCCCTGGCGAGCACGCCGGAGGCCGGGGACCAGGTGATCGAGAAGGGGGACGTCCGGGTCTTCGTGGCCGAGGACACCGTGGCGGTCCTGGACGACAAGTCGCTCGACGCGCGGCCGGAGGGTCCGGGGCAGCCGACGTTCCATCTGGATCGGCGGTCCTAGCGCGGCGGGAATGTCACGACGTACCCACTGATATCGGTCGCACGGCGGCAGATCCCGTGTCACGATGACGGCGCGTCCGATCTCAAGGAGTGCCCGATGTGTCACGATCCGTTGTTACCGGAAGCCGTCGCCCACGCCGTGGCCCACTACCGCTCGCTCCGCGACGAGCACGGGGTCACGTGGGGCGAGCCGACCCTCTCCTACGTCACGCAGGCCCGCGCCACGGTCTTCCTCGACCTCAGGCACCGCTTCTGGGCCCCGGCCCTGCACCTGCTCGCCGCCCGCCACCCCGGTCTGTCCGCCGGGGAGCTGGAGGACCGCCTCGGCGAGGTGGACGTCGACCTCGTGGTACGCGACGCGCTCGGTGACGAGGTCGCCGACAACCTGCCCGCGCTGCGCCTGACCCCGTCAGGGGCGACGCTGGAGGCCGTCGGGCAGGTGCTGCTCGACGGCGTGCCGTTCCGCACCGCGCTGCTGCTGGACTCGCGTACGGACGACCCTGTCGAGGTGGTCGTGGACGGCGTCCGGCACGAGGTGCCGCCGCGCGGCGCCGAGATCGTCGAGGTCACGGGCGAGGTCGTCGTCGCCGGCCGGCCCGTGGACCTGTCGCCGCTGGCCCGGCGGGCCGGCGCGGCGGCGCTCCGGCTGCGGGCCGGGTTCCCGTGCCGGTGGAGCGTGACCGGCGCGAACGGCCAGGGCTGGTATCCCGAGGGCGCCCCGCCCAAGGTGGACGCGCACGGGAGGCCGTACTTCCACGGCGACGACCTGGTGGTGGCCGTGCCCGCCGAGCCGCTGACCGTGACCGTGACCAGGGGCATGGAGTACACCTTCGCCGAGGCCGAGGTGACCCCCGCACAGGGCGGCGAGACGCTGGTCGAGCTGACCCCCGAGCGCCTCTACGACGCCGCGGCCCGCGGCTGGTACGGCGGCGACCTGCACGTCCACCTCAACTGGATGGGCGAGGAGCCGGCCGCGCCCGAACTGGCCGCCGCCGCGCAGCACGGCGAGGACCTGCACGTGCTCAACCTGGTCGCCGGGAACGTGGCGGCCGAACGGGTCTACGACGCCGAGGCGCTGGAGCACTGGGCGGGCCGCGACCTGCCGTGGTCGGACGGGCGCCACCTCGCCAGGTGGGGCGTCGAGTACCGCAACGACCTCGTCGGGCACGTGACCGCGTTCGGCCTGCGCGCCGCGCCGGAGCGGCGGCACTCGGGCTTCCTCGGCACGGCCGACTGGCCGCCGAACGCGGTCGCGCTGGAGGAGCTGCGGGCGCTCGGCGGCGTGACCGGCTACGGGCATCCGTTCCACACGCCCTTCGGCGACGACGACCCGCCCGACGTGGTGCTGGACCGCGGGCGGAACTGCTCGGCCAGGGAGATCGTGGCCGACGCCGCCCTCGGCCTGGTGGACGGCCTGGACGTGCTCAACCACTCCTCCGTGGCCGCCACCGCCGCCGTCTACCGGCGGCTGATCGGCGCGGGCAACCGGCTCGCCGTCACCGCGGGCACCGACGCGGTGCTGTCGTTCTGCCGGCGCGGCACGGCGTCCTCGCCGCCGGGGTGGGAGCGGGTGTACGCGTACGTCGGCGGGCCGCTGACCGCCGAGTCGTACGCGGAGGCGCTCCTGCTGGGGCGCACGTTCGCGACCTCCGGGCCGTGGCTGGAGCTCACGGTGAACGGCCACGGTCCTGGCGACACGTTGGACCTGCCGGTCGGAGCGCGGGTGGAGATCGCCGTCAGCTCGGTGGGGCCCGAGGTCGAGACGCTGGAGCTCCGCACCGCGGACGGCGTCCTGGCGCAGGGGCCGCCCGGGCGGCTCACGGCCTCGCTGGTGGTCGGCGAGCCGACGTATGTGGTGGCCGTGGCCACGGGCGGGCCGCACCCGCGCGCCTTCCACCCGTCCGGCGCGTACGCCCACACCAGCCCCGTCTACCTGGACGTGACCGGCGAGCACGTGGCCAGGGAGGCGGACGTGCGCTGGTGCCTCGCCTGGCTGGACCGGCTGACGGAGCTCCTGCACGAGCACGGCACCTTCGAGACCGAGGAGCAGCTGGCCGACCACCTGCACCTGTACGACCGCGCCAGAGCGGTCTACCGAGGCCGGCTGCCCGCCTAAACGCATGACTGAAAAATGTCTTCGCAAAGATCTCGCCTACGAAGGAAATTGTTGAGACGCTGAACGCGCACCGCACCCCCAGTCCCGAGGAGTGTCCATGCGCAGACTTCTGGCGCTCGGCGTGGCCGTCCTGTTGCCGTTAACCAACGTTCAATCCGCCCAGGCCCAGGCCGAGGACCCGGCCGACCGGCAGCGGGCCTTCGCCGCCGCCGCCGCGGAATTCCAGGTGCCCGAGAGCGTGCTGCTCGGCGTCTCCTACCTGGAGTCGCGGTGGGACGCCCACGCGGGCGGGCCCTCCAGCGACGCCGGCTTCGGCCCCATGCACCTCACGGACGCCGCCGCGTACACCGGCTCCAACCACCACGACGCGGGCGAGGAGGACGCGCGCGGCGACGACGCCCGGCCCCTGCCGGCGCCCGCCGAGCGGCCCGCGCCCGCGGAGATCCCGGCCCGGCTGCGCACCATGGAACGCGCCGCGGAGCTCACCGGCGAGAGCCACGAGCGCCTGCGCGCCGACGACGCCGCCAACATCCGCGGCGGCGCGGCCCTGCTGGCCGACTACCAGAAGTCCCTCGGCGCGCCGCTGAGCGACGACCCCGGCGAGTGGTACGGCGCCGTCGCGAAGTACTCAGGAGCCGAGGAGGCCGGGGCCGCGAAGTTCTTCGCCGACGAGGTCTTCTCGGTGATGGCGGAGGGCGCCCAGCGCACCACCGACGACGGCGAGCAGGTCCGGCTGCCGGCCGTGACCGGCCTGCGCAAGATCGAGAAGTGGCTGGAGAAGCTGGGCCTGCGGCCCCCGGTCCGCCCCGACGGCATCGAGTGCCCGGCGTCCATCTCCTGCGAGTGGATCCCGTCGGCCTACCAGGAGCTGCCGCCGGACGACTACGGCCACTACGACCTGGCGAACCGTCCGGCCAGCCAGAAGGTCGACTACATCATCATCCACGACATGGAGGGCTACTTCCTGCCGTCCATCCGGCTCAACCAGGACCCGAACTACGGGGCGAGCTGGCACTACTCCGTCCGCTCCGCCGACGGCCACATCGCCCAGCACATCAAGACCAAGGACGTCGGCTGGCAGGCCGGCAACTGGTACATCAACGCCAAGTCCATCGGCATCGAGCACGAGGGCTTCCTGGCCGAGGGCAGCACCTGGTACACCGAGGCGATGTACCGCTCGTCCGCCCGCCTGGTCCGCTACCTGGCGCTGCGGCACGGCGTGCCGCTCGACCGCGCGCACATCCTGGGCCACGACAACGTCCCCGGCACGCTGCCGACGACCGTGCGCGGCATGCACGAGGACCCGGGCCCGTTCTGGGACTGGGCGCACTACTTCCAGCTCATGGGCGCGCCGCTGCACCAGTTCGGCGGGCCGCGCTCGGGCAGCGTCATGATCAAGCCGGACTTCGCCACGAACAAGCCCTACTTCTACGGCTGCGACCGCAAGAACCCCGAGGCCGCCTGCCCGCCGCTGCCCGCCCACACGGTGTGGCTGCGCACCGAGCCGCGACCCGACGCCCCGCTGATCAAGGACATCGGCAAGCACCCCACGGGCGAGTCGCTCTACAGCGTCTACGACCACAGCGCCCGCGCCAGCACCGGCCAGCGCTTCGCGGTCGCCGAACGCCAGGGCGACTGGACGGCCATCTGGTATCTCGGCCAGAAGGCGTGGTTCCACAACCCGGCCGCCGCGCCGACCGCCGTCCCGTCGGCCGGCCTGGTGGTGACGCCCAAGCCGGGCCTCGCCACGGTCCCGGTGTACGGGCGGGCGTACCCGGAGCAGGAGGCGTACCCGGCGGGCATCCCCTACCAGGCGGTGACGCCGTTGCAGTACACGTTCTCGGCGGGCGAGAAGTACACCCTCGCCGGACCGGCGGCCACCGAGTACTACCGGGCGGTCACCTTCAACCTGGAGGACCACAAGGTGGTGCGCGGCAAGACCAAGTATCTGCAGATCCAGTTCGGTCACCGGGTGATGTTCGTCAAGGCTGACGACGTGCGGGTGTCGTTCTCCGGGTGAACTCGCTGACGGCCCTGCGGGTGCTGGCCAGCGCTTCCTGCGAGGAGTCGTAGGTGCGCTGCGCCACCCCGACGAACAGGCAGTCGACGACGAGGAGCTGGCTGATCCTGCTGGCCAGGGCGCCGGGACGGAACTCCGTCTCGCGCCCGGCCGAGATGAGCACGTGCTCGGCCAGCTCCGCGATCGACGAGCGCGGGTTGTTGGTGATCGCCACGGTGGTGGCGCCCGCCTCCTTGGCCCGCGTCAGCGGCTCGATCACGTCGGGGGTCTCGCCCGAGGTGCTGATGCCGATCGCCACGTCGCCGGGCCGCAGCAGCACGGCGCTGGTGAGCGCGAGGTGGGCGTCCTGGAAGGCGTGGCTGGACAGGCCGATGCGCAGCAGCTTCTGGGCGACGTCCCCGGCCACCAGCCCTGAGGCGCTGACGCCGTAGGCGTCGATCCTGCGGGCCCCGGCGATGGCGTCCACGACCAGGCCCAGCCGCTCGCTGGTGAGCTGGGCGACCGTGTCGTTGATCGCCTCCGACTCGGCCCGCGCGACCTTCTGGATCACCGCCGACAGCGGGTCGTCAGGGGCGAGGTCGCCGGGCACGAGCCGGTCGGGCTGCGCGGCCGCGGCCGCCAGCGCCAGCCGGAGCTGCGGATAGCCGGCGAACCCCAGCAGCCGCGCGGTCCGCACGATCGTGGCCTCGCTGGTGCCCGAGGCGGCGGAGAGCTCGGTGATGGTGCTCCGCGCCACCGTCGCGGGGTCCTCCAGGATGAGGCGGGCCACGGTCTGGGCGGCCGGCGTCAGGGACGGCAGCACACCTCGGACCGTGGCCACCAGAGTGTCGGCCCGCAGGCCGTTGGCACTGTCGTCCACCCCCCGATTATGCCTGGGCTTTAACGCAATGTGCCGTTCGTCATGCCTACGGGTTCCTCGGGGACCGCTATGAGGCCGAGCTCGGCCGTCGTCGCGACGAGCGGGTGATCCGGGACGACCCGGACGGTGTAGCCGAAAGCGCCCGTACGGTCGAGCGGCACCACGCCCGTGTAGTGGGCGCGGCCGTCGTCGTCCACCGACTGGCAGGTCATCTTCCCGTACGAAGGGTGGACCAGCTCGTCGTGCGGCCCGACCTTGCCGTACGCGGCCTGGACCAGCACGTCTCCGGGCTCCAGGTCGCCGAGCGCCACCGTGGCGTGCAGCTCGATCGCGGCCCCCACCTCGGGGGTGTCGCCCACGCCCGACGCCTCGACGTGCTCCACCCGCACCCCGGGCCAGGCCCGGGTGACCCGGACCCGCCAGGCGGCGAACGCCTTGGCCGGGGCGTAGGCGTCGGCCGACAGCGCCCGCGCGGACTTGGCGGCCGGGGTGTAGAGGCCCACGACGTAGTCGCGCAGCATGCGCCCGGCCAGCACCTTCGGCCCGAGCGAGGCGAGGGTGTGCTTGACCATCTCCAGCCAGCGCCGAGGCAGGCCGTCGAAGGCCCGGTCGTAGAAGCGGTCGGACACCTCGTGCTCGATGAGGTCGTAGAGCGCGGCGGCCTCCAGCTCGTCACGCCGGTCGGGGTCGCTGACGCCGTCGGCGGTGGGGATGGCCCAGCCGTTGTTGCCGTCGTACCACTCGTCCCACCAGCCGTCGCGGATCGACAGGTTGAGCCCGCCGTTGAGCGCGGACTTCATGCCCGAGGTGCCGGACGCCTCCAGCGGGCGCAGGGGGTTGTTGAGCCACACGTCGCAGCCCTGGGTCATGAGCTGGCCGAGCGCCATGTCGTAGTCGGGCAGGAACACGATCCGGTGGCGCACGTCGGCCTGGTCGGCGAACTTGACGATCTGCTGGATGAGCTTCTTGCCGCCCTCGTCGGCGGGGTGGGCCTTGCCGGCGATGACGATCTGCACCGGCTTGTCCGGGTCGAGCAGCAGCTCGGTGAGCCGCCGCTGGTCGCGCAGCATGAGCGTGAGCCGCTTGTAGGACGGCACCCGCCGGGCGAAGCCGATGGTCAGCACGTCGGGGTCGAGCGCGTCGTCGATCCAGCCCAGCTCGGCGTCGGAGGCCCCGCGCTCCCGCCAGGACCGGCGCAGGCGCGCCCTCGCGCCCTCGACCAGGCGGCGGCGCAGCACGCCGCGGATCTCCCAAAGGTCTGCGTCGGAGAGCTTCTGGATGCCCTCCCAGCCGCGGGCGCGCTCCAGCAGCGCGGGCAGCTCGCGCCCGGCCAGCTCCATCAGCTCGCGGCCCACCCAGGTCGGGGCGTGCACGCCGTTGGTGATGGAGCCGATCGGCACCTCGTCGAGGTCGAATCCTGGCCAGAGATCCTTGAACATCTCGCGGCTGACCTCGCCGTGGAGCCGCGAGACGCCGTTGACCCGCTGGGCCAGGCGCATGCCCATGACGGCCATGTTGAACCGCCCGGGGTCGGCCTCCGCGCCCAGCGCGAGGATGCGCTCGACGGGCACGGTCGGCCAGGACGCCGAGCCGCCGAAGTGCCGCTCGATCAGCTCGACGGGGAAGCGGTCGATGCCCGCGGGCACGGGCGTGTGCGTGGTGAACACGGTGCCGGCGCGTACGGCCTCCAGCGCCTCGTCGAAGGTGAGCCTGGCCTCGGTCAGCTCGCGGATGCGCTCCAGGCCGAGGAAGCCGGCGTGGCCCTCGTTGGTGTGGAAGACCTCGGGCTCGGGGTGCCCGGTGGCTCGGCAGTAGGCCCGGATCGCGCGTACGCCGCCGACGCCGAGCAGCAGCTCCTGCATGAGCCGGTGGTCGGTGCCGCCGCCGTAGAGGCGGTCGGTGATGTCGCGGCCGGCGTTGTCGTTGTCGGCGACGTCGGAGTCGAGCAGCAGCAGCGGCACCCGGCCGACCTGCGCCACCCAGACCTGGGCGTGCAGCACGCGCTCGTCGGGCAGCCCCAGGCGAATCTTGACGGGGCTGCCGTCGGCCTCCTTCAGCAGGGACAGCGGCAGGCCGCCGGGGTCGAGTGAGGGGTAGTGCTCAAGCTGCCAGCCCTCGGGCGACAGGGACTGCGTGAAGTAGCCGTGCCGGTAGAGCAGGCCGACGGCGAGGATGGGCACGCCGAGGTCGCTGGCGGCCTTGAGGTGGTCGCCGGCCAGGATGCCGAGCCCGCCGGAGTATTGGGGCAGGGCGGCGGCGATGCCGAACTCGGGCGAGAAGTAGGCGATGGCCCGCGCGCCGTCGGGCAGCGTCTGGTACCAGCGCGGCGAGGTCATGTATTCGCGCAGGTCGTCGGCGGCGTCGGCGAGCCGCCGCAGGAAGCGGCGGTCGGCGGCCAGCTCGGCGAGCCGCGCGGGCGTGACGGCCCCGAGCAGGGCCACGGGATCGTGCCCGACCTGCTCCCAGAGGCCGGCGTCGACCTCGGCGAAAAGGTCCAGCGTCTCCGGGTGCCAGGACCAGCGGAGATTGTGTACGAGCTCGCCGAGGGCGGCCAGCTCCGTGGGCAGGACGGTGCGGACGGTAAACCGACGGATAGCTCTCACGTTGTGCACCCTACGGGCTAGGAGGGACCTCTCGTTCCTTCACCCCCATCAGAGCGCTTCAAACCACTTCGGGAGACAAGCATGAAGAGGGCGCATTGGGGCAACTTTCCCTAATGTTGGGTTCTCCCGCGCACTTCTGCGGGAGGTCTATCCGCTGCTGTCCAGAAATAACGTGCGAGGATCGTTCCTGCCACGGAAAACCTCCGGCGGCACCGAGTGTGCCGTCGCAAACCCTTGATTGCGATGATCGGACGAATTCCCATCACGGACATCTCCCCCGTCGTCGACTGCGGGCAGCGGCCCGCCAAGGCGGTGGCCGGCGAGACCTTCGAGGTCTCGGCGACCGTCTTCCGAGAGGGCCATGACGCCGTGGCCGCGGGCGTGGTGCTCACCTCGCCCGACGGGCAGCGTGGCCGGTTGAGACCGATGCGCGAGCTCGGCCCCGGCACCGACCGCTGGGCCGCCGAGGTCTGCCTGCCCGCCGAGGGCGACTGGCTCTACCGCGTGGAGGCGTGGAGCGACCCGATCAGCACGTGGCTGCACGACGCCGAGATCAAGATCCCGCGTGGCATGGACGTCGATCTCATGTGCGAGGAGGGGGCCCGGCTGTTCGAGCGGGCGGCCAAGGCCGTGCGCCCGGCCGACTGCCCCTCGGCGCCCGTCACGCCCGGGGCTCCCGCCAGGGCCGGCGGCAACGGCGAGCCCTCGTGCGGGCACCGGGCGGCGCTGCTGTCGGTCGCGGCCACGCTGCGCGACGACAACCTCGACCCGCGGGCCCGGCTGTCGATCGCGCAGCTCCCCGACACCGCCGCGCTGCTGGAGGCCCATCCGTTCCGCGAGCTGGTGACCAGGTCGAAGTCGTTCAAGGTCCGGGTGGACCGGCGCCGGGCGCTCTACGGCTCCTGGTACGAGTTCTTCCCCCGCTCGGAGGGCGCGGTCGTCAGCGCCGGCGGCATGTCGAGGTCCGGCACCTTCCAGACCGCCGCGAAGCGGCTGCCCGCGATCGCCAAGATGGGCTTCGACGTCGTCTACCTGCCGCCGATCCACCCCGTCGGCACGACCTTCCGCAAGGGCCGCAACAACACCCTGAGCCCCGAGCCGGACGACCCGGGCTCGCCGTGGGCGATCGGCTCCGAGGACGGCGGCCACGACGCGATCCACCCCGACCTCGGCACCATCGAGGACTTCGACGAGTTCGTGACGCGCACCCGCGAGCTGGGCATGGAGGTGGCGATCGACTTCGCGCTCCAGTGCTCGCCTGACCACCCGTGGGTCAAGGAGCATCCCGAGTGGTTCACGATCCGGGCCGACGGCTCGATCGCCTATGCCGAGAACCCGCCGAAGAAATACCAGGACATCTACCCGCTCAACTTCGACCGGGACCCCGAGGGCATCTACGCCGAGATCCGCCGGGTGGTGCGGCACTGGATGGACCACGGGGTGCGCATCTTCCGGGTGGACAACCCGCACACCAAGCCGGTGAGCTTCTGGGAGCGGCTGCTGGCCGACATCCACACCACCGACCCCGACGTGCTGTTCCTGTCGGAGGCGTTCACCCGGCCGGCGATGATGCGGGCGCTGGCCAAGGTCGGCTTCCACCAGTCGTACACGTACTACACCTGGAAGAACTCCAAGTACGACGTCGAGAGCTACCTGTCGGAGCTGGCCAGGGAGACCTCGGCCTACCTGCGGCCCAACCTGTTCGTCAACACGCCGGACATCCTGCACGAGTACCTGCAGCACGGCGGGATGCCGGCGTTCAAGATCCGGGCGGTGCTGGCCGCGCTCGCCTCGCCGACATGGGGTGTTTATTCCGGATATGAACTCGGAGAAAACATCCCAGTCCGTCCAGGGAGTGAAGAATACCTCGATAGTGAGAAATATCAGTACAAGCCCCGCGATTGGATGACCGCCGAACGCGAGGGACGCAGTCTGGCCCCGTTCATCACTCATCTGAATTTGTTTCGAAGAGCGCATCCGGCACTGCAGGAATTGCGTAACCTACGATTTCACAGGGTCGACCAGCCGGACATCGTCTGCTTCTCGAAGCGCCTGCCGGGCGCCTACGACCCGGCCACCAGACGGCACGGGCTGGGCGACGTCGTTCTCGCGGTCGTCAACCTGGATCCGCACCACACCCATGAGGCCACCGTTGATCTTGACCTGCCCGCCCTCGGGCTCGACTGGAACGCCGAGTTCGTCGTGGACGACGAACTGTCCGGCGAGTCCTACCGCTGGCGGCAGAGCAACTACGTGCGCCTCGACCCTCACATCCAGCCTGCCCACATTCTCACCGTCCGAGCCGCGCCACGGTAGAACTGAATTCAGCGGGGAGTCTTCAACGTGTGTGTCAGCGCCTCCCTCATGAGCCTCCGGCGAGGGCGCTCATGAGCTCCACACCCATTCCCAACACCTTCGACGAGGAAAAGCCGCGCGATCCCTACTGGTACAAGCGCGCCGTCTTCTACGAGGTCCTCATCCGGGGCTTCGCCGATTCCAACGGCGACGGCACCGGCGACATCAAGGGACTGATCAGCAAGCTCGACTACCTCCAGTGGCTGGGCGTCGACTGCCTGTGGCTGCTCCCGCTGTACGAGTCGCCCCTGCGTGACGGCGGCTACGACATCGCCGACTTCATGAAGATCCTCCCCGAGTTCGGGGACCTGGGCGACTTCGTGAAACTCGTCGAGGAGGCGCACCGGCGCGGCATGCGCGTCATCGCCGACCTCGTCATGAACCACACCAGCGACGCCCATCCCTGGTTCCAGGCGTCCAGGCACGACCCCGAGGGGCCGTTCGGCGACTTCTACGTGTGGTCCGACACCGACGAGACCTACCAGGACGCCCGGATCATCTTCATCGACACCGAGACCTCCAACTGGAGCTACGACCCGGTCCGCGGCCAGTACTACTGGCACCGCTTCTTCCACCACCAGCCGGACCTCAACTACGAGAACCCGGACGTGCAGGACGCGATGCTGGAGGTGCTGCGCTTCTGGCTGGACCTCGGCATCGACGGGTTCCGGCTGGACGCGGTGCCCTACCTGTTCGAGGAGGAGGGCACCAACTGCGAGAACCTGCCGAGGACGCACGAATACCTCAAGCGCATTCGGGCCGAGGTGGACCGGATCTACCCCGACCGGGTCCTGCTGGCCGAGGCCAACCAGTGGCCGTCGGACGTGGTGGAGTACTTCGGCGACCCGGTGGGCGGCGGCGACGAGTGCCACATGGCCTTCCACTTCCCGCTGATGCCGCGCATCTTCATGGCCGTACGCAGGGAGAGCCGCTACCCGATCTCCGAGATCATGGCGCAGACGCCGAAGATCCCTGAGCACTGCCAGTGGGGCATCTTCCTCCGCAACCACGACGAGCTGACGCTCGAGATGGTGACGGACGAGGAACGCGACTACATGTACACCGAGTACGCCAAGGACCCCCGCATGCGGGCCAACGTCGGCATCCGCCGCCGCCTGGCCCCGCTGCTGGAGAACGACCGCAACCAGATCGAGCTGTTCACCGCGCTGCTGCTGTCGCTGCCCGGCTCCCCCGTGCTCTACTACGGCGACGAGATCGGCATGGGCGACAACATCTGGCTCGGCGACCGCGACGGCGTGCGCACCCCGATGCAGTGGGACCCCGACCGCAACGCCGGCTTCTCCGACTGCGATCCCGGGCGGCTCTACCTGCCCGTGATCATGGACCCGATCTACGGCTACCAGGCCATCAACGTCGAGGCCCAGCAGAAGAACGCCGGCTCGCTGCTGCACTGGACCCGACGCATGATCGAGATCCGCAAGCGGCACCCGGTCTTCGGCCTGGGTGAGTACGCCGAGCTCAACTCCTCCAACCCCAGCGTCCTCGCCTTCGTCAGGGAGCTGGGCGACGACCGGATGCTGTGCGTGAACAACCTGTCACGCTTCCCGCAGCCGGTCGAGCTCGACCTGCGCAGGTTCGTCGGCGTCTCCCCAGTGGAAACCATGGGAGGCGTGCCATTTCCGGCAATTGGCGAACTACCGTATCTTTTGACGCTTCCTGGGCATGGGTTCTACTGGTTCACACTCCCGCCGGCCGTCATCCAGGAGGAGTAGGACGTGCTGAATGAGCTCCTTGCCGCATGGATCAGCCGCCAACGTTGGTTCGGCGGCAAGGGGCGCCCGATCGACGAGCTGTCGATCGACGCGGACGTCGTGCTGACGCCCGGACTCCGACACCTGATCGTCGCCGTGTGGCAGGACGGCTGCCGCGACCGCTACCAGCTCCTGCTCGGCGAACGCCACGACCTGCCCGACCGGCTCGCCCACGCCCTGATCGGCTCCGTGGACGGCATCTGCTTCTACGACGCCACGCACGACCCCGAGCGCACCTCGTGGCTGCTCGACGGCATGGCGCGCGACGAGACCCGCAGCGGCCTGCGGATGCGGCACGTCGAGGGGGCCGACATCGACACCTCGCCACGCAGCATCGTGCTCGGGGCCGAGCAGTCCAACACCTCGCTGGTCTACGGCGACGCCTACATCTGCAAGCTCTTCCGCCGCCTCATCCCCGGCGTGAACCCGGAGCTGGAGATCGTCACGGCCCTCGCCGAGAGGAAGGCGCCGCACATCGCGCAGCCGTACGGCTGGATCGAGGCCGAACTGGACGGCACCGGGACCACGCTGGCGATCATGCAGGAGTACCTGTCGAACGCCAACGACGGCTGGGACCTCGCGCTGACCAGCGTCCGCGACCTCTACGCCAGCCCGCAGGAGACCAGCGCCGCCGAGGCGGGCGGCGACTTCGCGGGCGAGGCGCGGCGGCTCGGCGTCGCCACCGCCCGCGTGCACGAGGAGCTGGCCGCGGCCTTCCCGACCGACCTGATCGAGACGCACGAGATCAAGCGCATGGCGGAGTCCTTCCGCCGCCGGCTCGGCCGGGCCGTGGCCGAGGTGCCCGAGCTGCGTCCGCACGTGGGCGCGATCGAGGACGCCTACCACGAGGTGGAGCAGCTCACCGGCGCCGTGCCCGTGCAGCGGGTGCACGGCGACTACCACCTGGGCCAGGTCATGCGCACGCCCACGGACTGGGTCGTCCTCGACTTCGAGGGCGAGCCGGGCCAGCCGCTCGCCGAGCGGCGGGCGCTGTCGTCGCCGCTGCGTGACGTGGCGGGCATGCTGCGCTCGTTCGACTACGCGGCCCGCCACCTGCTGGCCGGCCGCGCCGAGGCCGCCGACCTGGAGGGGCGGGCGCAGGAGTGGGCCGACCGCAACCGCGCCGCCTTCCTGGAGGGCTACCGCGAGGGCGGCGGCGTGATCGGCCGGGTGGACGCGACGCTGCTGCGGGCGTTCGAGCTGTCCAAGGCCGTGTACGAGGTCGGCTACGAGGCCAGGAACCGCCCGACCTGGCTCCCCATCCCCCTGGCCGCCTTCCGGCCCCGCTGAGCGGTCAGGCCCAGCCGGTGGGCGCGGGAGCGCCGGGACGGAGGACGGGAGACATCTCCGTCCGCCGTTTCTCCTGCTCGCCGCTGATCCGCAGCACGACGAGGATCGCGAACACCGCGGCCACCAGCATCAGCGCGATGCTCACCACGTCGAAGCGGGCCGCCGCGGCGAGGGCGTCGGCCTCATCGGCGCTGAACAGCACGCGCGCGGCCACGTTCGAGACCCAGGCGCCGATGAGCCAGGCCGCCCACCAGGCGTGCAGCAGCCCCTTGCGCGACGACCACGAGCGGGCGGAGGCGTCCCAGATGTCGTCCACGATCTGCTTGGGGAACCAGAGCGAGACGATCGGGACGATCCAGCCGAGGATCAGCCAGGCCCGGGAGCGCCGGTGCCCGTGCGGGGCGAGGATCTCGGCGTTGGCCCGCACCCGGAACAGCCAGACCAGGAACGCCACGATCGCGGCGAGGTAGGCGATGGTCTCCACGATGCCGGAGAGGGCGTAGACGAGGTCCGCGGTGTCGATCTCCGCGTCGGTCACGGAGGTCGGGTCGGCGATGATCCGGTCCACGACGTTGGCGTACCAGAGGTCGATGACCGCCGCGACGACGCCGACCAGCGAGTCGGCGACGAGCGCCACGACCGCGAGGATCGCCGGTCCGCGGACCGGGCGTAAGAGCGGAGGAGGCGGAGGATATGACGGATGTGTGGGGGAAGCGGGTGGCGGGTACATTGCTGCAACCTTTCTGGCTGGGTTGACGAGCAGCGCACCAGTATGTCGAGCCAGATGGCGGTAAAGGATGGGTTATCCCATCCCGGCACTCTCTTGTGATGAACCCGGGATTTTGCACTTTCTGTGATTGTGTCGGGGAAGCGGGCAGAGCCTGGGATGGACGGTCGTCGTAAGGCAGTGTTGGGAGCATGCCGATGAGGAACGAGCTCGACCGCCTCGCGGGTGGGGCGCACCACGATCCGCACTCCGTGCTCGGAGCGCACCCCGCGGCCGGCGGGGTGATCTTCCGTGCGCTGCGCCCGCTGGCCGAGCGGGTCACGGTGGTGCTGGACGACGACGACACCACCTATGACATGAAACACCAGGCACACGGGGTGTTCGAGGTGCTCGTTCCCGGGCTGGACAAGGTGCCCGGCTACGCCCTGCGGGTGAAGTACGCGGGCGGCGAGCCGTTCACCGTGCGCGACCCCTACCGGCATTGGCCCACCCTGGGCGAGGTGGACCTGCATCTCATCGGCGAGGGACGCCACGAGCGGCTGTGGGAGGCGCTGGGCGCCCGCGTGCTGGAGCACGAGGACACCCAGGGCGTGGCGTTCTCCGTCTGGGCCCCCAACGCGCGCGGCATCCGCGTCATCGGCGACTTCAACCACTGGGACGGCACCGCCTACCCCATGCGGTCCCTGGGCCGCTCGGGCGTGTGGGAGCTGTTCGTGCCGGGCCTGGGGGCCGGCGAGCGGTACAAGTACCAGGTCCTGGGCGCGGACGGCACCTGGCGGGAGAAGGCCGACCCCATGGCGCGGCGCACCGAGGTGCCGCCCATGACGGCCTCCGTGGTGGACAAGTCCGACTACAGCTGGCAGGACGACACCTGGCTGGTCGAGCGGCGCGAGTCGCACGCGCAGGCCAGGCCGATGAGCATCTACGAGGTGCACCTGGGGTCGTGGCGGCCCGGCCTCTCGTACGTGGAGCTGGCCGAGGAGCTGTCCGCGTACGCGAACGACCTGGGCTTCACCCACGTGGAGCTGCTGCCGGTGGCCGAGCACCCGTTCGGCGGGTCGTGGGGCTACCAGGTGACCTCCTACTACGCGCCGACGGCCCGCTTCGGCACCCCCGACGAGTTCCGCCACTTCGTGGACCGCATGCACCAGCGCGGCATCGGCGTGATCCTCGACTGGGTGCCCGCGCACTTCCCCATGGACGAGTGGGCGCTGGCCCGCTTCGACGGCACCCCGCTGTACGAGCACGCCGACCCGGCGCGCGGCGAGCACCCCGACTGGGGCACCTACGTCTTCGACTACGGCCGCCGCGAGGTGCGCAACTTCCTGGTCGCGAACGCGTTGTTCTGGCTGAGGGAGTTCCACATCGACGGGCTGCGCGTGGACGCCGTGGCCTCGATGCTCTACCTCGACTACTCGCGGCGCGAGGGCGAATGGACCCCGAACGTCTACGGCGGCCGGGAGAACCTCGACGCCGTCGAGTTCCTCAAGGAGATGAACGCGGTCAGCTACCGGGAGGCGCCCGGCATCTCGACCGTGGCGGAGGAGTCGACGGCCTGGCCGGGCGTGTCGCGCCCGGTGCACCTGGGCGGGCTGGGCTTCGGCTTCAAGTGGAACATGGGCTGGATGCACGACACGCTCGAATACCTGCGCCACGAGCCGGTCTTCCGCCAGTACCACCATCACCAGATGACGTTCTCGCTGCTCTACGCCTACTCGGAGAACTACGTGCTGCCGCTCTCGCACGACGAGGTGGTGCACGGCAAGGGGTCGCTGCTCGGCAAGATGCCCGGCGACGAGTGGCAGCGCTTCGCGCAGCTCCGGGCGCTGCTGGCGTTCATGTGGGCGCATCCGGGCAAGCAGCTGCTGTTCATGGGCGGCGAGTTCGGCCAGGGCTCGGAGTGGTCGGAGGAGCGCGGGCTCGACTGGTGGGTGCTGGAGTTCGACGGGCACCAGGGCGTGCAGCGGCTGGTCCGCGAGCTCAACCGGGTCTACAGGGAGACTCCGGCGCTGTGGGAGCAGGACACCGTCCCCGAGGGCTTCCGCTGGCTCGACGCCGACGACGCCTCCGGCAACACCTTCTCCTTCGTCCGCTTCGCCAAGGACGGCTCGGCGGTGGCGTGCGTGGTCAACTTCAGCGGCGCCCCGCACGACGGCTACCGGCTGGGGCTGCCGTACGCGGGGCGGTGGCGCGAGGTGGTCAACACCGACGCCTACGACTACTGGGGCAGCGGCGTCGGCAACATGGGCGGGATCGAGGCGGTGGAGGAGCCGTGTCACGGGCTGCCGTTCTCGACGACGCTGCGGGTGCCGCCGCTCGGCGCGGTGTGGTTCACGCACGAGGGACCGTCCGCGAGCGACTGAGCGCCGGGGGTGAGGTCACTGAAAGTTCGGTGAGAACCGGACGGGGGGCCTGTGCCTGCTGGGGAAATCGCCCTAAACTCCGAGATCATCCCCTTCGGAGGAAGACGCGTGCGATTTCGCCACCTGATGGTCTGTTCGGCCGTTCTGGCGCTGATCCCGTTATCGGGCCCGGCCTACGCGGACGACCCCACCCCGACGCCGACCCCCGCCCCCGCCGCGACCCCCGCACCCGCTCCCACCACCCCTGAGGAGAAGGTCGAGGACGGTCTGGGCGCCGACGGCGGCGCCGAACGGGCCATCGTCGAGCTGACCGATCCGGCGCAGAACGAGCCCGTGGCGAGCCAGGCGGCGGCCCAGAGCGTGGACGTGGTGCTGCGGCCCCAGAACCAGTCGTTCATGGTGGTGCAGGGCACCGCGGAGGAGCTGGCCGCGCTGGCCGCCGATCCACGGGTCGCCTCGATCCACCGGGACCGGACGTACACTCCGGCCGACGTGGGCCCCAACCTCAAGCTCATCGGCGCCGACCAGGCGCACGCCAAGGGCCTCACGGGGACCGGCCAGGCGGTGGCGGTGCTGGACACCGGCATCGACCGCGACCACCCGTGGTTCAGCGGCCGGATCGTGGCCGAGGCGTGCTTCTCCGCCGTGGAGGCCGGCGTCGAGTCGCTCTGCCCCAACGGGCAGAGCGAGCAGATCGGCGAGGGCGCGGCCGACGCCATGACCGCCAAGTGCCTGGCCGGCGGCACGAACCTGTGCGACCACGGCAGCCACGTCGCGGGCATCGCGGCCGGCACCGGCGGCGTCGCGCCGGGCGCGAGCATCGTCGCGGTGCAGGTGTTCAGCCGGGTCAACGACGAAGGGGTGTGCGGCGAGGCGTCGTGCGTGCTGGCGTTCGAGTCGTCGCTGCGCCTCGCGATGGACTACGTGGCCGGGCTGGACCGGCCGGTGGCGGCGGTCAACCTGAGCCTCGGCGGCGCGCTGTCGGAGACCGACTGCGACGCGAGCGAGGAGGGCGTGATCTTCAAGCCGAAGATCGACGCGCTGCTGGCCAAGGGCGTCGCGACCGTGGTGGCCGCGGGCAACGAGTACTTCGACGGGGCGTCCTACCCGGCGTGCGTCTCCTCGGCGGTGACGGTCGGGGCGAGCGACAACGCCGACGCCATCGCCGACTTCTCCAACCGGGGGACGCTGCTGGACCTGTTCGCGCCGGGCGTGGACGTCGAGTCGGCGGTGCCGGACAACCAGACCGTCGTCTACAGCGGCACCTCGATGGCGACGCCGCACGTGGCGGGCGCGCTCGCGCTGATGAAGCAGGCCGCGCCGGACACGCCGATCGGCGACCTGGTCGAGACGCTGAAGAAGACCGGGCGGCCTTACACGTACGAGTCGAACGGCACGCAGGTCACCACGCCGCGCCTGGACCTGGCGGCGGCCCTGGCGGGGGCGACGCCGCAGCCGACGGTCACGCAGTCGCCCGTCGCGCCCGAACCTGGGCCGTCCGACGAGACCGGCCCGGCTCCCACGGACCCGCCCTCCGACGACCCGCCCTCCAACAACCCGCCCGAGCCGCCGGATCCGCAGCCGACGACCTCCCCTGTGCCGCTGCCCACCGTGACGGTCACCGTGACCGTGACGCCCTCCCCGGCCACCACGGCCGCGGTCTGCACGCGCGGCACGGCGGCCAAGAAGCTGTCGGCCAAGAAGTGGGCCGTCGAGATCCACCGCAGCAGCGGCAAGCTGTCCGACGCCACGCTCACCTGCTACCTGAAGCTGATCGCGAAGTCGAGCAAGGTGTTCCCCGAGCTGACGAAGGCGTCGTCGCTGGGCAAGGCGTACCGGGTGCTGAAGAACGACACGACGAACAAGGCCAAGCTGGACAGCGCCCTGCTGACCGCCTGGCTGAACTGGGCGCACGGCACGAACGGCACCACGGCCCTCACCGCCGCCGAAAAGGTGCGGATGGTGAGCAAACCCTCGGCCTCAGCGCTGAAGAAGGCGACAAAGAACGTCCTCAAGACCGTCAAATAGCATCCGTCACCCACATCACATAAGTCGCAGGCGGGGAGGGAACCGGCTGAACGCCGATCCCCGGAGGAACCCGTGAGGCTACGGTCCCTGCTCGCCTGCGCCGCCGCCCTGGCCATCATGTCGGCGGCGCTCTGCGCGCCGCCCGCCCTGCGCGCCGACACGCGGCACGCCTGGGGGACGCCCGTCCCGCCGGACGGCGTCATCGCGCTGAACGTGCGCGCCAAGGACGCCAACGAACCCGTCGTCAGCGACGCTCTGGAGGAGGAGATCCGGACCAAGACCCGGGTCCGCTGCATCATCCAGCTCAAGCCGGACCAGAACGTCAGGGCCGTCGCCAACGACGTCGAGAAGGCGTCCGAGAGCGGCCGGGTGCTGAAGTCGAACGGCTCCTCCAGCTTCTTCGTCGCCGAGGTCGACCTGCGCACGCTCGCCGAGCTGCGGAAGGACCCCCGCGTCCAGGCCGTCTACAAGGACGAGTTGAGCGCCGCGGCCCCGCTCGCCGCCTCCGCGATGCCGCCGGGACTCGACGTCAGCACCAACCTGATCGGCTCGAACCGGGCCAACGCCGCCGGCTGGACCGGCCGCGGCACCACGGTCGCCGTGCTCGACACGGGGATCGACCGCAGCCACCCCTTCTTCGCCGGCCGCATCGTGGACGAGGCCTGCTTCTCCTCCTCCTACGCCCGCGACGGCACCGTCTCGCTCTGCCCGAACAACCGGCCGAGCCAGACCGGCGCCGGGGCGGCCGACGCGAGGACGGCCCGGTGCCTCTTGGACGACGCCAACGCCTGCTTCCACGGCTCCCACGTGGCCGGGATCGCGGCCGGCCGCCTGGTCCCCGGCGCGCCGTCCAACGGCGTGGCCCCCGAGGCGGGCATCCTCGCCGTACAGGTGTTCAGCCGGCTGGAGAATCCGCTGTCCTGCGCCCTCCAGAGGGTCCGCGCGCCCTGCCTCCTCAGCTACACCTCCGACCAGAAGCTGGCCCTGCAGTACGTGGCGCGGGTCGCCAGGCTGCACAACGTCGCCGCGGTCAACCTGAGCCTCGGCGGCGGCGAGCCGTTCACGCGGGCCTGCGACGACGACCCGGCCGCGGCGGCGCTCAAGCCCGAGTTCGACGCGCTGGAAAGGCTCGGGGTGGCCTCCGTGGTCGCGGCGGGCAACGAGGGCTTCACGTCCGGCGTGACCGCCCCGGCCTGCGTCTCCACGGCCGTCGCCGTGGGGGCCAGCGACGCCGGTGACGCGCCGGCCTCGTTCACGAACCGGGGCCCGCTGGTGGACCTGTTCGCGCCGGGGGTGGCGATCCGCTCGTCGGTGCCCGGGGGGACGTACACGGAGCTGAGCGGCACCTCCATGGCCGCGCCGCACGTCGCGGGCGTGTTCGCGCTGATGCGGCAGGCGTATCCGCGCTTCTCGGTGGCGCAGGCCCTGCAGCGCCTCCAGGCCACGGGCCGGCGCCTGCGGTACACCGCTGGCCGGATGTCGGTCACCACCGCCCGCATCGACGCCGAGCAGGCCACCGCCGCCGCCACCGCCCGCTCCGCCGCCTGACCGGGGGCAGGGCTCGCCTACGTGTCACGGGAGGTGAGGGGGAGGGCGGCGGTGTCGAGGACGAGGTCGGCGGTGTCGCGGGTGGCGCGGATGGCGGTGGCGTTGGGCTCGTCCACCTCCGCCACCCATCGCTCCGCCGCCTCGGGCGCCTTGCCGAAGCGGATGTGGCGGCGGACGAGGCGGTCGAGGCGGACGCGGTCGTCCAGGTCGGCGTACCAGACCTCGGTCATGGCGGCGCGCACCTGCGGCCACGGGGCCTGCGGGAGGAGCAGGTAGTTGCCCTCGCTGACGACCGCGCGGGCCTCGGGCGGCACGGGGATGGAGCCGGCGATGGGCTGTTCGAGGTCGCGGTCGAAGGACGGGGCGTAGACGACCGTGCCGGTCTCGGCGTGGAGGCGGCGCAGCAGGGCCAGGTAGCCGTGGGCGTCGAAGGTGTCGGCCGCGCCCTTGCGGTGCCGCCGGCCCAGGCGCTCCAGCTTGACGTCGGCGAGGTGGAAGCCGTCCATCGGCACCTGCACGGCGGGCAGTCCGGTGGCGGTGAGCCGGTCGGCCAGCCAGTGGGCCAGGGTGGACTTGCCCGCTCCTGGGCAGCCCGCGATGCCGAGCACGACCCGCCGGCCGCCGGCGGCCAGGTCGTGGACGCGCTCGACCAGGGTGTCGGCGAGCGTGGGGCGGTCGTCGTCGGTGTTCGGGCGCACGGACCCATTGTTCCCGGTGGCCGGGTGCGGCCTTCGTACGAACTGCCCCGACACGAACGGAAATGTGTCGCTTAGGGTGAGTTGTATGGACGCAGGCAAGGCGATCTTCGAAACCGTCGACAGGCTCCGCCAGCGGCGCACCGGCCCGCTGGTCCTGGAGCTCGATCTCACCGAGGGCGTCACGGAAGGGCCGCCGACGGATCCGCTGGCCGCCGTGTTGTCCATGCGCAAGACGCGCCTCGCGGACGTGATCGGCGGGCTGCGGCGGGCGCGGCGGGACTCCCGGGTCAAGGGGCTGGTCGTCAAGATCGGCGGGCCGCCGCTGGGGCTCGCCATGGTGCAGGAGCTGCGCGAGGCCGTCCTTCACTTCCGGGCCAGCGGGAAGCTGACCGTCGCGTTCGCCGAGACGTTCGGCGAGTTCGCGGGCGGCACCGTCCCCTACTACCTGGCCAGCGCCTTCGAGCGGGTCTACCTGCAGCCGAGCGGGGACGTCGGGCTCACCGGCGTCGCGGTCGAGCAGCGCTTCCTCAAGGGCGCGCTCAACAAGCTGGGCGTCGGCTACGAGGTCGGTCAGCGGCACGAGTACAAGACCGCGGCCAACACCTTCACCCAGGACCACATGACCGAGCCGCACCGCGAGTCGATCGGCCGGATCGTGGAGTCGATCACCGAGACGATGATCGACGGGATCGCGGAAGGGCGGCGGCTGGACCCGGACAAGGTGCGCGAGCTCATCGACCGGGGCCCGTTCACCGCCGAGGAGGCGCGGGAGGCCGGGCTGGTGGACGGGCTGGCGTACCGGGACGAGGTGTACGACGAGCTCAAGCGGGCCGCCGGCGCGGAGGCCAACCTGCTGTACGTCTCCCGCTACGCGCGGGCCGCCACCGTCAGGAAGCTGCCGCACCCCGGCGCCGACGCGATCGCGCTGGTCCACGGCATCGGCATGATCAAGACGGGCCGCAGCGGCCGGAGCCCGCTCGGCGGCGGCGGGGCCATGGGCTCCGACACGATCAGCGCCGCGCTGCGGGCCGCCCGCCGCGACGAGCACGTCAAGGCCGTGGTGTTCCGGGTGGACAGCCCCGGTGGCTCGTACGTCGCCTCCGACACGGTCTGGCGCGAGGTGTCGCTGACGCGGAAGGTCAAGCCGGTCATCGTCTCGATGGGCGACCTGGCGGCCTCCGGCGGCTACTTCGTGTCGATGGCCGCCGACGTGATCATGGCCCAGCCGGGGACGCTGACCGGATCGATCGGCGTGTACGGCGGCAAGCCGGTCTTCGCCGACCTCCTCCAGCGGATGGGGATAAGTACAGAAATGGTGGCTGAGGGGGCCAACGCCGGCATGTTCTCCACCTCGCGCACCTTCTCCCCCGAGCAGTGGGAGCGCATCAACGCCTGGCTCGACCGCATCTACGACGACTTCGTGGGCAAGGTGGCGAGCAGCCGCGACCTCAGCAGGGAGCGTACGCACGAGCTGGCCCGCGGCCGGGTCTGGACCGGCGCCGACGCGCGGGCCTACGGCCTGGTGGACGAGCTCGGCGGCCTGGAGGACGCCCTGGCGCTGGCCAGGAAGCGGGCCGGGCTGAGCGAGGACGCGCCGGTGCGGACGTACCCGCGGCTCAACCCGCTGGAGCGGCTGCGCGGCCCGGACTCCAGCGAGGACAAGTCCGCTGCCCTCGCCAGGATCCGGCTCGACGCCTGGGGGCCGCTGGCCCGCCTGTCGGCCGAGCTGGGCCTGCCCGCCGCCGGCCCGCTGATCCTGCCCGAGTGGTACACGATCCGCTGATTGGCGCGGGCCGCTACACCGGGCGGTAGCGGCCCCGCAGGCGGACCAGCGGCTGGAGCGAGGAGTCGACGTAGGTCACGCCGAGCACGGCGGCGATGAAGAGCGTGTGGTCGCCGGCCGGGACCACCTGCGTGGTCTCGGCCTCCAGCGCGGCCACCCCGCCCTCCACCACCAGCGCCTCCGTGTGCGCGCCCCGGTGGTGCGGCAGCCCCGCCACCAGCAGGCGGGCGCTGGGCCTGCCCGGGGTGGCGAAGCGGCTGGCGACGGCCGCCTGCCCCGCCGACAGCAGGGAGGCGGCCCAGCGGTCCCGCCGGAGCAGGACCTCGTGCAGATAGCCACGGCCGGCCAGGCTGACCAGCACGAGCGGAGGCTCCAGCGACACCGACAGCAGCCCCGACACGGTGGTGCCGAGGTCGTCGCGCCCGTCGCGTACGGTCACCACGGCGACCCCGCCGGCGAGCTGCGCCATCGCCTCCGTGAACTCGCTCACCGCGCACGCACGCCGATCAGCCCAGGCCGTTGGTGGTCAGCCATTCCTTGGCCACCGTGGCGGGCTCGTCCTTGTTGACGGAGATCTGCTGCATCATCTGGAGCAGCGAGTCGGTCGTCAGCTTGGCCGAGACGGAGTTGAGCGTGGTGCGGATCGTGTCGCTCGCGCCCGCCTTGAACAGCAGCGGCGTCACGTTCTGGGCAGGGAAGACGTTCTTGGTGTCCTGGAGCGGCACCAGGTTGTTGGCGGTCATCTTGGGGTCGGTGGTGAAGACGTTGCCGACCTGGATGGTGCCGTCCTTGAGCGCGTCGGCGGTGGTGGGGCCGGTCGGCTTCCACTCCTTGAACTCGATCCCGTAGACCTCCTTGAACCGGGCCTCCCAGCGCTTCTTGAACTCCGGCGGCCCGCCCACGACGAAGGTCTTCGAGACCTTGCCGAGGTCCTCCATCGTGGTCAGCGACTGCTTGGTCTGGGTGTCCTTGGTGACCGACAGGCTGTCCTTGTCCTCGGCCGGGGAGGAGTCGAGCACCTCCAGCTCGGCGGGCAGCTTCTCCTTCAGCGCCGCGTTGACCTCGTCGGTCGTGGCGGCCGTGGCCTTGAGGTCGATGAAGGCGAGCAGGTTGCCGTTGTACTCGGGGACGATGGTCAGGCCGCCGCTCTTGACCTGGTCGTAGACCGCCTCGCGGCTGCCGATGCGCGGCTTCTCCTCCACCTGCACGCCCTTGGACTCGAGGGCCTGGGCGTAGATCGAGGCGAGCAGCGCGCTCTCGTCGAAGTCGAAGGAGCCGATGACGGCCTTGCCCGCGTCGGCGGCCCCGCCCGAGGCCGAGCCGCTGGGGGCGGCGCTGGAGGTGTCGAGCGGGTTGCCCGCGTTGCCGGACCCGCCGCCGCCACAGGCGGACAGCGCGAGCACCGCCGAGATCAGCGCCCCCGCGATGCCGTACGTGCGTCTCATCTTGCTATTCCCTTCTAAAGCGGGCGGTAATACAGGAGACTATCGGATTCTCTGGCGTTGGCTCACCCCCGGCGAGACCGCCACCCTCTGCGCGAGCGCGAACAAGATCTGCACAACAAGTGCGAACAGCACAATCAGTACGGAACCCCCGACGACGCTCGCGTAATCCTTCGTCGCGAACCCGTCGATCACGTAACGCCCGAGCCCGCCCAGCCCCGTGTACGCCGCCACCGTCGTCGTCGCCACGACCTGGATCGCCGAGAGCCGGCACCCGAGCAGGATCAGCGGCAGCGCCACCGGCACCAGGGCCCGCGTGAGCACCTGGCCGCCGCGCAGCCCCATCCCGTACGCCGCGTCGCGCAGCTCGGGATCGACCCCCCTGATGCCCTCGTAGGTGTTGACCAGGATCGGCGGCACCGACAGCAGCACCAGCGGGATGATCACCGGCCAGATCGACGCCGTGCCCAGCAGCAGCACGAACATCACCAGCAGGCCCAGCGTCGGCAACGCCCTGGCCAGGTTCGCCGAGACGACCACGATCACCTCGCCGCGCCCGGTGTGCCCGATGAGCAGCCCGACCGGCACCGCGATCACCACGGCCAGCGCCAGCGCCAGCGCCGAGAACTCCAGGTGCTCCAGCAGCCGCATGGGGATGCCGCCAGGACCCGACCAGTTGGCGGCCGTGCCGAAGAACTCGCCCAGCCAGGAGAAGAAGCTCGTCAGCCAGCTCACGACGCCATCCCCTTCCTGGCGCGTACCCAGGGGGTCAGCAGCCGCTGCGCCAGCACGATCAGCGCGTCGGCGACCAGCGCCAGCGCCACGATCAGCACGATGCCCACGATCACCGGCGGCATGAACGGGTTCTGGTAAGCCCGCGTGAACAGCCCGCCGAGCCCGCCCTGCCCGATCAGCGCGCCCACGCTGACCAGGCTGATGCTGGAGACCGCGACCACCCGCAGCCCGGCCAGCACCACGGGCACCGCGATCGGCAGCTCGACCCGCAGCAGCCGGCGCAGCGGCGTGAAGCCCATCGCGACCGCCGACTGCCGTACGTGGTCCGGCACCGAGCGCAGCCCGTCCACGACGGCCGGGATGAGCACGGCCATGCCGTAGAAGGTGAGCGGGATGATCACCGTGGTCTGCGACAGCCCGGTCACCGAGATCAGCAGCATGAAGACGGGCAGCGACGGCAGCGCGTAGATCACGTTCATCAGGCCCGACGTGGGCTGGTAGAGCCAGCGCCAGCGCGCGCAGGCGAGGCCGAGCGGCAGCGCCAGCACCAGCGAGAGCACGATCGGCACCAGGGACATCGTGAGATGGTCGGTCAGCAGGTTGCGGATGCTGTCGGCCCGGCCGGTGTCCCAGTTGCGGCCGATCCACTCCCAGATGGAGGGTGGGCCGTCAGACATCGGCGGCCTCCGCGAGCGCCTGGTCCAGGCTCTCCCTGGTGGCCACGCCGACGACCCTGCCCCCCTCGTCCACGGCCACCGCGCAGCCGGACGGCGACAGCAGCGCCGCGTCGAGGGCCGCGCGCATCGAGTCGCGGCCGTGCACGAACGTGCCGTAGCGCTCCAACTCGCCGGGCCGCGCCCCGGAGGCCCAGCCGAGCGGCCGGCCGTCGCCGTCCACGACCAGCAGCCACGGCTCGGCGGCGCCGCGCTCGGCCCCCTCCTCCACGGTCAGGTCCGTACGCAGCCGCAGCCCGTCGGTCGGGACGAACTGCAGCCGCCGGATGCCCCGGTCGTGCCCCAGGAACTCGCGGACGAAGTCGTCGGCCGGCTCCGTGAGCAGCGTCCTGGGGTCGGCGACCTGCGCCAGGCGCCCGCCCACGCGCAGCACCGCCACCCGGTCGCCGAGCTTGATGGCCTCGTCGATGTCGTGGGTGACGAAGACGATGGTCTTGCGCAGCTCCGACTGCAGCCGCAGCAGCTCCTCCTGGAGGCTCGTCCGCACGATCGGGTCCACGGCGCTGAACGGCTCGTCCATGAGCAGCACCGGCGGGTCGGCGGCCAGCGCCCGCGCCACGCCCACGCGCTGCTGCTGCCCGCCGGAGAGCTGGAACGGGTAGCGCCCCGCCAGCGCCGGGTCCAGCCCGACGCGCTCCAGCAGCTCCATGGCACGGGAGCGGGCCTTCTTGCGGTCCCAGCCGAGCAGGTAGGGGACGGTGGCGACGTTGTCCACGATCTTGCGGTGCGGGAACAGGCCGGCCTGCTGGATGACGTAGCCGATGCCACGCCGCAGGGTCGGCGGATCGATGCCCTGGACCGGTTTCCCGTCGAGGAGGATGCGGCCCTCGCTGGCGTCGATCATGCGGTTGATCATCCGCAGGGACGTCGTCTTCCCGCACCCGGAAGGGCCGACCAGCACGGTGATCTCCCCCGTGGGCGCCTCCAGGCTGAGGGAGTCAACCGCCACCGTGCCGTCCGGATAGCGTTTGGTGACCGCGTCGAATGTGATCACGCGTGACCTCTCGCTCGTGGCAGGGCCGCGGCCCCCGTGCCACGACCGCCGCATGATCTCTCGTGCACGACAGACTACGGCGAGGACTACGGGCGTGTCGTGCCGGGCTGCGCTTAAGCGCTTCACTGACCAGCCTTATTTACTTAAATCCGGATCTGGTAGTGCGCCGAACCTGTCGGTGTTGGCATGATTACCTCCACAATCTTCCTGACGCGCACCCCTCACACCCTCAGCGTCCGCACCCAGAGGATCCGGCCCCGTGTCCCAGCCGCTCACCGATCAGCGCCCACGCGCCGAACTGATCGCAGAGCTCTACGACCGCCATGCCGCCGGGCTGTTCGCGTACTGCGCCGACCAGCTGGGCGACCTCGGTTCCGCCTCCGACGTCCTGCTGGCGGTGCTCAACGCCGTCCCGGCCGCGGAGCCGCCCCGCGCCGCTCTCTACGCCTTCGCCCGCCGCGAGATCCACCGGCGTGACGTCGTCTACGCCCCTCCCACCGTCGACCCCCTCATCGACCCGGCGACCGCTCTCGTCGAACGCACCCTGCGCGAGCTGCGCCTCCACCAGCGCGAGGTGCTGGTGCTGTGCGCCGTCTGCGGCCTCAGCAAGGCCGAGCTGGCCTGGGTGCTCGACGTCGCCCCCGACACCGCCGAGGAGCTGGCCGTAGGAGCCGGGCACCGGTTCCGCCAGGCTCTCGGCACCGCGCTGGCCTCGATCGGCGCCCGCGTGCCCAAGCCCGTCGCCGACATCTACGGCGCGCTCGGCGTCGCGCCGCTCCGGGACGTACTCGGCCGCCTGCCGTGGCCGCAGCCGCCCGGCGCGCTGCGCATCCACTTCGCCGGCTCGCGTACGGCCCAGCCCGCGCCGCTGTTCGTCAAGCCGCGCTGGCCGAGCCCGCCGGTGTGGCCGCAGCCGCTGGCCGACGCCGACCCCGCGACCAGCACCGTGATCTTCCCGGCGGAGCTGCTGTCGCCGCCGCCGGCCTCACGGGTGTCCGAGCACGAGGCCACCACGGCCCCGATGCCCAAGCTCCGCGCCCCGCTCGGCCCCCCTCCCGGCCTCACCCGGCCGCTCAGGGACCCGCTCGGGGCCTTCGACGCCCAGCGCGCCAAGCGCACGCCGGTCCCGCCGGTCCCACCACCGCCGCCGGGCGGGGAACGGCCGTTCTTCATGGCCGCGCCGAACGAGGACGGGTTGCAGCCCTTCGCCACCGGCGACGTGCTGCTGCCCAAGGACTCCCCCGAGCCGTACGCGACAGGGGACGTGCTGCTGCCGGGCGAACCCACACCGTTCCCCCAGTCGTTCACCCCGCCGTTCACCCCGCCCTTCACCCCGCCGGCGCCGTCCGGCGGGCGGGGCGGGCTGCGGCGGCCGGAGCCGGTGCGCCGCTCCCAGCCGACACCCGCCGACGACGTGCTGGTCCACAAGGGCCCGCCGCGCCCGGTCCAGCCCGGCGGCCCGCAGCAGGAGGAGGACGCGCTCCCCCGGGAGACCGCGCCGCTGTTCCAGCCGCGCGCCAAGCCCGCCGAGCCGGTCTACCGCCTGCCGTGGGAGGACGAGCCCGCGGGCAAGGACGCGCCCGCGAGAAAGGACGCGCTGGATCCGCGCCCGGTCCGTGCCCGGCCCGTCCCCAAGCGCCGCCCCGAGCTGAAGCCGCGCCCGGAGAAGAAACGCCGCCGCAAGGAGCGCCACTACGACTGGGTCTGGGAGCTGGTCGGCTTCCTGGTCTGCGTGGCGATCGCGATGATCGTGTTCTTCTCCGTGCCCAACATGTTCAACCCGTAGCCCCTCCCCGAGGACCGGCTACGCGCCCAGCAGCGCGGCCAGCCGGTCCTCGTCGGAGAGGATGTCGAGCGCGACCACCCTGCCGCCGGCCACGGTGAACGCCATGACCGACAGCGGCCGGCCCTCCGGCGCCGTGACCACCCCGGCCACGCCGTTGACCAGCACCGGCCGCACGTACGCCGCGAAACGCCGGAACATGAACGCCCGCCCGGCCACCTCCAGCGCCCCGCGCACCTCCAGCCAGGTCCGCGGCGCGCCGCCCGCGTCGGCCCGCAGCACCACGTCCGGATCCAGCACCGCGACCAGGGCGTCGAAGTCACCGGCCCGCGAGGCGGCCATGAAGGCGTCCACGACCTCCCGCTGCCGGGCCAGGTCGGGGTCCGGCGTGACGGCGCCGTCCCGCACCCGGCGGCGGGCACGGCTGGCGAGCTGCCGGGTCGCGGCGGGGGTGCGGTCCACGATCGGCGCGATCTCGTCGAAGGGCACCGCGAACATGTCGTGCAGCACGAACGCCAGCCGCTCGGCCGGCTCCAGCGTCTGGAGCACCACGAGCAGCGCCAGCCCCACCGAGTCCGACAGCAGCGCCTCGTGCTCGGGGTCCACGCCCTCGGGCGCGGTCACCACGGGGTCCGGCATGCTCGGCTCCAGGGGCTCCTCACCCCGGGTGCGGCGGGAGCGCAGCAGGTTGAGGCAGACCCGGCCCACGACCGTGGTGAGCCAGCCGCCCATGTTCGCCACGTCCCGGACGTCGGTCCGCTCCAGCCGCAGCCACGTCTCCTGCACCGCGTCGTCCGCCTCGCTGAGCGAGCCCAGCATCCGGTAGGCCACCGCGCGCAGATGATCCCGGTGCGCCTGGAACATGGCGGTCAGTTCTTTTTCTTCGTACATCGGTCACATTCTCCATCGCCGCCGGTTCAGAGCGAGTGAGAGACCTTCAACCGGAGAACGTGGAGACCACCAATGGAAGCACGTATGGGCAACCCCGCCTTCGTCGTCCCCGGCGCGATGCAGGCGCTTCAGGCGCTCGGCAAGAGCGTGGCGGGCACCGGCCTGCCGAAGGAGCTGCTGGACCTCGTCTACATGCGCGCCAGCCAGATCAACGGCTGCGGCGTCTGCCTGGAGCTGCACGGGCGCGACCTGAAGAAGAACGGCGAGAGCGACGAGCGGGTGTGGGCGCTGGCCGGCTGGCGCGACGCGCCGTACTACAGCGACGAGGAGCGGGCCGCCCTGGCGCTCACCGAGGCCGTCACCCGGCTGGCCGACCGGCCGGAGGCGGTGTCCGACGAGATCTGGAGCGAGGCCGCCGACCACTTCGACGAGCGGCAGCTCGGCGGCCTCGTCCTGGCGATCGCCTCGATCAACGTGTGGAACCGGCTCAACGCCTCCACCCGGCAGGTCGCGGGCGCCTGGACCCCCTAGCCTGTCCCTCCCTAACCGGCCGACAGGATCAGCCCGCTGGTCGGCACGCCGGTGCCCGCCGTGACCAGGACGTTCGCGACGCCGTCGAGCTGGTTGGCGGCGGTGCCGCGGATCTGGCGGACCGCCTCGGCGATGCCGTTCATGCCGTGGATGTACGCCTCCCCGAGTTGCCCGCCGTGCGGGTTGACGGGGAGGCGGCCGTCCAGCTCGATGCCGCCGTCCGCGATGTAGGCGGGCGCCTCGCCCCGGCCGCAGAAGCCCAGCTCCTCCAACTGGGCCAGGACGAACGGGGTGAAGTGGTCGTACAGGATGGCGATCCTGATGTCGGACGGGGACAGGCCGGACATCTCCCAGAGCCGCCGTCCGACGACCCCCATCTCCGGCAGGCCGCTCATGTCGTCCCGGTAGTAGCTCGTCATCATCAGCTGCCCGGCCGCCGAGCCCTGGGCCGCCGCCGCGATGACGGCGGGCGACCTGCGCAGGTCGCGGGCGCGCTCGGCCGAGGTCACCACCAGGGCCACCGCGCCGTCGCTCTCCTGGCAGCAGTCGAGCAGGCGCAGCGGCTCCACGATCCAGCGCGACGCCTGGTGCTCCTCCAGCGTGATGGGCCGGCCGTGGAACCAGGCGGCGGGGTTGGTGGCCGCGTGCCTGCGCATCGCCACCGCGACCCGGCCGAAGTCCTCCGACGTGGCGCCGAAGGTGTGCATGTAGCGGCGGGCGAACATGGCGACCCACGCCGCCGGCGTCATCAGCCCGAACGGCACGTGCCAGCTCATCTCCAGCCCCTGCGAGGTCGGCTGGCCGCCGAGGCGGGCGTCCGGCTGGCCGAAGCGGCGTCCAGAGCGCTCGTTGAAGGCCCGGTAGCAGACGACCGTGCGCGCCATGCCGGTGGCGACGGCCATGGCCGCGTGCGCGACCGTCGCGCAGGCCGCGCCGCCGCCGTACTCGACGCGGGAGAAGTACGTGAGGTCGCCGACGCCGACCTCGCGGGCCACCGCGATCTCCTGGTTGGCGTCCTGGCTGAAGGTGACCAGGCCGTCCACGTCGGCCGGTGACAGCCCGGCGTCGTCCAGCGCCGCGAGCACGGCCTCGGCGGCCAGCCGCAGCTCCGAACGCCCGGACTCCTTGCTGAACTCGGTGGCGCCGATCCCGGCGACCGCCGCGCGTCCGCTCAACACGGGTCCTCCCCCTCGGGCAGGGTCAGGGTGACGGTGCCGATCGCGTGGTCGCCCAGGCTGACCGCGCCGCGCACCTCGACCGTCAGCTCGCCGTCCGCGCGCGAGACGACGGCGCCGGTAAGGCTCAGCCGGTCCCCCGCGTACGCAGGGACGCCCAGCTTGACGTCGATGCGACGGATGACCGCCGCCGGGCCCGCCCAATCGGTGACGTACCGCTCGACCAGCCCCATCGTGGTCAGGATGTTGAGGAAGATGTCCTTCGAGCCCTGCGCGCGGGCCAGCGCCGGATCGTGGTGCACCGGCGTGGGGTCCATGGTGGCGAGGGCGGTGGCGACGACCAGGGTGGGCGTCAGGTCGATCGACAGCTCGGGCAGCACGTCCCGTTCCTCGCTCACGGCTCCCCCGGCGTCCACATCGGCAGGACGAGCTCGTCGTCCATCGGCCGGTACGTCACCCGCAGCGGCATCCCGACCGCCACCTCCTCGATCGGGCAGTCCACGACGTTGCCCACGACCCTGACGCCCTCCGGCAGCTCCACCACGCCCACCACGAACGGCGTCTCCCGTCCAGGCACCGGCGGCCGGTGGTGCACGACGTAGCTGTAGAGGGTGCCGTGGCCGGACGCGACGGCGTACGAGCGGTTCGCCGAGCGGCACTGCGGGCAGAGCGGGCCCGGCGGGTGGCGCAGCAGGCCGCAGTCGGCGCAGCTCTGGACGCGCAGCTCGCCCTGGCGTACGCCCTCCCAGAAGAAGGCGGTGTCCTGGTTGACGGCGGGCCGCAGCGGATAGGGCGTCCTCGCGGGCTTCTTCTCCCGTGGGCGGAACTTCAGTACGCGGAACAACATCTCGGCCACCGGCTCGTCGTCGGCGGCGTACCAGGTGATGTTCCAGGTGGCGAAGAAGCCGACCCCGAGCGCGGTCCGTTTGGGGCCGGCCAGGCTGGTGAAGCGGGTGGCGGGGGTCAGGACCTCGCCCACGCGGGCGTAGCGGTGGTGGACCTGCTCGCAGTTCGTGGCGACGACGCCCGTGTAGCCGGAGGCGTCGAGCGCGGCCATGAGCTCGTCCACCGGCGAGCGGTCCTTGACTGCGCGGCGCAGGCCCGGCATGGTCCACACCTGTGCCATCGCGGGCGGGGCGAGGCCGCGCTCCAGGTAGACGGGGTTCTCGTCGCCCATGGCGGCGAGCCAGTGGCGGATCATCGGGACGTTCACCGGGTCGACGGCGGGCGTGCCGCGCAGCTCGCCCAGCGCCGTCTGCTTGGCGGCGAGCTCGTGCAGCTCCTCGTCGGTCAGCGCGTTCCTCATCGGGGCGGCCTCGGCAGGCTCAGGCCGAGCATCGCGATCAGCTCCCGCTGCACCTCGTTGACGCCGCCGCCGAAGGTCAGCACGACCGCGCCCTTCGCCCCGACGTCGGTCCGCTCGATGAGCTCGGCCGTCCCGGGGTCGGCGGGGTCGCCGTGGCGGGCCAGCACGTCGCCGACGATCCGGCCGGCCTCCTGCATCCGTTCCGAGCCGTAGATCTTGGTGGCCGAGGCGTCCGGCGCGCCCAGCCAGCCGAGGTCCATGTTGGCCGCGACCTGCCAGTTGAGCAGCTCGTTCGTCCGCAGGGCCGCCCACAGGCGGGCGAGCGCGCGGCGCACGTCGGGCTCGCCGTCCAGGCCGGTACGGCGGGCCCAGTCGCGGAACCGGTCGTAGGTCTGGCCGAGGTTGCCTGCGGGGCCGAGCGTGACCCGCTCGTGGTTGAGCTGGTTGACGATCAGGTCCCAGCCCTTGTCCACCTCGCCGACCACCATGTTCACCGGGACGCGGACGTCGGAGTAGTAGGTGGAGTTGGTGTGGTGGCGGCCGTCCATGGTGACGATCGGGGTCCAGGAGTAGCCGGGATCGTCCGTGGAGACGATCATCATGGTGATGCCCTTGTGCTTCTTGGCGTCGGGGTTCGTCCGGGCGGCCAGCCAGATGTACTGCGCGTAGTGCGCGCCGCTGGTGAAGATCTTCTGGCCGTTGACGACGTAGTGGTCGCCGTCGAGCACCGCCGTCGTCCGCAGGGACGCCAGGTCCGTGCCGGCCTCGGGCTCGCTGTAGCCGATCGCGAAGTGGTACTCCCCGGCGAGGATGCGCGGCAGGAAGAAGTCCTTCTGCTCGCGGGTGCCGTACTGCATGAGCGTCGGGCCCACCGTCTGCACCGTGATGATCGGGTACGGCACGCCGGCGCGGGCGATCTCGTTGGCGAAGATCTGCTGCTCCAGGGGGCCGTAGCCGGCGCCGCCGTACTCCTTGGGCCAGCCGAGGCCGAGCTTGCCGTCGCGGCCGAGGCGGCGGCAGTGCTCCATGTACGTCTCCCCGAACGGGTCCTCGGCGATCGCGCGCCGGTCCGCTTCGGTCAGGCAGCCCTGGAAGTACGCGCGCAGCTCGTCGCGGAGCCTGCGCTGCTCCGGGGTGAGGTCGATGAGCATCAGACGAGCGCTCCGATCAGGTCGAGCTGGGCGTCGGCGCCGCCGAGCAGGTAGGACAGGTGCTTGGCCTGGGCGAAGTAGCGGTGCAGCGGGTAGGTGACGTCGAGGCCGAGGCCGCCGTGCAGGTGCTGGCAGGTGTGCAGGGCCTTGACCGCCTCGGCCGCGTGGTAGGCGGCCAGCGCGAGGTCCTCCTCGGCCGGCAGGCCCTCGCCGAGCCGCCAGAGCGCCGACCACATGGCCACGTCGAGCGCCCGGCCGGCGATGTAGACGTCGGCGATCTGCACGGTCACGGCCTGGAACTCGGCCAGCGCGCGGCCGAACTGCCGCCGCGTCCTGATGTGGGCGGTGGTCAGCTCCAGCGCCCCGGCGAGCACGCCGCTCGCCTGGGCGACGATCGCGGCGGTGTAGAGGCGGCGGACGTCGGCGGCGGCCTCCGGCCCCGCCACCCGCTCGGCGGGGGCGCCGTCGAGCACGACGGTGGCGGCGGGCTCGCCGGTCGAGGTGCGCTCCGGGGTCGCGCCGGTCACCTCGGCCAGGAACAGGCCCTCGCCGGCGGTCACCAGCGCCGCCGCGCCGGGGTACATGACGGTGACCTTGCGCCCGGTGAGCGTCCAGCCGCCGTCGTCGTGGGCGATGGTCTCCGGCGGGGCGGCCAGGGCCCGGCCTGGCTCCCGCACGGCGAGCGCGATGCCGTCGGCGTGCCGCCGCTGCTGCTCGGGCGTGCCGTGGCGGGCCAGGGCCAGGGAGCCCGCGAGCGCGGGCAGCCCGGGGACCGCCGCCGCCTTCGCGCCCACCTCCCGCAGCGTCACGGCCATCTCCACCGGCCCGAGCCCGGCGCCGCCCGCCTCCTCGGGCACGCACAGGCTCAGCAGCCCGGCCTGCCGCAGCCGCTCCTCGTCCGCCTCCTTGGCCAGCACGTCGGCGGCCAGTCTCCGCACGTCCTGCTGGGTCTCGTCCAGGTTGAAGTCCACGTCTGTTCCCCTACGTCTCCAAGAGGTGCTGCCTGCCGTGCCGTACGAACTCCTCCTCGATGGCCTTGACGTCCGCGCCGGTCAGCGGGCGCAGCCCGGACGGGGTGCGCCACCACACCGGGTCACCGGTACGCCAGCCCTCGCGGGCGAGGACCCGTTTGACGACCTTGTGCGAGGGCGTCTGGGGCAGCCGGTCGGCGAGGCGGACGTACCGGGGCAGGGACTTGGCGCCCAGGTCGGACCGGGCGGCCAGGAAGGCGGTGAACGCCTCCGGGTCGAACCCGCCCGCCAGCACCAGCGCCGCCATCACCTGGTCGCCCGCGGCCGCGTCGGGCACCGGGTAGACCGCCGCCTCCACCACGCCGGGGAACTCGCGCAGGGCGGCCTCGACGGGCGCGGCCGACAGGTTCTCGCCGTCCACGCGCAGCCGCTCGGTGCCGCGTCCGGCGAAGAACACGTGGCCGGCCGCGTCCTGCCAGGCGAGGTCGCCGGACCAGAACGCGCCGTCGCGCACCCGCTCGGCGTCGGCCTCGGGGTCGTTGTAGTAGCCCTCGAACAGGCCAGGACCGGTGGTGTTGACCAGCTCGCCGACGGCCTCGTCCGGGTTGAGCAGCCGGCCGTCGGCGACCCGGCCGGGCGGGCAGGGCTCGCCGGTGTACGGGTCGAGTATCGCCACGCCCTCGGGCAGGCGGCCGAGGCTGCCGGGCGGGCCGGCCGGGTCGGGGCTGATCGAGACGGCGGTCTCGGTGGAGCCGAAGGCGTCGATGACGTGGCAGCCGTACCGCTCGCCGAAGCGCCTGATGGCGACCGCGCTGCCCTCGTTGCCGAAGGCCAGTCTGAGCGGGTTGTCGGCGTCGTCCGGGCGTTCCGGGGTGGCCAGGGCGTAGGAGAGCGCCTTGCCGACGTAGTGGAGGTACGTGCAGCCGTACCGCCGGAGGTCGGGCAGCAGGCCCGAGGCGGAGAAGCGGCGGCGCAGCGCCAGGGCGGCCCCGGAGGCGACGGCGGGCGCGTAGGCGGCCATGAGGGCCCCGGAGTGGAACAGCGGCATCGAGCAGTAGACGACGTCGTCCGGGGTGAGCAGGGCGCCCAGGCTGGTGCCGGGGACGGCGAGCTTGCGCTGGGTGACGCGGACGGCGCGGGGGCGGCCCGAGGTGCCCGAGGTGAAGATCAGCAGCACCAGCTCGCCGGGGTCGGCCGCCCGCTCGGGAAGCGGGCCCGGCGCGGTGGCGTCGGACAACGGGCGGGCGGGCAGGCCCAGCGATCGCGCCAGTTCCTCGTACGGGGCGTCGAACAGCACGAGGCCGACGTCGGTCGCGCGGGCGTCGCGGCCCAGCTCGGCCGCCGACCGGGTGGGGTTCAGCGCGACGACCGGACGCCCGGTCAGCGCCGCGCCGCCCACCAGGAACAGCAGGCCGGGAACGTTGTCACTGAGCACCCCGACATGCGATCCGGTGTCGCGGCGGGCCAGCCAGGAGCCCGCCGCGCGGCAGGCGGCGACGTGCTCGCGCCACGTCCAGGTCGTGTCCTCGAACAGCAGGCCAGGTCGTCCGTCCTCGGCCCGTGCGGTCAGCAGGGCCGCGAGGGTGTTCGCGGTCATGCCGCCTCCACACCAAGCGCTCGGTCAGCAAACCGCAAACTAGAACAGATTCTAATTGGTGTCCAGTAGCCAATCATCCTGAAAAGTCGCGTTATATCCCCGTAACGCGAGAGACATGCACTGATAGGGGTTCTTTGTGACCGTCGAGTAACAAGCCGCGACACCGGGAAATCAGATAACGTGTTCTTATGCGCACCTCGTCCGCGACGGTCGCCACCTCCTCCGACGGCGAGGGGAGCGTCCGCACCCGCAGCCAGACCCAGCGCCGCAAGCGCATCGTCCAGGCCGCCGCCGCCCTCGCCTCGCGCGGCGGGGTCGAGGCCATGCAGATGCGCACGGTGGCCGAGCGGGCCGGCGTCGCCCTCGGCACCCTCTACCGCTACTTCCCGTCCAAGATGGACCTCGTGGTGGCGGTGGTCGGCGAGGAGATCGACCTGCTGGAGAGCAGCATCGAGCGCCGCCCGCCGGGCGCGGCCACACCCGAGGGCCGGGCGGTCGACGTGCTGATGCGCGCCACCCGCGGGCTCATGCGCGAGCCCGAGCTGGCCGACGCGCTCATCCGCTCGCTGATCATGGCCGAGGTGCAGACGCCGTTCGGCGACCGCATGGCGGGGCTGCTGCTGCGGGTCTCCGGCGAGGGGCTGAGCTTCGAGCAGGCGAGCGAGGAGCAGCGCGACCTCGCCGGGTCGCTGGCCGGCGTCTGGGTGCACGAGCTGCTGGAGATGCTGCGCGGCCGGCGCACCTACGACCAGATCCAGCGCCGCATCGAGACCGCCGCCTCGCGCCTGCTCGCCGACCTCTGACCGATCCCGCATCATTGGTCGGATGAGGATGAAGGCGATCAGTCAGGACGCACTGGGCGGCCCCGACGTGCTCAGGCTGGTGGAGCTCGACCGGCCCGAGCCCGGCCCGACCGAGGTGCTCGTACGCGTGCGCGCGGCCGGGCTCAACCCCACCGACTGGAAGACCCGGGCCACCGGCGGGCTGCTGGGCACGCCGCCGCCGTTCGTGCTCGGCTGGGAGCTGTCCGGCGAGGTGGTGGCCTCCGGCGTCGGCCAGGTGCTCCACAAGCCGGGCGACGAGGTGTTCGGCCTGCTGCGCTACCCGCAGGGGCACGGCGCCTTCGCCGAATACGTCACCGCGCCCTCCCGGCACTTCGTCCGCAAGCCCGCCGGCCTCGACCACGTCCAAGCCGCCGGCCTCCCGCTGGCCGCGCTGACCGCCTGGCAGGCGCTCGTCGACGTCGCCGGCGTGCGCGAGGGCCACCGGGTGCTGGTGCACGCCGCGGCGGGCGGCGTCGGCCACCTGGCGGTGCAGATCGCCAAGGCCCGCGGCGCCCACGTGATCGGCACCGCGAGCGCCGCCAAGCACGCCTTCCTGCGCGGCCTCGGGGCCGACGAGCTGGTCGACTACCACGCCCACGACTTCGCCGAGGTCGTCCGCGACGTGGACGTGGTGCTGGAGTCCGTCGGCGGCGACTACGGCCCGCGCTCGCTGCGCACCCTGCGGCCGGGCGGCACGATGATCTCGCTCGCCCTGAGCCGGATGGAGCCGGGGCTGCACGAGCGGGCGGCCGGGCTCGGCATCCGCTCGGAGGCCATGCTCGTGGAGCCCGACCACGCCGCCCTGCGGGCGATCGCGGCGCTGGCGGCGGCCGGGCGGCTGCGGGTGTCGGTCGCGGCGGTCCTGCCGCTGGAGGAGGCCGCCAAGGCGCACGAGATGGGCGAGACCGGCCGCACCACGGGCAAGATAGTCCTCACCGTCGGCGGCTGAGCCCGGAAATTGTCGGTGGCGGCGGCTATACAGGAGGCATGAGCGACAAGCCGACGAATGAGGATTTCCTGCAGCAGGCGGATCCCATGCGACGCGAGCTGCTGGCGCACTGCTACCGCATGACGGGGTCGGTGCACGACGCCGAGGACCTCGTGCAGGAGACCTATCTCAAGGCGTGGCGGGCCTACGACGGCTTCGAGGGCCGCTCCTCGCTGCGCACGTGGATGTATCGCATCGCGACCACCACCTGCCTGACGGCGCTGGAGAGCCGCGGCCGGCGTCCGCTGCCGAGCGGCCTGGGCGCGCCGAGCTCCGAGGCGACCGCTCCCCTGGCCCAGGACAACGAGGTGCCGTGGCTGGAGCCGGCGCCCGACGCGCTCACGGGCGTGGCGGGCGACGATCCGGCCACGATCGTGACGGCGCGCGAGAGCATCCGGCTCGCGCTGGTCGCCGCGTTGCAGCACCTGCCGCCCCGGCAGCGCGCGGTGCTCATCCTGCGCGACGTGCTCAGGTGGAAGGCCGCCGAGGTGGCCGAGGCCGTCGGCCTGTCCACCGCCGCCGTCAACAGCATCCTGCAGCGGGCGCGGGCCCAGCTCAGCGAGCGCTCGCCGAGCCTCGACGACCCGGTGGAGCCGCTCACCGACGAGCAGCAGGCCCTGCTCGACCGCTACGTCGCCGCGTTCGAGAACTACGACGTGGACGACCTGGTGCACCTGTTCACCGAGGACGCGATCTGGGAGATGCCGCCCTTCACCGGCTGGTATCAGGGTCCCGAGAGCATCGTCGAGCTCTCCAGGACGCAGTGCCCCGCCGAGCGCGCCGGCGATCTCAAGCTGGTGCCGGTCGCGGCCAACGGGCAGCCGGCGTTCGCGGTCTACCTTCGCGAGGACGACGGCTACCGGCAGTTCGCGATCATGGTGCTGACCCTGTCCGGCGGCGCGATCCGGCACGTGGGGATGTTCTTCGAGGAGGGGCTCTTCGAGACCTTCGGGCTGCCCACCACTCTGACCCCCCAGGCTTCCGCGGCTAAGTAGAACGCGTTACTGTCTCTCCAGAGCATCGTTCTGGAGGCGACTGTGAGCACACCTGTGATCGTCGAAGCCGTCCGCACCCCCATCGGCAAGCGGGCCGGCTGGCTCGCCGAGCTCAAACCGCAACAGGTTCTCGCCACCGCGCTCAACGGGCTGATCGAGCGGTCGGGCCTCGACCCCGCGGCCGTCGAGCAGGTGTTCGCCGGCTGCGTGACGCAGGCGGGCGAGCAGGGCGGGCACGTCGGCCGGGGCTCCTGGCTCTACGCCGGGCTGCCGCACCAGGCAGGCGTCACCACCGTCGACGCGCAGTGCGGCTCGTCGCAGCAGGCCGTGCACCTCGCCGCCGCCCTGATCGGCGCGGGCGTGATCGAGGTGGGCATCGGCTGCGGCGTCGAGGTGATGAGCCGCGCGCCGCTCGGCAGCAACGTGCTGCCCGCCAACCCGCGTCCCGACGACTGGGACCTCGACCTGCCCGACCAGTTCACCGCCGCCGAGCGCATCGCCGCGCGGCGCGGGCTCACCCGCGAGCGGCTCGACTGGTTCGGGGCGCGCTCCCAGCACCTCGCCGCCAAGGCGTGGGCCGACGGCCGTTTCGAGCGCGAGATCGTGCCGGTCGGCGACGTCCGCAGGGACCAGGGTCTGCGCGAGACCACCGTGGACGGGCTGGCCAAGCTCAAGCCGGTGGTGGAGGGCGCGCTGCACACGGCGGGCACCTCGTCCCAGATCTCCGACGGCGCCGCCGCGGTGCTGGTCATGAGCGAGGAGGCGGCGCGGCGGCACGGCCTGCGCCCCCGGGCCCGCATCCGCGCGCAGGCGCTGGTCGGCGCGGAGCCCTACTACCACCTCGACGGGCCCGTGGACGCCACCGCCAAGGCTCTCGCCGACGCCGGGATGACGATCGGCGACATCGACCGGTTCGAGGTGAACGAGGCGTTCGCCTCCGTCGTGCTGTCGTGGGCGAGCGTGCACGAGCCCGACATGGACCGGGTCAACGTCAACGGCGGCGCGATCGCCCTCGGTCATCCGGTCGGCGCGACCGGCGCGCGGCTCATCACCACGGCGCTGCACGAGCTGGAACGCGCCGACGCGACGACCGCCCTCGTCACCATGTGCGCGGGCGGCGCGCTCGCCACCGCGACGATCCTCGAACGGATCGGTTGAGCTTGTATCACGTACCACCCATAGCACTCGGTAAGGAATCGGGGAACAGATGAAGACCAGACGCCGGCCGTACGCGGAGCAGCGCCCGCAGGATCTCGGCGGCGGGGTGTGGAGCGTGCCGGTGCCGATCCCCGGCAGCCCGCTCGGCTACACCCTCGTCTACGCCGTCGAGTCGCCGAAGGGCCCGGTGCTGGTCGACGCCGGCTGGAACCATCCGGAGGCGTGGCAGGCGCTGAGCGGCGGCCTCGCGACGCTCGGGATCGACGTGAGCACGGTGCGGGGGGTGGTGGTCACGCACTTCCACCCCGACCACGCCGGGCTCGCCGGCAAGGTCAGGGAGGCTTCCGGAGCCTGGATCGCGATGCACGAGAACGACGCGGCGATGGTCCGGCTCATGCACGACTTCGCCGGTGACGAGCACACGGCCTTCCAGTCCGACATGCTGCGCCGGGCCGGGGCCGATCCCAGCGAGGCGAGGGCGGCCTCGGGCGAGCGGCCGGCCCCGCCCGCGGTGCCCGACCGCGAGCTGCGCGACGGCGACCTCGTGGACCTGCCGGGACGCAAGCTGCGGGCCGTCCACACGCCCGGCCACACCCCGGGGCACATCTGCCTGCACCTGGAGGACGCCGACCGCTTGTTCACCGGCGACCACGTCCTGCCCGACATCACCCCGCACATCGGGATTTATCCGTACGACCGAGAGGACGTCGATCCGCTGGGCGACTTCCTGGAGTCGCTGGAGCGGGTGGGCGAGCTGGGGACGCTCGACGCCCTCCCCGCCCATGAGTGGATATTTCCGGATGTGGCGGCACGGGCCGCCGAGATCCGTCACCATCACGAGGAGAAGCTCGACTCGCTGCTCGCCCTCCTGGCCGGACAGCCCGAGCCGCAGACCATCTGGGAGGTCGCCGCGATGATGACGTGGAACAAACCGTGGGACACCCTGCCCCCCATGCTGCGCGGCATGGCCGCCGGAGAGGCGGCGGCCCACCTGCGCACCCTTGAGGCCCGCGGCCGCATCCGCCGCCTGCCCGGGGTCGAACTCGTCCGCTTCCAGGCCCTAGACTCCTAGACATCCGATGTCTAGGGGGAGAAGCGTGGCGGTCACCGACGCGGCCATCGACAAGATCAAGCAAATGATCGTCTCGGGGGAGCTCGCCCCGGGCGACCGGCTGCCGAAGGAGGCCGACCTGGCCGAGCGGCTCGGCCTCTCGCGCAACTCGCTGCGGGAGGCCGTGCGCGCGCTGTCCCTCATCAACGTCCTCGACGTGCGCCAGGGCGACGGCACCTACGTCACCAGCCTGGAGCCCGGCCTGCTCCTCGACACCCTGTCGTTCGTGCTCGACCTGCACCGCGACGACACGGTGCTGCAGTTCTTCGAGGTCCGGCGCATCCTGGAGCCGGCGGCCACGGCGATGGCGGCCGAGCTGATGAAGGACGACGAGATCGAGGAGCTGCGGGTCATCCTGGAGTCGCTGCCCGAGCGGCCCACGATCGAGGAGCTGGTGGCCAACGACCTGCGCTTCCACCAGCGCATCGCCCAGGGGTCGGGCAACAGCGTGCTGTGCTCGTTCATCGAGAGCCTGTCGGGCCCGACCAACCGGGCGCGGGTGTGGCGCGGGCTCACCCAGGAGGGCGCGCTGCAGAAGACCCGCGAGCAGCACACCGCGATCTACGAGGCCATCGCCGCCCGCCAGGCCGACATCGCCCGCTCCTGGGCCACCGTGCACGTGGCCGGCGTGGAGTCGTGGCTGCGCCGGGCGCTCGAACTCGACTGATCGCCAACACATCGGAGGATTGACGATGATGATGAAGCAAGGGAGCGGCGGGTAGAAGCCGGGGCGTGCCGGACAAACTTGAGCGATATCGCAGCAGGCGCGACGCCACCCGCACCCCCGAACCCGTCCCTCCCGAGCCCCCGGCCCCAGGGGACGGTGACGCGTTCGTCATCCAGGAGCACCACGCCCGGTCGCTGCACTGGGACCTGCGCCTGGAACGCGACGGCGTCCTCGTCTCCTGGGCCGTCCCCAAGGGCCTGCCCGCCGACCCTCAGACCAACCACCTGGCCGTCCACACCGAGGACCACCCCATGGAGTACCTCACCTTCCACGGCGAGATCCCCCAGGGCGAGTACGGCGGCGGCACCATGACCGTCTGGGACACCGGCACGTACGAGACCGAGAAGTGGTCCGACCGCGAGGTCAAGGTGGTGCTGCGCGGGACGCGCGCCTCCGGGCGGTTCGTGCTGTTCCGGACGCGGGGCAAGAACTGGATGATCCACCGCATGGACGAGGCGGTACGCGACCCGTTCCCCACCCTCGACCCGATGCTGCCCACCGAACGCGCCCGCCCGCCCAGGGACGCCGCCGCGTACGCCTTCGAGTTCGCCTGGGGCGGCCGCCGCCTCCTGGTGCCCGTCGACGGCGGCCGGACGGACGCCGCCCGCGAGCACCCCTGGCTGCGGGCCCTCGCCCAGTCGTTCGGCAGCCGGAGCGCCGTCCTGGACGGCGAGGTCGCCACGCTCGGCGGAGCCGAGATCCTGGTCCTCTACGACCTGCTGTACGACGACGGCCACGCCCTGCTCGACCGCCCGTACGCCGAGCGCAGGGCCGCGCTGGAGGCGCTGGAGGTGTCGGGGAGCCGCTGGCAGGTCGCGCCCTCGTGGCCCGGCGAGGCGGGGCCGGTGCGGCAGGCGGCCAGGGAGCAGGGGCTGCCGGGGGTGGTGGCCAAACGGCTGGACTCGCCGTACGAGGCCGGTCCTTCGACGTCCTGGCTGTTCATTCCGTCCTGAGCGGTGGGTGCGGGATACTCAGGTGGTGATCATCAAGACGGTGTCTCCGCACGACGACCCGCTCGGGGGCCAGTTGCTGGCGGTGCAGAAGGCGGCGTACGCGGTCGAGGCGGAGCTCATCGGCGACGACCGGATCCCGCCGCTGCACGAGAGCCTGGCCGAGCTGCGGGCGCGTGACCTGCTGTGGCTGGCGGCCTTCGACGGCGACGCCGGGCCTGCGGGGGCGATCGCGTGGGCCGAGAGCTCGGACGAGCTCGACATCGACCGGCTCGTCGTGGCCCCGTCCATGGCCCGGCGCGGCATCGGCCGGGCTCTGGTCGAGGCGGTGCTCGCCCGGGCCGGCGGACGCCGCGTCGTGGTGTCCACCGGCCGCGACAACGTGCCCGCGCGCCGCCTGTACGAAGGGCTCGGCTTCACCCTGCTCGGCGAGACCGAGGTCATCCCCAAGCTGTGGATCGCCGGCTACGCCCTCGTCAGCTAGAGAGCAGCCCTCCGGACTCCAGGTCCTCCCACAACGCATCGGGCACCGGCCGCGACCACAGGGCCGCGTTGGCCGTGACCTCCTCCGGGGTACGCGCCCCCAGGACGACGCTGGCGACCGCCGGATGCCGCAGCGGGAACGCCATCGCCGCCTGAGGCAGGCTCACGCCGTGCCGCTCGCACACCTCCGCGATCCGGGTGGCCCGCTCCACCAGCGGCGCCGGCGCCGGCTGGTAGTCGAAGGTGCTCCCCGGCCTGGACGTGGCCAGGATGCCGCTGTTGAAGACGCCGGCCGCCAGCACCTTCACCCCCCGCTCGGCGCACGCCTCCAGCAGGGGCAGGCCGGACTGGTCGAGCAGCGTGTAGCGCCCGGCCAGCATGACCACGTCGATGTCGGTCTCCCGTACGAACCGCAGCGGCACCTGCCACTGGTTCATGCCGAGCCCGATCGCCCGCACCACGCCTTCGGCCCGCAGCTCGGCCAGCGCCGGGTAAGCCTCCCCCAGCGCCTGCTCCACGTGCTCGTCGGGGTCGTGGATGAGGGCGACGTGCACGGCCGGCAGTCCCAGGCGTTCGAGGGAGTCCTGCAGCGAGCGGCGTACGCCGTCGCGCGAGAAGTCCCACTTCCTGGTCACCTCGCCCGGGACGTCGAACAGGTCGTCGTCCCGCCCCGACGGCGCCGGCGCGGGCACCAGCAGCCGCCCGACCTTGGTCGACAGGACGTAGTCCGAACGCCCGGCGAGCGCCGCGCCGAGCCGGCGCTCGGACAGGCCGAGGCCGTAGTGCGGGGCGGTGTCGTACAGCCGCACCCCGCTCTCCCAGGCGGCGTCCACCGTGGCGCGCGCCTCGGCGTCGGTGACCGCCTGGAAGAGGTTGCCGATGGGCGCGCCGCCGAAGCCGTGACGCGGCAGCTCGATCACGCGGTCTCTCCCGTCAACGCCGTGCCTCCCGTCATCAATCCTGTGCCTTCCCGCCCGCGATCCGGCTGATCATCAGGGCGATGAGGATGATGCTGCCGTAGATGACGGGCTGCCAGAAGCCGGAGACGCCGATCAGCGTGAGGATGTTCTGCACCAGGCCGATCACCAGCACACCGGTGAGCGCGCCGAGGATGGTGCCCTTGCCTCCGTCCATGCTGACGCCGCCGATGACGGCCGCGGCGAACACCATGAAGATCCAGCCGACGCCCATGCCGTTGCCGATCGCGCCGAGGCGGCCGGTCTCCAGGATGCCGGCCAGCGCCGCGAGGACGCCGCCGAGGATGAACACGCCGTAGAGCACCCGGTCCACCCGGATGCCGGCGGCGCGGGCGGCGTCGATGTTGCCGCCGATCGCGTAGAGCGAGCGGCCGATCCGCAGGTAGCCGAGGCCGAAGATGCCCACCGCGAACAGCAGCCCGGCGATCCAGACGGCCGCGGGCAGCCCGAGCCACAGGGCGCTGCCGAGGTAGAGGATCGACTCGGGGAGCTGGAACAGCGTCTTGCCCTCGGTCGGCCCCTGGAGGAGACCGTGCACGATGATCAGCATGGCCAGCGTCACGATGAACGCGGACAGCTGGAACCTGATGATCAGGAACCCGTTGAAGGCGCCGATGGCGGCCCCGACGACCAGCGCGAGCGGGATCACCAGCGTGCCGGGCAGCCCGAGCCCGAACCCGCCCGCCGCGGCCGGGACCACCAGCATCACGGCGATGGCGGGCGCGGTGCCGACCGTCGACTCCAGCGACAGGTCGAACTTCCCGGCGATCAGGATCATGGCCTCGGCCAGCACGAGGAGCGAGATCGCCGCCTGCTGCTGGAGGACGTTCGTGAGGTTGCCCGCCGTCAGGAAGGTCGGGTCCAGGAACGCGCCCACGACGAGCAGGATCACGATCACCGGCACGAGCGTCAGGTCGCGGAACCTGGCCAGCCGTAGCCGCGGGGCCGGTGCGGTCATAGTGGTCACTCTTGTATGCCTTCCATCACGGCCACGAGTTCGTGGTCCGTCCAGCCACGCGGTACGTCCTTGACGATCTCCCCGTGGAACATCACCAGCACCCGGTCACAGATGCGCAGGTCGTCGAGCTCGTCGGAGACCACGACGGCCCCCGCGCCGCGCTCGGCGGCGTCCTCGACGGCGCCGAGCAGGGCCTGCTTGGCCTTGACGTCGACGCCGGCGGTCGGGTTGATGACGACCAGCACCGTGGGATCGTCCACGAGCGCCCGCGCGAACACGACCTTCTGCGCGTTGCCCCCGGACAGGTCGGCGACGGGCTGGTCGGGCCCCTCGGTCTTGATGTCCAGGGCGGTGATCATCTCCTTGGCCTTCTCCCGGCGGCGCGACGGGGACACGACGCCGAAGCGGCCCAGCTTGCGGGCGATGGGGAACGTGGCGTTCTCCCCCACCGACAGCAACGGGACGAACCCCTCGTGATGGCGGTCCTCGGGCACGAACCCGAGCCCCGCCTCCATGGCGGCCGGCACGTCGCCGGGCTTCACCTTGGTGCCGTTGACGACGACCGTGCCCGTGTCGGCGCCGCGCAGCCCGACCAGGGTCTCGGCCAGGCCGACCTTGCCGCTGCTCGCCGACCCGGCCAGGCCGACCACCTCGCCGGCGCGGACGCTGATGTCCACGTCCCGGTAGCGGCCGGCCAGCGACAGCCCCTCGCCGGCGAGCACGACCCGCTCGCCGGGCGTGCGCTCCCTGGCGTGGTACGCGGACGTGGCCTCACCGGTCATGGCGTGCACCAGCTCGTCCTGCGGCAGCCCGGCCACCGGCCGGGTCATGATGTGCCGGGCGTCGCGGAAGACCGTGACGCTCTGGCAGATCTCGTACACCTCGTCCAGGTGGTGCGAGATGTACATCATCGTGACGCCCTGCTCGCGCAGCGAGCGCATCCGGGCGAACAGCCGCTCGATGGCCGGCCCGTCGAGCCGCGCCGTGGGCTCGTCGAGGATGATGAAGCGCGCGCCGAACGACAGCGCCCGCGCGATCTCCACGAGCTGGCGCTGCTCGACGCTGAGCTCGCCGGCCAGCGCCTGCACGTCGACGTCCACCTCGTAGGTGTCGAGCAGCTCGCGCGCGCGGCCCCGCAGCGTCCGCCAGTTGATGGGTCCGTGCCCGTCGCTCTGCCGGTTGAGGAAGAGGTTCTCGGCGACGGTGAGCGCCGGGATGATCGTGGACTTCTGGTAGACGCAGGCCACGCGCCGCCGCCAGGCGTCCCGGTCGCCGGGGGCGGGCGCCGGCTCTCCCGAGAACAGCACCTCGCCTTCGTCCGGCCGCTGCAGCCCGGTGAGGATCGACACGAGGGTGGACTTCCCCGCGCCGTTCCTGCCGATGAGCGCGTGCGTCTCGCCTTCGGCGATCGCGATCTTGGCGCCGTTCAGCGCGACGGTCGGACCGAACCGCTTGACGACGTTGCGGGCTTCGACGTGATTGCTCATCAGCTGACCTGGTTGCCCCAGAGGTTCTTGTCGTCCACGTTGTCCTTGGTGACCAGGGGTGCGGGAAGCTGGTCCTCAAGGCCGTTGGGGAGCTGGATGATGGTGCTGTCGTGGTCGGTCGGGCCCGGCTGGAACGTCTTGCCCTCCAGCGCCGCCTTCGCGTAGAAGAGCGCGTACTTCGCGTAGAGGTCGGCCGGCTGCGACATCGTGGCGTCGATCTCGCCCTTGCGGATGGCGTCGTACTCCTGCGGGATGCCGTCGTTGGAGACCACGAAGATGTGCTTGGGGTCGTCCGGCTGCACGAGCAGGCCCTTCTGCTTGAGCACCTGCAGCGTCGGCGCCAGGTGGACGCCGCCCGCGTGCATGTAGATGCCCTTGATGTCAGGGTTCTGCTCCAGGCGGGTCTGCAGCATGGACGCCGCCTTGCTGCCCTCCCACTCGGTCGGCTCGCTGAAGACCGTGATGTCGGGGAACTTCGTCTTCATGCACTCCAGGAACGCCTCCGACCGGTCACGGCCGTTGATCGAGCTGAGCGCACCCTGGAGCTGGACGACCTTGCCCTTGCCGCCGAGCTTCTCGCCGAGGAACTCGCACGCCTTGGTGCCGTACGCGCGGTTGTCGGCGCGTACGACCATGTAGACCTTGCCCTTGTCCGGCCGGGTGTCGACGGAGACGACGGGGATCTTCTTGTTCTCCAGCTGCTGCAGGGTGTTGGCCACCGCGCCGGTGTCCTGGGGCGCCATGACGATCGCCTTGGCGCCCTGGCCGACCAGCGCCTGCACGTTGTTGACCAGCTTGGACACGTCGTTCTGCGAGTTCGTGGCGGGCATGAGGTCCACCTTGAGCTCGCTCGCCATCTGCGGCACGTACTTGATGTAGGAGTTCCAGAAGTCGGAGTCGGCCCGGGGGTGGTCGATGCCGACCTTCCCGCCGCCGCCGCTCGCGCCTTCTGTCGTGGAGCCTGAGCCGCACGCCGTGACGACCGCCAAGAGGGCGGTGCCCGCGATCACCCGTCCGAACTTCATAGGGGGGTACCTTCCTTTTTTTGACTGGTCGCTAGTTGGTCGGCCGCAGCCGGAGGCCCTGCATGCCGCCGTCCACCGCGATCGACGTGCCGGTGGTCGCGCCCGCCTCGGGGCCGGCCAGGTAGGCGATCGCCGCGGCGACCTCCTCCGCCGTGACCAGGCGGCCCATGGGCTGCCTGGCGTTGAGCGCCGCCCGCTCCGCCTCGGGATCGGGGGCGGCGTCGAGCAGTCGGCCGACCCACGGGGTGTCGGCGGTGCCCGGGTTGACGCAGTTGACGCGGATGCCCTCGCGGATGTGGTCCGCGGCCATCGCCAGCGTCAGCGACAGGACCGCGCCCTTCGTCGCGCTGTAGAGCGCGCGCTGGGGCAGCCCCGCGGTGGCCGCGATCGAGCAGGTGTTGACGATCGAGGCGTGCTCCGACCTGCGCAGGTAGGGCAGCGCGGCGCGGGCGACCCGTACCATGCCGAACACGTTGACGTCGAAGACCCGCTGCCACTCGGCGTCGGGATTGTCCTCGATCGTCCCCTGGGCGCCGATGCCGGCGTTGTTGACGAGCACGTCGATGCCGCCCAGCCGCTCGGCGGCCTCGGCCACCGCGGCGCGTACGCTCGCGTCGTCCGTCACGTCCGCCTTGATGCCGACGAACGGCTCGCCCGGCGGGTTGAGGTCGAGACAGGCCACCGTCATGCCGCGTTCGGCGAGCAGGGTGGCGGTCGCCAGGCCGATGCCGGAGCCGCCGCCGGTCACGACGGCCTTCAGACCTGCTGCGTTCGTCCGGCTCACGCGTCCCTCCAGACCGAACCGTTGGGGAAGGTGTGGGCGGCGATCGACTCCGCGTGCATCTGCGCGCTGAAGCCGGGCAGCGACGGCGCGAGGTAGCGGCCGTCGCGGATCACCACCGGGTCGACGAAGTGCTCGTGCAGGTGGTCGACGTACTCGATGACCCTGCCGTCCATCGTGCCGGTGACCGCCACGTAGTCGAACATCGACAGGTGCTGCACCAGCTCGCACAGCCCGACGCCGCCCGCGTGCGGGCAGACCGGGATGCCGAACTTGGCCGCGAGCAGCAGGATCGCGATGTTCTCGTTGACCCCGCCGACGCGGGCGGCGTCGATCTGCAGGTAGGAGATGGCGCCGGCCTGCAGGAGCTGCTTGAAGACGATGCGGTTCTGTACGTGCTCGCCGGTCGCCACGGGGATCGGCGCGATGCCGCGGGCGATGGCGGCGTGGCCGAGCACGTCGTCCGGGCTGGTCGGCTCCTCCACCCAGTGCGGGCCGAACTCGCTCAACGTCTTGACCCAATCGATGCCCGAGGCGACGTCCCAGCGCTGGTTGGCGTCGATGGCGATCGGGAAGTCGGGGCCGCAGACCTCGCGGGCGACCCTGAAGCGCCGCCTGTCGTCCTCCAGGTCGGCGCCGACCTTGAGCTTGATCTGCCCGAACCCCTGCGCGATGGCCTCCTCGCAGAGCCGCCGCAGCTTCTCGTCGTCGTAGCCGAGCCAGCCGGGGGAGGTGGTGTAGGCCGGGTAGCCGGTCTCGACCAGCCGGGCGATCCGCTCCTCCTTGCCGTTCTCGGCCTTGCGCAGGATCCGCAGGGCCTCGTCGGGGGTCAGCGCGTCGCTGAGGTAGCGGAAGTCGACCAGGCCCACGATCTCCTCGGGGGACATCTCGGACAGCAGCCGCCACACCGGCTTGCCGGCCCGCCTCGCCTTCAGGTCCCACAGGGCGTTGACCACGGCGGAGATCGCCATGTGCATGACGCCCTTCTCCGGCCCCAGCCAGCGCAGCTGCGAGTCGTTGACCATCTCCTTGTAGAGGGCGCCGAGGTCCTCGACGTCCTTGCCGAGCACGTAGTGCTCCAGCGCGCTGATCGCGGCGGTCTGGACGTCGTTGCCGCGCCCGATCGTGAACGCGAACCCGTGGCCCTCGTGACCGTCGTCGGTCCTCAGCACCACGTAGGCGGCGGAGTAGTCGGGGTCGGGGTTCATCGCGTCGGAGCCGTCGAGCTCGCGCGAGGTCGGGAAGCGCACGTCGTGCGTCTCCATCCCGACGATCCGGTACGTCGGCTTGTCGCTGTTCGTCATGCCTGGCCCACCGTCTGCCGCTGCCGCCCCAGCCCTTCGATCTCCAGCTCCACGACGTCCCCGGCCCTGAGGTACGGCTGCCCCGGCATGCCCATCGCCACGCCGGCGGGGGTGCCGGTGTTGATCACGTCACCCGGCTCCAGCACCATGAACTGGCTGAGGTAGCGCACGATCTCCGCGACATCGAAGATCATGTTCTTGGTGTCGCCGTCCTGGCGCAGCTCGCCGTTGACCCAGAGGCGCAGCGCCAGGTCCTGCGGGTCGCCCACCTCGTCCGCCGTGACCAGCCAGGGCCCGAGCGGGTTGAACGTCTCGCACGACTTGCCCTTGTCCCACTGGCCGCCGCGTTCGAGCTGGAACTCGCGCTCGGAGACGTCGTTCGCCACGGCGTAGCCGGCGACGGCCTCCAGCGCCTCCTCCCTGCTCTCCAGGTAGCGGGCCCGCCGCCCGATGACGATGGCCAGCTCGACCTCGTAGTCGGTCTTGACGCTGTTGCGGGGGACGAGCACCTCGTCGTACGGGCCGACCATGGTGTCGGCGGCCTTCATGAACACCACGGGCTCGGCCGGCGGCTCCGCGCCCGACTCGGCGGCGTGGTCGCGGTAGTTCAGGCCGATGCAGACGATCTTGCCGGGCCGCGCGACGGGGGCGCCCACCCGCAGGCCCTCCTCGGCCACGATCGGCAGGTCACCGCGGTCGAGCGCGGCACGGACGCGCGCCACTCCTCCGGAGGCGAGGAAAGCACCGTCGATGTCGGGCTCCCCGATGTCGCGCAGGTTACCGGCCTCGTCCAGCACCACCGGCCGTTCCTGTCCGACAGGTCCTACTCGCAGCAGCTTCACACCGCATCCTTCATCTATACATCGGATGTCTCGTCTCATGATGCTGGGGCGATTATCCGGGATGTGTCAAGGGTGAGGCTGCGGAAACATCCGATCTGTGACCTGGACATACTGCGCGAACATCATCGCTCGCGACACGAACCGGCCATATCGCCCCGATGACCCGGTTCACGCACAGGATACGTGCCCGTCACACAGACATCGGACGTCGCTACTGCCGGCTCGCCCCGGCTCCTTGACGGTCGTACAGTCACGTAATAGAACACGTTCCAGTAGCACTTAACCAAGCGCTTGATCAAGAGGTGAGCCGGGTGCACATCGACCTCGTCGACAGGGACCGTTACGCGACCGCTGGACCGCCGCACGAGCAGTTCGCCTGGCTGCGCGCCAACTCCCCCGTCCACTGGCATGAGGGCGAGCCCGGATTCTGGGCCGTCACCCGCTACGACGACGTGGTCCACATCTCGCGCCACTCCGAGCTCTTCTCCTCCCACCGCAGGCTCGCGCTCTTCGACGAGCTGGAGGAGGAGCAGATCGCCCTCCAGCGGCTCATGATGCTCAACCAGGACCCGCCGGAGCACACCAGGCGCCGCTCGCTGGTCAACCGGGGCTTCACCCCGCGCACCATCAACGCCCTCGAAGAGCACATCCGCGACATCTGCGACGACCTCCTCGACAAGTGCACCGGCGAGATCGACTTCGTCACCGAGGTCGCCGCGCCCCTGCCCCTCTACGTCATCTGCGAGCTGCTCGGCGCGCCCGTCGCCGACCGCGACAAGCTCTTCGCCTGGTCCAACCGCATGATCGGCGCCCAGGACCCCGACTACGCCGACGCGCCGGGCGAGGGCTCCGACGCCGCCATGGAGGTCTACGCCTACGCCAACCAGCTCGCGGCGCAGCGCAAGGCCAACCCCAGGAACGACATCGTCACCAAGCTCCTGCAGCCCGACGAGCACGGCGAGACGCTCGACGAGAGCGAGTTCGACCTGTTCGTCCTCCTCCTGATCGTCGCCGGCAACGAGACCACCCGTAACGCGGCCTCCGGCGGCATGCTCACCTTCTTCGACCACCCGGACCAGTGGGACCGCCTCGTCGCCGACCCCACGCTGGCCAAGACCGCCGCCGACGAGATCGTCCGCTGGGTCTCCCCCGTCAACCTCTTCCGCCGCACCTCGACCTGCGACCAGGTGATCGGCGGCCAGCCCATCAAGGCCGACGACAAGGTCGTCGTCTTCTACGGCTCCGCCAACCGCGACGCCTCCGTCTTTCCGGACGCCGAGACCTTCGACATCGGCCGCACCCCGAACCCGCACATCGGCTTCGGCGGCGGGGGCGCCCACTTCTGCCTGGGCAACCACCTGGCCAAGCTCGAACTCCGGGTCCTCTTCGAACAACTGGCCCGCCGCCGCCCCCGCCTCACCCAGTCCGGCCCGGCCAGCCGCCTCCGCTCCAACTTCATCAACGGCATCAAGGAACTCCCGGTCACCATCGGCTAGGCAGGCGGTGGACGTGATCGTCACGGCCGTGCCAGACTCCGTACGAAATATCAACATTCAGCTAGTCAGCTAGCAGTCAGCGCCGGTCGGTCGGTGGAGTGCGCTGGCGTGCTCGCCTGGCCACTCGGCCGCGAGCACGTCAGGTCACGCTTCCGCGCGGGGTCCTGGACGTGTACGCGCGCCGAGCCGTACACCGAAAGGACCGACCATCATGTCCACCGACCAGTTCGGGCTCGCCGGCGGCGACTACGTCCCCGACCCCGATCACGACACCACGCTGCTGCTGGACGCCTTCTACGAGCGCCTGGCCACGACGGATGCCGACCTCATGGCCGCCATGCGGGCGCGCCAGGACGAACTCGAAGCCGCGAACCAGTCGCGGATCGTCGACGAGCCCGCACGACACAACCTGCGCCTGACCCTGGCCCTGGTCGCCGCCTATGAGGTCCTGCGGCCCAGGCTCGGCAGGCAACAGGCCATCGCCACCGTCCAGGCGGCGTTCGTCGAACCGCTCGGGGACGCCATGAAGCAAGGCACCCGGGCCATGCTTGACCAGGCGCCAGACCCCTTCCGCGCCATGGTGGAGACGAGCAAGTCACGCGAGGAGCACGCGTTCGGAAAGGGTTTCGCCTTCGAGCGGCCCGTGGACGACGACGAGCGCTATCACCTCGACGTACGCCGGTGCTTCTACCACGACGTCCTGGTCGCCAATGGGGCACCGGAACTGACCCCGGCCATGTGCGCGTTCGACGCCAACTGGATCGAGGCCATCGAGCCGCGCCGGCACGGCTTCCGCTTCGAGCGCCGCACCACGATCGGCACGGGCGGCACGCACTGCCCGTTCCACTTCGACCGCATCACCGAGTAGCGGGCATGACCGGTGGAAACGCCGGTCGAGCGCCTACTCATGTGTCCGACGGCGGCGTCTGACCTGCTGCGGCTGGCCGTACCGAACACGTACGCAGGCCAGATGCCGTGCGACACTCATGTGCAGCCGCCACTGCAAGCAGGTGGGTGGGCGGCGTACCACTTCCACGGCCGCTTGACATGTCCAAAATGCCCGATCCCATGAAAGTGCTCAAAAACAGCCTCCGCGTCCGACAAACGCGCAGGTCAGCGAGTGTGCTCCCCGCGCACACGGGGATGGTCCCGGCAAGCCGAGGGCGTGCAACCAGGAGCGCGGGTGCTCCCCGCGCACACGGGGATGGTCCCGACACCGAACTGCACGCCCAAGCGGTCGAACTGTGCTCCCCGCGCACGCGGGGATGGTCCGGATGGCGGGGCCGGCCTTTGGCGAGCGGAGGCTTCCCTCGAACCGGTTAGAGGCGATGCCTTGTCCCGTCCTACAGGTCGGCCCGCTGCAGGCCGTCCAACTTGACGAGTAGTTGCATGGCCACCGCGTACTCCAGCAGCCGGAACGCCTCCAACGGCACCTCCACCGCACGCCGAATCGCGCCCACCTTCCGCCCGGCGGCAGGTCGGTACACATCCGCCACCACCCCGTACGGCTCGCTACCGCACACCGTGTAGACGTACGACTCCGACCCCAGACGCGGGCACCACACGCGCGCCGCCGGGATGCACGAACGACAGGTAGGCGGCGCATGCGTGAACGGCCGACCATCAACTGCCACGCCCGGAGGCTCGGGCAGCAGCCACCAGATACGGCCACCGTCCACAGCCGACCGCCCGCACACCTGACACAGCAGGCGGAGCATGCAACGTCGCTGCCGCGCGGTGTTGACCAGCTTCCACAACGGACGACCAGCCCGCGACAACCCCTGCCGATGCCACAGCACGCCGAACATCCAGTCGTGTGCCGTGGCATCGGTGTACGACAACCGCACCCCGTCGGTCGCCTCAGCATCCGCGACGAAAGCGACCTGATAGGACACGGCCTCACCCTCGAACGCGGTCACGTACGGGACCCTCGGACAGCCGCTCACCCCCGCCCGCCCTCACCGGAGTACGGTCGGCGAACCTCCGGCCTGACCTCGCCGTACATCCGGCTGTACCGCTCCCGATACAAGCCCTCGATCCGCCGCACCGCCATCTCCACCGCCGCGCACGGGCACACGGTGTACTTCCGTCTCCCCGTGCCGCTCCCGTCGTCCAGGGACCAGCGGAACCGCCACTCCCCGCCGCTCCACTCGCACCACACCACCAAGCCCACTGACCAGATCCCGACCAGCGCGATCCCCTGAGCTTCGAAGACCTGCGAGTCGATCCCACCGCCGCCCAAGGCCGCCGCCAACTCCCGCGCCAGATGTCCCGCCGGGCTCCCCTGCACACTGGCCGTCACCGGCTTTCCCTTCTCCTGGATGAAAGCCTTCAGTGGGCCAGTTGAGCCCACACGATGCGTTCGCCCGTCGCCTTGCGGTCGGTTCCCCAACATCCGAAGGTAAGCTCGTCCACGATCCACAACCCCCTGCCGCGCACCTCGTGCAAATGAGGCAGACACGGGACGGGCACACCCGCCGCCAGACCAGGGTCGGTAACGGTCAGCTGCCAGTAACGCCGTCCCCCCCTTCTCCACCGTCCGCAGGGTCATCCGCACCCATGCGCCGGCACCGTGAACCACGGCGTTCGTGACCAGCTCCGAGGCGATGAGCTGCACATCCCCCAATGCCGGATCGGGCCCCATCCACGCCCGAAGCTCCGCCCTCGCCAGCGGAACGACCAGGCGGCGATCACCCATCTCGCTCGTCAGCCATACCTTGATGCCTGCGCATGAGGGGTCCGATAGAGACGCTTGCATTTGGGTCACCTCGAAACGTACATCTTCGGTGGTGCTTGTGCGGTCACACGTCTCAAGAATGGCCCTGGTCACACGCGATGTCGTTCGTAATTCCCCTCCAAAAGTTCCACAACATGTGGTTACCTCGTACGTAGGAATGTCGGGCCCGACGAAAGGGTGTGATATGGCGGGAGAAGGGAATGACACCGCCAAAGCAGCTTTGACGGAATATCGGGCACGAATGCTTAAGTATCGGACCGCAAGGGGGCATACTCACGCGAGTCTCGCGCCATTACTTCCCGCCAGCGAGAGCCTGGTAGGGGCCGTGGAGCGAGGCACACGAGTACCTACAGAGCCCTTCACCCGTCAGTTGGAAAGGGTGTACGGCCTCAACGGGGAGCTGCTTGAGCTACTCCCGATCATCAGGAACGTCAGCCCCAAGTGGTTCCGCAAGTGGCCGGCCATCGAGCAGACGGCCAAGGTCATTCGCGCCTATCAACTGGCGCTCATCCCGGGTCTCCTCCAAACCGCCGACTACGCTCGAGCAATCTTCCAAGGAGAGCCGGGCGCTATGCCGGGCGAGGTGGAGAAGGCCGTCAAGGCGCGACTCCAACGTCAGGCGATTCTCGACCGACAAAATCCTCCCGGGGTTTCCTTCATCCTGGACGAGAGCGTCTTGATCCGGCAGATCGGCGGTCGCGGGGTGATGAGGGCGCAGCTCACCTATCTGGTGGACATGATGACCCGGCCATGGGTTACGGTGCGGATCATCCCTCTGTCATCAGGAGCGACGGCGGGTTTGATCGCACCGTTCGTGATCGCACAGGACGGCGACACCCACGCGGCTTTCCTTGAGAGCGCCGAGAGCGGAGAGGTCACCCACGACGTGGGCATGGTCCAAAAGCTGTCTGAGCGGTGGGAGTTTCTGTCTGGCCTGGCGCAACCCACCTACGAGACCGAGAAGATCATCCGGAGAGTGATGGAGTATGACGCCTGAAGAAGAGCTCGCTTCTGCTGCTTGGCGCAAAGCCACGGCCAGCGGCGGAACCGGTGGAGACTGTGTAGAGGTCGCCCCTCTCGATGGCGGGCGCGTGGCCGTGAGGGACAGCAAGGATCGCAGCGGGCCTGCCCTGGTCTTCACTGCGTCGGAGTGGGCCGCTTTCAAGGACGGCATGTCCAGGGGCGAATTCGACTTTTGAGCGGTCACGAGAGGGCCTGCCTTCCGGGGTAGGCCCTCCCGCATGTCCTTGATCTCTACAGAAGGTGTGTGGGTCCATACGTACATGGGCCCGTTGCGGACTCGCGTTCCCCGTCCCTGTCGTTACCAGGATGTCCAGTCGTTGTCGGGGTCAGGGCGGCGGCGGCTGCCTCCCCGGGAGGTGCGGTAGTGGGGGCGGCGGCGGGCGGCGCGGATGTTGCGGAGGATGCGGGTCGTGGTCTCCGGGCCGGGGCGCCAGCCGCGTTCGATCAGGGCGTTCGCGACGTGGTGGAGGAGGTCGGCGATCTGGCCGGGGATGACGTCACGGCGTACGGCGATCACGCGCCAGCCGCGCCGGCGGAGCTCCTCGCGGCGATCGGTGTCGCGTTGGCGGTCGGCGGGTGAGGTGTGGTGTTCCTGGCCGTCGTACTCGACGGCGACCTTGTACGCCTCCCAGCCCAGGTCGAGGTAGGCGTGGTGGTCGTCGCCCAGGTCGACTCTGATCTGGGTGGAGGGCCTGGGGAGGCCGCCCTCGATGAGGATCACGCGGAGCCAGCTCTCCCGAGGGGAGGCGGCTCCCCGGTCGGCGAGGCTGAGGGTGTCGCGCAACTGCCAGGAGTTGAGCGGGCGGTGCCACAGCGCCTCCAGGTCGAGCCCCTTGCGGGCGAACCGGTCGAGGATCGCCACCGCCTCCATGCGGGGGAGGTAGCGGGCGCAGTCGAGGGCCGTACGTTCCATGGTGGTGAGGCGGACGCCCTTGTGCGTGGTGATGTCGGCTTCGGGCAGCGGCGCCAGGTAGGTCACGCAGCCGGGGATGGTGAGGTGGCCGGGGGCGATCAATTCGACTGGCCAGTCGTCGCCGGTGTGGGAGGGGAGGACGTCGAGGTCCCAGATGTGGGCGGCGGTTCGGCGGCAGGCGGTGGCTTGTGGGATGGATCGGGTGATTTGGCGGGTCCGGTCGATCAGCGGGTCTTCGGCGGGTCTGGGTGGGGCCTCGTGGGGGTGGGTCATGTGGTCAGGATGGTGATGGCGGCTTGCGGGCGGGCGGCCGAGCGGGGTTCTGGGGATAACCGGCGGGGTCAGGGGTGCAGGGTGAGGCCCTTCAGGGTTTTGTCGAGAGCGTTGCGGGGGCCGTGGACGGCCAGGCCGACCAGCAGCAACTCGTCGCTCGCCACGGCCCGCACCGTCGCCCGGTTGTCCGCGTCGTGGCCCGTCTTGAACATCTCCTCGATGTAGACGGCCACGTCCATCCCCCGCCCGATCGCCTTCTCACGAATCCCGCGCAGTTGCGCCGGCCCGCCCTCGTACACGAGCACCGGCTGGCGGAACATCGGCAGGTACGCGACGCCCGACCCGTCCCCGTACGGCTCCCCCATGGTCTCCGGCACCCCGCCCGCCACCGCGCTCGCGAGGAAGGCGGTCACGTTGAGGCGCTGCCAGACGGCCAGGTCGTCGCGTACCACGATGGCGATCTTCGTATCGAAACGCATGGCCCATGAGCATCCCCGTCCACGGGCCACCCGTCTTGTACGCTCGTGCGCCCGAGCCCCTACGCCGACTCCAGGATCGGACGCCAGTCCGGCACCTCGTGGTAGCGGCGCAGCTCCGCCAGCCCCGCCACGATGCCGCCCCACGCCGCGTACGGCGGCCGCTCGGCGTCGAAGCCGCTCTGCATCAGCGTCAGCCGCGTACGCCCGCCGCTGCCCTCCAGCTCCCACGTCCCGACGCCGCCGTCGCCCCAGTCGAGCGAGAACGTGCGCCCGGGCACCAGCTCCAGCACCTTGGCCGGGCTCGGGTCGTTGTCCAGGCCGCCCATGGCGAAGCGCCCGCCCACGTACGGCTCGATCTCGATCGGGTACCCGAACCACTTCGTCACGGCGTCGCTGTCGATCAGCGAGGCGAACACGTCCGCCGCCGGGGCGTCCACGACGGTCTCGGCGCGCAGCTCGGACGAGGTGAAGTCGACCCGCGGCGTCAGCTCGCGCCCCTCCAGGTGCTCGGCCAGGTTGGCGATGGCCAGGCACCAGTACGTCTGCAGCACGCCCCGGATGCTCTTGCCCGTGATGACGTCCTGGAAGTCGAAGTGGCTCTGGGACACCGTGAGGAACGTGGCGACCGGGCCGTCGGGCTCAAGCGCGAACTCGGTGGTGGTCTCCTCACCGTCGAGGACCCACGCGAAGCGCACGGTACGGTCGTCGGCGTGCAGTAAACGCTGGTGCGGCGCGTCGCCCTCGGGGGTGCTGGGACCCCAGAAGGCGTAGCGTCCGGCGGGCAGGTCCACCTCGGCCTGCTCGGCCAGCCAGACGCGCAGCTCGGCGGGGTCGGTCAGCGCCTCGCGGACCCGCGCGATCGGGGCCGGGACGCGGGCGCGCAGCATCATGGGGGCGGCGGGCTCAGGCGTCTGCGGTTCGTCGGTCATCGTCAGCGTCTCCTCGACGGTCGTCGGTCTTCGGGTAGCAGGCCACGGCGAGTTTGAAGGCGTCGCCCTCGGCGCCGCCGTAGCGGGTGAACAGGTCCTGGAGCATCGTCTGCAGCTCGGTGAGGAACTGCTGGCGCTGCTCGGTCCGTAGGTGGATCTCGCCGGACAGGCCGACGGAGGGCAGCTCGGGCGCGGTGCGGTCGAGCGCCGCGATGTCCTCCTGCACCTCCTCCATGAGATCCAGGAGGTAGCCGAGGCTGAGCTCGTCGCTGGCCCGGCGCAGGCCGCCGATGCGGCCGACCAGACGTGGCGACAGCCAGTACGACCGCGCGCCGGCCTGGTAGATCCCCTCGGAGATCCCCCGGACCTTGCGCTCGGCGACCTGGTCCACGAGGCCCGCCTCGACGAGGCGTTTCACGTGGTAGTAGACGCGCTGCGGCGTCTGGCCCAGGACTGCGGCGACCTCCGAGCAGGTGCGAGGCTCGGCGAGTTGCCGCAGCACCTCGACGCGTTGCGGCTTGAGCAGCGCCTCGGCCTGCTCGATGGCTTCCAGGTACAGGATGTCTCTCATCGCAAAAAACATCCTTTACGTAAAAATGCTCTTTGTCAATGGGGGGCGCGAGGAAGAATGGGAGGCGTGGGAGGGGACTGGGCGCGGTACTGGCGGGCCGGGCGACGGCCGCTGGAGGCCATGCACGCCCACTTCGAACGGCACGTCTACCACCGCCACAGCCACGACACCTACTCCTTCGGCGTGACGGAGACCGGTGCCCAGGCGTTCACCTGCCGCGGGGCGGCGCACACGAGCGCGGCCGGCATGGTGATGGCGTTCAACCCGGACGACCCGCACGACGGCCACGCCGCCGACGCGCTCGGCTTCACCTACCGGATCGTGCACATCGGGCCTGAACTGGTGACGGAGGCGCTGGCGGACGCGACGGGCAGCCGGTCGCCGCTCCCCCTGTTCGCCGCCCCGCTGGTGGCGGACGCGGCGGCGGCGGGCGCGCTACGCGCCTTCCACCGGGCGCTCCTGGACCCGGCCGCGACGGCTCTGCGCAGGGACGAACTGCTCGCCGGCACGGTCGCCCACCTGGTCAGGGCGGCGGCGACACAGGCACCGCCGGACCCGCCGATGGCCCGCGGGACGTCAGCGGCAACCGCGGCGCGGGCGCGCCGGTTCCTGGAGGACCACCTGCTCGACGACCCGACCGCCGAGGAGCTGGCGCGGGCGACGGGCGGCAGCAGGTTCGCGGTGTACCGGGCCTTCGTGGCGCGCTACGGCCTGCCGCCCAGCGACTACCAGCGCCTGCTCCGGCTGCGCCGCGCCCGCACTCTGATCGCGGACGGCGTCCCCATCGGCGAGGCGGCGGCGGCCACGGGCTTCGCCGACCAGAGCCACCTGACCCGCTGGTTCGTCCGCTGTTTCGGGCTCACCCCCGGCGCCTACCGGGAGGCCGCATGCTCCTAGGGCCAGGAGCCTTCCTGGTCGGGGTCGCCGCCGTCGGTGAGCAGCTTCATGTCGGCCTCGACCATCATGGCCACCAGCTCGTCGAACGACACCGTCGGCTCCCAGCCGAGCTGGTTGCGCGCCTTCTTCGGGTCGGCGCACAGCAGGTCCACCTCGGCCGGCCGGTGCAGCGTCTGGTCGGTGACGACGTACCGCTCCCAGTCGAGCCCGGCGGCGGTGAAGGCGGCCTCGGCCAGCTCGCGCACCGACTTCATCCGCCCGGTGCCGATGACGTAGTCCTCGGGTCTGTCGGCCTGCAGCATGAGGTGCATGGCCCTGACGTAGTCGCCGGCGTACCCCCAGTCGCGCCTGGCCTCCAGGTTGCCGAGCCGCAGCTCGGAGGCGAGCCCGAGCTTGATCCTGGCCACGCCGAGCGAGACCTTCCTGGTGACGAACTCGGCACCGCGCCGCGGCGACTCGTGGTTGAACAGGATGCCGGAGACGGCGAACATGCCGTACGACTCGCGGTAGTTCTGCGTGAGGAAGTGCCCGTACGCCTTGGCCACGCCGTACGGCGACCGCGGGTGGAAGGAGGTGCGCTCGTTCTGCGGGGTCTCGCTGACCTGGCCGAACATCTCGGAGGACGACGCCTGGTAGAAGCGGATCTGCCCGGAGCCCGCCGAGCCGCCGCCGCGCGAGACGCCCGAGCACACCCGGATCGCCTCCAGCACGCGCAGCACGCCCATCCCGGTGACCTCGGCCGTGAGCTCGGCCTGCTCCCAGGACATCGGCACGAACGAGATGGCCCCCAGGTTGTAGACCTCGTCGGGCTGGACCCGCTCGACGGCGGAGATGAGCGATCCCTGGTCGAGGAGGTCGCCGCGGACGACCTGGACGTCCGACAGCAGTCTGCGCACGCGGGAGACGCGCGGGTTGGCCTGCCCGCGGGCGAGGCCCCAGACCTCGTACCCCTGCTCCAGCAGGTGCTCCGCCAGATAGGAACCGTCCTGGCCGGTGATGCCGGTGATCAGAGCGCGCCTGGCCAAGGGTCCTCCAACTTCGCGTCACGCAATCCCACTGGGACGGAATGTACAGCTATGCACCGGGAAAGAGCAGCAGCCCGACCTAGAACCTGTTCCACAGAACCACGTTCGGTTACCGCAACGTCGCATGTCGCACGGCCTGCGGGGACGAATGTGAGCAATTCTCGGTGACCTACCGAATGGTAGCCTTCTCGGGCTAAGGTCACATTCAATGATCTCAGGCGCCTACCGGCGGAGAAAGGGGTGTCCGTGCGGGAGCGAACGCTGCGGATCGCGCTGCTGTCCTACCGCAGCAAGCCCACCTGTGGAGGTCAGGGTGTCTACCTCCGCCACCTGAGCCGCGAGCTGGTCGCGCTCGGACACCACGTCGAGGTGTTCTCCGGCCCGCCCTACCCCGAGCTGGACGAGGGCGTCATCCTGCGCGAGGTGCCCAGCCTCGACCTCTACCGCGACGAGGACCCGTTCCGCACCCCCAAGCTGCACGAGTACCGCGACTGGATCGACCTGCTGGAAGTCGGCACGATGTGGACCGCCGGGTTCCCCGAGCCGCTGACGTTCACGCTGCGCGCCCTGCGCGAGCTGAAGAAGCGGGTCGGCGACTTCGACGTGGTCCAGGACAACCAGACCCTCGGCTACGGCCTGCTCGGCATCCAGAAGCTCTTCCCGGTGGTCGGCACCATCCACCACCCCATCAGCGTGGACCGCCGCATCGAGCTGGAGGCCGCCCAGGGTGTGAAGAAGCTCACGATGCGCCGCTGGTACGGCTTCGTGAAGATGCAGTCGCGCGTCGCGCCCCGCCTCAGCCCGATCCTGACCGTCAGTGAGTCCTCGCTCGCCGACATCCACCGCGACTTCAACGTCCCCCAGGCCAACCTGCGGCTGATCCCGCTCGGCGTGGACACCCGCTACTTCCACCCGCGCCCGGACAAGCCGAAGCGCAAGGGCTCGATCGTGGCCGTGGCGAGCGCCGACTCCCCCATGAAGGGCGTGGCCACACTGCTGCGGGCGGTCGCCAAGCTCTCCACCGAGCGCGACGTCAACCTCACCGTGGTCAGCAAGCCCACGCCCGGCGGCCCCACCGAGCAGCTCGTCCAGGAGCTGTCGCTGCAGGAGCGGGTCCGCTTCGTGCACGGCATCTCCGACGACGAGCTGGGCGAGCTGATCGCCACCTCGGAGATCTCGGTCGTGCCGTCGCTGTACGAGGGCTTCTCGCTGCCCGCCGTCGAGCACATGGCCTGCGGCACGCCGCTGATCGCCAGCCGCACCGGGGCGCTGCCCGAGGTCGTCGGCGACGCGGCCGTACAGGTGCCGCCCGGCGACCCCGAGGAGCTGGCCGCCGCGCTGCGCCGCCTGCACGACTCCCCCGAGGAGCGCGAGCGCGTGGGCAGGGCGGGCTACGACCGCGTCATGGAGCGCTACACCTGGCACGTCGTGGCCAAGCGCACGGTCGAGGCGTACCACGAGGCCATCGCCGCACACCGCCCCTGACCCCCACCCCCGACACTGATCGCGAGGAGAGACCACCAGTGCTGACCGTGGACTTCGCCCGGCTGCCCGTCGGCCCCGGCGTGCGCGTGCTCGACCTGGGCTGCGGCGGCGGCCGGCACGCCTTCGAGGTGCTACGTCGCGGGGCGGACGTGATCGCCTTCGACATGGACCAGGCGGAGCTGGACAACGTGGCGAACATGTTCGCGGCGATGGACAAGGCGGGCGAGGTGCCGCCGGACGCGAGCGGCCGTACCGTCCAGGGCACGGCGCTGGACATGCCGTTCGAGGACGGCAGCTTCGACCGGGTCATCGCGGCCGAGGTGCTGGAGCACATCCCCGACGACATGGCGGCCATGGCCGAGATCTTCCGCGTGCTCAGGCCGGGCGGCACCGCCGCGATCACCGTGCCGAGCTTCCTGCCCGAGCGCATCTGCTGGGCGCTGGACGAGGCATACCACACGGCGCCGGGCGGCCACGTACGCATCTACACGCTCGCCGAGCTGTCGGCCAAGCTCAAGTCCACCGGCTTCGAGATCGGCCCGCACCACCACGCGCACGGGCTGCACTCCCCCTACTGGTGGATCAAGTGCGCGGTCGGCGTCGACAACGACGACCACCCGCTCGCGAAGGCGTACCACGAGCTGCTGGTCTGGGACATCATGAAGCGCCCTGCCGTCACCCAGATCGCCGAGGCCGTGCTCAACCCGATCATCGGCAAGAGCGTGGTCCTCTACGTAAAGAAGCCATGATCTCCCGAGCGGAGGTCGTGCGGACGGCCGAGAGCATCGCCGCGCTGCAGCAGGAGGACGGCGGCGTCCCGTGGCCCGAGGGGCACGTGGACGCCTGGAACCACGTCGAGTGCCTGATGGCGATGACGGTCGCGGGCCTCGCCGAGCCGGTACGCCGCGGCTACGCCTACCTGGCCCGCCACCAGCGCGCCGACGGCTCCTGGCCGATGAAGATGATGGACGGCGCCGGCGTGGAGCTGGGCGGCGAGACCAACCACGCCGCCTACGTCGCGGCCGGCGTCTGGCACCACCACCTCGTCACGGGCGACCGCGCCTTCACCGAGGAGTCCTGGCCCATGGTCAAGGCCGCGCTCGACTACGTGGCGGGGCTGCAGACCGAGCGCGGCGAGATCGTCTGGGAGCGTGACGCGCGGGGCAGGCCCTCGTCGTACGCGCTGCTCACCGGCTGCTCCTCCATCCACCAGGGGCTGCGCTGCGGGGTGCTGCTCGGCGACCTCCTGGGCGATCCGCAACCGCACTGGGAGCTGGCCGCCGACCGGCTGGCGCACGTGCTGGGCGCGCATCCCGAGGCGTTCGCCGACAAGAGCCGGTTCTCGATGGACTGGTACTACCCGGTGCTGGGCGGCGCGGTGCGCGGGCAGGAGGCGTTCGAGCTGCTGGAGCGGGAGTGGGCGACGTTCGTGGTGCCGGGGCTCGGCATCCGGTGCGTCTCCGACCAGCCGTGGGTGACCGGGGCCGAGACGTGCGAGCTGGTGCTGGCGCTGGACGCGCTCGGTGACCGCGAGCGGGCCGCGCGGCTCTTCTCCGACATGCAGCACCTGCGGCACGAGGACGGCTCGTACTGGACGGGCTGGCAGTTCGTGAACCGCAAGCACTTCCCGCACGAGCGCTCCGGTTACACGGCGGCGGCGGTGGTCCTCGCGGCCGACGCGCTCATGGAGCTCTCCCCCGGCTCCGGGCTGTTCCGCGACGTGGAGCGTACGGCGACGTTCGATCCCGACGTGTGCGGCTGCGCGGCCGGCATCCGCGTGCCCCCGCAGGCGGCCGAGCGGGAGACCCCCTAGGCAAGCGCTTTTGCCGCTTCTTTGCCCCGGACGCCCGGTGCGCCGCCGGTGAGGGCCGCATTGGGGTTACTAGCTTCGTGAGTGGCCGTACGAGGCGTCTTCGGGGGAAGCGTGGGCGACACGGGCACAACTTCGTTCTTGGACCAGGCCGGGATCGAGCCGACACTGACGCCGGCGAAGAGACTGCGGAGGTTCCTGACCAAGGATCCACTGGAGTCCGATCTGAGCCGGCGGAGATTCCGGCTTAGACCCGGACCGGCTCGGACGGTCTTCTCGGAAGCCGAGAAGTCATACATTTTCGGCTTCAATGCGGTGATGTCGAAAGAAGTGGAGAAGGTCGAGGAGGTTCCCGCGGACCGGCGGCCCTTCGGCTACGAGGGGGCGGCTGCCGCCTGCACCGTACTCGACCTGCTCACGCTCTCCCGGGGCCGGCGCCTTCATGAGCTGCTCGCCGGCCCCGCCCGGCACCACCGCCACGCCGCCTACCTGGGGGCCGGGCGCGGCTACGCGCTGCTGCGGCTGCGGCCGGTACGCGGCGCGCGCCAGGCCCATCCGCTGCTGCGCTGGCTGGCGGTGGACGGCTTCGGCTTCCAGCGCTCCCTCGCCAGGACCGACCGGCTGGTGGGCGAGCGGGTCATGCCCGACCTGCTGACCCGGGCCCACTGCGCGGCCTTCGACCAGGGGCTGGGGCGGCTGCTGTGGTACCACGACTGTGCCGCGCCCGACGACGTGGCGGCCAGGATCGCGGGCTTCCCCGCCGTACGGCGGGCGGACCTGTGGAGCGGGGCGGGGTTCGCGGCGGCGTACACGGGCGGGGCCGAGCCCGAGGAGCTGCGCTGGCTGGCCGAGCACGCCTCGGCCGACGGCTTCCGCGCCCATCTGGCACAGGGGTGCGCCCTCGCGGTGGCCGCCCGGCTGTGCTCGGGCACGCTGCCCGACCACACGGGGCAGGCGGCGGCCGTCCTCGCGGGCGCCGACGCCGAGGAGGCGGCGTCCTGGACCGACCAGGCGCTCATCGAGCTCGGCCACGAGGCCCGCACCCACGACGACTTCCGCGGCTGGCAGGCGCGGATCCGCCACTCGTGGACCCGCACCCGGCGCCGCCAGAGCGCCTGAGCGGACCCGGACGGGCCCGCGCCGTGCGGTGAGGTCAGATGCCGGGCCCGACGCGCTCCAGCACGCGCAGCGAGCCCTCCACGGACACCTCCCGGAACGCTCCGGACTCCAGCGCCCGTAGGTAGACCCGGTAGGGCGCCTGACCACCGTCGGCAGGGTCGGGATAGATGTCGTGGAAGACCAGCGCCCCGCCCGGCAGGACGTGCGGCGCCCAGCCCTCGTAGTCGCGGGTGACCGGCTCCTCGGAGTGGCCGCCGTCGATGAACAGCATGCCGAGCGGGGTGTTCCACAGGGCGGCCACGCGCTCGGAGCGGCCGACGACCGCGATCACCTCCTCCTCCAGGCCGGCGGCGGCGATCGTGGCGCGGAAGGTCGGCAGGGAGTCCATCTTGCCGAAGCGCGGGTCCACGAGGGTGGGGTCGTGGTGGGCCCAGCCGGGCTGGATCTCCTCCGAGCCTCGGTGGTGGTCGACCGTGACGACGACGGAGCCGCTCTCGCGGGCGGCGGCGCCGAGGTAGACGGCGGACTTGCCGCAGTAGGTGCCGATCTCGCAGATCGGGCCGAGCGCGGCGTACTGACGGGCCGCTTCGTACAGGGCCAGCCCTTCGGCGAGCGGCATGAACCCCTTGGCGTGCTTGGCTGCGTGGAGCAGCTCAGGCGGCATCGACATGGAAGGCCACCCTAGCCGAACCGAACAACATTCCAGGAGCCTCTTGCAGCCCACTTCTGGAACCTGTTCTACTGGCCACGTGAATCAGCGCGCTCGCATCGCGATGTCGGACGAGGAAGTGGCCGCCCTCCTGGAGGGCTCGCGCAAGCTGCAGCTCGCGACGATCAACCCCGACGGCACGCCCCACCTGGTGACCATGTTCTACGGCCTCGACGACGGCCGCATCGCCTTCTGGACCTACGGCAAGGCCCAGAAGGCCCGCAACCTGGCCCGCGACCCCCGCGTGAGCTGTCTCATCGAGGCCGGCGACGACTACGCCGAGCTCCGCGGCGTCCTGCTGTACGGCAAGGCCGAGCGGATCGACGACCCCGACCGCATCATGGACATCGGCATGCTCGTCGCCCGCCGCATGACCCCCGGGGTCGCCGACGAGCTGCTGCGCCCGTACGTCGAGCAGACCGGCCGCAAGCGGATCGCGTACGTCGTCGAACGCACCAAGGTGGTCTCATGGGACCACAGGAGGCTTTCATGAAGGTGAAGGTGGACGAGCTGGTCTGCGAGGCCAACGCCGTGTGCATGGGTCTCGCGCCGGAGGTCTTCGACGTCGACGACGACGACCAGCTCCACATCCTGATTCCCGAGCCACCCCCCGAGCTGCACGACCGCGTCCGCCACGCGGTCCGCTCCTGCCCCAAAGCCGCCCTCTCCATCGAGGAATAGGTCCACCGCCGAGGAGGAACGCCCCATGCGTGCCGCAATCCTGACCGCCGTAGGCAACGACAAGCTGGAGATCCGCGACGACGTGACGCTGGCGCCCATGGGCCCGTCGGACGTGCGCGTGCGGATCAAGGCCACCGGCGTCTGCCATTCGGACCTGTCCGCCATGTCCGGGGTGCTGCCGCAGCCCGTGCCGCTCATCCCCGGCCACGAGGGGGCGGGCGAGGTGGTCGAAGTGGGCGAGCACGTCGACAACCTCCAGCCCGGCGACCACGTCGTCATCAACTGGTCGCCCGCCTGCCACGCCTGCGACCTGTGCCTGGGCGGCCAGCCCTACCTGTGCACCAAGTTCATGATCGAGTCGTTCAGCAACGGCCGGTTCCGGCTGGGCGGCGACACGACGGCGTTCGGGATGGCGGGCTGCGGCACCTGGGCCGAGGAGATCATCGTGCCCTGGCAGGGCGCCATCAAGATCGACCCGGAGGTGTCGTGGGAGGCGGCGGCCCTCATCGGCTGCGGCATCACGACCGGCGTGGGCGCCGCGATCAACACCGCCAAGGTGCGCCCCGGCTCCACCGTCGCGGTGATCGGCTGCGGCGGCGTCGGCCTGTCGGTCATCCAGGGCGCCCGCGTCTCCGGGGCCAGGACGATCCTCGCCGTGGACCCGCTGGCGTCCAAGCACGAGCTGGCCAAGAAGGTCGGCGCCACCCACGCCGTGACGCCCGACCAGGTGCCCGACGCGATCAACGAGCTGACCGGCGGCGTCGGCTTCGACTACGGCTTCGAGGTCGTCGGCAAGGCCGCCACCGTACAGACCGCCTGGCAGATCACCCGGCGCGGCGGCGACGTCATCGTGGTCGGCGCGGGCGCGATGGACGACATGTGGTCGGTCTCGGCCTTCAGCCTGCTCTTCGAGGGCAAGCACCTGCACTCCAGCCTGTACGGCGAGTCCGACGTGCGGCACGACTTCCCGTACTTCGCCAAGCTCTACCAGGCCGGCAAGCTGGACCTCGACTCGATGATCAGCGCCAGGATCCGGCTCACCGACCTCAACGACGCCGTCGCGGCGCTGCGCGGCGGCGAGGTGCTGCGCCAGATCGTCCTGGTCGACTGACGGACCGACGTACGGTCCCGCCGGAGCGCGCCGGCGGGACCGAACGCGTCAATCGGTCGAGAAGGCCGCGTCGAAGGCGGTGGCCGGCGGCGTGATCGAGTTGAGCGTACGGATGTAGCCCACCGCCTCCCGCGCACCGTCCAGCCGGTCCATGCCGGCGTCCTCCCACTCGACGGAGATCGGCCCGTCGTAGCCGATCGCGTTGAGCGCCCGGAAACAGTCCTCCCAGGGCACGTCACCGCGCCCGGTCGAGACGAAGTCCCAGCCGCGCCGCATGTCGGCCCAGGCCAGGTGCGACGACAGCCGGCCGCGACGACCGTCGCCGACGCGCATCCGGGTGTCCTTGCAGTCGACGTGGTAGATGCGGTCCTTGAAGTCGAGGATGAAGTTCACCGGGTCGATGTCCTGCCACACCATGTGCGACGGGTCCCAGTTGAGCCCGAACGCCGGCCGGTTGCCGACCGCCTCCAGCGCCCGCACCGTCGTGTAGTAGTCGTAGGCGATCTCGCTCGGGTGCACCTCGTGGGCGAAGCGCACCCCGACCTCGTCGAAGACGTCGAGGATGGGGTTCCAGCGGTCGGCGAAGTCCTGGTAGCCGGCGTCGATCACCGAGGCCGGCACCGGCGGGAACATCGCGACCGTGTGCCAGATGGACGAGCCGGTGAAACCCACCACCGTGTCCACGCCGAGCAGCGCGGCGGCCCGCGCCGTGTCCTTCATCTCCTCGGCCGCCGCCTGGCGCACCGACTCGGGGTCGCCCTCGCCCCAGATGCGGGCCGGCAGGATGCCCTTGTGCCGCTCGTCGATCGGGTTGTCGCAGACGGCCTGGCCCACCAGGTGGTTGGAGATCGTCCACACCTTCAGGCCGTGCTTGTCGAGCTGGGCGCGCTTCTGCTCGACGTACGACGGGTCGGCGATCGCCTTGTCCACCTCGAAGTGGTCGCCCGAGCAGGCGATCTCCAGCCCGTCGTAGCCCCACTCGGCCGCGAGCCGGCACACCTCCTCGAACGGCAGGTCCGCCCACTGCCCGGTGAACAGCGTGACTGGTCGGGTCATCGTCAATCCTCCACGTTCGTGTAACGGCCGCCGTCGGCCGCGCTGCGCTCGACCGCCTCCAGCACCCGCTGCACCCGCAGCCCGTCGGCGAAGGAGGGCGACGGGTCGGCGCCGGTGGCGACGGCCTCCAGGAAGTCCTTGATCTCGTGGGTGAAGGTGTGCTCGTAGCCGAGGCCGTGGCCGGGCGGCCACCAGGCGCCGGCGTACGGGTGGTCGGGCTCGGTGACCAGGATGCGCTGGAACCCGCTGCCGCCCTCGGAGACCCACAGCTCGTTCATCGACTCGAAGTCGAAGGCGAGGCTGCCGAGGCTGCCGTTGATCTCGATGCGCATGGCGTTCTTGCGCCCGGTGGCGAACCTGGTGGCCTCGAACGAGGCGAGCGCCCCGCCCGACATCCGGCCGATGAACAGCGCGGCGTCGTCGACCGTGACCTCGCCGGTCGACTCGGCCCGCGACGCGCCGAGCCCCGCCGACTCGCCCGCCAGCGGCCGTTGCTTGACGAAGGTCTCGGTCAGTCCCGAGACGCCGACGACCTGCTGGCCGGTGACGTACTCGGCGGCGTCCACGATGTGCGAGCCGATGTCGCCGAGCGCGCCCGCGCCCGCCTTGTCCTTCTGCAGCCGCCACACCAGCGGGAACTCGGGATCGACGATCCAGTCCTGGAGGTATTGGGCGCGTACGTGCCGGATCTCGCCGAGCCGGCCCTCCTCGACGTACCGGCGGGCCAGCGCGAGCGCGGGAACCCGCCGGTAGTTGAAGGCCACCATGCTCTTGACCGAGGACGGCGCGGCGGCGGCGGCCCGCACCATCGCCTCCGCCTCGGCGACGGTGTTGGCCAGCGGCTTCTCGCAGAGCACGTGCTTGCCGGCGGCGAGCGCGGCCACGGCGATCTCGGCGTGCGAGTCACCCGGCGTGCAGATGTCGACGATCTGCACGTCGTCCCGCTCGATCAGCGCGCGCCAGTCGGTCTCGGCGGCCGCCCAGCCGAGCTGCGCGGCGGCCGCCTCGGTGCGCTCCTTCGACCGGCCGCAGATCGCCGCCATGCGCGGCGTCAGCGGCAGGTCGAAGAAGGCCCCCACGCTCCGCCAGGCCTGGGAGTGGACGCGGCCCATGAACGCGTACCCGATCATGCCCACGCCGATGGTGGTCTTGTCTGACATGCAACCCCCGATCAGGATTCGAAGCCGAGTTCCAGGTATTTGTCGACGTTGTCCTTGGTGATGGTCTCGGAAGCGAGCGTGATGGACTGCGGAACCGAGTTCTCCACGAGATCACTCATCCCCTTCCCCTGCGCGACCAAGCGGGCCAGCCTGATCGCCGAGGAGGCCATGGTCGGGCTGTAGGTGACGGTCGCCTTGAGCACCGAGGTGCCCGACTGGATCTCCTTCATCGCGTTCAGCGAGCCGGCGCCGCCGACCATGATGAACTCGTCGCGGCCCGCCTCCTTGATCGCGGCGAGCACGCCCACGCCCTGGTCGTCGTCGTGGTTCCACATGGCGTCGATCTTCTTGTGCGCCTGCAGCAGCGACGTCGCCACCTGGTTGCCGGTCTCCACCGTGAACTTGGCGTCCTGCTTCGCCGTCACGCTGAACCCGTAGGTCTTCAGCGCGTCGGCGAAGCCCTTGCTGCGGTCCTGGGTGAGCGGCAGCGTGGCGATGCCCTGGATCTCGACGATCACCGGGTTCGACACGCCCTTGTCCTTGAGCTGCTTGCCGATGAAGTGGCCGGCCGCCACGCCCATGCCGTAGTTGTCGCCGCCGATCCACGTACGGTAGGCCAGCTTGTCGGGGAAGACGCGGTCCAGGTTGATCACCGGGATGCCGGCCTCGGTCGCCTGCAGGGCGACCTGGTTGAGCTGCTGGCCGTCGTTGGGCAGGATGACCAGCGCGTTCACCTTCTGCGCGATCAGCGACTCGACCGCGGAGATCTGCTGGTTGATGTCGTTGGTCGGCTCGACCGGCTTGAAGTCGACGTCGCTGTACTGCTTGGCGGTGGCCTCGGCGTTCTTGGCGATCGCGGCGATCCAGCCGTGGTCCGCCGCCGGCGCCGAGAAGCCGATGGTGACCTTGGTGCCGGGCTGGTCGTTGCCGCTCGCGGCGGGGGCGGGGGCCGCCGCGGCGCTGCTGGGCGCCGCTGCGGGCTCGTTGCTGGTGCAGCCGGCGGCGAGCAGTGCGGCTCCGCCGAGCCCGCCGACGAGGAATCCCCTGCGCGCGACGTTCTCACTCATGTGGATCTCTCCTTCAGGTTCCGCCGCTGGAGAAGGACGGCGACGACGATGATCAGGCCCTTCGCGATCAGCTGGTCGCTGGTGTCGAGGCCGTTGAGGATGAACAGGTTGGTGATGAGGGTGAAGATCAGCAGGCCCAGGATCGAGCCGATGATCGTCCCCCGGCCCCCGGTGAGCAGCGTGCCGCCGATGATCACGGCGGCGATGGCGTCCAGCTCGTACAGATCGCCGTGCGTGGACGAGCCTGTGGTGGTCCTGGCCATGATGAGGATGGCGGCGATGCCGCAGCACAGCCCGGACAGAGCGTAGAGCAGCATGGTGTGCCGGCGCACGTCGATGCCGGCCAGGCGGGCCGCCTCGGGGTTGCCGCCCACCGCGTACGTCCGCCGCCCGAACGTGGTGCGGTTGAGCACCACCCATCCGAGCGCCACGACCAGGGCGAAGATGTAGACCAGCAGCGGGACGCCGAGCACCCGCGTGGTCGACAGGTCGACGAGGGCGGCGTTCTCGGGCTGGACGAGCTGCGTCCTGCGGTCCGACATGCGCTGGGCCAGGCCGCGCGCGGCCACGAGCATGGCCAGCGTGGCGATGAACGGCACCAGCCGCCCGTAGGCGATCAGCCATCCGCTGACCAGCCCGGCCCCGGTGCCGACGAGGATCGCGCAGATGGCCATGACCCATGGCCCGTACGCCTGCGTGGCCAGCGTCGTCGCCCAGACCGAGGCCAGCGCCATGACCGCGCCCACCGACAGGTCGATGCCGCCGCCGATGATGACGAACGTCGCGCCGACCGTGATGACGCCGATCGTGGCGGCCAGCGACAGGATGCTGACCAGGTTGGACGCGGTGGCGAAGTTCTCCGGCCGGGTCACCAGGCCGATCACCACCAGGATCGCCAGCGCCACCAGCAGTCCGAGGTGGCGCATCTCGCCCAGGCGGCGTGCGGGCGCGAGCGCCGCCACCCCCGCCGCGCGGCGGTCCGTCGTGGGCTCGCTCATCAGGCCGCCCTCCCATTCATGATCATGTCCAGTACGCGGTGCTCGTCGAGCTCCGCGGCGTCGCCCTCGTGGATGACCGACCCCTCGCGCAGCACCAGCACCCGGTCGGCCAGGCCCAGCACCTCGGGCACCTCGCTGGAGACCAGGAGCACGCCGATGCCGCGTTCGGCCAGGTCGTGGATGACGGCGTAGAGCTCGGCCCGCGCGCCCACGTCCACGCCGCGGGTGGGCTCGTCGAGCAGCAGGAGCTTGCGCCCGCCGAGCAGCCAGCGGGCCAGCACGGCCTTCTGCTGGTTGCCGCCCGACAGGGTGCGGATCGGGCGTTCGGGGTCGGGTGGCCGGATGTCCAGCATCTCGGACAGGCGCTTGGCCTCGGCCCGTTCCCTCTTGCGGTCGAGCCAGCCGAACCTGGCGAAGCCAGGCAGGCTGCCGAGCGTGATGTTGGCGGTGACGCTCTGGTCGAGGAGCAGGGCCTGGGCCTTGCGCTCCTCGGGGGCGAGCCCCATGCCGCGCCGTACGGCGCCGACCACGCCGCGCCCCGCCGGCCGCCCGTCGAGCAGCACGCGACCGGTGGCGGAGCGGGCTCCGTAGACGGCCTCCAGGATCTCCGAGCGGCCCGAGCCGACGAGCCCGGCCAGCCCCACGATCTCCCCCGCCCGTACCGAGAACGACACGTCGGAGAAGACGCCCGGCGCGGTCAGGTTCTCCACCCGCAGCACCTCCTCGCCGAACGTGCGCCCGCCGCGCGGCGGGAAGACGTACTCGACGTTGCGGCCGGTCATGAGGGAGACGATCTGCGTGGTGGGCGTGTCGCGGGCGGCCAGGCCGACGGCGACCGTACGGCCGTCCTTCAGCACCGTCACCCGGTCGCCGATCTCGCGGATCTCCTCCAGGCGGTGGGAGATGTAGACGACGGCGACGCCCTGGGCGGTCAGCTCGCGGATGATCCTGAAGAGGTTGGCGACCTCGTCGTGGGCGAGGGCGGCCGACGGCTCGTCCATGATGATGAGCCGGGCGTCGTGGGAGAGCGCCCGCGCCATCGACACGACCTGCTTGGCCGCCGGGGACAGCCGGCCCACCTCGGCGGACGGCCGGATCTCGCCGTGGCCGAGGCGTTCGAGCACCTCGCGGGCCGCCTTGCCGGCCGCCGCGCGGTTGACGAAGCCGAGCTTGGCGGGCTCGTGGCCGAGGAAGATGTTCTCGGCCACGCTGAGCCCGTCGACCAGGTCGAGCTCCTGGTAGATGGTGGCGATGCCGAGCCTGATGGCGTCGATGGGGCTGGCGGGGCGCACCTGCTCGCCGTTGAAGACGATGGTGCCCTCGTCCGGCTGGTGCGCGCCGGCCAGGACCTTGATCAGGGTGGACTTCCCCGCCCCGTTCTGGCCGAGCAGGCAGTGCACCTCGCCGGCCCGTACGTCGAGATCGACGCCGTCCAGCGCGCGTACGCCCGGAAACTGTTTGACGATGCCCTTGATCACCAGCATCGGGGGGGTCCTTGTCTGTCGGCCCGGTGGTCAGGCGCTGACGATGCGGTTGATGTTCTCGGGTGAGAGGTAGTGCTCGATGGCGAGCAGGCCCGCCCCGAGAGCGGCCGCGTCGATCCCGGTGCGGCTCGGCGTGATGGACAGGTGGTGCGTGGCGAGCGGCAGCGAGCGGCGGTAGACCGTCTCCCTGATGCCGGCCAGCAGATGTTCGTGCACCCGCGACAGCGCACCGCCGATGACGATGACCTCGGGGTTGAAGAAGTTGACCAGACCGGCCAGGACCTCGCCGATGTGCCGGCCGGCCTCCCTGACCAGGCGCAGCGCCTGCGTGTCGCCGGCCTGGACGAGCGCCACCACGTCGGCGCCGCTCTCGGCCGGCAGGCCCAGCTCGGCGAGTTTGCGGGCGATGGCGGCGCCGCCGGCCACGGCCTCCAGGCAGGCGCTGTTGCCGCAGCGGCAACCGGCGTCCTCGTGGCCGCTCACCCGGATGTGGCCGATGTCGCCGGCCGAGCCCTGGGCGCCGCGGTGCAGCTTGCCGTCGGCCACGATGCCGCAGCCGATGCCGGTGCCGACCTTGACGAACAGCAGGTGCCTGGTCTCCGGGAAGGAGTGGCGGTGCTCGCCGAGCGCCATCACGTTGACGTCGTTGTCGACGAGGACGCTGACGCCGCCGAAGTATTCGGGGACGGGGTAGTCGTTCCAGCCCGGCATGATCGGCGGGTTGTTCGGCCGCCCGGTGGCGAACTCGACCGGCCCCGGCACGCCGATGCCGATCGCGCGGAGCATGGGCCGGGTCCGGCCCGCCTCGCCGAGCAGCCGGTCGAGCCGCTGATCGACGTGGGCGAGCACGTTCTCCGGGCCTTCGCCGATGAGCAGCGGGTCCTCGCACTCGGCGAGCACCTGCCCGGAGATGTCCATGAGCGCGACCCGGCAGTGCGTGGCCCCGAGGTCGACGCCGGCGAAAGCGTGGTCCTCGGCGTGCAGGCGGAGCTGACGCGGCGGCCGACCACCCGTGGACTCGCCGCTCTCGCTCTCCTCGACCAGGCCGCGCTCGATGAGCGCGTCCACACGCTGGGAGATCGTGGACCGGGCGAGGCCGGTGAGCCTCGCGAGGTCGGAACGGGTCGTCGCCGAGCCGGCGCTGATGAGCGTCAGCACGTCGCCGGCGGAGCCCGGCTGGGGGGTCATGCCGCCGACAATAAGGTCAGGCATGTGGCAAATCAAGAGGGCATATCGACCGAACTAGGCTGACTTCCGTCGATGACCGAACAAAGTGGTCGTTGTTGCCGTACATGCAGAAAGCCGGTCCCCGCGTGGGGACCGGCTTTCCTGGAAGCGCGTACGCCTAGAGCATCGCCTTCATCGAGTCGCCGGCCGACAGCACGTACGGCTGCTCAGCCATGATCGACTCCCAGTTGTCCGCGATCGCCTCCGGCGAGATGTCGTCGGTCTTCCAGCCCGGCCCCTCGGCCACGAACACCCGCGCCACCCGCCCCGCGCCGACCGTGAACACCTCGCCGCTGACCTCGCAGGAGTCGTGCACCAGATACGCGACCAGCGCGCTCACCCGCTCCGGCGTGAACTTGGCCTCGAACTCGGCCGGCAGCAGCGACTCGGTCATCCGGGTCCAGGCGACCGGGGCGATGGCGTTGGCCCTGATGCCGCTGCGCGCGCCCTCGATGCCGAGCGTCTTGGTGAGCCCGACCAGGCCCATCTTGGCCGTGGAGTAGTTGGCCTGGCCGAAGTTGCCGAACAGGCCGGCGGGGCTGGAGGTGTTGACCACGCGGCCGTAGCCGGCGGCCTTCATGATCGGGTAGGCGGCGAGGCTGACCAGGAACGAGCCGCGCACGTGCACGGCCAGGACCGCGTCGAACTCCTCGACCGTCATCTTGCCGAACGACTTGTCCCGCAGGATGCCCGCGTTGTTGATGACGATGTCGACCTTGCCGAACGCGTCCACAGCCGCGTCCACGACGGCCCGCGCACCCTCGGGGGTGGCGATGTTGCCGGCGTTGGCGATGGCCTGGCCGCCGTTCTTGTTGATGAGCTCGGCCACCTCCGCGGCGGGACCCGCGGAGGCCCCCGTGCCGTCGAGCGCGCCCCCGAGGTCGTTGACGACGACCTTGGCGCCCCGCTCGGCCAGCAGGAGCGCGTGCGACCTGCCGAGGCCGTGCCCGGCCCCTGTGACGATCGCGACCCTGTCATCGAACCGAAGCATGGAACCTCCATGGCAGGAGAACAACGTTCTAGTACGAGTACCATAACCCGCCAGGAGCCCGCCGCCACCGGTCACTGCGGATGCCAGAGGTCGGGCTCTCCCGGCGCGCGCCGTACCCGTCCCTTGGCCTCCAGCCACACCAGGTGCGCCAGCGTCTCGTTGTTGGCCGAGCGCCGCATGAACGGCGGGATCGACTCCCAGGGCCGCGACCAGGTGAGCCGCGTCGCGGTGTCCCAGCAGGTGACGCCGTCGTGCCCGGCGACCACCCGCTCGATCTCGGCCAGCCGCTCCTCGTGGTGGGCGAGCACGCTGTCCACCCGCGCTCCCAGCTCCAGGAAGCGGTACTCGTGGGCGGGCAGCACCTCGTCCACCTCCAGCCCGCCCACGGCGGCCAGGGAGTCGAGGTAGTCGGCGAGCGGGTTGGGCGGCGACTGCGGATGCACGGCCACCATGGGGGTGATCTTCGCCAGCACGTGGTCGCCGGAGAACAGCACCCGCCGCTCCGGCGAGACGAAGCACAGATGGCCCGGCGAGTGGCCGGGCGTCCAGATGGCGCGCAGGTCCCAGCCGGGCAGGCCCAGGTCGTCGCCGTCCTCGACGAGCCGGTCGGGGCGGGCCATGGAGACCATGTGGCGGATCATCATCGACGCGCCGGCCAGCTCGTCCAGCGTCGCCGCGGGCACGCCGCAGCGTTCCAGCAGCGCCCGCTCACGGCGTACGAGGCCGTCGATCGCCTCGTCGTCGTAGCGTTCGCGCAGCAGGCCGGCGTCGGCGGGGTGCAGGGCGATCCACGCCCCGGACGCCTCGCGGACCCGGCCGGCCAGGCCGTAGTGGTCGGGGTGGATGTGGGTGACGAGCACGCCCTTGACGTCGGTGATCGCGTATCCGGCCACGCGCAGGCCGGAGCACAGCGCCTCGTACGCCTCGTCGGTGTCCCAGCCGGCGTCCACGATCGCGACGCCGTCCGGCAGCTCCAGGGCGTAGACGAGCACGTACCGCAAGGGATTGACGGGGATCGGCACGGGGATGGACCACAGCCCCGGCCGCACCCGCTCCACGTCGGGGATCGCCCCGCCCGTCCACGCCTCCCGCTGCGCCCGGCTGGCAGGGGTCACCACGAATTTCGTCATGGACTGGATTCTGCCCGAACGAGGTTCTGGATCCGAATCATGTTCTACTGGGACCATGAAGCCGAGCCGCGAGATCTCGGGCGATGGCCGCTTCGTCCGGCAGCCCAACCGCTTCACCGACCGCCTCGGCCCGCCGGAGCCGGGCCGCTACCGCCTCTACGCCTCCTACGCCTGCCCGTGGGCGCACCGGGTGCTGATCGTCAGGCGGCTGCTTGGCCTGGAGGACCTGCTGGACGTCACGATCGTCGATCCGATCAGGGACGAGAAGGGCTGGCGGATCCCCGGCGGGGACCCCGAATACCTGTCGGAGCTCTACCACGCCACCGACCCCGGCTACACCGGCCGCTACACCGTCCCGTGCATCTGGGACACCCACGAGAAGCGCCTGGTCACCAACGACTTTCCCCAGATCACGCTCGACCTGGAGATGTCGTGGGGCACCTCGCCCGACCTCTATCCCGAGCGCCTGCGCCCCGACATCGAGATCATGAACGACCGCCTCTACCACGGGCTCAACAACGCGGTCTACGAGGCGGGCTTCGCCCGGGACCAGCAGGCGTACGAGGAGGCCGTGGCGCGGGTGTTCACCACCCTCGACCACCTGGAGGTGCGCCTGGCCGAGTCCGCCTACCTCTTCGACACGCTCACCGACAGCGACGTACGTCTCTACACCACGCTCGCCAGGTTCGACACCGTCTACTACCCGCACTTCAAGTGCATGGTGCGGCGGCTGACCGACTATCCGGCGCTGTGGGCCTACGCCCGCCGCCTGCACGCCATCCCGGCCTTCGGCGAGACCACGGACTTCGACCACATCAAGCGCCACTACTTCATGACGCAGACCGGGATCAATCCGAGCCGGATCGTACCTGTGGGGCCGGAGCTGGACTGGAGCGTGTGAGCACCGGCAGCCGTACGAACAGCAGCGCCGAGACCAGGGTGATCGCGGCGGCCACGGTCCAGGCGGCGGCGAGGCCCGCCTGGGCGGCCAGCGCGCCGAGCGTGAGGTTGGCCGCGACCCCGCCGGACTGCAGGGACAGCGAGGAGATCGAGGTCAGGGTGGTGCGCTCGGCCGCGGTGACCGCGTTGTGCGTCAGCTCCAGCGACAGCACGGAGGTCACCGCGAGCCCGGCGAACAGCACCACGTACGCCACCGCGGCGCTCACCAGGCCGGCGGTCCCGCCGAGGTCCGACGTGGCGGCCAGGGTGGCGACCGAGAGCCCGCACACCACCGCGCCCACGATCGCGCCCCTGGCCGAGCTCCCCGCCATGCGGGCCGCGCGGGGCGCGAGCGCGCTGCCCGCCGCGCTGCCCGCGAAGCCGAGCGCGGCGACGACGGCGTAGGCGAAGCTCCCCTCCTCCGCCGAGCCGGCCAGCTCGGCCAGCCGGCCGGGCGTCAGCAGCTCGATGGCGGTCAGCATGACGCCGGAGCACACCGCGGCCAGCATGAGCCGGCGCAGCAGCGCGCCCCGGGCCGCCATCCGCAGCCCGCCGGCGATCGTGGCGGGCACCCCGCGCAGCACGCTGACCGGCGAGGTCCGCTCGCGGGGCGGCTCGGGCAGCGCCACGAGGACCACGGCCAGCAGCAGCGCCGCGGCCACCGCGGCGACCAGGCTCGGCGCCGCCAGCGGGAACATCAGCCCCGGCGGCACCACGGTCGGCAGGACGCCGCCGGCCAGCACGCCGACGCACAGGGCCGCGGACTCCATGGCGCCGCCCCTGGCCAGGCCCGGCTTGAGGTCGGCGTCGCGGCCCTCGACGCGGTGCAGGGTGTCGACGTACCAGGAGGTGGCCGGGCCGCTGGACAGCGCCCGCGCCACGCCCTTAAGCACGCTGACGACCAGGAACGCCCACAACGTCGTGGCCACGCTCATCAGCGCGAGGCCCGCCGTGAGGAACGCGGCCGAGGCGGCCAGCACCCCGCGCCGCCCGACGACGTCGGCCAGCCCTCCGGTGGGCAGCTCCAGGCTCACGGTGACGACGGAGAACACGGTCACCGCCAGGCCGATCTCGGGCAGCCCGAGCCCTCGCTCGGTCATGAGCAGGACCTGCGAGGACATCATCAGGCCGAGCGGCAGCCAGGTCAGGAAGCAGACGAGCAGGTAACGGCGTAAGGCCGAGCGGGCGGTCATGATGCCTCCTGTCCGGGAGAGCGGGGGACGGCGCCGTACCAGACCTGCACCTGCCTGGCGTCGGGGTCGCCGGCGTGGCGGTCGGCGAGCTCGCGCACCAGCGCCTCGGCGCGGTCGGCGAACTCCCGGAGCGCGGCGGGGGGCAGCGTGAGGATGTGGTCGCTCATGCCGGCGACGTCCACCCATTCCCGCGGCCAGTCCGCGAGGTCGAACTCCCCCAGCATCCGGCCGACCATCTCGGCCTGGCGCGCATGCATGATCCGGACCGCCTCGCGGCCCTCGGGCGTGGCGCTCATCTCGGCGGCGTCCCACGAGGTGTAGACGTGACGGGAGCGCCAGCGCCGCTCGCGGCCGTCGCGCCGCTCGTCGTCCTCCTCGACGAAGCCGAACTTGAACAGCTCGCGCAGGTGGTAGCTGGTCGAGCCGGAGCTCTCGCCCACCTTGCGGGCCAGCTCGCTGGCGGTGGCCGGGCCGTCGCTGCGCAGCAGGCCGAGCAGGCGCACGCGCAGCGGGTGGGCGACGGCCTTGAGCACCCGCGGGTCACTGATCCTGTACTGCTCCTCCATACCGACCACGGTAGACCGCAAAGACAATTTTGCAAAGTGAATTTTGCAGATTGCCGCCCTCGTAAACTTGGGCACGTGCTCGACGACATCTGGGTGGACGACGCCGTCCACGAACTCCGTCCCGACTTCGCCGTGCTGGTCATGACCGCGCACGGGCTGACCAACGGCCCCACGGACGACCGCTCCCGCGCCTGGCTGGCGGCGGCGGCCGAGGCGGAGGCGCAGCCCGCGAAGATCGACGCCTGGAAGGACGCCTACCGCGCGTTCGGCGCCAAGCCGCAGCGCACCCGGCCCTCGGTCGACGCGCTCACCCGGCGCATGCCGCTGCCGGAGATCAACCAGGCGGTCGACGCCTACAACACGATCAGCGTCAAGCACGCGCTGCCGATCGGCGGCGAGGACCTCGACCGCTACTCCGGCCCGGCGCGACTGCTGCGCGCGGCCGGCGACGAGCCTTCGGAGGAGGCGCTCGGCACGCCGGAGCCCGGCGAGGTGATCTGGCGCGACGACCTCGGCGTCACCTGCCGCAGATGGAACTGGCGCCAGGGGGTCCGCACCCGGCTCACCGAGGAGACGGTCAACGCCATCTTCCTGCTGGAGCGGCTGGAGCCGATGACTCTGGAGGAGCTGAAGGAGGCCGGCGAGGAGCTGGCCGATCTGCTGGCGGAGCTGTCGCCGGGTGTCCGGATCGCCACCAGACTGTTGTCCTCGCGGAACTAAACCTGCCGCCCCGGTGTTGATATCAAACAGTAACAATCCCCAGCGCCACCCGGATTGGCAAGGGGGGGCGTGACCTCTTTGCACGGTCCTGAGAGGATCGTTCGAGGCGGCACGCGCTCTTCGGCACGTACTGCCAGTCCGGGCGAGTAGCCTTGGACAGGTTCTCTAACATCAACGCCGATCTGCGGAAGAGGGCGATTTCCGCCGTGTCGTCTGAGTCGTCGCGGACAAACCCGCTGGCAAGCTTCGGTCAGAACGAGTGGCTTGTCGACGAGCTGTACCAGAAGTACCTCCAGGACCCCGAGTCGGTAGACAAGGCCTGGTGGAACTTCTTCGCTGACTACAACCCTGATTACGGGCCGGGCCGAACCCCGGTCAGGGAGGCGGCGAACGGCACTACGACCGCGCCCGCCCCCGCACCCGCAAAAACGACGGTGACGGCTCCGGCCGCGGCAAAGGCTCCCGCCGCGCCCGAGAAGCCGAAGCAGCCGGCCACCCCGGTGCCCAAGGACGCCGAGGAGGTCAGGCTGCGCGGCGCCGCGGCTCGCACCGCGGCCAACATGGACCTGTCACTGTCGGTCCCGACGGCGACCAGCGTGCGCGCCATCCCGGCGAAGCTGCTCATCGACAACCGCATCGTGATCAACAATCACCTCAAGCGGGGCCGCGGCGGAAAGGTCTCCTTCACGCACCTGATCGGTTTCGCGATCGTCAAGGCGCTGCGGGCCATGCCGGAGATGAACTACTCCTACGCGGAGGTCGACGGCAAGCCGACGCTGGTCAAGCCGGAGCACGTCGGCTTCGGCCTGGCGATCGACGTCCAGAAGAGCAACGGCGATCGCCAGCTCCTCGTGCCCTCCATCAAGGGCGCGGAGGAGATGGACTTCCGGCAGTTCTGGATGGCCTACGAGGACGTCGTGCGCAAGGCGCGCGGCGGCAAGCTCGGCGTCGACGACTTCGCCGGCACCACGATCTCGCTGACCAACCCCGGCACGATCGGCACGGTCCACTCCGTCCCGCGCCTGATGCCCGGCCAGGGCACCATCATCGGCGTCGGCGCGATGGAATACCCGGCCGAATACCAGGGCGCCTCCCCCGAGACCCTGTCGCGCCTGGCCGTCTCCAAGGTCATGACGCTGACCAGCACCTACGACCACCGGATCATCCAGGGCGCCCAGTCGGGCGACTTCCTGCGCCAGATCCACCGGCTGCTGCTCGGCGAGGACGGCTTCTACGACGAGATCTTCGAGGCGCTGCGCATCCCGTACGAGCCGGTGCGCTGGGTCCAGGACATCTCGGCCACCCACGACGACGACGTGGCCAAGTCCGCCAGGGTGATAGAGCTGATCCACGCCTACCGCGTGCGCGGCCACCTCATGGCCGAGACCGATCCGCTCGAGTACAAACAGCGCAAGCACCCCGACCTCGACATCCAGTCGCACGGCCTGACGCTGTGGGACCTGGAGCGGGAGTTCGCCACCGGCGGCTTCGGCGGCAAGCCGCTGATGAAGCTGCGCGACATCCTCGGCGTGCTGCGCGACTCCTACTGCCGCACGGTCGGCATCGAGTACATGCACATCCAGAACCCCGAGGAGCGGGCCTGGATCCAGGCGCGGGTGGAGAAGCCGCACAAGTCGCCGGAGCGCGACGAGCAGCTCAACATCCTGTCGCGGCTCAACACCGCCGAGGCGTTCGAGACGTTCCTGCAGACGAAGTTCGTCGGCCAGAAGCGTTTCTCGCTGGAGGGCGGCGAGTCCCTGATCCCGCTGCTCGACTCGGTGATCAGCGACGCCGCCGACGAGGACCTCGACGAGGTCGTCATCGGCATGGCCCACCGCGGCCGGCTCAACGTGCTGGCCAACATCGTGGGCAAGTCCTACGCGCAGATCTTCGGCGAGTTCGAGGGCAACATCGACCCGCGCACCGCGCACGGGTCGGGCGACGTCAAGTACCACCTGGGCGCCACCGGCACGTTCACCGCGCCGAGCGGCAGGACCATCACGGCGTCCGTGGTGGCCAACCCCTCCCACCTGGAGGCCGTCAACCCGGTCCTGGAGGGCGTCGTACGCGCCAAGCAGGACCTCATCGAGCGCGGCGAGGAGGGCTTCACCGTCCTGCCCGTGCTCGTCCACGGCGACGCGGCCTTCGCCGGCCAGGGCGTCGTGGCCGAGACGCTCAACCTGTCGCAGCTGCGCGGCTACCGCACCGGCGGCACCGTGCACGTGGTGGTCAACAACCAGGTCGGCTTCACGACCTCGCCGGCCTCGTCCCGCTCGTCGGTCTACGCGACCGACGTGGCGCGGATGATCCAGGCGCCGATCTTCCACGTCAACGGCGACGACCCCGAGGCCGTGGTCCGCGTCGGACAGCTCGCCTACGAATACCGGCGGGCGTTCCGCAAGGACGTCGTCATCGACCTCATCTGCTACCGCCGCCGCGGTCACAACGAGGGCGACAACCCGGCGTTCACCCAGCCGCTGATGTACGACCTCATCGACGCCAAGCGCTCGACCCGCAAGCTCTACACCGAGGCCCTGATCGGCCGCGGCGACATAACGGTCGAAGAGGCCGAGTCGGCGCTGCGCGACTACCAGGCCAAGCTGGAGCAGGCGTTCACCGAGGTCCGCGAGGCGGCGAAGAAGCCGCAGGAGGCGGCCGCGATGCGGGTGCCGCCGACCGAGGTCGTCAAGTGGTCGCACGACGACACGCCGACGGCGATCACCCACGAGACGCTCAAGCGCATCGTCGACACCCAGCTCAACCTGCCCGACGGTTTCACGCCGCACCCGCGCCTGGCGCCGGTGCTGCAGCGCCGCGGTCAGATGGTCGAGCAGGACGCGATCGACTGGGCGATGGGCGAGACGCTGGCCTTCGGCTCGCTGCTGCTCGACGGCCACCCGGTCCGCCTGGTCGGCCAGGACTCCCGGCGCGGCACGTTCACGCAGCGGCACGCGGTGCTGGTCGACCGCATGACCGGCGCCGACCACACGCCGCTCAAGAGCTTCAACGAGGGCACCACGAAGTTCTACGTCTACGACTCGCTGCTCAGCGAGTTCGCGGCGCTCGGCTTCGAGTACGGCTACAGCGTCGTACGCCCCGACGCCCTGGTGTGCTGGGAGGCGCAGTTCGGCGACTTCGTCAACGGCGCCCAGACGATCATCGACGAGTTCATCTCGTCCGGTGAGCAGAAGTGGGGCCAGAAGTCCTCGGTCACGCTGCTGCTGCCGCACGGCTACGAGGGCCAGGGCCCCGACCACTCCTCGGCCCGCATCGAGCGGTTCCTGCAGGTCTGCGCGCTGGACAACATGACCGTCGCGCAGCCCACCACCCCGGCCAACTACTTCCACCTGCTGCGCTGGCAGGTGGAGTCGCAGCGGCACAAGCCGCTGGTGGTCTTCACGCCGAAGTGGCTGCTGCGCCACAAGGCGGCCACGTCGAAGGCGTCCGACTTCACCTCGGGCACCTTCCAGCCGGTGCTCAGCGACACGGGGGTGGACCCGTCGAAGGTCACCCGCGTGGTGATGTGCTCCGGCAAGCTCTACTACGAGCTGCTGGCCGAGCGCGGCAAGCTGGGCCGCGACGACGTGGCGCTGGTCCGGCTGGAGCGCCTCTACCCGTTCCCGGGTGAGGAGCTGGCGGCCGAGCTGGGCCGCTACGGCAGCCAGGTCGAGCTGGTCTGGGCGCAGGACGAGCCGGTCAACATGGGTCCGTGGCCCTACCTGACGCTCAAGCTGGCCGAGGACCCGCAGGCGTTGGGCGGCCGGCCGGTGCGTCGGGTCTCCCGCACGCCCAACAGCTCGCCGGCCTCGGGCTCGCACAACGCGCACGACACGGAGCTGGAGGAGATCCTGCGCCAGGTCTTCGCCTGATCGGGGTCGTTCGTCGGATGCCGGTGGTCCTTCTGGGCCACCGGCATCCGCCGTTTCCGGATCCGTGCTGGCCAGGGGCTAGAGTTCGGGCGAGACGCAGTGAGCGTAGGGATGACGGGATGGAGAGCGATGTACTTCACCGACCGGGGGATCGAGGAGCTGGTCGAGCGCCGGGGCGAGGAGGAGGTCAGCCTGCTGTGGCTGGGTGAGCGGCTGCGCGAGTTCGTGGACCTCAACCCCGAGTTCGAGACCCCGGTGGAGCGGCTGGCCACGTGGCTGGCCCGGCTGGACGACGAGGACGACGAATAACACCGGAAAACGCGATACATCTTGAGTTTCCGCCGAACGCGACATATCGTGTTCACATACGAGGTGTTGCCAGAAGGGCGGAAGCATGCAGCAGTGGACCGTCGAATCGCCGGAGCAGCTGACCTTCGGCGCCGTGGAATCGCTCGACGTGCGCATCGTCGCGGGCCGGCTGGCGGTGCTCGCCAGCGAGGGCCCACCGACGCTGGAGGTGGCCGAGATCGACTCGGTCTCGCCGCTCATCGTGACCTACGACGAGGACACGCGCTCGCTCACCGTCGCCTACAAGGACCTCACCTGGGACGGCCTGCTCGGCTGGCTGCGCCCCGACCGGCGCAGGACCGTGCTGTCCATCGCCGTCCCGAAGTCGTGCCGGGTGAGCGCGGGCGTCGTGTCGGCGCCCGCCGTCGTGGCCGGCTTCGAGCGGTCCACGCGCGTCAAAGGCGTGTCGGCGGAGATCGTGCTCGACGGGGTGAGCGGCGAGGTCAACGCCAACACCGTCTCCGGGCCGGTCGAGAGCCGGGCGATGGAGGGCGATCTGTCGTTCAACAGCGTCTCCGGCGACCTGACGGTGGCCGACGGCACGCCGCGCCGGCTGAGGGCCAACACCGTCTCCGGCCGCGTCACCGCCGACCTGGCGCTGCGACCCACCGGACATGTGACGTTCACCAGCGTCTCCGGTGACATCCTGGTCAGGCTGCCGGACAACGTGGACGCGGACGTCACCATCCGCTCCACCTCCGGGCGGCTGGTCAGCACGTTCGACGAACTGTCCGACTCGAGCGGCCCCGGCATGAAGACCGTGTCCGGGCGGCTCGGCGGCGGCATGGCCTCGGTGACGGTGACCACGGTCTCCGGCGAGGTCGCACTGCTCAAGGGGGAGAAGGAATGAGCCCTGTCTTCGGTCACGGCCGGCTCCGGCTGTACCTGCTCAAGCTGCTGGAGGAGAGCCCGCGCCACGGCTACGAGGTGATCCGGCTGCTCCAGGACCGCTTCCTCGGCGTCTACTCGCCCTCCCCCGGCACGATCTACCCCCGTCTGGCCCGGCTGGAGGAGGAGGGCCTGGTCACCCACGAGGTGGCCGACGGCAAGAAGGTCTTCTCCATCACCGACAAGGGCCGCGAGGAGCTCAACGCCCGCCTCGACGAGCTCGACGACCTGGAGGAGGAGATCTCCGCCTCCGTGCGCGACATCGCCCGCGAGGTCAAGGAGGACGTACGCGAGACGGTCAAGTCCCTGCGCGACGAGCTGACCCGGATGGCCAAGGACGTGCGCACCAGCGGCCGCGAGGACCCGGTCGGCTTCGGCCGGCGGCAGAAGGAGGAGTTCCAGCGGCTGCGGGATGAGCAGTTGCGGCAGTGGCAGGAGCACGCCCACCAGTGGCAGGGCGAGAGCGAGCGGCTGACCAAGGAATGGCGCCGGATGTGGACCGAGATCTGGTCCACGCTGGGCGGCGCGCCGCCGTCCCGCGCCGATCTCGACGCGGAGCTGGGCGAGCTGCTGGCCGACTTCGTGGCGCAGGCGCGCAGGGAGGCGTCCGACGCCCGGCTGACCGGTGAGAAGCTGCACGACCTGCGGACGGCGCTGGACGACGCCTCCCGCCGGATCCGCGACATCCTCGAACGCTGAGAACGCTGAGGACGCCGAGGACGCTGAGGACGCTGAGGACGCCAGGCTCTGTTATGCGGCGGCGGCGCGGGCGGCGGCCCTGCGGGCGCGGTAGGCGATCGGCATGTACCTGAGCCGTTCCGGCAACCGCGGCGTCAGCGCCGCGACCGCCTGCCCGACCCGCCGCAGCCGCCGCTCGTCCCGGACCGTCCAGCGCAGGCCGAGCTTGTCCCGCACGGCGGGCGGCAGGGTGCCGACCGTGACGAAGTGGCTGAACTCGCCCGCGCCCGCTCCCACCGGCGTCCACAGCCGTCGCAGCGGGGCGGGCAGCCCCGGAGGCGCGGGCGCGCCCCGCATGGCCGACAGCACGTCCAGCGCGGTCGGATGCGGCTCCAGCCGCTCGGCCACCATGCGGTCGAAGTAGCGCCAGTAGTCCTCCAGGTCCGCCGGCAGCTCCCGCTCCGGCACCCGCAGGATGTGGCCGAGCTGCCGCGACTCGGCGTAGAGCCGGCGCTGCTCCGCACCGGTGAGCGGGGTGCCGAAGTGGCGGTTGAGCGCGACGAACCGCTCGAACAGCGTCAGGTGCACCCACGCCCACGCCTCGGCGTTCAGCGCGTGGTAGGGCCGGCCGCGCTCGTCCACGCCGCTGATCGTGCGGTGGATCTCCCTGAGCCGCCGCCCTTCGGCGGGGCCGTCCTCTCCGCCGTACACCCAGGTCTGTACGGACGTCAGCGTACGGTTGAGCCGCCCCCACGGATCCGACTTGTACGTGGAGTGCTCGGCGACCGCCGCCCCCACCGCCGGATGCATGGTCTGCAGGACCAGGGCGCTGCCGGCCACCAGCAGGTTGCGGTATTCACCCGCGGTGTCCCAGTGCATCGAACCCGGGCCGAAGGGCTCCACGTCCATGATCGGGCCTCCCGGTGATACAACTCTCCTTCCTTGGTATCACCGGACGCCGCAAAAGTAACCCGTTACTTATCAGACGGTGAAGACGATCTTCCCGAACAGCTCCCCCTCCGCCATGGCGGCGAAGCCGTCACGCGCCTCGGCCAGCGGCAACGTCCGGTCGATCTCCGGCCGCACACCCGTCTGCTCCAGGAACACCGCCAGCCGCTGAAGCTGCTCGCGCGTCCCCATCGTCGAGCCGACCACCGAGAGCTGCAGGAAGAACACCCGGTTGAGGTCGGCCGGCGGCACTGCCCCGCTGGTGGCGCCGCTGACCACGATGCGCCCGCCCGGCTTGAGCGACTTGAGCGAATGGTCCCAGGTGGCCTGGCCGACCGTCTCCATGACCGCGTCGACCCGCTCGGGCAGCCGCGCGCCGCTCTCGAAGACCTGGTCGGCGCCCAGCCGCAGGGCCCGCTCACGTTTGTCCGCCGAACGGCTGGTCGCCCAGACCCGGAAGCCGCCCGCCCGGCCGAGCGCGATCAGCGCGGTGGCCACGCCGCCGCCCGCGCCCTGCACCAGGACCGTCGAGCCCGGCTGCAGCCCGGCCTTGTCGAACAGCATGCGGTAGGCGGTCAGCCAGGCCGTCGGCAGGCACGCGGCCTCCTCGAAGCTGAGCGCGGCCGGCTTGGGCACCAGGTTGCGGCGCGGCACGGCCACCCGCTCGGCGAACGTGCCGTCGTGCACCTCCGACAGCAGCGAGCGCCGCGGGTCCAGCGTCTCGTCCGCGCCGGAGCCGATCACGGCGTGCACGATGACCTCGTTGCCGTCCTCGTCCACGCCGGAGGCGTCGCAGCCGAGCACGATCGGCAGCCGGTCCTGGCGGATGCCGACGCCCTTGAGCGTCCAGAGGTCGTGGTGGTTGAGCGCGGCCGCGCGTACCGAGACGGTCGTCCAGCCGTCCGGCGTCTTCGGCTCAGGGTGCTCCCCCAGCGTCAGGCCGGCGAGCGGGTTGTCGGGATCGGTCTGTGTGGCGGTAACGGCGAACATGGCCGCACCCTACAGAACCGGCCGCCGCTAGTCCTTGAAGGTCACCCTGATCCCGCGCAACGCCTGCTCACGGTAGTCGTCCGGGCCGGTCACCGCGATCTGCACGCCGCCGCGGCACACCGCGCGCGCGGGCCGGCCGCGCCCGCTGATCACGAACGGCACCGGGTCCTTCTTCCCGCAGTGGGGCGTCGGCACGAGCGCGACCATCGCCCGCCCGCCGCCGCCGAACCAGAGCTGCGGCCCGACGGGCTCGCCCCGGGCCTTCTCGCCCGGCTCGGCCAGCCGCACCGGGCCGCCGCCCGACAGCACCAGGTAGCCGTCCTCGGTCTCCTCGCCACGCAGCCGCCGGGCCACGGCGAGCCGCTGCTCGAACGTCAGGCCGTCCCCCATGTCGTACAGGGCGAGACGCCACTTGCCGAAGGCGAACAGCAGCACCTGGCCCCGCCCGCCGCTGCCCGCCTGCTGGGGCCACAGGGTGACGTTGGGGGCGTACTCGCGGATGGGCTCGCCGCCTTGGGTGATCTCGATCTCCCCGTTGTACGGCGCCGTCACCTGCCGGTAGATCCCGTCGATCCACATCCCCTGGAACGGCCGCACCCCCATCCCGGCCAGGTCCAGCGCGGCGGGATAGCGCACGCTCGCCCGCCGCCCGTCGGGGAACACCACGTCGACGACCGCCTCGCCGCCCTTCGTCACCGGCGTGACCCGCAGCATGTTGGGCGGGCTGTCGATCCTGGTCAGCGACCTGATCGGCTCGGGGGCGGGCGGCGGCGCGGCGGGCGGCGGCCGCCGGCTCACGATCAGGCCGATCACCGGCACCAGCACGGCCACGAGCAGCACCGCCAGGCCGATCCTGCGGCGGCGCCCGCTCTGGCCCGCTTCGATGACGTCCAACCGGTCAGTCACCGGCGTTCCTCGTGGAGTAGTGCGGCTTGCGCCCTCGTTCCCAGTTCAAAGGAGCGGCCGCCGACGGCGCAAGCCCTCACATCGGGCGGACAGGTCACGAATTCACAACCGGTCACCAGGAGGCGACGTTGACCTTGCCGTCCGGCGAGACGAGCCGGACCCGCTGCCCCACCAGCTCCCGCGACTCGGCCTCCGCCAGCAGCGCCGGCTCCTCCACCACGGCGTGCGCCCGCCCGCCGCCCGGCAGGTCCACCACGAGGATGCCGCGTTCGGCCGCGCCGTCCCTGCCGTGCGCGACGGTGTAGCCGGCGACCGTCGCAGCGCCCTCGTGGACGTCCACGACGGGCACGCCCGTGGCCGTGAACACCGGCGCGGCGCCGCCCAGCCGGCCGCCGGGCTCGCTGGACCACACCGCGTACGTGTGCTTGGTCAGGTGCATCCCCACCCCGGTCACCAGCCCGTGCCCCGCCTGGGCGCGCAGCAGCCCGGCCATGGTCGCGGTCGAGTGGAGGACGTAGTCGCTGGCCGGGCCGCCCGCGTACGGCAGCCCGCCGGTGACCGTCAGGCCGCGCCGGTCGTACGGGTCGAGCCCGATCGCGTCGCACGCCTGCCGCAGCGCGATGGCGAAGCAGCTGTAGACGTCGAGCGCGTCCATGTCGGTGAGGCCGAGCCCGGCCCGCGCGAAGGCGGCGGCGGCCACGTGCGGGATCGCCTCCGAGGCGCCGAGCGCGGGCCGGGCCGCCACCTCCCAGGTGTCCTCGCCGTAGGCCCATCCGCGCAGGTAGACCCGCCGGTCCCGGGGCACGCCCAGCCGGTCGGCCAGCGCGCTGCCGGCGAGCACGACGGCCGCGGCCTGGTCCACCTCCAGCACGGCCACGGTGTCCCTGGTGTACGGCCAGCCGACGAAACGGCTGCCGGTCACCAGCTCGCCGGGGCCGCGAGGGGTGCGCCGCCAGGCGTACGGGTTGGCGGCGGCCACCTCGGTCATCGGCGCCAGCAGCCGCCCGCGCTCGCGCATCTCCTCCTCGACGGAGATCCCGAGCGCCGCCCGCCGGGCCGTCTCCATGATCGGGTAGGTGTGCACCGGCAGCACCAGTCCGTGCGCCAGCTCGGCCTGGCTCGGGGGCCGCTCCCAGCCGTACGGGGGCTTGGGGTCGGCCGGATGGCTCCACGGCGTGCGCTCGCCCGCCCGCCGGTAGGCCCGCCGCGTGGCCAGCGCCTCGGCCCCGGTCACGAGCGCGCAGGTGAACTCCCCCGCCGCGATCCCGGCCGCCGCCGCGCCGATCAGCGTCTGCGGCGCCGTGCCGCTGACCTTCGAGTACGCCCGGTGCCGCGGCGCCGCCCCCAGCCGTTCGGCGAGCCGCCCGACGGGCGAGTCGTACTGCCAGGAGTCGGTGTGGACGATCTGGATCGACTCCAGCCGCTCGACCGGCAGCCGGGCGTCGTCGGCCGCGGCGCGCGCGACCTCCTCCCAGAGGTCGAGCGGTTCGGGGCCGGGCTGCTCGCGCACGGTGCGTTGCGCGATGCCGATGAGACAGGGGGTGCGCGAGTCCATGCCCTCATCCAACCAGAACAAAATTCGGTTGGTAAGTGGCGACTTTTGTCAATGCGGTTGACACCATTACCAGAGTCCCTTAAGGACCGGCTCTGACCTGCGGAGATGCTTTTTCGTCATACATGCGATCTCGCTATCTCGACAACCGCGTCATGCTTCTTTCCGTCGATTACTCGCGACCGCTGAGGCCGTTCAATACCGTTTCCAGCGTTTTCCTGGCCCCCGGAGAAGGAGCTCCATGAAGTCCCGAGCAAGACGCCTCACGACCACCCTGACAGCCGTCGGGCTGACCGCGGGCAGCATCAGCGGCGCGGCCGGCGCCACGGCCCCCTCGGACGTCGTCGCCAGGAACGCCACCACCCCCGCCGAACAGGCGATCCTGTTCTGGACGCCGGACCGCGTCAGGCTGGCCACCGGCGGCGCGAAACAGAGCAAACCCGTCAACGCGCCCAGGACGGTCGGGCTGGTGCTCTTCACGCTGCCGCGTACCGACCCGCGCGACCCACGCAACTGGCGCTCCTGCTCGGCCACCTCGGTGCGGAGCGAGCACCGCGACCTCGTCGCGACCTCCGCCCACTGCGTGTACGACACCAGGCGCAACGCCTTCCACGACAACTGGGTGTTCATCCCCTCGTACGAGGACGGCAAGGCCCCCTACGGCATCTACGCCGCCAAGACCTTCAACACGCACGCCGACTTCGCGGTGAACGAGGACTACGACTACGACTACGCGTTCGTCAACGTCCACAACGGCATCAAGGTCTCCTGGACGAAGGCCGGCAGGTCCTGGCAAGGGCAGCTCAGGAACGCCGGCCGCCTTGGTGACAACGTCGGCGGCCAGGGCTTCACCTGGAACCGGAGCACCAAGCTGAGCGTGTCCTCCTTCGGCTACCCGGCGGGCGGCCGCACCATGAAGCGCTGCTCAGGAAAGCTCCGGCCGATGCCGGAGGCCAGGAAGTACAACGCGCAGGAGCACGTCGGCCTCCCGTGCGCCTTCACCGCCGGAGCCGGCGCCGGCGGCGGGCCCTTCCTATCCGGCTACAAGAGCGCCTCGCGCACCGGCTATCTGGTCGGCGTGGGCAGCGTGGCGTGGGACACCGACGGCGACGGCCGTTACGACCACCTCTCGTCGCCGTACTTCAACGGTGAGACGTACAAGATCTACAAGGCCGCGGCGAACCGCTGGACCGGCGACATACCGTGACCGACACGCGGCTCAGAGGCTCCGGCTCCTGCGGGATCCGGGGCCTCCTCGATCTCATTCGACGTGACTCACGCCACCTGATCACGGCGAAATGCCGGCGCGTTCCGAGCCGCGTCCCCTCTTCGCGATCATGGCTCTGACCTGCTGGAACGTCGAAAGTCTTTTGATCGTTCCGACGTATCGAAGTGGCGGGCTGACGGCGTCCTTATAGTTCACGTTGGAACCTGGATCAGGTAACGAATCCCTATCCGGGCTGCAATACCCTCCGCTCATCTGGAAAAATCGCCCCTTACGACCCCAAGAAAGGCTTTTTCATGATCTCCCGGGCCCGGCAGCTGCTGGCCGCCGCGCTGAGCGGCGCGCTGCTGATGCTGCCTGCCCACACGGGGATCGCCGCCGCGGACACCACCAGCGCCGCCGGCAAGGTGCAGAACATCGCCCTCGCCAAGACCGCCGCGGACGTCAAGCGGGTCGCCGACTACTGGAAGCCCGAGAAGTTCAAGCACACCGACAGCTACAGCCCCGCCACGCCGGGCGCCGCCGCCGCACCGAAGTCCACGTCCGCTGCCGCCGCCGCAGGCCCGGCCGCCCGCACCGCCACCACCACCAGGGCGAGCACCGGGAGCACCGGCAAGTCCAGCGCCGGCCGCCTCGCCGCGCCCGCGCTGCCACGCAAGGGCGCCCAGGTCGGCAGCACGATGGGCAAGGTCTTCTTCCGCTTCGGCGACAAGGAGTACTGGTGCTCGGCCAGCGCGGTCACGGCCAGGAACCGCAGCGTGGTCGCCACCGCCGGGCACTGCGCCTACGATCCGCGGCAGGCCAAGGCCGCCGACTACTGGATCTTCGTCCCCAACCCGGGCCCCGGCGGCGAGCAGCCGATGGGCATCTACGTGGCCTCGTCCATCAGCCTGCACGAGGACTGGATCGGCCGGGGCGACTACGACTACGACTACGCCTTCGTCACCGTCCACCGCGGCTTCGCCTGGGTGAACAAGAACGGCCAGTACACCATGCAGGACGTCGGCCGGCTCCAGGACAACGTGGGCGGCCTCGGCCTGGAGCTCAACAGGAAGCCGGGCACCTACACGGTCGCGGCCTTCGGTTATCCGGCCGGGGCGCAGCCCGACGGCAGCCGCCCGTACGACGGCAAGACGCTGCGGATGTGCCGCGAGGGCCGGACGATCTGGAACGCCGCCCCGCCGCTGGACCTGCAGAAGGGCGTGCAGCTCCAGGCGTGCGACTTCAGCGCGGGCACCAGCGGCGGCCCCTGGGTGATCGACTTCGACAAGGGCCGCAAGATCGGCAGCCTGACCGGCATCAACAGCCTGACCTGGGACCGCGACGGCGACAAGCGCTACGACGCGGTCTCCTCGCCCTACTTCGACACGGTCGCGGGCGTGGTCTACCAGCGCGCGGCGGCGCAGAGCACGCCCGCGAAGATCGCCTGACAGACCCATCTTCTGCGAGGGCCTCCGCCTCACGGCGGGGGCCCTCGTGCCGTTTTCTGTGAGTTCCGGACCGCTTCCTGAAGATCTCCTGTGAAGATCAGCCGGAATTAGACGGAACACACCCGATTCTGGTTCCTGTGATCTATGTCACATGCTCGGCCGAGTCGATCACTAACGGAACTTTCCTCCCGCAAGCCGCAAACCGCATTTACCCTGCACAAACAGCGTGAACACGGGACGGCCTCTGACAGATAACGACGAGGTAACGGAGGTAACAGCGCCTACCGATTCGTCCAGACCGGGTTTCACCTGCGGAGATCACCACGCTATGTTCCTTGCAATCCCTTTACTGACGCATGGGCCGCGTGTTGCGACCCACGACAGACCAAGGAGCAGTTCCCTTGAAGCGCATCCTCATCCCCGCCGGTGGCGCCATCCTGGCTACCGGCCTTCTGGCCGCCGGCCTGGCCGGCACGGCTCAGGCGAACTCCGACGTCGCCAAGGACAACATGGCGACCACGGCGGCCAACGCCAAGGCGATCGCCGAGTTCTGGGCGGAGAACAACGGTGCTGCCCTCAAGGCCGCCAAGGAGTCGAACGTCTGGGACAAGTCCGACGTGGCCAAGCTCCAGACCAAGGGCGGCTACAGCGCGGACACCAAGCCGGGCTCGACCGCTCCGATCGGCGAGGAGAAGAAGACCGCGGCCAAGGTTCAGAACGTGAACCTGCCGAAGACCATCGGCAAGGTCTTCTTCGTCAACGGCAAGGGCGAGAAGAAGTGGTGCTCCGCCACTTCCCTCCAGTCCAAGTACCGCAACCTGGTCGCGACGGCCGGCCACTGCGTCTATGACACCGGCACCAACAGCGATGTCATGAACAAGTGGGTCTTCGTGCCGGGCTACTACCAGGGCAAGGCCCCCTGGGGCATCTACGTGGGCAAGACCGCCTACACCCACTACGACTTCGACGTCTACGAGGACTTCGACCGCGACTACGCGTTCGTCACCGTCTACAACGGTGTCTCCCTCGGCGGCGGGACCGCGAAGAAGGTCACCAAGGCCGCGTTCGATGCCCACACCGGCATCAAGGACGCGAAGGACGTCGAGATCAGCCGGGACGAGTTCCGCAAGGCGAAGCTCGACCCCACCTCCACCGACTCGTACTGGGTCAAGCGTGGCGAGAGGGCCAAGAAGGTCGGCCCCGAGTACCCCGGCGCCGTCGTGGAGAAGGTCGAGACCAGCAAGGAGAAGTACCGCGACGCCCGGATCGGCAAGGGCGAGGGCTTCAAGTTCGGTGAGCCCATCACCGAGCAGGTCTCCAAGGCCGACTACGACAAGTACAAGGGCCTCGGCGAGAAGAAGTCGGACAACCGCGGCAACTACACGATCACGCACTACTACGTGCAGTCGTGGGTCCTCCCGGGCTCGGACACCAAGTTCTACAAGACCGAGTTCTTCATCATCGAGGGCTTCGCCAAGGACGCCGGTCGCCTCGGCGACAACGTCGGCGGCCAGGGCTTCGCCTGGAACCAGCCGACGGGCAAGTACGTCCGCGTGTTCGGCTACCCGGCCGCTCCTCACCCTGACGGCAACAAGAACTACACCGGCGTCACGCCGAAGTGGTGCTACGGCAAGACCACCAAGAAGCTGGTCGGTTCCGCCGCCAAGAAGATCGAGGAGCACGTGGCGCTCAAGTGCGCCATGACCGAGGGCGCCGACGGTGGTCCGTGGCTGTACAAGTACAGCAACGCCAAGCGTCTCGGCTACGTCAACGGTGTCACCAGCACCTTCAACGACCAGGACGGCAACGGCCGCGTGGACTACATCTCGTCGCCGTACTTCGACGGCGAGACCAACACGGTCTACAAGGCCGCGTCCTCCAACTGGTCCGGCAAGATCGTCTAAGTGACACACCGCGACCGGTCGTGAACCGTTCGTAGCAAAGGGCCCGGCCGCCAGCCGGGCCCTTTCTGCGTTTCGGCCCGAATGTGAAGGGCTTTGGACGCACGCCGGGCCCAGACGGTGCCATCAGAGCGGTGTGATCTGCGTCACACTCTTCGCGGAGCGGAAACCGCGAGCGCGCCGGCGCCCCGCGGATCGCCCTCACACCTTACTTATGTTGATCAGGGCAAATGACCGCAAGGGCCGCTTCCCTCAACTCCTGCGCACGAGCCGTCTAAACATCACAGAACGATTACGCCCGACTTGTCGCCTCTTTTCCTTCCAAAGCGACTACCCGAGCTCAAGATCAACACTGTATGTTCCTGGCTATCCCTTTACTGACGCATGGGACGCAAGAGGCGTTCCACGACAGCGCAAGGAGTTACCTTGAAGCGCATCCTCCTCCCCGCCGGTGGCGCCATCCTGGCCACCGGTCTGCTGGCTGCTGGTCTGGCCGGCACGGCTTCCGCCTCGGGTGTCGTCGACGACGCGCCGCTGACCCCGAACAACAAGGTCGCCGAGACCGTTGACTTCTGGTTCAAGGCGAACGGCGCCGCCCTCCGGGCCGCGTCCGTGTACCGCTACGACTACAAGGAAGTCAACAAGCTCGTCCAGAAGGGCGGCTACACCCCGGACACCAAGCCGGGCTCCACCGCCCCGATTGGCGAGGAGAAGAAGGCCGCCGTCAAGGTCCAGAACGTGAACCTGCCGAAGACCATCGGCAAGGTGTTCTTCGAGGGCCGTGACGGCAAGCTGTACTGGTGCTCCGCCACCTCGATCCAGTCGACCTACCACAACCTGGTCGCCACCGCTGGTCACTGCGTGTACCAGACCGGTGCGAACGGGCACGTCCTCGACAAGTGGGTCTTCGTCCCGGGTTACTACCAGGGCAAGGCTCCGTGGGGCATCTACGTGGGTAAGCAGGCCTTCACCCACTACGACTTCGCCACGTACGAGGACTACGACAAGGACTACGCCTTCGTCACCGTCTACAACGGCATCACGCTGGGCGGCGGCGACGCGAAGAAGGTCACCAAGGCGGAGTACGACGCCGCCGAGGGCCTCAAGGAGTACAAGGACGTCGAGATCTCCAAGGACGAGTTCCTGAAGGGGAAGCTCGACCCCACCTCGACTGACTCCTACTGGGTCGAGCGCGGCAAGCACGGCAAGAAGGTTGGCCCGGACTACCCCGGCGCCGTGGTCGAGAAGGTCGAGACCACCAAGGACAAGTGGATCCGCGGCGGCATCGGCAAGGGCGAGGGCTTCAAGTTCGGCGAGCCCGTCGTCGAGCAGGTGTCCGCGCACGAGTGGGCCCGCTACAAGGGCCCGGGTGAGAAGAGTGAGAAGGCCGACAGGTTCGGCAACTACACCATCACCCACTACTTCATCCAGTCCTGGAGCGTGCCCGGGACCGACACCAAGTTCTTCAAGACCGAGTTCTACCTGATCCAGAACTTCGTCAAGGACGCGGGTCGTCTGGGCGACAACGTCGGTGGCCAGGGCTTCGCCTGGAACCAGCCGACCGGCAAGTACGTTCGTACCTTCGGGTACCCGGGTGGCGAGCACCCCGACGGCAACAAGCCCTACACGGGTGTCACGCCGAAGTGGTGCTACGGCAAGACCAGCACCAAGCGGACCGTGGTCGCGGCCATCAAGGCCGAGGAGCTCGTGTCCCTGAAGTGCGCCGTCACCCCCGGCTACAACGGCTCGCCGTGGCTGCTCAAGTACAGCAACGCCAAGCGTCTCGGCTACGTCAACGGTGTCACCACCGCGGTGTTCGGCGACGTGGACGGCAACAACCGTTACGACACGATCTTCTCGTCGTACTTCGACGGCGAGACCGCGTCGGTCTACAAGGCTGCTGCCGCTCTGTGGTCCGGCAAGATGTCCTAATTCAGGACATCCTCTGGAGCTGGGGGTCCAAACCTCAGACCGCCTGTTTTACCCGAAGGGCTCGGCTTTCGCCGGGCCCTTCGGCCTATCTGGAGACAAATCCGAGAAGGACCCTTACCAGACCGAACGATGATCGATAGGGTCTTTACGCTGTTTCTTGACAACCGCTGTGGAGCCTCCCGTTGAAGCGCCTGCTCATCCCCCTCGCCGCCGCCGGCCTGACCGCCGCCACCTTCGCCTTTCCCGCCAGTGCCGAGCCGCACTGGGCCACCGACCCGCTCGCGCCGAAGCCCGCTGACGCCTACAGCAGCGCGAACTTCTGGCTCGACGCCAACGGCGCCGCCCTGCGCAAGGCCACCCAGTACTACTGGGACTTCAAGAACGTGCCCAAGCTCGTGGGCGCGCAGAGCAAGACCCCTGACGACGGCAAGCCCGGCCTGACCGCCCCCACCGGCTCCGTCGCCACCGCCACCAAGGTGAAGAACGTCAACCTGCCGAAGACCATCGGCAAGGTCTTCTTCATCGACCGCTCCGGCAAGTACCGCTGGTGTTCGGCCACCTCCATCCAGTCGCGCCACCGCAACCTGGTCGTCACCGCCGGCCACTGCGTCTACGAGCGCGGCAAGGACGTCTTCCGCAAGTGGGTCTTCATCCCCGGCTACTACCAGGGCAAGGCCCCCTGGGGCATCTACGTCGGCGCCTACGCCTTCACCGCCTATGACCTCGACACCTACGACGACTACGACGGCGACTACGCCTTCGTGGCCGTCCACAACGGCGTCGCGCTCGGCGCCGAGAAGGAGGTCCCGCTCAGCGAGTACAAGGCGTGGCTCGGCGACAAGTGGATCAAGCCGCGTGAGATCTCCAAGGAGGAGTTCCTCAAGTGCCAGCTCAACCTCGGCGAGTGCTGGTCCGAGGGTGAGGACAAGGACAGCGACCTGGTCGGCCCCGACCATCCGGACGCGGTCCTGGAGAAGGTCGAGACCACCAAGGAGAAGTACGTCGCCGCCAAGGTCGGCAAGGGCCAAGGCTTCAAGTTCGGCGAGCCGGTCGTCGAGCAGGTGACGAAGAAGCAGTGGGACGACTACAAGGGCCTCGGCGAGAAGGGCACCGGCGCCGACAAGGCCGGCAACTACGCCATCACCCACTACTACACGCAGAAGTGGGTCAAGCCCGGCACGTCCCGCAAGTACTTCGAGGGCCACTACTTCATCGGCGTGGCCAAGGACCTCGGCCGGCTCGGTGACGTCGTCGGCGGCCAGGGCTTCGCCTGGAACCAGCCCATGAACCAGAGCGTCATCGCCTTCGGCTACCCGAGCGCCCCGCACCCCGACGGCGACAAGCCCTACACCGGCCTGACGCCGAAGTACTGCATGGGCAAGACCGCCACGAAGATGTACCAGATCAACACCTTCAAGGTGGAGACGCACCAGGCGCTCAAGTGCTCGATGACGCCGGGCGCCGACGGCGGCCCCTGGCTGATCAAGTACAACAACAACAAGCGCACCGGTTACGTCAACGGCGTGACGAGCACGTTCGCCGACCAGGACGGCAACAACCGGATCGACTTCATCAGCTCTCCGTACTTCGACGGCGAGGTCGCCGACGTCTACAACCAGGCGAGCCTGGCCGAGACGAAGGCCATCGTGAGCCCGAAGGGCGAGCTGTTGCAGTAACCCGGCAAGCGCGGCCCGGAGCGTCCTGCGTGGACGCTCCGGGCCGTCTGCATGTCAGACCACCGCGGCGAGCTGCCGGGTGGCCTCGTGCAGCTCCGCCACAGCCCCCTCATGCTTGTAAGGCTCCAGCCGCCGCCGCAGATCCGCGGCGTAGGACCGGGACCGGGCGGACTGGAGCTCGCCCGCCAGCGACAGGGCCCTGGAGGCGACCACGCAGGACTGCTCCAGCTCCCCGCACTGCAGCAGCCCCGCCGACAGCAGGGAGAGGTTGAACATGCGCCCCCGTACGAAGCGGGAGTCCATGTCGAGCGAGCGCCGCGCGTGCTGCACGGTCCGGTAGCCGTCGCCGAGGTCGCGGAAGCAGTGGGCGAACTTGGCGGACAGATAAGCCTCGTCGAAGTAGCCGAGCCACGAGGGCTCGTCGGCGGGCTTGCGGACCTCGAAGGAGTGCTCGGCCTGGTTGAGCGAGGCGCCGCAGGAGCGGGAGTCGCCCCGCACCGCGTGCGCGTGCGCCTCCAGGACGTGCGCGGAGGCCAGCAGGGTGCCGACGCCCGCGCCGCGGGCCGCGAGCTGGGCCGCCCGCGCGAGATCGAGCGCGTGGTCCGGCTGGCCCATGTAGATGGCCTGGTGGGCCATGCCGGCCAGGATCTCGCCGCCGAGCGTCTGGTCGCCGGCGCCCCTGGCCAGGCGGAGCGCCTGGATGAGGTAGCGCTGCGCGAGACCGTGCTGCTCCATGTCGTAGGCCATCCAGCCGGCCAGCCGGGTCAGCTCGGCGGCGGCCGCCGCGAGTTGCCGGCCGGTGGCGTCGCCGTAGGAGCCGTCCTTGAGCAGCGGCGAGACGGCCGTGTCGAGATATTTGATGACGGACGAGCGGACCCTGCCGCTGCCGAAACGGTTGTCGAGCTCCCCGAAGGACCGGGTCACCTCGTGGATGGCGGCGATGTCGGCGCGGCCCACGCGCCGCGCCCCGCCGCTGCTCGGGCGTCCCTCGGGTGGGGACGTCAGCCAGCGGACGGCTCCGACGGAGCCTGCTCCGATGGCGAAGGTCGAGTCGATCAGGAACCGCCGTCTCTCCACGTCGGCCCGCCACAGCGCGGTCACAGTCGCGACCCCCTCCTGCCAGGTGTGCGTGAACTCCTGTCCGAGATCGAGGGGCGTGATGACGGCGGGCATGCCCAGGTCTTCCGTGGTGACCGGCCTGCCCAGGCGCATCGCGAAGATCTCCGTGAGCAGTCCGGGGACCGGGTCCCTCGGTCGCTGGCCACCGATCCAGCGCAGCACCGAACTATGGTCGTACTTCAGGCCCGGAGTGCCGCGGGCGGCACCCAGGTCGTTGAGACGCCTGGCGAGTCCCTTGTGGGAGAAACCCGCCTCTGCGATGAGCTGCTGCAGCAGTCGGTTCGGCTCGCGTTCCATCGCTCTCCTCTGCACAGGAGTCGGCGCTCACGGTCATTACAGAGAGCTACAGTTATAGCACCTTGGGTAAAGGATGAGGGCCGTTCTCAAAGGTTGGCCCAATTCTCTGCAACAACTTCCCGCAGCAGCTTCCTGCAGCCCGCCCGCCACCGGCAGCACGCGGCGGCGGGCGGGGCCCGCAAGAGCCCCGCCCGCCGGAAGTCCGCCGAAAGCTCGCCGGAACGAGCCGATCAGAGACGAGCCGATCAGAGACGGGCGACCCCGTCGGCGCGGGCCTGGGCGGCCACCGCGGCGGTGACGGCGGGCGCGACACGCTCGTCGAAGGGGCTCGGGATGACGTACGTCGCGGAGAGGTCGTCGCCCACGACGGCGGCGAGCGCGTCGGCCGCGGCCACCTTCATGTTCTCGGTGATCGTGGAGGCCCGCACGTCGAGCGCGCCACGGAACACGCCGGGGAAGGCCAGCACGTTGTTGATCTGGTTGGGGAAGTCCGAGCGGCCGGTGGCGACGACCGCGGCGTGCCGGGCGGCGACCTCGGGGTGGACCTCGGGGGTGGGGTTGGACAGGGCGAAGACGATCGAGCCGTCCGCCATGGAGGCGACGGCCTGCTCGCTCACCGTCGAGCCGGACAGTCCGACGAACACGTCGGCGCCGGCCAGGGCCTCCTCCGTGGAGCCGGTGAGCCCGGACCTGTTGGTGTCGCGGGCGAGCGCCTCCTTGACCGGGTTGAGCCCCTCCCTGCCCTGGTAGATCAGGCCCTTGGAGTCGGAGACCGCGATGTCGCCGATGCCGGCCTCCAGCAGGATGCGGGTCACCGCGACGCCGGAGGCGCCCGCGCCCGCGACGACGGCCCGCAGGTCGCCGAGCGTCCGGCCGGTCAGTCTGGCGGCGTTCTGGAGCGCGGCGAGCACCACGATGGCGGTGCCGTGCTGGTCGTCGTGGAAGACGGGGATGTCGAGCAGGTCGCGCAGGCGGGCCTCGACCTCGAAGCAGCGCGGCGCGCTGATGTCCTCGAGGTTGATGCCGCCGAACGACGGCGCGAGCCGCGCCACGGTCTCGACGAGCGCGTCGACTTCGGTGCAGTCGAGGCAGATGGGCACGGCGTCGACGCCGCCGAACTCCTTGAACAGCAGCGCCTTGCCCTCCATGACGGGCATGGCGGCGGCCGGGCCGATGTCCCCGAGTCCGAGCACGGCGGTGCCGTCGGAGACCACGGCGACGACCCTGGAGGCCCAGGTGTAGTCGTGGACGAGCGCGGGCGTCTCGGCGATGGCGGTGCAGACCCGGGCGACGCCGGGCGTGTAGGCGAGCGACAGGTCGTCGGCGTCGCGGACGGGAATGGTGGAGCGGATCTCGATCTTGCCCCCGCGGTGCAGCGCGAAGGCGGGATCGAGATCGAGATTCTCGACGGACGAGGAACCTGGCGCAGAAGCGGGCGTGACAGCCACAGCGACCCCTGGAGTCATCGGAAGCGGAACGAACTTCGGAGGATGATCGCGAGCGGGTTGGCTTCTTGTAGCTGCCAGGGCCCCTCGGCGTCATCTCGTGATGGGGGTTCGGGGGTCACCCGTCGTCCCATAGTGCCACATCGTGAGACGGTGTTCCGAGTCAGCGTCCCCGGTGGGGCACAGTAGGGCGACCGGATGGACGGTTCGAGGCCGTTCTGTTGACGCATCGTTAAACCGCCGATGACGGAACGGCACAAAATCGCATCTAAACTGCACAAAACGCAAGTTCTGTGGCTTTTCACTTCCTAGGAGGCCGTACATGGCCCTCAGCCCCAAGGGCCGCCGTGGCTACGCCGCCGGCGCGCTCGCCGTGACCGCCGCTCTCGCCCTGTCCGCCTGCGGCAGCGACTCCGGTTCGGGCGGCGCCGACACCAGCGCCAGCGCCGGCTCGGGCGCCGCCGCTGTGAAGCTGGTGCAGCCCGGCAAGCTCACGGTCTGCACCAACGTCCCCTACGAGCCGTTCCAGTTCAAGGACGGGAGCGGCAACGTCGTCGGCTTCGACGTCGACATCGTGGACCTCGCCGCCAAGAAGCTCGGCGTCACCCAGAACATCGTGGACATCGACTTCGCGGTGATCAAGAGTGGCGCCGCCATGGCCGCCGGCAAGTGCGACGTCGCCGCCGCGGGCATGACCATCACCCCCGAGCGGGCCCAGAACATCACCTTCTCCGACCCGTACTTCGACGCCACGCAGGCCCTGCTGGCCAAGAAGGGCACGGGCGCGAAGTCCCTGGAGGACGTCAAGGCGAAGGGACTCAAGCTCGGCGCCCAGGCCAGCACCACCGGCCTCGACTACGCCAAGAAGCAGGGCTTCAACCCCACCGAGTACGCCGACTCGCCCAAGGAACTGCTGGCGCTCCAGGCCGGCCAGGCCGACGTCATCATCCAGGACCTGCCGGTCGTGCTCACCTGGCTGAAGAAGCCGGAGGTCGCCGAGAAGTTCGAGCTGATCGCCAGCCTCGACACCGGCGAGCAGTACGGCATCGGCATGAAGAAGGACGCCGACCCGACCCTCGTCAAGACCATCAACGAGGAGCTGGCCAAGGCCAAGCAGGACGGCACCTACGAGAAGATCTACATGAAGTGGTTCGGCAAGAAGCCCGGCGAGCTGGGCTGATCCATGACCGACCTGCCCAAGACGGCTGAGCCTGCCCGCGCCAGGCTCAGCCCGCGGAAGAAGCAGCAGATCAGCCGCGCCGTCCAGTACGCCCTGCTGGTCGTCGCGCTGGTCGCCATCGTCCTGTACGCCGACTGGGGCAGCCTGGCACAGAACTTCGCCAAGGTCGACGTGGCCGAGCACGCGCTGCCCGAGCTGTTCACGATCGCGTTGCGGAACACGATCATCTACGCGGTCGGCGGGTTCGTCTTCGCGTTCGTGCTCGGGCTGCTGCTGGCACTCATGCGGCTGTCGCAGGTGCGGCCGTACCGATGGATCGCGGTCGTCTACATCGAGATCTTCCGCGGCCTGCCCGCGCTGCTGATCTTCCTGATGATCACCTTCCTGCCGCTGGCGCTGCCGGGCTTCCAGGTGCCCTTCGGCACGTACGGGCAGGGCATCCTGGGCCTCGGCCTGGTGGGCGCCGCCTACCAGGCCGAGGTCTTCCGCGCGGGCCTGCAGGCCGTGCCCAAGGGGCAGACGGAGGCGGCCAGGTCGCTCGGCATGTCCGCCACCCGCGCCCAGGTCACGGTGATCATCCCGCAGGCCATCAGGATGGTCATCCCGCCCACCACCAACCAGTTCGTGGCGCTGCTCAAGGACTCCTCCCTGGTGCTGTTCCTGGGCGTGTCCGGCGAGTACGTCGAGCTGGCCAAGTTCGGCAACGACCTGGCCTCCCAGTACGCCAACGCCACCCCGATCATGGTGGCGGGCGTGACGTACCTGATCGTCACCATCCCGCTGGGATACCTCGCCTCCCGGCTGGAGGGGCGCAAGGGGAGGAAGCCATGACGCACGCCATCGAGATCGCGGACCTCCACAAGTCCTTCGGCGACAACCAGGTGCTCCAGGGCATCGACCTGACCGTCGAGCCCGGCCAGGTGGTGTGCGTCATCGGCCCGTCGGGGTCGGGCAAGTCCACGCTGCTGCGCTGCGTGAACCTGCTGGAGACGCCCACCAAGGGCAAGGTCTTCGTGGAGGGCGTCGAGGTCACCGACCCCGACGTGGACCTCGACGCGGTACGCCGCCGCATCGGCATGGTCTTCCAGCAGTTCAACCTGTTCCCGCACATGACCGCGCTGCAGAACGTCATGATCGCCCAGCGGCGGGTGCTGAAGCGGGGCAGGAGCGAGGCCGAGGCCATCGCCAGGGAGAACCTGGAGAAGGTGGGCGTCGGCGACAAGTGCGACACCCTTCCCGGGCAGTTGTCGGGCGGGCAGCAGCAGCGCGTCGCGATCGCCCGCGCCCTCGCCATGAACCCCGACCTCATGCTCTTCGACGAGCCCACCTCGGCGCTCGACCCCGAGCTGGTCGGCGACGTGCTCGCCGTCATGCGCAAGCTGGCGGAGGAGGGCATGACCATGCTCGTGGTCACCCACGAGATGGGCTTCGCCCGCGAGGTGGCCGACCGGGTGGTGTTCATGGACGGCGGCGTGGTCGTCGAGGACGGCCCGGCGTCCCAGGTGATCGGCGATCCATCCCAGGAGCGGACGAAGGCGTTCCTGCGGCGCGTGCTGCACCCCGAGGGCTGATCCCGGTGGGGGCTCCGGCGCGCGCCGGAGCCCCCACCGGGGTGTGTAATACTCCGGCATGGACCTGACCTCTTACGCCTCGTGGGCGGTCCGGCTCGTCAACGATCTCGTGCCGCCGCCCGAGCTGATCCGGCTGCGCCAGGAGCTGGCCGAGGTCTTCGACGTGGCCGGCGACGAGCGGGCCGTGGCCGAACGGCTCAACGCCCTGCTCGTGCGCTATCCCGTACGACCCCAGCTCTCGGCCCACGACGGCGGGCCCTGGCACCTGCACCTGGCCGAGGACCCGGCGGCCACCGCGGTGATGGGCCTCGCCGCGGTCGTCGCGGAGCTGGGCGCGGACCGGCTGGGCCGCTGCCGTGAGCCGCGCTGCGGCCGGGCCTTCCTCGACACCTCGTCCAACCGCTCCCGCCGCTACTGCTCGGCCCGCTGCGCCAGCCGCGCCAACGTGGCCGCCTACCGCGCCCGCCGCCGCCAGGAGACGCCCTGAGCCGCCCTGAGCCGTCCTGAGCCGGGCGCCGGAGCTCCTAGGCCGTCCTGAGCCGCCCGAGCGGTCGTCCTGAGCCGCGGTCACCGCCGCCGGCGGACCAGCGGCCAGTACCGCAGCACGACGCGCCCCACGATGTCGTGGACCGGCCCGAAGTCCCAGCTGTCGCGCCGCCCGCTCGCCCGCTGGTTGTCGCTCTCCAGCCACCATCCGTCCGCTCCGTGCCACTGCGCCCGTTTCACGATGAGCCGTTCGGGATCGCCGGGCAGCCGGGCGACGACGACGTCGCCGGGGCGCACGGGGGCGTTCCTGCGCACGAGGAGCCAGTCGCCGGGAACCAGGCCGGGCCGCATGGAATCGCCCTCGACACGCACTCTCATGGGCTCTACCCCCCACTCCGCCGCCTTCCGGACCCGAGTAAGGTCGGTTGTGGACCAAGCTGATTCAGCATCCAGGAAGGACTTTCCGATGCTCGCACGACTGCTACGACCCAAGCACGTCGCCTCCGCGCACTGCGACCTGCCCTGCGGGGTCTACGACCCCGCCCAGGCCCGCATCGAGGCCGAGTCGGTCAAGGCAATCATGGAGAAGTACGCGGCCAACGAGGACCCGGTGTTCCGCGGCCGCGCGCTGCACATCAAGGAGGAGCGCGCTGAGCTGGTCAAGCACCACCTCTGGGTGCTCTGGACCGACTACTTCAAGCCGCCGCACCTTGAGCAGTACCCTCAGCTCCACCAGCTCTTCTGGGACGCCACGAAGCTCGCTGGAGCCGCGGGCGCCAAGGGCACGGTCGACGCCGCCAAGGCGGACGAGCTGCTGGGCAAGATCGACGAGATCTCCAAGATCTTCTGGGAGACCAAGGCGGCCTAAAACGGCACAAAGGCTCTGCGCGGTTCACGACCGCGCAGAGCCTTTTCCGTAGATGGCGAGTCTGATTCGTCCAAGCACCTCTCCGGAGCGGTAAGTTGCAGTTGGCGTCGGATATGCGAGGAGGAACGTGACCGAGGAAACCGAGACGCGCGCGCAGGGCGTGGCCGGCATCCGCGACGTGGTGAGCATCCGGCTCCCCGCCGCGAGCGCCTACCTGTCCGTGCTGCGCACAGCCACCGCTGGGCTGGCGGCGCGGCTGGACTTCACGCTGGACGAGATCGAGGACCTGCGGATCGCGGTCGACGAGGCGTGCGCCATGCTGCTCAACGAGGCGGTGCCCGGCACCGACCTCACCGCCGAGTTCGAGCTGACCGGGCAGGAGATGCAGGTCAGGGTCGAGGTGGCGACGGTCGGGAGTTCCGCGCCCAAGCGTGACGACTTCGCCTGGATGGTGCTCACCGCGCTGGCCGACGACGTCGACGCGGTGACCGACAGCGCCGACCGCATGGCCATCGTCCTCCGTAAGCGCCGAGGGGCGGCTCAGAGCACGGCGGGGCCGGCGTGACGGAAAGGACTGGAGCCATGGCCACCAGCGAACACGCCGTGCCCGACAGGGTGCGCGCCCGCCAGCTCTTCGCCGAGCTGGCCGAGCTGGGCCCCGAGGAGCCGCGCCGTCAGCGCATCAGGGACGAGCTGGTCGAGCTCCACCTTCCCCTGGTCGAATACCTGGCTCGCCGCTTCCGCAACAGGGGCGAGTGGCTGGACGACCTGACCCAGGTCGCCACCATCGGTCTGATCAAGTCCATCGACCGTTTCGACCTCAACCGCGGCGTGGAGTTCTCCACTTACGCCACGCCCACCATCGTCGGCGAGATCAAGCGGCACTTCCGCGACAAGGGCTGGGCGGTCCGCGTGCCGCGCCGCCTGCAGGAGCTGAAGCTCTCGCTGACCAAGGCCATAAGCGACCTGTCGCAGCGCGAGGGCCGCGCCCCGACGGTCGCCGAGCTGGCCGCCTACCTCAAGATGACCGAGGAGGAGGTGCTGGAGGGCCTGGAGTCGGCCAACGCCTACTCGACGGTGTCCCTCGACGCGCCGGACTCCGGCGACGACGACGCCCCCGCGGTGTCCGACTCGCTCGGCATCGTGGACGAGTCGCTGGAAGGCGTCGAATACCGCGAGTCGCTCAAGCCGCTGCTGGAGCGGCTGCCGCCGCGCGAGAAACGCATCCTGCTGCTGAGGTTCTTCGGCAACATGACGCAGTCGCAGATCGCCACCGAGCTCGGCATCTCACAGATGCACGTCTCCCGCCTGCTCGCCCGCACCCTCGCCCAGCTGCGCGAGGGCCTGACAGCCGAGGACTGACGGGTCAGGGCTGCTCGGGAGCGTCGACAGGACGGCCGGGCAGCTAGGCCGCGTGCTGCTCGTCGCCGTAGAGCGCGTGCGTGGTGGGGGGCGCCAGCAACGCGACCAGCCCCGCCAGCACGGCCACCAGCAGCGGGACGCCGAGCTGCGGCAGGTCCGACTGGAAGAGCGTGTAGATCACCGGCAGCAGGAAGATCTGGGCCACCACGCCGGGCGCGCGGCCCCACCGCTCCATCCTGAACAGCCCGCCCCAGGCCACCCAGAGCAGCCCGGCGCCGATCAGCACCCCGAACGCCGCCTCGGCGATCGCGCTCGTCAGGCTGCCGGGCCTGCCGACCACGGTCTCGACGGCGACGAAGACGCCCAGGCCGAGCGCGAGCAGCCCTTCGAGGCTGACGACGACGGCGGCGATCACGAGGGTGAGCGGACGACGGTTCACGTCCCGTACCCTACCTCGCCGAGGTCACTGAAGCGGGTCCCCGATCAGCGGCTACGCTGGCGGCATGCGCGCGATGCTGCTGGTGAACCCCAAGGCCACGACCACGAACGCCCGCACGAGGGACGTCCTCATCCGCGCGCTCGGCGCGGCCGTGGAGCTCGCCGTCGAGGAGACCCGCTACCGCGGGCACGCCGCCGGCCTGGCGGCGACCGCGCGCGACAAGGGCTACGACATGGTGGCCGTGCTCGGCGGCGACGGCACCATCAACGAGACCGTCAACGGCCTGCTCAATCCGGTGAACGGTGACGTGCCGCCGGCGTCCACTGACGTGCCGGACGACCCCAGCACCCGCCGCCCGGCGCTCGTCGTCATCCCCGGCGGCAGCGCCAACGTCTTCGCCCGCGCCCTCGGCCTGCCCAACGACCCGGTCGAGGCCACCGGCGCGGTGCTGGAGGCGCTGCGCGAGGGCCGCCGGCGGACCGTGGGCCTGGGCCAGGCCCTTTGGGAGGGCCAGAGCCGCTATTTCACGTTCTGTGCGGGGATGGGCTATGACGCCGAGGTCGTACGGGCCGTGGAGGGCCTGAGAGGCACCGGCAGGAAGGCTACCCCCGCCCGGTATGTCAACACCGCTCTACGGCACTATCTGGCCACGGACAAGCGGCATGCCGCGATGACGGTGACCGGTCCCGGCATCCCAGCGGCCGAGGGCGTCTTCATGGCGATCATCTCCAACACCTCGCCGTGGACGTACGTCGGCACGAGGCCCGTCCGCCCCACCCCGTGGGCGAGCTTCGAGACCGGCCTCGACCTGCTCGGGCTGCGCCGGATGGGCCTGGTCTCGCTCACGCCGCTGATCCAGCACATGCTCACCGAGAGTGACACCCTTCCGTCAGGGAAGCACCTCGTCCAGCTCCACGACGAGGCCGAGTTCACGCTCACCGCCCGCCGTCCCGTGGCCTTTCAGCTGGACGGGGACTACCTGGGCGAACGCGAGTCAGTGACCTTCCGATCTACCCCCAACGCATTACAAGTGTTGGTCTAGTTGGTTACATTCGGTCATTGTGTGACGCATCCGACATCCATAACGGCCAAAACTTCGCGCAAACCCTCTTGCGTGCACTCTGCGTGGCTGACAGGCTCAGACTGACATCGGAACGTAGGACCTTTAACAACCCCTAGGCCCTCCGACCGTCAGCGGACGACCCCGGTCCTCGACAGGATCCGGGGCCTCGTTCGCTGGAGTTAGTGAAACTCTTCACAAAGTAGTAGCCGCACGGAGCCGACCAAAGGCTTCATCTACTAAGGAGTGGACGCATGGACTGGCGCCACCGAGCTGCCTGCCGTGACGTGGACCCCGAGCTGTTCTTCCCGATCGGCAACACCGGCCCCGCCCTCATGCAGATCGAGGAGGCCAAGCAGGTCTGCCGTTCCTGCCCGGCCGTCGACGCCTGCCTGAAGTGGGCCATCGAGTCCGGCCAGGACGCCGGCGTGTGGGGCGGCCTCAGCGAGGACGAGCGCCGCGCCGTCAAGCGCCGTGCCGCCCGTGCCCGCGCCCGCGCGACCGCCTGACCCCAACCTTCGCCAGCGACCTCAACCGGACGCGGGACGCGGGATCGAGAGCACGACCTCGGTGCCGCCCGCGGGGCGCGGCTGTACGGACAACTTTCCCGACAGCTCCCCCTCAACCAGCGTACGGACGATCTGCAGCCCCAGACTGGTGCTGCTGTCGAGGTCGAAGCCTTCGGGCAACCCCTGCCCGTCGTCCCACACGGTGACGTTGAGCCGGTCGAGCGCCGGCTCCACCACCACCTCCAGCCGCCTGGGGCGTCCATGTTGCAACGCGTTCTGCAGCAGCTCGGTCAGCGCCATGGCCAGCGGAGTGGCGATGAGGGACGGCAGCACCCCGAACGCCCCCACCCTGCGCGGCGTCACCGCCGCCTCGGCCGCCGAGACCTCGCCGGCCATCGCGATGACGCGGTCGGCGATCTCGTCGAAGTCGACGAACTCCTCGGGCGCGTGCGACAACGTCTCGTGCACGATCGCGATGGACCCGACCCGGCGCACGGCCTCCTCCAGCGCCTCGCGGCCCTCGGGCACCTGCAGGCGGCGGGCCTGGAGCCGGAGCAGCGCCGCCACCGTCTGCAGGTTGTTCTTCACCCGGTGATGGATCTCGCGGATCGTGGCGTCCTTGGTCATCAGCTCGCGCTCGCGCCGCCGCAGCTCGGTGACGTCCCTGATGAGCACGAGCGCGCCGATCCGGCCGCCCCCCACGATCAGCGGGATCGCCCTGAGCTGCACCGTCGTGCCGCCGGACTCGACCTCGGTCTCCTTGGCCGCCCGGCCGCTCGCCACGATCATGAGGTCTTCGTTGATCGGCTCGTCGGAGTAGCACAGCGTCGCGGTGACCGGGCCCAGCTCCGAGCCGACCAGGTCGGCGTGCAGGCCGAGCCGTCGGTAGGCGGACAGGGCGTTCGGGGAGGCATAGGTGACGCGCCCCGCCCGGTCGAGGCGGAGCAGGCCGTCGCCGACCCGCGGCGAACGGACCAGGATCGGCTCCTCCCCCGAGAACGGGAAGCGCCCCTCGGCCACCATCTGCGCCAGGTCGGAGGCGCTCTGCAGGTAGGTCAGCTCCAGCCGCGAGGGCGTACGGGCCGACGACAGGTTGGTGGAGCGCTGGATGACGGCCAGGAAGCGGCCCTCGCCACCCTCGACCGCGCGCCTGACCGGGATCGTCTCCTCCCTGACCGGCACGCCCGTGGACCAGTCGGGGTCACCCTCGCGGCAGATGCGGCGCTCGTTCCACGCGGTGTCGATGAGGTGCCGCTCGCCCTTGGCCGCCACGCTGCCGACGATGTCGTCGTGGTAGACGGTGGGGCCGGTCGTCGGGCGCATCTGGGCGATCGCGATCCAGCCGCTCTCCCCCGCCAGCGGCGCCCACAGGACGAGGTCGGCGAAGGACAGGTCGGCGAGCAGCTGCCAGTCGGAGACCAGCGAGTGCAGCCAGTCGAGATCCGCCTCGTCAAGAGCGGTATGGCGGGCGACGAGGTCGCTGAGAGTCGGCACGAGTGCATCATGCGTGCTTTCCCCCGCCACGACCAAACCGGCGGCCGTCCCGAGTGCGGGGATTCGGGGGCATGTGGAGCGAGCACCGCCGTTCATTCGCCGTATTCCTTTGGGCAATCTCATATTGTGAGAAGGGTCACATTAGCCAAGTCGCCCATATCCCCCGGCGGAGCCCCGCCGGACGGGCCGGAGGTGGTCGTCACGAGCCCGCCACAGCGCCGCCCAACAGGTCAGACGGGGGTGGGACGTGCCGCAGGCGCCCGCGCGGCGGCCCCGGTCGCCGCCTCGGTTGCGATGAGCGTCGCTGCTGTGGATATCCTTCACCATCAGCCTGAGCAGCCCGGATTCGCGCGTGCCCGGCACCGTACGCGCTCGGTGCCGACCGGCCGCCGCCGCCCGCGGTTGACCTCCTTGGCCAATGTGGGTTCCGATGATCTCGCGGTGATCAAACACGCCTCACCGCCGTGGCAGAAGTGAAGGTGAGCGCGTGACAGACGATAGCCCCCGCGTTCCGAAGTACTACGACGTGAAACGCGCCCTGCTGGAGCTGACCAAGAGTCTGCCGCCGGGCACCGCGCTGCCACCCGAGCGCACCCTCGCCGTGCGCTTCGAGACCTCCCGAACCACCGTCCGGCAGGCGCTGACCGAGCTGGTGGTCGAAGGGCGGCTGCTGCGCATCCAGGGCAAGGGCACGTTCGTGGCGCAGCCGAAGGTGGCGCAGGTGCTGCAGCTCACCTCGTACATCGGCGACCTGCGCACCGCCGGGCTGGAGCCCGACACCAAGATCCTGGAGATGGGCTACATCACCGCCGACGAGGCCCTCGCCCGCCGTCTGGCCATCAACCCGGGCGGCCGGGTGCTGCGCATCCACCGCCTGCGCCTGGCCAACGGCGAGCCGGTCTCCATCGACACCACCCACCTGTCCGCCCGCCGCTTCCCCCGGCTGCGGCGCGAGCTGGAGGTCCACTCCTCGCTGTACGAGACCCTCCACAACGCCTACAACGTGCGCCTGACGGACGCCGAGGAGATCATCGAGACCGTGCTCGCCACCCCGTACGACGCCAAGGCGCTCGGCGTGGACGTCGGCCTGCCGATGCTCCTGCTCACCCGGCACGCCTTCGACGCCGACGGCCACCCGGTCGAGTGGGCCCAGTCGCTCTACCGGGGCGACCGCTACAAGTTCGTCACCCGGCTGCGCCGCCCCTGACGCCGCCCCTGACGCCGCCGCGTGGCGCGCGTCCATGGGGCCGGGTCGGGTGCCGGTCGCGTCTAGGCTGGCCGGGTGAGCGTTCTGATCGTCACAGGGACCGCCGAGGCGGTGGGCAAGACCGTCGTGACGGCCGCCGTGGCCGCGCTCGCGCGGGCGCGGGGCGCGGGAGTGGCCGTGGTGAAGCCCGCCGAGACCGGGCTGGCCGCCGGCGCGCCCGGCGACCTCGACACGGTGATGCGGCTGTCGGGGGTGACGACGACGTTCGAGCTCGGCCGGTTCGCCGAGCCGCTCTCCCCGGCCGCGGCGGCGCGGGCGGCGGGCCTGCCGCCGGTGTCCATGCCGGCGGTGGCGCTGCTGGTGCGCGAGCTGGCCGAGAGCAACCGGCTGGTGCTCGTGGAGGGCGCCGGCGGCCTGCTGGAACGCTACGACGAGGACGGCGCCACGCTCGCCGACCTCGCCCGGCTGCTGAGCGCGCAGGTGCTCGTCGTGTCCGGCGCCGGGCGCGGTGCGGTCAACCACGCCGCGCTGACCCTGGAGGCGCTGGCCAACCGGGGGCTCGACCTCGCCGGGCTGGTCATCGGCCGCTGGCCGGCGGAGCCCGGCCCGGTCGAGCGCAGCACGGCGGCGGACCTGGAGATGCTGGCGGCGCGGCCCCTGGCCGGCGCGCTCCCGGACGGCGTGGGCGCCCTGGACGGGGCGGCATTCGCGGACGTGGCCCGCCGGGGTCTCGGCCCCACGCTGGGCGGCGCGTTCGACCCGTCGGCGTTCCGTCAGCTCATCGGAGGGTGGGGCTAGCCCCACCGCCGAACGGCACACCAAGCCCATTTCGCGTCCTCCCTCCCGGTCAATACCGTTGAGACCATGAAGGTCCCCCGCCCGTGGTCGGCGCGTGCCTGGCTGGACACGGCGCACGTGATGATCGGCCTGCCGGTCGCCGTGATGCTGGCCGGCTCGACGCTCGTCGCGATCGCCGTGCCGCCCGTGCTGCGGGGCGGCCTGCCGCTGTTCACGCGGCTGCAGCGCTCCCGGTTCGAGGCGTTCCTCGGGGCGCGCATCCCGCCCGTGCACACGCCGAGCAACCTGCGCAGCGCGGCCACGTGGCGGCAGATCGGCTACCACCTGCTGTCGCCGGTCGTGGGGCTGGCCGCCGCGGTCCTCGTGGCGCTCGCCTGGGGCGGGGCCGTGGTGGGGCTGCTGGCGTTCCTGCCGGACAAGATCGAGCGTCCGCCGCTGCGGTTCGAGTTCGACCTGCGCGACGGGCGGGTGGTGGCGGTCTTCATGGCGATCGGGCTCGCGCTGCTGCTGCTCGCGCCGGTGCTGGCGCGCGGGATGGCGGCGCTGGACCTGTTCGTGGCCCGTACGCTGCTCGGCCCGAGCCGTTCCGAGCTCGGGCAGCGGATCGAGACGCTGACCGAGAGCCGGGCCGGCGTGATCGACGCCGCCGACGCCGAGCGCCGCAGGATCGAGCGGGACCTGCACGACGGCGCCCAGCAGCGCCTGGTGTCGCTGGCCATGAACCTGGGCCTGGCCCGCGCCACCCTCACCGACCTGCCCGATCCGGCCCGTGAGGCCATCGAGCAGGCCCACGAGGAGGCCAAGCAGGCGCTGAAGGAGCTGCGGGACTTCGTCCGCGGCCTGCACCCCGCCGTGCTCAACGACCAGGGGCTGGACGCGGCGCTGTCCGGCGTCGCCGCCCGCGCCCCCTTCCCCGTCAAGCTCCGCGTCGACATCGAGCGGCGCGTCACCCCGACCATCGAGGCGGTGGCCTTCTTCATCGTGTCCGAAGCACTCACCAACATCGCCAAGCACGCCGCGGCCACGAGGGCCGAGGTGAGCGTGCGGCGCGAGCACGACCGCCTGCACGTGCTCGTCCACGACGACGGCTGCGGCGGCGCCCGCATGGACGGCGGCACCGGCCTGCGCGGCCTGGCCCAGCGCGTCGGCGCCGTGGACGGCGCGCTCCGGCTGTCCAGCCCGCTCGGCGGCCCGACCACGATCGAGGTGGACCTGCCGTGCGCGTAGTGCTGGCCGAGGACTCCGTACTGCTGCGCGAAGGGCTGATCCGGCTGCTCGACGCCGCCGGCATGACGGTCGTGGCGGCCGTGGACGAGGCCGAGGGGCTGCTGCGGGCGGCCGAGGAGCACCGTCCCGACCTGGTGATCACCGACGTGCGGATGCCGCCCACGCACACCGACGAGGGCCTGCGCGCCGCGCTGGTGCTGCGCCGCCAGCAACCGGGGCTGCCGGTCCTGGTGCTCTCCCAGTACGTCGAGGAGCGCTACGCCGCCCAGCTCCTCGCCTCGGCCGCGACCGGCGGCGTCGGCTACCTGCTGAAGGACCGGGTGGCGGACGTGACCGAGTTCATCGACGCGCTGCGCCGCGTGGCCTCCGGCGGCACCGCGCTCGACCCCGAGGTGGTCGCGCAGCTCATCGTGCGCGGCGACAGCCACCCGCTGGAACGTCTGACGCCCCGCGAGCACGAGGTGCTCCAGCTCATGGCCGAGGGCCGCTCGAACGCCGGCATCGGCCAGGCGCTGGTGCTCAGCGAGGGCGCGGTCGGCAAGCACATCGGCAACATCTTCACCAAGCTCGACCTGTCCCCCGCCGAGGGCGACCACCGGCGGGTGCTGGCCGTGCTCCAGTTCTTGAAGATCAGGAGCTCGCCGTGAGAGCACTCTGGCTGACCGCCGGCGCGATGGCGACCGTGATCGCGCTCTTCTGGTCCACGGCGGCGCTCTGGACCACCTTCGCCCGCGCCCGCGAGCCGGTCGTCACCGACCTGCGCTCGATCCCGTTCGACGGCGGCACGGTGGAGATCAAGGCGACGGCCACGCCGATCAACCTGTTCGTCATGCCCGGCCGGGCAGGCGAGCTGCTGATCAGCCGGTCGCTGAGCTGGTCCAGGGAACAGCCGAAGGTGGCGGAGAGCTGGGACCCCGCCACCGCCACGCTGCGGCTGGACACCGACTGCCCCGGCTCCGGCCAGCCGGACGGCTCGCGCTGCCAGGCGGACTACACGGTCTTCGTGCCGCCGGAGACCGACGTCGTGGCCGGGACGACCACCGGGGATCTCGCCGTGCACAACCTGTTCGGCAGCCTGCGGCTGACCTCGGTCTCGGGCGCCGTACGGCTCGAAGAGGCCGCCGGGCCGGTGTGGGCGCGGACCGGCAGCGGCGACATCGACGCCGGCCGGCTGGGCGGCGAGTCGGCCGACCTGGAGACGGGCGCGGGCGAGGTGCGGGTGGCGTTCACCGGCCGGCCGACGTCGGTGCGGGCCGTGGTGCGCACCAGAGGCGACGTCTCCGTCGTCGTGCCGCCGGCGCCGTACGCCGTGACGACCGTCGGCACGAACGTCACGCTCGACATCGAAAGGGACGCGGCCTCGCAACGGAAGATCGAGGCCAGGACCCTCGCGGGCTCGGTGTCGGTGTGCTGCCGGTGAAGGTCTGTTTACGACTGTGACTCGTTGGTAAGTTCCCGGCATGGAGTCTGCGAAGCATGCCGGTGACGTGGCCGTCGCCGTGTCCAGGGCCTATGGGGCCGAGACCATGTTCACCCTGTCGGGAGGGCACGTCTTCCCGCTCTACGACGGCGCGGTGCACGAGGGCATGCGCATCCTCGACGTACGCCACGAGCAGAGCGCCGTGTTCGCCGCCGAGGCGACCGCCCGGCTGACGAGGAAGCCGGGCCTCGCCGTGCTGACCGCCGGTCCCGGCATCACCAACGGCGTCAGCGGGGTCGCCACCGCGCACTTCAACGGCTCGCCGGTGGTCGTGCTCGGCGGCCGGGCGCCCCAGTCCCGCTGGGGCAGCGGCGCGCTGCAGGAGATGGACCACCCGCCGCTGCTCGATCCGATCACGAAGCTGTCGTTCACCGCGAGCGGGGCCGACTCGGTCGGCCAGGACGTCGAGATGGCCTTCCGCACGGCGGTCGCGCCGCACCGCGGCCCGGTCTTCCTCGACTTCTACATGGACCACCTGTTCGCCCCCTCGCAGCCGCACGCCGTCGAGACTCAGACGCCGTCGCCGCTGGAGCCGAACCCCGACGACCTGACCGCCATCGCCCGGCTGCTGGCCGAGGCCGAGCGCCCGGTGCTGGTCTACGGCTCCGACGTGTGGATGGACCGTGCCGAGGAGGCCGCCCGCGACTTCGCCGAGACCTGGCGGCTGCCGGTCATCCCCAACGGCCAGGGCCGCGGCATCCTGCCCGCGGGCCACGAGCTGCTCGTCACGCGCGCCCGCGGGCTCGCCTTCGCCCAGGCCGACCTGGTGGTCGTGATCGGCACGCCGCTCGACTTCCGGCTCGGCTACGGCTGGTTCGGCGGCAAGGACGGCGCCCCGCTGGCCAGGGTCGTGCACATCGCCGACGCGCCGTCACAGCTCGCCACGCACATGCAGCCGGCCGCCTCGGCCGCGGGCGACCTGTCGGTGGTGTTCTGGGGCCTCGGCGCGGCCTGCGGCGACGCCGGGGTCAAGCCGGAGAAGTACGCCTCCTGGGTCTCCAAGCTCTCCGAGGCGGCCGCGGCGGCCATCGCGGGCGACGCCGAGCTGCTGGCCGCCGACGCCGACCCGATCCACCCCATGCGCATCTACGGCGAGCTCAACCGGGTCCTGGACGACGACGCCGTGGTCATCGGCGACGGCGGCGACTTCGTCTCCTACGCCGGCAAGTACGTCGAGCCGCGCCGCCCCGGCAACTGGCTCGACCCGGGCCCGTACGGCTGCCTCGGCACCGGCCTCGGCTACTCCATCGCGGCCCGCCTGGCCCGCCCGTCCTCGCAGGTGGTGCTGCTGCTCGGCGACGGCGCGGCCGGCTTCTCGCTGATGGACGTCGACACGCTCGTCCGCCACCGCCTCCCGGTCGTCATGATCTGCGGCAACAACGGCATCTGGGGCCTGGAGAAGCACCCCATGCAGCTGCTGTACGGCTACGACGTGGCCGCCGAGCTGCAGCCCCACTGCCGCTACGACCAGGTGGTCACCGCGCTCGGCGGGGGCGGCGAGCTGGTCACCGACCCGTCGGAGATCGGCCCGGCGCTGCGCAGGGCGTTCGACTCCGGCATCCCCTACATGGTGAACATCGCCACCGACCCGCAGATCGCCTACCCCCGCAACACCACGGGGGTCTGAGCGCCACTAAGAGGTGGTCGGGGTGGCCGTCGGGCTCGGCGACGTGCAGCCGCCGTCGATGACGACCATCTTGACCACCTTGCCCACTTCGAGCATCGTCCCGCCCTTCGGCGACTGAACGGAGATCTTGCCGCAGCGCAGACCGTCCGTGGTGACCGTGTTGTTGGTGACGTACGCGTCGAACCCGGCCGCCGAGACCGCCTCCTGCGCGTCCTGGTAACGCATGCCGACGAGCTCGGGCACCTCCGCCTTCTTCGCCGTGGACGACGGCGTGCTGGTGGGGGTCTTCGAGGGGGTCGGAGTGGGCGTCGGGGTCGGCGTGGGCGTCGGGGTGGGCTCCTCCGAGGTCTCCACCACCTGCGGCCGGGTGGTGACCGGCCTGGGGCTGGGCGGGGCGGTCTTCGTCTTGCGCGGCTTGGTCACCGTCGGCGTGGGCGACTCGGCGCCGTCCATGTGGTCGGCGCTGGGCGTGACCTGCGGCGGGTCGGTGGTCATGCCGGTGAGCGCGACCGCCGTCGCGCCCGCGCCGAGCACCACCACGGCGGCGATGGCCGCGACCAGCCCGCCCCTGCGTGGCGCCTTGGCGGCCCGTCGTCCGCCGCGCCGCTCGGCGACCGTGGTCTGCTCCTGCGCCGGCAGGTGGGCGCCGGTCTTGTACTGCTCGTAGTGGCCGGTCTCGGCGTAGGGGCCGCCCTGCTCGTAGTGGCCCGTCTGCTGCTGGCGTTGCGGGTAGTCCGGCGGGGGCGCCATGGTGGCGCCGGTGACGGGCGCCTGGCCGGGGGCCGGCTCGGGCAGGGCAGGCGCCTGCCCGCTGCCCGCGGCCCTGGCCGCGTCGCTCATGGCCCTGGCCGACGGGAAGCGCCGGGCCGGGTCCTTCGACAGCGCGATCTCGACCAGGGCGCGCACCGGCTGCGGGATGTCGGCCGGCAGCGGCGGCGGCGCCTCGCGGATGTGCTTGAGCGCGATCGTGACGGCGCTGTCGCCGTCGAACGGCCGCTGCCCCACCAGGCACTCGTAGGCGACCACGCCGAGCGCGTAGATGTCGACGGCGGGCGTGACGGGCGCGCCCTCGGCCTGCTCGGGCGCGCAGTAGGCGGCCGTGCCCAGCACCATGCCGGCGTCGGTGAGCCGGTTGGCGAGGTCGGAGCGGGCGATGCCGAAGTCGGTGAGCACGAGCGTGCCGTCGCGCTGCACGAGCAGGTTGCCCGGCTTGACGTCGCGGTGCACGATGCCCTGGTCGTGGACGGCCTGCAGGGCGGAGGCGGCCTGCGCGATGAGCTCCATGGCCGCTTGGGGCGGGATGCGGCCCAGGCGGGCCAGCAGCCGGTCGAGCGGCTCGCCGTCCACGAACTTCATGACCAGATAGACGGTGTCGCCGCTCACTCCGTAGTCGTAGACGTCGACGACGCCGGAGTGGTTGATCGTGGCCATCGCGCGCGCTTCCCCCTGAAAGCGAGCGACGAAGCCGGGGTCCTGCATGCGGCCCGGAAGCAGCACCTTGACGGCGACGGTGCGGGCGAGCACGGTGTCCTCACCCCGCCAGACCTCGCCCATGCCACCGGCGCCGATGCGGGTATCCAAGCGATACCGCCCCGCCAGTGTGGTTCCTTGGGCCACCATGATTCCCCCGCTACCCTCCTACCTCTGTAACCTCTCGCCCCCGCGGGTTCCCAACAAAGCGAACTTGTGTCGCGGCGAGGTAACACAGTGGTCACGGAACTCAGAGAGTGTACGACTCACCTGACCCACATGCCACTCATATGTCTTAAGCCGTACAAACCATATCCTGGGGCCTTGTGGTGGCACTTGTCCGCGTTTCCGGGAAGTCGGCATCCCTATCGCTAGGCTGACCCCATGACGCTCGCTCCTGGCCTCCGTTCTCAACTGCTCATCATGGTCGAGATGGCGGACACCGCGAAGCGGGCCGGCAGCGGCGACGTGCCCGTGCTGGCCACGCCGCGCCTGCTCGCGCTGGCCGAGGCCGCGACGGTGCGGGCGGTCGAGAAGCACCTCGCGCCCGGCGAGACCTCCGTCGGCACCCGGGTCACGCTCGAACACCTCGCGGCCAGCCCGCTCGGCACGCACGTGCAGGTCGGCGTCGAGCTGACCGAGGTGGACGGCCGCCGGCTGGTCTTCGCCTTCGAGGCCCACGACAAGCGCGGCGTCGTGGGCCAGGGGACGATCGAGCGCGTCGTCGTCGACCGGCACAAGTTCCTCGCGGGCGCGCAGCGCCGACTCGGCTGAACGGGCGGCGGGCGGGCGGCTAGTCGATGACGGCGATGAGGTCGCCTTCCTGGATCACGTCGCCCTCGGCGACCTTGAGCTGCGCGACCACGCCGTCGTCCTCGACGAGCACCGGGATCTCCATCTTCATGGACTCCAGGATGACCAGCGTGTCGCCGTCCGAGACGGTGTCGCCCTCGCTCACGAGGACCTTCCACACATTCGCCACCATCTCAGCGCGTACCTCAGCCACCGGGGCTCCCCTCTTTCGTCAATGTGTTCACTCTAGGCCCGTCCGCCGCGCATCCGCGCGACGAGCGCGGTGTCGTAGTCGCCGCTGACGAACTCGTCGTCGTCCAGCAGCTCCGCGCAGAACGGCAGGTTGTTCTTGGGACCCGCGACCGCGAACGCCTCGACCGCCTTACGCCCCTTGGCCAGGGCGTCCGCGCGGTCCTCGCCGAGCACGCACAGCTTGGCCATGAGCGGGTCGTAGAACGGCGTGACGGTGTTGCCCGACTCGTAGCCCGAGTCGACCCGTACGCCCTCGCCGACCGGCTCGTCCCAGGTCGTGATGACGCCGGGGCCGGGGAAGAAGCGCTTGGGGTCCTCGGCGTAGACGCGGAACTCGATCGCGTGGCCGCGGGGCCGTACGTCGAGGTCAGGGCTCTCGCCGGCCGCCACCCGCAGTTGCAGCTCGACCAGGTCGAGGCCGGTGACCAGCTCGGTGACCGGGTGCTCCACCTGGAGCCGGGTGTTCATCTCCAGGAACACGAAGTCCTGGGCGTCGGCGTCGACCAGGCACTCGACCGTGCCGGCGCCGAGGTAGCCGACCGCCTCGCCGGCCCGCACCGCGGCCGCCAGCATGCGCTCGCGCAGCTCGGGGGTGATGCCGAGGGACGGCGACTCCTCGACGACCTTCTGGTGGCGGCGCTGCACCGAGCAGTCGCGCTCGCCGAGCGCCAGCACCCGGCCGTCGGGCAGGCCGAGGATCTGCACCTCGACGTGGCGGGCCCGCTCGATGTAGCGCTCGATCAGCACCGCGGGGCCGTCGAGCGCGTCGCCGGCGAACCTGGACGCCGCCCGCGCCGCCTGCTCGTACGCCTTGGCCAGCGCCTCGTCGTCGTGCGCCACGCTCATGCCGATGCCACCGCCGCCACCCGCGGTCTTGACCATGACGGGGTAGCCGATGCTCTCGGCGGCCCGCAGCGCGAGCGACAGGTCGGTGACCGGCTCGCGGGTGCCCGCGGCGACCGGCACGCCGGCGGCCTCCATGAGGTTCCTGGCGTTGATCTTGTCGCCCATGCGGTCGATGGACTCCGGCGACGGCCCGATCCAGGTCATCCCGGCCTCGACCACGGCGCGGGCGAAGGCGGCGTTCTCGGAGAGGAACCCGTAGCCGGGGTGGATCGCCCGCGCTCCGGTGGCGCGGGCCGCCTCCAGCACCTTGGCGGCGTCGAGGTAGCTCTGCGCGGGGTTGGCGGGGCCGAGCAGCACGGCCTCGTCGGCTTCCCGTACGAACGGCAGGTCGGCGTCGGCCTCCGAGTGCACGGCTATGGCCCGCAGGCCCATCCGTTTGACCGTGCGGATGATCCGGCGCGCGATCTCCCCCCGGTTGGCGATCAGAACGGGTCCGAGCGTCTCAGTCAGCACGCCGATTACCCTATGGCCGCGAGCGGCTTTACCCCTTTCGCCCGAAACCACCGATCCGACGGAACCGTTCTGTAGGAATCCGACAATGCCGGTCAGAGCCGGCCGCGGTCGATCACCCGGGCCAGCGCCTCCAGCGCGTGCGGATCGTACGCGCCGCCCGGCGCGCAGCGGACCCGCTCCAGCGCCGCGCCCGACCGGTCACGGTCGGTCGAGGGGCCCACCAGGTCGTCGTAGGCGTTGGCGACCTTGATGATCCGGCTGGACAGCGGCGGATCGGCGGAGATCGGGTCGCACTGCCGCCGCACCACCTCGGCCACCCGGTCGAGCACGCCGGTCTGCCTGATCACCTCGGCGCCCAGCTCGGCGATGCGGCGGGCCTGCTCGGGCTCGGTGAGCACGGTCGCCCCGCCGGGGATCGGATCGCGCAGCGAGAGCTGCCCGATGTCGTGCATCAGGGCCGCGTACTCCAGCTCCAGCAGCTCGGGCTCGGCCATGCCCAGCTCCCTGCCGACGGCCACGGCGAGACGGCTCACCCGGCGCGAGTGGCCCGGCTCGACGTAGCCGCCGACCTCGGTGACCCGCGACAGCGCGCGCACGGTCTGCAGGTAGGTCGCCCGGATGCCCGCGTACTTGCGGAAGGCCACCTGCGTGACCAGCAGCGGCGCGGCGAACACCAGCAGCGCGACGAGGTCCATGCTGTGGGTGGCGAGCGCCAGCAGCACGCCGGAGGCGGCCACGGCGGCGCCCAGCGGGAAGGCCATGTTGAGCTCGTCGCGCACCGCCACCCGGAACGCCGTGCGCACCTGCTCGGCCCGCAGCCAGGCGGCGATCAGCACGTCGACCAGCAGGTTGACGGCGATGAGGGTGACCATCACGGCGAGCGCCGGCCACCAGGTGCTGGTGGGCGGCTCGGTCATCCGGCGCAGCGGATCGGCCAGCGGGCGGAAGGCGAAGGCCAGCAGCGCGCCGGTGAGCAGCCTGCGGGCCATCGCGTCCAGCCGGGGCGGGCGGCCCACCGCGAGGTGGGGCGCGGCCCCGGCCGCCATGCCGACCGCGATCACCGCCACGACCTGCAGCGCGGAGTGGGTCAGCGGGTGCTGGCTGAGGTCGAGCAGCAGGGTGTAGCCGAGCGCGGCGGCGGCGCCGATGGGCGCGACCTCCCGGTTGCCCGGCATGGTGAGCCTGGCCAGCTCGCCGACCGCGATCAGCGCGCCGAACCCGACGGCGATCTCGGGCCGGTCGAGCCCGACGGTGGCGGTGTGGGCGACGCCCGCCACGGCGACCAGGCCGGCCGCGCAGATGAGCAGCAGCTGGCCCGAGTCGAGCCTGCGCAGGACGGTGTTGAGCGAGCGTCCCGTGGTGCGTTCGACGCGTCCGGTGGCGATCATGAGCCGGTCACGACCTGGATGGGCGTGGTGGGGTCGTCGTGGTCCTTGATCGGCGTGGCGACGGCCTCGGGCGGCGGCGGGTCGACCCGGCGCGGCGGCTGCCACGGCTCGCGTTCGAGCGCCCGGATGAAGGCGTCGACCATGACCGGGTCGAAGTGGGTGCCCGCGCTCTTGCGCAGCTCCTCGACGGCGACGGGCACCGGCCGGGCGCCGCGGTAGGAGCGGTCGGAGGTCATCGAGTCGAACGCGTCGGCGACCGCGATGACCTTGGCGAACTCGGGGATCTCGTCGCCCGCGAGGCCCATCGGGTAGCCGGTGCCGTCGTGCTTCTCGTGGTGATGCATGATGCCGGCGTAGGCCTCGTCGAGGAAGCCGATGCCCCTGACGATCTCCAGGCCGCGCATCGGGTGGAGCTGGATCGCGGCGAACTCCTCCTCGGTGAGCGGCCCGTCCTTCTGCAGCACCTTGGTGGGCACGCCGAGCTTGCCGACGTCGTGGAGCATCCCGGCGTAGCGGATCGCCCGCACCCGTTCCAGGCCCATGCCGATCTCCTGGGCGATCATCGAGGAGGCGTGCGAGACGCGCGTGCAGTGGCCCCTGGTGTAGTAGTCCTTGGTCTCCACGGCCTGGCACAGGGCGGCGATGGTGGCGTCGTACGAGCGCTGCTGCGCGTGATACTGGCCGAACGCCCACCGCGCCACGAACAGCGGCAGCAGCACCAGCACCGCCGAGATCGACTGCACGGTCGCCCAGAGCCCGGCCACGAGCAGCCCGAACGTGCCGTAACCCAGATAGGACAGCAGGAACTGCGCCATGCCCCGCACCGGCACCTCGGTGTCCCGCACCCCGGTGGCCAGCGCGATCATGGTGAGCGTGAGCACGATGTTGAGCGGCACGTAGACGGCGGTGGCCGCGGCGTAGGGCCCGATGAGGTCGTCGAAGGCGTTGACCTGGGGGACGCCGACCCGCCCGTCGAGCGCGAGGTAGACCTGCCCGGCCGCGTAGCCGCAGATGGCGAACTGGGCGCCGTTGAAGAGGCGTTTGATCAGCGGCAGCCCCGGCCGGACGCTCAGCACCGCGGTCAGCCCCACCAGGGCCGCGCCCTCGGGGCCGATGAGCACCACGGCGGCGAGCGAGGCGGAGAAGCTGACCGACACCGCGAACTGCTCCACGTTGAGCAGCGTGGGCATCGACTCGCAGACGAGGAACAGCAGGGCGAGCACCAGCAGGACGTCGAGGTCCTCGGTGGCCACGGGCGCGCCGGAGACGACCGCGGCGCGGGCGATGAGCGCGGCCGCCGCGCCGATGACGGCGACCAGGTAGACCCTCGCGGGCCACGGCAGGTCACGCATGCGGCTCCCCCTCCGGCGTCGTCAGGTCCAGGACACGCCTGGAGGCGTCACGCCGCCGGCCCACGCAGGCGTCCGGGCGACCGTCACCTTCACCATGCGATGCCTCCACGTCGACTTCAGGGAATCAACGCTACAGAAGACGACGCGGCCGTACCGGCCGGCCGGAGAATCGCAAGCAAAGCGTAATCAAGCCACTACGTGCGGCGATGCGAACGCGCCCACTCGACGGTCTGCTTGAGGCCGGTCGCGAGGTCGGTGCGCGGCTCCCAGCCGAGCCCGGCCTGGGCGGGCACCGGGTCGACGGCCATGGCGGGCAGGTCGCCGAGCCGCGCCGGGGCGAAGCCCGGCTTGTCGGGCGCGCCGGCGGCGTCGGCGATCAGCGTGTGCAGGCGGCGGTCGGTGGTCTGGATGCCGGTGCCGAGGTTGAACCTGCGGCCGTCGCCGCGCGGGCCGCAGGCGCGGGCGAAGCCGTCCACGACGTCCTCGACGAAGACGTAGTCGCGGGTCTGCGTGCCGTCGCCGAAGACGACCGTGGGCGTGCCGTTGAGCAGGGCGTCGGTGAAGATCGACACGACGCCGGCCTCGCCCTGGGGCGACTGGCGGGGGCCGTAGACGTTGGAGAGCACGAGCGTGGTGTACTCGATGCCGTGCAGGGCGCGGAAGGTGGCGAGGTAGATCTCGCCGCTCAGCTTGGAGGCCGCGTACGGCGAACGCGGATCGGTCGGCGCGTCGCCGGGCACCGGGATGGTGGCCGGCCGCCCGTAGACCGCCACGGACGAGGCGAAGACCACCTTGCGGGCGCGGCCCTCGTGCGCCGCCTCCAGGACGCGGGCGGTGCCCTCGACGTTGACGGAGGCGTCGTGCACCGGGTCGGCGACGCTCCTGCGCACGCTGATCTGCGCGGCCAGGTGGCAGATGACCTCCGGCTGCACCTCGGCGGCCAGGCCCACCATGGCCGGCTCGCGCACGTCGAGGACGTGCAGCCGGAACCGCTCGCTCGTGGCCGCCCCGGTCAGGTTGTCCCTGCTGCCGGAGGACAGGTCGTCCACGACGTGGACCTCGTGGCCGTCGGCAAGCAGCCGATCGACGAGGTTCGATCCGATGAACCCGGCACCCCCGGTGACCAAGACGCGCATGGGAGCATCCTAGTCGGGGAGCTCGGCTCTCACCTGTGCGATTCGGTCCAGCACTTTCGAGCGCAGGTCAGCGGGGACGGGATCGCAGCCACAATGTTTGGCTACGAGCGCTTTGACCGCTTTGTCGAGGTCGTACTCCTTCAGGCACGGGCTGCACTCGTCGAGGTGCACGCGGATCTCGACGACGTCGTGCTCGGTCAGCTCGCCGTCGAGATAGGCGTAGACCTTGTCGAGCACCTCGCGACAGTCCGTGTCATGTGGGTTGCCACAGCTCATTTCGTTTCCTCCGCCGGGACCAGGCCGCGCTCGCGGGCGTAGTCCTCAAGGAGGCCCCGCAGCTGTCTGCGTCCCCTGTGCAGCCTCGACATCACGGTGCCGATGGGAGTGCCCATGATGTCGGCGATCTCCTTGTAGGGGAAGCCTTCGACGTCGGCCAGGTAGACCGCGATCCTGAACTCCTCGGGCAACGCCGCGAGGGCCTGCTTGATGTCGCCGTCGGGCAGGTGCTCCAGCGCCTCGACCTCGGCCGACTTCAGGCCGCTCGAGGTGTGGGACTCCGCCCGCGCGAGCTGCCAGTCCTCGATCTCCTCGGTGCCGGACTGCTTGGGCTCGCGCTGCTTCTTGCGGTAGCTGTTGATGAAGGTGTTCGTGAGGATCCGGTAGAGCCACGCCTTGAGGTTGGTGCCCTGCTGGAACTGATGGAACGACGCGAACGCCTTGGCGAAGGTCTCCTGGAGGAGGTCTTCTGCGTCCGCGGGATTTCGGGTCATCCGGAGCGCGGCGCTGTAGAGCTGTTCGAGATACGGCATGACGTCGCGTTCGAATCGCTCGCTCCGCTGCTCCAGCGTCTCCGCGCCTGTCGCGGGCACCGGACCCACCCCCCTAAGATCACCGGTGGCCTGCTGCTGCGGGTCACCGTACTCGGGGAAGGATACCCGCTGGACCGGGGCCGGCCTGGCATCGGGGAGGGGCGCTGCCAATGTGAGCATGCTCGTCGCAACATCCCCGCGCCCTCGTCTGTTCCCGCAAGATAGAAGGTACGAAGGACCCGGTGCGGGGAACGTCATACGTACCGGCTGGTAGCCCTTTTTCCGTCACCCAGGAGTCGCGTGTGCTGCCCATTCCGGCCGAGGAACTCAACGGCTCAGGGACGCTCGGGCCGTACTGGACGTTCTACCGCGCCGTCGCCGCCGAACAACTCAACCGCTGGCTTCCCGCCGACCCCTCCGTGATCCTCGACCTGTCCGGCGGCCGGGGGCGCTGGTCCGGGCAGGCGGCGAGGGCCGGGCACAAAGTGATCGAGCTGCTGGACTTCCGCCGTACCGTCGACGGGCAGTCCCGGCTGCGGGACGCCGACCGGGTCCGTCATATACGCGCCGACGATCTGGCGTTCCTGCCCGACGCGAGCGTGGACGCGGTGCTCGCCGAGGAGCGCGTGATGTCGATCGAGCTCATGGCGGAGTCGGCCATGAGCGACGTCGCCCGGGTGCTGCGGCCTGGCGGCCGGGCGCTGGTGTGCGTCGACTCGCTGGTCCTCGGCATGGCGATACTCGCCGAGCAGGAGCAGTGGCAGCATCTGCGGCAGACCGGCGAGGTCATGCTCGTGCCCTGGCCCGACGGCAGCATCACGCGCTGCTTCAGCGGCGCGCAGTTGCGCGAGCTGCTGATCGGCGCCGGTCTCGAGGTGGAGTGGGTACGCCCGCGCACGGTGCTGTCGCCGTCCACGGTCGACCACGTGCTCGGCTCCGACGCGCGCTCGCTGACCTGGCTCGTCCGGACGGAGCTGGAGGCCCACCCGGACGACGACGACACCGTCGGCATCCACCTCGTGGCCAGCGCCAGGAAGAAGGGCTGACGCCCTCAGGGGTGACCGCCGTTCTTCGTGGCCGGCGGCGCTCCCGCAGGGTTTTCATGGCCGGCGGCGCTTTTCGTGGTCGGCGACGCTCCCGCAGCTCTGGGGGCGTGCTCAGCGGCGCCGCTCCCGCTTGCCCTGGCACTCGACGCACCTGGCGGCCTCGGGCCGCGCCTCCAGGCGGCCTTCAGGCACCGGCCTGGCGCAGTCGACGCAGCGGCCGTACACGCCTTCCTCCAGGCGCTTGAGCGCCTGGACGACCGCGTCGCGCTGCGTACCCGCCACGGTCAGCATGGCGCGGGCGCGGTCGGCGTCGGTCAGGTCGGAGCCGGCGTCGGCCGCGTGGTGCTCGCGCACCGCGACCGGGTCTCCCTGCAGCACGGCGATCGAACGGTCCAGTTCGGCCAGCATGTCTTCCAGCCGCTCACGAGCGGTCGTGACGTCCACGAATCCGCACCTCCGGGTAAAAGGAAGCAGCCCGTGGCGAGAACTCCCCGGCTGTCCCGCCCGGTGCAGTCAAAAGGGGCATGTGCCGCGGTGACCTCGTGTAAACGAATGCACGCGCTTTCCTCACCGGATGCCCACTTACCGCACTTCCTACACCTTCAGAAAAGGGCCGTCTCCTCCTCGTCAGGGAGGGGTTTGATGAGGTCGGGCCCATTGTTTCTGACGTTGTTGACGTCGGTCGACACCGCGTACGCGGTGAGCCGCCCCTGCTCGGCCGGCACCAGCAGCCGGGTGGCCTCGGCGGGGTCGGTGAGCTTGGGATCGAGCCATTCGGCCCAGCGCTCCCGCTCGATCATCATGGGCATCCTGTCGTGGATGCGGCCCAGCTGGTCCTCGGCGTCGGTGGTGATCACCGTGCAGGTGACGAGCCATTTGAGCGGATCGTCGTCGTCGCGCGAGGGGTCCTTCCAGAACTCGTACAGGCCGGCCATCGCCAGCACCCCGCCGTCCGCCGGATGAATGTAGTAGGGCTGCTTCTTCCGCTTCTCGCCCTCGACCGGCATCCATTCGAAGTAGCCGTCGGCGGGCAGCAGGCACCTGCGCTTGGCGAACGCCCGGCGGTAGGACGGCTTGTCCGCCACTGTCTCGATCCTGGCGTTGATCATGCGTGAGCCGATCGACGGGTCCTTGGCCCACGACGGCACGAGGCCCCACTTGACGACCCTGAGCTGCCGCACCGCGCGGTCGCCCTCGCCGGGCACGCGGTCCATGATCGCGTAGACGTTCTTGGTGGGCGCGACGTTGTAGTCGGGGCCCAGCTCCTTGTCGGGCTCGCCGTCCAGCTCGACCTGGAACTCCTCCAGGATCTCGTGCTTCTTGCGCGCCGAGGCGTATCTACCGCACATGACCCCACCCTGCCACGCGACACCGACACCTACGCCTTCCCGCCGCGTGTTCACCGTCGTCCACAGGTGGTGACCCCCGCCCGTCACGCCCGGATAGGCTTTGGCCATGTCCGTTCCGCACTGGCCCGCGCCCACCGCCGCCGCTCCCGTCAGCGCCGCCGTGCCGCTGCCCGGCAGCAAGTCGGTGACCAACCGCGCGCTCGTCCTGGCCGCGCTCGCCGAGGGTCCCGGCGTGGTGCGCAGGGCCCTGCGCAGCCGCGACGCCGACCTCATGGTCGCCGCGCTGCGCGCGCTCGGCGCCCGGCTGGAGCCCTCCGCAGAGACCCCGGCGAGCGTCGACTGGCACGTCACGCCCGGCCCGATCCGCGGCGGCGCGGCCGTCGACGCCGGCCTCGCGGGCACGGTCATGAGGTTCGTGCCGCCGATCGCCGCGCTGGCCGACGGGCCGGTCTCCTTCGACGGCGATCCGCACGCCCGCAAGCGCCCGATGGGCCCCATCCTCGACGCCCTGCGGGCGCTCGGCGCGCGGGTCGACAACGACGCGCTGCCGTTCACCATCAGCGGGCCGCTGACCGGCGGCGAGGTCACGCTCGACGCCTCGGGCTCCTCGCAGTTCGTGTCGGGGCTGATGCTGTCGGCCGCGCGCTTCGCCAAGGGCGTCACGATCCGGCACGCCGGCCCGCCGGTGCCCTCCCAGCCCCACATCCGGATGACCGTGCAGATGCTCAGGGCGGCCGAGGTCGTGGTCGACGACAGCGAGCCCGACGTGTGGCGGGTCGAGCCAAGCCCGATCGCGGCGCGCGACGTCACGGTGGAGCCCGACCTGTCCAACGCGGCGCCGTTCCTCGCCGCCGCGCTCGTCACGGGCGGCACGGTCACCATCCCCGCCTGGCCGCGCGTCACCACCCAGCCGGGCGACGCGCTGCGCGGCCTGCTCACGTCCATGGGCGCCACCGTCGCCCGCGACGAGCACGCCGACGCCGCCGACCTGGTGCTCACCGGCACCGGCGAGATCACCGGCATCGACGCCGACCTGCGCGAGGTCGGCGAGCTCACGCCCACCATCGCCGCCCTGGCCGCGCTCGCCACCACGCCGACCCGCATCCGCGGCGTGGCCCATCTGCGCGGCCACGAGACCGACCGGCTGGCCGCGCTGGCCACCGAGATCAACCGGCTGGGCGGCGACGCCGAGGAGACCGACGACGGGCTGATCATCCGCCCGCGCCCGCTGCACGGCGGCGTCTTCCGCAGCTACGACGACCACCGCATGGCCACGGCCGGCGCGGTGATCGGCCTGCGCGTGCCCGGCGTCGAGGTGGAGAACATCGCGACGACCGCCAAGACCCTGCCGGAGTTCGTCCGCATGTGGACGGCGATGCTGGAGTCCCGGTGACCGCACGGACCGAGGTCCCGGTGGCCGGACAGGCTGGTTTCGCGACCGGCGCTCCGGGCACCTCGCAAGGGGGCGATCCGCGCCGGCGTGCCGCCCGTCCCGCCGCCGCTTCCCTACGCCACCCCCGGCAGCAGGCGCGCGGACCCCGTACGACCGCCCGAAGGAAGGAACTCACGCACATGGGAGCGGACCGCTGAGAAAGCGGGAATACGACGAGGACGACGTACGGGTGAGGCCGGGCAAGGGCTCGCGCCCGCGCACCCGCAACCGTCCCGCGCACGAGGACGCCATCGAGGGCTTCGTGGTCGCCGTCGACCGGGGCCGCTACACCATCCTGGTGGAGCCCGACCGCGCCAAGGGCTCGGCGCACAAACGCAAGCAGCAGCACCAACGCCGGCTCGTGGTCGCCATGAAGGCCCGTGAGCTGGGCCGCAAGGGCATCGTGGTCGGCGACCGGGTCGCGCTGGTGGGCGACGTGTCGGGCCGGCCCGACACGCTGGCCCGGGTGGTGCGCGTGGAGCCGCGCACCTCGATGCTGCGCCGATCGGCAGACGACACCGAGGACACCGACGGCATCGAGCGCCCGATCGTGGCCAACGCCGACCAGCTGGTGATCGTCGCCGCGCTCGCCGATCCGCCGCCCCGGCCGCGGATGATCGACCGCATCCTCGTGGCGGCGTTCGACGCCGAGATCGACACCCTGCTCTGTCTCACCAAGTCCGACCTCGCCCCGCCCGACGGCCTCGTGGCGCTCTACGAGCCGCTGGGCGTCTCGCACGTCGTCGTCCACAAGGGCGGCTCGCTCGACGAGCTGCGCGAGCACCTGGCCGGCCGGATCAGCGTCCTGGTCGGCCACTCGGGGGTCGGCAAGTCCACCCTGGTCAACGCCCTGGTCCCCGACGCCAACCGGGCCGTCTCCCAGGTCAACGCGGTCACCGGCAGGGGCCGGCACACCTCCACCTCGGCGGTGGCCCTTGAGCTGCCGGAGGGCGGCTGGATCATCGACACGCCGGGGGTGCGCAGTTTCGGCCTGGCCCACGTGTCGGTGGAGACGGTGCTGGCCGCCTTCCCCGACCTGGTGGAGGGCACGGTCCACTGCCCCAAGGGCTGCACCCACCTGGCCGACGGCTGCGCGCTCGACGCCTGGGTGGCCGCGGGCAACGCCGATCCCGCCCGGCTGGAGTCGCTGCGCCGCCTGCTGTCCAGCCGCGAAGGCGCGCTCGACGACACCGCCGAGCGCGCCACGTGACGATCAGCGCCGGTGGGGCCGCAGCGTCCAGGTGATGGCGACCGTGGAGACGAGGACGCCGTCGCCGTCCGTCAGCTCCACCGCCACCTCGAACTCGGGCCGCCCGCCCGCGTCCAGCTCGGCGACCACCGCCTCCCGCGTGGCCAGCAGCCGGGCCTCCGCGCGCACCTCGCCCTTGGCGAACTTGCGGTACTCCACGCTGGCGCCGGTGGTGAGCGGCACGGCCCGGCCGAGCTCGTCCCCCAGCAGCGAGAGCATCGCCGCTCCCGAGGCCGTCTCGGCCAGCGTGAACAGCGCTCCGGCGTGCGGCCCCGCCACGTGGTTGTGCACGTCCTCGCGATCGGGCAGCCGGCAGACCGCCCGCCCGTCGCCCACCTCGTCGAAGACGATCCCCACGGTCCGGGCGAAGGGGACGGTCTCCAGCAGCAACGCACCAACATCTAACGACATATCGGCATGCTACCCGCCAGTAACAGGAGGGGTGGTTACCAGAAAAGGGGCGTCTGCGACTGATGTTCCGTCCGCCCGGCACGATAGCGTGGGCGACCGTGCAGGGTTACAACGATGATCTACGCCTCGCGCACGTCATGGCGGACGCCGCCGACGACCTCACCATGCGCCGGTTCAAGGCCGTCGACCTCAAGGTCGACACCAAGCCCGACCTCACCCCGGTCAGCGACGCCGACCGCGCCGTCGAGGAGGCGATCCGCGGCACGCTGCGCCGGGCCCGGCCCCGCGACGCCGTCGTGGGCGAGGAGTTCGGCACGACCGGCCACGGCGCCAGGTCCTGGATCATCGACCCCATCGACGGCACCAAGAACTACGTGCGCGGCGTGCCCGTGTGGGCGACGCTGATCGCCCTCATGGAGTACGGCCGCGTCGTCGTCGGCCTGGTCTCCGCCCCCGCGCTCGGCCGGCGCTGGTGGGCGGCCACCGACGGCGGCGCGTGGACCGGCAAGAGCCTGGCCAAGGCGTCCAGGATGCGCGTCTCCTCGGTCTCCGACCTGGGGGACGCCTCCTTCTCCTACTCCAGCTTCGGCGGCTGGGAACAGACCGGCAGGCTCGACACCTTCCTCGACCTCAGCCGCGCCTGCTGGCGCACCCGCGCCTACGGCGACTTCTGGTCGCACATGATGGTCGCCGAGGGCTCGGTCGACTTCTCCGCCGAGCCCGAGCTGTCGCCCTGGGACATGGCCGCGCTCACGGTCATCGTCGAGGAGGCCGGCGGCGTCTGGACCGACACCACGGGCGTACGCGGGCTGGAGGGCGGCAGCCTGGTCTGCAGCAACGGGCTCCTGCACGACGAGATCATCGCCCGGCTCAACGGCACCCGCGTCCGCTGACCGTACGACGCTCGCGGCTCGCTCACAGCTCCAGCACCCGCCGCACCGCCGCCATCAGGCTCCCGCGGTAGGACCCGCCGTACAGCACGACGTGCACCAGCAGCGGATGAAGCTGGTGCAGCGGCACCCGCTCGCGCCACCCGTCCGCGAGCGGCCACTCCTCCCGGTACGCCCCGAGCACCCGGTCCAGGTGCGGCAGCCCGAACAGCGCCAGCATGCCGAGGTCGGTCTCCCGGTGCCCGCCGTGGGCGGCCGGATCGACCAGCACCGCCGAACCGCCCGACCACAGCACGTTCCCGCTCCACAGGTCCCCGTGGATCCTGGACGGCGGCTCGGCAGGCCCCGCCACCTCGGCGAAGCGCGCCACGGCCCGCTCGACCTCGGCCACGTCGGCCGCCGGCAGCCGCGCCTCACGCAGGAACGGCAGGACCCGCCGCTCGGCGTAGAACTCCGGCCACGAGCCGCACGGCCGGTTGTCCATCGGCAGCTCGGCGATGAACCCCGGCCACGGCGCGCCGAACGCCGCCGCGCCCGCCCGGTGCATCCCGGCCAGCTCCCGCCCGAACCGCTCGGCCGCCGCAGGCCCAGGCCGCTCCTCCTCCACCCAGGACAGCACCAGCCGGTCCGGCCCCGCCTCGATCACCTCCGGCACCGCGGCGACCTCGCCCAGCCAGCGCAGCCCCGCCGCCTCCGCCGCGAACACCTCCGACACCGCGTCGGCGGGCCCGCTCTTGACGAACACCGGCCGCCCGTCGTCCAGCACGCCCTGCCGCAGCCGCCAGCCGTGGGACGTGCCGAGCTCCCTAACCGATCTCATCGGCGACGTGCTTGGCCACGCCCTCGGCCGCCGACTCCACCAGCGAGAGCACCTCCTCGAACCCCTCGCGCCCCCCGTAGTACGGATCGGGCACCTCGGCCCCGGACGGCGCCGCCGGGTCGAACGAGCGGAACAGCCGCACCTCGACCCCGGGGGCCGCGAGCCGCCGCAGGTTGGCCAGGTTGTCCCGGTCCATGGCCAGCACCAGGTCGTAGCGGTCGAACCAGTCGGCGGTGAACTGCCGGGCCCGGTGCGCGACCCCGTCGTAGCCGCGCTCGGCCAGGATGCCGAGCGCCCGCTCGTCCATGGGCTCGCCCACGTGCCAGCCGCCCGTCCCTGCGCTCTCGACCACGACCTGCTTGCCCAGCCCGCGGTCCTCCAGGACCCGCCGCAGCACGACCTCCGCCATGGGCGAGCGGCAGATGTTTCCCATGCACACCACGCAAATGCGATACGTCATACCACCCATCATGAGGGTGACCGGGGGCGTTCACCGTCCGTTCACCCTTGCTAGGGATCCGAGTCACTTTCGCTGCGTAGCTTCAAGGGCGACTGAGGACCAAGTGAAAAGGAACCCAACCGTGAAGTATGCAGGCCGGCTCGCCGCCGTCGCCTTCGTCGGCGCGCTCTCGCTCGCTGCGTGCGGCACAGACAACAACGCCCCGGCGGGCACCGGTGGCACCACCGCCGCCAGCGCCCCTGCCGCGGGCAACGACAACGCTCTGAGCGGCACCATCAACGCCGCGGGCTCCTCCGCCCAGGCCAACGCGATTGACGAGTGGAAGAAGAACTTCCAGGCCACCAACTCGGGCGTGAGCATCAACTACCAGCCCAGTGGCTCGGGCGCGGGTGTGCAGGCCTTCATCCAGGGCACGGTCTCCTTCGCCGGCTCGGACTCCGCTCTGAACGACGAGAAGGGCGAGCCGGCCCAGGCCGACGCCCGTTGCAAGACCGGCAAGGCCATCAACATCCCGATGGTGACCGGCCCCGTGGCCGTGGTCTACAACCTGCCGGGCGTGGACGGTCTGCAGCTCTCGCCCAAGACCATCGGCGGGATCTTCAACAGCCAGATCACCAAGTGGGACGACCCGGCGATCAAGGCCGAGAACCCCGACGCCAAGCTGCCCTCCACCCCGATCCAGGCGTTCCACCGCTCGGACGAGTCGGGCACCAGCGACAACTTCACCAAGTTCCTTAAGGCCACGGCCGAGTGGCCGTACGACCCGGCCAAGGCGTGGCCCGCCGACGCCAAGGGCCAGGGCGCCAAGGGCTCCGACGGCATCGCCTCCTCGGTCAAGGACACCGAGGGCGCCATCAGCTACGTCGAGATGTCCTACGCCGACAACTCCCAGCTCCAGAAGGCCAAGGTCGCCAACGGCTCGGGCGAGTTCGTCGAGCTGACCCCCGAGAGCGCCGCCAAGACGGTCGAGACCGCCGAAGTCAAGGGCACCGGCAACGACCTCAAGCTCTCGATCGACTACGGCACCAAGACCGCGGGCGCCTACCCGATCGTCCTGGTGACGTACGAGATCACCTGCGAGAAGGGCCTGCCGGCCGAGGAGGCCAAGCTGGTCAAGGAGTTCCTCACCTACACCGCCAGCGACGAGGGCCAGGCGGCGCTCAAGGACCTGGGCTACGCCCCGCTCGCCGGCGGCCTGCTCACCAAGGTCCGCACCGCCATCGGGGCCATCTCCTAGCGGCCGATGACGACCGACACGAAGATTCGCGACGGCGGACCGGCCATGCGCCGGTCCGCCTCGCGGCGCACCTCCGGTGAAGGGCTCTTCAAGTTCCTGGCCACCGCGGCCGGGGTCGTCCTGCTGGCGATCATGGCGGCCATCGCCGTGTTCCTCATCGCAGAGGCGATCCCCGCGCTGCAGGCGAACAAGGGCGGCTTCTTCACGGACCTCGTCTGGGAGCCCAACAGCAGCCAGGTGTTCGGCATCGGCGCGCTGGCCTTCGGCACGGTGCTGAGCTCGGGCATCGCGCTGGTCATCGCGACCCCGATCGCGGTCGGCGTCGCGCTGTTCATCTCCCACTACGCGCCGCGCCGCCTCGCCGGTCCGCTCGGCTACCTCATCGACCTGCTCGCCGCGGTCCCCAGCGTCATCTACGGCCTGTGGGGTCTGGCCTTCCTCGTGCCGCTGCTGCGGGAGCCCTCGCGGTGGCTCAACGAGCACTTCGGCTGGTTCCCGCTGTTCGCCGGCGAGGGCGCGATCGGCGGCAAGACCATGCTGGCCGGCGGCATCGTTCTGGCGATCATGATCCTGCCGATCATCGCGGCCATCTCCCGCGAGGTCTTCCTGCAGGTGCCGCGCATGAACGAGGAGGCGGCGCTCGCGCTCGGCGCGACCCGCTGGGAGATGATCAGGATGGCGGTGCTGCCGTTCGGCCGTCCCGGCGTCATCAGCGCCGCGATGCTCGGCCTCGGCCGCGCCATGGGCGAGACCATCGCGGTCGCGCTCATCTTCCCCGCCACGTTCGACATCAGCGTCCAGATCCTGACCCCGCACGGCAACAGCATCGCGGCCAACATCGCCAACGGCTTCGGCGAGGCCACCCCGATCGGACGCGGCGCGCTGATCGCCTCCGGCCTGGTGCTGTTCGTCATCACCCTGCTGGTCAACATGGCGGCCCGTATGATCATCAACCGCCGCAAGGAGTACGCGAGGGCCGGCGCATGACCCTGCAACAGGAGGCCGCGCGCAGGCCGCGCGGAGTCCAGCACATCTCGACCGGCCGCCGGGTGAAGGACCGCTTCGTCCAGGGGCTGGTCTATCTGGCGTTCGCGATGGCCGTGGTGCCGCTGGTCTCGGTGCTGTGGCTGGTGATCTCCAACGGCCTGGCCCGCTTCGACCTGGAGTTCATGACGCACTCGATGCGCGGCATCGGCGCGCGGGACGCGGGCGGCGGCGCCTACCACGCCATCATCGGCACCGTCGAACAGGTGCTGCTCGCCTCGGCCATCTCGGTCCCGATCGGCCTGCTCACCGCCATCTACCTGGTCGAGTACGGCAACGGCGGCCGGCTCAGCCGGGCCATCAGCTTTTTCGTGGACGTCATGACCGGTGTCCCCTCGGTGGTCGCCGGTCTGTTCATCCTCGCGTTCTGGATCCTGTTCCTCGGCATGCCGTACAGCGGGTGGGCGGGCGCCATGGCCCTGTCCATCCTCATGATGCCGACCGTGGTCAGGTCCACCGAGGAGATGCTCCGGTTGGTTCCGGCCGATCTGCGCGAGGCCTCGTACGCGCTGGGCGTCCCCAAGTGGCGCACGATCATGAAGATCGTGCTGCCGACCGCGTTCACCGGCATCGTCACCGGCGTCATGCTGGCCGTGGCCCGCGTCGCCGGCGAGACCGCGCCGATCCTGCTCACGGTGTTCTTCACCGACTCCATCAACAACGACCCGTTCAGCGGGCCTCAGATGGGCCTTCCCCTCTATGTCTTCGACCAGGCGGCGCGTCCCAACGACACCGCCATCGACAGGGCGTGGACCGGAGCCCTCACGCTCATCCTGATCGTCATGCTGCTCAACTTGGTGGCGCGCCTGATCGCCTGGTGGCGTGCGCCCGCCAAGGGCCGATAGGGGGTACCGCCACTCATGTCCAAGCAGATCCAGGTTTCGGGTCTGGACGCGTACTACGGCGCGCACAAGGCCATCGAAGACGTGTCGATGACCATCGAGCCGCGCTCGATCACCGCGTTCATCGGCCCCTCGGGGTGCGGCAAGTCGACGTTCCTGCGCACGCTCAACCGGATGCACGAGGTGATCCCCGGCGCCCGCGTCGAGGGCAAGGTGCTGCTCGACGGCGACGACCTCTACGGCGCCTCCGTCGAGCCCGTCTCGGTGCGCAGGATGATCGGCATGGTCTTCCAGCGTCCCAACCCGTTCCCCACGATGTCGATCTACGACAACGTCGCCGCCGGCCTGCGCCTCAACGGCCGCCTGCCGAAATCGCAGCTCGACGGCATCGTCGAGGAGTCGCTGAAGGGCGCCAACCTCTGGAACGAGGTCAAGGACCGCCTCACCAAGCCCGGCGCGGGCCTGTCCGGCGGTCAGCAGCAGCGGCTCTGCATCGCCCGCGCGATCGCGGTCAAGCCGCAGGTGCTGCTCATGGACGAGCCGTGCTCGGCGCTCGACCCGATCTCCACGCTGGCCATCGAGGACCTCATGGCCAAGCTCAAGGACGAGTTCACGATCGTCATCGTCACCCACAACATGCAGCAGGCCGCCCGCGTCAGCGACCGCACCGCCTTCTTCAACCTGGCCGGCCAGGGCCAGCCCGGCAAGGTCGTCGAGATGGACGAGACCTCACGCATGTTCACCAACCCGAGCCAGAAGGCCACCGAGGACTACATCACGGGGCGCTTCGGCTGATGACCCGACAGCAGGCGCCCGTCACGGTGAACGGGGACGTGAGGACCAGGCCCGTGCTGCTCATCGCCGATCCGGACCGGACCGTGGTCGACGAGGTCGCGAACGCCCTCGAACGCGAGGGCGTCGCGGTCACCGGCGCGCCCGACGGCGCCCAAGGTCTGCTGCAGGCGGGGGCCCTGCAACCCGACGTGGTGCTCGTCTCGGCCACGATCGCGGTCATCGACGCGGTCGAGTTCGTCCGCGCGGTACGCCGCGCCCGGGCCGTGCCGGTGCTGCTCGGCGTCGGCGAGGGGCACGCCGAGCAGGCGGTCCGCGCGCTCGCGGCGGGCGCCGCCGCCTGTGTGGCCAGGCCGTACCGGGTGCCGGAGCTGCTGCCGTTCATCCACGCGGCCTCGCCGGAGTCGCGTGACGTGCTCCACGTCGGCGGCGTGGAGCTCGACGTGCAGGCATACCAGGTGCGCGTCGGCGGGCGCACCGTCCACCTGCCGCTGCGCGAGTTCGAGCTGCTGCAGTACCTGATGCGCAACGCCGACCGCACGGTCACCCGCGAGCAGATCATGCGGCACGTCTGGCACACCGCCACGACGACCTCGACGAACACCATCGCGGTGCACGTCAAGCGGCTGCGGGCGCGGCTCGGCGACGAGGACGACCAGCTGATCCAGACCGTACGCGGCGTCGGCTACCGGCTGGTCACGCCGAGCATCTCCGGAAGTCCCGCATGATGCGCCGGGCCACGCCCTCGACGGTCGCGATGCCCTGACGGACGTCCGCGGCGCCCTCGCTGAGCACGGCCACGGCGTAGTCGTGGCCTTCGCCGCTGATCAGGCCGACGGTGACGACGGCCCAGCGCCCGGTCGAGACCCGCCTGAGCCAGCCGTTCTTCAGCGCCACCCGCTCGCCCCGGCAGGCCGCGGCGCTCAGACCCCAGTCCTGGCCGTCCACGACCGTGCCCATGAGGTCGAGCACCCGCGAGCGCTCCCCGCCCTTCAGCGGGCTTCTGGGGGACACCAGGGCACTCATGAGCCGGATCTGGTCATCCACCGACGTACGGGTGATTCCCCAGCAGAACAGGTCAACGCAGGAGCCGGGCACGCCCAGGGTGTGCTTGAGCCCGAACCGCCGCGCCGCCTTCGTGAGCCCGCCCGCGCCGCCGATCCGCAGCCAGAGCCGGTCCGCGGCCTGGTTGTCGCTGGCCCGAATCATCAGCTCGGCGTCCCGCCGGACGTCGCGCGGCAGCTTCTTCCACGGCGTCCTCAGCAGCAGCGCCATGAGGATGAGCACCTTGGAGCTGCTCGCGGTGATCAGCCGCTCGCCCGGGTGGTAGCGGTAGAGCCGCCCGCTCGCCAGATCCTTGACCATCGCCGTGACCCGTCCTGGGCGGCCCGCCAGGTAGCGGTCGAGCCGCCTGCCGATCCGTTTCGCGGAGATCGGCCGCAGCGGCTCCACGGCCGCGATGCGCTCGGCCCGCCGCAGCGTCAGGCCCGTGCTTACGCCGGTCGCCACGTGCGCCACCAGGACGGCCCGGCCGGTTTGTGCTGTTGACTCCGCCGGCGCGGTGACCAGGGACAGGAGCAGGGCGAGAGCGAGCAGCACCCGCCCTGTCACCTGGCCCTGGCCTGTGATCACCCGGGCATTATGGCGAGAACCCGGACGAAGGTGCTAGACGGCTGAGGCCATCAGTCGGGCGATCGAGTCGTCGTCGCAGGTGGCCCAGAAGCCGCCCACGACGTCCTCCAGGTGCTCCAAGGACTCCGCCGCGAACAACACGTCCTGATATTTCGTGATGTCGTAGTGCGTGGTACCCATGGCCGCCAGCTCCAGCGGCCGGATGTCCATGCCGCGGAACTCCTCGATCTCCCCGTACGACGACAGGATCCCCGCCCCGTACGCCCGCAGCTCGCCCTGCTCCCGCATCACCCCGAACTCCAGCGTGAACCAGAACACCTTCGAGACGAACTCCAGCGCCTCCTCACCCTCGACCCGCCGCGCGGCCTGCCCGGCCAGCCGGTAGAGAGCCGCGTACCGGTCGCTGGCCAGCGCGTTGGCGTGCCCGATGACCTCGTGCACGACGTCCGGCTCCGGCGTGTAGAACGGCACCGAGTGGTGCCGGATGTACTGCGTGGAGTGGAAGAACCCGTCGGCGAGCACCCCGTAGAAGTCGCGCAGCGGCACCAGCCCGGCCGCCGGCAGATACCGGAACCCGGTCAGCGGCTCCAGCAGCCCCGAGACCTCCTCCAGCTGCGGGATGCGCTCGGCGGGCAGCCCCAGCCGGGCCACGCCGTCCAGGTATTCGGCGGTGGCGTACTTGGCGTGCTTGATCGCCAGCTCCCTGCTGACCATCGCCCACACCTCGTGCTCCTGCTCGGTGTACTCGGCCGCCGGGATGGGCGTCCCCAGCCGGTAGCCGAGCGCCAGAGCAGCGATCGCGTTCCGCCGCGCCCGGTACACCTGGTCCGCGAACCCGGGATGCGACGCGGCCAGCTCGACCACCACCGACCCGTCCTCCTGGGCGGCGACCGGCGCGAAGTACTGTGCTTCCTCGAACATGTCCAGATAACAGCAAGTCTCGCTTTTCCTGGCAAGAGCGCTCAATCCTGCTGCGCGATACGCTCAATTCCGCCCGCCCGAACCGGCATTCACTGGTCGAATCGCACACTTCCCCGGAGGCCCTCCATGGACGACCTCGACGCCCGCCTGCTGGTGACCATGCGCGCGCACCCGCGCATCGGCCTGACCGAGCTCGCCCGGCTGCTGGGCGTCGCACGCGGCACCGTGCAGGCCCGCGTCGAGAAGCTGACCGCCCGGGGCGTCATCCAGGACTTCGGTCCCACGGTCTCACCGGCCGCCGCCGGCTATCCCATCCTGGCCTTCGTCTGGCTCCAGATCGCGCAGGGCCGGCTGGAGGAGGCGGTCGCCGCTCTGGGGGCCGTACCGCAGATCCTGGAGGTGCACGGCACCAGCGGCCAGCACGACCTGCTCTGCCGCGTGGTGGCCAGGAGCACCGATCACCTGCAGGAGATCATCGCCCGCATCCTGGCCTCACCCGCCGTGCAACGCACGGACACCACGATCGCCCTGAGCACCCAGATCCCGTACCGCATCGAACCCCTCCTGCAGTGAGGCTCTGGAACCCGGAAATGCAGAAGGGCCCCGACGCTAAGCGTCGGGGCCCTCCATAAAGATTGTCCGGCGGTGACCTACTCTCCCACACCCTCCCGAGTGCAGTACCATCGGCGCAGAGAAGCTTAACTTCCGGGTTCGGAATGTAACCGGGTGTTTCCTTCCCGCCATAACCGCCGTAACCCTCCGAAACAAACAAACACACAGTGTTTGCAGTCTCAGAATTGCCTAGTGGACGCGAGCAAAAAATCTCAGAAAGAATGCTTTGTGGTCAAGTCCTCGGCCTATTAGTACCGGTCAGCTCCACACGTTACCGCGCTTCCACCTCCGGCCTATCAACCCGGTCGTCTACCG
>NZ_FOHX01000012.1:0-85118 GCF_900111685.1 Nonomuraea wenchangensis
TAGCTACTCGAAGGATCACTCGATGGCCGTTCTTATTTCACGGCACCACGCCTATGACCAGGCCAAACTCGTACACCACTCCCGTGGACGCAACCCGCGGCCGCGTGCGAGCGGCTGTACTGGCAGGTGCGGGATGGGCTGGCCTGCTCAGAAGAAGTGCAGTTAGTGTCGCAGCCCTGGCGTGAGGCGGGGAGGACAGAGCTGACGACGCGAGTCGTGGAGGAGCGACTGGATGCCTATGTCACCGCCCTGATGGACGCGCTGGGCTGAGCCCTGGCGGTCCGGGTGCAGCCCGACCCCGTCGGAGGTTCGACAACAACCTCTTCAGGCATGTTGGTTACGTACGAGACCCCTCCATGGGCACGTTCTCTCGTGCGGAATGGCAGCGCCTCGTCGCAGGCATTCTCGGATCCGCATGTGCTCGTTTGCCGCCGTATCTGCGGCGGGAGGGCGAGACTCGACCCATACGGAGCCCCGCCTTGTGCGTCGAACTGTCCTGAACGACTCGCGCACCACAGGTGCCTCACACGGGCGGGCCCGCCTTGACGCGCCGCACCAGCCATTCCATCGACCCTCGGTGGCTGTGGAGGTGCTCCAGCCACCACGTGGCGCCGGCATCGGCGTAGGCCTGGACCGACGAGCCCGGCTCGCTCACCCCGATGACCGCCACCTCGAGGTCGCCCGCGTTTGCCCGGTACCGGCGCAGCTCACCGGCCTGGGTGGCCAGGGAGTCGGGTGAAAGCGTCATGCGGCCTTCCCGGTCGTCGCCGGCGACGATCCAGCCGTCCCAGCGCGCAGCACGCTGAAGCGCGCCCGGAGCCGTGCCGCCGATCCACACTGGCACCCGGGGCCGCTGGAGCGGCAGCGGCGCGAGCCGCACCCCGTCGACGGTGTAATAAGCGCCCCGGTGGTGCACCTCCTCACCTGACCAGAGCGAGGTCATCACGTCGAGTGCTTCGTCGAGCACGACCCGGCCGGGACGCGCTGAGCCAAAGGCGGTGAACTCCTGCTCCACGCCGCCCAGCCCGGCGCCCAGGATCGCGCGGCCGCCGCTCAGCCTGTCGAGCGTCGCCACCGTCTGGGCCAGACTTTCCGGGCGATGCCGGGCTACGGCCGTCACCGCCGTGCCGAGCCTGATGTGCGAGGTCACCTGCGCCGCCGCGGCCAGCGTCACCCACGGGTCGACCGATGGCATACCCCAGGTGAAGGCCAAGTGGTCCCACACCAGCACGGCGTCCCACCCAGCAGCCTCAGCCTCTCGGGCGAGAGTGACCAGGTGGGTCGGCTCCGCGAGGTCACCGAGGATCGCGACGTCGATGCCATAACGCATGAGGCCACCCAAGCACCCGGCACCGACAGTTTCTGGGGCCGCGATCGCGCACGCACCGAGTTCGACTCGCGCTGCCCGCGGCCGGCTACCGGGTCGAGCTCGATCCCGATGACGATCAGGTGCTGCGGGTGTGGCTGATCACGTGACCTGGTGAGGTCATCCGGCTGGGGGGTTGAGCTCAGCGGGGGACGGCGGCGCTGGACGGGGTCGGCTTCGGCGGTGATACGGGCGGAGGTCTCCTCACCCAGGCGTACGTAGCGGCCGAGGCTGGCCAGGTGCTGGTGGCGGCTCTTGGCCTGCAGTTCGGGTGCGGTGCGGCCAGCTTGCGCGAGATGCTGCAGCGCCGAGTGACGGAGCTGGTGCAAGGTCCACCCCTGGCGGTGCGGGTCGAGTTCGGCGGAGGCGGTCTTGAACAGGTACTCGGCGCGGGGGTAGGACAGCCGCCCCCGGCCGGTGGTGGGTCGATGTCGGCTGTGGCCGGCGCTCGGCGTCCAGAGGTAGGGGCGCGCCGGTCGGCCAGGAACACCGGTCCGCTGGTACGGCCGGTCAGCAGGCGGGGCAGCCTGCTCATCACGATCATGGGCGGGTGCGCCTCCAGCGCGGCCTCGACGGGCGTGGGCGCGAGGCCGGGCGCATGCTCGGCGAGCAGGGTGAGCGCCGCCCACTCCCGGCGTGGTTCACCTCGTCCCCAACGGCTCTCTCAGGTCGGAATCGTTACTGATCACAACGGCCACGTCGCAGTCTCCGTGGAAGGAGTCCAGCAGCAGGTAGCTCGCGAGGTTGACATCGGAGCCCTTTTCCTCCGTCTTGATCACCTTGACCGTGCGAGGACCCGAAGGGTCGGGCGTCGCAAGCGGCATGCGCGGCCTGGTCTCCTGGAAATGTCCATAATGAACCGACATCTGTGGAATGGTTCCCAAAGCGCGCAGATACGTGTCCTGACGAGTCGGGCTGTCAGGGTCTCCCGGCCGCGCCGTGATGCGAGCGGTGAAGTACCTGATGCGGGTGATGTCATCCCGGGGCAGAAGCTTGCGGCACAACGCAGACAGATCCAGCCACTTGTACGACGTGCCCTTGAGGCAGCCGTAGTACAAATTAAAGCCGTCCACGTACACATTCACGCCCATCGCTCCTCCTCTCCAGAGCGACTAGGGCCCGGGGAGTGGGCCATGGGAGTTAAGCCATGATACGGCGCGGTCGTGACACTTTCACGCGGAGTAACATTTCCTACCGAAAGGAAAGAAAGGCGTACGAACGCTTGTGTTTCCGCCCATCTCCGCCCTGGGTATTTCATTGGATCTATCCGTACATGCGCTGCATGCGAATGCGCCTGGATCTGAAACAGCAGTGGCGAAAGGGGCGTTCCTGGCTGCTTCCCTCGGCGCTCAGCATGCGGTCGCCAGCCGGAGCGCGGCGTGACGCGGTTCCGCCGGCGTCGGCGCCGCGCTCGAGGTCCGGCATGAAAGGTGTGCCGGATGATGACGGCCTGGGCTTGCTGTGGCTGGAGACCGTTACAGAACGTGCGGCAGGTCAACGATGCCGGGACCAAGGCGATCGAGCGCGAAGGGCCGCGGATGTCAGAGCCGTCGATGACCGGCCAGGAGTGGCGTGGTGGGATCGCCAGGGCGCTATGAGCCGCAGCGGCGCGGCCGCCCACCGGTTTCGGAAAACCCCGGCCGGGCCCCGCGAGCGCGCTCTACGGTGGCGCCCGTGACTCATGGTGACTTCCATGCCGGGTGCGGCTCCCACGTCCGCATCTCCGTCCGCGACCTAGCCGGCCCGCACGGCCTCGCGCTCAGCGAGATCGAACACCCGGCGACGCGCAAGTACCCGGGCATCGCGGTCGGCTCGTGCGACCTCGCGGCCGGGCACCGCGGCCTGTGCGAGATGTACGTCGAGACCGACCAGACCGAGCAGGGCAGCATCGGCCACTGGATCCGGTGGGAGACAGTCACGTACAGAGAGCCGCTACCGGTGCCGTACGAGTGGGTCCAGTCGCCCGACTTCTGCGAGACCAAGAGCGCGCACGGATGGTGGTGCTCACGGCCGGGCGGCCACGAGGCCGGGCACAGCTTCCGCACGGAAGATCTGTGACCGCACGGCCAAGGGGTTCCAGGACTGCGGCCGCCATGGGGGCGGCGGTGGCGCTGGTAGCGGGTGCGGCCGAGGAAAGCGCGAAGTACATCGACTAGGATTGACCCATACGACCTGTTCTGTCGTTTCCCACCGGGCCAAGCAGGAGGCGCAACCACAGCCTGGACCTCGTCCGCGGCCACGGGCGATCCGGGCCGGTCCCTGACACCGCCTGCCCCCTGTCCGAGTCCCCGCGCTTCGGTCGATGTGTCCTTCTGTCTGGTGCCGGTGAGCGGACAAGGGCTTCCCCGCCCCGCGCCACCGGACCGTAGCAAGGCGAGCAACAGGTCGTCCCGACGTCGGCCTGCGCGATCGGTCAGTTCTCGACTGCGGCTCACCGCGCGGCTCCGAGCAGCGTGGTCAACTGCTCCTCGAGCGCAAGCGTGTCGCCCTCCCCAGCGATGATCCCCCACCGCAGCACCGCGATCGCCCGATCGGTCTCTCCCCGGACCGCGTGAAGGTTCGCCAGCTGTCCTGCCGCTTGGACGGCCAGGGACGGGTGAGTCAGCAGGGAACGCAGGAGCGCGATGGCCTCGTCGATCTCGCCGAGCCTGCCGAGCAACGCCGCGAGCGGGATCTTGTCGTCGTCGCGTTCGGGGTTGAGCACCTGACGCGCCTCGTGGGGTCGGCCGTCCTGCTCCAGCAGTTCGGCCAGGGCTTGGGCGGCGAAGGTGTCCCAGGTGGCCAGCTCGCGCAGCTCGTCGACACGCTCGTAGCCGGCCAGCAGCTCAGCGCGCCGCTGCTTGGCCATCCGCGTCTTCCACTCCTCACCGGTCACCTTCTTGAGCATCTTGAGTGCCTCGTCCATCCGGCCGAGCCAGCCGATCAAGGTGGCGAGTGAGATGGGGTGATCGTGATCACGGAGCAGCTGCTCGGCCTCCTCTACCCGGTCCACCTCGATCAGCAGGTCGCAGAGCGGCAAGCAGAACCGATGGTCGGTGTTCAAGCTTTCGACAACAGTGATCGCCCGGTCCAGCCGGCCGAGGTTCTGCAGGCTCTCGATCAGCTGAAAGAGCCGTTCGTGCTGGCCGTGTTCGAGGACCAAAGGCTCCAGATACGTCACCGCCAGCTGGGTGTCGTGCTCAGCGGAGGCACGCTCGGCCAGCAGTTCCAGCGCCGCGACGTCTCCGCGTGCCGCGGCCTCGTCCAGTAGCTCCGCGCCCTCGTCGTTCTCGGCCAGCAGGCGTAGGAGCACCCGCCGCGTCTCTCGCTCGTCGCCCGGCCGGGCACTCAGGTAGCCGATCGCCTCTTCCTCGCGCCCGGCAAGGGCGAGCAGCTCGCCGTACCGTGCGGCGGTGCGGGCGGGCACGTTGGGTCCGGCGAGGTCGCCGCGTCGTAAGGCTTCCACGGCCTCGTCGAAGCGCCCGTGCCGTGCCAGCACCTCCGCCAGCGGCATGGACGACCAGCCGCTCTCCTCGCCGGGGTCCAGCAGCTCGATCGCCAGCTCGTCATGGCGGAGCCGGGCCAGCAGCACGCCCAGCCGGAACGTCGTGGGCGAGGGGCGGCCGTGAAAGGAGCCGAGCACCTCGATCGCCGGTCCGATGTGCCCGGCGGTGGCGAGCGTGGCGGCCAGCGCGGTGCGTGCCGTACGGTCGACCGGAATGCCGTGCAGGGCCGGAACCAGCGCGAGGGCCTCTTGGGTGCGCCCCTCCTCGGCCAACCGGAGGAGAAGCCGGTCGGTGACCTCCGAACGACGCAGCAGGTCGGTCTCGGCGCGCGCGGCCAGATGATCTTGCAGGATGACGTGGCGAAATTGCAGCTCGGCGCCGACGTACCGGAGCAGCCCGCGCTCGCGGGCGTCGTCGAGGAAGGTGATCAGTCGTAAGGGCAGCCACCCGCCTGCGACCATGATGAGATGGTTGGCGCGAAATAGCAGGCGCATGGCGAGCCCGCCCTGCGACGCGCCTGCCACGGCGAAGACCACCGCTCCGGCAGTGACCATCGCCGGCAGCCGGTCGGGCTCCATGAACCAGGCCGGCACTCCGAAGGCCAGCACTGCGAGCAGCCCGCGCTGGATGAACGCCATCATCGCCCGGAGGCGGTAGGTCCGCAGCACGGAAACGAGCGTCGCTCTGCGCAGGCCGATCGAGTTCCACCAGGTCGGCAAGGTGCCCATGGCCGCCCACATGACGATGCCGCCCACCACCCCCACCCAACCGGCGTCGAGCCGCCACCCCAGCAGCGGCCCGGCCAGCAGCCCGCCCAGCCCGCCGGGCAGCACGCACACCATCGGCAGTACTGAGATGACCACCAGCGGCGCGTCCCCGACGATCACCCCGGTCACCAGCAACGCCAGCAGGAGGGCGCCCACGATGCCCAGGAGGAACGGCGGCACTCTCTGCCAGAAGTGAACGGCCCACAGCTCCCACCAGCGCAGGGTCCGCGTCCCGCTGTGAAGCATCTGCAGTGCCAGGTAGCTGAGCCAGCGTGTCGCCTGTTCCGGCCGGTAGCGACGCCGTCGGCGGCCACTCAGTCCCTCCAGTTCGGCGTAGGCGGCCGGCACGAATTGGTCCAGCAGCAGCCGCTCGACGCCCTCGCGATCCGGCACGCGTACCAGCTCGCCCGGATCATGGTCAGGGGCCCGGTAAACGGTTCTGGCCAGGCTCACCATCAGGGGGGTCGACAGCGCCTTGGCCAGCGGGCCGTCGCGATGCTCGCGAATCTCCTGGAAAACCGGCTCCCACCTCCCGCGCGTCGGCTCCGGGTGCGACAGGAACTCGATGGCATCCCGTCCACCGACCGGCTCGATCTCCACGACCGCCGCCCTGGACAGCAGCGTTCCGCTGCTCTTCACCGCTTGCTCGTACGGCAGGCCGCGGCAGGTCACCACCAGCGGGCACCCCGTGGCTGCGAAGTTGTCCAGTGCTCGTACGGCGGTGCCGAGCCGGTCAACGGGCAGTTCGTCCAGCCCGTCGAGGATCAGCAGCAGCCCGCCCTCCTCCAGCAGCTCACTCACTGCCGCCCGGTTGGCAGAGGTCAGGTAGTCCTCCCGGATGCGGCGCGCGGCGAAGTCGGCCACCGGCTCGGCGGGATCCCACGACGCCAGAGGCAGCAATACCGGCAGCAGGCCGTGCTTCTTGATGCTCTCCAGCAGCCCTACGGCCAACAGCGTGGCCAACACGCTCTTGCCTGCTCCCGCCTCACCCAGCACCATGAGCTGCCGGTGCGGTAACCCGAGGAAGGCGGTCACAACGGTACGGACATCCCCTTCCAGGGGAAGCAACTCCCATCGTGCACTCGAGGTGTCACCCAGCACGACGCCGCGACCGGCGGCGACCGGGCGTCCCGTCGACGACCATCTCACTCGCAGCGGCATCGGCTGGTTGACCCCGTACTGCACGGCCAGGTACCCGTACCGGGCCCGCACCGCACGGGTCAGCTCGACCGCCAGCTCCGCCGCGCCTGCACGTGCCCGCCGGATCTCGATTCTCGCGACCATCGCCAGGAGCAGGATCGTCACGCCCCACACGAGCACCGGCCAGCCCGCCCATGTGACCTGGACGGTGTTGGTAGCGAGATTGCCCACCAGCGCCAGGGCAGCGGAGGCCAGGACGACGGTGGTCGGTGAAGGTGCCCATCGCTCACGCCCGCGCCGCACGCCCATCGACCGGCCCCCATCGGTTTCCCGCCCTCAGGTGCGCCGCATCCTAACCGCGCGAGCCGCGCTGAGAAAGGTCAGGAAGCCCGCGAAGGCACCCCAAGCGCATAGGTTGGTGCCTCTGCCCCTTCGGGGGGTCGCGGACTGGTGGGCTCGCTTATTCAACTGTCGTCAGTTCGGCGGGGTGGCCGACCTATCGGCGCAGGATCGCCCGCCAGCTCAACAAGGGCGAGAACCTCCACGCCCTGCGCCGCAGCCTGGCCTACGCCGGTGAGGGCGCGCTGCGTCGCCGCCACCACGAGCAGCAGACCGAGCAGATGTGGTGCCTGACCCTGGCCACCAACGCGATCGTCTGCTGGTCGACGGAGTACCACGGCCTCGCGGTCGGGACGCTACGCCGCGACGGCCGCCAGGTCGACGACGAGATCCTGGCGCACATCTGGCCCACCCACCACGAGAACGTGCACTTCTACGGCACCCACTCCGTCGACGTCGACGGAGAACTGGCCAAGCTCGAGGTGGACGGCTACCGGCCACTGCGCCCCGCCGCCGCGCACGTCAACGCGTTCGAACCGGCCGACGTAGGCTGACCCGGCTGCCCGATACCGCCCCGGGACCAGGGACGTTCGTGTCTCGGCTAACCCTTTCGATCCACGCGCGTCGGTGTCGACACCGACCTATGATCCGGGATGACAGGCCCTCCCTGGGGACTGCCGAAGCTGTGGTGAGGTGCCGCAGAGCCGAGACGTGCGTCACGACATCGACCTGCCGATAGCGGGGGCCACTATGGCGAGCACACCCAGCAACATGCCGACGCTACGTGTACTGGGCCTCCGGCACCGCCCATCTACTGCCCCGACTCATCCGTGGCCGCGACCGCGACTCGGTCTTCCTCTCCGAACGCCGCCTCGGCCCAGCACGCCGCCCACCGGCCAAGGACCTGTGCCCGCACACCGGCCGCGCCCGACTCGGCTACGACCGCGCCCGGATCCTGCTCGACCGGCACACTCGCACCACGACAACGCCAGGGTGGGACCTGCACCAACTGCGTCACTCCGCAGCCACCCACTGGAGTTGGCCCCATTTTGGTGGACACCTGATCTCTGGGGAACCCTGGTTCCCGGAAGAAGGAGTCTGCTATGCCGAACAACTATCCGCCGGAGTTTCGCCGGCAGATGGTGGAGCTGGTGCGCGCGGGACGGACGCCGGAGGAGCTGGCCAAGGAGTTCCAGCCCTCCGCGCAGTCGATCCGAACCTGGGTGCGCCAGGCCGACCTGGATGACGGCCGCCGCCAAGACGGCCTGACCAGCGCCGAGAAGGACGAGCTGGCCCGGCTGCTGGGTGTGTCGCGCCAGGGCTACTATGCCTGGGCGGCCCGGCGGCGATGCGGCCCGTCAGCACGAGCCCGCCGCGACGCTGAGCTGACTGAGCGGAACCGAGTGCATCACCAGGCTTCCGATGAGATCTACGGCTAGATCAACTGCTTAACGTTGGTTTTTCGCTGGAAGCTGCGGCTGGGCCGATCGCCCCGACATGGAGGTCCGGCTTCTGGCCCGGGACGACACCGTCGCGCACACCTTGCACCTCGCCGACGTACGCATCAACCGCGGCGTGGACGGTCCTGGCGTCTGGCTGTCAGGCACCGACCCATCGGGCGTCTTGGAGTTCCGTTTCCTGCTCAACGGGCCCGACCGTGACAGGGTCCGCATGACCCTGTCCTCCCTGGCCGGCAAGACCCCCGCCGACGTGCTGCCGGCGGTGCAGCTGCTGGCCGATCTCGCCCCCGCTACCGGCCTCGTCCTGGCGGTGCGCGGCGGTCGGCCTCTTCCTGCCCGGGGGGTAAGCGCGTCGCGCGGCAGGCAAGTGGCCAGGAACTCCCCATTCACGTACACGTGGATCTGCCGGTCGTCGTACGGCATGTAACGGATCTGCACCCGCTCACCGCGGCGTTCCCGGATCAGCCCGCCCGTATTCACCCAGTTCAGGTTGCGGAACCGGATCCCGTGCGGCCCGATCGTGCGGGGCGTGCCGGCCAGCAGCAGATGCCGTAACTGCTCCTCCGGCACGGTCCTCGACCGGACTCGGATCATCCCGCCACGCCTGCTCCGGCGTGCTCGGCGACCAGCTTCGCCAGTCGCAGGACAGAGCCTCCTCACCCCGGCGTTACATCAACACACAGTTACAGATCACTACGCTAAGTGTTCACATGTCCGGCGGAAAAGGAAAGATCATGCGCCTGCCCATCCCCTCCGCCCCCGGCTCCCGGCCGTCCTGAACGCCGCCCGAGCGGCCGCCTGATCTGCCCGCCGCCGTAGCCCACCGCTCCCCGGCCCGATTCTCCCACACCCCGAAGTCCGACTCGAAGGCGTTTCCCACCCGCAGTGAAGGAACAGCAGTGAGCACTACCACCCGGCAGCATCCCCGCAGTGTCCCCGCCGCTTCCCGCCGCCTGCGCCGTGCCGGGCCTGCTGGCCGGGTCCTGGCACTCCTGGCGCTGAGCGCGACAGCCCTGGCCGTTCCCGCACCCGCCCAGGCCCAGGAGCAGGCCCGGGTCCAGGCGGCCGCGCAGGTGGCGGTGTCCTTGGGGGACAGCTTCATCTCCGGCGAGGCGGGCCGATGGTGGGGCAACAGCACGGTGGCCGCGGCCGCGGGCTGCACCCGCGGCGGAACCGACCGGGCCGCCTATCGCCAGCGTTTGATCTGCCGCTACGACCCCCAGCGGGTGTATGACGGCACCGCCGTGCACGGAGAGGGCACCGGATGTCACCGCTCCGATGTGGCCGAGATCACCGGGCTGGGCCAGGCCGCGCTCACCCCGCTCAACCTGGCCTGTTCAGGGGCGGAGACCCGGCACGTCATCAACGAGGCGTTCAAGGAGAACACCGCCTCCCAAGCCGAACTACTTGCGCAGGTGGCCGCCACCCAGCAGGTCAAGGTGGTCGTGCTGTCGATCGGCGGCAACGACCTGAACCTGTCCGGGATGCTGCGCCGCTGCGCCGCACTGTACATCGCAGCAGACAAGCGCTCCTGCGCCTCCACGGGCGAGGGCGATCGGTTTGTCGCCGCGCTACCGGCGGTGGAGCAGCAGGTGACCCTGGCGGTGCAGAAGATCCGCCAGGTGATGAGCCAGGCGTCGGCCCGTTCTGCCGGCTACCGGCTGATCCTTCAGTCCTATCCCTCTCCGGTGCCCTCCTCGGCCCGGGTGCGCTACAGCGAGGGCGGCGGCGGCAAGACCGCCACGCGTACGCTCGTGGGCGGCTGCCCGCTGTGGGACGCCGACTTCGACCTGATGCACGACACCCTGGCACCCGCGATCGACGCCATGCTGCGCCGCGTCGCCACTGCGACCGATGCGGAGTTCTTGAGCATGCTGGGCGCCGTGGAAGGCCACGCGCTGTGCGAGCAGGGCACCAGCCAAGCCGGCACGCTGGACGACGCCGCCGAACTGGGCGACACGATGGAGTGGGTACGGTACGGCACCGCTGGCGCGAAGATCAGCCAAGGACACCAGCAAGAGGCCATGCACCCCAACGCGTTCGGCCAGCAGGCACTCGGCCGCTGCCTGCTGGCAATCTACCGCGATCCCAGCAGCCAGCCCTGTGACGCGGGCACGCCCAGAACTCAGACGTGATCCCTTCCACGGCCTGCACATAATCCCTCGACGACACCATCAGCGAACGCATGCGGCGCCCGCCTGTGACGAGGCGGGCGCCGCATGCGGTAACGGTCTTGTCGGCCACGTGCGACTGCAACAGAGAGAGCTGGGCGGGCTTTCCGCCCAACCCCGGTTCGCGATCACCTCCGCGATCGCCGTCCTGGTCTTCGACGGGCCTTGAGGGAAGGCCGTCGAGCACGGCGTGGCCAGGCTGATCGCCTTTCGGGAGTCCCACGCCTGACCCGCGCGCCCAGGCAAAAACCTCGGCGGCGACGCCATCATGCCCGAGGACACGACGGAGGTTCCTGGAGCCAGTGATGGCTTCTCCTGCGGCGCCTGCCCGAACAGGACCGGCAAGCCCTCGCCGACCTGATCAACCCGTACGCGCGCCAGGAAACCGACCCCGAACGGCAGCGGACCGCTGGAGGCGCTCGAAACCCTGGGACTCGGGGGCGTCGGCGGAGCTCCCCGCCGACCGCCCACTGGCCCCGCTAGGCAGGCACGACGATGCAGTCCGGAGCCGGAAACACGCGCGTCGTATGTCCGTCATCGAAGCGCACCAGATATGGAGGCTGCCCATCCTCCCCGTGGACCTCGAGGATCTCCCCCCGCCTTTCGCTGGCCTCGCCCCTGCCTATTGGCATCACGATCGTGTCGCCAACGTTCGCCTACATATGACGAATCCTCAACCCAACAGCCATTATCACTGACCGCGTTCGTTCGGATTCAAGCTGTTACTCACTGTCGGATGCCCTAGTCCCTTCGCGCGATCCATCCGTCTCGATCGGCGCCTTGACAACATGTCCGATGTGTCCGGCCCAACGAACGGGGCTCAGACTGCCGACCGGCGAGCTTGTGGCGGCCGGTGTTCCTGTCCGGTGGCCGACATCGACAGGCACCGCCGTCCACGCATCCGGCGCCGTGGCCCAGTGCCGGGACGGCCGAGCGCCGGGCCCCCGCAGGAGGCGCACGCTCGCCCGGCGGTCCGCGACCTGGTGCAGTCGCTGCTACCGGCCGGGCCCGCGCCGCCACCGACGGGAACGGGAGGAAGTTCACTTCCTTCCTGCCTGCGATCAGCAAGGACGCCCTCAATGATGATCAGCGGAAAGTGCGGGGCTGGCGGCTGCACATGCACGGAACCTTTCCACCGGTCCTCGCGGAGTTGCAGAACGAGGATGGCCTTGGGGCGACTGCCCTGATCCTCACACCCGGCACGGGCGTCATGGAAGGGACATCGTAGGCTCCGAGGGGACCTCAACCGCGCGTGCTTCCGGGACCGTGACGAAACCGGCGTCCCGCCTTCCAGGACCGGCGACTACGGTACGCGATACTGTGAACACGGAAAGGGGGTCGTCATGGACATATTCCCACCGCTGCCGCTGGAAGAGTGGTTTGACACGAAAGAGACCATGCACCGGTTCGCACAGATCGTCGGCAAAGTACGGCTGACGGCAAGCGACAGGCGCAACCACTGGTGGAACGTTCCGTTCCATCTGACCGGCCGCGGGCTGACCACCCGGCCGATGGGCGGACTGGGCGAGATGCCGCTGTTCTGCATCGACTTCGACCTGGTGCGCCACCGGCTGGTCGTCGATGTCCTGGACGGGCGCAGCGCCGAGTTCGGGCTGGCGGAGCAGTCGGTGGCGAGCTTTCACGCGAATCTGTTCGCCGTACTGGAGGGTTTCGGCATAAGGCCGGAGATCCGGGCGGTGCCGTTCGACCTGGGCGATCAAATTCCGTTCGCCGAGGACACCGCACACGCCGCATACGATCCCGCGTTGATCAACCGCTACTGGCGGATACTGTCGCAGGTGGCCCGGCTGCTCGATCGCCACGCCGCCGGTTTCGCCGGCAAGATCAGCCCGGTGCACCATTTCTGGCACACCTTCGACATCGCGGTCACCCGATTCACCGGCCGTGTCGTGGGCGCTTCGCCGCAGGTCGATCCGGTGAGCAGAGAGGCGTACAGCTGGGAGGTGATCAGCGCCGGGTTCTGGTTCGGCGACGCCGAACGCCCCTGGCCCGCCTTCTACTCCTACACCGCCCCCGAACCACCCGGCCTGGAACAAGAGCCGTTGCACCCCGAGCGGGCGGAGTGGCTCCCGGCGCGCGGGAGCCACCTGGCGATCCTGCGCTATGACGACGCCCGGGCCGCTGCCGATCCTGTCGGCACAGTGCTCGACTTCCTGCGCAGTGCGTACGAAGCGGGAGCGAGGCTCACTCACCTCGACGCGCAGAAGCTGGCCTGCCCCGGCGGTGTCACCGACCCCTGGTACGAACACTGACACCCGCCCCCGCCCCCGCCTCTGCCGCAGGCCCGCGGAGACATCCGGAGACATCCGGCGCGCCATGCTGAAGGCCGCTCGCGGGTGGTCGCCTCCGACCGCCGAGCGACGCGGACCGTCCCTCCTGCCCATGGCTCGGACTTCCGTTCGAGCCTTCACCGCGACGTCGCCACGCTGCAGACGCACAGTTTCGAAGGTCAGGCCGAGATGACGGCATCAACGGCGTGCGATTAATCAGGGTCCGTGCTGGAGCCGCTCCAGGGGTAGCGGTGCCACGCGCTCTCCACGATGGGATTGGGTTCAAAGGTATGGCCGGCGAACGATCCGATGGTTCAATGCTTGGATATTCTGGCCAGTCATAGTCTGCCTAGCGGCAATGGTCGTCGCGGCCGCTCTTTTGCCCTTCGTTCGACATTTCGACGAAGTGGCAAGCTGACTGCGAGTCTGCTGGGCAGCGCACTGCTCCTGTTGCGGCTGCTATGGCATTCTGATCGACATCCTGCGGCGTTTGCCCTGACAGTTGCACGTCAACGGGCCTTCCCCCTTGCGGGGAGGGACCCCTCTGGGGTCCGTTCATGGAACGTTCTAGGCCAGAGAGATCGAGATGTACGGACATGTCCCTCAGCCCCCGCCTGTACGGCGCGGTTCATGGCTCTAACACTAGCGGTTGTCCTCGTACGTGGTCAGGCGGATCTCGGTGCCGCCGTGCCCGAGACGGAGGCTGACCTGCCCTGCGGGGGCGTCGGAGTCGATCTCCGGGTAGTCGTCGCTACTGATGGTGACGCGCAGGCTGTGCCCGGCGCTCAGTCGGTAGTGCGTCGGCCAGGTGCGGATGTCGAGGTCATAGACCGTGCCGGGGCGCACGGGGACCGCGCGGTCGTGGCCGAAGCGGTGGCTGGCCTTGAGCCAGCCCTGGGTGATGCGATTCGAGGTGCCGTCGGGGGCGACGTCCTCGACGATGACGGCGATGTTGCCGTCGGTGGCGGTGAACGCCGCTCGTACCTTCGCGGTGACCTCGCCCGCCAGGACCAGGTCGGCCCGGCGGGGCCGGGTCTGGAAGCTGAGTTTCTCGTCCGGGGAGGCCGGCGTGGTCTCGGTGTTGACCGTGAAGCCGCGGGTGGTGGCGGCCGATGGGCTGCTGCTCAGCGTGCCGTCGGCGGCGAGACTGAGCCGCTCCTGCCGGGCGCCGCGCGGCGGCCAGGTGGAGAACCGCTTCCAGCCGGTCCCGGCGCCAGGGCTGGGGATCTCGTAGGAGGTGACCTTGGCGGCGGGCAGCGGAGCGTCCCTGCGTCCGCCGAGCCAGCGGTCCCACCAGGCCAGGTACGGCCCGAAGCCGATGTCGGCGGGCTGGCCGTAGGGCAGGCCGTGCTGCCACGGCCCGGCCACCAGCCAGACGTTGCGCGGGCGGGCCTGGAAGTTCTCCACCATGCCCTGGCGATAGCGGTCGTACCAGCCGGCGATCTCCAGGGCCGGGATGTCCAAGTTCTTCCAGCGGGCCTTGACGCTGCGCTCGCGCCAGAAGTCGTCATACAGCGGATGCCGGGCGTAGGTCGTCAACGTGTCGGGAGCAGTGGAGCGCTGCCAGTCGCGGATCCTGGCCGAGTAGATGCCGCCCCGGTAGATGGTGTTCTCGTACCAGTCGCTGATTCCTTCGATCGGAATGATCGCCGTCAGGTGGGGAGGCTTGTTGACGGCGACGAGCAGGGATGCGTGGGCGCCGTAGCTGACGCCCATCTGTCCGACCTTGCCGGTGGACCAGGGCTGGACGGCCAGCCATTCGATGAGGTCGTAGTTGTCGCGCTGCTCCTGGCCGCTGAAGGGGTCGAGATGGCCGGGAGAATCGCCGGAGCCGCGGGCGTTACAGGCGGCGACGTTGTAGCCGCGGGCGACGAAGTAGGCCGCGGCCAGGGCGAGGTTGTCGAGATCGTCGTAGGCGGTGTAGTCGTGGACGATGGCGGGAAAGCGGCCCTCGGCGGCGGGGCGGTGCAGGTCGCAGGCCAGGTGGGAGCCGTCGCGGAGCGGGACGGACACCCGTTCGGTGCGGACCTCGTACGTGGCGGGCCTGTCGTAGGAGAGGAAGGGGTCGGTGTCGGCGGCGGCCGGCGCTGACGCCATGAACGGCGATATCAGCGCGGCAGCGGACAGGGCGGCGAGCGTGCGTGCGCATGTCATGGAGTGCTCCTCAGAGTGAGATGGCGCCGGTCAGCAGCGCGACGACGGTCATGACGGCGGTGGTGGCGAACGCCCAGCCGAAGATGAAGCGCTGGTGCTGCCCCAGTTGCACGCCGCTCATGCCGACGAGGATGAACGTGGCCGCGGTGAGCGGGCTGAGGGGGAAGCCGGTGGTCATCTGGCCGAGGATGGCGGCGCGCGCGATCTCGGCCGACTCGATGCCGAATCCTCCCGCGGTCTGTGCCAGTACGGGCAGCACGCCGAAGTAGTAGGAATCAGGGGTGAAGACCAGGCTGAGCGGCATGCTGGTGATCGCCACCAGCACCGGCAGATGCCCGCCGAGGGAGTCCGGGATGACGTCGACGAAGGTGGCGGCCATTTGGTTGATCATCTTGGTGCCGGTGAGGATGCCCGTGAACACGCCCGCGGCGAAGATCATCGTGGTGACCAGCACCACGCTCTTGCCGTGCTTCTCCAGCAGTTCCTGCTGTTTGTCCCAGGTGGGGTGATTGACCAGCAGCGCGATGGCGAAGCCGACGACGAACAGCACCGGCAGCGGCATCAACTGCAGCACCAGCGCGACCAGCAGGACGAGGGTCAGCACCAGGTTGAAGGCGGTCAGAGCCGGGTGACGCCGCGGCGGCGCGAGCGGCGTCCCGGGCCCGTCGCCGACGACCTGCGGCTGCTCGGGCAGCGACACCGTGCCCAGCCGGCTCCGTTCCCTGCGTCCGATCAGGTACGAGGCCACCAGCACCCAAGCGATGCCGGCCGCCATCGCGGGCAGGACCGGCGTGAACACCTGCGAGCTGTCGAGCTTGAGCACCGCCATGGCACGCGCCGTGGGGCCTCCCCAGGGGACCATGTTCATGACACCTGCGCCCAGCGCGACGACGCCAGTGAGCACCAGCGGGCTCATCCCGAGCCGTTTGTAGACGGGCAGCAGGGCCGAGACGGTGATGAGGAAGGTGGAGGCACCGTCGCCGTCCAGAGCCACGCACATGGTGATGACCGCTGTGCCCACGGCGATGCGCAGCGGGTCGTCCTTGGCCGCTCGCAGTATCCCGCGGATCAGCGGATCGAACAGGCCCGTGTCGATCATCAAACTGAAGTACAGAACCGCGAAGGCGATCATGATGCCGGTGGGGGCCACCTTGATCAGCCCGTCGAGGGTCATCTTGCCCACCTCGCTGCCGAAGCCGCCGGCGAGCGCCGCCACGATCGGCACGAGCACCAGCGCGGTGAGGACCGACACTTTCCTGGTCATGGTCAGCACCAGGAAAACGCCGATGGTGAGGAAGCCGAGGAGTGCGATCATCGCGGTCCTTTCGCGGGGCGGGAGGTTACGGGCAAGTTTCCGAGCGCCGCTGTTTCGCGTCCACGATCAGAGGTGGATTTATCCATGCGATTTGCGCAAGAGTTGGCGCGTGGACACCACTCTGCGGCAGCTGACCGCCTATCTCGCCGTGGCCAGGGAAGCCAGCTTCACCGCCGCCGCCGCGCAGCTGCGGGTCTCGCAGTCGACACTGAGCCGGGCGGTGGCCGATCTGGAGCGCATGCTCGGCGTGCGGCTGCTGGAACGCGACACCCGCAACGTGCAGCTGACCGCGGCCGGGGAAGAGACGCTGCGCGTGGCCGAGCAGATCGTCGACGCCCACCGGTCGGGCATGAAGGAGCTGCGGCGTTATCTGTCGGGCGAGTCGGGCGTGATGGCCATGGCCACCCTGCCATCGGTGGCCGCCGTGCTGCTGCCCCGCCTGGTCTCGGCGTTCCGGCGGCAGCGGCCGGAGGTGACCGTGCGCATCATGGACGGCCTGGAACGGGCCGTCATCGGCAGGGTGCTGTCGGGCGACGCCGACTTCGCCGTGACCACCATCGGCGCCGCCTCCGACCGGCTCGACCACCGCCCGCTGATCCGCGACCGGTTCCGAGCCGTGCTGCCCGAGAGCCACCCGCTGGCCGACCGCGACGAGCTCACCTGGGAGGATCTCGCCACTGAACCCTTTCTCGCGGTGGGGCCGCAGTCCAGCGTCCGCAGGCTCACCGACGCGGCCTTCGCCCAGGTGGGCGCCACTGCCGCACCGGCCGCCGAGGCGAGCAACGTGGCGACCCTGGGGGGCCTGGTCGCCGCCGGGCTGGGCGTGTCGGCCCTGCCGGCCTTGGTGCTGCCCCTGCTGGGGCCGGGGCGCGTTGTGCAGCGCGACCTCGTCGGTCCCGTGGTCGAGCGGCGGCTGGACGTCGTCGTCCGTGCCCGCCGGACGCTGCCGCCCGCCGCCGCCGCGTTCTTGGAGGTGCTGGAGGAGGCACGCGTCGACGGGCGCGAGGTGCCACCGGGCGCGTCCTGGATCGCCCGGTGATGCGGAAACAGCATAAATTTATCCAGCATCTCTGCTAGACCTGCATTTCTCGCGCGAGGCACGATGAATTCCGTCAAACAGGACGAAGGAGTTCATGCGTGGCCTTTGAACAGCGCGGACAGTTGCGCGGACTGAAGGTGGTGGAGTTCGCCCACGTGGTCGCCGGGCCGCTGGCCGGTTCCCTCCTGGCCGACCAGGGCGCGGATGTCGTCCATGTGGAGCCGCCGGGGACCGGCGACGCCGCCCGCGCGATGGGACCGACCCGTGACGGGGTGCCGCTGTGGTTCAAGGTCGCCGGCCGCAACAAGCGCTCCGTCACCCTGGACCTGCACGACCCCGACGGCCGGCGTGTCGCCCACCGCCTCGTGGCCTGGGCCGACGTCGTGATCGTCACGCTGCGCGCCTCGCGGTTGCGTGCCTGGGAACTCGACTGGGAGGCCGTGCACCGGCTCAACCCCCGGGCCGTACTGCTGCAGATCTCCGGGTTCGGTGCGACGTCGTCGCTGGCCGACGCGCCCGGCTTCGGAAAGGTCGGCGAGGCTCGCAGCGGCGTCGTCCACCTGACCGGCTTCGCGGACGGCCCGCCGGTGCACACGGGGTTCTCGCACGGAGACGCGGTGACGGGCTTGATGGGCGCCTACGCCGTGCTCGCCGCCCTGCACCGGCGCTCCGACGATCCCGGCTTCGACGGCGAGTGGATCGACCTGGCCCTGTTCGAGCCGCTCTTCCGGCTGGTCGAGTGGCAGGTCATCGCCCATGACCAGCTCGGCGTGACGCCCGGCAGGTCCGGCAACCAGCTCGCCGTCGCTCCTGCCGCCGTGATCAACACCTACCGGTCGCGCGACGACGACTGGATCACGGTGACGTCCGCGACGCTGCGTTCCGTGCTGAACGTGGTCCGCCTGCTGGGCCTGCCGGAGGACGAGTTCGCCACCGCGGCCCAGCAGCTCGCCGGACGTGAACGATTGGACGAGGAGCTGCGGGCCTGGGTCGCCGGGCGTGGCACCGAGGAGTGCCTGCGCGCGTTCGCCCAAGCCGAGGTGGTGGCCTCCCGGATCTTCTCGGCCGCCGACATCGCCGCCGACCCTGTCTACGCCGAGCGCGGCGACATCGTCACCATCGACGACCCCGACCTGGGGCCGGTCCGCATGCAGGCCGCCCTCCCCCACTTCCGCCGCGAGCCCGGACAGGTCTGGCGGACCGGGCCCGCCCTGGGGCAGGACAACGACCTCGTCTACCGCGAATGGCTCGGCCTGACCGGCGAGGACGTCGAGGACCTGGAGAAGCGTGGTGTCATCTGAGCGTCCCTCCTTGCGTTCCCTGCTCTTCGTCCCGGGCACTCGCACCGGCTGGCTGGCCAAGGCGGAAGCGGCAGGGGCGGACGCCGCCATCCTCGATCTCGAGGACGCCGTCCCGGCGGAGGACAAGCCCGCGGCCAGGCGACAGGTGGCGGCGGCCGTCGCCGCTCACACCGGGGACATGGCGCTGTTCATCCGGATCAACCCCCTCGACAGCTGGGCGGCCGCCGAGGAGTTACGCGCCGTCGCCCACGCCCGCCTGACCGGCGTGGTCGTACCGAAGGTGGCCGGCCCGGACGACGTGCGGCTCGCCGATCGGCTGCTGAGCTGGTGCGAACGAGAACACGGCCTGCCGGACGGGCACCTCGCCCTGGTGCCGCTGCTGGAGAGCGCGGCCGCCCTCCACGACGCCCGCGACATCGGCCGGGCGGCGCCGCGCGTCGCCTACCTGGGCGCGGTCACCGGCAGGGGCGGCGACGTCGAACGCGCGGTCGGCTACCGGTGGAGCCCGTCCGGCGCCGAGACCCTCGCCCTGCGCTCGCGCGTGCTGCTGGACGTCCGGGCGGCGGGCGTGCCCTGCCCCGTCGGCGGCCTGTGGACGACCATCGGCGACCTCGACGGGCTGCGTGCCTTCGCCGAGCAGAATCGCTCGCTCGGTTACGAAGGCATGATGGCCATCCATCCCTCCCACGTCCCCGCCATCAACGCCGTCTTCTCGCCGAACCCGGAGGAGATCGCCCGCTTCGAGCGTCTGATCGTCGCCGTTGACGAGGCTCGGGCACGCGGAGCGGGCGCGATCACCTTCGAGGGCGAGATGGTCGACGAGGCCATGGCGGTGCGGGCCCGAGCCGCTCTCCGCAGGGCGAAGCGCTAGCCGCGCGCGACGGTGACGCGCGCGCGGCGATGAAACCGTCCTGGTGAGGTGTCACCCGGATGATCGCCCCGCTTCCCCCCGCGGTCGGCTGGACCTCGATCGCGGCTTCGCCGGTGGTGGCAGCGTCGCTCACCGGCGTCGTTCCGGCCTGCGGCAGGTAGGAGGCCGACGGTTCAAGGGCTCGCGGTCTATTCGGCGTGCAGCGTCGCGGTGTCGTAGTCCCAGCGGTAACGGTGCGAGGAGCCGGCGACGGCCAGGGGGTGGCCGCGTTCGAGGTCGGCGAAGTGCACGTGCCGTCAGAGCCTGTGCACGTGTTCCTCTGGGAGGCGTCAGGAGGCGGTTGCCGCGGCCAGGCCGGCAGCGCGGCTGACCGCTCAGCCGGTGGCCTGCTCCCCAGGAGTGACGACGCCGGATTCGTACGCCAGGACCACCGCCTGAACCCGGTCGCGCAGCCCGAGCTTGCCCAGGATGCGCCCGACATGCGTCTTGACCGTGGTCTCCGACAGGAACAGATCGGCCCCGATCTCCGCGTTGGAGGCGCCACGGGCCAGGCCGAGGAAGACCTCGCGCTCACGTTGCGTGAGCATCCCGAGTACGGCCTCCGGGTCGCTGTCGGCCCTGGCGACGAGCTGCCCGATGAGACGCCGCGTCGTGGACGGCGCGATGATCGAGTCGCCCCCGTGCACGTGCCGGATCGCCGCGATGATCTCCTCGCCGGACGCGTCCTTCAGCATGAACCCGCTCGCTCCGGCGCGCAGCGCGGCCAGGGCGTGCTCATCGAGGTCGAACGTGGTCAGCGCCAGCACCTTCGGCGGGTCGTCCAGCCTCTGGATCTCACGGGTGGCGGTGACGCCGTCCATCCGGGGCATGCGGATGTCCATCACCACCACGTCGACACGCCGCGACTCCAGCGCCTTCAGTGCCTCCAGCCCGTCACCGGCCTCGGCGACCACCTCCATGTCGGGCTGGGACCTGACGACCATGGTCAAGCCGTTGCGCAGCAGCTCCTGATCGTCGACGATCATGATCCTGATGATGGGAGACTCCTCGACTCGTAGGGCAGAGTGGCCGACAGCTCGAAGCCCGCGCCGGGCCGCCCGCCGATCGCCACGGTGCCGCCCACCATGCGGAGACGTTCGCGCATCCCGGTCAGCCCGACGCCGGCCTCTCCCGTGGCCGGCGCGGCGCCGTCGTCCTCGATGGTGATGTGCAGTCCGTCCGGACGCCACGCGAGCGTCAGATCGGCCGCGGCCGTCGCCCCCGCGTGCTTGATGACGTTGGTCAGCCCCTCCTGGATGACGCGGTAGGCGGTCAGGTCGACGGCGGGACGCAGGCGCCGGGCCTCCCCGACCTCCTGTACGGCGACGCGGACACCCGTAGCGCGCACCTGGCCGAGCAGGTCGGGGAGGTCGCCGAGGCCAGGTTGCGGAGCGGTGCCGCCGTCGGCGCGGAGCACGCCCAGCAGCCCGCGCATGTCGCGCAGGGCGTCGCGTCCGACACCGGCGATGGTGGCGAACACGCCCGCCCCGGGCGAGTCCGGATCCGACAGCCTGCCGCCCTCCGCCTGGCTGACCATCACGGCGAGCGAGTGCGACACCACGTCGTGCATCTCGCGGCTGATCCGGTCGCGCTCCGCCCGCGCCGCCTCCGCCCGCTCCCGCGCGCGGTCGGCCTCGGCACGCTCCGCCTTCGCCCTGAGCTCGGCCAGGAACAACGCCCGTATCCGGCTGAGGCGGCCCAGCGACCACAGGCACGCCGTCATGGCGACCAGGCCGGCCGACAGCCCGATCCGCCAGGAGACCAGGTCGTAGCCGCCCGACGAGCCTCCCCACGAAGGCGGATCCCACAGGCGCGCCAGGACCAGGCCCACCCCGGCCAGGGCGACGGCCAGGCAGGCCAGGCCGGACAGGAGATCGAGCCGGCCGGACACCGTGTAGAGCAGCAGCCCGAAGACCAGCGAGCTCGGCAGCAGCACCGCCGAATAGTAGGCGCCGGACGGGTCGTGCAGGGGCGGGAGCAACACCAGCAGCAGCATCGCCGCGGCGGCCAGGCCGTACGCGAACCGCGGGCGCAGCCGGCGCGGGACTACGCAACCATGCAGCACCAGCGCCCCCAGACCCGCGAGCAGGCGAAGGGCGAGCGGACTGTCCGAGGTCCGGAGCAGGGCGAACGACATCAGGCCGAGGGGCAGCGCGAGCAGGACGGCGAGCGCGGCGTCGCCGCTCACTTGATGCCGGCTGAGAAACGAATCCATCGCGGCCCCGGCCGGAGACGGGGACTCTTCCATGCCCACCATTATGGTCAGCGGCCGTGAGCGAGGTGCCGGCGGCGGATGAGGTACGCCAGAGCGGCCACCGCCAGGGCGGCGCCCCACAGGGGCCACAACATCTCCGGCAGCCAGGCGCCCAGCTCGTCCTCCGCCCCGTCCGGGCCGACCCGCTCGCCGCTGAGCTTGCGGCGGACGTACATCAGCCCGGCGGACGTGATGGGGAAGGAGACGGCCAGCGCCGAGTAGGCCGGGAGGCGTGCCGGAATCGGCCGGCCACCCAGGAACGGCAGCCAGCGCGGCCAGACCTCACCCCACGGCCGGACCAGGCCGACGGTCAGAACCGCGCCGAGGAGAGCGACGGCGCCGAGACCGGCACCGATCGGGGTGATCTCGGCGATGTAGGCCAGGAACTCGTCGCTGATGCCGACGGGAACGCCCAGCAGCCAGCCGACGCGGGTGACGGCGTAGAAGACGGGGACGGCGACCGCGACGGCGGTCGCGTACCACCCGATCCGGATCGCCCCGTCGACACTGCCCGGCGGCCGGAGCGCGCCGTCGACACCACCGGACCGCCCGCGCCCACCGAGCAGTGCGCGCGTGCCCAGGGCCATCAGGCTGACACCGGCCGCCGTCAGGATCAGCAGGTTGACGCTCGGCCAGGTCAGCATGGACGCGATCATCGAGAACTCGACCTGACCCGCGAGCGCGGCGGCGAGCATCACCGGCAGGTACCCGGCGGTCATCATGATGCGGACATCGGGCAGGATCACCGCCAGGCCGACGCCGGCGACGACGGCCACGACGGCGGTGACCCGGTTGAGACGGTCCTTGGCGGCGAGCACGGCGACGACGCCTGCCACCAGCGCCGACACCGCCAGCACGCTCCCGCCGACCGCCGCCGGAAGCGGGTCGAGCAGGGTGTTGCCGGCGCCCGCGCGGCCGGCGTCGAACGGATAACCGGGCCCGCCGAGGGCCCAGACAAGGCCGAGGACCAGATAGCTCACCGACCAGACGGCGATGATCAGGACAGGCACGACCGTGCGGCGGTTTTCTGGATGAGAGGTGTTCACCCAGCTCAATGTGCCGTTCCCCAGGTGCCGCGCACATCGTCACCAGGTATCGGCCGGGTCCTCCGGAGGTGTCGGGTCCCGCGACGACGCGGCTGCCCACGTGCACCCCGTACGGGACCGTGCAACTTCGGCCCGACCGACGCCTGGACCTGACTGGCCCCCGCCCACATCGAAGGTTCTTGAGGCGTACCCGCAGCGGAGCACTTCGTGGCCAAGGTCCGGCGGAGGGATCATGCGCCGGTGGCCACGGGCAGGTCGGCGAGACGCCACTCCAGCATGCCGTCTTCCAGGCGTACGGCACGCCGCCCCTGTGCGACCAGCGCCCGCACGGCGTCATGCGCGAACACGCAGTACTCGCCCCGGCAGTACGCCACGATCGTGCCGTCCTCCGGCAGTTCGGTCAGCCGGTCGAGGAGCTCGTCCACGGGGAAGGACAGCGCGCCGGGGATGTGTCCGGCGGCGTACTCCTCGCGCGGGCGCACGTCGATGACGGTGACGTCGCCTTCCTGGATCCTGCGCAGCAGCTCGGCGCGGGTCAGTTGCTCGGTGTCCGCGGGTCCGAGGTAGGCGGTGCGCGCCCGGTCGACCTCCGCCAGGTGCTCCGAGGCGACGCCGCGCAGCCGCGCCCACAGGTCGGCGACGTCGTCTCCCGCCAGGCGGTAGAAGACTTTCGTCCCCTCCTTGCGCGTGGCCACGATGCCCGCCTGCTTCAGGACCTGCAGGTGGTTGGAGGCGCTCGTCAGGCCGAGTCCGGCGGCACCGGCCAGCACCTCGACGGAGCGTTCACTCTGGGCCAGCAGGTCGAGGAGCTCCAGCCGCTTCGCACTGGCCAGCGCCTTGGCCACCTGGGCGAAGGTTTCGTACAACGGCGTCTTGTCACCCATGAAGCTCCTCCACAACTATGTGGAATAGTGTATGAGCTCTCGCCGCCCGCAGGCAACCAAGGGGTGTCGTATTCGCGGGTCCGCCGTTCGTCTACCTGGTGAAAGGCCATACCCATCAGGAGGGGGACGACGATGAAGTACGTGCTGATGTTCATCGAGAACGAGGAGTACGCCGCTGCGCTGGCCGCCATGGACCAGGCGGAGACGCAGGCCGCCTACGCGAAGGTGGGGCAGTGGTTCGCCGACCACGCCGACGTGATCACCCATCACGCGCATCTGGCGCCGGCCGAGACCGCCAGCACGGTACGGCTGGGCGCGGGCGACCCGGTGGTCACCGATGGGCCGTTCGTGGAGGGCAAGGAGGTGGTCAGCGGGTTCGTCGAGATCGACGTGCCCGATCTGGACGAGGCGTTGCGCATCGCGCGCTCGTGGCCCGCCTGCCCGATCGTGGAGATCCGGCCGGCCGCCTGAGCGGCGCTCACCCCCTCCTGGCGCCTGCCGCCGGGAGGGGGCGGCCCGGATCATCCCGATCGGCCGCGCGCCACCCCTTCGTCCAGGTCGGGCCCCTCGCCCAGGTCGGGCTCCCGGTCATGAGCGGGCGGCCGCGCCGCGCGCGTCTTCGGCCGGACGTGCCCGACGATCGCGTAGGCCAGCAGGCCCACGCCGGCCAGCAGCATGAGCCCGATGGCGATCCATTCGCGCGAGCCGCCCGGACCGTACACCTGGTAGCGGCGGCCGACGTCGACCGCGCGGGTCCGCTCCCCCGCCCGGTTCGACGCGCGGTCGCTGCCGTACAGGGCGACGTCGGCGCGCGGCGCCGCTCCCGAGTCCGCCTGGAAGCCGCCCATCCAGGTGCACTGCTCGTGCCCCGGATGGCGGACGCAGGCCAGCCGTACGGGAGTGAACCAGCCCGCGGCGCCGTCGGCGGTGGCCGCCCTCAGGACGGGTGCAATGTTCGGGACCGACAGGTAGAGCAGGAAGAGGGACATCAGGGCCATCACCAGGTGCACGCCCGACGGACGGCGCCTGACCGCCACGGGAGTCACGCCTTCATGGGCGCCGCGCAGGAGCAACCCATCGCCGCGCGCTCGGCGGCGTTCGGACGGAGGTGGAAATAGACCGCGACGACCATCGGCACGAAGACCAGGGCGTTGTAGAACAGGTGCAGTTCCAGTCGCGGTACGAGGAGCTGGATGAGACTGGTCGGGACCGGCCGCCCGAGCAGGTTGTTGCCGGTGAGCGCCTGCAGCAGCAGGAGCAGGTGCTCCAGGTGGTGCCAGACCTGGATGCCGAGGGAGATGTTCCACCAGGTCCTGGCCCGGCCGACCATGCCATGACGCAGCACGATGAGGCCGATGAGCATGAGCAGCGCGTAGCCGTAGTGCATCCATTCCGAGGTGACGAGCCAGGGGAAAGGGATGCCGAGGACGCCGCGCGCCTCCGGCAGGGGCCAGCCGAGGACGTACACCTGGATCGCCTGGGCGATGTGCTCGGCCCAGTGCCCGATCACGATCAGCATGTAGAGGTTGAGCATGAGCTTGTGCCGGCCGGTGTTCGCGGCCGACATCCACTGGCCGGGGATCGCCAGAGTGGTCACGGGGGCCTCCGGGGAATGACGTGGGAAGCGGCTTCGGGCCGCGCCAGGAGCAGGCACCGGCGCGCCGCGGCCTCATCGTGACATCGCCCCCAACTTTCTCCTATGTGGAAATGTCATGGAATATCGCGCGTTCGCCCCAAGCTTCTGACAGTTGACACTAACGAAAGTGTCGCCTATCGATAGGCGGCCCGGATCTCCACCGCGCCCCCCCGTGCGGGCTCCCCGCGAGAACGACGGCCTGCCGTCGACGAAGTGCGGCTTCCGCCCTCGAATCGTCGTGCTGCGAATGGGCTTGAGCGAGCACTGATGCCGCGCCACGCCAGCGCGACGTAAGCGCCAACTACCCACTCGGGGCGAGGCCGGCCGCGTCGCGGAAGACCAGCATGAATCTCAGCTGCACACCTCTGTGACCGAGACGGACGAAACCCATCCCCTTGCGAGAATCACCGAAAACCCGCGCCCTTTGGCGACAAGAGGTCCAATGATAAGCTTGAGAAATATATAGCAAGGGATCGCCGATCACCTCTGAAACAGGAGGCACCATGGCTGCGCAGAACGATTCAACTATCAAAAGAGCTTTTGATCGGCGGTCATTACTCCTGGCGTCGGCCGGGGTGCTCGCCGCGGGCTGCACGGCGGCCGCCCCGCAGCCCGCGCCCAAGGCCGCGAAGGCCCCCGCCCCCTTCGACCCGGGCGACTGGCAGTCCGTCAGGGATCAGTTCCAGCTCACCCGTAACACCGCCCACTTCTCCGCCTTCATGCTCGCCTCGCACCCCGCTCCGGTCCGCGTCGCCATCGAGGAGCTGCGGGCCGGCCTCGACAGCTTCCCCCAGCAGTACGGCATGGGCATGCAGGACTTCGAACGCAGCGACAAGGTACGGCGGGCCCTGGCCGGCTACCTCGGTGGACGCCCCGACGAGATCGCCCTCACCGACAGCGCGACCATGGGCATCGGCCTGGTCTACGGTGGCCTGCGCCTCAAGGAGGGCGACGAGGTCGTCACGACCGACCACGAGTTCTACTCCACCTACGAGGCGCTGCGCCTGCGCACGGCGGCCACGGGCGCCAAGCAGGTGACCGTCCGCGTCTACGAGGACCCGGCCAAGGCGTCGGCCGCCGCGATGGCCGCGGCCGTGACCGACGCGATCACCGATCGCACCCGGGTGCTCGCGATGACGTGGGTCCACTCGAGCACGGGCGTGAAGCTGCCGGTGAAGGCGATCGCCGACGCGGTCGCCCGGATCAACGCGAGCCGCGACCAAGCGGACAGGATCGTGCTGTGCGTCGACGGCGTGCACGGCTTCGCCGCCGAGAACAGCACCATGGCCGACCTCGGCTGCGACCTGTTCATGTCCTCGGGGCACAAGTGGCTGTTCGGCCCGCGCGGCACCGGGTTCGTCTGGGGCAACGCGGCGGGCTGGGGGCGGGTGGACCAGGTCATCCCGAGCTTCTCGATGCCGGCCTTCATGGGCTGGTTCGCCGCCAAGCCGCCCGCCGGACCGCCCGGCCAGCTCGGCACGCCCGGCGGCTACCACAGCTTCGAGCACCGGTGGGCGCTCGCCGCGGCGGTGGACTTCCACCGGAGCATCGGGCTCGCCCGCGTCGCCGAACGGGTGCGCACGCAGGCCGACCAGCTCAAGGAGGGGCTGGCGGCACTGCGGCACGTGCGGCTGGTCACTCCGAGAGCGGCCGACGTCTCAGCGGGGATCGTGTGCTGCGCCGTCGACGGCATGGAGCCGGAGGCGGTCGTGAAACGCCTGGGCGAGCAGGGGGTCTCCGCGGCGGCCACACCGTACCGCGAGTCGTTCGTGCGGTTCGGTCCGAGCATCGTGACCAGCCCGCAGGAAGTCGACAGGGCCGTGAAGGCGATGGCCGGGCTGGCCTGACAACGCACCGGCCGGGCGCCCTCACGGGCGCCCGGCCGGTGGCGTTCAGGCGTTCAGACGTTGATCGTGCGGTCGGCCCAGGCGGTCCACTGGGCCAGTTCCTTCATCGACGAACGCCGCGCGCCCGGTGTGACGCCGTCCTCCTTGATGCCGCGGGCGTCCAGGCAGGCGCCGCAGCAGCCGACCTCGGCAGTGCGCGCCACCAGGCTCTTGATCATGTTGCCCATGTTGTAGTAGCCGTCGGGCGTCTTCTGTCCCGCCACGGCCGACGACACCGAGTCGCCGAAGAGGAACACCTTGACCTCGTTGCCGTCCTCCTCCAGCATCTGGCGGGCCCATCTGATGCCGTTGTAGGTCCGTTCGCTGCCGTACGGCGCGTCGTGCATGACGAAGAGGAACTTCATCGTGGACTCCCTTCAAGGAGCGATCGGTGGGGACGCGACCTACGGTCGCTCGTGCGCCCAGAGGCCGCGCCCATGCGGCTCCGGAAGACCTTCGAGATCCTGTCGACGCCGATGACGAGGACCACGACGGAGGCGACCAGGGTGGCGAGCTCCTGGTAGCGGAACAGGTGCAGGGCGATGCCGAGGGCCTGGCCTATGCCGCCGGCCCCGACGAAGCCGATGACCACGGAGCTGCGGATGTTGCACTCCCACTGGTAGAGCACCTGGGAGGCGAGGTTGGCCCGCGCCTGCGGCAGGATGCCGAGCAGCGCCGTGCTGGTCCTGCTGCCGCCGGTGATCCGCATGGCCTCCACGGGGCCGCGGTCCACCGCCTCCAGTTGCTCGGAGCACAGCTTCGCCAGCACGCCCGCCGAGTGCAGCGCGATCGCGTACACCCCCGCCGCCGGTCCGAGGCCGACGGTGGCGACGAACAGCAGCGCCCAGAGCAGTTCGTGCACGCTCCGCAGCAGCGTGGCGACGGTCCTGGCCGCCATCGCGACTCCGGCGGGGGCCTGGACGTTCCCCGCCATGAGGAGCGCCAGCGGCAGGCCGATCAGCACGCCGAGCACCAGGGCCGCGACCGACATCTGCAGCGTCTCGACGGTGGCGGCCAGCACCCTGGACAGCAGGTCGCCGTCGAGGTCGGGCGGGAAGAGCCCGGAGAGCAGTTGGAGCGCGCCCTCCCTCCCCTGGATCAGCGAGGCAGGCCCGACGTCCGTTCCCGCGAACGACCAGCCCACGAGCAAGGCCACGACGGCGAGGACGGCCAGGCGTCCCCAGCCGCGTCGCGGGTTCAGATCGTCCATCGCCCGGTCACCATGTCCTCTCGTCCTGCCGTTCCGTAGATACGCTCGACCTCCTCGGTGGCGGGCGGCGGCCCGTCGTAGACGATCCGCCCGTCGCGCAGGGCCACGACCCGGTCGCAGCGTCCGGCGACGTTGAGGTCGTGGGTGGTGGCCACGACCGTCGAGCCGCTGGCGCGCAGATGCCGCAGGGCGACGGCCGCGCGGACGGGGTCGAGCCCGGAGGTGCACTCGTCGGCCAGGATCAGGCGCGGCTCGCCGAACAGGGCGCGCGCGAGGGCGACCCGCTGGCGCTCGCCGCCCGACAGGTGCTCGACCCGTTGCGGCAGCAGCGGGGTGATGTCGTGCAGGGCGGCCAGGTCGAGGAGCCTCGGCACGAACCTGCGCGGGACCCGGCCGCAGGCGATCGTCACCCAGTCGGCTGGGCTCCAGCGGTGCGCGATCCCGGCCAGGATGTTGGCTCTGGCGCTCAGTCCCGGCACCAGGTCGTCGCGCTGCCGTACGCAGCCGATCGTCCGGCGCAGCCGGGTGATCTCGCGGCGCGGTCCGAAGGGGTCGGCCTCGTCGACGCTGACCCGGCCGCTGGTGGGAGCCACCGCGCCGACGATGGTTCTGAGCAGGGTGGTCTTACCCGCGCCCGACGGTCCGAGCAGGGCCAGGCGTTCGCCCGCCTCGACCTTCAGTGTGACGTCCGCCAGGACGGTGCGACCGCCCAGGATGACGCTCACGTCCGAGACGACGATCTCCGCGGCGCTGTGCAGCATCACTGTCCCTTGAGGGCGGTCAGCAGCCCCAGGCGCGACGCCTGTTGCCTGACCTCCTGGTAGTCGGCGTCGGAGACGGCCACGTAGCGCTTGGCACGCATGAGGTCGAGCAGCTTCGGGTCCTTGATCGCCAGGAAGGCGTCGGTCACGGCCTGCCGTACCGGCTGGGCCAGCCTGTCGCTCGCGACCCAGGGGTAGCCCATGACCTGTCGTGTCTCGACCACGCGGAGCGCTCCCTGCGGTACGCTCCCCTGCTTCTCCAGGCGGTGCAGGATCCTCAGTTCGAGGCCGGCGGCGTCGACCGTCCCTGACAGCACCGCCTGGGCGGCCGCGTCGTGGCCGCCGGTGAAGGCGACCGAGGCGAGCGGCGGGCAGCGGGTCAGGTCGCCGGTGTCGCAGCGGGCTCCGGCGTCGGTGATCATCACCCGGGGATAGAGACTGCCCGAGGTGGAGCTGACGTCGCCGAAGGCGAACCGGCCGCCCGCGCCGACCACGTCCTTCGTGCTCTTGTACGGTGAGGCGTCCTTGACCACGATCGCCGACAGGTACTCGGGGGTGCCGGTCTCGCGGTCGACCTCGGTGACAAGGGGGACGAGCTTGGTCTGGGACTCGGCCTGGACCATCGTCAGCCCGCCGAGGTAGGCGACGTCGAGCTTGCCCGCCACGAGCGCGGCGACGACGCCCGCGTAGTTGGTGGCGACGAAGAGCTCGACGTCCGTCTTGAGGCGGTCGGCCAGGTAGGCGCGGAAGGGTTCGTACTGCGCCCGCTGATTGTCCGGGGAGATGTTGGGGATGACGCCGACGCGCAGCGGCGAGGGCAGCCCGCCGCCGCTGTTCTGCGAGCCGCCGCAACCTGCGAGGCCCAGCACGACGGAGAGCAGCACGACGGAGAGCAGCACGGGGAGGGTCGCGGATGGTCGCCTCATGCTCGCCCGGCTCCCGCGTCGAGGAACGGGTGGGGAACGACGGGGGCCGTCTCGACGCCGAGCGCGCAGGCGCCGAGCAGTTCGCGGCCCGTCCTGTTGTTGATCGGCATGACCAGCCCCGCCTGGACGTCGCGCCACATGCGCTCGAAGGGCAGGCGCCTGCTGATCGCGCCGCCGCCCACGACGTCGACCAGGCGGGTCATGACGGCGGCGGCGTTGTTCGTGCAGACGTTCTTGACCAGGGCACAGCGGGCGAAGCCCTCCTGGACACCGAACTGTGTCACCAGATTTCCAGACATGACCTCTGCGGCGTGCCGGGCGAGCACGCTGCGGTTGACCTCGATCGCGGTCTCGGCATCGGCGATGGCGTCCTGGATGCGCGGATCGTGCTGCTGGTCACGCTGTTTGACCTGCTCGACGCTCCAGGCGAGGGCTCCGGCGGCAATGCCGGTGTAGACCGCACCGAAGCTGGGAGCGGTCCAGCAGATGATCGTCTCCAGCACCTGCGCGTCGAGGTGGCCGATCGGGATGGACTGGACGACCGCCTGGTCGGGAACGAAGTGCCCGGCGAAGACGATGTCGTTGCTCTGGGTGGCGCGCATGCCGAGGGTGTCCCAGGTCTGCTCGATGGTGATCCCGTCGCCTGAGGGGTCGACGAGCAGGATCAGCAGCCGGGGTCCGAGGTCGGGGTCCTCGAAGCGGGCGGTGCTCGCCCACATGGTCGCGGCGGCGCTGTTGGTGCCGAAGTTCTTGCGGCCGTCGAGCACGTACCCGCCGGGCACCCGGGTCGCCGTGGTCTTGGCGTCGGTGAACAGGTTGGGCGTGCCGACCTCGCTGGCGATCGCGGCGAGGACGAGGCGGCCCATGCCGGCCAGGCGCAACGCCTGTTCCAGCGGCGGGGCGCCGGTGCGACGCCAGGTGAGGGCCCACGAGCCGAGCGGCGCCGCGTGCATGGCGTAGGACAGCGCGGTGGCCCCGTCGGCCGCGGCGAGGTGCTCCAGGACCAGCAGCAGCTCCTGCTGGTCGGCGCCGAGCCCGCCCAGTTCCTCCGGCACTGTCAGACGCAGGAGCCCGGCTTCCCGCAGGTCCGCGTAGCCGTCGTGGGGAAAGGTGTTGTCCCTGTCGTGTCCGGCGGCCCGTTCGGCCAGGGCCGGAGCGACCTTCTCGGCGAGCGCCAGCATCGAGCGCTGGCGGTCGGTCAGGCAATGGCGCACGTCGTCCTCCTCGGTGATGGCTGGTGGATCGGTCAGGTGGTCAGTACGCGGGATCGGCTTCTCAGCAGCAGCCCGCTCGCCGCCGCGAGCACGGCGACGCCCGCCAGCAGGGTCAGGGCGAGCATGGAGCCCGCCCGCAGCGCGCCTCCCGCGACGGCGACCCCGAGCAGGGCCGCGACCTGGCGTCCTGTGTTGAGCACGCCGGAGGCGACCGGCACCAGGTCTGGGGGGAGCGTGCTGACGGCTTCCGCGCTCGCGGGGGCCATGACCAGGCCCACGCCGCAGCCGACGACGGCCAGGGGGATCGCCAGCACCAGGAGCGGAGCGGGTCGCACGGCCAGGGCGGCGAAGCCCGCCACGCCCGCCGCCATGGCGAGCATCCCGGAGGTGAGGACGGTCCTGCCGCCCGTCCGGTCGGTGATCGCCCCCGCGAGCGGCGACAGGATGCCCGCGGCGATCGCCATGGGGAGGAAGGCCAGGGCGGTGTCCAGTGCGCTGCCACCGAGCACGTTCCTGACGTGCAGGCTGATGACGAGCATCAGGCCGGACAGGACGAGGAACTGGGCGCAGCCCAGCCAGCCCGCCAGGACGAAGGCGCGATCGCGGAACAGGCGTGGCGGTGTCAGCGGGTGCGTGTGGCGGCGCTCCCACCACGCGAACAGCACGAGCGTGAGGATGCCGCCCACGGCGAAGGCCGCCGGATTGCCTGCCGTACCGATCAGGGCGTAGGTGAGGGCGGCCAGGGCTCCGATGACCAGGGCCACGCCCACGAGGTCGAGGGCCGAGCTCCGGTACGGCGGAGCCACCGGGACGAGGGCACGCACCAGGAGGATCGCCACGGCACAGATCGGCACGTTGGCCAGGAAGGCCCAGCGCCATCCCCACGTGCTGACGATGAGGCCGCCGCCGAGCGGTCCCACGACGGCCGCGAGCGCCATGGTGGTGCTGACGACGCCCAGCGCCATGCCCCTGCGGTCGCGGGGGAAGGCGTTGGCGATGATCGTCAGGCTCTGCGGGACGATCATCGCGCCGCCGGCGCCCTGCGCCAGCCTGGCGGCGATCACCTGCCACGGTTCTGCGGCCAGGCCGCAGGCGAGCGAGGCGAGGCCGAAGAGGGCGAGGCCGGCGAGGAGGAGCGCGCGCGGCCCGTAGCGTCCGCCGAGCCGACCGGCGGTGACAAGCAGAGAGGCGTAGACGAGGACGAATCCGTTGACCGCCCACAGGGCCTGTTCGAGGCTGCCTCCGGCCATGGCCACGAGGTCGGGCACCATCACCTGGACGATGGTGCTGTCGACCATGACGACGAAGACCGCCAGGCAGAGAACGGCGAGAGGACCGCGCATCTGGAGGGAATTCTGCGGAAATTCGGGCGCGGTCATGCGAAACTCCCAGCGTAAATATTGATTCCTAAACAATCACCAGAAGCGCATTTACTTGAGAAATATGTAGTCATATTCTCCGGAGATAGTCGGCCTGTCAACCCCCGGCTGACAATCCCCCGTCCGTGACAGAAACCTCCGCTAGGTGACGGCCGGATCTGCCAGCAGCAGCCCGTGCATCACGTACGGCGCGGCCTCGATCTGGAAGTCCATCGACGGATACCAGCGCCTGACGGCGCCCTCCAGCGACAGCAGGCTGAGCAGCGGAAACACGAACTCGGGCTCGGCGAACAGCCGGTTCCTGCGCTGCAGGTCGAAGAGCTCGACGGCGAAGGCGGCGAGCTCGAAGTCGCCCGCCACGGCGCCCGCGCTGCGCTCCACCAGAGCCGCCGCCTCCTTGCGGAACGACTCCAGATCGGCGTCGGGCTCCATCCGCCTGACGGTCGACAACAGAATATTCGCGCAGAATTCGCCGTCACCGCGAATCATCCCGGAGAAGAACTGCGTGAAGCGCTCTCTCGCCGTTTCGCCGAGCTGGAACATGAATCCCGCGTCGAGCACGACCACCGATCCGTCCCGGCGGAAATAGACGTTTCCCTGATGCAGGTCGACGTGAATGAAGCCGGTCACGAAAAGCAGCCGGTAGACCGCGCCCACGAGACGGACCACGCACGCCTGCCGCGCGCCGTCCGTCAGCTCGCCTGCCGTTCGCCGGTCGAGCCCGTCCACGAACTCCATGGTGATGACGCCGCCCGCCGACAGCTCCTCCACCGCCGAGGGCACGACGACCCCCGCCACGTCCGCGAGGTCGTCGCGCAGCCGCCCGAGGTGGCGCAGTTCCTTGGCGAAGTCGAGCTGGCCCATCAGGGAGGCGCCGAGCTGTTCGGCGATCTCCGCCATCGGCACCCGTCTCAACCAGGGAAGACGTGAGAGCGCCCTGGCCATGGAGGTGACGATGGCGATGTCCGCCGCGAAGGCGGCGGCGATGCCCGGCCTGCGGACCTTCACGGCGAGGTCCCTCTCCCCCATGCGAGCCTGGTAGACGCAGGCGATCGAGCCGCTCGCGACCGGCGGTGCCGAGACCGCGGCCGCGATGAAGGCGGGCGCCTCGGCGAACGAGGCGGCGACCGTCGCCCTCGCCTGCGCCTCGGTCATCGGCCGCACCTCGTCGTGCAGCCGGCCGAGCGCCTCGGCCAGGGGGACTCCGACCAGGTCGGCCCTGGTCGCCAGGAGCTGGCCCGCCTTGATGAAGGCGCCGCCGAAGCGTTCGAGCAGGCGGGCGACGCCGGCGGCGAGACGGTTACGCGACCGGCGGCCGGCCAGGGCTGCGGCCAGCAGCGACGGGGCCGCGAGCGCGCTCAGCGCGATGAGCTGCACCATGCGGACACAGACCCGTAGGAACACGGCCACTCCGCTCACTCCCTCCGGTGCACGGGCTCCCGCCCGTACGAGACCCCGTCCAGCGATCTCCCCGCCCGCCGACGCTCAGGAGGCCCCGACGCGCAGGCTTTCCTCCACCAGGTCGCGCAGCAGTTCCGGCGGCGCGTCGAAGGCGTCGCCAGGGAGCGGCACGATGCCGCTGGTCCTGGCGAAATCCGTCCGATGGCCGCTCTGCAACCGTTCGACCCTGACCCTGCGCGGCAGCCTGTCCTCCGAAGCCGCGCCGAGTTCGAGGGCGTCCCAGCGCCTGAGCACCTGCCCTTTCTGGCTCACCAGCCTGGTCACCACGAGGCCGTGACGAGGCGTGAGCAGTTCGGTCACGTGCACGCCCGCCAAAGCCCCCGCCCCTTCGAAGCAGCGGCGCTCGGCGCGGGTGCGCCCGTCGATCGGAGGGCACGCGTCGGCCTCGGCCCGCCGCAGCGCGGGGTGGGGCCAGGCCATGAGGTCGAGGTAGCCGATGTCCGTGAGCGGCAGGCAGTCGAACATCAGCCGGTCCATGACCTGGATCGGGCGCTTCATCGTCGGCAGATAGGTGTGGATCCCGCACGCCGCCGAGTCGAGGCGCTCCTCGATCCACACGTACGTGCCGAAGAGCACGTCCGGCTTCATGACGAAGATCGAGGTTGTGGCGCTCCATCCCCGGTCCTGGAACCGGCGGGCGAAGAGGTAGCGCATCGGGTTCTGGCCGATCGCGGCCTCCACGCTGAAGGCGTAGGAGCCGAGCCGGCCCGCTCGGTAGTTCGCGCGGGCCGGCTCTTCAACGCGCACGTCACTCATCGTCTCGGTGCTTACGCCAGGATTCTGGCGAGCTCGGCGGGCACCACCGCGCTGGCGATGGGAACGTGGTGCAGGAGGTTCCCGATCTCGATGTCAGCGGCGAGCAACTCGCCGAGCTGACGGCCTTCGCTGTCGTACAGGGCGTACGACCGCGACGTACGCGACACGTCGCCGATGGGGGGAACCATCGCGACCCGCGACTCCAGACGGACCACCTGGTCGCCGGTGTCGACGGTCGTGCCGAGCTGCTCCACCTCGAACCGAGGATAGATCATGGTGATACAGTCCTTGATGGGCATCGTGGTCCCATCACCCGTGTCCGGAGCGGGCTTGACCCGCGCGCCCTCCGACTTGCTGGGCGTGTTCGAGACCTTGACCTGGCCGAAGAGTTCGCTGTGCCCCGTGACCTGCAGCGACAGGAACTGCGCCGTGATCGTGGAGCTCGACCAGTCCATCTCGGTCGCGGAGTGCGGGTCGTGGCGACGGTAGATCGCCATGCCGTGGAGGTCGACGATGTCCTCACCGAGGCCGTCGATGCGCACGTGGATGCGCTCGCGGACGATGAAGGTCTCGAGGGCCGAGGGCGTCAGCGTATAGGGGCGGATCGGGTAGAGATTCCCCGGTCCTCCCCAGGCCGACGCGTGGCCCTTCACGACCTCCGCGGACGAGAGGGTCGCGGCGTCGAAGTCGGTCGCGATCCCCCTGTCGTGGAGTTTCTGAAGGAATCCGTAAGGTTCGCTCACAGTTCAAACCTTTCGAGTGAGAGCGATTCGTGCGGTCTGCCGTAGCGGCACCCGTCAGGTGTCGAGTGACGCCATGAGCACATCGAGCGACTCGATGACGTGCGCGAAGTCCACCGTGCGCTCGCGAAGCCTCGTCGTGTCCACGGTGTGGTCGCCGAGTTCGATCGCCAGCACCTCGATCAGGCGATCGAGGTTGTTGTACGCCACGCTCACCGGGAAGTGAGCGAGCGGAATCTCGTGGGCCGGGTCGGCCGGGGGGCCTCCGGCCTCCAGCCGGCCGGTCGAGCCACTGGAGGCGCGCCACGCCTGCTCCACCGTGAGGTCGTAGGCGTGGAAGGTGCCCAGGTAGTGGGGCTTCCACCGGCGGCGGAGCTCGTTGGCGCTGATCCTCCTTTCGAGGTAGTCGACGGCGGCGGGGATGAACTGCTCTCGGTACTCCTTGAGCAGGAGGCCGACATCGGGTGATGTCGTCAGAGCGCGATCTGCGACGGTCATGTTTCTCTCCCAACCTGGGCAGCGGATCAGGACACCATCCAGCGTCGATGTTCACAGTTGAGCGCTTTAAATTCATATAGTCAAGACAAACGGCTTGTTCTGCGTTCGCGTGAATCAAAGAGCTTTTGAATAGCCAGTTCATCGCCTAATGGGGAAATCGACGCTTGACCGACGGCTATCAATATCCCTAGCGTCATGCGTGGAGGCGTTGGGTGCCTGGTGGCCCTCCCGGTCTACAAAACCGATGGGGCGGCGTTCACGCCGCCGGCGGGTTCGATTCCCGTTCGCCTCCGCTCAGCTCAGCGATGGGAAGCACGCATGCACGTCGTCGCGACCGCAGGCCACGTTGACCACGGCAAGTCGACCCTGGTGAGGGTCCTGACCGGCATGGAACCCGACCGATGGGCCGAGGAGCGCCGCCGGGGGCTGACCATCGATCTCGGCTTCGCCTGGCGGACCCTTCCGTCGGGCCGCTCGCTCGCCCTGGTGGACGTCCCCGGTCACGAGCGCTTCGTCGGCAACATGCTGGCCGGGATCGGCCCGGTCCCTGCGGTGATGATGGTCGTCGCCGCCGACGAGGGCTGGATGCCCCAGTCGGCCGAGCACCTGGCCGTGATCGACGCGCTCGGGGTGGAGCACGGCCTGCTGGTCGTCACACGTGCCGACCGCGCCGACCCCGAACTGGCCGAGGAGGAGGCCCGCCTCGAACTCGACGGGACGAGCCTGCAGCACGCCGAGGCGGTCGCCGTCAGCAGCGTGACCGGTCAGGGCATCGACGCCCTCGTGGCCGCGCTCGACCGGCTGTCCGCCGCCCTGCCCGTTCCCTCGCCCGAGGCGCCGGTGCGGCTGTGGATCGACCGCGCCTTCACCGTCAAGGGACTCGGCACCGTCGTCACCGGCACGCTTCCGCAGGGGACGCTCTCCGTCGGCGACGAGCTGCTGCTCGGCGGTACGGGCAGGCGGGTGCGCGTGCGCGGCTTGCAGTCACTGAAGCGCCAGGTCGACTCCGTCACCGGCGTCGCGCGCGTGGCGCTCAACCTCAAAGGCGTGGAGCTCTCCGACGTCTCCAGGGGCGTGGCCCTCGTGACACCTGAGCGGTGGACGGCGACGCAGGTCGTCGACATCAGGCTCAGGCCCTCGAACGGGACCATCGGCCGCGAGTGTGTGCTGCACATCGGCTCGGCCTCGATCGTCGGCCGGCTGCGGCGGCTGGGCGAGGACATCGCGAGGCTGACGCTGACCCGCCCGGTCCCGCTGCACGTGGGCGACCGGGCGATCCTGCGGGATCCGGGGTCGCGGGCCGTCGCCGGCGTCACCGTCCTGGACGTACGTCCTCCCTCCCTGGTCAAGCGCGGCTCCGCCGCTCGCGCCGCCCGTGAGCTGAGCTCGTGGCCTGCCGTGCCGACGAGTGAGAACCTCGTGCGCCGCCACCGCTTCCTGCGTGAGGCAGAGCTCGCTCTCATGGGACGGTCCGCCGAGAGCGACCTGGTCGCGGGGACCTGGCTCGTCGACCCTGCGCACTGGGCCGCGCTGGGCGACCAGCTCGAGCAGCTCGCCAGGAGCGGGGCCGAGCGCGATCCGCTGCGGCCCGGCATGTCCGTGGAGGTCGCCAGGCAGGCGCTCGGCCTGCCCGACAAGCGGCTGGTGGAAGCGCTCGTCCGCGCGCCACTGCGGGTCGACGCGGGCCGGGTGCTCGTCGAGGACGCCGCTCCCCTGCTGCCCGCCGGCGTGCTCGCCGCCGTCGACCGGCTGCGGGCCGAGCTCGCCACGCACCCCTTCCGCGCGCCCGAGGGCGCCCGGCTGGTCGAGCTCGGGTTGACCGGCAAGGCGGTGGCCGCCGGGGTCAGGGCGGGCGTGCTCATCCGCCTCGCCGAAGGCGTGGTGCTGCCGCGCGAAACGGAGCGAAAGGCGGTCGAGATCCTCGCGGGGCTGCGCCAGCCCTTCACCGCCAGCGAGGCGAGGAGCGCACTCGACACCTCGCGCCGCGTCGTCATCCCGCTGCTGGAGCACCTCGACGAGCTGGGGCACACGGAGCGGGTGGACGCCGCCACCCGCCGTGTCACCGGGCGCTCGTGATCTCCTGAAGGCTCCGCAGGACCAGGTCGTCCTGCTCGGGCGGCACAGTCCGCAGGTCGACGAGCACCCGTCCGCGTTCCGCTCTGACGATGACCGGCGGGTCGGCGGCGCGCAGCCCGCTGACCACGGCCGTCTCGGTCAGCCCGAGGGGCGTGATCTCCACCACGACCGACGGCAGCCGCTCGGTCGGCAGGCTGCCGCCGCCGACGACGCCCGTCCCCTCGCGTACCTTCGCCCGCTCCCCCAGCCCCGTGGCCAGCCGCTCCGCCCTGCGGCGGAGCTCGTCGAGCGGTACGGCGAGCATGCGCAGCACCGGCAGGTCGTCGGGACGGCCCGACAGGTGCGTCAGCAGCGTCGCCTCGAGCGCGGCGAGCGTCAGCTTGTCGATCCGTACGGCACGCGCGATCGGATGCCGGGTGAGCCTCGCCACAAGCTCGCCCCGTCCGACGACGAGCCCCGCCTGAGGCCCGCCGAAGAGCTTGTCGCCGGAGAAGACGGCCAGGTCCACCCCGGCCGAGAGGCTCTCGTCGAGCGCCGGCTCGTCGCCGAGACGGCCGCGCAGCAGCCCCGATCCGAGGTCGTGGACGAGCGGCAGCCTGTGGGCCCCGGCCAGCTCGACGAGGTCGGCGAGGGCGGGCTGGGCGGTGAAGCCCTCAATCCGGTAGTTGCTCGGGTGCACGACCAGGATGAGCGCCGTTCGCTTCCCGATCGCCGAGGCGTAGTCGGCCAGGTGGGTCCTGTTGGTGGCGCCCACCTCGACCAGGTTCGCGCCCGCGGCTTCGAGGATGGAGGGGATGCGGAACTCGCCGCCGATCTCGACCAGTTCACCGCGCGACACGATCACCTCGCGGTCGCGGGCGAACGCGCCCAGGATGAGCATGAGGGCGGCCGCGGCGTTGTTGACCGCGAGCGCGGCCTCCGCGCCGGTGAGCTCCCTCAGGAGGGCGCTCACCGTGCTCCCGCGTTTGCCGCGCTCACCGGTCGCGAGGTCGAACTCGACGGTGGAGTACCCTGCGGCGGCCTTGACCGCCTCGAGTGCCTGGGCGGAGAGTGGGGCTCGGCCGAGGTTGGTGTGCAGGACGACGCCGGTGGCGTTGACGACGGCACGGACGCGGCCGCTCGTGAGGCGGTCGAGCGCGTCCGACACCGCGCCGGCGAGCGCATCCAGCGGCGGGGGCGGCCCTCCTCCGGCGAGCGAGGCGCGAGCTTCGTCGAGCGCCCGGCGGGCCATCGTGGTCAGCAGCGGACGCCCCCAGACGCCGAGCCGCTCGATGAGTCGGGGATGGGCCAGGAGGCTGTTCACCTTGGGGAGCGCCCTCCGTGGATCACCCGCGCGATCCGGCTCGCCGCCCGTTCGCCGGGAGCCCCGCTCGGCCTGCCCGGTGCGGCCGGCCTGGTGTGTGGGGTCCATGCCTCACACCCCGGCCCGGACGTCGATCGTGCCGGGTTCGCCCTCGACGATCTGGCCGATGACGGCGGCGGCGACCCCGCGGTCCTGGAGCTTGGCCACGACGTCGTCGGTCTCGTCGCGGACCGCCAGGAGCAGTCCGCCCGAGGTCTGCGCGTCGTGCAGGAGCACCGCCACCTCCTCGTCAACCGCCACGCTCATCGTGACCCAGGGCTGGAGGAAGTCGATGTTGGCCCGCGTCCCCCCAGGCACGTGGCCCGTCGCGGCGAGTTCGCGCGCCTCGGGAAGCAGGGGCACCCGGTCGGCGTCGATCTCCGCCGCCACGCCGCTGGCCCGTGCCATCCGGCGCAGATGGCCGAGGAGTCCGAAGCCGGTCACGTCGGTGGCCGCGCGCACGCCCATCGAGACGGCCACCTCGGCGGCCACGTCGTTGAGCGTCACCATGCAGGCGACCGCCTCGTCCACGGCGGCCTGGTCGGCGGCGCCCCGCTTGAGCGCGGTGACGACGACGCCCGTGCCGACGGGTTTGGTCAGGACGAGCTCGTCGCCCGGCCTGGCGCGGTCGATGGTCAGCAGCCTCGCCGGGTCGGCCATGCCGAGGACGGCCATGCCGTACTTGGGCACGGGGTCGCTGATGGTGTGACCGCCCACGACCGCGCATCCGGCAGCCGCGGCGGTCGCCGCGGCGCCGCTCATCACGCCGGCCAGCATGCTGAGCGGCAGGTCGTCGCCCGGCCAGGCGGCCAGGTTGAGCGCGACGATAGGCTTGCCGCCCATCGCGTAGACGTCGGAGAGGGCGTTGGCGGCGGCGATGCGCCCCCAGTCGTAGGGGTCGTCGACGATGGGGGTGAAGAAGTCGGTGGTGAGAATCAGCGCCTGTCCCTGGCCGATCCTGATGACGGCGGCGTCGTCGCCTTCGGCCAGCCCGACGAGGAGGCCCGGCAGGGGGCCGCCGCTCTGGTGGCCGTTGAAGGAGCCCATGAGCTGTTCGAGTGAGGCCTGGGGCAGCTTGCACGCGCACCCGGCCCCCGGCGAGAGGGAGGTCAGCCGGATGCTTGAGGAGGTGGTGTGGCTCATGGCGGCCCTTTCCTGGTGGGCGTCCGAACGCTGGAAGGAGGACGGTCGCCGCGGCGGGCAAGCCGGGCGACCGCGGGGTGGATCTCCTAGTGGCCGGTGGCGCACATGCGATAGCCGTCGTTGATGATCATCTGCGCCATCCCGACGTAGGCGGCGGGATCGTCGGGCACGATGGCTGCCAGGCCGTCGCAGTAGCGGTTGAACATGGCGAAGGCCGCCGCGATGAGCACGGTGTCGTGGATCTCGGTGTCGGTCGCCCCGGCCTGGCGGGCGGCGTCGACCATGGCGTCGGTGACCTCGTGGCCGCCCTTCGTGACCGCTCCGGCGATCACGATGAGCGTCTTGAGCTTGGGCGGGATGGGGGCGCTGTCCAGGTCGTCGAGCACCTTGTCGACGAGCGCGCGCCCGCCGCTGATCTGGGCGGCGCTGATCTCCGCGTGGGCGGAGCTGCAGAAGCGGCAGTCGTTCTGCGCCGAGACGTAGGCCGCGATGAGCTCGCGGTCGCCCCGGCTCATGGAGTGGGGGTTGCGCAGCAGCGTCTCGGCCAGCTCGCCCAGGTGACGGCCGGTCTCGGGCCGGTACTGGAAAAGGCCGGGAGTGCCGGGTGCGAGCTCGGGGGGCATGGCGATGTGAGGCATGTTCACTCCTCGAAGCGGATGTGCACCATCTCCTCAAAGTAGACAACTTTAGAGATATATAGTCAACGCCGGGATAGGCATGGCGAAGCACGCATTGCCTGGCGATTCTTCACCGCAAGGGCATTAATTGCTGAAGAAAAAAGTAGTCCTCAGCGAACAGACGCAGGAGCCGGCATCAGCCCGAGCAGCACACTGGACCTGATCACCGCGTCGGTGTCCCCCGTGAGGGAGAGCCGGCCGGAGGCGAGCGCCTCGAAGGGAGTCAGCCGCTTGGCCCCGATCTCCACGAACGTCTGCGCGTCGGTGCGGGCCACGACCGCGGCGACGCCCGGATACGGCCCCTCCATGGCGATCGGCCGCCTGCCGACGACGTCGATGTGGAAGACGATGTCGTCGACGTGGAACTCGTAAGCCTCGTCGATGTCGGAGGCGAAAGCGGGGTCCATCATCGCCTGCACCGCGAGGAAGCCCCAGTGCGGCCGGACCTCCAGGTTCTCCTCGGGCGAGCCCAGGAAGGCCATCCCCCAGCGGGCCAGCCGCAGGACCGGCTCGCGCAGCTCGCGGCCCAGCTCGGTCAGCTCGTAGCCCTGGTCGCGCGACTCCGGCTTGGCGATGACGCCCAGTTCGGTCAGCGTCTTGAGCCGCTCGGCGAGCAGGTTGGTGCCGATGCCGGGGAGCTCGGCGAGGAACTCGCCGTAGCGCTTCGGGCCGAGCAGCAGCTCTCTGATGATGAGGAGCGTCCAGCGTTCACCGATGACGTCCAACGCCGACGCGAGTCCGCAGTACTGCCCGTAAAGCCGGCGCGCATGGCCCATGGTAGCCTCCTCGCTCCGTGCCGTACTTTAATTATACATAGACCATGAGAATAGCCACTCGGTCCACGAGGAGAGCGCATGGAGCCTGAAAGCGTCCGCCTGCCCGTGATCAATGAGAGCCGGGCGGAAGGTGTGACCGCCACCCTGTACGCCGAGATGCGCGAGCACTTCGGCCTCGGTCTCGTCCCCGACGTGTTCAAGCTGGTGAGCACCCGGCCGGAGTTCCTCCAGGTGTTCTGGGACGGCTACCGCTCGGTCTTCGGCGCCGGGCTGCTGGAGCGCGACATCAAGGAGCTCATCGCGGCCTTCGTCGCGCGCGAGGTCTCGTGCGCGTACTGCGTGGACGCGCACGTGCTGTTCCTGCGGCTGGTCGGAGCGGACGAGCGGATGGAGGCCAGCCTCCGGCACGCGGAGATCGACGACATGCCGTTGCCCGAAGCCACCAGGATCCTGCTCAGGCTGGCGGCCCAGGTCACCCACCAGGCGTACCGGATCACCGACGACGACTTCGCCGACGCGCGCGCGGCCGGATGGAGCGACGGCCAGCTCCTGGAGGCGGTGTGGACCGCCTGCCAGTTCAACTGGGTGACCAGGATGGCGAGCGCGCTCGGGCTGACCACCCTGGGACAGCTCGCGGAGCTCGGCGAGACGCCCGTCACCGGCTGACGACCGGAGTTCGCCGGGTGCCCGTCACTAAGTGATGGTCAACTTGAGCGTCACCCCGTCCTCCGAGGTGACGCTCACCCGCTGTCCCGCGCGGACGGCGTTCTGGATCAGCACGGACGACAGCAGGTCGTCCAGCTCCCGCTGCACCACGCGCCGCAACGGACGCGCCCCCAGACCCGGATCGTGGCACGACGCGAGCAGGCACCGCCTGGCCTGCGGCGTGACGTCGAGGATCGCGCCCGCGCCGCGCAGGAACCGGTCGGCCAGCGCGTTGACCTCCAGATCCAGTACGGCGAGCAGTTCGGCGGCGCCGAGGGCGGAAAACACCACGACCTCGTCGACGCGGTTGAGCAGCTCGGGTCGCAGACTCCGCCTCAGCTCACCGGTGATCGCGGCCCGCCTGTCCTCGTGCCGCTCCGAGGCGAAACCGCGGGGGGCTCCGGCCTCCGCCGTACCGAGGTTGGTGGTCATGATGACAACGGAGCCGGTGAAGCTCGTCGTCCGCCCGTCGCCCGAGCCGATCCTGCCCTCTTCGAGGATCTGGAGGAGGATGTCGAGGACGGCCGGGTGGGCCTTCTCGATCTCGTCGAAGAGCACCACGCCGGACGAGCGCTCCACGGCGCGGGTGAGCAGCCCGCCCGCTTCGAAGCCCTCGTATCCGGGCGGCGCGCCAACGAGGCTGGAGACGGCATGGCTCTCGGCGTATTCGCCCATGTCGATCTGGACGAGCGCGTCCTCACTGCCGGACAGCACCTCCGCGAGCGCCTTGGCCAGCAGCGACTTCCCGACTCCTGAGGGACCGGCGAACAGGAACGAGCCGATCGGCCGGTCGGGGTCGGCGACTCCGGCGCGGGAACGCCGGATGGCCGCGCTGACCGAGGCGATCGCGGCATCCTGGCCGACGACGCGGCGGCGCAGCTCGGTCTCCAGGTCGCGCAGCCTGCGCAGGTCGTCCTCGCCGAGGCGTTCGAGCGGGACACCCGCGGTCGCGGCCACGACCTCGCGCACGAGATCCTCGGTCACCTCCCGCGCGGTCCCTCTGATGCGGGCCAGCGCGCAGGCCTCGTCGACGGCGTCCACGGCCTTGTCGGGCAGCAGGCGGCCGCGCACGTGCCGGTCGGTCAGGCGGGTGGCGGCGACCAGCGCGGCGTCCGTGATCGTCACGCCGTGGTGGCTCTCGTAGCGCGGTCGCAGTCCTTCGAGCATCTCGATCGTGCCCGCGACGGTCGGGGGCTCGATCGCCACCACCTGGAAGCGGCGGCCGAGCGCGGCGTCGCCCGCGATCCGGGAGCGATACTCCTCCGGGGTCGTCGCGCCGATGAGCCTCAGCTCGCCTCGCTCCAGGAGCGGCTTCACCAGGGCGGACGCGTCGAGGCCGCCGCTGCTGTCGCCCGCTCCGACCAGGGCGTGCACCTCGTCCAGGAACAGGACGATCTCACCGTCGTCGCGCGCCTCGTTGAGCACCGTCTTCAACCGTTCCTCGAAGACGCCCCGGCGGCTCGCTCCGGCCAGCAGGGAGCCGAGGTCGAGCGCGTACAGGCGCACCTCACGGAGCCCGTCGGGCACCTGGCCCTCGGCGATCCGGCAGGCCAGCGCCTCCACCAGCGCGGTCTTGCCCACGCCTGGCCCGCCCAGGAGCAGCGGGCTGTTCTTCGTCCTGCGCAGGAGCACCTGGACCAGCCGGTCGAGTTCGGACTCCCGGCCGAGCACCGGGTCGAACTCGCCCGCCCGCGCCGCGTCGGTCAGGTCGCGGCCGAAGCGTCCCAGCAGGACGTCCACGGGGCGCACGGGCCGGTCCGGCCTTCCCCCGGGCCGCGCCGACCGGTCGAGCGCCGCCAGGATCCTGCCTCTGAGCAGGTCCGTCTCGACGCCCAGCCCTTTCAGGGCGAGCGTGCCAGGATCCTCCGCATCGCTCAGCATGCCGAGCAGGATGTGCTCGCCGTCGATCTCGTCCTGCCCCAGCCGGGCGGCTTCCTCGCTGGAGCGGCCGAGAAGGGCGGCGGCGCGGGAACTCAGGTTCATGCTCCCGGCGGAGAAGACCTGGCCGCGGCCCACGACCTTCTCCACCTCGCCGTGGACGGCCTCAAGGTCGATGTCCAGATCGGTGAGCAGGTCTCCGGCGATCCCGCCCGCCTGCACCAGGCCGAGGAGGATGTGCTCCGTCCCGATCGTGTTGTGGTTGAACATCCTGGCCTCTTCCTCGGCCAGGACGAGGACCTGCCTGGCGCGGGCGCCCAGACGCTCCACCATGCTCGCTCCTTGTTCGGACCCCGGCCGCGTCGGCGCCGGGGTCCTGGTCGCCGGGGCCGGCATCGCCGCTCACGCCGGCTCCGCCGTACGACGGGGGGCCGCCGGGAGGGAGAAGCCGCGAGGGCGATGCCGGTCGTCCGCTGTCATGCGGTCCTTCCGCCGCCTGTTTCGCCAGGTCGAAGCCTGCCTGCCAGATGTCTTCGACGAACTCGCGCAGTTTGGAGATCGTCGCCGGGCTGGCGCGGTACAGCCGCCGGGTGCCCTGTCGGCGCTCGGTGACGAGGTGGGCCTCCCGCAGGACCTTGAGATGTTGCGACACCGCCGACCGGGTGACCGCGAAGTGCTCCGCGATCTCCCCGGCCGGCCGTTCGGTGGCGGCGATGAGATGGAGGATCGCCCGGCGGGTCGGCTCGGCTATCGCCCGGAGGACGACGTCGAGTTCCGCTCCGCCCGGTTCCCCGTCCGTCTCACCCCGGTGCATGCCGGTGGCGGTTCAGCGCTGCCACAGGCCGACCTGCAGGCCGTCCGGGTCCTTGAAGGTGGCCATCGTGCCGATGCCCGGGATCTCGTATGGCGGGGTGACGCGCTCGCCGCCCTGCGCCTCGATGGCCTTCAGGGTCGCCTCGGCGTCGTCGACGACGATGTACATGACCAGCGAGGCACTGTCGCCCTCGCCGATGCCGCCGGGGATGCCCTCTCCCGCTCCTGTGTCGACCATGCCGTAGTTCATCTGCGGGTCGACGTCGATCTTCCAGCCGAAGATCTCGGAGTAGAACGCGCGCGAGGTGGCGGCGTTCTTGGAGGTGAGGTCGAACCAGGCGATGGGCTTGCCCATGGTGATTCCTTCCTGCGTGACGGGTTCTTCGGTGGATCCGGCCCGCGGGGGACCGGACGTCTCGCCGAGCGCCCCGGGAGCCGGGACGGGGGCGCGGCGGCTCCCGGGGGCGCTCCGGTCAGGAGGTCGCGCCGCCCGGCTGCATGTCGGGGGAGGCGGGCATGGCGTGCGGTGCGGGCTTGCGGATGACGGCCGCGGCCAGCACGCCGGCGAGGGTGAGGACGGCAAGCGCGATCGTGGCGGGGGTGAAGCCCGCCACGAAGGTCGCGTTGGATCCGTATCCGCCCTGCGCGGTGAAAATCGCCGCCACCATGGCCACGCCGAAGACGGCGCCGACCTGCCGGATCGTGTTGCTCACGCCAGCCGCCACACCGGCCTCCATGGGGCTGACCGAGCGCATGACGGCCGAGGCGACCGTGGGGAAGGCGATGGCGACGCCCACGCCCGCGGCGAGCAGCGGGGCGATCATCGGACCGTAGCCGGTTCCGGCCGAGGCCATCAGCGCGATGGCGAGGAAGCCGCCGCCGTGCAGGAGCAGTCCGAGGATGACCAGCGGGCGCTCGCCCATGCTGTCGGCGAGCTTGCCCGCGATGGGCGAGATGAACAGCGCGAGCGCCACCCAGGGCAGCAGCCTGATGCCGACCCCGAGCGGGTCGTTGCCCTCCACGAGCTGGAGGTACTGGGCGAAGACGAAGCCGTTGCCGTACAGGGCGGCGGCGAGGACGAAGCCGGACAGGCAGCCGCCGGTGAAGCCGCGGTTGCGGAAGATGGCGAGCGGCATCATCGGACTGGAGGCTTTGGCCTGCCAGACGACGAAGAGGATCAGCGCGATGGCGCCGCCGATGAAGCCGGCGAGGATGGTGGGCGAGGTCCAGCCGGCCTCGCCGCCGCGGATGAGCGACTGGGCGACGCCGAAGACGCCGAGCGTGGCCAGCACCAGCCCGAGCAGGTCGATCGAGCGCCGCACACCGTGCGTCTCACTGATCTTCATCAGGCTCAGCACGATGAGGATCACGCCGACGGGGACGTTCAGCCAGAAGATCCACTGCCAGGCCAGGCCCTGGATGACGAGGCCGCCCACGAGCGGTCCCGCGGCCACGGCCACACCGGAGATGGCGCCCCAGACGCCGAAGGCGGCGCCGCGCGCCTCGGGCGGGGTGGCGTCGGTGATGACGGCGAGAGCGAGCGCGATCGCGATGCCGCCGCCGATGCCCTGCAGCGATCGGGCGGCGATCAGAACGTCGATGGAGGTGCTGAGCGCGCACAGCGCCGAGCTGAGGGTGAAGAGCCCGATGCCGATGACGAACAGCGTGCGCCGCCCGAACCGGTCGCCGAGCGCCGCGCCAGTGAGGATGAAGGCGGCGAAGCCCAGCTCGTAGGCGCTCACGGTCCAGCCGAGACCCGCCACACCGGCGGCGAGCTCCTCGTGGAGCGTCGGCAGGGCGGTCGTGACCACGAGCACGTCCAGGCCGACCATGAAGGAGGCGAAAGAGGCGAGGATCAGGGTCCAGCGTTGCCGTTCCGGCGAGAACCCCGAGGAAGAACTGTCATTGACCGTCATGGCGACTCCAGACCAGACAGATGGTGAGGACGGCAGCGCTCCGGGCCGCTGCGCGCTCCAAACGTAAGCCAAAGCTTTCGAAAGCGTCAACTGTCATTTCAGGGCGAGAGCATTGACTATATATTTATAAAGTAATCCACTGGAGTCATGTCGAGAAAACCCATCGCCCTGTCAGCCGCCGTACTCCTGGCACTGACCACCGCCATGGCGACCGCGCCGCCGGAGCCGCCCTCGATGAGCGCCAACATCCGCCACCTCGCGAACGTGCCCAAACAGCCGCCGTTCGACGGCATGTCCACTCCGACCACCGACCTGGCCTTCACCGGCCGTCACGCGATCGCGGGCAACTTCGCCGGCTTCACCGTCTACGACATCGGCGACCCGCGCCGGCCGAAGACCGCGGCGCGGGTCCTGTGCCCGGGCGCGCAGAACGACGTGTCGGTCTCCGGCTCGCTGCTCTTCCTGTCGACCGACGAGCCGCGCAGCGACGACTCCTGCGCCAGCACGCCCTCCCCCGCCGGCGGATGGGAGGGCATCAAGATCTTCGACATGGGCGATCCCGCGAACCCGCGCTACGTGCGGTCGATCGCGACGCCCTGCGGCTCCCACACCAACACGCTCGTCCCCGGCAGGGGCCGCCATCGCGGCAGCGTCTTCCTCTACGTCTCCTCCTACCTGATCGGCCAGGAGACCAGCGGGTGTGCCGCGCCCCACGACAAGATCTCGATCATCGAGGTGCCGCTCGGCCGGCCGGAGCAGGCCGCGATCGTCGCCGAGCCCGTGCTCTTCCCCGACGGCGGCAACCCGGGCGGCACCGGCAGCACCTGGTATCCCACCACGGGCTGCCACGACCTGACCGCCTACCCAGCCAAGAACCTCATGGCGGGCGCCTGCATGGGCGACGGCCTGCTCATGGACATCGCCGACCCGCTCCGCCCGCGCGTCATCACCCGCGTCCAGGACACCGAGAACTTCGCCTTCTGGCACTCGGCCGTCTTCAACCAGCGCGGCGACACGGTGGTGTTCGGCGACGAGCTCGGCGGGGGCTTCGCCCCCACCTGCACCGCCGCGACGGGAGCCACCAGGGGCGCGAACGCGATCTACTCGATCACGGGGTACGGCGACCAGCGCACGCTGGTCAAACGGGGCTACTACAAGCTTCCGCGCGAGCAGGGCCAGACCGAGAACTGCGTCGCACACTACGGATCGACCATGCCCGTGCTCGGCCGGGACATCATGGTCCAGGCGTGGTACCAGGGCGGCGTGTCGGTGTGGGAGTTCACCGATCCGCGGCGGCCGCGCGAGATCGCCCACTTCGACCGCGGGCCGCTCTCCCCCACCCAGCTCATCCTCGGCGGCGCCTGGTCGGCCTACTACTACAACGGCTTCATCTACGTGGCCGACACCCAGCTCGGGCTCGACGTCCTGGAGCTCAGGGACCCGCGCACCCGGAGCGCGGGGCTGACGCGCTATAGGGAATTCAACCCCCAGACCCAGCCCGCGGGCCTCTTCGGCTAAGGACCGCCCCGGCCCCCGCCACGTCTTGACGAGCTCGGCGACGTGCCGGGGGCCGGCGAGCGGCCGTGCGCCCCCGTCCAGGTGGACTTCCCGGCCGCGCCCAGTCCCACGAGGACGACCAGGCACGGCGAGGGCAGTCTGACGGTCATGAAGCGGTCTACCACAGGGTCGGATACCAGATCACGCCCGTCCTGGCCAACAGTCGGACGTCCCAGTAGAGGAAGGTGAAGACCCCGGCGACCAGGAAGGCCGAGGCGGTCAGCAGCGCGGCGCGTCCCGGCTCGGCCGCCAGCCAGCGCCGCACCCGGCTGCCCAGCACCGCCGTCAGCACCAGGAAGATCAGCGAGAGCACCACGATGTTCCCGAGCGACTGCAGCACGAAGGCCACCGCCCCGTACATCGGGTGGCCGTTGTCAGCGACGTCGCGGAAGAGCTGCCGGTAGAGGCCGAAGGGACGGCCGACCAGGAAGGCGCCGATGATCACCCCCATGAAGGCGGTGCGCGCGTACGGGAAGCGCCGCTCGGCCGCCTCCAGCGGGTCCTTGACGATGCCGAGCGCCGCCAGCCCGAGGTAGATCAGCACGAGCCCGATGATCCCGAACACCACCATCGACTGCACGAGACGCGGGGACAGGGCGCCCGCGGCGGCGCTTGCCGTCGAGTACTGGGGCATGTTCGTGCCGAACAGCGCGACGATCACGCCGTAGAGCGCCGACACCACGGCCATCCCGGCGACCAGCCACGCGAGCGGCGGCAGCGCCAGCATGAGCCTGCTCCTGAGCGGCCGCGGCTCGCCGAGCAGCGGGGCGACCGCGCCGAGCGCGGCGATGTTGCAGGCGGTGAACGTGCCGCCCAGGCCGCTGGCGAAGGCGAACAGCACGCCCGCGAGCGGCCCGGCGATGGCGGCCTTCGGGTCGTGCCCGATCACGGCTCCTGTGACGCTGTCGCCGATGACCTTGTCGACGAAGGGCGCCGACCAGATCACCGTCAACGCGAATCCGGCGAGCGCGCTGAAGACCAGGACCCGCCTGCCACGTGCGGTACGGCCTGGCGCGATGGGAGGTGCGTGGAGGTCGGTCACCGTCTCACTCCTGTCTGATCACTCGCGGTCATGTCGGCGCGGAGGAGGCGGAACCCCACCGCGTCGCCCAGCCCTTCCTGCTCGGCCAGCGTGCGCAGCAGTGCGGCCAGGCCTTCGATCCACTTGCTGGTGTGCAGCGGTCCGGCGTCGGCGACGTCGAATCCGAGGCGTTCGAGGAGGTAGGAGACGCATTGCTTGGCCGCGGGGTCGTTCCCGGCGATGGGGACGGTCGGCGCCGGGGCTCCGTGAGCGACCGCGCGCAGGCGTCTGGCGGACACGCAGTTGAGCGCCTTGACGACGGGACTGCGGGGGAACAGCTCGGCGACCAGTTCCCCCGCCGAGCCGTACTCCGGGTCGCGCAGGTCGGCGGGCTCGGGGTTGGACAGGTCGACGACGACGGTGCCTTCGAGAGGACCGCGCAGGAGCGGCGCCACCTCGCGGCGGCTGACCGGCAGCCTGGTCGCGAGGAAGACGATCGCGCTGTCGCGGGCCAGGACCTCGGGCGGGACGGCGTGCGCGCCGGGCAGCGTCGCGGCGAGCGCGGCAGCCGTGCGCCCGCGCCCTCCCGCGAGCAGGACCCGCTGCCCGCCGAGAATGAGCGCCTCGGCGAGCGCCGACCCCATGGAGCCGCAGCCCACCACACCCACGGCGAAGCGTCCCATGTCAGCGCCGGCCTGGATGGACGGCGTAGGCGTCGAGCGCCCTGAGCAGGTCGTCCGGCACGTCGACGGAGACCAGTTCGCCGTCGACCCGCTTCATGCAGGCGACCGTCTGCGCGCCGCGGGCGACGAGCTGGCCCGGCCCGGTGTTGAGCCGCACGTAGTCGAAGCCCATCGCGATCCGGTTGAACTCGACGCCGCGCAGGCTCATCCTGACCGACACGCGGTCGAAGGCCACCAGTTCGGCGAAGAACTCGCACGAGCACGACACCGTCACCAGCGCGAGGTCGGCGGCCAGTCGCTCGATGACGCCCGGCGCGTGCTCGGCCAGGAAGCGCTCACGGCACGCGCCCTGCCAGATCAGGTAGTTGGCGAAGTACACATTGCCGACGAGATTCGTGTCGACGAAAGTCACCGTGTGCTCGTAGGCGAAGGTCCGCCTCATGATCCTCCCTTCACCATGACGGAGACGGCGATCGGCCTGGATTCCCCTTCGACCTGCAGGACGCTGCAGGCGAGCTGCGTGAACCCGCTTCTGAGGAGCAGCCAGCCCTGTTCGTAGGCGCCCTGGACGGTCAGCGGGGCCTGCGACAGGGCGTGGCCGTGCTTGGACAGGCATTCCCTGACCGTCCAGAGGCGGGCGGCGGTGTGCTCGGACGGCTCGCCGGTCAGCTCGGCGATCTGCCTGGCCGCCGCGAGCGCCTGCGGATGGATCTCGATGCCGGGCTCCACCCACTCCCAGTCGCAGGCGAGGGCGGCGGGGCCGGTAACGCGCAGGACCCACCGGTCGAGGTGGCTCCGCCGTACGCCCCGGTCGGTCTCGGAGCCTCGGCCCGCGGTGCGGCCACCGGTCTTGGGGGTGACGCCGACCTGCACGGGGCTGTCCGGCAGCAGCGCCTCGATGCTGCGCTGCAGGTAGGGCCCGACGAGGACGGCGGGCCACGCGGGCGGCTCCAGTGGCCCGATGTCGCGCAGGCACAGGCCGCGCCAGCTCATCACCGGCCATCCGCGCCGGTCGCGGACGATCACGTCGTAGACATGGTCGGTGCCGCGCCTGTGCCGTTCGGCCGCGGAGAGCACGAGCTCGGGTGTCTCGGCGGAGGAGTGCAGGGCGAACGCCTCGCAGGCCACCGGGAGCAGCCGCCGGTTGGGGACGCATGCCTGCAGGACGTGGATGGCCGCGTCGTTGACGGTGGGGTCGCCGAGCACGAGCCGTTCGGCGGGGTCCCATCGCCGGTCGGCGTCGAGGACGGCGACGCACGCCGTGGCCTCCAAGTGCTCGTAGTGCCGCAGGCGCTGGAACAGCGGCCCGTGGAAGAAGGTCGGGCCGTAGAGCTGCCGTCCCCTGTGCAGGGGCTGTTCGGCCCTCGGCCCGCTCGGAACGGTGAGGCCGGGGCCGCCCGGGGTGCGCATGACCCGCGCCGAGAAGTGGTCGACCGCATATCCGGTCTCGTCACTGCGGACGACCACCTCGACGGCGTCCTCTCCCCGGGCCAGGGCGCAGACGCGCAGGGTCCGCCCCTCCTCGGGCACGATCACGGGGCGGTCGAAGGCGCAGTCGGCGAGATGGGCGGGGCGCTCGCCGGTGAGCAGTTCGGCCGTGCGCGCCATCAGTTCCATCGCGACGACGGCGGGCAGGACGCGCAGCCCGTCGATCAGGTGGTCGGCCAGGTAGCCGTCGCGGACCGGGTCGAGGTCGACCTCCGCGACGGCCTCGACGCCGGGGACGAAGACCGGGATCCTGGCGAAACCCGACTCCGGTCCGGGCCCCGGGGCCGACTGGAGCTGAGGCAGCCGGCCGGTGGCCAGCACGTTCCAGGTGCCGGGCGGTCCGCTGAGTGCCTCGTGGAGCAGGTCGAGGCCGCGCTCGACGGGGAGCGGCACGACGCCGGCGCGCATGAGGCCGTCGAGCACGTCGAGCCGCTCGCCCATGCCCGCGCCGGACCAGGCGGTCCAGTCGATGTTGCGCACCACGCAGCCGGGGAGCCGGGCGGCCAGCACGCGGGCGAGCTCGCGCAGGCGGCCGTTGGCGAGCGCGTAGTGGGCCTCGCCCGGAAGGCCGAACCGGCCGATCACCGACCCGTAAGTCACCAGCACGCGCAGGCAGCCGAGGTCGAGGAGGTCGAGCAGGTGACGCAGGGCCTCGTGTTTGGGCGCGCTGTGCCGGGCGTAGTCGTCGTCGCCCAGGTCGAGGAAGCGCCGCGGCTCGTTGATCCCGCTGCTGTGCACGACGACGGTGACCGGTCCCGAGACGGCGGTCGCCCGTGCCAGCGCCGCGCGCAGGGCCGCGCGGTCGGTGACGTCGGCGCGGGCGTAGGCGTGCCGTACCCCGTCGAGCGCCGCCAGGTTGGCGGCGAGCTCCTCGTCGGCGGCGGGGTCGCTCCTGCCGAGCAGCACGAGGAAGGCTCCGGTGGCGCGGCCGAGTGACAGGGCGGTCTGAAAGCCGATGCCCTTGCCACCGCCGGTGACGAGGACGACGTCGTCGGGCCCGATCGGCGAGCCGGCGGCGGGGGTGGGCAAGGGCTCGTAGGAGACGTCGTTCACCTCGCCGGTGGCGACCACGAGTTCGCTGAAGCCCGAGGCGGGGCGGCGCAGGAGCCCCCGTACGGCAGGCGCCGCGCCGGCCCCGGAGACGCCGATCCAGCGCATGGCCTGCCCCGGATGCTCCTGGCAGATGCCGGCGAGGAAGCCGGAGGCGGTGTCACCGTGGTCGACAACGGTGAGTGGACGGTGCAGATCCACGGCGCTCCGCGCGGCGGCGACGAGCCCAGCGACGGCGTCGTCGTCCGGGTCCTCGGGCAGGAAGTACAGCTCGGCCTCGGCCTCGGCCTCGCCCAGGTGGAGCGACGGCTCGATCTCCGCGCGCAGCGGGCCGCCGCCGCCGACCCGCCAGGTGAGGTCGACGGTCTCGCCCGCCACGGCGGCAGGGCTGAGCCGCCTGCGCAGCAGCCGGTGCCAGGGGGCGACGCCGGGGAAGCCCGCGTCGGCGTCGGCGTCCGCCTCGGGCAGCGCCTCGATGTAGGCGATGAGGTCCGTGACCGTCACGTCGGCCAGGACGAGCGGCTCGACCGGGACGGCCCGCCCGCACGAGGCGGCGGCCTGCGCGGCGAGCTGAACCACCCGCAGCGAGTTGAGGTGCAGGTCGCTCAGCAGCCGGTCGCCGTCGTCGATTGCCTCGGCCGGGAGTTCCAATGCGACCGCGACGAGATCTCGTACTGCGGACGCCGGATCCCCATGGGTCACGGCGATTTGGGACTCCTCCTCGGGAAGCTGCCGCGGTACGGCGGGCAGCACCGGCGCCTGCTCGCACGGGCTCTCCAGGAAGACCCGCTCGCGCTGGAGGTCGAAGGGACGATGGAAGCGGCCTTCGAACAGCGGGCGCAGGTCGGTGGCGGCACCGAGCGCGTGCAGGGCGGCGGCCACTCCGCACAACGGCACGTCCGACTCCCCGCCGATCTCCATGGACAGGACGGGCTTGCCGGTCATTTCGCCGGTGAGGCCGGACAGGGTGTGGCCGGGCCCGACCTCTAGGAGCAGGTCGACGGATCCGGCGAGGGACTCGACCGCCTGCCGGTAGAGGACCGGCGCGGTGAGCTGGGCGGTGAGCATGGCCGCGACGTCGTCGCCCGGCTTGAGCGGGGCTCCGGTGATCGTCGAGTGGACGGTGCCTCTCGGCTCCGCGAACGGGACGTCCGCGAGGTGCCCGCGGAACACCGGCTCGGCGGCGGCGAAGGCGGGCGAGTGGAAGGCGTGGCTCACGTCGAGGCGGCGATGCCGGATGCCCGCCTCGTCGCAGCGGCCGGCCAGGCGGTCGAGCTCTTCCAGGGGTCCGGCGACGACCGAGGCGTGCCCGTGGTCGGCGGCCACCACGAGGCTCGTGCCGGTGACCAGCGCGCTCGCGGCCTCGTGCGAGGCGAGCAGGGAGAGCATGCCGGTGCCGGGCGCGCCGTACTCGGACATGATGCGGCCACGGGCGGAGGCGAGATCCACGGCGGCGTCGTGGCCGAGTACCTCCGCCCAGGCGAGCGCGGCGATCTCACCGAGGCTGTGCCCGGCGGCGCCACCGGCGACGACCCCGAGCGCGTCGAGCCAGCGCAGCCCGGCGAGAGCAGCGGCAACGATCAGCGGCTGCGCCACCGCCGTATCCGGCACCCGAGCGGCAGGATCGGGAAGCTCGGCCATGAGAACGGCGAGCTGCCCGGGATGGGGGGCGCCCTGGCCGGGGACGCGGGGGACCCGGCTTGGCAGGGGCGCGCCCTGACCGGGGAAGAGCAGGCCCACGCGGCCGGGGGTGCCGATGCCGAGGGCGATGCCGGAGGCGATGCGGAAGTCGACCCGTTCGTCGCCCGCCAGCAGCCGTCCTGCTGTCGCCGCGCGGCGCGCGAGCTGGCCCGCGTCGGCGGCCACGAGGGCGACGCGGAAGCGCCTGAACGGTCCCGCCGCACGCTCCGCCAGCTCAGCGGCGAGGTCGGCGTGCTCGGCAAAGGAGATCTGCCCGGCCAGCCGCTCGATCCGCGCCAGCTCGGCGGCCAGCTCGTCACGGTCGTCGGAGGCGAACACGAACACCTCGGCGTCAGGCGCCGGAGCCGTGAGCACCCGTTCCACGGCGGTGAGGCTCCGTCGCCTTCCGGGCGCGGCGCTCTCCAGCGTGAGGTGGGTGTTGATCCCGCCGAACCCCATGGCGCTGACCCCGGCCCGCAACGGCTGGTCTTCGGGCCAGGGTTCGGCGGTGCGCACGATCCGCAGCGGCGCGCCGGGCTCGTCGAGCAGACCGTGCGGCGTGTCGCAGCCGGTCGTCGGCGGGATCACCTGCCGCTGGAGCGCCAGGACGGCCTTGAGCAGCCCGGCCACTCCGGCGGCAGCTTTGGTGTGGCCGATGTTGGCCTTGATCGACCCCAGCGCGGCGGGGCCCGTGGTACGCCTGCCGCGCTGGGCCTCGATCAGCGCGGCAATCTCGACGGCGTCGCCGACGGCGGTCCCGGTGCCATGGCCCTCGAAGCAGGCGACGGTCTCCGCGCCGTAACCGGCCTGCTCGTAGGCCCGCCGTATCGCCAGGAGCTGGCCCGCGCGCTCGGGCCTGGTGATGCCGCCCATGCCGTCCGACGACACGCCCCAGCCGTTGATCAGCGCGAGCGGGTGGCGGCCCGAGGCGAGCGCGTCGTCGGCCCGCATCAGGATGACCATCCCGCAGCCCTCTCCCGGCCAGAAGCCTGTGGGGTCGGCGTCGTAGACGCGCATCGCGTCACGGGCGAGCGCGCCGGTGCGGGCGAAGCCAACGAGCTCGAAGGGGTCGAGGCTCAGGTCGACTCCACCGGCGACCGCGACATCGATCTCCCCCGCCCGCAGCGCGCGGGCCGCGGTGACCACCGCGAGCAGCGAGGAGGAGCAGGCGCCGTCGACGGTGTAGCCGCCGCCGTGGAAGTCGTAGTGGTTGCAGATGCGCCCGGCGATGGTGTTGGCGAGGCCGCCCGCCAGGCTCTCGTCGTTCGGCTCTGGGAAGGGCGCTTTGAAAGCCCGCTCGAACGCGGCCACGAACGCGGCCTGCCGTTCCGCCTCCCACCCCTCCTCCCCCAGCGCCTGCTGGAGCAGCCTGCGGACGTACGGCCAGCGCAGCCGGAGCCCGCCCGCCCGGGCGAACTCGCCGTTCATGGTGTTGCCGATGACGACGCCGACCCGGTCGCGGTCGAGTCCCTTGCCGTCGGCGAACCCCGCTGAGGCGAGTGCGTCGGCCGCGACCTCCAGCGCCAGCCAGTGGGCGGTGTCGGTGACGCGGTGCACGGGGCCAGGAACCCTGAACCTGGCCCGGTCGAACGCCCAGCCTTCAAGGACGGCGGCGTGGCGCGCGTAGGTGCTGTCGGTCTCCGGCACGGACGGAGCGCGGTAGTCGTCGAGGTTGAGCCGCCCCGGAGGCAGCGGCCTGAAGGCGCGTCGCCCGGACATCACCAGTTCCCACAGGCGGTCGAGGTCATCCGCGTCCGGATACCGGCACGAGGCGCCCACGATGGCGATGGGGTGGAGCATGGTGGATCACGTCCTGTTCGCGGCGAGCGGTCCGCCGCTCAGCGCGGGCTCGGGCTCGGAGGCGGTGGTCTGCCGCTGCTGCCGCAGCGAGAGCGTGGCCAGGGCCACGCCGCGGACGGCGCAGACGATGACCAGGGCGAAGAACAATCCGAAGGAGATGTGCAGGTGGACCAGGAGGCCGTAGGTGGCCGCGGCGGCGACGCCGAAGAGCACCTGGCGTCCCGGCTTCATCGGTGTCGTCCCCGGGTCGGTGATCATGTAGTTGGTGAAGAGGATGAAGGCGGTCCCGGTCATGACGGTGAGGGCGGTGACCGTGGCCGTGCCGTCGATCGCGGTGCGGATCACCGCTTGGGCCGCGAACGCGCCAGCCCAGCCGAGGATGAGCGGCACCTTCTTGGTCAGCATCGCATTGAGCATCGTCCCCGAGGCGAGGATGACGAGGGGCAGCCCCCAGTCGACCGGCCCGCTCACCCACTCGGTGAAGTGGTACGGCGGAGCGATCCCCACCCAGGGGAAGGCCAGCAGGACGACGACGATCCCGAAGTTCGACGGGTTGAGCACGTGCTTGTAAGCGCCGCGCAGCCGCACCCTGATGAGGTACTTGCTGGCGATCGCCACGACGACCGCGAACATCACGGGCACGAGCCGGTCGTTGGCGTAGAGGAGCATCGCGCAGGCCAGGCCGCTGATGTGCGCGGGCAGGAGGAAGTCGACGAGGCCGCGGAACCCGCCGCCCGCGTACTTGACCGGCCGGCCCGTGGCGGTCGCGTCGATCTTCTCCAGCGCCAGTTCGGCGAGGTAGGCGACGGCGAGGGCGGCGATCGGGGTGGCGAAGGCCTGCTCGAACCCGAGGACGGTGTGTCCGAGGATGTTGAACGCGGTGATGGAGACGGCGAACCTGCGCAGGGCGCTGGTGCGCGGGTCGGGCTTGCCTGTCATCGGGTGATCTCCCGTGCTGATCCGTCGGAGTTGAGCTGCAGGGTGTGCCAGCCGGGCGCGAGCCGCACGTCGGCGCTGCGCTGCTTGCCGCAGGTGTCGCGCCAGCGCACGGTGATCTCGGCGGTCGTGCTGCCGGCCGCCAGGCTCAGCAGGACTTCCGGTGCGGAGACGCCGGCGTGGCCGCCCGCCGGGTAGAGCTGGGTGGTGGCGAGCCCGGCCGCGCCGGAGTGCACCTGGACGCTCGCACCGATGGCGGGCGTGGTGGCCGTGGACGGGGCGGCGCACAAGCCCGCCGGCCGTACGAGGGCGAGACCCAGGTACGGGCGGTCGGCGGCCCGGGTGTTGTGGAAGTAGGCGGACTGCCGCCACTGGTTGGCGACGGCGAAGTCGAGGCGGCCGTCGCGGTCGGTGTCGCCGAGGGCGAAGCCGCGGCTGGGTCCGCGTTCGTCGACGCCGAGCTCTGCGGACAGGTCGGTATGGCGTCCGCCGGGTCCCTGGACGAAGAAGCGGTTGGGGTTGTCCCCCGACAGGTCGTCGGTCCGGCCGAAGCGGGGCCACATCGACGGGTTCCAGAGGAGCTCGTCGTTGGTCATGGCAAGTTCCTGCAGTTCGGGCCAGCGGTTGGTCTCGCCCTTGATGAAGCCGGTGGCCTGGAGGATCTGGGTGCGGCCGTCGCCCGCGAAGTCGCCGATCTTCATGTCCCAGCCCCAGCCGGATCTGGAGATCCCCATGGGCTCGCTGCGATCGTCGTAGCGCGCGGTGGCGCCGTCGAAGACCGCGCGGCCGCGGCTGATCCAGGCGAAGTTGCTCTCGTGGAGCGCGAAGTTCTCGGTGATGTTGCTGACGACCATGTCGGGGGCGCCGTCGTGGTTGAGGTCGGAGAAGGCGATGCCCATGCCTTTGAAGGAGTCGCGGCCGAGTGTCTTCGACTTGGGCGTGTCGAAGTGGCGGACGCCTTCGACGATCTGGAAGCGCGGCTTGCCCGCGGTCGAGAGGTTGCGCAGCAGCCGGTCGGGGCCGAAGTCGTTGGCGACGTACAGCTCGGGAAGGCCGTCTCCGTCGAGGTCCTGGGCGCCGAGTGCGAGGGTCCAGCCGTCGGCCATGTCGGGGGTGAAGGCGGAGGCGGCGTCGCCGTACCGGGTGCCGGGGGCGGTGCCGCCGCGCCACAGCAGGAGCCGGTTCTTGCCGCCGTTGTAGGCGGCCGACATGGAGTCCTGCATCTGGAGCTCGTCCTGGATCGCGGTGGGGTCGAGGACCCTGGCCCGGTCGGGGAAGTAGTTGCCGAGCGCGATGTCGGTGTGGCCGTCGCCGTCGAAGTCCCCAAGGGTGACGGCGTTGGTGTTCCAGACCTGGTACGGCTGGACGAGCTCCTCGACGGCGAAGGACGACGCCGCGAGCTCCGGCCCCTGCCTGAGGTAGAGCACCGGTGAGCGGCCCCAGAAGTAGACGAGCAGGTCCTGGCGGCCGTCCTCGTCGTAGTCCCCCGGCACGCAGCCCATGGGGGCCATGGTCCTGTCGTACGGCAGGCCGCCCGGCCGCAGCTCGAAGCCGGAGAAGCGCTCCCCCGTGCCCGGGACGGCCATGAGCCGCACCGACTCGTCGCGCGGGTCGACCAGGCACAGGTCGTCGGCGCGGCCGTTGGCGTCGAGGTCGGCCAGCGCCACGGCGGCGCCGAGCGAGGAGATCCAGTGGTCGATCTTCCGGTAAACGGGGGCGACCTCCCGGATGGAGCGCGTGGTGACATCGGTGTTGAGCGGGCTGCGCTGGAAGGAGAACTCCTTTGCGAGCGCCGACGCGGTGGCGGAGGAGACCTCGGGGAGCCGGCTGAGCTGCCAGCCGACGACGACGAGCGCGAGGGCCACGAGCTGGGCCACGCGGGAGCGGAGACGTCTGGTCATCGTGCGACACCTCCCGGGTGAAGGGACCAGGAACGGCGGATCTGCTCGCGCCAGCGCTCGTAGGTGGCCGGGGTGTCCGGTTTGTCCGCGAGTTTCGCGAGCGCGTCATCGGTCCAGGCGGCGGCCTGCGCGACGGTGGCTCCGGTCAGGTGGGTCACCGCGTCGGCGCAGCTCTGCGGGACATGACCGGACAGGTGACGGGCTTTGGCGGCGAAGGCGGCGCCCTGGGCCAGGTGGGGCCGGTGGTGTCCGCAAGCCTGGACCAGCCGTTCCAAGCCTGCGGGCGACTGCGCGCCCGTGTAGCAGGCGGCGAGCCCGATGCCTGCCCACAGATCGGCGCGGCGGGAGGAGGCGAAGCCGTCGATCACCTCGCTGACGCGGGCGGGGTCGGCGCCGGCGTAGAACCACAGCGCCCGGCCGACGCCCTGGTCGCGAATCGGCCGGGCCGCCGTGCGGGCGGCACGTTCCACCGCTCCGTGGAAGACGGCGCCGGGACGGAAGAACGCCTCGTGGAAGCCCCAGCCGTCCCAGGCGAGCCAGCGCAGGATCCGGGTGTGCGCGCGTACGCCGGTCCAGGGGGTCAGGCGCAGGCGGGCGTAGGCCCAGCCGACGCCGACGTGGATGAGGTGCGTGTAGCGGTCATCGGTGCAACGGTGCAGACGCGCCACCCGCCGCCCGCCGCTGAGGGTGAGGAGGTCGAGGAGGGCGGAGCTCATCGCGGCGCCTTCGACGGCGAAGCCGTACAAGACGGGGTCGGCGTCGGCGGGGCTGAGCCGTTCCGGGCCGCCCTGGACCACCGCGTTGTACCCGGTGGCGAAGGCGCGCACGACCGCTTCGAGCTTCGGGCGCACGTCCGCCGCCCCCTGGTGGAAGCCCCGCTTGGCCATGTCGAGATCGCCCGGGCCGAGAAGCAGGGGACGCCGCATCCATGAACCGATAGTCCGCATCTGCAGGTGCCTCTTTTACGCGAGAAAGAGCGTTACAAAGGGCACCAAACAACAGCGTTCAAAAGGTGTCAACCGGCGTTTTCCCCGGAATGGCAGCCATCCAGGGGATACCAATCCTGAAAGGATCTTTTGAATAATGCGCCGTGACGGCCGCATTACCATGCGCACAAAAGGCTCCGCCCCCGGCAGTTCTGCCGGGGGCGGAGCCGAGGTTACGTCAGGCGCGCAGCGCGGCCTCCAACCTGCCCAGGATGAGCGGCCAGCCGCTCCGATGGGCCAGGTAGGCGTCGCTCAGCAGGGGGGCGAGGTTCTCCCAGCCCCGATGCGTCATCTCGACACGCGTCAGCGCCGGGCCGAGCTCCTTGAAGAGCAGTTCGACCTCGGTGAAGACCGGGCCTTCTATGACCTCCCACGTGAAGACGACCAGGCGGGGCGGTTCCCAGGTGAGGATATGGCCCCAGTCGTTTTCCCTGCCGTCGTCGAGCACTTCATAGATCCGGCCGCCCACCCATTCTTCCAGGCAGACGTCCCGCACCTTTCCCGGCTCCATCGAAAACGAGTCGATCGGCCACCAGGTGGCGAGCTTCTTGGTGAAAGTTCCGAAAGTGCGACTTTGATCGGCTTCAACAATGACCGCGTGCCGGATGGGTTCAATTCCGGCCTCAATGGGGGTATTCATCGACGTGATCCCTGCAGGCGGCGAAATTACCTCACCAAGTGTGCCAGATCGGTCACCCGGCCGCCTTCTCATCGCGTGTTCCCGCCTCGTCGCCCTCGATGGACGCACGGACCCTGGTCATGCTCTCCTGCCACAGCGACTCGACGACCTCGCGAAGCTGCTGCAGGGCGTCTTCGCTGGCCCGATAGATTCGTTTGGTGCCGTCGCGGCGCTCGATGATCAGACCGGCGTCCTTGAGCACCTGGAGATGCTGGGAGACGGCCGACCTCGTCACCTCGAAGTGCTCCGCGATCCGGCCGGCGGGGAGCTCCTCCGCGGCGACGAGGCGCAGGATCGCACGCCGCCGGGGCTCGGCGATCGCCCGCAGCACCTCGTCAACGTCTCCGCTCATGGCGCTCATCCTAGTTAGCGGCGCGCCCGGTCAAGGCCTGAGCGCCGCAGATCGCGATATGGGGAGCGTATGCGCGCCTTGCGTAAGCGTCAACTGTCGGAAGCCGCGGTGATCGCGTCCTACCTGGCCGCGCGCACGAGTTCCTCCCTGTGTTCGGCGTGACGCACCGGACGCGGCCTCCTGATCGGCGGTCTCCCGGCCTCGCAGGGCAGCCGTTGGAGGCGCCACTCCAGCATGCCCTCTTCCAGCGGCCGCGCGCACCTGCCGTGCGAGCGCAGCAGCCACACGGCCTCCATCGCGAGCAGGCAGTGAGAGCTGCGGCAGTAGGTGACCACCTCGACCCCGACCGGGATCTCGGCCATCCGTTCGCGCAGGTCCTCCAAGGGGATCGACACAGCGCCGGGAATGTGCGCCGTGCCGTACTCGACGACCGGCCGCACGTCGATCAGCATCGTCCGGCCGTCGCCCCTGCGACGCAGGAGTTCCTCTCTGGTCATCACCGCCTCGGGGGTGTCCATGAGCGACCAGGCGCGCACCGTGTCCGGTTCGAGGGCGCGCTTCTTGGACACTCTGCGCAGGTTCGCGTAGAGCAGCGCCACGTCCTCACCCGCCAGCCGGTAGAAGATCCGGGTGCCTTCCCTCCTGCTGCACACCAGGCCCGCGTCGCGTAACACCTTGAGCTGGGCGGAGGTGTTGCCGATGGGCATCTTCGCGGTGCCGGCCAGGTCGTCGACACTGCGTTCCGCCTGGGAGAGCAGGTCGAGCAGGTGGAGCCGCGCGGGGTTGGCCATCGCCTTGGCCACCCGGGCGAATTCGGCCAGAACTGCGTTCGCGCTGTCAGCGGACATCCGGGCTGTGCCTTCCTTCTCCGTACTTGTCCGTCACCATTCCGTCACCGTTCGTTCCAGCGCTTGAGCCAGACGGCCTCCTGGGCGGCCTTCTCGTCATGAAAGGCCAGGGAGGGTTCGTGGAGCGTGACCGTGGGAGCGGGCTCGTCGAAGAAGCGTCCCTCTCCCTTCGCCGACATCCGGCCGCCGACCTCGATGTAGCAGGAGCCGAGCCCGTCGAACCACGGCTCGGGCGCGGGAAGCCCGAGGTGGCGCAGCACGCCGTGTGCCACGACGTCGGCGGCGCCCTCGGCGAAGACGGCGGCCTTGGGCAGCGGCTTGCCGTTGGGGAGTGTCAGCAGCGTCACGTCGCCGATGGCCCACACGCCGGGAGCGGAGGTCGCCAGCGTTCTCCTGTCGACCGCGATCCAGCCGGACGGGCCGAGCCCGGCGGCACGCACCGCCGCGGGAGGACGGTGCGGAGGCACCACGGCGACCAGGTCGAACCGCTCACGGCCGCCGTCGGCGAAGACGATCTCGCCGGTAGACCCGTCGAACGCCTCGGTGACCCGCCCACCGTGGAAGCCGATGCCGTAGGCCGTCAGCATGCCGACCAGGGCCTCACCGATCGCGGGGCCCGCGACCGGCATGGGGAGCGGGTCGGGGGTGTAGGCGTCCACGCGGACGCGTTCACGTGCTCCGGTCTCGCCGAGCAGGTCGGCCAGCAGCAGCGCTCCCTCGAAGGGCGCGGCGGGGCACTTGAACGGCGTCCCGGCGACGACGACGCCGAGCCGTCCCTCTCCGAGCTTGCGCGCCCGCTCGCCCAGGGCGGCCGCGCCATGGAGGGTGAAAAACTCTCCCGCCCACGCCCCGTCGAGCGCCTCCTCCAGTCCGGGCGTAGCCGACGGAGCGAGCTCCGCGCCCAGGGCGATCACCAGCGCGTCCCCGGCGAACTCTTCTTCGGTGGTGACCACACGTTTCCGTTCGGGGTCGACGAGCTTGACCGTGGCCTTCACCAGGTCCACTCCCGGCAGGACCGCAGGGGCGGGCCGGTAGACCACCTCGTCAGGAGTCCGCCAGCCGCGGAGGACCCACAGCAGCGACAGGCCGAGCACGCCCTCGAACCGCTCGTCGATGAGGATGATCCTGTCCTGTTCTGGCAGGGACTCGCGGAGCTTTGCGGCGACGCTCAGGCCGCCGACTCCGGCTCCCAGAATGATCACGGTCTTGGCCATGGGCAGCACTCCCGTCAGCTCGGACACCTGCCTCGCGAGTCAGGCGCTCGTGAGGCCCAGACATGGCGCGCCTGGTCGGCACGCTGTTCGCTCAGTTCCACAGGAAGATCAGCACGGGCGAAGACAGAAGGGGCCTAGGACGCTACAATCCTCCACAGATCCATTATTCCATTGCTCCATGGAGGAGTATATGGCCAGAAATCCTGTCAGAAAAGCCTCCCTTTTCGACCAGATTGCCCGAGTAGGGAAGGCTCTCGGTCACGGCAAGCGCCTGGAGCTGGTTGACCTGCTGGCTCAGGGCGAGCGCAGCGTCGAACAACTGTCGCAAGCGGCCGGACTTGGACTGACGAGCACCTCGGCCCACCTCCAGACCCTCAAGCACGGCGGGCTCGTGGTCACCCGGCGGGACGGCACCAGGGTTCTCTACCGCCTGGCCGGTCGAGACGTCATCGAGCTCTACGCCCGCCTGCGCAACGTCGCCACCGGGCACCTGGCCGACGTCCAGGCGGCCGTCGCCGCCTACCTCGGCGAGCACACCGAAGAGGTCACCCGCGAGGAGCTCCTCGAACGCGTCGCCGCCGGGCAGGTCGTCACCATCCTGGACGTGCGCCCCCAGGAGGAGTACGACGCCGGACACATCCCCGGCGCCGTCTGCATCCCGATCGACGAACTCCCCGACCGCCTCGGCGAACTCCCTCCGGGCCGCGAGGTCGTGGCTTACTGCAGAGGGGCCTACTGCGTCTTCGCGCCTGAGGCCGTCAGGATGCTCAAGCACGACGGAATCCCAGCCAAGCGCCTGGCCGACGGCATGCTCGAGTGGTACGTCGACGGACTGCCCGTGGAAGGCGGCCAAGAAGGGCAGTAGCGTCAGCGGTCACAGCGAGGCCATCCCCGGCGGCGAGGCGAATCGCCAGGCCCGGCAGAACGGAGTCCGGCCACCAGCGCCTCGGCGGACGCCCGCGACGCCGTCCACCATGGTTCCCCGTTCCTTGCTGGAGGCCGGCCAGCCCGAGGCCTCTTGTATTCCATAAATATATGGAATATTGTACTTAGGTGCAGAGCGATATGATCATCACCCTCCCGGATGAAGGGCTCGGCAACAGCTCCTACCTCGTCGACCTCGGCGACGGGCGGGCTCTGGCTGTCGACGCCACCCGCGACCTGCGGGCGCTGCGCGCTCAGGCGCACCGGCGCGGCCTGGAGATCGCGTTCGCCGCCGACACCCACCTGCACGCCGACTTCCTGTCCGGTTCGCTCCAGCTCGCGCACGACGAGGGTGCCCGCGTCCTCGCCTCCGCCGCAGGAGAGCGGCTCTTCGACCACCAAGGGCTGCACGACGGCGACGAGATCGACCTCGGCGGGCTTACGCTGCGCGCCTGGGCCACTCCCGGTCACACCGGCGAACACCTGGCCTTCCTCCTGCTGGAAGGCGCGAAGGTGCTGGGCGTGTTCACCGGCGGATCGCTGATCGTCGGCGGCGCCGCCCGCACCGACCTCGCCGGAGCCGACCGGACGGAACCGCTGGCCCGCGCCCAGTACGCCTCACTGCGCCGCCTGGCCGCCCTGCCGGACGCGACCCCGGTCTTGCCCACGCACGGGGCCGGCTCGTTCTGCCTGGCCGGGGCCCGAGCCGAACGGGTGTCCACCATCGGCGCGGAGAAGGCGACCAATCCGCTCCTTCAGGCCCCCGACGAGGAGTCCTTCGTCAAGGAACTGCTCGCCGGGCTCGGCAGTTTCCCGCCGTACTTCCTGCGGCTGGCCGAGGCCAACCGGCGCGGCCCGGCCCCGCTCGCCGCCCCCGGGCTCACCCCGCTCACCGCCGCGCGAACCAGATCTCTGCTGGACGGCGGAGCCGTCGTGGTCGACGTGCGGCCCAAAGAGGAGTTCGCGCGCGGCCACATCCCCGGCGCGCTGTCGATCCCGTTGCGCGGCCAGTTCGCCACCTGGCTCGGCTGGCTGGTCGGCGCGGCGACGCCGTATGTCATCGTGCGCGATCCCGGCCAGGACGCCGCCGAGATCCTCTGGCAGGCGCTCAAGATCGGCCAGGAAAAGCTCGCCGGTGAGCTCGCCGAGGCGTGGGACGGCCCTCTGGCGAGCATTCCGCTGGTCGCTCCCGGCGCGGCGCGCGGCAGGATCCTTGACGTCCGGCAGGCGGGCGAGTTCGGCACCGGCCATCTACCCGGCGCGCTGAACATCGAGCTCGGCGCGCTCGCCGAGCCGATGCTGTCCGACGAGCCGACCGTCGTCATGTGCGGGCACGGCGAGCGGGCCATGACGGGCGCGAGCCTGCTCGCCCGCGCCGGGCACCGGCAGGTCGGCGTGCTCGACGGAGGTCCCGCCGACTGGAGCGCCGCCACCGGCCGCGCCCTGGAAGCCGGGCGATGACCCGGACGCCGCGGCTGGGCCTGCGCGCCAACCTCGCCCAGTTCACGCTGCTCGTCGCCGTCAACGCCCTGGTCGGCGGCATGCTCGGCCAGGAGCGGGTGACGCTGCCACTGCTGGCCGAGCAAGCGTTCGGCCTGACCGCCGCGACCGGCACGCTGACCTTCATCCTGACGTTCGGCCTGGTCAAGGCGGCCACCAACTTCTTCGCCGGAACGCTGTCCGACCGCTACGGACGCAAGCCCGTGCTCATTGCGGGGTGGCTGGCAGGGCTGCCTGTCCCGCTCCTGCTCATCTGGGCGCCGAACTGGGGCTGGGTCATCGCCGCCAACGTGCTGCTCGGCGTCAACCAGGGGCTGACCTGGTCCACCACGGTCATCATGAAGATCGACCTGGCCGGCCCCGAACGCCGCGGCCTGGCCATGGGGCTCAACGAGGCCGCAGGCTACCTCGCCGTCGCGCTCACCACCGTCGCCACCGGCTACCTGGCCGAGAGGTACGGCCTGCGCCCGGCCCCGTTCCTGCTCGGAGCCGCGTACGCCGCACTCGGACTCGGGCTGTCCGCGGTGGTCGTGAAGGAGACGCACGACCACGCCCGGCTCGAAGCCGGATCGACGGTCAACCTGTCCAGCACCCGGCAGATCTTCCTGCTGACCAGCTTCAAGGACCGCACCCTGTCGTCGGTCAGCCAGGCCGGGATGGTCAACAACCTCAACGACGGGCTCGCCTGGGGGCTGCTGCCGATCATGTTCGTGACGCGCGGGCTGCCGCTCGGGCAGATCGGCTTCCTGTCCGCCCTGTACCTCGCCGTCTGGGGCCTCGGCCAGCTCGCCACCGGGGCGATGTCGGATCGGTGGGGGCGCAAGGGGCTGATCGTCTGGGGCATGCTCGCGCAGGGCCTGGCCCTCGCGGTCATTGCCTTCGCGGGCGGCTTCCTCTGGTGGGCCGCCGCGCTCGCCCTGCTGGGAGCCGGGACGGCGATGGTCTACCCCACACTGCTGGCCGCCATCGGCGACGTCGCCCACCCCTCCTGGCGCGCCCGCGCGGTCGGCGTCTACCGGCTGTGGCGCGACGGCGGCTTCGCGGTCGGGGCGCTCGTCGCCGGGGTGGTCGCCGACCTGTTCGGCATACCCCAGGCCATCTGGACGGTCGCGGCCCTCACCGCCGCCTCCGGACTGATCGTGGCCCTGCGCATGGACGAGACGCATCGGAGAGGAAGCGCGTGACGTCCGTCTACCTCGACCACAACGCCACCACACCCGTCGACCCGCGCGTGCTGGAGGCAGCTCTGCCGTACCTCGGCGAGCACTTCGGGAACCCGTCCAGCACGCACACGTACGGCAGGCGCCCGCGCGAGGCGGTGGCCGCCGGCCGCGCGCAGGTCGCCGCGCTGATCGGCGCCGAGCCCGAGGAGATCGTCTTCACCGGCGGCGGCTCGGAGGCCGACACCCTCGCCGTGCGCGGGCTCGTGCCCGGCGGCGGTCAGGTGGTGACGCAGCCGACGGAGCATCCCGCGATCCTGGAGGCCTGCCGAGGCTATGACGTGGTGTCACTGCCGGTGGACGGGCTCGGCCGCGTCGCGCCCTCCGCCCTCGACGCGGCGCTCACCGACCGCACGGCGCTGGTGTCGATCGCGCACGCCAACAGCGAGACCGGCACCCTCCAGCCGATAGCTGACCTGGCCGCCGCCGCGCGGCGGCGCGGCGTGCCCTTCCACACCGACGCCGCGCAGACGGTGGGCAAGGTTCCTGTCGACGTGCGCCGGCTCGGCGTCGACCTGCTGACGGTCGTCGGCCACAAGTTCTACGCGCCCAAGGGCGTCGGCGCGCTCTACGTACGGTCCGGCCTGCGGTTGCGCCCGCTCGTCGTCGGCGGCGGCCAAGAGGGCGGCCTGCGCGCGGGCACCGAGAACGTCGCCTTCATCGCGGCGCTCGGCATGGCCGCGGAGATCGCCCGTACGGAGCTGGCCGCCGACATGGCCAGGCTGGCGGAGCTGCGCGACCTGCTCCACCGCGAGCTCGACGCGCTCGTGCCCGGCGGGGTGCTGCTCAACGGCGATCCTGCGCACCGACTGCCCGGCACGCTCAACGTCAGCTTCCCTGGCGTCAGGTCGCGCGAGTTGCTCGCCGCAATCCCGGAGCTCGCCGCCTCCACGGGTTCGGCCTGTCACGAGGGCGTCGACGCGCCGTCGGCAGTGCTGACCGCGATGGGCCTGCCGGACGAGCGGGCGCGCTCGGCGGTGCGGCTGTCACTCGGCCGCTCGACGACCGAGGCGGACGTACGGCATGCGGCCCGTCTGCTGGCTACCCAGGTCGCGGCGATGCGGCGACCCTGATCTCGCCATTCCACCGGCGGCTCCATCAGGCCGCCGGTGAGCTTGCCCTCGTACCTGCGCGGTGACTCCACGGGTACGGCGAGCCGCATCCCGGGAAAGCACGGGACGAGCTCGGAGCCTGGAGACGGAGTCGTCGGCCGGTGCGGCGCGCTTGCGCGCCATGAGACGCCTGCCGTACTCCGGCTCCGCCGTACCGACCGCGTAAAGTGAGTGACCGGCCGGTCACACAGAGGAGTCGGGGGCTTGAACGAGCAGCTGAGCAGGGATGCGCTCGACCGCGCCGTGCGCGAGCACGGCGGACGGCTCGCGGCCGCGCTCGTGTCCCTGCTCGGCGACTTCGCCACGGCGGAAGACCTCGTACAGGACGCCGTCGAGACCGCCCTGCGCCGCTGGCCGGAGGAGGGAGTGCCGTACCGTCCCGACGCCTGGTTGTTCACTGTCGCCCGGCGGCGCGGGCTCGACCTGCTCCGCCGCGAGTCGACCTACCGCCACAAGCTCCAGCAGGTGCGTGGCCCCGGATTCCACGAACCCGACGGGCGGCTGCGGCTCATCTTCACCTGCTGCCACCCCGCCCTCGCCCGCGAAGCCCAGATCGCCCTCACCCTGAGGGTGGTGTGCGGCCTCAGCACCGCGCAGATCGCCGCCGCCTTCGTCGTCCCCGAGACCACCGTCGCCCAGCGCCTCACCCGCGCCAAACGCAAGATCGGCGCGGCCGGCATCCCCTACCGCGTCCCGCCCGACCACGAGCTCCCCGAGCGGCTCGACGCCGTCCTCGCCGTCATCTACCTGCTCTTCAACGAGGGCTACCTGTCCAGTACGCCCGAGCGCGCCCACGCCCGCGACCTCGTCGACGACGCGGAATGGCTCGCCACGCTCCTGCACGGACTCCTCCCCAAAGAGCCGGAAGTGGCCGGGCTGCTCGCCCTCATCCGCCTGCACCGGGCCCGCGCCGCCGCCCGCTTCGACGAGCAGGGACGTCTCGTCCTCCTCCAGCGCCAGGACCGCACCCGCTGGGATCGCGACGCCATCGACGACGCCGCCGCCCTGCTGAGGCACGCCGCCCGCGCTCACCACAGCCCGGGGCCCTACCAGCTCCAGGCCGCGATCGTCGCCTGTCACACCGAGGCGCCGAGCTTCGAGGAGACCGACTGGGCGCAGATCCTTGTCCTGTACGACCTGCTGCTCCGCACCGCACCGTCACCGGTCACCTGGCTCCACCGCGCGATCGCCGTGCGCTACGTCCTGGGGCCGGAGGCCGCGCTGGCGGAGCTCGACGCGCTCACCGACGCGTTGCGGCGCTATCCGCTCCTCCATGCCACGCGCGCCGAAGTGCTCCGGGCGCTGGGCCGTACGGACGAGGCGCGGGAGAGCGACGAACGGGCCCTCGCCCTCACCACCAACCCCGCCCAGTACGCCCTGCTGGAAGAGCGGCTGCCGCCGATCACATGAAGTTGCGGGTGTGCAGGGCCGACAGCTCCGCCGCCTCGTCGGCGGGGAAGCCCAGCCGCACGAGCCGATGCTGGCGTCCCTGGTCCATCTCCTCCTGCAACTCCTGGACGGCGGCGTAGCCGCGCCTGATCCCCGACGGGCTCCACTCCCCCGCCGCCAGCAGCACCAGGGCGTCGAACACGTCCTGGTTCAGTCCTGCGCTGGAGACGAGCGTCTGGTGCCGCTGCTCGACCGCGCCACGCAGCCGCCCCAGCAGCGTCGGATCCACCTTCCCCTGGTGCTGCAGATGCGCCACGCCGAACGCCACGTGCCTGGCCTCGTCCTGCCTGGCCATCCTGGCGACCTGGCGGGTGACCGGGTCGGGCGCGTTCCTGTCGATGAAGGTCAGCAGGTTGAGGAAGCTCCCCTCGCCCAGCACGGACAGCAGGAACGAAGCCAGAGAGAAGTCCGGCTCCGTCAGCAGCGTCGCCAGCGACTCCCGCCCGCTGACCGACGAGGTCCCCATCTCCCCGCTGCTGAGCAGCGCCCGGCGGGTGAAGATCTCGACGTGCCTGGCCTCGTCGGCCGCCTGTACGGCGAGCAGTTGCAGCACCTCGCGGAAATGCGGATGGATGCGGGCCAGCAGCCGCGCCGGCACCACCAGCGCCGCCTGCTCGTTCTCGACCAGGAAGGTCATGATCTGCACGACCGCGCGCTCGATCTCGGGCGCGAGCGCGACCTCCGCGTCCCATCCGATCGCGGTCGCCGGATCCCACTGGGCTGAGGCGGCGTGCGCGTACAGGCTGGGCGCCAGCTCCGCCCACACCAGGTCGCGTTCCACGAGATCGGCGTTGAGCGGAGGGCCGCCGGGCTCCACGAGCGCGCCTCGGGCGGCCAGCCCCCAGCTAGGGTCGGGGCTGGCGACGATGCCCCCGGGCTCCGGCCGCCCCGCCCGCTCCGCGCGAGCCCAGCGGTCGAGGTCGGTCCGCCCGCGCGTCACCGTCGCTCTGACGCCCTCGTCGTTCTCCTCCGCCCGCAGCGCCCGGTGGCCCTTGCCACGGCACCACGCCTCCAGGTGCACCACCAGCGCGGGATCGAGACCGGCGACGGCCAGTTCGGCCCCCGGCGGCAGCGTTTCCAGCGCCCGTTGCACCAGCAGATGCGCTCCCTGCTCGAACCCGAGATCCCCGAGGTCGAGCAGCGACCGCGCGGTCCCGGTCACGGTCGGTATCCCTGTGCGGTGACGGTGCCTTCCGCGCTGTAGAAGCCCGTCTCGTCGACGGCTCGCTCCAGCGCGCCGTATCCGCTGACGCGGCCGGGCCGCCAGCTCGTCAGTCCCTCCAGGTCGAACAGCGGTCGCACCTGGGGATCGACATAGGACATCGACAGCAGCAACTCGCCGAAGTTCCGCTTGGTCTGCTCGGGGACGGTGTCGCCGACGCTCATGTTGCAGTGGTCGTACGGCGGCGTCTGGGCGAGGACGCGCGTGCTGCCCGCGCTGAGCGTGCCCTCCTTGCCGAACAGCAGATGGTTGCTGTCGATCATGCAGGCGGCGGCGACCTTCCCCGCGGCGAGCGCCCGGGCGGCGTCGCGTTCGCCGCCGATGTGGTCGCCGTGCAGGCCGACGCCCACGTCGAAACGCCGCAACTCGACCTCGGCGCCTTCCCGCAGCCCGTGCTCGGCGAGGAAGGACCGGGGCAGCAGCGTCGCCTGCGGCGAGTCCACGGCGCCCACCGCGATCGTCTCTCCTCTGAGGTCGGCCAGGTCTTTGTACGGCGAGTCGGCCAGGACCACGATGACCGAGGTGAGATCACGGTCGGTGTCCCGCATCACCAGCGGGGTCAGCGTGCGGCCGTTCGCCTCGGCCAGCCTGCGGCTGCGGATCCAGGACAGCGGCGAGTTCCACGCCGCGTCGATCCGGCCTGAGGCGAGGTCTTCCGCCTGCCGTTCGTAGTTGGAATAGAGGACGAAGTCGAAGGGACAGCCGTGCTCGTTCAGCCAGGAACGGAAGCCTCCCCAGATGGTGACCACCTTCGGGTCATAGGCGACGGCGCCCATCAGCAGAGTCATGGTGGCCTCCTTAGAAGAGCGGCAGGCCGAGAGTGGCCCGGCCGACGAAGTCGTGGAGCGCCTCAGTGGTCGGCGCCATGACACGGGCGGCGAGGGCGTCGCGGAACAGCCGCTCGACGCCGGTCGACTTACGGAAGGCCGAGCCGCCGCAGAGCCGCATGACCTCGTCGGCCACCTCGGCCGCCGCCTCGCCCGCCACGGCCTTGACCTGCAGCACGCGCAGCGTCGCGTCCTCCCGTCCCGCGCCCAGCGCGGCCAGGGTGTCGTCGCGGAAGGCCCGGGCCGTGTCGGCCAGCGTCCTCACCCGCGCGAACCTCGCCCGCTGCAACGGCTGGTCGGCGAGCGTCTGGTCGAGATGCTCCAGTCGCGTGCGCAGCAGATGCTCGCGCGCCGCCCCGAGGAGGGCCTCCATGAGCCCGATGGAGAACGACGCGTTGAGCACCAGGAAGTACGGCAGTCCCGTCTGCAGGGCCTGGTCGAGCCCCTTGCCGTCCGCGCCGAGCAGCGCCTCCGTCTCGACGGTGACGCCCTGGCCCTTGATCGGGTTGGACGCGTTGCCCCGTAACCCGAACCCGTCGAACGGCCCACGCACCTCGAGCCCCGCGGTACGGCTGGGCACCAGCCAGATGCTCATCGGCCCCTCGGCGTCGATGGGCCGGCTCGACCACACGTAACTGTCGGCCTCGCCAGCGGCCGTCACCCAACTCTTGTCGGAGTCGAGTCGTACCCGCCCGCCGTCACGCGTCGCCGTGCCGAGCGGAGCCCAGAAGTGGCTGCGCGACCCGGCTTCCGAGAAGGCCAGCGTCGTCAGGTGCTCGTTGCGGGCGATCTCCTGGCGCGCTCGCGGGCTTCCGTAAGCCTCCACCAAGGCGGTCGCCGCGTAGTGCATCAGGACGATCATCGCCGTCGAACCGCAGGCGCCGGCGAGTCGCTCGACGACGCGAGCGGCCTCGGCCATCCCGGCCCCCTTACCGCCCACCTCCTCGGCGCTGATCAGGCCGAGCAGGCCCGCCTTGGCCAAGGCGTCGATGCTCGCTCTGGGGAACGCACCGGTCCGGTCGATTTCGGCGGCCTGGGGGGCGATGGTGGATTCGATGACGGAATCGAGGGCGGCGAAATGCTCTGAAGCCTCAGGAGACATGGCTAATCACCACTTTCGAGGGGTCGTGGTCGATAGCTGGACGTCGTCGGATGCGCATACACCAATGGACGACAACTGTCATTTCACTCGCGCATTGCGGCGCACGAGGAGATATCGCCCGAGGTGAACAACACAGCCGATCGTACGTAGACGTTCCGTTAGCGTCAACTGTCAGATGATTGGAGCCAGTCCGTGGAAGGTCAATATGAATAAAATTCGCATAGCAACCTGGGGTCCCAGACATCGACCATCCCGATGTGGCACGTAAATGACGAAAATCCGCCTACCACAGTTCATAGCCGCATACAGATCGTGCGCTCACCGACGACGGCGTCCTCCCCGCCCCCGCGATGGCCACCCCACCGGCGCTGCTGGAGAGGTTCTCCCAACGGGCCGACGGGCGTCCGGGCCTCGGCGAAGCCCTGCTCGGCGCCCTGCGGGAGGCCATCGCCGAGCTGTCGCACGGACGTGCCGTCGTCGAGGGCCGCAGCGTGGACACCACAGCGGTGTGCCAGGCTCTGCTGCTGCCCCCGGCGACCTGGACGCGGCCCTGGAGACGACGCGGGCCCTGATGGATTTCGCGTCCTCTTACCGGTTCCTGCCCGACCTCGGCCCGCCGCCACCGACCCGGCACGCTACCGGGTCGTCAACCGGCGCACCGTTGACGAGCACGAGGCGGCCGAGCTCATCCGGTCCTGGATTCAGGACGCCAGCACCGGCCTGGGCTGCGGGCGCGAGCCCTGGCAGAGCCCGGAGGCCGGTGCATGTGCTGCGGCCACCGCGCGGAACTGGCGCCGGCACGAACACAGCGCCCCACCCCCCAGCCCGCGCGGTCCCGCCGTGCGCGAAGGGCTGGGCCCCAGCGATCCCCGACGGCATCCAGGGGCCCTGATCCTCGACTTCGACGGGACCCTCGCCGACACCACATCCAGCCACGAGCAGGCACTACGAGCGGCGCTGCAGCCGCACGGCCACGACCTCGATCACGCCTGGTATCGCCGGCACGTCGGCCTGTCCATCCACGACCTGCCGGCCGCCCTGCCGCTACCCGCAACGAGATCGTCCGATCCAGCCGCGCCCACCTGCTGGCCAGCGTGCACCACATCACCGCCATCGCGTGCGGCGTGAAGCCTCTGCACGCCGCACGCCGGGCTGGCCTGCGCTGCGCCGTCGCCTCGGGCGCCAGCCGGGTCCTCCTCCCTCCCGGGCTCGACGCTCTCGGCCTGAGGCATGAGTTCGCCGCCGTCATCGCACGCGAAGACGTCACGCTCGATAAACCGGCCCCCGATCTGCATTCCGCGGCCGACGCCGCAGCACCGCGGGCGCGAGCCGGCCGCCGCCGCCGAGACAACCGCCGCACCGCACGACACCACGCCGGACACTGGGCCAGGGCCCGCGCCCGGCAGCACACCGCCACAATGCTTGGTGGGCTGTTAGCGGCTGATGGGCTGGGGTAGCCGCGCTGATAGGCGCGGACATCGCGGTCGCTGTACGGCGCCACAGCGGTAAGGGGGAGGCCGTGACGGGGATCAAGCAGGCCGGAGAGAAGAAGCTGATGCTCTTCTCCGGTCGCGCGTACCCGGATCTCGCCCACGAGGTGGCCCGTGAGCTGCGGACCGAAATAGTGTCGACAGAGCTGCGCGAGTTCGCCAACGGCGAGATCTACGTCCGGTTCAACGAGTCCGTCCGCGGCTCTGACGCATTCGTGATCCAGTGTCACTGCAGCCCCATCAACACCTGGATCATGGAGCAGCTCATCATGGTCGACGCGCTCAAGCGCGCCTCGGCGCGGCGCGTCACCGTGGTGGTGCCGTTCTTCGGGTACGCCCGCCAGGACAAGAAGCACCGCGGCCGCGAGCCGATCTCGGCCCGGCTGATGGCCGACCTGTTCGCCGCCGCGGGGGCCGACCGGATCATGACCGTGGACCTGCACACGGCGCAGATCCAGGGCTTCTTCGACGGCCCCGTCGACCACCTGCACGCCCTTCCCCTGCTCGCCGAGCACGTCACCCGGCACGTGGACACGGACCGGCTGACCGTGGTGGCGCCGGACGCCGGCCGGGTCCGCGTGGCCGAGAAATGGACAGATCGGCTCCATTGCCCACTGGCGATCATCCACAAGCGCCGGGACCCCGAGCGGCCCAACGAGGTGAGCGTGCACGAGGTGGTGGGGGACGTGGCCGGGCGGACCTGCGTGATCATCGACGACATGATCGACACCGGCGGCACCGTGGTACGGGCGGCCCAGGCCCTCACCGACCGCGGCGCCACCCGGGTCATCGCGGCCGCCACGCACGGGGTGTTCTCCGATGACGCGGTCGAGCGGCTGGAGCAGGCCGGCCTGGCCCAGCTCGTCATCACCAACACGCTGCCCAACCCGGCGAGCATCCCTTCGGGCAGGATGGTCGTGCTGTCCATCGCTCCGCTGCTGGCCCGGGCCATCAGCGAGGTGTTCCTGGAGGGCTCGGTGACGAGCCTGTTCGAGGGCGAGAGCTGACCGGCGATGCGCACGCTGGTGGAGGTCATCCGGGGGAGGGGGATGACCGATCCCCGTCTGCTGGCCGCCTTCGCCGCCACGCCGCGCGATCGGTTCGTCCCGCCGCGTTCTGCTGTGCGCGCCCAATTCGACGAGCCGATCCCGATCGGCCACGGGCAGCCGACCTCGCAGCCGTCCCTGATCGCGCAGATGATCGACGTTCTGCGGCTCTCGGGCACGGAGACCGTCCTGGAGATCGGCACCGGGTACGGCTACCAGACCGCCCTGCTGGCGCGGCTGGCCCGCCGGGTCTATTCCCTGGAACGTCATGCCGACCTGGCCGAACACGCCCGGGCCAACCTCGCGGGGTTCGGCGTCACCAACGTCGAGGTGCTGGTCGGCGACGGCACCGCCGGCCTGCCCGCCCACGCGCCCTACGACGCCGTCATCGTGTCGGCCGCCGCTCCTTCGGTGCCCGCGCCGCTGGCCTCACAACTGGCCGAGGGCGGCCGGCTCGTCATGCCGATAGCAAGCGAGATTGCCGATATCGTCACGCTCTACACCAAGCGGCAGGACCAGTTGACCCGGCTGCGCTCCCTCACACCGGCCCAATTCGTCCCGCTGGTCGGCGAACACAGCAAGATGCACGACTGAACCTCCTTCAGGCGGTCACCCTCCCTTCCTGGACCGCAGATCCACGATGAGCAGGCCGTCCTCCGTGGTGGCAGCCGTGCCGAACGCCTCGCAGGCGTCGATGAAACGCTGGCTGAGCCAGGCGCGTTCCCAGCCTTCTGCCAGGACGGTGCGGCAGTAGTCGAGTTTGAGCGGCACGGCGCGCAGCCGTACGGGACCGAGCTCGTCGATGGTCACCAGGAACAGCAGCGACAGGTCGTTGCGCAGCTCCGGGTCCACCAGGTAATCGTCGAGAAAGTCCCCCATGTCGTACAGGACCGGCGGTGCGACCCCGTGCGCGATGTGCGCGGAGTGGCCGGCGATCAGCGTCGCCCCGGCGTCGGCCAGAATCGTGGCCGCGGCGCGGATGTACGGCTGCGGCGCGGCCGTCATGTTGGGACCCCAGTGAGGGCTGACCAGCACGGCATCCGTTTCCTCACGCATCCTCGCCACGGTGTCCGTCAGCCAGTCAGGGACGCCGGACTGCAGGTCGGCGTAGGCGACCCCGGGCTGGTCGGAGGTGGCCGCATAGTCCTCCGGGTGGTCGGTCACGGAGATGACGGCGATGCGCATCCCGCGTACAGCGAGGGTGGCCGGCTCACGCGCCTGGTCCAGGGTGGCGCCCGCACCCGCCGTGCCGATCTCCATGTGCTCGAGATGCGCGCAGGTGTCGAGCAGCGCGTCGTAGCCGTAGTCCAGCGCGTGGTTGTTGGCCATCGTGACGCAGGTGACGCCGAGCTCGGCGAGGAGATCGACGCCCTGCGGCGGGGCGCGGAAATGAAAGATCTTGCCAGGCGCGCACCACGGGCTGCCGCGATCGGAGATGCAGCACTCGAGGTTGAGCAGGATGGCATCGGCCTCGGACAGGTAGCCTCGGACGCCGTCCGAGATGTACATGTCCGGGTCGCTGGACGTGGCCAGCAGGTCCGCGACGCCACGGCCGAGCATCGTGTCACCCGCCAGCGCGAGCGTGACAGTCACAAGATCCCCCTGCCCGCGATGACGTGTTCAAACGCGTCCAGCCGGCACCGCGCGCCAGGTGAACGGCGTCACCGTCCCCACCCTGCACGGCTTCCGCGTTTCCTTCCTTGTCGCGACGGGCGCGATGGCGATCGGCCTGCTCGCGGCCGTCTTCCTGCCTCGGGCCCCCGCCCGGCAGGCCACGGCACCGGGCGGGCGGCGAGGAGCACGCCAAGCCGGAGCCGCCCGGGCTCGACTGAACCCGCGGACGGCGCCCCGCCGACGCCGCCTGGCCCACGATGGCGTCTTGGTACCGAAGCCGCTCCCCCGCCTGTGCGGCACTCGCTCGCCGCGGACCAGCGGCTATCCCATCCGCGTACCGGTTCTCGACGGCAGATGGCCGCCGATGGACAGCGAGCTGACCGATCGTGTTCGTCGCGAACTCGGGCCGGCCACGGTGGTCCTGCAGCGAACCGACGCGGCACCACCAAGCCACAGCGGTCGCGTTCGCGACGGCCACCGGCATGGTCCCCATCGAGCTGCGTAAGGAACAGGCGGGAAACATCCTGAACTCCCTGGCGTCCGCCGCCGCGCTCAAGGAGCCTTGCGGCCGCGGCGGCAACGAACGGCTGATGGCGGGCCGGACGGTGGTGATGGCGGCGCACCGGCTGCGTACCGCGCGCTACGCCGCCTTCTGGGACATCTCCATGGCGCCGGCGGCGCCTGAACAGGGGGCGGGCCAGGCCACCGGGTCACCCGAGCTTGAGCAGCAGTTCGGTGAGCTCGGCCGGCATGGTGATCATGCAGTCGTGGCCCGTCGGCAGCTCCCACACCTGTGCCGGGGTGCCGTTCGGCTGTGTCGGCGGGACGGGCCGCCGGGTGATGCCCTCCGGTACGTCCGCGACGCAGTGGATGTGCGTCCGCTGGATCGCGCGCGTGGCGGGGTTGTCCAGCCGGACGGGCTGCTGCAGGCAGAGCACCGGCTGGTCCGACAGCATCGCCCGCAGCCATGCCACGTCCGCCGGGTCGGTCACCCCGAACAGGCCCAGAGGCGGCGGCAGCTCGGGCATCGGCGGGATCCGCCAGCCGGTCCCCGACCGCGCGGCGCGGTCGATGAGGGCCTGGGTCACGGGTTGCACGTCCACCGCGCTCTCGCCGTCCTCCGGGACCATCGCGTCGAGATAGACCAGATGGGCGATCCGCTCCGGGACGCGGTTGGCGGCGGAGGAGATGACCAGCCCGGCGTAGCTGTGGCCGACCAGGATGACGTCGGTGAGGTCCTTCTCGGTGATCAGTTCGACGATGTCGCCGGCGTGGGTGTCCAGTCCGACCTCGGGGCCGAGCAGATGGGCCTTGTCGCCGTAGCCGGTGAGCGACGGCGCGGCCACCCGGTGCCCGGCCGAGGTCAGGAGCGGGACGACCCGCTCCCAGCATCGCCCGTTGTGCCAGGCCCCGTGTACCAGCACGTACGTTGCCATGAATGCGGCTCCTTGCTCAGAGGGAGCACCGGCCGAGCCGGCCGGTGTTCGTTCCGGAGCGAGGTTTCCGCTCGCCCGCCGGCGGAGCCAGAGCCCTCGCGATCCTGGGGGTGAGGGGGCCAGGCACGCGCGAAGCTGCGCGCACTACCGTGGGCACATGAGCGGCGAATCCAACCTTCTGGGCGATTACGTACGCGCCCGCCGGGAGCTCGTCACCCCTGAGCAAGCCGGCATCCCCTCCGTGGGGGTACGGCGCGTGCCGGGCCTGCGCAGGGAGGAGGTCGCGATGCTCGCCGGCATCAGCGCCGACTACTACCTGCGCCTGGAGCAGGGCCGCGACCGCAACCCCTCCGCGCAGGTGCTGGAGTCCCTCGCCCGCGTGCTGCGGCTCGACGACGACGCGACGGCCTACCTGCTCCGCCTCGGGGAGGGGCATCCCCGGCGGCGCCGGCGGCGGCCCCGCAAGGAGAGCGTCCCCGCCGGCGTCGCCAAGCTCGTCGCCACGCTCGCGCTGCCCGCGTACGTGGAGGGCCGCTCCTTCGACGTCCTGGCCGCCAACACGCAGGCAACCGCCCTGTCGCCGCGCCTCGGGGCGGGGCGCAACCGCCTGCGGGACGTGTTCCTCGACCCGGCCGAGCAGGCTCTCTACCCGGACTGGGAGGACGCCGCGCAGGGCATGGTCGCCGGCTTCCGCGCGTCCGTCGGCACCGACACCGACGACCCCCGCTTCATCGAACTCGTCGGCGAGCTCTCCCTCGCCAGCCCGCTGTTCAGCAGGCTCTGGGCCCGCCACGACGTGAACACCTGCGAAGGCACGCCCAAGCACCTTGACCATCCCCAGGTCGGCGAGCTGTGGCTGAACCGGGAGCGGCTCGGCGTCAGCGGCGCGGCGGGCCAGACGCTCGTCGTCCTCCACCCCGACCCCGGCACCGGCAGCGCCGAGAAGCTGGCGCTCCTCGCCTCCGTCCTGCCGGCGGCGACCTGAGCGGCGCCGCGGCGGCGGCCGCGTTCGAAGCCGCGGTCCGGGCCATCGCCCCGATGACCTCCTGGCCGGCGACCAGTCCGGCAGCAGGGACGAGCGGTCACAATAGAGCAGATCCGACACCCCGTTGGGAGGAGGTCCATGAGCGACTCCGCAGCGTCGACTGTGAGAGCCTCCGCCGGCGCGAAAGGGCGGCCAGCGGGTCCGCCGGCGGAAAGACCGTGCGGGACCTGCCCTTACCGTCGGGACGTGCTGTCCGGATTGTGGGCGCGGGAGGAGTACGACAAGCTGCGCGGCTACGACCGGCCGACCTTCGCTCAGCCGGTGACGCTGTGGCTGTGCCATCAGCACGGCCGCAGCTCGCCCCGGCGGGGGGTGTGCGCGGGCTGGGCCGGCTACCACGACGGCATCCACACTGCTGGCGGTCCGGGTCACGCTGGCGACCGGGCTGCTCAGTCCCGCGGACGCGCGCGCCGTCGAGACCTACACCTCGCCCGTGCCGCTCTTCGCCTCCGGCACTCAGGCCGCTGAGCATGGCCTGGCCGACCTCGATACGCCGAGCCCTCAAGCTGTGCAGGCGATCGCCACATTCGATCGCCGGCGAGCGGCACCGGCCGTGCAGGGTGAGGCGACGACCGCACCGACTCCCGACACGGTCCAGCCGATCGCCGACCCTCACCGGCCAGCCGGCCGCCCTCGCGCAGAGCGAACCCGCCGGTGACACACCGCACGCGGACAAGCCCGGCATTCCGCCCAGCAAGCCGAACCGCGCCAGATCATGATTGCCGACACGACGAAGCCGCGCACGACACCGCCCCCGCACGACACCGCGCCACGGCGTCATCCCGCCGATTTCGACGTCGCCGGCTGGCAGCGGCATGCCAGCACCGCGATGTCGGCGGTGGTTGTACCGCCGGTGGCGGTCAGCCGGCCCGCGATCAACCCGCCAGCGGCTCCGCCGTTCCAGCGACGTCGTGATCCGTGTCGGCCTAGGATCGGGTTCCTGACCGGCCCCTGGTGCAGTGGGAGGGTGTATGGCGGAGCTTGGGCTGCCGGAGGCGATCGAGCAGATCCGTCAGGAGCTGCGGGAGGCGATCGCCGCGGGCGCTGATGCGGAGATCCAGTTCCCCGTCGGGGAGGTGACGCTGGAGTTCCAGGTCGGGATGAAGAAGACCGGCGAGGGCAGCGGCAAGGTCAAGGTATGGGTGCTGGAGGCTGGCGCCGGCGGCAAGATCGAGCACGATCGGGTGCAGAAGGTGACCGTCGTCCTGCAGCCGCCCGTCGATCCGCAGGGTGATCCGGTCAAGGTGTCGCGCCGTTCGTCAGCCAAGCCTGGTTAGCCGAAGGGGGCGGGGTGATGCTGGTGGCGATCCAGGACCGGTTCGTCGAGGTGATCGCCCAGGTCGCCGTCGGCCGCGGCTCGACGGCCCGGACGGAGTGGCAGGTCGCCTCGGGTTTCCTGATCGACGGCCGTCACGTGTTGACCTCGTTGCATGCCGTTGCCGACGGTGACATCGAAGTCCGTCGGGCCATCCCCTGGCCCGATGGCCCGAAGATGAGTTGGCGGGCGCGGGTGCGGCTGCGCGGCGAGGCCGGACACGCGGATCTGGCCGTGCTGGAGCTCACTGAGGACGCGCCTGCGGATATCGGTCTGTTGCCGATGATCGGGTTCGCGCGCATCGCCGACCGTACGGAGCGGCTGGAAGTGGTCGAGGATTGCGGTGCGGTGGGGTTCCCGCGATTCCTTGAGCGCGGCCACGGCGCGGCGGCGGTCCGCCAGGCCGCCCAGATCGGCGGCCGGATCCCCGTCTCACAGCGGCCGGGGCCGGGCCTGTTCACCTTGCAGACCGGGCATCGCCCCGAGGGGCCGCCGCTGCCGTCGGCCGGCACGGCGCTGGCCGGGTCGGCCTGGTCGGGCATGTCCGGGGCGGCAGTGCTGGCCGGCGACCTGGTCGTCGGGGTGGTGTCGGAACACGCGCCGCGTCAGGGCGCCTCGGATCTCACCATCGTGCCGATCACGTTGATCGACACTCTCCCCGACCGTGATGCGTGGTGGGCGCTGCTCGGCACCAGCTCTGGCCGGTTACGCACGCTGCCCGACGCGGGTGGCGGCGGGGTGTGGGCGGACGGGTGTCCGTATCAGGGGCTGGCGCCGTTCGGCCCGGAGCAGGCGGTCCTGTTTCACGGGCGGGGCCAGGCCACCGCCCGGCTGCAGGCGATGGTCACGGCGATGGTCGCCGACGAGCGCGCGGGGGGCGGGCTGGTCATGGTGACCGGCGCTTCCGGGGCGGGTAAGTCGTCGCTGCTGCACGCCGGGCTTCTGCCTGCCCTGACCGCCGCCTCCGGCGACCCCAGCGGTTGTCCGTCGTGGCCGCAGGTGTGCTTGACCCCCTCCGAGCGGCCGTTGCAGGAGTTGGCCGTGCAGCTGGCGGTGCGGTGCGGCGCCGACCCCGATGTGGTGCTGGGTGAGCTGGGTGCCGATCCGGCCGGAGCCCGGGTGCGAGCCCGGCAGGTTTTGGCCGCCGAGGCGATCCGCCGCCGCCAGCTGGGCGGGTCCGGCGAGACCCCCCGGCGGCTGATCATGGTGGTGGATCAGTTCGAGGAGCTGTTCACCTCGTCATTGTGCGGGCATGCCGAGGAGGCGGCCGCGTTCGTGGCCGCGCTTGATGCGATCGCCACCCCGACTGGGCCGCCACCGGCCGGCCCGCAGGCTCCCGGCCTGGATGCGACCGGCCGGCAGGGCGCGGACCGGCACGATCGGGAGCCGGCCGGGATCGTGGTGCTGGCGGTGCGCGGCGACTTCATCGACCGGTGCGCCGCCCATCCGGCGCTGGCGCGGGCGCTGGAGGAGCGGGCGTTCGTGCTGGGCCCGATGAGCGAGCCGGAACTGCGCCGCGCGATCACCGGGCCGGCCGCGGCGGCCGGGCTGAGGGTGCAGGACGGTCTGGCCGAGCAGGTGGTGCGCGACCTGATCGACCACACCCGGGCCACAGCCGACGGGGCGCCGGGCGGCGGCTCGGTGGTGGGGGCGCTGCCGCTGCTGTCGATGGCGATGGTGCGCACCTGGCACAACCGCCACGACGGACAGCTGACCCTGCACGGCTACGACCGCTCCGGCGGCGTCGCCTCCGCCGTTGAGGATGCCGCCGAAGACGCCTACCGCGACCTGTCCCCGCAGCAGCAGGAGGCCGCTCAAGGGGTCTTGCTGGCGCTGACCCTCATCGGCGCCGACGGGCAGGTCGTGCGGCAGCGCGTAAGTGTCAGTGAGCTGATCGCCCGCTGCGAGCCAGCCGGGCCTGAGGTGGTCCGCCACATCGTGACGGCCTTCACCCGCGCCCGGCTGATGGTGACCGGTTCCGCGCCACCCTTCCCCGTAGCCGCGCCCGCCGGCGCGCCGGGCACATCCGACTCGACCGCGACAGACAGCGGCGCTTCCTCCACCACGGCGGGCGATCCTCCGGCGAAGCTCGGGGACCCAGCGGGCGGCACCGTCGAACTCGCCCACGACGTCCTGCTCAGCGCCTGGCCACGCCTGCGCTCCTGGCTGGCCGAGGAGGAAGCCGATCGCCGGCTGCACGGCGAGATCTGCCAGGACGCCACCGAATGGGCGCGGACCGGCCAAGATGCGTCGTTCCTGTACCGCGGCATCCGGCTGGAGACGGCCCAGCTCGCCGCGGCGCGATGGCAGGCCGACCCCGGCCGCTACCTCGGGCTGCCCGAGGTCGCCACCGCCTTCCTGCACGCCGGCGCCCGGTCCGCCACCCGCGCCCGGCGTCGCAGGCAGGCCCGGTTCTCTGCCCTGGCCGGACTCCTGGTCATCGCTGTCATCACCGCGATAACCGCCCTGCGCTTCGCCCAGGACGCCGACCGGCAAACTAGAGAAGCGGTTCGGGAACGCACCGGGGCAGTGTCCAGCCAGCTGGCCGCCTACAGCCAATCCTTGCCCAACGACCCGGTGACGGCGGCCCGCCTGGCAGCGGCGGCCTGGGCGATCGCCCCGACCAGCGACGCCCGCACGAGCATGTACGCGCTGGTCAGCCAGCCTGCGCGAGGCATCCTGAAGGGCCACACCGACCCGCTGCGCTCGGTGGCGTTCAGCCCGGACGGCACCCGCCTGGCCAGCGCCGGCAACGATCGCACGGTGCGGGTGTGGGATGCAGCCATCGGCCGCCCCATCGGCGCCCCGCTCACCGGCCACACCGACGAGGTGCATTCGGTGGTGTTCAGCCCGGACGGCACCCGCCTGGCCACCGCTGGTGCCGATGAGACGGTGCGGGTGTGGAACGCGGAGACCGGCCGCCAAATCCGCGCCCTCACCGGCCACACCCGCACGGTGAACTCAGTGGTGTTCAGCCCGGACGGCACCCGCCTGGCCACCGCCAGCGACGACGGCACGGTGCGGGTGTGGGATACGGACACCGGCCGCCAAATCCGCAAACTCACCAGCCACACCGGCTCGGTGTACTCCGTGGTGTTCAGCCCGGACGGCACCCGCCTGGCCTCGGCCGGTGTCGATAAAGCGGTGCGGGTGTGGGATGCGACCACCGGCCGCCAAATCGGCGCCCCGTTCACGGGCCACACCGGCACGGTGTCCTCGGTGGTGCTTAGTCCGGACGGCAGTCGCCTGGCCTCAGCTAGTTTCGACAAGGTGGTGCGGGTGTGGGATGCGGCCATAGGCCGCCAAATCGGCACCCCGCTCACCGGCGACACCGACGAGGTGTCCTCGGTGGCGTTCAGCCCGGACGGCACCCGCCTGGCCAGCGCCGGCATCGATGACACGGTGCGGGTGCTGGTGCGGGATATGACCACCGGTCGACCCATCGGCCCCCCGCTCACCGGCGACACCGACACGTTGATCTCGGTAGCGTTCAGCCCAGACAGCACCCGCCTGGCCAGCGCTGGCAACGATGGCACGGTGCGGGTGTGGGATGCGGCTATAGGCCGCCAAATCGGCGCCCCGTTCACCGGCGGCACCGGCACGGTGTTCTCGGTGGTGTTCAGCCCGGACGGCACCCGCTTGGCCAGCGCCGGCGATGATGGCACGGTGCGGGTGTGGGATGCGACCACCGGCCGCCAAATGCGCACCCTCACCGGCCACACCGCCGCGGTGTTCTCGGTGGTGTTCAGTCCGGACGGCACCCGCCTGGCCAGCGCCGGCGATGATGGCACGGTGCGGATGTGGGATGCGACCACCGGCCGCCAAATCCGCACCCTCACCGGCCACACCGACTCGGTGTCCTCGGTGGTGTTCAGCCCGGACGGCACCCGCCTGGCCAGCGCCGGC
>NZ_FOHX01000012.1:85128-170138 GCF_900111685.1 Nonomuraea wenchangensis
CCACCGGCCGCCAAATCCGCACCCTCACCGGCCACACCGACTCGGTGTCCTCGGTGGTGTTCAGCCCGGACGGCACCCGCCTGGCCAGCGCCGGCAACGATCGCACGGTGTGGGTGTGGGATGCAGCCACCGGCCGCCCCATCGGCGCCCCGCTCACCGATCACACCAGCCCGGTGATCTCGGTAGCGTTCAGCCCGGACAGCACCCGCCTGGCCAGCGCCAGCGACGAGGGCACGGTGCGGGTGTGGAACGTCGCCTTGCCGCCTGATCTTCCTCGGGCGGTCTGTGGCATCGCGGTTCGGCCGTTTACTCCTCAGGAATGGCAGCAGTACATCCCCGATGAGCCATACCGGGATAGCTGTCCCACTCTCTGACAAGGCCAAGTACACCCGGCACGGCCGGACCATCGAGTACCACCAGGCGCAGATTCGCCGCGCCTTCGGGGACCCGGCCGACAGGCGAGGCAGCCGAGGAGCGGTGGGCGCGCTGGCTGGCCACCGAGATGTGCCCGGTCGAGACTGACTCCGGCCGCCGGCCGCTGCGCTCCCGCAGGTCATGCCGGGAACACGCTCGTGATGCGGCAGATATCGCAAATCTCAGCGCCGAGCTGCTCCCGGCCCGTCCACCAGGGCGAGTTGGCCAGGCTTCAGCTCCGAGACCGGGACGCGGGTGTGCTGCACGTCCGGGACGAACTCCTGCACGTCCCGGGAGGCTTGGACGCGCGCAGCGGCCTCGGCCGGTCGGCCGGGTTACCGGACGGCTTCTTCCCGCCGGGGCGGCGGGGACGGTCAGGTAGTTCCGGTGGACGGCGAGCTTGCGGCCGTCCGCGGTGTGCACCTCCAGCCGGCCGCCGCCCAGGCTCCGGGCGACGGTGCCGGTGCCTCCGCCTCAGACGGACACGGACGCGCCGGTCTCGATCCACCTGCCCTTACGGGTCGCGGGGCTGATCGGGGTCGAAGGCGTTCCGCAGCTGGCGGGCCTCCTCCTCCAGGCTGGCGCCCGGCGTCGGGGTTGAGCGCGCCGTCGACGTCCAGGGCCAGCACCGGGCTCTGCCTCCGGCCGGGCCACGGTGTGCGCCCGTCGGGCGGCGCCGCGGGCGCAGTCGCGGGCGCATTCGCTGGCACGGTCGCCTGGTTATCCGTGCGCGGCGCTGATGCGCCGGCGGGGTTGTCCCCGGGTGGCATGGACGCCTCCTCCCTCATCGTGGTCAGTCTTCCGCGCTGCTCGGCGAGGACTTCGGCTGGACCTCCAGGACCTGATCGTCAAGACAGGTGAAGTAAGCGCTGAGCCGGCCATCGCCGGGCGCATCAGCTGTTTCGAGCTCAGCACGGTTGGTCAGGCGAACACGCGGCCCGTAGACGATCACGTCGACGGGCGGGAAGCTGTGCCCGGCGCAGCTCTGCTCCCATCTCATGTCGATGGTCAGCGCGCACTCGCTGTTGTCGTCGATCACCTGCAGAAGATGGGCCCGCCCCTGCTCGGTGACCTGCGCGGAGATCGTCGCTCGGGTCAGGACGGCCTTGTCTCCGGCGTGCAGGTCGCGCAGCGCGCTCAGCATCGCCATCTCGGCGGGCACCACTGCGGCGGGGGTGGGGAAGTGAACACCGGTCAGCTCGCGCAGGTCGTCCAGGACGATGACCAGCCGGGCGGCCTCCAGGACCGAGACCGAAAGCGGCTCACGCACGTGACCCCGGGCGACAGGCTTGTCCCCCATCTGCACCTCGATCACCTCGTTCGCCTCGGCGGCCACGAGCAGTTCGGCCACCGGCCTGATCGCTGATGGCCGGTGCCCGCCCAGGCCGGACAGGTTCACCTCCACCGCCGCTCATCGGGACGCCCTCTCGCGAATGGTCGAGGTGGAGACGCACCTGAACCACGCCGTGCAAGTCGGCCCCCTGGACCGACGTACCCGCGCGCCCGGCGGTACGGGTGGTCAACGACAGCTCCAACGCCGCGGCGGCTTGGCCGTCGGGGGTGAGCACCAGCAGGCGGCAGGGCACGGGCGCGGTGTCCTGGTGCGGCGTCATGACGTGGACGTGGTCGCCGTCGCCGAACGGTTCGAGCTTCTCGACCAAGCGATCGGCGTCGAGGACGTGCAGTGCCTCGACGAACCTGCCCTCGATGACCGTCTTGCCGCCGTAGGCCAGCACCTGCTCCAGATCGCGCCGGGCCCGGAACCCATCGGGGTCACCGGGATCGACCTGCAGCCGCGGGATGATCGAGACCTGCCTCGTGCCCGGGTTCGGGGTCATCGTGATCCGCCGGCGGTCGCCGTGGGCGGCAAAGCCGATGCGGCAGAAGGGGGAGATCTCCTGAGCGCGGCCTTGGAGCGTGACGGGCCGGGCGTCCAGATCGGCAACCCGCGCGAGGGCGGCCTGCTCGCGGCTGGTCGGAGCCTCTGCTTGATCGTGTTCGTGTCGGAGACGGTCAGGTGCAGGGCGGTTTTCGGGTGCAGCGGGTAGGACCCGCGGGGCTGAGTGGTGATGCGTGAACAGGGATGGCAGGAGTGTAAAGGTTCCCTTGACGCCGCAGATCTCGTAAAGACATCCTTGACACGTGACTGATTCACCGACGTCTCTCGCGGGCCTGACCGCCCGCCTTAGCGAGCGTGCCTCCGCCCTGGCCGAGTCGCTCAGCAGCCCAGTGGCTCAGCCGGCCTATCTCGACCTCGTCCGGCTCGCCCAGGATGTCGACGGCTTTGCAGATCAGGTGCTGAAGCTGTGCGTGCAGCAGTCCCGGGACGCCGGACACACCTGGCAGGAGATCGGGGAACTACTCGGCGTCACCCGCCAGGCCGCGTTCCAGCGGTTCGGCAAGCCCATCGATCCGAGAACGGGAGAACCCATGGACAAGACTGTACGCATGGCCGACGCCGCCGCGCGCGCCACCGAGATCGCCACCGCCGTCCTCGATGGCCGCATGGACGAAGCCCGCCAGTCGTTCAACGCCGAAGTGCTGGCGGCCTTCACCGACGAGGTTCGCCTCAACGGACTGGCCACGGTCACCGGCCTCGTCGGCGCCTTCGAGGGCTTCGGCGAGGGCGAGCCGTTCGTCCGCCGCATCGGCGACCACACGGTCGTCGACATCCCGCTGCGCTATGAGGCCGGCGAGATGAAGGCCCGCGTCGCCTTCGACACGGAGGAGAAGGTCGCCGGCGTCGTCATCCTCGCACCCGAGACCCCGTGACCCCCCGCACCGCTCACCGGCCCACAGAGTGGAAGGTCACGAAAGGCAGATGAGCATGGCCACAGCCGACAAGGACACGGCCCCGGTGCTCGACGTCGGCCGCAGGGTCCGTCCCACGATCACACCGGACGACGCGGCTGCCGTGGCCTGTGTCATCACCGAACACGGGCAGAGATGATGATGGGGTCGTACGTCACCACGCTGATTTCACTTGCGGTCCTGCTCGGGAGCGTGGGCTGGGTCTACCAGGACGCGTCGGCCCATGCCAGGCGCGGAACACCCATCTACTTCTCGGCGGGATCGATCGAGCTGAGCCAGCCCACCACTTGGGCCCTCGGCTGCCTGTGCTTGTGGATCGTCGTCCTGCCGCTCTACCTCACGTGCCGGCGGCAAGCCGGCTGACAGCCGATGAGACGGCCAAACGGGGCCCACAGTGGCTCCTTCATCGCGGCGGCGAACGCCTGGACGGCCGGGTCCGGCGCACCGGCCGCGACGTGATACGAGGTCGTGAGGCCGATTGACGTCGAGGGTCTGAAAGGGGGCCGAACGGAGACTGCGAGGCGACTCGCCAGGCGGCGTCGATGGTCTCGGGGGTAGCGACGCCGTTCACCCAGAGCTTGCCCGCCGCGAGGAGGAGCGGGACCAGAAGGGAATTCAGGATGTAGCCCTGCGTCAGCGCCCAGGGGCAGCGCTGGACAAATGTTTGACTCGGAGGAGGGGTGAGCCTGCTCGCCGCCTGGATGGGCAATCCGCGGCGGCGGCGCGTCTGGTCGGCCGGCCCAATGGGAGCTCACCGGCGCGGCCGGGTTTTCCGGCCGACGAAGTTGGTGAACGCACGGCGGCTGATTACCGTGTTGAGACGTACGAACGCACGGTTCGCCCGGCCGATCGGGAGGCTCGGCGGCGCGTTGCGGCGGTCCAGCGCCGTGAGGGTCTCGCGCGCAACCTGGTCCGGGGTCGCGAGCGGTAGTCCTTTGTAGAGGTGCTCGGCATTGCTGACGGCATCGATGAATTCCGTGCGCGTGGGCCCAGGCGACACGGCCAGAACACGAAGGCCGGTGCCTCGTGATTCGTACCAGACCGATTCGGTGAGGCTGAGCACGAAGGCCTTCGCCGCGGCGTACACGGCCAGGTACGGATCCGCACCGTAGGCCGCCATGCTGGCAACGTTCACCAGCACGCCCCGGCGGGCGTCCCGCAGCGTCGGCAGGAACGCATGGGTCAGCTCGACCACGGCCGAGACGCCGAGGGCGATCTCCCGGGTCAGCCGATCGAGGTCTGCCTCGTGCAGCGGGCCGTAGGTGATCGCGCCGGCGTTGTTGATCAGGCTCGTGACCGGCAGTCCCCGGTCCATGACCTCGGCGGCCACGGCACGGCCGCCATCGGGCACCGACAGGTCAGCGACTAGGGGTTCGATGCGTACATCGTGTTCCTGGCGGATGGCCGACGCGAGCGCCTCCAGCCGATCACGTCGCCGGGCGACAAGTATGAGGTTCGACCCCCGGGCCGCGAGCCGGTGCGCGAAAGCGGCGCCAATTCCCGAACTGGCGCCCGTGAGAAGTGTCCATTGCCCACGGTAGTCAACTTCGGCCATCGTCCGTTCCCTTCTGATCTTCTGCACCGGACAGTCCGCTCAGGCGCGCCGGATCGAACCATCGACCCGGTGTCGCCGGTCGTGATCGCGCGGGCACCGACTCGGCGGTGTGTGCGTCGCCGATCATCCGGACCGCAGGGGTGAGGACCGCCGTGGCCATCAGCACCGCGACCAGCGACCAGAACCGCCAGACGGGCCAGCCGTAATCCGCGACGATCTGCCAGGTCTCCCTGGTCGCCAGCAGGGTGGCGCCGGCCGCCACGGTGAACCATCCGGTGGCCTTGCTCTGAAAGCTGGTCACCTGCTCCCGCTGGGTACGGGTCAGCTGCGCGAGCATGGTCTGCTTCAGTGCCCGGTACCAGCGGCGGTGCAGCACGTACATGACCGGTGGCAGCAGCCACCACCAGGCTGATGGCCGGGCCTTCGCTGCTTGGGCGGCGAAGGCGGTGCCCACGGTGGCCTCGCGATCGAACTCCATAGCCGCCCAGGCTTTAGGTCGGCGGGCGGGTGGACGGGCCTACCTCGACGATGCCGCTGACGTGGTCGGATGCCGTCGCGGCGGCGATGGTGGCCGCCCAGGTGCCTGATCAGCGCGACCAGGTCGCCGGCGACGTCGGTGCGGGAGATCGACTTCCAGTCGCCCGCGCTCGACTCGCCGTGCCCGCGCATGTCCGCCGCCGCGACCCGGAACCCGGCCCGCGCCAGTTCCGGCACCAGGAGCCGGAAAGCCTGCCTGCGGTCCCCGATGCCGTGCGACAGCACGATCAGCGGCCCCTCCCCGGCGATGTAGTAGGCAATCCGCCTGCCCTCGATGTCGAGAAATTCGGTCAAGGTGTCCTCCAGAAAGTTGTTATCGATGGCCTTGCGGTTTATTTGCCGCTGAACCCTCCAAAGGGCGGGTAGAGGCGATCAGACGAGCGGGTCCGGCCGGTCGTCACTCCTGATGTGGCCGGGCGCCTCGGGGCCGGACGGGAAGGCTGGACAGGGCATGCATGAAGTCGGACCGCCAGGTCAGCTCGCCAGCTGGAACGGCGAGGTCGAGGTCGGGGTACCGGTTCATCAGGGCGCCGAACGCGACCTGGGCCTCCATCCGGGCCAGGGGCGCGCCCAGGCAGTAATGGATGCCGTGGCCGAAACCGAGATGCGGATTCTCGACCCGGTCCAGCTGCAGCCGGTCTGCCTGCGGGAAGCGGCGCTGGTCGCGGTTGGCCTGCGCCAGGCTGATGTCGATGGGTGTGCCGACCGCGACGGTCTGGCCGGCGAACTCGAATGTCTCGGCGGCGGCCCGGTAGGTGGTCGTGGCCAGTGGGGAGTCGAACCGTATGAACTCCTCGATCGCGGTGGGCAGCAGCCCGGGCTCGGCCCGCAGCCGGTTCCATCGCTCGCGGTCCTCGAGCAGCCGGAACATGCCGTTGCCGATCAGGCCGGCGGTGGTTTCGTGCCCGCCGACCAGGAGTGCGAAGACCATCGAGGTGAGTTCGCCGTCGGAGAACCGATCCTCCTCCTCACGGACCGCGATCAGGTCACTGAGCAGGCCGTCGCCCGGGTGTGCGCGCTGGTCGGCGATCATTCCTCGGATGACGCCGAGTAACCGGGTCAGCTGGGTGGGCTGCTCGTGTTCCCGGGCCGCGCCGCCGGCCACGATGGCGGTCCACGTGCGGAACTCCTCGCGGCTGTCGGTCGGGACGCCGAGCAGGTCACAGATGACCTGCATCGGCAGCGGCCACGCGTACGCCTCGATCAGGTCTAGCGTCTCGAGACGGTCCATGGCGTCCAGCAGGTCGGCCGCGACGCGCTCGATGCGCGGGCGCAGCGCCTCGATGCGCGCGGCGGAGAAGGCGGCCGAGACCAGACGGCGCAGGCGGGTGTGGTCCGGCGGATCGAGGAACAGGATCATGCGCAACATCGCGTCGCCCAGTTCCGGTGAGAGTCCCCTCGCTTCCGCGTCAAGGATTTTCGACGTTCGCCGTTCGGACAGCATCCGCCGCGCAGCGTCGAAACCGGTCACCAGCAGGGGCGTCGCACCGTCGGGCGGCGTGGATTGCCGGGCGCTGGTCATGGGCTGCTCCTCACAGAATCCTGCTCGTTCCGGGTCACGGGGCCGATTGCCACGGGGTCGTGGTATCCGCCAACGTAAGTGGCGTGCCGGTGCCTCCGATTGGATCTGGCAGCCATGTGGTGGAACATGCGGGCCACAATGGTGATATGAGCGGGAGCCCGGAACCTGATGATCACATCGGCAGCTGCGACCGACCGCCGGAATACGCCGCCGACACGGAGCTCGGCGCCCGTGTACAGACCCGGGAGACCCGGGTACGGGACGCACTCCTCACCGACTTCCGCACCGCGATCAGGGTGCGATCAGGCACCACGCAGCGCGCGGCGGACGAGCTGCGACTGTACGTCGTGCACCGGGGTTCCTGGATCCTGCAGTACTCCGGCAGCCGACTCGCCCTGCCGGGCGGGCGGTTCATGGTCCAGCGTGCCACCGGTCTGACCGGCTTCGAGACGAGCCCGCAGACCGCGGGCGCCACCATCGCGCTGCCCGCCGGGGCCGTCGGCAGCCACGCGGGCGACAGGTCGATCAGCGGCTCGGCCGTCACACCCGAAGTACGCCTTCTGCTGGCCCACGCCAGCCTGCTCCACGACACGATCGACGAACTCACCGACCACGGCATCGGAGCAGCCAGAAACGCACTGATCGAGTTGACCCGCGGCGTGATGTATCGCTACGTCGACGGCACCGAACCCGCCCTGGCCCCCGCGCTGGCCACGGCTGCCCGCGAACTCGCCGATCAGTGGCTCACCCACCCCGACCTGACGCCCAGCCTGCTCGCCCGTCAACTGCACGTCTCCATACGCACCTTGAGCCGCGCGTTTGCCGACACCGGCGAATCTGTCGCCGCCTACATCCGGCGCCGTCGCCTGGAAGAGGCTCGCCGCGCTCTGACAGCCGGCCAGACTGTCTCAGAGGTCGCGGCCCGCTGGCAGTTCGCCGACAGCAGCCACTTCATCCGCTCATTTCGCCGGCGCTATGACCAAACCCCGGCCCAGTACGCCCGCAACCGACAACCGTCCTAGGCGGTCGCAGGGCTGCGGTTCGATCTGCGGTGGAAGGCCGCCTGCGGGCTCGGTCTTTATGACCAGGGCTTCGATCCGTCGCTGCTGACCTACTTCCGGCGTCGGCTGGCCCGCTCGGCGGACCCGGACCGGATCTTCGGCATCGTCCGCACGGTGGTGGAGCAGACCGGGGTGCTGGCCGGCCGGGCGCGGCGCGCTGGATTCAACGGTGCTGCTGGATGCGGTCGCCACCCAGGACACCATCACCCAGCTGATCGCCGCGATCCGCCGGGTGGCCCGTCAGGTGCCCGGCGCGGGCGCGCTGCGATCGATGACATTCCGGTGCGGAGCAATGGGCGGCTCGCGCCGGCGTTCTTCGGCGAGCGGAAGGACGCCAGCGGAGTCGTTGCTCCACGCTTGATCAAATCCCTTTTGCCTGGAATCAAGGCCGGCAGGCCGCTGGGCGGGTGTTCAAGAGTTGCGGACGAGTCGCCACCGGTTGTCGGCGGTTCCGTTGTCGGAGTCCTGAACGGCCTGGGCGCCGTTGGCCGTGGAGTTGTTCTGGATGGCGAGCAGCTTGCCGCTGTTCACGTTGCGGATCTTGTAGGTTCCGTCGCCGTTGTCGACCAAAGTCCACCGGTGGTCGGCTGTGCCGTTGTCGGACCACTGCAGGATGCGGGCACCGTCGGCGGTGGACATGTTCTCCACGCCCAGCACCTTGCCGCTGTTGACGTTGCGGAACCGCACGGCGCTGCCGTCGGGCACCATCACCCAGTTGTGGTCCGCGGTGCCATTGTCGGTCCACTGCAGCGCGAGACCGCCGTCCGCCGTGGACATGTTCTGGATGCCGAGGACCAGGCCACTCGCCGCGTTGACCAGCCGGTAGCTTCCCGTCCCGCCGGTGCCCTGCCCGCTGACATTCCAGTAAACGGTGTAGTTGTGCCCCTGCGCATCGTAGAAGGGGATCAGGTTGACCGTCGCGTTATCGGCGGTGGCGGTGAAGGTGAGCGCCGAAGTGCCGGTCCGGGCGATCGAGGAGGTGGTCAGGGCCGGAAGCGACGACAGCGAGGTGTTGCCGTAGTTGCCGGACAGCACGACAGGACCATACGTGATCGCCGCGACGTTCGCGTTGTCGTTGGCCGCCTTCATGACCACGCGCATGGGCAGGCGCACCGTGACGGTGTCGCCGGACGTCCACGAGCGGGTGAGGGTGGCGTAGGAGCCGGGCGTGGTGTCCACGCTCTGCTGCGTGCCGTTGACGCTGATCGTGGCGCCCGACGTCCAGGAGGGGATGCGGATCCGCATCGTCCACGAGCCGCCGACGCTGCCGGTGACCTGCAGGGTCGTGGTGTCACTCGCCGGGTAGGACGTCGTCTGGGTGACCGTGATGCCGCGCTGGGACCAGTTCAGTGTGGCTGGCTGGAACAGGTTCACGAACAGCGTGGTGCCGTTGTAGGAGTAGATGGCGTCCACCAGGCTCGTGTTGACCTCCACCCCGGTGCCCTGGCAGCACCAGAACGAGTTGTAGTCAGTGCTCCACGTGCCGCCGCCCCACGCCGGGCCGACCCCACGCCGGCCACCGGGCCGCAGGGGGGTGAAGTAGGTGATGTGCCCGTGGGCGTCCGCCGGGTTCTGGGCACCGATGACGTGGTTGAACAGGGCCCGCTCATAGAAGTCCATGTAGGACGCCTGGCCGGGGTTCAGCAGCCACAGCTCGCGGGTGAGCTTGAGCATGTTGAAGGTGTTGCAGTGCTCGCAGGTGTCGTTGCCGAGGTATCCGGCGATGGCGTTGGGGGCGCGGAAGTGTTCGGCCTGGCTGTTACCGCCGATCGCATACGTGTGCGCGTTGACGGTCATGTTCCATGCGTTGTTCGCGATGTCCCGATAGCGGGTGGTGCCGGTCGCCTTGTACTCCCGTGCCGCACCGATCCACTTGGGCACCTGCGTGTTGGCGTGCAGGCCGTTCAGCTGGTCCTGATTGGAGGCGAGCGGGGTGAACACGGCCGCGTGGTCGAACCGCTGAGCCGTCGTGAGCCAGCGCCCGTCACCCGTCTGCTGGTAGATGTCGGTCAGCACCGCGTTCATGCCGCCGAACTCGGTGCCCAGCACGTTCTGCATCTGGCTGGAGCTGAGCCGGGAGGTGCGCTGATCCACCCAACCCGCGAGCGCGAGCAGCACGTCGCGGGCCTGGGTGCTGCCGATCAGGCGCCACACGTCGAGCAGGCCGGCCAGCGTCTTGTGGATGCAGTAGTACGGCACATTGCCGTTGCTCAGCGTGCGCGCTTCGAGGGCGCTGAAGTCCGACTCGGGGAAACCGGAGAGGTAACCGGCGCCGAACCCGGCGGCACCGTTGTTCGCCTGGCATTTGGCGAGCTCGGCGACCATGAAGGTGGCCTTGTCCCGGCAGGTGGTGTCGCCGAGCAAGGCGTACGCCTGGGCCCACGCGGTGAGGAAATGCCCCTGCACGTGGGTGCGGAACGGGAACGACGGGGCGTCCCATCCGCCGTTCGAGGCGGCGCCGTTGGTGGAGAGGCGGTGATTGGCCCGGAAGTTGTACAGCATCCGGTTGACGTCGACGAACCGGAGATAGGAAAGGGTGCGGTTCTGGTTGTCCAGCCAGCGGCCGGAGGTGAGCTGGACCTGCCCGAGGTCGAACAGGTAGGCCGACACGCCGATGTCGGCCCGGGCCGGGGCGACCGCGGCCACGGCGGCCGACGTCCCGGCGGCCTGCCCAACGGCCGACGCGGCAACCGCGACGCCGGCGGCCTGCAAGAGCTGACGGCGGCTGACCGATGGTGATGACACGAGACCTCCAACATGGTGAGCTGCGGTCGCCCGGGGACAACGGGCGACGTCACGGCCGCCTCGCCGCACTCGGCAGCCATGGGACGAAGAGGGGAACAACGGCCGGAATCAGCTGCGCAGGGTCCACCGCTGGTTGGCCTGGCCGTTGCAGGACCACAGGATGAGCTTCGTGCCGTTGGCGGTGGCGGCCGCGTTGGCGTCCAGGCACAGCCCGGACTGCACGCCGGTGATGGTGCCGTTGGTGTTGACGTTCCACTGCTGGTTGGCCTGGCCGTTGCAGTCCCAGATGATCACCTGGGTGCCGTTGGCGGTGCCCTGCCCGTAGGCGTCCAGGCACTTGTTGCCGTACACCTGCAACTGCTTGCTTGAGGTGTAGGTGAACCGCTGGTTGGTGCCGCTCCCGCAGTCCCACAACTGCACCTGGGTGCCGTTGGCGGTGCTGCTGTTCGGCACGTCGACGCACCGGCCGGACTGGCCGCCCACGACCTGGACGCCCTGCTGCGGGTTGCCGCCGCCCGCCGGCGCGTAGCCGGCGGCGGCGATGTTGGCCTGTACGGCGTCCTCGGTGGCGGCGGTCGGATAGCCGGAGGTCAACACGCCCTCGAAGAAGGTGCCGCGGCCGGAGACGCTGTTGTCGCCGCCGATGCCGAGCAGGATGGCGCCTTCCTTCTTCATCGGGTGGTAGCCGTTGGGGCGCCGCCCGTCGAAGTAGGTCGTCAGGCCGCCCGACTGTGCGTTGCCGCCCCGGATCGCCCAGTGGTTCGGCTCCCCCTTGACCATCGCCGTGACGAAACGGTGGTTGATCGACGGGATGTTGTTGTAGCCCGCGTTCACCCCCGAGAAGAGTCCCCACTCCAGGTCGGCCATGATCCAGGGACCGGCTCCGGCCCCGTAGCCCCACTGCTTGTCAGCACCGAAGTAGACGGTCTCCATGATGGCGGGGGAGTCGGCTTGGCCGTCCGTCTGGGCGTTGCCGTAGTCGAAGCAGCACCACTGGTTGTAGTGCGTGCCGTCGACGACGGCGTAGATGCCCTCGGGCTCGTCGCCCTTGGCGACGCCGTTGGTGTTGTTGTTGCGGTAGCCGGTGCCGGGCTCCACGCGGACGCCGTACGCCTTCTGCCCACCGATGGTGATCGGTGCCGCGTTCGCGTCGGCGAGGTTGTCCCATCCGCCCGGAGCGGGGCCCTTCCAGTAGCCGGGCGGCGCCTGCGTGAGGCGGTTGTTGCGGCCGGACTGGTCGTAGATGATCGTGATGACGCAGGTGGTGTTGGCGCAGAACGAGTCCTGCGTGGCCGCGTTGGCCACACCGCCCGCGCTCAGCACCCCGATGTCCCGAGTGGTGTTGTCGGACGAACGCCTGACTTGGTAGAGCGGGCCGTCATAGGCCGCGTACAGGGCACGCGTGGTGCTGTGCGCCGCCACACACGGCGTCCCGCCCGCGGCGTAGATGTCACACGGCTGCGACGTCGCGGCCTGGGCTGTACCACCGCCGACCAGGCAGGCTGTGGCGAGCAACGCACCCGCCCCGGCCGCGAGTGGCTTTGTCAGGCTTCCAAGAAGCATCATGCCTTCTCTCAATCAGGAATCATGAGCGGACGGCGCCGATACGCGGGCCCGGCAAAAGTTGTGTTAGCGCTAACATCAGTTGATGGTCGAATCGATTCGTCAGTAACGCCAGTGCGGAGTCAAATCAACGAAGGCCCCGGCGTCAAGAACGTGGATCGAATCTCTCGCCACCCGGGACTACGCTGTCGGCGCTTCGCCTGGGTTCCTACCGTGAGGCATTCGCCCCATTGCGATGAGATGTCGTGAAACTTTCATCCCCGCGTCCGCCGGGTGGCGAGCCGTCGCCCGCCTCACGGGCGGTCGTCCGGAGGTCGGGAGCGGGATCGCGCCCGCCGGAAAGCCTCGTCCGGACAGTTCAAGCGGCGTAGGCGGCGCTACCAGAACGCGGGCCAGTGCTCCGGCCTTCAGGCCGGGGGGTGAAGGCCCGCGCGGCAGTGCCCGCTAGGGCGCGAGCGTGCCTTGACCCGCCTGGTATCGCTGCTCGGCCCACCATGCGTAGGAGACGAGCACAGCGCGGGGCTCGCCGTGACGTTCCACGATGGTCGGCTCGCCGGTGAAGTGGGCGACGTCGACGCGGCGGCCGAGGTTGTCCCGGAGTTCTCGAACACTCATACGCTCAGTCATGGTACCGATGGTACCCTTGGTGCCGTGCAGCTTCGGTACTCCTTCCGCCTCTCCCCGACCCCTGGCCAGCGTCAAGCGCCGGCCCAGGCGTTCGGGTGCGCGCGAGTGGTGTTCAACGACGCGCTGCGCGCACGGCAGGACGCCTATGCGGCCGGGCTGCCCTACATCTCCAATGGGGACCTGTCCAAGCAGGTCATCACCGCCGCCAAGCAAACGCCTGAGCGCGCCTGGCTGGGCGAGGTGTCGGCTGTGGTGGTGCAGCAGGCCCTGGCCGATCTGAACACCGCCTACCGCAACTTCTTCGCCTCCCTGTCCGGTAAGCGGAAGGGGCCCCGCATCGCCCCGCCCCGGTACCGATCCAAGAAGGACAACCGGCAGGCGATCCGGTTCACCAAGAACGCCCGGTTCTCCATCACGCCAGGCGGGAGACTTCGCCTGCCGAAGATCGGTGACGTTGCGGTTCGCTGGTCCCGTAGCCTGCCTGCCGAACCCTCATCGGTCACGGTGGTCAAAGACGCGGCTGGGCGGTACTTCGCCTCGTTCGTGGTGAACGTCGCCGGACACCCCCTCCCGCAGGCACAGACCGAGATCGGCATCGACCTTGGGCTGGGCCATTTCGCGGTGCTGTCGAACGGCCGGAAGATCGGCTCTCCGCGTTTTCTGCGGCGTGCGGAGAAGAAGCTCAAGAGGCTTCAGCGGGCGTTGTCCCGCAAGGAGAAGGGTTCGAACAACCGGGCCAAGGCCCGCCATGCCGTGGCCCGCCAGCATGCGAAGGTCGCCGACGCGCGTCGCGAGTTCCACCACCAGCAATCCACAAGGATCATCCGTGACAACCAAACGGTGATCGTGGAAGACCTGGCGGTCAACGGGCTCGCGCGTACCCGGCTGGCCAAGAGCGTGCATGACGCGGGCTGGTCTGCGTTCGTGGCCATGCTGGAGTACAAAGCCGCGCTGTACGGGCGCACCTTCCACCGGATCAACCGGTGGTTCCCCTCCTCCAGGATGTGCTCGACGTGCGGCGCGCTCGCCGAGTCCATGCCGCTGAACGTCCGGTCGTGGGTCTGCCCGTGCGGGGCGGCCCACGACCGGGACGTGAACGCCGCGATCAACATCCTCACCGCCGGACGAGCGGAGAGGCTAAACGCCTGTGGAGACCTGGTAAGACCACCGCTCGCGGTGGCACAGGTCAGCGAAGCAGGAAGCCACAGAGGTGCCGCGTGACTGCGCGGCACGGGCTGCATCCCCGGCCCTCAGGCCGGGGAGCGCGTCAAAGGAGCCCGCGTTCCATCGCCACGACGACGGCCGCGGCCCTGGTTTCGACGCCGAGCTTGGCGAAGACGTGCTTGAGATGGGTTTTGACGGTGGTCTCGCTGATCAGCAGAGCCCGGGCGATCTCCTTGTTGGCCGCACCCCGCGCCACCAGCCGTAACACCTCCAGTTCGCGTGGGCTCGGCTCTTGCGCCGCGGGCCTGCTGATGAGCGCGGAGGCGACCGACGGCGCCAGGACGGCGCCGCCCGCCGCGGCCGTACGGACCGCCCGGTGCAACTCCTCGCGGGGCGCGTCCTTCAGCAGGTAGCCCGCCACTCCGGCCGCCATGGCCCGGGTCACATCGGCGTCGGTGTCATAGGTGGTCAGCACGATCACCTTGATCTGCGGGTGGTCCGTACGCAGCCGCTCGATCGTGCCGATGCCGTCCAGGCCGGGCATGCGCAGGTCCATGAGCGCGACGTGCGGTCGCGCCCGCCGGGCCATGGCCAGAGCCTGGAACCCGTCGGCTGCTTCGGCGACCACCTCGATGTCGCCGACATGGTCGAACATGCCGCGCAGCCCGTCGCGGACCACCGGGTGGTCATCGACGATCATCAACCTGAGGGGATGCGCAGGCACAGTGCGGTCCCCTCTCCCGGCGCCGACTCCACCGTCAGCGTGCCACCCACGCCGCGTGCACGTTCCCCCATGGCCGCCAGCCCGTAGCCGGAACCGCGTGCCCTCGGATCGAAGCCTGTGCCGTCGTCGAACACGTCGAGCGTCACCTCATCGTCCATGTAGGTCAGCGTGATGGCCACCCGGCCCGCCTGGGCGTGCTTGGCCACGTTGGACAGTCCTTCCTGCGCCGCACGCAGCAGAGTGCCGCTCACCTCCCCGGCCAGCGGCCGAGGGGTGCCGTCCACCGTCACGGTCGCGCTCACCTCGCAGGCGTTCGCCCACCGCTGGGCGACCTGCGCCAGCGCTTCCTCCAGGCGTGCCTCCTCCAAGGGGCCAGGCCGCAGCGCGTCCACCGAGCGCCGGGCTTCGCGGAGGTTGTCGCGGGCCAGTTCCTTGGCCAGCGTGATTCTCCTGCGCACGGAGGTCAGGTCAGGATCGCCTTGTCCGGGCATGGCCTGCTCGGCCGCCTCCAGTTGGGTGATGATCCCGCTCAGCCCTTGGGCGAGGGTGTCGTGGATCTCCCTGGCCAGCCTCGCCCGTTCCTCCAGCACCCCGACCGTCTTGTTGTGCGCGCTCTGTCGCATGACGTAGGTCACGAACAGGCCGATCGCCACCACCAGGCCGCAGCTGCCTGCAAGCCGCCACAGGGCGCCGGGGTCGTCCAGGTAGTCCCTGGCCGCGAAGGTGCACAAGATCGTCGCTACCGCGCCGGCGTAGGACCAGGGAGTGCGCAGCATCACGTACGCCTGGGGCATCAGTCCGAAGATGACCACGTCGAAGGAGCGGTCGGTGAGCACCAGCGCGACGTAGAGAGCGCATAGCACGGCCAAGTGGAGCGCCATGGGGTGGAGCCGGCCGAGCAGGTGCGGCCGGCGGACGACGAAGAACCCGTGCCAGCCGGCCATCAGCGCCGCCACCACCAAAGACACCGGGGCCGGGCCGGCGCGCTCGCCGATCGACAAGATGAGCCCCAGCGCCAGGCAGGCGTAGAAGAGCAGGTGGAAGGCGTGCAACCAGCGCGCCTCCCAGACGTTCACCTCGTCACTCCCATCGAAACAACGCCGTGGCCAGCGCCGTGCCCGCGACGATTATCCCCGACAGGATCAGCATCGGGAAGAACGCGGCGGTCCCGGCCCAGGCACTGGTCAGCGCGTCCACACCCGGGGTCAAAGGCAGGAAGTCGCCGATCTGGCGCAGCGAGTCGGGCAGCGCCTTGCGGGGGACGGCCGCACCAGCCAGGAAGATCATCGGGAACATGACCAGCATGCCGATCAGGCCGGCGCCCCTGGTGTTGCGCATGATCGCGGCGATCACGAAGCCGAGCGCGCAGACCATCACGGAACACAGCACGAGCGCGACGGCCAGCGCCGGCACGTTCGCAGGCGCTTTCGCGCCGAAGATCACGATCGCGGCGGCCACCAGAAGCGTCGAGCCGGCCAAGGCGGCGGTGACCTGCGCCACCAGCTGGGCGCCCAGCAGCAGCAAGGGGGAGACGGGCGTGGTCGCCAGCCGCTTGAGCACCTTGCGCTCCCGGTAGGCGGCCACGATGCCGGGCAGCGCTCCCATGCCTCCGATGGCCGCGATCATCGCGAGGTAGCCGGGGACCGGGGCGCTCTCGCCGCGCTTGAGCACCAGCAGCATGAGAGGGAAGGCCATCGTGAAAAACAGCGAGGCGGGGTCGCGCGAGAGCAGCCTCAGCTCGGTGACCGTCAAGGCCGTGAACGCCTTCATCGGGTGGTTCCTTCCAGCGCGAAGTACGCCTCTTCCAGGGAGGCGGTACCGGTTCGGGCGATGATCTCGTCCGGCGTGCCCATGGCCTTGACCCGGCCGCGGGCGAAGACGGCCACCTTGTCGCACAAGGCCTCGGTCTCGTCGAAGTAGTGGCTGACCAGCACCACGGTGGTGCCGGAGCGCTTCAGGTCGCCGACCAGCCGCCAGGTTTCCCGGCGAGCCACCGGGTCCAAGCCCGTGGTCAGCTCGTCCAGCACGACCACCTCGGGGTCCCCGACCAGGGCCAAGGCGAGCATGAGCCGCTGTTTCTGCCCGCCGGACAGGTCGCCGTAGGCCCTGCGGGCCAGCGGGCTCAGGCTCCAGCGCTCCATCACCTGCCGCCAGTCAGCCGGACGGTGGTAGAAGGAGGCGAACAGCCGAAGCGCCTCGACCACTTTGATGCGATCCGGCAGCGCGCTCTCCTGCAGTTGCGCCCCGATCCGCTGGGCCAGGGCCCGCCGCTCGCGGGCCGGGTCTCGGCCCAGCACCCGGAGCGTGCCCCCGTCGGGCCGCTTCAGCCCGAGCAGGCACTCCACTGTCGTGGTCTTGCCGGCGCCGTTGTGGCCGACGATGCCGAAGGTCTGCCCAGCGTGGACCGTGAACGTCACCCCGTCCACGGCGTTGGTGTCCCCGTAGCTCTTGCGCAGGTCCGTCACCTCGATGGCTTCCATGCCTCAAGGCTCCCGTCGCGGCGGCCCACGCGACATCACCCATCGCGTCGCCCGGCATCCTCCATCCGGGTGATGCCGGGCGGATGTGGCAACGCGACCGGGCCCGGACCACAACGCACTCCGCGCCACCCCCCGAGCGTGCTCAGCGGGCTGCGGGCGCCCTCGGTCATAGCCGGTGACGGTGCCCGCCCAGCAGCCGGCCGCCGAGGAGGACCGCGCAGGACGCGGCGGTCAGCAGCCCGCCGGCGAGGAAGGTGCCCCGTGCCCCGGCGAGCGGCAGGACCAGTGCCCCGAGCGCGGCGCCGGCCGCGATGCCGGCATTGTAGGCGCCGGAGCTCGCCGCCAGGGCGATGTCCGTCGGCCCGGCGCGGTGCGCAGGGCCTGGTCGGCGAGCCATGGCCGACAGGTCGCAGCGGCGCATGTCCGCCGGCCACCGCTCAGGCATCTCGCCGGGCTGGTCGTCCACCGAGAGCTCGCTCGGCAGCCCGGGCGGCACCAGCCAGTCGGGCAGCGAGCCGAGGACGGCGAACGGGTCGGGGCCGGTCAGCTCGATGCGCAGGCTCTTCAAGGCTCCTCGAAACGCGCTCACCTCCGGCGAATGACCAGAGGGCCCGGAAAGAACGGTGCTGGGAGCCCAGCGTGGCCGTTCGAGCGCGCTACAAGAGCGTTGCAGCCGAACCACAAGCGGGCTTCCCTAGCCTCGGGATCATGTTGACGACCCTGGTTGTGACCGCCTCCCTCCTGTTCACCGGCGCACCCGCGCAGAGCGTGGCGACCAAGCCGCTGGCTTTCCGCGGCATGACGCTCCAGATCCCCAAGACCTGGAAAGTCGGGAAAGAAGACATGTGGGGCATCCACGTCAAGACCGGCGGCTGCGACCGGCTCGCCGTCGAGTGCCGTGGGTTCTACCTCGTCGGGCCGGAGGGCATCTCCCTGGCCCGCCACGGCAACCCCTACGACCCCGAGGGGCCGTACCACCCGGGCAACGGGCTCGCGGCCTGCGCACCCGACAAGCGCTACGTGGAGGACTTCCCCGGCAAGCTCGTCGACCGTGGTCTCCGCCCGGTCGGCGCGGGACACAAGGCCACCTACCGCGTCTGGCGCGTCGGCTGCTCGACGCAGTCGGGTAAGCGGACCGGCGTCTCCTATCAGGAGCGGATCTGGCACCTGCCCAAGTCGAAGATCCTCATCTTCGACCAGTGGAGCGACAGCCGGCTCGCTGCGATTCTCAAGCGGGCGACCTGGAGCTGAGCCCGCCGATCACGATGCTCGCGACCACGGCGAAACAGAGCAGGTGCGAGAACGGCCGTAGCGGCAGTGGTGATCAGCACGAACTGCCGTCGCGCCAGGACGTGGAGCGCGTGGATGTGCCGGAGCGCCACTCCCCCGAGCGCCGCGCGATCCTGGTGCTCCGCGATCTCGAAGGGGTACCGGACTCCCCGCTGGTGGCAGCCGGCACGGTGAAGTCGCGCCCGCGAATGCCTTCGCCGTGCCCCCTTCCTGTGGACCAGGGCCGCCGACCCCTCTGCCATGCTCTACATCAACGACTTCGGCGTCGAGTGCAGCACCCCAAGCGGGCCGGCCTCCACAACCTCGTACGCGACCTGCGGGCCCAGGGCGTGCCGATCGACGACGTCGGTCATGTCGAGCCGGTCGGCACCCATCAGGCCGATTGATCGGCCTGCTGGCCGTCGATCCGGCCCAGGGAGTGGGGGCCGATTCCAGGGCGGCGCGGGCGTCGGGCCATGCGAGGTCGCCGGAGGTCAGGGCGCTGCGCAGGTAGGCCGTGGTGAGCTGCTGCAGCAGGGCCAGGCGTTCGGGGCTCACCGACCCCCAATGGCCGCGGGGGCCGGCGGCGATCTCACGGGGGAACCAGAGGTACGCCGGTCAATGCCGAGGCCACCCCGCGGCATGCCACCAGGCGGTGGCGCCGTGGTGCTGCATCACCAGGGCCGGCAGATACGGCTGGGCGGGCCCCGAGCACACCCCGCCCGTGGCTGAGCCTGGCCGCCGCGCTGCTCGTCGTCTGCTCACGCTAGTCACATGCACATGGAAGGAGAGAGCCTGATCGATGCGATCAAGGACGAAGCGGCCACACTGGATCAGGCGGCTCGGACCGCGGTCGGAGCCGCGATGGACGAGTCGGCCGCAGGATTCAGGCGCATGGCTGACGGGGAGCGTCGACCTACCTTTCCAGGCTTCTCAGCTTCCCTTCGGAATGAGCTCGAGAATCGCGGACGACGGCCCCAGTCGCCCCCGAGGAGTACCAGGTTCGTCAGCCTCTGGGAGTCCGAGGTCACGCGAGACCGGAACGTGCTGTCGCCGGGCTTGGACACGACAAAGTGGACCTTGGCCACGCCCGTCCAGCACTCAACTACCTGATCGTCGGTTGTGAAGTAGTCAGGGTCCTCACATCGCGATGCCGGAGATCGCCAGCGCGGCCACGACCTGAGCACGACGAACACGATGCTGAACGACAGGGCAGCCTGCTGAAGGCCGCTCAGCCGGGAGTACCACGGACCGCGCGCCGTCAGGGCGAACGCCGCTGGATGTCGATCAGACTGCCCCATTGGCGGCCCAGACCGGAACCATGTTCCGTGCCGCAGCGGGCGAGGAGCGGACGGACCTGCAGCTCGTGTACCAGGCTGCGGTACTTACCGTGGTCCTAGCCAGGGTCGGCGTACTGCCGACGCACTCGCTACGCGGGAAATGTTCGCCTACTGGGAATCGGCCACGCTCGCGTTCAGCGGCTTCATCAGATCCAGCGCCTGGCCGTCGCCGATGGCGGCCACCTGGTGAATTACCCGCACAATTAACTAGGTTGCCCTCACCTCGTCCGATTCTCACAGGGAAAGTGGCAGCCATGCGGCAACAGCACAAGACCTTCCAGGCGATTGAGGTCGGCGACGGCGGCGACGAGCGGTGGGCCGCCCACGCCCGGGCCCTGTGGCAGGAGATGGAGGGCCTGCTGACCGAGGAGGGCCGGACTCCGGAGGGCGCGGATCGTGTTCGGGTGCTGTTCCGTGCGCACCTGCCGGAGCTGGTCCCGGTTCTGGACCGCCTGGCCGGCCAACTCGACCGGCCCGAGGCGGAAGTCTTCCTCACCCACGCGGCACTGCGGCCGTTCTCCCAGTCCTGCACCCAGATCGGCCAGAACGGCACTCTGCTGCGCAACTATGACCTGCGGCCCGATCAGTGCGAGGGGACCATCGTCTCCTCCTGCTTCCTGCGCCCCGTGATCGGGATGCAGGACATGCTGTGGGGCTTGCTGGACGGGATGAACGACGCCGGTCTCGCGATCTCGATCACCTGGGGCGGACGTTCTGTCTACGGACGTGGCTTCGCCATTCTCATCCTCGTGCGCTACCTGCTGGAGACGTGCGACACCGTCGATGCGGCGGTCGACAGGCTGCGGTCCCTGCCGGTCGCCGTCCCCCAGAACCTCACCCTTGTCGATCCCAAGAAGGCGATGACGGTGTTCGTGGGACCGGATATGCCGCCGACGGTGGCACCGGACGCCTGCGCCTCCAATCACCAGCACCTGCCGGTGACCGACGAGCAGGAGCGGGCCATGCGGACGCAGGAGCGGCTGCGAGCCATCCGCGCCGCGGGCGCGGACGTGGCGGCGATGCTCAAGCCGCCGCTGTATCGATCCGTCGACGAGCAGGGCACGGTAACGCTCTACACCGCCCACTACCGGCCCGCCGAGGGCCTTGTGACGTACTACTGGCCCGGTGAGTCCTGGCAACAGTCCTTCGGCGACTTCACACCCGGAACCCGCACCGTGACCTTGGGCCGGGCCAGCTGAAAAGCTTTCCGGACTCCTGCTCACCCCTGCACGAAGATCTTGCAAGAACATGACTTCACCCACCGCAGACAAGCCCTCCCTCGGCTGGCCCTGCCACGTGGCAATCCCCCTGAACGGTCAGCGCCCGGGCTGCCTGCGCGGGAAGCGATCATTCTCTTCTCGGGAAGTGATCTTCTCAACCCCTCTTGCGCCCCAGGCCAGACCTATTCGTGAACGCCCCCGCTGCGGCGATCAGTGAGCAGACGTGCGAGCACGCTCACTGATCGCCTACTCGTCCAGCGTCATGGCCTGCCCCTCGGGCGGATACCCGGCGCTGATCGTTTTTGCTCCTGGGGTTCGGGAGAGGTGGTGGCCGGCGATCGGGGCGGTGCCGCGCCGGGCGGCAGGAGCCGGGTTCGCAGCTCCGGTTTGAGGATCTTGCCTGAGCCGGTCTTCGGCAGTGTGTCCACGATGTCGACATAGACGGGAATCTTGTATTTCGCCAGCCGGGAACGGAGGAAGTCCGCCAGCTCCGCCGCGGTGAGGGCGACGCCGTCACGGGGGACGACGAAGGCCCGGCCGACCTCGCCCCACTTCTCGTCGGGAACCCCGACCACGGCGGCCTCCGCCACGGCCGGATGCTCGAAGAGCACACCCTCCACCTCGGCCGGATAGACATTCTCCCCGCCGGAGATGTACATGTCCTTCAGCCGGTCGACGATGTGCAGGTGCCCCTCGTCGTCGAGGGTGGCGATGTCCCCGGAGTGGAACCAGCCTCCTTCGGTCAGCGCGGCGGCGGTCGCCTCCGGGTTCCGCCAGTAGCCGGGGGTGACGTTGGGCCCCTGGATGTGCACTTCGCCCGCCTCGCCGACCTCGGCCTCAGTGCCGTCGGGCCGGACCACGCGTATGTTGGCGAAGAACACCGGCACGCCGGCCGACCCCACCTTGCGCACGCTTTCGCCCGGCTCAAGGAAGGTGGCGCCCGGAGAGGTCTCCGTCAGTCCGTAGCCCTGACAGAAGACCAGGCCCCGCTCCTGGTAGGTGCGGATCAACGCGACCGGGATCGCCGCTCCCCCTGACATCAGGGTCCGCAGCGAGGACAGATCGGCGTCGGCCCACCGCGACGACCGCGCGAAGGCGGCGAACATCGCGGTGACCCCGAACATCCAGGTGACGCGGTGCTTCTCGATGAGGTCGTAGCAGGAGTCCACGTCCCAGGTCGGCATGATCAGCGAGGTGCCGCCCTTGAGGAAGGTCGGCAGCAACGTCTGGTTCAGCGCCGCGACGTGGAAGAGCGGCGCGCTGATCAGCGTCACCTCGGTGCTCGCCACGTCGATGCCGACCATGATGTTGAAGCAGTTCCACACCAGGTTGGCGTGACTGAGCATCGCCCCCTTGGGACGTCCGGTCGTGCCCGAGGTGTAGAGGATGAGAGCGATGTCGTCGAGTGCGACCGGGGTGTCGATCGGCGTGGCATCGCCCTCCGACAGGAAGGTCTCGTACTCCCGCTCCCCCGGTGCCGGCGACTCCAGCGCCACGGCCGTGCGCAGTCCCGGAAGTTCCGGAAAATCGCGTACGACCGCGGCGCACTCCGGCGCGTAGATGAGGATGGAGGCGCCGGAGTCCTCCATCATGTAGGCGATCTCCGGTGCGGTCAGCCGGAAGTTCAGCGGGACGAAGATCCCGCCGAGCATGTGCGTGGCGAACATGGTCTCGGCGAAGGCGACGTGGTTGGGGCCGAGGTAGGCGACCCGGTCCCCGGCCCGCACCCCCGCGCCGCGCAGACTCGACGCGAGCCTTGTCGTCCGCTCGTGCACCCGGGCGTAGGTGGCCTCCCGACCGTCGTGGACGAAGGCGGTGCGGTTCGGGCTCATCTGGGCCCGGCGGGCCGGCCAGCCGCCCAGTCCGGCGTTACGCATCGGTGACTCCTATGTCAGGTGGAGGACGGCTCGGCCGGGTCTGCGACCCGGCCGGTCTCGGGCACCGCCGGGGCGACCGTGGCCAGGTCGTGGCGGCTGGTCTCGCCCAGGGCCAGGAGGCAGACCACCGTCAGCAGGCAGCAGGCAGCGACGATCACCGAGATCATCATCGTCCCTCCGCCGCCGGTGGACGCGTCGAGCTGTGCGAACAGCAGCGGGGCCAGGCCGGCGCCGAGGCCGGCGAGCTGGTAGCCGAGCGAGGCTCCGGTGTAGCGGCTCCTGGTGGCGAAGACTTCGGTGTACAGCGCCGCGAGCGGGCCGTACATCATCGGGTGGATGACCGCCTGGCCCAGCACGAGCGCGATGGTGAGGGCGGCGACGCTGCCGGTGTCCACCATCGGGAAGAGGGCGAAGCCGAACACGGCCATGACCAGTGCGCCGGCCAGCACGACCGGGCGGCGTCCCACCCGGTCCGACAGCGCCGACCATCCGATGATGCTCAGGACGGCCAGCGCCGAGGAGAGCGTGAGGCCGTTCAGCACGTCCGGCCGGGGGAAGCCGGCCCGCACGCCGTAGGCGATGAGATAGGTGGTCAGCGTGCCCTGGGCCACGAAGGCGGACAGGCCGACGCCCACACCGAGCAGGAGAGTCCTCGGGTGATGGCGGAGCACGTCCAGCAGCGGCGCCCGGGAGCCGCGGTCCGCGGCGGCCTTGAACACCGGGGTCTCCTCGACCCGCAGCCGGACGAACAGGCCGATCGCCAGCAGGACGACGCTGATCAGGAACGGCACCCGCCAGCCCCAGCTGAGGAACTCCTGCTCGCCCAGGACGGCGGCCGTGCCGCCGAGCGCCGCGGTGGACAGCACCATGCCGAAGGGGGCTCCGGCGTTGGTGAAGCTCGCCCACAGTCCGCGGCGGCTGGTCGCGTGCTCGGCGGACATCAGCACGGCCCCGCCCCATTCACCGCCGACCGCGACGCCCTGCAGGATCCGGAGGATGACGAGTGCGATGGGCGCGAGGACGCCGATCTGCGCGTAGGTGGGGAGCAGGCCGATGAGGAAGCTGGCGACGCCCATCAGGGTCATGCTCACCACCAGCATGCGCTTGCGGCCCAGTCGATCGCCGAAGTGGCCGAAGATCACTCCGCCGAGCGGCCTGGCCAGGTAGCCCGTGGCGAAGGTGCCGAAGCTGGCGACCGTCGCCGTGAGCGGGTCGAGAGAGGAGAAGAAGACCTTGCTGAAGACCACCGCCGAGGCGGTGGCGTACAGCAGGAAGTCGTAGTACTCGATGACGCTGCCCAGGAAGCTTGAGGCGACCGCGCGTCGGAGCTGGATTCGGTTGGGGGATGTGACTGGCAGGTTCGGCATGACCGAGCTCCTCGTCCGGGAGCGAGCTGAAACTCTCGCTTGCTTGCCCCGGAGGTTAGGCAGATCTATAACGGACGTCAATACTTTGCCCAATATGGGCGGGGGCGGGGTGCCCGCGCTCGCCGCGCCGGGCGCGGGCCGTACGTCTCGCCCGGTCAGGCGTAGTGACGGTAGATCACGCGCGCGACACAGGCGGGCTTGGCAGAGCCGTCGATCTCTACGGTGAAGTCGAGCAGCATCTGGACGCCGTCACCGGGGACGTCGTCCACCGACGCCACGGCGGCGGCGAGGCGGATCTTGGCGCCGACTCTGACGGGACTGGGGAAGCGGACCTTCTCCAGTCCGTAGTTGACGCTCATCTTCACGCCCCGGATGTCCAGCAACTCGGTGAAGAGCGGGATGACCAGGGACAGGGTCAGATAGCCGTGGGCGATCGGACCACCGAACGGCCCTTCCTTCGCCCGTTCGGGATCGACGTGGATCCACTGGTGGTCGTTGGTGGCGTCGGCGAAGGTGTTCACCCGCTCCTGGGTGATCTCCAGCCATTCGCTGCGACCGAGGTCCGCCCCGGCGAGCGCCTTGATCTCGCCGAGTCCGTGCACCGTCGTGGTCATGACCGTGTCGTCCTTTCCTCCGCACCCAGCCCGAGCAGGCGTGCGGCGTTGTCCTTGAGAATCTTGGGACGGACCTCCGGCTTGATCTCGAGCTTGCCGAAGTCGGCGAGCCAGCGATCCGGGGTGATCACCGGATAGTCCGACCCGAAGAGCACCTTGTCCTTCAGCAGCGTGTTCGCGTACCGGACGAGCTGCGGCGGGAAGTATTTGGGTGACCATCCGGACAGGTCGATGTAGACGTGGGGCTTGTGCGTGGCGACGGCCAGCGCCTCGTCCTGCCAGGGGAACGACGGATGGGCCAGCACGATCTTCAGGTCGGGGAAGTCCACGGCGACGTCGTCCACCAGCATGGGGTTGGAGTACTTCAACCGGATTCCGCCCCCGCCTGGAACGCCCGCGCCGATACCCGTCTGGCCCGTGTGGAACAGGGCGATCGCGCCGAGCTCCTGGATCACCTCGTAGAGGGGATAGGCCATGCGATCGTCGGGCGCGAAGCCCTGGATGCTGGGGTGAAACTTGAAGCCGCGCACGCCGTGTTCCTCGACGAGCCGACGCGCCTCGCGGACGCCCGCCCGGCCCTTCCACGGATCGACACCGGCGAACGGGATCAGCACGTCGGCGTGCTGGGCGCAGCTCTCGGCGATCTCCTCGTTGGAGATGCGAGGGTGGCCGGTGGCGTGCTCCGCGTCGACGGTGAACACCACCGCCGCCATTTTGCGCTCGCGGTAGTAGGTGGCCATCTCGGGGATGGTCGGCCTGGGGTGCTCCTTGAAGTACTTCTCCGAGGCGCCGAACAGCTCCGCGCTCAGCGAGGGGTGCCCGCCGGCGGAGACCTCGGCGTGCGTGTGCACGTCGATCGCGACCAGTTCGCCGACGTTCATGTGCGGCATCTCAGCTCTCCGCCGTCTTCTGTCCGGGGACCTTGGGCGCGGGCACGCCGTACGTCTCGGGGTCGGCGCCGACGCCCGTCCGCCATGAGGCGGCGATCGCGTCGGCCGTCCAGCCGCCGTCGGCGTAGGCCACCGCCTTCTCGCCGGGGTGGGACCAGAGCGCCAGCCGGTCGCCGCCGAGGCCGATGGCCTGACCCGTCACCTCCGCGGAGGCGTCGGACGCGAGGAAGACGACGAGCGAGGCGACGTCCTCGACCGTGCCCAGGCCCTCGTCCCTGCGCAGCCATTCCGGGAACGGCCGCCCGGTCCGCTCCGACTCCTCGATGATCGGGGCGAAGGCCGGGATCGTTTTGGTCATCTCCGTGGCCGCGACCGGGACGATCGCGTTCACCGTGATGTTCGCCCTGGCCAGCTCCGTCGCCCAGGTCCGGGCCATGGCGACGATGCCCGCCTTGGCGGCGGCGTAGTTGGTCTGGCCGAAGTTTCCGCGCTGACCGGCCGGCGACGCGACGAGGATCAGCCGTCCGCCCGTCCCCTGCTCCCGCATCCGCACCGCCGCCGCCCGGGCGCAGGTGAACGTGCCCCGCAGGTGCACGTCGATCACCGCGTCGAAGTCCTCGTCGGACATCTTCCACAGGACCCGGTCCCGCAGAATGCCCGCGTTCGTGACCATCACGTCAAGCCGGCCGAACTCCTTGACGGCCGCGGCGACCAGCCGCTCGGCGGCCTCGGTGGGGCCGACCGGGGCGACGACGGCCGCGGCCCTGCCCCCCGCCGCGATGATCCCGTCGGCGACTCCGGCCGCCGAATCGCCGTCCAGGTCGTTCACGATGACCGCCGCCCCGGCCGCCGCCAGCGCCTCGGCGTAGGCGCGCCCAAGGCCACGACCCGCGCCCGTGACGACGGCCACCTTGCCCGACAGATCCATGCAGCTCACCTTTCGCTGGGAAGCGTGACATCGCCGAACCTATGGCACTTATGTGACTGCCGTCAAAGATTTGACTGACGTTCAGAACCGTCTACCCTTTTTGCTGTGATCCTCGGCGGCGAAGACGACCCGACAGCGCAGTTCCCGCGCCCGCAGTCCCTGATGTTCAGCTTTCTCGGCATCTACGTGCTGGATCGCGGCGTGGCCGTCTACTCCGGCAGCGTCATAGACGTGTTCGCCCGCCTCAACGTCTCCGAGGAGGCCGTACGGTCCACGCTCGCGCGGATGGTCAAGCGCAACCTGCTGATCCGGCACCGGCAGGGACGAAAGGTGTACTTCGGGCTCGCCCCGCACGCCGCGGAGGTGCTGAAGGATGGGCGCAGACGGGTGTGGGAGACCGGTGCGGTGAACCGCGACTGGGACGGCACCTGGACGGTCGTCGGATTCTCGCTGCCGGACAGCCGGCGCAGCACCCGTCACGACCTGCGTTCCCAGCTGATCTGGAACGGCTTCGGCCTGCTGCAGAACGGGCTGTGGATAGCGCCGGGCGAGAAGGACGTCACGGGCATCATCGCCTCGCTGGAGCTGGGCGACCACGTCACCGTGCTGACCGCCAGCGCGTTCAAGCCGACGGAGACCGCCGACCTCGTCAGGAAGGCCTTCGACATCGAGCGGATCGCCGGACGCTACCGGGCGTTCCTCACCCAGTGGGACGTACCCCGGCCGCTCCCCGGCGCGCCGGACGACCTCGCCCGGCAGTTGCTGCTGCACACCGACTGGCTGCAACTCGTCCGCCAGGATCCCCACCTGCCGGCTGCGCACCTGCCTCCGGACTGGCCGGCCATCCGGGCCGAGCAGCTCTTCCAGGTGCTCGCGCGGGAGTACGAGACACGCGCCGCCGAGCAGGCCGCCGCCATCCTGGACGAGCTCCCCGTTTGACCCCCATCGTCGTCTCCGGCGAGGAGGACAAGCCGCGTCCTGTCCCGTGGCAGAACGTCATGGCCGAGCACCTGCCGAACGCCACCTTGTGGCGCCTTGAGAAGATCGGTCACAGCCCCATCCTGGAAGCACCGGACGGCGTCCTGCCCCGCCTGCTCGACTTCCTCGATCGGGTGGAGAAGTCCGGCTAGCGTCGCCCTCACGGTCGTTACGTGGCTGAGCCGGCGTGACTCGACAAGGGAGTCCATCAGGGAGCCGGGCCGACGTCCTGGGACGTCGGCCCGATGCGGGCTGCCTAGGCCAGGTCGACGGGCCGTATCCGCAGCTTGGCGGCAATGCGGGCCAGCGCCTTCCGGTCGGTGGCGGTGAGCGGGTCGAGCACGAACTGCCGCACCGAGCGTACGTGCGCGGGCGCGGCGGCTACGACGACTTCGTAGCCGCTGTCGGTGAGCGCGGCGATGGTGTATCGGCCGTCCTCGGGATCGGGCGAACGCTCCACCCAGCCCCGCTGCTCGAACCGCTTGACGACGTTGGACAGGCGCGAGAGGGAGCCGTTGGCCAGGTAGGCCAGCTCGCTCATCCGCAGGCGGCGCTCCGAGGCCTCCGAGATGTGGCTGAGGGTCAGGTACTCGAACAGGGTCAGGCCCGCCTCATGCTGCAGCGGCGACTCCAGCCGCCCTGGCAGCAGCAGGACCAGGGAGACCAGTCCGGTCCAGGCCTCCTTCTCGTCCGCGGTCAGCCACAGCGTCTCGTCGGAAGAGTCCCCGCCGGGCTCGGGGGTCGCGGTGATGGCCATGGGGACACGATACCGGGCACCCATGACTTTACGCGTGAAGTTAAAGCTGTTACGTTCACTTCACACGTGAAGTCATCTCGAAGGGATAACCATGAGCAGGCCCGAGTTCTTCGCCACTCCCGGGTACGGCGAGACGCAGCTCGCCAACATGCACTACAACCAGGCGGTTCGCATCGGCGACCGCGTCGAGACCTCAGGTCAGGGAGGGTGGGACGATGACTGGAACTTTCCCGAGGCCCTCGAAGACGAAATCGTGCAAGCCTTCGAGAACGTCGAGCGGACCCTCGCCACGGCCGGTGCCACCTGGCGCGACGTCATCGCCGTGAATTCCTACCACATCCCCGACTCCGCCGACTTCATCGGCGAGGTCCACAACCGGGTCATGGTCGAGCAGTTCCGTAAGCGCATGGGCGACCGGGCACCCATCTGGACCGAGACCGGCGTTCCCGCCCTCGGCGCCCCGAAGATGCGCGTCGAGATCCGCGTCACCGCCCTGATCGGGGGCGACGACTGATGGGACCGGAGTCCGGTGGGGAGCCGACCGGGTCGGTGGTTACGGGCGCCGGCCCAGCTTGTCGGTCCAGCCGAACTCCTCGAAGGTCACACGCACCGTGTCCTCACCCTTCTCGGCCACCGAGTACTCCAGCAGCTCGGCCGTGTCCTTGTTCACGATCAGCCGGAACTCGTACCCGTCGTCGCTCTTGACCGCCAGGCTGACCCCCTTACGCCCGGCGGCGTCCTCGACCTCGCCGTTGGAGATGATGCCGGGCTGGTCGGCGAGGATCTGGAAGGTGGCTGCCCGAGTGCCGGGAGTGGTCGGGGCGGTCATCAGATCGACGGTGGTCTGCCACAGGTAGAGGTCGAACTCCTTGTGGGGGTCCGGCAGCTTCGCGAACTGGGCGCGCAGGCGGCCGGCCAGCGCCTTCTTCGACTTGGGCAATTCACCGACGTTCTGCATGGTGATGTCCATGTTGGAGATCGACAGCGGCCGCGGCAGGTTGTCGTCGACGCTCTTGGGCCCGTCCTCCAGCAGCTTCGGCGAGCCCTGCTCCTTCCACTTGGCCTCATCCTGCGGCGAGGGGAAAACGACCTTGCGGTCCTCGCTCTTCGCGCGGTGGGTGCCGCCCATCCGCTTCGGCCGCCACCGCTCCTCGGACTCGACGACGTACGCCTTGTACGGCGGCCCGTCGGGATAGATGCTCTTCCGCAGCTGCTCCAGCTTCTTGTTGTACTTCTCGTTGATCGCCACCAGCTCGTCATCTTGCGCGCCGGTCTTGTCGACCTCCGCCTGCTCCTGGTGCTGGAGCTTCCGCGCCTCGGTCCAGAACTTCTCGGGCAGGTGGGAGGTGGGATGCGTCGTACGCTGGCGGACGTACCAGTACTCGCCGGACGTGGCGGTCTCACGCAGCGCGGTGTCCGCAGCGGCGAGCAGGAAGGATCGGGCGTCCATCCGCGTGGCCGGCGACGCCCCTGTGCCGCCGGTCGTGCTCTGCGGGGCGCTCGAAGAGTCCGCCGCGACCGGCGGGGTATTACCAGCGGGTCCGCCGGACAGCACGCCTGTGGAGACAACGACCGCTCCAGCGGCAACCGCAGCGACCGCGGCGGTGGCCAGCAGGAACATGGGACGACGAGGCATGAAAGCTCTCCGAGTGGATGTCGCGTACCGGGTGCTCTGAAACGTTCGGGCGAGGTCCTCGCGGCGGCGGCGCCGGTAGCTCGCCTCAGCGAGTTCGTCCAGCTCATCGGGCTTGAGCCGGGCGAACATACGGTCGGTCATGTCTTCCCCCTACGGGTGGATCCTGCAGACGTCAGCTCTCCTCGGCGAACCGGCTGCTGGTCTGTCGCACCGGTCGTTGCGCGGCTCCCGCTTCCTGGCGCAGCCTGCCGTGGAGCCGCTTGCGTGCCCGGTGCAGCCGGACGTTGAACGCTCGCGCCGAGCAGCCCATGACCGTCGCGGCCTGATCGGGCGTCAGGCCGTACCAGCTGACCAGGATCATCGCCTCCACGTCCTTCTCAGGAAGAGCGCGCAAGGCGGAGATGGCCTGCTCCCGGTCCACCACGTACTCAGCGACATCCCAGGCGACGTGCTCCTGCTCACTGGTCAGCGCGGCGATCCGCTCAACCAGATCCTTGCGCCGAAACCGCACCTCACGCTGCTTGGCGAGTTTGTTGCGGGCGACACCGAGCAGCCACGGCAGCACCTGCTCGGGCAACTCGTCGAGCCGACGCCAGGCCACGAGGAATGTCTCGCTGCACACGTCCTCGGCCACGCCCTGCTCGACCCGCAGCAGCACATAGCCCAGCACGTTCCGGTAGTACCGGTCGTACAGCCCGGTGAATCGCTCTTGGGGATCGTCCACACCCAGTAGTCCCGCCAGTCGCCCCACAATTACCACCAAACCCAAACTTTTCCCTCACCCGCCCGGAACGCCCCGCACGGCCAGGTGCCACCGGGCGGGCGCAGCCATGAGGACTCCGCGCCTACGCCTTGCTGGACGGCATCGGCTCCTCGTTGAGACCCCTCGCAGGGGCGATGAGGAGTGGCTCTCCGGTATCCAGATTCCACAGGCGGATCAGAGCCGCGGCGACGTGGGCGCTGCCCAGCATCGCCGCCAGTGAGCGGCCGCTGGTGCCGGGGCCGAATGCTCCGCCCGGAATGCGTCCCGATGGCAGAACACGCGGCAACAAGAGCACGTCCGCCGGTCGCGGCGCCACGGCTGAGCTACGGGAGACAGCCGAGGCGTCCGCCCCCACTCAGCCGGCTTGGGGCGAGGCGGGCACCGTCGATATGGCCGCCAACCTCGACCGGCCCGCACCCCGATTCACGGCGGGCGGAGACATCCCGTACTTCCGGAAGAAGCAGATCGACCTGAAACGAGACGAGCCGGTCACGCTCAGCCTGAGCTTCACCGGCAGGAAGGCGTACTACGAGTTCGATCTCCGGGCCATAGTCCTTGCCTACGGCCGTACGGAAGAGATCGTGATCAGACCGGACGGTGGGCCGTTCCGCTTGACCGGGGAGGCCGCCCGCTATCGGTCCTGACTGCGTTCGGAAACCTGAGTGAGGACGAGTTGTGAGAAGGATTCGAGAGCTCCGGGCCATCCCTGAGACGCGTTGATGATCTTCTATCGGAATCGGTCGTTTGCTTGGCCGCTACACCGACCGCCCTCTCGGGGCGACGCATTCACGGGAGAAGGCCATTCACGATGGCACGCACGCCCTTGGCGTAGGTGTCACGGGCGGTCAGGTCTTCCCATCGCCTTGCCACCGTGCTCAGCCGGGGGAACTCCTCGGCATCCAATTCGGCGAAGACCCGCTCCCGGTAGGTGGGCCCGCCCTCCTCTCGCCGCCTGCGGGCCGCCGCCCGGCCGCCGATCTCGCCGGCGGTGTAGTGCCAGATGATCCGGTACACGTCCACCGCCTCCTCGATCGTCAGCCCCGCGTGGACGGCGGCGTCGACGATCTGCTCGGGGTACCACAGTGCGCCCACCGACATCAGGTCGTCGGCCTTGAGGATGTCCACGGCCCATGGGCATCCGGACACGGCGTCGTGCATGGCCATGGCGGCGGCCACCATGCGCTCGCGTGGCTCGTCCGGCAGTGCGGGGCGGGGGATGGCGGCCGCGTAGTCGTCGAGGAGCAGCAGGAGGAGCTCCTCCTTGTCGCGTACGTGGTGGTAGAGCGCCATGGCCGTGCTGCCGACCTCTCTGGCCAGCCTGCGCATGGTGAGGGCGCCCGTCCCGTCTTCCTCGATCACTCGCAGGGCGGCGGTGACGATTTCCCGCCTGGAGATCTTGGGTGGTCGTCCTGTGCGCGTCGACATCCTGCCATGCTACTTTCTATACGTGTATAAAAACTCATGGGTCGTTGCGGTGCTCGCGTTCGCGGTCGCCGTGGGGACCCTTCAGATGACCGTCGTCGTCCCCTTACTGCCGGGCCTCGAAGAGAAGCTCCAGGCCCCGTCCACCACTGTCTCGTGGACGCTCACTGCTGGGCTCTTGTCGGGAGCGGTCTCGATCCCGCTGCTCGCGCGCCTCGGCGACATGTACGGCCGACGCACGACATCGCTGGTCGCGCTCGGCATGCTCGTCGCCGGTTCGATACTCAGCGCCGTGGCGGGCACGCTGCCCCTGCTCATCGTCGGCCGGGTGCTGCAGGGGACAGCCGCGCCGCTGCTTCCGTTGGCCATGGGCCTGGTCAGGCAGGTAGTGCCCGGCCACCGGCTGCCGAGCGCGATCGGAGTCCTCAGCGCCACCATCGGGGTAGGCAGCGGGGGCGGCATGATCCTCGCCGGGGTGCTGGACGGGAACCACCGGGCGGTGTTCTGGGCGCTGGCCGGACTGGCCGTGCTGAGTTTCGTCCTGGTGGCGGTCGTGGTGCGGGAGGCGCCGGCGCGCGGTTCCGGACGGCCGGACCTGGCAGGGGCGGTGCTGGTCGCGGTGTGGCTCGTCTGCCTGCTGCTGGCCATCAGCAAGGGTGCGACCTGGGGCTGGATCTCGCCGCTGACGCTGGGCCTGTTCGTCGTGGCGGTGGCGGTGGCCGCGGTGTGGGTCGCGACCGCCCGCCGTACCGCGTCGCCGCTGATCGAGATTCCCATGCTGCTGCACCGGGGGACGGTGGGGGCGACCGTGGCGTCGTTCCTGCTGGGGTTCGCGCTGTTCGCCACCATCACCACCGTGTCGGCGGTGGCCCAGGGCGCGCTCGGGGCCTCGGTGCTGCAGGTCGGGATCTACCTGCTGCCGACGACGGTGCTGATGCTCGTGGTCTCCGTGCTCGCGGGTCCGCTGATGCGCCGTTTCACCGCGTCCGCGCTCGTGGCGGGCGGCTCGGTGCTGGTGACGGCCGCCACCCTGTGGCTGGCGGTGTCCAGATCCTCGGGCGTGGACCTGTACGGTGCCGCGACGCTACTGGGGCTGGGCATCGGACTCGGCTACGCGGCGCTCGGAACGATGGCCGTCGAGCACGTGGAGCCCGCCAAGACCGCGGCGGCCGGCGGGGTGAACGCACTGGTCAGGGTCGTGGGCAGCAGCGTAGCCGGGGCAGTGGGGGCGGCGGTGCTCTCCAGCGGGGGCGCCGGATGGACTTTCGGCGTCGCAGCCGGTGCTGCCCTGCTGGCGGCCCTGTTCTCCGCCTTCCACGGAAACCTCTCGCGAAAGGAACTGGCATGACGGACGAACGGCGAATCGTCGCGTGGGGCGACGAGCTGATCAAACTGCACGACGGCTTCCGCAGGGACCTGGCGGAGCTGCGGTCATCGCGGGCGGGTGCAGTGGACTTGCGTACACACTGCCTGACGTTCTGCGACGCCCTCCACGCCCACCACGAAGGCGAGGACAACGCGCTCTTCCCTCACCTCGGTAGCGAGCACCCCGAACTGGCTGAGACCTTGGCCCGGCTCCGCTCGGAGCACCAGGTGGTGGCCCGGCTCATGGAACGGATCAGGCAGCTTCTCGACCACGACGGCACGGCGATCGGCGAGGAGTTGGACCGTCTCGCCACCGAACTGGAGGCCCACCTGGACTACGAGGAGAAGCAGTTGGTCCCGATCCTCAACAAGATGCTCACTCTCCCCGAGGAGGTCTAGGCTCGCCGGAGGACGTTGGGGATGAGGTGGCCGGTGACCGTCAGCTCATCTGAGCGTCGTACGGTTGTGAACCATGACCTTCGCCGGCAACCCCTCCCGGCTACGTCTCCGTCAGGCATGGACGAGAAGGTGCTCTTGCTGGTCGACGAGAGCATGAAGGCCGCCCACTCAGGCTGACGATCGCGCCGCGCAATTCCATGACGCGAGCGGGACTGCCGAAGCTGACCACCATGGCCGGGTCACATCCTGATCGTCACGGTCTCCAGGCGCAGCGTACTCACGGGTTGAGGAGAAAGGGCAGACCTGCGTGGGCGGGTGCGGGGCCCGCCGGCCCTCGATGAGCTTGGCGAGCTCAAGCAGATGGCGAAGAACAGCGGGGTGGAGCTGCTTGAAGCTGCTCGGGGGGTGCAGCCCCCGCCGCCGGACGACAGCCCGCTGCCCGAGGTCGCCGACCGGGTCCATCCCCTGCTCGAAACCTTTCACGACTCCGCCACCCGGCTCTGTCCCGCCAGGACTCCGTCGGGCGGGTGGTCGGCTTCCGCGTCCTGGCCGCCAACAGCCACTGCACGACGCCGGCCGGGCAGCGGTGCAACATGATCGGCAAACGGCTGACGTCCATCAGCCCGGGCCTCGGCACTTCCGGGCTGCTGGAGGACTACATCAGGGCGTACGAGAGCGGTGAGCCCTACCTCCGCCGCGCGATCGAGCATCTGGAGATCTCGGGCGAGCGGTTCTGGCCGGTCACGATGACCGTGCGCGCCGCCCGGGTGGTCGACGGCATGCTGCTGAGATGGTGCGTGCTCGACTAGGACCTCGCCACCTGGCAGGTGATCTGGACGCCCCAGATGTACGACAAGCTGGGCATCGACCCCGGCGAAAAGCCGATTGCCCTGGAGGACCTGCCGAACCTGACGGTGCCGGAGGACCTGGCCGCTGTCGAGGATCTGATCGACACGCTGCAGGAGTGCCGGGAGTCGGCCGAGACGGAGTTGAGGATCAGGCACCGGCACGGCATGCGACACCGCTGCGTGGTGGCCGAACCGCTGCTGGATTCCAAGGGCCTGCCGGTCAAGCCGCGTTTCCTCGTCCAGGACGTGACGCGTGGCCGGCGTAGGGAGCGGTCGATGGCCAGGGTTCAGGCCCAGGCGGTGCGGCAGGAGGAACGCGCGTTGGAGCAGCAGCGGGTCTCCGATCATCTCCAGGCCGTGATCCTGTCGGCCGAGGAGCTCGCCCGACTGGGCGGTGATTTCTTCAAGGCCCGGCGCCTCGGTGAGGACAAGGTGCTGCCGGCGGTCGGGGATGCCATGGGCCATGGCCTGGCCGCTGCCGGCCTCGTGCTTCAGCTGCGCGCGGGGCCGGCCGGGCCGGCCTAAACCGGGCAACCGGCTCGTGACCTTCCTGAACTGCGTTTTCCGGCCCGGTAGATGGGACACCGAACCCGGTTCGCTGTTCCGCTCCTACTGGCCGGCCGAGCAGGCGCGGTACCAGTCGAGGGTGGCGGCGACGGCGGTGGCGTGCGGAGTCGCGGTGAACGGCCCGAACGTGGCGGTGAACTTCGAGGTGTCGCTCACGAACGGCCGGTCGCGCTGATACCACGTCTCGCCGAGGGCACGCACGGTCGGGTTGAACAGGCCGATCAGACGTTGCGTCGGACGGCCGAGCGCCGCCGTCCTGCTGGGCCGCCCCAGCGCGGCGATCACCAGATCGAGGAACTCCTGGCCCGTCACGGCCGGTGCCGCCGGCAGGTGCCAGGTCTGGCCGTCGGCGCGCGTGTCGCGGCCGAGCGTCACCAGGCCCCTGGCGATGTCGGGCAAATAGCCGAGCGTGTGGGGCTGGTCGAGCGCCCCGACCCAGCGGATGGGCTTGCCTGCCAGCGCCGCCGCGAACACCGTCGTGCCGGCGATGGTGTTGAGGCCGCCGGGACCGTAGTAGTCGGAGGCCCTGCCCAGGGCGACACGCAGCTCGCCGGATCGGTGGGCGGCCAGCAGGCCCTCGGCCATCTGCGCGCGTACCCGGCACCCTGGCGCACCGCGTCGGTCATCCGGGGAACTCCTCCACCCAGCGGTCATAGGCGGGCGCGGCACAGTGGTAGACGACCTCGGCTCCGGCGCAGGCCGCCTTGGCCCCCTCCGCGGTCGTGATGTCGCCGCGAGCCCGCGGTGAACGTGGCAAAGCCGAGGACATAGGCGCCGACATTCCCCCATCGGGACAGCAACCGGCCAGTGAGCATCGTCGCGATCACCATGGCGACGAGATAGACCGTCATGTTCCAGGCAGAGAAGCTCGCACCGCCGAGGTCGGCCACCGCGGTCGGCAGCAGGCTCGCCGCCAGGTAGATGTTGATCGCGCCGACCAGCACTCCGCCGGCCAGCACGATCGCCGCGCCGAGATACTCCCGGCCCAGCAGCTCCCGCCACGCAGGCGGGTCGGAGGGCGGACTCACCGGTGCACCATCCGGGTGCCGGCAGTCGAGGGACCGCTGATGCACCCGAGGTGCCGCCGGGTCACCGCCCTGTACCTCTTCGGGCCCGCCGCCCCTGGCCGAGGAACGCGCTGCGCCACGGCCGGTCCGCAGCGCCGCAGCCGGATGAATGTGTCGATTGGCGAAGGTGCCCTGTCTCGTCAACGTGAAGTACGTCTGACAACCCAAGATGACCGCGGCGTTCTCGTCCTTGACCGCGACACCGTCGGCGCGCAACTGATCGACCGCGGCTGCTCAGAGGCGCGTGCTAGATTGGCCGTATGACCAATTTGGCCGACCGACCAAATTCGTCCCGAGGAGACCGGCGGCGTGCGCAACTGGTGGAGACCGGGGTAGCGCTGCTGCGCGAACACGGCTGGCCCGGCGTCACCACGCGGGCCGTGGCCGAGCGGGCGGGCACCAACCCCGGCCTGATCCACTACCACTTCGGCGGGTTGCCCGGGTTGCACGCGGCGATCTTCCGCCGGGCCACCGACCTCATCGTCAACCCGCTCGTCACCGAGCTGCTGAGCGCCGGCGACGAGCGGGCGGCGCTGGCCGTGGTGCGCGCTCTGCTGCCCGCCACGACAGGCGACGAGCCGACGACCCGGCTGGCCGCGGAGCTGATCGCCGGAGCCACCCGCGATCCCGCCCTGGGCGCTGTGCTGCGCGACGAACTGCGCCGGGCGCGCACCCAACTCGCCGAGCGGCTGGAGCGGCTGCATCCCCGCTGGCCGCCGGGCCGGTCGGCCGGCGTCGCCACCCTGGTCGTCGCCGCGCTCGACGGGCTGATGCTCCACTACATGATCGACGGGGAGCTTCCCGTGGACGAGGTGCTGTCGGCCGTGGAGTGCCTCATGCCCGAGCGGCCCGGGGCCGGGTCATGAGGGTGTTCATCCGCGGCGCCGAGGCATGGAGCCCGTCGGCTGCCGGTCGTCGCTCTCACGCGCCCGGCATTCGCACCGGTCCTGCGCCGGCGGTTCTGCGCGGGCGGCGTCCCGCCGCAACACACCACCGCAAAAGGGAAAGGCTGACCATGGAGATCATCAAGAGGCCCGATCCGCCGTCCGGACTGCGTCGCAAGCTCTGGCGTCTGCCCATCCTGCTGTATCGGATCGGGCTCGGCCCGCTGCTCGGCCGCCGGGTCATGCTGCTCACCCACACCGGGCGCGTATCCGGGCTGCGCCGTCAGGCCGTCATCGAGGTCGTCCAGCACGAAGGACACGTCTACGTGGCGGCCTCCGGCTTCGGCCCGCGCGCCGACTGGTACCGCAACGTCATGGCCACCCCACAGGTGACCATCCAGGTGGGCGGGCGCACCTTCCGCGCGACCGCCGCTCCCATCGAGACCGAGCGGGGAGCGGAGATCATGGGCACGTACGCGCCCCGCCACCCCGCCGCCGCCCGCCGGCTCTGCAAGATCATGGGCTTCGCCGTGGACGGCAGCATCGAGGACTACCGCGAGGTGGGGCGGCACATCCCGTTCGTGAGTTTCATCCCCATGAGGTCCGCCTGATCAGGCCGCATCACATTACCCCCGGTCGAACAGGTCGAGCGCTCGCGAGCGCTGGAGTCGTTCACGTACGGCTTGGGCGATGTCCGGCCGCCTTCACCTGCGGGGCACATGGCTGGACTCTCCCACACGGGGAGACCCCATGCTGGGGGCATGGACGAGGAGCTGTTGCCGATCGGGCAGTTCGCCAGGCTCGGCCGGCTGAGTATCAAGCAGCTGCGGCACTACGCCGAGCTCGGACTGCTGGTGCCCGCGTACGTGGACGAGCACACCGGGTACCGCTACTACCGGCACGAGCAGGCGCGCGATGCGCTGTCGATCGGGCTGCTGCGCTCGCTCGACGTCCCGCTCGCCGTCATCGCGCAGGTGCTTTCCGACACGCCCGGCGTCCTGGAAGGAGTGCACGAGCGGCTGGAAGTTGAGCTGGCCAAGCGCCGATCGACGCTGGCCGCGCTGGAGCGCGTCATGACGGAGGGACTGCCGTCCACTCCCGTCACTGTGGCCACAGAACCAGCGCGGCGCGTGGCGGTGGCCACAGTGACGGCGGCGGACCCGGAAGGCGTCGGCCGGGCCACCTCGGCTGCCATCGCCAGGCTGCGGGCGGCGTCGTCGGCCGCCGCTCCCGAGCTCATCGGCCTGTTCCCGCTCGACCTCGGCGAGCCCGTCGCCGTCTCCGTCGCTCTGGTCAGCGAGGAGCCGGTAGCGGGAACCGAGCTCAACGTTCTGCCAGGCGGCCGGTTCGCCGGCGCGACTCACGTCGGCCCGTACGGCCAGATCGGGCTGACCGCACATGCGCTGCTGTCCTGGTGCGCCGAGCGGCGCTGCCCCGTCCGCGGTCCGATCCGCGAGGTGTACGTGTCGGACCCGGCAACCACCCCGCCCGATCGGCTGATCACCCACCTGATGATTCCTTTGGAGGAGCTATGACGCCGCGACTGGTTCACTGCGACCCCGTCACCTGCCTCAACGTCACCGGCCTGGGCGAGCCCGGCGGCGCCGAGCACGTCTCGGCCATCGGCGCCCTGTACGCCGTGGCCTCCGTCATGGGCGGCCCGGCCGGCCCCCTGGAGGGCCGCTGGTGGGTGGAGGACACCACCCTGCCTCCGCTTGAAGTGCCTCGCGACCAGTGGCGCTGGCACCTGCTGCTGCCACTGCCCGAGGCACCCGAACCCGGGATCGTCGAGACGGCGCGTGAGCAGGCCCGCGCGTCCGGCGCCGCCGTCGACCGCGTCCAGGTGGTCACCTTCACCGAGGGCGAGTGCGTGGAGCTGCTCCACGAGGGGCCCTACAGCGAAGAGCAGGCGTCGCTCGACGTGATGGAGGCGTTCATGACCGAGCACGGCCTGGCACCCAACGGCCTGCACCACGAGATCTACCTGACCGATTTCACCGACCCCGAGCCCAAGACGATGCTCAGGCAGCCGGTGGCACGCACCACCGGGTGATCAGCCCGCTGCCGTCACCGAGAGCGGGTGAGCCGCCAGAGATCCGGGCGTCGCCCCCTCACGGATCACCTACTCCCGGGTCGGACGGCATCACCAGTATGGCCAGGTCCGCTGTCCGGTCGATCCCTCTCGCTACTGGTGCGGCAAGCTTGCTGCTTTGGCCTGCAGACGCTTGCGCACCACGGTGCCGGGCCAGGTGCTCGTGGCCTGCGGCACGACTCCGTCAGCGGCCATGACGAGCGGGTACTGGCATCAGCGTGATCTGCCCGGGATTCGTGGAGACGCCCATGCTTGAGGGGATCCGCGAGCACGTCCTCGCGCACGGCCTCGCCATCGCCGACCCGGACGAAGTCGCCGCGGCCGTACAGACCATCGTCCGGAACGGCGCGACCGGCGAAGCCTGGACCGTCCAGGCAGGCCAACCCCCCACACCGGTGAGGTTCCCGACGATCGAGCTCAGCCGAGGCGCGTGAGGCCATGCCCATGCAGGCCCTGTGGCCACGGGTCACCTGAATCGAGGATGGTGTCCGCACACTCCACAGCGCATTCGCAGAGCGGGGACACGGATCCGTCGCCTCTCACAGTGTGTGGTCCCCGGATCGGGTGAGGCATTGAGACAGCGGTAGAGGTCCGGCGTGTCGTGGCTGGTCACTCCGGCCATGAGGTCGGTCGGCCCGGCGGTTGCCGCCACCACGTCGGACTCGGGGTCCTCGGCCAGAGCGGCGCCGACGGCGAAGGGCCGATGGGCGGCGGGAGGTCAGGCCCCTCCACCGTAGAGCCGAGCAACTTCGTGGAAGGCTGCTTTCGGTTCCCAGCGATACGATCCCGCCGCGTCGTCCTGGATGACTTTGACGATGCCGTAGCCCGCCATGTCGAGATCATGCCGGGGATCGGCGGAGTGTGGATGGTGCGGCTCGATGAACTCGAACACGTACGCGCCCTGCACGTTCTCCTTCTCGTAGATTCCGAGCAGTTCGGCGATCAGCTCGGCCTGGACTCGCTCGTTCCTGACCCACGAGCCGTCGATGACTGGCGCTGGTCCGCCGCGATCGATGATCGCGTGGCTGGAAGGGCCCTTTTCCGCGGCGCCGTCGTAGCCGCCGCAGCCGAACTCGACGATGACCACAGGCTTGCCGTACCGGTGGAATCGACGCAGGTTCTTGACGTATCCAGAACGGTTGTACGGCATGCGGTAGTAGTCCAGGCCCACGACGTCGAACGGCGTCCAGTCCACCCTCTCCCACAATCCCGCGCCGTAGGTGATCCGGCCCCCGAAAGCGGACCTGGCGACTGCGGCCGCCTTCCCCAGGAGGCGGTTCAGCTTCCTGTTGAACCATGGGAACAGCGGCCAGTACAGCGGGGAGGCCAGCTTGGCGCTTCTGTCCTCGTGGGAGGCGCCGGGCATGATGCCCGCGGAGAAGACGGTGAGCTCACAACCTACGTTGAGGTCGATCGCCTCATGCTCCTTCCTGAGGAGTTCGGCGGCTTCAGCCGTTCGCGCCAAATGGTCCAGCGTCTCCTGCGGACCGGCGTCGATCAGCCGGGGTTGCAGCCATACGTGCAGCCCGTGTTCCAGCGCGACTGTTGCGGTCTGAACGAGCCGGTCGAGGTCGGTGCCGTAGATGCCGACGGAATTGGCGTGCAGTCGCTCGCGGATGGCCCGGATCTCCTGACGCATCAGATCGGGCCGCCACTCTCCCCGGGACAGGACGCCACCGGGAAGATAGTTCGTACCCACGTCGTAGTTGACGCCTTTGTGGGTCAGGCCCATGAGAAGGTTCCTACTTCCGGGTGGCACGGTCGAAAAGGGTGATCAGCTCGTTGGCATAGGCGGTGAGATCGACGGTGGGGTCCACCGCCCACCGGCCGAGCGCCCCGATGAGGGCCTGGCCGACGGTCACGGCGACCACCTGAGGATCGAAGTCCCGGAACTCGCCGTCATCCAGGCCCTGGCGCAGGATGTCGGTCAGCAGCGTGATGACCGATTCGTCGGTGGTCGTCGCGAAGCGCGGCGTGCCGTCGGCTGCGCGGTGGCTGCCGACGATGTCTCCCACCGCCAGCACACGAGAGCGGTGCGATCGCAGGTAGTCCAGGTTGGACTGGATATAGGCCCGGAGCCTGCCGGCCGCCGTCGTCTCGGTTTCGAGCCGCGCCTGGATGAACGTCCACGTATCGGCGTAGATCTGCTTGACCACCTGTTCCAGCAGCTCATCCTTGCCGGCGAAGTGGTAGGAGATCACGCTCTTGCTGATCCGAGCGTGCTGCGCGATCCGCGACAGCGATGCCTGCGCGTAACCGACGCTCGCCACCGTCTCGATGGCGGCGTCGATGATCTGCCTCCGGCGGGCCTCTTCGATGATGGGATTGCGTTTTCGGCCGATCGGCCTATCCTCAGACTGCATGGACTGATAGTAGGCCGATCGGCCTAATAGATACAACCGCTGAAGATGAGGACGAGCTCGAGGGCGCCGACATCTCGCGACCGTCCCGCAACGACCGTTTTCGGGACGGGTCTTCTGGACTATTACCACGAGCCAGCGGACGTTCATGTTGCAGTCGTGGCACAGGGCCCGTTGACCGAACTAACTCATGTGTTCTTGCAGGTCAACGCGTTTCTCCGCTAGCTTCTCGGGATGCTTCAAGGTGATGTCCCCGAGCGGGACTTGGCGACATTCGTCCTGCCCGAGTTGGGCCGGCTACAAAAGACCGGCGATCAGTGGGCGCCGTACCAGATAGTCGACCAGGGTGGCATTGTCGTCGGCCCGTCCGGGCCTTCTTCGCCGAGCTGCAGGCAGAGGGCAAATCCGCCTCCACGGTCCGGTCATACGGCATGGACCTGCTGCGTTGGTGGCGGTTCCTGTGGGCGCTCGACATCGAGTGGAACCGGGCTACTCGTGCGGATGCACGAGACTTCACCCGGTGGATGCAGATCGCGAACAAGCCGCAGCGCCTGCACTGGAGACACCGGAACGCCGGCTACTCCGAGAAGACGGCGCCGAAGCCGCGGATGACGAGGAAGAAGATCCCCGGTACGCCGAACGCCATCACGGGCAAGGCCTCGCCCGGCCCGCAGTACGCCGCGAGGACTCGGGCACACTGCGAAACCGTGCTGCGCACGTTCTACGACTTCCACCTGGACGAGGGCACCGGGCCAATCATCAACCCGTTTCCGCTTGACCGTTCCCGTCGCAGCAGCCGCGCGAACGCCCACCACAAGCCTGACCAGCCCTTTAAGTCAGAACGGGCAGGCCGCTACCGGCCGGTCATCCCGAAGCGTGCACCCCGGCGCATCCCCGACGAGATGTTCAATGCACTCTTCGCCGCCCTCCGCCACAACAGGGACCGCGCTTTGCTGGCTTTCTGGGTTTCCAACGCTGCCCGCGCCGAAGAGCTCCTTACCAGTCGGCAGCGTGATGCCCTTCCCGGTCAGCAGTTGGTCGGCGTGATTCGGAAGGGAACCCGGGCCTACCAGCAGCTTCCCTGCTCAACCGACGCCTTCGTCTGGCTACGGCTCTACCAGGAGGAGGCCCGGCGAGACGGCGTCCCGCACGGCAAGAACCTGCCGTTGTGGTGGACGCTGAGGCTGCCGTGGCGTCCGCTGAACTACGACGCGGCGCGGGCGATGTTCAACCGGACCAACGATCTTCTTGGAGCGAACTGGACGCTCCACGATCTACGCCACACCGCGTCCTACCGACTCGCCCGCGACCCCAACATGCCTCTGACCGACGTCCAATGGGTCCTCGGTCACGCACATCTGACGACCACACAGCTCTACCTTCCGGCCAGTCAGGACGAGGTAATCGAACGCGTCCGCGCCCATCATGCACGCCGGGCCGAGCAGCGCGACCGGCCACCGGCGCCGCCGGCTCCTGGCTACAACTCCGACTCGATGAAGACTCTCTTCGGGAACTCGTGGTGACGAGCACTGAGACCTTGGTCGCTTCGACCGCCATCCGAGACGCTCAGCCGCTCGCCGGCGAGGCCCTCCGGGCCGCCAAGAAACGTTTCCCGCCGCGGCCTTACGAGGACGACTGGACTGCCACCAGCCATTCCTATGACGAGGTCGTCGCCCGGCTGAACCGACCTCCGCTACGGGCCGCGAGCGAGAGCACCCACTTCTACCGGCGCCGGGGCGCAACACTCATTCTGCACTGGCTCCTGAAGCAGCCGGGCGACACCTGGCAGCAACGCTGGAACGCATCTCCCGCGGCGAGTGGCACCGGGGCACAGTGGAACGAGCTCAACGCGACCTGGGTCGGCTACAACGCGGCGAATGCGAACGGCATCCTCAACACCGGCCTGTTCGCCCTGGTCTGCGCCGACGTGCTCCGGCCATCGCTCCGCTGGCAGCTCACCCGGACCTCGACCAATCTGCGTGCCATCATCACCCGGCACCGTGACCCTGATGGCTTCGCCCGCCTTCAGGAGTTGGTGGGCCCAGAGGCATGGTCCTCCCATCTCGGCATTCTCGCCAAGAACGTGCTGGTCAAGCTAGTCATCGCCAAGGGAGGTGGCTTGGCCGACATCAATGTCGGAGACGCCATTGAGTACATGGAGGAGCATCGAGCTCAACGGGCCACGTCGGGCGGACAAAGCCTGTTCTACTCCTGGGTGAAGAGTCTGGGTCACCTGCCGCCCGACGCACCCGTGTCACTGAGGCTCCTGCACCGAACGTCCGGCCAAGTCTCGGTCGAGCAGCTCGTCGACCGCTACCAGCCGCAGTCCAAGCCGATCCGGGACCTGCTGGTCGAGTACCTCAAGGAACGCCAGCCCACCATGGACTACACGTCCTTGGAGGACGCGTCACGGACGCTCGTGAGGAACTTCTGGCTGCAGATTGAGCGCATTCAGCCCGGCATCGACACACTCCGGCTGCCGTCCGAGGTCGTCAGCGCATGGAAGCAGGCCAGCCGGACGAAAGTCACGCGCCGCCGGCTGCCCGATGGCACAGTCCACGAGGCAATATCGGAGCGCGCCAACTACGGCAGCCTCATGCTCGGAGTGCGAGCCCTCTACCTCGACCTGGCCCACTGGGCCGTCGAGGAACCAGAACGCTGGGGCCCGTGGGTTGCTCCTTGCCCGGTCAGCGCCGCCGATGCCAGTACCTCCAAGCACGAGAAGCGCCGCAAGGCGAAGATGGACCAGCGCACCCGCGAACGACTGCCCGCGCTGTCCACCGTTGTCCGTGCCGCCAGGGCGAATTGGACGGAGGCCCAGGAGGGGATGGACGCCCTCCGAGTCGCCCCACTCGGCGGCCAGTTCATGTTCAGAGGCAGGACCTACACGCGCCAGAAGAAGGACTCGTCGACTCCGTTCCGGGCCTACGACGAGTCCGGCCGACGCATTCATCTGGGACTGCTCGAGGAGCGGGCATTCTGGGCCTGGGCCACGATCGAATTGCTGCAGCACACCGGTGTCCGGATCGAGGAGATGCTGGAGGCCAGCCATCACGCCTTGATCCAATACAAGCTGCCCACCAGCGGTGACATAGTGCCTCTGCTTCAGGTCGCTCCCTCGAAAACAGACGAGGAACGGCTTCTCCTTGTCAGCCCAGAGCTGGCCGACGTCCTGAGCACGGTCATCGCCCGCGTCCGTGACCCTCGAACAGGCGCGATCCCGATGCTGCCCATCTACGACGTTGCGGAGAAGATCTGGAACCCGCCGATGCCGCTGCTGTTCCAGTGGACATACGGAGGCCAGCGCACGCCGGTGTCCCGCCAAATGATCCGCGATGGTCTTAACGAGGTCCTGAAACGAACCGGGCTCACCGACTCCGCGGGCGAGCCCCTCGACTTCGCTCCTCACGACTTCCGAAGAATCTTCATCACCGACGCAATCCGCAGCGGCCTGCCGCCCCATATCGCACAGGTCCTGGCCGGTCACTCCGACATCAACACCACGATGGGCTACAACGCCATCTACCCGGCAGACGCCATCGAAGCGCACCGCGCATTCATCGCCCGTCGACGATCGCTTCGTCCCAGCGAGGAATACCGGACCCCGACGAACGAGGAGTGGGACGCCTTCCTCGCCCACTTCGAGAAGCGCAAGCTCTCTCTGGGAACCTGCGCTCGGGCCTTCGGAACGTCGTGCATCCACGAGCACGCTTGTGTCAGATGCTCGCTCCTCCGACCTGACCCGGCCCAACGGGCACGGCTTGCCGAGATCCGCGACAACTTGATCGCCCGAATCACCGAAGCTGAACAGGAGGGATGGCTCGGTGAGATCGAAGGACTCCAAGTCAGCCTCGCCAGCGCAGAGGAGAAGCTCGCCCAGCTCGATGCAGAGCAAGTCCGTCAACGCCAAGTGGTTGATCTCGGCATGCCCCGCTTCAGCCAGATCGCGACACGAATCAGTACGGCAAGAGGACCTTCAAGTTAGCCGAGCTCATCCACGCGGATGATCTACACCACCCCGACCCAGGCCACGGGCCACGCTCTACGGGCGGCGGGCCAGCAAATGGGTGTCGAGGAAGCCCCGCTCGGACGCTGGGTCGTGGAGCACCGAGCAACCGTGACGAGTCCGGCCCCGGTCAGCAACTCGGCAAACTGCTCCGCCGGCCAGCTATAGGCGGGCGCCACCTTGTGGTCGAAGCGGACCGGCTCCGGTCCCTCGGTCCCGAAGAAGGACACCAGGAGCAGGCCCCCTGGCGTCAGGACACGCACCTGTTCGGCGAGCAGCGCGGGCAATTCTCCAGGTGGGGTATGGATCACCGAGTAGTGGGCCAGCACTCCGCCGAGCGCGCCGTCCTCGATCGGCAGGGCCTCCATTCGCGCTTCGTCGAACCGCAGCGTCGGATGGGCCCGCCGGGCGTGGGCGACCATAGCCGGGGAGAGGTCGAGCCCGAAGGAGTCCAGCCCCAAGTCGTGCAGCATGGCTGTCAGATGCCCGGGTCCGCACCCGACGTCGGCTGCACGCAGGTTCCCCGTGCCACGCACGAGCTCGGCGAAGGTGCCGATCATGTTCCGCGCGAACGGCTGCGTCTCCAACCGATTAGCAAACATCGACGCGTACAGCTCGACGACCCCGTCGTAGGCCGCCCTGGTCTCGTCCTGGTGTTTTAACACGGGAAGGAAACTAACACCCGCGCCATTCGCACCCGTTCTCCGGCCCCACACCGGATCTCCCCTTCAGGACTGATCGTCCCGTCACCTGATCACAGGGCACACTCTCGTTGGTTCAGAGAAGCTTGCGTCCGATGTTCGCTCCTCCGGCCTGAACCGTCCCAGCGTGACCGCCTGATCGAGATCCGCGACAACCTGTTTGATCGGATCGCCGAAGCTCAGCGTGAAGGCTGGCTCGGCGAGGTCGAGGGCTTGGAGATCAGCCTGGCGGGCGCCGAGGAGAAGCTGACTCAGCTCGATGCCGCACTCAAGCCTTCTGTGATCCACCTGGGCCTGCCCACCTTCAACCAGATCGCCGGGCGGTCCAGCACCCTCTGACCGCCCCTCTCTCAGAACCCGGCAGACGGACGACCCCGGTGCATCTCGACCTCAACGAGGAAGATCGCACTGGTAGTTCGGAGAAGGGCGCGCGGACGTAGCCGTGCGTGTGGCAGTGATCCCAGTGCGCCGCGGCGGCTGGTCATACTGGCCGCGCAGACGAAGCCCGCCGGCGCCGTCACCGCGACCCAGAGTAAGTCCCACGCGGCCGATCACGATCCCGAGAACAGCCGTGCGCCTTTGTAGATTCACGGCACGAACAAGAAGAGCAGAGTCTCTGATCGGCATGCGCCTGTGCGACATCGCGCTGGTCCGCCGCGCCGAACCCACCCCGACCCATGCCGATCCCGCGCCTGCGGACAACGGCGACGACACGAGCTGCGACAACGCCTACCTGATCGACCCGACCGCCGAGCAGGCATGGCGGCTGGCCGGCCACAAAATCCACCAGCTCGCCCACGATCATCCTCGATCGTGGCGGGCCTTGGACCACCTGGCCGCAAAATGCCGTGAACGCTTGTGGACCTTGCCCACCGAGCACGGCCAGGACGTCACCGTGGCACTCTGGCTGCGGCTGAGCGACCCCGAGGTTGCCTGCGAGGACTCATCCTGCTGGCGGATGTCGATCTTGACTCTGAGCCCCAGGCCCGCTCCCTGCGGGAACGGGCCCAGGGCTTCGGGAGGGTGCCGGTCGTCAGGACGCTTCGGCCGGTTACTTGGTGACCTTGTCCGGGGTCGGTTCGTTCTTGAGCTGGTCCGGGGACACTCGCTTCACCTCGGCCGGAGAGTCTCCGTCCTTGGGCTTGCCCGCGAGACTCTTGTCCACCTCGACGGACGGCTCCTGCCGGGTCTGGTCAGCCGGCGGGGCGTCGACCTGGACCGGGGTGCCATAGTCGCTGAATTCCGTGACGATACGGTGTCCGTCTTCGAAGCTGATCTCCAGCCTGCGGACCTGGTTCTGATCGTCCACGTCCACCACGCCTTCCAGATCGGCGTTCTTGCTCTCAGGAGCCGCCGGGCCCGAATCCCTGAGCGAGAAGGTGAACCGCTTTCCGGTCCACCCCGTGCCGGAGGCGGGGCCGCTCTCCTTGACGTCCGTGGCCGAGCGCAGTCGCTTCAGAGCCTGGTCGGGGTTCAGCGCGCCCAGCTTGATCAGGGCGACAGCCGGCGACGCGTCGGCCAATTCCACCTCGGGGCGCGCATAGGCGGCCCAGGTCCCGGTCTCGGGGTTACGGCTGTACATCTTGTCGCCGACGAAGCGGGTTTCGATCCCCTCCGCCGCGTTGGTGATGACGCCCACTTGGCGTACGGGATCGATGGCACCCTCCCACTTCCTGTTCCCGATGGTTTCGTGGAAGCGGAAGCTGGCCTGGGAGGTGGTGTCGACCGCGGCGATCACCGCGGCCTGCGCGAGTGGCTGACTCGCCGGCAGGCTCAGCACGGCCGTGCCGACCACCGCGGCCACGCCCAGGCCGGCGATGGCCGGGACCAGCACGCGCGCCCGCCTCCGTCGGGGCGCCCGCACCGCCGGCATGAGCCGTACGCTCGCCGGCACGTCCTCGGTGGCCCTGGAGAGCAGTACCCGGAGTTCTTGTTCCTTCATGTAAGGCTCCTCGTGTCGGTTCGTCACTGGATGCCACTCCCCTTCTGCTCGATTTGGTTGACCAGCACGTCAGACGAGATCAACTGCCGCATGGCGCGCAGTCCCCGGTGCGTGTGGGTCTTGACCGTGCCGACCGAGCAGCCCATCAGCTCGGCGACCTCCGCCTCCGAGAGGTCCACGAAGAATCTCATCACCAGCGCCGTACGCTGCTTGACCGGGAGCTTCGCCAGCGCCTGACGTACGTCCTCGGCCAGCGCTCCCGCCTCGCCCATGTCGGCGGGGCCCGCCCCGTCGGGCAGGTCGGCGCGCGGGATCTCGCGCCGCCAGCGGGCCCGCCACCAGGATCGATGGGTGTTCACCAGGATGCGGCGCAGGTAGGCGTCCGGCCCACTGCTGGTGTCCAGGCGGTGCCAGACGTTGTACAGCTTGCCGAGGCTCGTCTGGACCAGGTCCTCGGCCAAGTGCCAGTCCCCGGTTAACAGGACCGCTGTTTTCAGATGGTGTTCGCCTCGATGTCGTACGAACTCCGCGAACTCGGCATCCACCCCGTCTCCTCTCGTCAGTGACAAGCCACCCCTGACACTCCTTGGACCCCGCTCCAGGTTGACCCGGCCGGGAGGGAAAGAAGTACGGACGCGTGATCGCATACGGGCCGCTGCTGTCCGACGACGGCGCCGCCTGCTCGGACAGGCCGCGTTCTGTCATTGCCGTCCGCAGGCGGCGGGCGATCTCCTGCTTGAGTCCCTCAGGCGTTTCCAGGACCTGCGCCTCGGCGACCGCCACTGCAGACTTTCGTCAGGACTCAGCGCGAGTTACGGTGGCGAGGGCCAGGAGCACGCCCCACGCGGCGACCGACATCGCGACCAACGCGTTCCACCAGTTCGGTGTCAGCCAGGGGAAAGAGCCGACGATGAATGCGGCTGCGGCGAAGAGGCCGACGGCTCGCCCGATCAGTCCGGCGCGGGTCGACCAGCTGAGCGTGACCGCGGCAACGGCGAAACCCAGGAACGCCAGATGCAGCGCGCCGAACGACGAGCTGACGACCAGTGCCAGAACCTCGGCCGACAGCTGAATCTCGAACACCGGGTAGACCAGGCGCCCCACCTCGAGCAGGAGGACGACGAGGGCGACGAGGGCGACCGTGAGAGCGGTCACGCCCACGTTGATCCGCGCCGACCGTTCGGCCCTGCGCGCGCCGAAGAGGCCGCGGGCGCCGGCTCCCCAGCAGATGACCGCGAAGAACAGCAGTTCGTCGCACCACGACAGTAGCGAGTGACCGCGTTCGACCCACGCCGTCATCGCGACCGCCTCGGAAGGCGCGCCAGGGAGCAGCGACAACAGCAGAAGGGCGACGGCGGTGAGGAGCGCCCCCACGATCATCAGCCAGCGGTGCACCCGTAAGTCAATCGCTGGGCGTGACGTCGCGTCCTGTGCCATCGAACCGCTTCTCGTACCCGTCATCCGTTCACCGTGCCCTGCACCCTCTGCCTCCCGCATGCGGGTCGCGCCCTCGGAGCGCCCCAGGCACCGAGGAAAGCCGAGCGTCGCACTGAGGTGGCGTCGGGTCATCGTTCGATTCTGACCACGGCGAGCGGGCACGGGGCGTGGTGCAGCAGCGCGTGACTGACCGAGCCCAGCACCGCCCCGGCGAACGTGCCGTGCCCACGCGAGCCCACCACCAGCAGCTCCGCTCCGGTCGCGGCCTGACGCAGCACCTCGACCGGATGGCCGTGCACCAGCTCTTCGACGACGGGCACGCCCGCGTGCCGCGCGCGCAGGACGCTCAGTGTCTCCTTCGGCGCGCCCGGCCCCTCCTGCGCCACGGGGTCGAACCCCTGCTGGGCCCTGGCCTGTACGAGCCGCAGCCGCGTGCCGCGCAGCTCCGCCTCGGCGAAGGCGAACTCCAGCACTCGTCGCGACGCCGCGGATCCATCGACCCCGGCGACGATCTCCCCCACCGAGGAGACCTGACGGACCACCACGACGTCACACGGCGCATGTCCGGCCACCCCGTAGGCGACCGATCCGACCAGCAGCCCGCGTACCCCGCCGAGCCCGTGGCTGCCGACCACCAGCAGCTCGGCGTCGCGCGCGGCCTCGATCAACGCGGCCCGCGGATCGTCGGGCAGGAACGTCGTCCGCAGGCTGATCTTCGGCTCGTCGCCGCGGGCTCGTTCCTCGGCCGCCACCAGCACGCTCCTGCCGCCTTCGCGCATCCAGGCGGCCACCTCGGCCAGCCGGCCGGTCTCCGTCTCGTACGCCCAACGCGGCATGGCATGCGCCACCAGCAGCGGCACGTCACGCAGGGCCGCCTCCCGCGCCGCCCAGCCCGCGGCCTCCAGCCCGGCCCGCGAGCCGTCCACCCCTACGACAATCATGATTCCTCCAATGAGACGAGAACCCGCCCGCCCAGGGGGCTGGGCGGGCGGGTGACCGGGGCGGCTACCTGAGCCACGGTGTGCGGCGGACGACGGGCAGGTTGCCGAGTCCGAGCGTGGTTCCGGCGCCGGCGAGGGCCAGGCCGACGATGACGATCGCGTAGATGATGTGCTCGTCCATGAAGGGGTTGGTGGTCAGGGGCAGCTCGGCCGCCCACATGAGCAGCAGCATCGCCGTGCCCGCGCCCGCCGCGATCCGGGTGCCGATGCCGAGCACGAGCGCCAGGCCGACGCCGGCCAGACCGGCCATGAACAGCCAGTCCACCCAGACCTGTCCGGCCAGGGCCGAGAAGAAGCCTCCCAGGGCGTTCTCGCCGGTGCCCTTGAGGAAGCCGGTCGTCGGGCTGCCGCCGTTGATCCAGGCCTTGGCGGCCGGGGTGGCGAAGCCCCAGCCGAAGGTCTTGTCCAGGAAGGCCCAGAGGAAGACCCAGCCGAGCGAGATCCGGGCGACGGCCCAGACGTAGTCGGCCGGGGTCTTGCGCTCCGCCTTGGCCGCGCCGGCGTACATCACAGGCTTGTCGATGGTGGTGGCCATGGCGGGCCTCCCTTTCCGTTTCCTCGGGTGGTTTTCGTCGCACCACCATCACACCGCTTGCGGCCGCCGGCGCTCAGTGCCGTACGGCCCGGCGCCGAAGGACCTTGGTCATTCGCCCAGAGCCCAGTCGCGGACCTCGGGCATGTCTTCGAGGTGCTCGACGACGTACGCCTGGTGCTCGGCGAGTTTGCGCTCGCACCAGGCCATCAGGTCGGCGGCGCCGCGCGGCAGCCGCTTGGCGTTGTTGATGGCGTCCATGACCAGGTGGTAGCGGGAGGCGCGGTTGCGTACGGTCATGTCGAAGGGCGTGGTGGTGGTGCCCTCCTCGATGAAGCCGCGCACCCTGAACCGGTCGGCGTCCGGGCGGCCGTGCACGAGCTGGTGAATGGCGCCGGGGTAGCCGTGGAAGGCGAACACGACATCGACGGTGTCGGTGAACAGCTCGGTGAACAGGGTGCCGCTCATGCCGTGCGGGTGGTCCTTGGGCCGCATCAGCGTCATCAGGTCCACGACGTTGACCACCCGGACCTTGAAGCCGGGCAGCCGCTCCTTGAGGATCTGCGCCGCCGCGACCGTCTCCATGGTCACCACGTCGCCGGCGCAGGCCAGGACGATGTCGGGGTCGCTCGTGCCGTCGTCGGTGCCGGCCCAGTCCCAGACGCCGGCGCCGCGGGCGCAGTGCTCGGCGGCCTGGTCGATGCTGAGCCACTGCAGTTGCGGCTGCTTGTCGATGACGATGAGGTTGATGTACGACCGCGAACGCAGGCAGTGGTCGGCCACCGACAGCAGGCAGTTGGCGTCCGGCGGGAGGTAGACGCGGGCGACGTCGCCCCGCTGGGTCAGCACGACCTGGATCAGTCCGGGCCCCTGGTGGGAGAAGCCGTTGTGGTCGTTGCGCCAGGCGGTCGAGGTGAGCAGCACGTTGAGGCTGGGCACCTTGGCCCGCCACGGCAGCCGGCTCGCTTCCTGCAGCCACTTGCCGTGCTGCACCGTCTGGGAGGCGCTGACCATCGCGAACGCCTCGTAGGTGGCGAACATGCCGTGCCGGCCGGTCAGCGTGTAGCCCTCCAGCCAGCCGTGGCAGTTGTGCTCCGACAGCACCTCCATGACCCGGCCGTCGCGGCTGATCGCCACGTCGTCGGCGGTGACGCGCTCGGCGAAGGCGCGGTCGGAGACCTCGAACACGGCGCCGAGCCGGTTGCTGTTGGTCTCGTCCGGACAGAACAGCCGGAAGCTGTCGGGGTTGTCGCGGTAGACGTCACGCAGCAGCTCGCCGAGCCGGCGGGTCGACTCGGCGCGCGTACGCGCCGGTCGCGGCACCTCGACGGCGTAGTCGCGGAAGTCGGGCAGGACCAGATCCCGCGTGAGCAGGCCGCCGTTGGCGTGCAGGCTGGCGCTCATCCGCAGGTCGCCCTCCGGCGCCAGGCCGCGTACCAGCTCGGTGGGCGCGCCGGTGGAGTCGAACAGCTCCTCCGGCCGGTACGAGCGCAGCCAGCTCTCCAGGATCGCCAGGTGCTCCGGGTTGTCGCGCACCCCGGACAGCGGCACCTGGTGCGAGCGCCACGTGCCCGCCATCCGCACGCCGTCGACCTGCTCCGGCCCCGTCCAACCCTTGGGCGAGCGCAGCACGATCAGCGGCCACCGGGGGCGGCTCCCGTCCCATCCGCCGGTGCGGGCCAGGTGCTGGATGGCGCGGATCCTGCCCCAGGCTCCGGCCAGCGTGGCCGCGAAGCGGTGGTGCATGCCCGGCAGGTCCGAGCCCTCCACCTCCAGCACCTCGTAGCCGTGGCCCTCCAGCAGCCGGCGTACCTCGGCGGGATCCTTGCGGGACAGGACGGTCGGGCCGGCGATCTTGGCGCCGTTGAGGTGCAGGATCGGCAGCACGGCGCCGTCACGCTCGGGGTTGAGGAACGACACGCCCTTCCACGACCCCTCCAGCGGCCCGGTCTCGGCCTCGCCGTCGCCCACCACCGCGACCGCCAGCAGGTCGGGGTTGTCCATGACGGCCCCGAAGGCGTGCACCAGCACGTATCCCAGCTCGCCACCCTCATGGATGGAGCCCGGGGTGGTCACCGAGACGTGGCTGGGGATGCCGCCCGGGCTGGAGAACTGCCGGAACAGCCGCAGCATCCCGGCCTCGTCCTGGCTGACGTGCGGGTAGATCTCGCTGTAGGTGCCCTCCAGGTATCCGGCGGCCACCAGCGCGGGCCCGCCGTGCCCGGGCCCGGCGAGATAGATCGCCTGCTGTCCGGTGTGCCGGATGAGCCGGGAGACGTGCGCGTAGATCAACGACAGTCCCGGGCTGGTGCCCCAGTGGCCCAGCAGCCGCGGCTTGATGTGCTGCGGGGCCAGCGGCTCGCGCAGCAGAGGGTTGCCCTGGAGGTAGATCTGGCCGATCGTGAGGTAGTTGCCGGCCCGCCACCAGGCGTCCAGCTGTTCGACCTCCTTGTCCTCCGGGGAGGCCAGTCTCCGCAGCATCTCCTCATCGACGGCCTTGCGGATCTGCTCATCCGAAACCGCGGTCATGGGCGTGTTCCCTTCTCGGCGTGGTTGCGACCCGGGGTCGTACGCGATCACCGCACTATGAGACCTCAGTCGGGGGCCCCGCATACAGGGCCGGAAGTCCCGGTGGCCCGGGGCCAAGGGCGGTGGCCGCGCTGCCGCTCCTCCGAAGGGCCCGGTCGCTCACTTCCTCTCCGTCCACGGCTCGTAGCCGTCGTCGCCCGGGAGCACCCATGCCGCCGCGTCGGGCCGCTCGATCTCCTTCAGCGGCTTGACCGCGCCCGTCCTCGGCGAGACCTGGTAGACCGCCACTCCCTTCGCGCTCCTCGATCGCACGATCAGTCGGTCGGACCGGTCGAAGTCGATGTCGTCGATGTATCGCCCGCGCGGAAGCTTCACCTTCACCACGGTGCCCGCGCGACCGGTACGCAGGTTCAGCAGGCGCACCTTGCGGTACTTGTTCGGCTTGCCGACCAGCACGGCCGAGGTGGTGGAGTCCCCCGCGAGCGCGCTCGGCTCCAGCCGCGTCTTCAGCCGTAGCCGGGGCCGCAGCGCCCGGTCGAACACGACCATCTGCTCCCCGCCCAGCAGCAGTCGCTTGCTGTCCGGGCTGAACCCGGACAGGCTCCACGAGTCTGTCTTCTCCGGCGGCCCCATCGCCTCGCGCGTACGCAGGTCCGCGAACACGCCCAAGCCTGGTCCCGCGGTGCCCATGACCACATAGCTGCCGTCATAGGACACGAACGGCCACTCCTCCCCGATGGCGTACGCCGTGATGCCCTTGGCGACCACCCGCTCCTTGCCGTGCACGGTCCGCTCCACGAACAGGCCATCCGTCTTCCGGTAGTAGAAGATGTGCCGCCCGTCCCCGCTGACCAGGAACGGCGCGCGCTCCCCCTCGTTGACCGCGTCCTTGGGCGCTACGGTCAGCGCCTCCGGGACCTCCACCACCTTCCCGCTGGTCAGCACCACTTCCCAGGTCTGCATCCGCTGCGCGTAGGCGATCGTGGCCGGCGCGTCAGCGGTCGCAGGCTGGGCGGCCGCCGTCAGGCCGGCGAGGGTGAGTGCCGCCAGTGACGTATGAAATCCCATGGTTTGTCGGATGCCGTCGGCGCGGGAAAGGTTGCGAACCCCGCGCACGCCGAGGTCCAGCCCGTCATCGCCGGGTGGCCAATGCGTTCAGCGGGTTGTCCAGGAGGTCGGCGAAGGCGAGTTCGGCGGCCCCGGCGAGCGTGGTGTCATCGCCCAGGGCCGTCACGGCCAGACGGACCCGTTCGCGCGACACCGGCAGGACATGCGCGTCGATCCGGGCGCGGACGCGCGGCGCGGCGGCCGGGTAGACGTCGCGGAGCATGCCGCCGAAGACCACGAGCGCCGGGTTGAACAAGTTGATGAGGTTGACGACGCCGACGCCGAGCCAGTCGCCGACGCGGTCGACGGCGTCCCGTGCTCGGGCGTCACCGGTCGCGGCGAGGGCGACGACTGCCCGGATGCCGGCGCGTCCGAAGAGGTCGGCGGACCGGCCCGCGTAGTCGAGCAGCGCCTCCTCCCCCACCTCGGCCTCCAGGCAGCCGCGCGACCCGCACAGGCAGGGCCGCCCGTCGAACGGGTTGATCAGCATGTGTCCGAGTTCGCAGCCGTAGCCCGCGTCGCCGTCCAGGAGTTCGCCTCCGACGATGATCCCGCCGCCGACGCCGACGTCCCCGTGCAGGTAGATGAGGTTGTCCACGTCGCGTCCCGCGCCGCGTACGTGCTCGGCGATCGCCCCCAGGTGCGCCTCGTTGCCGACCTCGACGGCAAGCCCGAGGCCGAGCCCGGCGGCGAGTTCCGGGCCGAACGCCTGGTCCACCCAGCCGAGGTGCGGGCCGTACCGGACCGTGCCGTCGGCGCGCCTGATCAACCCGCAGTACGACGCGCCGACGCCCACGCACACCGCGTCCGGAGGGGCTCCGGCGACCAGTTCGCGGCCGAAGGCGGCGAGGACGCCGACGACGTCCTCCAGGTCGACGCCCGCGCGGGCGCGTACGGCCTCGCGGCGGTCGAGGATCCGGCCGCCGAGCCCGACCCGGGCCGCGAGCAGCCGGTCCACGGCGACGTCGAACGCGAGCCCGTACACCGTCTCCTGCTCGGGCATGACGACGATGGACGGCCGCCCCGCGCGGCCCTGACCGGTGGGGACGCCCTCGCGGACGAGCCCGGCCGCGGCGAGCTCCGCGGTCAGGTCCATGATGGTGCTGCGGTTGAGGCCCATCCGGCGGCTGAGCGCGGCCCGTGACACGGCTCCGTCCTTGTGGACGCGGCGCAGCACCTCGCTGAGGTTCCGCTGCCGCATCTGCTCCTGCGTCCGCGCGCCCGCCGCCGATCCCGTCATCGCCACCAGCCTAGGACGGTTGGTCCCGCAGCAGCAGCTGATCCAGTTTGGCGTTCAGCGCGGCCAGCTCCTGCCTGACGGCGTTCAGCTCCGCCTGGGTCTGGAGTTCGGCGGCCGAGGGCTCGTTCTCGTGCATGGCGTTCACCACGACCGCGATGAACAGGTTCAGCGCGACGAAGGTGGACATGAGGATGTACGCGATGAAGAAGAGCCACGCCCACGGCTTGTGCTCCATGACGTCCTGGGCGACGTTGCCCCAGTCGTCGCCGGTCATGATCTGGAACAGGGTGAACAGCGAGCGCGGCAGCTCGTCGAAGCGTTCGGGCACGATGTCGCCGAACAGCTTCGTGGCGATGACCGCCGCGATGTAGATCAGCAGGACCAGCAGCCCGATGATGGAGGCCATGCCCGGCATCGCGGTCAGCAGGGCGCCGACCACGCGGCGCATGCTGGGCACCGCCGAGACCAGCCGCAGGGCCCGCAGGATGCGCAGCGCTCGCAGCACCGACGTGGGTCCGGAGGCCGGGATGAGGGCGACGGCGACGATGACGGTGTCGAACCAGTTCCAGGGGTCTTTGAAGAACGACCTGCGGTAGGCGTACAGGCGGGCGGCGATCTCGGCGGTGAAGACGACGAGCGCGATCCGGTCGACGGCGTGCAGCAGGCCGCCGATCTGATCCATGAGGCGAGCGCTGGTCTCCATGCCGATGGTGATCGCGTTGATCACGATCACGGCGATGACGGCTCGCTGCACGAGCCGGTTCTCCAGGAACCCTCGAACGCGTTCTTGCCTGGACACTTCCGACCGTCCTTGGAAGAGCATCATGATCGTCGATCATCGTAGGGGGAACGTTAGAAGCCGGCGGTCCGACGCCGGGCGATACGCCCCGGTTCGCGGCTGAGTGCACGAATCCGCTAGCGTCGAATTGCAGCGCATGCGGGCGGGCCTGCCCGCATGCGCTCCTCAAGCCGGTCCGTCCGGCGAGACAGAAGGGAACATACGTGTCGGCGAACCTGACCCGCCCGCGACTCATACAAGGGCGTGCCAGGTGAGCGTGGCCCTCGGTCTGCTGGCCGTCTTCCTGCTCACCGCCGCCACCGGCTACTTCGTCGCCCAGGAGTTCGCCTACGTCAGCGCCGACCGGCTCACCCTGGTCACCCAGGCCGAGGCAGGCGACAGGAAGGCCGCCAAGGCGGTCCAGGTGATGGAGCGGCTGTCGTTCATGCTGTCCGGCGCCCAGCTCGGCATCACCGTCACCGCCCTGGTCGTCGGATTCATCGCCCGCCCCGCGCTGGCCGAGCTCATCGCCCCCGCCCTGATCGCGCTGGGCCTGCCCGCCGGTCTGGTGGGCGCCGTCGCCCTGGCGATCGGGTTCGCGCTGGCCACGGTCATCCAGATGGTGCTGGGCGAGCTGGCCCCCAAGAACCTCGCCCTGGCCAGGCCGGAGCCGCTCGCCCGCGCGCTGGCCGGGTCCACCCTGGTCTACCTGACGATCGCCGGCCCGGTCGTCAAGCTCTTCGACACCGCGGCCAACCGGCTGCTGCGCGCCGTGGGCATCGAACCGGTCGAGGAGCTGCACCACGGCGCCACCCTCGAAGAGCTCGGCCACATCATCGGCGAGTCCGAGGCCCACGGTCACCTGCCCGGCAGCCAGGCCGACGTGCTGGAGCGGGCCCTGGCCTTCTCCGAGCACACCGCCGAGGAGGTCATGGTGCCGCGCGTGGACGTCGTCGCCGTCCCCGCGATCGCCACCGTCGCGGATCTGGACGAGCTGATCGCCACGCACGGCCACACCCACTACCCGGTGCTCGGCGCCACCTTCGACCTCGTGGTCGGCCTGGTCAGCCTGCGCGACGCCGCCGCCGTCGCACCCGAGGACGCCGCCCGCGTCCGGATCGGCAGCATCTGCCGGGACGTGCTCGTCGTCCCGTTCTCCCTCGCGCTGCCGGACCTGGCCCGGCAGATGCACGAACGCGGCGAGGAGGTGGCCTGCGTGGTGAACGAGCACGGCGGCCTGGCCGGGCTGCTCACCTGGGAGGACGTCGCCGAGGAGCTGGTCGGCGAGATCGCCGACGAGAACGACGTGGAGCCCCCGGGCGTCGTGCGACAGGGCGACGCGTGGGAGGTGGACGCCGCCCTGCGCATCGACGAGATCGCCCTGGCCACCGATTTGGCGCTGCCCGACGAGGACGAGTACGACACCGTCGCCGGGCTCGTCCTGCACCGGCTCGGCCGCTTCGCCGCCCCCGGCGAGACGATCACCGTCAGCCTGCCCGCCACCCTGGACGCCAAGGCGCCCACGCACGCCCGCATCGAGGTCCTGACCCTGCGCCGGCACGTCCCCGAACGCGTCCGCCTGACCCCCTACCGCGACGACAACGACGACAACGACGAGAACGAGGAGCAACCGTGAGCCTGACCACCGGCCTGGCCCTGACCCTGCTCCTGCTCGTCGGCAACGGCTTCTTCGTCGCCGCCGAGTTCGCCCTGGTCGCCGCCAAACGCCACCGCCTGGAGAAGGCCGCCGCCTCGGGCAGCCGGGCCGCCTCCGCCGCCCTGTCGGGCATCAAGGAGCTGTCGCTCATGCTGGCCGGGGCGCAGCTCGGCATCACGCTGTGCTCACTCGGCCTCGGCGTGGTGTCCGAGCCGCTGATCGCGGGCACCCTCGTCCCGCTCTTCCACACCGTCGGGCTGCCGGACGCGGCCGCGCACTCGGTGGCGTTCGTGATCGCGCTGGCGCTGGTGACGTTCCTGCACATGGTGCTCGGCGAGATGGCGCCCAAGTCGTGGGCGATCGCGCACCCGGAGCGGTCGGCCACCGTCCTGGCGCTGCCGTTCCGCGGCTTCACCCTGCTGGTACGCCCGCTCATCAGCGCGCTCAACGGCATCACCAACGGCCTGCTGCGGCTGTTCAAGGTCCATCCGCGCGGAGAGGGGGCAGCGCCCAGGACCCCCGCCCAGCTCCGGCACCTGGTGGAGGAGTCGCGCCGGCTCGGCCTCATCGAGGCCGACGATCACGCCGTGCTCACCCAGGCCCTGCGCGCCCCCGACGCGCCCATCGCCCACCTGGTCACCCCGGCCGATCAGGTGGTCACCGTGCCCGCCGACGCCACCGCGCAGCAGATCATCGACGCCTGCCTGCATGCCCGGCGCTCCCGCCTCATCGCCGGGCCGCTCACCGCCCCGGCGGGGGTGGTCCACGTCCGCGACGCCTACCTGGCGCGCCGCCGCGGCGACACCCGGACGACCGCCGCCCAGCTCGCCCACCCGCTGCCGGACCTGGCCGAGGACGCCTCGATCGCCGAAGCGGTGAGCCGGCTGCGGAGCGCCCGCGGGCAGGTCGCGCTGGTCCGCACCGCGACGGGCACCGCGGCGGGCGGCGTGTCGGGCATCGTCAGCCTGGACGACCTGCTGACCACGCTGCTCGTCCCCGCCTGAGCACTGCGCCGGCGGGAACTTCGCCCCGTTCTCGCCCGTTCTGCCGTGTGACCTGTGCTGATCGCGACGAACGAGTGGAGTGACGGCTCTTCCGTGGAAGAGGCCCGTACCAGTGGCCCGGTGCCTCGTCGTTCGCGCGCGCACCCCCTCGCGGAAAGCGCGGTCTTCTCCCTCGCCCGAGCCGCAACTCACGCGCCGCTCGGGCGGCGTTCCCCCTGCCGGCCCCGCGCCGCGTCACCGTTCTCTCAAGGAGCCCCTCTGCCTTGGACGGCTACTGGTTTCAGCTCGCCCTCGTCGTGGTCCTGGTCATACTCAACGCCGTCTTCGCCGGCTCCGAGCTGGCGCTGATCTCCCTGCGTGAGGGCCAGCTCCGCCGGCTCGAACAGCGCGGACAGGGCGGCAAGGTCCTCGCCCGCCTGGCCCGCGACCCCAACCAGTTCCTCGCCACCATCCAGCTCGTCATCACCCTGTCCGGCTTCCTCGCCTCCGCCACCGCGGCGGTCACCCTGTCCGAGCCGCTGGTGCCGCTGCTCGGCTTCCTCGGCGACGCCGCGAACCCGATCGCCATCGTGCTGGTGACGATCGTGCTGACGTTCCTCACGCTGGTGTTCGGCGAGCTCGCGCCCAAGCGGGTCGCCATGCAGCGCGCCGAGAGCTGGGCCCTGCTGGTGGCCCGCCCGCTCAGCCTCATCGCCACCCTGTCCCGGCCCGTCGTCTGGGCCCTCGCCAGGTCCACCGACCTCGCCGTACGCCTCATGGGCGGCGACCCGGACCGGCACCGCGAGGAGATCAGCCCCGAGGAGATCCGCGACCTGGTCGCCACCCACCGCGGCTTCACCCCCGAGCAGCGGCTCATCATCTCGGGCGCGGTCGAGATCAGCGACCGGGTGCTGCGCGAGGTGCTGGTCTCCCGCCGCGAGGTCTTCACCCTCGACGCCGCCACCCCCGTCGAGCCGGCCCGCCGCCTGCTGGCCGCGTCCGGCCACTCCCGCGCCCCGGTCGTCGGCGGGCGCGGCCTGGACGAGGTGGCCGGCATCGTCAACCTGCGCGACCTGCTCACCGACGAGCACGCCACGACCGCCGCCGACGTGGCCCGCCCGCCGCTCCTGCTGCCCGACAGCCTGCCCGTCTCCGACGCGCTGCGCCGCTTCAAGGCGGAACGCCAGCAGTTCGCCCTCGTCATCGACGAACGCGGCTCCGTGAACGGCATCGTCACCCTCGAAGACCTCCTGGAGGAGGTGGTCGGCGAGATCTACGACGAGACCGACCGCGACGTGCTGGCGGCCGTCCGCGAGGCCGACGGCGCTCTGCTGCTGACCGGCACGTTCCCCGTCCACGACCTGCCGGACCTGGACGTGCACCTGGAGGAGCGGCCCGACGGCGACTACACCACGGTCGCGGGTCTCGTCCTGACCCTGCTCGGCCACGTGCCCACCGCCCCCGGGGAGAGCGTGGAGATCGGCGGCTGGCGCTTCCAGGTGGTGGCCGTCGAACGCCACGCCATCACCCAGGTGCGCCTCAGCGCGTCGGTCCCGGGCCAGGGATGAGGGTGATCGCGGCTCTGCCCGCCGATCACTGGCAGAAGGCCGCCATGCCGAGCACGGACTTGACCGCGCTCGGCCAGCCGAGCCTGCGCCGCGACACACGACGCGGCCCGGCCGTCATCAGCGCGGGTCTTGACCGCGACGTCCCTGAGCCGCCGAGCAGCTGCCGGCGAGCCACCACGGCCCTCCTTCCTCGGTCCATCAAGCGGCATAAGGGCTGCGGCCGATCACCCGGCCGATTTGAGGAGCGATATCCGGATACCTCATGATGTTCCGGATGAAAATCGTCTCAGGTCGTACACTCAGCGTCACCGTGATCACCGTTGCCGTGCTGGGCCTGGCCGCCGGCGGGTGCGCGTCGTCCGGCGCCGACGTCGTCAAAGCCTCGCCGCCCGCGCCTTCCACGGAGGACAAGGCGACGCCTTCCCCGGAAGGCAGTGCGGTGTCCGACGAACCGGAGGCGGCCACGGCGCTGCGTTTCGGCCGGCCTGCGCTGATGGATTTTTCGTACAACGACAAAAAGGGCAAGTTGCAGATCACCGTCACCCGCATCGTCAAGGGCCGCACCGCGGACCTGTCCGGTCTGAGCCTCAGCGGCAAGGCCAGGAAGATGGTGCCGTACTACATTCACGCCACGGTCAAGAACGCCGGCACGACCGACCTGTCGCTGACGATGCCGCCCGGGCCGCGCGGGGTGCTGGCGAACGGCGAGGCGGCCAGGAGCCTGTCGGTCATCGGCCGTTTCGCCACATGCGACAGTTATCCCGACACGCACAAGTTCCCGCCCGGCAAGTCGTACCGCACCTGCGCCCCCGTACTGGCCGATCCCGGGGACACCGTCATCGGAGCCGAGTGGTCGAGCGATCCCTACAGCGACGGTCCCGTCGCCACCTGGACCCGCCGGCCGTAGTGATCACGCGCCGGCGCGGAAGCGGAAAGGCGGAGTGAACGGGCGGGTGGGGACGGCGTCGAGGGCGGCTAGGGTCTGCTCGTCGAGGGTGATCGCGCCCGCGGCCAGGTTCGCCTCGAGGTGGCCGGTGTCGGCGGTGCCCGGGATGAGCAGCGTGCGGGGCGAGCGGTGCAGCAGCCAGGCCAGGCCGACCTGTGCGGGGGTGCAGCCCAGACGTTCGGCGGCGGCGAGCACGGCCGGCTCGTCGGCCACCTTCGCCAGCCCCGGCAGCGCGCCGCCCAGCGGGAAGTAGGGGACCCAGGCGATCTGCTCGGCCTCGCACAGCCGGAGCACGTCCTCGTCGTCACGGGCGACGAGGCTGTAGGCGTTCTGCACGCACACGATGCCCGCCGGCAGCGCGCGGCGCAGGATGTCCGCGGTCACGCTGCTCAGCCCGATCGTGCCGATCTTGCCTTCCTCGCGCAGCGCGATCAGCTCCGCGAGCTGGTCGTCGAGGCCGACGACCTGGTCGTCGGGGACGGGGACGCTGATCCCGGAGTCCGTACGGCGCAGGTTGACCACCGGGATCTGCTCCAGCCCGAGCGTGGCCAGGTTGTCCTCGACGCTCGCCCGCAGGTCCGCGGGCCGCTGCGCGAGCCGCAGCGGGAACGGGCCGCCGGGGTCGGAGACGGCGCCGACCTTGCTGACGACCAGCACGTCGTCCTCGGGCCTGAGCGCCGCGCGGATGATCTCGTTGACGAAGCCGTCGCCGTAGAACTGGGCGGTGTCGACGTGGTCGACGCCGAAGTCGATCGCGTGGCGCAGCAGGGCGACGGCGGCGCTGCGGTCGTCGTGCAGGCGCTCCAGCTGCATCGCGCCGTACCCCACGCGTGCGACCGTACGGCCGGCCAGCTCGCCGGCGCCTCCGGGGCGCGGAGCGCGAGCGGCGGGGAAGGATGGGGACGTCATGGGTGACCTGCCCTCATGAGAGGATGAAGGAAGCGGAGGTGCCTCCGTTACTTCCACTGTAGCACTACCGGAGGTGCCTCCGTTTTGAGTACGTCCGAGACCACCCCGCCCCAGAACCCTCCGGACCCGCCCGGCCCCGCTCAGCGGCCGGGACGCCGTGACGCGCGGCGCAACCGCGACAAGCTCATCGCCACCGCCCAGGCCGCATTCGCCGCGGCCGACGGCCCCGTCGCGCTGGAGGCCATCGCCCGCCAGGCCGGGGTCGGCATCGGCACCCTCTACCGCCACTTCCCCACCCGCGAGGACCTCGTCGACGCCGTCTACGCGGCCGAGCTGGAGGCCGTCACCACGAGCGTCTCCGCCCTGCTCGGCCGGCACCCCGCCGACGTCGCGCTGCGGACCTGGCTGGGCCGCTACGCCGCCTTCGTCACCACCAAACGCGGAATGATGGACACCCTGCGCGCCGGATACGCCTCCGGACGCATCGCGCCCCCCTCACGCGAGCGCGTCACCACCACGATCGCCACGATCCTCCGCGACGGCGCCGCACAGGGCACCCTCCGCGCCGACGTCGCCGCCGAGGACGTCACCACCCTGCTCATCGGCGTGTTCCTCGCCATCACCGCCGGCGCGCCCCAGGAGCAGACCGACCGCCTGCTCGACCTCATCACCGACGCACTCCGCCCACGACCGGACACCCCCGCCGGCTCGTGACCGGTCAAAGGGTGGGGGCGCCCCGTCAGGACTGATCCTCGCGGGCACCAGGCTCGGGGCGCTGCCGGCGGCCCGCGCTGAGCAGCTGGTCCCCGACGGCGACATAGCCGGCGAACAGGTCGATCACGCTGTGGAGCCGGTCCTGTGCGGGGCCGGGGCCGACCAGGTCCTCGCCGTCGCGCAGGGCGGCGATCAAGGTCCTGGCCCGGGCGTGGCTGGCCTCCAGCAGCGACTCGATCCCCGCGGTGGCCTCGATGAGGAGCCGGCGGCTGCCCGGCTGCGGGATCACCCGGGCGAGCCCCCAGGAGTCCAGCTGCCGCACCGCGGTGCTCACCGCCCCCTTGCTCAGCTCCAGCTCGGCGGCGATCGCGTCGAGAGAAGCGGGCTCCTCGGTGACCAGGAGCAGCCCGTAGACGCGGCCGGTCGCGTGCGGCAGGTTCCACGAGGCCAGCAGGTCGCCCACCGACGTGACGAACGCCCGCCGCCTGGCCGCGCCCGTCACGACGCCCCCCTCGACGCCAGGACCGTACGCAGGAACGCCCCGATCACCTCGTTCACCGCCCGGGGTTCGTCCTGGTTGGCGATGTGGCCCGCGCCGGGGATGACCGCCTCCTTGACGCCTTCGGCCTGCGCCCACGCGGGCATGGCCGCGGCGATGTTGCCCGTACGATCGCGCTCGCCGCGGATCAGGCACAGCGGCACCGGTGTGCGGTAGCCGGGATCGGGGGTGAGGAAGCCGACGGTCGCCCGCCACACCTGGAGGAACTCCTTCTTCGACAGCTGCGAGAAGGCCCGTCTGGCATCGGCCCGCGCGGCCTGGCCCACGGCGGAGGCCTCGGCCATCACGCGGGGGAGGTGCCTGGCCGGGATCATCGCCAGGCCCGGCGCGGCCGTCTTCACCAGCAGGCGCTCCTTCCACGACAGCGGCGCGGTGTTCCACGCCGCGCCGATGACGATCAGGGCCCGGGCCAGGCCCGGATGACGCCGTACGATCGCCTGACCGAGGTTACCGCCGAGCGACTGCCCCACGAGCACCGGCCGATCGAGCGCGAGGTGCTCGATCAGCGCACGCAGGTCCGCGATCGCCCGTTCGGCGGTGAAAAGGGCACCGGCCGGGCGGGATGAGCCGTGGCCGCGCATGTCCCACATCACGGCCCGATGACCTTGGGCGCGTACGTACTCGTACTGGGCCTCGAACATCACGTGATCGGCCCCGGCGCCGTGCGAGAACACCACGGGAACGCCGTCACCGCCGCTGTCGGCGTAACGGAGAGCACAACCATCCAGCACCATCGACGACATATTCACCATTTACTAAACATAGCGAATATAGCGACGAGGTGAGACCGAGGCGGGAACGTGCAGGTTCGATCAGGACGACGGCCGCTTCACGTAGCGGTGGGCCGGGACGACGATGGGCCCGGTCTCGCTCGGCGCGTGGTGGTCGAACGGCCCTTCGTCGACCCAGCCGTTCCGCTCGTAGAACCGGCGGGCGCGTGCGTTGCCCGCGACGACCGCCAGCCACGCCCGCCCGTGACCGTTCGCCGCGACGAGGCGCTCGGCCTCGGCGAGCAGCGCGGTCGCCACGTCGCCGCCGCGGTGCTCCCTGGCGACGTAGACCTGCTCCACCTCGTCCTCGACCACCATCACGAACCCGGCCACGGCGCCCCCGACGATCGCGACGACCGTGCCCGCGACCCGCTGCTCCGCGCGTTCGCCGAACGATTCGGGGGTCCGGACCGCGGTGAGTGCGTCGGGGACGTTGCCTCGGTGCCCGTCACCCCAGCCCTCGTGCCAGATCCTGGCGATCTCCTGCGCGTCTTCGTGTCTCGCGGGACGCAGCTGCACGCTCTGGCTCCTTCACGACTCCGCGGCGGCGCCGGGCTCCACCTGCCGCCGGCAGATTATCCCAGAGATCGGGCCGGCGCCGATGGGCCTGGAGCGTCGACTCGCGGACGGCTACCTCCGCCAACGAGCCCTTCGATGAGCGGCCTCGGAGGCGAGGACCACCAGATTCCTCCTGACGACCCGGGTCGTGGGGTGATCACTCCCCAGCACTCGCTCACAATCGCCGACGGTGGTCGTGTACAGCGCGACGGCCCGGCTCAGGTCCCCCGCCTCCTGGTAGGCGTTGGCGAGGTAGGCGCGCGAGGCCAGGGTGTCGGGGTGGTCGGGGCCGAGGACGCGTTCGCGGTCGGTGAGGGTGGCCTCGTGCAGCGGGATGGCCCGGCCCAGGTTCCCCGCCTTCTGGTAGGCGTCGGCCAGGGTGCTGCGGGAGGCCAGGGTCGAGGGATGGTCAGGGCCCAGCACCCGCTCGTGGTCACTGACGGCGGCCTTGAGCAACAGCATGGCCCGCTTAAGATCACCCGCCTCCTCAAGGGCGATGGCGAGACCGCTGCGGCAGGTCAGGGTGTCGGGGTGGTCGGCGCCCAGCACCCGCTCAAAACCGAGGAGGGCGGCTTCGAGCAGCGGTACGGCCCGATCCAGGTCTCCCGCCACCTGGCAGGCGTTGGCCAGGTAGGTGCGGGAGGCCAGAGCCAAGGGGTGATCGGGGCCGAGCAGGCGCTCGCGCTCGGCCAGCGTCCGCTCGTGCAGCGGGACGGCCTGGTCCAGGTCCCCCGCCGCCTGGTAGGCGTTGGCCAGGCTGGTGCGGCAGATCAGGGTGTCGGGATGGTCGGGGCCCAGCACCCGCTCGTAGTCGCCCAGGGTGGCCTCGAACAGGCGGATGGCCCGATCCAGGTCCCCCGCCGCCTGACGGGCACCGGCCAGGCCGGTGCGGGAGGCCAGGGTCGAGGGGTGATCGGGGCCGAGCTCGTGTTCGCGGCCGGCGAGGGCGGCCTTGAACAGGCGGATGGCCGCGCTCAGGTTCCCCGCCTCCTGGTAGCCCAGGGCGAGGTTGTCGCGGGCGGCCAGGACCTCGGGATGGTTCAGGCCGAGCGCCCGCTCCAGATCGGGGAGGGTGGCCTCCAGCAGCGCGAGGGCTCGCCGCCAGTCCCCCGCCGCGTGGTAGGCGCCGGACAGGTTGTTACGGCTCAGCAGGGTGTCGCGGTGGTCGGTGCCCAGCATCCGCTCACAGTCGGCCAGCGTCGCCTCGTACAAGGGGATGGCCCGGCCCAGGTCACCCGCCTCGCGGTAGGCGTGGGCGAGGCTGGTGCGGCAGGCCAAGGTATGGGGGTGGTCGGGGCCCAGCACCCGCGCGCAGTCGGCGAGAGTGGCCTCCAGCAGCTGTACGGCGCGGGGGAGCTCGGCCAGGTCGTGCAGAGAACTGCCACACCACACCCGGAGCACCAGGAGCTCCTCGGGGAGCTCGTCGGCGGGGACTCGCCGGTGGAGGGCGTCGCTCTGCTCGATGAGCATCTCGACCGCGGCGCGGGCCGCCCACGTCCGCGCGCCGTCCGGCAGCTGGCGGCGTGGTCCTGGAGCAGTGCGGCGGACTGGTCCAGTACGGTGCCGAGGTCGCCGTGGCGGGCGGCGCGGTCGCGCAGCACACGCTGGATGAGGCGGTGCATCGAGACCGTGGTCCCGTCCTCGCTGAAGGCGATCAGCGAGGTGTCGGCCAGGTCGGCGAGCATTTCCCGCAGGCGCACCGGCGCCCTGCCAGCCTCGGAGCCCGCATCGCCCAGGGCGGACAGCACCTGCAGGGGGACGCCGGAGGGCGACAGCACGGCGAGAACCGGCAGCAGCTCATGGGCGAAGGGCAGAGCGGACTCCGCCTGGGTGACCGACAGCAGGATGGCCTCGGCGGTGCCGGCCGGGTAGGCGTCGCCGTCGTGGGCGGTCAGGTAGTCGCCGACGGGGAAGCCGCGCAGCAGCTCCAGATAGCCGGCGTAGTCCAGGCGCAGACGGACGATCACCGTGGCGGCCTGGGCCAGTGCCAGCGGCAGATGTCCCAGCTCGTGGGCGAGCGCGCGGGCGCCGTCGGGGTCGTCCAGGCGGGTACGCCCCCGCAGGAACGCCTCGGCCTGCTCGGCGGTGAACACCTCCACGTCCAGCGGCGCGTACGCGCGGGCGAAGGCCCGGTTTCGGGTGGTGATGACCACCCGGGCGGCGCCGGTGGCCGGGCACCAGGCGCGCAGGGCGTTCACGTCGGTGGCGTTGTCGAAGACCAGCAGCGCCGGCCTGGTGGTGGCAGCCAGCCAGTCCTTGGCGCGGCGGGCGGACGCGGCGGCGTCCTCGTCGAAGCGGCGTTCGCCCAGCCGCTCGGCCAAGGCGGCCAGGCCGGTGAGGATCTGGTCGGTGGTCTCGGCGGCGATCCAGGCCACCACCGGCCAGCGCGCGTGCTGGCAGGCCCAGGCGTAGGAGGCGGCCAGCATCGTCTTGCCCACCCCGGGCGTACCGGCGACCGCGCAGATCACCGCGGCCCCGCCGCCCGCGTCCTGTACGCCGTGATCCGGGGCCGGGCCGCCGAGCAGTTCGGCGAGCTGCCGCAGCAGCGGCTCACGCGGCTGGAAGCCGGGCGGGCGTTGCGGGATGTCGCCCTCGACGATCTGGCCGGGCTCCGGCGCGGGCGGATAGTGGTGGTGGATGGTCTGGTCCCTGGCGGACTGATACACCCGGCCCTGGCCGGAGACCTGTGCCCGCAGCTGGGCACGCCGCGGCTCCTCACCGTGGGAGGAGGCGCCGGGGGTGTCGTCCGCTGTCGACATGCCTCCAGAGTGCTGCCGAACCAGGACGGGCGAGGTCGACGTGACGAACGTGTTATTTGCCATCACCTCGCGGAGCTCAGTCGCATCCGACGCATGTTCCCTCGCGGGAGAGTCATGGTCCAGGGGATGCGGCACCCGCGAATTCTCAGGAACATGCCACCAGGAGCCAAGGGGTGAACGACATGACGACCTCTCCCGAGCCACGCTCGTCGACCGAGATCCGCACCTACCTCAGACATCAGCTCAACCAAGCCCTGCGCCGGCCCGGCATGTTCGGCGGCGAGACGGCCCTGCGCCTCCTGTTCGATCACCTGGCCTACGCCGAACACCAGGAGACGGAGTGGGCGCAGGCATTGCGGTCCCTGGAGATGCGGGGCGCCTTCAACTCCCTCGGCGTGACGGGAGCGCTCGCCACCGTCCTGCCTGATCTCCGCGACGACGGCGTCGCCTCGATCTACGCCGAGGCCGCCCACGATCGCGGATGGCTACAGGCCGACAGGACCCTGACGACCGAAGATCACGCGTCCCTGCGCCGGAGAATCACCGCTTGGGCTGCTCACGACCGCACCCTCACCGAGGTGCGGGAGGAGTTCGGGCCGCCTTCCGTTCTTCTCGGCGGCACCAACCCTTTCTACGGCAAGACATTCGCCTACCTGACCGATCAGGCGACGGAACCGATCATCTTCTTTCATCTTTGGAATGGGTGCCCCGACGACACCGGTACGACCTGGCGCCCCGTCCACGACGAACCTGTCCTCCTGGCCGTCCGCTGCGGAAGGGGAGCATTCAAGGAGACCTTCTCCTTCACACCGGAAGGAAGCCGACGCCGTCGGGCTTGACCTCCCCTTCAGGCCGCCCCGGGGTACAGTGATCATGATGACGGACACGCGGCCGACCACCCATCGTGACGTTTCCACGGCGCTGGCCCGCTATGACGACCGGCGACTGGCCGAGCTGCTGGAGCGCGAAGCCGTTCCCCTCGGCACCGGCATCGGCGGGGCGGCCGCGCGGCTCGAGGTCGGCGGCACCCCGGTCTTCGTCAAGCGGGTGTCCCTCACCGAGCCCGAGCTGCGCCACCCGCACTCGACGGCCAACCTGTTCGGGCTGCCGCCCTTCTGCCAGTACGGCATCGGCTCGCCCGGCTTCGGCGCCTGGCTGCGAACCTGACGCTCTTCCTGGAGCACTTCCCCTGCAACCTGCACCAGTGGTTGGACGAGCGGGTACGCGCGGGCGACGCCGACCGCGCCTGCGCCCTGGCGGACGAGGGGCTGCGGCAGGCCGTGTCCGTCATGAACGCGGGCGGCCTGCTGCACTTCGACGCGCATTTCGAGAACGTCCTCACCGACGGCCGCCGCTTCTACCTGACCGACTTCGGGCAGGCGGTGTCGAGCCGGTTCGACCTGTCGGAGGAGGAGCGGGCCTTCTACCGCCGGCACCTGACCTTCGACCGCACCTACACGCTGACGTACATGCTGAACTGGCTGGCCGGCGCCTTCCACGGCGCCGACTGGCAGGGGCGTCGCGCACTCGTACGGGGATGGGCCGCGGGAGAGCGGCCGGTCGGCGTGCCCGGCGGGGTCGCGGCCCTGTTGTCGCGGCACAGCCCCCTGGGCGCCGTGCTGAACGACTTCTACCACGAGCTGCAGAGCCAGAGCAGGAAGACGCCGTACCCGCTGGAGGAGATCCGCCAGGTCGCCGGACGGCACTCGCTGCCGCTCGAGTAGGTGAGTGTGTCGTTCCGCGGCTCGTCGATCACCAGTCGTCGCTCACGAGGTGCTTGGGCGGGGCCGTGATCCTGACGGGTTCTCCCCATCCTCGATAGATCATGTTCATCGTGACGGTGTAGGTGGCGCCGCCCTCCACTTGGGTGAGCCTCATGACGGCGTGGAAGCGTCGTGGCAGGTGGTCCGGGCCCACCCAGAGTTTCCAGGTGATCGGCCCGCCATAGGCGAGCTCCTCCTCCCGCGTCTCGAAGTACATCCCGGCCTGCCTCTCACCCACCTTGGGAACCGTCACCGTGCCGCTGTGGAGGGTCGTCTTCACTCCCTCGAAAGTTCCGCCGTCGGCGCTGGTCGCATCGTGGGACGCGCCCAGTTCGAGGAAGCCCGGGTTGATCCCGTTGATGAGGTCCTTGCCCCATATGACCCCGGCGAGGTTCTGCGCGTAGGTCCAATCCCCCACCCTCGACGGCGACTTGTAGGGGTACTTGCCGTCCTTTGAGCGCACGTAGGACTGTGAGTAGAACTTCCGGCCGATGCTGATCTCCCGGGTCCGGCTCGTCCCCCTTGCCTCCTGGGAGATCGTCGTGGTGTCGGCGGCGTACACGCCTGAAACCCTGAAGCGGTACGCACCGGACGCCTTGATGTCCCAGGTGCCCGGGGGGCCGCCGCGTCGCACGACGGAGAAGCGCACACCGCTCTTCTTCGCGAACTCCTTCTTGATCGCTTTGACGACGGAGCCGAGAGTCTCCGATGCGGGAGCGGCGTGAACGGCACCGCCGGGAATCGTGACGCTCAGCAGGCCGGCCATCGCCAGCACGGCGCTCATGCGTTTCATGCGCCGATCATCACCGAGGATGATCTCCATCTCGTCACGGCGGTGGAACCATTCGTTCCGATGCCGCGTCTTCTCTTTCAAAGATCACCGCACCGAACAAAAAAAGGGGGGAGCCGGCGTGAGTGACGCGGTCGCTGCCGATCTGGCCATGGAGGCGGGCGAGCTGTCCGACCAGGGACGGTACGCGGAGGCCGCGCGGACCATGGCCGAAGCGGTGGCACGCTACCGCGCCCTTGCCACGTCCGAACCCGATCTGTACCTGCCGTTCCTCGCGCTCACCCTCCACAACCTGAGCCTCTACCTCGCGGAGTGCGGGCGCGCAGACGAAGCCGTCGAGAGCGCCACCGAGGCCGTGACGCTCTACCGCGCGCTCGCCGAGTCCGAGCCCGGTACGTACCTGCCCCAGCTCGCGGACGGCCTCGTGGTCCAGGCCGACCGGCTGGGTGACGCGGACGACGCGGCCCTGGACGTCCTGGCCGAAGCCGCCGCCATCTACCGGGCGGTCGTGGACGCCGGTCCCGTGGAGTACGGGCCGCGCCTGGCGCTCGCCCTGTACCGGCAGGCCCGCTTTCACGCGCTGCGCGCCGAGGACGACGAGGCCGCGGACGTGCTCGCCGAGATCGTCGGCGTCTTCCGTGCCCTGGTCGGGTCGGGCTCGCGGGCGTTCCGCGACGAGCTCGCCAGTGCGCTCTACTGGCGGGCCACCTACCTCGAGAAGGTCCCGCAGCCGTCGGACGCGCTGGAGGTCGTGGAGGAAGCCGTCGGACGCTATCGCGAGCTGGTCGAGGAGGCCGATGCGAGAGCCGATCGGATCGGTCTCGCGGACAGCCTGCGGCTGCGGGCCGGGGTGGCGAGCGTGTACTACGACCGTGCAGGCGATGCGCTGAACGACATCACGCAAGCCGCCGGTCTGTGGCGCCGCTTGGCCGAGGACGAACCCGGGTCGATCGATTTCCAGGCCAACCTGGGCGCGGCTCTCCACGTACGCGCCGAGCGGCTGAACGATCTGGGCCGGCACCAGGAGGCGCTGGCGGCCGTCACCGAAGCCGTCACCGTCTATCGAGCCCTTCCGGAGGACGAGCTGAGCGGTCACGAGACGTCTTTGGAGCTGTCCGAGAGGCTACGGATCCGGCTGCTGTCCGCTTACAACTGACCGGGTCGCTTTCCCCGTAAACTCACTCTGAAATAAGGGTTATTCGGAGGAGGGACGGCGGATGAGCCCCCGACTGCTCTGGTACATCCCCAACCAGGCCCGGCCCGGCCACCGGGGCGACGACGTCGTCGCCGGCCACAACAGTCTCGAAACGCTCACCGCCCAGGCCACCGCCCTGGAGGAGCACGGCTGGGACGGCGCGCTCCTCGGCACCGGCTCCACCGTCCAGCCGCGGCCCGCCGCCCGCAGGGCGCGCCGGCATCCGCCGCTGGAGTTCGGCCTGCGCGTCACCACCGTCGTCCGCGACACCGCCGGCGAGGCGTGGGCGGACGCCGAGGACAGGGTCGCCGCGATGGCGCGGGGCCGCATCGCCCGCGACATGAACTGGAACGCCGCCGCCGGCCAGCGACGCCTCCTGGACCTGGCCGCGCGGGGCGAGGTCCTCGACCGCAACCTCTACACCGCCCCCGGCCGGTACGGCGGCGCCGGCGCGGCCACCACCTGGCTGGTCGGCTCGGCCGCGGACGTGGCCGCGTCCCTGCGCGACTACCAGGCCCTCGGCGTCACCCATTTCATCCTGTCCGACACCCCTTACCTGCCGGAGCTGGTACGCCAGGGCGACCGGCTCCTGCCGCTGCTGCGACACGACAGCCGACAGAAGGCGTGACTTAGGAGGAGGGGCGCGGGCGGCGCTCGGCCGGTGGGATCAGCAGCACCTCCAGCGAGCGAGGGGCTCGGGTGGGGTGACATCGTCCCCGTGGACGCCTGGGTGGACTCTGACCCGTACCTGACGCCGGTCGAGTCGCGCACCCGTACGCTCGTGGAGACCGACGGCCTGTTCAGCCACCGCTCGCTCTGGTTCACCCGCCGCGCGCTTCGCGCGGGAGCCGCCCGAGGAACCGGCCGAGATCGTCACCGCGCTGCAGCGGGCGGACCGCTGGACGCAGGAGCACCCGCGCGAGGCCGCCGCCCTGTTCGACGGCGACCTCGACGCCTGGGAGCACGCGCTGCGCACCCGCCTGTGGGGCCTGCACCCGGTCAGCGAGGAGTTCGTCGCCGAGCAGCAGCACGCCGCAGACCTCTTCCACGCCAACGGGCTCATCCAGCGGGAGATCACGGTCGCGGACGCGGTGCTTCCCAAGATCGGCGAGCTGGTGGCGCGCACCCGGTGAGCTGTGGCTGAACGACTGAAGCCGTCCCGGTTCATGGACCGGGACGGCCTTCGCGTCAGTCAGACTGGGCAGCTCGCCGCACGAAGGCGCACTGGGCGGTGGCGGTGGCGGTCGTAGGCAGGATGCTGCCGCCTGTGGGGTTATGGAATCTGACCCGCCACGCGGCACCGTTCCCCGTGGCACTGTTGTCCGTCACCACGAGGTCGTCCCCGTTTGTCGAGGTCCAGCCTCCGCCGAGAACCCTTCTGCCGTCGTTGCATGTCGCGATGCTCGTCTCGGATGCGCCATTCGCCAGAGTGACCGTCTCCCCTCTGGCGAAATCGTACCCGGCGACCGGCGCGGCGACCGGCACCTCGTACCTGGGGCTTTGGGGGCGCTCCGGGCCCTCGCCGGCCATCGCCGGCGTCTGGAACGATGCGGCCATGAGGGCTCCGGTGAGCGCCGCGGTGGCCCAGGCGAATACGTGCTTTGGTGAGATCATCTTGCTTTCTTTTCTGTGAATGCCGCGATTTCGGCATACAGCAGATACCCGTGTGACAGATGGGGACCATCCGGCTCAATCGATGACCTGGCAAAGGGTCGGCATGCCGCATACCGCACAAAAGGGACCGGCCCCTCGGGGACGGTGGTGATGATGCACACTGGATGCTGATCGTCCGCCGCGCCGACAGCGTCGTCCCCCTGAACGGCGGCCGGATCGTGGAGAAAGGCAGCCATGACGCACTGCCGCGACCTACCGGCCGGCCTGGTCGGTGAGCCCCCGGCAAGCCCGCCGCCCGCGTCCACGACCGCGGCCGGGTGGCAGGGGACGACCATGCTGCAGCCGGGCTGGCTCGCCTTCACCGGCGACGTCGGCACCACCGAGCCGCACGCGCACGCCGCCCTCCAGGTCCTCATCGTGACCGCAGGGACGGTCGAGCTGACGGATGCCCACCGCACCCGCCGGCGGGTGCGGGCGGCGATCATCCCGCCCCGCGCCAGGCACGCCGTGCGCGGCGGCCCCGGTGCCCGCGCCGACATGCTCTATCTCGATCCGGCCGGCGGCGCGGGCCGCCACCTGCTCACGGCTCTGACCTGGCCGGGCCGCGACCAGGTGAGCGACTGGGTGACCGCGGCTCACGCCCTGTTGCCGGAGCGGGCCGGGGCCGGGGCCGGCGACGGGCCCCGGGATCCGGCCGCGCTGGTCCGCGCCTGGACGGCGCCGGCCCCCGGCCCGCACCACCCGGCGCTGCGGAAAGCGCTGGACCTTCTGCCGGAACTGCTGGCCGGCCCCGTCCGGCTCACCGACCTGGCCGACGCCGTCCACCTGTCGGCCAGCCGCCTGGGCCACCTGTTCACCGCCGAGCTCGCCCTGCCCTACCCGGTCTACGTGCGCTGGATCCGCCTGCGCCGCGCCATCGAGCTGGCCCGCGACAGCGCCACGCTGACCGAGGCCGCGCACGGGGCGGGCTTCGCCGACGGCTCCCACCTGACCCGCGTCTGCCACGAGATGTTCGGCCTGGCCCCCTCCCAGCTCATCCACCTCCTACGGGCTTGAAGGACAGCGGATCCGTCCAAGCCTCGGACGGCCGCCCGCCGCGAAGCTGAACGGCATGCACCGCATCCTGGTCCGCTACGGATACGTCCCGTTCATGCTGGTCGGCGTCAACGGCGCCGCCATCGCGCTGGCCGCCTCCGGCGCCTCCGAACTCTGGCTGGCCGGCCTGCTGCCGGCCGCGATCGGCTGTTCCTTCGCGGCCGAACGCGCCCTGCCGTACGAGGCCGACTGGAACAGCCCGGCCGGCGACGGCACCCGCGACGTCGCCCACGCCGCCGTCAACGAACTGCTGCTGCTCGTCAGCGTCGGCGTCATTCCGCTGCTGGCGGCCACCGTCACCGTCGCCGACCTGTGGCCGCGGTCATGGCCCTTCGCGCTGCAGGTCCTGGCCGCCATCCTGATCGCCGACCTCGGCATCACCCTGACCCACTACGCCAGCCACAAGATCGGCGTGCTGTGGCGCTTCCACGCCGTACACCACTCCATCAAGCGCTTCTACGGCTTCAACGGCCTGATGAAGCACCCCCTGCACCAGACCCTGGAGATGAGCGCCGGCGTCGCCCCGCTCATCCTCATCGGCCTGCCGGTCGACGTCGCCTCCGCCCTGGCCGTCACCGTCGCCGTCCAACTGCTGCTCCAGCACTCCAACGCCGACTACCGCATCGGCGCGCTCAAGTACGTGCTCGCCCTCAACGAAGGCCACCGCTTCCACCACCTCAAATGGGCCGGAATCGGCGACGTCAACTTCGGCCTGTTCACCCTGACCTGGGATCACCTGCTCGGCACCTTCTCCTACGACCCCACCCGCCGCTTCACCTCCGACCAGCTCGGCATGGCGGCCAAACCCGACTACCCCACCGCCTACCTCGCCCAGCTCGCCGAACCCTTCCGCACCTCCGGCGCCTGCGCCTCCGACCCGCCGGCTCAGGAGAAGCGGCCCTCGTCCCGCCGGTAGGCCCAGGTGGCGGCGGCCCCCGCGAGAACGCTCCAGGCGGCGAAGGCGACCACGGAGACGGGAGAAGGGGCGCGGCCCGCCACCGCGGCCCACATGAGCTCGATCGCCCCCCGGCTGGGCACGAACGGCGCCAGGGACCGCACGAAGCCCGGCATGACCTCCAGCGGCACCAGCAGCCCGCCCAGCGCCGCGATCGGGAAGTACGCCACCTGCGACACCGCGATCGCCGCCTTGGACGACACCGCGTACCCGATGAACAGACCCATCAGCATGAACGGCACGGAGCCCACCAGCAGCGCGCCGATGCCCAGCACCAAACGGGGCGGGGAGATGGTGGCGGCGGTGAGGAAGGCCGAGATGAGCAGGACCGGCACCACCGACAGCACCATGCCGATCATCGTGGTCAGGATGCGGCCGGCGAAGCGGGGCAGCGGCCCGGCAGGCAGTGTGCGCAGGTAGGGGTCCCAAGGCCGCTCGCGGTCCTGCGCCACGCCGATGCTCAGCCCGATCAGCGCCGACGACATGGCGCCGAAGAGCATCATCCCGGCCGTCGCCGACGTGGCGCTCGCCGGGTCTGCGCCGGTGAAGGGCACCACGAACGCCAGCATCGCGGCCGCGGGGAAGAACGCGCTCGCCACCAGCGAGATCGGGACGCGCAACTGCTCCAGGAACTGGTAGCGGAGGTGGGTGAGGGTGAGGCTAGACACGAGTGTCCTCCTTCGAGGTGATGGTGATGAACGCCTCTTCCAGCGAGGTCGGCCGCACCTCCAGGTCGGCGAAGGCCGTCCCGGCCCGTACCAGCTCGGTGACCAGCCGGTCGGAGTCGGTGGTCAGCAGGTGCACCCGGCCGTCCTCGACCGAGCTCCGCAGGATCCCGGGCACATCAGGTACGGCCGGCGCCGCGAAGGAGACCCGGCGCACGCCCACCACGTCGCGCACCGCCCGCACGGTGCCGTCGGCCAGCACCCGGCCTCGGCCGATCACCACCACCCGCTGCGCCAGCGCCTCGATCTCCTCCAGGTAGTGGCTGGTCAGCACCACTGTGCCGCCGTCGGCGTGGAAGCTCCTGATCCCCTCCCACAGGGTTCGCCTGGCCTCCACGTCCAGCCCGGTGGTGGGCTCGTCGAGGAACACCAGCCGCGGCCGGCCCGCGAAGGCCAATGCCACCGCCAGCCGCCGCCGTTGCCCGCCGGACAGTCCCCCGACCTGCCGCCTGGCCAGGTCGCCGAGGCCGAACCTGGCCAGCAGCTCCGCCGTGCCATAGCGCTCGGGGAAGTGTGCGCAGACGAAGTCGACGATCTCGCCCACCCGCAGCGACTCCGGCAGCCCGGTCTCCTGGGGGGTCACGCCGATGCCCCGCCGTACGACCGGGTCGGAGGGCGAGCCGCCGAACAGCTCCACCGTGCCCGACGTCGGCCGGCGCAGCCCGACGAAGAGATTGATGAGGGTGGACTTGCCGGCGCCGTTCGGGCCGAGCAGCCCGACCAGCTCGCCCGCCCTGATGTCGAGCGAGACGCGGTCGAGCGCGAGCACGTCACCGTAGCGGCGGCCGACCTCGATCCCTCTGGCGAGGACGGTCATGCCATGTCTCCTGTTCCGTGCCGGTCGTTGTCCAACGGGGTGCGGGCGTTCATCGCCGCGCCAGCCCCAGGACCAGCACGGCGCCGACGACCAGGTGCATCAGGGCCAGCACCAGCAGCGCGGCGGCACCGGCGGCGCCGCCGACCGGCCCGAGCAGCGACAGGACGAGTACGACCAGGGCGACGACCGTCCAGATCCGGCCGGGACGCGACGCCAGCCGCTCCAGGACGGCCAGCAGCGCCCAGCCCGCCAGCCCGGCCAGCAAGCTCGCCACCAGAACCAGTCCTGGTCCGACCAGCTGCGTGCCGGCGCCCATGCGCACGGTCAGTGGGATCCCGGCGACCGGCACGGCCAGGACCCAGACGGCCAGGGCGGCCGCGGAGGCGCCGGCGACGGTGAGGATGCGCTTGGTTGAGGTGTTCATGCCGGACAGCATCACGCGCTCGCCCGATCCGCCACATCGGGCGCGTGGTCGCTCTGCGTTCTCCCTCAGTGGGGTACGGGTCCTCCTTTAGTAGGTGATGGTGGCCGAGAACCGGCGATTACCCTGGCCCGGTGAAAAGGATCCGACCCTCGTACCCGATCGCGGTGGCCGGCGTGGTCCTCGGGGTGGGCGGCCTGAGCACCCTGACGTTGTGGAGCCAGGCCGGCAGCCCCACGTGGGACCTGGACGTCGTCATCGCGGCGCTGAGCCTGGCAGCGGCGCTCACCCAGCTGTGGTGGCCGGCCCAAGGAGCGCTGGCCGCCACCCTCCTGGCCGTCCTGTCCCCCGTGGCCACCCCGGCGGCGACCATGGGGGCGCTGCAGGTGGCCCTGCGCAGACGCCTCCCCGTCGCGGCGGCAATGGCGGCCGCGGGCGTCGCGGCCCACGTGGTCCAGGGGCTATGGCGGCCGAACTCCGGCATCTCCCAGCAATGGTGGTTGCTGCTGATCTGCGCCTCCTACGGGGCGCTGCTCGGCTGGGGCGCACTGGCGCGCTCCCGCCGCGCCCTGCTCTTCTCCCTCCACGAGCGCGCCGAACGCGCCGAGGCCGAGCAGGGCAGGCGGATCGCCGAAGCCCGCATGGCCGAACGCCGCCGCCTCGCCAGTGAGATGCACGACGTACTGGCCCACCGCCTGTCCCTGGTGGCCACCCATGCCGGCGCACTGGAATACCGCCCGGACTCCTCCCCCGAGCAGCTCGCCCGGGCCGCCGGCGTGGTCCGTACCGGCGTCCACCAGGCCCTGGAGGAGCTCCGCCAGGTGATCGGCCTGCTGCGCGAGCAGGACGAACAGCAGGACGAGCTGGAACCCCAGCCGACGCTGGCCGACCTGCCCGGCTTGATCGCCGACGCACGGGAGGCCGGCCAGGAGGTACGGCTCCGCGAGGAGGTCACCGACGACGGCGCCTTGCCGCACGCCGCGTCCCGGACCGTCTACCGCGTCGTCCAGGAAGGGCTCACCAACGCCCGCAAACACGCCCCCGGCCGGCCGGTGGACGTGCTGCTGCGCGGCACCCCCGGCATGCCCCTGCTGATCGAGGTCCGTAACCCACTGGCCCCCGCGGGCACCGCCCCGCTCACGCCCGGCAGCGGCCTCGGCCTGGTGGGGCTCACCGAACGAGTACGGCTGGCCGGCGGGCAACTGGACCACCACCACGCCGACGGGGAGTTCCGGCTCGCTGCCCGGCTACCATGGCCCGCGTGATCCGCGTGTTACTGGTCGACGACGACGCCCTGGTCCGCGCCGGGCTGTCCATGATGCTGGACGGCACCGCCGGCATCACCGTCGTCGGCGAGGCGGCCGACGGCCAGGAGGCCATCACCGCCACCGACGCCCACGCCCCCGACGTCATCCTCATGGACCTGCGGATGCCTCGGGTGGACGGCATCACCGCCACCCGCCGGCTGCGCGCCCGGACCCGCCCGCCCGAGGTGATCGTGCTGACCACGTTCGACACCGACGAGAACGTCCTGCACGCCCTCCGCGCGGGCGCTGCCGGATTCCTGCTCAAGGACACCCCGCCGCCGCGAATCGTGGAGGCGGTCACCCGGGTCGCCGCGGGCGATCCGATCCTGTCCCCGCACATCACCCGGCGGTTGATGGAACGCACCGTCGCCCAGGCCGGCGCCTATGAGCGGGCCCGTGCCGCGCTGGCCGCCCTCACCCCTCGCGAGCACGAGGTGGCCCTGGCGATCGCCCGCGGCCAGACGAACGCCGACATCGCCGCGCATCTCGCCATGGGCATCACGACCGTGAAAGCGCACGTCTCCAGCATCCTCACCAAGCTCGGCATGGACAACCGCACCCAGATCGCGATCCTCGCCCACGACGCGGGCCTGACCTGAGTGGCGGCCGGCCGAGACCGGGTGATGGTCACCGGATCACGACGGCCGGATCCGGTAGGTGTCACCGGCCACGAAGGAGCACCCGCGCCGGTCCCGGACGTGCGGACCGACAACGCCGGCGCCGAGAGCCGGCCGCACCGGCGACCTGGCGATCCTCCGCGACGACCACCTCCTCGCACCCGCCGCCGAACAGCTTCTCGGCCTGCTCGACAGAGCCCCGCCCCGACGGCCGAAGGGCTCAGCCCAGGCCCGGCCGCACGGCCACCACGGCGGGCACCGGGCTGTAACGGGCCACCAGCCGGGCCAAAGGCTCATCGATGCAGCCGAGCATCATGATGATCGCCTCATGATCGGCCTCCAGGTGGCGATGGTGGATGGGAGCGTGATGAGCGATCTTGTTGCGCAGCACACGCAGGAAGTCCAGCCGCCGATGAAGCGCGTGACGACCCCCGCGATAGCCGGGAAACGCCCGGTACAAGGAGGCCCGCCACAGCCGCTGGTCATAGTTGTTGCCGCGCCCGACCAGACTCACCCAGAAGCCGAACGGTAATTCGGCGACCACTTCCCGCGGCGTCGACCGCAGGCCCTGCCGGCCCAGCTGGTGGACGGCCTCCCTGATCTTCGCCTGGGCGCCGTAGTGCAGGTCCGCCTGCGGATGATCCCACCAGTCCTCTCGATCGAACAGGCGGGACATGCGCTGGTCGAGCACGCTGCGCAGGGCGAGCTCAAGATGCTGCAGAGGGCCGTAGAAGGCCGCCGCGACCTGGGTGTTCCAGCAGAACAGCCGCAGCGCGGCCACCCTGTCGCCCGCGCAGAACGCCTCGTACTCGGGCAGCCTGGCCTGACTCAGCACTCCGTACAGATGCCGAGCCTCCTGCTGATCCACAGGCCTTCGCCTCCCTCGGCCGGAACCCGCGTGCTACCGTGGACGACATAAGCCCCGGGATTGCCTCTGCTCGCAAGCAGCCCGGGGCACAGCCTTTTCTGCGGGCTCCGAGCCCGGCGACTCGGCGAGAGTAACACGGTCTCGCGGAGGATGCCGGTCCTTCGCGTACGCCTGTCATCGCAGCTCCGGGCAGGTGCCGAGACGCCCGAAAACACACTTCTGCCGCCGTTCTCCCCCCAGTCAAGCGGCCTTTTTGGTGATCAGTACGGGCGAAGCCCGTTCCGCTGTGGAACGGGCCTCGCCTGAGCTGACCGTCCCCCGCGCCTTTACGTTGTAGATCAACTCATGTTGCGAACCGGCCGCAGGCCGGAGGCGCTGATGGCGGCGGCCAGGACCGCGGCGGCGATGGGCACGGCCAGCGCGGCACGATAGCCGTCGAGCAGCCCGGCCGCACCGCCATCCCCCGCTGTGACGGCGACGATGACGGCGGTGCTGGCGGCGAGCCCGAGTGCGGCGCCGAACTGGAACGACGTGTACAGCAGCGCACCGGCCACTCCCTGCTCGCTCTCCTCCACGCCGTCGGTGGCGACGATGGTCAGCGGCCCGTACGCGAGCGCGAACGCCACCCCAAGGACGATCATGGTGGGGAACATCGCGAGGTAGACGGTGTCCATGCCGATGGGCAGGAACAGCACGTACGACAGCACGGCCAGCAGCAGCCCCGCCACGATGACCTTCGCGTTGCCGAACCGGTTGACCAGCCGGGGCGTGAGGGTCGGGGCGAGAACGGCGTCCGCGCCGACGGCCAGCATGGCGAGGCTGGTCTGCAGCGAGCTCCAGCCCCGCAGCTCCTGCAGGTAGAGGACCGCGATGAACTGGAAGCCGAAGAAGGCGCCGGCGAACAGCAGGCCGGCCAGGTTCGCCCGCACCAGCGGCCCGGAGCGCAGGAGGCCCAGCCGGAGCAGCGGGGCGGACGACCTACGCTCGATCACCACGAACAGGGCGATGAGGGCGAGCCCCGCGGCGATGATGGCGACGGTCGTGCCGGCGCCGGCGTGGGCGCCCCGCTCGACGCCGAGCACCAGCAGCATGATGGCGGCGGTGACGGTGACCGCGCCGAGCACGTCCACGCGCCGGTCGCGGGGCCGTTCCTCCGGGGTGGCGGGAATCAGCGGCACGGCCAGCAGGAGGATGATCAGCGCCAGTACGGCGGGCGCGAAGAGCACCAGCCGCCAGTTCACCGCGGCCAGCAGCCCCCCGAGCACCAGCCCGAGCGAGAAGCCGCCCGCGGCGGTGCCGGAGTAGACCAGGAGCGCCTGGTTGCGCTGCCGCCCTTCCGCGAAACTGGTGGTGATGATCGACAGGCCGGCCGGCGTCATGACCGCCGCGGCGACGCCGGCCACGAAGCGGGCGGCGATGAGCGTCCACCCCTCGCCGGCCATGCCGCCCAGGGCGGAGACCACGAGGAAGACCGCGAGCCAGACCAGGAACATCCGGCGGCGGCCGTACAGGTCCGCGGCCCTGCCGCCGACCAGCATGAACCCGCCGTAGCCCAGGACGTAGGCGCTGATCACCCACTGCAGCTCGCCGGTGGACAGGCCGAGGTCGGCCCGGATGGCGGGCAGCGCCACGTTGAGCATGGCGACGTTGATGCCCTCCAGGAAGATCGCTCCGCACAGGACGAACAGCGTTCCCCAGGCGCGTGGTGTCAGGCGCGGCGAGGCCGCAGGGGATTGAACGGTGGTCGACACAGGAATCTCCAATGGTTCTCTTTGGTAACGAAGGAATCTTGCGTCACCATGGAGAGCTATGGAAGACGGCACTTCAAAGGCACCGGGTTACTGCACGGGAACCGACGACGACCAGGCCAGACAGTGGGACGTCCGGGCGGACTGCGACGTGCGGCAGATCCTCGACCGCGTCGCGGACAAGTGGTCGCTGCTGGTGATCGCCCTCCTCGACAGGAGGACGATGCGCTTCTCCGAGCTGCGCCGCACCGTGGACGGCGTCAGCCAGCGGATGCTCACGGTCACGCTGCGCCAGCTGGAGCGGGACGGGCTGGTCACCCGGACCGTCTACCCGGTGGTGCCGCCCCGGGTCGAGTACGCGCTCACCCCGCTCGGCATGTCCCTGCACGAGACGATCAAGTCGCTGGTCATCTGGACGGAGGAGCACCAGCAGGAGATCTCCGCCGCCCGCTCCGCCTACGACCAGCAGGCCGCCGAGGAGGAGCGCCGGTTCCAGATCGCGACCGGGTGACACCGGCACGCTGAGGCCCGCACCCCGTACAAAGTTGTCGATTTCGGACCACGGACGCCGCCGCATGCCTCATGATCGACAGTTGACCGGTCCGCCTTGCGCGGACCGGTCACATCCTGTCAACAGAGGATCGGAGCGTTTTGCGGAAGAGAACAACCCTGCTCGCCACCGCCGTGCTGGCGTTGACGACCTTCCTCCCCATCCCACCGGCGGCGGCCACCGGGCAGGACGCCATCACCTGGGCGCCCTGCGAGGAGGAGCCCAGCGCCGAGTGCGGCAAGCTGACCGTGCCGATCGACTGGTCGAAGCCCGGCGGCCCGACCATCGACCTGGCCCTGGCCCGGCGCAAGGCCACCGACCCCGCCGCCCGGATCGGGTCGCTGGTCATCAACCCGGGCGGCCCGGGCGGTTCCGGGGTGGAGGCCGTGTACGGCGCCCCCGGCTCCTACACCGAGGAGCTGCAGAAGCGGTTCGACATCGTCGGGTTCGACCCGCGCGGCGTGGGCCGCAGCCACCCGGTGATCTGCTCGGCCTCGGTGTACAACCAGATGCCGCACACGGTGATGTCCAGCCAGGCCGACTTCGACGCCTGGAACGCCTTCAGCAAGAAGCTGCACGCCGACTGCCGCGAGCGTACCGGCCCGCTCTACGACCACGTCGACTCGCGCAACGTGGCCAGGGACATGGACGCCCTCCGCGCCGCGCTCGGCGAGGAGAAGCTGAGCTACTACGGCATCTCGTACGGGACGCTCATCGGACAGATGTACGCCGAGCTGTTCCCTGACCGGGTCCGCGCCCTGGCGCTGGACAGCAACATGGACCACAGCCTCGGCGTCGCGGGCTTCCTGGCCACCGAGGCGCTGGCCGTCGAGGACGCCTTCGACCAGTTCGTCGGCTGGTGCGAGGCCGACGAGAGCTGCGTCCTGCACGGGCGTGACGTACGCAAGATGTGGAAGGACCTGCTCGCCAAGGCGCGGCGCGGCGAGCTCGTCTACCCGAGCACCGGCACGAGGATGACCGAACTGCAGGTCGTCTACAACGCCGCGCTCGGCACCGAGGGCCCCGACTGGCGCACGCTGAGCGAGGTCATCGACTGGCTGAGCGGCGGCGCGGAGCCGTCGTGGGTGCCGCCGCTGCCCGGCCGGGGGCCGGTCGAGGGGGACGTGGCCGAGCTGCCGACGCGCATCCTGTGCCAGGACTACAACCTCAAGGTGCGCGACTACCACGAGTACGCCGCGCTCATGCGCGCGTCCAACGTGCTGGCGCCGGACACCCGGTACCACCCGTACCCGATCGACGACCTGCCGATCTGCCTCAACTCGGCGCCGACGAACCCGCCGCACCAGCTGCGGTACACCGGCCAGGCGCCGATCCTGCTCGGCAACTCGCTGCACGATCCCGCCACCCCGTACGTCTGGTCCGCGAACGCGGCCCGGCAGCTCGGGCCGAAGGCGGTGCTGCTCACGTACGAGGGCTGGGGGCACCGCATCTACGGCAAGGACAAGTGCCAGACCGACATCATCGACCAGTACCTGATCGCGCTGACCGTGCCGCCGCGCGGCACCCGGTGCGCCGTGGGCACGCCCGAGGAGAGCCTGCTCAAGAAGCAGACGCAACGGACGTGGCCGACGGACCAGGCCCACTGGGCGTCCTGACCCCGGACCACAAAAAAGAGGGGGCCCCGCCGGTCGGACGACCGGCGGGGCCGCGCTCTCAACGCCCCTCGCCGACCCACTCGGTGAAGGTCCGGCCCGTGAGAGTCTCGAAGGCCGCGTCGACCTCCGCCGGACTTCTCCGGTGTGCCTCGCGCAGGACCGCGGTGGCGTCGTGGAGAAGCTCCCGTGCGAACTCCGGCAGCTCCTGGCCGGCGGCCAACGCCTCGGCAAGGGGCCTGACAGCGTCGCCGTACTGCCGCGCCTCGCTCAGCGTCCAACCGCGAACGACGAGACTCTGTACGTAGTCAGGTAGGTGAGCGTCGCGGTTGAGCTCGACCAGCTCCCGGCGCAGGGCGACGGCCTGCTCGGAGACCACGACGGCTTCGG
>NZ_FOHX01000012.1:170253-277617 GCF_900111685.1 Nonomuraea wenchangensis
TCGACCAGCTCCCGGCGCAGGGCGACGGCCTGCTCGGAGACCACGACGGCTTCGGCCCACCGCCCCACCTCCGCCAGCCGGAGGAGGTGGTTGTTCAGCGAGGTGGCCAGCTCGGGCAGGTAGGCGTCCCGGTTGAACCTGGCCAATTCCTCGAACAAGGCGACGGCCTGCTCGGAGATCGGTACGGCTTCGGCCCCCCGCTCCACCCCCGCCAGCAGGAGGGCGTGGTTGCTCAGCGACCTCGCCAGCTCGGGCAGGTGAGCGTCCCGGTTGAGTTCGGCCAGCTCCCGGCACACGGCGACGGCCTGCTCGGAGACCACGACGGCTTCCGCCCGCCGCTCCACCTCCGCCAGCCGGAGGGCGTGATTGTTCAGCGAAGTGGCCAGCTCGGACAGAAAGGCGTCCCGGTTGAGCCCGGCCAACTCCCCGTACAGGGCGACGGCCTGCTCGGAGACCACGACGGCTTCCGCCCACCGCCCCGTCTCCGCCAGCCGCGTCGCGTGATTGGCCAGCGAGGTGGCCAGGTCGGGCAGAAAGGCGTCCCGGTTGAGTTCGACCAGCTCCCGGCACAGGGCGACGGCCTGCTCGGAGATCGGTACGGCTTCGGCCTGCCGCTCCACCCTCGCCAGCAGGAGGGCGTGGTTGCTCAGCGACATCGCGAGGTCGCGCAGAAAGGCGTCGCGGTTGAGCTCGGTCAGCTCCCGGCACAGGGCGACGGCCTCCTCGGAGACTTCGACGGCTTCCGCCCACCGCCGCATCTCCATCAGCCGGTTTGCGTGATTGCTCAGCGACATCGCGAGGTCGCGCAGAAAGGCGTCCCGGTTGAGCCCCGCCAGCTCTCGGTGCAGGGCGACGGCCTCCTCGGAGACTTCGACGGCTTCCGCCCGCCGTCCCACCTTCGCCAGCCAGATGGCGTGGTTGTTCAGCGACATCGCCAGGTCGGGCAGAAAGGCGTCCCTGTTGAGGTCGGCCAACTGGCGGCGCAGGGGGACGGCCTGCTCGGACACCCCGATGGCTTCGGCCCGCCGCCCCATCTCCGCCAGCCGGAGGGCGTGGTTGTGCAGTGACATCACCAGGTCGGGCAGGTAGGCGTGCCGGTTGCGCTCGGCCAGTTCCCCATACAGGGCGACGGCCTGCTCGGACATCTCGACGGCTTCGGCCCGCCGCCCCATCTCCGCCAACCGGGTCGCGTGGTTGTTCAGGGCGGTGGTCAGGTTGGGCAGGTGGGCGTCGCGGTCAAGCCCGGCCAGCTCCCTGTGCAGGGCGACGGCCTGCTCGGACACCTCGATGGCTTCGGCCCGCCGCCCCATCTCCGCCAGCAGGAGGGCGTGATTGGTCAGCGACATCGCCAGGTAGGGCAGGCAAGCGTCACGGTTGAGCCCGGCCAACTCCCGGTACAGGGTGACGGCCTGCCGGCTGGCCTCCAAGGCGGGCCGATGCTGACCCGCGTTTGCCAGGCGCACGGCATGGCCGGAGTGAAGTGCGGCGTGCTCGGCCGGGTCGGTGGTGGTGGCCAGGCGGTGCGCGGTCAACCGGGTGGACAGCGCCGCCGTGCCGATGTCCAGGTCGATGTGCCGGCCGGCCGGCAGGTGGGCTTCGATGTGCTGCAACAGGGTGGGTTCGATGCCGGGCAGGCCGGCCAGACGGGCCAGGGTCGCGCCGCCGGCGTACCGCATCAGCTCGGGCCGGGTGGCGAGCAGCGGGTACAGCTGTGTGGCGGCCACATGCGGCCATCGGCGAGCGGTCTCGATCAGCATGGTCAGGGCCGGGCGGATCCACGGCGGCACCTGCCCCTGGCCGGCTTGCCCGGCCGGGTCGGAGAGCAAGCCGGACAAGGCGTGACCTGCCCAGTCATCACCGGCGAGCCCGCCCACGGCGGGGTCGGGAATCGCCAGGGCGGCGAAGTCCTCCGCGAGCCGGTCCGGATACAGCGGCTCCAGCACGGTGCCCGCCTGGGCCGGCGGATAGCAGTACGCGTGGTCGTCGAGCAGGGTGTTCGCCCGCTCGACAGTCTCGGCCAGATCGGCGTGCCGCAACGCCCGGCGGGCGTCGGGGCGCGCCAGCGGCCGGGTGAACGTGGCGGTGAAGACCGCCCGGCCCATGGTGACCGGGTCACTGACCAGCGGCTCAGGCAGGCGGCGGTGCAGCTCGGCCCAGTGCTCGCGCTCGCGGCGCAGCAGATAGGCCGAGGCGCGGGCCGGGTCGCCGGGTTCCTCCTCACCGTGGCGGTGAGCGTCGACCGCGGCCAGCGCCGCGATGTGCACGGTCAGCACCTGGGCGTACTCGGCGTCGTCGGCCAGGCCGGCGGGCGTCGCGATCGTCGCCGCCCGCTCGGCCGGCAGGGCGAGCGCGGCGGCGAAGTGATCGCGTGCTTCGGCGAACAGCCGCTGCCGCATCGCCGGCTCGGCGACCAGCGGCGGCAACGCCTGGGCGTCGGCGTCGAGGTCCAGCACCCGCTCGGCCCAGGCGGCGATGCTGTCCCACCACACCCCGGCCGGGCGGGCCAGCAGCAGCACCCGCACCCGGCCCGCCCGCAGGACCGGCTCCTGCAGCAGCTCGTACAGGGCCGGCACCGGCCAGCGCTCGGCATAGTCCACCACCAGCAGCAGCCCCGCCCCGCGCGCATCCGCCCCGGCGACGGCACTGGCCCGCACCGCGCCCGGCGGGTTGGTGCCGGCCTGCCACACCCGCCACCCGGCCTGACGCGACAGCTCGGCGAACCGGGCGGCCAGCCGGGTCTTGCCCTGCCCGCCCGGCCCGTGCAACAGCCGCACCCCCAACCCGGGCGCCGCCTCATCGTCTCGCCAGCCGGTCAGCTTCCGCAGATCCTCCTGCCGGCCGGTGAAGGGCACCACCTGAGATCCGGCCCTCAACAGCAGGGACGGCTGCGCCCGTACCCGGGCCGGCCGCACCGGCCGCGGTTCCGCGGGAAAGTCCTCGATCCGGTAGGCGGGCTTCCACTGGTGGACGTTCAGCACGCCGTCCTGTACCGCGTTGACCACCCCGCCCGCACCCGGCGCATTCACCTGCACCTTGCCCTGGGGCACGGCGCCCGCGAGTGACGGCGGCTCGGTCACGACGACGGCTCCTGCCCGCCACCGCCCGGCCGGCCGCCGGGGGCGGCGGGATTGTGGATGTTCAGGGTGCCGCCCTGGACCGCGTTCACCGTCCCGCCCGCGGCCGGCATGTTCAGCTGCGTCTGCGTGCCCGGTGGCGGGTGAAGCCGCACCGGCGGCTCGGTACCCGAGGCGCTCTCGGCCGTGATCCGCCTGCGATCGGATCGCAGCTGCAGCAGCAGCGCGGCGACCGCGATCACCAACCCGGCCGCCCCGATGAACATGCTCACCACGCTGGCCCGCTGGTCGAGGACCTGCAGGACCTCCGGCGGCAGTCGCAGCGGGTCGGCGAAGAAGCCCACCAGCCCGACCACCAGCAAGGCGGCCGTCACCACCAGGGCCGTGACGACCGCCCCGCGCCGCACCCGCGACCTCGACCCGCGTCCGGAATCCGCGCCCGTCTTGGACATGCCTCCAGAGTGCTCCCGGACCGGCGCGAGTGACAGACCCACCGCGCAGCCACCCGCTACGGCTGTCCGCCGAGCGGATCACCTCCCCTAGCGGCGACAGCGGGGCCCTCGCGGGCGGGCGCCGGCTCAGGCGGCGCACTCGAGGCAGACCTGCTGACCGCCCGGCCCCGAGGCGCGCTGGCTACGGTGCATCACCAGGAAGCAGTGCGAGCAGGTGAACTCGTCCGCCCGAGGCGGGATCACCCGCACCGCCAGCTCCTCGCCCGACAGATCCGCGCCGGGCAGTTCGAGCGACTCGGCCAGCTCGGTCTCGTCGACGTCGATGCCGCCGGACGACAGGTCGGGGCGGCGGGTCAGAGTGTCCGTGAAGCCCTCCTGTCCGGAGTCGTCGATCTTGCGCGGGCTGTCGTAGTCGGTCACCATGGCGTTCATCTGTCTCCTCATGTCGTGCCTGCTGGCCGGTGGCCGCCGCTCTTGTGCCCAAATATGGGGAAATAGTCCCCTCCGGGCGAGAGAAAATCGGATCCTTCGCGGGACGGCCGAAGAAGTATGATCCGGGTATGAGCGACGTCAAGAAGCGCATCACCATCACCGTGGACCCCCACCTGGCCGGATACGCCGAGCAACTCGTGCAGGCGGGCAAGGCGGAGTCGGTGTCGGCCGCCTTCAACGAGGCCATGGCGATCAAGCGGCAGCGTGACCAGCACGCCCTGGCCAAGCTCCGCGAACGCGCGGCCCAAGCCGACCCCGCGCGGGTGGAGCGCATGAGAAGGCACATCGACGCCCAGAGCCGCGAGGCGGGCTTCGAGGTGGCCGCGGGTGAGTGACCACGTGCCGGCGCCGTACATCCTCGACGCCGGCGTCCTGGCGGAGATCGCGCGAGGCGACGCCGACCTCATCGGGCTCGTCCTGGACTACGACCGGATCGGCCAGCCCCTGGTCATCTCGGCGCTGACGGCCGCCGGGGCGCTGCTGGACGCCCCCGGGGAGGAGGCGAGCGCGCTGCTGTCCGGTCTGACCGCGTTCGAGCACGTCCAGGTGGCGGCGCTCGACGGCGTGGAACAGGCGGCCCTGCTCGCCCAGATGATCCAGCGGACGGGCGTCGACCCGTGGGACGCGCATGTCGCGGCGCTGGCCCTCATGGCGACCTGCCCGATCCTCACGCTCGACCGCTCCCGCTGGGAGCGGACCGCCGCAGGACTGGACGATCCGCTCTACTTCATCGAGATCGCCGACCCCGGCGAGTGAGGCCGGGAGGCGACGGTTCAGACGGGGGACGGGATCCTGGCCGGCCCGGTCAACGGAGGGTAGCTCTCGGCGCCCGTACGTTCGGCCGCGTCGATGTAGTCGGCGAGCGCCTCGCGGGAGCGGGCGAGCCTGTCCAGCTGATCGTCCAGCCGCCGCAGCCGTGACCGCATCGCGGCCAGCAGCTCGGGACAACCGAGCAGCTCCGGGGCCTCTCCGACGGCACAGGGCAGCAGGTACGCGATGTCCTCCGACGACAGGCCGGCGCCGAGCAGGTGCCGGATCTGCCTCACCCGGAGCACGGCGCTCTCGTCGTACTCGCGGTAACCGTTCGCGCCGCGTTCCGGCTGCAGCAGGCCCTGCGCCTCGTAGTAGCGCAGCTGGTGGGTGTTCACGCCTGTTCTACGACTCAATTCGCCGATCAGCATCCAAGCCTCGCTTGACCTTCATACCGGTATCAACGATGACGATGCTGCCATGAACCGCACAACCGAAACATCTGTGACCGTCATCGGGCTCGGGCTGATGGGCCGGGCGCTCGCCGCCGCGTTCCTGAAGGCCGGGCATGCCACGACCGTGTGGAACCGTACGAGCTCCAAGGCCGGCCCGCTGGTGGCCGAGGGCGCGCGACTGGCGCCGACGGTCGGCGACGCCGTCAAGGCAAGCCCCCTGACGATCATCTGCCTCACCGACTACCCGGCCGTGCGCGAACTGCTCGAACTGCTCGACGCGAGCGAACTGGCCGGCACGACGCTGATCAACCTCACCTCGGGCGACTCCGCGCAGGCCCGCGACACCGCCCGATGGGCCGGGCAGCGCGGCGCCCGCTACCTGGACGGCGCCATCATGGCCGTCCCCCCGGCCATCGGGACCGCCGAGGCGGTGATCCTGCACAGCGGGCCGCGGCCGGACTTCGACGCGCACAAGCCGGTGCTCGACGCGCTCGGCACCGCCACCTACCTCGGCGAGGACCCCGGGCTGGCGTCCCTGTACGACGTGGCCGGCCTCGCCATGATGTGGAGCGTGCTGAACGCCTGGCTCCAGGGCACGGCCCTGGTCGCGACGGCCGGGGTCGACGCCGCGACGTACGCGCCGTTCGCCCGGCAGCTCGCCGCCGGGGTGGCCGAGTGGCTGCCCGGGTACGCCGAGCAGATCGACCGCGGCTCCTTCCCCGCCGAGGTGTCGGCCCTGGAGACCGACGCGCGGGCGATGGAGCACCTGATCGCGGAGAGCGAGGCGGCAGGGGTCAACGCCGAGCTGCCGAAGCTGTTCAAGGCGATGGCCGACCGCGCGATCGCCGCCGGACACGGCGGGGAGCAGTACCCGGTGCTGATCGAGGAGTTCAGCAGGCCCGGCGGCGACTGACCGACGGGGCGCCCGCCGGGCACACGTTCCGCGCCTGGAGCCTGAGCCCGGCGAGTTCGTCATTCAGGATCGCGACGAGTTCGTCCAGGTCAGGGAGACCGGCGGGATCGGCGATGACGGTGACGGCGACCGTGCCGGCGTAGGACAGGATCTCGAAGCTGACCGTCACGTTGCCGTTGTCCGCGACCGCCACCGGGATGATCTCCCGGACGGCCGCGCCCGCGACGGTCAGCGGCCGGTCACGCCGACGGCGTGGGCTGGAGACGTAAGGCTCCGCTGGAAGGGAGGCCGCCATGGACTTGTGCCCGTCCTACTCAGGCGGGGTCCGAGATCTCGATGACGTGCAGCGGCTCGTCGAAGGCGCGGACGGCCGGCGCCCAGTGAGCGCCTTCGAGGGTAAGGACGGGGCAGACCGCGGTGTCGGCCAGTGCGGCGACATGGGCGTCGCCCCAGTCGAGGTGAGTCCGGTTGAGCACCGACGCCAGGATGACGCCGTGGTCGGGCTCGCGAAGACCGGCCACGGTCAGCTGGTCCATGGTGGCCGGTGTCGAGGATGAGCGGCGGCAGCGTCATTGAGCCTCGCCGCTCAGCGCGGCGAGCTGACGGGCGACATGGTCCATCCGGCGCTCCACGAGGCCGTGGTCGGCCCCGGCATGAGCGCGGTCGCAGTGGGCCTGGAGGATCGCTCTGCGGCGCCGGTCCTCGCGGACCTTCGCGGCCAGGGCCTCGTTGACGTAGGCGGACAGTGAGCCGGGCTGGGTCCTGGCGTATTCGACAAGCTCCTGGTCACCGCCATACTCACTGGCCTGGTGGCCGTTCGCTCGCCGCCCAGTCTGGCATCGGACGTGAAGCAACTACCGATGGGCTCGCTCCCTGAACATCGGTCTCGCACGGCCGTCAAAAAAGTGATATCACTTAGATAGCAGAGTGAAAGTCACTGGGAGGGACGGACGATGGCGAACACATCGAGCGGGGCCACACTTGAGGCCGCTGTCGTGGACATGCCCGCACCGCGCACGGGTGAGCACCCGGTGCGGGCGGCCAACGGGTTCGTGATGCTGGGAGTGGCGACGGCGCTCACCCTGGGCGGGATCGCGCTGCTCGTCGTGGGGATCGCCATGCTCGCCTCGGGGGCCGGGCAGGGCGGCATCTGGGTGGGCGTCGCGAGCATCCTGATGATCCTGCTCGGGTTCTTCCTGTACTTCGGCCTCACCGCGGTGGCGCCGGGCGAGGCCAGGGTGGTGCAGCTGCTCGGCCGGTACGTCGGCACTCTGCGCACCCCCGGCTTCCAGTGGGTCAACCCGATCACGGTGCGCCGCCGGGTGTCCACGAGGATCCGCAACCACGAGACGGACGTGACGAAGGTCAACGACGCGGACGGCAACCCGATCCAGATCGCGACCGTGGTCGTCTGGCAGGTGCAGGACACCGCGCAGGCGGTCTTCGAGGTGGACGACTTCGTGGAGTTCGTGGCCATCCAGGCGGAGACGGCCGTACGGCACATCGCGGGCAGCTACCCCTACGACGCGCACGGCGAGCCCAGGCTGTCCCTGCGGGACAACGCCGACGAGATCAACGAGCGGCTGTCCACGGAGATCTCGGCCAGGGTGGCGTCCGCCGGGGTCAAGGTCATCGAGTCCCGCATCATCCACCTGGCGTACGCGCCCGAGATCGCCCACGCCATGCTGCGCCGCCAGCAGGCCGGCGCGGTGGTGGCGGCCCGGCAGCGGATCGTCGACGGGGCGGTCGGCATGGTGGAGATGGCCCTGGCCAAGCTCGCCGAGCACAACGTGGTCGAGCTGGACGAGGAGCGCAAGGCGGCCATGGTGAGCAACCTGCTCGTGGTGCTGGTCGGTGACCGCGACACCCAGCCCGTGGTCAACACGGGCACGCTCTACCAGTAATCACGTGGAGCGGAAGAAGATCCTGCTGCGGCTTGACCCGGTGGTACACGACGCGCTGGCCAGGTGGGCGTCCGACGAGCTGCGCAGCACGAACTCCCAGATCGAGTTCCTGCTGCGCAGGGCCCTTTCCGAGGCCGGGCGCCTGCCTGACGGGGTGGGGCGGATGCGCCCGCGCGGCCGGCCGAGGAAAGTGCCGGAGGACGACGCAGCGGACGACACAGCGGACGACACAGGCCAGGAAGAGGAACGGGAGCGGGCGGATGGAGACGCGAGTGAAGCAGGGTGAGTCACTGACCCGGTCGGCCTTCCTGCTGGCCTTCGACCTGCGCAAGGACAGGCTGACCCAGCGGGGCGAGCTGGGCTACCTGCTGCGCGCCGCCGCCCTCGCCGAGTTGCTGCTGGCGGGCAACCTGGCGGACGAGTCGGGCAAGGCGCGCGCTCTCACCGCCCCGGCCGCCGAGCCGGGTTCCCTGCCGGCCCTGGTCTGGGAGCAGATCGCCGGCTCACCGCCCCGCTCGTGGCGGCGATGGGTGCAGAAGGACCACGGCAAGGCGGTCGGCGTCGTACGCGACGAGCTGGCCGCCGCCCGGTTGATCAGCGTGGAGCGGCGCCGGATCCTGCTGTTCAGGGTCGAACGGATCACGCCGCGCAAGGCGTACCTGTCGCGCAGGCTGGCCGAGCGCGTCGGCGCGGCGGTCCGCGGCGGCCGGCCGGTCGGCCGCCTGGATGACGACGTCCGCGTCCTGGCGGCGCTGGCCGCGGCGGCCCGGCTCAGCACGGTGGTCGCGTCCCGGCGGGAGACGCATCTGCGCCGGGACCGGATCCAGCAGCTGTCCGCGCCCGTCGAGCCGATCGCGACCGCGCTGCGCAAGAGCATCGAGGCGGCCAGGTCGGCGAGCTCGGCCGGCTGACGCGCCTACTAAGACGTCGGGGCCGAGCACAGCGGGCGTCCATGGCGAGCGACCCGTACGATGACCGCGCAGACCCTGGCACCTCGGCCCCCACCAGGCCGTCAGAGCCTGCGAGGGTGTTCCTCGGGGATCCGTCAGGAGGCGGCTGCCGGGTGCGGGTCGCCGAGGTACGGGAATCGGTCCAGGGTGTCGGTGTGCGGCTGCAGGCCGGTGGGCGGAGCCTCGTTCTTGGTGAGGAACGCGACGCGGATGTCGATGACGTCTTCGGTGAACGTCCGGCCGTTGGGGTAGGCGGCCGGTTTGGACGGGTCGAAGCGCAGCACGTCCGGCAGGAGGCCGTGCTCGTCGATCGCGGCGATGGCCTCCTCCTGCGAGTAGCCACCGGTGTGGCCCAGCAGGTGAACGAACTGATCCGTCCACTTGTCGCGGTCGTCGACCGGCTCGCCGGCGTTGTAGTCCTCCTTGGTGTCGTCGGTGTTGAAGAAGCTGCTCATGGACGGGTGTCCGGCCCGGTCGGCGTGGACGAGCTCGCCGTCGCGCAGGACGCTGCACCGGCCCCAGATGTGCAGCGCGGACTTGGGTGCCAGCTCTGCGGTCGGCAGTTCGACGGCCATGGAGAAGACGTTGGCCGTGAGGTTGGAGTCGACGCCGGTCCAGGGGGACTTCCCGCCCAGGTGCGGTGCGGTGAAGTTCCGTTTGCCGCTGGTGTCGAACAGGTTCTTGATGCCGTCGAAGTCGAAGAAGAAGGCGTCACTGCGGCTGCCGGCGGCCACCTTGTAGTCGCCGCTGCCGACCACGTTGGCCTGAGGGCCGAAGGAGACGGCGGCGTCCGACACGATTTCGGTGCCGGCCGCCTCCGGTTTGCGGGCCTCCGCTCCGGTCGCCATGAACACGCTGTAGGTCTGGGAGCCGTCGGACGCCGGTGGGCTGAAGACCCAGCTGAAGGCGACGTCGGTCAGGTAGTCGCCGTCGCTGTCGATGTTCAGCCGGTAGACGGCGTCGGGGTGCAGCGCATCGGCGTTGGGATTGGCGTTGAGAATGAGAACGGTCCTGCTCGGATCCCCGGGTGCCGTGAAGGCGTACAGGTCGCACAGATCGAGGCGCTGGTCCCCGAGTGGTGGCCCGAGGCTGAGGCCGGTGAAGTGGTTGGACATGTCAGGCCCTTTCCCTGCTCGCTCACCGGACAGCCGCCGGAACGCTCCATCTGCGGGTTAAGCACCTTCCGCCGACATCAAGGAGAGGTATTGATGGGCGGGGAGTCGCTCCGCTCGTCCATGCCTTCATCGCCTCGCAGTACGACGTACCAGCGTCTGGTGACCAGCAGCACCGCCGTGCCCCCGTCCGGATGGCGAGGTCGGACCGCAAGAGCACGGACCTCGAAAGGAGTTCCGTGCTCTTGCGCGTTCGCGGCCGTGGGCTGCTCGGCAGGCTTCACGGGCGCAGGTCCGCCGTGACGACCAGTTCGTCCTCTCCTCCGCTGCTTTCCACGGCGACGTTGACAGCGTCGAGGGTGACGAAGGCGTCCGCCTCGGTCGGCGCCGCCTTGGGCAGTGGCACCCTGCGAGGGAGCGCGAAGGGCAACGGCAGGCGCTGCCCTTTCAGGAGGGGCGAGACGATCGCGCTGAGCAACTGCCCCACGTTGGCCAGCCCGATCAGCCCGGCCAGGATCGGCCCGACGATCGGGATGGCCGATACGGCGGCGACGAGAACCGCGACGGCCTTCCGCGTGCCGGCGCCGAAGGCGATGTTCGGGGTGCCCTGGATGGTCGCCACGATTTCCCAGCTGTCGTTGACGAGGTGCGCGTCGACAGTGAGGTCCGCCGTCGCGGTCGCTGTGTCGCTCACCGAGATCGGCCCGATGACGAGATCGGGCACCAGGGGGAGGTCGGCGGAGAGGGTGAGCCGGGCCGACCAATGAACCTGGAAATCGGCGATCCGGATCCGGTCGGGGGTTCTGAGGTCGACGGATCCGCCGCTCATGGTCGCGGAAGCGGAGTATCCGACCTTGAAGGGGCCGAGCTGCGCCGTATCGCTGGCGGTGATCGGCCGCATCCGGGATTCGGCGAAGGCGACGAGCGCCGTCGCGCCGGACTCGTCCACCGCGGTGGTGATCTCTGGCATGGTGGTCATCCTCATGTGACGTTGGCGTAGATCTTGATCTGGTCATCCGCGATGACGGGAGCCCCCGCCAACCGGAGCGGGACGGACGGGGGAAGCAGGTTCCGCAGGGGAATCTGCACCTGGGCGAGGAAGCCGCCGAGCAACGCCTTGATGACTTCCTCGAGCAGCGATTCCAGGCTGTCCGGCGTGATGTCGACCAGTTCCAGCGCGTCCAGCCTGAACGTGAGGACGTCGCCGATCGCCTCGGGGTGGGCGGTGGCGACCACGGCCAGATTGATGTCCTTGGGGCCGGCCGGAAGCTGGACCTTGAGATCCAGGGACGAGGTGAGGTGTACGTCCCCCTGTCCCAGCTCGACGTGGACGTCGGTGAACGACACCTCCCAGTCCACCCCGCCGATCCCGGGCAACTGGATGGGCTGCATGGTCGCCGAGCTGAACGTGACGTAGGCGGGGCGCGCTGCGATCAGAGCTTGGAGCACGTCGTTGAGCGCGTTCTCGTGGACGGCCCCGTACACGGTGGCCTTTTGGGTAAGACTCATGCTCTCACCGTCCGTGATCTGCCCCTGAGACCGCTTCGGGGCAATCCCTAGGGTCGATGTCACTGGGGGCACATCGAGTAGACGGTGAAGGTGCCGTCGAAGCGCTCCGGGCCACGTGTCGCGAACCAGCCATGGCCGCCCAGTCCCTTCAGGGTCACCACTGGCGTGACGCGGCGGGTCTGGGCGTCGTAGTTCGCCGAGACCGAGGACAGCGAACGCCAGAAGGTGTTGCCGCCGAAGCCGAAGTCGTATCCGGAGGGCCAGGCGATGGTGTATTTGAGGTTGTCGTCGTTGATGTCCGAGACCTCGAAACTGCCGCCGCCGCGCGAGGCGTCGATCTCGCAGTCCGCCCCCAGCTCGATCGCCTGCAGATCGAAGTCGCTCTTCGTCTGTCCGCTCTCTCCGCCGCCGCCCGGCCATTGGCCTCTGATGGGGACGCTCTGCAGGCGCGGCGTGTTGGCGTACGGGGTGACGTTGACGACTCCGTGCCAGCTGTCGCTGCCGCCGCCGACGACGATGTCGGTCTGGAAGGAGCCTGCGGTCTTGTACACGTAGCCGGGGAAGGTGACCTTCATGCGCTCACCGGCTCCGAGGCTGTCGATGCTCAGGTCCTGCACCGGGTCATTCGGTCCAGGCGTCCAGCGGACGACGAACCGGGCAGTGTCGGAACCCCCCTGGTTGACCAGGTCGACCACGGCGCGCACGAGGTCGACTCGAGCACGGGCGGCCGACGGCTGGACGGCAACGTCGAGGATCTTCAGCTGAGCCGGCTTGATGAGCGTCACGGAGATCGCGTTCGGATCGGGCTGGTCCGGCCACCGCAGGACGTAACGGGCGCCGGGTGCGATCTGGCTGAAGTCCTCGCTGCCGAAGTTCAGGTTCAGCTGATACTGGGTGACGTAGGAGACCGAGACCTTCGAGTCCCTCAGTTTGTTGCCGGTCCTGTCCTGGAGCTCCACGGCCGGGACCGCGTCGCTGCGGAAGTTGTAGCCGTAGACGCCGACGACTTTGTCCGTGGGCAGGCTCATCGACCAGCCTTCGTTCAGGCCGGTGGTGCGCAGCTCCACGTTGTCGGGGGTGATCTGACAGACGCTGTGCGGCGGCCGAGGGGGCCGATTGTGGTGCTGCTGCCAGAACTTGAGCCGCTCGACGAGCGTGGTCAGGTCCGCGGACACGCGCGAACGCGCGAAGTCGATGTTGCAGCGGGCCTCGGTGCCGAACTTGGCGGTCAGCTGTTCGGCAGTGAGCCCGGCAAGCGTGACGGTCTCCTGGGCGAGGGAGCGAACGTCATTGGACGTGTCGGCCAGGATCTGTTTCGCGTCCGCCGTCAACTTGCCCTGCTGCTGCTCGATGAGGGAGTTCAGGCGCAACTGCAGCTGGGGAAGCTCGTTGCGCCAGGCCGACGACTCCCGTTGGATCACTTTCTGGGTGAGCTCGATCTGGCTGACGGCATCGGTGATCGCGTCGGTCGCTCCGCAGGAGGTGAGCGGCAGGATCAGCAGAGCGAGTGCTGTCCCGATGCGGCGCATCGTGAACACTGCGGTGAGCGCCTTGTTCCGCGCGCGCTCATCAACGGCCCCGTGGACGGTGGCCTGCTGCTTGAGTCTCATGGCTGCACGGTCCGCATTGCCGGGCAGCTTCCGCTACGGGGAAATCCCCAGGGTGAGGTGCCGGCGCGCCATGGATGGCAGTGCGTCAAGGGGCCGCGTACGGGAAATGCGAGGCACCGCATCCATGGCGAGGGCATTGCGGCCGCGGCGCGTGAGGTCGTCACCTCACGAGAAGCTCATCTCCGCCAGGCCCTTCTCCAGCGTCACGTCAGGCGAGTAGCCCAGCTCCTTCCTCGCGGCGGTGATGTCGTAGGAACGGTCACGGCCGGTGAAGCTGACGAGCCAGTTCGTCAGCGGCGGCGCCGTCTTCCGGCGAAGCAGGCGTGCCGTGCGGTCCATCATCGCCGCCATGGGCGCCGCCATCGCCAGAGGGACGCTGCGGCTCTTGGACAGATCCACGCCGCGGGTCGCCAGCAAGGGGGTGAGGAAGTCTCGGATGGGCATCGGCGTGCCGTCCGTCACGTGGTAGACCCCCGTGTGGCGGCCCCGCGTGAGCGCGAGGATCGCGGCACTGGCCAGGTTCTCGACGTGTACGAAGTCGACGATGTGCTTGCCGTCGTCGATCCAGGCGAACCGTCCGGCCTCGGCGACCTTGACCATCTCGTTGATCGTCGTCATTCCGCGGCCCCAGATGAACGGCGGGCGGAGCACCACCAGCTCGGTCTTCCCGCTGCGGGCTTTCAGGAGTGCGCGCTCGGTGGCCAGCTTGACCCGGCTGTAGGCGATGTTCGGCCGGCCCTCCGGCGTCGACTCGTCGACGACGGGACGGCGTTGACTGCCCGTGGAGACGGACGCGGCGCTGGTGAGCACGAAGCGTCGCACCCCGGCCGCGACACTCGCGGCGTGCAGGGCGGCCGTCGGCACGTGATTGGCCTGTTCGAAGAGCGAGTCGGGGCCCCAGAACTCCATGTACGCCGCGACGTGCACGACCGCGTCGGCCTCGCGCAGCTTGTCGAGCCAGTCCGGCGCAGGGGAGCCGGCCCGGCCGAGCTCGGCGAGATCGCCGGACACGGGTTCGGCGCCGGCCTCACGTACCCGCTGGATGCTCGAGCCCGATCTGGCCAGTGCCATGACCTCATGTCCCTCGGCGACGAGGCGGTGCACGAGAGTGCCGCCGACGAAACCGCTGCCGCCCGTGACGAAGATCTTCACCTGTTCACTCCTTGTGATTGAGCACGGATCCTCAGATGTATCGGCACCAAATAGTTCGATGCCAATGTATCGACGTCTATGTAACCTCCCGTACGATGGAGGCGTCAAGTGGGAGGTGGGCGATGCCACGCGCGAACGAGGGCGTGACCGCAGCACAGGTCGCCGACGAGTTCAGCCGTACGGCGAAGGTTCTCGTACGTCACTTCAACGAGCGTCTGGGCGAGCACGGGGTGTCGACACCGAGATCCCGCCTGGTGGTGGAGGTGGCGCGTTCGCAGCCGGTTCGTCTCACCGAGCTCGCTCTCGCGGTCGGCATCGCGCAGGGGACCGCCTCCACGCTGGTCGACGCGCTCGTCCGCGACGGACTGCTCGAACGCCAGACCAGCGCGGACGACCGCCGGTCCGTACTCCTTCGAGTGACGGCGCAAGGGGCCGCACTGGCCCAGGAGTGGACAGCCGGCTATGAGCTGGCGGCGGAAGAGCTGTTCAGGCCACTCGCCCCCGAGCAGCTGTCGACACTGGTCGACATCTTGCGGACGCTCAGCGCCGGCGAGGCGTCGGCCGCCGGCGACTGAAGAAGTCCTTGCCGGCGCGTGGATCGCCGGAGCGCCTCGCCACCGATGATCTGCGATCGCGAAGTCGCACAGCGAAGTCGGGCGCCCCGGTCAGCCGAGCCGCAGCATGTGGCCGGCCGATGGGGTGCCCCGGGCGGTCAGAGCGAAGAGCAGGTAGTAGCCGGGGATGCCGATGTACGGGTCGGGAGGGGTGATCACGGTGAGCTCCCGCTGGGTGCGGCCGGCTATCTCGAGCTCGATCAGGCGCTGGTCAGAGCTGTAGGCGTGGGTGACCGACGCGCACCGCAGGAGCGTCACCCGTTCGATCGACCGCGCATGGGGGGAGGTCAGCTTCAGCGGCCGGCCGTACCCGGCGTGATCGGCTTCGACCGTGATCTCCGGACGCGCCGCCGGCCGCGGTTTCCCGTCCGGGCCCACACCGTCGAACAGATAAGGCGGCGAGTACAGCTCCATGCGCAGCTCGCGGGCGTCGCCGTGGTGCGGATGGTCCGCGCGGACGCCGCCCCGGTTGCGCTGGCTGTCGTGGTTGGACCCGGCGATCCACACGCGCCCGCTGGCCAGGAGCAGCGCCACGGAGTGGTACATGCGGGGAATGGGGGTGTAGTCGCCGGGCTTCGAGCCGCGCTCCCAGCGGTCCTCGTCGGGCAGATATCTCTCCGGAACCGGGTTGGCGTCCTTGTCGTCGCCGCCCACCTCTGCCGTGGGCCAGTACCAGCGCAGCAGCTTCTCGCTGCTGCCGCCGTTGATCAGCAGCACGGAACCGTCCGGCAGCAGGACCGCGGTCGCGTACGCCCGCAGAGAGTAATCGCGTTTCTGCCCCGCCTGCCGCCAACCGGAGCGCGGCGTGCCGGCGTCGAACACCCAGGCGCGCTGACCACCGGCGATCAGTACGCGCTCCTCGTAATGCGGTGGGCGTAACGGCAGCAGGACGGAGGTGAAGGCGGCCCGTGCGTAGACGTCGGGCGGCCACCACACCCGCATGCCAGGAGGCGCGGGGCCCAGGGTGTCCAGGGCACCCGAGCGCAGACTGAGCCGGCGGGTACGGCGATCGCCGCCGCGCTCCTGATGAGCGGTCGCGCAGAACACCGTGCCGTCACGCAGCGCGTGCAAACGGGGGTAGTAGATCATGGGATACCGCGAGCCGAACAGCCAGAACCGGCCGGTGTCCTCCAGCTCGGGGATCATGGCGCCATGGCGCTGCCAGCGGCCGGCAGCCGGATCGAAGATCTCGTTGTGCAGCACCTCGTGCCCCGGCTGCAGCGGGCCGCCATGGCCGCTCATCGTCAGCACGGTGCCGTCGGCGAGGGTGACGCAGGTCGGGTACCACCGGGGCCAGGCCATGTCCTCCGCGCGTGACCATCGCTCCGTCCGCCAGTGGAAGACATGGCAGTCGGTGACGCCGGTGAAGTGGTAGGGCGCGTGCGGGTTGTCCGGCTCGCGGTCGTAGTTGGCCGTGCCGCCGGCGACGAACACGTCGCCGTCGGCCAGCATGCTGTGGCCGGCGCAGAAGAGGTCCACATGTGGCGCGTCCAGCTTGGTCACCTGGGTCGGACGGTCGGGATCCCACAGGCCCGAGGCGAAGCCGTGCTCGTGAAGGTGCATCTCGTCGTGCTCGGAGCCGGAGAAGAAGACGACCTTGCCCGACGGCAGGAGCGCCGCGTGGACGGGCAGGACGGGGCAGAGCAGTGGCTCGCCGTCCGCGTCTGTGACGCGCTCCCACATGTCCGGCATGGTGGCTCCTTCGGGGCTCGATCACTCGGCGGCGAGCTGGGGGAAGCGGAAGGCGAGCTCAGTGCGGGTGTGGACGCTGAGCTTGCGGTAGACGTTGCCCAGGTGATACTCGATCGTCTTGGCGCTGAGGAACAGCGCGGAGGCCGCCTCCCGGTTGGTGGCGCCGCGCACGACCGCGTGGGCGACCTGATACTCCTGGGGGGTCAGCGTCGCCAACGGGGAGCGCGCGATCGGGGGGTGCAAGGTCTCGCCCGTGGCGGCCAGTTCCTTGCGCGCCCGGCCGGACCACACCCGCGCCTCGATCTGGTCGAACAGATGCAGTGCCGGGCGCAGTTGCTCGCGCGCCGCCACGCGTCGTCCCATCCGGCGCAGGCGTTCGCCGTAGGCGAGCCGGGTGCGCGCGGTCTCGAACGGGCAGAGCACCTCGGCGTGCAGTTTCAGCGCGGTGTCGAAGCAGGTCGTGACGTCGGGTTCGGCGGCCACCAGCCCCTTGAGACGCCAGGCGACGGCCGCGTCCAGCGAGAATCCGCTGTCACCGGCCAGCTCGTCGATCATCGTCGACATCGTGCCGGTGAGGGCCAGGCCGCTGCGTATGTGGGCCTCCATGCGATCACGGTTGCCCTCGACGAGGCTCGTCGGCGGCTCGGCGGTCTGCGTGGTCCGTGCGCCGTAGTCGTACCAGGCGATGGCCTCGCGGTAGCGGCCCCGGCTCATCTCGAGCAGGGCGAGGGCCTCGGTCGGGTCACGCGGGTAGTCGGTGTCCGGCCCCTGCAGCTCGAGGGCCATGCGGGCGTGCTCCCGGCAGCGCTCGTCGTCTCCGCGGATCGCCTCGATGTACGCCAGCGCCGCCAGGCACAGGTAGCGCCACATCTCGTCGCCGGTCAGCTCGGCGAGTTCGAGACCCTCCGATGCCGTGGCGCGCGCCGCCGCCATGTGCCCGCTGCGTGCTTCGGCCAGGCCCAGGGCGTACAAGGCGAACGGCAGCAGCCCGAGCGCGCCGTCGGCGCGCAGCCGGCTCAGGATCGGCCGCACCATCTTCCCGCCCGTCTCGTGCTGGCCGATCCACGTCATGGCGGCGCAGCCGAGAATGACGTACTCTTCGGCCGGCCCGCCCGGTTCGGCGAGCCGCGTGCAGCCGGCCAGTTGCAGCGCCCCTTCGCGGTGCCGGCCGAGATGCATGAGGGTGATGCCCTGCACCAGCTTGATGACCAGGGCCACGGTCCCGTTCGGATCAGGCGCGAGCCGGGCCGCCTCGGCGGCCTCGCCGACCGCCGCGATCGCGTCGCCGGCCAGCAGCGCCGCCATGGCCGAGTCGGTCAGCAGCTCGGCCCGCCGCGACGGGTCGCCGTCCGCGACGAACTCAGCGGCCTCTTGCAGGATGCGGTGCGCCAGCCTCGGATGGCCGGTGAACGCCTCCACCCTGCTGCGGCCGGTCGCCACCTTGATCCGTAACTCCTTGTCCATGGCCAGCCCGTCGGCCGCGATGAGCATCTGCCTGGCACGCGCGTTCTGCCCGGCCAGTTGCGCGTCGGCGGCTGCGGCGTAGAGCCGCCGGGCGCGGGCGGCATCGTCCTCGCTGAGCGCCGCCGCTCGCTCCAAGGCCATGACGGCCGCGGCGTAGCCGCTGCGGGCCCGGGCTGCTGTCGCCATCGCCTCCAGGGCTGCGGCCACCCGCTCGTCGGTGCCGAGCGTCGCCTCGGCCAGATGAAGGGCCCGCTCGTCGGCTCGGCCAGGGTCGATGAGGACGGCGGCCAGCACCCGGTGAGCCGCGCGGCATTGGGCGGGCCGGGCGTTGGCCAGTGCGGCGGTGGCCACCAGTGGATGGGTGAATCGGAACGTTCCCGGGGCGAGCTCCACCAGTCCGCTGCTCTCCAGCTCGTCGAACGCGCTCTCCGTGATCTGCATGATCTCCGCGGCCTGCATGACCGATCCGAGCCGGGGTGAGAAACTCGCAGCCAGCAGCAGGAGCGCCGTCTGCGCGGCCGGGCCGAGTGCTTCCACGCGGCGGGCGAACAGGCTGCCGGCTGTCGCCTCCGCCGGCACGAAATCGGGCACCGGCCGCTGGCCGCGTAACTGGCCGGGGGTGAGGTGGTCCAGGGTTTCCCGCAGGGCCATGGGGTTGCCGCCGGTGCCGGCCACCAGGCGCCGTACGACGTTGCGATGCGGTTGTACGCCGCTGTGACTGACGATGAGCTCGCCGGCGGCCGCCTCGTTCAGGCCGGTGAGCACGATCGACGGCAGATACCCGACGGCGTCCTGCGCCGGCTCCTGCGATCGGCTGGCGACCAGGAGCGCGATGCCCTCCGCCGCCAGGCGGCGGGCGGCGAAGGCGATCGCCTCCACGGAAGGGATGTCCAGCACGTGAGCGTCGTCGACCGTGAGCAGCAGCGGGAGATCCTCGGCCAGCTGGGCCAGCAGGCTGAACGTGGCGGCGTACACGGTGAACCGGTCGGCCTGCTCCGGCGGGCCGAGGGCGACCGCGCCGCGCAGCGCGCGTGCTTGCGCCGGGGGCAGTTCGTGGAGGAGGTTCCGGGCGGGAGTGACCAGCTGGGCCAGTCCGGCGAAGGTGAGGTTTCGCTCAGGCTCGGAACCTCGGACGGACAACACTCGCATGCCGGTCGCCGCGGCACGCGCGTAATCCAGCATCGTGGTCTTGCCGATGCCGGCCTCGCCACGAAGGACCAGCACCCCACTGCGCCCTCGCCGGGCATCCTGAAGCACCGTGTCGATGCGATGGATCTCCGCCTGCCGCCCGCAGAGCATGGCCTAGTTTACCCCTGGGCGACCTGCCTGAGGAGTCCGGACTACGGGGTCACCTTGCACGCGCCGCGTTCGAGGGCGACGAACGCGTGACCTGCCTTGAGGTCCGCCTCGCAGACCCCCGTCGCGAGGCCCGCGGCGACCCAGATCCGCCAGCGTCCGGGGCGCAGGTCCGAGAACTGGTGCGACATGGTGCACCGGTCCCCTACGGCCGTCCACTCGGTCGCTGTTTCGGTGTCAGCGACCGGTGTCGTCGTGCCGGATCCTTCCCCGAGGGAGATCGGGGTGGCTCCCCACTGGATACCGGAGTGCGTGCACTTCGGTCCTCCCAGTGAGGAGAACCACGTCGTCGCGGTGACCGTGGCACTGGCCGGTGGCGGCTGTGGCGGGCCTCCTCCGGGTGAGAACAGGCTGCACGCTCCCGTGCCGGTCATCGCCGCCGTGACGACGATCGGCGCGACGACTCCTCGCACCATCCGGTGGGACCTTCTTCTGACGGTCATGGCTCCTCCTCCTCCTCGAACGCGTGGCGCCTGGTCGGACACAGCGTGACGCGCCAGGTCACGAGCCGCCTCCGGGAGAACCCCGGGCTTCGGCGCGCTCATCGCGGACCCTGGGGAAATCCCGGTGGCCAACGCGGCGGAAAGCGGCTCACCATGAAGCCATGACGGGCCTTTTCGGACTCGCGGACACCCACGTCCACTTCCGCGCCGACCTCGGTTTCGGCGGCTACGGCATCTTCGGGCAGCCGTTCTCGCCCGACGGCGACGGTCTGGCGGGTGCCGTGCCGCACTGCACGGGGGCACATGGACCGGGCGGCCTCATGCCCACGCTCGACGGCATCGGCCACCTGGTAGGCGGATGGCCGCAGTTCGACGGCTGGCCCCGGCACACCACACAAGCCCACCAGCAGGCCTGCTTGGAGTGGATCCGCCGAGCCGTCGACGGCGGGCTACGGCTGGCGGTGTGCCTGGCCGTCAACAACGAGCTGCTCGCCCGGCGGGCGTCCGCGTTGTTCGGACACCGGCTGGATGCCGATGACACGTCGGCGATCGGCCGGCAACTGGCGGGCATGTCCGCCATGGTGCGCTTCGTCGACGAACAGTGCGGCGGCCCCGGTCAGGGATGGCTGGAGATCGCCAGGACCCCCGCCGACGCGCGACGCATCGTCGCCGGAGGGCGACTCGCCCTGGTCCCCGGCGTGGAGGTGGACGCGCTCGGCGGCTGGCACACCCCGCAGGAACTGACGCTGGAAGCCGCCAGGAAGGGGAGGTCGCCGCGCGAGCTGATCGCCGCGCTGGTGAAGAAGCTCCACGACGCGGGCGTACGGCATGTCTTCCCCGTGCACGCGACCGACAACGCCTTCGGAGGCGCCGCGATCTTCAACCGCGGTTACGACCCCGTCAACCAGGTGCTGACCGGCGAGAGCTTCGTCGTCGAACAGGCACCGGCCGCACTCGGCATCTCCTACCGCCTGGACGAGGACGCCTTCGACGGCGGCGGACTGGCCGAGCGGTTCGCCTACCACGGCCTGCCTGGTCTGTGGCGCCACGCGGGACCCCCTCGGCCCACCAACTGGGCCACCACACCGGGTGGCCACATCAACGCTCGCGGACTGACCGACTACGGCGCGATCCTCATCGAGGAGCTGATGAAACGCGGCATGATGATCGACGTCGATCACATGTCGCACCACACGTTCGCCGTGGTGCTCGACCTGTGCGAGGCGCGCGGCTACCCCGTGGTGTCCGGCCACACGAGCATGCGCGCGCTGCGCCACGGTTGGCGGCCGGCCATGGCGGCGCCGGATCGGGAGGCCACGTTCTCCCGTACCGGCGACACCGCGGCTTTCGGCACGGCGAACCCGCGCATGCTCTCCACCGAGAACAACAAGTCGCCGGAGCAGCTCGCGCGCATCCGCCGCACGGGCGGTCTGGTGTCCGTGTTCTGCTATCAGCGCGACATCCGCGCGGCCGACGGCGCGGTGCAGAACGACTGCGCGGGATCGGCTCGCTCCTTCGCCCAGGCTCTGACCTACCTGAGCGAGGCGATGGGTGGCCGGCGCATCGCCCTGGGCACCGATGTGAACGGGGTGGGCCAACTGCCGGGCCCCCGGTTCGGCCCCTGCGCGGCGGCCGGCATGCGGACCGAGGCCGACCAGCCGCGGCACCGCGCCTCGCGACGGGAGCAGGTGTTCGCTCAACGCGGCGGCGTCCGGTACGACGGCCCCGTCACGGACTACCGCGCCCATCGCTTCTCCGACGGCGGTTTCGGCGCCCCCTTCACCGCGGACGAGCTGCAGTTCTGGGAGGCGATCGCGATCTGGCGGTCCGGCACTTCCCCGGACCGTGCGGACCGGCCGCCCTGGTGGCGCCGCGCCCCCTGGACCGACAGCCGGATCCTCAACCTGAGTCTGGGACTCGCCGCCGGCTCCCGGGACGAGATCCCCCAGCGGATGCCGTTGCGATGGTGCCGGCCATGGCCGCTGTATCGCACCGACCGTGCCCTACAGCTGGCCGCGTACCTAGCGAGGACGGAATCGCTCCCGCGAGCCGGCGACCCGCCCGCCACCCGCGATCTGGTGCCGGTGCTGACCGCGGTGTGGCGGCACTGGCGAGGCATGGAACGCGGGATCGCGGACCAGGGCACCGAGTCCTGGATCCGTCGCCGGTTCGGGCCGACCGGATCCGCGCTCTACACCGAGGACGGCGCCCTGAGCCGTTCCCGCGCCGGGCGCCGGGACTTCGATGTCAACCTCGACGGCATGGCCCATTACGGTCTGCTACCCGATTTCCTGCAGGACGTCCGGAACATCGGCGTCTCGGCCGGCGTTCTCGACACCTTGTACGACGGTGCGGAGCAGTACATCCAGGTCTGGGAGCGATGCCTGGAACAGGCCCCGCAATCGGACTGCCGATGAGCCGTCCCGGCTCGCGGCGGCCCGGTCAGGGGGTGTCCTCGACGGGCGTGCAGGGCTTCACCGGGGTGCCCGCCTGGGCCAGCCAGGCGCCGAGCCGCCAGGGCACGTTCGAGTTTCGGTTGTCGCGGAACTCCACTACGAGTGTTTCGCCCGGCTTGATGTATTCCGGGGAGATCTGGATCGTGCGGATGGACGTCACCTGGGTGGCCTGGAACGAGCGCGACCCCTCCACGACCGAACGCAGCTCGCTCACGTCCGCGGCCGGCGCACCATCGTAGGCCCGGTCCACGCTGACGAACCGGGGGGCCGCGCACCGCGTGTCCTGGCCCAGGAAGGTCACGTCGGCCTTGACGCCCGCCTCCGCCAGCTTGGCCTCCAGCCCCGAGGGGTCGCGCAGCTCGTTGACGGTGACCTTGACCGTGCCGTCCGGGCTCTTGGCCACCGCGTAGGCGGAGGTCCCGGCGCCGCTGATCAACGGGGTGACGACGAGCCCCGCCGCGACACCGGCCGCGACCAGCAGCCGTGGCCCGGTGACGACCCTTCGCCGGGGACGCATCCCGCGCAGCAGCCGCTGCCGCGCGCCGGCGAGCTCCTCCGGGGAGGCCGGGGGGATGGCCTGCCACATGGCCTTCAGCTCGTTCATGGTCGATCTCCTTGTCGGCTCAGGGCTTGACGGATCCGGTGACGGGCCCGGTTGAGTCGCGAGGCGACCGTTCCCGGCGGGATGGCCAGCGCGTCGGCCACCTCCTGGTAGCTGAGTTCGGCCCAGGCGACGAGCAGCAGCACATCGCGGTCGGCCGGGGTGAGCTCCATCAGGGCCAGCGCCAGCGGCCGGTTGACGGCCAGGGTGTTGACGCCGTCCTCGACCTGGAACCCGGACAGCTCCGCCGGGTGCACGCCGCTGCGGACGTAGGCGCGGTAGAGGCTCATCTCGGTACGCCGCCGGCGGCCGATCAGGTTGGAGGCGATGCCGTACAGCCACGGCCGGGCGTCGGAGCGACGGCGGTCATAGCCGCCGCGCTGCTGGAAAGCGGCCAGAAAGGTGTCGGCCACGACGTCCTCCGCCTCGCTGGGCCCGAGGCGCCTGGTCACGTAGCGGTGCAGGAGCGGTGCGTGCCGGTCGAACAGCGTGGCGAAGATCTCGGGATCGTTCAGCGACCTCTCGATGAGGATCGCGTCGTCGACCTCGACAGCTTCGCGAGGGATTGTCATGCATGCCGACCTTTCCTGGCGTATGCGGTCATCGGTACTTGCCACGCCAGGCCGAAATTCTTCACGGGAGTGTGCGCAGTCCTTCGTCGAGGGCGGCGAGCACGGCGTCGTCCAGCAGCTCGGCGTGCCCGCCGACGAGATAACGCTCCACGATCTCGAACACCACCGTCTCGCTCTCGGCGACCCTTTCCACCAGATGATCCAGGTCCGTCCTGGCGGGCGCGTCGCTGCGCAGATAGGTGAGGTCGGCGAAGTACGGCAGCACCCACGGCAGCGAGTTACGCGTGAACGAGTCGCCGATCAGCAGCGTCCGGGGCCGGTAGAGCGGCGCCCGGTCCGACCGGTGGACGGTGCGGAACGACACGGGCAGGTCGCGGTCGTCCTGCCGGACCGGCCGCACGCCGTCGCGGACCAGCCGCCACCGCTCGACGCGCTCCTCGACAGGTATGCCGAGCAGCCCGCCCAGGTCGCCGTTCCGTGGCGTCTGCCCGGTCTTGACCAGCCGGGTGTCCCGGGACAGGCCGGGCTGGAGTGCCTGGGCGAGCTCCGCGCCGTACAGGCCGGCGGAGTGCTCGGTCCAGTGGCTGTCGGTCCGCCAGTACGCGGGCGTGCCGGACTCTCGCTGTGCCCGCTCCAGCCGGTCCCGGAGCTCGACGAAACCGGGCAGATCGGCGGCCCGGAGCGCGGCCCAGAACTCCTGCTTGCGGTTGCGGAGGCAGGTCTGGCCGGGGAAGCGTTCCGGCAACCGGTCCGGGGCGATCGTGGTCTTGTCGGGAGCCACGGTGAACAGGAACCGCCTTCCGGATTTTCGTACGATCTCGGCCAGGCGGCGTACCCGCCACAAGGTCTCGGTGATGGACCAGCGCGGCCGGCACGCCTCGGTCACGTCGTCACCGAAGTAGAGCCAGCCGTCCCGCCCCTCGATCACGCGGGGATAGCCGGGGGCGCCCGCCGTGCCGTACGACGGCGCCTCCTTGAACAACAGCTCCGACAGGGCGGCGTGGGCGCGGACGGCGTGCTGCCGCAACGGCAGGTGAGCCGACGCCCAAGCCTCCACCTCCGGCACGACCGCCCAGCCGCGCGACAACGCCGGGAACTGCGGCAGCCTGCGGTTCTCGATCTCCACCGCCCGCTCGCCCGCGGCGAAGGCCAGCGCGGGGCCGCAGAAGAACAGCACCGCCGCGAGCGCCCGGGATCGGCGGCCCCAGGCCGCGCGGGTCCGTACGAAGGTCATCGGTGATCCCGTCAGAACTGGTAGTAGAGGAAAGGGCTGAACGTGCCGGCGGCGACCAGCAGCGCCGCGTAGGGGGCGGCCACCCACGTCACCGCGGCGCGCGCCAGCCGCACCGCCGGCCCCCGGCCCGACTGGATCAGCGGGCCGAGCGCCCGCGAGGCCGGCAGCGCCACCACGGCCAGCGCTGCCAGCACGAAGACGGTCATCCGCTGGTGGTTGGCCGCCCATGCGACGAACTCATCGAGCTCCCCCGGCCGCCAGGTGAACATCGCCCGCAGCATGCTCCACGCCTCGGTCATGCTCGCCGCGCGGAAGAACACCCAGCCGACGACGACCAGCAGAAGGGTCACGGCGCGGCGCAGCGCCAAGGTCCAGACGGTGCGCGGCGGACGATCCCAGCCGAGCAGCCGTTCGGCCACCAGCAGGGCGCCGTGGTACAGGCCCCACACCAGGAAGGTCCAGTCAGCGCCGTGCCAGAAGCCGCAGAGCACGAAGATGATCAGCAGGTTGCGGTAGGTCTTCGGCGCGCCACCCCGGTTGCCGCCCAGTGGGATGTAGACGTAGTCACGGAACCAGCGCGACAACGACAGGTGCCAGCGCCGCCAGAAGTCGGTGACGGAGTACGCCGCGTACGGCCGGTCGAAGTTCTCCGGCAACCGGAACCCGAACATCAGGCCCAGCCCGACGGCCATGTCGGAGTAGCCGGAGAAGTCGAAGTAGATCTGCAGGGCGAAGGCCGACGCCCCCAGCCACGCCGTCGGCGTGTTGACCGGCCCGCCGGCCCGCGCGAACGCGGCGTCCGCGACGGAGGCGAGCGAGTCGGCGACGATCACCTTCTTGGCCAGGCCCAGGGCGAAGCGGGGAAAGCCGGCGGCCAGGTCGCCGAGGCGGTCCCTGCGGAGGTCGCCCAGTTGCTCGGCGATCTCGTGGTAGCGGACGATCGGTCCCGCTATGAGCTGCGGGAACATCGCGATGTAGGTGATGAACCGGACGGGGCTTCGCTGGGCGGGCGTGTTGCCGCGGTAGACGTCCACCACGTACGACAGGTGGTGGAAGGTGAAGAACGAGATCCCGATCGGCAGCGCCAGGGCCACGACCGGGCTGTGACCCAGACCCAGCGCGCCCGTCAGGGCGTCGAGCTGCTCGGTGGCGAAACCGGCGTACTTCCAGACCGCGAGCATCGCGACGTTCCAGCCGACGGCCGCCAGGAGCACGCCGCGGCGGGCCCGGGGCCGCTCCCGTAACCGCGCCGAGTCCAGCGCCAGGCCGGCGCCGTAGTTGACGGCGATGGCCGACAGCAGCAGCGGGGTGTGCGGCCCGGCGCCCCAGGCGTAGAAGAGCAGGCTGGCCGCGGCGACTACCGCGTTGCGGTGACGGCTCGGGAGCGCCCAGAAGGTCAGCAGCGTGGCCGGCATGAAGAACCACAGGAACAACGGGGAGGCGAACGACATCGGTGTCCAGACCAGTTCCGGCTCGTGCTCGGACGCCCGTCAACCTCTGGCACGCCGTCGCGGGCCGGCGCGTCGGCCGTCCCGATGAGCGGCCGCTCTCCGGCGGCTGGTCGCGTACTGGTCGGACAGCGTGTTCATGTGAGCCTCTCCTGGCCGTGTGCGGTCACCGGTCATTGCCGCGCCAGGCCGAAATCCTTCATGGCGATCTTTACGGCCGGGCGGCCACCGGGGCGGTTTACTCGCGCTCGCACCGGAGACGTTCCAGGTCGGAGCGGGTGCCTGCCGGCGGGGGAAACTCTTGTCCGCTCCCTGCGCGCTCATCCTCGACGGATCGGCGACCAGTCCGCTCAGGGAGTTTCGATGACTGACTCGACGACGAACCGGTCCGGACCGCGCGCCGGCTGGATCGGGACCGGTCGCATGGGAACCGCCATGGCCGCGCGGCTAGCCGACGCCGGCGTGGACGTGACCGCATGGAACCGCACCCTCGCCAAGGCGGAGCCGCTCAAGGAGCATGGCGCGTCGGTCGCGGAGTCGCTCGGCGCGCTGCGTGACCGGGACGTGGTGTTCACCACGCTCTCCACTGCGTCCGCCCTCGAACAGGTGTTGCTCGGCGACGACGGGCTGCTCACGGGTGACGCGGTGCCGGGGGTCGTGATCGACTCCTCGACCGTGTCCGTGGAGTCGTCGGCCGAGGTGCGGCAGGCGTGTGAGGCGCGGGGCGTCGCCTACCTGGCCGCGCCGGTCAGCGGAAACCCGAAGGTGGCACGGACCGGCCGGCTCAGCCTGGTGGTGTCCGGCCCGCGGGAGACCTACGACCGGGTCGCCCACCTGCTGCGGCATCTCGGCAGGTCGGTCACCTACGTGGGAGAGGGCGACACCGCCCGCCTGGTGAAGATCGCGCACAACCTGATGCTGGGCGTGGTCACCCAGACTCTGGCCGAGATCACCGTGCTGGCCGAGAAGGGCGGCGTCCCGCGGCACGCCTTCCTGGAGTTCCTCAACGACAGCGTCATGGGCTCGGCGTTCACCCGCTACAAGTCGCCGGCGTTCGTGCACCTGGACTACACACCGACGTTCACGCCGACGCTGTTGCGCAAGGACTTCGACCTGGGGCTGGCCGCCGCCCGCGCGCTGGACGTGCCGATGCCGGTCACCGCCCTCACCGCCCAGCTCGTCCAGGCCGGCGTCAGCACGGGCCGGGTGGACGAGGACTTCGCCATTCTGCTGGATCTGCAGGCGAAGTCCTCGGGACTCGACCTTGAGCCGGAGGACGTCGCGGTGGACGACGGCCTCGGCGAGGGTCCCTGATCTGTCCGTACTCACCGGCCGGGCCGGTGGCCTGGATTGTCGGCGAGCACGCAGGCGACGGGCGGGTCGAGTTCGAGGGTCTCGACCCGGAGGTGGGCGAAGCCGACCCGGGTGAGCAGGTCCTGGAGCTCCTGGGCGGCCCGGGCCGTGGTGTCCCGGGTGGCGCCGGGGCAGCGGGGCTGGCTGACGAGCGCGATGCGGCCCGCCGGGCGGAGCAGGCAGCGCAGCTCGCCGAGCCGCTCCACAGGGTCCGGCCAGAACCCCACGGAGTTGACGGCGAGGACGGCGTCGAGCGGACCGCCGAAGCTCGGCAACCGCTCCACGGAGGCGTGCGTGAGGTGCACGCGGCGGGCGCGTACGGCGGCGGCGTTACGGCGGGCGGCCCGCCGGACCATGGCCCGCGAGTGGTCGACGCCGAAGACCTGGCCCTGGGTGGCGCGGGCGGCGAACTCGGCGATGGCGACGCCGGGGCCGAAGCCGATCTCCAGCACCCGGTCGGTGGGCCGTACGTCCAGCAGCGACACCGCCCAGATGTTGCGCTTCCGGTTGGAGGGGCGATGGGCGAACATCCAGCCGTTCGCCCACCCGACGACGCCCCGGGGGTGATGGGCCTGGCTCACCAGGTATCGGATCGCGCGCTGCCTGAGAGAGGTGCCTGCTGTCTGCATGATCGCCAGTCAACGGCTTCAAGTACGCTTGAAGTCAATGAGCGAGCAGTTGACGATCGGCGAGCTGGCGAACCGCACCGGCGTCGCCACCTCCGCCCTGCGCTACTGGGAGACTCTCGGCCTGCTACCGCCGCCGGCCCGGGCCTCCGGCCAGCGGCGCTATCCGCCGTCGGCGGTCGGGCTGGTCGGCGTGGTGCTGTTGCTGCGCGATGCCGGTTTCACGTTGCGGGAGGTCAAGGCGTTCCTCGCCGCTCGTACGGCGGCCGGCGACGACTGGCGGGAGCTGTACCAGCGCAAGCTCGCCGAGCTGGACCAGCGGATCGCTCAGGCGCAGGCGGCCCGCACCGCCGTCGCCCATGGCCTGGCCTGCCCGCACGAGGACATCTTCGAGTGCCCCAACTTCGCCGGCGGGGTGTCGGCGCTCCTGGCGGGATGTTCTCTCGAAGAGGCTCACGCACGGGTCCACGCGCACTGACCTCGCCGCGCTGATCGGGCCAGAGCCGCGTACGCCCGCAAAGCCGTCGAAACGGGCCGCCGGGGGCGGCGTGGCCGGTGACCCGAGCCCTCTCGCTCGACGCGGCGGGCGGCGAGCCCCGGCTCGGACACCCGAAGGCGCAGGGCACGGGCCGGGATCTACGATCATGCACTGACATACCCGACTCCGGCGAAAGGCCGCCCGATGTTCCGTCTCCTGGCCATGCTGGCGGCCGTGGCCCCGGCCGTCTTATCGGTGCTGATCCCCGGCGAGAGCTGCGGGTGGTTCGCCTATACGCCGCTCTCCGAGGCGTTGCCCGGGCCGGGTGCTCTGCCGACGGTCGTGTGGACGCTCGGCGAGTGGAGCGCGGAGCTCCTGCCGGTGGCGCTCGCGCTGCTCGCCCTGTGGCTGCCGCGCCGCTTCGCGGTGCTCGGCGCATCCTTGTCGGCCGCCGTGCTGGTGCTGGGCGCGCTGACCGTCGTCATCCCGTACCTCACGCCCTGCGGGCCGCAGCGCGGCGAGTGGCTGTTGCTGCTCTGCTACGCGGCCGCCCTGACCGCCTGCCTCCTGGATCGCGCGGACCGGCGGCCCCGCCGTCCGGCGAGGCGGGCGACCGCCGCCGCCTGGACGGCGGTCCTGTTCATCGCCGTCGGCCTGGACCTCGCCGCCACCATGCCCGTCTCCTCGACGACCGAGGACCTCGGCTGCTACGCCAATCTGGAGGACACCTGGGCGCTGGTCCAAATGCACCTCTTCACCGCCGAAGCCGCCGGCGTGTGGGTCGGTGTGGCCGCTGTCGGCGCCGTGCTCGCACCCGGTCCGGCCGCGCTGTTCGCCGCCCTCGTGCTCCTCGTGCCCGCCCTGTACGAACCGGTCGCCCAGCTCGCCTCATCGTCGGCAACGTCCAACTGCTCCGGCGGCCTGGAACTGATCAACTGGTCCTACGTGGCCGCCGCGGCGCTGGGAGTGGTGGGCTCGCTCGCGCCTCGAAGTCATACGGCTCCCTGACTCCGGGGCGTGGGCTGCCCGCCAGGCTACAGCTTCCTCAAGGCTCGTCGCCGTCGGTCAACGCCCGCAGCACCTTGGCCTGCTCGACGCCGGTGCCCTCGGCTCGCAGCCGGGCCGCCTCCTCGCCGGTGAAACCCGCCGCACGCCAGTCCGCCACCTCGTCGATCGGCACTCCGGCGCGCCAGAACTCCGTCATGAGGGAGATGGCGTCCTGCCCCGAGGCGAGCACGCGTCCGGCCTCGCGGGCGGACAGGCCGAGCGCCTCGAAGACCTGGGCCTGTCCTGCCTCGATGTCGCGTTCGGCCCACTCCACCCCGGCGGCGCCCGTCCAGCCCGCCTCGACGTAGGCGCGGGCCCTGCCCGCCGGGATGCCGGCACGCAGGAGCTCGCGCATGCTGTGGGAGCGTTCCTCGTCGGCGAACGCGCCGCCCGGCGGCTCGCCCCGGTGCAGCAGCCGCCACAGCAGGCCGCGCGGGTGCGGGCGCTCCCCCGCGAGGTGCCGGTCGGCCGCCTCCTCGGGCGAATAGCCCATCTCGCGCCACCGCACCGCGTCCCGTGGCGTCATGCCGGCCCGCAGCCACAGATCCACGGTGTACGGCGTGGCTCCGGCGGTGCGCCACGATCGCGCGTCGGCCGCGGTGTAGACGCCGGATCCCCGCCACCGCTCCGCGTTGCCGATCGAGAAGCCGTCGTCGATCCACCGCCGGGCCTCGGCGATCGTGAAACCCCGTCGCCGCCACTCGTGCAGCGGCTCCGGGCTCGGCTCGTCGGCGTAGGCCGTCGTCATGTCTCTCCTTTCGCCGGCATCCCCTGCGGGATGCGGGCCACGGACGCCCAGCCGGGCGCATGTCCGCCGTCGCCGATCAGGCAGACCACCACCTGCGCGGGAGGGCGCTGCTCGGGCCACGGTGTCTCGCCGTCGGTCAGCACGACGACCAGGTCGGGCCGGGGCCGCAGGGCCATCGCCGTGGCGATGCCGGCCCGCATGTCGGTGCCGCCGCCGCCGACGAGCTCGATGTCGCTCGCCCTGCGCACCACCTGGACGGGGTGCGGGTGCACGTCGCAGCAGAACGCCCGCAGCCTCCGGCCGGGACCGGCCACGCCGTCGATGATCCCGGTCACCTCGGCGAGCAGCCGGCTCAGCACGTCCTTGGTGACGCTGCCGGAGGTGTCGATCACCAGGACCGTGTCGGGGACCGCGCGTACCATCGACGGCGGCACGATGCCGGCGTAGGCGCCGGCGCGGCGCGACGGGCGGCGGTAGCTGAAGTCGACCTGCCCCGCCACCGTGCTCAGCCCGCGCCGGATCACCGCGCCCAGGCGGGCCCGCCAGTTCACCGACGGGCGCAGGCGCTCCTCGGCCCAGCGGCGCCATCCTGACGGCAGCTCGCCGCGCGCGCTGATCCGGTCCTGGATGCCGGCCGCGATGGAGCGTTCGAGCAGTTCCCGGTCGAGCCGGGTGAGCCCTTCGCCGGGGCCGCCGTCCTCGTACGTGCGCTCCTGCCCGTCCACCCCGCTGCCGCAGTCGATCGCCTCGGCCAGTGCCCGCCCGCCGCGGCCCATCGCGGAGGCGAGCACGTCGAGCATCGGCACGTACTCCTCCGCGGTGCGATGGGCAGGAAGGCCGAGCTCGGCGGGCGACACCACGCCCACCGGGCCGCGCAGCTCCTCGGCCTCCAGGTCGTCGTTGATCTCGGCGTCGGCGGCCTGGTTCCAGCGGTGGGCCTCCTCGTCGCGGACCGCGCCGGCGGCAGGCAGGCGGGCAGTGCTCACCTCGTGGCCCGGCTCCGGCCGTACCGGCGAGCGGGCCGCGTGCCCGCGCACCAGATGACCCACCTGGTGCAGCATCCACCAGCCGGCCTCCTCGACCGGGGTCGCCAGCGCGGTGCCCGGTTCCACGTACAGGTTCCAGCGGGTGTCGGCGGGGAAGGCGCGGAAGCCGGGGTCGGCGACGGGCGCGCCGGTGTCCTCGTCCAGGGCCGGTTCCAGAATGACCGTGTTGAGGGCGAAGACGGCCGAGGCGAGGTACGGCGCCCGGTGCGCCGCCCACAGCCGCGCGGCGGCGATCCTCGCGCGCACCGCGTCCTCGTAGCCGGGAGCGCGGGGGCGGTCGGCGGTCATCGCAGGAGCCCCGCCGAGCGCAGCACCGGAGCGAGTTCGAGCATCGTCTCGGGCAGGGTCGCGCCCTCGGGCCGGGAGCGGGCCAGTGACCGGGCCGCGGTCGCCGCCACGTCCGGTGCCGTACGCGCGACCCGCGCCACCACCGCCCACGCCCGCTCCCACGTGTCGGTCGTGCCGTCCGACCGTACGTACGCCACCACCGCGCCGAGCAGGGCGTGCAGCCGGTCGAGCCGCTCCGGCAGGGGTGCCCGCGGGTCGTTCAGCAGGGTCTGCGGATCGGGCAGGTCGAGGTTGCGGCGCCAGGAGAGCAGCTCGAACCCGGCCGCCTCACCGACCGCGCCGAGCACCAGCTCGGCCAGGACCGGCTCGCCGGCGCCCAGGTGCTCGCACGCGGCGACCGCCCGTGCGGCCATCTCCCAGCTACGCGGGCTGGGCCAGCCGCGGCCCGCCCGGTCCGGGCTGTCGGGCACCGCCAGCACGAGTTCGGGCCGTACCCGCAGGAACGCCCCGACCAGCGCTCGGGCATCGGCGGTTCCGGCTGGGGCCTTCAGCTGGAACTCGGGCACGGGGAAGCCGCCGGCGAAGCCCTCGGCGACGTCCTCGGCCGAGACCGTCCAGTCCAGGTGGATGAGCCGGTTGGCCAGCGGCGCGGACAGGTCCCAGCCGTCGGCTGCCTGGTCCGGCGGGTTGGCGGCGGCCACGATCCGCACCTCGTCCGGCAGCGTCAGGTCGCCGACCGTGCGCTCCAGCACCACCCGCAGCATGGCGGCCTGCACGGCCGGCGGCGCGGTGGTCAGCTCGTCGAGGAACAGCAGGCCGCCGCCCCCGGCGGCGAGCCGCTCGGCCCATCGCGGCGGCGCGAACCAGGTGCCGCCGTCACGCAGCACCGGCAGGCCGGAGAAGTCGCTGGGCTCGCGGATCGAGCCGACCACCACCTCGACCGGCAGGCCGGCGGCCGCGCCGAGCGCGGTCACCGCGGACGTCTTGCCGGTGCCCGGCGCGCCCCACAGGATGACCGGCAGGTTGGCCGTCACCGCGACGGCGAGGGCGTCCCGTGTCACTGATGGCGGCGCCATCATCGTCCTCCTCGCCGGGCGCCCGGGCCGCTCGCGGGCAGCACGCGTCGGGACGTCGAGCCTTGACTACCGCTGACGTTCGTCCGGGTTCGGTTGTGGGCGTTCACCGCCGCGATGAGGTCGGCCTTCATGGCGTCATCTTAGGTTGACGATCGAGCGTGCGTCAACCAAAGATGACGCAGCGGCCTACGGCCGGTCTCCGGCCTTGTCGACGACCTTGGCCGTCGGGCAGCGCCCGGAACAACGCGGCCCGCACGTCGGCGACCAGCGGCTGCTCGCCCAGTTGTCCCCGATGGGACGCATCGAGTTCTCGACGACCGCGAGCGCCGGGATGGCGCTGGAGTCAGGGAGCGGTGCTGATGGGGGCGACGCGAGGGGCGGCCAGCCGTAGGTAGTCGTCGGTGGCCAGGGCGATCGAGCGGTCCAGGCGGGCGGCGTTGAAGAACACCTCCGGGACCCGCAGCAGCGCCGGGTCGGCGATCACCTCCAACTTGGGGTGGTAGCTGAAGGGCAGCACGGTGCCACTGACGCTGCCGGCCAGCTCCTCGGCCTTCTCGCGGTCGGCGAAGGCGGCGTAGGTGCCCTCCAGCAGGGCTTTCACCGCCTGCAGATCCAGGCGGGCGTCACCGGGCACCACCGCCAGCACGTACCGGGTCCGCTTCTTGCCGATCTTGACCATGACGACCAGGCACTTGGCGGCCTGTGCGACGTCGTGTCCACGCAGAGCACTGACCTCGTCGGTGCGTCCCTCGGGCGGGTGGTCGATCAGCCGATAGCGCGCCCCGGCTGCTTCCAGATCGGCGATCAACCGCTCGTAGAGCCCCGCGTCCAGACCCTCGGGTGCTGCGACACCACCGCCACCCAGCTCACCACTCACCGCTCAGCAACTCCTTCGCCTCGGAAATGCGGTCCTCGTCGCGTTGGTAGAACACCCACTGCTTGATCTTCTTGCCGCGCAACAGCCCGGCCTGCGCGAGCACCTTCAGATGCTCGCCGCAGGTCGGCTGGCTCACTCCCAGCTTCTGGGCGATGAACAAGGAGCAGACCCCGTCGCGCACCAGATCGCCGTCACGCTGCGGCGGGAAATGGCGTTCAGGGTCACGCAGCCACTCCAGGATCAGCAATCGCTTGTCGTTGGCCAGTGCCTTCACCAGATCGACGTCCAACACAAAGGGATTATGGCAATTAGCTAATTGCCTGTCCAGGTCGGCGAGATCGACAAAATATGGAAGGACGTACTATTCTCCTTCTTCATCATGAAGGACGTAACTACCTACGAGAGCGACCCTGACGGCCTCCTCTACGACCCTCGGGTCAGGGCCGCGATGGCCCAGTTCGCCGACGACGACGAAACCCTGCTCACCTTCGAGGCGGGCGCCGCCGTCCGCACCGCCAACCAGGCCGTCGAGCGCATGCGCGCCCACGGCGCCCAGGGACGAGGAGTCAGCGCGGGCGCGCTCGACCTGCTGGTACGCCTCAACAACAGCGAGCACGGCATCAGCATCGGCGAGCTGGCCCGCACCTCCGGGGTCAGCTCCCGCAACGCCACCGGCCTGGTGGACACGCTGGAGCACAACGGACTGGTCCGCCGGGTCCCCGACCCGAAGGATCGACGTTCCGTTCTGGCCGAGATCACCCCTGCCGGGCGAGCGTGGATGGAGGCGTTCCGCAAGCCGTCGCAGCTCGCCATGCGGGCGATGTTCCACGGGTTCACCCCCGAAGAACTGGTCCTGCTGCGCGACCTGTGCCTGCGGCTGGCCGCCAACCAGCATCGCCTCGCCGAGCACCTGCGCCGGATCGGACAACAGCCATGACCACGACAGCTTCCGCTTCCGGAGCCGCGATCCCTGTCCGGGAGGAGTGCCCGGCGTCATGACCTCCATCCGCCACGAGATCGTCATCGACGCGTCCCCCGCGCACATCTGGGAGGTGCTGCGCGACGTCGGAGCCGTGCACGAGCGCCTGCTGCCGGGCCGTGTCGTCGACACCCGGCTTGAGGGCGATCAGCGATTCCTGACCTTTCCCGACGGGCACGTCGTCCGCGAGTTGATCGTCGCGATCGACGACGATGCCCGCTACCTGGCCTATTCCGTCGTCGAAGGCGCGAGACCCGCGCTCGACCACCACCACGCCTCGTTCGAGGTTCGCCCGGAGGGCGACACGGCGGGCAGGCTGATCTGGACCACCAACGTGCTGCCGCACACGCGAGCCGCCGAGATCCGCATCCGCGTCGAGCACGGCGCGCGGGAGATGAAGCAGGCGATCGAGGGTGGCGGGCGTGGTCCGAGGCATCCGCCCAGGCAGGGAGCGCCTGGGCGGGCGTGAGTGACAGGGAGCCTGGCCGGTGCCGAACGTCGCCCATGCCGGCCTTGCCGAACTATGCCGGGATGAGTCCCAAGCCGCCGCCCACCAGTCGCCGGCCGCTTCCACCGAACGGAGGCAACGCGCAGGCCGAGACGCATGCCAGCGCCTCCGTTGTCACGGCTGCGAACCTCGTCCAGCTGCGCAAAGGAGTTCGAAGATCAGTTCCTGGTCAGCGTTCGGCGCGGATCGCCACGCCGGAAACTTCCCGGCTCGTCCTGATCAGGGGAAAGCCCTCATACTTGGATGAACACCCTTCGTCTCCCAAACGCCGGAGATCTCGTAAGCGACCGTGGTAGTAAAGCTGACACAGGGCGATCAATAGATGAGGATAGGTCTGGGAAGGGAGGACAGCGATGACGACGAGCATGGTCGACGACTACCGCTACGTGACTCCTCTCTACACCAAGGGCCAAGCAGCTGACCTCATCGGCGTCCCTCGGCAGACCTTTCGCAACTGGGCTGTCGGTTACGCCTACAAGCGGGTGGACGGGGTCAGCGTGGCAGCTGAGCCGCTCGTCACCACAGCGGGATCACCAAGACAGCATTCGCCGACCGTACCGTTCGTCGGGCTCGCCGAGGGATTCATGCTGGCCGCATTCCGTAGCGCAGGCGTCCCCATGACGCGGATCCGGCCGGCGATTCAGTGGCTGGAGCGCAATATCGGCCTCGCTCAGGCACTCGCGAGTCAACGGCTTGCCACAGACGGCGCCGAAGTGCTGTGGGACTTCAAGCACCACACGAACGTTCCCGCAGAACGGGAAGCGGTGGACGGCCTGGTCGTCGTTCGTAAGGGTGGCCAGCAGGTATTTCGCCCGGTGATCCGCGACTATCTTCAGCGCGTGAGCTATCAGGACGGCTGGGTCCGCGTGATCCGGCTGCCCAGCTATCGAAGCGTCGAGGTCACGGTGGATCCGTGGATAAATGGCGGACAGCCCACGCTGGCAAGCCGCGGCATACGGATCGCGGATGTTCTCGGCAGGCTCCGGGCAGGCGAGGACGCGCTGGACATCGCCGGCGATTACCAACTCTCCCTGAGTGAGGTAGAGCTCCTGGCAGCGCAGGCCGCGTGAGTCCATGGCCGGGGAAGCGCATGATTCTGGACTGACGTTCTTCCTTGACCGCGGCCTGGGATCGGTCATCGTGCCTACTGCGTTACGAGAGGCCGGCTGGATCGTCGAGACCATGGATGAGCGGTACGGCAAGGACCGATCTCAACATATCCCTGACCAGCAGTGGATCGAGGAAGCCACCATCCGGGGCGACGTGCTGCTGTGCAAGGACATAGAGATCGCCAGCAACCCGCTCGAGGCCCAAGCGCTCTATGTCAGCGGTGCCCGGGCATTTGCCTTGGCCAACGCTGCATTGCCAGGACAGGAGATGTTCAGGCGATTTCTCCTCCATGAGACCAGCATCGTCAACCATGCGAAGCGCATCACCGTGCCGTTCATCTTCGCGGTTCACGAGGACCGCCTTCGCCGCAAGTCGATCAGGTACCCGCTCAAGCGGTGACGCGGGTTCTTCGGCCCGGTGAAGTTACAGCCGCCATGTCGCGGCGTTTCTCGGCGGGCGTGACACGCCCTTCATCGAGGTCAGCCAGCGGTCTTTGTCGTGCAGCAGGGTCAGGGCTGCTCAAGGCGGTTGGCAGCCGGCGATTGACCGCAGGGCAGGAAGACTGGACCACGAGCTGGACGACCTCCAGGCTGCCGTCCAGGATCACGAAGGCATCTCGCCCTCTGACGGGCCCGATGCCTTCGTGTTCACGTGCTTCGGCTGGGTGTGGCCTCAGGCGTCCCAGCGCTGGTTGGCGCCGCCCCAGCAGGTGTACTGCTGGAGGCGGGCGCTGTTCGCCGTCGACTGGCCGGACACGTCGAGGCACTTGCCCGAGTGCCGGGCGACGATCTCGACGTAGTTCGTGCCGGACACGGCGCGGAGTTGCCACTGCTGGTTGGTGCCGCTGCCGCACGTGTACTGGATGACGGCCGCGTTGTCGGCGGTGGAGGCGTTGTTCACGTCGAGGCACTTGCCGGAGTGCTGCGCCACGAGGTTGTGGTAGCCGTTGCCCAGATCGCGCAGTTGCCACTGCTGGTTGGCGGCTCCGCTGCAGGTGTACTGGATGATCTCGGCGGCGTTCGCGGTCGAGCCCTGCAGGACGTCGACGCACTTGCCGGAGTTCTGGTTGACGATCTGGGTCGTCGTGGCGCCACCGCCGCCGTCGACGGCGTCGCCCCAGCCGTAGCGCAGGCGGGTCGCGCCGGACTGGTTGCGGATCGTGAGGTCGAGGTTGGTGCCGCTGCCGCTCTTGGCGTACATCGAGTACCAGTCGTAGCCGATGTCGCCGGGCTTGCCGCCGATGGCGGGCCAGTAGGTGCCGCCCATGGCGTTGTCCCGCATCACCTGGGTGACGGCGCGGATGTGGCGGACGAAGTTGTCCGTGCTGTTCGCGTCGGCGTAGTTCAGGCCGTTGTTCATCGGAGCGCCGAACTCGGTCACGACCGCCCGCGAGGCGCAGTTGCCGAGGCGCGTCTGGACGTGGGACCGCCAGCCGTCGTACGTGTTCGCGGAGTAGAAGAACGCATAGTGGTGGAACGAGAACAGCGTGCCGGCGAACCGCGAGTCGTTGCACAGGTCACGCAGGTCCTGGCTGTAGCCGGTGCCGCCGACGAGCACCCGGTTCGGCGGGGCCGAGTAGTGGTTGTTCAGCCAGTCGGCGGCGAGGTTGCGCCACTCGGCCGAGCTGTAGCCGTGGGGCTCGTTCATCGGCTCGAAGTACACGAGACTGTTCGAGCCGTACTGGGAGGTCACGGTCGACCACATCGAGTTCCACGCCGACAGGTTGGTGATGCGGCCCCCGGAGGCCGCGCCGTCCTCCCAGTAGGCGAGGATGACCTTCCAGCCGCGCGCCGTGGCGGCGTCGATGGCGCCGCGGTAGGCGTTCCACCAGGTGGTGCCGACGGTGTGGGTGTTGATCGGCAGCCGGACGGTGTTCACGCCGAGTGTCGACTGCATGTCGTCGTACAGCGCGTTGGCCTTGGCCTGCACGGTGGCGTAGCTGTCGGAGCCGCTCAGCCCGTCGACGACGAGCGGGGCGGTGCTGAAGTTGTCGCCCAGCACCGCCCAGTTCATGCCGCGGAACTGACTGGTCGCGGCCGCCGCGGGCGCCGTCCATAAGCTCACCATGGTGATCGGCAGCAGCAGCAGGGCCGCCAGCGCGGCGAGCAGCCGCCTGCCTCGGGATGTGTCGCGACGGGAGGGGGCGCCTGTCATGGTTCTCTCCTTAGGGCATGCGCTTATCGCGCGATCGTTGACGCCCGCCCGGAGACAAATCCGTTTGCCAAGCCCAAGTTAGCGCTAACACATGCCCGAGGAAAGATCCCGGCAGGAAAGTGGCGGCGGCGGTCAGCCGTTCTGGACCTCCAGGACGAGACGGGCGAGCTCCAGCCGGTCCACGTTGGGGCCGTAGGCGCCCGCGTTGCCGAGGACGAGCGCGCCGTCCTGGGTGGTGAGGGTGAGCGGCGTGGCCTGGGGCCAGAAGTTGTCCCAGGCGTAGTTGTGCCGGAACACGCCGCGGGTCGTCGCGCCGCCGGTCTCGGTGATGTCGAGGAAGCGGCTGATGACGTCGGTGTTGTACGGATGCCCGGTGTTACGGTCGGCGTTGGCGTAGTGCGTGAGCAGGACGTACTCACCGGCGCCGAAGCCGACCGGGCGGGCGAGGGTCAGGGTGTTGCCCGCGCCGTTGCCGAGGTCGCCCACGTAGACGCCGCCGGAGGCGTTGGACGCGCTCGTGGCGGGGACGGTGACCGCCCTCGCCGTGCCGGCGAGCCGCGCCCGCTCAGCCTCGACCCGATGGATCGCGGTGTCGGCCTGCGCCGCCCTGACCGTGGTGAGCCCGCGCAGCTCCAGCCCGGCCGGGCCGCTCACCTCGACCTTGGAGACGCCGGCCGGCAGGTAGACGCGGGCGCGCGAGGCGGCCTCGCCGGGGCGGGTGGCCCGCAGGCCGCGCACCTCGCGGCCGTCGAGGCGGACCCCCAGGTCGCCGGCGGCGCTCGCCTTGTAGGAGAGGGTCAGGTCGTAGTAGCCGTCCTGGCCGGCGGCGAGGAAGAAGGTGGCGCGGGCGGCGCCGCCGAGGGCGATCGCCGGGCCCTTTCCCTCGCGGGTGATCCGCGCCCCGCCCGACAGCCGGGCCTCGTCGGCCGGGTACGCCGCCCGCTCCGCCCCGGTGATCTCGGTGAGGTCGAACCTGTCGAGCGTGATGTCGCTGCCGGGCAGCCGGGTGGCGCCGTCGGCGCTGGTGCGCATGGACAGCTGGTGGGTGCCGGCGGCCAGCGTCAGCTCCACGTCGGTGCGCCCGCGGTAGGTCCAGCCCAGGTTGGCCGAGTACTGCACGATCTGGTCGAGCCGGCCGTCCACGAAGAGCGCGTGCCTGCCGGGGATCTTGTTGGCGCCCTGGAGGATGCCGAGGCGGTAGCGGCCGTCGCGGGGCACGGTGACGGAGAACGTCACGGCCGAGCCGGTCTGGTTCATGGCGCCGACGTCGCGCCTGCCGGAGGTGGCGTAGAGCTGCGGGTCCGCCGTGGTGTCCTGGTCGAACGCCTGGGCGGCGGTGAGGGTGGCCGACTCGGCCTCCACCGACGTGCTCCACGGCGCGTCCGTGGCGGGCGCGGCCCCGGTGGCGGGCACGATCGTGACCCGGTAGGCGGCCATCACGTCGCCGCCGGGCAGGTCCACCTGGATGCGCCCGTCCTGTACGGCGGCCCGCCGCGCGGCCACGACCGGCGGCTGGAGCGCGTCGCCCTCGTAGCCGCTCCACGTCGTCCGCGAGACCAGGACGTCGACCTGCCGGCCGAAGACGGCGTCCGCGAGGCCGGAGACGTCGAGGCGGACGGGCTGCGAGCCGCCGCCGACCAGGACGGTGCCGCGCCGGGCGGGCTCGTCGATGGCGGCGACGGCCTGCACGGTGTCGGCCACATTGAGCTGCGGCGGGGTGGTCCTGACCGTCTGCCCGGTCAGGTCGGCGTACCACTTGAGCAGCCACCAGCCGCCGTTGGCCTGGCGGGTGCGTACGGCGTGGTCGTCGAGGTTGCCGGCGTAGGTCCAGTAGGCCATGTCGGCGTCGACCTTGGTGTCCTCGAACAGGGAGATCCACTGGATCATCTGGCCGGGGACGGACATGTCGCGGCGGTTGCCGTACTCGTCGATGTTGATGGGCAGCGGGCCGATGCCGAGCTCGCGCTCCATCCGGCGGTAGTCCTCGTAGTGGCCGCGGTAGTCGGCGAGCCGGCTGCGCGACAGCTCGTGCCAGGCCATGATGTCGGGCAGGCAGTTACCCTGCTGGTCGCCGGCGCAGGGGGTGGCCTTGGCCCAGGTGAGGAAGTCGCGCAGGCGGCCGGGGTTGTAGTTCGCCTCGTTGGGGCCGACGATGCGGGCGGCGGGGTCGATGGAGCGGATGCGCTCGAAGACCGCCTTCCAGTCGCTGAAGAACTTCTGCTTCGAGGTGTTCCAGTTCTGGTACCAGATGCCGTCGGGCTCGTTGAACGGCACCCAGACGAACTTGCCCTTGTCCTTCGGCCGCTCGCGCACGACCTTGCGCACCATCGTGTCCACCTTGGCGAGGTAGTCGTCGATGCCGCGGTTCTCGTAGGGCCACTGGCTGTAGACGTCCTGCATGTAGACGACGATCTCCGCGCCGCCGGCGGCGAAGAAGCCGTCGGCGACCTTGAGCGCGTCGCCGTTGGGGTGCTGGTCGCCGTCCGGGGCCTTCTGGGCGATCGTGCGCGGCCGGGCGCCGGCGAGGAGGGAGTCGCCGGGCACGCCGGGGTCCGACAGGCCGTACAGCATGCCGGTCGCGCCGCCGTGCACGGCGCCGGTGCGCTGGGCGAAGTCCACGGCGACGACGTCGGGGGCGGCGTCGGGGGCGGCGGCGTGGGCCGGAGGGACGGCTGTCAGTGAGGCGAGAACCACGGCGGCGGCGGTGGTGGCCGCGCGTGATCGGGGCTGGGGTCGGGGCATGACGTCCTCTCTCAGGATGGGGGGAGGGCTACTTGACGGCGCCGCCGGTGATGCCGGAGATGATCTTGCGCTGGGCGACGGCGAGGACGACCAGCAGCGGCAGGCTCATGAGGATGATGTAGGCGAAGATCAGGTGCCAGTTGTTGAGATAGAGGCCGGCGTTGGCGACCTGGAACAGGTTCAGCGGCAGCGTGTCGAGCCGGCCGCCGATGACGAAGAAGGCGTAGAAGACGTCGTTCCAGACGTACAGGCAGATGAGGATGGTCGCGGTGGCCAGCACCGGGCGCAGCAGCGGCAGGATGACGGAGAAGAACACCCGCACAGGACCGGCGCCGTCCATGCGGGCGGCCTCCTCCAGCGACAGCGGCACGGTACGGACGAACCCGGTGACGAAGAAGATCACCGTGGACAGGTAGATGCCGACGTAGACGCCGATCATGCCAACCGGGCTGCCGGCCAGGCCGAGCTGGCGCAGCAGCAGCACGATGGTGACGACGGCGGGCGGCAGCACGATGCCGCTGATGGCGAGGGCGTACAGCACGGCGTTGAGCCGGGTGGCGCGGCGGGCCAGGATCCAGGAGGCCATGGAGCCGAACGCCAGCACCAGCGCGACCGACGGCGCGACCACGAGCACGCTGCCGAGGAACGCCTTGGGCACCTCGCCCTGCTCCCAGACCTGGGCCAGGTTGTCCCAGAGCTGCCAGCGCGAGGGCAGGGACAGGTCCGGCGACAGCGCCTCGCCCTGCGACTTGCCGGCGGTGACCACGACCAGCCACAGCGGCACGCCCATGACCAGGACGACGAGCGCGACGACGACGGCGGGCCGCAGCCGCGCGGCCCAGCCGCGGGCGACCGGCGGGCGGGCGACGCGGCGGCGCGGCGCGCCGTGGACGGGAGCGGTCACAGGATGTCCTCCCTCTTGCGCAGGACGCGGATGACCGGGAAGGCCAGCAGCGCGACCATGAGGAACAGCACCAGGCTCATGGTGGTGGCCTGGGCGAACAGACCCTGGCCGAAGGTGCGGTAGATGAAGATGTTGAGGATCTCGGTGCTGCGGGCCGGGCCGCCGCCGGTGAGCGCCTGCACGATGTCGAAGCCGTTCATGGAGCCGAGCAGGGCGGTGGCCACGTTGAAGGTGATCGCGGGGGCCAGCAGCGGGAAGCGCACCGCCCAGAACGCCTGCCATCCGGTGGCGCCGTCGATGCGGGCGGCCTCGGTGACGTCCTCGGGCACCGTCTTGAGCCCGGCCAGGTAGATGAGCATGGACAGGCCCATCCACTTCCAGGCGTGGATGGCCGCGGCCAGCACGAGGGTCCAGGTGGTGCTGCCCAGCCAGGCGATCTCCACCTGCTGCCCGGTCAGGGCCGACAGCAGGTCGTTGAGGCTGCCGTCGGGCTTGAGCAGGGCCTGGAAGAGGTAGCCGACGGCCAGCGCGGACATCAGCACCGGGATGACGAAGACCAGGCGGGCGGCCCGGTTGAGCCAGGTGTCCTTCTCCAGCAGCACCGCCAGGCCGAAGCCGAACAGGTTCTGCAACAGCGCGACCAGGGCGGCGTAGACCACGGTGATGCGCAGGGCGCTGAACAGGGTGCCGTCCGACAGCAGGGCGGTGACGTTGTCGAAGCCGACCGGGCGGATGTCGCTCTTGAAGCTGGACCAGTCGGTGAAGGCGTAGATGAAGTTGAACAGGGTCGGCAGGAAGAAGAACACGAACAGGATCACGAACGCCGGGACGAGGAACCACATCGGGTGGGTGCGGTCGCGCGCGATCCCGCGTGGCGCCGGCCGGGCGGCCGGGACGCGGCGTGCTGGGCGGGTGAGCGTCTGCCGGCCGGTCGGCACCATCGGCTCCTTGGTGGGGTGTGGGGGGAGGGGCGGGAGGCCGGGGCCGCCTCCCGCCGGTGCGGTCAGAAGCCGGTGGCGACGGCGGCCTTGGCGAGCTGGGCGAACTGCTTCTGGGTGGCGGCGGCCACCTGCTCAGGCGTCAGGCTGCCGGTGATCATGTCGGCCAGGTTGAGATACAGGTCCGGGTTGGCCACGGCCAGCGACTGCATGGAGCCGACCGACCGGCCGAGCGAGGCGTGCACGTCCCGCAGCGCCTGCGGCACGCCGTCGGGCGTGGGCACGTCCGGGCGCAGCGAGACGGTCTTGCGGTCGGCGACGAAGGCGGCGTAGCCGGGCCCCATCCAGTACGCCAGCAGCTGCCGGGCCGCGGCCTCCCGCCCCGTGTCGCCGGTGCGGAAGGCGACCAGCGCGTTGGACTGGTCGGGGATGGAGGTGCCGACGTTGCCGCTGGGCGAGATCGGGAAGAAGCCGATCTTCTCGTCCAGCTCGGCGGTGTCGGCCTTGGCCTGGAGCTGGCCGAAGAACGAGTTGACCTGGATCGCCATGGCGGCCTTGCCGGACAGCAGCGCCTCGCCCTGGTCCTCGAACTTCGCGGTCTTGATGTCGGCGTTGAACAGGCCCTCGTCGATGAGCGCCTTGTACGTCTTGACGGCGTCGAGGATGGTCGTGTCCTCGAAGGTCTCCTTGCCGGTGTTGACCCGCTCCCACAGGCCGCTCTTGGCGGCGTCGGCGAGCTGGACCTGCACCCACCACTGGGTGGCCCACTTGTCGCCGGCCATCTCGAAGAACGGGGTGACGCCCTTGCCCTTGAGCGTGCGGGCGACCTGCAGCATCTCGTCGAAGTTCTTGGGCGTCTCCTTGACGCCGTTCGCGGCGAAGACCTGCTTGTTGTAGTAGACGCCCTCGACGGCGGGGCTGGTGACGAGCGCGGCGTAGCGGGTCTCGTCCAGCAGGCCGGTGATGTCGCGCAGCTCCGGCGACAGCGCCTCGACCCAGGGGGCGCCGTCGAGGGGCTGCAGGTTGGCGCGGGCGTTGAGCGCGGTGAGCATGGACGCGGTCGGCTGCCAGAAGGCCAGGTCGGGCTTGTCGCCGGTGGCGACCTTGGTCTGCACGCCCTGCTCGTACGGGTCGGGGATGGTGACGACCTCGACCTTGGCGCCGGTGGCCTGGGTGAAGGCGTCGGTGACGGCCTTGGGCACGGTGTTGCTGTTCTGGGCGGCCCAGATGGTCAACGTGACCCCGTCCAGCCGGGCGGTGGGCGACGGCCAGGCGGCCGGGGAGCCGCCGGCGGCCGGCGCGGCGGGCCCGGCGGAGGGATCGCTGCAGGCCGTGACGGCCAGGGCGAGGGTCGCCGCGGCGGCGACACGCTGTACGAGCTTCACGGTTCGGCTTCCTTTATCCATGTTCGACCGCCTATGGCATCGAACATCCCTTTGGGGAGATTAGTAGGGACGAAGGTGCAGAATTCGGGCGGTGGGCGCGGGGACCGTCGCGGTGACGGTCAGCTCCGCGGTCCGCGGGTTCCAGGCGGCGGACCAGCCCTCCTGCGTGGCCGGGTAGGCGGCCTGCGCGCGCAGGTCCCGCCCGGACAGGTGCGGCAGGCGCAGCACGGTGGTCTCGTCGGCTCCTGGCCTGCGCCAGATCCCCAGGTGGGTGACGTGCTCCGTACGCAGGCCGAGGGCCAGCCACGGATCGTCCCAGCCGGGCAGGCCGAGCGGCCAGCACGGCGTGGCGCGCAGCAGGTCCGGGCGCAGGCTCTGATGGAGCCGTACGCCGTCCCGGACCAGGGCGAGCTGCTCCGGCGTCATCCGGTGCAGGTTGCCCGACAAGTAGAGACGGCCCAGGATGCCGGTGCACATCGTGAAGGCGATCTCCTCGTCCGTCATCCCGGGCTGGGGGTAGGCCCAGTTGGCGGCCTGCTCGGGCAGCACGGACAGCGGGGCCGCGACCGCGATCGGCGGGTAGCGGAGGAAGTCCTGCTGGTCGCTGGTCGACTGGAGCTGCAGCCGCGAGAGCATCGCGTAGTCCATGCGCATCGCGCCCGACCCGCAGTTCTCCAGCACCAGGTGCGGATGGCGGTCCAGCACGCCCTCCAGCCAGGCCAGGTGCGCCCGGTTGTGGGCGAGCAGCCCCGCGCCGACGCTCGTGGCGCCGACGTCGGTGCCCGCGCCGGGGTTGACGTTGTAGTCCAGCTTGAAATAGCCGACGCCCAGCTCCTCCACCAGCCGGTCCACCACCTGGTCCAGGTGCGCGACGGCCGCCGGATGGCGCAGGTCCAGGTGGTGGCGGCCGTGCTCGGCCAGGCGGACGCCGCCGCGCTGGAGGAACGCCTCGGCGGGCAGCTTGTCGGCCATCGGGCTGCGTACGCCGATCACCTCCGGCTCCAGCCACAGCCCGGCCGTCATCCCGTGCCCGGCGATCCTGGCCAGCACCTCCTCCAGGCCGCGCGGGAAGCGGGTCTGGGACGGCAGCCACTCCCCCACGCTGTCCCACCAGTCGCCGCCGTCGTCGTACCAGCCGGCGTCCACGCAGAAGACCTCCGCCCCGGCCGCGGCGGCGGCGTCGATGAGCGGCAGCAGCTTGTCCGTCGTCGGATCGCCCATCACCGTGTTCATGTAGTCGTTGAACACGACCGGCAGCGCCGGCCGGTCCGGATGGGGACGCAGCAGCGCGCGGCGGTACGCGGTCAGCGCCGCCGCCGCGCCCTCCACGCCGTCGTCGGAGACGGCGACCGAGACGGGCACGGTGACGAACGACTCGCCGGGCGCCAGCAGCTCGCTCCACTGGTGGTCGGGATCGGTGGGGCCGGACAGTGCCACGTACGCGCCGTCCAGCCGGTCGCCGGCCTCCCACCGCCACGCGCCGTTGTGCTCGATCTGCCACAACCAGGTCCGGCCGGTACGCCGTTCGCTCAGCCCGCCCATCGGCACGTGCCTGCCGCTCGACCAGGTGCCGGTGCTGGTCAGCGTGAAGACGCCCTTGCCGTGCTGGCCGTGCCCGGCCAGGCCGAGGTCGGGCACGTGGTCGGCGAGCGGCCTGCTGGTCCAGCGGTTCTCGCCCAGCCAGTCGCTGTCGCCGTACAGGACGTCCAGCTCGGCGGCCGGCAGGCCGAGGAAGCCCGCGGCGAAGGAGGTGACGGCCAGCAGGAGCACGGGCTCCTCGCCGTGGTTCGTCACCCGTACCGACGCCTGCACGGCCGGCACGCCCTCGGGCGAGCGCAGGGTCAGCTCCGCGGCCAGCCCGGACACCTCGTCCCGCATCCGCACCCGCAGCTCGTGCCAGCCGTCCGCGCGGGACTGCTCGGACCCGGCGTAACGCAGCCGGCAGCCCACCGCCGTCTCCGAGAGCCGCTGCGAGGCCCGCGCCCGGCCCTCGCCGGGCACCAGCACCTCCACCACCGGCTGGGAGACCCGCGCCCGCACGGTGACCGGCCCGGCGGTCAGCTCGCGCAGCGCCACCGGGCGATCCGGGTGGACCTCCAGTACGGCGGCGAGGCCGGAGTGGCCCCAGCGCAGGATCTCGACGACGTCAGCAGGCATCAAGGAACTCTCTTTCGTACTGTCACGGTGTGACCGGTCACAAGGGCAGTGTGAGCGGTCACACCGACATGAGGGAAGACCTGTTTGCGGGATCGTTACGCGCAGGTTTCTAGAAGCCCCGTGGGCTGCCGGTGGACTCGCGCACCACCAGGCTGGGCGCCACCAGGGCGGGCTCCGGCTGCTCCTGGCCGGTCAGCTCCGCCACGGCCGCGTGGAAACAGGCCCGCCCCAGCCCGGCGAAGTCCATCCGGACCGTGGTCAACGCGGGCGTCCAGTACGCCGAGCCCGGGATGTCGTCGAAGCCGACGATGCTCACGTCGCCGGGCACCGCCTTGCCCGCGTCGTACAACGCCCGGCGCACCCCCTGGGCGATGTCGTCGTTGCCGCACAGGATGGCGGTCACGTCCGGGTCGGCGGCCAGCCGCCGCCCGGCGGCGTAGGCCGAGGCGATGTCCCAGCCGCAGTCGAGCACGGCGGGGATCGGCGCGCCCGACTCGCCCAGCGCGTCGCGCCAGCCGGCCAGCCGGCCGCCCGCCCCTCCCTCGGACGGGATCGCCACGTGGTGCACGGTCCGGTGGCCCAGCGCCAGCAGGTGCCGGGTGGCGTCGGCCGCGGCGCGGCGCTCGTCCAGCGCGATCGACACCCGGCCCCGGTCGGGCGCGGCCGGCTCGGCGGCGGCCACCGCCGGGACGTGCCGGGGCAGCGCCTCCAGCACCGCCACGCCGCTCGGGTCGAACGCGATCACCACCACGCCGCCCGCGCTGGCGTCGCTGACGTCGTCGACGGTCTGCTTCACCTCGGCGGGCTCGGCCGACTCCACCACCCGGATCCCCACGGCCAGCCCGGCCGCGCGCGCGGCCTCCTCGATGCCCTGCAAGGTGGCGGCGTAGCCGTACAGGACCGTGTTGGACGTCACCACGGTGATGGCGCGGGCCCGGCCCAGGCTGAGCGCGCGGGCGGCGCGGCTCGGCCGGAAGCCGAGCCGGTCGATGGCCGCCAGCACCGCGGCACGGGTCTCGGCGCGCACCTTGGGCGAGTCGTTGAGCACCCGCGAGACCGTCTGGTAGGACACCCCGGCGGCGGCCGCGACGTCCCGGATGCTGGGCACGGCGACGGCACTCCTGGACGCGCGGCGGGGTGTCGAGGTCACGCTCACATGGTAGGCCCGGCCCCCGGAACCGGCCGCCGGGGAGCTCGATCTTGAAGGCGTCGGTGTGGAGCGAAGCGCCCAACTTCGGCGGTCCGGGCGTCGTCCAAGAGCCTGCTGACGAATGACTCTGGTGAATGCTCGGGTCAGGACAGGATCGAGGTGTGGTCATCATGGGGCTGCTGACCGGAGAACGGGAGCGCGCTCCCGGTAGCTGAGGTGTTGACTAAGCAGCTCAGCGGCCAGAAGCCCGTGGTTGTCTGACTACACGCCCGCGGCCGTGAACGCCGGCGGTTGCGCCTCCCCGGGGTGCGGATGTCGCGGCCGGAAACCGGCATATCCTTCGGATCTGACCGATGCCGAGTGGTCGGTGCTGGACGGGATCGGCTATGTGACCCGGTAGGGGATCGAGTGGCGGGCCCTACCGGTCGACTCTCCGCCACATGAAGCGGTGTACGCGTTCTTCCTGCGCTGGTCGCGGCGGTGGTCTGCCAGAACGGCTGGCCGGAGTGAGCTGCCGACGGCCGACGGCATCGACTCCCAGACCGTCCGCGGACGTTCGGGCGGTGACCACCGGCCTCAACCATTCCGCCTGGCATTCTTCCTTCGTCCTCATCCTCGTGCACACCGTGTCCGAAAGGGCGAGAGCATGCATACCGCCCAGATCGCGAGGCCAGCTCAGCGAGGGCGCAGGGCGTACAGGTTGCCGCCGACACCCGTGTAGATCAGGCCGTCCGCAGGGACGGAGGCCGTCACGTACGTGCCGCCGCCGCTGACTAGCGGCCGGTCCGCACCGGTGGCGGCGTCCAATGCGTGGAGGGTGCCGTCGACGGTGCCCGCGTACACAGTGCCCGCGTGCAGGGCGAGGCCGGACCTGAGTGCCGCACCTGTCGGGGTGCGCCACAGCACCGTTCCAGAGGTGGCGTCCAGGGCGTGGATCGCGCCGTCGGCGGCCTCCACGTAGACGCGGCGCCGGTCGGCGGCCAGGGTAGTGCCCGCGTGGCGGACGCCGGTCGGGAAGATCCAGCGCTGCCTGCCGGTACGGGCATCGAGCGCATGCAGAACGCCGTCCGTGCCGCGCACGTAAACGGCGTCGCCGACGTGCAGCGGAGCGGTGACCGGGGCGGCGCCGAGCGGGACGTTCCACCGTTCCTTGCCGGTCGCGGTGTCCAGGGCGTGGAGGCGTTCGCCGGCGCCACCCATGTAGACGACCTTTCCGGCCGGGGCGGCCACCGTGTCGTCCCCCGTCTCCACGTGCCATCGCGGGTGTCCGGTGGCTGCGTCCAGTGCGTAGCCGGCGACGTAGACCAGGCCGCCCGCCGCGACGGGAGCGTCGGTGTGGGACGAGCGCCACAGTTCCCGGCCGGAAGCCGCGTCGAGGGCGACGGTACGGCTCCAGGAGCCGTAGAAGACGTGGCCCTCAGCCACGGTGAAGTCCAGCAGCCGCTTCGCCCGCCGCTGCCAGCGCGGCCGGCCCGTTCGGGCGTCCAAGGCGTAGAGGTTGGCCCCGTCCGCGACGTACACCAGGCCGCCAGCGACCACGAGTGTACGGCCGAGGTACCCGCCGAGCGCCCGGCTCCACCGCAGGCGGCCGGAGGAGGCGTCCACGGCGTAGACCTGGCTGCCGTCGGCGGTGTAAACGATACCGCCGCGGACCACGGGGTCGGTGTTCACGGATGCGTCGGCGGGGAAGCTCCAACGCACCTGCGGCAGCGCAGCGGGAGCGCGCCGGGGCAGGTGGTAGCGGGCCAGCAGCTTGTCGCGTACCTGCGGGGTGAGGGCGCGGAGCGTCTGCCGCGAGGAGGAGGTGAGGCGGACGATGACCGGGCCCACGTTCACGACGGCCTCGGGCGCGCTGCCGGTGCCGGTGGCGGTGGGCCGGAGGTAGTCGAGCACGTACGGATCCTCCGTCACCGGATCGTGGAACCACTCCCTCTTGATGGGGGCGGTCTCGACGGCGTATAGGCGGCGCGCGTCGGCGGAGACCCACTCCACCGACAAGGAGACGACGGGCTCGTCGTCCGTCGGCGGTATCCGGTCGCACTGGACGGGCTTCGGCAGCTTCCGCCCGAAGAGGGCCTGGGTGGCGGGCCTGGTGATGTAGCCGCCCTCGGCAGGGCGGGGCAGCAGGTCACACGCGTCCGGCCAGGCGTCCGCCGAAACCCCGCTGAGCAGTTCCCGCCCGTCCGGCACCCCGTAGCCGAGGGTATAGGCGACGACGCTGCCGGCGTCGAGCCGCACGAAGGCCAGGCCGGGAGCCGTACCCACGAGAACGGTGCCGGTGGAGGGCGCGGAGATCGGCAGTGCGCGCAGTCGTCCGGTGACGGTGTCGAGCGAGGTCAGGAACGCAGGCAGCGGCCACTTTGCCGGGCTCGCCCTCAGGGCGCCGTCGTGGTCGATCTCGGGGACGCCGCCGATGAACATCGGCTCGCTCCACCGGCCGCCCCGCCCGGGACGCAGCGCCTCCTCCGCGCTGGACAGGCGGCGGCCGTCGGGCGCGTAGAAGGTCGTGGTGTCGCCGCTCGTGACCTGGGCGTACCCGTCGCCACTTATCGTGATGCCAAACCAGGGCGGCCGCGCGTCCGAGACCCGGGGCCCAGGCGAGGGCAGCGTACGCGTCCAGCCGGTACGCAGCGTGGCGGGGTCTGCGGCGGAGAGGCGTACCCGGCCGTCCGCGCAGTGGTCGAGCAGCAGAATCGAGCGGGTGGCGGCGGCGGCCGTCATGTCGCAGCGCCACTCGTGCACGGTTCTGGCCGCGACGGTGCCCTTATGTAGGTTCAGGGAGACGAAGGCGAAGGGTTCCGACTCCCGTTCAGGGAGCACGAGACCGCGCTCGGTCACCATGACCGGCGGCCCCTGGTAACGTCCAGCCCCCGCCTTGACGTCCTGCCGCGACAGGGTGACCTGGCGCCGCCACAACAGCGTGCCCGTGTCCGCGTCGTACGCCTGGAGCCGCTGGTCGCCACCTTGCGAGTCCGCGGTGAGCACAACGACCGTGCCGGCCGCGACCCACGTCCCGGCGATAGGGGCGGCGAAGCCGGACAGGGTGTGGGCGAGCCTGCCGGTGCGGGCCTCGTGCACGCGTACCGTGTTGTCGGCGGTCGCCATGGCCAGGGCCTGCGTGGAGGCACCGTGGAGCGGGACGTTGAGGTCCCAATTCCAGAGCTCGCCGTCGGCGGGCGCCGTCCACGCCAGACGCCACCGGACCGGCGCGAGTGTGTCGGTGGCCGCGTCGGCGGCCGTGCCCAGCAGCAACAGCGCCGCCAGTACGGCGGCGGCCCTCAGCACTTGTCCGCCGTCGTGCAGGCCTGGTCAGGGGGCATCGGTGTCCAGCCACCGTTGCTCGCCTTGCGGTACGCCTTGCGGTAGGAGCTGGCCCGGCCCGTCAGCCGGAACGGTCCGCTTCCGGGCCCCTTGATGACGATCTGCTCCGACCGCTCCCCTGCCAGCACAGTTGCCACGAGGTCGAACTCGTAGTAGGCGCCCTCGCCAACGACCGACAGGTCGAGCGTGACCCGTTCTCCCCGTTGGAGGTCGATCTGTTTCTTCCGGAAGTACGGGACGTCCGGCTCCTTCTTCATGGCGAAGCGAAGGGGACGCCGATCGAGGTCGGCGACCAGCTCGACCGTGCCGGTCTCACCCGCGGTCTCCTCGACAAGGTAGACGGCGTCCGAACGCGGCGCGCGGAGGAGGATTCGCGGCTCGATGTCGATAACGCGTACGCTGCTGCGGTTTCCGACCAAAACAACGGTGGCAGTCAGGTCGTCGATCGTGGCGACGTGGTGGCGGGAAAGCATTGCGGCCAGCTCCGCGTCGCTCACGGCCTTGCCCAGCAAGGCTGCCCGGTCCTCGGGGTCGGTCACCGGCTCCCTGAGGGCGAGGTCACGCTCGTCGTACTTGACCTCCACGTGACCGACCGTGAGCGGGGGCTCGCCGCCGATGCGGTCGATGGTGTCGGAGCCGCTCGCGGTGTACCAGGCGGTGAACACCACGCCGATCGCCGCGATGAGCACGGCACTGACAATCCCGGCGATCCAGGTGCGCGCGGCCTTCCATGCCTTGCCCTCACCCTTGTCGTCGGGGCCGTCATCGGGGTTGTCGTCGCGTTTCCTGCTCCGGCGTGCTCTGGCCATGGGTGTCCCCCGGGAGGCGCGGACAGTGACCGTGCGCTACCAAGTATGCCCTGTCCGTCAGTGGGTGGCGGGATTTTACGCGCAGCGCCCGGAGGGTCACGCCTGCTGGCTGTCGTAGTGCTTCCGAGAGCCTGCTGACGAATGTCTCTGGCGAAGGCTCGAGTCAGGACAGGGTCGAGGTGTGGTCGTCATGGGGTTGTTGACCGGTGAACGGGCGCGGGCTCCCGGTAGCTGAGGTGTTGTCTAAGCAGCTCAGCGGGCCGAGGTAGGTGTGCACCTCTGGCGAGGCAAGCAGCTCGATGAACGTTGTACGGTCCCCCGCTTCGCGCTCACGGAGCACGAGCCGCTCGGTCCGGATCAGCTCAGGCGGCCAAGCCACCTGTCCTAGATCTGACATGCGCGCAGGCTAACAATCCTGCAGGACGACGTTGAACGAGGACATGATCCCGTAGCTCACTGGCGGAGCCATGGGCGCGACCGGGGAACATTCCCGGCTGGGTCTCGACGAGGATGGCGCGGAGGTTCTGGGTGTCGCGCGGGATCCTCGTCGGCGAGAGAGATGAGGTCTGGCGGCTGATCCGCACCCTGCTCGATCGCCTCGCTGAGTCGCGCAGACGCGGTCGTGAGAGTGTCCGAACCCCACTCTCACGACGAGTTCCTCGATCGGAGCAGGCGGACGCCCTCGGCCAGTTCGGCCGGACTGGCCGCCGCCGCGAAGCTGAGCCGCAGACAGGCGCCGGCGGGCTCCGCGGGGAAGAAGCGGTGTCCGGCGTCGACGGTGACACCGCGGGCGCGGGCCGCCTCGGCGACCACGGCGTCGTCGGATCCCGGGGGCAGGCGAACCCACAGGTGCAGGCCGCCGGCCGGGAGCCGGGTGAGGTGCCATTCGGGGAGGTCCCTGGCGAGGCTGCCGGCCAGCAGGGCACATCGTTCGTACAGGGAGGTCGAGAGGGCCTGCAGGTGACGGTTCCACGCAGGGGCGCTCAGCAGTTCGACGGCGGCTTCCTGGAGGGGGCGGGCGATGAAGAAGTCGTCCACGTAGCGCATGCCCTGCAGCCTGCGCATCACCGGCCCGCGGGCGGCGACGGCGCCGATGCGCAGGCTGGGCGAGGCGGGTTTGGTGAGCGAGGTGAGGTGGATCACCGTGCCGTGGCGGTCTTCGGCGATCAGCGGTGGGGGCACGGGGCGGCCGTGACCGAGGTGACGGGCGAAATCGTCCTCGATGAGGAAGGCGCCCGCCGCGTGAGCGACGTCGTTGATCTGGGCGCGTCGTTCGGGCGCCAGAACCGTCCCGGTGGGGTTGTGGAAGGTGGGCTGGCAGTACAGCAGCCGGGCGCCGGTCATGGCGAAGGCGTCGGCGAGCAGGTCGAGGCGGACGCCTTGGTCGTCCATGGGGACCGGGACCGGCCGCAGCCCGGCGGCCCGGGCCGCGGTCAGGGCGCCTGGGTAGGTGGGTGACTCCATCAGGACGGGGCTGCCGGGCGCGACGATCGCCCGGAACAGCATGGACAGCGCGCTCTGGCCACCACCGGTGATCAGCACGTCCTGCGGGGTGAGGCCGGTGCCGATCTGCCGGGCGAAGATCGTCCTCAGGGATTCCAGACCGGCGCTCGGCGCGCGATGCCAGGCATCGGGCCGCCGGGCCGCCCGGGCCAGGGCGGCGCTCAGGGCTCGTACGGGCTGGAGGGATTCGTGCAGGTAGCCGCCCGACATGGCGATCCCTTGAGCCGGGAGGTACTGCGCGGCTTCGAGGGCGTTGGCCGTGTCGTAGTCCCGTCCGGCCAGCGCGACCGCCTGCCAGGAGGTGTCGGCGGCCTCGTCGCCGGGCCCGCGGCGGCGCGGCGCGACGAAGGTGCCGGAGCCGGGTCTGGTCACCACCAGCCCTTCGGTGGCCAGCGTCGCGATGGCGCGCGAGACCGTCCCGGGACCGACACGGTGTCTCTCGGTCAGCTCGCGGCTGCTGGGCAGCCGATCGCCGGGAGCCAGCTCAGCCACCAGCATTCGCAGGCTCGCCGCCAATTCGCCAGAAGTGCTACCCTCGTTCATGAGAGGCAACGGTAGCACTTCTGTCCTGAGTCGAGAATCACTACTGGCCCTGCGGGCCGACACGCCGGGCGTCGCGAACGTCGTGCACTTCAACAACGCCGGCTGCGGCCTCGCGCCGGCACCCGTGCTGACCGCGATGCTCGACCACCTGCGGCTGGAAGCGCAGATCGGTGGTTACGAGGCGGCGGCCGCCCGGGCCGACCAGGTGCGGGGCTTCTACGACGAACTGGCCGCCCTGATCAACTGCGGCCCCGGCAACATCGCCTTCGCCAGCAGCGCCACCCACGCCTACACCACGGCGCTGTCGGCGATCCCCTTCCAGCGGGGCGACGTGGTTCTGACCACCCGCAACGACTTCATCTCCAACCAGATCGCCTTCCTGTCACTGCGCAAGCGATTCGGCGTGCGCGTGGTCCACGCGCCCGACACCCCGGAGGGCGGAGTGGACGTGGACGCCATGGCCGCGCTCATGCGCGAGCACCGGCCCCGACTGGTCGCCGCCACCCACATCCCCACCAACTCAGGGCTCGTCCAGCCGGTCGCCGAGATCGGCCGGCACTGCCGCGAGCTCGACCTGCTCTACCTTGTCGACGCCTGCCAGTCGCTCGGCCAGTACCCGATCGACGTCGACGAGATCGGCTGCGACCTGCTCACCTCCACCTGCCGCAAGTTCCTGCGCGGCCCACGCGGCACGGGCTTCCTCTACGTCGCCGACCGCGTCCTGCGCGCCGGATACGAGCCGCTGTTCATCGACATGTACGGCGCACGCTGGGTGGCGCAGGACCGCTACCAGCCGGTGGAGACGGCCGCGCGCTTCGAGGACTGGGAGTTCCCCTACGCCGCGCTGCTCGGATGCGCCGAGGCCGCGCGCTACGCCCGGAGCGTCGGCCTCGACGCCATCGCCGACCGCGCCCCCGCGCTGGCCGCACGGCTGCGCCGGTCGCTGGCCGAGGTGCCCGGGGTGCGCGTGCTCGACCGAGGCACCGAGCTGGGCGCTCTGGTGACGTTCGCCATCGACGGCTGGGAGGCCCAGCCGTTCAAGGCCGCCATGGACGCCCGGAAGATCAACTCGGCGCTCAGCTTCCGCGAGTTCGCCCAGTACGACTTTGGCGACAAGGATGTGGACTGGTGCCTGCGCCTGTCGCCGCACTACTACAACACCGAGGACGAGGTCGACGAGGTCGCCGCCGCCGTGGCGGAGCTCTCGAAGGCGCGGTGACCACTGGCCGAGCAGCGCCATGCGCGTCGCGGCGTCCTGCAAGCCGACCCGCCCGGCCTACTTGCCGTGCGGGTCGGCGGCGTTGAGCGTGCTGACCACCTGGTCGTAGTCGCCGCGGGCCTCGCCGTAGCGCAGGAACTTCACCCGTTCGACCAGGATCTCCTTCGCGTCCGGCTGAGCCTCGATCAGCCCGACCGCCTCCGCCACGTACGCGTCGAGCGGCATGGCGTGTTCGTTGTCCTCGTGCCCCGGCAGCAGCGCGGTGCGGACGGACGGCGGCACGAGCTCCACGACCTTCACCGACGTGCCCGCGAACTGCAGCCGGATCGACTCGCTGAGCATGTGGATCGCCGCCTTCGAGGCGTTGTAGCTCGGCGTGGCCTTGAGCGGCGCGAACGCCAGGCCCGAGGAGACCGTCATGATCGTGGCGTCCGGCCGCTCGCGCAGGTGCTCGACGAACGCGGCGATGAGCCTGATCGGGCCGAGCACGTTCGTGATGACCGTCTCCTCGGCGGAGTCGAGGAACGACGCGGGATCACGCCAGTCCTCGACGCGCATCACGCCGGCCATCGTCACCAGGACGTTGAGGTCCGGATGCGCGGCGAGCACCCGCTTGGCGGCGTCCGCGATGCTCCCCGGGTCAGTGGTGTCGATCTGGACGGTGTGGATGCCGGGATGCTCGGCCGCGATCCGTTCGAGCAGTTCGGCGCGCCGGCCGCCGACGATGACGGTGTTCCCCCTGGCCCGCAGCTCAAGGGCGAGCGCGAGACCGATGCCGCTGGTGGAGCCGGGGATGAAGATGGTGTTTCCGGAGATGTGCATGTACCGATCGTTGCCGAACCGTCGAGGCGCATGCAGAGATGGCTCATCGGGGGATCGGCGATCCCTGCCTCGCCCGACGACCGCGCACCATAATCGGTCATATGGACCGTGCAGCACTGGCCGACTTCCTGCGCCGCCGCCGCGAGGCGCTCCAGCCCGGGGACGTCGGCCTTCCCGAGGGCGCGCGCCGGCGAGCCCCCGGGCTGCGGCGCGAGGAGGTCGCCTCCCTCGCCGTCATGTCGACCGACTACTACACGAGGCTTGAGCAGCGGCGCGGCCCCCAGCCCAGCGAGCAGATGCTCGCCTCCCTCGCCCGCGCGCTGCGGCTGACCACCGACGAGCGCGACTACCTCTACCGGGTCGCCGGGCACAACGCGCCCGTGTCGCTGTCCGGCTCGACGCACGTCGCGCCCGCGCTGCTGCGGGTGCTCGACCGGCTCGACGACACCCCGGCGCTCGTCCTGTCCGACCTGGCCGAGACCCTGGTCCAGAACAGACTGGCCGCCGCCCTGTTCGGCGACGCCTCCAAGCACACCGGCCTCGCGCGCAGCGCGATCTACCGCTGGTTCACCGACCCCTCGGAGCGCACGCTCTACCCCGAGGCCGACCGCGACCGGCAGAGCCGGGCCCAGGTCGCGAACCTGCGCGTCGCGTACGGCCTGCGCGGAGCCCGGTCGCGCGCCGGTGAGCTCGTACGCGTCCTCGGCAAGGCGAGCGAGGAGTTCGCCGAGCTCTGGGCACGGCACGAGGTCGTCCGGCGGTTCGAGGACCACAAGACGCTCGTCCATCCCGAGGTCGGGGCGATCGAGCTGGACTGCCAGGCGCTGTTCACCGAGGACCAGTCCCAGACGCTGCTCGTGCTCACCGCCACGCCGCGCACCGAGGACTTCGAGAAGCTGCGACTGCTCGCCGTACTCGGCCACGGCCCCTTCGCGCAAGCGGAGCGCTGAGCCCCATACCCGTCACCGGGTCGGGCGGGTGCCGCTCGCTCCGGCTCGGCTTGATCTGATCGAGGATCGGCCGGTTCGGACCCGTGAGCTTCGGAAGGGGCCAGAATATGCCGATGACGATCTCCACTGACGACTCCGGTCGGGTCCGGATCGTGACGGCCGTTCTTCGCGACGGCGATCGGGTGTTGCTGTGTCACCGCAGCGCCGGACGCCGTTGGTATCCCGACGTGTGGGACCTGCCGGGCGGTCATGTCGAGGAGGGGGAGGATCCGAAGGAGAGCCTTGTACGCGAGCTTCGGGAGGAGTTGGGAATCACGGCATCGCAGCCGTCCGGCCCGCCGATGCACGAGATCGGGACCGCGACGTTCGACATGCAGATCTGGTTGGTCGACAGGTGGACGGGAACACCCGTCAACGCCGAGCCGGAGGAGCATGACGCTGTGGCGTGGTTCGAGACGTCCGACCTTGCCGGCCTGCGTCTCGCCCATGAGTCGTACCTCTCGATGCTCACCGCCGTGCTTGTCACGTGACGTCGCTCCGGAAGCCGGAGGAATCACAGCGAGATGCCCCGGAGAGCGAGAGCCGCTCCGCTTGCCCCAGTACTGTGGCTTCGCATGACCGGCACCGAGATCGAGATCACCGCAGGCCTGGTCCGCGACCTGCTGCAGGAGCAACATCCCGACCTTGCCGGACTGGCCATCCACGAGGTGGCGGGCGGCTGGGGCAACCAGATGTGGCGCCTCGGGGACGAGTTGGCCGTACGCATGCAACGCATGGACCCCACCCCGGAGCTCCAGCTCAAGGAACGGCGGTGGCTACCCGTACTGGCCCCGCGCCTGCCGCTCCCGGTGCCGACCCCCGTGCGATTCGGCGAACCGTCCGAGCGCTTCCCCAAGCACTGGACCGTGATGACGTGGGTTCCCGGCGAGCCGCTGGACCACGGCTCGATCAGCCGCGGCGCCCACGCGGCCGACACGCTGGCGGGCTTCCTCCGGGCGCTCCATGTGGAGGCGCCCGCCGAGGCCCCGGCCAGTTCGGACTTCGGCGCTCACCCCAAGAGGTGCACGGGTGGCTTCGAGCAGTTCTTGCAGGCCATCGACCCCGACGCCGTCGGCGATGTGCGCGCCGTCCGGGCCGTCTGGGCCGACGCCGTCGCGGCCCCCGAGTGGGAAGGCCCGCCGGTGTGGGTGCACGGTGACCTCCATCCCGCGAACGTCGTCGTCTCGGACGGGACGCTCTCGGGCGTGATCGATTTCGGTGACTTGTTCGCCGGCGATCCCGCGTGGGACCTCGCCGCCGCGTGGGTGCTGCTCCCTGCGGGCGAGGCCGCACGCTTCTTCGACGCGTACGCGCACGCGGACGAGGCGACGATCCGGCGCGCCCGCGGCCTGGCCGCCATGAAGAGCCTCTTCCTGATGCTCATGGGGCAGAACGGAGATCGGGGCCTTCCTGGCGGTAAGCCTCACTGGGAACCTGCAGGCCGGGCAGCACTCGATCGCGTTCTGAAGGGCATTTGACGCACACTTCCTGAACTTGCTCTCGATCTTGGCTGCGGCAGCCCCTCTCCTCGGCGCCGGCCAGGCTGGTGCCTGGAGTCCTTCAACCTCGCCGAGCCAGCCTTATAAGGGCGCTCGGATGGATCCTGAGGTCTCGCCGCCATCAAGTGGCGGTTCATCACGCGGCTTCTCATCGGCGGGGTCTCGCTCCTGGCAGGCGGGTCACAGCCGGATCAGGTCGGCGACCTCCTCGGGGAGGCCAGGTGAAGTCATGACATGGCCCATCCCCGGCACGATATGCAGTACCGCGCCAGGAATCGCGGCAGCCAGGGCCTCACCGTGACCGAGCGGAAAGACCGGATCCTGGTCACCGTGCACGATCGAGGTCGGCGCGGTGATCGACGACAGCGGGGCGAGCAGGTCAGGGGCCTCCATCCACGCGGCCCGGTCATGGTTGGCCGCGGCCGCCGGGTCGGTTGCCCGCGACAGCGCCAGCTCCAGCATCGCCCGGGCGGCCGGCTCGTCGAACGGCCGAACCGTCCCGTTGAAGACCCGGAACAAGGCCACGTCGGATTCCACACCCGGCGGCAGCCCGGCGGCCAGATGCGCGAGAAACTCTGGCGACGGCGGCGGCAGATCATCCGGGTCGGCCGGCTCCCCGGCCCTCGCCCGTGCCCACACCGGCCTCAGATCATGACCCATCGGCGAGCTGGACATCACCGTCAACGACCGGACCCGATCCCGCGCGTGCACACCCAGCCACTGCGCGATCACGCCACCCATGGAACACCCAGCTACATGAGCGGAACCCAGTCCATGACCGTCGAGCACGGCCAGGCAGTCGCGAGCCATGTCTCCGATCGTGTACGGATGCGTATCAAAGTCGACAACGCTGGACTGGCCGGTGTCCCGATGATCGAACCGGATCACCTGAACCCCACGCTCGACAAGCCGGCCGACCAGCGCATCAGGGCAACTGACACCCTGAGCAGCCGATCCCATGATCATCAAAACGGCGGGAAGCCCAGGATCCCCGACTCGCTCAGTCCAAATCCGCAGCGGCCCGGAGGCCACAAATCGCTCGTGCCTATTCAACATGGAGGCACGGTAGCGGCTGTCTACTGCCGAACGCCGACATTTACCGGTGCGGCCGAGGTGTCGCAACCGATAGAACCGGCCGTATCTCAGTAGCTGCCTCCGTGCCCGGGCCGCCCGACGTCTGCTGCGGCCTGCCTCCGCTCCAGTGGCGCGGTCGTGCCGATGCCTCGACTCTTCTGGCAGTGCCTCGACTTGGCCGGCTGACGACAGCGGGCACGCCAACTCTCACGAGACCGCGCCAAGTCCCACGAGATCGGGCACCAGCTGTCCTGTCCCTTTTGAGTTGGCGTGCCGGACGGAATGTCCAAACGACCTGGCGTGTGATCATGGAATGGTGTCGTTCATGCTCGTGAGCCGGCCAGGAGGAGGAACAGGGGGACGCGCCGGCGACGCGCATATTCGGCCATGTCGCCGTCGAAGCGATCGTGACGAGGAGCGCACTCGCGCAGTGCGGTGATGGCGAACTGCGCTCGTGTCAGGGCGGCGACGTAGTCCTCAACGGTCCGGTGATACCAGGTGACGGTGTTGCCCATCCAGTTGCGCTGGCGTGCGCCGGTGTCGAAGTAGTCGTCGACGACCCAGTTGGTGCGCGCCTCGTTCGTGCTCTGGCGCGCTTCATGGGAGGTGATGACGGGGTGAACGACCGTGATCAGCAGCCGCCCGCTCGGCGACAGAGAGCGCCGGCAGGCCGACAGAACAGAGTCGAGATCGTCAACGTAGTGCAGCGCCAAGCGGGAGATGATCAGATCGAAGGTGTGCGGTGGGGCGGAGAACTGCTCGATGTCCATCCTGTCCACGCGGCCCGAGGTTCCTGCGAGGGTGGCGTTGGCCGCTCGCGTCATCTCGGTCGAGCCGTCGATGCCGAGGTAACTGCGGCAGCCGGCGGCGAGTAAGGTGCGGCCGATGGCGGCGTCCCCGCAACCGAGGTCCAGCACGCGGAGGCCGGCGACCGGCCCCAGTTCGTCAAGGAATGCCGGTTCTTCCATGACGTGGTTGGGGCTGTGCACCCCGCTGTGGCGGTGCTGCAGGTAGCGGTCCAACACCTGTGGCGCGTCGTAGAAGGCGCCTCCTCGAATGGGCCCAGGCTCCTCAGCCGTATGCGATGTGATCACATTGCGGAAGGATATGCCGGATCAACCAAACCACCTGGTGCGTGATCATAGAGCGCGCGCCGACTAGGCCAGACCGTCACCATCTTCCTTACGCGGCGCCTAGCTGGCTTCGAGAACGAAGAACAAGAAGCAGAGGAACCTCGTGCGAGTGGGCTCGATCTTGCGGAGTTCCTCGGGGAACAGTTCGCGGGCTTCCGGCACGAACGGCGGTTCGCTGATGACGCTGATGCGAAAGCCCGCCGCGGTGAAGGCTTCGGTCATCGCGTGCAGCGGCCGGTCCCAGAACCGCATCTGGACGGTCTGTCCGCCCTTGGTCCATTCGTCGGTCCGGCTGCGGGTCTCGAAGTACTTGGGCTTCTCCCCGGCCAAGTGCTGAAAGAGAGCGACGCTGAAAGGATGGTCGACCGAGACGAGGAGTCTGCCACCAGGCTTCAGCACGCGTCGCAGCTCGGCCAGCGTCGGTCCCCAGTCTTCCAGGTAGTGCAGCACCAGGGACGCGACGACGTCGTCGAACGCCTCGTCGGGGAAGGGCAGTGGGCCGGCCAGGTCGGCGACCTGCAGATCCGCGTCGGCGCCCAGCCGCTGCCGGGCCTGCTCCAGCATCCCGGCGCTCGCGTCGATGCCGGTCACGATGGCACCTCGATGGCGCAGTTCGGAGAACAGAGGGCCTGCGCCGCAGCCGGCGTCGAGGATGCGTCTTCCGGCCACCTTCCCGGCAAGCTCCAGCATCGCGGGCCGCTCGTAGTACGCGTTCAGGAGGCTCGTCTCGTTCTCGGCCGCGTAGCCCTCAGCCATCCTGTCGTAGTCGTTGATGGGGGAGGGCTGTGCGGTCTCAGCGTGATCTGCGGGCATGGTAGACATGCGGGCCATTTTGGCCCAGCACTCTCGGCGGCACAGACATACGGCAGATCTTGATCAAACACGACACCGGCATGTCATCCCTCTCGCCAGCGAACGCAGCAGATCGAGCCGGCCCGAAGTAGTCTCTCCACGCTGCTCGTATGCGCGGAACTCCGCAGTTCAAGCGCACATCCGCCAACTGAAGCGCTCAGTCACCCCTGCCTGGCGGACACGCGGGGCCAACTGTCGCCCCCATGGGCCAAGTAGCGCTCCCAACGTCAGCAACTCCGATGGCCCACCGGCAGGTCCGCTTCCAGATGACGTGATGGACCGTCATCTTCAAAGCCGTCAGACAGACACCTCGTGTTTGGACCCAGCGAAAATGACAGTGGGACCGGCTCCCGACCTGGGCACCGTCACAGTCATCGAAGATGACCGTAATCAGCCGAAGATCACGTGCTGTGACCTTGGGCGACTCAGGTAGAGGCCATGGCTCCAGGGTTCGGGATTGTTCTGGTCCGGGATGCCAGCGGAGCCTTCACGTGGTCGGAACGTCGTGCGCCTGGAGCTGAGAGATGATCACCGCTCGGAGCGCCTCGACCTTCTGGCACCAAGATCGGCTCAGCGGGCGCTCCGCTTGGTGAAGTCGGTCCGGGGCGCGGTTCCGGTCTTTCGAACGGCCATCCCTCCGGATCGACTTCACCACGGACTTGGGGACAAACCTGAAGAGATCCGCTTGGCTGGCAGGCGGGCTAGGAGGCGGTGGGCGGGGTGTCGGTCGGGCCGCTGGTCAGGACAGCGGTGTAGCCAGTACGTGTGCCGCCGGGGCGTTCGTACGACTCCAAGGCGAGCGACTGCCCGGTCTCGGGATCGAGGATGATGCGGCTGGTGCCCATACCGCCGTCCAGCCCGTCCGCGGTGCGGGTGAAGGCCTGGCCCTGACGGCCCTTGGGGTCGGTGGCCTGGCCGAGCGACTGTACCCCTGGCAGGTCGGCCAGCATCCGGTAGACGGCCGCGCGGACCGTCGGGGAGAGCGGGCCCTCCGGCTGGAAGAGTCCCCGGTGACCTGCGGCCAGGTCCGACATTGTCTGGACGCAGCGAAGATGACAGTGGAAGCTGCTCCCGACCTGGACGCTGTCATTTCGATGGACGTCGAAATATCGGCGCTCGTGTCATCGGCCGACCGGCGCCATCATGATCAGAAACGTCAATACACTATTGACATGCCGAAACGCGCGGAGCCGATTGTCACTAAAACCGCAGGTCAGAGGGCCATTGAGGACATTGTAGAGCGACGCCGCAAGGTACACGATCCCGATCTGGAGGTGCTGCTGCGCGACGATCCGGCCGATCATCCGCTCACCGTGATCCGCTACGTCCTGACCCGGCGGCGGGTGCCGGACTGGGTGCTCGTCGGTGACGTGATCGACGGTCTGTGGGTGCTGGCCTACGTCCGGCGATACTGCCCGCACCTGCCGGACGAAGCAGACCGCTTGGAACATGAGCTCCTCGAGCTGGGCTGTACCAAGCAGATCGCCATGATCCGGATGGCGCCCCCGCTCAACGTACGCAGCAGGCAGGCCGTGGAGCACCGCATCCTGCGCCATCGCGCCGCCAAACTGGGGCTGGCCCGTAACGAACGAGCGGAACGAGCACACCGGCGCTCCCCCACCCCTTCCGCCACGAGCTCGGCGGAGGCGACGTGGTACGACCGTCACGCGCTGCCGTTGTGGGAGGCGGCAGGAGAACTGGTGGCCTGTCGTGCGCGACTCGACCATCTGCTGGACGACGAGCTGGCCGAGAACCTGATCGGCCTGCGCCGTGCCGTCAGAGAGATGCAGTGGCCGCTGACGCCGGCCCAGTATCCGACGCTGCGCGAGATCGGCTGGTGGCTGGAGGAGATCCTCGACGCGCTGCCAGCGGAGCGCTATGCCGCCTTTCGGGAGCAACTGTCGGATCTCCTCCCCCGGCTCACCTTGCTCGCCGAGCAGCAGCACGAGGCACGCTTCGGCAGCTGACCTCGTACTGGCTCGCCGGCTCGCGAAGTCGCCGCTCCTGTTGGCGGCGTTGGTTGGCAGGAGGACCCCTCAGCCAGGCGGGCCCTTACATGGGTAGGAGGCGCATCAGGGCATTGCGCGGGCCTGTCAAGCGATCGGCCCCGGCCAGGCGGGTCATCCACCGGGACGCGGTGACGATCCGCTGGGTTGCCGGACGCCGCTTGGCGTCGTACGCGCGCAGCGCCTGCTCGACGTCGCCCGGGTGGTCGCGCAGGCAGGCGGCGAGCTCGATCGCGTCGAGCAGGGCCTGGCAAGCGCCCTGTCCCAGGGCGGGCGTCATCGCGTGGGCCGCGTCCCCGATCAGCGCGACGTTCCCGGTGACGTAGGAGGCCAGCGGCGGCGCCAGGTCGTGGACCTCGTGCCGCAGCACGGTGCCTTCGTCGGCCGCGGCCAGCACCCGGGGGATGGGGTCGTGCCAGCCGGCGAAGCGGGCGCGCAGGTCGTCGAGCGTCTCGCGAATGCCGGCAGGGGTGCGCACCGGGGCGTACCAGTTGGTGACGCCCGGCGCCTGCGGGGTCATGCCGAACATCTGCCCGCGCCCCCAGGTCTCACCGTACTCCTGCGGCTCGAAGCCCTCGACGACGCCGCGCCAGGCGACGATGCCCGCGTAGCGGGGTCGCGTGCCGGGACCGAAGAACGCCTGCCGCACCGCGCTGCGGACCCCGTCGGCACCGATCACCAAGTCATGTTCCGCCCGCAGGCCGGCGGGATCGGTGATCTCCACGCCGGTGCTGATCGTCTCCGGGTCCACCTCCTCCAACAGCAGCTCGATCAGCGAGACCCGCGACAGCATGCGGACGGGCTCCCCGCCGCGCCGTTCGATGCGGCCCAGCGGCAGGTCAGCCAGACGCCTGCCGCCGGGGGTACGGATCTGCGCCCACCGGTAGGGGACGGTGCGCTCGCGCAGCCGTTCGCCCAGTTTCAGTGCGGCCAGGCCGGCTTGGGCGTCCGGGCGCAGGCCCAGCGCGGTGCCCTCGGCGACGACCCGTGGCCACCGCTCGAAGATCGAAACCTTCCAGCCGATGGCACGCAGCGCGATCGCGGCGGTCAGCCCGCCGACACCGGCGCCCACGATGAGGGCACTTCTCATTCCAATCACCACACCTGAGGTACCACAGATGTGGTGGTCATGTCGAGTGGAAACATAGAGACCCATGGCGGAGAACAGTGACCGGCGCGACCGGTTGCGCGACGCGGCGATCGAGGTGCTGGCGGCCGAGGGCGGCCGGGGCCTCACGCACCGGGCGACGGACCGGGTCGCCGGGCTGCCGGAAGGCACGGCGAAGAACTACTTCCCGACCCGCGGCAGCCTCCTGCAGGCCGCCGCGGAGCGGTGCGTGGATCGCTACTTCGACGACCTCCAGCAGGCCGAGGTCCACACCGTCGACCAACTGCTCACGCTGCTGCGCCGACTGGTCGACAAAGCACTGACGGACAACAGGTCACGCGTCCTGGCCTACCTCGAACTGAACGCGGAGGCCGCCAGGAACGCACAGGTGCGGCAGACCATGGCCCGGCTCGCGCGCGCCGACCTCGACCTGCACCTGGTCCTGCAGCAGGCGGCCGGCCTCCCCGCCACCCGGGACGGCGCCGCCCTGGTCACCCTGGCCATCAACGGCGCGCTGGCCCACCTGCTCTCCCAGCCGCCCGACGTGCTGGCCTCCTACGGCCTCGACGACATCGACGCCTTCCTGCACCGCCTCATCGCCGCCACCTACCCCGCCTGGACGGCCTGACCGGCGGGCCGGCAGTACCGGTCACCGCGCTATCTCCGCATCCCCGCACGCTTCCAGGGCCTCCTCATAATTCCCGTGTATTGCCGCCCGGCGCCAGCCGACGTCTTCGTTATTTTGCGTATGGCATGCATGAGATGAGGGAGTAGTCGGCAGCGCACTCCCGGCCGCGCTGTGCAGGGCGAGCCAGGAGACCTTCCTTAAGGGCTCACGACCGGTCCTGAGTTTCACATGTCGGCGCGCCATCGGGCTCGCCACCCCCGTCGGGGAGATCACATCACCCCAGGTCGGATCGAGTAATAGGTGTGCAGACAGGTCTGTCGAAAGGTATAGAGACAGGCTTGCAGCTATCTGCATCAGAAGTACCAGGGATAGTGATATGAATAGTGTCTCCGAATGGCCTGAAGATATTCACATCGATAGTGGATGCGGCAGGCAGAGTGCAAGGGAGGCCGAAATGACAGGAGACAGTGCTGTAAAGCGTCTTGGCAGATGTTCTGCAGAAAGTCCTATCACGTCATAGGTCAATCGGTGATGCGAGCACCGTGCCGACAGCCGAGCAGACTGATGACCAGATCGGGTGTGACAGCAGATGGAGGAGCCGTATGTGATCAGGGCAGAAGGTCAGGCCGTGACGAGGCCAGCGGATGCACTCGTCGGCGGATAGCGCGGGTGAGCGATCCTTCGTCGAAGTGACTGCCGGGTGGCCGCATCAGGTCACCGAGCGGGCGACGGGCGGAGGGGGCAGCGGAAGGGGAGGCCCGTTGAGGGATTGCCCAGGGGAGCGGGAGAACGAGCGCGGCGACACGCCGGAGCTGAAGATGACGTTCAAGGGATTCATCTGTTAAGAAAGGGACGGAAGTTCCATCAGCTTCGTCACGTTACCGGGAGCTTGCGCCTCTGCAGGAACAAGGGACCTTCCGTCCAGTCCTAGGAATGCACAGGAGAGTAGATCCATGAGCTTCCCCCTCTCTGCCACTCAGGCCCGTGGGATGACCACGCAGGAGATCATCGAACAGATCCGCCCCAAGCTGCGGCGGGTACTCATCGTGTTGAACAACAAGGGGGGCGCCGGGAAGACCACCACCACGGCCAACATCTCGGCCCAGCTGGCAGCCGCGCTCCACCAAGCGGGATCGTCCAAGCGGGTCCTCGCCCTGGACCTCGACCCTCAGGGCAACCTGGGGCTGGATCTGGGCTACCAGGGCAGGCCCGGGGACGACGAGGGGCAGAGCGTCATCAACGTGGTGGAGGGCACCGGGCCGTTGCACATCGTGCGCGACGTACGGCCTCAGCTCGACGTCGTTCCTGGCGGCAAGGTGCTCAAGCGAACGACCGCGTCGATCATCGGCACCAGGTCCATCGATCCCCGCAGGGAGATCCTGCTGAGTCTGGCCCAGGCACTGGCGGACGTGTCGGACGAATACGAGTGGATCCTCATCGACTGCCCGCCCAACATCGCCGACCTCCAGCACCTGGCTGCCGTCGCCGCCGAGTACGTGCTCATCCCGGTCTGTTTCGACCAGGGTGCAATCCAGGGCCTTGAGGGCGTCAGCGAAGTCTTCGACGTCGCATCTCCGCTCAATCCGGCGCTGACGCCGCTCGGCGTGCTGCTGTTCGGCTTCGACCGCCAGCATCTGCGCAAGGTCAAGGACGAAGAGGGGGAGGTGGTGGGTGTGAAGGAGATCGGCTTCCTGGCAAAGAAGCGGCGCGAGATCGAAGGCGTGCTCGGCGACTCGGGGATTCCCATCTTCCAGACCGTCATCACGCGGGCCGTCAACGTCGCCGACCAGTGCCGCAAGCACGGCCGGGTGTTCGCCGAACTGGCGGATCTGACCGCCGGCGCGGACTGGAAGAAGCACGCCCGGCAACACCAGCTGTCTCTCAGCTCGGAGTCGGCCGAGACCTCCGCCATCGAGATGGAAGAGGCCACCATGGAGATCATCGCTCGGGCGCTGGAACTGGAAGCGGAGGCGTACGCATGACGAGCGAGTTCTTCGACGACAAGCCGCCGCAGCCTCGCCTCAGCGGGATGACCCGGGCGCGCGGCAAGCGAGGACAGAGCGGCTTGGCGACGCTGGTCGGCAAGCCGGCCGAGGGGGAGCGGAAACAGCCTGCTCCGGAGGCTCCGGCGGCCGCCTCAACCACAGCCACAGCCACGGCAGCGCCGGCTCCTGCGCCGGCTCCTGCGCCGGCCGCCACGCCTGCCTCTGCACCGGCCGCGGCGGCGGCCTCTGCACCGGCGCCACCTGCTCCCGCTCCGGCTCCTCACGCAGAGCCGGTGGCGGAGCCGGTCGCAGCCGAGCCTGCGGCGGCAGCACCGGTCGCAGCAGAGCCCGCCGAGGTCGAAGCTCCGGCGCCACCGGTCGCTCCCCCGCCCGTGGCTCAGGAGGCGGAGAGCGCCTCCGCCGGGCTCGCCGTCGAGACGGCCACGCCGCAGACGCCCGCGAAGCCCGTAAGCGCGGTCGTTCCACTCACGGACACGGACGCGGACGCCCGGCCAGAGCCGTCGGGATCGTCCGGCAGCTCCGCAGGCTCGCCCCTCGCGGCCCCTGAGGCGGCTCCACAAGCCCGTACGGCGGACGACGCGCCGTCGATGTCGCCGCCGCGTCCTTCTACGCCTCACGCGACCAAGCCGCGCCGCCAGGCCGCTCGTCCCGCGCAGGCCGCCGCCCGCCGCGCGCCCGTTCCGGTCGACGAGCCCTCGCCGACCAGTGCGTACCAGACGCCTGAGCAGGTCAGCATCTATGTGACGCCCAAGGTGAAAGAGCGGGCGCGCGAGATGAGCCGGGCCGAGGGCATCGAGTACGCCCAGCTGGCGATGGACGCCATCGACCACTACCTGACCGAAGGCGTACTGGGGGTCCTGGTGCAGGCACGCCTGGAAGTGAGCCGGCCCAACGGCTCGCGATTCCCACCTCGAAGGAACCTGCGGTCACGGTCGAAGGCGGGCATCCGCCGGGTGCTGTGGCCGGTGCAGTTCCGCCCGGCCGAGCTCGACATCCTGACCGAGCTCGTCGAGGAGACCGGTGCCGAGCACCTGTCCACGCTGGTCTCCGTCGCGGTGGAGGCATATCTGCTCGACGACGACGAGGACGGCGCGCTCACCGGGGCGTCCGGCGTCAGGGCTCTTCCCGCCACCTGAGAGCCGCGTGAGAGCACGTGAGAAGGGTGGCCCGGTGCCCTGTCGGTCAGGTCGAGCTCGACCGCCGCGGCGCCGGACTCCTCTTCCAGGTGCTCACAGCGGGTGCATCCAGAGCTGACCGGCGAGCGATGAGTTCGCCGGTCCTCGGCGGTCCGGTCGTACCGAAACCGAGCTCGAACGCGTCGAGGTCGGCGAGGGTGAAGACGTCACACCGCTCCTCCTGGCAGACAGGCGGGCGACGACGGGGTGTGACGAATCAGTGTCGGCGGCAGATGTCATACATGTGAGCATTGTCGCGACGATCGAGATGACGCGTCAGCGGACCTGCGTGACCTGCACGCGTGGTTGACCGAGGATCAGGAGCTACGGGCCTGGGTGGAGCTGGTGGAGAGCCCGCCGCCGGAGGGCACGCTGGGACCCGTGGCCGATCTGGTGCAGATCGCCGTGGAGTCGCCGGAGGTCGTGGCAGGGGTCACCAGCGTGATCATCGCCTGGCTGCGTTTTCGGCGGAGCGACGTGAAGATCAAGATCAGGAACACCAGGTCCACCAGTCAGGTGGACGTGAGCGTGACCCGGGTGAAAGGGCTCGACGGCGCGCAGCTGGGCGAGCTTACCGGGCAGATCAAGCGGGCGATCAGCGGAGAGCCTCCCAACGAGATCCCTCCTGACGGCGGGGCCGGTGGATGAGCCGCAGCCGCAGCAACCACCACAGCGCCCGCAGCCCCCGCTGCCGCCGCTGCCGCCGCTGCCGCCGCTGCTGCTGTCGGCGGCCGGCGCCCGGGCACTGCTGGTCGGCACCGCCCACCACCATCCGGCGTCCAAGCTGGGCGAGGTGCCCGCGGTGGCGCGGACGGTCGCGGACCTGTCGGCCGCGCTGGTCGAACGGGCCGGGCTGGCTCCGGAGGCGATCACCGAGCTGATCGACCCGGGCAGCCCGGGCGAGCTGGCCGGTGCGATCGACCGGTTCGGCCAGGGCCGGCCGGACGTCCTGTTCTTCTACTACGTCGGCCACGGGCTCATCGGACCGCAGGGCAAGCTCTACCTGGCCACCGGAGAGACCGTTGACCTCACCCGCGGAGCGGCGGCCTACCAGGCACTGCCCTACCAGGAGGTCCACCGGCTGCTGTCGCAGAGCCGCGCCCGGCTGGCCGTCGTGGTGCTCGACTGCTGCCACGCCGGCCTGGCGGAGGCGTGGCGGGGGAGCTATCTGCTCACCGCGACCGGCAGGGAGGAGCAGGCCTGGGCGGTGCCGGGGGAGGAGCACACGGCGTTCGGCGGGGCCTTGATCCGGGTGCTGCGCGACGGCGATCCTGCCGCGCCGCCCGTGCTCACCGTCGAGGACGTCTACCGCTGTCTGACCCGCGCTCTCGACGGGCGTCCCCGGCCGCGCCGCGTCGCGGCCGACCACGGCGCCCGCCTGCCCTTCGCGCTCAACGCCGCCCGGCCGCGTGAGGAGCGGGCGCTGCCCGCCGTCGCCTCCCGCGGGGACGAGCACTGCCCCTATCCGGGGGTGCGTCCGTTCGGTATGGACGAGAAGGCGTTCTTCTTCGGCCGTGACGAGCTGACCGCACGGCTGATCGACCGGCTGGAGCGGCGGGACGGCGTGCCGCTGCTGGTGGTCGGGCCGTCGGGGGCCGGGAAGTCGTCGGTGTTACGGGCGGGGCTGCTCAACGCATGGGGCGCACGACCGTACATGATCATGAAGCCGGGAGCGGAGCCGCGCGTTCCCGGCGGCGTCCCGGACGGCGGGCTGCTGGTCGTCGACCAGTTCGAGGAGGTCTTCACCCTCTGCGCGGACGAGTCGCGCCGGCGTGGCTTCGTCGCGGAGCTGGTGCGGCTCTGCGACCGCGCTCATGTCGTGCTCGGGCTGCGCGCCGACTTCTTCAGTCACTGTACGGACCTCCCCGAGCTCGTCCCGGCCCTGCGCCGCCCCGAACCGGTCACCGCGATGACCGAGGACCAGCTGAGGGACGTCATCGCCAAACCCGCCCTGGCCACCGGGCTCACCCTGGAGGACGGCCTGGTCGAGCTGCTTCTGGAGGATGTGGCCTCCGCCGGGATCTCCCTGCCGCTGCTCTCGCACGCCCTCTTCGCCACCTGGCTGCGCAGCGCCGACGGCGTGCTCACCCTGCGGGCCTACCGGGCGACCGGCGGCATCGCCGGCTCCCTGGCCCAGGCCGCCGACCGGGTGCTGGACTCGTTCGGCGAGGCGGACCTGGCTACCGCCCGCACCATCCTGCTCCGGCTGGTACGGCTCGGCACGAGCACCGAGGACACCCGCAGGCGGGTGCCCATCGGCGAGCTCCCCGGCCGCCACGTGCTCGACGTCCTGGCCAAGGCCCGCCTGGTGATCGTGGACGAGGAGAACGCCGAGCTCGTCCACGACGCGCTCATCCGCGGCTGGCCCCGGCTGCGCGGCTGGATCGAGGCCGACCGCGCCGACCTCACCGTCCAGCACCGGCTGGCCGACGACGCCGCCCAGTGGGACGCCGCGGGACGCCAGGCCGGCTACCTCTACTCCGCGCCCAGGCTGGCCGCCGTCGAACCCGTACGCGACCGCCTCGCCGACGAGACCGCCCTGAGCGCGACCACGCTGGCCTTCCTGCGCGCCTGTGACCGGGCGGTCGCGCGGGCGGCCAGGATCCGGCGTACGGTCATCGGCACGCTCGCGGGGCTGACCGTGCTGTCCCTGGTGGCGGGGGTCATCGCCGTCGTGTCGGCGAACACGGTGGCCGCCGAGCGGGACAACACCCTCTCCCGGCAGTTCGCCCAGACGAGCGTCGACCTGATCCGGACCGAACCGGAGTCGGCCCGCTGGCTCGCCGCCGAAGCCTGGCACCTCGCGCACACCCCGGAGGCCCGGCACAGCCTGTTCAACGCGCTGGCCCACCCGATCAGGATCGCGCTCAACCCCGGCGTACGTACCGACGCCGCGGTCTTCAGTCCCGACGGGCGACTGGTGGCCATCGGGACCGATGCCGGCGCCGTCGAGTTCTGGGACACCCGTACGTACGAGCAGGTGGGGGAGACCATCAAGGCCCACGACCGGCCGGTGAACGCGCTGGCCTTCCGCCCGGACGGCCGGGCGGTGGTCAGCGCCGGGGGTGACGGGGTGGTCCGGCGCTGGTCGGTGCCCGGCGGCGAGCCTGTGGGCGATCCGATCGACGTCGGTACGGGCCCGATCTTCGACGTGGCCTTCGGTCCTCAGGTGCTGGCCACGGCGGGGGAGGACGGAGCCGTACGCCTGTGGGACGACCGTACGGGTGCGCCGTCGGACGCCCCGTTCGTCGGCGGAAGTCCCGTCACCGCGCTGGCCTTCAGCGGGACCGTGCTGGCCGGCGGCGACCAGAACGGCGTCCTGAGGCTCTGGGACGTGGCCGCGCACAAGGCCGTCGGGCGGCCTCTCCCGACGAAGGGAGGCCCGGTCACCGACCTCGCCTTCCGCGGCCGCGAGCTGCTGTCCGCGCACACCGACGGAAACCTCCGGACGTGGGACACGCCCCGCCTTCGCCCGATCGGGCAGGCGCGGCCGGTCGGAGCTGTCAGGTTCAGCGCGGACGGCCGAAGTGTCGCCATGCCGTCGGAGCAGCTCATCGCGATCCGGGACGAGCTCTGGCGCACGCCGGCCACGCTCCCGGCGAGCGCCCACGATCTGCTGGCGTTCGATGCCAGTCCCGACGGCCGGACGCTGGTCACCGCGAGCGTCGGCGGCAGCGCCCTGTGGCGCGTCGGCACGCATCATCCTCGGGGCGTCCCGCTCCCCGGCGGTGACCAGGAGATCACGGCGACGGCGTTCAGCCCCGACGGGCGTCTTCTGGCGGCGGCCGGTTCCGACGTCCGCCTCTGGGACACCGCCACGTGGCAGGAGGCCGGCCGGCTGACCGGCCACACGAGGCAGGTGACCGGGCTCGCCTTCACCGCCGACGGCCGCCAGCTGGCGACCGTCGGCGACGACAGCACCGCCCGCCTCTGGGACGTGTCCACGCGCCGGCAGATCGGCGAGCCCTTCCTGGGACACACCGGGTCGATCAACGCCGTGGCGGTGAGCCCTGACCAGCGGACGCTCGTGACCGTGGGCGCCGACGACTCGGTCCGCCTCTGGAGCACGGCCACCCATCGGGCGGCGGGTCCGGGCATCATCGGGTCCCGCGAGTCGTACAACGACGTCGTCTTCAGCCCCGACGGACGCAGGCTCGTCGTCGCGGGAAAGAGGGTCCGCGTGTTCGACGTACGCACCTTCGACCTGCTCCTCACGATCGACGCCCGCTCGTTCCCCGTGATCAGAGCGGCCTTCGCCGCCGACGGCAGCCGCCTGGTGACCGCCGGCGGCGACGGGACCGCCCGGATCTGGTCGGTGGAGGAGTCCGGCCTGGTGGCGGAGGGTGAACCGCTGACCGGCCACACCGGGCCGGTGCTGTCGGCGGTCTTCGGCCGGAGTGGCCAGGTGGTGGTGACCTCGGGGAGCGACGGCACCACGCGGGTGTGGGACGTGGCCACACACCGCCAGATCGGCGCGTCCCTGACCGGCCTCCCCGGGGAGGCACAGACGGTGGCCGTCGACCCCGGCGAGACGACGGTCGTCACCGGGGACACCAAGGGAACCATCCACCGGTGGGAGGTCGGCCGCCCGGCTGACCCGTTCGCCGACGTCTGCCGGATCAGCCGCCGGTCGGTCCTCGACGGGCGGGTGGACGATCGCCGGCTCGACATGACATTCGGAGAGGTCTGCCCCGATGAAGCCACTTCTCAGCCCTCTCGCGGCGTCGCTCTTGTTGATCGTGGCCGGATGCTCGGCGCCGCCGGCCACGCCGCCCGTCACGCCGGCCCCTGCGTCTCCCAGCTCGGTGGAGAGCGCGCCGGCCGCCCTGTCGGGACAGGTGCGCTCCGTCGGCGCCCTCTTCCGGGTCTCGGAGGGCGACGCCGTGCACTGCGCCGCGACCGCCGTACAGTCCCGTGAGCAAAACCTGATCATGACCTCGGCCCGCTGCCTGGTCGACCCGCGTACCCGCAAGGGGTACAAGGGCCTGGTCTTCATCCCGCAGTACCACGACAAGACCGCTCCGCAGGGCGTCTACCTGCTGAAAGACCTGTTCGTCCCGCCAGGTTTCCTCGACGACACCAGCGACCCCGCCTACGACTACGGCTTCGCCACCGTCTACAACGGCGCCGGCTCTCATCCGTCCGGCCGGGCCGTGGACGTCGGCCCGCTCGGCGCCAACGTGCCCACCCAGGGCCTCGAGTGGAACCGGCGCGTCAGCAACCGCTACCACGCCTTCGGTTACCCCAGGACGCCCACCGGGGAGCCCCGCCTGTTCCCTGGCAGCGCCCTGCAGTGGTGTGAGGGCACCTCCGGCCGGATGTCCGGCCACGAGGCACTCACGATCGAGTGCCGCATCGACCGCATGGCCCCCGGCGGTCCGGTGATCGACGCCTTCGACCAGCGCAAGGGGCTCGGCTACGTGGTCGGCGTCGTCAGCGGCCTTCTCGGCGACACCCCCGGCGAACGCCCGGGCGGCGTCGCGTTCGCCTACTTCAACTCCCTGTTCGCCGACATCTACGCGAAGGCCTCCACCCACACGACCGGACAACCCGACCTGGCCGCCATGAAACCCGTCCTCTATGAGCTGAACCTGAAGACGGACTAGAAGATCCAGGCCGGGCTGAGGCCGACGCCGCGTCAGGCGAGCTTGCGGTAGATCCGGGACGGGATCGCCTGGGCCGCGCCCTCCCGGCCGAACTCCTGGTAGACCTTCGACGTGATCTCCATGGCCTTGGGGGCGTAGGCGGGGTAGAAGTCCTCACCGCACCGCAGGTCCTTCAACGCCGTCTTGATCTCCTTGTCCAGGTACGGCCTGGCCTGGGCGGGCTTGAGGGTGGGCCGGAAGATGACGGTCCTGCCCTTGGGCGCCTCGGGCAGCTCGCCCTTCCACGCCTTCTTGGCGACGTCCGATGCCTGCCGCACGATCCTGGCGTGGCTGAGCCCGTCCAGTGCGGTCGGCTCGCTCCGGCTGACGCCCAGGCACGCGGCGAACTTCTTGCCCAGCTGGACGAGCTGCTTGTCCTGGTCGAGAACGCTCAACGACTTCCGCACCGCCGCTTCGAGCCGGTCGTGGTAGTCCTCCTGCGAGGTGACGGTCTTGCCCAGCACCTGCTTGACCGCCTCGGAGAAGCAGGACTCGTCGGCGGCGCGCCACTTCTTCAGCCGGTCGGCCGAGAGCGACATCAGCATCTTGTCGTTGGGGTTCTCGTGCTGGACGGGGTTGACGGCGGCGTCCTTGGGATAGACGTTCGCGGACCAGACGCCGAAGCCGTACTTGGCCCGGTACGCCCGCAGCGCCTCCACGTCGCCCGCGAGCCGCTCCCGCTCGCCGGGCTGCCACGTGTGCCGGGGCTCCGGCGAGGCCACATAGTCCAGGCCCCGCTCCTTCATGCAGGCGACGCGCTCGGCCTCCAGCCGGGTCTGCTTCTCGTACGCGGCGGCGTCCCCCGGCAGCGGGGAGGTGAGGCCGCCGAACGCGCCGGCGAGCATGGTGGCCGCGACGGCCTTGGCGATGAACATCGATGTTCTCCTTCTTCTTTGAGGGCATGCGAAACAGAACTCACGGCCACGGAAGGCCGGAGCAGGTGGGGGAGAAGTCTCAGCAGGGGATCTTCATGCGGGACGCCTTGGGCGACGCCTCGGGCAGGCCGGGGGTGAGTTCGACGGCGAGCACCGCGGTGCCGTTGATCGCGCCCTTCTTCTCGGTGTACTCGCGGCCGGGGGACACCTTCACCCTGCGGTCCCTGGTGTTCACCGTGCGCTCGCCCAGGTAGCGGTAGGTCGTCCGATCGAAGATCAGCTCGGATCGGGTGCCGTCGCCCTCGTCCATGGCGACGGCCAGGCCGGGGCGGCCGGCCGCGTCGACGGCGTCGCCGATGAGCACGATGCCGTCCAGTCCGGCGGCGACCTGGTAGAGCGAGGCTCCCAGGCTGGGGCGGACGACGGACTCGCGGATCAGGCTCTGGAGTGAGCGCCAGATGCGCAGCGGCTGCTCGCCCGTGTCGGCCACGATCTTCGCGCGTACCTGGGCGGGGTCCGTCGGCCAGGCACCCAGCCGCGCGTACGCCGGTTGGCCTGGGCAGGCGCCCGGCTCGGACACGATGTCCTCGACGCCGTGGTCCCAGTACTTGCGGGGCGCCGGTCCCGTGGCCGACAGGTTCTGGCGACGGCTCAGCCAGGGCTTGCCCACGTCTGCGGCTTCCCAGCGCTCCTCGCTGACCAGCACCTTGGTGTAGAGAGTCCGGCCCGAGTCGTCCTTGGTGTAGAGGCTGTGCTGGGCCAGCGTCCTGGTGTGGACGTACTGGTCGCGGGCCGGAACCGTGTCGGGGCGGCCCGCGGCGGCCGACGCGGCCAGGGTGAGCAGCGTCCTGGCGTCGGCCGGAGGGGCGGCGATCAGGTGTCCAGGGGCACGCGGGTCGGAGCCGCCCAGACTCACCTGGGTGACGACGATGCCGCCGGTGAGCGTCACCGCCATGGCGCCGACCAGGGCGACGCGCCGGATCGGCCGCATGGCCGGCCGGCTGCGGCGCGCACGGTCCACCCGCGCCGCCTGTGCCTGGCGGGTCAGCCGGAGGAGGCGGTCACGTCCCTTGGCCGCCGCCTCCGGCGTGGGCTCAGGCTCCGTGAACGCGGCCTCGATCAGCTTCAACTCGTCCATCACCACTCCCCGATCGGGTTGACGTCGCCCAGGGCCTTGCGCAGCTTCTTGCGCGCCCTGTTGATCCGGGACCCGACGGTCCCCACCGGTATGTCCAGGGCCGTGGCGATCTCCTCGTAGCCGAGCCGGCCGAACACGAGCAGGAACACCACGTCGCGATCGCCCTTCGCCAGGCCCTTCAGCCCCCGTACGAGCTCGGGCCGGCTGGCCTGCGCCGCGAGCTGCGAGGTCACCCGGTCCTCGGGCCCGTCGGCGCACTCCTCGGCCGCGACCTTGCTGAGCGCGTTCAGCCGGCGGCCCTCTCTGCGGCGGTGACGGGCCACGACGTTCGTGGCGATGCCGAACAACCACGACCGCACGGTGCCCCGATCCGGGTCGAAGCCGCGCCTGCCGTCGAACGCGAGCAGGAAGGCGTCCGCGACCAGGTCCTCGGCCTGCTCACTGCCGAGCCGGGCGGCCAGATAGCGGTAGACCTCCTGGAAGTACCGGTCGTACAGGAGGGCGAAAAGCTCGGGATCGTCCAGCGACCGCTCGACCACGGTGACGTCTTCCATGACATCGCGGGCGTCGGGTGGTGCAGTCATGGCGTCCTTCCGAAGGCAACTGTCGCCCAGTGTTCGCCGCTCGGCAGGTTTTCTTCACGCCGGGGGCCGGCACCCCGGCACCGGGCCGAGCGATCGAAGCGACTCAAGCGACTGAAGACCGGCATGCGACGCTGCTCGGCGCACGATCTGAGGGGCGGGGACGGGGCGGGGTTTCCGGTCGCTGCCGTGATCGTCCGGCCCTCGGGGGCGCAGAGACTGAGCGTCAGTCGCTTGGGTGCTGGGAGCGACCCAAGCGACCGGGGACTGGCCCGGTCTCTTCAGTCGCTCCCTCTCCGGGCCGAGGCTCAAACAATCCCAAAAGCCGCGTGGCCCGTGGGGCGGAGGGGGAGCGAGGGACTGACGGTGCTTCGGTCGCTGGTGCTGAGTAGCTGACAAAGCCGCAGGTCAGCGCGATGAGGGAGGATGGGCAGCGACCAAAGCGACTCCTCCTCCGGTATATGTCGTCGTAGAACGCAAGGTTGTGTTGGCGTCATAAGTGCTCAGTAGAGTCGCTTCAGTCGCTACTCCAGGCGGTCCGGCGCCCATAGCCCCGGCCGCGCCCGGCCTCGCGGGGCCATCGCGAAGCCGCGTCGCATTTCTTCCGCCACGCGGTTGCCATCCCCCACAGCCGCCCCAAGGTCCGCTAATCTGTCGTGCCATGTTCAAGGCTCGGTCGCTTCAGTCGCTCAGCCTCCCTCACGGGCGGCGACGGGCAAGCAGGCCGAACCGGCGACACACCCTCTGCCCGGACCACGAGAAGGGATGACGTGACTCTGCACGCCCCTCTCGACGACGTCACCCCCAGCCCTCCTCAGCTCTCCAGGCCGATCGACATCGCCCGCTGGTGCGCCGCCCAGGGCTGGCCCGTCCACCCCCTCGCCGCCGGCCGGAAGACCCCGGCGCGCAACTGTCCCGCCTGCCAGGCCGCCGGGCACGACCCCGCCGGATGCGCCTGCCTGCGGCAGGGACGGTGGTGCCACGGCTTCCATGCCGCCACCGTCGATCCGGAGCTGATCGACAGCTGGTGGGGCGCCCACCCGGCGTTCGGCGTCGGTGTCGCCTGCGGTCCCGCCCGGCTCGTCGTCATCGATGTGGACGCCCACCCCACCCCGGTGCCCGACCGCAACCGCCTGCTGCCCGGCATCCCCATCGACCCCAGGGTGGACCTGGCGGGCCTAGCGACCGGCTTCGACACCCTGGCGCTGCTGGCGGCCCTGCGCCGCGCCGCCGACCCGGCGGCCGACGCCTCGACGCTGCGGGTCCGTACGCCCTCCGGAGGCCTGCACATCTGGTATCGCGCCGAGCCCGGTCAGACGTTCCTCTGCTCCACCGGCTCCAGCTCCTCCCGTGCCCTGGCCTGGCAGGTCGACGTACGCGCCCACGGCGGCTACATCATCGCGCCCGGGACGCGCACCCAGGACGGCGCCTACACGGTGGTGGGGGAGTGCCGCGTGCCCGCGCCCCTGCCGCGCTGGCTCGCCCAGGAGCTCTCGCGCACCGGGCACGTCCCCGTCCCCGCCGCCAGGCCCCCTCAGCAGACCCACCCGATCCCGCCCCGCGCCCGCCAGGCCGTCGTCGGCGCCGGCGGCCGGGACGGAAAAGCCGAACGCCTGCTGCACCGCCTGCTGGCCGACATCGAGGCGTGCGCGTCCGTCCCGCAGGGGGCGGGCTTCACCGCCAAGCTCAACCGGGCGGCGTACACCGCAGGCGGCCTCGTCGCGGGAGGATATCTGTCCGTGCACGACGCCGAGACGATGCTGACGGAGGCCGCCCATCACGCGCGTCCTGGACAGGAGGGCCGCTCCGACAAGATCATCAGCAGCGGTTTGACCCGAGGCTCCACCCGGCCGCTCTACCTCCAGGAACGCTCATGACGCCCGGCACCCCGTCCGGGGGCTTCAACGCGGAAGCCGCCGCCCAGCAGATGCTCGAACTGGCCGAGCTCCCGCCGGCCGCTGCTCCGCCGCCGGCCGCGCCGCCCGTCCAGGCCCCCGCGACCAGCGACGGGCTGCTGCCCGAGTCGCTGAGCGACCGGGGCAACGCCAAGCTGTTCGTGCACCTGTACGGGCGCGACTTCAAGCACGTGCCCGGCCTCGGCTGGTACCGATGGGCGGAGTACCGCTGGATCCCCGACGAGAGCGACGCCGTGCTCTGGGCGGCGGGGGAGATGGCCGACCAGCTCGCCGTCTTCGACCGCCACCACCGGCACACCGCCAGCGACCTGCGGCGGCACAAGAAGCGAGCCCTGTCGACCGCCGGCATCCACGCCATGCTCGTACAGGCCAAGGCGGCTCCCGGCATGGCGCTCAACGCGGCCCTGCTGGACGCCGACCCCTACGCCCTGTGCACCCCCGCCGGGGTGGTGGACCTGCGTACCGGCCTGATCACCGCTCCCGACCCCGAGCAGCACCTGCACTCGCGCTCCACCACCCTGGCCCCCGAGCCGGGCCCCATCCCGCGCTGGGAGCGGTTCCTCGCCGACACCTTCGGCGACGACGCCGAAGGCAAGGAGACCGTCGACTTCCTGCACCTGCTGCTGGGCTACTCCATCTCCGGGGACGTCGGCGCCCAGGTCCTGCCGTTCCTGTTCGGCGCCGGCAAGAACGGCAAGTCCGTGCTGCTGGAGGTCATGCTGCAGCTGCTCGGCGACTACGCCGACGCGGCTCCGCCCGGCTTCCTCATGGCCAAGTCGTTCGACGGCCACCCCACCGACCTGGCCGAGCTGCACGGCCGCCGGGTCATCGTCTGCTCCGAGCTCAAGCCCGGCGATCGTTTCGACGAGGCGCGGGTGAAGCTGCTGACGGGCGGCGACAAGATCAAGGCGCGGCGGATGCGTCAGGACTTCTTCAGCTTCGACCCGACTCACCACCTGTGGTTGCTGGGCAACCACCGCCCAGAGGTGAGCACGGGCGGGTTCGCCTTCTGGCGGCGGCTGCGCCTGATCCCCTTTGAGCGGGTGGTGTCCGAAGAACATAAGATTGACAACCTCGCACGCATCCTGGTGGATGAGGAGGGACCGGGAATTTTGTCCTGGTTGGTCGATGGAGCCCGCCGCTACCTGGCGGGCGAGAAAGACTTGTCAGGGCCGCAACGGGTACGTCTAGCGACAGATGCCTACGAAGCGACGGAGGATGTAGTGGGGCGGTTCATCGGAGACGCCTGCATACTCGAAGCGGGCCTGCGTGCCGAACAGACGAGTCTGTACGCGGCCTACACCCGCTGGTGCAGCTCAGAGGGCGCCACCCCCGTCTCGGCCCGTAACTTCGCCGCACGCATTCGCGACACACTGAGAATGACGTCGCCAAAGGATATGATCCTGTCCAACTCGCGCAAGTTCTATCCGGGTATCGGCCTCAGCTCCGAGTTCCACGGTGAGGAGGCCCGGCGATGAGCCTGATCAACGAATCGAGTTTGTGCCACGAGGTCGAGCTGGTGTGGCTGGAGGACACCGAGGGGCTCGACTACGTTCGCCAGAGCCTGGACAGGCTGCCCACCCGTCGCGGCAAGCCCGCCTACCACCGCGACGGTCGCATGGTGGGTTACGCCGTGCTCGGGCGGACGGCCAAGGCCGCCCCCGCGTCCGGCACCTTCCACCGCCGGGTCTTCTGGCTGGCCCCCCACGACCGCGACACCCTCCCGGACGGCGAATACAGCACCGGCGCCCCGCTGGAGTCGGTCGACCCGCGGACGCTGGCCCCCGGCAAGCCCGGCCACAAGACCGAGCGCTCCGAGGGCGGGCCTCCCTCGCCCGCCATGGTCGCCTTGGGGATCACCCTTCCGAAGGCCTGATCAGCCGCGAGCCGCCATCGAACGGGTGGCTCGGGCAACTGTCGTGCTCACCCGCCCCGCGTGCCCGAGATGCTGATCGGCGGATGCGTGGTGTCGGGAACGCGACCATGTGATCCCCGCCGCCCGCCGCCTGGTGACACCAGCGACGGACGGAGCCGACGCCCAGGCACCCCGAGTCGCTGGCGTTTGCCCTGCTCAGGAGGGCTGGTCGAGTCGGCGAGCGACTGAAGCGACCGGCGGGAGGGGCTTGATGACCTGTCCCTGCTCCCCGCGTGGATGTGCGTCACAGAGCGCAGCCCTCGGTCGCTTCGGTCGCTCGCGTGCTCTGAAGAAGGCCCCTGACCAGCAGCAGCGTGCAGCGACCGACGAGAGCGACTCAAGCGAGCGGGCTCCTGCCTCACTGACGGCAGCGACCGAGGGCAAGGGGCGGGGTGGTCCGCTAGTTCTCACGGTCCATCGGCGACGGCCAGTCGCTCGAGTCGCTCTCAGGACAAGAGAACCGGGCTGACCGGTTCATCCCCTCGCGACCCGCTCCGCCTTCCAGCCGCCCGACTGGTGAGACGACCTTCCGGGACGTCATTCGGTGATCTCGACCACGTCGAGTGTCCAGGGCAGCAGATCCTGAATCGGCTCCCACCGTTTGAGGTTCACGGTGAGGATCGGCTCGTCGAGATGACGGGCGGTGGCCACGGTGTGCGCTGCCGCCAGGTCGAGCCGCTCCGTCAGGTAGGCGGAGACGGCTGACAGGCGGAGCACGTCCTCGGTGGTGGTCAGGGGCTCAAGCCGGACCTGGCGCAGCCGGTGGATCATGCCGTGGATCGCGTCGATCTGGTCGGCGTGCAATCCACGGTGGGCGTCGGCCAGGGCCAGGGCCGGGACGCTGATGCGGACGGCGTGGCTGTCCAGGGCCGCCACGACGTTGACGACGGTGAAGTCGCCTCGGCCGAGTTCGTGCAGGGTGAGGTCGTCGAGGACGTAGCCGGTGCTCACGTGGCGCTGCCGCCGCTGCGACGCTGCAGGAACGTCAGGGCGCGTTGTACGGCCCGCTCGGCCTTGGCCGTGGCCTCCTGATCGGCCTGGGCGCGCTGCAGCAGGGTGTCGAAGGCGATCAGCTGACGGGTGCGGATGCTGTGGTGTTCCTCCAGCAGTTGCTGCAGGACGTCGGCCAACGTGGTCCCCCGGCCGCCTTCGTCCGCCAAGACGTTGAGCTTGTCCCGGAGCGCCTTGGGAACTTTGATGGTCGTCATATTCGAGGTCATACTGGGAGTATACCGAGTAGGCTCAGAATATCCGCGCACTTGTCCATCAGCCGACCCCGCATCTTCCAGAACTCCTGCTTCAAGGAGTGAGGACGAGGCGGCCACGGAGACCGCCTTCGGCAAGACGCCGGTGGGCGGCGGCGACCTGGTCGAGCGGTCTGCTCTCGGCCACGCGCAGGGCGAGGGAACCCGCTTCGACCAGGGCGGCGAGCTCTGAGAGGAGGGCGCCGTCAGCGCGGATCCAGTGGTTGAAGACCCGGATGCCACGCAGCGGAGGCGGCGCCCCTCCCGCCACCAGCGCGGCGAATGCTCCCCCCGACCGGACCGCGTCGAGGGCGGCCACTCCGACCACGGCGGCGTCCAGCGCCGCGTGCGCACCGCCCGGGACAAGGCGACGGACGGCCTCGCCCAGCCGGGCCGTGCGCGGCACGAACAGGTCGGCCCCCAGCCCGCGGACGAGCGGTTCGTCGTCGGCCCCGGCGACCGCGATCACCTGGAGCCCGCGCGCGACAGCCAGCTGGACCGCGAAGCCGCCGACGGCGCCGGCCGCCCCGGTCACCAGCAGCGTCTGCCCGTGATCCAGGTCGAGCCCGTCGAGCGCCTGTGCGGCGGTGAGGCCGTTCAGAGGCAGTGTGGCGGCCTGTACGGGAGAGACGCCCGCCGGCGCGGCGGCGACCGCGTCCGCGTCGAGGACGACGTATTCGGCCTGAGCCCCGAGCGGCACGTCCAGCCGGTCGGACAGGCCGATCACCCGGTCCCCGCGCCGGAAGCCGGTCACCCCTGGGCCGGTCTGTTCGACGGTTCCGGCGACGTCCCATCCGATGCCGATCACGTCCCGCGTCGGCAGCAGGCCCGCCTCGGTGAGCGCACCGGTCCGAGTCGCCAGGTCGACCGGGTTGACCGTCGCGGCCTCGACCCGGATCAGGACCTGTCCCTCTCCCGCGAGCGGCATCGGTACGTCGGCGAGCTCGAGAACCTCCGGTCCGCCGAACGTACGGATGACAACTGCACGCATGAAGCCTCCTCGTCGTCCACCTTCAGGATTCGAGGACGACCGTAGGGAAACCCGCTCTCTCTGAGGAAGTAAGCACCTCGAAGTGCGTATCGCACCTGCAGGAGCGTGAGGGCCACCCATCGCCATCTAGGGCGAGTCCACCCCGGGTTCGCCGATGATCTGGGCGCGGGGCAGGAGGGAGAGCGTCTGCAGCGCGCGCAGGAAGCCCTGCCGGTCGGCCTCGGGCAGCCGGGCGAGCAGGCGCTCCTCGTTGGCCTGGATCTCGGCGCCTACCACTCGGCGTGTCGCACGGCCCTCGTCGGTGATCGCGAGGATGCGGGCGCGGCGGTCGCGCGGGTCCGGTTCGCGGGTGATGAGCCCGTCCGCCTGCAGTTTGTCGAGGGTGGTGATGATGCGGGTCTTGTCGGCGCCGATCGTCTCGGCCAGGGCGGCCTGGGTGCGAACGGCGCCATCGTCCAGGGCGCCGAGCACGATGTAGCCCCACATGGAGAGGCCGTGCTTCGCCAGCACCGGGAGTTCGGCTGCGATGAGCGACTGCAGGAGGGGCTGCAGCATCGCGGCCAGGTCGCGGCGACTCGTCACGGGTTCATACTAGCCATTGACAGATAATAAGCAGATATAGATTATATGCAAATGCTTATGAATGATGAGAAGATCGACCTTGTCGCCCTTGACGCGCAGGCCGTGCGGGCCAGCGTCGAGCTGACCTCCCGCGTGCGGCCCGCGGACCTGTCCCGTCCGACGCCCTGTCTCGGCTGGACCGTGTACGGCCTGCTCGCGCACATGGCCACCCAGCATTACGGTTTCGCCGCGGCGGCCAGGGGCGACGGGGGCCTCGCCCAGTGGCGGTTGCGCTCTCTGGGCGACGACGTCGTGGCGAGCTACCGGGACGCGGCCGAGCATGTCCTGGAGGCATTCGCCGCCGACGGCGTGCTGGAGCGGAGCTTCCCCCTGCCCGAGATCGCCAGCGGGATCGCCTTTCCCGGCAGGCAGGCCCTCAGCTTTCACTTCATCGACTACGTCGTCCACTCGTGGGACCTCGCCAAAGCGCTGGGCGTTGACGTCGAGTTCCCGCCGGACCTGCTGGAGGTCGCCCTGGACGTGGCCCGGGCCGTTCCTGACGGCGAGACCCGCCGCGCTCCCGGAACGGCCTTCGCGCCGGCGCTCGCCTGGACGGGGGAGTCCCGCCTGGACCAGATCGTCGCCATCCTGGGCCGATCGCCGCGCTGGCCCGGCTCGACGGCCTCCAGCCGACGCTGACACCGCATCTCGCGCACGACCGCGGCCACGTTCTTCCAGGGGTAGACCAGTCTCAGCAGGTCAACGGCACGATCGTGTCATGAGAACGTCGACTCCTTCGGCGCCGGGTCGTGGGTCCAGCCCATTCGCCCGATCACGTACGCCGAGGACCCGTCACCCTCCTGTATGGCGAGCAGGTTCCCGCTGTCCCGATCGATGATGATCTGCTGACGGCCGTAGGTCAGCGCGACCCCGGTCCGGCCCTCGATGTCGGTCACGTCGTTCTCGACCCGCACACCGGGCAGACCGGCGAGCACCCGGTAGAGCGCGGCCCTGGTGGCAGGGGTGCTCTCGGCGTCGAGAAGGAGCCACTTGCTCACCCCCCACAACCACGCCTCAGGGGCCTCCCGGTCGTTGGCCCGCAGCAGTTCGGCCCTGAGCGCGCCAGGTTCGGTCGGCAGCTCCGTCACGGGCTTGGTCGTCAGCTTCAGCGGCGTGAAGTACGTCTTCCCCGACTGGCAGCCGGTGCACAGGTCGGGCGAGCCTGCGGCCTTCCACGCCTGTTCGTCGGCGGGCGTGAGCGGCTTGGCGGAGACGGGCCCGCGCTGGGTGCGATACCCGACCGCGCGATCCCTGCTCGCCCACAGCACGTCGCTGACCCGCTGCTCGACGGTGTAGGTCGCGGTCTTCATTCGCGCCACCTGCACCATCTCCCGCCGCCACCACGCCCCGGTCCCCGGAGGCCGGGCGGCCAGCCGGTCGGCCGCCGCGGCGAGCACCGCGCCCGCGTCCGGCATCGCGGCCGTCTGGACGCTCGTCCGGTCCAGGAGGGGAACCGCCACGAAGCCCCCGGCCATCACCGCGCTGGCCGCCACGGCCGCGAGCGCCACCCTGGGCCAGACCGGCCGGTGCCGCCGCCGGGCGGCGCCGAGCATCCGGGCGCGGGCGGCCGTCAGCGTGGCGTGGTCGGCGGGCGGCGCCTGCGGCATCACCTCGTCGATGAGCTGGAATTCCTTCATCACACCTCAACTCCCAACGTGTCACGAAGCTTGGTTCTGGCCCGGCTGAGCCGGGAGGCGACGGTGCCGTAGGCGATGCCGAGCGCCGCCGCGACCTCGTCGTAGGTCAGCTCGCCGTAGGCGACGAGCAGCACCACGTCGCGCTCACCGCGCGACAGCCCGGCCAGCGCGGCCGCGAGTCGCTGGACGGTCACCCGCGCCGCGACCCGATCCACCACCCGCTGGTCATGGCCGTCCTCGTCGGGAGGCGGTCCCGACCTGGCCAGTGCCCGGTATCGCCGCAGCTCGGCTCGCCGGTGCCGGCCGATGAGCTTGGTGGCGATGCCGTACAACCAGGGCTTGACGCCGCCTTTGGTGGCGTCGAAGCCGTCACGTCGGCGGAAGGCGATCAGGAAGGTCTCGGCGGCGAGGTCCTCGGCGATGTCGAGGTCGAGGCGGCGGCTGATGTAGCCGCGTATCTCCTCGTAGTGGGCATCGAAGAGGGCGGAGAATCGCTCGGGATCGGCGACCGCTCCGTCGAGGAACGTTGTCATGCACGGGTCTCTCTCGCCGGGGATGTCGGACACTACTGATTGCCCGGTCGCCGTGGACCCTTCCGTACGAGTTGCCACCGTCACGCCCTCGCCGGCGAAGACGTCGTCGGACGCCACAGTTGAACTTGATATCTTGGCCGCGGACGAGGAAGCGGAACGAGCCGATCCGCCTTTCGAGGTTCATGAGCAGGTTGCGGGCTTGCTGAGCCTATGGAGCTCGAATACTCGCATGATCAAGGACAGACGCCATCAGATCACGAACCAGCCGACACCGCGCGAGTCAACCAGCAGGGTCGTACAGGACTGGATTCGTTGGATCAGCTCATCGAGCGCCGTCAGCCCGGCGATCAACCACACGGCGGATCCCAGCCCTATGTCTCTGCGGATGGTCGCGGTGATCAGCGGTGGGGCGAAGATCGCCCACGTCTGCCAATCCGAACGAACCACCAGCGAATAAGCTCCGCGACTTCACCGCCGAGCGGCCGGGTGTCAAGCTGGTCGGCGACAGCACCTACATCCGCATCTGGGGGGCCATTGCTCTCCAAGGAGCGATCGGTGAAGACGTCACATGCGCGATTCTTGGCTGTGTTGTCGCTGCTCTATTTGTATGGCCTGTCCACGACTGGAGGAGCACAAACTCTGTCTACTGGTGCTGTGGGGGGCGACGGCCTCCTGGGGGCCACGGCGCTCGCGGTCGGGGACGACGCGTTCGGCTTCTGACCGGCGCTGGTTCTGCGGGGTCGAACACTCATGAGTACGGGGTGGGAGCGCGCTCCTACGGCGTCGAGGAACCCGGGGGCTCGACGGGCTGACACCGCGGCGGGGATCCGCCTAGTCGGCGGAGCGCAAGAGCATCGCCTCCACCTCAGGGCCGGCATCGGCCGTGCAGACGTACGTGGATCGTCCGGTCACCGGATCGACGTAGTAAAGGGTCGCACGCTTGCCGCATCTTGAGCACCAGGCGTCAGACCCGCCACCGAGTTCGGCCAGGCCGACCTTGATCTCTGGGATAACAAAAGCCATGCGGGAAGCGTAGATCGGCATGGTCAAGACTTCCGTGGTGACAGCGCGTTTTGCGGGATATATGCCCGTAGATTGTTTGACACGGGAGGTGGCGGGTCCGGCGGCAGCGAGGAAGTACGGCCGGGTTCAGATGAGCGCTGCGGGCGGTGGCGACCGGCACGCCGGTCTGGAGAGCCGGCGGGCGGGCACCGCCGCGACCGCCGTACGGCGGGTCCCGGCCCCGGATGCGCGGCACCACCGCTGCCGATAGAGTCGTCGTGATCATCGACGCCGCCCAGCGACGCGGCCAGTGGTTCAGGGCGCGTGACAGGGGGGCGAGTGGCCAGCCAGAGCAGGGGACGGCCGGGCTGGCTGCACGTGGGAGCGCTCGAGGATCGGCTGACCCGGGCGTGGGAGGCCGGCGCGTTCCCGCCCGCCGAGGTGCTGCTGGCCATCATGACGCTGTCCGCGGTGCCCCGAGCATTAGGCACCCGCCTGGCCGCGCACCTGGACGGCGGCATCGTGGTGGGGCCCGGCGCCGTGCCTGACCTGCCGGGGTTCGAGGCGCTTCGCGGCGTCGCGCTGCCGGTGCAGCAGGGGGACTGGGAACGCAGCGCCGGTGTCTACGACCCCGTCCGGCGCCGGGTGGGGGTCGGCAGCGTGCCGTCCCCGTCGGTCAGCGTCGCCGGGCACGAGCTGGGGCACGCTACCGACCACCTGGACGGCATGCCGTCGCGCGGCCCGTTCTGGTCGCGGCTGCACGCGCTGCGCGCACGGCACCTGGCGCCTCCCTACCGGCAGGACGCCGCCGAGCTCTACGCCGAAGCCTTCGCCTGCGTCCTGGTCCGGCGGGCGAGACGGCTGATCGACCTGTTCGGCGACGAGGACGCGGCCCGGCACGCCTACTTATGGTTTTCTGGCCGGTACGGCATCGGCTGAGCAGAAATGTCTCCTTCCCTGGAGAGTCAGGCGCGCTATCCTGGGAAGGACAGGTGACTGATGAGACGGAAGGGGCGCAGCTCATGACCGCTGTCATGCTGGCCGGCGGCGTCCTGCGCATCCCCGAGTCGACCGTGCTGGCCGACGGCACCCGTGTCGACGGCACCCGCGACATCCCGCCCGACGCCCCCGACTACGAGACCTGGCTGCCGCACGCGATGCCCGAAGAGGCGGCCTGGCACGGCGACGCCGACGACCTGAGGATCCTGGCCCGCTGGCGGGCCGCCGCGAGCGCCTGACCGTCAGGACCCTGGCCCGGTGTCGTCGCACCGGGTCTCGTGCAGGTGCAGCCATCGCCATCCGGCCGGCCCGTCCTGGAGGACGACGGTGGCCAGCCGCCCCTCGTCGTCCTGCCATTCCTCGTAGCGGGCCACGACCAGGCCGGGAGTCGTGATCACCACGGTAACGGCCCGGATCTCGATCCGTGCGTCCGGGCGGACCCCGTAGGCGGACTCCACCTCGGCGAGCACGTCACCGCGCGACAGCAGCCGCCCGTCCGGGGCCACCATCGTGAAGCCGGGCGCGTGCGCGGCGGCGAACCGGCCGAAGGACGCCCGCGACGCCCTTCCGGCCAGCCACTGCTCGATCACCTGGTGGTGGCGTACGACCTCGGCGCGTACCTCCTCCGTCCTCGTCACCGCTGCCACCTCCACGCCTGGCCGGCCGCCCAGTCGGCCGGCGAGGTCACCTCGATGCCGAGCCGCTTCGCGCCCCCGGGCGAAGCGGCGTACAGCTCCCGTCCCGGCCCGGCGACCCACCGGTACGTCCCGGCCACCCCCGCGGCCACGTCCGGCCCGAGCGCCGCGGCCATCCCCGCCGCGAACACCTCCACGTCCACCGCCTTGTAGCGTGCCCCGAACGCGGCCGCCAGCTCCGGCCCCGTCATCGGCTCCCCGCCGAGATCCAGCGTGGCGCCCGCCAGGTCGTCGCCGGTGAGCGCGGCCAGCGTGGCGGCGGCCAGGTCGGCGTGGCTGAGCCAGGCCACCGGCACGCTCGCCGGCACGGGGTAGCGCAGCACACCCTCGCCGGCCAGCCCTCGCCGCACCCATGGCGCCGCCAGGTTCTCCAGGTAGATCGGCGGGCAGAGCACCACCGCCGGCACGGGCGAGTCCAGCACCGCCCGGGCCGCCGCCCGCCGCGTGTCGAACGCCGCCGCGCCGGTGTCGGCCCGCGGCAGCCGGTTGCCCGGGTTGAACACCAGCCGCGCCACCCCGGCCGCCGCCGCCTCCGCCAGCACGTTGCGCGTGTACGCCGCCACCCGGCCCGGGTCGTACTCCAGCGGCAGCACCATCGAGACGCGCGTGACACCGGCGAACGCCTCCCGGAGCCGCCCCCGGTCCCCCAGGTCGGCCCTGACCGGCTCCACCCCCTCCGGCACCGCCCCGGTACGGGACACGCCCCGCACCGCCAGCCCCTCCTCCACCAGCCGCCGGGCCACCGCCCCGCCCTGGGCGCCACCCGCGCCGAACACCAGAACCGTCATGCCCCCCAACCTCCCAGCCGCGACCAGTACGATCCATAAAGGAAAATCCTCGACGCTTTAAGGAACGTCCGTGGCAGACGACCTGCTGAGCGAACTCCTCGCTCCGCTCCGGCTGGAAGGCGTCTTCCACAGCCGCTGGACGGCCCGCGCGCCCTGGGGTGTCGCCGGCGAGGCGGAGGACTGCGCCCTGCTCCACTACGTGCAGGCGGGGGCGTGCACGGTCGAGCTGCCCGGCCACGACCCGGTGCGGCTGGCGGCCGGCGACCTCGCGGTGTTCCCGCACGGCACCGCCCACCGGCTCGCCGACGCCCCCGGCCGCGCCACCGTGCCGCTGGCGAGCCTGCTGCCCGCCCGGCCGCCGGGCGCGGCCCGCACGGTGCGCATCGACGGTCCCGGCGCGGCGACCACGATGTTGTGCGGCGGCCTGCACTACGACCCGGCCGCGGCCGCGCCCCTGTACCGGGCGTTGCCGCCGGTGCTCGTGCTGGAGCGGGCCGCGCTGCGGCGGCAGCCGCTGCTGGCCGGCACGCTGGACGGTCTGGCGCGGGAGTGGGACGAGGACGCGCCGGGTCAGACGCTGGTGGCGCTGCGCGCCTTCGAGCTGGCGTTCGTGCTGGCGCTGCGGGCGGCGTTGGGCGCTCTGGCGGACGGCGAGCCGATCCTGCGGGCGCTGCGCCATCCGGCCGTGGGGCCCGCGCTGCTGGCGGTGCACCGCAGGTTCGCCGAGCCGTGGACGGTGGACCGGCTCGCCGCCGAGGCCGGGATGTCGCGTTCGGCGTTCGCGGCGGCGTTCCGCGAGCTGGTCGGCGTGGCGCCGATGCGGCACCTGACGGCGCGGCGGCTGCAGGAGGCCGCCCGGCTCCTGGCCGGGACCGCGCTGCCGCACCACGCCGTCGCGCGGCGCGTCGGCTACCGGTCCGAGGTCGGGTTCCACCTGGCGTTCAGACGGGAGTACGGCCTCACCCCCGGCGACTACCGGCGGGCCACGGCGCCGGGCCTGCCTCAGGCGACGGCGCGGACAGCGACTGAAGCGACTCAAGACGCGAACTAGCATCCCGGCCGCGTTCCGATCCGGTAGTCCGCCTGCTCAGGTGTCGGTGGGGGAGGAGCTGACGAGACCGTGCTCGTAGGCGAGGATGACCAACTGCACGCGGTCACGGACTCCCAGCTTGGTGATGGCCCTGGTGATGTGGGTCTTCACGGTCAGCGGGCTGATCACCAGCGCGGCGGCGATCTCGTCGTTGGACAGGCCCGTCGCGACCAGCCTCACCACCTCGCTCTCGCGCGTGGTGAGCGCGTGCAGCGACGCGGCGGGCCGCGGGCGGTGAGCGAAGCGCTCGACGACGCGGCGCGTGACGCTCGGCGACAGCAGGGCTTCGCCCGCCGCCACGACCTCGACCGCCCGGCGCAGCTCGGCCAGGTCGACCTCCTTGGTGAGGAAGCCGCTCGCCCCTGCCCGCAGGGCGTCGAACACGTTCTCGTCGGTGTCGAACGTGGTCAGGATGATCACCTTGGTCGCCGGCAGCCGTCTCAGGATGTGGCGGGTGGCGTCGATGCCGTTCATGCCCGGCATCCTGATGTCCATCAGCACGACATCCGGCCGCAGCTGGACGGCCTGGCTCACCGCTTCCTCGCCCGAGGCGGCCTCACCGACGACGGCGAGGGTCTTGGCACGGGACAGAAGGGCGCGAAACCCCGCCCGCAGGAGCGCCTGATCATCGACGAGCAGCACGCTGATCGTCATGACGCCAAGCCGCTCAGCTGAGCCGTCAGGGGCAGGACGGCCTGGACCTCGAAGCCGCGGCCGGCATCGACGCGCAATGTCCCCCCGAGGGCCACGACCCTCTCCCGCATTCCCGTCAGGCCATGACCTGCGGTGAAGTCCGCCGCCGCGCTCCCGTTGTCGGCCACCCTCACCCGCAGGTCCCGGCTCGCGGCCTGGAGCTCGATCGTGAGGGAGTCGGCGTCGGAGTGGCGCAACGTGTTGACGACCGCCTCCTGGACGACCCGGTAGGCGGTGAGCGCCTGGGCCGCCGGTACGGCGCCGAGGTCACCCTCCGGCTCGTAGCGCACCTTCAGCCCGGCGGACCGAGCCTGCGCGACCAGGTCGGCGACGGACTCCAACCCCTGCTGCGGGGTGTCGCGAAGCTCGCCCACGAACGCTTTCAGGTCTCTCGTGGCCTGGTTGCGTACGGCGAGCGCGGTACGCAGCGCGGCCCGCGCCTCCTCGGGCGAATCGTCCAGGGCCGCGACGGCGACGTTCAGATGAACGCCGACGACGGCCAAGGTGTGGGCGACCACGTCATGAACCTCTCGGGAGATGTGCAGGCGCTGCTCGGCCAGCCGCGTCTGTTCCAACTGCAGGAGACGGGCCTGGTGTTCGGCCCTCCACCGGCCGTACTGGCGCACGGCACTCGCCGCGGCCAGCATCACGGCCAGCCAGAGCAGTTCGACGCCACCGCGAGCGAACGCTTCGGCGGCGTCCAGCCCGTCCCAGCTCACGCCGTACGCCAAGGTGAGGACGCCGACGCCCGCCGTCCAGCCGGGCCGGGTGAGCGAGGCGGTGAACAGGGCGGCCGACAACGGCCAGATCCAGCCGCCCTCGAACAGGCCGGAGCTCTGGTAGCCGATGAGCACGACGGCGGACAGGACGAGCACGAGCAGGGGACGGGACCGGCGAGCCGGCAGCAGTCCCCCCAGCAGAACGCCCAGGGCGGGCGCGCCGTGCCACAGCAGCGGCGCGCCCATCATGGCCGGCCCGAGGCCGACGCCCACGGCCGTCAGCAGGGCCAGCGCCAGATCCACCAGCCGGGCCCTACGCGACCCGGTCCTGCCTGTGCTCACGCCCTGTCGCCCGCCGTCACGGGGCCTTCGGAGCCCGCGGCCAGGGGCCGGATCCTCGCCGGGCCGGTGGCGGCCAGGGCGAGCCACAGCAGGTACAGACCGAGCAGCACCCGCTCGGCCAGGCCCAGCGGAGCCGTGTGCGTGAAGGCCATCGCGTCCGCCATCGCCACCACGAACAGCACGAACGCCACCGACGACGCCCAAGCCAGGACGGTTAGCCCCCGCGCCTTCGACGCCCACGCGGGCTCGCGCCGCCAGCGCAGGGTGAGCCCTGCGATCGCGATCGCCAGCGCGAGAAGCCCCACCCAGGCGGCCACCCCGTGCACACTCTCCGCCAGGGAGGGGTTGGACCAGTTACCAGGCGGATCGGCCGGGAAGATCGCCGCGACCAGGGCGCACCCGGCCCACAACCACAACAGCCCCCGCCCCCACCCGCTGCCCGCGGTCCGCGTGGCCAGTGCCGCGGTCCCGGCCGCGAACCCCAGCAGGCCGACGGTCACCAGCCAGCCGTGAGGCAGGTTGACGTACCTGCTGATCGTCTCGTCCACCGGGTCGTAACCCTGGTTGACCATGTCGGACACCACGAAGGAGAGGATAGCGATCGTGAAACCAGTCAAAGAGAATGTTCTGCTCATAGCTCCCAACGGTAGGTTTCGGTGACGTTCGGCCACATCGTCCTCGTGCGTCACTTGAGTCTGCGCCATCGGCGTATCCGGCTACACCAATCGATGTACGGCGGCGTAGTCGTCGACGGTCATGGAATTGTGGAGGCGTGCGCTCTTCGTGGTGAGGCGGAGGAAGGCGCGGCCGAGCCCTGGAGGCAGCACGGAGATCAGGCGCGCGCCCTCGGCCAGTCCCCGCACGCCGAGGCGTGAGGTGGGGACCAGGGTCTTCGCCACGCTCAGCGCGACCGCGCGGCTGCCGCGCACGTGCTCCGCCATCGCGCGCTCGTACGCGGGGAAGGCCCGCTCGTGGTCGCCGCCCGCCCGCGCCAGCTCCCCGGCGAGCACGTACGCGCCGACGACGGCCAGACTCGTGCTGCCGCCGACGGCCGCGCCGGGGCAGTAGCCCGCGTCGCCGACGAGCGTCACCCTCCCTCGCGACCAGGTGTCCATCCGGAGCTGGCTGATCGAGTCGAAGTAGAACGCCGGGGTACGGTCGAGCTCGCCCAGCCAGCGGTCCACGTCGGGATGCATGCCCTGGAACGCGCCGCGCAGCAGCTCCTTCTGCCGGTGCACGTCGCGGTGGTGCCAGTCGAGCTCGCGCTCGCTGCGGAACAGGAACAACGCCCGCGCCTCGCCGAGGTGCCGCGCGCCGTACATGCCGGCGGTACGCCCGACGCCGGCGTGCATGAGCAGCTCGCCGTCGAGGCCGGGGGAGTGGGGCAGGGTCAGCACCCCGAGGTAGGCGCCGATGAAGGCGCTGAAGCGGGACTCGTCGCCGAAGACGAGACGGCGCACGTTGGAGTGCAGCCCGTCCGCGCCGACGACGAGGTCGAAGCGGCGCGGCGCGGCGTTCTCGAACCGCACCTCGCCGCCGGGGGAGATGGCGGTGATCGAGTCGCCGAAGACGTACTCGACGTCGTCGCGCCCGGCGTCGTGGTAGATCTCGCTCAGGTCGTCGCGCATGATCTCGACATGCCGGTCGGAGGCGGCGCCGAAGATCCTGGAGAGGTCCACCCGGACGGGACGCCGTGCGCCCTCCGGGTAGAGGGCCATCCGGGTCACGCCGGTGGCCCGCTCCTCGATGCGGGGGAGCACGCCCATCTTCTCCGAGATGTGCATCGCGGGCCGGAACAGGTCCACCGCGTGCCCGCCCGTCCTGCGCGGCGCGGGGGCTCGTTCCACGACAGTGACCTCGAAGCCGTGCCGCGTGAGCCAGTAGGCCAGCACCGGACCGGCGACGCCGGCGCCGGAGACGAGAATTCGCATGGCACTCCTTGTTGTGGGGAGACCACTGTCGCCGCCGGTGCGGGCCGCCGTATTGGACGGATGTTCCCCAGCCGGCCGGTCGGTCGGGGGAGAAAAGTCCGTGGGGAAACAGGAGATCATTCCGCTACCATGAGCAACTGAGCGGACACGTTCCGCGACAACTCCTTCTCCTGGAGCTCCCCATGCGCACCTCTTCCAAGCTGCTCACCTGCCTGGCGATCGCCGGCGCCGCGCTGGCTCCCGCCGGGGCCGCCGCCGCCGCCGACGACGACGGGCCCGACGCCAAGCGCTACATCGCCTCCTACCACTCCGAGGCCGGATGCCAGGCGGCCGGCCGCGAGGGCGTGAGGAAGCGACACTGGACCAACCCCACCTGCGTGAAGTCCATCCGCATCCAGCTCGGCACGTGGGACCTTTGGGTGGACTGACGCCGGATCCCGCCACCGCCGCCCGGTGGCACACCCGCGGCGCGCACCTGGCCGGGATGGCCTCGGCGCTGCTGCTGGCCGTCCTGGTGGCGAGGTTCGCGGTGACGCTCCCCGACTGGGGGCGGGCCGGGCCGTCGCCGCCCGGCCCGGCCCGGGTGACCGCCGAGGTGACCCGGCTGGTGGTGGGGCTGCCGGTGTGCGTGGTCGCGGTGCTGCTGCTGGCCGACCGGTACGCCTTCCGCAGGGGCCGGCTGGTGCTGGCCGCCGGGGGAGCGTGGATCGTGCTGCCGGCCGTGTCCGACGTGCTCGCGCACCTGCGCGGCCCGGCGGCCCCCGTGGCCGCCGCCGCGCTCCTGATGGGCGCGGCCGGGGCCGTCTGCCAGCCGCTGACCGTGCTGCTGTTCCCGCTGTGCCTGCTGCCCGGCTCGGCCTCGCGCTGCTGGCGGCGCACGGTGGTGCTGGTGGCCGCCGCCGCCAGCGTCCAGTACGCGGTGATCTGGACCCTCGGCACCCCGGGCCTGCCCGGATTCGCCAGCCCGTGGCCCGAGACGGCGGCGGGGGAGTGGGCCGCGGACCTGCTGCACGACAGTCACGCTCTCCTCGACTGGGTGACCCTGGCCGTGACCGTGGCGATGACGGCCGATCTGGCGCGTGGCGCGTGGCGGGCGCCCGCCGGCGAGGGGCGCGGGGTCCGGGGGCTGATCGCGACGGCGTACCCGCTCTACGTCTGCCTGCTGCTGTCCGACCTGTGGGGAGAGACCTGGACGGTCGTGGCGCGGGCGGCCGGTGTCACGCTGTGGGGTGCCATGATCTGCCTGGCCGCCTCCCGGGGCGGCATGTGGCGGCTGGAGCGCGTCACCAGCCATCGCATGGCCCGCGCGTTCGTGCTGGCCGTGCTGGTCATCGCCGCGACGTGCGCCGCCACCGGGGCATGGGCCGTCTTCCCCGCCACCCGCACCGCGGCCACCGTGATCGCGGCCTGCTGCGCGCTGGTGGCGGGCTGGGTCGCCCGGCCGGTCGTGCGGCACGCCGTCCTGGCCATCGAGCGGGCCTTCTACGGCCCGCGCGCCCGCCCGCACGAAGCCGTACGCGCGCTGGCGGTGCGCCTCCAGCAGGCCCCCCACCCCGGTTCGGTGCCCGAGCAGATCTGCCGCAGCGTCGTGGAGGACCTGGGCCTGTCCGGGGCGCGGATCGGCGTCGAGACCCGGGCCGGCCCCCGGATGCTGGCCGCCGCCGGCTCGCCGGTCAGCGGGCCGGGGCAGGTCTTCCCGCTGCGCCACCACGGGCAGGTGGTGGGCCGCCTGGAGGTGGCCCGCGACGGCGCGAGCACGCCGGCCGAACGCGACACCGAGCTCCTGTCGCTGCTGGCCGACCAGGCCAGCCCGGCGCTGGCCGCGCTGCGGCTGGCCGAGGACGCGCGGGCCGCCCGCGAACGCCTGGTGCTCGCCCGCGAGGAGGAACGCAGGCGGCTGCGCCGCGAGATCCACGACGGCCTCGGGCCCCAGCTCGCCGCGGTCCGGCTCCGGCTGGGCGTCGCCCAGGTGTGCGGCCTGCCGTCCGCCGCCGACGCCCACCTGCGCGAGGCCGTCGAGGTCCTGGGCGAGGCGCTGGCCGAGGTGCGCAGGATCACGGCCGGGCTGACCCCCGCCACCCTGGTCGACCGGGGGCTGCTCGACGCGACCAGGATCCTGGCGCACCGCCTCACCACCGACGCCGTACGCGTCACGGTGACCGACCCGGCCACCCCGCTGCCCACCCTGCCCCCGGCCGTGGAGACCGCCGCCTACCGCATCACCGCCGAGGCCGTCACCAACGCCGTACGCCACGCCGGGGCACGCGGCGTCGAAGTGACCTTCACCGCGCGCCCCGGCGCGCTCACCGTCACCGTCACCGACGACGGCACCGGCTTCGACGCCGGCGCCGTGCCCGGCACCGGCCTGTCGTCGATCGCCGAACGCGCCGAGGAGATCGGCGGCGCGGCCACGATCGACACCGCCCCCGGCGGCACCACCGTGACCGCCACCCTTCCCACCACCCTCGGAGACCCTCATGAGTGAGACCGGGCCACGCGTCTGGCGGGTGCTGCTCGTCGACGACCACCCCCTGTTCAGGGAGGGGCTGGCCGCCGCGGTCGGCATGGACGACGAGTTCGACGTGGTGGCGCAGGCGGCCACCGGCGAGGAGGCCCTGGCCGAGACCGCCCGCACCGCCCCCGACCTCGTCGTCATGGACCTCAACCTGCCGGGACAGTCGGGCATCGAGGCCACGCGCGACCTGCTGCGCGCCCACCCCGGCATCCGGGTGCTGGTCATGACGATGTCCGAGGACGACGACAACCTGCTGGCGGCGATCCGCGCCGGGGCCCGCGGCTATCTCCTCAAGGGCGCGGTACGTGAGGAGATCCTGCTGGCCCTGCGTACGGTCTGCCGGGGCGGAGCGGTGTTCAGCCCGCACATGGCCGAACGGCTGACCCGGCTCTTCGCCGCCTTCTCCGCGGCCCCCGCCAAGGAGGCGTTTCCCACCCTGACCGCCCGGGAACGCGAGATCCTCGACCTGCTGGCCCAGGGACTCGGCTACCGGCAGATCGCCCAGCGGTTGTTCGTCACCGACAAGACCGTGCGCAACCACGTCGGCTCGATCTTCGCCAAGCTACGGGTACCCGACCGGGCGGCGGCCATCGTACGGGCCCGCGACGCCGGGCTGGGCTCGGGATGACCGGAGGAGGCAGGACCTCCCGAGCCCGCCGTCACCCGGCCGTCAGCGATCGGTCCACAGGTTCCACATCCAGCCCTCCGCGCACTGGTACTGCGACCAGTGACCGCGGTCGACTCCCTGCTGACCGGCCGTGATGCAGTCGCTGTGGAACCAGAACTTGCCCCGGTGCACCGGCAGGTCGGCGGGCGCCGCGGCCGACGCCACGGCGCCCGGCTGGTGGGCCGTGGTGGTCTCCGCGGCGGCGACCTGGGCGAAGCCGACCAGAGCGAACACGAACCCTGCGGCGGCGAGCATGCGCTTCATGAGCGATTCCCTTTCTCGGGGCTTTCGAGCCGGCGCTTCCGGCTCTTCGAACACCTGAAGCTTCGGCCGCCCGGTGTCCCGGGCACATGGGGCACACGCCACGTCCCCGCCCTGCCGCCCGCCCGGCCACGAGGCCCGTGGGGCCGGCTCGCTCTGGGCGGCCACCACGCCGCCACGCGGAGCCCGACGACTTTCCTCTGCCGCCCGGCGCCTCGCGCCGCCGACGTCAGGGGCGAGGGCGGCGTCGAGCACGACCTGGTCGGGGGAGCGGGGCTCCCGCGCCCTGCCTCACTGGGGGACACTGTCGGCGAAGTAGACGAGCAAAGAAACGGCCCCGTGATCACAGGAGTGATCACGGGGGGTTGTCAAGTGGAAAGAGCGTTCAGGCGTGGGGGTCGGTGGGTCGGCGTCTGCGCCACGCATTGCCTGAGGCTGGTCCGACTCCCCACCGGCGCTGCTGCGCGCGGACGTGCCAGGCGTCGGTTCCTGACCGGCCGCCTTCAAAGAATGAGGGCGATCTTTCCTGCCAACTGGCCCCGGAGGAAGCGCTCGTGCGCTTCTTGCACGTTTTGCAGGCTGTATTCGGAGTCAACTCGTACCTTGACCTGGCCCGCATCCACAATCCTGGCCAGTTCGGCGAGCCCTGCGCCGTCCTCGCGCACCTGGTTGACCGTGGTCCGGACCGCTCGGCGGGACAGATCCGGCACGGGTCCGGCTTGGGTGGCGATGGAGGCATAGCGGCCTTCATCGGCCACGGCTTCGGTGACGAAAGCGCCGAAGGTGTCGAAGACGGCGTCATAAGCGGCCACGGGGAGCGTGGCGCGCTCCGTTGTGGCCCATTCGGCCCCCAGCTCCTTGGCTACCTCGACCTGGGCTGGTCTGGAAACCAGCGCGTCTACCCGGGCGCCGCGCGCTCGGGCCAGTTGTACGGCAAGACCTCCTACCGCGCCGACCGCTCCTGCCACCAGAAGACGTTCTCCTGCGCGGATGTCCAGCCAGTCCAGCGTCTGCAAGGCGGTGAGCCCAGGCAACGGCAGTGTCGCCGCCTCTACCAGGCTGATCCTCGAGGGGGCGGCGGCAAGCGAGCCGACCGGTAGGGCCACGAGATCGGCCCAGGTTCCTCGTCCGGTTCCAAGCTGGTGAGACATCCCGAAGACCCGTTCACCCACAGGCAGTCGACTGGTCGGGCTGTCCACGACGATGCCCGCCACCTCCCAGCCCAAGGTCATCGGCAGGGGTGGGGTGCCCTCTCCGATGGCCCCCTGACGGGTCTTGTCATCGACGGGGTTGATGGCGGAGGCAACAACGCGTACCAGCACCTCGCCCTCCAACCGGCGAGGTGCTGGCGCCTCAGCAATGGTTAGGACGTCAGGGTCGCCAAAGCGGTCGATCCGTACTGTGCGCACGTTCAACTCCCTTGAAGTTCGATCGGAGTCCAACAATAGGGAAGACTCTTCCACGCGCTCCTCGGAGGTGGTCTTTTCGCACTCCCTGAAGATCGGCGAAGCCGCTCTGTCCGCCGGTTCCGAAACGAACCCAGGAACGTCGAAGGACCGCCGCCGCCACTGTCACCGCCGCGAGGAGACCGCCGGCGGCGAGCAGAGTCGTCCCGTCGGGGTGGACGAGCGCCTGGCCGCGCTGCGCCTGCCAGACCAGCAGCCCGGTGAGACCGGCGTAACCGGACGCGGCCACGATCACCAGCGGCACCCGGCGCACCCACAGCGCGATCAGCGGCAGCACCTGCAGCGCGTGCAGTCCGACGAAGTGGGCCACCCGCAGGTCGCCGCCACCGGTCGCCCAGCCGAGCAGCGGCATCCCCGCGCCGCCGTCGGGCGCGCCGACCGTGTGCGCGCCGATCGTGATCAGCTCGGCGCCGCCGGCCAGCGCGTGCGCCTGCTCCGGCGTCGGCGCGGTCATCAGGTAGCCGACCGACATGCCCGCCAGCGAGATCGCCACCCCCAGCGGGATCGCCCACGCCATCGCCCGGTCCACCCGCCGCTGCAGAACCAGGAAGATCCCCAGCGCCAGCGTCAGCGCCCAGCCCAGGTAGGCGGCCCCTCCCATCACCATGAACACCGACTTGTCGAGCGTGGTGGCGAAGTTGAAGTGACTGCGCACCCCGCGTACCGCCTGGAAGGTGATCGCCGCGATCTCCGGCAGCACGAACAGCGCCACCGTCACCGTGCCCAGCCACCACAGGGTCCGCCGCCACCGCTCCACCTGGCTGATCATCCAGGCGAGCGTGAGCGCGTACAGGCAGAAGGAGGCGGCGAACTTGAACGGCTTGAGCCACACCCCTTCGCCCATGACGGTCCGCCCGTCGACCACCAGGCCGGCGGCGCTCACCGACATGAGCACCGCCATCGCGACGGCGCAGCTGACGAGCGGGCCGTGCCAGGTTCTCCAGCGCAGGGCAACCATGACGTCTCCTTCAGATCGACTGGAGACAACACTGCTGGCCAGGCGCGACACGAACCAGAGACATGATCATCAGCTCACCATGACATCATCATGAATCGGGCAAACGGCTCACGAAGGCCGTTCACCCGGTCACAGGCCGATGTTGGCCTTGGCGCCCATGTAGGAACCGGCGCCGGGCCATCCCTCCCGCGCCGGCTCGGCGAAGCGCGGGGAGAAGCCGAGCGAGGGCAGGTCGGCCAGATCGACGAAGCGGACATCGCGGATCGGGGTCGAGTCGGCGCCTTCCGCGACCGCCCCGACTGTGCCACCGGCCCGGGTGACCTCGAACGTCAGAGGCACGACATGCGTGTCGCCGCCGGGCAGGTGGTCGCAGACGTACAGCAGCCGGCCGTCCTCGATGAGCACGCCGGTGACCCGTACCTTCACCGGGGCACCCTACTGCCCTCCGGTTCGCCTCTCGTGGGCGGCGGCCAGGTGGAGGTAGGCGGCGGCCGTCCAGGTGTAGGCGCGATCGCGCAGGCCCTGGCCGGTGCGGGCGTCGAAGTTCTCGGCGAACCCCGACCTCTCGCACAGGGCGCGGAAGCGGGTGCTGATCTCGTCGGCCAGGTCCGGGTATCCGGCGCGGCGCAGCCCGTCCTCGATCAGTACGGTCGAGGGCGCCCAGATGGGGCCGCGCCAGTAGCCGTCGTCCAGGTAGTGGGGCGAGTCCGGCAGCTCGGTCGCGAGCCCGTACGCGGTCAGGTGCCGCTCGATCGCGGCGGCCAGCGCCGCGCGGACGGGACGCGGCAGCTCCTCTCCCAGCACGATCGGCATGAGGTCGAGCAGGCTGGAGCTGGACCAGGTACGTCCCGACAGCACGCCACGGGCGACGAACCGTTCGCCGTCCCACAGCTCGGCGAGCAGCGCGTCGCGCATCCGGTCGGCCTGCGCGCTCCACCGGGCGGCGGCGTCCGGGCCGGGGGCCAGGCGGGCCAGTTCGCGCAGTTGGAGGATGAGGAAGGCGGCCAGGTCGGCGCTCTGCACGACGCGTTCGGGGTCGAAGGTGGTGGCGTTGTCCCAGCCGCTGTCGTTGCCGTGCTGGTAGTGCGGCAGCTCGTGACCGGGGACGCGGCGGGCGGTGAGCCAGAAGGTGGTCCAGCGTTCCAGCAGCGGGTAGACGTCCGGCGCGGCGGGAAGGTGCCGCAGGGCCCAGCCGTGGATGGGGGGTTTGACGAAGTTGTAGAGGATCTCGGAGTGGGTGATGGAGTCGGGGAGCGCGCCGGAGGCGTCCTGGTGGTCGAAGGGGAGGCGGTACTGGTCCCAGGCCAGGCCGGGCAGGCCTCCGGCGACGGCGATGGCGTTGAAGCAGTGGTCCCAGCTCCACACCTTGTCCATCCAGTGCTTGGACATCAGCACCGCCGGGCGGGTGACGAACCCGGCCGGGCGCACGGTGGCCGACCACAGCACGTAGGCGGCCAGTTCGGCGGCGGGCGTCCGGTCGCCGCGCCACGGCGCGACGGCCTGCGCGAACGCCTCGAACTCCGCCCGTGCCGCCTTGACCACCTGGTCGAAGGGGTCCTTGGCGGTGTAGGGGGCGCGGGCGGTCTCGTACTCCTCGATGGCGATCTCCCACTCGCCGCTCAGGCGGATGCCCCGCTCGGCGGCGCCGAGCGCCTGCGTGCCCAGGTGCTCGGCCCGCCCGCCGAGGAGGGTGATCCGGTAGCGGCGGCCGGTCTGGTAGAGGGTGAAGACGTACGAGCCGTCCACGGGGTCCTGGTAGAAGTACGGGCCGCTGAACGGCGTCAGGACCGGGTCCGCGGCCAGCACGCGCAGCCCGGCGCCCCGGCCGCGGACCCGCACCGTGTCCATGCTCTCGTAGGCGAGGTCGATCAGGCCGTCGTGCCAGGTGAGCCGGTGCGGGGTGGCCGTGATCGTGGCGGCGGTCTCGGGAATCAGCTTCATGACCGCGTGCATGCCGGTCTGGTGCGAGACCAGGTGCACCTCCTCCGCATAGGTCCCTTCCGCCACCACGGGCGAGAAGCCGAACCACGATCCGTGGTAGCTGAACGGGATCTCCCACAGGGAGAACACCGGGCCTGAGGCGGCGACGGTCATGGAGCCGAGATCCCTTCTGCGTTCACGTGAGTCGGGGGCGGATCAGCGGAGACGGGCAGGAAGAGGCGCATGCTGGACGGCCCGCGCCGCGCCCACCCGTGGTAGGGCGCCAGCCGCACGTCGAACCACTCGCCGGTGGCGGCCCCTGCCGGATCCGCGCGGTAGGGCCAGGCACTGCCGGCGAGGTCGGGCACCCGGCCACGGACCACCGCGCCACCGGGAACGGCCCGTGGAACGGCACGGGGATCGACGACCAGGGAGTCGAGCGCGCCGGGATCGGGCAGGTCGCGGGACTCCAGGCACAGCACCTCGGGCCCGCGTTCCACCGCCACGCACCCCCGTACGGCGTCGATGCGCGGGTCGGGCCAGGTGAAGCGGGGCTCCATGGGCAGGTCGAGGACGATCTCGTCGCCGGCGCGGAAGGCCCGCCGCACGCTCACCAGGCCGGGTTCGGCCGGGCGGGTCCGGCCGCCCTCGGTCAGCGTGGCCCCCTCGGCCCAGGCGGGGACGCGCAGGGTGAGCGTCCAGGGCGCGTCGGCGTCGGCCGCGATCCTGACGCGAACGGTCCCGCTCTCGGGATAGGCGGTCTCGACGTCCACGGACGCCGGCCGCCCGTCCGGCAGCTCGGCGCGGATCTCGCAGGGCGCGTACTGGTGGATCCGCAGGCCGTCGTCGTCGCTGGTGGCCAGGTAGCCGTGCAGGCTGGCCAGGGTGCGGGCGACGTTCGTCGGACAGCAGGAGACGTCGAACCAGGCGGCCCGCGCACCCCCCTCGGCGCGCGGGCTCACCTCGTCAGGATCGGCCGGCCTGCCGGCGACCCGCTGGTGGAGGGGGTTGGCGTAGAAGAAGGCCCGGCCGTCGGCGCTGGGGGAGGTCGCGATGACGTTGTAGAGCGTGCGCTCGATGAGGTCGGTGTAGCGCACGTCGCCGGTGGCGAGGTGCAGCCGCCAGGAGACCATGATGGAGGCGACTCCGGCGCAGGTCTCGCAGTAGGCCCGGTCGGGAGGCAGCTCCCAGTCCTCGCCGAAGCCTTCGTCCTGGTGGCGCGAGCCCATGCCGCCGGTGAGGTAGGTGCGGCGGGCGACGGAGCGCTCCCACTGGCGTTCCACGGCGCGCAGCAGCTCGTCGTCGCCGCGCTCGACCGCGACGTCGACCGCCGCGGCGGCGAGGTAGAGCGCGCGGACGGCGTGGCCGCGCCACACGTCCGCCTGCCTGATCGGGAGGTCGTCCTGGAAGTACGCCCGCCCCAGCGGGATGTCCCTCAGCCTGCCGTGACCGCGGCGGTCGAGGAACAGGCGGGCCTGCTCGACGTAGCGCTCGTCTCCCAGGGCCCGGCCGAACTCGGCCAGGCCGACCTCGATCTCCGGATGGCCGCAGATCCCGTCGATCCCGCCGGGGCCGAAGGCGCGGCACACGTGGTCGGCGGCCCGCCGCGCGATCCGTACCAGGTCGTCCTCGCCGTGGGTGCGCAGCCGGGCGACGGCGGCCTGGAGCAGATGCCCGGTGTTGTACAGCTCGTGGCCCATCTCCAGGTCGCTGTAGCGCGGCGGCTGGTCACCGTGGCCGAAGCAGGTGTTGAGGTAGCCGTCCGGGTCCTGGGCGCGGGCGACGCGGGCGGTGAGCCGCTTGATCGCCGCCTCCGGCTCCGGGTCGCCGGTCCTGGCGCTCTCCCAGGCGAGGGCCTCCAGCAGCTTGTAGACCTCGGAGTCGGAGAACGACCAGCCGGGACGGTCGGGCCCGGTGGTCCCGTCGGCGACCCGGTCGAAGTTGGCCAGCCAGCCGAGGCGCTCCATCCACGCTTCGCAGTGGGCGAGCGTCGCCGTGGCGTTCACGGCCTGCCGGTCGCCCCAGAACCCGCCGGTGAGCGTGATCTGCGCGAGCGCGAGGGGGCGTGCCTGGCCGTGTGACGGCAGCACGGGGCTGGTCATGTGGTGAGAACCCTTTCTTTCAGTCCTTGACGGCGCCCGCGGTGACCCCGGCGGCGATGTAGCGCTGCGCGAGGACGAGAAGGAAGGCCGCGGGAAGCGACGCGATCACGGCGGTCGCCATGATCGAGTTCCATTGCGTGGTGTTGTTGCCGATGTAGCGGAAGATGCCGAGCGTGATCGGGATGACGTCGCTGTTGCGGTTGAGCGTCGAGGCGAAGATGAAGTCCGACCACGCCCACAGGAAGGCGAACAGCGACACGGTGATCACGGAGTTGCGGCTGAGCGGCAGCACGATCGACACGAACGTCCGCCAGGTGCTCGCCCCGTCGATCTGCGCCGCCGCCATGACCTCGGCGGGGATGCTCGCCATGAACGCCCTGAACAGCAGCACCCCGAACGGCACGGCCAGCGTCGAGTCGGCCACGATCAGGCCGGGAACGGTGTTGAGCAGCCCCAGCCTGATGTAGATCGCGTAGAAGCCCATGGCCATGACGACGCCGGGGATCATCTGCGCGACCAGCAGCAGGAAGTCGATCGTCCGCCCGCCGCGCGGGCGCAGCTTGGCCAGGGCGAACCCCGCGGGCAGGGACACCGCGAGCGTGAGCGCGACCGTGCCGAGGCCGATGAAGAGGCTGGTGGCCAGGGCGGGCAGCTGCTGACCGAACGCGGCGGCGTACCCCTCGAACGTGGGGTCCCACGGGAACCAGTGCGGCGGGTCGGCCCGCATGTCACTGGTCTTGGTGAGCGAGACGTTGAACATCCAGTAGACGGGAAAGAGCATCACGCCCACCAGGACGACGCCCACGACGGTTCTCCACGCTCTCATGCCGACTCCTTCTGCAGGCGCACGTGGGCGAGCCCGGCGGCGAAGGCGATGAGGATGAGCAGGTTGCCGACGGCCGCCGCCGGGGAGAAGTCGGGCTGGCCGGTGCCGAACGCCTCGCGGTACGACCAGATGGCCAGCGTCGTGGAGGCGTCCGCGGGACCGCCCCTGGTCATGATCCAGATGATGTCCACGACCTTGAGCGTGTAGATCAGCCCGAGCAGCAGCGTGATCATCGACACCGGCCGCAGCAGCGGGAACGTGATGTGACGGAACCGCTGCCATGCCCCGGCCCCGTCCAGCCCGGCCGCCTCGTACAGGTCGGCGGGGATGTTCTGCAGCCCGGCGTACAGGATCACCAGGTTGAACGGGACGCCGAGCCAGATGTTGGCGATGGTGACCGCCAGCAGCGAGGTGTCCGGGGAGGTCAGCCAGTTGATCTGCCCGATGCCGAAGGCCCGCAGCGCGGCGTTGACGATGCCGTTCTCGCTGTTGAGCATCCACGACCAGGTGGACGCGGACACGATCAGCGGCAGCAGCCACGGCACGAGGAACATCGCGCGCAGCGCCGCCGAGAGGCGGAAGCTCCGGTGGAAGAAGACCGCGAGCGCCAGCCCGATGGCGTACTGGGCGGCGATGGAGCCCAGCGTGAACAGCGCCGTGTTGCGAAGCGCGCTCAGGAACGCGTCGTCGGAGAGGATCTTGAGGTAGTTCTCCAGGCCGGTGAACTCCGGGTTGCCCTGGATGAAGGCGCGCGGCGTGTAGTCGTGCACGCTCAGTTCGATGTTGCGGTAGAGCGGATAGGCGTAGAAGAGGAGCAGGTAGACGATGAGCGGGGCGAGGAAGGCAACGGCCGTCCACCGCTGTGCCCGCCCGCGCCGTGCCCGCCCGCGCGGGGGAGCCGCCCGCACGGCTCCCCTCGCCGCGACCGTCCCGGTGCGAAGTGAGGTCATGGGATCAGTTGCCGGTGGCCTGCTTCGCCTGGGCCTGCGCCGCCTTGAGCGCGTCGGCGGGGCTCGCCGAGCCGCTCAGCGCCTTCTGCACGCCGATCCACAGCGCTTCGGAGATCTTCGGGTAGTCGGTGCCGAGGTTGTCACTGGTACGGCCCTTGGCGCTGCGCACGGCCTCCACCCACGGCTTGAGCGCGGCCTCCTTGGCGAGGATGGCCTCCTGGCCGGCAGCCGTCGAGGGGATGTAGTACGCGAACGTGGTCCCGGTCTCCACCAGGCCCTCGGGCGTCGTCATGCATTCGAGGACCTTCTTGGTGACGGCGTACCTGGCGGTGTCCTTCTGCACGGGGACGGTGATGAACTCGCCGCCCGTGGGCGTGGGGGCGACGCCGCCGTCCTTGCCGGGGATCTGCACGACGCCGGTCGGGAAGTCGGCCTTCGCGGCGCTGTTGATCTGCCAGGTGCCGTTCTCGGCGAAGGCGAACTCGCCGGTCAGGAACTCCTCCCACGTGGTGTTCTGCGAGTTGCTGATGACCGAGTTGGGCGCGATGCCGTCCTTGACCCACGAGGTCCACAACGTCAGCGCCTCGACCGCCTGGGGCGAGTCGAGCTGGGTGAGCTGCGCGCCGGCGCCCCAGAACCACGGCAGGAACTGGAAGGAGCCCTCCTCCGTGCCGATGGCCGCGAAGGTGATCGGCTTCTTGCCCGCCGCCTTGACCTTCTTCAGCGCCGCGTCGAACGAGGCCCAGTCCTTGATCGAGGCCGGGTCGACGCCCGCCTCGTCCAGGATCTTCTTGTTGTAGTAGAGGGCGAGGGTGTTGGCGCCGATGGGGATGCCGTACGTCTTGCCGTCCAGTTCGCCGGCGGCGATGAGGTTCTTGTCGAACCTGGAGGTGTCGAGGCCGAAGTCGGCCATCGCGGTGAGCATCCCGGCGTCGGCCAGCGTCGAGACGGCCGGGTTGTCCAGGAGGATGACGTCGGGCGCGTTGCCTTCCTGACCGGCCAGGAGCGCCTGGTTGGTGAGGGCGGTCGTGTCGTAGGCGGTGCGCTGGATGGTGACGCCCGCCTGCCCGGCGCAGGTCTGGACCCGCTTGGCCCAGGCGGAGTTCGCGTCGTGCTGCGGGTACGGGTCCCACCAGGTGTACGCGCCGCTCGTGGCGGCGGTGGCGGTGCCGGAGGAGGAGCCGCTCTGCGGCGGCGTGGAGGCACAGGCGGCCAGGGCCAGGACGGCGGTTCCGAAGACCGCCGCCCTCGTGGACACCGACGGACGGTTCATCGATTCCTCCATTGTTAACGCTCCCATTGCGAGCGTGCTGTACGTGTGGGGGGTCAGGGGCCTGGTACTAGCGGGAGTGCGGCCTCGGGGGAGCGGTGCTGCCCCGATCGGCCAGTTCGGGCGAGATGAAGCGCACCACGAACGGCTCTTTCCTGGCCGACGTGGACTCCACGCGGCGCACGAGCTGCCGCACGGCCATGGAGCCGAGGCGGTCGGGTGCGCTCTCGACGAACGAATACGGCAGGGAGAAGGTCGCGGCGAAGTCGGCGGAGTAGCGGCCGATGACCGACAGGTCCTCGGGCACCCGCTGCCCCCGCTCGTAGGTGACCGACGGCAGCGCCGCGGCGGCCGCCTCGTTGTTGATCAGCAGGCCGGTCGCCGCCGGGTAGGCGTCGAGCAGCCTGTGGAGCAGGCGGCCCACGGCGGGTTGCCGGGACTCGCCGTACACGGCGTGCAGGGTGAGGCCGAGCCGGCGGGCGCGGTCGAGCGCGGCGTCGCGCAGCCGCCACACGTACGCGCCGCCCCGCTCGACCACGTGCTCCGGATGCGAGATCAGGATCAGCTC
>NZ_FOHX01000018.1 GCF_900111685.1 Nonomuraea wenchangensis
CCGACCGCTGGTTCCCGTCCTCGAGGCTCTGCGGCGGGTGTGGGGCGATCAACCGAGATCTCACACTCGCCGACCGGGTGTGGACGTGCGGGTGCAGAAGCGAGCACGACCGTGACGTCAACGCCGCCCGCAACCTGCTTAACGCGATGACGCTCGAGCAGCAAGCAGCCTAGTTCCACGTCGCCGGGCAGTTCCTTGGAGACGCTAAACGCCTGTGGAGGCGACGTAAGACCTCGAGCAATCGAGGCAGATGCCAGAGAATCAGGCAAGAGGATCACTGAGATTCTCCGAACGGGAGGATGTCAACAGGGGAGAGGGCCTTCGGCGTCGAAGTAGCCACCGGTGGGGCCGTCGGGGCCGGCCTGCGCCATACGGACGATGATCTCGGCGCCTTCCTCGACGGTCTGTGTGCCGGTGTGTCCGTTCAGGTCGGTCGCGGTGTAGCCGGGCTCGACCGCGTTGATCCGCATGTTCGGAAACGCCTTGGCGTACTGCACGGTGATCATGTTGACCGCGGCCTTGGACGCCGGGTAGGCGACGCCGGGGTAGGCGTACGCGGGTGTCCCCGGAGCGGTCATGCCGGTCAGCGAGGCCAGCCCGCTGCTGACATTGACCACGACCGGGGCGGCGGAACGCTGGAGCAGCGGCAGGAACGCGTGGGTGACGCGCACCAGGCCGAAGACGTTGGTCTCGAACAGCTGCCGCATCAGGTCGGCGGTCGTCTCCGCGGCGCCGGCGACCAGGTTCCCTTCGAGGCGGCCTTCGATGCCGGCGTTGTTGACCAGCACGTCCAGGCCGCCGTCGGCCTCGATGGTCTTCGCCGCGGCCGCGACGGAGGCGTCATCGGTGACGTCGAGGAGGACCATGCGCGCGCCCAGCCTCGCGGCGGCCCTGCGCCCGCGCTCTTCGTCCCGGCTGCCGACGTAGACGGTGTGACCTGCCGCGATGAGCCTGCCGGCGGTCTCGAAGCCCAGCCCCTTGTTCGCTCCGGTGATCAGTGTTGTCGTCATGTCTCCAGGGTCCGGCCGGGTCGGGCGGACAGCCAGCCGTCTCGTCTTCCTGGGACTGGTGGTACCAGGAAGACCCGCAGGCGGGCGGTGCACAATTGTGGACATGGCGGAGTTCGGGCGGGCGGTGCGGCGGTGGCGCGATCGCGTCTCGCCCGAGGTCATCGGGCTGCCGGTCGGTGGGCACCGGCGTACGGCCGGGCTGCGCCGTGAGGAGCTGGCCCTGCTGGCCGGGATCTCCGTCGACTACCTCACCCGCCTGGAACAGGGCCGCGCCGCCAGCCCGTCCGCGCAGGTCGTCGAAGCCCTGGCCAGGGCGCTGCGGCTGTCGCCTGCCGAGCGCGCCCACCTGTTCGGCCTGGCCGGACTGGCGCCGCCTGGCCCGCGGACGGTCCCGGCGTACATCACCCCGAGCGTTCACCGGCTGCTGGACCGGATGACCGGGACACCCGTCGCCGTCTACGACGCGTCCTGGACGCTGCTGATGGCCAACCCCCCGTATGCGGCGTTGATGGGCGACCCGTCCGGATGGCGCGGCAACCAGCGCAACGCCGTATGGCGGCACTTTCTCGGCCCGCCCAACCGGGTCCGGCACACGCCGGAGTCCCGGCGCGCCCTGGAGGCCGCCTTGGTCGCCGACCTGCGCGCGACCGCCGCCCGCTACCCGGCCGACCAGCGGCTACGGCACCTGGTCCTGGACCTGCGGACGGGCAGCGACCGGTTCGCCGATCTGTGGGATTCCGGCACCGTCGGCCACCACGAGGCCGCGCGCAAGACCATCGATCACCCGCACGTGGGCGCCGTGACGCTGGACTGCGACGTGCTCACCGTGTCCGGCAGCGACCTGCGCATCATGATCTACACGGCCGAGCCCGGCACCGCGGACGCCGAACGCCTCGCACTGCTCACCGTGCTCGGCACCCAGACACTCGCCGGGTAGCCGGACCCCCTCGGCCGGCCGCCGTCGGCCCGTCGTCCCTCAGGCGCTCTCGGCGCGGAGGGCGTCGATCAAGACGTGCGAACGGGCCACGATCTCGCGGGCCTCGGCATCGTACGGGACGAGTTCGGCGGTGGTGTTGCCGATCATGCACCCTTGCGGAACGCCGGCGTCGGAGGCGTACTCCTGCGCCCGGGCCGGGTTGGCGAGAACCTCGCGCAGCGCCGGCAGCACCGGCCCGTCCTGCAGGGCCGCGACCAGCTGCCGCTTGTCGCCGAAGGCTCCGTACAGGCTGCCCCGCTCCAGCACCAGCGCGTCGACCAGGTCCTGGACGGAGGTCTCTCCGTAGCCCCGGGACCAGAACAGCAGGAGCGCGCGCTCCAGGGCCTGGTCCTGGTCGAAGCCGGCCCAGTCCGCGAGATCCGGCGTCGACTCCGCCTGGCCGGGGTGAGGATCTTCTCCCGGCCGGACGGCGGAGCGCCCCGGGTCGGCCTCGGCTCACCGGCGTGGTCGGCTGGGTCCCGAGCTGCAACACGGTGATCGTCTAGCGTCCATGACAGAAGGTCCCCGGAGCACGCCCCGGGGGGTCTTCCCGTTCCGGGGTGGTCGGCGTGATGTCACGTCTCGGCGATCAGCGGTGTCCTGAGGGCATGACCGAACACAACACACGCCACAAAGTCGTGGTCATCGGCGGCGGTTACGCCGGAACGCTCGCGGCCAACCGGCTGCGGCAGCGCGACGACGTCGACGTCACGCTGGTCAATCCGCGCCCGGAGTTCGTCGAACGCATCCGGCTGCACCAGTTCGTGGCCCGTACGGGCGAGGCCACGGTCGACTACGGCACGCTGCTCGGCGAGGGCGTCCGCCTGGTCGTCGACAGCGCGGCGCGCATCGACGGCGCCGCCCGCGCCGTACGGCTGGCGTCGGGCCGTACGCTGGACTACGACCACGTCATCTACGCGGTCGGCAGCACGGGCGGGACCCCCTCGGTGCCCGGCGCGGCCGAATTCGCGTTCGACCTCGCCGAGTTGGAGTCCGCGCGGCGGCTGCGCGCCAGGCTGGAGGAGTTGCCCCTCGATGCTCCTGTCACCGTGGTCGGCGGCGGGTTGACCGGCGTCGAGACGGCCGCCGAGCTGGCCGAGCGAGGGCGCAGGGTCACGCTGGTGTGCGGCCGGAGCCTGGCGCCCTACCTGAGCGCGGGAGGACGCCGCTACGTCGCCAGGTGGCTGTCCCGGCACGGTGTCGCCGTGCTCGGGAACGCCGCGGTGAGCGAGGTGCGGCCGGACGCGGTCGTCCTGGCGGACGGCGGGGTGCGTGCGAGCGCGCTGACCATCTGGACGGCCGGTTTCGGTGTGCCGGGGCTGGCGGCGGCGAGCGGGCTGCGTACCGACGCGCTCGGCCGGCTGCTCACCGACGAGACGCTGACCAGCCTCGACGACGACCGCGTCGTCGCGGCCGGCGACGCCGCCGCGCCGTCGGGCCGGCCGCTGCGGATGAGCGGCTACGCCGCCGGGCCGCTCGGGGCGCAGGCCGCCGACACCGTGCTGAGCCGTATCGGGGGAACCGAGCCTGCGCCGATCGAACTGGCCTTCACGGGGGCGTGCGTCAGTCTCGGCCGGCGCGCCGGCATCCGGCAGCTCGCCCGCAAGGACGACACCGCGGTGAACGTCTACGTCGGCGGCCGCTTGGGCGCGGTGATCAAGGAGTTGACGTGCAGGTTCGTGGTGGCGAAACGGATCCGCCGGGAGGCTCGCGAGCCGGGCTCCATGGGCTGGCCCAAGGGCGGCCCGCGTCCTGGGGAGCCGGCCGCCGCCGCGCGGGTGGTCACCTCCCCGTGAGCGCCGACGAGCACGCCGAGCGGTTCACCCTGCTGCGGCCGCTGCTGTTCACGATCGTCTACGAGATCCTCGGCTCGGTGACCGAGTCCGACGACGTGCTGCAGAACAGCTATCTGCGGTGGGCCGACGTAGACCTCGCGACCGTGCGGGACACCAGGTCGTATCTGGCACGGCTGGTGACCCGGCAGGCGCTCAACGCCGTGCGGGCGAGCGCGCGCCGGCGCGAGGACTACATCGGCTCCTGGCTGCCCGAGCCACTGCTGCTGGAGGAGAACGACGCCTCGGCCGATGTGCTGCTCGCCGAGTCGGTGTCGATGGCGATGCTCGTGCTGCTCGAAACGCTCACCCCCGATGAGCGTGCGGTGTTCGTGCTGCGCGAGGTGTTCGGCTTCGGCTACGCCGACATCGCCGCGGCGGTGGGCAAGTCCGTGGTGACGGTGCGCCAGGTGGCGCACCGTGCCCGCGAGCACGTACGGGCGCGGCGCAGACGCTTCGAGCCCGCCGACGCCGCGACGACCGCGCGGATCACCGAGGGGTTCTTGACGGCGGCGTCCACCGGCGACCTGGAAGGGCTGATGTCGCTGCTCGCGCCGGACGTCACCTGGACAGCCGACAGCGGCGGCAGGACCACCGCGGCGCGCCGGCCGGTGGCGGGCGCGGAGAGGGTGGCCGCGGTCGTCATGACCCTGTTCCGCCAGGAGCGGATGGCGGACCTGCGGATCCGGAGGGTCAACTGCAACCACGCCCCCGCGATCGTCCTCAGCGGCGAACGCCTGGAGGGGGTCTTCCTGATCGAGATCAGCGAGGGGAGGATCACCCACTTCTACGCCATCCGTAACCCGGACAAACTTCTCGCGGTGGCGGTCCCGCGTCAGATCAGCCGCTGATTAGACGCGCCGCCAGGCGGGGTTCACCCGGATCTCGATGTCGTCGCACATCGTCTCCGGCGCTGCGTCGGCCGTTACGCGGACCCGTATCGGACGGCCGGTGTCGGTCTCGACGAACGACAGAGGCGGGCGGCCTTCCTGTAGGTACGTGTCGCCCCATTGCATCAGCGACAGAAACACCGGCAGCAGGTCCTGGCCGGCCTCGGTCAGCCGGTACTCGTCGCGGGCCCGGCTCCCCGGCTCCCGATAGAGGACGGGCGCGACAATACCCGCGGCCTTCAGCTGTTTGAGTGCCCGAGACACCGCAGGTGCCGAGGTCCCAATCCGCGCGACGAAGTCGTCAAACCTGGTTGTGCCGTAGAAGCATTCGCGGACCACCAGGAACACCGTCTTGGTGCTGAGCAGGTCCAGCACCCGCCCCGCTGAGCATCCGTCGCCGATCGACCACGCATCTCGGTCGCGCAGCCGTTCCTCGAACTTCATCGCCATCTCACCATTGTAACTAACGTTTGCGTTATCCAGCATGGCGTGGTTACATCTCACTAACGAGGTCGTTATCCAGATGGAGTGTGCCGTGGTTGCAGTAGCGGGCAGAGTGGTTGTGGTGACCGGGGGCCGACGTGGACTCGGCGCGGCGCTGGTCGATGAGGTGCTGGCGCGCGGGGCGCGAAAGGTGTACTCGACTGCGCGCTCGGCGTACGTCGACGACCGTCCAGAGGTGGTGACCGCCGAGTTGGAGGTCCGTTCGGCGGCGTCGGTCGCCGCCCTCGCGAAGGTCGCCGCCGACGTCGAGATCGTGTTCAACAATGCCGGCATCCTGTTGCCGGCTCCGCTGCTGACGGGTGACTTCGAGCGCGCCACCGTGACGTTCGACGTCAACGTCTTCGGACCCCTGCGGATAGCACGCGCGTTCGCGCCGATCCTGGCCGCGAACGGTGGGGGCGCCCTGGTGAACATGCACTCCGTGCTGTCCTGGCTGGCCGGCGCCGGCGCCTACGGGGCGTCCAAGGCGGCGGCGTGGTCCATCACGAACTCGCTCCGACTCGAACTAGCGCGTCAGAACACCCAGGTCGTCGGCGTTCACGCGGGGTTCATCGACACCGAAATGGTCTCCGCCATCGACCTGCCGAAGGCGACGCCGGCCGAGGTGGCCGCGCGGATCGTCGACGGCCTCGAGGCCCAGGCCACGGAGGTGCTCGCCGACGACGTCACCATCGCCACCAAGGCGGCACTGTCCGGCCCCGTGGACCGCCTGACCTTCTCGGTCGCCCGTTGACGTCGCATCCCAACACTTAAGGAGTACTGACCCGCGATGCCACTGTGGACTGTTTTTCACACGCCCGGAATCTTCACCGACAAGGAGAAGCACCAACTCGCCTCCCACATCGCCGACCACTACGAACAGGTCGGGCTGCCCCGGTTCTACGTGGTCACGCTGTTCCATCAGACCCGACCCGAGGATTTCTACGTCGGTGGGGAGCCTGCCCCGGTCGGGGTCCGCGTTGTGATCGACCACATCGCCCGCCGCAACGCCGATCGAGAGAGCCGGCGCCGGACCGCCCAGTGGGTCAAGGGCATGCTGCAGCCCCACCTCGAACGAAACGCAGGGCTGCACTGGGAGTTCCACATCGATGAGACCAGTGACGACCTCTGGATGATCAACGGGATCGTGCCGCCTCCGGCAGGCTCCGACGCCGAGAAGCTCTGGGCTGAGACCAACTCGGCGTCCCCCTACTGACCGCGCCGCCGGTACCGGCATCGCGCCGATCCTGGTACCACTGGCTGTCACAGGTCTGGCCACGATCATGGTAGGTGCGGTGATCCTGCGCATCCGACGCCACGAAGCCAAGGCAATGCTGCTGGACCTGTTCTATCCCGTCCCGATCGTCTTCGTGGCCATCGGCCGCTTCGGCCCCGAGTCCTTCATCAGCTGACCGGGTGCAGAGGACGTTGCCACCCCGCGGGCGCCGGCTTCGGCGGCGAAGCCGGCGCCGCGGTGATGTCATCGGGAAGGTGGTCGGCCAACCGCGCCAGGGCACGTCCGGAGTCTGTCGTAAGCCGGTCAGCGGTGGGCGTGTGAGAAGCTCTGAAGGACCTGGTTGTCCTGGTCAGGGATATGGCCGAGCTTGTCGACCTCTTCAGCCAGCCCTGCCAGCACCGCGCGGAGCTGCACCCGGGTGACGTCGGCGAAGGTTCGCAGGTAGGCGATCTGCCGCTCCAGTTCCTCGGCCTCGCCACCGTGCTCGCCGCCGCGCGAGCGGTAGGCGCCGACCGCCTGGTCGGCGGCCTCCTCCGCCTGCCGCTGCGCCTCCGTCAGGATCATCTCGTACTGCTGGCGGGCCTCCCCGAGGATCCGCCGGGCGTAGTCCTCAGCCTCCGCGATCTGGACGTCGGCGGTCTGCTGAGCGCGGGAGAGGATGTTGATCGCATCGACGCTCAGGGCCTGCTGCTGGGGACCGGCGGGCTCGGCGCTGATGCCGTGCTCCTTGTACCACTGCTTCAACCGGTCGACGTACGCCCGCAGGTCCGCCTTCTCCTTGTCGCCGGCCGCCACGTCTTCCGCGACCCGGTACAGGAACGAGCGCACCTCGTCCTCGCTGTAGCCGCGGCGCCCGAGTGGTGTGCGCGAGAACTCCTGCTTGCGTATCCGATCCGGGGTGAGGGGCTGGCGTTCGCGGTCCGGGTGATCTGCCCAAGACATCTCTGCCGTCATGACTCCCCGCCTTTGTCGCTCGTGAACTCGTCGAAGTGGATCTGCTCGGAGGGCACGCCCGCGTCCAGCAGTCGTCCGACGGTGCTCTGAGCCATCTCCGTGGAGCCGCAGACGAACACCTGCTGGCCACGCCATGCCTGCAGCGCGACGTCCACGGCGTTGCCGCGGGCGCCACGGTAGTAGGGGTCGTTGGAGACGGCTGGGACGACGTTCAGCCAGGGGTGCTCCACGGCCATCTTGGACAGCGCATCGAGGTCGTACAGCTCCCGGGACGTCCGGGCGCCGACGACGATGTCGACCTTCCGCGACGGGCCCTCGTACATCACCTGTTCCACCAGTGCCTTCAGCGGCGCGAGACCCGTGCCGCCCGCGATGAGGAGCAGGTCGCCGGGCATGTCGGGGGAGAGCTTCAGCTTGTCGCCGACCGGCGCTCCCACGCGCAGTACGTCGCCGCGCCGCGCGCCCATGACCAGGGCGGCGCTCAGCACACCGCCGTCGACCATGCGTACGTGCAGGTCGATCGTGTTGTCCTGGCGCGGCGCGTTGGCGAAGGAGTAGAAACGCCAGACGCGCGGCCGCCTGGGGTGCGAGATCGACGCCGACTGGCCGGGACGGAAGACGTACTGGTAGTTCAGCCGGGCCCGGATCACCGCGATGCCGAGGGCGGGGGTCTCGTGGCTGATGATCTCGCCTTCCCACCAGGGCGGGGTGGTCTTGGACACGTCCGCGGCCGCGTCCGACATCACCTGGGCCACCAGGCTGTACGCCTTCGTCCAGTCCTCGGCGAGGGCAGGCGTCCAGCGGTCGCCCAGGAAGTGCTCCAGGGTGGCGAGCAGCGCCCTGCCGACGGCCGGGTAGTGCTCCGTCACGACGGCGAACTTGCGGTGGTCCCGGCCGAGCTGCTGCAGGTACGGGACCAGCTCCTCCACCCGGTCGACGTTGCTGACGATGCGCCCGAGTGCGCCGACGAGCCGGTCGCGCTGGCTCGCCATCGCCACCGGGAACAGGTCCCTCGTCTCCGGGTTCATCAAGAACAGGGCTGAGTAGAAGAACAGCGGCACCTCGTCGCCCGACCGGGCGACGAGGCGCCAGCTGTCCTTGAGAGCTTGCGCGTTCACTCAGTCGGCCGTCCCTACTGGCTCGGCCACAATGGACGACTCCACCTTGTTCAAGGTCAGCTCGACGTGCTGCAGGATCTCGTCCCCCACACCGGCCCCCTGCAACACGGAGAGCAGGATCTCGCCGACCTTCGCGTAGTGGTCGGCGGTGATGCCCATGCCGCGGTGCGCCTCTGCCAGGTCGCGGCCCTCGTACGGGTCGGGGCCGCCGAGGACGGAGCAGAGCAGCACCACCATGTGCCGCTTCAGCCTCGGCATGTCGATGCCGGCGAAGTAGGGCTTGAGGGCGGCGTCGTCGAGGACTCGCACGTAGAAAAGGTCGACGACGTCGCGAACAGCCGACGCGCCGCCGACCTGGTCATAGTAGGACGGCGAGATTGTCATGAATCCTCCAAGTGGGCTATGCGTCGCGGGACCGGCTGACGGTGTTCGGGGTTCGCCGCGGTCACGACGCGAGGAATGGCGAATGGACGCACCCTGGCGCTCCGGACGCCGAAAGCCCGGGCGCCCGCGAGAGATGCGGTGAGTGATGGTCGTGGGTTTCCTGCCGTCACCCTTCCTTCATGCCAGAGCAAAGGCACCGAGCCGGATTTTGTTACGCAGGGTAACGGTCGGTCACGCCTCAGGTGCCTGGCCTATCTAACCATGCCACCTATGCCCCATGAACCACGTTCCACCCTTTTTTGACCCCTGTGTCTCACGAACAGGCAACCTCTCCTGTCCGACCGTGGAAGTGCCGACGGGCATCCCGACTCTGGCGGACTCCGCTCCCGCGACACACCGCGACAGAACCCCCATCCCGCACCCACTCACCGCTTGACCTGCAGAAACACGGTTCATGCACCCACCGCCACGGACCGGCCGGCGGGCGAGCGATGGAAGGGGCTGACATGTCGAACCACTTCACCGGCCTCAGCCTTGGGTCACCACTCGGCGACCAGCGGCTCGACCTGTGCGACCTGTACGCCTTCCAGGCCGCCTGGAGCCCGGCGGCGTGATGCCGCCGCGGCTGCTCACCGACGACGAGGCCGTGGCCATAGCGGCGGGCCTGCGCCTGGCGGCGACGCGGCAGCTCACCGACGGCGCGGACACGACGATCCGGGCGCTCGCCAAGCTCGAACGGGTCCTGCCCGCCGCCCTGCGGGAACGGGTCGACGCGCCGTCCGAGCGACACTGGTACCTGCTCTGCTGGGACCTCTACCGCGACGGCTGGCGCACGTTTGTAAGGGCAGGATGTGACCGCGTCTGCTGCGAGCATGCGTGCACCGCCCAACAGAAACGATGATGACCCGCGAGCCCTTCTTCGGCATCGCCACAGCCGCCTCCATGATCTGCTGTTCGTATGGAACTGGTCGGCGCCGTCCCAGTCGAAGAGGCCGGCCTGCCCAGGCGGGGCATCTGAGCGGTGGGTCACGCGGCTCGCCAGATCTCGCTCCGCAGGTCGGTGCCGCGGATGACCTGGACGCGCCACGGGATCAGCCGGAGGACGTGCAGCCGGGGATCGGCGGGGCCGCTCCAGAAGTTGCCCAGATCGTACCCCGCCCCAGGCGGACTCCCCTGGCGGTAGAGGTCCCACACCCGCCGCGTCAGCTCCGGGTCGTCGACCCACTCGGCCACGGTGTCGAGGCTCACAGCGTTCTGCCTGGGGCTCCAGTACGAGAACGTGGCGTGCGGGTTGCCGGCCAGGTGCGCCGCCTTGACCGGGGTCTTGTAGGTGGCCAGCCAGCCGATCGGGCGATCGTCGACCACCTCCCAGATCGGTATCAGGACGCGTGCCCGGGGGCGTCCCTTGGCGTCCACCGTGGTCATGGTGGCGTAGACGATGTCGCCGATGTAGGCGGCGAACTGCTTCTCGATCTCGCCGAAAGAGGTCACTCTGGTCGTCATCGGGGACTCCTTCCGGGGTCAGGCCGAGACCTGGACGGGCACGGGGGCCGCGGGGCCAGGGGCACGGCGGCGGATCCCGAAGGCGGTGATCACGGCACCGGCGACCGCGGCCGCGACCGGGACGACGAGGGCGAGCCGCAGGGAGTCAAGCATCGCTTCGGGCGTGCCGGCGTCACCGAGCGCCGCGACGCTCACCGCGGTCACCGCCGACAGCCCGAGCGCGGTGCCGAACTGGATGGAGGTGTAGAGCAAGCCGCTGGCCAGGCCATGCTCGGACTCGGCGATCCCTTCGGTGGCGGCCATGGTCAGCGGGCCGTACGCCAGGGAGAAAGCCACGCCGAGCAGGAGCATGGTCGGCAGCATGGCCGCGTAGGTCCAGTCCATCCCGATCGGCAGGAAGAGCGCGTACCCCAGGGCTGCGACCACCAGCCCGCCGAAAAGCACGCGGACGTTGCCGAACCGGTTCACCAGTCGCGGGGTGAGCGTCGGCGCGAGGATCGTGTCGATGCCGATCACCAGCATGGCCAGACCGGTCTGCAGGCTGCTCCAGCCGCGCACCTCCTGCAGGTAGAGGGTGGCCACGAACTGGAAGCCGGCGAATGAGGCGAGGAACAGCATGGCGCCCAGGTTGGCTCGCACCAGCGGGTGGGAGCGCAGGATGCCGAGCCGGACCAGGGGGTGGGCCGTCCGTCGTTCGATCAGTACGAAGACGGCCAGCAGGGTGAGACCCGCGGCGAACACGCCGATCGTGCCCACGACGCCGTTGCCGGGGTGCTCCAGCCGGACCACGCCGTACACCAGCAGCAGCATCGCTCCGGTGATGCTGAACGCGCCGGCCAGGTCGAAGCCGCCGGCCGGCCGCTCGGGCACCTCGCTCTCCTTGAGCAGAACCAGCGCCGCGACGAGGATCACCGCCGCCATCAACACCGGCGCGAAGAACACCCATCGCCATCCGCCATCCGATCGAGGTCAGCAGTCCGCCGACGACCAGGCCGAGCGAGAAGCCGCCCGCGGCCGTACCGGCGTACACCCCGAGCGCCTTGGTGCGCCGCGGCCCTTCGGGGAAGTTGCCGGTGATCAGCGAGAGCCCGGCAGGCGCCATGAACGCGGCCGCGACCCCGGTCACGAATCGGGCGACCAGCAGCATCCACCCTTCTGTCGCGAAGCCCCCCAGGCCGGAGAAGAGCAGGAAGACGATCAGCCAGAACAGGAACATCCTCCGGCGGCCCAGCAGGTCGGCCGCCCGGCCGCCCAGCAGCATGAATCCGCCGTAACCGAGCACGTAGGCGCTGACCACGCCGCTCAGCACGCCGGTGGACAGGCCGAGGTCCGCCCGGATCGCCGGCAACGCCACGTTCAGCATCGCCACGTCGATCCCTTCCAAGAAGACGGCTCCCGCGAGCACGAGGAGCACGCCCCACGCGCGCGCGTCCATGCGGTGGTCCGATGTGGGCACGGTGTTTTCCTTTCGCAGAAACAGAACCGGCCCACGGTTCCTCAACCGCCTGCCAGTTCCCTCTTGTAACCAGCAGCATCGTCGAGCACCATGGGATCCCATGGAAGACGGCACTTCTGAGTCCCTCGGTTACTGCGGGGATACCGACGCCGACTACGACGTTCTCCAGTGGGACACGCGGGAGGACTGTGAGGTCCGGCAGATTCTCGACCGCGTGGCGGACAAATGGTCACTGCTGGTCATCGCCCTGCTCGACCGGCGCAGCCTGCGCTTCACCGAGCTGCGCCGCATGATCGACGGGATCAGTCAGCGCATGCTCACGCGCACGCTGCGGCACCTGGAGCGCGACGGGCTGATCAGCAGAACCGTGCATCCGACCATCCCGCCGCGCGTCGACTACGAACTCACCTCTCTGGGCGCGACCCTCCACTCCACCATCCGCGCGCTGGTCACCTGGACCGAGACGCACCAGAACGAGATCGCCGCCGCTCGGACCGCCTACGACGCCCGCATGCTCGCCGAGCAGCAGGCCGCCGAAGCGGAAGCCGCCGAACGGGCCGAGATCGCCCGCAGCGCCCTGCGCTGATGTGAGGCGCCTCGTCCGCGTGGCCGACGGCGCGGACGGTCTTCTCGATCAGCCGATCGCCGGCGGCCACGCCGCCAAGCCGTCCATCGAGAGACCTGCACCTCACAGCCAGGGGCGGCGGCCCGGCCCGGTGGGATGGGTGCCGGTGACGCCCATGAGGAGCGAGTAGACCGAGGTCGTGGCCGTGATGAAGAGGCGGTTGCGTTTGGCGCCGCCCCAGGAGATATTGGCGACCGGCTCCGGGACGGCGATCCGGCCGATGAGGGCAGGAGCTGGGCTACGGCTCGGGCATGACTTGCTGGCGGCGGCTGGCGGAGTGGGACAAGGCCGGCGTCCGGCAGCGGCTGCACGAGGTCCTGCTCGATCGGCTTCGGGCCGCCGACGCACTCGACTTCTCCCGAGCTGCAGTGGACTCCTCGCAGATCAGAGCGTTAAAAGGGGGCGCAGACCGGCCCGTCCCCGGTCGACCGAGGGCGGGCCGGCAGCAAGCACCACCTGATCACCGACGCCACCGGCATCCCCCTCGCGATCATCCTGACCGGAGCCAACCGCAACGACGTCACCCAGCTTCGCCCGCTGCTGGACGCCATCCCGAAGGTACGCGGCAAGCGCGGCCGACCCCGCCAGCGGCCTGATGTGGTGCTCGCCGACCGCGGCTACGACCACGACAAGTACCGCAACCTGGTACGCGAGCTGCAGATCCGCCCGCTGATCGCCCGACCGGCACCGAACACGGCTCCGGCCTGGGCAAACAACGCTGGGGCGTCGAGCAGACCTTCGCCCTGCTGCACGCCTTCCGCCGCCTGCGCATCCGCTGGGAAGTCCGCGCCGACATCCACGCGGCATTCCTCAAACTGGCCTGCGCACTCATCTGCTGGCGACGCCTCACCTCATTGCGTTAGGAGCTCTTAGCCGGGAGGGTCGCCCTCGGTGGCTCCGTGAGGAGCGCGGCCGCCCAGAGGAACACCTTGGGGTCGCCGAGGCCCGAGTCGGTGAGCCATTGAGCGGCCCTGCGCGCGTCCTGCTCGTCCTGGATCAGCCCATCGGGGCCCGGCCGGATGCCGGTGGCCTGGTGGACGTCGGTGACGAGGCCCCCGATGCAGGTCCAGGTGTGCCAGCCCGCGACGTCGAAACCGACCAGTTCGAAACCCAGCCGCCGCTCGCCGGCGCCGGGGAACTCCTCACGCCGGATGAGCCGTTCCGGGAGACTGCCGTCCCAGCCGTCGCGGGCCATGTCGTCCTGCAGCCCCGGAACATCATCGGCGGCGAATCCGGCCCCGAGCACATGTAACTCCGGCCGGCCGGCCTGGTCCCGGGCGATCTCGGCCTCCTGCGAACTGGCGAACCAGCGGTCCCAGCCGTCGGGGTCCACCGGCACCAGGTCCACCACGCAGTCGCTCAGGGACAGCAGATGCGGACCGGGAAGTCCTTGCTCCTGCCAATCCCGGAAATGAGCGCGGGTGGCGACCCGATAGCCGGCGAGGACGTAACGCAGTCGCATGGCACCGTTCCCTCTCGCTTCGCCGCCGCGCCCGGCTCGGCCCGGCGCCGTCCATTCTCGCGGTCAGGGAGTGCCGCTGCGCCGTTCGACCATCAGGACGCCAGGGTGCGCAGGACGCAGAACTCGTTGCCCTCAGGGTCCGCCATGACCACCCAGCTTCGGTCCGGGCCTTGGCCCACATCTCTCTTGGTGGCGCCGAGGCCGAGCAATCTGGTCACCTCGTCGTCGGTGCTGCAGTCGATCGGGCTGACGTCGAGGTGGAGCCGGTTCTTCACGGTCTTGCCCTCGGGCACCTGGATGAACAGCAGGGTGGGGGGCATCTGGCGGGCGCGGACCTCTTCGACGGTCGGCTCCCAGGAGCCGATCTCGACCTTGTGCTCGTTCCGGTCGATCACTTCGAGGCCCAGAACCGCGCACCAGAAGGCCGCGAGGCTCTCCGGGTCGTGGCAGTCGATGGTCAACTCGGTGAGTCTGCTTGTCATGCCTCGCCCTGTGTCGAAGGCGTTCCGAACCATACGGCGAGCGCCTCACGCAGTTCGGGCGTGGCGCTGTCCGGGGATTCGTCGAGGCCGGCGGCCCAGGCGACGTACCCGTCCGGGCGGATCAGCAGGGCGTCGGCCGGTCGGTCGTGGGTCTTGGCGGTGTGGATGTCGATGAGATGCCTGTGGTTCCGGGCTGTTCGGCGGAGCTCTGGGCGGTCGGCCAGGTCGAGCAGGACGGGCCGGGCGGCGTGCATGAGCTCGGCGACGCTGGTGGTGCCTTGGCCGGTGTGCAGGGTGAGGTCGGGGGCGAAGGTGCCGGACAGCGCATGATGGACGCTGCCGGGCATGGGGTAGCGGAGGTCGGTGCCGGCGACGAGGGCTCCCATGCGGCGCAGCGGCTGCTCGTCGGTGAGCAGCTCGGTGAAGACCTCGCGCAGCGCCTCGGCGGCGGCGTCGTGCCCGCGCCGCAGTGCCACCTGGGCCCGGGTGTGCAGCATGGTACGGCTGCCGGCGAAGTGGCGTTCGGCGTGGTAGGTGTCCAGCAGGCCGGTCGGGGCCTGGCCGTGCAGGTCGGCGGCCAGCTTCCAGGCCAGGTTGACCGCGTCGAGCAGGCCGGCGTTGAGCGCCACGCCGGTGGCGGGGAACAGGTGTGCCGCGTCGCCGGCCAGCAGGATCCGGCCGTTGCGGAAGCGGTCGGCCTGGCGGGCCTTGAAGGTGAAGCGTGACAGCCGGGTCGCCTCGGCCACGGGCAGCCGCGCGCCGAGCACGCGGTGGATGCTGTCCTGGAGCTCCGGCACGGTCATCGGGACGTCGTCGTCGTACTCGGCGTTCTCGTCCTCGATCGTGTAGAGGGAGACGGACTGGGAGCCGGATGACGAGCCGATGCCGAACAGGCCGTGGTCGGTGCGGGTGAAGCCCGCGCTGATCGTGCCGAAGCCGGGGACGTCGAGGTCTCCGTTGGCGAGCACGGTCACGGTGCCGGGCAGGGTGACCTGGGCCAGCCGGTTGACCTCGGGGTAGACGGTGCCGGGGAAGCCGATGCCGGCCCGGTCGCGCACCCGGCTGCGCGCGCCGTCGCATCCTACGAGGTAGCGGGCGCTCACCTGGTACGGGCCGTCCGGACCCAGCACGTCCACGGTCACCGCCGTGTCGTCCTGGCTGATCCCGGTCACCTCGTGCCCGCGGCGGATCTCGGCGTCGAGCTCGCCGGCGCGGTCGTCGAGCAGCTGCTCCAGTTGCTGTTGCGGGAGCGGCAGGGCGTGCAGCGGGGGGTCGGCCAGCTGGGTGAGGTCCAGGTGTACGCCGCCGAACGGGAACCGGGCAGGCGGGCGGGGGCCGGTGCAGGCCGCCTCGAAGCGTTCCAGCAGGCCCCGGTAGCGCAGCAGCTCCAGGATCTGCCCGCCGAGGCCGCCGGCCTTGGGGGTGTCCCGGCGGTGCGGCTGCCGTTCCAGGACCAGCGGCCGTACGCCGGCCAGCCGCAGCTCGGCGGCCAGCATGAGGCCGGTGGGGCCGGCCCCTACGATGATCACGTCGGTTCGGGTCATGGGGTTGTTCCTTCTTCGAGGTCGCGGGCCACGGTGGCGGCGGGGGTGTGCAGGATGCCGTCGAAGGCGTCCAGGACGGGGGTGTGCAGGAAGGTGCTCTGCAGGCGGATCCGGTCGGGGCCGGGGACCTGGGTGCGCGCCGGGCGGAGGCCGGCGAGGCTGAGCCCGAGGCCGGCGCCGGCGAAGGCGGCTTCGACGCTGCCCGGCTCGGGCGGCTCCAGCGCGGTGTCCTCGATGCGGAAGCCGAAGCGCGCCTCCTCGTCGCGGACCATCTCTCCGGTGTGCCCGCCGGTGCTGGTCAGGCCGAGGGCGACGTACGCGTCGCCGAGCGCGTCGTGCAGGTGCTGCCCCATCGGGAACCCGGTGAGCTGCCCGTTGAAGGAGATGGGTGCCTTCTGTATGTGGGCGTTGTGGGCGGCCAGCACGATACGGGTGCCCGGCTCGAAGCGCTCCAGGTGCCACAGGACCGACTCGGCCATGTAGACGTCGCGGGCCGAGGTGTCGGCGGTCAGCCCGTTCCCGGCGAACAGGCCGGCCATGGCACGGAAGCCGTAGTCGGCCTGGCAGGCGCCTTCGAGCCGGCGCAGGGCGAGGTCGTAGTCGCGCCGGTCACCGCGCGAGACGTACAGCGGCTCGACGGCGCGGAAGCGGATGAGCAGGCGCGTCAGGGCGGCGGTGAGCGCGTCCTGGTCGGCGGCGGGCAGGCGGGCCCACGCGGGCGCGGCCGAGGCGGCGGAGGTTCCGGCGAACGACGCGGCGATGCGCATCGCCTGCTCGATGGCCGGCAGGGTTTCGGGGTCGATGTCGCGCAGGTAGTCGGCGACGGGGGTCAGGGCGGGCAGCAGGGAGCCGCCGGCGGCCGGGATGTCGATGCCGGCGAAACGCATCGGCGTCGCGGCGGTGGCGTTGTGCCGGCGGATCCAGCGCAGGGGCTCCTCGACGCCCACCGGGATGGCCGTAGCGAGCTGGGCCGACAGGTCGTCGTCGGCGCCCTCGCCCTGGGCCCAGGCGTCGAGGGGGAAGCCTTCGCTGAAGCCGTACTCGAAGGCCAGGACGGTGAAGCCGCAGCGCTCGACCAGGAACCGCAGCAGGCGCCGGCGCAGGCGGATGAACTCGTCGATGAAGTGGGAGTGCTCGCCGATCGCGACGACGCGCGCGTCGCCGATGAGGTCGCGCAGCGGCTCCAGGTCGTCGAGCGGCGCCTCGGGGTCGAGGTGGGTGAGGGGGGCGGCGTGGTCGCGGAGCCAGCCGGTGAACGGGTCGGGGTGGGATGAGGCGGGCATGCCGGTGAACCGATTCTGTCGTGTGATCAGTGGCGCGGGAGTGCGGAGGCCGCGCGCTCCAGGTCGTCGATGCTGCCGGACATGATCGTCCGTACGTGTTGGGTGAGGTGCTCCAGCGGCCAGTCCCACCACGCCAGCGTGAGGAGGCGGGCGATGTCGGCGTCGCTGTGGCGGCGGCGGATGAGCTTGGCGGGGTTGCCGCCGACGATGCCGTAGTCGGGGACGTCGTCCACGACCACGGCGCCGGAGGCGATGATCGCGCCGTGGCCGATGCGGACGCCGGGCATCACCATGGACCGGTAACCGAACCACACGTCGTGGCCCACCACGGTGTCACCTCGTCCGGGCAGGCCGGTGATGAGGTCGAAGTGCTCGGCCCAGGAGCCGCCCATGATCGGGAAGGGGAAGGTGGAGGGGCCGTCCATGCGGTGGTTGGCGCCGTTCATGATGAACCGCACGCCCTCGCCCAGCGCGCAGAACTTGCCGATGATCAGCTTTTCCGGGCCGTAGTGGTAGAGCACGTTGCGGGTCTCGAAGGCGGTCGGGTCGTCCGGGTCGTCGTAGTACGAGAACTCGCCCACCTCGATCAGCGGCGAGGTGACCAGCGGTTTGAGCAGCACCACCCGGGGCTGGTCGGGCATCGGGTGCACCACGGTCGGGTCGGGGGAAAGGGGTATCAACGATCGGCTCTTTCCAAGAGACACTTAAGAGTACGGAACGCACCGTTCCGATAGGATGATGTCGGCGTACGGCTACCGATGTCAAGTACGGAACGTACCGTACCGATAAAGTGGCCGCATGACCCGCACACCCCACCGCCGCGGCGCCGACCGGACCGAGGCCATCATGCGGACCACGCTGGAGCTCGGCCAGGAGATCGGCTACGCCAACCTCAGCATGGAGGCGGTCGCGGCCCGCGCCGGCGCCAGCAAGCAGACCCTCTACCGCCGATGGTCGTCCAAGGGAGCCCTGCTGCTCGACTCCCTGCTGTCGCTGAACGAACCCGGCTTGGACTACCCCTACACCGGCGACCTCGCCGCCGACCTGCGCGCGCAGATCTACGCGGCCGTGGACCTGCTGGCCGGTCCGCCGTACGGCGCCCTGTTCCAGGCCCTGGTCGGCGAGGCCCAGCATGACCGCCGGGTCGCCGTGGCGCTCAACGAGCGCTTCATCGCCCCGCAGGCGGACAAGACCGTCGCCCGGCTGCGGGCGGCCCGCGACCAGGGTCAGCTGTCGCCCGACTTCGACCTCGATCTGGCGATGGCGATCCTGTCCGGCCCGCTGTACTTCCGGCTCCTGATCACCCAGGAACCGCTGACCCACGCCTACATCGACCGGGTCCTCGATGTGCTCTTCGCCGGGATGACGCCCCGCCCGTGAGCAGGCGCAGCCAGGCCGCGGCGAGTGCGGCGTGACCGGCAGCCGGAGCAGCGCCACCGGCGGCTGCCCGGACATGGGGTACGGGCGGTAAAGTGGTCGCGGGCAGCGATCTTGGCCGGCCAGGACCGGCACCGCCCCAGGTCCGCCTCGGACTCCACAAGGTCTTCAAGGAGCGAGCAGCCATGACCGGATCGTGGGGGTGGGATCTGCTGATCGGGATCACGGCCGCGCTGCTGGTCGCCTGGCTGGCGCTGATCGGCACGCTGGCGATCGTCCGGCCCCGCGGCAATCTGCTGCGGGAGGCGCTGCGGCTGCTGCCCGACGTGCTGCGCCTGGTGCGCCGCCTGGCCGCGGACCGCGACCTGCCACGCGGCGTACGCGTACGACTCGTGCTGCTGCTGGCCTACCTGGCCATGCCCCTGGATCTGGTGCCCGATTTCATCCCCGTGCTCGGCTATGCCGACGACGCCATCATCATCACCGCGGTGCTGCGCTCCGTGGTCCGCCGGGCCGGGGTGCACGCCGTTCGCCGGCACTGGCCCGGCACCGATGACGGCTTCGCCGCGTTGACGAGGCTGACCGGGCTCGACAAGCCTTCGACCACGACCTGACGCCCGGGAAAATCTTCCCGCCTGAGCGATGACTGCGCCCCATGGCGGGAGTCCTACCAGGTGACGGGCCACACGGGTCCTTGCTGAGGAGGATTGCCATGACGTCGACCCCCACGCCCGGATGGTTCGACATCTCCACTCCCGATGCCGCGCAGGCGCGACGTTTCTATCAGGAGCTGTTCGGCTGGACGGTGAACGCCATCGACGAGACCTACGCGCTCGTCGGTGGTGACGGCGGCTCTCCGGCAGGGGGCATCGGCCAGGCGGGGCCGGGCAGCCCGTACACCGGGTTCGTGGTCTACTTCACGGTCGACGACGTCGAGGCCGCGCTGGCGCGTGCGGAGAGCCTCGGCGGCAGCCGCGTCATGGAGCCGTCGCCGACGCCCATGGGGCGGATCGCGGTGTTCGCCGACCCCGACGGCAACCATGTCGGTCTGGTGAGCCACTGACCCGGCCGGTGGCGGGAGTTCCGCGAGAGCCTGTCCGGCGGATGACTCCGCAGGTCAGCTGCTCGCGGAACTCCCCGCGAAGCCCGAGGTCAGATCCGGGTCATGGACGAGGCGTAGCCGCCTCCGCCGGGGTAGACCCATGCGCCGGTGACCGTGGTGCCGTCGGCGTCGAACGTGCCCTCGTAGTACGCCGGGCTGCCCTTCGCGCCGCCCCAGATGGTCAGCTTGTCGCCGGTCAGCTCGTACACGTAGTCCAGCGTGTCGCCGGCCGAGTCGTAGAAGCGCGACACCACGTCCGCGCTGACCGGCTCGCCGAACGGGCGCAGGTTGCCGATCACTTCCAGACCGGTGATCCGCCGGCCGTCGTGGGTGAGCTCGACGTGCTGGAACAGGAAGAAGCCGCCGGGCATCCACTCGTAACGCACCGTGCCCTCGGCGCCGCCGGTGACCTTCCAGGTGCCGACCAGGCGGTCCAGGGCTTTCAGCTCGGCGCTCGGCTGGCTGGTGTCAGGCATCGTGTCCATCTCGTCCTCCTTGGTGAGTGCTTGCCGGTACCTCGGAGTCGATCCCCGGCCCTCGACATGGATCGAATGTGGCATAAGTCACATGATGGACCACGTCGAAGTCCCGGTCCCGGTGACGAGGTAGCGGCAGGAACTCTCAAGGAGGACGTCATGGCCACCGCCATCCCCGCTGTCCACATCACTCCCGCCGCGTCCGGCCGCCTGCTGCTCGCCGGGGCACTCGCCGGGCCGGTCTTCTTCGCCTCGGCCATCGCCCAGATGCTCACCCGCGAGGGCTTCGACCTCACCCGGCACCCCATCAGCCAGCTCGCCACCGGCGACCTGGGCTGGATCCAGATCACCACGTTCGTGCTCGCCGGCCTCGGCGGCCTGGCGCTGGCCGCGGGCGTCCGGCGCACCCTCACCGAGGGGATCGGCCGGCGGGCGCTGCCGATCCTCGTCGGGATCTTCGGCGCCGGGATGGTCTGCGCCGGCCTGTTCACCATGGATCCGGAGAACGGCTTCCCCGCCGGCACCCCCGACGGACCGGCCGCCCAGCTGTCCTGGCACGGCGTGGCGCACTCGGTCGCGGCCGCCGTCTCCTTCACCGCGCTGGCCGTCGCCGCCGTCGTGCTGACCGTCCGGTACGCCCGCCGCCGGGCCGCGCTGCCCGCCGTGCTGAGCGGCGCCGCCGGGCTCGTCCTGCTGCTGCCCATGTCGCCTGATCACATGAGCGTCCAGATCGCCGTCAACGGCCTGGTCGCCTTCACCTGGACGACCACCCTCGCACTGTCCCTGCGCCGCTCCGCCTGACCCGGCATACCCTTTCCCTCACCACTCTCAAGTAGAGGATCACCGTGAAGTACCTGTTGCTCAGCTACACCCCGGCCGCCGCCTGGGACGCCGCGACCGCCGACACCCCGTCCGAGGAGGCGCTGGCCGCGTTCGCCGCGTACCAGAAGTTCGAGCAGGAGTTGATCGCCACCGGCGAGTTCGTCGGCAGCGAGGGGCTCGGCCACCCGGTGGTCAGCACCACCGTACGCAAGGGCCCGGACGGGGTGGTGGCGACCGACGGGCCGTTCGCCGAGCTCAAGGAGGTCCTGGCCAGCTTCGCCGTGATCGACGTGGCCAGCAGGGAACGCGCCGTCGAGATCGTCTCGCGGGTCGTGGAGGTGCTGGGCGAGCCGATCGAGATCCGCCCGATCATGGGCGGCGACTTCGCGGCATGACCGGCCGTTCCGGCGAGGTTGAGCACCTGCTCCGTACGGAGGCGCCGCAGGTGCTCGGTGCGCTGGTGCGTCGCTTCGGTCACTTCGACGTCGCCGAGGACGCGGTGCAGGAGGCGCTGCTGGCCGCGAGCCGGACCTGGGCCGCCGACGGCGTGCCGGACGACCCGCGCAGCTGGCTGATCCGCGTCGGCTACCGGCGGATGGTCGACCTGCTCCGCTCCGAGCAGGCCCGGCGCCGCCGCGAGCACGAGGCCGGCGTCGCCGCGCTGGCCATGGGGGAACCGGCCCGGCAGGCGCGCCCGCCGCAGGAGACCGACGACAGCCTCGCCCTGCTGCTGCTCTGCTGCCACCCCGCGCTGAGCGCCACCTCCCAGGTGGCGCTCACGCTGCGCGCGGTGGGCGGCCTGACCACCGCCGAGATCGCGCACGCCTTCGGCACGACCGAACCCACCATGGGCACCCGGATCAGCCGCGCCAAGCAGCAGCTCGCCCGCGCCGGCGCCCGCTTCACCCCGCCGACCGGCGCCGGCCGGGACAGCCGGATGGCCGCCGTGACGCAGGTGCTCTACCTGATCTTCAACGAGGGCTACACGGCCTCCGCCGGCGACGAGCTCGCCCGCGTCGACCTCACCCGCGAGGCGATCCGGCTGACGCGCATGCTCCGCGACTCCCTGCCGGACGACCCTGAGGTGGCCGGTCTGCTCGCGCTGATGCTGCTGACCGAGTCACGGCGCCCCGCCCGCACCGGCGGCGACGACGAGCTGGTGCCGCTGGAGGAGCAGGACCGGACGCGATGGGATCCCGGCCTGATCCGCGAGGGCACCGAGCTGATCGACAGCGTCTGGAGCCGGCGCGAGGTGGGCCCGTACCAGTTGCAGGCCGCGATCGCGGCCGTGCACGCCGCGGCCGCGACGCCGGAGCAGACGGACTGGCCGCAGATCGCCGCGCTGTACGTGTGGCTGGAACGGCTCACCCCGACCGCGCCGGTGCGGCTGAGCCGGGTGGTGGCGGTGGCCCAGGCGTACGGGCCGGGCCGCGGCCTGGCGCTGCTCGACGACCTCAACCGTCGCCACCGGCTGGACCAGGAACCGCTGACCCGGCAACGAGAACGCGCGGTGCGCGCCCACCTGCTCCAGATGACCGGCGACACGGCCGGCGCGGCCCGGCTGTACCGCGAGGCGGCCGCACTGACCGGCAACCAGGTCGAGCAGCGCTATCTGCTCGACCGGGCCCACCGCCTCGGCTGAGCGACACAGGGCGACGGCCCGGCCGCCGCGGTCATGATGCGGTCATGCCGCGAGGAGCATGGGTCGCCCTCCTCATCGTCTCCTTCGTGCTCGCGACCGGGCGGCGGGTCACGCTGACCGGCCACACCGACGAGGTCTACGACGTGGCCTACAGCCCCGACGACCGGCTGCCGGCCAGCCGGTCCGCGGACGGCACCGTCCGCCTGTGCCCCGCCCCGGGCTGAGCGTCCTTCTTCCGGCACATACGAGAGCACCACCAGCCTGCCGCCGGAGCTTTACCGGAACCTTCGCCATTGGCGGGCGCGCACGAGAAAGGCGCGGGCATTATCACCAGTGATGTTCGCGACACTCTCCGTACGCACGCGCCGGCCCGCCTCATCGGCGGCCCGGCTGCTGACGTACGGGCTGCTGGCGATCAGCATGCTCGTCGGGGTGGTGTTCGCGCACGGCGGCGCCTGCGCCGCGGTGGAGCTGGCCGAAACCGGCGCGGACACCCTGCCCGCCCTCCTCGGCCCTTCCACCGCGCGCTCCGCGGACGCGACCCAGGCCGGCCACGGCCGGGGCAGCGCCCAGCCGGAGGGCCGGTGCCTGCATCGGCGGCTGCCGCCCCGGCATCAGCACGGCACCGAGCAGGACAGCTCGGCGGTCAGCCCGGCCGGCGCCTGGGTCCCGCCGCCGCTCCCGGCGGCCGCAGCCGTCGCCGGTGCTCTGCCGGTCGCCGCGCCTGTTGCGGTCCGGGTGGACGGGGGGCGCTCGCCGAACGCCCCGCATAGGAATGATCTCTGCGTGCTGCGCCTATAGGACGTGCGGCTCTTCTTCCGTCGCTTTCTGTCCATCGGCGTCCGCGGCTCTCTTCGTCATGCCGCGATCGCGTCATTCTCGCTTTCGGGGAATTCCACTCATGTCATCGCAAGCCACTTTCGCGCGCCCGCAGGCGGCGCCGCTCACGGGTCGTCCGGCGCTTTCGCTCACGGTCGGCAACACGCCGCTGGTCTACCTGTCGGAGCCGTTCGTACCGGACGGCGGCGGGTTCTGGGCCAAACTCGAAGGTCTCAATCCGGGCGGCATCAAGGACCGTCCGGCCCTGCACATGGTGCGCCGCGCCCGCGCCCGGGGCGAGCTGGCTCCGGGCGCCACCGTCATCGAGTCGACCAGCGGCACCCTGGGGCTGGGCCTGGCGCTGGCCGGGATCGTCTTCGGCCATCCGGTCGTGCTGGTGGGCGACCCCGGCATGGAGGCGCTGATGCGCCGGCTGCTGACCTCCTACGGGGTACGGCTGGAGATCGTCGAGCAGCCGCACCCGGTGGGGGGCTGGCAGCAGGCCCGCCGCGAGCGCGTGCGGCACCTGCTGGCCGAGACCCCGGGCGCCTACTGCCCCGACCAGTACCACAACCCCGACAACGTCGACGCCTACGCCGGGCTGGCGTACGAGCTGCTGGCCAAGCTGCCGCACATCGACGCGCTGGTGTGCTCGGTCGGCACCGGCGGGCACAGCGCCGGCATCGCCCGCGTGCTGCGCCGTCACTTCCCCGGCCTGCGCCTCGTCGGGGTCGACACCGTCGGCTCGACCATCTTCGGCCAGCCCGCCCGCCCCCGGCTCATGCGGGGGCTCGGCTCCAGCATCCATCCGCGCAACGTCGCCTACGACGCCTTCTCCGAGGTGCACTGGGTCGCGCCGGGCGAGGCGGTGTGGGCCTGCCGCGCCCTGGCCGCCCAGCACTACGTCTCCGGCGGGTGGAGCACCGGCGCGGTGGCCCTGGTGGCCCGCTGGGTGGCCCGTACCAGCCCCGGCGGGTGCGTGGTGGCCGTCTTCCCTGACGGGCCGTGGCGCTACTTCGACACCGTCTTCGACGACGAGTTCTGCCGCGCGAACGACCTGGCCGGGGTGGTGCCCGCGCAGGAGCCGGACGTGCTGGCGCACCCCGCCGAGCGGGAGGTGCACCGCTGGACCCGCTGCGCTCACGTCAGCGACCCGCTGGCCGGTGCGCTGTGAAGGGCGTGCCGGCCGAGTTCCGCTCCTTCGAGCGGCCGATCCAGCTGCTGCAGCTCAACCAGGCGGGCATCAATCTCGGCTTCTACATGCTGATGCCGTACCTGGCCCAGCACCTGTCCGGCGCCGGGCTGGCCGCCTGGACGATCGGGCTTGTCCTGGGGCTGCGCAACGCCAGCCAGCAGGGCATGTTCCTGATCGGCGGCAGCCTGGCCGACCGACTCGGCTGCAAGCCGATGATCATGGCAGGGTGCGCGTTGCGTACCCTCGGCTTCGCCCTGTTCGGCCTGTCCACCGCGGTGCCGCTGCTCATCGCGGCGGCGGTGGTGACCGGGCTGGCCGGTGCGCTGTTCAACCCGGCCGCCCGCGCCTACCTGGCCGCCGAGGCCGGGGAGCGCAAGGTCGCGGCGTTCGCCGTGTTCAACGTGTTCTACCAGGCCGGCATCCTGGCCGGCCCGCTCGCCGGGCTCGCGCTGCTGCGCGGCGGCTTCACCGTGGTGTGCCTGGCGGCCGCGGCCGTCTTCGCGGTGCTGACCGTGCTGCAGGGGCTGTGCCTGCCGGCCCGGCGCGTCGCGGCCGAGGCTCGGCCGCCCGTGCTGCGCGAGTGGCGCCAGGCGTTCACCGACCGCGCCTTCGTCGCCTTCTCGGCGGCGATGATCGCCTCGTACGCGCTGTCGTTCCAGACGTATCTGGCGCTGCCGCTGCAGGTGCGGCACCTGGGCGGCGGCCCGGCGGTGGTGATGGCGCTGTACGCGCTGTCGGCGCTGCTGGGCATCACCGTCCAGGTGCGGCTGACCGCCTGGTGCACGTCCCGGTGGAGCCCCGGCCAGGCGATCAGCCGCGGCCTGGCCCTGATGGGCCTGGCCTTCGTGCCGCTCGCGGTCACGACGTACCTGCCGCTGCCGGCGGGTTGGGCACTGGCGCCGGTGGCGGTGTGCACGCTGCTGCTCACCCTCGGCACCCTGGTGGCCTTCCCGTTCGAGATGGCCACCATCGCGGACATGGCCGGACAGGGGCTGGTCGGCACCTACTACGGGCTGTACAACCTGGCCTGCGGCGCCGGCATCCTGGCCGGGAACCTGCTGGCCGGCGCCCTCGTGGACGCCGCCCACGCCGATGGTCTGGCGGCCCTGCCGTGGCTGCTGCTGAGCGCGGCCGGGCTGGCCTCCGCCGCGGCCGTCGGCCGCCTGGACCGGCGCGAGCGCCTGCGCGGCCCCGGCCAGGAGGCGGCGGCCACCTGACGAGCGCCGCGCCAGGCCGGCTGCGTCGCTGCCTGCGGGACCGCGCTCGTGTTGGCTGGTTCCTGCGCCGGCATGGGCTGGGTGATGAGCTGGGGCCCGCTGCGGGCGCCTCTTGAGGGCTGTGTGGGGTGGCTGCGGGCGGGCGGAACGGTCGGGAGTAGCGTGGGAAGTGGTTCTGGCACAGAAGTAGTCCGGGGGGATCGTGAATGTGCCGCCGATGGGGATGTGCTGTTCGGAAGCGGTCGGCGGCTTCGGGTTGGCCGTTTCGGCTGGCTGGCTCGCGAGTTGCGGTTGAGTGATGAAGGCGCGGAGCCGTCGCGGGCTGCCTGATCTGCTCAGGGAGTCCCGTCGTCCGCTGCGGGTGCGGGAGCACCCCAACGCGGCGTGGTTCGCTGTGGGCGCGGTGTGCATCGGTGCGTTCATGGGCCAACTGGACGCCAGCATCGTCACGCTGGCGTTCCCGGCGCTGCAACGAGAGTTCAGCTCCTCGTTGGCGGCGGTGCAGTGGGTGTCGCTGGGCTACCTGCTCACGCTTGTGGCCTTGCTGGCCGGGGCGGGCAGGGTAGCCGATACGGCGGGTCGCAAGCTGATCTATTTGCATGGCTTTGTGGTGTTCACGGCGGCGTCTGCGGCGTGCGGGCTGGCGCCGTCGCTGGCGGCGCTGGTGGGTTTCCGCGTGCTGCAGGCGGTGGGGGCGGCGATGCTTCAGGCCAACAGCGTGGCGCTGGTGGTCTCCAGCCTGCCACGGATGCGGGTGCGGGCCGGGCTGGGGTTGCAGGCGGCGGCTCAGGCGCTCGGCCTGGCCTTGGGGCCGGCGCTGGGCGGGCTGCTGGTGGGGACGCTCGGCTGGCGATGGGTGTTCTGGATCAACGTGCCGGTCGGCCTGGCCGCCATCGCCGCGGGCCATTACTTGTTGCCGCGTACTCGCCGGCGCAGGCGCGCCCGCCGCTTCGACCTGGCCGGGCTGGCCCTTCTGGCCGGCACGACCACCTGTCTGCTGCTGGCCGCCTCGGTGATCTCCGGCCTGGCGTTGCCGCTGTGGTCGTTGCCTGTCCTGCTGACTGTCGCCGCCGCGTGCGGGGTCGCCTTCTGGCTGTGGGAGCGGCGGGCGACGTCCGCGCTGATCGACGTCGGTCTGTTGCGCAGCCGGAGGGTGGCGGCCGGGCTGGCGGGTGCGTTGGGCGGCTATCTGGTGCTGTTCGGCCCGCTGGTGCTGGTCCCCCAGGTGCTGGTGGCCGGCGGCATGGGTGAGCTGAGCACCGGCCTGATCCTGACGGCGTTGCCTGCCGGGTTCGCGCTGGCCGCATTGGGCGCGGAGCAGGTGTTGCCCGCGCGGTGGAGCAACCGGCTGCGGTGCGCGGCGGGTGCCGTGCTGGCCGCGGTAGGGGCTGGGCTGGCGGCCCTGTTGCCGGGCCAGGTAGGACTCCTGGTGGCTTGTCTGCTGGTGATGGGTGCCGGACTGGGCACGTTCATTCCCGCCAACAACAGCGTCGTCATGGTCGCGGTTCCGGAACAGGTGTCGGGCACGGCCGGGGGCATGCTGAACATGGCCCGCGGCATCGGTACGGCGTTCGGCATCACGGCGGTGACCTTGGCGCTGCATCTGGCCGGCGCCTCCGTCCTGGCCGGCGCGCGGGCCGCGCTGGTCGTGCTCGCGGCGGTCGCCGTACTGGCCGCGCTCACCGCGTTCGGCGCGCCGCCCGGCCACGATCACGACGGCACAGCCCCTGGCTTTTGACGACTGCGAGGAGGGAGAAACACGATGGCGACAAGCGTGACACCGCCCAGTCTCCCCGGGTCGGCTGGTTCCGCCGGGCTGGTGCTGGCCGACACCGTCGCCCGGCTACGGCGGGCGATGCGCCGCGCCGCTCGCGCCGCCGATCCTGACTGCCGGTTGACGGTCGCGCAGCTTGAGGTGCTGTCCTGCCTGGCAGCAGCATCCGGCGCCCGTCCCAGCCAGCTGGCCCGCCATCTGAGGCTCTCCCCGAACTCGGTCACGACGCTGGTGAACGCCTTGTACGCGCGTGGCCTGGTCAGCCGATCACGCACGGCGGACGACGCACGCGCGTTCGCGCTGTCTCTCACCGCCGACGGACAGAGCGCGCTGGCGCGTTGGAGGCGTACCAATGCCATCCTCGTCCACACCGCCCTGACCGGGCTCGAGGAGCACCATCAGCGCGTGCTGGCCGAGGCGATACCCGCGCTGGACGTGCTGACCCAGGCCATCGACGCGCTCGCGGACGCTCCGCCCCACATCGAGGAGGCTGATGATGACAGCACCGTGGCTGCCGGCCGATGACCCTCAGAACCGAGCACGTCAGGCGACCCAGAACCGGTGCCTGGCGGCCGCCACCGCGCTGGTGTCCGGACTTGTGATGCTGACGGTCGGCAGCGATGACGCCCTGCTGGCGGCGGGGTCGCTCAGCCTGACCATCGCCGTGCTGCTCGGCGCGTACGCCTACCGCCACCGCTATCAGGCGCAAGGGGGACCATCACCTCGCCACCTGGCCGCACCCGACCCACGCTTCTTCCTGCTGATCGCGGTGCTCGCCCTCACCGTGGCCATCCTGGTGGGAGCCAGCCTGCTCATCCAGTGAACAGCCCGGCCCGAACACTGTGCCGGAGCAGCGGCCTCGACTGGCCGCCCGTATCGCCGCGAAGCTGTAGGCGCCGGTGCCGTGGATGCCGGAAGTCACGATCGCGCTGGAAGTGGCGTTGGGCAAGGGGCTGGAGGCCGCCCACACCATCCACACCGCGGTCACGGGCGACAGCCGCTGATCCGGAGCGGACAGCCGCCTGCCGGCTGGTGCGCTCGCCTGTGCGGCAGGGCCGCTCCTACATATCCGCTCCCTCAAATCAGTCGAGGCCCAGCCGGCGCAGGGCGGTGGTCGCCGAACGGGCCGCGTGGCGGCGTTCCTGGCCGTGCAGGGAGCGTGGGGAGCGGTCCTCCCAGTCCGATTCGAAGCATCGCTCGGTGACCAGGTCGATCATCAGTTTGCGCTCGCCGTCGATCAGGCCGTAGCAGGAGGTGCTGCGTCTCATGGGGTGGCCGACCCAGAGTGCCAGGCGCCGCGTGCGGTCGGGGTGGAAGAGGGACTCGCCGTGGGAGGGCGCGGCGGCGACGCCGGTGAGGTCGAGGATGGTCGGCAGTACGTCGAGGTGGGACGACCAGGGGATCTGCACGGCCGGCAGCGTGGGGTGGACGGCCGCCAGGGGGACGAGGGTCTGCTCCGCGGTCACGGCCGTGGCGTGGAAGTGGTAGCCGAGCTGTCCGAAGGACTCGCCGTGGTCGGCGGTGAGGACGATCAGCGGGTCGCGCAGCACGCCTCGTTCCACGAGGGTTTCGTGCAGGCGGCGGAGGGTGTCGTCGGACTCCTCCAGCGCGTCGAGGAACCGCTCGCGCCGGCCGTCGCCCCTGCGGCGGAAGCGCGGGTCGCGGACCCGGTAGGGCACGTGGGTGTCGGTGGTGTGCACGTGCAGGAAGAGCGGCGCCCGGCCGGCGGGCAGGTCGGCGAGGAGGGCGTCGGCGCCTGCCGTGGGCAGCTCTCGGTCGGTGACGTGGCCGCCCAGCCGGGCGCGGTCGACGAGGGTCTCGTAGCCGGCCTCGGCGAGGATGTCGCGCAGCCCGTAGTAGCTGGTGCGGGCGGAGGTGAGGTACGCGGTGCGGTAGCCGGCCGCGTTGAGCCGGTGGACCTGCGATTCGCCGTCGGCGCGGTAGCGGCCGTGGGCGAGGAGGACGTGCGCGTTCGTGGTCAGCGGTGAGGGCGCGACGTGGCGGGGCGAGACCACGGCGTGGGCGTACAGGGCGTCCAGGAAGGGGGTGCGGGCGCCGTCCGGCGTGAACCGGGCCAGGTGGTCGCGGCCGACGGACTCCATGGTGATGAGCAGTACGTCGTGGCCGTGCAGGGCTCCGGCGTACGGTGAGCGGCGGGGCGGTCGTGCCTGCCAGCCGTCCGCCACCGCAGAGGGCCGGTACGGGGCGGGCCAGGGGCGTGGGAGCAGGCAGTCGCCGGCGATCGAGCCGCGTAGCAGCCCGCGCCGGCGGAGCAGGCGGCCGGCCGGCAGGAGGGCGAGCACGGTGGCCAGGTGCCACCATGGGGGAGGGGGAGTGGAGGCGGCGGGTGCGAGCGCGGCGGCCAGCGCGCAGCCGAGCCAGCAGCTCGCGCGGGTGCGGGCGGACGTCGTCGCCAGCCAGGCCACGAGTACGGCCACGACGGCGACCCTGGCCGCGCCGTGCGCGTGGACCGGCAGGAACGGCACCGCGAGCCAGCCGATCACGGGCAGCGGCAGCAGCGCGAAGCCGGGGTTGTCGCGGTAGAAGGAGATCGTCCAGTCGCGTACCCAGTCCACTTCCTCGGGCTCGCGGAAGGACCTCGACTGGGCCATGCCGTCGAAGGCGAGCCGGCCGACCTCGACGGTGAACACCCGCCAGATCGCGGCCCCGATCCACACCGTGGCCAGCACGGCGAGCACCACGACGCCCGCCGCCGCGCGGCCGGCGGGTCCGCCCGCCAGCTCCGCGAGCGCCGCTCCCGCCGCCAGCGCCGCGGCCCACAGCCCGTCGCCGAGTGCGGGCCGCGCCGTGGCCTGTCCGGCGAATTTCACCGCGCGTGACGCCGCGAGGATGACGAAGGCGATGGCCGCGTCATAGGCAATCGCGAGCGTGCTCATGCGCCTCCGTAAATGGTGCGGGAATTCACGTCGACGCGGATAAAGATAGTCGGGCCGAGGCGGCGGCGATGACGTCCGTGACGGTCACACCTGCGTGGCCGCCCGTCCTGCTATATGCGGATATATCCGGAATGTGGCGGGGTGATATGGTGCAGCCCGCCGCAGAAGGACCGGGAAAGTCTTGTCTCACTGGAACGACATGTTCAGCGGAGCCGGTGACCGTCATAGTGCGAGTCATGGCGGACGTCTTCGACAAATGTCGCAGCTGGGAAACCCACCGAATTTTCAAGTCCGCCGGGCTCTACCCATTCGCGCCCCCCGTCGAGGAGTTGCTCTCTCCCGGTGAGGCGCGTATTCACGGGCGGCCGGTCATCATGGCGGCGTCCAACGACTACCTGGGGCTTTCCGCCGACCCGCGCGTACGGGAGGCGGCGCGCAAGGCGATCGCCGAACACGGCACCTCCTGCTCGGGATCCCGCCTCGCGAACGGCACGTACGTGCTCCACCTGGAGCTGGAGGAGCGCCTGGCGGCCTTCCTCCACCGCGAGGCCGCGCTCGCCCTGTCCACCGGATACCAGACCAACCTCGCGGTGTCGGCCCTCCTCGGCCAGGACGACGTCGTCCTGACCGACCAGGACAACCACGCCTCCCTGCGCGACGCCGTACGCCTGGGCGGAGCCGTCGAGCGCGTGTTCCGGCACAACGACACCAAGCATCTGGAGTGGCTCCTGTCCGACACCCCTCCCGGCAGCGGCGTGCTCATCGTCACCGAAGGCGTCTTCTCCATGGCCGGCGACATGTGCGACCTGCCCAGGATCGCCGAGCTGGCCCGGCAGCACGGGGCCCGCCTGATGCTCGACTGCGCGCACGACCTGGGCGTGCTCGGCGCGGACGGCCGCGGCGTGCCCGAGCTGTCAGGGCTGGAGAGCAGCGTCGACCTGATCATGACCACCTTCTCCAAGAGCCTGGCCTCGCTCGGCGGGGCGCTGGCCGGAGAGGCGGAGGTCATCGACTACATCCGCCATTGGGCCTCTCCCGCGGTGTTCTCCGCCTCCATGACGCCGGCTTCGGTCGCGGCGGCGCTCAAGGCGCTCGAACTCGTCGAGGCCGAGCCGGAACGCCGCCGGCTGGTCATGGAGAACGCGGCCCGGCTGCGCGACGGTCTCCTGGGTCTCGGGTACGAGGTCGGGCGATCGCCCACGCCCGTGGTGCCGGTGCACGTCGGCGACTTCATGACGTGCCTGCGGCTGTGGCGTGCGCTGTTCGACGCGGGGGTCTTCACCGGCGCGGTGATCCACCCGGCGGTGCAGCACGGCCGGGAGCTGATCCGCATCAGCGCGACCGCGGCGCACACCGAGGCGCAGCTGGACCGGATCATCGGGGCCTTCGCCGAGGCCGGCACGGCCGTGGGGGTCATCGGGCCGCAGGGCATGACACGGTGACGGCGGTGTCCGTCGAACCGGTGAGGCGACGCTCCGACCTGACCGCCTTCATCCGGTTCCCGCATCTGATCCACCGGCCGGCGGACCCGTGGATCCCGCCTCTGGACAGGGAGCGTCGCGCGTTCCTCGATTCCCGGCGCAACCCGTTCTTCGACTACGCCGAGGCCGGGCTCTTCCTGGCCAGGCGGGGCGGGCGCGTGGCCGGCCGCATCGCGGCGGTCCGCAATCCCCGCCACAACGAGTTGCACGGCCCGGACGAGGGGTTCTTCGGCATGTTCGAGTGCGTCGACGATCCCGAGGTCGCGCGCGCTCTGTTCGAGGCGGCGGCCGGTTGGCTGGCCGGGCGGGGACTGCGCACCATGCTCGGCCCGGTGAGCCTGTCGACGAACCACGAGTGCGGCCTGCTCGTGGACTCCTTCGACCGGGCTCCCGCGGTGCTCATGCCGTACAACCCCGCCTATTACCCCCGGCTGCTGGAGGCGTGCGGATGCGTCAAGGCCAAGGACCTGTGGGCGTGGGAGCTCACCTGGGACCAGGTGCCGGGGGAGTTCCTGCCTCTGGCCGACGCCCTGGCCGAAGGCTCCCCGTACACGATCCGGCCGCTCCGGCTGGCCGACCTCGACACCGCCGCCTCGCACATCTGGGAGATCTTCAACCAGGTGTGGGCGGGCAACTGGGGGTTCGTGCCCGCCACGGAGAAGGAGTTCCGCCACCTGGTACGGACGTTGAAGCCGATCCTGCGGCCCGAGCTGACGCTCGTCGCGGAGCGCGACGGCGAGACGGTGGGCGCGCTGATCGGCCTCCCCGACGCAGGCCCGGCGTTCAAGGCCGCGCGAGGACGGCTCACGCCCCTCGGCCTGCTGCGGTTCGTCCGCGCCCTGCGCCACGTGGACGCGGCCAGGCTGATCCTGCTCGGCGTACGGGCGGAGAACCGGGACGACAAGGTGGTGCTCGAACTCGGGGCGCGCGCCATGCGGTCCGCGCGCGAGCTCGGCATCCGCCGCGTCGAGTTCTCCTGGATCCTGGAGGACAACGTCGCGGCCAACGGCGTGGCCCGCTACATCGGCGCCCGCCGCTCGAAGACGTACCGCATCTACCGGCGTGACTGCGAGCCGCCGCGGTGAGGCGCTTCCTGGTCACGGGCGCGACGGGCTTCATCGGCAGGAGTCTGGTGCGGCGGCTGCGGGCCGACGGGCACGCGGTCACCGCCCTCGTACGCGTCTCGTCCTCGCCGCGGCGGCGGCACGAGCTCGACCGGCTGGGCGTCGACTGCGTCGAGGGCGACCTGGAGACAGGTGCGGGACTGCCCGCCGCCGTCGCCGCCGCCGACCGGGTGATCCATCTGGCCGGCCTGGTCAAGGCGCGCACCGCGGCGGACTACTTCCGCGTCAACGCGGAGGGGACCCGGCGGCTGGTGTCGGCGCTGGCCGCCCGCCCGGACCCGCCCCGCCTGGTGGTGTGCTCGTCGCTCGCCGCGAGCCCCACCGCGGGTCCGCCCGTGTCGTACTACGGCTTGAGCAAGCTGGCGGCCGAGACGGCCGCCCGTCGCGTGGCGCGGCGGCTGCCGGTCGTCATCGTCCGCCCGCCCATCGTGTACGGGCCCGGCGACACCGAGTTCCTGCCGTCGCTGCTGCCCATGGCGCGGCTCGGGGTGATGCTCAAGGGCGGCCTCGGACCCAGGCGGTTCTGCCTCATCCACGTCGGCGACCTGTGCACGGCGCTGCTGGCCGCGGCCGAGCGGGGCAGGACCGTGCGGCAGGACGATCCCGCGGCCGGCGTCTACACCGTGTGCGACGGCGTCGAGCACAGCGCCGAGGACATCTGCCTGGCCCTCACCCGGGCGCTCGGCCGCCGCCCGCCGCTCGTCATCCCGGTGCCCGGCCCGCTGGTCGAGCTGGCGGCGGCCGGCGCCGAGGTCGTCGGCAGGGTCCGCGGGACCGTCCCGATACTCAACAGGGACAAGGCCCGGGAGATGCGCTGCCCCTCCTGGACGTGCCCGACCGGCCGGGCCGCGGCCGAGCTCGGCTTCCAGGCCCGGACCACCCTTCAGCACGGACTCGCGGCACTCGTACGCGACGAGATCGGAGACTCGCCATGACCCCTGTCGCCATCGTCGGGATCGGCTGCCGGCTGCCCGGCGGCATCAGCGACCTGGACGGCCTGTGGGCGGCGCTCTCGGCGGGCCGCGACCTGGTCACGCAGGTGCCGCCGGACCGCTTCGAGCCCGGGCGGTTCTTCGCGGCCGACCCGGCCAGCCCGGGCAAGACCTACACGGTCGCGGGCGGGTTCCTGGACGACGTCGCCGGTTTCGACACCGGCTATTTCGGGATCTCGCCGCGTGAGGCCGCCTCCATGGACCCGCAGCAGCGGCTGATGCTGGAGCTGGCGGTGGAGGCGTTCGACGACGCCGGGTTCGACCCGGCCGTCCTGGCCGGCTCCGCCACCGGCGTGTACGTGGGAGCCTCCACCCACGACTACGAGATCATGCAGGTGAGCGAGCCCGCCGGCATCAACGCCTACACCAACGCCGGCACCTCGGCGGGCAACATCGCCAACCGCGTCTCGCACGCCCTCGATCTGCACGGGCCGAGCATGACCATCGACACCGCGTGCTCCTCCGCGCTCGTGGCCCTCCACCAGGCCGTCCAGTACGTCGGCGGCGGCGGGCGGCGGATCGCGCTCGCCGGCGGCGTCAACATCCTGATCAGCCCCTACCCGTTCGTCGGGTTCGCCAAGGCGTCGATGCTGTCGCCCCGGGGCCGCTGTCACGCCTTCTCGGCGGAGGCGGACGGCTACGTCCGCTCCGAGGGCGGCGGCTTCCTGGTGCTGAAGAGCCTGGCCGACGCCCTGGCCGACGGCGACCGGGTGCACGCGGTGGTGCTGGGCACCGGCGCCAACGCCGACGGGCGTACGCCGGGGCTGAGCCTGCCCAACCCTGACGCGCAGGAGCGGCTGCTGCGCGAGGTCTACCGTGAGGCCGGGGTCGCGGCCGATGAGCTGGTCTACTTCGAGGCGCACGGCACCGGCACCCCGGCGGGCGACCCCGTCGAGTGCGAGGCGATCGGCAGGGCCCTCGGACGCCGTCGCAGCCGGGCGCTGCCGATCGGCTCGATCAAGACCAACGTCGGCCATCTGGAGGCGGCCGCGGGCGTCGCCGGCCTGCTGAAGGCCGTCCTCGTGCTCCGCCACGGGCGGATTCCTGCCTCGCTGCACGGCGACCCGCCCAACCCGCGCATCGACTTCGCCGGTTTACGGCTGCTTCCCGTCACCGAGTCGCGGCCGGTGGAGCAGGCGGGCGGGCGCAGGGTCGCCGGGGTGAACTCCTTCGGCTTCGGCGGCGCCAACGCGCACGCCGTGCTCGCCGCGCCGCCGACGATCCCGTCGGAGGGTCCCGCGAGGCCGCGCCGGCTGCCCGTGATGGTGTCGGCGCGGAACGAGGCCGCGCTGGCCGAAGCCGCGCGCCGGCTCGCGGCGCGGCTGCCGGCGGCCTCCGGCGAGGAGTTCTACGACCTCAGCTACACCTCGTGCCGGCGGCGGGGCCACCGGGAGGTCAGGGCCGCGGTCATCGCGGGCTCGGGCGCCGAGGCCGCCGAACGGCTCACGCGGCTCGCCGCGGGCGATGCGGCGGGCGGCGCGATCGGCGGCGCCTCCGCCGGAGGGCGGGTGGCGTTCGTCTTCTCCGGCAACGGCTCCCAGTGGGCCGGCATGGGCGCCGACCTGCTGCGGAGCGAGCCCGTCTTCCGGGCCGCGGTGCACGCCGCCGACGCCGCACTGTCGCCGTGGCTCGGCTGGTCGGTGGCCGAGGAGCTGGCCGCGCCCGTGCGACGGTCGCGGCTCGCGCTCACCGAGGTGGCCCAGCCGGCGTTGTTCGCCGTCCAAGTCGGCCTGCTGGAAATGTTGCGGGACTGGGGCGTGCACCCGCACGCGGTGGCCGGTCACAGCGTCGGGGAGATCGCGGCGGCGTACGCGGCGGGGATCCTGGACCTGGGGCAGGCCGCGCGGGTGGTCGCCGTACGCAGCCGGGCCCAGGCGCCCACCGCCGGTCTCGGCCGGATGGCGGCGGCGGGCCTCGCCCCGGACGAGGCCGCGAAGGTGCTGGCCCGCTACGGGGGGCGTCTGGAGCTGGCCGCGGTCAACAGCGGTCGCGACGTGACCGTCGCCGGGGATCCCGAGGCGCTGGCCGCCCTGGGGGACGAACTCGCCTCCCGGGGCGTCTTCTTCCGGCCGCTGGACCTCGACCACGCCTTCCACAGCGCGGCCATGGACGGCGCCGAGAAGGCGGTCCGCTCGGGGCTCGACGGGCTGCGTGCCGGGGCCGGTCACATCCCGTTCGTGTCCACGGTGACGGGGCGGGAGCTCCAGGAGACGCTCGACGCCGGTTACTGGTGGCGTAACGTACGCCGTCCCGTGCTGTTCGCCCAGGCCGTCGAGCGGTTGAAAGAGCGTGGTTGTGAGCTGTTCGCCGAGATCGGGCCGCATCCGGTCCTGGGCACGTACCTGACCAGGATGGGCGTCACGGCCGTGGCCACCCTGCGGCGCGACGGCGACGGGCCCGCCGCGGTGGAGAGCGCGGTGGCCGCGCTGGCCGCCGGTGACGCGCGGCTGGACTGGGCGCGGATCTTCCCTGGTCCTGGCCGCGTCGCCGACCTGCCCGCCTATCCCTGGCAGCGTGAGCGCCAGTGGCACGGCGGCCCGCACGTGTGGGCGCGTCCCCTCGACCATCCGCTGCTGGGCGAGCGGGCGGCGCTCATGGAGCCGGCCTGGCAGGGGCGGCTCGAACCCGAACGGCTCCCGTGGCTGCCCGACCACGAGATCGACGGCACGGTGATCATGCCGGGGGCGGCGTACATCGAGATGGCCCTGGCGGCCGGCCGCCGGGCGCTGGGCGGCCCGGCCGAGGTGCTGACCCTGCGGTTCCCCTCCGCGATGACCCTGTCGGCCGCCGACCCCGTCAGGCAGACCCAGGTCACGCTGTCCGACGAGGACGGCCTGTTCAGGATCGCGAGCCGGTCCGGGCAGGAGGGCGAGTGGCGGATGCACGCCCGCGGCAGGGTGCGCCGCCTGCACGGCGAGGCCCCGGGGCGGGTGGACCTCAAGGGCGCCAGGGCCAGGGCCACACGGCATCGCGACCACGACACCTGCTACGCCGAACTGACCGCCGTGGGCTTCACCTACGGTCCGAGCTTCAAGGTGCTGCGTGAGCTGTGGACGAGCCCGCGAGAAGCGCTCGCGTCCTACGTGCTCAACGTGTCGCAGAGCGGCTACGAGGCCCATCCCACGCTGCTCGACGGAGCGTTGCACACGGTGATCCCGCTGCTCATCGGCAGCGGTCACGGCTATCTGCCGGTGTCGGTCCGTGCGGTGCGGGCCTGGCGCACCCCGCCGCCGTGGGGGTTCGCCCACACCGAGCTCACCTACGTCTCCGAGCACGAGGCCGAGTTCGACGTCACGATCAGCGACGACACCGGCGAGGTGGCCGTGCTCATCGAGGGCTGCCGGGTGCGGCGGCTGCCGACGACGGCCAGGACGCCGGTGGTCGAGTACCTGACGGAGCTGCGGCCGGCGTCCCGCTCCGGCGCACCGTCCCTTCCCTGGCCCGCGTCCTGCCGCCCGGACATCGGCGACACCGCCCGCCCCGGCGACGGCGGTGACGACGGGGCGTGTGGGGCTCACTTCGCCGACCTCACCGCGCACTTCGTCGCGCGGGCCTTCGCCCGCCTGCTGCCCGGCGCGACCGCCTTCGACGTGCCCGCCCTGCTCACGGCGGGGGTGCTGCCGCGGCACGCGCGGCTCGTGGCGGCGCTCGCCTCGATCGCCGAAGCGCGCGGCCTGCTCACCCGTGACGATGACGTCGGCGATGGCCACGCTCACGAGCCGGCCGACCATGAACGCCCTGACGCCCGCTGGCGGCCGGCCGCCGAGCCGGTGCCCGAGGCGCTCTTCCGAACGCTCCTGCGCGCCTACCCCTCCCACTCGGCGGAGCTGATCCTGCGCGGGCGCTGCGGCCAACATCTCGAACAGGTGCTGACCGGCCGTCTCGACCCGTTAGAACTGCTCTTCCCGGAGGGCGGCGGGCACACCGTGGAGCATCTGCTCGACGCGTCGCCGGGCCGGCGGCGCGACTCGCGGCTCGCCCAGGCCGCGCTCGAGGAGATCGTACGGGCCTGGCCCCGGGACCGTCCGCTGCGCGTTCTGGAGGTCGGCGGCGGCACGGCGGGGATGACGGCCGCGCTCCTGCCCGTCCTGCCCCGCCGGCTCACCGAGTACGTGTTCACCGACCCCTCCGAGGCGTTCCTCCGCCGGGCCGCGGCACGTCTTGCCCCTTACGACGACTTCGTGCAGTACCGCCTGCTCGACCTGGCGCGAGAGCCCGCCGAGCAGGGATTCGACGGCGAGTCCTACGACGTGGTCGTGGCGGACGGCGCGCTGCACGCGGTGCCGGACGTGCGCGCCGCCGTCCGCAGAGCCCGCGACCTGCTGGTGCCCGGCGGTCGTCTCCTTGTCGTGGAGCAGCACGACAGTGACCGGCTGGTCGCCGTGTTCGGGCTGCTCGAACGCTGGTGGTCCTTCGCCGACTTCGACCTGAGAGCGGCGAGCCCGTTGCTCCCGGCGGCGCGGTGGGCGACGGTGCTGGGGGAGTGCGGCTTCGGCGACGTGGTCCGCCTCGGCTCCGGAGCCGAGGCGTCCGTCCTGCTCAGCCATGCCGAGGCGCCGGCCCTGTCCGACGCGGCCACGGAGCCCGTCGTGGACGGCGGCGCGTGGATCCTGGTGCCCGAGCAAGGCGCCGGGGACGAGCTCGCGCGCGAGGTCGCGGCGGCGCTGCGCGCTGCCGGCGCGTCCCCCGATGTGCTGGACGCGACCGTGGCCGGTGTGTCCGACTGGCCGACGGCTGTCGGCGACGGCGACGGCAGCGCCGACCTCGTGCTGCTGCTGGGCGATGAACCCTCAGGCGGTCCGGGGGCGGTCGCCGAGCTCACCGGGCGGCGCGCGCAAGTGCTGCGGGCCTTGGCCGGCGCTCGCGACCGCCTGCCGGCGAAGCTCACCGCTCGTATCTGGGTCATCACGCCGCCCACCGGCCTGCACCCCACTCCGGAAAAGCCCTGCTCGCCGCCCGCCGCCGCCGTCTGGGGCCTGACCCGGTCGCTCGCCAACGAACGGCCGGACCTGGAGATCAGGCGCATCTCGCTGGAACGGACCGCGCTGCCCCGTACGGATGCGCACCGCCTCGCGCTGGAACTGCTCGAACCGTCCGCCGAGGACGAGGTCGTGCTGACCGCGGGCGGCCGGTTCGTGCCGCGGGTCCGTCCGGCCCGGCCCGTCACCCGTCCCCATGACGTCGCCGCGGGGGAGCCGTTCCGGTTGCGGCTGGACGACCAGGGGCCCGGCTACCGGCTCGCCTGGGAGCGGACCGGTCCACCGCCCGAGCCCGGCCCCCATGAGATCGTCGTGGCGGTGCGGGCCGCGGCCCTGAACTACCGTGACGTGCTCTGGGCCCGCGGGCTGCTGCCGGAGGAGGCGGTGCAGGACACCTACCTGGGTCCGCATCTCGGCATCGAGTGTGCCGGGGTGGTGACCGCGACGGGCCTGGGCGTCACGAAGTTCCGGATCGGGGACGGCGTGTTCGTCGCGACCGGCGGGTCCCTCGCCTCGCACGTCGTGGCTCGCGAAGGGCTGGCCGGGCTCATGCCGGACGGCATGAGCTTCACGGACGCCGCCACCCTGTCCATCGCCTGCCTGAGCGTGCACTACGCGCTCGACCATCTGGCCCGCCTCCGGCCGGGGGAGACGCTGCTGGTCCACGGCGCCGCCGGCGGGGTGGGGCTGGCCGCTCTCCAGCACGCCGCCCATGTCGGCGCGCGGGTCGTCGCCACGGCGGGCAGCCCCGAGAAGCGCGACCTGCTGCGGCTGCTCGGCGTCACGCATGTGGTGGACTCGCGCGACCCCGGGTTCGCCGACCGCGTCCGCGCCCTGACCGGCGGCGGCGTCGATGTCGTGCTCAACTCGCTGGCCGGTGAGGCCATCCCGCGCGGGCTGGAGCTGCTGCGCGGCGGCGGGCGTTTCGTCGAGCTGGGCAAGCTCGACCTGTACGGCGACCGGTCGGTGTCGCTGCGCCCGTTCCGTGACAGTCTCAGCCTGTACGCGCTCAACCTGGACCTCGGCCCCCTCCTCGAACCGGAGTTGTGGGCCGACCAGGTGACCAGGGTGACCCGTCTCGTGCACCGGGGCGACTACCGTCCCATCGCCAACCGGGTCTACCCGGCGGTCCGGGTGCGCGAGGCGTTCCGGCTCCTGCAGCATTCCCGCCATGTCGGGAAGGTGGTGATCTCCTTCGACCAGCCGTTCCCCGTCGAGGAGCGGCCGAAGCCCGTGGAGCTCGATCCCGAGGGGACCTACCTCGTCACCGGAGGGCTCGGCGGGCTCGGCGCGTCCGCCGCCGTACGCCTGGCCGAGCGCGGCGCGCGTCACCTCGCCCTGGTCAGCCGCGCCGGCCCGGACGCGCCCGAGGCGGCGGCCACCGTACGCGCCATCGGGGAAAAGGGCGCGACGGCCACCCCGTACGCCGCGGACGTGACCGATCCGGCCGCTTTGCGTGCCGTGCTCGACAGCATCGAGCGCACGGGCCGTCCGCTGCGCGGCGTCATCCACGCGGCGATGGTCCTGGACGACGCCCCGCTGAGCGAGCTGTCCCCGGAACGTTTCGGCGCGGCGCTGAGCGCCAAGATGACCGGCGCGTACGTGCTCGACCAGCTCACCCGTGGACGCGAGCCGGGCTTCTTCGTCCTGCTGTCCTCGCTGGCCACCGTCATCGGCAACGCCTCGCAGAGCAACTACGTGGCCGCCAACGCGTATCTGGAGGCCCTGGCCCGGTCCCGCCGCCGGGACGGGCTCCCGGCGCTCGCCCTGGGGCTGGGCGCCGTCGGCGGGACCGGCTACCTCGCCCGGCACCCGGAGCTGATGGGCTTCCTGTCGCAGCTGCTGCCACCGCTCACCCCGGACGAGGCGTTCGACGCCCTCGAAGCCGCGCTGGCGCGGGGCGTGGAGGTGACCACGGCCGCGCGCGTGACGCCGGAGGCGATCGCCGACCGGCTGCCGGCGGTGCGCGTCCCGCGGCTGGCCGAGGTGCTGCCCGCGGTCTCCCGCGACCAGGACGGGCCGAACGCCGCCCTCCACGACCTCGCCGCCCTGGGCAGCCCGCAGGAGAGGCGGGGGCTCGTGGCCGCGGCCATCGCCGAGCTGGTCGCCGGCATCCTGCACACCACGTCCGACCGGCTCCAGCTCGACCGGCCGCTCGCCCAGCTCGGCCTCGACTCCCTCATGGCCACCGAGGTGGCGGCGACGATCCGGCGGCGGTTCGGCTGCGCCGTCCCGGCCCTGGAGGTCATCGGCGCCCAGGGCATCGACCATCTGGCGCAGCTCGTACACGCCCAGCTCGTCCAGCTGCCGGCTCCGGTGGACGGTTAGCCGGCGGCGGCGGCGAGGCGTTCGAACGGGCCCGGACCGTCGTGCGGCTTCGGCGGGGCGCCCAGGTGACGGACGCGGAGCTCGTCCATGAGCTCCTCGATGAACGCCGGGCCCTCCTCGCGCATGAGCCGCTGCCGGCTCCGGAGCTCGTCGCTGCCCGGGCGCCAGTCGAGGCCCCAGTTGCCTAGGGCGTAGATGATCGGGAGGGTCTGGATGCCGGCTTCGGTGAGGCTGTAGCGGGCGCGCTGCCCCCGCGCGGCGGCGCCGCGGGTGAGGATCCCCGCCTCGACGAGCCGTACGAGTCGGTCGGCGAGGATGTTCGAGGCGATGCCCTCGATCGACCCGGTGAGCAGCGCCCGGAAGTGGCGGCGGTCGCCGAAGATGACGTCGCGCAGCACGAGCATCGACCAGCGATCTCCGAGCACCTCGACGGCGGCGTTGATCGGACACCCGGACCGTGGCTCCACGATTCCCTCCTTGACAGGCATTTCACTCCACCTATAGTACTTGCAAAGTACAACCACTTGGGAAGAAGGGGAGTGATGGGCCGCTTCGTCTATTCGATGAACGTGTCCCTCGACCTGCGGATCGAGCAGGTCCCCGGGGACAACGGCGCCGGCGAGTGGCTGCGCCTCGGCGAGGAGCTGCACCGCGAGGCCAACGCGCGGACGCGGGCACTCGCGCTCATGGTCCATGGCCGGGTCTACTACGAGACGATGGAGGAATACTGGCCACGGGCGCCCGAGGACGCGTCGCTGCCGGACTACATGCGCGAGTACGGCGAGATCTGGACCGCCAAGCCCAAGATCCTCGTCTCCCGCACCCGCCGCGGCGCCGCCCACAACACCCGGATCATCGGCGGCGACGACGCGATCGAGCGGCTCGCCGCCCTGCGGGCCGGGACCGACGGCGACATCAGCGTGGGCGGCGCGACGCTCGCCACCCAACTCCTCCGGGCGGGGCTGCTCGACGAGCTGCTGCTCTGGACCCACCCGTCGATCCTCGGCTTCGGCCGGCCGCTGTTCGACGACTACGACCTCCCGATCGAGCTCGACCTCATCGAGCACCGATCGTTCGAACGCGACGTCACGATGCGTCGTTACGCCATCCAGGACACGAAGGAGACGGGCACGTGCTGAAGCAGGTCGCGGAGGGCGTGCTGGTCCACCAGAGCGCGTTGCTCCAGAACAACACCGTCGTCGTGCAGGGCCCGAGCGGCGTGCTGCTCATCGACCCCGGGATCACGGGCGCCGAGCTGGCCGACCTCGCGGACGGCCTTCGCCGGCTGGGCCGGCCCGTCGTGGCGGGCTTCGCGACGCATCCCGACTGGGATCACGCGCTCTGGCACGCCGAGCTCGGCGAGGCGCCCCGTTACGGCACCGCCCGCTGCGCGGCCGACCTGCGCGAGCTGCGCTCGGACGCGGACTGGAAGGCCCGCCTCGCCGAGGCGCTGCCGCCGGAGATCGCCGACGAGACGCCGCTGGAGCTGTTCGGGCTGATCACGGGTCTGCCCGCCGGAGCCACGCGGGTCCCCTGGGACGGTCCCGAGGTCCGGATCATCGAGCACCAGGCCCACGCCCACGGCCATGCGGCGCTGCTCGTCGAGGAGAGCGGGGTTCTCGTCGCCGGCGACATGCTCTCCGACGTCCTGGTCCCGATGCTCGACCTGGACGCCGCGGACCCGATCGGGGACTACCTCGCGGCGCTGGAGCTGTTCGACGGCGTGGCGGGCGACGTCGAGGTCTTCGTCCCGGGTCACGGGTCCGCCGGCGACGCTGAACGGCTGCGCGCGCAGATCGACCTCGATCGGGCGTACGTGCAGGCCCTGCGTGACGACCTGCCGGTCAGCGACCCGCGGATCGGGCCGACGGCCAAGCCGGGCTGGGAGTGGGTGAGCGATGTGCACGACGGGCAGGCGCAGGGCCTCGCCCGGAGAGGCGAGCGCGACGGGGCGCCCCGCTGACGTTCGCGTCGGCCGGGAGGGTCGCCCGCGTCTCGCGCGAGAGGCGCGGGCGACCCGTGGTTCAGCCGACGGCCGGGCCCGGGATCGGGCTGTAGCCGCCGAACTTGTGCGGCGGCAGGACGGAGGGATTGGGCTCCAGGTTCAGGCCCAGGGCGCCGCTGCCGAGGCGGGCCAGCAGGAAGCCGGTGCCCGGGACGCTGGGGCCGGTGCCGAACGCCGCCGGGTTGCCGGTGACGGTCCCGTCGATGCGCTCGAAGCCGCGGTAGGCCGCGTCAGGAGCGGTCGTCTTGTTGACGTACAGGGCGTTGTCGGTGCCCCTGACGTAGAGGGCGGTGACGTTCGCCTGGTAGCTCAGGGCGAGGTCGCTGGTGGCGCTGCCGCCGAGGGACTTCCAGGTGTAGGGCAGGGTGAACAGGTTGAGCGTCCAGACGGCGTTGTCCGCACCGCGGGCGGCGATGAAGCCGCCGCCGAAGATGCCGTCCTCGGCCACGGCGATGTTGCTGGTGACCTGGAGGTCGCCGAGCGGCTCGAAGGGGGTGACGCCGCTCGCGGCCACCCTGCTCACGTAGACGCGGCGGTCGGCGCCGCGGACGAACACCCGGACGGTGTCGTTCGGGAAGGCGAAGGTGCGGGTCGCGGTGATGTCGCTGGTGGCGAAGCCGCCGAGGCTGCTCCAGCCGCTCCAGGCGCCGCCGGTGAGCTGGTTGGTCCAGACGGCGCCGTCGGTGCCGCGGGCGAAGATCCGCAGGCTGCCCGCCGGCGCGAGGTTGGGGACGAGCGCCTCGACGTCGCCGGTGACGGTCAGGCCGGGCACGTGCGCGTAGCCGGTGACGGCGCCGGAGGGGGTGATCGTGTTGGTGTACACCTGGTCGTCGGTGCCCCGTACGAAGAAGTGGGTGCCCACGGCGTTCACCACCACCGACGGGTCGCCGACGATCACCCCGCCGAGCGACTGGAAGGGCCCGAAGGAGGAGCCGGAGCGGGCGCTGTAGAGCAGCGAGCCGTCGGCGCCGCGGGCGGCGACGCCGGTCGCGGCGGGCTGTGCGGTGCGGTCGTAGGCGACGGCGGGAGTGCCGAGGTCGGGCAGGTCGGCGGCGTACGGCGGCGGCGCGGCCGTCGCGGCGGCGCCGGCGGGTCCGGGCGTCAGGACGCCCGCGGCCACGGCCAGGATCAGGCCCGCGGTCAGGGTCTTGCGTAACCAGTGTGGCTGGACCATCGAAGTCCCTTCCGTTGGAGAGGTGACCTTGATTCGTCCGGCGGACGCGGGTGGATCACCGGCGGCGCGAGAAAGATCGCGCAAGCGCTCCTACAGGTAGGGCGGGCCTCACTGCCGACAAGGGGGTGTGCGGCAATGCGGAGACGCACGGCGGCGTGGAGCCTGGACCGTAGCTGTGGTCGTTCCCGGGGAGGTCCCGTGTCCCTCGTTCTCGCCGCGTTGCGCCGGGCGGCCCAGTGGCATCGGCCGCTCATGCTGATGGTCGCCTCGATGCTGCTCCTGCTGGTCGTCTCGGCGGCCGGGCTCGCGCTCGACGGCCGGATGCCGTTCGGCAACCCCGTCTGGCTCAAGCTGCTCAAGCTCGCGGTGTCGCTGGCCGTCTACGGGACGACCCTCGCCTGGATGCTGTCCCTGCCCACCGGGTCGGGCGGTGGACCTCCGGGCCGGCCACCGTCCCCGCCGTCACCGGGTCCGCCGCCACCGCCGTCGTCCCGGCCGGCCTCTCGGCCGGTGACAGGACACAGGCCGGCTCCGGCGGGGGTGCGAGCAGGCGGGGCGGCCGCCGGGCGGTCCCGAGGCTGCAGGCGGCGACGGGCCTTTTCCTCGAAGTGCTCATCACATCGCCGCGACCGCTGCTTTGATCATCCTCAGCGGGAACTCTGAAACGCCCAACGGATAAAGACGGTCGTGACAACCACCTCAGAACGGGAGCTTGTCGTGACGGATCCTCCGCCTCCCGACGACCACCGGCCATCGGTACGCGGCCAGGCCGGGTTGGCGGATCGCCAGGACGACTCCGCCATCATCAGAGAATCGCTGCGCACGCCGGAGTGCTTCGCGGCGCTCTTCGACCGGCACGCCACCGCCCTGCACCGCTACGCCGTGCGGCGCCTCGGGCCCGACCACGCCGAGGACGTGGTGGCCGAGGCGTTCACCAGGGCCTTCGAGACGCGCCACCGGTACGAGTTCGGCCGCGCGGAGGCGTTGCCCTGGCTGTACGGCATCATCACGAACGTCATCGGCCTGCACCGCCGGGCCGAGGTGCGCGGCTACCGGGCCATGGCCCGTACGGGTGAGGACCCCGTGGTCGCGGCGTTCGACGAGCGCGTGGCCGCCCGGGTGTCCGCATCGGCCACCCGGCAGCGCCTGGCCGCCGCGCTGGCGAGACTCGGCCGCGGTGAGCGGGACGTGCTGCTGCTGATCGCCTGGGGCGATCTCACGTACGAGGAGACGGCCCAGGCGTTGCGGGTGCCCATCGGCACGGTCCGCTCGCGCCTGTCACGCGCCCGCCGCAAGGTCGCGCACGCCCTGGGCGGCGCCAATCCCGTGGAGACGAGAGAAGAAGACCATGAACGACCTTGAGCTGATCAGGCGACTGCGCTCGGAGGTGGCGGAGACCGACCCGGACACCCTGACCGGTGCGCGGGGGCACCTGCTGGCCGTGATGGCCCGTAAGCCGGCTCCTCGGCGCTCCCGGCGACCGCTGACCATGCGGATCACGGGCCTTGCCGCCGCGGCCGCGGTCGCGGCCACAGCCGTCGTGATCGTCACCGGTCAGGCCGCCACGCCCGTCAAGCCACCGGCCTCCGCTGGTGACGTCCTGCCCCTGACCTCCGCCAGGAACATCCTGCTCGTGGCCGCGGCCAGCGCCGAGCGCACGCCGCAGGGCTCCGGAACCTACTGGTACATAAAACGGGAGAGCGAGGACGGCCGGCACGTCTGGGGGGAGAGCTGGACCACGCGCGACGGGCAGCGGTGGAGCAGAGGGGAGCCGGGCAACGGGCCCGGCGTGGTGAAGGAGCCCTCGGGCACGTTCTGGCTCGGACCCGCCGACAGCGGCGCCGAGGTCTCCATGGAGGATCTCGAGGCGTTGCCGACCGACCCCGAGGCGCTGAGGCAGAAGGTCACCTCGATGCAGAAGGGCGATCCCGCCGACGAGCTCGACGTCGCCGTCCTGCCGCTGACCTCGCTGATCGCGGAGCTCCCCGCGCCAGCGGAGGTGCGATCGGCGGCGTTCCGTGCGCTCGCCGAGCTGCCGGGCGTGCAGCGGATGGGCGCGGTCGGCGGCGGCGAGGAGCTGCTGATCCAAAGCGGGAAGCATGAGAGGAGGCTGGTCGTCGATCCTGAGACGTCCCAGGTGATCCGTACCAGTTGGCTCCCCACCGCCACGGGAGGGTCGATGGGTACGAACCGCGGGTTGTTCATCAAGCTGACCACAGGGTGGACGGACGAGCTTCCCCGGTAGGGTCCGCGCCCGTTATCCCGCTCGCCGCAGCAGCAGCGCCCCGGCGGTCATCGCCGCCGCCGCGGCGACGGCGGCCACGGCGGCGAGCAGGGCGGTGGCCGGGAATCCGAGGGCGCTGGAGAGGGCGCCGAAGGCGAACGGCGCGACGGTGGCGCCCGCGTACACGCCGATCTGCACGGTGTGCCCGGCGTCCTCGGTCCGGCCGGGCACCAGGCGCAGCGTGGTGGCGAGCAGGAGCCCGGTCCAGCCCCAGCCCGCGGAGAAGGCCAGGATCGCACCGAGGACGAACGTCGTCGCCGTCCCGATCGCGATCAGTGCCAGCCCGAGCCCGCCGGTGAGCATCATCGCGACGATCACCGCCGCATTGCGCCGAGGAGCCCGGTCGGTGAGCGCCCCGGCGATGATCCGTACGGCGATGGCGAACAGGGCGCTGAGCGACAGCAGGTTGCCCGTGACGGTGGTGCCCAGGCCGGTGTGGGTGCCCAGTTCGACGAAGTACGTGGCCACCGCGTTGTTGCCGGTCGCGGAGAGCGCGGCGGCCAGCGCCCAGAGCACCAGGACCCGCCCGACCGTCCGTCGCTCGCCCCTGGCCTCCTTCGGCCTGACGGGCAGCGGGCCGCCGGGCGCCCGGGCCAGTGGGGCGAGCGCGGCCGGGACGAGCGCGGCGACACCCGCGACGAGCAGGGCGGTCCGCCAGCCGTACGCCGGGAGGACCAAGGCGACGAGCAGGCCGGGAACGAGGGCGGCCGCCCCCAGCGCCGCGCCGATCATGCCCGCGGCCAGCGAACGCCGGTGTTCCGGGACGCGCGCCGCGATCAGCCGGCTCGCCACCGGCTGGACGAGCGCGTTGCTCAACCCGCCCACCAGCAGTGCCGCCGTCAGCAGCCCCGGCCCGGTCGCCCGCGACGCCACCAGCATGACGGCCGACGCGACCAGCGCCGCGACGGCGAGGACCGTGGGGACCGGCAACCGCGCCGCCAACCGTTTGGCGACGGGCGAGCCGAAGGCGGTGGCGGCGTAGAACAGGCTCATCGCCAGCCCGACGGCGCTGCGGGAGAGGTGCAGGTCCGCTCCCATCGTCGGGGCCAGCGCCCCGACGGTGAAGCCGGGCATGCCTGCCACGGTCGCGGTCAGCGCGGTCGCGACGATTCCCGGCCAGTACCGTACGGGCGAGCGGGTGGGCAGGCCGCGAGTGATGGTCGTGATCATGGATGATCTCGGGGCCGGTCAGACGTCCAGGGGACGCCAGGCGGGGCCGGCGCCGTCCTGGCGGACCTGCCCGAAGACCGCGTCGGCGAAGTGGATGCCGAAGCCGATCGTGCCGGGCTCTTCGAGCTCGGCGACGAGCCGCCGGCGATGCTCGGCGGACCGGGCGGGGTCGTGGTCGTAGAGGCAGGACCATTCGGGGTGGTCGACCTGGATCGGTGAATGGAGGGCGTCGCCGAAGGCGATCAGGCGGGTTCCGCCGCCGGTGATGACGTACTGCGTGTGCCCGGCCGTGTGGCCGCCGGTGACCTGGACCCGCACGCCGGGGAAGATCTCCTGCTCGTCCGTCACCGTACGCACGCGCGGCGTCAGCGCGGTGGCCTCCTCCTCGGTGACGCCCTGCGCGGACAGGTCGCGTCCGGCCCATTCCGGTTCGGCCACCAGATACTCGGCCCGGGTGAACACCGGCTGGTCGCCGCCCGGGGCGGGATGCCAGGCCCAGCCGAGGTGATCGATGTGCAGGTGGGTGAAGGCCACCGCCTCGATCTCCTCCGGCCTGCGGCCGAGCGCGGCCAGGCCGTCCAGCAGCGCGCCACCGTGAACGGCGCCGTTCGGGCTGCCCGGCTCGGCGGGCAGCGACACCGGGCCCCACCCCGCGTCGATCAGCAGGGCGCGGTCGCCGTTCTCCACCAGGAGACCGCCGATGCTCGCCACGAGGTGGCCGGAGTCGTCCAGGTACTGCGGGTGGGCGGCCCAGATCTCGTCGGTGGTGTCCGGCAGCCAGCTGCGGGGTCTGCCCTGGATGGCCCCGTCCGGGACGAAGGACACCTTCGTCTCGCCCAGCCGTACCGAGCGGATCCGCGCCGGCCGCCGCAGCCGCTCGTCCTGGTGAACCATGGTCGCCTTCCCTTCTTCGTGGTTCGGGTCGTCGACCCACCGTAAGATTCAAGCTTGAAATGGTCAAGCTAGAAATATTCTCGCTTGATGTACTTGCTAGGATGGGCGCATGAGCACGTCCCCGTCCTCGGAACCGCAGGCCGTCGCCGAGCGCGAGCTGTGCGGCCTGGTGAACGGACTGGCCCAGCAGATCGCCGTTCACGTCCGCGAACGTGCGGTCACCCTGGGCCTCACCTCGGCCCAGGCGACCGCGCTGCGGGAGCTCACCGGACCTATGACCATGCGGGAGCTCGCCGAACGCATGAGCTGCGAGCCCTCCAACGCCACCTTCATCGTCGACAAACTCGAGAAACAGGGCTTGATCGAGCGCCGCGCGCACCCCACCGACCGTCGCGCCAAGCAACTCGTCCTCACCCCGGAGGGCGACGCCCTCCGCGAACGGCTCCTCGAACTCCTCGTCCAGGACTCACCGCTGGCCGGCCTCACCGCCGAGCAGCAGCGCACCCTTCAGGACCTGCTCGAACAGGCCATCATCCGTTCTTGAGCCGACTGAGCACCCGATGGAGCCGGCTCCCGTCAGCGATGCCCCTAGATGATTTCGAGGTTGGCCATCATGGCCATGTCCTCGTGTTCGGCGTTGTGGCAGTGGAAGAGGTAGCGGCCGCGGTAGCCGTCGAAGCGGGTGATGATTTCGGCCGCCTCGCCGGGCCGTAGGGAGATGGTGTCCTTGAGGCCGGCGTCGTGCGGCAGCGGGGGGCGGCCGCTGCGCGAGAGCACCTGGAAGCCGACCAGGTGCAGATGGATGGGATGGTGGACGTCGGCGATCAGCCGCCACACCTCGACGTCGCCGAGGCGGGTGGTGACGTCGGAGCGGGCGGGGTCGAACGGGAGCCCGCCGATCAGCCAGCCGTGGCCGCCGTGCAGTCGCCCGGCGCGGAAGGAGAAGTCGCGCACGCGGACGGCGTCCGTCCGCCGCCAGGCCGGCAGATCGGTGGCGAGCGTGCGGGGGATGGTGCTGTCGTCGGCGGCGCGGCGTGCGACGCGGAAGGCCATCACTTCCCTGGTACGGCCCGAGCCGAGCCGGTTGAGGAGTCTGACGCGGCTGCCGATCGGGACATCGGAGAAGTCGATGATCACGTCGTAGCGTTCGGCGGGCGCGATCGGCAGCAGCCGGTGGGTGACCGGCGTGGCGAGAAGCCCCTGGTCGGCGCCGATCTGGACGAGATCGAGCCGGCGTCCGTCGTCGGTGACCGCTTCGAGCTCGTAGTGCCGGGCGTTGGAGGCGTTGAGGATGCGCAGCCGGTAGCGGGCCGCGTCGGCCTCATGCACGGGCCAGGGGGCGCCGTTGACCAGGATCACGTCACCGAGGACCCCGCCCAGGTAGGGTTCGTGCACGCCCGGCCGCTCCCGCAGGGTGGGGTCGAGGGAGGGGTAGGCGAGGCTGCCGTCGGCGGCGAACGCCCGGTCGGCGATCATGAGAGGCAGTTCGCGCGGCCCGGCGGGCAGGCCGAGTGCGGCCTCGGCGTCGTCACGGACGATGTGCAGCCCGGCCAGGCCCCGCCAGATGGCGGGGGCCGTGAAGTCCATGCGGTGGTCGTGGTACCACAGCAGCGTCGCCCGCTGGTCCAGCGGGAAGGTGTAGTCCCGCGTCAACCTGGTCACCACGGCCCGCGGATCGTGCATGACGTGTGGCGCGCCGTGCCCGGAGCCGTGTCCGGGCCGGCTGGGGGCGTCGGGCCAGCCTGCGGGCAGGACGAGGTCGGTCGGGTAGCCGTCGGAGGCCGCCGGGGTCCGTCCGCCGTGCAGGTGCACCACGGTCGGCACGGGCAGCTCGTTGCGGTGCGTCACGGTGACCGCACGGCCACGGCGCGACTCGATCGTCGGCCCGGGGAAGGAGCCCTCGTACGTCCACAGCGGCGTCGTGACGCCGGGCAGCAGTTCCGCTCTCGCCTCGCGCTGGGTGATCCGGTAGTGGTCGCCTCCGCCTGAGGTGCTGACCGGCTTCAGCACGGCGGGGATCGGCAGCGGTGTCTGGAAGGGCGGCGGCAGTGTCACGGCGCTGCGCAGCTCGGCGCCCGTGATCGGCGGCCGGCGGGCCAGCGCGGCCGAGGCCGACAGCCCACTCGCCGCCGTCAGCCCGAGCGCCCCGCCGATGCCCAGCATCCGCCGCCTGGTCACGCCACGGCCCTCAGGCATTCTCGGCCCCCTTACGCCGCGGCAGAGGCCGCCGCCAGACATCGATGAACTGCACGACGAGCGCGGCGACGGTCATCACGCCCAGCGGGACGTGCAGCCACAGCGCGCCTTCCAAGCCCGCGAAGTACTGCACCGTCTCGGCCGCCACCACCGCCGTCGTCGTCGCGAACGGCCAGGCTCGGCGCAGCCGTACCCACACCGCGATCCCGGCGAAAAGCTGCAGGTAGCCGATGGAGGTGACCACGTCGGCGCCGACCGCGTGCCAGCGAAGGCCGTCGAAGTCGCCGCTCAGATACACCCCGGCCAACACCGGCTGGCCGGTGATGGCCGCCACGTGCGCGCTGACAAGAGCCCGGAAAGCCCACCCGACCATACGAATCCTCACGGTGATCCCCCAATGCGAACACCGGCGACCTTATGACGGATGAGCTATCTTGGCTAAGATCAATATTGCTATGAGGTTATGCTCAGGGAGGCATGATGGAGCTGAACTCGCTCAGGCAGTTCCTGGTGGTGGCGCGGCTGGAGCACCTCAGCCGGGCAGCCGACGAGCTTCACATCGCCCAGCCGTCGCTGAGCCGTACCATCGCCCGGCTGGAGAGCGAACTGGGCACACCGCTGTTCGACCGGAGCGGCCGGCTCCGGCTGAACGACGCGGGCAAGCTTTTTCGCGATCACGTCGAACGTTCCCTCGGCGAACTCGAGGCCGGACGACGGGCCGTAGCCGAGGCCACCAGCGATGGCCTGGGCACCGTGAGGCTGGCGTCGGAGACCTTCCTCACCCTCACCGGACCACTGGCGGCTTACAAGCGAGCCCACCCCTCGATCGAGATCGAGCTCCACTGGTCACCGGCCGAGGACATGGCCCGCCACCTGCGGGCGCAGGAGGTCGACCTGTGCATCGCCTCCCAGCCGATCCATGCCGAGGGCCTGGAGTCGGTGAAGCTGTTCGACGACGCAGTGGGGTTGGCCACGCCACTCGACCATCCACTGGCGGGCCGTGCCTCCGTGAGCATCGACGAGCTCGCCGACCAGCCCTTCATCACCGCCCGCAAGGGGCACTGGCAACGCCGGCTCCTCGATCGGCTCTTCGCCGCGAGAGACCTCGTGCCGCGGATCGTCTGCGAGAGCGACGAGCCCGCCGCGATCGCGGAGCTCATCAGCGCGGGACTCGGCATAGGTCTCGTGCCCGCCTTCGCCCTCCGCAGCGCCACGCGGACCACCGCCGCCTGGATCTCCATCGACAGCCCCGACTGCCGTCGTACCGTCGCTCTGTACTGGGGCGCCGACAGCCACCTGTCCGCTGCCGCCCGCCTGATGCGCACCACGATCACCGACTGGCCCTGGACCACCGGCGTTTCCAAAGGTTTCCTTGACATCTGATGGTGCTCGATCCAGAATCCAAGCATGTCTTTGGAATCTTGGAGGAAGCGGCCACGACGGGTGCTCGACGACCCGGCCGCCATGCGGGCCTTCGCCCACCCCGTCCGCCTGGCCCTGCACGAGCTGCTGATGCGGGCCGGCGCCACGACCGCCGCGGACGCCGCCCGCGAGGTCGGCATCAGCCAGGCCCTGGCCTCCTACCACCTGCGGCAACTCGCCAAGTACGGCTTCGTGGAGCAGGCCGAGGCGCGCGACGAACGGGAACGGCCATGGAAGGCGACGTCGCTGACCCAGGAGTGGTCCGACCCCGAATCGAGCCCCGAGGCCTCGGCCGCCCGCGGCCTGCTGGAACAGGTCATCGCCGAACGGGCGCTGTCCCGGCTGGCCGAGTGGCAGGAGCGCCGTACGGACGAGCCGGACGAGTGGCGCAACGCCGGCGGGATCGGCAGCTCCTACCTCTACGTCACGCCCGACGAGCTGGCCTCGTTCGACGCCGCGTTCAACCGGCTCCTGGAGCCGCTGATGGCGCGGATCGCCGACCCGTCCGAGCGGCCGGAGGGGGCCCGGCCCGTCGTGCTGACCACCCTCCTGGTCCCGCTCCCGGCCACCTGCACCGGTGACTGACGCCAGGGGCGGCACCTTAGCGGGCGGGATCCGGGGCCTGTTAGGGAAGAACCGCGACTACCGGCGGCTGCTCACGGCCGGGCTGATCTCGCAGACCGGTGACTGGGTCATCGGCACCGGCCTGACCTACCACGTCTACGTCCTCACCGGGTCCACCCTGTCCAGCGCCACCATGCTGCTCGCGGGCCGGCTGCCGGACGTCCTGCTCGGCTCGCTGGCCGGCGTGCTCGCCGACCGCTGGGACCGCCGCAAGCTGCTGGTGATCACGGACGTGCTGCTCGGCCTGGGGCTGCTCCCTCTCCTGGCGGTACGCGAACCGGGCCAGGTGTGGATCGTCTACGCCGTCGCGCTGTGGACGGGCGTGCTCAGCACAGTCCTGTCCCCCGCACAGAAGGCCCTCGTCCCGCAGATCGTGGCCCCCTCGCAGCTCGTCAGGGCCAACGCGCTGCACGGGCAGAGCGGCCAGGCCGCCAGGCTGCTGGGAGCGCTGGCCGGCGGGGTCGCGGTCGGCACGGGCGGACTGGCCGCCGTCGTCTGGATCGGCATGGCCGGGTTCCTGATCTCCGCGCTCCTGCTGGCCCGCCTGCGGACGCCCGCCCGGCGTGCCACAGCCGGGACGACCATGGGCGGGCAGTGGGTCGCCGGGCTGCGGCTGGCCGGGCATGACCGCGGCGTGCGCCTGCTGGTGACGTACATGGTGATCACAGGGCTGGGCGAGGGCATCTTCGCGACGCTCGCGGCGCCGTTCGTGGCGGACGTGCTCGGCGGAGAAGGAGACGCGTACGGGCTGTTCCTGTCCGCGCAGGCGGTCGGCGGGATCGCCGGCGGTCTGGCGGTCGCCGCCCGCCCGGGGTTCGCCACGCCGCGAGCGCTGTTCGGATGGGGAACGGTCATCTTCGGCCTGGCCGACCTGGCGCTGTTCACCTACCCGCTCCTGACCCCTGAGCTGTGGCCGGCCATGGCGCTGATCGCCCTGGCCGGGCTGCCGGCCGCGGCGGCGATGGCGGGCCTGACCACCTTCGCCCAGACGGCCACCGGCGAGGACCGGCTGGGCGCGGTCTTCGGGCTCCTCGTCAGCGCCCAGGCCGCCACGTCGCTGCTCGGGATGGTGTCGGCGGGCGTGCTCGGCGAACGGTTCGGCATCGTCCCGACGCTCTGCCTGCACGCCGCCGGACTGATCACGGCGGGCCTGCTCGTCGTGGTGACATCACGGGGCGGTTCGCGAGCTGAAACCGCCTGAATGTTCGCCCCCGGAAAGGGGATCGTGGAAGCGAAGAATTACCTAAGATGAGCTCTCCCGACCGGGAGGGAACATGCGTGACCGGCTTCTGGCCGCTCTTCGCGAGCGCCTGCACGAGTTGTCCACCACCGGCGGTCCGATGCTCGATCCCGAGAGGGACCGGCTGGCGGAGGCACTCTGGCGGACGGTGGAGCCCGGCGTCGTGGACCTCGAGGTCAGCATGGCCGTCGGGTGGCATCAGTGGCATCGACATCACGCTTCACAGGACGAGAACGACCTCAGGGATGCTGTCCATATTCTCGGGCGATGTCTGTTCTTTGTGGATGCGGCGGAGTTTCCCGAAGACTTACTGCCTGATATCGCGGACATCGCCGCGGGGATCGGCAACGGGCTGCTGGCTCAGGCGGCGTCGTCCGGAGACCTGACGCTGGTCGAAGTCGTCGTCGATGGATGGCGGAGAGTGCTGACCGCCACCCCGCCGGAACATCCGCAGTGGCCTCTGCGAGCGGTGCAACTCGGCACATCGCTCCATTTCCAGTACGAACTCACCGCGGCGACGGAGCCTCTCGAAGAATCCATCACCCACTTTCGCGCGGCGGTCGCGTCCTTGCCCGGCAACGATGCGATCAGGTCACCTCTGCTCTCCAACTTCGCGATCGCGCTCAGGGAGCGAGCCGAAAGATCCCCCAGCGTCGCCAACATCGGCGAAGCCCTCACCGTCGCACGCGAAGCAGCGGCCCGCCCGCACGCCGACAGGCATGCCCTGCCGACTGTGCTGTCCAACCTCGGCATGGTTCTGCAGCTCCGCGTCAACCATCAGTCGGACCTGTCCGTGCTGCCGGAGGCCGTCGCCGTCAGCCGGGCCGCGCTGCGTGAGGCGGACGCCGACCATCCCGCGCTGTACAACCTGCTCACGCACCTCGGAACGGCCCTCGTGCTCAGCCACAAGCACGGCGGCCCGCCCGAGGTGCTGGACGAGGCGGTGAGCGTTTCCCGCCAGGCGCTGCGGCTGACGCGACCGGACCACCCCGCTCACTCCACGCTCGCCCACAACCTCATCGACGCCCTCCTGGCGCGTGGCGATCTCGAAGAGGTCTTCAGCGTGGCGACAGACACGCTGTCCCGCACAGCCCCAGGGAGACCCCTCTACGACCAGACAGCGGCACGTTTCGTGCTCGCGCTCTCGCGGCTCCGGCCTGGGGACGCAGCCGCCCGGGCAGGACTCCAGCTCCTGCCCGTCGTCAAGGACGAGCGGTCACGCGAGACGATCATGGTCGTCGTGTCGGACGGTCTCATCGAGAAGGCCGCCCGCACCCGTGCGCCCGGCGACATCGAAGCCGCGGAGTCGGTTCTGCGGCAGTTCGCGGCAGGCGGGTCGTCGCACGCGAAACTGGTTTACCAGCTGGCTCTGTGCCTGTGGTTGCGATTCCGTGCCGACGGATCGCCGGAGGTCCTCGACGAGGCGATCGACCTGACCCGGCGGGCGGTCGATGCCGCACCCGACGAGGACATCCAGGCCGTCATGCGCTCACAGCTCGGCATCATGCTGGTCAGCCGCTTCGACACACGTGGGACACTCGCGGACCTGGACGAGGCGGTCCAGGCCCACCGCGACGCCGTCGCCGGGATGTCGCCTGATCACCCGCACTACTTCGAGAGACAGTGGTCGCTCGGTCAAGCGCTCCAGGCGAGATTCGAGCGGCTGGGCTCGAAGAGTGACCTCAACGCGTCCATCGACGTGGCCAGACACACACTGTCCGGAACGATCCAGGACGCGGGCGTCAGGGCGAGCGTTCTGTCCTCCCTCGGCCAAATGCTGCGTCAACGTCATTCGGAGGAGAAGACGCAGGCCGATCTCGACGAGGCGATCGCCGTAAGCCGTCAGGCGGTCCTGGCCGGCGCATCCGGTCAGGAGCAGAAGGCGACGTTCCTCAGCAACCTGGGACTGGCCCTCGCCGAGCGAGCTCAGCTCGCCGGGTCGTCCGCCGATGCCGACGAGGCGGTGGACGCGCTGCGGCAGTCGGTCCGGCTGACCGCCGTCGACGGCCTCTACTACGCGGCGCACCTGTTCAACCTCGCGTTCGTCCTGCACGTCCGGTGGAGAGTGTCGGGCACGCTCGCCGACCTGAGCGAGGCCATCGCGACGGGCCGGCTCGGGGTGGAGCACTCAAGCCCCGACCAGCCGCTTCGTGGGGTCTGGCTGGGAGACCTGGGCGTACATCTCCTCGATCGGCATCTCGCCACCGAATCTCCGGACGATCTGGACGCCGCCGTCAGGGCGTTCACCGAAGCCGCCCGCACCGAGGCCGCCAGTGTCAGCCACAGGCTCAGAGCCGCCGTCAACGGAGGCGGGGCTCTCCTCGACAAGGATCCCGGCCGCGCGTTCGAGCTGCTCGCACTGGCCGTGGAACTTCTGCCGAAACTGCCCAGTCGCCGGCTGTCACGCGGCGAACAGCAAGAAGCGCTCGTCAGCTCGGCAGGGCTGGCGTCCACAGTCGCCGCGCTCGCGCTGGACCAGGGCCACGACGCGTTCCGGGCGCTCCAGCTGCTCGAACAGGGTCGTGCCGTACTGCACAGTCAGCTGATCGACACCCGTACGGACCTGACCGACCTGCGGGAGCGGCACCCCGAGATCGCCGCGCAGTTCGAGAGCCTGCGCCTGCTTCTCGACGGGGCGACCGGGGAGGACCGGCACCGGCGGGCCGCGGAGTTCGAGGCGTGTCTCGACCGCGTCCACCGGCTCAAGGGCTTTGAACGTTTCCTCCTCCTGCCGGACCTGGACCAACTGACCGGCGAGGCCGCGGACGGACCGGTGGTGGTCTTCAACACGCACCGCACGCGCTGCGACGCGCTGATCGTGCGCCCGTCGGGCCTCACCGAGCTGCGCCTGCACGGTCTCGACCAGCAGACCCTGGTGGCCAAGGTGGGCGAGTTCCACAGTGCCGCGCGCATGAGCGGGTTCGAGACGCTCGACCAGCGCCGGCAGGCCCGCGAACAGCTGAACGGCGTCCTGGAGTGGCTCTGGGACACCTGCATGGAGCCCGTCCTCCGCGAACTCGGGTTCAATGACACGCCGCAGGACGATCAGCCCTGGCCTCGGGCCTGGTGGGCGCCGGGAGGACTGCTCAACCTGCTCCCCATCCACGCGGCCGGCCATCACGCGGAACGAAAAGGCCGCACCGTCATGGACCGGGTGGTGTCCTCCTACACTCCGACGATTCGGGCCCTGCGCTACGCCCGCCAGCGCAGAAGGACACCGGACACCCTCGCGTCCCTGGTGGTCGGCATGCCGATCACCCCGCAAGCCCCGCCGCTGCCCTTCAGCGAGGAGGAGGCGCAGTCGGTCGGCTCCCTGCTGGAAGGCTCCCTCGTCAGCGAGGACGGCTCGGCCACCACCGCGTGGGCACTACGGCATCTTGGCCGTTTCCCCCTCGTCCATCTGGCCTGTCACGGCGTCAGCGACCCCGCCGATCCCGCGGAGAGCAGGCTCCTGCTCTCCGACCACGTCAACGACCCGCTGACGGTGGCGAGGCTGATCGACCAACGGCTGGGGGACGGGCAGCTGGCCTACCTGTCCGCCTGCCTCACCGCCTTCAGCCTCACCCCGCTCATGGACGAGTCGATCCATCTGGCCGCCGCGTTCCAGCTCGCCGGATTCCCTCACGTGGTGGGCACGCTGTGGCCCATCGGCGACCGCATCTCCGTGGAGGTGGCCAGGAGCTTCTACTCGGCGCTGATGCTGGAGGACGGACGGCTCGATCTCGGCAGAGCCGCGTACGCGCTCCATCGCGTGACCCGCGAGCTGCGGGACCGCTTCCCGAACAACTGCAAGCTGTGGGGGCCCTACCTCCACATGGGAGCTTGAGAACTTTGACCTACCGGGCCCCTTGAGGGAGATTCGGCCAGTTGCCGCCGCGCGCCCGTACGTCCGCGGCCACCTCCCGCACCGACCGGCCATCGGTGTCGATGCGCAGATCACCTGCCCCCGCGCGGTCGAGCGCCTCGGCCTCGCGTGCCGCGCGCTCGGCGGCCCGTTTCAGGGCTTCCGGGCCCAGCCCTCTCAGCCCGTCACCGGGTATGGCCGGCCCGCCTCCCCGGCCGCGGAGCGCGACGCGCTCGGCCAGCGTCGCTGGACCGGCATGCAGGCGGCAGACGGTCACGGCCGTTCCCGGCAGCGACTCGGCATGGTCCTGGAGTGCGTCGTCGGAGTCGGCTTCCCCGGAGACGACCAGGCACTGCGCGCCCACCGCGCGATATCCGGCCCAGACGGCCGCGAGGTTGCGCGCCTTGAGCCGACGGCTGTCCGCGGGATCCAAGGCACCGATCTGCTTCATGTCGACGTAGGCGGCCCGCACGCCGGTCCGGTGGACCTGCGAGAAGATCTCGTAGCCGACCGTGGACTTGCCGACCGCCGTCGCACCGCGCAGCCACAGCACGGGTACGGGCGGCGCGGCATCCGCTTGAGGTGCCGGCGGGCGGCGCGGCAGGTCTCGGGGGAGCGCCGGGGCGGTGAGGGCGCCCGGCCATCCACCGGCCCGCTCACGGACCAGCCGGGCCGCCTCGGGCACCGCGAGGCCGCCGGTGTCCACGCACACGTCGGCGTAGTCGCTCCGGTCCAGGGCGTCCGCCTCGGCGACCGCCTCCTCCACGAGTTCCGGACGCCAGCCTCGCCCCAGGAAACGTTCCTTGAGCTCGGCGCTGCCGACGCGCAGCCGGCACAACGTGAACGCGGCCTCGGGAAGAAGGGTCGTGTACTCACGAACCTCCTCGGAGGTGCCGACGAAGCCCGCGAGGACGAGACACCGCATGCCCTCCTGCCGGAAGTTCGCCCACATCGCGGCCAGGTTCCGCGCCCGGAGGCCATGGGTCACGTCCTGCGGCAAGGGGTGGCACAGGCTGATCTGGTCGGTGTCGACGAACGCCACCTTGACTCCGCTACGGCTCAGCTGCGTGAACACCTCCCAACCGACCGAGGACTTCCCGGCGGCCATGGGGCCTGACAACCACAGCAGAGGCAGACGAGGGTCGCTCATCCGCGCGACACTAGTGGGCTCCGGGCGGAGCGAGCGAGTGGATTTCGCCCTGCTCGCTTGTACCCTGATCAACTGTTCGTGCCAAACGGCGATGGCAGGAGACGGCGCATGACTTCGAAACTCGCCGGCGACGTGGTCGGCAGGCGCTACCGGCTTGCCGCCGTCCTGGGGTCCGGTGGTTTCGGGCGGGTCTGGCGGGCTCGGGACGAGACCCTCGACGTGGACGTCGCGATCAAGGAACTGCGGCTGCCGCCCGGGATGCCGGAGACCGAACGCGCCGAGCGGCTGGCACGCGCCACGCGCGAGGCCCGCAACGCCGCCCGGTTACGCAAGCACGACGGCATCGTCGCGGTCCACGACGTCGTCATCGACGGCGGCCTTCCCTGGATCGTCATGGAGCTGGTCGATGGCTGCTCGCTGGGCGAGCACGTCAAGGAGCACGGGCCTCTCCCGGTGGACAGGGTCGCCGCGGTCGCCGCGGCACTGCTGACGGCGATCGGCGCGGCGCACCGGGAGGGCGTCGTGCACCGCGACGTCAAACCGGCCAACGTCATGCTCGCCGCGAACGGGAAGGTCCTGCTCACCGACTTCGGTACGGCGGTCCACCACACCGACACCGCGCTGACCGCCACCGGGATGTTCATCGGCTCGGCGGAGTACATGGCGCCCGAGCGGTTGCGCGGCGGTGACGGCCTTCCCGCCGGGGATCTGTTCTCCGTCGGCGTGACGCTTTACCAGGCCGTCGAGGGGGTCTCGCCGTTCCGTCGCGACACCCAGGAGGCGACGTTGGCCGCGGTGCTCCTGGAGGAGGCGCCCGCGCCGCGACGAGCCGGGCCGCTCACGCCGCTCATCACCCGGCTGCTGGACAAGGACCCGGACCGCAGGCCGACGGCCGGCGAAGCGCTGGCCATGGCAGCGGGGATCGCAGGCGAGCAGCCCGCGACCACCGCCCGCGTGCGGCGCGACACCAAGATCATGCCGGCCTGGCCGGCGAAGCGGCGGCCGGTCGTCGCCGCCGCGCTGACGGGGGTCATGACGGCGTTGGTGGTCCTCACGGCGTGCGGCGTCGCCGGGCTTCCCGACGCGGGTGGAACGTGGGGGAGATTCGAGGAGGACCGGCGCGCCATCGTGATCGCCGTTGTCGATGTCGTTCTGGCCGGCTTGATGTGCGCCGGTCTCGCGCGGTTCCTGCCGGTGAACGCCGGCAGGATCGTCACGGCGGCCGTCGGCGCCGCCGGGCTCGTCTACGGCTGTGGCGCGGCCGCTTTCGCCTTCCACGGTGCCCGCGAGATCTTCCGGGACGCGCTGGGGCTGTCCCAGCGCGAGTCCGCGACGGTGTCGCTGGCCTTCGTCAGCAGCGTCGTCCTCGTCGCTGTCGGCTCGGCCTTGGCCTCGCAACTCCTCCTGCGGCGCGAGACGATCAGAGGCCGGACCCGGTCATGATCGCCTGAGTCCCCGGCCCCGCGCCTCATGGCCTCGTGCCGTTAGGGAACCCGGTCCAGCGCAGGTGCGCGGGAAGGTGGCTCATGTCGTTGAACATCACCAGCGTCGGCGGCAGGCCGGGGCGGTAGTCGATGACCGTCAGCGCGGCGTTGGCGCTGTTGAGGCCGAGCCACCGCGACGGCGGGGCGTCCAGGGCGTGCCGCACCAGCCACGCGATCTGGTAGGCGTGCGTCACCAGGACCTCGTGGGTGTCGCGCGGGGCCGTGGGGGCCTGCGCGAACCGGGCGAGCAGGGCCTCGGCGAGCTTGTGGCCCGAGGCGGCCTCGGCGTCGTCGTAGCCGTCGAAGAAGCCGGCCCAGGACGGCGGTGTCTCGGCCGGCCGGGGGACGTAGGGCACGTGGTCGATGAGTTCGGCGGCCTCGGCGACGGGCGCGTCCGGCAGATGGCGGGCCAGCTCGCGCGCGCTGGCCGCGGCGCGCGGCAGCGGGGAGTGCCACACGGCGTCGACCGGCAGGCCGGCGAGCCGTTCGCCCAGCAGCTCCGCCTGCCGGCGGCCGAGGTCGGTGAGGTCGCCGAACGCGTCGGCGGCTCCGTGACGGGCCAGGTAGAGGTGTCGTGTGGTCATGGGCGGGTGGGGCGCGGCGCCTGGATGGGCCCGCTTCCCGTCTCCTTCCGGTCCGTGACGGTGCCGTTGGTGCCGTCGATGGTGATGGTGCTGTCGTCGTGCAGTCTGCGTGTCGCGTCCGGGACGCCGAGGACGGCGGGGATGCCGTGCTCGCGGGCGACGATGGCGGCGTGGGAGAGCACGCCTCCGGTCTCGGTGACGACGCCGGCCGCGATGCGCAGCAGCGGCGTCCAGGCGGGGTCGGTGAAGGGGCAGACGATGATGTCGCCGGGCCGCGCGCGGGTGAAGTCGCGGGGACCGCGGATGATCCTCGCGGTGCCGGTCACGACCCCGCGGCTGCCGGGCGTTCCGGTCAGCCCGGGCGCGGCGGGCGCGGGCCATGCCGGGGGTGTGGCGGGTGCGGGCCATGCCGGGGGTGTGGCGGTGACCGGTCGCGCCTGCAGGATCCAGGGGCGTCCGTCGGCGATGGCCCATTCGACGTCCTGCGGTCCGCCGCGTACGTCGGCGATCCGTTTGCCCAGCTCAGCGAGCACGACGGCGGTGGCGTCGTCGAGCGCCGGCTGGTCGCGGGTGGCAGCGGGGACGTCGGACGTGACGAGCCGGTCGCCCCGCCGGTCGAGGCGGGTGCGTTTGTGCGCGAGCCTGCGGGTGACCGTCCCGTCCGCGGCGACGCGGTAGGCGTCAGGGGTGACCGTGCCGCCGACGACGCTGGGGCCGAGCCCCCAGGACGCCTCGATGCGGATCGGGTCGTGCGGGTCGGCGGGGGTGAACAGGACCCCGGACACCTCGGCGTCCAGGTGGCGTTGCACGAGGACGGCCATGGCACGGTCGCCGGCGGCGCCCCGGTGGTAGTCGAGGGCGCGCGAGGTGAACAGCGAGGCCCAGCAGGCGCGTACGGCGTCGGCGACCGCGCCGGCTCCGCGTACGCCGAGAAAGCTGTCGTGCTGACCGGCCGCCGACGCCTGGCCGGTGTCCTCGTGCGCGGCGGACGATCTCACCGCGACGGGCGGATCGCCGAGCTCGCCGAGCGCGTGCCCGAGCGCGTCGATCAGGGTGGCGTGGACGGGAAGGGCCTCGATCGCCCGCCGCCGGTCCGGCCCGGGGTCCAGGTCGCGTACGGCGGCGCGGTAGGCGGCGAACGGCACGACGAAGCCGCCGGGCACCGGCAGTCCCGCGCGGAGCAGCGCGCCGAGCGCACCGGCCTTGCCCCCGCACGTGTCGGCGACGGCCGACCTGAGGGGTACGATCATCCACCCGCCCTTTCAACGAAACGTTGACAACATTTCGTTGATTCTGGATCATGAGTGGCATGTCACGCAAGCAGGACATCACTCCCACCGGCCGCGCGGACCGCGCCCAGGCCGGCCGCGAGCACGACGCGCGCCGGCGTCTGCTGCGCCTGGGCGCGGACGCGCTCGACGCCCGTCCGTGGCTCCCCGCGCCGGCCCCGCTGTCGGCGGTGGACCTCGTCCAGTTCGCCGTCTGGCGCAACGCCGACCTGGGCCCGGAGGACGTCCTGAGCGCGCTGGCCCTGCTGCCGGCCGCTCGCGCCGAAGTCGACGGGCTCGAGTCCGCCCTGCTGTTCATCGCCCGTAGCAGCGGGCTGACCTGGGCGCAGATGGCGGAGGCGATGGGGTTCAACTCCCCGCAGGCGTGCCAGCAGCACTTCACCCGCCTGACCGCGCGCGAGGCCGGCGCGTGACCCGCGACTCCGCGCCCGGCCTGCTGGTCCTGCACGCGGTGCGCATCCTGGGCTTCGCCGACACTTCGGCGGTCGCGCAGCGGTACGGGCTCGACGAAACCCGGACCGGGGAGCTGTTGCGCGGCTTCGAGGCGCGAGGCTGGGCCGGGCACTCCGCCTTCGCCGGCACCGGCGGCTGGTCGCTGACCGAGCCGGGCCGGGCCGAGAACGAGCGCCTGCTCGCGGCCGAGCTCGCCCACGTCGGCGGCGCCGGCGAGGTCCGGGACGTCTACCGCGCGTTCCTCCCGCTGAACGCCCTCCTGCTGCAGGCCTGCACCGACTGGCAGCTCCGGCCCGCCGACGGCGACCGGCTCGCCGTCAACGACCACCGCGACGCCGACTGGGACGCCGGGGTGCTCCACGAGCTGGCCTGCGTCTCGCGCGCGCTCACGCCGCTGGCCGACCGGCTCGGGAGCGTGCTGGCCCGGTTGCGCGGGTACGACACCCGGTTTGCCGCCGCCCTGGCGCGCGCCCGGGCGGGGGAGCACGCCTGGGTGGACCGGACCGACGTCGACTCCTGTCATCGCGTCTGGTTCCAGCTCCACGAGGACCTCATCGCCACGCTCGGCCTGGACCGGAACGCGCACCCCTGACGGATCGGTGGCGGGCGGGCCGCCGGGCCCAGTCCGGGGCCCGCCCGCCGTCCGCCGGTCGCGGCGCGCGCCATCGCCGGTTACGCCGCGACCGGCAGCCTGGTCATCCGGAGAACGTCGCCTTGACGGTGACCTTGCCGCGCAGGCCCGTCAGCTCGACGGTGTCGCCGCTGACCGGCAGCGGCCGGCCCGCGGCGCTCGCCCCGACGAGCCGGTGCCCGGCGGGCACGCGCAGCCGGAGCTTCACGGCGGCGTCGCCGAGCCCGCTGGGCAGGCTGACCTCGCCGGTCACCTCGCCGCGCGCCAGCCGCGAGGTGAGCGTGTAGCCGACCTCGCCGAACGCGGTGGGCAGCCCGGCGACGGCGACGCGCTCGCCGTCGGCCAGCCAGCCGCGCGGCGTGGCGAAGGCCAGGTCGAGGCCGGTCGGGCTGCCGGTCTCGTCGCCCTCCTCGTGGACGAGCATCTCGCGCAGGTTCTTCAGGTACGCGGCGTTGTTGGCGCTGAGCGGCGACAGCCACGTGCCCCGGTAGAACGTGCCGGGGCAGGGGTCGATGTTGGCGCCCTCCCCGACGGTGAACGTGTCGCGGGAGAAGCCGTGCGCGAGCTGCCCGTAGAAGGCCAGCACCTGCCGGTCGGGCTGGTCGTTGATCGCCAGGAAACGGTTGTACTGGTAGCCGTACACCTGGTCGACGCCGGTGCCCTCGTAGCCGGCCAGCCCGCCCGGGTTGCAGTCGCCGATGGCCTGCCCGGTGTAGTTGAACCTGACCATACCGAGGAACGTGCCGCCGTGGGTGTGCACGTACTTCAGCAGCTTGGCGCTCTCCTCGCCGGTGAAGAAGCCGGAGGCGAAGCCGTAGTGGGCGAGCAGGTTCCAGTAGCTGGAGTCGCGGGTCTCGGTGATGGTGTCGTACGGCTGCACGCCCGACAGCAGCTCGCGCGGCACGAACAGGCTCCCGTCGGGCAGCTCCACCTTGGACCGGTCGATCACCTCGCGCAGCTTGCCGGTGAACCTGTCGTACGCCGGCCCATACGCGGCGGCGAGGTCGTCGCGGCCGAGCGAGCGGAAGACCTGGAGCAGGTCGCGCCAGCCCCACCAGGACACGAGCTGGGCGTGCGTCCAGTAGCCCTCGTTCCAGTTGTCCTCGCAGCAGCGCTGCTTCTCCAGGATGCCGTTGGGGTCGGCGGCCGTCTGGCGGACGTAGTCGTCCAGGTAGCCGCGCAGGGCGTCGAGGTTGCGCTCGACGAACGCGCGGTCGCCGGTGAGCCGGTAGTAGCGGGCGGCGGCGAGCAGTTTGGAGCCCTGTTCCCAGTTGCGGTACATGACGGGATAGGCGGGTCCGCCCTCCTTCGTCATGGTGAGCAGGGTCTGCAGGTTCGCGCGGTAGTCGTCGCCGAACCCGAACTCGCCGAGCGCGGAGACGGTGTCCACCATCTCCGGCACGTACTGCTGCTCGTAGAAGTTGCCGATGCTGTAGCGCCAGCCCATCGTGAGGTTCTGGATGAGCAGGTTGCGCAGCGCGCGGGTGGCGTACTCCTCGGGGACGGAGATCCGGGCGCCCTGGGCGAGTTTGCGCTTCCAGTAGGCGGCGACGCTGTCGCGCGCCTTGGCGTAGGAGCCGGGTGCCAGCACGGAGGCGCCGTTGCCGCGCACCTCGGCGGGGTTGTTGAGGACGGCGAGGGTGACCGTGCGGGGGCCGCGCGCCAGGTCGAGCTCGTAGGTGAGGTCGGCGCCGGACAGGGTGGGGGAGCCGTCGGTGAGCAGGTGCACGGCGTTCCCCGCGGCGACCTTGCGGCCGTTCAGCGTCAGGGCGGGGTTCTTCGGGTCTTCGAGGTGGACGCGGAGCGTGGCGGAGCGGGCGGTCTTCGTGCCGGTCGCGGTGATCTTCACGTAGCTGACCAGCGACGGCGTCTCGGGGGCGCGGGCGGCGAACGACTCCTGCGTGTACGTGACGCCGGCCGCGTCGCGGTAGCCGACGCGCAGGATCGGCAGGTAGCCGTCCTGGAGGGTGGCCGGGGTCAGCCGGCCGAGGTCGGAGCCGAACCGCTCGCCGCCGACGAAGAACCGCGTCCGGCGGAAGTCGCCGCAGCGGGCCTTGTAAGCCTCGGAGTAGTCGCCCGTCCAGGGGGCGGCGTCGCACGGGGTGTGCCAGTCGGCGGTGATGCCGCTGCCGTCGGCGGTGTGCAACGCGTAGTGGTTGCCGCTCGGCTCGGCCGGCGACTGGGTCTCGGCGGTGTCGCCCTGGGGGAGGGTGAGCGGCAGGTAGTGGTAGCCGGTGTCGCTGACGCCGTTGGCGCCGTTGCCGGTCTCGCCGGTGGCGACGCCGCCGGTCGCGATCGGCACCAGGTAGTCCTTGACGTTGTCGTACGTGGGGCCCTCCGGCTTGGCGATGAGGTGCTCGCCCCACAGGTCGGTGCGGGCGGCCAGCGCCTGCCGCACGCCGTCCACGTACTCCTGGCTGAGCGTCGGCCAGGTCTGCCGGTCGGCCAGCGGGGGCGGCGGTTCGGCGGCCAGCGCCGGCGTCGCGGGGGCGAGCAGCAGGGCCGCCACCACCGCCGCTCCTGCGGCCCGCGCCGTGCGGCGTGATGCGCGTGGATGCATCCAGGTCCTCCTCGATGTGCTGTTCACGAAGCGGCGATGGCGCGGGCTTGGCGGATCAGGTCCAGCGAGGCGAGCGGGCTGAGACCGTAGTGGTAGAGGTCGACCCGGTCTGCGGCGGCGGCGCGGAGCTTCTGGGCGAGGTTGTCCGCGCTGTCGCAGTCGGGATCCATCGGACGGAGCGCGACCCCGACGGGGCCGCGGGTGAGCGATCGGTACGCCTCCACCTCCAGGCGGACGCGTTCGGGGTCGCGGGCGTAGGCGGTGACGGTGACGGGGCAGGTCAGATCGCCGGGGCGGACGCCCAGCGCGCGGGCGCCGTGGACGCCGGGCTCGCCTTCGGGGCGGCCGTCCGCCCAGCCGAGCAGCCCGGCGGACAGGTCGAGCAGCCGGAACCCGGCGCCGGCGCGGGCCGCCTCGGCCGCCAGCTCCGCCAGCAGCGCGCTCACCGTGTCGCAGCGCGCCTCGAGGTAGCCGTCCAGCGCCTCGGCGAGCGGCGGGCCCGGCGGGCGGCCGGCGAGGCAGGCTTCGACGTGGGCGCGGGCGGCGTCCAGCAGGTCGGGCACGGGGACGCCGCGGGAGCCGGCCGCGGCCCGGCAGTGGGCGCAGAAGCAGAGCCCGAGCAGCAGCCGGGCGGTCGCGTCCAGCGGGACCGCGTGGCGCTCGTGCCCGTGCCCGTGCTCGAACGGCAGCCAGTGCGCCGCCTCGGCGAGCACCGTGCCGACCGGGTAGCGGCAGACGTCGCGGGTCAGCGCGACGGCGTAGGCCCGCACCTCGGGGTCGGAGGGGCAGAGCACGTGCGGGTACGGGTCGCCGAACAGGTTGCGCACCACGCCGGGTCGCGCCTCGTCGTCGCCGTCGTCGTGCAGGTAGACGGTCCAGGCGTCCACCGTGGCGCCATGGGCCGGGGCCCGCTCGGCCAGCTCGGCCAGCAGGTCCCGGCCGCGGGCGAACTCGCTGCGCCGTGGCCGCAGGCCGAGGCCCTGGTAGAGGCCGGGTTCGGGCGTGAAGCAGACGCCGGCGCCGCCGGTCGCCACCCGCCGTAGCGGGTTGTGCGGCAGCACGTCGCGGGCGGCGTGGTAGGCGACCGCCGGAGCCAGCCTGCTCACCCCGGCCCGCGTCACGACGTTGTCCAGCACCGCGTCCACGCCCTCGCCCGCCAGGTCCAGCGGGCCGCAGAACAGCGAGAGCTCCATCGGCTACATCCGCACCGTGAGCCCGCCGTCGGCGACCAGCGCGTGCCCGGTGACGTACGAGGAGTCCTCGCCGGCCAGGAACGCGACGGTCGCGGCGATCTCGCGCGGCTCGGCGAACCTGCGCAGCGGGATGCGCCCGGCGAAGTCCGCCCGGTCCGCCTCGCCCCAGCCGCCTTCCTCCCACATGTCGGTCCAGGTCGAGCCGGGGCAGACGGCGTTGACGCGGACGCCGTGGGGGGCGTACTCCAGGGCGAGGGTCTGGGTCAGCGACACCAGGGCCGCCTTGGAGGCGTTGTAGTGCAGCATGTCGGGCTGGCCGCGCAGCGCGTTCACCGAGGCCACGTTGACGATGGAGCCCCGGCCCGCGGCGCACATGCCGCGTCCGGCCTCCCGGCCGAGCAGCGCGGCGGCCTGGAAGTTGACCCGCATGACGTCGGCGAGGGCGTCCGCGTCCAGCTCGGCGAGCGGGATGCGGGGCGCCACGGCCGCGTTGTTGACCAGCGCGGTGAGCGGGGTCTCCTGCCGGTCGAGCCAGGCGGTCATGTAGTCGAGGTCGGTCACGTCGGCGACCAGGGGCCGTACCTCGCCGTGCTCCTTCAGCTCGGGGAGCGCGGCCTCCAGCCGGTCGCCGTTGAGGTCGCAGGCGGTGACGGCGAACCCGTCGGCGGCCAGCCGGGCGGCGACCGCCCGGCCGATGCCGCGGGCCGCGCCCGTGACCAGCGCCGTGCGCGGGGTGCTCATGCGGGGGCTCCGATCTTCAGTCCGAACAGGGGCGCGGCGTTGCCGCCGAGGATGAGCCGCTTGGCGGCGTCGTCCACCTGGGCGTAGACGAGGCCGCCGAGCTGCAGGGCGGCGTTCATGAACGGGATGTCGCTGCCGAAGACCAGCCGCTCGGCGCCGACCTCGCGGGTCAGGAACTCCACGACGCCCTCCCAGGAGAGCGGCCCGGTGAGGTCGAGGTGGATGTTCGGGCGTTCGGCGACGGCGGCGACCACCCGGTCCAGGCCGTAGTCGAGCCCGGCGTGGCCGAGCAGCAGCGGCACCTGCGGGTAGCGGTCGGCGATGGTGGTGAACACGCCGAGCGCGTCGCCCGCGAAGTAGCTGTGCGACAGCACCGGCACCCGGTGCTCGGCGGCGAACTCCCACACCGGCGCGTACGCCGGCCCGTCCAGCGGGTAGTCGCCGTGCAGCTCCGGATGCAGTTTGACGCCGCGGAACGCCGGATGGGCGAAGCACCGCTCCAGCTCGGCCGCGACCTGCGCCGGATAGTTGGGGTTGACGCAGCAGTAGCCGAGCACCCGGCCGGGATGGCGGGTGGCGGCCTCCATCACCTGGTCGTTGCCGTAGCGGTAGTCGGCGGAGATGCCGGCGTGCGCGGCGACCACGGCCACGTCCACGCCGAGCAGGTCCATGGCGCGGATCATGCCGTCGATGTCGTGGTCGGGGATGTGGAAGTTGCGGAACGCCCCGAGATGGCAGTGGGCGTCCACGATGAGCGGCGCGTCGGTCGGGGCGAGCTTGCCCGGCAGGTCAGTGCGCATACGTCGCGATCCCTTCTCCTGCGCGGGCGAGCAGCCCGGCCAGCGTCCCGCCGGCGATCAGCGCCCGGTCGGCCTCGGGCAGATCGGCCCGGTCGAGCTGGAGCCGCGCGCCGCCGAGCGACTGGACCGGGTAGCCGGAGCCGAAGACGGCGCGGTGCGCGCCGAAGCGCTCGCACAGGTCCTCAAGACCGTGGTGCACGTTGAACCCCGCGGTCTGGACGTACAGGTTGGGGAAGCGTTTGAGCAGCGGGTAGAGGGTGCGGTTGTTGCGTCCCTGGATGTCCATGAGGATGACCGGCAGGTCGGGGTGGCTCTCGGCCAGGTCGTACACCTCCCGCCATGGCGGCTCGCCGCGCCGGAACAGGGTGAAGTCCACGGCGAGCGGCATCCGGGCGCGTTCGAGCGCCGTCAGCAGCTCGCCGGAGCACCAGGGGGCCAGCGAGAAGCGGTGGCCGCCCATGTCGGCGGAGGGGAAGATCCTGGCCATCCGTGTCCCGCCCGCCAGCAGCTCCCGTACCAGCGTCTCGGGTTCGGGCAGCTCGCCCGTGTGCGGCGGCAGGACCACGCCCACCGGGTGCAGGCGGCGGCGTTCCGGCTCGGCGAGGCCGGCCAGCTCGCGCCCCAGCAGGGCGTTGCCCGCGGCGGGGGCGTGCTCGCGGGCGAGCACGTGGTAGACGGCCGCCTCGTGGATCCCGACCCGGTCGAGCTCCGCGACCAGCCGGGCGGGGGTCACCGCCTGGGTGATGTACGGCATGCGCCCTGCGGGGCGGCCGACGAACGTGTTGCAGTCGAGATATCGCACACAACCTCACTTGCTACCTGAAATGTTGGGGCTTCAGCGGATGCGGCACGCTTCGAGCCGGTCCCGGTCGAGCCGGACGCCGAGGCCGGGTGACGTGGGCGGCAGCAGGAAGCCGTCCTCGATGACGAGCTCGGTCGTGACGACGTCACCCGCGTGGTAGAGGTGCCCGGCCACGTCGCTCGGCTGGTCCAGCCGGGGGACGCTGAAGGCGAGATGGGCGGCCGCGGCGGTGCCGGCGCCCAGCTCGGGCATGCTGCCGACGGCCACGCCGACGCCGGCGACCGCGCACAGGTCGGCGATGCGCCGGGCCGCGGTCAGCCCGCCGGCCTCGGGCACGTAGATGTTGATCACGTCGGCGGCGCGGGCCCTGATCGCCCGCCAGGCGTCGTCGGGCGACCAGACGCTCTCGTCCGCCATGATCGGCACGGCGGTGGCGGCGCGCACCTCGGCCATGCCGTCGAGGTCGGCCGCGGGGAGCGGCTGCTCGACCGACAGCACGCCGTACGGCTCCAGCCGCCGCACCAGCGTGACGGCGTCCTTGGCCAGGCGGCAGGCCATGTTGAGATCGACCCGGATGCCGAGGCCGGGGCCGTGCTCGGCGCGCAGCGCGGCCACGGCCGCCACGAGCAGGTCGTGGTCGCCGGCCCCCTTGACCTTGACGGTGCGAAATCCCTGCCCGGCCAGCTCCGCGGCCCGCGCCAGCACCTGGGGCACCGGCGCGACCGGCAGCGACATCGACAGCGGCACCCGGTCGCGGGCGAGCCCGCCCAGCAGGCTGTGGACGGGCTGCCCGGCGGCCTGCCCGGCGAGGTCGAGCAGCGCGGTCTCGACGCCGGCGACGGCGGCGAGCGAGTGCCGGCCGAAGGCGAGGACGTCGGCGGCGACGGCCTGGAACCGGGTCACCTCGAACGGGTTCATGCCGACGACGGCGGGCGCGAGCAGCGTGTTGACGGCGTCGCAGAGCGCCGCGCCGTCGCCGTGCCAGATGAGCGAGATCTCGCCCACGCCGAGCGAGCCGTCGTCGGCCTCGGCCAGCACGATGCCGTAGTCGGAGGTGGTCTGGGTGCCGAGCGCCGAGGTGAACGGCTCGCGCAGCGGCACGGATACGGGCACGGCCTCCAGCCGCGTGACTCTCATCGTGCTCATCCCTTGGTGGCGCCGGACAGGACATCGGTGAAGAAGTAGCGCTGCAGCAGCAGGAAGATGACGACCACGGGCAGGGACGCGATCACCGCGACGGCGGCGATGTGGTGCCAGTTGGACGTCAGCGTGGACATGAAGTACTGCAGCCCGACGGAGATGGTGAAGTTGCCGTGGTCCTGCATGATCACCAGCGGCCAGAGGAAGTCCGACCAGGTCAGTGTGAACACCAGGATCGCCGAGGTGGCGAGCGGCGCCTTCACCAGCGGCAGCATCACCTGCAGGAACATCCGGGGCGGCGCGCAGCCGTCGATCCGCGCGGCCTCCTCCAGCTCGTCCGGCAGCCCGGCGAACGCCTCGCGCAGGATGTAGACCGACAGCCACATGTTGACCGCGGCGGTCGGCAGGACGATGCCGAGCAGGTGGTCGGTCAGCCCCATCTCCTTGGCGGCGACGAACAGCGGCAGCATGATCGCCGGGAACGGCACCACCATCGTGCTGATGCCGAGCAGGAAGAGCAGCTTGCGGCCGCGGAAGGCGAACCTGGCCAGCGCGAACCCGAGCAGCGCCGCCACCGACACGTTGAGCAGCACCGTGCCGGCGGAGGCGAGGAGGCTGTTGACGAAGTAGCGCTGCACGTCCGCCTGGTTCCACACGTACGCGTAGTTGTCCAGCGTCGGCGAGGCCGGGACGAGCTCCGGCGGCACCGCGAACACGTCGCCGCGTCCCTTGAACGAGGTGGACAGCAGCCACAGGACGGGCGCGAGCGCGAGCGCCGCCCCGGCCGTCAGCACAGCCAGCACGGCCGTCCGGGTGCCGAGCCCGAACACCTTCATCGTGACCTCCCCGCGAGCCGCAGGCCGAGCAGCACGAGCCCCAGCACCAGGGCCAGCAGCACCACCGCCATCGCGCTGGAGTAGCCGAACTTGAAGTAGGAGAAGGCCGACTCCCAGATGTAGTAGGCGGTGTTCTTGCTGGCGTTGGCCGGGCCGCCGCCGGTGAGCACGTAGATCTCGTCGAACATGCGCATCGCGGCGACGAACGCGATGACCGAGCTGAGCACGATCGAGCCGCGCAGGTGCGGCACGACGATCGAGCCGAAGGTGCGCACGTGGCCGGCCCCGTCGATGGCGGCGGCCTCCAGCTGGTCGTCCGGCATGGTGGCGAGGCCGGCCAGGTAGATCAGCAGGTAGATGCCGAACGCCCGCCAGACGATGACGCCGGTGACGGTCCAGATGGCGAGCGCGGGGTCGGACAGCCAGGAGACCGGCCCGCTCGTCAGCCCGGTCGTCACCAGCACGTAGTTGACCAGGCCGCCCTCGTCGAGCAGCCACTTCCACGCCACCGACGAGACGATGATCGGCACGACGACCGGCAGGTAGAGCACCGCGCGGAAGAACCGGCGGAACGGGATGCCGCGGTGGATCCAGTACGCGACCGGCAGCGGCAGGCAGACCAGCAGGACCGTCGCCACCGCCGTGATCAGGCCGGAGTTGAGCAGCGTCCGGTGGAAGACGGAGTCGCCGGCAAGCCTGCCGTACTGCTCCAGCCCGACGAAGTTCGCGGCGGTGAGTCCGTTGAAGTCGGTGAAGCTGAACAGGACCGTGTTGAGCACCGGGTAGAGGACGAACCCGCCGATGAGCATCACGGCGGGGACGGCGAACAGCCAGCCCCAGCCGCTCTCGCCCAGCCCGCGGGCCTTCGCGAGCGGGCGCGGCGGCGAGACCCGCCGCGCCCGGACGGCCGAACCGCTCACGAGCCCGCCGCGAGCAGCTCGTCCCAGCGCTTGGCGGCGTCCTGCAGGGCCCGCTCGGCGGGCTTGTCGCCGAGCAGCGCCGACTGGAACTCCGCGCGGAGCGCCGCGAACATCTCGGCCACGGCCGGATGCTTGGGCCAGTAGAACTTGACCTCCTGGTCGACCAGGACCTTCGTCTCCTCGGTCGTCTGGAAGTAGGGGTCCTTGGCGATCGAGGCCAGGCCGGGCAGCACGGGCGCCTGCTTGGCCAGCTCCAGGGTGGTGCCGCTGAAGTAGCGGGCGAAGTCGAGCGCCTCCTTGGGGTGCTTGGCGGCGCGCGGGATCGCGAAGTGCTGCAGGAAGCCGTTGGCGGCGCCGCCCGCGCCCTCGGGGTGCTCGGCGACCTTGAACTTCTTGAAGGTCTGCTCGTCGGTGTTGTCCTTGAGCCAGCGCAGGATCCACGGTCCGAGGAAGACCATGCCGGTCTTGCCCTGGGCGAGGATCTTGGCGCCGTCCATGACGCCGCCGTTGACGGAGGTGCGGTCGATCCAGCCCTCGGCCACGCCCTTGGCGTACTGGTCGAGGTGGGCGACGGCCTCCGGCGTGGCGAAGGCGGCCTTCTTGCCGTCGTCCGACAGCAGCGGCACGCCTGCCTGGCCTGCGAGGATGTCGGACGGGTTGCCGGCGTCGTCGAAGTCGTCGAGCGTCTGGACGAAGCCGGAGGCGCCGGTCTTGTCGTGGATGGCGCGGGCGGCGGCGAACACCTCGTCCCAGTTCGCGGGCGGCTTGGCCGGGTCGAGGCCGGCCTTCTCGAACAGGTCGGCGTTGTAGATGAGCGCCGAGACGCTGCCGTAGAACGGGATCGCGTACGCCTTGCCGCCGATCACGCCCGCGTCCCACAGGCCGGGCACGTACTCGGCGGCGACGGCGCCGGCGTCCTGGGTCAGCTCGTCGATCGGGTAGATGGTGTCGGTCGCGGCGAACTTCGGGAGGATGAACGGCGTCATGTTGACGACGTCGGGGGTCGCGCCGCCGCTGATCGCCGCGAGCAGCTTGCTCTGGGTCTGCTCGAAGTCGGGGATGTCCACCCACTTGATCGTCACGCCGGGGTGCTGCTGCTCGTAGCGGCTGATCGCGCCCTCGATGTAGGGCGTGTAGCCCTCCTTGAGGTTGATCGTCCAGAACTCGAGTGTGGCGGGGCCGCCGGAGGGGGCCGCCTCGCTGGTGGTCCCGCCGAAGACGCCGCACGCGCTGATCATCAGGGAGGCGGCTCCGATGGCGGTGGCGGCGAGGAAGCGCCGTCGCGAGGGCCGGGTCGGCACCATGAACTACTCCTTTCGCCCACGAACCCTTCCGCATCGCGTCGCGCTATTCCGGCGATGTTCGAAAATAGTTCGTTAACTGGGCTAGAGTGTGCCCGGACGCCCGCGACGACGTCAAGGGGTGTCGAGCTTGCCGACGATGTCGAGCCGGTAGAGCGTCTTGGGGCGGCCCCGCTTGTTCGGCTGGGCCATGCCGACCGGCGCGGCCAGCCCGCTCTCGCGCAGCAGCCGCATGATCCGCCGGCCGCTCGGCGCGCTGACCTTCAGCGCCTGCCCGATCTCCTCCGCGCTCGCCGCCGCGCCGAGCAGCCTGCGCTCCAGCCCGACCAGGCGCGACAGCGTGGCCACGCCGAGCCCGGCCCGCCTCGCCAGCTCGCGCAGGCCCGCCTCGTCGGTCTTGAACGCGTAGCGCAGCGGCTCCTCCTCGGCCTGCCCCATGGGGCCGATGACCAGGCCGTCCTCGGTCATCAGGAACCCTGTGTCGCCGCCTTCCTCCATCGCCCGGCGCACCGCCATCTCCGCGTGCCGCACCGAGTCGCGGGCCGACTCGCCGACGCCGAAGCCGACCGCCATGCGCACGCCGAGCCGGGCGCGCACCTCCTCCAGCAGCGGCACGCTCGTCCAGGACCGGGTGATCTCCTCCAGCAGGCCCTTGTGCGCGAACACCAGCACCGACTGGTCGCCGCGCGCCTCCACCCACGCCTCGGCGAAGGCCGGCGCGTCGAAGAACATGCGCAACGTGTTGACCCGCTCGACGCCGGCCTCGTACAGGCCGGACTCCTCCAGCAGGCGGTAGACGGCGGTGGCGAAGCGCAGGTTGGAGTGCCGGGCGGAGACGGCGCGGAGCACGACCTCGTTCATCGCCGACCTGATCGAGGCCACCACGGGCACCGAGCGCAGCACCGGCACGTCCAGCTCCGCCATCAGGCGGGAGTAGACCCGGCTGCGGCCGGTGACCGCGTAGTGGGTGCCGTGCCGCCGCCTGGCCTCCAGGTGGAAGGCGACGATCTCCTCCACCTCCTGGTCCGGCCCGTACGGCAGCACCCGCGTCGCCCGCGGCGGCAGGCCCAGCTCGCGGGCGAACTCCTCGGCCACCTGCTCCTCGAAGGTGTCGACGCTGGCCGGGACCAGCGGCAGGCCCTGCTCGCGGGCGCGCAGCAGGGCGAGCGCCAGATCGATGGGGCCGAGCCGCGCCACCCCGACGGGCATGCCCTCGGGCAGCAGGTGGCGGCACCGGTCGAGGGGCATCGGGCCGGCGAAGAAGACGGCGTCGACCTCCTCCAGCGCCTGGCGCACGGAATCACCGATGCCCGCTTCGTCCTCATAGCGGATCCATCGCGCCTCCACCCCTCCGAGATGGGCGAGCGCCGCCTCGAAGACCTCGGCGCCCTGCACGGGAACGACAATCGCTAGGCGTGTCCTCACATCGGCAGCTTAACCGAAATTAGATCGTAACGAGGGCGGACGGGGTTGCCGGGGCGCGTCCGCTCGCTATATACGTTCTATTTATGAACATGAGGTCGTTCTCTCTCGCCGAGCTGTCCAGCCCGGAGATCGGCCGCGTGGCGGCCTCGGCCGTGCTCGTGCTGCCGGTCGGCGCGGTGGAGCAGCACGGCGCCGGCCTTCCCACGGGCACGGACGCCCTGGTCAGCGCCGAGATCGCGCACCGGGCCGCCGCCCCGCTGACCGGCGTGCCGGTGCTGGTCGCGCCGGTCCTGCCGTACGGCTCCTCGCACCACCACCTGCCGCTGCCCGGGACGCTCTCGCTGCGCAGCCGCACCCTGCTCGCCGTGCTCGGCGATCTGATCGAAAGTGCCGCCGTGGCCGGGTTCCGCAGGATCGTGCTGTTCAACGGGCACGGCGGCAACGACGACCTGATCCGGCAGGCGGCCCGCGACGCCGTGCTCGACCTGCCGATCGCGGTGGGCGCGGCCTCGTACTGGTCGCTCGGCGGCGACCGCCTCGCGGAGCTCGCCCGGGAGGCCGGGATCACGCACGTGCCCGGCCACGCGGGCGCCTTCGAGGCCGCGCTCACGCTCGCCCTCGGCGCCACGCTCCCGGCCGCGTCCTCCTCGGCGCCCTCCTCGGGGCCCGTCGAGCCGCCGCGCGAGCCGGCTTACGGGTTCGCCATGGAGCACGGCTGGATCGCCCGCATGGGAGGGGTCACCGACCCCATCACCCCCGCCACGCGCGAGGTCGGCGAACGCCTCCTGGACCACCTGGTCACCGCGTTCACGGCGTACCTGGAGGCGTTCGCCCGCGACTTCCAGCGTTAGGCGCGACGGTCGTCAGGGGAGCGGCCAGGTGCGCAAGGCGGCGTCGGCCATCTCCTGGAGCTCTGCGCGGCCGACGCCGCTCGCGGCCTGGACGGCGATGCCGAACGCCAAGGTGGTGACGTAGCGGGCCAGCAGCCTCGGATCGCTCTCCGGCGGCAGGTCGCCGTCGTCGACGGCGCGCTGGAACCGTTCGCGGAGGCGGGAGCAGCCGTCGTTGCGCCAGGCGGCCAGTAGATCGCGCACCTCGCGCCCGGCGTCGCTGGCGGCCAGCGCGCCCTGGACGCCGAGGCAACCGTGGGGGTGGGCGGGCCGGGTGGTGGTCCGGACGACGCCGGCCAGGATCGCGGTGGCGACGCCGAGGGCGGTCGGCTCCTCCAGGGCCCGGGCCAGGTAGGCGCTCGGGCCTTCGGTATAGCGCTCCAGGGCCTTGCGGAACAGCTCCTCCTTGTTGCCGAAGGCCGCGTACATGCTCTTGGCGGAGATGCCCATCGCCTCGGTCAGGGTGGCGAGGCTGGCCCCCTCGTAGCCGTGCTCCCAGAAGGCCAGCATGGCGCGTTCGAGAGCTTCGTCGGCGTCGAATCCTCGCGGCCGGCCGATAGGGCCGCTCTGTCTGGTCACCACGCCCCGAAGCCTACCTCTTTTCGCATCGATCGCTGCAGAAGTGCTATGTTCGACTTCTGCAGCGATCGCTGCATAAATTCGAGGAGGTCACTGACATGGGACTGCTTGAGGGCAAGACCGCGCTCGTCACCGGCGGCAACAGCGGGATCGGCCTGGCCAGCGCCGTACGCATGGCGGCCGAGGGCGCGCACGTGTTCATCACCGGCCGGCGCGAGGCCGAGCTCGACGCGGCCGTCGCGGCGATCGGCCCGGCGGCCACGGCCGTGGTCGGCGACATCGCGAACCTGGCCGACCTGGACCGGCTCTACGAGACGATCCGCGACCGGGGGCAGGGCCTGGACGTCCTGTTCGCCAACGCCTCCGTCGCCGAGTTCGTGCCGCTGGAGCAAGTGACCGAGGAGCACTTCGACACCCTCTTCGGCATCAACGTCCGGGGCACGCTGTTCACCGTCCAGAAGGCGCTGCCGCTGCTCAACGACGGCGCCTCGGTGATACTGAACGGCTCCACCAACGCGGACGTCGGCGACACAGCGTTCGGCGTGTACGCCGCGTCCAAGGCCGCCACCCGCTCGTTCGCCCGGACCTGGGCCAACGAGCTCAAGGGACGCGGCATCCGGGTCAACACCATCACCCCCGGCCCGACCGACACCCCCGGACTGTCGGGGCTCGTCGGCAGCCCGGAGGAGGCCGACGGCTTCAAGCGGCAACTGGCCGAGCACGTGCCGCTCGGCCGGCTCGCCCGCCCGGAGGAGATCGCCGCCGCCGTGACCTTCCTCGCCTCCGCGCAGAGCAGCTTCATCACCGGTTCGAGCCTGTACGTCGACGGCGGCCTGAACCAGATCTGATGACAGTGATCGGCATCATCGGGGCGGGCGAGGTCGGCAGCCAGATCGCGCGAGCCGCGATCGCGAACGGCTACGACGTCGTCATCGCCAACTCACGAGGACCTGAGACCCTGCGGGACCTCATCGACGAGCTCGGGCCGAGAGCGCGTGCCGCGACCGCGGCCGGGGCCGCCGCCGCCGGAGACTTCGCCGTCGTCGCGGTCCCGCTCAAGGTCGTCAACGACATGCCCGCGCGGGAGCTGGCCGGGAAGATCGTGCTGGACACGAACAACTACATGGTCTGGCGCGACGGCAACATCCCGGTCGTCGACTCGGGCGAGAAGACCGTTCACGAGCTGCGGCAGGAGCAGCTCCGGGAGTCCAAGGTCGTCAAGGCCTTCACCCACATCCAGGCTCCCCGCATCACCACCGCGGGCAGACCGGCGGGCACCCCCGGCCGCCTGGCGCTGTCGGCCTCCAGCGACTTCCCCGAAGCGGTGGAGCTCGTGACGCGCCTGTACGACCGGTTCGGGTTCGACACCGTCGACAACAGCCCGCTCAGCGAGTCGTGGCGAAGCGCTCCCGGCCAGCCCGCGTGGTTCGCGCACGAGCACCAGACCCGTGCCGAGCTGACCGCCAACCTCGCCAGGGCACGCCGTCCCGGGCAGCGCGAGGTGTCAGCGCCGTAGGTCGCGCCCCGCGACGATCAGCCACAGGTACGGCAGGGGCAGCATCGCCAGCCAGAACAGGTGCGCCTGGGCCCAGTAGCCGAACCCGCAGGTCGGCGGCCAGAGCCGGACCTGCTGCGGCAGCAGGATGGTCGCCAGCACCGTCGCCAGCTGGACCACGACCGCCGCCATGGCGGCCTGCCGTCCCGGCGCGAGCCGTACGGCGGTCGCCGCGGCGGCCAGCGCGATGCCGAGGCAGACGCCCATCTCGATGAGCAGGTCGCCGACCGGGAACAGGGAGCCCTCCGGCAGGCGGGTCAAGATATAGGAGAAGGCCGCCAGCCAGATCGCGATCGCGGCGCCGCCGGGCAGCAGGCAGCGCAGCGCCTGCCGTACCCATCGGGGGACCGCGGCAGCGTCGAGGTCGGCGGACATGGCGTCGACCAGCCCGAAGGCCGCCGCCGCGCCGAGCAGGGTGCCGCAGACGCGCATGAGCACGAGCGCGTCGCCCCCGGGCAGTGGCTCCCCGTGCTCCACCAGGGTCACCAGCCCGGCGGTGAAGGCGGCGACCACGGCCAGAGGCTGCCAGTCGACGGCCCGGGCGAGGGGGCGCACCAGCAGGAGCGCCGAGCGCCGGCGGGACGGCGGCCGGGCGGGGACGGCCGCAGTGGCCTCTGGGCGGGCGGGCAGGGTCACCGGCATGGCGTGGCTCCCATCGGCGCGTCGAACTCGCGTTCCAGGCCGAGCAACGACAGGGCCTGGTCGATCGTGGTGGTGGGCCTGACGAGCGTGTCCCAGCCGGCCCGGACCTTCTCGCGGGCGCCGGGGGAGGCCAGCAGCCGCCTGGCGTAACCGATCTCGGCCGGGCCCCAGTCCAGTCCGGACAGGCGTCCCAGGTCGCGGTCGACGTGGAGCTGCCGCCGGGCCTCGGGAGGGGAGACCTGGCCGACGAGCCAGAGCGCCACCACCGTGCGGGCCTGACCGCGTACGTCACACGGCGCGACGCGGCGGGAGGGGGTGAAGTGCCGGGCGGCCGAGTCGTACAGTCCGGTCGCCCAGAAGGCCACGTCCTCGGCCAGCATCCGGCGCTGGTCGGGATGCCCCCAGCTCATCGGCGGCCGGATCATCCCGTCATTGCCGGTGAAGTTCCAGGCCGAGCTCATCTGCCGCACCTCGGGGGTCCGGGCCCGCAGCGCGGCGGGCAGCGCCGCCACGACCGGCTGGACGGCCTGTTCCCACAGCGGGATCCACGGCTCGTAGCCGGGAAAGGCGCAGTAGGTGAGCCCTTGGCGCCGCGCGCAGCGGTAGGCGTCGGGGCCGAAGTAGCGATCACGTACGCGGGAGTCCACGTGGGCGGCCTCCAGCGTCACGTTCGTGGGGAGCCGCGCCGGCGGCCGGGTGGAGGCCGCGGCGGCCCCCGCGGGCACCGCGACGGCCAGCGCCACCACGACGGCCACGGCGGGCGCCGGCCGTGGCCGATGCCTGAGCAGCGCGATCCCGGCGAAGACGACGGCGGCGGCGAGCACGTACGCCAGGTGGGCCGCCGACGGGCGGTCGGGCCAGTCCGGCCGGTGGTCCTGCATCACCGGCAGCAGCCAGCGGGCCTGCCCGTTCATCGGGTTCGTGTAGATGAGGAAGCCGAGCACGGCCACCACCAGCGGCCCCGCGATCAGCCACCGCGCCCAGCGGCCGACGGCCACGCCCAGCGTCGCGGCGAGGACCGCGGCGGCCACCGCCGTCAGCGGCTCGCACACGTCCAGCCGTCCTCCGGCGGGTCCGCTCAGCAGCCGGATCGCCAGGTAGCCGCCCACGGCCACCGCCGCCGCGAGCCCCGCGACCAGCGGGGTGGCCAGCAGCAGGGCGCGCGTGCGGTGCTCGGCCCGGCCGGGCAGGCCGGCGAGGCTCTCCGGCATGCCGTGCCGCCCGTCGCGGGAGGTGGCCAGGCTCGCCACGATCAGGACCGCCGCGGCCAGGCAGGTGGCCAGCCCGGTGGCGTTGACCGGGTCCATGGTGAGGTCGGGCTGCTGGTCCCGGCTGAGGAAGGTCTGCAGCGCCAGCACCAGGACGGTCGCGCCCCACACGAGCGGGTGCCGCGCCAGCCTGCGCGTCTCGAACAGAAACAGCCGCCGCGTCACGCCGCCTCCCCGAGCAGCATGAGGTAGCCGTCCTCGACGCCGGGCGCCACCGCGTCCGCCGCCGGCGGCGGTGCGCCGAGCGTGCGGTAGCGGCCGTCGGTCGTCCGCCAGAACAGCTCCGACGTGGCGGGCGGCGCGTCCGACAACCACACCCGGCCGTCGGCCACGGCCGCGAGCTCGCCGGGGGTGCCGTCGAAGACCGCCCGGCCGTCCCGCATGACGACCACCCGTTCGCAGAGCGCGGCGACGTCCTCGGTCTGGTGGGTGGACAGCACGACGACGCGGCTCTCGCCGAGCCGCGAGACCAGCGCGCGGAACGCCATCCGCTGCTCCGGGTCCAGGCCCACGGTGGGCTCGTCGAGGATGAGCAGGTCCGGCTCGCCCAGGAGCGCCTGGGCGAGCGCGAGCCGCTGACGCATGCCGCCGGACAGTTTGCGTACCTTCGTACGGGCCTGGTCGGTGAGGTGCACCTCGGCCAGCACCCGGCGCACCTCGGCGTGCCGGTGCTCACGGTCGGTCAGCTCCTTGAGTATCGCCACGTAGTCCACCAGGTCGAAGGCGGTGAAGTGCGGGTAGGCGCCGGGGCTCTGCGGCAGGTAGCCGAGCCTGCGCCGCAGCGCGGTGCGCTGGACGCGGTCGGCCGGGTCCAGGCCGAAGGCGCTCACGGTGCCGCCGTCGGGGGCGAGGGTGGTCGCCAGGCAGCGCAGCAGGGTGGTCTTGCCGGCGCCGTTCGGGCCGAGCAGTCCGGTCACGCCGGCGCCGAGCGTCAGGTCGAGGCCGTCGAGCGCCCGTTTCGCGCCGTAGGTCTTGGTGAGGTGCTTGATCTGGATCATCGTGTGCTCACTTTGTGGAAGCGGTACGTCAGAAGGAGGGCGGCGGCGCCGTACGCGATCTGCGGGGCGGGGCCGAAGACGGCCGGCCAGCCGGCGGCGAGGCCGCCCGCGCCGACGACGGCCAGCCACACCCCGCCCACGGCGAGTGCGGCGACCGGCACCGGCAGCCGGTTCGACAGGGCCAGGCAGCCCGCGGCGGCGGCCAGTGCGGGCAGCAGCCAGGCGGCGCTCAGCCCGGGCGGCGCGGGCAGCAGCGGCGAGGCGAGCCCGGCCAGCACGACCGCCACGGCCAGCACGGCCGTGGCCCGGGTCAGCAGCAGCCGGGGGCCGGACATGGGGGTGGCGGCGACCAGTTCGTGGGCGGGATCGACGCGCGGCCCGTAGGCGAGCGCGATGCCCGCCAGCGGCAGCGTCGGCGCGACGACGAGGAAGGCGGGCAGCAGGTCGGCCTGCGCGCGCGCCGCCAGCACCGCGAACGCCAGCACCGCCACCACCGCGGCCAGCCAGGCCCGGCTCAGCGTCGGCGTCGCCGTCAGCAGCCTGGCCAGGTGGTCGGGCACCCCTTGGTGCCGCAGGAGCCGTTCGGCCAGGCCGGGGCGCGGCGTGATCAGCTCGGTCTCCAGCCGCGCCCAGGAGGCTTCGAGCCAGTCCTCGTCGTACGGCACCGCCGCCCGGCAGCCGGCGCAGCGGCCGAGATGCGCGTCCACGGACATGGCCAGCGCCGGTTCGAGCCGGCCTTCGAGGTAGCGTTCACGCAGGTCGTCGGGGATGTGCCAGTCGCTCATGAAAGTTCCTCGCGCAGCCGGGCCCTGGCCCGCATCGCGCGGGTCTTGACCGTGCCTTCCGGGATGCCCAGGAGGCCGGCGGCCTCCCTGGTGGTGAGGCCGTCGAGGACGGTCGCCTCGATGACGGCGCGCAGCTCGGGGGAGAGCCTGTTCAGCGCCGCGCCGAGGTCGCCGTGCTCCACGCCCAGCAGGACGACGTCCTCGGCGGAGGCGACCGGGGAGTTGTCGTCCGGTTCGATGCCGGAGCCGACCCAGCGCGAGCCGCGGCCGCGCAGGGCGGAGATCAGCCGGCGGACGGCGATCGTCCACAACCAGCCGGCCACGTTGTCGCCCCGGAAGCCGTCCGCCGAACGCCACACGGCCAGGAACGTCTCCTGCAGTGCGTCGTCGACGGCGTCGGCATCGGCGCAGCGCCGGGCCAGCCGGGCGCGCAGCCAGGGGGCGTGGCGCTGGTGGAGGATGCGCAGGGCGGCGGTGCTGCGGGCGGCGACGGCGGCGACGAGGTCGGCGTCGCCGCTCTCCGCGGTGACGTCCGGGGCCGCGCGCCGCCGGAAGGGGAACGGTCTCACGGTGTATCTATCGCACGGCCCGCCCGGTACGGTTCGCCTTGATCGGCTCCAACCTCACAGGACGTATTAACCGGGGGTTCACCGGTCACCCGTACCTTGACGGGCCATGAGCTGGAAGTACAGGGCTAATGCGACACTCGAGGGATTGACCGGTTACACACTCACCCGCGCGGGGAGGCAGCGGGCGGCCGGGCCCCCGAAGCCGCCACCGGCGCCCAAGCCCGCCCCCGAGACGCAGCGGCTGCCCGGTGACATGGTGCGCGAACCGGTGGACCCGGCGCACGACCGGCTGCTGCGCGCGCCCGTCTTCCTGCTGTCGTCGGTGCGGTCCGGCTCGACCCTGCTGCGGGTGATCCTCAACTCGCACAGCGAGATCCACTCGCCCATCGAGACCCATTTCCGGCGCATGACGGTGGGGTTCACCACCGAGCCCGTACGGCAGGCGATGCAGCTGCTCGGCCACACCCACAGCGACGTCGAGCACCTCGTCTGGGACCGGATGCTGCACCGGGAGCTCCAGCGCAGCGGCAAGCCGATCCTGGTGGAGAAGACGCCGAGCAACGTGTTCGTGTGGCAGCGGCTCAGGATGTGCTGGCCGGACGCCAGGTTCGTCTTCCTGTTGCGGCATCCGATGTCGATCGTGCAGTCGTGGCACGAGGCCGACCCCGCCAAGCGGCCCATGACCGAGGCGGTGCCGCGGACGCTCGCGTACATGACCTATCTGCAGGAGGCCCGTACCCACCTGGAGGGTCACACGCTGCGCTACGAGGAGCTGGTCGCGGACCCGGAGGGGACGCTGCGGCCGCTCTGCGCGTTCCTGGGCGTGGAGTGGGAGCCGGGGATGCTCCAGTACGGGGACAAGGATCACGGGGCCTTCGAGAAAGGGGTGGGCGACTGGCGGGACAAGATCAAGAGCGGCACGGTCGTCGCCGGCCGGCCGCTGCCTTCGGCCGACGACCTGCCTCCCGAGCTCAAGGAGATCGCCGAGCTCTGGGACTACTGCTGACGGAAAGCGGCCGGGTGGGCGGTCGCGGTCGGTTCGCGGTCGCGGTCGGTTCGCGGTCGCGGCCCGGTCATCGCCCGGTTCCGTTCCGGGAGAGTCCGCCTGCCGTTCTTCCGCGCTTCGCACGCCGATCACACGCTGGGTCGAAGGTGTCGTGAATGATCACCGCTCCCTCGCGCCGGACCCTCCTGGCCGGCGCGCTCGCCGGCCTGTCCGTCCCCGCCGCCGCCGCGCCGCCCGCGCGGGCGGCGGTCGCGCCCCGGCCCAACTTCCTGATCATCCTCGCCGATGACCTGGGCTGGGGCGAGATCGGCGTCCAGGGGCAGCGGAAGATCGCCACTCCCACGATCGACCGGCTGGCCGCCGAAGGCGTGCGGTTCGCGACCGCCTACTCGGGGGCGCCGCTCTGCGCGCCGTCGCGCTGCTCCCTGCTCACCGGCCTGCACGCCGGGCACTCCACCGTGCGCGAGAACCCGGAGGGCGGCCCGCAGCGCGCGCTGATCGAGGACGACCTGACCTTCGCCGAACTGCTCCAGCTGTCCGGCTACCGCACCGCGTGCATCGGCAAGTGGGGCTTCGGGCCCGAGCTGCCCGGCCAGCCGTCGCACCCGAACGAGCGCGGCTTCGACGAGTTCCTCGGCTACATCACCCACCGCCACGCCCACCAGTACTACCCGCGCTACCTGTGGCACAACGCCGGCAAGATGGCGCTGACCGGCACGACGTACGCGCCCGACCTGTTTCTGCGGCGGGCCGTCGGCTTCATCGAGGAGCCGTCCGACAAGCCGTTCCTGCTCTACTTCCCGACCATCCTGCCGCACTCGCCGAGCGTCGTCCCGGGCGACGCCGGTCAGTACGAGAACAAGCCGTGGACCAGGCCCAACCGGCGCCACGCCGCCCAGGTCACCCTGCTGGACTCGCACGTGGAACAGCTCGTGGCCACGCTGCGCAAGACCGGCAAGGCCGCGAACACGATCGTGCTGTTCATGAGCGACAACGGCCCGCACCGCGAGAAGGGCGTGACGCCCGGCCTGTTCGACTCCAACGGCCCGCTCCGCGCCGACAAGCGTGACCTGTACGAGGGCGGCATCCGGGTGCCGCTGATCGCCTGGTCGCCGAAGCTGCGCCCCCGGGTGGAGACGCGGCCGGTGGCCTACTGGGACGTGCTGCCGACGCTGGCCGACCTGGCCGGGGTGCCGGCGCCCGACGGGATCGACGGCCGCTCGTTCCGCGGCATGCTCAACGGCGGCGACGGGCCCGATCACCACCATCTGGTGTGGAACCGGCCCCGCAAGGCGCAGGCGATCCGCCGCGGGCGGTGGAAGGCGATCAGGTTCGCGCCCGGCATCGCGGGCGCCGGCCCCGGCGGCAGGATCGAGTTGTACGACCTCGGCACCGACCTCGGCGAGCGGAAGGACCTGTCGTCCGACCGGCCGGAGCTGGTGGACGAGCTCATGGAGCTGCTCGACCAGTCGATCGGCCCCGATCCGCGCCGCCCGTACGGGTTGAGGATGACCGCCTCGGGCGACCGGGTCACCGTGACGCTCGTCAACGGCTCGGCCGTCACGTGGCGGAGGGTGCGGCTCGCGCTGCACCTGCCGGGCGGGCGCACGGTGACCTCCCGTCAGGAGGCGGCCGAGCTGGTGCCGGGCGAGGAGATCAGCGCGACCTTCCGGGTCGCCGGGCGCGGGGCGGTCACCGGGCGGGCGTCCTTCCGCACGGGCGGCAGGCGGCACACGTTCCGGCGTACCTATGACCGCCGGCGCAGTCTCGTATGAGCCGGACACGTGCTTCGGTCAGGAGTGTGTCTGTCACCGTACGTGGATCCGGCGCTCTGACCGTGATCTTGCCGCCCCAGGCTGCCTCCGACCTGCGATGATCGGATTGCGTTGATCGCGAGATCGCAGAGAACGGATGCACCTCACAGGCGGTCACCCATGAAACAGACCCCCACCCGTCCCTGGACCGCGTGACTGGAGCACGCGGTCCGGGACGTGGCTTATCGCGTCATGCGGAGGCCGCGTCGGAGTGGACTCCCTGGTCCAGCAGGGCGTTGATCATCTCCTGGAGTTGGTCGCGTCCGACGGCGCCGAGTGCGCCGGTCAGGGCCTGGGCGAGCTTGTCGAACGGGTCGTCCATCGGCAGCTCCGTCACCTTCTCGGCCAGTTCCTCTACGCTCCACAGCCCGTCTTTGTGGATGTGGTCGCCGAGGGACCAGCCGTGGCTTACCGCGACCGTTCCGCCCCGAACCGACAGCACCTGGCCGGTGAGCGGGCAGGTTGCGCCGGCCAGGTAGGCGGCAACAGGCGCGCTGGCGGCCGGGTGCAGCGGGTCGAACCGGCCCGCAGGTGGTTCCTGGGTCATGCCGGGAACTGCGAGAGTGAGGCGGGTGCGGGCCATTGAGGGCGAGATGCAGTTGACCCGCACGCCGTACCGGCCGAGTTCGAGGGCGGCGATGGTGGTCAGCGCCGCGACTCCGGCGTTGCCTGCCGCGTAGGAGACCTGCGCGGGCAGCGGGTTGAGCAGCCCGGAGCCGGAGGAGGTGTTGACGACGGCGCGGTCGACCCGGACTCCTGCATGGAACTGGTCGCGCCAGTGGCGGGCCGCCCAGTGCGTCACCGCGAAGGTGCCCTTGAGCTTGACGGCCAGGACGTCGTCGAAGTCCTCCTCCGACAGGTCGGTCAGGCCCATGTTCCGTTCGATGGTCGCGTTGTTGACCACGACGTGGAGGTCACCGAAGGACTCCAGGGCCGCCTCCACCATGCGGCGGGCGCCCTCCCAGTCGGCGACGCTGTCGGTGCTGGCCACGGCCTGCCCGCCGCGGGCAGTGATCTCTTCGACGACCTTCGCGGCCACGCCGGCGTCGCCGCCCGTGCCGTCGATGCCGACGCCGGGGTCGTTGACGACGACCTTGGCGCCTTCGGCGGCGAAGAACAGCGCCTCCTCCCGCCCGATGCCGCGCCCTGCTCCGGTGATGAGGACGACGCGTCCGTCCAGACTTCCCACGAAGGACTCCTTCTACTAGCTACAGTCTCTGCACTGATTCACAGTATGCATCAATTCAGAAGATGCACTAAACTGCTCTGCGTGGTGGAAAAACACGGACTGCGGGAGCGCAAGAAGCAGCGCACGCGGCAGGCATTGATCGAGGCGGCGGTGCGCCTGTTCGAGGACAAGGACTACGACCACGTGACCGTGGCCGAGATCGCTGACGCCGCGGAGGTGTCCCCCCGCACCTTCTTCCTCCACTTCCAGGCCAAGGAGGATGTGCTCCTGGCCAATGCCGACATGCGCGTCGATCTGGCGCTGCAGGCGATCGCCGAGCGCCGCGCCGGGGAACGGCTACCCGAAGTGCTGGTGCGGGCGATGGACGAGATGATCGCCAACACCTGGGACAGCGACCTCCCCAGCGGGCTCGCGGCACTTCGCGCACGGCTGGCAGCCTCGGTGCCGGCGCTGCAGGCCCGGCTGCTGCAGCGCTACCTCACCGCGCAGGCCGAACTGGCCCAGGCGCTGCAGCGGGCATTCCCCGACAGACTCGACACGATCACCGCCTCCGCCCTGGTCGGCGCGATGGTGGGCGCGACCAGCGCATCCGCACTGACCGCGCTGCAGCGCGGCGACGGACCCAACGAAGTACGCAACGCCATGCGGCAGGCCATGGCCTTGGTGGCGCAATCCGTCACCTGACCCGTCATCCGAGCCATGATTCATCAAGAACCGCGCGATGAGCGGACAAATCTCCTGTGGGCTGGGATTTCGATGTGCCCCTGACGGTCCTCCCCGGGCCCCACGCCGAGGCGGGCGTAGCTGGTCGATCAGGTGTGTGATCCTGACGGTGACGACACCGACGATGAGGATTGACCGGGCCTCACCCGACCGACACGGCCTGGTCGAACAGCATCACCACCTCATCGACCGGGTCCATCGCGGACTGCGTGACCACCGCCGGCTGACCACTCCCCGGTTGGCCCGGTCCCGGTTACCGTGAAGCCATGAACGGGCCCGGCGCGGGGGTGGAGCCATCGCCGCCGCTGGCGCAGTTGACCGTGACCGCGCGGGAGGAAGCCGTGCGGCGGTTTGGGATCTTGCAACCTCACCTGGAAGACGCCATCGCGTTGTCCGAGGTCGCCCACACGGGCAAGATCTCGATACGGACGGCCCGGCGGTGGGCGGCGCGCTACCGCCGGGGTGGCCTGACCGCGTTCGGGCGGCGCTACCTGGACCCCACGCTGGCCGCGTTCGTCGGAGAAGGCGTCGTCATCCGGTACGACCCCCGCGACCTGGCCGAACGCACCACCCTGGTCGACCAGCTGCTCGCCCACCGCACCGGCCTTCCCGCGACCGCCCGCGAGCTCGCCCCACCGGCACCCGCGCGGCGCCGGTTGAAGATCTACACCGAGGAATAGAGGAGCATGGCCCGTGACCACCACGCGCTCCAACCCCAACCGGAAAGCCGTGCGGCGCGGGCCACGCCCCACCCCGCCGATGCAGAACCTGATCTCCACCAAGGAGCACCGCAGGTTCTGCGAGTTCGCCGACACCGTACGCGTCTCCCGCTACATCGGCCTGTGCTCGGCCCCGCCGGCGTCGGCAAGACCTTGTCGGCCCACTCCTACGCGCGCTGGCCGGAACAACGCCCCCTGCTGGACAGCGCGAGCTTCAGCGACTTCACCGTCAACTCCTTCTGCTCCAGCACCCCGACCCCGAACTGCAGCCGGTCCCTTCTCGACGTCGCCTTGGCATCGGGCTGAAAGCCGCTGCTCCGGCCCCGGGTTCAGTCGTCCTCGAGTCCGCTCTCCTGGAGCCGCCGCCACTTGGCCATCGATCGCTCGATCTCCTCGCGCATGAACGCGAAGAACCGGCCGGTCTCCTCCAGCCGCCGCCCGGCGGGAGAGTCGGGGCCCAGGAGCGTGACGCCTTCCTCGGCGCCGGTCTGCACGTGGACCAGCACCGGGACGGACTGGCTGATGTAGTGGCTCCAGGTGTGCTCGTGGATGCGGCAGAAGTCGTGCCGGCTGCCGGGTGCCCGGCCGCGTTCGACCAGCCGCACCTGCACCAGGTATTTGACCGCTCCCGAGATGGCCGGCGCGCCGACCCCCAGCCGCTCGGCCAGCTCGGCGGCCGACAGCCTGCCGGAGTCGGTGACCAGCAGTGCGGCGTACACGCGCGCCGCCATCCGCGGCATGCCGGACTCGACCAGGATCTGTGCGAACCGTTCCCTGAAGTGCGCGACGGCGTCCTCGCCCGCTCGCGTCACCACCGCTCCGTCCTCCGTCATGCCGCCACAGTCTAGAGCATTTCGAAAACTTCACGAATTTCGTGAAAAAGGAGTAGCGTCGTTGTCGTGACGGACACCGGACTCATCGGAGTGCAGAAGACCCTCACTCCCGTCCTCAAGGCCAAAGCGCTGGACAACCGGCTGCCGGACCCGATCCTCGGCGACGTCTACGCCGAGCGGGTGATGCGCCGCCTCGACCCCGACTACGACCGCCGCAGATTCGGCACCAGCCAGGTGGGCCTGGTCGCCGCGGTCCGCTCCCGGGCCCACGACGACTGGGCCCGCGCCTTCCTCGCCGAACATCGCGACGCGGTGGTCCTGCACCTGGGCTGCGGGCTGGACGCCCGCGCGTACCGGCTCGACCCGCCCTCCACCGTCGACTGGTACGACCTGGACTACCCCGCCGTCATCGAGCTGCGCCGTCGGCTCCTGCCGCCGCGCGACCACCACCACACGCTGATCGGCACCGATGTCACGGACCTGACCTGGCTGGAGGGCGTCCCTCGCGGCCGGCCGGTGCTGATGATCGCCGAGGGGCTGGTGCCGTACCTGACCGAGGAGGACGTCCGGCGGCTGCTGACGAGCGTCGTCGACGCCTTCCCCTCGGGCCAGATCCAGTTCGACACGGTGCCGGTCTGGGCGTGGCGCTTCTCGAGGTGGGATCCCAGCCTGCGGGTGTACGACGCCCGGTTCCACTGCGGCTTCGACGTCCCGGCCGCGCTGGCCGCGTGGCATCCGCGGCTGGAGTACGTCGACGAGGCGCCGATGAACGACGCGCCGATCCTGATGGCCAAGGCCCCGCCTGGCGTCCGCCGCCTGTACCGCTTCATGAACCTGCTGCCGGGCATGAAGCGCTCCACCCGCATCGTGCGCTTCCGCTTCCGCGAGACGCCGGCCTGACAGGGTCCGCCGCCGTCACGGCGGGCCGATGTTGCGGAAAACCCCCGCGGCCCTGCCGATCACGCCGGTGGCCAGGAGCGGACCGCCGGGTACGGCGGACAGCGACGTGAGCTCGCCCCCGGCCGGCACCCTCGTCCAGCGGCCGGAGTGATCGCGGTGAGCGAGTGCGGAGTCGATCCCGTTGACGTCCACGGAGCCGAGGAACCAGTGGCCGTTCCTGCCGTCGGGCACCGGCGGGAGGTCGCGGACCATCCGGCCGGCCTGCGCGGAGATGCTCTCACCGTGCCAGCCGGAATCGGTCAGGAAGAGCAGGAACGACGACACCCCGATCTCCCCGGTGATCCAGACGCCTGACCGATCGGCGGTGATGGCACGCACCATGGGGGTGAGGGGGCCGGGCGGGACCTCGTCGGACGGGGGCGGGGCCTTCGGCAGGTACGGGCTCAGGTCGACGCCGTTCCAGGTCCTTCCGTCGAAGTGATGGACGAAGGGGCCGTCGGCGTCGAGTGCCCAGATGTCGGAGGCCGAGCGAGCGCTGACCCGGAGCGTGCGGAAGGAGAGGCCCGACTCCGACCAGATCTCGCGGTCGTAGCGCCACGCCTTGGAGTCGCCGAAGATCCACACGTCGTCCCCGGCGACGGCGAGGGTCCAGGCCGTTGCCGGCGCCTCGCGGGCGATCGTCCAGACGCGCCCGTCCCAGTGCAGGACGGAGCCACCGGCCAGGGCCCACACATCGGACGGGCCGGACGCGGCGACCGGGCCGACCTCGCCGCGTCCGACGGGGAGCTCGATCCTCGTCCAGCGGTCGCCGTCCCAGTGGAAGGCCGTGGGGCGGTGCGGGCCGTCGGCCATCGGCAGCCGGGCGGCGAGACCGAGGACCTCCCAGCCGAAGGCCCAGGCGTCGCGCTCCCCGGTGGCGATGACCTGCCCGTAGGTGAGGGACGGCAGGCGGGCCGCCAGTTTCCAGCGGTCGTTCCCGTGCGCCCAGGGAGCGGCCCGCCACAGCCACAGCCCGGCGACCGCCGCGGCGACGCCGACCGCCCACCACGGCCACAGGCCGGCGGCGACCAGTGGTGGGGACATGACGCGGAGCATGACGTCAGCCGCTCTCGCGGCTGCCGATCCGGCTGAAGATGGCGCTGGACTCCCGGCGCGCGGCGTCGGCGTGCCCTGCTTCGCCGTACCGGTGCTCCAGGCGGGCCAGGACGGCGAGGGTGCGGGCGCGCCACAGCGGCAGCTCCAGGGTGTCCCACAGAGCGAGGGACGCCGACAGCGCGCCCCTGGCCTCGGCCGTCGCGCCCTGCTCCAGGCGGAGCTCGCCGAGCGTACGCAGGAGGAGGGCACGGCCGAAGCGGTCGCCCTTGCCGGCGAAGGTGTGCAGGCTCGCCTGGAGCGCCTGCTCGGCCTGCGCGAGGTCGCCGACCCGAATCAGGATCTTGGCCAGCGACTGGTCGGCGTAGGCCACGCCGTGCGGGTCGGCCAGCGCGGCGAACAGGCGGCGCGACGCCCGGGTTCTGGCCGCGGCTCGCGGATATTCGCCCCTGGCCCGGTGGACCAGGCCGATGCTGCGCTGGAGCAGAGCCTCGCCGCGCCGGTAGCCGACCTTCCTGTACGCGGCCAGCGCCCGGCCCAGCAGCCACAGCGCCAGCTCGTCGTCGCCGCGCTCGCGGGCCACGAAGCCGAGCATGTAGGTGGCGTGCGCCTTCCCCGCCACGTCGCCGAGCGCGGTGAAGATCGACAGCGCCTCCGTCAGGTGGGCCTCTCCCTCGGCGAACCATCCGCCCTCGGCGCGGACGGTGCCCAGGCCGGACATGGCCGACGCCAGGTGCCGCCGGTCGCCGAGGCGCTGGAAGGCCCGCCTGGCCTCCTCATAGGCGGCCACGGACTCGGTGAAGCGGTCCTGGGTGAAGCGGATCCTGCCCAGCCCGAGCATCACCAGCCCCTCGCCCTCCAGGTCGCCGGGCCTTCCGGCGGCGTCCGGGGCGCCGGACCGGCGGCCCAGGCGGGGGTCGCCGCACACGATGTCCTGGCGCAGCCGTACCAGCGCGGGACCGACATCGAGACCGAGGTCGCCGGTCAGCCGCGCCCGGGACCGCTCGAACACGTCGAGTGCCTCGGAGACGCGGCCGGAGCGGTAGAGCGCGAGCATCAACAGGCCGGCCAGCCGCTCACGGAGGGGGTCGGCGGCCACCTCCTCGGCCAGCGCGCCGAGGATCTGCCGGTGCCGGCCGAGCCGCAGGGACGCCTCGGCGTGCTCCTCGATCGCCTCGCGCCGCGCCTCCTCCAGTCTGACGCAGAGCGTCTCGCGGGCGGCGCCGACGGCCGCCTCGTCGAGGGCGGGGCCGCGCCACAGGTCGAGCGCCTGACGGAGCAGCGCGCTCTTCTCCTCGTCGTCCGCGCTGGCACCCGCCCGATGCTTCAGTACGGCGAAGCGGTGCGCGTCCACCGTCATGGGGTCGATGCACAGCTCGTAGCCCGAGCCGGCGCCCCGCAGCCGCACCTCGCTCACGGCTGCGCCGGTGCTCGCGGGTGCGCCGGTGCTCGCGGACACGCCGGTGAGCAGGCTTCGCAGCCGGGAGACGAGCACCTGTATCTGCCTGCGCGCCCCCTGCGGCGGCTGATCGGGCCAGAACACCTCGGTCAGGCGCTGCAGGGGGACGACGCGGTTGGGCGACAGGGCCAGCACGCCGAGCAGCAGCCGCTGCTGGCGCCTGGGCAGCGTGACCGGCGCACCCGCCCATCGCAGCTCGACCGGGCCCAGTAAAAGGACGCCGTCGCCTGGTGACGTGATCACCCGTCCATCATTGACCGGGTGTCGGGCGATGTGGTCAACCGATATTGAATCGAAACGAATCCCGCGATTGTCCGGACGAAACGTGCCGCGTCCGAGGCGGGAATGATGTGTTCCTGAGATTTATGCTGTCCGGCGATAAGGCAAGTCACATTCCGCGACGAGCGAATTGTCCGCCACGCCTCCGCGAGAAGGGCGCCATTGCGCGCCGAATTCGTCTTTTCCCCGGGGCGCAAGGCCCCTGACGTCTCTGGCAAACCTGTGGCAACAGCCCTCCCGTAGCGTACGCGAGCATCTGCATCCCGCGCTGCGAGGAGAGCCAATGAAACGATTAGCCGTCGTGACGGCGGTCACCGCGATGGTCCTGCCGCTGCTGGCCGCCGTGTCCGGCCAGGCCGCCACCGCCGAGGCCGCGGCGGAGACCGACCAGCCCGTCGGCCCCGGCCAGTACTTCGCCGACAGCAGGACTTTCGAGCTCAGCGAACTGGACGCCGCCGCGGCCGTGATCGGCCGCAAGCACGCGGTCGCCGCCGTGGACGGCGGGCTGGCTCAGCCGAAGGCGGTGCCCGCCTCCAGGGCGGACCTGTCGGTGTTCGGGCCGGGGTGGCAGGCGGAGTTCCTGGGCGGCACCACCGGCAGGAAACTCGAGATCTCCAGCGACGCCGCCCAGGTCACCGAACTCGGCACGGGCGAGCAGACCCGGTACGCCTACAAGAGCGGCGCCGCATTCCCCGACGGCGGCGAGGTGCGCCGCTACGAGGCCGCGGACGGCTCCAAGCTCACCGAGACCAGCCGGTGGGACGCGGCGGCCGGGACGCTGCGCACCACGGTCAGCGAGACGATCTCCACCAACCTCGGGACCACGGAGGCAGGCGACGACGGGTTCACCGACGACGCCGGCAACGCGATCAGCTCGGCCGACCTCAACCAGACCTACGTCTGGCAGCAGGCCGGCGCCTCCCAGTCCGACGCCTGGAGGGTGACAGGTGTCGGCACGAACGCGTTCGGCACCTCCACCGTCCAGTACGACGCCCAGGGCCGGGTCGCCACGATCACCGAGCCCGCCGCGGGCGAGGAGCTTCAGAACGTCCTGTCCTTCACGTACGCGACCGCCACCACGGCGACCGGCACGGCCTTCGGCGACTACGCGGGCCGGCTCAAGCAGATCACCCAGACCTCCGGCACCGGCACGCCGCAGAGCGTGGCCGCCTACTCCTACGACAGCGCCGGCCTGCTGCGCACCATGGCCGACCCGAGCCAGAGCGGCACGCAGCCCGCGACCTACGCCTACGACACGGCCGGGCGGCTGACCAGCTTCGACTCACGCCTCAACGGCGGCTGGCAGCTCACCTACACCGGCGACTCCGCGCTGCCCACCGCGACCGCCGCCGCCGGCAACACCACGCCGGGCGCCTCCGACAGCCCGCCGCCGTCGCTCGACCCGCCCGCTCCCGGCGCCACCACCGGAGGCGGCGAGGTCGCGGGCCCGCTGTCCTACCCGTCCAACTGCTGGGCCGCCGTGCACTGGATGTACTACAGCCGCCCCTGCGCGGCCTGGGCGGCCCACTACGGCTGGCACTACCCGTACTGGAGACAGTTGCCCACCAAGCGCTGGGTCGTCGGCATCCTGTACGACCACTGCACCAAGTCGCCGGACAAGCCGTCGGGGTTCAACTTCACCAGCGCCTGCGACATGCACGACTACGGCTACGGCATCATCGGCAACAACCTGAAGCGGTGGTACTACCCGTACTACCTGGACTGGAGCCGCAAGTCCGACGTGGACAGCCTCTTCTACACCACGTTGCGCGACTGGACCTGCACCGCCTACAGCAAGATCAGGCGCCCTCTGTGCAGGAACATCGCCTGGACCTACCGGCAGTTCGTCCGCAAGGGCAACCCCAAGAACGGCGCGAACGCGACCAGGGACTGACCTGATCCGGCGGACGCCCGCGGCGGGCCTGGACGTCGTGGCGTCCGCCACCTTCGCCGCCCCCCGGCACCCCGGCACTTCGGACGGAGTGGACAGTCATGAACCGACGCGTGATCCGCCGCATCATCGCCGTGGCGATCCTGCTCTTCCCCCTGCTCCCTTCGGGGGCGTTCGCCGCCGACGCCACGGCCCGGGCCGCGCAGGAGGGCCCGTGGGTGGAGCCCGGCCTGGCGGAAAAGCTGGCGGGCGGCGCCCGTACCAGAGTGAACGTGGTGACGAAGGCGCGCGAGGACCTGCCGGCCGCGTCGAGCGCCGGACCGGTGCTGCAGACGTTGTCCCGCATGCCCGTGGTCACGCTGCGCGCCGACCGGGCGGCGCTGGAGCGGCTGCTCGGCCAGCCGGGCGTGGTCAGCGTGTCGGAGGACCGGCCGGTGCCGCCGTCGCTCGGCGAGAGCGTCCCGCTGATCGGCGCCGACCGTACCCGCGCGGCCGGACTGACCGGCGCGGGCAGCGTGGTGGCGGTGCTGGACACCGGCGTGGCGGTCAACCACCCCTTCCTCGGCGGCCGGGTCGTCGCCGAGGCCTGCTTCTCACCCAGCGACCCCGACTACTCCGCCACCAGCCTGTGCCCCGACGGCGCGGACGAGGAGGAAGGGCCGGGATCGGCGGACTCCGAGAGCGGCCCATGCGCGAACATCGAGCTGAACTGCGACCACGGCACCCACGTGGCCGGCATCGTCGCCGGCGACGGCGAGGGCCTGGAGGAGGCCGACGGCAGCGGCGTCGCGCCCGAGGCGGAGCTCGTGGCCGTCCAGATCTTCAGCAGGTTCGACACGGACGACTTCTGCGGGCCGGGCGCCTCACCGTGCGTGCTCAGCTTCACCAGCGCCCAGCTCGCCGGGCTGGAGAAGGTCCTGGAGCTGAGCGGCGAGCTGCCCATCGTGGCGGCCAACCTCAGCCTGGGCGGCGGCAGGAACACCACGGCCTGCGACACCGACGCCCGCAAACCCGTCATCGACCGCCTGCGGGCCGCCGGGGTGGCCACGGTGGTCGCGGCGGGCAACAACGGCTACACCGACGCGATCAGCGCGCCCGCCTGCGTCTCCTCGGCCGTCGCCGTGGGCAGCACCACCGACCAGGACACGATCTCCGACTTCAGCAACCGCGGGCCGCTGCTGGACCTGTTCGCGCCGGGCACGGACATCGTCTCGTCGGTGCCCGGCGACACGTACGACTCCCTGAGCGGGACGTCCATGGCCGCGCCACACGTCGCCGGCGCCTTCGCGGTGCTGCGCCAGGCGTTCCCCGGCGCGAGCCCGGCCGAGCTGGAGTCGATGCTGAAGGACAGCGGCCGTGGCATCGCCTACCCTGGCGGGCCGACGCCGCGGATCCAGCTCGACGACGCCGCTCTGGGTGCGAGCGTGCGGCCTGGGCCCGATCAGTTCTTCTCCTCGCGCGGCCGAATCGCGGACAACGTGCTGGTCAGCGCGAACTCGACCATGGCCGTACAGGTGGCGGGAACGGCCGGGCTGCCGGCCACGGGGCTGCGCGCCGTCGCGCTCAACGTGGCCGCCAAGGGCGACCTGTTCAACTCCGGCTCGGTCGCGGTGCACGCGTCGGACGAGCCGGAGCCCGCCGGCAACCCGCTCTTCTACGACGCCACGCGCTACGCCTCGACCCTGATCATCGCCGGCGTCGGCGCGGACGGGAAGATCAAGGTGGTGAACAGGAGCACCGGCCCCGTCCGGGTGACGCTCGACGTCCACGGCCACACCCTCGCCCAGGCGGCCGCCGTGGTGGGCGGCGGCTACCTGCCGATCACGCCCGTACGGGTCGCGGACCGGACCGTCGTCCCGGCGCTGGGCAGTTACGAGCTGGCCACCTCCGGCATGACCGGGATTCCCGCCGCCGGGGTGGACGCGGTCGCGCTCACCGTGATGCTGAAGAGCTCCTCGACCGGGACGATCCGGGTCTACGCCGCCGGGGACGTCTTCCCCGCCGACGCCAACGCCGACTACCCGGCCAACGTCCCGGCGCAGTTGTTCACCATCGTCAAGCCCGGCACCGGCGGGAAGATCAACCTGCACAATCTCGGCTTCGGGACGGTGGAGATCTCCGTCGAGGTCGTCGGCTACTTCACCTCCGCCCAGCGGGCATCGGTGCTCAAGGCGGTCGGGGCGTCGCCGGTCGCCCGGGGCCTCACCATCGCCGCGGGCGGCACGAAGGCGCTGAGCTTCACGGGTGTGGCGGGCGTCCCCACGTCCGGCGTTTCCGCGCTGGGCCTGGCCGTCGTGGCGAAGGGCGCGGCGAACGGGGTCGTCTCGGTCGTCCCGCAGGGCGGTTCGAGCACCGCGCGGGTGGTGGCGTACGCGGCGGGCAAGGATTCGGCCGGGTTCACGATCGCCGCCACGCGGCAGGACGGGACGGTCGTGCTGAAGAACGAGGGCACCTCGCCGGTGACCGTCTCCGTGGACGCCTACGCCGCGCTCACCGGCCGATGATCACTACACGCTCGGACCAGGGGGAGTTTCATGCGGTGGATGCGGGCGCTGGCCGGACTGTTGCTGGTGACAGCGGCGGTGACGGCGCAACAGGGAACGGCGCGGGCCGCCGCGTGCTCGGCGGCGCTCCCTCAACCCGACGCCTATGGGATCACCTGCACCAACGTGACGGAGTCCGAGCAGTCCGACCACTCGAAGCTGCGGGACGTCACGATGACCTCGACCATGATCTTCCAGCCGGCCGGCGGCACCCCGGTCATCAACCCGCTGACGCGTCCGATCACCGTACGCGTCTACCTCCCGCCCGGCTACGACCCGGACCGGAGCGTCCCCTACCGGACCCTCTATCTTCTCCACGGGGGTGGCGACAACTACGACACCTGGACCACCAGGGGCGACGTCGTCGCCCGCCTGCGCGCCGCGCTGTTCGACGGCATCGTGGTCATGCCGACCGGCGGGATGACCGGCTGGTACACGGACTGGGCGGGGCGTACCGACGGATATTTCGCCCCGAAGTGGGAGTCATACCACAACAGCCAGCTCGTTCCGTGGATCGACGCGAACTTCAACACCGTCGCCGACCGGTCGGGACGCTGGCTCGCGGGGCAGTCCATGGGCGGCTACGGCGCACTCAAGTACGCGGCCACGCACCCCGACCTCTACTCCGCCGTCGGCGCCTTCTCACCGGGCATCGACCTGCGCGCCGCGCCCGCCCAGAGTACGATCTCCGACTCGATGTGGCAGTCGGGCGCGGCCATCCTCTGGCAGGACCCAGGCGAGTACCGGGTCAACAAGTACGAACCCGGCAGCATCTTCCCCGTCCCCGACCCCGTGGTGCAGCGCCGCTACCGCCTGGAGAACCTGTTCGGCCCGCCCACCGAGACGGTCTTCCACGGCGCCACAGTTGACGACTGGCCCGCCGCCAACCCCGCCGACCTGGTCACGCAGGGCAAGTACGCCCCCTACAGCGGAAAGCTGGCCCTGTACGCGGGTGACTGCGACCGGGTCCCGCACACCCCGAACGGCAGCGAGCCCGCACCCGCCGACTGCGGCTACGACACCACCAGGACCGACGGGGCAACGGGCACCACCGAGGGGGTGCTGGGCGCGTACGCCAGCGAGTTCGACCGGACGCTGACGACTCTGGGCGTCGGGCACCGCTACTGCTACACCCGGGCCGGGCACGACTGGAGCGCCTGGCAGTCGTACCTGGTCGACTTCCTCACGTACGCCTCCGGCACCGCCCCGCCTCTCTGTCCCGTCAGCTGAGTGCGCGCCCCGGACCGCTGACCGTCGCCATGGCGGCGCTCAGCACGGCCCGGAGCGGGGCGTGCGGAAATCCGTCGCCCGTGCCGGTGTCCGGCCCGGTCCGGGTGCTGTAGAAGGGTTCGTCGTCGTGGTCGTCCTGTCGGGCCCATTGGTTGCCGGCCTCGTCCCGCTGCCAGGTGACGTTCTCGCCACGGAAGTCGGCACGCGCGAGCCAGTCGGCGCCGCACGGCCAGTAGCCCTCCCACTGCGTGGGGCGTAATGCGGCATATGCCGCATCGACGTCGGCGACGGCCTGGTCCACGTCGTCATCGTCGAAGACGGCCGCGAATCGGCACAGCAGGGCCAACGGAGCCCCCGGGTGCCGCAGCCGCGGGTCCCGCGTGGCGATCGCCCGGCAGATCAGGTCGACGGCCGCGTCGCGGGAGGACCTGTCAGCGATGCGCTGAGGTCACCGCGCGGTGTCAACGCCGGGCCGAGGGCTCGGCGCTCGCGCTCCGCGCGGCCGGGCTGCGGCTCAGGCGCACGCCGAGCAGGACGAGCCCGACGCCGATCGGCAACAGCATCCCGGTCGCGACGAAGAGCCGGACGGTCAGCCCGTTCAGTCCGGGGAGCGTGGCCGCCAGCCGCAGGTCGGCGGAGATCACTGGGCTCGCGTCCGCGTTCATGATCACTACGGTCCAGTCGCCCGCCTCGGGCGTCCAGGTGAGGCTGCCCGATCCTGTCGCCGCCCAGAACGGCTGCGCGGCGGGAGGCGCGGCAGGCTGCCCGCCCTGGTGTCGCGTGTAGGCGGTGCCGTCCGGGCCGGGGCCGAAGGTCAGGCGGGTGAGGCGGTCGTAGCCGGTGGTGCTCAGGTACCTCTCCACGTCGGCCCGGGGGCCGACGCCGACGAACAGCGGGGTGCCCTTGGCCGCGGCCTCGATGCGTACCTGGCCGGTGAAGGCGCGCAGGTACTCCACGCCCTGGCCGCTGATCGCGACCGGTTCGGTAGTGAGCGCGTACGCCGGGGTGGCGACCCGCTCGCTGGTCGTGCTGACGAAGCCGTCCGAGGCGCGCACGTGAGCGAGCACCGCCGACAGGGAACCGGCGGCCGCCGTGCCTACGGCGCCGAACGCGAGCAGCGCGCCCGCGAGGATCGCCACGACCGACGCGGCTCCGTGCCGTACGGGTGCGTGGCGCGGCTCGCGCGGCGGCTCCATGCGCGGCAGCTCGTGACCGCCCTGCTCCAGCCGGAACGGCGGGTAGGCGTCGGTCATGAGCGTCGCGTAGGCGGCCACCCTGAGCGCCCACCGGTTCATCCCGAGCACGAGGTCGTACAGGCCGAGCGGGTAGCGGCCGGTGAACAGCAGGCTGAGGGCGGCGACGAGGACGAGCAGCCCGATGAGACCGCCCCAGTCGAGCGTGTAGAGCACGCCGCCCCCGTCGGGCAGGCCGCCGCGCCAGGAGATGACGCTGCCGCTGGTGAACAGGCCCACGATGAGGTAGTGCGGGATCGCCAGCAACCACCACTTGACCAGCACCAGCCCGCGGGACAGGTGGTCGGGGTAGTCGATCTCCAACGTGGCGGGGTAGTCGGGCGCCGGCCCGAGAGTGAAGGGCGGGTACCGGTCGGTGCCGAGCGCGCCGTAGGTGTAGTACGCCACCCGCCAGGTCCAGCGCAACACACCGAGGTTGAAGTCGAACAGCGAGCGCGGGTAGCGGCCGGTGAACAGGATCGCGAAGAACGCGATGACGGTGAGGACGCCGAAGGCGATCCACAGGAAACCGAGCACGATGTAGTGGGGGATCGCCAGGAACCACTTGACGATCCACAGGCCCCGGTTCAGCGGCTCCTCCAACCGGGCCTCGACACGTACGGGATAAGTACTCACCTTCTCAGCGCACCACCGGCGCGCCCGTACGCCTGCGGGCGAAAGTCCCGGGTCGCGTGCCGATGGACATCCGTCGCGCGGGAGCCCCCTGCCGCCTTGGGGCTGGAGGGAAGGAGGTCGCCTGCGGAGGACCAAGGTCCCGTCAACGAAGGCGCTCTGCCCTGGGGGATCGGACTCCCGCAGCTGACGGTACGGATGCCCCCACAGCGGCAAGGTCATCGGGTTCGTCCTGCGCGGCAGCCAGCGTCGCAAAGCAGGACCGCCGTATCTCAGGACAAGTCGGCGCATCGCATCGCGTTTCTCTTGATCGCGGTCAGTCATCGTCGTGCTTCCAGGAGCTCCGGTAGTAACACCCGTTGAAGGGCGTTCGCCTCGGGTGCGCGCAGGCGGCCGGAGAGAAGGTGGGCTCACCACGACGACATGAGTGACGTAGGTGGTCAGCATGGCCCTTCTCCTGGGTACGACGCGCGCAAAGAACGATCCGTTGGGCGAGACGTCCTTCGCCACCGGCCGCGGTCGCCGGCGGCGCTACGGGGAGGCGTCACGGCGGTCGTGTACGGCCCCGGCCGGTGTTGTAGTCGGCGGTGTCGAGGAAGTAGTCGCGCACGGGCACTGTCCGGTAGGGCGTGGCATGTCCTGAACCCTCCACACCTTCGGTCATGGCAGCGCCTTCCCGCCCGGAAGGGGCGAGCCCCCCTCGGCCTCCTCGACGACGGGTGGTGCCGTGTCCGGGAAACCGGAGGTGTGCCAGGTGGCGCCGGTGGGAGTGACGGCGAACGCTTCTACGCCGGGGAGCCCTTCGATCCAGACGCGGGCCGCCGCGCCCATCGCGAAGGCGGCGGTGGCGTAGGAGTCCACCATGGTGAGGCCGGTGCCGATGAGGGTGATCGAAGCCAGGTCCAGCGCAGGCCGGCCGGTGTGGGGGTTGGTGATGTGCGGCCCGCGTTCGGCCGTGCCGGAGGTGGCCACGGCCAGGTCGTCTCCGGCGATCACCGTGGCCACCGCACCTGGGCGCAGAGGGTGCGCGACCGCGATCCGCCAGGGCCGGTCGGGCGCGGGCCTTCCTGCGCATTGGAGGTCCCCGCCGCCGTTCAGGCAGTGATTCACGGCTCCGCAGCGGGTGAGGATGCGTGACGCCTGCTCGATGGCCCACCCCTTGACCAGGCCGGACGGGTCGAGGTGGCCCGAGGGGCGGGTGGTGAAGTAGCCGCCGGACGCCGTCACCACCGACGCGCACAGTTCGAGGACGTCGGCCACTTGCGGCGGGCAGTCGTCCAGGCCGATCTCGCCTGCGCCCAGGCGCCTGATGGGGCTGTCCGCGCGGTAGGTCGAGAAGACGGCGTCCACCTGGTGCAACCAGGCGACGGCCTCGGCGATGGCGTGCCGCCCGTCCCCGAACGGGGGCCGGAGGTCGAAGGAGAAGACCGTGCCCATGACATGCTCGACGTGTCGCATCACAGTCCGGCCCGGTCCAGGGCGCTTTGCAGGGACTGGACGTAGCCCTCGCTGGTGTATGTGGCCCCGGAGACAGCGTCGATCTGGGCCGATCCCGCGGCCAGCGCCTCGTCGTTGAGCGTCGGCAGCGCCCGGCTGTTGATGGCGATGTCGCGATGATTGCCGTCGGGGGCCTGGAGTACCCGGATGCCGGCCATCTTGCCGCCGGCCAGGACGAGCTCGATCTGCACGGGCCCCCAGCGAGTGGTGGCGACATCGCCCGTGACGACCTTGTCCCCGCTGCCGGCGCCAGAGCTGACGCCCGGCCCCGTCCAGGTGCCGCCGGTCTGCGGAACGGTGGCGTCCTGCCGGGGAATCGACGTCCCGTCCTCGTCCTCGCTGTCTTCGTCGTCCACGTCCTTCTGCCGGCGGCCGGAGGGAGGCTCACCGGGGCTCGGCGGCGAGGCTTGGGAGACAGCAGACGGTGGGGACGCCACCGCGGTCAGCTCGTGCGGTTTGAACGACAGGAGCAGCACCAGGCCGACGGCGGTGACGAGGATGGCGAATATCGCTCTGCGCATGGGGATTCCTCAGAACTCGAACGACTCATGATGGATGCGGCGAGGCGGTATTCCCGCGGCGCGCAGCGCGGATACCGCCGCGTCGGCCATTCCGGCGGGTCCGCACACGTAGGCCTCGTGCCGCGCCAGCTCGGGCACCAGCCCTGCCAGGACCTCCGGCGTGAACGGATTCCCGACCTGGTAGCGCGGGCCGACGCAATAGTGCAGTGCTGCCTGGCGCCGACCGGCGATCTCCTCCAGCTCCGTACGGAACACGAGGTCCTCTTCGCTGCGGGCGCGGTAGAGGAGGGTGAGATCGCCGGGCGCGGCGGGAATCGACTCGAACAGGGCACGCAGCGGGGTTATGCCGACCCCGCCTGCCACGAGCAGTACCTTGCGCCTGTGGCGTCGCCGGCCAGGGGTGAACGCGCCGCTCGGGCCTTCGGCGATGACCCGGGTGCCCGGTCGCAGGCGCGCGAGCCGTCTGCTCTGGTCCCCCAGGTCCTTGACGGTGATGCGCAGCTCTCCGGGCCGGGGGACGGCCGACAGCGAGTACGGGTTGGCCGACCACCACAGATCCCTGGTGAGGAACCGCCATCGGAAGAACTGGCCCGGCTCGGCCTTCAGCCTGTCCAGGCGACGGCCGGAGAGGTAGACGGAGATGACGCCCGGCGCCTCCACCTCTACCCGGTCGACCCTGAGCCGGTGCCGCAGCGCCTGACGGATCGGAGTGAGGAACCGGTACCAGGCGAGCACGACCGCGACCCCGAGATAGAGGGTGTACCAGGTGGCGCGGGCGACGGGCGAGGCGACGAACTCGCTGCCGGTCGACAACTGATGCCCGAAGGCCAGCCACGCCGCCAGATAGGTGTAGAAGTGCAGGTGGAACCAGGTTTCGTAGTGCAGGCGCGGCCGGATCGCGCGTGCCGAGACGATGCCCACGCCCACCAGGAGCAGGACGGCCACCGTGGCGGCGAGCACGTCGGGGTACGACAGGTTCAGCGTCACCGTCTCGCTCGCCACGTCGGTGCCGTCCGCCACGGCGTAGCCCCAGATGATCAGCAGCGTGTGGGCCACCGCCAGCCCGACCACGTAGCGACCGCCCATCGCGTGCCAGCGAGCGAGCCGATCGGAGCCCACGCCGCGCTCCAGCGGCGGGATCCTGGCCATCAGCGCGAGCAGCACCGCGATCCCGTAGGCGGCCAGCAAGCCGGTGATCCGGCCGGCCCCGCTGAGCCAGTCCCCGAGGCCGGCGACACGTGGGGTGCCGGACCACCACAGGCCCAGCACGGCCAGCGCCCCCGCGGCAATGACCGACAGGACGGCGGCGGGATGGGCGCGGACGGCTCCGCGCCGCGCTGCCCCTGCCCCTGCCCCTGCCCCGGTCGCCACTCGTCCGGCCGAAGCGATGCTCACGATCGTGCCCCCCTTGCGCGGCGTCCCTTCTCCATCGCGAGCCACACTGCCAGCCGAACTTCTCTGTTCCCTCTGAACGAGGCATATCCCAACCGTTCAGAGGGTTCTCATAGGTGAGACAGACGGCCCGCAGAGCGGACGGGGGGATCCTGACAACACCATGCAAGCCAGTGCCCGTGAGCTTCCCGAGTTGCGCCGCGCCGACGGCGCGCCCGTTCGCGTGCTCGTCGTCGAGGACGAACCCGACCTCGCCGAGGTGCTCGGCACCGTGTTGCGCGAGGAGGGCTGGCAGGTCCGCACCTCGGGCTCCGGCGCCGGCGCCGTGAACGCGGCCCGTGAGTTCCAGCCGGACGCGGTGCTGCTCGACATCATGCTGCCCGACCTGGACGGCCTGGAGGTGCTGCGCCGCCTGCGGACCGACGCGCCGCAGGTGTGTGTGCTCTTCCTTACTGCCAAGGACGCGGTGGAGGACCGGATCGCCGGGATCACGGCAGGCGGTGACGATTACGTCACCAAGCCGTTCAGCCTCGCAGAGGTCGTCGCCCGGCTGCGCGGCCTGCTGCGCAGGGCCGGCATGGCACAGATCGCCGAGGGGAACCGGCTGGTCGTCGGCGACCTGATCATGGACGAGGACGCCCGAGAGGTGACCCGCGCTGGAGAGCTGGTGGAGCTCACCCCGACCGAGTTCGAACTGCTGCGCCTGCTCCTGCGTAATCCGCGCCGGGTGCTCAGCAAGGCCCGGATCCTGGACGAGGTCTGGTCCTACGACTTCGGTGGCCAGGCGCACGTGGTGGAGCTCTACATCAGCTACCTGCGCAAGAAGATCGACGCCGGGCGCACACCGCTGATCCACACGGTGCGGGGCGTGGGATACGTGCTCAAGCCATCATGAGACCGCATACCCTACGCGGCCGCCTGATGGCCGGAGTGCTGGTCCTGCTCGCGCTGGCCTGCGCCACGATCGGCGTGGGCACCTCCATCGAACTGGAGCGCTTTCTGGTGGACCGGCTGGACCAGCAGCTGTCCATGGCTGCCGGCCGGTTCGCCGTCACCCTCGAGCACCGCCGGGAGGAGGAGCGCGAGCACGGTGACAGCCGTGGTCAGTCGATCGGCACCCTCGGCGTGCGCATGGTGAACGGCCAGGTGATCAACGCCGCCGTGGTCCGGTCCCGCAGCGCGGACGACGCCCGGCTCAGTCTTTCCGCCCAGGACGTCGCCGCCCTGGCCGCCGTACCGGTGGACGGGCGCGGCCATGCCGTGGAGCTGTCCGAGCTGGACGACTACCGGGTCATGGCGACCCGGGGCAAGGGTGGCGACGTACTCGTCGACGGGCTCCCGATGGAGGGGGTCGAGGCCACGGTACACCGGCTGATCTTCGCTGAGCTGGTGGTGTTCGCCGTGGTGATGGCCACGGCGGGGACGGCGGGCGCGGTATGGGTGCGGCTGTCCCTGCGTCCGCTGCAGCGGATGGCCGCCACGGCACAGCGGGTCAGTACGCTTCCGTTGTCCAGCGGTGAGGTGGCGCTGCCCGACCGCGTACCGGTCGAGGACCAGCGCACGGAGATCGGCCGGCTGAGCGAGGCCTTCAACCGGATGCTCGGGCATGTGGGTGACGCGCTCACCCGGCGGCACGCCAGCGAGCAGCGGATGCGGACTTTTGCCGCCGACGCCGGCCATGAGCTGCGAACCCCCCTGGCCACCATCCGGGCTCACACGGAGCTGGCCCGCCGTCATTCCGCAGAGCTGCCGGCCGAGGTGGGGCACTCCTTGGAGCGGATCGAGGCCGAGTCGGCGCGGATGGGCACGCTGGTCGACGACCTGCTGTTGCTCGCCAGGATCGACGCGGGACGGTCGCTGGCCCGTGAGGAGGTGGATCTGACCCGCGCGGTGATCGACGCGACCGGCGACGCCCGGGTCTCGGCCCCCGGCCACCTCTGGCGGCTGGAGCTGCCGGAAGAGCCGGTCACAGTGATCGGCGATGCCGCGCGTCTGTACCAGGTGGTGGTGAACCTGCTCAGCAATGCCGCCCTCCACACCCCCCGGGGCACCACGGTGACGGTATCCGTGCGCGTCCTGTCAGAGGAGGTGGAGCTGACCGTCACCGACGACGGGCCGGGCATCCCCGAGGAGATCCAGCAGGAACTGTTCGAACGGTTCGTTCGCGCGGACAAGGGCCGCTCGCGTGCCCTGGGCGGCAGCGGGCTCGGGCTGGCCATCGTCAAGGCCGTGACCCTCGCCCATGAGGGAGCCGTGTCCATCCAGAGCCGGCCAGGCCGTACCGCCTTCCAGGTGACTCTCCCCGCCTCCGCGAGCCGTTCTGAGGCCGGACCGCATTAGCCGCGTCCCTACCGCGAGCGCCGGGAGCGGCTACACGGCCTCGTCATATCGGGCAGGCACTGGCAGGTTCCGGAGGTGTTCAACGACGCCGAGGCCGTGCTGGAGGCCACCCGCCGGCTCGGCCTGGAGTTCATCCTCTGCAAGCAGCTCGCCTCGCCATACCGGCCCGGCCGCCGCTCACGGCCGACGGCAAACCCCGCAGCCATGAGGTCAGGGCCAAGAACCCCACGGACAAGCTGCTCAACGTCTTCTCCCTCGTGCACTGCGTCCCGGAGTGACGCGCTGGTGCGCCTGACCCGGGTGCCTGCGGGCGGGTCATCCCGGAGCTCTGCGGCTGAGGTCCTCCCAGGCGCGGTACTTCGCCACCCGGTCCTGAAGATCCTGCTGGACCATGTCGTAGGACGCGGCGCCGACGATGAGACGCAGCGGCGGCTCCGGCAGGTCCACCAGCTCCATGATCACTGGAGCGGCGGTCTCCGGGGCGGGCCCGGCGTCATCGCCCCACATCTTGATCAGCTTGTCGCGTAGTTCCTGATAGTGCGGGGCGGGGGCGGTCATCGTGGTGCCCGTGGTGAACAGGCCGGTGTCGTAGCCGCCCATCTGCACGATGGTCAGCTTGATGCCGAACTGCGCGGCCTCTCCCGCGACGGCCTCGGAGACCGAGTCGAGCGCCGACTTGCCGGCCGCGTACAGGCCGACCATGGGGAAGCCGCCGCCGGTGCCCATCGTGGTGACCTGCAAAATGCGGCCGGAGCCCTGGGAACGCAGGTGGGGGAGCACGGCCTGGGTGACCCAGACCGCACCGAACAGGTTGACGTCGAAGTGGGCCCGGATCTGCTCTTCCGTCGCCTCCTCCAGCATGCCCAGCAGCATGACCCCGGCGTTGTTGACCACGATGTCGAGCCTGCCGAAGGCCGCTACCGCCCGGTCCACGCCGGCGAACACGGCCGCGCGGTCGGTGACGTCGAGCGGTAGCGTCACCAGGTTGTCGGGGAAGCGCCGGACCAGGTCGGCGAGCGGCTCGACATTGCGGGCGGCCCCGATGACCCGGTCGCCCGCTTGCAGCGCCGCCTCCGTGAACGCCCGGCCCAGTCCTCGTGACGCGCCCGTGATGAACCATACGCGGCTCATGGGCTCCACCTCCTCTTGCTCGGGTTCAGTGCAACGAGACAAGACGGTACGTCTCGCCTCGCATTACTGTCAAGACGGATCGTCTCGTCTCACTCGGTGGTACGATCCCGGCATGGCCAAACAGCCCGACCCCGCCCGCCGCAGCCAGCGCTCCCGGCAGGCCATCCTCACCGCCGCCCGCGAGCTGATCACCGAGATGGGCTACGCCAAGCTGAGCATCGAGGCCATCGCGGCCCGCGCGGGCGTCGGCAAGCAGACCATCTACCGCTGGTGGCCCTCCAAGGGCGCGGTGGTCCTGGACGCCTTCCTGGCGCTCAGCGAGGCCGGGCCGGAACAGGACATGGCGCTGCCCGACACCGGCGACCTGGAGGCCGACCTCAAGGTGGTGATGCGGGCCACGGTGGCCGAGTTCGCCGACCCGGCCTTCGAGGCGCCGATCCGCGCCCTCAACACCGAGATCATCAACGACCCGGCCCTGGCCGCCCAATACCAGGAGAAGCTGGCCGGCCCGGTGGACGAGGCCAAGAAGGAGCGGCTGCGCAGCGCGCAGCGGGCCGGGCAGCTCGCCGCCGGCGCCGACCTCGACCTGGCGCTCGAACTGCTGTACGCCCCCCTCTACCAGCGCTGGCTGCTACGCTCCGGCCCGCTCACCCCGCAGTACGCCGACGCCCTCGTCGACGCCTTCCTCAAAGCCATGGGCCCGGACATCGACGCATCCACCCACTGATCAAGGGGGATTCGCGCCTACGGGAGCGCTGCGCACCGAGGCCGCCGTGCTCGCCGGGAGCCCCAGCGCCCGTGATCGGGACGAGCTGTGAAATCACACTATGACCGGTGTCACGTCATGGGCCCGCAGATCTCCCGGTACGGCAGCACGGAAACGTGGGCGGCCCACTCCTGAGCCGTCATCGACGCCCCGCCGGCCGCAGGATCGAGACCGCCGCCGGTGTCGGCCGAGCTCGCTGCCGGACACCGGGTCGTACAGCAGCACCCTGCCGTTGTCCTGCGTGAGCGCGACGAGCTCCTCGCTAGGCGAGTACGCCGTTCGGAGAATCTCAGTGATCCTCTTGCCTGATTCTCTGGCATCTGCCTCGATTGCTCGAGGTCTTACGTCGCCTCCACAGGCGTTTAGCGTCTCCAAGGAACTGCCCGGCGACGTGGAACTAGGCTGCTTGCTGCTCGAGCGTCATCGCGTTAAGCAGGTTGCGGGCGGCGTTGACGTCACGGTCGTGCTCGATTCCGCACCCGCACGTCCACACCCGGTCGGCGAGTGTGAGATCTCGGTTGATCGCCCCACACCCGCCGCAGAGCCTCGAGGACGGGAACCAGCGGTCGGCCGCCCACACGCTCGAGTCGTACCACCGCGCCTTGTACTCGAGCTGACGGAAGAACTCGCCGAAACCGAGATCGGAGATCGGGCGGGCGAGTCTCCTGTTCGTGACCATTCCGGCGACGTTCAAGGTCTCGACGGCGATGGCCCGCTTGGATCTCGCGAGCATCGTCGTCGTCTTGTGCAGGAAGTCGGCCCTCCGGTTTGCCACCTCAAGGTGAACCTTGGCCAGACGCTGGACAGCCTTGGCCCGGTTGCTCGAGCCGAGCCGTTTCCTCGAGACCGCCTTGCCCGCCCTGCGGAGCTTCCTCAGGGCAGCCTTGAGCGGCTTCGGGGCGTGGATCTCGGTCACCACGCCGTCGTCGTCCACGATGGTGGCGAACGTCTTCACCCCGACATCGATCCCACACGCGGGCGCATCACTCGAGACCGCTCGCCGCTCGTTGATGTCGGTCCGGTCGATCTCGAGTTGGAACGACACCCACCAGCGGCCCGCCTGCTCACGAACGGTGGAGCCGATCACCCTGGCCCGTCCATCCGGGATGCGGTCGGTCAGCCACGACATGTCCTCGAACGTGCTTACCTTCCCCACGCCGGGCAGGGCGACGACTCGAGCAGACAGCGGGCGGGCGCGGTCGGCGTCGTAGCGGAACCTCGAGCCATGCTTGCGCTTCCTCCAGTCAGGGAAGCCGACCTTCCGCCCCTTCCGCGTCCCCGACCTGGAGTCGAAGAAGTTCTTGAACCCGGCCGCACGGACCCGGCACGCCTCCTTCGGCACCCTCGAGGACAAGCCCTCTTCGGTGAACCACCGATAGCGGTCGCGGTGCTCCAGACGCCACAGCCGCTCCAGCGCCGGGGCGGACCACGGGACCGGCGTCAGGTCCGAGTCGGCAATTCCGTACGTCTTCTCCGCCTCACGCTGCTCGAGCGCAGCTTTGACCTTCTCGAGGCAGAAGTTCTCCACCACCCGCGACAGTCCAGCGTGCTGCCCGAGCCGGGCGCGCTGCTCGAGCGTTGGAGCCAGTTCCACGCGGAAGCCCTGCCGGTCGGTCATGCCGCGTCCCGCGCCGCGCGCAGAGCCGCCTTCGCGCGGCGTGAGGCCGAACGCCGCCCGTACAGGCGGGCGCAGAACGAGGTGAGGATCTCGGTCATGTCCCGCACCAGATCGTCATCGACTTCGGCGTCATCGATCACGACGATGCGCCGCCCGCTCGCCTGGAGCGCGGCCGACAGATGCTCGAGACCGAACCGGGTCAGCCGGTCGCGGTGCTCGACCACGATCGTGGTGACCTGCGGATCACGCAGCAGGCGGGCCAGCTTCGGCCGTCTGCCGTTCAGACCGGAGCCGATTTCGCTCACCACTTCGGCAACGGTCAGCCCCATTCCGGTGGCAGCTGTGACGACTCGGCCTGCCTGCCGCTCGAGGTCTGTCTTCTGGTCGGCGCTCGAGACCCGGCAGTACGCCACCGTCCGACCATCCCGTTCGGACGGTTGCTCGAGCACCAGGTACCGGCCGGTAGCGGTCTTGACGATCGGGACCGGCATTTTCCCGTCTCGTGCCCACTGCCAGGCGGTCTGGTAGTGCACGCCATTCCGCCGCGCCCACTCGGAAAGCTTCACACACAGATGATCCCGCATGAAGACTGAAGAACACTGATGATTTCGCTAACAGCTAACAGCCCCGGAAATGCCACGCGTCGGCACACCGGCGGCCGTGCGGCTGCCGGTGTCCCAGCGGCCGGTCGCGTCCGCGCCCCGGCGCCGAAGGGCCGGCCGATCAGCTTGCCCGTGGCCACGTCCATCACCGTGATCCTTCCGCCGGACACGACCGCCAGCCGGCCGGCGAGCCAGTATCCGCCCAATCGCTGGGGATCCCCAGGCCCGAGAACTTCCACGGAGATCTTCGATGCGTGGTTCGTCCGGAATGTTCGGGGAAACGGTGGTGCTCTTTCGCACAGGTGGAGCCGCTTGATCGGCGGCGAACGAAGGTCCTAGATTGCCGCCCATGATCTTGCCCCTCGCGCTCAGCGCGTCCCTCGCCCTGACCGCTCCGGCCGCCGTGGCCCCCACCAAGCCGGTGACGTTCCAGGGGTTCACCATCCAGATCCCCGCCCGGTGGCACGTCAAGAAGGAAGGCGTCAACCTGCGGGTGATCACCGGCGCGTGCTCCGCCAAGGCCGCCGAGTGCAGGAGCTTCCTGCTGGGTGGTCCCATCGCGGTCAAATACGCCTCCGAGGGCGGCGCGTACCGGTCTGACCAGCCCTATCACCCCAGCAGCGGCGTCACCGAGTGCGTGCCGGAGAAGAAGTACACCAGCGGGCGGGCCACGCGCGTCAAGACCTCGCAGACGGCTTTCGGCGCCGGGCAGCGGGCGCGCTTCACCGAGTGGAAGATCTCCTGCGACGGCAGCAGGCCGGGCGTCGCCTCCTACACCCAGCGCGTCTGGTACGTGAAGGCCAGGAAGGTACTGGTCGTGGACCACTGGAAGACGCCCGGCCTGGCCGCCGTCCTCCGCGAGGCCGTGTGGGGGTAGCCGTTGGCGCGCAGCCTCGCAGCCCGTGGGGTTCTTCGCGTTCTCAGGCGAACTCCGACTCGCGATCGTGCTGTAATCGGCCAGGCGCCCGCCAGTGATGAAAACAGCTCACCGACAGGCCATTTCTTTTTCCGGGCCATGAACCACTGCCTTGCGGTCGGTCCGTAAAATCGCCGCATAAAAACGCATGCCATTTCCTATGGATATCCATCAAAGCTGTGGTTACCATCGGCGGTGAAGATCGACACCAAAGGAGGTAGCTAATGGGCCGTATCAAGAAGTTCGCCGTTTCGGCGGCCGCGGCGGCCGGGATCGCCGCCGCGACGACTCTCATGTCACCCGCTGCTCCCGCTCTGGCGGCGACCTGCAGCACCGACGCGCAGATCGGCACCCCCGGCGGCACCGGCTGGGCGTTGTGCAGTGGCACCGGAGTTACTCAGACACGGGTCGTGCTCTTCTGCCAGAACAGCAGTGGTGGCTACACCACGGTGTACGGTCCATGGGTTGCCAATTCCGTTAAATCAAATGCCAAATGCAGCAGCACCTCGTGGCCGATCTCGGTCGGATATCAAACAATCTGAGCCGCCACAGATTCATCCGGTCGCGGTGCAATTCCGGCTCAATTGTGACCCAGCTGTTCCGTGTGGTCCTTGAACCACCCGACGTTCTGATCGCCGGTTGCCGGTCCTGTCCGCGGGGCCACGGCCGAGGTCCCGGCTCTTGAGCCGGTAGCTGTCCCCCTCCACCGTGCGCGACCGGCCGCCCGGCAATCCGGGCGTTACGGCGGGACATGAAGCCTCCGTGTGGTGCGGATTCGACATCTTCACCGCATCGGAGGCTTCTCTCTTGATCGAGCCCCTCGGTTGCAGCGCCGCGCGGAAGACTCACCCGCCGGAACGCACCAGCCCGTCCAGCGGCACCGCGGGATCGGCCAGCGCGCCCCGGTCCACCGGGGAGCCGGACAGGACGAGGGCCTTGAGCTGGTCGCCCTGGTCCCAGATGTTGACGTTCATCGCCGCGAGCACCGTGTCGTCGTCGCCCAGCCAGAAGGCGAGGAACTCCCGCCCAGCCACCTCGCCGCGGATGACGACATCGCGGGAAACGCCGGGCGGGACGTGGCCGAGGTACTCCATGCCCAGGTCGTACTGGTCGGTGTAGAAGTAGGGCGGCTCGTCGTAGACGGCCTCGCGGCCGAGCATGGCGCGGGCGGCGACGGCGGGCTGGTTGAGCGCGTTGGCCCAGTGCTCGACGCGGACGTGCCGGCCCAGGCGGGGGTGGTAGGCGTTGGCGACGTCGCCGGCGGCGAAGATGTCGGGGTCGCTGGTGCGCAGGTCGGCGGTGGTCTTGACGCCGTTGTCGATCGTCAGGCCCGCGGCGGCGGCCAGTTCGGTGTCGGGGACGGCGCCGATGCCGGCCACCACGGCGTCCGCGTCGATGTGGGTGTCGTCGGCCAGGCGTACGCCGGTCTCGGTGATCTCGGCGAGGCGGGCGCCGAGCCGCAGGTCGACCCCGTGGTCGCAGTGCAGGGCCGCGAAGACGGCGCCGATCTCGGGGCCGAGGGCGCCGAGCAGCGGCTGCCGCTCCTGCTCGATCACGGTGACCTCGACGCCGGCCGCGCGGGCCGCGGCGGCGGTCTCCAGGCCGATCCAGCCCGCGCCGATGACGGCTATGCGGCCGGCGGCCGACTGGGTGGCGGACAGGGTGGCGCGCAGGCGGTCGCAGTCGTCCACGGTACGCAGGTACAGCACGCTGCCGCGGTCGTGGCCGGGGACGGTGAGGCGGCGTGGGGTGGCGCCGGTGGCCAGCAGGAGCTTGTCGTAGCGGAGGCGTTCGCCGTCGGAGAGCGTCGCCTGGTGCGCGGCCGGGTCGATGCCCGTGACCGTCACTCCGGTGCGCAGGTCCACGGCGTGGTCGCGGTACCAGTCCGCGTCGTGCACGAAGATCTTCTGCCGTTCGTCGGCGCCCTGCAGGTAGCCCTTCGACAGTGGGGGCCGCTCATAGGGCAGGTGCGGCTCGCGTCCGGCGAGGACGATCGCGCCGTCGAAGCCCTCCTTGCGCAGGGCCTCGGCGGCCTTGGCCGCGGCCAGTCCGCCTCCGGCGATCACAAAAGTGGTCGGCATCGCGCTCTCCTGTCTTGTTCGTTCGGCAACGCTTCGGTGTAAGGAGGGAGGTTCGGACGTACCCGCCTCAGTGGATCCCGGACAGCGCGAAGAACTCCTGCCGGGAGCGCGCGTCCTCGCGCAGCAGCCCCTGCAGGGCGGAGGTGACCGTGCGGGATCCGCGCACGCGTACGCCGCGCATCGACATGCACAGGTGCTCGGCCTCGATCACCACGCCGACCCCCTTGGGCTCCAGGTGCTGCTGCAACCAGCCGGCCACCTGCTTCGTCAGCCGTTCCTGCACCTGCAGGTCGCGGGCGAACAGCTCGACGACGCGGGCCAGCTTCGACAGTCCCAGGATGCGGTCGCCGGGCAGGTAACCCACGTGCGCCACGCCCTGGAACGGCAGCAGATGGTGCTCGCACAACGACTGCACCGGGATGTCGCGGGCCAGTACGAGCTCGTCGTACCCCTCCTCGTTGGGGAAGGTCGTCAGGTTGAACTCGCGCGGCGCCAGCAGCTCGGCGTACGCGTGCGCGACCCGCCTGGGCGTGTCGGCCAGGTGCTCGGACTCGGCGTCCCGGCCCAGCGCGGTCAGCAGGTCGGCCACCGCCCGTTGCGCGGCCTCGACGTCCACACCGCCGCCGCTGCGGACCACCCGCAGGCGCCGCTGCTGCTGGTCGGAAGCGGCGGCCGGAACCGCGAGGATCTCGCTCATGCCGCCCGCCCGCGATCGTCGTATGCGTCCCGCATCACGCCATCCCCTTCTTCTATCAACAACTTTCGTTAACATTAGAAGGAGACCGGCGATTTAGTCAACAGAAATGGGTTTTAGAATGGGCGAGGTCAACGGCGCATGGCAAGCACGCGTCTCCGCCATCGCGGCGCTGGACGAGCCGACCCGGCGCCGCCTGTACGAGTTCGTGGTGCGGCAGCCCGCTCCGGTGAGCCGCGACCAGGCCGCCGACGCCGTGCAGGCGCCGCGCAACACCGTCTCCTTCCACCTCGACAAACTGGTGGCCGAAGGGCTGCTCGAAGCCGTCTACCAGCGCCGCACCGGCCGCAGCGGCCCCGGCGCCGGCCGTCCCTCCAAGCTCTACCGCCGCGCGCCCGGCCAGATCGCCGTCTCCCTGCCGGACCGGCACTACGAGATGGCCGCCCACCTGCTCGCCGACGCCCTCCAGGAGGCCCAGACCTCGGGAGAGCCGCCGCGCGACGTGCTCGACCGCCGCGCCCGCGAGCTGGGCCACGACCTCGGCCGCGACGCTCCCGGGCGTGGCACCCGTACCGGGCTCGTGCAGGCATTGGAGGCCCTCGGCTACGAGCCGCGCGCGACCGGCGACACCATCACCCTGATCAACTGCCCCTTCCACAGCCTGGCCCGGCAGCACACCGCGATGGTCTGCGGCATGAACCTGTGCCTGCTGACCGGCCTGCTCGAAGGACTGGCCGCGACGGACGTCACCGCCCGCCTGGAGCCCGCCCCCGAGCACTGCTGCGTCCGCCTCCACCCGACCGGCTGAACCGACCGGACAAGCGCGTGGCCCGTGCGGGCACGAACAACCAGTGCACGGCATGGAGGGCCGTCTGGCAGCCGCTGGAACGCTGAAAGCGCCGGCCTCTCAGCCTCCCTTCTGACGGTCGTCGCCTGACCCCTTCTGGCGCATTCCGCTGCCCGCACACAGGGTCGGCTGAAGGCCGGTCCCCTAGTCCGGTAGCCGGTAGCGGTGACGGGCGTTGGCGGCGAACAGTTTGTGCTGATCTTCGTCGCTCAGCCCACCGGTGATCTGGCCGTAGGCGCCCATGAGGTCGGCGTAGGTGCCGGCGATGCTGTCAACGGGGAAGTTGCTGCCGAAGAAGCAGCGATCCACTCCGAAAAGGTCCAGACACGTCTCGACGAAGGGGCGTAGGCGGGCGGGATCGGTGGTCTTGAGCGCCATGCCGAGCCCTGAGATCTTGCAGTCGACGTTGCCGGACGTGGCGAGGAGGGCGATGGCCTCGCGCCACTGGTGAAACTCTTCGGGCTCGGCTCCGCCGGGCCATCCGGCATGTTCGAGGACGAAGGTCGTATCGGGGGAGTCCTTGATGGCCGGCAGGTAGGAGGGGAGGTCGGCGGGGCGGGTGATGATCTCGAAGATCCAGTCGTGGTCGGCCAGCAGCCGGAAGAGACGCCGGGTCGTGCCGGCGGCGGGGTCGAGGCCGGAGAAGACGCGGAGGCCCCGGAACGCGGGGCTCTCGGCCTGTGCCTCCAGACTCGCCTCGATGTCGGGGAAGGGCAGCGCCGGATCTGTCGTGCCGATGACAGCGGAAGGGAACCCGGTCTCACGGCGAAGAGCCTCAAGCCATCGCGCCTCGGCGAGCACGGAACGCGGTGACGAGACCGCGGATACGTGCACGTGGGCGGCGCAGGTCGGGAAATCGCCGGGAAGGATGTCCCGGTAGATGGGCCGGGACCGGAGCGCCTCGTACCAGTCGTTGACGCTGGGCTGCCAGTAATGCACGTGCGCGTCCACGAAGTCCGCGTCAGTGAGCCTTCGCCCTCCTCGACCATGCAGGTCGGAGGCTCCGGTGTGGCGCTCGCTCGGGATACTCATGCTGATCTCCGGCGGGAGTCCGCAGTCTTGATCATCCGTCATGTCGTCGGTCGACGCTGTCACATTCGGGTCATCGGATTCAACCCGGCCGGCCGGCTTGTCGATGTCGAACAGCCGCGCGAACGGCGGCTAGTGTGCCGAAATGACACGAAGCGAGCGACTCGCGGACCAACTGGACCGGCACTGGAACAAGAACCTGCGGCCGCGGCTGCACGGTCTCGCCGATGAGGAGTACTTCTGGGAGCCGGTGCGCGACTGCTGGAGCATCCGCCCACGCGGCACGTCGGCCGCACCAATGTCGGCGGGTTCGGGAGAGTGGACGATGGACTTCGCGTCCCCTGACCCGGTGCCGGCGCCGGTGACCACGATCGCCTGGCGGCTGGCGCACATCATCGTCTCCTGCCTCGGCTATCGGGTCGGATGGCACTTCGGCGGCCAGGACGTCGACTCCCGGACATTCCCCTACGCGGGAACCGCCGACGAGGCGCTGAAACAGCTCGATGACATGTATGGGAGATGGAACGCGGGGGTCCGCGAGCTCTCGGACGCCGACCTGGAGAATCCGCCCGCGGTGGGTCCCGAGCGATTTCCCATGGAGGGCATCGTCCTGCACGTCAGCAGGGAGCTGATCCATCACGGCGCCGAGATCTCCCTGCTGCGCGACCTCTACCGCTGGCAGGACGGAGCAGCACCGCGCCGAACATGACGGCCACGGGATCATCCGGGTCGTCGCCCGCTTTTCGGGCTTCCGCAAACAGGACTAGTAAAGGTGCAGGTAATTAGTTGTCAATCCTGCCACCGGTAAAAGTCTGCGCAATAGGGTATGCGTTCCCGGCCCCTATGCGAACCCCTAATGTCCGGTGCCTGAGCTACAGAATTCCGGCATTGCCCTTTTCGTGAATATCACATTTGGTTACCGTTCCGGTGTTCCCGCAGAAGTCAGCGCGAGGAGGCCGCGCTTTCACCGGCACCTGGACGGCCGCCCGTGGCCTGGCGCTGGCCGCGTTCGCCGTGACCGCCCCACCCGACGACGCCAGGAAGGCTGCTTGACCATGACCGGAGCCAGGACCAGGTTCGGCGTTGTGATCATCGCCGAGCACGCCACCAGGAAGGAGTGGATCGGCCGCTGCCGTCGCGCCGAGGCGCTGGGCTTCGACGTGATCGCGGTGCCCGACCACCTCAACCTCCTGTCGCCCATCCCCACCGCCGTGCTCGCCGCCGAGGCCACCGAGCGCCCGGCGATCGGCACGTACGTGCTCAACGCCAGCTTCCACCGTCCCGCCATGCTCACCCGGGACGTCACCACCCTCACCGGGCTCCTCGGCGACCGCTTCGAGCTGGGGCTCGGCACCGGCTACGTCGAGACCGAGTTCGCCGCCGCCGGGCTGCCCTTCGCCCCGGCCACCCGGGTCGCCCGCCTCGCCGGGCTGGTCCGTACGGTGGACGGCCTGCCCGCCCGGCCGCCGCTCCTGATCGGCGGGCACGGTGACCGCGTGCTCCGCCTGGCCGCCCGGCACGCCGACGTCGCCGGGTTCACCGGCGCCCGCCACCGCCCCGAGTACGGCCGCAGCGCGCTCGTCACCGCCGGGGCGCTGATGGAGCGGGTTGCGTACCTGCGGGCCGCGGCCGGCGAACGGGCCGCCCGGTTGGAGCTCAACGTGCTGTCGAAGGCCACGGTGCTGACCCGCGACCGGCGCGCGGGCGTGGAGGGCCTGCGCCGCTACGCCCCCGATCTCACCACCGAGGAGCTGCTGGAGGTGCCGACCCTGTACGTCGGCACGCCGGCGCAGATCGCCGAGCAGGTGCGCGCGGACGGGGAACGCTTCGGCTTCACGTACGTCACCGTCATGGACTCCGCCATGGACGCCTTCGGCAAGGTCATCGAGCGGCTGCGCTGACCGCCGCCACCCATCCATCGATATACATATAAGCCAGTGATATAAGTTCCTTATGGAACTTGATCCCCCCTCCCCACGGGCGGACGAGATGGAGCTCGCGGTCGGCCTGGCCCGGGTCAGGACGATGATGCGCCTGCTCGACGTCCCCCGAGACCTGTCGATCACGGCCCTGTCCACGCTGGCGAACCTGGAACGCCTCGGCCCGCGCCGGCTCACCGAGCTGGCCGCGATCGAGGGCGTCACCCAGCCCGCCATGACCCAGCTCGTCTCCCGGCTCGAACGCGAGGCCATGGCCGAGCGCCTGCCCGACCCCGACGACGGCCGCGTCGTGCTGGTCGCCGTCACCCAGCACGGCCGCGCCGAGCTGGCCAGGCGACGGGCCGTACAGGCCAAGCGGCTGGCCGAGCTGCTCGCCGAGCTGCCCGAGGCCGACCGTGCCGCCATCGCCGCCGCGCTGCCCGCCCTCGAACGGCTGACCGACCTCGCCTACGGGGGTGAGGCATGAGCGGGGGCACCGCCCAGAGCCCGTTCCGCCAGCCGAGGGCCGTCTGGGCGGTGGCGTTCGCCTGCGTGGTCTCCTTCATGGGGATCGGCCTGGTGGACCCGATCCTGCCCGCCATCTCCTCCGACCTGCACGCCTCGCCGAGCCAGGTGACGCTGCTGTTCACCAGCTATCTGGTCGTGACGGCCGTCGCCATGCTGGTCACCGGCTGGGTGTCCAGCCGCATCGGCGCCAAGTGGACGCTCATCGCCGGTCTCGTGCTGATCGTCGTGTTCAGCGCGCTCGCCGGCTCCTCCGACAGCATCGGCGGCATCATCGGCTTCCGGGCGGGCTGGGGCCTCGGCAACGCGCTGTTCGTGGCGACCTCGCTGGCCGTCATCGTGGCCGCCGCCAGCGGCGGCTTCTCCGGCGCGATCATCCTGTACGAGGCCGCGCTCGGTCTCGGCATCGCCGTCGGCCCCCTGCTCGGCGGCGCGCTCGGGCACATCAGCTGGCGCGGCCCCTTCTACGGCGTGTCCGTGCTGATGGCCGTCGCGCTGCTCGCGACCGTCGTGCTGGTGCGCCCGCAGCCCAAGCCGGCCCGCAAGACCTCGCTGCTCGACCCGCTCAAGGCCCTGCGCCACCGCGGCCTGCTGATCATGAGCCTGACCGCGCTCTGCTACAACTGGGGCTTCTTCACCGTGCTCGGCTACGCCCCCTTCCCCATGGAGCTGGACGCCATCCAGCTCGGCCTGGTCTTCACCGGCTGGGGCCTGATGGTGGCGATCTTCTCGGTCGCCGGCGCGCCCTGGCTGCAGCGCAAGCTCGGCCTGGCCCGTACGCTCTACGGCAACCTCGCTCTGTTCGCGGTCGTCGTCTTCGTCATCGCCGCCTTCGTGGACAACCGGCCCGTACTGATCGCCGCGGTCGTCGTGGCGGGCGTCTTCATCGGCGTGAACAACACGCTCACCACCCAGGCCGTGATGATGGTCGCGCCGGTGGAACGGCCCGTGGCCTCGGCGGCGTACGGGTTCGTGCGTTTCATCGGCGGCGGCCTGGCCCCGTTCGCGGCGGGCAAACTGGCCGAGCACTACAACGTGCACGTGCCCTTCCTGGTCGGCGCCGTCGCCATCCTGGTCGGCATCGCGATCCTGGCCACCGGCCACCGCGACCTGATGCGGGCCGAACGCAACCAGGCCGAGGTGGACGCCCACGCCCGGCAGGGCGAGCCGGACGCCGAGCTGGTCGAGGCCGCCGAGGCGGGCACCGGCACGCCGAGCTGAGCGCCACTCAGGGGTCCAGGCCGGGGCCGGTTACCAGGCCGCCTGGATCTCTGGCCGGGACCCCAAGGGCTGGGGGGTTCCGGGCCCGATCAGGGGGGTGATCCGGCCGTCGTCGACTCTGCTCAGTGGCTCGAAGTTCCCCCCGAGCAGCAGATGCCGGCCTGTGGCGTCGTAACGGATCAGGTTCCAGCGCGCCATGCTGTCGCCGTCGTGGCTCCTGTCCACCAGGGTACGGATCTTGCGTCCGTCCGGGACGGAGTACTCGTCGATGGTGTAGTGGGGCGGTCGGGTGTGGCCGATCAGCATGCTGCGTCCGTCCGGGCTGATCGTCGAGGTGGTGACCTCCGTACCCGCGGCTATGACCTGGCCGGCCGCGAGCGCGGTGCCGGGGGCGGTCGTGTCCAGGATCCGGGCCTCGGTCTTGACGACGAGACCGAGCGTGCGGCGATCGGCCGTCCAGGAAAGGCTCTCGATCTGTTCTGCGGCGTTCGTCGTCCATCTCCGGGTCGTTCCCGTGGGCAGGTCGACGACCGTGAGCTGGGCCCCGGGGCAGAAGCGCAGTGTCTTCCCCTGGCCGCACACCTTGCCGTCGAGGCTGTAGGCGAGCCGGGTGCCGTCGCTGGTGACGGCGAGGGAGCTCGCCGCCGTACCGGTCACTTCGGGGATCACGTCACGAACCAGCTCGGCTTGCTTGCCTTGATCATCGATGCGAGCGCGGTAGAACCTCGTGCTGCTCACCTGCGTCTCGCGGGACTGCACGCTCTGGGCGACGTAGAAGGTCGCGCCGTCGCCGGCGCCCGCGAGCAGATAGCCGCCGGGCTCCCGGAAGCTCCCCTGCGGGGTCGGGGGCAGCCCGAGCCGGCTCGTGACCTTCCCGGTACGGGCGTCGTGGACCGTCACGCCGTCGTTGCCGGCGATCAGCAGGAAACGCGGACCGGCGAGGGTGCTCGTCGCGGGCCCGGCCGGAGTCGTACCCGCTGTCCCGGCCACGACGGCGGCGACCGTGCCGATGACCACGACGGCGAGCGCCGCCGCGAACGGGACCGCCAGGGCGAACCGGCGCTTGCGAACGATCGTTCGCGGCGCCACAGGTTCGGCGGGACGCAGGGTCTCCGGGCGGATCTGCTCGGCGTCGGCCGTCAGGGCGTCACGGAGCTGGTCTTCGAGCCATGACGTCATCGCTTTCCCTCCAGTTTCACGGTGAGCGCCTTCAGGGCTCGAAAGACGGTCGATTTCACGGTGCCGCGGCTGATCCCCATGGTTTCGGCGATCTCCGCCTCGGACAGGCCGAGGTAGTAGCGCAGCACCACGGCTTCTCGTTGGCGGCGGGGTAAGGCGCGTACGGCCGCCGACACCTCCCGGCGCGTCTCCCCGAGCAGCGTGGCCGCCTCCGCCGACCGGGACGGCGTCTGCCGGTCGCCGGTGAACCGGCTCATGACGGACCGCCGCCGATGGATCATGCGGCAACCGTTCACCACGCTCGCCCGCAGATAGGGCAGGACCCGATCATGGTCGGACAGCCGGCTCCAGCGGCGGTGCAGTGCCGTGAAGGCGTCCTGGACGACGTCCTCGGCCGTTTCCTGATCGCCCACCAGGAGGTACGCCAACCGGACCAGGCCCAGCCGTTCGGTCAGGAACAGCTCGGCCAGGACGGCCTCATCCGTGGCCGCGGCAGGCGGCACTCCCTGCGGCGGTGGCGCCGGTTCCTCCACCGCTCGTTGACTCGCGAATCGCATACCTCTTCCATGCCTGCCCGCTGTCCAGGTTGCCTGGTGAGACGGAAGTCACACGTGCGGTCGCCTCGTCACTGCGCAGGACGGGTGAGGCCGGTGGCGACGATGTCGATGAGCCGGTCGAGGATCTCCGGGTACAGGTCCGGACGGGCCAGCCGGTCGCGGTGCAGCGGCATCATGAGGACGGCCTGCAGCACGCCGACGATCACCTCCGGGTCGTGGCCGACGAGGTCGTCACCGTGCTCGGTCAGGAAGGCCGCCAGGGCGGTGACCGGGTTGTCCGGGGCGGAGGTCACCCGTTCCGGATCCAGCTTCCTGACCACGGCCTCCATCTCCTCGGGGTGGGTCATCAGCCTGCCGTAGAGAGGGTTGCCGTCCAGTTCGGCCAGCGTGGCGTGCAGGAAGGCGCGCAGCCCGGCGCGGGTGTCGGGCTCCTTGCGTAGCGCCCCGTCGATCACCCGGCTCTTGACCTCGGCCATCTGGGCGAGCATCAGCTCCAGGTAGAGCGCCTCCTTGGAGTCGAAGAAGACGTAGAAGGTGCTCTTGGCGATCCCGGTCCCCGCGACCAGGTCCTCCAGGGAGGTCTTGCGCAGTCCCTGCGTGGTGAACAGCCGCAGGCCGTTGTCCAGGAGCAGCCGCGTGATGCGCGTCTTCTCCGCGGCCGAGAAGGCGGGAGGCATGAGGTGCACCTTCCGATGGTCGAAACAGATCGATCGAATGTTTTCACGTTGCACCGCGGGACCGGACCAGCTGCAGGACGTGCCGTTCCCGAGCCGGCTCGAACCACTGGGCCGGGGGACGGAGTGTCAGGGCGAGGGGCGGGATCGCCCGCCACGAGCGGCGCGCTCTCGTCGGCTCCGGCCGGCCAGGGCCAGGCGTACACGGCGCGGCTGGAGACGTAACCGTAGTGCCCGACCCGGCCGGCCAGCAGCCGGGCGCTGTCGCGGACCACGCTCGGCGCCCACGCCCAGGTGTCGATCACGGCGTCCCACGAGCGCTCGCCCAGGACCCGTCGTACCGTGCCCGGGTCGGTGCGATCGGCGGCCAGCGCTTCGACGCCCGGCGCGGGCGGGCGCGACAGGCCGCGGTTGAGCGTGGTGACGGTGTCGCCGCCGCAGCGCGACCTCCACCAGGGCACGCCCGATGTGGTGGGTGCCGCCCCTGACCAGTACGTGCATCGTCACCCTCTCAGCGCGCCAGCTGGAACTTGCGCTCGATCATCCGGCGCACCGGCCCCCACGACGACAGCCGCAGCGGAAGCTGGGTCAGCTCCAGCACCAGCGGGTTGCGCGGGGCGTAGACGCCCTTGACCCGGCGGCCGAGCTGCTGCTTCTTCTCCGCCTCCGGTCGCAGCTCGGCCTCCCATTCCGCCAGTGCGGCCAGGACGTCGTCGCCGTGACGCTCCAGTGCGGCGCCGAGCCGGTCGGCGCCGCCGACGGCCAGCGAGGAGCCGTAGCCGGCGAACAGCGTCACGCACCACGCGGCGTCGCCGAGCAGCACGACCCTGCCGGTGCTCCACCGGTCGACCACCATCTGGCTGATGGCGTCGAAGTAGACCGAGTCGGCCGTCTTCAGGCCCTCCAGAGCCTGGGGGACCAGCCAGCCCATGTCGCCGTAGAGCTCGCCCAGCTCCTCCAGCGACGCCTCCGCCCGGCCGCCGTCCGTGCGGTAGCCGAAGAAGGCGGCCGTGCGGCCGTCGCCGACGCTCATCATCGCGAACGTGCGCCCGCCCGAGCTGATCGAGCCGGTCGTCTCCGCGGGCAGACCTTCCGGCCGCTGCTTCAGCATGTAGACCGCGACCCGGTGCCCCAGGTCGAGCCGGTAGTCCTCCTCCGGACCGAACACCAGGGCCCGCGTCGCCGAGTGCAGCCCGTCGGCGCCGATGAGCAGGTCGGCGCGCTCGGTGCCACCGTCGCTGAGCGTGACGTGCACCGTGTCCGCGTCCTGCTCGACAGCCGTGATCGTGGTGCCGAACCGGATCGTCGTGTGATCGGCGACGGCCTCGTACAGCACCGCTTCGATGTCGCCGCGCAGGATGTTGAACGACTTCCTGCCCATGGTGGCCGCGATGGTCTCGCCGCTGAGCGCGAAGCGGCGCTCGCCGCTGGGCTTGCGGTAGACCAGCTCGCGCGTCACGAACGCGCGCCGCTTCAGCTCGGCCAGGACGCCCATCCGCTCGGCCCCGTCGTAGCCGATGCCGCCGAACGTCACCCCGTAGCCGCCGCCGCGCCGCTGCGGGGACCGCTCGACCACTAAGGTCTCCCAGCCCGCCTGGTGCAGGCGTAGCGCTGCGGCGAGTCCGGCGATCCCCGCTCCGATGATGATGGCACGCATGTCCACGTCCCCTTCCCCTTGTCTGTGAAAACAGATCATACATTTGTTTTCAACGACCGGCGTGCCGGCGGTGACCAGTTCCCCTGGCCGTCGGCGCCGGCGGCGACCCCGCCGCCGGCGCCTGCACCAGGTCCGTGCGCGTGAGGACCATCTGGCCTTCCTGCGAGCGCCCTTCCTGAAGGCCGTGGCCACGGCAGGCGGCACTCCCTGTGGCGGTGGCGCCGGTGCTGGACCGGGCCTATTCGGCCCAGGCACCCTCCAGCAGGGTGCCGAAGCCGGCGGGCTCTCGCCCGATCAGCTCGGCGAGCGTCGGGCCGACGGCGGTGAACTCGCCGTTCCGCGCCGCCGCGAAGATGCTCACCATCAGGTCGGCGATCGGGGCCGGGGCGCCGTGCGCCAGGAACTGCTCGCGGAAGGCGTCGTCGGGGACGACGGTGCGGGTGAAGGGCCGTCCGGTGGCCCGGGACGCGATCTCGGCGACGGTGCCGAAGTCGAGCGCCGCCGCGCCGGTGAGCGGCGGGGTGGGCCCCTCGAAGCGGCCCTCCTCGGCGAGGATCGCGGCGGTGGCTTCGGCGAGGTCGTCGTGCCCGGTCCAGGCGACGGGGCCGTCGGCGGGCAGGGCGATGTCGCCGGTGTGGCGAGCGGGCTCCAGGAACTGCAGGGCGCTGGCCGCGTAGAAGCCGTTGCGCAGCGCGGTCCAGGGCAGACCGGTGGCGCGCAGCAGGTCCTCGGTACGGGCGTGGTCCCGGCATGCCTGGAAGCGGGAGTCGTGGGCGGCGCCCATCTGGCTGGTGTAGAGGATGCGGCCGACGCCTGCCTTCACGGCGGCCTCGATGGCGGTGCGATGGCCGGTGACGCACTCCTCGCCGATGCGGTCGAGGGAGACGAGGAGCACCTGTTCGGCCCCCTCGAAGGCAAGCACGAGTGAGTCGGGGTCGTCGAAGTCGCCCTGCCGGACACGGACGCCGCGGTCGGCGAGGTCCTGGGCCTTGCGGGGATCGCGGACGCTGACGCCGACGCGGTCGGCGGGTACGCGCTCCAGCAGGCGTTCGACAGTGCGGCGGCCGAGCTTCCCGGTGGCTCCGGTCACGATGATCACGGTGTTCTCCTCACGGTGTTTCCAGTGGAATCACCGTGACGTTAACACTGGAATATCAGTGGAACCAAATCCTCGATATCGTTGGTTCATGGCTACCCGCGACACCACCGACAGCCCCCGTCGCCGCATCGTCGAAGCGGCCGTCGAGCTCCTGGAGAGCGGCGGCCCTGACGCGGTGAGCACCCGCGCGGTCGCCGCCGCCGCCGGCATGCAACCCCCGGCGATCTACCGCCTCTTCGGCGACAAGGAAGGGCTCCTGGAGGCCGTCGCCGAGCACGGCTACGCCCAGTTCCTGGAGAGCAAACGCGCACTGCTCGACCCCGAACCGCAGGACGCGGTGGAGGACCTGCGCCGCGGCTGGGACACGGTCGTGGAGTTCGGCATCTCCCGCCCCGAACTGTTCGCGGTGATGAACAGGGCCACCAGCCGGGGCGCGGACCTGGCACACCGCGCCGGCCTGGAGATCCTCCACGGCCGGGTGCGCCGGCTGGCGGCCGGGGGATGGCTACGGGTCGACGAGGACCTGGCCGCCCAGATCATCCAGGCCACCGGCCGAGGCGCGGTCATCACCTGGCACTCCACCCCGCCGGAACGCCGCAACCCGGCGCTGCTGACCGTCCTGCGCGAGGCCATGATCGCCGCCATCACCCGCATCGAACCGACGGTCCCCGCCACGGAGACCGGCCCCGCCGCGGCGGCCCGCGCGCTACGCGCCGCCCTCCCCGACGAGGCCGACGTCCTGAGCGACGCCGAGCAGCACCTGCTGCGCGAATGGCTCACCCGCCTGGCAGCGGACGGCCGCGCGCCGCGTCGAGGTTGACGTACCGCGCAGCCGAGCCCGGCCCTGCGCGCCCGGTCGAGGCCGGGGCTCCTGCCGCTCACCACCGACGCCGGCAGGAGAGGGCCGCGCCGTGAACGTTTCATGGAACGCCGCCGCGCGCCCGTAACCGGTTCATGCCTGGTGGGAGCGTCCCGGCGGGCCGGCGCGGGCCGTCACAGGCGGGGGCGGGCGCTTGACGGATGCCGCCGCGAGGTATTTGCTCCGCCAGACACCACCACCACCCCAGCAGCCCTCACGTAAGGAGCGCCGCATTGGGCGGCGAAATGTTAGCGCTAACAACATGTCAGGAGGTCCCCTTGACCCCAATCGATTCGCCCCCCGCCCGTACGGCGGGCCCACGCGCCTGGAGACGCCGCTGCGCCGCCGCGCTCTCGGCACTGGCGCTCGTCGTGGCCGCCATGGCTACGGGGACGGGGACTGCCGCCGCCGAGTCCAACGGCGGGACGCGGGTCATGCCGCTCGGCGACTCGATCACCGAGGGCACGCAGGTGCCGGGCGGGTACCGGATCGGGCTGTGGCAGCGCCTGCTCGGCGGCCGGTACACGGTTGACTTCGTCGGCTCGCAGTTCAACGGGCCCGCCGGCCTGGGCGACCACGACCACGAGGGCCATCCGGGCTGGCGGATCGACCAGATCGACGCGAACATCGCCGGCTGGCTGCGCTCGTACACGCCGCGCACGGTGCTGCTGCACCTCGGCACCAACGACGTCCTGCAGAACTACAACGTGGCCGGTGCGCCGCAACGGCTGTCCACGCTGATCGACCACGTCACCGCGGGCGCGCCGAACGCGGACGTCTTCGTCGCGACGATCATTCCGCTGTCCAACGCCGGCCAGGAGTCGGCCGCCCGCACCTTCAACGCGGCGATCCCCGGCATCGTCCAGAGCAAGGTGAGCGCCGGCAAGCGCGTCCACCTGGTCGACATGCACAGCAAGCTCACCACCGCCGACCTGATCGACGGCATCCATCCCACCGCCGGCGGCTACGACAAGATGGCCGCCGCCTGGTACGCCGCGCTGCAGTCGGTGTCCGGCAGCATCGGCGAGCCCGGCGCCCCCGGCTCCACGGCCGGCGCGATCAGGGGCGTGGGCTCGGGCCGCTGCCTCGACGTGTCCGGCGCCGCGCAGACGAACGGCACGCCCGTGCAGATCTACGACTGCAACGGCCAGGCCAACCAGCGCTGGGAGGCCACCGGTGCGGCCGAGCTGCGGGTCTACGGCGGCAAGTGCCTGGACGTGTCCGGCCGCGGCACCGCCGACGGCACCCAGGTGGTGATCTGGGACTGCAACGGCCAGAACAACCAGCAGTGGCGCTTCAACGCCGACGGCAGCATCACCGCGATCGGCGCGAACAAGTGCCTGGACGTGCCCAACTACTCCACCGCCAACGGCGTCAGGCTCCAGATCTGGTCCTGCAACGGCGCCGCCAACCAGCGCTGGACCCGCACCTGACCGCTTGACGCAATCGGACCGTGGTCCATATAGTTCTCGCAACTAAGCGGACCACGGTCCGATACTGTCGAGAAAGAGGTGCTCCCGTGCCGAAGCTCCTGCACATCTCCGCCTCGCCGCGCGGCGAGGACTCCGATTCGCTGCGCATCGCCCGCACGTTCACGGACGCCTACCGCGACGCCCACGGGGGCGACGAGATCGAGCACTGGGACCTGTGGGAAGGCTCCCTGCCGGACTTCGCCGCCGGCGCGCGCGCCAAGATGACCGTCTTCGGCGGCGGCCAGCCGCAGGGCGAGGAGGCCGCGGCGTGGGCCGCCGCCCGGCGCGTGTTCGAGCGCTTCGCCTCCGCCGAGCGGCTGCTGTTCAGCGTCCCGATGTGGAACGGGTCGGTGCCGTACGTGCTCAAGCAGCTCATCGACGTCGTCAGCCAGCCCGGCTGGATCTTCGGCGTCGACCCGGAGAAGGGCTACAGCCACCTGCTGGAGGGGCGCGGCACCCGCGTCGCCGTCGTCTACACCAGCGCCGTGTGGGGGCCGGGGCTCGGCCCGGAGTTCGGCAGCGACTTTCAGTCCACGTACTTCACCGACTGGCTGCGCTGGACCGGCCTCACCGACATCAGCGAGATCCGCTTCCACCCCACGCTCACCGGCGACCGCGACGAGACGCTCCGGCAGGCCGAGGCGCACGCCCGAGAGCTGGCCAAGAGCTTCTGATGGCTCTCGGCGAGCAGGGGCTGCGGCTGATCCGCCGCTACGGCGCCGCCGAGCACTGGCTGGCGATCCTGGTGACCACGCGCGCCGACGGCGAGCCGTCCGTGAGCGTGGTCAACGCGGGCGTGCTGCCGCACCCGGTCAGCGGAGAGACGGTGGTCGCGTTCGTGGCGCGCGGCGGCACGGCCAAGCTCGCGAACCTGCGCGCCCTGCCACGGGCCACGCTCGCGTTCCGGTCGGGCTGGGAGTGGGCGGCGGTCCGCGGGCCGGTCGAGCTGGCCGGCCCGGACGACCCGCTGCCCGGCCTCGGCCCTGCCGCGCTGCCCGCGCTGCTGCGCGACATCTATCATGCGGCCGGGGGCGAGCATCCTGACCTCGGCGCGTACGACCGGGCGATGGCCGCCGAGCGCCGGGCCGCCGTCCTGCTGCGCCCGGAGCGCTTCACCACCAACCCGCCGGGCACCGAGCACGAGGAGCACACATGACGGACAACCTCGACCCCGCCGCGCCGCCGGTCGCGGCGGGCACCATCCAGGTCTGGTCCGACCTGCTGTGCCCGTTCGCCTACGTCGGGCTGATCTGGCTGCGCCGGGCCCGCGCACGGCTCGGGCTCGACGGCCGGGTCAGGGTCGAGCACCGAAGTTTTCCCCTCGAACTATTCAACGGCCCGCACCCTCGGCGCGGCACCGACACCGAGGCCGTCGGGCTCGGGCAGATCGAGCCCGACGCGAACTTCCGCGTCTGGACCGCCCCCGACGACCTCTACCCCCACACCGTGCTCCTGGCCGCCGAGGCCGTGCACGCCGCGAGCGCGCAGAGCCTCGAGGCGGGGGAGGAGCTGGACCTCGCGCTGCGCCAGGCGTTCTGGACGCACTCCCGATCGATCAGCCACCGCCAGGTCATCCTGGACGTCGCCGCCGGGGTGCCGGGCGGGGGCGTGGACGTGGCCGCGCTGCGCGGCGCCCTCGATGACGGCCGCCACCGCGCCGACGTCGTGCGGGACTTCGCGATCTCCGGCACCGACGCGATCACCGGCAGCCCCACGCTGCGCTTCGCCGACGGGACGAGCACGCACAATCCCGGCATCAGCGTCTCCTGGCAGGGGCCGTGGGCGGCCGGCTTCCCCGTCGTGGACTCCTTCGACCCCGGTGCCTACGACGACCTGCTTAAGCGCGCGGCTCGGTGAGCGGCGGGCTGGTGCTCAAACGGGTGGTGGTGGGGGTGCTGCACGCCCCCGGGCACACGCCCGGCGGCGTGTCGCCGGGCGTTGACGGGCACCTGCTCACCGCTGTTCCCTGGCGGCCCGGGCCTCGCCGGGCCGCCGTTGCCGGACCTCCCGACGATCATCCGGTCCGTACGCCGGCTGCTGGACCTGCCGGGGACGGCCCGCGTCCACCCCGGCCACGGCCCTGACACGACGGGACGCGGCGGAACGCCCTCACCTGGAATCGTGGGCCACCCGCGGCTGGTGAGAGACCGACTCCACCAGGCAGGTGACGGCGGCGGCGGCGCGGCCGGCGCCGTACTCGGCCCGCAGGACCCCCGCCACCTCCGCGCTCACGGCCGCCAGGAGGGCGTGGGACAGCGGCTCGGCGTCGGCGTCCGGACGGGCCTCGGCCAGCAGGATGGCGACGTGGCGGTGCCAGAACCGGTAGGCGCCGATGCGGAACCTGGCGCCGGGGCTGGCGGTCTCGGACATCCTGACCAGGTCCAGGTGCCCGAGCACGTACTCCAGGTAGCCGGCGAAGAAGGCGGCCAGCCGGTCGCGGGCGGGCGCGCCCGGCCCCAGCGGCGGCGGGCCGGACAGGATGTGTTGCTGCAGGTCGCGTTCGCGCTCGTCGAGCAGCGCCGCCGCAAGACCCGACTTGTCGCCGAAGCGGCGGAAGAGCGTGCCCTTGCCCACCCCGGCCGCCGCGGCGACCGCGTCCATGGAGACCGACTCCACGCCCTTCTCGGCGAACAGCCTGGCCGCGGCGGCCAGCACCTTACGCCGGTTGCGAGCCGCGTCCGCGCGCTCCTTGGGCGGCCGCGCGCCCAGCATCTCCAGCTCCTCCATGTAAGCGGACTGTAGTCCAATGCCTGCGGGATCCGCAGGCACGAGACGGTCACCGCCCTTGAGGCCGGGAGGAGTCTAGGAGGCGTTCTCAGCGGGGGCGTCCGCGTCGCCGCACAGTGCCTGCCGCTTCAAGGCCGACAGCGCGTCGTCGATGGGGTGGCGCTGCGGCCGGCCCGAGGAGTCCATGGTGTTCCACCGTGCGAGGTTCATCGCGACGGAGATCCGGCGCTCGCCGTCGGCGCGGATCCAGGTCTCCGTCTGGGCGCCCCAGACCGTCCCGTCGTTGCCCCAGAAGGTGCCGCAGCCCGGAATCTCGAGAACGTGCAGGCCGAGGCCGTAGGAGATCTGCTGCCCGGACTGGCTGATGACCGGGCCGGTACGCTGCATCTGGGCCAGCGATGACGGCTTGACGATCCGGCCGTCGAGCAGCATGCCGAAGAAGCGGTTGAGATCCTCCACGGTCGACACCAGCGAGGCCCCCACCCCGGTCCAGGACATGTCATAGACGCTGTAGTCGCGCGGCGGGTCGATCAGGCCGAAGAACGCCTCGTACATGCGGGAATGCGGTCCCTCGATCCGCGGTCCGGTCGGGAACATGGTGTGCCGCAGGCCGGCGCGTTCGATGACGTTGCGGGTGATGTACTTCTCGGCGGTGGTGCCGGTCACCTTCTCCAGGAGTTCACCGAGGATCAGGTAGTTGGTGTTGGCGTACACGCCTGGCGAGGCTCCGGGCGTGCCGACGGCGGGCGCCTTGAGTCCCATCTCGATCAGCTCGCGCGGGGTGAACCGCCTGAACCGGTTGTCGTCCAGACTCTTGGGCGACATGTCCGGCAGGGAAGGAAACGGCTCGAGGGAAGGGAACGCATAACCGAGGTACTCCGGTATGCCGCTGGTGTGGTTGAGCAGCATCCGTACCGTGATCTGCTCGCCGCGTACGCCAGGCACCAGGCGCGGCAGATAGCGGCCGATGGGCGCGTCGAGCTCGACTCGACCCTTCTCGACCTGCTGCAGGACCGCGGCGGCGACGAATGTCTTGGCGAGGCTGCCGACGCGATGCAGCATGCCGGGCGCGACGGGACGGCCGGTCTTCAGGTCGGCGACCCCGGAGGCGCCGCGCCACGACCGGCCGTGTGAGCGCACCTCGGCGAACAGCCCGGGCATGCCCGCGCGGTGGACGTCGTCCAGGGCGGACTTCAGCCGCGCGGGATCGACGCCGGTCACCGAGCTTGAGGCGCCGGCCGGCACGACCGCCGTCTCGCTGGAGGCGGGCGCCGCGGTCACCGTGCCCGCGCCGACCCCCAGCACGGCCGCGCTTGCCCATGCCATCAGTTGCATCTTCATGCCGTTCGCCCCTTCGTTGTCGATGAATGCGAGCGTGCTTCCCGCGGCCCGGACGCGGGCCTGGCCCGTGGGGAACCATCGTGGCCCGCGGCCCGGTCAGAGGTCGTCCTGCCTCGGAAGACACCTCCGCCCGGCACCCGGGATGCAGGACTCTGCAGGCACTACATCGTGAGAAGTAGCGGTCGCTACCGTGTCGATCACGGTCGTACGGGTTCGGGCCCGGAAGGGTGGCCAGCGGCAGGCGACGTCGTCGGCGATCTCCTGCGGCGTCACGGGCAGGTGCTCTGATCAGGGCGGGGCAGGGTGGTGAGCAGGCCGACGAGGGCGTCGAAGGCCCAGCCCCGCCAGCGCGCCTGACTCCAGCCGCGGCTGTGGACCAGCAGGTTGTACGTCTCGGGGGACAGGATCGTCAGCGCGACGTCGGCCGCGAGCTCGCTGGTGAGCCCGTCGCGCAGGGGCGTCTTACGGGCCAGCGCCTCGGCGAAGACGCGTAGCACGGTGAGGCGCTGCCGGACGTTCGTGGTCCAGACCTCGGCGAGGTCGGCATCGGCGGTGGCGGCGCTGCGTACGACGTCCAGGAGGGGAGCGGCCCGCGAGTAGATCCTGCCCGCGCCGGCCACCTGGCGGCGGAGCTGCCCGAGCGGGTCCGGGTCGGCGATCGCGTCCCGCGCCCAGGGGCGTTCAAGGGTGGGCACCGGCTCGTCGTCGCCCGCGACGGCCAGGTCGAGTGCCGCGGCGAGGATGGCCCGCTTGGTGCTGAAGGCGTAGTAGACGGTCTGTTCGCCCACGCCCGCCTCGGCCGCGATGGCATTGATGCTCGTGCTCGTGTAGCCGTTCGTGGTGAACAGCTCGGTGGCCGCCGCGAGGATGCGGGCGCGGGTCGACCTGGCCCGTGCCGTCCTGCCGTCCTCCTTGCCGGGAGTACGGCCGCTGTCGTTTCGTCGTGGTGGTGCTGCGCTCACGACTTGACTATAGCGCCACTACGAAAACATTCTTGTAGTGTGACTACGAAAACAGCACAAGGGAGGGGATCGTCGATGAGCGTCGTCCTGATCCTCGGCGGATACGGCGCGGTCGGTCGCGAGGCCGCCCTGGCTCTGTCGGGACGTCCCGGCATGGAGGTGATCGTCGGCGGGCGTCATCCCGACCGGGCAAGGCCCATTCCCGGTGTGACGTCGGTTCGCGTGGACGCCGCCGACCCCGCTGACCTGGCCACGTCACTGGAGGGAGTCACGACGGTGCTCATGTGCGCCGAGGTCGGCAACGACCGCGTCGCCCGCGCCTGCCTGGAGCGCGGCATCGGCTATGTCGACGTGTCGGCCTCCCACGACGTGCTGGCCGCGGTCGAGGAGCTGGACGACCTCGCCACGGCGCACGGTGCGACCGCCGCCCTGAGCGTCGGCCTTGTTCCCGGCGTCACCAACCTGCTGGCACGCGTGGTCGCCGAGCGGTCGCCGGACAGCGGCCTGGACATCGGCGTGCTGCTCGGCTCGGGGGAGCAGCACGGCTCGGCGGCGATCGCCTGGACACTGGACGGGCTGGGCGTGCTCGAAGGCTCGTGGACGACGGCCTTCCCGGAGCCGTACGGTGCTCGTACCGTCCATCGCTTCCCCTTCTCCGACCAGTACACCCTGCCCCGGACGATCGCTGTGCCGTCCGCCCGCACGGGCCTGTGCCTGGACTCCCGCCTCTTCACCACGCTGCTGGCCGCCGCCCGGCGGCCAGCGATCGCAGGGCTGCTGCGCCGTCCCCGGATACGAGAGCTGCTGCTCAGGGCGCTGGCGAAGATCCACCTCGGAAGCGACGGTTTCGCCGTGACGGTCAGCGCCGGCACGGCTCAGGCGTCCCTCAGCGGGCACTCACAGAGTCGTGCGACCGGTCGCGCGGCCGCGCTGCTCGTCCGCCACCTGCCGGGGTTGCCGACCGGCGTGCGCCACATCGAGCAACTGGTGGACCCGACCGCCTTCCTGACCGAGCTGGCCGCCGACGGGTTCGTCCTCGACATCGATCGCTGAGCCGCGCGGGAGGCGGTCCCGTCGCTCGCCGGCCGGGCCCCGAGCAAGGACTTACGACGCCAAGAGATCGAGATGGAAACCCGCCACGAAGAGATACAGCGCGATGACGTGGAACGCGCGGTCGGGATGCGCTGTGTCGAACGCCACCACCGCATGGCGACGGCCAGGAAATCGAAGCCGGCAACGAACGCCAGAAACATGAACAATTCCAGCCGGGCCAGGCCGGGTAGCGGCACACCAAAAGTCTCGAGAAGGCCAGCGCCCATCAGAACGACGCAGCAGAAGAGGACCGGGATTCCAACCACCTAAACAATTCTGAACATCACGTTGTCCAGTCGGCCCTCAAGGCGTTCGCCGATCATTGCGTCGTATCCTCCGACCTTGGCATCCACCAGGGCTCGGGCGAGCTCCAGCACTTTCTCGTCGGAGGTGATATAAGGCTTCCCCTGGCTGTGTCTGATGTCGAGGTCGATTCGCCGCAGGACATCCTCGTGAAACTGACGGGCGTCATGTCGGCTGATCACCCTCGACGGAATCCAGAAACGGAGATTCTTAGCCCGTACCAGTCGGCAAGGCGCAGGTTGCTCGAATGACGCCCGTGCGGTCGCGGTGATCAGGCGGACTGGCCGCGGGCGATGTAGAGGCTCATATCGGTGAAGTCGAGGGTGATGGTGCAGGGCTTGTGGAAGCTGTGGAAGAAGGAGACCGGCACGTCGAACCCGTTGGGGGCGAGCGGCGCGTTGGGGGGCGTGAAGCAGTAGATGCCGTTGGCGGCGACGTCGCCGAGGCGCATCTCCTTCGGGTAGCAGGGGTAGGCGACGGTCGGGTGGCTGCCGGCGAAGGTCTCGACCGGGCGGTCACGGTCGATGCGGACCTGCAACTGCTTGGCCGTTTCCGCATTGACGATCCCGGCGACCTCGCTCTCTCCGCCGAAGAGCACGCCCACCGCCCCGGTGCCGGAGCCGGCACCGCCGGCGATGCTACCCCTGGTGTGCAGCGCGTGCTCGCGGGCCAGCCACATCGGCAAGGGCTTGGTGCCTGCCCGTGCGGCGGCCGCGCGCGCCTTCCTGGCCGTTTCGGGGGTCCGGCGGCGCAGGATCAGCTGCCGGCCCGCGTAGTCGAAGGTGGTCAGTAAGTGGTAGAAGACCCACATGCCGATCATGCCGTCGCTGTCGGTGTCGACATCTTCGCCCGAATCCGTCGTCGACCAGCTCACAGGGACGTTACGCAGCTCGATGCCGCCCAGCTTGATCGACTCCAGCGCCCCGTAGTGCACCCACACGGTGCCGTTCAGGAAATCGATTTTCTCACTGACGACAGGGCTCAGCCCGGCCTCCTTGGCCACCGACCCCGTCACCTGCAGATTGGGAGCGCCGGTGTAGAACGTGAAGGTCTTCGCCGGCCCGCCGTTGACCGAGACTCCCTCCACCAGCGGTATCGGATCCATCTGCTTCCACTTCAGCTGCGCCGAGTCGCCGTGGACCTGATACGCCTCGCCAGAGAATGACGCGAACCATTTGGCGTAGCTGTCCTCTTCGGCGACTCGCCAATGGGGTGCGGAGAGGGAGAGCTTGTCCTGCCGGATGTAGCAGTCGGCCAGCAGCCGGTTGGCATCCCTGTCGTCGGGCGCCAACGTGACAGCCAGCTTGAGATATCTCTCCGCATCGGTGAACTGGTTGGACAGTAGCCCGACATAGCCACGCCGGCGGGCCGCGTGCAGGTTCTTGGAGTCTGTTTTCAGGATCTCCTCGTACGCGCGGCCGGCCTGCTCGAACTTGCCGGCCTTGAACAGCGCGTCAGCTTCATCGCTACCGGCTAACGCCGTGGCGGTCCCGCTCAGCGACGGCGCGGCCATGGCAGTCTCTGCCAGCAGCGGCGCGGCCGTGGCGGCGCCGGCCAGCACGGCGGCGCCCCGCAGCAGCGAACGCCGGTCCCATTGTCTGTCATCAGCCATGGCCTTCTCCCTTTCGTGGTCGCCTTCACCGGACCTTCCTGTCCGGTGGGCCGGCCACGGCCGGGCTTCGCCGTACGCTCGGCACCTCGGCCGCCGACCCCCACACCCACTGTCGGCCGGCCGTGTCCCCGCCCCGTCCGCGCAGTGTCATGACCGTGTCACGGCCGCAACCGACGTCGACAAGCCGCGGCATGCGGCAGACAACGCGCGCGCATCCGGCCGGAGGGACTCCCACGGCCGTGCTCGGGTGGCGTGGTCAATCGGATCGCTCGCGCCCAGCCGCCGATGTGATCATGGGGCGGTGGTCACCACATCTTGGGACGAGGCGTTCGCGTACCGGTATGAGGAGTGGTCGGCTCACATGGTCGCCGCCATCGCCTTCTACGTCGGCCTCGCCCGTGAGGCGAACGGCCCGGTGGTGGAACTCGGCGTCGGGAACGGACGCGTAGCCATCCCCGTCCCCAAGGCGACCGGCCAGCGGGTCATCGGGATCGACGTCTCACCGGCCATGCTCGAACAAGCCTGTACCCGTGCGGCCCAAGAGGGCGTCGAGCTGGACCTCAGAGCGGCGGTCGCGGGATCGCGGCAGGGTATGACAGCAACGAGGCTCTCCGGCAGAGGCATCGGATCTTGGTGGACTGCTGCACCCGTCGATCATCGCGTTGAGCGCCTGAACCCACCGCACGTCCGGGAGGGGGACAGGATGGTGCGGTCTCCACCCTCGACCGGCTGAACCCGATCACCTGCGCGACCGCGGACTTGAGGTTGTCGTAGCGGATCTTCCCGGCCGGCACCCCTCTCAGGACGCGGAACGCGTGCTCGTGGCCCTCGAAGAACGCCTCCTACCCGCCTGACAGGGAGACCCGGTGGACCGCCTTGCCGGAGAACGACAGCCGCAGGCAGAACAGGAAGCACTTGACATCCTCCCCGGCCGGCCTCCGCCCGGATCTGCGGCTTACGCTCGGCGACGTAGGCTACTCGTCCATCAGCCGGTGCCAGATCCTCGTGACGGTGTGCCGCTGCTTGTGCGGCGCGTCCGGGTCCGCTTTCAGGATCTCATCGATCGCCGGCTTGAACGGGTCCAGCTTCGACGCCCTGGGCGGCAGTTGCTTCCGCGGCTCGGGCCACGCAGAGGCCAGGGCCTTGACGATCGTCCGCCGACCGACCCGGTACTTCTTCTCGATCGCACAGCCCGACATCCCGGTGCGGGTATCGCGGCGGATCGCGGCGTACAGATCGACCTTCGACGAGGGCATGAGGACGCTCCTTCATCACGAAGCGCATCCAGCGTCTCACCGTAAGCCACGCCATGCGGTCAACTCTCACGAACAAAACCACCCTTTTCGGAGGAGTCGGCACAGGTGCGGCCGCGGGCTTCGGCCCGGTGTTCTCCGCGCTGAACAACGCACCCGGCAGGCATCGCCGGTGTAAGCGGCGGCAGCCGGCCCCGCACCTGCCGCCTGGAACACAGTCGTACACGGCCGGGGAAAACGCGTTTGCCAAGGTGGCAACGAATCTTGGTCCCTGGGAAGCTGCGCGCCTAGGGTCGGCACGATCAAGGAAGTGCAGGTCGAGGAGGGGGCACGATGACCGTCGTGCATCGGATCGTGGAAGCGGGCGCGGGGCGCGTCCACCTGGTGGAGCAGGGCAGCGGGCCGCTGGTGCTGCTGGTGCACGGGTTCCCCGAGTCGTGGTACTCCTGGCGGCGGCAGCTGCCCGCGCTGGCGCGGGCGGGCTACCGGGTGGTCGCTCTCGACGTACGGGGATACGGGCGCTCGTCCAAGCCGCGCGACCCCGCCGCCTACCGGATGCTCGACCTGGTCGCCGACAACGTCGCGGTCGTGCGGGCGCTCGGCGAGTCCTCGGCGGTGATCATCGGCCACGACTGGGGGGCGACGATCGCCGCGCACTCCGCGCTGCTGGCACCGGAGACGTTCCGTGCGGTCGGCATCTTGAGCGTGCCCTACGCGCCGCCTGGCGGTCCCCGGCCGAGCGAGGCGTTCGCTCGGATGGGCGGGGAGGAGGAGTTCTACGTCTCCTACTTCCAGGAGCCCGGCCAGGCCGAGTCCGAGATCGAGCCCGACGTGAGGGGCTGGCTCGCCGGGTTCTACCGCGCTCTGTCCGGCGACACCATGGCCGGGCCTGGCGCTCCCGACCCGCATTTCGTCACCCGGGAGGGCGGCACCCTGCGCGAGCGGTTCCCCGCCGGGGCCCTGCCGTCCTGGTTGACGGAGGAGGATCTGGACTTCTACGCCGCGGAGTTCGAGCGGACCGGGCTGACCGGAGCGCTCAACCGCTACCGCAACATGGACCGCGACTGGGAAGACCTGGCCCCCTACGCCGGGGCCCCGATCACGCAGCCGTCGCTGTTCGTCGGCGGCGAGCGGGACGCCTCCACCATGTGGCTGTCCGACGCCATCGACGCCTACCCCCGTACCCTCCCGAATCTGACCGGCAGCCATCTCCTGGACTGCGGCCACTGGATCCAGCAGGAACGCCCCGACGACGTCAACGGCCTCCTCCTGGAGTTCCTCGACAACCTCTGACAGAGCAGGGCATCTCCGACGCTCCCTTACGCCTGGCGAGCCGGACCCGGGCGGGGCCGCTCGGGCGATCAGCCGGACGAGCCCGCGGCGGACGACGGCGCGACGGACTCGCGGTGGCGTACGGGCATCGGCACCCGGTGCACCTCGCCCACCCCGCCGGCGGCCGAGCGGTCGCGCTCGATCTCGGTGAACAGCACGTCCACGGCCTTGCGGCCCAGCTCGTAGTGGGGCAGCGCCACGGTGGTCAGCTGGGGCCGCACCCATGAGGCGATCGGGTGATCGTCGAAGGAGACGATGGAGACGTCCGCGGGCACCTTGAGCCCGAAGTCGTCGAGCGCCTGGTAGGCGCCCATGGCGATCCGGTCGTTGAAGCAGATCAGGGCACGCGGCTGGACGGTCCGCAGCAGGTCCCGCGTCGCCTCGAGGCCGTAGTCGGGCTGCCAGTCCGGGCAGGTGCGGGCGCCGGCCACCTGGACTCCCGCCTCGCCGAGCGCCTCGCGGATGCCGATGAGCCGTTCCACCGCCGCGAGGCTCTCCGTGGGCACGTCGCGCAGGCGCGGCCCGGCGCCGATGAGGTAGATGCCGTCGCGATGACCGGCGTCGAGCAGGACGCGGGCCGCGCGGCGGCCGGCCTCGACCTCGTCGGGCAGGATGGCGGGCAGGGGAGCGGGCTGCTTGGGCAAGGCGTTGAGCAGCACGGCGGGCGCGGCGGTGATGGTCTTGGGCACCTTGATGGTGCGGGTGAACATCGAGGCCAGGATGAGCCCGTCCACTTGACGGTCGTGCATGGCCTGCAGCAGGAGGCGTTCGAGCTCGGCGTCGCCCTCGGTCTCGCCGATGAACAGCATGAAGCCGCGGTCGCGGGCGCCCTCCAGCGCGCCCTTGATCATGTCGCCGGCCAGCCGTGAGGTGGCTACGGTGTCGGAGACGAAGCCGATGGTCCGGCTGCTGCCCGTGCGCAGGCCCCTGGAGACGATGTTCGGCCGGTACTGCAACTCCTCGGCGGTTTTCAGCACCCGCTGCTCGACGTCCTGAGAGATCCGCAGCTCGCGGCCACGGCCGGACAGCACGAGCGAGGCGGTCGTGCGGGAGACGCCCGCGGCCTTGGCCACATCGGCCAGTGTGACCCGTCGTGGGCTCACCTAGTCTCCGATCGTCGCGAGTGTGTTACGGGGGGTTGACATCGTACGACGCGCGTGGTGAGACTATCGGGCGCTAACCCGATTTAGCAACGAGTCGGGACATCTGCCGCGCGCCGATCGTCCCCAGCAGCAGAGGAGATCCACATGGCTCGTCGAGTCCGCCCCGGCCGGTCCGGGGCCGCGCTGATGATCGCCCTGGGGACGCTGGCCGCCGCCTGCGCGGCCCCCGGCAGCAACAGTCCGCAACCTCAGGCCACCGGCGCGTCCCCGATGTCCGCGGCGCCCGCCTGCGGCTCGGCGCCGATCACGATGAACGGCTACTTCGAGACCGGCTTCCCGCTGCCCAAGGCGCTGACCGCCGAGTTCACCAAGCAGCATCCCAACGTGACGTGGAACATCCGCGAGGACCAGTTCGCGGTCATCACGCAGAACGCCCCCCGCGTGCTGGCCGACAACCCGCCCGACCTGATGCGCCTGCCCCAGGTCTCCGAGCTGGTCAAGGACAACCTGCTGAAGAACCTCGACTCCTACGCCGCGGCGTTCGGCTGGGACAAGTGGCCGGCCTCGCAGCTGGAGCAACTGCGCCTCGGCCAGGGCGGCCGCCCGCGAGGCGAGGGCTCCCTGTACGCCCTGGGGCTCAACATGAGCATGACCGGCCTGTTCTACAACACGAAGCTCGCCGCGCAGATCGGCATGTCCACGCCGCCCACCACGCTGGCGGAGCTCGACCAGGCGCTGGAGAAGGCCAAGAAGGCGGGCATCACGCCCATCCTGCAGTTCAACGGCGGAGCCACCGGCGGCCTGGCCTTCCCGCTGCAGAACCTCATGGCCTCCTACGGCCCCACCGCCCCCATCAACGACTGGATCTTCCAGAAGCCGGGGGCCACCATCGACACCCCGTCCAACCTGCAGGCGGTCCAGCACCTGGAGAAGTGGATCAAGGCGGGCTACTTCCAGAAGGACGTCAACGCGGTCGACTACGCGACCATGATGAGCCGCTTCATCGACGGCCAGGGCCTGTTCATGTTCAACGGCGACTGGGAGTCGGGCAACCTCGACAAGCAGATGGCGGGCGGCGTCGGCTTCTCCCTGATGCCGCCGGCCCAGCAGGGGGGCAAGGTCGCCGCCATGTCGGCGCCCCTCACCTTCGGCATCGCCGCGAACGCCAAGAACGCCGACTGCGCCGCCTTCTTCCTCAACTGGGTGGCCACCGACAAGCGGGCCAGGGAGATCGGCGTCGAGATCGGCGGATCGCGCCCGGTGGGTCCGGCGGACGCGTACATGCCTGACGTCAGCTCCGACACGGTCACCGCGAGCACCCTGGCGGCCGGGGCGGACATCGCCAAGGACGACGGCGCGATGGACTTCATCGCCAACGCCACCGGTGCCATCTACGCCAAGAGCTGGACCCCCAACCTGCAGAAGCTGGTGGCCGGCCAGCAGACGCCGGAAGGGCTGCTGAAGGCGGTCCAGTCCGACTACGCCGGCCAGCTCGAAGGGAACTGAGGCAGGTGACGGCCCACCCCGCCGGTGGCCGGTCCGCGCACCGGCGGCCGGCCAGGAGCAGGCCGCGCCGCGCGCGCGGCCTGGCCGGCTGGCTGTTCGTCCTCCCGGCGCTCGCCTTCTACGCGGTGTTCGTCCTGCGCCCGGTCACGTTGACGTTCCAGTACTCGCTGTACGACTGGAACGGCATCGGCGCCTCCACCTGGGTGGGGCTGGCCAACTACGGCAAGGTCTTCACCGAGCCCGACCTGTTCGACTCGCTGGTCAACGCCTTCCAGCTGATCGTCTTCTTCAGCGCCGTGCCGGTCGTGCTCGGGCTGGCCATCGCGGCGACGATCAGACGCATCGCGGCCAGCAGGCTCGCCCTCGTGGCGCGTACGGTGCTCTTCCTGCCCCAGGTCATCCCCCTGGTGGCGGCCGGCATCGCGTGGAGCTGGCTGCTGGCCTCCACCGGCGTGGTCAACCAGCTGCTCACGCTCGTCGGCCTCGGCGGGGTGACCCGCGCCTGGCTGGGCGACTTCGCCACCGCCCTGCCGGCGGTCGGGATGATCGGCGCGTGGGTGCTGCTGGGCCTGTGCACGCTGCTGCTCCTGGCCGGCATGAGCAAGATCGACCCGGCGTTGTACGAGGCGGCCCGGCTCGACGGCGCCGGCCCGTGGCGGGAGTTCGTCTCCATCACCGTCCCGAGCCTGCGCCAGGAGATCGCGGTCTGTGTCACCGTCACCGTCATCGCGGCCCTGGCCAGCTTCGACATCATCTACATCGCCACCCAGGGCGGCCCCGGCAACACCACCATGGTGCCCGGCCTGCAGATCTTCTACCTGGCCTTCTCCGAACGCGAGGTGGGCACGGCCTCGGCTCTGGCCATGGTCCTCATGCTCCTCGTGATCGCCTGCGCCCTGCCCATCCAGTGGTTCGCGAAGGACGGCAACAAATGATCACCGCCCGGCGGGAGGCCTGGACCGGCCGGCTGCTGCTCATCCTCATGATGGCGGTCACGCTCCTGCCGTTCGTCAGCCTGTTCGTCACCGCCCTGCACCCCTCGGGCACCTATCCGGCCGGGCTGGCCTGGCCGGGCGACCCGCAGTGGGGCAACTTCCTGCGCGCCTTCGAGGCCGCGAACATGGGGGCGCTGCTGTGGTCGAGCGTCCTCATCGTGCTGGGCGTGGTGCCGCTCTCGATCCTGCTCGGCACGATGGCCGGCTTCGCACTCGGCCACCTGCGCCTCGTCGGCGGCCGCGTGGTCTTCCTGCTGTTCGTGCTCGGCCTGACCCTCCCCTTCGAGGGCATCATCACGCCGCTGTACTACCAGATCCGCGACATGGGGCTGCTGAACACGCGCTGGGCCATCATCCTGCCGCTCATCGGCCTGTTCATGCCGTTCAGTGTCTTCTGGATGCGCGCCCACTTCGTCAACATGCCCGGCGAGCTGTCCGAGAGCGCGCGCATGGACGGCGCCAACGTGTGGCAGCTGTTCCGGCGCATCCACGTTCCCCTGGCCATGCCGGCGATCTCGTCCCTGGGCATCCTGCTGTTCCTGTGGACGTGGAACCAGTTCCTGCTGGCCATCGTCCTGGTGGACGATCCCGCGAAACGTACGATGTCCGGCGCCCTGGGCGCCTTCCAGGGCCAGTGGGGCACCGACATCCCGCTGCTGTGCGCGGGATCGCTGCTCATCCTGACCCCAACCCTGGTGATCTTCCTCATCTTCCAGCGCCACTTCGTCAAGGCCCTGCTCCAGGGCTCACTGAAGGGCTGACGGCGGTTTCCCCGCCGTCTCCACCCCGTCCCACGAGCGAAAGCAGAGGTCGTCCATGCTCCTCCGAAGAAGATCACGGGTGGCGCGGGAAGCGGTGACCGGGTCCCCTCCGCCCCGGCGGGACGACCGGCAGGACCTGACGTGAGCGGTGACCGGCCGGCGCGCTGGACCCACCGGCACCTCGGCCTGCTCGCCGCGGACGACGCGACCACGGCGCCCGTCATCGACTTCGCGGCCCTGCCCCGGATCCTGCCCGGCCACGACGTCTGGGACCTGTGGCCGATCCAGGAACAGGACGGCTCGACGAGCGTGGCAGGCGGCCGCGAGCTGTGGATGACCCTGTCGGCTCCCGCCCTCGGCCACCCCGAGGAGCGCCACGACCGGGCCCGGATCCGCCTGCTCGGCAGGCGGGGGGACGAGTGGGCGGACCTGGGGAACGCCTTCCCTGACGGCGCCTCGCCCGGCAGCCGCGAGTGGTCCGGATCGGCGATCCGCCGCCCCGACGGGACCGTGTCGGTGTACTACACGGCCGCCGGCCGGCGCGGCGAAGCGCGTCCGACCTACCGGCAGAGCGTCGTCGAGGCCCGTTCCGCCGTGCTCCTCGACGGAGACCGGGTCCTGCTGCGTCACGACGTCCCGCACCGCGAGGTCCTGCGCTCCGACGGGCGGACCTATCTGCCGGCCGACGAGGAGGACGGGGCGCCGGGGCGCATCAGGGCCTTTCGCGATCCGGGCTGGTTCCGCGACCCGGCCGACGGCAGCGACCATCTGCTCGTCGCCGCGTCCACCGCCTGGAGGGACACCTTCACCGGCGCCATCGCCCTCGCCGGCCCGCGGGACGGCGCCTGGTCCCTGCTCCCGCCCCTGCTCGTCGCCGAAGGCGTCAACCACGAGCTCGAACGCCCCCACGTCATCGTCCACGAGTCCCGCTACTACCTCTTCTTCTGCACCCACCGCCACTCCTTCCATCCGGCCGGCCGGGCGCCCACCGGCCTGTACGGCTTCGCCGCGCCCGCCCTGACGGGACCGTACGAGCCGCTCAACGGCTCCGGGCTCGTGATCGCGAACCCCGCCGGCGAGCCGGACCAGGCCTACGCCTGGTTGGTGCTGCCGGATCTCCACGTCATCAGCTTCGCCAACTACCGCTCGCCTCAGGGCCTCGATCTCCGGCACGCGCGGAGCGCGCAGGCGCGGACCGGCTTCGGCGGCACCATCGCCCCGACACTGAAGTTGACCCTGGACGGCCTGAACACCCGCATCGCCCCGGTCCCATTTGCTTCAAATTCGAAGCGGGCTTAGAGTGGCGACCAGTTGCTTCGAGTTCGAAGCAGCCTCTCTTCGTCGAAAGCGAGCCCCGCCATGAAGGCAGTGCGTTTCCACGAGTACGGCGGCCCCGAGGTCCTGCGTCAGGAGGAGGTGGAGCAGCCCGTCCCCGGCGCCGGCCAGGTGCGCATCCGGGTCGCCGCGACGTCGTTCAACGCGGTGGACGGCAACATCCGCGGAGGTTTCATGCAAGGCCCCATCCCGGTGACGCTGCCGCACACCCCCGGCCTCGACGTATCGGGCACGGTGGACGCGCTGGGCGAGAGCGTGCGGGACATCGAGGTCGGCGACCAGGTCGTCGGCTTCCTGCCGATGACGGGGACCGGCGCGTCCGCCGAGTACGTCCTAGCGCCGGCCGAGATCCTGGCGCCGGCGCCCAAGAGCATCCCGCTGCCCGACGCCGCCGCGCTGCCGGTGGTGGGCCTCACGGCGTGGCAGGCGCTGTTCGACCACGCCCGGCTCACCAAGGGACAGCGCGTGCTGGTCAACGGCGCGGGCGGCGCGGTCGGCGGCTACGCCGTGCAGCTCGCCGCGCGGGCCGGCGCGTACGTGATCGCCACGGCCGGCCCGCGCAGCGGCGAGCGGGTCAGGGCCCACGCCGACGAGGTCATCGACCACACCACCACCGACGTCGGCGCGGCGGTGAGCGAGCCGGTCGACGTCGTGCTCAACCTCGCCCCGATCGACCCGGAGCGGCTGGCGGCGCTGCTCGCCCTGATCCGGCCCGGGGGAGTGCTGGTGAACACGACCGTGTGGATGCCCGCGCCCTCCGACGAGCAGCGCGACGTACGGGGCATCGACCTGTTCGTCCGCAGCGACGCCGGCCAGCTGGCGCGGCTGGCCGAGTTGATCGACTCCGGCGAGCTGCGCGTCGAGGTCGCCCGGCGCGTCCCGCTGGCCGAGCTGCCGGCGGTCCACACCCAGGCCGCCGCGGGCGAGCTGCACGGCAAGGTCGTCATCGTCGCGCCCACCGCCACCTGACCCCCGCCGACGAGAGGGGGACGGCCACGACGGGCACGACGGGCACGACGGGTCAACCGGCCCGGTTGCGTCCGGCTCGGGGCTTGGCGGACCGCGGCGGGGTGGCGCGCATGTGGGCGCGGACGCGGGCCAGCACACCGCCGAGCGCCGCGAGGTCCTCGTCGCTCATCGCCTCGAACAACAACCCCCGCACCTGGGCGACGTGCCCGGGGAGCACCCGGGCGACCAGCTCCCGGCCGGCGTCCGTGACGGTCACCATCACGCTGCGCTCGTCGTCCGGCGACGGTGAACGGGTGATCAGGCCACGCTTGTCCAGCAGCCCCGCCTGGTAGGTGAGCCCGCTGCGGCTGTAGACGACGCCGTCGGCCAGGTCGGTCATCCGCAACCTGCCCTCCGGCGCGTCCACCAGCCGGGCCAGGATCTGGAACTGCACCCAGCTGAGGTCGCCGTCGGCCCGCAGGTGCTCCTCCACCGCGTACTGCAGGAGGCTGCTGACCTCCATCAGGGCGAAGTAGGCGCCAAGTTGCTCGGTGTTCAGTCCGGCCGTCGGGTCGCTCACGCCGCTCACCTTACTGCTTCGAATTCGCGGCGCCCGAGGGCGGGAGCGTCGCTCAGCCTTCCTGCGGCAGGGGCCCGGCGAAGACCACGATCTGGTCGATGTCGCCGGCGGCGGTGAGGTGCACCATGTCGGTGCCCGTCAGGACCGCGGTGCCGTCGGCGGACTCGAAACGCCAGCCGAACCTGGCCCACTCGTGGGGCGCGTCGACCGCCGTCGTCCGTACCATGCGGCACCGTCCCGCCGAGTAGCTCTGCACCACCTCGGTGATGAAGTCCTCCACCGCGCCGCGTCCGGCGCCCCTGCCGAGAGGGCCGTGGAACGACACGTCGGGGGCGAGCACCAGACTGAGCAGCCGGGCCCGGCGGGCCGGGTCGCCGGTGTTGGCGGCGGCGATGAACGCGTCGATCGCGTCGGCGTGCGTCTGGCGCGGGGGCCGGCGCGTCGCCGTCCCCCCGCCGGTCACGTGCTGGTCGTCGCCGGTCGTCATCGTGCCTCCCCACGCTCGCGCCGCCCGCTGGACAGCCTAACCGTTCAGTCGTCAGCCACGTGATCAGATGCACGGGCAGGGCCGTGGGTGGCCGGGGCCGCGTCGGGCGGGGGCGGGGCGATCCGGCCGGCGACGGCTGCCAGGATGGCACCTGCCACGGCCGCGGCTGCGGCGGCGCCGAAGGCCGCGCCGCCGGTGTCGTGGAGGCCGGTGAGCCGGCCGGCGACGGCGGTGCCCAGACCGTAGCCGGCCCACATGAACGTGTTGAGCCAGGCGAAGACCTCGGTGCGGTAGCGAGCGGGGGCGTGCGCGGCGAGCAGGGCCGGCACGACGGCGTCACGCGGCCCGGTCACCAGCCCGGCAAGACCGATCAGTACGGCGAGGGTGACGAAGCCCGGCGCCCAGCCCCCGCCGAGCAGGACGGCCGCCTCGGCGAGCGAGAGCAGGACGAGCAGGCGCCCGCCGGTGACGGGCCAGGCCCGCGCGCCGTACCCGAGGGTGCTGAGGAGGGCGCCCGCCGACAGCAGGCCCATCAGCACGCCGGCGGAGGCGGCGGAGCCGAAGGCGGTGGCCGAGGCGACCGTGGCGATGCGCAGGCAGCCGAAGGTGAAGGTGCCGAGGGCGGCGATGGTCAGCAGCAGGAGGGTGGGCCGGTGGGTGAGCGGGCCGGCCAGGTGGAGCCTGCCGGGTGGGGTGGGTGCCGCCTGCCGTACCGCGGGGGAGGCCAGCAGGAGCGTGGTGCCGAGCAGCACGGCGGCGCCGGCGGCGGCCACCACGCCCTGGGCCGGGACGGCCAGGGTCAGGACCGGCACGAGCACGGGGCCGGCGATGAACATCAGCTCGTTGACGGCGTTGTCGATCGCGTACGCGGCGGGCAGGGAGTCGGCGGGGACGAGACGCGGCCAGGCGCTTCTGATGACCGATCCGGCGGGCGGCGTCGTGGCGCCGAGCAGCACCGCGGCGCCGATCATGAGGGCGGGCGGGGCGAGGAGCAGGAGAGCGTAGGCGAGGGTGTGGGCGGCCAGGTAGCCGGTCAGGGCCGGGCGCGGGCCGTAGCGGTCGGCGAGGCGCCCGCCGAGTGGCGCGCACAGGGCCAGGGCCAGGGCGTGTCCGGTGAGCACGAGGCCGGCGGTGGCGTAGGAGCCGAGCCGGTCGACGGCGGCCAGCAGCAGGGCGAGGCTGAGCACGGGCGTGCCCAGCTTGACGATGAGCGCGCTGAGGAGCAGGCGTGGGACGCCTGGTCGGGTCAGCAGGCGGCGATAGGGCGCGAACATGGCGGCTCCGTTACCATCTAACTGGATTACGCCTATGACATACGGGAAGGTGTTACCAGTCAAGTGGAAATAGCCTGTAACGTGACCCGGCAGGCCCCGCTGATCGCCGAGCTGGTCAACCTGGCCACGGCGCACTGGCGGGGCGGAGCCTCGGTGCGGCCCCTGGCGGGCGAGGAGCTGACGGCGGCGTTCGCCGCCCGGCTCGGCGACCGTGCGGGTGCGGCCCTGCGCGCGGTCCCGGACGCGGGGCGGCGCCTGGCCGAGCTGGCCACCGAGCTGCGGCAGGCGCTGCTGGCGGAGCGGCCGGCGGACCAGGCCGCTCGCATCAACGCCATGATCCGCAGGTACGGGGCGCAGCCCTACCTGGCCGAGGACGTCGGCCAGCCGTTCCACCTTCACTTCCACGGGTCGGGCGGCACCGAGGTGGAGGCCCTGGGCGGCGAGTTCGCCACGGCGCTGGCGCTCATCGTGGACGGCTACGGCCCGGACCGCTTCGGACAGTGCGCGGCGCACCAGTGCGAGGCGGTCTACATCGACCTGACCCGCAACGCCTCGCGCCTCTACTGCGGCACGGCGTGCACGGCTCGGGCCAAGACGGCCGCCTACCGCAGCCGCCGCCAGACCTGATCAAGCCTCGGCGACGCAGAGCTGGGAGCGGAGGGTCTCGCCGACCCACCGCTCCCAGCGCTCGCGCGGCCAGCCCCGCTCCTTCACGAACAGGAGGTAGAGCTCCGGGCTGAGCAGGCCGTACAGCAGGTCGGCGGCCTCCTCGACCGACACCTCGGCCCGCGCGCCGGGCTTGCCGGCGAGCGCCTTGGCGGCGCCGTGGTGGACGACGTATCGGGGGTCGACGTCGTGCGGCCACAACGCGGCCACCTCGGGGTCGCTCGCGATCGCCGCCTCCAGGACCTTGGTGATCGGCGCGACGCGTTCCATGACCGAGGTCGTGCCGCTGACGTAGGCGCGCAGCAGGTCCTGGGCGGTCGCCGAGGCCAGCGCCCCTGTGTACCACGGCCGGTCCATGGTGGCCAGCGGCTCGTCGTCGCCAGCGATCGTGACGTCGACCAACTCCTTGAGCAGGGCGCGTTTGTTGCCGAAGACGAAGTAGATCGTCTGCACCGCGACGCCGGCCTTGTCGGCGATGTCCTGAAGATTCGTTGCGCCGTACCCGTCCTGGATGAACAGCTCCAGCGCCGCCGCGAGGATGCGCCGGCGCGTCTCCTTGGCCTTCTCCGCTCGTTTGTTCGTCCGCTTGACATCGCTCATGGCTAGAGTTTATCTCTAGATAGATTCACTAAATGCCAACTCTAGAGAGTGGGTCCAGTAATGACGGTCATCAGCATCACCCAGTTCCAGGCGGATCCCGCTGAGGCCGAGCAGGTTCAGGCCCGGCACGCCGCTCTGGTCGCCGCGGTCAGAGCCACCCAGTCCGGCCTCACCGAGGCCCGCCTCGGCCGGCTGAACGACGAGACGTGGGTCGGCGTCTGGCGCTGGGACTCGGCCGCCAGCCTGCAGGCGGCCCGCGAGGCCGCGCCCGGCACCCCCGCCGCCACCGCGGCCTTCGCCCTGGCCCGCGACGTCACGGCGCAGGACATCGAGGTCCTGGCCGAGCTCTGACGCCCCAGCCCCGGCCCCGGTCAGGAGCCGGGGCTCCCCCCGAAACATGATCGACGCTTTGACCAACGTCTGCGCAGGGCCGAACCGTCGGGGTGGTCAGTCCTGCGGGTGGTGCAGGACGGCGAGTACCCGGCGGTGGTCGTTGTCCGAGAGGGACAGACCGAGCTTGGTGAAGGTCCTTCTTCATCGCACCGTACGACAGGAACAGCGCGGCGGCGACGGCGTTGCGGGAACGCCCCTCCGCCATCATGGCCGGCACCTCGCGCTCCCTCGGGGTGAGCGTGCCCAGGGTTTCGGTGCGGCGGCTGGCGCCCATGATCCGGGTGACGGCCTCGGGGATCTGGATCGCGGCGCGCAGGCCCTCGTCGGTGTGAGCAGCATGCGCTGCTCCGTTCAGATGCGCGGGGGGAGTACGACGGTGATCACCGTAGGGCCTCCGGTCGGGCTGTGAATGTCGATCATGCCGGCTAGCGCCTGGACCCGGGCGGCCGAAGCCGCCGCTGTCGCTGGTGCGCATATGCCGCCAGTGCTCGGCCGGATAGTCGTAAAAGGCCAGCAGCTCATCGACGTCGTCGGTGACCTTGGCGACGGCTTTGGGGAACTTCGCGCCGTAGGCGGCCTCGAAGGCGGCGACCGCGGCCAGCGCGCGGTCCTTGCTTTCGGCGTTCCAGATCTGCGCGAGGGCCTTCTTCGCCCCGGAATGGGCCGACTTCGGCAGTGCCCCCAGCACGTTGGCGATCTTGTGAAACCAGCACCTTTGAGCCTTGGCCTGCGGGAACATCTCGGCCAGCGCCGACCAGAAGCCCAACGCGCCGTCCCCGACCGCGAGCACCGGCCCCCGCATGCCACGCCGGGCGCAAGCAAGCAGCAGGTCGGCCCACGGTTCGGCCGACTCCTGGTAGCCGTCGGTCAGGGCGACGAGTTCCTTGCGGCCGTCGGCACGCACCCCGATCAGCACCAGCAGGCAGGGTTTGTGCTCTTCCAGCCGGATGTTGACGTGGATGCCATCAGCCCACAGACCCAGCGCGGGCATGAAGTCGCCGGTGGACAGGCCGTGCAGGTAGAGCAGCGGCAGCACTTCGGTGATGGCCGGGCTCTTGCGGCACCAGGGCGGCAAGATGGATGAGGAGAAACGCCGGTGTTCCCCCGTCGCCGCGTCGATGCGCTTGCCGTCGACCCGCGGGGCGCGGACCTCGATCGCGCCCGCGCTGGTCAACACGGTGCGAGGCTGGTAGTGGCCGTTGCGCACCACCAGGCGGCGGCCGGTCTCGTCCCGCTCGTCGGCGAAGGTGGCGATCTAGGCGTCGACCTCGGCTTTGAGCGCTTCGGCGAGCATCTCGCGGGCGCCCTCGCGTACCGGCTCGTCCATCAGCGCGGGGGACGGGGCCGACGTTGGCGCGTCGGTCATGCTTGTGGATTCACATGATCACCGGGAAGTCACACCCCTTTCCCGGTGATCCACAGATCTCAAGCATTGCTCCCGCGGCTATGATCCGCCTGGCCTCCATCGACAACCTCGCCCGACACATAACCGGCGAAACCACCCCAACCTGGCGATACACGTAACCGGCAATCAACCACAAACTTCGCTCTTCAGACGCCCTCTGACGTTATGGGAGGTGTTGGTGCGATCGGCCCCGTCGTGGCGCGTGCATGCGTGAGCGCTATACCGACGACCAGTCCGATCGAGAGCGCGGTGACGATCGTGACCATTTTCTGCAGATCTTGGAAGCCTTCGATGACATAGCCGCCGGCCAGGGTGGTCAGGCCGCGCATGCCGAGCGAGCCGACGGTGAGGGTGAAGAAGCCAGGCAGGATGAGGATCAAGCGAGGTGGGCCGGCCGGTATACGGTCCAGCAGATTGGCTGCGGCGCCGAGCACGACCGCGGCGACGAACGTGCCCCCGGTTTCCAAAATCATCTTGGTAAAAAGCGACTGCACCCCGAACGTGACGTAGACCAGCACCAGAAGAATCCAAAAAAAGCGGTACGGGATGGCGAAGGCCAGGATCGTGCCGGCGGTGAAAACGATCCCGCCCAGGAACATCGCCCACCTCGGCAGATCGGCGCTGGCGGCGGTGTCGAAGAGGGTGTGGGGGGAGGTGCCGGTGACGAGGATGCCCAGGAGCACGCCGAGGTAGAGCTGGACGAGCAGGAACGTGGCGTAGACGAGCCGGATCGCGCCGGTAGTGACCAGACCGACGGCCAGCTCCGTGGTTGACGCGCTGAGGTAATCACCCGGTATGAAGTAGAACAACGCCGGGAGCATCAGCAGGACTGGGCCGCCGTGTGCTGGATCGCCGGTGAACAGTTCGATCGTGACGACGGAGACGACGGTCGAGACAACAAGCGGGAGAATCTTCGACAGTCGTGGCACATGGATGGCGGCGACCACGAGGGCTGCGGCGACCGCGCCCAGGACCGCCGTGGTGGTGATCTCGTACCAGGTGGGCTGCACCAGTGGGGCGAAGCCCAGGGAGAACAGCAGGACACCGAGGAACTTCAGCCACCAGGGGTACGGCGCCGGGGCGGCCTCGATCCGCGCCAGCCTGCGGTCGGCCTCGCCCAGCGCGAGATTGCCCGCCTTGACGTCTGCCAGGAACAGCTTCAGCGCCGCCACCCGGTCGAGCCGGATGATCTCCGGAAAGCCGTGTGCGGAGACGGTCCGGGTGCTGCCGTCCGCCGCGGTGACTATGAGCACGGCTGCTTCGGGGACGAGGACGAGGGACACCCGGCAGCCAAAGGCTTGGGCGCTGGTGCTCACGGCTCGCTCAATGACGTAGGCGCCCTCACCAGAGGAGCGCAGCAGAAGGGAGGTCAGACGGGCTAGGAAGATGCTCAGATCGTCGAGGTTGACGGTACGTTGCCCCATGTCCGCCTCCTCATACTTCTCGATACGTGGCGGGCTTCAGGGTTGCTCTGCCCATCACCCTGTCGACCTCCACATGGGCTATCAGAACAAGGTGGTGAAGGGGCCACGAACACGCGGCGCACAAGGAGAAGACCGGCATCCGATCAGTAGAGAGCTCTGGCTGCCAGGGATGATCTTTACCTACTTGCAGTAACAAGCTTCCCTGCATGGGCAGTCTGCTCGGTGTGTCCGGGAAGGCTATGAGGGTGAAGGTCGGTGTGGTCGGTGTCGGCGCGGTGGGGTCGGCAACGGTGTTGTCCTTGATCGAGCGTGGAGGGGCGTGTCGCGAGGTCGTGCTGGTGGACCGCGACAGCGCGCGGGCGGAGGGGGTGGCAGCCGACATGCGTTATGCGACGCCGTTGTCACCCACTATGGAGGTGCATGCCGGCGGGTTCGAGGATCTGAGCGGTTCCGATCTGGTGATCCTGACTGCTGGGGTGAACGAGAAGAGTGGAGGGGCGACTGATCGCAGCGATAGCCAGGGGCGGCTGCGGTTGGTCGAGACCAACGCGAGGGTCTACGCGGACATCGTGCCAAAGGTGGTTGAGGCCGTACCCGATGCGGTCCTGATGGTCGTCACCGACCCGCCGGATCCGCTGGCCGACCTGGCGCGGGAACTGGGCGGCGGAGACAGGGTGTTCTCTACCGGGACATTGATCGACAGCTTGCGTTTCCGAGTGCACCTGGCGGACCGGTTGCGCGTCCGGCCTCGTGACGTCCAGGCCGTGGTGGTCGGCGAGCACGGTACGTCGGAGGTGCTGTTGTGGTCGTCGGCGGCCGTGGGCGGGATCCCCGTTCTGGACCTGCTCGCAGAGTCGGGCACCTCCGTCGACCAGATCCGGGCCGAGGTGGAGCAGGACATCCGGTATGCCAACATCACGATCATCGAGGGAACGGGGGCCAGCCAGTACGGCATCGGTGCGGTGTCGGCGCGACTCGCCGAGGCGGTGCTGCGGGACGAGCGTGCGGTGCTGCCCGTGGCGGCCTACCACCCCGGGTACGGGGTGACGCTGTCGTTGTCCTGTGTGCTCGGTGCCGGAGGGGTGCAACAGATGCACGAACCTTCCATGACGGCACAGGAGCGTGCCGCGCTCGACAGCAGCGCCGCCACGCTGCGCAAGGCGGTCGAGCGCGCCAGATCGGCGGCGGGATTGGCTTGAGCGGCTCGGCGGTGCATCCCGGTGTGGAAGGTCGTCCGCCGGGCGCATGCCGGCCACTGTCCTCACGTTCACCCAAGTTCCGTAGGTGGTGGGCAGACGAGAGATTGCCGCCGCACAGATACAACCCTCACGTTCGCCAGGACGTGGTCGGCCTCCGTACGTGCTTGGGGCGATCGACGAGCTAGCATTCGTTCCTGGGCAGGAGGTGTCTCATCAGGCAAAATGCCAGCTCGATGGTTCCTCTTTGAGGAGGCTGTGCCGGCTCCCGCACGTGAGCACCGTCGGGCTCTCCGTCGAACTCCGTCGCCGCCGTACTGATCCCGATGCTGCGACGAGGATCAGCGAGGGACCGCGGGCGAAAGATATGCAGAAAGAGGGACGCCCGGGCGCCCCTGCCCCGGCCATCCTTCCAGGATGAACACCGTTGCCTCGCTCATCCTCGGCGCTGCCGTCGCCGTCGCGCCGGCCACGGCCACACCGCTGTCGTGGCAGGACTGCGGAGACGGTCTGCACTGCGCGCAGCTCCAGGTGCCGGCCGACTGGACCCGCCGATCAGGACCGGAGGTCGCGATCGGCCTCGCCAAGCTGCCCGCACGGGACCAGGCTCGTAAGAAGGGCGTGCTGCTGGTCAACACCGGTGGGCCCGGCGAGCAGATCGTGCTTCTCCGGCAGGCGAAGCAGGCTTTCGCCGACCTGACCGAGTGGTTCGACGTGGTGATCTTCGACCCGCGGGGGTTCGGGGCGTCGACGGCGATCGACTGCCCGATCCACGCGCCCTTCGCCACCGAGTGGGTGTTCCCGGACAAGGCGGCCTACGACGCGTACGCCGCGAAGAACCGCGCCTTCGGCGAAGCCTGCGCCGAAGAGGCCGGCGTCCTGGCGGGCAACCTCAACTCCTGGCAGATCGCGCACGACATGGAGGCGATCAGGAAGGCCCTCGGCCAGGCCCGGCTCACCTACTTCGGCAACTCGCACGGCACCGTGCTCGGGCAGGCCTACGCCGAGCTGTTCCCCCGCAAGGTCGGCCGCATGTACCTCGACAGCGTCCTCGACCACACCACCCCCGACCTTCGTGCCTGGCTCCAGCCGCGCACCAAGGCCCTGGAGGGCAACTTCGCACGCTTCGCCGCCTGGTGCCGGAGCACCGTGACCTGCGCCCTGCACGGCAAGGATCCGGTGGCGGTCTGGGACGAGGTGATGGCCAGGGCCCGCCGCGAGCCCGTTCCGGCCCCCGAAGCCGGTCCCCAGGCCGGGGTCAGCGACACCCAGATCGCCTCTCGCGCCACCTTCTCCTTCGAGGACACCTGGGAGCGGCTGGCCGCCGGGCTCGCCCGCGCGCAGGCGGGTGACGCCTCGTTCTTCGCCAAGGTGGAGGGGGCCGTGGACCCCGACCTGTCACGCGTCGTCCTCTGCGCGGACCTGCCCTACCCCGGCTACGGCAAGGTCAAGGAGCTGGAGACCGCCCTGCGCCGTGACACGCCCCACATCGGATGGCGCGCGGTGTGGCCGATGGCCAATCATTGCGGGGGCCTGCCGGCGACCCGGACTTATCCACCCCACCCTCTCGCGGCGCCGGGCCTGCCTCCCGTCCTCATCGCGGGCGGCGAGCACGACGACAACACCCCGCCCGCCGACGGCCGCCGGCTGGCCGGCCGGCTGCCCGGCGCCCGCTACCTGGCGGCCGACGGAGGTCACGCCCTCTACCTGTCCGGCAACCCGTGCGTACGCGAGCACGTACACCACTATCTGGTCGACGGCCGGCTGCCACCGGCCGGGACGATCTGCGAGTCCCCCTCGCAGTGAATCAGGGAAGCTTGGACTGACCGGAACGGGAGGAAAGATGGCGGCATGGGGGCGGCGCAGGAAATGGGTGCTCCTGCTGGGCGGATCGGCCGCGCTGGTCGTGGCGGCGGTGGCCGGGGTCGTGACGGCCTTCCCGTCCGTGGCGGCCACCACCTGCCCCGGCTGTTACGGGCTGGAGCGGCTTCAGCCCGGGGTGTACGCAGAACCGGGCCTGTCGCAGGCCCAGCGACGGCACGTGACCGACGTCGTCGAGCAGGCGCGGCAGCGCGTCGGAGCCTTCTACGGCGGACGCGAGAGCTCGCCCGGCGTCCTGGTGTGCCTGACGGACGCCTGCTACCGGCGCATCGGCGGCGGCGGGGAGCGGGGCATCGCGGTGCTGAACCGCGCGGTGATGCTGTCGCCGCGCGGGGCCGACCCGGTGATCGCGTCCCACGAGCTGTCCCATGTGGAGCTGCACGTACGGCTCGGGGGCAGGGCGGAGCAGGTGCCGCAGTGGTTCGACGAAGGCTTGGCGGTGCTCGTCTCCGGCGATCCGCGTCATCTCGCGCCGGAGACGGCCGGGGACCGGTGCCTGGTCGACTCGCGCCACGCGCTCCCCGAGACCTTGACGGGCTGGCTCGAGATGGCCGGCACCGACCCGCAGGCGTACGCCAAGGCCGCCTGCCAGGTGAGCCGCTGGGTCCAGGCGAACGGCGGACGTGACGCGGTACGGAAACTGATCGAACGGCTCGCGGCCGGGGACGACTTCGCACAGATCGTGACAGCGGCACCATCGGGAGACCACGCTGCAGACGTTTCGTGACCGGGCACGCGCCGGAGGTTCGCGGCTGACCCGCAGGCTGCCGAAGGGAACCCGGCTGGACGGCCTGGTGGTCGTCGTCGCCTCCATGGTCCTCATCGCGGTCACCCTGCTGGAGAAGCGGTTCCCGGCTCCTGCGCTGCCGGTGGTGGCCGCACTGAGCGTGGCCGGGTGCCTGCCGGTGCTGATCTGGCGCAGGCTGCCCCTCACCGCCGCCGTCCTGTCGGCCGGGGTGGCCCTGTTCGGCCTGGTCGTGCCCGGCTGGCCGGGGCGGCTGGTCGCGACCTGCCTGTTCTGCGCGGCCGCCGCCCATCGGTCACGGCGGCCGTGGCTGGTCCTGGTCGCCTCGGTGGCGTGGGTGGTCTTTTACGGGACGCTGCTGCCTCAGTCGATCGGGGCCGCCACGCTGACCGACCTGATCGTCCTGGGCGTCGCCCCTGTGGCGGTCGGCCGCATGCTGAGGCTGCACGCCGCGCGGGCCGCACAGGCGGCACGGCTCGACCACGCCGAGGCCATGCGCGCGCTGGCCGAGGAACGCGCCGGGCTCGCCCGGGATGTGCACGACAGCGTCGGCCACCATCTCACCGCGATCCGCATCCAGGCCACGGCCACCCGCCGGGCCCTGCGCGGCCGGACCCCGGCCGCCGACAAGGCGCTGGGCACCATCGCCGACCTGTCGTCCGCCGCGCTGGAGGAGGTGCGCGCCCTCCTCGACACGTTGCGCGAGACCTCCGCCGAACCCGGCCAGGAAGACCTCGACGAGTTGGCCGCCCGGCTCTCCACTCCGCACCTGCGGATCTCGGTCCACCGGACGGGTCCCGGCACCCCGCTGCCGCCCGGCGTGAGCCGTACGGTCTACCGCATCGTGCAGGAGGCGCTCACCAACGCCGCCCGCCACTCGGGAGCCACCGAGGTGGACGTGCGGATCCGGCACAGCCGGGCCGCGGTGGCCGTCTCGATCGCCGACAACGGCCACGCCCGTGCCGGAGCGGAGGGACGCGGCATCAGAGGCATGCGCGATCGTGCGCTGCGGCACGGCGGCACCCTCACCGCGGGCCCGGGTCCGCGGCGCGGCTGGCTGGTCGAGGCCACCGTCCCGATCGACTCACCGTCACCGAAGGGAGTGGCGTGACCATTCGGGTGGTGATCGCCGACGACCAGCCGGCCGTACGCGAGGCCCTGCACCTGACGCTGGACGGCGAGCCCGACATCGAGGTGGTCGGTGAGGCGGCCGACGGGGCCGAGGCCGTGCACCAGGCGCTGTGGAGGCGTCCCGACGTGGTCGTGATGGACCTGCGCATGCCCTACGTCGACGGGATCGCCGCGATCCGGCAGCTCGCCGCGGTGGAGGCGCCGCCGAGGGTGCTGGCGCTGACGACGTTCGACACCGACGAGTACCTGTTCGGGGCGCTGCAGTCGGGGGCCTCGGGGTTCCTGCTCAAGGACAGCGACCCCGAGTTGCTCCTGGAGGCCGTACGGGCGCTGCACGGCGGGCACGGACTGGTGGACCCGAAGGTCACCACGCGGCTGATCCACCGCTTCGCGCGGCTGTCGCCCGCGTCCGCCGCCGAGGCGCGGCAGCGGCTGACCGCCCGTGAGCTGGAGGTGCTCCGCCAGCTGGCGCGAGGGCTCAGCAACGCGGAGATCGCCCGTGCCCTGACCATCGAGGAGGGCACGGTCAAGACCCACGTCGCCAGCATCCTGCGCAAACTCGGGCTGCCCTCGCGGGTGCGCGCGGTCATCTATGCCTACGAGCACGGCCTGGGTCCGCGCGACTGACGAGGGCTCAGAGGAGCCTACCTGAGCCGGGAATCGCGTTCACGGGGTGCTCTCCTGCGGCGTACGGCGATCGCCGCCCCGAGCGCGACAGCGGCATATCCGCACGTCACAGCCAAACCCGCCCATGGCGGGAGCGGATAGTAGCCTTCGAGCAGTGACGGGCCGACGTCCACGTGCGCGAACGTGGGGACGCTCTGCGTGATCGCGAACCCGGCGGCCGGCGTGACCATCAGCAGCCACGGCGCCAGGCCCGCGGTCGCCAGCCCGTAGGGCACGACGACCAGCGCGATCGACAGCCCGATGGCGACGACAGCCCGCTTTGCCAGCGCGGCCAGGCCCAGAGCCAGCACGGCGGCGGCCGCGGTCAGCGCCGCGTAGCCGACGATCACCCGGAGCCCGGTGGCCAGGGTGATCGGCTGGATCGGGTTCTGATGGGCGCGCAACAGTGCCAGGCCGGCGGGGACCACGACCCCCGAGGTCACCAGCCCCGTCACGAACGCGAGCGCGCCGAACACCGCGGCCTGGGCCGCCGGCCGCCGCGCCGGGTGCGGCCCTTCCGGCAGGCCGCCTGGGCTCCGCCCGCGCCGGTGTCCCGTCGTGCAGAACGTCACCGCCGCCGCGAGCACCGGGATCAGCCCCACGGCCCCGCCGATCAGCATGAGGTCGGCGCGCATGCCGCCCTCCACCGTGGCGGGCCCGATGTCACCGCCGCCGGTCACGATGAGCTTGTCGCCGGACTCGACGACCCCGCCCGGGTGATGCGGGGTCCTGCCGTCGGACTCCAGGCCGACGCCGACGTCGTCGTGCCGCCACGAACCGTTCGCGCCCTGCAGCGTGATCTGGTCGAAGGTGGCGGTGGCCTGGGCGAAGGCTTTCGCCATGCTCCACAGGACGCCCGGTGAGGTGGCGAACAGCCCGATCTCGACCGTCTCCGGCAGCCCGGCCAGCTCGACCGTGCCGATCTCGGTCCACGTCCTGCCGTCGTCCGACTCGTAGCCGCTGACGGTGTCGCCCGACCTGGTCAGCCGCAGCCACTGCGGGCCGTTGTGAGGACCGCCGGGAATGTCGTGGACGTAGTTGTGCTGCATCCGCACGCCGTGCTCTCCGGTGAGCATGACGGCGGCGTACGGTGTGCCCTGCTTGAGGCTCTGCCTGACGAGGAGCCCGGCCTTGGCCCATGGCACCACTCCTTCCGCGACGTTGCGCACCCCGGGCACCGCGTCCGGCAGCCGCATCTGCCCGGTCAGGTCCGACACGCGGGCGGTGATGGCGCCGTTCCCCTTGAGCGGCTGGTGCACGAAGTAGTACTTGTCCTTCACCGCCGTGCCGTCGGGTCCCAGCAACGGCGCGGGGCAGGGACCTTCGCCTTTGCCGGTCACGCAGGTGCTGCGGACGCCCCCGGCGATCAGCAGTCCGAGCGACACGGTGACCAGCACGGACGCCGCCATGGCGAGCGCCCAGCCGCGCGAGGAGCGGAACCTGGCCCACTCGGCTCGCAGCGCCTGCGGGAAGCCGTCCTGTCCGGCCCGTCGGCCGGCCGTAGATGGAGTCATGCCGACGGTTGTACGCGGCGTCCGGTTCCGGCCGGGTCGCGGCCGCTGCGACCTGGCTGGAACCTGAGGTCTGGCATCGTTGACGCATGGCTCCTCCACCCACTGGACGGTCCGTCCGCACGAGGATCGGCGGCGGGCGGTGAGAGTTCTCGTCGTGGAGGACTTCGAGGTCCTCGCCCGCTCCATCGGGACCGGGCTGCGCCGCGAGGGCATGGCCGTGGACGTCGTCCTGGACGGGAGCGCCGCCCTCGACCGTCTGGCCGTCACCCGCTACGACGTGGTGATCCTCGACCGTGACCTGCCCGGCGTCCACGGGGACGAGATCTGCCGGCGGCTCGCCCAGGGCCGTTGCGAGAGCCGCGTGCTGATGCTCACCGCCTCCGGCACGATCGAGGACCGCGTCGCCGGGCTCGGCCTCGGCGCCGACGACTACCTGCCCAAGCCGTTCGCGTTCGCCGAGCTGGTCGCCCGCGTCCGCGCGCTGGCCCGCCGCGCCACTCCGCCGCTCCCGCCCACCCTGGCGTACGGGGACATCACCCTCGATCCTGCCCGCCGTACCGTGTTCCGGGGCGGCCGGCGTCTTGAGCTGAGCCCACGGGAGTTCGCCCTGCTCGAATGCCTGCTGGCCGTGCCCGGCCTGGTCATCTCCGCCGAGGAGCTGCTGGAGCGCGTCTGGGACGAGGCCGCCGACCCGTTCAGCAGCGCCGTCAAGCACACCGTGCACCGGCTGCGGGCCAAGCTCGGCGATCCGCCCGTGATCGAGACCGTCCGCGAAGGCGGCTACCGCATCGGGCCGTCATGATCTCCCGGCAGCTGGCCAGAAGGTCCTTGCAGAGGCGGCTCGCCCTCGCCTACGCGGCGGGCGTCTACGCCGCCGGAGTCCTCGTGCTCGTCGTCGTCGACCTCCCGCTCGCCACCGTCCAGGCGACCAGGCCCGCGGGCCGTCCCTCGGCGAGCACGGCGGCCGCCGCGGCCGGGCCCGGGATCAGCCTGCCCCAGCTCTTCGTGGGCTCCGCCGTCGCCCTCGTCCTGCTGGTCCCCGTCGCGCTGGCCCTCGGCTGGTACGTGGCCGGCCGGTTCCTGCGGCCGCTGCGTACCATCACCGCCACCGCCGAGGTCGTCTCCGCGGGGAACCTCCACCGGCGCCTGGACCTCGGCGAGCCCGTGGACGAGCTGACCGCGCTCGGCCACACCCTCGACGACCTGTTCGCCCGCCTGCAGGCGTCCTTCGAGGCCCAGCGTCACTTCGTCGCGAATGCCTCCCACGAGCTGCGCACCCCGCTCGCGGGCCTGCGTACCCTCCTCGAAGTCGCCCTCGCCGATCCCGACGCCGACGCCGGCGCCCTGCGCGCGGCCTGCCATGAGGCGCTGGCCCTCGGCGGGCACCAGGAGCGGCTGGTCGAGGCGCTGCTCGCCCTGGCCACCAGCGAGCGCGGCGTCACCCGCTGGGACACCCTCGACCTCGCCCACATCGTCGAAGGAGCGCTCGCCACCCGCCGCGGCCGGGCGTCGGAGAAGGGCATCGACCTCGCCGACCACCTGGCGCCCGCCGTGACGGCGGGAGACCCGAAACTGATCGAAAGCCTCGTCGCCAACCTCGTCGACAACGCCGTCCGGCACAACCACGCGGGCGGGCACGTGCGGGTCACCACGCGGACCTCCGGCACGCAGGTGGCCCTCACGGTCGCCAACAGCGGGCCGGTCGTCCCCGAGGACCAGATCGAGCGCCTGTTCCACCCCTTCCAGAGGCTGGCGCCCGATCGTCACGGCCACCGTGACGGCTACGGCCTCGGCCTCGCCATCGTCGACGCCGTCACGCGGGCTCACCGCGCCACCCTCGTCACCCGCGCACGCCCTGAAGGCGGCTTGTCCATCACGGTACGGTTCGCCCACTCACCGAAAGAGTGAGCCGTCCTTGACCCTCACACCGTGTCAGGCGGTCAACTCGGAGCCATCATGTTCACCATCGGAGACTTCGCCCGGCACGGCCGCGTCTCGGTCCGGATGCTGCGTCATTACGACGCGACCGGCCTGCTGCGCCCGGCCCACGTGGATCCGGCCACCGGCTACCGCTACTACACGGCCGCCCAGCTGGCCCGCCTCAACCGCGTCATCGCGCTCAAAGACCTCGGCTTCACCCTCCGGCAGGTCCAGCTGATCCTGGACGAGAAGGTGACCACCGAGGAGCTGCGCGCCATGCTCCGGCTGCGGCGTGCCGAGCTGGAGGCGGCGATGACGGCAGCGGCGGCCCGGCTGGCCCAGGTCGAGGCGAGGCTCCGTTCGATCGAGAGCGAGGGGCAGATGCCCAGCAGCGATGTCGTACTGAAGAGCCTGCCGAGCGTGCGGGTGGCCGAGCTGACCGGATTGGCGCCGGACTTCGACGCCGTCGGCCCGATCATCCAGCCGCTCTACGAGGAGTTGTCCCGGCGTCTGGAGGCGGCGGGCATCGCCCCCTCCGGGCCCGGGATCACCTGCTACGAGGTCGCGCCGGACGGCGGGCTCCTCATCCACGCGGGCGTCGAGGTCTCCGCGCCCCTCGGCGAGGACGACGGGCTGCGGATCGTGGACCTGCCGCCCGTCGAGCAGGCGGCGACGATCATGCACCGCGGCTCGATGGAGACCGTCCTGCCCACCGTCCAGACCCTCGGCCGCTGGATCGACGCCAACGGTTACCGCTCGACCGGCTACCCCCGCGAGATCAACCTTGCATGCCCGGACGACCGCGACGGGTGGGTGACCGAGCTCCAGGAGCCGGTCATCGTCACAGATCGACCGCGACCTCGTGGTGAGTGACGCGTTCGTCCCATCGGGTCAGAGCTCGGCGGGCCGCGTCTTCGACGACGGCCCGCTCCGGGTCCTCTCCGGCGAACGCGCGCACGTCGTCCATGCCGGTGAAGAACGTGATGGAGGTGAACATCACTTCTTGATCGTCGTCGTGGCGCAGCAGGCGGGCGCCGCGGAAGCCGGTGACCTGCTGGAGATGCTCGGCCACTTCGGACTCGTAGTGGCGCTGGTAGTCGTCGGCCGTCGCGGTCGAGGCCCATCCTCGCCATACTCGCGCGATCATGCGCTGCACCTGACCTTCCCTGGGCGCCGCCGCGGTGACGACCGGGCCATGACCAACTAGTAGTATTTGTTTTCCTACTCATAGTACTGTGCGGTTGTGCGACGACTCGACGTCCCGAGCCGGATCCCCCCGCCCGCGCAAGGTCACCTGCGACTGGGCGACCGCCCCGACCAGCCCGACGCGATCACCGTGAACGCCCGGCACCTGAGCCGGAGGGGCAAGCCGTGGTTCCCGATCACGGGGGAGTTCCACTACGGCCGCTACCCGGCGGCCGAGTGGCGGGAAGAGCTGGTGAAGGTGCGGGCGGGCGGGGTGACGGTCGTCTCCACGTACGTCTTCTGGAACCTGCACGAGGAGCGGCGCGGCGTCTTCGACTGGAGCGGCGACCGCGACCTGCGCCGGTTCGTGGCCACCTGTGCCGAGCTGGGGCTCGATGTGGTGGTGCGGATCGGGCCGTGGGGGCATGGCGAGTCGCGCAACGGCGGCTTCCCCGACTGGGTGCTGGAGGCCGGCTGTGTGCCGCGGACCGACGACCCCCGCTACCTCGACCTGGTCCGCCCGCTGTTCGCGCAGATCGGCGCCCAGCTCGCCGGCCTGACCCGCGAGCACGGCGGTCCGGTGGTGGCGGTGCAGGTGGAGAACGAGCTGTACGACCAGCCGGGCCACCTCGTCACGCTCAAGCGCCTCGCCCGGGCGGCGGGCATCGACGCGCCGCTGTGGACGGCGACCGGCTGGGGGCACGCGCGACTGCCGCCTGACGAGGTGATCCCGTTGTTCGGCGGCTACCCGGAGGCCGCATGGGACACCGCCCATGACGGCCGGCCGCGGCAGAGCCGGGCCCACTACTTCTTCGGGCCCGGCCGGGACGACGACTCCATCGGCGCGGACCTGCGCGACACCGAGGTGACCGGCTCGGACGAGAGCCATCTGGCCCGCTACCCGTTCGCCACCTGCGAGCTGGGCGGCGGGATGTACACCTCCTACCATCGCCGGCCGATCGTCGAGGCCGCCGACGTCGCCGCGCTGGGGCTGGTGAAGCTGGGCAGCGGGTCGGTGTGGCAGGGCTACTACATGTACCACGGCGCGTCCCAGAAGATCGGCGCGCTGTCCACGCTGCAGGAGTCGCACGCCACCGGCTACCCCAACGACTGCCCGGTGATCAGCTACGACTTCCAGGCGCCGCTCGGCGAGTACGGCCAGTTCCGCGAGTCCTTCCACCATCTGCGGCTGCAGCATCTGTGGCTGGCCTGTGACGGGCCGGATCTGGCGACGATGACGCTGGTGATGCCGCCGGACGCCCCCGGCGACACCGCCGATCGGGAGACGCTGCGCTGGTGCGTACGCTCCGACGGCCGCTCGGGGTTCTTGTTCGTCAACAACCACCAGCCGGTCGAGCCCCTGCCCGCCCACGAGGAGGTGCGGTTCGCGGTCGAGCTGGACGGCCGCGAGCTCGTCGTGCCGCGTGAGCCGGTGACCGTGCCGTCCGGGGCGTATTTCGTCTGGCCGCTCGCGCGTCCGGTCGGCGGCAGCCTGCTGCTGAGCGCCACCGCACAGCCCATGGGGGTGCTGGACGCCGACGAGCCGGTCCACGTCTTCTGTCAGACCGCCGGCATCCCGGTGGAGCTCGTCTTCGACGCCGCCACCGTCGCCGAGGTCGAGGGTCCGGCGACCGTGGAGCACGAGGCCGGCCGCCTCGTGATCACCGATCTCGTGCCGGGGCCCGGTTGCCTGGTGCGGGTGCGCGACGCGTCCGGCGCCCGCGCGGCCGTCCTGGTCCTGGACGCCGCCGGCGCCCTGACCGCGGCCCGGGGAGCGCTGTGGGGGGCTGACCGGCTGGTGCTGAGCGAGCGGCCGGTGGTGATCGAGGAAGGCCGCCTGGTGGTCTACGGGCAGGGCTCCTCCGGCGTGCGGGTCCACCCCGCTCCGGACTTCGCGGCGCGGACCGACGGCGTGTTCGGCCTGCTGTCGGTGCCCGCCGCCGGTCAGGTGCCCGAGGTGAAGGTGGAGCAGGTCAGGCAGGCGGGCCCGGCCCGGCGGCCGGTGATCGATCCTGCCTCCGGACGGGCCTCCGCGCCCACCGACGCGGACTTCGAGCAGGCCGCGGTGTACCGCGTCACCGTCCCCGTGGAGGCTTTCGCGGGGGAGGAGGAGGTGCTGCTGCGGCTGGACTGGGTCGGCGACGCGGGCCGTGCCCACGTCGGCGGCCGGCTGGTGGCCGACCAGTTCTGGTACGGCCCGGCCTGGGAGATCGGGCTGCGCCGCTTCCGCGAGGAGATCCTGGAGCACGGCATCGAGGTACGGCTGCTGCCGCTGAGGGAGGACGCCCCCGTGTTCGTCTCGCCGAAGGCGCGGCCCGCCGCCTACCCCGGCGGCTCCGTCCTGGAGCTGCGTTCGGTCACCCTCGTCCCGGCGCCCCGCACCGTGATCAGCGAGGACGGGCGATGACGACGCTGGACGAGGCTCTGGCCGCTCTGCCCGTCATCGCCATCATCAGAGCCGCCGGCTCCCGCCATCTCGACGCCGTGCTGGAGACGCTCGCCGGCGCCGGCGTCCGCGCGGTGGAGGTCACCATGACGACTCCCGGCGCGGCCGAGGCCATCCGGCGGGCGGCCGGGGGCGGGCTGCCGGGGGTGGCGGTCGGGGCCGGCACCGTGCTCGACGCGGCCTCGGCACGCCAGGCCGTGGACGCCGGCGCCGGCTACCTGATCACACCGGCTGTGCTGCCCGAGGTGATCGGGGAAGGGCGGCGGCTCGGCGTCCCCGTCCTGCCGGGGGCGTTCACGCCGACGGAGATCGTACAGGCGTGGTCGCACGGGGCCGCCATGGTCAAGGTCTTCCCCGCGGGTGCGGCGGGCGGCCCCGGCTACGTCAAGGACGTGCGGGCCCCGTTGCCGCACATCCCGCTGGTGCCGACCGGCGGCATCCGGATCGAGGACGTGCCGGGCTACCTGCGGGCCGGGGCGCGGGCCGTGGGGATGGGCTCACCGCTGCTGGGCGAGGCGTGCGCGGACGGCGACACGGCGGCGCTGGCCGCCCGCGCCGAGCGGCTGGTCGGGATCGTCAGGGGCTCGGATGGGTGAGGCGGTCACTTCGGGTGAGCGTGCACCTTCTTGGCCAGGTCGACGTCCGCGATGGAGCGTTCGATGAGCGCCCGCATCGCGGTCTCGGCCGCCTTCGGCCGCTGCCTGCGTACGGCGAGCAGCACCTCAGCGTGCTTGTCGGTGGATTCGCTGGTGAGCGTCGCGTGCACGAACTGGTCACGCAGCCGCAGCCCCGCCTCGATCGCGGTGGCCATCCGCGCCATCAGCTCGTTGCGGGCGGCGCGCAGCAGGGCGTGGTGGAAGGCCAGGTCGGCCTCCACGTGATCGGCGGCCGGCCGGCCCGCCGCGGTCCGCATGGCGGCCAACGCGTCCTCCAGGTCGGCCAGGTCGCGATCGGTGCGGCGCTGGGCCGCCATGCGCGCCACCGCCGGCTCGACGGTCAGCCGCACCTCGCCCAGCTCGTCCAGGAACGTCTCGTCCACGCGGTCGGCGAAGCGCCAGCGCAGCACGTCGGCGTCCAGGAGCGCCCAGTGCTCGCGCGGCGCGACGAAGGTGCCTCGCCTGGGCCGGGCTCCCACCAGGCCCTTGGCGGCCAGCACGCGCAGCGCCTCGCGCACGGCGGTCCTGCTCACGGAGAAACGCTCCTGCAGCGCCGCCATGTCGAGGTCGTCGTCAGGGGAGATGTCGCCGTTGACGATGGCGGCGCCCAGGGTGTTGACCACCCGGTCGTGCGCGCCGGCTCTCCCGATCTCCGTCATGGCGGAATCATGCCACGCCCGCGCTCTCCGCGGATCGCCGACACTAAAGCATACTAGTGTCAGAAATAATCGTATTTATCCAGGGAGCCGACCTCTTGTCCACGTTGACCATCACGCTGTGGGACTTCACCTGGTACACCAGGACCGGCCCAGGAGAGCCGTTCGAGGACCTGGACCGGGCCTTCACCGAGGCGGTGGCGCGCGGGTACAACACCGTGCGCGTCTGCGCCATGCCGTACCTGCTGTTCGGATCCGGGCTGGACACCTCCGCGCTGACCTTCGCCCCCTTCGGCCGCGGCTACGGCCTCGGCACCCGCTGGTACGACGTGCGGGAGAGCACGACGCTGGACGGCCGCGCGCACCTGCTGGCGCTGTTCAGGGCCGCCCGGCGGCACGGCTGCCAGGTGATCGTCTCCTCCTGGGAGTACCAGCAGAGCTCCGGCTTCCTGGCCGATCCCGCCTGGTACGAGGCCCTGCGCGCGGTGCCGCCCGAGCGGCGCGCGAACGCGCTGGCCGAGGCCCTCGCCGACCTGGTGGACTTCGTGGCCGGGCACGGCCTCGCCGAGCAGATCGCGTTCGTCGAGCTGCACAACGAGGTCCAGGCCGGCCGGCTCACCGAAGCGCTCGCCCCCGGCGAGTCCCCGGTGCTCGGCCTGCGGCCCTACCTGGAGAAGGCCGTCGACGCGTTCAAGACCCGGCACCCGGACACGCCCGTGACGGTGAACTACGCCCAGGTGCCGCACGCCGAGCTGCGCGGCATCCCCGCCAACATCGACGTCGCCGTCTTCCACCCCTACGTCCACGGCGTCCTCGACGAGCTCATCGACACCTTCGCGCTGCGCGACGCCGCCGTGCCGTTCCCGCAGGAGCGCGCCCGGCGGGAGCTGCTCCGCCCGGACGCCCCCGACCTGGCGGACTGGCATCCGGAGCAGCGGTGGCGCAGCGCGGCCACGGTGGTGTCGGCCCGCGAGGTGTACCTCCACGACTGGTGCGACCCGGCCCGCTTCGACCGCTGGCTGTACGACCGGCACGCCGGCTACCGCCACGCCATGGAAGAGAGGCTGCGCATCTGGATCGAGGTGGCCGCCGACTGGTCCGCCGCCCGCGAGCTGCCCCTGGTGTTCGGCGAGGGCTGGGTCGGCTACACCCCGCTGCGCGCCACCTTCGAGGAAGGGCCCGTAGGAGCAGGGATCTGCCTGGACGCCGTGCGGCAGGCCCGGCACGCCGGCGCGTGGGGCACCGTGGTCTGCTCGAACGCGGCCCCCCACCATCCGATGTGGGCCGATGTGGACCTGCAGGTCACCGCCAACACGCTGTTCGCGGGGCGGCGATGAACGGCCGCTTCGAGGGGAGGACGGCCCTGGTCACCGGCGCCGCCTCGGGCATCGGCGCGGCCACCGCCCGCCGCCTGGCCGCCGAGGGAGCACGGGTGCTGGTGGCCGACATCGCCGGCGAGCGGGGCCGCGACGTCGCCGCCGCGATCGGGGAGCGGGCCGCCTTCGTGCGCCTGGACGTCTCCTCCGCCCGCGACTGGGCCGCCGCCTTAGAGGAGGTGCGTGATCGGTTCGGCCGTCTGGACGTGCTGCACGCCAACGGTCCCGGCCGGGTCGTGCCCGCCCGTCCCGTGCACGAGCTGCCGGAGGCGGACTGGGACCTGCAGATCGACGTCACCCTCAAGGCCGCCTACCTGGCGGCGCGCACGTTCTGCCCGCTGCTGGCCGAGACGTCCGGCGCCCTGGTCATCACCTCCTCGGTGCACGCCAGGACCGGCATCCCGGGCTGCGCGCCGTACGCCGCCGCCAAGGGCGGCCTGCAGTCGCTGACCCGGCAGCTCGCCGTCGAGTACGCCCCTCAGGTGCGCGTCAACGCGGTCGTCCCCGGCCCGATCATGAGCCCCGCCTGGGACGGCATCGACGAGCAGGGCCGGGCCGCCACCATCGCCGAGACCCCGGCAGGCCGCTTCGGCACCCCCGACGAGGTGGCCGCCGCCGTCGCCTTCCTCGCCGCGCCGGAGGCCTCCTTCATCACCGGCGCCTGCCTCAACGTCGACGGCGGCTGGAGCGTCTCCACCACGTCCTCCTAGATCGGAGCCCCATGAAGATCGTCTCCATGGACACCTTCCTCGTCCCGCCCCGCTGGCTGTTCCTGCGCGTCCGCACCGACGAGGGCGTCACCGGCTGGGGCGAGCCGGTCGTCGAAGGCCGGGCCGAGACCGTACGGGCCGCCGTCGCCGAGCTGGCCGACTACCTGATCGGCGCGGACCCGCTCCGCATCGAGGACCACTGGCAGGTCCTCACCAAGGGTGGCTTCTACCGGGGCGGGCCGGTGCTGTCCAGCGCGGTCGCCGGCATCGACCAGGCGCTGTGGGACATCGCCGGCAAAGCCGCCGGCCTGCCCGTGCACCAGCTGCTCGGCGGCCCGGTACGCGAGAAGGTCCGCATGTACGCCTGGATCGGCGGCGACCGCCCCGCCGAGGTGGCCGAGCTCGCCGCCACCCAGATCGAGGCCGGGTTCACCGCCGTCAAGATGAACGGCTCCGCCGAACTGGCCGCCATCGACACCCCGGCCCGCACCATGGAGGTCGTCCAGCGCGTCGCCGCCGTGCGCGAGGCCATCGGCGAGCACCACGATCTGGTGGTGGACCTGCACGGCCGGGCCTCCACCGCCATGGCGCGGAGGCTGCTGCCGCTGCTGGAGCCGTACCTGCCGCTGTTCGTGGAGGAGGCGGTGCTGCCTGAGCACTCGCGCAACCTGGCCGCGCTCGCCGCGAGCACCTCGATCCCGCTCGCGACCGGCGAGCGGTTGTTCTCGCGGTGGGACTTCCGCGAGGTCATCGGGCACGGCATCGCGGTGGCCCAGCCGGACGTGAGCCACGCCGGCGGGATCTCGGAGGTACGCCGGATCGCCGCGATGGCCGAGACCTACGACGTGACCATGGCCCCGCACTGCCCGCTCGGCCCCGTCTCGCTGGCCGCCAGCCTGCAACTGGCCTTCGCCGTCCCCAACTTCCTCATCCAGGAGCAGAGCGTCGGCATCCACTACAACGAGGGCAACGACGTCCTGGACCATCTCGTCGATCCCGCCCCGCTGACCTTCCCCGGCGGGTACGCCACCCGCACCACCCGCCCCGGCCTCGGCATCGAGATCGACGAGGCCGAGGTGGAGCGGATGGCGCGGCAGGGCCACCGCTGGCGCAGCCCGGTGTGGCGGCACGCCGACGGCTCCTTCGCCGAGTGGTGACACTCACCAGGTGACCTCGGCCGGTACGGCCAGACGCAGGGTGGTGCTCTGGAAGATCATGACGAGCGCTATGGTGGCGCATGATCAGCAAGCCTCCCGGATGGCTGTACCTCACGGCGCTCTCCGCCATAGCCTGCGTCATTCTGTACTGGGCCAGCGTCCCCCATTGGTACGCCATCGAGATGGTTCTGGTCGCCTTCTTCTTCGGGCTCCCTCTGTATGTGATCTGGCTGGTCCGCTTCGGCTTGGCGGCCAGTCGAGGCGCGGTCGACGGCCGAGTGGGACGCTGGGTGTTGCCCTGGGTCATCGCCGCGGGCGTGGTGGCGGCACTCGTGGTGGACGCGCCCTTCTGGCTGCGATTCACGATCTCGAAACCGAGCATGGAAGCCTACGCTCAAACCGTTACCAGGCAGACAAATCGCGACTTAACCTGTCAATGGGTGGGGTTGTATCGAATATGTGATGCGTTCCCGTACTCGGGATTGGAGAAGAACGCCGAGGACGTCCCCGGCAGTGCTTGCCTGATCGGCAAGGAATGGGCCTTCTACAGCAACACGAACTTCGTCCTGCTGCCGAAGGGCGAACCCGAGGAGACGGCGGACGACACCTACCGGCACCTCACGGGCCACTGGTACGGCTGGCGCGGCTGGGACCCTTTGTAACACCGCGCGGGGCCTTCGGTCGTCAGCCCGAGCCCGGGCCTGGGAGGAGGTCGACGTCGCCCGCGTGCATCGGCTCTCCGCAGTGACTGCAGCGCGGGTCGACATGGCCGATCTGCCCGCAGGCATGGTGGCGGTACAGGATGGGAGGCCCGGCCTCGCCGGCGAGCCAGCGGTCGCCCCACCGCGCCATCACCATGAGCATCTCGACGAGCTCGGTGCCCTTGGCGGTGAGGTGGTACTCGTAGCGGGGGCGGGCGTCGTAGGGCAGCCGCTCGAGCACGCCCTGTTCGACCAGGTGGTTGAGCCGCTCGGTGAGGACCTTGCGGGAGATCCCGAGGTCGGCCTGGATGTGGTCGAAGCGGCGCACCCCGGCCCACACGTCGCGCAGGATCAGTGGCGACCAGGGCTCGCCGATCACGTCCAAGGTACGCGCGATGGAACACGCCATCTCCCCGAACCGTGTTCGCTGCATGGCAGCAATCTAGCAAGCGGGGTTCCCTTACGGAACCTCGGGTGTTACCTTCTCAGAGTCTCTTGAAGGAACCCCGAAAGGCATCCGATGACATTCATCAGGCGCTTCGACCACGTCGGCATCACCGTCGCCGACCTCGACGCCGTGACGGCGTTCTTCGTCGGCCTCGGCCTGGAGGCCGATCCGAAGATGGCCGTCGAAGGCGAGTTCCTGGACACGGTGATCGGCATGACCGATGCCCGCACCGAGATCGTCATGCTGCGACCGCCCGGCGGGGGCACGACGCTGGAGCTCTCGAGTTTCACGCGGCCGGACCACCTCCCGGGTTCGCCTGCCGCGTCGGCCAACGAGCTGGGCCTGCGCAACGTCGCCTTCGAGGTGCACGACCTCCAAGCCGCGGTCGACCACGCCGCGGCCGGCGGCTACGGCCTGGTGGGAGGCATCGGCGAATACGAAGGCATGTGGCGGATGGCCTACGTCCGCGGGCCCGAAGGAATCATCGTCTCGCTGGCCGAGCGCGTCGAGAAGTCGAGAAGTAAGGAGACCTCGTGAGCGCGACCGTGACCGACGAAGAGAGGCCGGCATCGCGATCATGACCGTGCCGGCCGAGGAAGCCGCGGAGATCATGGCCGACGACCCCTGCGTGCGAGCCGGGATGATGCGCTGCGAGGTTCACCCGTGCCACGGCTTCCCCGGAGACGCCGTCACCTAGATGGTGAGGTCCTTCACGTCGAGCTCCCAGGCTCGGCGGATGTCGCTGACCGCGCGCCAGGCGATGCGGGAATCCGTGACGAAGGCGCCCCGCGCCGCCGCCAGCGCGTCGAAGCCGCCCTCCCAAGCTGGTGTTCCCGTGCAGCGTTCCAGGCGGTCGTCGTCCAGGGAGGCGCTGAACGCCTCGCCCACCGTCTGGCAGAAGTAGACATAGGCCGCGTAGTCCACGTGCAGCCGCGTCACCTCCGGGGGTTCGCCGTCGTCTGGGCGCAAGAGCGCGTCCATGAGGTCCTGTGGCGATTTCCCGGTGCCGGCGTCGTGCAGGATCTGTCGGAAGGCGGCGTCCCCGGTCGTGCGCACATCGGCCAGGGCGTGCGTGAACGCCAGAGCCTTGCGTGAGATCTCCTCCTGGACGATCGCGGCGGACACGTCGACGAGCCGGACGGGAACGGCGGGCGTCTCCTCTTGTGTCATCACCAGGAACCGGTCGGCTTCGAGGGCATCCTCATTCCACGACGCGAGGCCTTCGGGGCGGGCGGCCAGGGCCGTGCCGATCTGTACGACCCGCCTGGCGGCCCTGATCAGGTCCCTGGCGATTCCGCCCGACAACACATGGCACAACCCGACGTACGGTTCGCTCAGCCCGATGACCCGGCGGTAGAGGAGCCTGCGGCTCTCCGGGTAGGTGAGCCTGCCGACCCGGACGATCTCGTCGAAGGAGCTGTCGAACGCGTCCCTCAACGGGATGCCGCGCCGCTCGAAGGACACCAGCGCGTCGTCGGAGACCGACACCAGGAAGTAGACGTGTGGGATGCCCAGCACGCCTTTGAGCTCGTTGAGGAACCGTTCGGCCTGTTCGGCGGAGCCGATCTTGTCCAGCTCGTCCACACCGACGAAGACGCGGCCGCCGTGCGCGTGCACCAGGGCGGACACCCGGCGGGCGAATCCGCGGAACTCCTCCACCACTTCCGGGTGGCTGAGCGGCTGCTCCGCGCGGGTCACGCCGCCTGAGAGCTGTCCCTCGGCCCCCAGCGGCAGCCGCAGCGTTCCCGACCAGCCGGTGCTGTGTGACTGCAAGTGCCGGACCCTGACCAGGTTCCGCCGGGCGTCCTGCAGGAGCTTTCCGGCTTGTCGGGCGAAGGTCCGGGAGGCGGCTCCTGCCCGCCGGACGACTCGGCTCACGCCGTAGGCGAATCGAACGGCGCAGATCATCGCGACGAGTACGGCGACGCCGATCGTCCACGGGTTCAGCGCGACGAGCATCAGCGCCGCGACCGCGAGAGCGATGATGATGACACGCGGGGCCGCGGCAGAGGCGACGGCCGCCATCGAGGCGGGCACGACCAGCCATCGCCGCCACGACCGCCTGCGCGCGATCGGGGCGAAAACGGAGATGACATGCCGGCAGAACACGGCGAACAGATGCAGGACAAAGTCGCGGGCGGCGTAGTCGACCGGCGCCGCCACGAGACAGCGCACATCCGCCGGCGGCGATTCCATCAGCCGGACGTCCCGGGCTCCGAGCTGCTCCGGTTTGCGGGGAGGCCGCCCGCAGTAGTGACCGACGATGGTCGACTTGCCCGATCCGCGCGGTCCCGCGATGCCCAGGCTGATGCCCGTCATGTTGGTGATCAGGCTTTCGACTGCGACGGCGGCGCGGGTGGGGACCTCGTAGAGGCTGTCATGGATCTCGCTCAGCCCCGGACTGCTGGTCACACCGAACGCCCGGTCGAACCGGTACGCGCGAAGGAGGTTGATCCTCGTTCGCACCTGCCCCAGGAGCTCGTACCGGGCCAGCCGCTTCATGAGCGCGTCGCGCTCGCTGCCGGCCCCCGGGGCCAGATCGCCCTGAAAGACGCGTCGCCCGAGTCGGCGGCGTCGCAGCAGCAGAACCCCTGACGCCGCGCCGCCCGCTACCAAGGTCGTGCCGCCGGCCCAGAACAAGATCCAGCCCCATGACCACCACCAGACCGTGGCAAGGCCGCCGGCGATGAGCGCCGCTCCCGCGAACAGGAGCGTCCGGCCGGCCCGTCGCACTATCGCATCGAGGTCACCGTCGTACACCGTTGACGTTCTCGAGGCCATGTAGGCCGCGAATTCCTCCGGCGCGAGAGCAAGGACCTGCCCGGCGTCGGAGACCAGCATGTGACGCATCTGGTTGGCGGACACGCCGACCTCGTCCAGCGCACTGCGGATCTCGTCTTTCCCCAGCACCTCCGTCAGCGCGTGCATGTACATGTCGAACAGCACGATGTCGTCTGCGAGCGGGTTGTGATCGGCTCGCATGAGCGTCAGAAGGTCATTCCACAGCCGGCGCCCACAGCGAGCGCGGGCAGGAAAGGCGCCGTCACAACATGGTTCGCCATGCCTCCATGATGGTCTCAGCAGATGCGAGCGCCTAGCCCTCTCGAAGCAGAACTCCTCTTGACCGGGCATGCGGCCGGCCTCACCTTCAAGGCAGGGGCGTGCACCCGGACATGGCGTCTGGCCGGAGCTTCCTGCACGTTCGAACCAGCGGGGTAGGCGCGACCGAGCCGGTTCCGGTTCACCACACTGTGACTTGGGGGTGGTCAAAGAGCTGAATCGGTGCATCTGGCGGCCACGGCGGGCACCTCGGGCGTCGTGGACCGGTCCGGCCGGGTGTCGGTCTCGACCCTCATCCCCGGCTGGACGGGGCTCGACCTCGGCGGCCAGGTGGGGCGATGGTTCGGCTGCCTCGGGTTCGCGGCCAACGACGCCAACCTCGCGGCCGTCGCCGAGCACTGGCGGGGCAGCGCACGCCACGTCGAGGACCTGGTCTACGTGCTTTCCGGATACCGGGCGGGACACGGCCTGCTGCTCGACGGCCGCCTGCGCACCGGCCGCACCGGCAGCGCCGGCGAGCTGGGCGGACTGCCGCTCACCGGCTGGGAGGACGCGTCGGTCATGCTCTCCGAGACGGGACGGGACGCGGAGGAGATCTTCCAGGCGGCACGGGCGGGCGACGAGCAGGCACTCACGGTGGTGGACCGGCTCGCCTGCGGGCTCGCGCGCGGCGCGTCGGCGCTCGTGCTCGTCGTGGACCCCGAGCTGGTCGTCGTGGGCGGCGGATTCTCACGCGGGGGCGAGTTGCTGCTCGACCGGATGCGGGCCCACCTGGCCGAGATGTGCCTCAACCCTCCCGAGGTCGCACTGTCCACGTTCGGGGAGGAGAGCATCGCGCTCAGCGCGGTACGCATGGCACTCGACCACGTCGAGCAGGAGCGTCTCGACCTGTGACAGGGGCGGCGCCGGAGCCCTGTACGGCCTTGCTCGGCGCGCCGCACGGTCGAGCGGCGCGGGTGCGACGGTTGCGTCCGAAGCGTGCCGGCAGCTGCTGCTTCATCACTGCCTGGCTGTGGTCCCTGTACACCACACGCGCCTGCCTGAACGGGAACCATGTCCACCGCCACGCTCGCACGACCCACCGCGGTGAGGAGATCCTCGCGCGTCGCGCGCTACGGTGAGCGATGTGGAGGATGCCGAGAGTGATGATCGGTCCGCTTCGCCGGTAGGCGGTCCTGACGATCCCGGTTTCGCGGCGGGAGCCCGGCTGAGGCGTTTACGCGTTCGCCACGGGTTGTCGTTGCGTGAGCTGTCCCGGCTGACCCATTACAGCAAGGGCTATCTCAGCAAGATCGAGACTTCGGAGAAGCCCCTGACGGTCGACGTGGCGCGCAGGTGCGACGAAGTGCTGGAGACCGGCGGCGTGCTGACCGCGCTGGCGCGCGACGAACCCGAGGGCCGTGCACGAAAGACCACCCTTGCGACGGATCAGCCGTCTGCCGTCGGCCCCCCGCTACGCCAGGCGGTGACGCACACTCTTCCACGGCACGCCGCGGCCTTCACCGGACGTGAGGACGAGCTACGACGATTGCTGAGCGCGGCAGAGGACGCTGCCGCCTCCGTCGCCATCTGGACCATCGACGGCATGCCGGGGGTGGGTAAGAGCGCCCTGGCGGTCCGCGCCGCGCACCTGCTTGCTCCTGCCTTCCCCGACGGGCGACTGTTCGTCGAGCTCCACGGCCACAGCCCGGGGTTGCGCCCCGCCGATCCCACCGACGTCCTGGCCGGCCTGCTGGCCTCCACGGGAATGGCTCCGGGTGACATCCCATCCGGGCTCGGCGCGCGAGCCGCGCGGTGGCGCGACCGGCTGGCCGGCCGGAAGGTCCTGCTCGTCCTGGACGACGCCGCCGATCGTGACCAGGTGGAGCCGCTGCTTCCGGGCGCTGCCGGATGCATGGTGATGATCACCAGCCGGCGACGGCTGGTGGCCCTCGACGGAGCCGTCCCCGTGTCGCTGGAGATCCTGCCGCCCGCTTCGGCGGTGGAACTGTTCGCCAGGCTGGCTCATCGCGGCCCGCTCACCGATGCCGAGAGCAGCGCGGTGGCCGACCTGGTCGCCCGATGCGGTCATCTGCCTCTGGCCATCGCGCTGCTGGCCGGGCGCCTGGCCCACCATCCTGCATGGTCCGTCGCCGACTTCGCGGCCGGTTGCACGGCCGAGCTCGGCGAGCTGGCCGTCGGTGACCGCGGGGTGGCCGCCGCCTTCGAGATGTCCTACAGCGCCCTGCCGCCCGAGCGGCAGCGCCTGTTCCGATGCCTCGGCCTGCATCCCGGCGCCGACATCGACGCCTACGCCGCAGCGGCGCTGACCGGCCGCTCTGTCCAGCGTGTCCGCGCCGACCTCGAGGCCATGTACACCGATCATCTGCTCGACGAGCCCGTGTACGGCCGCTACCGTCCCCACGACCTGCTCCGCGAGTACGCACGGACGCTCACCGCCCGCGACGACCCGGCCGAGGACCGCGCCCGGTCCGTGGCCCGGCTGCTCGACTACTACGAGCACACGGCCCGGATCGCGGGCGGCCTGCTCATCCGCTTCGCCCGCAACGCCTCCCCGGACGTGGTCGCCGCCCCTGCCGCCGCGCCTGCCCTGCCCGATCGGGCCGCCGCCCTGACCTGGATGCGGGCCGAGCAGGCCAACCTCCTGGCCTGCCTTGCTCACGCCACCGCCCTTGGCCGTCATCGGCGCGTGGTCAGCCTGACCTCTGCTCTGGCGCCCTGGCTGCTGCTGGACGGCCCATGGGAGCAGGCCGCCGTTCTGCACCGCGCAGCCTGCGCCGTGGCCGGGGACTGCGGAGACCCCGCCGCACAGGCCACCGCTCTGCAGGACCTTGCCCGTGTCTGCTACATGCTCGGCGAGTACGGCGAGGCGAGAGCGGTGGAGGAGCATGCCCTGGCACTGGTGCGGCGGCTCGGCGACCGTTTCGGTGAGGCCACCGCGCTGCAGATCCTCGCCCGCCTCGACATCCTGGACGGCGACCCTGCCTCGGCGGCTGACGCGCTGGAACGGCAGCTGGACATCGTCGGCGAGCTCGGCCACCGGCCCGGCGAGGCGAGTGCTCTGCAGGACCTCGCGCGGGTACGCGCCATGACCGGCGAATACGCGGAAGCCGAACGCCTCCAGGCGCGTGCGCTGGCGTCCTACCGGGACTTGGGCGACTCCCTGGGAGAGGCGACGGCGCTGTTCGAGCTGGGCCGGCTCCGGCGGATGACGGCGCAGCACGCGGCGGCCACGCAGCTGCTGGAACACGTGTTGCATCTCTACCGCAACCTCGGTGATCCGCTGGGCCAGGCCAACTGCCTCCAGGAACTGGGCAGGCTCCATCATCGGTCCGGAGATCATCATCGGGCCGCCGAACTCCTGGAGCGGGCCCTGGGCTGGTATCGCGACGCCGGCGACGTTCACGGTGAGGCCGAAGCGCTGAACAGCCGAGCGGCGCTGCTCGCCGACACCGTCGGTCCCTCGCAGGCCCTGCCTGGACACCGAGAGGCGTTGACGCTCGCCCGCCGGGCGCGCATCCGGATGGAGGAGGCCCGCGCCCTGGAGGGCATCGCCCGCTGCCTGGCGGTGCGGGGCGAGCGGGCCGGGGCGCTCACCGTCCTGGCCGAAGCAGTGTCGCTGTACCGACGCATCGGCACACCCGAAGCGGGCCGCGCCGCGGACCTCTTGAAAGAGTTGACGGCTTCGCGGTGACGCACCCATCCCCGAATCCGGGCGAACCTCAGCTGCGGCAGCCGCCTGACGGACGGAACATTTCTGCGAGGCTGTGTTGATCCGTGGCCGGCCCGTTCGACGTTAGGGTGCGAGGGCCGAGAGGCGGCCCCTGCGGACGAGGAGAACGCGATGCCGAAGTACCTGCTGATCATGCGGGGCACCGACGAGTCGAACGCGGCCATGATGGCCGACATCGACGAGATGATGGCCACGACTGGCCAGTTCATCCAGGAGATGGTCAAGGCCGGCGTTCTCCTCGCGGCGGAAGGGCTGGACGATCCGCGCCAGGGCGTCGTGGTCGACTTCAGCGGCGAGACCCCGGTGGTCACGGACGGCCCGTACGGCGAGACCAAGGAGCTGTTCGGCGGCTTCTTCCTGCTCGACGTCGCCTCCAAGCAGGAGGCGGTCGAGTGGGCGAAGCGGGTCCCGGCGGCACCCGGGGCCAAGGTCGAGGTCCGGCGGGTGCCCGGGAGCGACGAGGTCCCGCAGGTCGGCGAGTGACCGTCAAGAACCGGGCCGGGCGCGAGAGCGACGGCCGGATCTGATGGGCACGGCCGATGTCGAGGCCGTCTGGCGGATCGAGTCGGCGCGGATCGTCGCCGCGCTGACCCGGTTCACCGGCGACTTCGGGCTGGCCGAGGACGCGGCCCAGGAGGCGGTGGCCGAGGCGCTGGTGTCGTGGCCGCTCGCCCCTCCGGCGAACCCGGCCGGCTGGCTGATGGCCGCGGCCCGGCGGCGGGCGATCGACGCGGTCCGCCGCCGGACCGCCCTCCAGGACCGGTACGCCCTGCTGGCGGCCGGCTTGGCGGCCGACGCGGTGGATGGCGAGGAGATCGATCCCGACAGGATCGATGACGACGTGCTGGCGCTGATGTTCGTCAGCTGCCACCCGGTGCTCTCCCCGGAGGCCCGGGTGGCGCTGACCCTGCGCGTGGTCGCCGGCCTGTCCAGCGAGGAGATCGCCCGCGCGTTCCTCGTACCGGTGCCGACCGTTCAGGCCCGCATCACCCGGGGCAAGAAGACGATCGCGGCGGCTGGGGTGCCGTTCGAGCTGCCGCCGGCCGCCGAGCGCCGGGAGCGGTTGGGCGGCGTGCTCAGCGTCCTCTACGTGATCTTCACCGAGGGGTCGACGGCCACGTCGGGCGACCGGCTGCTGCGCCCCGACCTCGCGTACGAGGCGATCCGGCTGGCCCGTACGCTGGCCGCGCTGCAGCCGGACGAGCCGGAGGTGCACGGCCTGCTGGCGTTGTGCGAGCTGACGGCCGCGCGATTCCCGGCCAGGACCGGCCCGGACGGTTCGCCGGTCCTGCTGGACGAGCAGGACCGGCGGCGGTGGGACTTCTCGGCGATCCGCCGTGGGCTGGCCGCGCTGGCCAAGGCGTCGGCTCGCGGCCTCGGCCCCTACGGGCTGCAGGCCGCGATCGCCGCCACCCACGCGGCGGCGCCCTCGGTCGAGGCGACCGACTGGGACCGGATCGTGGTCCTGTACGAGGCACTCGGCCGGGTCGCGCCCTCGCCGGTGGTCGAGCTCAACCGGGCCGTCGCCGTCGCCATGGCCTCGGGTCCGGCGCAGGCCCTGGCCATCGTGGACGAACTGATCGCCTCGGACCTGCTCCCCGGTTCGCATCTGGTACCGACCGTACGCGGTGAGCTGCTGGCCCGCCTCGGACGGCGACCGGAAGCGCGCGCCGAGTTGGAGCTGGCGGCCCGGCTGTGCGCCAACCAGCGCGAACGCTCGGTGCTGCTGCGCAAGGCGGCCGCGCTGGCGTCGTGATCGGCTGCCCCGTCGGCGCGGCACTGCGACCCGCAGCCGATGACCGTCAGCCTCGGCAAGGGCATCGAGGGCCGCGCCATCCTCGCCAAGATGCCCTACCTCCTCATGCGCAGAGCCCCGGATGTCCGACCGTGGTCGGATGCCGCATGATCCGGTGAGGCGATACCTTCCCCTCATGAAATGGGCCGGATGGCGGCGCGGTGGAAGGGGCGTCACCGACGTGGCGGTGGCGGTCGCCGTGGCGCTGCTCATCAGATACGCCATCGTCGATCCGCCGGGGCCGTCGTCACCGTGGCCCGCGTGGTCGGCCTGGCTGGTGGCGGCGGTCCTGAGCTTTCCCATCGCCGTCCGGCGGCGCCGGCCGCGGGCCATGCTCGCTGTCGCGTGCGCCGCGGGCACGGCGGTGACCATGGTCGGCGCCGTCGCGGCGGGCGCGATCTGGCTGACTTACGTGCCGACCGTGCTCGTGCTGTATTTGGTGGCCACCACCGCCTCGATCGCCTGGTCGGTGGCGGGCCTGGCGATCTGCCTGGCCGCCGCGGTGACCGCGATCCTGATCTTCTACGCGCAGGTGTTCCCCGGTCTCGCGCCCGCGACGGCACCCAGTGAGCTGCCGATGGCCTGGCCGATCGAGATCGGTACGATCGGTGTGCTCCTTACCGTCGCGTGGGCCCTCGGAACGGCCGTGGCCTGGAAGCGGGACACGACCGCCCGGCTCGTCCGCCACCTCGCCGACGCCGCGGTGACCGACGAGCGCAGGCGCATCGCCCGGGAACTGCACGACGTCATCGGCCACAGCATGAGCCTGATCGCCGTCAAGGCCACCGTCGCCAACCACGTCGCCGACGCCCGCCCGCAGGAGGTACGCGCCGCGCTGGCCGTCATCGAGCAGACCAGCCGCAGCACGCTCGCCGAGATCCACCGGGTGCTCGACCTGCTGCGCTCCGACGGCGATCCCCTGCAGGACCCCGCGCCCATGCCTGGTATGGCCGACCTGCCCGAGCTGGCCGCCCACGCCCGCTCGGCCGGGGTCGAGGTGGAGCTGGCCGTCCGTGAGGAGGCCGCCTTGCCTGCCGCGGTCGCGATGTCGGTGTACCGGATCGTGCAGCAGGCCCTGACCAATGTCATCACCCACGCGGGGCCGACGCGCTGTTCGGTCACCGTGGACGTCGGCAGGAGGCAGGCAGTGATCGAGGTCGTCGACGACGGCCCCCGCCACGGCCGGCCGCCGCGCGCGAGCCACGGCGGACACGGCCTGGTCGGCATGCGGGAACGGACCAGGATGTACGGAGGCACGTTCCACGCGGGGCCCCGGCCGGCAGGAGGCTTTCACGTGTCGGCTCGACTGCCCTACGACCAGGACGGCACCGCGGCATGAGCATCGACGACACGAGCATCGGCGCCGCACCGCACGACCCGTCCCCACCTGTCCGGGTCCTGCTCGTCGAGGACCAGGTCCTGATCCGCGACAGCCTCAAGGTCCTCATCGACGCCACACCGGGGCTGGCCGCCGTGGGCGAGGCGGGCACCGGTGCCGAGGCCGTGCTCCTGGCCCGCCGGCACCGGCCCGACGTCGTCCTGATGGACGTGCGGATGCCGGACATGGACGGCATCGAAGCGACCCGGCGCATCTGCGCCGACCCCGCCTGTGCCGGCGTGCGCGTGCTGATTCTCACCACGTTCGACCTGGACGAATACGTGTACGCGTCGCTGCGGGCGGGCGCGAGCGGCTTCCTGCTCAAGAGTGCCACGGCGGCCGAACTGCTGGCCGCCGTCCGGGTCGTCGCCTCCGGTGAGGCGCTCCTCGCGCCCACCGTCACCCGCCGGCTCATCGCCGATCTCCTGCGGGGCCCTCATCCCACCCAGGGCGTACGGGGTCTCGATGACGTCACGCCGCGCGAACGCGAGGTGCTCACCCTTGTCGGCAGGGGGATGTCCAACGCCGAGATCGCCGAGCACCTGCACCTCACCGTCGGCACGGTCAAGACCCACATCGGCCGCCTCCTGGCCAAACTGCAGGCCCGGGACCGGGCCCAGCTCGTCATCGCCGCCTACGAGGGCGGGCTCATCGTCGACGCGGACGGCCATCGGTGACCGGTCCGGCCCGTCATCCTCTGGGGCCGAAACCCGTCAAGAGGACATGCACGCCGAGGAGGACGGCGACCCAGATCATGGCGCGCCTGGTCGGCGGGGGGCCGCCGCGCAGCAGCGAGATGCCCAGGGGGATGAAGGCGATGCAAAGGCCGCCCACGGCGATGAAGGACTGTGGTTCGGTGCCTTTGAGCGTCCCGAGCGCGAGCGCCGACATCAGGCCGAGCGCGATCGAGCGGCCCAGCCCCAGGGCGCCGGAGCGGTAGGCGCCGATGGCCAGCACGACCCAGCCGAAGAAGGCCGGCCCGGACATGGACCTGAACGGGTGCCAGACCGTGTCCCGCCACGCCAGGTAGTAGCCGTCGATGCCGGTGAGCATGGTCTGCAGGCCGAGGGCGTCGGTCAGGTGAAAGGCCAGGTGATCGGTGCCGAACTGGAAGGTCCGGGTGAACAGGCCGACGATCACCAGGCAGCCGCCCCAGATTCCCCACAGCGGGTTGGTGGCGGCGATCCTCTGTGCCAGCGTCATGACCGCCGGCCACAGCAGCACGAACCCGCTGGCGAAGCAGGCGTAGGCGGCGGTGATGAGGGCGGGATGCTGGGTGTAGGCGGTGAGCTGGTAAGGGACGAAGTAGTAGAACGGGGAGCGCAGGACGGTCCCGGCCATGATCAGGCTGGGGCCGCCGATCAGCGAGACGGCGCTCACCCATCGGCCGGGAAACGGGGGTTGGCGGTCCAGGTTGGCGGCGGCGTTGGCGGCCCGTCGGTCCGCCCCGGCCCGCCGCCATCGCGTGATGCGCCCGCCAAGCTCAATCTTCATGGCTTGCTACCCGTCCTGTCCGTGTTGGTGTGCCCGGACCGGAATGTCGGGGCACACCAAAAGGGTGAGGGGCGATACGGGGGGCGCGCGTCCGGCTCGGGTCGCATCTTGGTGGGCAGGTACGAGCAGGTGGTGCGACCCCAGACGGATGTGCATGTCCGACCGTGGGCAGATGCCGAGTGATCCGTTGAGGCGATGACTTCGCGTCCTGGAGGGAGCGGCGTCCCGTTGAGTGGGTCGTCGTGCCTGGAGTCCTCGGGGCGCTCGGCCGGCACCTGGTGCGCCGCCACAGCACCCGGATCGAGCGCCGGAACCTGGAGCGGCTGATCAGGCAGGCTCAGGTGGAGCTGGGCTTGGAGCCCCGGCCGTCGTACGGCACGGGGCTCCTTCCTTTGCGCCCGCGTCACTCGGTGGGCAGCGTCGTCTACTCGAGGACTGCGGTTCCGGGGCTCATCTGGGCGCTCACCCCGGCGGCAGCTGGCCGTTCTTCGCCACCGGCACACCCAGTTGCGCGGCACCGGTGAGCGTCGCCCGCTCCGGCGGCAACGACCCCAGCACCGGGTTCAGATGCCGCAGGCTCAGCGTCACCGGCGCGATCGCCGGAGCGACCACGTCGAACTTCTCCAGATCCACCCAGCGCACCACCTGCAGCACCTCCGGCGGAATGACGTCTCCGCCCTTCTGCATCGGCACGCACAGCTGACGGGCGTACGTCACCCGCACCGTCGCCGGGGGAATCTGGTTGGTCAGCACCGGGTTCAGCTGCCTGAGGTTGAGCGCCCGGTTCATCGGCGTGTTCGGAGTGATTCCGTAGCACAGCAGGTCGATGTGCTGCACCAGCTGCATCACCTCGGCGGGCGGCACGACGCCGTTCTTCGCCACCGGCACGCACAACTGCTCCGCCCTGCCCAGCACGACCTCCGTACGGGGCAGGTCCTGCAGCACCGGGTTGAGATGGCTGAGCACCAGCGCCTTGCCGGGCGCCGGGGTGACGACCCGGTAGCAGGCCAGGTCGACGAACCTGACGAAGTCCAGCGCCCCGGGCGGCGGGATCACATCGTTCTTGGCGACCGGCACGCACAACTGCTCACGCGTGCCCAGGGTGACCTGCTCGATCGGCAGGCCGTCGAGCACCGGGTTGAGGTGCCGCAGCGTCAGCCCGACGGCCGGCGGCTGGTACGGGTCGGTCTTGAAGCACTCGAGGTCGAGGTACGACACGAAATCCTTCGGCGTGGGCAGCGTCAGCGCGGCGGCATGCGGCGCGGCGACAAATGCCACGATGACAATTCCCAGAGCCACGGATAACGCGCGCCGGATCGTCGGCCGGACGCGCCGGAGCCCGCTGACGGGTCGGTCCACCGTTCCTCCTCGGTCGTTGTTCCTCCTGGTCACCCCTCACTTTCTGCGCACTATGGGGCCTTGACAAGATTAATGACGTATTTTCGCTATTTCCCGATGAACGCCGGTCTATAAGTGCCGCCCATAACCGACCCGAGAACCGTTCGGCTATTTCCGTGCATTCCCGCCGACCGATTCGGGCGGTGCGGTAAGGCTCGAAAGTCACAGGAGGGAGAGCCGAGGTCAGGCGCTGGGGAGCTCGATGGGGATCTCCCTCCTGCGGCCGCCCGTTGGTTCAACCGATCCGAACAGCTCCGGCGCTGCGGCGCGCCGTCGCCAGCCTGGGCACGATCGCCGCACCGGGTCCGTGCCCCACCGCGCCATGGTTGATGAGCCGGCCGTTAGAGTTCGTGGATGCTGCTGACGATCCTTGGCGGATGCGGTGCGTGGCCGGCGGCGGGCCGGGCCTGCAGCGGTTACCTCGTGGAGCACGATGGGTTCAGGCTGCTCGTCGATCCTGGATATGCGACGGTGCCGCGGCTGCTGGAACGGATCACCGCCGATCAGGTCGACGCGGTGTTCGTCAGTCACGGGCACCCCGATCACTGTGCCGACCTGAACCCGCTGCTGCGTGCGCGTACGTTACGTGATGACCCACCGGCGCCGTTGCCGGTGTACTCGCTGCCCGGCGCCCTGGACGCGGTGCTCGCGCTGGACCGCCCTGGGATGCTGGCCGACGCCTACGTCCTGCACGAGTTCGTCGCCGGCGACCCGCTCGTCATCGGCCCCTTCCGCGCGCAGACCCGTCTGCTGCCGCACTCGGTGCCCAACGCGGGCATCCGGCTGACCGCGGGCGAGCGAGTGCTCACCTACACCGGGGACACCGGCCCGAGCCCTGACGTGGTGGACCTGGCACGCGGCGCTGACCTGCTCCTGGCCGAGGCGACCTTCGCGGACCAGGTCCCGCTGGATTCGCGGCGCCACCTGTCCAGCGCCCGCCAGGCAGCCCGGCGGGCCAAGCAGGCCGAGGTCCGACACCTGTTACTGACTCACCTGCAGCCAGGCACAGACGCCGCGGCCGCGCGAGCCGCTGCCGGGGCCGAGTACGACGGCGAGGTCGGCATCGCCACCTCCGGCCTCACCATCGATCTTCACTGAGCATCTCGGTCGCCGTCAGGGATGGGGCAATCGGGGGAGCGTGCGCGAGCCGTGGCGCCGGACCTCTTCGGCCCCGGTCCGCTGTGCGGATTGCTCCATTGTCGGGACGTTCCAGTCACTACAGAGTGGGCGCAACGCAAAACAGCCGTCACTCAGCGGCTACATGCACGACACATCTTCGCTGTCGCTGCGCGAATCTGTAGGGAGCCCAGTGTGGGAACAACGACGGACACCGCCGTGCGGTTCTTCGTCGGCACGGATGTCGGTGGAACGTTCACCGACCTCGTGGTCCTCGAGGACAACCGGCCGCCGCGCCTGTTCAAGGCGCCGACAACGCCGCACGACCGGTCCGAAGGCGTGGTCAACGCGCTCGCCCTGGCGGCCGCGTCCTACGACGTGAGCCTGCGGGAGTTCTGCGCGGCGATCGCGTACTTCTCGCACGGCACGACGGCCGCCACCAACGCCCTCATCGAGCGCAAGGGCACGCCGACGGCGCTGCTGACCACCCGCGGCTTCACCGACACGCTGCTCATCCAGCGGTCGATGACCTCATGGGTCGGCATGGGGGCGGCGACCGGCCACTACAGCCGCCGCCGCAACCCCGGCCCCATCGTGCCCCGCGACAGGATCGCCGGCGTCACCGAACGCATCGACTCCTCCGGGCGGGAGCTGGTCGCCCTGGACGAGCACGAGGTACGCGGCCTGCTGCGGCGGCTGCGGGACGAGGGCGTGCGGGCGCTGGCGGTGTCCTTCCTGTGGTCCTTCCTCAACGCCGAGCACGAGACCGCCGTCGGGCGGATCGTGGCGGAGGAGTGGCCCGAGGCGTACGTCACCCTGTCGCACGAGGTGGCGCCGGTGCTCGGCGAGTACGAGCGCTCGGCCACCACGGTGGTGAACAGCTACCTCGGCCCGGTCATCCGCGACTACGTCGCCGGGCTGGAGGGCCGGCTCAGGAGCACGGGGTTCACCGGCGACTTCTCCATCATGGACTCGGGCGGCGGCGTCATGCGGGCGGCCGACGCGGCGCGGCGGGCGGCGTCCATGCTCACCTCCGGGCCCGCCGGAGGGGTGCTGGCCTCGGCCGCGCTGGCGCGGCGGCTCGGTCACCGCAACGTCATCACCTCCGACATGGGCGGCACCAGTTTCGACGTCGGCCTGATCGTCGACAGCGAGCCGCTGGTGGAGCGGGTCAGCGAGGTGGGCGATCTGCACCTCGCGCTGCCGCGCATCAAGGTGACCGCGATCGGCGCCGGCGGCGGCTCGATCGCCTGGGTGGACGAGGCGGGGGTGCTGGCCGTCGGGCCGGAGAGCGCCGGGTCCGTTCCCGGCCCGGCCTGTTACGGACGCGGCGGCGACCGGCCGACCGTCACCGACGCCGACGTGGTCCTCGGCGTGATCGACCCGGAACGGTTCCTGGGCGGCCGGATGCCGCTGGAGCGGGCGCTGGCGGAGAAGGCCATCCGGCTGCACGTCGCCGATCCGCTCGGCCTCTCCGTGGAGGAGGCGGCGGCGGGCATCCGTCAGGTCGCCGACAACCACATGGCCGACCTGCTGCGCAAGGTCACGGTCGAGCAGGGCTACGACCCGCGTGACTTCACCGTCTACGCCTACGGCGGGGCCGGTCCCACGCATGCCTACGCCTACACCGAGGCGGCCGGCATCGCCACCCTCGTGGTGCCGCCGACGTCCACCGTCCATTCGGCCTACGGCACGGTCACCTCCGACCGGTACCGGGCCGTGCAGACCACCGACGTGCAGCGGACGCCGCCGGGAGCGGCCGACCCGGCCGAGCACCTCGACCCGGCGCGGATCAACGCGACGCTGGACGACCTCAGCCTCCGGTGCCGGGCCGACCTGGACGACGACCCCCGCGTACGCCTGAGCCGTATCGTCTATCTGAAGTTCCGCCGCCAGGCGCACGAGCTGCCGCTGACCGTGCCGGACGGTGAGGTCACCACCGACGTGCTGCGGGCGCTGGTCGCCGAGTTCTGTGACGCCTACGAGCGGCTGTACGGCGCGGGCACCGCGCTGCTCGGCGCCGGTGTCGAGCTGCACACCCTCCGGGTGGAGGGCAGGGTCGGCGTCACCGGGATCACCGAGGGCGGCTACGAGGGCTCCGCGGAGCCGGCGGAGTCGCTGATCGGCTCGCGGCCGGTGTACTTCCCCGAATGCGGCCGGGTGGACGCCTCGGTCTACCGCGGCGAAGGGCTCGGAGCGGGAGCGTCGCTGCGCGGCCCCGCCATCCTCGAGTTCGCCGGCACCACCGTGGTGGTCGGCCCGGGCCAGTCGCTCGCCGTCGACCCGTACAACAACCTCGTCATCGACTGCAGGGGGAACGTGTGACCGCCATCGATCCGGTGACCTTCGAGGTCATCAGGCACCGGCTGCTCGCCATCACCGACGAGCAGGGCGCCACCCTGGCCGCCATCTCCGGCTCCACGCACGTGGTGGAGGCCAGCGACTACAACGTCGGCCTCTACCTGCCGGACGGCTCCGTGGCGGCGATGGGCCGTACCATCCTGTCGCATTCGTCGTCGATGGCCGCCATCACGCGTTCGGTCATCGGGGACTGCGCCGACGACCCCGGCATCAACGCCGGTGACATGTTCATCGTCAACGACCCGTGGAAGGGCACCGTGCACGCCCAGGACGTGGGCGTGGTGGCACCGATCTTCTACCAGGGTGAGCTGCTCGCCTGGACGGGCGCGATGTGCCACATGGTCGACGTGGGCGGGATGACGCCCGGCAGCTTCTGCATCGACGCCACCGACTCCTACCAGGAGGGGCTGCAGATGCCGCCGACGAAGCTGGTCGACGGCGGCAAGGTGCGCACCGACGTCTGGAACCTCGTCCTGGCGCACACCCGCATGGCGGCGACGGTGAACCTGGATCTGCGGGCCCTGATCGCGGCCAACCACACGGCCGTCAGGGCGATGACCGCCCTGGCCGACAAGTACGGCGCCGAGACCGTACGGGCGGTGATGAGCAGCCTCATCGAGCTGTCGGAGAAGCGGCTGCGCAACCGGCTGGCCAGGCTGCCCGACGCGCGCCTGCACTCGCGGGCCTTCCTGGACAACGACGGCGGGCTGGCCCTGTCGCGGGAGAACGCCACCTACGAGGTGGACCTGGTCCTGACCAAGCGCGGCGACAGTCTGCACTTCGACTACTCGGCCTCCTCGCCGCAGGCCAAGGGCTACATCAACTGCGCCTTCTCCGGGATGATGGCGGGGATCGCGGCGGCCCTGCTGCCGACTCTGGCCTACGACGCGCCGTGGAACGAGGGGCTGTTCAAGCCCGTTGAGGTGCACTGCCCGGAGGGGCTGATCTGCAACGCGTCCCGGCCGGCGGCGGTCAGCGGCGGCGCGCTGGAGGCGGGCTGGCTGGTGGAGATGACCGCCATCGAGTGCCTGTCCAAGCTGGCGGCGTGCTCGGACGAGCTGATCGCCGAGGCCCAGGCCGTGCCCGCCGGCGGCCCCGACAAGTTCGTGCTGACCGGCGCGGGCGAGAACGGCGGCCGGCAGACGTACGTGATCATGGATTGTCTGGCGACGGGCGGCGCGGCCTACGCGCACCGCGACGGCGTCTGGACCCAGGGCCAGCACAACATCGAGCGGCAGAAGATCTCCAACGTGGAGGCCGTGGAGATGGACTCCCCGCTGCTCTACCTGTGGCGGGGCCTGGTGGCCGACTCCGGGGGAGCGGGACGCACCCGTGGCGGCATGAGCATGGGCGCGGTCTACACGGTGCACGGCGGCCGGGACGTCACCGCGCTGAACTCGGCCCACGGATGGGAGGTGCCGAACTCCACCGGGATCTTCGGCGGCTACCCGGGCGCGCAGAACACCCGGACCGTGATCCACGGCAGTGACGTCCGGGCGCGGCTGGCCGCCGGGCAGATCCCGGCCGTGGAGGAGCTGTCGGGTGACCGTCCGGTCATGCGGGGCAGGCAGGGGCTCTACCACCTGGGCGACGACGACGTCCTGGCCACCGTCCCGCAGGCCGGCGGCGGATGGGGCGACCCGTTGGAACGTTCCCTCCTGGCGTTGCAGGCCGATCTGGACTTCGGCGCCGTGACCCCGGAGGCCGCGGTCCGCGTCTACCACGCCGTGCTGGACGGCGAAGGCCGTGTCGACGAGGCCGCCACCCTGGCCCGCCGCGAGCAGCTGCGGGACGAGCGGCGCGGCTGGCCGGCGGAACGGCCGCTGCCCGCGCAGCCGCGGGGTGCGCGCACCCGGCTGCACCCGCTGGGCGACCGCCTCGACGTCATCGAGGCGGACGACGCCCGCTGGGTCGCCTGCCACTGCGGCGTCGTGCTGGCCCCCGCCACCGAGCAGTGGCGCCGCCACGCCGGGATGAGCGTGGTCCACGACGTGCACGCGCTCGGCCACGCCACACGCCTGGATGAGGGGCTGGAGCTGCGCCTGTACGCGTGTCCGGGCTGCGGGCGGCTGCACACGGCCGACGTCGTCCGCCGCGAGGCCGCCCACCTGGACGACATCCGGCTGCTCGACGCGGAGGTGTGAGGTGGCCAGTCTCGCGCTGTGCGCCGCGACCTCCCACGTGGGCGCCATCGTCAAGAACCCCGACGCCGCTCCCGAGCAGTCCGGCCGGCTCCACCAGGCGTGGCGGAGCCTGGACGAGGAGATCGCCCGCCTGGAGCTGGACGCGGTCGTCGTCATCGCCACCGACCACTACGAGACCTTCGGGCTGGAGAACTATCCGGCCTTCTGCCTCGGGCTGGCGCCCGAGCACGAGGCGTGGGGCGAGTTCGGCAACCCGTCGGGCACCGTGGCGGGCCGGCCGGAGGTGGCCGCGCGGCTGCTCGAAGGGCTCACGGCCCGCGGGTTCGACCTGGCCAGGTCGCACACGATGGCGCTGGACCACAGCTTCATGGTGCCGCTGGTGAAACTGCCGTCCGCGGCGGCGGCGGGCGTCGTCCCGTTCTTCGTCAACTGCAACACCCCGCCGCTGCCCGGCCTGGGCCGCTGCCTGGAGCTGGGCAGGGCGCTGCGGGACAGCATCCGCGAGCTGCCGGGCGACCAGCGGATCGGCGTGATCGGCACCGGCGGGCTGTCGCACTGGGTGGGCCTGCCGCGCTTCGGCGACATCAACGAGGCGTTCGACCACGCGCTGCTGGACCTCCTCGTGCAGGGCCGGCTCGACGAGATCGCCCGCTGGGACGACGCCTGGATCGAGCAGGAGGCCGGCAACGGCGCCCTGGAGCTGCGGACCTGGCTGATCACCGCCGCCGCCGCGGGCGGACCGGCCCGCGTCCTGGGCTACGAGCCCATGGCGCCGTGGACGGTCGGCATCGGTGTCACCGCCTTCGATGTCGTGGAGGGACCCTGATGAGCATCGTCGGGCTCAACCGGCTCGCCCGGGACCTCGAACACGCTCCAGGGCTGCGCGAGCGCTTCGCCGCCGATCCCGAGCAGGTCCTGCCGGGCTACGCGCTGACAGAGGAGGAGCGCGCGGCCGTGACCCGCAGGGACGCGGCCTGGCTGCTGCGGGCCGGCATGAACCCCGTGGCCCTGCGCAACCTCATGGTCACCCTCGGCGTGGCCCACCACGAGATGTATCAGGAAGGGCGTTCGACATGAGCACGACGGGATTCATCGTGGGCGGCCCCGACGGCCACCGCGACCAGGCCCACGTCCGCATGGCGGAGGGCGAGGCGCGGCGCCTGCCCGGCATCGTCGCCCTCCAGATGGAGGCCAGGCTGGCCTTCTTCGCCGCCGCCGCGGCGATGGAGGCCGCCGTCGACGCCGAGCTCACGGTCTACGGCCTGAGCCACCCGCGGTTCAACGTCCTCATGGTGCTGCGCAGCATCGACCCGGGCGGCGCGGGGATCCCCATGGGGACGCTGGCCACCCACGTGATGACCACGGCCCGCAACGCCACCGGCCTGGTGGACCTGCTCGAACAGCGCGGCCTGGTCAGCCGCTCGGCCGATCCGTCGGACCGGCGCGTCGTCCTGGTCACCAGGACCGCCGCCGCCGACGAGCTGCTGGACGAGCTGCTGCCCCGCTTCGCCGCCCGCATGTCCGGCGCGCTCGGCGGCTACCGCGACAGCGAGCTGGCCGTCCTCATCGACCTTCTCAACCGGCTCCGCCTGGGGCTGGACCTGTCCGCCCCTGAGCCGGGGAGATGAGGTCGTCCATGGACGTCAGGATCGAGCTGGCGGGCGTCAGCAAGTCGTTCGGGGGCGCCGTCGCGCTGCGCGAGATCGACTTCGCCGTGAACGGCGGTGAGGTGCACGCGCTCGTCGGCATGAACGGGGCCGGCAAGTCCACCCTCGTCAAGATCCTTTCCGGCGCGCTCGTCCCCGACGCCGGCGAGGTGCTCATCGACGGCGCCGGGCACGGCGCGCTCACCCCACGCCGTGCCCGGGCGCTGGGCGTCAGCATCGTGCACCAGCATCGGACGCTCGTCCCCCAGCTGACGGTGGCGGAGAACATGCTGCTCGGCCGCCTGCCCAGGCGGGCGGGAGCGGTGGACTGGCGCCGGGCGCACGCCGAGGCCGCCCGAGCCCTCGCGGCCCTCGACGTCCGGGTGCCGACCAGGGCGGTCGCCGGCGAGCTGGGTCCGGCCCAGCAGACCCTGGTCGAGATCGCCCGCGAGGTGGCGACCGGCGGCAAGGTGCTCGTCCTGGACGAGCCCACCGCCAGCCTCGGCGGGGCGGACGCCGCGACCGTGCACGACCTGGTCCGCAGGCTCAGCTCCGCGGGCATCTCGATCGTCTACATCTCCCACCACCTGGACGAGGTCCTGGGCCTGGCCGACAGGATCACCGTGCTGCGGGACGGCCGCAGGATCGTCACGGCCGCCGGCGCCGACCTGGACCTGGCGGGGCTGGTCCGGGCCATGACGGGGGAGCGGATCTCGCACCAGCGCCCGCGGCGGGACCGCGCGGCCGGCGAGACCGTCCTGGAGATCGACGCCCTGGCGTCGGGCGCGCGGCTGGCCGAGCTGACCCTCACCGTCCGCGCCCACGAGGTCGTCGCGGTGCTCGGGCCCGCCGGTGACGGCCAGTCCGAGCTCTTCGACCTGCTGAGCGGCCGGCGCCGCCCCTCCGGCGGGCGGATCAGGGTCGCCGGCGCGGACGTCGCCGCCGGCGACGTCGGCGCGGCCCTCGCGGCCGGTCTGCGGTGCGTCACCGGTGACCGCCTGGCGCACGGCCTGGTGCCCGGCCTCACCGTCGACGAGAACCTGGACCTGACCCGGCGCGGCCTGCGCCGGCCCTGGCTCGTGCGCTGGGGGCGGCTGCACCGGCAGGCCGCGGAGCGGCGCTCGCGCTACGGGGTCGCCACGATCCAGGCCGATCCGCCGGTGTCGGCCCTGTCCGGCGGCAACCAGCAGAAGGTGCTGCTGGCGAAATGGCTCGACGCGCCGGTGCAGGCGTGCCTGCTGGAGGAGCCGACCAACGGGGTCGACGTGGCCGCCAAGGCCGACATCCACCAGCTCGTCGACGGCCTGGCCGACCAGGGCACCGCCGTGCTGCTGGCCTCCGCCGACGTGGAGGAGGTGCTGCGCCTGGCCGACCGCGTGGTCGTCGTACGCGCCGGGAGGGTCGTCGCCGACCTTCCCGTGGAGGGGCTGTCCCGGGACGCCCTTGTCTCGCTCACGGTTGGAGGAACCGCATCGTGACCGCAATCTCCACTCCGCAGCGCAGGGCCGGACTCGTGGTGCCGCCCTGGTTCCTGCGACACGCCGGCGTCCTCGCCGTGCTGCTGCTGATCGGCGTCTTCACCGCCACCAGCAGCGACGTCTTCCTGACCGGAGCGAACCTGCTGAACGTCTCCCAGCAGATCGCGGTCGTCGCCGTGCTGGCCGCGGGCCTGACGCTGCTGATGACGGCGGGCGGCATCGACTTCTCGCTGGGCGCCATCGCGGCCGTCGCCCATGGCGTGGCCGCCCAGCTCATCGTGGCGGGGGTGCCCGACGGGCCGGCCGTGCTCGTCACGCTCGCGCTGGGCGCGGCGATCGGGCTGGTCAACGGGGTGATGGTGACGTGGTTCAAGGTGACGCCGTTCGTCGCCACCTTGGCGACCTCGACCGCGCTCGGCGGCGCGGCCCTGCTGATCATCGGCGGGCAGAGCGTCTCGATCGGCGATCACCTGATGATGATCGGCTTCGGTGAGGTGCTGGGCGTGATCCCGGTGTCCGTCGTCATCGCCGCCGCCGTCTGCGTGGCCGCGGCGCTGGTCATGCGGTGGACGGCGTTCGGCCGCAACGCGTTCGCGATCGGGGGCAACGAGAGCGCCGCGCGCCTGTCCGGCATTCCGGTCGTCCGTACCAAGCTGCTCCTCTACACCCTCGGCGGGCTGCTGGCCGCGCTCGGCGGCGTGATGCTCGTGGCCAGGCTGGGCGCCGCCAGCCCCGGCGCGGGCGGCCTGCACCTGGAGCTGACCGTCGTCGCGGCCGTGGTCATCGGCGGCACGGCGCTGCACGGCGGCAGCGGCACCATGGTCGGCACCGTCCTGGGCGTCCTGCTCCTGGGAGTGGTGGCCAACTCACTGAACCTGCTCCAGATCAACCCCTACTACCAGGACGTCGCGCTCGGCGCCGTCCTCGCCGTCGCCGCCATCGCCAACCATCTGCGCGGCCGGCGCACCTGAGCACCTGAGCACCACCCACCCCCCGAAAGGACTTCCCATGGCTGGTCACCGCGTCCAGGCGACCCTGGCGGTCGCGTCCGCCCTCCTTCTCAGCGCCTGTTCGGTCAGCACCTCCACGACGTCGACCGAGGCCACGGCCGTCGATCCCGGCAAGCGCCTGACCATCGGATTCGTCAACGGCAACACCATCGAGTTCCACACCTGCCTGCAGAAGTCGATGCAGGCCAGAGCCGACAGCGCGAACGTCGACCTGCTGGTCGCGCAGTCGGCGATGGATCCGGCGAAGGAGCTCTCCAACATCGACGACATGATCGCCAAGAAGGTCGACGCGGTCGTCGTGCAGACGGTCAACATCGACGCGCTGGAAGGCGGCGTCGCCAGGGCCAACCGGGCCGGCGTACCGATCTTCCTGACGTCGGTCGCGGCGGTCGACCAGAGCAAGATCCTGGGCGCGGTCGTCACGGACGTCAAGAAGGTCGGGCAGGAGCTCGGGGAGTGGATCGCCGAGGACACCGGCGACACCTCGGCCGATGTCGCCGTGATCGGCGGCGCCCCCGGCGCGGCGGCGGACCTCATGAACGACGCCTTCAAGGCGAACCTGGGCTCGCACGCGAAGGTCGTCTTCGACCAGCCGGCGCTCTGGCAGCGCGCCAAGGCCCAGGACGTCGCGGAGAACCTGCTCCAGGCGCACCCCAAGGTCAAGTACGTCTTCGTGCACAACGAGGACATGGCGCTCGGCGCGCTGGCGGCGTTCAAGAGCGCCGGACGTACGGACATCAAGATCGTCACGAACGGCGGCAGCGACGCGGGGCTCCAGGCCGTGCGGAACGGCGAGTTCGCCGCGACGGTCAGCAACACGCCGCGCAGCGTCGGCGAGATGGCGATCGACAACGTCGTGGGGCTGCTGCAGAAGAAGGAAGGCGTGACGAAGGTGGCCACCGTGCCCGACATGCTGGTAACCAGGGACAACGCTGACGAAGCGCCACCGTACTGCTTGTGAGGGACCCCATGGCCGCAGAGTTCACCGACCGCACGCCCACCACGATGAGCCCCCGCCGGCGCGGCGTCCGCGCCGTCGACCGCGCGCTCGACGTGCTGACCGCCTTCAGCGCCGCCCACCCCCGGCTGCAGCTCTCCGAGCTGGCCGAGGCGGCGGGGCTGCCGAAGACGAGCACGCACCGCATCGCGGTGACGCTCGTCGAGCGCGGCTTCCTCCGCCAGGACGGCGACGGGGCCTACACCCTGGGCAGCAGACTGATCGAACTCGGCAGCCTGGTCTCGGCGACCACCGAGCTGGCCCGGCTGACGGCGGCCGCCCAGGCGTTCCCGCTGTCGGGCGGAGAGGCGCTGCTGGTCGCCGAGGCCGACTGGCCCGACAAGAGCCTGATCATCACCACCAAGTTGCAGTCCCCGCACAGCCCCACGGCGCTGTCGCCGGTCGGCCGCCGCTCCGTCCTGGCCAACGGATGCGTCAGCCAGGCCGTTCTCAGCGGGCTGCCCGCCGAGGAGGTGCGGAGCCTGCTTCCGCACCTGCGGCTGGCCAAGCGCACGCCGGCCAGCATCACCGACGCCGAGGAGTTCCTGCGCGAGGTCGAGGCGGCGCGCAACCGCGGCCACGCCGTCGAGGTCGAGCAGTTCCTGCCCGGCATCGCCGGCGTGGCGGTGCCGGTCATGTCCGCCGGACGCCCGATCGGCGCGGTGGCCGTCTGCGGCCCCACCGCGAACCTGCCCCGCCGCAGGCTCAACTCCCTGGCCCTCGACCTCAAGCAGCTGCTCGGCAGAGCACTGCCCGCCCAAGCCCCCAAAGCAGCATCAGGAGGATGACGACCATGACCCCCGACGTCCGCGCCGAATGGGTGACCTTCCCCAGCGCCGGCGAGGAGATCCGCGGCTACCTGGCACGACCGGCCGGCGTCGAACGCCCACCGGCCGTGGTCATGGCCCACGAGAACCTCGGCGTCACCGCGCACCGCCAGGCGGTCACCGAACTGTTCGGCGCGGCCGGATTCGCCTGCCTCACCGTCGATCTCTACAGCCGGATCGGCGGCCGTCCGCCGCAGGACTACACCACCGCGGACGAGCGGCGGGCCAAGGCGTTCCTGGCCGCCCGCGACGAGCAGGCCGTCCCCGACCTGGACGCGGGCCTGGACTACCTGGCCGGACGCGGCGACGTGGACATCACGCGGGCCGCGGCCGTCGGCTTCTGCCTCGGCGGTGGTCTCGTCCTCGCCTGGGCGACCATGACCGACCGGCTGAGCTGCGCGGTGCCGCTGTACGGTCTGCCGGAGCTGCCCCCGTCCTACAGCCCGACCGGCGCCACCCGCTCCCGCATCGAGATCGCCGACCAGGTCCGCTGCCCCGTCCAGGCCCATTTCGGCGGCGCCGACGAGGTCATCCCGCTCGAGCAGGTCGCCAGGCTCGAAGAGGCGCTGAAGCTCAGCGGCGAGCACGTCGAGGTGCACGTGTACGAGGGCGCGGGGCACGCCTACCACGACGACACCCACCCCAACCACCATCCCGAGGCCGCGCGGCAGACGTGGGACCGCACGATGGCGTTCCTGAAGGCCCATCTGTGACCCTGTGGACCGACCTGCTGGGCGCGGAGATCCGCATGATCGACGCGGACGGCGTTCCCACCCGTGTGGTCTCGCTCGGATCGGGCGACCCCGTGGTGCTGCTGCACGGGCGCGGCGGGCACGCCGAGACCTTCGCACGCACCCTGCCGGCGCTGGCCGCCGCCGGCCATGAGGCCATCGCCGTCGATCTGCTCGGACACGGCCTGACCGGGCGCGTCCCCGGCGGTTATCCGGTGGACCGGCTGGCCGCCCACGTCGTCGCCACCCTCGACGCCCTCGGGCTCGGCCGGGTCGCCCTGGTCGGCCAGTCCCTGGGCGGCTGGGCGGCGGCCCTGGTCGCACTGCGCTCACCCGCGCGGGTGCGCCGCCTGGCGCTGATCGAGCCCGCCGGCCTCCAGTCCGAGGAGGAACGGCTGTCCGACAGCCGGGTACGCGCCGCTTACGAGCGCGGCGGCCGCGCCTACGAGGCGCCGACCCGGGAGGCCGTCCGTGCCCGCCTGGCCGGCTTGCTGGCCGATCCCGGGCAGGTGGATCCCGAGTTGGTGGACGTACGCACCGCGCTCTACGGCCCCGCCGAGGCGCGCCAGGTCCACCGGCTGGTGCGCGCGGCCGACAACCACGACCTGCTGCTCACCCCCGCACGCCTGTCCCGCGTCACCGTGCCCACCCTGCTGCTGCGCGGCGAGGACGGCCACACCCCGCTCGCCGTCGTCCGGGCCGCCGCGGACGCCATCCCCGGCGCCCGCCTCGTCACCGTCCCCGGCGCCAAGCAGTGGCCCCAGTACGAGCGGCCCGCCCTGGTCGGGGACGCACTCATCCGCTTTCTCACTTCCGAGGAGACCACGTCATGAGCACCTTCTGGACCGAGGCACTCGGTGCCGAGATCCGCTTCCGCGACGCCGGCGGCTGGCGTACCCGCTCGATCGAGGCCGGCGAGGGCGAACCCGTCGTCATGATGGGCGGCCTGACCGGGCACGCCGAAGGGTTCGTGCGCAACGTCCTGCCGCTCGCCGGCCGCGGCCTCCGGGTGTACGCCATCGACGCCGTCGGCCACGGCCTCAGCGCCCGCCCGACGGACGTCACCTACCACGCCCCTCTCTTCACCGAGCACCTGCTCCGCTTCCTCGACGCGATCGGCGCCGATCGGGCGCACCTGGTCGGCCAGTCACTCGGCGGCTGGACGGCGCTGCGCACCGCGCTGAAGCACCCCGACCGGGTGGGCCGCGTCGTGTCCGTCACCGGCGCGGGCCTGCTGCTCGACGGACAGGGCCGCAAGGACGAGAGCGAACGCGTCCACGCCCAGGTCAAGGCCGTCACCGCCAAGGCCGCGGCCGCTCCGACCCGGGAGAGCGTACGGGCCCGTCTGGAGTGGCTCATGCGCGACCCGGCCACCGTCACCGACGAGCTCGTCGAGTGCCGCTACCGCTACTACACCCTGCCCGGGGCGGAGCGGGCCCAGGCCAAGCTCGTGGCCGAACAGCCCGGCGAGGAGAACAGGAAGCACATGCTCACCGAGGCCGACCTCGCCTCGATCACGCATCCGACGCTGGTCCTGTGGACCGACCACAACCCGACCACCCCCGCCGAGGTCGGGCGGCGCGCCAGCGAGATCCTGCCCAACGGCAGCTACGACCTCATCACCGACGCCGGCCACTGGCCCATGTTCGAGCAGCCCGAGCAGTTCAACAGGATCGTCGGCGACTTCCTGACCGGGAAGGAGGCGTGAGCGGCCCGGCGGAGGAGGTCGCCACCGGCTGCCGGGTCCTCGCCGCCCACGGACACTCCGACCTCGTCTGGGGCCACCTGTCGCGGCGCGACCCCGACGGGCGGGGCCTGTGGCTCAAGGCGGCCGGGTACGGATACCAGGAGATCACTCCCGAGCGCGTCGTGCACATCGACAGGGACGGTCAGCTGCTCGGCGGCGAGGGGCGGGTCCACCTGGAGTACCCCATCCACGCTGAGATCATGGCCGCGCGCCCCGACGTCGGCGCGGTCGTGCACAGCCACGCGGAGGCGGCCGTCACCTTCGCCGCGACCGGTCTGCCGCTGCTGCCCCTCGGCCACGAGGGAACCCTGTTCTGGCCGCCGGACATCGCCAGGTTCACCGCCACCGGCGACCTCATCCACACCCGCGAGCTGGGGGAGCGGCTGGCCGAGGCGCTCGGCGACCGCAACGCGGTCCTCCTCCACCAGCACGGCCTGGTGACCGTGGGGCCCGACGTGCCGACCGCGGTCATGACCGCGATCTTCCTGGAGAAGGCGTGCCGGATGCAGCTGGCCGCGGCCGCCACCGGGGCCTCCTGCACCTGGTCGGACGAGGAGGAGGCGCTGACCAAGCGCGAACGGTGCTACGGGCCCCGGCAACTCGCCGACGCCTGGGCGCACCTGGTCCGGATCACATCATGAGAGGAACCACCATGGACCCGGAGAGCGTCGCAGCCGCGCTGCTCGACGCGTACGCCACCAAGGAGCCCATCGCTCCGCTGCCCGACATGCCGATCGAGGACGCGTACGCGATCCAGCGCCACCAGGTCCAGGCGTGGGTCGCGGGCGGAGCCGTGATCGCCGGGCACAAGGTCGGCCTGACCTCCGCCGCGATGCAGCGCCAGCTCGGCGTCGACCAGCCGGACTACGGCCATCTGATGGACTCGATGTTCCACACCGACGCGGCCCCCATCTCCGCCGCGCGGTTCCTGCAGCCGAGGATCGAGCCCGAGATCGCCTTCGTACTGAAGCGCCCGCTGCGCGGACCGGGCGTCACCGCCGCCCAGGCCGTCGCCGCCGTGGACTTCGTGCTGCCCGCCCTGGAGATCATCGACTCGCGCATCGCGGACTGGAAGATCACCCTGTCCGGCACCATCGCCGACAACGCCTCCAGCGGGGGCGTGGTCCTCGGGACGCGTCCCACCGCCCTGGACGGCCTGGACCTGCGCCTGGCCGGCTGCCTGCTGCACCGCAACGGCAGGCTCGAACAGACCGGCGCGGCCGGAGCCGTGCTCGGCTCGCCGCTCAACGCGCTGATCTGGCTGGCCGACAAGCTCGGCGAGACGGGGACCACGCTCGAGGCCGGGCACGTCATCCTGCCCGGATCGATCACCGCCGCCATCCCCGTCGAGCCGGGAGACGTGGTCACCGCCACCATCGCCGGGCTGGGCACCGTCACGGCCGACTTCCTGAAGGGACCCGCGAGCTGATGTCCGCACGCAAGCTCGGCGCCGCGATCGTGGGCCCCGGCAACATCGGCACGGACCTGCTGATGAAGCTGCTGCGCAGCGACACGATCGAGGTGCGTGCGATGGTGGGTGTGGACCCGGACTCGGACGGCCTGGCCCGCGCCCGCGCGCTCGGCGTGGAGGCGTCGGCGGGCGGCGTGGACTGGCTGCTCAGCCAGGAGACCCTGCCCGACCTCGTCTTCGAGGCCACCTCCGCCCAGGCTCACCTGGCCAACGCCCCCCGCTACCGCGAGGCGGGGATCACCGCCATCGACCTCACCCCCGCGGCGGCCGGCCCGTACGTGTGCCCGCCCGTCAACCTGGACGACCTGGCCGCCGTCCCCAACCTCAACATGATCACCTGCGGCGGCCAGGCCACGATCCCGATCGTCCACGCCGTCTCCACGGTCGTGCCCGTCGCCTACGCCGAGATCGTCGCCTCGATCGCCTCCCGTTCGGCGGGGCCCGGCACCAGGGCCAACATCGACGAGTTCACCCAGACCACGGCCAGGGCCATCGAACAGGTCGGCGGCGCGGGCAGGGGCAAGGCGATCATCATCCTGAACCCCGTGGACCCGCCGATGATCATGAGGGACACGGTGTTCTGCGCCATCCCGCCGGATGCCGACACCAATGCCGTCGCCGCCTCCGTGCATCGGATGGTCGCCCGGGTGGCCGCGTACGTGCCGGGCTACACCCTGCGCGCGGAGCCGCAGTTCGACGAGCCCCGGGAGGCGTGGAACGGCTGGGGCCGGGTGGCGGTCTTCCTCGAAGTCCGCGGCAACGGCGACTACCTGCCGCCCTGGGCCGGCAACCTCGACATCATGACCGCAGCCGCCGCCCAGGTGGGCGAGCAACTCGCCCGGGAGAGGGCCGCCGCATGACACCGAAGATCAGGATCACGGACTCCACCCTGCGGGACGGCAGCCACGCCATGGCCCACCGCTTCACCGAGGAGCAGGTGCGGGGCGTCGTTCACGCCCTGGACCGGGCCGGCGTCGAGGTCATCGAGGTCAGCCACGGCGACGGCCTCGGCGGCTCGTCGTTCAACTACGGCTTCTCGCTGGAGGACGACGTCAAGCTCGTGGCCGCCGCCGTGGACGAGGCCACCTCCGCCAAGATCGCGGTGCTGCTGCTGCCCGGCCTCGGCACCGTCGAGGACCTCAAGCTCGCGCGGGACGCGGGCGCCTCGGTGGCCAGGATCGCGACCCACTGCACCGAGGCCGACGTGTCCCTGCAGCACTTCGCGGCGGCGCGGCAGCTCGGCATGGAGACGGTCGGCTTCCTCATGCTCTCGCACCGCATCGCCCCCGCCGCGCTCGCCCGGCAGGCCCGGATCATGGCCGACGGCGGCGCGCAGTGCGTCTACGTCGTGGACTCGGCGGGGGCGCTCGTGCTCGGCGAGGCCCAGGAGCGCATCAGCGCCCTGGTGGCCGAGCTCGGCTCCGACGCGCAGGTCGGCTTCCACGGCCACCAGAACCTGTCCCTGGGCATCGCGAACTCCGTGCTCGCCGCGCAGAACGGCGCCACCCAGATCGACGGGGCGCTGTGCGCCCTCGGCGCCGGGGCCGGCAACGCGCCCACCGAGGTCCTCGCGGCCACTTTCGACCGGCTCGGCATCCCGACGGGCGTGAACGTGCAGGGCGTCCTGGCGGCGGCCGAGGACGTGGTCAAGCCGTTCCTGCCGCGGCTGCCGTTCGCGGACCGGTCGGCGATCACGCAGGGCTACGCCGGCGTGTACTCCAGCTTCCTGCTCCACGCCGAGCGCGCCGCCGAACGCTACGGCGTCCCGGCCCACGAGATCCTGCAGCGGGTGGGTGAGGCCGGTTACGTGGGCGGCCAGGAGGACATGATCATCGACGTGGCCCTCCAGCTCGCCGCCGAACGCGACGGCGCACCGCCCTGTTCCAGGGCTCGTCCTTGATGAGCGGCGCCGAGGTCGGCGGGCTCGCCGCCGCGCCGGACCTGAGCCGCCTGCGCGACTACGCCGACCGCCGCTTCCGCCCTCTGCGCGAACGCCGTCAGCAGGACGCCGGCGGGCCGCCGCGGCCCCCTCGGTCAGGTCGTGAGGGCGGCCGCCGCTTCCCGGTAGATGACGCTCGGGTCCTCCGGCAGCCACGCCTTCACCTGGCGGCTCCAGGCATCGGCGAGCACCTCGGGCTGATGCGCCTCGAGGCCGTCCAGGGCCGCCGCGACGATCGTCTCGGGGTCGCCCTTGTGGCCGTCGTACCAGGCCATCATGTCCGTGTCCGCGGCGCCCAGGTGCAGTCCCGTCACCAGGGTGCGCTGATGGGCCAGCTCCAGGCGGACGCTGTTGGTGAGCGCCCACTCGGCGGCTTTGGCCGCGTGGTAGGCGCCCGCGCCGTCGGTGGCGAGCCACGAGATCGCCGACAGCACGTTCATGATCGCGCCGTCGGCCAGCTGGGGCGCGAAGGCGCGGATCACGTTGAGGGTGCCGTAGAAGTGGGTGTCCAGCTCGCGGCGGATCGTGTCCAGGTCTGCGGTGATCAGGTTCGCGCCGGTGGAGATGCCCGCGTTGTTGATGACGATCTTGGCGTCAGGCGCCGCCGCCGCGGCGGCGGCGACCGATGCCGGATCGGTGATGTCGAGGCGCAGCGGGACGGCCCCCGGTACGTCGATGAGGTCCGGGCGGCGGGCGGTGGCGTACACCTTGCCGGCGCCGCGCTCCATGAGAGACAGGACGAACTGCCGTCCCAGGCCGCGGTTAGCGCCGGTGACCAGCACATGTGCTCCGTTGATCTGCATGCCGCCTACGCTAGAACCTGACGTTGACGTCAGAGGCAAGTGTTGTGATGGAGGTCACGGTGCGGATCGGCGATCTGGCGGCGCGGACGGGCGTCAGCGTGCGGGCCCTGCGCTACTACGAGGAGCAGGGGCTGCTGAAGGCGAACCGGAGCGGCTCCGGGCAGCGCCACTATCCCGAGTCGGTGGTCGACCGGGTCGACCTGATCCAGATGCTCTACGCGGCCGGCCTGTCCAGCCGGACCATCGCCGAGCTGCTGCCCTGCGTCG
>NZ_FOHX01000013.1:0-40226 GCF_900111685.1 Nonomuraea wenchangensis
GTGGCCGCGTTCGGGCGCGGCGAGTGCTTCGTCGAGCGCTACCTCGACCGGCCCCGCCACGTCGAGACGCAGTGCCTGGCCGACGCCCACGGCAACGTCGTCGTGGTCTCCACCCGCGACTGCTCGCTGCAGCGCCGCCACCAGAAGCTGGTGGAGGAGGCCCCGGCCCCGTTCCTCACCCCCGAGCAGGAAACCCTGCTGCGCGACTCCTCCAAGGCCATCCTGCGCGAGGCCGGCTACGTCGGCGCCGGCACCTGCGAGTTCCTGGTCGGCCAGGACGGCACCGTCTCCTTCCTGGAGGTCAACACCCGCCTCCAGGTCGAGCACCCGGTCACCGAGGAGGTCGCCGGCGTCGACCTGGTCCGCGAGATGTTCCGCATCGCCGCCGGCGAGCCGCTCGGCTACGACGACCCGCCGCTGCGCGGCCACTCCATCGAGTTCCGGATCAACGCCGAGGACGCCGGCCGGGGCTTCCTGCCCACGCCCGGCACCATCAGCCGCTGGCGCGCCCCCTCCGGACCGGGCATCCGCGTCGACAGCGGCTACGAGCAGGGCGAGACGGTTCCCGGCGACTACGACTCGCTGACCGCCAAGCTGATCGTCACCGGCGCCACCCGCGCCCAGGCGCTGGAGCGCGCCCGCCGCGCCCTGGACGAGTTCGAGATCGAGGGCATGCCCACTGTCCTGCCCTTCCACCGGGCCGTGGTGACCGACCCGGCGTTCACGGCCGAGCCGTTCGCCGTGCACACCCGCTGGATCGAGACCGAGTTCGACAACCGCATCGCCCCCTACGCCGGTCCGGTCGCGGCCGGCGAGCCGCCCGTCCTGGAGCGGATCACGGTCGAGGTGGGCGGCAAACGCCTGGAGGTCGCCCTGCCGGCCGGGCTCGGCGCTCCGGCCGCCGCCGCCCCGAAGAAGCCGGCGGCCGGCCGCCGGGCGAGGAAGCAGGCGGCGTCGTCGGCCGGCGGCGACGCTCTGGTCAGCCCCATGCAGGGCACCATCGTCAAGGTCGTCGTGGCCGACGGCGACACCGTCGCCGAGGGTGACCCGATCGTGGTGCTGGAGGCCATGAAGATGGAGCAGCCCCTCACCGCGCACCGCGCCGGAGTCGTGCTCGGGCTGGCCGCCGAGGTCGGCGCGACGGTGGCGGCCGGCGCGGCCATCTGCGAGATCAAGGACCCCTCGTGAGCAGGGAGCAGTGGCGCGAGCTGGCGCGCGAGGTCCTGCGCAGATCGGGCGTGGACGCCGCCTCCCCCGAGGAGGCGATGGCCACCGCCACCTACGACGGCATCACCCTCGCCCCCCTCTACGACGCCGCCGACCTGCCCGCCGGGCCCGGACTGCCGTCCGCCGCCGGCCGCGAGCCCGGCCGGCCGTGGGAGGTGCGGCAGCGCCACGAGACCGCCGACCCCGAGGCGGTCATGACCGACCTGGAGAACGGCGCCGACTCCCTCTGGCTCGCCGTCGCCCCCGAGGACCTGCCCCGCGTCCTCGACGGCGTGCTCCTCGACCTGATCTCGATCGTGCTCGACGCCGGCCCCCGCACCGGGCAGGCCGCGGAGGCGCTGCTCGCGCTGGCCGGCGACCGGGCCGGTGCGCTGCGGGGCTGCCTCGGCGCCGACCCGCTCGGCCACGCCGCCCGCTCCGGCGCGGCGCCCGACCTGTCCGGGCTCGGGCGGCTGGCGCGGCTCTGCGCCGACCGCCTGCCCGGCATGCGCGCGATCACCGTGGACGCCACGCCGTACCACGAGGCGGGCGGCAGCGACGCCGAGGAGCTGGGCTGCTCGATCGCGACCGGGCTCGCCTACCTGCGCGCCCTCACCGAGGACGGGATCGCGGCCGGGGAGGCGTTCGGCCTGCTGGAGTTCCGGTACGCCGCCACCGCCGACCAGTTCGCCACGATCGCCAAGCTGCGGGCCGCGCGGCTGCTGTGGGCGCGGGTGGCGGAGGTGTGCGACGCCCCGCCCGCGCAGTACCAGCACGCGGTGACCTCCGCCGCCATGATGACCCGCCGCGACCCGTACACGAACATGCTGCGCACCACCCTCGCCTGCTTCGCCGCCGGGGTGGGCGGGGCCGACGCGGTGACCGTGCGGCCGTTCGACGACGCGCTCGGCCTGCCGGACGACTTCTCCCGCCGCATCGCCCGCAACACCTCCACGCTGCTGGTGGAGGAGGCCCACGTGGCGCGGACCTTCGACCCGGCGGGCGGCTCCTGGTACGTCGAGCGCCGCACCGCCGACCTGGCCGAGCAGGCGTGGGCGTGGTTCCAGGAGATCGAGACGGCCGGCGGCATGACCGCCGCCCGGGGCCTCGTCGCGGACCGGCTGGCCGCCACCCGCGCCCGTCGCGCCCGCGACCTCGCCCGGCTCAGGCCGCCGATCGTCGGGGTGAGCCGCTACCCCGACCCGGCGGGGAGCCCGCCCGCCCGCGCGCACGCCCCCCGCCCGGCGGAGGGCGCGCTGCCGCGCGTCCGCCACGCCCAGGACTTCGAGGACCTGCGCGACCTGGCCGACGACGCCCGCCCCCGGGTGTTCCTGGCCACGCTCGGCCCGGCGGGCGAGCACGCCGCGCGGCTCGCGTTCGCGCGGGGCCTGTTCGAGGCCGGCGGCGTCGAGACGGTCACCGGCGCGCCCGGCGACTTCGCCGCCAGCGGGGCCGCGGTCGCGTGCCTGTGCGCCGGCGACCGCCGGTACGCCGCCGAGGCCGCCGACGCCGCCGCGCTGCTCCGCGAGGCGGGCGCGCGCTGGATCTGGCTGGCGGGGCGGGACCGGTACGACGGCGTGGACGCACACCTGTACGCGGGCTGCGACGTGCTCGGCGTCCTCCGCACGACCCTTTCGGAGGTGACCGCGTGACGATCCCCGACTTCCGCGGCCTCGGCCTGACCGGCTCCCGGCGCCACGAGCCGCCGGCGACCGGCGCGCCGGCCTGGGACAGCCCCGAGGGCATCCCCGTCAAGCCGCTCTACACGTCGGTGGAGGCGGACGGCTACGACCCGCACACCTACCCCGGCATCGCCCCTTACGTGCGCGGGCCGTACCCGACCATGTACGTCACCCGCCCGTGGACCGTCCGCCAGTACGCGGGTTTCTCCACCGCCGAGGACTCCAACGCCTTCTACCGCCGCAACCTCGCGGCCGGTCAGAAGGGCCTGTCGGTCGCCTTCGACCTGGCCACGCACCGAGGCTACGACTCCGACCACCCGCGCGTGGCGGGCGACGTCGGCATGGCGGGGGTCGCCATCGACTCGATCGCCGACATGCGCATCCTGTTCGACGGGATCCCGCTGGACCGCATGTCGGTGTCGATGACCATGAACGGCGCCGTGCTGCCCATCCTGGCGCTCTACATCGTGGCGGCCGAGGAGCAGGGGGTGAGGCCGGAGCAGCTCACGGGGACCATCCAGAACGACATCCTCAAGGAGTTCATGGTCCGCAACACCTACATCTATCCGCCGGCCCCCTCGATGCGCATCATCTCCGACATCTTCGCCTACACCAGCGAGAAGATGCCGAAGTTCAACTCGATCAGCATCTCCGGCTACCACATCCAGGAGGCCGGGGCCACCTGCGACCTGGAGCTGGCCTACACCCTGGCCGACGGCATGGAGTACCTGCGCGCCGGCACCGCCGCCGGGCTCGACATCGACGCGTTCGCGCCGCGGCTGTCGTTCTTCTGGTGCATCGGCATGAACTTCTTCATGGAGGTCGCCAAGCTCCGCGCCGCCCGCCTGCTGTGGAGCCGCATCGTCAGGGACATGGGCGCCGCGGACCCCAAGTCGCTGGCGCTGCGTACGCACAGCCAGACCTCCGGCTGGTCCCTCACCGCGCAGGACGTCTACAACAACGTCGTACGCACCTGCGTCGAGGCGATGGCCGCCACCCAGGGCCACACCCAGTCGCTGCACACCAACGCCCTGGACGAGGCCCTCGCGCTGCCCACCGACTTCTCCGCCCGCATCGCCCGCAACACCCAGCTCGTCCTGCAGCACGAGTCGGGCATCACCCAGGTGATCGACCCGTGGGGTGGCTCACACTACGTCGAGACGCTCACCGCCCAGCTCGCCGCCCGTGCCTGGCAGCACATCGAGGAGGTCGAGGCGGCCGGCGGCATGGCCAAGGCCATCGAGGCCGGGCTGCCGAAGCTGCGCATCGAGGAGGCCGCCGCCCGCGCCCAGGCCCGCATCGACTCCGGGACGCAGCCGGTCATCGGCGTCAACACGTACCGGCCCGCCAGCGACCAGCCCGTGGACGTGCTCAAGGTGGACAACACCGCGGTGCGCGCCACGCAGATCGAGCGGCTGCGCAGGCTCCGCGCCGAGCGCGACCCCGAGGTGGTCCGCCGCGCCCTCGACGCGCTCACCGCGGGAGCCGCCGGGGACGCCAACCTCCTCGCGCTGGCCGTGGACGCCGCCCGCGCCCACGCCACCGTCGGGGAGATCTCCGACGCCCTGGAGCGGGTCTTCGGCCGCCACCAGGCCGGCGTGCGCACCATCTCGGGCGTCTACCGCAGCGAGCTCGGCGTCGGCGCCGACGCGGTCCGCGCCGCGAGCGACGCCTTCGCCAAGGACGAGGGGCGTCGCCCGCGCATCCTGGTCGCCAAGATGGGCCAGGACGGGCACGACCGCGGCCAGAAGGTCATCGCGACGGCCTTCGCCGACCTCGGCTTCGACGTGGACGTCGGCCCGCTGTTCCAGACGCCGGAGGAGGTCGCCCGTCAGGCCGTGGACGCCGACGTGCACGTGGTCGGCGTGTCCTCGCTGGCCGCCGGGCATCTCACGCTGGTGCCCGCGCTGCGCGCGGCCCTGGCCGCCGCCGGCGGCGAGGACATCATGATCGTGGTCGGCGGCGTCATCCCGCCGGGCGACGTGCCGGCGTTGCACGAGGCCGGCGTGGCGGAGGTGTTCCTGCCCGGCACCGTGATCACTGAAGCGGCGCTGAGCCTGCTGGGCAAGCTGTCGGGCCGTCTCGGGCACCGGCCGCGCACGTGACGATCAGGCGGGGGTCAGCACGACTCCCGTAGCGGGGACGGGCTCTCGCCGCGCACCGCGACGAGCGCCCGTCCCACGCTGGGATGGAGCGTCAGAGCGTTCCTGACGCCGGTGAGCCGGAGCAGGTTCGCGGGTGAGCCGTGGACCGCGGCCACGTGCAGCCGCGCCGCCTGCCGGTGCAGCCGGTCCTGCTGCCGCAGCAGCAGGTGCAGGCCGGCGCAGTCCATGAAGGTCAGTCCGCCGAGGTCGAGGACCACCGGTTCGCCGGGCGGCGTCGACCGTTCCAGAAGCGATTCCAGATCGGCGGCGTTGGTGACGTCCAGCTCACCCGTGACCGTGACCAGGACCCCTGTGGAGAGGGGCCGGCAATGCACGTTCAGAAGAGGCATGAGGCGGCCTGTCGCATGGGGTGATTGGAGCTCCGTTACTTGAACACTACGCCCGAAGCCTGATGCACGAAAGAGTCTTCGTCATAGATTCTTCAAGAATGCACGTTCCGTCCTGCTCGTGGTAGGCACTCGTACCATGGAGTTCTTCTGCTACCACCGCGATCGTCCCCGCTCCGCCGCCCTCCGCGCCGAACTGACGGAGGAGCACTGGTCCTACATGGACCGGTACGACGCGGAGCTCATCGCCCGCGGCCCGACCCTGGCGCCCGGCGGTGAGACGGCCACAGGCAGCGTGCACATCGTCGAGCTGCCGGACCCCGCCGCCGCCCGCGCGTTCGCCTTCGACGAGCCCAACTACCAGGCCGGGGTCTACCGCGACGTGCTGCTGCGGCGGTGGCGCAACGTGCTGGGGCGCACGATGTGGGAGTTCCCGGGCGGGCGGGGGAGCGGCAACCGCTATCTCGTGCTGGGCCTCGGCTCGGGGCAGGCCGCCGACCTCGACCCGCCGGCCGGAGGGGACGACCTGATCGCGTACGGGCCGCTGCTGTCCGACGACGGCGCCTCCTGGCTCGGCACGGCGGCGCTGGTCCGGGCGGCCGGCCCCGACGCGGCCCGCGCCCTCCTCACCGCCGGCCGGTACGCCGACGTCGAGGTCCACGACTGGGACTTCGGCGGGCGCCGATAGGGACGGCGGCTAGCCGTCATCGTGGTGCGGCGTCCGCACCGCGATCACGGCGATGTCGTCGAGCCCGGTCGTCGGCAGCGCGCTCAGCAGATGGTCGCAGAACTTGTCCGGCGACTGGTCCGCGACGCACTCGGCGGCCGACCTGAGCCGTTCCAGGCCGCGGTCCAGATGCTCGCCCGACCGCTCCACCAGGCCGTCGGTGTAGAGCAGGAGCGTGCTCCCCGGCGGCAGCGGCTCCGCGTGCGACGGCCGGGGCTCCCCATGAGGGAAGCCGAGCAGCGGGCTGAGCCCCTCCTCCAGGAAGCGGCTCTCCCCGTCGCGCGTGACCAGCAGCGGCGGCGGGTGCCCGGCCACCGCGTAGTACAGCCGGTAGGCGTCGCGGTAGGGCTCCACGCGGGCGTACACGCAGGTCGCCATCACCTCGCCGACCAGCGTCTCCATCGCGAGGTTGAGCCGGGACAGGATCTCGCCCGGCGGCTCGCAGCGGTCCATGGCGAGCGCCCGCAGCATGTTGCGGATCTGGCTCATCGAGACGGCGGCGCCCAGGTCGTGGCCGGCCACGTCGCCGATCGCCACCACCGGGACGCCGTCGGGCAGGACGAAGGAGTCGTACCAGTCGCCGCCCACCTCCGCCGCGCTGGGGCTCGCCCGGTAGCGGGCGACGATGCGCAGGTCGTCCGAGAGCGGCGGCTCGGCGAGCAGGCTGTACTGCAGCGCCAGCGCGACCTGCTGCGCCCGCTGGAACCGGATCGCCCGGCTCAGCGCGTCGTGGGCGTGGTCGAACATGCTCAGCAGCAGCGAGATGTCGTCCGGGCTCACCGGCGGCCGGTCCCCGCACATCACGACGGCGACCACGGCGGGCACCGCCCCGTCGACCACGACCGGGAGGATCAGGACGCTGTTGGCGTCGTTCGCGATCAACCACGACAACGTGCCCCTGGGCACGATGTCGGACGGCGGCGCTCCGGCGGGGAACGTCCTCAGCAGGGGCCGCCTCCGGCGCACCGCCGTCACGAACGCGTTGCCCGCGCCCAGCCGCTCCTCGCTGTAGGGCGGCAGCGGCACCAGGCCGGGCCGCGCCGCCGTGGCCATCCGCTCGATGACGAACGGAGCGCCGCCGTGCCGCTGGTCGGTGAGGTCGGTGACGAGGTAGACGCCGCACCCGTCGGCGATCTCCCGCACGATCACCTCGGCCAGTGCCCCCAGCATCTCCCGCAGGCTGCGCAGCCGGACCGTGGCCGCCGCCGCGCGGTCCCGCAGGCGTTTGCGCCGCCGCGCGTTCCACTGCTCCTCGATGTCGGTGGTCGACCCCACCCATTCCACGACCTCGCCGTCCTCGCGGACGGGCACGGCGCGGAGCTGGAAGTGCCGGTAGCCGCCGTTCAGCGTGCGCAGCCGGTAGACGTGCTCCCACGGGCCGCGGGGGTCGGCGACCGCCTCCCCCCAGGAGCGCACCACCTCCGGCAGGTCGTCGGGGTGGACCATCCGCAGCCAGCCGTCGCCGCGGTACTCCTCCCACGTCTGACCGGTCAGCCGCTCCCAGTTCGGGCTGCGCTCGTGCACCTTGCCGTCGCTGCCGGTCACCCAGATGGTGTCCGCGCTGACCCGCATCAGGCTCTCGTACCGGCGCAGGACGCGGCGGCGTTGCTCGGCGAGGACCGCCATCTCGCGGTCGGCGGCGACCTGGTCCGTCACCTCCAGCACCAGCACCAGCACGCCGTGGTCGCCGGGGCCGAAGCCGATCCGCGACAGGCTGGAGGTGAAGTAGCGCTGCCCGGACGCGGGACGCCCGTTCACCGGCAGCTCCGGCTCGGCCGTGGCCACGATCGGCTCGCCCGTGAGGTAGACCCGGTCGAACTGCGGGCGGTAGTAGCGGCACATGAAGTCGGCGAACGCCTCCTCCATCTCGGCCCTGCGGCCGGGCCCGCCGAACAGCGACCGGTAGCGGTCGTTGGTGTAGACCAGCCGGTGCTCCGGGCCGCGCGTCACCGCCACCCCGACCGGCACCGGGTCCAGCATCTCGAACCCCAGCCCGCTGTCGTCGCGCTCGTCAACGGCCCCCATGGCGACCTCCCCCCGACGCCCCGGCCGATCCCCTACCCGCAGGCACGGCGAAGACGCAGGTCACGAAGGGGAGGACGGGCCCCCGTCGGCGGGCAGCTCGTCCGTCACGAGCAGATCCGGGTCCGGCCTCCGCTCCCGGAGCGCGGCCCGGCCCACCATGTGCGCGGCCACGGGAGCGGTCGCGAGCTGGAACGCGCCGATCAGCACCAGCGTCGTCACGTCCGCGCTCGTACGCAGCCGCAGCCCGCACCCGAGCAGCACCAGCAGCAGGCCGAGCACCTGCGGCTTGGTGGCCGCGTGCATGCGCGACAGCAGGTCGGGGAAACGCACCAGGGCGACCCCGGCGGCGAGGCAGAGCAGCGCGCCGCCGGCCAGACACACCACGGCGGCCGTGTCGAGAACGGTCTCGAGGACGGAGTCAGGACTCATCGCGGCGGCTCCTGACGGCGAAGCGGGCCACGCTCACCGAACCGGTGAAGCCCAGGATGGACAGCACGACGAGCACCGGCAGCGTCGTCGCGTCGCGTCCCGCCGCGACGGCGGTGGCGACGGCCGCGACGATGACCGCCAGCAGCACGTCGGTGGCCACGATCCGGTCGAGCACGGACGGGCCGCGGACGATCCGCGCCAGGGCGAGCACCCCGGCGCAGGCGAGCAGGACGGTGGTCATGACGGCGACGATGGTCATACGCGGGTGCCTTTCCTGTCGGCGGACGACTGCGGGCTCACGGGATCGGGCGCGGCGACGAGCCGCCTCTCGGCCGCCGACCCGACCGCGGTGATGATGCGTTCCTCCAGCCGCCAGATGCCCCGGCGGAACCGTTCGACCTCCGCGCGGTCGCGGACGCCGAGGACGTGCACGTACAGCGTGCCGGTGGCCCGGTCGACGTCGATGACGATGCTGCCGGGCACCAGGCACAGTGCCACGGACGTGAGCGTGATGTTGAGGTCGGAGCGCACCTTCAGCGGCACGGCGATGACGGCGCTGGCCGGGCGGTGCCCGACCCGGAACGCCAGCGCGGCCACCTGCACGCTGGAGACGACCAGGTCGAGCAGGAACCTGAGGACGAAACGCAGCACCCCCGGCAGGGAGACGCGCCCGGCGAAGGTCACCGGCGGCAGCGGGAACACGGCGAGTACGACGGCCGCGACGGCCAGGCCGCCGAGGACGTTCGCCCACGTGAACGAGCCCCACAGCAGGCACCACACGCTGACCAGCACGGCGACGGCGACGGCCCGGTTGCGGAGCCGGTCCCGCCGGCTCAGCGGCGCCGGGCTCATGGCGCGCCGCCCGGGAAGACGGCCCGCACGTACGGGACCCGGTCGAGCAGGTCGCCGGCGATCGCGCCGCTCAGGTCGAACAGCGGCCCGGCGACCGCGGTGAGCCCCACGCCGAGCACCACCAGCGCGGCCGTGGAGGTGACCATCAGCGATGGAAGCGTCACGACCGAGCTCCGGCCGCCGCCGTCCCCGCCGTCCCCGCCTTCCCTCTCGGCGCGCGGGGCGCGCCAGAAGGCCAGGTTCCACACCCGGGCGACGGCGTAGAGGGTGAGCAGGCTGGTCAGCAGCCCGCCCGCGACCAGCGCCCAGGCCATCGGATGTCCCTGCGCGGCCCCGGCCTGCAGCAGCCCGGTCTTGCCCAGGAACCCGGAGAACGGCGGGATGCCGGCCAGGTTGAGCGCGGGGACCAGGAACAGCACCCCGAGCAGCGGCGAGACGCGGGCGAGCCCGCCGAGCCGGTCCAGCACGGTGCTGCCGCCGTGCCGTTCGACCAGGCCGACGGCGAGGAACAATGTCGTCTGGATCAGGATGTGGTGCACCACGTAGAAGATGGCCGCGGCCAGGCCGAGCACGGTGGTGAGCCCGACGCCGAACAGCATGTAGCCGATGTGACTGACCAGTGTGAACGACAACAGGCGCTTGATGTCGGACTGCGCGATCGCGCCGAGGATGCCGACCAGCATGGTCAGCAGCGCCGCCGCCAGCAGCAGGCCGCCGGTGCGCCCGCCGGGGAACAGCAGCGTCTCGGTGCGGATGATGGCGTACACGCCGACCTTGGTCAGCAGGCCGGCGAAGACCGCGGTCACCGGGGCAGGAGCGGTGGGATAACTGTCCGGCAGCCAGGCCGACAGCGGGAAGATCGCCGCCTTGACGCCGAAGGCCAGCAGCAGCATGCCCTGCAGCATCAGGCGCAGGTTCTCCGGCAGGACGTCGAGCCGGCCGGCGAGCTGCGCGAGGTTGAGCGTGCCGGTGGCCGCGTAGACGAGCCCGATGGCGGTCAGGAAGATGATCGAGGAGAGCAGGCTGACCACGACGTACGTCGTCCCGGCCCTGATCCGGTTCTCCGTGCCGCCGAGGGTGAGCAGCACGTAGCTGGACACCAGCAGGATCTCGAAGCCGACGTAGAGGTTGAACAGGTCCCCCGACAGGAACGCGGTGGTGACGCCGGCGGTGAGCACCAGGTACGTCGGGTGGTACACCGACAGCGGCGTCTCCTCGTCGCCGTCGGCCAGCCCTTGGCCGATGGAGTACACCAGCACGGCGAGGGTGACGGCGGCGGAGACGACCAGCATGAGCGCGGCGAACTTGTCGGCGACCAGGACGATGCCGAGCGGCGCCGTCCAGCCGCCCACCTCCACGACGAGCGGCCCGTGGAGCGAGGTGAGGACCAGCAGGGCGGCGGCGACGAGCAGGCCCGCGCCGAGCACGGTGAGGCTGACGACCCGCTGCGCGTTCGGGCGCCGCGCCAGCATCAGCGTCAGCGCCGCGCCGAGCAGCGGCATGACGACGGGCAGGGGTACGAGGGCGGTCATCATGGCGGCTCCGTCACGTGGGTGCGCCGCGGATCGCCGCCGTTGACGCCGTTGAGGCTGTTGAGGTCGTTGATGTCGTCGAGAGCGTCGACGTCGTCGGGAAGGTCCGCGTCCTGCTCGGCGAGCCGCACGATCCGGCGGTCCTCGACGTCGTCCTGCACCTCGTCGTGCCCGGTGAGCAGCCAGGTGCGGGAGGCCATCGCGAGCAGGAACGCGGTCATGCCGAGCGTGATGACGATGGCGGTGAGGATCATCGCCTGCGGCAGCGGATCGCTCATCCGCTCCTGCCCGGCGAGGCCGGCGATGGGCGCCGCGCCCGCGTTGCCGCCCGTGAGGATCAGCAGGTTCACGCCGTTGCCGAGCAGGATCACCCCCAGCAGGATCCGGGTGAGGCTGCGTTCCAGCAGCAGGGTCACCCCGGCGGCGAACAGCACGCCGACGGTGACCACGTAGGTGAGGTTCGGGGTCACACCGGTTCCTCCTTCATCGTGCCCTTCAGCGAGGAGTCGTCCATGGAGATGTCGTCGGCCCCGATCGGGGCGCCGAGGCTGCGCAGGATGTCCAGCACCAGGGCGACGACGATGAGGTACACGCCGACGTCGAAGAAGACCGACGTGACGAGGTGGACCTCGCCCAGCACCGGCAGGGTCAGGTCCAGCGTCGCGCTCTGCAGCACGTCCCCGCCGAGCAGCATCGCCGCCGCCCCCGTGCCCACGGCGACGAACAGGCCCGCGCCGAGCACGGCGCCCGCGTCGACGGGCGCGGCGGCGTTCAGCTCCGCCCGGCCGCCGGCCAGGTAGCGCACGGTCAGGGCGAGCCCGCAGACCAGCCCGGCGGCGAACCCGCCGCCCGGCTGGTTGTGGCCGGAGAAGAGCAGGTAGACCGAGAGCAGCACGATGACGTGGAACAGCAGCCGGGTGACCACCTGCAGGATGATCGAGGTGCCGCCGGTCGCCGGGTGCGGCGAGGTGGCGAGCCACCGCCCCGCGACCCGCGTCCGCGACGTCGGCGCCGGGCTGCCCGTACGCCGGCGCAGCGCCGCGCTGCCCCGGAAGATCAGGCTGGCCACGCCGGTCGCCGCCGCGACGAGCACGGCGATCTCGCCCATCGTGTCCCAGGCCCTGATGTCGACGAGGATGACGTTCACCACGTTGTCGCCCCCGCCGTAGGAGACGGCCAGGTCGGCGAACCCGGACGAGATCGGCTCCGCCTGCCGCGCGCTCGTGGCCGCGTACGCCATGCCGGCGGCGACCACGCCCACGGCCACGCCGATCGCGGCGCGCCCGCGCCGACTGGGCCGCCGGGAGAAGCGCGGCGGCAGGCGGCGCAGCACGAGCACGAACATCGCGATGGTGACGGTCTCCACCAGGAACTGCGTCAGCGCCAGGTCGGGCGCGCCGTGCAGGACGAACAGCACGGCGGTGCCGTAACCGGTCACCCCGACCAGGATCATGGCGGTGAGCCGGCGCGACGCGCGGACCGCGATGACCGCCGCGACGATCACCGCGGCGGCGACGACCGCCTGCGCGGGGGTGTCCCAGGGGCGTCCCTCCGCCGACCACGGCCGCCCGGCCAGCATCACGCCGCCGGGCAGCGCGACCAGCACGAGCAGGATGATGCCGAGGGAGAACGGCAGCGAGCCGCGCTGGGTGGCTCCGGTCAGCTCCACCGCGAGCCGGCCCACCCAGGTCAGCACCCGGTCGTAGGCCCGCGCGCCGGTGGACCGCACCTCGCCGGGCAGGCGGGCGGCGAGCAGGAACAGCCCGGCGCCCGCGGCGAGCGCCAGCGCGGTCAGCCCCAGCGCGGGCGTGAGCCCGTGCCACAACGCCAGCCGGTACGGCACCACGAGCGCGTCCGCGGCCTGCACGGGTCCCATCTGCACAGGGCCGACGGAGCCGGCCTGCGAGGTACCGGCGTACACGGTGTCGGCGTACGCGGCCAGCATCCGGTCCACCGCCGGCGCGAACCCGCCCACCGCGAGCCCGGCCACGGCGAGCACCGCCGCCGGCCCCGCGAACGCCCACCCGATCCCGCTCGGCCGCGTGGGCGTCACCGCCCGCTTGGTGCCGAAGACGCCCCAGAGCAGCCGCAGCGTGTACGCCACGGTGAGCGCCGAGCCGGCCACCAGACCGGCGAGCACGACCCGCTCCACGGCCGAGCCGTGCAGCAGCACCTCGAAGATCGCTTCCTTGGCAACGAACCCGGCGGTCGGCGGCAGCCCCGCCATCGACGCCCCCGCGAGGACGGCGACCGCCGCCAGCCAGGGCGCGCGCCGGCCGAGACCGTTCAGCTCGCGCAGGTCCCTGGTGCCGGTCGAGCGGTCGACGACGCCGACGACGAGGAAGAGCGCGGCTTTGAACAGCGCGTGCGCCAGCAGCATCGCCGTGCCGGCGAGCGCCGCGTCGCGGCTCCCCGCCCCGAACACCGCCATGAGCAGCCCGAGCTGGCTGACCGTGCCGTGGGCGAGCAGCAGCTTCGCGTCGTCCTGGCGCAGCGCCGTCCATCCGCCGAGAAGCATGGTGAGCGTGCCGGCGACCAGCAGCACCGCCCGCCACGCCGTCACCTCGCCGAACGCCGGCGTCATCAGCGCGGTCAGGAACACCCCGGCCTTCACCATCGCCGCCGCGTGCAGGTAGGCGCTCACCGGAGTGGGCGCGGCCATGGCGGCGGGCAGCCAGAAGCTGAAGGGGAAGATCGCCGACTTGCTGAGCGCGCCGAGCAGGACGAGCAGCAGCGCGACCGCCAGGTAGGCGCCGTCCGGCAGCGCCCCGGCTATCTGCGACCAGCGGTAGGTCCCGGCGTGCTGCCCGAGCATGACGAAGCCGGCGAGCATCGCCAGCCCGCCCAGCGTGGTGACCAGCAGGGCCTGCGTCGCGGCCGCCCTGCTCGCCCGCCGGACCGCGTCATGGCCGATCAGCAGGTACGAAAGGACGGTGGTCAGCTCCCAGAACACGTACAGCACGAGGAGGTTGTCGCTGACGACCAGGCCGAGCATGGCGCCGGCGAACGCGACGAACAGCCCGGCGAAGCGGGCGAGCCGGTCGTCCCCGGCGGCGAAGTAGCGGGCGCTGTAGGACAGGACGAGCGCGCCGACCCCGCCGACGAGCACGATCATCAGCCAGCCGAGCGCGCCCACCTGGACGGCGAGTTCGAGGCCGAGCCCCGGCACCCACGGGTAGGCTCCGGCGACGGCGCGGCCGGCGAGGATCGGGCCGGTGTTCGCCAGCGCCCACGCCAGCGACGCGGCGGGGACCGCCGCCAGCAGGTAGAGGGCCCGCCGGCCGAGCCGGCGGACCGCGAGGGGCGCGGCCACGGCGGCGAGCGCGTGCGCCGCGACGAGCAGGAGCGCTCCGGGCGCGCCGAGCAGCAGCTGCGGTGCGCTCATGGTGGCCCCGTCACGGTGGCGGTCACGAGGGCGGTCACGGTGGCGGTCAGGGTGGCGGTCAGGGCGGCGGTCAGGGTGGTGGAAGGCGTTCCGGCGGGTGCGGTCGTGGGGGCGATGGCGGGCGGCGGAATCCGGGCAGGAAGGCGTCGCTCGGGGTAGATCCTCGGTCTCCGATCCTCAGATGACGTGTTGCCGGCTTACGGGCGGGCCTCGGCGACGAGGGAGGCGAGGCGCCGCTCGATCTCGCTCAGCCGGTCCGTCAGCGGACGGCTGTGCAGCAGGTCGGCGAGCTGGTCGGCCTCCTGCTGGTCGAGCTCCACGGTGTGGGCCGGGGTGTCGGGATCGGTGCGGTCGTACAGGACCAGGGAGTGTTGCCCGGATCGGGAGACGATGACGGCGAGGCGGTCACCTTCCCGGGTGTGGAGGTGGTGGACGGTTCCGATGCCCGGGACGGTAGCGTGCGTGATGTGCACGGCTGAACAGCTCCTTTCGTCGCATGGTCGTGCGGCCGCCTCGGCAGCTTGCGTGGGGCGGATTCGCCCTGTTTCCAGTGTGGCCACGGTCCGGCGGCGGCACCATCGGGTCCAGCACCCATTTCCGGGGGTGGCCACCATGTAGCCGGCCACGGGACGGGCCCTGGTTGGACAGATGCCCGCGGCGTCGGTGAGGCTGGAGGCATGAGCTCGCCGACCAGCGGAAACCAGGAGACACCCCAGGAGAGGCCGCCACGCGCGCCGCGTTCGCCGGCTTCGGCGCTGTTCCGGCGCCTGTTCCTGTTCAACGGGCTCGTCTTCGCCACCGGGCTGACCACGCTGGCGCTGTCGCCGGCCACGGTGTCCTCGCCCGTCCTGCTGAACGAGCTGCCGATCCTCGCCGTCGGCCTCGCGGCGATGCTCACCGCCAACGCGCTGGTGCTGCGCACCAGCCTCGCCCCGCTCGGCGCGCTGACCGTCCTCATGGAGCGAGTCGACCTGGTGCGTTCCAGTGACCGTATACCCTCCAGCGGCAACGGCGACCTCGTCAACCTGCTCGACACCTTCAACGCCATGCTCGACCGGCTGGAGGCCGAGCGCAGCTCCAGCGCCGCCCACGCCCTCGCCGCCCAGGAGGGCGAGCGCCAGCGCATCGCCCGCGAGCTGCACGACGAGATCGGGCAGAGCCTCACCGCGGTCCTGCTCACCCTGAAGCGCGTCGTCGACCGCGCGCCCGAGGAGCTGCGCGACGAGCTGTGCGCGGCCCAGGAGACGGTCCGCGCCAGCCTGGACGAGGTCAGACGGGTCGCCCGCCGGCTGCGGCCCGGCCCGCTGGAGGACCTGGGGCTCATCAGCGCCATGAACTCCCTGGCCACCGACTTCTCCGCGCTGAGCGGCGCGACGGTGACCCGGCTGCTGGACTCGCGGCTGCCTCAGGTGAGCGGCGACACCGAGCTCGTCATCTACCGCATCGCCCAGGAATGCCTGACCAACATCGCCCGGCACGCCCGCGCGAGCCGCGTGGAGCTGTCGCTGCGCGCCGAGGGCGGCGCCGTCGTGCTGCGCATCACCGACGACGGCGTGGGCGGCCCGATCCGCGAGGGCGCCGGCATCCGTGGCATGCGCGAGCGTGCCATGCTCATCGGCGCCGACCTCGACATCGAGAGCGCGCCCACGCGCGGCACCCGCGTACGCCTGACCGTGCCCATCCCCGAGCCCGTCCGTCAGCCCATCCCCGACACCGCCGGCCCCGTCGCCGACGATCCGTGAGAGTGAGTCCATGCAAGCGCAGCCGACCCGGATCCTGCTCGCCGACGACCACGCCCTCGTCCGCCACGGGCTGCGGCTCATCCTGGACGCCGAGCCCGACCTGACCGTCGTCGCGGAGGCGGGCGACGGCGCCGAGGCCGTCGAGCTGGCCACCCGCGGCGAGGTCCCGATCGACCTGGCCATCCTCGACATCGCGATGCCGCGCATGACGGGCATCCAGGCCGCCCGCGAGATCTCCCGCCGCGCCCCCGGCGTCCGGCTGCTGATGTTGTCGATGTACGACAACGAGCAGTACTTCTTCGAGTCGCTGAAGGTCGGCGCCAGCGGCTACGTGCTCAAGTCGGTGGCCGACCGCGACCTGCTGGAGGCGTGCCGCGCGGCCATGCGCGGCGAGCCGTTCGTCTACCCGGGGGCGATCACCGCGCTCATCCGCGACTACCTCCAGCGGCACCGGCAGGGCGAGCCGGTGCCCGACACCCTGCTCACCCCGCGCGAGGAGGAGATCGTCAAGCTCATCGCCGAGGGCCACTCCTCCAAGGACATCGCCGGCATCCTGGTCATCAGCGTCAAGACCGTCGAACGGCACCGGGCGAACGTCCTGGCCAAACTCGGCCTGCGCGACCGGCTGGAGCTGACCAGGCACGCCATCCGGGCGGGCCTGGTCGAGCCGTGACCCTCCCGGATCAGCGGAGGGGGTCCATCTCGGCCAGGGCGGCGGGCTGCTTGCCCGTGGTGATCTGCTCGGCCAGCAGCCGGCCGGTGATCGGGCCGTGCGCCATGCCCCACATGCCGTGGCCGCCCGCCACGTACACGGTGGGCGCCGACGTGGCGCCGACCAGCGCCCGGCCGTCGGCCGTGACCGGGCGCGGCCCCACCCACGTGTCGCTGCGCTCGTCCAGGCGCACCCCCCGCAGCAGCGGCCGGACGGAGGCGACGAGCGCCTCCAGCCGGGCCGGCACCTGCGGCGCGTCCGGGTCGCGGAACTCCATGGTGCCCGCCACCCGCAGCCCGCCCTGGTAAGGCGTGCACGCCACGCGCACACCGGGCAGGTAGACCGGGCCGTGGACGGGACGCTCGACCGGCACGGTGAAGGAGTAGCCGCGGCCGGCGCGCAGCGGGACGCGCACGCCCCACTGCCGGGCCAGGCGGGGCAGCCACGCGCCGGTGGCCAGCACCACGGCGTCGGCGGACAGCACCGTGCCCTTGGCCGAGCTGAGGATCGCCTTCCTGCCGTCGGTGCGCACGTCGTCGACCTCGACGGCGTACACGGTCGCGCCGCGCCGCATCACGGCCCGGCCCAGGGCGTGCACGAACGCGCCCGGGTCGACGTAGCGCTGCCCGTCGATGCGCACGCCCGTGGTCAGCTCCTCACCGGCGAGCGGGACCTGCTCGGCCAGCCGCTGGCCGTCCAGCACCGTGTGCTCGACGCGCTGCCCGATCGCCTCCAGCCTGCGCAGCTCGCGCAGCAGGCCCTCGGCCTCGCCGGGGGTGCGGAACGCGGCGGTGATCGGCGCCGCGACCACGGGCGCGGACACGCCGTTGGCGGCCAGCACCTCGTACGCCTCCACGCACTCGTCGTTGAGCGGCAGGTTGGCGCGGGCCGCGCGGGTCCAGGACCGCCAGCGGCTGTTGGCCGCGAAGCGGGTCAGGAACGTCCACAGCCCGGGATCGAGGGTCGCGGGCACGTGCAGCGGCGCGGCCGGGTCCAGCAGCGAGCGCAGGCCGTAGCGCACCACGGCGGGCTCGTTCAGCGGGATGGCCAGGCCAGGCGCGATCCAGCCCGCGTTGCCCCAGGACGCGCCGGCCGCCAGGCCGCCACGGTCGACCACGTCGACCTGGACACCACGCTCCTGCAGGAACCACGCGGTGGACAGGCCCACGATGCCCGCGCCCACCACGATCACCGAACGCGGCCAGTTGCCGACCATGCCACCCTCCGACGTAAGAAAAGACTCCGCTGTCCGTGCCAGCATGGCCCATGCCGCGACCTGCGGCGTTGTGGCCAGACGACAATTTCGGCGCGCTCGTTGTGGCGCGCCCACAACGGGAGGCGGCGGCTCAGGTCCGGTCGTCGTCGCCGAACGCGGCCAGCATGATGGTCATGGCCAGGCGCTGGCGGGGGTCGTCCAGGTCGAGCGGGGTGAGCTCGTTCATCTTGCGCAGCCGGTTGCGGACGGTGTTCGGATGCACGTCGAGGCGTTCGGCGGCCCAGGCGAGGTCGCCCTGGCTCTCCAGCCAGGCGCGCAGCGTCGCGACGAACCGCGTGCCGTGCTGCGTGTCGTGCCGGCGCAGAGTGCTCACCGGGCCGCGGGCCGGGGTCCGGCCGCCGCGCGCGGCGGCGCGCAGCCGCAGCAGCAGGATCTCGTCCCAGGACTCGTCGTAGGCGGGCGGCATGGCGCCCAGCCCGGCACCCGGCCCGGTGTTCAGTCCGGCGCCCAGTCCGGCGCCCTCGTGCAGCGCCAGGCACTCGTCGGCCTCCTGACGGCCCGCGGGCAGGTCCGTGACCTCGGCGGGCGCGCCGATCCCGGCCGCGACGCGGACCGGGGCGGGCAGCTCCGCCTGCAGGTCCTTGACCCACTGCCGGGCCGTCTCGGCCTCCTCGCCAGGCAGGAGTGTGTAGAGCGTGTCGCCGAGCAGCGCGCTGCGGCCCGGCCTGGACCAGCCGAAGCCGGTCGTGGCCTGCTCGAAGGCGAGCAGCAGCGCGGCGTGACGGTCGTCGGGGGTGAACGCGCGCACGGCGACCACCCGCATGGCGCACGGCGCGAGGCCCAGCCGGCTGGCCGACGTCGCCGCGTCGGCGCCGCCCTCCAGGAGCCGGCCGACCAGGTCGGACTCCACCTGCCGCTCCAGGTCCGCGCTGGCCCGCGAGCGCAGCAGGTGCAGCGCCACCACGCGGGCGCCCTCGGCGAGGGCGCGCAGCCGCTCGCCGGTCAGCGGGGCCGCGCAGCTCACCCACACCGAGCCGAGCAGCTCGCGCCCGGCGCGCACCGCGACCGCCATCCGGCCGGTCAGTCCCTGCTCGTCGTCGGCCGCGACGAACACCGGCTCGTCCGTCGCCGCCAGCCCGGCGAACACCCCGCGCCGCTGCAGCCGCTCGCGCAGCTTCTCGGGCACGCGCCGGCCGAGTATGGTCGCCAGCCGGGCCGGGTCGCCCGCCTGCTGGCTGCGGGAGTAGGCGAGCACCCGCGAGTGCCGGTCCTCGATGGTCACCGCCCCGCCTATGACGTCGGCGAGGCTGTCGGCGAGGGCGAACAGGTCCGTCGGGCCCCGCCCCGAGGCGGTCTCCCGGCTCTCCAGGACCAGCCCGTACACCACGCCGGCGAGCTGGCTCCACGACACGGCGGGGTCGGCCAGCAGCACCGCCACGCCGTGCCGGTCCCCGAGCGCGGCGGCGTCCTGCTCGGCGCCACCGCCCTCGGGAGGACGTACCAGGACCGCCGTGGCGTGCGCCGCCGCCGCCCACCGCACCGCTTCGGCGGGCGAGGACGCGCCGACGGCCAGCAGCACGTCGCCGGTGACGTGCCGGTCCGTGGCGTCCGGCATGGCGACGCTGCGCAGCACGGCCGAGCGGGCCTCGGGACGGCCGCACAGCCGCACCCCGTACCCGCCGAGCACGTTCACCAGGCGGTCCAGCGTGATCATGATCACCTCCGATGGGTGGAAGGGGCCGCGCCCCCGTACGTCACGCGGCCTCGTGCCTGCGCTGGCAGTCGATGCAGGTGCGGGCCAGCGGGCGGACCTTGAGCCGCTCGAACGGGATGCCCTGCTCGCAGTGGGCGCAGCGGCCGTAGGTGCCGTCCGCCAGCCGGTCGTAGGCCTGCGACAGCTCGGCGACGGTCCGCTCGGCGGCGGTGATGGAGGCGAGCAGCTCCTGCCAGGTGCCGTCGGCGCCGCTGCCGTCGCGCTCCTGCTCACGCAGTGCCTCGAGCTGCCGGCGGCGCTGTTCGAGCTGCTCCTGCAGGTCCTCGCGGAGCGACTGGAGCTGCACGGTGCTGAGGTGGGTCCCCGGGAGCACGTTCTCGATCATGGTGGATCCTTTCTTCGATGACGTGTTCGTCGTTCAGATCAGTGGGCGGCCGAGGCGAGGCCCGACGCCAGCGACGGCTGCAGGCACAGCCGCATCAGGCCGCGGACGGTGGCGTACTGCGGCTGCGCGGCCACCTCGACCGGCAGCCGCAACGTGCCGCGCAGGCGGCGCAGCAGCAGGTCCTCGCGCGCGCCGCCGCCGGTGACCAGCAGGCCGCGGGAGCGTACGGCCGGCAGCCTGCGCACCAGGCCCGCCGTCATGTCGACGACGCCCTCCAGCGCGTACGCCGCCAGCCCCAGCCCCGTGGTGGCGCTGAGCTGCAGGGCGGCCGCGTCCACCACGTTGCCCTCGCTGATGGCCACGACCTCGACGATGCCCGCCCCGACGTCCAGCACCAGGCAGGGCCGCGGGTCGAGCACGTCCAGACCGGCGCCGACGGCGGCCGCCAGCGGCTCCTCCACCAGCGTCACCTCGCAGCCGGCGGCCTCGGACACCGCGACCCGCACCGCGCGCCGGTCGCTCGGCGACGCCGCGAGCGGCACCCCGGCCAGCACCCGCGCCGGCGGCCGGCCGTCGTAGAGCCGGGTGTCCTGCACCACCAGGCGGACCAGCCGCAGGCAGGCGCCGGGATCGGCCACCATGCCGTGCCGGAGCGGCCGCACCACGTCCGGCGCGCCGGTGCCGGAGGGCCGCCCCATGACCGCCGACGCCCGGTCGGCGATGGCGTGCCCGCCCACGGCCAGTGACCGGGTGCGCGCGGTGCCGAGATCGAGCGCCAGGAAACGCCGTACCGCGCTCATCCCGGCGGGCGCTGAACTGACAACAGGCATGACGATGATCCGCTCCTGGGCGAAGTCGGTAGAGTACGGCGGTCCGGCACAGGGCCGGCCACCGCGGGGACGGACGGTCGTAGGACGCCTCACGGGCGCGCGGCGGAGACGCCCGGCCGGCACCCGCCGCCCTCGCCGGGCCGGCGCAGGCACGAGTACGGACGGACGGACGCGGCGAGCGGATGTGTGGACGCGCGGTAAGGCTCCGCGGCATACGTGGCCGTGGAGCCCGTCGGGAAGACGTCGGCTAGGCGGCCGGCGGGCTGCGCGAGCCCGCGGTGCGGTGCGCGAGCTGCTGCGGATCGCGGACGGCGTCCGCGTCGGAGCCCGGCGACGGTGTCAGCGCGAGGTGGGCCAGCGTATTATGGCTTGTGCCGCGCAGCGGCGGCCACAGGGACAACACGTGGTTCTCGCACACGTTGTTGCCCTGCGGTGGCAGGCCCTCGGGATCGGCGTCGAGGTCGTTCGCGGTCCACACGGGAGCGGCGGCCGCGTGCGCGGAGGACGAGCCGCCCGCCCAGCCGACAACGCCCGCGGGCAGCAGCGACAGGGCCACCAAGGACAGCACGACCAGGGCCATCACGCCGGTCGGCGCGATGGACCCTCGCGATGCTCTCCACGGTCCCCTCACAGGCCCGACCATAGCCCACGCCGCAGGAAAATGACATTTCCTGTCGCGGCGGCTTGCGGGTAGCGTGGCCCGCAATACCCACGTACCGGCCCTTACCCACTCATGCCCGCGACAGGAGGAGACGTGCGCAGCAGACTGTCCGCCGTCCTGCTCCTGTTGTCGGCCTTCCTTCTCGGTCCCGGGCCCGGCCTCCACCCGCCCGCGTCCGCGGCGACCGCCGTGGCGTCCGCCGGGTGGTGGTGGGGCAGCCCCGCCGCCCACGAGAATCAGGACCTGGCGCTGCTCCGGCCGTACCAGGCCCGCGGCGTGCCCGCCCTGCTGCGGGCGCATCCGGTGCGCGGCGGCACGGCCGTGCTGCCGCTGTGGCCGGCCGTGCTGCCCTCCGACGCGCAGCCCGAGCCGCCGGCGCCGCGCGTGTCCGCCGCCGCTGCCGACGCGCCCGCCCCCGAACCACGACTGGCCGGTCGCCGGGCTCCGGCACGGGCGCCGCCCTCCACGACGCGCTGACGTCTTTTCTTCCTCTTTTTTCGACAGCCCGTGGAGGCTTCATGTCACGCGCGCCGATCTGGCGCGCGGTGTCGACGATCATTCTCGTCGCCACCGCATTGCTGCTCACTGTGATGAACACGCCACGACTCGGCCTGGACCTGCGTGGCGGCACCCAGCTTGTCTTCGAGACCCAGGACTCGCCCACGGCCAAGGCCGACAGCGAGTCCACCGACCGCGCCCTCGACGTGCTGCGCCGGCGTGCCGACGCGCTCGGCGTGGTCGACCCGACCCTGCTGCGCTCCGGTGAGCGGCGCATCATCGTCGAGCTGCCCGGCGTGCTCGACCCGCGCCAGGCCGCCGCCGTCATCGGCAAGACCGCCCAGCTCGCCTTCCACTCCGTGTCCGGGGAGGCCGGCGACCCGGCCCCGCGCACCGGCGACTCCGGTCCGGTCCTGGCCGACGAGTCGGGGCAGCGCCTGCAGCTCGGCCCCGCCGTGATCAGCGGCGACGGCGTCACCGACGCCGAGGCCCGCAACGACCCGCAGCAGGGACCGGCCTGGTTCGTCACCGTCGACTTCCGCGACGCCGACGCCTGGCAGAAGCTGACCGGCGACGCCGCCTGTCACGCCCCGGGCGACCCCCGGCGGCGCGTCGCCATCGTCCTGGACAACGAGATCATCTCCTCGCCGCAGGTGGACACCGGTCTCGCCTGCCGGGTCGGCATCCCGGGCGGCACCACCCAGATCACCGGCTCCTTCACCTTCCAGGAAGCCACCGACCTGGCCGTGCTGATCAAGGGCGGCTCCCTGCCCGTCCCGCTGACCTTGATCGAGCAGCGGACCGTCGGCCCCACGCTCGGCGCCCAGGCCATCGAGGCCAGCGCCAAGGCGGGCATCGCCGGCGTGCTGCTCACCGCGCTGTTCATCGTCGCCATGTACCGGCTGTCGGGGCTGATGGCGACGATCGCGCTGGCGGCCTACGGGCTGCTGTCCTACGCCGCCCTGCTCGCTTTGGGGGCGACCCTCACCTTGCCGGGACTCGCCGGGTTCGTCCTGGCGATCGGCATGGCGGTCGACGCCAACGTCCTCGTCTTCGAACGGGCCCGCGAGGAGTACGCCCGCGCGCCACGCCGGGGCCTGCGGCACGCGCTCGACCGGGGCTTCAAGGGCGCGTGGAGCGCCATCGCCGACTCCAACATCACCACGCTGCTGGCCGCCGGGCTGCTGTTCTGGCTGGCCTCCGGTCCGGTGCGCGGCTTCGGCGTCACGCTGGCCATCGGCGTCCTGGCCTCGCTCATCTCGGCCATGCTCATCACCCGCGTCCTGACCCACCTGCTCGTCACCCGGGCCGGCCCGAAGCTGGCCCGGCTGTCCGGCCTGACCACGCAGGGCCGGGTCAGGACATGGATCACGCGCCGCGACCCGAACCTGATGAAGGCGGGACGGCGCTGGCTCACCGGAGCCGCCCTCCTGGTCGCCGTGGCCGTGGCCGGTCTCGTCGCGCACGGGCTGAACTTCGGCATCGAGTTCACCGGCGGCCGGATGGTCGAGTTCACCACCTCCCAGCCGGTCGGCGCCGACGCGGCGCGGCAGGCGGTGGCCGAGGCCGGGCACGCGGGAGCGAGCGTCACCGTCTCCGACGACGCCGTGTCGATCCGGGCCGGTCAGGTCAGCGCGGACGACGTCGTCGCGATCGAGCAGGCGCTGGAGTCCCACTTCGGCGAGGTGACCAAGCAGCGTGACGAGCTCATCGGCCCCAGCCTGGGCGAGGAGCTGCGCCGCAACGCGCTCATCGCGCTCGGCGTGGCGCTCGCGGCCCAGCTCGCCTACCTGGCCTTCAGGTTCCGGTGGACGTTCGGCGCCGCCGCGGTGCTGGCCCTCGTCGTGGACACCCTCGCCGTGCTCGGCCTGTTCGCCTGGCTCGGCAAGCCCGTCGACGGGGTCTTCCTGGCGGCCATGCTGACCATCATCGGCTACTCGATCAACGACAAGGTGGTGGTCTTCGACCGGGTCCGGGAGCTGTGGCAGGGCAAGCGGCAGGCCCGCTTCGCCGGCATCGTCAACACGGCGATCCTGCAGACCGTGCCGCGTACCGTCAACACCGGGCTCGGCGCGCTGTTCATCCTCCTCGCGCTGGCCTTCTTCGGCGGCGACACGCTGCGGGACTTCGCCATCGCGCTCATCGTGGGCATCGTGGTCGGGACGGCGTCGTCGTCCCTGGTGGCCGGGCCGCTCGCGATCGAGTTCGAACGCTTCAGCAAGCAGCCCCCGCCCCAGCCGCCCGCGCCGCGTACCCGCCGGCGCGAGGGCACGGGCGCCGTCCTGTAGTGGTCCCGTAACCGGAAGCCGCGCCGCCTGTGGCGGCGCGGCTTCCCCTTTCCCACCGGCATGCCGGGAACGGCTACCCGCCCTCCACCACCTGGATGATCGTCCTGCCGTGGACCCGCCGCCCGGGAGCGAAGACACCGGGCACCTCGGCGAGCGTGTGGACGGCTCCGACGACCGGGCTGAGCCGCCCGTCCCGCACCCGCTCGGCCAGGTCCGCGAGCCGCGCCCGGTCCGGTTCGACGACGAAGAAGATCGCCCGGCCGTCCTCCGGCCGCACCGTGGGCGGGCGGGCGATCGTGACGAGCGTGCCGCCGGGACGCACCAGCGCGGCCGAACGGTCCAGCACGTCGCCGCCGATCACGTCGAACACCACGTCGGCCGGTCCGGCCTCGTCCAGGGAACCGCCGTCCAGATCGACGAAGGCGTGGGCGCCGAGCCGGCGGACGAGATCCCCGTCGCCGGCCCTGCCGGTGCCGACCACCCGCGCGCCCACCTCGCGCGCGAGCTGCACCGCGAGGGAGCCGACCGCGCCCGCGGCGCCGTGGACGACGACGGTCTGGCCCGCGGCCAGGCGCGCGTGCTCGAACAGCGCCTGCCAGGCGGTCAGCCCCGACACCGGCAGCGTGGCGGCCACGGTGTGCTCGACGTCCGCGGGCAGCGGCGCGAGATTGCGGGCCTCCACGGCGACGTACTCCGCCAGCGAGCCGTTGCGCGCCCAGTCCGTCAGCCCGAACACCCGCTGGCCGACCGTCAGCCCCGTCGTGCCGTAGCCCAGCTCGGCCACGACGCCGGACACGTCGTGCCCCGGCACGCTCGGTGTGCGGTCGCGGCCCGCCCGGTCGCACCACGTCGCCGGCCAGTCGAGCTCGCCCCGGGTGAACCCGGCGGCGTGCACGCGTACGATGACGTCGTTCTCGGCGGCGTGCGGATAGGGCTCCTCCGTGAGCCGGAGCCCCGCCGCACCGGCCGAATGGTCACGTACGGTGATGGCCCGCATGGATCCTCCCTCCGGACGGCGGCTGGACTCTCCCCCCGTGGGAGGCCCCAAGCTACCGCTGAACCAAGGAGGGACATGACCATCCTGCAGGACATCGAAGCCCGTGGCACGCACCACTGCGAGACGACGACGCTCGGGGTGTTGCTGCGGCACGAAGGACTCGACCTGACCGAGCCGATGCTGTTCGGGCTCGGCTCCGGCCTGTCCTTCCTCTACTGGGACGGCAAGGGCATGCCGTTCCCGTTCCTCGCGGGCCGGGTGAAACCGTTCGAACTCACCAGGAACCTGGCCGCCAGGCTGGGGCTGGCCCTGGAGGTCAAGGAGACCACCTCGCCGCGCAAGGCGTGGGAGAACGCGGCGGCCGCCGTCGACGCGGGCCGGCCGGTCGGCCTCCAGCTCGACTCCTACCACCTGGACTACTTCCGGACGAAGGTGCACTTCGGCGGCCACGTCGTCGCCATGTACGGCTACGACGAGCACGACGTCTGCCTGGTGGACACCGGTCAGCAGGGGGGCGCGGTGCGTACCAGCAGGGAGAGCCTGGCGCGGGCGCGGGCCGAACGCGGCCCGATGACCGCCAGGAACCGCTCCTTCACCCTCGCCCTGCCGTCGCGTCCCCCACGCTGGCAGGACCAGATCCTCCCCGCCGTCAGGCAGTGCGCGGACGCCTTCCTCGCCGCCCCCATCGCGAACCTGGGCCACCGCGGCATCGCCAAGACCGCCGAGCGGCTGCCCGGCTGGCTGCGGCGCGCCGCCGACCCGCGGCAGGACCTCCCGCGCGCCGCCCTGCTCATGGAGGAGGCCGGCACCGGCGGGGCGCTGTTCCGCGCCCTCTACCGCGACTTCCTGGGCGAGTGCGTCCTGCTGATCGACGACGACCGCCTCCGCACCGGGCACGAACTCTACGCCTCGGCCGCCGGCCTATGGACGGACGTGGCCGCGCTGATCACCAAGGCGGGGGAGAGCGGCGACCCCGCGCCACTGGAGCAGGCCGCCACGCTCCTGCGCGACCTCGCCCGCATCGAGCACGACGCGATGAAGGCCCTGTCACAGGCCGGCCGCTGAGCCCGTGGCCCGCCCGTGCGCTGTGTCGACAGATCCTCAACTGATCCTCAACGTCCCCGCCTCACCCTTGACCCGAGACACGAAGCCACCTGAAGGGAACGAAATGGCGCCTGTCGTCGGGAAGGCCGCGGCCATGCTCAGCGGGGCCGGTCTGTCGCTCGTCCTGCTGTCCTCCGCCGCGCACGCCACCGCTGCTGTTCCGGTGCGGCACGTCAAGGCGAGCTGTACGATGCGCGACGGTCAGGAGGCGGAGATCGAGCTCAAGTACCGGACGTCCGGCGGATATCACCGCGTCTCCGACATCATCTTCCGATGGATCTCCTCGGCGCCGATCCACCTGAAGACCGCGTACCTCCGCCTGATGGTGGAACGGCCGGGCAAGGACCGGAAGGTCTACGAGGAGACGCTCCACGAGAAGCGTGCCTACTCCACCGCCTCCTACGACCTCATCCCCGACGTCAAGGTCGTCCCGGCCAGGAAGAAGCTCTATCTCGCCGTCGACTCCACGCTCGTGAGGAAGGGCAGGACCATGCGCTGCGCGGCACGCACCGCCGGCGTCTGACGGGCGGCCCTGGCCCCGGCGCCGCTTCTGCGGGAGAGTAGAGCAAGATCGGCGCAGGAGGAGGCGGCAGTGCGGCTCGGATTCAGCATCGGCACCCTCGGCCCCGTGGCGGCCGGCCACGACGCCCAGCTCACGCTGGTACGCGAGGCCGAGCGGCTCGGTTACGACTCGGTGTGGGCGTCGGAGGGCTACGGCGTCGACCCGGTCACCACGATGGCCTGGCTGGCGGCCGGCACCGAGCGCATCGGCCTCGGCACCGGCGTGCTCCAGGTGACGGGCCGTACCGCGATCGCGGCGGCGATGGCCGCGACCACGGTCGACCGGGTCTCGGGCGGCCGGTTCCTGCTCGGGCTCGGCGCGTCGGGACCGCAGGTCGCAGAGGGGTGGCACGGCCAGCGCTACGAGCGGCCCCTGGCCCATCTGCGCGACTACGTGGCCGTCGTACGCACCGCGCTCGCGGGCCGCCCGGTCGAGCACGCGGGCCCGGAGATCGTGCTGCCGCTGCCGGACAGCAGGGGCAAGGCGCTGAGCATGACGGTCTCGCCCGTCCGGCAGCCGCTGCCCGTCCATCTGGCCGCCATGGGGCCGAAGGCGGTCGCGCTGGCCGGGGAGATCGCCGACGGCTGGCTGCCCATCCACTTCCCGCCCGAGCACCTCGCCGAGACGATGGAGCACCTGCGCGCCGGAGCGGCCCGCGCCGGCCGGGACGCCTCCAGGGTGGAGGTCTCGCCGATGGTCATGGCCATGGTCGACGACGACGCCGACTACGCCCGCGACCTGGTCCGCCCGATGCTCGCGCTCTACCTCGGCGGCATGGGCACCCGGCAGGTCAACTTCTACAACCGGCTCGCGCACCGCCTCGGGTTCGGTCCGGCGGCGGCCCGCGTGCGCGACGCCTACCTCGACGGCGATCTCGGCGAGGCGATGGAGGAGGTCCCGGACGACCTGGTCGACGCACTGACGTTGTGCGGGACGCCCGCGCGGGTGCGCGAGCGGCTGGAGGACTACCGCAAGGCGGGCGCGACCAGGCTGATCGTCGGCCTGAACGCGCCCACCGTGGACGACCGCGTCGACCAGCTCGGCTGGCTGGCCGAGCTCAACTCCTGAACCCGGCGGCCGGCCTCACGCCGCCGCAGGGGCCTGCGGCATCTCCTTCATGCGCGGGATCGGCGACAGCGCCAGCACGATCATCGGCACGATCGCGCCGATCAGCGCGGCGGCCAGCACCACCGGCCGCATCCCCACGGCCTCGCCCAGCAGCCCGGCCACCAGCGCGCCGAGCGGCGCGGGCACCAGCCCCATCGCCCAGATGGTGGCGATGACCCGCCCGACCAGCTCGCGCGGCGTCGCCGACTGCAGCACGGTGATGTTGTTCACCACGAATATCTGCGTGCACAGCCCGACGAGCAACTGGGAGAAGGCCAGCACGCCGATCGCCAGCCAGAGCGGCCCGCCCGCGAGCGGCACCAGGATGAGCGCGCTGTTGCCGATCACCGTGGACCAGAACATGGTGGGCCCGGGCCCGGCCCGCTTCATCAGCCGCACCGACAGCCACGCCCCGGCGATGGCCCCGATCCCGCCGACGGCGAGCACCCCGCCGACCCAGCCGGCCGGCACGCCGGGGCCCTCGATCACGTACGGGATGAGCAGCGTCTGCAGGATGCCGATGTCGAAGAAGGAGTAGACGGCGCTGGCGATGGCGAGCGGCCGGACCACCGGATGGGCCATCACCCAGCCGAACCCGGCCCGGATGGCCGCGATCATGGAGCCGCCGTCGTCGGGCGGCGGCGGGTCCTCGCGCTTGCGGATGGAGACCAGGAACAGCGCCGACAGGACGTAGCTGACCGCGTCCACGATGATGACCAGCGGCGCCGACCGGGTGGCGATGAGGAACCCGGCGAGGCTCGGCCCGACCGCCTTGGACACCGAGTCGCTGAGCTGCAGCTTGCTGTTGCCGTCACCGAGGTGCTCGGGAGCCACCAGCGCCGGCAGGTACGACCGGTAGGCGATCTCGAACAGCACCCCGAAGACGCCCATGACGAACACGACGACGTACAGCCACCACAGCGTCAGCAGGTCCATGACGAACAGCACCGGCACCGTGGCCAGCATGAACGCCCGGACGACGTCGCTCCAGATGAGCACCGGCCGCCGCCGCATCCGGTCCACCCAGACGCCGACGACGAAGAACAGCACCATCGGCAGCCTGGCCAGCGCGCCGAGCACGCCCATCTCGGCGACGGAGGCGTGCAGCCACAGGTAGGCGACGACCGGCATGGCGAGCACGGTCACCTGCGAGCCGACCAGCGACAGGCTCTCGCCGCTCCACAGCTTGAGGAAGTCGCGGTCGCGCCACAGGGTGGCGGGCTCAGTCGTGGGGGGTGAGGCCATTGTCGATGCTGCTCCTCAGCTCGGCGGCCGCCAGGGCGACCCGGGGCTCGTACATGACGGTGAAGCGCTCGCCGTGGATGGGCGAGATGCGCAGGCGGCCGGTGACGACGTCCCGCCAGCCCATGTCGTCGGGTGGCACGCCCTCGGCGGCGGGCGAGAACAGCAGCACGTCCCCGTCGTAGGGGGCGTGCCGGTAGTGGCCGACGGCGTGCGCGTTGGCGCGGAAGACCTCGACGAAACGGCGGGCCTGGCGCAGGTCGGCGGTGTCGGGCTGCAGGGTGCCCGCGCGGGAGGCGGCGTCGATCACGGCGAGCAGCCGCTCGTCGGGGTCCATCCGGTGCAGGTCGTCCAGGTCGACCTGGACGTTGCCGCCGGCCAGGGCGTGGGTGAGCAGGACGGCGTCGTCCTCCAGCGAGGCGCGCAGCACCGGCTCGCCGGCGTCGGAGTAGAACAGGACGACGAGCGGCACCTCCTCGCCCAGCTCGCGCAGCCGGCGCGCGGTCTCCAGGGCGATGTTGCCGCCGATGCAGTAGCCGCCCAGCACGTACGGCCCATGCGGCCGGACCTCCAGCAGGTGGGCGGTGTAGTCGTCCACCATCTCCGCCAGCGTGGCGTGCGGCCGCTCACCGGGGGCCAGCCCGGCCGCCTGCACCGCGTAGACGGGCTGGTCGGGGCCGAGGTGCCGGGTCAGCGGCAGGTATCGGAAGACCTGCCCGCCGAGCGCGTGGAACAGGAACACCGGGTCGCGCCCGCCGGTGGGCCGCAGCGGCACGATCCGCCGGGGCGCGCCGTCGTTGTCCTGGGGGCGGCGCAGCTCGGCGGCCAGCAGGGCGACGGTCGGCGCGGTGAGCACCGCCGACAGGGGGACCTCGCGGCCCAGCTCCTTGCGCAGCCGCATGGTGAGACGCAAGGCCAGCAGGGAGTGGCCGCCGAGGGCGAAGAAGTCGTCGTGCACGCCGATCGCGTCCACGCCGAGCGTCTCCTCCCACAGCGTGCCGAGCCGGGCCTCGAACGGGTCGCGCGGCGGCAGGTACGGCGCCCGCCCGCTCTCGCCGGGATCGGGCAGCGCGGCCCGGTCGAGCTTGCCGTTGGCGGTGACGGGCAGGGCGTCCAGCCGTACCCAGGCGGAGGGGACCATGTGCTCGGGCAGCCGCCTGCGCAGCGCCGGGGCGGGATCGATCGGCTCGTCGCCCTCCGGGACGACGTACCCGACGAGCCGGTCGCCGCGCAGCACGACGACGGCCGCGCGGACGGCCGGGTCGGCGGCCAGCAGCGCCTCGATCTCGCCGAGCTCGACCCGTTGACCGCGGATCTTGACCTGGAAGTCGGTCCTGCCGAGGTACTGGACCTCGCCCGTGGGCAGCCAGCGGGCCACGTCGCCGGTCCGGTAGAGGCGGGCGCCGGGCGGGCCGTAGGGGTCGGGGACGAACCGTTCGGCGGTCAGCGCGGGCCGGCCGACGTAGCCGCGGGCGAGCTGCACGCCGCCCAGGCAGAGCTCGCCGGGGGTGCCGACGGGGACCCGCCGGCCGTCCGGGCCGAGCACCTCCAGGCGGGTGTTGGCGACGGGCCGGCCGATGGGCACCAGCGGCTCGCCCGGCTCGTACGGATGCCAGGTGACGTCCACGGCCGCCTCCGTGGGCCCGTACAGGTTGTGCAGCCCGGTGCCGGGCAGGCGGTCGTGGCAGCGCGCGGCTAGCTCCGCGCCCAGGGCCTCGCCTGAGCAGATGAGCCTGCGCAGCGGCGGCAGCTCGGGCTCATCGAGGAACAGCTCCAGCATGGACGGCACGAAGTGCATGGTGGTGACGCCGTGGGCGGCGGCGAGCCCGGCCAGCCTGGCGCCGTCGCGGTGCGCGTCCGGCTCGGCGACCACCAGCCCCGCCCCGGTCGTCAGCGGCCAGAACAGCTCCCACACCGACACGTCGAACGACAGCGGCGTCTTGTGCAGCACGCGCTCGTCCGCGCCCAGCCCGAACGCCTCCTGCATCCAGCGCAGCCGGTTGACGATCGCCCGGTGGGACACGCCGACGCCCTTGGGCCGGCCGGTGGACCCCGAGGTGAAGATCACGTACGCGAGCGCGTCGGGAGGCACCCGCACCGGCGGCCGGTCCTCCTCCTCCCCGAGGCCGTCGAGGGACAGCGCGACCCCCTCGGGAAGGTCCGCCGCGCCGACGCTCAGCACCGTGCGCGCCCCCGCGTCCTCGATCATGTACGCCACCCGCTCCGCCGGCAGCCCCGGCTCCAGCGGCAGATAGGCGGCCCCTGCCCCGAGCACGCCGAGCAGGGCGGGCAGCAGGAGGGGGCCGCGTTCGAGATGCACGCCGACGACGTCGCCGGGCCGGACCCCGGCCGCCGCCAGCCGCGCGGCGACGGCCCCGGCCCGCGCGGCCAGCTCGCGGTAGGTGATCCACTCGCCGTCGTAGCAGACGGCGGGCGCGTCGGGGGTGCGCGCGGCCTGCTCGCCGATCAGCTCGTGCAGCGTCGCCTCCGGCCAGTCGCGGGCGGTGGCGTTCCAGCCGTCGATCGCGGCGGCGTCGCGGTCCAGGTAAGGCTCGGCGGGCCGCGGATCCGCCGCCGGATCGGCGGCCTGGCCGAGCGCGGCCAGGTAGTGCTCGCCGATCCGCGCGATCTGCCCGGCCCCGAACTGACCCCGGTCGTAGGTGAGGGTCAGGTCGAAGCCGCCGTGCTCGCGCGAGCGGCTGAACGCGGCGGCGAACGGCACGTCGGTCTGCTCGAAGAAGTCCTGCCCCACGATCTCAACCTTGGGCTCGACCTTGGGACCCGCCCCCGGCAGGTCCTGGTAGACGTGGAAGTCGCGGAAGTCGAACAGCACGTCCAGCAGCGGGGACCGGCCCGCGTCCCGCTGGATCTCGAACAGCGGGTAGCGCCGGTGCGGCAGCAGCGCCACCTCCGCCTCGAACACCTCCCGCGCCAGCGCCGCCCACGTCGGCGCGGTCACGTCCAGGCGCAGCGGCACGGTGTTGAGGAACAGCCCCAGCACCTCCTCGCCGGCCTCGCGCTCCGGCCGGCTGTGCGTGACCAGGCCGGTCATCACCTCGCTCGCGCCCGTCACCAGCGCGAGCACCCGCAGGTGGGCGGCCAGCAGCAGGGTGCGCAGCGGCACCGCCAGCTCCCTGGCCGCCGCGCCGAGCCGCTCCAGCAGCTCCGCCGGCAGCGGCACCCGCAGCACCTCGGCCCCCGGCTCGCCGTGCGGGCCGTGCGAACCGTGCGGGCCCTGCGAGCCGTGCGGGCCGTGCGGGCCCGGCAAAAGCGGCAGGCGTGGCAGCCGCGTGTCCGGCGCGTCGGCCACCCGCTCCCGCCAGAACGCGCGCGTCTCCGGCGCGGCCACGGCGGCCCGCTCGGCGGCCACCAGCTCGCGGAAGGCCGCGCCGGGCGGGGCGACCGGCAGCGGCGCGCCGGTCAGGTGCCCGTGGTAGCGCCGCAGCAGCTCGGTGACCAGGGCCGCCACGCTCCACCCGTCCAGGATGGCGTGGTGGAAGCTCAGGCTGAACGCGAACAGCTCCGCCCCCAGCACGTGCACGTGCGCGCGGGCCAGCGGCGGCGACGCCCAGTCGAACGGCCGCCGCTTCTCCGCCTCCGACCACGCCGCCAGCCGCCGCCCGGCCTCCGGGTCGCCGGACAGGTCCGTCACCTCCAGCGGCAGCGTGGCCGCGCGGTGCACGAGCTGCAGCGGCTCGCTGAACCCGGTCAGGTCGAACGAGGTGCGCAGCACGGGATGGCGGGCGGTCACCTCGGCCAGCGCCGCGCGGAACGCCCCGGCGTCGAACGGGCCGCGCAGCGTGATCGTGGTCAGGTCGTGGTAGGTGGCTGCGTCCGGCTCGTACGCGCTGTGGTAGAGCATCCCCGCCTGCAGCGCGGCCAGAGGGTAGGCGTCCTCCAGTCCGCGCGCGGCTCCCGTCGTCACGGTCATCGCGCCTCGCCTTCCAGCAGTCGTGCCAGGTCCTCGGGGTTGAGCAGGCCGAACGGCCGCTCCGGTGGGGTTTGCGCGGGCTCGACGGCCGGCGCGGCGCGCAGCCGCCCGGCCAGCTCCCTGACGGTCTGGTGGCGGAACAGCTGCTCCAGCCGGACCGCGTAACCGGCCTCGCGCAGGCGGGCGACCACCTTGAGGCTGCGGATGGAGTCGCCGCCGACGGCAAAGAAGTTGTCGTGGGCCGAGACCCGCTCCAGCCCGAGCACGCCGCGCCAGGCGGCGGCGACCGCCAGCTCGGCCGCGCCCTCGGGCTCGGCGTGCCCGGCGGACCCGGCGGCGCGCGGGTCGGGGAGCGCGTTCCTGTCGAGCTTGCCGCTGCGGTTGAGCGGCAGCTCGGCGAGCACCGTCCACGTCCTCGGGATCAGGTGGTCGGGCAGGGTGTCCCGCAGCAGCCGCTCCCATCCGCCGCCGGGATCGGCCGGGTCGGCGGGGACCACGTAGCCGGCCAGGCGCAGCCCGGCGGCGTCGGCGACGGCGCGGACGGCGGCGGCGCGCACGCCCGGCAGGGCCGTCAGCGCCGCCTCGATCTCGCCGAGCTCGACCCGCATGCCGCGGATCTTCACCTGGTGGTCGGCGCGGCCGAGGTACTCGATCTCGCCGTCGGGCCGCCACCTGGCCAGGTCGCCGGTGTCGTACAGCCGCCCGCCCGGCGGGCCGTACGGGTCGGGGACGAATCGCTCGGCGGTCAGCGCGGGGCGGCCGACGTAGCCGCGGGCGAGCTGCACGCCGCCGATCCACAGGGTGCCGGGCACCCCGACGGGGACCCGGTTCATGCGGTCGTCGAGGATCTCCAGCCGGGTGTTCGGCACCGGCCGCCCGATCGGGACCGTCGGCTCGCCCGGCTCGTACGGATGCCAGGTGACGTCCACGGCCGCCTCCGTCGGCCCGTACAGGTTGTGCAGGGAAGCACCGGGCAACGCGGCGGCGAAGCGGGCGGCCAGGCCGGAGCCCAGCGCCTCGCCCGAGCAGACCACGGTGCGCAGCGCGCCGAGCCGCGCGCCCAGGCCGGGCTCGGCGAGGAAGGCGTCCAGCATCGACGGCACGAAGTGCACCGTGCTGACCGACTCCCGCTCCAGCAGGTCCGCCAGATAGGCGGGGTCGGCGTGCCCGCCGGGCCGGGCGACCACCAGCCCCGCCCCCGTCATCAGTGGCCAGAACAGCTCCCACACCGACACGTCGAACGAGTACGGCGTCTTGAACGCCACCCGGTCGTCCCCGGTGAGCAGGAAGGCGTCCTGCATCCAGCGCAGCCGGTTGACGATCGCCTGGTGGGACACGCCGACGCCCTTGGGCCGGCCCGTGGAACCCGAGGTGAAGATCACGTACGCCAGGTCGTCCGGATGCGGCCGGACGCCGAGCGGCCCGCCGTCCTCGGCGGCGATCGCCCCGGCGTCCCGGTCGAGCAGCACCGCCGGGGCCGGCAGCCGGTGGGCGAAGGTGCCGGTCGTGACGGTCAGCCGCGCGCCCGCGTCGGCCAGCATGCCCGCCAGCCGCCCGGCCGGATGGTCCGGCTCCAGCGGCAGGTACGCCGCCCCGGCCGCGACCACCGCGTGCACGGCGACGACCAGGTCCGCCCCGCGCTCCAGGCACACCCCGACGACCTCCCCGGGGCCCGCCCCGAGCGCCCGCAGCCGCCTGGCCAGGCGGTTCACCCGGCCGGCGAACTCCTCGTAGGTCATCCAGACGCCGTCGCAGCCGAGGGCCGGCGCGTCGGGGGTGCGGGCGGCCTGCGCGGCCAGCAGCTCGGGCAGGGTCGCGTCAGGGACGGGCGCGCCGGTGTCGTTGGCCCGGCGGACCAGCTCCAGCTCGGCCGGGGTGAGCAGCGGCAGGTCGGCGACCGGCCGGTCCGGCTCGGCGAGCGCGGCGGCGAGCAGCGCCCGGAAGTGGTCGGCGAAGCGCTCCATCCGGTCGTGGTCGAACAGGTCGGTCGCGTAGTGCAGCACGCCCGTGAGCCGGTCGCCGGCCTCCTCGATGACCAGGTGCAGGTCCGCCTGCGTCACCCCCGGATCGACGTCGAGGGTGCGCAAGGCGATCCCGGCGACGTCCGGCGGCGCGGGCGGCACGTTCTGGTAGGCGAGCATCACCTGGAACAGCGGGTTGCGCGCCAGGTCACGCTCCTCGGCCAGCTCCTGCACCAGCACCTCGAACGGCAACTCGGCGTGCTCCTGCCCGTCCAGCACCCGCTCGCGCACCCGCGCCAGCAGCTCGGCGAAGCTCGGCGCGCCGGACAGGTCGCCGCGCAGCACCAGCGTGTTGAGCAGGAGCCCGGCCAGTTCCTCCACGTCCGGGTGCGACCGGCCGGAGACCGGCGTGCCGACGGGGATGTCGGTCCGCCCGGTGTAGCGGGCCAGCACCGCCTGGAACGCGGCCAGCACCACCATGAACGGCGTCACCCCCCGCTCCAGCGCCAGGGCGTGCGCCGCCGCCGTCGTCCCGGCGTCGATCCGGAACGTCAGCCGCCGCCCGTCCCCGCTCGCCCGCCCCTGGCGGTGCCGGTCCGCGGGCAGGTCCAGGCCGCCGGGCAGCCCGTCGAGCGCGTCCTTCCAGTACGCCAGGTCCGCCGACCGCTCGGCGACCCGCGCCCGGTGCCAGGCGGCGAAGTCCCGGTAGCGGGCGGGCAACGCCGGCAGCTCCGCCGGTGAGCCGGTGACCCGGGCCCGGTAGAGCTCCATCAGGTCGCGCAGCAGGATCGACAGGCTCCACCGGTCGGCGACGACGTGGTGCAGGGTGAGGTACAGCTCGTGCTCCTGCGCGCCGCGCCGGACCAGCGCGGCCCGCGCCAGGGGCCCGGCCGCCAGGTCGAAGCGGTACCGCGCCTCCTGCCTGCCCACGTCCGCGCCCGCCCGCACGGCCAGCCGTGGCCTGCGGTCGCCCTCGCGCAGGACGGGCTCGCCGTCCTCGTCCGCGATGACCAGGCGCAGGGCGTCGTGCCGGTTCACCAGGTCGTCGAACGCGGCCGTCATCGCCGCCACGTCCAGCGGGCCGGTCAGCCGCTCCGCCCAGGCGACGTTGTAGGCCGGGTTGCCGGGGTCGAGCTGGTCGAGGAACCACAGGCGGGCCTGCGCGTGCGAGGGCCGCACCGGCCCGGCGGGCGCGGGCGGAATCGGCTCCGCCCTGCCTCCCACGCCGCCGCCCGCGTCGCCCAGGAGCGGGGCGAGGGCCGCGACGGTCGGGGTCGCGAAGCAGCGCCGCAGCGTCACCTCGGCTCCGTACGCCTCCCGCAGCCGCACCACCAGCCGCATGGCCAGCAGCGAGTGACCACCCAGAGCGAAGAAGTCGTCCTCCACCCCGAAGTCGTCGCGGCCGAGCAACTCGGCCCATACGCCGTGCAGAACCCGCTCACCCGGCGTGCGCGGCGCCACGGGCCCTCCGCTCTCCGTCGTGGCCTGCGGTGGGGGGAGTGCGTTGCGGTCGAGCTTGCCGCTGGGCAGGACGGGGAGTTCGGTGAGGGTGACGAAGGCGGCGGGGATCATGGCGTCGGGGAGGCGGGCGCGCAGGTGGGCGCGTAGATCCGTTTCGTCGGTGGTGCCGGTGGTGTAGGCGACGAGTGCGCGTCCGCCGGGTGCGTCGTCGCGTACGGTGACGACGGCGCGGTGGACGGCGGGATGTTCGGTGAGAACGGCGGCGATCTCGTCGGGTTCGATGCGGACACCGCGGATCTTGACCTGGTGGTCGAGCCGTCCCAGATACTCCAGATGACCGTCCGCGTGACAACGGACCAGGTCGCCGGTGCGGTAGAGCCGTCCGCCGGGCGCCCCGAACGGGTCGGGGACGAACCGTTCGGCGGTGAGCGCGGCCCGCCGGTGGTAGCCGCGGGTGACTCCGGCTCCGCCGAGCAGCAGCTCGCCGGGCACGCCGACCGGCACCGGTCGCAGCTTCCGGTCCACCACGTACGCCGTGGTGTTGGCGACCGGCCGGCCGACCGAGCCGCCCCGCCCGTCGGTGACCCGCCGCCTGGTGGACCACACGGTGGTCTCGGTGGGACCGTACAGATCCCACACCTCGCCGGCGACGCCGAGCAGGCGGTCGGCGAGCGGCCCGGGAAGCGCCTCGCCCGTGCTGATCACCCGCGGCACCCCGTGGGCGAGTGCGGGCAGCAGCCCCTCCAGGACCGACGGCGTGGCCTGGACGGTGTGCAGCGCGCCGCGCCGGATCAGCTCGTGGACCCGCTCGACCCCGGCCGCCGAGGCGAGCACGACGGTCCCGCCGGTGACCAGCGGGCCGAAGATCTCGATCATCGCGATGTCGAACGACACCGACGTCAGGAACAGGAACCGCGCGCCCGGCGTCAGCCCGGGCCGCTCGCGCACGTCGCCGAGCAGGCTCACCAGGCCCCGGTGCGGCACCACGACCCCTTTGGCCCGGCCCGTGGACCCCGAGGTGTAGATGAGGTACGCGGCCTGATCCGGATGAAAGCCCGGCTCGTCCACCGCGCCGGTTCCCCAGGTCGCCTGGTCGAGGAGGAGGACCCGCGCGGCGGCCGGCAGGCGGTCGCGGAGCGCGGCGACGGTGACCACCAGGGCCGCGCCGGAGTCGGCGACAAGCTCCTCCAGCCGGCCCGGAGGATACCCGGGATCCAGCGGGACGTAGCAGCCGCCCGCCTTCAGCACGGCCAGCAGCGCCACCACCAGGTCCGGATCGCGCGGCAGGCACACGCCGACCCGCGTCTCCCGGCCGACGCCGAGCGCCCGCAGCTCGGCGGCCAGGCCGTCCGCGCGGGACTCCAGCTCCGCGTAGGTGAGGACGGCGCCGTCCGCGCCCTCGACGGCGCAGCCGCCGGGCGTGCGGGCGGCCTGCTCGGCGACCAGGTGGTGGATGCCGCGCTCCGGGTAGGGGGCCGCGGCGCCGTTCCAGGCGTGCAGGGTGTCGTGGAGCTCGGCCGCGTCCATGAGCGGCAGCTCCGACAGCCGCAGGTCCGGCGTGGCGACGGCGGCCCCCAGCAGCGTGCGCAGGTGCGCGGCCAGGCGGCGGGCCCGGTCGTCGTCGAACAGGTCGGTCGCGTAGTCGAGCACGCACAGCAGCGAGCCGTCCCGGCGCTCCTCCACGATCAGGTCCAGGTCGAACATGGCGGTGCCGGGCCGCACGTCCAGGCGTTCCAGGCGCAGGCCGGGCAGTTCGCCCGGCGGCGCGGGCGTGTTCTGATAGGCGAGCATGACCTGGAAGAGCGGGTTGCGGGACAGGTCACGGCCGCTCGACAGCTCCTCCACCAGCGTCTCGAACGGCAGCCCCGCGTGGTCGAACGCGCCCAGCGTCCGCTCCCTGGCGCGGCGTACCAGCTCGGTGAAGGCCGGGTCGCCGGACAGGTCGCCGCGCAGCACCACCGTGTTGAGGAACAGACCGACCGTCTCGTCCAGGGAGGTGTGCGGCCGGGTGGAGACCGGCGTGCCGATCGGGATGTCGGGCTGCCCGGTGTAGCGGGCGAGCAGCGCCTGCAGGCCGGCGAGCAGCACCATGAACGGCGTGGCGCGCTGCCGGGCGGCCAGGGCGCGCAGGCCGGCGGTGAGCCCGGCGTCCAGCTCGAACAGCAGGCGGCGGCCCCGGTTCGACTGCATCGGCGGGCGCGGCCGGTCGGCGGGCAGGTCGAGCGCGTCGGGCAGGCCGTCGAGCGCCGCCCGCCAGTAGGCCAGGTCCCGCTCCCGCGACGGGCGGTCGCGCTGCCAGGCCACGTAACCGGCGTACGGCGCGGGCGGCGGCGGCATCGGCTCGCCGCTGTAGAGCCGGAACAGGTCGCGGAACAGGATCGCCACCGACCAGCGGTCGGCCAGGATGTGGTGCAGGGTCAGGACCAGCCGGTGCTCGCCGGGGGCGACGCGCAGCAGCCGGGCCCGGGTCAGCGGACCGGCGCCCAGGTCGAAGGCGAAGCGGGCCTCCTCGCGGGCGGCGGCGTCGGCCTCGGCGGCGGACATCTCCTCGACCCGCAGCACGGGCCGCACCTGGCCGGGGCCCTGCCGGGGCTCGCCGTCGCGGGTCTCGACGACATGAGCCAGCATCGGGTGCCGGTCCACGAGCGCGTCGAACGCCGCCGCCAGCGCGGCGGCGTCCAGGTCGCCTGCGATCCGGTACGCCCACGACAGGGTGTAGGCCGGATTGCCCGGATCGAGCTGATCGACCACCCAGAGCCGCCGCTGCGCGTCCGACAGCTCCCCGTCCCCCGGCGACCCGGCAGGGGCCTCGGTCTCCGGGCCGGGCCGCCTTCCCGCGCGGGCGCGCGTGAGGCGGGCCTCCAGCGCGGCGCGCTGTTCCGGGCTGAGCCCGGCCAGCCGCGCCCGTACCCCGTTCCCGTCGCTCACCGCTCCTCCTCCAGCAGTTCCAGCAGGCCGGCCTCGCTCAGCCCTTCTTCGAGCACCGCCAGCGCCTGCTCCTCGACGGTCGTCGCGTCGAAGCAGCGCCGCAGCGGCAGCTCCACCCCGAACGCCGCGTCGATCCGCCCGATGAGCCGCACCACGAGCAGCGAGTGACCGCCCAGCGCGAAGAAGTCGTCCGCCACCCCGACCCGCTCCCGCCCGAGCAGCTCGGCCCAGATGCCGGCCAACGTCTCCTCCATCGGCGTGCGCGGCGCCACGAACCCTCCGCTCTCCGCAGTGACCTGCGGTGGGGGGAGTGCGTTGCGGTCGAGCTTGCCGCTGGGGAGGACGGGGAGTTCGGTGAGGGTGACGAAGGCGGCGGGGATCATGGCCTCGGGGAGGCGGGCGCGCAGATGGGCGCGTAAATCCGTTTCGTCCGTGGTGCCGGTGGTGTACGCGACGAGCCCGTGTCCGCCGGGTGCGTCGTCGCGTACGGTGACGACGGCGCGGTGGACGGCGGGATGTTCGGTGAGAACGGCGGCGATCTCGTCGGGTTCGATGCGG
>NZ_FOHX01000013.1:40376-87159 GCF_900111685.1 Nonomuraea wenchangensis
GTGACTCCGGCTCCGCCGATCAGCAGTTCGCCGGGCACGCCGACCGGCACCGGCCGCAGCTCCCGGTCCACCACGTACGCGGTCGTGTTCGCCAGCGGCCCTCCGATCAGCATCACGGCGGGGGAGCGCGGCACCCGGTACGCCGTCGACCAGATCGTCGTCTCCGTGGGCCCGTAGAAGTTCCACAGCTCGCCCGCGACGTCCAGCAGCCGCGCGGCCAGCCCGACGGGCAGCGGCTCGCCGCCGAGGATGACGCGCGGCAGCCCCGGCGGCAGGTGCTCCACCGCCAGGCTCGCCACCGACGGGGTGAGCTGCACCAGGTCCGCGTACTCGGCGGCCCGGCGGAGCTCCTTGGGGGTGCGGGCGGCGTCCTCGGGCGCGATCACGAGCGTGCCGCCGGACAGCAGCGGCGTGAAGATCTCCAGCGCCGCGATGTCGAACGACAGCGACGTCAGGTAGAGCGCGCTGCCGCCGCCCAGCCGCCGGATCACGTCGGTGACCAGGTTGACCACGCCGCGATGCGGCACCTGCACCCCTTTGGGCCGGCCGGTGGAGCCGGAGGTGTAGATGAGGTAGGCGAGGTGATCGGGCCCCACCGGCGACGGCGCCACCGCCGGCGCCACGGGCTCGGGCGCGTCCAGCAGCAGCGCCGGAGGCCGCTCCACCGGCAGCCGGTCGAGCTGCCCGGACTCCGTGACCAGCAGCGCCGCGCCGGAGTCGGCCAGCAGGTACGCCAGCCGCTCCGCCGGGTACGCCGCGTCCAGCGGCAGGTAGCACCCGCCCGCCCGCAGCACGGCGAGCAGCGCGACGACCTGGGACACCCCGCGCGGCAGGCACAGCGCCACGCACGTCTCGGCCCGCACGCCCGCCGCCGCCAGCCGCCCGGCCAGCGCTCCGGCGCGGGCGTCCAGCTCGGCGTAGGTCAGCTCCTCGCCGTCCGGCGCGCGCACCGCCACCGCGCCGGGGGTGCGCGCCGCCTGCTCGGCGACCAGCGCGTGCAGGGTCCGCTCCGGGTACGCCGCCGCCGTGCCGTTCCAGCGGGTCAGCAGCTCGTGCCGCTGCGCCGCCGTCATCAGCGGCAGCTCCGACAGCCGCGTGCCGGGATCGGCGGCGGCGGCCTCCAGCACCAGCAGGTACGCCTCCGCCAGGCGGGCGATCGTGCCGGCGTCGAACAGCTCGGTGCTGTACTCGAAGTAGACGCCCGCGCCGTCGGCGGTCCTGACGACGTCCACGTTCAGGTCGAGCTGGGCGGTGCCGTTCGGGAACTGGCCGCGCGTGCTCATCGGCAGCAGGTTGAACCCCACCTGGTAGAGCGGTGTGCGGCTGGTGTCGCGTACCGGCTGGAGCGCCTCCACCAGCCGGTCGAACGGCGCCTCGGCGTGGTCCAGCGCGTCCAGCACGGTCTCGCGCACCCGCTCCAGCAGCTCGCCGAACTCGGGGTCGCCGCCGAGGTCGGTCCGCAGGACCAGCGTGTTGACGAACATGCCGAGCAGCGGCTCGAACTCCGGCAGGTCGCGCCCCGCGACCGGCGTGCCCACGACGACGTCGTGCTGGCCGGCGTACCGGGACAGCACCGCCTTCAGCCCGGCGAGCAGCACCATGAACAGCGTCGCCCCGCGCCGCCTGGCCAGCGCTTCGAGCGCGCCGGTCAGGTCGGCGGGCAGCGCCAGGTGGTGCTCGGCCCCGGCGTGCCCGCGAACCGCCGGCCGGGGCCGGTCCGCAGGCAGCCCGAGGTCGGGCGGCAGGCCGGCGAGGCGTTCCCGCCAGTGGCCGAGCTGGGCGGCGAGCACCCCGCCCGCCAGGTGCTCGCGCTGCCAGGCGGCGTAGTCGGCGTACTGGACGGGCAGCTCGGGCAGCCGGGGCGGCCTGCCCTCGGCCCAGGCGGCGTCCAGCTCCTCCAGCTCGGCGGCGAAGTTGGTGGCCGAGCGGGCGTCGAACACGGCGTGGTGCACCACGAACACCAGCCGCTGCGCGGCTCCGCCGGGCATCCGCACCAGGTGCGCCCGCCACAGCGGTGCCCGCTCCAGCGCGAACGGCCGCCGCGCCAGCTCCCGCGCCAGCGCGCCGAACTCGCGCTCGGCCCGCTCGGTCGGCAGGCCGCGCAGGTCGGTCAGGGGAAGCGCGACCGGCAGCTCGACCTGCACGACCTGGACGAGCTCCCCGTCCTCGACGGCGAGGGCGGTGCGCAGCGTCTCGTGCCGCCGGACCAGCTCGCGCAGCATCCGCTCGCACCGGTCCGGGTCGTCGCGTTCGGGCAGCTCGATCACGGCGTTGATGTGGTACGCGGGCGCGCCGGGATCGAGCCGCGCCAGGAACCACAGCCGCTCCTGGGCGAACGAGGCGGGAAAGGCGTACGTGCCGGTCACCTGGGCCGCTCCTCTACTGCCCCATGGCCTCGCGCAGGCTGCGCGGGCGCATGTCGGTCCAGACCTGTTCGACGTGGTCGAGGCAGTCCTGCTTCGACCCCGCGAACCCGGCCTCCCGCCAGCCCTGCGGCAGGGGACGCCCGTCGAACCAGATGGAGTACTGCTCCTCGTCGTTGACCACGACCTTGTACGTGCCGTCCGCCATGTTCAGCGCCTTTCCTCTCGGGGCAGCCTGGTGATCGTCGCGGGCCGTGCGGGGGCGTCCTGGCCGCGCAGCTCCTCCACCAGCGCGGCCATCCCGGCCACGGTGGGCACCTGGAAGAGACTGCGCATCGGCAGCCGCACGCCGACCTTCTTCCTGATGAGCGCGATGAGCTGGACCGCGACCAGCGAGTTGCCGCCCAGCTCGAAGAAGTCCTGCTCGACGCTGACCCGGCGGGCGCCGAGCACCTCGCCCCACAGCCCGGCGAGCGTGCTCTCCAGCTCGGTACGCGGGGCGACGTGGTCGTCGTCGGCCGTGTCGCTCTCGCCGGTCGCGGCGGCGGCGCCCAGCTCGTCGGCCACGGTGTCCTGGGTCAGCTCGCGCACCCCGGCCACGAACTCGGGCAGCGCGGTCGCGTTCACCACGACCTGGCTGCCGAGGCCGGCGGCGAGCAGCCGCCGGAACGCCTCGGCGCCGTCGGCGGGCGGGATGCCGCGCCTGGCCCCGTCGAGGTCGAGGGCGACGCCCGCGGTCGCGGACTCCTCCTTGACCGGCACGGCCTCGGCGGCGTTCCTGGCGCCCTCGCCGACGGTCCTGGTCATCGACTGCCGGTCCACGCGCCTCAGCACGAAGTCGGAGATGTCCACCACCGGCTCGCCGGCGTCGTCGTACAGGGTGAGGTCGGCGGCCAGCACCTCGCCGCCGCCGGTGTCGCGCAGCCGCGCGTGGCTCCACAGCGTGGCGGGCAGCGGGCCGCGCACGGTGATGCGGCCGTAGCCGAGCGGCAGGTAGCTGTGCTCGCCGGACACGGCGACGAACGCGGTCGCCTCGTCCAGCAGCGCCGGGTGCAGCGGCAGCGCGGCCAGCTCGGCGGCGACGTCGGGGACGGCCACCAGGTGGGCGAGCTGCTCGTCGCTGCCGAGCCGTACCTCGCGCAGGCTGCGCCAGCGCGGCCCGAACGTGACCAGCCCGGACGCCGAGGCGAACGGGTCGGCCGCGCCGGAGCCGTACGCGCAGCGGGCCCGCACCTCGGCCAGGTCCGCGGCGGGCTCGCCGGCCGCCACCCACGCCGCCGAGCCGCGCGCGTGCTGCACCGGCTCGCCGCCGGCGGAGCTGACCACCTCGAAGTCCATGCCGTCGCCCGCCGGGGTGAGCAGCACCCGCAACTCCGCGCTGGTGCCCTCGGCGACCGGCAGCGGCGCGACGAAGGCGACGTCACGCAGCTCGATCGCGTGACCGGGCCCGGGGCTCGGCACGGCCGCCTCGAACGCGGCCCGCGCAGTCTCCAGGTAGCCGGTGCCCGGCATCACCGGCACCCCGGCCACCCGGTGCTCGCCGAGCACCCAGTGCGTCTCCGGCGACAGGGTCGCGGCGTACCAGGGGCGGCGGCCGGCGCTCTCGTGCCGGTGACCGAGGATCGGGTGCTCCAGCCGGGTGACCCGGTCGCCGCGCTGCAGGGCGCGGAACGCGACCGGCGCGGCCACCTCGGCGGCCATGCCGACCTCCAGCCAGGCCCCCCAGTTCACCGACACGACCCGGCCCGGCCAGACGTGCGCGTACGCGTCCATGAAGGCGTTGGCCGCGCAGTAGTCCACCTGGCCGAACCCGCCCGCGACGGCGGTCACCGAGGAGCAGAGCAGCACGAAATCGAGCGGCAGGTCGCCGAACACCTCGCGCAGCGCCGCCGTCCCCGCGAGCTTGGGCGCCATGACGGCGTCGGCGGCCCGCCGCTCCTTGACCTCGGCCATGCCGCCGCCGGGCACCCCGGCCGCGTGCACGATCCCGTCGATCCCGCCGAACCTGGCGAGCGCGTCGTCCCGTACCCGGCGCAGCGACGCGGGATCGGCCACGTCGGCGGAGAGCACGAGCACCTCGGCGCCCGCCCGCTCCATCCGGCGGACGGCGGCGACGGCCCGCCTGGTCCGCTCCGGCGCGCCGTCGAGCGCGTCCCACTCCTCGCGGGGCGGCAGCCCGGTCCTGCCGAGCAGCACCAGCCTGGCCTGGGCGCGCCGGGCCAGGTCCTCGGCCAGGGTCAGGCCGATGCCGCCGAGCCCGCCGGTGATCACGTACACGCCGTGCCGGCGCAGCGGGTCGTCCTGCGGCGGCAGCGGCACCGGCGTGAACGCGCGCACCCAGCGGCGGCCGGCGCGCAGCGCGACCGGGGACGGCGGCACGCCCTCCTCCGGCTCGACCGGCTCGGCGGCCAGCTCGGCCAGCACCTTCGCGGCGTCGTACGGCCCCGCCTCCAGATCGACGTGCCGGGCCGTCAGCCACCGGGCCTCCAGCGGGACCACGCCCGTGATCCCGGCCACCGTGGCGTGCTCCGGCCGCGACACGTCCCCGCCGGTGACGCCCTGCGCGCCGGCGGTCACGATGTCCAGGTGGACCGGCGTCTCCCGCTCGGCCCCGGCCATCGCCTGCGTCAGCGCGAGCAGGCTGTGGAAGCCGAGGTCCTGGGCCGCGGTGACCTGGTCGGCGGTCGCGGCGGGAGCACCGTCCAGCGCCCAGGCGTGCACGACGCGGGCCGGCACGCCGGTCGCGGCCAGCAGCGCCTCGTAGTCGTCACGCTCGCCCGGCCGGACGGTGAACGTCCCGTCCGGGCCCACGCCGTACGCGTCGCCCGGCACCACGTGCACCACGTCCGCGCCGGCCGCGCGCAGCCCGTCCAGCAGCGGCCCGGCGGCCGGTCCCGCGAACACCAGGCAGCGCAGCCCGGCGAGCGCCGCCGTCCCCGCCGGGGCGACCGGCTCCTGCCGCCAGGCCGGCACCGAGAACCACTCCTCCAGCGGCAGCGCGCCCGCCCGCGGCGGCCGGGGGAAGACCAGCTCGGGATCGAAGTCGGTGCGCACCCAGTGCTCGGCCCGCTCGTACGGGTACGCCGGCAGCGGCACCCGGCGGGCGGGCTCGGCCAGCGCGTCGGTGTCCAGCGGCACGCCCGCCGTCCACAGCGCGCCGGCCGCCGCGTACAGGACCTCCAGGTCGGCCTTCGCGTCGGCGGGTCCCGGCAGGCTGGCCAGTGGGCGCGGCGCGGTCTTGGGGAGCTGGTTCCTCGCCAGCCCGGCGAGCTGACGTCCCGGGCCGCACTCCACCAGCCGCCACTCGCCCTCGGCGGCGAGCGTCGCCACGCAGTCGCCGAACCGGACGGTCTCGCGCACGTGCCGCGTCCAGTAGGCGGGGTCCGTGGCCTGCTCGGCGGTGATCCACGTGCCGGTGACGTTCGACAGGAACGGCAGCGCGGGCGCGTGCCGGGCCACGGCGGCGACCGCCTCGTGGAAGTCGCCGAGTATCGGGTCCATCATCGCCGAGTGGAACGCGTGCGAGGTGCGCAGCGCGGTGTGCTGGACGCCGGCCTCGTCGAGACGGGCGGCGTATTCGGCGACCAGCTCGCCGGGACCGGCGACGACGCACGTGCCGGGGCCGTTGACGGTGGCGATCGACAGGCCGTCCGGCAGGTCCCCGCGCACCTCCTCCTGGTCGCGGCGGACCGCGAGCATCGCGCCCGCCGGCACGGACTGCATGAGCCGGCCACGGACGGCGACCAGGCGCAGCGCGTCGGGCAGGGAGAAGACGCCCGCGACGGTCGCGGCGACGTACTCGCCGATGCTGTGCCCGATCATCGCGGCCGGCTCCACGCCCCACGAGCGCCACAGGGACGCCAGCGCCCACTCCAGCGTGAACAGCGCCGGCTGGGTGAGCGCCGTCTGCCGCAGCCGCTCGTCGGCGGCCTCCCGCTCGTCGTCGCCGGGGAACAGCAGGGTGCGCAGGTCCAGGCCCAGCTCCTCGCGCAGGATCGCGGCGCACTCGTCCACGGCGGCGGCGAAGGCCGGCTCGGTCCGGTAGAGGCCCGCGCCCATGCCCGCGTACTGCGCGCCCTGGCCGGAGAACAGCCAGGCCACCTTCGGCGTGCCCGCCCGGCCCTTGACCAGCCGGCGCGGCGTGCTCAGCGCCGCGACCGCGTCGGCGGTGTCGGCGGCGACCACGGCGGCGCGGTGCGCGTACCGGCGGCGGGAGCGCAGCGTGTGGGCCACGTCGGCCAGGTCGAGCTCCCGCCCCTCCAGGTGGCCGGCCAGCCGGGCCGCCGTCGCGTCCAGCGCCGACGGGGTCCGCGCCGACAGCAGCAGCAGGTGGGCCGGGCGCGGCTGCGCGGTGGGCAGCGGTGCGGGCGGCGCCTGCTCGACCAGCACGTGCGCGTTGGTGCCGCCGATCCCGAACGAGCTGACGCCCGCCCGGCGCGGGAAGCCGTTCGTCTCCCACTTGGTCAGCGCCGAGACCACCCGGAACGGGTTGGAGCCGAAGTCGATGCGCGGGTTCGGCGTCTCGAAGTTGAGGCTCGGCGGGATCAGGCCGTGCTCCAGCGCGAGCACCGTCTTGATGAAGCCCGCGATGCCCGCCGCCGGGCCGAGATGGCCGATGTTGGTCTTGACCGAGCCGAGGCCGCACCAGCCCGCCTCGTCGGTGCCGGCGCCGAGCACGCTGGACAGGGCCGCCACCTCGATCGGGTCGCCCAGCGAGGTGCCGGTGCCGTGCGCCTCCACGTAGGTGACGGTGCGCGGGTCGATCCGCGCCACGCCGAGCGCCTGCGCGACCGCCGCCGCCTGGCCCTCGGCGCTCGGCGCGGAGAAGCCCATCTTGGTGGCGCCGTCGTTGTTGATCGCGTTGCCGATCACCACGGCGCGGATGTGGTCGCCGTCGGCGAGGGCGTCCGACAGGCGCTTCAGCACCGCCATGCCGCCGCCCCCGCCCCAGATCGTGCCGGCCGCGGCGGCGTCGAACGCCCGGCAGTGCCCGTCGGGCGCGTAGATGCCGTCCTGGTGGAACTGGTATCCCCACTCGGCGGGCAGCTCCAGCGAGGCGCCGCCGGTCAGCGCCATGTCGCACTCGCCGGTGCGCAGCGCCTCGCACGCCACGTGCAGCGCGACCAGCGAGGAGGAGCACGCCGTGTGCAGGGTCAGGCTGGGGCCGCGCAGGTCCAGCTTGTACGACACCATCGTGGCCAGGTAGTCGGGGTGGTTGCCGGTGTAGACGGCGAGGTTGCCGACGGAGGCGAACACCTTCTTGTTCGGCCGGATGTACATCCACTGGTACTCGTCGGAGCCGATGGCGCCGTACACGCCGATCTCGCCCGGATAGCGGGCCGGATCGTAGCCCGCGTCGTCCAGCGCGCTGCTCGCCAGCTCCAGGAACATGCGCTGCTGCGGGTCGCGTAACTCCGCCTCGCGCGGCGACATGCCGAAGAAGGCCGCGTCGAGGGCGCCGTAGCCGTCCGCGATCGAGCACGCCCTGACGAAGGTCGGATCGTCCAGCAGGTAGTCGGGCACGCCGAGCGCCGCCTGCTCCTCGCGGGTGTAGAAACGCACCGACTCGACGCCGCCGACCAGGTTGCGCCAGTACGCGGGCACGTCCTCGGCGCCCGGGAGACGGCAGGCCAGGCCGACGACCGCGATCGGCTCGACCCCGGGCCCCTCGTCGTCGTGGTTCAGCTCAGCGGTCATCAGTCACTCTCCCGTCTGGCCCGGTGGGGCCGAGTTGAGGGCCGTGCTCTGCGCGCCGCGACCCGCCGCGCGGCGCGCTCCGCGCCCGGCGTACGCCGCTCGCCGTCGAGGTGCGCGGCGAGCGTCCGTACGGTCGGGAAGCGGAACAGGTCCACGATCGGCACCTCGCGGCCGAGCGCGGTGGCGAGGCGGGCCTGGACCTGCGCGGTGGCGAGCGAGTGCCCGCCGATCTCGAAGAAGTTCGCGTCGGCGGCCACCCGGGGCAGGTTCAGGACCTCCCGCCAGACGCCGGCGACCAGGCGTTCGGTCGCGGTGGCCGGCTCCTGCCCCGGCCCGGCCGCGGCGCGCGGGGGAGGGGCGGGCAGGGCGGCCCGGTCCACCTTGCCGTTCGGCGTCAGCGGCAGCGCAGGCAGCAGCACCAGCTCGGCCGGCACGGCGTGGTCGGGCAGGCGGGCCGCGAGATGCCGGCGCAGCTCCCCGGCCTGTACGGCCGCGCCGGCAGGCACCGCGTACGCGTGCAGCACCGGCCCGCCGGGCTGCTCGGCCGCCCGTGCCGCCGCCGCCAGGACGCCGGGGTGCGCGGCCAGCGCCGCCTCCACCTCGCCCAGTTCGACCCGGTGGCCGCGGATCTTCACCTGCCCGTCGGCCCGCCCGGCCGGCACCACCCGGCCGTCGGGGTCGTAGCGGCCGAGGTCCCCGGTGCGGTAGCGGGCGGGCCCGCCGCCGGGCTCCCTGCTGAAGCGGCTCCTGGTCAGCTCGTCGTCGCCCGCGTACGCCAGCGCCAGGCGGCGGCTGCGCACCACGACCTCGCCGAGCTCGCCCACGGCCGTGGGGGAGCCGCCGGCGTCGAGCACCAGCAGCTCCGCCCCGTCCACGCCGTGACCGACAGGGACCGGGTCGCCGCTCGCGCCCACCTGGCCGGTGATCTCGTGGACGGCCTGCGCCTGGGGCGTCTCGGTGGTGCCGTAGGCGTTCACCAGGCGCGCCTTCGGCGCGACCGCCGCGAACCTGGCCACGTCCGCGAACGTCAGCCGGTCCCCGCCGAACACCACCAGCCGCAGGTCGGGCAGCTCCACCCCGGCCGCGGCGATCAGGGTGGCGAGCTGCGGCGTCACGTGCGCCACCGTGATCGCCCGCTCCCGCAGCCACGCCGCCAGCCGCGCCGGGTCGCGCACCCGGTCCTGGGCCGGCACGTGCAGCGTGGCCCCCAGGGTGAGCGGCGTCCAGACGTCCCTCAGCAGCGGGTCGTGCGCCAGCCCGGCCAGCAGCGCGAACCGGTCGTCAGAGGTCAGCGCGAACTCGGCGGCGTACCAGTCCAGGAACCTGGCCAGCGGCTCCTCGGCCGCGACCACTGGCTTCGGCTCGCCGGTGGTGCCGGAGGTGAACGCCAGATACCCCCGCTCCCCGGGCTTCGCCCTCCCGAGCGCCTCACCGGCCGGCTCGGAGGGCACGGTCAGCTCGGGCAGCCAGGCCAGCTCGGCGGGGACGGGGACGCCGGGGCAGGTGATCAGCGCGCGGGCCCCCGCGGCGCGCGCCTGGGCTTCGAGGCGCGCGGCCGGCAGGGCGGGGTCCAGCACGGCCCAGCGCCCACCTGCCCCCAGGACGCCCAGCATCAGCGCGGGCAGCTCGTACGTCCGGGCGGCCAGGATCGCCACCACCGCTCCCGGCTCCACCGCCGTGGCCACGGACCCGGCGACCGCCCCCGCGAGCCGGACCAGCCCGGCGTAACCGAGCGCGCCCTCCTCACCGGCGACGGCCACCCGGTCGCTCCCGGCCTGGCCGACCACCCGTTCCACCACGCCGGGCCCGCTCCAGCCGGGCAGGTGACGGGTGCCGTCGGGGAGCCGGACGCCCTCCCGGCCCGGCAGGGGGCGGAGGGACGCGCGGCGCACCGGCAGCTCAGGCGCGGCGACCAGGTCGCCGAGCAGCCGCAGGTAGCCGGCCAGCAGCTCCTCGATCCGCTCCCTGCGAAACAGCCGCGGGTTGTACGCGGCCTGCAGCACGTACCGCCCGTCGCGTTCCCCGGCGTACAGGGTCAGGTCGAACAGCGCGCCCGGCAGCCCGGGCGGCAGCGGGACGGCCGTGACGCCGGGCAGCTCCAGGCGCGGCTCGGCGAAGTCGTACATGTTGAACAGCACCTGGACCAGCGGGTTCCTGGACAGGTCGCGGCCCGGCCCGAGCCGGTCGACCAGCCGCTCCAGGTGCACGTCGAGATGGGCGAGCGCGCCGGACAGCGTCTCCTGGCAGCGCGTCACGTGCGCCGCGAAGCTCGCGCCGTCCTCGACGCGCAGCCGTACCGGCAGCACCTGCACCAGGCATCCGACCAGCGGATGGAAGGCCGGGTCGCGCCGGTCGGCGACGGGCGCGCCGACGATCAGGTCGTGCTGCCCGGTGAGCCGCCGCAGCACCTGCCCGAACGCCGCCAGCAGCACCGCGTACGGCGTGCTGCCGAGCCGCGCGGCCAGCGCCCGCACGCCGTCGCTGACGGACGCCCCGGCCTCGGCCGCCGCGCCGGCCCCCTCGAACGTCTGCACCGCCGGGCGCGGATGGTCGCGCGGCAGGTCGAGCACGGCGGGCGCGCCCTCCAGGTGCCGCCGCCACCACTCCAGGCTCGCCTCGCCGTCCCGATCGCCGAGGTAGGCCGTGTACCCGCCGAACGAGGTGCGCAGCGGCGCGAGCGCCGCCTCCCGGTAGGCGCGCCCGAGGTCGTCGTAGAGCACCCGCTGCGACCAGCCGTCGAACACCAGGTGGTGCGCCGTGATCGCCAGCACGTGCTCCCCGGCGGCGACCCGCAGCAGCCGGGCCCGCCACAGCGGCCCCGCCGCCAGGTCGAAGGCGAGCCGGGCCTCCTCCGCCAGCCGCTCGCCCACCTCCGCCTCCGTCACGTCCTCCACGGGCAGCGGCACCGGGCCGGGCGGCGACACGGCGACGGCCGGCACCCCGCCGGACTCCGGGACGCGCCACCTCAGCACCTCGTGCCGCTCGGCCACCGCCGCCAGCGCGGCGCGCAGGGCGGCGACGTCCAGCGGCCCGGACAGGCGCTGCGCCATCGCGATGTTGTGCGCGGGCGTCCCGGGCGCCAGCCGCTCCACGAACCACATCCGGCGCTGCACCGCCGACAGCGCGGCGGGCGCCGCGGCGAGCGGTTCGTCCCGCGCGGGCGGGGCCAGCTCGGCCAGGCGGGCGATGCCGGCCACGGTGCGGCCCGCGAGCACGTCCCTGACCTCGATCTCCTTGCCGAGCCCGGCCCGCAGCAGCGCGGCCAGGCGCATGGCCACCAGCGAGTGGCCGCCGGACGCGAAGAAGTCGTCGTCCGGCCCCGGCTCGGCCCCGCTCCCGAACGCCTCCGCCCAGGCCGCCGCGACGCCCCGCTCGGCCACGCTCCGGCCCGGCCCGGCCGCCGGGGACCTGCCGGGCCGGGCGTGCGACGCGCGCAGGGCCGCCAGGTCGATCTTGCCCGCCACCGTCAGCGGCAGCGCCGCCAGCCGCACCACCCGGGTCGGCGCCATGTACGCCGGCATGCTCTCCATGCAGTGCGCCCGCACCTCCTCGATGCCGGGCGCGTCCTCAGGCGTCAGGTACGCGGTCAGCTCCTTCAGCCCCGTGGCCCCGTCCGTCACGTCCGCGACCGCCTGCCGCACCCCGGGATGCGCCCGCAGCACCGCCTCGACCTCGCCGATCTCGACACGCTGGCCCTGGACCTTCACCTGCCGGTCCAGCCGCCCGATGAAACCGATCCGGCCGTCCTCCTCCAGCACGACCTGGTCGCCGGTGCGGTACATGCGCGCCCCCGGCCCGCCGTACGGATCCGGCACGAACCGCTCGGCCGACAACCCCGGGCGGCCGAGATAACCACGGGCGAGCTGCGGGCCGCCGATGCACAGCTCGCCCGGCGTGCCGGGCGGGCAGGGCCGCAGGAGGTCGTCGAGGATGTACGCCCGGCAGCCCGGCAGCGCGTGCCCGATCGGCAGCGGCCGGTCCCAGACGCCCGTCAGCTCGGTGCCGACGACGCACACCGTGGTCTCGGTGGGGCCGTACCAGTTGTGGAAGCGCCGCCCGCCCGCCGTCCAGCGGGCCACCTGCTCGGGCCCGGCGGGCTCGCCCGCGGTGAGCAGGTCGCGCAGCCACGGCAGCCGCTCCGGCTCCAGCAGCGGGAGCAGCGCGGGCGGGATCGTGCCCCAGGTCACCTGGTGTCGTTCCAGGAAACGCTGGAGCCGGGCGGCGTCCACCCGGTCCTCCTCGGGCACGAGCATCACCGAACCGCCGCGCGCCAGCGGCGCGAAGACGTCCAGCACCGACACGTCGAACCCGAGCGCGGCGAACCCGATGGACCGGCAGCCGGCGTCGAGCCCGAACACCTCGCCCGCCATCGTCACGAACGACACCGCCGAGGCATGGCTCACCACGACCCCCTTGGGCCGCCCGGTCGAGCCGGAGGTGTAGAGCACGTAGGCCGCCGCACCCGCCGGCGTGACCGGCGCGTCAGCCCCGGCCCGCTGCCCGTTCTCCAGCGGCCCGGTCTCCAGGCGTATGGGCAGCCCGGCCAGCAGCTCCGCGCCGGCCCCGTCCGCGACGACCGTGGTGATGCCGGCGTCCTCGATGACGCCGGCGAGCCGCCGGCGCGGATGCGCGGGGTCCAGCGGCACGTACGCGGCCCCCGACATCAGCACGCCGAGCACGCGGGCCAGCAGGCCGGGCGTGCGGCGGTGGCAGATGCCGATCCGCGTCTCGGGGCCCGCGCCGAGCTCGCGCAGCCGGTGCGCCAGCACCGCCGCCGCCGAGACCAGCTCGCGGTAGGTCAGGCTCCGCTCGCCCTGCCGTACGGCGGTCGCGTCCGGAGTGCGTCCGGCCTGCGCCAGGACGAGGTCATGAAGAAGCGGCCCGTCGGTCACTCGTGTCTCCCCGCATTCTTCCCGCTGTCTTCTCGCCCGCTCCCCGTCACCTTGCTCGTTCCGGCGGCAGGTCGACGCTCAGCCGCACCCCGTCGCGGGGCACGGCGACTGCGGCCAGCGCCTCGCCCCGGGCGGTGTGCAGCGCCAGGTGCGTGATCCGCCACCGGGACAGCCGGTCCGGCTCCTGTCCGGGCTGGACGCGCCAGGGGCCGGGATCGGCGAGGTCGGGAAACCCGATCGCCGCCGGGTCGGCGGCTCCGGCGTCGGCGGCCGTCAGCGCCCGCTTCGCGGTGACGGCGCGCAGCGCCAGCCACCCCCGGTCCTCCTCGGCGGCCTCCTCGACCTGCTCCCGCTCGTCCGCGCTCAGCTCGACCGGCTCGCCGAGGTCCCGCGCGCGCAGCACGCACACCCCGATCCCTGGCCCGTGCCCGGCGGCCACGGCGGCCAGGTCGCCGGCGTCGCTCGTGCCGACCGCGCCCCGCCCCGCGTGCCGGCGCAGCACCGCGTCGCGACCGGCCGCCGGCCCCACCCACAGGTGCACCTCGTCCGGCTCGGCGGGAACCTGCGCCGCCGTGAGATCGGCGGTGATGAGCTCGGCGAGCTCGGCCGGGCGGTCCTTGACGAACAGGTGGCCGCCGCGGACCGTCCGCAGCCGGAAGCCCGCGCCGGTGTGCCTGGCCCAGCCGAGCATCTCCGCCACCCCGGCCTCCCCGTCGTCGAGCCCGGCGAAGGCCACGATGGGGGTGTCGAGGGGCGGCTCGGGGACGAAGGCGTAGTTCTTGATCCAGGCGAAGTCCGAGCGCAGCACCGGGAGCATCAGCTCCCGCAGCTCCGGCAGGTCCCTGAGCTCGGGCAGCGCCCCCGACCTGCGGATGAGCTGGTCGATGAAGGCGTCGTCGGGCAGGTCGGCGGCGGCGGCCAGCGGCACCCGGCGGTCCGGCGGGTGCGCGCCGCCGACGTACAGTCTCGACGGCTCGCGAAGGCCGCGCCTGCGCAGCTCGCGGGCCACCTCGAAGGCCAGCCGGGCGCCCATGCTGTGGCCGTACAGGACGTACGGCTCGCTGGTGGCGGGCACGATCTCGTCGGCGAGGTCGCTGATCGTGAAGGTGGGCGGCTCGCCGATGCGGTTCTCCCTGCCGGGAAGCTGGAGGGGGAGCACGGTGAGGCCGGTGAGCCGGCGGAGGAGCCCGGCGTAGGCGCTCGCGCCTCCTCCGGCGTAGGGCAGGCAGATCATCGTACGGGCGGGGCACGGACCGGTGGGGTGGGGGTCCCGTGTCGCCGCGGCTAGCTGGCCACTGATCGCCCAGCACCTCCCTTGCCGGGAGTCGCCGTCCGCGGCGCACGCGGCCTGGGGAGGGGGGTCGGCTGGGGGTTTCGTCGCTGAGTACGGAGGTCGTCAACCGCCATGTTACGGCGCTCCTCGACAAATGCCGCGAAACAACACCGAAATGTAAGGGGTGCGAAATGTCGGACAATGCGTGTGATCTCACGCGGTTGCACGACATGAACCTTATATCGACGCGGCCGGGTGACGTCAATGAGCGATTCGCGGGCCCGCGTCAGGCCGTCATTCGCCCAAGGAGCCTCTTGCACGGCGGGTCGCGCGGTGATAGATGAGCGAGCTCAGGCGAGGACCGTAAAGAAGATTCGGACGTCCGAAACCCCGGTCTGTACCCGCCGGCCACCCGGGGAGAAGCCGCACGAGAGCCGGGGCGCCGCGCCGCCCGCCGCCGTTTTCCGGCGGCCATTCGCCAAAAACCGCCCAGCCCTGGGGTCCGAGGGCCGGACGGCACGTCCACTCACCTCCGGACTCTCTTGTCGGCGACTTTGTCAAGCGGCCATGAAACTTTCAAGTATCGGCCCGTCCGGATTGCTTGATCACCCTGACCCGGGCTCGTGACGCGCCGAAACTTCCGGCTCGACGTGCGCGGTTGAGTATTCACCAGAAAATGAGTTCATTTCCGGATTAACCGAGGAAAGGCGAAGCAGTCCGCCGGAGAAGTCAACGCGAAAGTCGCGCGCTCAATCGGCCGCGGAAAGACGTAAATCACGCACGCGGTTCCACCGCTGCGCCGTGACGATTCTCGCCGTCAAATTCTCGAGGTCATAAACGATCGACCATTGGGTGTGCGGCTGGGCGACCCGGCGGAGCAGTTTCATCGCCTCCGTGCCGCCGCCCTCGGCGAGGAGCCGGTAACGGCGGTCGGCCATCCTGGCGGCCCGGTCCGCGCCGGTCATCGTGATGTTGGTGAGGTAGCGGTCGTCGATGACGTTCATGCGGCCCTCGGCGTACTCGACCACCGCCGACCTGCCCGCGCGGTCCGCGATCAGATAGTGGAGCTGCGGGCCGCCGGTGAAGTCGAGGTCGTAGCGGCGCATCAGCTCGATCGCCTCCGGCACGGTCGCGGCCTTGTCCAGCATCAGCCGGATGATCCGCACCCCGCTCACCGTGGTACGGCCCGCGCCCGGCTCGGGCAGCTCGGCGTCCGGGGCCTGGGCCAGGCCGACGACGAGCCCTTTCTCGTTCATGCCGTCGAACGGGATCAGCACCGCGTGCGCCAGCCGCCGCCGGTCCTCGGCCTTGGTCAGCTTCGGCTTGATCCGCGGGTAGAACAGGTAGGAGACGTCCACCAGGGAGATCGAGGCGTAGCCGCCCGGCGGGCGCGCGTGGACGACCATCGCCGGGTTGGGCTGCCAGTCGAAGTTCCTGCCGAACTCGCCGGGGCGGTGGAACAGCGAGCAGGCCCAGCCGTCGCCCTTGCGCGCCAGCTCCGCGTCGGTGAGCGGCGCCTCGGCGTCGTAGCCGCCGTGGTAGGTCATCTCGTACAGCGGCAGGTCGTCGAGGAGGCGCATGCTCGCCGACGTACGGGCGATCTCGTCCGCCGTCTGCCGGAGGATTCCCTGCGGGGCCGTGGGGGTGGGCTTCGGGGTCTTCGGGGGCGGCGGGGCCGCGGTGGGCGCGCACGCCACCGACGCGGCGAGAGCCAGAGCCGACAACACCGCCATGGCAGGGGTCCGCATGCCTGTAGTGTGCCGCACCTCACAAAAGGTGTCACCCGCGCGAACGGTGTGACCCGCGCGCCCCGGACGCACGGCGGCGTCCGGGGCGCGCGGGGCGCGCGTCAGGCGAACGCCTTCACCTCCAGCAGCCCGACCGACCCCTGGCCGCTCTGCAGCACCACCCGCAGCCGCGTGGTGCTGACCGCGGCGAAGCACACCCGGTTGTAGGCGTCGGCCGCCACCGGATATGTCCCCGGCACGTCGGCGTAGGCGCTGCCGGTCCAGTACTGGAGTTTCCAGGACGCCGGGACGCGCACGCCGCCGCCGTCGTCGAAGAAGTACACGTCGGCCGAGCGCAGGGTCTGCGTGGCCGGCCAGGTCAGCTCGGCCCATTGCGTGCCGGTCTGGGGCCAGGTGCCCCAGCGGCGGTTGACGGTGTCGTTCGAGCGGGGCGGGTCGATGCCGTCGTTGATCGCCGCCACGCTCTCCCACGCCGAGGTGTAGGAGGCCGACGGGGTGGCCGAGCGGGCCAGGTTCGAGGGGGCGGTGCCGGTGACCGTCAGCGTGTACGTCCTGGTCACCGGCGTGCTGAGCCGGTCGTAGTCGCGCAGCCTGACGGTGAAGGTCGACGTCCCGGCCGCCGTGGGGGTGCCGGTGATCGCGCCGGTGAAACGGTCGAGGCTCAGCCCGGCCGGCAGCGACCCGCTGGTGACCTGCCAGTCGTAGAACGGCACGCCGCCCTTGGCCTGGAGGGTCTGCTGGTAGGCGGCCCCGGCCGCGGCCTGGGGGAGCGAGGTGGTGGTGATCGACGGCGGCAGGAACGGGGTGAGGTCGCGGTTGAGCTTCCAGCCGGCGTTCTCGGCGACGAGCAGCGCCAGCTTGGTCAGCATCCACCGGCGGGTCGGGAACAGGTGCGTCCAGCCGCCGCTCTGCCCGCTGATGCGGTCCCAGTTGGGTTGGTCGCCGGGGATGTGGTAGCTGGAGTCCAGCGGGACCGCGCGCCCCTGGTAGGCGACCACGTCGGGGTCGGTGCCGCCGGAGGCGACATAGGCGCGCATGCCGGCCCAGTCGCTGTGGAAGGCGACCGCGTGGCCGTACTCGTGCATGACCAGGCCGTGCACGTCGAGCACGGAGCCGGCGATGTCGGTCTTGTACCAGTCCTCGTCGGCCAGGGAGGTGAACAGCTGCTTGCCCGCCTCGTCGTACTCGAAGATCATCGCGGTCGAGCGGTGCAGCGGGCCGGCGAGCTGCTGGCCGCCCCGGGTGCTGTAGCGGCCGTTGGCGGCGGGGTAGCCGGTCGAGTACGGGGTCTGGATCCCGCGGAAGAACACGTACATGCCGTTGTAGGCGGCGTTGTTGGTGACCGTGACCGTGTTCTGCCAGTCGTTGCCGGGCAGGTGGTTGGTCTCCGCGCCGGCCGCCACGGTGTCGAAGGGCGCCATGTCGAAGAAGCGGAACCAGTCCTTGACCGCCTCCTCGGCCGCCGTGCGGAAGGCCGGGGCGGAGAAGTAGCCGGTGATGGTGTCGTAGCGGTAGTCGAACGTGAGCGGCAGCGAGGGCTCCAGCGCGGTCTTCTCGTCCTGCTGGACCCGGATCGGCATCGACTGCTGGTACGTCGCCCCGCCCGCGTCCCTGACCGTCAGCCGCAACGTGTGCAGCTCGTCGGCGCCGGGCCCGCGCTTGGAGTGGATGGCCAGCCGGAACACCTTCGTCTCGGAGGCGGAGGCGAAGGTCAGGGTCTTGGTCGCGCCGGTGGCGGTGAGCTGGCTCGGCAGGTCCATCATCAGCCGGGAGGTGCCCTCGGCCTTGAGATCGACGGTGATCGGGTAGCGCACGTCGGCGGGCGGCCGGACGGTCAGCTCGACGTACGGGTTGGCCAGGTAGCCCTGCCAGTCGACGAGCTTGACGCCGTAGTCGTTGACGACCCGGCCGAAGATGTCCACGACCTGCGCGGTGGGCGCGGCGTGCGCGGCGGGCGGCGCGGCGGTGAGGAAGGACGCGAGCAGGACGGTGAGAAGGGTGGCCAGCACGGCCGGTCGTCTCATCGGCGGCACCTCTCTGTGTTAGCGCTAACAAAAGCGCGGCGGGACGAGCGGGGGGAACAGGTCCTGCGGATGGCGCCCGGGTGCGCGTGCGGACGCCCACGTACTCGAAAATGACTGAAAGGTTTTCGGCAGCAAACCCCACCGTCAACCCCACTGTCAAGAGCCGACTGCAACTCCAGCACAAAGGTTTTCGCTCAAACCCGGCTCACGGTGCAGCGCAACCGTTTTCTCGCCGCTGCTCACCGCCCCGGAAGTCGGCGGTCTGCACCGGTACCTCTATTGACGAGTGCTGTATCACACCTTACATTGCCTGCGAGAAAACCTATTCTCAGTTCGACGAGGAGCTCGATGTCCGGCTTCCCCGACCCCGTCCGCGGGCCGCTCGCCCCCACCGCCGGAGTCCTGCGGCCGTTGGGCGTGCACGACGTCACGATCAGCGGCGGTCCGTTCGCCCGATGGCAGGAGATCAACCGATCGGCCAGCATCCCGCTCGGCCTGGAGCAGATGGAGGCGTCCGGCGCGCTGCCCAACCTGCGCCTCGCGGCGGGGGAGGGCGACGGCGACTTCCGCGGCTACCGTTTCCAGGACTCCGACCTGTACAAACAGCTCGAAGCGGTCGCCTGGGAGCACCTGCGCGCCCCGGACGCCGGCTACCCGGAGTTCGTCGCCGCCTCGGCCGCGCTGCTGGCCCGCGCGCAGCGCCCCGACGGCTATCTCAACTCGCACTACCAGGTGGTCAAGCCCGGAAAGATCTTCGCCGAGCTGGAGTACAGCCACGAGATGTACTGCGCCGGCCACCTGTTCCAGGCGGCGGTCGCCGCCTCCCGCGCCGGGTGCGGCGACGACCTGCTCGCCGTCGCCCGCCGCTTCGCCGACCTGCTGGTGGAGCGGTTCCTGACCGGCGGCGACGACGGCATCGACGGGCACGCCGAGGTCGAGACGGCCCTGGTCGAGCTCTACCGGCACACAGGCGTGAGCGCGTACCTGGAGCTGGCGCGCAAGCTCGTCGACAACCGGGGCAAGGGCCTGATCGCCGACAGCGGCATGGGCCCGCTCTACTCCCAGGACCACCTGCCGGTCCGCGAGGCCGGCACCGCCGCCGGCCACGCGGTGCGCCAGCTCTACCTGGAGGCCGCCGTCGTCGACCTCTACCTGGAGACGGGCGACGAGTCGCTGCTCGAATGCTCGGTGCGGCGCTGGGAGGACATGGTCGCCACCAAGACCTACCTCACCGGCGGCCTCGGCGCCCGCCACGACGGCGAGTCGTTCGGCGAGCGCTACGAGCTGCCCTCCGACCGCGCCTACAGCGAGAGCTGCGCCGCCATCGCGAGCGTCCACTGGAACTGGCGGCTGCTGCTGGCCACCGGCCACGGCCGCTACGCCGACCTCATCGAGCGCACCCTCCACAACGCCTTCGCCGCCTCCACCTCGGCCGACGGCGTCCGCTTCTTCTACGTCAACCCGCTGCAGCGCCGCGCCGACCTGTTCGAGGACCGCTACCTGGGGCGGCGCAGGGAGTGGTTCGCCTGCGCCTGCTGCCCGCCGAACATCATGCGCCTGGTCGCCTCGCTCGGCCACTACGTCGCCACCACCGACGACGAGGGCCTGTCGGTCCACCAGTACGTGCCCGGCGAGATCCGCGCCGGCGCGGTCACGCTGGAGGTCGAGACCCGCTACCCGTGGGACGGCCGCGTCCGGTTCACCGTCAGGGAGACCCCCGGCGGCCCGTGGACGCTCAAACTGCGCATCCCCGCCTGGAGCGAGGGCGGGCTCGTCCCGGACGCCGACGGCTACGCCCGCGTCCGGCGCGACTGGAAGCCCGGCGACGTGCTCGACCTCGACCTGGACCTGACGCCCCGGCTGGTGGTGCCGCACCGCAGGATCGACGCGCTGCGCGGCTGCGCGGCCGTCGAGCGCGGCCCGCTGGTCTACTGCTTCGAGCAGATCGACCAGGAGGCCGACCTCGAGGACCTGGCGCTCGCCGCCGAGCCGCGGCTGCGCGCCGTCGAGCGCGACGTGCCCGGCCTCGGCCCGACCGTGGTGATCGAGGCGGACGCCGTCCGGCTGCCGCCCGCCCCGGCCGACGGCCTGCCCTACTTCCCCTCCACCTCCACCGCCGCCGCCGAGTCGGCGCCCACCCCTGTCACCGCGACCGCCGTTCCCTACTACCAGTGGGACAACCGGGACGGCGGCGTCATGCGGGTCTGGACCCCCCACCTGTAAGGAAGCACGCCGATGAAGAGAAGAGACCTGTTCAGGATGGGCGGCCTGGCCGCCCTCGGCGCCGCCGCCGCGGCCTGCGGATCGGGGGGCGGGACGGCCGGCGCGGGGGCCACGCGGCTGCAGTTCATGTACTGGGGCTCGACCTTCGAGAAGACGGCCGTGGAGAAGATGCTCCGCTCCTTCGCGGAGAAGAACCCCGGCGTCGAGGTCAAGCCGCTGTTCACGCCCGACGAGTACGACGTCAAGCTCAACAGCCTCATCGCCGGCGGCAACGTGCCCGACCTCGGGTACGTGCCGATGTCGATGTCCTACCGCCTGGCCGAGCAGGGCAAGCTCGTCAACCTGTTCCCGTACCTGAAGAAGTATCCCCAGCTCGCCGGCTACCTGCCGGACGCCTACCTCTGGTACGGCCCCGACCAGCTGCACGGCGTCGCCACCGCCAACGAGATCGAGCTGCTGTGGTACAGCAAGGCGGCGATCGCCGAGGCCGGCATCGCCGCGCCGCCCGCCGTCGCCGCCTCCGCCTGGAGCTGGGACCAGCTCGTCGAGAACGCCTACAAGCTCACCGTCGACCAGAACGGCCGGCACCCCGACGAGTCCGGCTTCGACCCCAAGCAGGTCCGCCAGTTCGGCATCTCGGTCAGCATCACCTACGCCGCCGCCTGGTACGGCTTCCTGCGCAGCAACGGCGCCGACTTCGCCGACGAGGCCGGCAAGCGCTGCCTGCTGGACACGCCCGAGGCGATCCAGGTGTTCCAGAACCTGCAGGACCTCATCCACAAGCACCGCGTCGCGCCGGGCCCCGGCCAGCTCGCCGCGACCGGCGACGACGTGCCCGGCACGAACATCCTGCTCAAGACCAAGCGGGTGGCGATGGTCGTGGACGGCCACTGGGCGCTGCTCGACATGAACGAGAGCAAGGTCGACTACGGCATCGGCGTGCTGCCGAAGTACAGCGAGCCGTTCACCACTTCCCAGGTGGCCGGCGCCTCGTCGGTGTTCGCCGGCGGCAAGCACGTCGAGGAGGCGGTCGAGCTGTTCGCCTTCCACATCGACCCGCGTTACGTGGACCTGTACCGGCAGGGGTTGTGGATGCCGCAGGAGCGCAAGTACTACGAGGACCAGGCCGCCATCGACTCCTGGACGAAGAACGACGGCCACCCGCCCGAGTTCCGCACCGCCGTGGTCGACTACGCCCGCGAGCACGGCGTGCCCGACCTGCGCAACCGCGTCAAGAACCTGTCGGCCATCTCCAGCGACGTCCTCACCCCCGCGCTGCAGGAGATCGAGTCGGGCAAGCGGCCCGCGGCCGAGATCCTGAAGGCCGTCACCCCGAAGATCACCGGCATGCTGCAGGGCTGGCAGCACACCCAGGAGGTCTGACGTGGCCGGCCTGTCGGGTCAGCGCCGCCTGGAGCGGCGCTGGGGCTGGCTCATGGCGCTGCCCGCCGTCCTCGGGTTCCTGATCTTCACGGCGGGGCCGATGGTGGCCTCGCTGGCCTTCAGCCTCACTGATTGGCAGGTGGGCGGCAGCCCGTCGTTCGTCGGGCTGGACAACTACACGGCGATGGCGAGCGACGAGCTGTTCTGGACGTCGCTGGGCGCGACCACGTACTACACGCTCGGCGCGGTGCCGCTGGTGCTCATCGTGTCGTTCGCGGTGGCGATGCTGCTCAACCAGCGCGTACGCGGCCTGTCGCTGTGGCGGACGATCTTCTACCTGCCGACGCTGGTGCCCTCGATCGCCAACGTGGTGCTCTGGATCTGGATCTTCAATCCCGACTTCGGGCTGCTCAACTCGCTGCTGCGCCAGGCCGGGCTGCCGTCCGGGCAGTGGATCTACGACGAGGCGACGGCGATCCCGTCGCTGATCGTCATGAGCACCTGGGGCTTCGGCAACACGATGGTGATCTTCCTGGCCGGGCTCCAGGGAGTGCCGCGCCACCTGTACGAGGCGGTCTCCATCGACGGCGGCGGCGCCTGGCGGCGCTTCTGGCACGTGACGCTGCCGATGATGACGCCGACCATCTTCTACAACCTGGTCGTCGGCGTGGTCGGCACCTTCCAGGTGTTCAACCAGGCGTACGTGATGACCGAGGGCGGCCCGAACAACGCCACCCTCTTCTACGTCTACTACCTGTTCCGCAAGGCGTTCAGGGAGAGCGAGATGGGCTACGCCAGCGCGCTCGCGTGGGTGCTGTTCATGATCATCGTGGTGATCACGTTCCTGCTGTTCAGGAACGCCCGCCGCTGGGTCCACTACGAGATGGCGGGCGCGAGGTGACCGCCGTGGCCGCGCCGCCCCGCGAGCCGCGCACCGGCCGGGTAGCCCCCACGGGCGGGCTGCGCCGGCGGCGCCCGTACGGCAAGGCGCTGCTCTACCTCGCGCTGGTCGCCGGGGCGGTGCCGACGTTGCTGCCGTTCGTCTGGCTGGTGCGCAGCGCGCTCATGGAGGACGCGCAGATGTTCACCGCGCCGCCGGAGTGGATCCCGCGGCCGTTCCGGTGGTCGAACTTCGGCGAGGCGCTGACCGCGCAGCCCTTCGGGCTGTACTTCGTCAACACCGTGATCGTCGCGGTGATCAGCGTGCTGGGGACGGTGATCACCTGCTCGGTGGCCGCGTTCAGCTTCTCCCGGCTGCGCTGGCGCGGCCGGAACGTGGTCTTCGCGCTGCTGCTGAGCGCCGTGATGCTGCCGTACGCGGTCACGCTCATCCCGACGTTCGTGATGTGGCAGGAGCTCGGGGCGCTCGACAGTTTCATCCCGCTCACCGTGCCGAGCTGGTTCGCCGGGGCGGGCGGCGGGGTGTTCAACGTGTTCCTGCTGCGGCAGTTCTTCCTGACGATCCCGTTCGAGCTGGACGAGGCCGCCTACATGGACGGCGCCTCGCCCTGGCGGGTGTTCTGGACGGTCGTCATGCCGCTGTCGAAGCCCGCGATCGTCGTCGTCACCATCTTCACCTTCATCGGCACCTGGAACGACTTCCTCGGCCCGCTGCTCTATCTCAACGACGAGGAGAAGTACACGCTCTCGCTGGGGCTGGCCTCGTTCCAGAGCATCTACATCACGCAGTGGGGCTACCTGATGGCCGCCTCGGCCGCCGTCATCGCCCCGATCATCGCGCTCTTCTTCTTCCTGCAGCGCTACTTCATCGAGGGCGTCACCCTCACCGGTATCAAGAACTGAGAGGGGCCCCCTGGGAAACCCGTTTCCCAGGGGGCCCCGGTCAGATGCTGCGCCGGGTCGAGGCGCGCGGCACGAGCGCGGCCGGGACGACGTGGACGCCGGACGGGACCGGCTCCCCGGCGATCGCGTCGAGCAGGTGGCGGGCGGCCAGCCGGCCGATCTCCCCGAGGTTCATGTCAACGGTGGTGAGCGGCGGCCGGCAGCCGAGCGCCATCGGCTCCCAGTTGTCGAAGCCGACCAGCGCCACGTCGTCCGGCACCCGCCGCCCCCGCTCGCGCAGCGTCTCGGCCACCCCGCGGGCGATCTGGTCGCTGCCGCAGAAGACCGCGTCCACGTCGGGGGCGGCGTGCAGGAGGATGTCGGCGGCCTGCCGCCCCCACTCCTCGCTCCACTCCCCGAACAGGATCTCCCCGGCGGGGGCCAGGCCCGCCTCCGCCAGCGTCGCCGTCAGGCCGGCGGCGCGCTCGCGGGCCGCCTGGAACCCCTCGGGGCCGGTGATGTGCCCGACGCGGGCGCGGCCGGTCGCCAGCAGGTGGCGGGTGGCCAGGACGCCGCCGCCCCGGTCGTCGGGGATGATCGAGTAGTCGGACTCGTCGGTGGACTGCGTCATCGCGTACACCACCGGGACCGGCAGGTCGTGGCCGATGCTCGGGCGCGGCTCGGTGCGGCGGCCGGTCACGATGATCCCCTCGACCCGCCGGGCCAGCAGCCGCTCCAGGTAGTGCCGCTCCCTGATCGGGTCGTCGCGGGTGTCGCAGAGGAAGACGGAGATCTTCCCGGCGCCGAGCGCGTCCTCCGCGCCGAGCATCACGGGGATGCTGAAGCGGCCGTAGCTGTCGCCGGTGACCAGGCCGACCGTGTACGTGCGGCCGGCCAGCAACCCCTGCGCGAGCGGGTTGGGCCGGAAGCCGAGCCGTTCGGCGGCGGCGAGCACGCGGTCGCGGGTCTCGTCCCGCATCCTGCCCCGGCCGTTCAGCGCCTTGGAGGCGGTGCCGATCGACACGGCGGCCGCGGCGGCGACGTCCCTGATGGTCGCCGGGCGCGCCACCTGCTCTGGAGGGCTGGCCAATCCTGGGTCCTTTGCGTACGAGGAGGTGGGTGTGCTGTATGACACTCTACTCCGACCGTGCGCAAAGGTATTCCCACTTCGCTGTGATCTACAATGTAAAGGCGGCGGGTTTCACCTTTTGTCCCGCTTTGGTGGGGATAGTACTTCTTCTTCTCCTTCTGCCAGAGAGACTGGAAGCGCTCGGAACGTACGTGAGATCTGCTTCGATCGCGCCGCGGGCCAACCCCGGAGGCGCGAGAGATTCGGGGGACACTGTGAAACGAGTGCTTCTCGCGGCGGCGCTCGCGCTGACCGCGGCCACCGCCGGGACCAGCGCGGCCTCCGCCTACGCCCCTGAGCCGGAAGGCTCACCGGCGCCGGAGATGACCAACATGCCGGAGGAGAACGCGCCGGACGAAGGCGTCCCGGAAGAGACCACACCCGGAGAGACCGGCGCTCCCGGAGAGACCGGCGCTCCCGGCGCACCCGGCGGTCCGGAAGCGACACCGACGGGGGAGATGACGCCGGGCATGACCGCCAGCCCGATGGGACCGGGCTGCGCGTCGCTCAAGGACACCATCTCCGGTGTCGCCGATCAGCCGGCCGGCACCGCCCTGACGAAGATCCCGGACCTGTCGAAGCTCTCGCAGGCGGTCAAGCAGGTCGGGCTGGAGGAGAAGCTGAACTCCGCCAAGGACATCACGATCTTCGCGCCCAACGACGCGGCCTTCGGCTCTGCCCCGACGGACGTGCAGGACGCGATGTCCGACAAGGCCGCCGCGACCAAGATCCTTTCGTACCACGTGGTCGAGGGGAAGGTGAACCCGGCCGACCTGAAGGACGGCGACATGCTCAAGACGCTCCAGGGCGGCGAGCTGTCCGTGAAGGGCACCGGCGAGAACATGACCATCAACGACGCCAAGATCGTCTGTGGTGGCATCCCGACCAGCAACGCCACGCTCTACATCATCGACAAGGTCCTCATGCCCAAGTGAGGCACCCGCCCGCCTGTGACGGACGGAGAGAGCACGGCCACCGCGTTCAGTGGTGGCCGTGCCTTCTTCACGTGGGGGCGGATTTGGCCCTGACGCAAGGTCAACCTCCCACCATGGGCGCATGACGACGACGACCACCTCGCCCGGCGACGGCACCACGCTCCGGCAGCACACGATCCACCACGACGGCGTCACCATCCCGGTGACGCGCGGCGGCACGGGCCGGCTGCTGGTCCTGTGCCCCGGGCTGAGCTCCACCCAGGCGGACCTGAGCGAGCTGGCCCGGCTGCTGCGGCGCGACCACGACGTGGTCACCTTCGACCTGCGGGGCCACGGCCTCGCCTCGGCCGCCTCCCGGTACTCCTTCGCGGCGTTCCGCGCCGACCTCGCCGCCGTGCTGGCGGACCTGGCGCGCCGCGAGCCGGGCGTGGCGCCCGTGCTCGTGGGCTACTCGATGGGCGCCGACCTCGCCGTCCACCACGCCGCCGACAGCGCGGCCGACAGCGCGGCCGACAGCGCGGCCGACAGTGCGGCCGACAGTGCGGCCCACCACCCTGTCGCCGGGCTCGTGCTCATCGACGGGGCGAACCCCGTGCCGGAGCCGTTCCTCACCGACGACCTCCTGCCGCAGCTGCGCGTGATGTGGGAGGACCAGGCCGCGCGGCAGGAGGCACTGCGCGGCACCCCGCGCCAGGTGCTGCTCACCGCCCCCGAGATCGAGGCACTGAACGCCGAGATCGACGCGGTCCGCTCCGCCGTTCTCGGCCGCTACCGGAGGATCGAATGCCCGATCAGCATGATCATGTCCACCGCGATGGCCGGCCACGGCGACGAGGAGCCCCTGCCGCGGCTCAACCGGAACTGGCGCTCCGGCGTCGAGCGGCTGACCCGCGAGCGGCCGCAGGTCGCCGTGTCCTGGCTGGACGCCGATCACGGGCTGGTCCACACGCACGCGCCGGAGATCGCCCGGATCATCCGTGGGAGGCTGGAACGGTGCTGACCATCGGGGAGCTGGCGTCGTACGCGGGGGTGTCCGTGCGCACGGTGCGGCACTACCACGCCAAGGGGCTGCTGCCGGAGCCGGAGCGGGACCACCTCGGCTACCGCAGGTACGACGCGGGCGCCGTGGTCGAGCTGATCAGGATCCGCACCCTCACCAGGGCCGGGGTGCCGCTGGCGCGCACGCGGGAGCTGCTGCGGGCCGGCGAGGAGGAGTTCGCCGCGGCGGTCGCGGACATCGACCGGCGGCTGGAGGCCGAGATCCGGCAGCGGCAGCGACGCCGCGAGCACCTGGCCGGGCTCACCGCCGGTGACGGCCTGGCCCTGCCGCCCGAGGTGGCGGGATACCTGGCCCGGCTGCGGGAGCTGGGCGTCGGCGAACGGCTCGTACGGGCCGAACGCGACGGCTGGGTCCTGCTGGCCGCGCACGCCCCCGAACGGGTCGCCGAGTGGATCGCCCGCAAGCGCGAGCAGCTCGCCGACCCGCGGCTCGCCGGCTTCTACCTCACCCTGGGCCGGGCCCTGGACCACGCCCCGGACGACCCCCGGACGGCCGAGCGGGCCGACGAGCTGGCCGCCTGGCTCACCCGGCTCGCGGAGGAGAAGGGCGAGGACTACCTCGGCGACGTCGACCTGGAGCCGCCGCTGATCACGCTGATGGACGCGCGGGCGCTCGACACGCTGCCCGCGGCCCGCCGGCTGATCGAGCTGCTGCGGGAACGCGGCTGGACCGGCTGGACGAAACTCGAACGCGTCCCCCCGCCCACGCAGAGAGGGGTGTGCGAGCCCTTCCCCACCTCATCTCTCCGAAAGGGCTGGTCGTGACGGGCCTGCGGGTGGTGGACAGGACCTCGGCCGGGGAGGTCGTCTCGCTCTGGCGTCTCGCCGGCGCCTGACGAAGGATCGTCACCGGGGGGTCCGCGGGACCTGGGCCGCGTCGCTGTTTATGTTGGAAACATGCAGGCAGACAGCGCCGCACCGGCAGACGGCCCGAGCGGTCCCTGCGGGCGCCGGGGCGACCCCCGCTATCTGCCGATCGGCGAGCACGGGCTGATCGGCGATCTGCGCACGGTCGCGCTCGTCGGCACCAACGGCACCATCGACTGGTACTGCTGCCCTCGTTTCGACGCCCCGTCGGTGTTCGGCTCGATCCTGGACGCCGACCGGGGCGGCTCGTTCGAGCTGGCCGCCGACGTGCCGTACACGACCAAGCAGTTCTACTTCCCGGACACCAACGTCCTGATCACCCGGTTCTTCGCCGACGACGGCGTGGGCGAGATCCAGGACTTCATGCCCGTGGAACGTGACAACACCGAGGTCGACCGGCACCGGCTGATCCGGCGCGTCACCGTCGTACGCGGCCGGCTGCCCTTCCGCGCCCTGGTCGCGCCCCGCTTCGACTACGGCCGCGTGCCGCACACCGTCACCCAGGACGCCGGCCTGACCGTCTTCACCTCCCCGGAGCTCAGCCTGACGCTGGTCTCCAGCGTGCCCGTCGAGCACGACGGCCGCGACGCCACCGCCAGGTTCGTGCTGCGGGAGGGGGAGCAGGCCGTGTTCGCGCTCGACCGGGTCGCTCCCGGCGTCGAGCCCCGCGGCTGCGCGCTGGAGCAGGCCGAGGACCTGTTCACGGCCACGGTCGGGTTCTGGCGCAAGTGGCTGTCGGCCTCCCGCTACCGGGGCCGCTGGCGGGAGATCGTGCACCGTTCGGCGCTCACGCTCAAGCTGCTCACGTACGCGCCGACCGGCGGCATCGTGGCCGCGCCGACGACGAGCCTGCCCGAGCGGATCGGCGGCCGGCGCAACTGGGACTACCGGTACGTGTGGGTGCGCGACGCCGCGTTCTGCGTCTACGCCCTGCTCCGGCTCGGCTTCACCGAGGAGGCCGAGGCGTTCATGGGCTTCCTGGACGAGCACGTCCGGATGGACGGCTCCTGCCCGGCCGGGCCGTTGCAGATCATGTACGGCATCGACGGCCGCCGCGAGCTGCCCGAGGAGGAGCTGTCGCACCTGGAGGGCTACCGCGGCTCGCGTCCTGTCCGGATCGGCAACGACGCGGTCGGCCAGCTCCAGCTCGACATCTACGGCGCCCTCATCGACTCGGTCTACCTGTACAACAAGTGGGGCACGCCCATCTCCAGCCGGCGCTGGGACGAGCTGTGCACGGTGGTCGACTGGGTCTGCGCCCACTGGGACCAGCCGGACGAGGGCGTCTGGGAGACGCGCGGCGGGCGCAAGCACTTCACCTACTCCCGCCTGATGTGCTGGGTCGCGATCGAGCGCGCCATGCGCATGGCGATCCAGCGGGGCCTGCCCGCGGACATGCCGCGCTGGCGCGAGAGCCGCGACGCGATCTACCGCGACATCATGGAGCACGGCTGGTCGGAGCGGCTGCAGGGGTTCGTCCAGCACGCCGGCGACGAGGTGCTCGACGCCGCCGTGCTGATGATGCCGCTGGCGAAGTTCGTCTCGCCGACCGACCCCAAGTGGCTGTCCACGCTGGACGCGCTCGGCGACGCGCTGGTCTCCGACTCCCTGGTCTACCGCTACGACCCCGAGCAGAGCCCGGACGGGCTGGAGGGCCCGGAGGGCACGTTCTCGATCTGCTCGTTCTGGTACGTCGAGGCGCTGTCGCGGGCCGGCCGTCTGGACGAGGCCCGCCTGGCCTTCGAGAAGATGCTCACCTACGCCAACCATCTCGGCCTGTACGCCGAGCAGATCGGGCACACCGGTGAGCAGCTCGGCAACTTCCCGCAGGCCTTCACCCATCTGGCGCTCATCAGCGCGGCCTTCAACCTGGACCATGCCCTCGGCTGATCAGGCGCTTGTGATCAGGGGGCTCGGCTGATCAGCGGGTGGCGAGCAGGCAGAACTCGTTGCCGTCGGGGTCGAGCATCTCCACCAGGCCGCCGCCGTGCCGGCCACCCTCGGCGAGGCTCGCGCCGAGGGAGAGCAGGCGCTCGATCTCGGCCTGCTGGTCGCCGCCCTCCGGGGGAGCGAGGTCGAAGTGCAGGCGGTTCCTGCCGTGCTTCGGGCCGACCGGCGGGCCGCCCCACGTGATCTTCGTGCCGCCGCGCGGCGACTGGATCGCGGTCTCCTCGTCCTGGTCCCAGACCAGCGGCCAGCCGAGCGCCTGGCTCCAGAAGTAGCCGACCGCCTGGGTGCCGTCGCTGGCGAGCGCGCCGATGAAGCCGCATCCGGCGAGGAACTTGTTGCCCGCCTCGATCACGCAGAACTCGTTGCCCTCGGGGTCGGCGAGCACCACGTGGCCCTCCTCCGGGCGCTGCCCGACGTCGATGTGCCGCGCGCCGAGCTCCAGCGCCCGCGCCACCGTCCGCTGCTGGTGCTCGGGGGAGTCGCTGGTCAGGTCGAAGTGCGCCTGGTTCTGGCCGATCTTCTCGTCCAGGGTCGGCAGGCAGCGGATCTCGAAGCCGGCGTCGTCGTCGGGCGGGAGCACGACGCCGTCGTGGCGGCCGTCGGTGAGCTTCCTGCCCAGCAGTCCGGCCCAGAACCGGCCGAGTCCGACGGGGTCGTGCGCGCCGAAACAGAGCGCCGCGAGCTGGGAACTCATCGGTGTCTCCCATCTGGCTGAATGGCGGGCGCGGGCGGGCACCCGGTCCGCCACACGCATGACGCTCGCCACGCTAACCAGCCGGGGATTCGCGACGCCAATGCTTTTCCCGCCGAGCTGGTGACGTGGCTGAGCCCGTATTGACCCGGTGGGCGGTCATCGCCCAGACTACGGTGCCAACCGGACACTTTCGTCCGGTTCGAGGGAGGCGACTTCCGCGATCCGAAAGGGGCCGAGTTGACCGACCACTGGGACAGCATCGTGGACGTGCTCGTCGCGGGCTCCGGCGCGGCCGGCCTGACCGCCGCCATCGCCGCCGCCGACCGCGGACTGGACGCCCTGGTCGTGGAGAGCACCCCGCGCTGGGGCGGCACCACGTCCGTCTCCGGCGGCGGCCTCTGGATGCCGGCCAACCCGCTCATGCTGCGCGCCGGCGTCCGCGACTCCGCCGAGGAGGCCCTGCGGTACATGGACGAGGTCATCGGCGAGGCCGGCCCCGCCTCCTCGCCCGAGCGCAGGAAGGCGTACGTGCGGACCGCCCCCGAGGTGGTCGCCTTCCTGGGCCGCCTCGGCGTGCGCTGGCGCAGGTCGCCCGACTACCCCGACTACTACCCCGACCGGCCGGGCGGCAAGGTGGGCCGGGCGATCGAGGTCGCGCCGTTCGACACCAAGCTGCTCGGCGCCTGGTACGACCGCGCCCGCTCCAAGGAGAGCGGCATCCCGCTGCCCCTCATGACCGACGACGTGTGGCTGCTGTCGCGCGCCTGGTCCACCCCGAGCGGTTTCGTACGCGGAGCCCGGTTCGTCTTCCGCACGCTCGGCCAGTACGCCGGCGGCAGGCGGCCGACCGGCATCGGCGGCTCGCTCGCCGCCTCGCTCATGCACATCGTCCGCACCCAGCAGACCCCCGTCCGGCTGTCCACCCCGATCGTCGACCTGATCATCGAGGACGGCGCGGTCGTCGGCGCGGTCGTGGAACGCGAAGGCCGCGCCCGCCGGATCCGCGCCAGGCACGGCGTCGTCCTGGCCGCCGGCGGCTTCGCCAACAACGGCGAATGGCGCCGCAGGCACCACGGCATCCCCGGCTACTCCTCCGCCCCCGAGGGCGACCTGGGCACGGTCATCGCGATGGGCGCGAAGGCGGGCGGCGCGCTGGCGCTCATGGACGACGCCTGGTGGGGCGCGTCCCTGCTCGGCCCCGACGGCGAGCCCCGCTTCCTCGTCGCCGAGCGCTCACTGCCGTTCTCGATCATGGTGAACGCCCGCGGCGAGCGCTTCACCAACGAGTCGGCGTCCTACATCGACGTCGGGCACGACATGCTCAAGCATGGCGAGGCCGGCCCGATGTGGATGATCACCGACGTCCGGCACGCCCGCCGCTACCTCAACACCGCCGTCGCCGGGCAGGCGAAGAAGTGGAAGCGGGCGGGCCTGCTGGCCGAGGCCCCGACCGTGGAGGCGCTGGCCGCCGAGATCGGCGTCGACCCCGTACGCCTCGCCGCGACCGTCGAGCGCTTCAACGGCTTCGCCCGCACCGGCGTGGACCCGGACTTCGGCCGGGGCCGCACCGTCTACGACAACTACTACGGCGACCCGCGCGTCAAACCCAACCCGAACCTCGGGCCGCTGGAGAAGGGGCCGTTCCGCGCGTTCCGCGTCCATCCCGGCGACCTCGGCACCAAGGGCGGCCTGCTCACCGACGAGCACGCCCGCGTGCTGCGCGAGGACGGCGGCGCCATCCCGGGCCTGTACGCGGCGGGCAACACCACCGCCTCCGTCATGGGCCGCACCTACCCCGGCCCCGGCTCCACCATCGGCCCGGCCGTCGTCTTCGGCTACCGCGCCGCCCGCCATGCCGCCCGCCACGCCGCCGGCGACCCCGCCTGACGGACCCGCGGTCAGCGTACGGAACAGATCGCTTCCTGGATCACCCGGGTCACGGCGGCCGGCTGCGAGACGAGGGCGAGATGCGAGCCGCCCGCGAACCGCGTCACGCGGGAGCCGGCCCGCTCGGCCATGGCCTGCTGCGACGCCGGGACGATGATCTGGTCGCCGGTGGCGATGAAGGACCATGACGGGATCGTCTTCCAGGCCGCCGCCTTCGACGGCGTCTGGAAGGCGGCCGTGGAGGCGGCCCGCTGCGCCGCCCAGAGCCGCAGGGCCTTGCCCCTGGGCAGGTCCGAGGCGAAGGAGCGCACGAAGACCTGCCGCTTCAGGTACAGATCGGCCGCCCCGCCGCTCGCGCCGGAGTAGGGAACCCGGTCGTAGAGGGTGGCCGGGTCGCCCCCGAGCGCCGAACCGGCGCCGCTGAGCTGGGCGGTGGTCTCGCCCACGTCCGGGACCGCCGCGTCCACGTACACCAGGGCCTTGACGTCCCGGTCGCCCGCGGCCGCGTTCGTGATCACCGAGCCGCCGTAGGAGTGGCCCACGAGGACGACCGGGCCGGTCAGCCCGTTCAGGAAGTCGCGTACGGTCCGGGCGTCCTCGGTCAGGCCGCGCAGCGGGTTGCCCACCGCCCGCACGTCGTACCCGGCCCGCTGGAGCGCCTTGATCTCGCCGTTCCAGCTGGAGGTGTCGGCCCAGGCGCCGTGCACCAGCACGACGGTGGGCCGGCCGGCGGCGGGCGTGGGGCACGGAGACGGCGCGGCGGCGGGAGCCTGCGCGGTCCCCGCCACGAGCAGCAGCGCGCACCCCGTGAGGGCGAGTCCCGGCATGGCCACCACCTCCACTCCTTCTCCCAGGCTGCCAGCCACCGCCCCCAGAGCCGGTGACGGGCCGGCCAAGCGAGCCCTTCGGCCGCGTAAAGGCCGCCCGGCGGACGGGAGCGACGCGGCCGGGCAGGCCGGCCTAACGGGCGCCGTAGCGGGCGTGCCGGGCGTCCGTGGCGAACGCCCAGTACCGCTCGCCGAAGGACCAGTGCCACCACTCGGTCGGATAGTTGACGAAGCCGACGGACGTCATGGCGTCGATCAGCAGCTCCCGGTTGGCCCTGGCCTCACGGGAGACGCCGGCCGAGGCCGTACGGCACTCCTCGCCCGCCTCCGGCGGCGTGGCGTTGACCGGCGTGCCCATCGGCAGCTCGACGCCACCGGAGGTGCACAGGGTCAGATCGACCGCGCCGCCGGTGACGTGCGGCGCCACCTCGGGCGGGGAGACGAACTTGGCGGCTTCGGCGTGGGCGCGTTCCTCGTCCCAGTCGGGGCGGGCGGCGCGGTGGCGGGCGACGGACGAGGCGAAGTACCGCCGCTGCACCCCGACCGGCCGATAGCCCTCGACGACCAGCAGCCGCAGCTCGCGAGGGAGCCGGGTCTGCGCGGCCACCAGCAGGTCGGCCACGCTCTGCCGCACGTGCGCGTACGCGCCCGCGTCGTCGGCCAGCCGCGGATCGACCCGGAGGGCCTCCACTCCGCGCAGATCCACCAGGGGTTCCCCGCACTCCTCGACGGGGACCGCGGCGATCCGCGGGTCGGACAGGAGCACGATCTCCGGCATGGGAAGCCTCCGCTTGTGAACCAGGCGCGCCCACCTTGCGCACGCCTGCGCCATCGTTCACCGGGCTGCTCCAAGAACCCTGTAACCCGCCTTTCAACGGGACAGCTCGCCGTGCTCGCGGGAGCCGTGCAGCCGGAACACCTCCAGCGCCTCGGCCAGCAGCGCGCGGGCGCCGTCGGCGTCGCCGAGCGCCTCGCGGACGGAGGCCAGGTCCCGCAGGGTACGCGCCCGGAACAGGCCGAGCCGCAGCGTCTCCCACAGCCGCGCGGACTCCTCCAGCCGCGCCTCGGCCCGGTAGAGACCGCCCTCGGCGAGGTCGAGCTCGCCGAGGGTGCGCAGCGTGCAGGCCTCGCCCCACCGGTCGTGCAGGGTGCGCGTCACGCCCAGCGCCTCCTCCAGGAGCCGCCGGGCCTGGTCGTGCCTGCCGATCCTGATCTGCACCTTGGCCAGGGAGCGGGCGCAGTAGGCCGCCATGAGCCGGTCGCCGAGCCCGCGGAAGATCTCCAGCGCCTGCTCGCACAGCCGTTCGGCCGGGCCGTACTCGCCGCGGGCGCGGTGGTACAGCGACATGTTGCGCAGGGTCAGGCCGGCGCCGCGGGAGCTGCCCACCTCCCGGTAGAGCGTCAGCGCCGCGTCGAGGTCGGCCCACGCCTGCGGGTAGTCGCCCCGTTCGAGGTGCACGGTGCCGGCCAGCCGCCTGACGTGCGCGAGCGCGCCGGCGTCGGCGAGGCCGTCCCAGAGCGGCCGGGCCTCGCCGAGGAAGTGCAGCGCCTCGGCCAGGTGGCCCTGCTCGCGGCAGGCGGCGCCGAGCGCGGCCAGCGTGGCCGCCTCCCCCCGGACGTCCCCGGCGGCCCGGAACAGCGACAGCGCCTGGCTGAGGTAGCGCCGGGACTCGGCGTAGAAGTCCCGCTCGTAGTAGAGCCGGCCGAGCCCGGCGAGCAGACTCGCCTCGCCGGGCACGTTGCCGGTGCGCCGTGCCGCGCCGAGCGCCGCCTCGTGCGTCCGGTGCCAGGACGTGAACGGGTCGTCGAAGACGTACTGGCTGCCTTCGAAGGCCACCGACGACAGCGCGGTCGCCAGCTCGACGGCGAGCCCGTCGAGCTCCAGGGCGGCGGCCAGCTCGACGGCCGCGATCAGCGACTGCTCCTCGCCGCGGAACCAGCCGCGCGGGTCGGCGAGCGCCGGCCGCGCGGCCTCCTCCTCCAGCGGGTGCAGCAGCGCGGGAGCGACCCGTACGGGGATGGCCCCGGTGGGCACGGCCTTGCTGAGCCGCTCGACCAGCCACAACCAGCCGCCCAGCACCCGCCCGGCCACCGCCGACAGCTCCCCGGCCGTCTCCTCGGCGCGGGCGCGCTCCCCGGCGAACAGCCGGACCAGGTCGTGCAGGCGGTAGCGGGCCTGGCCGGTCTCGTCCGGGTCCACCTCGTCGACGAGCGAGGTGTCCACGAGCTGCTCCAGAAGCTGCTCGGCCGCGCGCAGCCCGCTGTCCACGGCGGTCGCCGCCACCCAGACGGGGAAGCTCGGCAGGCCGAGGAGCCCGAGCCGGCGCAGCCCCCGTCTCTCCTCGGCGGAGAGCATGTCGTAGCTGAGGGCGATGCTCGCGCGCACCTCCAGGTCGCCGGCGGCCAGCTCGTCGAGCCGGTGCTGCTCGTCGGCGAGGCGCTCGGCCAGGCGGCGGGCCGACCAGCGGCGCCGCGAGGCCAGCCGCGCCCCGGCCACCCGCAGCGCGAGCGGCAGGCCGCCGCACTGGCGGACGATCTGGCGGGCGGCCTCGGCGTCGCCGGTGATCCGCTCCTCGCCGGCGATCCTGACGAGCAGGTCGATGGCGGACCCGGCGGGCAGCATGCCGAGATCGACGAGCATCGCGCCGGACAGCCCGGCGAGCCGGTTCCTGGAGGTGACGATCACGGCGCAGCCCTCGCCGCCCGGCAGCAGCGGGCGTACCTGGGCCTCGGAGGCGGCGTCGTCGAGCACGATCAGCCTGCGCCCACCGGCCAGCAGGGTGCGGTAACGGGCGGAGCGCTCCTCCAGCGTGAGGGGGAGCGGCGTGCCGGGGGACTCCAGCTCGCGCAGCAGGCGGCCGAGTACCTCCTCGGCGCCGGCCGGGGCCCGCGTGGTGCCGCGCAGCTCGACGTGGAGCTGGCCGTCGGGGTAGGCGTGCGCGATCTCGTGCGCGGCGCGTAGAGCCAGAGCGGACTTCCCCACGCCGCCCTGGCCGGAGATGACACAGATCGGCATGGCGCCGGCCCTGGTGAGGTGGTCGCGCAGCGCCGCGACCTCCTCCTCCCGGCCGGTGAAATCGGGCAGCGGGGAAGGAAGCTGGCGCGGCAGGCGCCCGCCGGGCCTGGCGGGCCGCGCCAGCGCCGCGTCCGAACGCAGGATGGCCTCCTGCGTCCGGCGCAGCTCCGGCCCCGGCTCGATGCCCATCTCCTCGACGAGCACCTGCCTGCCCTGCTGGTAGACGGCCAGCGCGTCGGCCTGCCTGCCGACGCGGTACAGGGCCACCATGAGGTCGCGGCGCAGCCGCTCGCGCGCCGGGTGCAGCGCGACCAGCTCGGCGAGCTCGTCGATGAGCTGCTCGTCCCGGCCGGCGGCCAGGTCGGCGGCGACGCGCTCCTCGGTGACGGCGAGGCGCAGCTCCTCCAGCCGGACGGCCTCCGCCCGCAGGTAGGCGCCGCCGATCCCGCCCAGCGCCTCGCCGCGCCACAGCCCGAGCGCCTTGCGGAAGGTCTCCGCCGCCTCCTCCGGCCGTCCCCGGCCGGCCGCGTGCCGGCCCTGGGCGACCAGCCGCTCGAAGACGTTCCTGTCGAGGGCGTCCGGCGCGATCTCCGCCAGGTAGCCGAGCCGGTGCGAGACGATCACGTCCGGCAGCCCCGCCCCGGCGAACGCCCGGCGCAGCGAGGCGACGTAGGTCTGCAGCACGCCGCGCGCGGTCGGCGGCGGGTCCTCCTCCCAGATCGCCTCGATCAGCCGGTCGGCGGTGACGACGCGGCCGGCCTCCAGCAGCAGGGCGGCCAGCAACGTCCGCGGTTTGGCGCCGCCGAGGGGCACCTGCCGCCCGCCGCTCCACACCTCCACCGGTCCCAGGAGCCGTAGGTCCATGCGTTCCCCCAGGTTCGCGTCAGCCGCGCCACACCTGCCGGACCCCGATCATGACAGCAGGAACCGGTACAGCGCTATTGCAGCTGATTTGGAGCGGCCCGGACCACTCTCGGTGGCGTCGCACACAGAACCGGGAGAGGAAAGACCATGAGCATCCCCACGCGAACGCGCGCCGCCACCTGCCTGGCCTCGGCGGCGGTGGCCCTGGCCGGATTACAGACCGCGGTCGCCACGCCGGCCGCCGCCGCGAGCCGCGACACGATCGTCTCGATCGCGCAGCGCGAGGCCGGCAACGCCGTACGCAACAAGGAGAACCCCGCGGGCAGCGGCTGCAACTACTACACCGGTGTGTTCCGCACGTGGAAGCCGGCCGGCGGCTGCGGCTCGGGCGACGGCGTGCAGTTCCGCGACAGCGACTGGTGCGCGGACTTCGCCAAGTACGTCTGGAAGAGCGCCGGGGTGCGCCACGCGGACGTCGCCGAGGGCAACGGCGGCGTGCTGACCGGCTGGGCGTCGTCCTTCAAGGACTACGGCACCCGCAACGGCACCTGGCACGCCCGCTCCAGCGGCTACACCCCGCAGCCCGGGGACGCCGTGGTGTTCGACTGGGACCAGAGCGGCAGCATCGACCACGTCGGCATCGTCAGGTCGTCCGACGGCGGCAGGGTCTACACGATCGAGGGCAACAGCGGCGACGCGATCAGGTACAAGGACTACTCCCGCTCCGACATCGACATCGTGGGCTACTCCGCGCCGGTCGACGTCGGCGGCGGCACCCCCAACCTCGGCGTGCTCGAGTTCTACCTGTCCGACAGCCAGTCGTCGAGCGTGGCCACGCGGCCGGTGATCGCGTTCGGGAACTCGCCGATGGTGCCGATCCGGGGGGACTGGAACGGGGACGGCAAGGACACGGTGAGCACGTTCGATCCGGCGACGGCGACGTTCTACATCTCGGACACGCCGGAGACAGGTCAGGCGTCGTACACGTTCCGGTACGGGGATCCGGGGGCGGTGCCGTTCGTGGGTGACTGGGACGGCGACGGCAAGGACAACGTGGGCGTGCGGATGGGTCTGACGTTCTACATGCGTACGAGCCCGGTGACGAGCGGCACGGAGACGACGACGTCGGTGGCGTACGGGGACCCGGGGATGCTCCCGGTGGTGGGCGACTGGAACGGCGACGGCAAGGACACGGTGAGCGCGTTCAATCCGGCGACGGCGACGTTCTACATCTCGGACACCCCGCAGACGGGCCAGGCGTCCTACACGTTCCGGTACGGGGACCCGGGCGCGGTCCCGCTGGCCGGTGACTGGGACGGCGACGGCAAGGACAACGTGGGCGTGCGGATGGGCAACTCGTTCTACCTGCGCACGAGCCCAGTGACCAGCGGCACGGAGACGACGACGTCGGTGGCCTACGGCGACGGTGGCGCGGAGCTGCCGATCACGGGCGACTGGGACGGCGACGGCAAGGACAGCCAGGGCGTCGTCCGCTGACGACCACTCCGGACACCCGGCGGGGCGGGCCACGAGTCCCGCCCCGCACCCACCCACCCCCACGACACCAGCGGAGAGAACCATGTTCCGACGACTTTCACCCACCACCCGCTTACGCCGCCTTGCGGCGGTCATGGCCACCGCCCTGTCGCTGCTCGCCCTCGGGGTCCGGCCCGCGGAGGCCGCCGTCCCGCCGGGATACACGGTCGGCGGCACCGACGTCTCCAACCACGCCGGCACCATCGACTGGGCACAGACCGCCGCCAAAGGCGTGAGGTTCGGCTGGGCCAAGGCCACCGAGGGCCTGGACTTCGTCGACGCCCAGTACAGCGCCAACTACCGCAACGCGAAGGCCAACGGCGTCTACATCGGCGCCTACGCCTTCGGCCGCCCCGACAAGGGCGTGAACACCGGCAAGGCGCAGGCCGACTGGCTGATCGCCCACGCCCAGTACGTCAACGACGGCAGGACGCTCCCCCTGCAGCTCGACATCGAGTGGCCCTGGTGGACGACGGCCGCCCCCATGTATCCCTGCTACGGCCTGTCCACCAGCCAGATGGTCACGTGGATCCGCGACTTCGTGGACCAGGTCAAGGCGAGGACCGGCCGGGAGGCGTCCATCTACACCAACCCCAACTGGTGGAACCAGTGCACGGGCCGCAACACCTCCTTCTCCGCCAACCCCCTGGAGACCTCGAACTACAGCGGCTCGCCCGGCACGCTGCCCGCCGGCTGGTCGCGCTTCACGGCCTGGCAGTACGCGGGCTCGTCCAGCACCCTGCCCGGCTCGCCGACGGTCTTCAACGGCAGCGCGGCCGATCTGGCCGCCTTCGCCGCCGGCGGGAACAGCCTGGGGGTCCTGGACTTCTACCTGTCCGACAGTCAGTCGTCGAGCGTGGCCACGCGGCCGGTGGTGCACTACGGCAATTCGCCGATGGTGCCGATCCGGGGGGACTGGAACGGTGACGGCAAGGACACGGTGAGCGCGTTCGATCCGACGACGGCGACGTTCTACATCTCGGACACGCCGGAGTCGGGGCAGGCGTCGTACACGTTCCGGTACGGGGATCCGGGGGCGGTGCCGTTCGTGGGTGACTGGGACGGTGACGGCAAGGACAACGTGGGCGTGCGGATGGGTCTGACGTTCTACATGCGTACGAGCCCGGTGACGAGCGGCACGGAGACGACGACGTCGGTGGCCTATGGCGACCCGGGGATGCTCCCGGTGGTGGGCGACTGGAACGGCGACGGCAAGGACACGGTCAGTGCCTACGACCCGAAGTCGGGCACCTTCTACATCTCCGACACGCCGCAGACGGGCCAGGCCGCGTACGTGGTGCGTTACGGCGACGCCAACGCGGTGCCTCTGGCGGGTGACTGGGACGGCGACGGCAAGGACAACATCGGGGTGCGCATGGGCATCGGGTTCTACCTGCGCACCAGCCCGGTGACCAGTGCCACGGAGACGACGGTGTCGGTGCCGTACGGCGACGGTGGCGCGGAGCTGCCGATCACCGGCGACTGGGACGGCGACGGCAAGGACAGCCAGGGCGTCGTCCGCTGACGATCGACACCCCCGCACGATCGCGCCGGAGCAGGCGGGCCGGTCGCGCAGGAGAGCCGGGCCGGCGTCGAGCGCCGGCCCGGCGCCGCTGTGCCGCGCGGTGCTGCCGCCGGCGTCCTCCCCGGTGGCGGGGCGGGTAGGCTGGCGGCCATGACCGAGCGCCCTTCCCCAGCCGTGACCGCGGATCAGCACGGGCAGGTCAGCGCGTGCGACGTGCAGTTCGTGGACGTGTTCAAGGTGCTCGGCAAACGCTGGAACGGCATGATCATCGTCGCCCTGATGCACCGGCCCGCGCGGTTCAGCGAGCTCGCCAAGATGATCCCCGGCATCACCGACGGCATCCTCTCCGACCGCCTCCGGGAGCTGATGGCGGTGAGCCTGGTGGAGCGGCAGCTCGCCGACGGCCCGAGCACGGCGGTCCTCTACCGGCTCACCCCGGTCGGCGAGGACCTCCGGTCGGCCTTCCACGAGCTGCGCGAATGGGCCGCCCGCAACAACCTCGGCGAGCTCTGCCGGGGCTGACAGCCCCGCCGGCGGCGGCCCCCGTACACCGCCGCCGGGCGACCGCGCCCCGCCGCCCTACCGGCGGGCAACGGCGCCCCGCCGCCTTACCGGCGGGCCAGGCGGATGAGGTCGGAGTAGAGGGAGAGGGTCTCGTCGAGCCCGGTCTCCGTGCCCGCCGTGGCGAACAGCACGTGGTCCACCCCAGTGCCCTCCAGTCCCGCGAGGTCGTCGGCGACCTGGCGCGGTGAGCCGCCCAGGAACGGCCGCTCGTCGCCCAGGGGCTCGGCCGTGAGCGGCACGTTGGCCCGGGCCACCACGGTCACCGAGCCGGGGTCGCGGCCCTGCTCCTCGACGGCCGCCCGGAACGCCTTGGTCATGTCGACCAGCGTGTCGCGGGTGATCACCACCGGGTTGAGGCCGTCGGCGATGCGCGCGGCCCGCCGGATGCCGCCCGGCGTCATGGCGCCGAGCAGGACCGGCAGCCGCGGCTGCACCGGCTTCGGGTTGATCTCGGAGGCGGCGATGTGGGTGAAGTCGCCCTCGTACGCGACCGGGTCCGGCCCCCAGCAGGCCCGCATGGCGGCGACGACCTCGTCCATGCCGCGCCCGATCCGGCTCATCGGCACGCCGGCGGCGGCGAACTCCTGCGGCATCCAGCCCTGGCCGAGCCCGGCCACCGTCCGGCCGCCGCTGAGCTGGTCGAGGGTGGCCAGGCGTTTGGCGAGGACGACTGCCGGGTGCAGCAGGGCGTCGATGATGCTGGTGCCGAGCTTGATGCGGTCGGTGAGCGCGGCCACGTAGCTCAGCGTCTCCAGCGGCTCGTAGACGACCCGGTAGATCTCGGGCACCGGCTGTGGGTCGCCGCCGCCCATGGCGACGGGCGCGGTCGGCCGGAGCAGTCGTTCGTAGGTCCACAGCGAGTCGTAGCCGAGTTGCTCGGCCTCCTGGGCGACGCGGGCGATGGCGGCGGGGCCGGCCAGGGGCCCGGAGGTGGGTAATGCGATACCGAGTTCCATGCCCGCCACACTACTATGTTCTTCATAGTTCACTCGCAAAAAACGAGTTGCGTGTCCGTATTGTCCGCCCGGCGGCCCGTCTGATCTTCTGGGATCATGACCGCTCAAGCCGTACGCCCCTCCGACGGGCTGCCGTACGCGTCCGGCACGATCCTCCCCGACACCGAGGCCCACCTGCGCAAACAAGCCGAGGCCTGGCGGCACATCCAGCACCGGCGGGCGGCCGGCGCGCCGCTCCACAACGTCACCGGCCTGGAACGGGGCCTGCCGATGCCGGACGTGGACCCCTGGCTCATGGACGACGAGTGGACCGGCGCCCTGTACGGCGACCGGCTGCGCGAGCTCGGGCTCGCCCACCTGGGCGGCACCCCCGGCGAGCACGACATCGTGGTCACCAACCGCCTGACCGCCGCCCTCTTCGCGGCCATGCAGGTCGTGGTCCGCCCCGGCTCCACCGTGGTCGGCCTGTCACCCTCCTACAGCCATCCGGCCGTCGTCCGGGCGGTGCGCGACGCGGGCGGCCGGCTCGCCGACACCACCGGCCTGGAGGCGTACGAGCGGGCGCTTGACGCGCACCCCGACGTCTCGGTGGTGGCCGTGACCAGGCTCGCCGTCACCTACGAAGCCCTCGACGAGGCCGACATCCACCGCGCGGTCGAGCTGGCGCACGCCCGCGGCGCGCTCGTCGTGATGGACGACGCCGGCGGCGCGCGGGTCGGCCCGGCCGCTCTCGGCCAGCCCCGCACGCTGCGGCTCGGCGCCGACCTCGGCGCCACCGGCCTGGACAAGTACGGCGTCGCCGGTCCCCGCGTCGGCCTGCTCGGCGGCCGGGCCGACCTGGTGGCCCGCGCCCGGGCCAGGGCCTACGAGCTGGGCAGCGAGTGCCGTCCGGTGCTGTACCCGGCCGTCGTGCGCACCCTGGAGACCTACACCGACGAGCGCGTGCGCGAGCTGATCGCCTCGACCCGGCTGGTCGGGGCGGCGCTGCGCGAGCGGCTCGGCGGCGAGCTCGTCCAGGACACCCCGTTCATCACCCGCCTGCCGGGGGAGGCGATCAACGCGGAGCTGGCCCGCCGCGCCGGTCCAGGCGCGCCGCCGCTGGAGCCGATCGAGGCCACGGCCGCGCTGGCGATGGTGCTGCTGCGCGACCACGGCCTGCTCACCGTGCACTTCGCGGGCCTGCCGCCGGGGACGGCGGCGCTGCTGGTCAAGTTCCTGCCCGCCGGCACGGTCGCGGCGCTCGGCGGTCCGGAGGCGTTCGCCGCCGCAGTGGACGACTCGCTCGACCGGGCCGCGGCCGTGCTGGGCAAGGGGGAGGAGGCGGTGCGCCGGCTGATTCTCGGCCCCTGACCCGGGACCGTGGGTCAGGCTCTGGGTCTGGTGGCCAGCCGGGTCACCAGCCAGAGGGCCGCCCCGAGCACCAGCAGCACGCCCGCGATCTCGTATTGGCCGGCCGGCCGCCCGGACGACCACGGCAGCACCAGGTAGAGGCAGGTGACCGTGCCCAGCACGGGCAGGACCCGGCCCGCGTGGAAGTGCTCGGCCTCCACCTGGTCCCGCCGCAGGACCAGCACGGCCACGTTGACGGCGGCGAACACGGCGAGCAGCAGCAGCGACGTCGTCCCGCCCAGCAGCGCCACGACCGGGCTCTCCGGATCCAGGGAGACGAAAATGATGAGCCCGACGGCCAGCACGGTGGTGAACAGGATCGCCGCCTGCGGCGTGCGCCTGACCGGGTGCACCGAGGCCAGGACGGGCGGCAGCACGCCCCGTCTGCCCATGCCGTAGAGGAGCCTGCTGGCCATCATCATGTTGATCAGCGCGGAGTTCGCGACGGCGAACATGGAGATGAACGGCATCAGGTCGGCGATCGGGAAGTCCGGCGTCGCCGTACGCACCACGGTCACCAGCGGCGTCTCGCTGCCGGCGAGCCGCCCGACCGGCACCACGGCGACGGCGCAGATCGACACCAGCACGTAGATCAGCCCGGTGATGCCGAGCCCGGCGAACATCATCCGCGGGAACGTCCGCACCGGGTCCTTGGTCTCCTCGGCCATGTTGACCGAGTCCTCGAAGCCCACCATGGCGAAGAAGGCCAGCGACGTCGCCGTGCTGATCGCCAGGAACACGTTCTTGTCGGCGGCGGTCTCGAAGGCGACGACGCGGGAGAAGTCGGCCTGCCCGCCGAGGATGAAGAACATGCTGAGCACGATGACCAGCAGCAGCCCGGACAGCTCGATCAGGGTGAGCACCACGTTGGCCTTGACGCTCTCGCCGACGCCGCGCAGGTTGACGGCCATGACCAGGAGCATGAAGCCGGCCGCGACGAGCAGCACGAGGAGGTTGCCGCCGTCCAGGCCGAACCCCTCGACGAGGTTGGCGGCGAAGGCCCGCGCCGCGGCCGAGGCGGAGGTGATGCCCGAGCACATGACGGCGAAGCACACCAGGAAGGTCAGGGAGTGCCTGCCGAACGCCTTGTCCACGTAGAGCGCGGCGCCCGCGGCCTCGGGGTACTTCGTGACGAGCTCCAGGTAGGAGCAGGCGGTGATGAGCGCGACCGCGAAGGCGACGACGAACGGCAGCCAGGCGGCGCCGCCCACCTCGCCGGCGACCTCGCCCATCAGCGCGTAGACGCCGGTGCCGAGGATGTCACCGATGATGAACAGCAGCAGCAGACCAGGGCCCATCACCCGCTTCAGGCTGTGAGGGCCGTCGCCGGTCCTGGTCGGGCCGGGGGGAGTGGTCTGGGTCATGGCCGCTCCTTCGCTGTACGTCCTGCGGAGCCGTGCGTGCGCATACCTTTACGGTAAGTCACGAGCGCGCCGGCATCCGGTGGTCAGCGACACTGCCCCGCCACGGCCCGGATCAACGTCGGGCGAAGTCCTGCGTCCAGTAGAGCCGGCCCTGCCCATCCTTGGCCGCGCCGACGCCGATGTGGGTATAGGCGCAGTTCATGATGTTGCGCCGGTGGCCGTCGCTGTTCATCCAGCCCTTGACGACCTCGGCCGCCGTGCGCTGCCCCATGGCGATGTTCTCGGCCCAGGCCGAGGCGGTGAAGCCGGTCGCGCTGATGCGGTCGCCCACGTCGCGGCCGTCCTGCGAGTCGTGCTCGAAGTAGTCGTTCTTCGCCATGTCGGCCGAGTGCTCGTACGCGGCCCGGCGCAGCCTGCTGTCGTGCGTGAGCGGGCCGCAGCCGCCCTTGGCCCGCTCGGCGTTGGTGAGCCGGACGACCTCGTTCTCCACCGCCGTGCCGACGGTCGTGGCGGCCTTGGCCGTCGCCTCGGTGGGGGCCTGCGTCCGCGGGGCCGTGGGAGCGGGGGTGGGGGCGGCAGTGTGAGTGCGGGCAGGGGTGGGCGTGGCGCAGGTCAGCCGGACGGCCTTGGACGTGGCGGTCCCGCCCCGGTAGTCGGTGGCGACCGTGTAGTACGTGCCGGGCTTGCACGGCAGCCGCAGGGTGATCCGGCCGTCCCTGGTGGCGCCGCTCTTGACGACCGGGTCGTCGCCGGGGACGGCGCGCTTGACGCGGATGCGCAGCAGCGCCGGACGGACGCAGTCGCGGCGGGCCGCGCCGGCCACGATGGTGAGCGCGGCGACGTCCGGGCGGGCCACGCTGACCCGGCAGTCGTCCGGCTCCTCCTGCGGCTGCTTGTCCGGCCGCCGGGACGGGGCCGGTGTCGCCGTGTCCGCCGGGGCGGTCACCTGCGACGCCGCTCCGGCCGCCGCGTCCCGCGCGTCGTCGGCGGACGGGCCGCAGGCGGTGAGGGTGGCGGCGGTGGTGACGGCGGCGAGCACCCCTAGGGGTCTGCGCATGAGGTTCCTCCAGGTGGCGGGAGACGCAACGCAGTCCCGCATTCTGCCACAAAAAGGACATTTCGCCCGCCGGTCATGCCGGCTGGGCATCATTGGCACTCTGACACCGCGAGCGTGCTATGGCAACATCCGCCCCGTACGACTCGCCGGACCGGCTCCATGATCACGAGGGCTTCTTCGCGCCGCCCTGCTGAGGGCCGGGGTCCTGCCGGGCGGAGTCGATCAGGGCCGCGGCGTCGGGGACGCCCCACTCCTCCAGGACTTCGCGAGTGTGCCGGCCCGGCGCCGGCGGCGGCGGGCCCAGCGCGGTGGGCGTCCGGGAGAAGCGGGGCGCCGGGGCGGGCTGCAGCAGCCCCTCGTGCTCCACGATGGATCCTCGCGCCTTGATGTGCGGATGGTCCGCGGCCTCGCGCAGGCCGACCACCGGCGCCACGCAGGCGTCGGACCCGGCGAAGACCGCCGACCACTCCGCCTGGCTCCTGCTCGCGAAGGCGGCCGCGAGCTTGTCGCGCAGCGCGGGCCAGCGCGCCTTGTCGTGCTGGCGCGCCGGGTCCTCGTCGAGCTCCAGCGTGGCCAGCAGTTCCGCGTAGAACTTGGGCTCCAGCGCGCCGACGGCCATGTGCCGGCCGTCGGCGGTCTCGTACACCGAGTAGAAGGGCGCCCCGCCGTCCAGCAGGTTGACGCCGCGCTCGTCCGCCCACGTGCCGGTGGCGAGCATCATGTGGGTGCCCGCCAGAAGGTGCGCGGTGCCGTCCACGATCGCGGCGTCCACGACCTGCCCCTGCCCGGAGCGGTCCGCCTCGCGCAGCGCCGCCAGCACGCCGATGACCAGATAGTTGCCGCCCCCGCCGAAGTCGCCGACCAGGTTGACCGGGATCTGCGGCGGCCCTCCCGCCTCGCCGATGGCGTGCAGGGCCCCGGTCAGCGCGATGTAGCCGATGTCGTGGCCCGCCTGCTGCGCCATCGGGCCGTCCTGCCCCCAGCCGGTCATCCGGCCGTACACCAGGCGGGGGTTGCGCGCGTGGCAGGCTTCGGGGCCCAGCCCCAGCCGCTCGGCGACACCGGGACGGTAGCCCTCGATGAGCACGTCGGCCACGGCCGCCATCGACAGCACGGCCGCCACGGCCTCGGGCCGTTTGAGATCGAGGACCACCGACCTCTTGCCGCGGTTCAGCAGGTCCAGATGCTCCAGGCCGGGGAAGAAGGCGCCGCCTCCTGGCCGGTCGACGCGCACCACGTCGGCGCCCAGGTCGGCCAGCATCATCCCGGCGAACGGGCCGGGCCCGATGCCGCCGAGCTCCAGCACTCTGACGCCGGACAGAGGACCGCTCATCGTCAACACTCCAGTCGGGATCGGTCGTACGGACGGAAGAAGGGTGAGGAACCGGCGGATCAGGACGTGCGACGGGTCGTTCTGCGCGCGGTGTCCCCGGCCTCGTCGCCCAGCTGTGCTCGGCTGCTGAGGCCGTGTCGGACCAGGGACTGGGCGGTGCGGACGACCGTCTCATAGGTGTCACGTCGGGGGTTCCACCACTCGGCCGCCCAGTTGAGCGCGCCGATGACGAGGAGTTGGGCGGTGAGGGGGTCGAGGTCGGGCCGCAACTGGCCGTCCTCGTGGAGGTCCTGGAAGAGGTTGCGCCACAGCTTGCCGTAGGCGGCCTCCTCGGCGAGCTGCCGGGTGCGGAGGTGTTCGGGCATCTGTCCGGAGTTGCGGATCAGGGCCGTGGCGAAGTCGGAGAGTTCGAGTTCGAGGTGCAGGTGGGCCTCGACGGCGGCGCA
>NZ_FOHX01000013.1:87224-206363 GCF_900111685.1 Nonomuraea wenchangensis
TCCGGTCCACATGACCTCTTCGATGAGTTCCTCGCGGGAGCCGAAGTAGTAGTAGATGGCCGGTGCCTGCAGTTGTGCCTGGTCGGCGATGTCGCCGAGGCGGGTGCCCGCGTAGCCCTTGCGGCTGAGCACGTGCGCCGCCGCGTCGAGGATCCGCTCGCGGGTGCGGCTGGACTTGGAGGGGGTGTCGTCGGCCGGGGCCGCCCCGTCCCCGGCCTTCTGCCTGCGGGCCCTGCGCGTCGGGGGGTGTTCCGGCGTCAAAGGTCCAGGCCTCCTCTGCGGACGAGCTGGGAGGCGATGACGTTGCGCTGGATCTCGTTGGTGCCCTCACCGACGATCATGAGCGGGGCGTCGCGGAAGTAGCGCTCGACGTCGAACTCGGTGGAGTAGCCGTAGCCGCCGTGGATGCGGACGGCGTTGAGCGCGATCTCCATGGCCGTCTCGGAGGCGAAGAGCTTGGCCATGCCCGCCTCCATGTCGCAGCGCTGCCCGAGGTCGAGTCGTTCGGCGGCGTGCAGGGTGAGCTGGCGGGCGGCGGTGAGCTTGGTGGCCATGTCGGCGAGGTAGTTGCCGATCGCCTGGTGCTTCCAGATCGGCTTGCCGAAGCTCTCACGCTCCTGGGCGTAGCGCAGCGAGTCCTCGAACGCGGCCCGGCCGACGCCGAGGGCGCGGGCGGCGACCTGGATGCGGCCGGTCTCCAGCCCCTTCATCATCTGGCCGAAGCCGCGGCCCTCGACGCCGCCCAGCACCGCGGAGGCGGGGGCATGGTAGTCGTCGAAGGAGAGCTCACAGCTCTCCACGCCCTTGTAGCCGAGCTTGGGCAGGTCCTTGGAGACGGTCAGGCCGGGCCCGTGCTCGACGAGCAGGATGCTCATGCCGCTGTGCGTGGGCCGCGCGGCCGGGTCGGTCTTGCAGAGCAGGGCGATGAGCTGGGAGCGGCGGGAGTTGGTGATCCAGGTCTTGGCGCCATTGATCACGTAACCGTCGTCGGAACGCCGGGCCGTGGTGGTCATGGCCTGCAGGTCGGAGCCGCCGCCCGGCTCGGTGAGCGCCATGGTGGCGCGGACCTCGCCGGTGGCCATGCGCGGCAGGTAGTGCTGCTTCTGCTCCTCGGTGCCGAAGGCCGAGATGAGCTTGGCGACCACGGTGTGCCCGCCCATGGCGCCGGCCAGGCTCATCCAGCCGCGGGCCAGCTCCTCGGTGACCATCACGTAGCACGCGGTGGAGACGAGGACGTCCCCGTAGGGCTCGGGGACGGCGAGCCCGAAGATGCCGAGCCGCTTCATCTGCTCGATGAGCTTCTCCGGGTACTCGTCGGCGTGTTCCAGCTCGCGGGCCACCGGCCTGACCTCGCGGTCGACGAAGTCCCGCACGGTCTCCACGACCGCCTTCTCCTCTTCGGACAGTGCTGTCATCTCGGCTCCTCCCGTACTGCCGCTGCGCGGCTCCGAGGCCGCTTTGAACATGGATAAGAAAATGTGGTGGGGGCGAAGCTCAGGACCGCGCGGCGAGGTCCCGGCCGATGATCTCTTTCATGATCTCGGTGGTGCCGCCGTAGATGGTCTGGATCCTGGTGTCGGCGAAGGCCCGGGCGACGGGGTACTCCAGCATGTAGCCGTAGCCGCCGTGCAGTTGCAGGCACTGGTCGACGACGCGTTTCTGCAGCTCGCTGATCCACCACTTGCCCTTGGCCGCGTCCACGGGCGTCAGCTCGCCGGCGTTGTGGGCGAGCACGCACCGATCGGTGTAGGCCTGGGCGATGTCCAGCTCGGTCTCCATCTCCGCCAGGGCGAAGCGGGTGGCCTGGAAGTCGCCGATCCGCCGGCCGAACGCCTCCCGCTGGAAGCAGTAGTCCCGGGTCAGCTCGTAGACGGCACGGGCGCCCGTCATGGACTGCGCGATGATCCCCAGCCGCTCGCGGGCCAGATGGCTCATCAGGTAGCGCAGCCCCTGGCCCTCGGCGCCCAGCAGGTTCGCCTGCGGCACCCGGACGTCCTCGAAGAACAGCTCCGCCGTGTCCTGGCCGTGGAGCCCGAGCTTGTCGAGCTGCCGGCCACGGGTGAAGCCGGGCATCCCGTCCTCGACGACGAACAGGCTGTACCCGCGCGAGCCCGCCTCCGGGTCGGTCCGGGCGGCCACGATCACCAGGTCCGCGGTGATCCCGCTGCTGATGAACGTCTTCTGCCCGTTGAGCAGCCAGGAGTCGCCGTCGCGCCGGGCGGACGTCCGCATTCCCTGAAGGTCGCTGCCGGTGCCCGGCTCGGTCATCGCCAGCGCGCCGATCACGTCGCCGCCCGCGAACCCCGGCAGCCAGCGCCGCTTCTGCTCCTCGGTGGTGAGGTCCAGCAGGTAGTTCAGGACCAAGTCGTCCTGGAGTCCGAGGGTGACGGTGAAGGTCGTCGCGTGGACGCGGGCCACCTCCTCGCACACCACCATGCGGTAGCGGTAGTCCTTCACGCCGGCGCCGCCGTACTCCTCGGGGACCTCGAGCCCGGCCACGCCCTGCCTGCGGGCCGCGGCCAGGACGCCGCGGTCCATGCCGCGCTCCTCCTCCCAGCGCCGGTAGTGGGGGACCACCTCGCGGGCCAGGAACTCCCGCACCGTCTGCCGGTACTCCTCGTGGTCCTCGGTGTAGAGCTCTCGCCTCATGCTCAGCCCAGCCGCTCGATGATGGTCACGTTGGCCTGGCCGCCGCCCTCGCACATCGTCTGCAGGCCGTACCTGCCGCCGGTGCGCTCCAGCTCGTGCAGCAGCGTGGTCATGATGCGGGCGCCGGAGGCGCCGAGGGGGTGGCCGAGCGCGATCGCGCCGCCGTTGACGTTCACCCGCGCGGGGTCGGCGCCGATGTGCTTCTGCCAGGCCAGCACCACGCTGGCGAACGCCTCGTTGACCTCGGCGAGGTCGATGTCGCCGATGGTGAGGCCGGCCTTGCGCAGGGCGTGCTCGGTCGCGGGCAGCGGCGCGACGAGGAGGTTCACCGGGCTGGCGCCGCGCACCGACAGGTGGTGGATCCGGGCCCTCGGCACCAGGCCGTGCTCCTTGACGGCCCGCTCGGAGGCGATCAGCAGCGCGGCGGAGGCGTCGGAGATCTGGCTGGAGACCGCCGCGGTCAGCCGCCCGCCGGGGGCCAGCGGCTTCAGCCCCGCCATCTTCTCCAGCGTCGTGTCGGCGCGGGGTCCCTCGTCGTGCTCCACCCCTTCGTGGACGAGGATCTCCCGGCCGAAGCGGCCCTCCTCGCGTGCCGTGAGGGCGCGCCGGTGGCTTTCCAGGGCGAAGCGCTCCATGTCCTCGCGGGAGAAGCCCCACTCCTCGGCGATCGTCTCGGCGCTGCGGAACTGCGAGATCTCCTGCTCGCCGTAGCGCGCCTGCCAGCCCTTGCTGCCGGTCCATGGGTCGGTGGCCCCGAAGGGCTCGCCGGCGGTGAAGGACGACAGGATGGGGAACTGGCTCATCTTCTGTACGCCGCCGGCGATGACCAGGTCGGTGGTCCCGCTCATCACGGCCTGGGCGGCGAAGTGGACCGCCTGCTGCGAGGAGCCGCACTGCCGGTCGACGGTGACGCCGGGGACGGACTCGGGCAGCCCGGCGGCGAGCGCCGCGGTGCGGGCGATGTCGCCGGCCTGCGAGCCGATGGCGTCGATGCAGCCGTACACGACGTCCTCGATCGCCTCGGGGTCGACGTCGTTGCGCTCGACGAGCGCCCGGATCGGCGCGGCGCCGAGATCGGCGGGGTGGACGCCGGCGAATCCGCCGCCGCGCCGGCCGGTGGCGGTCCTGACGGCGTCGACGATGTAGGCCTCGGGCATGTCTTCCTCCATGTACGCGATGATTGAGGGGATTGGGGGGCAGGGGCGATGCTCAGGGCATCGCGTAGCCGCCGCTGACCGAGATCACCTGGCCGGTCACCTGGCGGGCGGCGGTGGGGGAGGCGAGCCAGAGCACGGCGCCGGCGATGTCCTCGGCGGTGGTCAGCCGGCGCAGCGGCGTGGCCTTGAGCATGTGCTCGACCTGCCGCTCGTTGAAGATCGCGTCCTGGCCGCCCGCCCACAGGCTGGTGGCGCCCACGGCCTCCGGGCCCTGCGGGATGACCAGGCCGGGGCACACGACGTTGGCGCGGACGCCGTGCCGGCCGTGCTCCTTGGCGGTGGTCCTGGCGAGGGCCACGATCCCGGCCTTGGAGGCCCCGTAGACCCCCTGCCGGATCTCGCCGAACGCCGCGTCGCTGGCGATGTAGACCAGGGCTCCGGCGCCGGCTTCGCGCATCGGCGCGAGCGCGGCCTGGGTGCCTTCGATCGCGGCGAACAGGTTGACCTCGAAGGTGCGCTGCCACTGCGTCCGGTCGGTGTGCTCGGCGATGAACCCCGGGATGCTGATGCCCGCGTTGCTCACCAGCGTGTCGATGCCGCCCCAGAGCTCCAGGACGCGGGCGACGGCGCGGGTGGCGGCTCCCTCTCCGGCCAGGTCGGCCTGGACCACCTCGGCGGCGGCGGCGCCGCGCTCCAGCGCCTCGCCGCGGACCCGGGCGGCCTGCTCGCCGTCGAGGTCACAGATGGCGATCCTGGCGCCTTCGGCGGCGAACCCGTGCACGATCCCCCGGCCGATGTTGGAGGCGCCCCCGGTCACCAGGACCCGGGCGCCCGCGAGACCAAGATCCATTCAGCTGCTCTCCTTCACGCCGGGCTCGGACGGTTGTCGTACGTTTCTTATTTAATCTAGATTAGAACACGATACGCGAGGTACGGCACCCACCAGGAGGAAACTTGAGGATCTTCACCACCCTGGACGAGCTCGTCGAGGCGCGCGGCGAGACACTGGGCACCAGCGACTGGCTCACGGTCGAGCAGGAGCGCGTCGACGGATTCGCCGACGCGACCGGCGACCACCAGTGGATCCACGTCGACGTCGAGCGGGCCAAGGACGGACCCTTCGGCGGCACGATCGCGCACGGGTTCCTCACGCTGTCGCTGCTCCCGGTGTTCTTCCAGCAGATCTACCGGGTCGACGGGGTCCGGATGGCGGTCAACTACGGGCTCAACAAGGTGCGCTTCCCCGCGCCCGCCCGGGTGGGGGTCAAGCTCCGGGCCACCTCCCGGCTCGTGGAGGTCACCCCGCTGGACGGCGCGGTCCAGGCGGTGCTGTCCACGACCATCGAGGCCGAGGGCGGGCAGAAGCCGGTGTGCGTGGCCGAGTCGGTCGTGAGGTACTTCGCATGACCGGGGCAGGACTGGTCGCGGGGCGCACCGCGATCGTGACGGGGGCCGCGCGGGGGATCGGGCTGGAGATCGCCCGCCTGCTGCGCGAGCACGGCGCCCGGGTGGTCCTGGCCGACCGGGACGCCGGGGAGGCGGCCGCCGCGGCGGCCGGGCTCGGCGACGAGGCGTCGGTGTGGTCGCGCGGCTGCGACGTCACCGACGAGGCCCAGGTCGACGCCCTGGTCACCGAGACGGTGGAGCGCTTCGGAGCGCTGGACATCCTGGTCAACAACGCGGGCATCACCAGGGACGCGTCCCTGAGGAAGATGACCACGCAGGACTTCGACGCGGTGATCGGCGTCCATCTGCGCGGCACCTGGCTGGGCGTGCGCGCGGCCGCCGCGGTGATGCGCGAGGCCGGGACCGGCTCGATCATCAACATCTCCTCCCTGTCCGGCAAGTCCGGCAATCCCGGGCAGACCAACTACAGCGCGGCCAAGGCCGGCATCGTCGGCCTGACCAAGGCCGCGGCCAAGGAGCTGGCTCATCGCGGCGTCCGGGTCAACGCCGTCCAACCTGGGCTGATCCGTACCGCCATGACCGAGGCGATGCCGCCCGACGTCTTCGCCGCCCGTGAGGCCGACATCCCGATGAAGCGGGCCGGCGAGCCGCGCGAGGTCGCGGGCGCGGTCCTGTTCCTCGCCTCGGACCTGGCGAGCTACATGACCGGCGCGGTGCTCGAGGTCGGCGGCGGGAGGCTCATGTGAGCGGCGTGGTGCTGTCCCGGCTGGACGGCGCGGTGGGGCACGTGGTGCTCAACCGGCCGGAGGCGATGAACGCCGTCACCGTCGAGCTCGGCCGCGAGCTGGAGGAGACGCTGGTCCGGCTCGCCGGGCAGGTCAACGTCATCGTGGTGCGCGGCGCCGGCGGGAACTTCTCCGTCGGCGGGGACTTCCACGAGCTCGAACGGCTGCGCGCCGGGGGGCGGGAGGCGATGCGGCCGCTGTTCGAGCACTTCGGCCGGGCCTGCGCCGCCATCCCCGGGCTCCCGGTGCCGGTCGTGGCCGTGGTCGAGGGATACGCGATGGCGGGCGGCTTCGAGCTGATGCAGGCCTGCGACATCGTGCTGGTGCACGAGAACGCCAAGATCGCCGACAACCACGCCCGGTTCGGGCAGGTGCCCGGCGGGGGCAGCACCCAGCGGCTGCCCCGGCTGGTCGGGCGGCAGCGTGCGCTCGCCCACATCCTCACCGGCGAGCGACTCACCGCGGCCGAGGCCGTCGCTTGGGGGCTGGCCTACCGCTCGCTGCCCGCCGACGGCTTCGACGAGGCGGTGGCCGCGTTCGTCACGAAACTGGCCGGCCGGGACCGCGACGCCGCGCGGCGCGTCAAGCACCTGGTGCACGCCGGCCTGGAGCTGCCTCCGGCCGAAGGGCTCGCGCTGGAGCTGGAGACCGTGCTCGACCATCTCGGCGAGGCGGCCGCGGCCGCGGGCATCGCCGCCTTCAAGGGAGCCTGACATGACACGCGAACTGATCGACTCCGGCCCGGTGCTGCTCGACCTCGACGACGACGGGGTGGCCCGCCTGCGGCTCAACCGCCCGGAGGCCTCCAACGGGATGGACGTGCCGCTCCTCCAGGGGCTCTACTCGGCGGTCATGCGCTGCCACGGCGAGCCGGACGTGCGCGCCGTGCTGCTCACCGGGGAGGGCAGGAACTTCTGCGCCGGCGGCGACGTCAAGACCTTCGCGGCCAAGGGCGAGGCCCTGCCCGACTACCTGCGCGAGGCCACCTCGTGGCTGCAGATCTCGACCTCCGCGCTGATGCGCCTGCAGGCGCCGGTGATCGCCGCCGTGCGCGGCTTCGCCGCGGGCGGCGGCGGGTTCGGCCTGGTCTGCGCGGCCGACCTGGTGATCGCCGCCGACTCCGCGAAGTTCCTGGCCGGAGCCACCCGGGTGGGCATGGCGCCCGACGGCGGCGTCTCCGTCACGCTCAGCCGGCTGGTCGGCCTGCGCAAGGCGATGGAGATCGTGCTGACGAACCCGGTGCTCACCGCCGCCGAGGCCCTGGAGATCGGCCTGATCAGCCGGGTCGTCGCCGCCGACACCCTGATCGACGAGAGTCTGGCGCTGGCCCGGGAGCTCGCCGGTGGCGCTCCCAAGGCCCTGGCGGCCGCCAAGCGCCTGGTCTGGGACGGTCTCGGGGCGAACGTCGAGGCCAGGCTGCCCGAGGAGGCCCGCACGGTCGCCGAGCTCTCCGGGACGCAGGACGCGCGCGAGGGCCTGGCCGCCGTCATCGAACGCAGAAGCCCGCGCTTCACCGGCCGCTGACCTCCGCCCGCGCGGGCCGGGCGGAGCGGCCATCAGGGGGCGGGCGGCCGCGATCAGGACGGCGCGTAGGCCCGGACGCCGTCCAGGTCGGCGGTGGCGAGCACACCCTGGTCGGCGAGGACGTCCAGATGGGCGTCGGTCTCCAGCACGGCCAGCATCTGCCCCATCACGTCGAGGTCGTCCAGCCTGCGCGCGCGGCGGGTCCACGGCAGCGCGGCCGCCACCTCGTACGCCGTCCGCGCCCCGGCCCTCACCTCGCGGGCGGCGGCCACCAGCCGCTCCTCGTGATGGCTCAGCAGTTCCTCGACCCTGGTGTGGACGCTTGGGGTGATCGGCCCGTGCGCGGGCAGCAGCAGCGCGTCGGGCATCCCCTGGAGCAGCCGGAGGGAGTCGAGGTAGCTGCGCAGCGGCTTGGCCGAGGGGACGACCTCCAGCCCGAGGGACGGGGTGATGTGCGGGAGCACGTGGTCACCGGCGAACAGCAGGCCGGCCGCGGCGTCGCGCAGCACGACGTGCCCCCTGGTGTGCCCCGGCGTGGCCAGCACGTCGAGCTCGACCTGTCCGAGACGGACCCGCTCGCCGTCGTCCAGCCAGCTGTCGGGGAACTGCCACGGCATGTCCCGCTCGTAGGAGGAGAGCTCCAGGGTGGCGACGCGGCCGGCGAGTTCGGGGGCACCGCAGGCGCGCAGCAGCTCGATCTGGCGGGGGTAGAGGCCCTGCTCGGGGTCGAACGCCTCGACGGAGGGGCGTTCGCCACGCCCGAGCCGCACCCGGGAGCCGAACGCGCCGCGCAGCGCCAGGGCCTGGGAGTAGTGGTCCCAGTGGGCGTGGGTCACCAGGACGCAGGCGACGTCCGCCAGCTGGTGCCCGAGTGTGGAGAGGGCTTGGGCCAGCGTCTTCTCGGTCTCCGGCATGGCCCAGCCGGAGTCGATGACCACCGGCCCCTCGGGGCTCTCGATCACGTAGGCGTTCACCGCGTGGAGGTCCTTCGAGGGCAGCGGCAGCGGCACGCGGTGCACTCCCGGCTTCACCACGTGGGCGCCAGGCTCGGTCCAGTCCTCGGGCTGCTCGCCGATCGTCATGGGCGTCTCCTCACTGCTGGGGTCTTGTCTCGCGGTCCTGGTCACAGCTACTCTATTATTTGAAATTAGATTCAAAAACCTGGGTGGGCAATATGTCGCAGAAGGCGGACGCCGGCGATGCCTGCGTTCTCGTCGCGGATCGCGGTGCCGTACGGGTGCTGACACTCAACCGGCCGCGCCGGCGCAACGCCATCGACCTCGAACTGAGGGTCGTGCTGGCCGAGCGGATCGAGGAGGCGATGGCCGACGCCGAGGTGCGGGTGATCGTGCTGACCGGGGCGGGAGGCGTCTTCTGCTCCGGTGGCGACATCTCGACCATGAGCCGCCAGTCCGCCGAGCGCACCCGTCCGCGGGCGGAGGCCGCGCAGCGCATCGTGCGCGCGATCTGGTCCGGCCCCAAGCCCGTGCTCGCGGCGGTCGAGGGCTTCGCCTTCGGGGCCGGCGCGGCGCTGGCGCTCGCCTGCGACCAGGTGGTCGCCGCCTCGGACGCCACCTTCAACCCGACGTTCACGCGCGTGGGGCTCGCCGGTGATCTCGGCGTCTTCTGGTCCCTGCGCCGCCGCGCCGGGCTCGCCGCCGCGCGACGGCTGCTCATGCTGCCCCGGGCGGTCGGCGGAGCCGAAGCGGTGAAGATGGGGCTGGCCGACGTCCTGGCCGAGCCCGGCACGGCGCTCGAGACCGCGCTGGCGGACGCCGAGCGGCTCGCCGCCGGACCGCCGCTGGCTCTCGCCGCCATCAAGGAACTGCTCGTCGAAGGGCCCTCCGACCCCTACGAGGTGCTCGCGCGCGAGGTCGACAACCAGGTCCGCCTGTTCGACACCGACGACTTCGCCGAAGGGGTGGCCGCGTTCCACGAACGCCGCCCGCCGATCTTCCGCGGCAGGTAACCGATCCCCGCCGCAGGGGCGCTGCGCGGCGACAGCCGCAAGTGACCTCTTATTTTTCTAATGCAAATTATGTAACCTGAGTCACCCTCGCCCACCGGCCCGTGTCGCCGGTGCTCCTGCGGCGTGGGTAGCTTCGTACCAGGAGGGTGTGACCCGTGACCACTGACCGCAATGCCGGCTCGACGGTGGCGCTGCCGCTCAGCGAGTCCCTGTGGCCGCGCGACACCAGCGTGGCCCTGATCGATCACACCGTCGGCTCCCTGCTCGCCGAGCGGGCCCGTACCCATGCCGACACCCTCGCCCTCGTGGGCCACGCGCACGGCACGGGAGAGGAGCGCCGGCTCAGCTACGCGCAGCTGTACGCCGAGGCCCGGCAGGTCGCCGCCGGCCTGGCGAAGCTGGCCGAGCCGGGCGAGCACGTCGCGATCTGGGCGCCCAACGTCGTGGAATGGCCGATCATCCAGTACGGCGCCGCACTGGCCGGCGTCGTCCTCGTGGCGCTGAACCCGGTGCTGCGCCCCGACGAGCTCAAGTACGCGCTGAACCACTCGCGCGCCGTGGCGCTGCTGCACGCCGACCGCAGCCGCGACTACGACCTGGCCGCGGTCGTGTCCGAGGTCGCCCCCGGCTGCCCCGCGCTGCGGCACACGATCAGCCTCTCCGACCGGGAGTGCTGGACCGCCGAGCCGGGGGACTGGTCCGGCCCGCGGCTCGACCCGGACTCCGCGGTCATGCTGCAGTACACCTCGGGCACGACCGGCAGGCCCAAGGGCGTCCTGCTGTCGCACCGGGCCCTGGTCAACGTGGCGAAGTTGACCGTGGAGACCGCCGAGGTGCCCGCCGGGGCGGTGTGCGCCGCGCCGCTGCCCATGTTCCACACCGCCGCGTGCGTGATCTCCACGCTCGGGCCGCTCTGGCTGGGCGGCACCATGCTCCTGGTCGAGAAGTTCGAGCCCGCCGGGGTGCTGCGCCTCATCGAGCGGGAGGGGGCCACGGTCCTGTTCTACGTGCCGACGATCCTGATCGCCGTGCTGGAGGCCGCCCGCGCGGGAGCGGGTCCGATGCCGCGGCTGACCGCCGTGGTGGGCGGCGGGGCGAACGTCCCCGGCCCGGTGATCGACTCCGTCGCGCGGGAGTTCGGCGCCTCGGTGCACAACCTGTTCGGGCAGACCGAGCTCGCCCCGGTGCTCACGCTGACCCGCAAGTCGGACACGCCCGAGGACCTGGTCACCACCGTGGGGCGGCCCATCCCGCAGGTCGACTGCAAGATCGCGGACCCGGCCACCGGAGCGGTGCGGCCGCTGGGCGTCGAGGGCGAGATCTGCGCCCGCGGCTACCAGCAGATGATCGAGTACTTCGACGACCCCCAGGCGACCGCGCTGGCCGTGGACGCCGAGGGCTGGGTGCACACCGGCGACCTCGGCACCATGGACGAGCGCGGCGTCGTCACCGTCACCGGCAGGCTCAAGGATCTGATCATCCGTGGCGGCGAGAACATCGCCCCGGCCGAGATCGAGTCGTGCCTGATCGCGCACGAGGCCGTGGTGGACGCTGCCGTCGTGGGCGTCCCGGACGACCGGTGGGGGGAGACGGTCGGCGCGGCGGTCGTGCTGCGCGGGCCCGCGAGCGCGGAGCTCAAGGAGGAGCTGGCCGCCCACTGCCGGGCGCGGCTGTCGCCGTACAAGGTTCCCCAGCACTGGTACTTCGCCGAGGCCCTGCCGCTCACCGCGACCGGCAAGACGCACAAGCCCACGCTCAGGTCGTCCATCGCGGACGGCGCGCTGAAGCCGGCCGACTGACCGATGTCCGTGCGAGGATACGCACGCCTTGACGAATTAATCTAATTAAGATTAAGTAATTTGAGGAGGGCCACGTGATTCCGAGTGTCGACGAGCGCAGGGCGTCGCTGAGCGAGCGGTTCCCCGAGTGGACGCCGCTCACGCTCGACGCCCGGCTGGACCGCTGCGCGGCGGAGTACGGCGAGCGTCCCTTCGTCCTGACCGACGATCGGACCCTGACCTACGCCGAGACCGCCGCCTGGGCCGCCCGGCTGGCCGACGGCCTGGTGGCACTCGGGGTCCGCCCCGGTGACCGGGTCGGCCTGCTGATGGCCAACTATCTCGAGTTCGTCCCGCTGAAGTTCGCCATCGCGCGAGCGGGCGCCGTGGCGATCCCGTTCAACTACCTGTACCGGCAGGAGGAGCTCGCCTACGTCCTGGCCCAGTCCCAGTGCAACGTGCTGATCAGCATGACCGGCTTCGCCGGGCTCGACTACCTGGAGATGCTCGACGCCGTCGCCCCCGGCTGGGACGGCGGCGGCAGCGAGGCGCTGCCCGACCTCCGGAGCGTCGTGCTGCTGGCGACCGACGGCCGCACCCGTGAGGGCGTCCGCACCGTGGACGGCCTCGGCGAGCTCGGCGGGCGCAACCCCGGCGCCGCCGCGCCCGGGCTGCGGACCCCGGACGACCTCGGCGACATCCTCTACACCTCCGGCACCACCGGCTCGCCCAAGGGCGTCATGGTGACCCACGACGCGGTGCAGCGCACGGGCTACGCCTCCGCGCTGAGCAGGGCGTTCGAGGACGGCCGCCGCATCCTGTTCTCGCTGCCCTGTTACCACATGTTCGGCTACGTCGAGGGCCTGCTGGCGGCCATGATGGTGGGCGGGGCGATCATCCCGCGGACCGCCTTCAGCCCGGCCGACTACTTCGAGGCCATCGAACGCCATCGGGCCACCGAGATCCTGTGCGTGCCCACCATGACGGTGGCGCTCCTGGAGCACCCCGACCGGCTCAAGCGCGACCTGTCCTCGCTCTTCTCCGTGCTGTCCGGCGCCGCGCCCTCCCCGGTGTGGCTGTGGGAGAAGGTCCGGGCCGAGCTCGGCGTCACCGAGGTGGTCACCGGCTACGGCATGACCGAGTGCGGCGGCGCCATGACCATGTCCCTGCCGGAGGACCCGCTGGAGCGGGCCTCGGACACCGTCGGCCGGCCCAAGCTCGCCGGCGTGGCCGGGATGCCCGGAGACCTCTGCGTCTACAAGACGGCCGACCCGCTGACCGGGGAGTTCCTGCCGGCCGGTGTCGAGGGCGAGCTGGTCTCCACCGGGCCGACGCACATGCTCGGCTTCTGGAACAAGCCGGAGGAGAGCGCGCTCGCGCTCCGCGACGGCTGGGTCTTCTCCGGCGACCTCGGCATCGTCCGCGAGGACGGCTACCTCCAGATCACCGGCCGCAGCAAGGAGCTCTACAAGAGCGGCGGCGAGCTGGTGATGCCCAAGGAGATCGAGGACCTGCTCACCGCGCTGCCGGGCGTCAGCCAGGCGTACGCGATCGGCGTGCCCGACGACAGGTGGGGCGAGACCGGGTGCGTGTGGGTCGTCCCCGAGCCGGGAGCGACGCTCGACGCCGACGAGATCATCGCGTTCTGCAAGGAGAACCTGGCCCGGTTCAAGGTCCCCAAGCACGTCTTCTTCGCCGAGCCGTCGGACCTGCCGGCGACCCCCACCGGCAAGATCCAGAAATTCCGGCTTGTCCAGCAGGCCAAGGAACGCATCGAAGGAGGGAAGTCGTGACCGTCCAGTACTCGGAGCTGATCCAGCCCGAGAGGGTGCACGGTTCGCTGTACACCGACCAGGACATCTTCGCCGAGGAGCTCCAGCGGATCTGGTACCGCACCTGGGTGTGCGTCGGCCACGTGAGCGAGGTCGCCCGGCCCGGCGACTACGTCCGCAAGAAGGTCGCCTCCCAGGACGTCATCATGACCCGGAGCAAGGACGGGGAGGTGAGCCTGCTGCTCAACCGGTGCGCGCACCGGGGCAACCTGGTCTGCGAGGACCAGCGGGGCAACTCCAGCACCTTCCGCTGCCCGTACCACGGCTGGACCTACCGCAACACCGGCGAGATGCTCGGCTACCCCTACAACCAGGGCTACGGCGGCAAGGGCAAGCTGTCCCTGGGCCTCGGCCGGGTGCCGCGGGTCGACACCTACCAGGGGTTCGTCTTCGCCAGCTTCGCCGCCGACGGTCCGAGCCTCAAGGAACACCTCGGCGCCGCGGCCGGCGAGCTCGACCGGCTGGCGAGACTCTCCCCGGAGGGGGAGATCGAGCTCACCGCCGGCTGGCTCCAGCACCGCGCCAAGGCCAACTGGAAGCTGCTGGTCGAGAACGAGACCGACGGCTACCACCCGCAGTTCGTGCACGGCTCGGTGTTCAGCGTCACCGGCAGCCACATCGGGACCCTCTACAGCGACAAGTCGACCGCGGTCACCCGCGACCTCGGCGGCGGCCACAGCGAGAACGACCTGCGTCCTGAGTTCCGCAAGATGGAGCCGATGAACTGGTTCGGCACGTCCGAGGCCAGGGTGCCCGACTACGTCGCGAAGATGCGCGCGCTCCACGGCGAGCAGGCCGAGGAGATCCTCATCGAGGGCGCTCCGCACGTCATGGTCTTCCCCAACCTGTTCGTCGCCGAGATCAGCGTCTTCATGATCAACCCGGTGGCCGTGGACGAGACGGTGCAGAACGTCACCGCCGTCCAGCTCAAGGGCGCGCCGGAGATGAACCGGCGGCTGCTGTCGCAGTGCATCGGCTCGGTGGGACCGGCGGGCATGCTGCTGGCCGACGACTCGGAGATGTACGAGCGCAACCAGCGCGGCGTGACCGCGCGGGTGCCCGAATGGCTCGACATCCGGCGTGGCGCGCACCGCGAGCGCGTCGACGAGAACGGCTTCCGGATCGGCGCAGCCAACGACGAGACCGGGATGCGCGGCTTCTGGTCCCACTACCGGAGCCTGATGGAAGGGGAGGCGCAGTGAGCGGCGTGGCCGCGCAGACCGGCCTGGACATCCGTGAGGTCGAGCAGTTCCTCTACCGGGAGGCGCGGCTCGCCGACGAGCACGACTACGACGGGTGGGAGGCGCTGTGGACCGACGACGCGCTCTACTGGGTGCCCGCCGGGGGTGACGACACCGACCCGGAGCGGCAGATGTCCGTTATTTACGACAACCGAAACCGGATCGCCACCCGGATCAAGCAGCTGAAGACGGGCAAGCGCTACGCCCAGTCGCCGCCGTCCAACCTGCGGCGGCTCATCTCCAACGTCGAGATCGTCACGGTCGAGGGGACCGACACCGTCGTCGGGGCCAACTTCCTGGTCGTCGAGTCCCGCGAGCGGGGCACCACCATGTGGGCCGGGCGCACCACCTACCGGCTGCGCCGCGCCGGCGACGACATCAGGCTCGCCTACAAGAAGGTCGTCCTGGTGGACAGCGCGCAGGCGCTCTTCACCCTGGCGTTCCTCATCTGAGGGGTCACACCGTGAATCAGTGGATCATCGCAAGCGAGTTCGCGGAGGTGGCGGTCAGCCTCGACCTGGACGCCAACGGGCCACGGCTGCGGCTGGAGGATCTGCGCAGCGGCCACGTCCGTCATCTCGACGCGCTGGAGCTGGAGAGCATCGCCTGGGCGCCGGACGAGCGGCTGCGGGAGCTGATAGACCCGTCCGCCGGCCGCTGGAGCGACAGAGCCGACGATGCCGACGGTGCCTGAGGTGCCGGACCAGGCCGGGCGGCTCGACCTCGCCGCCCACATCAGGCCCGGTGACACGGTCCTGTGGGGGCAGGCGTGCGCGGAGCCGCTCACCCTCACCGAACGGCTCATGGAGCAGCGCGCCGCGATCGGCGGCCTGCGATGCTTCGTCGGGGCGCCCGCCTCGGGCACGGTACGCCCGGAGCACGCCGATCACGTGTCGTTCCTGTCCTACTGCGGCAGCGGCGGCAACCGGGCGCTGCACCGGGCCGGCGTCCTCGACATCCTGCCCGGCCACTACTCGACGCTCCCGTACCTCATCGAGAGCGGCGCCCTGCCCGTCGACGTCGTCCTGGTCCAGCTCTCGCCCGCCGACGGGGCCGGGCGGCACAGCCTCGGCCTCGCGGAGGAGTACCTCTCCGCCGCCATCGACCGGGCCCGCGTGGTCATCGCCGAGGTGAACGACCAGGTGCCCTGGACGCACGGGACGCGCACGCTCACCGCGGCTGAGCTGGACCTGGTGGTGCACACCTCCAGGCCGCCGGCCGAGATCGCCGCGAAGCAGGCGGGCGCCGCCGAGCAGCGGGTGGCCGACCACGTCGCCGCCCTGATCGAGGACGGCGCCACGCTGCAGCTCGGGCTGGGCGCGCTGCCCGAGGCGATCGTCGCCCGGCTGGCCGGGCACCGCCATCTCGGCGTGCACTCCGGCCTGATCGGCGACGCCGTGGCCGACCTGATGGAGGCCGGGGTGATCACCAACGCCCGCAAGTCGCTCGACCGCGGCCGCACGGTCACCGGAGCGCTCATGGGCACCGCCCGGCTGTTCGGCTACGCCGACGGCAACCCGGCGATCGAGCTGCGCGACACCCGTTACACCCATGATCCCGAGGTCCTGGCGGCGCAGGACCGCTTCGTGGCGATCAACTCGGCGATCGAGGTCGACCTCACCGGCCAGATCAACGCCGAGGTCGCGCGCGGCGCGTACGTCGGCGCCGTCGGCGGCGCGGTCGACTTCCTGCGCGGGGCCGCCCGCTCCCGCGGCGGCCTGCCCATCGTGGCGCTGACCTCCACCGTGAACGCGGCGGGAGGAGGGACGGCGAGCCGGATCGTGGCGAACCTGAGCGGGCCGGTGAGCACGCCGCGCTGCGACGCCGGGCTCATCGTCACCGAGCACGGCGTCGCCGACCTGCGCGGCCTGCCGCTCGGCGAGCGTGTGGCCGCGATGCTCGCCATCTCCCACCCAGACCACCGCCCCGCGCTCGAGAAGGAGTGCCCGCTATGAGAAGAGCCGCGATCGTCGCCCCCGTCCGCACACCGGTCGGGACGTTCGGCGGATCACTGCGCCCGGTACCGGTCGAGGACCTGGCCGCCACCGTCATCAAGGCCGTGGTCGAGCGCTCGGGCATCGACCCCGAGCTGATCGAGGACGTGGCGATGGCCCAGTCCTACGCCAACTCCGAGACGCCGTCCATCGGCCGCTGGGCGGCCCTGCACGCCGGCCTGCCGGTCCACGTGCCCGGCTTCCAGCTCGACCGGCGCTGCGGCGGCGGCCTGCAGGCGGTCGTGACCGCCGCGATGATGGTGCAGACCGGCGCCGCCGACGTCGTGATCGCCGGCGGCGTGGAGAGCATGAGCAACGTCGAGCACTACTCCACCCAGGTCCGCTGGGGCAGCCGGTCCGGCGGCGTGCAACTGTACGACCGGCTCGACCGGGGGCGTGAGCGGTCCCAGCCCGAATGGCGGTTCGGCCCCATCTCCGGCATGATCGAGACCGCCGAGAACCTGGCCCGCGAGTACGACATCAGCCGCGAGCAGGCCGACGCCTACGCCGTGCGCAGCCATCATCGGGCGGCGGCCGCCTGGGAGGCGGGCGCCTTCGCCGAGGAGATCGTCCCGGTCCAGGTGCCGGTGCGGCGCGGTGACCCGGTGACCTTCTCCCGCGACGAGGGCATCCGCCCGGACTCCGACGTCGAGACGCTGGCGAGGCTGCGCACGATCACGCCGGGCGGCACCGTGACCGCCGGCAACTCCAGCCAGCAGAACGACGCCGCCGCCGCCTGCCTGGTCGTGGCCGAGGACAAGCTGGACGAGCTCGGGCTGGAGCCGCTGGGATTCCTGGTCGGCTGGGCGGCGGCCGGCTGCGAGCCGGCCACCATGGGGCTCGGCCCGGTGCCGGCCGTCAGCAGGCTGTTCGCCAGGACCGGGGTGAGCTTCGACGACCTCGACCTGGTGGAGCTGAACGAGGCCTTCGCCTGCCAGGTGCTCGCGGTGCTCAAGGGATGGGGGTTCGACGACCCCGCCGAGCTGGACGACCGGCTGAACGTCAACGGGTCGGCCATCTCGCTCGGGCACCCGATCGGCGCGACCGGGGTGCGCATGCTCACCACGATGCTGTACGAGCTGCGCCGCCGGGGCGGCCGCTACGGCCTGGAGACCATGTGCGTCGGCGGCGGCCAGGGAATGGCCGCCCTGTTCGAGGGGGTGTCATGACCGGGCACGGGATCGTCGCCTACGCCAGCTACCTGCCGCGGCACCGGCTGCGGCACGCGGACCTGGGCGCCGCGCTCGGGGTCAAATCGGGGTCCGGGTCGCGGGTGGCCGCCTCCTTCGACGAGGACAGCACCACTCTCGGCGTGGAGGCCGCCCGGCGGGCGCTGACCGGCCCGCCCGGGGCCATCTTCTTCGCCACGACCTCGCCCGCGTACCTGGACAAGACCAACGCCGCGGCCCTGCACGCGGCCCTGGGGCTGGGCCGGGACGGCCTGGCGGTCGATCTGGCGGGGTCGGCGCGCTCCGGCACGGGCGCGCTGCTCGCCGCGGCCGCCGCCGGCGGGCTCGCCGTGCTCGCCGACGTGCGGACCGGCCTGCCGGGCTCGGCCGACGAGCGGGGCGGGGCGGACGGCGCCGCGGCGTTCCTCTTCGGCGGGCCGGACGAGGCGATCGCCGAGCTCGCCGCCCGCGTGTCGGTCACGGCCGAGTTCCTCGACCGCTGGCGCCTGCCCGGTGAACCGGCCTCCCGCCGGTGGGAGGACCGCTTCGGCCTGGAGAGCTACCTGCCGCTGGTGACCGAGGCGGGGCGGCGGGCACTGCAGGAGGCCGGCGTCACCGAGCCCGACCACGTCGTGGTCACCTCGCCGAACCCGCTGGTGGCCAGGCGGGCGAGCGCGCTGTTCCCCGCGCGGGTCCCCGCCGGGCGGCTGCCGGGACACGCCGGCGCGGCGGACGCCGGGCTGGCCCTGGCGGACGTGCTGGACCGGGCGGCGCCGGGCGAGAGCGTGCTGCTGCTCGCCGCCGCGGACGGCTGCGACGCGCTGGTGCTGCGCGTCACCGGCCGCATCGCGCAGGGGCGGCAGGCGCACCCGCTGGCCGCCCAGCTCGCCGCCGGCCGCGACGTCGCGTACGCGACCTACCTGACCTGGCGTGGCCTGCTGGATCGGGAGCCGCCCCGACGGCCGGAGCCCGACCTGCCCGCCGCGCCCCCGTCGGCCCGGTCGCAGGCGTGGAAGTTCGCGTTCACCGGGTCGCGCTGCGGCCGCTGCGCGTTCGCGCACCTGCCGGCGGCACGGGTGTGCAAGGGCTGCGGAGCCGTGGACGCGATGGAGCCGCTCCCGCTGTCGGCCACCCGGGGGACGGTGGTCACCTTCACCGCCGACCGGCTGGCCTACTCGCCCTCGCCGCCCCTCATCGACGTGGTGGTCGATTTCGACGGCGGAGGGCGGTACACGATGGAGCTGGCCGACGCCTCGCCCGCCGAGGTGGCGATCGGGATGCGGGTCGAGCCGACGTTCCGCAGGCTCTACACGGCAGGTGGGACCCACAACTACTTCTGGAAGGTCCGGCCCGTGGAGGAGGAGAGATGAGCGCCAGAGGGATCAGCGACCGGGTCGCGATCGTCGCGATGGGCTGCACGCGCTTCGGCGAGCACTGGTCGGCGTCCACCGACGACCTGGTGATCGACGCGGTGCGCGAGTGCCTGTCGGCCGTGCCGGGCACCGGGCTCGCGGACGTGGAGGCGTACTGGCTCGGGACGCTCGGCTCGGGCCAGTCGGGGCTGACCCTCAGCCGCGCGCTCGCCCTGGACTACCGGCCGGTCACCCGCGTCGAGAACTACTGCGCGACCGGCTCGGAGGCGTTCCGCAACGCCTGCTACGCGGTGGCGTCCGGGGCGTACGACAAGGTCATGGCGGTCGGCGTGGAGAAGCTCAAGGACTCCGGCTTCTCCGGCCTGACCCGGGCCGACCCGCCGGGTGACGGCACGGCGCCGGAGAACACGCTCACCGCGCCGGCCGCGTTCTCGCTGCTGGACCCCGCCTACTGCGCGAAGTACGGTGTGGATCCCGCGGACATGCGGGCCGCCATGACCCATGTGGCGTGGAAGAACCACGCCAACGGGGCGCTCAACCCCAAGGCGCAGTTCCGCTCGGCGGTGTCGAAGGAGAAGATCGACGCGGCGCCGCTGGTGGCCGGGCGGCTCGGCGTGTACGACTGCTCCGGGGTCTCCGACGGCGCGGCCTGCGCGCTGATCGTCCGGGCCGAGGACGCCCACCTCTACACCGACCGTCCGGTGTACGTGAAGGCGCTGGCGCTGTCGGCCGCGCCGGGACGCGCCGCGATGGACACCGGCTACGACTACACCACCTTCCCCGAGGTCGTGCGCAGCGCCGAGGACGCCTACCGGCAGGCCGGGATCACCGATCCGCGCACGCAGATCTCGCTGGCCGAGGTCCACGACTGCTTCACGCCGACCGAGCTGGTGCTGATGGAGGACCTGGGTTTCGCCGGGCGGGGCGAGGCGTGGCGGGACAGTCTCGACGGCGCCTTCGAGCTGGGCGGCCGGTTGCCGGTCAACCCGGACGGCGGCCTGAAGTCCTTCGGGCATCCGGTCGGGGCGAGCGGCCTGCGCATGCTCTACGAGTGCTGGCTGCAGTTCCGCGGCGAGGCGGGGGAGCGGCAGCTCGCGGAGCCCCGGCTGGCCCTGACCCACAACCTGGGCGGACGCCCGGGGGCGTGTGTGTCCTTCGTCTCCGTGGTCGGTTCCGAGCTCGGCTGATTGGCATGCGCCGATTTTTTAGTCTAGATTAGATTAAATACGAGTGGAGGAACTCACGGTGAAGGAAGTCCAGGCGGCTCGCGATCTCTACGTCGCGCTGACCACCGGCGACCAGGCCCGGCTCGCGCACCTGCTGCACCCGGGCTTCGTCGTCAGGGCCACCGACGGTCTGCCCTTGGACCTGGGCGGCGTCTACAGCGGCTCCGAGGAGGCGTGGCGGAAGTTCTGGGGACGCATCGGGCAGCATTTCCGGGTCCGGGCCGAGCCTCAGGACTTCCACGAGCTCGCCGGCGGCGGGCTCCTGGTGACCGGCAGGTACGTCGGCAAGGCCCGCGCCACCGGGGCGCCCGTAGACGCGGGCTTCGCCCACGTGCTCCGGTTCACCGACGGCCGGATCTCCGAGCTGGTGCAGTACACCGACAGCGCCCGCTGGGCCGAGGCGCTGCACGGCCGCCCCCCGGCGGACAAGGCCGGACGCAGAGAGCTGACCGTGGTCGGCTTCGACATCAGCGACGGCCTGGCCCGGATCCGGCTCGACCGGCCCGCCGCACGCAACGCCCTCGACCTCGACATGGCGCTCGACCTCCAGGAGGTGTCGCTGCGCTGCGCCGAGACCCCCGGCCTGCGCGCGGTGCTGCTGACCGGAGAGGGACCGGCGTTCACCGTGGGCGGGGACGTCAAGCTGTTCGCCTCGACCCCGCACGCGGAGCTGGCCGGCCTGGTCGACACGATGATCACGCCCTACCACGACGCGCTCGACCGGCTGGCCCTGCTGGACGTGCCCATCGTCTGCGCCGTCCACGGCGCCGCGGCGGGCGGCGGGCTCGGCCTGATGCACTGCGCCGACCTCGTGCTCGCGGCCGAGGACACCAAGTTCGCCCTCGGCTTCAGCGCACTCGGCCTGTCCGGGGACGGCGGCAGCACCTGGTTCCTGCCCCGGATGATCGGATACCGGCGGGCGGCGGAGCTGTTCCTCGAACCCCGCGTGCTGAGCGCCCGCGAGGCGCAGGAGTGGGGGATCGTCACGCGCGTCGTGGCGACCGGCACGATCGAGGACGAGGCGCTCGCCGTGGCCCGGCGGCTCGCCGCCGGCCCGACCCGCGCCTTCGCCGAGCTGCGGCGGCTCCTGCACGAGAGCTGGCACCACACCCTGCCCGAGCAGCTGGCCGCCGAGCAGCGGGCTCAGGGGCGGGCGACCGCCACCGCCGACTCGGCCGAGGGCATCGAGGCATTCAAGAGCAGGCGCGAACCCGACTTCCAGGGACGGTAACCCATGAACACAGACACCGCGGAGCAGCGGCTGCTCCGGCAGAGCGTCGGCAAGATCGCCGAACGGTACGGCCACGCCTACTTCGCCGACCGCGCCCGCGCCGGCGGCCGGGTCGACGAGCTGTGGTCCGAGCTGGGCGAGGCCGGATTCCTCGGCGTGCACCTGCCCGAGGAGTACGGCGGCGGCGGAGGCGGCCTGCGCGAGTACGGCGTGGTGCTCGAAGAGCTGGCGGCGCACGGCATGCCGCTGCTGATGGGCGTCATCTCGCCCGCCATCACCGCCTCGATCGTCTGGCGGCACGGCTCCGAGGAGATGAAGCGCGACTGGCTCCCCGGCATGGCCGCCGGGACCAGGAAGATGGCGTTCGCGCTCACCGAGCCGGACGCCGGCACCAACAGCCACGCGGTCACCACCACCGCGCAGCGGGACGGCGACGGCTGGCTGCTGACCGGCGCCAAGTACTACATCTCCGGGGTCGACGAGTCCGAGGCGCTGCTGGTGGTGGCCCGCGACGGCGAGGAGAGCCCGTCGGGACGCAGCCCCCTCTCGCTGTTCGTGGTGCCCGTCGACGCTCCCGGCCTGCGCGCCCAGCAGATCGTCACCGAACTGGTCGTCCCGGAGAAGCAGTTCACCGTCTTCTTCGACGACGTGCGCATCGGACCGGAGTCGCTGATCGGCGAGGCGGGCCGCGGCCTGCGCCAGGTGTTCGCCGGCCTCAACCCCGAACGCATCCTGGCGGCCTCGCTCAGCAACGGCATCGGCCGCTACGCCCTGGACAAGGCCGCCCGCTACGCACGGGAGCGGCAGGTGTGGTCCACGCCGATCGGCGCCCACCAGGGCGTGTCGCATCCGCTCGCGGAGGCGTACATCGGGGTCGAGCTGGCCCGGCTGGCCACCGCCCGCGCCGCCGAGCTGTACGACTGCGGCGAGGACGCCGCCGAGGCGGCCAACATCGCGAAGTTCGCCGCCGCCGACGCCTCGCTGAAGGCGCTCGACCAGGCGATCCAGACGCACGGCGGCAACGGGCTGTCGCGCGAGTACGGCCTGGCCGACCTGTGGTTCGCGGCCCGGCTGCTGCGCACCGCCCCCGTCAGCCGGGAGATGGTGCTCAACTACGTCGCCCAGCACAGCCTCCAGTTGCCCCCTTCCTACTGACCGCACGCTTTCCCAGAGACGAAAGAGGTTCCATCGATGGCAGGTGTAGAGGACCGCGTGATCGCCGTGACCGGCGCCGGAGGAGGGCTCGGCCGCGAGTACGCGCTGCTGCTCGCCCGCTCAGGGGCGAAGGTCGTGGTCAACGACCTGGGTGGCGCGCGTGACGGCACGGGCTCCGGCAGCGGCATGGCCGACGCGGTGGTCGCCGAGATCACCGGGGCGGGCGGGCAGGCGGTGGCCGACTACCACAGCGTGGCCACCGAGGAGGGCGGCGCCGGCGTCGTCCGTACCGCGCTGGAAGCCTTCGGCCGCATCGACGGCGTGGTGAGCAACGCCGGGATCCTGCGCGATGTGGCCTTCCACAAGATGACCCACGAGCAGTGGGACGCGGTGATCCAGGTCCACCTCAACGGCACCTACCACGTCGTGCGCGCCGCCTGGCCGCACTTCAGGGAGCAGGGGCGCGGCAGGGTGGTGGTCGCCACCTCCAACACCGGCCTGTACGGCAACTTCGGCCAGGCCAACTACGGCGCCGCCAAGCTCGGCATGGTCGGCCTGATCAACACCCTCGCCATCGAGGGCCGCAAGTACAACATCCTGGCCAACGCGGTCGCGCCGCAGGCGGCCACCCGCATGACGGAGGACATCGCGCCGCCCGAGCTGCTGGCCAAGCTGCCGGCCGCGCACGTCGCGCCGATCGTCGGCCACCTGCTCACCGACGAGTGCGCCGACAGCGGCACCGTGGTCGTCGTCGGCGGTGGCCTCTGCACCCGGGTGCAGCTCTACGAGTCCAAGGGCGTCACCTTCGCCGAGGTGCCGACGATCGAGCAGGTCGGCGAGCGGTGGGCGGAGATCACCGACATGAGCGGGGCGGTCGCGGCCGTCAACAGGGTGGGCTGAGCCGATGACGAACACGACGACCACCGACTTCGACGCCCTCGTCATCGGGGCCGGCGCCGGCGGCCTGTGCGCCGCCGCCCGGCTCTCGCACCTCGGTTACCGCACGCTCGTGGTGGAGCGGCTGGACCGGGTCGGCGGGCGCGCGTCCACGTACGACATCGACGGCTTCAAGGTCAACAACGGCGCCATCGTGCTGGAGCTCGGCGGGGTCACCGAGGAGACCTTCGCCGAGGTCGGCGCCCCCTACGACGTGCGCATGCCCAAGCCCCCGATCCTCTACCGGATCGGCGGCAAGGACATCGACGTGACGGGCGGCGGCTGGGGATTCCTGCTGGGCAAGCTCACCCGGCAGGGGGCCAAGCTGGTCCAGGGCCTCGGAGCCGCCCGCGAGGACAGCGGGCTGCCGGACGCGGAGCTCACCACCGCCGAGTGGGTGTCGAAGTACACCAAGAACGAGAACGTGCACGGCATGTTCCGCAACATGTGCGCGTCCATCTTCGCGGTCGGCTCGGAGGAACTGCCCGCCCGGGTCTTCCTCACCTACTTCACCCGCAAGAGCGCCTTCAAGAAGTTCGGCTACCACCCGGAGGGCACCATCGGCGCCTGGCGGGCGCTCGCCGACGTGGTGACCAGGAACGGCGGCGAGGTCTGGCTCGACAGCGAGGTGCGGTCCCTGACCCTCACCGACGGCCTGGTCACCGGAGCGGTGGTCACGCGCGGCGGCGAGAACGTCGAGGTCGGCTGCCGGGTCGCGGTCAGTGACGCCGGACCGGTCGCGACCGTGGACCTGGTCGGCGCCGGCCACCTGCCCGCCGACTACCGCGAGGAGGTCAGGCGGCGCGACCGCCCCTCCTCGATGATCACCGTGAACATCGCCAGCAGGGAACGGCTCATCGAGGCCCCCGGCATGCTGAGCTTCGGCAAGACCCGGCGCCTGTGCTACATCGCCAACTTCACCGACCTGTGCCCCGAGATGGCGCCGGAGGGCTGGCACCTGTACGCCGCGGCCGGCGTCCCCAAGCCGGCCGTCGGCGACTTCGACGAGGCGGCGGAGACCGAGCTGATCATGGAGGACCTGCGCGAGCAGGTGCCCGGTTTCGACCGGGCGCGCGTGCTGTCCACCGCCGTCATGCGCGACTCCTGGCCGCCGCAGCGCGCCGTCGCCGGTTTCGACCTGGCCCCGGCCACCCCGATCCCGAACCTGTGGAACGTCGGTGACGGGGTCAAGGAGTACGCCAACGGCGGCACCACCGCCTGCGCCGAGACCGCCAAGCTCGTCGTCGAGCAGATCGCGGCCCGGCATCCGGTCGCGGCCGGCCGCTGAGCCGCCGCCCGCGTTCACCAAGGAGAGACTGATGAAGATCATCGTAGATCGGAGCGCCTGCACCGGCCTGGGCATCTGTGAGTCGCTGGCCCCGAACTGCTTCGAGGTCGACGACGCCGGAGACCTGATCCTGCTGACCGAGACGGTCTCCGACGAGGACCTCGACGGGGTCAGGCAGGCGATCGAGGGCTGCCCCACCGAGGCTCTGCGGCTGGAGCCATGAGCGGCCGGCGGCTCGTCGTCGTCGGGGCCTCCCTCGCGGGGCTCCGCGCGGTCGAGGCGGCCAGGAAGAGCGGCTTCGACGGCTCCGTCGTGCTCATCGGCGCCGAGCCTCATCTGCCCTACGACCGGCCGCCGCTGTCCAAGGCGTTCCTCGACGGCGCCGGGCTGCCCGCCTTCCGTACCGAGGAGGTGCTGCGCGACGAGCTCGGGGTCCGGCTCGTGCTGGGCGCGCCGGCGACGGCGCTGGACACCGCCGCCCGGGTCGTCACGGCGGGAGAGCGGGAGTTCGGCTACGACGCCCTCGTCATCGCGACCGGAGCCGCGGCCAGGACCCTCCCGGGCACCGGCGGCCTGACCGGGGTGCACACGCTGCGCACCCGCGACGACGCGCTCGCCGTGCGCTCGGCGCTCGACGACGGCGCCCGCACGGTCGTGGTGGGAGCCGGGTTCATCGGCTCCGAGGTCGCCTCGGCCGCCCGCAAGCGGGGCCTGGACGTGACGATCGTCGAGGCGCTGCCCACCCCGCTGGTACGCGCCGTCGGCGAGACCATGGGCCGCGCGTGCGGCGCCCTGCACGCCCGCAACGGCACCGACCTCAGGTGCGGGACCGGCGTGGCCGCCGTGGAGGGCGACGGCAGGGTCGAGCGGGTCCGGCTCACCGACGGGACGGTGCTCCCGGCCGACCTCGTGGTGGCCGGCATCGGGGCCGTCCCCGCCACCGGCTGGCTCGCGGGTGCGGGGCTGTCGCTCGACGACGGGGTCGTCTGCGACGAGACCCTGTTCACGGGGGCTCCGGGCGTGTACGCGGCCGGCGACGTCGCCCGCTGGCACAACCCGGCCTTCGGCCGCCACATGCGGCTGGAACACTGGACCAGCGCGGCCGAGCAGGGAGCCACGGCGGCGCGCAACGCGCTCGACCCGGCGAACGCCAAGCCCTACTCCACCGTCCCGTACTTCTGGTCGGACTGGTACGACTCCCGCATCCAGTTCGTCGGAGTGCCGGCGACCGAGGAGGTCCGCGTGGTCGACGGGGACCCCGGCGGGGACCGCTTCGTCGCCCTCTACCGGGAAGGCGACCGGCTGGCCGGCGCTCTCACGCTCAACGGCCAGACGCAGATCATGAAATATCGCGCTCTGATCATGCGGGGTGCCTCCTGGGCGGACGGGCTGGAGTTCGCCGACCGCCGCCGCTCGGCCCTGGAGACGGCTTGACCACCGGCGGCGGGCTCGACGGCGGGCTCGGCGACGCGCTGGAGCGGATCCTCACGGAGAGGTACAGCTGCCGTGCCTTCCGCCCGGACCCGGTGCCGCGCGACCTCCTCGACCGGATCTTCGCCCTGGCCCAGCGGACCCCGTCCTGGTGCAACTCCCAGCCCTGGCAGGTCATCCTGACCAGCGGCGAGGCGACGGAGAGGTTCCGTACCGCTCTCTACGCCGCCGCCTCGACCGGGCAGGGGCGCGCCGACCTGCCGGGGCCGCAGGAGTACCGCGGCGTCTACCTGACACGGCGGCGCGAGGCCGGCTACGCCCTCTACCGCAGCCTGGGCATCGAACGGGAGGACCACGAGGGACGCAGGCGCCAGCTGCTGGAGAACTACCGCTTCTTCGGCGCGCCCCACGTGGCGGTGATCACGTCCGACCGGTCGCTCGGCCCGTACGGCGCCATCGACTGCGGCGCGTACGTGTCGACCTTGCTGATGGCCGCGCAGAGCCTGGGCGTCTCGGCGGTCCCGCAGGCCGCGCCGGCGATGCACGCCGACACCGTGCGAGCGCATCTCGGGATCCCCGAGGACCGCGTGATCGTCTGCGTCGTCTCTCTCGGCTATGCCGAGGAGCGGCATCCGGCCAACGCATTCCGTACCGGCCGGGAGGAACCGGGCAACGTCGTCGACCGGCGAGACCGGTGACCCTCGCCGTGGATCAGCGGGACGACCGCCTCCGCCGCGCCGCGGTGGCGGGGGTCTCTCCGGCCTCCTCGACCAGTTGTGATCGGCTGCTCAGGCCGTGGCGGACCAGGGACTGTGCGGTGCGGACGACCGTCTCATAGGTGTCACGTCGGGGGTTCCACCACTCGGCCGCCCAGTTGAGCGCGCCCATCACCAGCAGCTGGGCCGTGCGGGGATCGAGGTCGGGCCGCAACTGGCCGTCCTCGTGGAGGTCCTGGAAGAGGTTGCGCCATACCTTGCCGTAGGCGGCCTCCTCGGCGAGTTGCCTCGTGCGCAGGTGTTCGGGCATCTGTCCGGAGTTGCGGATCACGGCGGTGGCGAAGTCGGAGAGTTCGAGTTCGAGGTGCAGGTGGGCCTCGACGGCGGCGCAGATGCGGTCCATCGGGGTGGTGTCGTCGGGAAGTTCGTCGAGGACCTTGGTCACGTGTTCGCGGACGCGCTGGGCTCCGGTCCACATGACCTCTTCGATGAGTTCCTCGCGGGAGCCGAAGTAGTAGTAGATGGCCGGTGCCTGCAGTTGTGCCTGGTCGGCGATGTCGCTGAGGCGGGTGCCCGCGTAGCCCTTACGGCTGAGCACGTGCGCCGCCGCGTCGAGAATCCGCTCGCGCGTCCGCGCTGACTTGGAACTGTCTTCCGAACCGGCAACTCTCCTGGACACCCGGCGATTCTACTGCCGGCCACCGTCACCGACGCCCGAGTGGGCGAGACACAGGAGAATCTGCTTTAATTTAATATAAATTAGACACTTCGGGAGAGCCGAATGATCGATGCCGTCCCTCCTCGTTCCTGCCTGTCCGTGCCGGGCACCGACGACAGGAAGATCCGCAAGGCGTGGGACTCCGCGGCCGACGAGGTCGTGCTCGACCTTGAGGACGCCGTACAGGTCGCGCGCAAGGACGAGGCACGCGGGATGCTCGCCGCGCTTCCCCGCCGCGCGGCCGGCCAGGTCGCGGTCCGGGTTAATGCGCCGCGCACCGCGTGGTGCCATCTGGACGTCATCGCCTCGGCGGGGCTGGACGGACTGCCCGCCTCCATCGTGCTGCCGAAGGTGGAGAGCGCGGGAGACCTCGAGTTCCTGGACAGGCTGCTCGACGGCGTGGAGACGGCGGCGGGACGGGACCGGCCGATCGGCGTGCAGGCATTGATCGAGACCGCCAAGGGCCTGGCCAACCTGCGGGAGATCGTGACGGCCTCGCCGCGGCTGCGTACCCTCGTTCTCGGTTACGCCGACCTCGGAGCATCTCTCGGCCGGACGGCGGACAGCTGGTCGTACGCTCAGGACGCGGTCCTGATCGCCGCGCGCAGCGCGGGCCTGGCGGCCATCGACGGCCCCTGGCTCGGCGTCGCCGACGACGAGGCGTTCCGGCGCGCCGTGCTGCGCGCCAGGGAACTCGGCTTCGACGGCAAGTGGGTGATCCATCCACGTCAGCTCGGCACCGTCAACGGCGTCTTCACCCCGAGCACGGACGAGGTGGCCGAGGCCCGCGCGGTGCTCGACGCGCTGCGCGGGTCCGAGGCGGGAGCGGTGGAACGGGAAGGGAAGATGATCGACGAAGCGGTGGCGGTCGCGGCCAGGCGGGTCCTGGCCCGGGCGGAAGGGATGCAGCGATGACGACGATCGCCGAAGGGCCGTACTTCGAGGAGCTGACGGTCGGGCAGGTCTTCGACGGCGCGCCGGGCCTCACCTTGACGGAGGGGCACGGCGCCACTCACCAGGCCATCGTGGGCGACCGGCTCCGCCTGCCGCTCGACTCCGACCTCTGCCGGGAGGTGACGGGAGGAGAGCCGCTGGCTCATCCGGCGCTGGTCTGGGACGTGGCGATCGGGCAGTCCACTCTCGTCACCCACCACGTCAAGGCGAACCTGTTCTACCGCGGCCTCGCCTTCCGCCGTCTGCCGGTGATCGGCGACACCCTCCGCACCTCCACAGAGGTGGTGGCGCTGCGCCAGAACCGGGCGAAACCGGGCCGCCGTCCCACGGGACTGGCGGTCCTGCGGATGACCACGGTGGACCAGCGAGGACGCCCGGTGCTGGACTTCTGGCGCTGTGCCATGCTGCCGCTGCGCGACCCCGGGACGCTGACGGGTCATGACGCGGACCTCGACCAGGTGGGGGAGCGGGTCTCCGACGCCGAACTCGCCGCCAGGACGGCCGAGTTGCTGAAGGGCTGGCGGCTCGACCGGTTCAGGGAGCAGGTCCCTGGCCGGCACTTCTCCGATGTCGCCGAGGGCGAAAGCCGGCAGGTGGGCGGGGGAGACGTGGTGTCCAGCGCTCCGGAGCTGGCCAGACTCACCCTCAATGTCGCACAGGTCCACCATGACGCCAGGGCCGCCGGAGGCAGCCGGCTGGTGTACGGCGGTCACACGATCGGTCTCGCCCTGTCGCACGTCGCACGGGCCCTGCCGAACCTCGTCGCCGTCGTGGCCTGGCACGGCTGCGACCACCTGGGGCCGGTCCGTGAAGGCGACACGCTGTCCAGCGAGGTGCTGGCCGAGCGCCGCCAGCCGCTGCCCGGCGGCGGCGGGCTGGTCCATCTCCGCTCGCTGGTGAAGGCGACGGCCGGCGACGGCGAGCCGCGAGACGTGCTGGACTGGCGCTTCGTCGCCGTGATGGCGTAGGCCGGGCGGGAGCTGTGCCGCAACGGTGGAAGCCGGCCTGCCACTCTCGAAGCGGTTCTCGATTCCGAAGGCGACCTTCGACCACCTGGCCTCGCTGGAGCCGTTTCGACGTGCCGGTCGAGGTGGTCTTCTCCACGGCCCCGTTCCCGAGGATCGGCGAACGCGCTGCCTGATATATCGGTATAAATAACGATCTATGACTCTCAGGTGCGGTTCGGCGGCCAGGATCGGCATCGCGGCGTTACTCCTCGGCGGATGCGGGCTCGTGCCCTTACCGGGCGGGAGTTCCCAGCCGCGGCAGCCAACCGCATCCGCCGCCACCGCATCCGCCGCCACCCCGCCCGAAGCCTCCCCGGTGCCGTCGGTCTCCGCCACCTCCGCAGGCTCCGCATCCGCCGCAACGCCCGAGACCGCCGGCGGGCCCGCCCTGGCCACCCTGTACGGCGACGGCCACGACGACGATCACGGCGGCGCGAAGATCGAGGTGATCGGGCTGGAGCGCACCACCCCGACATCGGTCACCGCCCGCTTCCGGATCAGCGCCGAGACCGGCATGGTCAGGGTGGCCGGCTTCAGGGCCTCCGGTCTGCCCGGAACCACGCTCTACGACGACACCCGCGCCTTCTCCGGCTTCTACCTGCTGGACCATCCGCGCCTGAGCGCGTACTACCCGATGCGCAAGGAGGACATCGACCGCCGGGCCCCCTGCCTGTGCAGCTATCCGGACTTCTTCGCGAAGGCCACGCCCGGCGCGCCCGCCCAGCACTGGGCCGTCTATCAGGTCCCGCCGGAGACGACCAGCGTGGCGGTCGGCTTCCACCATGCGGGCGTCACCGCGCCCCTGCCGATCAGCCCCGCGGGCACTGGCGCCCGACTGGACGACGAGCCTGACGCCGCGGCCATCACGGCGGCCTTTCCCACCACCGTCCCGCTCGCCACCCACCTGTCCGGCACCACGTCCTCGGTCGCAGAGTCGGACAAGCAGGTCGAGATCGCGCTCAACACCGACGTCCTGTTCGCCTTCGACGAGGCCAGGCTCACCTCCCAGGCCCGCAAGATCTTGCGCCGCACCGCTGACCGGATCGACGCCGAGGCCACGGGCGCCGTACACATCGTCGGCCACACCGACGACGTCGGCACCGGACGCTACAACCTCGCCCTGTCCCTGCGCCGCGCCAAGGCGGTCGAACAAGCGCTCGCCGCGCTCGTCCCGGACGCGAGGTTCCGTACCGAAGGCAGGGGCGAGGACGAGCCGGCCGACAAGGGCGACTCCGACCAGGCCCGTGCCCGCAACCGGCGGGTCGAGGTGACGTTCGAGCGGGCGAGTGCCGTCGCGTCCCAGCCTGGCCCGGAGGCGACTTCGGCCCCCTCTGGTCCCGGGTCCGCTTCTGCTCCCTCCACCACCCAAGCCTCCGCGACGCCCGGTCCGGCCGTGGCCACCGCCACCGGGCAGCGCGAGCTGACCGGCCTGTCGGCCGACCTCCTCGAACTGCGCCGGCTCAGCGGCAGGACACTCATCGCCACCGTCGACTTCCGCCACACCGGTGAGGGCGGTCCGGTCCGCCTGGAGAGCGGCGCCTGGGACCGTGACGCCGAGAGGTTCGGGTCCGTGCTCGCGGTCAAAATCGACTTCTTCTGGCTCGCGCTGACCGACGCCGCCGGGACGCGCTACTTCCCGTTGATGACAGCAGGGGACCGCCACCCGGAACGCTGCGTCTGCTCGACGCCCATCCTGACCAAGGTCGGGCCCGGGGAGCACATCCGGATGTTCGTGCTCATGACCGCGCCGCCCGCCGACGTGACCAGCGTCGACGTCAACCTCTTCGGGTTCACCCCAATGAGGGGTGTAGCCGTCAGCGGGTGACTGTCTGTCGGCGGCACGGGCACGACGGCCACCGTCTGCGGCGCTGACACGTCGCGCTGTCAGGGGCGGGCTCGCAGCCCTGGCGGCTGGGGGAGGGGCCGGCGGTCATTCCGAAGCCGCCGAGAAAAGTGCTCATTGGGTGAGCACTTTGCCTGGAAGCATCGATCTCACAAGCCACCGTACGGAAGGCAGAGAGACATGCTCCGCGGACTCACCACCATCAGCTTCTTCGCCCATGACGTCGTCGCCGCCCGCGACTGGTACGCCGAGCTCTTCGGCGTACGGGCCTACTTCCAGCGGCCCGAGCAGGGCGACCCGGCCTACGTGGAGTTCCGCGTCGGCGACTACCAGCACGAGCTCGGCATCGTCGACGCGCGCTACGCCCCGGACGGCTGGAGCGCCGAGGGCGGCGGAGCGATCGCCTACTGGGCCGTGGACGACCTGGAGGCGGCCTGGGCGCGGCTGCTGGAGATGGGGGCCACCCCGTTCGACAAGGCGACGGAGCGCGGCCCCGGGTTCGTCACCGCCTCGGTGCGCGACCCGTTCGGCAACATCCTCGGCATCATGGTCAACCAGCACTACATGGACGTCCTCGCCGGCCGGAACGGCTGACCACGATGACCGGCGACGACGCCCTGCTCCTGCCCGACGCCGCCGCGTGGCGGGCATGGCTGGCCGGGCACCACGACAGCGCCCGCGACGTCTGGCTGCTGATAGCCAAGAAGAACAGCGGCGCGACGACCGTCACCATCGACGAGGCCCTGGACGAGGCGCTGTGCCACGGCTGGATCGACAGCCACCGCAGGAAGTTCGACGGCGACCACTACCTGCAGCGCTACTCGCCGCGCGCCCGCCGGAGCCCTTGGTCCAGCATCAACGTCGCCAGGGCCGAGGCGCTGACGGCCGCCGGCCGGATGCGCCCGGCAGGCCACGCCGCGATCGAGACCGCCAAGGCCACCGGCCGCTGGCCCGCCCAGCGATGACCGTGACACGTTCCTTACCGACAGCCCGATTAGTCATGGCCCTCCGGAGAAGGGAAGGGCCATGACTAAATCCGCGCTGGTCGTCATCGACATGTTGAACCCCTATGACCATCAGGACGCCGACAAGCTCACCCGGCACGTCGCGCCGACCGTTGAGCCTCTGGCGAGGCTCGTCGCCCGCGCCCGTGAGCGTGACGACGTGGAGCTGATCTACGTCAACGACAACTACGGCGACTTCTCCGCCGACCGGCACGAACTGGAGAAGCGGGCGATGGAGGGGGAGCGGCCGGACCTGGTGGAGCCGATTTTGCCGCCGGCGGAGTGCGCCTTCCTGCCCAAGGTGCGTCACAGCGCGTTCTTCGGCACGTCCCTGGAGTACCTGCTGTCTCACCTGGAGATCGGGACCGTCGTGCTGGCGGGGCAGGTGACGGAGCAGTGCGTGCTCTACAGCGCGCTGGACGCGTACGTGCGCCACTTCGACCTGACGGTGCCGCCGGACTGTGTGGCCGCCATCCACGAGGACCTCGGCGAGGCGGCGCTGCGCATGATGGAACGCAACATGTCGGCGCGCCTGACCCCGTCCCGCGACGTCTTCGCACAAAAATCTACATTGTAAAGGCGCTGGCTCGGGTGAAGTGAAAGTTTCAGGAGGAAGCCGCAGGTCGTCCGGCGCCGTGTCCGGGCGCCGGTTGACGCCTTACCGGTGGCGTGCGATCAAAGCTCGCACGGGACGACGGAGTCGCGTGTCAGGGCATGTTAGCGCTACCAAAGGGGACCCGACCCATGAGACGCCTGGCAATCCTGCCCCTCCTGCTACTCATGACGTTACTTTTCCCGCTGCGGGAGGCCGCGGCGGACACCAACGTGGCCCGCTCGGCCACCCCGTCGGCCTCCTACACCTCCACGTGGGAGAGCGTGGCGGCGATCAACGACGGCATCGACCCGCCCCGCTCGAACGACACCGTCAACCGCCGCTGGGGCACCTGGCCCCAGACCGGCACGCAATGGGCCGAGCTGACCTGGCCGGCCACGCAGACCCTGCGCTCGGCCGACGTGTACTTCTTCGACGACGGCGGCGGCGTGCGCGTCCCGGCGTCCTGGAAACTCCAGTACTGGACCGGCAGCGCCTACGCCGACGTGCCGGGGACATATCCGGTGGCCGCCGACACCTACAACACCGCGTCCTTCGCCCAGGTCAGCACCACGCGGCTGCGGGTGGTGCTGCAGAGCGGCCAGGGGTCGGTCGGGCTGCTGGAGGTGCGGGCGTTCGCGCCGGACACCGGCGGCGGCACGAGCGGCTGGAACCCGCCCGCCTCCCTCGTCACCCCGCTCGACGAGGTGTGGCGGCACGTCGAGTCGACGTACCCCAACCCGTACGGGTTCCGCAACTACGGCTGGGACCAGATCATGGCCAACCGCGGCTCCATCAACTACTGCGTCCGCTGGGACTCCAGCGCCACCGTCACCGCCGCCCAGCGTGACCAGATCCACGCGGCGCTGGCCCGCCAGTTCAAGAAGTGGATGGACGTCATGGCCGGGCACAACGGCTGGCCGTACGCGGAGGTGCCGCTCAAGGTCGTCGGCTGGGCCGTGCGCGACCGCGCCCAGCTCCAGTGGAGCGACACCAGCGTCGACGTCTACGTCAACAACATCCGCGAGAACGCGCCTCAGTGCGCCGAGCCGTGCGGCCGTTTCTTCAACCAGAGCGGCAATTACCCGAACTGCCCGGGCGGCGCGTCCCACCACTACGACATGTCGCTGTGGCTGACCGCCGGGTTCTCCGGGGGAGCGGGAGGTGACTGGGGGCAGCGGGTCGGCAGCGAGTACTACATGTCCAACCTGAACACCGCCAGCATGCACATCCTGCTGCACGAGATAGGCCATTCGTTCGGGCTGGACGACTTCTACGACTGGACGCCGACCGGCGTGTGCTGCTTCCTCATGAAGGCCGGCAGCGCGACGTCGATCACGGACTTCGACGCGTGGATGTTCCGTGACTGGTGGCGTCACCTGAAGAGCCGCTACGGCCTGTGAGCACCGCGAGCCGGGCGGCGGCCAGGGCCACGGCCGGGGCGAGGAACGCGGTCAGCAGCGCCTGCAGGTACGGGTCGCTCTGCGTGCTGTGGTCGTAGGCCCGGGCCCCGACCGCCGCGTACACGGCCCAGACGAGGAGGGGCCCGGCCAGGCCCGCGACGAGGCCGGGCCCCATCCGCGCGGCCCGTCGCGCCGCGCGGGCCGCCACCACCGCCACCACCACGAACGGCACCAGCAGGAGCACCGGGTCCGCCATCGCCTCGACGGGCTCCGGCCACTCTCCGGGGGCGCGGTCGAGGGCCTGCAGGGTGCGGAGCACGACGAAGCACACCAGTCCCGCTCCGGCCCCCGGATGGCGCAGCGCGAGGGCTCCGGCGGCGGCCCCGATCCCGCCGCCCGCCAGTGAGGCCAGCAGCGCCACGCCCGGGGGATCGCCGGTCGCGCCGAGGGCCTGCGCGTACTGCAGCGGGCCACCGGCCAGCGCCGCGCCCAGCCAGGCGGCGACGGGCACGGCGGCCCACGCCTCGCGCCCACCCCGCAGCCGCCCGGCGAGCACCGACGCCAGCACGACGGAGGCAGCCGGGTACCACAGGGCGGAGGTGACGTCCCGGTACCAGCCGGGCCCGTCGTACGGGTGGTAATCCGTCCACAGCGTCAGCCCGGCCGCTTGGGCGGCGGCGAGCTGCCCCGCCACCAGCGCCGCCCCCGCTCCGGCGGCGACCGTCACCGCCGCCACCGGAAGAGGGGAGCGCCGGACACCATCCGGCACATGCCGGCCGCCGCCGGGCAGGTGCCGGACGCGACCGAGCACGTGCCAGATCCCACCTGGCATTCGCGGGACGCCACCGGGCATGGGCCGGGCGGCCAGCGCGTATGCGAGCACGGCCCCCACCGCCCACCCGGGCCAACCGGGCCACTCCAACCAGCTCCCCATCGCGTCGGCGGTCTCGATCCCGGCCAGCTCGGTGGCGAGCACCGCCCACGCGCCTCCCCACAGGGTGGCCAGGGCCGCAGCGGCCGGCGATCCCCATAACAGCAGGCCCGCGAGCACGCCGGTGAGCGGCCCGGCGGGCTCGGGCCGCCCGGCCAGGGTCAGCAGCGCGGCCGCCGCGGGCGCCGGCAGGCCGCTCACGAGCGCGGCGCGGAGGATCGGTATCCGCTCAGCGAACCACATCCCGCTAAGTCGTGACAGGCGTTCGCATCCCGGTACGGGCCGACTCCAGGGCCGCCGTGACCATGGCGAGGCTGCGGATGTTGTCGTGGCACTCGCCCTGCGGCGCCCGCCCGGTGCGTAACCCGGTCACGAACTCCGCCAGCCCCTCGGCCAGCCCGCCGAAGCGCCGAGGCCGCTCCGGGTAGGGGTCGTCCTCCCGCTTGTAGGCCCGTACGACCTCGCCCTTGGCCGGTTCGGCCACCGGATCGCCCTCGCCGTCCCACAGGGCGGTGCCGCGCGTGCCGGCCGCCCGCCAGGAGCCGGTCCACGAGGTCGGCAGGCCGGGCGCCGACCAGCTCCCGGTGAAGGTGTAGCGCAGCCCGCCGGTCATCTCGAAGATCGCCGTCGCCGAGCACGCGCCCGGATACCAGGTCCACGCCGGCCGGAACGACTCGCAGTACACCGCCACCGGATCGGCTCCCGACACCGCCCGCGCCGCGTCGAACAGGTGGATCGCCATGTCCTGCAGCAGCGGGTGCTCCAGCGTGGACAGGAACGCCGCCCCCCGGTACGGGATGAAGAACTCCGACGTCATCAGCCCGAGCGGCCCCAGCTCGGCCACGGTGCGCCGGTAGGCGACCAGGCCGCGCTGGTGGCGGCGGTTCTGGCTGACGGCGAACAGCCGGCGGGACTCGTCGGCGGCGCGCACCATGGCGCGGGCCTCGTCCAGGGTGACCGCCATCGGCTTCTCGCTCAGCACCGACACCCCGCGGCGCAGCGCCGTCACCGTCACCTCGTGGTGGGCCTGCGGGACGGTGCAGTTGACGAGGAAGTCGGGCTCCTCGCCGTCCAGCAGCGAGGTCAGGGACGCGCCGGTGGGCAGGTCGTCCAGGCCCAGGGCGTGGGCGGCGGCGCGGGCCCGTTCGGGGGCCACGTCCACCCAGCCCACCAGCTCGACGCCGGGATGGGCGAGCAGCTCCGGCGCCCACTGCCCGCCGATGAACCCGGCTCCGGCGACCACCGCGCGCAGCGGCCGGTCGGCTTCCACGGTCGCGAACGTCGCTGACGTCATCGTGCCTCCCTACCAGGTGATCGGGGTGTGGGCGTTCTGGAGCGGCTCGCCGGTCCCGGCGTCCGGGGCGGCCCACAGGACCGCGTTGGCCAGCACCCGGCGTACGTCAGGGTGGTGGTAGACGGGGTACTTCTGGTCGCCGGGGCTGAAGTAGAAGACACGGCCGAGGCCGCGGCGGTAGCAGCAGCCGCTGCGGAACACCTCGCCGCCGGCGAAGCCGCTGACGAAGACCAGCTCGTCGGGCTGGGGAATGCCGAACGGCTCGCCGTAGGTCTCCTGCGCCTCGATGACCAGCGGGTGGGGGACGCCGCGGGCGATGGGGTGGCCGGGGGAGACCGTCCAGACCAGCTCGCGTTCGCCGGCGTCGCGCCAGTTGAGCGTGCACGTGGTGCCCATGAGCGAGCGGAAGATCTTGGAGTAGTGGCCGGAGTGCAGCACCAGCAGGCCCATGCCGCCGAGCACGCGGCGCCGTACGCGTTCGACGATCTTGTCGTCCACCTCCTCGTGCGCCATGTGCCCCCACCAGGTGAGCACGTCGGTGGCGGCGAGGATCTCGTCGGTCAGCCCGTGCTCGGGCTCCTCCAGGACGGCGGTGCGGACCCGTGCCCGCCGGCCCAGCGCCTCGCGCAGCCCGTCGGCGATGGCGCCGTGGATGCCGGTGGGGTAGCGGCGGCGTACGTCCTCCTCGCGCTGCTCGTGGTAGTTCTCGCTCCACACGGTGACGTTGAGCGGGACATCGGCTGTGTCGTCGTCGGCTGGGGGTGGGACGTTGGCCGCCATCCGTTTCCTTCCGGTCGTCGATCGTCGCCCCTTTTCCTCCCCCGCCGCTCCCACCCCGGAACTAGTGATCTACTTTGTAAAGGCGCTCGGCGTTTTCACCACCCTGGCCAGCCGAGCGAAAAGAACACCAAAACGATCGACGAGTTCGGGCGGTTCATGCACGTCGAAGTCGATGTCCATGAGCACGACCCACATGGCGAGCTCGTCCAGGTCGTTCGAGCCGGTGGACAACGTGCAGGAACGTTCGTCGAGGGGCTCGATCGTCCCCACCGTGGCCGGCATGCGCTCGGCGACGACCTCGGCGGCGGCGTGCATCGTGAAGCGACCCTGGTACCGGTAGGGCGCGCTGGAGATGGACCGGGACATGTAGGCGGCCAGGTCGGTGTCGGGCGGGTCGCGGGGGGCGAAGCGGGGTCCGTTCGGCGTCCGCAGGCGCAACCGGTCGACGCGGTAGGTGCGCCAGCCGGCCCGGCCGGTGTCCCAGCCCAGCAGATACCAGTGCCGCCCGGAGTGGAGGAGCCGGTACGGCTCGGCGGCGCGGGCGCTGTCCTGCCCGTCGTGCGTCCGGTAGTCGAAGCGCAGGGTCTCGTGGTCGCGGCAGGCGGCGGCGATCGCGGTGAGGGCAGCCGGGTCCACCGCGGAGCCTGCTCTGTTCATCGGCACGGTCATCGACTGCAGGGCGTGCACGCGCTGCCTGAGCCGGGACGGCAGCACCCGTTCCAGTTTGGCGAGCGCTCGTGCGGAGGTCTCCTCGATGCCCGCGACGGAGCCTCCCGCGGCCGTCCGCAGTCCCACGGCGACCGCCACCGCCTCGTCGTCGTCCAGGAGGAGCGGCGGCAGGTCGGTGCCGGCGCCGAGCCGGTAGCCGGGGGTGCCGGCGGTGGCGTGAACGGGATAGCCGAGCTCGCGCAGGCGTCCGACGTCGCGGCGGACGGTTCGGGCGGTCACGCCGAGGCGTTCGGCCAGTTCGAGGCCGGACCATTCCCGGTGGGTCTGGAGGAGTGAGAGCAGTTTGAGCAGCCGGGCCGAGGTCTCCAACATGTTCTCCAGATTGCCTGACGGCTAGGACCGGCTCTGTCCTAACTGGTCCGTAGCGTGCTCTTCATGACGTTCACCGGCGAGATCAGCCCGTTCCGTATCGATGTTCCGCAATCCGTGCTCGATGATCTGCATGACCGGCTGGCGCGCACTCTGTGGCCTGACGAGCTGCCCGGTGTCGGCTGGTCGTACGGGATCCCGGTCTCGTACGTGAAGCGGCTGGCCGAACACTGGCGCAGCGGGTACGACTGGCGGCAGCACGAGGCGGCGCTCAACGAGTACCCGCAGTTCACCACGGTGATCGACGGCCAGACGTGGTGGCGCCGTCCATTCCCGGGTTCGGTTTCTCCGGTCCCACCCGCGAGACCGGCTGGGACCTGCTCCGGGTGGCGCGCGCGTGGGCGGAGCTGATGGGCCGCCTCGGTTACGGGCGTTACGGCGCTCAGGGGGGTGACAGCGGTGCGGTCATCTCTCCGGAGCTGGGGCGCCTGGCTCCTGACCGGGTGGTGGGTGTGCACGTCAACGGCGCGCTCGGTTTCCCCACTCTCGACCCGGCCGAGATGGCGGGCCTGACGGAGGGCGAGCGGGCTCGCCTGCGGGTTTACGCCGATCACGACAGGGCGGGTTATGCGAACATCCAGGCGACCCGGCCGCAGACGGTGGCGTTCGGTCTGCATGATTCCCCGGCCGCGCAGTTGGCGTGGATCGTGGAGAAGTTCAAGGAGTGGACGGATCCCGCGCGTGATCTGCCCGAGGACGCGGTGGATCTCGACCAGCTGCTGACGGATGTGACGATCTATTGGGTGACCCGTACCGCTGCCTCGTCCGCGCGGCTCTACAAGGAGGGTTCGGCGCGGTGGGGGATGCCGGTCGAGCGTTCGGAGGTTCCGCACGGGGTCGCGGTCTTTCCCGGCGACGGCGGGGTGCGGCGGGTCGCGGAGCGGGAGCACAGCGTGATCCACTGGTCGGAGTTCGGCCGGGGTGGTCATTTTGCCGCGATGGAGGTTCCTGACCTGCTGGTGGAGGATGTGCGGGCGTTCTTCCGCAAGGTCCGCTGACCAGGGGCCGGCAGGGGCGCCGGGTTCAGCGGGTCACGGTGGTCTCCCGTTCCATGCGCGACAGCTTCTCGGGGTTGCGTACGTGGTAGACGCCGGCGACGTGGCCGTTCTCCACGCGTACCGCCACCACGCCGTCGATCTCCCCGCCGACGCGTACGAGCAGGCCGGGGCCGCCGTTGATCTGCACCGGTTCGACCGACCTTTCGGCGTCGCGTCTCCACCAGCCGATGGCCAGCAGGCGGGCCACGTTCCCGATCCCCGCGACGGGGCGGAGCAGGGCGTGCCGGACGCCGCCGCCGTCGCTGAGGGCGACGACGTCCGGCGCGAGGACGTCGAGCAGGCTCTGCAGGTCGCCGGTCTCGATCGCGCGCTGGAAGGCCTGGAGCACGGCGCGGGTCTCGGCCGGGGTGGCGATGCCGCGGGGGCGTCGGGCGGCGACGTGGGTCCTGGCCCGGTAGGCGAGCTGGCGTACGGCGTTGGGGCTCTTGCCGACGGCTTCGGCGATCTCGTCGTAGTCCAGGTCGAACACCTCGCGCAGCACGAACACCGCCCGTTCGGACGGCTGCAGCGTCTCCAGGACCAGCAGCATCGCCATGGAGACGCTTTCGGCGAGTTCGACGTCCTCGGCCACGTCGGGCGCGGTGAGCAGCGGTTCGGGCAGCCAGGGGCCGACGTAGGACTCCTTGCGCCGGCCGAGCGCGCGCAGCCGGTCGAGTGCCTGCCGGGTGACGATCCGCACCAGGTAGGCCCGTTTCTCCCGTACGGTGCCGAGGTCGACGTCGGCCCATCGCAGCCAGGTCTCCTGCAGGACGTCCTCGGCGTCGGCGGCCGAGCCGAGCAGTTCGTAGGCGACGGTGAACAGCAGGTTGCGGTGGGCGACGAACGTCTCGGTGGCGGAGTCGACGTGGTCGCTCATGTGCTGCTCCTGCCTGTTCGTGCTCCACGCTGCCATACGCACAAGACGCCGGTCGGGGCCGTCGCGTAACACGGGTGGCAGGTGGCCTATGTCACATGGCGGGGCTGTTACGGGGGTGGGGGCGCTGTCGTCTCGTGGTCGTCACGTACGGATCGACCACCACGAAGGGAAGCCCCATGTCCACACCCACGACGACCGGCCGGCGCTCGCGCATGCCCAACCCTCTGCCCTTCCTCCCCGAGATGGCGGAGGTCGGCGCGGGTCTGCACAAGGCCCTGCAGAACGGGGCGATTCCGCAGGCCACCATCCACCTGTTGCAGTTGCGTGCCGGGCAGCTCCTCGGCAGCACGTACTTCACCGTCAGGGAGACCGGCAACCTGCGCGGCATCGGTGAATCGGAGGAGCGCATCACCGCCGTGGCGACCTGGCGGGACGCCACGCGTTTCACCGACCCGGAACGGGTCGCGCTGGAGCTGGTGGAGGCGGTCCTCACCCCGAACCCGTCGGGGGAGCGCGTCCCCGACGAGCTGTACGCCAGGGCGTCGGCGCACTACGACGACAGGGCGATGTGGTCGCTCATCATGGCGATCGCCCATATCGGCTTCTTCACCCCCGCCGCCCTGATCGCCAAGCCGATTCCCGGCATGCCCCCCGGCCAGAACTACAGCGCGTGAGAGAGGAGCCCTGCATGAGCGTCACCACGTTCGCGGTTGCGGGAGCGACCGGGCGGCTCGGCCGCCACGTCGTGGAGGTCCTGACCGAGCGGGGGCATCGGGTCGTGCCGATGTCGCGCGCCACCGGCGTGGACGTCATCACCGGTCAGGGCCTGGCCGAGGCCCTGACCGGGGCGGAGGTCATCGTCGATGTCGCCTCGTGGCACGCCTCCGACCAGGACGCCGCGACGGAGTTCTTCCGTACGTCGGCCGGCAATCTGCAGGAGGCCGGCCGGGAGGCGGGGGTCGCCCGGATCGTCATGGCGTCCATCATCGGCGTCGACAAGGCCACCGCCGGTTTCCTCGCGGCCAAGAAGGTGCACGAGGAACGCCTGCTGTCCGGCCCGGTGCCCGTCCGCATCCTGCGGGCGGCGCAGTTCCACGAGTTCGTCGGCCAGCTCCTGGACTGGCAGCAGGGGGACGTCGCCTACATACCGGCGCTGCCCAGCCAGCTCGTGGCCTGCCGCACCGTGGCCGAGGAACTGGCCGATCTGGCCACCGCCCCTGCCGTTCCGGGAACACCGATCCCCGAGATCGCCGGGCCTCGCAGGGAGATCCTGGCCGAGGCCGCGCAGCTTCTCGGGGCCCGGCGGGGCGTCAAGGTCGTCGGCGTCGACGGGGCCGCGATGCCCGACGCCGAGCTGGCCGCCGACGGCGCCTTCCTGCCCAGCCCGCACGCCAAGCTCGCAGGCCCCACCTTCCGTGAGTGGCTGGACGCCCAGCCCTGAGAGAGCCCGATTATGATCTACATTGTAAAGATGTCGGGTTATTACAGAACCTAGCAGCATCACACCCAGAACAAACCCGACGACCAGAAACGCCGCCCCCTGGCATCTCAGTCGGTTGGTTCGGCTCCCGGGTGGGCCTGGTCATCGGCCGCGTTCTTGGCCGCCTCGCGTCGTTCCTCCTCGGCCTTGTGTTCAGGGTCGGGCGGAGGCTCGACAGGTTCGGCGGGTATCGGGCGTGGGGAGGAGGTGCGGACGTCGCCTCCGGAGCGTTCGGCGACGATGTCGCTCTCTCCGTTGACTCGGCCTACTGCGGCGGGGAGATCGGCATTTGTCCCGTCTTGTGCGTTCATGACCGGCATCTGCCCGGTGCGTGGCAGATAAGGCGGTACTTCCGGCGTCGTACGCGGGCCGGCCATCAATCCTTGCGAGGTAGGGGGAGTTCGCTTCGCTCGCGGGATGTGCCTGGGGTGTGGCCGGCGAAGAATGCTCGGTCATGGGGGCCAAGGCCCGAACGATTCCGCGGGAGGGTGCTTCGGCATGAGTGTTACCCCGATCGATCTCTTCGCCTCGTCCGTCCACCTCGATCAGGAGGGCCGGATCCGCGCCGGGAGAAGGACCGCTGACCTCGACGGGGACGGCTGGCGGCTGACGGCGTTGCATGCCAAGACGGGTGGGGACGTGCATGTCGGTCACTGGGAGGTTCATCCGGAGGCTGAGGAGATCGTCTCCTGCCTGGTGGGGAAGATCCGTCTCTTTCTCCGTCGGGAGGGGCCGGGGGAGCAGGAGGAGGAGGTCAGGTTGACGGCGGGTACGGCCGTGATCGTGCCTCGTGGGCGGTGGCACCGCATCGAGCTGGACATTCCCAGCGACATCCTGGCGGTGACGCTGCCGCGGGGCAGTCGTCTGGAGAGGCGCGCCGAGGCTCGGGCCGGCTGGTCGGCGGGGCCACTTGCCTGAGCCGCCCGGCGGTTGGCCCGACGTCGGGGATTGCCGATTCCTCGCCGCGTATCCGATTTCTCTTTGCCGTCGCTCCGGGCATGAACGGGGGGAGGCGACGGAGGGAGCGGTGGGATGCAGGTCGTCGTGGACCTTACCCGTTGCCAGGGTTACGCGCAGTGCGTGTTCCTCGCGCCCGAGGTGTTCCACCTGCACGGGGAGGAGGCGCTGCTGTACGACCCGGCCGTTCCTGACGATCAGTTCGAGCGGGTGCGTGAGGCCGCGGCGGCGTGTCCGGTCCAGGCGATCCTCCTCGGTGAGGAGGTGGGCTCCGGTGGCCGGTGATCCGCGTGAGGGCCGCATCGTCGTGGTGGGGGCGTCGCTGGCGGGGTTGCGGGCCGCGGAGACGCTGCGCGAGCAGGGTTTCGTCGGTTCGCTGACCGTGGTGGGGGACGAGCCTCATCCGCCCTATGACCGGCCGCCGTTGTCGAAGCAGGTGCTGCTGGGTCATGCGGCGGCGGACGGGACGGGGTTGCCGATGCGGCGGGACCCGGATGCGGAGTGGCGGCTGGGGGTGCCGGCCACGGGTCTGGATCCTCTGCGGAAGCGGGTGCTGCTGGCGGACGGGGAGTGGCTCCCCTATGACCGTTTGCTGATCGCGACGGGGACCCGTGCGCGGCCGTGGCCGAATCCGGAGGAGGCGGTCCTGGACGGGGTGTTCACGTTGCGTACCTGTGACGACGCCGGGCGGCTGGCCGAGCGGCTGGCGGCCGGGCCGCGGCGGGTGCTGGTGATCGGCGGTGGCTTCACCGGTTCGGAGATCGCGTCGGCCTGCCGGGAGCGGGGGCTGGAGGTGACGGTGACCGAGCGTGGCCCGGCGCCTTTGGTGGGGGCGCTCGGTGGCACGCTGTCGAAGCTGGCCGCCGGGGTGCAGCGCGCGCACGGCGTGGACCTGCGCTGCGGCGTGACGGTGACCGCTCTGCGCGGGGACGGGATGGGCCGGTTCGTGGGGGCGGATCTGTCCGACGGCGCCCGGGTGGAGGCGGATGTGTGTGTCGTGGCGTTGGGGGCGGTGCGCAACGTCGAGTGGCTGGCGGATGCCGGGTTGGCGGCGGGTCCGCGCGGGGTGGCGTGTGACGCGGGGTGCCGGGCTTTCGACATGTACGGGATCGTCACCGACGATGTGTTCGTCGCCGGTGATGTCTCGCGTTTTCCGCATCCGTTGTTCGAGTACCAGTTGCTCTCGCTGGAGCATTGGGGCAACGCGGTGGCGCAGGCCGAGGTGGCGGCTCACAACATGGTCAGTCCGGGGCCGCTGCGGCGTCCTCATCTTTCGTTGCCGTCGTTCTGGTCGAGTCAGTTCGGGCTCAACATCAAGTCGGTGGGGGTCCCCACGTTCTCCGATCAGATCGTGCTCGCGCAGGGGACGTTGGAGGCGCGCCGTCTGGCCGTGGTGTACGGCTATCGGGGCCGGGTGACGGCCGCGGTGACGGTCAACATGGCCAAGTCGCTCGAGTACTACCAGCATCTGATCGAGACGGCTGCTCCGTTCCCGCCGGGGCCTGGTGCGGCGGATCGGCCGCTGGCCGCGGAGTTGACGCTTCCTTCGGACGTGCCGGACTCGAAGAAGCTGTCGCATGGTCCGACGGTGGCGCTCACCGGTCATCTGCCGGACCGCCGGCTGACCGTGGTGCGGCATGCCTGATCGTTTCGCCCGTTCACGAGGAGCCGTGACATCATGACCGCCGACACCCTGCTGGAGCGGATCACGGACTACGCCTGCCGTCCGGATCCTTACCCGTTGTACGCGGAGTTGCGGGAGGCGGGTCGCGTGGTGCGGCAGGCGGACGGCAGTCATCTGGTCGGCACTTATCACGAGATCAACGCCTTGCTTCACGATCCGCGGGTGAGCGTGGATCCTCGTCACGGCCTGGTCCGTGACCCCGGATTGTCGGAGCAGGAGCAGCTCCCCTTCCTCATCCTCGACGATCCCGCGCATCACCGGTTGCGGACGTTGGCGATGCGGCCGTTCGGTCCGCCGCACAGCCCGGGCCGGGTGGACGCGATGCGTGGTCAGATCGCCGAGCTGACCGGGGAGTTGGTCGAGGGGCTGCGTGACCGGGCGGAGTTCGATCTCGTGGACGATTTCGCCTATCCGCTGCCGGTGACGGTCATCTGCCGGTTGCTCGGGGTGCCGCGGGAGGACGAGCCGCTGTTTCGGCGCTGGTCCGATCTGGTGGTCGCCTCGGCGGATGTGCAACCGGGTGAGGAGGCCGCGGAGCGGGCCCGTACGGGTCGGCAGGCGCGGGTGGAGATGGGCCGGTATCTGGTGGATCTGGCGGAGCAGCGTCGCGGGCGTCCGGGTGAGGACATGCTGTCGGCCTTCGTGAACGAGCCGGACCCGGCGCTGCGGCTGACGCGGGAGGAGTTGGCGGAGACCGCGGTGCTGCTGCTCATCGCCGGTCATGAGACCACGGTGAACCTGATCACGAACGGGGTTCTGACGCTGTTGCGGCATCCTGACCAGTTGGAGCGGTTGCGCCGGGATCCGGGTCTGCTGCCCGGCGCGGTGGAGGAGCTGCTGCGTTACGAGCCTCCGGTGCATCTGCGCAGGCGGGTGCCCCTTGTCGACCTGGACATCGCCGGTTCCGTGGTGCCGAAGGGTGAGCCGTTGATCCTCGTGATCGCTTCGGGCAACCGTGATCCCGGGCGGTTCCGTGACCCGGACCGGTTCGATCCGGCCCGGGTGGACAACCAGCATCTCGGCTTCGGCGGCGGCATCCATCTGTGTTACGGCGCGCCGCTCGCCCGGATCGAGGCCCGGGCCGCGCTTGGGGCGCTGATTCCTCGTCTCGGGGCGGTGACGCTGGTGGAGGATCCGCCGCCGTACCGGCGCAATGCGATGTTGCGTGGTCCGCGGCACCTGCCGATCAGGGTGGGGTCGCTCTAGTGGACGGAGAAGCCGCCGTCGACGTACAGCATCTGGCCGGTGACGAACGCTGAGGCGTTGCCGGCGAGGAAGACGGCGGCGCCGGCGAAGTCGGCGGGGATGCCGTTGCGGCCGGTCATGTGGCGGGCGGCGAGGGCGTCGACGCGGCCGGGGACGGCTTGGGCGGGGGCGGTGAGCGGGGTGAGGACGAAGCCGGGGATGATCGTGTTGACGCAGACGCCGGCGGCTGACCAGGCTTCGGCCTGGGAGCGGGTGAGGCCGGCGAGGCCGGCTTTGGCGGCTCCGTAGGCGCCGCTGTCGCCGAAGGCGCTGATGGACTGCTGGGAGCCGATGTTGATGATGCGGCCCCAGCCGCGGGCGGCCATGCGGGGCCCGAAGTGCTGGCCGAGCAGGTAGGGGGCGGTGAGGTTGACGGCGACGGTGAGTTCGTAGTCGTCGGTGGTCAGCTCGGCCATGGGTTTGCGGATGTTGTTGCCGGCGTTGTTGACGAGGATGTCGATGTCGCCGGCGGTGTCGCAGACGCGCTGGACGTCGTCGCGGTGGGCGAGGTCGGCGCTGATGCAGGTGGTGGTGACGCCGTGGTGGCGGAGGTGGTCGGCGGCCTGGTCGAGTTCGGTGGGCCGGCGGGCGACGAGGACGACGTCGGCTCCGGCGCGGCCGAGGGCTTCGGCGATGGCGTGGCCGATTCCGGAGCTGCCGCCGGTGATGAGGGCGCGGCGGCCGTGGAGGGAGAAGAGTTGCTGCAGATAGTGCGACACGGTCGCACAAGTTAGCATCCGGCGGGCTGCGGGGTCGGTTGCGGGGCGTGCGGCGATTGCGCGGGCGTGATGGGGCGGAGTAAGCTCGAACGCTCCCATTAACACGCCAGCTTCGACAAGCTTCCCGATAGGAGTATACCACTCGATGGCTAATCGTCAAGATGGTCTCGCCGAAGCCCTTGACACCGAACAGCGGACCGTGTCCTGGCTGTACGGGCTGCTCGACCTCGCCAGGGAACGGGCGCAGGCGACGCTGCGCCAGGTGTACGGCCGGGGCGGCGGCACCCGGCAGGCGATGGTCGAGCGTGAGGCGCTGGCCTCGGAGCAGGCGCGCAGGCTGGCGCAGCTCAACGCGGTCGAGCGGGGCCTGTGTTTCGGCCGGGTCGACGAGCGTTCCGGCGCCAGCACCTACATCGGCAGGATCGGGCTGCGTGACGAGCGGCACGAGGCCGTCCTGATCGACTGGCGGGCGCCGGCGGCGCGGCCGTTCTACGTGGCCACGGCCACCGACCCGGCCGGCCTGCTGCGCCGCCGCCACCTGCATCTGAAGGACCGCCGCGTGGTCGCCATCGACGACGAGGTGTTCGACCTGGAGCGGATGAGCGAGGGTGACCGGCGCACGCTGGTGGGGGAGGCGGCGTTGCTGGCGGCGCTGCGCCGGGGCCGTACGGGCCGGATGGGCGACGTGGTGGCCACCATCCAGACCGAGCAGGACCGGGTGATCCGGGCCGGCCTGCAGGGGGCGCTGGTGGTGCAGGGCGGCCCGGGCACCGGCAAGACGGTCGCGGCCCTGCACCGGGCGGCCTACCTGCTCTACACCCACCGCGACGTGCTGGAACGGCGCGGGGTGCTGGTGGTCGGCCCGAACGCGATGTTCCTGCGCTACATCGGCCAGGTGCTGCCGTCGCTGGGGGAGACGCAGGTGGTGATGACGACGGCCGGGGAGATGTTCCCGGGCGTGCGGGCGACGGCGGCCGACGCGCCGGCCGCCGCGGTGGTCAAGGGCGACCCGCGGATGGCGGGGGTGGTGGCCGAGGCGCTGGAGCTGCGCCGGCGGCCGCCGGAGGACGACCTGGTGGTGGGGCTGGACGGGCTGGCGCTGCGGGTGCCGCGCGAGACGTGCGTGGCGCTGCACGAGCGGGCGCGGGCGGTGCGGCTGCCGCACAACATGGCCCGCAAGCTGTACGTGAGCGAGCTGCTGAAGGAGCTGGCCCGGGCGGAGGCGCGGGCGCTGGAGGAGTCGCTGCACATCGAGGAGCTCGCCAACGGCGACCCGGAGCTGGAGGAGCTGGCCCAGCCGCTGGACCTGGAGGGTGACCTGGACGAGCTGGACCTGGACCTGGCCTCGGAGCGGCTGTGGGGGGAGCCGGCGGTGCGCCGCGCCGTGGACGGCCTGTGGCCGGAGCTGACGCCGCAGCGGCTGGTCGCCTGGCTGCTGTCGGAGCCGGATGCGCTGGCGTCGGTCGTGCCGCCCGACCTGGACTGGACGCATCTGGTGCGCCCGGCGGACGCGCCGTGGACGGTGGAGGACGTCCCGCTGCTGGACGAGGCGGCCGAGCTGCTGGGCGAGGACGACTCGGCGCGGCGCGCGGCCTCGCGGCGGACGCGGGCGGAGCGGGAGGAGGAGCTGCTGTACGCGAACGAGGTGCTGCAGACGACCGGCGTGGCCGAGGAGGGTGTGTTCGCGCGGGCGGACGTGCTGGCCGGGCGGCACGCCGACCCGGGGGCGGAGCTGACCACGGCCGATCGGGCGGCGGCCGACCGGGGCTGGGCCTACGGGCACGTGATCGTGGACGAGGCGCAGGAGTTGTCGCCGATGGCGTGGCGGATGGTGATGCGGCGGGTGCCGGCCAAGTCGCTGACCGTGGTGGGCGACATCGCGCAGACGGGTTCGGCGGCCGGGGCGCGGTCGTGGGGCGAGATGCTGGACCCCTACCTGCGGGGCCGGTGGCGGATGGAGCACCTGCGGGTCAACTACCGGACGCCGGTGGAGATCATGGACGTGGCGGCGGACGTGCTGCGGGCCTTCGACCCGGGGCAGGAGCCGCCGGAGTCGGTGCGGTCGGGGGAGTCGGCGCCGCGCGCGGTGCGGGTCGCGGCGGGCAGGCTGGTGGAGGGGCTGGCCGAGCTGGTGGCGCAGGAGCGGGCGGCGATCGGGGAGGGCCGGGTCGGGGTGGTGACCTGCGACGCGCTGCGTGAGCGGGTGGCGCGGTCGTTCCCGGCGGCGGACCTGGACGCGCCGGTGGCGGTGCTGACGGTGACGCAGGCCAAGGGGCTGGAGTTCGACGCGGTCGTGGTGGTGGACCCGGCGGGCATCCTGGAGCAGTCGCCGATGGGCGGGCGGGACCTGTATGTGGCGGTGACGCGGGCGACGCGGCGGCTGACGGTGGCCTACGAGGGCGAGTTGCCGGCCGTCCTGTCCCGCCTGGCCGACGGCTCCCCCGCGTAGGGGTGGCGGGGTCGCCCGGGGTTTCAGGAGTCGCCGAGTTTCTCCGCGACGGTCCAGATCGCCCGGGTGACCTCGTCGAGCGCGCGCAGGGTCTCGGTGTCGAGGTGGTCCATGATGCGGCGCATCTGCTGGCTGCCGACGCTGTTGACCTCTTCGAGGAAGGCGGCGCCCGCGGGGGTGAGCTCGACGCGGCGTACGCGGCGGTCGTGGGGGTCCTCGTGCCGGCTGACGAGGCCCTGGGCGAGGAGGCGGTCGACGATGCCGGTGACGGTGCCGGGTCCGACGCCGAGGCCGGCGGCGATCTCCTGGCCGCTGGCCGAGCCGCCGCGTACTGACAGGAGCATGACGACCTTGAGCTGGCGCATCGTGAGGTTGGAGGTGAACAGGGGGGACGGATGCTGGGCGAAGACGCGCCCCAGGTTGCGTTGCGTCTCGTTGATCCTGCGGATCAGGTCTTCGCGTTCGTCGTTCACTTTCACCTCTCGCTTCCTGAGAAGGTTATCAGGAAGGTTCGATGTGTCTAAATATTCGTGCGATGCGAAGTGTTAGTCTAAGCCGAACTCTTGGAGGGGGCTTATGACCGCTTTCGCCAGGTTGAGCCTGGTCAACCGCACTCTTGTGATCCTGATCGCGGTCGTGCTCAGCGCGTTCGGCGCGTTCACGATCCCGCAGCTGAAGCAGCAGTTGCTGCCGTCGTTGTCGTTCCCCGGCGCGTTCGTGATCGCCCCGTACCCGGGCGCGTCACCGGACATCGTGGAGGAGCAGGTCACCAAGCCTATCGAGGAATCCTTCCAGGGGCTGGACGGCATGGAGGAGCTGACGTCCACCTCACGGGAGGGCGTGGCCCAGGTCCAGGTGGCCTTCGAGTACGGCACCGACATCGAGGCGTCGCTGAACAAGATGCAGCAGGCGCTCAACCGGGTGAGGCTGCCGGACGGCGTCGAGCCGCAGGTCGCGGCGGGCAGCACCGACGACATCCCGGTGCTGGTGCTGGCGGTCGGCGACGGCGGCGACCAGCAGGCCATGGCCGACAAGCTCAACCGGATCGTGGTGCCGGCGTTGCAGGGCGTGGAGGGCGTGCGCGAGGCGACGGTCACCGGCGTCCGCGGCGACGTGGTGACGATCGAGCCGGACGCCGGGAAGATGGCCCTGGCGGGCGTGTCGCCCGCGCAGATCCCCGAGGCGCTGAGGGCGAACGGCACGCCGATCCCGGCGGGCACCCTGGTCGAGGACGGCAGGGCGCTGACGGTGCAGGTGGGCACCCGGGTCGACTCCCTGGAGAAGCTGAAGAACCTGTACCTGACGCCGGCCCAGCCCCAGCAGGCCCAGCCCCAGCAGCCTCAGCAGCAGGCGCAGGCCCAGCAGCAGGCCCGCACCCCCACGTCCCAGGCCCAAGCACAAGCGCAGGCCCAGACGCGGTCGTTGCGGCCGGTCAAGCTGGGCGACGTCGCCACCATCAAGCAGGGGCTCGCGGCGGCCACGTCGATCACCCGCACCGACGGGCGCACCAGCCTCGGCGTGTCGGTCACGATGACGCCCGACGGGAACGCGGTGTCGATCTCGCACGAGATCCGCGAACTGCTGCCGGACCTGACCAAGGCGCTGGGCGACGGGTCGGACACGGCGGTGTCGGTGGTGTTCGACCAGGCCCCCTACGTGGAGCAGTCGATCGAGAGCCTGACCACCGAGGGCCTGCTGGGCCTGGTGTTCGCGGTGCTGGTCATCCTGGTGTTCCTGCTGTCGGTGCGCTCGACGCTGGTGACGGCGGTGTCGATCCCGCTGTCGGTGGTGATCGCGCTGATCGCCCTGTGGGCGGGCGGCCACTCGCTCAACATGCTGACCCTCGGCGCGCTGACGATCGCGGTCGGCCGGGTCGTGGACGACTCGATCGTGGTCCTGGAGAACATCAAGCGGCACCTCGGCTACGGGGAAGCCAAGCTGCAGGCGATCCTGACGGCGGTGCGCGAGGTGTCGGGCGCGGTGACGGCCTCGACGCTGACGACGGTGGCGGTGTTCGTGCCGATCGCGGTCGTCGGCGGCATGGTCGGGGAGCTGTTCAGCCCGTTCGCGATCACCGTGACGGTGGCGCTGCTGGCGTCGCTGGTGGTGTCGCTGACGGTGGTGCCGGTGCTGGCGTACTGGTTCCTGAAGGCGCCGCAGCTCACGCCCGAGCAGGCGCGCAAGCAGCGCGAGGAGGCCGAGGCCAAGGAGCTGCGCTCGCCGCTGCAGCGGGCCTACCTGCCGGTGCTGCGGTTCGCGACGCGGTTCAAGCTGACGACGGTGCTCATCGGGGTGGCGGTGTTCGTCGCGACGATGGGCGTCGCGGGCGCCCTGCAGACGAACTTCCTGGACTCCTCGGGCCAGAACACGATCTCGCTGTCGCAGCGGATGCCGGTCGGCACCGACCTGGAGACCACCGACCGGGCGGCCAAGAAGATCGAGCAGGTGCTCGCCGAGGACGACCAGGTCGAGATGTACCAGGCGAACGTGGGCGGCGGCAACGCGATGGCGGCCGCGTTCGGCGGGGGCGGCGGCTCGGACCGGGCGTCGTACTCGGTGACGCTCGCCGACGGGGCCGACACCCCGGCGGTGGAGCAGCGGCTGCGCGAGAAGATCGGCAAGCTGACCGGCGTCGGTGAGGTCACGGTCGGCGCGGCCGGCGGCGGCGGGTTCAACGCCGACGGCATCAGCGTCATCGTCCGCGGCCCCGACCTGGACACGCTGCGCTCCGCCTCCGAGCAGGTCGCCAAGGCGATGGGCGAGGTCGAGGGGCTGCGGGACGTCTCGTCGAACATGGAGGCGTCCGCGCCGCGCATCGAGGTCGTCGTCGACCGGGAGAAGGCGGCGGCGCGCGGCCTGTCGGAGGCGCAGATCGGGCAGAGCGTGGCGCAGGCGTTCCGCGGCGCGCCGCTCGGCCAGGTGACGCTCGACGGCCGCAACAGCGACCTGGTGCTGCGCGGCGCGGCGGCGCCGCAGGACGTCAAGGAGGTACGGGACCTGCGGCTGATGACGGCCTCGGGCCTGGTGCGGCTGTCGTCGGTGGCGCAGGTCAAGGAGGTCGCCGGGCCCACCCAGGTGACCCGCATCGACGGTGAGCGGTCGGCGACGGTCACGGCCAAGGCCGCCGACGCCGGCGACCTGGGGGCGGTGACGCAGAAGCTGCGCGAGAAGCTGGACGGGCTGCAGCTGCCGTCGTCGGCCTCCTACACGCTGGGCGGCGCGTCGGCGGACCACGAGGACGCCTTCGCCGACCTCGGCATGGCGATGCTCGCGGCCATCGCGATCGTGTTCCTGATCATGGTGGCGACGTTCCGCAGCTTCGTGCAGCCGCTGATCCTGCTGGTGTCGATCCCGTTCGCGGCGACCGGCGCGATCGGGCTGCTGGTCGCGACCGGCACCCCGATGGGCGTGCCCGCGCTGATCGGCATGCTGATGCTGATCGGCATCGTGGTGACGAACGCGATCGTGCTCATCGACCTCATCAACCAGTACCGCGATCAGGGCATGGGCGTGGTCGAGGCGGTCATCGAGGGCGGCCGGCGGCGGCTGCGGCCGATCCTGATGACGGCCGTGGCGACCATCTGCGCGCTGACGCCGATGGCGCTGGGCGTGACGGGGTCGGGCGGGTTCATCTCGCAGCCGCTGGCGATCGTGGTGATCGGCGGGCTGATCTCCTCGACGCTGCTCACGCTGGTGCTGGTGCCGACCCTGTACACGATGGTCGAGCGGGCCAAGGAGCGGCTGCGGCGCGGCCCGGCGGCGCCGGTCAAGGAGGAGAAGGTGCTGGAGCCGACGCCGTCCTGACGGCGCGCGGCAGGTGCGGGCCCGGTCGCCGGTGACGGCGGCCGGGCCCTTCCTTCTCGTACGGGATCCTGTGTGCGGTGTGGCCGGCGGCGATGCCTACACTTGTCGAACGTGACTTCCAAGCCGCGCATCCCGAACGTCCTGGCCGCCCGCTACGCCTCGCCGGACCTGACCCGCCTGTGGTCACCCGAATACAAGATCGTCGCCGAGCGGCGGTTGTGGCTGGCGGTGCTGCGGGCGCAGGCGGAGCTGGGCGTCGCGGTGCCGGACGGCGCGGTCGCCGACTACGAGAAGGTCGTCGAGCACGTCGATCTGGAGTCGATCGCCGCGCGCGAGCGGGTGACGCGGCACGACGTGAAGGCGCGCATCGAGGAGTTCAACGCGCTGGCCGGGCACGAGCAGGTGCACAAGGGCATGACCTCGCGCGACCTGACGGAGAACGTCGAGCAGCTGCAGATCCGCGACAGCCTGCTGCTGGCGCGCGACCGGGTAGTGGCGCTGCTGGCGCGGCTGGCGACGCTGGCGAAGGAGCACGAGGCCACGGTGATGGCCGGCCGCTCCCACAACGTGGCCGCGCAGGCCACCACGCTGGGCAAGCGGTTCGCGACGGCGGCCGACGAGCTGCTGGTCGCCCACCGGCGGCTGGAGGAGCTGATCACCCGCTACCCGCTGCGCGGCATCAAGGGCCCCGTCGGCACCTCCCAGGACATGCTGGACCTGCTCGGCGGCGACCGGGCCAAGCTCGCCGCCCTGGAGGGCCGGGTGGCCGAGCACCTGGGGTTCGCCGGCGCCTTCACCAGCGTGGGACAGGTCTACCCGCGCTCGCTGGACTACGAGGTGGTGACCGCTCTGGTGCAGGCCGCGGCGGCGCCGTCGTCGCTGGCCAGGACCATCCGGCTGATGGCCGGGCACGAGCTGGTCACCGAGGGGTTCGCCGAAGGGCAGGTCGGCTCCTCGGCCATGCCGCACAAGATGAACACCCGCTCCTGCGAGCGGGTCAACGGCCTGGCCGTCGTGCTGCGCGGCTACGCCTCCATGGCCGGGGAGCTGGCGGGCGACCAGTGGAACGAGGGCGACGTGTCGTGCTCGGTGGTGCGCCGGGTGGCGCTGCCGGACGCGTTCTTCGCCTTCGACGGGCTGACGGAGACGATGCTGACGGTGCTGGACGAGTTCGGCGCCTTCCCCGCGGTGATCGCCGCCGAGCTGGACCGCTACCTGCCGTTCCTGGCCACGACGAAGATGCTGATGGCGGCCGTACGGGCCGGGATGGGCCGGGAACAGGCCCACGAGCTGATCAAGGAGCACGCGGTCGCGGCGGCGCTGGCGATGCGCTCGCGCGGCGCGGCCAACGAGCTGCTGGACCTGCTGGCCGGCGACGAGCGTTTCCCGCTGGACCGGGAGCGGCTGGACGGGCTGCTGGCCGACCGGGTGTCGTTCACCGGCGCGGCGGCCGACCAGGTGGAGGCGGTCACGCAGCGGGTCGCCGAGATCGTGGCCGAGCACCCGGAGGCGGCGGCCTACCGGCCCGGCGCCATCCTGTGACCCACCAGGGAGCCGTCCGTTGACGCGGGAGCTGCGCACCCCGGCCGAGGTGAGGTCGGCGTGCGGGGACGACGACCTGGTGATGTGGGCGGCCCAGGGCCTGCGGCCCGGCGCGCGGGCCTGGGCGTCCGGCGGCGCGGTCGTGGCCGGCTGCCCGGTGATCTCCCGCTGGGACCGGCTCGCGGTGTGGGGTCGGCCGCGTGACGCCGTCCCGCTGGTGCGGCACGCCCTGGCCGAGCTGGGGCCGTCGTACCGGCCGCTCGGCGACGTCGAGCTGATCGGGCGGGTCGCCGGCGCGGTGGAGGGGCTGCGGGCGGGGCCGTGCTTCTCCTGGATGAGCCTGGCCGACCTCCACGACGACACCGGCGGCAACGGCGAGGACGGCGAGGACGGTGAGGACGGCGTGGGGTGGCTGGACGGCGCCGAGGCGGAGATCACGGCGCTGCTGGCGGCCGACGCCCCCGACGCCTACGCGGTCCCCGGCGGCATCGGGGTGCGCCGGTGGGCGGGGCTGCGGGACGGCGACCGGCTCGCGGCCGTCGCCGCCGACGCCTGGTCGGCCCCCGACGTCGGGCTGCTGGCCGGCGTCGCGACCGTCGCCGCCTACCGCGGGCGCGGGCTGGCCGAGCGCGTGTGCCGGTGGGTGTCGGGACGGCTCGTCGACACCTACGGGCGGGCGGCGCTGATGGTGGACGACGACAACCTGGCCGCGATCCGCGTCTACGAGCGCATCGGCTACCGGCGCCGCCAGGTGAGGACCTCGTACGTCACCGCCTGACACGCCCGCGGGGAGCGGGCTGAAAATCGGGTGAGGTTCGGGCGGTGCTGGTGCAGAGTTGACGGCGTGATGTGCGATTTCATGCCGGGTATTGAGTTGTCGCGGGCTTTCTACCACGAGGTGGTGGCGCCGCTGGTGCCGCGGACCGCGCACAGCGCCGCGCTGGTGGGGCCGGGGTCGGAGGTGCTGGCGTTCGACACCGCGCGTTCGGCCGACCACGACTGGGGGCCGCGGGTGCTGCTGTTCGTGCCGGGCGAGCAGGTGGCCGAGGTGGAGGCGCGGGTGCTGGCGGGGCTGCCGGAGCGTTTCCACGGCCTGCCGACGGTGTTCCCCTACCACGGCCGGACCCGGCCCGGCGTACGGGTGTGCGAGCCGGGCGCGTGGCTGCGCGAGCAGCTGGGGTTCGACCCGCGGGCGGGCATGTCGCTGCTCGACTGGCTGTCGGTGCCGTGGCAGCGGCTGGCGGAGGTGACCCGCGGCGAGGTCTTCCACGACGGCCTGGGCGCGCTGGAGGCGGCGCGGGCGGCGTTGCGCTGGTATCCCGAGGACGTGTGGCGGTACGTGCTGGCCTGCCAGTGGCGGCGCATCGCGCAGGAGGAGCCGTTCCCCGGCCGGTGCGGCGAGGTGGGCGACGAGCTGGGGTCGGCGGTGGTGGGGGCGCGGCTGGCCCGCGAGGTGATGCGGCTGGCGCTGCTGCTGCGCCGCCGCTACCCGCCCTACGCCAAATGGCTCGGCAGCGCCCTGGCGCGGCTGCCCGGGTCGGCGGAGCTGGGGGAGTGCCTGGGGGCGGCGGTGTCCGCGCGGTCGTGGCGGGAGCGGGAGGAACGACTGTCGGGAGCCTACTCCCGCCTGGCGGCCCTGCAGAACCGGCTGGCGCTGGCCGAACGGCTGGACGAGGACGTGCGCGGCTTCCACGACCGGCCGTTCCGGGTGATCGGAGGGGACCGGTTCGCCGAGGCGCTGATGGCGTCGGTGTCGGACCCGGCGATCCGGGCGCTGCCGGTGGCCGGCTGTGTCGATCAGTTGTCGGACTCCACGGAGGTGCTGGTGGAGTCGGGGCGGGCGCGGGCGCTGACGGCGGCGGCGCTGGGCCTGACCGCCTGACCGCTTCCCGGTGCCCGCGCCGGGATCGCTGTCAGCCCTCGGCGGCGAGCTCCGCGGCGAGCGCGGCGGCGCGGGAACGCCAGGCGGGCAACGTGGCCGGGTCGCCGGTGCAGGTGAGGACGAGACGGGCGCCGTGGCCGGTGCCTTCGCCCAGCTCCCAGCGGACGCTGCCGCCCGGCGTCCCGTACTGCAGGAGCCTGCCGGGCTCGGCGCGGGTGACGGGCCCGGCGGGGACGGCGGGCACGGTGAACGGGGCGGGCGGCGGCTCGCCGACGGCGGCGAGGTCGCCGTCCAGATGCCGCCAGACGTGCCCGGCCGGGCGGACGAGCTGGCGCTCCACCCGTACGGTGCCGCCGTCGCAGGTCGCGGCGTCCAGACCGAGGATGTGGACGTAGTCCTCGTGCAGCCGCCCCGTCTCCGGCGGGCCGGGGGCGGGGGATCGGCCGTCCAGCCGGGCGAGCAGGGCGATGAGGCAGGTGTGCCAGCCGGCGGCGAAGCTGGCGGCGCCGTACCGGTCGGAGAAGGTGTGGGTGAGCGTGAGCAGGGTCCCGCCGCCCTCGTCGGGCTCCAGCTCCCACCGCAGATGGTCCTCGCCCCAGGTGTGGGCGAACAGGCGGGGCGGCTCACGGTGGGTGACGCGGCCGTCGGGGCCGAAGCCGTAGCCGATCCGGTCGCCGTCGAAGGTGACCTCGGCCGGGAACCAGGCGGCCAGGTGGCTCGGCTCGGTGATGGCCCGCCAGACCTTCTCCGGCGGGTGGGGCAGGCGGCGCCGCATCCGCAGGGAGGTGCGGCCGTCGGGGTGGAGGGTGAGGCTCTCGTTCATCGCACGTCCTCCCCGGGCTCGTCGGGCATGGCGTCCAGATGGGCTTCCAGCCGGTCGAAGCTGCGGGTCCAGAGCCGGCGGTAGGGGGTGAGCCAGGCGTCGATCTCGGCCAGGGGAGCGGGGGTGAGCTCGTAGAAGCGGCGCTGGGCGTCCTTGCGGACGGTGACGAGACCGGCGCGGCGCAGGGCGCGCAGGTGCTTGCTGGTGCCGGGCTGGGTGAGGCCGAGGCGGGCGGTGAGCTCGGTGACGTTGCGGGGGCGTTCGAGGAGCAGGTCGAGGATGTGCCGGCGGGCGGGCTCGGCCAGGACGTCGAAAGGCATGCCAGCGAATATACCCAAGCGGTTATATGCCCGCAAGGGTATGGATCAGAGGTGGCGGGCGGCGTTGGCGTGGATGGCCTCCCGCACGTAACCGGCCAGGCCCGGCAGCACCGCGTCGAAGAACGCGGTGAACCGGGCATCGGTGACGTACAGGTCGCCGAGGCGGCGGTGCAGGTCATGGCCGCAGTCGTAGAACCAGCGGTCGACATGGCCGCGGTGACGTTCGGCCAGATCCATCGCGTGCTCGCCGCCGGCGGGCAGGCCGGCCTCGCAGGCGGCGGCGAGCGCGCCGGTGATGGCCCCGGCCTCGGCCTTGAGCTCCAGCCAGTCGGCCTTGGTGTAGGAGGCGACCCGGCGGCGGCTCTCGGCGTAACGGGGATCCGCGCCCCAGCGGGCGGCGGCCTCCGCCTCGTGCTCCTCGGGCCGGAAGTCGCCGAACACCTCGAAACGCTCCTCGGGGGTGAGAGTGATGCCGCTGGTGTGCGCGTGGATCGCCCGCTCGACGGCGGCGATCACGTGGCCGAGATGGCGGGCGCGGTCGGTGAGCAGCGCGTGCTGGCGGCGCAGATGGGTCAGCTCGTCGGCCCGGGGCTCGTCGAGGATGACCGCGATCTCCTCCAGGGGGAAGCCGAGCTCCCGGTACAGGAGGATCTGCTGCAGGCGGGCGAGATCGGCGTCGGTGTAGTGGCGGTAGCCGGCCCGGGTGCGCTCGGTGGGGGTGAGCAGGCCGATCTCGTCGTAGTGGTGCAGGGCGCGTACGGTGACGCCGGCGAGGCGGGCGACCTGGCCGACCGACAGACTCATGCCTCCCACCATGGACCCTCACGGTGGGTGAGGGTCAAATCCTCGGTGATCCCGCCCGAACAGGCGGTCCAGGTAGTAGTCGATGATCTCGGTGGCGGCCTCGTGGCTGCGCTGCCCGCTGAGGACACTGGAGGTCAGGCCGTTGGCGAGAGCCAGCAGGCCGGCGACCTCGGTACGCGGGTCGCGATCGGGGGCGATGTCCCCGGCCTGCTGCGCGGCGGTCAACCGCAGGGTGAGGAAGTTCTCCAGCGCGTTGGGCAGAGTCAGCCCGGCCGCGGCGAGCGCCGGGTCGGTGAGGGCCGCGCTGTAGTAGGCGGTCCAGGCCATGGAGTCCAGTCTGCTCTGCTCGTCGAAGGGCACGATCGCGCCGAGGACGGCGGCGAGAACGCCTCGCGGCGTCAGCTCACCCGCCGCGGCGGCGGCCCGCTGCTTGACCCGGCGGTCCATGCGGGCGCCCAGCTCGGTGAGGCCGGACTCCAGCAGAGCCTGCTTGTTCGCGAAATAGTACTGGACGACGCGCAGCGAGACCCCGGCCTCGGCGGCGATCTCCCGCATCGACACCGCCCGCAGGCCACGGGTGCCGGCGATGCGCAGCAGCGCCTCGGTCAGCAGGCGCCGCCGCTCATCATGATCCACCTGTCGGGGCATGCCCGCTTCCTATCCGTTGCTCGTGCTGTGCCGCGGCGTCGCGGTCCCGTCCTGGGCCTGGCGGGGAAAGGTGAGGATCCGCTTCGCGACCAGGTCCGGAGCTTCGACGGGCAGCGAGTGTCCGGTGCCGGGCACGATCTCCACGCGCCAGGACGGCGCGATGCCGGCCAGCCGCGCGGCCAGCGCCCGCGCGTCGAGCAGCGCGCTGCGCTCACCCAGCAGCACCTGCACGGGCACGGACACCTCACGTATCTGCTCGTCGGTGTAAACGGGCGGGATGAGCACCCGGCGGCGGAAGGACCAGCCGGCCCGCATCAGCTCCACCAGCCCGTCCTCGCGCAGCACCCCGTTGCCCACCACGCCGGCCATGCGGTGCCGCAACGTACGGGGAAGCATGGAGGCGACGGCGCCGGCCAGGGCCCAGCGGATGAACCGCCTGGGCAGCGGCGCGAAGCCGCCCGGGTCCACCAGCGTCAGCGCCGCGACCCGGCCGCCTCCGCCGCGTTGCTGTTCCACCGCGGCCCAGCCCCCGGCGGAGAAACCCGCCACGTGTGCCCGCTCGGCCCCGACCGCGGCCAGGACGTCGGTGATCCAGCCCCCGACCTCGGCGCCGGTCGCGAGCGGCCGCCTCTGGACCGAGCGGCCCGGCTCGCCGAGAGGGTCGAGGGCAAGGACGGGGCGGGTACGCGCCAGCGGCTCGATGTAGCGGTACCAGGCCAGCGCGTTCGCGCCGGCACCGGCCAGCAGGACCACCGGATCCCCCTCGGCGGGCCCGGCCCGGTGGATCCGCACGACGCCGGCGCGGGTCTCCACGTCGACGGCGTCCACCGGCACCGGCCACAGCTCGGCGAGCAGCCGGTCGTAGACGGCGTAGTACTTGTCACGGGCAGAGTCGCTGGTGAAGGCGGACGGCCGGTCAGGCGTGCGCATGGTGACCTCATCTCCCGAATGGATACAGTCGTATCCTAACGCTCGCCGGCGAGATCGCCTTTGCCTTCGGCGTACGTATCTAGGTACTCAAATAGGGATTTCTCACCTCTTGGTGGGACGGGGGGTGCGGACATGGTGATGGAGTGACCCGGAAGCGGGACGCACCAAGGATTGGGGGAATCCGACATGCGCCAGCACCAGCCTCCGTACCCGCCACGCGGCGACACCGGCTCGGGCGCCGCTCGCCCGGTGGCCCAGCAGGGATCGGCATGAGCCCCACCCCCACGGCCATGCGCGCCGCCCTGCCCGCGCTGATGCCCGCCCTCGTGCCCGCGTTGATGCCGTCGCTCACGCCCACGTCCGTGCCCGTCTGCCTGTCCACGTCCATGCCCGTGGTCGCGGCGTCCTGGACGCTGCCCGCGACCGCCTCCTCGGTGCCGCGCGCCCGCCGCGCGGCACGCGGCCTGCTCGCCGAGTGGGGGCCGCCCAGCGAGACGGGGGAGACCGCCGAACTGCTCGTCAGCGAACTGGTCACGAACGCGATCCAGCACGCACGCGGCCCCGTCGTGCTCAGCATGTGGGCCCGCGGCGGACGGCTGCGCTGCGAGGTGGCCGACGCCGACCCCCGCCCGCCCCGCCCCCGCCACGCCGGCGAGCAGGACGAAGGCTCCCGCGGCCTGGAACTGGTGGAGGCGCTGGCCGACACCTGGGGCAGCACCCCCTCCCGGCGCGGCAAGGTCGTCTGGTTCGAGCTGACCACGCCGGGGCCCGCGTGAGGTTCCCCTGCTCACGCGCGCCCCGGCGCCGCCCCCTCACCGGCGATTCCGCCGCCGCACACCATGGCCGCCCCATCGGCAGGCAAAAACTTGCTGAGGGTTTTGGCAGGAACTGCCCCGGATAAGGGGCCGGACATAACCTGGGGACGACGGCGGGCGGCGCCGCACGAGGCGGACGCCGGCTCCGCCCCTGTGAGGCGCCATGACAACGGTGACGACCAGCAGCATCCCGCACGGGCAACCCGGCAGCCCGCCCGCCGAGGCGATCAGCCCCGCGAGGCGACCGGGGGAGACGACGGCGACACACCCCGGCACCCGCCGGGACCGGCATCGACCCCCAGGACGTCCAGCATCCGGCGGACGGCCCCGGGGCCGCGCCGACTCGCGAGGACCACGCGGACCCCGTACGCTCCCGCAGCCCGAAGAGCCGCGAAGGAGGACGCCCGCGCGCCCCGCACCGCGCTTATTACCGCGAGCGACCCGCCTGCTCCGCCAAACCTGCGCGCGGACCCGGCCGGACGCGGACGGCCTGACCACCACCGCCCCGGCGCCGGCACGCGCGCCCGAGCGGCACCCGTCGCAGCCGTCCCGTCACACCGGACAGCGCGACCCGCGGCCCCGCGAGCACGGCCACCGGCCTGCCGCATCACCTGACCACCGGTTATTACCCAGGTGAGGGACGCACACCGAACGATAACAATACCGGTAACGGTATAGAGTGAGCTCCATGGTGCGACCACCGCTGACCCCCGAAGAACGGCTCCGCGGCGAGCACCTCGGCACGATGCTCCGCCAGGCCCGCGGCGAGCGCAGCATCGTCGAGGTCGCCGCCGCCGCCGGCATGTCCGCCGAAACCCTCCGCAAGATCGAGACCGGCCGGATCGCCACACCCGCGTTCTTCACCATCGCCGCCCTGGCCGACGTCCTCGGCATCTCACTCGACCACCTCGCCACCCGCACCGCCCCCGCCCCCACCTGACCCGGCATCAGCCCAGCTCAACCCCCTTGTTACCGTCGAAGACATGGACACGGGGGAGTGCCGCCCGCCACCCAGGCCCAGCCTGTGGCGGCGCCTGCTCATCCTGGCCGGCCTGGCCGCGGTGATCCTCGCCGCCGCCGCACTCGGCGCCGCCGCCTTCCTGCTCACCACCACCACCCGCTGACGGTCGGACGTCTGATCACCGCCGGCGGAAGACCGCCAGCTCAGTAGCCGGCCGCCCGCGCCAACGCGGAATCCGCACCCGGCTCCAGCGGACGCGACAGGAACACCGGCGCCTGCGCCATGAACCGCGGCTCAGCCCCCTCGTGCTCCTGCGCCGCGTGCACCGTGAACGGATGCACCAGATACACATCACCCGGACAACCGGTCGCCAGCGCCACCGGCCGGTCCCGGCCCACCTCCTCGAACGCCGGCCCGATCTCCATCACGTCCCGCACCCGCTCGTCCAGCAGCGCCGCCATGTCCCGCTGCGAGCCCACCCGGATCCGCGTCGGCGCGTCCCGCGGCCCCACCCGCGACAGCAGCACCAGCAGCAGCAACGTGTGCGACCGCCGGCTCACCCCGTACGTGCCGTCCGCGCGCGGCGTGTTGGCGTCGATGTGCCAGCCCCGGTCCTCGGCCGGCGGCACCCGCGGGAACCGCACAGGAACGTTGCCCAGACTGCCGGGCGGCACCCACCCGCCCGCGCCCGCCACCGCGTCCAGCGCCGACGCCAGCCGCGGACTGCGTACGATCTGCCCGAAAGGCCCTTCGCCCGTCAGGTCGGCCGTCCACACCACCGGCCGCGTCCACCCCGACGGATCGTCCGGCGACAACCCGATCCGCTGCCACAACAGCGCCCGCGCCGCGTCGGCCACCTCGCCCGGCACGACCGACTCCACCTTGACGAACCCGTCGGCCACGAACGCCTCGGCGTCAACCCCGCCGGCGCCACCGGCGCCCATGCTGGTCTCGTTCATGCGCCGGAACGCTAGCAGCGCCCACCCACCCGGATCGACCCGATTTTTCCCGCAGAAGAGGCAGGCGCGGTCAAACGAGGGAGAGCTGCGCCGCCCGCGGCTCCCGCCCCCGCGCCTCACCAGGACCGAACGCCATCCCGTACACCCGGCACAACTGCGCGATCTGCTCCGTGATGCGCCGCTCGTAGTCCGGCGACGGCAGCCCCGCCCGGTCGTACAGCTCCTCGTAACGCGCCACCAGCCCCGGATGCGCCTCACCCAGCCACTCCAGGTACCACGCCCGCGTCCCCGCCGGCAGCCGCAACACCACCGGCTCCACCGCCCCCGCCCCCGCACCCGCGATCCGCCGCACCGTCGCCCCCAGCTGATCGGCCGCGTCGCTCAGCAACGGCAGCACCGGCGCCATCAGCACCCGGCACTCCACCCCCGCCTCCGCCAGCGCCGACACCAGCTCCAGCCGCGCCTGCGCCGTCGGCGCCCCCGGCTCCACCGCCCGCCGGATCCGCTCGTCCACGAACGCGATCGACACCGCCACCCGCGCCCCCGCCTCCGCCAGCAACGCCGCGTCCCGCAACACCAGCGCCGCCTTCGTGTAGACGGTGAACGGCACCCCCGCCTCCGCCAGCGCCCCGATCACCCCCGGCATCAGCCGGTAGGTCCGCTCCGCCTCCTGGTAGCAGTCACCGCTGACGCCCACCGCCAGCTCCTCACCACCCCAGCGCGCCAGCTCCGCGCGCAACCGCGCCACCGCGTTCGGCTTGACCACGATCCGCGTGTCGAAATCACGCCCCGCGTCCAGCCCCAGCCGCCGATGACCCGCCCGCGCCCCGCACCCCCGGCACGCGTGCGCGCACCCCCGATAGGGGGAGATGGCCCACTGCTGCGCGATGCCCGCCACCGGCGGCACCCGCTCGATCATCGTCCGGGCCTGCGTCTCGTAGAAGCCGTCGCGCAGCACCGCGCGCCGCTCGATCAGCGGTCGCTCATCGGCGGCGTCAACCAGCGGAAGCGCGTCCCAACCCACACCTTCCAGTGGAACACGTATTCGACTGCGTTTTCAAGCAGTTCCGCCACACCCAGGGGAGCGGAGCCCGACGATAAAATGGGACACCCGTACCACTTCACCCCCACAAAGGAACACCATGGCCTGGATCCTGCTCGCCCTCGCCATCGCCTCAGAAATCCTCGCCACCAGCGCACTCAAACTCAGCAACGGCCTCACCCACATCGGCTGGACCATCGTCGTCGCCGCCGGCTACATCACCTCCTTCACCCTCCTCGCCCAAGCACTCAAACTCCAGCTCGACATGGGCACCGCCTACGCCGTCTGGTCCGGCGCCGGCACCGCCGCCATCGCCCTCATCGGCGCCGCCTTCATGGGGGAGACCCTCACCCCGTACAAGATCGGCGGCATCCTGCTCATCATCGCCGGCGTCATCGTCCTCAACCTCGCCGCCCGCACCCCATGAAAAACCCCAACCCCGCCACCCAGGCCCGCTCCCGCCGCCGCCGCACCACCCTCCTCAACGCCGCCGTCGACCTCCTCGCCGAAGGCGGCTTCGCCGCCGTCACCCACCGAGCCGTCGCCCAGCGCGCCCACCTCCCACTCGCCGCCACCACCTACTACTTCACCTCCCGCGACCAACTCCTCGCCGAAGCCTTCGCCCAGCTCGTCGAGACCGAACTCACCACCACCGCCACCTGGATCACCCGCCACGGCCTCACCGGCCTCCCAGAGATCCTCACCACCGACGCCGACCGCACCCGCCAGCTCGGCCTATGGGAGCTGTACGTCCACGCCGGCCGCGACCCCGTCCTCCAACAGATCGCCCGCCGCTGGACCGACGGCTGCACCCGCCTCATCGCCCAAGCCCTCGACCTGCCCGACACCGACCCCCGAGCCCGCCTCCTCTACACCACCCTGTCCACCCTCTGGCTCGAACTCGTCGTCGAACAACGCCCCGCCGAACACGCCCGCGCCCTGCTCACCCACGCACTCGAAAACCTTTTGCCACCCCGCTGACCCATCCCTACACTGCCCCCGTGCTGCAACCCGCCTACCCCATCACCACCCCCCGCCTCTCCCTGCGCCCCTTCACCACCGACGACCTCGACGCCGTCCACGCCTACGAATCCCGCCCCGACGTCGCCCGCTACCTCTACTGGGAACCCCGCGACCGCGACACCAGCCGCGAAGCCCTCGCCAAGAAAGCCACCCGCACCGCCATCCACGAAGAAGGCGACGCCCTCGACCTCGCCGTCACCCTCCGCAACAACGGCGAGCTCATCGGCTCCGCCCTGCTCGTCTGGACCAGCGAAACCCACCGCCAAGGCGAGATCGGCTACATCCTCCACCCCGACCACCACGGCCACGGCTACGCCACCGAAGCCGCCCGCGCCATGCTCGCCCTCGGCTTCACCGGCCTGCCCCTGCACCGCATCACCGGACGCCTCGACGCCCGCAACACCGCCTCCGCCCGCGTCCTCGCCAAACTCGGCATGCGCCACGAAGCCACCCTCGTCGACAACGAGTACGTCAAAGGCGAATGGGCCAGCGAAGCCATCTACGCCATCCTCGAGACCGAGTGGACCCCATGACCATCCACCACCTCGCCCTGGCCACCGACTGGCACCACGCCGGCCACGCGGGGGAGTACCGCATCTCCACCCTCGGCCGCACCCTCGACGAAGAGGGCTTCATCCACTGCAGCCACGACCTCGACCAGCTCCGCCAGGTCCACGACCGCTACTACACCCACGTCACCGAACCACTGCTCGTCCTCGACATCGACCCCACCGGGCTCGACATCCGCACCGAGAACGGCTACCCCCACCTCTACGGCCCGCTACCCGTGACCGCCGTCACCCACGTCCGCCCGTACACCACCTGACGCAGCGGGGGAGAAGCACCCAACCGCGGGCACCTGCTGACCTAACCCGTTAATGGACCACCCGCAACGCCGCCCCACGCGGCCGCCCCGCCACCACCGGCGGCATCGCCGGCGCCGCCTCAGCCGCCGGAACAGGCCCCTGCGCCGGCTCCACCGGCACCGCCGGCCTCGGACGCGCCATTTCCCGCGTCCGCTCCTGCGCCACCCGCTCGGCGCAGCCACCCCCGCAATAACCGTTCGTCACGATCAGCCGCCCCCGCAGCGTCGTGTACGCGTCCTTACCGGAAGCCGGCAGAACCCCCTGACACACCGGGCATAAGACGGACTCGATCCCCATGTGCTGCTCCTCTCGCGGCGCGAATAGCAGGAGCTCCACCTTAAAGCCGCGATCCCGCGCAAGGACAGTGAATCAACACAAGGTCAATCCTCCCGTCAGGGAGGCGAGGGGGGATCGGGCTTGGCGGCGGCCGATCCGATCTACTTGACATAATGTTCATTATCGAGCAAACACACATGTGCCGACTAAAGCACCCCGCACCGGGAAGACGCACCGCATGTACCCCCTGGAGATCACGACCCCGGGCCTCATCGCGCTCACGGCCGTCATCACCGCAGCCGCCATCTGGCTCATCATCCTCGCCGTGCGCCTGACCCAGCGGCCGCGTAACCGGCTCAACCCGAGCGACGACCTCGTCGACCAGGCTCGCGAGCTCAAAGCCCTCGGCCAGATCCAGGAAGCCGTCTTCCTGGTACGCGGCGAGACCGGCATGAGCCAGCGGGCCGCCGCCCGGTTCGTCAACCGGCTGTGAACCTGGTTTGGCCGGGCCGCTCCCCGGCGAGACTGGGTAATGCCGGAAAATAACCCGATACCGGACAGAATGTGGGTTCTGTATGGTATCGGGTCGTTTGTGGCAAGAAGTGCGTATTCGTGCGCTCTGTCAGGACTTCTTGGCTAGCGTACGGGCGGAGCGGCATCCGCCCCCGGGAGCGGCCAGTCCTCCACCCGGGCGCTCACGCCACGGCGGGACGGGCTTCAGGGCGCTCGCACGAACAGATGCCCCTCCCCTGGTCCGGGCGTCAAGGCCCGGCGCGTCGGGCCCTCCCGGTCGCGGATGCATCTCATATGTGAGATATGGTCAGCTCTTATGACAGATGATTACCTGGTACGGATCGGCCGCTTGATTCGGGATGCCCGCCAGCATCGCGGATGGACGCAGTTGCAGCTCGCGGACGCGCTGGCGACGAGTCAGAGTGCGGTGAACCGGATCGAGCGCGGCAACCAGAACATCAGCCTTGAGATGATCGCCCGGATCGGTGAGGCGCTCGACAGTGAGATCGTGTCGCTGGGGTACGCGGGGCCGATGCATCTGCGGGTGGTGGGCGGCCGGCGGTTGTCGGGCAGCATCGATGTCAAGACGTCGAAGAACGCGTGCGTGGCGTTGTTGTGCGCGTCGTTGCTGAATTCGGGGCGGACGATCCTGCGCAAGGTGGCGCGGATCGAGGAGGTCTACCGGATTCTGGAGGTGCTGGCCTCGATCGGGGTGCGGGCGCGGTGGATCAACGAGGGCAGTGATCTGGAGATCGTGCCGCCGGCTCGGCTGGAGCTGGAGGCGATGGACACCGAGGCGGCGCGGCGTACTCGGAGTGTGATCATGTTCTTGGGTCCGTTGATGCATCGGACGGAGCAGTTCCGGATTCCGTACGCGGGGGGTTGTGATCTGGGGACGCGTACGGTGCAGCCGCACATGTCGGCGTTGCGGCATTTCGGGCTGGACATCACGGCGACGGGTGGGTTCTATCACGCGCGGGTGGACGGGTCGGCGGCGCCGTCGCGGCCGATCGTGCTGACGGAGCGGGGTGACACGGTGACGGAGAACGCGCTGTTGGCGGCGGCGCGTCATGACGGTGTCACGGTGATCCGTAATGCGTCGTCGAACTACATGGTGCAGGATCTGTGCTTCTTCCTGGAGGAGCTGGGTGTTCGGGTGGAGGGGGTGGGGACGACGACGCTGACGGTGCATGGGGTGCCGGTGATCGAGCGGGACGTGGACTACTCCCCCAGTGAGGATCCGGTGGAGGCGATGAGTCTGCTGGCGGCGGCGGTGGTGACGTCGTCGGAGCTGACGATCTGCCGGGTGCCGGTGGAGTTCCTGGAGATCGAGCTGGCCGTCCTGGAGGAGATGGGGCTCGATTGTGATCGGGGGCCGGAGTATCGGGCGGCGAACGGGCGTACGCGGCTGGTGGATCTGACGGTGCGGCCGTCGAAGCTGATCTCTCCGATCGACAAGATTCATCCGATGCCGTTCCCGGGGCTGAACATCGACAATGTGCCGTTCTTCGCGGCGATCGCGGCGTCGGCGCAGGGGTCGACGTTGATTCATGACTGGGTGTACGACAATCGGGCGATTTATCTGACGGAGCTGACGCGGTTGGGGGCGTCGGTGAAGTTGCTGGATCCGCATCGGGTGCTGGTGGAGGGGCCGACGCGGTGGCGTAGTGCGGAGATGATGTGTCCTCCGGCGTTGCGGCCGGCGGTGGTGGTGCTGCTGGCGATGATGGCGGCGGAGGGGACGTCGGTGTTGCGGAACGTGTACGTGATCAATCGGGGGTACGAGGATCTGGCGGAGCGGTTGAACGCGTTGGGGGCGCGGATCGAGACGTTCCGCGACATCTGAGGCGGCGCGCGTTTTCGTCGGTGGGGTCGGTTACGGTCGGGGGTGATCGGGTGGCTCGTGCGGCGTGAGCGTTGGTGCGGGCGTCGGGTGTGGAGGGGGTTGGCGGGTGCGGCCTGCGGAGCTCGAGCGGTTGACGGTGGTGGAGGCGGCTGACCGTTATGTGGAGCTGGTGCGGGCGCGGACGGTGACGGGGGGTTTGTCGGCGTCGACGGCGGAGGTGTACGCGCGGGACGTGGCGACGCTGGTGGAGCTGGCGGGGGCGGATCGGGTGCTGGACGATCTGACGGGTGAGGACGTGGACGCGGTGCTGCTGGCGTTCGCGCGTAAGCCTGATGGCCGCTCCCCCGCCGGTTCGGGGGGTGGGGGGCAGTCGCCGTCGTCTCAGGCGCGTTTTCGGCGGTCGGTGTCGGCGTTGTTCAAGCATGCGGCGCTGGTGGGGTGGGTGCAGGTCAATCCGATGCTGCATGCGACGGTGACGGCGAAGGAGCGGGGCGGGTTGCGTCCGCATCGGCGGGCGTTGACGCGGGAGCAGGCGCAGGGGTTGATCGGGGCGGCGCGGCGGTTGCCCGAGGAGCCGGTGGGGGCGAGCAAGCGGCGTGATCAGCGTACGGAGTTGCGTGACGGGCTGATCGTGTTGCTGCTGGCGACGGTGGGTCCGCGGGTGTCGGAGCTGACGCGGGCGAATGTGGAGGATTTCTTCACCAACGGCGGCGTGCGTTATTGGCGGATCTTCGGCAAGGGCGGGCGCACGCGGGATGTGCCGTTGCCGGATGACGTGGCGCGGGTGTTGCAGGCGTATCTGGAGCGGGGGCGGCGGCCTGCGGAGGTGGAGGAGAAGGCGTTGCTGTTGTCGTGGCGGGGGCGGCGGCTGGCGCGGGGTGATGTGCAGGCGGTGATCGACCGGGTGCTGGCGCGGGTGGATCCGGATCGGCGACGGTCGGTGACGCCGCACGGGTTGCGGCACACGACGGCGACGCATCTGCTGGCGGACGCGGTGGACATGGACGCGGTGCGGCGGGTGCTGGGGCACAGCGATCTGTCGACGCTGGGGCGTTACCGGGATGAGTTGCCGGGTGAGCTGGAGGTGGCGATGCGTGCGCATCCGCTGCTTCGGGGCGAGGGAACAGGCTAGCGGGGCGGCCTGTGCCGCGGTGTCAGGTCGTGTTGGGGGCCGGTGGAGGCCGGCCAGCCTGGCCAGGGCGGCGAAGCCGTCGTCGGCGCCCGGCCAGTGCCGGCGCGGCTAACCACGGAAGTAGCACCCGCGATGACGATGGCGTCGTCGGCATAGCCGAGAACCGGGATGAAGTCGGGCACCACGTCGATCGACAGGACCAGTTAGGCCGGCAACAGCACGCGCACACCGCGCATCATCAGCCGAGGTCCTCGACGACCTGCGCCCTGGCTGTGTCACGCGGTAAGGGGCCGCCGGTGACCAGGGGTGTGCGTCATGTGCGTGGCCCCAGGAACAGGCCGCCGCTGGCGTCGATGACCTGGCCGGTGATCCAGCGGGCGGCGTCGGAGGCGAGGAACGCGACCACGTCGGCGACATCGCCGGCGTCGCCGAGGCGGTCGAGAGCCGTGGATCCGGCGATGAACCCGGCCAGGCCCGGCGCCTCGAAGACGGAAGCGTTGGCGGGCGTCCGGGTGGCGCCGGGGGCGACCGCGTTGACCGTGATCCCTCGGACGCCGAGTTCGTTGGCCAGGGTCAGGGTCATCGTCTCGATGGCGCCCTTGGTCATGGCGAAGGACGTCTGGGCGGGGTTGGCCATGCGCGTCGCGACGGAGGAGATCGTGATGATGCGTCCGCCGTCGCGCAGCAGGGGCAGAGCGTGCTGGACGATGAAGTACGGCGCCCGTACGTTCACCGCGAAGAGGTGGTCGAACGCGGCCCGGGTCGTGGCTCCGAGCGGCCCGGCGGGCTGAGCGGCCGCGTTGTTGACGATGATGTCGAGCGGCCGTCCGGCCAGGCCCTCCTCGATGCCCGCGAAGAGCTGGTCGACGTCCCCGTCCACGCCGAGCTCGGCCTGGACGGCGAGGGCGGTGCCGCCGGCGCGCTCGATCTCGCCGACGGTCGCCGTCGCGCCGTCGGCGTCCGTGCCGTAGTGCACGATCACCGTCGCTCCCTTGGCCGCCAGCCGGGTCGCGATCGCCTGGCCGATGCCGCGCGAGGCACCGGTTACCAGGGCCACCTTGCCGTTCAGTTCGTTCACGTCCACCACTCCTGACTGTTATGAACTACCAAATTGGTAGTGACTATCACGATGGTAGTGTCTACCACATGGCTGAGCGGCACTCAACCCTGCGGGCGCGACGACGAGCCCAGACGCAGCGCACGATCCAGGCACACGCGATCCGGCTGTTCGGGGAGCGCGGATACGACGGCACGACCATGAACGACGTCGCCGAAGCGGCCGGCGTGTCACCCATGACCGTCTACCGGCACTTCCCCACCAAGGAAGACCTCGTGCTGACCGACCGGTACGGCGAGCTCATCGCCGAGGCGATCGCCGCCTCACCTGCCGGCCGGCCCCTGGTCCGCCGCATCGGCGACGCCCTGGTCGAGGCCGCCGCCGCCGTGACCGGTGACGACGCGGCGGCGGACCGGCAGGCCCTGCTCGTCCGCCTGCAGCTCATGATCTCCACGCCCGCGCTGCGGGCCAGGCACCTGGACAACCAGTACGCCCTCCAGCAGGCCATCATCGACGCCTTGCAGGGCGACGCCGCCGACCCCGACGCGGCGTTCCAGGCCCAGGCGGCGGCCAGCGCCTGCCTGGCCGCCCTGCACACGGCGATGGTGCGCTGGGCCGAGGACGACGGGCGCAGCGACCTGCCCCATCTGATCGGCAGAGCCCTCGCCGCCGTCTTCGGCGACGACGCCATCGGACCCGAACGATGACCGGCCGCGTCGCCGGAGCCGGTGGAGCGGCATCACGCTGGACCAGGGGCTGACCCGTCCGCGCAGGAACGAGGTGACCAACTCCCGCCTAGCGAGCGGGCTGGTCGTGGGCGATGTCGTGGCCGGAGCCGTCGATCGTGCGGAAGGTGGCGTTCGGCGGCACGTCGGCGTACTCACGGCCACTTCGGGCGCCACGTAGTCGCACGAGCCGCGCAGCACCAGCACGGGCACGGTGGCGGCGCAGCGCAGGCCGGGGGTCGGCGACCTGGCGCGCGTCGCGGGCGCACGACTGTCTCGGCCTGTGCCTCGCCGCCCGCCCCACGCCCTGGGCCGCGCCGCTCTTCCCTGGGTCGTAGGTCCAAGGTCCCGGATCATGCCCGCCCAGCGTCCGATGTCGCCGACCGTGGCGAGCGGCATGATCGTAGCCCTGACAGCGCAGGACGCGCGGGGAGGGAGGAGCGATGACCGGACCGGACGGGCCGAGCCCGGGCGCCGCCCATCCCAGCGCGCTGAAGGGGTGTGCCAACAAATGTCCGCCGGTCCCGGTGCAGCCATGACAGGCGACCGGACCCATCACGGACGAAAGGCACATCCATGTCCCCACGCCAGTCCCCGGCCCGCGGCCGAAGGCCGGGCTGGAGCCTCGCGCTTCTCGCGCTCGGGCATCTGATCATCAGTCTCGACTTCACCATCATCTTCGTGGCCTTGCCTGACATCGCGGCCGATGTCGGGTTCACGCCGCACACCCTGCAGTGGGTGGTCACCGCGTACGCCGTCCTGTACGGAGGTTTCCTGCTGTTCGGTGGCCGGCTCTCCGACCTGATGGGGCGCCGGCGCATGTTCGTGCTCGGCATGACGCTGTACGGCGTGGCCTCCCTGCTGGGCGGCCTGGCGACGGCGCCGGCGGTGCTGCTCGCCGCCCGTGCCTTGCAGGGCCTGGCCGGGGCGGTGCTGTTCCCGGCGGTGCTGTCCCTGGTCAACACCGCCTTCGCCGAGGGCAGGGAACGCAACCGTGCCCTGACGGTCTGGGCCATGGCGGGCGCCGGTGGGCTCACCGCGGGTGCCCTGGCCGGCGGGGTGCTGACCCAGACGTTCGGCTGGCAGGCCGTGTTCTACGTCAACGTCCCGCTGGCCGTCGTCGGCGCCGTCGCCGCGTTCGCCCTGCTGCCCGCCGACGACCGGGTGACCAGAGGGAGCGTCGACGTGCCCGGAGCCCTGACCGGCACGGCGGGCATCACGATGCTGATCTTCGCGGTCGCGCACGGCTCCGAGGTCGGCTGGGCGCGGACCGAGGTGATCGCCTCGGCCGTTGTCGCGGCGGTCCTGCTGGCCACGTTCCTGCTCGTGCAGGCTCGCGGCCGGACGCCGCTGATGCCGCTGCGGTTGTTCCGCAACCGCGCGCTCAGCGGGGCGATCATGGTCATTTTCGTGTTCGGGCTGACGATGCAGGCCGTGCCGTACTTCCTGACCCTGTATTTCCAGAATGTCCTCGGCCTGAACGCCCTGGAGACCGGGCTGGCGTTCCTCGGCCCGACCTTGTCGATCACGGCGGGGAACTTCCTCAGCGAGCGGCTGAACCATCGTCTCGGGACCCGCAGGACGCTCGTCGCGGGCATCGTCACCAACGCCGCTGGCGCCGCGCTCCTGGCTCCGGGGATGCACGCGGACGGATCCGTCCTCACCGTCCTGGCCGGGGTCGTCGTCATCGGTCTGGGCATGGGCATCACGTACGAGGCCATGTGGATCGCCGCCGGCACCGGCGTCCCGGCTCACGAACAGGGCCTGGCCTCCGGGGTGGCCTCCACGGCGCTGCAGGTGGGGACGGCCGCGGGGCTGGCGGTTCTGGTGGCCGTCGCCAACCACGGCATCGAAGGACTGTCCGGGCAGGTGCTGCGTGCCGCGTCCGCCGAAGGGATGCGGGTCGCCGTCTACGTCCTGGGTGCCGTGATGCTGACCGCCGTCCTGGCCGCCCTCAGGCTCCCTGGCCCGCGTGCCGGGTCCCCGCCTGCGCAGGACCGGGACGCCGCCGAGCTGCGGCCCGCCGGCAGCTGACTCCCTCGGGACCCGCTCTCCTCCCTACGGGGAGGGCGGGTCAGTCGTCCGGGACCCGTGGCCGTGGTGGACGGCTTCGCCGGCCTGGCGCGCGGGGTCAGGGGCGGCGGTGCAGGAGCATGCCGGGCCACTCCCCCACGGTGAACGGGGCTTGGCGGGTGAAGCCGCAGCTTTCGTAGTAGGCGACCAGGCGGCCGTCGTCGCCGGCGTAGCAGTCGACGCGCAGGAGATCGAGGCCGCGTTCGCGGGCCTGGTGGGCGGCGTGGTCGAGGAGGGTACGGCCGACGTCGTGGCCGGCGTGGCGGCGGTCGGTGACGAGGGCCTGGACGTAGAGCTCGGGTTCGGGGGCGGGGTTGACGTAGTCGTGGGCGTCGCCGAGGACGATGCAGCCGGCGGGCAGGCCGTCGCGTTCGGCGAGGTGCATGCCGCCGCTGTGGGCCCAGCGGGTGACCTGGTCGGTGCGGCGGGGGTTGCCGGTGAAGGGCTGGTCGCCCCATTGGCCGGTGCGGCCGCGGGCGGTGAGCCAGGCGACGGCGCTGTCGAACATGGCGAGGACGGCGGGGATGTCGCCGGGGGTGCCGGGCCGGATGTGCACGGGTGGTGGTGTTCCTTGTGAGGGGGTGGGTCAGGCGTCGTCGTTGTGCAGGGCGCTGCCCTTCTTCCACTGGGTGAAGGGCATCTGCCAGTAGCCCCAGCCGTTGTCCCATTCGAGCTGGCGGTCGGTGCCGGTGATCTCGACGACGTCGCCGCGCTGCATGGTGTCGTAGAACCAGCGGGCCTGGTCGGGGCGGGCGTTGACGCAGCCGTGGCTGACGTTCTGGCGGCCCTGGGCCCAGACGTTGTCCTTGGCGTGGACGTACTCGCCGGAGTTGGAGATGCGGACGGCGTGGTTGATCATGACGTCGTAGTAGCCCTCGTCGCCCTTCTTGCGGCCCGGGGAGATCATGCGGACGGGGTTGCCGCGTTCCATGGTGAGGTGGACGCCGGAGGTGGTGGTGTACTCGCGGGTGGTGGCCATGCCGGCGCTGATGCGCATGGTCTGTACACGTTTGCCGTCCTTGTAGACGTACATCATGTGGGTGCGGGTGTCGACCTTGCTGACCTGCTTGGCGCCGATCTTGAGGGTGGCGGTGTAGTCCTTGGTGCCCCATAGGCCCTTGCCGGCCTTGATGCCGGTGATGCCGGCGTTGAAGGTGACCTTCTGGTGGGCGGGCCAGTACTTGGCGGTGCGGTAGATGACCTTGCTGTCGTTGACCCAGCGCCAGGCGCCGTCGACGGGCTTCTCCGCGTCGATCTTCAGGGCGCGTTCGATGGCGGCCTTGTCGGCGACGGGCTGGTTGAAGGTGACGATGATGGGCGCGCCGACGCCGAGGGTCTCGCCCTTGGCGTTGGGGGTGACGTCGATGACCTGGAGGGCGCGTTCGGGTTTGGCGGTGGTGAAGGTGCTGGTGGAGGTGGTGGCGCCGGCCTTGGCGGTGACGGTGTAGTCGGTGGAGGGCTTCAGCGGCGTCCTGGAGATCCAGCGGGTCTTGTCGGCGTTGTAGCGGCCCTGGATCTCGTCGCCGCCGGCTTCGACGGTGACGTCCTCGAGGGCGCCGCCGGCCGCGGCCACGACGATCTTCTTGTCGGGGCTGACGGTGGCGCTGCCCTCGGCGGGGCTGATCTTGACGACGGGGGCCTCGGGGGTGGCGCTGGCGGTGGCTTCGGGCGCGTCGGGCCGGCCGCCGGCGGCGTTGTCGCCGGTCGACGAGCAGGACGTGGTCAGCGCGGCGGCGGCCAGCAGGGCGAGCGAGACGGCCGGTGTCCGCCAAGCGGTCGCAACGTTCACAACTGTCCTCTCCCCCGGGGTGGTCATCGCACCCCAAAAACCTTAATGCTCCTGCATGTAAGACGAGGAATCATATGGGAGAGTTCGGTCACATTTAGATCACTGTTGGGTGATCGGGCCTGCTCAACGCGGGGTCAGGCGGTAGGTCAGGCCGGTGTGCCGGCGGCCGGCGCCCTTGGTGCGTACGGCCTGGGCCAGCGCCCGGCGGGAGCCGACGATCACCACGAGCCTTTTGGCGCGGGTGATGGCGGTGTAGAGCAGGTTGCGCTGCAGCATCATCCAGGCGCTGGTGGCCAGCGGCACGACGACGGCCGGGTATTCGCTGCCCTGGGAGCGGTGGATGGAGACGGCGTAGGCGTGGGCGAGCTCGTCGAGCTCGTCGAAGGCGTAGTCGACGTGCTCGTCCTCGTCGGTCAGGACGGTCAGCTTGTGCTCGTCGGGGCGGATGTCGGTGACGATGCCGACGGTGCCGTTGAACACCCCGGCCGCGCCCTTGTCGTAGTTGTTGCGCAGCTGGGTGACCTTGTCGCCGACGCGGAAGACACGCCCGCCGTAGCGGCGCTCGGGCATGCCCTCGCGGGCGGGGGTGAGGGCCTCCTGCAGGGCGATGTTGAGCGCGCCCGCGCCGGCGGCGCCGCGGTGCATGGGGGCCAGGACCTGTACGTCGCGGCGGGGGTCGAGGCGGAAGCGGGCGGGGATGCGGCGGGCGACGACGTCGACGGTGAGCGCGGCGATCTCCTCCGGCTCCTCGCAGGGGAACAGGAAGAAGTCCTTCATGCCCTCCAGGACGGGGTGGCGGCCGGTGTTGACGCGGTGGGCGTTGACGACGACGCCGGACTCCTGGGCCTGGCGGAAGATCTGGGTCAGGCGCACGCGCGGGATCTCGGGCGCGGCCAGGAGGTCCTTGAGCACCTCGCCGGCGCCGACGGAGGGCAGCTGGTCGACGTCCCCGACGAACAGCAGGTGGGCGCCGGGGGCGACGGCCTTGACGAGCTTGTTGGCCAGCAGCAGGTCGAGCATGGACGCCTCGTCGACGACGACGAGGTCGGCGTCGAGGGGGTTGTCGCGGTCGAAGGTGGCCTCGCCGCCGGGGCGCAGCTGCAGCAGCCGGTGGACGGTGGTGGCCTCGTGGCCGGTCAGCTCGGCCAGGCGTTTGGCGGCGCGGCCGGTGGGGGCGGCCAGGATGACCTTGGCGCGTTTGGCGCGGGCGAGGGTGACGATGGAGCGTACGGTGAAGCTCTTGCCGCAGCCCGGGCCGCCGGTCAGGACGGCGACCTTCTCGGTGAGGGCCAGGCGGACGGCCTGGCGCTGCTCGGGGGCGAGCTCGGTGCCGGTCTGGCGGTGCAGCCAGGACTCGGCGCGTTCCCAGTCGACGTCGGCGAAGGACTTGAGCCGGTCGTGGCCGGCGTGGCGGCCGCCGCGCAGCAGGGTGAGCAGGGTGCCGGACAGGGACAGCTCGGCGCGGTAGAAGGGCGGCAGGTAGACGGCGGGGACGGTGTTGTCGCCGGCGGGGACGTCCTCGGCGACGACGCCCTCGGTGGCGGCCAGCTCCTGCAGGCAGGTGGTGACCAGGTCCGGCGGCACGTCGAGGATCTTGACGGCGTCGGCGGTGAGGTTGGGGGCGGGCAGGTAGCAGTGGCCGTCGTCGGCGGCCTGGGACAGGGTGTAGCGCAGGCCGGCCTTGACGCGTTCGGGGCTGTCGTGGGGGATGCCGACGGCCTGGGCGATGGTGTCGGCGGTCTTGAAGCCGATGCCCCAGACCTCGTCGGCGAGCTTGTAGGGCTGGGTGCGCACGACGGAGATGGACGACTCGCCGTACTGCTTGAAGATGCGCACAGCGATCGAGGTGGACACGCCGACGCCCTGCAGGAAGATCATCACCTCTTTGATGATCTTCTGTTCCTCCCACGCGGCGGCGATCATCTTGGTGCGTTTGGGACCGAGGCCGGGAACCTCGACGAGGCGTTCGGGCTGCTGCTCGATGACGTCGAGGGTGCCGGTGCCGAAGTGGTCGACGATGCGCTCGGCCATCTTGGGACCGATGCCCTTGATGAGGCCGGAGCCGAGATAGCGGCGGATGCCCTGGACGGTGGCCGGCAGCACGGTGGAGTAGGACCACACCTCGAACTGGCGGCCGTAGCGGGGATGGGAGGTCCAGCGGCCGTGCAGCCGCAGCGACTCGCCGACCTGCGCGCCGAGGAGGGGGCCGACGACGGTGAGCAGGTCGGCGCCGGTGCGCTCGGTGGCGACGCGGGCGATGGTGTAGCCGGTCTCCTCGTTGGCGTACGTGATGCGTTCGAGGACTGCGTCTAAGGCCACAGCGAGTGGACCGTCTGGCACGGGAACCTCCTTCCATCCGCAGCCAGGGTAGAGCAGCGGCCCCTGCGCGGACGCAGCCCCACGCCAGCCGGAAGACCGCAGCGGGCCGTCTCACCGCCCATGAGGTCGTAGGGATCACGAGAATCCCCGCGGAAGCGTTCGCCGCCGCTGGCCGGGCCCCTGCCGAAGTGCGGGCTCGCCGAGACTCCTGTCTGCTCAAAAGGCGGGCCCGCATCGCGTACATGCCTGGAGGCCGCTCGGTGGAGGAGTCGGCGGCATCATCCTCGAACTGCGCCGCAGGGCCCGCGGGCGAGCCCGTCTCAACTAGCGTTTCTGCTAGCCGACTGAACTCCGGCTCTGAGTCCAGCGCTTTCGTCCTGGGCCCTGACCAAGCGCACGTTCACACGCCGCTGTCCGCGCATCTCCGCTCGGCGTCGGCCGGCGGCGTCCAGACCTCCATGACCGCGCCAGCGAGAACCACGGCCTGGGCCTGCTCATCCAGCAGCGGCCAGCGCAGCCGCGCGTCAGCGGCGCACCCGCAGGGTGCGGCCCTGCACCTGCCAGTCGCACACGCCCTGCTCGGCGAGGTTGATCAACACGGCCAGCAGATCGGTGCCCGCGGGGCGAGGCCAGGAAGCGTGCCATGCCTCTGCACCTCGTCAATATCTGCGAGACGATGTCGCCCACGCTGATGAACGGGAACTGCCGCTTGCCATCGATCATCCCGATCGACGGGGACAAGCTCAGCTTGCGCAACATCCAGGCATAGTCCGGCATGTCGTAGGAACGCGTCAGCGCCTGATCCGCGCCGTCCCCCGACCTCTTGATGCACAGGAACCGGCTGTTCGTCGGCTTCGACCACTCCACCGCCACCTTAGATTGCGACGCCAGCACGATTCCTCCCTCGCGGCGTCATTGACGATTGCTGCGACAAGCTCACGTCGACCGGATTACACGAGAATCATGGCCGTTCTAGCGCGTTTAGCTACGATCAGCAATGTGGGAGGAAAGCGACGCAAGCCCTCCAAAGGAGGGGTTCAGCTTAGTCATGAGCAAACCAACCTCATTGCCGCATTGAGCCTGCTTGTCGCAGTTACAGCCTTGGCACCAGCCACAGGATCATTCATCACGGACCTGATCGGAGCCTTTGGCTCCTCCCGGACGGCCGAGGAGCCACCCTCCGCTGCATCCTCGACTGAGCAAGCCTCAGTGGCCCGCCCTGCCGAGCTGCTCGAATTTCTGCGTTGGCAGGAGCATCAGACATCCCTACTGGCAGAACAAGCGCAGGCTGAGATCGAAGCGTTGGCAGCGACCCAGGTGACCGGTGACCGCTCCGAGATTGTCGAACGGATCAAGGGTCTCAACATCAGAAAATCCGCTTACGAGACGAACGCTCGCTACTACCGCCAGGCAATTCGCCAGTTCACTGCTTCTCACTGACCGGCTTACCGGTCGGCGGCCAACTCTCGATCGATCTCCAGCCCCATCGTCGCCACTCGCACTGCATCGATACGAATGCCGTCGCGTAGCACTTGCAGAGAGTGGGGCTCACCACGCCAGGCCGTGAATGCAGGCTCTGCCACCTCGCCGTAGCGCTTGCAAGCAGCAACCTGGCTGAGCACGCGCGCCCGCGCGGTGACCGCATCGTTGTGCAGCACGGGAAGGGCATTTTTTCTTCGTCATCGGCGTACCTCGAACGAGGCGATGGCGATCATCTGGCGGCCGTTGGGATCGTAATGTCGCTGACGACCTCGGTGCCTTCGTCGTCCCGGACCATCCGCCGCTCGTCATCGATGAGATATGGCTCGTCCTCGACCGGCGCGTCGTAGACCGGCTCGTACGCGCCGTTCCCCCCGAAACGGCGCGATCGTGGCGGCATGCGGCAGCATCCGCAGCGGCAGCGCTGTACCCCCGGCCCCTCCTCCCGGTCAGCAGTAGGGGCCGTCGATGACGTAGCCGAGCAGCAGGCCCGCTTTGCGGAGGATCGACACGGCCTTCTGGGCGTAGCGGGGCGGCCCGGACTCGCCGGTGCCCGCGCGGTCGAGCTGGACGCTGCCGATCTTCACCGTTTGACGGCGGAGGCAACGCCGTCCTGTCCGGTTTGTGTGCACGTCGCCTGCACGACCGCCTCCCGCTCCTCCGGGTCGGCCGGTCTGCCGTCGCCGTCCACGCGGTAGACGGTGCACAGCAGCTCGTCGATCCGCTCCGACGGCCGCTCCAGGTCCCCCTCGATGTCGGCCGGGGCGGGTGTAATCGGTGTAGCCGTCCGAGGTCGCGTACACCAGCACGGCGGCCCCCTTCTCTAGCTGTTCGAGGACCGCGACCGTCAGGCCAGTCACCCCGCCGCCGTAAATCGATACGCACCTTGCCGTCGCTGCGCCGGTAGACGGTCGGAAGCGGCGGGATGAGCACATCGCCCGAGGTGGCGGGGAACGTGGACTGGCGGTCGGTGATGGGGCGGTGAGCATGTTCTCGGCGATCTCGCCGATGGGCGGCGGTTAGATTGCCGCCGGGGGCGCAGTGATGATTATGCGTGCTTTTCCATATGCCATAGTGGCGCAATGCTGGTGGGTAGGAGATTGGCGGGGGCGGGGGCCGTCGCTCCAGTGTTCCACCGCATTTCTGCAGGTCATGTTGTGTCTTTCTGAAATCAGCTTGCCATAAGCTCGTCTCGTCCCCACAACAATCATTGATGTGGGGAACGCGCGTCTCCAAGCGGCGCTGAGCCCTTCAAGGAGTGTCCCCCGCTCCACGCGATGAACGCTAGGAAATGCTCACGCGCGATCCTGGCAGCGCGTAGACGCAAGCATGAGCGCTTGCGCGAAATGGACGTAGCTCGACAGCTACACAATCCTGCCCACCCGACTCGCGGGCCCTCCTCCGGCCGCGACGCGACGTACCGTCATCGCATGACTAGAGGCATGTGGTGTAATCAAAAGCGTCTCTGGCTCCTTGGCGAGAAACTGCTACTCGACGGCATGATGCTGCTGTCGGCGGCTGGGGGGCTGTTCCTTTCGGCCGACTCGGCGATCCCGCAGCGTGGTTTGCTCCTGGGAGCCTTCGGGCTAGGGTTCGTTTGGGCGGCAAGCATACGTTATGCCCGACTTGTCGAGATCCTGCTCGCTCGGTTCGAGTACTTCAGGATGTACCGGGGCTCTAGAGGGGCGTTCACTGCCGAGCTGAGCTTCCCCGGCGCGAATTCCCGTGTCGCCAAGATCAGCCTCGGTCATGAGGACAACATCGTCATCGCCAAACCACTGTCGCGACGAGAATTCTTTCGAGCATTTGTGGCCGAGCTGCCCGGGCGACGCCTGGGCGCCTTTCTCCTGCTTGCTGTTGCAGTGCTGGCCCTTGTTATGAACAGCTACAAGCCGACTGCCACACCAACACCACTGCCGGCACCACGTGTGACGGTGACAGCAACTATCACCTCCGCTCCCAGCATCACTGCGGAATCAGATCCGGCAGCCATCCCAGGGCCAGCCGCGACTGCCGACTCGACGGTCAAGCCCACGGACTGGATAACCGCGATCGCCACCGCGCTGGCTGCATTGGGCACCATCGCCGGCAGTATCGGCACGCTGCTCGCGGCCCGAGCCGCCCTGCTCGCTGTTCGACTTCGACCTGCGGCCACGGATACCTATCCTGTTCTCACCGCCCAGCAACTCCTAGTCGCTCTTATGGCAAACCGAGAGGGTCAAATGCCCTCCCAGCCGGCGGCAACGCCAGCCCCGACGCCCCCACCTGATGCCAATGCCAAGACGTCCGGCACTCCTGACGCCCCGGACGATCCTTCTGCTTGATTCGACGACACCTGCGAGGTGTGCCAGGCGGCACCACAGTTGCGGCGAAAACGGTCGTTGCAACCAGCCAGCAAGGCCGGCCTTCTACGCTCGACGCATGACGGAGAAGCGCCGACGCCCGCCCTCCCAGCGCACGATCCTGCTCGTCGCCGCAATGCTGCTCCTGGCCGCACTCATCTGGATACTCGGGCCCGGTGCCCGCTGGGTTGTCGACTTCGACGTGGACGTCACCAGACTCCCGGAGAAAGACCTCGCGGTCGCCGCCGACGCCGTACGCGGTAGGGCACTCGCGATCGCCACCGGCGTGGTCGCGCTGGCCGCTGTCTACTACACCGCACGCAACGCCGAAACCGCCCGCCGGGCCGTCGAACTGACGCAGCAGACCTCAACCCGCACCTTGGAGCTGACCGAGCAAGGCCAGGTGACCGACCGGTACACCAAAGCCATCCAACAGCTCGGTGACCCCGACAATCTGCATATCCGCATCGGCGGCATCTACGCCCTTGAGCGCATCGCCCGGGACTCCGAACGCGACCACCGCACCATCCAGGAGGTGCTCACAGCCTTCGTACGCGAGTACAAACCCGAGGCCGAACAGCCGTCAACTCAGGCCACAGGGAATCCGACGCCGAAAGCTGCAGATGTTCCCAGTAAGGTGCCCGCTGACGTTCAGGCTGCACTCAGCGTCATCGGTAGAACGCACATGATGAGTGTGGACCTGAGCGGCGCGAAGCTGAGCGGCGCGAACCTGAGCGAGGCAAGCCTGGCCGGCGCAGACCTGGTCGGCACCGATCTGGGCGGCGTGAACTTGGGCGGCGCAGACCTGACCGGCGCGAACCTGAGCGGCGCCAAGCTGAGCGGCGCCAACCTGAGCGGCGCGAATTTGGAGGGCGCGGACCTGAGCGGCACGGACCTGACCGGCGCGGACTTGATCGGCACGAAGCTGACCAACGCGAACCTGAGAGACACGAAGATGCCCCGGGCGGACCTGATCGGCACGAACCTGACCGGTGCGGACCTGACCGGTGCGGACCTGAGCGGCGCGAACCTGGCCCGCGCGGACCTGGCCCGCGCGGACCTGAGCGGTGCGAAGCTGAGCGGCGCGAACCTGGCCCGCGCGGACCTGGCCCGCGCGGACCTGAGCGGTGCGAAGCTGAGCGGCGCGAAGCTGATCAACACGAGGCTGAGAGGCACGAACTTGTTCCGCGCGGACCTGAGCGGCGCGGACCTGCTTGGCGCGCAGCTCACCAGAGCGCAGTACGACATGGCGGCAACGACGGAGCGCGCAACCCCGCCTCACTACTTCCTTGATGATTTGTCCAAGATGCGGGTTCAGCCGTCATAGCGCCGCTCCCGGAGCTTCATCCCTTCGCCTGCCGTGTGGTATCGCTTTCGCTCTTGCGGTTCGCGCGACCTCGCGCTGCTCGACACCGGCGATCTGGAGGGCGGCCTCATGACGGTGGTGCGGGCGATGAGGTCAGTCGAGGTCGGCGAGGACCGTGTCCAGGACCTTGGTCAGGGTTTCGGCGTTGGTGGGGTCGAACCAGGTGGTGCGGATCCGTTCGTTGAGTCCGTTCGGGGTCTCGTGGTCGGCGGCGAGCCGCTGGAGGGAGCGGCTCTCGTCGGCCAGGGAACGGCCGGCCGCCCCGAACAGGCCGCGGACGTAACGCTCGGCCTCGTCGGGGTCGAGGCCGTGGCCGGCCGCCCACGTCGCGAGCGTCGCCAGGAACGAGTAGTGGGTGGTCAGCGTGCCGGTCAGCGCGGACATGACGTTGAAGGCGGCCTCGTCCGCGACCGGCAGCGCCTGCCCCAGGCGGGCGAAGAAGGCGTCCACGGCCGGGTGCGACGGGTACGTCACGGTGACGCAGCGGCGTTCACGTACGGGGGGCAGGGGGATGGCCCGCGCCAGCGGGACGCCGGGGCCCAGGATCCGGCGCAGCTCGGCGAGCGCGATGCCGGCCATCACGCTGACCACGACCGTGCGCTCGTCCACCCGCAGGCCGGCGAGCGCGTCGGCGGCGTCGGGGCGGCGTACGGCGATGATCACCAGGTCGGAGCGGTTCACCACCTCCTGGTTGCCGGCGCACACCCGGACGTTGGGGTGGCGTGCGGACAGTTCGGCGGCGGCGCGGGCGCCTCGCGGTGACAGGTGGATGCGCGGCGGGTGGTCGACGCCGTCGCTCAGGCCGTCCACGATGGCGCGGCCGATCTCGCCGACGCCGATGATGCCGATGTGCTGCACGGTGGCTCCTGGGTGAAAGGGTGGTCCGGTCTGCGGCGTAGAACATACCGTCAGCGGTCCGTCCCGACCGCGCACGCCCTCGACACGCGGCCGATCCTGAAATGATCGCTGCCGGGCGTACATAGGCAGAGGTGTCCACATAAATGATCCGATGAGGAGACCTACCATGGGAACCGCCCGTGGATGACGAGCGGCGGGCCAGGTTTGAGGCCGCCTACAACCGGGACTACGGCCTGATCACGGCTTACGCCGCGCGCCGCTGCGACTCCCCGCAGGACGCCGCCGACGTGGTGGCGGAGACGTTCACCATCGCCTGGCGGCGGGTCGAGGAGCTGCCGGAGGGGGCGGAGGCCACGCCCTGGTTGTACGGGGTGGCGCGCAAGGTGCTGGCCAACCACTTCCGCGGTGACAACCGCCGCCGGGCGCGCACCGCCGAGCTCGACGCCGAGATGGCCGACCTGTACGGCCACTCCCCCGACACCGAGGTCGAGCTGGACGCGATCGGCCGGGCGTTCAGGAGCCTGTCCGAGGAGGACCGGGAGCTGTTGTCCCTGGTCGCCTGGGAGGGCCTGGAGCGCGAGGAGATCGCCACGGCGCTGGGACTCTCGCGCAACGCCGTACGCATCAGACTGCACCGCGCGCGCAAGCGCCTGGCCCGCGCGCTCGCCCGAGCGGGCGAGCAGCCGGACGCCCGGCCGGGCGGGCAGGCGGAGGAGCAGGCAGGCGCGGGCAACCCGCTGGTCCCGTCGGAGAGGTCGCTGTGAGGGAGACCATGAACAACAGGGACACCATGCACAACACCGACGACACCGATGACACCGACGCGATCGCGGCGATCAGGGCGCTGGCCCGGGTCGAGCCCGGCGGCCGGGGCGGCGAGGCGGCCGGCGCGGCCGGGCAGGCGCTGCTGGCCGCGATCACCTCGCAGGAACCCCCGCAGGACCTGCCCGCGGCGGCGCGACCGGAGATCAGGCCGGCCCGGCGGTGGCTGCTGCGGCGGCCGGTGCTCGGGCTGGCGGCCGCGGTCGCGCTGGCCACGGGTGTCGTGGCGGCGCCGATCGTGCTGCGCGACGGCGCGCCCAGCTCCTACGCCGTCACGCTCGACGACGGGACGGCCACGATCGAGATCCGCGACTTCGAGGACGCCGCCGGGCTGGAACGGCGGCTGAAGGAGCTGAAGGTGCCCGCGCTGGTCGACCACGTGCCGGAGGGCATGATGTGCCGGGAGCCGCGCGGCAAGCACGTGGAGAACATCCCGCGCGGCCTGTACAGCCTGCCGGAGAACATCCCCGGCGAGTCCGAAGGCTGGCGGATGCGGATCAACACCAGGCTGTTCGGGCCCGGCCAGACGTTCGTGTGGACCATCAGCGGCAAGGGCGGCATGACCTCGACGTACCTCATGGAGGGGCCGGTCGCGGCCTGCGAGCCCGTGGCCGTGCCCACGCCGCCGGTCGAGGAGCCGGAGTTCCGCACCGCGACCGTCAAGGGGCGTTCGCTGCAGGGCCTGCGCGTGGACGAGAAGACCGTCGGCGAGGTCCTGCCCGAGCTGCGCAGGCGCGGCAAGAAGGTCGTCTTCGCGATCATCTCCGTGCCTCCGGGCAACCCCGGCGGCTTCGGCATCGAACGTACCCAGAAGGAGCCCGTCGGCGACGGCTTCGTGGTGTGGGAGGCCGAGGAGAACGCCGAAGGGGTGATCCGGCTGCTGGTGACGGAGCAGCGGCTGGACCGCAACCCGGTCTACGGCGGTCCCCGGGACGCGGCCTTCGACTAGCGCGGCCGCGTCCGGGCGGGCCGGGCCGCTACCGCAGTCTCGTCGTCGCGAGCTTCGGGTACGCGCTGATCTCGGCCTCGGTGAACCGCTCGCTCACCCACTGGCCGCGCGAGAACAGCTCGGTCTGGTCGGCGTGGTGCGGCGAGGCCGGGTTCGCCGACAGCGAGTAGGTCAGCACCGTACGGGTACGCGGCCCGGCCGGCGTCAGCTCCACCGCCATGAGGAAGCTGGAGCCGGTGTTGACGTCCGGATAGCGGCCCTGGTCACCGAGCTCGCCGCCGGTACGGATCCGGTCGAAGCACCCCTCCCCCTCGGTGCAGCCCGGCACCGGCACCGTGCCGTAGCGCTGGGCCTGGCCGGGCGTCAGCGTCAGCGGCAGACCGGCGGCGGTGAACGAGCGCACGGCGTCGGCCAGCGCGCTCTCCACCACCGGATGGGTGACGTCGAGCCCGCGCGGCGTGGTGAGCGGCTGCGCGGCGTCGAACGGCACCTTCCACCAGCCGTCCGGAGGGGCGGGCGGGCCGTCGTCCCGCCGGTGGGGGCGGTTCAGGCCCAGGAAGAACTCGCGCCACAGGATCGCGCCGCGGCTGTCGAGACGGGCCCGCCCGTCCCAGGCCGCCAGGGTGGCGCACGCCTGCCGTACGTCGACCTTGGTGCCGTCGCTCGCCGTCATCACGGGCCTGGCCCGGCACAGCGCGCGCAGGTCCGTGCGCAGCAGCTCGGCGCTCAGGTTGCGTTTGCCGGTCGCGCTGCGCTGGAGGGTGTCCAGCGTGAAGCCGGCGGCGCCGAGCCCGTCGCCGCCCGACAGCCGCTGGGCGATCATGTCGAGGCCGACCCGGGTACGCAGGTCCCGTCGCGTCCCGGTGTCGCCGTAGACGCGGGGGTAGCCGGTCAGCGGCGCCGCGGGGTTGGTCAGCCAGGGGCTGGCGTTGGCGTTGGTCACGTAGTCGGCGCGGGCCAGCCGGGGCTGGGCGGCGGGGCCGAAGATCCCCGGCTCGACCGCGTCGGCGTCCCTCCCCCACAGGCAGGCCGACCGGGAGCCGTCCAGGACGAGCAGGCCGGGGTCGTCGAAGGTGCGGCAGCGCGCGGCCTGCTCGTCGGTGACGTGCGGGACGATCGAGGTGTCGGCGAAGTACGTCTGACCGCCGGAGTCGGCGGCCAGCGTGTAGACGAACGGCATGCCCTGGTGGGCGTCCTGCGCGCGGCGCAGCGCGGGCACGTCGCGGGCGGCGGCGAAGGCCAGCCACTCGTCGGCGAAGCGCAGGTTGGCGGCGTTGGCGTCGGCCAGGGCGAACGCGCTCGTCCGCGTCCAGTCCATGCCGAGCACCGGGCCGTAGCGGGAGGTGTGGACGGCCGTGGTGACCTGGCCGATCGTGCCGCCGGCCTCGCGTACGGCGACCGTGACCTCCTGCCGGCCCATCGGCTCGGCCCTGCCGTCCACCAGGTACGTGGTGCGCGCGCCCGGCACGAGCGTGAGCCGGTACAGGGTGAAGTGGTCGGCGTGGGAGACGGTGTGCGTCCAGGCCAGGCTCGCGTTGTGGCCGATCTGCACCATGGGAGTGCCGTACAGGCTGCCGCCCGACACGTCGAGCACGCCCGGGATCGTCAGGTGGACCTGGTAGAAGCGGCGGCTGCCGTTCCACGGGAAGTGCGGGTCGGCCAGCAGCATGCCGTGGCCGTCGCGGGTGGCCTCACGGCCGAGCGCCCAGGCGTTGCTGCCGGGGGCGGGCGTCTTGCCGTCCGGCCGGTCCGGCTTGTCTTCCTGCGGGGGCTTCCTCGCCGCCTGGCCCGAGGCGGCGATGGCCTCCTTGAAGGAGGAGCTGCCGCCCAGGCGGCCCAGGTCGAGCAGGTTCATCCAGACGTCGGAGGCGGTGATGGGGCCGACCCACTCCTTGCCCCGGCAGGTCGGGTCCGGCAGCCGGGCCACGCCGGTGTCGCTCAGGTAGCGGTTGTAGCCGGCGACGTAGCCGTCCACGAGCGCGCGCAGCTCGGCGCTCGGGCCGTACGGGGCGGGGCGGGCGAGCACGCGGCGCAGCACGCCCGACGAGCGGACGTAGGTGTAGTAGGCGTCGCTGGCCAGGTTGGAGATCGGGTCCATGACGTCGTCGGACGTCGCCTCCGCGCCGAAGTGGCGTGAGCGCTCGCCGCGCAGGGTCAGCACCCATGAGGCCATGACGCACACGTTGTCCTGCGCGAAGGCGTAACCGTAGCCGTAGCCGAGACCGCCGTGGTCCTTGGCGGAGATGTGCGGGATGCCGTACTCGGTGCGCCTGATGTCGGCGGAGTAGCGGCCCCCGTCAGCGCTCGCCGGTGCGGCGACGAGTAAGGAGGCGGCCAGCACGGTGGTCAACACGGGGGCCAACACGGGGGCCAGGCGCCGGGAAGCTGTTGTGATCATCGGCTGGTCCTCATTCGAATCGGGCGTTGTCGGGCGCGGTCACGCGCCTGAGCAGGGGCAGGCCGGCCAGGACGATCAGCAGCGCGGCCAGCAGCCCGCCGCCGACGGTCAGGAGGTAGCCGGCGCCGGGCAGCGCGGCGGGAGCGCTCTTGATCGCGAGCTGGTCGATCACCGGCCCGGCCACGCCGAAGCCGGCGGCCGCCGCCACCAGGGCGGCCAGCAGCACAGGGACGGCCGTCTCCAGCACCACCACCAGGGACAGGGTCCGCGTCGGGGTGCCGCTCAGCCGCAGCAGCGTGAACGGCTGCCTGCGCTCCACCACGCCCCCGGCGACCGCCACCAGCAGGCCGCACCCCGCCACCAGCAGGGTCAGCGCGACGATGGCCAGCGCGACGCGCTCCACCTGGTCCAGCAGCACCTCGCGGAACCGGGCGACCTCGGCGAACGTCAGCGGGGTCTCGGCGCTGCCGGAGCGGGCCACGTACGGGGTGAGCGAGGTGCGGATGCGCTCGCGGACGGCCGGGTCGTCGGCCCGGATGAGGACCGCCGCCAGGGAGAGCCCGTCCGAGGCCGCCGCCCCGGCCTTCCCCGAGTCGGCGTCATTCCCGGAGCCGGAGCCGACGTCCTTCCCTGTGCCGGTGCCGGCGGGCGCGGACGGGCTGGTGGGGTCCACGATCGGCAGGTTGCGGTCGACCGACAGCAGGTTGTCGCTGGTCAGCAGCCGGTTGAAGTCGGCCGTGACCGCCCGCACGCCCGGCGCGCACGCGCCCAGCGCCGGGAAACGGGCCAGGTCGTCGCACGAGACCACGTGCCCGAGCATGAAGTCGAGCCGGCAGCCGGGCCCCGGGTCGCACGGCAGCGGCGCGGCGGGCGGGTCCTGGGTCGTGGTCCTGCGGTAGATCGGCAGCACGGTGACGCCCGGATGGGCGCCCACCTCGGCGAGCAGCTCGTCGGCCTCGCCCGGCGGCAGCGGCCGGCCGGGAGCGGCGTCGGCGTAGCCGAACGGGACGCGCATCACCTCGTTCAGCGTGCCGTCGCCCGCCGCCAGCTGGCCCGAGACGACGGCAGGGACGATCCCGGCGACGGCCGTGCCGATGAAGACCGCCAGCACGATCCCGTTCACCGACCGGAAGGCCGCCTTCGGTTCGGCCGCCAGCCGCCGGGCGGCCAGCAAGGTCGCCGCGCCCCGGGTGAGGCGGGCGGCCAGCCGCGCGGCCAGCATCGTCAGCCACGGCCCGGCCACCATCAGACCGACCATGATCAGCGCCAGCCCTGCGTCGGCGAGCAGCGGGTCCGGCTCTCTGCCGCCGCCCGCGAACGCCGGGCCCGCGAACAGTCCCAGCCCCGCCAGCAGCGGCAGCACCCGCCACCAGCCCGGGGCGGAGGCCCGCGTCCTGCGGGCCGCGCCGAGCGGGGTGATCCGCACCCGGCGCAGCGACCACACGGCGGCGGCCGCCGCGGCGAGCGGCACACCCGCGATCACGATCGCGTACTGCGGCGCGGTCGGCGTGACCACGTCGGGGAAGAAGCGCGAGCCGGTGATGGCGACGCCGGCCAGCGCGGGCCGTACCGCCTGGAACAGCGCGACGCCGGCGAGCGCGCCCAGCAGCGCGCCGAGCGCCGCGTCCGCCGAGGCGATTGCGTTGATCTGGCGCGCGGTGGCGCCGGCCAGCCTGACGGCGGCGAAGCGGGCCTCGCGGCGGGCGGCGGCCAGGCGCGTGGCGGTGCCGACGAGGACGAGCAGCGGCACGATCAGGCCGATGGCGGCGATGCCGAAGCCGTGCTCGTACAGGGCCGTCAGGTCGTCGGCGGCCGGGTCCTGCGCGGCCGGGAAGGTGGCGACGGTGTCGACGGCGACGGTGCCGGCCATGCCGGCCAGCTCGCCGGGGGTCCGGCCGACGACGGCGACCAGGTCGTCGGGGCCGGACAGCGCCGCCCGCCCGACGAGGCCGGCGCGGGCGCCGGGGAAACGGTCGGCGAGCTGCTCGCGCGGCACGGCGGCCATCAGCTCGGCGAGCGCGGGCGAGACGTAGAAGCGTCCGGCCGCGGGCAGCGCCGGCACCCCGGGCACGGCAGGGGCGGGCGCGGCCGGGTCGAGGACGGCGACGTCGAGCCGTTCGATCGGGCGGCCGGCGTAGGAGTCCTGGCGGTGGTTCCACAGCGCCGCGCCCTGGGTGGCGCCCAGTGCCCAGCCCGCCGGTGCGGAGCCCGTCGTGCACTCCCAGCAGGGGCGCTCGGCGGTGACGCGGAAGGCGTTGAACAGCGCCACCGTGGACAGCAGCACCGTGACCCCCATCGCGACGGCGGCGGCGACGAGCGCCAGCCGGACGGCCGCCTCCCTGCCGCCGCGCAGCGACAGCCGCAGGCCCAGCCAGAACGTCATCGCACGGCCTCGCCTGCGTACTCGTCGGCGTAGGGGTCGGTGACCTTGCCGTCGCGTACGATGACCTCCCGGTCGGCGCAGGCGGCGACGCGGGAGTCGTGGGTCACCACGATCACGGTGACGCCCTCCTGGCGGGCCAGGCCGACGAGCAGGTCCATGACCTTCTCGCCGGCGAGCGAGTCGAGCGCGCCGGTGGGCTCGTCCGCGAAGATCACTTTGGGGCGGGTCACCAGCGCGCGGGCGATCGCGACTCGCTGCGCCTGCCCTCCCGACAGCTCGCCGGTGCGCCGCTCGCCCAGGCCGTCCAGCTCCAGCCGCTCCAGCCAGCCGCGTGCCCGCTGGTAGGCGTGCCTGCGCCCGGTTCTGCCGAGCAGCAGCGGCAGGGCGACGTTGTCGGCCGCGGTGAGCTCCGGCACGAGCTGGCCGAACTGGAAGACGAAGCCGAACGCGGTGCGGCGCAGCCGTGACCGGCCGGCGTCGCCGAGGGTGTCCAGCCGGTGGCCGTCGAACCAGACCTGGCCGGTGTCGGGCGTGAAGATGCCGGCCAGGCAGTGCAGCAGGGTGGACTTGCCGGAGCCGGAGGGGCCCATGATCGCCAGGATCTCGCCCGCCGTCACCGACAGGCTCGCCTCGCGCAGCGCCGGAGTGCGGCCGTAGGAACGGCTGATCGAGTCGGCCCGCAGCAGCGGGCCCGGCGCGGGTAGCGCGTCGATGGTCATGCGCGGCGCACCGTCTCCGCCAGTGCGCCCAGCCGGGCCGTGGTCACGTCGATCCAGCGCAGGTCGGCCTCCAGGTGGAACAGGGCGTGGTCGGCCAGCAGGGCGTCCACCAGGACGCCGCCGCGTTTGACCTCCGACAGCTCGCGCATGCGCCGCATGTGCGTGGCGCGCTGCAGGTCGAGGTAGCGCTGGGCGTCGTGGCCCAGCATCAGCGCCAGCACGACCTTGGTGAACAGCACCGTCTGCAGGAACGGCTCGGCCGCGACCGGTTCGGTCAGCCACGACTCCACCTCCTGCTTGCCGAGCGGGGTGAGGGAGTAGCGCTTGCGGTCGGGGCCCTCGCCCGGCTCGCTCCGGCCGGCGGTGACCTTGCCGTCGCGGGCCAGGCGGGCGAGCGTCGAGTAGACCTGCCCGAAGGGGAGCGGCTTGCCTCGGCCGAAGTAGGTGTCGTAGGCGCGTTTGAGGTCGTAGCCGTAGCTGGGCTCGCGGTCCAGGAGGCCGAGGAGGGCCAAGGGGACTGTCATGGCCGCCGACTATACACCAGGGGTATACACGCGGCGCATACGCCGGAGTGGGGTGATCGTCGCGGATGCGAACCATGTCGGGCCTGCCGGCATCGAATCACGCGACATCACAGATCGACCGGGGAGAACGATGGCGACCGCACTGCTCGACGGGGACCCGCAGCGGCTCGGGCCGTACTGGCTGGCGGGGCGGCGATCGTCAGCGAGTACGTCGAAGGGCCCAGCCTCCGCCAGGTCGTCGCCGACGGCCGCCGCTTCGCCGAAGGCGACCTGCACCGCCTGGCCACCGCCATCGCCACCGCCCTGACCGCCGTGCACGACGCGGGCGTCATCCACCGCGACCTCAAACCGGACAACGTGCTGCTCGGCCCCGACGGCCCGCGCGTGATCGACTTCGGCATCTCGCGGACGGCGGAGATGTCGCTCACCGAGACCGGCCTGATCACGGGCACGCCCACGTACATGGCGCCCGAGGTGTTCACCGGGCAACGCGCCGGCGCGCCCGCGGACGTGTTCGCCTGGGGCGGCATCGTGCTGTTCGCCGCCACCGGCGTCGACCCCTTCCAGGCCGAGAGCCTGGGCGGCGTCATGCACCGGGTGCTGTCGGCCAGCCCCGACCTCGGCGTGCTGCCCCGGCAGCTGCAGCCGCTGGTGGCCGCCGCGCTGGCCAAGGATCCGCTCGACCGGCCCACCTCACGCGAGCTCCTGCTCGCCCTGGTCAGCGGCGGCGGGCGGCTGGACATGGCGCGGCTGCTGGCCGAGGGCGGGCGCGCCGCCACCCACATCGCGGTGCGGGCCGACGACCCGGCGCTCGGCACGCTGGCCGAGCAGGCGTACGGGATGCTCGCGCCGGTGGAGCGCGGGCTGGTCGCCGAGGTGTTCCTGCGGCTGGTCACCGTGGACGAGCAGGACGAGCTGACCGTGCGGCGGGCCGCCGAGCCCGAACTGCTCGGCGGCCGGGCACCGCACGAGGTCGAGGCCGTCGAGCGGATCCTGACGGTGTTCGCGTACCTGCTGGTCAGGAAGGGCGCGGAGGTCTGGCTGGCCCGGCCGGCGCTGCCGCACGCCTGGCCCAGGTACCGGCACTGGATCGACGCCAACCGCGACGGGCTGGCCGCGCACCGCGACATCCTCACCGCGGCCCGCCGCTGGCAGGCCGCCGGCCGGCGCGACGGCGACCTGTTCCGCGGCAGCAGCCTCGACGACGCCCTGCGCTGGGCCGCCAACCGCCGGCGCGACATCACCCTGTCCCCGCTGGAGCGGGACTTCCTGCAGGCGAGCGCCGACCTGGCCGCGCGCAGCGCCAAGCGGGCCCGGCTGGTCTCGCTCAGCCTCGGCGGACTGCTGGTGATCTCGCTGGCCGCCGGCGGGCTGGCCGTGCAGCAGGGCGTCGTCGCCGACCGGCGCGCGGAGGAGATCGCGGCCTCGCTCAGCCGGTCGGAGGCGGTCCGGCTGGCCGGGCTCGCCCAACGGGAACGCATCACCGACCCCCGGCTCGCCACGCGGCTCAGCGTCGCGGCGTGGAGCCTGGACCACACCCCGCTGACCAGGGAGGCGCTGATGACCGCCCTGGCCGGGCGCGAGTCGGCGGCGTTCACCGACCCGGCCCGCACCGCCGACACGGTACGCGCGCTCGGCGCCGACGGGAGCAGCCTGGCCGGCGTGACCGGCGACGCCGCCCAGGTGTGGGACGTACGCACCGGCAGGCAGGCCGGCGGCGTCACCCGGCTGGGGCTGGCGGGGGACCAGGTCGTCGCCGTGGCGCCGGCGTCCTCGCGCCGCACGCTCGCCGTCCTGACCGACCGCCGCGTACGCGCCTATGACCTCGCCACCGGCAAGGCGATCAGGACGTGGACCTTCGCCCGCCCGCTCGACCTGGTCAACAGCTGGGCGGAGCTCGCGCACGCCGACGACCGGACGGTGACGATCCGCCGCCCCGGCGCCGTCCTGCGGTGGGACCTGCGGACCGGCGGGCGCACCCGGCTGCCCGCCGCCGACGTGGCCAGCGCGGACGGCGAATGGCGGGCGCAGCGGGGAGACCAAGCAGTCCGCCTGACCCGTGCCGGGAACGCCTCCGTCGACCTCGGACTCAAGGACGGCGCCGGCGGCCAGGGCACCTGGAACGGGGGCCGGGTGACGGTCAGCGGTGACGGCACGTTGGCCGCCTCGGTCAACGGCGAGCAGATCCAGTTCTGGCGCATGGCCGACGCCCAGCTTCTCACCACCGTGCCGCTGCTCGGCAACCCCGGCGGAGAGGAACCCCAGGGCGGCTTCGACGGCCGTACCTTCCGCTACCTGGTGGAGGACCGGGTCTTCTCCATCGACGTCAGCGACCTCGCCCTCACCCCGGCGCGCACGACGATCAACTTCGGCCGGCTGAGCCCGGACGGCCGCCTGCTGGCGTCCCAGACCGGCGAGGTGACCCGGCTGCGCCCCGCCACCGCCGGGGCGGCGGGAGAACCGCTGCCCGCATCCGACGACGTCTTCTTCAGCCAGGACGGCAGGCTGCTGGCCGCCGCCGGCGACGACCGGGCGCGGATCGTGGACGCCGCCACGCGGGCCGTCCTCGGCACCGTCACTCCCCACCCGCGCGGCATGGACATCCTCACCGCGGCCTTCAGCCCGGACCGGGCCCGCCTGGCGCTCGTCCTGCGCAGCCCCGACGACGGACGCGCCGCGGTCGAGCACGCCGTCCAGGTGTGGGACTGGAAGGCCCGGCGCAGGCTCTGGACCACCACGCTGCCGGAGACCAACGACGTGGCCTTCTCTCCCGACGGCGCGCTGCTGGCGGTGGCCGGCGCCGGCCAGCGCCTGCTCGACGCCGCCACCGGCCGGCCGGCGGCCGCGCCGTTCGCCGCCACCGGACGCGACACCCTCGGAGCCCGGATCTTCTTCCTGCACAGCGGCAAGGGCGTCGTGGTCCTGGACTCCCGGGGCCGCCTGACGCTGTGGAGCACCACCGGCGAACGCCTCGGCCCGGTCTTCCACGAGAAGTCCGGCGAGCCGTCCGTCGCCGCCTACTCCCCGCGCGACGACCTCGTCGCCCTCGGCGTCGGCGAAGGCAGGGTACGGCTCGTCGACCCGGCCACGGGCACGAGCCTCGGCATCCTGCGCGACACCGCCGGAGGACAGGACCCCGGCACCGGGCAGCTCCAGTCGATCGCCTTCACCGCCGACGGCGCCGCCGTCCTGACCCTCGGGCCGAACGGCGCCGTCCACACCCACGCCATCGCACCGGCCGCCGTCGTCAAGGCGCTGTGCCGGCGGTCGGGCGGCCCGCTGACCGCCGCCGAGTGGAAGATCCACGTCCCGGCGCTCCCCTACCGCGACGGCTGCGGGCCGACCGGCTGACGCCGGCGCCCGCCCAGGGTCAGGGTGTCTTGACGACCGTCAGGAGGGCGGCGGAGTCCTCGACGGCCTCGAGGCCGTGCCGGGCGGGCGGGACGACGAGGAGATGCCCCGTCGTGCCCTCCCACGAGTCGTCTCCGCTGGTCAGCCGCACCCGTCCGCTCAGCACGAGCAACGTCGCCTCGCCGGGGTTCTCGTGCTCGGCCAGACTGGTGCCGGCGCGCAGCGTGATGAGGGTCTGCCGCAGGAGGTGCTCGTGGCCGCCGTAGACGGTCTCGGCGCTGCGGCCGGTGGAGGAGGCCGCCGCGCGTTCGAGGTGCTCGCGCGCCTTGGCGTCAAGGGACATCTTCTGCATGAGACGTGTCTGCCCTTCCTGTGTCGGACCGCTTGCCTGACAACCACTCGGCGAGGACGGCGGCCTGGCTGTGGTCCACGTCCTTGGTGGCGGTCAGCAGCGTGAGCCGGTCCTGGGAGGCCAGCTCACGCAGATGATCCGCGGCCGGCCGGTGTCCGTCGTCCCGCAGTTCGTCAAGATAGCGGCGGCGGAACTCGGGGAACCGGCCGGGGTCGTGGCTGTACCACTTGCGCAGTTCGCTCGAGGGGGCCACCTCGCGCAGCCACTCGTCCAGGTGCGCGTCCTCCTTGCGCATGCCCCGCGGCCAGACGCGGTCCACCAGCACCCGCCTGCCGTCCTCGGGCGAGGACTCCTCGTAGATCCTGCGGTACATGACGTCCTTGCTCATGGCAGTGCCTCCCACTGGCTGCATCTGTATGACTGCCCTTGGGGTCGGACGCCGAACCGGCCGGGGACCGCGGCGGCCCTCAGGGCTGCAGGTCCGTCACCCCCCTGCCGGTCGCGAGGTCGAACGGCACCGAGACCTGGTCGTGCACGATCAGCCACTCGCCGTCGATCCTGCTGAAGCAGAAGGTGGCCCGCACCCACATGCCGCCCGTCGCCGCCCCGCCCGGCAGCGTGCCGCTGAGCCTGCCGAAGCCGTGCCCGAACGCGACGCCGTCGCCGACGGTGAGGGTCAGGTCGCGCAGCTCGTACGTCACCTTCTCGAAGACCGCGAACACCTTCGCCCAGTTGCGCAGCTTCGCCGCCACGCCCACGTGCGCGAGCGGCGGTTCGACGTCGAAGGAGACGACGCCGGGCGCGTAGGCCCGTTCCAGGGCCCCCAGGTCCTTGGCCTCGATCCCCTCCACCAGCGTCTCGATCCGCCGCCGGATTGCCGTTTCGCCGCTCTCGTCCCGCATGGTCATCGTCTCTCCATTCCATCGGCTGCCTTTTCCTCGTACGACGAAACGGCGCCGCGGAAGGTCAGGCCGGCGTCCCCGGGGAGGCGCCGAGCGCCGTCAGGGCGGCGGCCAGCCGCGGGTCGGCCTGCCCCGCCTCCTCCAGGGCGGCCGCCAGCGTCTCCTCGTAGGTGCGGCCGGCCTCGGCGTGCCGGGCCCGGCCGGTCTCGGTGATGACCGTGTAGACGCCGCGCCTGTCGTCCGGGCACAGATCCCGGTAGGCGAAGTCCGCCGCGTTGAGCCGCGCCACCAGGCGGGTCACCGAGCTCTGGTTGAGCCCGACCTTGTCGGCCAGCTCCTGCATGCGCAGCTCGCCGGCGGGCGAGGCGGCGAGGTGGCCGAGCGCGCGGAACTCCGACAGGCCGATGCCGTGCCTGCGCTGCAACGCGGCGGCGAGCCTGCTCTCCACGCGGGCGTGCAGCAGGAGAACGCGCTGCCAGGCGGCGGCGGCGTCGGAAACGGGCGCTGAGGTGGTGGCCATGGGACCTCTCGCTTCGGGAGACCGGCTTGACACGAGCATACATGTACATGCAACATCCTTCCCGGCAGATCACTTGCACGTACATACAAATAGAAGCTCGTCCTATGGCCTGGATCCACCTGCTCATCGCGGCTGCCTTCGAGGTCGTCTTCGCCCTCGGCACCAACGCCACCGAAGGATTCACCCGGCTCTGGCCGTCCCTGCTCACGGCCGCCGCCGCGGCCGGCGGGATCTTCTTCCTGAGCCTGGCGCTCAGGACGCTGGACGTCGGCGTCGGCTACACCGTCTGGACCGGCATCGGCTCCATCGGCACCGTCGTCCTCGGCGCCCTCCTCTACAAGGAGAAGATCACGCTCGCCAAGCTGGGCTCGTTCGCCGCCATCATCGGCGGCGTCGTGCTCCTGAAGGTCGCGGCGGGGATCTGACCGGCCCCAGGCCCCAGGCGCGGGGTCCGGGCGCGGGACAGGTTAAGCTACAGGTGTAGGAAAACTTGCACCTGTAGTTTTTTCGTGAGGACGGCGTGCCGTGGCCACCAGAGACACCACCGCCGCGCCCGGCGACCCGCGCGTGCGCCGTACGCGATCGGCCCTGGCCCGTGCGCTGATCGAGCTGGCCGAGGAGCGGGACCTGACCCGGATCAGCGTCTCGGACGTGGCCGGGAGCGCGGGAGTGAGCCGCTCGGCCTTCTACGACCACTACCGCGACGTGCACGAGCTGGCCGAGGATGCCTGCACCGCGATGATCGACGACCTGATCGACTCCCTGCCCGGCCCGGCGCTCGACTCGGCGGACCTGGCCAGGGAGGCGATCGAGTCGCTGACGGCGTTCTTCGACCGCCTGACCGCGCACGCGGGCCTGTACCGCGCGCTGCTCGGCCCGCAGGGCAGCGCCCGCGTGGCCGGTCACATCCGCGGGCGCATCGCCGCGGTCATCCACGACCGCCTGACCCACGCGGACGCCACCGACTGGCCGGAACGTGTCCCGCACGACGTGACGGCCTCCTTCACCGCCGGCGCGCTCATCGGGGTCGCGGTGGACTGGCTGGAACACGGATGCGCCCGGCCCCCCGCGACGATGGCCGCGGCCATCTGGCCGCTGGTGAACGCCCACTACCGCCTCAGCGCCGGCGGCGGCTGAGCACCGCTCTCCCCCGCCCGTGCGACCGCAACCTAAGGAGAACCCCCATGTCCACTGCCGACGTGTCCGGCAAGCCCCTGACCGAGCTCGTCTCCCTACGCGGACGGCGCGCGGTCGTCACCGGAGGCGCCCGCGGCCTGGGCAAGGCCATCGCCGCGCGCCTCGCCGAGGCCGGCGCGGACCTGCTGATCGGCGACCTCGACGAGGAACAGGCCACGGCCGCGGCGAAGGAGCTGGCCGAGCGCCACGGAGTGCGCGCGATCGGCGCCGCCATGGACGTCACCGACGCGGCCGCCGTGGCCGCGGCGGCCGACCGGGCCGTGGCCGAGCTCGGCGGCCTGGAGATCTGGGTGAACAACGCCGGAATCTTCCCCGCCGTGCCCCTGCTGGAGATGACCGAGGAGACGTGGGACCAGGTGTTCGCCGTGAACGCCCGCGGCGTCTTCATCGGCGCCCGCGAGGCCGCGCGGCGCATGTCGGCGACGGGCCCCGGCAACGACAGCGACGGCGGCAGGGGCGGCGTCATCGTGAACATCGTCTCCACGGCTGGCTTCCGGGGCAGCGCGCCCGGCCTGGCGGCCTACGTCGGGTCCAAGCACGCCGCCCGCGGCCTCACCCGCGAGCTGGCCCTCGAACTGGCCCCGCTGGGCATCCGCGTGCTGGGGGTGGCGCCCAGCTTCGTCCCCACGGAGGGCAACCTGGCGATGGCCGCCGCGGCGGGCGTGAACCTTGACGAGATCCCGCCGACCGCCCTCATGCTGAACAGCCCGATCGGCCGGGTCGGCACCCCCGACGACATCGCGCGCGTCGCCCTGTTCTGCGCCTCGGACCTGTCGGCGTTCATGACCGGCAGCACCCTGCTCGCCGACGGCGGCGACACCGCCTGAGCACCGAGGGTGCTCAGGCCGTCTCCAGCGGGTTGGCGGCGATCCGGCCGGCGACGTCCCTGCGCACCGACGCGGCGGCGGCGCTGTCCGGCTTGCGCCTGGCCTGGTCCTCGAAACAGCCGAGGAACTCCGCGCCGAAACCCAAGCGCGGATAGCGGGTGAGGACCTCCGCCCTGGCCCGCTCAGGGAACTCCTCCGCGTGCCGGCCCACCACCTCCCAGCTCGTCGCGACCTGCAGCACGTGCGCTTCGGGATCGTCGGCCGCCGGCACGTCGTCGCGCATGTGCAGCACGATGACGTCGCGGGCCCGGGCGGCCCGCTCCTGCGGCCAGCCGACGGCCACGCCGAAGACCCAGGCCAACTGGCCTCCGGCGTCCTCGAACGGCAGCCGGTGGCTGTCGAAGGGCTCCGTCAGGCCGGTGTCGTGCAGCAGCGCCGCGACGCAGAACAACTCGTCGTCGTACGCGATCGCGTGCGCCGAGGCGTACATCGCGCCCCACACGTACGAACGGATGGAGTGGTTGAGCAGCGCGGGCGAGCAGAAGCGCGTCGCCACGGACAGCGCGGCCGCGGTCGCGGGCGTGTTCGGGAACGTGATCACCGTCTCGGAGTGTAGTCGGCGATCACGGCAACGCGACGGCGGCGCGGCGGGGCGTGGCTACGCCGCCGGGAGGCCGACCGCGTTGGCCGCGTCGGCCTCGAAGAAGTCCGTCGTGGCGAAGGGGCCCATGTGTTCCTCGAAGAAGCTCCTGACGCCCTCGACCGAGTCATGGACGATGACGTTGACCGCCTTGGTCCCGTCGGCGCTCGCCACCGCCATCGTCCACCTGGCGCCCGCGGGAAGCCGGCCGTACGCCTGCTTCAGCGCGCCCCAGAAACCGTCGTGGTCGCGAATGCCGGAGACGGCCATGACGTGCACCGTGGCGCCCTCCTCGTCGACCCGGGGATTCACCCGGCAGTTGAAGTGGAGATACCGTGCGGCGCCGCCGTCGAAATCGTAGATCGCGACGGTCTGCGGCTCCTCCAGCGGATAGGCCGGCGGCATCAGGAAATGCGTCTCGCTGATCGGGAGCAGCTCGTGGTCGAGGTGTTCGGGCTTGCCGAGGAGCCGCGCCTCCATCGGGTTCAGGGTGGATCCGAGGTGGAGCGTGCCGTTTTCGGCCGTCACCTCGAAGCGGGTGCCGGGGCTCCGGTAGACGCCTTCGTACCTCGACAGGTCGAGGACGAGGGCCGGGTCGGGCTCCGGCAGGCCGGGGACCGTGACCGTGCCGAGGCCGGACAGGATCTCGTCGAACACCTCGCGGTAGAAGCCGTCGCGCGGACCGGCGTTCGTCAGCAGCGCGACGGCGACGCCCGGCTCCGGCAGGATCCGCAGGCGGGCGCTCTGGCTGACCGCGCTGCCGTCGTGGGCGTAGACGGTCTGACCGTGCCAGTCGCACACGACGAGGCCGAGTGCCCATTCCGGCCCGGACATGTACGGGTCGGGCACCGGCACCCGTGACCCCGTCATCTCGCGGACGACGCCGGGCGAGACGATCTCGGTGCCGTCCAGGGCCTTTCCTCCGGCGAGGAAGACGTGCGCCAGCGCGAGCAGGTCCCTGGCCGTCGTGTTGACGTTCCCGCCGGGGCCGAAGGCGCGCGGCAGGTGACTCAGCGGCGACAGGACCGGCCCTTCGTCGAGGGACAGGACCAGGTGGCCGGTCGCCGCCCGGCTCGGGTCCACGTGCTCGCGGCGGGTGGTCGTCGAGGTCAGCCCCAGCGGGCCGAACAGGCGCTCCCTCATGATGTCGTCCCACCGCCTGCCCTCGACGACCTCCATGACGCGGGCGAGGATCGCGTAGCCCAGGGCCGCGCTGTAGCCGTGGGTGTGGCCCAGGGGATGGACCTGGCGGGCTCCGGCGATGCCGGCCACCATGCGCTCGTAGACGTCGTCGCCCTCGCCCGGATCCCCGTAGCTCTCCTCGATGCCGCTGGTGTGGTTGAGGAGATGGCGGGGGGTGACGCGGGCGCTGACGTCGGGATCGGCGACCCGGAACCCGGGGAGGTAGGTCCGCACCGGCTCGTCCAGGGCGACCTTCCCCTCGTCGACGAGCCGCATGAAGGCCAGGGCGGTCCAGGTCTTGGACACCGAGCCGCACTGGTAGACGGTGTCGGTCGTGGCGGGCTCACCCGTGGAGACGTCCTTGACGCCGGCCGCGAAGTCGGTGATCTCCCCGTCGCGCAGGACCGCGATCGTGGCGCCGGGGATCCGGTGCTCCGCCAGCAGTTTGGAGACGCGCGCCCGCGTACGGGCCACGTCCAACGCTTGTGTCATGAGTGTCGCCTCAGTCCTGTCGCTTCTTTCCAGGCAGGGAAAAGCTACGTTGCGTTTATGGAAGCGTCAACGAAAATCCCCTGGAAAAGCGCCTTCAATCGGGGGTTTCGCATGGATCGTTGCAATGGCATTGTTGATTAATGCAACGCATGGCAGACGGCCGTTGCGATGTACTGTCGATGAACGCACCGACAGGAGGGCGGGCCGATGCCCGGAGGCAGACTGACCCACGAGGACCGCCGGCAGATCGCGAGCTGGCTGGCCGAAGGGCTGGGCTACGCCGAGATCGGCAGGCGGCTCGGCAGGCCCACGTCCACGATCAGCCGCGAAGTGGCCCGCAACAGCGCCGCCGGCGGCTACCTCGCCGACCACGCCCAGCACAGCGCCGGGCGGCGCGCCCGTCGCCGAAGCCCGCTCCAGGCCGCGCAGTCGCCGGCCGACGGGGAGCCGGCCGAGTCCGTACGCGTCTTCGTCGAGCGGTTCGCGGCGCTGCTGGCCGGGACCGGCCTTCCCCGGATGCCCGCCCGCGTCTTCGTCTGCCTGCTCACCACCGGCCCGGGAAGCCTGACGTCCGCCGAGCTCGTCCGCCGGCTACAGGTCAGCCCGGCGTCGGTGTCCAAGGCCGTCGGCTACCTGGAGGCGATGGAGCTGGTCAGGCGCGACCAGGACACCGGCCGCCGCGAGCGGTACGTCGTCGGCGACGACGTCTGGCTCCGCGCTCTCGTGGCCGACACCGGGGCACACGCCGAGGTCGCGGCGGCCGCACGGCACGGCATCGAGATCTTCGGCGCCGGCACGCCCGCCGGCCTCCGGCTGGAGCGGATGGCGCGGTTCTTCACCTGGATCAGCGGGCAGATGAACGGCGGCGGCCTCACCGAGGCCGCCGCCGGCGACGCGCTCACCGTGGTGGCCGCGCTGGTGCACGCCGCCCGGCCGCTCACCGCGGCCGACCTCGCCGCCGCGCTGGACTGGCCCGCGCCACGGGTGGCGGCGGCCGTGGACGCGATCGGCCGCCGGCCCGACCTCGCCGACCCGCTCGCCGTGGAGCGGGCCGGGCACGGCACGTACGTCGTCGCCCCGCGACCCGACCGCCTGAGCCCCGCGCAACGTGAGGCGCTGACCGTCGGCCCGCGCCCGGACTGTCAGCCGGCGTCCCGTTCGTCGTAGGTCTCGCGGTGGGCGAGCACCTCGTCCATGTGCGTCTCGGCCCAGGACTTCAGGCCACGCATCATCTGGTGCAGGGAGAGGCCCAGCTCGGTCAGCTCGTAGGTGACCGTGACCGGCACGGTCGGCTTCACGGTGCGGGTGATGAGACCGTCGCGTTCCAGGGAGCGCAGCGTCTGCGTGAGCATCTTCTGGCTGACGCCTGCCAGCAGACGGGACAGCTCCGAGTAGCGCATCGACCGGGGCTCGCCCGCGCAGCCCGCCTCCGACTGTGCGGGCGAGCCGCCGCTGCCGAGCGCGGCCAGGATCAGGGTGACCCATTTGTTGGAGATTCGGTCGAGCAGCTTGCGGCTGGGACATGCCGCAACGAAAGCGTCGTACCGCGCCTTGGCCTGCGCCCTCTGCTGGGCCGCCGTCGTCGTCGCCATCGGCCGCTCCTCCAACCCGTGGGTGCCCTACGCACTCCGAAGTGCGTACTTCCTGGCAGGAAGTTACCTCACCACAATGGAGCAAGGAGCCGTCAGGCACCACCCCGTACGACCCGAGAAAGCAGAGACATGAGCACGTTCCCCACTTCGCTCCCCGGCGGCACCTGGACCCTGGGCGACCTGACCGTCACCCGGTTCGGCTACGGAGCCATGCAACTCGCCGGCCCCGCGGTGATGGGCCCGCCCGCCGACCCCGACGGCGCTCTCGCCGTCCTGCGCGAGGCCGTCGACCTCGGCATCACCCACATCGACACCGCCGAGGCCTACGGGCCGCACGTCACCAACCAGCTGATCCGCCAGGCGCTGCACCCCTACCCCGACACCCTGCGCATCGTGACCAAGGTCGGCGCGGAGCGCGACCAGCAGGGTGGCTGGCCCCCCGCCCGCCGGCCCGAGGACGTGCGCCGCGCCGTGCACGACAACCTCCGGACCCTCGGCCTGGAAACGCTGGACGTGGTCAACCTCCGGCTCGGCGACGCCCAGGGGCCTCGGCCCGGCTCGCTCGCCGAACCCTTCGAAACCCTCGTCCGGCTCCAGGAACAAGGGCTGATCCGGCACCTCGGCGTCAGCAACGCCACCCCCGAACAGGTCGCAGAAGCACGCGCCATCGCGCCCATCGTGTGCGTGCAGAACATGTACAACCTCGCCCACCGCCAGGACGACGACCTGATCGACGAACTCGCCGCCCACCACATCGCCTACGTCCCCTTCTTCCCCCTCGGCGGCTTCAGCCCTCTGCAGTCCTCGGCGCTCACGGCTGTGGCCGCCCGGCTGGACACCACACCGATGTCGGTCGCCCTGGCCTGGCTGCTGCACCGCTCACCCAACATCCTGCTCATCCCCGGCACCTCGTCCGTCGCGCACCTGCGCGAGAACGTCGCCGGCGCCCGGCTCCCCCTCTCCGACGGGGACCTCGCCGACCTGGACAAGATCGGCGGCGGGGCCGGGCCGCTCGGCCGCTAGGCGGGGGTGACCAGCCCGGACTCGTACGCGAAGATCACCGCCTGGACGCGGTCGCGCAGGCCCAGCTTGGTCAGGATGCGGCTCACATGGGTCTTGGCCGTGGTGCCGGAGATGAACAGCTCCCGGCCGATCTCCGGGTTCGACAGCCCGCGGGCCATCAGCCGCAGCACCTCCAGCTCGCGGGCGGTGAGCGCGTCCAGCGCGGGCGACCGGCGCGGCGGCGCGGACCTGGCGAACGCCTCGATGACCCGCCGGGTCACCCCCGGCGTGAGCATGCCGTCCCCCGCGGCCACCACCCGGACCGCCTCGATCAGCAGCTCGGCCGGGGCCTCCTTGGTGAGGAACCCGGCCGCCCCGGCGCGCAGCGCCTCGTAGACGTACTCGTCCAGGTCGAACGTGGTGAGCACGATGATCCGGGTAGGCAGCCCGGCCAGCCGCCTGGTCGCCTCCAGGCCGTTCACACCCGGCATCCGGATGTCCATGAGCGCCACGTCGGGGGCGAGCGCGCGGACCCGGCGCACCGCCTGCTCGCCGTCGCCCGCCTCGCCCACCACCTCCATGTCGGGCTCGTCGTCCAGCAGCAGCCGGAAACCCCGCCGCACCATCGCCTGGTCGTCGGCGACCAGCACCCGGATGCTCACGTCACGCTCCCGGACAGCGGCAGCACGGCGCGCACCCGGTAGCCGCCGCCCTCCCGCGGCCCGGCGTCCAGGGTGCCGTCGTAAAGGACCGCCCGCTCGCGCATCCCGACCAGGCCGTGCCCGGCGCCTTGGCCGGGCGGCGCGGCCCCGGCTCCGTCGTCCTGGACCTCCAGCTCGACGGCCGTGCCGTTCCACCGGATGGCGACGTCGGCCCGCGCGCCGCGCCCGGCGTGCCGCAGGGTGTTGGTGAGCGCCTCCTGCACGATCCGGTAGGCAGCCAGATCCATGCCGGCCGACAACGGGACCGGCTCACCCTCCACCGTCATGCCCACCGTAAGCCCGGTCTCGCGCATCTGCTCCAGCAGCGGCGCCAGCCGGTCGAGCCCGGGCTGCGGGGCGAGCGACAACTCCTCGCCGTGGGCCCGCAGGATCCCGAGCAGCCGGCGCAGCTCGCCGATCGCGCCCCTCCCGGTCTCCTCGACCTCCTCCAGCAGCTCGCTGTCCTGCGGCCGGTCGTGCCTGAGGCGCCGACGTACCACGCCGGTCTGCACCACCATCACACTCAGGCTGTGCGCGATCACGTCGTGCAGCTCGCGGGCGATCCTGGCCCGCTCGGCCTGTACGGCACGCTGCGCGTCCTCGGCCCGCCGCCGCTCCAGCTCGGCGGCCTGCGCCCGCAGCAGCCGCGCCTCCTCGCCCCGCCCGCGGATCAGGTGGCCCAGGACCCACGCCCCGCCGAACAGCACCCCGACGAACAGGAAGTCCCCCGCGCCGCCGCGCCCCGGATCGACGGCGAAGCCGACCAGCACGAACGTGGCGACCATGGCCGCGCCGACGGCGGCGTCCCTCGGCCTGGCATGCACCGCCACCGAGTAGCAGGCCACGATCATGGTGAAGAAGGCGTACCCGCTCTCGAAGCTGTGCGTCGAGGCCGAGGTGGCGGCCACGGCCAGCAGCACGACGGCGATCACCCCGAGCGGCCAGATCCGCCGCCACGCGATCGGCGCCACGATCACGGCCGCCGCGGCCAGCTCCATGACCGTCAGCGGGACCTCGGTGCTGGTCAGCCTCTCCAGCACCGCCGAGACGCCGAGCAGTGCCGCGAGCGCGAGGTCGGTCCACGGCGGCCGGGGCGGGATCCAGCGCATGGCGCTCACGATAACGCCGCGATCCCGCCCGCCGAATCGTCCGCGTGGACGACGCGGGCATCGTCGCGGCGCCCGACGACCGCGGGCGGGCACGCCGCCTACGTTGACGCCACACACCACGTCACGGAGGCTCACATGTCCGCTTCAACGGAGAACGTCCGGCAGCGCCTGGCCGGTGCCTGCCTGATCGCCGGACCGGTCGTCATGGCGGCCGCGATGGCGCTGAAGGGGGCAGGGGGCGGCGACTCCAGTGCGCTGCTCGCCGAGATCGCCGCCGACCCGGGCCGGTTCCAGCTGTCGACGCTGCTGCAACTGCTGGCCGCCCTGATCACGCTGCCCGGGCTCGCCGGGCTGGTGCGCCTGTTCCCCGAGCGGGGCCGGGTGCTCGGGCACCTCGGCGTCGGGCTGCTCGGGATCAACCTGCTGGGCAACCTCGGCGACGCCGCCGGCGGCGCCGTCCTGTCCGTGCTGGCCTCGGGCGGGGTCACCGAGCAGGAGACGGCGATCGCGGACGCCGTCGGCGACGAGCCCGTCTTCGTCGCCGTCCAGCTCATGGTGCTGGCCGGGATGCTCGGCTTCGTGCTGCTGCCGGCGGGCCAGCTCCTGGCCCGCACGGTCCACTGGGCCGTGCCCGCGCTGATCCTGGCGGCCCTGGTCTCGTTCTTCCTCCCGGTCAACGAGGGGGTCGGCGGGGTGCTGCTCGCCCTGGGCCTGGGCGCGGCCGGCGTCGCTCTCCTGCGCGGCCGGCCCGCCGCGGCCCCGAGGCCGGCCTACGGCTGAGGGACGGCGGCCAGGTTCACCACCCGCACCCCGCCGTCCCGTGTCCAGAAGACAACACCGTCGCCCACGGCCACTCCACGAGCTGCAGGCCCTTGCCGCCGGGCACCCGTTCGATGCGCTACACCAGGTGGGGCGCCAGGGTCTCGATCAGGGCCCCGGTCGCGCGGCCGGTGACCACCAAGCTCGACCCGGACAAGCCCGCGCTGCAGCTCCCTCCGGTGCCCAAGCGCTGACGGGGCTCCCTGCGTAGTCTCGCCTCATGACGATCGCGCTCTGCGTACCCCAATGGCAAGGATCGGCGTCGGACCGGGCGCCGCGGCTGATGGCCGGCGCGCGCCGCGCCGCCGGGCTCGTGCCCGCCGACGCGGTGGTGACCGTACCGGTGCCGGAAGCCGGCGGTGACAAGGCCGCCGGCGTCCGCGCCTACGACGTGCTCGTGGAGAACCAGCGGCTGACGCGCAAGGCGCTGGCCGGCATCGACGACCAGGTGATCACCGTCGGCGGTGACTGCGCGGTCGACATCGCGCCGATCGCCGCCGCCCGCGCCCGCTACGGGGACGCTCTGACCGTGCTGTGGATCGACGCGCACCCGGACGTCTACAGCCCGCGTACCCTTCCGTCGGGAGCCTTCCACGGGATGGTGGTGCGCGCGCTGCTCGGAGACGGGCCCGCCGGCCTCGCGCTGGAGCAGCCCCTGACCCCGCGGCAGGTGATCATTGCAGGGGAGCGGGCGGGTGACCCGTCCGAGCACGAGTATCTCGCGAAGACCGGTCTGCGCAGGTACGGCGTGGACGACCTGGAGCGCGTGCTCGACGGGCTGCGCGGCCCCGTGTACGTGCACATCGATCTCGACGTCCTGGAGCCCGCCGCCTTCGGCGCGACCTGCTACCCGGAGCCGGACGGCGTACGGCCGCAGCGGCTGGCCGACCTCGTATCCCAGGTGGACGACATCGTCGGGGCCGCCATCACCGAGTACGCGCCCTCCGGCGACGACGACGCCGACCCCGGGGAGGCCGAGATCATCCGCCTGCTGGGCGCCGCGCTGACGCGCTGACGGCCGGGTCAGGTCCGCACGTAACGACGGAACGTGATCCCCGAGGCGAGACAGTGGTGCTCGACCAGGCGCAGCCGCAGTGCCTCCCGCACCGGCAGGTACGGCTTGCCGCCCCCGACGAGCACGGGGAACGCGTACACCCAGAACTCGTCGATCAGGTCCAGCAGCGAGACGGCCAGCTCGGGGCCGCCGAGCTGGAAGGTGCCGTCGCTCTCCTGCTTGAGCCGCGTCACCACGGACGCGGCGTCCTCGCGGCGGACGAGCGTGACCCCTTCGGGGACGGTCTGGAGGGTGTCGGAGATGACGTACCGGGGCGTCTCCTTGTAGAGCCGGGCGAACTCCCGCTCGACGGCCGGGGCGCCTTCCTTGCCGAGGTCCTGCGTCCAGGGCTTCTCCATCGCCTCGTACAGCCGCCGCCCGAACAGGAACGCCGCCGTACGGCGGAGGTGGTCGTTCGCCGCCTCCTTGAAGTCCTCGGCCGGCTCCATGAAGTCCATGCCGCCGTCGCGATCCTCGATGTAGCCGTCGATCGAGGTGTTCATCCAGTAGATGACCTTGCCCATGGGCTCCTCCTTGGCGAGTCGGTTTAAGGCTGGCCGGAGTGAGACCCGAGAAAGCGCCGGAACTCATCATCGGGCAGGCGGCCCTCCCGGCGGGAGCGGCCTCGGCGAGTGGCTAGGCGGGGCGCAGCAGCTCCTCGCGCCTGGTCAGCAGCCGGCTGCGCTCGGCCAGCAACTCGGCGCGGCGCGTCTCCAGGTAGGCCCCGGTGTCGCGCACCCACCGCGCCAGTTTGTTCACCTCGTCCCTGGTCTTCTCGATGCGCTGGTGCTTGAGCACGTCGCTGATGATGTTGTCGAAGAAGGCGTCCACGAACCACCGCGTGTCCACCTTGGGCATCACCCGTCGGGCCGCGACGACCCCGGTGTCGGCCAGCTCGCGGGAGAAGACGTCCAGAGCCCGCTGGGCATGCCAGGCGGCCTGATCGGCGCTGGTCAGCTTGTCGTGTTCGTAGGCGTCGACCAGCAGGCCGCCGCCGAGCACGTCGAAGGTGGAGGCGTTCCTGGCGGAGTTGAGGAAGCCCAGCACGACGCCGAGCGCGTCGAGCGCGCCCCGCCCCGCCTGGTGGGCCTCGTCGCACTCGCGCACATCGGCGATCGACCGGTCGAGCGCGGCGCCGAGGTCGGCCAGCTCACGGGCGCGCGGATCGTCGCTCCTGATGAGCTGCTGCTCCTTCTCGGCCAGCAGCCGGGCGTACTCCCTGGACGCGGGGGTGAGCACGGCCAGCTCGGCGTCGGCCGCCGCCGCGTCGGCTTCGAGCTGCGCGAGCCGGGCCCGGTGGCCCTCCACCCGTTCCCTGGCCACCACCGCCTCGGCGCGCTCGCGCTCCAGCCGCTCCTCGCGGTTGCCCAGCAGGCGGGCCAGGACGGCGGACAGCCCGCCCTCCAGCCGGGCGACGTCACGCTCCTCCTCGGCCAGCTTGGCCTCCAGGTCCTCCAGGGTGCCGCGGACGTCCGCGATCTGCCGCCCGGTGGTCTCACGCAGGCGCCGGACGTGCTCGGCGCGGCGCATCCTGGCGGACGCCTCGCGCAGCTGTTCGTCAAGTTCCGGGGAGAGGGTCACACCATGACGACGAACGGGCCGCGCCGGACGTTCCGTACCGCCCTCAGCGCCGCACGGCGGAGGGCCGGTTCGCCGCACGCCGGTAGGTGTAGAGGACGAGCCCGTCGTGGAACCTGCCCACCTTGTCGTACAGCGCACGGGCCGGGGCGTCCTCCAGCGTGTTCCAGTACAGACCCGGGAAGCCCTGCTCCTCGGCGTCCCGCGCCACCCACTCGAGCACGGCAGTCGCGATGCCCCGCCGCCGGACCTCCGCGTCCACGTAAAGGTCCGCCAGGTAGCACCGCCCGGCGTACCAGATGCTCGCGTGGAACAGGTAGTGCGCGATGCCGACCATCCTGCCGTCCAGCCGGGCGGCGACCCCGCGCGTCCGCTCGTCGTCGAGCAGACGCCGCCAGGCCCGTTCGTAGTCGTCGTCGCCGCGTTCGACCTCGAAGTACGCGTCCGATCGCGCCAGCGACTCCCAGCAGGCGCGATCGGACGCGGTCAGGAAGTTGATCTCCACCATGGCGCCCATCCTGCCCCACGGGCAGGTACGCGGGCGGGCCGATAACCCGTTGCGGCGGGACTGCTGGGGCTGATGGGCTGATCGGATGAACAGTGCCACGGCTCGATGGCATGGGCCGGCGGTGCTCGGCGCTCTGATGCTGGCCGCGCTCACGTTCAACACCGCGGAGAATTTGCCGGTCGGGCTTCTGGAGCTCATCTCCGCGGACCTGCGGGTGTCGCTGTCGGCGGTCGGTCTCCTGGTCACCGGTTACGGCGTGACGGTGGCCGTCGCGTCCGTGCCGATCGCCCACGCGGTACGAGCCGTACCCCGGCGTCACGTGCTCACGGGACTGCTGGCCGCGCTCGTGGTGTCCAGCCTCGTCGCGGCGCTGGCCACCTCCTACTGGCTGCTCCTCGTGGCGCGGCTGCTGACCGCGCTCGCCCAGGCGCTGTTCTGGGCCGTGATGGGGCCGGTCGCGGTGGGGCTGTTCGCGCCCGAGGTCCGGGGGCGGGTGATCGGGGCGCTGTCCGTCGCCGGTTCGCTCGCCCTCGTCCTGGGCGTCCCCGCGGGGACCTGGCTGGGACAGCAGAGCCACTGGCAGGTGCCCATCGGCCTCCTGGCCGTTCTGGGGTTCGTGTCGCTGGTGACGATCGCGGTTCTGCTGCCGACGTTGCGCCCGGAGGAGGAGCCCGCCGCCTACGCGCCCACTCCCGACGCGCGGCGGTTCTGGACGGTGCTGGCTACCGGAGCCCTGTCCGCCGCCGGGGCGTTCACGGGATACACCTACATCGTGACGTTCCTGGGCGAGGTGAGCGGGTTCTCCCCCGGCACGATCAGCGTCCTGTTCGTCGGATTCGGCGTCTCGTGTCTGGCCGGGGTGAGCGTCACCGGGGCGTTCCTGGACCGTTTCCCGCAGTCCGCGCTGGCCGTCGCCGTGGCCACGCAGACGGTGGGCATGCTCGGCCTGTACGCGCTCGGCCCCCACCAGGCGGCGGCGGTGGTGTTCCTGATGCTGATGGGCGCCGCGCTCGGGCCGGTGTTCATGACCACGCAGAACGCGATGCTGCACTGCGCGCCGGGCCGTACGGACATCGCCCTGGCGGCGAACTCCGGCGCCTACAACGCCGGCATCGCGGCCGGCGCCGCGCTCGGGGCGCTGGTCCTGCCGCTCGCCGAGGCCCGGGGCACCTTCCTCGCCGGCGGGCTGCTGACCGCCGGCTCCTGCGCGGTCCTCCTCGGTGGCCGGCTAGTGGGCGGGCACCGCCACCGGCCATGACCGACGGCGCCCACCCGGGGAGGCACCCGTACGCGATCAGGATCCTCCAGCTCGCCTTCGAAGGCCGCCGTGACACTCCCGTACGGAGTTGGCCGATGTCGTCGAGTCCGACGGCTGCAACGACCACTGCGTGTCAGACCCACGTGTAGTTCTGGTCGGTGATCGGAGGCAGCAGGGGGTCTTTCGAGGGCGCGTCAGGAGCGGGCAGTGCGCTGATGGCGTCACCGATCAGTGGGAACAGCGGCAGGTCCCCGGCCTTACGGTAGTTCACCCACTCGATGATCCCGAGCTCCGTGCTGCCGTCCGCCAACTCGTCGTGCTCGACAATGGCCAGGCGCGCCCGTACCTCTGGGGTGATGTGCATCCGGAAGATCATGTGGATCTTCCTGGGCGGTGGAGTGGGGCCGGGCCGCGTCACCATCTGGTCCTGTATCCAGCACAGTTCCGGCGCGCTGCCGTCGCCGGGGGCGAGCTCGAGTTCTTCGGCAAGCTCCCGGTGCAACGCGTCGATCAGGTGCTCTCCGTGATCTACGTTGCCGCCGGGCGGCGTGTAGTGCGAGCCGGTCGGCCGGTCGCGGCGGATGAGCGCGACGTCGTGGCCGCTGAAGACGAGGGCGCCGACGCGGATCTTGACGCGGGAAAAGGGGGCGGCGAAGTCCGGCTCCTCGTGGTCCTCCGCCGGGTCGCGCCGATCCGCCAGGGGTGCCGGCTCGTCAAGCCGGGACATGGTGCTCCTCCCGTGCGACCCGCCCGCTACCAGATGCGGCCGGGCCCATGCCCCGGGTCCGCTCAGTCGATCCGGCCCGGCTCCTGCAGCTCCAGCTCCGCCGCCCGGGCCGCGCGGTCCTCGTTGAAGTCAACCCGCAGCAGCTCCGCGCCGTTCTTGTCCCCCCTCTCGGCCAGCACCGCCTGCATCGCCCGGTAGGTTTCCATGATCCGCCATCCCGGCGGCAGGTCCGTGGCGAAACGGCGGTGCCGGGCGATGTCGCTGCTCGGCCCCTTGCCCAGCAGTTCCTTGACGAGGTAGTCGCCCACGGCGTTGAGCCGCCGGTTCTTCTCCTCCGGGTCCGCCGGCCCGGCCAGCATCAGCGTGACCTTCCTGAACACCTTGAAGAAGGCGGCCGCGTGCAGCGACAGCTCGTGGTTGAGGGTGTGCGCGACCTTGTACACCTCCTCCAGCTCCTGGTTGATCGACACCTCGATCTGCCAGCGGGCCTGCGCGTCGGTGGAGAGGACGTCGGGAACGTTTCTCAGCTTGACATCCTTGGTGAGGTCCAACCGCGTGTCGCCAACGAGGAGGAAGGACTTGGTCTGGCCGTATCCCGCCAGCTTCCCGCTGGTGACGGTCAGCGACACCGACGGGAAGCCCTCGATGATCGACAGGAGCGGCGTCATGGTGCGCTGGTCGGCGAGCCGGTAGAGGCTCAGGGCGTTCTGGAACAGGTCCCAGGACATGTAGTCGAGCGAGTCCTCCGACGGCTCGCCGTGCTCGTCGAAGAGACCTTCGTAGGTCACCGACGCCTCGGGCCGGCGCGCCGCCGGGGACGGGCTCGGCGTGCGCATGAGCACCCGGTCCTCGCGGGAGGTGGCGCGCGCGCCGGTGACCTTCTGCTCGTCGGTGACCTTGTCCAGGGCCGACAGCGCCTCGTAGGGCTCCACCAGCGCTAGCCCAGCACGTCCGGGCGGCCGGCGACGTCCCCGTCAGACAGGGCGGTCACCGCGGCATGGTCGATCTGGTTGACGATCTGCTGGCGGACGAACAGCCGCTGGTACAGCTCGGCGCGTTCCCGGTCGTTGTCGGCCACGATGCGCACCGCCAGGCGCCGCTGCTCGGCCTCGGCCTGGCGGGCCTCGTTGTCGATCTCGGCGCCCTGGTTGGCCGCCTCCTTGGCCCGTACCGCCTGCTGTTGCAGCCCCGTCGAGTAGGCGTCCAACGCGTCGCCCTCGCCGAGGAAGGCGTCCACGGTGACGCCGTCGGTGCGCAGCACCTGCTCGCCGGCGGTCACGATGACGCCGGGCACGGTGTGCGTGCGCCCGTCCGGCCCGGTGTAGGAGCTGGTGATGCCCGGTCGTACGCGGGCGTGGGCCAAGCGGTCGCCGTCCGCGGGGACGATCTCCACGAGGTCGTCGCGGATCTGCCCGGTGTGGTCCGTGATCGTGGCGAGCTGCGCCAGGACCTCCGTCCTGACGGCGTCGAGATGATCGGGGTCCAGACAGTCGCGCAGCAGCCGGTCCAGCTCGCTCAGCGGCACCTCGTCGCGCGACTCGGCGTGCCCGTTGAAGAAGGCCACCCGCACGTCCACCAGGTGTAGCAGCGTCACGTACTCCTGGTTCATCTGCCGGAAGACGAAGTTGAGCGTGCGGCTGACGTTGATGTTCTCCAGTGTCCGCTCGACGGCCGACTCCTCGCCCTGTTCGAGCTTGACGTCGATGCTGGTGTCGATCTGCACCTCGCGGCGGGCGGAGGCGCGGGCGGTGTTCTGGCTGACGGCGTTGGTGAGGTTCTTGGTGAACTCCTCGCGCGCGCTGCCGGTGCTCCCCGACACGCCGGCGCTGGCCCGGGCGCTGGCGCTGCCCCAGCCCCAGTTGGCCTGCCCCTGCGCCTCGATCTCGGCGCGGTATTCGAAACTCTGGCTGGCGTTGGCCTGGTTGGACTGCTCGGAGTTGATCGTGCGGGCGAACTCGGCCTCGGTCTCGTTGCTGGTGGCATCCAAGATGGAGGACGTCTTCTGCAGACTCTCCGAAGAGCGCTTGTACGTGCTGATCCTGATGGCGGTCCGCTCGCCGGGCAGCAGCGAGAACGTCTTGACGGTGCGGCCGGCGCCGTACCGGGCCGGGAACGAGGTCAGCCGGTAGTACTCCACCAGCACCAGCCCAGGCGCGCAGTGCACGGGCGCCGGCACGAACCGGTAGGTGAACGTGCCGGTCGCCTCCCGGTAGACCACCAGCCGGTCGCCGGCGAGAAGCCGCTCGGCCACGCCCGCCTCGTCCAGGTCCCCGACGGCCTGGAGCACCCCCGCGCGGGCGGCCTGGTCCTGCCCCGCGGCGACGTTCGGGAAGACCGCGGGGTCGAAGAATCCGCTGGTCCTGGCGTTCTGCCAGGCCTGGGTGATCCGCTCGCGGGTCAGCGCGATCGGCGGCAGCCGCCCGCCGATCGTCTCCGCGCCGGTGTCAGGGTCCTCGTACCCGTGCAGGTAGATGAGCGGGGTACGCGGCTGAGGGCGGGCCTCGTCGGCCGCGCGCAGCGCCGTCGAGGTGACCGGCTGGAGCGCGGCCCGCACGCAGAGCCGCCGCCGGTCCATCGCCAACGCCACCTGCTCGCCGAACTCGATCCGCAGGACGACGTCCTTGACGTTGCCGCTGCCGGCGTAGTTGACGCGCAGCGTGAGCGAGGTGCCCTCGACCAGGGTCCTGCCGAAGTGCGGGACGTCCAGCGGCGGGTCCCCGGGCAGGGTCTCGCGCAGCGTCATGAGCAGGGACTTCGCGCCCGGGTTGCGGCGGTCGGGCGCCTGGTCGAAGAGGTTGATCTGGCGGCCGGTCCCGTCGTACACCTCGCAGCTCAGCTCCAAGCCGTCTTCGGAGATGAGGGAGAGGCTGCCGGTGCCGACGTCGCCGACCGGCACCGGATCCAGCCAGTAGCTGATCCCGTGGAAACGCAGCCAGGCGTCGCCGGGGACGTTGAGCGGGATGAGGAAGCGGCCGCGGTAGCTGGTCGGCTCCGGCAGGTCGTGGTCGACCGCGGAGGCGACGGCGGACAGAGGTGAGCCTGTGGCGATCGTGTCGGGCATCGGGTTCCCCGTACGTCGGCGGATCCCCCGATCGGCCGCCATCATCGTACGCGCGGGCGCCTCTGGCAAGACTTCCGCGCGTGCCCGGATGGCGTCGTGGTCCAGGTCGGCGATACGGGAGGAGCCGTCGATGGCCATCGTAAGGTCGGCCCTGACGATGGCCGTCGGCGCGCCGCGCCCGCGCGGCGGCGGGCGCGGGTAACTTTCACGGACGAGGCGCGAGGAACGACCGTTCGCAGAGCGCCGACGACCGTTCGCCGCGCTCCTGCCCGGCTGCGCCCGTAAGTGCGGCCCGGCACCTTAACGTCCCCATCGCCGCGATCCGGTGGGAACCAGGCCGGGCGGCAGGCGTTCCCCTTCGTTCGGGTCGGTCGGCAAAGGAGTGGCCAGTGCACGTCTTACGGTGGTGGAGATTGCGGAGCGCGGCCTTCGTCGCGGCGGCTCTCGTGGCTGCTCTCGTGGCGGCGGGCCTGGTCGCGCCGCAGGCGCAGGCGTCGGCGGGCACCGGCGCCCCCGGCCGCGCCTGCTCCGGCTACGTGGGGCTGACCTTCGATGACGGGCCCACCCCCGGCAACACCCCCGCCCTGCTGGCCGCCCTCAGGACCGCCGGGCTGCGCGCCACCATGTTCAACGTCGGCCAGAACGTGGAGGCGAACCCGGACCTGACGAGAGCGCAGGTCGCGGCCGGCATGTGGATCGGCGACCACAGCTGGGACCACCCCCACATGACGCAGCTCACCGCCGAGCAGCAGGACGCGCAGATCTCCCGGACCCAGGACGTCGTCGCGCGGGTCACCGGCGCCACACCCCGCCTCTTCCGCCCGCCCTACCTGGAGACCGACGACGGGCTGCGCGCGGTGGAGCTCCGGCACGGCCTCACCGAGATCAACGCCGACGTGGACTCCCAGGACTGGAACAACGCCACCGCCGACCAGATCGCGGCGAAGGCCAGACAGCTGCGGTCCGGCGACGTCATCCTCATGCACGACTGGCCCGCGAACACCGTCCAGGCCATCCCGCGGATCGCCGCCGACCTGCGCGAGCGCGGCCTGTGCGCCGGAAGGATCTCGCCGGTCACCGGCCGGGCGGTCGCCCCCGGCGCCACGTGCGCCGCCGCGTACCGGACGATCGCCGCCCGCGACGGCGCCTTCCGCGGCGAGGTCGTCGTGACCAACACCGGCAGCACCCCGCTGGACGGCTGGCGCGTCACGCTGACCCTGCCCGCCGGGGCACGGATCAGCAGCCTGAAGAACGGCGTAGCCACCGGCGCCACGGGGACGGTGACCGTCACCGGCACCCCTCACAACAGCGCCGTCGGGGCCGGCAGGTCCACCGCGTTCGGGCTCACCGGCACCGGGGACGGGGCCGTCGCGGGCGTCACGTGCGCCGACCCGTCCGGCGACACGCTGGCCCGTGCCCGCACCGTCGGCCGGGTCGAGGACCTGGGCGACAGCGTGCGCTACACCTGGCCGGGCATCACCTTCGAGGGTCGCTTCCAGGGCAGCGGGGTCGGGATCGAGCTGAACGACGCCGCCAACGACTACGACGTCCAGATCGACGGCGGCGCCCCGGTCACGCTGCGGACGCCCGGCAGGACCACGCACTGGGTGACCGGCCTCGGCGGCGGCGTGCACACCGTGCGCCTCGCCAAGCGGACCGAGAGCCCATGGACGCCCGGCGAGTTCGGCGGATTCGTCGCCGCGCCAGGAGGCCGCGTCCTCGCCCCGCCCGCCGCCCGCGCCCGGCAGATCGAGTTCATCGGCGACTCCTGGACCGCCGGCTACGGCAACATGTCGACCAGCCGCGACTGCTCGGCGAGCGGCGGGATCAACCCCAACTCCAACGCCGACCAGACCTTCGGCGCCCTCACCGCCCGCGCGCTGAACGCCGACCACCAGCTCACGGCCTGGTCCGGGATGGGCATGGTGCGCAACTACAACGGCAGCAGCCCCGGCACCGACTTCCGCACGTACTACGACCGCACCCTCCAGGCGGCCGGCACCGCGGCCTGGCAGCCGCCCAGGACCTGGAGGCCGCAGGTCGTCGTGGTCGGCCTCGGCATCAACGACTTCTCCACCCCGCTCAACCCCGGCGAGCCGTGGGCCGACACCGCCGCGCTCGCCGCCGACTTCCGGGCCGCCTACCTGGGTTTCCTGGCCAAGCTCCGCCTCCGGTACGGCCCCGGCACGTCCATCGTGCTGACCTATCCGACAATGTCCGGCACCCCGCTGGCGGACTCCGTCCAGCAGGTCGTCCGGGAGCGCAACAGCCAGGGCGACACCCGGGTGTCGGCGCTCCACTACGACAACGACGCCCTCGGGCTCGACCTGCTTGGCTGCGACTGGCACCCGTCGCTGCACGACCACCGGCTTCTGGCGGGCGCGCTCGGCCGCTTCATCGGGACGCTGCCTGTCCGGTGGTGACGGTCCGGCCGTCCTGGTGGCGTTCCAGGACGGCTTGCAACCCGCTCCCGAGAGCCCGTCGGCCACGTTGATCACGTGAGTCGGGCGAGGAGCGAGGGAAGGCTGCCGAGCATGCACGACAAGAGGAAGATCCTCACGGCGGCTGGGGGCTGCTGGTCGCCGTGGGGACCGCCGGGACGGGGGCGCCGTGGCGGCCGCTGCGGCGGCGTCCGATGAGGTGATCGTGGCGTGCGCCGGAACGGACGGGGTGCTGTGCGTCCCGGGCGACCCAATCGCCCACCCCGACCGCCACCCCCACCATCTCGCCGACCAGCACCCGTCACCGAGCCCCACCGCCATCCCTCCTCAGCCGCCCTCGCGTCGAGCGCGCGCCGAGCCGGCAGCGCCTCGCGAAGCGCTACGACCGAGACAGCTCACGGACAGAGGCCGGGCTTGGTGCCGTGTCCTTGTCATGGTGCGGCGTTAGGGCGCTGGTCAGCGGGTGTCTCGGGCAGTAGGGGCGCGACGGTGGGGATGCGGAGTCGTTCGACGGCGTCGCGGGCTTCTTCGTCGGGGCGTACGTCGTAGCCGAGGGTGGTGCTGGGGCTGGCGTGGCCGGCCAGGCGGGCGGTCATGATCACGTTGGCCTGCGGCAGGAGGTTGGAGATGAAGGTGCGGTGCAGGTCGTGGGGCCGTACTGGGGTGGTGGCGGCCTGCTGGGTGCGATTGGCGAGGATTGCGTACAGTGCCGCGGCGGGCGGCGAAGGTGTTGACCGGGATACGGCGTTGTTTGTCGCCCTTGCCGATGACGGTGAGCATGTGCTGGGCCCGGTCGTAGTCGGCGTACTGCAGGGCGACCAGTTCGGCGCGGCGCAGGCCGCAGGCGTCCAGCGAGGAAAACATCTCCGCCCACCGACAGCTGTGAGATGACGGTCGCCTCGGCTGCAGAGGCAGGCGGTAACAAGGCCACGCGCCGCGCATCAGCAGATGAGTTGCCGGACGTGCGGCGCTTGCCCGGCGATGGGGGCTCGACGCCAAGCTGTCCCGGCCGGTGAGTCGCTTATCTACAGGGCGTGTAGGGCGAGTCCTTCAGGGAGTAGTCCGAAGACTTCTTGATCGAGTTGAAGCTCAGCTTCGTGGTGCCGGTGCAGAAGCTGCTCGTCGCGGTCTCGTACTCGACGTGGAAGACGGGCTTCCCAGCCTTGATGAAGGCATTGAGGGCGGAGCACTCGTCGTACTGGTAGCACTCCTCGTTGATTGCGTAGTCGAAGTCGGGTTCCAGTTCCTTGGCCTGGCTGAGGTCGTTCTTGAGCGCCACGGACATGCCCTTGGCGTGCGCCAAAGCGGCCAGCGCCCGGTTGTAGATGAGCTGGGTGGCGGGGGTGACGGTCCATCCGGTGACCGACTTGCCCTCCTCGTGCGCGTTGACGACGTCGAACTCGACGCCGTCGAAACCGGCGCTCGCACACTTGTCCACGCGGGCCTTCATCATTTTCAGCAGGAAGTCCCGCTGGCCCTGGTCGTTGTTGATGTTGGCCCAGCGCTCGTTCGGGAACTCGTCGCTGAAGGGCTTGCCGAGCAGGCTGTTGCCGTGGGCCTTGTCCCAGTCGGTGAACTGCTTGTAGTCGGGCCGGAAGTCCTCGATCGAGCCGGCGTCGATGTAGCAGATCGCCTTGGCCCCGCGCGCGTGAATGGCGTTGACCGCTGCGGTGTTGAGCGTGGTGCCGTCGCCGGCGTAGAGGTCGATGTCGAACACGACCGGCCTGACGCAGGCGCCCCCGCTCTGCGGGACCGCGCAGATGTCCACGTTGACGCCACCGGTGGCGGAGTATTTCGAGTTCGCCTCGAGCTGGTACTGCCAGCGGCTGGCAAGCGCCGGGCGCCAGATGCCGGCGTTTGCCGTCGGAGTGCCGCTGCCGGTGGCAGCCGGGGTCGGGCTCTTCGTGGGCGTCTTGGTCGGCTTCGCGGTCGCAGTGGGCTTCTTGGTGGGCGTGGCATGCCTGCTGGGGCTGGCGCTCACGGTCGGGGTGGCTGCGGGGCCGGCGGTCGCCGCGTTCGCGACGGTCGAGGGGATGGCCGCCAGCGAGGTCAGGGCCAGCGCGGCTGTCGCGATCGTGCGTACGGCCGGGGACACGGATGCCGGCGCGGCGACCGAGCTTGAACGAGGCCCTCGGGTGTTACTCACATCATCTCCTCGAGTGCGGACAATTTCGGCGCCCAGACAAGCGGCCACCGATGATCTTGTCAACTTGCCCGGCTCAACGAGGAATCGTGTGGCGGAGACAGCCGGTCCCAGCGGGCGCGACCACAGCGACGGCGACCGGCGCCAGTCCGGCGGCGGAGGCGAGGAAGGCAGCTGCGGGGACTGGGCGGCCCCTGCCCGAGGTCAGCTCGGAGTCGATCACGGAATCCTCCCTGGTTGAGATGATCTTTGAGAAGTTCAGTTCTCGGTGATCATAAAAGAAACGCACATGCAGTATGCGAATCCACATGGTTTACAGCATGTGCTGATGCTAAATTTCAGTCCGTGAAGGAGATCAGCTTCGACCCCAGCGAACCGGACGGCACAACCACGAGCCAGGAGCACGCCGCCGCGTCGCCCGCTCTGCCGCCGACCTCGCCGCCCGGATTCGCACCCGAACGGGAAGAGGCCGCGGCGCCCCCGACACATCCGAGCGGGGAGGAGCCGCCCCGGGGTGGCCGGGGTCACACCCGCGAGTGTCTGGCCCTGGTCACTGACGATGTGCTGCGCCGATGCGCCCGGCCCGGCTGTGGCCGCGCCAAGCCCGAGCGTGAGCCCGGCAAGGGCGGCCGTCCCAGCAAGTACTGCTGCAAGCTGTGCGGCAACGAGGCCAGCCGGGCCGCCGACAGCGCTCCCGCCGCGATGGTCACGCACACCGCGGTCAGCGCCTTCACCGCCGAAGCCGGGCAGATCCGCGCGGC
>NZ_FOHX01000013.1:206373-277232 GCF_900111685.1 Nonomuraea wenchangensis
CGCCGCACCGACGTGGTCGGCATCTTCCCCGACCGGGCCGCGATCATCCGCCTCGTCGGCGCGGTCCTGGCCGAGCAGACCGACGAATGGACCGAAGCCCGCCGCTACATGGGTCTGGACATTCTGGCCAAAGCCCGCGTCCGGCTCATCGCCGGCGACACACCGGCCCCGAACCCGCTCCCACAGACACTTACCGCTTAACCTGCAGAAACAGGATCACTCGAAGCTTGATTCATACACCACGTCGGTGGACGTGACCCGGCCGCGGCCAGCACCCCGCCAGCCTCCTCGTACGCCTCAGCGAACCGTAGACCCCACGCCGGTCCGTGCAGCAGCGCGAGGTTGGTGGAGCAGTGCGCCACATCGAGATCCGCCGGACCCCAACAGGCCCCTGCCCAGTCGACGACGCCGATGATCCGGGCGCCCGCCGGCGTTGAGGGCGGCACGTCGAACAACACGTTGCCGGGCTGGAAGTCTCGGTGCAGGAATCGCCCTTCATAGGGCGGCGCGGGCTTGCGGATCACGTCGATCGCCGCGGCCCATGCCGCCGCGTCGGCGCCCTTCGGAGTCACGACGGTGTCGGCGGTCGTCAGCGTCACATACTTCCGGGGCCGCTCGGCGGGCCGCAGCGCATGGATGGCCACGAGTTGACGAGCCAGCAGAGGAACGCGCGTCTCCACTCCCTCATCGTCGAGGACCGTCCGGCCTGCCAGATGTGTCATCAAGAGCGACGGATACTCGCAATGCGCGGCGGTCGGATCAACCGCGACCAGCTCAGGAGCCGGCACGCCGGTCCCGGCGAGCAGAGACAGGGCGCCGGCCTCCCCGTTCAGCCCGCCCTCAGCGCCCCTCACCCTGAACGGGTCGACGAAACTCCGCAGCACCAGGTCACGGGTGTCTCCGTCCTGCGTGCCGATGGTCAGCCTCCGCATCTCGGCCGTGATGCCGCCGTGCAGCACCTCGGTCCTGACGATCCGTTCGCCGACCTCCAGGTGCCGGCTCACCCAGGCCAGTGTCAACGGTCGGACTGCCGCCTCGTCGTGGTTGATCACCGTGTTATCTCACCATCCCGACGGCTGCACGCGCCAAGGCTTTCTCGATCAGTGCGTGAGCGCCGCTCGATGAGGTGCCAGCTCGCCATCAGGTGCGGTAGCGGCGGGCGGCGGTGTCAGGGCTGACATCTAGAACTGCGCCGATCTCGTCCCAGGTGGCGCCGGCCGCCCGATCGGCGGCGACGGCCGCGGCCCGGACGGCGCGGGCCTGAGCGAGCAGGGGCAGCGCGGCCGCGGCGTAGCCGGCGATCGGCCCGGATTTCCAGCCAGTCTGCTGGGTGGGCAGGGCGAGGTCTTCCGCGTGCAGGTCGAGGGCCAGCTTCCCGGCTGCCTGAGCGAGGTGTTCAGCCTGGTCATGGAGATGACGGCGCTGCTTGCGGGTGTCGTCTTGGCGTTGGTGGCGCTGGGTGAGCGGGCGCCAGCGCCTGGCGCGGGTCCTGCCGAAGTCCCACCGGCAGGCGTCGGAGCAGTAGGTGCGGGGCCGCCCGCCGCAGCCGGTGGGCGAGGGCAGCGGTGCCTCGCAGTTCAGGCATTGCTCGGTTCGAGATCCCATGAGGGGCGCTCACTAAGGGGTTTCGTGGCCGTATGGCTGCGGATCGGCCTGTCTCGTCCACCAGGTTCGGTGGGACCTGGGTGTAGGTGATGGGGCCGCGGCCGCCGTACGGGCTGGACGCCCAGCCCGGCGGCAGCGTCTCCGGCCACGGATGGCCGGCGCGGGCGGGGGTGAGCAGCGGGGCGACCTCGGCCGCCGCCTGCGCGGCGAGCTGGGTGGTGCGGCCGACGACGCGGAGCCGCCCGGCGTCGTCGTACCGGCCGAGGATCAGCCCGCTCGGCCGCAGCGGTGAGCCGACGAACCCGCCGACGACCGCGTCCATGCTGGTCCGCCGTTTGAGCTTGAGCCAGCCTCGGGCGCCGACCTCGTATGTGGACCGGGTCGGCTTGATGACGAGGCCCTCGACTCCGGCGAGGGCCAGCGTCTCGTACCAGGTGCGCGCCTCGGCCTCGTCCGTGGTTTGCAGGCCCAGGGCGAGCACGCCGGCGGACGGGATGGTCGTGAACAGGCCCTCCAGGAGGGCGCGGCGCTCGTGCAGGGGGAGACCTGTCACATCTCGCCCGCGCAGTTTCAGCACGTCGAACACGGCGTAGTGGCACGGTTCGGAGGTGGCGAGGGAGGGGGCGCGGCGGCGTCCGGCGATGTTCCGCCGGTGCAGCGCGCTGAAGTCGAGCTGCCCGGCTGCCCAGCGGACGATCTCGCCGTCGAGCACGGTCCTGGCGGGGATGTGCTCGAACACCGCCCAGACGATCTCAGGGAATGTGTCGGTGAGGCGGGCTCCGCGCCGGGACTGCAGGTGAACGCCGCGGTCGCTGTCCACGAGGGCCAGACCTCGGAAGCCGTCAAATTTGGGCTCGTACCGCCAGGCGCCGGGACGGCCTGGAGGAAAGTCGGCCACGGCCTTGGCCAGCATCGGCTCGATCGGGCTCCGGAGCCGCATACGGGCGTGTTTGCGCTGGTCAGGAAGGGTGGCCACGCCCGGTTTCTATCGGCCGCTCGAACCAGACAAAACCCCTATTTGGTACAAAAAGCATCAAGAATGCCTAGAGTATCCACAGCCGGCCGAGGGGCCGTCGCCAGCTAGCCTCAACCGTGACGTCCCCTGGCGAGAAACATTGGCCCGCCTGCGTTCCCGGTCAGCCTGCGACCTGGTTCTTCGGAGGGACCGTCACGCGGACCTTGCCGCCCCAGCCCGTGTAACGGGTCTCGATGGTGATCATGTCGTCGTTGACCAGGCTCTCCACCCAGTGCTCCTTGGCCGGGTGGGAGGTGATGAGCCGCTGGGGCAGGCCGTTCGTCCCCAGGGTGAGCTCGTACTGCAGCGTGCCGTCCTTGGGCTTGACGAGCGTGGCGGCCCGATACCAGGGTGACGCCTTCCACAGGGCGGCCTCCCCGACCGTGCCCTTGTAGGTCCGGCCCGACCGCTCGCCGTGCTTGATGAGGACCTGCAGCGTCGCAGGCTCGGCCGCGTTCACGTACTGGCTGTACATGCCGCTCACCCCGCCGGGCATGGGGCGCTTGAGCTTGATCCAGCTCTTGCCCTTCCGTGTCGCACCGTACAGCTTGGCGCCCTTGGTGTAGCTGTACCTGCCGACGGTGATCGTGCGCTCGTCACCCAGCAGGTTGTCGATGACGTCGAAGACGGGGCCCTCGTGCGGGATGTACACACTGCGCAGGTCGGCGGCGGCGACGGTTCCCGCGCCGCCCTTGACGGGCTTGCCGTACTGCAGCACTCCGGTGCGCCGCAGGAAGACCGTCTTGCCCTCCATGTCCACGTACGACGTCACGTCCGTGACCTTGACCCCCTGCCCGGCGATCACCCGGCTCTTGAGCGCCTTCACCGGATCGGCGGACGCGGCGGCGGCGGGGACGGCCGCGACGGTCAGGACGACGGCGCCGGCGAGCCCGGCGATCAAGCGCTGCAACGGATTCCTCCTCAAAGGGGACAGGCCGGAGAATCCTGACAGATCTTGATCACGCCTCGGCAACGGGGGACGCTGGTGGACGAGCGCTTCGTCGACCTTCAGCTTCTTGCCGTTATCGACTGGATCCGCCATTGCGTCACCGCCTCAGGGAGCTCCGAGCGGAGCTGATCCCGGATGGCCACGACGACGACCCGGGATGCCCGCCTCGTTTCTTCGGCGATGCCCAGCCTGGGGGACGCGGATCAGCCACGAGTAGTACGACATGCCATCGACGGCGCCATCGTCTCGGCGGTCCGATCAGCAAGGCCCGGGCCGGTGAGGTCGACCCAGCTCAGCGAGCCGGCCGAGCACTAACCCGTCGCCTTCTCGCCAGCGGATTCACCGGCCCGGGTGTGAGCGATCAGGTCGCGCACCACTGCTCGGCCAGGCCGTCCTGAACCTGCGGCCCGGCCGTCGCGGCCGGCCCAGTGATCACGACGTGACGCGGCAGAACATCATGGTTCGGCGCCCGCCAGACCAACTCGCTGCGTACAGCACGCGAGCAAGGCGCTCGCCACACTATGCCAGGGACGCCATCCCAGGTGCCTGACGTGCCTGGCAAGATCATCTCGATTTGACCTGCGAGAAGATCATGCGAACCCAAGAGGACGCCGGAATCAGCTCATTTCCGGTTCCGGTGGACGATCTCCTTGTCGCCCTTGCCGGGATATGCCATGATCGGCAGCCGCTGCCCACTCTGTGCCTCGCCCCTCCAGGTGAGGGGCCGCGGTGTGGCCAGGTGGTACGGCATGGGGTTGGCAGGGTCTTTCAGCCGATCGCGCAAACGCTTAGTTCCAGTCCATTGTCGCTCCAGTTCGGATAGACGAAACCAATGGGGATGCAGGCGCGATGGTGCACGCCATGCTTCCGCCGGCGGCTACCGGGATCGGCTGCAGACACACCGAGAGAAGCCCTGGAACGCTCACAGCCTCCAGGAGGCCGCGGCACATCGCCGCCGGTTGCAGCGCCTTGTCGCCGAACAGCAACTCACATGACCGCAGTGCGGCCGCCACGCGCCTGCGCCGCCGCGGCCAGCGTCACTCACGGGTGGGCCGATGGTGTGCCTCCGGGTGAAGGCCAAGTGGTCCCACACCAGCACGGCGTCCCACCCGGCGGCCTCGGCCTTTCGGGCGAGGGTGACCAGGTGTGCCGGCGACCGCGGTGCTCGGCGAATGCGCGAAACGCCGAGTAGCCAGCGGCGTTGGAGTGGAGCGGCGGCAAGAGGTCCGGATGTGATGCGGGCGAAATGGCCGGTGAAGTGGCTCCTTCTCATGAGGGATGGGTCAGGGGCGGCGTCCGGTACCGGCCGGCAGTGTGGCCCTGGCAATACAGCACCACGGTGCCGTCCTGGTGCCGGCCGAAGCCCTCGGGCGGGGGCGTCGGGTAAGGCAACACCGCTCGCGAAGCTCTAGGACCGGGATCGCCCGCGGGCTGAGGCCCCCTGTCCTTTTCATCGTACGGCGGGAGGGCGCTGGTCAGCGGGTGTCTCGGGCAGCAGTGGCGCGACGGTGGGGATGCGGAGTCGTTCGACGGCGTCGCGGGCTTCTTCGTCGGGGCGTACGTCGTAGCCGAGGGTGGTGCTGGGGCTGGCGTGGCCGGCCAGGCGGGCGGTCATGATCGCGTCGGCCTGCGGTAGCAGGTTGGAGATGAAGGTGCGGCGCAGGTCGTGCGGGCGCACTGGCGTGGTGGCGGCTTGCTCGGTGCGTTTGGCGAGGATGTCGCGTACGGCCTGGGGGTTCATCTGCCAGGGGCGACCGTCGGGGGTGGTGCGTACGGTGCCGCCGCGGGTCAGGCGCGGGAACAGTGGGCCGCGGTGGGTGCCGCGGCGGGCGAGCCAGGCTTCCAGGCGGCGGGCGGCGAAGGTGTTGACCGGGATGCGGCGTTGTTTGTCGCCCTTGCCGATGACGGTGAGCATGCGCCGGGCCCGGTCGTAGTCGGCGTACTGCAGGGCGACCAGCTCGGCGCGGCGCAGGCCGCAGGCGTCCAGCACGGCGATGACAGCCGCGTCGCGCAGCCCTGCACCGGTGACGACGCCGGCTGGTGACAGGTCGGCGTCGCAGGCGGCGATGAGCGCGCCGATGACGGTGTCCGGGACGTGCTGGCCGGCCGGTTCGCGGTGGCCGGTGAAGGGGGCCAGGGCGACGGCCCGCTGATGGTCGTCGGTGCTGAGCAGGCCGAGTTTCCATGCCTCCTTGAGTACGCCGCGCAACGCGGCCAGGTGTTTGTTGCGGTAGGCGGGCGACCAGTCCATCTGGTCGATCTGCTCGCGGATCCAGGCGGTGTGCTCGTAGCGCAGGTGGTGCCAGGGCTGGCCCTGTCCGGTGACGGCGGTGTCGTCGAGCTGGTCACCGGTCAGCATGCGGGTGATGTGGTCCAGGCAGATCCGCATGCCACGGCGGGAGTCGGCGCTGCCCAGCCGCCCCAGGTAGAGCAGGTACGGGTCGCGGGCGGGCGCGACCGCCGCGACGGTGGCCGGCGCCAGTCCGGCGGCGGAGGCGGGGAAGGCGGCCGTGGGGAGCGGGCGGGGTCCCGGTCCCGGGGTCAGCTCGGAGTCGATCACGGACGCCACTCTAGCAGAGTTGATCTTTGAGAACTCCACTTCTCAGTGATCAACAACAGATCGCATATGCGTTATGCGAATCACCCAGTATTGGAGCACGTGCTAATGCTAAATTCGCTCCGTGAGGGAGATCAGCTTCGACCCCAGCGAACCGGACGGCACGCCCCCGAGCGGGGAGGAGCCGCCCCGGGCGGGCGGGGCCACACCCGCGAGTGTCTGGCTCTGGTCACTGACGATGTGCTGCGCCGATGCGCCCGGCCCGGCTGCGGCCGCGCCAAGCCCGACCGTGAGCCCGGCAAGGGCGGCCGTCCCAGCAAGTACTGCTGCAAGCTGTGTGGCAATTTCCTCGACGACAGCGCTCCCGCCGCGATGGTCACGCACACCGCGGTCAGCGCCTTCACCGCCGAAGCCGGGCAGATCCGGGCCGCTCTGCAGCAGCGCGACGCCGAGCTGGCCGCCGAGCGTGAGGACCTGCGCCGCCTCGACGAGCGCCTGGAGCAGGTGTGGCAGGCCGTCGCCGCCCAGCTGGCCCAGGCCGAGACGCGCGTGCAGCAGGCCGAAGCCGACGCCGAACAGGCCCGCACCGCGATGCGCGCCGCCCACGCCGACCGCCAGACGGCCGAACAGGAACGCGACGCGGCCCTGCACGCCCAGCGGGAAGCCCTGGGCGCCCAGCACGCGGCCGAGGAACACCGCGACCGCGTAAGCGCTACGCCCACGCCGACCGCCAGACGGCCGAACAGGAACGCGACGCGGCCCTGCACGCCCAGCGGGAAGCCCTGGGCGCCCAGCACGCGGCCGAGGAACACCGCGACCGTATCCACGCCGAAGCCCGCGCCCACGCCGAACGCCTCGGCGTCCAGATCGGCAACCTCACCACCCGGCTGAACGACGAGCAGCTCCTCACCACACGCCAGGCCGAGCAGCTGTCCCGCCTGGCCGCGGACCTGTCACGCGCCGAGACCCTGGCCGACGAACGCGCCGAGACCCTCGCCGAACGCGACCGTCAACTGCACCAAGCCAATGCCGACGTCCGCCGCCTGACCGACACCCTGGAACAGACCACCGCCCACCTGGCCACCACCCGCCGGCAACTCCAGCAGGCCGACACCGCCACCGAGCAAGCCCGCGCCGAAACCCGCGCCGCCCGCGACACCCTCGCCGAGGCCCAGCGCCGCTTCGAGGAGGAACGCGACCGCCTACGGACCCAGCACGACCAAGCCCGCCTGGACCGGGCCACCGCCGAAACCCGCCTGGAGATGACCGAACGCGAACTGCAGACCCTGCGCCACCAACTCGCCGCCGCCCAGGCAGCCACCGGCCTGATCGTGCCACCGCTGGCCGACGTCGACGGTCAACCCGGCGTGCGGCTGCCCGGCTGCGCCTTCCACGCCGTCACCCTGCACGACGGCATCGTGATGCTGCATCACAACGACAGTGCCATCGCCCTCGCCGACGCCCAGCAGTCGCCGACACAGGCCCGAACCCTGAGTGCAGCCCTCCAGGCCGTCACCGCCGCAGCCCCCGGCTGAGGGCGCGACAACGCCGCGTCTGTCATCGCGGGGCCTGTGAGCAGCGCCCGCACGGGGCGGTGAACGGAGTGCCGGTCGCGGCTGGACAGCGCTCCAGCACCACGTCGAACGGCCCGTCCGCCTCGTCCACGGCGTGCACGATCCCCGCGGCGCCCAGCTCACGCAGGCGCGCGCCGCGCTCTGCCGTGGCGGTCACCGCGGTCACCTCCGCTCCGGCCGCGGCGGAGGGCTCGGTCAGGTAGTGCCCCACTCCGCCGGAGGCGCCGGTCAGCAGCAGCCGGCTGCCCGTCACGGCGCCGGCGGTGCGGAGCAGCCGCAGCGCGGTGGTCCCGGCCAGCGGCAGGGCGGCCGCCTGCGCGGTGGTGAGCCCGTCGGGCAGCACGGCGATCGAGTGGGTGGGCACGGCCGCGTACTCGGCCCAGCCGCCCATGGGTGGATGGCCCACCACCCGGCTGCCCGGCCGGTGGGCCCGAGCCGCCGGCGGCGGCCTGCACGACCAGGCCGGCGACGTCCTTGCCCGGCTGCAGACCGGGCTCCGGCGCCTCCAGCAGGAACGTCTCCCCGCGATTCGGGGAGAACGCCTCAACCCTTGATCAGCACCTCGTCCGGGGCGGGCATGGGCTGAGTGGCCTGGGTGAACTCCATCGGCCGCGAGGCATCTCCCGTAGGGATCAATCTACGCATGCGGCTATGAAACCGGCGAGCGGATCGCCTGAGCCGACAACGGACGCGAGGAGCCGACAACCATAGGTTCTCGCCTATGGCGACAGCCGTGGACTTGGACCTGGCGCAGGTGCGAGCGTTCGAACAGGCGGCAGAAAAGCTGCACTTCTGCCACGCGGCCGAGGAGCTGTCGATCCTCCACGCCGATCATCCGCTGGCGGACGCGCCCGCGATCCGTCCGGCGCAGTTGCGCGACGGCGTACTGCGGACTCCCGGCGCGCTCCATCGGCTGGACTTCCTGCACCGCTTCGCTATCGCCTTCGGCATCCACCAACACGCCGAAGGCACGAACCTGGGGCTGGACCGTTTCCTGGCCGACCTGGCAACCGACAGGCACCACTTCAGCCTGCTGCCCGCGGACATACCCCTCCCGCCGCACCCAGCGATCCGCTCGGTCCCGCTGATCGACCCCACACCGCTGTACGCCTGGTCACTGCTCTGGCGCGACAACGGCGGCCACCCACTGCTGGACACCTTGACCAGCGCCTTCGTGACGGAGGCCGAGCACGACCGGTGGCTGGAACCCGACCCACCCGCGATTGGCCACCCGAGCGCCACAGCACGGACGCCAGCGCATCAGCTACGGCGCCTGACCCCGCCGCCTCGGGGCCATGCCGCGTCAGGCGCCGGCCACGTCGAGCCGGCTGAGCTGCTCGTCCGTGAGTTCGACGTCGAGCGCCGGGAGCGCGGCCTCGTACTGCTGAAGGGTGCGGGGCCCGATCAGCGGCACGATCGCCGGCGAGCTCTGGTGCATCAGCCACGCCAGGACCAGCGCGTTCGGGGTGACGCCGACCTCCGCGGCCACCTCGGCGACCACCGCGAGCCGGGCCTCGGCGTCCGGGCCCTGGTACGGGTCCATCGCCCCGTGGCCCCGCCGCTTGCCCGGGTCGTCGTAGATGCCCTTGAGGATGGGGGAGTACGCGACCAGGGTCAGGTCGTCGTGCGTCTCCAGGTAGTCGAGCTGCTCGTCGTCCACGATGGACGCGTGCCGTAGCCCGGCACGGCGTCGCAGGTAGGAGTGCTGCTGCTGGAGCGCGACCGGCGCCGGCCACCCGTGCTGGGCGCACAACTGCCGGATGCGCTCCAGCCGCCACGTCCGCACATTGGACCAGCCGAGGTAGCGGGCCTTGCCGGCCTGGACGATGCCGGCGAGCGCCTCCAGCGTCTCCTCCAGGGGCGTGGCCCGGTCGTCGACGTGCACGTAGTAGAGATCTACGTGATCGGTGCCGAGCCGGCGCAGGCTGCCGTCGATCGCCTCGCGCAACGTCTTCGCCCCGGCCCCGACGAAAGTGCGGTAGGCGACGTCCCAGTCCGGACGGCCGCCGGCCCAGACCGCGTCCAGGTCCCGTACGACCGCGCTGCCCTTGGTGGCCAGGAACAGCTGGTCGCGCCGGCCGGACCTCGCCAGCCAGCGGCCGATCAGCTCCTCGCTCTCTCCTCCGTAACTGCCCCGGCGCTCCCACCAGGCATAGCAGTCGGCGGTGTCCAGGAAGGTGCCGCCGGCCTCCGCGTACCGGTCCAGCATCGTGACGGCTTCGTCCTCCGGCGTGACGGTGCCCATGATCATGCAGCCCAGGGCGAGCCGGCTGATCTGTTCGCCGGTACGGCCGAGTTGTACGGTCCTCACGCGAGTTCTCCTGTCGTCGATCCCCGGTGGGACCGAGGCTAGGAACTGGAGCGCGCTCCAGGTCAAGACGATATGCGGGGACTGTCGGGAACAAGGCGGCGATCGTGGAGGCCGAGTCGGCGCAGGCAGGCTGGTCGCAGGCCGTCCCGGGATGCAACGTTTTCTGCGCGGAGGGCAATGAGCCGTGTGCCCTGGGCGGCGACGGCGTTGTGCTGGACCCGGCAAGCCGAACTCGTGGACGGGCTGGTGGAACTGTTGATCGGGCTGATCCACCGGATCAACGCGCGCGCCGAGCGGCGGGGGGAGAAAGAGCTGATCGGTCAGCTCGCCGCGGTGCCCGGCAAGCGCGGCATCTTCACCAAGATGGTGAACGCCGCGCTGAGCAACCCCGATGAGACGGTCCGGCAGGTGGTCTTCCCCGCGGTGCCGGGCGGGGAGAAGACGCTGCGGGCGCTGGCCAAGGAGCTGATGGCGACCGAGCGCGTGGTCGCCGAGCGGATCCGCTACCAGTTGCGGGGTTCCTACTCGCACTACTACCGGCGGATGCTAGCGCCGCTGCTGGCCGCGCTGGAGTTCAAGTGCCACAACACCGCCTACCGGCCGGTGATGGACGCGATCGAGTTGCTGGCCCGGGAGCGGATCCCGTACGAGCTGTGCGTGCTGATCGCGCTGAAGGACGCGCTACGCCGCAGCGAAATCTATGTCGAGGGTGCCTGGCCGCTGGCGTGATCCCGATGAGGACCTGCCCGGCGATTTCGAGGACAACCGGGACGTGCACTACGCGACGCTGGCCAAACCGCTGGATGCCACGGAGTTCATCGCCGGCCTGAAGGCGCGGATGCAGGCCGCGCTGGACAAGCTGAACACCGGCCTGACCCACGGCAGTACCGGCGGGGTGCGGATCATCACCCGGGGCGGCAAGCCGTGGGTGAGCGTCCCCAAGCTGGACAAGCTGCCGGAGCCGAGGAACCTGGGCAGGCTGAAGGCCGAGGTTCAGCGCCGGTGGGGCACCATCGACCTGCTCGACATCCTCAAGGACACCGCCTTCCTCACCGACTTCACCGACGCCTTCACCTCGTTGGCCACCCGCGAGGTGCTGGACCGGCAGACGCTGAATCGCCGGTTGCTGCTGGTGCTTTTCGTCCTGGGCACGAACATGGGGATCCGGCAGAGGGCCACGACCGGCGACCACGGCCAGAACAAGGCCGCGCTGCGGCACGTGCGCGCGACCTACGTCACCCGGGAGAACCTGCGGGCGGCTCCAAGCGGTTCGCCTCCTGGGACTCCAATCTGATGACCGAGTTCCACGTCCGGTACGGCGGTTTGGGCGTCATGATCTACTGGCACGTCGACAAGGGCCGCCTGTGCATCTTCTCTCAGCTCAAGTCCTGTTCCTCCTCGGAGGTCGCGGCGATGATCGAGGGCCTGCTGCGGCATTGCACCCACGCCGAGGTCGAGGCGAACTACACCGACACCCACGGCGCTGCCACCATCGGGTTCGCCTTCACCGAACCGCTGGGCTTCACGCTGCTGCCCCGGACGAAGAACATCGGCGCGATCGAGCTGTACAGTTCCGACGCCATCCAGACGGCCTGGCCGAAGGTGGACAAAATCCTCAAGAAGCGGCCGATCGACTGGGACCTCATCGCCCGCAACTACGACCAGATTGCGGCTGCGGACAGCGGAAACCGAGCAGGTCCTGCGCCGTTTCATGAAGGGCAACGGCCCCAAGCACCCGGTGGCGGGGATGGAGCGCCACAGGTCGCCATCTACGTCGGGCGATCGCAGCCGGTGAGATGGTCAGCGTTTGAGGCTGGAGGCGAGCCGGGCGATCACCGATGGGCGCGGTGCCAGCCAGTCGGCGATGTCGGTGACCACGGCCGCATCCACGTGCTGGGGCTTGTCGTAGTCCGCGGGCGTGGACGGGCCAGAGCCGGGGAAGAACAGGTGGTCGTCGGCGTCGTAGACACGGATGGTGACGTCCGTGCGGTGGGCGAGGCCTGCCTGCCAGCCCGCGAGGTCGTCGGCGACGGTGACCTGGTAGTCGCGGCCGCCCTGGAGGATGAGCATCGGCTTGTCCAGCGCGGCCGCGGTCGCGACTGGGTCGTAGCCGCGCAGGTCGAGCCAGTACGCCCCGGAGAAGCCGAACGGCAGCTCCGCGGCGGGAGTGGCGGCCGACAGGTGCGGGCTGTCGACAACTGCGGCCTGTCGGGTGATCGCCTCGACTGCGGCCTGTGCACCGGGATCGAGCGAAGCGAGATGGCGGACGACGCGGACGGCGGCCTGGTGCATGGGCTGGGTGTCACCGGCCAGGAGCACCAGCCCGGCCACCGACGGTTCGGCGGCGGCGACCCGCGGGGCGACCTTGCCGCCCATGCTGTGGCCCGCGACATACACCCGCGCGGCGTCGACGGCAGGGTGGCGTTGGAGCAGGTGGATGGCCGCGACGGCGTGCGGGACGTACTCGTCGCTCATCGTGAAGTCCGGGATTGCCGCCACCTGAGCGGCGTGGGTGTGGGTCACCTTGTCGAAGCGCAGCACTGCCACGCCGCGGCTGGCCAGTCCCCAGGCCAGGTCCTTGAGGGGCTTGTTGGGGCCGCTGGTGGCGTCCCGGTCGAACGGCCCGCCGCCGCTGAGCAGCACCACGGCGGGCCGCGGGCCGTGCCCGCGCGGCAGGCTCAACGTGCCGGGTACGGCCAGCGCGCCGGAGCCGACGGTGACCTCGTGCTCGTCGAATCTCTTGCGGCGGGCGTACGGTGGTGGCGTCCATGGCTCGGTGAGCGGAGGTGCGAGCTGCAGGTCCTGCAGCAGGCCGGTCTCGTCGATCGCCATGACCACCGTCAGTCCGCCCCGTTCGTACGTCACCGGGACGCTCACCTTGACCAGGTTGGCCTTCCCGATTGCGGTCACCCAGCTCTCGGGGGCCGGCTCGCTGATCGGCGTCCCGACCGCGGAGATCGCCCCGAGCCTTGAGATCTGACTCTCCCAGCCGACTTGCAGCGTCTCAGCGGAGGCCACCGCACGCAGCGGCGGGGCGAACAATAACTCGATGCCGGCAAAGCGTCCACTTCGTGCCATCTCGACGACCGCCGTGGCGATCGCCGCCGGATCCGTTTCCCTGGTCATTCCGCTACCACCTATTCTACTGTTTTGCGAACGGTAGCACAGCATGAGACTGTTGCCTCGTGGACACTTTGGAGCTGCTGGCGCATCCGGTGCGGCTACGGATCGTGCACGCGATGCGCGGAGAGCGGGAACTCACCACTGGCCAACTGTGCGCACGGATCCCGGACACCTCGAAGGCCATGGTCTATCGGCACGTCGACCTGCTCGCGGCCAGCGGAATCCTGGAAGTGGCGGGCGAGAGGCGAGTGCGCGGCGCGGTGGAGCGCCGCTACCGGCTACGCCACGACCGAGCCGTCCTCGACGCCGACACACTCACGGCCATGACGCCCGACGACCACCGGCGCGCCTTCGCCACCTCGATGGCCGTCCTGGTCGCAGAATTCAACGCCTACCTCGACCGCGAGGATGCCGACCCGGTGGCGGACCTCATCGGCTACCGGCAGCACGCCGTCTGGCTCACCCGCGGCGAGCTGGAAGAGATGATCAGCGAGTTCCGCCGCGTAATCCTGCCGCTGTTGACCAACCAGCCAACACCTGACCGCACACAGCACCTGCTCAGCCCGATCTTCTTCCCGGTCGAACAGCCACCCACCGACTCCGAATCGGGCTAGATCATCCCAATCAATGTACGTGATAATCCGCGCCGCGATCAGCTCCTGGCTCACCTGGTGCCGCACCATCAAACGCTGGCCCGCACCATCGGTGCCGGCCGAGGCCGAACGCCGCAAGGAAACCCCGGACGAGACCCGGGCCGTGGCCAAGACCACCCTGCACCTGCTACTGGCGCGCCGCGACATCCCGCTACGGGAGAAGACCCTCTGGCGGATGCTCTACAAAACAGCCGCCAGAGCCGCCGAGATCATCGCTCTCAACGTCGAAGACCTCGACTTGGATACCCGGCGTGCCCCCGTCACCTTCAAGGGCGGCGCGACCGAATGGGTGTACTGGGACAGCGGGACCGCCCACCTACTGCCCCGATTGTTGCGCCTGCCGGACGGCACCGCCCGCACCCACGGCCCGCTGTTCTGTCCGAACGCCGCCCGGTCCCCGCCCGCCGCCCGGCCGCCGCCGACATCTGCCCGCACACCGGCCGCGCCCGCCTCGGCTACGACCGCGCCCGCGTCCTGCTGGACAAGTACGCCGGACTCGACCTCCACCAGCTGCGCCACAGCGCCGCCACCCACCTCGGCGAGGCCGAGGTCCCGCTGCAGCTCATCATGGGCAAGACCCGGCACAAGAACCCCCGTACCGCCATGCGCTACGTCAAACCCGGCGCTGAGGCCATCGCCAAGGTCACCGAGGCCTGGCACCCCGCCGCCGTACCCACTGATCAACTGAGTGGCGGCTCGCCGAAGCTATAGGAGTTCCGGGCCGGCACAGCAGGAGCTGGACAGCCAGCTCGACGCTCTGAAGGAGGCGGGCTGCGAACCGATCTTCGCGATGGACTACGCCCGCACGATCAAGCAGGCTGTCCCACATCAGCGTGTGATCGTCACGGTGCACGAGATGAAGCGTCTGGAGCGGGGTGCCGCCGAACTGCTCGCCATCCCTGAGGACCTCCGCCGCCACGACATCGAGCTGGAGTTGCTGAGCGGGCCGCTGCAAGGCATCTACAACCCCTCAGGGCACGGGGCGGCGTTGTTCGCCTTCTTCGCTGGGATGGCCGAGTCCGAGCGGGAGTACATCCGGGAGAAGTCCCTCGAAGGCCAGGCCTCGGCCCGTCAGCGTGGCCGGCACGGCGGCCGTCCGAAGGTGTTCGACAACGACATGATCGCCTACGCGCGGTCGCTGGGCGCCCGCGGTGTGGCGGTACCGGACATCGCGCGCAAACTGGTCATCCCAGCGGGCAAGAACAAGGGCCGGCACCCGTCCGTGGCCAGCGTCTACCGCAGAGGATCCGGGCACCAGGCGGACGCTGTCGCCCGGCTGGGCTGAGGAGAGCGCGCGGGGGTCGGCGGGGGGCGCGTGGTGATAAAGGACGCGGCGTTGCACATCGTCCAGGAGGATCTGCCTGCCGGCCAGGTTGACCAGGACCTGGCTGGTGAGCAGAAGGCCGAACTCCGGGTCGGTGGGCGGCGGGTCTCCGGAGGCACCTCGCGTCATGGTGATCTCCGACCAGGTGGTGCTGACCTTCTCGCCGCGCAGGAGCCGGGCCAGCTGGATGAGTTCGCCGATCTGCTCCGGGGTGCTCTCGTCCATGTCGGGAATGGTCACACGCTGGAAGGTGTGGGCCTGCACGGCGGGCAGCACCTCGGCCAGGGTCGGGCCGACGAGGGAGGACATGGTCAGCCGTACCCGGTCGCGGTCGGGCCCGTTCAACAGGAACCGGAATTCCAAGACGCCGGAGCGGTCGGTTATCCCGACCCCCCTCCATGGCCCGCATGCCAGGTGCTCGGAGGCTTAGCGGGAATTCCCGGCCGAATATGACCAGGGCCCCGAAGTGATGCGCCCTGTCGCGCACCCTGAATGGTTCAGCTTTATGCCGTGCTCGTTGCAATAGTGTGTGCCACACAGTATCGTGTGGCATGTGCACGATGACGATGAGCTGCTTGCCACCCATCTCCAGGAGCTGCGGCGGGGCACCGTCGTCCTGGCCTGCCTGCTCATGCTCGACCGTCCCGACTATGGCTACGCGCTGCTCGACCGCCTCACCCGGGCGGGCCTCGCCGTCGACGCCAACACCCTCTACCCCCTCCTGCGCCGCCTGGAGAAACAGGGTCTGGTGACCAGCGACTGGAACACCGAGGAATCCCGGCCGCGCAAGTTCTACCGCACCAGCGACAGGGGCGCTGCGCTCGCCGCCGCGCTCAGTCGCGACTGGGACGAGCTCGACACCGTACTCCGCTCCCTGAAAGGCGCGTCATGACCACTACTGCCACCACCGACACGCTCACCGACCGCTATGTCGCGGCGGTCCTGCGCCACCTGCCCGGAAGCCGGCGAAGCGGGAGCCGGCGACCCGAGGACCAGCGATCCGAGGACCAGCGGCCCGACATCGACATCGAACGCGAGCTGCGGGCCTCCATCGCCGACGCCGTCGACGATCGGGTGGAGGCCGGCGCCGACCGGGCCGAGGCCGAGTTCGCGGTGCTGACCGAGCTCGGCGACCCGGCGCGGCTGGCGGCTGGTTACGCGGACCGTCCGCTCCAGCTCATCGGCCCCGCGCTCTACCTCGACTACACGCGATTACTGACCGCACTGCTCGTGACCATCGTGCCCGCCGTGGCCGTGGCGGTGGGGCTCGTGAAGGGACTGCGCGGGGCGGGCGCGCTCGACCTGATCGGCGAGACCCTCGGTGCGGCGCTCACCACCGCCGCGCACCTGGTCTGCTGGACCACGCTGCTGTTCGTGACCATCGAACGCGCCGCGGGACGCCGCACGCCCGCCAGGCGCTGGACGCCCGACGCGCTCCCCGAGCCGCCCACCCGCCGCGCCCGCTACGGCGAGCTGATCATCTACACCGTGGCGATGGTGCTGTTCACCACCCTCATCCTGCTCTCCCCGGTGATCAGCACCGAGACCGACGCGCACGGCGCCCCCATCGGCGTGTTCGCGCCGTGGCTGTGGCAGACCGGCTTCGTGTACGCGTTCATCGCCCTGGTGACCCTGAACCTCGCCGTCGCCTACGCCAAGCACTACGCCCGGTGGAGCGTTCCGCTGGCCGTGGCCGGGACACTGGTCGAGATCGCCTGCCCGATCGCGCTGCTCTGGCTCGCCGCCGGTGACCGGGTGCTCAACCCCGGCTTCACCCAGGCCGCCGCCTGGCCGCAGAGCGCGACCACCTGGATCAACACCGCGCTCATCGTCGTGTCCGCCCTCACGATCGTCTTCGCCGTCATCGACGGCATCGCCCGAGCCACGCGTCGCTGAACCCACACGAATCAGGAGACCGGCATGAAAGCGATCGTCTATCAGGAGTACGGCTCGCCCGACGTCGTGCGTCACGCCGACGTCGACCGTCCCGCCCCGGCCGCGGGTGAGGTGCTGGTCCGGGTGCGCGCCGCCGCGCTCAACCACGCCGACCTGCTCACCCTGCGCGGCACGCCGTTCCTGCTGCGCCTGGCGTTCGGGGTGCGGCGGCCGAAGGCCACCGTCCTGGGACGCGCCGTCGCGGGCACGGTGGCGGAGATCGGCCCGGACGTCAAGGACCTCCAGGTCGGCGACGAGGTCTTCGGCGAGGCGGCCCAGCGCGGCTTCGCCGAATACGTCGCGATCCCGGCGAAACGACTGGCCAGGAAGCCGGAGCAGGTGACGTTCGAGCAGGCGGCCACCTTACCCGTGGCCGGGATCACAGCCTTGCAGGCGCTGCGGCTCGGCGCCGCGCGCCCCGGCACGACGGTGCTGGTCAACGGTGCCTCCGGCGGGGTCGGCACGTTCACCGTGCAGCTCGCCAAGGCGCTCGGCGCCGAGGTCACCGGCGTGTGCAGCACCCGCAACGCCGAGCTGGTGCGCTCGCTCGGCGCCGACCACGTGATCGACTACACCCGCGAGGATTTCACCCGGGATACACGCCGCTTCGACGTCCTGATCGACATGGTCGGCAACCACCCGATCTCGGCGCTGCGCCGGCTCCTCGCCCCCGGCGGCATCTACATCGCCTCCAACAGCGCGGGTGGGCCGGTGCTCGGGCCCATTCCCCGGCTGCTGGCCACGGTCGCACAGACGCCGTTCGTCCGGCAGCGGCTCCGCGTCCTGACCTCCCGGAGCACCGCCGAGGACCTGCGGACGCTCGCCGGCTTCGTCGCCGACGGCAAGGTGACACCGGTGATCGAACGCACGTATCCGCTCAGCGAGACCGCCGACGCCCTCCGGCTCCTGGAGCGGGAGCACGCCCGCGGCAAGATCGTCCTTCTGGCGTAGGACGAGGAGGCCGGGTGCCCAGGGCCCGGGGCCTGGACGAAAGTACGAGATCGCGGTCGGCCGAGGGGCTCGAATCCGACGCTCTCCCGCATGTCAGGTGCTCGGCGGCTTAGCGGGAATTCCCGGCCGAATATGACCAGGGCTCCGGTGGATCCGGCCGCGCTGGCCGCCGCGCTGGAGGAGGAGACGGTGCCGGTGTCGGTGATGGCCGCCAACAACGAGACCGGCGCCCTGCAGCCGCTCTCCGACCTCGCGGCCCTGGCGCACGAGCACGGGGCGCTGCCGCACTGCCACGCCGCCCAAGCCGTCGGCAAGATCACGGTGGACGTCGAGGCGCTCGGCGTGGACCTGCTGACCGTGGTCGGGCACAAGATGTACGCGCCCAAGGGCATCGCCGCCCTCTACGTTTGCGACGGAGTGAAGCCGGAGCCGGTCGTCCACGGCGGCGGCCAGGAACGCGGCCTGCGACGCCACTCGACTCGGATTCGCGATCTTGCTGAAGTTCTACACGCAGCACGGCCGGTTCCCGCGCGGCCGTTCAGAGTTGCCGGACGACGTGGTGGAGCACGTGACCAAGCAGGTCCGGGTTCCTGCCTCGGAGTTCGGTTTCTAGGGGGGGGGCAGCCCACATAAGCCCAAAACCCACATTGGGATGATCTTGAAGCGGAGATCGGCAAGCGTTCACGCTGGTTGAGGTCGAATGCTGCTACGGATAATGCCCTATTATCTGGCGCATCGTTGATCGCGACCTGCGGCGACGGTTCCGCGCCGCTACGCGAAGCGGCCCTGTCATCTGTGGCAAGGGGGAAGCGGTGGCCGCCGCCGCACACGGTGCGGAACTACGCGATCGGGGTCGGCAAGACCGCCGAACGGGTCGGCGAGGGCCGGCCGCTCGGGCAGGTCGCGGACGACGAGCTCGGCGAGGCCCTCGAAGCGTTGTCGGACTCGACGGCGGTGAACACCTGGAACGCCCGCCGGGCGGCGGTGCTGTCCTGGCTCGCCTGGTGTGCCGAGCGTGGCTTCGACGGCCCGGAGGTGCCGGCCTGGGCCAAGCGCTTGACCCCGCCGGACTCCGAGACGCCGGCGCGCTCGAACATGGCGATCGACCGACTGATCGCCCGCCGCGAGGTGCACCTGCGGGAGAAGTGCTTCTACCGGATGCTGTACGAGACCGTGGCGCGGGCGGAGGAGATCCTGCTGCTGAATATCGAGGACCTGGACTTCGCCGGCCGCCGCGCGCTGGTGAAGGCCAGAGGCGCGCAGTCAAGGCCCGCCGCCGCGGCCAGGCCCGCGCCCTGCTGGACGAGCACACCGCGCTGCACGGAGCGGGCACAGGCTGGGATCTGCACGAGTTCCGGCACTCCGGTCTGACCCACCTCAGGGAGCAGGGGGCGAGCCTGCTGATGTTGATGGCCAAGTCGCGGCACAAGAAGGCAGAGAACGTCCGCCGCTACTTCAAGCCGTCGCCGGACGCCATCGCCGAACTCACCAGCCTGCTCGCACCCGGCGACACACGCCGAGGCGGCGGCACGTGACCGAGTCGGCCAACCCGTCGACCCTGATCATCCCGACCGACCCGAAACCACCGAGCCCTGGAGTTGACATGGCTGACATGATCGTGCCCGACCCCGTCACGCGGGACATTCTCGCAGCCTTCGAAAACGTGCGCTACCAGCTGTTCGGGCGCCTGGAGGGCCTGACCGACGCCGAGTACCACTGGGAGCCGGTCGGCGACTGCATCGGCATCCGCCCCGGGGACGACGGCCTCTTCCGCGTCGCCACGCTCTTTCCGGAATCGAGTCCGGACGCGCCGGACCCCGTCACGACGATCGCCTGGCGCATCTGGCACATCGGCAACCTCTGCCTGCGAGGCTACGTGATCTACCTCTTCGACGACGTTCCCGACTACGGCGACCGCGATGTGTGGCCGGGCACCGCCAAAGAGGGCATCCAGGCGCTCGCCGAGGACTGGGAGCACTTCATCTCCCGTATCGCAGCCCTCGGCGACAAGCGCCTGTTGGCGCCGATAGGCATGGGCCCCGGCGGTTGGGCCGATGAGACCTATCTGAAGCTCGCGCTGCACGCTCTGAAAGAGGTCACACATCACGGCGGCGAGATCGGCCTGCTGCGCGACCTGTACCTGCGCGAAGGCGTCTGATTTCGGCGGTGGGCGACCTTGTCCGGCGGCCGTGTGCCGCCAGACAACGGCCGGGGTCGGCGGCTATCTCCCTGTGATCTTCTTCTGGCCCATCGGCTCCGGCAGCGACAGGAACGGCCGCACCGTGGAAAAGCGGCCCACCAGCCGGCACCAAGATCGGCGAGAGCGCCGTGCCTATGTTCAGCCTTGCCCCCGCCGCCCGAAACGCCAGCCCGATGGCGGCTTTCGCCACGGAGCGTCGGGATCAGCCAGCGTTTCGAGAATGAGCTCGCACCCCGTGATGGCCGCGTTGGCTGCAAGATGAGCGTGCCGGGGCCGCAGCCCGTGCCGGGCGCGGGCGGGCCCGTGGCCGGTGCCGTAGCCGCGGTTGCGTAGTTCGGCGACACCTATGGCGATGGCGCTGGCGCTGCCCAAGATTTTCTTGACGGCGTCGGTGCCGTCTGGGCTGGCGGCCTTGTTCGGCTGGAGGAGCAGTGCCTTTTGCGCTTCGCGGATGAGTTCCTGGATGTCGGCGCGCGGGTCCACGGTGTGGCCGAGTTCGTGCAGGACCAGCTTGGCGGTGCTTTCGATGAGTTGATGGCGGTGGCGTCGGTGAGATTCGCTAACGCGCCAGGGCGGATACCGACTCCGACGCGGGCGATGTGTCCGTTGTCGTCGATTGTGTAGCCATCGCGTCCCAGTTCGCGGCGCGCGCGATGGTAGACGCTCTCGTTGGCCGGATCGACACCGCACAGGCATGGACGGGCCAGGCTTGCACCTCTGATCTAACAGTGTTAGATTGCCTAACACCGTTAGATGAGGTGGACATGCCCCCACGCCCCCTGAGCGCCGCGCTGATCCTGGAGACGGCGCTGGACATCCTCGACCAGGAAGGCGATGCCGGGCTGTCGATGCGCGTCCTCGCGGCCCGCCTCGATGTCAAGGCGGCTTCGCTCTACTACCACGTGCGCAACAAGGACACCCTGCTCCAGGCGATCGCCGACCGAGTCGCTCATGAGCTGCATGGCGACGCCGACCTCACCGTCCCATGGCGGGAGATGCTCACCACGATGGCCGTGCGCCTGCGCGACATCTTGCGTACGCATCCCGGTGCCGCCGCCGTGGTCGCCACGAAGAACGTCTCGCCACAGCTCGCACAGCAGATCGCCGACCGCCTCGGGCCGCCCCTGGCCGCCAGCCTGAACACCACGGCAGAACGGGCGCTGCTGCTGGCCCAGTCCCTCTTCGTCCTCGTCGCCGGGCTGGCACTGGCCGAGTTCGGCGATGTACCCCACGAGCCCGCCGCTCCCCGCGCGTACTACGACGCGTGGTTCGACCTCGCCGTCGGCACCTTCCTCGACGGCATCGACACTCCCTAGGAGACTCCGATGTTTGCTGCCGCGCTCACGCTTGTGCTGCTGGCCGTCGTCTACTTCGTGCTGACGACGCTGGTCGACCTCGCCCCGCTCAACAACGTCACCGCGGCCACCCGCCATGAGAAGACCATCGAGGTCACGGTCAACGCGCCCGTCATGACGCTACCCGCCGTCCTCATGCTTGCCGCGGCCGCGATGCACACCCCCATCCCCGCGTATGCCGCCGCCGGCCTCGAGATACTCATCGTTGTCGGCGGACTGGCCCTGTGGTGGCTGCCCTACCTGGCCGGCGTCACCGTTCCGTGGGCGACCGCCGGCACCGGCGAGACCTGGGCCCAACTGCACGCCCGCACGTATGCCAAGACGATCATCGTGCTGCCCCTCATCGGTGACCGGCCCCGGCCCAATCTTGAACACATGATCCTGCACGCGCTGCTCCTCGCCGCAGCCACGGTCACGTTGGTGTACGCGTTGAGCATCTGAGAGGGGACGGCCGTCGCCGTGTGACCCGAACACTTCAGACCGCGATGTGTCACTGGAGTGCCAGGCGTCCGGCGAGGCCAAGCGGCCACCCTGTATCGCAACCTGGTCAAGGAACGCATGGCCATGCGCGATGTGGTCACCCTGTCGGTCATGGTCAAGGGCGGCGACTGGGCCTACGGCTGCGCGCCGCGCGGGCCCTGCGGCATCTGGGGGTCTCGGCATGACCGACGGGCGGGAAGTGCAGGCCCAGGTGGTTGCTGCTCTAGCACAACGCACGGTGGGACGGGTCAGAACGGGGGGGCCGGCGGCGAACAGGCAGGATCGGGCACGGCCAGATCGAGGCGGGGACCCCGAGCCCACAGGGCCGAGCCGAGACAAGAGCATCGACGGCGGCGGGTTGACGAAGGTCTGGCCGCCGGAGATGCCGGTGAGCAGGCCGCGCAGCACGATCAGCATGCCGAGAGTGCGTCACGGCGCTGAGGTCTGCGCTGGCCTGCCTGGCGCGTGAGCGTCAGGACGACTGCCTCAGCGACATCACGCCCCAGGGGGCGAGCTCGACATCGAGGTCCAGAACGCCCGTGCCGGACACGGTCAGCGTGAACCTGAGGAGCGAGTCCCCGACCCTGCGCAGGTGCTCGCTCTCGGCGCGGGACGGGTTGAGGGGAGAGCCGAGCCGGTACCAGGCCTCGGCCGCGTTCCCGTGTTCCCAGTCCATGATCTCGACGAGGAAGGTGGTGCCGGGCTCCAAGCCGCCGATCGCGTGGCGGATCCTGCGGCTCGGCCCCACTTCGGCCAGCGCGCGGGTCGCGGCATAAGAGCCCTGCGAGCTGAGACCTCTCAAGGCCATGTCCTCGGGGTAGTTGAAGAACACCGCCGACACGGCCGACGTCCGGCTGTCCCGGGTCACGACACCGTCGGGCGTGGCGAGGAGCAGCCGGTCGCCGAGCCGTCCCAGCATCGTGAACGCGTGGAAGGCCGGTTTGTGGATGCCGGCCTCGTTCACCAGGCCGAACCCGCCGTGGAACGGGCCGATCCCGGCGCCGCCCTCCTCGAAGACGTCGGTGAAGGCCCAGTAGGAGATCGAGTCGGCGAGGGTGGCGCACTTCAGGTACGACCGGGTGATGTAGGTCGCCGCGAACAGCGTGTCGTGGATGAAGTCGCGGCCCGACGGCGACGTCGACCACTCGGTGACGTGGATTTCCGCATCGGGATACGCGCTGTCCTTCACGAGCTCGCCGAGCAGGGTCAGGTCGTCGAAGGTCGCGTCGGCGTACCGGGTGATCTGCACCGCCTCGCCGTCGGCGCCGAAGGCGTAGTCCGTAGGGTAGGTGTGGGTCGAGATGAAGTCGATCGGCAGCTCGCGCTCCGCGCACCAGGAGATGAAGTCCTCGATCCACACCGGGCGCCAGTCGAGCGCGTCCACGTCGGCGGCGGTGGCCGTCGCGAGCATCGCGGAGCGGTCCTCGGTCTCGCCCTTGTAGCGGTCGTCGGGAACGAAGACACTCGTCGCGGGCCCGCCCACCCGCAACGCGGGATCGATCGTCTTGATCGCCCGGACGGTCTGCTCGTAGAGCTCGAAGTACTCGGTCTTGGTCCCGGTCCAGAAATGCGGGACGAGGTTCGGCTCGTTCCACACCTCGAAGCGCCACTCCCGCACCTCGTCGAGGCCGTACCGGTCGATCCAGTGCTCGATCGACCTCGTCACCAGCTCGACCCAGCGCGCCGCGTCTTTGGGCGGGCTGCAGTGAGCGCCCCACCAGAACAGCGTCTCGGTCACCGTCGCCAGATCGCGCGGCATGAAGCCCAGCTCGACGAACGGTCGGGCCCCGCACTCCAGGATGAAGTCGAACACCTTGTCGACGTAGCTGAACGTGTACACGGGCGAGGCGAGGGTCGCGTCCTCGCCGAAACCGCCGCCGTACCGCTCCCGGTACACGAACATGTCGTCATGAAAGATGCCGTGAAAACGGACGTACCGGAATCCGGCGGCGGCGACCGCTTCAGCGAACTGCCGCTGCCAGTCCGCGCGCAGCGCCTCGTTGGCCCGCCCGGCGCCGACACACCGGCTCCAGACGTGCGGGAGCACGCTCTCGTCGCGTGCCTCTCCGTCGATGCGGATCGAGGATCTGCAAGCGTCCATGGTCTCAACCCTCGCGTTGAGTTCCGAAAATATTTCGCAACTTGTTCGGTGCTGCGAGGACAGTAGGTGCCGCATCTGCGCCCTGTCAACGCATGCAACTGGAGAAAAGGGGTTCGTGGTACGTTCGAAAGAGTTTCGAGCCCCGGGAGGGAACCCCATGCGATCGCGAGGTCGTTCTGACCGCGTCACCTTGGCGGATGTCGCACGGACGGCCGGAGTCTCCCTGGCGACCGCTTCGAAAGTGCTCAACGGCCGCAGCGACGTCGGGCCGAGGACGCGCGAGCTCGTCCTGGAGGCCATGGCCGAGATCGGCTACATGCCGACAGCGGCGCGGCACGAGCAGACCAGGGGCCGCACCCTCGTCACCGTGCTCGACATCGTCGAGTCCCGTTACGCCGGGACGGTGCTTCAAGGCATCCTCGTGGCCGCGACCTCCGCGCAGGCCGAGCTGCTCCTCCGCCTGCCGTCCGACGGTGCGGCCGCCACGAGCCCCACGGCGGCCCGCGCCTGGATGGAGAGGGAGAAGGCGTCCGGCGTCGTCGGCATCATCGCGCTCGCCGTCGCCGTACCAGGCTCGCTGCTGCTGGCCGCGGAGGAGCTCATGGTCCCCGTCGTCACGATCGACCCGATCGACACCTCCGAGTCGCGCCTCGTCAGCATCGGCTCCACGAACTGGGCGGGCGGCCGCTCGGCGACCGAGCACGTCATCACGCTCGGCCACCGCAGGATCGGCTGGATCGGCGGCCCGCTCGGCTCCGCCCCCTCCCTGGAGCGCTTCCACGGATACCAGGCCGCGCTCAGCTCGGCCGGCATCGCGCCGGACGGCGCGCTGATCCGCCATGAGGCCTTCTCCGTCGAGGCGGGGCATCGGCACGGGCGCGACCTCCTCGCGCTCGACGAGCGTCCGACCGCGATCGTCGCGGGCAACGACGAGATCGCCCTCGGGGTCCTCGCCGCGGCGAAGGACTTCGGCATCTCCGTGCCGGGGGAGCTGTCGGTCACCGGTTTCGACGACACGCCGCAGACCGAGTGGACCACGCCCAAGCTCACCTCCGTCCGGCAGCCTCTGGTCGGCATGGGCCGGATGGCCGTCGAGACCGTCCTCGGCATGGCCGACGGCGTCCAGCCCGCCTCCCGGCACCTCCAGCTGGCGACCACCCTCAGCGTCCGCGAGTCGACGGGCCCCGTCCCGCGGTCCTGACCCGGGTTCGGGTCCTCGGCCTTTCACCGTTACGGCGTACTTTCACAGAGGTTCTTGACGAATTTCGAGCTTCAAGAATATGGTCCGGCAGCAACGATCGAAACTATTACGAAAAAGTTTCGGAATCGTGCCGCCTGTCCCCTCCCGCCGCTCCCGACCTCCAGGGGGAGATCGCCTGTGAAGCTCCGTAGAACCACCCCGGTCGTGCTCGCCGCGGCTCTCGCTCTGACCGCCGCCTGCGGAGGCGGTGGCGGCTCGGCCCAGCCCTCGGGCGACGGCAAATCGTTCGAGTTCTGGTCGTTCAGCGGCATCAACCAGAAGAAGACCGTCGAGGACTTTCAGAAGGCCAATCCGGGCGTGCAGGTGAAGCTCACCGAGGTGGGCGGCTCGACGGAGACCGCGCAGGCGCTCACCACGGCACTGGCCGGGGGCAAGGTGCCCGACCTGGTGCTCATCCAGGGTGATGACCTGCCCAAGTTCGTCCAGCAGCCGCAGAACTTCCAGGACCTGCGCCAGTACGGCGCCGACAAGATCAAGAGCGACTACCTGGACTGGGTGATCAGCCAGTCCACGGCCAGGTCCGGGGAGATCATCGGCATTCCCACCGACGTCGGCGGCATGGCCGTCGCCTACCGGACCGACCTGTTCAAGCAGGCCGGCCTGCCCACCGACCGGGACGAGGTGAGCAAGCTCTGGCCGACCTGGGACGCCTTCATCGAGACCGGCAAGAAGTACACCGCCGCGACCGGCAAGGCGTTCGTCGACAACGCCGCCACCAGCGTCTTCTACCAGGCCGTCAACCAGGGGCCGCAGAAGTACTACGACCCCTCCGGCAATGTCGTCTACGCCACCAGCCCCCAGGTCAAGACGGCGTTCGACCTGGCGATCAAGACGGCGCAGTCCGGGATCACCGCCAGGCTGAGCTCCTTCGAGGACGGCTGGAGCGCGGCGATGAGCAAGGGCGACTACGCCGTCATCTCCGCGCCGTCGTGGTTGCTCGAACAGATCCGCAACAACGCCCCCGACACCAAGGGCAAGTGGGACGTCGCCAAGATCCCCGGCGGCGCCGGCAACTGGGGCGGCAGCTACCTGGCCATTCCCAAGGGAGCGGCCAACCCCAAGGCGGCCTGGGACTACATCTCCAAGACCCAGTCGCCGCAGGGCCAGCTCGATCATTTCGTCGACTCCGGCGCGTTGCCCACCACCCCGTCCGCCTACCAGGACCCGAAGCTCCTCGGCCGCAAGGACCCGTTCTTCTCCGACGCGCCGACCGGGAAGATCTACACCGAGTCGCTGCTCGGGCTCAAGCCCTTCCTCATCGGCCCGGACAGCGCCGCCATCGGCCAGGAGTTCCTGAACGCGATCACCAACGTCGAACAGGGCAAGGGCGATCCGGCCAAGGCGTGGGACACGGCACTGGCCAACATCAAGACCTCGATCGGCAAGTGACGTGACGACGACGGTCAGCCCGCCGCAGGCACGGCCCGAGTCCGAGTCCGAGACGCAGGTGCGGCAGAACTGGTCCGAGCGGCTGGCGCCGTACGCCTACATCGCCCCGTTCTTCCTCATCTTCGCGATCTTCGGCCTCGTCCCGCTGCTGTTCACGTTCTACGTCGCGCTGTTCGACTGGAACCCCATCGGTGAGCACGTCTTCGTCGGCTTCGACAACTTCAACCGGCTGCTGGGCGACACCCGGTTCTGGAACGCGGCCTGGAACACGATCAGCATCTGGCTGCTGTCCACCGTGCCGCAGCTCCTGGTCGCGCTCGTGCTGGCGCACCTGCTCAACCATGCGCGGCTGCGGCTCGCGTTGTTCTGGCGGATGTCGATGCTGGTGCCGTACATCACCTCGGTGGCGGCCACCACGATCGTCTTCGCCCAGATGTTCGATCGCGACTACGGCCTGCTCAACTGGTTGCTCGGGCTCGTCGGCGTCGAGCCGATCAACTTCCTGCAGTCGGGGTGGGGGAGCCACGCCATGATCGCCGTGATGGTGGCCTGGCGCTGGTTCGGCTACACCACCCTGCTCTACCTGGCCTCGCTGCAGGCCGTTCCGCGGACGATCTACGAGGCCGCGGCGGTGGACGGCGCGGGCGCCTGGAAACAGTTCCGGCACATCTCCATCCCGTCGCTGCGCCCGGTCATCGTGTTCACGATCGTCACCTCCACCATCGGCGGCCTGCAGATCTTCACCGAGCCGCTGCTCGTCACCACCACCTCGCCGCTGACCTGCGGGTCCGCCCGGCAGTGCCAGACGCTCACGCTCTTCCTGTACGAGCAGGGCTTCGGCCAGTTCCAGTTCGGCTACGGCTCCGCCATCGGCGTGGCCCTGTTCGTACTGATCATCGCCATCGCTTCGCTCAACTACGTCCTGTCCACGCGAATCCGCCCGGAGCGAGGATGAAGAAGGCCGACAGGGTCCGCTGGTGGACCTATCTGCTGCTCGCGGTGGCCACGCTGGCCTGCGTGTTCCCGCTGTACTGGATGTTCGTGGTGGCCACGACGGACACCGCGGTCGCCACCCGGATGCCGCCGGAGATCATCCCCGGCGAGAACTTCTTCCACCTGGCCGGGCTGGTGTTCTCGACCGTGCCGTTCGTCCGCTCGATCATCAACAGCGTCATCGTGGCCGGCTCGATCGGCGTGGGGCACGCCGTGCTGTGCTCGCTCGCCGGGTTCGCCTTCGCCAAGCTGCGCTTCCGCGGCCGGAACGCGCTGTTCCTCGTCGTCGTGCTGACCATGACCGTGCCGACCCAGCTCGCCGTCATCCCGCAATACATGATCATCTCCTCGCTGGGATGGGTGGACACGTTGCAGGCGCTCATCGTGCCGGGGCTGGCCAGCGCGTTCGGCATCTTCTGGATGCGCCAGCACCTGTCCACCACCATCAGTGACGAGATCCTCCAGGCCGCGCGCATCGACGGGGCGACCACCTGGCAGATCTTCTGGCGGATCGCGTTCCCGCTGGTGCGGCCGGCCGCGTTCGTGCTGGGGCTGCTCGGGTTCGTCACCGCCTGGAACGACTTCTTGTGGCCGTTCATCGTCCTGAAGTCACCCGAGATGTACACCGCTCAGATCGCGATCAAGGCGCTGCAGAACAACTATGTGGTCGACCTGGGCCTGGCCATGTCGGGCTCGTTCCTGGCCACGCTGCCGCTGCTCGTGTTGTTCGTCTTCGTCGGCAGGCGCATGGTCGCCGGGATCATGGACGGTGCCTTCAAGGGCTGAAGGGGCGGGCCGCGGCCGCCGTGGCGCGCCGGCGCCTCATCAGCCATGGCGGAACGTTGTCGATCAAGACCGACAAATCCCGATGTCAACTCCAAGTGACCTGCAAGACGTTGATCTTAACGTTCTGCGACATGGGAAGACGGCTGATGATCTGCGTCCTGCTGATGACCCTCACCGGGTGCGGGACCACTAACGAAGGTCAGGTGACCATGGGCGACATCGAACCCGGCGTGCTGAAGGGGCGGGTGGTCGACGCGGCGGGCAGCCCCATCGAGGGTGCCGAGGTCGTCGCCGACAACCAGTTGCTCTACAACAGCAACGCGGTCATAAGAACGGACAGCGACGGCTTCTACCGGCTCGACACGGACGTCAGGGCGACCTTCCACGCGACGGCGAGCGTGACCAAGCAGTACAACGGCCAGGACTACACCCTGAGCCTGGCACCCGACGACGACGCCACCTTCGCCGGCCCGACCGGCGCGATCAGGAACTTCACCTGGAAACTCTCGGGCAAAAAGCCCGACGATCTCGGTTTCTACGGCGGCAAGGTGCTCTTCAACTTCGGCATCACCGATTACCTCGACACGTTTCCGGAGGACGAGAAAGTACAACTCACTCTCACTCCGGAGGGCCCCTTGATCGACGGTTCCGAAGGCTCCCTGATCGTCGGGATGGCGACGCGAAACGGAGACGGCTCCGGCCTGGAGGACGTCCCCATCGGCCGTTATCGAATCACGGCCGACTACGAGGGCCGCCCACTCGCCGTGAAGCTCCGCAAGGGCGGTGACTACGCGAGGGACGTCGTCGCCGACTTCGCCCCCATCATGACCGGCATCTACTTCATCGAGCTGGAACTCGCACTCCCTCGCGCGTGACAGCCGACTGAGCCGGACCTGACCCCGTCGCGCGACAGCCAGGTCACTGTGTCACCGACGCCAGTGTGGCAACCCAGCCGGCCCGGCGCCGACACCCCGGCCCTGTTCCTCAACCGCCGCGGGGCCGTCTGTCCACCCGTGCCGTCGACCAGCTCATGGACGAGCTCGAAGCGGGCGCCCTCGCCCTGCCCATCCAAGCCGACCTGGAAGACGCCGCAGTCACCTCCCCACCGACCAGTAGGGCACCGCCGACCTGGGCGGACTCAATCGCGTGTACCTGGTTGCACGAGTCTTATCGGCACCCCGTTGAGGACGACCGTTGCTCAGGATGAGAACGGCTGCGTGCAGTCAGGCGTCCACGGGAGCGGCCTCGGCTTGGGAAGCGTGCGTGGCGCGGGCGGCGGCGATGGTGGCCCGGCCCGAGGGCAGACGGGTCGCGATCGCGATCACGGCGATGGCGGCCAGCCCCGCGGCGATCAGCAGGACCTGCACGCTGACCACGTCGGCCAGCGGGCCGAACACGGCCATGCCGACGGGAGTGGCCAGCGCCATCACGATACCGAGGTAACTGAACACGCGTCCGTGCATGGCCGGTTCGACGGTCTCCTGGATCAGCGTCGTGAACGGGGTCGAGAACGGCGGCACCAGCAGTCCGAACACGAACATGAAGCCGTAGAAGACCCACAGGTTGCCGCTCAGCCCGAGCGCCACGGTCGCGAGCCCGAAGCCGTAGACGGCGACAAGGATCAGCCCTATCCGGCTGCGGTTGGCCAGCACCGTGGACATCAGGACGCCGCCGAGCAACATGCCCAGGCTGAAGGCGATCTCCAGTGCCGCCAGCATCCACTCCTCGGTGCCGAAACTGCGCGCGACCATCAGTGGCGTGACGAACGAGGGCGCCACGGTGAGCAGGAAGATGACGGCGTACACGATGAGCAGCCAGCGCACGATGGGCTGGGTACGGACGTATCGCATCCCATCGACCAGATCCTGCCGGTAGGAGACGCGGGCCTCGGCCGCGCGCTCCAGCCTCGGTACGGCGACCAGGGCGAGCAGCCCGATCCCGATCACCGCCGTGACCACGTCCAGGAAGAAGACGGAGGCGAGACCGAAGGAGGCGAAGATCGCAGCAGCGACGGCAGGGGCGAGCAGCGCCATCGCGGAGTGGATGGTCTGGAAGATCCCGTTGACGCGCATCAGATGCTCACCCGGCACGATCTGCGGGATCATCGCCTGTACGGCGGGCGTCTGCACCCCGGCTCCCAGCGACCGGACCGCCACGGCCAGCAGAACGATCCACAGGTCGGTCACGCCGTTGGCCATGAGCAGGCCGAGCACCAGCGTCGCCAGGGCGATGGCGCCGTCGGCGACCATGACCAGCACCCGGCGGTTCATCCGGTCGGCGAGCACCCCACCGAAGATCGACACCACGCCCTGGGGCAGGAAGGCGGCCACCGCGTAGAGTGCCACCGCCAGCCCGGAGCGGGTCTGCAGTGTCACCCACCACATCACCGCGTACTGCGCGATCATCGAGCCGAACAACGACACGGTCTGCCCGGTCAGGAACCAGGCGACGTTACGCCGCCAGCGGGTGGTCGTGGTCATCTGATCTTTTCTCCGCTCGCGCTGGACGTGGTCGGTCGCCGGACAGGCGTGGGTTGGGGCAGGCCCGGCGGTCAGGTGTCGGGCCGGTCAGGTGCGGCCCCGTACAGGAAGAGATCGACGACGTCCTGAGCCGGTTGCCGGCAGAGGGTGGGTGCCGGGCGTTCCCGCGGAGGCAGGGCCATCTCCGGCGGCGGTGGCTGGGCAACGGCGGCCCGTTCCATGAAGGCCGGAGCCGGAAACCAGGGGCCGGCGATCTCGGCGCGCGTGGCGTCGTGGACGCGGTCGCCGAGGACGGAGTCGAAGGCGCCTTGCGCGTTGGTGCCGGCCGGGGCCAGGAGTCGCGCGAACTCGTCACGGGCGCGGGCGCGGGCGCGGGTGCGGGTGTCGACCTGCTGGGTCACGACACCTCGTCTCCTGTCTCGTCCTGAGCCCGATGTGAGCCTTTCAGGGATGGCGACGCAGCCTACCTACCAATAGGTAGGGGGACAACCGAATAAGTGCCGCACACCACGACGATGGCCCGCGCGGGTGCGCGGGCCATCGTTTGCATTCCCATGGACGCTGCAACATGTCCATCGGCGCCCCGGCCTCCATCACGTCGAAGCTCTGCCGCCGGTAGAAGCTCAACCCGGGCGTGGGCGGTATCGCACCGTACAGCAGCAGGTAGCCGCAGTGGACGTAGATCTGCCGCATCAAAGGCATGCACAGGTGTTTCGGTCGACCGTTCCCCGTGACCGCCGACCCCTCGATCGCTATCTGGGGTTGGCGCGATGAGGGTCCGGGCCAGCAGCGGTTTGATCTGTGCTGGCAAGGAGTTCCAAATGCCGACTCTCCGTCGGGACGGACCTGTGGCCGGCCGATTAGTTTGGGATGCTGCGCCGGTCTACCTATCGACACCTCCTGACTTGAGGGGATCACCTCAATGGCAAAGATCATCTCTACGCTGTTCATCTCGGCCGACGGTGTGGCCGAGATCGACCCCGATTGGCACTTCCCGTACTTCGACGAGAACATGGGCCGCGCCGTCGGTGAGGACTATGACACCGCTGACGTGCTGCTCATCGGCCGCGAGACCTACGACAGCTTCGCCGGTGCCTGGCCCGGCCGTGAGGCCGCGGGTGGGGACGACGCGCCGTTCGCCAAGCAACTCGGGGACATGCGCAAGGTGGTCGTCTCGCGCCAGCCGCTGGAGTTCTCCTGGCGCAACTCCGAGCTGATCAAGGGCGATCTCCTCGATGCCGTCACCTCGCTCAAGGCCGATGCCGGCATCAGAGGCATCCTCATCCCCGGGTCGATCTCCGTGTTGCAGCAACTGCTCGCCGCGGGGCTGGTCGATGAGCTGCGCTTGCTGGTGCATCCGGTGGCGGCGCGTAAGGGCCGCAAGCTGTTCGACGACGGCGACGCGCCGTACCACCTGAAAATGACGGCGACGGAGGCGTTTCCGACGGGCGTGATCCGCGTGATCTACTCGCCGATCGCGGCGCCTGCCAAGGTCGGCTACGACGAGGTCAAGGAGCAGGTACCCGGAGGGAAATAGCCGCCATCGCGGGGAGGATCGCCGCATCGGTGCCGCATCCGTCGGTCAGCGATGTGATCGTCCGCTACCGCCACACCTGGGCGCGACCTGCGGGGATCATCGAGATGACGGGCGAACTGCTCGTCGCGCACATGGTGGAAACGTTGGGCCAGGTGGGGCGCCTGTTCTTCGAGAGGCTATGTGGACGTTCTGAGCTGCCTGCGGGAGGACTTGTGGCTCGAGTTCCTCCTTGTCGGGCCCACGATGAGGCGGAGCGGCTAACGGCGACGAGCGCCTCGCCCTCGAAGCCCTGGGGATCGATGGAGACGTCGGGAGCACGTCCGGATACAGGCCGCTGACCCGACGACGTCGAGAGACGCCCAGGGTCAGGACACCTCTCCCCGGCTTAAGAGGTGAGGCCAAGCGGCTTCCCGCACGATCTTCGCGGGCATACGCCGGGCAGTGCCGAAGCTCTTACGAGATGTGGGGTGCGCCGCCTGTCACGAGGCGGGCCCCGTCTCGGATGCAGCACCGCGGTGGCGCGGTGCCCGGCCGGGCGGAGGTGAGGATGTGTCCGACAGTAGTTCGAGCCGATATCGGCTCATGGCCGGCGTGTCCTCATCCGCCTCCGGCACGCGGTAACCGCAACTCCCGCGTTCCCATGTCTGGCCCCGTCGCGTGCGGCGGGCGCGGGCAGTACGGCTGAGCGCGCGCCCCTGGCGGCCCATTCCGGGCTGAAAGGGGTTGGTTCATCATGGCCTCCACCGACTTCACCGCGACCGGCGCGGGTGTGTCCTTCGACCGTCTCGGCGCCACGCCCCGGCGCGCCCACGCCGGCGACATCTGCGGCGCCCTCGGCATGATCCGGCACGGCGAGGCGGTGGCCTGGTTGGTCACCATTGATCCGGAGACCCGGGTCATGTCCGACCACTGGGTGTGAATCTTCTGCCGGTTGATCTTGTTGCGGGCGATCGCATCCAGAGGCCCGTACGCCGGCGTGCTCCCGTAGGGCAGCTCGGCGCGCCAGAACCGCTGGTCGCCCAGGTCGGCGAAGCGGGGCGCGAACCGGTAGCCGAGCATGGAGAAGATTCCGAATACCGTGTCCGAATCGGACGCCTGGTCAGTGGTGAGGACCTCGGGCTGCGGGCCGGCGTCGATGTTGATCAGGGTGTCCAGGATGTACAGCGAGTCGCGCGCCCATCGACCGAGGCCGGCAACCCGCCGATCAATCCGAAGCGGGAAGATCACGGCGCTTGACCATGACGTAGCGTCAACGTTTCTAATAAGCGCATGAGGATCAGCGAGCTCGCGACGATGGTCGGGGTCTCCACCCGTACCGTACGCCACTACCACCATCTGGGGCTTCTCCCCGAGCCCGAGCGGCTGGCCAACGGCTACCGGGAGTACCGGCTGCGCGACGCGGTGGCGCTCGCCCGGGTGCGGCGACTGGCCGAACTGGGCCTGTCCCTCGACGAGGTCCGCGACGTCCTGGCCGACGACCAGGGCCGGGAGCTGCGGGAGATGCTTCTGGAGCTGGACGCCGACCTGGCCAGGGAGCAGGCGGCGATCGCCGACAGAAGGGCCCGGCTGGCGGCTCTGCTTGCGGAGGCGGACCTGCACCCCGACTCGACGGTCTCGCCCGACATGGCGGAGGTGCTGCGCGGCCTTCCCACCGGGAGCTCGGCGTTCGCCGAACTCGACCGCGAACTGCTGACCCTGGCCGCCACCTTGAGCGACTCGGAGGGCGGAGCCGAGTTCGCCGATCTGTTGCGGCCACTCACCGAGCCTGAGGCGTACGCGCGGGGGCATGCCCTCATCGCCCGGCTGGATGAGCTCGCCGACGCCGACCCCGGTGATCCGCTCGTCGCCGCGGTCGCGCGTGACCTCGCGGATCACCTGCCCGACGAGATGGTGTCGGTGATGCTCGCGAGCCTCGACGACGCCGCCAACGGCCAGTGGCTGGAGGAGCTGCTGCGGGAGCTGCCCGCCGCCCAGGCCGAGGTCTTCCGGCTGCTCGTGACACAACTGAAGGAGCGAGGGTGATGGTGCGGGTCGCGCGTGCCGCGTTGTTCGCCGTGCTCCCCGCGGAGCTGGTGCTCGCGGTCCTGCTCGTGTCCGGTGTGTCGCTGCCGCTTCCCGTGGTCGCGGTGGCCGAGGTGGTTGTTGCCGCGGTGCTCGTCCTGGAGGCGGTGACCGCGTACCGGCTGTTCGGCGCCGCGCGGCAGGCCGGCGCGGATCGCTGGACGGCGGTCCGCGCCGCCTATGAGCGGCTGGTTCCCGAGCAGGTGCGGCGGATCGTGGGGTTCGACCTGAAGGGCGTGATCAGCCTCGCCCTGTGGGTCGCCCGCCGCCGCCACGGCGTGCCCGCCGGCTCCACCGCCGTTTCCTACTCCCGCGCGCAGACCCTCACGATGGTGATCTTCCTGGGGGCGATGGTCGTGGAGCTGGTGGGCGCGGAAGTGCTGTTGCGGGCGTTCGGCGCGACGGCGGGCCTGCGCGCCGTGGTCCTGGTCGCCGACGCCTACGCGGTCCTGATCGTGCTCGCGGTCATCGCGGCGTGCGTCACCCGTCCGCACGTCGTCTCCGGCGACGAGGTGCGCGTCCGCTACGGGGCGTTCTTCGACCTGCGTGTCCCTCGGGAGCGGATCGCCAGGGTGCGGCACGTCCGCAACTACAACGAGAGCGGCACGGTCAAGGTGGACGGGGATCGGCTGGCCGTGGCGGTGGCGTCCCAGACCAACCTGATCCTGGAGCTGACCGAGCCGGTCACAGCCGTCCGGCCGCTCGGCAGCCGCGCCGAGGTCCGTACGATCCGCTTGTTCGCCGACGATCCCACAGCCGCCCTCGCCGTGCTGCAGCCCCGCCGGCCGCACGCGCTGAGGCGGCATGAAGACGGAACGGGCTGACCGCTCAGGTGCTCGCCCACACGGTCACCGACCACCTCTACTCCTACATCGCCTCGTGAACCGGTGAACGACGAGGGCTCGGCTGATCTGAACAGCGCGGCTCCTCGCCGTTCTCTCACACGAAGAAGGCCCCAACGGGATCATCGACCGATCGGGGCACTCGGCGAGCGGAACATCGTGCCCGCGATCAGCTCCTCAGCCAGAGCATGTAGTACGGGCTGTCCCATCGGCACTCGTACTCCTTCCACCCCCAGTCCAAGTGGGCGGCACCCGCCTTGGCGCAGGCCGTAAGTGTCTTGTAGCCCTGGTAGGGGGTCCAGCCCAGAGCCTTGGCGCTGGCCGGAGGGGCGGCGGCGAGGGCACCGACGGCGAGGGTCGCGGCCATGGCCAGCGTCACGCCGAACCGGGCAGCCTTCTGTCGCAAGACATCGTCCTTTCGTCGTAGGGCGGCGCACGCGTCGCCCTATGGATGGCCCACGGTAGCGATCGTTGATCGCGAAAGGTGAGTGTTTGTCGATCTTGTCCCCGCCGAGTCGCCACCAGAGCGGGAGAGCTCGGCTACCACGAGCAGTACCGCAGCGTTCACGACCCGCTCGTCACCCTCGCCCGCCTGGCCGGGGTGACGAGTTCCGTCCGGCTCGGCGTGGCCGTCCTCAATGCCTACGTCCAGCCGGTCATGCTGGGCAAGCAGCTCGCCACGCTGCAGGCCGTCTCCACCGGGCTCGGCCGGGTGCCGGAGGAGTTCGTCGAGGTGCTGCGCAAGGTGGGGCGGACGAGGTGGCCGAGCACCAGGGCGAGTTCTACGGATCCCGCCGGCGCGCCGGCGAGCCTCACCTGCGGCGAGATCTGGCCGGCACCGGTCAGGGGGGAAGGGTCAGAGGCCTGTCTCTTCCCGCGTGTCGAAAGCGTCGCGCGCGCGTTCGATGGTGGGCATGTGCTCCGAGGCCCACGCCAGCAAGACGTCGATGGGCTGCCGCAGGGTCTTGCCGAGCGGTGTGATCCGGTACCTGACCGCCACCGGCCGCGTGGATACGACCTCGCGTTCGATCACCCCGTTGCGCTCAAGTCGGCGAAGAGTGGCGGTCAGCGACTTCTGCGTGACTGCGGGAATGGCCCGGCGCAGCTCGTTGAAGCGGCAGGGGCGTTCGCAGAGCTCGTTGAGCACGCCGAGGGACCACTTGTCGAGCACCTGATCGAGGAGCTCGCGGTGAGGGGCGTCGATGCGGAGTTCGCCGTCGGTATCCATGGTGAAACCTGGTCTCGTTGAAGTGCCCTTTTGATACTAGATATCTTACGTATACCTACTTTGAAGGAGAAACGGCCATGACTGTCCAGTACTTCACGCCGGAAGGCATGCTGCAGCCCACCCCCTACCACCACGTGGCCGTCGGCAAGGGCACGACTCAGGTGCATGTGAGTGGCCAGGTCGCCCGCCAGGCCGACGGAACCCCGGTGGCCCCCGGTGATCTTGCCGGGCAGGTCGCCCAAGCACTGCGGAACATCGCCCTCGGCCTGGCGGGCGCGGGCGCCTCGTTCGCGGACGTGCTGCGCCTGACGTTCTACGTGACCCAGTGGAGCCCGGAGAAGATCGGCGACTTCATGGCCGGCGTGGAGGCTGTCGCCGAAGAGATCGGCCTCCAGCTTCCCATGCCGCCGGCCAGCCTCATCGGTGTGGAGTACCTCTTCGAGCCGGATGTGCTCGTCGAGGTCGAGGCGACCGCGCTGCTCGACTGACGCGGTGCGCATGGGCCGGGGTCGCGTCCGATGGGGCGTTCTCCCCGAGGTATGGACACCGGTTGTCATGCAGCAGGCAGGCAGTGCCTTATAGACGGCCTGTAGTCGTCGGCGATTCTGCCTCGGCCGCGACCGGTGAGGGCGTGTTCTTGGGGCCGCGGGAGGCGATGTATACGAACAGGACGCACATGATGGCGGCGCCTGCCCACATGGCCTGCTGCCAGCCGTTGACGAAGGACTGCTGGGCTGCGTAGAGCAGGTCCTGTGCGTGAGGTCCGGTGTTGGTCGCGACCTCAACGGCGTTGGCGATGCCTTCGCGGGCTGTGTCGGCGGCGTGTCGGGGGATGCCGTGCAGTCTGTCGTCGATGGAGCTGCGGTAACCGGCGGAGACGAGCGCGCCGAGCAGGGCAACGCCGAGTGCGGTGCCGAACTCGCGGGTGACGTCGTTGAGGGCGGAGGCGACGCCCTGCTTCTGGTGCGGAAGGCTGGCGGTGATGGCTTCGGTGGAGGGGGTCATCGACAGGCCCATGCCGATGCCCATGGCGAGCAGGCCGGGCAGGACGGAGGGGTAGCCGCCGTCGACGGAGACGAACAGGGCCATGAGCGCCATGCCGACGGCGGCCAGGGCAATGCCCACGACCATGGTGGCGCGGGCGCCGGTGCGTGAGGCGAGCTTGGGGGCCAGGCCGGAGGCCGTCATCATCGCGACGGCCATGGGCATCATCGCGACCGTGGACAGCAGGCCCGACCAGCCGAGTACGGCCTGGAAGAACGGGAAGAGGACCACGCCGATTCCCGCCTGGACGCCGAAGACGACCAGAAGCGTGATGGAGCCTGCGGCGAGAGTGCGCTCGCGGAACAGCCGTACGTCCAGCAGGCCGGTGTCGCGGCGGCGCAACTGCCAGGTGATGAAGCCGATGCCGGCGATGAGGCCGGCCGTGAGGCTGACCAGTGTCTGGGGGGCGGTCCAGCCGCGTTCGGGGCCTTCCTGCAGGACGAAGATGAGGCCGGTCACCGCGATCGCGGAGAGCAGAGCGCCGGTGGTGTCGAATCGGTGGGGCGAGGTCTCGCGGGAGTTGGGGACCGACTTGAGCGTCATGGCCAGGGCCGCGGCGACGAGGACGGCTGGCAGGCCGAACAGCCAGCGCCAGTCGGCGACGTCGACGAGGAGCGCGGACAGGAACATGCCCAGGATGCCGCCGCCCCCGGCGATGCCGGTCCACACGCCGATCGCCTTGCCGCGCTGTTGTTCGGGGAAGGTGGAGGTGATGACGGCAAGCGTGATCGGCATGATGATCGCGGCGCCGATACCGCTGGCCGCACGGGCGGTGAGCATCACTTCCGCGGCCGGGGCCAAGCCCGCGGCGACGGTGGCGATGCCGAAGACACCCAGTCCGGCGATGAGCATGGGCTTGCGGCCCAGGCGGTCGCCCAGGGCGCCGAGCGGCAGCAGCAGCGCTGCCAGGACCAGGGTGTAGATGTTGATGATCCACAGGACCGTGCTCTGGGACGCGCCGAATTCCACGGCCATGTGGGTCTGCGCGACGTTGAGCCCGGTCACCGAGGCGATGACCGCCATCAGGGCGATGGAGACGGCGGTCAGGACCTTACGCAGTTGACGCGCGTCGATGGCACCCCCGCCGCTGGCCTGCGCGACTTGTGCGGGCTGGTTCGTACTCATGGGTTTCCTTTCAAAGGGCGTGCCGAGATGGCGCCGGAGCAGGGCCGGTCGCCGAACAAAAAAAGGGGGTGGGTGGGGCGCCGCGCATCACCGGGCGGTCGAGCGCCGGCGGGTGCCGTGGCCGGGATATCAGGGGGACGTGCCGCCCTGGGCTGCGTGGAGGGCAGCGTCGGTGTCCGCGGTGGCCAGTACGTTGTTGATGTGGGCTCCGGCCAGGGCTCCGGCCAGGGCTCCGGCCAGGGCTCCGGCCGCTGCGGCGGGCCCAGACCTTCCAGGCCCTGAGCGCGGGCCTGCATCTGCGTGGCGACTGCGAGGACGCGGCGGGCCACGACCTGGCCGTCAGCCAGGTTCACCCCGGCGATGGCCGCCGTACTGGCGTACCTGCTCCCGGCCCGCCCGGAGGATCTCGGCGGGCGGGGTGCCGTCCAGGACGATGAAGCAACGCGCCCGCGAAGGCGGGCAGTGTGTCGCTCGCGTACGGAGAAGCCGTCCCAGCCATGGTCTCCCGCCTTTCCTCGCGTGTGGTCCCGGAAGTTGCGGGCCATCCGTACGAGACGCTAACCAGATTTGCATCCAAGGCATATGCTTTTGCCTATGACGCAAGAAGATGATGATCTGGACAGCCTCGTACGCAAACGCCTCCGCGCTCTGCGGGTGGCGCAGGGCTGGTCCTTGGAGGAGTTGGCCTCCCGCGCCCACCTCAGCCAGTCCTCACTGAGCCGCATCGAGAACGGTCAGCGCCGACTCGCCCTGGACCAGCTGGTCACCCTCGCCCGCGCGCTGGACACCACGCTTGATCAGCTCGTGGAGACCGCCACCGACGACGTCGTCACCAGCCCGACGATCGACAGCGCCCACGGGCGGATGCGCTGGACCGTCAAGGCAGACCCTGGAATGAGCGTGGTGCGCCAGCGCCTGACCGACCCGCCCCCCGAGAACCCGGCACGCATGCGTGCCCACCCAGGGCGCGAATGGCTCGTCGTCCTGTCCGGCACGGCGGTCCTCATGCTCGGCCACCGCCGCTACCGCCTTGAGGCCAACCACGCGGCCGAGTTCCCCACGATGCTGCCGCACGCGATCGGTGCCGAGACAGGGCCCTGCGAGATCCTGGGGATCTTCGACCGCGACGCCCGCCGCGGCCACCAGCGCGACGACGGCGATGGCGGCGCTCAGAACGCTCCGGAATGACGGCCCCGCCGCTGCCTCCGCCTCGGCGGTCCTTGCGCGTCGGGCAGCACACCACGCCATCGTCTTGCGTAAACAGGAAGATCTAGTGCCCGAGGCGCATAGCCGCCCTAGGGTGAAATCCATGAGCCACGCACATATCCACGCCCCGCAGCACGGCGCTTCACAGGGGCACCACCACGAACACGCGACCGACGGCCAGGCAGAGATCCTCGACCTGGACGCCGAGGTCCTCGCCGAGCACACCGCCTCCATCACCGCATGGCTGCCGCTGCGGACCAGCCCACGCCACATCGTGGATCTGGGCTGCGGCACAGGCGCGGGCACCTTCGCCCTCCTCGACCGCTTCCCCGACGCGCGTATCACCGCCGTCGACGAATCCGCCGACCGCCTTCAGCGCCTGCGCACCAAGGCATGTGCCCGCGGCGTCCAGGACCGCGTGCGCACTGTGCAGGCCGACCTCGACGAAGCGGCCTGGCCCGACCTTGGCTCACCGGACCTGGTGTGGGCGTCGGCCTCGATGCATCACATGACCCACCCGGACCGCGCACTGCGCGCCGTCCATGACGCGCTCGCGCCCGGCGGCCTGTTCGCCGTCGTGGAACTGGCCGGCCACCCCCGTTTCCTGCCCGACAACGCCCCCGAGGACCGGCCCGGCCTCGAAGAGCGCGTCCATGCCGCGGCCGACCTCCTCCAGGCCGAACATATGCCCCACCGCGGCGCCGACTGGGGGCCGATGCTGACCGCCGCCGGCTTCACCGTCGAGGACCAGCGCACCGTCGCCGTCAACATCGAAGACTCGCAAAGCGAGGCGATCAGCCGCTATGCCCTCGGCGTCCTACAGCGCATCCGCGGCGTCGTCGCCGACAGGCTCGCAAGCGACGACCTCACCGCGCTCGACCAACTCCTCGACACCAGCAGCCCGCACGGCATCCCGCACCGACATGACCTGACAGTACGCACCGAGCGCACCGTCTGGGCCGCCCGCCGCACCTGACCCCCTGTCCAACAACCCGGGCGTGTCCAACAACGACACCACGGGATTGTTGGGCATGGTCAGCGGCATGGACACCTCCCCCGGCCGCGTTTCCACCCGTGACCAGAACTTGGCCCGCCAGGAAGCCGCCCTCACGGCGGCCGGCTGCGCCAAGCCGCGCTTTCACCCGACCAACGGTCGCTGCCCGCCGTCGAGGCGTACGGCCAGCTACTGCCCCAAGATCGTGGTTAGGGTTGCCCTCCTTCCTGTCGCGGTGGCGTGCCGGGGGGCCGCAGCAGCTGGTCGGCTTGGCGGAGGACGGCCTCCAGGTATTGGCGTGTGGCGGCGGGGTCGGCTGGTGTGTCCGGGTCGATGAGCATGCGGTACATGGCCGCGCCCACGACCATGTCGATCACGGTGTCGAGGTCGGCGTCGGCGGCCAGCTGGCCGTCGCGGCGGGCGCGTTCCAGTGCGGCGTGGATCAGCCGGCGGCGGGGCTGGATGTACTGCTCGCGGTAGGTGGCCAGCAGCGACGGCTGGGCGACGCTGGAGCCGATGAGCTGGGCGAGGATCGCCCGGAAGCGGGCGTCGCCGAAGGTGTGCACCCAGGAGTCCATGAGCCGCTGGTCGGCCGGCTGCGTCGTGGCGTCGGTGGTGGCCCAGATGTCGGCCTCGGGGATGAGGGTGCGGGCCTGCTCGATCGCCTGGGTGAGCAGTTCCTCCTTCGAGGACCAGCGCCGGTAGACGGTCACCTTGGCCACGCCGGCGCGCTTGGCGATCTGCTCGAAGTTCGCGCCTTCCAGGCCGCGTTCCACGAACAGCTCCAGCGCCGCCTTCATGATCGCCCCGTCGGCCTCGGGGTCACGGGGTCTGCCCCGGGTGCGCCGCGCGGAGGTCATCGGAGCTCCACCCGCCCCAAGTCCATGCCGGACGCCGGCGGCACGAAGTGGGGGGTGTGCCCGGGCCGCAGCCGCCAGTCGGGGGTGAGGACGGTCTCCATGTGTCGGCGCAGCTCCCGCAGCTCCTCCTTGCCGGGCGTCCCGTGGTCGAACGCGGAGGCGACCAGGTCGGACTGGTAGCGGGTGTTGTCGTGGGCGAACAACGGCACGGTGACGGGGTCGGAGGCCAGCAGGGTCTGGATGCGCCGGGCGGCCTCGAGCTGGCGGGCCGTGTCGGCGCCGCCGATGGTCATCTGGCGGACCTGGTCCGTGGCCAGGTGGGGCAGTGTGTAGAGGGTGTCGCCCATGAACAGCACGTTGCCGGCGTCCAGGCGCAGGAGCACGCACATGTGGCCGGGGGAGTGGCCGGGGGTGGGCAGCAGGATGAGGCTGCCGTCACCGAAGTGGTCCTGACTGTCGGGGAAGGCGCCGAAGGCGCCGGAGTCGAAGGCGGGGAAGGAGAGGTTGTTCTTGACCAGGTCGAAGGAGTACGGGTAGACCGTGCCGTGTTCCCAGTCGCGGCGGTCGAGCACCACTGTCGCCTGAGGCAGGTGGCGCAGCCCTCCCGCGTGGTCGTCGTGGACGTGGGTGAGGAACACGGTGGTGATCTCCTTGGGGTCGTAGCCGAGCCGGGCCAGGTGGACCCGCAGGTCCTGCTCGGGGGTCAGCTGGTATTCGTCGCGCTGGGTCAGCAGGCGCGAGACCATCTGGTTGTGGTTGTAGTACCCGTCGTGATCGTGGGCTTGTTCCCAGTTGACGCCGGTGTCGACCAGCATGAGGCCGTGCCGGGGGTGGTCGATGAGGTAGGCGTAGACGGGCACCGCGATCTGCGCCTTGTCCACAAGGGTGCGCAGGTAGCCGTTCAGCCCTTCCCAGCCGTCCAGACCGCCGTAGAACTGGCCGTAGGTGACGATGGTGTCGCCGGTGTGGATCGGGAACACCCGTACGGCGCCGTCGGCGATCCGCCGCCGCGCGCCCGGGGTGCGCACGGCCGCTTGCCGCTCCTGCTCGCCCCGCGCCAGCATCTCGCTTCGCTGCCGTTCCACCCGATCGACGGACAGTCCGCTCAGCACTCCCAGCACCAGCCCGGCACCGCCCGCCAGGAAGGCGCGCCTGGTGCTCCGGGTGCCCCGGCCGCCCTCCGCCCGACGTCCGCGCAGGAAGGCGGCCGCCGCCCATGCCAGGCAGGCGACAGCGGCCAGGGCGAGCAGCACCGGCAGGTCCGTGACGTAGTAGACGACTCCGAGGTAGAGCCCCAGAGTGCCCAGGCCGGCCGGAACCCCGATGAACGCCAGCACCCGGCGCCGGGTGGACAGCGGGCCGAGCACACCGGGCCACAACAACCCGACCACCAATCCGGCCAGCAGCAGCCCATAGACCACCAGCAGCGGCACGGGCACGTCCTTCAACCGCAGGACGACCAGCCAGGCGGCGCCGACCGCGAAGGCGGGAACGAGTAACCCGATCTTGCCTACAGACTTCAGCATCCGGCCACCTCATTTCGTAAACGCATACGGATGCGTTTACATAATAGTGCGGCCACGACCACGTCGTGCCCAGCCTCTGCGGTCAGACTGTCAGCATTGACTGCACGGTCTTGGTCACCACTTCTGCGGCGTCGTCCGGTTCCAGGCGTCCCGCCCGTATCTCGGTCGCCGCTCCGTGCAGGACGTGGTGGACGACGTTGACCAGCCAGACGGTCGGCAGGTCGGTACGGAAGACGCCCTGGTCCTGGCCACGGCGGATGAGCTCGGTCATGCGCTGAACGGGTTTCGCGTGCAGCTCCCGGATCCGTCCGGCAGGGAGGACCTCCTCGGCCGCGGTAAGCAGGGCCGCGGACTCGGCCACCACCTGCCAGCTCGACGCCAGCAGGCGGGTCATCGCCTCGCGGGCGTTGCCCGTCAGGTCGATGGCCGACAAGGTCTCGTCGCCGGCTCTCAGCGCGTCCGTGAAGGCCGCTTCGACGAGTTCGGCCCGGGTGCCGAAGTGCCCGTACAGGGTCATCCGCCCCACGCCCGCCGCTTTCGCGATGTCGTCCGTCCTGGCGTTCGGGTCCGAGCTCAGCAGGGTGCGTGCCGCGGACACGATGCGGGCGATGCTGCGTTCGGCGTCGGCGCGGCGCCTGGGGCGCGCGGAGGGCTCTTCCATGTCGGCACTCTAACGCGTATGTGCATATACGAGTTATAGTCATGGCAAAGCTCGTACATGGAAGTACGAGTTCTTGCCTATGGAGGCATCGTGAACCGACCAACCGCGCGGCCGGACGCACACCCGGCGCGCTGGCGCATTCTCGGCCTGCTCGGGGTGGCGCAGCTCATGCTGATCCTCGACGTCACCGTCGTCGCCATCGCCCTGCCGCACATCGAGACGGACCTCGGGCTCAGCCGCGAGGCACTGACCTGGACCGTCAGCGCCTACACGCTCACCTTCGGCGGCCTCATGCTGCTCGGTGGGCGGATCTCCGACCTGGCGGGCGCCAAGCGCGTCATGCTCGCCGGGCTCCTTCTCTTCACCGCGGCATCACTGGCCACCGGGCTGGCGGAATCCGCGGCCCTGCTGGTGGGCGGTCGCATCGCCCAGGGGGTCGGCGCGGCCCTGCTGTCGCCCTCGGCGCTCTCCCTGGTGGTGACCCTGTTCGACGGGGAGGAGCGGAACAAGGCCCTGGGGGTCTGGTCCGCGCTCGGCGGAGGCGGAGCCGCCCTCGGCGTCCTGCTCGGCGGACTCCTCACGGCGGGACCCGGATGGTCATGGGTCTTCTACGTCAACGTGCCCATCGGGGTGGCGATCGCCGGGGTGCTCGCCGTTCTCGTGCCCGCGCGGCGGGCATGGGCGGCCGAGCGGCCGCGGCTCGACATCCTCGGCGCGATCCTGGTGACGTCCTCCACCGCATCGCTGATCTACGCCCTCATCGCCGCCGGTGAGGGGGGCTGGCTCACCCCGCTCACCGGCTGGCTCGTCCTGGCCGCCGCAGCGGGCTACGTCCTGTTCGTCGTACGGCAGAAGCGGGCGCGCTCGCCCCTGATGGACGTCCGGCTGCTCGTGCGGCGGCCCGTGGCGACCGGCGCGTTCCTCATCATGATGGCGACCGCCCTGATGATCACCGTGTTCTTCCTGGGCACCTTCTACTTCCAGCAGGCTCAGGGGTACGGCGCGTTGCAGACCGGGCTGTTGTTCCTGCCCGTGGCGGTGGCAACGATGCTCGGCGCCAACCTGACCGGCCGGGTGATCGGCCGTTGGGGTGGACGCGCGCCGGCCGTCGCCGGCATGGCCCTCGCGGCCCTCGGCATGGCCGTGCCGGCCGTGTCGATGAACCCGGCCCTCGTCGTGGTGGGCGTCTCCGTCGCGGCGGCGGGCACCGGCGCGATGTTCGTCGTCGCCTCGGCGACCGCACTCGGCCAGGTGGCGCCCCACGAGGCCGGGATCGCCTCCGGCATCGTGAGCACCTTCCACGAGTTCGGCGCCTCCGTCGGCGCCGCGGTCGTGTCGAGCGTCGCCGCGGCGAGCCTGGCGGGGGAGACGCTGAGCGGCTTCGCCGGCGGGTTCACCGTGGCGGCTGTCGCGGCGGCCGTCGGCATCGTCGTCACCGCCCTGGTGACGCCCGGACGGGCGGGACAGGAGGCGCCTCTGCCCTCCTCCTAGCCGGTGCTGTGGAGTCGCGGCCTGCCGAGCCGGGTCTCAGCCGTCGCCGAACCGGTCACGGACCGCGCGGAAGGCGGCCTCCGTGCCGGCGAGCGCCCGGGCCACGATCTCGTCCGTGTGGGCCACGCTGACGAACCAGTTGTGCCGCGGATGGATGTAGACGCCGTGGTCGAGCGCCACGCGGGAGAAGTGCATCATCCGTTCGAAGTCCGTGTCGGCCAGGAACCGGAAGTAGGGCATCTGCGCGGGCCCGGTGTAGGAGATGGCGAGGTCGTTGGCCCTGGCCTGCTCCACAATGCCGCTCCTGAGCAGTTCGCCGGCGCGCTCCATCGCGGCGATGCCGTCCTCGTCGCGGATGGCGTTGATGGTGGCGATGGCGGCGGCCATGGGGACCGCCGCGAACCAGTAGGTGCCCGTGCTGAAGATGCTGGTGGCGGCGTCCCGCAGGGCTTCGATGCCGAGGATCGCCGAGACGGTGTAGCCGTTGCTGACCGCCTTGCCCCAGGCGCTGAGATCGGGCTGGATCCCCAGCGACTCCCAGCTCCCGCCGAAGTTCAGCCTGAATCCGCAGCGGACGTCGTCCAGGATGAGCACCGCGTTCCTGGAGTCGCACACCTGCCGGAGCTCGCGGGCGAACGCCGGGTCGACCAGCTCCTGGTCTTCTCCGTCGTTGTGCTTGAAGGGGGTGACGATGATGCCGGCCAGGTCGTCGCCGGCCTCGTCCACGGCCGCCCGCAGGCTCGCGTGGTCGTTGTACTCGAAGTACCGCAGGGCGGCGCGGTCCGACGGGAGCACTCCGGCCAGGCCGGGGGTGCACCAGGGGGCCGCGCCGTGGTAGCTGCCCCGGGCGACCAGGACGACGGACCTGCCGGTGGCGGCCCGGGCGATGGTCAGGCAGGTGGTCGTCGCGTCGGTGCCGTTCTTGGCCAGGTAGGCCCAGTCGGCGTGGTCGACGACGTCCACCAGCAGCTCGGCCAGCTCGACCATTCTGGCCGAGGGGGCGTTCTGGCAGTCGGCCTGCCGCCGTTGGGCCGCCGCGGCCGCCTCGACCCCGGGGTGCTGGTAGCCGAGGACGATGGGCCCGTATCCGCAGAGCAGGTCGACGAACTCGCGCCCGTCGACGTCGCGGATCAGGGCCCCTTCGCCGTGGGAGAGGTACTGCGGGAAGTTCTCCGGGAACAGGCCCGCCCGCTGGTGTCCGTACATCCCGCCTGGAATGACCCGGCGCGCCCGTTCGCGGAGCGCGGCGTCCGAAGTCCCAGCCATGATCACACTCGTCCTTTCAGAGGTCACACCAGCAGCAGGTCAGCGAGCTCCCGTGGGGGGAGAGAGAACGGGGCGAAATCCTCCTTATGCTCGTTTGGCGCGGACCTGTGAGTAGATGGCCGTCGCGGCCAGCGCCATGAGGCCGAGCATCCAGTACTGCCACGCCTGCGACAGGCCGAGGAACACCGTGGTGTTCTGGATGACCTGCAGGAGCACGACTCCGAACAGCACGCCGATGAAGCTGCCCCGGCCGCCGAAGATCGAGGCTCCGCCGAGCACGACGGCGGTGATGCTGGCCATCGTGTAGCTGACGCCGGCGGTGGGGTCACCCACGCCGATCTGCGCCATCAGCAGCAGGGCGCCGAGCATGGTGAGCAGCGCGCTGGCGACGTAGACGGCGAGGTGGACGCGGGCCACCGGGATTCCCCTGTTGCGTGCGGCGTGCTCGGACGAGCCGGCGCCCCGCAGCCGGAGCCCCATCATCGAACGCCGGGACATCACTTCCAGCCCGATGAGGACGGCCGCGCCGACGATGACCGCGTAGGGGATCGGGCCGATGCGCGCCCCGAGCGCCTCGGTGATCGTGCTGGAGATCGACCCGCCGGGCGAGTCGCGCATGACCAGGGAGAGCCCCTGGAGCGCGGTGTAGGTGACCAAGGTGGCGACCACCGGTGTCACCCGGGCGTATCTGACCATCATCCCGTTGCCCAGCCCCACGGCGGCCGCCGCGAGGAACATCAGCAGCAGCCCGATGATCCACCACCCGGCGCCGTACCCGTCGAGGAGGTAGAACGAGGCGATGACCACGAGGGTCCCGCTCAGGGGGCCGACCGACAGGTCGATCCCTCCGGTGAGCATGACGATGAGCTGCCCGGCGGCGAGGAAGAGCACGGGCGCCGCCAGGCCGAGCATGCTGGCGATGTTGAACTCGGACAGGAAGCGGTCGCTCCTGGTGGCGCTCACCAGGGCCAGGAGCACGATCGCGGCCGCGAGGAACAGGCTGGGCGCCTGCTCGCTGGAGAGCAGGCGGCGGAACCTGTCGAGCGGCCCCGTACGCCGCGCCGGTCCGGCGGCCTCCTCGCTCTGGGCCGAGGTCGCCGCCGTGAGTGACGCCTCGGTGATGGCGTGCTCGGAGATCTCGTCGCCGGTCAGCTCGCGGACGACCCGCCCCCGGGAGAACACGAGCACGCGGTCGCACAGCCCGGCGAGTTCGACGTTGTCGGAGCTGAGCACGACGACCGGCGTCCCCGACTCGGCGGTGGAGCGGAGCCGGTGGTAGATGTCGGAGCGTACTCCGACGTCGATCCCCTGGGTGGGTTCGTCGCACAGCAGCACTTTGGGGTCGGACAGCAGGGAGCGGCCGAGCACGACCTTCTGCTGGTTACCGCCCGACAGGTGCTCCACGGCGGAGTCGGGCGAGGCCACCTTGATGCCGAGCTGGCGGATCTCCTCGGCCACGAGCGCGTTCTCGGCCGAGCCCTTGACGACCCCGGCCGAGGCGGTCTGGTTCGTGGCGGCGACGCCGAGGTTCTCCTTGACCGAGAGCACGGTCGCGACGCCTTCGACGTGCCGTTCCTGGGGCATGAGGACCACGCCGGCCCGCCGGGCGCGACGGGGGCTGCCGAGCTCCACGGGCCGGCCGGCGACGGTGACGCCGCCGCCGGTGACGGGGTCGGCTCCGCCGAGCGCGCGGATGAACTCGCGCTGCCCGTTGCCTTCCACGCCGGCCAGGCCGAGGACCTCGTTGCGGGCGAGGGTCGTGGTGATCCCCCGGAGCCGGTCCGAGCGCAGATCGCGTACTTCCATCACGACGTCGCCGACGGAGTCGGGCCGCGGCGGGAACAGCGCGTCGATCTCCCGGCCCGCGATACGGGTGATGATCTCCTCCTCGGTCACCTCCGAGGCGAGGAAGGTGCCGCGGATCTGGCCGTCGCGGAGCACGGTGAGACGGTCGGCCAGGGCCATCACGTCGGGCAGCCGGTGGCTGATGTAGACCACGGCCATCCCGCCGGCGGCGGCCTTGCGCACCTGCTCGAACAGCCTGTCGATCTCGGCCACCATGAACGGCTCGGTGGGCTCGTCGAGGATCAGCACGCTGGGCTCGCAGGCCAGGGCGCCGCAGATCTCCAGCGCCTGCTTCTCGGCCAGGGTCAACCGGCCGGCCACGGCGGCCGGGTCGATGTCCATCCCCATGGGGAGCAGTCGTTCCCTGGCCCAGTCCTGGGCGTCGCCGAACGACGGCCGCAGCCGCTTCGGCACGCTCAGCAGGAGGTTCTCGGTGACGGTGAGGTCGGGGAGAAGTGCCGGGTGCTGGAAGGCGATGGCGAGGCCCTGCTCCCGGGCGGCGATCGGGGATATCTGCCGCATCGGCTCGCCCGCGATCTCGATGGTGCCCGCGTCGGGGGCCAGCGCTCCGGACGCCACCGCCATGAGCGTGGACTTCCCGGCGCCGTTACCTCCCACCAGGGCATGTATCTCGCCGGGGCGCACCTCGAAGTCGACCGCGTCGAGCGCGACGACGCCGGGGAAGCGTTTGGTCACCCCGCGGAGAACCAGTCCGGCTGTCGAATCGACCATGCGAAGGATCACTCCTCACTCGGCTCATCGCTTCCGCCGGGCGCGTGCCCGGCGGAAGACGACAAGTGATCAGCTGTAGGCCTGCTTGAGCTGCTCCGGCGTGAGCTCGGAGGACAGGACAGCGCTGGCGGGAAGGTCGGTGTCACACTTCGGAGGCTTCGTCTCGTCGAGCGTGTTCTCGAAGATCGGGATGTTGATGATCTCCGGCTCGTCGTTCTTGATCCCCTGGTGGGCGGCGACGGCCTTGCGCAGCGCGAGACGGATGATCCAGGTACGCGCCGACACGGTCACGGTCTGGAAGGTCGGGTTCTTGTCCGCGTGCTCCTTCCAGGCGCAGGCGAACCCGTTGTTGTCGTTGGCGGTCCACTTCGGCAGCGGCCGGCCGGCCTGCAGGAAGGCGCGGATGCCGCCCAAGGACGCGTCACCCGAGTCGGTGATCACGCCGTCGATGGTCGGGTACTTGGTGAGCAGCCCGGCCACGACCTTCTGCATCTGGGCGGGGTTCCAGTTGGTGTCGACCGGCTTGCCCGGCTCGTTGAGCAGCTTGACGTTGGCGCAGGCGGAGTTCTCCTTGAGCTCCTTCTCGATGCCGACCATCTCGGTGATGCTCTGCGTGTTGCCCGGGGTGCCGCCGAGGAAGACGACGTTGCCGCCCTTCTCGCCGAGCGCCTCGCACATCCAGCGGGTCCAGGTCACGCCGTCGTTGACGGTGTTGTGGCCGACGAACGAGGTGTAGTCCACCCCTGGCTTGCCGCCGGGGTTCGCCGTCCACGGCACCACCTGCACGCCCGCCTTGTACGCCTCACGCAGCGTCGGCAGCAGCGCCTCGCCGGCGTCGGGGAAGACCACGAGGGCTTCGACGCCCTGGGCGACCAGGGCCTTGATGTCGCTGATCGCCTTCTGCGGGTTGTTCTGGCCGTCGGCGTAGGGCAGCACGGTGATGTTCGGGCACTTGGCGGCCTCGTCCTCGAACTCGGCGCGCGCCGTCTTACGGAAGGCGTTGTCGCCCGTGCCGTCCGCGAGCGCGACCTTGACCGGCTTGGTGCCGCAGAACTCGGACATGGGCCGGAGCTGGGAAACGTCTCCGATCTTGGCCGCGTTGTCGTAGACGGCCTCGACACCGCCGCCCTCGGTGGCGTTGTTCGAGGCGCCCGGCCCGCCGGCACAGGCCGTCGCGCCGAGGGCGAGGGCCAGGACGGCGGCCGAGCCGCGGGCGCGGAATCGGGCTCTGGTGGAGCTCATGGGGTTCTCCTGTCTGGGGGACACTTCTGAAGAGGAGGGCCTGGCCGGCTAGCGCGATGGCAGCGTGGAGGCGGGGTCGGGGGCGCGGGTGGTCAGCCGCGCGCGGACGGCGCTCCACGGCACGCCGCGGGCCACGACGCTCAGCGCGAGTACGGCGGCCTGGACGAGGAGCTGCGTGGCGGTGGACGCGCCGGCGGCGAGGACCACCTGGTCGAGCTGGGTGAGGAAGAGCGCGGCGACCGCGGTGGCGGCCAGGTTGGTGATGCCGCCGGACAGCAGGCTTCCGCCGAGGACGACGGCCGCGATGGTGGGCAGCAGGTAGGTGTTGCCGAGCAGGATGTCGGGGGTCCGCAGGTAGCCGGCGAGCAGGACTCCGGCCAGCGAGTAGCAGATTCCCGCGGCCACGTACGCGCCCATCTCGTACGAGCCGGTGGGCAGGCCGAGCAGCCGCGCCGCGGGCCGTCCGGCGCCGACGGCGATGAAGCGCCGGCCGAGCACCGTGTGGCGGATGATCCAGTGCGCGAGCCCGACCACGACGACCGCGACCAGCAGCAGGTTCGGGATGCCCGCCACCGATCCGACGGCGAACGCGCTCAGCGCGGCGCCGGCCGAGGCGGGGAAGCCGCTGGAGACCTGCAGGACCACGCCGATGAGGATGGAGTTGACCGCCAGGGACGCCACGAACGCCGCGATGGACAGCCGGACCACGGCGAAACCGATGATCAGGCCGCCGAGCGCGCCCACGACCAACGCGAGCCCGACGGCCGCCCAGACCGGGACTCCTGACGCGGCGGGGAGTTTGGTGGCGAGCACCGCGGCCAGCGCCATCCCGCCGGGCACCGACAGGTCGATGCCGCCGTGGGCGACGACGAGGGTCTGCCCGAGCGCGGCGATCGCCATCACCGCCGCGAACGGCAGCATGGACAGCACCGCGGACCCGGACAGGCTGCCGGGTGAGATGAGCGGGCTGGCGGCGAAGAGCAGCAGCGTGATGAGCCAGATGGAGGAGAAGCGACCGGCCCTGAGGCGACGCAGATCGATCAGTCCACCAGGTCCGGCGCGCTTGGCCGGCGGCGAGGTCGTACGCCGAGACATTTACGAGTACCTTCCTGGAAATCTGCAGGGACCGCGCGGTGCGCGGTCCGTGCTCAGATGGCGGTGTAGCCACCGTCTACGGCCACGTCCGCGCCGGTCATGAAGCTGGCGGCGGAGCTCAGCAGGAAGGTGACCACCTTGGCCACCTCGTGGGGGTCCGCCAGGCGGGCGATCGGGTGGCCGGCGATGAGCCGCTGCCGGGCGGAGTCGGGATCGGGCTGGGATCCGAGGTAAGTGGCCAGCTGATCGGTGGCGACCGATCCGGGGCTGACCACGTTGCACCGGATCCCGGCGGCGGCGTAGTCGACGGCGATCTGGCGGGACAGCTGCAGCACCGCTCCCTTGGAGGCGCAGTAGGCGGGCTGGCCGGGCAGGCCGACCGTCCCGGAGATCGAGGAGAGGTTGACGATCGACCCGGGCGTCCCCTGGGCGAGCATCGCGGCCACCGCGTGCTTGCACAGCAGGAACGTGCCGGTCGCGTTGACCGTCATGACCCGGTTCCAGTCCTCGAGGGTGGTGTCGACCAGGGGTTTCGCCACGATCGTTGCGGCGCAGTTGACCAGGCCGTCGAGGCGGCCCCACCGGTCGGTGGCGACCTTGACGGCGTCGGCGACGGCGTCCTCGTCGGTGACGTCCAGCCGGTGTGCCAGGGCGTCGTGCCCGCTGGAACGGAGTTCGGCGGCGAGCCGTTCCACGTGTTCGACGCGTTGATCCGTCAGGAGTACGGACGCGCCGGCCGCCGCGCACTCGCGTGCTGTCGCGGCGCCGATGCCGCCTCCGGCACCGCTGACGATCACTACTTCTGGCACAACTCTCAGCCCCTCTCCCACGGAATGTCCGATTCGTCGGGTCACCATTGCATGCAGTGTGCAGCATGTCAACGACTTGACGTGCTGCATGCTGCATGCCACTCTGCCGGTTATTCACTCACCACCGGACCGAGGGATGGCACGTTGACCGGCTCACCTACCGCAAGCGGCGTCCAGGTCGGGGTCGCTCAGATCAGCGTCGACCGGACGGACGTGGCCGCGAACGTCGACCGCGTCATCGAGACCCTGCGGGCCGGCGCGGCGAGCGGGCATCAGCTCGTGGTCTTCCCCGAGTGCGTGCTCACCGGCTACCTGTTCGACTCCCGCGCCGAGACGCGCGCCGCCGCGATCGGCGCCGCCGACCCCAGGATCGGCCGCATCGTGCAGACCTGCGCGGAGAGCTCCGTACACGCGGTGGTGGGCCTGCTGGAGGAGGCGGACGGGCAGGTCCACAACTCGGCCCTGGTGCTCGGACCCACCGGGATCATCGTCCGCTACCGCAAGCAGCACCTGCCCTACCTCGGCGCGGACCGGTTCGTCGACCCGGGCGCCGACGCCGCGCCCCGGGTGGCCGACCTGCCCTTCGGCCGGGTCGGCGTGATGATCTGCTTCGACCTGCGCTTCCCCGAATCGGCCCGCGAGCTCGCGCTCCAGGGCGCCGACCTCATCGCGATGCCCACCAACTGGCCTATGGGGTCGGACATGCTCGCCGACCACATGACGCGGGTGCGCGCGCTGGAGAACCTCGTCTACCTCGCGGTCGCCGACCGCGCCGACGCCGAGGCCGGCACCCGCTTCATGGGCAGAAGCCAGATCATCGCCCCCTCCGGAGAGGTGCTGGCCGACGCGGGCCAGGACGAAGGGCTGTTCGGGGCGTCGATCGACGTCCAGGCCGCCCGTACGAAGCGGCTCATCAAGAAGCCGGGCGAGTTCGAGCTGCCCGTGTTCTCCGGGCGCCGCCCCGAGATGTACGGCGAGCTCACCCGCCCGATGGCCCCGGGCCAGTAACCGGATCGAACAGGAAGGCCGACATCACCATGTGTGGACCAGCGCTCATCAGCGAAGCGACCAGGAACAAGATCGCGGCGTACTGTGCCGAGTTCCGCGAGGTCACCCGCAGCCCCTTCGGTCCCGACGACGAGATCGGCATGATCAACCTGATCACCCCCGAGGCGTCGCGTGAGGTGCTGAGCCGGGCGGACGGCGGCAGCGTCATCGACCTGTCGGTGGACTACTTCGTCGGCATGCCCTCATGGACGAAGGCCGGCGACCCGAACTTCCAGCAGTGGATGACGCACACCCCCGCCGGCACGGTCCTCGACGACATCACCGGAGTGGGCCGCGAGCAGAACGAGCTGGTCTCCTACTCGGGCGACGCCATCTCGATGTACACCCACTGCGGCACGCACATCGACACCCTGAACCACTTCGGGTACAACGGCAAGATCTGGAACGGGTTCTCCGCCGAGGAGCACATCAGCTCCCGGCACTGGACCAAGTGCGGCGCGGAGAAGATCCCGCCGATCATCGCCCGCGGGGTGCTGTTCGACATCGCCGCCCTGTACGACACCGACATCCTGCCCGACAACCACGGGATCGGCGCGGACGACCTGCGCGAGGCCATGCGACGGCAGAACGTCGAGTTCCGGCCGGGTGACGTGGCGTTGATCCGTACCGGCCGGATGCGCGCCTGGCCCGCGATCGACGCCTACATCGACAACAGCCCCGGCCTGAACCTGGAAGGGGCCGAGTTCCTCGCCCGGATGGGCGCCTCCGTCATCGGCGGCGACACCCTCGCCCTGGAGCAGATGCCCGGCGCGGACGAGGAGAACTGGCAGGTCGTCCACACCTATCTCCTGGGGGAGGCAGGCGTCCCCATCATGGAGGTGGTCGACTGCGAGCAGATCTCGGCCGAACGGCTCTACGAGTTCGCCTTCGTCGCCGCCGCCATGAAACTGCGCGGCGCGACCGGCGCCCCGATGCGCCCGCTCGCGATGCCGCTGCGCCCGTGACACCGCGCGTGTGACACAGCGCCCGTGACACCGCGCGTGTGACACAGCGCCCGTGACACTGCCGGCCCCCTTCTTCCTGACCCGCCATACCCCCGGAGGTCCCCATGCCCGACCGACCGACTGAGTCGGCCATCGACCGGAGCCGTACGTCCTACGGCGACGACGGTTTCAGCACCTACCTACGGCGTGCTTTCCTGGCCTCCAGCGGGTACGACGACGAGGCGCTGGACCGGCCGATCGTCGGCATCGCGGTGACCAAGTCCGACTACAACACCTGTCACCGCGACATGCCGGCCCTGCTCGAAGCCGTCAGGCGCGGCGTCCTGGAGGCCGGCGGCCTGCCCATGGACTTCCCGACCATCTCGCTCGGGGAGATCCTGACCTCGCCGACGACGATGCTGTTCCGCAACCTGCTCGCCATGGACACCGAGGAGATGATCCGCGCCCTGCCGATGGACGCCGCGGTCCTCCTCGGCGGCTGCGACAAGACGGTGCCGGCCCAGCTCATGGCCGCCGCCTCCTCCGACAAGCCGGTCCTGCTCGAAGTGGTCGGGCCGATGATGACCGGCAGCTGGCAGGGCGAGCGCCTCGGAGCCTGCACCGACTGCCGGCGCTTCTGGGGCCGGCACCGCGGCGGCGAGCTCGACAAGTCCGAGATCACCAGCGTCCGCAACGAGCTCGTCTCGACCGCGGGCACCTGCGCGGTCATGGGCACCGCGTCCACCATGGCCTGCATCACCGAGACCCTCGGCATGATGCTGCCCGGCGGCGCCACCCCTCCGGCCGCCACCGGCGCCCGCCTGCGGCACGGCGCCGCGACCGGCCGCCGCGCCGTCGAACTGGCCCGGTCGGGCGGCCCCGTCCCGCGCGAGATCCTCACCCCGGCCGCGTTCCGCAACGCCGTCCGGGTGCTCTCGGCGATGAGCGGATCGACGAACGCGCTGGTCCACCTGATCGCCGTCGCGCGGCGGGCCGGCGTGGACCTCACGCTCAAGGACTTCGACGTGATCGGCGCCGACGTGCCGTTCTTGGTCGACTGCAAGCCCGCAGGATCGGGATATCTGGAGGACTTCCACCGGTCGGGCGGCCTGCCGGCCCTGCTCAAGGTCCTCGAACCGCTGCTCGAACGGGAGACCGTCGGCGTCTCCGGGAAGTCACTCGGCTCGCTGATCGACGACACCCCCGCGCGCGAGGACTGGCAGACGACGATCCACCCGCTGGAGGACCCGCTCGGCGCGGCGGGCAGCCTGGCGGTGCTCCAGGGCACGCTCGCCCCGAGGGGAGCGGTCATCAAGTCGGCGGCGGCGAGCCCGCACCTGATGAACCACACCGGACCGGCCCTGGTCATCGACTCGGCGCAGGACGCCCAGCGGATCCTGGACGACCCGGATCTGGACGTCACCCCGGACCACGTCCTGGTGCTGCGCAACGCGGGGCCGATCGCGGCGGGCATGCCCGAGGCGGGCGCCCTGCCCATCCCCGCCAAGCTGGCCCAGGCCGGGATCAGGGACATGGTGCGGGTCTCCGACGCGCGGATGAGCGGCACCTCCTACGGCACCGTGGTGCTGCACTGCGACCCGGAGAGCGCCGCCGGAGGGCCGATCGCGCTCGTCCGCGACGGCGACCTCATCAGGCTGGACGTCGCGGCGCGGCGGCTCGACCTCCTCGTGGACGAGGAGGAGCTGGAGCGCCGTCGCGCGGACTTCGTCCCGCCCGAGCTGCCCGCACGGGGATGGCGGCGGTTGTACGCGCAGACGGTCCTGCCGGCCAGCGAGGGAGCGGACCTGTCGTTCCTCTGACCGGCGGCGTTGCATGCCACATGCCACATCTTCGTCCTGAGTGATATCGTCTCGGCCGACCAAGGCGTTCTGGCGCTGAGCGGACCGACTGACCGGGAGCCATGTCCATATGGAGCAGATCTCGACGGACCAGACGTCGCTGGCGGCCCAGACCTTCGAGGCGGTCCGCCGGGCCATCGTCACGGGTGAGCTGGCACCTGGCACGCTGCACTCCGTCGTGGAGATCGCCGCCCAGCTGGGGGTCTCGCGGACGCCCGTCCGCGAGGCCCTGCTGCAGCTCGCCACGCACGGCGTGGTCCGCTTCGAGCGGAGCCGGGGCGTACGGATCCTCGAGATCGCCACGCGCGACATCGAGGAGATCTACACGCTCCGCTACCTGCTCGAAGTCCCCTCGGCCTACCGCGCCGCGACCATGATGACCGAAGCCCAGATGGCGCCTTTCTCCAAGGCGCTCGAACGGATGCGGGTGGCCTGCGAGAGCGGGGACGAACGGCTCTTCCAGGAAGAGGACGTGACCTTCCACGAGATGATCCTGGAGGCCGCGGGCAACACGCGGGTGACCCAGTCCGTCGCGACGATGCGCGCGCAGATGGCCGCGCGCGGCCTGTCCACGACGAAGACGCGGACCCTGTGGGACATCTGGCGGGTGCACGAACGCATCCTCGAACGCATCCAGGCCCGCGACGACCAAGGGGCGGCCGAGGCCATGCGTGATCACCTCCTGGAGACGACGCGGCTGCTGCTGACCCAGTCGACCGGCGACCCGGAGGCCGGCGCCCGCTTCGCCCCGCCCGTGCTCCCCGTCTTCACCGACGACTGAGCCCGCCCATCGGCCGGCACGAACCGGTCAGTTCGTCAGGGTGAGCGGATTGACCAGATCGGCGTAGACCAGCAGCCCCGCCATGATCATCATCGCCAGTGCCGCCACGTACGTCAGCGGCAGCACCTTGGCGATGTCGACGTGCTGGGGCTTCGGCCGCCGCATGATCCTGGCGTAGGCCCGCTTGACGCCCTCCCAGAGCCCGCCCGCGATGTGCCCGCCGTCGAGCGGCAGCAGCGGGATCAGGTTGAACAGCCCGATCGCCAGGTTGAAGCCGGCCAGCAGGTTGACGAAGGTGGCGATCTTCTTCTCGCCGGACAGGTCGGAGGCCAGGATCTCGCCGCCCAGGCGGCCCGCGCCGACCATGCCCACCGGGCCCTCGGGGTCGCGTTCCTCGCCGGAGAAGGCCGCCTGCCAGACGCCGGCCATCTTCTCCGGCAGGTTCAGGAACGAGCCCGCCACCCTGACCGTCAGCCCGCCCATATAGCCGATGACCTGGCCGACGCTCTGCTGCTCCATCACCTCGGTGGGCCGCACGCCGAGAAAGCCGACGTTCTTGTCGGTCTTCCCGGGGTCCTCGAGGTTGGGCCGGTCCTGGGCGATGAGCGTGACGTCCAGCGTCATCGGCTCACCGTCACGCACGATGCCGAGCTTGACCGGGCCGGCGCCGTGGGAGCGGATCAGCCGCTTGGCGTCCTCCCAGGAGCCGATCGTGGCGCCGTCGAAGGAGACCAGGCGGTCGCCCGGCCTGAGGCCCGCCTGCGCGGCCGGAGTGGGCCGGTCGCCCGGCTCGCAGGCGGCGCGCCGCTCGGAGACGGGGATGACGCACGTCTCGGTGGTGGGCGAGACGATCGGGGCCTCGACGGGCAGGCCGATGCCGGCCAGCAGGATGGTGAAGAAGCCGAACGCCAGCACGAAGTTCATCAACGGCCCGCCGGACATGATGACGACCTTCTGCCACCACTTCTTGCGGTAGAAGACGCGGTTCTCGTCGCCCGGCCGCACCTCCTCCTGGGCGGCGTCGCGGGCCGACTCGATCAGGCCCTGCCACGGGCCGGTCGCCGGGCTCCTGAGCTTGCCGGGCTCGTCACCGGGGCGCGGCGGCAGCATGCCGATCATGCGGATGTAGCCGCCGAACGGGATCCACTTGATGCCGTACTCGGTCTCGCCTCCGCGCCGGGACCAGGCCGTGGGGCCGAAGCCCACCATGTACTGGGTCACCTTGACGCCGAAGAGCTTGGCCGGCAGCAGGTGGCCGAGTTCGTGCAGCGCGATGGAGATCATCAACCCGAGGAGGAAGAGGATGATCCCCGCGACGTAGAGCCAGTTCATCCAGGGACGCTCCTCGGCGGTGCAGGGCGGGGCGAAGGGTGCGAAGATCCAATTTAGTCGAACTCGCCCCGCCCGAGGCCCGACTCGGCTCTACTTGATCGCGGTCAGGTCCAGAACGTACATCTCGTTCCCGATCGGGTAGGTCATCAGCCGGTCCAGGCCGCCGTCGGGAATCGCCATGACTCCTCTCGCGTCCGGCCGTACGCCGAGGTCGGCAGACGTGCCGGTGTCGACGTCGTAGAGCGTCAGGACGGTCTGGTCTCCCGGCCCCGTCAACGTGACCTTGAAGAAGCGCTCCAGGCCGGCGTCGTCGCCCTGCTGGAAGGTGATCGGCAGTGCGCGCTCGTGGGAGCCGTCACGGTCGCGGACGAACCGACGCAGGATGGTCGCGCTCCGCGCGGTGTCCGGGCACCGGCGAGTGCCGCACTTGATCTCCTTGCCGGAGCGGTCGCGGGGACGCTCGGCCTTGACGGTCCTGTACCGCACGGCCACGCCCGCGCACCGGTCGACGCCGCACCTGACCTCCTCGTCGGCCTTGACCACGGCGTCGCGCCGCTCACCGGTCTCGACGTTGAGCAGCTCGCGGAAGACCGCCTTCCCGCGGTGGACGCCCACCCATGGCCACTGCAGGACGTGGTGCCGCTCGGCGCCCTTCACCGGCTGCGGCGCGCCCCCGCTCAGCGGCACCCGGTACACGCTGATGTGCAACCGCGCCATGGTGGTGCGGACGTAGCTGTGCGGGCTGTCCTTGCGTCTCACCCTCGCCCAGGCGCCGCACAGCCGTACCAGGGCTTCCTGGACCAGGTCGGCGGCGTCATGGCGGTTGCCCGTCAGGACGTATCCGTAGCGGAGCAGCGCGTCTGTCTGCTCCGTCCCAGACGGCCGAAGGGGCGAAGATGTTGCATCGTTCGGCGAAGACGTGGTCAGGAGGGCTGAGCCAGGCGGCTCGGGGCCGGGTTGCTGACCTGCTGGAAGATCAACGATGAGCGGAAGCCGGTGACCTCGCGGCGTTTGCTCAGCCGGTCGAGGAGGAAGGCGTGCAGGGCGTCGAGGTCGGGCACGCCGACGTGCAGCAGGAAGTCGTCGCCGCCGGACAGGACGAAGACGCTGAGCACCTCGGGCATCTTCGCCGCCGACGCCTTGAACGTGTCGATGACGGCCCGGCTCAACGGCCGGACCTGCACGGCGACCATCGCCTGCACGCCGCGGTTCAGGGCGGCGGGGTCGATCTCGGCGTGGTATCCCTTGATCACGCCGCGGCGGGCGAGCGCCCGCACCCGTTCCAGGCAGGTCGACGGGGCGATGCCGAGCTGCCGGGCGAGCTCCCGGTTGGAGAGCCGGGCATCTGACTGCAGAAGGCGGATGATCCCCGCATCAAGTTCGTCCACCTGCCCATGATGGCAGCGGATTCCGGCCATCCGTTCGGCTGGCCGACCGCAGGGCCGAACGTTTGCCTACCGTGTCGCCATGACAGAACACCGGCTGGGAGTCTGGCAAGGAACCGCGACCGTGCTCGGCGGCGTGCTGGGACCGGGCATGCTCGTGCTCCCGCACCTGGCCGCGGAGGCGGCCGGACCCGGATCGGTGCTCGCCTGGGCGGCGCTGATCGTCGTCAGCGTCCCCATCGCCTTCACCTTCGCGCTGCTCGGCCTGCGCCACCCCGACGGCGGCGGCGTCGCCCACTTCGCCGGGACCGCGATCGGGCGCTGGGCGTACGCGCTGGTCGGTTGGTGGTTCTTCGCCGCCGTGCCGATCGGCACCCTCGCCGGGGCGCTCGCGGGCGGCATCTACACGGCGGACGCGTTCGGCTGGGACGGCCGGACCTCCGCGGTGATCGCCTTCGCGCTGCTGGCGGTCGCGTTCGTCGCCAACGCGGCCGGGCTGCGCACCAGCGGCCGCATGCAGGTCGTCATGGTCGGCCTGCTGCTCGCGGTCCTCGCCACCGCGATCGTGGCGAGCCTGCCCGCGGTCGGCGCCGAGCGTTTCGAGCCGTTCCTGCCGCACGGCCTCGGCGGTGTCGGCAGCGCGGTCGGTGTGCTGATCTTCGCCTTCGTCGGCTGGGAGGCCGCCAGCCACCTGTCCGCCGACTTCGCGGGCCGGCGCCTGCTCACCGCGACCGGCCTCACGCTGGCGGCGATCACGGTCATCTACCTGAGCGTGGCGATGACGGTCGTCGGTTCCGGTGCGGCGTCCTCGCCGGTGCCGCTGACCGCGATGATGAGGACGAGCCTCGGCGCGGCCGCTGAACCCGTCACCGGGATCGCGGCCCTCGTGCTCACCTTCGGCGCGATCAACACCTACATCGCCGGCGCTTCGCGCCTCGGCGTCGCCCTCGCGCGGCAGCGGCTGCTGCCCCACCGGATCGCGTCCCCGTACCGCAGCCTCACCGTGCTCGCAGCCGCCATCGCGGTCGTCGGCGCGGTCGCGCTCGTGCGCCCGATCGGCCTGGACCCGCTGCTGCGGGCGACCTCCGCGTGTCTCGCCGCGGTCATGTTCATCGGCGCGCTGGCCGCGACCCGGCTGCTGCCCGCCGGCCGGATGCGCGCGACCGCCGTCGCCGCCTGCACCCTGACCGCGCTCACACTGGTGCTCAGCGGCAGCTACCTCGCCGTGCCCGCCGCCATCGCGGCCGCCGGGTTCACCGCCAGGGCCCTCCACTCCCGCCGTACGAACGCGCCGCGGAACGGCGCGATCGACCGCCGCAGCGCGGAAACGTCAGTCGGCGCTGCCGTAGAACACGGACCAGCCGCCGCGACAGAGCCGCGCCACCCGTGACGTCCGCTGCGGGACGGGCAGGACGTCGGTCGCGGCGGTGCAGACGGGCTTGAGCGCTCGTCTGGACGATGGCGCGGGGCCAGACCCGGATTCTTCAGATCGAGCCCCGACCCCGTCTGAGCAGCGTCCCGGGGCAGGACAGTAAAACATTGTCCGGGACGTCAGCCCATCGCCAGGATGGGACGATGAACGTCTCCGCGGCCGGTTCTGACCCATCTGCATCCGCACCCCGACCTGCCTCCGTGGAGGGCGGAAGCGCCACGGGGCTTCACGTCTACCGAATCACGAAGTACAACCCGGCAGACCGCAACGAGAATGGCCACTACGCCGGTCCCGAGGACTCATACAGCGATCACGGCCCGGTCGAAGCGGCCTACCTCGCAGCTGTGGCCGCGTTCGCCCGAGAAACCGGCGTCACCTGCCTGACGATCCGGGAACCCGCGGTGACCGGCTTCATCAACTTCGGTGTCGAACCGCCCATCGAGGGTCACGGCCTGGCCGGGCTGTTCCCACCCGACCTGACCGGCTACCACGACGGCGCGCAGGTGCCCATCGCCGTCGCCCTGGAACTGGTCCGGGCAATGCTGCGTGACAACGGCGCATGGTGCCGCCTTGAGGCCGAGGGCCGATTCTTCGTCCACGTCGGTTACGACCAGTACGTTCATGTCGGCAGTGCGCTCCCGTGCTCGCACGCGGTGACGTTCACTCGTCAGCGCGGGCTCTTCGCCGAACCCATCAGCCGGTCACCGTACGGCCCGGAGTCCGATGGGGACGATCTCGCGCGACGACGTCCGGCCGACGCGACGTTCTGGGGCGAGCTGGAAGCCCTCATCAGCCGAGGCGGCGTGGTGGTGCTGGAGGAGGGCTACGTCCGCAACGCCTCACACTGGCACCGGATCACGACCGTTGATGAGGTCGCCGCGATACGGAGCCGGCTCACTCCCAGGGCCAGGCTGCTGGTCTGGCCTGACCTGTCAACAGACGTGGACGCAGCCCTTGCCGGTCTACCCGACGAGGGACTCAGTGAGATCGTCTGGCAGAGCCCACAAGGGCACATCAGCAGCCTGACAGTCGATGAAACCCACTACCCGGCACTGCGCGCCATGCTGACTGACGCCCGCGCAATACTGGTCCTTTCCTGTCACGAGGACGAGCGCCGACCGCTGATGGCCGCCGTCCTGCCCGACCCTGACGGAGTGCTCCGCGCACGCTGGACGCCCTGATCCCGAACAGGACTTTTTCGTTCGGGCGGTCGGGGGGTGGAAGTCAGGCATCAGACCACCTCGAACGTGCTCATCATGGCCATGTCCTCGTGTTCGAGGTTGTGGCAGTGCAGGACGTAGCGGCCCCGGTAGCCGGTGAACCGGGTGATGATCTCCACGGTCTGCGCCTCCCGCAGCTCGACGGTGTCCTTCCATTCGGGCGGACCGGCCGGCCGCTCGCCGCCGGCCGACAGCACCTGGAACGGCGCGAGGTGCAGGTGAACGGGGTGGGAGACGTCGCTGGTGAGCCGCCAGATCTCCGCCTGGCCGAGCTTGGGCCGGGCATCGGCGCGCTGGGCGTCGAAGGGCTTGCCGTTGATCAGCCAGCCGGTGTGGCCGTGCAGGTCGCCGCTGGTGAACTCGAAGTCGCGGGTCACCGCGGCCGTGGCCGGGTCGAGCGGCTCGACGCGCGAGAGCGTTCGCGGGATGGCCGAGTCGTCGCTGGCGTCACGCTCGACGGCGAAGCGCATCACCCTGGCCTGCGGGCCTTCCCCCAGGAGGTTGCGCAGCTCGACGTGGTCACCGACCCGGTAGGCGGCGAAGTCGGCGATCACGTCGGCCCGCTCGCCCGGCGCCAGCCGTACCCGCTGGAGGGAGCGAGGGGCCGCGAGCAGCCCGCCGTCGCTGCCGATCTGGGTCAGGACACCGCCGGGCGACAGGGCCAGCTCGTAGGTGCGGGCGTTGGAGCCGTTGAGCAGTCGCAGCCGGTAGCGGGCCCGATCGACCCCGAGCTGCGGCCAGGGCGCGCCGTTGACCAGGATGACGTCGCCGAGCACGCCGCCCATGAACGCCTCGTGGGCGCCGGGGCCGTCGGGCCTGGCCGGGTAGGGCATGGCGCCGTCGGCGTCGAAGGACCTGTCGCAGATCAGCAGCGGCACGTCCCGCTCTCCCGAGGGGAGCGGCAGCTTGTCCTGCTCGTCGTCGCCGAGGAGGAAGAACCCGGCCAGGCCGCGCCAGACCTGCGGCCCGGTGTGGTCCATGCGGTGGTCGTGGTACCACAGCGTGGCCGCGCGTTGCTCCAGCGGGAAGACGTAGTCGCGGTGGGCGCCCGGCTGGACCAGGTCGGTGGGAAAGCCGTCGGACTCCGGCGGCGTGTGGCCGCCGTGCAGATGGGTGACCGTCGGCGCGTCGAGGTGGTTGGTGACGCGCACGACGGTCCGGCGGCCGGCGCGTGCCCGGAGGGTGGGTCCGGGGAACTGCCCCCCGTACCCCCAGATCGGGGTGCGCAGGCCCGGCAGGATCTCCACCTCGGCAGAGCGTTGGACGAGCTCGTAGTAGTCGGTGCTCGCGTCGGTCCGGTACGGCTTGGCCACCGCGGGCGACGGCAGCGGCACCATGTAGGGCTTGGGCAGCGGCGCGCTGCTCGTCAGGAGCTGGGGCAGCGGCGTGCGGCTCAGCAGTGAGCAGCCCGAGACGCTCAGTGCCGCGCCTACGCCGAGCAGCCTCAGCGCCTGCCGTCTGGTCATGGTCATGCCGACGCCGCCTGAGTGCGGCCGACGGACCAGACCCGTGCCAGCCGCACCGTGCTGACGCCGAACATCAGCACGCCGAGCGGCACGTGCAGGCTCTTCACGTGCGCCATGCCGAGCGCTACCTGGGTCAGCGTCATCACCAGCATGCCGACGGCGGGCAGGATGGCGCTTCGCCGCCGCGACACCAGCGCGGCGACCAGGTGCAGCAGTACGGTGGCCACGACAGCGAGGGCCGTGGCGCTGTGCGCCGTCCTGCCGCCGGGCGAGGCCAGCAGCAGCCCGGCGGTGACCGCCTGGAGCAGCAGGGCGGCGGTCTGCGCGGTGATCGCGATACGTAGGAACATGATTTCCTCAGCGGGTAGTGGGCCGGGCAACGACGGCGACGGTGACGAACACGTCGCCCGCAATCGTCGTCCGGTTCGGGGCTCCGCGCGTCCCGCCGGCGGAGTCATCGGCCGCTACCGCGATGGGATCAAGACCGGCCGGACTACGACGCCGGAAGTAGTCCGGTGCTACGGCACCCTCAGGCCCGCAGGAACGCGGCGATCGGCTCGGCCTGGCCGAAGACAGCGTGACCCACCTCGGGCAGCAGACGCACGGTCGCGTGCGGGATGCACGCACGTACGCGCCGCGCGGTCTGGTGGGAGTCGAACATCGCGTCTCGGCCGCCGACGATGACGAGGATGTCCATGGTGAGAGCACGCAACGCCGCGTCGGGGAACACCGGAAGCCTCTCCCTGCGCGGGTTGAAGTGCGTGAACGTCAGGACGACGGCGTCGAGCGCCTGCCGGTGCCTGTCCGCGTCCAGTCCTGCGACCGCCGTCGCCGACTCGCGCAGGCCGTCGCGCCGGAACAGGCGGGTCAGCAGGGCCTTGAACATCCAGCCGACCTTCTGCCGCCCCACGCCCCCTGGGCACGTCAGCGCCAGGCGGGTCACTCGTTCGGGACGGCGGATGGCGTAGTCCAGGGCCGTCCAGCCGCCGAGGGACGTGCCGACGAACGCGGCGCCGGTGATCCCGAGCCCTTCCAGCACGTCGTCCAGCCAGAGCGCCACGGCGTCGGAGCCCAGGGCGGGGCGCGAGGGCGCGCTCAGGCCCGGCTCGCCGACGAGGTCGACGGCGTAGGTGCGGAAGTCGCGGGACCAGGTGGGGACGTCTCCTCGCCACATCGACGCGTTCGCGCCCGAACCGTGCAGCAGCACCAGGGGCGGCGCGTCGGGCGGGCCGGAGGCGAGGACGAAGGTCTCGCCCTCACGGGTCGGCACCCGTAGCCGCTCGGCGGGAACCGGCCAGGTCTCCAGCGCCTGCCGGTAGTGCTCGAGGAGTGCGCGTCCACCGGCTTCGGACTTGTAGATCCTGGTCATGACGGCTGCTCCCGTATCCCGAGGATGTACGCCGCGATGAGCGCGACGGGACGGTCTTCGTCATGGGACAGGTCCGCGAGGGCTCGTGACGCGGTGGTGCCAGGGATGTCCGCGAGCGCCTGTGTCAGCCGCCGACGTGCCGGCGAGTCGGCGGCGTCGTGGGCGAGGCGGTCGACGAGCAGGGAAGCGATGCGATCCGCCGACGCGGGGCGACTCGCCAGCGCGCTGAGGGCATCGGCCGCATCGACGTCGTTCGCCCCCTCGACCACCATGTCGATGAGCGTCGGCACGGCTTCGGCCACGCCACGGCCCCCCAGTGCCAGAGCCGCGTACCTGCGGACCACGACGTCGGGGCTCGTGAGGGCTTCCCGCAGCAGCGCGGTCGCCGTACCGTCCGGGATCTCGGCGATGGACTGGACGGCCCGCTTGCGCACCTCGGCCGCCGGTGCGCCGAGCCCTTCCGCGAGCAGCGCCAGTCCGTCGTCGCCCGCCTGCGCCAGTGCCCATCGCAGGGCTCCGGCGACGTTCGGGTCCGTCTCGCTCAGCACCGCCTCGACCAGCGCTTCCACCGGCGGCGGGCCCTCGTCGACCGAGGACAGGGCCGCGCGCTGGCGTCTGCCGGCGCTCCTCGATCCCAGGGCTTGCAGGAGCGCGACGGTCTGGAGGACGTCCTGCCAGTCCGCGGGCTCGGCTGCGCCGATCCGGCGCAGCCGCGTGAGCAGTCGCGTCTCATCCGCGATGCGTTCTCGCGTCTGGCGGATGAGGTCGTCGACGAGTTCCGCGGGCCTGAAGTCGGGATCGTCCAGTGCGCGCCCGACTTCACGCAGCGACAGCCCCAGCGACCGCAGGCTCTCGATATGGAAGATCCGCCGGATGTCCTCGCTGGAGTACTCGCGATAGCCGCCGTCGCTGCGGCCCGTCGGCCGCACCAGGCCGAGGGCGTCGTAATGCCGGAGCATGCGGGCGCTGACCCCCGACCGTCGTGCCACGTCACCGATCAACACGGCCCGTCACTTCCCCTCGCCGGGTGGAAGCGCGGGTCGGGGCTCGTGCCGAGCGGCGGCATCGCCCGCAGCCGCGCCCGTGTCCTGTTCCGCCATGGTCATCGGGACCACCTCCTTGGCGCCAGTCAAGACCTTGTCACAGTGTCAAGGTCAAGCGAGGCCATGCCGCGGGCGGGGGCGGCCGGTCAGAATCGGTAGCGGAGGATGCGGGCCCCTTGCCGCGACAGGGCTGTGCTGCGGGCGGTGAGACGGGTGAGCGCGCGAAGCGGTTGCGGGAACCGGGCCACTTCCGGTGCGCGGGCGAGGATCTGCTCCTCGACCAGTACGAGGCCGGCGTCCCAGGACTCCGGTTCGTGCGGGTCGTCGAAGCCCTGGGCGGCGGTGATGCCGAGCGCCTTGATGGTCGGGTGGTACTTCATGGCCCAGGCGGCGAAGCGGGTGTAGCCGTTGAGCGCGAGCTCGCCCGAAGGGAAGTGGCCGGTCAGCGCGCGGGTCATCGCCTGGAAGGAGTCGCCGGGCATGAAGGGGAGCAGCCCCTCGGCGACGATCATCGCCGGCCGGTCACCGGGGACGGCTGTGAGCCAGTCGGAGCTGGTGAGGTCGGCTCCGACCAGGTGGGAACGGCCGGGCAGGCATTCGGCCCGCAGGCGCACCACTTCCGGGAAGTCGATGTCGTACCAGTCGACGCCGGGCGGGGGATCACAGCGGAACATCCTGGTGTCCAGGCCGCAGCCCAGGTCGAGCACCACGCATCCGGGGTGAGCGGCGATGAAGGCGCGGACGACATCGTCGAGCTTCTTGGCGCGCAGCGCCGTGGTGAGGACCAGGTTGGGCTTGACCTTCAGCCTGCCGAAGTCGTAGTCGATGGTGCCGGCCAGGTCGGCGGAGAGCGTGTCGCCGAGGATCGGGCCGGGCAGCCCGGCGTCCAGGGCTCTGGCGTGAAGGGTGAGCAGCAGGGTTTCCTGGATCAGCCCGAGCTCGGGTTGCCAGCGGTGCATGGGGGTTCCTTAACGGCGTAGCGGATGACGGGCCGCGAGGTTCTGCAGCCACGTCAGGGAGTTGTGGGCGGCCTTGATGCGCTCGGTGCGGTGCCCCTCGCCGCCCGCGATGTCGAGCCCTTCGTCGGCGATCTCGCCGAACGCGCTCAGGCTTTCGAGCTTGCGCTGGATGACCTTCTGCCAGGCGTCGTCCTCGATGCGGTAGTAGGAGACGCGATCGCCCGGCCTTCTCACCTTCTTGACCAGGCCGATGGCCGTGAGGAAGCGCATGTTCGAGGTGAGCGAGGCCCGGCTGGCCTGGATGACCTCCGCGATCTGCCCGGCGGACTGCTCGGCCGGATCGCAGATCATGAGCCAGCCGAGGATGCGTCCGGTGATGGGCGGCAGCCCCCACTCCTCGACGCAGAAGGCCGCCACCCGCTCCACCCAGCGGAGCAGCCGGTCCTGCTGTTCCTCAGTGCTCATCGTCGCTTCCTCCTTGTTGATCGTGTGCCGGTTCACTGTGTCATGGCGGCCACCGACTCGTAGGTGGGTGTCGGGGTGATGTCCGCGAGCCGGGTCCTGCGCAGGTGGAGGTCGAACCAGTCGATCGCGAGCGCCGTCGCCTCCTCCAGGCCCGGGCCGGTGTAGAGGCCGAGCACGTCGTACGGCAGCACCGCGAGCCGCTTGGGCTCGCCGGCCTTGGCGAAGGCGCTCTGCGCCTCCTCAAGCATGTGGTACGGGTCCCAGCCGCCGTTGGCGATCATCAGCAGCGGCGTCGGCGCGAGCCGGTGGATGAGGTTCTCCGGCGCGAAGGTGCGTCAGGTGCGGCACGCGAGCGCTCTGCCCGCCTTCGTAGCGCCGCTGCCAGTCCTGCTGCAGCCGGTCGCGCAGCGCGTGGACTCCGGCGCGGCCCAGGAGGCGTTCCATGTACCGCCATCCGTTCCACACGCTGGGGCTCTGTACGACGACGCACTTGATGCGCCGATCGAGCACGGCGGCCTGGGCCGCCACGGAGCCGCCGATGCTCACCCCCCACACCCCGATCCGCTCCGGCTGCACCTCGGGACGGGTCTGCAGGTAGGACACGGCGCTGCGGAAGTCCTCCACCTGCCGCTCCGGGTGGTCCAGGCCGCGTGGCTCGCCCTCGCTGGAGCCGACCGTGCGGTAGTCGATGGCCAGCACCGCGAAGCCGGCTTTGACGAAGTACGGCGCGAAGAACGCCAGCGCCTCTTTCACCATCACCCCGCTGTGCCCGAGCACCATGGCTTGCTCCGTACTTGGTTGCTAGTTATTTCAAACATGACTGAAATAGCTAGTGATGTCAATCTGGGAGCGGGAGACCTCGGGCCGCTCAGACGCAGCCTTTCCGCTTCACGGACTTCGACCAGGCCGGGAGTACGTCGGTGAGCTGCGGACGGCTGATGGACCAGAGTTCGCGTCCGTACCCCGGCACGGATTCCTGGCCGCCCAGCAGGACGTAGGAGCTCTTGTCGAAGATGAGGGATTCGCGGGAGACGGCGCCCCCCGGGCCTAGGTTGTCCACCCGGGTCACGGCGATGCCTGATCTGCCGGTGGTGTCCTTGAGCTCTTCGGTCTCGATGCCCGGCAGGGTCGAGGCGATCGTGAAGATGGCCGCCTGCTGCTCGGGCGGGACCGGGGCGCCGAGGATGTTGAGGGCGCCGTACCAGGTCCGGGTCGCGGTGTCCTTGCCGGGGACCATCTGGTCACCGCGTTCGGCGAGCTTGTGCCGGAGCTGCTCCTGGTCGGTCGGCCACGCCCGGATTTCGGCGTAGGTGGGCCGGCCGGGGCCGCGTTCGGGGCATCGGGTCAGGAGTTCCTTGTACTCGGGGTCTTGCGGCCTGGATGTCGACGGCTTGTGCCAGAGGAGTCCTGGGCGGGAGGCGTCGACGGACATCCAGATCTCGCCCGTGATGTGGCGCGGGCCGACATTGAGAACGCCGTTCTCGCTGCGTGTCTCGGCGATCCGTTCGTAGTGGAGGTACTGGTCGTCGCGGGGCTCCGGCCATGGGGTGGCGGTGGCGGCCTCGGCGGCCAGCCTCAGGACCTCGGCGGCGCTCGCGGGCGCGGGGGAGCCGAACGTCTGGACGGCGATCACTCCTGCGGCCATCGCCGTGACCAGCCCGCCCGCCAGCGACATCCGCCGCAGCACGGCCCGCCGGATCCGGGGGCGCCGCTTCGTGCGGGCTTCGGCCAGGAGGGCGGTACGGGCGGGGGCGAGGCGTTCCGCCGTGGGGTGCGGCTGGTCGGCGAACAGGTCGCGCAGTTCGGCCAGGTCGGTCCGTTCGTTCATGAGGTGTGCTCCGTCGTGGGGTCGGTGCTGCCGAGGACGTCGCGGACGATGGTCCGCGCGCGGTTGAGGCGGGAACGGACTGTGCCGATCGGGATGGACAAGGCGTTGGCGACCTCCTCGTAGGTGAGGTCGGCCCAGGCCACGAGTAAGAGGACGTCGCGGTCGCGGCTCTTGAGCGAGGCGAGCGCCTGGGCGAGCGGGCGGCGTACGGCGTGCGCGCTCGCCCGCTGGAGGGCTTGTTCGGCGGCGTCGCCGGCGTCGGGGAGGACGCCCACTTTCGCGTACGCCTTGTAGCGGTGTGTCTCGGCGCGCCGATGGCGGCGGATGAAGTTGGTGGCGAAGCCGTACAGCCAGGGAAGGGCTTCCGGGCGGGCGGTGTCGTAGTCGCGGCGCTGCCTGAACGCGGCGAGGAACGTCTCGGAGACGACGTCGTCGGCCGCGTCGTCGCCGAGCCGGCGGGCCACATAACGGTGGATGTGTCCTGCGTGCCGGTCGAACAGCAAGGCGAAATCCTCGGGATCTCGCCATGACCGTTCGATCAGGTCGGCGTCGGACAGGGTCGTGCTGAGCGGCATGTGGTCGGGCCTTTGCGAGGAAGTAGTGTCGCCCGTCTTTCACCTGAGCCGGGGAACGAGTTCACGGGACGCCACGGAGCAGTTCGCGGCGGAACGCTGCGAAAAAGATCTTCTCGCCTGTTCACGCCTGGCCTGCCGGGGAAGTGTCCCTTTTGGTGGGAAACCGGGCTGACAGCTTGAAGGAGACGCCACTCATGCGTGGAGCAGTTCTGTACGGCCCGGGCGACGTACAGAGATTGAAAGTTTGAGGTTTCATGTCGATCTCGGGTTCGTGATCAGGCCGGTGTGTGCCAGGAAGGCGTCCAGGAGGCTGGCGCGGTACTGCATCTGCTTGAGTCGGCTGCGGATGACCTTGGCGAGTTCGTCGAGTGTGCAGGGGGCCAGATTGCCCAGGCTGCGTTTGAGGTGCGACCACGCCATCTCCACCGGGTTGAGGTCGGGTGCGTAGGTCGGCAGGTAGAACACCGTCAGCCACGGACGCGCCTCGATCAGGGCGCGCATCCGGGCGTCGAGGTGGGTGCTGACGTTGTCCCAGATCAGCACGATCG
>NZ_FOHX01000014.1 GCF_900111685.1 Nonomuraea wenchangensis
GCAGGGTGCGGGCGACCTTCAGTCCGCGTCCGCCGCCGCCGTAGGCGGCCTTGATCGCGATCGGCAGGCCGTGCTCCTTCGCGAAGGCGACGACCTCGTCCGCCCCGGACACCGGGTCCTTGGTGCCGGCGACCAGCGGCGCGCCGACCTTCTGGGCGATGTGCCTGGCCTGCACCTTGTCGCCGAGCGCGGCGATGGCGGCGGGCGGCGGGCCGATCCAGGTCAGCCCGGCGTCGATGACCGCCTGGGCGAAGGCGGCGTTCTCCGACAGGAAGCCGTAGCCGGGGTGGACGGCGTCGGCGCCGCTGCGGGCGGCCACGTCGAGCAGCTTGGCGATGTCGAGGTAGGTCTCCGCCGGGGACTGCCCGCCCAGCGCGTACGCCTCGTCGGCCAGCCGCGCGTGCAGCGCGTCCCTGTCCTGGTCGGCGTAGACCGCCACGCTGCCGATCCCGGCGTCCTTGCACGCGCGGGCCACCCGTACGGCGATCTCCCCGCGATTGGCGATCAGCACCTTCCGCACCGACGACCGTCCTTCCCGAAATCGATGGTTCAGCGACCCAGGTAGGCGCCGCCGTTGACGTGAAGCACCTGCCCAGTGACGTGCCCGGCTCCCTCGCCGGCGAGGAACAGAACGGTATCGGCCACGTCGGACGGCGTGCCGGGGCGGCCGTTGCGGGTGTTGTCGACGCGGGCCCTGATGCCGTCCTCGGTGAGGCGGCCACGGAAGAACTCGGTGTCGAGGACGAGGCCGGGGGAGACCACGTTGGCCGTGATGCCGCGCGGGCCCAGCTCGGCGGCCAGGTCGGCGGTCCAGGACTCCAGGGCGGCCTTGGCGGCGCCGTACGAGCCCGAGCCGGTGCCGCGGGCGGCGATCGAGCCGATGGAGATCACCCGGCCGCCGTCGGCCAGGCGCGGGGTCAGCGCGGTCGTGACGAGCACCGCGGACATGAGGTTGGCGTTGAGGTTGGCCCACCACGCCTCGGCGACGTCCATGAGGTCGCCGGGCTGCTTGCGGTCGAGGTTGGTGTTGCCGCCGGCGTTGTTGACCAGCACGTCCACGTGCTGCGGCAGGGCGCCGAGCGCTTCCTGGACGGCGACCGGGCTGGCGGCGTTGAAGACCGCGTACTCCGCGCCGATGCGGTCCGCGGCCTCCTTCAGCACGTGCTCGCGGCGGCCGGTGATCGTGACGTGCTCGCCCCGTGCGGCGAACGCCGCGGCGATCGCGTAACCGATGCCGGTGCCGCCGCCCGTCACCACAACTTGGCGCATGACCGGACGAACCTCCGCGTCATTAATCCCGAATGTTCCTCGGGTAGACCATAGCCGCTCGGCATAACCCGGACGAAGACCAGTGGGCCCGCTTAGTGTGATGGCGCTTTCACACGGTCCAGTTCACACGGTCCAGGAGGTATGCATGAGCCAGAGTATGCTCGGCGGCGACCCCGCGGAAATGCAGCAGATGGCCAGCCAGTTCACCCAGCAGTCAGAGGCGGTCCGCACCACGATGACCGCGCTCGACCGCGAGGCGGCCAAGGTCGGCACCGCGTGGACGGGCCCGGGCGCGCAGCGTTTCCAGCAGGCCTGGCAGAACTACCGCACCGCGTTCCAGCGGATGACCGAGGAGCTGCAGGAGGCCTCGCGGGTCATCGGCACCTACCGCCAGAACATCGAGTCCGCCACGAAGTGAGCAACGGAACGAGGCCCTGGCGACCCGCTGGGGCTTCCTTCCGTTGAACCCGAGCGAGTGAACCGGAGCGGGTGAACCGGAGCGAGCCGGGCGATATACCCTCTTTCGACATGATCGGTCGCGCCCTCCTGGCGAGCCTGCTCGCACTGCACCTCGCCGCGGCCCCCGCCGCGGCGGCCACCGTCGCGGACGACTGCAACCCGAAGAAGGGCACCGTCAAGCTCCCCGCCACCGAGCCCTGGGCGCAGAAGCGGCTGGACATCAAGTCCGCCTGGCGGCTCACCAGGGGCGCGGGCGTGACGGTGGCGGTCGTCGACAGCGGTGCCGACTACCACCCGCAGGTCCAGATCTCCAAGATCGTGGACGAGACGCACACCGGCTACCGCGACTGCGTCGGCCACGGCACCGCCGTCTCCGGCATCATCGGCGCCCGCTACCTCGCCGGGGTCCCGTTCCACGGCGTCGCGCCGGACGCCCGGCTGCTCATGTTCAAGCAGAGCAACAAGACCGACGGCGTGCTCACCAACCTCGTCAACGCCATCAACGACGCGGTGGACGCCAAGCCGGACGTCATCAACGTGTCCGTACGCGCCTCCGACAACCCGTCGCTGCGGGCCGCGATCCAGCGGGCGCTGGACAACGACATCGTCGTGGTGGCCGCCGCCGGCAACATCACCAACCAGGACGACGAGGCCGAGCCCTCCTATCCGGCGGCCTACGACGGCGTGCTGGCGGTGGGCGCGGCCACGCCGGACGGCCGCCGCGCCGACTCCTCCAACGCCGTCACCCCGGTCGGCGTGCTCGGCCCGGGCGCCGACATCACCGCCCCCTGGCCGGGCCGTTCCTACATGCGCGGCCTGCAGGGCACGAGCTTCGCCTCGCCGTACGTGGCGGGCACCGCCGCCCTGGTCCGGGCCCGTTTCCCCAAGCTCAACCAGGAGCAGGTGCGCCGGCGCATCATCGCCACCGCCGACGGCACCTCCGGGGCCGGCACCGGGACGGGCATGGTCAACCCGCTGCTGGCGCTCACCGCCGTCCTGCCGTACGAGGACGCGAACGGCCCCGTGGTGGCCGAGCCGCCGCCCACCGCGCTGCCGGCGAACGCCGTGGCGAAGGTCCCGCCGCGCGACGAGACGGCGATCGGGGTCGCGATGGCGGTGGGGACGGGCGCGCTCATGGCGATGCTGGCCGCGGGCGCGCTGGTGCTGCTGGTTCCGCGGGGAAGGCAGCGCGGCTGGCGGCCGGGACGGGCGTCCTAACTGTTACTCCACGGTGTCCCAAAGCGTTACTTGTGGGTGAATTGTCAATTCGCCAGTGAAACCGCTGATGTAAATGTGGCAGATGCGGTTGAATGTCCCTTCAAGATCTATCTTTCACCGAAGGGATGAAGATGCACCCCCTGCGTCCGGGTGATCCCGCGAAGCTGGGCGCGTACGACATCGCAGGACGTCTGACCGATGGGCCGCGCGGCGCGGCCTTTCTCGGCAAGGAGTCCGACGACGCGCCCTTAAGAGTGATCAAGGTGTTGCCTTCGGCTCAGGAGGCGGGCAGCGACGACGTCGCTCGGCTCACCGGGGTGCAACGGGTGTCCAGCTCGTACGTGGCCCGCACCCTCGACGCCGGCCTCCACGAGGGCCACGCCTACGTGGTCCGCGAGCACGTCGAGGGCCGCAGCCTGGCCGAGGCCGTGGCCGCGGACGGCCCGCTCGACGCCGACGCGCTGGAGCGGGTCGCGGTGGGCGTGCTCACCGCGCTGACCGCCGTGCACCTGGCGGGCATCACCCACCGGGGGCTGACCCCGCACAACGTCATCCTCGGCCCGGACGGCCCCCGCGTGACGGACGTCGACCTCGGCGAGCCCGCCGGGGAGATCGGCTACCGCGCGCCGGAGCAGATCAGGGGCCTGGCCTACGGTCCGTACGCCGACGTCTTCGCCTGGGCGGCGACCGTCGCCTTCGCCGCGACCGGGCAGCCGCCCTTCGGCCAGGACGAAGAGGCGGTGCTGAACGGCGAGCCCGAGCTCGGCTCGCTCGCCGAGCCGCTGCGCCGGGTCGTGCAGGCGGCGCTGTCCAAGGACACCGGGCAGCGGCCCACCACCTACATGGCGCTGCTGCAGCTCCTCGGCGACAAGCGGGGCGGCGTCGCGCAGAAGCTGGAGTCCGGGCCGGACGTCGTGCTCGACGGCATCCCGCTGCAGGGCGTGGTGATCCCGGGCCTGGCCGCTCCCGGCGCGCCGGTGCCCGGCCCGCCGATCGCCGGCGTGCCGCCGCAGGGGATGCCCGTCGAGGGCGTGCCCATGCAGGGGATGCCGGGTCCTGGCGCGCCGGTGCCGGGCCTGCCGATGGACGGTGTGCCGCCGCAGCAGACCTGGGGGCCGCCGCCCGTGCCGCCGCAGGGCGGGCTCGCGCCGGCCGGTCCCGAGCCGGTGCAGGGCGTGCCGCTGCCGCCCCCGCCGATGTGGGAGCCGCCGCGCGAGCAGCAGCGGCAGGCGCCGGTGCAGGGGCAGACCGTCCCCTCTCGCCCGCCGCGCAAGTTCCCGCTCGGCCTGGCCGCCGCCGTGGGCGCGCTCGCGCTGCTGTCCGGCGTCGGGCTGTGGGGCGCCAACCAGTACGCCGCCACGCAGAAGTTCGAGCCGGTGGCCGCCGCTGGCGACCAGAAGACGCAGGGCCCGGCCGCGGCCGGCGACGCCAGCGTCAACGCCAACGCCAACCAGAACGGCCTGCCCCAGCCGAACAACCAGGACCAGACCGGGCAGAACCAGCCTGAGGTCACCGTTCCCTGGGCGAACACCCCCGGCACCGACCAGAACGACGTCGGCCCCATGACGCTGCCCAGCGACTGGACCTCGCAGGCGCCGACGCCGCCCGAGTACAGCACGGTGCCGTCGCCGCTGCCGATCAACACCCAGCGGATCGCGCAGCCGCCGGTCAGCACGCAGCCGGCCGCGACCCAGACCGCCGCGCCCCAGCCTACGGTGACCGTGACGATGCGGGAGACGCCGACGCCGACGCCCACGCCGACGAACGTGGCCACCATGGGACCTTCGGAGACGCCGACGGCCGGCCCCACGGTCACCGTCACGGCCACGCCGACGCCGACCGTCACCGAGACCCCGACCCCGAGCGCGACCCCGACGGTCGTCCCGTCCGCGACTCCGACGGTCACCCCGACCCGCTCGCAGCCGACGGCCCGGCCGACCCACACGACGACGCCGACGCGGACGCGGACCCCGTCCAGCCGCCCGACCGCGGCCCCGACGTCGGTCCCGACGACCTCGGCCCCGGTGATCAAGAACCCGTACTCGCCGGGCCAGGTCTGCGGCGAGGGCTTCTACGTGCAGCGCAAGCAGTCGTTCAGCACCGGCGAGACCTTCCAGCTCTACAACGCCTCCACCGGTGAGAACTGCGTGGTGACGATGAAGACGTCCGAGGTCGGCAAGTCCACCCCGGTGAGCGTCACCCTGGAGGTCCAGGGCGGCGGCTCCAGGAACCAGAGCGGCAACTTCGAGTACTACGCCGGGCCGGTCAAGCTCAACGGCAAGGGCAAGTGCGTCCGCTTCTCCGGCAGCGTCGGCTCCGCGGGGACCAGCGCCGGCTGGGCCAACTGCGGCTGACCCGCCTCACGACAACGCGAGAAACCCCCTCCGGCCGGGACCGGAGGGGGTTTCTTCGTCGTACGGGGCCGATCAGGCGCCGGGCATCAGGGCGTTCCTGGCGGCCTCGGCGGCCTCCTCCGCCCGCGCGATCGCCGACGTGATCGCGTCGGCCAGTCGCCGCGCGTCCAGCCGGGCCCGGCTCAGCGGATGGATCCGCAGGTCGAGCAGGACGCCGAGGGCGTCCGTGGTGGCCTCGATCCGGCCCTCGTCGGCGCGGCCGGTGAAGCGGCGCGCACTCCACTCGGCCACCGCCTCCTCGGCCTGCCGCGCGCCGGCCATCAGCGCCTCCAGCCGGGCCATGGCCTCGTCCAGCTCACGCACCGCTCATCCCTCCCGCATGACGCGCTCGACGTGCGCCGCCAGCGGATCGTCAGGGCCGCCGCCGTCCGGGCCGGACAGGGCGGCCGTCAGCTCCTCCAGGCGCTCGCCGAGCGCGCCGCGGGCGGCGGCCACCGCCTCCATGACGGCCCCGGCGAGCCGGACGTGGTCCAGCTCCCGCAACCGCCTCGAATCGAGGTGCAGCCCCAGCAGCCGCCCGGTCCCGGACACCCGGGCGAGGACGGCGCCGCTCGCGTCCTTGCCCTCCATCCGCTCCGCGGCCAGCTCGTCCAGCGTGCCGGCGATCCGCGCCGACCAGGCGTTCATCTCCCGCAGCAGGCCGGGGACGTCGCCCTCCCTGCCCGCCGCGAAGGCGTCGATCTGGCTCAAAGGTCGGCCCCCTTCGGCTTCCACATGTCGTCCGTACGCTGCGGGTCGGCGAGGGCGGGGGAGAGCCGCAGGTCGCGGGGGCCCTTCGCGGGGTCGCCGGAGTTGTAGAAGGCGCCCTTGAGGTCGTTGAGCTTCAGCTCCAGCTTGTTCAGGTCGCCCTCGTAGGAGTTGTAGACGTCGGCGAACTGCTTGACCAGGTTGCCGAGCGCGGTGGTGAAGACGCCGACCTGGGTCATCAGGGCCACCCTGGCGACGGGGTGCGTGGTGCTCATGGCGGCCAGGGAACGCAGGATCGGCGCGGAGGCGGCGTAGAGGCCGAAGACCGACAGGTCGTACTCCAGCACCTCCTTGTACTGGCCGTGCATCGCGCCGCTCATCTCGTCGCCGACCTTGCCGAGCTGGCTGAACAGGCCGTTGACGTTGAATCGCACGTACTGCTGGAGGGTTTCGGCGGCGGTGCCCTTCCAGTTGGGCGAGATCTGGTCGAAGTAGCCGCGCCACAGGTTCGACCTGTTGCCCTCCAGCGCGCCGGACATCTCCTTCCAGGCCTCCCGCCGGTCGTAGAAGAGGAAGGGGTTGCCCAGGTTGAGCGTGGCCGCCACGTCCAGGGCCAGCGCCCCCGCGCCGAGCCCGGACATCGCCATCGCGGCGCGGGTGTTCTGGCGCAGCGGGTTGAGCCCGGTGACCAGCCGCTTGAAGAACCCGGGATCGGTACGGGCGACCGCCGCCGCGGGCTTCACCTGGACCGTGCCGGAGACGGTGTTGTTCCTGTTCGCCAGGAAGAGCTGCTGGTTGCCCTGGGGCGGGGTGCTCTGGCCGGGCACGATCAGCTTGGGCGGCTGGTTCGGCGGAGTGCTCATGCGGTGGCTCTCACTTCTTCCTGTTCGCCTGTTCCGCCTGCCGGTAGTTGGACGCCGAGAGGGTGACCTTGCCGGCGTCCCTGCGCAGCACGTCGCCCAGGATGCCGGCGCTGTCCCTCCAGGTGTCGGCGATGGTGTTGAACCGGTTGGTGAACATCAGCCCGACGACGGGCACGCCGGCGAGGGGGGCGAGGTTCCAGCCCTCGAAGCGCGGGGTGCGCTGCTTGACGAGGTGCACGCCGTCGCCGGAGTCGGTCATGGCGCCGGCGAAGGCGTCGATGGTGCCGGTGCTGGTCTCGTAGCCGGGGAGGTTCGACTTGTCGGCCGCGGGGTCCTGCTTCCCCGGCGGTTTCGCCGAGGGCGAGGCGGACGGGGACGCGACGGGGCGCAGCGACGGGGGCAGGCAGACCGGGGGAGGGCACGTGGGGGTGTGCGGGCACGGGCTGGTGACCGCGGGCGTCGCGGACGGCGTCGCCGAGGGGGCGGCGATGGACGGATCGGTCGACACGATGATCTTTGTATCACCGCGTTAGCGCTGATAAACGGCCATTTCCCCTGTCGGGCGATAAAATGCGAATGCCATTCACATTCGCGTAACCTGCCGTTTCCTCAGTACGACTGGTAGCCGCCCTGGCTCTCCAGGGAGGCGATCCCGGGGTGGTCGGCCAGGTTGCCGTACTTGCTGTAGATGTAGAGCACGCCGGCGATGATGTTGTCCACCGGATCCTGGATCTGGTCGTGTCCCGGCAGGTGGTGGGCCTCGAACGTGGCCGGGATGGTCTGCATCAGGCCCTGAGGGGCCACGTCGGCCTGCGCGCCGGTTCCCCAGTCGCCGATGGCGGTGGGGTCGCCGCCGGACTCGTGGTAGATGATCGCCCAGATGCGGGTGAGGTCCACCGGGTCGTTCGGTCCCAGGTCGCTGATGTCCAGGCCGCGCTCGCGCAGGATGTCCGCCATCTCCGGGGATTCGATGACGGTCAGCGCCTCCTTGATCCAGTCGACGACCTCCTGCTTCGGGGCGGGCATGTCGCCGTACGAGGGCAGGATCTGGGCGTCGGTGGCCGTCTCGCCGGCGCCCGTGTCGGCGCTGGTGTCGGTTTCGGTGCCGGGGTCGGACGGGCCGAGGTCGGGCTCGACGACGCCGGGCGCGTTGATCTCGGGCTCATTGGCGCCGGCGTTCGACGTCGTGTTGGGGTCGGTGGTCGCGTCGGCGCTGGGATCCGTGGCGGTGGGGTTGGCGTTGGGATCGGTGGTGGCGGGGTTGGCCGCCGGGTCCGTGGTGTTCGGATTGGCGGCCGGATTGCCATTGGGGTTGGCGGCCGGGTTGGCGTTGGGATCGGCGGTGTTGGGATCGGCCGCCGGGTCGTTGGTGTTGGGATCGGTGGCCGGGCCGTTGTCGGTGGGGTTGGACACCGGGCCGACGATGGGCTGGGTGGACGACGGCTTGGTGGGGTGGTAGCCGGGCCGTTTCTGCCAGTCCGGCTTGTGCTCCCCGGGCAGGAAGTCGGCCCCGCCGGGCTGCCTGATGCCCGCGAAGAAGCCGAACTTCTTCGACCCGAGCTGCTTGTCCAGCTCCCCCTTGGCCGCCGTCAGGGCGTCCTCGGCGTCGTCCACAGCGTTCTTGGCCCTGACGACCGGGTCGTCGCCGAGCTTGCTCTTGACGTAGGCGTCGATGTCCGCCTGCTTGGCGTTCTTGTGCTTGCTCTTGTAGTCGTTCTCGGCCGCGACGGCGTTCACGTGCAGGGTGTTGACCGTGGTGTGCGCGTCCTCGATCTTGCCCGCGACGGTGGTGAGCGACTTGGCGCAGGCGGACAGCGCCTCGCGCAGGTCGCTGCCCGCCTTGGGGTAGGCGTCCATGTACTCGGTGAAGGCGGTGGCAGACTCGCCCTTCCAGGCGGCGCCGACCGCCGTGACGGACCTGGACAGGGCGTTGGTCGAGGTGCTCGCGTGGCTCCCGGCCACGCGCAGGGCGGCGGCCAGGTCCTTGATCCCCTCCGGGTCGCCCTTCACCTTCTCGAGTAACGCCGCGAGCTCGGAGACGACGCTCATACCTGTACGCCCGTCTCGGCGTCGCGGAAGTTGGTGGCGACCTCGCCGAGCGCGCGCTCGACGGTCTTCAGGCGCTCGCGGCCCTCCTTGAGCTCGTCCTTGAGCGCCTTCCAGACGGCGTCCACCTGGTCGGCGAGGGCGCCGGCGCCGGCCAGCCTCCCGAACAGTCGGCTCTCGGTGTCGCCCACGGGCTTCTTCACGCTCGAGTCCACGAACGCGTCCTCGAAGTCGAGCATGTTCCGGACCCTGCGCACCTGCCGCCCGCACTCCTCAAGCGCCTGGACGTGCACGTCGACGTAGGTCATGCCTCTCCTATGTACGCGGTCTGGATCAGACGCGCCCCCTGCCGGCGATCCACGTAGTAGCCACGCCCGGCGGGCAGCGGCGTCGGCCGGACGTTGCCGAAGAGCGGGCCCTCCTCGCGGTTGCCCGACATGATCAGCGCCGGGCTGGCCATCTCCTTCATGCGCTGCACGGCCTGGTCGAACATGGCCCTGCTGGCGCCGCCGGCCTGCCGGGCCAGCACCAGGTGCAGGCCGATGTCGCGGGCCTGCGGCAGCAGGTCGGCGAGCGGCGCGAGCGGGTTGCTGGAGGTGGCCACGAGGTCGTAGTCGTCCACCACGATGTAGAGGTCCGAGCCCTGCCACCAGCTCCGCGAGCGCAGCTGCTCGGGCGTCAGGTCGGCCGGCGGCAGCCGCTTGAGCAGCGCCGAGCGGGCGTCCTGGATCAGCTCGGCGGCGGCGGTGCTGGAGGCGGCGTAGCCGATGCGGTGGTCGGTCACGGCCGTGTCCAGCAGCGAGCGCCGGTAGTCGAGCACGATCATCATCGCCTCGCTCGGCGTCTTCCGCGCGACCAGGCCCTCCATGATGAGCCGCAGCACGTTCGACTTGCCGCACTCGTTGTCGCCGAACACGATGAAGTGCGGGTCGTTGTCGAAGTCGAGCGAGACCGGCGCGAGGCTGTCCTCGTCGATGCCGAGCGCGATCCGGCCCGGCCCCGTCTGCTCGGGCCCCGGCAGGTCGGCGGCGGGCAGCAGCGAGGGCAGCAGCCGCACCGGCGGCGCCGCGGGGCCCTGCCACGACTGCCGCACGATGTCCACGAGCGAGCGCACGCCCTCGGAGGCGTCCTCGGAAGTGCGCTGGCCGTCCACGCGCGGCAGGGCGGCGAGGAAGTGCATGCCGTCCCTGGTCAGGCCGCGTCCCGGCACGCCTTCCGGCACCGCCAGCGACGCCTTCCTGCTGATCTCCGACTCGTACGCGTCACCGAGCTTGAACTCGATCCTGGTGCCGAACAGGTCCCTGATGCTCGGCCGGAACTCCGACCACTTGTTGGTGGCCGCCACCACGTGGATGCCGTACCCGAGGCCGCGGGCGGCCAGGTCGGTGATGACGGCCTCCAGGTTCTCGAACTCCTGCCGGATGGTCAGCCAGCCGTCCACGACGAGGAACACGTCGCCGAAGCCGTCGCTGTCGGCGGTGCCGTCGGCGACCATCCGCCGGTAGGTGGCGATGGAGTCGATGCCGCGATCGGCGAAGGCGCGCTCGCGCTGGCGCATGATGGTCACGATCTCGGCCACGGTGCGGCGTACCCGTTCGGCGTCGAGGCGGGTGGCGACGCCGCCCACGTGCGGCAGTCCGGCCAGCGCGGCCAGGCCGCCGCCGCCGAAGTCGAGGCAGTAGAACTGGATCTCACGCGGCGTGTGGGTGAGCGCCATGCCGGTGATGAGCGTACGCAGCACGTTGCTCTTGCCGCTCTGCGGCCCGCCGGCCACGCCGACGTGCCCGGCCGCGCTGGACAGATCCAGCCAGTACGGGTCCCGCCGCTGCTCGAACGGCTTGTCGATGATCCCGACGACGGCGTGCAGCTTGCCCCGGCCCTGCCAGTTCGGCGTGGACAGGCCGAGTTCGGGCGTGACCGACAGCGGCGGCAGCAGGTGCGCCAGCGTGGGCGGCTCGCCGAGCGGCGGCAGCCAGATGCGGTGGGCCGCCGGCCCGTGCCCGGCCAGGCGCTGCACCACGACGTCGAGCAGGCTCGCCTGGGGGCCGCGCTCGTCCATCTCGGTCGACGGGGCCTCCTCGACCTGCTGCGGCACGACGGGGAGCGGCACGTAGCCGGAGCCGTACTCGACGACCTGGCGCAGGATCGTGTTGCCGTCGCTGGAGCCGGGCCGGCGGCTGTCCGACTGGTAGGAGCCGGAGACGTAGGCGGCCTTGAACCTGGTCATGCCCGTGGTGTCGAACTTGAGGTAGCCGTTGCCCGGCGCGGAGGGCAGCTCGTACGCGTCGGCGACGCCGAGCACGACCCGGCTCTCCATCGCCGAGAAGGTCCGCAGGCCGATCCGGTACGAAAGGTGCGTGTCCAGGCCGCGCAGCCGCCCCTCCTCCAGGCGCTGCGAGGCCAGCAGCAGGTGCACGCCCAGCGAGCGGCCGAGCCGGCCGATCATCACGAACAGCTCGATGAACTCCGGCTTGGCCGACAGCAGCTCGCTGAACTCGTCCAGCACCACGAAGAGGGTCGGCAGCGGCGCCAGCTCGGCTCCCTGTTCGCGAGCCCGCTCGTAGTCGCGGAGCGAGGCGTAGTTGCCGGCCGCGCGCAGCAGCTCCTGGCGGCGCACCATCTCGCCGTGCAGGGCGTCGTACATGCGGTCCACCAGCGGGAGCTCGTCCTCCAGGTTGGTGATGACCGCCGAGACGTGGGAGAGCGACTCCAGCCCGAGGAAGGTCGCGCCGCCCTTGAAGTCCACCAGGACGAAGTTGAGTATCTCCGAGGAGTGCGTGACCGCGAGGCCCAGCACCAGCGTGCGCAGCAGCTCCGACTTGCCGGAGCCGGTGGCTCCGATCACCAGCCCGTGCGGGCCCATGCCGCCCTGCGCGGACTCCTTGATGTCCAGCTCCACGACGCGGCCGTCGGCGCCGAGCCCGATGGGGACGCGCAGCCGGTTGCGGCCCGCGCGCGGACGCCACACGATCGCCGGGTCCACGAGGGACGGGTCGCCGACGCCCAGCAGGTCGGTCAGCGTGGTGTTGGCGGCCAGCACGTCCTCGACCTCGCCGCCGCCGGAGCCGATCGAGGTGCGCAGCGGCGCGAGCTGCCGGGCCAGGCCCTCGGCCCGCAGGAAGTCGAGCCGGTCGGGGTCGCCGAGCCGGGTGTGGTGCTCCTTGCCCGCGTGGTCGATCTTGACCATGTGGAAGCCGTCGGCGTGGACGTCCAGCCGCAGCGTGCTGCTCTCCTCCACCTCGCCGGTCGAGCCGGACAGGTCGATCACGGTCACGCCCTGGATGGCGTCGCTGCCGAGCTGGGAGTCCTGCGGCACGTGCCCGTTGTCCACGATCAGCACGTGGTACGGCAGCGAGTCGGCCGCCGCCCCGGGCCGGAACCGGGCGCGTTCCCTGAGCTCGTCGCCGACCAGCCGGTCCAGCTCGTTCATGTTCTCCGTCATCAGCCGCACCTGGCCGGCGGCGTCCACCTCCTCCGGGTGGAGGGCGTGGGGCAGCCATTTGACCCATTCCCAGTACGCCATCCACTCCGCGCCCGCGCACACCATGATCCGCATGTCGTCCGGCGAGTGGAACACGGTGAGCTGCGAGATCATCGCCCGCACCAGGTCGCGCACGGTCTCGGGGTCGCCGGTCATCCGGATCCGGGCGAACGACCCCAAGGCCACCGCGACCGGCAGCCCGGCGACCGTGGAGTGGGCCCTGATGAAGCGGCGCAGCGCGCCGGCCGACAGCGCGTCCAGGTCCTCGATGGGCTTCGAGTCCGGCGGGATGAGCTGGACGGCGAGCTTCTGGACGCCGGTGCCGAGGCGTACGGTGGCGAAGTCGTCGTCGCGGGGCCGCCGCTCCCAGAGGCGCGGGCTCATGGCGATCCACCACAGGGCGTCCGGCTCGGGGCCGCTCCACTCCAGGGCCTCGCGCTGCTGCTTGGCCGCGCGCCTGGTCCGCTTGCGCACCTGGCTCAGATAGCGGAAATAGTCGCGCCGGGCGCCGTTCAGCCGATATTTGCGCTCGCCCGCCTGGCGGCCGATCTGGCCGATGCTCATGCCGACCATGGACAGCGCGAACAGGCCGCTGGCCACGTACATGATGGGGTTGGCGTTGCCGTAGGCGGTGAACATGAGGGCCATCGCCGCCGCCCCCGCCACCATGGGCAGGTACGTGAGCACCGCGGTGAAGCCCTGCGGCTGGACCTCGGGAATCTCCGGCGGAGATTCGAGCAGGACTTCGCCGCGCGGGGGCTTGGGGCCGGGGCGGCGTTCAGGGCGACGTACGACGACGATGCTCATCGAGACGTTCTTATCAGAAGAGACCCGATATGTTCTCTGTTGTCCGTGACCATTGGTGGGGACGGAGTTGAGAGTGGAACAAATTGTTCAGGGGCCTCCGCCCGGTCCACCGCCCCCTGTTCAGGGGCCGCCACCCGGCTACGGCGGCGGGCCGCCCGCATTCCCGCCCGGCCCGCCCGGCCCGCCCGGACCACCCGGCCCGCCGGGCCCCCCGGGACCGCCGGGGCCTTTGGGACCACCGGGGTCTTTCGGGCCTCCGGGGCCGCCGCATGGGCCCTTCCAGCAGGGCGCGCTGGCCCAGGTGCCGGTGCCGCTGCCCGCGCAGTGCCACATCACGATCGTCGGGCCGCGCCGCAAGGCCGACCTGGCGCTGCCCGCCGACATCCCGCTGCCGAACGTGCTGCCCGGCCTGCTGCGCGCGCTGGGCGAGGTGGGCGGCGAGGCCGCGGCGGCGCCCGGCTGGACCCTGCAGCGGCTCGGCGGCCAGCCGCTCGACCTGGGGCAGAGCCTCGGCTCGCTGGGCGTGCTCGACGGCGAGATCCTCTATCTGAGGCCGCGCGAGGCGATCCTGCCGCCCGCCCTGTACGACGACGTCGCCGACGTGGTCGCGAGCGGCGTACGCGAGGGCCGCGGCGCGTGGAGCGCCAAGCACACCAGGGTCGTGGGCGCGAGCGGCGCCGCCGCCCTGCTCGCGCTGGGCGCGATCGGCCTGACGGTGTCCGGCATGCCGGCGCTGACCGTCACGATCGTCGCGGGGCTGCTGGCGCTGCTGCTGGTCGTGACCGGCACGCTGCTGTCCCGCGCGGTCGGCGACTCGCTCGCCGGGGCGCTGGTCGGGCACGCGGCGCTGCCGTACGGCTTCGTCGCGGGCCTGTTCGCGCCCGGCACGGCGGCCGGCTTCGGCGCGCCCCACTTCCTGGCCGCGCTGGCCACGACCGCGCTGGTGGCCGGGATCGCCGGCGCGCTCATCTCCGACGGCGTGCCCGGCTTCCTGGGCGCGGCCGGCGCGGCGTCCGTGGGCGGCATCTGCGCGGCCGTGATCATGGTGTGGTCGCCGCCGCCCGCGGGCGTGGCCGCCCTGGCCACCGCCCTGCTGCTGGCGCTCAGCCCGCTGGTGCCCACGCTGTCGTTCCGGCTGGCCAAGGTGCCGCTGCCGGCGATGCCGACCACCGCCGAGGAGCTGCGCAACGACAACCAGCGCCTGGACGCCGCCGCGATCCAGGAGCGCACGAGGATCGCGCAGGGCTACGCCACCGGCATGATCGCCGTGATCGGCGTCTGCGCGCTGGCGACGCTGGTCCTGCTGGTGCTGACCGACGGCTGGGTGGCCGACGCCATGACGGTCTCGCTGTCGCTCACGCTGATCATGCGGGCCCGGGTGTTCCGCGGGCGCGGCCAGCGCCTGTGGCTGATCGGGGTCGGGCTGACGGGGTTCGCCGTGCTGGCGGTCTCGCTGTTCGGCCAGGGCGGGATCGTGGGCTCGCTGGCCGTGGCGATCGGGATCCTGTGGCTGGCGCTGATGACGGTGGGCATCGGGCTGTGGCTGGCGACGGGCAAGCCGTCGCCGTTCTGGGGGCGCGCGGCCGACATCCTGGACGTCGCGCTGATCGTCCAGCTCTTCCCGCTCGCGCTCGGCGTCCTTGAGGTCTACACGTGGGTACGCGGGCTGTCCGGCTGAGGAGGAGGTAGGTATGCAGGAGTTCGGCGACTTCGCCAAGATCGACGTCGACAAGCTGATGAAGGGCATCGACGACCAGCTCGGCCGCCTGGGGAAGTTCCAGGAGAGCGTGGGCGAGTGCGTGGGCCGGGCCGAGGACGAGAACGGCTTCGTCAAGGTCGAGTACGGCCAGGACGGGGTCCAGTTGCTGGAGCTGCACCCGAAGGCCATGCGGCTGTCCTCGGGCGAGCTGGCCGAGCTGATCAAGGCCACGCTCGCCGAGGCCACCGCCGACTTCCAGCGCGCGTTCTCCGACATGATGGTCGACACCCTGGGCCAGGACGTCGACCTGTCGAGGAACCCGGAGAAGCTGCTGGAGGACGTGAAGCAGGCGGAGGAGATCTACGACCGCGCGTTCACCGACGTGATGGGCGAGCTCGACCGCATCCGGCGGCGGCTGGATCTCTGACGCTCGTCGCCGACACAGATCTTTTCTCTGAAGTCAGAGCATATTAGGGCATCTACCAGCGTATTCACCGGAAGGCCGCCTTTGTGCGACCAATCCGTTATTTGATGTTTCTGGGATCTACGGGGTAGATGGTGACTAACATGCCACTTGATGTTGTCTGCGGGGGTAGGCCGTCCTCACGGGGGAGACCGCTCGCCGCGACTGACGAAGCAGGACAACCTTTGGAGGTCCAGTGTCACTGTACGGGGCCAGCCCGACTCAGCTGACGACGGCGGCGGGCTATTGCCAGGACACCGCGCAGTACATCGAGGGCATGCGCCAGAGAGTGGTGGAGATCAAGGCCGGTCTCCAGTGGCAGGGCGGCGCTTACAAGAAGTTCAGCGAGGCCATGGACCAGTGGGACGTCGAGTTCAAGGGCGTCATCAAGATCCTTGAGGGCATCTACGACAAGCTGAACATCGGCGCCGGCGTCTACCGCAACGCCGCCGACCAGAACATGGACATCGTCGGTGGCTTCGCCTCCGCCGGTGCCTCCGGTGGCCGCATCGACTCTCTCATCAACGCCAACAACGGGAGCTGACCTGATGTCCGTTCAGCCCGACGACTACACCTACGTCAACTTCGGCTCCCTCGGGTCGGCCTACGAAGAGCTCAAGAAGATCGTCACGGAGCTCGACCGGGTCACCGACGACCTCTACGCCGACATCAAGAACACCCTCGGCTCGAACTGGGAGGGCGAGGCCCAGAACTACTTCGACACGAAGCGCGCGGAGTGGAACGCGCATGAGAAGGCCATGGGCGAGCAGCTGTTCAAGGCCGCCAACGCCGTCGACGTCGCCAAGGGCAACTACCAGGCCGCTGAGCAGCGCAACATCAGCATCTGGACGGACTAGCCCGGCTCGTTCTTCTCCTTCTCGGCCATCGCCCCAGCCTGCGGCGCGGTGGCCGAGAGCTCTGTCGTTTGAGGGTGAGGCATGACGCAGAAAGACGCGATGGAGGGCGGTCCCGACCCTCTGGCCGTCGACAAGCATCTCTTCGACGGCGATGGGGACGCTCGGGAGAACTCCCCCAAGGCCATCCGTGCGGTCGCGCAGGAGCTGAGGATCAGCTTCGAGGCCATGCTGGGCAACGGCGGGCGGCCGAACGGCAACATCAACCAGATGTCCACCGGCAACGAGCTCGGTGCGGCCCAGATCGGGCAGTGGAACGACGCCCTGGCCCTCGCGGCGACCGTCGGCTCCAGCAACGCGGGCGCGAAGTTCGCCGAGGTCTACCAGAAGTTCATCGACGCGTACCAGAGCGTGGTCGAGGCCGTCGAGCTCAGCGCGGAGAACCTGGACCGCGCCCGCAAGGGAAACGAGGGTGACGCCTGATGGGTAAGCGGGAGGTCGTCGTCATCCTCTCCTTCGAGAGGATGCCGCAGGGCGAGAAGCCCTCGCAGAGCGGCGACGAGATCAAGCAGCTCCTCGGCAACACCGACCCGGGCACCATCTCGGGCGCGGGGCAGACCTACGTGAACGCCTCCACCAAGGTCGACGCGGCGGTCGGCGCCCTGCAGGAGCACGCCGCCAAGATCGCCGCGGTCTGGAAGGGCCCGGACGCGGCCAAGGCCCGCCACGCGCTGGAGATGCTGCACGCCTCGGGCCGGGAGCTGTCGACCAAGCTCAACCTCATGGGCGTGGCCCTGCAGAGCTATGCGGGCCGCCTCACGGAGACCCAGGGCAAGGTCAACCAGCCGGTGCTCACGGACAGGGTCAGCAAGACCGCCCTGGAGGTGGAGCGGGCGGAGACGCTGCAGGCGCAGAAGGCGCTGCACGAGCTCAACCAGGAGATCGTCAACCTCTACAACATCCAGGTTCCGCACGACGTCTCGTACGAGCTGCCGACCGTCACGCTCCAGTCGCCGATCAACCCGCAGACCGTGAACTACCCGACTGGATCGGGGGCGACCGGCCCCACCCTCGGGTCGGGCAACGGCGGTCCCAACGGCACGGGCTCCTCCGGCCTGGGCTCCGGCTCCACGAGCACGAACCCCGGCGGCACCGACCCGAACGGCTCGAACCCGAACGGTTCCAACCCGAACGGCTCGAACCCCAACGGCTCGAACCCGAACGGCTCGAACCCGAACGGCAACGACCCGAACGGTTCCAACCCGAACGGCAACGACCCGGGCCAGACCCAGAACCCCGGCACGAATCCCGGCACGAACCCAGGGACGAATCCCGGGACCAACCCCGGCACGAACCCCGGCGACGGCACCGTCCCCCCGGTCATCGGCAACGAGGACCGCACGACCACCGACGGCAGCTCCGGTACGGACCCGCGCCGCACCGACATGGCCAGCTTCCAGCCGCAGGCGACCCCCACGCTGAACCCGTCCGCCTTCACCCCGACGTTCACCGGCACCACGCCGGGGGCCATCACCACGATCACCCCGCCGCCGAGCATCGGCTACACGCCGGGAGGCATCACTCCGGGCGGCGTCCCCTCCGTGATCGGCTCGCCGGGCCTCATCGCTGGGCAGTCGCCCGCGGCGGCGGCCGGTCTGCGCGGCGCGGGCGGGGTCGCCGGCGGAATGCCGCTCATGCCGCTCACGGGAGCCGGCGGCGGCGGAGGCGGGGGAAGCGACCTGGAGCGGAACACGTTCCTGTCCGAGGACCCGAACTGCTGGACGACAGCGCATGACACCACGGATCCCGTGATCGGATGAGCGACCCCTACATCCCGGGCATGCCGGGCCTCACCGCCGGCGGCAAGCCGTCGTCGGGCATCTCCTTCACCAAGGAGGAGCTGTCCAAGGCCGGCGGGAAGATCAACGATCAGACCAAGCTCATCGGCCAGGTGGACGCGCGGTCCGAGAGCCTGCCCGTGCCCTGGCCGCACTTCGGGGTGCTCGGCTGGGGCGTGCAGAACGTGCACGAGAAGGCCATCCAGAGTCAGCGTGAGGCGCTGGCCAGGGCCAAGGAGGCGCTGGAGAGCTGGGACCCCGCACTGCGTGCCGCCGACAAGAACTACACCAAGGCCGACGACGCCAGCGGCGATCCCAACAACCTGCCGAAGACGACGCTCCCGGGCGGTGGCCTCCCTAACACCAAGCTGCCCAAGACGAACCTCCCGAACACCGACCTGCCCAAGACGAACCTCCCGAACACGAACCTCCCCAACACCGACCTGCCGAACACGAACCTCCCGAACACGAACCTCCCCAACACCGACCTGCCCAACAGCGACGTCCCCGGCGGCAACCTGCCGAACACGAACCTCCCCGGCACCGACCTGCCGAACGGCAACCTGCCCGGCGCGAACCTCCCCGGCACAGACCTGCCGAAGACGAACCTGCCGGGCCTGGACCCGGCCGACACCCGGGTCCCCGACCTCGACGCCGCGCTGAACCCGAACCGGACCGACCTGTCGTCGTTCCAGCCCACGGCCACGCCCACGCCGCAGGTGCCCGGGTTCGACCCCAGCTCCAGCGGGCTCGGCACCCGGACGAACGTCCCCGGCTCCCTCGGCCTGCCCGGCACCGGCTCGGTCCCTGGCACCGGCGTCGGCGGGGGCATCGGCCTCGGCGGGGGCCTACCCGGCAACGCGGCCGCCGCCGGAATGCGTGGCGCAGGGGCAGGCATGTCCGGCATGCCCATGATGCCGATGATGCCGATGAGCGGCGCGGGGAACGCGAACCAGGAACGCGACCGCGACAAGACCGTCGGCCTCGGCGAGGACGAGGGCGTCTGGGGCGGTGACGAGGACATCGCGCCGCCGGTGCTCGGTCTGGAGGACGATCTTCTGTGAGCATCTACAAAGAGATGTCCATGGCCGCCGCCGCCACCGCCTTGGGCTCGGCCTTCTTCATCGCCCAGCCCTGGGCCTTCTACGTCGCCAGCGCCATCGGCACCCTGGTCTCGGACCCGGAAGGCATGGAGAACGCGGCCAAGAACTGGCGCACGTCCGATCACAGGGGTGAAGTCGAGGAACTGGACAAGCTGGACGCCGAGCTGGCCAACCTGAAGACGCAGCTCCAGGACGACGGCACGTGGGAGGGCGAGGCGTTCAAGTCCTTCGAGACCGTGCACGCGAGCTACAAGGACTCGCTCAAGCAGCTCAAGGAGGTCCGCAACGCCACGGGCGACGGCGTCGACTCGACGGCGGGCTTCTACAAGGTGTGCACCTACGTCTGCTGCACCATCGCCGCCGCCATGGCCGGGCTCGCCATCTACAAGGTGGTCTCGAAGGCCAGCCCGCTCACCGCCGCCTTCTCCGAGGGCGTGGCCGCCGCGTTCGGTAAGATCACTCTCACCGCGATCAAGAAGGTGCTCGGCAAGCAGATCATGGTGGCCGGCGGTCTCACCTTCGCCCTGTACTCCGCCATCCAGGCGAGCGAGATGGCCGGCAAGGTCTTCCCCACCCTCAAGGCCCTCCCGACCGAGATGTCCACCATGCAGAACGGCGGAAAGACGCCGTTCACCCAGGACGGGCTGGAGTACAACGAGGACGCCGGCTCCCTCATGCCGAAGATGGACGAGGCCACGGCGAAGAAGTACGGCGGCAGCGGCCTCTCGGCCTAGCGTCACCGCTCAGGAGGGCCGGACCTCCGGGCAGCGGACCCCGTCGGCCGCGACCGACCGCGAGATCAGGTAGCGGTCGACCGCGCCGACGGTGCCCGCGCTCCGGCCGTACACGGTGTGTCCCGAGCCCTCGTACGTGAGCACGCGGGCCTTCGCACCGATCTGCCCGGCCGTGCTGAGCGTCCACCGGTAGCCGGTGGCGGGGTCGTTCAGCGAGGAGGCCGGCAGGATCGTCGTCAGGGCCTCTGTCCTGTCGTCACTGGGCAGGGGTCTGGGGCTGGATGCCCTGCACCTCCTGCACCGGCGTCCTGGCCGCCGCCGGGTCCAGCGCCGGCCCGTCGGGGATCAGCCGCAGCAGGTGGGCGGGCACCGGCGCGACGTCCTTGGCGTCGTACCCCAGCTTGGTCACCAGGTCCGCCGACACCAGCGGATACCTCCGGCCCTGCTCCGTGATCAGGGAGTACTGCTGCACCGCCGCGAGCTGCCCGTCGCCCGGCAGGGTCCCGGCCAGCACCGCGCTGCCCGCAGGGAGCAGCACCTGGTCCACCTTCTCCGCGCCGGCGCTCGCGCCCGGCGTCGGGATGCGCATGGCGCCGCCCGTGGTCAGCACGGCCCGCGCCGAGCCCTTCTCCGTGTCACGGTAGACCGCGCAGAGCGGGGCCGAGACGCCCGGCGAGCGGAACCGCGGCATCGTGTCCGGCAGCCCGCTGTTGAGCATCTGGTGCGCCGACGCCTTGGCCGCGTTGGCGCTCGCCGCGTCGATCGCCGTCTCGCGCACCTGCTGCCGGCCGTAGGCGGCCTTGCTGGCCGGGTCCAGGAGCAGCATCATCGCCTGCGTGTGCTTGATCGGCGCCAGCCCGTCGGCCAGGAGCACATACCAGCGCTCGCCCGCGCCGGCCACCGACGGCACCTTGTAGACCTGCCCGACCCTGGACGCCGTGCCGCCCGGCCCGCGTACCTTCTTGCCCCGCTGCGGAACCCCCGGGGCGGCGAAGTCGACGCCGGCCGGGATAGCGTTGATCCACGACGCCGGGACGCGGCGGGGCGACTGGTCGGTGAGGCGGTCCACGTTCGTCACGCGCATGCGCTGGTTGGCCCAGAGCACCCAGCTCTGCTGCCCGTCGTTGACGACCATCGCCTCGCCGCCGACGGGCGTCCCGCCGACGTCCATGCCGCCCACGAGCGTCACGAACGGCTTGCGTACCCCCGAGGCGTCCGCGCCCTCGACCACGCACGCCGACCAGGGGGCCTTGACCAGCCGCTCACGCTTCGGCAGCGAGTCCGGCGCGCCCTGGATGCCCACCTTCTGCCCGCGCGCGAACCCGGCCAGCGAGTCCGTGGAGACCGTCCGCACCTTGACGTCGTCGTTGTCGAGCAGGAGCCGGGCGGAGACGTAGTTGGCGACCGGCTGGAGCTTGCCGGTCTGCTGGTTGTAGACGTAGGAGGCGCCGGTCTCCTCCTCGACGAGGAGCTGCCCGGCCTCGGTGAGCTTGGTGGCGTTGCCCGGCTTGAGCAGCCCCCAGATCCCGAACGCGGCCACGACCAGCACCGCGATCAGGATGCCCGCGAACGTGGCGACGTTCTGCCTGCGCATGGGCGACTCGGGGACGTCCGGCTCCCCCTGCAGCAACGCGAGACCCAGGCGCTGCGTCATGAGCCGATGCGCCTGATAAAGATCTTTCTGCGTCTGCATAGCGCATCATGTTACGCATGTTGACACTGAGTCTTCTGTACGGAAAAGGAACATTCAAGTAAGGTGCTTGATCGAGTGCCGAGGGGGAGGTCTCGTGGGAGAAACGCAACCGCCCAAGAACTGGCCCGGCCTGGAAGCCGAGCGTGACGGCGTCACGTACGACGCGAAGAAGATCGCCAGCATCGCCGAGGCGCTGCGCGAAGCCATGAAGCCGATGGGTGGCGGCAACTACGGCGAATACCCGGGTTCCATCCATGACCTCAGCCTCAACGGTTCACTCAAGGCCGAGAGCGACCATCTGCGGAGCGTCGGCCGCTGGCAGGCCGGCGAGTCCTTCGCCGACACGCTGGACCAGGCCCACCGGGAGTTCCTGAACGTCTACGAGGAAGCCCTGAACAACCTGTCCGTCGCCATCGCCCTGGTGAACGCGGGAGCGGGCAACTACAAGATCACGAACGCGGCCAACGAGGGCGGAGGCTGAGCGCATGGGCGGCGAGAAGAAGAAGACCCACTGGCTGAAGTCCAGCTGCGGCGACTGGTCCGTGGAGACGGACGGCCGTCACGTCGCCGGGGTCGTGAGCTTCATCAAGGGCTTCAACGCCGAGCGCATCGCCCAGGCCGCCACCGCGTACAAGGACGCGCACAAGGCCGTCGGCGACGTCCAGAAGGCCCTGGAGGAGCAGGCCGGCCAGCTCGCGAAGGTGTGGGACGGCAAGGCCTCCGTCGAGGCGCAGAAGGCCCTCGGCATCCTGCACGTGACGCTGGGCGAGCTGGCCACCAAGCTCCAGAAGATGCACGAGCCCGTCCAGGCCCTCTCCACCGTGGTGCGCAAGCACCAGGAGTTCATCGACGACGACATCAAGGGCATCCTGCCGACCTGGGCGAACCAGGGCGGAATGCTCGGGGGCACCTGGGACGACAGCGTCCCCGACCTCTTCAGCACCTACAGCGGCGTCTACGCCGGCGACAACGCGAAGAACGACTTCGGCTCGCAGGACGAGCTGGCCGGCCTCCACCTGAAGACGTTCGCCAACGACCTGGCGCACGTCCACACGATGATCCCGGACACCGTGGAGAAGGTGCTCAGGGACATCGACTACCCGACGGGGCCGCAGATCACCCCGCCGACGGTCACGTACCCGAAGGGCGGCCCGCCGTACCCGACCGGCAACCCCGACCCGTACGGGCCGGGCGGCCTCCAGACCAACCCGATCAACTACGACCCTTCGGCGACGGACCCCAACAACCGTTTCCCGACGAACCAGCCGAACCCGAACGCCCTCGACCCGAACGCCTTCGACCCCAACGGCACCAACCCGAACGGCACCGGCGACCCCAACGGGACGAACGGCAACAACGGCAACGGGACGGGCAACCCCGGCGCGCCGACCTTCCAGAACCCGGACACCTCGTCGCTCGGCTCCAACTCGCCGAACGGCTCGAACCCGGCGTTCAACCCGGCCGCCTACCAGGACCCGTCCGCCAACCGCACCACCAGCCTCCAGGACTACACCCCCACGAACACCAACGGCTGGACCCCGACCACCGGCACCGCCCACCCCAGCACCACGGGCAACACCGGGTACAACATGCCGTCGACGTCGTACCCGCCGGGCACCACCGCGGGAGGCCCGGGCACGGCGACGGGCGGAGGCATCACCGGCGCGAACCCGGCCATCACCACCGCCGCCACCCGCGCCACCACCGGCAACGCGGGCATGCCCTTCCTCCCGATGGGCGCCGGCGGCGGGGGCGGGGCGCAACACTCCGAGAAGCAGGAGTCAACGACCTGGCTCCACGAGGACGACGACGTCTGGGGCACCGACTCCGACTCAGTAGTGAACAGCCAAATCGGCTGACCTTCTTTACGAAAACAGCCGGCATCGGCCGACCCCTCCTGCAGAAACAGCCGGGATTGGCCGACCTCGCTTGCGCGGACCGCCGGACCAGCTGAGCCCATCCGGCGCAGACAACCGGACCGGCTGAGCCCTATTGCGGAAACGGCCGGACCTGCCGACTCCTCCCACCGACGAATCAGCCGATGTCGGGAAGGGCGGCCTGGATGGGCGTGATGGTGCCGGTCGTCACCAGGAAGCCACGTCCGGGCGGCCCGCCCACCGTCCCCCGAGGTAACCGGATGTTGAACAGGTCCCCGTCCGTCTGTCCCTGCACCGCGAGCAGCACCCCCGTACGGGACTTGCGGGCCTCGGCGACGAACCCGCGGTAGGCGACGGCCAGGTCCCCGGTCGTGCCCGCGACGAGCAGGGCGTGATCACCATCGCGCCCAGAACGCAGCACCTCCTCCAGAGCCATCCCCAAGGGAGAGTCGGCGTTGACCAGCTCGGCATCGTCCACGAGGACGACGTAGTCGTGCAGGTCGGCGACGAGCTCCGCCAGGTTGCCCGCGTTGCCGTCCAGCACCGCCAGCAGCCCGTCAAGGCCGCGCAGTGGGCTGCGGCGGGGCGTGACGGCGATGACCGGCGTCCCCCGCTCGATCAGGGACCGGGCTGCCGTCAGCAGCGCCGACGACCGCCCCGAGCGGGCCGGCCCGGCGATCACGGCGGCCGGGCCGTGGGCGAGCAGATCGAGCCCCAGCGGCGCCAGAGCGTCGCCCCCGGCGCCCACAAGGGCCCACAGCGGCGACGGCGGCCTGAACGACGGATCCAGGCCGAACGTCTCGGCCACGGTGATGCGCATCGGCAGCGCGTCCACCCGCAGCGGCGGCTGCCCGGGCCACCGCCACCCGCCCCGCCCTCCGGACGACGAGACCGCGTGCGCCGCCCCGCCCCGCCCGTACCCGCCGCCCGCCCCCGTACCAGTGCCAGTGGCGGAGTCGTACGAAAGGGGGACGGGGACGGCGCGGGCGAGTGACTGCAACGCCGCCACCTGCGCGGGCCCCGCCGGATCGGGGGAGAGCAGGGCGATGTGATGCTCGATGATGCCGTGGTCGCCGAGGGACAGCGCACGCCCCGGCGGCACCGAAGAGGGCAGCCCCTTCAGCGGGAACCCGGCGAGCCCGTAGTCGGCGGAGTCGGACAGGCGGAGCAGCAGCCGGTCGTCGAACACCGTGGACACCTGGCCCAGCAGCCCTGACCGGTCGCTGGTGATCACGGCGCGCAGCCCCACAGCCGGGCCCTCGCGCAGCAGCTGCAGCAGCGCCTCTATCAGCCGCCCGTAGTCGTAGCTCTCGAAGGCGGCCACGAAGCCCTCCCACCGGTCCATCATGAACACCAGCCAGGGCAGCCGATGCCCGGCCTGCCGGTATTCGGCCAGCGAGGCATGGCCCGCTTCGGCCAGGAGCTGCTGGCGGCGGCCGATCTCGGCGCGAAGCCGGTTGAGCAGGCGTTCGACCCGGTCGAGCTGGTCCCGCGTCACCACCGCGCCGCAATGCGGCATCGCCACCAGCGGCAGCAGCGCCCCGGACCCGCAGTCGATCGCGTGCAGGTGGACGTCGGCGGGAGAGGTGTGAGCGGCGATGGAGCCGGCGATCGTCCGCAACGCCGTGGACCTGCCGCTGCGCGCGGCGCCCGCGATGAGCAGATGCCCGCCGTGCGCCAGGTCCAGCGTCAGCGGCTTCCGGTCCTGCGCCCACGGGCGGTCAGTGATCCCGAACGGCACCGGCTCCACTTCCACGAACACGTCCTCCTCCACCCCACGGAAACCCACGCGGGAGTCGGCACCGAGATCAGCGACCGCCGAGATGGCGGGGCCGGTGGCAGGCGGTATGCCGAGGTCGGGGGCGGCCGGGTCGGTGGCCGCCGGGGCCGTGGGGTCAGTGGCGGGTGGGGCGCCGAAGCCGGAGGGTGGCGTCGGGCCGGGCCGGGACACGGGCGGTGCTCCGGTCACGGACGCCGGATGCACGTTCGCCTTCCCCGGCCGGCCGGAGCTGTCGAACGACGGCTGCCCGGAGCCTTTCACCCGGGCCCGCGCCTGAAGCGGGTCACCACGGAAGGGCACCCCCGACGCCTGCAACGGCGGCCCATCGGCAGCACCGGGGGCAGGTGCCCCGCCAGCGTCGCGCAAAGGCCCCCCAGCGCCGTCGCGCGCAGACGTTCCAGCATCCTCGTGTGTGGATGCTCCAGCCCCGTCGTGCGCAGACGTTCCAGCCCCGTCGTGCGCAGACGTTCCAGCCCCGTCGTGCGCAGACGTCCCAGCGCCGTCGCCTGCCGGCGCTCCAGCGGCGTTCTCCGAGAGCGGGCCGGAGGCGTCGTACGCGGGCGTTCCGCCGAGGGCGGGTGCAGGTGCGCGGGCAGGGGCGGGCAGGGGGAGGACGAACAGGGTGGGGAGGGGGTCGAGCCAGGGGCTGGGCTGTGGTGGGACGCCGGTCAGCCGGGCGGCCTCGATCAGGGCGTCGGCCACCAGCGTGAGGTCAGTGACCGCCGACTCCTCCTCGGACCGCGGCGCCCGGGGAAGGGCGCGGCCCAGGGCGCGCCAGCCCACGTCGATCACCCGGACGTCGGCGGTCGGCGTCCCGCCCCCGGCGGCGGGCAGGGCGGGGCTGCGTCCGCCGACCCGGGCCGTCTGTACGGCGACCGCCGCCCCCACCCCGGAGCGCACGTAGCACCGGCCGGGGGTGTTCTTGGAGATCTGGGCGGCGTCGGGCAGGTCGATGACGTCGGACGACTCGGCGGGCTCGGTGACCCGCAGCGCGATGCGCAGCGACGTGTTGGCCTGGATGTCGGCGGTCACCACCCCGGCGGGCCGCTGCGTGGCGAGGATCAGGTGGATGCCCAGTGAACGGCCCCGGCGGGCGATGTCGACCAGCCCGGTGACGAAGTCGGGCAGCTCGGCCACCAGCGCGGCGAACTCGTCGATGATCAGCACCAGCCGCGGCAGGGAGACGGGCCCGGCGTAGTCGTCGAGGTCCTTCGCGCCCGCCTGGAACAGCAGGCGCTCGCGGCGGCGGATCTCGGCGGCCAGCGAGTCGAGTGCCCGCTGCGTCAGGTGGCCGTCGAGGTCGCTGACCATGCCGACTGTGTGCGGCAGGCGTACGCACTCCTTGAAAGCCGCCCCGCCCTTGTAGTCGATCAGCACGAACGTGAGCTGGTCGGGCCGGTTGGCGACGGCCAGCGCGCAGATCAGCGTCTGCAGCAGCTCGGACTTGCCGGCGCCGGTGGTGCCGGCGATCAGCCCGTGGGGGCCGTCGAGCCGGAGGTCGACGGTGAACGGCCCGTCGGGGCCGACGCCGATGAGCGCCTGCGTGGAGCCGTGGGCCCGCCATCGGGCGGCCAGCTCCGGGCCGGACGGGCTCGGCAGGCCCATCAGGTCGAGCAGGCGGACCGCGTCGGGCAGGTCGCCCCCGGGGGCGTCGCGGCTGACGTCGCGGATGGGGGAGAGGGCCCGGGCCAGGCGATCGCACCAGGCGGGCGAGACGGCGTCGCCCAGCACCGGGCCGATGACATCGAGGCCGCCGCCGCGCAGGTGGACCAGCCCGTCGGGGCCGCAGGCCGCCACCGTCTGGCACTCCTCGGGCAGCAGGCGCTGGTCGTCGTCGATGGCGAGGGTGTAGACGCCGGAGCGCGGCCCCTGGCGCAGCACCTGCGGCATGTGGGGCAGGCCGCGCAGCACCTGGGCGCCGTCGAGGATCACCAGGATGTCGTAGGGGCGTACGTCGTAGGAGGAGAAGGCCGGTTGGTCGGCGCCGGTGCCGCCGAGGTCGTCCCAGCCGGTGGGGATCTTGCCCAGCTCGGGGATCTTGGTGTTCTGGCGCTCGTCGATGAGGGCGGCCAGCTCGGCGACGCGGCGGGCGGCCGACTCGGGATCGACGCCGATCAGCGCCAGGCACTCCTCGCCGCCGCGCGGCCCGCAGTGGGGGAGCCAGCGCAGCCAGCCCCAGCGGTCCTCGGCGTCGGGGTGCGCCGAGATGAGCACGATGGCGAGGTCGCGCGGACTGTGCAGGGTGGCGGCCTGGGCGACGAGCCAGCTCGCCAGGCCGCCGGCGAAGGCGCGCGGGCCGGTGACGCCGGCCACGCCGAGCCGCCGCATCGGCAGCGCCACCGGCACCGAGCGGCACGTCGGCGGGTCGAGCGGCCCGCCCTGCTCCTCCGTCAGCTGCAGGTCGGCGGGCAGGTCGGCGAGGCCGACCCGGAGCCGCAGCGCGTCGGTGTCGTGGATGCGGCGCTCCCACAGCCGCCGCCGCGGCCCGGTGGCCGTGAGCAGCACCTGGGCGGGGTCGGGCGCGTCGGCACGGCGGGCGGCCTCGTCGGCCACGCGGGCGCGCTCGACGGCGGCGTCGTATTCCGCGAGCCGTTCGCGGTGCTCCTTGAGCGCCTTCTTGTGCTGCTTCTTGCCGTGGCGGCGGTCGCTCCACCACTGGCCGATCATGATGACCGGCGTCATGAGCGCGACGAGCAGGTAGTACCAGACCTGGAGGGCCAGGGCGAGGGTCACTCCCAGCACGGCCGGCAGGAACGCGGCCAGCAGCTGCAGCCGCATCCCCTCGCTCCTGGACGGCTCCTTCGGCCGGACGAACGCGCGCTGCGGCTCGGGCCTGCGCAGCCGCGGCGGCCGGTTGTAGGCCACGCCGCCCTCGCCGAGCGGCGCCAGGTGAGCGTCCTTGGGCTCGACCGCGGTCAGCACGAACACCGACGAGCCGCAGGTGAGCACCGCCTGGTCGAGCCAGGCAACGGGCTCGGTGAGCGGCCGGCCATCGAGCTCGGGCACCTCGGTGTAGCCGGCGGCGTGCTCGGCCGCCTCGCGCTCGGCGACCCGCGCCGTCAGCTCGGCCACCTCGTCGGCCCACCGCCCCTTGAGCTTGGGCTTGGGGGCCTCGTCGCGGGCCCGCCAGGTGCGCTCGACGGTGATCGCGTCGGGCGTCACGCGGACGGTGACCGCCTCGGGCGCGAGCGCGGGATCAGGGACGGCGATCGCGCACATGGGGTCGGCACCGATGACGTGCGCCCCGAGCCCCAGCCGGTGGACGGCTCCCGCGCCGGGACCGCCCACCACGCGCACCTCGGCCACCCCGCCAGGCTCCTCGATCACCGTTGCCCTGGCCAGGCGGGGGTCGAGGGTGACCTTGTCGCCGTCGCGCAGCACGGACGCGGCCCTGGCCCGCGGGTCGAGCGGCCGCCCGTCGCGCCACACGACCGGCTCGTGCTCGACGGGCGGGGCGGCGAACTCGGCCCGGCGCGGCGGCGGCACGCGCATCGCGTCGGCGCCGGGCGCCGCCCCATAGGGGGCGCGGGACTTGGGCAGCCGGACGACCTGCGCCAGGGGCGCGGGGTCGCCGAGCGCCGCGCCGATCGCGGCCACGGTGGCGTCGTCGTCGCCGTCGATCACGACGTCGCGCTCGCCCTGCCCGCCGAGCACGGTGAGCATGATCCGCATCGCTTGGGTCCCCTCGCTCGACGCCGGACGGCATGGATGCCTGAGGCATAGGTGTCGGACGGCACTAGCTGTCGTACGGCATGGCTGCCGGGCGCCAAGGTAACGCCCGCGGCGAGATTAGACCCGCCGGTTGACGTCACCGGCATGAGAACGCGGTTCTGTGGATAAACGCGCGCGAGTGGAGTGACTTATGTGACGCAAGTGACCGGCATAACGGGGAAAATGCCCTTCCGTCAACTGGATAGAAAAAATAGGCATCGATTATCGCCTCTTGACATCTCGCCACCTGCGAAACGAGCATTGGTCCTCGCATTCCGGCCACGCCGCACCGACATGCCCCACATAATGGCGGGGATTCCTTAATTCACTTTGGGAGCCCCCCACCCATGAGGACCAGTGAAAAGCCTGCCGTCAACGCGGCGGCGGGGTTGTCCGGCCCGGCCTCGCGCAAGCTCCCCGTGCCACCCAGAGAACGCAAGCCGGCTCTGGCCGCGCTCGCCGTCCTGCTCATACTCGGCGGCGCGCTCGCCACGACCCTGCTCGTGCTCAACAGCGGCGGCCGCGTCTCGGCCATCAGGGTCATACAGCAGGTCGGGGCCGGTCAGAAGTTCCCGCCCGAGGCGCTCGAAGAGGTCAAGGTGGCCGGCGAGGGCGTCGACTACGTGAGCTGGTCGCAGCGCGAGCTGGTCACGAACAGCTTCGCGACGGTCACGATCCTCCCCGGCACCCTGCTGACCAACCGGATGGGCGTCCGCGCCAGCACCGAGCTCGGCGAGGGAAAGGCCACCGTCGGATTGGCACTTAAACCCGGCCAAATGCCGGCGGGCATTGAGCGGGGAGACCGCGTTCAGGTCATTTACGTGCCCAGCCGCACCAGTCAGGGGCAAACCCGCGTTCTCGCCCCCAACGCGCTCGTCTTCTCCGCCGGTGGCGACAAGTCCAGGTCAGGAAATTCCGGCCAGATCACGGTAGTGGTGGATTCAACGGCCGCACCGGAAATAGTGGGTTTCGCCTCCAGTGGCGAGATCGCCGTCGCCGAGCTTCCGGGGGCACGCTGACGTGGGACTGATCGTGCTGGCCGCCGACAAGGGCGCGCCGGGCGTCACCACGGCCGCGACGGCACTGGCCGCCGTATGGCCGCGGCCGGTGCTGCTGGCCGAGTGCGACCCGGCCGGCGGCGACCTCGCCTACCGCCTGCCCGCCGCCGACGGCGGGGTGCTCAACCCCGGCAAGGGCCTGCTCACCCTGGGCGCCACCGCCCGGCGCGGCCTGGAGCCCGCCCAGATCCACCAGCACACCCAGAAGATCATCGGCGGGCTCGACGTGCTGGCCGGGCTCACCCACGCCGAGCAGGCCGCCGGCCTCACCTGGCTCTGGGGCCCGCTCGGCCGGGCGCTGGCCGCGATCCCCGACGCCGACGTCATCGCCGACTGCGGCCGGCTCGGCGCCCACCCCCAGCTCGGCGACCTGCTGGCCGAGGCCGAGCAGGTCGTGCTGCTCACCAGGGCCACCCTCGACCACGTCGCCCACCTGCGCGAACGCCTCCAGGTCACCAAGGCGCACGGCGTCGTCGTCATCGCCGACCCGCGCGCCTACCGCGCCTCCATCGACGACGTACGCAGGATCGTCGGCCCGAGCGTCCAGTTCGTCTACGGCCTGGCCCACGACCCCAAGGGCGCCGAGCTGCTGCGCGGCCAGTGGGGCGGCCGGCTCGACCGTTCCCTCCTCATCCGTACGGCCCGCGACCTCGCGGCGAGGCTGGTGAGCCACCGATGATCGATCACCTGCTGGTCAAGCGCTTCCGCCAGGAGGTCGGCGACCGCCTGGCCCACCAGCGCCGGCTCGACCAGGCCAACGGCCTGCCCGCCATGACCGGCGAGGACGAGCGCCAGTTCGCCAGGGCGCTGATCTCGCAGGTCCTGGAGGAGCACGCGCGCAACGAGATCGGCCTCGGCCGCACGCCGCCCACGGTCGAGGAGGAGGAGGCGCTGGCGGCCGGCATCCACGCCGCGCTGTTCGGCGTCGGCCGCCTCCAGCCGCTGCTCGACGACGCCCAGGTCGAGAACATCGACATCAACGGCTGCGACCGCGTCTTCGTCAGCTACGCCGACGGCCAGGAGGCCATGCACGACCCGGTCGCCGAGTCCGACGACGAGCTCGTCGAGCTGATCCAGATCCTGGCCGCGTACTCAGGGTTGTCGAGCCGGCCGTTCGACACCGCCAACCCGCAGCTCGACCTGCGCCTGCCCGACGGTTCGCGGCTGAGCGCGGTCATGGACGTCACCGTCCGCCCCGCGATCTCCATCCGCCGCGCCCGCCTCGGCAAGGTCTTCCTCAGCGACCTCGTCGGCAACGGCACGGTCGGCCCCGACCTCGGCAGGTTCCTCAGCGCGGCCGTCGCCGCCCGCAAGAACATCATGATCGCCGGGTCCACCAATGCCGGCAAGACCACCCTGCTGCGGGCCCTGGCCAACGAGATCCCGGCCGGCGAGCGCCTCATCACCGTCGAGCGCGCCCTGGAGCTGGGCCTCGACCAGTTCCCCGAGCTGCATCCCAACGTCGTCGCGTTCGAGCAGCGCCTGCCCAACTCCGAGGGCCAGGGCGAGATCTCCATGGCCGAGCTGGTCCGCCGCTCGCTGCGGATGAACCCCAGCCGCGTCATCGTCGGCGAGGTGCTCGGCGACGAGATCGTCACCATGCTCAACGCGATGACGCAGGGCAACGACGGCTCCCTGTCGACCATCCACGCCAACTCCAGCATGGAGGTCTTCAACCGCATCGCCACCTACGCGCTCCAGGCCGGCGAGCGCCTGCCCATCGACGCCACCCACATGCTCATCGCCGGCGCGATCGACTTCGTGGTCTTCGTCGAGAAGCGCAACGACTACCACCGCGGCGGCACCCTGCGCCGCTACGTCTCCAGCGTCCGCGAGGTCAACGGCTGCGACGGCCGCGTCCTGTCGAGCGAGGTGTTCGCGCCGGGCCCCGACGGCTCCGCCGTGCCGCACGCGCCCGTCTCGTGCCTGGACGAGCTCATGGCGCACGGCTACACCCCGGGAGGATGGTGACCGATGGGCCTGACCATGGACCCGTTCGCCCTGCTCGCCGGCGCCCTGGCCGGCGGCGGACTGTTCCTGCTGATCCTCTCCCTGTACGGCATGCGCCCCCGCCCGCCGCAGCCCCAACGCCACCTGGTCAGGATGCTGACCACGCGCGGCGCGGTCGCCGCCGTGGCCGCCTCGCTGGTCCTGCTCATCACCCGGTGGCCGGTCGCGGCGGTGGGCACCGTGCTGCTGGTGTTCGCCTGGCGCGGGCTGTCGGGCGGCGCGGCCGAGGAGCGGGCCGCCATGCGCCGCCTCGAAGGGCTCGCCGCCTGGACCGAGTCGCTGCGCGACACCATCGCCGGCGCGGCCGGGCTGGAGCAGGCGATCCCGTCGTCGATCAGGGCCGCCGCGCCGACGCTCCGCCCGCACCTGCGGGCCATGATCGACCGGCTGCACACCAGGATGGCGCTGCCCGAGGCGCTCGCGATCTTCGCCGACGAGCTCGACGACCCCTCCGCCGACCTGGTGGTGGCCGCGCTCATCCTCAACTCCAAGCTGCGCGGCCCCGGCCTGCGCGACGTGCTCGGCGCGCTCGCCGTCTCGGCCCGCGAGGAGCTCGACATGCGCCGCCGCGTCGAGGCCGAGCGCCGCGCCACCCGGCGCAGCGTGCAGATCGTGGTGATCACCGCGCTGGGCTTCGCCGCGCTCCTCGTGCTGTTCAACGGCGACTACGTCGAGGAGTACGACGACCCGCTCGGCCAGGCCGTCCTGGTGGTCGTCGCCGCGCTGTTCGGCGCGGGGTTCGCGTGGATGCGCCGGCTGGCCGGGTTCGACAAGCCGACGCGGCTGCTGACCGGAAGGGGCGGCGATGGTTGAGGGCGCGCTGGCCGGAGCCGCGCTCGGGCTCGGCCTGTTCGTACTGGTACGCGCGATCTTCCCGGCCCGCCCCGGGCTGGTGGCGCGGCTGCTCGCGCTGGACGCCGTACGCGAGGACGCCGGCGCGCCGCGCATCCAGCTCCTGCTGCCCGAGGAGGAGGTCGGCGCGTTCCGCCGCAACCTCGGCGTACGGCTGGCCGCCCTCTACGCCGCCCGCGGCTGGGAGGTCAGGTCCGTACGCTCGGACCTGGCGCTGCTCGGCCGTTCCTTCGAGGCGTTCCTCGCGACCAAGGCGCTGCTCGGCGCCGCCGGCCTGCTGGCGTTCCCGCTGCTGCTCGGCTGGCTGATGCTGATGGGGTGGGGCAGCTCGCCGGCCATCCCGTTCTGGGTGGCGGTGCTGGCCGCGGTCGTCTTCTTCTTCCTGCCCGACCTGCAGATCCGCAAGGAGGCCGCGGCGCGCAGACGCGACTTCCGTCACGTCGTCGGCGCGTTCCTCGACCTCGTGTCCATGAACCTGGCCGGCGGGCGCGGCGTCCCCGAGGCGCTGATGATGGCGGTGACGATCAGCGGCGAGCAGCCCAACTGGGCGATGGGCCGCATCCGCGACGCGCTGAGCGGCGCGCGCATCGTCGGCATCACCCCCTGGCAGGCGCTCGGCCAGCTCGGGGAGGAGATCAACGTCGACGAGCTGCGCGACCTGTCGGCGGCGCTCGGCCTGGTGGCCGACGACGGCGCCAAGGTCCGCTCGTCCCTCACGGCCAGGGCCGCCACCCTGCGCCGCCGGGAGCTGGCCGAGATCGAGGGACGCGCGGGCGAGCGCTCGCAGTCGATGCTCGTCGCCCAGCTCCTGCTCTGCGCCGGTTTCGTGATCTTTCTCAGTTATCCCGCCGCGATGAAGATGTTGGGGGTCTCATGAACCATCCCTGGATCGTCTATCTCCGTGCGTGCCTCGCCGTACGCGTCCACCGGGCCAGGACCGCCCCCACCCGGGGCGCCTCCGCCGTCGAGTGGGTGATCATCACCGCCATCATCGCGGGCGTCGCGCTCGGGCTGGCCACGCTGATCAGAACGCTGGTGGAGCAGCAGCAGGGCCAGATCGAGCAGAGCTTCGGCGGTGGCGGCGGTGGCGGCGACGAGTAGCCCGCGCCGCCGCGCCCGCGAACGTGGCGCCAGCGCGGTAGAGCTGGCGCTGCTCATGCCGGTCATTCTCGCGGTGGCACTGCTCATCGTGCAGGTGGCGCTCTGGTTCCACGCGCGTCAGGTCGCCGAGGCGGCCGCCCAGGAGGGGGCGCGCGTGGCCAGGGCGGCGCCGATCGACTCGGCCGGCTGGGAGGGCACGGCCACGGCCAAGGCCACCGAGATCGTCCGCGCGATCGGGCCACGGCTGCTCGGCGGCGCGACCGCCACGACGTCCGAGAGGGAGCCCGACGAACGGTTCGTCACCGTGACCGGCAGCGCCGTACAGGTCATCCCGCTGCTGCCGTCACTGACGTTCACGATCAGCGCGACCGCCGGCGGGCCCGTCGAGTGCTTCCGCCCCGACAACGGGGGCGAGGACTGCGAATGAGGGCCGATCGCGAGCGCGGGTCCATGGCCGTCGAGACGGTCATGCTGGCCCCGGTCTTCCTGCTGTTCCTGCTGTTCCTGGCCGGGGCCGGGGTGCTGGTGGAGTCGCAGGGCCGGGTCAACGGCGCGGCCAGGGACGCCGCCCGCGCCGCCTCCGTGCAGCGTACGTTCGACGACGCCCAGGGGGCCGCCGACGCCATCACCCGGGCGACGCTCACCGGCCCCTGCGGCTCGCCGGCCGTGTCGCTGGACGGCTCCGAGTGGGAGCAGGGCGGGCAGGTGGAGGCCGTCGTCACCTGCGAGCTGGACCTCGGCTTCGCCGGGTTCGGCGCCAAGCGGCTCACCGGCACCGCCGTCGTGCCCCTGGAGCAGTTCAGGAGGGTCGAGTGAGCGAGCGGGGGTCCATGTCGGTGTTCACCGTGCTGTTCTCGGTGGTCGCGTTCCTGCTGGCGGGGCTGCTGGTGGACGGCGGCGGGGCGATCAACGCCCGGCTGCGGGCCGCCGACGTGGCCGAGCAGGCCGCGCGGGCCGGCGCCGACCAGATCGACGAGGACGTGCTGCGCACCAGTGGCGAGACCCGGCTGCTCGGCGAGGACCGCGTGTGCGCGCGGGCCGACGAGATCGTCGCGGCCCAGGGCGACGACGTACGCGCCGGCCGCTGCGCGGTGCAGCAGGAGCAGGTGACGGTGAGCGTGTCGGTGCGCTGGCAGGCGTTCTTCCTCGGCGCGATCGGCTTCCCCGGATCGGACATGACCGGCGAGGCCACAGCCGCGCCCCAAGCGAGATAGACCGAATGGCTTCACTCAGTGGCACGCGGAACGCGCGAGGCACCACGCTGAGCGGGCGAAAGGAGAGGCGATGCCGACGCGAGAGCCGGCGCGGCCCCACGGGCGTCCCGCCGGGCGCCCCGGTGGGCGCACTGCCGGGCGTGCCCACGGGCGGCACAGCCCCGCGCGCATCCCGGCCAGGCGCGGCCCCGGCGACGTGCTCGCCGGGCTCGGCGCGCTGGTCCTGCTGGTCGCGCTCGTGGGCGGGGTGCCGTACGCGCTGCTCAGGTTCGTCGGGCCGCCGATCGACCCCGAACAGTTCGACGTGCGGACGCTGCTCAGCCAGGCCGGGCCGAGCACGATCACGGCGGTGCTGGTCCTGCTCGTGTGGCTGGCCTGGTTCCAGCTGTTCGTGTGCGTGCTCGTCGAGGTGTACGCCGGCGTCCGCAGGGTCGGCATGCCCGCCCGCGTGCCGCTGTCCGGCGGCACCCAGGCGCTGGCCAACAAGCTCGTCGGGGCCGTGCTGCTGCTGTTCACCGCCGGGGCCATGGTCGCGCCGTTCGCGAAGCTGGCGCCGGCGCCCGTCGCGCCGCCGGTGACGACGGTGGCGTACTCGGCGCCGATCGTCGAGAAGGCGACGCTCGACACCCAGCAGACCAAGAAGGTGTACGTGGTGCAGCCGCCGCACGGGCGCCACCACGAGAGCCTGTGGGAGATCGCCGAGAAGTGCCTCGGCGACGGCCGCCGCTACCACGAGATCTACCGCCTCAACCAGGCCAAGGAGCAGCCCGACGGCTCCCGGCTGCGGATGGCCGACCTGATCAGGCCCGGCTGGGTGCTCGACATGCCGGACGACGCCCGCCACACGCACACCGTCCCTGTCGGCCAGCCGCGCGAGCAGACGCTGCGCGACCATCCCGGCCGCGCGGAGGTCTCCCGCTCGGTCGAGCAACGCGCCGACCGCGCCGAGCAGAAGGCCGAGCAGAAGGCCGAGCAGAAGGCCGAACAGAAGAAGGACGTCGAGCGCCGCGCCGAGAACAGGGGCGGGGCCAAACACCGCCTGCCCGAGCAGGACCGTCGGCTCCCCGAGCAGGAGCGGCGGGAGCAGCCGGTGGTGCGCGAGGCCCAGTCCGGCGAGCTCATGGACTACCTCGCCCCCGCCTCGCTGGCCGCCGCCGGGCTGCTGTTCGTGCTCTCCCGCCGCCGCCGCGAGCAACTGTGGAGCCGGCTGCCCGGCCGCCGCGTCGTCCGCCCGCACGGCGACGCCGCCGAGGCCGAGATCGCGCTCCGGCTGGGCGGCGACGCGCCCGGGGCCCGCATCCTCGACATCGGCCTGCGGCTGCTCGGCGCCGAGCTGGCCGCCCGGCACCGCACCCCGCCCACCGTGTACGCCGCCCACCTGTCCGCGCGCACGCTCGACCTGTGGGTGCACCCGCCCGACCCCGACCCGCCCGCGCCCTGGACCGCCCAGGACGGCGGCCAGGTGTGGCGGCTGCCCGCCCACGAGGGCCGGCTGCTGGAGGACCAGCCGGGCGGCGCGCCGTACCCGGGGCTCGTGTCCATCGGCGTCAACGCGGGCGGCCGGGTGCTCGTGGACCTGGAGGCGGCGCAGGGCCTGATCAACGTACGCGGCCCGCAGACCACGGCCGCCCTGGCCGCGATCGCCGTCGAACTGGCCACGAACCGCTGGTCCGACCGCATGCGGGTGACGCTCGTCGGGTTCGGCGAGGAGCTGACCGCCATCGCTCCCGACCGGATCAGGGCCGTCGGCGGCCTGGCCGAGGTGCTGCCCGAGCTGGAGGCCGCCGCGGCGCCGCGCGAGCAGGTGCTGACCGGCCGGGTCACCGGCAGCCCGCGCGAGGCCCACTACCTGCTGTCGGCGGTCGCGCCCACGCACGAGGAGGCGCGCCGGCTGGCGCTGCTGGCCCGCAGGGACACCGCCGGGTACGTCGTCGCGGGCGACATCCCGCACGCCACCTGGACCCTGGAGATCACCGACGACGGCAAGGCCCGCATCGCCGAGCTCGGCTTCGAGGTGGAGGCCCAGCTCCTGCCCCGCCGCCACTACCGGGCGCTGGTCGAGCTGTTCCGCACCGCCGGCCGCATGGAGGGCGAGCCGATCCCCGAGCCGGAGCCGCTGGTCGGGCTGCACCCGCCGGCCGTCGAGATCCGCCTGCTCGGCCCGGTCGAGGTACGGGGCCTGCGCCCGCTGGAGGAGGGCCGGCTGGCGCTGGCCGCCGAGATGCTGGTCTACCTGGCCACGCATCCCGGCGGCGTGCACCCCGTCGTGCTCGGCGGCGTGTTATGGCCGCGCGGCGTACAGGACCTGGTCAGAGACGCCACGATCGCCCGGGTCGCGGAGTGGCTCGGGCCCGACCACCTGCTCACGGACGAGGCCGGGCGGCTGCGGCTGGGGCCCGAGGTGCGTACGGACTGGATGTTGTTCCGCGAGCTCGTCCGCCGCGCGCGCGGCGACGCGATGGCCAGGCCCGTCCTCCTGGAGAAGGCGCTCGGCCTGGTCAGGGGCCCGCTGCTGGCCGGACGGCCGCCCGGCAGGTACGCCTGGCTGGCCGCCGAGGACCTGGAGTACGACGTGGCCGCCGGGGTGGCCGACGCCGCCCACCAGCTCTGCGAGCTCCGGCTCGCCCAGGACCGGCCGGACGCCGCGGTCGCCGCCGTCCGCCAGGCGCTGCTGCTCGCGGCAGACGACGAAGGGCTCTGGCGCGACCTGCTGCGGGCCACGCACGCCACCCAGGACGGCGTCCGGCTGCGGGCCGTCGTCGAGGGCCTGACCCGGCGGGCCGCCTCGCACCCGTACGGCGGCGCACTCGCCCCGGAGACCGAGGCGCTGATCGAAGAACTGCTGCCCACGTGGCGCATCCACGTCGTGAGGGAGTCATCGGCATGAGACGAGCAGCGATGGTGCTGGTCTTACTGGTTCTGGCGGGCTGCGGCCAGCCGGAGCGGCCGTACTCGCCGGGGGCCGAGCCCTCGGCGGACGGCAGCGGCACCGCCCGCGCGGCGGCGCCTACGGAAAGCCCCCAGGAGGGGACCGGCGAGGAGGAGACCCTCAAAGGGAAGGGCAAGGAGACCGTCGCCATGGGCGGCGGCAAGTTCCGGGTGGAGATCGACTGGCCCGCGAAGCGGGACCCGCTGGCAGAGGTGGGCGCCGCTTACATGGTGGCCATGCGCAAGGCGCTCGTCGCCGGCAGCGATCGGCCTTTGCAGGACATCGACATTGAACTCACCGCCGCCCAGGCCGCGTACGAGTGGGTGAAGTACTTCCTCGACAGGAAACAGACGGTGCGCGGCGTCGCCCGGCTCTACGACCTGCGCGTCTCCAGGACGGGCAAAGGCGCGGTGATCGACATGTGCGTGGACGAGGCGGGCATGCGGTTCGTCTCGGCGCGCACCGGTAAGGCCATCTCGCCCCGCCCCGACTGGCTCGACACCCCGTACCTCCAGTCCCTCGCCATGCATCGTGGCGACGACGACGTGTGGCGGATCAGGGACGTCCGCGCCGACCTGAAAGGGTGCCCCGCATGAACCCCCTCCTTTCCGCGACCGTCGCGGGCCTGCTCGCCCTCACCGCCGGGCTGGCGCCCAAACCGGACCCCGGCCGGACGATCGACGAGGGGCGGACGAAGGGCGTCGTGCTCACCCACTCGAAGATCGTCATCTCGGGTGACGCCAAGGGCGGGAAGGCCGACGGCTACGTGCTCAAGCGGCCCTGCTGGTACGAGCCCGGCCAGGGGGCCGAGGAGATGCTGAAGACGCAGGAGAGCCTGCGCGACTTCTTCTTCAAGTTCACGAAGGACGCGACCGACGAGAAGTTCGAGAAGTTCCTGGAGCAGTTCAAGGAGCGGGTCGGGCAGCAGGGCCGCTGGTGGGGCCCCGCGTACGACTCCTCCGACCCCAAGGGCCTGGCGTGCTTCAGCGCGCTGGACCCGTTCGTGTTCGTGCCGCCGGGGCAGACGCCGCCGGCCGGGATCACCGTGCGGGAGCTGGCCGAGATCGCGCGGGCCGCGCTGACCGTGCCCGAGCCGACGGTCAGGCTGAGCCCCGACGCCAAGAGCTACGTCAACCTGCCGACCTGGGTGTGGGTGGAGGGCATCGGCGCGCCGCGCAGGTCGGTGACGGCGACGATCCCCGGGGTCATGAGCGCGACCGTGGTCGCCACCCTCCAGGAGATCAAGATCGACCCGGGCACCAGCGGCGACCGGGCCGAGGTCACCGTGAGCGGCTGCGGCGCCCAGGGCAAGCCGTACGTGAAGGGCGGCACGTTCTCCTGCGGCGTGCGCTATCTGCGCTCGTCCGTGGACCAGCCGCAGGAGAAGTACACGCTCACCGTCACCACCGTCTGGCCGGTCGCCGTCCAGGGGGACGTGGCGGTCCAGTTCGCGCCCGTCGAAGTGGGCACGAGCCGGGACGTGCCGGTCGGCGAGATCCAGAGCAACGTCCGGCCTCAGTGACCGGAACCGGCCTCCTTCTCGAAGAGCTCGTCGGCGCTCTCGACGGTGAGGGCCCTGTCGACCCAGGCGAGCAGGAGGTCGGGGTCCTCGCAGGTGTGGATGCGTTCCCGCGCCTCCTCGGAAACGGCGAGCCCCCGCCCTTCGAGGATGCGTAGGACGGCCTTGGCCTCCCCCTGCGCGATCCCCTGAGCGATGCCATGGTCGACCCACTCGCGGACCAGTTTGCTTCGGGGCTCGTAGTTGGTGCCCATGGCCATCGAGATCTCCTTGAACTTGGCGACGACGAACTCCGGCAGCACCGAGAGCACGAGGTCAGAATAACTTTTGAGCTCCTCGGGCAGGTGCTCATGCGCATCGTGGAATGTCTGCAGGACCTTGAAACCCTCCTCGGTCGAGCCGTGCACGATCGCGGAGAGAGCGGTGAGCTCCGGCTCGGCGACGGCCCTCTCGAGGTCGGTGATCATCGGAACCTGCTCCGGGCCGAGGACGATCGGCCGGAGGGACCATCCCGGGTGACCCATGTCGATCGGCCGGCCGCACTTGACCGCCACCCGCGTGTCCGGGCAGAAGACGAGCAGCGTGCACGGACATTTGAGCCGAGCCCGTAGCGTGGCCAGGTAGACCGGCCAGGACCAGGTCTTCTCGTCGCGATAAGCGCGCTGGACCTCCAGCACGATGCCGGACAGCGGCTTGCCGTCGGCCAGGACCACGACCGAGTCCGCGCGGTATTCGGTCGGGACGCAGTCGGTGAAGTCGGGGCTCTCCAGCCGGGCCTCGTCGAAGTCGGGCACCGGCACGCCCATCTCGGTGAGCAGCGTGGCCACCAGCGATGGGCGGTTGCGTACTAGTTCGAGCAGGAACTCGTGTTCCTGTGTGGGGGACATGCCGAACACATTACCGAATGCGATTGATCCATCACACTCAGTTAGTAATTCCTCCCGATTCGTGGGCGAGCAGCCACTCCTTGACCGGAACGCCGTAGTAGTAGCCGCCGTAGCCGCCCGTGCTCGGCAGGACCCGGTGGCACGGCACGAACGGGGCGATGAGATTCTGGGCGCAGGCGGAGCCGGCCGCGCGGGCCGCCGTACGCGGGAGTCCGGCGCGTTCGGCCAGCTCGGCGTAGGAGACGGTGGTGCCGGCCGGGACCTCGCGCAGCACCGCGTGCAGCCGCTTGCGGGTGGGCGAGCCGGGCTGCTCGACGGGTACGCCGTCCAGCGCGCCGAGGTCGCCCGCGAAGTACGCGCGCACCGCCTCCGCGGCCGGCCCGAGGTCGTCCACCACCTCCAGCCCCTCCGCGCGCCGCTCGGGAGCGAGCCGGGCGAACATCTGCTCGGGGTCGGCCGTGAAGCCGGCCGCCACCAGCACCCCCTCGCGGGCCAGCAGGGCGAGCGGGCCGATCGGGGTCGGGACGAGCTGTGCAGCGATCATGATGAGCTCCAGAGGTGCAGCGCGGCGTAGGCCCGCCAGGGCCGCCACCGCTCGGTTTCGTCGTCGGGGATGCCCAGGGCGGCCATCCGCTTCCTGAGCACCAGGTCGCCCGCGGGCCAGGCGTCGGGGTCGCGCAGTGCCCGCAGCGCGACGTAGCCGGCGGTCCACGGGCCGATGCCGGGCACGTCGAGCAGTGCCGCGACGGCCTCGGCGGGGTCCTGGCCGCCGTCGAGGTCGAGGTGGCCCTCGGTGATCCTGGTGGCCAGTTCCTTGAGCGTGGTGATGCGGCGGCCGGTGAGGCCGAGCCCGGTGAGGTCGGTCTCCAGCAGGTGGCCGGGGGCGGGGAAGAGGCCGTCGGGCGCGGCGGCGCGGGCGACGATGCGCCCGAGCAGCGTACGGGCCCCGGCCACCGAGACCTGCTGCCCCACGACCGCCCGCACGGCCAGCTCGAACCCGTCGAACGTCCCCGGCACCCGCAGCCCCGGCCGGGCCGCGACCAGCGGCCCGAGCGAGGTCCGGCCGAGCGCCTCGGAGATCGCCTCCGGGTCGGCGTCCAGGTCGAGCAGCCGGCGGCAGCGGGCCACGACGCGGGCGAGCTGCCGCGTGTCGTCCACCGCCACGTCGAGCGCGACGTGGTCGGGCCGGGGCGTGAGCGTGATCGTCCCGCCGGGCACCGCCCGCGCGTACGAGGTCCGGTCCGCGCTCTCCAGCCTCGGGATCGCCCGGGCGGTGAGGAACGCGAAGACGCCGTCCACGTCGTACGGCTCCCGCCGGTGCAGCCGCAACCGCAGCGGCGCGGGCCCGGCGCTCTCCGCCCCGGGGTCGCGCACGGCGACCGGACGGCTCCCGGCCGTGGCGCGCAGCTCGCTCGGCGTGAACCCGTACGTCTCCCGCATCGTCGCGTTGAACTGCCGTACGCTGCCGAACCCGGCCGCGAACGCCACGTCCGTGATCGGCAGCACGGTCTCCGTCAGCAGTTGCTTGGCCAGCAGCAGCCGTTTCGTCCGCGCCACCGCGAGCGGCCCGGCGCCCAGCTCGGCCACGAACAGCCGGTGCAGGTGCCGTTCGGTGATGTGCAGCCGCCTGGCCAGCCCGGCCACGCCCTGCTCGTCGGCCGCGCCGTCGTCGATGAGCCGCAGCGCCCGGCCCACGAGGTCGCCCCGCAGGTCCCAGCCGGGATCGCCGGGCGACAGCTCGGGGCGGCAGCGCTTGCACGGCCGGAACCCGGCCGCCTCCGCCGAGGCCGCGTGCCGGTAGAAACGTACGTTCCTGGACGCAGGCGTACGCGCCGGGCAGATCGGACGGCAGTAGATGCGCGTCGTCGTCACCGCCGTGTAGAAGCGCCCGTCGAACCGGGCGTCCCTGGCGGAGACGGCCCGGTAACAGGAGTCGAAGTCGAGCTCCAGTGGAGACATACTTCGACGGTACGCGCTGCCAGGAGGCGGCGACCGGCGGTTTTCGGACCTGATCGTCCGCGATGTTCGGCTACTTGGAGGAGACGCCGACCCCCAGGTCGAACTCCCGGTAGACACGCGCCCAGAACCCGTCGCGCAGCCACACCCGCGCCTCGGGGAAGGGCCGCAGCGAGTGACCGAGCTCCTTCTCGGCCTCGATCAGCAGCTCGGTGTCGATGACGGTCGGCAGGATCGGTCCAGGCAGCAGGTCGCGGATGTTGTCACGGCCACGGGTGAGGATCCACTTCTGTGCCACGTGCTCGCCGACGTCCTCGACGCGCGGGCGGCTCGGGCCGAGCTTGGCCACCTGGCCCGGCTTGGCGTGCGGCTTGACCGGCGCGCGGCCGGCGAAGACCTGGGCGGGCGACGGCGTGACCGGCGGGGCGACCGCCACGGGCTGCGGAGCACGGCTGAAAAAGGGCCTCAGGAAATCAGCGGAGATCACTTCGACGGTGTCGGACTCCCACACCAGGCGTTCGGCCTGGTTGGTGCCGTAAGGCGGCTCGACACCCCAAAGGTGGATGCGCACGCCGTACGCCTGCGCCGCCTCCACCGCCGGGACCATGTCCTCATCGCCGGCCAGCAGGATGGTGTCGGTGACGGCATGGTGCCTGGCCAGCGCCTCCAGATCGCTCCTGATCTGGGCGTCCACGCCTTTCTGCTGACCACGGGCGTTGAGGTTGCCAAGCCTTACCTTGACCCAGGGGAGCTGGGCGATGACCCGCTGATCGACGGTGGGCACGCGGTCACGGGCGGCGTCATACCAATAGATCCGCAAGAGTTCGCCAGAAATACGTTCCTCTGCATGTTTCTGCAGACTCTGGATGAGCTCATCAGCGGCCACCCGATATTCCTTGCGTTCCTTCGCGCCCAGCAGCACTTCACCGGCCGCCGCGTAGAGATAACCGACATCCACCAGGACTGCGTACTTGGCTGCCACAGGATGCGGCATGAGGTCTGGGATGGCCATGTCGTCCTCCAGGCCGCGGTGTTAGTTGATCGGCTGACTATATACGCCTACTTTCTCTAGATAGTCCCAACTCCCGGGGAACTTGACACCCGATTCCCAGGATCTATCTAGGGCAGGGCGCTCATCCGCCATGCCGACTTCCCTGGGACGACAGGCTTACGCATACCTCTAGCTGGGTTTCGCCATCTTTGCGGAGGGGCCTGCGGAGCGGGCTCCGGCGGGGCCTGCCGGGTGGCCAGCGCGACCACCAGGGCGGCGAGCTCCTCGGGCGTGGCGTCGCCGTGGACGACGCGCAGTCCTGGTGCCGGCGGCGGGGTCACAGCGGGATGTTCCCGTGCTTCTTGGGTGGGAGCGTGGCGCGCTTGTTGCGGAGCGCGCGCAGCGCCCGGACGATCTGGGGGCGGGTTTCGGACGGCCGGATCACCGTGTCCACGTAGCCGCGTTCGGCCGCGATGTACGGATTGGCCAGCGTGTCCTCGTACTCGGTGACGAGCCTGGCGCGCTGGTCGTCGGGGTCGTCGGCGGCGGCGAGCTCGCGCCGGTAGAGGATGTTGACCGCGCCCTGCGCGCCCATGACCGCGATCTGGGCGGTGGGCCAGGCGAGGTTGACGTCCGCGCCGAGGTGCTTGGAGCCCATGACGTCGTACGCGCCGCCGTACGCCTTGCGGGTGATCACCGTGACCAGCGGGACGGTGGCCTCGGCGTAGGCGTAGAGGAGCTTGGCGCCGCGGCGGATGATTCCGTTCCATTCCTGATCGGTGCCGGGGAGGAAACCCGGGACATCCACAAAAGTCAGGATAGGAATATTAAACGCATCACATGTTCGAATAAAGCGTGCCGCTTTCTCGGATGCGTTGATATCCAGACAACCTGCGAAATGCATGGGCTGGTTGGCCACCACGCCCACCGGCCGGCCGTCCACGCGCCCGTAGCCGACCACGATGTTCGGCGCGAACCGCGCGTGGACCTCCAGGAACTCCCCGTCGTCCAGCACCCGCCCGATCACCCGGTGCATGTCGTACGGCTGGTTGGGCGAGTCGGGGATCAGCTCGTCCAGCTCGGGATCGGGATCGAGGTCCGCGGCGGCCGGGTAGGCCGGGGGGTCGTCCAGGTTGTTGGACGGCAGGTAGGACAGCAGCGCCCGCACATAGTCGAGCGCGTCGTTCTCGTCGGCCGCCTGGTAGTGGGCCACGCCCGACTTCGTGTTGTGCGCGTGCGCCCCGCCGAGCTCCTCGAACGTCACCTCCTCGCCCGTCACCGTCTTGATGACGTCGGGCCCGGTGATGAACATGTGCGAGGTCTGGTCCACCATCACCACGAAGTCGGTCAGCGCGGGGGAGTAGACGTGCCCGCCGGCCGCCGCGCCCATGATGAGCGAGATCTGCGGGATCACGCCGGAGGCGTGCACGTTGCGCTTGAAGATCTCGGCGTACAGGCCGAGCGCGACCACGCCCTCCTGGATGCGCGCGCCGCCGCCCTCGTTGACGCCGATGATGGGGCAGCCGGTCTTGAGCGCCAGGTCCAGGACCTTGACGATCTTCTCGCCGTACACCTCGCCGAGGGAGCCGCCGAAGACCGTCACGTCCTGGGAGAACACGCAGACCTGCCGGCCGTCGACCGTGCCGTGCCCGGCGATCACGCCGTCACCGTACGGCCGCCGCTGCTCCAGGCCGAACATCGTCGAGCGGTGCCTGGCGAACGCGTCGAACTCCACGAACGAGCCCTCGTCCAGCAGCGCGAGCACCCGCTCCCTGGCGGTCATCTTGCCCTTGGCGTGCTGCTTGTCGACGGCGGACGCGGATCCGGCGTGCACCGCCTCGTCCAGCCGCCGCTCCAGATCGGCGATCTTCCCGGCGGTCGTGTGGATGTCCGGCTTGTCGGGCTTATCCGTCTTCTCCGGTTTTGACTCGGCGGCAGCGCTCATGCGCGCAAGGCTAGTACCTCCTCCTAGAGTGGTTCCATGACGGATGCCGTACGCACCCACGGCCTGTTCAAGAGGTACGGGCAGCAGATCGCGGTGGCAGGGGTCGACCTCGTGGTCCCTGCCGGCAGCTTCGCGGGCCTGGTCGGCCCCAACGGAGCGGGCAAGACCACCACGCTCAGCATGATCACCGGGCTGCTCCGCCCCGACGGCGGCACGGCCGAGATCGACGGCTTCCACGTCTGGCGTGACCCCGTCGAGGTCAAAGCTCGCATCGGCGTGCTGCCCGAGGGGCTGCGGCTGTTCGAGCGGCTGTCCGGGCGGGAGCTGCTGACCTACTCCGGCAGGCTGCGCGGGCTCCCCAAGGCCGAGGTCGAGCGGCGGGCGGAGGAGTTGCTCACCGTCATGGACCTCACCGGGGCCGCCGACAAGCTCGTCGTCGACTACTCCACAGGCATGCGCAAGAAGATCGGGCTGGCCTCGGCGCTGCTGCACAACCCGTCGGTGCTGTTCCTGGACGAGCCGTTCGAGGGCGTCGACCCGGTCAGCGCCAACACGCTCACCGAGGTGCTGCGGGGCTTCACGGCCTCCGGCTCCACCGTCATCTTCTCCAGCCACGTGATGGACCTCGTCGAGCGGCTGTGCGACTGGGTGTCGGTGATGAACCAGGGGCACATCGTGGCGCAGGGGCCGCTGGAGCAGGTCCGCGGCGGGCGGCGGCTCAACGAGGCGTTCCTGGAGCTGGTCGGCGGCACCGGGCACGCCCGCGGCGGCGGCCTGTCCTGGCTCGGCGCCGGCGCCCGCCAACCAGCCCCCGCTCCCGCCCCCGTCGACGAACCAAGGCAGGACGCGCAGTGAGCACGGTCGCCCTCTTCGCGCGGCTGAAGCTGCGCCTGCTCGCCGGCAACCTGCGCGGCGACCTCCAGCGCAAGCTCGGCTTCCTGCTCACCACGGTCGTCGCGCTCGGCACGGCCGTGCTCGGCTTCCTCCTGATGAGCCTGCTGCGGCTCGCGCCCCGCGAGCTCGCCGTCGAGCTGGTGATCGTCGCCTTCACCCTGTTCCTGATCGGCTGGATGATCGTGCCGTTGCTGGCCTTCGGCCTCGACGACACGCTCGACCCCGCCAAGCTCGCGCTGTTCCCGCTGCCCGCCCGCAGCCTCGCGATCGGCATGTTCACCGCGTCCGTGACCGGCGTGTGGCCGCTCACGATGCTCGTCGTCACCTCCGGAGCGCTCATCGCGCTCCCTACCGGGATCGGCGGATTGCTGCTCGGCGTGCCCGCCGTGCTGCTGCAGTTCGCGCTCTGCGTGGTGACCTCGCGCCTGATCACCACGGGGCTGTCCAGCGCGCTCCGCACCCGGCGCGGCCGGGACGTGCTGGCCGTGGCCGCCCTCTTCGTCGTCCTGGTCGCGCAGCTGCCCAACCTGCTGCTCAACCGCGGGTTCGGCGACCCCGAGGCGCTGCTGGCCGGGCTGGCCGGCGTCCTGCGCTGGACCCCGCCCGGCATGGCGGCGCACGCGATCGCCGACGGCGGCCTGACCGGCCTGGGAGAGCTGGCGCTCCTGGCGCTGCTCACGGCGGCGATCGGCTGGCTGTGGATCAAGGCGCTGAGCCGGGCGCTGGTGACGCCGGACGTCTCCACGCAGGCGGCGTCGGTGCGCAAGGACAGCGGCTGGATCGACCGGGTGCTGCCCGACGGGCCGCTCGCCGCCGTCGTCGGCAAGGAGCTGAAGTACATCAGGCGCGAGCCGCGCTTCCGGGTGGGCTGGTTCAGCGCCATCGTCGTCACGCTCATCCTGTCGTTCTCGCTCGGCCGCACGGCCGGCGAGGGCGGGCCGGGCGGCCCGGCGCTGCCGATCGTCATCACCGCCTTCGGCGCGCTGATGATCGCCCTCCAGTCGGGCAACACGTTCGGTTTCGACGGCCGCTCGCTCTGGATGAACGCCGTGACGTTCGGCTCGGAACGCGACCTCGGCACCGACCTCGCCGGCCGCCACCTCGCCAACGCGCTCATCGCGACGCCGCTGCTCGCCGTGATCGCGGTCGCCACCGGGCTGTTCACCGGGCATCCCGGCTCGATCCTGCCCGCGATGCTGGCCGGGTGGGGCGCGCTCGGCATCGGGCTCGGGGTCGGCTCGATGACCAGTGTGGTGCTGCCGTACGGGGTGCCCGAGCGGATGAACGCCTTCAGCAGCGCCGCCCCCGGACAGGGCGGGCAGGCGTTCGCGTCCTCGATGGGGGCGATGGCCGGCATCGCGCTGCTGTCGCTGCCGTTCCTGGTGCCGCTCGCGTTCGGGCTGCTGTGGGTGAGCGTGGCGGCCCCCTTCTACGGGCTCCTCGTCGAGGTGCTCGGCCGCCGGCTCGCGGCGCGGATCGGCTTCGCCCGGCTGCCGGAGCTGATGGCGGCCGTGGGTAAGGCGTCCTGACCAGTGGTCTAGTCCAATAAGTGAGACCGGTCTGCGCTCGCGAAAACCGACTCGCTACCCTTCGAAGCATGATTGACCAGGGGTTCGAACGTCGCAGCGCGGCCGTGACGGAGATGCCGGACGAGCTGCGCCACGACGTGCGGCTGCTCGGCAAACTGCTCGGTCAGGTGCTCGCGGAGCAAGGTGGCGAAGACCTGCTGGCCGACGTCGAACGGTTGCGCAAGGCCGTCATCGCGGCGCGCAGGGGCGAGGTCTCGGCCGACGAGATCACCGCCATGGTCGCCGGTTGGGAGATCGAGCGGGCGGTCGAGGTCGCCCGCGCCTTCACCTGCTACTTCCACCTGGCCAACCTGGCCGAGGAGCATTACAGGATCCGCACGCTGCGCGAGCGGGACACCGAGGGCAGGGTCCAGCGCGAGTCGCTGGCGCAGGCCGTCCACGAGCTGGGTCACGAGCGGGTGACCGAGCTGCTGGCCGGCCTGGAGCTGCACCCGGTGCTCACCGCGCACCCGACCGAGGCGCGCAGGCGGGCCGTCGTCACCGCCATCCAGCGCGTCAGCCACCAGCTCACCGAGTACAACACCCCGGGTCGCGGGGCCACCGAGCGCGCCGAGAGCCGGCGCCGCCTGCTGGAGGAGATCGACCTGCTGTGGCGCACCGCCCAGCTCCGCTCCACCAAGCTCGACCCGCTCGACGAGGTGCGCACCGCCATGGCCGCCTTCGACGAGACCCTCTTCCGCATGGTGCCCCAGGTCTACCGCGCGCTCGACGCCGCGCTCGACCCGGCGACGGGCACCCGGCCGCCACAGGCCAGGCCCTTCATCCGGTACGGCAGCTGGATCGGCGGCGACCGCGACGGCAACCCGTACGTGACGGCCAAGGTCACCCGCGAGACCATCCAGATCCAGTCCGACCACGTGCTGGCCGCGCTGGAGACCGCCTGCGCCCGCATCGGCCGCACGCTGACCGCCTCCGCCCAGTTCACGCCGTGCTCGCCGGAGCTGAAGCGGGCGCTCGCGGCGGCCGTGGCCGCGCACCCGGAGATCGTCTCCGAGCTGGCCACGCGTTCGCCGCGCGAGCCGCACCGGCAGTGGCTGCTGTTCGTGGCCGCCCGCATCGCCGCCACCCAGCGCCGCCACCTCGACCTGGCCTACCGCTCGCCCGCCGACCTGCTCGCCGACCTGCGGCTGGTGCAGGACTCGCTGGCCGCCTCCACGCCGCGGCAGGCGTACGGCGAGCTGCAGCACCTCATCTGGCAGGTGGAGACGTTCGGCTTCCACCTGGCCGAGCTGGAGGTGCGCCAGCACTCGCAGGTGCACGCGAGCGCCCTTGAGGAGGTGCGGGCCGGCGGCGAGCTGTCCGAGCGCACCGAGGAGGTCCTCGCCACGATCCGGGTGATCTCCTGGATCCAGGAGCGGTTCGGCGTCACGGCCTGCTCCCGCTACGTCGTGTCCTTCACCCGCTCGGCCGACGACGTCGCCGCCGTCTACGAGCTGGCCAGGCACGCGCTCGGCGACCGCGCCCCGGTGCTCGACGTGGTGCCGCTGTTCGAGTCCGGCGAGGACCTCGCCAACTCGCCCGGCGTGCTCAGCGGCATGCTGGAGATCCCCGAGCTGCGGCGCAGGCTGGACGACAACGGCCGGCGCATGGAGATCATGCTCGGCTACTCCGACTCGGCCAAGGAGCTCGGCCCGGCCGCGGCCACCCTGCGCCTGTACGAGGCCCAGGAGGCGCTGACCGCCTGGGCCGCCGAGCACGACGTCAAGCTGCGCATGTTCCACGGCAGGGGCGGCGCGCTCGGCCGTGGCGGCGGCCCGGCCAACCGGGCGGTGCTGGCCCAGGCGCCCGGCTCGGTCGCGGGCCGGTTCAAGGTCACCGAGCAGGGCGAGGTCATCTTCGCCCGCTACGGTCACATCGCGATCGCCCGCCGCCACCTGGAGCAGGTCACCAACGCGGTCCTGCTGGCCTCCTCGCCCACGGTGAGCGCCACGACCTCGGCCGCCGCCGAGCGGTTCCGGGGGCTGGCCGAGCAGGTGGCGGTGGCCTCGGAGGAGGCGTACCGTGCGCTGACCGAGGCCCCCGGCTTCCCGGAGTGGTTCGGCCTGGTGAGCCCGCTGGAGGAGATCGGCACGCTGCGGCTCGGCTCCCGCCCGGCCCGCCGCGGCCTCGGCGCGCCGCGCTCGCTCGACGATCTGCGGGCCATCCCGTGGGTGTTCGCCTGGGCGCAGACCCGGGTCAACCTGCCCGGATGGTACGGCCTCGGCTCCGGACTCGCCGCCGCGGACTCGCTGGACGAGCTGCGGGCGGCGTACGCGGAGTGGCCGCTGTTCAACGCGCTGCTCGACAACGCCGAGATGTCGCTGGCCAAGACCGACCGCTCGATCGCCAAGCGCTATCTGGCGCTCGGCGGGCGCGAGGACTTCGCCCGGCAGGTCCTGGAGGAGTACGACCGCACCCGCGACCTGGTGCTCCGCGTGACCGGCCACGCCCGGTTGCTGGAGAACCGCAAGGTGCTCTCGCGTGCCGTGCAGCTCCGCGATCCGTACGTGGACGCGCTGTCCCACCTGCAGTTGCGCGCCCTGCGCGCGCTCCGCACCGAGAACCCCTCGGAGCGCGAACGCGAGCGGCTGTCCACCCTCCTGCTCCTGTCGGTCAACGGCGTCGCCGCCGGCCTCCAGAACACCGGCTGACCGGGGGTCAGCGGAGGGTGGTGAAGAAGGCGATGACGTCGGAGGTGAGCGCTTCCGTGGCGGTGTGGGCGGTGTAGTGGCCGCGGGCCGGGGCGGGGAGCGTACGCCAGGAGACGATCCGGCTGTGGTCGCGGTCGGCGAAGCGGCGGATGGACTTGAAGTCGCCCTCGCCCATGGCCAGCGCGAGCGGCACCGTCGTCGGCTCCTTCGGCTGTTCCATGCGGGCGTTCTCCCAGTACAGCCGCAGGGCGGAGCCGGCGGTGCCGGTGAGCCAGTGGACGGCCGCGTTGGCGAGCACGAAGTCGTCGTCCAGGTCCTCGTCGAAGAGCTGGGCGAGCCAGCCGACCAGCCCGGCGGGGGAGTCGGCGAGGGCGTGGGCGAGGGTCTGCGGCTGCTGGGAGTGCAGGACGTTGAAGGCGCCCTTCTCCTTCCAGAACCAGTCGAGCACGGCGAGCCCCGCCTGCTCCTCCTCGCTCAGCCCGGCGAACTCGGCCGGGTCGCCGGAGGGGAAGGAGTACACCTGCGTCACGTGCACGCCCACCACGTGCTCGGGGGCGAGCCTGCCGACCTCGGGGGAGATCATGGAGCCGGCGTCGTTGCCGGCCGCGCCGTAGCGGTGGTAGCCGAGCCGGGACATCAGCTCGGTCCAGGCGCGGGCGATGCGCTGGTTGTCCCAGCCGAGCTCCTTGGTCGGGCCGGAGAAGCCGTAGCCGGGCAGGGACGGGACGACCAGGTGGAAGTGGCGCGACAGGGGCTCGATCGCGTCGAGGTACTCCATGATCGAGCCGGGCCAGCCGTGGGTGAGCAGGAGCGGCAGGGCGTCGGGGTCGGCGGCGCGGACGTGGACGAAGTGGATGTTCTGGCCGTCGATCTCGGTGGTGAACTGCGGGTACGCGTTCAGCCGGTCCTCCACCGCGCGCCAGTCGAACCCGTCGCGCCAGCGGGTGACCAGGCGCCGCACCCGCTCGACGGCCACGCCCTGGTCGGTGCCGGGGATCTCGTCGGTGAAGCGGGTGAGGGCGAGGCGGGCCTGGAGGTCGTCGAGGTCGGCCTGCGGGACGGCGACGCGGAAGGGGGTGACGGTCGTCATGACGAGATCCTCTCGGAACGGTTCGTTCTGTTCCAAGAGTATCAGAACGGAATGCTTCATTCCATCAAAATGCGCTCCTCGCCCGCGTACACGTTGCACCGCTCCCCACGCAGGAACCCGACCAGCGTCATACCGAACTCCCTGGCCAGCTCCACCGCCAGCGACGACGGCGCCGAGACCGCGCACACCACCGGCAGGCCCGCGGCCAGCGCCTTCTGCATGATCTCGTAGCTGGTCCGGCCGCTCACCATGAGCACGTGCCCGGCCAGCGGCAGCCGCCCGTTCAGCGCGGCCCAGCCGATCAGCTTGTCCACGGCGTTGTGGCGGCCCACGTCCTCGCGCACCGCCACCGGCTCGCCCGCCCCCGTGAACAGGCCGGCCGCGTGCAGCCCGCCGGTCTTGCCGAACACGCCCTGCCCGCGCCGCAACGCGTCCGGCAGGCCGTACAGGACGGCGGGGGCGAGCCGCAGCGTGTCCTCCGGCAGCGGGCGGCAGCGGTCGCGCAGCGCGTCGAGGCCGGCCGAGCCGCACACGCCGCACGCGCTGGAGGTGACGAAGTGCCGCTCCAGCGCGGGCAGGTCAGGAACGGCGCCGCGCAGCCGCACGGTGACCGTGTTGTAGCGGGCCTCCGGCGGCAGGTCCTCGTCCGTGCAGTACGCGATCGAGGCGATGTCACCCGGCCCGGCCAGCCCCTCACCGTGCAGGAACCCGGCGGCCAGCTCGAAGTCGTGGCCGGGCGTGCGCATGGTGATCGCGACCGTCCGCTGCTCGCCGCCGGCCCCGGTGACCCGGATCTCCAGCGGCTCCTCGGTGGCCAGGTCGTCGCGGCGCTCCCGGACCGCCGAGCCGTTGAGCTCGCGGATCCGGGCGCGGGTGGTGGGGCCGGGCCGCGTCTTCACAGCGGCCGCACGGTGACGACGGCGTTGTAGTCGGGGATGCGCGCCTGCGGCGAGCGCCGGCTCTCGTCCAGCAGCACGTTGCCCTCCGGCCAGTGGACCTGCAGGTTGCCCGGCTGCAACGGGGCCCGCAGCACCCTCCCCTCGTACGTCCGCCCGCCCGAGCGCAGCTCGACCCGCGCGCCGTCGGGCAGGCCGAGGCGGTCGGCGTCGTACGCGCTCATCAGCACCGCCTCGCGCGTCGCTCCGTTGAAGCCGTCGCGCCGCTCGTGGACCATGCTGTTGAACTGCTTGCCGCGCCGCGTCGCCACCATGAACGTCCCGTCCGGCCGCTCCAGCGCGGGCAGCGTGACGGCCGAGAACCGGCCGCGCCCGTCGGACGTCTGGAAGCGGCCGTCGGCGAACAGGTGGCGCCCGCCGTACTGCACGTTGTCGCCGAAGCGGGCGAGGCCCGCGATGCCCGCGTAGAACGGCACCGCCTGCTCGATCTCGGCCCGGATCTGCGGCGTGCCGGTGAACCTGACCCGGTCGGCGACCTCGGGCCGCACCCGGGAGGCCAGCTCGGTGAAGATCTTCCACTCGGGCCACGCCTCGCCGACGCGCGGCCCCTCCACCTCGGGCGAGAAGATGATCCGCCGCTCGGTGGAGGTCTCGGTCACGCCGCCGACCATCTCGTAGCGGGTCTGGGCGGGCAGCAGCAGCACGTCGCCCGCGCCCGGCACCAGCATCTGCGACGACAGCACGATGTCCACGTGGACGCGGAGCGGCAGCCGTTCCAGCGCCTCCCTGCAGTAGGCCGGGTCGGGCAGCACCTCCAGGAAGTTGCCGCCGGAGGAGATCAGCGCGTCCAGCTCGCCCCGGTGCGCGGCGTCGATCATGTCGGTGGCGGTCAGGCCGGGGGAGTCCGGCACCTCGAAGCCCCACATCTCGGTGAACCGGGCCGCGTTCTCCGGGGTGACGGGCAGGCCGCCGGGCAGGCCGGTCGCGTACGCGCCCATCTCGGCGCCGCCCTGCACCCCGCTGTGCCCGCGGATGGGCATCAGCCCGCAGTTGTCCCGCCCGAGGAACCCGCGGGCGAGTGCCAGGTTGACGATCGCGCGCACGTTGTCCTCGCCGTAGGCGTGCTGCGTGATGCCCATCGACCAGACGAGCACGGCCGAGCGGGCCTCGCCGAGCAGCCGCGCCAGGCGGAGCATGTCGTCCCTGGAGGCTCCCGACAGCGCCTCCAGCTCCTCCCACGACTGCGCGGCGACGGCCCGACCGGCTTCGTCGAAGCCGGTCGTCCGCGCGTCCACGAACTCCTTGTCCACCCAGCCGTTCTCGACCAGGTGCTTGAGCACGCCGTTGAGGAAGCCGATGTCGCCGCCGACGTTCACGCCGAAGAACTCGTCGGTGATCTTCGTGCCGAACAGCGCGGACTCGGCGTTGGACGGCACCCAGTAACGTTCCATCCCGGGCTCGCGGTAGGTGTTGACCATGGCGATCCGGGTGCCGGCCTTCTTGGCGTGGTAGAGGTACTTCATCGCGACCGGCTGGTTGTTGGACGGGTTCGAGCCGACGAAGACGATGAGGTCCGAGCCGATCCAGTCGGTGTAGGAGCAGGTCGTGGCCGCCGCGCCGATGGTCTCCTTGAGCGCGACCGTCGAGGGCGAGTGGCAGATGCGGGCGGCGTTGTCGACGTTGTTGCTGCCGAGCGCGCGCACCGCCTTCTGGGCCGCGTAGTAGTTCTCGTTGGGCACGCCGCGGCTGGTCAGGTAGGTGCCCGACCGCTTGCCGCGCAGCCCGTCCGCCGCCACGCGCAGCGCCTCGTCCCAGGACACGCGGGTGAACCCGGGCTCGCCGGCCCGCCGCAGCATCGGGTAGGGCAGCCGCCCCAGCTCCCGCAGCTCCGCGCTGCGCCGCCCGGCGAGCGCGGAGACGTCGCCCAGCAGCGAGACGTCCAGGGCGGGCATGGTGTTGAGCGGCAGCAGCCGCAGCCGGATGTTGCACAGATGGATCTCGTCCATCGTCCAGTCGCGCATGCCCTGCGTGCCGAGCGCGCACCCGTCGCAGGTGCCCTGGTTGAGTATGCGCCAGGCGTAACGTCTGTTGCCCTTGACCGACTTGAACGCCTTCCACAGCTCCAGGTAGTTGTTCGGCTTGCGCAGCCCCAGGCCGAACGGCCGCCACGAGGCCCAGTTGCGCGGGTCAAGACGCTTGCTCATATCGCCATCCTCTCTCCCTGCAAAGATAGGTGGATGCCCGACTCGCGTTATTCCGACCTCGACCGTCCGCCGCTCTCGGAGGCCGCGCTCAACCGCGCCCTCGTCCGTCCGGGCGGCCTGTGGACGGGCGTCACCGTCGTGGAGAGCACCGGCTCCACGAACGCCGACCTCGCCCGCGCCGCCCAGGAAGGCGCGGCCGAAGGCGCGGTGCTGGTGGCCGAGGCGCAGGAGGCCGGGCGCGGCCGGCTCGGCCGGGTCTGGAACGCGCCACCGCGCTCGGGGCTGACGTTCTCGATCCTGCTCCGGCCGGAGGTGCCGGTGGCGTCGCAGGGCTGGCTGCCGCTGCTGTACGGCGTGGCCGCCGCCTCCGCCGTACGCCGCCTGGCCGAGGTGGACGTACGACTGAAGTGGCCCAACGACCTGCTGATCGGCGAGCGCAAGCTGGCCGGGGTGCTGGCCGAGCGGGCCGACGACGCCGTGGTCGTCGGCATGGGGCTGAACGTCTCGCTGCGCGCCACCGAGCTGCCGGTCGCCACCGCCACGTCGCTCGCCATCGAGGAGGCGGCCTGCCTCGATCGCGATCCGCTGCTGCGGGCCGTCCTGCGCGAGGTCGAGGTCCACTACCGCGAGTGGACGGCGGCGGGCGGCGACGCCGAGGCGTGCGGGCTGCGCGCGGCCTACCTCGCCGCCAGCGCCACCGTCGGCCGCCAGGTCAGGGTCGAGCTGCCCGGCCGGCCGGCGCTGATCGGCCGGGCGAGCGGCATCGACCGCTCCGGCTGTCTCGAGGTCGAGGGGCCGGACCGGCTCCACACGCTGAGCGCCGGCGACGTCGTCCACGTGCGTCCCGCGGAATGAGGCATCGGCGTGGCCCCCGGGCGGCGTTGATGGCACGATTTGGGCCATGACCCTTCCCGACCACCATCTGACGCAGGGTGAGCGGCGGATCCGGTCCTTCCACCCCCATTGGAAGCGCCTCATCGGACCGGCCGTCGCTCTCGTGCTCATCGCCGCCGCCTCCGGCGCGGCGCTGTGGTTCATCCCGTCGGACTGGCAGTTCGCCCTCTACGCCAGGGCCGCCGTCGCCGTCATCGCGCTGATCCTGCTGACGATCTGGTCGTTCACGCCCTATCTGCGCTGGAAGAACACCGGCTACGTGCTCACCACCCACCGCTTCACCATCAGCCGGGGCGTGCTCAACAAGTCCACCGACGAGATCCCGATCGCCAAGGTCAACACGGTCAGCTCCGACCAGACCCTGGTGGAGCGGATGCTCGGCTGCGGCACCCTGACCGTCGAGTCCGCGAGCGACCGCGGCGAGATCGTGCTGCGCGACATCCCGCACATCCAGGACGTCCGCCACGACCTGTTCCGGCTCGTCGAGGACGCCTCGGACGGCGAGATCGACGGCCGTTGAGCAGCCAGGGGCGGCCCACGGCCGAGGAGGTCGAGCGGCTGCTGCTCGGCCTGCCGCCGCGTCACACGCGGGCCGGGGTCGCCGAGCTGAGCGGCGTGCCGCAGGAGCTCGCCGCGCGCATCTGGCGCGCGCTCGGCTTCGCCCAGCGCGCCGACGACGCCGTGGCGTTCACCGACGCCGACGTCGAGGCGCTGCGCCGGGTCCGCCACCTGCTCGACACCGGCCTGCTGGACGAGGAGACGGTCGTGCGCATGGCCCGCGCGCTCGGCCAGACCACGGCCAGGCTCGCGCAGTGGCAGGCCGAGATCATGACGAGCGCGATGCTGCCGCCCGAGCCCGGCGACGACGACCTCGCCCGGATCCTCGACGCCACGCGCGGCCTGCTGCCCGACTTCGAGCGCGTGCTCGTGCACGTCTGGCGGGCCCAGCTCGCCGCGGCCGGCACCCGGCTGCTGGCCCTCGCCGACCTCAGCGACGAGCCGCTGCTCACGCGGGTGCCGATGGCGGTGGGCTTCGCCGACCTGGTCTCCTTCACCAGCCGCTCCCGCGAGCTGGACGAGCGGGAGCTGGCCGCGCTGGTGGAGGGGTTCGAGTCGCGGGCCTCCGACGTGGTGGCCTCGCACGGCGCGCGGCTGGTCAAGACGCTGGGCGACGAGGTGCTGTTCACCGCGCCCGGCGCGGCCCAGGCCGCCTCCATCGCGCTCGACCTGGTCGAGGCCGACGAGCTGCGGATCGGGCTGGCGTACGGGCCGGTCGTGCCGATGATGGGCGACGTGTTCGGCACCACGGTCAACCTGGCCGCCCGGCTCACCGCGATCGCGCATCCCGGCTCCGTGCTCGTGGACGCCGCGCTCGCCGCCGAGCTGGACGGCGAGCCGCACGGCTTCGCCCTGCACAGGATCAGGAAACGCCCGGCCAGAGGGCTCGGCGTGGTGCAGCCCTTTGTCTTGCGGAGATCATCCCTCTGACACAAGATGGCTGGCATGCCGTACGAAGTGCAGGGCGTCGTCGCCCGAGGTAAGGGCCAGGAAGTCTCACTCGAAACCGTCGTCGTCCCGGACCCGGGGCCGGGCGAGGCCGTCGTGAACGTACAGGCCTGCGGGGTCTGTCACACCGACCTGCACTACCGGGAGGGCGGGATCAGCGACGACTACCCGTTCCTGCTCGGTCATGAGGCGGCGGGCGTCGTCGAGGCGGTCGGCGACGGCGTGACCGAGGTCGCGCCGGGCGACTTCGTGATCCTCAACTGGCGGGCGGTGTGCGGCCAGTGCCGGGCCTGCCTGCGCGGCCGTCCGTGGTACTGCTTCAACACCCACAACGCCCGGCAGAAGATGACGCTCAAGGACGGCACCGAGCTGTCGCCGGCGCTCGGCATCGGCGCGTTCCTGGAGAAGACGCTGGTGGCCGCCGGCCAGTGCACGAAGGTCTCGGCCGACGCTCCGGCGCAGGTCGCGGGCCTGCTCGGGTGCGGCGTCATGGCCGGGCTCGGCGCGGCGATCAACACCGGCGGCGTCACCCGCGGCGACAGCGTGGCGGTGATCGGCTGCGGCGGCGTCGGCGACGCGGCCGTGCTCGGCGCCTCGCTGGCCGGCGCGTCGAAGATCATCGCGGTGGACGTGGACGAGCGCAAGCTGGAGTGGGCGCGCGACTTCGGCGCCACCCACACGGTCAACTCGCGGGAGAACGACCCGGTCGAGGCGATCCGCGAGCTGACCGGCGGGTTCGGCGCGGACGTCGTCATCGACGCGGTCGGCCGGCCGGAGACGTACGAGCAGGCGTTCTACGCCCGCGACCTGGCCGGGACCGTGGTCCTGGTCGGCGTGCCGACCCCGGAGATGCGCCTCGACCTGCCGCTGCTGGACGTGTTCGGCCGCGGCGGCGCGCTGAAGTCCTCCTGGTACGGCGACTGCCTGCCGAGCCGCGACTTCCCGATGCTCATCGACCTGTTCCTGCAGAACCGGCTGCCGCTGGACAAGTTCGTCACCGAGACCATCGCGCTCGACCAGGTCGAGGAGGCGTTCGCCAAGATGCACCGCGGCGACGTGCTGCGTTCGGTGGTGACCTTCCAGTGATCGACCGGGTCATCACGTCGGGGACGTTCTCGCTGGACGGCGGCACCTGGGAGGTCGACAACAACGTCTGGCTGGTGGGCAACCACCGCGAGGTCGTCGTCATCGACGCCGCCCACGACGCCGAGGCGATCGCCGCGCGGGTCAACGGGCGCGAGGTCAAGGCGATCGTGTGCACCCACGCGCACAACGACCACATCAACGCGGCCCGCGAGCTGGCCGAGCGCACCGGCGCCCCGATCCGGCTGCACCCGGCCGACCAGGTGCTGTGGGAGCAGGAATACGGCGACAAGCTCGGCTACGAGCCGCTGGCCGACGGCGAGCGCATCGAGGTGGGCGGCTGCGTGCTGGAGATCCTGCACACCCCGGGGCACGCGCCGGGCGCGGTGTGCGTCCACGGGCCGGAGCTGGGCGTGCTGTTCAGCGGGGACACGCTGTTCAAGGGCGGGCCGGGGGCGACGGGGCGGTCCTACTCGTCGTTCGAGACGATCATCGACTCGATCAGGAACCGGCTGCTGACGCTGCCGCCGGAGACGGTCGTGCACACGGGCCACGGCGAGTCGACCTCGATCGGCGCCGAGGCGCCGCATCTGGAGGAGTGGATCGCGCGCGGTCACTGAAGATCACCGGGAGGTAGCTCACTGTGACTCAGCTTACATAGGCAAGCCTAACCACAGTGGGCTACTCTTAGGTGTGCCTAACCTTAGGCGCCAGCTCCCGTTGAGAGGCCAGCCCCGGAATGTATGCGTGTATTTGTCGTGCTGTGACAGAAAATGAGGTGCACGACTGCATCGCCGCCGGGGCGAAAAGTGCGAAGCAGATTCGCGACACCACTGGTGCGGGCGGGGACTGTGCCCGTTGTGTGCGGAAGATCTGTGCGATCCTGAAGCGGTCTGAAGAGTTGACGACCGCATAGCCGGATAGCAGGGGGCCCCGTCATGCAGGGCGACAAACAGATCATCGAGTTGCTCAACGAGCAGCTGACCGCCGAGCTCACCGCCATCAACCAGTACTTCCTGCACTCCAAGATGCAGGAGAACTGGGGATACACGCGGCTGGCCGACCACACCCGCGAAGAGTCCTTCGAGGAGATGCGGCACGCGGAGCGGCTGACCGACCGCATCCTCTTCCTTGAGGGGCTGCCCAACTACCAGCGGCTCGGCACCCTGCACATCGGGCAGACCGTCGAGGAGCAGCTCCACGCCGACCTCGAGGTCGAGCTGGCGGTCGTCCAGCGCCTGCGCCCGGCCATCGCGCTCATGCGCGAGAAGGGCGACATCACCTCGGCCAACATCTTCGAGGACATCCTCCGCGACGAGGAGGAGCACATCGACTACCTGGAGACCGAGATCGGCCTGATCGGCAGCCTCGGCATCCAGCTCTACCTCGCCCGTTACGCCAAGACCGAGCCCAAGGACAAGGAATTCTGACCCTGTCCCGGCCTGTTCCTGCTCGCGGAGTGGTCTGACCGAATCCCCCGGAAGTGGCCCGCTTCGGGGGGCCGCTCCGGTCCTAGGGTGGTCGGCATGACGAGCAAGAACGTTTCCGGCCTGCGCATCTTCCTGGCCGGCGGCGCGGGGGTGCTCGGCCGGCGGATCATCCCGCTGCTGGTCGCGGCGGGACACACCGTGGTCGCCACCACCCGGCACGAGGCGCGTACGGGCCCGCTGCGCGACCTCGGCGCCACGCCCGCGCGCGTGGACGTCCTCGACGCCGCCGCCCTGGCCGCGGCGGTCCGCGACTCGGGGGCGGACGTGGTCATGCACCAGCTCACCGACCTGGCCGGGGGTGACCTGGCCGCCAACGCCGCGCTGCGCCGCGACGGCACCCGCAACCTGGTCGACGCCGCTCTCGCCGCCGGGGTGCGGCGGATCGTGGCGCAGAGCATCTGCTGGACGTACGTGCCGGGCGAGGGTCCGGCCCGCGAGAGCGAGCCCTTGGACCTCGGCGCGCCCGAGCCGCGCCGCACCACCGTCGCGGGCGTGGCGGCCATGGAGTCGGCCGTGGCCGAGCTGCCCGAGTGGGTGGTGCTGCGCTACGGCCTGCTGTACGGGCCGGGCACCTGGTTCGAGCCGCGCGGCCTGCGCGCGGCCGAGGCGCGGGAAGGGCGGCTGGTGGCGGGCGCCGACGTGACGAGCTTCGTGCACGTGGACGACGCCGCGGCGGCCGCCCTGGCGGCCCTGGACTGGCCGGTGGGCCACGTCAACGTCTGCGACGACGAGCCGGCCGCCGGGCTCGACTGGGTGCCCGCCTTCTGCCGCGCGGTCGGCGCGCCGGCACCGCCGGTGTCCGGCGCGTCGGCTCCATCGGTGTCCGGCGCGTCGGCGAACCCGGCCGCGCGCGGCGCGGACAACCGGCACGCGCGGCGGGACCTCGGCTGGACGCCCGCGTACCCGTCGTGGCGGGCGGGATTCGCGGCTCTCGCCGGTGATCGCGATATTCCCGACACCGGCCATTCCCGGCAATTTCCGAGCGGCAGGGTTGGGCATTCCGGCGGTGGGCATGATGAGTCGGTCCCCTTGCGCCGGAAAGCGCGGTAATTTAATCACGACCAACCGTATTTTAGTCGTGTTTGCCCAGGTCAATGGATAGGTCAACGACGAGTCAAACCGCGCGCTGTAGCCGGGAAACGATCGCTTAAGGTCCTACGATCGCTTTATGACCTGCGTACTTCTCGCCGAGGATGACACCTCGATCTCTGAGCCGCTCGCGCGCGCCCTGCGTCGCGAGGGCTATCAGGTCGAGGTGAGCCCCGACGGCCCGCAAGCCCTGGAGCGGGCCCTGTCGGGCGGCATCGATCTCATAGTTCTGGACCTCGGGCTGCCTGAGATGGACGGCCTGGAGGTGGCCCGCCGCATCCGCGCCGAGGGCCACGGGACCCCGGTCCTGATCCTCACGGCGCGCGTCGACGAGGTGGACACCGTCGTCGGGCTCGACGCTGGGGCCGACGACTACGTGACCAAGCCGTTCCGGCTGGCCGAGCTGCTGGCCCGGGTACGCGCGCTGCTGCGCCGCGGCACCTCCGAGACCCCGGTGGTGCAGGGGGTGCGCATCGACGCCGACTCCCGCCGCGCCTGGATGGGCGACAAGGAGCTGCACCTCACGACCAAGGAGTTCGACCTGCTGCGGGTGCTGGTCCGCGACGCCGGCAAGGTGGTCACCCGCGAGCAGATCATGCGCGAGGTGTGGGACACCAACTGGTGGGGCTCCACCAAGACGCTCGACATGCACATCTCCTGGCTCCGGCGCAAGCTCGGCGACGACGCCGCCAAACCGCGCTACATCACGACCGTCCGGGGAGTCGGCTTCCGGTTCGAACGCGAGTAGGCGGATGCGCCGTCGACTGCTCACCTCCACCCTGGTCGTCGCGGTCATCGCGGTCCTGTTGCTGGGGGTCCCCCTGGGCGTCGTGGTGAGCCGCCTGATCGTCGACGAGGCGGCTCAGGAGCTCGGGGCGGAGGCCAAACGTCTCGTGGGAGAGGTCGAGTACGCCCGCGTCCAGGAGACGCCGCTCGATCCCCAGCAACTGGAGCAGAAATACCCGGGCAGATACATCCAGATCTGGGAACGCGGAACCCCCCTCCGGGTGACCGTCGTCGGCACCGCACCGGCGTCCGGTCACCTCATGACGGAGGACGCCCAGACCAACACCGGCGTCTACGTACGCATCAGTCGCGACCGCGACCAGGTCGAGCGCGACGTACGGGCCCGTCTGCTGCTCATCGTCGCCCTGGCCGTGGCCGCCCTCGCGGTGGCCGTGAGCCTGGCCGTCGTGCAGTCCCGCCGCCTGACGCTGCCCCTGCGGGACCTGGCGAAGATCGCCGAGCGGCTGGGGTCCGGCGACGCGCGGCCGAGCAAACACCGCTACGGCATCCCCGAGCTCGACCGCGTGGCGCAGGTGCTCGACCGCAGCGCGGCCCGCATCTCCGACCTGCTGACGCGGGAGCGCGAGTTCGCCACCGACGCCTCCCATCAGCTCCGTACGCCGCTCACCGGCCTCACCATGCGTCTGGAGGAGATCGTGGCCTCGGCCGGCGAGCCGGAGGTCGTACGCGAGGAGGGCGAGGCGGCGATCGTCCAGGCCGAGCGGCTGACGGCGGTCATCGACGAGTTGCTGGCCGCGGCCCGCAGGCAACGGCACGCCCAGGCCGAGCCGGTGGCCATCGACGAGGTGCTGATCCAGCAGGTGAGGGAGTGGGCGCCGGTGTTCAAGGACGCCCACCGCGAGCTGCGGCTGGAGGGGGCGCGCGGGCTGAAGGCCCTCGCCACCACCGGCGGGTTCGGCCAGGTGGTGGCCTCGCTGCTGGAGAACTCCCTGCGGCACGGCGGCGGCACGGTCACCGTCACCAGCACCAGCGGCGAGAACTACGTGGTGGTCGAGGTGTCGGACGAGGGTCCCGGCATCGCCGACGAGATCGCCCCCAAGATCTTCGAGCGGAACGTCAGCGGTGGCGGGGGCACCGGTCTCGGTCTGACCCTGGCACGGGCGCTGGCCGCCGCGGACGGCGGACGGCTGGAGCTGGTGCGGCGGCGGCCGGCGACGTTCGCCGTCTTCCTGCGGCCGGCCGAGGACGACGGCCGGGGCAACAGGGTGGTCAGCGGTCCTGCCTGACGCCCTGGCCGGGCAGCTCGACCGGGATGGGCTCGGTGGCCTCCAGGAACACCCACTTCTTGTAGGACCAGTAGCGGAAGAGGGTGCCGAGCCCCACACCGACGATGTTGGCGATGTTGACCGACAGCGTGTCGTTGAGGCCGAGGGTGTAGGTGGTGAAGCCGATGGCCAGGATGCCGAACAGCAACGCGATGCCGTTGAGCAGGAAGAACAGGAAGTATTCGCGCCCGAGCCCGGTCTGCTCGCGGTGGCGGAAGGTCCAGTAGCGGTTGCCGAGATAGGCGAACGTGGTGGAGACGACCGTCGCCACGAGCTTCGAGGTCAGCGGGCCCAGGCCGATCACGACGTGGCAGAAGTTGAGCAGACCGGTGTCGATGACGAAGGCCACCGCGCCGATGCTGCCGAACTTGGCCAGCTCGTGAACCAGGGACGAGAACCGCTCGTAGAGGCGCTTGACGACTTCCACGGGTCTGTTTCGGTCCCTTCTTCGCTGCCCGGCTTCACGGCTCGTCAGCCGGGCTCGATCTGTCCAGCGTACCGGTCGGGTCGTAGGGCCGGTGTCAGACGGATGAACTTACCCGGTCACGACGTACTCATGAAATATCCAGCAATGTCGGGCGTATTTCCGGCCTGAGGACTACCCTGCGAGGCGGGCCGCTGGGCGGCCGCGCCCGCGAGGGCACCCGGAACGGCCGTCCAGCGCCCCCTTCGGCCGCGCGGGTCCGCAAACGGGTGGTCCGGACGTCCCGGTAAGCTCACCTGGCGTGAGTGATTACCGCCCCATCGGTCCGGTCGTCGGCATCGTCGGCGCAGGTCAGCTGGCCAGAATGTCCCAGCCGCCCGCCATCGCGCTCGGCGTCGAGCTGCGGGTGCTGGCCAACGCCCCCGACGAGAGCGCCGCCCGCGTCATCGTCGACACGCGCATCGGCGACTACCGCGACCTCGACGTGCTGCGCGAGTTCGCGCAGGGCTGCGACGTGATCACCTTCGACCACGAGCACGTCCCCACCGAGCACATCGAGGCGCTCATCGCCGAGGGCCACGCCGTGCACCCCGGGGCGGCGGCGCTCGTCCACGCGCAGGACAAGGCGGTCATGCGCGAACGGCTCAGCGCCATCGGCGTGCCCTGCCCGGCCTGGGCGCGGGTGTCGTCCGCGGCCGACGTGACGGCCTTCGCCGAGCAGAACGGCTGGCCGGTCGTGCTCAAGGCCGTGCGCGGCGGCTACGACGGCCGCGGCGTCTGGGTGTGCCGCGACGCGGCCGAGGTCGAGGAGGCCATGGCCACGGGCGTGCCGCTCATGGCGGAGGCGTTCGTGCCGTTCGAGCGGGAGCTGGCCGTCGTGGTGGCCCGCTCGCCGCACGGCCAGGGCGTCAGCTACCCCGTCGTCGAGACCGTCCAGCAGGACGGCATCTGCGTCGAGGTGCTCGCCCCCGCGCCCGGCCTCGATCCCGAGCAGGCCGCGCAGGCCCAGCGCATCGGGCTCACCATCGCCCACGAGCTGGGCGTCACCGGGCTGCTGGCGGTCGAGCTGTTCCAGACCTCCTCCGGCCTCGTGGTCAACGAGCTGGCCATGCGCCCCCACAACAGCGGCCACTGGACGATCGAGGGCGCCCGCACCTCGCAGTTCGAGCAGCACCTGCGGGCCGTGCTCGACCTGCCGCTCGGCTCGCCCACGATGACCTCGCAGGTCGTCGTCATGGCCAACCTGCTCGGCGGCGACGACCCCGACCTGTTCAAGCGCTACGAGCACGTGCTCGCCCACGATCCCGGCATCAAGCTGCACTTCTACGGCAAGGAGGTGCGGCCGGGCCGCAAGATCGGCCACGTCACGGCAGTCGGCTCCAACCTCGACGAGGTCCGCGCCCGCGCCCGCCACGCCGCCGTCCACCTCATGACAGGGGAGTACACGTGAGTGAGCGCAGCGAACGAACCATCAGACACAGCATCGTGATCGTCACGTTGCCGACGAAGGAGGCAGCGTGACGATCGGGATCGTCATGGGGTCGGACTCCGACTGGCCGGTGATGAAGGCGGCGGCCGAGGCGGTCGCCGAGTTCGGGGTGCCGTTCGAGGCCGACGTCGTCTCCGCGCACCGCATGCCCACCGAGATGATCGACTACGGCCGGCAGGCCGCCTCCCGCGGCCTCCAGGTGATCATCGCCGGCGCCGGCGGGGCCGCGCACCTGCCCGGCATGCTGGCCTCCGTCACGCCGCTGCCGGTCATCGGGGTGCCGGTGCCGCTGAAGCACCTCGACGGCATGGACTCCCTGCTGTCCATCGTCCAGATGCCGGCCGGGGTGCCGGTGGCGACGGTCGCGGTCGGCGGCGCCCGCAACGCCGGGCTGCTCGCCATCCGCATCCTCGCCGCCGCCGACCCCGCCCTGCGGGCCCGGATGGAGGAGTTCCAGCAGCGGTTGAAGGAGCAGGCGTACGCGAAGGGCGAACGCCTGCGCGCCGAGGCGAAGGAACTGTAGCCGGGGCGGGCGTCAGCGGTTATCGTGCCGGGATGGACGCCGTGATCCGGGCGCACGCCGCCCGCGTCCGGGCCGCGGATCCGCTGGTCGCGGGCCAGGACGAGTTACGGGGCAAGGACGAGTCACGGGGTAGGGGCGAGTTACGGGGCCAGGGCCACGTCGAGGCACGTGGCGCCGTCGGGTGGGCCACCGTCGAACGCGTCGATCCCGGCAGCATGCGCGCCTCCTGGTCCCCGCTGGTGGTCCACCGCCTCCAGGCGCGCGTCGCGGGACCGTCCCCTGAGGCGGCGCTCGGCGCGCTGCTCGACACCTGGCTGGCCGGGATCCCGCTCGACGAGCAGGGGCAGGCGCTCACCGTGACCTGGCCGAGCCGCGACGTCGCACCCGTACGCGCGCTGGCCGCCCGCAACTTCGCCCCCGTCGTGGCGCAGGCGGTGCGCGCCGGGATCGCGGGAACGGCGCAGGGCGCGGGCGTCCGCCGGGCCACGCCCGACGACCTGGAGACCCTGGCCCGCCTGTACGAGCGGCTGGTGGCCTACGACGCCCACTTCGGCTGGGTGGCGGTGCGCGCCTCGACCGCCGCGCGGATCAGGGCGTTCCTGGCCTCGGAGGTCATGCCGACGGAGTGGTGCTGGCTGGCCGAGGGGGCCGACGGCACGCCGCTCGGCGGGCGCTGCTCGCGGACGTGGCCCACGGGTACGCGGCGGCGCAGGGCGTGCGGACCATGCTGCTCCACCACGCCCTGCCCAACCCGCTCTCGACCCCGTTCTGGGCGCGTCGCGGCTACCGCCCGCTCTACACCCAGTGGGTACGCCACCTGGGGGTGTGACGTCGGAAGCCGGCCTCAGGGGCGGCCGAGCGCCCGGTAGTGCCAGCCCGCCGAGCGCCACGTCTCGGCGTCCAGCGCGTTGCGCCCGTCGACGATGCGGCGCGCCGCGACGACCCCGCCGAGCTGCTCGGGATCGAGGTCCACGAACTCCTGCCACTCGGTGAGCAGCAGCACGACGTGCGCGCCGCGCACCGCCTCGACGACCGATTCGCCGTAGCTGAGCTCGGGATGCGCCTTACGGGCGTTGTCGAGCGCGATGGGGTCGTACATGGTGACCCGGCCGCCCTGGTGGCCGATCGTCACGGCGACGTCCAGCGCCGGCGAGTCCCGGATGTCGTCGGAGTCGGGTTTGAACGCCGCCCCCAGCACGCCCACCACGCACCCGTGGAAGGATCCGCCCGCCAGCTCCCTGGCCAGGTCGACCATCCGGGCGCGGCGCCGCATGTTGATGGCGTCCACCTCGCGCAGGAACGTCAGCGCCTGGTCGGCCCCCAGCTCCCCGGCGCGGGCCATGAACGCCCGGATGTCCTTGGGCAGGCAGCCGCCGCCGAAGCCGAGCCCGGCGTTGAGGTAGCGCCCGCCGATGCGGTCGTCGTACGACAGCGCCTCCGACAGCTTCTGCACGTCGGCGTGGGCCGCCTCGCAGACCTCGGCCATGGCGTTGATGAAGGAGATCTTCGTGGCCAGGAACGCGTTCGCGGCGGTCTTGACCAGCTCGGCGGTGGCGAAGTCGGACACCACGATCGGAACGTCGCCGAGCGGCTCGTACACCTCGCGCAGCACCTTCTCGGCCCGCTCGCTGCGCACGCCGAACACGAGCCGGTCGGGGCGCATGGTGTCCTGGACCGCGTGGCCCTCGCGCAGGAACTCGGGGTTCCATGCCAGCTCGGTCAGGACCCCGGCAGGGGCCAGCCGGGCGAGTTTGTCGGCCAGGCGCTCGGCGGTGCCGACGGGGACGGTGGACTTGCCGACGACCAGGCACTCGCGATCGAGGAGCGGGGCGAGGGACTCGACGGCGGCGTCCATGTAGGAGACGTCGGCGGCGTACTCGCCGCGTTTCTGGGGGGTGCCGACACAGATGAAGTGCACGTCGCCGAAGGCGGCGATGTCCTCGTAGGAGGTGGTGAAGCGGAGGCGCCCGGATTCGAGGCCGCGGCGGAGCACGGGTTCGAGGCCCGGCTCGTGGATGGGGAGCTCGCCGCTGTTGAGCCGCAGGACCTTGTCGGCGTCGATGTCGAGGCCGAGGACCTCGAAACCGAGGTCCGCCATGCAGGCCGCATGCGTGATCCCCAGGTATCCGGTCCCGATCACCGTGAGGCGATATGGCACGAGGGTGCTCCTTTCGATCGCGCACGCATGCTATCGGCCCCCCGCTGCTCCGTACGTGCCACGTGCATTCCGCCGCAAACCGTACCGGCTGGTAACAAGAAGCTCGGACGTCCTAGTATTTGATGCATGAGCTTCCCTCTGTACGCACCGGCCGAAGAGCACGACATGCTCCGCGAGACGGTCCGCGCCCTGGCCGACGAGAAGATCGCCCCGTACGCCGCGGCGGCCGACGAGAACGAGGAGTTCTCGTGGGACGTCTACAAGGCGCTGGTAGCGGCGGACCTGCACGCCGTGCACGTGCCCGAGCAGTACGGGGGCGCCGGGGCCGACGCCCTGGCCACGGTGATCGTCATCGAGGAGGTGGCGCGGGCCTGCGCGTCGACCTCGCTGATCCCGGCCGTCAACAAGCTCGGCACCGTACCGCTGCTGCTGTCGGCGTCGGAGGAGCTCAAGGCCCGCTATCTGAAGCCGGTGTCGCGGGGGGAGGGCATGTTCTCGTACGCGCTGTCAGAGCCCGAGGCCGGCTCGGACGCGGCGGCCATGAAGACGCGGGCGGTCGCGGACGGCGACTCGTACGTGCTCAACGGCACCAAGATGTGGATCACCAACGCGGGCGTCTCCGAGTACTACACGGTCATGGCCGTGACCGACCCCTCCGCCGGCGCCCGCGGCATCTCCGCCTTTGTGGTCGAGAAGTCGGACGAAGGCGTCTCCTTCGGCCCGAAGGAGCGCAAGCTCGGCATCAAGGGCTCGCCCACCCGCCAGGTCATCATGGACAACGTCCGCATCCCGGCGGACCGCATGATCGGCGCCCCCGGCACCGGGTTCAAGACCGCCCTCGCCACCCTGGACCACACCCGCATCACCATCGCCGCCCAGGCCCTCGGCATCGCCCAGGGAGCCCTCGACTACGCGGTGGGGTACGTCAAGGAACGCAAGCAGTTCGGCCGGCCGGTCGCCGACTTCCAGGGCGTGCAGTTCATGCTCGCCGACATGGCGATGAAGCTAGAGGCGGCGCGGCAGCTCACGTACCACGCGGCGGCCAAGTCCGAGCGCGCCATGAACGGCGAACCCCAGAAGGACCTCACGTTCCTGTCGAGCGCGGCCAAGTGCGCGGCCTCGGACGCGGCCATGGAGATCACCACGGATGCGGTGCAGCTGCTGGGCGGGTACGGGTACACGAAGGACTTCCCGGTGGAACGCATGATGCGCGACGCCAAGATCACCCAGATCTACGAGGGTACGAACCAGATCCAGCGCATGGTCATGGCCCGCCAACTCCTCAAGTAGGCGTTGACGTGCGGAAACCCGGCGCTTCCTGCGGGGTGGGCCGGGTCCGCCGAGGTGCTGGCCGACCGTCGGCTTGGTCTGTTCCGTCCCTGTTCCGTGATCTTTACACGGTGGCCCAGGGGTGCGAGCATCACGCGGCATGGATGTCGATGAGTTCTGGGACCTTATCGAGCGTTCCGGACGCGAGACCGACACGAGGAGCACGCGTGTCGCGTGGTTGGTGGACGAGCTTTCTCGCCGACCGGTTGAAGAGATCATCGACTATGACGTCTGGTGGATCACGACTCACAATCGAGGCTGCACCACCGATCTCTACGCGGCGTACCGGTGCGTGTTCGGTTCGGGCTCGCTGGACGGCTTCGAGTACTTCGTGAGCTGGCTCATCAGTCTGGGGCGCGAGACGTTCGAGGCCGTCGCCGACTGCCCAGATCGGCTGATCAAGCAGCCTCAGGTGCTTCACCTGCTGGAGCTGGAGGAGTCGTATAACAATGCTCTCAAGCCCCGGCCGCAGGATCCGGAGCAGATGAGAGAAGAACTCCCCGAGTTCGAGTCGTTGGCCTACGCGCCGTACGACGCCTACGAACGGGTGTCCGGTAAGGACTCGGACACCCTCGTCGATGCCGTGGCTGCTCGGGGCATCTCAGGGGGTTTTTCCCTGAACCCGGCGCTCGGCAGCGTCCCCCACGGAGAGCGGTGGGACTTGGACGATGAAAGCGAACTTGCTCGCAGGCTCCCGCGGATAGCCCGCTTCCGGGATCGGTGACGGTCGCTCTACGCCGGTGTGGCGGGCGGATGCGGGCGGAAGAAACGCTCGTCGAACGCTCTGCGGGCGCGGTCATGAGATCCGGGCATCATGTGGGCGTAGACCCGGAGGGTGAAGCCCGGGTCGGCGTGGCCTAGATACTCGGCGAGTTCCTTGACCGAAACACCGCCGGCCAGCATGACGCTCGCGTAGTAGTGGCGGAGCTGGTGCAGCCCTTCTTTGCGCGAGGTGGCGTAGCGGCTCCGCTGACGAGCGTCCTTGTCCGGTGCCGGGATCACGCCCGCGGCCACGAGAGCGGGCTTCCCCACGGTTTCGCTGTAGCTTCTGGCCTTGATGAAACGGTCGTCCGTCCAGCGGAACAGCAGGTTCTGCGTACGGAGCTTGCCGTCCACCTTCTCCCAAGGCAGAGAACAAACAAGCGGGGGATAGGACGAGACGTGTCGCTTGTTGGCCTCGGCCGCCCAGGCAGGTAGCGGCACGACGCGCTCACGGTCGTTCTTCGGCAGCGCGAAGACATGGTCGGCTCCGAGCTTCTTGATCTGGCGCCGCACCCGGAGGACATGCTCCTCGAAGTCGATGTCTTCGAAAGCCAGGCCGAACAGCTCACCTTGCCGAAGCCCGCACGCTGCCCCGAGCACAGGGAGCAGGCGGAACAGGGCGGGATGGGCGTCGATCAGGGCGTGAACCCGTTCGTCCGACCACGCCGTGATCTCTTCGGCGGCGCGCTTCGGCACCTGGACGATCGGCCACTTCGCGGGACTGCGCTTGATCGCTTCATCGGCGACGGCCAGGTCGAGAATGCCTTGGAGGACCAGGAAGGCCGTCTGTACGGTGGAGGTCTCGAAGCGGCTGCTCAGGCTACTGATCCATGCCTGGATCTGAGATGGCTTGATGCTCTTGACCTGGCGCTTGGCGAAGGTCGGCGCGACGTGGAGACGGTGGACGTACTCATACCGCATCTTGGTCGCTGGATCCACGATGCGCGAGGCGAGCCACCGTTCGGCAAGGTCGGCGAAGAGCACCTTGCCCGCGCTGGGGTCGATGTAGTCGCCGCGGGCGATGTCGGCGCCCATGGCGGCGATCTTGCGCTCGGCGTCGGCCATGCGGTCGTAAGCGGTCGAGCGCTCCTTACCGTCGGGGTCCACCCAGACGGCGAGCCAGCGCTTGCCCGTGCCATGGCGTGCGGTCTTGACCTTTCGTGGCTTGCCGTCCTGGTCCCCCACTGTCCTGGTCCACAACGGTTGAGCAGCAGCGCCGGCTCTCGACCATGGCCCTCCGCTTCACTCGTAATGAAGTGTTCGGCAGAGGCCGTGGCGATCGCTTACTTCGGTACTTGCCATCCGAGCGGGGCGATCGGCTGCCGCGGACCGACTTCGTCGGTCCTTGCCATCGAGCACCGTGGGATCCGTGACGGCAATGTCGGTCATCAAGCTCACACACGAAGGACGCCGCGTATGGCTGACGGCTGCTGGTGGCGGCTGGGAAGCGGGGTGATCGCTAGGCCCAAAAAAGGTCGGTCAAATTCCCCTATTTGGGTTCAATGCACGGTCGCTCGAATGTCCTATTAATCAGCAGAGTGGCCACTCAAGAAGTTCGCACTATATGTGTGCTCTTGTCCTGTGCACTCAGAGTGACGCCATGGAGTCATTTTCGTATCGATCTCAACGAGTCAATGTGTTGATCTTCCGAATGGACCTAACCTGCCTTGTCCCTACTGGATAGGCGGGTGGATGGCATGAGCGAGCAGTCCGGACAGACGATCGTCGGCAACGAGCAGGCTGAGGTCGCCAGGGAAGTCGTAAACGCCCCAACGAAGAAGCCGGCGGGGACCCGGGTGGCCCCGAAGTGGGAGACGGACGCACGGGACCGCGTTCGAGCAGCGATACGGCGCTACTCCAAGCCGCTGACCGATCTTATAGCGCGTGATGCAAATGAAGGAGACACGCGGCTGCTCATCACCGACTTCCTGTGCGCAGGACTCGGCTACGACAAGTACGACGATCTCACTACGGAATATCAGGTCAAAGGCGAATTCGCCGACTACGGCATTCGCATTGACAAACAACTCGTCGCCTTCATCGAGGTGAAGCGCTGCAGCCAGAAGCTCAACGCCAAACATCTGCGGCAGGTGCAGATGTACGCCGTGAACGAGGGCGTTGAGTGGATGATCCTGTCCAATGGACAAGTGTGGCAGGCTTACCACATGACCGCCGGCCTCCCCGTGGTCATCGACCTGGCCCTTGAAGTGGACCTGCTCAGTGACACCGGTCTGAGCGCAAAGACGGACGCGCTCTTCTACTTGACCAAGGAGGCGTTCAAACGCCGCCTGATCGACGACCTGTGGAGGGCTCGCGCCGCGACGTCGCCCAAGTCCCTGGCCCAGGTAATCCTGTCCGACGTGGTGACCGAGGCTGTACGCAAGGAACTGCGACGTCAGACGAACCACAATGCAGATGTCGGCGAGATCCTTCGCATCCTGCGCAGCGAGGTACTTCGGCCAGAAACCCTACTTTGAGACGTGCATCGACGCACAGCGCCGAGGTGAGTGATCTTGCTGACGCGGATGCTAACAACCGCCGTGGACAACCCTGGATTCTTCTGGAGCAGGAACGCTCCAGGAAAGGCTCTGAGCAGGCGTCCATGATGGCGATGGACGTCGGTGGACAGTCTCGAAGTCTCTTGTAAACAGAAGGTTTGGGGTTCGATCCCCCACGTCGGCTCTGCATGTGGAAGCCCCTGAACAGGCGTTATGCCGTCAGGGGCTTTCTGTTTGTCAGCGACAATATCGAGTCCTTTGGGAACACCACGGCTCACGACCGGCAGCGACGTCACAGGATGTCAGATTTGCCTCAGACGGGCTGGCCGACCGGCCGGATGGTCAGGGTGTTGAGGTCGACGTCGGCCGGCTGGCCGAGGGCGAAGCAGATGGCCTCGGCGACGGGCTCGCGGGACAGGGCGAAGGACGGGACGCCGCCTTGCCAGAAGAAGGCACGCTCGTGATCGGCTCCGACGACAACGTCGACGAGCGCGAGGTGACCCAGTTCCTTGCCTACGCCGTACGCGGCTGCCCCGCTTCGCGGTGACGACGTGCCTCGTGTCACCGCGGGCCGGTGGCACGAGGTGTTCAGTAGCCCGCGGCGAGGCCCACCGCGGCGCTCGCGCCGGCCAGGTGGCCCGACGCGACGGCGGCAGCCATGGACGGCGGGACCGAGGTGGCCGCGTCCCCCGCCGCGTACAGCCCGGGAACACCGGTCCGCTGCATCGCGTCCACCTTGATCGCCTCGACGCTGAGCATCTCGTCCGGTTCGATCACGGTCGCGCCGAGGTCCCCGGCCAGCGACGAGCGCTGGTGAAGCACCGTCTTCACCAGCAGGGCTCCGACGGCGAGCTCGCCGCCGCCGGCGAAGACCACGCTCCGCAGCTCGGCGCCCGGACCGTCGAGAGCGGCGATCGGCCGCTCGTCGACGCCCACCCCACCGGCGACCAGCCGCTCACGCTGCTCATCGGTCAGCTTGCCGCTGCCGTTGGTCAGCAGCGTGATCCGATCGCTCCAGGCCCGCAGGTTCAGCGCTCCGTGTACGCCGACCGCGCCGTCCGCCAGCACACCCAGCGGGCGATCACTGACCTCCCAACCGCGACAGAACGGACAGTGAAAGACCGAGCTTCCCCATCGCTCGTCCATGCCGGGCAGCCGCGGGTAGCGGTAGTCCATGCCCGGCGCCAGGACGATGCTCCGTGCCCGCTCGCGACGGCCGTCGCTCAACGTCACCGCGAAGCCTCCGTCGTCCTCATGCTCGCCTCGGGCGACCTCTCCCGGCCGTGACTCGACGTACGGGTACGCCGCCAGCTCCACCCGCCCTGCGGCGTAGAACCGCGCCGGAGCTTGTCGATCATGTCCTAGCAGGCCCCCGATGTCCGGCGCGGCCAGGTTGCTCTGTTGTCCGGCGTCGATGATCAGCGTGGTGCGCCGTGCTCGGGCGAGCGTGAGCCCGGCGCTCAGCCCGGCGGCGCCCGCGCCGACCACGACGCAATCCCACGGTCCGGTCGTACGTCTCGTCATATCGACCCACTGAACCAGGCACCCACCTATGCGGCCATACGCCGTTGGCGCGGGTGAATACGAGTCTGTGACGGTTAGCATCGAAGGGTGGACATGATCAGCCAGGCGGTCTCCAGCCTCCGGGTCGGCCGGCGGGCCATCCGGCGGTTCCGGCAGCAGGGGTCGTGGGGTCTGCGCCTGGGCGGCCAGCCCGGTAGCGGCTTCCATCTGGTCCTCGACGGCAGTGCCTGGCTCATCAGCGCCGACGCGCCGCCCATCGCCCTGCGTCCCGGCGATGTCGTCCTGGTCCCTGCCGGAGCGGACCACGGGCTCAGCATCACCCGGCGCGCTCTGCATGAGATGCCGCTGAATGTCATGAATCTGGACCAGTCGGCCCCAGGCCCCGCCGACTTCGAGTTTCTCTGCGGCTCCTACCGATTGGACCACGGGCAGGTGCACCCGTACCTCACCGGGATGCCGGATCTGATCGTGGTGTCTCCAGACCATGAACGGCACCCTGAGTGGCGGTCGTTGATCAGCCTGCTCGTCGAAGGAGAGTCGTTGGCACAGCCGGGCACCGAGGTCACGCGGTCGGCGCTGCTCGATCTGATGCTCGTCAGTGTGCTGCGCCAATGGCTGGAGGAGAAGCACCCGAAAGGCCGGCCGACGATCACCGACCCGGCGATCGTCACCGCCCTGGACGCGATCCATGACAGTCCGCGGACGCAGTGGACCGTCTCGCGACTCGGCGAGATGGTGGGCATGTCTCGGACGACGTTCACCAGGCGCTTCACTTCGCAGGTCGGTAAGCCGCCCATGACGTATCTGATCGGCTGGCGGCTCAACTGTGCCGCGCGCCTGCTCAGGGAGACCGACGCGTCGCTGGCCGCGATCGCCCGGCAGGTCGGTTACTCGACGGAATTCGCCTTCGCCGGGGCGTTCCGCCGCGAGTACGGTGTATCACCGGGCCGGTTCCGGCAGGCCGCGGGCGTACCTGATCAGCAGGCCCGGTCGGGTTCGTAGCGCGGTACGGGCCCGATGGCCGGCACCGGCTTCCTGCCCCTGGACGTTCTGTCGCTGGGTGACGCCTGACCTCGTGATCATTCGAGTGATGGGCTCGGTGAGCTCCTCCAGCGTCGTCTCCGGAGGCCGACTTAGACAAGATCAAGACGGTTCGCGCGAACGCCATGCGGGCGGCGGCGTCCCACCACGGTACGAAACCGCCGCCCACTCTACGTGTGAAACCATTGCTCAACCTATCGAAATTCGATAGGGCAATTCTCACCGGGGGGCACAGCCCCCCGAACCCCCAGCCCAAAGGCACGGTCCTCGCAGAGGGGGGCTTCGCGCCTGAGACTCGGGCAGTTCTTATAGGCGGGTACAGCACCCAAACCCATGTGGGCGCAGACGCGGCGCGTGAAGCCCAGGGGCGGGGCGCTTCGCGCATAGAGCATGCAGCTCGGGTTGTTTCCATGCGGCGCGGGCCCTCTCGCCCCCTCAACCTCGTGTACCGGGCTTCAGGGACGGAGTCGCGAGTTCGCGACCGAGAGTCCGCTCACCGCGCCTGACCACTGAGGATCTGCGCCCACAACTCACGCGCGGCCGGAGCGGACGTCCATGCACTCTCCAGGGCGCCCTCAGAATCCCCACCGGGATGACACCGGACGAACCACAACCCGCCGGCCGCGCACAACTCGAGCACAGGGTACGTACACGCGCACGTGTGGTCGCGGACCCGCAGCCGGTCAGCTCGACGCCGGCTCGGTCTCCACTTCACGCGCACAGCGCCAGCCTGGGGCGGCACCACGTGCGGACCGTGATAGTCGGCATGCGGAGGCCGACGGTCGCTCACGACCCCACCACCATCCGCGTCCGGTCCCGGAGCAGCGACACGAAGACCTCCGCGTCGTCCGCGCTCACGGTCTGCCGCAGCCCCTTGTCGATATCGGCATCCCTGAGGTGGACGCCACGCCGGGTCGCTTAGAACACGCCCGCGTCGCTGCGGAACAGCGACCAGGCGGGGAACGTCGCGCAGAGAATGTCGAGGTTGTAGTGCTCGTTCGGGACCTGTTCGAGTGACATGCCGCGACCGTAAAGGCCGTAGCGTGAGCGAATGGATACGCTACGTATCCCCTCGCGCCGTCAGGTCATCAGGCCGATATGGTCCGCGAGCTCGCGCGCCTGCGGCCGCAGATTCGCCGGACCCGTCTCGCACAGGTCGAGGGTCATCCGGCGCGCGTAACCGTTGTAGCGGATGGTCTCCGGTGCGGCTTGGTGCGCGAGCTGCAGCGTACCGAGGACCGCCGCGTGGTCTCGCTGGAGCAGGTGGGCGCGGGCCACCTCGATCAGGTGCCGGCCGCGCCGCGGACGGGAGGGGATGGGCACCGCCTCGGCATGATCGCTCTGCCGCGCAGACTCCCCGCCTTGATGAAGCTCGACCGCGATGGTGACGGCGTGCGGACGCATGATCACTCGCGAGAACGACGTCCAGGGCTGGTAGTAATCGTCGGGGAGCCGGTCCGCGACCCGCGCCGCCTCATCCCAATGCCGCCACGCCTCGCCGATGTCACCCGTACGTGCCGCCGTGAACGCCAGCTCGAACGACAGCGCCCCCCACATGGCGAGCAGGTCAGTGGCCGGGGCGTCATCCAGGTGCGGCTCGATAGCCGTCATTCCCTGGCTGTTGATCTCGTACGCGGCGTCGAAGTCGGCCGCGTCCCGATGCGCCTGTACGAGGAACCACACCGCACACGCCAACGCCAGCGGATCCTCCGACTCCTGTGCGGCGATCAACGCCCGATCGGCCACCCGCCACAGCAGGTCGGGCGCGGGCTGGTAGGCGAGGAACATCTGCGTCAGGCCGTACGTCTCCGCGAGCAGCGCCTGCGCGGTCCGCCGATGCTCTCCGCGGTACATCCAGGCGGCCAGTTGCACGTCGCGGATCAGGTCGGGCAGCATCTTGCCGAGGGCGGTGCGGTGATCGGGAGAGGCGTGCCTGGTCCGCCACCCCGCATCGAGTCGCGCCCGGAGGCTGGTGAGTGGTTGCACGGTGCCGCCCGGCTGGATCGGCACGGCGTTGAGGGCCTCTCGGACGGGGCTCAGCGCTGGATGACCGGAACCGGTGAACATCCGGACAGGTATGGACTGGTCGCCGGTGAGCTCGCTCAGGTCGCGTACGCGCAGTGCCTCGGCGAGTTGCAGCAGGATCGGCAGCCGGGGATTCTGCTGACGGCGGCCGTGCTCGACGGCCTTCAGCCAGCTCTCGGACTTGCCGACCAGGCCGGCGAGGACTTCACGGGTCATGCCACGACGTTCACGCAGGTGTTGGATGCGCTGGCCGATCGTGCGTGCCGGTGCGCTGGAACCGCTGGTGCCGTCGTCCACAGCCTGCCTCCCGGAAGGTGACCTCCTCAGGCTACGACGCACCCCCTTCTCCTGCCAGCGAACACAGCACGCGGGCACCTCTTCGCGCACATTTACAAACATGGTGTACGTATGTAACCTGCGTTGGCATGAGAGCGATGCAGCAGTCGGCGTGGGGAGAGGCCGAGACCATGGCGTTGGTCGAGGTGGAGGAGCCTGCGCCGGTGTTCGGCGAGGTGCTGGTCAGGGTCATGACGGCCGGGGTCAATCCGGTGGACGTCTTCACGCGCCGGGGGCAGGCGTACAACCGGGTGCTCGACCTGCCGTTCATCAACGGCTGGGACGTCGCGGGAACGGTGGTGAGGATCGGCTACGGCACGACCAGGTTCCGTCCCGGCGATCGGGTGTTCGGGATGCCGTGGTTCCCCCGGGCCGCGGGCTGTTATGCCGAGTACGTCACCGCCCCCGCCCGCCACTTCGCCCGCATGCCGGAGAGCCTGAGCTTCACCGAGGCGGCGGCGCTGCCGCTCGCCGGGCTGACGGCGTGGCAGATGCTCACCGAGGTCGCCGCCGTAGCCCCCGGACAGCGGGTCCTCGTGGTGGGCGCGGCCGGGGGCGTGGGGCACCTGGCGGTCCAGATCGCCAAAGCCCGCGGCACCCACGTGACCGGTACGGCGAGCGCCGCCAAACACGCCTTCGTCCGCGGCCTGGGGGCGGACGACGTGATCGACCACACCACGACGGAGGTGTCCGCCGTCGCGCGGGACATGGACGTCGTCATCCAGATGTTCGGCGGCGAGGCCGGGCTCAGAGCGCTGGAGTGCCTGCGGCCGGGCGGCGTCCTCGTCAGCGGGCAGGCGGCCTGGACCCCCGGCCTGTACGAGCGCGCCGGCGAGCTCGGCGTGCGCGCCGCGGCCTACCTCGTCGATCCCGACGGCGCCGGGCTCGACGCACTGGCCGGCCTCGTGGCCGAGGGGCGGCTGAAGGTGCACGTCGACGGGGTGTTCCCGCTGGCGGAGGCGGCCGAGGCGCACGATCTCCTCGGCTCGGGGCGTACCAGGGGCAAGGTCGTGCTCGCCGTCGGCGAGACGGACTGAGGAGGAGCAGTGTCGAAACAGCACCCCACACCGGCCGACGTGGTCCGGGCTTACGCGCGGGCCAAGAGCCGCGCCGATGTCCGGGAGGCCCTGCGGTACTGCAGCCCGGACACCGTCTTCGAGACGATCGCGTTCCAGGCCGTCGCCACCGGCATCGACGAGGTCGCCCGGCAGACCGCCGCGTTCCTGCGCACCTTTCCCGACTACGGCGTGGAGCTCGAATATCTCGTCGCGACGGGTGACCTGGTCGTCGGCGCCGGGACGATCCGAGCCACCATGGTGGAGAGTCTGGTGGGGATCGAGCCCACGGGCAGGGCCTTCGCGCTGCCGTTCGCCTGCCACTGGAGAGTGCGCGACGGGCTGGTCGCCCACGAGCGGTTCTTCTTCGACTTCCACCAGATGTGCGAGCAGCTCGGGCTGTCCACCGCCGAGGCGGCGGCGCGGTTCGCCGCCTGGCGGGAGCGGGCGGCGGCGGTGGCGCGGTGACGGCGTACGTGCTGGTTCACGGGGCCTGGCACGGCGGCTGGTGCTGGCGGCAGGTGTCCGCGCGGCTGCGGGAGGCCGGCCATGAGGTCCACACTCCGACGCTGACCGGTCTCGGCGAGCGGGCCCACCTGGCCGGCCCCGGGATCGGCCTGCGGACGCACGTGGACGACCTGCTGGGCCTGCTGAGATACGAGGACCTGCGGGACGTCGTGCTCGTCGGGCACAGCTACGCTGGCCTGGTCGTGCGCGAGGCCGCCGACCGCATGCCCGAACGGGTCTCCGAGATCGTCATGGTCGACGCCTGGGCGGGCCGGGACGGGGAGTCGCTGGACGATCTGGCTCCCGCGTTCTTTCTCGACTGGATCGAGTCGGTCACCGCGAACGGCCTGATCCCGCCCGCTCCGGCAGCCGCCGTCGGCGTGACGGAACCGGATCAGGTGGCATGGCTGGAGCCCCTGCTGACGGCCCATCCCCGGCGGACATTCTCCGAGCCGACCCGGCTGTCCGGGGCCGTCGACACGATCGCGTGCCGGGCGGTGCTCTGCACGCCCGGCGGTCCCATGCCGTTCCCGCGGCTGGCCGGCGAGCACGGCTGGGCGGTCACCGTCCTGGACGCCGGGCATGACGCCATGGTCACCGCGCCGCGGGCGCTGGCGGGCGTCCTGCTGCGGCAGCCGGACGGGGCCTGAGATGGCCGAGGTGAAGATCGGCTACCTGCTGCCGACCCGTGACCAGGCCGTACGCGGCGATGACGATCCGGCGCTGATGATCGCCCTGGCCCGGCACGCCGAGACACTCGGGTTCGACTCCGTGTGGGCCGGTGACAGCCCGCTGACCCGGCCGCGTGTCGATCCGCTGCTCCTGCTGTCCGCCGTGGCCGTCGCGGCCCGGCGGCTCACGCTCGGCACCGCGGTGCTGCTGCCCGCGCTCCGTCACCCGATTCTGCTGGCGCACCAGCTCGCCAGCCTGGATCGGATCGCCGGGGGGCGCCTGATCGTAGGCATGGGCGGCGGCTTCCCCAACGCGGGCACCGAGGCGCAGTTCGACACGATCGGCGTACCGTTCAGGAGCCGTGTCAGCCGGCTTGAGGAGTCGATCGAGGCGATGCGGCGGCTGTGGAGCGGCGAAGGCGGGTCGTTCACGGGACGGCACTTCGACTTCCGCGACGTCACCCTGGCGCCGATGCCGGCGCGTCCGGCCGGCCCGCCGATCTGGCTGGCGGGCAGCGGCGAACCGGCGCTGCGGCGGGTGGCGCGCCTGGCCGACGGCTGGCTGCCCTATCCTCCCGCGGTCACGGACTACGCCCGCGAGCGGGCCGCCATCGGGCGGATGGCGGCCCGCCCGGTCACCAGCGCCCTGTACGCGACCGTGTCCCTGGACGACGACCCGGCGAAGGCGCGCGTCCTCCTGCGGAGGAGTGTCGAGCGTTACTACAACGCCCCGCTGGAGGCGGTGGCGAAGATCCAGGCCATGTTCGCCGGCCGGCCCTCGGACGCCGCCGAATGGCTGAACGCCTACATCCGGGCGGGAGCCCGGCACGTCATCATCCGGTCGGCCGCCGACGACCATCACGCGGCGCTGGAGAAGGTCGCGGGCCAGGTCCTGCCGCTGCTCCACCTGCACGGGCACCCGTGAGGGCCCTGGAGGCACGTATGTTCTTCTAACCTCGGGTGCAGAGAGCAGGAGGAGATACGCGGGTGGCAGAGAACACGCATGTGCGACGGAGCCAGCACGAGCGCACCAAGGCGACCACGAGCGCCTTGGTCGCGGCGGCCCGCGAGCTGTTCGTCCGCGACGGTTTCTCCGCCACCGCGGTGGACGAGATCTGTGCCAGGGCCGGCGTGACCCGCGGCGCGTTCTACCATCACTTCAGCAACAAGGAGCACATCTTCCGCGAGGTCTACGCCGCGGACCAGAAGGCGCTCGCGATGATCGTCCGGGAGGCGTTCCAGGCCCAGCGGGATCCGTGGGACGGGGTGTCGGCGGGCTGCCGGCGCCTGCTGGAGGCGTCCCTCGAACCCGCCGTACGCCAGATCACGCTGGTCGAGGCGCCGGGCGCGCTCGGCTGGTCCGCCATGCGAGACATCCAGGCCGGATGCAAGGAGCAGATGCGGCGCGGGCTGGCCATCGCGATCGAGGCCGGGTGCATCCTTGACCGGCCGCTGGACCCCGCCACCTCACTGTTGTACGGGGGGATCTGCGAGATCGCCCTGGACATCGCCCGCGCCCCGGACCAGCGCGCCGCGCTGGAGGACTCGCTGGCGGAGCTCGACCGGGTGCTCGCCGGCGTCGCCCACCGTCCGGCTCCGGGCTGCATGCACACAAGGTAGGGGGCTCGTGCCGTTGCGCGGCCCGACCCTCTGAGCGTCACCTGTCGTGGCGGGCCAGTGCAGCGTGCGCGCCTGGCGCGCTTGCGTCGGTGCTTATCGTGGGCCTTGCCTCATGAGGTGGTCAGGGTCTGGAGGTCGCCCCGGACCAGCATCTGGTTGGCGAACATCGCGTTCGTGGTGTCGTTCAGCGTCAGGACGGCCCGCAGCACCGTGTGATCGTCCGAGGTGACCCGGTCGTGCGCGATCTGCGCGGCATGCTTCCCGTACGTCCCTGCCGGGGTGAGGCGGGTCGTCAGGGCGCGTTCGACGTCGGCGGCGGCGGGTGCCGCCGGCAGGACGCAGATGACGTTGACGGGGCGGTCGTTCAGGTCGGCCGGGCGGCGCAGCCCCACCCCGTACAGGGTGACGGTTTTACTCGGCGAAGTCATGATCGTGGCGGCGGCGACGTCGCCGAGACACGTGGCCATGGCCGCGTACGCCGGCTTGTCGGCCAGCGTGGCGTCCCCGCCCAGGACGGACGTGAGCGGGTCGGGGGCCGAGGCGGTGGCGACCAGTGAGTCGGTGACCACGACCTGGTTGAGCTGGTTGGTCACGCCGGGGACGAGCGCCCGGGACAGGTCGATCTCGTCGCCGGGGGAGAACGAGAGGCCGTCGTGGCCGCCCATCTCGCGAGGCTTGGCGCCGAGGGCGGCCAGCTTCTCGCGTACGGCGTCCGCGTCGACGTCACCGTCGAACCGGAACGCCTGCTGCGGTGGCACGCCGATGGAGATCGCCCGCGTACCGGCCGTGGGGGTCATGCCCGTGGCCTCGGGCAGGGCCGCTGCGGCTGTGGCGAGGCTGCCCAGGCCGGAGACGGATGCGGGTAACCAGCGGCGGGCCTGCTCGGCGCCTGCCTTAACGCCTAGGTCGCGCCACCAAGCCGGTTCGCCGTACTCGAAGTACGCGGCGGCGGGTCCCTCTCCTGAGACGGCGGCCATCGCGTCCTTCAGGCCGCCTTCGCCGGCGTTCTGCCCGCATCCGGTCAGGACCAGCAGTGCTGTCAGTGCCACGCCAACTTTCCGCATGGGCGCGAGCGTAGTTGGTTAGTCGTTCAGGTGGGCGAGGGCGGTGCTGGTCACGCGTACGGCGTCGTCGATCCAGGCCGGGATGGGCTCGCCGATGATCGGCCGGACGATGCCGTAAGGGGAGTCGCGGCAGGCGAGCGCGATCACTTCCATGCCGTGCGGTGTGATCCGGCCGTAGCGGCGTTCGGTCAGGTGTCGCAGGTGGGCCACGACGGGGGCATTGAGGTCGCGGAGGTCGTCCTGGAGCTGGGGCGGGCCGGTGGCGACCAGGTCGGCGTAGCGGAAGACGGTCATCATGCGGGCGTCGCGCGGGTGGCGGCGGCAGAAGGCCGGGATCCAGAGCGCCGTGCGCACGATGGCCTCGATGGGTTCGTCGGTGTCGGCGGCCGTGGTCAGGCCGGCCTGGAACGCCTTGACGGAGCGGATCCACGCCGTCCCGAAGAGCACGTCCCTCGACGGGAAGCGGTGGTAGATCGAGCCTGAGGGCGCTCCGAGCAGCGCGGTGACGTGGCCGACGGTGGCCGAGCGCCAGTGCTCGTACGCCGCGTCCCGCGCCGCGTCGAGGATCTGCTCGTGGGTGAACGAAGGACTCCTGGCCATCGGCGTGAGTGTATCCGCTACGGTTGTTCTAGAGAACGTTCTCTAATTGGGGGAGTGGATCATGAACAGAAGCGTCTTAAGGACCACCGTGCTCGTCGTCGCGGTCGCTTCCTGCCTGCCGTACCTGATCTTCAAGGTGGCCTGGCTGGCGGGCTCCACGATCGGGATCACCGACGCCGGAGGCCAGGCGTTGATGAACGATCCGCGCCACGTGGTCGGCAACTACATCACCGTCGCCATGGACCTGGCCGCCATCGCCCTCGCGGTGGTGCTGGGGCGGCCGATCGGTCATCGCCTGCCGGCCTGGCTGCTGCTGGTGCCCGCCTGGGTCGCCACCGGGCTGCTGGCGCCGATCGTGCTCGGCCTCCCGGCGGGGCTGCTGGTCCAGGGGGTCACCGGTACGGCGGCGCCCGCCGGCAGCGGGGACGGGCTGGCCGGGTGGGTGTTCGCCGTCATCTACGGCGGTTTCGGGGTGATGGGCTGTTGCCTGGCCGTTCTCGTCCTGCTGCACGCCATGGAGCGCTGGCCCCGGACCTTCGCCACCGGGCCTCGGCCCCCGGCCGGCCGGGGGATCGCGGGGAGCTGCGCGGTCCCCTTGCTCGGCTACGCCCTGGCCCTGATCGTCTGGGCGGTCACGGGTCCCGAGGGCGGGGGACCGGCCGGGTTCGAGAGTCCGGCGCAGCGGACGGTGCTGGCCGTCACCGGTCTCCTCGTCGCGGTCGGGTACGTCACGCCGTGGGCGCGGGGCTTCGTGGGCCGCCACCCGGGTTGGGCGGTCGTGATGACCTGGACCGGGTGCGGGGTGGCGACGCTGTCCGGGCCGACCTTCATCGCGCTCAGCCACGACGGCGTCGTGCGCGTCCCCGTGCTGGTCGCGGCGGTGGCGTCGGCGGTGGCGGGGCTACTGTACTCGGTCGTCCTCCTGCGGTCCGCGGCGTCGTACGGCCGGGCTCCCGCTCCCGCGCTCTCGTGACGCGGCTCAGCTCGACGTCCCCGCCTCAAGGATGGAGACGATGGAGAAGAGGGTGAAGCAGACCGCGCCGAGGCCGACGAGGACCCGCGCGGGGATGAAGAAGGACGGGTCCGTGACCGCGGCCTCGAAGAGGAAGGCCCCGAAGAACAGGCAGGTCAGCGCCGTGACCACGGGGATCATGGGGATGCGGTTGGCCAGGGGGAAGGACTGCCTCCAGACCAGGGCCAGGAGCAGGGCCTTGGACAGGATGCTGTAGCAGACCAGGCCCAGGCCGATGAGGATGCAGCCGGGCGCGATGCGGTAGGGGTGGTCGGAGCTCGCCAGGACGTAGGCGCCGAGCAGGATGTCGATGGTGCCCATCACGATGACGAGCCAGCCCCAGCGGTAGCGTTCGGGCTCGCCGAAGCTGTTGCGCACTTGGCGGACGATGCTGGCGACCAGGGCGATCAGGCTGGCGCAGATGGCGGCCAGGCCGAAGAGGACGTGACCGGCGGTGTAGTAGGCGCCGCCTTCCGCGCTCGTGCCGCCGCCCTTGGCCATGAGGACGAAGGCGTAGACGAAGCCGGCGAGGGCGCAGAGGGCCGGGACCGCGATGAGGGCCTTGCCCGTGACCGGCGAGTACGCCTCGTCGGGCGGCTCGTCCTCCGGCGTGCGGGCGGCGTTGACCGGGATGAGGGTGAAGCGGGTCGAGGAGGCGGCCACGGTGCTGACACAGTTGCTGATCAGGCCGATGCCGACGATCACGTGGCCGGCCACGACGTACTGGGGTTCGGCGCCCCGGGTGAGGATGACGATCCCGTAGACGACGGCGATGAGAGCGGCTGCGTAGCCGGTCAGGGGCAGGATGAACTGCCAGGCCCGGCCGTAGCGGGAGATCAACTGACGGATGATCGTGGCCGCGGTGGTGAACAGCGCGTAGCAGATCGCGGCCAGGGCGATCGTCACGTGCCCGGCCACGAAGTGGTCGGCGTCCGGGGCGCCGGCCACGACGTACCACCCGAAGGCCATGCAGATGACACCCATCACCAGTGGGATGGCGCGGAAGACGGGTACCCCGAATACCGGAATGTTCGGGAGGCCGGCGAACGGTGTCGATCGATAAGATCACTGCCGTTCACGGCTTCAGGGTGAGCCTCTTCTTCGACGTACCCGGAAACACGACGACCAGGTGCTGCTCCTCGCCTGCGGCGTCGGTCCGTACGTAGACGCGGAGCCGGTAGCGGCCCTTGCCCTTGATCGCCAGATTCGGCATCGGGGCGCCCGCGCCCACCTCGCCCCCGTCCATCTCCGGCACGGTGAGCCGGCCGGTGCGGCTGACGATCGGCACCTCCTCGACCTCCTGCCACCCGGCCGTCCGCCGGGGCGGCGCGGTGCGGAACGCCTTCACGGTGAGGCACAGGTCGGAGACGTCCGCGATGTGCCCGACGAGCGCGGAGCTGCCATCGACGGTGACGAGGTCGTCGCCGCCGCCGTACAGCTCGTCCGCCTCCTCCTCGGCCGCTTCGTCCCCAGGGTCGTGGACCAGATAGCCGGGATCGCCGTCCACGAACAGGAAGTAATTGGCCGTGGCCTGGACGACGCCCTTCGTCCGGGGCCATGGGTCGCGGCACTTCGCGTTCTCCTCGGCGATGTAGGCGTCGTTCGCCGCCTGCGTCTCCTCGGTCGAGCGCAGCAGTTCGGGATGGGTCGCGCCGATGATCTCGGGGCAGACGTAGACAAGGTCCCACGGGTCCACGCCCCAGGACGGCCGCGCGCTCCCGGCGCGCGTCAGGATCGCCTCCTGCTCGTCGCGGTCCTTCGCCCGGCACAGCTCCCGCCCGTACGCGAGGATCGCCTGGTCCGACATGCTGTCCGGGAACATGGGCGGGCCTCCTCCGTCGATGCCTCGCGCCACGCACAGGAACGTGGCGTCGCGTTTCGCGGGTTTCAGGTCGCCGAAGCTGGGCCGGTCATAGCAGTCCATCGACCAGCCGGTGTAGGTGAGGTGCGCGGCCTGCTCCGGGTGGATCATCGCGATGATCGGGAGGACGGCCACGGTCGCCACCGCGACGCGGATCACCCTCAGTCTGCCGGGCGGAAGATCCGGTACGGAGTTCTCGGTGGGCAACTCGCGGGCGGTCGCCGCCATCCACACGGTGGTGACGAGCCCCATCGCGTCCAGCATGATCGGCAACACCAGAACGCCGCCCGGGAACGGTCCGGCGAGCAGGTTGAGCGGGATCACCAGCGCGTAGACACCCATGGACGCCCACCCCGCGATCAGCGTGCCGCGGCTCCATCGGCCGTCGCGCCACTGCCCGACGACCGTGAGGACGGTCGCCGCCGCACTGCCCAGCATCAAGCCCAGCCCGACGACCTCGCCCAGGTGGACCTGAGGGAGGTCGAGGTCGTCGAGCAGCTGGTCGGCCACCCCGGCCAGCTCGACCGCGAACAGCGCTGCGGCTGCCGCGCGCAAAAGGCGGGACCGCCAGCGGATGACGAGCAGGTAGAGGACGTCGATCGCGGTCCACAGCGCGAGCTGGGATGCCGTGTCGACCGCGTCGGGGAGCAGCCCGATCGGGTACCACAGCACGAGGGCGTACGCCACCGCCAGATACAGCAGCCGGCGCAGCGCTCTCGCCCGGCGGTCCAGCGGTCCCGGCAGGGGAGCGCGCAGGATCAACCACAGGAACGCGGCCTTCACCAGGGCGGCCACGAGCAGCATCAGGGTCGTCGAGGTGTCGAGTCCGGCGCGCTCGCCGTACGGGGGCGCCCATTGGACGGCCGTCCAAAGCAAGTCGTCGCCGAACACCAGGCCCGCGACGGTCGCCGCAAGAACCAGACCTACTAAGCCAATCCTGATAATTCGCCATAAATGATCTGAAGGCACGGCACGCGAGCTTAGCGCGGTACCGGGCTACAAGCGGCCTGTCATCCTTTGGGGGTGAACAGCCAAAGCTGATGGCTTTCGTCCCAATCCAGCACGCGGTCCAGCAGCCTGCGCATCTCCGGAATGCCGTCCACGGCGTCCTGCTCGACCTTGAGCACGTAGACGCCGAGCCCTTCGTCGAACCGTACGGTCGCATAGTGGTGGTCCTCGCAGACCAATTCGCGGACCATACGCCGGCCGCTCAATGTCCTCTTGAGGAGCTGAACGACGGCGAGCAGCTCTCTTTCCGCGTTGAGCCGGCATTGGATGTGCCCGCATCGCGCCGCGAAAGGGCGGACGGCCCAACGCCGTTCCATGTCCTTCTTCCAGGCCGCCCGAAGACTCGCCCGCGCCTCCTCGCTGTCGGCCGGAATCCACACCTGATGCTCGTCGTTCCAGGTGCCACCGGGCACCAGACCCTCGGGAAACTCTCCAGTCGGGACCAGCACCAAGCAGCCGAGCTCCTCGTGGAACCTGACGGTCGCGAAACGCACTCCGTCCGCCTCGAGGTGCAATTGGCTGTCGTTCGCGAAGTCCTGTTCCAGGCAGTAGTGCAGGAACCGGTGAATCGCCTCGCCGGCCTCTTCCCGCAACCCGTCCTTGTCCGTACGCTCGCGGGCGAAGAGAATGACCAGGTCGTGCAGGCGCCATCGTTCGGGCGGAATGCCGTGCTCCCATCTGTGCTGCTCCAGCAGATGGGCTCGGCGCAATTCCAGAAGGTGCGGCCGGATCTCCGGTGGAGTGGTACGGCACAGCACCGCCGCGCCCTCGGTCGTCAGATATGGCTTCACCGGGGTGCCGGTGAGACGCCAGAGTTCGAGAATGTCCTCGTCGACCGTGTAACGCGGATTCCAGGACAGCAGCACCAGCAGGCGCCGCAGCTTCTCCGGCAGCTGTCGGTACGACAACCGAAAAGCCGCCCGAACTCCACGCTGCCTCTTGTCCGGGTATTTCAGCTTGTCCAGCCGTCCATGCTCGTCGGCAAGGTCGTCGGCCAATGCGGCGAGCGATCCGAACCTGTCCCCTTTCAGCAGGGCGGCGGCGATCCGCAGGGCCAGTGGCAGCCGTCCGCACAGCCGCATCAGGCGGCGGGCCTGCTCGGCGTTCTCCTCGATGCGCAGGTCACTCTCGTCGGCAAGGCGCAACGCGGTTGCGAGGAGCGCGATCGACTCATCGACCGTCAGTACGCCGAGCTCGTACGTGTAGGCGCCGGCCAGGGACGGCAGTGAGTGCCGGGATGCGGCCAGGACCCGATGGCCACCGAGCCCGGGCAGCAGTGACTCAAGCGCGGCGGCGGAGGCCACGTTGTCGACCACGATCAGGAGCGCGTCGGAGCGCTCGGCCAAGGTGGAACGGAAGGTCGCGGCCCGCGCGGCCTCGCCGGCGGGCAGGTCGCGCACGCCCAAGGGCCACAGCAGGCCCTCCAGCGCGGATCCAGGTGCCGCGGCGTAACCGTCGAGGTCGGCGAACAACGCGCCGCCGGGAAAACGGCCACTGCGCAGTGCCTCGTGGGCCACCCGCAGCGCCAACGCGGTCTTGCCGACCCCGGGCATGCCCGTCAGCACCACTGTCCGCCGCTCGTCCAGTGCCGCCAGCACCTTCCCGACAGCACGCTCACGGCCCACGAACCCCTCAGGCTCGGCAGGCAGACTGATCACCGGCGGGTTCGACGGGGCGGGCTCCTTGGGCGATCTGTGCCGGGCGGCCTCTTCCCAAAGCTCATGCCAGGAGGCTCGCCGGGCGTTCCACCAAGGTTGCTCCTTTTCGCCCTCGGTCATCTCCAGCAGCACCTTCACGAGCTCCCACAGCGGCGGGAAATCCTTCGGCACCCGATTTTTGGCGAACCACTGCGAGACCGTGGTTCCTTTCAGCCGCTGGTCTTCGGAGAGCCGTTTGTTCGCCTCCCTGATGGCCTCCACACGGTCCAGCCCGGGGACTTTCGCCTTCGCCCGCTCCTCCAGCAGCCTCAGCTGACGCCCCAGCGCCGTCATATGCCCGGTCCAATCCAACGCGTCCAATTCCGCAACCCTCGGACAGCGCCGTGAGCTGGGAATTCAGATCCCCGATCCAACCCCTCCAACAAGTCTTCACCCGGCACGAAGCCCACGCTGAACTGACGCCCATGAAACCCGAGACGCTGATGCTGCTGCCGATGTGCGTGACCTTCGCGGCCGTGCTGATGGTCGCCATCGCCATTCGCGGATGCACCCCCGGCGAGCGCGCCCGCGTGCTGCGCGCGGTCGCGGAAGTCATTCGCGCCTTCTGGGGAAAGCGATGAGCGCATCGCCTCATCATGCGGCAATGGCCGGAGAGGCGACAATAAGATCGCTGGATGAGCGACTCCGGCGGCTTCGGCCCCCTGACGATGGACGAGCGCGAGTCGATCGGCCCCTACCGGATCGTGGGCAGGATGGGCGCGGGCGGCATGGGGGTCGTCTACGCGGGGATCGGGGCCGACGGCGCCCGGGTCGCGGTCAAGGTCATCCACCCGGGGCTGGCGGCGGATCCGCAGTTCCTGGCGCGGTTCGTGCGTGAGGTGGAGCTGCTGTCGCGGGTGCGGGGGCGCTGCGTCGTCTCGGTGCTGGACGCCGACACCGGCGCGATGCCGCCCTGGCTGGCCACCGAGTTCGTTCCTGGGCCGACGCTCAGCACGTACGTCCAGCAGAACGCGCCGCTGCCGCCCGACAGGCTGCTCTCGTTCGGCGTGGACATCGCCGAGGCGCTCACCGACATCCACCGGGTCGGCATCGTGCACCGCGACCTCAAGCCCGGGAACGTCATCCTCGCGGACTCCGGCGCGAAGGTCCTGGACTTCGGCATCGCGCGGGCCCTCGACGAGAGCGGGCTCACGGGCACGGGCGCGCTGATCGGCACGCCCGGCTGGATCAGCCCGGAGCAGTACCGGGGCGACCAGGCGGACGCCGCCGCCGACGTGTTCGCGTGGGGCGCGCTGATGACGTACGCGGCCACGGGGCGCCCGCCCTTCGGCACCGGGGCTCCCGATGTCCTCGCTTATCGGGTCATGGGCGTCGATCCCGATCTGTCCGGGGTGCCGAAGGAGATCCGCCGGCTCGTACGGAGCGCGCTCGCCAAGGACCGTACGGCCCGGCCGCCCGCGCAGGAGGTGCTCGCCCGGATCGCCGCGATCACGTCGGGCACGGGCCCGACGCCGGTCACCCTGCCCTTGACGCGTACGAGGGTCCTGCCGCCTCCGGCGGTGCCAGGCAAACGGCTGACGGTGCCGGGATGGGCGGCCGCGGCGGTGGCCGTCGCCGTCGTGGCGGTCGTGGCCGGGGGAGCGGCGCTGGCGGCGAGCTCCGGACGAGGACTGCTGGAGGCGCTGCTGAGCCCGGGCGAAAGCCCGACCGCGACGGCGACGTACGAGGAGACCGAGACCCCGGGCGGTGACACGAGCGACGAGCCCACGGACGACGCCACCACGGACAAGCCCACGGAGGAGGAGACGACCCCCGAGGAGACCGAGACCCCCGAGGAGACCGAGACCCCGGAGAAGACGTCCGCCCCGCGCAACCAGCCGACCGCCGGCGCGCGCCGCTCCACCGCCCCCGTCCCGTGCGCGTCCGAGAGCTCGATCCTCCGCCAGGTCGCCGCGCTGAACGGCGGCAGCCTGCCGCCGGACGCCGCCGTCGCGGCCCGGCTGTGCGTGGGGAAGTGGGTGGCGGCCAGGATCGACTCCCCGAGCGTCGGCGGCATCGACCTGATCGCCACGCGCGACGCCACCCGCTTCCTGGACGGCGACATCGGCAGCAACCTCTGCTCGCGCGACTACGGCTCGAAGCTGCTGGCGGCCGCGCCCGCCCGCGTCAAGTCGTTCCTCTGCCCCAACGGCATCGACTGATCAAGGGGGTCAGGCCTGCGGGACGGACTCGACGACGAGCCGGTAGTCGACGCCCGTCCGGAAGGTGCCCGACGAGCCGCGGATGGTCAGCGTGTGGGGTCCGGCGGGCAGCGGCGCGAGGCGTACCCAGAGGCCGCAGGCGTGGACGGTCCCTACGCCGGCCACGGTGACGTCGGCCTCGTCCAGGCGCTCCGGCTCGACCGGCCTGCCGTCGAGGACGGCCTTCCCCTCGGCCGCGGCCATGAACGTGGCGCAGCCCGCGGCATCGCCCTGCAAATTGACCAGCGGGAACACGAGCGGCCTGCCCGCCGGGATCCGGCAGGTCCGCTGGACGGTGCCGCCGTGGGTGCCGGCCAGGAACCAGAGGTCCTCCGGCTGGTCGTGGTCGCAGAACTCGCCGGTGGTGTCGCGTACGGGGCTGACGCTGTCGTCCGCGGAGTGCGCCCACGTCCACCAGCACCCCTGGACGCTCGCCCCCGGCGGGACCACACCGGGGGACCGGCTCTCCAGGGTCAGGCCGCAGGCGGGGGCGAGGGCGGCGAGAGCCACCACCAGACAGGTCACGGCCGATCGGCTGATCATCCGAGGATGATAAGGCCGGGCGGGGTCGTTAGGGTCGCGGCATGGAGGACGCGAACGAGCCCGTCACCGGGTCCCTGCACCACGTCGAGATCTGGGTGCCCGACCTCGGCCGCGCGGTCCGCAGCTGGGGGTGGCTGCTGACGGAGCTGGGATACGAGGTGTTCCAGGAGTGGCCGGACGGGCGGAGCTGGCGGCTGGGGACGACCTACCTGGTGCTGGAGCGGTCGCCGGCGCTCACCGCCGGCAGCCACGACCGGCTGCGTCCCGGCCTGAACCACCTCGCCTTCCACGCGGGCGGCCGGGCCGAGGTGGACGCCCTGGCCGAGCGGGCCGCCGCCCACGGCTGGACGCTGCTCTTCCCCGAGCGGCACCCGTACGCCGGCGGCGAGCGGCACTACGCGGCCTATCTGGCGGACGAGGACGGCTATGAGGTGGAGCTGATCGCGTACGGAAAAGGCTGAAGCCGGCCTCTCTCCCGTATATCCGGTGTGAGCTTCTTCGGAACGGAAACGACGGGGTGCGTATTGACCAGGGTCACATTTCTGGGGACCGGCAATTTCAAGGGCATCGAGCGCTATTGGAACGGGTTCGTGCTCGACGACCACATCCTGGTCGAGCCGTCGCCCACCGCGCTGCCCCACCTGCGCCGATGCGGGATCGACGCCGCCGGCCTCGACGTGGTGGCCATCTCGCACTTCCACGCCGACCACACGTTCGGTTGGCCCTTCCTGCTGCTCGAACTGCTGCACCGGCACGTCGCCACGCCGCTCCACGTGGTGGGGCCGCCCAGGGTCGAGCAGTTCCTTCGGACGATGATGGACGTCGCCGGCGTTCCGGGCATCCATGAGGAGGCGCACGAGAAGCTCGACATCCGCTACGTCGAGGTGGACTGCTCGTGGCAGGTGGCCGGCCCGCTCAGGTTCCGGGCCGTGGAGGTGGACCACGTGGCGCATCTCGACTGCTACGGGTACGTCTTCGAGCGGGACGGCGCGACCGTCGGCTACTCGGGGGACACCCGGCCGGGCCCCGGCCTCGACGCGATCGCGGCGGCCAGCGACACGCTCATCCTGGAGTGCAACGGCCCGCACCATCCGGCCGCCGGGCACATGGAGGTCGCGCACGTGGAGGCCCTGCGCGAGCGCTTCCCCGGCCTGCCGTTCGTGCTGACGCACCTGGGGACCGAGGTGGAGGCCGGGCACATCGAGCGCTGCCTGGTGCCGGACGATTTCCAGACGGTGGAGATCTAGTACGGCCGATCGCTGTTAGGGTCGTGCCCATTCTCTTGATCAACTAGAGCATTCCGTCATGCAGGGGGAGGGTCATGCGGACCACGAGCAAGATCGCCGTCGTCGTTTCCGTGCTCGTCGCCTCGGGCGCCGCTCCGGCGGCGGCGAGCGCGCGGACGGCGCCCGCCTACGTGGCCTATCACGACGTGAGCGCCGCCGAGAACGTCAAGCAGGTACGCCGGCTCAAGGACCAGGGCTACCGCCCGCTGACCGTGAACGTCTCCGACGGCGAACGGTACGCCGCCATCTGGACCAAGGGTGGGTCGTCGTCGTGGAGCGTCTGGCAGGGCCTGTCGGTCTCCGACTACCGGCAGCGCTTCGACGCCGCGCTGAAGGAGGGCGCCCAGCCGGTGTCGGTGTCGGCGACGGGCCCGGCGGGCTCGGCGGTGTTCACAGCGGTCTTCGAGAAGAAGGCCGGCAAGTTCTACGCTCGCCACCACCTCACGGGGAGCGAGTTCGCCGCGGCCGACAAGTACGCCACCGGCCAGGGACTCGCCCTGACCTCCGTGGACGCGTACGGCACGTCGGACGACGTCCGCTACGTGGCGGTCTGGGCCACGAACCCGGGCGGCGCCTGGTCCTTCACCTACGGCCAGAGCCGCTCACTCCACGAGGCCGAGTTCCACGCCAGGAAGGACAAGGGCTTCCGTCCGGTCAGGGTCGCCGTCGCGCCCGACGGCACGTACGCGGCGGTGTGGCGCAAGGACGGGCTCAAGTCGTGGGCGCACTACATCGACATGAGCGCGGCGGGCTACCAGGCCCGGTTCGACCAGCTCAAGGGCAAGGGGCTGCACCCGGTCCAGGTGAACGCCGAGGGCGGCAGGTACGCCGCCGTATGGGAGTGACAGTCGCCGAACTGACGCTCACCGCACGCGGACCCGGACGTTCCCGGTGCCGCTGCGGGCGACGATGGCGGCGGACGCCTTCGGGTCGTTCCTGACCTCGGAGGCGGCCGAGCCGTCCCTGCTGCGGGCGGTCACCGCGTACGAGCCCTTCGGCACCGTCGCCGTCACCCGGCCGTCGGCGGACTCCAGGTCCAGGTCGGCCGGGGCGGTGACGAAGGTGAGGTCGATCGCGCCGTCCACGGTGCGGGCGCGTACCGCCGCCGAGGTCAGGCCGGTGCCGGTGATCGGGCCGTCGCTGCGCAGGCGCAGGCGGCCCGAGGCGGTGTCCACCTGGATGTGCTCGCGCGAGACCGCGTCCACGTCCTGCTTGAGCTCCTTGAGTATCACGCCGTCCGGGGCCTCGACCGTGACGTGGACGGTGGGCGGCACCTTGACGTGGTAGCGGGCGCCGCAGTCGCCGACGATCATGGTGCAGTCCGCGCCGAGCCGCAGCACGCCGTCGCGCAGGGACCAGGTGGCGTTGCCCTCGCGGGCCGCCTTGCCGCGTGCCCAGCGTTCGATCTGGACGGAGCCGGCCGTGCCGGGCAGGACGCGGACGCCGCCCAGCGAGGAGACGATCTTCAGCTCGGCGCCGGTCACGGGGAACGCGCGGGTGGCGCGTACTTCTTCGGCGTCGAGGCCGCCGCATCCGGCCGTGGTGAGAGCCGTCAGGGCCGCGACGGCGGTGGAGGCTGCGATCGCAGCGAGTCGCGTCATGGGCTCGATCTTCGCGGCGGGCGCCCGCCGCCCTCATCGGCCATCTGACCGACCACCATCGGCCAGATGGCCACGAACCCGGCTAAAGGGCGGCCAGGAGCGCCCGGACGTGCCGCAGCGGGTCGGCGAGGTCCAGCGGGCGTACGACGACGGTGTCCGCCCCGGTCGCCGCCAGCCACTTGATGCGCTCGGCGGCCTCCTCGGCCGTCCCGGTCGCCATCACCACGTCCTCGGGCGCCACCCCCAGGAACGCCGCCTGCTCCTCGATCAGCCCGCGATCGACGGTGTAGCCGTCGCCGACGCCGAGGAAGGTGAACATCACGACCTCGTGCCCGTCCCCGGCCCCGATGGTCTCCCGCATGGCGGTGAGCTGCGCGGGCCCGACCCCTTCCGGCAGGATGGTGCCGTCCGCCACCCGCCCGGACAGCGCCAGCGACCTCGGCCCCTTCACCCCGGCCAGCAGCGGCGGGACGGTGGCGGGCGGGTGCACGAGCGAGACCCCGTCCAGCCGGACCGCCCGGCCCTCCAGCGTCACCGTCTCGCCCCGCAGCAGCGAGCGTACGGACGTGATCGTCTCCTCCAGCAGCGCCAGCGGCGACGCGGGGGCCGCCCCCGCCCGCCGCATCCATTCCCGTACGCCGTGCCCGATCCCGGCGGCGAGCCGCCCCGGGTGCATGCGGGCGAGGTTGCCCAGCTCCATGGCCAGCAGCGCCGGGTTGCGCAGGGGAGCGGGGGTGATGCCGATGCCGACGCGCAGGCGGGAGGTGACCGCGAGGGCGGTGGCGGCCGAGGTGAGGCCGCCGGCCCAGCCGAGGTCCTCGACCACCCACAGGTCGTCGGCGGAGCTGTCGTCCAGCTCCCTGGCGAACGGCACGAGCCGCTCGGGCGGCAGGCCCCTGTCGAACATCACGCCAAGTCTCACGGCTTCCTCCAGCAGTTGCGGAACACCCGGCCGACACCGAGTATCCAGCACGGGAGGAAGCGGGTCAGGCCGCCGTTCCGAGCGCCGTACGGGCCGCGTTCATCGAGTCCGTGGTCTCGAAGTGCCGGTCGAGGTTCGTGATCGTCAGCAGGTGCTTGATCATGCCGGGGGCCAGCACCAGGATGAGGCGTCCGCGCATGTGCTGGATCTGGTTGAGCGTGGCGACCAGGACGCCCAGGCCGACCGAGTCGCAGAACGGCACCTCGCTGAGATCGAGCACGAGGTTCGGGGGGTCGGCCTCGGCGATGGCCTGCTCCAGCTCGGCCTGCAGCCGGGGAGCGGCGGCCACGTCGAGGTCGCCGACGACGTGCAGGACGGTGCAGGGGTCCTCCCGCCAGTATCTGACCACCATGACCAGGACCTGCCCGACGAGCGAAAAGATATGCCTATTGCTTACATATGTTCTGCATTGCCGTTTTGGTGGTTGGTGTAACAGCGGGTTTCGGAGTGGCGTCGGACGAGGTCTTCTGTTTGGCGATCTTCGGCTGGTCGCTGCCGACGATCACCTCGATGCCCTTCACGTCCGCCTTCTTCAGCTCCGCGCCGGGAACGGCGGCGGCGACCACGCGGGCGGCGGCCTCCTGCCCCTCGGGATAGCGGATGAGGGTCCGCTTGTAGTCCTTCTTGTCGGTGTTGCCGGGCTCGTCGGGCACCTTGAAGCCGTACGCGACCAGCCCCGCCTTCGTCCGCGCCCCGAGCCCGGTGATGAGCGTGCCGTTCTTGACCTTGAGCGTGACGCTGCCGGGCGCGATCGCGGAGGGCTTGGCCGAGGGCGTGGCGACGACCGTGGGCGTCGGCTTGGTGACGTCCTGGTCGTTGTCGATCTTGGTGAACAGGTCCTTGGCTGCCGGTTTGTCCCACAGCACCGCCGACTCGCCCGTGGGGGCGCGGTAGTTCACGTCCGCCAGCGGCACGTCCACGAAGCGCACGTTCTGCAGCGAGACGTCGCGCATCTGCACGGCGAGGTCGACCAGGCCGTCGTCCGGGTCCACCTTGACCGTGCCCAGCGTGGAGTTGACGAACGAGGCCAGCTTGGCCGGGTTGCTCAGCGTCTCGGCGCTCAGCGCCCGGTTGAGCAGGGCCGAGATGACCTGCTGCTGGCGGTCGATGCGGTCGAGGTCGGAGCGGGCCGTGGCACGGGTGCGGGCGTAGAGGAGGGCCTGCACGCCGTCGAGCTGGTGGGTGCCGGCGGCCAGGTTGAGCGCGATCTTCTGGTCGTCGATCGGCACGGGCGTGCAGACGGTGACGCCGCCGAGCGAGTCGACCACGTCGATGAAGCCGAGGATGTTGACCTCGATGTAGCGGTTGATCCGCAGCCCGGTGACCGCCTCGACGGTCTGTTTGGCCAGCTTCGGCCCGCCGAACTGGTAAGCCGAGTTGATCTTGTGCTCGCCCTGGCCGGGGATCGTCGTCCAGGTGTCGCGCGGCAGGCTCACCACCGTGACCTGGCGGTGGTCCTCCGACAGGTGGATCACCATCATCGTGTCGGTGCGCTGGCCCACCTCACGGCCCAGCTTGAGGCGGTTCTGCTGCTGCCGGGTGAGGTCGTCGCGTTTGTCCACGCCGACGAGCAGGATGTTCTCGGCGCCGCCGCGCGCCACCGACTCGCCGACGCCCGCGTCCACCGTGCCGATCTGCCGCGGGGTCGCCCACACCACGCCGGTCGTGACCAGCACGCAGGTGGACAGGAACCCGGCGACCAGCACGTTGCGCCGCCGCGCCTTGGCGCTGCGTCTGAACGGCCTGCGCGCGCGGCTGGGCGTGAGCCTGACGCCCCCGTAGGCGTCGCCGCCCACGAGCACTCCGGCGTCCTCCTCCTCGCCCGGGTCGTGCATGCCCCGTCCCCTCCCAGCTCACCCCGGGGATCGGGCTTTCGATTGCCCGACTCCCTCGCCGGTACAGTAGCGTGAGCCCCGCCATGAAGCAGTTCCCCGACTCGCCGCACGCGCCCGCGGAGACGCGCGCCTGGCCCCCCATCTCCGTCATCATGCCGGTCCTCAACGAGGAGCGGCACCTTCGTGAGGCCGTCGACATGGTCCTCGCGCAGCACTACCCCGGTGACATCGAGGTCGTGCTCGCGGTGGGCCCGTCCCAGGACCGCACCCAGGAGGTCGCCGACGCCATCGCGGCGTCCGACCGCCGGGTCACCGTGGTGCCCAACCCCACCGGCCGCACCCCCAACGCGCTCAACGCCGCGATCGCCGCCTCCCGCAGCGGCATCGTCGCCAGGGTCGACGGGCACGCCATGCTGCCCCCCGACTACCTGCGCATCGCGGTCGAGACCCTGGCCGAGACCGGCGCCGACAACGTCGGCGGCGTCATGGCCGCGGAGGGGATCAGCCCGTTCGAGCAGGCCGTGGCCTGCGCGATGACCTCCAAGATCGGGGTGGGCGCCGCGGCCTTCCACGTTGGAGGCACCGCGGGCCCCGCCGACACCGTCTACCTCGGCGTCTTCCGCCGCTCGGCACTCGACCGGGTGGGCGGCTACGACGAGCACTTCCAGCGCGCCCAGGACTGGGAGATGAACCACCGCATCCGCCAGAGCGGCGGCCTGGTGTGGTTCCAGCCGCGCATGCGGGTCTCCTACCGGCCGCGGCCCAACGTCAAGGCCCTCGCCAAGCAGTACTTCCACTACGGCCGCTGGCGGCGGGTGGTCGCGCGCACCCACGAGGGCACGATCAACCTGCGCTACCTCGCCCCGCCCGCCGCGGTGCTGGCGATGATCCTCGGGCTGGTCGTCTCGCCGTTCTTCCCGCTGGGGCTCGTCATCCCCGGCGGCTACGCCCTCGCGATCGTCGCCGGCTCGGCCGTGACCGGCAGCCATCTGCCGATGGCCGCCCGGGTGCGGCTCCCGCTGGTGTACGCCGCCATGCACTGCTCCTGGGGCTGGGGCTTCCTCACCAGCCCGCGCAGGCTGGCGAGGCCACCAGGATCGTCATGACCCCGTGAGGACCCGCTCCACCGCCGCGTTGAAGCGGGTCAGCGCATCCGGATACTCCGGCCCGAGCAGATAGCTCCTGAGCTTCACCCGGGCCCGGGCCAGGGTGTCCTCCCCGTCCAGGAACTCCGCGAGGCCGGCCAGGTCCTCGCCCAGCAGCACGCCCGCCTCGGTGCTCGGATAGCGCTCGTGGAAGGCGTGCTCGGGCAGCCCCGCGACGTTCGTCACCGCGTACGGCTTCTCGCTGGCCAGGAAGTCGGCGACCACGCTGGAGATGTCGCTGATCAGCAGGTCGCACTGGTTGAAGCAGGCGTACAGGTGCGGCTCGGGGCCTGTGACGACCAGGTGCCTGACGTACGTGGCGGGCCCCTCGGCCCGCGAGGGATGCCGGGCCTTCGACTTGGCCAGCTCGGCCTTCTCGATCATGGCGGCGATCCTCCGGTGCGCCCGCAGGGCCGCCTTGTCGCGGTGCCCGGTCAGCGGGTGCGGCTTGTAGATCACCCGCAGCGGCGGATCGTGCTCCAGCAGCGCCCGCACGATGCGCGGGCCCATCGTCATCAGCGAGGTGTGGAACAGGTCGTCGTTCCAGCCCTCCCAGGTGGGCGCGTAGAGCACGGTCCGGTACGGCAGGCCGGGCCCCTCCGTCGAGATGCCCTGCAACTGGGGCCTGCCGACCTCGTGGACGCACTCGTCGCGTACGCCGACCTTGGCCTTCCTGTAGCGGTCGCGGCCGGCGGGCCCGGCCACCCACACCTCGTCGTAGACCCGCGAGAACGGGTTGAACGAGGCTTCCTTGTCGCTGTCGCCGTGGTTGAGGAAGGCGCTGCGGAGCGTCGGGATGCGCAGCATGTGGACGTTGCGGCCGACGTTCGAGACGTACAGGCAGAGCTTGGCGCTGGACAGGGCGCGGAAGCTCATCAGGTCGGCCGACGACGGGATGCAGACCATCGGCAGCGACGACGGCTCCAGGTGCCTGGCCATGCCGCGCTCGCGCAGCACCACGATGGCCCGCCGGTCGATGCGCTCCAGCACGGGCAGCCACATGCGGGCCTGGTAGGCGGCGGCGGTCGCGCCGGAGAAGTACAGGATGACCTCGGGGCGGTAGGCGGCCACCTGGGCCCCGACGACCTCCAGCACGCGGACCCGGTCGGTGAGGGGGCGGGTGCGGCGCACGTACGGGAGGAGCGCGAGCGCGCCGGCCGCGCCCAGGGCGATCGCCATGGCGGCCCCGCAGCAGGCCGCGACCGCGCCCCAGACGGCCCCGAGCACCGGCAGCGCGTCCAGGTAGAGGAAGCGCAGGCCGCGCGGGTCGCCCAGCCAGCCCGGCGGCAGCTTGGGGATGCGCAGCGCCGACACGTCGAGGTTGCGGGTGGTGACCGGCATCCGGCTGAGCGTCTGCCTGAGCCGCAGCGCCAGCGTCGTGTGCAGGGCCCGCATCCCGTGGACGCCGAACATCGAGACCGCCAGCGCCACGAACCACGCCGACTCCGGCCCGGCCGCCCACACGCCGGACCACGCCGAGTCCGGGCCGGCCGCCCGCGCCACCAGCAGCAGCGCCGCCGTCTCGCGGGCCGCGAAGCGCATCGTGACGCCGAGGTGCACCTGGGCGAGCAGCTCCAGCGGGCGGCGGGCCAGGCGTGGCGCGGCGTACTCGGCGGCGTAGGACACGAGGGCCGCCGCCCCGAACACCAGCGGAGCCGGCCAGAGCGCCGCCGCCAGCAGGACGGGGTAGGAGGCCAGCAGCGCCGCGATCACGATGAGTCCCCTCATGTGATCGCACGGTAACAAGCTCAGGGTCAAGCGCCGTCCACGTACCCGTCTGTCGCGTGCCCTGATAGCGGCGATTGCGCCCTTATGCCGTTGCTACGCCTCTGCGGCCAGTTTGAACAGCAACTCGGCGATCCGCAGGTCGGCCGGATGGGTGACCTTGATGTTGCGCTCGCTCCCCGCCACCAGGTGGATCGGCACCTCCGGCAGGTAGCGCAGCACCACGCCGCAGTCGTCGGTCGCCGGGCGGCTTGCGAACTCCGGGTCGGCGAACGCCCGCTCGTACGCCTCCCTGATCACCGACAGCTTGAAGCACTGCGGCGTCTGGCTGCGCCGCAGCACCGCGCGGTCCAGCATCTCGCCGACGACCTCGCCGTCCGCCGCCGGCGCGGCCACGAAGACCGTGTCGGAGCTCGGGATCGCCACGTTGACGGCCTGGTGGGTGCGGAGGGCCCGGACGCACTCGGAGATGATCCGGGGCTCCAGGAGCGGCCGTACGGCGTCGTGCAGCAGCACGTCGCACTCCTCGGTGCCGAGCGCCCGCAACGCCCGCCACGTGCTCTCAGAACGGCTCGCGCCGCCCTCCACGATCTGGGTGACCTTGCGGTAGCCGCCGCGCTCCACGATCTCCGCCACCCGGTCGGTGTAGCCGGGCGTCATCAGCACCACGATCTCGTCGATCTCCAGCGCGCACTCGAAGACCGCGAGCGAGTGCTCGAGAATCGTCCTGCCCGCCACCTCGACGAGCTGCTTGGGCAGGGCCAGGCCCACCCGCTGCCCGACGCCGCCCGCCAGGAGCACGCCAACCGACCGCGAATCCATACCGCGAGCGTAGGGCAGGTGCGGCAGGGCACGGGACGGGCGGCGGCCCGCCCGCCATTCCGGACGGCCGGAATTTGCACCGTTCCACATTCTCCGATTATTCAGCTGACTCAGCGTGATGGCTGTGATACATATGGCGTCACCGTGAGGCAGGGGGGCCTCCGTCCGGCGGCGGGTGGGGGAACGATGGAATGGCTCGTGGCGATCATTACTTCCGTCCTGGGCGGGCTGGCGGGGAAAATCCCGGAACTCATCATCGACAGGGCCGGCGAAAGACGGGCGGCCGCGGAGCGGGCCTCGCTGGACAGCGTGGCCGAGCAGCGGCTGGCGGCGACCCTTCAGGCGCATTCCCGCGAGCAGTACGAACGCGGTCTCTTTCTTGAGCGTTATCGGCTGCAGAATGCGCACTACCCGCTCGGCGTGGTCGGCAGGCTGCACCGGACGACGTCGAATTCGCTCCCGTCGGTCCTGGTCTCGCCGGTCGCCCCCGGCGGGAAACTGGCCGGGCACCGGATCCCCGGACTCGTTCACGAGGCTCTTCGCGGCGTCACGGCTTTCCCGCGGTTCGCGAAACTCCGCACCGGTTCTTTCGTCTCCGACAACGGCGTGCCGCGGACGATCACGGGATCGGTGGGCGCGGAGGAGATCGCCGCGCTGGAGTTCCCCGGGCGTCCCGCGATCATTCTCTATTTCGAGAGGGACGGCGATCGCCTGTCCGTCTTCGCCTTTCTGAACGCGCTGTTCCCGGCCGTGGACGGCGCTTCGGGATTCGGCCTGCGGGTGGCCACCTTCGGATGGGACCCGCCCCTTGGAACGATGCACAGCCGGCCCGGCGACGGCGACCTGCCGACCTGGCAGTACGTCGACCTGTCGGCCGCCCCGCAGCCGGCGGACAGGGTGGTCGCCGCGGTGCTGGCCTGGTTCGTCCTCGCCTGCCTGGACCAGCACTGGCGGATCCGGGGGGTGCACGACCCCGGCCTGCTCGACGAGGTGCTGCGAGCCGTGCCGGACGCCGCGGTGGCGCCCGCCGCGGCCGTGCCCGCACCACCGGCGGGCGAGGTGTTCGGCTATCGGATGGAGACCGAGCTCGGCGAGCTGATCCACGCGGGATACGCCCCCGAGATCGCGGCCTTCACCGACAGCCAGGTGGCCGTGATCGTCGAGCTGGAGGAGTGCCAGGTCGCCCTCGTCGTGTCCGCGGCCTACCCCGCGGAGCCTCCTCTGGTGCTCGTGCAGTCAGGAGCCGAGGGCGAGTGCCTGGACCTCGACGCGTCCGGGTGGTCACCCGACCGCACCCTTCTGGAGATCGTGGAGAGCCTCCGATGACCGACCACTACCACATCAGGATCTACGAGTCCGAGCTCGAGACCATCTGCGACGAGACGTTCGAGCACCAGGACATCGAGACCGGCGGCGGCCTCTACGGCCTCTTCAGCCACGGCGGCAGCGCCACGGTCTTCCTGGCCACCCGCCCGGCCGGCCAGGTCGTCCGCAGTGAGGCCACGCTGGAGCTCGACCCCGAGGTCGCGAGGGCCATGGAGAACGGCATGTGGACGACGTTCGGGCTGCAGAGCCTCGGCATGTGGCACTCCCACCACTGGATCGGCCTGTTCGAGCCGAGCTCCGGCGACCTCAGCCGGGCCCGGGGGCTCGCGGCCAAGGCCGAACGGCTCCGTCACGTGGAGATACTCGCCAACTTCGTCAACGGGGAGGGCACCGCCGCGCCGCAGCGCCCGCGGCTGCCCTGGCGGCGCGACCATTCCGGGGACGCCGTCGTCCGGCTCACGCCGTTCTTCTATCCCGATGTCGCGAGGTCGGAGCGGGCGGCGGCCTCGTTCGCCGTGATCCCGGGGGAGAGCCCGATCCGCAAGGAGGCCGCCAGGCTCGAACTGCCCTCCGGCATCGGGCCCGGCCTGCTGCGCGAGGCCGGCTCCCAGGCGCGGACCCGCTACCAGCTCGGCACCTCCACGGCGCGGCGGGGGAGCGGGCCCGTGGGCGAACGGGAGGACCTGCCGGCCCGCCCGGCCTTGGAGGAGCCGCGTACGCCGGCCCGCCCCGCCCTGGAAGAGCCGCGCGCACCGGCCGCGGACCTCGCCGCGCGGCCGGGCCCGGCCGGTGACCCCCGGCGGGAGCCGATCCCCGACCCCACCGTCTTCCTGGAGAAGTACCTCAACCCCCTGCTGCACGGGAGCGGGCACATGGCGGAGCTGTGCCCGATGGGAGACCAGCTCATCTGCGTCGTCGTCCGCGGCCACCGCCACCGCGCGGACTTCCGCTACATCCTCGCGTGGGACGGCAGATACGCCTTCGTGTGGGCGGCGTCCATCCAGGCGCACCGGCAGAGCCTCGACTGGGTCCCCCGAGGGCCGGAGGAGCGTTATCTCCTGCGCGAGGTCTTCGAGTGGGGAATTCAGAACCTTCGGGGGCAGTGAGAGTAAGGGGAGACCATTGGTATGGGATGAATGGCAGCGCTATCGCCTCGCCGCCGATCGCCAGGCTCTGCTCCAGCAGTTTCCCGGCTTCGACTTCTTCAACCCGTTCGGCAGGACCTTCGTCTACGGCGTTTATCACAGCAACACCGGCCACCCTTATGGGATACGCATCTACCTTCCCGCCGGATATCCCGACGAGTGCCCGACGACCTATGTCACCGAGCCCCTTCCCCTCATGGGCTACACGCAGCCCATCGTCGCCTACGGGACGAGCCACGAGATGCACACCTGGGCGAGCGACCGCGAGGGCTGGGTGAAGGTCTGCACCTACCGCCCGGAGATGTGGTCGGCCGCCATCTCCATCGTCAAGATCGTGCGCAAGGCGATGCTCTGGGTGACCGCGTACGAATGCCACCTGCAGGACGGCAGCCCCATTTCCCGATTCCTGATGGACGCTTGAAAGGAAGTAGCCCCGTGGCTTCTGATCGACACAACGACATTCGCGCGTTCATGGAACAGGCCGCCAAGGGCACCATGCCGCGCGGGAAGCAGATGGTCTTCAACCCGCAGACCGGAAAGTGGGAGGTGCGTTCCTCGGGGGAACGGGCCGGCGACATGGTTCCGCAGATCGACGCCGAGGACATGAAGGCGTTCGCCGCATGAGCGCCCCGCGGCACGTCGTCGTCCACGCGAGCGCCCTGTCGGCGGGGGCGGACCGGCTGGCGCTGCGCCGGCTCGACGACGGCGACCTGGGCGTGATCGACGGCACCGAAGGCACCGACGTCGTGGTCGTACGCGGAGCGGCCCCCTCGGCGCCGGTCGAGGACGCCGTGCTCGTGTGCCAGGTGGAGGCGGACAGCGTGCGGTGCTACCGCGTGACCGGCGGGGAGCCGGGCGAGGAGGTCGAGAGCACCGTCATCCCCGCCTCCATGGACCTCTTCGACCGCGTACGCGGCATCTTCGAGACGGACGTGCTCCGTGACCGCGCCGTGGCCGTGCTCGGGCTCGGCTCGGGCGGCAGCTTCATCGTCCGCGAGCTCGCCAAGGCGGGCGTGGGCCGCTTCCTGCTCCTCGACCACGACCGGCTCGAACCCGGCAACGTCTCCCGCCACGAGCTGGGACTGAACGACGTCGGCCGGTTCAAGGCGCTCGCCATGCGGGACCTGGTGCACCGGCACAATCCCGCGGCCGAGGTGGTGACCAGCACCCTCCACGTGAACGGGGACACCAAGCACGAGGTCCTGGAGCACATCAGGAAGCTCGGCGCCGACGTGGTGATCTGCGCCACCGACACGCGGGAGAGCCGCCTGCTGATCAACCGGCTCTGCCTGCAGAACGAGCTGCCGATGATCCTCGGCGGGGTCTTCCAACGCGCGTACGGCGGCATCGTCCAGCGCGTCATCCCCGGACTGACCGCCTGCTACCAGTGCTTCGTCGACTCGCTTCCCGGCCAGGCCGGCGACACCGAGATCAGCAGCGAGGCCGACGCCGCCCGGTTCTCCTACACCGACCGGGCGGTCCTGCCCCAGCCCGGCCTGTCCACCGACGTCATCCCGATCGCGCTGCTCATGGCCAAACTGGCCCTGCTGGAACTGCTCGGCGACGCCTCGCCCGCCTTCCGCGGCCTCAACCAGGACCTGGTCGCCCCCATGTTCCAGTGGATCAACCGGCGCGAGGCCGCGCACGCCCACCTCCCGCCCATGGGCGCCGGCGTGGACGAGCTCAGCGTGCTGCGCTGGTACGGCGTCCTGCTGCCCAGGCTCGACCGCTGCCCCGCCTGCGGGACGAAAGAGGTGGTCACCAAGGACGAGGTGTACGGGGTCACCTGACCGGCATAACGGTCCTGTTCCGTGATATCGCGTTGACCGGTCGCTACGCTGAGGCTACGCACCCCTCAAGTCCACGCACCTCCGCCCGACCGGTAGGAGACCTGCGCTTTGCCCGACTCGCTGACCGCGCACGACGATCCGAGGCACGACCATCCGGCCACGGCGGCCGTCGTCCTCGCCACCACGCCGGCGAGCAGGCTCTCCTGCTCCGACGGCACGCTGCTCGACCGCCTCGGCACGCAGCTCGACCTCCTGCCCGTCCGCGACGTGCAGGTGCTGACGCAGGGGGTCGGACTCGCGGCCGACCTCAGGGGCGTCGCGAAGATCGCCAGGACGGCCGTGAGCGCGCTCGCCCTGGTGCCCGCCGACCTCGTGGCCCACACCGAGGCCCTGGCACTGCTGCTGGACCATCCGGCGCACGACACGGGCGCGCTGGTCGCGCTGGACCCGGCCGAGGGCCCGCTCCGGCCGCCGGTCCGGGTCGAGGGCGGCACGGTCGTGGCCGCGGGCAGCTCGTTCCACACCGTGCCCGAGGCCAACGCCACCTTCCGCGGCCTGCTCCAGGTCGCCGCGCCCGACCTCGGCACGCTCGCCGAGGTCGCCGAGGAGCTGGCCGAGCTGGCCGACACCGGCAAGCTCGGCCCGGTCACCCCCGTCGAGACCGTCGACCTGCTGCTGGTCGGGCTCGTCCGCAGCGGCGTGAAGGTCCGGGCCGCCCCGCTCGGGCCGCTGCACGCCGACCGGGTCGCCGGGCAGCACGCCGCCGACGTGGCCGTCGCGCGGCTGGCCGAGGTGGACGAGGACCGCGTCCGGCTGGACACCTCGGTCAAGGACGACGACGGCTTCTTCGCCACGTTCCTCGTCTCGACCTGGACCCGCCACCTGATCAGGCCGGCCGCCCGGCTCAAGCTCACCCCCAACACGGTGACCGGCATCTCGGTCGGGCTGGCGGTGCTGGCGGCGGTGTGGTTCTCGGCCGGTACGCCGGGCGGGCTCCTGCTGGGGGCGGTGCTGTTCTACCTGTCGTTCGCGCTCGACTGCCTCGACGGGCAGCTCGCCCGCTACACCCGTACGTTCTCGCCGCTCGGCGCGTGGGTGGACGGCATGGCCGACCGGCTGAAGGAATACCTCGTCTACGCCGGTCTGGCCCTCGGCGTCCCCGGCCCCGGCGTCTGGCGGCTGGCCGTGGCCGCGATGATCCTCCAGGTCGTCCGGCATGCCATGGCCCACTCCTTCGCCGGCGCGGCGGCGGGCGCGGACGGGGCAGGCGGCGCGTCCTGGTCCCGCCCGGCGCGGTCGCTGCGCGAGTCGGCCGACGCCGCCTCGCCCCGTGGCCTGCTCGCGCTCGCCCGGCGGGTCGAGCGGATGCCGGTCGTGCGCTGGCTCAAGCGGATGATCGTGCTGCCGATCGGCGAGCGGACCGCGCTGATCTGCGTCACCGCCGCCGGATGGGGGGCGCGTACGACGTTCGTGACGCTGCTGGCCTGGGGCGGGGTTGCTATGACGTACCAGTTGGTCGGACGGATGGCGAGGTCGGCGCGATGAGGAGCCCGATGGGGAGGCCGGCGGGGAGACAGGCCGGGGGCCGGGTGGCCAGGCCCGTGCACATGGCGCCGGTGCCGAGGAGCGCCGTCGTCGCGCAGCGCGACGACGGGCCGCTCTCGCGGGCGATGGGCCTGCTGGTGGCCGGTCAGCTGCCGCCGCTGCCGCCGGTGCTGGCCGGCACGTTCGTCACCGGCGTGCTGCTGCTGCTCGGCGTGGCCGGCGCCGACGGGCTGGCGGTCTTCGCGCCCGCCGTCACGCTGCTGCTGGCCGGTCCGGGCAGCACGCATCCGCACGACGGCCGCTTCGACTGGCTGGTGCCGCCGATCCTGCGGCTGATCGAGTACACCTTCGTGGCCGCCGTCGGGTTCGCCCACGGGCTGCACCCGCTGCTGATCATGGTGCTGCTCGGCGCGCTCGCCTTCCATCATTACGATCTGGTCTACCGCCTGCGGGAGCGGGTCCATCCGCCCTCGTGGCTGGCCACGGCCGGGCTCGGCTGGGACGGCCGGATGATGGTGGTCTCCCTGGTCGCGCTCATGGGGCCGTTGACCGTGGGCTACACGCTGCTGGCGCTCTACCTGTGGGGGCTGTTCGGCTGGGAGAGCCTCACCCGCTGGCTCGCCGCGCCCACCGTACGGGTGGAGGCGACCGATGCGCGAACGCAAGACTGACACCGGATTACCCGCGGAGGGCCCAAAGGCAACTAACCTTTGGCCCACATGTAGTCATGCTCGACTGAGGAGTGCACGTTGCTGGGAATGGTGCTGGCCGCTGGGGCCGGACGACGCCTGCGGCCTTACACCGACACGTTGCCCAAGGCGCTCGTGCCGGTCGACGGTGAAACCACGATCATGGACATCTCGCTGCGCAACCTGGCCGAGGTGGGCCTGCGGGACGTCGTGATCGTCGTCGGCTACGCGGCGCAGGCCGTGCACGAGCGCAAGGCCGGCTTCGAGGAGAAGTACGGCGTCAGGCTCACCCTGGTGCACAACGACAAGGCCGAGGAGTGGAACAACGCCTACTCCCTGTGGTGCGCCCGCGAGCACTTCGCGCAGGGCGCGCTGCTGGTCAACGGCGACACCGTGCACCCGGTCTCGGTCGAGAAGACGCTGCTGGCCGCCCCCGAGACCAGCGACATCCTGCTCGCCGTCGACAACGTCAAGAAGCTCGCCGACGAGGAGATGAAGGTGACCCTCGACGAGGGCGGCTCGCTGCGGCGCATCACCAAGCTGATGGACCCGGCCGAGGCGTACGGCGAGTACATCGGCGCCACCCTGATCCGCCCCGCCGCCGCCGCGCGGCTGGCCGACGCGCTCAAGGCCACCTTCGAGCGCGACCCGCAGCTCTACTACGAGGACGGCTACCAGGAGCTGGTCGAGCGTGGCGAGACCATCCACGCGGCGTCCATCGGCGAGGTCGACTGGGTCGAGGTGGACAACCACGAGGACCTGGCCAAGGCCCGCACCATCGCCGTACGCTACTGAGGAGCCGGGCATGCCGCTTCTCGCGAGGATGTTGCCGGCGCCGCTGACCATGCAGGTCAGGCGGGGCGCCGTGGCGGAGCTCGGCGCTCTGCTGGCCGACAGCAGGGTGGCGACCTCCGGCCGGGTCGCCATAGCGGTCGGCCCGGGGCAGGGCGACCACATAGAGAGTCTGATCTCCCCGCAGCTCGACGAGGCCGAGGTGTTCCGGGTGTCCGACGGCACGGTGGACGCCGCCGTCTCGCTCGGCGCCGACCTGCGCAAGAGCGCTTTCGAGGTCGTGGTCGGCGTGGGCGGCGGCAGGACCATCGACGCCACCAAGTACGCCGCCTCGCTGGCCGGCATCCCGATGGTCGCCGTGGCCACCAACCTCTCCCACGACGGCATCTGCTCGCCCACCGCCTCCCTCGTCTACGAGGGCGGCAAGGGCTCGTTCGGCGTGCCGATGCCGCTCGCCATCCTGGTCGACCTCGACTTCGTGCACGCCGCGCCCCCCACCCTGGTCAGGGCCGGGGTGGGCGACGTGGTCAGCAACCTGTCGGCGATCGAGGACTGGCAGCTCAGCAACGTCGAACGCGGCGAGCCCATAGACGGCCTGGCCTGCTCGATGGCGCGCACCGCGGCCGAGGCGCTCGTCGGCCGGCAGGACGGCATCGAGTCCGACGCGTTCCTGACCGTGCTGGCCGAGTCCCTGATCCTGTCGGGCATGTCCATGGTCATCGCCGGGTCGTCGCGGCCCGCGAGCGGCGGCGACCATGAGATCCTGCATGCCGTGGATCAGCTCTTCCCCGGCACCTCCAACCACGGCGAGCTCGCCGGCATCGCCACGGTCTTCTGCTTCTTCCTCCGCGAGGACGAGGCGCGGGCCAGGCAGATCGCCGACTGCCTGCGCCGGCACGAGCTGCCGGTGGTGCCGGCGGACATCGGGCTGAGCGTCGAGCAGTTCGCCGAGGCGGTGGCGCTGGCTCCGTCCACCCGTCCCGGCCGCTACACGATCCTGGAGCACCTCCGCATGCAGGACAACGAGATCCGTGAGCGGGTGGCGGACTATGTCCGGACCTTCGGTAGCTGACCTGCGGCGGGTCGCCCAGCCCGCCGGTCATCTGGAGCGCAGGAACGGCGAGCACTGGGCCGGCGTGCTCTACATGCGCCGCCTGTCCATCTACGTCACCTGGCTCATGGCGCGCACCCGGGTCACCCCCAACCAGCTCACCTGGGTGATGACGGTGGCCGGGGTGCTGGCCGGGTTCGTGATCGCGGTCCCCGGGCTCTGGGCGGCCGTGGCCGCCGCCCTGCTCATCCAGGTCTACCTGCTGCTCGACTGCTCCGACGGCGAGCTGGCCCGCTGGACGGGCCGCACCTCGCTGACCGGCGTCTACCTCGACCGGGTGGGGGCCTACTTCGCCGAGGCGGCCGTGCTCGCCGGGCTGGGCTGGCGGGCCTCGGCCGTGCTGCCCGACTGGTACACCGTGCTGGGGGTGGGGGCCGCGCTCGGCGCCATCCTCATCAAGGCCGAGACCGACCTGGTCGAGGTGGCGCGGGCCAAGGGCGGCCTGCCGGCGGCGGGGGAGTCGGGCGCGGTGCAGTTCCGCTCCGGGCTGCTCGGGCTGGGGCGGCGCATCCTGTCCGCCACGAAGTTCCACCGCATCGTGCAGCCGATCGAGCTGTCGCTGCTGGCCCTCGCGACGGCCGTGATCGACGCGGTGCGGGGCGACCTGGCGGCGACCAGGGTGCTGCTGGTGGCCTGCTTCGTCGCCGCTTGCCTACAAGTCGTCCTGCATTTGGTCAGCATCCTGGCATCGAGGCGGCTGGCGTGATCCGATGTCGGAACCGTAACGGCCGCTCGTCCGTCGTATTGATCGGACGTCGTCGGTTCGGTGGGGGTTCACCCTCGGTTCCGATACGCTTAGCTCACCCTAGATTCAGGACCATGCGACCAGACTCGGTGATCATGAAAGAATGCTCCGCCCGTGTTCTCAACGCGTCAGGACAGTGATTCGTTGAAGATCTCGTGCGTCATCCTCACCATGGGCAACCGGGTCGCCGAGCTGAACCGGGCGGTCGAGTCCGCGCTCAACCAGATCGACGGCGACGTCGAGGTGGTGATCGTGGGCAATGGCGCCGACGTGCCCGAGGTGTCGGCGACGCCACCCGAAGGGTCGTCCGCGGTCGTCAAATCGATCCGGCTCGACCGTAACACCGGCATCCCCGCCGGCCGCAACCGCGGCGTCGAGGAGTGCTCCGGAGACGTCGTGCTGTTCCTCGACGACGACGGCTGGTACGCCGACCAGAAGGTCGTCGCCCACGTGCGCGACCGCTTCGCCACCGAGCCCGACCTCGCGGTCATCTCCTTCCGGGTGATGGACCCCGACGGCGGCATCGGCCAGCGGCGCCACGTCCCCAGGCTGCGGGCCGGCGATCCGCAGCGCTCCTCGCCCGTCACCACGTTCCTCGGCGGCGCCTCGGCCATCAGGCGCTCGGCGTTCCTCCAGGTGGGCGGCCTGCCCGAGCGGTTCTTCTACGCGCACGAGGAGACCGACCTGGCCTGGCGGCTGCTCGGCGAGGGCTACCGCATCGAGTACGACGCCGAGACGGTGATGTACCACCCGCAGGTGCCGCCCACCCGGCACGCGGAGTTCTACCGGCTCAACGCCCGCAACCGGGTCTGGCTGGCCCGGCGCAACCTGCCGTGGCCGCTGGCGGTGCTCTACCTGACCAACTGGGTCGTGCTCACGCTCATCCGCGAGCGCCGCTCGCCGACCGCGATCAAAGCGTGGTTCCGCGGCTTCGCCGAGGGGTTGCGCACGCCCGCCGGCGAGCGGCGGCCTATGGCCTGGCGCACGGCGTGGCGCATGGTCAAACTCGGCCGCCCGCCGATCGTCTGAGCCCGTCCGCGGTCTGAGCCCGTCCCGCAGTCCGAGCCGGCCCCGCAGTCCGTCCCCGACCCGCCTGAGGCCCGTCCGTCTCAGGCCGGTGACGGCTCGCCGAAGCTCATCTGCGCCCGCGCGACCGTCGTGCTGAACAGCGCCCGCTTGGGCAGCCCCAGCTCGCTCAGCTCCTTGGCGATGGGATGGTTGCCCAGGCGGATCAGCGCCCCGCCCGGCCGCACCCGCGCGCCCTGAGCCCGTACGGACCAGGGCACCCGCCGGGTGACGCCGTCGCGGTGCGTGTAGGCGTCCATGGGCGCCATCGCCGTCGCCCCCGGCACCGGAACGCCGGGCTTGATCAGCAGGTCGAGCACGAGCCGGCCGTCCTTGCGCAGCACGCACCGCTTGTAGGGCGACCCGAGCCGCAGGTCGATGTCCGCCAGCTCCTTCGGGAACCCCCACAGCGTGCGCCCCGCCTCCAGCGTGAACCCCTGGTCCACCGGCAGCCAGTGCACGAACACCCCCGCCCGCCGCACCTCGGCCGGCCCCGCGGAGCCCGCCACGCCCGGCGGCCGGACCAGGAACGCCATGCCGAACTCGTGGTAGGCGTCGAGGTCGCCGTCACGGTAGTCGACGAACAGCAGCACGCAGACGGCCTTGCCGGGCAGCGCCTCGGCCACGTCGAGGCCGGAGTAGGCGATCACCGCCCGCGCGGCGTCGGCACGGACCGGGTAGACGGCACTGCACACCTGCGCGTCCCGCACCCGGACGGGGAACTCGACCGTCCGGCCCTGGATCAGTTGCGATGCCATGGCTTCAGTACATCAACCGCCACGCCGGGCCGCCATTCCCGCCGCGCCCCTCATGCCTACCCCGGGCGTGAGGACGCGGGCGGCGCCGAGGCCCGCCCATGACTCGGCGTGGCGCACGAAGGCCGCCGCGTGGTCGGGCCAGTGGTGACGCAGCCTGGCCTCGGCGTGCCCGCGCGCCCCCAGCTCGGCCCGGCGGGCCGGGTCCTCCTTGAGGTCGAGCACGGCGTTCAGCACGGCGTCCACGTCCCGAGGCACGACCAGGCCGCACCCGGCGGACTCCACCGGCGCCGCGCCCCGGGGAGTGGTGACGACCGGCAGGCCGCGGCCCATGTAGTCGAGGATCTTCGTCGGCAGCCACGGCACCGTCTCGTCCGCCAGCGACAGGCCGGCGAGCGCGCCCTCGCTCATGCGCAGGGCGTGGCGGAGCGGCACGTAGCCGTACCAGTCGAGCAGGCCGACCCGCTGGGCGTCGCGCAGCAGCGGGCGCACGCCGGGCTCGGCCGGGCCGATGAGGTCGAGCCGGACGCCGTACGGGGCCAGGCGCTCGGCCAGGGCGATCAGCTCCGTCACGCCGCGGTCGGCGGCGAGGCGGCCGAGGTGCACGACCCGGGCGTCACCGGACGGCGGCGGCTCGGCGGCGACGAACGTGGCCTCCGGCACGTCCGCGGAGGTGACGATCCGGTGCCGCCGCTCGGCGCGGGCGAGGCGGCGGGGCGTGACCCGCTCGCGTACGTCCCAGACGACCGGTGGGCGCCGGTGCGGCAGCGCCCGCAGCAGCCGGTGCTCGTGGACGACGAGCAGGTCCGCGTCCTTGAGCGCGCGCCTGAGTGCGGAGTGGGCCCGCCGGAGCGAGGCGCGGCGCGGCACGTCCACCGGCGTGAGCCCGGCCGCCGGGGTCACGTTGTGGTAGGTGAACGGCGCGACGTAGGTCACCTCGTGGCCCGCGTCGAGCAGCGCCCGGATCTGCCGGTGCATGATCCGGGCGTCCTCGGGATGGTGGACGGTGGTGGCGACACATGCGCGCATGTGTCGATGCTCCGCGCCCACCCGGTCACAGGCGTGAACGCGGGTGGAACGCTCGCCTAACTTCCGGCGCTCAGCTTGGCCGACGGCCGCCGGTAGAGCCAGGTCAGGCGTGGCTCCAGCACCCACTTGAAGAGGGTCCTGGTCTCCGGCAGGCACAGGACGATCGCCAGCGCGAAGCAACTGGACGCGATGGCCAGCACGCCCAGCGGCCCGAACAGCCACGGGAACTCCAGCCAGCCCATCTCCTTGGCGATCAGCACCGGGATGCCGTGCAGCAGGTAGCAGTAGAGCGTGCGGGTGCCGAGGTCGGAGAACCACGTCTCGCCCCTCGGCACGAGCGCCAGCACGGCGAAGCACATCGCCAGCGCGCAGATCAGCAGCGCGGTGCGCAGGCCGAGGCCCATGTACCAGGACAGGTTGAGGTCGGCGTAGCTGTTCTTGTAGTAGAACGGGCCGAGCTTGGTGTGGGGGGCCACGAGGATCGCCACGGCGGCCGCGCCGAGGATCGTGAACACCGACACGATCTTGATCCAGCGCCGGTTGAGCATCTCGAAGTGCTCGGGCTGCATCACCAGGCCGATCACGAAGAACGGCATCAGGCCGAAGAAGCGGTCCATGCTGAAGTCGCCGGAGATCTGGGAGAACCCGGCGAACAGGTAGATGGCGATCGCCACCGGCACCGGATACTTCATGCGCTTCCACACCGGCGTGGACAGCCGCCAGAACAGCAGCGCCAGCAGATACCAGTTGAGCCAGGCCGGGTCGATGATGGTCAGACTCCACTTGCTGCCCAGCGCGGTGCGGAGCGCGGCGTAGCCGACCTCGACGATGACGTACGGGACCAGGAACGTGTCGACCAGCTTGTTGGTCTTGGCGTTGGAGTTCCAGAAGTTCCTGGACAGGTAGCCGCTGATCAGCACGAACAGCGGCATGTGGAAGGTGTAGATGAAGATGTAGAGCGCCCGCGAGCTGTCGGCGGCGAGCGTGGGCACCAGGGAGTGGCCCAGGACGACGAGCGCGATCAGGACGAACTTGACGTTGTCGAGGAACGGGTCGCGGCGGCGGCGCGGCGGCTCGGCCTCGGGCCGCGCCTCGGTCGCGACGCCCTCACCGGGCCCGGCCTGAGCCGTGGCCCCGGTGGCGGTGGCGGGCCCGTCCGGGCGGGCGCTCGCGGCACCCGGCTGAGGACCGGGATGCCCGGGACCAGGCGGAGGGCCTGGACGCCCGGCAGGAGCGGCCGGGGCACCGGGCGCACCCGCGTAGCCGGCGGGGGCGGCAGGGGCGGCGGGCCGCTGGAAAGCGGAGCCAGGCCCCTGAGGAGCGGGATCCCGCGGCGCGGGGCCCTGGTGCGCGGGGGCGCCGGGAACCCGGCCGGCCGGGCCGGCCTGCGCGCCCGGCCCCTGCGGAGCCGGTCCCTGCGCACGCGGTCCTTGCGGAGCCGGCCCCTGCGGGCCCTGCCCGTGTGCGCCCTGCCCCTGTGGGGCCGGGCCCTGGGGGGCTGGGGTGCCGGGGTCGGTGTGTCCGGTCCAGATCGACTCCTCCGGCAGCGGCCACCGGGCGCCCGTCTGGGCGGGGCCGCCTTCCTCGCCCGGAGCCGGCTGGCTCCCAGGGGTCGTGACCGGTCGGGAGAATCGGGTGTCAGACACGAGGGGAGTCGCTCAGCTTCGCTAGGGGCCGGGGAGCACGGCGCCAACGAGACGTGATGATCCGGTAACGATCCGGTGTCGCGCTGCGTCGCCGACCCGCAACACATTATCCCGCCCGTACGGCTCCTGTCTCCGACAGCCGTCCAGAATGCCGGGTTACACAGGGAATTTGGAGCCTCAGGTGCACACGTTCTTCTGGTCGGCGGCGGTGATGGTGCTGTTCTTCACACTGTCCGGCAGCTTGGTGACCTTGACCGAGTCGAAGTCCTCGCCCACCACGAGCTGGATGACCGGCGCGCCCTTCGGCGCGACCCCGGCGGCGGCGGTCGTGGACGTGTACGCCGACGGGTTGGTCACCTTGACCCATCCGGCCGCCGAGGTCGGCTTGGGCAGCACGGCGCCCGTCAGCGTGCCGGCGTAGTCGGGGGCCGTCTCGGTCGTCTTGGCGTAGTGGACCTCGGTCTTGGCCAGGCCGACGCCCCCCGGCGCCTCGTAGTTGCCGAGGCCGACGACGGTGAAGCCCTGCTCGGCGAGCTGGTCGGCGACCTCGCGGGCCTTGCCGACGGTCTTGGTGCCGTTGAGCACCTGCACCTTGACCTGCTCCGGCTTGATCGTCACCTTCGGCTTGGTGGTGCCCGCACTGGCCGAGGGGGCCGGGGTGGCTACCTCGGTGTCGGTCTTGATCGAGGTGAACAGCTTGGTGGCGTCGGGCTCCTTCCACACCACGCGGTTCTTGTCCTGCGGGTCGGGGGCCCAGGGGATGGTGGTGAACTGCACGCCGCCCGCCGTGAGCTGCTTGGCGCTCATCGCGATCTCGATGAGCTGCTCGGGGTCGTTGGCGAGCTCGGGGTCCATGGTGACCGAGCCGGCCGCGGCGGAGATGAAGTCCTTGAGCTTGCCGACGTCGGTGAGCAGCTCGCTGCTGGTGGCCTTGGCGACGACCTTGCTGAGGAAGATCTGCTGGCGGCGGATGCGCTGGATGTCGCTGCCGTCGCCGTAGTGGCGCAGGCGTACGTAGCCGAGCGCCTTCTCGCCGTCGAGCCGGCTCCTGCCGGCGGGCAGGACGAGCTTGCTGGCCCTGTCGTTGACGGCGGTCTTCAGGCAGATCTCGATGCCGCCGAGCGCGTCCACGATGTTCTTGAAGCCGCTGAAGTCGACCTCGACGAAGTGGTTGACGCGGATGCCGGTGAGGGTCTCGATGGTGGAGATGGTGCAGGCGACGCCGCCCGAGTTGTACGCCGAGTTGATCATGTCACGGCGCGGCGCCATCTCCTGCTTGGTGGTCTCGTTCTTGCACTTGGGGATCTGCACCATGGAGTCGCGCGGGAAGCTGATCAGCCGGGCCTTGTCGCGGTTGGGCGAGATGTGCATGAGGATGATCGTGTCGGTGCGCTTGCCGCCCGCGTCGGCCAGCCGGGCGGTCTGCTGGCCGTACTTCGCGTTGCCCGCGCCCGCCCGCGTGTCGGAGCCGACGAGCAGCACGTTGAGCGCGCCGGTGTCCGGGGGCCGGGGGTTGATGATGTCCTTGTTGACGCTCTTCTGGGTGATGTTGCCGAACGCGTCGCGGTACATCGTGTACGCGGTCAGCGAGCCCGCCACCATGACCGTGGTGACGCCGATGCTGACCCAGGCCAGCACCCGCATCCTGTTGCCGCCGCCACCGCCGCCTCGGTGGCCGCGCGGCGGCTCGTCGCCGGGTGGCGGGGGAGGGGGCGGTGGCGTGGGGCTCGCGCCGCCGGCGGCGGCGGCCCTGCGTGCCATCCTGCTGCCTGGCTGGGTGGGCGCCGAGCGGTAGCCCTGCTGCGCGGTGTCGACTACCGGCGCGATCCTGTAGTCACTCATACGCCCCCTGGCCTCGTTCCTCGCGCCCGTGCGCCGGCTTGGTCCTGCCGCGCCATGAGATTAGGTGACGTTCCGAGTGTCCGGTGCGACGACCGCCGGAAACGACCGTGACCCGGGCGTGATGTTTCCGCGGGAAAGCATACTCAGGACCGGACATAAGGGGGAATATTATCGCCGAACTCTTTGCCGTTCCCCGCGTTTGACCGCTGGTCAGGGCGGATGCTGAGCGCCGCGGCCAGGCAGGCCAGGGGGACGGCGGGCAGCACGTACCGGTAGTCGAACTCGGCCGCGGCGGCCGGTGTGACCAGCAGCACGATCGCCGCCGACCACGGCAGCGCCCAGTACGCGCCCCCGGGGAGCCGCCCGCCCGTACGCCGGCGCCTGAACGCCGCGACCGGGGGCACCAGGAGGGCTGCCAGGAGCACCGGGCCGGGCAGCCGCGCCAGGTCCTGGTAGGCCCGCAGCCATCCCGCGTAGGGCTCGACGATCTCCGTGCCGATCGCGCCCCGCTCGTAGCGCTCGGCGAACGCCGCGCCGACCTGCGCGGGATAGCGGCCGGGCGGTCCCGGCGGCGTGACGGGGAACTCGTAGTAGCCGTAGATCTCCTGGTCGGGGTAGACCGGCCGGTCCCAGCGGAACGTACGGGCCAGCTCGTCCAGGATCGAGGCGGCGTAGTCGAGCGGCTGGCTGAGTATCGCCCGCACCGCGAAGCGGGCGGCGAGGTCGTCGGTCTCCTTGGTGAAGGTGATGCCCGGCAACTGCACGATCGGGGCGTCCTTGGCCCAGATGTACTCCTGCGAGGGGGGCCGCTGCTCCGGCGGGCGCGGGTCGCACAGCACTTTCAGGTCGGCGGGCGGGTCCATCCTGGCGCAGTCGGCGAACGACATCGTGCGGGCGTACAGGAAGACGCCGTTCGCGCCGACCAGGCCGACCCGCTCGTACGTGACCCAGAACCAGGCCCCGTACGCGACCACCGGCACCAGGGCCGCCGCCAGCAGCGCCCCGGCGGGCCGGAACCGCCGCCGCAGCAGGAACCACGCCGCGAGCACCACGATGAGCGGCTGCCCCACGGTCCTCGTCAGGGTGACGGCGGCGAGCAGCAGGCCGATGGCGGCGGCCGTGCCCGTACGGCGGGTGGAGCCCAGCGCCACGGCGGACACCACCAGGAACATGAACAGCGTGTCCGACACCAGCAGGTGCTCCAGCTCGACCTGGTAGGCGTCGAGCTGCACCGGCACCGTGGCGAGCGTCGCCGCCCAGCGCGGCGCCCGCCGGGCCACCCGGTAGATCAGCACGCCGGCGGCCAGGCCCATCAGGTGCTGGACCGCGGCCACGGCGGCGAAGGAGTGCAGCGGCTCCAGCAGCTTGAGGAACATCGAGTAGCCGGCCGGGCGGACCAGGTCGGGGCGCGGGCGGAAGACGGTGACGACGTAGGTGTAGGTGTCGGGGAACCACAGGGCCGGGCGGTAGCCCAGCATGGCGAGGGCGCGGAGCAGCGTGCCGAGCGCGAGCACCACCAGGAACCACCGGTGCCGCCGGACCAGGGACCCCAGATCGCGCGGCACCCGCCGCCGGCCCCGTTTCCTTACTGGGAGCCCGTCCGCGCGAGCCTCCTCCGTCACGCGCACGTCCTCCCGCTCTCTCCCCGGCACGTGCGTACGGTACCGGTTCCACGCGCCGTGACCGGATACGCTCGCTGCTCGATGGAACGTCTCCTCCCCGGCCGGGCGCTCGCCGCGCTGTCCGTCGCGCCCGCGCTGGCGGTGGCGGGCTGGCTGCTGGCCGGGCTGCCGCTGCTGCTGCTCGGCCGCTTCGCGCCGCTGCCCGCGCTGCTGCTCGGCCTGCCCGCCGCCGCCCTCCTGACCTGGGCGGGAACGCGGGCGCGCCCCGGGGGCGGCACGGCGGAGACCGCGTGGTGGCAGGTCGCGGCGGTGACGATGATCGCCGTGGCGTCGGGCGTGTTCAACGCCCTCCTGCACAGCGAGCAACTGGCCGTCCGGCGTGACCCGGCGACCTACGCCCAGTACACCGCCTGGATCGCCCGCCACGGCGCGCTGCCGATCGACGTGCGCCCCGAGGCGTTCGGCGGGGCCGATCCGGCGCTGGTCTTCAACAGCGTCGGGTTCTACCGGGTGGACGGGGGCGTGGCGCCGCAGTTCATGCCGGGGGCGCCGATGTTGTTCGCGCCCGGCGACTGGCTGGGCGCGCCGTTCGTGATGCCCGCCGTGCTGGGGGCGCTCGCCGTGCTCACGGTGGCCGGGGTGACCGCGCGGCTCGCCGGGGCGCGGTGGGCGGCGGTCGCGGCGGCGGCGTTCGCGGTCAGCCTGCCGATCCTCTACACCTCGCGGACCACGTTCAGCGAGATCCCGTCGCTGATCCTGCTGTTCGGAGGGCTGGCGCTGACGTACGACGCGCTGGAGCGGCCCGACGGGCGGCCCGGTTGGTTGCGGGGGCTGCTGGCGGGGCTGGTGTTCGGGCTGGCCGTGCTGGTGCGGATCGACGGGCTGCGGGACGTGCTGCCGGTGCTGGCCTTCGCCGGGCTGCTGGTCGCGATGCGGCGCGCGGGCCGGGCGCGGGGGGCGCTCGGGCCGCCGCTGCTGGCCGGGCTGGCGGCCGGGGCGGGGCTCGGGATGCTGGCGGCGTACCTGCTGTCGCGGTCCTACCTGGACTACCTGTCGGGCTCGGTGCGGCCGCTGCTGCTCATCTGCGCCGCCGTGCTCGCGCTCACCGCGGCCGGCACGGCCGCCGCGCCCCTGCTGGCCCGCCTCAGGGCGCCGCGCTGGGCGCCGGCGGCGGGGGCGGGGCTGGTCGTGCTGCTCATGGCCGCCCTGTACGCCCGCCCGTGGTTCCAGACCGTCACCCGCGACCCGGTGACCGGCGACGACCGGCGCACGTTCGAGATGATCGAGGCCATCCAGCGGGCCAACGGCATGCCGGTGGACGGCCGCCGGCTCTACTTCGAGCAGTCGCTGCACTGGGTCGCCTGGTACGTCGGCCTCCCCGCGCTCGTGCTGGCCACGCTCGCGGCGGCGCTGCTCACCCGGCGGCTGCTGCGCGACGGGACGCCGTTCGCCTGGCTGCTGCCGCTCGCGGTGATCGGCTGGACGACGGTCACCACGCTGGTCCGGCCCGAGATCACGCCCGACCATCCGTGGGCCGCCCGCCGCCTGGTCCCGGTCGTGATCCCGGGGCTGGTGGTGCTGGCCGCGTACGGGCTGGACCGGCTGCGGGCGTGGACCGGCGGCCGGCGCTGGGTGAGCGCGCTCGCGGTCGTGGCCGTGCTGGTCCCGCCCGCCGTGACCTCGATCGGCACCGCGTTCACGCCGGTCGAGCGGGGCGAGGCGGCGGCGGTGGCGGCCATGTGCGCGCGGCTGCCCGAGCGGGCGTCGGTGCTGATCGTCGAGCGGGTGACCGCCGATCGGTTCACCCAGGTCGTACGGGGGATGTGCGACGTGCCGGCCGCGTCCGTGCGGCGGCCGGCCGGTGTGGACGTGGCGCGCGACGACGAGACGCGGCGGCTCGCGGAGCGGGTGCGGGCGGCCGGCCGGGTGCCGGTCGTGCTGGCCGCCGAGGCCGACCAGGTGGCGAGGTACGGCACTCCCGTGCAGGTCTTCGCGCTCACCGCCCGCCAGGACGAACGCTCGCTCGTGAGCCCTCCGGACGGCACGTGGTCGCTGGGGATGAACGCGTGGATGGCGGTCGTCGAAGGAACCGATGTGCACTCTTCCCCCGGACGGGCACAGTAACCTCGATCCCTGTGAGCACGCTAGAGACCCCCAAGAGTGGACCTGCCGTGGAAGAAGCGCCCTACGTCACCATCGTCCTGCCCTGCTACAACGAGCAGGACCACGTCATCGACGAGGTCGAGCGCATCACCAGGGCCATGGACTCCAGCGGCTACACCTACGAGCTGGTCGCCATCGACGACTGCTCCACCGACGCCACGCTGGCCCGCCTGCACGAGGCCGCGCCCTCCTACCCCCACCTGCGGGTGCGCGCCTTCCACCGCAACGGCGGCTCCGGCACCGTGCGCCGCATCGGCAGCCAGGAGGCCAGGGGCGAGATCGTCGTCTGGACCGACGCCGACATGACCTACCCCAACGACCGCATCCCCGAGCTGGTGCAGATCCTCGACAAGGACCCCACGATCGACCAGGTGGTCGGCGCGCGCACCAGCGAGGAGGGCTCCCACAAGCTGCTGCGGGTGCCGGCCAAGTTCGTGATCCGCAAGGTCGCCGAGATGCTGGCCGGGCAGAAGATCCCTGACCTCAACTCGGGGCTGCGCGCCTTCCGCAAGTCGGTGGCCAGGCCCTACCTGCGGCTGCTGCCCCCCGGGTTCTCCTGCGTGACGACGATCACGCTGTCGTTCCTGTCCAACCAGCACGACATCCACTACCTGCCCATCGAGTACGCCAAGCGGGCCGGCAAGTCGAAGTTCAGCTTCGTCTCCGACGCCTACCGCTACATCCTGCAGGTGCTGCGGATGATCATGTACTTCAACCCGCTCAAGGTGCTCATGCCGCCCGCGCTCTGGCTGGTGGGCATCGGGTTCGCCAAGGGCGTCTACGACATGATCAAGCAACCCTTCTACTTCCCCGCCAACACGGTCATGATCTTCCTGTCCGGGTTGCTCATCGGGTCCGTGGCGCTGCTGGCCGACCTGATCGTGCGCTCGCGGGGGGAGTAGGCGGGTGCGGATCGCGATCGTCGGGCCGACTTATCCCTACAAGGGCGGCGGGGCGCAGCACACCACCGAGCTGGCGCACCGGCTGGCCGCGCTGGGGCACGACGTGGTGATCGAGTCCTGGCGGGCGCAATATCCGTCGTTCCTCTACCCGGGGCAGCAGACGATCTCCGCGCCCGAGGGCACCCCCTATCCGGCGACCGCGCGCCGGCTCGACTGGCGCCGCCCCGACGGGTGGCTGGCCGCCGGGCGGCGGATGCGCGCCGCCGACCTGGTGGTGCTGGCCGTGCTGAGCCCGGTGCAGGTCCCGGCCTACCTGGGCATCCTCGCCGGTCTCGGCCGCCGCGCCCCCGCGCTCGCCCTCTGCCACAACGTGCTGCCGCACGAGCGCAAGCCGTACGACAGGCCGCTGATGAAGGCCCTGCTCAAGCGGGTCGACGCGGTGCTCGCCCACTCCGAGGAGCAGGCCGGGCTGGCCCGGGGGCTGGCCGCCACGCCGGTCCGGGTGGCCGGGCTGCCGCCGCACCTGCCCGTGACCGGGGCGGCGGGGCCGGCCGAGGTGCGCGGGCGGTTGTTGTTCTTCGGCATGGTGCGCCCTTACAAGGGGCTCGACCTGCTGCTGCGGGCGCTGCCCGAGGGCGTGTCGCTGACCGTCGCCGGGGAGTTCTGGGGCGGGCTGGAGGAGACCGAGGCGCTGATCCGCGAGCTCGGCCTCGGCGACCGGGTGGAGCTGCGGCCCGGCTACGTGCCCGCGGAGGACGTGCCCAAGCTGTTCGCCGCCGCCGACGCGCTCGTGCTGCCCTACCGCAGCGCCACCGCCAGCCAGAACGTGTGGCTGGCGCACGAGCACGGCGTCCCGGTGATCGCCACGCGGGTGGGCGCGCTCGCCGACCACGTCACCGACGGCGTGGACGGGCTGCTCGTCGAGCCGGGCGACGCCGGCGCGCTGCGCACGGCCATCGAGCGTTTCTACGCCTCCGGCGAGCCCGAGAGGTTGCGGTCGGGGGTCAAGGCGGTCGATCCCGAGCCGTTCTGGTCGGCGTACACGGCGGCGCTGCTCGGTGCCTCGACCGGCGCGGCCTGACGGCCCAGCAGGAACGACACGCCCGCCAGCGCGACGTCGGCCAGCGTGAACGCCAGCCGCGACACGATGGCCACCGCCAGCGCCGGCGCGGTGCCGATGACCGGCCCGAGCACCAGCACCAGCGCGCCCTCCCTGATGCCCACGCCGGCCGGCACCACGACGGTGAGGATGCCGGTCGCCCAGGCGAAGGCGTAGGCCCCGGTGCCCGCCAGGTAGAGGTCGGTCCGGCCGGTGAGCAGCCAGATGTGCAGGCCGTAGACGAACCAGCCGAGCACCGTCCAGGCCACCGCGACGACCACGGTGCGGCCGGGCAGCACGCTCTCCAGCGGCTCCCGCCGTGCCAGGCGCAGCGCCAGGTTGAGCCCCCAGCCCAGCACCTTCGGGTGCAGGCACACGATGATCACGGGGACCAGCAGCACGAGGTACCACGCCTCGCGCACCGCCTCCAGCGAGCCCAGCGTGGCCGCGGCGATCGAGATCGCCACCCCGAGGTTGATCACCAGCCCGAGCGAGATGGTGGCGAACGTGCGGCGCGGCGGGCTCCCGTGGTCGCGGCCGAGGTCCATCATCGCCGCGTACGCCCACACCGCGCCCGGGATGTACTTGCCGAGCTGGCCCACGAACATGATGCGCCCGGCGACCCGCAGCGGCACCCGCGTGCCGAGCCCCGCCATGATCTCCCGCCAGGCGACCAGCATGAGGAACTGGCCGAGCATCACCGCGAGGAACGACCCGAGCACCGCCCACGGCGACAGCGCGGCCAGCGCGGTGGTGGTGTCGTCCCAGTTGCGGGCCAGGCCGTAGCCGAGGAACCCGATGGCGACCAGGGCGAGGACGATGCGCAGCAGCCGGCGGAGCATTCGCTCAGGCTACGCGTGTCCCTCCCGTGAAGGCCAGAGACCCGCGTCGGACCTCAAGCCCGTCCGAAGGTGGGTACTGTGGGGCCCCGTGGGGAAGCAACGCGTCGCGCAGCTCGCATACTCGGAGTTCCAGTCCGCCATGCTCGACGAGGGCAAGCGGCGGCGGAAGGCGGCGAAGATCATCGCCGTGCTGGAGCACTTCCGGGGGCCGCTCGGCGGGCTGACCGTGGCCGACATCGGCTGCTCGGCCGGCTTCATCGCCGACGAGCTGGCCCAGGCCGGCGCCAAGCACACGATGGGCGTCGACATCGACGTGCCGGGGCTGCGCAAAGCGGCCGACCGGTTCGGCGGGCGGGTGGCCTTCGTGTGCGGCGACGGCACCGCGCTGCCGTTCCCCGACGGCTCGGTGGACGTGCTGGTGTTCAACCACATCTACGAGCACGTGGTCGACCCCGACGCGGTGGTGGCCGAGATGCACCGGGTGCTGTCCGACGACGGGGTGCTCTACCTGGGGCTGGGCAACCGGCTCGGGATCATGGAGCCCCACTACAAGCTGCCGTTCCTGTCCTACCTGCCGCCCGCGCCGGCCGACCGCTACGTGCGCGCCTTCGGCCGGGCCGACCACTACTACGAACGTTTCCGCACCCGGCGCGGGCTGCGCAGGATGCTGCGGGCCTTCCACGTCTGGGACTACACCTTCCCGGTGCTGGCCACGCCCACGAAGTTCGCCGGGGGAGAGCTGTTCCCCGGCGTGCTGGGCAAGGTCGTGCGGACGGTGCTCTCCAGGACGCCGCGGGCGGTGCTGCGGCTGCTGCTGCCGGTGGTGCCGACCTACCTGTGGGTGGCGACCAAGCGACCGTCGCGGCCGGTGGGCGCGGCGCTGCCGCAGCCGCCCGAGCGGGTCCGGCCGCTGTGAAAGCCGAGGAGAGCCCGGCGGTGGCCACCGGCGAAGTCCTGCGGCGGCGTCGGCCGCAGGGGGCGCGCGGGCTGGTCCGGGTCGTGTTCCTGCTGGTCGCGCTCGGGTTCGGCGGCTGGGCGGTGGCGCGGGAGTGGGACGGCGTGGTGGCCGGGTTCGCCCGGCTGTCGGCGCCCGCGCTGGCCGGGTCGCTGGTGGCCGTGGTGGCCGCGCTGCTCGGGGCCATGCTCACCTGGCGTACGCTGCTGGCCGACCTGGGCTCGCCGCTGCCGCTCAGGCCCGCGGCCAAGGTGTTCTTCGTGGGGCAGCTCGGCAAGTACATCCCGGGCGCGCTCTGGCCGGTGCTGGCGCAGATGGAGATGGGCAGGGACCTCGGCGTGCCCAGGGCGCGCAGCGCGGCGGCGTTCTTCCTGATGATGCCGGTCCAGCTCGCCACCGGTCTGCTGGTGACGCTCGGCACGCTGGGCTGGGACCGCTACGGCTGGCTGCTGCTGGCCCTGCCGGCGCTGCTGGTGCTGCTGGAGCCCAAGGTCATCAACGCGGTGATCGCGTTCGGGCTGCGGAAGCTGAAGCGGGAGCCACTGGAGCGGCCGCTCACCCGCCGGGGCATGCTCGCCGCGCTCGGCTGGGCGCTGGCCGGGTGGATCGCCTACGGCGTGCACCTCTACTTCGTCGTGCCGCAGGGCGGGCTGGTGTTCGCGGTGGGGGCGTTCGCGCTGTCGTGGTGCCTCGGCATCCTGACCTTCGTCGTCCCGGCGGGAGCGGGGGTGCGGGAGGTCGCCATGGTGGCGGTGCTGGCGCCGCACGTGTCCGGTGGCGCCGCCATCGCAGTGGCCCTTTCGTCCCGCATTGTCATCATTGTGGGTGACTTGATCTGCGCCGGCCTGGCGGGAATCGCGGCAAGGCGCTCCTCGGTGTGATTTGGACCACGATTTAGGGGACGTTGGTCATAAGCTGAACAACAGAGGGGGACGTTCAGTCCCACGTTGATCTTGAGGGGAGAAGATCTGCGTATGCCTCGTGTGCTCGTCGATGCGGCGGCGGTTCCCGCCGACCGCGGCGCACTGACCCGCTACGTGGACGGGCTGGTCGCGGCCCTCCACCGGGCCGGCGCCGACGTCGCTGTCGCCTGCCAGCGCGCCGACGCCGAACGCTACCGGCGCCTGGCGCCCAGCGCGAACGTCATACCAGGGCCCGTCTCGATCACCAACCGGGCGGCCAGGCTCGCGTGGGAGCAGAGCAGCCTGCCGCTGCTCGCCCGCCAGGCCGGCGCGGACGTGATCCACGCCCCCTACTACTCGATCCCGCTCGGCTCCGGCATCCCGACCGTCGTGACGGTGCACGACGCCACCTGGTTCGCCGAGGCCGACCAGCACGGCCCACGGGCGTCGTTCTTCCGCTCGGCCACCCGCACCGCCGTGCGGCGGGCCAAGCGGGTGATCGTGCCGTCCAAGGCCACCAGGGACGAGCTCGTCCGCGTGCTGTCCGCCGACCCCACCAGCATCGACGTCGCCTACCACGGCGTCGACCTCGCGCTGTTCCACCCGCCGAGCGAGGACGAGATCCGCCGGGCCGCGCTGCGCCTCGGGCTGCACGGGCAGCCCTACGTCGCCTTCCTCGGCAACCTCGACCCGCGCAAGAACGTGCCCAACCTCATCCGCGGGTTCGCCACGGCCGTCAAGACGCTGGACAAGCCGCCCGCCCTGGTGATCGGCGGCGGCGTGCACGAGAACGACGTGGACGCCGCCTGCCGGGAGGTCGAGGCCACCGTCCGCGTCATCAGACCCGGCTACCTGCACGGGCCCGACCTGCCGGGCTTCCTCGGCGGCGCGCTCGTGGTGGCCTTCCCCTCGCGCGGCGAGGGGTTCGGGCTGCCGGTGCTGGAGGCCATGGCCTGCGGCGCGCCCGTGCTCACCACGCACCGCACCTCGCTGCCGGAGGTGGGCGGCGACGCCGTCGCCTACACCGAGCCCGACTCCGACAGCATCGCCGACGCGCTCGGCCGGCTCCTCGCCTCGGCCGAGCGGAGAAGACAGCTCCAGGAGGCGGGCCTCGCCCGCGCCCGCGAGTTCACCTGGGACGCCTCGGCCGAGGCGCACCTCAGCTCCTATCAACGCGCAATCGAATAGTTCGGTAACCTCACGGAATGATGGAGAGCTCTTTGCCAGACCTCGAGGCGATCCTCCTGGTCGGGGGGCAGGGCACGCGCCTGCGTCCGCTGACACTGGGCACGCCCAAGCCGCTGCTGCCGACTGCCGGGGTGCCGTTCCTGGCCCACCAGTTGGCCCGTGCGCGATCGTTCGGCGTGCGCCGGATCGTCTTCGCGACCTCCTACAAGGCGTCCATGTTCGAGCCGGCCTTCGGCGACGGCGCGGCGTTCGGGCTCTCCCTCAGCTACATGACGGAGGAGACCCCCCTCGGCACCGGCGGAGCCATCCGCAACGCGGCCGAGGCGCTCACAGCGGGCCCGTCCGACCCGGTGCTCGTGCTCAACGGCGACATCCTCTCCGGGCACGACATCGGCGAACAGGTGCGCCTGCACCGCGCGCGGCAGGCCGCTGTAACGCTCCATTTGACGGAGGTGGACGATCCCTCCCGCTTCGGCTGCGTCCCGACGGACGACGACGGGCGGGTCACGGCCTTCCTGGAGAAGACTCCCGAGCCGGTCACCAACCGCATCAACGCCGGCTGCTACGTCTTCACCCGCTCGGTCATCGACTCCATCCCCAAGGACGAGGTGGTGTCGGTGGAGCGGCAGACGTTCCCCGGGCTGATCGAGGCGGGCGAGCTGGTGCTCGGCTACGCCACCCGCACCTACTGGCTCGACGTCGGCACGCCGGCCGCGTTCGTGCAGGGCTCACGCGACCTGGTGCTGGGCCGGCTGGACTCCCCGGCCGTGCCGGGGCCGGCGGGCGAGTTCCTCACGCTGCCCGGCGCCGTGGTCGCGCCGACGGCCAAGGTCGAGGGCGGCACCACGGTCGGCGCGCGGGCGGTCGTCGAGGCCGGGGCCATCGTGACCGGCTCGGTGCTGAGCGACGACTGCGTGATCGAGGCGGGCGCCGAGGTCACCGACTCGGTGCTGGGCAAGGGCGCGCGGGTCTGCGCGGGCACGGTGGTGCGCGGCGCGGTGATCGGCGACGGCGCCGTGGTCGGGCCGGGCAACGAGCTCCAGGACGGCGTGCGCGTCTGGCCCGGCATCGAGCTGCCCGAGCGGGCGCTCCGCTACTCCAGCGACGTCTGAGAGGCCGGGGCCGGGAGACGCCGTGGTTTCCTCGACTCCCAGGCCCAGCCTCCCAGCAGGACCATGACGGTGGTGATCACGATCAACGGGATCACCCAGATCCTGTCGCCGGACCTGATGCCCAGCGTCGCCAGCAGAACGGCCATGCCGTCGAAGGCGTAGAACACGGCTGCGGCACCGGCGACGAACCCGGCGGCACCTCCGATGACGGCGACGGTCTCACCGGCGAGGGGACGTAAGAGCCGGGCCATCCGGGCGCACAGCAGGCCGACCAGGCCGTGCTCGATGATGAGGAGGGCCGCCAGGGCAACGCCCCAGAAGGCGTGGTGAGACACGATGTCGCCGATGTAGTCCCAAGGGCTGCGGAGCCGCCGGAAGCCGAGCACGTCGAGCTCCTTCATGAGGCCGAGAACGCCGAGCGCCAGGATGATCGCCATCATCGCCGCGACGCCCTTGGGCTGCCACGCCCGCTCGGGGGCTTCCTCCGGCGGCAGGATCCTGGTGCGGTCCCCGCTCGGCTGTCGTTCGCCGAGCATGGCCAGTCCCTGCTCGACGGTCGGCCGGTTGCCCGGGTCCTTGTCGAGCAGCCGGGTGATGAGCGGCGCGAGCGGGCCCGCCCGTCGCGGCGGCGGCGGCTCTTCCAGCAGGACCGCGGTCAGCGCCGCCGGCTGGGTGTCGCGGCGGAACGGGGAGACGCCCTCGACGGCCTGGTAGAGGGTCGCGCCGAGGGAGAACAGGTCGCCGGCAGGCAGCTCGTCGGTGCCGCGCAGCCGCTCGGGGGCCATGTACTCGGGCGAGCCGATGAGCATCCCGGTGGTCGTCAGGGTGGTGTCGGTGGTGTGGAGCGCGATCCCGAAGTCGGTGAGCAGGACCCTGCCGTCCGTGGAGAGCATGACGTTGGCGGGTTTGACGTCGCGGTGCACGATGCCGGCCCGGTGCGCCGCGCCGAGCGCCGCCAGCAGTGCGCCGGCGACGCGGGTGGCCTGCTCCACCGGCAGCGGTCCGTGCTCGTCGAGGTGCTCGGCCAGCGAGGAGCCGTCGATCAGCTCCATCACGATCCAGGGCAGACCGTCGGAGACCACGTCGTAGATGGCCAGGATGTTCTCGTGGCTGCGTAAGCGGACGGCGTTGCGGGCCTCGCGGGCGGCGCGTTCCAGCCGCTTGTCCTGCTCCGCCTGAGACATCCCGGGCAGCAGCTGCAGCTCCTTGATCGCCACCTCGACGTCCAGGACCTCGTCGTGCGCCCGCCAGACCCGCCCGAACCCGCCGGACCCGAGCAGGGTGACCAGCCGGTAACGTCCGCCGACCCTGTAGCCAGGCTGCGCCGATCTCATCGCCATCCCGCCCATCTCGCCCCGCAACGCCCCGCACGACAGGTGGCCAGACTAGATCAACGGCATCGGCGCCGTGGCCCTTACCGCGGGCCGTTCCACACCGGCCGGCCCGGCACACTGGAGGGGTGAGGGAGCGCAGGTGGGCGCCGGAAGGGCCGCTCGACGTCGGGCTGGCGTTGCAGCCGCACCGGCGCGGCGGCGGCGACCCCGCCTGGCGGCGCACCGCCGACGGGGCCGTGTGGCGCACCTCAAGGGCGCCCTCCGGTCCCTGCACGCTCCGGGTGAGCGTCGCGGGCGGCGAGGTGCTCGGGCAGGCGTGGGGGCCCGGCGCGGAGTGGGCGCTGGAGACCCTGCCGGCGCTGCTCGGGGCCGAGGACGACCGGTCCGGGTTCAGCGTCAGGCACGAGGTGCTGGCCGACGCCGCACGCCGCCACCCCGGCCTGCGCATCGGCCGTACCGGCCGCGTCATGGAGGCCCTGGTGCCGGCCGTGCTGGAGCAGAAGGTGGTGGGCCAGGAAGCCTGGCGGGCCTGGCGCTGGCTGCTCCACCACTACGGCGAGCCCGCCCCCGGCCCGGCCCCCGAGGGCATGCGGGTGATCCCCGAGCCGGCGGTGTGGCGGCAGATCCCCTCCTGGCACTGGCACCGGGCGGGCGCGGAGGCGGTGCGGGCCCGTACGATCGCGACCGCCGCCTGGCACGCCGCCAAGCTGGAGGCGGCCGGCACCACGCAGGAGCTCGACCGGCTGCTGCGCGCGCTGCCCGGCGTCGGGGTGTGGACCTCCGCCGAGGTGCGTCAGCGCGCGTTCGGCGATCCCGACGCGGTGAGCGTGGGCGACTTCCACCTGGCCAAGCTGGTCGGCTACGCGCTGACGGGGGAGAAGACCGACGATCCGGGCATGCTGCGGCTGCTGGAGCCGTACGAGGGGCATCGGCACCGGGCGACGGTGCTGGTGTGGCTGTCGGGGCTGCGGCCGCCGGCCCGGGGGCCACGCATGCCGGTACGCGACTTTCGGGCATTTTGACCGGCCCTGGGTGCGTGTGGTGAACTCAGCGCGCCGTACTGTGCCTGTATGAGTCCCGTGAACGATTCCGCGCTCCGCCGCGCTCTCGCCCGCGCCCGCGACGGCAAGACCCTCGACGTCACCGAGGCGACCGTGCTGCTGCACGCGCGGGACGAGCACCTCGACGCCCTCCTTGAGCACGCCTCCCGTGTCCGCGACGCCGGCCTCGAGTCCGCCGGACGGCCAGGGGTCGTCACCTACAGCAGGAAGGTGTTCATCCCGCTGACCAGGTTGTGCCGGGACCGGTGCGGCTACTGCACGTTCGCCACCGCGCCGCACAAGCTCGACTCGCCCTTCCTGAGCCCGGACGAGGTGCTGGAGATCGCCCGGCAGGGCGCGGCGATGGGATGCAAGGAGGCGTTGTTCACGCTGGGGGACCGGCCGGAGGACCGCTGGCGCCAGGCCCGCGAGTGGCTGGACGCGCACGGCTACGACGACACGCTGTCGTACGTGCGGGCCATGGCGATCAGGGTGCTGGAGGAGACCGGGCTGCTGCCGCACCTCAACCCAGGGGTGATGAGCTGGCGGGACCTGCAGCGGCTCAAGCCCGTCGCGCCGTCCATGGGAATGATGCTGGAGACGACGTCGCGGCGGCTGTTCGAGGAGAAGGGGCAGCCCCACTTCGGCTCGCCGGACAAGGACCCGGCGGTGCGGCTGCGGGTGCTGGAGGACGCCGGGCGGAGCAACGTGCCGTTCACCACCGGCATCCTCATCGGGATCGGGGAGACCGTCCAGGACCGGGCCGAGTCGATCTTCGCGATCCGGCGGGTGGCCCGCGAGTACGGCGGCGTCCAGGAGGTCATCGTCCAGAACTTCCGCGCCAAGCCGGACACCGCGATGCGCGGCATGCCGGACGCCGACCTCCAGGAGCTGGCCGCCACCATCGCCGTCACGCGCCTGGTGCTCGGCCCGAAGGCCCGCGTCCAGGCCCCGCCGAACCTGGTGGACGCCGAGTACGCGCTCATGCTCCGCGCCGGCATCGACGACTGGGGCGGCGTCTCCCCGCTCACCCCCGACCACGTCAACCCCGAGCGGCCCTGGCCGCAGATCGAGGAGCTGGCGGCCCGCACCGCCGCCGCCGGGTTCGCGCTGCGCGAGCGCCTGACCATCTACCCCGAGTACGTGCTGGCCGCCGAGCCCTGGCTGGACCCGCGCCTGTCCGCCCACGTGGCCGCGCTCGCCGACCCGGAGACCGGCCTGGCCCGCGAGGACGCCGTTCTTGAGGGCCGCCCGTGGCAGGAGCCGGACGGCGGCTTCGTCCCGGCCGGGCGGGTGGACCTGCACGTCGAGGTGGACACCGAAGGGCGTACGCACGACCGGCGCGACGACTTCGACCACGTCTACGGCGACTGGGAGGCGCTGAAGGACCGCCTCGGCACGGCGACGCCCACGACGCCGGGCGACGTGCGGCAGGCGCTGCGCAGGGCGGCGGCGGACCCGGCCGGGCTCACCGACGACGAGGCCGTGGCGCTGCTCGGCGCGGACGGGGAGGCGCTGGAGGAGCTGGCCGCCATCGCCGACGACCTGCGGCGGCAGGCGGCCGGCGACGACGTCACCTACGTGGTCAACAGGAACATCAACTTCACCAACGTCTGCTACACCGGCTGCCGGTTCTGCGCGTTCGCGCAGCGGCGTACGGACGCGGACGCGTACACGCTGAGCCTGGACCAGGTGGCCGACCGGGCGCAGGAGGCGTGGGAGGCCGGCGCCACCGAGGTGTGCATGCAGGGCGGCATCCATCCCGACCTGCCGGGGACCGCGTACTTCGACATCGCGAGGGCGGTGAAGGCGCGTACGCCGGACATGCACGTGCACGCCTTCTCTCCGATGGAGGTCATCAACGGGGCGTCCAGGACGAACCTCTCCGTACGGGAGTGGCTGGAGGCCGCCAAGGAGGCCGGGGTGGACTCGCTGCCGGGCACGGCGGCCGAGATCCTGGACGACGACGTGCGCTGGGTGCTCACCAAGGGCAAGCTGCCGGCGAGCGAGTGGATCGACGTCATCACCACGGCACACAAGGTGGGCATCCCGACCACGTCCACCATGATGTACGGCCACGTGGACAACCACCTGCACTGGGTCAGGCACATCAAGCTGATCCGGCGGCTGCAGGAGGAGACCGGCGGGTTCTCGGAGTTCGTGCTGCTGCCGTTCGTGCACACGAGCGCGCCGATCTACCTGGCCGGCATCGCCCGCCCAGGACCCACGGCGCGCGAGAACCGGGCCGTGCACGCCCTGGCCAGGATCCTGCTGCACGGCGCGATCGGCAACATCCAGTGCTCGTGGGTGAAGCTCCAGGACGACCTGTGCCGGCAGGTGCTCCAGGGCGGCGTCAACGACCTCGGCGGCACGCTCATGGAGGAGACCATCAGCCGCATGGCGGGCTCGGAGAACGGCTCGTACAAGACCATCAGCGAGCTGCACGCCATGGTCGAGGTCACCGGGCGGCCGGCGCGCCAGCGCACCACCGAGTACGGCGTCCCGTCGGCCGAGCGGCTGGCCGCCTCGGCGGCGAGCGACGGCGTGTGCCAGAGCGTGCGGCGGGTGCTGCCGCTCGCTTAGTTGTAACTTGTTCTAACAACGGGTTGCGCCCTGACTGCGAGACCCTGACAGAATCGGCACGTGCGGTTGGGTCGGCATCGCGCCGCGCTCTCCACCGAGCAGCGGCGCAAGAAGGCGTTACGGCGTGGTGTGCTGGCCGGGCTCGCGGCCGTGGCCATCGTCGCCGCCTCGCTGACCGTGGTGTTCGGCGGCGCCGGCGCGCTGTGCTCCACGCGGGAGCCCGTCCTGGTCAGCGTCGCGGCGGCGGTGGACGTCGCGCCCTCCGTCATGGAGGCGGCCGGGCGGTTCAACGACACCAAGGCGTCCGTTGGCGGCCGGTGCGTGCTCGTCCAGGTGACCGAGCAGCCACCGGCCACCGTCCTGCGCACGCTCATCGGCGACCGCGCGGGCGTGCTGCGCGAGCGGCCCGACGGGTGGATCGCCGACTCCTCGGCCTGGATCCGGCTGGCCCGCCAGCAGGGGGCCAGCTCGCTGCCGGCCGGGGAGAGCGTCGTCGCGACCTCGCCGCTGGTGTTCGCCACGCGGCAGTCGCTGGCGCGGCGCTTCTCCGTGGGCAACACCGAGATGAACTGGCGGATGGTCTTCCCGTCCACCGCGCGCGGGCGGCTGACGCCCACGGACGACGAGCCCGACGTCGTACGCGTGCCCGACCCCTCGCTGGCCGGGGCGGGCATCGCGACCGTGGCCGCCGCCCGCGACGTGGTCGGCACCGGGCCCGAGGCCGACAAGGCGCTGACCGCGTTCGTCCGCTGGGCGCAGGCGGGGTCGGCGCCCGACTACCGCAGCATGCTGGCGGCCGTGGACGACCGTACGTTCTGGCAGCGGCCGGTGGTCATCGTGCCTGAGCAGTCGGTGTGGCACCACAACCAGCGGCCCTCCGCCGACCCGGTCGTGGCGCTGCACCCGCGCGAGGGGACCATCGACCTCGACTACCCCTACGTCGTCACCGCCACCGACCCGGTCGCGGCGGAGGCGTCCACCGCGTTCGCCGACTGGCTGACCGGGCCGGAGGCGCAGCAGATCGTGCGGCGGGCCGGGTTCCGGTCGGGCGACGGCAAGGAGGGGCCGATCTCGCCGGGGCCGTTGCTGCCCACCGCCGCCCCCAAGGTGCGCACGTCCGTCACGCCGCAGGACATCGACGAGGCGCTGCGCGCCTGGAGCCGGCTCGCCCCGCCCACCAACATCCTGGTGCTGGCCGACACCAGCAAGCACATGGCCGAGCCGCTGAAGGGCAGCACCCGCGTGCAGGTGGCGCTGGAGGCCGCCAGGATCGGGCTCCAGCTCTTCCCGGTGTCCACGCACATGGGGCTGTGGGAGTTCGCCGGCGGGCTGGGGCAGGTGAGGGGCTACCGGGAGCTGGTCGGGCTCGGGCCGATCAACGAGCCCGAACGCGGGCAGGTCGTCCGGCGCAGCCGCCTGGAGGAGGCCACCGCCACCATCACCGCCCATCCCACGCGGCCGAGCTCGCTCTACGACGCCGTGCTCAGCGGCTTTCGCCGGGTGAGCGGCGAGTACCGCGAGGAGATGAACAACACGCTGCTGGTGATCACGGCGGGCAAGGACGACGGCAAGGGCATCAGCCGCGAGCGGCTAATGGACACGCTGCGCCGCGAGTGGCGGCCGGACCGGCCGGTGCAGATCATCGTCATCGCCTTCGGCTCCGGCGTGGACCGCGCGGCGCTCGGCCAGATCACCGCCGCCACGAACGGCTCCCTGCACGAGGCGCAGCGGCCGGACGAGATCATCGACGTCTTCCTCGCGGCGCTGGCCCGCCGCCTGTGCCACCCCACCTGCAAGCCCCCCGCATGACGGCCCGCATGACGAAGGGGACGCCCCTGGCGGAGCGTCCCCTTCCCGGTCAGCGGGTCACACGCGCTGCCAGAGCGCCGGCACGTTCGGCGGCTCCCAGCCGGCGAGCGAGGTGTGCGCCTGGATGCACCGGTAGGTGACGCCGTTGTAGGTCACCGTGTTGCCGACCGCGTACGCGACGCCCGCGCGCCACGTGCCCGACGGGGCGGTGGTGGTCGGCGTCGGCGTCGGGGTGGGCGTCCTGGTCACGGTGGGGGTTGGGGTCGGGGTCGGGTTGCCGCCGCCCCCGCCGACCTGCAGGTCGATGCAGGAGTAGAAGGCGTTGGCGGTGTCGGAGATGTTCCAGATCGCGAGGACCTTCTGGCGGCCGGTGAAGCCGGACAGGTTCACGGTGTGCGAGACCGTCGCGGGCGGCTGCTGGTTGTTGCCGCTGAACTCGGCGACCTTGGTGTTGCCGATGTAGTACTGGTAGTTGGCGGTCGCGTGCCGGGCGGTGAACGTCCAGGTGAAGGTCACCGTGGTGCCGACCGACGCCACCGGCCAGGGCTTGCTGTCGTCGTTGAGCTGGGCGAACTGCCCCAGGTTGGCGTTGCAGGTGCGCAGGCCCTTCGGCCCTTCGACGCTCTGCGGCTCGTAGACGATGTTGCCGCAGTCGGGCACCTTGCCGGCGGCGCAGTTCGCCTGCCGGCTGGGCGGCGAGTTGACGTAGCCGTGGGCCAGGGCGGGGCCGGTGTTGAAGACCGTGGCGGCGATGGCCATCGCCGCCACGGCGATCAACGTGAGCATCCTTCGCATGGAAGCGGCTCCTTTACATGGGGGGATGCTCCAAATGTAAAGGAAAGTTTCCTAACGGTAAATGGTCCTGCTGACCGGCCGTGCGGACCCCGGTCAGTACGGCCAGGTCAGCGCGTCACGATGAAGTCGGCCGGATCGCGCGGCGCCCGGTCACGCGGTGGCGCGGCGGCGTGCCCCACGGCCACGCAGCCCATCGGGTCCCACGCGGCGGGCAGGTCGAGCACCTCGCGCACCACCGGCCGGCAGAACATCGTGGACGACACCCACGCCGAGCCCAGCCCCTCGACGGCGAGCTGGACGAGGAAGTTCTCCACCCCCGCGCCGGTCGCCACCACGAACATCTCCCGCTCGGCCGCGTTGCGCCGCTCGTCGCGGTAGGTGTGCGAGCCCTCCATCACCAGGCACGGCACCACCAGATAGGGCGCGTTGCGCAGCACGTCGCCCCTGCGCACCCGCTTGGCGATCGACTCCTCGCTGAAACCGTCGCCCCGGAGGTCGGCGATCCACGCCTCGCGCATCGCGTCGAGCAGCTTCGTACGCGTCTCGGGCGACTCGACCAGCACGAACCGCCACGGCGTGGTGTGGTGCGGCGCGGGCGCCGCGATGCCCGCGGCCACCGCCCGCCGCACGGCCTGCGGATCGACGGGCTCGGCGGAGAACTCCCTGATCGTACGGCGGGCGAAGACGACGTCCCGCGAGCCGAAGCGGAACAGGTCCTCGTCGGCCGGGCGTACCAGCGGCACGACCCCGGGCCCGTCGTCGTCGGTCACCAGGTGGGCGAGCCCGCGGACGATCGCCACCGGCACCCCGTCGAGCTTGCCCTTGACCAGCTCGGCCGCGCCGGCGATCTCGTCGGCCAGCGCCGTCACGGTCGCGCTCAGCTCGTTGCCGTAGGCGTCGGAACGGCCGCGGAAGTCGTCGAGCGGGCGCACGCCGGCCGCGCCGATCGCCACGTCGGTCAGCCCGTTGCGCCACGGCCGCCCGGACGTGTCGGAGACGATCACCCCGGCCCGCACCCCGGTACGCTCCGCGAGGCCCGCCCTGACGCGCCGGGCCGAGGCGTCCGGGTCCACGGGCAGGAGCAGGACGGTGCCCGGCTCGGTGTTGGAGGCGTCGACCCCGGCGGCGGCCATCACGAAGCCGTGCCGGGTCTGGGAGATCACGGTGTCGCCGCGCCGGGCGACCACGCGCTCGGTCTCGTCGGCGATGGCCTGGGAGCGGTCGGGGGCGCGGCGGACGCGGCCCTCGGCCTTGCTCACGATCTTGGAGGTGACCACGACGATGTCGCCGTCCTCCAGGGGGGCACCCGAGAGGAGGGCCGCGAGGTCGTCGCCCTCGCGCACCTCGCCGATGCCTTGGACGGCGATCACCTCGACGGTGGGGGGCTGCTGGGGGGTCATGGTCATCGGGACAGCTCCAGGGCCAGGTCGAGGGCGGTGCGGGCGATGCCGGCCGCGGCCTCGGCATCGTGCATGAGGATGGGACGGGCCACGACCCGTACGCCGTCGAGCGCCACCCCGGCGTCCTCCTCGGCCACGAGCCAGCCGTCGATCAGGTCGGAGCCGTAGAGCTCCAGCACGGCCTGCGCGGTCGTCTCCACGCCGATGGCGGACAGACAGGCGTCGGCCATGCCGCGCACCGGCGCTCCGCCGATGATCGGCGACACCCCGACGACGGTCTTGGGCAGCAGCGCCTCGCGGATCCCCGGGACCTGGAGGATGGTGCCGATGCTCACGACCGGGTTGGACGGCGGCAGGATCACCACGTCGGCCTGCCGGATCGCGTCCAGCACGCCCGGCGCCGGTTTCGCCCGATCGACCCCCACCAGCGCGAACGACTGCGCCGGCACCGAGGCGCGCAGCCGTACCCACCACTCCTGGAAGTGCACGGCGCGCTTGCCGCGCTCGTCCTCGATCACCACGTGGGTCTCGCAGCGGTCGTCGCTCATCGGCAGCAGGCGCACGCCCGGCTGCCAGCGCGCGCACAGCGCCTCGGTGATCTGCGAGAGCGGGTAGCCGGCCTCCAGCATCTGCGAGCGGACGATGTGGGTGGCGAAGTCGCGGTCGCCGAGGCCGAACCACTGCGGCTCCACGCCGTACGCGGCCAGCTCCTCCTTGACCACGTGGGACTCCTTGGCCCGGCCCCAGCCCTGCTCCTCGTCGATGCCGCCGCCCAGGGTGTACATCACGGTGTCGAGGTCGGGGCAGACCCGCAGCCCGAACAGCGTGATGTCGTCACCGGTGTTGCCGATCACGGTGATCGTGGCGTCCGGCTCGGTCGCGCGCAGACCGCGCAGGAAACGGGCGCCGCCGATGCCGCCGGCGAGTGACACGATGTGCATGTGCCTCAGTCTTCCACTGGCCTTTCACCGGCCTCTCACCGGTCGACGGCAGGCCCCGCCTGAGGGCGCGAATTTCACCGGCTGCAACCGTGTACTTGCAGGTATAGGCCGAATTGAGATGTAAGGGGTTGCTGGGACGCCCGACGTTTGACGGGGTAATGTGGCAAACTCCCTTCGGGCCAAAGGGTCCGTTGGGGGTTAGCTGTGAGCAAAATTGACGTGGCGCGGCTGCGGGAGCCGGCCGCCTGGATCATGCTCGTCGCCGGACTGACGAGCGTGCTGCTGGCGATCGGGCACCTCCTCGTCGGCTCGTCGTCCAGCTCGTCCTTCACCGGTCGCGCGGTCTCGAACTTCTTCGGACTCACCGACCCGGTCGTGACCGCGCTGCTGCTCGGAGCGGTGCTCCTCGTCACCAAGATCGGCACGCCGTCGGACAAGGCCAAGGCGATCACGTACGGGGCGGCCGTCGGGCTGCTGCTCGCCTCCCTGTTCGGGATGCTGACGCTGCTGCTCGGGCTGTTCGCCGGGAACGGCGCCCGGCCGACCGTCGAGTTCGTGCTCCTCGGGGCGCCCCGGCTGGCGTTGACGGGGGTGGCGCTCGTCTACCTCATCCCGCAGGCGCTGCCCGCGCGGCCGGTCGCACCGGTCTACCAGGGCCACTTCGGCCAGCCCCAGCAGGGCTTCGGCGGCCCGCAGGACCAGGCGTACGGCCCGCAGGATCAGCTTTTCGGCCAGCATGACCAGCCGTTCGGTCAACAGGACCAGGCGTTCGGTCCGCAGGACCAGCCGTTCGGCCAGCCCCAGCAGGCCGGCTACGGCCAGCAGCCCCCGGCCCCCCAGCCCTCACCCGCCCAGCACCCCGCCCACACCCCCCAGGACCAGCCCGCCCCTGGTTACGGCCCGCAGGACCAGCCCGCTCCCGGCTACGGTCCCCAGGAGCAGCCTGCTCCCGGTTATGGTCCTCAGCAGGATCAGCCCGCCCCCGGCTACGGCCCGCAGGACCAGCCTGCCCCCGGCTACGGTCTCCAGGAGCAGCCCGCCCCCGGTTACGGGCAGCAGCCTGTTGCGGCGCAGCACGAGTTGCCTGCCGGCGGTTACGGCCAGCAGCCCCCGACGGGGCAGCACTCCGTCCCCGGCCCGCAGTACCTCTCCGGCCAGCAGCCGGTCCCCGGGCAGCCCGTGCCGGGTCAGCCCGAGCCTCTGCCCGCCTACGGTCAGCAGCCGCTCTCCGGCCAGCAGCCGATTCCGGGACAGCCCGTCCCCGGCCAGCCTGAGCACCTGCCCGCCTACGGTCAGCAGCCGCCGTCCGGGCAGCACCCCATGCCGGGCCAGCCCCAGCCCCAGCCGCTGTCCGGTCAGCACGCCGCACCCGGCCAGTACGCCCCGCCCGCCGACCCCCAGCAGCCCGCCTACGCGCCCCAGCCGCAGCAGGCCGCCGACCAGGCGTACCCCCAGGTGCGGGGAGCCCTCCCGGCCGCTCCGGCCGACCAGCAGCCCCAGCAGCCCCATCAGGGCTTCGGTGGTCAGGCCGCGGACTCGCCCTACGCGCCCCCGCAGGGCCTCGGCGTGCAGGACGCCGGCGGATACGGCACCAACCCCGGCTTCGCCCAGGACCCGCAGCCGTTCCCCCAGAGCCAGCCGCAGTACGGCCAGGACCAGCCGTTCGCGCAGAGCCAGCCGCAGTACGGCCAGGACCAGCAGCCCTTCGGCCAGGACCAGCAGCCGTTCGGGCAGGACCAGCAGCCGTTCGGGCAGGACCAGCAGTTGTTCGGGCAGCACTCCTACGCGCCCGCGGACACGGCCCCCACCGTCGACCGCCCGGCCGCCCCCGCCGCCCACTCCCTCCCGGACTACGCCACCCCCGCGCCGTCCCCCGACTACAACACCCCGTCCCCCGTCGAGTACCAGCCCGCCCCGTACGTCCCCGCGGACAGCCAGCCCGCCGTGTACGGCCACCAGAGCCCCAACCCGTACGCGCCCCCGGACTCCTTCACCACCCCCTCGGCCGACCAGTCCTACCCCACGGGTGAGACGGCGCCGAACGTCTCGTTCCAGCCGCCGCAGCAGCAGGCGTACTACGGTCAGAGCGCGTTCGACCAGCCGCAGCAGGGCGGCAGCCCCCTCACCGGCTACTCCGGCGCCGAGTTCGCCGCGACCGGAGCCCCGGCAGCCCCCGGAGCCCCTGGAGCTCCCGGCGCGCCGGCGTACCAGGAGCCCGATCTGCCCGTGGACCCGCGTTCCCAGCAGCTCCTCGACGCCTACCAGCAGGCGGAGACTTACCAGTCGCGCGCGTACGAGACCCCCTTCGGTCACCCGCAGCAACAGCAGCAGCCGCAGCCGGGCGGCTACGAGCCCCGCCCCTACCAGCCGTCCCACCAGGCCCCGGCCGCTCCGGCCGCGCCCGCCGCCCCCGCGTGGAACGAGGGCCAGAGCGAGTCGACGATGCGGCTCGACCCGTCGCAGCTGCGCGGTGGCGACGCGCTCGGTGACCAGGACCGTCCCGGGGACGACCCGATCAACCCGACTGCCATATACACCCCCAACGAGCCACGCAGGTAACGAACCGGCAATGGACGGTTAGAGAGAAGGTGGGCCACGGGCGGGCGTCTATCCCGCCCTGGTACGGTTCGGACCGCTGACAGGTTGAACGACCCCTGGCGACCTCATGATTGAGGTGGGTTCGTCCGGGCGAGAACATCACATGCCAAGCACACCGGGGCGAGATCTGGTCTTTCCCCGGATACCTGCATGCCGCTTGACGCCGGACAGCGCACGCGCGTGTAATTACAGCCATGTTGTTATGCCTTCCCGTGGGTGGGTAATAAGGAAGGCGTTCATGGGGGGCTCCATTGCGGGCGGGCGGCAGGGAGGTGTGCAGTGACCGATCCGGTCATCGCACAGGATCAGCTTGACGCTGAAGAACTTGGCTGGCAGGAGCGCGCGTTGTGCGCGCAGACCGATCCGGAGGCGTTCTTCCCTGAGAAGGGCGGCTCCACCCGAGAGGCCAAGAAGGTCTGCCGATCGTGCGAGGTCCGTGCGGAGTGTTTGGAGTACGCACTCGAGCACGATGAGCGGTTCGGCATCTGGGGTGGGCTGTCCGAACGGGAGCGCAGACGGATCAAGCGCCAGGCCGTTTGACATAGAGGCGGAAGGGTCACGTGGGTCCGCCCGCGTGACCCTTTTTCGCATTTTCTGACCGCTTCGGCATGTATGGTGGGCGCGCCTGATCAACCCCCCAGGAGTCACCTGCACATGTCCCGTCCCTACGTCACCGTGGTCGTCGTCGCGCACGACGGCGGGCGCTGGCTCGGGGAGACGCTGCGGGCGCTGGCGAGCCAGAGCCGCAGGCCCGACCGCGTGATCGGCGTCGACAACGGCAGCAGGGACGGCTCGGCCGACCTGCTGGCCCAGGCGTTCGGCCGTGGCAACGTGATCTCCCTGCCCCGTTCCGCGGCCTTCGCCGAGTCGGTCGCCGAGGCGCTCGGCCGCCTTCCCTCCGCCGGCCCCGACGAGTGGATCTGGCTGCTCCACGACGACTGCGCCCCCGACCGGTGGGCGCTGGAGGCCCTGCTCGCCGTGGCCGGGCAGGAGCCGAAGGCCGCCGTGGTCGGCCCCAAGCTGCGTGACTGGCTCGACCGCCGCCGCCTGCTGGAGGTGGGCGTGACGGTCGGGCGCACCGGGCGCAGGGACACCGGGCTGGAGCCGCACGAGTTCGACCAGGGCCAGCACGACGGCGTACGCGAGGTCATGTCGGTCTCCACGGCCGGGATGCTGGTCCGCCGCGACGTGTGGGAGACGGTGGGCGGGCTCGACCCGTTCCTCCCGTTGTTCCGCGACGACCTCGACCTGTGCTGGCGCATCCGCAACGCCGGGCACAAGGTGCTGGTCACGACGTCGGCCGTGGCCTGGCACGCGGAGGCGGCGGCCCGCAGGCGGCGGCGCCTCGCGGTGAGCGGCGACCATCCCCGCCGGCTCGACCGGCGTAACGCGATCTTCGTGGTCATGGCGAACCTGCCGTTCCGCGCGATGCTCTGGGCGCTGCTGCGGAACGTGCTGGGCTCGGCCTTCCGCACGCTGATGTTCATCGTGGGCAAGCAGCCGGCGAACGCGCTGGACGAGCTGGTCGCGATGGGGTCGGTGCTGGTGCACCCGTTCCGGCTGATGCGGGCGCGCCGCGCCCGCCACTACGGCCGCAAGAAGGGATATATACGCGTAAAGCGGTTGATGACCCCGCCGGGTGCGGCCTACCGCCGGCTGGTCGACATGGTGCAGAGCTTCCTCGCCGGCGGGGTGCCCGTGGATTCCGCCGGCCGCCACCACCACGTCTCCACCACCGCCTCGGGCGAGGACGAGGAGCAGGCGCTCGTGCCGGTCGACAGCGGCGCGGTCAAACGGTTCCTGTCCCGGCCCGGCGTCGTCCTCATGCTCGCGCTGGCCGCCGTCTCGCTGGTCGCCGAACGCTCCCTGCTCCTCGGTGACCGGCTCGGCGGGGGCGCGCTGGTGCCGGTCACCGGCGGCGCGGGCGATCTGTGGGCGTTCTACACCGAAGGCTTCCACGACGGCGCCGGGCTCGGCTCGGACGCCTGGGCCCCGCCTTACGTCGCGGTCGTCGCGGCCCTGTCCACGCTGGCGCTCGGCAAGACCTGGCTGGCCGTGTCGGTGCTGCTGCTCGGCTCGGTGCCGCTGGCCGGAGCCACCGCCTACCTCGCCACCAGGCACGTCGTCCCGGCGGTGCCGGCGCGGGCGTGGGCGGCCGGCACGTACGCGCTGCTGCCCGTCGCGACCGGCGCCATCGCGGCCGGGCGGCTGGGCACGGCCGTGGTGTTCGTGCTGGTGCCGGTCTACGCCTCGCTCGGCACGACCCTGCTGTCCGCCGAGCCGCGCCGCGCCCGCCGCGCCGCCTGGGCGCTCGGGCTGCTGCTCGCGGTCGGCACGGCGTTCGTGCCGCTGACGTACCCGATGGTCGCGGTGCTCGGCGGGGCCGCGCTCGCGGTGCGGCGGCGGCGCGGCGCGGTGACGTCCGTCGCCATCGCGCTGCTCGTGCCGGTGGCGCTGCTGTTCCCCTGGCTGGCCGAACTGGTGACGGAGCCGGGCCGGATCCTGCGTGAGGCCGGGCTGCACGACCCCGCCCTGGTCGATCCCGCGCTCGCGCCCGAGTCGCTGCTCATGCTCGCCCCCGGCGGGCCAGGACTGCCGCCGTTCTGGGTGACCGCGGGCCTGCTCGTGACGGCACTGGCCGCCCTGCTCATGCGCCGCCAGCGGACGATCGTCGCCATCGGCTGGGGCGTCGCCCTGTACGGGACGCTGGTCGCGATCCTGGTCAGCCGCATAGAGATCGAGGGGGCGCGGACCTGGCCGGGAGTGCCGCTCGCGTTCGCCGGCACCGGGCTCGTCGTGCTCGTCGCCCTGACCGCGCACCGCCTGGCCGAGATGCGTGCCGGCGGCGGGCTGCGGCGGCTCGGCGCGACCGCCGTCGTGGCGGTGGCCTTCAGCACGCCGCTGCTGGCCGCCGGCTGGTGGGTGGCCACCGGCGTACGTGGCCCGCTCACCGGCGACGCCCCCGACGTGCTGCCCGCACTCGCCGCCGCGCGCAGCCAGAACGGCGAGCGCACCCTCGTGGTCAAGGGCGCCGCCTTCACCGTGCTGCACGGCCGTACGCCGCTGCTCGGCGAGGCCGAGCTGCCCGTGCCCACCGAGGCCGCCGCCCGCGTGGCCACCGCCGCCCAAGGGCTGATCGGCGGGCGCGGCGGCGACGCGGCCACCCTGGCCCAGCAGGGCATCGCCATGGTCGCGGTGGCTCCGCCCGTGCCGCCGGGGCTCGCGAGGACCCTCGACTCACAGCCCTCGCTGGAGCGCCTGAGCCTGTCGGAGGCCGGCGGCCTGTGGCGGCTGGCCGAGCCGGTCACCCGCGTGCCGGTCAAGCCGGAGAGCATCCTGCACCGGCCGTGGTTGTGGGCTCAGGGCGTGATGGTGCTGGTCATGGTGGTCCTCGCCGCGCCGGGGCGGCGCGAGAGCCCGCAGGAGGCGCCCGCCGAGCCCGTCCCCGCCGCGCCCCTCCTGGCGGGGGCGTCGTGAGGACCTTCGTCGAGAACAGGTACGGCCTCCTCGCGGTGGTGACCGTCGTGCTCGCCGCCCTGTACGGGATCGCCTGGATCACCCGCCCCGCCCCCGCGGCCCCGGCCTCCTCCGCCCCGCGCAAGGTGCCGGTCGAATCGGTCACCGCCGTCTGCCCCGGGACGAAGGGGGAGAAGGTCGGCGTCCACCTGCCGGGCTCGCTGACGTACGAGACCATGAAGAGCAACGCGCCCTACGTGACCGACGGGCCGGGCGCGCTGGAGGCCGGCTACACCGTACGCGTGACCGGGGGCGCGGACCGCGGCCTGGCCGGCGTGCGCTGCACCGAGCCCGCCCCGGTCACCTGGCTCCTCGGCCCCGGGCCCGCCGACGCGGACGTGGTGCTCCGCCTCGCCAACGCCGACAAGGCCCCCGCCCTGGTCGACGTGCAGGTGCACGCCCCCGAGGGCCCGGTCTCCGGCGACAAGGGCGTGGGGCTGGAGGTCCCGCCGGGCCGGCAGCGCGTGATCGACCTGCGTACGCTCGCGCCGTCGGCCGAGATCACGGCCGTCAGCGTCACCACGATCCTCGGCCGGGTCGCCGTCTCGGCCCGCGCCGCCCTGGAGAGCGGCGGCGTCGACTGGCTGCCCGCCGCCGCCGCGCCCGCCACCCGCGTGGTCGTGCCCGGCATCCCGGGCGGCGGCGGAGGCCGTCAGCTCCTCGTCGCCACCCCCGGCGAGACGGACGCGGTCGTACGGGTGCGCGCGGTCGGCGAGGACGCCGAGTACGCGATGCGCGGGCGCGAGACGCTGGACGTGCCGGCCGGCGGCGTCGTCTCGGCGGACGTCACCACCGGGCTCGGCGCCTCCTCCGCGGCCATCGTCCTCACCTCGAACGTGCCGATCGTGGCCGGCGTGGTCATGACCGGCACCGGTCAGCACCAGGACGTCGCCTTCACCGCCGGCACCCCGTCACTGGAGCTGGGCAGCGCGGTGGCCCGCAACGGCGCCGGCTCCCGCCTGGTGCTCACGGCGGTCGGCGGGGCGGCGGGCAAGGTGCGGGTCCAGGTGGTGCCGGCCAGGGGCGCGGCCGAGCCGCCGTTCGACGTTGACGTGCCGGCCGACCGCACCCGGAGCGTCCGGCTCAAGGCGCGCGGCGACTTCGCGATCGTGGTGACCCCGGTGTCCGGGGAGGTCTACGGCGGCCGGGTGCTGGAGGAACGCCTGAAGGACGGCCTCATGCTCACCGTCCAGCCGCTGGCCCCGGCCCGCGTGTGGACGCTGCTGCCCCCGCTCACGGACACCCCGCGCGTGGTCGCGCCGTGATGTCAGCGGCGGTCGTCGTAGCCCGGGTCGACGGTCTCGGGGGAGAGGCCGAGCAGCGTGGCGACCTGCTCCACCACGGTGTCGTGGACCATCGCGCCGAGCGTGTCACGGTCGCGCGCCCTGGCCTCCAGCGGGCGGCGGTAGACGACCACCGCCGCCGGGCTCTGGCCGTCGGCGGCGTCGGCGCGGCCGAACGGGATCGGGTCGGAGGTCAGGCGCGGCCCGTCGTCCAGCTCGCTGAGCGGCGGCACCTCCTCCACCGCGAACTCCACCGCCGAGAGCTGTCGTTCCCAGCGGGGACGCAGCCGGTCGACGGCGTCGAGCACGAGGTCGTCGAAACGCTCGCTGCGCGACCTGGCCATGGGGACGTGCGAGGGGGCGAGCGGGCCGCGAAGCCCGCGACCGTGGCGATCGCGCCGTCTGGGACCGCGCCGTGGTGTCACACGGCAAGTGTACGGGGACGATCCACCCGATCACGGTACGACGGCGCCGTTCGCGGGATGGGTAGCCAAGGGGTGATCCTTTCGTACGCCTCCGCCGGCGGCCTTCCGCCGATCCCGGCAGGTGGTCCGGGGTACGTCATCGGGGCATGTGGGTGGAAAGGCTGAGACAGGTGTCCGAATTGTGGCGACACGCTCGTTAAGAGCGCTCAGATAGTGGCGCCTCGCACTCTTACCAGATACGGTCCCTCCGTGAGCCCCGTCCGCCGCTGTTCCCGCACCGCCTGCAGCCAGCCTGCCGTCTTCACGCTCACGTACGTATACGCCGACTCGACCGCTGTTCTCGGCCCCCTGGCGACGTACGCGGAGCCACACTGCTACGACCTGTGCGCCGAACACGCCGAACGGCTGACCGCTCCCCGTGGCTGGGAGGTCGTGCGGCTGCCCACGGACGGCGCCTCACCCAGCTCTGACGACCTCGAAGCCCTGGCCAACGCCGTCAGGGAGGCCGCCCGCCCGGCCCGGCCCGGCAGCGGCGAGCCGGTCGGCGACGGCGTCGAGGTCGGCCGGCGTGGCCACCTGCGCATCCTTCGCTCGGCTCAACCCAACCGCGAGAGGTGAGACGCGTTCTTCCCCGCCGGCCGGTAGGGTCGAAGGTCGTGTCCGCGGTCCAATCGTAGGAGTTCCGATTAATCGCACGTTCTCCCTGGTCGCCTTCGATCTGGACGACACGCTGGCGGTGTCCAAGTCCCAGATCGACGAGCGGATGGCCGCGCTTCTGGCCCGGCTGCTCGACGCCGTCGAGGTCTGCGTGATCTCCGGCGGGCAGTTCGCCCAGTTCCAGACCCAGGTGCTGCGGCACCTGCCCATCGACGACAGGCAACGTGCCCGGCTGCATCTCATGCCGACCTGCGGCACCCGCTACTACCGCTGGAAGGACGGCGACTGGTCCCTGGTCTACGCCGAGGACTTCGCCGAGTCCGAGAAGGCGGAGATCATCGAGGTGCTCACCCGGTCCGCCAAGGAGCTCGGCCTCTGGAGCGACGACACCTGGGGCGACATCATCGAGGACCGCGGCAGCCAGATCACCTTCTCGGCCCTCGGTCAGCAGGCCCCGCCCAACGCCAAATACGCCTGGGACCCCGACGGCGCCAAGCGCCGCCTGCTGTGCGCGCGGGTCTCCGAGCAACTGCCGGCGCTGGAGGTCCGCGGCGGCGGCTCGACGTCGGTCGACATCACCCGGCAGGGCGTCGACAAGGCGTACGGCATCGGCCGCCTGCTCGAAGCCCTCGACCTGTCGATCGGCGACGTGCTCTTCGTCGGCGACCGGCTCGACGAGGGCGGCAACGACTACCCGGTCAAGCGGATGGGCGTGGAGTGCGTGGCCGTCGAGGGCTGGGAGCAGACCGCGGAGTTCGTGGCAGACTTCCTCGCGCGAGAAGGACGCGACGGCGCGGTGTCCGTCGGTTGATCCGCCGACGAGGACCGGGCAGGCTCAGCCCGCCTGAGTGCCGCGCCGTGGTGTTACGGTCAAGCTGGTGACGGAAAGCGAGATAGGTGAGCTTGTGAAGATCGACGACTGGCTGCTGGAGATCCTGGCCTGTCCGGCGTGCAAGGCGCCCCTGCGCGCCGAGTCCGAGTCCGAGGAGCTGGCCTGCACGGGTTGCGGCCTGGTCTACCCCGTCCGGGATGACATCCCCGTTCTGCTCGTAGACGAGGCCAGGAAGCCGTGACCTGGGAGCCGGACAGGCTCGACGACCAGGCTCATCTGAGCGAGGCCGACCCCTCCGGCATGCTGCCCGCGGTCGCCGCGTCCGCGGCGCAGGTCCGCACCGGCGCCCGCGTGGCCGCCGAGGCCCACCTCGACCGGCTGACCGCCCACGGGCGGCCGCGGGCGATCGTGGTGGCGGGCATGGGCGGCTCGGGCATCGCCGGCGACCTGCTCGCGGCCGTGGCCGGCTCAGGTGTGCCGCTGCCGATCGTGACCCTGCGCTCCTACCAGCTCCCTGGCTGGGTGGGCGCGACCGATCTCGTCATCGCCGTGTCCGGCTCGGGCGACACCGAGGAGACCGTGTCGGTGGCCACGCAGGCCGTCCGGCGCGGCTGCACGCTGCTCGGCGTGGGGCCCGCGGGCTCCCCGCTGGAGGCGATCGCCCTGCAGGCGTCGGCGACCTATGTGGCGGTGCCGGTCAAGGGCCAGTCACGGGCCAACCTGTGGCTGCTGGCGATCCCGGTCGTCGTGGCCGCCGCCGCGCTGCGGCTGGTGAGCGTCGAGCCCGGCCTGTACGAGCGGGTGGCGAGCTCGCTGGAGGACATGGCGCACCGGTGCCGGCCGTCCAGCGACACCTTCATCAACCCCGGCAAGGCCCTCGCGATGGACCTCGCCGAGAGCGTGCCGGTGATCTGGGGCACGTCGGCGGTCACGCGGGTGGCGGCGGCCCGGCTGACCGGCCAGCTCGGCGCCAACGCGAAATATCCGGCGATCTACGGAGAGCTGCCCGAGGCGGGCCACAACCAGGTGGCCGTGTTCGACGGCCCGATGGCCGAGCGCGACATCTTCGCCGACACCTCCGGCCGCACCCTCCGGCTCGTGGTCCTGCGTGACGTCGAGGAGCATCCCCAGGTGACGCGGCAGCGCGAGGCGGCGCTGCGGCTGGCCCGCGACCGGGACGTGCCCGTGACCGAGCTGGTCGCCGAGGGCGCGCACCCGCTGGAGCGGATGGCCTCGCTGATCGGGCTCGGCGACTACGCCAGCGCCTATCTCGCGCTGGGTTACGGCATCGATCCGACTTCTGTGTCGGCGATCACAGAACTCAGGGCAAGAATCTCCCAATAGGATCCTCTCCAAGTCTCAAGCCTATGAGTGGAGAAGACCGGTGAGCGCGAGCGGCGGAACAAAAGCGATCATTGCGGCCCTGACCGCCAACCTGGCCATCGCCGTGGCCAAGTTCGTGGCGGCGGCGTTCACCGGATCGTCGTCGATGCTGGCGGAGGGCATCCACTCCGTCGCCGACTCGGGCAACCAGGTGTTGCTGCTGATCGGCGGCAAGCGGGCGGCGCGGGCCAGCACGAAGGAGCACCCCTTCGGCTACGGCCGCGAGCGCTATTTCTACGCCTTCGTGGTCGCGGTGGTGCTGTTCACGATCGGCGCCGCCTTCTCGCTCTACGAGGGCTGGCACAAGATCTCTGAGCCGACGGAAGTCGCGTCGCCCATCTGGGCCTTCGGGGTGCTCATCTTCGCGATCATCGCGGAGGGCTTCTCGTTCCGCACCGCGATCAAGGAATCGAACGCGGTGCGCGGCAAGCAGTCGTGGGTGGCGTTCGTGCGCCGGTCGAAGTCGCCCGAGCTGCCCGTCATCCTGCTGGAGGACCTCGGCGCGCTGCTCGGCCTCATCTTCGCGCTGTTCGGCGTCACGATGGCGGTCGTCACCGGCGACGGCATCTGGGACGGCATCGGCACCATGATGATCGGCGTGCTGCTGGCGATCATCGCGGTCGTGCTGGCCATGGAGACCAAGTCGCTGCTGGTCGGCGAGGGTGCCTCGCCCGACGTGGAGGCCCGCATCCGCGCCGCGCTGGAGAGCGCGCCCGAGGTGGAGCGGATCATCCACATGCGCACGCTGCACCTCGGCCCGGAGGAGCTGCTGGTGGCGGCGAAGATCGCGGTCGAGCACAACGACACGGCGGCCGAGGTGGCGCGCGGCATCGACGAGGCCGAGCGGCGCATCCGCGAGGCGGAGCCGATCGCCCGGGTCATCTACCTGGAGCCCGACCTCGACCGCCTGCGCACGCCGGCCGCGAACTGATCCCTCTGATTCCCTCACCCGCCTGACGGGCGGTTTCCCGGGCGCAGCAGGCGCAGGGCCTTCTCCTTCTCGAAGTCGAGGGCCCTGCGCGGCACCGGGATGCGCCCGATCCGCACCCCGAGGTCGCGCACCGCGGCGGCCACCGCGGGCTCGCTCAGCACCCGCAGCGCGAACGCCAGCTCGGCCGGCGAGACGTCGAACCGCTTCTCCAGCTCCACCCCCTGCGCCACCGCGGCCAGCTCCTCGGGCCCGAACCGGCGGTGCGCGCCCTGCTCCCGCACGGGCGGCAGCAGGCCCAGTGCCTCCCGGTATCGGAGCATTCGTGGGGACATGCCGAGCCGTCTGGCCGCTTCCGTGATGCGCATCCTTACATTCTTACGTCAGTTTCGACGTCCCACGGATGCGGCCGCCGCCCGGCGCCGCCTAGACTTCTCGCGACAATCATTCGTCAGCGCGAGGGGAAACCCATGGACTTCAAGGTCGCAGACCTTTCACTTGCCGACTTCGGCCGTAAGGAGATCCGGCTCGCCGAGCACGAGATGCCCGGCCTGATGGCGATCCGCAAGGAATACGCGGCCTCCCAGCCCCTTCGCGGCGCGAAGATCATGGGCTCCCTGCACATGACGATCCAGACCGCCGTCCTCATCGAGACGCTGGTCGCCCTCGGCGCCGAGGTCCGCTGGGTGAGCTGCAACATCTTCTCCACCCAGGACCACGCCGCCGCCGCGGTGGTCGTCGGCCCCGACGGCACCCCGGAGGACCCGAAGGGCGTCCCGGTGTTCGCCTGGAAGGGCGAGACGCTGGAGGAATACTGGTGGTGCACCGAGCAGGCGCTCACCTGGCCCGGCGGTGACGCCCCCAACATGATCCTCGACGACGGCGGCGACGCCACGCTCCTCGTGCACAAGGGCGCCGAGTACGAGAAGGCCGGCGCCGTCCCGCCCGCCACGGCCGACGACCCGGAGGAGTGGCACGTCATCGTCGACCTGCTCACCCGTACGGTCGGCGCCGACAAGCGGTGGACCCGCATCGCCGAGAGCATCAAGGGCGTGACGGAGGAGACCACCACCGGCGTGCACCGCCTGTACGAGATGCACAAGAACGGCCAGCTCCTCTTCCCGGCGATCAACGTCAACGACTCGGTCACCAAGTCGAAGTTCGACAACAAGTACGGCTGCCGCCACTCCGTCATCGACGGCCTCAACCGCGCCACCGACGTGCTCATCGGCGGCAAGGTCGCGGTGGTCTGCGGCTACGGCGACGTCGGCAAGGGCTGCGCCGACGCGCTGCGCGGCCAGGGCGCCCGCGTCATCGTCACCGAGATCGACCCGATCTGCGCCCTCCAGGCCGCCATGGACGGCTTCCAGGTCACCACCCTGGACGAGGTCGTCGGCATCGCCGACATCTTCGTGACCGCCACCGGCAACTTCAACATCATCACCGCCGAGCACATGGCGAGGATGAAGCACCAGGCGATCGTCTCCAACATCGGCCACTTCGACAACGAGATCGACATGGCCGGCCTCGCCAAGCTGCCCGGCATCGTGAAGAACAACATCAAGCCGCAGGTCGACGAGTGGGTCTTCGCCGACGGCCACTCGATCATCGTGCTCGCCGAGGGCCGGCTGATGAACCTGGGCTGCGCCACCGGCCACCCCAGCTTCGTCATGTCCAACTCGTTCACCAACCAGGTGATCGCGCAGATCGAGCTGTTCGCCAAGACCGCCGACTACCCGATCGGGGTCTACACGCTGCCCAAGCACCTCGACGAGAAGGTCGCGCGGCTGCACCTCGACGCGCTCGGCGTCAAGCTCACCGAGCTGACGAAGGAGCAGGCCGCCTACATCGGCGTGCACGTCGAGGGTCCGTACAAGTCCGACCACTACCGCTACTGATCCGCCGCGGCAGGCCATGGACCTGAGGGAAAGCGGCGAGCGGCAGATCTCCTGGGCCGCCCGCTCGATGCCGGTGCTCACCGCCATCGGCGAGCGGTTCGCGCTCGAACGACCGCTCGCCGGACTGAAGATCGCGGCCTGCCTGCACGTCACGGCCGAGACGGCCGTGCTGATGGGGGCGCTGCGGGCGGGCGGGGCGGAGATCGCCCTGGCCGCCTCCAACCCGCTGTCCACCCAGGACGACGTGGCCGAGGCGCTGCGTGGTTACGGGATCGGGGTGCACGCCCGCGCGGGCGTCGACCGGGCCGCCTACTACCGGCACATCCACCGGGCTCTCGACGTGGGGCCCGATCTCGTGCTCGACGACGGCTGTGACCTGGTCAACATCCTGCACACCGAGCGCACCGACCTGCTGGAGCGGGTGGGCGGCGGCTGTGAGGAGACCACGACCGGCATCATCCGGCTGCGCCAGATGGCGGCGGAGGGGGCGCTGCGCTTCCCCGTCGTGGCCGTCAACGACACGCGCACCAAGCGCATGTTCGACAACAGGTACGGCACCGGCCAGTCCACCCTGGACGGCATCATGCGGGCCACGAACACGCTGCTCGCGGGCCGTACGGTGGTCGTGGCCGGCTTCGGCTACTGCGGGCGGGGCGTGGCCGAGCGGGCCAAGGGGTTCGGGGCGCGGGTGATCGTGACCGAGATCGACGCGGTCAAGGCGCTCGACGCGACCCTCCAGGGCTACGAGGTGCGGCCGATGGCGCAGGCCGCGCTGCTCGGCGACCTGTTCGTCACGGTGACCGGCAACCGCGACGTGATCAGGGCCGAGCACCTGTCGGTCATGAAGGACGGGGCGATCCTGGCCAACGCGGGGCACTTCGACGTGGAGATCGACGTGCGGGCGCTGGACGAGCTGGCCGGCGAGGTGCAGCGCGGCGTCCGCCCCAACACCGACCAGTACGTCATGCCCGACGGCCGCCGCCTCCTGTTGCTGGCCGAGGGCCGGCTGGTCAACCTCACGGCGGCCGAGGGGCATCCGGCCGCCGTGATGGACATGTCGTTCTCCGCGCAGGCCCTCGCCGTGGAGTGGCTGGCCGCCGAGCGCGCCGGCCTCGCGCCCGGCGTGTACGACGTCCCGGAGGAGATCGACCACGAGGTGGCCAGGCTCAAGCTGGCCGCGGCCGGCATCGGCATCGACCGGCTGACCGACGAGCAGGAGGACTACCTGCACTCCTGGCGCGTGGGCTCCTGAAGCGGGGCTCCTGAACCGCCTGAGCCGGGCCTCCTGAGCCGGGCTCAGGCGGGCGGGAGCTCGCGCTCGATCTGCTGCATGCGGCGGATCTCGGCGGTCTGCTCGACGCTGACCTCGCTCGCCAGCTCCTCGATCCGCATGTGCGAGCCGCTGCTCAGCACCTGCTCGCACATCTTGATCGCGCCCAGGTGGTGGTTGATCATGAGCTGCAGGAACATCCGGTCGAAGGCGGTGCCCTTGGCCGCCTTCAGCGCGTCCAGCTGCTCCGGGGTGGCCATCCCCGCCATCCCGTCGTGCGCGGCGTGGTGGCCGGGCTCCTTCTGACCCTGCTCGCGCAGCCAGCCCGTCATGTACTGGATCTCCGGGCCCTGGGCGGCCTTGATCCGGTCGGCCATGCCCTTCACCTTGGCCGACTGCGCCCGGCTCGGCGCCAGCAGCGCCATGTCGAGCGCCTGGCGGTGATGAACGATCATGTCCTGGACGTAGATGACGTCGGCGGCGTTCGCGGTCGGCGAGGGCACGGCGGTGGCGGCCTCGCCGGGGCCGAGCGTCCTCGCCTGCTCGCCGGGACGTCCGGGGGCGATCACGGGCGCGGTCGAGTCCGCCCGTGGGGCCGGGGGTGGGGAGGATGAGCAGCCGGAGAGCGCGATGCCGGCGAAGGTGACGAGCGTGCCTGCGATGACGTTGAGCGCGGAGCGCACCCAGCCTCCCTGACTGAGGGTGTAGAGAATGCGCACTCTAAGCCAATGACAGGTGGATGGAAAGAGGGCGAATCGGAACAAAAATTGACAGTTTGGACGCTGGCTAGCGGGGCTCCGGCGCGTCAAGATGACGTAGATTTATGCTCCCTTTATAGGAGGATTCACCGGTGTTAAGCCCCCGCAGGGCCCTGATCCTGTTCGCGGCGGTCGTGGCGCTGGCTGGCACCACCGTGCCCGCCCAGGCCGAGGACATCCCGGCTCCCGGCGAGATCGTCATGAGCCCCAACATCACACACGTCACGAACGTGCCGAAGCCCGAGGCGCTCGCCGACATCCACACCGACATGGCGTTCCAGGGCGACTACGCCTACGTGGGCAACTACTACGGGTTCTCCGTCTACGACATCAAGAACCCGAAGAAGACGCGGCTGGTCAGCTCGGTGGTCTGCCCCGGCGGCCAGATGGACGTGTCGGTCTACGGCAACCTGCTGTTCGGCTCCGTCGACTCCTCACGCAACGACGACTCGTGCGGCAGCACCTCGCAGCCCGCCAGCGTCAAGGAGTCGTGGGAGGGCATGCGCATCTTCGACATCTCCGACAAGGCCAACCCGCGCTACATCAAGTCGGTCGAGACCAACTGCGGCTCCCACACCCACACGCTGGTGCCCGACCGCAGGGGCGAGAACGTCTACGTCTACGTCTCCTCCTACAGCCCGAGCGCGGCCTTCCCCGACTGCCAGCCGCCGCACGACCTGATCTCGATCATCAAGGTCCCGCTGCGGAACCCGACGGCCGCGTCCGTGATCGCCACGCCCAACCTGTTCCCCGACGGCGGTTTCGGCGGCGTGCCGGGCAGCTACCCCAACGGCAAGTCGGCCACGACCGGCTGCCACGACATCACGGCCTACCCGGAGAAGGGCATCGCCGCCGGCGCCTGCATGGGTGACGGCATCCTGCTCGACATCCGCGACCCCGAGCGGCCCAGGGTCACCGCCCAGGTGCGCGACGAGACGAACTTCGCCTTCTGGCACTCCGCCACGTTCAACAACTCCGGCACCAAGGTGATCTTCACCGACGAGCTCGGCGGCGGCACCAGGGCCACCTGCAACGAGGCCATCGGCCCGAACCGGGGCGCCAACGCCTACTACGACATCGTCCAAGGGCAGCTCGTCTTCAAGGGCTACTTCAAGATCGCCCGCCACCAGGCCGACAGCGAGAACTGCGTCGCGCACAACGGCTCGCTCATCCCGGTCAAGGGCCGCGACATCATGGTGCAGGCGTGGTACCAGGGCGGCATCTCGGTGGTCGACTTCACCGACTCGGCCAACGCCAAGGAGATCGCCTTCTTCGAGCGCGGCCCTGACGACACCGCCCCGGCGCTGAGCGGCGGCTTCTGGTCGGCGTACTACTACAACGGCTACATCTACGGCTCCGACTTCAACCTCGGCCTGGACGTGCTGAAGATCAACGACCCGCGGACGAACCAGGCGAACAGCGTCAAGTCGCGCCTGCTCAACGCGCAGACGCAGGAGAGCTACCCGGACCACGGCCACGGGCCCGGCCCCGGCCACGGTCACTGACGTCAAGGAGGCTCCCGAGTGTCCACCCCGCGCCGCCGCTCCCTAGCGGCGGTCGCGGCGGCCTTCGTCCTGTCGCTGACCGCGACCCCCGCGACCGCCACCGCGACCACTGCCGACATCCCGCCCGCCGACGCCGTCGTCACCAGCGGGAACGTCACCCACGTGCTCAACATCCCGAAGCCCGCCCCGCTCGCCGCCACCATCAACACCGACCTCGCCTTCCAGGACGGCTACGCCTACGTCGGCAACTACGGCGGCTTCTCCATCTACGACATCCGCGACCCGAAGCGGGCGAAACCGGTCAGCTCCGTCGTCTGCCCAGGCTCGCAGATGGACGTCAGCGTGTACGGCAACCTGCTGTTCAGCGCCGTCGACTCCTCCCGCAGCGACGACTCGTGCAACAGCACGGCCCTGAGCGCCGACCACAAGGAGGCGTGGGAGGGCGTCCGCATCTTCGACATCTCCGACAAGGCGAATCCGCGCTACATCAAGTCGGTCGAGACGAACTGCGGCTCCCACACCCTGACCCTCGTGCCGGGCAAGGGCCGTGACCAGAACAAGAACGTCTACGTGTACGTCTCGTCGTACAGCCCGAGCAGCACCTTCCCGGACTGCCAGCCGCCGCACGACAAGATCTCGATCATCAAGGTGCCGCTGAAGAAGCCCGCCGAGGCGGCCGTCGCGGCCACCCCGGTCGTCTTCCCCGACGGCGGCAACGAGACCCAGCCCGGCCTGCTGCTGCCCACGAGCGGCTGCCACGACATCACCGCCTACCCCGAGAAGGACATCGCGGCGGGCGCGTGCATGGGCGACGGCGTGCTGTTCGACATCCGCGACCGGCTCAACCCGCGGGTGACCGCCCGCACCACCGACCCGAACTTCGCGTTCTGGCACTCGGCGACGTTCAGCAACGACGCCAGGAAGGTCGTCTTCACCGACGAGCTCGGCGGCGGCGGCCTGGCCACCTGCAACGAGGCCACCGGCCCGAACCGGGGCGCGGACGCCATCTACGAGATCGTCCATGGGCAGCTCGTGTTCAAGAGCTACTTCAAGATCCCGCGCTACCAGGCCGACAGCGAGAACTGCGTCGCGCACAACGGCTCGCTGATCCCGGTCAAGGGCCGCGACATCATGGTGCAGGCGTGGTACATGGGCGGACTGTCCGTGTGGGACTTCACCGACGCGGCCAACCCGAGGGAGATCGGCTACTTCGAGCGCGGTCCGCGCGCGGACGGCAGCGGCGGCGGGATCTGGTCCGCCTACTACTACAACGGCTACATCTACGGGGCCGACTTCCACGCCGGCCTGGACATCGTCAAGATCGACGATCGGCTGACCGACAGCGCCCGGCACGTCCGGACGGGTCGGCTGAACGTGCAGACCCAGGAGTCGTACCGGCCCGGCCCGGGCCACTGACCCCGACCCGCTGAGCGGCGGCGGCCGTCCCCTCACCGGGGCGGTCGCCGTCCGTCATTGCGGGGGCGCGAACCCGCCCGGCGTGACACCCGCCCCAGGGCCCGGAGGGGGCGGTGGGGGAGCGTAGGAGTTCGGCGGGGGTGCGTAGGAGGGCTGAGGCGGGGGTGCGTAGGAGGGCTGGGGCGGGGGTGCGTAGGAGGGCGGGGGTGGGGGCGGCGCAGGGTGCGAGGGGCGTGGCGCCTGTGGCCCGGCCGCGATGCCGGCCCGCAGCGCCAGCCGGGCCTCCTCGCGGCGGCGGCGCTCGGCCAGCACGGCGCTCAGATAGGCGTACGGAGGCACCCCGGCCGGCGCGGCGGGCGAGACGAACGCCGCGGTCTGGGCGGCGATCCGCATCCCCATCTCGTGCCTGGCCTGCGGCGACAGGTCGTGCCAGCGCAGCAGGTATTGGCGGGCCGCCTGCGCCACCTCGTCAGGCAGCCGCGACAGCTCCAGCGTGGCCGCCCACGCGGCGAGCGGCGGCGGCATCTGGACGGCCTGCCCGCTCTGCCGCGGCGCCCGGTCGGAGATGACGATCGTGCCGGCGAAGATGTCGCCGAGCCGCTTGCCCCGCTGCGAGACCAGCGAGGAGATCAGCGCGGGCGCCCCGGACAACATCCAGAACTCCACCAGGCCCGCGAGCCCGCGGAACAGCGCCTGCCTGAACCGCTCGGGGCTGCCGTCGTCGCTCACCACCCGCAGCCCGAGCGCCAGCTTGCCGAGGCTGCGCCCTCTGCTCACCGACTCGAAGATCACCGGATAGCCGACCATCACCAGGACCATCAGCGTGATCATGACAGCCGCGAACGCCGCCGGGTCCGACACCGTGGCGAACGCCCCCAGCAGAACGTAGGCCCCCACCAGCACGGTCACCTGCACGGCCAGGTCGATGACGATCGCCAGGGCGCGCGAGGGCATCTGGGCCACGCGTACCTCGACGACGACGGCGTCGCCTGTCACAACCTCCGACATATCTGGAGCCTAACGGCTCTGCGCAGGTGAGTGAGCGGCCAGAATGTTCAGGTGGACATCGACGCGTTCATCGCCGCACACCGCCCTGCCTGGGACAGGCTCGACCATCTGGTGAAGCACCGCTCGTCGCTGACCGGCGCCGAGGTGGACGAGCTGGTCGACCTCTACCAGCGGGTGGCGACGCACCTGTCGATCGTCCGCTCCTCGGCGCACGACCCGATGCTCACCGGCCGCCTGTCGGCGCTGGTGGCGCGGGCGCGGTCGGCGGTGACGGGGGCGCACGCGCCCGCCTGGCGGGAGTTCGTCCGGTTCTTCACGGTGTCGTTCCCCGTGGTGGCCTACCGGGCGCGGTGGTGGTGGCTGGCCACCTCGCTGGCGAGCATCGCGGTGGCGTGGGTGTTCGGCGCGTGGGTGGCGGGCAACCCCGACGTGCAGGCCGCGATCGGCACGCCCGACGAGATCACCCAGCTCGTCGAGCACGACTTCGCCGACTACTACTCGGAGAACCCGGCGGCGTCGTTCGCCGGCCGGGTGTGGACCAACAACGCCTGGGTGTCCGCCCAGGTGATCATTTACGCGGTGCTGCTGGGGCTGCCCATCCCGTACGTGCTGTTCCAGAACGCGGCCAACGTCGGCGTCTCCGGCGGTCTCATGGCCTCCCGCGACAAGCTGGACATCTTCTTCGGGCTGATCACGCCGCACGGGCTGCTGGAGCTGACCGCCGTCTTCCTGGCGGCGGCCGTCGGCATGCGGCTCGGCTGGACGGTCATCGACCCGGGGCCGCGCCGGCGTACGGAGGTGCTGGCCGAGCAGGGGCGGGCCGTGATGAGCGTGGCGCTCGGGCTGGTCGTGGTGCTGTTCGTGTCGGGGCTGATCGAGGCGTTCGTCACCCCGTCGCCGCTGCCGACCTGGGCCCGCGTGGGGATCGGCGTGCTCGCCGAGGCGGCCTTCCTCGCGTACGTCATCGGCTTCGGCCGCCGGGCCGCGCTGGCCGCCGAGACCGGAGACCTCGAACGCGCCCCCGACGTCGCCCCAGCCGCCTGACCCGCCCCGCTCCTACAGCCGGCCCGCCGCCTTCAGCGCCAGGTAGGCGTCCGCCAGGGCCGGCGCGATGTCCTCCGGCGGGGCGTCCACGACCTCGACCCCGGCCCGGCGCAGCCGGGCGGTGATGCGTCGGCGTTCGAGCTGGGCGTGCTCGGCCGCCGCCGCGTCGTAGACCTCCTCGGCCGAGCCCCGCCGCGCCGCCATCGCGGCCACCCGCGGGTCGGAGACCCCGGCCACCAGCAGCAGGTGCCGCGAGGCGAGCTGCGGAAGCACCGGCATGAGCCCCTCGTCCATGGCCGCCCCGTTGAGGTCGGTCAGCAGCACCACCAGGCAGCGCCGCCTGGCCCGCGACAGCACGGCCGCCACCATGCCCTGCGCGTCGGCCTCGACCAGCTCGGCCTCGATCGGCGCCATGGCGTTGACCAGCGACGACAGCAGCTCGGTGCGGGAGGCGCCGCCCACCCAGGCGCGTACGGCCCGGTCGTAGGCGAGGAAGTCGACCTGGTCGCCGGCCCGCGCCGCGAGCGCGGCGAGCAGCAGCGCCGCGTCCATCGACCAGTCGAGCCGCGGCCAGCCGGGCACCGGCCGCGCGTCGGGCCGGGCAAGCAGCCCGCCGCCGCCCGGCGTCGCGCCCGCCATGGGGATCGGCGCGTCGCCCACCCGGCCCGCCGAGGTGCGCCCGGTGTCGAGCACGATCAGCACCCGGCGGTCGCGTTCGGGCCGCCAGGTGCGTACGACCACGTCGTGCCGGCGTGCCGTGGCCCGCCAGTCGATGGAGCGCACGTCGTCGCCGACGACGTACTCGCGCAGGGAGTCGAACTCGGTGCCCTGGCCGCGTACCAGGGCCGGGTGCTGCCCGTCGAGCTCGCGCAGCCGGGCCAGCCGCGAGGGCAGGTGCTTGCGCGACAGGAACGGCGGCAGCACCCGCACCGTCCACGGCGCGCGGTGGCCGCCCTGCCGCGCGGCCAGCCCGAGCGGCCCGAGCGAGCGCACGGTGACCGCCACGGACGAGCGGTCGCCGCGCCTGGTGGGGTCGAGCGTGACGACGATCCTGCGCCGTTCGCCCTTCGGCACGTCGATCCGGGCGACGCGCGGCGTGGCCCCGGCCGACGGCGGCCAGGCGTCGCGCAGCACGCCCCGCACCCGTCTGGACCCGGGGTTCTCCACGACGAGCTCGACCGTGGCCCGCTGCCCGAGCCGGACCAGGGTGTCGCCGGACCGGTGCAGGCGCAGCGGACGCACCGCGCCCGCGAACGTCAGGTCGATCACGATCGCCGCCGCCAGCAGCAGGCACACCCCGGCCAGCGCCGCCCCGGGCTGCGGCGCGAGCATCACCAGCACGATCCCGAGCGCGGCGACCAGCCCGGCCCGCCCCGTCAGCGCCATCAGCGCGGGACCGGGACCGAGGCCAGGATGCCGTCGAGCAGGCCGTCGGCGGTCGCGCCCTCCAGCTCCGCCTCGGGCCGCAGGCCCACGCGGTGCCGCAGCGCGGGCCTGGCCAGCGCCTTGACGTCGTCGGGGGTGACGTAGTGCCGCCCGGACAGCCACGCCCACGCCCGGGAGGCCGCGAGCAGCGCCGTCGCCCCTCGCGGCGAGACGCCGAGCTGCAACGACGGTGAGTTCCGGGTGGCGCGGGCGACGTCCACGATGTAGCCGAGCACCTCGGGCGCCACGTGCACCTGGGCCGCGGCCTCCCGCCCCGCGGCGAGGTCCGCGGCGGTCGCGACCGGCTTGACCTCGGACAGGTCGCGCGGGTCGAAGCCGCGGGCGTGCCGCTCCAGCACCGCGATCTCCTGCTCGCGCGGCGGCAGCGGCACGGTCAGCTTCAGCAGGAAGCGGTCGAGCTGCGCCTCGGGGAGCTGGTAGGTGCCTTCGTACTCGATGGGGTTCTGGGTCGCGCAGACCACGAACGGGTCGGGCAGCGGCCGGGCCGAACCCTCCACGCTGACCTGCCGCTCCTCCATCGCCTCCAGCAGCGCAGCCTGCGTCTTCGGCGGGGTGCGGTTGATCTCGTCGGCCAGCAGCAGGTTCGTGAAGACGGGCCCCTCCCGGAACTCGAACTCCGCGGTCTTCGCGTCGTAGATCAGCGAGCCTGTCACGTCGCCCGGCATCAGGTCGGGCGTGAACTGCACCCGCTTGAAGTCCAGCGACAGCGCCGCGCTGAGCGTGCGCACCATCAGCGTCTTCGCGACGCCCGGCACGCCCTCCAGCAGCACGTGCCCCCGGCACAGCAGCGCGATGACCAGCCCCGTCACCACCGCGTCCTGGCCCACGACGGCCTTGGCCACCTCGGCGCGGAGCGCGGCGAGCGCGTCCCTCGCCGCGTCGGCGGACGTCGTCACGCGGTAACTCTCCTCAGAGTTCACTGACCTGCCTTTCCATGAGGTCCAAGTATGCGGCCAGGGCGACGAGGGCCGCGTCGTCGGCGGGCGGCGGGCCGTACAGCGCCGCGCCGACCCGGTGCGGGTCCTGGCCGGTACGGGCGGCGAGCGCGGCCACGACCTCCTGACCGCCGGCCCCGGTGGCCAGGCCGAGCCGGGGGGTCAGCCGGTCGACGGTGCCCGCGCGCAGCGCCTCGGCGGCCCGCTGCCGGGCCCGCCTGGCACGGTAGAGGCGGCCACGGCCCTCGACCGTCTCGGCCGCGCGTACGACGACGGGCAGGCGTTCGGTCACCACGGGCCCGAGCCGCCGGCCGCGCCAGATCGCGGTGACCGCCAGCGCGATGAGCGCCATGTAGACGGTCCAGCGCACGTTGTCCGGCAGCAGGTCGGTCAGCGACTGGCCGCGCTCGCCGGGCAGCTGCGCCACCTGCGGGTTGTCCGGGCGGACCAGCCAGGTCACCGGCCTGCCGGTGCCGATGAGGTTGAGCGCGAGTGCGGCGTTGCCGTCCTCGGCGAGGCGGAGGTTCGTCATGAACGAGCCGTCGCCGACGACCGTCGTCGTGCCGCCCGAGCGGGCATAGGACACCAGTGTGTGGCCCTCGCCGGTGGACGGGTAGCAGAGGGCGGCGCCAGGCGGGCCGTGGAAGGCCGTGCCGCCCATGTAGGCGCTCCCCGCCGCCCGCGCGGCCGGCAGCCCGCACTCCGGCTCCCGCGAGCGGGTCCGGGCCGGGTCCGGGTCGGTGTGCACCTCGGGCGCCAGCGCCGCCAGGCCGGGCATGTCGCCGACGATCAGCCGGTCACCCGGGATCGCGGCCAGGGCGTGCTCGTCGACGTAGGCCGTGTCGGTGATGAGCAGCAGCCGGGGGCCGCCCGTCGTGGCGAGCCGGGCGGCCGCCTCGGCGGAGTCGACCCGGTCGACCTGGACGCCGCGCCCCCGCAGCAGCTCGGCCAGCGCCCTGGACCCGGCGAGCGAGGTGTCCGCCGGGTCCAGCGGGCGCGAGGGCCCGCGCTGCGGGGCGAGCAGGACGCCGAGCACCGCGATCAGCACGACGAGGACGCCCAGGAGCACGATCAGGCGGCCCGAGCGCCAGGTGGAGCGGAGGGTCGGTGAGGTGGGGGCGGAGCCGCCCGGCGGGTCGCCGGGGACGACCCCGTCACGGGTGACGACCGGCTCGCCGAGCGCCGCCCCGCCGGGGGCGAGCGACCCGTCCACAGGCGCGCTCACGACGCCTCCCCGAAGCTCGCCGGCGGGTTCATGACGCCTCCCCTGCGACCGCGACCGCGAGAGGGACCGGGCGGGTCTGGCGCAGGCGGTCATCGAGTCCGGCCATGGTGGCGTAGGCCTCGGGGGTGCCCGGCACGCCGCCGTAGGTCACGTCGTCGAAGGAGCGGGCCGCCGCCGTCAGCTCGCGGGCGAGGTCCGGCAGCGCCGCGGCGGCCTCGGCGGCCAGCTCGTCGGCGGTGCGGCCCGGCATGCCGTCGACCAGCGCGCGTTCCTCCAGGTCGCGGGCGATGGCGCGGAGCCGTTCCTGGATGGCCTCGCTCCAGCGGCCCTCGCCGGCCAGCCGCTCGGCGGCCCTGCGGTGCTCGTCGGCGGTGCGGACGCGCTCGCCGTACAGGCCGCCGGTGACCAGGCCGCGCCGCCTGGACATGCGGCGGAGCTGCCACGAGACCAGCGCGGCCGCGGCGACGACGAGCGCCAGGATGACGACGCTCGCGATGATCCCGCCCACGGGGCCGTTGCCCAGCGCGGCGTCGGCGAGGTCGCCGACGAACTGGTTGAAGCGCCGCAGGAGCATGTCGGGCAGGGACTCACGCTCGTAGGGGGACTTGAGGAGCTCCTCCGCGGCCCGCCGCGCGGCCTCCTCCCTGCCGATCGGGCTCACGACCCGGCGGAGTTGGACGGGTGCCAGAGCTCGTCGGCCGAGCCGTGCACCCAGCCCTGGCGCTGCTGCTCGATCGCCGCCGTCTGCAGCACGAGGTCGAAGGCCTCGCTGCGCATGCGCCGGTCGGCGTACAGGAGACCGGAGACGCCCGCCTCGAAGGGGTAGGTGAACATCGCGGCGAGCGTGCCGCCGATCGCGATCAGCACCGCCGACACGACGGCGTTGACCATCGAGCCCGCGCCGAGCATGCCGAACAGCGTGCCCGCGATCGTGAACGGGAAGGACAGGACGCCCGCCACCAGGCCGACCAGCAGCGACGTGAGCAGCAGGATGCCGAACACCCGCCAGAAGTCGCCGGTGACCAGCTGCCAGGAGCGGCGCATGGCGTCGATCGGCCCGCGGCCCTCCAGCACCACCGCCGGCGAGGCGAACGCGAAGCGGGTGCGGAAGAACAGGTAGTAGGCGATGTAGAGGATGAAGAACACCGCGATCAGCCCGAGCAGGCCCCCGGCGCCGGTGCCGTTGGCCACCAGCGCGACGCCGATCACCACGAAGGCGATCAGCGGCACCGCCATGATGACCACCATCAGGCCGACGACGCCGAACAGCGCGGGCACCCGGCCCTTGACGAGCTGCCACGCCTCGCCCGCCGTGAGGTTGCCGCCGAAGACGGCCCGACCGAGGATGCGGGTGATCACCCCGGTCAGCAGCGTGACCACGACGAACTGGATGGCGTAGGAGACGAGGGTGCTGCCGTACTGGGCGGCGAAGCCGGTCACGGTGTTGTCGAGCTGCTCGGCGTTGTTCACGGCGGAGGGATCGGTGAGCACGCTGCCCATGCTGTCGAGCACGAACGCCTGCCCGACGGCCATCGGCACGGAGGCGAGCAGCGCGGCGACGGCCGACAGGCCCAGCACCGCCTTCGGGTTGGAGCGGATGAGCTTGATGGTGCCGTCGAGCATGTCGCCGAGGCCCAGCGGGCGCAGCGGGATGATGCCGGGTCGCAGCACGGGGGGCGGCGGCATGTAGCCGTAGCCCGGCTGCGGGTGGTGCGGGTAGGGGGGCTGTGGCCCGGGGGCGTGGGGCTGCTGCTGTGGAGCCTGCCCGTACGGCTGCCCGTAGGGCACCTGCTCAGGAGAGCCGGGCGCGGTCCACGGGGAGGCCGGCGGGGCGCTGTAGGGCGGCGGCTGTTCGGCCGACCAACCTGGGGGCGTCTCGGGCGAGGGACCGTGACCGTCTGACATATCCCAATCCTGGCATGCTGGGCGGGAGCTTGGCGTCCCGGAGGCGATTCGCTGCCCGATGACGCCTTTGTTCGTGGGGGAATCTGGCATGGATCCGCACCAGGGATGGCCTAAAGACGCTCCGTTACCGCAGACTTGGGACTGCGGTCGCGGGGGCGGACCTAAAATTCGCCTTTTGCAGGGCTCAGGTCACACTCATGGGCCTACCAAGGGTAACCTTCAGCGATCGTGCGGGTATGTCCCAGAATGCGTAGAACGAATGAGGGGCCATGAAAGGTCGCGTGCTGGTCGTCGACGACGACGCCGCTCTCGCCGAGATGCTGGGGATCGTGCTGCGGGGCGAGGGGTTCGAACCATCCTTCGTCTCTGACGGCGACAAGGCGCTCGACGCGTTCCGGGACACGCGCCCGGACCTTGTCCTGCTCGACCTGATGCTGCCGGGGGCCGACGGCATCGACGTGGCGCGCAGGATCAGGGCCGAGTCCGGGGTCCCGATCGTCATGCTCACGGCGAAGAGCGACACGATTGACGTCGTGCTCGGCCTGGAGTCGGGCGCCGACGACTACATCGTCAAGCCGTTCAAGCCGAAGGAACTGGTCGCCCGGGTGCGGGCGCGGCTGCGCCGTACGGACGAGCCGACGCCGGAGATCCTCCAGATCGGCGACATCACCATCGACGTGGCCGGCCACTCGGTCAAGCGGGGCGAGGAGACCATCAACCTCACGCCGCTCGAGTTCGACCTGCTCGTCGCGCTGGCCCGCAAGCCGCGCCAGGTCTTCACCCGCGAGGTCCTGCTCGAACAGGTGTGGGGCTACCGCCACGCGGCCGACACGCGGCTGGTCAACGTGCACGTGCAGCGGCTCCGGGCCAAGATCGAGAAGGACCCCGAGCACCCCGAGATCGTGGTCACGGTCCGCGGCGTGGGCTATAAGGCCGGACCCGCCTGACCCGCCCGCCCCCACCCGCCATGCCCCCGACGAAGACCAACCGCTCCCGTCGGCGGACGCCGCGCCAGATCCTCGGCGGCGCCCGCCGGCGGGTGCGGCGTGCGGTGGGCAGGGCGCGCAGCGTCTGGCGGCGCTCGCTGCAGCTCCAGGTGGTCACCAGCACGCTGGTGATCTCCGTCATCGTGGTCGTGGTGCTCGGCACGTTCCTGTCCGAGCAGATCAACCGGGCCGTCATCCAGAGCAGCCAGCAGTCCTCGGTCAGCGAGGCCAACGCCGACCGGCTGCAGATCGCCGACGCGCTCGCGCCTCCCGACGACGACCAGGCCAAGGCCGTCGAGGCGGGCAAGGCCGCGGTCAACCCGCTCGACGAGGTGATGGGCGCCGTCACCGGCTCCGTCGACGGCGGCTCCAAGAAGCGCTACGACGTGCTCATACTCAACGTCGCGGCCCCCGGGCAGTCGCGCGCCTCCGGCCGCCTCGTGCCCGGCAACGTGCCGCCCGCCCTGCGCGCCGGGCTGCAGCGCAACATCACGAAGCTGGTCTACGACAAGCCCATCGTCTCCATCGAGCGTGTCGGGCTGACCGGGCAGAGCCAGCCGCGCCTGATGTACATCGTCGGCGGCATCGTCCACGAGCCCTTCAGCGGCCAGAACTACGAGGTCTACCACTTCTTCCCGCTCGACGAGGAAGAGGCGCTGCTGTCCACCGTCCGGCTCGCCATCGTCGTGGTGGGGCTCGGCCTCGTGCTGCTGCTGGCGGCCATCGCCTACCTGGTGGCCAGGCAGGTCGTCACCCCCGTCCGGCTGGCCCGCCAGGCCGCCGAACGGCTGGCCGCGGGCAAGCTGGACGAACGGCTCAAGGTACGCGGCGAGGACGACCTCGCCCGCCTGGCCAACTCCTTCAACGAGATGGCCGCCAACCTGGCGCTCAAGATCCACCAGCTTGAGGAGCTGTCGCAGGTCCAGCGGCAGTTCGTCTCCGACGTCTCGCACGAGCTGCGCACCCCGCTGACCACCGTGCGCATGGCCGCCGACCTGCTCTACGACGCCCGCGAGGACTTCGACCCCATGGCCGCCCGCTCGGCCGAGCTCATGCAGGCCCAGCTCGAACGGTTCGAGTCGATGCTGGGCGACCTGCTGGAGATCAGCCGCTACGACGCCGGCGCGGCCACCCTCGACCTGGAGCCCGTCGACGTCACCAAGGTCGTGCTGCGCGCCATAGAGGACTCCGAGGCGCTGGCCGAGCGCCACGGCACCCGCTTCGAGCTGCGGCTGCCGCCCGAGCCCTGCATGGCCGAGATCGACAACCGCCGGGTCGAGCGGATCCTGCGCAACCTGCTGTTCAACGCCATAGAGCACGGCGAGGGCAGGGAGATCGTCGTCACCGTCGGCGCCGACCGCGACGCCGTGGCGGTCGCCGTACGCGACCACGGCATAGGACTCAAACCGGGCGAGGACACCATGGTCTTCGACCGGTTCTGGCGGGCCGACCCGTCACGGGCGCGCACCATAGGCGGCACCGGGCTCGGCCTGGCGATCTCCCGCGAGGACGCCACCCTGCACGGCGGCTGGCTCCAGGCGTGGGGACAGCCGGGCGAGGGCTCGCAGTTCAGGCTGACGCTGCCGCGCACGGCGGGGGCCGACCTCAAGGGGTCGCCGCTGCCGCTCGTGCCGCCCGAGATCGAGATGCGGCGCACCTGGCGCGGGTCCATGACGCCCGTGCTGCTGCCCGCCGTGGGGGACGGGGCGCTCGATGACGAGGACTAGGCGGCTCTGCGCCGTCGCCGCGGTGGCCGCGGCCGTGGCGCTCACCGGCTCGGGGTGCTCCGTGATCCCGGTCAGCGGCCCGTACGTGGTGGACGACACGGGCAGCGGCGACCCGCTGAGCAAGCCGTTCCAGCGGATGATCGCCACCGCGCCGCAGCCCGCCTGGAGCCCTCAGGACGTGCTCAAGGGCCTCCAGGCGGCCATGGCGGCCTACGACGACGACCCGACGGTCCTGCCCCAATACCTCACGCCCGAGGCGCTGCGCGGCTGGAGCCCCGACGGCGCGGTGACCGTGCTCGACGACGCCTGGAACTGGACCTTCGACCTGGGCGACCAGGACGGCACCGAGTCGGTGCAGAAGATCTCCGTCAAGGCCCCCCAGATCGCCAGGATCGAGGAGGACGACACCTACGTGCCGCTGGCCGGGAACTGGGCGCGGCCGTTCGAGCTGGTCAAGGTCGAGGGCGTCGGCTACCGGGTGCGCGGCCTGCCGCAGGGGATCATCCTCACCAAGTCCGACGTCGCGCGGGCCTACCGGCCGACCAAGCTCTACTACCTCGGCAACGGCACCCAGGACCGGCTGGTCGTGGACAGCGTGCGGCTGCGGCTCAAGCCGACCAAGACGTACGCGCAGGTCGTGCTCGAACGGCTGCTCAAGGCGCCGAGCGCGGCACTCCAGGGCGCGGTGAGCACCAGCTTCCCCACCGGCACCAAGATCGAGTCCGTGCGCTCGGGCGAGGACGAACGGGTCGTCATCAACCTGTCGGGCCCGATCGACCCCCTCGACCTGAGCGGCGAGCACGGCCTCATGGCCCAGATCCGCTACAGCCTCACCAACAACGACGTCGCCAAGGGCCGCGCCATCGAGGTGCAGGTGGACGGGGAGCAGTATTCCGTCTCGCAGCCCAACGTCGACCAGGGCTGGCTGGACAACGGCGTCAACACCGACTACTACGTCGACAAGGGCGCCGTCCACTACATGACCACCGAGGGGCCGGGCGGCGCCATCGCCGGGCCCGCCGGGCAGCCGCGCGAGGGCTACTCCAACTTCGCCCTGTCCAAGCAGGGCGACCTCGTCGCCGCCCAGACCTCCACCGGCATCTCCATCACCACCGCCACCCAGGAGGGGCAGTGGCAGGAGGTCATCCCGGGCTCCCCGCAGGACCTCACCGCGCCGTCCTGGCACCGCGACGGGTCGCTGTGGACGTTCGACCGCAAGAACGGCGTCGTGCTGCGCTACGACCCCGCCGCCAACCGCCCCGCCGAGCGCGTCGCCGCGCCGGGGCTGAAGGGCTGGGACGTCACCCGCATGCGCATCGCCAGGGACGGCGTACGCGTGGTGCTGACCACCCGCGAGAACATCGTGCACGTCGGCGCGCTGACCCAGACGGGCGGGCTGATGCTCAGCAACGTCCGGGTGCCGACGGCCAGGGAGCCCGGCGGGGTCATCGAGGACCTCGCCTGGCGCGACGACGAGCACGTGCTCGTGCTGGTCAAGAGCAACGCAGGCCAGACACTGAACGAGATCGACATCGGCGACGGCGACGTCACCGAGATCCCGCTGAAGAACCGGCTGCGCCGGGTCGCGGCGCTCAACGAGCACGTGCTCGCGCAGGCGGAGACCGGCAAGGGGAAGGGCTCGGAGATCCTGGAGCTCTCGCAGGACCAGAGCTGGAAGACCAGGATCGAGTCGAACGCCGAAGCCCCCCTGTTCCCCCTGGGCTGAACCCCTCGGGGGGTCAGTTCACCAGCACGATCCTCCCTCGGGCGTGGCGGGTCTCGCTCAGCTCGTGCGCCGCCGCCGCCTCGGTGAGCGGGAACGCCGCCGCGACCGGCACCCGCAGCCGCCCCCGCGCGGCGAGCCCGACCGCGACGCCGAGGCCGTGCACCGCGAGCGGGTCGGCGCCCGCCCCGGGGTCCGCGCCCGGCGACCCGTGCGACAGGTGCACGCCATGGGCCGCCGCGGTGAGGTCGGGGGCGATGGTCACCACGCGCGCGGGGTCCCCGGCCAGGGCGACCAGGTCGGGCAGCGCCCCTCCCGCGCAGTCGAACACCGCGTCCACCCCGCCCGGGACCAGCGCGCGGACCCGTTCGACCAGGCCCGGCCCGTACGTGGTCGGCTCCGCCCCTAGCGAGCGCAGGAAGTCGTGGTTGCGCGGACTCGCCGTGCCGATCACGGTGGCGCCACGGGCTACCGCGAGCTGCACGGCGACCGTCCCCACCCCGCCGGCCGCGCCCTGCACCAGCACCGTGTGCCCGGCGCCGGCCCCGAGCCGGTCGAGCACCCGTGTGGCCGTCTCGACGCTGCCCGCGGCCCCACCGGCCTCCTCCCAGCTCCACGCGGCCGGTTTCGGCGCCCAGGCCACCAGGACCGCGTGGTCGGCGTTGGCGCCGCGCGTCGCCGCCGCGGTCATGCCGAACACCTCGTCGCCCGTCTCGACGCCCGTCACGCCCTCGCCGACCTCGTCCACCACGCCCGCGGCGTCGAACCCGGTACGGAACGGGAACGTCACCGGCACCACACCGCGCAGCTCGCCCGAGCGGATGCGCGTCTCTCCCGTGGACAACCCGGACGCCCGCACGGCGACGCGGACCGTCCCCGGCCCGGCGTGCGGCTCCTCGACCTCGGCGACGTGCACCACGCCCGGCCCGCCGTACGCGGAAAACTGGACTGCTCTCATGCGCCGTACGGTAGGGGGACACCCCGTCCGTACGGCCGAAACGAGAGCGGTGACGACAGAAGTGAGTCAGAAGCCGCGCTCGGACGCCCGCGACAACCGGGCGCGCATCCTCGCGGTCGCCCGCGCGGCCTTCGCCGCCGAGGGACCCGGCGTGCCGATCCGCGAGATCGCCCGGCGCGCGCAGGTCGGCGCGGCCACCGTCTACCGGCACTTCCCGACCAAGGAGGCGCTGCTCGCCGAGGTCGTCGCCGAGCCCATGGCCCTGTGCTCGGCGGTCGTCGAGGAAGGGCTGACCGAGTCCGACCCGTGGCGCGGGTTCTGCCTGGTGACCGAGAGGCTGATGGAGGCGCGCGCCCTCGGCAGGGGGCTGTCCGGCGCTCTCGCCGCGCGGCTGCCGTACCTCGGGGCGGAGCGGGAGCGGTCGATCCGGCTGCTGCTCCGGCTCGTCCGGCGCGCGAAGGAGGCGGGCGGCCTGCGGGCGGACTTCGTCCTGGAGGACTTCGTGCTGGCGGTGACGGCGAGCGAGGGCATCCGCGCCGGGTCGCCCGAGCTGCGGGCCGCGGCCGCGCGCCGGTTCGCGGCCCTGATGATCCAGTCGTTCCGCGCCTATCCCGTCCCCGCGCCGCTTCCGCCGGCGGTCCGGCTGCTCGGCTGAGCCGCCCACCCTGGCGGCGGGAATGTCGGTGGCGGCGGGCATGCTGGCGGGCGTGCCGAACGCCCTGCCGAACGCCGTGCTCGACCTGATCCTGCCCCCGGCCTGCGCCGGTTGCGGCGCCAAGGGGCCCCGGTGCTGCGCCGCGTGCCTGGCCGAGCTGACCGCCCGGCCGGCCAGGCGCCTGCCGCACCCGTGCCCGCCCGGCCTCCCCGACTGCTGGTCGGCGAGCCCGTACGACGGCCGTACGCGCCGCACCCTCCTCGCCTACAAGGAGCGGGGCGCCGTGACGCTGGCGGCGGCCCTGGCCGAGGCGCTGGCGTTCACCGCCGTGACGGCGCTCTCCAGCACCCCGGGCGCCCTTCGCGCGCTCGCGGCCGGCTTCGCCGTCGTGCCGGTCCCCAGCACCCGGGCCACGGCCGGCGCGAGGGGCCACGACCCGGTCGCCCGCCTGGCTCTGCTCGCGGCCCGCGCCCTGTGCGCGCTCGGCCTGCCCGCGCACCCCTGGAACGGCCTGACACAGGTCCGCTCCGTGACCGATCAGGCGGGCCTGAGCAGCGCTGAGCGGGCGGCCAACCTCGCCGGGTCACTACGGGTCACCCGCCCCGCGACAGGCCCTTCAGCGCCCTGTGCGCTGCTCGTGGACGACATCGTCACGACCGGCGCCACCCTCGCCGAGGCCGCACGGGCCCTCCGATCAGCCGGAACACCGGTCCCGCTGGCGATCACGGTGGCCGCGACACGCCGAAGATCTAAAAAAGCATTACAGTGACAGTGAGTGAAGACGCGGCCGCTCAAGCCCCTCCCCAGGAGGTCACATGTCGCTTCCCCACGGGATGCCGCCTCAGTGCTCGACGGGCGATCCACGGTCCGCCATAGCGGACGCCGGCCGATTAAACGGGGCATCAAACCACGCCCATCCGGTCCGCCGATATCACGCAACGTGATCGTCCGATCGACGCTCCGGCTGACATTCGCCCAGGATGCGGATAGCGTTCGGACATGGCACCCGTTCGGGTCCGTGGTTGCGCAGAGCCGGGGCTCCCGGCTCTGCTAGCCGATGCCAGCCGCAGGCAAAACGGTCCACGTAAGGCGACTCTTTGTCGACCGATCACGGTGCGGCTTAGGGGTAAGTCCTGCCTTCCCGAGAGGTCAGATGCCTCTCGCCAGAAGAGAAGGGCAGTAGTGGCAACAGAGCTGCGAAACCCTCAGCAGGCGGATGTGGGGTCGAAGACCAGGTCGGCCGGACGGGTGCCAACGGAGTTCCCGGTGATCACGAGTCGGAAGAGGGTAACGGTGACAGAAAGGCGGACAGAGGACCTCGCCCGATCGGCAGCTCGTCGGGCGCTCTTGCTCAGTCGTTAGACGGAAGGGGGGCTTTTGCATGGACATCATCGTCAAGGGCCGACACACAGGTGTGAGTGATCGGTTCCGCGACCAAGTGACGACCAAGCTGGCCAGGATCGAACGTCTGGACAACAAACTCATCCGAGTCGATGTGCAGGTGTCGAAGGAACGCAATCCGCGCCTCGCGGGACAGCGGGAGCGCGTCGAGCTCACCATCCACTCCCGAGGGCCGGCCGTCCGCGCCGAGGCCTCGGCCGACGACCGGTTCGCCGCCCTCGACCTGGCGCTCGACAAGCTGGAAGGCCGTCTCAGGCGGCTCGCCGACCGGCGCAAGGTCCACCACGGCAACCACTGCCCGCCCTCCGTCGCGGAGATCACCGCGACCCTTCCCGACGTCGCCGGCCTGCCGCCCCAGGAGCCGGTCGCGAAGTCCCCGGCCGGCGAGAGCGAGCCGCTCGGGCACGCCGAAGACGACTACGTCGACGTCACCTACGAAGACAGGACCGACGAGGACATCGTCCCGATCGAGATGGACGGCGAGGGGCCGCTCATCGTCAGGGAGAAGTTCCACCGGGCCGAGCCGATGACCATCGACCAGGCGCTGCTCGAGATGGAGCTGGTCGGCCACGACTTCTACCTCTTCCGTGACAAGGAGAGCGGCCAGCCGAGCGTCGTCTACAACAGACGCGGGTACAACTACGGCGTGTTGCGGCTCGTAGAGCCCTGATCGCTTACTGAAAAAGATCTTCTCGACCACCCGAGGACCGCGGCACACGTGCCATCATGGCGGTTACGGCTCTGGCCCCCCGACGAGGAGGAGACGTGAGCGAGCTCAGTCAGGTTCAGCCGAGCGAGCGAAGCGAGGGAAGCGCGGGCGCGAGGCGGATCAAGGAGGCCTCGTGAGCGAGTCCGACGAGGCCCGCGCGTCAGCTAGCGAGCCCATTCGCGTGCTGATCGTCGACGACCACGAGCTGATCAGGCGCAGTCTGGCTCTGGCGCTGGCGGCTGAACCCGACATCGAGGTGGTCGGTGAGGCGAGTGACGGGCAGGAGGCGGTCGAGCTGGCCGACCGCCTCATGCCCGACGTCGCGCTCATGGACGTACGCATGCCGCGGCAGGACGGGATCGAGGCCACGAAGGGCATCAAGGCGTCGGTCCCGAGCACCCGCATCATCATGCTGACGGTGAGCGACGAGGAGGAGGACCTCTTCGAGGCCATCAAGGCGGGGGCCACCGGCTACCTCCTCAAGGACGTGCAGATCAACGACGTGCCCGCCGCGGTGCGGGGCGTGCACGAGGGCCAGTCCTTAATCAACCCGGCGATGGCGGCCAAACTCATCAGCGAGTTCGCCAACATGAGCCGCAAGGAGGCCGAGCGCCCGCCCCAGTTGCCCGTCCCCCGGCTGACCGACCGCGAGATGGAGGTCCTGCGGCTGGTCGCCAAGGGCATGAACAACCGCGAGATCGCCAAGCAGCTGTTCATCTCCGAGAACACCGTGAAGAACCACGTCCGCAACATCCTCGACAAGCTGCAACTGCACTCCCGCATGGAGGCCGTGGTCTACGCGGTGCGCGAACGCATGCTGGAGATCACCTAGCAGAGCCCCCCGGCCCTAGCAGAGGCCCCGGCCCGCGTCCGCGCCGTCCCGGCCGCGTCCGCACCGCCAGGGGCCCTCCCTCCCGGGCTGTCTCGGGCTCCGGGCTGTCTCGGGCTCCTGGCTATCTCGGGCTCCTGGCTATCTCGGGGCGTTCAGCATGGTGACGAGCTCCGGCGGGTCTGCGCGTTCGACGCGTACGCTGTCGCAGCCCACCCACTCGGCGGCCGACCACAGGGCGTCCGCCACCGCGCCGGCCCACTTGGCGGGTGACAGGCCGGGCTCCAGGTGCACCTGCCTGGCCACCAGGGTCGTGCCCTCGCGGGCCGGATCGACCCGGCCGATCAGCCGGCCCCCGGCCAGCACCGGCATCGTGAAGTAGCCGTGCACCCGCTTGTGCTTGGGGACGTACAGCTCCAGCGTGTAGGTGAAGCCGAAGATCCGCTCGGTGCGGCCACGGTGCCAGATGAGCGAGTCGAACGGCGAGACCAGCGTGGTGCGGTGCCGGCCCCGCGGCTCGCTCGCCAGCAAGGCGGGATCGGCCCACGCGTTGGCCTGGCCCTTCTTGCCCGGCCAGCCCGCGACCGTCACCGGCGTCAGCCCGGCCGCCCCGCTGAGCAGGGCCTCGTCCAGGATCGCCGCGAAACGGCCCTTCAGGCGGAGGAAGTCGATCAGGTCGGTGCGGTTGGCCACGCCCAGTGAGCGCCCGGCGATGCCGGCCAGCCGCGTGATGCACTCCTCGTCCGTCAGGTCCTGGGCGAGCAGGTCGGCGGGGATCGTGCGCTCGGCCAGGTCGTAGACGCGGCGCCAGCCGACGCGGCGGGTGCAGACCAGCTCGCCGATGTCCAGCAGCCACTCCAGGCCGATCTTGGAGTCGGACCAGTCCCACCACGGGCCGCCGTTCTTGGCGCCGCCGACGTCGGAGGTCATCAGCGGGCCCGAGTCGCGCACCTGGTCGAGCAGCTTGTCGACGTTGTCGGGGACCTCGTGCCAGCGGAACCTGCGCTCGCGGAAGGCGCGGCGGCGGAAGGAGTAGAGGGGCCAGTGCTCGACGGGCAGGATGCAGGCCGCGTGGCACCAGTACTCGAAGCTCCGCGCCGGGTCGTGCCAGTAGGCCCGCTCCACCTCCGGTCTGCTCACCGCGCCCAGGCGGGCGTAGGCGACCAGCTCGTGGGAGCGGGCCAGGACCGAGATGGTGTCGAGCTGCACGGCGCCCAGCCTGCGCAGCATGGCGTGCACCCCGCCCTTGCGCGCGTCGGCGCCGAGCAGCCCCTGGGCCCGCAGGATGAGCCGCCGCGCCTCGTCGAGCGTGAGATCCACAGCGCCACCGCCCACACCCCCGCCACCGGCCACCGACACGTCGGGGTCCGGCGTCGCCAGGGTGCTGGCGGGCTGGGCTGCTCCCGTGACGAGGGGGTGCCTGTCATCGGCTGCGTCGGCGCTCATAAGGGCGACATCCTGGACGTCGTCTCCGGGGACGGGGTCGCTGGGGGCGGCGTCTTCCAGGGGGAGCGGGTGCGCGTCGTCAGGGCGGTGCATGCGTGCAATCTAGCGGCGGGCACCGACAAATCCGCCTGCCGTGGGCCGGGCGGCCCGGGGCGGGGAAGTGATCAAGGAATGGTGGGGCGTTCGCCGACACGCCGACGAGCGGCGGAAAAGCATCACCTGGGGAAGATTTGGAGCAGGCAGGAAGAAGGGGAAGGGGCTGGGCAAAAAGAAAGGCGGGCCACCTGTCAGGGGCCCGCCTCGCAGATCGCGGTGGCGACGGTCTTCGTCCGCCGACGTCAGCGGTGATCCTCGGCCCGCATGCCCACACGCGGCGCGTCGATCACCACGTCGGTGAAGATGTCGAAGACGAGGGCGAGAATGCCGCCCACGACGAACACCCCCGCGCCGATCCACACCAGCGTCCAGCTGGCGACGGTCAGCCCGAAGCCGGCGACGATGGTCCCGGCCAGCATGACCGTCACCGCCAGCCACGATGACGCCCGTCCGCCGTGACTGCCGAGATCCTCCGTTTGCTCCGACTTCTTCCCCTCAACCATGCTTAATCCTTCCTTTGCCGGTTATGCCGCTATACATGCGGGCCGGCGGTCAACCGGCATACCCTCTGCCTTACCCCCATTCTCCCAGACCGGTCCTGCGCCCTCGTCGGCACGGTGGCTGTGTCTGGTTGCGGAAGCGCCTACGATGGCACTCGGGGAAGTTTGTCTCGGCCTCTCCTCCTGGCGGCGCCGCCGGGGTAGACCTGCGAGGAGCTTTACATAAAGTGGCAGCCATTCTCGACAAGATCCTGCGTGCCGGCGAAGGCAAGACCCTGCGCAAGCTCAAGCGGATCGCAGACCAGGTCAACTCCATCGAGGACGACTTCACGAGCCTGTCCGACGCGGAGTTGCGTGCGCTGACGGACGAATTCAAACAGCGCTACGCGGACGGCGAAACTCTCGACGATCTGCTTCCCGAGGCGTTCGCCACGGTACGCGAGGCGGCGCGCCGCGTGCTCGGCCAGCGCCCCTACGACGTGCAGATCATGGGTGGAGCCAACCTCCACCTGGGCAACATCTCCGAGATGAAGACCGGTGAGGGCAAGACCCTGACCTGTGCTCTGCCCTCCTATCTCAACGCGCTGTCCGGCAAAGGCGTCCACGTCGTCACGGTCAACGACTATCTGGCCCGGCGTGACGCCGAGACGATCGGCCGGATCCACCGCTTCCTCGGGCTGGAGGTCGGCTGCATCGTCTCAGGGCAGCAGCCCGACGAGCGCCGCAAGCAGTACGAAGCGGACATCACGTACGGCACGAACAACGAGTTCGGCTTCGACTACCTCCGCGACAACATGGCGTGGTCCCTGGAGGAGTGCGCCCAGCGCGGCCACAACTACGCGATCGTGGACGAGGTCGACTCCATCCTCATCGACGAGGCCAGGACCCCGCTGATCATCTCCGGCCCCGGCGAGCAGTCCGGCAAGTGGTACCAAGAGTTCGCCAAGATCGTGCCCCGCCTGCGCAGGGGTGTCGAGGCGAAGAACCCGGGCGAGGAGAGCACCGGCGACTACATCGTCGACGAGAAGAAGCGCACGGTCGGCATCCTCGAGGCCGGCGTCGAGAAGGTCGAGGACTGGCTCGGCATCGACAACCTCTACAAGCCCGAGCACACCCACCTCGTCGGCTTCCTCAACAACGCGCTGAAGGCCAAGGAGCTGTTCAAGCGCGACAAGGACTACATCGTCTCCGAGGGCGAGGTCCTGATCGTCGACGAGTTCACCGGCCGCGTCCTGCACGGCCGCCGCTACAACGAGGGCATGCACCAGGCCATCGAGGCCAAAGAGGGTGTCAAGATCAAGGACGAGAACCAGACGCTCGCCACGGTCACCCTCCAGAACTACTTCCGCCTCTACGAGAAGCTGGCCGGCATGACCGGCACGGCCGCGACCGAGGCCAACGAGTTCCACCAGACCTACAAACTGGGCGTCGTCCCCATCCCGACCAACCGGCCGATGATCCGCAAGGACCAGGCCGACGTGGTCTACAAGAACGAGGACTCCAAGTTCAACGCGGTGGTCGAGGACATCAAGGAGCGCTACGAGCGCGGCCAGCCGGTCCTGGTCGGCACCACGTCGGTGGAGAAGTCCGAGCGGCTGTCCAAGGCGCTCAGGCGCCGCGGCGTGCCGCACGAGGTGCTCAACGCGAAGAACCACGAGCGTGAGGCCGCGATCATCGCCGAGGCGGGCCGCAAGGGCGCCGTCACCGTCGCCACCAACATGGCCGGTCGAGGCACCGACATCATGCTCGGCGGCAACTCCGAGTTCCGCGCCGACCAGGAGCTGCGCCAGCGCGGCCTCGACCCGGTCGAGACGCCGGAGGAATACGACAAGGCCTACCCCGAGGCGCTGGAGAAGGCCCGGGCCGCGGTCAAGGCCGAGCACGACGAGGTCACCGAGCTCGGCGGCCTCTACGTGCTGGGCACCGAGCGCCACGAGTCGCGCCGCATCGACAACCAGCTCCGCGGACGTTCCGGCCGTCAGGGCGACCCCGGTGAGTCGCGCTTCTACCTCTCGCTCGGCGACGACCTGATGCGCCTGTTCAACTCGGCGCGGGTCGAGGTCATCATGACCCGGCTCAACATCCCCGACGACCAGCCGATCGAGTCCGGCATCGTCTCCAAGGCCATCGCCTCCGCCCAGCACCAGGTCGAGCAGCAGAACTTCGAGATCCGCAAGGAAGTTCTGAAGTACGACGAGGTGATGAACCGCCAGCGCAAGGTCATCTACTCCGAGCGCCGGCGCGTGCTGGAGGGCGCCGACCTGCACGACCAGGTGCAGGGCTTCGTCGGCGAGGTCATCGAGGGCTACGTCCAGGGCGCCACGTCCGAGGGCTTCGCCGAGGAGTGGGACCTTGACAAGCTGTGGAAGGCGTTCAGCGAGCTCTTCCCGATCACGATTACCGCGGCCGACCTCGTCGAGGAGGCGGGCGGCCGTGAGGAGCTGACCGCCGAGCTGATCAGCGAGAAGGTCAAGGCCAACGCCAAGGAGGCGTACGCCAGGCGCGAGGAGGAGATCGGCTCCGAGACCATGCGCGACCTTGAGCGGCGGGTCATCCTGTCCGTTCTCGACCGCAAGTGGCGCGAGCACCTCTACGAGATGGACTACCTGCGCGAGGGCATCGGCATGCGGGCCTACGCGCAGAAGGACCCACAGATCGAATACCAGCGCGAAGGGTTCGAGATGTTCGCCGCGATGCTTGAGGGCATCAAGGAGGACTCCGTGGGCTTCCTGTTCAACCTCGAGGTCGAGGTCCAGGAGAACCCGATCGTGGAGGAAGAGGACGCGGTCCTCGCCGAGACCCGCTCGATCATCGCGCGCGGGCTGCGCGGCCCCGAGCGGCCTGCCGAGCTGGAATACTCCGCGCCCGGCGAGCAGGGCGAGGTCGAGCACACCCGGGTGCGCACCACTCCGGCGGAGCGGGCCGCGTACGGCAACGTGGAGCGCAACGCGCCGTGCCCGTGCGGGTCCGGCAAGAAGTACAAGCGGTGCCACGGCGACCCCAGGAACGCCGCCTGAGTCGCGTGCTGATGCCGTAATGCTGTGACGGAAGGACCTCCGCCCCGACGGGCGGGGGTCCTTCCGCGCGTTCTGAGGGCCTCGGCCCCCGGGGTGGGTCAGGCGGCTTCGACGTCGGTGCAGAGCCAGTGGATGCCGTGGCGTTCGAGGCGGACGGCGAGGACGCGGTCGCGTTCGCCGCAGCGTACGATCACGCACATCTCGATGACACCCTCGCGCGGCTCCGTCACGTGGACGCGGCGGACGAACGGGGTGCGGCCGGTCCGGAAGAGCAGGCCGGTCGTGACGAGGTGCCGGTGGGCGCGGCCGGTGAGCCGGTCGGCCAGCGTCTCGGGGGCGCGGCAACCGGCCAGCACCTCGGCGAGGGCCTGGCCGAGGTGGCGCAGGCGGCGTTCGTCGGGGGTGGCGCCGGGTGGCCCCCAGATCATGGGGCTGAGGGCCAGGGCGCCGTCGGTGTACGGGATGCGGGTGCGGGGGGCTGCCGACACGGGTCCTCCTTCTCGCGGGGAAACGCCTTCAGGAGTTTTCGGTCCGGCCTGGTTGTACACGCCGCACCAGCTTCTCCGGTCCGTGCCGGTCAATGTCCTGGTTTGCCGGGGAAGGGCGCCGGAAGCTGGCGCGGCGGGTGCCCGGTTCCGGGCGGAACGGCCGGGGCTAGGGGTCGGCCGTAACCTCGCGGCCCGGAGTGGGCAGGTTCAGGGCGCGGATGAGCACGGCGAAGATGGCGTAATAGAGGACGAAGTACGCGACCCCGAACCCGAGGATGAGCCCGAGGCGGTGCGTGTTCGCCTTGCCGGCGTTGAGGAGCAGGTCGATCGCGCCGCCGGAGAACGTGAACCCCAGCCGCGCCCCCAGCTCGGCCATGAGCGCCATCGACACGCCCGTGAGCAGCGCGTGCACGGCGAACAGCACGGGCGCGACGAAGATGAACGCGAACTCCAGCGGCTCGGTGATCCCGGTGACGAAGGACGTGAGCCCGGCCGACAGCAGGATGCCGCCGACCGCCGGGCGGCGGTCCGGCGGGGCCGCGCGCCACATGGCGACGGCCGCCCCGAGCAGCCCGAACATCATGACGGGGAAGAAACCGGTCATGAAGATGCCCGCGCCCTGCTCGCCGGCGAAGTAGCAGTTGAGGTCGCCCGCGGCGTTCCTGGTCGCGCCGTGCACGCCGGCCCGGCAGTCCGGCAGCGTGAACCAGACGATCGTGTTGAGGAAGTGGTGCAGGCCCACGGGGATGAGCAGGCGGTTGGCGACGCCGTAGATGCCCGCTCCGGCGGCGCCGTGGACCGACAGCCAGTCGCCGGCCCCGGCCAGCCAGTCGCCGACCGGCCGCCACAGCAGGCCGAAGACGACGCCGAGCAGCAGCGCGGCGACGGCGGTGATGATGGGGACCGAGCGCCGGCCGCCGAAGAAGGCCAGCCAGGCGGGCAGCTTGATCCGGTGGAAACGCTGCCAGAGCAGGGCGGCGGTGAGGCCGATGACGATGCCGCCGAGGACGCCGGTCGGATTCTGCGCGCCGGCGTTGATCGTACGGGTGCCGTCCCGGAGGACGAGCAGGACCTCGTCGTACACGGCGCCCTCGCCCGCGTCGAAGAACAGCGTCCTGGTGACACGGTCGAAGACCAGGTAGCCGACCAGGGCGGCGAGGGCGGTGGAGCCGTCGGACTTGCGGGCGAAGCCGATGGCGACGCCCACGGCGAACAGCATCGGCAGGTTCTCGAACAGGGCGCCGCCGGCGGCGGCGAGGACCCGCGCGAGCGGCCCCAGACCGGGTACGGCGCCGAGCAGGTCGTCCTGGCCGAAGCGGAAGAGCAGGCCGGCGGCGGGCAGGACGGCGATGGGCAGCATGAGCGAGCGGCCGATGCGCTGCAGCACGGCGAGGACGGGGCCGAAGAGGCGCTTGCCGGAGTCGACGGCCGTCATCGCCACCCCCGCTCGCTGGTCGGTCTGCGGGGGATCGGGGTGTTCCTACCACTCCGGCATCAGCAGAAAACGGGCCCTAGCCGCGTTTCACGTCTCGCCGGAATCGACGTCCGGCTCGGGTTCCCGGCCCGGCGTCATGATGTCGAGCCTGCGGATCAGGAACGTGAACACGGCGTAGTAGACCACGCCGTAGACCACGCCCAGCAGGAGGATGCCGGGCACGTTCTGGGTGTTGGACTTGCTGGCGTTGAGCAGCATGTCGAGCAGGCCGGCGGAGAAGCCGAAGCCGAGCTGCCCGCCGATGAGCGTGGTCAGCGCCATCGCCAGGCCGGTGAGCAGCGCGTGCACCACGAGCAGGAGCGGCGCCACGAAGATGAAGGCGAACTCGATCGGCTCGGTGATGCCGGTGACGAACGACGCCAGCGCCGCCGACAGCATGATGCCGCCCACCGTGGCCCGCCGGTGCTTGGGGGCGGCCCGCCACATGGCGAGCGCGGCGGCGGGCAGCGCGAACATCATGACCGGGAAGAAGCCGGCCATGAACTGCCCGGACTGCGGGGCGCCGCCGAAGTAGCAGTTCCAGTCGCCGACCAGGACATGGCCGCCGACCTCGCACTGCGGGACGACGTACCAGACCACGGAGTTGACGAAGTGGTGCAGGCCGAGGGGGATGAGCAGGCGGTTGACGACGCCGTAGATGCCGGTGCCGACCGGGCCGAGCGCGGTCAGCGCCTCGCCGGCGTGCCGGAACCACTCGCCGATGACCGGCCACAGCCAGCCGAAGAGCACCCCGATGAGCAGCGCCACGATGGAGGTGATGATCGGGACGAAGCGCCGCCCGCCGAAGAACGCCAGCCAGGTGGGCAGCTTGATCCGGTGGAAACGCTGCCAGAGCAGCGCCGCGACCAGGCCGATCACGACGCCGCCGAGCACCCTCGTGGGGTTCTGCATGCCGTAGTTGATGATCTCCCGTACGCCGCCCTGCGCCTGGAGCTCCTTGATCGAGACGGTGTCCCTGATGTCGGAGCCGAAGAACATGACCTTGGTGACCCGGTCGAAGACCAGGTAGCCGACCACGGCGGCGAGCGCGGTGGAGCCGTCGGACTTGCGCGCGAAGCCGATCGCGACGCCCACGGCGAACAGCAGCGGCAGGTTCTCGAAGAGCGCGCCGCCGGCCGCGGCCAGCACCTCGGCGACCGCGCTCATCCAGGACAGGCCGGCGACGTCGGCGAGGCCGCCGGGCTCGGGGCCGTTCGAGCCGAGCATGTCGGGCTGGCCGAAGCGCAGCAGCAGGGCGGCGGCGGGCAGGGCGGCGATGGGCAGCATCAGCGAGCGGCCCATCCGCTGCAGCACGGACATGACGCGCGCGAACGGTGAGGGCCGGGCGGCGGCGGTCTCGTTCACCGGGCGTTCCTCCGGGGGTGGGAGCACCGGGCTTCCGGCAGTTTGGGGAGCTCGGGGGGCTTCAGCCCCGTCGTACGGGCATCTCGAGCATGGTGCGGAGCTGGTAGCGGTCGGCGCGGTAGGTGGACACGCCCAGCTCCGCGCAGACGCCGCCGGAGAACGACCGGCGCTGGAGCAGCAGCACGGCCCCGCCGCGCGGCAGCTTCAGCAGGTCGGCGTCGCTCGGGTCGGCGATGCCGCCGTCGATGGTGAGCTCGCCGGCGTCCATGACCAGGCCGTAGCGGCTCTCCAGCAGCTCGTAGAGCGACTTGTCCGACAGGTCGTGCTCGGCCAGGCCGGGGGCGAGCTTGACCGGGATGTGCGCCCGCTCGATGGACAGCGGCTCGCCGTCGGCGGTGCGCAGGCGCTCGATGAAGTGCACCTCCTCGCCCGGCTGGATGCCCAGCTCCTTGGCCAGGTGGGCGCTGGCGCGCACCACGCGCCGGTCGAGGTCGCGCGAGCCCGGCACCATGCCGCGGGCCCGCATGTCGTCGCTGAACGAGGTGAGCTGCAGCGCCAGCTCGATCTTCGGCCGGGCCACGAACGTGCCCTTGCCGGGCACCCGGTGCAGCCGGCCCTCGGAGACGAGATGGTCGACGGCCTGCCGGACGGTCATCCTGGACAGGCCGAAACGCTGGCACAGCTCGCGCTCGGACGGGATGGCCGCGCCGATGCTGAGCTCGTTGCTGTCGATGAGGTCCAGCAGGATCTCGCGGAGCTGGAAGTACTTGGGCACCGGGCTGTCCGGGTCGATGTGGGCCACGGGATCCTCCCCTCGTTTCATGTGATGGGCTATGGTTCGTACTGGTCTAGTCCGGACTAGACCACAGGTCGCAAAACGCGGTCAAGCCCGATCCCGTACCACTTGAAGGATGAGCCCACCGATGACCACGAAGATGCGCAGCGAGATCGCCGAGCAGCCGGCCGCGCTGCGGGCCACACTGGACTCCCTGCTCCCCAGGATCGGCGAGGTGAGAGCGGTGGGCGAACGCACCCGCCAGCTGCTGTTCATCGCGCGTGGCACCTCCGACAACGCAGCAGTTTACGGCCGCTACCTGGTCGAGGCGCACGCCGGCCGGCTCTCCGCCCTGGCCGCGCCGTCGATCGCCACCACCTACCGGCGCAAGCTGGACCTCGACGGCGTGCTGGCCGTGGCCATCTCCCAGTCGGGACGCACCGAGGAGATCGTGGAGACGCTGGCCTGGGCCAAGGACTGCGGGGCGGCGACCGTCGGCGTCACCAACGGCGGCGCGGACAGCCCGCTCGCGCAGGCCGCCGACGTGGCGCTGTGCACCGAGGCGGGGGAGGAGAAGGCGGTCCCGGCGACCAAGACGTACACGACTCAGCTCGCCGCGCTCGCCGTGCTGGCGCTGGGCCTCGGCGCGGACGTGGACCAGGACGACCTGCGGCGGGTCCCCGACGCGGTGGAGAAACTGCTCGACGAGCCCGGCGACCTGGACGCCGTGGTCGAGGGGCTGCAGGACAAGCCGGGCGTGGTCGTCTCCGGCCGCGGCCTCGCGTTCTCGACCGCGCTGGAGACCGCGCTCAAGCTCAAGGAGGCCTGCTACCTGCACGCCATGGGCCTGTCCTACGCCGACCTGCTGCACGGCCCCATCGCCGTGGTCGACGCCGACACCCCGGCGCTGCTGGTCGCCGCCGAGAACAGCCCGACGCTGCCCGGCACGGTGGCGCTGGCCGAGCGGGTGGTGGCCGCGGGGGCGGCGGCGTACACGATCGGTGGCGGCGAGGGGCTGGCGCGGGCCGGCACGGCCGCGCTCAACGGTCCCGACCTGCCCGAGTGGGTGGCCCCGATGGGCCTCATCGTCCCGGGGCAGCTCCTCACCGAGGCGCTGGCGCGGCGGCTCGGCATCGATCCCGACTCGCCGCGCGGTCTGAACAAGGTCACCCAGACGGACTGATCTAGCCTGGTCGGCAGGAGCTAGGGAGGCCGGATGGCGGCGGATGTGAACGCGATCATCGCCGGGCTCGGCGGGGCCGACAACATCATCGAGATCGAGCCCTGCATCACCCGGTTGCGGACAGAGGTGCACGACGCGACGAAGGTGGACCAGGCCGCGCTGCGGGCGGCGGGCGCGCACGGCGTCATGGCCGCGGGCAACGTGGTCCAGGTCGTCGTCGGGCCGGAGGCGGACACGATAGCCAGCGACATCGAGGACATCATCGGCTAAGGGCGAGGACCATGACGACTGTTCTCGCCCCGGTCGAGGGGGCGGCCGTGGGGTTGGCAGCCGTGCCCGACCCGGTGTTCTCCGCGGGCCTGGTCGGTCCGGGAACGGCCATCGACCCGCTACGGGGGCCCGGCAAGGCCGTGGCCCCCATAGCGGGAAAAATCATGAAACTGCATCCGCACGCGTACGTCATCGTCGGGGACGACGGCAAGGGCGTGCTGGTGCACCTGGGCATCGACACGGTCCAGCTCAAAGGCCGGGGCTTCCGGCTGCTGGCCGCGGAGGGCGACCGGGTGAGCGCGGGGCAGCCGGTCGTCGCCTGGGACCCGGCGGCCGTCGAGGCGGGCGGCCGATCGCCGGTCTGCCCGGTGGTGGCGCTGGACGCGACCGACGGGGCGGTGACGGGCGTCGCCGAGGGGGCAGTGCATGTGGGGGATGAGCTCTTCCGATGGGACTGACCTTTGGGACCGCGGCTGCCGGGAAAGCGACACAATAGGCACGGCCCCCGATTTCGCCCCCCGGTCGGCGGGTTCATCGCACGCGCGTCCGGCGACTGGTCCGGACCGGCAGAAGGAGGAGTCGATGGGTGAGCGCAAGGTCACCGTGGCGGCGGAGGTGGGGTTGCACGCCCGTCCCGCGGCGACGTTCGTCCAACGGGCCATGAAGGCCCCCATGGACATCACGGTGGCGAAGATGCACAGTGCGAAGCCCCCGGTCAGCGGCAAGAGCATCCTCGCCATCATGGCGCTGGACGTCCGCCAGGGCGAGACCGTGGTGATCAGCGCGGAGGGCGAGGGCTCGGAAGACGTCCTCGACGAACTGGCCGAGATCGCCGGCACGCCATGAACCTGCGGGGGGTGGGGGTCAGCCCGGGCTTCGGGCACGGCCCCGCTTATGTGCTCTCCGTCTCGGTGCCCGAACCCCCCGAGGGCGCAACGTACACAGGCGAGGCGGAGCAGGAGAAGGAGCGCGCGGTCGTCGCGCTCACGCAGGTCGCGGGCGAGCTGGAGGCGCGCGGCCACCGGGCGGGCGGCGAGGCCGAGGAGATCCTCAAGGCCCAGGCGCTGATGACCGAGGACCCCGGCCTGGTCGTGCGGGTGCGCTCGCTCATCGACCGCGGCCTCGCCGCCCCCAGAGCCGTCTACGAGGCGTTCGCCCGCTACCGGGAGGTGCTCGCCGGGTCCGGCGGCTACCTCGGCGAGCGGGCCGCCGACCTCGACGACGTCAGGGACCGGGTGATCGCGGCGCTGTACGGCATCGCGATGCCGGGGCTCCATGGCGCGCCGGCGGAGCCGTACGTGCTGGTCGCCCGCGATCTCGCGCCGGCCGACACCGCGCTGCTGGTGCGCGAGCACGTGGCCGCCTTCGTCACCGAGGAGGGCGGCCCCACCAGCCACACCGCGATCCTGGCGAGGGCGCTCGGCGTGCCCGCCGTCGTCGCCTGCCCGGGCGCGACCGGCATCACGCCGGGGGCGCGCGTGCTGGCCGACGGCACCTCGGGCGAGGTACGCGTCGAACCGGCCGAGTCCGACGTCGCCGAGGCGGTCAGCGCGGACGCCGTGCGCCGGGCCGCGTACGCGCAGGCCGAGGGGCCGGGCCGGACCGCCGACGGCCATCCGGTGCCGCTGCTCGCGAACGTGGGCGGCCCCGCCGAACTGGACGCCGCCGTCGCCGCGGGCGCCGAGGGCGTCGGGCTCTACCGGACCGAGTTCCTGTTCCTGAACCGTACCGAGCCGCCCGGGGTCGAGGAGCAGCTGCCGGCCTACCAGCAGGCGGCGCGGGCGTTCCCCGGCGGCAAGGTCATCGTGCGCACCCTCGACGCGGGCGCGGACAAGGCGCTGGCGTTCCTGCCGGTCCCGTCGGAGCCGAACCCGGCGCTGGGCGAGCGCGGGGTGCGCCTGTTCCGCCGCTTCCCCGAGGTGATGGAGGCGCAGCTCGACGCGCTCGCCGTGGCCGGCGACCTCATGGTGATGGCGCCGATGGTGGCGACCGCCGAGGAGGCCGAGTGGTTCGTGCGCGCGTGCCGCTCGCGCGGGGTCGCGCAGGCCGGCGTGATGGTCGAGGTCCCGTCGGCCGCACTGCGCGCCGGCGACCTGCTGAGCTCGGTGGACTTCGTCTCGATCGGCACCAACGACCTGTCCCAGTACACCTTCGCCGCCGACCGCCAGCTCGGCGCGGTGAGCGCGCTGCAGGACCCGTGGCAGCCCGCGCTGCTCGACCTGGTCGCGCTGACCGCGACGGCCGCCCGGGAGGCGGGCAAGGCGTGCGGGATCTGCGGCGAGTCGGCCGCCGATCCCGCGATGGCCTGCGTGCTCGTCGGGCTCGGCGCCACGACGCTGTCGATGGGGGCCGGGGCGCTGCCCGCCGTACGGGCCGCGCTGGCCGCGCACACCCTCGACGAGTGCCGGCTGGCCGCCGACGCCGCGCGGGACGCGGTCACGGCGGCGGAGGCGCGGGCCGCGGCCCGGGCCTACCTGCCCGCGCTCGGGCGTCTTGGTGTCTAGATTCTGGATACCTTTGGAGTCATGCTGCGACGACGACGGATCGGTACGACGGGCCTGCTCGTGATCGCGCTCACCGCGTGCGCCGGCGGCGCCGGCACGGCGGGCGCGACCCCGACGGGAGGCAAGGCCGCCCCGCCCGCCCCGAGCCCGACCGCGAGCGCGAGCGCGAGCCCGTCCGCGTCGCAGCCCGACCCGGTCGCCCGGGCCCTGGCCCGGCTCAGCGTCGAGGAGAAGGTCGGCCAGCTCTTCATGCCGGTCCTCTACGGCACCACGGCCACCTCCACCTCGGGCGAGAACCAGGCCCGCTACGGCGCCGCGACCCCGGCCAAGGTGATCGCCCGCTACCACCTGGGCGGCGTGATCCTCTTCCCGCACAACGTCAAGAGCGTCTCCCAGGTCGTCGGCCTGACCAACGGCCTGCAGCGGGCCTCGGAGGAGGTCCCGCTGCTCATCGGCACCGACCAGGAGAACGGCCTGGTCTCGCGCATGTCGGCGCTCATGACCGACTTCCCCGGAGCGTCCGTGATCGGCGCGACCGGGGACCCGGCGCTGGCGCGCAAGGTCGCCGCGGCGACCGGCAAGGAGCTGCGGGCGCTCGGCGTCAACCTCGACTTCGCGCCGGTGGCCGACGTCAACATCGATCCGCGCAACCCGGTCATCGGGTCGCGGGCGTTCGGCAAGGACCCGCAGCGGGTGGCGAAGATGGTGGCGGCGTCGGTGAAGGGCTTCGCCGACGCGGACGTGGCGGCCACCGCCAAGCACTTCCCCGGCCACGGCGACACCAGGGTGGACAGCCACACCGGGCTGCCGGTGATCAAGCACACCAGGGCCGAGTGGGAGCGCGTCGACGCGCCGCCGTTCAAGGCCGCGATCGGGGCCGGGGTGGACGCCGTCATGAGCGCCCACATCGTCTTCCCCAAGCTGGACCCGTCGGGCGACCCGGCGACGCTGTCCAAGCCGATCCTGACCGGGCTGCTGCGGCAGAAGCTCGGCTACGACGGCGTGATCTCGACCGACGCGCTCAACATGGCCGGGGTGCGCCAGAAGTACGACGACGGCGAGATCGCGGTGCGCGCCGTGCTGGCCGGGGCCGACCTGCTGCTCATGCCCAACGACCTGCCGAAGTCCTACCAGGCGGTGCTGGCGGCGGTGAAGTCGGGCCGCATCGGCGAGCGGCGCCTCGACCAGTCGGTCACCCGGCTGCTCAAGCTCAAGCAGGCCAAGGGCTACCTGACCGAGGCGCCGACGGCCTCCGTGAGCCGCGCGGACGACGTGCTGCGCTCCGCCGAGCACCGCAAGCTGGTGGGCCGAGTGGAGTCGGCCGCCGGCTGACGCCCGTTCTCGCGCGTCAGGCGTCGCGGCGGTGCAGCACCAGGGCGCCCAGGGCGAGGGCGGCGGCGGCCCAGGCGGCGAGGACGCCGAGACCGGCCCACGGTGTGAGCGGCAGCGCGGCGGCGTCCGTGGTGGCCTGGACGGCGAGGCCCGCGTTCGTGGGGGACACCGCCCAGAGCAACCGCTGGACGTCCTCGTCGGCGACCAGGCGCACCGCCAGCGGAAACAGGTAGAGCAGGCCGAGCACGACCCCTGCGGCGGCGGCCGGGTCGCGTACGGCGACCGCGATCCCGACGCCGAGCAGCGCGATCAGCCCGAAGTAGAGCACCGACCCGGCGGCGGCGCGCAGGGTGGGGCCGTCGAGCAGCGACAGAGGCGGGTAGCCGTGCTCCGGGGTGAAGCCGCTGCCCGGCAGGAGCAGCCGCCCGGCCAGCACCGACCCGAGCACCGCGACGGCTCCCGCGGCCAGCGCGGGGCCGGTGACGACGGCGGCCTTGGCGGCCAGCAGCGCGCCCCTGCGCGGCACCGCGGCGAGGCTGGTGCGGATCATGCCGCTGCCGTACTCGCCGCAGACCGCCGTCACGGCCAGCAGGGCGACCAGGGCCTGGCCGAGCTGCACGCCGGTCAGGGCCAGCCGGGTGGCGTCGGGGCCGCAGCCGGCCGCCTCGCAGCGGACGACCGTGGCCGCCAGCGCCCCCAGGGCGACGGTCAGCACGACCGTCCCGGCCAGCAGCCCGGAGGCGCCCGGCACGGTGCGGAGCTTCGTCCACTCCGCGAGCGTCGCCCGCCTCACGCGTCCTCCCTGTTCAGGCGGCGTACGGCGAGGGCGAGGACGAGGGCCGCGTACCCGCACAGCACGGCGAAGCCGGCCCAGGGCGGCAGCGGGTAGAAGCCGCCCGCGGGCGCGTGGTGGCCGACCACCTGCGGGTACTCGGGGATGCTCTGCTGGACGGCGAAGCCCGCTGCGGGCGTCACCCGCAGCAGCCAGTCCGCGACCGGCTCGGGCAGCACGGACGTGGTCGCGAGCACGTACGGCACCAGGACCGCCGCGACGGCCGCGATGACCGCCGCCGCGCCGCGCCGCAGCAGCGCGCCGAACGCGAGGGCGAGCACGGCGCTCACCGCCAGCACGCCCGCCACACCTGCGACCACCCGCAGCTCGGTCAGCGCGGAGACCGGCAGGAGGTGGACGCCGTTGCCCGCGAGGACACGCTTGGCGAGCGGCAGCGTGACCGCGGTGGCGGCGAGCGACCCGGCGAAGGTCGCCGCCAGGACCACCACGGCCTTGGCCACGAGCACCCGTCCGCGCCGCGGGCTCGCCAGCAGCGTCGTACGGACGAGCCCGCGCCGGTACTCGGCGGTCACGGACAGCACGCCCACGACGATCACGGCAACCAGCGCGAACATCGCGCCCGCCAGGGTGTTCTCGACGGTGCTCCCCACGGTCAGGGGGGCGATGTCGCCCACCCCGGTGATCGTGTACGTGCCGCCGGACTCCCGGAACCCGCCCGGGTGGTGCGGCGAGCCGTCGAGCTCGTACGAGACGCCGATGTCGTCGAGGGCGAACGCCCCGCCGGTGCCCGCGCCGCGCACGTCGAGCCGGTCCATGACGGCGGTGACCTCGGAGAAACGGGAGGTGACGGTGGACCCGCCGACGGCGTTGCCGGTGACCCGCACGTCGCCGGGGGAGGCGGCGAACAGTCCGACGCGGGCCTGCGCCGGCAGCCCCGGCAGGCGGACGGCGGCGACCTTCGTCCACCGGACGCCGTCGGCCGACTCCTCGCCGGTCACCGTGTCGCCCGTCCGCGTCAGGCGCAGCCAGCGGGGGGTGGACGGGGTGACCTTGCCCGGCAGCCCGGCGACGTCCTCGGTGAAGTCGTGCTGCATGCGGACGCCGTGCTCGGCGGTGACCATGACGGCGGCGTAGGAGGCGCCCTGCCGGGTGCTCGCCTTGATCATGAGGCCGGCCCTGGCCCACGGGGTCATGGCCGTGGCGACGTTCCGCACGCCGGGGACGGCGTCGGGGAGGCGGATCCGGCCGGACATCGCGCTCACCCGCACGGTGATCGAGCCGTCGCCGCGCAGCGGCTGGTGGGCGAAGAAGAAATGGTCCTCGACGGCCTCGCCGCCGGGGCCGCGCGGCGGGACCGGGCAGGGTACCTCGACCGGCCCCTTCGAGCAGGAGGCGTGGCTGCCGGCCGCCGACAGCAGGCCGAGCCCGACGACGAGCAGCGCCGCGAGCACCAGCCCCGCGGGCCCGCCCGGGGCGGTCCGGAACTTGGTCCACTCGGCGTGGACGAGCCGCGCGAACCCGTCGCGCCCCGCCGTGCCGAGCGGCGAGCGGTAGGGGGCGGTCGCGGTCATCGGGCCGCCCCTCGGTACTCGACGGCGTCCCTGGTCAGGTCCAGGTACGCCGCCTCCAGCGTGGCCCGGTGCGCGGCCACCTCCGCGAACGGCACCTCGCGGGCCGTCAGCAGCCGTACGACCTGCTCGGCGGCCAGCCCGTCCACGGTGAGCGTCTCCCGGTCCTGCACGGTCACCGTGGCCCCGGCCTCGGCGAGGGCCCGCATGGCCGCCTCGCGGGCCGTCGTACGCAGGCGCACCCGGCCGCCGGAGGCGCGGGCGATGAGGTCGGCCACGCTCGTGTCCGCCAGCACCCGCCCCCGTCCCGCCACCACGAGGTGCCCGGCGGTGTCCTCCAGCTCGCTCATCAGATGGCTGGAGACCAGCACCGCCCGCCCCTCGGCGGCGAGCGCGCGCAGGAAGCCGCGCATCCACACGATGCCCTCGGGGTCGAGGCCGTTGAACGGCTCGTCCAGCAGCAGCACCGGCGGGTCGCCGAGCATCGCGGCGGCGACGCCGAGCCGCTGGCGCATGCCGAGCGAGTAGCCGCCCGCCCGGCGGTGGGCCGCCGGGCCGAGCCCGGTCAGCTCCAGGACCTCGTCCACCCGGCGGGCGCCGAGGCCCTGGGAGTGGGCGAGCCAGAGGAGGTGGTGGCGGCCGGTGCGGCCCGGCTGGAGGGCGGCGGCGTCCAGCAGCGCGCCGACGTGCCGGAGCGGGGTGCGCAGGCTCGCGTACGGGCGCCCGCCCACCAGGGCGTGGCCCTCGTCGGGGGCGTCCAGGCCGAGCACCACGCGCATGGTGGTGGACTTGCCCGCGCCGTTCGGGCCGACGAAGCCCGTGACGTGGCCGGGGCGGACGGTGAAGGTCATCCCGTCCAGGGCCTGTTTCGAGCCGTACCGCTTGCGCAGGCCGGAGACTTCGATGGTTGCTTCCACGCCTATGAAGCTAGGCAGCGGGCCGGGGCGCGGTCGTCACGCGCGTGAGCGATCTTCGGGGGCTACATGAGGTCCCTCGTGTGAGGGATGCGAGGGGTACGGTGCGGCGGTGACAATGGGATTCGTGGCTATCGGGCAGGGTTTGGGCGTTCTGCGGGGGGCGTGGCCGGCGGACGGCGACGCGGGCCGCCGGCGCCGCGCGCTGGTCGTGCTCGGGCTTCTGCTGGCCCTGGTCGCGGTGGTGGAAGTGCTCGCCGCCCAGCCGATCTCCGGCGGCTGGTCGGTCAGCGTCCCGGCCTCGCCCGCAGAGCACGCGACCGGCGGGCCGGTGCCGTACGGCGGGCATCCGGCGGACCGGCGGCTTCACCTGCTGGTTCTTCCGTTGCTCGCGCTCGCCACCACCCTGCCGCTCCCGCTCCTCGCGGGGCAGCCGATGATCGCGGCGGCCGTGGGCGGCGCGGCGGCCGTGCTGTCGGTGGGGGCGTTCCACACGCTGACCTTCGCCGGGGCGGCGGCCCAGGTGATCGCGCTCTACCGGGCCGGACGGCAGGGGCGGCCCGGCCCCGCGCTCGCGCTCGCGGCCCCGTTCCCGCTGTTGGCGCTGCTCCCGGCGCTCCCGGTGGGGGAGCTCGTCCTGCCGCTGGCCTGCCTGGCCCCGGCCGCCGCGCTCGGCGGCGTCGCGCGGGCGGCCCGCGCCGCGGCCGGGGCGCACACCGCCGCCCGGCGGCAGGCGGCCGGCGACCTGCTGGAGCACACCGCCCGGGGCGAGCGGGCGCGCATCGCGCGCGAGCTGCACGACGTCGTCGCCCACCACATCTCCCTGGTCGCGGTCCAGGCCGAGACCGCCAGGCTGGCCGTCCCCGGGATGCCGCAGGCGGGGGCCGAGCGGCTGCTGGCCATCGGCGACACCGCCCGGCAGGCGCTCACCGAGATGCGCAGGCTACTCGGCGTGCTGCGCGAGGACGACGGCACCGAGGCGTCCTGGCGTCCCCAGCCCGGCCTGCGCCTGCACGAGCTGAACGAGCTGCTCGACGGCTCCCGCGAGGCGTCGGGCGCGGCCACCCGGCTCATCCTCCGCGGCACCCCGGCCGAGCTGGACCCTGGGGTGGAGCTGGCGGCGTACCGGATCGTGCAGGAGGCGCTCACCAACGCGCGGCGGCACGCGCCCGGCGCGGCCGTGGACGTGGAGCTGCACTACACCGGCGCCGGCCTGGAGCTGTCGATCAGGGACAACGGCCCCGGGCCGCTCGACGGGCAGGGCGGACACGGGCTGGCCGGCATGCGCGAGCGCGCCGCGGCCGTGGGCGGCGAGCTGGTCACCGGCCCCGCGCCCGGCGGCGGCTTCCTCGTGCAGGCCGTCCTGCCGGGCAGGGAGAGCGCGGCGTGAGCGGGCCGATCAGGGTCGTCATCGCCGACGACCACCTGGTCGTACGGACCGGGTTCGGCGAGCTGCTGGACACCCAGCCCGACTTCGAGGTGGCCGGCCGGGCCGCCGACGGGCTGGAGGCGGTGCGGATCTGCCGCGAGGTGAAGCCGGACGTCGTGCTCATGGACGTACGCATGCCCGGAATGGGCGGCATCGAGGCGACCAGGGAGCTGGCCGGCCCCGGCGGGCCGCGGGTGCTCATCCTGACCACGTTCGACCTCGACGAGTACGTCTACGACGCCCTGCGCGCCGGCGCCAGCGGCTTCCTGCTGAAGGACGTGACCGCCGAGCGCCTGTTCGACGCGGTGCGCGTGGTCGCGGCCGGCGAGGCGCTGCTGGCCCCGGCCGTCACCCGCCGCCTGATCGGCGAGTTCGCCCGCATGGGCCCGCGCCCCGGCGCGCCCGTGGCGGCGCTGGGCACGCTCACCCCGCGCGAGACGCAGGTCCTGCGGCTGGTCGCCGAGGGTCTGTCCAACCCCGAGATCGCCGCCCGGCTCGTGGTGACCGAGGAGACGGTCAAGACGCACGTGAGCCGGGTGCTGAACAAGCTGGGGCTGCGCGACCGGACGCAGGCGGTCGTCGCCGCGTACGAGACGGGCCTGGTCGTACCGCGCAACCGGCAGCCGTGACGCCTCAGAAGTCGAAGTCGTCGATGTTGGACTTGTCGAACACGGTCGGCTTGCCGAGCAGCACCTCGCCCTTGGCCCCGACGGTGTACGTGCCGAGCTTGCCCGCCTTGAACGTCTCGCCCTCAGCGCCGGTGGTCTGCCCGGAGGCTAGCGCGGCGGCGGCGTACGAGGCGAGATAGCCGAGGTCGGCCGGGTTCCACAGCTCGAACGCCTCGATCGTGCCGTCCTTCACGAACTTGCGAAGCTGGTTCGGCGTGCCGAGCCCGGTCAGCTTCACCTTCCCCTTGTACGGCGAGTCCGACAGATACCGGGCCGCCGCCGCGATGCCCACGGTCGTCGGCGAGATGATGCCCGCGAGGTCCGGGTACGAGCGCAGCAGGCCCTGCGTCTCGGTGAAGGACTTCTGGTCGTCGTCGTTGCCGTAGGCGACCTTGACCAGCTCCATGTCCTTGTACTCGGGCTTGCTCAGCTCGTCCTTCATGAACTCGATCCAGGTGTTCTGGTTCGTCGCGTTCGGCGTGGCGGACAGGATCGCGATCTTGCCCTTGTTGCCGAGCTGCTTGGCGAGGAGCTGCACCTCCGTACGCCCCAGGTCCTCGGCGCTCGCCTGGTTGACGAAGATGTCGCGGCCCTCGGGCGCGGTGTCGGAGTCGTAGCTGACGACCTTGATCCCGGCGGCCCTGGCCTGCTTGAGCGCGGGCACGACGGCGTTGGGGTCGTTGGCGGAGATCACGATGGCGTCCTGCTTCTGCTGGATCAGCGTGTTGATGTAGGACACCTGCGAGGACGCGCTCGCGTCGGACGGGCCGACCTCCTTGCCCTCGCCGCCGAACTCCCCGGCCGCGTCCACGCCGCCCTTGTCGGCGATCGTGAAGTACGGGTTGTTGACCTGCTTCGGCAGGAAGGCGATCTTCAGCCCCTGCTTGAGCGGGGCGTTCGGGTCGGCCGCCGCGGACGAGGCGGCGGACGACGCGGACCCGGCGGGGGCGGACGACTGCTGCTGCTGGACATCGCTCTTGGTGGTGCCGCCGCACGCGCTGGTCAGCAGCACGAGCCCGGCGAGGAGCGCCACGGGACGCCAAGGGGTGCGCGTTGTCATGAAACGGACTTCCCTTCCACTGGTGATGGTGTGCGCCGTCGCCGGGCCGCCCCCAGGTTCGGCGCCAGCACGGAGGCGACGAGCAGCAGGCCCGTCACGAAGTTGAGCACCTCGTTGGCCACGTCGGCGAGGATCAGCGCGTTGCGTACGACGCCGAGCAGCAGCACCGCCATCAGGACGCCGGGCAGCGTGCCCTTCCCCCCGAAGATCGACACCCCGCCGAGCAGCACGGCGGCCACCACCGCGAGCTCCAGGCCCATGCCGTTGTCGGCGCGGGCGCTGGCGTAGCGGAAGGTGTAGACGAGGGACGCCAGCGACGCCATGACCCCGGAGGCCACGAACAGCCAGAGCTTGATGCGCTTGACCCGGATGCCGGAGAAGTACGCGGCCTCGACGTTCGCGCCGATCGCCACGATCGACCGGCCGAGCCCGGTCGCGTGCAGCACCAGCGCCGCCACCACGGCCAGCACCGCGACCAGCACGGTCGCGAGCGGCACCGGCCCGATCGAGGACGTGGCGAGGCCCGTGTAGGCGGGCGGCAGGTCGGCCACCGCCTGGTCGCCCAGAATCACGTACGCCAGCCCGCGGAACAGCGCGAACGTGCCGATCGTGACCGCCAGCGAGGGCAGCCCGAGCCGGGTGACGAGCAGCCCGTTGACCGCCCCGCACGCCGCGCCCACCAGCAGGCAGATCGGCATGATGGCCTCGATCGGCAGCCCGGCGTTCCAAAGCGCGCCGAGCACCGCGCAGGACAGGCCGAGCGTGGAGGCCACGGACAGGTCGATCTCGGCCGCCACGATCACCAGCGTCATGGTCAGCGCCATGAGCGCGATCTCGGTGGTGTCGAGCAGCAGGAACGAGACGTTGGAGTCGCCCGCGAAGCCGTCCACGCCGAGCGAGGCCCACACCGCGACCCCGGCCAGCAGCACGGCGATCAACGTCTCCCAGCGGCGCAGCACGTCAGTGTTCACTGCAGCCTCCGGCGGCGTTCATGGCGACCTCCGGCGGCGCAGTGCGGCGGCCACGCGCAGCGCGAGCAGGCGGTCGAGGACGATGGCGGCGAGCAGCAGGGCGCCGTTGATCGCGGTCTGGGCCAGCGCGTCCACCCGGAGCACGGCGAGCGCGCTGGTGATGGAGGCGAGCAGGACGGCGCCGAGCGCGGCCCCGTAGACGGTGCCGCTGCCGCCGAAGATGGCCACGCCGCCGACCACGACGGCGGCGATGACGTCGAGCTCCTTGCCGGTGGCGACGGTGGCGTCCACGGTGCCGAAGCGGGCCGCCCACATCACGCCGGCCAGCCCGGCGAGCGCGCCGTTGGCGACGAACGCGGTGAGGACGCGGCGGCGTACCCGGATGCCGGCCAGCACCGCCGCCTCGGGGCTGGAGCCGATGGCGTACAGCTCGCGGCCGGAGCGCAGGTTGCGCAGCATCCAGCCGACGGTGAGCAGCACGGCCAGGGCGACCAGCGCGGGCAGCGGGACGCCGAGGACCGAGCGGGTGCCGAGGGCGAGGAAGCCCTCCGGCATGTCGGCGGCGTTGACCTGGCGGCCGCCGGCCCAGGCGTAGTCGACGCCGCGGAAGGCGTACAGGGTGCCGAGGGTGGCCACCAGGGCGGGCACCCGGGCCGCGCCGACGAGCAGCCCGTTGACCGCGCCGCAGGCCGCGCCGAGCGCCACGCAGCCGGCGATGACGAGCGGGACCGGCACGCCGGGGTGGTCGGCGAGGATCAGCGCGCCGCCGAACGCCGACAGGCCCACGACCGAGCTGACCGAGAGGTCCACGTTCCTGGTGATGACGACGAGGGTCTGGCCGACGGCGAGCAGCGCGACGATGGCCGAGTTGAGCAGGATGTCGCGGAGGCTGCCGTAGCTGAGGAAGCTCGGGTTCGCCGCGCCGGTGACGGCGAACAGCGCGCCGAGCGCGACCACGATGCCGAGCTCGCGCACCCGTGCCACCCGGTCCACGAGCCGCCGCCCGCCGCCCCGGCCCGCGCTCGTCACGCTGCTCGCCGCGCTGGTCACGGGCGGCCCCTTCCTGTCGCGGCGGCCATGACGCTCTCCTCGGACGCCTCCGCCCGGTCCAGCTCGGCGACCAGCCGCCCCTCGTGCATGACGAGCACCCGGTCGGCCATGCCGAGCACCTCGGGCAGCTCCGAGGAGATCATCAGCACCGCAACCCCGCTCGCGGCCAGCTCCGACAGCAGCCGGTGCACCTCGGCCTTGGTGCCGACGTCGATGCCGCGCGTGGGCTCGTCCACGATGAGCACCGACGGCCGGCGGGCCAGCCACTTGGCCAGCACCACCTTCTGCTGGTTGCCGCCGGACAGCACGTTCACCGGGTCGCCCAGCCGGGCGAACTTCAGCCGCAGCCGTACCGCCCAGTCCCTGGCCCGTTCCCGTTCGGCGAGGCGCGAGATCAGCGGCCCCCTGCGGAGCGCGGTCAGCCCGGCCAGGCCGATGTTGCGCTCGATGGACAGGTCCATGACCAGGCCCTGCTGGCGGCGGTCCTCCGGCACCAGCGCCAGCCCGGCCGCCATGGCCGCCGTCGGACGGGCCGGGCGCAGCCGCCTGCCGTCCACCTCGACGGCGCCGGCGTCCCAGCGGTCGATGCCGAACACGGCGCGGGCGACCTCGCTGCGCCCGGCCCCGACCAGCCCGGCGAGCGCGACGATCTCGCCCCGCCGCACCTCGAAGGACACGTCGGTGAAGACGCCTTCGCGGGTGAGCCGGCGCACGCTGAGCGCGACCTCGCCGGCCGTGGTGTCCTGCTTGGGGAACAGAGCTTCCAGCTCGCGGCCGACCATGCGGCGTACGAGGGCGTCGGGGGTGAGGTCGCCGATCGGGTCGGTCGCGACGAGCGCGCCGTCCCTGAGGGTGGTCACCCGCTGGCACAGCTCGAAGATCTCCTCCAGCCGGTGCGAGATGAACAGCAGCGCGACGCCCTGCTCGCGCAGCGTCCCCGCCACGCCGAACAGCCGGGCGACCTCCTGGCCGGACAGCGCGGCGGTCGGCTCGTCCATGACCAGCACCCTGGCCTGCCTGGACAGGGCCTTGGCGATCTCGACGAGCTGCTGGTCGGCGATGGACAGGCCGCGGGCCGGCCGGTCGGGGTCGAGGTGCACGCCGAGGCGGCCGAACAGCTCGGCGGTGGCGGCGCGCATGGCCCGCCGGTCGAGCCCGAGGCGGGCGCGCGGCTGGCGGCCCATGAAGATGTTCTCCATGACCGACAGGTCGGGGAAGAGCGTCGGCTCCTGGTAGATGACCGCGACGCCGGCCCGCTGCGCGTCGGCGGGGCCGGCGAACTCCACCGGTTGCCCGTCGAGCAGGATGCGCCCCGAGTCGGGGCGGTGCACGCCGGACAGGATCTTCACCAGCGTGGACTTGCCCGCGCCGTTCTCGCCGGCGAGGGCGTGGGCCTCGCCGGCGCGCAGTTCCAGCGACACCTCGCGTACGGCGCGGACCGCGCCGAACGCCTTGCTCACCTGTAAGAGGGACAGGACGGGTGTGTCTTCCATGCCGCCATCCCGGCGAAAAATCGTTTTAAGCGGTGCCAGGACGGTATTTCAGCGGATGGCGGCGCGTCAATAGTGGATCAACGAGAGCAGATCAGGGCTGGAAGTGCCGCAGCACCTCCGGGTTCGCCATCGCGTCCAGGTTGGCCGCCCGCTCCACCGGGGTGCCCAGCAGGATCTTGCGCACCGGCACCTCCAGCTTCTTGCCCGACAGCGTGCGCGGGATGCCGGGGACGACCCGGATCTCGTTCGGCACGTGGCGCGGCGACAGCTCCTGACGCAGCGCGCCGCAGAGCGCCCGCTCCAGCTCCGGGGTCAGCTCGGCGTTCTCGGCGAGCGTCACGTACAGCAGCAGCCGGCCCTCCTGGCCGAGCTGTCCCGTGTCGATCACCAGGCTGTCGGCGACCTCCTCGAACCGCTCGACCACCCGGTAGAACTCGCTGGTCCCCATCCGTACGCCGCCGCGGTTGAGCGTGGAGTCGGAGCGGCCGTAGATGACGCAGCTCCCGTCCTCGTTGACCTTGATCCAGTCGCCGTGCCGCCACACGCCGGGGTAGACGTCGAAGTAGCTCTCGGTGTAGCGCTCGCCGGCGGGGTCGTTCCAGAACATCACCGGCATCGACGGCATGGGCTGCGTGATCACCAGCTCGCCCACCTCGCCCACCACCGGCTTGCCCGCCGGGTCGTACGCCTCCACCTTCGCCCCCAGCGACCGGCACGGGATGATGCCCGCCCGGATCGGGTGCAGCAGGGTCGCCCCGACGAAGCCGGTGCACACGTCCGTGCCGCCGGAGAACGACCCGACCGGCACCCCCGGCAGCGCGCCGGCCACCCACGCGAACCCCTCGGGCGGCAGCGGCGAGCCCGTGGAGCCCACCCCGCGCAGCCGCTCCAGCCCCTCGGGCTCGATCCCGGCCTTGAGCGAGGCCATGATGTACGGCGCCCCGGTGCCGAAGTAGGTCACCCCCTCGGAGGCGGCGATCCGCCACAGCGCGGCGGGGGAGGGATGGGTGGCCGCGCCGTCGTACAGGACGGCCGTGGCCCCCACCAGCAGGGCGCCGACGAGGTAGTTCCACATCATCCAGCCCGTGGTGGTGTACCAGAAGAACACCTCGCCCTCGCCCAGGTCCTGGTGGAAGGAGAGCGACTTCAGGTGCTCCAGGACGATGCCGCCGTGGCCGTGCACGATCGGCTTGGGCAGCCCGGTCGTGCCGCTGGAGTAGAGGATCCACAGGGGATGGTCGAACGGCACCCGCTCGAACTCCAGCGGCGCGCTCTCCGCCCGCAGCCCCTCCCAGCCGATCACCTCGCCGTGCGGCAGCTCAAGGGTGTGCGGGGGCGTGGGCTCGGCCCGCTGCGGCGCCCGGCCGTCGCCGGCGGCGGCCAGGTAGGGGATCCAGACGGTGGCCCGCAGCGAGGGCAGCGCGGCGGCGATCTCGTTGACCGCGGCCGAGCGGTCGAAGCTCTTGCCGTTGTAGTGGTAGCCGTCGACCGCGATGAGCACCTTGGGCTCGATCTGCTTGAACCGGTCGACCACGCTCGGCACCCCGAAGTCGGGGGAGCCGGCCGACCAGATCGCCCCGAGCGAGGCGGTGGCGAGGAAGGCGATGAGGGCCTGCGGGATGTTCGGCAGGTAGCCGGCCACCCGGTCGCCCCGCCGCACGCCCAGCCGGACCAGCCCGGCCCGCACCCGCGCCACCTCCTCGCGCAGCTCGGCGAAGGTCAGCTCCTGGCGGGCGCCGTCCTCGGAGACGAAGATGACGGCGGTGCCGTCGTCGCGGCGCAGCGCGTTCTCGGCGTAGTTGAGCGTGGCGCCCTCGAACCAGCGGGCGGCGGGCATCGCGCCGGACAGCACCGGCCCGTCGCCGCGCTCGCCGACCACCTCGAAGTAGTCCCAGATCGAGGTCCAGAACGCGGCCGGGTCCTCGACCGACCAGCGCCACACGCTCTCGTAGTCCTCGCCCGTCCTGCCCAGCCACTCCAGGTAGCGGGTCAGCCTCGCCCGCGCGACCACCTCTTCGCCCGGCTCCCAGAGAAGCTCGCCCTCAACAACCATGTGCCCCATCCTGTCGCCCGTTCCATGGAGAGTCCTACCTCTACCCCCCACATAACTAGCTACCGCCTTAGGTGGTCCACCGCCATACGGGCGGCGGTGCCGATCACCGCGTCCGCACGTGGCTGGTTGAGCGCGGTGGAGAAGGAGCGGGTGAAGACCGCGACCGCGTACCGGCCGCCGTCGGGGTACTCGACCACGCCGGACTCGGTGCGCAGCGTGGGCAGCGTGCCGGTCTTGCCGCTGACGGCCACGTCGTCGTACGGGAAGCCGGAGGCCAGCCGGTGCGGCCACACCTGCGCGTTGAGCACGCCGCGCATCCACGCGCAGGACGCCGCCGAGGCGATCTCGTCGCGCCAGATCAGCCCGAACAGCCGGGTCAGCTCCCGCGGGCTGCCCGCATTGCCCCATGAGGGGTCGAACGCCCGCATCCGGGACACCTCGTCCGGATCCATGTACGGCCACCCGTGCCCGGTGTCGGCCGCCATGCTCCGGTCGATCTCCCTGCTGCTCCGCCGCACCCGCGTCACGCTCAGCCCGTACGCCTCCAGCGTGGCGTTGACCGCCTCCCGGCCGACCCGCCGCAGCAGCTCGTCGGCCGAGGCGTTGTCGCTCACCGCGATCATCAGGTAGGCCAGGTCACGCAGCGACATCGTCACGTCGTCGAGCATCGCCGAGACCCCGGTCGGCCCCGACGACCGGTCGCCGGCCGGCACCGTCACCCGCTCGGCCGGATCGAGCAGCCCGGCGTCGGCCTGCCGGCAGAGCTCCACCAGCAGCGGCACCTTGAACATCGACGCCACCGGCAGCGGCTCGTCGGCCCCGTGCCCGATCTCCCGCCCGGTGTCGACGTCGGCGGCGTGCAGCCAGCCGGTGACCCCCGCCACCCGGAACAGCGCCTCGAAGTCGGGCCCGCTCATGCGAGCATCCCCGGCCTGCGGCTGACCCGCCGCGTTGGCACCGCGCCCTCGTCGGTCATTCCGGCGCACTCCTTCAACGTCCGTACGGCGACGGCCGAGAAATCGCCGGCCGCGGCCGTCTCGCCGCGCCAGGCCGTGGAGACCCGGGACGCGATCGGCGAGCCTAGCAGCGGCCGCCACGCCAGCCCCGGCGCCTCCACCTCCGGCCCGAACGCGACCGCCGCGCCCGCCAGCACCAGCCCGAGTCCTGCGCCCTGGTGCACCTGCGGCGGCACGTACCCGTGGCGGCGGCAGGCCGCCAGCACCTCGGCGTGCAGGCCGGGCTCGCCCTCCTTCGGCGGCATCAGCAGCTCCCGCCCGGCGAGGTCGGCCAGGTGCACCTCGCCGACCCCGGTCAGCGGATCGCCGTCGGGCAGCAGCACGCCCTGGACCTGCACCAGGATCTCGCCGAAGCGCAGGCCGGGCGCGGAGACCGGGTGCCGGACCAGGCCGACGTCAATCGTGCCCTCGGCGAGCGCCGTCACCTGGTCGGCGGTCCAGATCTCGGCGGGCGCGAGCCGCACTTCCGGATGGGTCTCGCGGAAGCGGGCGACCAGGGCCGCGATCACCGTGGCGGCCAGGTCGGGCGGGACGCCCACCCTGAGCACCGCCCCCCGGCCCTGCCGGGCCAGCTCGTGCAGCCGGTCGGCGCGGGCCACGATCTCGCGGGCCTCGCCGAGCAGCAGCCGGCCCGTCTCGGTGAGGCGTACCTGGCGGGCCGAGCGGTCGAACAGGCGGGCGCCGAGCTCCTCCTCCAGGCGTTTGATGCGCTGGCTGAGCGGCGGCTGGGCCATGCCGAGCCGGATCGCGGCGTTACCGAAGTGGAGTTCCTCGGCGACCGCGATGAAGTAGCGAAGATGCCGGACGAGGTCCACGAACAGGCACTATATCCAGATTCGTCATCTCCGCCGTCCCATATCAAAAGGGACTCCGCCCCGACGGTGGTGGGCGCAACGGTCAGGGCGAGTAGACCCAGATGCCGTTCTCGTCCTGCATATGGGCGCGCCCCTGGGCGCAGAGCACGTCCAGGTGAGCCAGCGTCTCCGTCACCGCCAGCATCTGGTTGAACGGGTCGAGTTCGGCCAGCCGCCGTTCCCGTCGGGTCCAGCGCAGCGCGCGGGCGATCTCGTATCCCGTCGCGGCGCCCGCCCGTACGGCCTGCTCGGTCTGCGCCAGCCGGCGCTCGTGGTGGGCGAGCAGCTCCGTCGCGCGTACGTGCACGCTCCCGCCGGCCGGGCCGTGGGCGGGCAGCAGCAGCCGGTCGGGTTCATCGAGCACCAGCGCCAGCGACGACAGGTAGTCCGCGAGGGGAGTCCGCCGGGTGACGGCCTCGAAACCGATGGACGGGGTGATGTGCGGGAGGACGTGGTCGCCGGTGAACATCAGCCGGGCCTCGTCGTCGACGAAGACGACGTGCCCGAGCGTGTGGCCCGGGGTCGCCCGTACGCGCAGGGTTCTTCCGTCGAGCGGGACCGTCTGCCCGTCGTCGAGCCAGTGGTCCGGCTCTTCGTAGTCGTGCTTGTCGACGGGCTTCGGCTTGAGCCGGTCCAGGAGCTCGACCACGATGCCCGCCCCGCCGGCGTACAGGAGGGGCCGCTGCTCCTGGAAGGGGCGGCGAGGTCGGCTCACCGACTCGATGCTCGCTCGTTCGCCCTCGCCCAACGACACCGACAGCCCCGCGCGCCGTCGCAGGTCGACCGCCATGGTGTAGTGGTCCCGGTGGTGGTGGGTCACCAGGCAGCGGTCGAAGTCCCGCACCGCCAGCCCCAGGGAGGCCAGCGCGGTGTCCAGGGCGTCGCGGGCGGCGTCGGTCCTCCATCCGCCGTCGATCAGGGTGTTGGTGCGGCGGCCGGTGACGGCGTAGACGTTCACCGCCCTCAGGCCGTCGTCGGGCAGGGGCAGCGGGATGCGGTGAACCCCGGGTGCCACCTCTTCCTGGCCGGGCGCGGTCCAGTCCACATTGCCTCCTCGACGCCACCGCCAGGATCACCCCTGAGGGCGAATGTTCTTTGCGAGATTTCGTATAGTTATACGGAGTATCGTGGCTGTGGTCAACGCTCACGTGGGCATCCGTGCGGGCGCGATCAAGTGGGCCACTCTTGTCCGGTAGGTCGATATGCCGTAGGTTTTGCCGAAATACCGGAAGCGTGGGATGTGCGAAAGGGGCCCCATGAACCCGATCGAGCAGAAGAAGTTGCTCATGGACGTCTCGCCCGGATCGCCCATGCACGACCTGATGCGCCGGTTCTGGTGGCCCGTATGCCTGACGCGTGACGTCGCCGAGCCGGACGGCGATCCGACGCGGCTCCGGGTGCTCGGGAACGACTACGTCGTCTTCCGCGACTCCCAGGGCCGTCTCGGGATCCTCGACGAGCTCTGCACGCACCGGAGCGCCTCGCTGTGCCTGGGCCGCAACGAGGAGGGCGGCCTGCGGTGCCTGTACCACGGGTGGAAGTTCGCGGTCGACGGCACCGTCCTCGACACGCCCAATGTCCGGGACGACCGGTTCAAGCAGCGCGTACGCCAGCCCGCCTACGGAGTGCGCGAGGCGGGCGGCATCGTGTGGGGGTACTTCGGGCCACCGGAGGCCGAGCCCCCGCTGCCGCACCACCCGTTCTTCGACCTCCCCGAGGACAACGTCGTCGTCGAGCTCGTCGTCGCGTCGGCGAACTACACCCGCGTGGTCGAGGGCCTGCTCGACTCCTCGCACACCGGTGTCCTGCACCAGGACGCGCTGAAGAAGCTCGACAGCAGCAGCGGTCCCGCGCCGACGCTCGGCGGCCGGACCCGAGCGTCCACGGGCGCCGTCCTCGCCAAGAACCTCGCGCCCGACATCGAGGTGCAGGAGGCCGACTTCGGCCTGCGTTACGCGGCGATCCGCACCGTCAGGAACGAGGACGGCACCGAGTCACGCGCGGCCCGGATCACCAGCTACGCCTTCCCGACGACGATCTTCGTTCCGCCGGACCACCTCATGCAGATCACGCTGCCCGTCGACAACGACCGGTCACACTTTTTCATGATCTTCTGGGATCCCACGCGGCAGATCGGCGTCGGAGCGGCCCGCGACGAGCTGCGGGCCTACTACGGCATCGACGACATCGGCATGGACACGTGGGGACTCGGCCGCGAGTTCCACGACCTGCCCGGCCGGCCCCGCAAGGAGAACAACTGGGGCCAGGACCGGGAGGCGATGCGGAACGGGAGCTTCACGGGGATGCATCGGTTCATCCCCGAAGACTTCGGGGTGGCCGCGTCGATGGGCCCGATGGACCGCTTCCCGATCGAGCACCTGGTTCCCGCCGACCTCGCGATCGCGCGATTCCGCCGCCGGCTCATCGACAACGCGCAGCGCGTGGCCAGGGGGGAGGAGCCGCTCGGCCTGAACTACACGCAGCAGCCCCGAGGGGACTACCTCGTACTCGAGGAAGGCAGGTCGTGGAAGGACCACTTCGCGGAGGCAGACCGGAGCGGGGTGTGACCGTCGCCGCACGACGCCCCCTGCCCATCTCCCGGCTCCGGATCCTGGACGCGGGCAACGGGCTGCCGACGGCCGCCGCGGCGCGGCTGTTCCACGATTCCGGTGCGACCGTGCTCCGCGTCCGTCGCCCCGGACCCGATCCCTTCGCCGAGCTCTACCCGGCCCAGCCCTTGTGGGCCCGCGACTGGGCGGAGGTCGACCCCTCGGACGTGCCCGGCCTCCTGGACTCGATCGACGTCCTGCTCGTCGGCGGTGAGGACCACCCCGAGGCGGGTACGGCGCCGCACCTCGGCGAACCGGACGTCCAGGAGCTGACCACCCGTCATCCACGGCTGGTCGTCGTCGAGGTCGGCGGCTACGTGCCCGGCACGGCGGACCCCACCCCGGCCACCGACCTGCTGGTGCAGGCTCGCACCGGTTTCGTCTTCGAGCAGTTCGGCGACAGGCCGACCCAGGTGGCGTTCGCCCCGCCGCTGTACGGCGCCGCGCTGCTCGCGACCATCGGCGCCTGGGCCGCGCTGCACCAGCGCCGTCGCAGCGGGCGCGGACAGCGGGTGCGGGTGAGTCTGCAGCAGGGGCTGGCGTTGTTCTGGCCGCACCTGTGGCTCACCGCCGAGCGACCCGACGCGGCGTTCGACGCGGTCCCGCCGCGTGACGTCAAACACCTCGTCTTCCGATGCGCGGACGGCGGCTTCGTCCAGATCGTGCTGGGTGTGCCCCAGGCGGTGGCCAAGGTGCATCGCGTGCTCGGCATTCCGGGGCCCGTCGACCCCGACGACCGCGGCGTTCCCAGCCTGGCCCGGGGCGCCGAGAACTACTTCGCCGACCGCGAGGTGCTCGGCCGCCACATCGCCAGGTTCCCCCGGGACGAGCTCGTGGAGGCCTTCGCCGCGGTCGGCATCGCGGCCGAGCCGGTGCTGGCGCCGGGGGAGTGCCTGGACGATCCCCAGGTGCGGGCGGCCGGTCTGGTCGCCTCCGGCCCGGACGGGCATCGGTATCCGGCTGGCCCCGTCGGCCTCACGACCGTCGCCTCCGGAACCGCGAAGGAGCCTTCCGGCACCGTCATGTCCTGCGTGCCTGGTGACGACGCGCCGCCGCTGGCCGGGATCCGCATCCTCGACCTGGGGAACTGGGTGGCCGGGCCGTTCGCGTCCAAGCTGCTGGCGGACCTGGGCGCGGACGTGATCAAGATCGAGCCGCCGAGCGGGCTGTCGAACCTGACGGGGCTGCGCAACACGCTGACCTCGAACCGGGGCAAACGCAGCATCGTCGTCGACATCAAGACGACGGAGGGCCGCGAGCTCGTACGGCGCCTGGCCACGACGGCCGACGCCGTGCACCACAACTTCCGGCTCGGCGTCGCCGAGCGCCTGGGGGTGGACGCCGCCGCGCTGCGGCAGGGCAGGCCCGACCTGGCGTATCTCCACACCACCGCGTACGGCGCGACGGGCCCGCGGGCGGACCGCAGCGGGTTCGACATGGTGATGCAGGCGTTGTGCGGGCACGAGGTGCGCGCGGGCGGGGAGGGCGAGGAGCCGCTCTGGTACCGCTCCCCGTTCGTCGACTACTGCACCGGGGCGCTCGGCGCGATCGGGCTGCTCGCGGCGCTGTACGAGCGGGCCGAGACCGGGGCGGCGGTGGACGTGCACACGAGCCTGCTCGGCGCGGCGATGTTCCTGCGCGGCGAGCTGGTCCGCCGGCCGGACGGATCGGTCGCCGGCGCGGCGGTGCTCGCCGCCGACCGGTGCGGTTTCCATCCCGCGCGGTCGCTGTACCGGGCCGCTGACGGATGGATCGCCGTCGATGCCCGCGGTGAGCGGATGAGCGCGGCCCTGGCGGCCGCGCTGGGCCTCGGCGATCTCGGCCCCAGCGCGGGCTGGGGTCCCGGCGAGCACCGCGCCCTCGGCGCCGCGATCGGCGGGCGGACCTGCGACGAGGTGCTGAGCACGCTGGCCGCCGCGGGCGTGTGGGCGACCCGCTGCGCGGGCGACGCCCTCGCCGCGATGCTCGCGGACGAGCCGGCCCGCCGTGCCCACCTGGTCATCAGCACCCCGGACCGGCGGTTCGGCCGGGTGACCGGCTGCTTCGGCCCGCTCATCGGCTTCTCCGACTGGGCCCCCGACCCGGCGGCCTTCCGCCCCGCCCCCCTGTCCGGGGAGCACACGCGTGAGGTGCTCGCCGAGGCCGGCTTCTCCGACGACGAGCGCACCCGCCTGGAGCGCGATCGGGTCGTGCTGAGCCTGTGACGCTTCTGTCCATGACATCTGACGATTGAGGATGAAAACGGTATGACCGCTTACAAGACCATCGAGTTCACCACGGACGGCCGCCTGGCCTACCTGAAGCTGAACCGGCCCGAGCGGCTCAACGCGCTCAGCGACACGCTGGAGTCCGAGATCCGCACCGCGCTGCTGGAGTTCGATCTCGACGACGACCTCTGGGTGCTGATCATCCACGGTGAGGGCAGGGCCTTCTGCGCCGGCCTCGACGTCAAGGAGCACAGCTCGTTCTCCTTCGGCGACGATGACGAGACCAGGCGGGCGAAGGCCCTGGAAGCGGTGCGCGACGGCCACGTCGGCGGCGCCCAGCACCTCCGCGGCACCGGCGGCGAGGGGTGGCTCGGCCGCACCGCCAACTACAAGCCGGTGATCGCGGCCGTGCACGGGTACGTCCTCGGCGGCGGCGCGCACCTGGCCGCCGAGTGCGACCTCATCGTGGCGGCCGAGGACGCCGAGTTCGCCATCAGCGAGACCACCACGGGCATGTCCGGCTCACGGACCTGGGCCAAGATCAAGACCTTCATGCCGTCCAAGATGGCCTCGGAGATGCTCATCACCGGCCGCCGGATCAAGGCCGGGGAGCTCCACCGGCTCGGCCTGATCAACCGGCTGGTTCCCGCCGGCGAACACCTCAAGGCGGCCGAGGAGCTGGCCCGCGAGGTGCTCAAGGCCCCGCCGCTGGCCACCCGCGACGCCGTACGCGTCACCCGCAAGCAGTGGGTCCCGCTCGCGACCACGCTCGACGAGCAGATGCAGCTGTCCCGGCTCGACCTGACCGAGGACTTCCGCGAGGCCGGCCGAGCCTTCGCCGAGAAGCGCGCGCCGCAGTTCAAGGCCCGCTGAGAGCCCGCGAGCGACATCGGAATGAGCATCGAGGAGAGACCCGTCATGACGACCCCGCGGCCGGCTCACGACCTGCGCGTCGTCGACCTCGGCACGGGCATGGCCGCGGCGCTGCTGAGCACCCTGCTCGCCGACGGCGGCGCGGTCGTGCACCGCGTCGCCCCGCCCGGCGACGAGGTCTTCGACGAGATCTACCCCGCCCACCGGGGCTGGCGGTCCGTGACCGTGCCGGCCGAAGCCGGCGATCTCGACGAGCTGCTGGAGCGGGCGGACGTGTGCCTGGTCGGCGGCGAGGACCATCCCGCGGTCGCCACCCGGCGGGACGCCCAGGCACTCGCCGCCCGGCACCCGGGGCTCGTCGTCGTGCACCTGACGGGATACGTGGACGGGTACGCCCCGGAGGCGCCGGCCGTCGACCTGCTCGTGCAGGCCCGCACCGGGCTGGCCGCCGAGCAGTACAGCGACCGGCCGATGTACTTCGCCGTGCCCTTCCCCACGTACGGGCAGGCCGTCCTGGGCGCGCTCGGCGCCTGGGCGGCGCTGCTGGACCGCGTGGACACCGGGCGCGGCCAGGTCGTCACGGCGTCGCTGCAGCAGGGCGCGGCGATGTTCATGATGCCGTTCTGGATGAGGGCCGAGCGCCCCGACGACGAGTTCCACAAGGTCACGCCGAAGGACGTCCAGCACCTGACCTTCCAGTGCGCCGACGGGACCTACGTGCAGTTCGTCATGGGGGTTCCCGCCGCGGTCGCCAAGCTGTACCGCATCCTCGGCATCGACGAGCCGGTCGACCCCGAGGACCGCGGCATCCCCCGCATCGGCGCCTCGCCTGACACCTACTTCGGCAACCGTCCCCTGATCGCGCCGGCCGTGGCCCGGATGAACCGCGACGACATCCTGGCCGCCGCCGCCGAGGTCGGGCTTCCCGCGGCCCCGGTGCTCGAACTCGGCGAGTTCTGGGACGACGAGCAGCTCGCCGCGAACCGCCTGCTGGTCGACCGGGCGGGAGCGACCGGTGTCGGCAACGTGATCGGCCTCTCGGGGACGGCTCCCGTTCCCGAGGCCGGGCCCCATGAGCGGACCGGCGGGGCGCCGCTGGCCGGCATCACGGTCCTCGACTTCGGGTCCTACGTCGCGGGCCCCTTCGCCAGCCGGCTGCTCGCCGACCTGGGGGCCTCGGTCGTCAAGGTCGAGTCCCTCACCGGCGACCCGAACCGCGGGTTGCAGCGGCACTTCCTCGCCGCGCACGTGGGCAAGCGCGCCCTCGCCGTCGACGCGAAGTCGCCGGCAGGTGCGGAGGTGCTCAGGCGGCTGCTCAGCGGCGCGGACGTCGTCATGCACAACTTCCGCCCGAAGGCGGCCGAGCGGCTGGGCGTCGATCCCACGTCGGTGCGGGCGGTCAAGCCCGACGCGGTGACGCTGCAGAGCCTGGCGTTCGGGCCGAGCGGTCCCCGCGCCGACGCTCCCGGCTTCGACATGGTCATCCAGGCGTTGATCGGCCTGCTGCGCCGCGCCGGCGGGCCCGCCGCGCCGCCGCTCTGGATCAGGACGCCCTACCTCGACTACGCCGGCGGGGCACTCGGCGCGGTCGCCGTGCTCATGTCCCTGTACGAGCGCCGTACGGCGGGCCGGGTCGGCGACCGGTGGCTCAGCCTGCTGAACGCCGGGATGTTCCTGCTGTCCGACCTGCGACGGGCGGCCGACGGCACCATGCGGGGAGCGCCCCCGCTGGACGCGGCCCGGCAGGGCGTCCATCCCGGTGAACGGTTCTACCGGACCGGCGACGGCTGGATCGCGGTGGCCGCGCGCACCGAAGAGGCCGCGAACGCGATGTGGCGCGTCCTGCTCCCGGAGGAGGAACCGCCGCCGCGCGCCGATTGGGACGACGCCGTCGCCGCGCGCTTCGACGAGCGGGCGTCCCGCTGGAGGAGCGAGGAACTCCTGGCCGCCCTCGCCGGGGCCGGCGTCTGGGCGGAGCTCTGCCGCACCGACGGCCTCGCCGAGCTGCTGGACAACCCGGCATCGACCGCCGCGCACGTGCTGGTGGACCGTGCGGACGACCGGTACGGCCGGCTGACCGGTTGCCTCGGCCCGCTGGTCAACTTCTCCCGCACCGAGATCCCGGTGCACGACCGGCCCGGTGCGCCGGGCTTCGGCGCGCACACCGGGCAGATCCTCGCCGAGCTCGGCTACACCGAGGCCGAGGTCGAGGAGCTGCTGCGGGACGGCGTCGTTCGATGAAACCACGTGAACTGTCCGGCCTGATCCGGACGACTTGTGAGGAGCTCTGCCGTGACCGCTGACTTCGGACTGTTCGACCGCCCGCAGGTCGCATCCGAGCTGGCCTACTACTCGCCGTTCAGCGAGGAGGAGGAGATGTACCGGCAGACCGTCCGGGCGTTCCTCGACAAGGAGATCGAGCCGGCCTTCCATGAGCTGGGGACCGACAGCGAGTCGCGCCACGCGGCGTGGCGGGCGGCGGGCCGGGCCGGCATCCTCGGCGCCGCGATCCCCGAGGAGTACGGCGGGCCGGGCGGCACCCCGATCGCCAACGTCATCCTGTCCTACGAGATCGCCCGGTCGCACTGCTACGGCACGGTCGGCAGCCTGTTCTGCACCGACATGGCCACCGGTGCCCTGTTGGACGGCGGTTCGCCGGAGCTGATCCACCAGTGGGCGCCGCAGATCCTGTCCGGTGAGGCCATCCAGGCGATGGCCATCACCGAACCGGACGCCGGCAGCGACGTGCTGGCCATGCGCGCCTTCGCCGAACGGGACGGCGACGACTACGTGCTGTCAGGTCACAAGACCTTCATCACCAACGGTGACATCGCCGACATCCTCTACGTGGTGGCCAAGACCTCGAAGGAGCGGCGCGGCCGGAGCCTCACGCTCTTCCTGGTGGACCCGTCGATGGCCGGGGTGACCCGCCGCAAGCTGAAGACGACGGGATTCCCGTCAGGGAACACCGCCGAGCTGCACTTCGACCGTGTCCGCGTCCCCGCGTCCAACGTGCTCGGCGGCGAGGGCGGCGCGATGCGGATCATGATGAGCTCGCTGGCGTACGACCGGCTGCAGATCGGATTCCGCGCGCTCGGCCAGGCGGAGCTGGCCTTCCAGATGACGCTTGACTACGTCAAGCAGCGTGAGGTGTTCCAGCGCCCCCTGTTCGACTACCAGAACACCCAGTTCGCGCTGGCGACCATGAAGAGCGAGATCGAGGTCGGCCGGGCTTACCTGCACGAGATGGTGCGCAAGGTCCGCAGCGGGGTCGCCACCGCCACCGAGGGCTCGATCGGCAAGCTCTGGCTCTGCGAGATGTCCAACCGGGTCGTCGACGGCTGCGTGCAGTTGTTCGGGGCCATGGGCTTCAGTGACGAGACGCCGATCTCGCGCGTCTACACGTCCAACCGGGTGCTGCGGATCTACGCCGGAACGTCCGAGATCATGAAGCAGACCATCGCCAGGGACCTCTGAGGCGATCCGAGGGAACCGGCGCGAAGTTTCGTGAATTCATGCGGAAAATCGTTGCTGTTGGTCGATGTTCGAAGTCCGTGAGGGGCCTGTCCCTCTCCGGGCACTCTTGCTGGGAACCACGGTGTGCCGTAGGGTACGACGAAATAGCGGCGTGCGACGCGGAAGCCCGCAAACGGTTCTCAGGGCTTGGCCCTCATGTGGAAGTTGTCGGGTGTTAGGGAGTAGCCAAGTGAACCCGGTGAACATAGACCTAGTCACTCCTGTGAAGCTGTCGGCCGACGGGGTCGTCAACGTGTACAACCCGGCATGCACCGATGAGGTGGTCGGCACGATCCCGAGGATGGCGGCCGGAGATGTGGACGCGGTCGTCCGTGCGGCCGGCGACGCGCAGCGCGGGTGGGCGGCGCTGTCGCCGGCGCGCCGCTTCGAACTGATCGTCGGTGCCGTGACCTCACTGGACATCACGGACGCCGACCGCCTGCTCACCCGTGAGCACGGCAAGGTGCTCGCCGACTCCACGCGGGAGCTGAAGTATCTCGACTACCCGGTGAAGTTCCTCGAGGAGCACCTGGCCTGGCTCGCCGAGGGTGACGACCTGGGCGACTCGGGCACGCACCGCACGCGGGTCTACCGCGACCCCTTCGGGGTGATCGGCATCCTCACGCCGTGGAACGTTCCGATCGGCATGGGCGTCATCACCGTCGCCCCGGCGCTGCTGGCGGGCAACTCGGTGGTCGCCCACGTGCCGGTGACCGCACCGCTGACGGTCATGAAGCTCTTCGGGCAGCTCGCGGCCGCGCTTCCGCCCGGCGTGCTGTCGCTGATCTCCTCGCCCGACACGAAGGTGGCCCAGGCGCTGGTGGAACATCCGCTGGTGCGCCACGTCCACTTCACCGGAAGCCCGGCCGTCGGCGCGCTCGTGGCCCAGGAGGCGGCGCCGGCGAACACCACGATCACCCTTGAGCTCGGCGGCAACGACCCGGCGGTCGTGCTCGACGACGCTCTGGCCGATCCGTCGATCTATCAGCGCCTGGTCGCGGCCGCGTTCCCCTTCGGGGGGCAGGCGTGCATCGCGCTGAAGCGGCTGTACGTCCCGGCGGCACGCGTCGGCGAGGTGGCCGAGGGGCTGGGGGCGGTGCTCGCCCCCACCGTCGTCGGCGACGGGCTCCGGCCCGAGGTGACCATGGGCCCGCTGCACACCGCGGCCATCCGGACCCGGGTGTCACGCCTGATCGAGGAGGCTCGGGCGGCGGGTGCCCGGGTGGACGAGTACGGCACCCTTGACGCCGACCCGGAAAAGGGTCACTTCCTCCTTCCCGTGATCGTGTCCGGCGTGACCGGCGCGTCCTCGGTGGTACGCGAGGAGCAGTTCGGGCCCGTCCTTCCTGTGATCGGGTACGAGTCGCTGGACGAGGCGGTCGCCATGGCCAACGACTCCGAGTTCGGCCTGGGCAGTTCGGTGTGGTCGAGTGACGTGGACCGCGCGGTCGCGCTGGCTCGCCGGATCGAGGCGGGCATGACGTGGATCAACGCCCATGGCGGTGGCGGGATCGACGGCCGGGCGCCGTGGGGTGGCGTGAAGCAGAGCAGCGTGGGCCGTGGTGGCGCCAACCGGGCCGGGCTGGAGGGCTTCACGGAGGCCCACGTGGTCACCGTCCCCAGCGCGTCGCGCTGAGAGGCGGAGCCGAGACCGCGGCCACCTGCGATCGGGACCTGACATCGCCGGCGGAACCGGTCGAAGCAGGCCGCGGATGACTCGTGGGCGGTCATCGAGCCACTGCTGTCCGAGAGACGGCGACGTCCTGCCGACCGGGACGGATGGCTCGATGACCGCCCTTGTCGCGTTCGGGCGACCAGACGGGGCGAGAATCCGTCGCACCTCTCCAGACTAATAACGGTATTTCGTGTAATATCGCGACATGCCGGAGAATCATCTCCTCTTGGGTTGTGGATGCCTGTCGAGGTCTGATCCCGGGCCGTCGTCGGCCCAACACCCCTGGCTCTGGATGTCGAGGTGAAGTTCCCATGACCGACCGCACCCCGTTCCGCGACCCTTCGAGCGGCCCCACTCCGCCGCTGGCGACCAGTTGTGAACACTGTCTGACCGTCACGTGGGCGGGACGGCCGGCGTGCTCGTGTGAGTTCGGGCTGCGCGCGACGGATGAGGAGCTGACCTGGCGGCTCCGCCTCGGCGTTCCGGAGTCCGGCGGAGCGGCCGACTGAGGGCGGCTCCTGCTCGCCATTGCCACAGACCACGATATCTCGTAGCATTTAACGAAATAACACGATTTGGAGGCGAGGCGTCGCATGGGTTCACCCAGCAAGAAGGCGACTGTGGCTCCGGGCCCATCGGACTTGTCCCGGCTCGTGGACCCCGAGTCCGTAGCGATCATCGGAGCGTCGGACCGGCCGGGCAGCCTCGGCGCCCGTACCGTCGCCAACCTGCTCGACCACTCGGACTTCACCGGCAGGCCCTACCTCGTCAGCCGCACGAAGAAGACCATCCACGGCCTGCCCTGCCACACGAGCGTGCTGGAGTTGCCCGAGACGCCGGAGGTGGCCCTGCTGGTCGTGCCGGCCGCGCAGGCGCTCACCGTGCTGAACGAGTGCGCCGAGAAGGGGGTCCGCTTCGCCATCGTCTTCACCTCCGGCTTCGGCGAGATGGGCGAGGAGGGCAAGCGGGCCGAGGCGGAGATGGCCCGCATCGGCAGGGAAGCCGGCATGCGCATCTACGGCCCCAACTCACCGGGCCTGTGCAACCTCAACAAGCGCATCGGCTTCATGTTCTCCCCGTCCTTCCACCTCGACCAGCGTCCCGGGCCCATCGGGCTGGCCACGCAGGGCGGCGGCATCGGCCGGTGCTTCCTGCAGGCCATGGAGCGCGGCGTCGGCGTCGGCCTGTGGGCGTCCACGGGCAACGAGGTCGACCTGACGGTGGCCGACTTCGTCCGCTACTACGCCGACGCCGACGACATCAGCGTGATCGCGACCACGATGGAAGGGATCAAGAACGGTCCCGCCTTCGCCGACGCCGCGCTGTACGCCGCCGAACGCGGCAAGCCCGTCATCGCGCTGAAGGTCGGCCGGTCCGACTACGGCGCCAGGGCCGTCGCCTCCCACACCGGTTCGCTGTCCGGCGCCGCCGAGGTCAACAGCGCGGTCTTCCGGCAGGTGGGGATCGTCGAGGTCGACGACATGGACGAGCTCATCGACACGGCCGCGCTCTTCACCCGCAAACGGCCCACCGGCCGCGAGAAGGTCGCGGTGTACGGCTTCTCGGGCGGCGGGTGCGCCATGACCGCCGACGCCATCGGCAGTGCCGGGCTCGAACTGGCCGAGTTCTCGGAGAAGACGCTCACGCGGCTGGGGGAGACCCTCCCGGACTACGCCGCGGTGGCAAACCCGGTCGACGCCACGTCGGACATCCTCTCCCGGCCCGAGATCGGCCACGAGAGCCTTCGCGCGGTCGCCGACGACCCCGACGTGGGCGTCGTCCTGTACCCGTTCCCCTGTGACTACGAGGAACTGACCGGGCAGATCGGCGCGTCGATCGCCGCCGTCCAGGGTGAGACCGAAACGCCGATCCTGACCGTGTGGATGAGCGACCGGCTCGGCGCCGGCTACACCGAGCTCGTCGAAGGCGGGCTGGTGCCGGTGCGCAGCGTCCGCAACGGCACCAAGGCGCTGCAGCGATGGATCGAGCGCGGCCGGTGGAACCTCGACACCGGCTGGCGCCCGATCGGCACCGCCGCGCCCGGCGGTGAGGAGTCCGGCGGTGAGCGCGTGACCCACACCGAGCCCGAGGCCAAGGAGCTGCTCGCCCGTCACGGCGTGGCCGTCCCCGGCTCCGGCGTCGCCCGCACCGCCGACGAGGCCGTGGCCGTCGCCGAGCGCGTCGGCTACCCCGTCGTGCTCAAGGTGGTCAGCGCGCGGATCACGCACAAGACCGATGTCGGTGGTGTCGCCGTCGGCCTCGCCGACGCCGGCCAGGTCCGCGCCGGCCTGGAGCGGATCCGTGAGTCGGTCACGGCCGCGCGCCCGGACGTGCCGTTCGACGGCGTGCTGGTGGAGGCCATGGCCCCGGCCGGAATCGACGTGCTCGTGGGAGTCTCCAGGGACCCCGTGTTCGGTCCGGTCATGACCTTCGGCCTGGGCGGAGTCCTCGTGGAGCTGTTCCAGGACGTCGCGCGCCGCCTGCTGCCGCTGACGCCGGAGCAGGCGCGGGCACTCGTCGAGGAGCCGCGCTGCGCGGCCCTGCTGCGTGGAGTGCGCGGGGGCGCCGCCTCCGACGTGGACGCCCTGGTCGATCTGCTTGTCGGAGTGTCCCGTTTCGTCGAGGTGAACGGCGGCGCGGTGGAGGAGCTCGAACTGAACCCGGTCCGGGTCCTGCCCGCCGGTCGGGGCGTCGTCGCCCTGGACGCCGTGCTGGTCACGTCCGGGCCGCTGGAGGGAGCGAAGTGATCAAGACTGAGATCGGCCAGACGACGCCGGACCGCATCACGGTCCGGGGCCACGACCTGGCGAACGAGCTGATCGGGCAGATCGACTTCGTCGACATGCTCCTGCTCGTCACCATCGGGCGGCGGTGCCAGGGCAACGAGAAGGACATGCTCAACACCATCCTGGTGACCGTCACCGACCACGGCCTCACGCCGAGCGCGCTCGCCGCGCGGTTGACGTTCCTGGGTGCTCCCGAGGCGCCGCAGGCCGCGGTGGCGGCCGGCCTGCTCGGCGCGGGCAGCGTCTTCCTCGGAGCCATGCAGAACGCGGCCGTGATGCTGCGCGAGGCGGGCCGGGACCTCACCGAGGAGAGCTCCGACGACGAGGTCGCGAAGGTGGCGATGACGTTCGTCAAGGAGCGCCGGGCCGCGCGCCTGCCTCTGTACGGCCTGGGTCACAACATCCACGTCGACGGCGACCCGCGCATCCCGGCGCTGCGCGCGGTGTCGGAGCGGAACGGCTACTTCGGCCGCTACTGGCGGCTGCTGCTGGCCGTGGACGACGCGACCCGTGACGTCTACTCCCGCAGGCTGCCCGCCAACACCGCCGGAGCGGTCGGCGCGATGGTCCTGAGCATGGACCTGCCGCTGCATCTCGCGCGTGGGCTGGCCCTCGTCGGCAGGTGCGCGGGACTGCTCGGGCACCTCATCGAGGACGAGCAGTCCCCGATCGGACAGGAGCTGTGGGATCTCGTGCTGCGGCAGGACGAAAGGAACGCGTTGCCGGGCGACCGGTGACGTAGGGGCAGGCCGGTGAGTTTGGTGGAGGACCATCATGTTGCGTACTGATTTGAACGAGGCCCTGTCACGGGTGGGCCGGGGCACGCCGATGGGCGAGCTGTTCCGCCGGTTCTGGCTGCCGGCAGTGCTGACCTCGGAGATCGCCGAACCGGACTGCCCTCCGGTACGCCTGCGCATCCTCGGGGAGGACCTGGTCGCCTTCCGTGACACCCGGGGCCGGGTCGGCATCGTGGCGGCCTACTGCTCCCACCGCCTCGCGCCGTTGTTCTTCGGAAGGAACGAGGACTGCGGGCTCCGCTGCGCCTACCACGGCTGGAAGTTCGACGTGGAGGGCAACTGCCTGGAAACCCCGAACGTGCCGGTCGGCGCCCCCGACATCCGCAAGAACGTGGGCATCACGGCCTACTCCGTGCACGAGACCGCGGGTGTCGTGTGGATCTACATGGGGCCGAAGGAGCTCCAGCCGCCGTTCCCGCACCTCGAGTACACCGACGTGCCCGACGACCACGTGTTCGCCGCCCGATGGCTGCAGCGCACCAACTGGTCGCAGGGCCTGGAGGGCGAGATCGACAGCTCGCACATCAGCTGGCTGCACCGTGACTTCGACAGGGAGAACACGAAGCAGAAGTCGGCCGGCGCGCAGATGTCCGAGGACGCGGCGCCCCACATCGAGCTGCGTCAGACCGACTACGGGCTGGTCTACGGCGCCCGGCGCGAGTTCGAGGGGCAGTACCAGTGGCGGGTCACGCAGTTCATCCTGCCCATGTTCAGCCTCATCCCGAGGGCCCCGGGTGACTTCGTCGCGGGCGGCGGGCGCGCCTGGGTCCCGATCGACGACAACCACACCACCGTCTTCACCTTCGGCTACCGGGTCGACCAACCCATTCCGCAGGACGAGCTCGACAGCTACTACCGGAGCGGCGCGCTGTTCCCGCCGCGGATGGAACGCGGCCGGTACACGCTCCCGGACGGCTACGCGATCGACACGTGGCTCCCGGTCGCGAACAAGGAGAACGACTACCTGCTCGACCGGGAGATGCAGCGGACCAAGAACTTCACCGGCATCTGGGGCGTGCACGACCAGGACCGGGCGCTGGCCGAGAACTCCCGCAGCATCGGCGGCGCCGACCCCGGGATCATCGACCGCTCCGCCGAGCACCTGGTGAGCTCGGACCGGGCCGTGGTCGCCGCCCGGCGGATGCTGGTCAACCTCACCGACGCCCTGCGGAAGGGGACTGAGCCCGCCATCGTCGCCAACCCCGAGGCGTTCGGCGTGCGCGCGATCAGCAGGATCAGCCCGATCGCGAGCTTCGACGAGTTCATGGCGGCCTACGGCGCCGAGACGCAGGCGAGCGGCGTCCACGCGCCGGTCCCCGTCGAGTGAGGGGCCGGACATGAACGAGCGCACGCTCGGCCTCGGGCTGATCGGGCTCGGCCTCGCCGGCGGCGTGATGGCCGCGGCCGCGCGTACCCACCCGGGCATCCGCCTGGCGGCCGCCGCCGAGCCCGACCCGGAGCTGCGGCAGCGGTTCGAGCAGGCGGAAGGGGCACCGGCCCACGCCGACATCGACGGTGTCCTGGCCCGGGCCGACGTCGACGCGGTCTACGTGGCCACGCCGCATCAGCTGCACCGCGCGCACGCCGTGGCCGCGGCGGAAGCGGGCAAGCACGTCATCGTCGAGAAGCCCATGGCGCTCAGCGTCGCCGACTGCGACGCCATGATCGAGGCGGCGGCCGCCAACGGCGTCGTGCTGATCGTCGGCCACACCCACGGCTTCGATCCCGCGGTCACCATGATCCGTGACCTGGTCGCCTCGGGCGCCTACGGGCCGCTCGGCATGATCGCCATGTGGAACTACACCGACTTCCTCTACCGTCCCCGCCGGCCTGAGGAGCTGGACAGTGCTCGCGGCGGCGGCATCCTCTACAACCAGATTCCCCATCAGATCGACATCGCGCGCACCATCGCCGACCGGCCGGTGCGGTCGGTACGCGCGACCGCGGCGGTCCTCGACCCGGCGCGCCCCACCGAGGGCGCCTGCGCCGCGCTGGTCGAGTTCGCCGGTCAGGGGACGGCGAATCTGGTCTACAGCGGCTACGACCACTTCGACAGCGACGAGCTGCACGGCTGGATCGCCGAGGGCGGATCGCCGAAGAAGCGGGCTCACGGCGCGGCGCGGCGGAGGCTGGACGGCCTCACCCCGGCAGAGGAGCGACGGGCCCGCACCAGCGACTTCGGGTACGGCGCGCGATCGCCGCTGCCGCCGCCGCATCAGCCGCACTTCGGTGAGCTGGTCGTCACCTGCGCCGGAGCCGACCTCCGCTGCGGCCCGGACGGTGTGATCGCCTACACCGACGACGGGGTCGAAGTGCTGCCCGTCCCCGGCAGGCCGTGGTGGCCGGGCCGAGGGGACGTCCTGCAGGAGCTCGTGGACGCCGTCGTGCACGGACGCGCCGCGTTCCACGACGGTGAGTTCGGGCGGGAGACCGTCCGGACCTGTCTGGCCATCGCCGAATCCGCCCGCGACCGACGCGAGGTGTTTCTCAGTGCACCGGAGGTAGCACGTCATGTCCCAGTCCGGTGAGAACCTCACGGTCCGCGTACAGGCGGTTCGCTGGGAAGCCGACTCGGTCTTCTCCTACGAGCTCCGCCGTCCTGACGGTGCGCCGCTTCCGCCGTTCACCGCCGGCGCGCACATCGACCTCCACCTGGGCAACGGGTTCGTCCGCAGCTACTCGCTCTGTGGCGACCAGGACGAGCCGCACCGCTACGTGGTCGCGGTCAACCGCGACGCGAACAGCCGCGGAGGGTCGTCGTGGATCCACGACCACCTGCACGTGGGGCGGCTGCTGGAGATATCCCCGCCGCTGAACAACTTCGCCCTGGCGGAGGACGCCGAGCGCAGTCTGCTCATCGCCGGCGGCGTCGGCATCACGCCGATCCTCAGCATGGTGCGGCGGCTCAGCGCTCTCGGCCGGGACTGGACCCTGCACCTGGCGGCGCGGACCCGTGGACAGGCCGCCTTCCTCGACGAGCTCACGCGGCTGGCGGGTGACCGGCCGGACCGGGTGCGCCTCCACGTCGACGACGAGAACGACGGCGAGCTGCTCGACCTAGAGGCCGTGCTGGCCGAGGTGGACGACGCCACCCATGTCTACTGCTGTGGTCCGCTGCCGATGCTCGACACGTTCGAGAAGGCCGCCGCCGGGGTGCCGGCGGAACGGCGCCACGTCGAGTACTTCGCCGCCAAGGACGCGCCGGCCACGGAGGGCGGCTTCCAGGTCGAGCTGACCCGGAGCGGGAAGACGCTCGCGGTCCCTCAAGGGGCCACCATCCTCGACACGCTGCTCGGCGCCGGTGTGGACGTGTCGTACTCGTGCACCGAAGGCGTGTGCGGCACGTGCGAGACCCGCGTGATCAGCGGTGTTCCCGATCACCGGGACCTGGTCCTCACCGATCAGGAGAAGGAATCCAACGAGATCATGATGATCTGCTGCTCCGGTAGCAAGAGCGCCCGGCTGGTGCTGGAACTCTGAGCCGTCGGCCGCAGGCGAACAAGGGAGGAACAAGTGGCTGAGATCGTGCTCGGAATCGGCACGTCGCACAGCCCGCTGCTGGCCATCGAGCCCGGGTTGTGGGCGGAGCGCGCCAAGGACGACTACCGCAAGCAGGAGCTCTACCTGGCCGACGGCCGGGTCGTCTCCTACGACCGGCTGGCCGAGGAGACCGGCGGACGCCACGCGCGCGTCGCGACGCCGGAGAACTTCGACAAGCAGGCACTGCGGGCGCAGCAGGCGCTGGACCGGGTGGCCCGGGCCATCGCCGAGGCGGAACTCGACGCTCTCGTCATCATCGGCGACGACCAGGAAGAGCTGTTCAGCAAGGCGCATCTGCCCGCGTTCGCGGTCTTCAACGGGCCCGAGCTGGTGACGCACCCGAAGAACGAGCTGAACCCGAACCTGCCGGGCTGGTACAAGGAGGCGAACAAGGGCTACAAGATGGACACCGTCCATCGGCACCCCGCCGCCGCCGGCCTGGCCGACGGCCTGATCGAGGGGCTCATCGAGGCGGGAGTGGACGTCTCCGTCGCCGGTGAGGTGCTCGACCCGCACAAGGCCGGGTTCGGGCACGCCTACGGTTTCGTGATCGACCGTCTGTGCGGCGACCGGCGGATCCCGATCCTGCCGATCATGCTCAACACCTACTTCCCGCCGAACGTGCCCCGCCCGGGCCGCTGCTACGACATCGGCGAGGTCATCGGCCGGGTGCTGACCGCGCTGCCGGGCGACGAGCGGGTCGGCATCGTCGCCTCGGGCGGGCTGACCCACTTCGCCGTGGACGAGGACCTCGACCGGCGGGTCATCCGCGCGCTGGAGGCCGGCGACGCCGACACCCTGCGGGCCCTCCCGCCGCTGGGCCTGCGCTCCGGCAACTCCGAGATCCTCAACTGGGTGATGGCCGCCGGTGCGCTCACGGGGCTGACCGTGACCGACTCCGAGTACATCCCGGTGCACCGCACCCCCGCCGGCACCGGCATCGGCCTCGCCTTCCTCGTCTGGCAACCCGCCTAGCGGCGCCGCTTCCGCAACCAGGAGTCCCCCTGATGATCATCGATGCGCACGCGCACCTCATCACCCCGCCCGCGGTCTTCGCCGTACGGACGGTCCTGCAGGCGTCGAACGGCCAGCATTCCAAGTCGTGGTACCTGGACCGCTACATCGACGACGCGGACCTCGTGGCGGCCGCGGACAAGGGCGTCCGCCTGATGGACCAGGTCGGCACCGACATCCAGTTCATCTCCCCGCGCCCGTTCGTGCTCATGCACTCGCACCCGGTCGCCAGGGACGTGAAGCTGTGGATCGAGCTGCAGAACGACCTCATCCATCGCACCGTGTCACTGCACCCGACCCGCTACCGCGGGGTGGCCGGGCTGCCGCAGGTGTCCGGCGAGCCGATCGAGATCGTCTTCGACGAGCTCGAACGCGCGATCGGCGAGCTCGGGTTCATCGGCGTGCTGCTCAACCCCGACCCCGACGAGGGAGGCGGCCGCTCACCGCGGCTGTCCGACCCGTACTGGTATCCCCTGTGGGCCAAGCTCGTCGAGCTCCGGGTGCCCGCGCTCATCCACAGCGCCGGCTGTCGTGGCCGCGAGACCTACGACGAGCACTTCGCGACCGAGGAGAGCCTGGCGGTGACCTCGCTCGTGCACTCCGAGGTGTTCGAGAGGTTCCCCGAGCTGAAGCTCATCGTCAGCCACGGTGGCGGCTCGATCCCCTACCAGATCGGCCGCTGGCGGGCGCACTGGTGGCTGGACCTCGCCACCAAGAAGAAGCACATCGCGCAGTACTTCCGTGACCTCGAACACGCGGGGATGAACGGGGAGCAGCTGCCCGAGGCCCCGGCTGACCTCACCACCTTCGACGACGCCCTGCGTCAGCTGTACTTCGACACCGACGTGCACAGCAGCCACTCGCTGGAGCTGCTCTTCCGCACCGTCGGTGTGGACCGCTGCCTGTTCGGCACCGAGCGGCCGGGCAGCGGCGGCGCCATCAACCCCGAGACGGGGCGCTCCTTCGAGGACTTCAAGTACACGATCGACCGCATCGAGTTCCTGACGGACGAGGACCGGAGCCAGATCTACGAGCACAACGCCCGGCGCGTCTTCCCGAGGTTGTCGCTGTGACGGGGACGCCGCCGGCCGATCTGCCGCGGGAGGCCGCCGCGCTGCCGACCGCGACGCTCCACGAGGCGGCCGGGAAGATCGGCGCCCTGCCCTCGGCGGTCAAGCCCGTACGGCCGGGCATGCGCCTGGCCGGCCCGGCGCTGCCCGTCCTCAGCCCTCCGGGTGACAACCTCTGGCTGCATCGCGCCATCTACGCGGCACAGCCCGGGGACGTCCTCGTCGTGGCCTTCGGCGAGGGGAGCGACCCGCTGGAGTTCGGCCACTGGGGCGAGGTCATGGCGGTCGCCGCGCTGGAACGCGGCATCGCGGGGCTGGTCATCGACGGCGGCGTCCGGGACGCCGACCAGCTCGCGACGCGCGGCTTCCCGACCTTCGCGCCGTCCGTCTCCATCAGGGGTACGGCCAAGGACCCCGAGGGGACCGGCGCGGTCGGCGAACCGGTCCGCATCGGCGAGGTGGACGTGCGCCGCGGCGATCTGGTGGTGGGCGACGGGGACGGCGTCGTCGTGCTGCCCGCGGGCCTGGCCGGCGGCGTCGTACGGACGGCCCACGAGCGGGAGACGGCGGAGCAGGAGATCTTCGCCCGGCTCGCGGCGGGGGAGTCCACGCTGGACGTCTACCGGCTGCCGGGGGAGAGGAGCGCGTCGTGAGACGACGCAGCATCGTCGTGCCGGGCCTCGAACACGGGTCGAACCCCATCCCCGCGGCCTCGCGGCGCGGACCGCTGCTGGCCACCGGAGGTGTCCGCGGCGTCGACCGGGAGAGCGGCGTGCTTCCTGCGGACGTCGGCGAGCAGGTCCGCCACGCCTTCGCGAACCTGCGGGCGGTGGTCGAGGCCGGTGGCGGCACCGTCGAGGACGTCGTGCACGTGACGGTGTTCGCCGCGGCCGACGTCCGCGCGCCCGTGAACGAGGAGTGGGTCCGGATGTTTCCCGACGCGGGCTCCAGGCCCGCCCGGCATCTGCTGCGCCAGGAGCTGCCGGGCGGGATGCTCGTGCAGCTCGAAGCGCTGGCGTTCGTGATGGAGGACAGGGAGAGCGATGGCTGAGGATCTTGTAAGGAGGCTCGCGGCACTCGACGCGTGTGCGGTGTCCGACGCGCTCGACCGTCTGGGCGTGACCGGTGTCGCTCTCGGGCTGGCGCCGTTGACGGGCAACCATCGCATCGCGGGGCGGGTCACCACCGTGCGGCTCGTCGAGGCGGGGGAGGCTCCGCCGAGTCCGCGGCACCTGGGCACCGCCGCCGTCGAGGCGTCCGGTCCCGGTGACGTGATCGTGGTCGAGCACGGAGGCCGCACCGGCGTGTCGGGCTGGGGCGGCATCCTCTCTCTCGCGGCGGCGCAGCGCGGCGTCGAAGGAGTGGTCGTCGACGGAGCCTGCCGGGACGTCGACGAGAGCCGTGAGCTGGGCCTGCCCGTCTTCGCCCGGGCCGCCGTCCCGCTCACCGCGCGGGGCAGGGTCGTGGAGCAGGACTGGAACATCCCCGTGACGATCTGCGGAGTCGCGGTGGCGCCGGGCGACCACGTCATCGCCGACGGCAGCGGCGTGGTGTTCCTCCCCGGGGAACGGGCCGAGGAGATCGTCGGCGTGGCCGAGCGGATCGCGGCGCGCGAGCGGACCATGGCCGAACTGGTGAAGGCGGGCGCGCCCGTGTCCGAGGTGATGGGCGCGGGCTACGAGACGATGCTGCAGGAGAACCGATGACCACGACGAGCACCACCGAGCAGATCACCACGGCGTTGCGGGCACTGAGCTGCACCGACGTCAGCGACGCGCTCGATCGGCTGGGCATCGCCGGGCACTGCCTGGGGATCATGCCACTGGACCGGTCGTTCCGCCTCGTCGGGCGGGCATGGACGCTGCGCTACGGCCCGGTCGGCCGTGACCCCGGCACCGTGGGGGACTACATCGACGATCTCGGTCCTGGAGACGTGGTCGTGCTCGACAACCAGGGCAGGCTCGACGCGACCGTCTGGGGTGACCTGCTGACCTACACCGCCGTACGGAACGGGGTGGCCGGCACGGTGATCGACGGAGTGTGCCGCGACGTCGACCGCTCGATCACGACGGCCTACCCGGTCTTCTCCCGTGGCAACTGGATGCGTACGGGAAAGGACCGGGTGCGGGTCGAGGGGATCGGCGAGCCGGTGTCGATCGGCGGCGCCCGGGTCGAGCCGGGCGACTGGCTGCTGGGTGACGGCGACGGCGTCCTGTGCGTCCCGGCCGGGCGGATCGACGAGGTGATCGCGGCGGCGGAGGAGATCCGAGACGCGGAGGAGCGGATCCGGGAGGCGGTCCACGGCGGGCGACCCCTGCGCGCGGCGCGCGAGGAAGTCGGCTACCACCGGCTGCAGACCAAGCGTTGAACGGCGCCCCGAGATGAGAGTCAGTCCATGAGAGTCAGTGTCGACAAGGACGTGTGCGCCTGCACGGGCACCTGTGCCTTGATAGCTCCTGAGGTGTTCGCGATCGAGAACCACAGCGAACTCGTCGTCCTGGATCCAGAGCCCGTCGACGACACACTGCGCGACCTCGTGGTCGACGCCGCGGAGCAGTGTCCAACGGGAGCCATCGAGATCACGGAGTGAGGCCCGGGGAGCCTGCCGATGCTGAACGTATCGGCAGGCTCTTTCGTCATGCGCCGACGCGTCCACTGCACGCCACACCGTTGCCTGTCGCGAATCTTCGTGATAAGTGAGCGGATGAAGGAGTCTTTCACCCGAGGACACCATGGTTTTTGCCGTGCGCTCGCGTGTCGGCACCGATTTGGATAACGGCGAAGTTTCGTCTATTGACACGATATGCCGCAAAGAGGTTAGTATCCCATAACCTCGCAATGCCGCCCGCCACGCGCCACGACGCCGCTCACCGGGACAGGGCACCCTGCGAAGCCGTCCTCCCCGTTCACAAATGATCAATTACCGAAAGATCCAGATGTCGTCCTCGACGGACGCCCTGGCGAAAAGAATCTGGAGGCTGAGCGATGCGCCCTGGCCTTAAGTCACTGGCAATGGGATTGGCCCTGGTCATGGCCGCCACCGGCTGCGGCGGCAATTCGGAGGTCGCGGAAAAACGGGAAGTAAGCGCGTTCTCCACGGCGGGCGACGAGACGCTGCCGCAGGCTCTGCGGCCGAGCCCGCTCAAGGAGCGCAAGACCGTCAAGGTCGCGCTCGCGGCCATGGTCGGCTCCTATGCCGCGCTCGCGGTCGCCGAACGGCTCGGCGAGTTCGAGAAGGAGAACATCAAGGTCGAGTTCGAATTCCTCCCCGCGCAGGACTCGCTCGTCATGATGACGCAGAAGCGCGTCGACGTGCTGGCCTCGCAGATCTCCCCCGGTCTGCTGAACATCATCGGATCGGGCGAGGGCATCCGGGTCGTCTTCCCGGGCGGTGGACGGCCCGAGGACACCGACCAGGGCCTGTGGGTGAACAAGAAGATCTTCGGCGACAACGGCAAGTTCGACCTGCAGGACCTCAAGGGAGCGGACCTCGCCGGCCCCGGGGGCAACCGTCCCGGGCTGTGGGCCACCTTGTTCGAACACCTGAAGACCAACAAGGTCGACATCGGGCCCAAGGACGTGAACTGGCAGGACCTGAGCTCCGCCGACGCCGTCAACGCCCTGCGCAACGGAGCGGTGGGAGCCGCCTACGCGTCGGCCCCCTACCAGGAGATCCTGCTGAAGGACTCCTGCTGCGAGTTCGTCAAGGGAGCGATCTCCCCGGTGGCCGGCGTGTTCTACATGTTCGGGCAGCGGCTGCTGAAGGACGACCGCGACACCGGAACGGCCTTCGTCCGGGCGCTGGCCAGAAGCACGCAGAAGTACCTCCTGAAGGACTACCGGCAGACCGACGAGGTCGTCGCCGCGCTCGCGGAGGCCCAGAAGGTCCCCGAGAAGACCATTCGTGAGGCGGAGCCGTCGGCCTTCGAAGCGGACTACAACCTGCACACCGAGCTCGCGCCCGTCTACCAGGACTACTACCGGGCCATCGACAGCGGGTTGCTCCAGTACAACAGCGATCTGAGCGACAAGGACCTCTACGACTCCTCGTTCGCGGAGTCCCTGCGCAGCTCCGGCTGATCACGAGGACACGCGGCGGGCGCCCCGTCGGAAGGGACGCCCGCCGCACCGTCACAAGAGGTTCGTTGCAGTGAAACGGCCGGCGCCGACCTCCGGGCCTGCCCACGGTCCAACCGGCGAAGCGGGAGTAGTAGTGAACGACAACAGAGTCGCGGTACGTGGTGTGGAGCGGGTGTTCGCCTCCGGCCACGCGACCGTCAAGGCGCTGGGCCCCATCGACCTCGATGTGCGTGACGGAGAGTTCCTCTGCATCGTGGGCCCGTCGGGTTGTGGCAAGTCCACCCTGCTGCGCATCATCGCGGGACTCCTGAGCCCCAGCGACGGTGAGGTGTCGCTGCGCACCACCAGCAAAGAGGCGCCGCTCACTTCCGTGGTCTTCCAGGACTACAGCATCTTCCCCTGGAAGACGGTGGAAGCCAACGTCCGCTTCGGCCTGGACATCGCGAAGGTGCCCGGCTCGGTCTCGAAGGAGCGGGTCTCCCGGTGGCTGACCCGCCTCGGACTCAAGGACTTCGGCGGCGCCTACCCGGCCACCTTGTCCGGAGGGATGAAGCAGCGGGTCTCCATCGCGCGCGCGTTCGCGGTGGAACCGCAGATCCTGCTGATGGACGAACCGTTCGCCGCGCTGGACGCGCAGCTGCGCCAGGTGATGCAGGCGGAGCTGCTCGAGCTCTGGCAAGAGGACGGCAGGACCGTCATCTTCATCACGCACAACCTGGACGAGGCCATTCTGCTCGGCGACCGGGTGATCGTGATGAGTTCCCGGCCGGGGCGTGTGGTCGCCGAGGTCGACGTCCCCTTCGCCCGGCCGCGTTCTCCGGAGATCCGCAGGAGCTCGGAGTTCGCCGAGCTCGAAGGCGAGATCTGGGACCTGCTCAGGTCCGAGATGAAGACGGATCCGCGGACAAGCGCCTGAACGGGACGGCAGAAGAAGGAAACCATGACGGAATTGGCACAATCGCAGCAGCCGGCGCAGGCCGAGCACGGACCTGCCGAGCTGGTCACCAGGACGCCTGATCTCGCTGAGCGCGATCCGGTCCGCTTCCAGCGCCGGCGCGTGCTCATCGACAATCTCCTGCGGTTCGGAACCCCTGTCGTCATTCTTCTCGTCTGGCAGGCCATCTCCTCCAGCGGGCTGGTGGACCAGCGCTTCTGGCCTCCGCCGAGTGAGATCGTCGTCTCCTTCGTGGACCTCGTCTCCTCCGGTCTGGTGCTTGAGGCGGCGGTCAGCACCTTCAGGGTGCTCCTGCTCGGATACTTCGGCGGAGCGCTGGTCGGGATCGTCCTGGGCGTCCTCCTGGGCAGCTTCCGCAAGCTGAGAACCGCCCTTGAGCCCGTCATCAGCGCGCTCTACACCGTGCCCAAGCTCGCCGTGCTGCCCCTGCTGCTGATGATCTTCGGGTTGGGGGAGACCCCGAAGGTGCTCCTGGTCGCGTTCGGCGTCTTCTTCATCGTGGCGATCTCCACGATGTCCGCCGTGGCCGGCCTCGCGGAGGGCTATCTGGAACCGGCACGCTCGTTCGGCGCGAGCCGGATCCAGACGTTCCGCCATGTCACGCTGCCCGCGATGATGCCGGAGGTGTTCACCTCGCTGCGCATCTCGATCGGCACCGCGGTGCTGCTCGTCATCGGCATCGAGTTCGTGCAGGGGCGCGAAGGGCTCGGCTTCCTGATCTGGAACTCGTGGCAGGTGTTCCTCGCGGACCGGATGTACGCCGGCATCGTGACCGTCTCGATCATCGGGGTCGCGCTGCAGTCCGCGGTGACCTGGATCGGGCGGCGCGTCTCCCCATGGGCTCCGCGCCGATAGCGGCCGGCCTCGCCCGCGATCAGGCATCACACATGGTCATTCCGCCCAGCGTCCCGGAGACGAGCGGGCGCACAGATACGGGTTCTGACACGAAAGCAAGGAGACGGCGATGACTGACGCGACACGGCTGCCGACCTTCGACCTCAACGAGCCGGGGACGCAGGACGAGCTCTACGAGCGCTACGCGGACCTGCGCTCGAAGGACAGAGTGGCCCACAGCGATCGTTTCGGTGGCTACTACATGCTGACGCGCTACGAGGACATCAAGGCCGCGCTCACGCAGCCCGACCTGTTCGCCTCCGGCCAGGGCGTCACGATCCCCCACTTCGGACTGCCGATCCCGGCCATCCCCCTGGAGGCGGACCCGCCCGAGCACAAGGCCCTGCGCGCCCTGCTGCTTCCGCTGTTCCGGCCCAGGCAGGTCGCGAAGTTCGGGGAGTACGTCGAGAAGGTCACCACCGAGCTCGTCGACGCCTTCATCGAGCGGGGCGAGGCCGACCTCAAGGCGGAGCTGTGCGAGGTCGTCCCCTCGCGGATGACCGAGCATTTCCTCGGCCTGGGGGACGGTGAGTGGCAGAGGCTGCGCAGCTTCGGCCCGAAGCTGCTGCAGACCTCCCGGGAGGAACTGCTCGCCGAGAACGAGTCGGTCGCTCGTGAACTGATGTCGTTCTTCCGGGAGGTGCTCGACCGCAAGCGGGCCGACCCCCAGGACGACCTGCTCAGCCTGCTCGTCACGGCGGAGGTGGACGGCGCGCCGCTCGCCCCGGACCAGGTGCTGGGCATGGCGATCCTGGTGGGGGAGGCCGGGCACGCCACCACGATCAGGTCGCTGACGAGCACGTTCTTCATGCTGGGCCGCGACACGGAGCTGCGGCGGCGGCTCATCGACGACCCGGAGCTGATTCCCGCCGCGATCAACGAGATTCTCCGGCTCGAAGCGCCGTCGCAGATGTTCGCCAGGACAGTCACCCGGGACTGCGAGTTCGCCGGGCACCAGTTCGAAGCCGGCGACAAGGTCGGGATCCTCTTCGGTTGCGGCAATCGCGACGAGGAGGTCTTCGAGCGGCCGGACGAGGTCGACCTCGACCGCAGGCCCAACCCGCATCTCTCGTTCGGCGTCGGCATCCACCGCTGCGTCGGGGAGCCGCTCGCCCGGCTCGAAATGAAGATCGTGATCGAGCAGGTGCTGCGCCGGCTCCCTGACTACGTGCTGAAGCATCCGGACGACGCCGAGTGGCTTCCCGGGTTCCGCCGGGAGCTGGCCGCCCTGCCCGTGACCTTCACGGCGGGCACCAGGGAGAGCGCATGAGAGCGTTCCGTCTGACCGAGCCGGGCGAGCCGCCGGCGGTCGTCGAGGTGCCCACTCCCCGGCCCGGACCGGGCGAGGTGCTGGTCAAGGTCGCGGGGGTCGGCGCCTGCCACACCGACATCACGCTGATGGACGCCGAAGCCGGCTACACGCCCCCGCTGCCCTTCACGCTGGGACACGAGGTGTCGGGGTGGATCGCCGAGCTGGGCGACGGCGTGACCGGGCTCGACATCGGGCAGCCCGTGCTGATCTACATCTCGTGGGGGTGCGGACGTTGCGTCCGCTGCGCGAGCGGACTGGATCACTGGTGCCACAACGGGGCGAGCCTGGCCGGCATCGGCCGCGACGGAGGGCTCGCCGACTACCAGCTCGTCCCCGACGCGCGTTACGTCGTTCCGCTGCCGGAGAGCCTTGACGTGTTCGAGGCCGGTCCGCTGGCGGACGCCGGCCTGACGCCGTACCACGCGATCCGCCGCTCCGCCCACAAGCTGGCCTCGCCGATGTCGACGCTCGTGGTCGTCGGCGTCGGGGGGCTCGGGCACCTGGCGGTCCAGATCGCGCGGGCGACCTCGGCCGCCACCGTCGTCGCCGTCGACATCAGCGAGGACAAGCTCGAGTTCGCGCGCGGGCTCGGCGCCCACCACGCGATCATGGCAGGGGCCCAGGCCGCGGCGGAGGTGAAGGAGCTGACCGCGGGCCGTGGCGCCGACCTCGTCGTGGACTTCGTCGGAAGCGACGCCAGTGGTGCTTTTTGTGCCGCCGCGGCCGGAAGCATGGCCGAGATCACCCTCATCGGCGGCGCGGGCGGATCGATAACCGTCGATCACCGCTCGCTGCAGCGCGACACCTCGGTCACCCGCTCCGGGATGGGGTCCATTCCCGACCTGCACGAGGTCGTCGCGCTGGCGGCGTCAGGAGCGATCGCAGCCGAGGTGGAGAAGCACCCCTTCGCCGAGGTGGACGCCGTCTACGAGCGGCTCAGGAACGGCCAGGTCAAGGGGCGCGCGGTCATCACGATGGACTGACGCGGGCGGGGCCGGGCGCGCCGCTGCGCGCATCCCGGCCCTGGTCGCCGAGAGCGACCGCTCCGGCGCTGCTCACCCGCGATGACGACAGGCTCGAGAGAGAGGATGCCGGATGTCGGACGCAGAGTTGACGATGACGATCGGGGGCCGGGCCGTACGGGCGCCGCGCTCGTTCCCGATCGTGGACCCGTCGACGGGGGAGGTGGCCGCGCATGCCCCCACCGCCGAGGCGGAGCACGTCGAAGACGTCATGGCGGCGATGGCGGCGGCGCAGCCGGCGTGGGCCGCCGAGACGGCGGACGGCCGGGCACGGGTGATGCACCAGGGCGCCGACGCGGTCGCCGCCTCCATCGACGAGATCGCCCGGCTCTCGACCCTTGAGCTCGGCGCTCCGCTGGCCTTCTCCAAGGGGCTGGTGACGGGCGTGATCTCCGCCCTGCGCTACTTCGCCGGCAGCGAAGTGGCCGGCGAGGTCCTCAGCGACAGCGAGAGCGAGCGGGTGGAGGTGTTGCGACGTCCGGTGGGACCGGTCGTCGCGATCACCCCGTGGAACGTGCCCGCGTACATGATGGGCCTCAAGATCGGTCCAGCGCTGGCGGCCGGCAACTGCGTGGTGGTCAAGCCGTCGCCCTACACCCCGCTCGCCACGCTCCGCGTCGGGGAGATCCTGCGCGAGGTGTTCCCCGCAGGGGTGCTGAACGTCGTGTCCGGCACCGACGAACTCGGCCCCATGCTGGTCGACCACCCGGTCCCGCGGAAGGTCACCTTCACCGGATCGATTCCCACCGGGAAGGCGATCGCCGCGTCCGCCGCCAAGGACCTCAAGCGGGTGACCCTCGAACTGGGCGGCAACGACCCGGCGATCCTGCTCGACGACGTCGATGTGGAGGCGATCGCGCCGAAGCTCTTCTGGGCCGCGTTCACCAACTCCGGTCAGGTCTGCATCGCGATCAAGCGCGTCTACGTCCCCGCGCACCTGCACGACGCCCTCGTCGATGCCCTCGTCGGACTCGTACCGTCGGTGCGGCTCGGGTCAGGGTTGGACGAGAGCACCAACATGGGGCCGCTGCAGAACCGCGCGCAACTCGACTTCGTCGCCGCGCTCGTCGAGGACGCGAAGGCCAAGGGCGCCACGGTGGCCGCCGGCGGCCGGCCCGAGGACCGGCCGGGCTACTTCTACGCGCCCACCATCGTCGCCGGCGCCGCCGCGGGGATGCGCGTGGTCGACGAAGAGCAGTTCGGGCCGGTCCTTCCATTGGTGCCCTACACCGACCTCGAAGACACCGTCGCCCAGGCCAACCACCGCTACTTCGGCCTCGGCGCCTCCGTGTGGAGCGGCGACCTCGACCGCGCCGGCGCCGTCGCCGACCGGTTGGAGGCCGGGCAGGTCTGGGTCAACACCCACCAGTCCACGCTCGGCTTCTCCCAGCCGCTGACGGGGGTCAAGCACAGCGGCCTCGGGGTGGAGAAGGGCCGCTGGGGGCTCGAAACCTTCACCGAGCTGCAGACCCGCTACGTGTCCCGGGCCTGACGCGCCGGTTCCTGTTCCGCGGCCGGCGGCGACCTGCCCTCTACAAGACCACCACGCTCCCAGGGGTGGCCGAGCACGTGCGGCTCGGCCACCCCAAGTGGTCACGGCATGAACTTCCCGCCGTTGACGTGCAGCGTCTGCCCGGTGATGAAGCCGGCTTCGTCCGAGGCGAGGAACCGTACCGCCTGAGCGATCTCCTCGACCTCTCCCGTTCGCCGCATCGGGATGCGGGAGGTGTCCAGCGGCGCCCCGGCCCTGGCGGTGCCCTCCGTCCGCGTCGGGCCGGGAGAGACGACGTTGACCCGCACCGCCGGAGCCAGCTCGGCCGCGAGGCACCGGCTCAAGCCCAGGACGCCGGCCTTGCTGGCCGAGTAGGCGACGAGATTCGGGTTGGCCATCGAACCGGCCCCGGAGGAGATGTTGACGATGGATCCGCCGCCGGTCTCCACCATGCTCCTGGCCGCCTCCCTGCAGACCAGGAACGTCCCGGTCAGGTTGACGCCGATGACCAGGTCCCAGGTCTCGTCGGTGGTGTCCAGAGCCGGTGCGAAGGGGAACACGCCGGCGCAGTTCACCACCGTGCGGATCCGCCCGTACTCGGAGACCGCGAGCTGGACCATCGCGCGGACCTGATCCGTTCGGGTGACGTCCACCGCCACGGCGGACGCCCGTACGCCGAACTCGTCCTGACACCGGGCGGCGACCGCCTTGGCGTTGTCGAGATCGACGTCCGCCACGACGAGCGATTCACCGTGCGAGGCGAACTCCAGCGCGATCCCCTTGCCGATGCCGCGGCCCGCTCCTGTCACCAGCGTCGCGCCGTCCCGCGCGTCCGTCTGTGTCATGCCCAACGCACCGGGAACGAGACGAGGCCGCGCGTGAGGAACCCCGCGAGCCACTCGACCTGGTCGGTCGCGAGCTCCAGCTTGCGCTCCGAAGCCAGATGGGCGAACGCCACCTGGGCCTCCAGACGGGCGAGGCTGGCGCCCAGGCACATGTGGATGCCGCCGCCGAAGGCCACGTGGCGGGGGCCCTCCCGCCGGATGTCGAACCTGTGCGGGTCGGTGAACGCCTCGGGGTCGCGGTTCGCGGCCGAGAGGATGGCGTAGACGTGCTCGTCCTTGCGGATCAGCACGTCCCCGAGCTTCATGTCCTCGGGCGCGATCCGCAGCAGGCTGTTACGCGGCGGCCCCTCGTAGCGGAGGATCTCCTCGACCGCGGACGGGATCACGTCCGGATGGGCCCGCATGTCGTCGTAGGCGTCCGGATGGGTGAGGAACAGGTGCATGCCGTTGGCGATCAGGTTCTTGGTGGTGCTGAACCCCGCGTTGTGCAGCAGCATGCAGTTGGCGATGATCTCCAGATCGGAGAGCCTGCCGTCCACGTCCTCGGCGTCGCTGGCCTCGATCAGCTGGGAGATGATGTCGGATCCGCCCGGGTTCGCCCGTCGTTCCTTGATGAGGTCCCCGAAGAAGGTGAAACACTCCTTCGCGATCGCCTCGCGCTCCGCGGCCACCTCCGGAGCCTGGGGCAGGGGTTCCAGAGCGCCGAACAGCGCCTGACCCCAGGCCGCGAAGTCCTCCTCCATGTCTGTGGGGACACCTACGAGGCGGCAGATCAGGCGCAGCGGCACCCGGTACGCGAAATCCTCGAGGAAGTCGAACTCGTCGCGCTCACGCAGGCCGGAGAGCAGGTCCTGGACGATCTCGTTGATGTGACCCCGGCTCTGCTCCACGGACCTGGGGGTGAAGATCCGCGAGACGAGCCCGCGCAGCCGCGTATGGTCGGGCGGGTCCCGGAAGGCCATGCTCTCGAGGAACACCTGCTGGGTCGGGGTGATGCCGGTCCTGCCGTCCATCTCGTCCCGGCTCCAGCGCCGGTCCCGGACCAGAGCCTGCGCCTCGGCGTAGGAGGTCACGAGAACCGGACCCAGCGAGGTCCGGTAGACCGGCGCGTGTGCACGCAGACGGTCGAAGAAGGGGTAGGGGTCACGGGTGATGTCCGCACGGTCCGGATGGTCCGAGCTGAGGTACAGCACTACCTCTTCTGCGATGGTCCGGCCTTGGGGGTGCGATGTGAGACGGGTTGTCATGCGGTCAAGCCTCCTCCGCGTACTCCGCGCGGCCGCGCGGAGCGGATACCGCTCCCTCATCGCCTGTGTGTGCGCGTGTGGCGCATACGCGAAGGAGGGAAGAGCGGCAGCAGCAGTTGGGCGCATATTGCGAATAACTGTAGTAGTGTACGGTATTTCGTTGTTCTAGCCAATGCTTGCAGCGGCCGAATGAGGCCGCTGACTCGGTCGCCGGGCGTCGTCGCGCGGCATGCCGGTCAAGGGTCACCTGCTGGTGTGAGGTGCAGACTCCGCTGCTCGTGGCCGACCGGCATCCTGGGCGGCAGTCGGGTCACATCGGAGGCGGCCTGACCAGCATGCGCGGCCAGTCGTAATTGCTGACGATATGTCGGAGAGAGCCGATGACCAAGTACGGCATGTGCGGCGGGATGGCCCGGGGTGGAGTGGGCGGGCCCTCGCGTTCGGGCGCGAGCTGGAGGCGATGGATGATCTGCACCGGTTCATGGCCTGTCTCGCCCATGTACGCCTGACCGGCAGGTCGTTAGTTTGGCCGAAATGTCGTTATAGGATGCTGTCCCTGTCTCGCTCCGGCCGGGCAGGTCGCGGCGGGTGGATTGCCGTGCGAGGCGCGCCGGCGCAGGGGGACGGGGATGTGTATCGGTGATACGGGGGATAAATCGGGCGGCTTCGGCCATCCCGAGAGCGAACGCGGGGGCGCTATGTTCGACGAAAATTCGTTATCGGCATCCATGCCACGGTATCCTTGATCCGGATTTGGCCATCCGGGGTGTGTGGACGGTTGATCTCGGCACCTCTACCCGATGACTCGCTCATTTCGAGGGCTGATCGGCGCGATGCCGTGCGAGTGTCGCGGACACGGGCAAGTCACCCGGGCCGGGTGGCGCCAGGTGTTCGATTGGCTTTTACCGACTGGCAAGGCATCTTGAGCGACCAATGGAAAGGGATTCCGATGGCGAAGGCTGTGGAACCGGTCCAGCCGGCCGAGGCCGCCCCACCTGCGCGGCGCGGGCGGCGTTCGCGCGGCGGTCCCGCGGAGGCCAACGGGACGACCGTGCCCGCCGCTGCCCGGGCGATGGCGCTCTTCGAGATTTTCGCGCGAGAGCGGCGCGAGCTCACCAAATCCGAAGTGGCCAGGCTGCTGGACATACCCGAGAGCAGCAGTTCCGACCTGCTCAACACTCTGCACGAACTGGGTTATGTGAGCCGTACCGTCACGACACGGCGTTTCTACCCCACCGGCCGCCTGCTCGCCGTCGCCAAGGCGATCGCCGAGAACGACGCCCTCGCGGCGTTCGGCACCGAGGCGAGCGGGTTGCTCGCGCAGCGCTCGGGCGAAACGGCCTGTTGCGCGGTGCTCGCCGGTGACCGGATCAAGGTGCTCGCGGTCTCGGAGGGGCGGCACCGCCTGCGCTATGTGCTCGGGGTGGGGGACACCTTCACCATCCACGGCACCGCGATCGGAAAGGCGTTGCTGGGCGGCCTCGACGACCACGACATGAGCCGGACGCTGCGGCTGAAGGCGCTGTCCAGGCTCACGGACCGGACGAAGACCGAGCCGCGGGAACTCGAGGACGAGGTGCGCCGCCACCGGGAACTCGGCTGGTACCAAGCCGTCGACGAGGGCACGGTCGGCGTCAGTTCGTTCGCGGTCTCCAGTCGGATCGGGGACGACATGGTCGGTCTGGGGATCATCGGACCGACGGATCGGGTGCGCTCCAGCCAGGACGAACTGCTCAAGATCCTGCACGAGGTCAAGGACACCGTCTTCGGCAGCGCCTCCTGACAGGCTCGCTCGGCGGCCGGGATCGTACCGCTGAAACCGGATTTACTGGGGCTTTTCCGACAGTAAGGGCTTAAGCGAGAAAAGCGCCTTCCGCCACTAGGGAAAGCGCGCCGCGTCGGCGGCGCGCTCCTCTCGTCAGTCGGCGGCGCGGGTGTAGTGATCGCGCCAGTCCTCGCCCTCGGGAACGTCGTATTGAGCCGGCCGCGGTTGTTCCTTGGGATCGAAACCTCTGGGGTCCTCGCCCTTCTGGACCCGCTGGACATTGTCGATCATCTGTCGGCGGAAGCGCGCGATGGCGAGGTCGGCGGGGACGAGATGCTCGACGGGGAAGCGCTCGACGCCACCCATCGAAGCGCTCACCGCGAAATCCTCAGGGATGAAGCGGTAGAGGCCGGTGAAGCTGCCGTTCTTCATCGCCGCGCGGTCCTGCAGCCAGTTGTTCGACTTGTTCGGCCGGTCCGGCAGGTCGTGGAATTCGCGCCCGGCTCCGTAGACGTTCTTGGCGATGTCGTCGATGCCGTAGTAGGTGAGAATCTCCTGGCGGGCCTCTCCGTCCCTGATGTTCCGGGTCGGATCCCAGAAGGTCATGAAGAGGTACGACCGGTCGTCATCCACGGGCAACACCATCTGGGCAAGGTGGCCGGACTGGGTGAGGATCGACGTCGGGTGCTTGAAGCTCGTCACCCTCGCCCGGCGGCGCACCGAGCCGTCGACCTGCCGGTGCCGGCTCACGGCGGCATAACGGAAGCCGAAGTCGGTCTCCTGCACCTCGATGTCCGGCGCGAGGTCCTGCGCCAGCACGCCCGCGGACGCGACCCGCGGCGTCCCGCCGAAGCTGGGCGCCGGTCCCTCACCTGCCGCCAGCTGACGCAAGGCGTCCTGGTGCAGCGAACCGGTGTGGGTGGTGTCGATGAGGCCCTCGACGAGACGCGTGTAGTTGGCGGAGCAGACGACGAGTTCGACCACGACGTTCTCGCCGGGCAGGTCGAAGAACGGGTAGCGCTGGAAGGGCGGCTCCTTGTCCTGGGGGCCCAAGTGCCCCCAGACGACGCCGCCGGCCACAGAGTGAAGCGCTGCGGTGCGTGCACAGTTCGTCGAGCAGCCCGAGGCGCCCCTCGCTGTCGCGGAAGAGCACGAAGTCCTCTCCCAGGGCGCGTACACGCATCGGGTCGCCGTCGTTGTCGGCCACATCGGTCGAGAGCGCGATCGGCAACCAGAACCGCTTGAAGCAGGCGTTCATCGGCGTGCCAGGACCGACCTCCATGAGCAGTCTCTTCTGCGTGATCAGGTCCATGCACGACATCCCTTCGCCATGGCCGGGTGGGGACCTTACGGTATTTCGGTATGTCAGTCGCGGTCTCGTGATCCCGTGTGACGCGCGTCGAAGGTTCCTGTCGGTGCCGAGCGCGCTCGGCGTGCGACCTGGTGTCCGCAGGATTACGATATCTCGGTCGATGTTACGGCTGAGTGTTGAAGGGGGCAAGGGCGGCGTCCGGCCGGGCGTCGGCCCCGGTGGGGGCCGAGGGTCGCAGGTGAACGTGGCTGTCCCCCTTGCGCCCCTTCTGCGAAATATCGTAGATTTCCACGAAGTTACACGGATCCCTCGCCGGGGTGACGTGACGCTCGAGGAAATGCGTGTGCAAGCACTGATCGTGTTCTCCAGCCGCTCGCATCCGCGTACGGCCGCCGCCTCCTGTCCGCGCCGCGCGCAGGCAGGGCTCGGTCTCGTCGGTCGCCGACCTTCATAAGCCTGAGCTCACCCGGTGCGGATCATGAACAGGCCACGTGGAGACGGGTCGCGACGGCCGAGCCGGCGCGGCCCGATACGTATGCACAACGGTCGCGACGAGAGAGGGGCAGCCAGATGGCACAGCCGACAGAAGAGGCGCAGAACTTCGGCGGATGGCCGGTCAACGGTGGCGCCCCGCCCGCGGACGGCGTGGCCTGGGTGGTCGGAGTCGGGGCGAAGCAAGGCACGGGTGCCGCCGTGGCCCGGCGTTTCGCCGCCGGCGGTCTGCACGTCGTCGTCACCGGACGTACGAAGGAGAAGATCGCCGAGGTCGTCGAGGACATCCGGAGCCGGGGTGGGCGGGCGACGGCCGTGGTCGGTGACGCCGGCACGGAAGCCGGCCTCCAGGAATCGCTCGCGACCGTCGACGAGCTCGGGCCTCTCGTGGTCGCCACGTACAACGCGGGCGGATCCCAGTGGCGCTCCAGCATGCTGGACATGGACGCCGAGTTCTTCGAGAGCGTCTGGCGGACCAACTGCTTCGGCGCCTTCCTCACCGGACGTGAGTCGGCTCGCCGCATGGTCGGCAGGGGAGGCGGAGCCATCCTGTTCACCGGTTCCGTCTCCGGCGTGATCGCCCGGCCCAAGCTTGCCGCGTACGCCTCGGCGAAGTTCGGCCAGCGGGCCGTGGCCCAGGCGCTGGCGCGGGAGTTCGGGCCGCGCAACATCCACGTCGCGAACATCATCGTCCACGGCCCCATCGACGGAGATCGGCTCAACAGCGCCTTTCCGCAGGCGAAGGACCGCCGCCCGAAGGACGGCATGCTGGACATCGAGCAGATCGCGGAGACGTTCTGGCAGGTGCTCGTGCAGCCGCGCACGGCGTGGACCCAGGAGATGGACATCCGCCCCTACTGCGAGGAATTCTGATGGCTTCGCCTGACGAGGTCGCCGACTACGTCGGGCGGCTCCGGCTCGACGGCCGCGGGGTCGTGGTGCTCGGCACCGGACAGGGCATCGGAGGCGCCGTCTGTGAGGCCGTGGCGCAGGCGGGGGGCAGGGTCCTGTGCGTGGACCGGGACGGCGCCCAGGCCGAGGCCACGGCCGCCCGCTGCGGCGGCGAGGCGATGGCCGCCGACGTCACCGACCGGACTCGGCTCGGGTCGGTGTTCGACCGGGCGGAGGAGCTGTTCGGCGACGATCTCTACGGCATCGTGGACGTGGTGGGCGTCGCGATGCCCGAGCTCCTCGCCGACGGCACGGAGGAGTCGATGCAACGGCAGTTCGACCTAGTCCTGCGTCATCCCGTGCTCCTCGCCCAGGTGGCGATCCCGCGGCTGGCCCGCAGGGGCCGCGGCAGCGTGGTGTTCGTCGGATCGTTGGCGGGGGTGGCCAACACCAGGCGGCTCGGGCTGTACGGCACCGCGAAGGCGGCGGTCCACCACCTCGCGACCGCCTGCGCCCAGGAGTTCGGCCCGCAGGGTGTCCGGACCAACGCCATCGTCGTCGGCCGCGTCCTTCAGTCGGGCGGGGATCCGAACCCCGACGACGAGGCGGTGCGCGCGGTCGAGCGGGCCGTGCCGCAGGGGCGTTGCGGAGTGCCCGGCGACATAGCGTCGGTGGTGCTCTTCCTGCTGTCCGACCTGGCCGGCTACGTCAACGGCGCCAGGATTCCGGTCGACGGTGGCATCGGCGTGGTCTCGCCGCTGCCGAGCACGCAGCGCGCCAACCGCTGAAGGCGCGTTCGTCTCGGCGGGCGCTCCCTCTCTATCCATTGACGCGTACCACGATAAATCGTAACTTAACGCGAAATACCGCAAAGACGGCGGCGGAGGGCTCTGATGTCGGAGAAGAAGTGTCCTGTTCTGGACATCGCGAAGGTGAACAACGCACACGGGCACGTGGAGGCCTACGCCACGGTGCGCGAGGGAGGACCGGTCGCCCGCAGTGAGGATCTGGGCGGCTACTGGGCCCTTCTCGGATACACCGAGGTGCGGGAGGGCGCGAACGACACCGAGCGCCTGTGCTCGGGGCTGGGTTCGACGATCCCCGCCCTGGGCATGACGTTCCGCCCCATCCCCGTGGAGGTGGACCCGCCGCACCACCGCAACTACCGCAAGATCCTCGTTCCCGAGCTGCGCCCCGACCGGGTCGCGGACTGGACGGACCTCATCCGCCGCAAGGCCGACGAGGCGATCGACACCTTCATCGAGAACGGGAAGGGCGACCTCTGCGCGATCGCCCGCTACATGCCGCCGGCGGTGATCGCCGCGATCCTCGGGGTGCCCGAAGACGGGCCGCTCATGGTCAAGCTGACCGACGACATCAACCGCGCCGCGACGGAGAACGACGCGGAAGGCAAGAAGAACGCCAACATCGCCCTGTTCCGGTACGTGGACCAGATCGTGACCGCGGCGGAGCAGAGCGAGGACCGCGCCGACCTGCTGACCTTCATCGCCAAGGCCGAGATCGAGGGTGCGCCCATCGGGCACGACATCGCGGTCGCGATGACCGTCACCCTGGTCATCGCCGGACAGGAGACGACGGTCAACGGGATCGGCGGCTCCCTGTGGCGTCTGGGCGCCCACCAGGACGTCAAGAAGCGGCTCATCGAGGACCCCTCGCTGATCCCGGCGGCTGTGGAGGAGAGCCTCCGCCTGGAGTCGCCGGTGCAGATGATGGGCCGGACCGCCACTTCGGACTTCGAGCTGCAGGGCGTGCCGATCTCCAAGGGCGACCGCGTGGGCCTCGCCTTCGGCGCGGCGAACGTGGATCCCGCGAAGTTCGAGAGCCCCGAGAAGTTCGACCTCGACCGGACGGGCAACCCGCACGTGGCCTTCGGGCACGGCATCCACCGCTGCATCGGCGAGCACCTGGCCCGCCTCGAGATGCGCGTCGCCATCGAGCAGGTCCTGACCCGCATGCCGGACTTCGCGCTGGACGGCGAGATCGAGATCGGCAGCAACATCCCCATCAACCGAGGCCCCAAGGCGGTTCCCGTCACCTTCACCCCGGGTTCCCGCGTGTACGCCTGATCGCCTTCTCGCGGATGGAGGCGGTCCTCGCCCGGCAGTCGCACGTCGCGTCGAGCGCCGGCCAGGGCGCCGCCGTGCGGTGATCGGCCGGCCATCGCGGACGAAGACCCCGGCAGGGACCGTGACCGACGACGCGGTCCGCCTGCCGCTTACTGACGAGGAGCAGGGATGAAAGCAACAGCGGCGGTGTGCGAGGCGGCGGGCCGGCCGCTCCGGTTCCGTGAGGTGGAGGTCGCCGAGCCGAGGGCGACGGAGGTGCTGGTGCGCGTCACCGCCTCGGGCATCTGCCACACCGACATCTCGATCATGCAGGGGAAGATCCCCTTCGGGCTGCCCGGTGTGGTGGGCCATGAGGGCGCGGGTGTGGTGGAGTCGGTCGGCTCCGGCGTGACCACGGTCCGCCCCGGAGACAAGGTCCTGCTCGTCTCGCCCTCCTGCGGGCTGTGTCAGCCCTGTCTGACCGGGCATCCGGCACTCTGCGCGGTGCCCGCCCTGCGCTGGGGAGGCCGACGGCTCGACGGCACGGCGGTCCTGACCATGGACGGCGAGCCCGTCGCGGCCAGGTTCCTGGGGCAGTCCTCTTTCAGCACCTACGCCCTCGTCGAGGAGCGCACCGTTCTCAAGGCGCCCGGCGACCTCGCCGACGACGTCCTCGCCCCCTTCGGGTGCGGCGTGGTGACCGGGGCCGGGGCCGTGCTCAACGTGCTGAAGCCGCAGCCGAACCAGAGCGTGGTCGTGCTGGGGGCGGGCGCGGTGGGCATGTCCGCGATCATGGCGGCCACGCTGACCCCTGCGGCACGCCTGATCGCGGTGGACATGGTGCCGGAACGGCTGGCCCTGGCCGAGGAGCTCGGCGCGACGGACACGATCAACGGCGCGGAGACCGACGACCTCACGGCGGCCATCAAGGACGCCACCGGTGGCGGTGCGAACGTCATCGTCGAGACGACCGCCAGCACCAAGGTGCTGCGGTCCGCTCTGCCGGCGCTGGCCCGGGGCGGTGCGATGGGCCTGATCGGCGCGCCGGCCGCCGGCGAGCAGGTGTCCCTGCCCGTGGTCCAGCTGATCATGGGCGCGATGCGCATCGAGGGCATCGTGATGGGGGACGGCACCGCGCCGTTCCTGCAGGCCCTGATGCGGCTGCACCGGGACGGGAGGTTCCCCGTCGACCGGCTCGTGCGGACATACCCCTTCGACCGGATCGAACAGGCCATGGCCGACGCCGAGAGCGGCAAGGTCATCAAGCCCGTGCTCACCTTCGGCGCGTGAGGAGGGGATCAGCATGGGCGAGCAGGACGACAAGTCCGTGTACGTGGAGGTCGTGGTGGCCATCACCTGGGAGGAGGGCCGCTATTCGGCCCGGTGCCTGGGGGTGGGCGACATCAGCTGCCAGGGCGACACCATGGTCGACGCCGTGCTGGACCTCGCGGAGCGGCTGTCGGGCCACTTCTCCGCCGGTGGTTCTCCGGTCGACCGCCCGGACCGTTCCAAACTCTGGCAGCCGCTCCCGGTGGAGATGCTGACGGCGCTGGACGTGGCCGTGCACTGATCCTCGGCCCGGTTGGGACGAGATCGCATTTCATCGACGCGGGCTTCTCCGGCGCCCCCGGGGTGTCTCGCGTCCGTAACCAGAAGGAGAGACATGACGGAGCCCGACTACCCCGACCGTGAGACCGTCCGTCAGACGGTGCTCAGCTACGTCAAGGGCCTGGAGAACTCGGAGTTCGATGCCGTCGCGGACCTTTTCACCGACGACGCCTTCTACTCCCACCCGCCCTTCGACCCGGACAGCCCCAAGCGTGCCGAGGTCAAGGGGCGTGAAGCGCTGCGTGCCCTGCTGAAGGGCAGGCGCGGCACCCGCAAGTGGCACCACGAGATCCAGTCGCTCTTCGTCGCCGACGACCGCTGCCTGATCGAGGGCATCGTGCGTGAGTTCGAGGGCGGCCCGATCAGGTCGTCGTTCGCGGGAGCGGGGACGTTCGACGGTGAGGGCCGGATCAGCCGCTGGGTGGCCTACCGCAGTGTGCCCGCCATCGGGGAGTCGCTCGAGTAGCGGGTGTCCCGTACGGATCGGCGGACGAGGAGAGCCATGGCGGAGTCACTGGAGGGGCTGGTCGCCGTCGTCACGGGGGCCAGCAGCGGGATCGGACGGGCCACGGCGCTCCGGCTCAGCGCGTCGGGAGCCACCACCGTGCTGGTGGCGCGCCGGCACGACCGGCTGGCCGAGCTGCGCGACGAGATCGGCGGGCGGGGCGGCCGGTGCGTGGTCCTGCCCGCGGACGTGACCGACGGCGACCAGGCCGTACGGGTGGTGGAGGACACCGTGGCCGCGCTCGGCCGGCTGGACGTCCTGGTCAACAACGCCGGGGTCATGTTGCTCGGCGCGGTCGCCGACGCGCCGGTCGAGGAGTGGGACCGGATGATCGATCTGAACGTCCGAGCCCTGCTGCGGTTGACCCACGCGGCGTTGCCGCATCTTGTCCGGGCCGCGCGCACCGCGCCGCGCGGCGTCGCCGACGTCGTCAACGTCAGCTCGATCGCGGGGCGGGCGGTGCGCTCAGGCAACGCGGTCTACGGCCTCACCAAGTCCGGCGTGGGCGCCTTCAGCGAGTCGCTGCGCCAGGAACTGGCGGGCCGCTACGTACGGGTGTCGGTGATCGAGCCGGGCGCGACCGAGACCGAGCTGTCCAGCCATGTACGCCCCGAGGTCATGGCCGCACGCAGGAAGGCCATGGGCGACGTCGTACGGCTGGCCGCGGACGACGTGGCCGACGCGATCGACTACGTCGTGACCCGTTCCCGGGAGGTCGCGCTCAACGAGGTCGTCATCCGGCCCACCACCCAGGTGTACTGACCGAACACCTCTCCGGCAGATGCCAATCAACGAAATAGTGAAGTCTTTCGCGAAATACCGTAATATCCGCCGTGTGGCGATGCCGGAGAGGTGGAGCATGGAACGTGACGAGAGGGCGGGCACCCGTCCTGGGGGACCGCTGTCGGGGCTGAGGGTCGTCGACTTCTCCGAGCTGGCGCCCGGCCCCTTCCTGACCCGGTGCCTGCGCGACCTGGGCGCCGAGGTGGACAAGGTCGAGCGGCCCGGCAGGGACGGCGCCTTCACCACCCATCCCGGCACCTACCAGGTACTCAACGACGGCAAGCGGATCCACGCGCTCGACCTGAAGCGGCCGGCGGGCCTTGAGGCGGCCGAGGCTCTCGTGGCGGAGGCCGACGTGCTGGTGGAGGGTTTCCGGCCAGGCGTGATGACGCGCCTCGGGCTGGGGTTCGACCAGCTCTCCGCCCGGCACCCCGGCCTCGTCTACGTCTCCATCAGCGGTTTCGGGCAGGACGGTTCGTTGTCGCGGGTGCCCGGCCACGACCTCAACTACCTGGCCGCCTCCGGGATGCTCAGCCTCATGGGCGGCCTCGACGACCCGCCCTCCCTGGGCGTGGGGGTGCCGATCGGCGACCTCCTGGGTTCGATGTACGCCCTCAGCGCCACCCTCACGGCCCTGCTCCAGCGCAACGAGACCGGCCTCGGCCGGCATCTGGACGTGTCCATCACCGACTGCCTCATGCACGGCATGAACATGGTGCTGGGCCAGCTCCAGGCCGACCGGCGGGCCTCGCTGGGGGAGTGCCGCGAGGCCGTCTTCACCAGGCCGGCCTACGGCGTCTTCGAGACCTCCGACGGCGAGTACGTGAGCATCGCCGCCCTGGAGGAACACTTCTGGCAGCGCCTCGTCGCCGCCCTCGGGCTGGAGGTGTCGGATCTCGGGCTGGAGAGCCGCCTCGACCGGCTGCGCGGGACGCGCGAGATCAACGGCCGGATCGCCGAGGCGGTGCGCGCCCTGGCCGCCAAGGACGTGATCGACCTGCTGGAGGCCGCCGACGTGCCGGTCATGCGGGTCACCGCCCCCCTGGAACTGGCGGGGTCCACCCAGGCCCGGGATCGGGGCCTCTTCACCGCCACCGGTGAGGACGGCCTCGGTTACGTCCGCTTCCCGGTGCGGCTCGAGGGCTGAGAGCGTGCCGCGGGTCATGCGAGTGATGAGAGAACGAACCGGTCGCCTCGGGAAGGATCGCGGTGGACTTTCGGCTTGACGAGACGGCGGAGACCCTCGGCGATCTGACGGGTCAGATCCTCGGCCGGGAGCTTCCGGACACGATCATCGCCTCCAGCGAGTGCGAGAGCGACGGCTACTCGCGGAGCGCGTGGCAGGGCCTCGTGGAGGCCGGCGTGCCGGAGGCGTTCCTCACCGCGACGCTGGGCGGCGCCGACGCCGATCACACTGTGCTCGCCGCCGTGCTGCGGCAGGTGGCCGTGTACGGCGGGCTGGTGCCGGCTCTCCCGGTGCTGGCCTTCGGCCTGCAGAGCCTGGCCAGGTACGGCGGCGAGCCGCACCGGGACCTGATGGTCCGCGCGGCCAAGGGGCAGGCGCTGGTGACCGGGGCCCTGTGCGAGCCCGGCGGGCGCCGGGTGGCCGACGCGGCGACGCGGGCGGAGCGCATTCCCGGGGGCTTCCGCCTGAGCGGAGTGAAGAATTTCGTCCGGTTCGGCGAGGAGGCCGAGGCGATCCTCGTCCCCGCACGCGTCGGCGACGGCGAGGTCGGGATCTTCGTGGTGCCCGCCGGCCTCGACGGGTTGACGCCGGCCGAGCACCCGGTGCCCGACCACGTCCCCACCGCGCGGGTCGGCCTGGACGCGGTGACCGTGCCCGAGCACGCCCTGCTGGGCGAAGGGGAGCGGGTGGCGGAGGCGGCCGAGCATTTCGAGCTCACCGCGCTGCTGGGGCTCTGCGCCACCGCCTCGGGCCTGCTCGAACGCGCCATGACGCTGACCGCCGGGCACATCAGGACCCGCAAGCAGTTCGGACGGGCGCTGGCGGAGTTCCAGGCGGTCACCATGCAGATAGCGGACGTCTTCGTGGCCCATCGCACGCTGGAGAACAGCTGCCTGGCCGCGGCCTGGCAGCTGTCGACGGGCCGGACGCTCCAGGCGCGGCGGAGCCTGTCGGCCGCGGCCTATCTCGTCTGCCACGACCTCGTGCCGGCGCTGTTCACCTGTCAGCACCTGCACGGCGGCACCGGGCTGGACCTCGACCACCCCCTGCACCGTTACTTCACCGGCGGGCTCGCCATCGGCCAGATCCTCGGGGGCACCGAGGCCTGTCTCGACGCCGCGGCCGGCCGCGCCTGGGCGAGCTGAGAGGAACGATCGTGCACATCGACCTGACCGCGGAGGAGCTGGAGCTCCAGCGGGAAGCGGACGCCTACTTCGCGACGGTGCTGACGGACCGGGAGCGGGAGCAACTGCGCGAGGACGAGTTCGGTCCCGCGTACAAGGCGGTGTCCCGGCGGCTGGGGCGCGACGGGTGGCTCGGCCTGGGCTGGCCCACCGAGTACGGCGGCCGGGCGCTCGGCCCCATGGCCGACCAGATCGTGGTCAGCGCCGCGTTCCGCCACGAGGTCCCCTACCCGCTGGTCACCGTCTACTCGGTCGGACCGGCGCTGCAGACCTTCGGCACGCCCGAGCAGCAGAAGGAGTTCCTCCCCCGTATCCTCGCCGGCGACCTGCAGGTGTCCATCGGGTACAGCGAACCCGGCGCCGGCACCGACCTGGCGTCCCTCGCCACCGTGGCCCGGCGGGACGGCGACGCGTACGTGGTCAACGGCCAGAAGATGTTCACCTCCGGGGTGCACACGGCGGACTACGTCTGGCTGGCGTGCCGTACCGACCCCGGCCAGTCGAGGACGCGGGGCCTGTCGATCCTCATGGTCGACACCCGGCTTCCCGGCGTCAGCTGGACGCCCATCCGGGTGCTGGCCCGGTCCCGGCAGGTGAACGCGACCTACTTCGACGACGTGCGGGTGCCGGCCGGCTGCCTCATCGGTGAGGAGGACAAGGGCTGGAAGGTCATCATGAACCAGCTCAACTCCGAGCGGTTCATCGTGGGACCCGCGGGCAAGATCCAGGCCCATCTCGACCGGTTCCTGCGCTGGGCCCGTGAGACGCGGCTGGACGGCTCGCGTCACATGATCGACCTGCCGGAGGTGCGCAGGGCGCTGAGCGAGATCGACGCGATCGTCACCGCCAACGAGCTGCTCAACTGGCGGATCGTGGCGGACACCGGAACCGGGTCGCTGAATCCCGCCGACGCTTCGGCGAACAAGCTGTACAACTCCGAGCGGCTCGTGGAGGTCGGCGCGCGCGTCGCGGAGATCGTGCAGCGGTACGGCGACCCCGCCGACGAGGCGACCGCCACCGTGCTGCGGGAGGTCGACTACGCGCTCAAGATGGAGCTCAAACTGCCCGTGGGCGGGGGCGTCAGCGAGATCCAGCGGGAGACGGTGGCCACGCTGGGCCTCGGCCTGCCCAGGGCACCGCGGTGATCGTGATCCACGGCAAGGAGTGCCCGAATGTCTGAACTTGTGCTGTCCAGCCCGGATCGCGATCGCGGGGTGGCGACTCTGACGCTCAACTCGGTCGCCAACCGGAACGCCCTGTCGTCCGGCCTGCTGGAGGAGTTGCTGAGGCTGTTGGAGCAGGCCGAGGACGACGACTCGATCCGGGTCGTCGTGCTGCGGGCGAACGGGCCGTCGTTCTGCTCCGGGGCGGATCTGGCGGCGGCGCGATCCGGTTCGATGGCTCCGATCGTCCGCGGCATCGTCGAGGTGCAACGGCGGATCGTCACGATGAGCAAGCCGGTCGTCGCGAGGGTGCACGGCAGCGTTCGCGCCGGAGGTCTCGGAGTGGTGGCCGCGGCCGACATCGCCGTGGGGTCGACCGAGAGCTCCTACGCGCTGACCGAGGTCCGGCTGGGGCTGGCGGCCGCCTCCATCAGCCTCACCGTGCTTCCCCGCCTGACCGATCGGGCGGCGTCCTACCACCTGCTTTCCGGCCGCGCCTTCGACGGCGCCGAGGCCGCGCGCATGGGGCTGCTGACCTGCGCGGTGCCGGAGGCCGAGCTCGACGCCGCCGTCGAGTCCGTGGTGAGCGAGGTGCTCAAGGGCGATCCGCAAGGGCTCAGGGAGACCAAGACCCTGCTCACCGCTCCGCTGCGGAGCCGCTTGGACGAGCTCGGTCAGGACATGATCGATCTTTCCGCCGAGCTCTTCGCCTCACCGCGGGCGCGGCGCGCGATCGAGGCCGTGCTCTCCCGAGGCCGGCAGCCCCGGCCGCCCGCCTAGACGCGATCGCGTTCCCCCCATCGAAGCCTCCTAGGAGTGATGAATGTCGTTCGAGCTGTCCCCTGAGCACGAGGAGTTCCGGCGTAGTGTGCGCGAGTTCGCCGAGGCCGAGATCGCGCCGCACGCGGATCGGTGGGACAAGGAGCACCATTTCCCGGTCGACGTGGTGCGCAAGATGGGCGACCTGGGGTTGTTCGGTCTGACCGCTCCTGAGGAGTACGGCGGCAGCGCCGGGATGGACGACTCGGCCGGCGACTTCACCGGCCTGTGCCTGGCGATCGAGGAGATCGGCCGCGTCGACCAGTCGATGGGGATCACGCTCGAGGCGGCCGTCGGTCTGGGGATCAACCCGATCCTCACCTACGGGTCGGAGGAGCAGCGGAAGACGTGGCTGCCGGACCTGGTCGCGGGCCGTACGCTCGCCGGGTTCGGCCTCACCGAGCCCGGTGCGGGGTCGGACGCGGGCGCGACGCGGACCAGGGCGGAGGCGGCCGACGGGGAGTGGGTCGTCAACGGCTCGAAGCAGTTCATCACCAACTCCGGTTCGTCGATCACCTCGCTGGTGACGGTGACCGCGCGCACCGGGACCCGTGACAACGGGAAGGCCGAGCTGAGCACCATCATCATCCCGTCGGGCACCCCGGGGTTCATCGTGGAGCCGGCGTACAACAAGATGGGCTGGCACGCCTCGGACACCCATCCGCTCACCTTCCACGACGTACGCGTCCCGGAGGCGAACCTGCTCGGCGAGCGGGGCCGCGGCTACGCGCAGTTCCTCGCCACGCTGGACGACGGGCGGGTCGCGATCGCCGCGCTGGCGGTCGGCTGCATCCAGGCGTGCCTGGACATGTCCGTGCGGTACGCGGGCGAGCGCACCACGTTCGGGGTGCCGATCGGGTCCAAGCAAGGGCTGGCCTTCCAGATCGCCGACCTGGAGGTCATGCTCCAGGCGTCCCGTGTGCTGACCTACCGTGCCGCGGCGCTCAAGGACGCCGGCCGGCCGATGCGGGAGTTCAAGCAGGCGGCCGCGGTCGCGAAGCTGTACGCCACCGAGTCCGCGGTCACCGCGACCCGGATCGCCACCCAGGTCTTCGGCGGTTACGGGTTCGTCGAGGAGTCCCCGGTGGCCCGCTTCTACCGGGACGCGAAGGTGCTGGAGATCGGTGAGGGCACCTCCGAGGTGCAGCGGATGCTCATCGCCCGCGGCCTCGGCCTTCCCGTCGAATAGCGAGCCCTTCCACCGTGTGCAGAGACCGGAGCGAGAGCAGTGAGTGAGAGCATGAGGGGCCTGGCGGCCGAGCTGCGCGAGCGGCTGGCGGCCGTCCGCGAAGGCGGGTCGCAGGCGGCCAGGCGCAAGCACCTGGCGCGTGGCAAGCTGTTGGCCCGCGACCGGGTCGACCGGCTGCTCGACCCCGGCAGCCCGTTCCTTGAGCTGAGCCCGCTCGCCGCGACGGGAATGTACGACGACGCGGTGCCGTCCGCGGGCATCGTCACCGGCGTGGGGCGGGTGAGCGGCCGCGAGTGCCTGATCGTCGCCAACGACGCCACCGTCAAGGGCGGCACCTACTACCCGGTCACGGTCAAGAAGCATCTGCGCGCGCAGGAGGTCGGCCGCGCCAACCGCCTGCCCTGCGTCTACCTGGTCGACTCCGGCGGCGCGTTCCTGCCGATGCAGGACGAGGTGTTCCCGGACCGGGAGCACTTCGGCCGGATCTTCTTCAACCAGGCGCGCATGTCGGCGGAGGGCATTCCTCAGGTCGCCGCGGTGATGGGCTCGTGCACGGCCGGTGGCGCGTACGTCCCCGCGATGTCGGACGAGTCGGTGATCGTGAAGGAGCAGGGCACGATCTTCCTGGGCGGCCCGCCGCTGGTGAAGGCGGCCACCGGTGAGGTCGTGACGGCCGAGGACCTGGGCGGCGGCGAGGTGCACGCGCGGGCCAGCGGGGTGGTGGACCACCTGGCCGAGGACGACGCGCACGCGCTGGCGATCGTGCGGCGCATCGTCGGCACCTTCGAGCGCGGGGGAGCGCCGTCGCTCGCGCGGACGGTGGCAGAGGAGCCGGCGGAGGATCCCGAGGGCCTGTACGACGTGGTGCCGGTCGATCCGCGCAAGCCGTACGACGTGCGTGAGGTGATCCGGCGGGTCGTCGACGGTTCCCGTTTCACGGAGTTCAAGGCCCTGTACGGCGACACGCTGGTGTGCGGTTTCGCGCGCGTCTGGGGCTATCCGGTGGCCATCGTGGCCAACAACGGGATCTTGTTCTCCGAATCGGCACTGAAGGGTGCGCACTTCATCGAGCTGGCCGACCAGCGGGGGATCCCGTTGGTGTTCCTGCAGAACATCAGCGGGTTCATGGTCGGCAAGGAGTACGAGAACCGCGGCATCGCGAAGGACGGCGCGAAGCTCGTCACCGCGGTCGCGTGTGCGGTGGTGCCGAAGTTCACGGTCGTCATCGGCGGCTCCTACGGCGCGGGCAACTACGCGATGTGCGGCCGTGCCTACGACCCCCGCTTCCTGTGGATGTGGCCGAACGCGCGGATCTCGGTGATGGGCGGGGAGCAGGCCGCCACCGTGCTGGCCACCATCCGGCGGGACGGGATCGAGGCCGGCGGCGGCACCTGGCCGGCCGAGGAGGAGGAGCGGTTCAAGAACCCCATCCGGGCGCAGTACGAGCACCAGGGGTCGCCGTACCACTCCACCGCCAGGCTCTGGGACGACGGCGTCATCGACCCGGTCGACACCCGCCGAGTGCTGGGGATGGGGCTGGCCGCCGCGGCGAGCGCCCCGATCCCCGAGCCGGCGTACGGCGTCTTCCGGATGTAGGGGAGAAAGTGACCATGACCAGCATCGGCACGCTGCTCGTCGCCAACCGCGGCGAGATCGCGCTGCGCGTGATCCGCGCGGCGCGCCGGATGGGCCTGCGCACGGTGGCGGTGTACTCCGACGCCGACCGCCGGGCGCCACATGTGCGGGCCGCCGACACCGCCGTCCGGATCGGCCCGGCGCCTGCCGCCGCCTCCTATCTCGACATCGACGCCGTCATCGGGGCCGCGCGGCGCACCGGCGCGGACGCGATCCACCCGGGGTACGGCTTCCTCTCGGAGCGGGCCGCGTTCGCGCGTGCCGTGACCGAGGCCGGTCTGACCTTCGTCGGGCCCTCCGCCGAGGTCATGGAGCTCATGGGCAGGAAGGACGCCGCCCGTCAGGTCGCGATCGACGCCGGTGTGCCCGTCGTCCCGTCCGTCGAGCTGACGGCCGGCCAGGCCGCCGGGTCGCAGGTGCGTTTCCCTGTCCTGGTCAAGGCGGCCGCGGGTGGCGGCGGCAAGGGGATGCGGATCGTGCGGGAGCCGGCCGACCTGGCCGGCGCGGTCGAGGCGGCGCGCCGGGAGGCGGCGAGCGCGTTCGGCGACGACGCGATCCTGATCGAGCGGTACGTCGAGCACGGCCGTCACGTCGAGGTGCAGGTACTCGCCGACCACTACGGCAACGTCGTCCACCTGTTCGAGCGGGACTGCTCGGCGCAACGCCGTCACCAGAAGGTCATCGAGGAGGCGCCCGCGCCCACCGTCTCGGCGGGTGTGCGCAGGGTGCTGACGGACTCGGCCGTCGCCCTGGCGAAGAAGGTGGGCTACGCCAACGCCGGGACCGTGGAGTTCCTGGTCAGCGGTGAGGAGGTGTTCTTCCTGGAGATGAACACCCGGCTGCAGGTCGAGCACCCGGTCACCGAGCTGGTCACCGGGCTCGACCTGGTGGAGCTGCAGTTGCGCGTCGCCGCCGGTGAGCCGCTGCCGTTCACCCAGGACGACGTCACGGTCACCGGGCACGCGTTCGAGGCCCGCGTGTACGCCGAGGACGCCTTCCACGGCTTCCTGCCGCAGGCCGGGGTGGCCGAGCTGGTGCGCTGGCCGGCGCGCTCGCGGGTCGACGCCGCCCTTGAGTCCGGTCAGGAGGTGACGACCTTCTACGATCCGATGCTCGGCAAGGTGATCGTGCACGGACCGGACCGGGAGGTGGCGCGCCGGGCGCTGGTGGCCGCGCTGGACGACACCGCGATCCTGGGCCTGACCACCAACGTCGGCTTCCTGCGCGGACTTGCCGGTTGTGACGCGTTCCGCGACTGCGAGGTGGACACCGCCTGGCTGGACCGCAACCCGGAGGCGATCCGGCCCGCGGGGCTGGAGACGGCCCGGGTGTTCGCGGCCTGGGCACTGGCCGGCATGGGGGGCGGGCAGGCGGGCGGGCAGGCGGACGGGCAGGCGGGCGGGCAGGCGGGCCACCCCTTCGGCGTCGCCGACGGGTGGCGGCTCGGTGGACCGGCGGCGCCGACGCCGGTGGAGCTGAGCGTCGACGGGGACAGGACGCTGTTCCTGGTGCACCGCTCCGGCCGGGTCACCTGCGACGGCGCGGAGTGGTCGGTCCGCCCGGTCGCGGCCGACGGCGAGGTGCTGCGCCTGGAGATCGACGGTCTGGTCCGCGAGGGCACCGTCCGGACCCACCGGGACGCCGTACAGGTCGCCCACCTCGGCTCCACGTTCACCTTCGAGCGGCCGGACGCGTCCGGGACGGGCGGCTCGGCGGTCACCGGTGACGGCACCGTCCTCGCCCCCATGCCGGGCACCGTGCTCGTGGTGGCGGTCGAGGCAGGGCAGGCGGTCGAGGAAGGCGCCGTGCTGGGTGTGATGGAGGCCATGAAGATGGAGCTCACCCTCAGGGCGCCGATGGCCGGCACGGTCACCCGGGTCGGCGCCGCGGCGGGCGACCAGGTGCCGCTCGGTGCGCCGTTGTTCGTGGTGGAGGGGAGCTGACATGCGCGCACCCCAGACGGTGCCCGAGGCGGGACTGCCGGGTCGGGTCACGATCTACGAGGTGGGTCCCCGGGACGGCCTGCAGAACGAGAAGACGGTGGTGCCGGTCGCGGTCAAGGCCGAGTTCGTCCGCCGCCTGGTGGCCGCCGGTCTGCCCGTCGTGGAGGCGACCAGCTTCGTGCGTCCCGGATGGGTGCCCCAGCTCGCCGACGCCGCCGAACTGGCCGACGAGATCGCCGACCTGATCCACGACGGGCGCGTGCCGCTGCCGGTGCTGGTCCCGAACGAGCGCGGCCTGGAGCGGGCGCTGGACAAAGGGCTCCGCCACGTCGCGATCTTCGGCAGCGCGACGGAGACGTTCGCCCGGCGCAACCTCAACCGCGGCCTCGACGAGCAGTTCGCGATGTTCGAGCCCACCGTGGCCCGTGCCCGCGAGGCCGGCGTGGACGTACGCGCCTACGTGTCGATGTGCTTCGGCGATCCGTGGGAGGGGGACGTGCCGATCGACCGGGTGGTCGACGTCGGCAAGCGCCTGTTCGACCTCGGCGCCTCGCAGCTCTCCCTCGGCGACACGATCGGGGTCGGCACTCCCGGCCACGTCACCGCGCTCCTGCGCGCGTTCGCCGACGCCGGTCTGCCCGTCGACCGTCTCGCGGTGCACTTCCACGACACCTACGGTCAGGCGCTCGCCAACGCGTACGCCGCTCTGCGCGCCGGGGTCACCACCTTCGACGCGTCCGCCGGAGGACTCGGCGGCTGCCCGTACGCAGAAAGCGCGACGGGCAACCTCGCCACGGAAGACCTGGTCTGGATGCTGCACGGCTTGGGCGTCGAGAGCGGTGTCGACCTGGAGACGCTGGTGAGCACCAGCAACTGGATGGCCGGGCGGCTCGGCCGGCCCAGCCCTTCGCGGGTCGTGGCGGCTCTGGCCCGCGGCTCGGACAAGTAGTCACTAGAGAAGTTCCTGAGGTGGATGTGGCATGACAGCGATGACGTCTCCGGCCCGGATGGGCCTGGGTGTTTCGGAAGGTTTTGAGGAGCTGTGAACAAGCAGGTTCAGCAACTCGACCGGGTGATCATCCGGTTCGCGGGTGACTCCGGCGATGGGATGCAGCTCACCGGTGATCGGTTCACGGCGGAGACCGCCCAGTTCGGCAACGACCTGTCGACGCTGCCCAACTTCCCGGCGGAGATCCGCGCCCCGCAGGGGACCCTTCCCGGGGTGTCGAGCTTCCAGTTGCACTTCGCCGACCACGACATCCTGACCCCGGGCGACGCGCCGGACGTGCTCGTCGCCATGAATCCCGCCGCGTTGAAGGCGAACCTCGGGGATCTGCCCAAGGGCGCCGACATCATCGCGAACACCGACGAGTTCACCAAGCGCAACCTGGCCAAGGTGGGCTACGAGGGCAACCCGCTGGAGGACGACTCACTGGCCGGGTGGCGGCTGCACGCGGTGCCGCTGACCTCGCTGACGGTCAAGGCCCTTGAGGGCTACGACATCTCCAAGAAGGACGCCGAGCGGGCCAAGAACATGTTCGCCCTCGGGTTGCTGTCGTGGCTGTATCACCGGCCGACCGAGGGGACGATCCAGTTCCTGGAGGCCAAGTTCGCCAAGAAGCCGGAGATCGCCAAGGCGAACATCGTGGCTTTCCAGGCGGGCTGGAACTACGGCGAGACGACCGAGTCGTTCTCGGTCTCCTACGAGATCAAGCCGGCCACGCTCCGCCCGGGCACCTACCGGAACATCTCCGGCAACCAGGCCCTGGCGTACGGGCTCATCGCGGCGTCGGTGCAGGCGAAGCTGCCGCTGTTCCTGGGCTCGTACCCGATCACGCCGGCCTCCGACATCCTGCACGAGCTGTCGAAGCACAAGCGGTTCGGCACCCGGACGTTCCAGGCCGAGGACGAGATCGCCGGCGTGGGCGCGGCGCTCGGGGCGGCCTTCGGCGGGTCGCTCGGCGTGACCACGACCTCGGGCCCGGGCGTCGCGCTCAAGGCCGAGACCGTGGGCCTGGCGGTGACCACGGAGCTTCCGCTGATCATCGTGGACGTGCAGCGGGCCGGCCCGAGCACGGGCATGCCGACCAAGACCGAGCAGACCGACCTGCTGATGGCGATGTACGGCCGCAACGGCGAGTCGCCGGTGCCGGTGCTGGCGGCGGCCACGCCGTCGGACTGCTTCACCATGGCGATCGAGGCGGCGCGGATCGCGCTGAAGTACCGCACCCCGGTCATGCTGCTGTCGGACGGCTACCTGGCCAACGGTTCGGAGCCGTGGCGCATCCCCGACGTC
>NZ_FOHX01000037.1 GCF_900111685.1 Nonomuraea wenchangensis
CGCCCCGGAACCACCGCAGCACCAGGACCGCCTGCCAGAACGGGGTAAGGGCGCGGCTCCCTTTGGGGGTGCCGAGCCGGCGGCGCTCGTCGTGCAGCAGTCGGGCAACATAGTGAATCAGCGCGCGGGAGACGTCGAGCGTGGCACGATGAGCAATCACGTGGAGCCTTCCGGGTGACGGGATTTCTTGTGGTGAGAACTCATCTACCGGAGGCTCCACGTCTGTCTCCGGCCTTCGACGACTTCTCCCGAAAGGCCCGAAACGTTACTGCGGGCGTCCCGGACATCCCCTATCACCCGAATTATTTCGCTGAGATCACCTCAGTGTGTACATGAACGTAGGTCTATAGCTGCCGGGCAGTGGCTGAGCCGCTCACTCGGTGGACGGAAGTTCGAGCATGAAGGATCGAGGCTGATGTCAGCTAATCGCAACGATTCGAACAGTTCTGACTGTCGGCTGGTCGACGATCTCGGCCAGGGCTTTTCCTGAATATCCGTATGCCAGGAATCCGTAGACGAGGCCGCGTTCCGCGGCCTGACGCAACTCGGATATATCCAGGTCGTAATTGTGGAGGTTGACAGCGTCGGCCCAGTTCAGATTTGCCGTCCAGTGCCGGAACAACTGAACTGCAGGCGTCCTTATGCATTCCTCTTCGTAGACTGCACAAGGTCTCCAATAGAGAGGTAGATCAGCGTTCGGTCTCTTGCCGGACAGAAATAAGTAGACTGCGTCCGACCGTATGCCTGACGTCTGCCCGTTGGACGTCAATTCATCCTCTGTCATCGGATCCGCCAGCTCTACGATGGCACTGGCAAACTTGCCCTCGGGCAGCTCAGAAATTTCTTGTCGCGCCTTCGATTTTAAAATCTCATCGGTTCCCCGTCCGCCGCCGAAGGAGGCTAGGAGTTCACTCATCCTGGTTCTCGGCAGAGATGGCGCAGAAACCAAGCCGAGCACGTTCATCTGGATTTGTCCGAATATGGTGCGAGCCCCCAGTGACGGCTCCACCTCTTGTGCGCTCATCTGGAGATCCGTCGAGATCGGGCCGGAATCAGTTTCGCGAGCCAAGGTGACGCGGTACTCCGGATGCGCAATCTGCAGGGCGCCGCCATAGATCTCGCGTAACCGATCAGATCGCCCACTGAAAAGGTGAATACCTTCAAGGAGGAAAGCTGCGACTGAGAGAACAGCGATGACTCTCACTGCATATCTGCGTTTCCTGGCGGCGTCCATATGTGTCCGTTCTTGTCGAAGGTCATGATGTAGGCCGAAGGCGTCGCGCCTCGGCCTACATCATGAATTTTTGCTCAGTCCCCTATGGTGAAGGGAAATACTGTGGGTGCCCATTGGCCTGCTTGTGGCCACATGGTGATGGTTTTAGGAACGGCGATACAGTCCTTGGGTTTCTCCGCTTTTGGCTTACAGTCGGCCAAAATGTTCAAGTATGCGGTCGCGCTGTGCTTGATTTTGGTGAATCCGTAGCAAAGGACGCTGTCGCATTCTGCCGCAAACCTGACCGGTTCCGGCGCGACCATCTTAACGCCCTCCGCTGCTTCGTAGCTCAGGCTGCCGCTCTGGCTGCCCTCCGACGGTGCGGCTCCTGGAGGCCAGGATATGGAAGGTGACCAACCCAGGGTGCTGAAGGTGAGCGCCATGTCAACCTTGAGCTTGAGTGTATCAGCGATGAGGGCGTCGATCTTGCTGTTTCCGAAGGAGCATGTGAGTCTTACCGATGCGAAAGGACGCCACTCGCGTACTATCAGGGGAGCCTTTTCTGTGGGGTACTCCCACCGGATAACGCTACCTGCTGTGAATTCTATGCCTTTGGTAAGCGTGTTCCATCCGAAAAGTTCGGAGCGGCAAGCTCCTCCGGTGCAGATGCGGTTCTGGTCCCATCCGTCTGGGGATTTGAACTTACGGGCCTCGCAGTTCTGCGCGGCAGAAGCCTGTAGAAGACCAGAGCCTTCGACGAAGCCTCCGCAAGAGTCGCCAAAGTCGGTGGAGTCTTCATACGCCGGATTCGGGACTTGGATCTCCGTCATATTGCCGCATCTGTCGAAGACATGGATGGAAATCGTAGACTCGCTTGGATCCACCTCTCCCGAACTATTCTTCGTTGTGGTCGCCTGGGCAGTTGCCGATGAAGTGTTTGTCTTCCACGTCCGGACTACCTTCGTAGTGACCCGGATCGTTTCATTCGGCCCAGGATGTACGACACTGTCGGAGATCTCGACAGCGGAGTCGGTACGCGTCTCGCCGCCTGCTTCCATGGCCGCGTGCTGTTGCACTAGCGTCGCGTTTAGGAGGGAAAGCTTGGCAGTGCTGGGTGCCTGAGGTGTTACGTCGGGCACATCCCAGATCGTGTTCGCGTCACCTTCTAAAACACCATCCTGCGCCTGATAATAGGCCTTCACCCGCTCGATGTACGCCTCGGCAGCGGGTGCGTTGGTGGCTGTGGCTCGCCCACTCGACGGCGTCTCTAGTACGCAGGGTCGGGACGATCCTGGTGAAGGCGGTGGTGGTACCGCCTTCGGGGTTACCGAGATGGCCTCCCACTCGCCGGTCCCGAACGCGGTCTTGGCTCGAACTTTGAGAGTGTAGACATTGCCATTGTTAAGACCGGTGACCGTAGCGAACGGATAAGTGACATCCAGCATTTTAACGACGGTCCCGCCCGAGTCGGCAACCTCGACATCGTAACCGTCGAGAAAGGCGACACTGCCATTGGTCTCAGGAATGCCCCAGCTGGCGAGCGCGCCGGAGTCGCCGGGCTGAGCCGACAGGTTGAGCACCTTGCTGGGTGGCTTGGGAAGCAGATATGTAACCACGAGCGATGGCTGTTCTAGAGCTGTTGTTGCACCGAACGTGATCAATTTGTCAGTGTTCGAGGTGAGCAGAAGCCATTGGTATTCGGTGCCAGCGATGTCAGCTTGCGGGCCGTTCAGTGGCAGCTGATAGGGAGCCACGCGTAAGTCGGCATCGCCCGCGAGGTCTGAGCCCTTAGTGTTCTGCTGCACAGAGGACTTCAGCGGCGTTGCGGTGATTACGGTGTCTGCTGGACAGGTGTCACTCGGACACGTGGGGGAGCCAAGCTTGAGAACTCCCTCCAGGACAGTCGCACCAGCGGGAAGTTCGTCGAGATTGAAGCTGATGACGCTGACCGTCTTGTCTACGCCAGCACGGCCGATATCCATCGTGTTGGAATCGACCACTGTGCAGGGACTACCGGCACATGCGCCAGGGTCCGTCTTCGCAGTCTTGATGACGAAGCTGTCCTTTTGGAACGTCAGATGGCCGATTTCCTCATCTGGGCCCGGCGGAGGTGTGCCAGGGGTGGTGAACGTTACAGGTGCGGTTTTAGGCGTACAGATCTCGCTGCCTGACCCGTTTGACGTGGTCGATGCCGTCGTGGGTGGCGACTGGGGTGGGACGGCAGAAGTAGCTGTACCCCCCAAAGGGGTATTCATGTCGGTGGTGATCTCAGCCGCGGTCTGAGCGCGGTTGTAGATGCGGACTTCGTCGATGACGCCCTTGAAATACTCGCCGTAGATGCCGTTGCCGCCGATGTGCAGGAGGCCGGCGTCGTTGGTGATCGAGCCGCTGAAAGTTTCCTGGGCGACCTGGGTGCCGTTGAGGTAGAGGCGGGCGATGGTGCCGTCGTAGGTGACGGCGAGGTGTGTCCAGGTGTTGACGGTCAGGTTGCCGGTGGCTCCGACGGGTTCTGGTTGTCCGTTGACGGTGAACCAGCCGGTGGGGCCGCCCTCGGAGGCGGCGTAGAGGCCGTAGGACAGGTCGAAGACGTTGTCGTTGTCCTTGGCGATCACGGTGCGCCAGCCGTCCACGGCGCTGGGCTTGACCCAGGCTGACAGGGTCAGCTTGTTACCGAGACGCAGGGAGGGTGCGTCCTCGATGTCCACTGTTGTGCCATAGGTGCCATTGAAGGAGAGAGCCTTGCCGTACTTGCCGGTGACCCACGTAGTGCCGGAGGCGCTGCCGTCGTTGCCCCCGACGGGGTCGGTGATGGTGCGGCCGGTGCCCTCGTTCATGCCGTAAGCGGCCACCAGACCGGACGGGGTCGGCGTGGGCGTCGGAGTAGGCGTGGGAGTTGGGGTGGGGGTCGGAGTAGGCGTGGGAGTTGGGGTGGGGGTCGGAGTAGGCGTGGGAGTTGGGGTGGGGCCAGGGTCGGAGCCGTCGTCCTGCTGGCCGGTGACGCAGGCAACCATCTGCCACTTGTATGTGCGGCCGGCTTGGACGGTGTTGGCCGGAAGTTGGAAGGAGGCGCGCTGGCCGCCGGTGACGGTGCGGCTGCCGAGTGGTGCGGAGCCGATGGGCAGGCCGTTGTTGTCGTACAGGTAGTACTTGGCGGTCACCTGGCCGCCGGAGGGGCGGTTGACCATGCCGGACAGGATCGGCTGGGCCGGGTCGGCCATGCCGGTCTCGGTGTCGGAGGGCAGCACCGGCGCGTCGGAGGTGATGCGGTAGGCCGGGCTCTCGTTGCAGGAAGGCCGGGTGAGGCCGCTGCGGCAGGCCTTGACCACGAACTTGAAGCTGGCCGGGTTGTCCAGCGTGAACACCTTGTCCAGCGCCTGGCCCGACGGGATGTTGTTGTGGGTGGTGGTGCCGGGCACGCCGACCAGGGCGCGGATCTCGTCGCCGGTCAGCACTCGCTGGTAGGCGTGCACGTCGTCGACGGCGCCGTCGAGGCTGGCCTCGTCGCCGGCGATGACGGTGCCGCGGCCGATCTGGAAGGCGCCGCGGGCGTTCCAGCCGGCGGTGTGGTCGCGTTCGGCGTTGAGTTCGCCGTCGACGTACAGGCGCATCTTGTGGGCGGTCGCGTCGTACTGGGCGGCCAGATGCGTCCAGCGGCCGACGCCGGCCAGCTTCTTCGACCCGATCGGGATCGGGTTGGCGTTGGCGGTGTCGGCGTCGTTCAGGGTGAGGATCCAGCGCTGGTCCAGCTCGGCGGCGTTGGAGGCCAGGTAGCCGAGGCTGAAGCCCGGCTGGTTGGTGCCCATCTGGGAGAACACGGCCTGGTCGCCGGCGCCGCTGTCGAGGCGTACCCAGGCGGTGACGGTGTAGCTCTGGTTGGTGTTCAGGACCGGTGCGGTGGTGCGGATCAGGCCGCCGGGCGACAGCTTGACCGCCTGGCCGAGCTGGCCGGGGACGCGGCTGTAGGCGCCGCTCAGAGTGGCGTTGAAGCCCTTGCCGGTGGCGTCGGTGGCGGTGGTTCCGGAGGTCTCGTCCAGCTTCCACCAGGCCGCTTCGCCGGTGGGCAGCTGGGCGGCCGGGGGCGCCATGGTGGAGTCGTTGACGGTCACGGTGTAGTCCAGGTTCGTCGCCTCGGGGACGCTGGACTTGTAAGCGACCTTGACGTTGGTGCTCCGGGCGATGGCGTCGTTACCGGACATGGAGTCGATCGACTCGGCGGTGACGGTTGGAATCGCCGGCGGGAGCACCCAGTCCACGCTCAGTTTCGGCACGCGGGAGCCGCCAAACATCTGGGCCCAGAAGTTGTACGACTCGCTGAGGTCCTTAGGCACCGGCAGCTCGTTGCCGAGCCGCAGTTGCAGGCCGTGGTTGGCGGTGCCGGTGGCCCAGGCTTGGGCCATCGCGGTCAGGTTCCAGCTCCAGATCGCCCCGTCGGTGAGTACTTGGGTACAGGGGTCGAGAGAGGAGCGTTCGTCGGGGCGGGTGGCCGGCTGGTTCTCCCAGAAGGTCTCTTCCGCTTCCCATTCTTCGGTGATGAGGGAGGCGGTGACCGCCTGCAGGCTGCTGCACGTAGTGGAGCTGCCGCGCAGCGACAGCTGCATGGTGGCCCCGACCACATGGCGGCCGCTGATCGGCGCGGTGTCGAAGGCCAGCAGCGCGCGGGTGGCGGACTCTCTGGTATAGCCACAGGTGGAAGGGGTGGGGCAGGATCGGGGGTTGGACCGGGACACCTGCCCGGCACCCGTGGCCGAGTTCGGCGACATGACCGACGTCTCCTGCGTCACGGTCAGCGTGGTGGTCGGGTCCACGGTGACCGGATACTGGGTTGCCGGGTCGGCCAGCCACTTGGCGTCCGGCTTCAGCACTAGGACGGTGTCACCGTTGTCGCCCTTGACCACGTCGGTGGCGACCTTGGCTTCCCGTCCCGGCTGCTTGGCGTCGGCCTTGGCCGCCGTGGCGTCCCACATGCGCGGGGCGGGCGCGGAGGCGATCTTCTCGCCCTTGTCCTTGCCCTCGTCGTCGGACAGGGTGAGCGCCCCGGACTTGGTCTTGGCCAGTTTGACGCCCTGGGCCTGCACCGGCATCCGGAACTCCACCGGCCCGGCAGGCCGCTCGCGCAGCACCACATCATGCCGGAATCCGGTGGGCAGCGCGGTCACCACCAGGTCCGCGGACGGGCCGGCGACGCCTGCGTAGGTGGCGACGTTGCCCTTGATCTGCGGCTTGGGGAGCGCGGTGGGCCAGGACAGGCCGAAGCTGCTGCCGCGTCCCATGCGGATGGAGGCGAACGGTCCGGTGCCGCCGGGCGCCAGCCGTAGCCCGGCCTTGGCCAGCCGGGGCCTGAGCACGCCGTTCTCTTCGATGAGGGTGGTGTCGATCCATTCCCATGTCTTGCCGCGCCGCAACTGGGCGGGGCCGTTATAGGACTGGGTGGCAAGATGACCGTCCGGATAGGCCCATGTACGCGAGGATTCGGTGTACGCGGCTTCTACCGCGACCGGTTTGTTCTGCTTTTTCGCTTCGGTCAGCGCTGCCCGGAACAGCGCGTCCGGATCCTCCGGCTGAGGGAATGTGGTTATCGATGGAGTAACTGGTCCGGTGGGCTCGGCTTGGGCTGAGGGGATGGTTCCTGCGACGAGCAGCGATGCTGTCACCGTTAGCACCGTTGCGATCGCTAATTGCCCCGTAGTGGATCGGCGGCGTTTTGACCGGCTTACTAACTTGTTCACTGAGGTGATCTCAGCGAAATAATTCGGGTGATAGGGGATGTCCGGGACGCCCGCAGTAACGTTTCGGGCCTTTCGGGAGAAGTCGTCGAAGGCCGGAGACAGACGTGGAGCCTCCGGTAGATGAGTTCTCACCACAAGAAATCCCGTCACCCGGAAGGCTCCACGTGATTGCTCATCGTGCCACGCTCGACGTCTCCCGCGCGCTGATTCACTATGTTGCCCGACTGCTGCACGACGAGCGCCGCCGGCTCGGCACCCCCAAAGGGAGCCGCGCCCTTACCCCGTTCTGGCAGGCGGTCCTGGTGCTGCGGTGGTTCCGGGGCG
>NZ_FOHX01000032.1 GCF_900111685.1 Nonomuraea wenchangensis
CATTCAGCCGGCAAGGCGGCCCGCCTGGCCCCTTCGACACCAGCGCCTCGGCCCCTGCCGTGCGCCATGCCTTGTGCCAGACATAGGCCGACTTACGTGAGACCCGCAGCTTCCTGGCCACCGCAGGCGGCGACATGCCCGCGGCGAACAACCCGGCAGCCTCCAAGCGGACTTGTTCACGCTTGGCTCGCGCCGCCGGGGTCAGACCACCACCATCCGGGTAACGCATCCCACCGGCATACTCCCGAACCCCGCCGCGAGCAGGCAACCGCGCGGTGACACCTCAGTTTTTCAACCTCTGTACAGGCTGAGCACCTCGAACGTAATCGAGCGTCCCTGCTGGGCGCACGAAATATCTAGGCTAATCCTCATAATCTTCGTACTCCCAAAGACCTATACGGCCGAGTTTCTCTGCGAGACGGTCCCAAGTCTCGCTTTCTATCGATGCCACCCTTTTTTGGATATAGTATTCGATCTTCTGGTGGTCGAAGGTGTCGATGATAAGGTGGTGACGTCCGTCGACAATCCCCGATTCTCGAACCTGCTTCTGGAGGTAATCAGGAGTGCATATCAGCACATCAAAGGACTCCTCTCCATCACCTCCGATCGGGCCGATGAAGATTTGAAGGACGATACCAAAGCAGTCCCCTGAAGGAATCTCCATACCCCAGGCCAGATCGGGGCTATGAAATCCCTTGACCTCAGCTCTCATGATTAAGGTTCAATTTGTAAGTGTCCATTGCCTTGCCACCCCTGTCCGGTGTGGTTTCTCCATTCGAAATTGGCTTGATAGTTGTCCCATTTTGGCTTGTAGCTTGGCAGGCGGAACTGGCGCAACCCGTCGGCACTGATCCAAATCTCCTCGCCATTCTTCTTTTTTACGACCCGATATCCTTCACCAACCCACGATCGACCGGCCGTCAACGCTTCGGCCGTTGTGCCCGCGCCAAGACCGAAGTTTCCCTTGCCTTTCGCCGCGCCTCGAACGATACCACTAATTTTAGCCCAGTCGCCACAATCATTACTACACTTCGTTACCGCTTTCTGTAGCGCACTCGCTACTTTAGGAAAGTACTTCGCAATCTTTCCTAGGCCCTTTGCTGCTAGGCCGCCCGGTAGAAAGCCTATGATCATCAGGAGGCAGGATGTGCCGCCGTTTAAGTGGCAGTTCTTAACATCGCCAACAAAAAGGTCTGTTATGCCTTTGAAGAGGCTCCAGAGCCGTGCATTCGGATCTTTGCCGGCACTCCGGTCCATCTTCCACTGCCGCTTGAGAAGCTCATAATCGGCATAAGAGATGCCTAGCTCCTGGGTCCGCATATGATTACACCAGTCCCTGTATGCGGGAGCGACCTCAGGCACTAGACATGTATTATAGAACGTCTCCAACTGAATAGTGATTTTCGCGGCTTTCTGCAGCGCGGAACACTGCTTGGCAGAGAGTCCTTCCGCGCACTTGAAGGCCGGTACCGCTCCCCCAGCTCCTGCGTTGGGGGTGGTGAGGGCGTCTGCGACGTATTTGTTCCATTCGGCGTCGATCTGGAGGTCGGATTTCCCCTCGTAGCTCATCCCGATGATTTTTTTCCGGATGTCTTTGGGGGCGTTCCAGAAGCCGGGGGGCGGGACCCAGCCGTTGGGCAGGTGGCCCATCATCTTCATCTGCTCGATGGTCATCACCATGACCGTGTCCGGGGTGATGACGGCGAGTTCGCCCTGCGCGGTGATCGTGTCGTAGGCCTCGGGAGTGCCGATGATCAGCTGCCCGGGTTTGGGGGAGGACTGCACGTTGATCCGGTCGGCCGAGACGTAACCGCCGCTGCTGTCGGGCAGGTAGTAGGTGGCGTGGCCGGTGGGGTCGATGCCGGTCAGCGGGCTGGCGCTGGCGTAGGTGTAGCGGTTGGCCTGCACCGACGGGCTGGGGTCGAGGGTAGCGGTGTCGCGGCTGGTGAAGGTGCCGGTGCCGGGCTGGTACCAGCGGGCGTGCATGTTGACCTTGCCGGTGTCGGGGTCGGTGTATTCGCCCTGGTAGCCGAGGTTGGCCTTGGTTCCCGTCTGCGCGGTGACCGTGCCGAACGGGTCGTAGCCGGTGGAGGTCTGCAGGGTGGTGGTGTAGGTGGCGACCAGGTCGCCGTGCATGTCACTGAAGGTCGCGGCGGCCGCGGCGGCCCCTTCCTTCAGGCCGAGTAGGCCGCCGCCGGCGTCGCGGGCGTATGTGGCGTGCAGCGAGCCGCTGACGCTGATGCCGGCCAGGTCGTTGCCCAGCCCGGCATACAGGTGCGTCTGCTTGGTCGGGCCGGTGATGCGGGAGACGAGCCGGTCGAGGGCGTCGTAGGCATACAGGCTTTCGCCGTCGGCGATCATCCGGTCGAAGGCGTCGAAGGTGTAGCTGGTGGTGGCGCCGTTCTTGGTCTCGGTGGCCAGGGTGCCGCGCGCCGTGTAGGTGTAGTCGGCTCCGTCGCCGCTGGTGAGGCGGTTGCGTTCGTCGTAGGTGAAGGTCTTGTCGCCGGCCTTGGTGCGGTTGCCTGCGGCGTCCCACTCATAGCCGGTGACGGCGCCGCCCGGCGCGGTCCAGGAGGTGAGCCGGCCGGCGTGATCGTAGCTGTAGCTGTTGGTGCCCGCCCCGGCGGTGCCGGTCGTGGTCTTGGTCCGGAGGTTGTCGTCCTTGTCCCAGCCATAGGTGATCGTGGCGAGCTGGGCGCCGGAGCCGTTCTTCAGCGTCTGACTCTTGAGCCGGTCCAGGTCGTCGTAGTCGAAGCTCTGGCTGCCTGCCTGGCCGCTGGTGGCGGTGATGGTCTTCAGCCGGCTGGCCGCGTCGTAGCCGTAGGTCAGGGTGCGGCCGGTGACCGGGTCGGTGGCGGTGGCCAGCCGATTGGCGTCGTCGTAAGTGAAGGCGGCGGTGCCTGCGGCGTCGATGCGCTGGCTGGCGTTGCCGAGCGAATCGTAGGCATAAGCGCTTTCCTGCACGCCGTTGCGGGAGATCTTCAGCGGCAGATCGCGGTCGTTGTAGTCGATGGTCAGGTCGCCGGCGGTGGTGGTGCGGCCGGCCAGGTCGTAGCCGAAGGTGCGCTCGGCGCTGGCGGCGCCGCCGCCGGCGCCGCTCTCCACCGTCAGGCGGTCGAGGTGGTCGAAGGTGCGGTCGATGCGGACTCCGCCCGGCTGGAGGGTGGCGGTCTCGTTGCCGGCCGCGTCATAGATGTGCGTCCAGGTACGGTCGGCCGCGTTCGGGTGGGCGGTTGTGGCCGGCTCGGTCACCGTTTCGGGCAGGCCGAGGCTGTTGTAGCCGGTCCACGTGGTGTTGCCGCGTCCGTCGGTGAGGCGGGTGCGAGCGCTGGCGGCGTCGTAGCCGAACCGGGTGGTGATGGACTCGGTCGCCGACACCGGCTCGATGAGCGAGGTGGGCCGGTCCAGGGCGTCGAAACTCTGCCGGGTGACGTGCCCCTCGGGTGAGGTGGCGCTGGTCGGGTTGCCGGCGAGGTCATAGCCGAAAGTGAAGGTGCGCAGCACCGTGCCGGAGCTGTTGAGGTCCTTGACCGCGGTCTTGCGGCCGGCCAGGTCGTACTCGGCGACGGTGGCGTTGCCGTTCGGGTCGGTCGTCTTGACCAGCCGTCCGGCCAGGTCGTAGCCCATCTTCGTGACGCTGGAGATCGGGGCCGGCTCAGTGATGGTCTCTACCTCGCCGGCCGCGTTGACGCCGAAGCTGGTCGCCTTGTTCTTCGGGTCGGTCTGCTTGGTCAGCCGGCCGGCGTCGTCGTACTCCATCCTGGTGATGTAGGCCGCGCTAGCGGGCTTGCGCTCGATCTGGGTGGCGGTGATCTGCCTGCCCAGGTCGTCGTAGGTGGCCTGAGTGCGGGCGCCGGTCGGGTCCACCTCGGCCAGTTTCTCGCCCGCCATGTCGTACTCGCTCACCCAGACGCCCGGGCTCTGGCCGTCGGGGGCCGGGTCGGTGGTGCGGACGTGGCGGCCGAGCTGGTCGTAGTCGTAGGTGGTGAGGTAGCCGCGCGGGTCCTTGACCGAGATCAGCTGCCCGGCCTTGTCGTAGGTGTTGACCACGGTGGGGGTGATCGCGGTGCCGCCGGGCGGGGTGTACTGCGGCGCGGTGGCGCTGGTCGGCCGACCGGCCTTGTCGAAGGCCGAGATGGTGGTGCGGCCCTCGGCGTCCCTGCGATGGGTGGGGTTGCCCGCCGTGTCGTAGCCAGCTGTGATCGCCGGGCGGCTCTCGCTGCTGCTGCCCGCCTTGTCGATGGCGACCTTGGGCGCGGTGGTTTGCACCAGGCGGTCCAGCGCGTCGTAGCGCATCGTGGCGGTGTAGTCGGCGGCGCTGGCGCCGTCGGCGTTGCCCCGCGGGTCGGTGACGGTGATCGCCAGGCCGCGATCGTCATAGCCGACGGTGGTGATCAGGTCCTGATCGCCGTTGTCGACGACCTGCTTGGTGGGCTGGTTGAGCTTGTTGTAGGTGAACTCGGTGGTCTCGGCGCGGCTGCCGCTGACGGTTGCGGTGGAGACGGTCTTGATGACGTTGTCGTTGGCGTCGTAGCCGAAGACGGTCTTGCGGTTCAGGCCCGCCGGGTCGAGGGTCTGCGACGACAGGCGGCCGGCGGCGTCGTAGGCGAAGCTGGCGGTGACCTTGTCGCCGCCGCTGACCTGCCTGGTGAGGTTGCCCGCGGGGTCGTAGGTGCTGGCCTGCAGCACCACGTCCCGCGGGGCGGCGGGGTCGTTGAGTCTGACGTCGTCGCCGATGATCTGCCAGGGCCGGTTGTCGCCGTGGTAGGTGTAGGAGGTCTTGCGGCCCATGGCGTCCGTCCGCGCGGCCAGCAGGCGGGCCGGGTCGTACGACAGTGACTCCAGCACCACGTCGGCGGCCGGCTGCGGGTTGACCGGGCTGCCGGTCCAGCCCTTGAGCGTGGTGGTGGTCAGATCACCCCGCTTGCTGTAGCTGTAGGCCAGGACCGTGCCGCGCGCGTCGGTGCTGGTGGTCTTCTGGCCGAGGGTGTTCCAGCTCTGGCGGGTCACGCCGCCCTCGGGATCGGTGACCGACTCCGGCCGGCCGAAGGAGTCGTAGCCGTAGACGGTGGCGCGCTCCGGGTCACCGCCGGTCAGGTCCGCGACCGTCTCGGACAGCTTGTTGCCGTCCGGGTCGTAGGCGTAGCTGGTGCGCGCGGTGTGGGTGACACCGCTGATCTCGTTCTTGACTCCCGCGCCGGTCGCGGTGGCCACCCGGCCCAGCGCGTCGTAAGTGAACGTCGTGCTCACCCCGCCCGGGAACGCCTGCGACACCTTCGCCGAAGAGGTCAGCCGGCCGAGCGCGTCGTAGCCGAGCTTGGTCACCAGCCCTTCCGGGTCGGTCTGCTCGGCCAGGTCGCCGGCCGCCGTGTAGGCGTACGACCAGCTGCTGCCGCGGGCGTCGGTGCGGGTCTTCACCAGCCCGGCCGGGGTGCTGCCACCGCCGACGGCGGGCTCGCTGCCGTCGGTGTAGGCGGTCGTGACCGCCCGGCCGTTGGGGAAGTCCGGCGTGGCCGGGCTGGTCTGCTTGGTCAGCTCACCGAAGGTGTTGTACTCGGAGCCGGTGGCGTAGGTGTTGTCGCCGGCGCCGGCCGAGCGGGCGTCGCGGACCTTGAGCACGCGGTCGTTGCGCTGGTCGAACTGGTCATTGTTGTTGAGGTAGTACGTGCGGTATATGGTCTGGCAGTCTCCGGAGCCTCGACAGGTGGTGTAGGTCAGTGTGTTGCCGCGCTCGTCGCTGGTCAGGCTGACGCCATTGCCGTTGGGATCGGTGACTTGCGACAGGAACCCGGCGGTGTCGTAGTCGTAGCTGGTCTTCTTGTTCTCCTGATCGGTGTGCGAGACCATCCGGTAGCCGCGCCAGCCGTCATAGACGGAGATCAGCTTCCCGTTGATGGGGTCGGTGACGGTGACCGTCGAGGTACCGGTCTCGAGGTTGTCGACCGGTTCGCTGAGCTGCCAGGTGCCGCCGTTGTTGTCGGTGTGGGTCTTGATCCGGTCGGTGGAGCCGTCGTAGGTGTTTTCCGCCCATACCCGCCCGGACGGCAGGGTGATCTTGGTGAGCCGGTTCGGCGCCGCCGCGCGGGCGGCCCAGTGGCGGGCGATCTCCGCCAGCGACAGCGGCCGGTCGTAGACGGCCACCTCGTCGACGGCTCCGGTGAGGCCGCCGAGATTCATGAACTCGCTGTACTCGGGTTCGATGTTGCGGATCTCAGCGGTGCGGGTGGCGGCCTCCGCACCGTCGACGTACAGCGTCTGCACGTTGCCGGCGGCGGTCAGGACCGCGTGATGCCAGGCGCCGTCGTTGACCTTCTGCGGGGAGACGATCCGGGCGGAGTCGTAGTGGTAGGCCGCCGAGAGCTTGCCGTCCGTCGTCACCTGGAACAGCTTGTTGCTGTACCCCCATGTGCCTTCGACGGTGATGACCGTGCCGGTGCCGGTCGTCTTGAACCAGGTCTCCACCGACCCCCACGCGCCGATCCCGGGGATGATGCCCACCGGCAGGTTGATCGCGTCCGTCCGGGACGCCGGGATGCCCGCCGCGGTGTCCGTGGTGCCGGCCAGCGCGCCCGGCTGGCCCAGCGTGTAGCCGCTGTTGTAGTGCGCATCGCCCAGCCAGCCCAGGTCCTTCGACACCGAGCCCGAGCTCTCGCCGAGGCGCCAATACCCCATCGGGTCGGAGTCCAGCACGGTGCTGCGATACAGCGATCCCGGGTTGTGCCCGTATTGGGTGCATTCCTGCCGCGGGTTGCACACCTTGGTCAGCACGTCCCCGTCGTAGGTGTAGCTCCAGCTCAGCGCCGTGCCATCGACAGGGTCGGTGGTCACCGTGGTGACATGGGCACCGGTCCAGGTGAAGGTGAGGGAACGGCCGCCGACTGCGCTGACCTTGGCCAGCTTGCCGTCGCCGCCGTAGGTCAACTCCTGGCTGCGGCCCCGCTGGTCGCTCACCTTCAACAGCCGCCCATTGCTGTCGAACAGATAGGAGGTGGCCGACTTGTCCATCAGCCGCCAACTGCCGTCGGCGTTCTTGGCCAGGGTGGCGTACATGCCCGGCGGCGGCTGGTAGCCGCCATCGCTTTTCTTGGCGAAGCGCACCTGCCGCCCGTCCGGGTAGGTCACCAGCGCCGCCGCCCGCCCGCGCACGCTCTCCTCGACCAGGCGCATGTCCCACCGGGTGGACCATCCCGCGCCGAACGCGCCGTCCCGGCGCGGGTCCATGCTGTTGTAGGAGCGAACCACGCTCAGCGGCGGCCCGGCGGCCGGCACCTGGACGTCGGTGAAGGTCGTGGTGTAGTTGCCGGACGCCTCGTGAAACTCCTGCCCGTCCGCGCCGGAGGTGGACAACTGCGAGGTGATGGCCGGCTGGCGCACCCCGACGACGAAACTACTGGTCGTGGAGTAGGCGCTTTGGCCGCCGATGGTGGAGGCATCCCTAACAAGGACCCGCCACCAATACTGGCGCCCCCACGTCAGGGTGCCCTCGGGCACGCTCCACGAACCCGACAACGCGCAGCAGTCATCGCCCGTCGTGCACTCACTCATGTCCGGGCCGGTGCACACCTCGAACTCGAATCCGACCGTCCCGCCGTCCCACGTGCTGGCCGACGCCGACAGGACCGGTTCCGTGGTCGTCACCTGCGCGCGGTTGTCCGGGCTCATCTGCGTCACGGTGGGAGCGGGAGGAGACGGGCAAGGGCCTTCCTTCGCCCAAGCGAAAGTGCTTTGCGGTGGCGGTGTGGTGTTGGCCGGACCAGACATGCTGATCTTGGCGCGATAGATGACGCGCTGGTAGTGCCGCTGCTCACCCGCCGAGACCGAATAGCTGGCCTGCCATTCCCGCACCCCGCCGCACGGTGCTTCCGCCGCCTGCGCCATGATCGCCGAACCGGCGCTCCTGGCCGGAGGAGCCGCAGCAGCCGGCGTCTTCCGGCTGCGAGAACCGGCCACCATCTCACGCGGCACGGCCTTCTTCGGCGTCTTGACCTCGCCCCGCGCAGTACCCGGGCCAGAAGCACGCTTGGCCGCGCTATCCGTCAGCGGCGGCAGCACTCCTGCGGTCCCGCGCGCCTGCCGCGGGACCTCATCGAGCGCCACCGCGCCGGCAGACGCCACACTGCGTTGCTGGGCCTGCGCGGGGCCGGCGGCAAGCCCGAGCAGCCCCGGCAGCAGCGCGAGCAACAGCCAGCTCACCGCCCACGGCGACCGGGCCCACACCGACTGGCCCCGTACCGACCGAGCCCATGCCGAATTCCGGCGCATACGCCGTCACACTCCGACCCACAACGAGGGCATCCACGCACGGCGGACGCCGGACGTCACTCCACCCCACCCGACGGCGAACACGCATGCCGACTCGTGCGGCCCGGAGCATCTGACCAAACGGGCAAAGCGTAACTTCGCCATGATCAAGCAACAAGATCCAATTCGGCCACCAAGCGGGCACGGAATGTCGCTTACCAGACAAACCGCACACCCCCACCAGCGCAGCGGCCCGAAACGTCCTTGATTGTCTGCTTGTCGGCGGTCCAGGTCTCCACTCGTCCATGTCGCCCAGCTCGTCTTGGTGATCTTGTCGAGAAACGAACATTTCTCGACAAGATCACCAAAGGCTCTCCGGGCTCGTGATCGACGCCGCCGAAGTGTCCAAAAAACGTGTCGAGAAGTCGCAGTGTCCAACAACTGCGCCATGGCCATTTCTCGTACAATCACGGGGTGACGATCACCCCGTCCGACGCCACGACCGCCGACACCGCCGGTGGCGAACTCGACGCCGACGACCCGCTGGCCGCCGAACCCGCCGACGCCACCGGCGCCCTCATCGGCTACGCCCGCGTCTCCACCGTCGGCCAACTCCTCGACCGCCAGATCACCGCGCTCGAGGCAGCAGGGTGCATGCGGATCTTCGCCGACAAGAAGTCCGGCAAGAACGTCGAACGCGACGAGCTCAGAAAGGCCCTGGACTACCTGCGCGCTGGCGACACTCTGGTGGTGCCCTCGCTGGACCGGCTCGGCCGCTCCCTGCAAGACCTCATCTCCATCGTGGCCGAACTGCGCAAGCGTGGCATCGGCTTCCGCTCCCTGCACGAGGCGCTCGACACCACCACCCCGGGCGGCCGGCTCGTCTTCCACGTCTTCGCCGCGCTGGCCGAGTTCATCCGCGAGCTCATCGTCGAAGGCACCCGCGAAGGCCTGCAGGCGGCTCGCGCCCGCGGTCAGCGGCTGGGCCGACCGCCGGCGATGACACCCGAGCAGATCCGCCACGCCCGCGACCTGCTCACCCACCCGGGCAACACCGTCTCCAGCATCGCCCGCCTGCTCGGCGTCAGCCGCTCCACCATCTACAAGTACGTCCCTGAACTGGCCAACGACTCCCGGCCCGCCCTCTCGGTCGGCCCGGCCGCCTTGCCTGCCGCCGAATAACCGCTGGCGCTGTCCGGCCTCGGCCGCGGGTCTGTACGCGGGCCCGTCCCGGGGCGACCGTGAAAGGGTGAGTGAGCCGGCGGCAACTGGCCGGTCTGAGCCGGGCGCAGCGTGAGCAGGCTCTGGCGCGCTACCGCATCCTGCGCCCCCGCACCTGGAGGACGGCGTGCCGCTGGCCCGTGTCGCCGCCTTCGGTGAGCGGCCGTACCGGACGCTGCAGCGCTGGCTGGCCGACTACCGCCGCGACGGCCTGGCCGGGCTCGCGCGTCGGCCACGACGCGACGCCGGGCGGCGGCGCATGCCACAGGACCTGCAACTGCTGATCGCGGGCCTGGCGCTGCAGCGCCCGCCGCCGACCATCGCTACAGCGCACCGCCGAGTCGCTGCGGTCGCTGCCGGGCAGGGCCTGGCCAGTGCCCAGTTACGCCACCGTGTACGACGTCATACGCAGCCTGGATCCTGCGTTGGTGATGCTCGCCCGGATTCAAAAGCAATCGTTTCTTGAAGATCCGCCCGGACAGCTTTCAGAGCCCTCGGAAGCCTTCAAAAACTCCTTCAACAACCTCGACGGTTCAACAACCTCCGAGCACCCTTTATTGACAGAATGACGGGTGTGACCGACGCCTTCCAGCCGCCCGCCGACCCACTGGCCGCCTTCCCCGCCCATCGCAGCGAGATCCGCATCGGCTATGCCCGCGTCTCCACCGCCGGCCAGAACCTCGAACGCCAACTCGACGCCCTCAAGGCCGCCGGCTGCCGACGCGTATTTGCTGATAAGAGATCCGGCAAGACCGCCGACCGCCCCGAGCTCGCCGCCTGCCACGCCTTCCTGGCCGCGGGCGACACCCTGGTCGTCCCCAGCCTGGACCGCTACGGCCGCTCCCTGGCCGACCTCATCACCATGGTCAGCGAGCTGCGTAAGCGCGAGATCGGTTTCACCTCGCTGCACGAGAATCTCGACACCACCACCCCCGGCGGCCGGCTCATCTTCCACGTCTTCGCCGCCCTGGCCGAGTTCATCCGCGAGCTCATCGTCGCCGGCACCCGCGACGGCCTGGCCGCCGCCAAGGCCCGCGGCCGCACCGGCGGCCGCCCCACCGTCATCACTCCCGAACTCCTGCGTGCCGCCCGCGACATGCTGCCCAACCCGGCCAACTCCATCACCTCGATCGCCAAGCTGCTGGGCGTTAGCCCGGGCACGCTCTACAACCACATCCCGGACTTGCGTCAGCTCCGCGAGAGCGGCCAGAACCGGGAAATCGCTAGCGATAAGACCTAGCACGATCACGTCGGCACAACGGGGCTATTCAAGCGCCGCCAAATGGTCCCGCACCGCCTTCGTCCTAGGATGATCTGGGCCCAAGATCCGTTCGGAATCAGCCAGTGCGCGCTCGTACAGCGGGATGGCCCGGCCCAGATCCCCCGCCGACTTATACGCGTAGGCGAGATTATTGCGGGAGGTCAGGGTGTCGGGGTGCTCGCCGCCCAGCACCCGCTCGCAGTCGGCCAGCGTGGCCTCGTACAGCGGGATGGCCCGGCCCACATCCCCCGCCGACTCATACGCAGAGGCGAGATTGTTGCGGCTCATCAGGGTGTCGGGGTGGTCGCCGCCCAGCACCCGCTCGTACGTGACGCAGGCGCGTTCGAAATAGTCGATCGCGCGCGAGATAGCGCCCTGATTGTTGAGGAAAAGGCCAGCCTGATTGAGCAGCCGGGCGGTGGCCGTGGTGTCGGCGCCGGGGGAGGTGTGCTCGGCCAATGCAGTGATGTGGGGCAGCAGCGTTCGCCAGGCCGGCCAGTCGGCAGGGTCGGAGTGGGTTGCGGGAAGGGCGTCGTTGAGTAGGTCGGCGGCCTGGCTGCGGGCAGTGTCGATGTCGGCGGGCCGACGGTGGGGGTCGTCGGGGTCGGGGGTGCGGGCGACGGCTTGGACCAGGCGGTGCACGGTGATGTGCTCGCGGTCGAGAGTGATCATGTTGTAGGCAGCCAGCTCACCCAGCGCGTGCTGCACCTCCGACGGTTCGGCATCCAGGCCGTCGAGCAGGGTGCGGGGGATCGGTTCGGCGCCGTACCAGGCCAGGATGCGCAGCACGTGCCCGGCCAGTGGGGTGCCGGCCAGCCGGTCGAGGGTGAGCCGCCACAGGCGGGCGATGGTGCGCTCGGCGTCAGAGCCGCGGGCGGTCCGGTCGTACATCACGGCCGGCTGCCGGCGTAACAGTCCCAGGTACGCGCGCGGGCTCAGCCGGGTCTGCCCCAGGTACGCGCCTGCCTGGTCGACCGCGAGCGGCAGGCAGCCCAGCTCGCCGACCAGCTCCAGTGCCCCGTCCATGTCCGTGGGCTGCCCGCCACAGGCAGCGATGCGGGTGAGCAGATCGACCGCTTCGACCTCCTCCAGCACGTCCAGGCGCAGCACCCGGGCGCCGAGATGGTGCCAGCCCTGGCCGAGCCGGCTGGTCACCAGCACGCGCCCGGTGAGCGTGCGGCCCAGCAGCGGCGCCACGTCGGCCGGGTCGGCGACGTCGTCCAGGACCAGCAGCCACCCTTCGTGCGCGGCCAGCCAGCCGGCGGCGCGGTCGGCCAGCGCTTCCAGCGGCAGCGCCGTCGCCAGCTCGGGCTCCAGCACGCCGGTCAGCGCGGCCAGCCCCGCCTGCACCGCGGTCGGGCTGTCGGCGGTGATCCACCACACCGGGTTGCACGTCCCGGCCCGGGCTCGGGCGTAGTACGCGGCCAGCATGGACTTGCCCACCCCGCCGAGGCCGTGCACCGCGGCCACCACCACCTCGCCGCCAGTCTCCAACGCCGCCTCCACCGCGGCCAGCTCGTCCGCCCGCCCGACGAACAGCCCGACCGGGCCGGGAAGGTTCACCGTCCCCGGCGGAGCAGCCACCTGGCCAACCGGTGCAAACACCGCCGCCTCGTGGACGGTCAGGTCGCCTCCGGCCTGGTACGTCCGGCCGTGCCCGAAGGCGCGGCCTTTCATCGACGGTCGGGGTTCACCGCTCATGGATGGTCTGGTCGCGGCCGGCCTGATAGACGCGGCCGTGCCCGCTGGCCTTGGCCTTCATCACCAGCGACCCGATCCGTTCCTGCTCGGCCGGCTCCAGCGCCGGGGTGAGGACCTCGTCCAGCACCCGCTGGATCTCGCCGGCCAAGGACGGGTCGGCGCGCAGCAGCTGCTGCAGCCGGACCTGCCACATCCCGGCCAGCGCCTGCTCGGTGTCGGCGTCGTCGTCCCGGCGGGCCTGCAGCACCTGCTCGCGGACCTCGTCCAGCTCGGCCTCGACAATTTCGACCTGCTCCGGACGAACCTTGCGCCACAGCGCGACCGCGCCCTCGCGCGCCGACTGCCAGGCGTCGGTCGCCATCGCCGTCACCAGCGCGGTGCCCGCAGCCAACACGATCGGATCCACGCCAACCCCCTCACATCCCGGAGAATGACCCCACGGTAGATAGAACCGCACCGACCGGCGAGCAGGCAGGCAAACCACAGATAAGCATCGCCACCCACTTGCGGGCGACGAGGTTACCCATGGTGCCGACTCATGCTCAGCCCAGGTCTTCATCGACATCGCGGACGGCCACGAACCCGTTACCGCAGATAATGGCTCACTATCTGCGATAGAGCGTCCCCGCGATACTTATCACCGGGGCGGAACCAACGTGCGAATGAGGTCTTCGCAAAGGCGTTCCTTCAAGGAGGCAGGGTCTCTGGTCTGCTCGTGCGCGATGCGGATCGTTGGAAGGGCCGGCTGTAGACCTCCGAGCGGGACGCAACCTGATCGTTATTGGGGCTGACCGGACGGTTCTGTCCGGCCAGCGTCCCAGCGCGGCCCGTTTCCGCCGTATTCCGATGGCCCCCCTTCAAGGCGAACCTGGTGAGGTTCATGGCCCGGCACTGCATCGCGTTCAATGATCGTTCGGTCGGTCTGCCCCGACCTGGCTGGGATCGTCGTCATCGCGCTCGGCATGGTAGACGGCGTTCATATTGACCAGCGCGGTGGCCAGGTCCACCACGGCCACGATCAGCGGGATCCAGGCTGGCAGGTCGGCCCCGGCCAACAGGCTGACCATGAGAGTCAGGCCGGTGACAGCACGGTAGGACATCATCGGTGGGCGTGCTCCTTCCCATGGTTGGAACGCCTCGCGGGCACTCCTGCGCCGCGCCCCGGTGCAGAGGGCAGCGTGGGTGAGCCTCGCTGACGTGGCCCCCGCAGTCGGGGACGTGTTCCCAGCATGGAGATGTGGCTAGGGGCGTTTCCGATCTCGGCCAAGGTCTTCCACCGCAGGCGCGCATCGTTCCATCTGGCTACGTTCGCTGACAGACGTTGACGCTTCACACCAGGTGCGGGACCACTTCCACAGAGCGGGTTTTACATTTTCTTCCGCTCTGGGATGCTCGACGCATCATGAGCTCACCCGCCGTACCCGCAGCCGTCCCCCCGGGCGCTGACGACGCTGCTACCGAAGCCTTGACTGCGTTGCGCGATCAGTTGGGCCATGCGCACCTGCACAGCGGCGCGCCGAGCTTTCGCGAGATCGAACGCCGTACCGGTAAGGCCTTGAGCCACACCACCGCCAGGGCAGTGCTGCGATGCGAGAAGCTCCCCCGTTGGGGGCAAGTCGAGCTCGTGGCAGAAGCGCTGGAAGCCGACCCCGAGGACTTCAAGCCGCTGTGGGTGACGGCCCGCGCCGCCGCACTTGCTCGCAGTTCTCCTCCCCGCCCTGATGGCGACTCTGCCAGGACGCATCACCAGCCACCGGCATCTGCCCAACAGGTCGGCGAGCCCCTCACCGGCCATCAGGGATTCGTCTACGCGGTTGCCTTCCACCCCGACGGCCACCTGCTGGCCACCGGCGGCTACGACGGCACCGCACGGCTGTGGGATCGTCGCATCGGCCAGCAGGTCGGCGGCGCCCTTACCGGCCACCCGGCAGGCGTCGGCGTGGTTGCCTTCCACCCCGACGGCCACCTGCTGGCCACCGCCGGTGACGACGGCACTGTCCGACTGTGGGACCCTGGCACCGGCCAGCAGGTCGGCGCCCCCCTAACCGGCCACCACGGATTCGTTACGGTCACCTTCCACCCCGACGGCCACCTGCTGGCCACCGCCGGTGACGACGGCACCGTCCGGCTATGGGGCCCTGACACCGGCCAGCAGGTCGGCGCCCCCCTAACCGGCCACCAGGGACGGGTCGGCGCGATCGCCTTGCACCCCGATGGCCACCTGCTCGCCGCCGGTGGCGATGACGGCACCGTCCAGCTATGGGACCCCGGCACCGGCCAGCAGGTCGGCGCCCCCCTCACCGGCCACCACGGATTCGTTACGGTCACTTTCCACCCCGACGGCCACCTGCTGGCCACCGCCGGCTCCGATGGCGCCATCCGGTTGTGGGATCCCGCCACCGGCCAGCCGGTCGGCGATCCCCTCATCGGCCATCAGGGACGGGTCTTTGCGGTGGCCTTCCACCCTGGCGGCCATCTGCTGGCCACCGCCGGCGAAGACGGTACCGCTCGGCTGTGGGATCCCGGCACCGGCCGACCGGTCGGCGACCTCCTCGCCGGTCACGCGGCAGGCGTCGGCGCGCTCGCCTTCCACCCCGACGGTCACCTGCTGGCCACCGCCGGCGATGACGGCACCGTCCGGCTGTGGGCGTTGGCGGCCGAATTGTGGCCCAGCCGGGAGTTCCTGTACGAGCGCATCCGCCGCCTGCAGGACCGCCTGGAGAAATCCCGAGCGCGGAATCAGCCGCCGGCAAACCCGCAAGGCATCCAGCGGGTACCTGCTCTCTTGCAGCACCCGTCATCCGTACGCGCGCTCGCCTTCCATCCTGGCGGCCACCTGCTCGCCACCGCCGGCGACGACGGCACCGCCCGGCTGTGGGACCCCTCTACCGGCCGACAGGTCGGCGATCCCCTCACCGGTCATCAGGGACACGTCCGCGCGGTTGCCTTCCACCCCGACGGGCGCCTGATCGCCACCACCAGCGACGACAGCACTGTCCGGCTGTGGGACCCCTCCACCGGCCGACAGGTCGGCGAGCCCCTCACCGGCCACACCGGACGTGTCTATGCGGTGGCCTTCCACCCCGACGGGCGCCTGATCGCCACCACCGGCGCCGACAGCACCGTGCGCCTGTGGAATCCCGACACCGGCCAGCAGGCGTTGCAGCCCTTCACCGGTCATACCGGGCGCGTCCGCGGTGTCGCCTTCCATCCCGATGGCCATCTGCTGGCCACCATCGGCTCCGATGGCACTGTGCGCCTGTGGAACCCCGACACCGGTGAGCAGACCGGCGAGCCCCTCACCAGCCACTGGCTAGCCGTCTACGCAATCGCCTTCCACCCCGACGGCCATCTGCTCGCCACGGCTGGCGCCGACGGCACCGTGCGCCTGTGGAACCCCGACACCGGTGAGCAGACCGGCGAGCCCCTTACCGCGTACCACCCCGTCAACGGTGTCGCCTTTCACCCCGACGGGCACCTGATCGCCACCACCGGCGAAGACGGCACCGTGCGACTGTGGAACGCCGCCACCGGCCAGCCGATCGGTGGGTCCCTCACCGGCCATCGGGGACGTGTTCTGGCGGTGGCCTTCCATCCTGACGGGCGCCTGTTCGCCACCGCCGGTGACGACGGCACCGCACGACTGTGGCCGACCGAAACGCAGGGCTCCGCGTCCGGTAGCTCGTCGCCCGCTGGATCACAACACCTCGCTCAGTAGCTCTGGCCTGGACATAAAGCGAAACTGGTCACGCTGCGCGGCTAGTTCTGTACGTTCGCATGGCATCACGCTCGCGTACGAGAGACCATCGGGCGAAACCCACGCACCTCCACCTTCGGTGAAGAAGGAGACTCCGCATGGTCAAAGTGGCCGACCGGATCGCTGACCGCTACCAGCGCCTCCAGGAGTGGGCACAAGAGCGGTTCGCCGATGATCCACGCGAGGCTGAGATCGCCAAGTACTCGGTCCTGGCCGTCTGCGTGGCGGGCGTAGGCCTCCTGGTGCTCGTGCTCTTCTGGCTGGCCGTCACCGTGCTCACTGCCATCATCCAAGGCGTGGCCAATGGCGTGGTCACCGGCGGGACGTGGGCACTGGAACGGGTGGCCGACTGGAAACTCACCGAGGTCGTCACCACGCCCGTTCACGCCTACATCACCGCCAACGCCGCCGGGCTGCCCACGGGAGCGGAGGCGATCTGGTCGGCCTGGGCGGTGACCGGGCCGATCCTGTGGCTGCTGTGCTGGCTGACGGGCTCCTCCTGGAGCCTCCGCCTGGCCTGGTTCCTGTACGGGACCGGCACCGTCGCCATGGTTTACAGCGCCACCCCCGCCGGCGGTCGCATGCTCGCCACGGGCACCGCCGTCCTGTACTGGGGCGTGCTGTCGGTGTTCGCCCTACGAGGCATCCACCGCCGGCCCACCACACACGTCCACCCAGCTCCGCCCCCCACCACCGCGCTGGAACAGCTGCGTACACACCTGGACGAGCAGTTCAGCGATGTCCAGACGCGTTTGACCAGCATGGAGGCAGCAGTCAACGATCAGCTCGTCGGCCGCAGAGCAGAACAACACGACCGCTGATCCACCCGTTGTGCTCAGCAGCTGATCGCGGTCATGACGAGGGGCCGTCGGCCTGGCGCTCGCGGTCGCCGGGGCGGGCGGTCGCGTTGTACGCCTCGCCGGTCCGGGCCATCCGCGCGCTGATAGCCCTCGAATGCGCTCCGCCGTACTCGTACACCTCGGGGGAGTCGCTGAGCGCTGCCTGGCGGGCGCAGCCGGGACCGGCCGGAGAGCCGCACGCCCGGCCGATCGATCCGCCAGGCCCTCGCGCCAGGCCCTCGCGCCCGGCCCGGCTCGCGACGGGCGCTGGACGTTCCGTAGTGTCCTGCTCCACCCGGACGGGCCACAACTCCTGGCTCGGTGACCAGTCCGGGCTGGACCTCTGGTTGGGCGGGTCGTGACGGCGCGGGCCGCTCTACTCTCGCTGGCGGCACGTCCGGCTACTCTGGCCCGAGCTGCGTTCCACACTCCCGAAAGGACGCCGATGAGCGAGCTCGAGCGCTTGGGCAGGTCCGTCGGCGAAGCCCTCGACCGCGCGGAGTCCACCGGCGACTTCGAGCCTCTCCTGTCCCCCGGCCTGCTCCGCGCCGCCCGCGCCCTGGCTGCGTTGCTGGGCCCCGACGACCGCGAGTACGGCGAGCTGCTCGGCTGGTTGTACTGGTACCGATTCCAGCTGCTGCGAGACGCGCCGTCCGCCGTCGAGGAGCTTCAGACCGCGCTGGAGCTATTCGGCCAGTGCTTCCTCAAAGGCGCGGCCCTCGACACCATCCCCGAACCGCTGCTGGAGGGCATCGCTGACCTGATCGTCGCGGAGGCAGCCGACCGGCTCGCGGCCGCCTCCTCCTTCGACGAGATCTTCGGTGCCGTCTACCTGTGGCGGCGGATCGTCGACGTCACCCCGGACGGCCATCCGGAGAAGGCCGCTCGGCTCACGAACCTCGCGAGCGCGCTCCTGCTCCAGCACTCCGTCTTCGCCCAGCACCGGTTCCTGGACGAGGCAGCCGACAGCGCGGCGGAGGCTGTCCGGCGCGCCTCCGGCGACAGCCCGTCGCTGCGGCCGAGCCTGCTGGTGCTCCGGAACGTCATGCTGCTCCGGTTCGAGCGGCTGCATGACACCGCCGACCTGGACCAGGCCATCGCGGCCTGCGAACGGCTGCGCGCCCGGCCGCCCGCCGACTGCGGCGACCTGATCGACGACGAGATGCGGTTCGGCATCGCCCTTTCCGAGAGGTTCCGGCTCGGCCGCCGCACCGCCGACCTCGACGAGGCGATCGCGCTGTACCGGAGCGCGCTGGATCACGCCGGTGAACTGCATCCGGAGTTGGCGTCGATGCTTGACTGCCTGGCGGGCGACCTGTTCCGGCGGCACGAGCAGACCGGCGAGGCCGCGGATCTCGACGAGGCCGTGGCCGTCGGACGGCGCGCCGTCGGGGCAGCGGACGAGGCCATCGGCTCGCAGCTGGTCAGCAACTTCGCGCACTTGCTGCACCACCGATTCGCGCTGTACCAGCGGGCCGAGGACTTGCGAGAGGCCGAGGCCTTGACCGAGCGCCTCACCGACGGAGACGCGGACCCGTCGATGCTCAACACCAGGGCCATGATCCTTCGGACCCGCTACGACTGGTCCGGGTCGCGCGCCGACCTCGACGCCGCGATCATCCTGGCCCGCCGGGCGGTCGAGGCGACGTCCGAAGGCGATCCTGGCCGCTGTCCCCGGCTGCATACCCTCGGCACGGCGCTCGGCGAGGTGTTCCGGCTGACGGGCAGGATCGCGGCGTACCGCGACGCGCTCGACGCCCATGAGGAGGCCCTGGAGCTTCTGCCCTCCGGGCACGCCGACCGCGCCATCCACCTCAACGCGCTCGCCGTCCTGCGGTTCACCAACCACGAGCGGACGGGGTCACCGGCCGACCTCGACGCGGCGATCACCGTCAGCAGGAAGGCCGCCGACGCGCCGCCGCGTGACCGGCCAAGCAGGGCCGGTCATCTCGGTAACGCCGCCCTGTACCTGACGTCGAGGTTCGAGCTGCTCGGCTCCCCGGACGACCTAGACGATGCGCTCTCCCTGGCCCGCGCGGCGATGGCGGCGCGGCGTGAGGGGACCGTGAACAGCCCCCTGATCGACGGGATACTCGCCTCCGCCCTGATCTCCCTGCACGACACGACCGGCGATCCAGCGCTGCTGGACGAGGCGATCGGCAGGTACCGCGCCCTTCTTGAGGTGATGATGCCGGGCCATCCCCACCGGGCACGCATCCTCGGGAACCTCACACACTCGGTGCTGAAGCGGGCGAGGGAGACCGGTGATGCCGCGGACGAGGCCGTCACGACCTGCCGCGAGGCGGTCGCCGCGGCCAGTGACGACGGGGAGCGCGCGCGTTTGCTCAACCTCCTCGGCATCGCGCTGAGCAAGGGGAGCGACCCCGATCCGGCGGAGGCCGTCGCGGCCGCGGCCGAGGCCGTCCGGCTGACTCCGCCGGAGGTCCCCGAGGCCACCATCCACGGGACCAATCTCGCGCTGGCCCTCAGCGAGCGGTACCGCCGTACGAGAGACCCCGCGGACAGGGACGCCGCCGCGCGGTCGTTCGCCGCAGCGGCGCGGGCGGTCGCGGGACGGCCGTCGTCCCGCATCCTGGCGGCGCGGTCGGCCGCAGACCTCCTGCACGACGGCGATCCGGCCGCCGCAGCCGAACTGCTCGGACTCGCGGTCGGGCTGCTGCCGGAGACCGTCCCGCACCAGATCGGCCAGGGCTCCCGGCAACGGAACGTCCAGCGGTTCGCGGGCCTGGCCGGGGACGCCGCAGCGCTCGCTCTGGTAGACCCGTCATCGCCTCCGGAGGCCCGCGGCGAACGCGCGCTCCAGTTGCTGGAGGCGGGCCGGTCGGTCCTGCTCAGCCAGATCCTCGGCACCCGCGACGACCTCGCCGCGCTGCGGGAACTCGACCCTGAGCTCGCCGGGCGCTTCGTGGCACTCCGGGCGATGCTCGACCGTCCGGCGGCTCCCACCGGCGCGTCGGGCCCGGATGTCACACGGTCGGCGGCCACCACCGCGATGGCGGGGCTGCTCGGCCGGATCCGGGCACTGGACGGCCTCGAGCGCTTCGGTCTCCCTCCCCGCCTGCCCGACCTGCTGGCCGAGGCCGCGCACGGCCCGGTCATCGTCTGCAACGTCAGCCGGTACCGCAGCGACGCGCTGATCGTGCGCCCCGGCGGGGTGACGGTCCTGGAACTGCCGGGCCTGACGCCGGGGACGCTCATCGACCACGTCAACGCCTTCTACGCCGCGGTCCGCGACACCGGCTTCGACCGTATCGCTGTCCGGGTGCGTGCGCAGACGCGGCTCCGCGAGATCCTCGGCTGGCTGTGGGAGACGGTGACCGGTCCCGTCCTGCGGACGCTGGAGGCCGGAACACGCGTCTGGTGGGTGCCCGGCGGGGTGCTGGGGCTGCTCCCGCTTCACGCGGCCGGGCCCGCCGACGCTCCCGGCGTGCTGGATCTGGTCGTCTCGTCCTACAGCCCGACCGTTACCGCGCTGAGCCGGGCCCGCCGCAGGGCCGCGCGGGCGGGCTCGGGCCGGGCGCTTGTTGTGGCGATGCCAGCCACGCCCGGGTTCGCGGACGGCGACCTGCCCCACGCGGGCACCGAGGCGGCCGAGGTGGCGGCGGCGATGCCGGGCACGGTCCTGCTCGGAACCGTCGCCACTCGCGAGGCCGTCCTGGCGCTTCTCGACGGCTGTTCGGTCGCGCACTTCGCCTGCCACGCCGTGAACGATCTCGCTGACCCGTCCCGGAGCAAGCTGCTGCTCCAGGATCACGCCACCGCGCCGCTGGACGTGGCAGCGCTCAACGGCCTCGACCTCGCCCACGCGCGGCTGGCATACCTGTCGGCCTGCACAACGGCCGTCACCCGCACCGACCAACTGCACGACGAGGCGATCCATCTCGCGTCCGCGTTCCTGCTGGCCGGGTTCCCGCAGGTCGTGGGGACGCTCTGGCCGATCGCCGACGACACGGCGCTGGCGGTGGCCCGCGGGTTCTACGGGCGGGCGGCGGGCACCGGCGAGGACGCGGCGCGGTCGCTGCACGAGGCGATGCTGGCCGTCCGTGACCGGGCGCCGGCGGCGCCGTCGCTATGGGCGGCCTTCCTGCACATTGGGGCCTGAACCCGGGAGCGCGGCCTTAGAGTGGCCGCGTGGAGAAGGACGCGATCGCTTACATCTGCGAGCATTCCGATGATCTGCGGGTGATCCTGGCGGATCCGACCCCGTTGGACACCGTCCTCGACGCCGTCCGCGACGGCGACGACCCGGCCGGGGCACGGCCCCTCCTCGACGCTCTGCACGCGGCCGTCCAGCGGGCCGGCGACGCGTTCGGAATCATCCCCCACGATCATCGGGGCCCCGAGATGGCCACGGGCGCAGGGCTGGGGTCCGCGCGTCGACTCGAGATCTTCTTCTACTGCCCACGCGGCCGGTGCTCGCGGATCTGGGAGCCGGACCGGGAGAACCTCACCGTCCCGAGCTGCGTGGTGTTCGGTGAGGAGCTCGCCGAGAGAAGATCCTGATGGGCCTGCTCGAGGAGGTCGGCAAGAAGTTCGCCGAGCGCTGGCTGACGCTGCTGGTGCTGCCCGGTGCGTTGTTCCTGTGCGCGCTGTACGCGGCCGTCAGCCTGGACGGCTTCGACTTCGCGGCGCTGGCGCGGGAGGCGGACCGGTTCGACGCCAAGAACCGTGGCGACGGGTTCGCGCTCCTGTTCCTCGTCGTGTTCGGGCTGCTCTCGGCGGCGGCCGGGCTGGCTGTGTCGGCGCTCGGGACGCTGGTGGAGCGGCTGTGGCTGGCCGAGCGGTGGACGGCCTGGCCCGTGCCGCTGTACCGGGCGGCGCTGTGGCGGGTGACAGCGAGGGCGCGCGCGTGGGACGCGGCGTTCGCCGCGCAGGAGGAGTTGCGCCGCCGGTATCTGCGGGGGCTGATTCCGGGCGCGGAGCCGTCCGGGGTCACCGAACGCGATGTGCTGCGGGCACGCGCGAGAGTCACCGGGAAGTGCCCGGAACGTCCGGGACGTCCCACGTGGATGGGCAGCCGGATCCAGGCGGTCACTGACCGGTTCTGGGCAGAGTGCTCCCTCGATCTGCCCAGCGTCTGGCCGTCCCTGTGGCTGTTCCTGCCGGACACCACGCGCACCGAGCTCCGGCAGGCGCGGGAGGCGTTGACCAGAGCGGCGGCCCTGGCCGCGTGGGCGGTTCCGTATCTGGCGGCGGCGTTGTGGTGGTGGCCCGCGCTGTTGCTGCCACCCGCGCTGGCGGCCGCCGGGTGGCGGCGGGGCCGCCGCGCGGCCGAAGCATACGCACTGTTGATGGAGGCGACGGTCCGGCTGCACGGGCCTGGCCTGGCCGCGAGCCTGGGACTCGTCCAGGTGGGCCCGCTGGACACGACGCTCGGCGAGCGCCTCACCCTGGTCACGCAGGGGCGCTCGTATCTGCTGCCCTTGACAGAGAGCCGTCCCGGGGAATGATCGTCGGGTGCCCGCATGGACGTGCGAGGCCCAGGGACGGCGTCACCGGACGGACCTCGCGTACCGCGCCGGGGCCTGTGCCGGTGAGCTCCCGTAATCGTTGAGCGCGCGATCATCCGAGGCTGAACAATTGTTACTCACTGTAGTTGAGCTGGGGGACTGCGGCCTGCCATGGCAACGCGCTTGGACCGGGGAGAGAACGTGGCCGGTTTGCGCCATCATGACGGCGCCCGCCCGCAAGTAGCGCAGGGCGATCGGGTCGCGGAGCAGTTCCAGTGTGGCCTCGACGGAGTCGACCCCGCCGCCGAGGCCTACGACGATGGGCACGTTTACCACCAGGTCCTCCTGGTCTTTGCGATGGCGGGCATCAAAGAGCCCCGCCGGGCAGCGGGGTGCCCACGGGGTATCGGTAAAGGGGTGGAGGAGAGTCAGCCGGGGCCGTCAGCGGGTCACTTGCCGCGCTGTTCGCCGCAGGTGTTCATCGTGTCGCCGAGCGGGCGCGGCCACGAGGAACTGTTGCTGGCGTGCCCGTTACGGACGCGGGTCGGCCAGCGCGCTCTTGTGCTCGGCGACAGCCTGATGCAGGCGCTGTGCCAGGCGGTGCCGGCGGCGGTTCGCTGCCGTATGGGCGCGGGCTGGCACCTCACGCGGCATCGCGACGCGCCGCCCGGGTGATGATCTGGCCGGCTTCGATGACCGCCTGCAGGCCGGCGACGGCGTAGGCCAGGTGCTCGAACCTGTCGAGTACCTCTCGTCGGCGTCGGGCAGCCAGGGCGGGACCGTTGCCGCTGGCCAAGGTGTCTCCGCAGAAAATGAGCACGTGAGAGCCGAGGCCCCAGATCATGGCGTTGACCGCGCAGCACGCGGCCGCAAGCGGGTCGAGGTCGCCCATCGACCACCGGTAGTCGGCCGGGTCGGCGCCGGACAAGCGCAGCATGAGCGCGGCCGCTCGGATCATCCCACCGGTCCCGGCCGCGCAGTCGTCGAATGACCGGCCCGCTGCGGGGGTTTCCAGCAGGGCCAGCTGGACCAGCAGGGCGGTCAGGTCCGGTGGGCTGTGGTGCTCGGCGAGCGCGTGGCGGTCGCCGGGCGAACGCAGCACGGTCAGCAGCGCCCCGAGCGCGTCGTAGTGACACCGCTCGACAGGATCAGGATGTCCGGTCAGCCCGAGCAAACCGCCGGTGACGGCGCTGCGGGCGACGGCGTGGATCGCTCGCAGCAGTTCGTCGGCCGGTTCCTCCGCATCAAGCCAGGCCGCCAGAGGACGGCAGCAGGAGACGAGATAGGGGTCATACAGCCAGGCGTGCGCCCACAGGCGGCGCAGGAACCCGTACAGGGCGGCCGCGTCCAGGCCCAGGACGTGCTGGGCGACGTCACGGCCTTCGTGCAAGTCCTGCTGGCCGAGCAGCGCCAGCGTGGCTGTCACTCCGAGGGGGACCGCGATCGCCTCGCTGATGTTAGAGGCATGCCACGCAGCGGCGATCTTCTCGGCCAGCTTGTAGGGAGTCGTGCGGGCCAGCGGCAATCGGGAGGATGTCGAGACGGGAGCTGGTGCGGGGGTGGAGCCGCGCCCGGGGCACGCAGGCGGTGGGGGGATGGCGGCAGCCAGTCCTGAGGGTCGTTCGTCGGCTCCCGCTGTCTCGGTGAACAGGTCGAGCTGCTGTTGTCCCTCGACAGGGCGTCTGCGTCTACCCACGGCGACCGCCGAAGACGGTGGTGCGCCAGGTGAGGCCCGGCAGGGTGAGGTCGGGTACGAGCATCGTTTCTCCTGATGGAAGAGTCGGTGGAGGCCAGAGCCGGGCGGCCAGGAGGCTGCGGCCGGCGGACGGATCTGAGCGCGGTGCAGGGGTTGTCGCAAGGCCTGAACGGGTCTCCGATCAGCCCTGAGCGTCCAGGTGGTGGCAGCCGCGCCGAACAGGCCGTCGTGAGTGCGGTGCTGACCACGAACCTGCTCCCGCAGGTGGGCGGCATGGCGCAGGGGAGGGGATCACCTTCCTGGTGTTGGGCAGGTTCGCACGGAGCGGCGGCGCCGCAGATCGTGGCGGCCAGTACTCCCCTGAGTTCACCGAAGCGGGAAGGCAGGGAGTCGCTCTGTCACGGCCCAGCGAGGGCGCGATGGCGACGGATGAAGTGGCGGGCGAGCGTGAGCAGGGCCTCGAAGCAGGTGCAGTCCTCGTCGGTGCCCTCGCCGCAGACGCCGTCGCACGCCTCGTGGTACCAGCCGCCCGCCTGGGGCCGTGTCTCGGTTCTCCATCGGCGGGCGGCGTGACTGAACACGGCTGCCAGGGGAGGTGCCATCGAGGGATCGGTCAGTGCGATCCATGGCGCGTCCGCGTCGTTGAGGTAGGTGACCGCGATGCATCCCAAGGCATCGGCGGACAGGAAGTTGCTGGTGAGCCTCCAGGGGGTGGCAGTGGTCTGCTCGCCGGCGGAGGCGACGATGTCCGCAGCCGTCGTCAGTTCATGGTCCGGGGTCAGGTCAGGCATCGGCGGACCCCACCTGGGCCGTCCGCTTGGTGATCATGGTGCGTCCGCGCGAGCTATGCGGATGAGTGCCGAAGGTCAAAGGGGCTCCTTTCACGGCAGCGGAAGGTCCATCAGCAGGGCGCGGGCGAGGTCCACCATCGACGGCTCGCCTTTGGTGACCAGCCGGATCTGCAGCGGCTCGATGCCGGCGACGGTGACGCCGAGCAGCACATCGCGGTGCTGGCGCAGATCGCCCCAGTGCAGCCGGTAGTCCTCCTGCCGGTAGAGGGCGGCGTAGAACGGGGGTGCCGCTGCCCCGGCCCGCTCTTGCTGGTCGGGCCTGTCGGTCCACAGGCGGCAATCGCAGTCCGGCTCACCGCAGCGTTCGGCCGCCAGGTCGCGGCGGCTGGCGCTGTAGCGAGTCATCCGCCCGTTCAACAGGGGACAGGCGTTGATTGCGTAGGGGCCGCAGTCGGAGGGGTGGGCGGCGGGCTCGGCGGAGTAGCCTCGGCCGAAGTCCGCCGGCCGCAGCAGCAGCATGTACTTGCCGCCAGGACGGTCAGACAGCGGCTGTCCGCACATGCCGCAGCGCTTGTTCACCAGCAGGCTGTTGACCCGCCTGGGGTCGTTGATGCCGAACAGCGGCGGTCTGCGGCCGCTGGTGTGCCGGCCGGCTACCGCCGGGACGGCCAGCCCGCCATGTACCGGGCATCCGGCCATGCGCTTGGGGATACGCGGGCTCATTCGCTGGGCTCGTCGGACAGGATCGACCGGTAGACGGCGTCGATCGTGGCGATGGCTTCTTCCTCGGACATCTCGTCCAGGCGCAGGAGGGGTGTGGTGTCCACCGAGATGTCGGCGAGCCGCGCATCGGCGATGACCTGCTGGATGAGTGCGCTGGTCTCGGACGTCATGCGGCGCTGCCCGCGTTGTGGTCGGGGCGCGGCGTGCGGGAGGGCTGGGTGAGCCGGGCCCAGCGCGCCGCCAAGTCGGCCAGGATGCCTCGGTAGAGCAGGTCTGGCGGGCCGCTCCGGCGCCAGGTGTAGGTGCCGTCGGCCGGCACTCCCGGCAGGCAGTCGAGGCTGATGCGGCCGCCGTCGGCGGGCAGGCGCAGCGTGGTCAGGTCACACAGGCTGTAGCGGTCGCTGAGCAGGACCCGCCCGCCGGCCCCCTGGACGGACACCAGGTTGGGGTTGACCAGCAGGTCGAAGATCAGGCCGTGCAGGTCGGTGCGGCGTGTCTTGTCTCGCGTCGTAGCGGTCAGGAGGTCGGGTGTCGCGCGTGCGCTCATCGCAGGCAGTCCTCTCGTGTAGTCGCAGCGATGGTGGTCGTGGGCGTGGTGGCGCGGTGGTGGTCGAGCAGGTCGATGACGGCGACGGTGGCGTTGCCGGGGTCGGCGCTGCGCTCGGCCAGCCACAGCAGCTGGGCCAGCGCGTAGCCGCCGTCTTCGTGGGTGCCGGCCAGCGTGCCGATCCGGTCCGCCGTCGTGGTGTCGTCGCCGCGGGCTGGGGCGTCAGGTGGACGGCCAGACCGCTGGTGGCCACGATGAGCCGCCTGAACTGCTCGATGCCGACGGTGCGCGAGTGCGGCAGCAGCCCGGCGTGCTGGCGGGCGACGTGGCACGGCGTACTCCAGGGCGGGCAGCACGGCTCGGTCAGAGCCACCACTTCGCCGAGGGGGGTGATGCCCCACACGGCTGTGTCTCCGGCCCAGGCCAGGCTGACGCCGCGATGGCGGTTGATGGCCACCACGGTGGCGGTGCTCGCGCCCTCCCGGCCCGCAGGCACGAGCATGTTGCGCTGTTCGACATAGGTCCGGGCCGCGCGCAGCCCCTCGGCCGGGACGCCGGTGGAGGAGGCCACCGCGGCGGCGATCTGCGCGGTGATCTGCGCGACTTGCGCGGCGTCGGCGTGGTCGCCGTCGCCATCGGCCACGGCGAGTGCCAAGGACGGGCCGCCGTCGCACATGTGCAAGTAGTCGGTGTTGAGGCGGCGGCCGCCGGTGATGCTGTCGTAGTAGAGGGTGGCCAGATCGCCGGGGTGGATGGTGAGCGATCATCACATCTCCTTGCCAGGGGTGGGACAAGCGGAAAGCCCCGGAGCCGAACTGGCACCGGGGACCAAGGCGGACGTTGAGGCAGAAGGCGCTTGCCGGCTGCGCCGGGTTACTGCGGCGGGCCGCCGGCGGGCGGCTCGCCGGCGAGTGTCTCGACCACATCGCCATCGACCACATCGCCGTCGACTACGTCGGAGCCGGGGGTGGCGGTGTCGTTGGCGTGAACCTGCTCGCACAGCGCGACGAATTCCTGCAACTGGTCGAGGCCGGCGTGCCGCATGGTGGTGGCGTAGCGGGCGAAGAACGCCTCGTACAGGGCGCTGGTGCCGCCCTGCCACAGACGCAGGATGCGCTCGCGCAGCCGGTCGGCGAGCTGCTCGCCCTGGCCGGGCAGGGGCGCGGGCGTGGCGGGCGCGCTCACGTCATCTGGCCGGGGCGCGTCCTGGCGGGGCGCATCGGTGGCGGGATCGTCGGGCACCGGTGACTGCTCGGCGGTTGGCTCATACCGGCCCGAGGACGGCTTGTGGCCGTCGCGGCCGGTGGCGCCGGGCAGGGTGGCGCCCAGCGCGTTGAGGACGACGCGCAGCTGCCGGGTCAGGTGCCCGGCCCGGCTCGCCTGCACCCAGATGGCGCGCACCTGCTCAGCGGTGGCGGCGGCCGAGGCCTGAGTGATGTAGTCCACGAGGGGCGGCTGCCCGGCGCGGTCGTCGGACGGTGTCGCGGAGCCGGTGTCGCCGGTGGGGGCGTCTTTGCTGGTTCCGGCGGGCAGCTGGGGGACGCCGCTGCGGGCCGTCCGGGGCGGGATGGTGCCGGTCAGCAGCTGCCGGGGGGTGATGGCCTCCTCGATCCGAAGGCGCGGGATGGGGAAGGTGACCGGCTTACCGTCCTCGATCACAGCGCCCTTGACGACCATCAGCCGAGCGTCCACGTAGTCGCCGATCTTGTCGGCGAGCACGGCCCGAGCGGGCAGGTCCTCGGCCGCGTTCAGTCCTCCGCTGACCAGCAGCCACGTACCCAGCGAGGGCAGGTCCTGCGGCAGCACCGACAGCCGGGTCTTCAGCTCGCACCGCAGGACGCGTTCGGCCTTGCACAGGCAGGGCCGCCCGGACTTCTGCTCGATCGTCGCCCCGTCGCACCGCCGCATGCAGTAGGGCCGTCCCACAGCTCCATCCATTGGCTGACCGGGTGGCGCGGGAGATATACCGGGATCTCATCGGCGTCGGTGACGACCTGCCACCGGTCCATGCCGCGCGTCATCGGCGCGACGGTGCCGCCGTACAGGCTGGCGGCGGCTTCGATCATCGCCCGGGAGGGGCTGGTGAAGCGGAAGGTGAACAGCTTGACCGGCCGCACGCCGCCGTTCTTGCCCGGCACGCTGTCGCCGATGTGCAGGTGGCCGTCGGGCCAGTAGGAGCGCTGCCGGCGACGCATGTTCGCCAGCACGTCGGGGTCGACCGGCATCAGGATGCCTCCTTCAGCGTGGGCGGCTGGATCGGCTTGAAGGGCCGCCGGTCCAGGTGGTGGACGTAGTCGGTGACCGGCTGCAGCCCGCGGAAGGCGGCGAAGGCGGCCTCGTCGGCCGGCAGCGGGATGAAGCCATAGGCGGTGGTGCGCAGGTTGAGGATCGCCACCCCGTCGAACGGCGGGGTGGGGATCTCGTGGTCGGGCTCGTGGCAGTCGGCGGCGGTGCCGTAGCGGCACTGGGGCGGGCAGACCAGTGCGACCGGCGCGTTGCGCAGCGCGGCCAGCTGCAGCGGGTAGTCCTCCCACACCGTGCTGGCCGGGTGCTTGAGGCTGGTCTTGATGTCCACCAGCCACAACCCCGACGAGGTCGGCAACGGGTCGGGCGGCAGGCTGCGCGGCCGGTAGCGGGGCACCAGCGGCGAGGTCGGGCCGTCGAAGCGCAACCGCACCCACAGGTCGCTGGTTCCGGCGTAACCGGCGTCACGGTGCAGCATGGTGCATTCGGCGGCGATCACGTCGCGTTCGATGTCCACGCCGAAGTCGGCCAGCCATTGGCGGTAGGAGTCCACGAACGGCTCGGCCTCGGGGTCGGGCGCGATCGGAGCGCCGAGGTTGACGGCGCGGGCCTGGCGGTGGACGCGGCTGCCCAGCTCGCGCCGCTTCTCCCACTGCTCCCGGTAGGCGGCCTTGGCCTGGCGGACGAACGCGGCGAGCTCGCCGGGGTCGGCGGCCGCCCGCAGGGCGTCGGGCAGATGCTCGGCGAACCATTCGGCGGTCACCTTGGCGGCCGCCGGCGCCAGTGCGTCGATGGCGAGCTGGTTGAGCACGTTGGTGACCGACACCAGCAACCGTCCCGGCCCTGCGGGGTCGCTGTAGAAGCGGCCATGGTCGGTGGCCAGCGCGTGCGCCGGGCTGTCGTCGCCCTCCACCTGGGCCCATTCCGGCTGGTGGGCGGTCATGCCGGCTGCGGCCGTCGTTCGGCCTGCATCGCCTCGGGCAGCGGGCGCCCGCACACCGGCCGCCCGTCCACCAGGACGTGCAGCCGGTCGGCGGCCTGCTCATCACGGGTGTAGAGGTCGACCACGACGCCTCCGTCGGTGGCCTGCATGATGTAGCCCTCGACCTGGTCGGTGTGGACGCGGGCGATGGGCCAGCCGGTGACGGTCTCCATCATCTCGGCCTCGATGCCGCGTCCGGCCCGTACCAGGACGTCGCTGATGGCCTGCAGCGTGCCGGCGCCCCAATGACCTTGGTCGCTCAGCAGCCGCTGGTAGATGGCCTCGATGGCCTGCACGCTGGACAGCGGCGGACTGCCGGAGGAGGGCGGCGAGGCGGGATGATCAGACGGAGCCGGGCGGGACGCGGGGTAGGGCAGATCGGACAGGCACACCAGGGCGCCTCCCTTTCGGTCACAGGACAACAGGAACAAGCGGCGCGACCTCCGCCGAAGGAGCAGCCGATGGCTGCGCGGCGAGGTCGCGCGCCGTGGAGCGGATGAAGGGATGGAGGGGGCCGGGTCAGCGGCCGGTGGCGGCCAGTTGCAGCGCGCGCACCGCCTGGCCTTCCATGTCGGCGGCGACGTCGGCGTTGGGCAGCGTCTGGGCGACGCTGGTGACGGCGTGCATCACCCCGCCAGCGCTCAGGTCGGCGCCCCGGATGAAGTGGGCGAGGATCTGCTCTTGCTGCTCCTCGCCGAAGGCCAGCCGCTTGGCCACCAGCTCGATGGTGCGGCTCGGGTCGGCCAGCGGGGTGCGCGCCAGCCCGGTCAGCTCCTGCAGCTTGGCCCGCACGTAGCCGAGATCGAGGAAGGTGGCCACGGCGTCGCGGGCCTGGGCGGCCACCAGGTCGAGGTTCTTGCGGCGGGTGTCGTCGCTCCAGCGCACCACTCCTTCGTCCATGCGCCCGCCGAGGTGGATGTGGCGCAGGGCGTCAACGGGGATGGTCAGGCCGTTGCGGCACACCTGCACCAGCAGGCGGGGGACGATGGAGAAGGCGCCGCACCCGGTCTCGCTGTTGGAGATCACGAACCCGGCGAAGACAAACGGATTGTCGGCCCCGGACGCGCCGGTGAACGGCGAGCGATACTCGCCCAGCAGGTCGGGGGCCAGGGCGCGGATCTGCTCGCACACCACCCGCACGTACATGCGCCGTTCGGTCAGGTCACAGCCATCGATCTGCACCTGGGCGCCGCTCCGGCGTACGCCGTCCAGCGCGGCCATCAGCACGTCCAGGTTGTCCAGGATGCGGTAGGAGTCGGACAAGAACGCCCGGGCCACGCCCTCGCCGCCGCCCCCATGATGCAGGGCGCGCAGCAGGAAACGCCGGTCCAGGTCTTCCAGCCAGCCGTTGACGTTGGCGTCGTAGAGGGCGGGCCGTTCGGTGCGCAGCCGGCGCAGGTACTGCGGCGGGATGCGCAGCTTGTCGGCCACGCCCTGATCGCACACCGACGTCGGCAGGTACAGGCCTGCGGTGGTCGTGACACCGGTCTGTTTCAGCAGCGGCGGGGTGCCGATGAGCTGCAGCCGGGTGCCCGCCGCGCGGATCTGGTCGCTGTGGACCACGACGTCGACCTTGTGCGCCTGCTGGTGCCGCAGCAGGTCCACCAGATCCTCCAGGCGGGCGTTACGAGTGGTCAGGGTAAGCGGAGACACGGTCATAGCGGGAAGTCCCTTTCGGTGGGCAAGCACGCCGGGCCCGGCCGCAGCAGCGCGGCCGGGCCCGAAGGAGCAGGCGATGGTGGCGGGGCGCCAGACCCCAGACGAAGGCCGGGCAGGAAAGGCGCGGCCCGACGGACGAGTGAGCGCCAGGACAGGCAGCCTCGTGGGGACGGTTACGCGGAGGCCAGAGTCTCGAGGAACTCCCGATCGGTCGGCAGGTCCTCCAGCGTCCAGCCCATGACCAGCCAAGGCGCGCCCGCGCTGGTGTCGGTGGCGAAGCGGCCACGCTGATGCGGCCGGCTCTGGCCGCCCCGGTAGACCTCCAGCACCTTGTTGTCGAGGTCGATCATGTATCCCCACTCACAGTGCGGGTCGGCAGGGAAGTCGGAGGCGTCCTCGATGACGCCGGCCTGGAGGATCTTCTCCGGGTCGCCCTGGGTCTGCCACAGCAGCTCCCACCAGTAGCGCGCCTGCGAGGAGCAGGGGTCGGTGTACTGCGCCAGCCGGGCGATGTCACCAGGGGTGGGACGGCTGGTCGGGCTGACCACCCGCACGGCGGCGGCCTGCTTGCGCAGTACGTCCAGGGGCGGGGCTGCGATACGCAGCCACGTCAGCACCAGCACACCTACACCGGCCGGGTAGGTGTCGTCGTGCGCGTAGGAGATCTTGGCTGTGCGGTCGATGACGAATCCGAGGAACCCGCGCGTCGCCATGGTCACGCACCTGCCGGACGGTCGGAGGTGATCAGCGCGCGCACCTCGGCCTGGCGGTAGCGGCGGTGCTCGCCGAATGTTCGGGTGAAGGTGAGCGTGCCGGCTCCGGCCCGGCGGGTGACGGTCGTGGCGTCGGCGCGGGGCATCATGGCGGCCTCGGCTGTCTTCAGCCGCGACTCGGCCTGAAGGTGATGCATGTGCTTCCTTAACTGTGGACGGGACGGGTGGATGGGACGGACAACAAGGGGTGACGAACCGGCGGGCACCGGCTCGGGAGGGGGCAGCGGGCCGGCCCGGCTCACCGCTCCAGGGCGGCCGGGAACGGCTGTGACGGCAGTCCGGCGAGCAGCGCTTCGGCGTAGCGGCGCAGCGCAGCGTCCCCGATCTCGCCGGGGTGGGCGTAGGTGCCTGCCCAGTCGAGGCTGCCGGTGGAGTCGTGGACGGCGCTGAGGTGATCCAGCTGCACGACGCAGCCGCAGCCACCGGGGCAGCGGGCCAGGAGCCGGATGGTCCAGGTGGGCTGGACGCCGCACGGCCCAGGCAGGCACTTACGGCAGTCGGAGTGGCCGTCCTCGGCCTGTTGGGTGTCAATACCTTCAGTGATCTTGATCTGGTAGTCAACGGACGCCATGGGCGTGCACCTTCCGGGGCCGGTCAGGCCGCGATCGCATCGGCGGCCGGATCGGTTGGGTCGGGATGGGCCGCCTCCTCGGCGTCCGTGCCGGCGTCCGCGTCTGCGGGCGGCTCGGCCAAGACCTCAGCGAGGATGGTCGCCTCTTCAGCGGTGATCGCAGCGCGGTCCAGGGCTTCCGGGTCGACGCCGTCAGGCTCGGCCTCGATCTCCGTCTCGGGCTTGGGCTCGGGCTCGGGCGGTTCCTGGCCGCTGACCACGACGGGAATGTCGGCGCCGCTCTCACCGGCGCGGACAGCGTCAGCGGGGACAGTGACGGCGGGGACGGTGTCGGGTGCCTCGTCCTCGGGGCCCGTGACGATGCTGTCCTGCCCGGGGGCATCACCCCGGTACGGGACGCCGTCGATGAGCGAACGCTCGATGGGCGCCGGGTCATACGCCTTGTCGCCGAGTTCCGGCCCCAGCTCCTGCACCAGAAAACGCAGCCACACGGTGGCGTCGGCCACCGAGCAGGGGCTGTAGCGGCCCTCCCGCCAGGTGTTCTTGCACTCCTCGGACGCCGCGGTCATCCGGTACTCGAACGCGGCCGCGATCGGCAGCAACTGCAGCATGGCCATCCGGCCGGGCGTCGCCGTCGCGAGCGCGGCATCCAGGTCCATAGGACCGCCCAGCTTGCGATAGGTCGTGCTGTTCTTCGCGTGGCCGAGCTCATCGCACAAGGCCGCGGGCATGGTGTTGAGCATCCGGGTGACGAACCGGTGCACGCACTTGGGGGCACTCTTGCGGGCGAGAAACGCCGTCAACCACGCCTGCCGGACCGTACCGGCCGCCTTCCAGGCCCGGTTGCCCTCCACGACGATCCGGCGAGACGGGCCGTCGTCCCGGGGCCGGACCGTACCGGCCGCCGCCGACGTGGACGACAGCGACGACAACGGCTGAGCGCTCGGCGGGGCGTAGCCGTGCTCACCAGGGGTGCTGCAATACAGTTCCGCCTCTCCGGGCCGCCAGGAGTAGAAGAACGCGCCGCGGCCGGGGCAGTCATGGTGGGCCTCGGGATCGAACCCGTCGACCTCGCGGGCCAGGACGTGCAGCAGCATCGCGCCCGCGGGCTGATGCTCGGTGACGGGAATACCGGCCAGCTCCAGCGCAGCGCACGCCTCGGCATACGCCTTGGCCTGGGCTGCGGCCTCCGCCCGCTCCTCGCGCAGCACCTGGATGGCGTAGGCGGGGTTGTGGCCCCACTGATCCACCATGATCTGGATGCGGGCCGTGGCGTCCTCGTCGCCGTCGAACTCGGTCAGCAGTGCCAGTTCCTCGGTGGTCCAGGCGTAGTCCATCGTCTGGGCCGTCTTGCGAGTCTGTTCCGACAGCCCACCTGCGGCGAGCGCGTCGGAGATCTCCTTGCGGCTGCGGCCGGTGCGCCTGCGGATCTCGGTACGGCTCGCGCCGGCGTCGAAGGCGAGGGCCAGCGCCTGGTTCTTCTCGAAGACGGTCAGCGGCCGCCGGTAGTCCTCGTCGTTCTCCACGACCTGGTCGATGTAGATCAGTGCCTGCTTGTCGGCCTTGGTCAGGTCGATCAGGCATAGCGGCTTGTCCCGGCCGATCTTGCGGAAACCGCCGAACCGGCGGTTGCCCTTGATCACCCAAAACCGCGCTTCAGGGTTGACGTCCGGGTTGTCGGGGTCAGGCTTGTAGTCGGCCGGGATGGGCACGACGGTGATCACGACCTGTTGCTCTTCCTTCAAGCTGGCGCAGTACTCGGTGGTCAGGTGCAGGTCTTGGCGGACGTTGCCGGGAAAGTGGTCGAGATACTTCAGCTGGATGCGGGCCAGACGGTAGTCCTCGGGCATTTCGAGGTCGTCGGGCAACTCCACAGCGGAGGCGGACATGCGTAGATGACTCCTTGGTTGACGGGCGGGCCGGCGGCCCGATCGGCCGCAGCCCTGGCGAAAAGGGTGAGGAGGACCTGTGGGGCCAGACAGCCCGGCGCTCAGGCGGCCTCGGGCAGTTCGGTGTGGCCTGCCGTAGCGCCCTGCACCATCCGCGGCGAAGCCGGCTCGACCGGCGGCCAGGAGGTGTGCCCTTCCTGCACCGCGCTGTAGCGGGAGCACAACCCGATCGCACTCGCGGTGACCTTGATGACGGCGCGCACGGTCTTCTTGCCGGCCTCGTCGCGGCCCTCGTAGGTGCGCGGCTGAGCATCGACGCCCTGAACCACCAGCACGTGACCCTGCCGGTAGGACTCCTGCGCCCGGATCGCGGCCACCCCGTAGGTGACGACCTCGAAAATCCGGGTCGGGATGTAGGGCGATCCATCGCGGCCGGGCGTCGCCGGCCCGTCCGCCTTGAGCTTGGCCGACCACATGGCCGGCGCGTTGTGGCTGGCGGGGAAGAAGCGAGGTTCGTAGGCGATCGTTCCGGTAATGCTGATCTGGATGTCCATGTGCGGCCCTTTCGCTCCCTGATTCCCCGGTGGTGGGGCGTGGGGAAGGTGACGGATGTGGGAGGGCCGGGTGGAGGGGCCGTCTTGGTGGCGGCCCGTCCCGGCATGGCAGAGACAGCACCGCCAGAACCGGGGCCGTCAACCCGGGCAGGGCCGGGCGCAGGCAAGATGTTTTGCGCAGCAAAAGATCTTGCCTGTCCGGCCCCCATGCACCAGAGCCGCCGCTGCTGGGCACGTCCGGTGGCGGACCGGGTTGCGGTCACGGGACGTCGGCGGTGCAGGATCGGCCTGCCGGGAAACGGGGCACCACCAGTGACCGGCGCTCACCACGGCAACCCCTCAGGTACAGCGCACGACCACGCCTCAGATCACCCGGTAACCGGGATCGCACCGCCATGAGATCCGCCAGGATCTTGGACATGGGACGGCATGCGCGCCCTGATGTACGTCGACGGCGGTCGGGTCCGGGTGCGCTCCCGCGGGTGAGCTCGACGACCCGCAGGCCCCGCTCGCCGTACATGCTGCCCTATCGGTTCTACCTGTGGCCTGCCGCAATCCGCGCCCCGCAGGGCGGCCCGGCCACCGAGGACCTGACGGTGAGCGTTCGACTGCGGTTGGGCGAGGCCGGCGACGGCTCGGGGGCGCCGGCGCAGGAGGATGGCCACGCCTACGTGCGCGTCGCCGCGACCCCGTCGGCCCGCCTCACCCTCAGGCACGGCCCGTCCGAGATCGGCGCCTGCGACCGGGGCGCGCTGCTCGCCGCCGGACGCCATGAGGATGGCCCGGTCACCTGGCGGGTGCCCGACGCCGGGCGGGCCTGGTGCGGACGGTGGTCCGCCACGCGGCCACCGGCGAGCCGGTCCCGTGCCGTGTGTACTTCCGGTCGGCGGACGGAGTGCCGTACCCGCCGCACGGCCACCGCGGGCACATCAACTCCGACGGCAACACCTGGAACCTCGACATCGGCGGCGACGTGCGGCTCGGCGCCACCACCTACTCCTACATCGACGGCACCTGCGAGGGCTGGCTGCCGCTGGGCGAGGTCACGGTGGAGGCGGCGCGCGGCTGCGAGTACGATCCGCTCCGCACGACCGTTACCATCCGGCCCGGCCAGGCCGGACTGGAGCTGATGCTGACCCGGCTGACCGACCTGGCCGCCACCGGCTGGTACAGCGGCGACACCCACGTGCACTTCGTCTCGACGCTCGGCGGCGAGCTCGAAGCGCGCGGCGAGGACGTCCGCGTCACCAACCTGCTGCTCAGCCAGTGGGGGCACCTGTTCACCAACGCCGAGGAGTTCACCGGCCACCCGCGCACCTCCGCCGACGGCCACAGCCACGTCTTCGCCGGCCAGGAGAACCGCAGCGGCATGCTGGGCCACTTCAACCTGCTCGGCCTGCGCCGCCCTGTCATGCCGTGGTGTACCGGCAGCGCCGAGGAGTCCGAACTCGGCGGCGGCCTGGAGACCGCCCTGTCCCACTGGGCCGACGAATGCCACGAGCAGGGCGGCACGGTCGTTCTCGCGCACTTCTCGGTGCCGAACGGGGAGGCCGCGGCTGTATGCCGTCGAGATGATCGCCTAGGACCCGTACAACATCCAGGAGTACTGCCGCTACCTCAACGCGGGGTGCCGGGTGACGCTGGTCAGCGGCACGGACAAGTTGAGCAGCGAGGTGCCGATCGGTCTCCTCCGCACCTACGCCCACGTGCGCGCAGGCGGAACTGGGCTACTGGACGTGGTGCCAGGCCGTGCGCGAGGGGGCCACCTTCGTGACCAGCGGGCCACTGCTGAGCCTGTACGTCGACGGCCACCGGCCGGGCCAGGAGCTCCCGGCCCGGCGCGACCCTCGACATCACCGCACGCGCCGAGTCGATCTTCCTCATCGACCGCATCGAGATCGTCGTCAACGGCCACGTCGTGCCGGGCACCGCATCTCACGGCCGGAGCGCACACTCGAACTCGCCACCGCCGTGCCGGTCGGTGAGGACTCATGGATCGCCGCACGATGCCACGGACCCGGCGCCGGCGTCGCCAGGCACCAGCACGTCTGAGCGTGGCCGATCATGGCGCACACCCCGCCCGTCTACGTGCGTACGGGGGCGAACTATGAACGCTTCGACGCACGTACGGTCGAGCACATGCTGAACCTCGTCGAAGGGTCCGCTCGTCCACATCGACGAGCGGACCCGGCGGCTGTGGCCGGGGCAGGTCTGCCATCGGCACGGGCGGGAGGACCATCTGGCCTTCCTGCGAGCGCCATTCCTGGAGCGCGAGACCTGCTGGAACGCCGGCGAGCCGCCGCGGCCCCCTCGGTCAGGTCGTGAGGGCGGCCGCCGCTTGCCGGTAGATGACGCTCGGGTCCTCCGGCAGCCACGCCTTCACCTGGCGGCTCCAGGCATCGGCGAGCACCTCGGGCTGATGCGCCTCGAGGCCGTCCAGGGCCGCCGCGACGATCGTCTCGGGGTCGCCCTTGTGGCCGTCGTACCAGGCCATCATGTCCGTGTCCGCGGCGCCCAGGTGCAGTCCCGTCACCAGGGTGCGCTGATGGGCCAGCTCCAGGCGGACGCTGTTGGTGAGCGCCCACTCGGCGGCTTTGGCCGCGTGGTAGGCGCCCGCGCCGTCGGTGGCGAGCCACGAGATCGCCGACAGCACGTTCATGATCGCGCCGTCGGCCAGCTGGGGCGCGAAGG
>NZ_FOHX01000015.1 GCF_900111685.1 Nonomuraea wenchangensis
ACAAGGACCTGTACGGGTGCAAGGTGATCCCGTCGCGGGGTGCCTGGCTGGAGTTCGAGATCGACAAGCGTGACAGCGTCGGTGTGCGGATCGACCGTAAGCGCAAGCAGGCCGTGACGGTGCTGCTGAAGGCGCTGGGCTGGACGAACGACCAGATTCTGGAGCGGTTCGGCCAGTACGAGTCGATGCGGGCGACGCTGGAGAAGGATCACACGGCGGGTCAGGACGACGCGCTGCTGGACATCTACCGCAAGCTGCGGCCGGGTGAGCCGCCGACGAAGGAGTCGGCGCAGACGCTGCTGGAGAATCTGTACTTCAACGCCAAGCGGTACGACCTGGCGAAGGTGGGCCGCTACAAGATCAACAAGAAGCTCGGGGTCGACTCGGAGATCACGCAGGGCACCCTGACCGAAGAGGACATCGTCGCCACGATCGAGTACATCGTCCGGCTGCACGCCGGCGAGGAGTCGATGCCGGGGGCCAACGGTGAGGTGATCGTCGAGGTCGACGACATCGACCACTTCGGCAACCGCCGCCTGCGCAGCGTCGGCGAGCTGATCCAGAACCAGGTCCGGCTCGGCCTCGCCCGCATGGAGCGGGTGGTGCGCGAGCGGATGACGACCCAGGACGTCGAGGCGATCACGCCGCAGACCCTGATCAACATCCGCCCCGTCGTGGCGTCGATCAAGGAGTTCTTCGGCACCTCGCAGCTGTCGCAGTTCATGGACCAGACCAACCCGCTCGCCGGCCTGACGCACAAGCGGCGTCTGTCCGCGCTGGGCCCCGGTGGTCTGTCCCGTGAGCGGGCGGGCTTCGAGGTCCGTGACGTGCACCCGTCCCACTACGGCCGGATGTGCCCGATCGAGACCCCTGAAGGTCCCAACATCGGCCTGATCGGCTCGCTGGCCTCCTACGGCCGCATCAACGCCTTCGGCTTCGTCGAGACGCCCTACCGCAAGGTCGTCGACGGCAAGGTGACCGAGCAGATCGACTACCTCACCGCCGACGAGGAGGACCGCTACGTCAAGGCGCAGGCCAACACGACGCTCAACCCCGACGGCTCGTTCGCCGAGGCCCGCGTCCTGGTCCGCACCAAGGGTGGTGAGACCGAGCTCGCCCGTGCCGAGGAGGTCGACTACATCGACGTGTCGCCGCGCCAGATGGTGTCGGTGGCGACGGCGATGATCCCGTTCCTGGAGCACGACGACGCCAACCGCGCGCTCATGGGCTCCAACATGCAGCGTCAGTCGGTGCCGCTGCTCAAGAGCGAGGCGCCGCTGGTCGGCACCGGCATGGAATACCGTGCCGCGACCGACGCCGGCGACGTCATCAGCGCCGAGAAGGCCGGTGTGGTCGAGGAGGTCTCGGCCGACTACGTCACGGTCATGAACGACGACGGCACGCGCACCACCTACCGCGTCGCCAAGTTCAAGCGTTCCAACCAGGGCACCAGCTTCAACCAGAAGCCCATCGTCGCCGAGGGCGACCGGGTGGAGGTCAACCAGGTCATCGCCGACGGCCCCTGCACCGACAAGGGCGAGATGGCGCTGGGCAAGAACCTCCTGGTGGCGTTCATGCCGTGGGAGGGGCACAACTACGAGGACGCGATCATCCTGTCCCAGCGCCTGGTGCAGGACGACGTGCTGTCGTCGATCCACATCGAGGAGCACGAGGTCGACGCCCGCGACACCAAGCTGGGCCCCGAGGAGATCACCCGGGACATCCCCAACGTCTCAGAGGAGGTGCTGGCCGACCTCGACGAGCGCGGCATCATCCGCATCGGCGCCGAGGTCGTCCCCGGCGACATCCTGGTCGGCAAGGTCACCCCGAAGGGCGAGACCGAGCTGACCCCGGAGGAGCGGCTGCTGCGCGCGATCTTCGGTGAGAAGGCTCGCGAGGTCCGTGACACCTCGCTGAAGGTGCCGCACGGCGAGTCCGGCAAGGTCATCGGCGTCCGGGTGTTCTCCCGCGAGGAGGGCGACGAGCTTCCTCCGGGCGTCAACGAGCTGGTCCGCGTCTACGTCGCGCAGAAGCGCAAGATCACCGACGGCGACAAGCTGGCCGGCCGGCACGGCAACAAGGGCGTCATCTCCAAGATCCTGCCGGTCGAGGACATGCCGTTCCTTGAGGACGGCACCCCGGTCGACATCATCCTCAACCCGCTGGCCGTCCCCGGCCGCATGAACGTCGGCCAGGTGCTGGAGACCCACCTCGGCTGGATCGCCGCCCACGGATGGGACATCTCCGGCATCGAGGAGGCGTGGGCCGAGCGGCTGCGCGACAAGGGCTTCGGCCAGGTCGAGCCACGCACCAACGTCGCCACCCCGGTCTTCGACGGCGCCCACGAGGAGCAGATCCTCGGCCTCCTCCACAACACCGTGCCCAACCGCGACGGCCAACGCATGGTCCAACCCACCGGCAAGGCCAAGCTCTTCGACGGCCGCACCGGCGAGCCGTTCCCCTACCCCATCGCCGTCGGCTACATCTACATACTCAAGCTGAACCACCTGGTCGACGACAAGATCCACGCCCGCTCGACCGGCCCGTACTCCATGATCACCCAGCAGCCGCTCGGCGGTAAGGCCCAGTTCGGCGGCCAGCGCTTCGGTGAGATGGAGGTGTGGGCGCTGGAGGCGTACGGCGCCGCCCACGCCCTCCAGGAGCACCTCACCATCAAGTCCGACGACGTCCTCGGCCGCGTGAAGGTCTACGAGGCCATCGTCAAGGGCGAGAACATTCCCGAGCCCGGCATCCCGGAGTCCTTCAAGGTCCTCATCAAGGAGATGCAGTCGCTGTGCCTCAACGTCGAGGTGCTCTCCAGCGACGGCATGTCCATCGAGATGCGCGACACCGACGAGGACGTCTTCCGCGCAGCGGAGGAGCTCGGCATCGATCTGTCCCGGCGTGAGCCGAGCAGCGTGGAAGAAGTCTGAGGGGGAGATCGCACATAATGCTGGACGTCAACTTCTTCGACGAGCTTCGGATCGGGCTGGCGACGGCCGACGACATCCGTCAGTGGTCGCACGGCGAGGTCAAGAAGCCGGAGACCATCAACTACCGCACCCTCAAGCCGGAGAAGGACGGGCTCTTCTGCGAGAAGATCTTCGGTCCGACCCGCGACTGGGAGTGCTACTGCGGCAAGTACAAGCGCGTCCGCTTCAAGGGCATCATCTGTGAGCGCTGCGGCGTCGAGGTGACCCGGGCCAAGGTGCGCCGTGAGCGGATGGGCCACATCGAGCTGGCCGCGCCGGTCACGCACATCTGGTACTTCAAGGGCGTCCCGTCGCGTCTCGGCTACCTGCTCGACCTGGCCCCGAAGGACCTGGAGAAGGTCATCTACTTCGCGGCCTACATGATCACGCATGTCGACACCGAGATGCGTGAGCGTGACCTGCCCTCGCTGGAGGCGAAGATCTCCGTCGAGCGGCAGCACATCGAGCAGCGCCGCGACGCCGACGTCGAGTCCCGGCAGAAGAAGCTCGAGACCGACCTGGCCGAACTTGAGGCCGCCGGCGCCAAGGGCGACCAGCGCCGCAAGGTCCGTGAGGGCGCCGAGCGCGAGATGCGCCAGCTCCGTGACCGGGCCCAGCGCGAGCTGGACCGCCTGGAGGAGGTCTGGAGCCGCTTCAAGAACCTCAAGGTCCAGGACCTCGAGGGCGACGAGCTGCTCTACCGCGAGATGCGCGACCGCTTCGGCCGCTACTTCAAGGGCGGCATGGGCGCGCAGGCGATCCAGGACCGCCTGATCGGCTTCGACCTCGACGCCGAGGCCGAGAACCTCCGCGAGACGATCCGCAGCGGCAAGGGCCAGAAGAAGGCCCGCGCGCTCAAGCGGCTCAAGGTGGTGTCGGCGTTCCTCAACACCACCAACTCGCCGCGCGGCATGGTGCTCGACTGCATCCCGGTGATCCCGCCGGACCTGCGTCCGATGGTGCAGCTCGACGGTGGCCGCTTCGCGACCTCCGACCTCAACGACCTCTACCGCCGGGTCATCAACCGGAACAACCGCCTCAAGCGACTGCTCGACCTCGGCGCGCCCGAGATCATCGTCAACAACGAGAAGCGGATGCTCCAGGAGGCCGTGGACGCGCTGTTCGACAACGGCCGGCGCGGCCGTCCGGTCACCGGCCCCGGCAACCGCCCGCTCAAGTCCCTGAGCGACATGCTCAAGGGCAAGCAGGGTCGTTTCCGCCAGAACCTGCTGGGCAAGCGAGTCGACTACTCCGGCCGTTCGGTCATCGTCGTCGGCCCGCAGCTCAAGCTGCACCAGTGCGGCCTGCCCAAGCAGATGGCGCTGGAGCTGTTCAAGCCGTTCGTGATGAAGCGGCTGGTCGATCTCAACCACGCCCAGAACATCAAGTCGGCCAAGCGGATGGTTGAGCGCGCCCGCCCGGTCGTGTGGGACGTGCTCGAAGAGGTCATCACCGAGCACCCCGTGCTGCTCAACCGCGCTCCGACGCTCCACCGCCTGGGCATCCAGGCGTTCGAGCCGCAGCTGGTCGAGGGCAAGGCCATCCAGATCCACCCGCTCGTCTGCACCGCGTTCAACGCGGACTTCGACGGCGACCAGATGGCCGTGCACCTGCCGCTGTCGGCCGAGGCCCAGGCCGAGGCGCGCATCCTGATGCTCTCGACCAACAACATCCTCAAGCCGGCCGACGGCAAGCCCGTCACCATGCCGACCCAGGACATGGTCATCGGCCTCTACTGGCTGACGACCATGAAGGAAGGCGCGAAGGGCGAGGGCCGGGTGTTCGGCTCGGTGGCCGAGGCGCAGATGGCCTTCGACCGCCGCGAGCTGGACATCCAGGCCAAGATCCAGATCCGGCTCAAGGACGTCCTGCCGCCGCGCGCCTGGGTTGCTCCCGAGGGCTGGGAGCAGGGCGACCCGGTCCGGCTGGAGACCACGTTCGGGCGGTGCCTGTTCAACCAGACGCTGCCGATCAGCTACCCGTTCGTCGACTTCCAGGTCGGCAAGAAGCAGCTGTCCCAGATCGTGAACGAGCTGGCGGAGACCTACCCCAAGATCGAGGTCGCCGCTTCGCTCGACGCGCTCAAGGACGCCGGCTTCCGGTGGGCGACGCGCTCCGGCGTCACGATCTCGATCGAGGACGTCGTCGCGCCGCCGAACAAGACCGACATCATGGAGAACTACGAGCGCCGGGCCGACAAGGTCCAGCGCGAGTACGAGCGCGGTCTGATCACCGACGAGGAGCGCCGCCAGGAGCTCATCGAGATCTGGACGCACGCGACGGCCGACGTCGAGACCGACATGGTCAACGCCTTCCCGGCGACCAACCCGGTCTGGATGATGGTCAACTCCGGCGCCCGAGGCAACAAGATGCAGGTCCGGCAGATCGCCGGCATCCGTGGCCTGGTGTCCAACACCAAGGGTGAGACGATCCCGCGGCCGATCAAGGCCTCGTTCCGCGAGGGCCTGTCGGTGCTGGAGTACTTCATCTCCACCCACGGTCAGCGGAAGGGTCTGGCCGACACCGCGCTGCGCACCGCCGACTCGGGCTACCTGACCCGTCGTCTGGTGGACGTCGCGCAGGACGTCATCGTGCGTGAGATCGACTGCGGCACCGACCGCGCGGTCCCGCTGCACGTCGGCGACCGGGACAGCTCGGGCAACCTGGTCAAGGCGGAGAACGCCGAGTCCAACGTGCACGGGCGCATCCTGGCCGAGGACGTCGAGGTCGACGGCAAGGTCATCGTCCCTGCGGGTGTTGACATCAACGACATCCACGTCACGAAGCTGGTCGAGGCCGGCGTCGAGACCGTGCGCACCCGCAGCGCGCTGGTGTGCGAGGCGAAGATCGGTGTCTGCGCCACCTGCTACGGCCGCTCGCTGGCGACCGGCAAGCTCGTGGACGTCGGCGAGGCGGTCGGCATCATCGCCGCTCAGTCGATCGGTGAGCCCGGCACGCAGCTGACGATGCGGACCTTCCACACCGGTGGTGTGGCGGGCGCCGACATCACCCACGGTCTGCCCCGTGTCACGGAGCTGTTCGAGGCGCGCATCCCCAAGGGTGTCGCCCCGATCTCCGAGGCCGAGGGCCGGGCCAGGATCGACGAGACCGACAAGACCAGGAAGATCGTCATCACTCCGGACGACGGTTCGGAGGAGATCGCCTACCCGGTCTCGATGCGTTCGCGCCTGCTCGTGCAGGACGGCGACCGCGTCTCGGTCGGCACCCAGCTCGTGGCCGGTGCGGTCAACCCCAACGAGGTGCTGCGCATCCTCGGCCCGCGGGCCGTGCAGCTGCACCTGGTGGCGGAGGTCCAGCAGGTCTACCGCTCGCAGGGTGTGTCGATCCACGACAAGCACATCGAGATCATCGTCAGGCAGATGCTCAAGCGGGTCAACGTCCTGGAGTCCGGTGACACCGACCTGCTGCCCGGCGAGCTCGTCGAGCGGCCGAGGTTCGAGCAGATGAACCGCGAGACGGTGGCCGAGGGCGGCGGCCCGGCCGCGGGCCGTCCGGTGCTCATGGGCATCACCAAGGCGTCGCTGGCCACCGAGTCGTGGCTGTCGGCGGCCTCCTTCCAGGAGACCACCAGGGTCCTGACGGACGCGGCGATCCACGCCAAGTCCGACTCGCTCCTGGGCCTGAAGGAGAACGTCATCATCGGTAAGCTCATCCCGGCCGGCACGGGCATGCCCCAATACCGCAACATCCGGGTGGAGCCGACCGAGGAGGCCAAGGCGGCCATGTACACCGTCGGCGGTTACGACGGCTCGGCGGCCGACTACACCTTCGGCACCGGCAGCGGCGAGGCCGTGCCGCTGGAGGAGTACGACTTCGGCCAGTACAACCGGTAAATCCGCGACGTACGACGCGCCCGGGTCCCTCAGCCGAGGGGCCCGGGCGCGTCGCTTCTCCGGGGACTTCAGGCCCCCGGAGGCGTGGTTTCTGGTCGCGGTCCGGTGACGGTTCGCCGTACCGCGAACGAAAGCTCCCCGGGGCCTATATCATTGGCCGGGAGCTGTGGACGGGCCGCATGCGAGACGCCTATGAAACAGGGCCCCGACGACCCGGAGCGGCATGGCTTGCTGGTCATGCTGCGCCGTTTTGACGTGTCGCTCGGGCCTGGGTAGTCTTGAGCATCGTGCCCGTTCTCTTGCGGGCTCTCGACCGTGCGCTCATGACAAGCGCAGGACGGTCTTCCGGCTCGTAAACCTCGTGGGAAGTCTGCGTGAACAGCGCGACACGCCCGAGCGCGGGGGCACCGGGGCGGAGAAAATCAGCAGGTCATGACACCGGCAGTGCCTGCGAAAAGCACCACCAATGACGTGACACCGGCCAAGGCACGAAACGGAGTGGCAGTGCCCACTATTCAGCAGTTGGTCCGCAAGGGCCGGCAGGACAAGGTCTCCAAGACCAAGACTCCTGCCCTCAAGGGGAGTCCGCAGCGCCGCGGCGTCTGCCAGCGCGTTTACACCACGACTCCGAAGAAGCCCAACTCGGCACTGCGCAAGGTGGCCCGCGTTCGGCTCACGAACGGCATCGAGGTCACGGCTTACATCCCCGGTGTGGGTCACAACCTTCAGGAGCACTCCATCGTGCTCGTGCGTGGCGGTCGTGTGAAGGACCTGCCTGGTGTTCGCTACAAGATCATCCGCGGTTCGCTCGACACCCAGGGTGTCCGCAACCGCAAGCAGGCCCGCAGCCGCTACGGTGCGAAGAAGGAGAAGAGCTAACAATGCCTCGTAAGGGTTCTCCTGGCCGTCGGCAGCTCATGGCCGACCCGGTCTACAGCTCGCCCCTGGTCACCGCTCTGATCAACAAGGTCCTCCTCGACGGCAAGCGTTCCATCGCCCAGTCGATCGTGTACGGCGCTCTTGAGGGCTGCAGGGAGAAGACGGGCAACGACCCGGTCGTCACCCTGAAGCGCGCGCTCGACAACGTCAAGCCCACCCTTGAGGTCCGCAGCCGCCGTGTCGGTGGCGCGACCTACCAGGTGCCGGTCGAGGTGCGCGCCGCGCGCAGCACCACCCTGGCCCTGCGTTGGCTGGTGCAGTACTCCCGCGCCCGCCGCGAGAAGACCATGACCGAGCGCCTCATGAACGAGCTCCTCGACGCCAGCAACGGCCTCGGGGCGAGCGTCAAGAAGCGTGAGGACACCCACAAGATGGCCGAGTCCAACAAGGCCTTCGCCCACTACCGCTGGTAACCCCGGCGGGTCCGACGAGACGACGAGGACGCGAGTTACAGTGGCCGCTACGACCGCTCTTGACCTGGCCAAGGTCCGCAACATCGGGATCATGGCCCATATCGACGCGGGCAAGACCACCACGACCGAGCGCATCCTGTTCTACACCGGCATCAATTACAAGATCGGTGAGACCCATGAGGGCTCTGCCACCATGGACTGGATGGAGCAGGAGCAGGAGCGCGGCATCACGATCACGTCTGCCGCGACGACCTGCGAGTGGCTCGGTCACACCATCAACATCATCGACACCCCGGGTCACGTCGACTTCACCATTGAGGTGGAGCGGTCGCTTCGTGTCCTCGACGGCGCCGTGGCCGTGTTCGACGGCGTCGCGGGTGTCGAGCCGCAGTCGGAGACGGTGTGGCGCCAGGCTGACCGCTACGACGTTCCGCGCATCTGTTTCGTGAACAAGATGGACCGGGTCGGCGCGGAGTTCCACCGCTGCGTCGACATGATGATCAGCCGTCTGGGCGCGACCCCGGCCGTCCTGCAGCTTCCGTGGGGCGTCGAGGCCGACTTCAAGGGCGTCATCGACCTCATCCAGATGAAGGGTTTCATCTGGAGCGCCGAGGCGGCCAAGGGCGAGATGTACGACACCGTCGACATCCCGGCCGACCACGCCGAGGCCGCGCGCGAGTGGCGGGACCGCCTCATCGAGACGGTCGCGGAGAACGACGACGAGCTGATGGAGCTCTACCTCGAGGGCACCGAGCCCACCGAGGAGCAGCTGGTCGCGGCCATCCGCCGCGCGACGCTGAGCAGCGCCGTCAACCCGGTGCTGTGCGGCACCGCGTTCAAGAACAAGGGCGTGCAGCCCCTGCTCGACGCCATCGTCGCCTACCTGCCGGCGCCGACCGACATCCCGGCCTTCAAGGGCCACGCGGTCGGCAACGAGGACAAGGTCATCGAGCGGCACGCGGACCCGTCCGAGCCGTTCTCCGCCCTGGCCTTCAAGATCGCCAGCGACCCGCACCTGGGCAAGATCACCTACATCCGCGTCTACTCGGGCACGCTCGAGTCCGGTTCACAGGTCATCAACTCTGTGAAGGGCAAGAAAGAGCGGATCGGCAAGATCTACCAGATGCACGCCAACAAGCGCGAAGAGCGCCCGTCGGCGATCGCCGGTCAGATCGTCGCGGTCATGGGTCTGAAGGACACCACGACCGGCGACACCCTGTCCGACCCGTCCAACCAGGTCGTGCTCGAGTCGATGACGTTCCCGGCCCCGGTCATCAACGTCGCGATCGAGCCCAAGACCAAGGGCGACCAGGAGAAGCTGTCCACCGCGATCCAGCGGCTGGCCGAGGAGGACCCGTCCTTCCAGGTCCGCCGTGACGAGGAGACCGGTCAGACGGTCATCTGGGGCATGGGCGAGCTTCACCTCGAGATCCTCGTCGACCGGATGCGTCGCGAGTTCAAGGTCGAGGCCAACGTCGGTCGCCCGCAGGTCGCCTACCGCGAGACCATCCGCCGCAAGGTGGAGAAGGTCGACTACACCCACAAGAAGCAGACCGGTGGTTCCGGTCAGTTCGCGCGGGTGATCATCGACCTCGAGCCGCTCGGTGAGGGCAACGACGGCTACGAGTTCGAGAACAAGGTCACGGGTGGCCGCGTCCCGAGGGAGTACATCCCGTCGGTCGACGCCGGCGCCCAGGAGGCCGCCGAGTTCGGCGTGCTGGCCGGCTACCCGATGGTGGGCGTGAAGGTGACGCTCCAGGACGGTGCCGCGCACGACGTCGACTCCTCGGAGATGGCCTTCAAGATCGCCGGCTCGATGGCCTTCAAGGAGGCCGCGCGCAAGGCGGACGCCGTTCTTCTCGAGCCGATGATGGCCGTCGAGGTCACCACGCCCGAGGACTACATGGGTGATGTCATCGGTGACCTCAACGGTCGCCGCGGGCAGATCCAGGCGATGGACGAGCGGGCCGGCGCCCGTGTCGTCCAGGCGCTCGTGCCGCTGTCTGAGATGTTCGGCTACGTGGGCGACCTGCGTAGCAAGACGCAGGGGCGCGCGAGCTACAGCATGCAGTTCGACTCCTACGCGGAGGTGCCTCCGGGCATCGCCAAGGAGATCGTCGCGAAGGCCCGGGGCGAGTAGGTTCCGGTCCCTGGCGGGGTGGTGCGAGCCACCCCGCCGCCTAGGGGTCTGGGTTCTCCCGGGCCCGAGTGTGTAGACGAAAGTCAGTCAGATTCTCAAGGAGAGAACCAGTGGGCAAGGCCAAGTTCGAGCGGACCAAGCCGCACATGAACATCGGCACCATTGGACACATCGACCACGGCAAGACCACGCTGACCGCGGCGATCACCAAGGTGCTTCACGACCGTTACCCCGAGCTCAACAAGGCGACCCCGTTCGACAAGATCGACAAGGCGCCGGAGGAGAAGGCTCGCGGCATCACGATCTCCATTTCGCACGTCGAGTACCAGACCGAGAAGCGCCACTACGCCCACGTGGACTGCCCCGGTCACGCCGACTACGTGAAGAACATGATCACCGGTGCCGCGCAGATGGACGGCGCCATCCTGGTGGTCGCCGCCACTGACGGCCCGATGCCGCAGACGAAGGAGCACGTCCTCCTGGCCCGCCAGGTCGGCGTCCCCTACATCGTCGTGGCCCTCAACAAGTCCGACATGGTGGACGACGAGGAGATCCTGGAGCTCGTCGAGCTCGAGGTTCGCGAGCTCCTGTCGGCGCAGGAGTTCCCCGGCGACGACGTGCCCGTGGTGCGCGTGTCCGCGCTCAAGGCCCTCGAGGGCGACGAGAAGTGGGCCGACAGCATCATCGAGCTCATGACCGCCGTGGACGAGAACGTCCCCGAGCCGCCGCGTGAGACGGAGAAGCCGTTCCTCATGCCGGTCGAGGACGTCTTCTCGATCACCGGTCGCGGCACGGTCGTCACCGGCCGTATCGAGCGCGGCATCGTCAAGGTCAACGAGCAGGTCGACATCATCGGCATCCGGCCGGAGAAGACCACGACCACCGTCACCAGCATCGAGATGTTCAACAAGATGCTCGACGAGGGTCACGCCGGTGACAACGCCGCCCTGCTGCTCCGCGGCATCAAGCGCGACGACGTCGAGCGCGGCCAGTGCATCATCAAGCCGGGCACGACCACTCCGCACACCGAGTTCGAGGGCCAGGTCTACATCCTGTCCAAGGACGAGGGCGGCCGGCACACGCCGTTCTTCAACAACTACCGCCCGCAGTTCTACTTCCGTACGACGGACGTGACCGGCGTGGTGAACCTCCCCGAGGGCACCGAGATGGTCATGCCGGGCGACAACACCGAGATGCGCGTTGAGCTGATCCAGCCCATCGCCATGGAGGAAGGCCTGAAGTTCGCGATCCGTGAGGGTGGCCGCACCGTCGGCGCCGGTCGGGTCACGAAGATCATCAAGTAGCCAGACCGTCGGGGCGGCGGTCGGGCCCCGAATCCCGGGCCCGACCGCCGTTCCACGTGGACCTCGCGCAAGGCGCCGTGATCCAGCAGTGAATTCGGCCCCAGTGACCGAAGTCACTGCCGGATCACGGAAGAAAAGGCAGATCGACTACGTCTGCCTCGTGGGGTCAAGCAGGCTTCGGCCTGCACTGACATAGCGGCAACAGGCCGCACGATACTTTTTCAGACGACAGCGAAGGACACCGAGGCCACTATGGCGGGACAGAAGATCCGCATCCGGCTTAAGGCCTATGACCACGAGGTCATCGACAGCTCGGCCAAGAAGATCGTCGAGACGGTGACGCGGACTGGCGCGAAGGTCGCGGGCCCGGTGCCGCTGCCGACCGAGAAGAACGTGTACTGCGTCATCCGCTCGCCGCACAAGTACAAGGACAGCCGCGAGCACTTCGAGATGCGCACGCACAAGCGGCTGATTGACATCATCGACCCGACCCCCAAGACGGTCGACTCGCTCATGCGGCTCGACCTCCCCGCGGGTGTCGACATTTCGATCAAGCTCTGAGGGAACGCACTGACATGGCTAAGACGATCAAGGGCGTCCTGGGCAAGAAGCTCGGCATGACCCAGGTCTTCGACGCGGACAACCGGATCGTACCGGTGACCGTGGTCGAGGCCGGTCCGTGCGTGGTGACCCGGGTCCGCACCGCAGAGAAGGACGGCTACGCCGCCGTCCAGCTCGGTTACGGGCAGGTCGACCCCCGGAAGGTCAACAAGCCGCTCGGCGACTACCTGCGCAAGCACGACATCACCCCGCGCCGTTACTTCGCGGAGATCCGCACCGACGACGCGAGCGACTACACCATCGGCCAGGAGCTGCTGGCCGACACCTTCGAGGCCGGCCAGTTCGTCGACGTGACGGGCAAGAGCAAGGGCAAGGGCTTCGCCGGTGTCATGAAGCGGCACGGCTTCGGTGGTCTGGGCGCGTCGCACGGTACGCAGCGCAAGCACCGCTCGCCGGGTTCCATCGGTGGCTGCGCCACCCCGGGCCGCGTTTTCAAGGGTCTGCGCATGGCTGGCCGGATGGGTAACGTCCGCACCACCGTGCAGAGCCTCAAGGTTCACGCCGTGGACGCCGAGAAGGGTCTCATCCTCATCAAGGGTGCGATTCCCGGCGCCAACGGCAGCCTGGTCCTCGTCCGTACCGCTGCCAAGAAGGGGGCTTCCAAGTGAGCACCACTATCGACGTCCTCGACGCCAGCGGCGCGAAGACCGGCACCGTCGACCTCCCCGAGGACATCTTCGGGGCCAAGGTCAATGTTCCGCTGATCCACCAGGTGGTCGTGGCCCAGCTCGCCGCTCGCCGGCAGGGCACCCACAAGACCAAGACCCGCGGTGAGGTCTCCGGCGGCGGCAAGAAGCCGTACCGCCAGAAGGGCACCGGCCGCGCCCGTCAGGGCTCGACCCGCGCGCCGCAGTTCGCCGGCGGTGGCGTCGTCCACGGCCCCGTGCCGCGCGACTACTCGCAGCGCACGCCCAAGAAGATGAAGGCCGCCGCGCTGCGTGGCGCGCTGTCCGACCGCGCGAGCGGCAGCCGCGTGCACGTGGTCAGCTCGCTGGTCCAGGGGGAGACCCCGAAGACCAAGGCGGCGCTGGAGGCCCTGCGCAAGATCACCCAGGCTCCGCGCGTTCTCGTCGTGGTCGACGAGGCCGACGAGCTGACCTGGCTGAGCCTGCGCAACGCTCCCGAGGTCCACCTGTTGGACTCCGGGCAGCTCAACACCTACGACGTGCTCGTGCACGACGACGTGGTCTTCACCCAGGAGGCCTACGACCAGGTCGTCGCTCGCCTGAGCAACAGCGGGAAGGAAGAGGCCTGATGGAGAAGATCGCCGACCCGCGCGACGTCATCATCAAGCCGGTCGTCTCCGAGAAGAGCTACGGCCTGATCGATGAGAACAACAAGTACACGTTCCTGGTGAAGAAGACCGCGAACAAGACCCAGGTCAAGATCGCCGTCGAGCAGATCTTCGGGGTCAAGGTCACCAGCGTGAACACGATCAACCGGCAGGGCAAGCGCAAGCGCACCCGCACCGGCTACGGCAAGCGTCCCGACACCAAGCGCGCGATCGTGAGCCTGGTCGAGGGCGATCGGATCGACATCTTCGGTCAGATCGGCTAGCAGCCAGAGGAAAGAGCGGGCCCCCGAGGTCCGCGGGGTGAGACCGCCGCACGCTCGTGCGGCGGGCTCAGCCATGTAACCGACGAAGGATGAACGAAAAAGATGGGCATCCGTAAATACAAGCCGACGACTCCCGGTCGCCGCGGATCGAGTGTCTCGGACTTCTCCGAGATCACCCGCAGCGAGCCCGAGAAGTCGCTGCTTGCGCCCCTTCACAACAAGGGCGGCCGTAACGTTCACGGCCGGGTGACCGCACGCCACCAGGGCGGCGGCCACAAGCGCGCCTACCGGATCATCGACTTCCGTAGGCATGACAAGGACGGCATCCCGGCGAAGGTCGCTCACATCGAGTACGACCCCAACCGCACCGCCAACATCGCTCTGCTGCACTACGCCGACGGTGAGAAGCGCTACATCATCGCGCCGACGGGCCTCAAGCAGGGCGACCGCATCGAGAACGGCCCCGCGGCCGACATCAAGACGGGCAACTGCCTGCCGCTGCGCAACATCCCGACCGGTACCTTCATCCACGCGGTGGAGCTCCGTCCGGGCGGCGGCGCCAAGCTCGGTCGTTCCGCCGGCGCCCAGATCCAGCTGCTCGCCAAGGAAGGCCAGTACGCCACGCTGCGTATGCCGTCCGGTGAGATGCGCATGGTCGACGTGCGCTGCCGGGCGACGGTCGGCCAGGTCGGCAACGCCGAGCAGGCCAACATCAACTGGGGCAAGGCCGGCCGTATGCGGTGGAAGGGCAAGCGCCCCACCGTCCGCGGTGTCGCGATGAACCCTGTCGACCACCCGCACGGTGGTGGTGAGGGCAAGACCTCCGGTGGTCGCCACCCGGTGAACCCGAAGGGCAAGCCCGAGGGCCGCACCCGCCAGGCGAACAAGGCCAGCGACCGGCTGATCATCCGGCGTCGCAGCAAGAGGAAGAAGCGGTAGGAGCAGCCGATATGCCACGTAGCCTTAAGAAGGGTCCCTTCGTGGACGACCACCTGCAGAAGAAGGTGGACGTCCAGAACGAGAAGGGCACCAAGAACGTCATCAAGACGTGGTCGCGGCGCTCCATGATCGTTCCCGACATGCTCGGGCACACGATCGCCGTGCACGACGGCCGCAAGCACGTCCCGGTGTTCATCACCGAGTCGATGATCGGCCACAAGCTCGGAGAGTTCGCGCCGACGCGGACGTTCCGCAGCCACGTCAAGGAAGACCGGCGCAGCCGGCGATAGACGCCTTCAGAAGCATTCAGAGGAGTAAGCGATGGAAGCCAGGGCTCAGGCGCGGTTCGTCCGCGTCACGCCCCAGAAGGCCCGCCGTGTGGTGGACCTCATTCGCGGGCTGCCCGCTTCGGAGGCGCAGGCCGTGCTGCAGTTCGCTCCCCAGTCGGCGAGCGAGCCGATCTACAAGGTGCTCAGCAGCGCCATGGCGAACGCCGAGCACAACTTCGACCTCGACCCGCAGACGCTCGTCGTCAGCCGGGCCTGGGTCGACGAGGGCCCGACGCTGAAGCGGTTCCGCCCGCGTGCACAGGGTCGTGCCTATCGGATCAACAAGCGGACGAGCCACATCACCGTGATCGTGGAGTCCCGCGAGCCGAAGGGAAGGACCCGATAGTGGGCCAGAAGGTTAACCCGCACGGGTTCCGCCTCGGCATCACGACCGACTTCAAGAGCCGGTGGTACGCCGACAAGCTTTACAAGTCGTACGTCGCCGAGGACGTCGCGATCCGCCGCATGCTCCAGAAGGGCATGGAGCGGGCCGGCATCTCCAAGGTCGAGATCGAGCGCACCACGGACCGCGTACAGGTGGACATCCACACCGCGCGTCCCGGCATCGTGATCGGCCGCCGTGGCGCCGAGGCCGACCGCATCCGCGGTGACCTGGAGAAGCTGACCAAGAAGCAGGTCCAGCTCAACATCCTCGAGGTCAAGAACCCGGAGATCGACGCGCAGCTCGTCGCGCAGGGCGTGGCCGAGCAGCTGTCCAGCCGTGTCTCGTTCCGCCGCGCCATGCGCAAGGCGATGCAGTCGGCCATGAAGTCCGGCGCCAAGGGCATCCGTGTCCAGTGCTCCGGTCGTCTGGGCGGCGCCGAGATGTCGCGGTCGGAGTTCTACCGCGAGGGCCGCGTGCCGCTGCACACCCTCCGCGCGGACATCGACTACGGCTTCTACGAGGCCCGTACGACCTTCGGCCGCATCGGCGTGAAGGTCTGGATCTACAAGGGCGAGGCTCCGACCAGCCGCGCCGAGCGCGAGGCGGCTGCCGCCGGCGCCCGGGCCGGCCAGCGTCGCGAGCGTGACGACCGTCGCGGTGGCGGCGACCGTCCGCGCCGTGGCGGCGACCGCGCTCGCCGCGGCAGCCGCGCCCCCCGCACCGAGGCGGCCGCGCAGGCCGCCCCCGAGACCGGCCCGGCCGCGCAGCCGGGTGCTGAAGGGAGCTGACCATGCTGATCCCGCGCAGGGTCAAGCACCGCAAGCAGCACCGGCCCGACCGCAGCGGAGCCGCCAAGGGCGGCACCAGGGTCGTGTTCGGCGAGTTCGGCATTCAGGCCGTTGAGCACTCCTACGTGACCAACCGCCAGATCGAGTCGGCTCGTATCGCCATGACCCGTCACATCCGCCGTGGCGGCAAGGTGTGGATCAACATCTACCCCGACCGTCCGCTCACCAAGAAGCCGGCCGAGACCCGCATGGGTTCCGGTAAGGGTTCGCCGGAGTGGTGGATCGCCAACGTCAAGCCCGGACGCGTGATGTTCGAGCTGTCCGGCGTGGCGGAGCCGGTCGCTCGCGAGGCGCTTCAGCGTGCGATCCACAAGCTCCCGATGAAGTGCAAGATCGTTAAGCGTGAAGTGGGTGAGGCGTGATGGCTAAGGGCCTGACCGCTGGCGAGCTGCGGCTCGAGGACCAGGACACCCTGGTCCAGAAGCTGAAGGAGGCGAAGGAGGAGCTGTTCAACCTCCGCTTCCAGTCGGCGACCGGTCAGTTGGAGAGCCACGGGCGGCTGCGGGCCGTCCGCCGCGAGATCGCCCGTATCTACACCGTGATGCGCGAGCGGGAGCTCGGCATCGTCACGGTCGAGAAGGAGTCGAGCGATGGCTGACGAGACCACCACCACCACCGAGGCCGGCGCGGCCGAGGCCGAGGGCACCGAGCGGAACTTCCGCAAGGTGCGCGAGGGCCTCGTCGTCAGCGACAAGATGGACAAGACCGTCGTCGTCGCCGTCGAGGACCGCGTCAAGCACCGCCTGTACGGCAAGGTCATCCGCCGGACGACCAAGTACAAGGCGCACGACGAGGCCAACGCCTGCGGCGTCGGCGACCGCGTGCTGCTGATGGAGACCCGCCCCCTCTCCGCCACCAAGCGGTGGAGGGTCGTGGAGATCCTCGAGAAGGCCAAGTAAGGCTCTCTCGTACATACCGCGCCCCGTGGGGGCTCTCCCAGAGCCCCCATGACGGCGTCCAAGGACGCGGGGTCCTCCGGGGCCTCGCGTCGCCTGCGGTGCGGCCCCAGCGGGGCTGTGGCCGTGGGAACAAGACAACATCAGGTTCCGCCAGGCTCAGCGATGAGAACCGGCGCGACTAACAGGAGTTAACGTGATCCAGCAGGAGTCGCGGCTCAAGGTCGCCGACAACACGGGCGCGAAGGAGATCCTTTGCATCCGTGTGCTCGGTGGCTCCGGCCGCCGCTACGCCGGTATCGGCGACGTGATCGTCGCCACTGTCAAGGACGCGCTGCCGGGCAGCACGGGCGTCAAGAAGGGCGACGTGGTCAAGGCCGTCATCGTCCGCACTGTCAAGGAGCGGCGCCGGCCCGACGGCTCCTACATCCGCTTCGACGAGAACGCCGCCGTCATCATCAAGGACAGCGGTGACCCTCGTGGCACTCGTATCTTCGGCCCGGTCGGCCGCGAGCTGCGTGACAAGAAGTTCATGCGCATCATCTCGCTCGCCCCGGAGGTGCTGTAATGCCGAAGCTGCATGTGAAGAAGGGTGACCTGGTCGAGGTCATCGCCGGTAAGGACAAGGGCGCCAAGGGCAGGGTCATCGCCTCGCTCCCGAGCGAGGACCGCGTGGTCGTCGAGGGCGTCAACATGATCAAGAAGCACGCGAAGGAGACCCACCAGGGTCCGCGCGGCGCCAAGACCGGCGGCGTGCAGACCATGGAGGGCCCCATCCACGTCTCGAACGTGAAGAAGCTCAAGGACGACAAGCCCGCCGACAAGAAGGCCGACGAGAAGAAGGCCGACGAGAAGACGGGTGAGGACAGCTGATGACCGCCACCACGACTGAGACCGAGCGCCCGACGCCCCGGCTCAAGACGAAGTACCGCGAGGAGATCGCCTCGCAGCTGCGCGAGCAGTTCGACATCAAGAACGTCATGCAGATCCCCGGTCTGACCAAGATCAAGGTCAACATGGGTGTCGGCGAGGCGGCTCGCGACTCCAAGCTGATCGAGGGCGCCGTGCGCGACCTCACCGCGATCACCGGCCAGAAGCCGGCCGTCGTCCGGGCCCGCAAGTCCATCGCGCAGTTCAAGCTGCGCGAGGGCATGCCGATCGGCGCGCACGTCACGCTGCGCGGCGACCGCATGTGGGAGTTCCTGGACCGGCTGCTGGCGCTCGCGCTGCCCCGTATCCGGGACTTCCGTGGCCTTTCGCCCAAGCAGTTCGACGGCAACGGGAACTACACCTTCGGTCTGACCGAGCAGGTCATGTTCCACGAGGTCGACCAGGACAAGGTCGACCGGCCGCGTGGCATGGACATCACGATCGTGACCACCGCGACCAACGACGACCAGGGCCGGGCGCTGCTGAAGCTCCTCGGCTTCCCGTTCAAGGAGGCCTGATCCAATGGCGAAGAAGTCGCTGATCGCCAAGGCGGGGCGCAAGCAGAAGTTCGAGGTCCGGGCCTACACTCGGTGCTCGCGGTGCGGCCGTCCCCGCGCCGTCTACAGGAAGTTCGGGCTCTGCCGCGTGTGCTTCCGCGAGATGGCGCACCGGGGCGAGCTGCCCGGCATCACCAAGTCGAGCTGGTAGGTAACCTGGTGGGCGGCCGTGCCGCTCACCAGGCACTCATATTTTCGTACGACAAGAATCAGGACGCCCGGTGCGGGCGTCCGTGACCGCGCCGAAGGTCCACCGGCAGAGCGCTGCTTGGCCGACTGGAAACCGCGGCGAGGAAGGCCACTGGCCATGACGATGACCGATCCGATCGCAGACATGCTCACGCGTCTGCGCAACGCGAATTCGGCGTACCACGACAGCGTGTCGATGCCGTACTCGAAGATCAAGGCGCACATCGCCGAGATCCTCCAGCAGGAGGGCTACATCCAGGCCTGGACCGTCGAGGACGCCAAGGTTGGCAAGAACCTTGTGGTGGAGCTCAAGTTCGGTCCGACCCGTGAGCGGTCGCTCGCGGGTCTGCGCCGGGTCTCCAAGCCCGGCCTGCGGGTCTATGCGAAGAAGGACAATCTGCCTCGAGTCCTGGGCGGGCTGGGCGTCGCGATCATCTCGACGTCCCACGGCCTCATGACCGACAAGCAGGCCGGCAAGCGTGGCGTGGGCGGGGAAGTCCTCGCCTACGTCTGGTAGAGGGGAGGAACCCAGCATGTCGCGTATCGGACGGCTGCCCATCCCTGTGCCCAGTGGCGTGGACATCACGATCGACGGCCAGAGCGTTCAGGTGAAGGGCCCTAAGGGCACGCTTACTCACGACGTCGCGGAGCCCATTCAGGTGGGTCGCGACGACGACGGCTCCATCGCCGTCACCCGTCCCAACGACGAGAACAAGGTCCGTGCCCTGCACGGCCTCTCGCGCACGCTCATCGCCAACATGGTGCAGGGCGTGACCCAGGGCTACTCGAAGTCCCTGGAGATCGTCGGCGTCGGTTACCGCGTCCAGGCCAAGGGCCCGACGCAGCTGGAGTTCTCCCTGGGCTTCAGCCACCCGGTCATCGTGGACGCCCCCGAGGGCGTCACCTTCCGCGTCGAGAAGCCGACGCTGTTCCACGTGGACGGCATCGACAAGCAGAAGGTCGGCGAGGTCGCCGCCAACATCCGCAAGTTGCGCAAGCCTGACCCGTACAAGGGCAAGGGCGTGCGTTACCAGGGCGAACAGATCCGCCGCAAGGTCGGAAAGGCTGGTAAGTAGGCATGGCTCCGAAGACTGCGTTCAGCAAGCACACGGCTGCCCGCACCGTCTCGCGGGCCCGCCGTCACCGCCGCGTCCGCAAGTTCGTCGTCGGTACGGCCGAGCGTCCGCGCCTGGTCGTCAACCGCTCGACCCGTCACATGTTCGTCCAGATCGTGGACGACTCCGTCGGCCACACGCTGGTGAGCGCGTCCACCATGGACCCCTCGCTGCGCACGCTGGAGGCGGACAAGACCGAGAAGGCGAAGAAGGTCGGCGAGCTCCTCGCTCAGCGGGCCAAGGAAGCCGGGATCACCAAGGTCGTCTTCGACCGCGGTGGCAACCGCTACGCGGGGCGCATCGCCGCGCTGGCGGACAGCGCCCGCGAAGGTGGGCTCGAATTCTGATGACCGCAAATGCTGAGATGAGGAACCACTGATGGCTGCAGCTCCGCGTCGCGGTGGCGGCACCGGTGGCGAGCGGCGGGACCGTCGTGACGATCGCCGCGGTGGCGCCGCCGACAAGGGCGTCTCGTACATCGAGCGCGTAGTGAAGATCAACCGAGTGGCCAAGGTCGTGAAGGGTGGTCGTCGCTTCAGCTTCACCGCCCTCGTCGTCGTCGGTGACGGCAACGGCCTGGTCGGCGTCGGTTACGGCAAGGCCAAGGAAGTGCCCGCGGCCATCGCCAAGGGCGTCGAAGAGGCCAAGAAGCACTTCTTCAAGGTGCCCCGCATCCAGGGCACCATCCCGCACACCGTGCAGGGCGAGGAGGCGGCCGGTGTCGTCTTCCTGCGTCCGGCCTCGGCCGGTACCGGCGTCATCGCCGGCGGCCCGGTGCGCGCGGTGCTGGAGTGCGCCGGCATCCACGACGTCCTGTCGAAGTCGCTCGGCTCCGACAACCCGATCAACATCGTGCACGCCACCGTGGCGGCTCTGAAGGGCCTCTCGCGCCCCGAGGAGATCGCCGCCCGCCGTGGCCTGCCGATCGAGGACGTCGCTCCGGCCCGGATGCTGAAGGCTCAGCGCGAGGGTCTCGCCGAGGCCGCGGCCGCGAAGGCGGTGAGCTAGTCATGGCACGCCTGAAGATCACTCAGGTTCGCTCGAAGATCGGTGGCAAGCAGAACCAGCGTGACTCGCTGCGTTCGCTTGGCCTGAAGCGAATCGGCGACGTCGTCGTCAAGGAGGACCGTCCCGAGATTCGCGGGATGGTCTCCGTGGTGACGCACCTCGTCGAGGTGGAAGAGGTCGACTAGTCATGACTGACAAGGCTCCGCTCAAGATTCACGACCTCCGTCCGGCTCCGGGCGCCAACAAGTCGAAGATCCGCAAGGGTCGCGGCGAGGCGTCCAAGGGCAAGACGGCCGGTCGGGGCACCAAGGGCACGCACGCCCGCACCACGATGCTCCCGGGCTTCGAGGGTGGCCAGGTGCCGCTGCAGAGGCGTCTGCCGAAGCTCAAGGGCTTCTCCAACGCCCTGTTCAAGACGACCTACCAGGTCGTCAACCTGGACCGGCTCGGTGAGCTGTTCCCCGAGGGTGGCGAGGTCACCGTCGAGGCGCTGGTCGCCAAGGGTGCTGTCCGCAAGAACCAGCTCGTGAAGGTGCTCGGCACCGGCGAGATCTCCGTCGCGGTCAACGTGCAGGCGCACGCCTTCTCGTCCGCGGCGAAGGAGAAGATCTCCGCCGCCGGTGGCTCCGTTACCGAGCTGTAGTAACGCTATGACGAGGCGTGGGGGCCCTGACAATGGGCTCCCACGCCCGTAGTGCGTTAGAGTTCGCGAGACGGCAGGCTTCTGTCCGGCTCGTTCTGACAATGAGACTCAGATGGCAGATCCCCGCACCATCGCATACTCAATTCGCCTTATAGGCGCGCAGGAGGGACCGTGCTGACCGCGTTTACCCGGGCGTTCCGGACGCCGGACCTGCGCAAGAAGTTGCTCTTCACGCTGGGCATCATCGCGCTTTTCCGTCTCGGCTCGGTTCTTCCGACTCCGGGAGTTCACGTACAGAATCTGGCCGCCTGTTTCAACCAGGCGCGCGCTGACCAGGAGACCGGCAACATCTACGGGATGGTGCAGCTGTTCAGCGGTGGCGCCCTCCTGAAACTTTCAGTGTTCGCGCTGGGCATCATGCCCTACATCACCGCGAGCATCATTCTCCAGCTGCTCGTCGTGGTCATTCCACGGCTTGAGGCGCTGAAGAAGGAAGGCCAGGCCGGTCAGACCAAGATCACGCAGTACACGCGTTATCTGACCATCGGCCTCGCGGTCCTGCAGTCCACGGCCTTCATCGCCCTGGCGCGCACGGGTCAGCTCTTCCCGAACTGTCAGCAGAGCGTGCTGCTCGACCCCGACGACATCTTCAGCATCGTCACGATGGTCGTCATCATGACGGCGGGCACCTCGGTCATCATGTGGCTGGGTGAGCTGATCACCGACCGCGGCGTCGGCAACGGCATGTCGATCCTGATCTTCACCCAGGTCGTGGCGGTCTTCCCGTCCGAGCTGGTCAACATCTTCAAGGCCAACCCCTTCACCTTCACGGTGGTCATGGTGGTCGGCGTGTTCATGATCGCCGCGGTGGTCTTCGTCGAGCAGGCGCAGCGCCGCATCCCGGTCCAGTACGCCAAGCGCATGGTCGGCCGCCGGATGTACGGCGGCACCTCGACCTACATCCCGCTGAAGGTCAACCAGGCCGGCATCATCCCGGTGATCTTCGCGTCCTCGCTGCTCTACCTGCCGCAGCTGCTGACCTCGCTCTTCCAGACGAGCGACAACGCGGTCATCAGGTGGATCTCGACGAACCTCGCCACCGGCGACACGCCGATCTACATGGCGACGTTCTTCCTGCTGATCATCTTCTTCACGTACTTCTACGTGTCGATTACGTTCAACCCCGCTGAAGTCGCCGACAACATGAAGAAGTACGGTGGGTTCATTCCGGGCATCCGCCCGGGTCGCCCGACGGCTGAGTACCTCAACTTCGTGCTCACCCGCCTGACGGCTCCGGGTTCGCTCTATCTGGGTCTCATCTCCATGGTCCCGATCGTCGCTCTCGCGGTGTCCGGTGCGAGCCAGAACTTCCCGTTCGGAGGGACGAGCATTCTGATCATGGTAGGCGTCGGCCTGGACACCGTTAAGCAGATCGAGAGCCAGCTGCAGCAGCGTAACTACGAAGGCTTCCTGCGGTAGTGCGTCTCGTTCTGGTGGGGCCTCCCGGAGCGGGTAAGGGGACTCAGGCCCAGTACATCGCATCGAACCTGTCCATCCCGAAAATCTCGACAGGTGACATCTTCCGTGCCAACGTCTCCGGCGGCACGGACCTCGGCAAGCTGGCCAAGACCTACATGGACCGTGGCGACCTGGTGCCCGACGAGGTCACCATCGCCATGGTCCGCGACCGCCTGTCCGAGCCCGACGCGCAGGACGGTTTCCTGCTCGACGGGTTCCCGAGGAACGTCGCGCAGGCGGAGATCCTGCGCGACATGCTCAAGGACTGGGGCCAGGCGCTCGACCTGGTCCTGGAGCTGGTCGTGGACGACGACGAGGTGGTCCGGCGGCTGGCCGGCCGCCGCACCTGCAGCCAGTGCGGCCGCATCTGGCACGTCGACTTCGACGACAAGAAGGACGACAGGTGCGACGCGTGCGGGGGCCAGCTGTTCCAGCGGGACGACGACAAAGAGGAGACCGTCCGGCACCGGCTGGAGGTCTACCAGGAGCAGACCGCGCCGCTGGTCTCCTACTACGCGGAGGAGGGCATCCTCGTGGGGGTCGACGCGACCGGCCCCGTGGAGGAGGTCACCGGGCGGGCCATGGAGGCGATCAGCCCTTACATGGGCTAGCTGCGGCGGCATCGACAAGGCGGAGGTGGCACGGGTTTCCGTGCCACCTCGCGGCTATTGTGGGGGAATTGGGCCCCCAACGTGGCCCGTTGAGACCCATGGGGGGCACAACATGTTCAAGAGGAACCGGCACGGCATCCAGATCAAGTCGCCGGAGCAGCTGGAGAAGATGCGCGCGGCCGGGCTGGTCGTCGGGCGCACGCTGGACCTGCTGAAGCGCTCGGTCGAGCCGGGGATGACGCCGCTCGACCTCGACTCCATCGCCGAGAAGGCGATCAGGGACGAGGGCGCGATCCCGTCCTTCAAGGGCTACCAGGGCTTCCCCGCGACGATCTGCGCCTCGGTCAATGACGAGGTGGTCCACGGCATCCCCACCGCCGCCCGCAAGCTGCGTGAGGGCGACGTCATCGCCATCGACTGCGGCGCCATCCTGGACGGCTGGCACGGCGACTCGGCCGTGACGGTCCCGGTCGGCGAGGTGGACCCGAAGCTGACCGAGCTGATCCGGGTGACCGAGGAGGCCATGTGGCGCGGCATCGCGGCGCTGCGGCCCGGCCGGCACCTCTCCGACATCGGCCACGAGATCGAGAAGTACGTCAAGTCGCAGGGCCGCTTCGGCATCCCGCCCGAGTACGGCGGCCACGGCATCGGCACCGAGATGCACATGGACCCGTGGATCGCCAACCACGGCCGGCCCGGCCGCGGCCCGGTGCTGGAAGAGGGCATGTGCCTGGCCATCGAGCCCATGGTCAACCTGGGCACCGAGCGCACCCGGGTGCTGTCGGACGAGTGGACCGTGGTGACGGTGGACGGGAAGTCGTCCGCGCACTTCGAACACAGCGTCGCCGTGACACATAATGGTCCTTGGGTGCTTACTGCCCTGGACGGGGGCGAATCACGCCTCGGAGGACACCCGCAGAACTGAACCGGGAGTGGTGGGATGCCGAACAGTCCTGAGATGCGAGCCTCCGACGGCGATCGCGACCGGGTGGCCGCCGTCCTGCGCGAGCACACGGCCCAGGGCCGCATCACCATGGACGAGTTCAACGAGCGGCTCGAACAGCTCTACAAGTCCAGGACCTATGGTGAGCTGGCCAGGTTGACCGCGGACCTGCCTGACGTCGACCTCCGCCACCGCCCCAAGACCTCCAAGGAGGTCGAGAAGAAGCACGACACGCACGCGGGCATGAAGGCGGCGTGGGGCGCGTGGGCCATGGCCAGCGGCATCAACTGGGTGATCTGGTTAATCGTGAGCATGAGCTCGGGTGGCGACGTCTATCCCTGGCCGATGTGGGTCATGGGCCCGTGGGGCGTGATCCTGCTGGTCAGCACCATCTTCGGGAACAACCAGCCCAAGCGGCAGCAGTAGGGCTCTGTGCACTAGTGCACTGTGTGCATTCATCCGCAGTACGGATAAGTCCGGATTCCTAACGTGAGCGGTGTCGGCAACACCACTCACCGGAGGAACCCAGATGCGCAAGATGTTCGCGGCCGCCGCCCTCGCCGGCTCGCTCGCCGTCACCGGCCTCACCCTCGCCGCCCCCGCCGCCCAGGCCGCCACTCACACCACGGCGAGCTCGGTGAAGAGCTGGGGCAAGTACTACTCCAGCAACCGCAAGGCCTACACCTACGGCAAGACCTGGAAGTCGGGCAACCGGGTGTACACCCACTGGTACGGCAAGGAGTCGACGCCGAAGAAGGGCTACGTCTGGTTCAAGTACTACTCGGGCGGGAACTGGCACTCCTTCTACCGCGGCTGGAACGGCTCGTACCACGAGACCTGGTCGCAGCCGGGCATCAAGAAGCTGTACACCTACACCTGCTGGGGCGGCCCCACGAAGTACTGCGGGCCCACGCACCGCATCTACTGATCATCGCTTCTCCCGAAAAGTCGGAAAGGTCCGCCGGGCTCTCGCCCCTGGCGGGCCTTTCGGGCTGTGCGGGTGGGGTACACTCTTACATGGTTGTGTCAGGACACCTGGCACGCGTTTCGCGTTTTTGGCTCAGGTGTCGTACACTCCTTAGTCGGCTCACTATGACTTGTCACGCGTCGGCGGTCCTCGCTGATCGCCGCTCTCTCCGAAGCGTGAAGGTCGCGGCTGCGTAGTGAACCGGAGCCTCAGACGACCGATCAGTGAAACGCGAGGAATTTTGGCCAAGAAAGACGGCGCCATCGAGATCGAGGGCACTGTGGTCGAGTCGCTCCCGAACGCCATGTTCCGGGTGCAGCTCGACAACGGCCATAAGGTCCTGGCCCACATCAGCGGACGGATGCGGATGCACTACATCCGGATCCTGCCGGACGACCGGGTTGTCGTTGAACTGAGCCCCTACGACCTCAGTCGTGGGCGGATCGTCTACCGATACAAGTAAGACGTCTGAGGAACAAAGGACAATGAAGGTAAAGCCGAGCGTCAAGAAGATCTGCGACAAGTGCAAGGTGATCCGCCGGCACGGTCGCGTCATGGTGATCTGCGACAACCTGCGCCACAAGCAGCGCCAGGGCTAAGTCGCCGCAAGGCTCCTCCGAGTCCGCCCCGATAGCGGGAGCGGGCTCGACGCATGAGGAGCCTCCAGTCAGTTAGCGCGTTTCACGCCTGAGCAGGCGACCTCCGGTCGAACCACTCAGGAGACCCCCGGTCGGAGGCCGGGGCCCTCACCCCGGGCATGGGGAGGGGAAGTGCGGCGCAAGACCTCCGCCACAGAAAAGGAGAATGCCCGACCATGGCTCGCCTGGTTGGCGTCGACCTCCCCCGCGACAAGCGGCTGGAGATCGCTCTCACCTACATTTACGGGATCGGCCGCACCCGCGCCCAGGAGATCCTCGAGGCCACCGGTGTCAGCGGGGACCTTCGTGTCCACCAGCTCAGCGACACCGAGCTCGTCCCGATGCGTGACTACATCGAGGCGAACTTCAAGATCGAGGGTGACCTGCGCCGCGAGGTCCAGGCCGACATCCGTCGCAAGATCGAGATCGGTTGCTACCAGGGCATCCGGCACCGCAAGGGCCTGCCCGTGCACGGTCAGCGCACGCAGACCAACGCGCGCACCCGTAAGGGCAAGAAGAAGACCGTCGCCGGCAAGAAGAAGCCCGGTAAGAAGTAGTCCTCGCAGCCGCTGGACCGAAGACCTCAGGAGTAACGGCAAACAATGCCTCCTAAGAGCCGTCAGGGCGCCCCGAAGAAGGTGCGCCGCAAGGAGAAGAAGAACGTCGCTCACGGGCACGCCCACATCAAGAGCACGTTCAACAACACGATCGTCTCGATCACCGACCCCACCGGGAACGTGATCTCCTGGGCCAGCGCCGGCCACGTGGGTTTCAAGGGCTCCCGCAAGTCCACCCCGTTCGCCGCCCAGATGGCCGCCGAGAACGCCGCCCGCCGCGCCATGGAGCACGGCATGCGCAAGGTCGACGTCTTCGTCAAGGGTCCCGGCTCCGGCCGTGAGACCGCGATCCGCTCGCTGCAGGCCACCGGCCTCGAAGTGGGCTCGATCCAGGACGTCACCCCGGTTCCGCACAACGGTTGCCGGCCGCCCAAGCGCCGCCGCGTCTGAGATAGCGCAGGAGATAGAGACACATGGCTCGTTACACGGGCGCGGACTGCAAGCTCTGCCGCCGCGAGAAGACCAAGCTCTTCCTCAAGGGCAGCAAGTGCGAATCCGCCAAGTGCCCCATCGAGATCCGTCCGTACCCGCCGGGTGAGCACGGCCGCGGACGTCCGAAGGAGACCGAGTACCAGCTTCAGCTTCGCGAGAAGCAGAAGACCCGCCGCATCTACGGCGTCCTCGAGAAGCAGTTCCACAACTACTACGAGGAAGCCTCCCGCAAGTCCGGCAAGACCGGTGAGGTGCTGCTCCAGATCCTGGAGAGCCGCCTGGACAACGTGGTCTACCGCGCCGGCTTCGCCCAGTCGCGCGACGCCGCCCGCCAGCAGGTCCGTCACGGGCACATCCTGGTGAACGGCAAGAAGGTCGACATCCCGTCCTACCTGGTGCGCGAGCACGACATCATCGAGGTCCGCGAGAACAAGCGCAACCTCATGCCGTACGAGGTCGCGCGGGCCACGGCCGGCGACCGTACGATCCCGGCCTGGCTCGGGGTCGTGCCGGACAAGCTCCGCGTCCTGGTGCACCAGCTGCCCGTCCGGCAGCAGATCGACACCCAGGTCCAGGAGCAGCTCATCGTCGAGTACTACTCGAAGTGAGCCTTGGCCGAGGTGCGGTTCGCCGTACCTCGGCTACGCTTTTCATCGGAGTGGTGTCATATAGCGGGCGCCACACGAAAAAGGGGAGAACCCGCACATGCTGATCGCTCAGCGCCCGACTCTCCTGGAAGAGTCGCTCGACGACACCCGGTCCCGGTTCGTGATCGAGCCGCTGGAGCCGGGCTTCGGTTACACCATCGGCAACTCGCTGCGTCGCACGCTGCTGTCGTCCATTCCGGGCGCGGCCGTGACGAGCATCCGCATCGAGGGCGTGCTGCACGAGTTCTCGACCGTTCCCGGGGTCAAGGAAGACGTCACCGACATCATCCTCAACCTCAAGGAGCTGGTCGTCTCCTCGGAGCACGACGAGCCGGTCGTGATGTACCTCCGCAAGCAGGGCCCGGGTGAGGTCACCGCCGCCGACATCGCGCCTCCGGCCGGTGTCGAGGTGCACAACCCCGAGCTGCGCATCGCCACGCTCAACGGCAAGGCCAAGCTGGAGATGGAGCTGACCGTCGAGCGCGGCCGCGGCTACGTCTCCGCCGCCCAGAACAAGCAGCCGGGCCAGGAGATCGGTCGCATCCCGATCGACTCGATCTACTCCCCGGTGCTCAAGGTCACCTACAAGGTCGAGGCCACCCGAGTCGAGCAGCGGACCGACTTCGACCGGCTCATCCTCGACGTCGAGACCAAGCCCGCCATGAAGCCCCGCGACGCGGTGGCCTCCGCCGGCAAGACCCTCGTCGAGCTCTTCGGCCTGGCCCGTGAGCTCAACGTCGAGGCCGAGGGCATCGACATCGGCCCGTCGCCCACCGACGCCGCCCTGGCGGCCGACCTGGCGCTGCCGATCGAGGAGCTCAACCTCACCGTCCGCTCGTACAACTGCCTCAAGCGCGAGGGCATCCACACCGTGGGCGAGCTCGTCGCGCGGAGCGAGCAGGACCTGCTCGACATCCGCAACTTCGGCGCCAAGTCGATCGAAGAGGTCAAGCAGAAGCTGCACGAGATGTCGCTGTCGCTCAAGGACTCCCCGCCCGGGTTCGACCCGAGCGCGGTGGCCGGCGGCGGCTACGACGACGACGACAGCGCGTACGTCGAGACCGAGCAGTACTGATCACACACTGATAGCGCGGGCCCCCTGGCGAACAGGGGGCCTGGCGGCCCGACTCCGGTACCTGGCACGGCCGGGGCGGGTTGACTCCGAGGAGAGAATCCCATGCCCAAGCCCACCAAGGGTGCCCGTCTTGGCGGCAGCCCGGCGCACGAGCGGCTGATCCTGGCCAACCTGGCGACGGACCTGTTCCGGCACGGCAAGATCCGTACGACGGTCGCGAAGGCCAAGCGCCTGCGTCCGGTCGCGGAGCGCCTGATCACCAAGGCGAAGAAGGGCGACATCCACAACCGTCGCCAGGTCCTGACCGTCGTCAGGGACAAGGGCGTCGTTCACCACCTCTTCACCGAGATCGCGACGACGTTCGCCGAGCGTCCCGGTGGCTACACCCGGATCACCAAGATCGGTGCGCGTAAGGGCGACAACGCCCCCATGGCGATCATCGAGCTGGTGACCGAGCCGCTGAACGGCGTCACGACGCGCCGCACCGAGGCCGCCGCTGCCCCGGCCGCCGCTCCGGCGACCGAGGAGGCCCCGAAGGCCGAGGCCGCTGAGGCCGCCGAGGCTGAGGCCGCCGAGGAGCCCAAGGCCGAGGCCGCCGAGGCTCCGGAGGCTCAGGCCGCCGAGAGCGCGGAGAAGAAGGACGAAGCCTGATCTTTCAGGCAGGACGCATCGGGCCCGGACCCCTCCACGGGGGCCGGGCCCTTTGCTCTCTCAGGGAGGGTTCATCGTGGTACGGCTCCGCCTCGACCTCGCGTACGACGGGAGCGAGTTCTCCGGCTGGGCCCGGCAGCCCGGCCGGCGTACGGTCCAGGGCGAGCTCGAACAGGCGCTCGGCCGGATCCTGCGCCTCGGCGAGCCCGCGACGCTGACCGTGGCCGGGCGGACGGACGCCGGGGTGCACGCCCGCGGCCAGGTCGCCCATCTGGACGTGCCGGACGACGCCCTCGCCGAGCTGGACGGCAACCGGGGGCCGCTCGGCGTGGCGGAGCGGCTCGCTGCGCTCGTGCGGCGGCTGGGCGGGGTTCTGCCCCTCGATGTACGGGTTCATCGCGTCAGCGTGGCTCCTGAGGGCTTTGACGCCCGGTTCTCGGCGACGTTCCGGCGGTACGCGTACCGGGTGTGCGACACGGCCGGCGGCGTGGACCCGCTGCGGCGGCACGAGATCGTCTGGCACAACCGGCCCCTCGACCTCGACGCGCTCAACGCGGCGGCGGCCCGGCTGCTCGGCGAGCACGACTTCGCGGCCTTCTGCAAGAAACGCGAGGGCGCCACGACCATCCGGGAGCTGCGCCGGCTCGACTGGGCCCGGGAGCCCGGCGGCGTGCTGGTGGCCACCGTCGTGGCCGACGCGTTCTGCCACTCGATGGTGCGGGCGCTGGTCGGGTCGCTGCTGGCGGCCGGCGACGGGCGGCGGCCGGTGGACTGGCCCGGACAGGTGCTGGTCCGGGCCGTACGCGACTCGGGCGTGCACGTCGCACCCGCCCACGGGCTGTGCCTGGAGGAGGTGGGCTACCCGCCGGACGCCGAGCTCGCCGCGCGGGCGGCGGCCACGCGGCGGGTGCGCACCCTGCCGGTCACCGGTGACGCGGCCTCAGCCGCCGGTGACGCGGCGCTCCAGGACGAGTGAGGTCTGGTCGCGGAAGGCGCCGCTGACCTTCGGCAGCGTCTTCTCCTTGTCGGTCGGGGTGCGGCCGTCGGCGTACGTGGCGTAGCTGAAGACGATGTAGCGGCCCCAGACGAGGCCGGCCGCGTACCCGCCGGCGATCTGCACCCGATCGCCGCCCGAGCCCTCGGGGCCGGGAAGCGGGCGGAACCAGCTGTTCTTCCCCAGGTCCTTCGACTGGTCGACGGTGGTGGCGGCGTCCCTGGTCGGCAGGACCGCGATGCCCGTGGTGACCGCGTAACGCTTCTTGCTGTCCACGTAGGTGGCGCGGAGGACGCGGGTGCAGCTCTGCGCCTTCAGCGCGTCGGCGAAGGCGCCCACGGCGGCCTTGTCGCAGGTCGTCTCCATGCCGGCCTTGACCCGCTTGAACGTCGTGCCCGCCGCGCTCACCTTCTTCTTCGGGAACGCCTCCGACAGCGACAACTTCTGCGGGTCGCTCTGCTCCGAGTCGAGAACGGACGCGCCCGGGTCCTCGCTGCTGAGCGCCGTCTGCTGGGGCTGCCCTTGCCCCTGACCCTGGCCCTGCCCGTCCGGGCCGGACGGGGGCCCGGTGCGGGCGGCGGCCGTGGTGGGGGCGGGGTCGCTCACCGCCTGATAGGCGAAGAAGCCGCCGGTGGCGACGCCCACCAGGGCGAGGGCGCCCAGGGTGACCAGCAGCGCCCGCTTCCCGCCGCCTGACGGGGGTGGGGGCGGGGGCGGGATCTGGAACGGGGCCTGCTTGAACGCCCCCGGCGGGAACGCCGGGCCGCCCGCCGTGGTGGCCGCCAGGCCGTGGGGCGGGGTCGGCAGGTCCAGGCTGGTGGACTGGCGCTGGCCCCAGGTGTCGCGGGAGAAGGGCAGGTCGGGGATCCTCTGCGGGGCCGTCGTGCCGGTCGCGCCCGGCGGGAGCGGCGGCCAGACAGGGACGTCCCCTGGCTCGGCGGGGCGGACCGGGGTGGGGGCGTTCGGGTCGAAGGGGGTGGCGGGCGGCTGGTCGTCGTGCGGGCTGTCGGCGTCCTGGGACTCGGCGGGTGCTCCGGAGGGGGTGATCGCGGGCGGTTGGTGGGCGGGGGCGGGGCGGGTCTCCTCGGCCTCGGCCACGGGGGCGGCGAGGGGCATCGCGTGCCCGCCGCTCTGCCGGGCGTCGCCGGAGGGGTGCGGGCCAGGACCCTCGGGGGGAACGGGGACAGCGCCGGGACGGGTGGCGTCCGGGTCGGTGGGCGCGCCGCCCCCCTGCCGGGGGTCGTCACCGGGCGCGGAGGCGTTCTGGCCCGGGACCGGGGCGCCCGGTCCGGGTGTGGAGATGCCCGGGGCGGTGGCGGGGAAGGCGGTGTTCCCGCCGGTGGCGGGCTGTGAGAGGCCGGCGGGCCCCTGGACGGGGTGCGGACCGCTCGGTCCTTGCGGGTCGCTCAGCCCTTGTACGTGGCTCGGGCCCTGTGGGTGGCCAGGCTGTTGGAGCTGGTCCGGGGTGGGCGCGGCGACGTGGTGGGGTGGGCGAACGATGCCCTCCGGGTCGGTGGCGTCGGCGGCGAAGGCGGTCGGTTGAGGCTCGTCGGGCTCGGCCACCAGCTCTCCGGTGGCGGCGGGCCACGGGGGCATGGCACGCGGGTCGGAGGGCGGGGCCGGCCATACGGGCATGCCCGCCGCCGCGGCGGTGAACGCGGGAGGCGGCTCCCACGGGGGCACACCGGGTACGGCGGGATCCACGGGCCAGGACGGAAGGTCCTGCGCGGCCGGCTGCTGGGGGGCGGGGGACGGCCAGGGTGCGCCTTCGGCGGGCAGGCGGCCGATCACGCCCTGGAGGTCCGCCTGGAGCGGCCCGACCCACGGGGTGTCGGCGGTCGGCTGCCCGGGCTGCGGCCCAGGGGCCTGCGGAGAAGCGGCATCCGGAGAGCCGCCGTACGGGGAAGCGCCGTGCGGGGAGGCGGGATGCGGAGGAACGGGCTGTGGGCCACTGACCTGTGGGTATGCCGTCTCCGCGCCGGGGGCCTGCTCCATCGCGGGCGGGTAGGAGGTGTGCGGTCCGCTTGTGGGCTGCGGGCCGCTCGGCTGCTGGGCCGGGTACGGCACCGTCGGCGGGTGCTCCGGGGCACCGGCGGCCTGGGAGGGGCCGGGGTACGGGTTGGCGCCGGAGTGGGCCGAGCGACCGTAGCCGGAGTGCGGCTGGGCGGCGGGCCCGGATTGCGTGGCACCAGGGTGGGGCTGGTTCAGGCCGTAATGAGGCTGGTCGGAGCCGAAGTGACCGAAGTGAGCGGCGCCGGGGTCGGGCTGGGCGGTGCCGTAGCCGGACTGGGTGGCGTCAGCGCTGGGGTGAGCGGCGCCGTGGCCGGACTGCACAGGGTCGGGGCCGGGCTGGACAGGGCCAGGACCGGGCTGGACCGGCCCAGGCTGGACAGGGCCAGGGCCAGGACCGGGCTGGACAGGGCCAGGGCCAGACTGCGCAGGGCTGGGGCCGGGGTCGGGTGGGGTGGGAGGGGCGGGGTGGCGGGGGGTGTGGGATGGGGGGTCGGCGTCGGCGTGGTCGGCGTACCAGTCGTACGGTGTGCCGGCGCCCGCCGGCACCTCCCACGGCTGTACGGCGCCCCCTGCCCCCGACGGCGGCTCGGTGGGTACGGACCCGAGGATCGGGGGGACGACGGACACGGTCTCGTCGCCGGGCTCCTCCGCTGGGGAGGAGAGCGCCGGCGGAAGGGCTCGCCCGTTGGTCTGGCCGAAGCTAGGCGGCGGCGTCGCAGGTCGGGCAGTGTTGCCGGTGCCCTTGCGATCGTGTTCAGACCCGGGTTCCTGACCACGCATAGGGGGAGCCTAGCGAGAGAGGCGAGATCGTTACGTCGGTATGGGCGTTCCCAGAGACAGCGGGCATCCCGTTTGGGCGGTTAAGACGGCAGAAGACGGGTTACGTCAACGCGCTGCCGGTCAGCGTCCGGTTGTCCAGAGCCTTGAAGACCGTCGTCTTCGTGATGTCGTCAATCGCCTGCGAAATGCGCTTTTGTCCCTTGGAATCGGGCTTGGTGCCGTCCTTGTTCTGGAACCAGACGAGGATCGCGTAGTGGCCGTGGGTCCAGATCCGCGCCCCGCCGCTGCCCGACCCTAGAAACTTGGTGACACTGTCCTTACCGGTCAGCGGCTTCACGTAGTTGTGCTCGTCGCTGACCTTGGCCACCTTGCCGGCGTTCTTGCCGGTCGAGAGGTTGGCCAGGCCGACCGTGCCGATCACCGTGCCCGCCTTGTCGCGGAAGCTCGCCCGGACGAGTTGCGTGCACTTGGCGGCTTTGAGCGCCTTCTGCAGCTTGTCGCCGAGTGCGCCGTCGGTGCACTTCTTGTCCTTGCTGGTGATCGTCATCTCGTAGCCGCGGCCGGCCGCGGTGAACTTCCGCTTCTTGCCGAAGACCTCCTTGACCGAGATGGGGTCGGGGTCGGTCGAGCGGTTCTCGGCGTAGCCGTACTTGCCGGGCGGCACGGACGGCAGCGGGGCCGAGGTGCGCTGCGGCTCGGCGGTCTCGGCGCTGGTGGGGCCGCCCGCGTTCCACATCAGGGCGATGCCGCCGCCGAGCGCGCCGAGCAGCAGGACGCCGCCGATCGCGGCCCACAGCGGCGCGCGCGAGCGCGGCCCCTCGTCGTAGGGGCTCCAGCCGATCCTGCTGTTGACCTGCGTGATCGCGCCGGAAGCGGGCTCGCCGCCGGCCTCCGCGCCGGGGTCGCCGGGAGCGCCGGCGTCGCCGGGGCCGCCGGGCGCGCCGAAGGCGCCGGGGGCGCCAGGTCCGCCGGGGATCGGCTGCGGCGCGGGGGCGGCGTCGTCGAAGGGGCGGGCGCGGCGCGAACGTCGCGGCGCGCGCTCCTGGGCGTTCTCAGGCTGCTCGGGAAAACCCATGCGGCGACATTACCGCGACGTGGCTCACTGAGTTCCGAAGTCCTGGGTCCACCAAGGGCCGTCGGGGCCGGAGGCGACGCCGACGCCGATGGCCTTCAGCCGGCAGTCGAGGATGTTCCTGCGGTGGTCGGCGCTGTCGAGCCAGCCGCGCACCGCCTCCTCGGCCGTGCTGTAGCCGGCGCCGATGTTCTCGGCCGCGCCGTAGCGGTATCCGGCGCGTTCCATGCGGTCCCAGGGGGAGTCGCCGCCAGGGGAGTTGTGGGTGAGCCGGCCGGTACGGGCCATCTCCAGCGCGTGCGTACGAGCCGAGCGGGTCAGGCCGGAGTCCACCCGCAGCGGCCCGCAGCCCCGCCTGGCTCTGGCCGCGTTCGTGAGCGTGACGACACGCCCGGCGAGGCCGGGGATCAGCGCCACCTCGGCGCCCTCGTCGCCGCCGAGCACCTGGGTGGGGTCGCCCTGGCTGTCGAAGAAGCCGGGGATCTCGCCGTTGGGGCGCGAGGCGGTGGGCTTGGGGGTCGCGCCGCCAGGGAGCCGGTTGGTCGTGACCTCGCGCGGGATGCTCTCGAGTTGCTGGTACGCCTTCTTCTCCAGGGTCGGCGCGGGATTGGCCGTGGCCGCGGCGGGCGGGGCGGTGCCGTTGAGGTAGATGTGGGGGTCGGACTCTTGATCGTCCGTCAATCGACCGATCAGCACCCCCGTGAACAGCACGGCGAGCATGAGGCAGGTCAACACTCCCAGATGGCTCCGGCGCCGAGCGCCCCGCTGGGATGGCCGGGTGTGAGAGGTCTGCCACATACCGCAAACAACGATAGGGATGAAAGGTCGTGGGAAAGAAGGGGTCCCAGGGAAACGAAATCGAACCGTTCTGAGTCGGGTAGACTCTTCCGCGGGTACCGGTCTTTTGACCTGCAGACAGGTGGGCGGGTAACCTAATCGTTCGTTGTGTGCATAGGTCCCGCGTGACCAATGCGCGGCGCGTCCGGCGTCATCTCCCGTAGCGAGGAGACGGAAGGTCCGGGCTGCCGTGTGCCCGCACCGACCGACCAATGCTGCTGTCGCATCCGACAGCGCCGAAGACGCGAGCATAAAGAAGGCTACGACCGTGCGCACGTACTCACCGAAGCCCGCCGACGTCCAGCGTCAGTGGTACGTCATCGACGCGACCGATGTCGTGCTGGGCCGGCTGGCCAGCCACGTCGCGACCCTGCTCCGCGGCAAGCACAAGCCGATCTTCGCCAACCACGTCGACACCGGTGACTTCGTCATCGTCATCAACGCGGACAAGATCGCGCTGAGCGGCAACAAGCTTGAGCAGAAGAAGGCGTACCGCCACTCGGGCTACCCGGGCGGTCTGCGTTCCGTCTCGTACGGCGAGCTCATGGAGAAGCGGCCGGAGAAGGCCGTCGAGAAGGCCGTCAAGGGCATGCTGCCCAAGAACTCCCTCGGCCGGAAGATGGCGAAGAAGCTGAAGGTCTACGCGGGCGCCGAGCACCCGCACCAGGCGCAGAAGCCCGAGCCGTTCCAGATCACCCAGATCGCCCAGTAGTAGTTCCGAAAGATTTAGAGGAGAACCGTGGCTGAGCCCACTGGTGTCGAGACGGTCGAGGCCGAGCTGGAGGAGTTCTCCGGCGAGGACTTCCCTTCCGAGTACACCACCGAGTCCACCGCCAGCGCCGACGCGCCTGTGCGTAAGCCCGTCACCACGGGCAACTCGTACGGCACCGGTCGCCGCAAGGAGGCGATCGCCCGCGTACGCATCGTCCCCGGCACCGGCAAGTGGACGATCAACGGCCGTTCGCTGGACGTCTACTTCCCGAACAAGGTCCACCAGCAGATCGTCAACGAGCCCTTCGTCGTGCTCGGCGCCGAGGAGGCGTTCGACGTCATCGCCCGCATCGACGGCGGCGGCGTGACCGGCCAGGCCGGTGCGCTGCGCATGGGCCTGTCCCGCGCGCTGGCGATCCTGGACGTCGAGGTCAACCGCCCGCCGCTGAAGAAGGCCGGCTTCCTCACCCGTGACGCCCGCGCCACGGAGCGGAAGAAGTACGGCCTCAAGAAGGCCCGCAAGGCTCCGCAGTACAGCAAGCGCTAAATTGGCGCGCCTTTTCGGCACCGACGGGGTACGAGGGGTCGCGGGCCGCGATCTCACGGCCCAGCTCGCCATGGATCTTTCTGTGGCGGCGGCCCACGTCCTCGGCGATGCAGGCGCGTTCGCCGCCACCGGGCGTCACCCGGTGGCGGTGGTGGGCCGGGACCCGCGCGCCTCGGGGGAGTTCCTCGAGGCGGCCGTGGTCGCCGGCCTCGCGGCGTCCGGGGTGGACGTGCTGCGGCTCGGGGTGCTGCCCACGCCCGCCGTCGCCCACCTCACGGCCGCGCTCGGCGCCGACCTCGGCGTCATGTTGTCGGCCTCGCACAACCCGGCGCCGGACAACGGCATCAAGTTCCTGGCCCGCGGCGGCTTCAAGCTGTCCGACGCGGTCGAGGACGAGATCGACCGGCGGCTCGGCGAGGAGTGGGGTTTCCCGGTCGGCTCCGGCGTGGGCCGGGTGCGCGACGCCTACGGTGAGGCCGACCGTTACATCTCGCACGTGCTGACCACGATGAACCACCCGCTCGACGGGCTCAGCGTGGTCGTCGACTGCGCCCACGGCGCCGCCCACATGGTGGCCCCGGAGGCGCTGGTGCGGGCCGGTGCCCGTGTCGAGGCCATCGGGGCCCGCCCCGACGGTCTCAACATCAACGACGGCTACGGCTCTACCCATCTCGACCGGATCCGCCAGGTGGTCGTCTCGCGCGGCGCGGACATGGGCGTGGCCTACGACGGCGACGCCGACCGCTGCCTCGCCGTCGATCACACGGGCGAGATCGTGGACGGCGACCGGATCATGGCGATCCTGGCCGGCGCCATGCACGACGAGGGCCTGCTGGCCAAGGACACCGTGGTCGCGACCGTGATGTCCAACCTGGGCTTCAAGCTGGCGATGCGCGAGGCGGGCATCTCCGTGGTGGAGACCGCGGTGGGCGACCGCTACGTGCTCGAACGCATGAAGGCCGACGGCTACAACCTCGGCGGCGAGCAGTCGGGCCACGTGATCATGCTGGACCACGCCACCACCGGCGACGGCCTGCTCACCTCCCTCCACCTGCTGGGCGTGGTGGCGAAGGCGGGCGTGCCGCTGAAGGAGCTGGCCGCGGTGATGACGCCGCTGCCGCAGATCCTCATCAACGTCAAGGACGTCGACAAGGCCAAGGCCGGCGTCGACGAGCTGACGGCCGCCGTGCGGGCGGCCGAGGCGGAGCTGGGGGAGACCGGCCGGGTGCTGATCCGGCCGAGCGGCACCGAGCCGATGATCAGGGTCATGGTCGAGGCCGCGTCGGAGGAGCACGCCACCCAGGTGGCCAACCGCCTCGCCGACGTGGTCCGCAGGGCCTGCGGCAACTGAGGGACGAAATGAGAAGGGCCCACGGGGAGCGTTCCCGTGGGCCCTTCTCGTACCCCTGGACTCTTGGCTCTGCCCAGGAGTCCGGAGATTATTCGTCTCCGGTCAAGGAGTAGCCGCGCAGACGGCGGCCGGCCCAGAAGACGCCGGCGAGGGTGACGATGATCAGGGCGGGGACGGCGAAGCCGAGGGTGACGTCCGTACGGAAGAACGGGGAGTCGGTGATCTGTCCGGCGACGGACTGGCCCCACGCCTGGATGGAGAACCGGCGGGCGCCCGGGACGAGGTTGCCCACGAGGCTCTCCCAGACCAGGGCGTAGATGACGCCGATCGTGACCGCGTGCCGGGTGATGACGCCGAGCAGCAGGAAGAGCGCCGCGTAGGCGATGCCCGCCACCAGGGCGCCGACGGCGAACCCGGCCGCGATGCCGGCCTCGTTCCCGACGAGGAGCCAGCCGGCGACGTACGTCGGGACGGTCGCGAACAGCGCGAGCAGCGAGACGGCCACCACGAACTTCGTCCGGATGATGACCGGGCGGGAGATCGGCTTGGACATCAGGTGGATGATCGTGCCGTCGTCGATCTCGGGGGCGATGACGCCGGTGCCGGCGATCAGGCCGAGCAGCGGCAGCATGGTGCTGAGCGCGAAGCTCTGCAGCAGCAGGACGGTGGTGCGCTGGTCGCCCTCGCCGACCAGCTTGAACAGCACCGCGAGCGCGATCAGGGCGAGGGGCAGCAGCAGGAGCAGCACGATCCGCCGCCGCCCGAGCAGGGCGCGGTAGGTGATGGCCGCGACGACGGTGTTCATCCGGTGCTCCTGTTGATCAGGTAGGAGAAGACGCTCTCCAGGTCCTCGTCGGCGGGGGAGACCTGGTGCAGGCGGACACCTTCGGCCTGGGCGAGCTTGGGCAGCAGGCGGGCGAAGCGCCGGAACTCGGTCGCCTGGACCTCCAGGCCGTCGGGGCGCAGCGTGATGCCGCCGGCCGAGGGGTCGCGGATGAGGGCGGCGGCGAGCTTCCTGTCGTCGCTGGAGCGGATCATGAACAGGTGGGGGCGGTCGGTCATGAGCCGGCGGATGTCGCGGAAGTCGCCGGAGGCGGCGTGCCGGCCGGCGACCAGCACCTCGATGTGCTGGGCGACGCGCTCGACCTCCTCCAGGATGTGCGAGCTGAACAGGATGGTCTTGCCGGCCGTGCCCATGGCCCTGATCAGGTCCATGAGGTGCAGGCGCTGGCGCGGGTCCATGCCGTTGAACGGCTCGTCGAGCAGCAGCACGGGCGGGTCGTGGACGAGCGCGGCGGCGACCTTGACGCGCTGGCGCATGCCCTTCGAGTACGTCTCCACCCGCCGGTCCTTCGGCTCCTCCATCTCGACCGTGGCGAGGGCCTTGCGGGCGGCCTGCTCGGGGTCGGACAGGCCGTGCAGCCGGGCGGCGGACAGGACGAACTGCCAGCCGGTGAGGAAGCCGTAGACACCCTCACGTTCGGGGACCAGACCGATATTTCGGTAAATCTGGTGGTTCTTCCAGACGCGGTCGCCGTTCAGCGTGACCGTGCCGCCCGACGGGGCCAGGAAGCCCGCCATCATGTGCAGGAGCGTCGACTTGCCGGCGCCGTTGGGGCCGAGCAGGCCGGTGACGCCGGGGCCGATCGTCATCGTCACGTCGTTGACGGCGACAACGTTGCCGTACCAGCGGGACACCTGGGAGAGCTCGATCTTCATCGGGCGGCCGCCTTCCGGTAGCGCAGCGCGAGCGCGCCGAGGCCGGCGGCGATCAGCAGGACGAGGACCGCCAGCGAGGCAGGGCCGCTGGGGTAGGCGGCGCCCTCGATGGAGTGCGGCGGAGTGCCGAACAACCAGGACTGTACGGAGTCGACCAGCCAGAACGGGTTGAGCAGCCACGCCCAGGAGGCCGCGGCCTCGTTGCCGGTCGAGTAGAGGGTGCCGTAGACCATGGGCACGGACGCGGACGACAGCAGGTAGACGACCATCACCGAGGCCACGCCGAGCCCGCGCCGCGGCGTGAACGAGGCCAGCGCCAGCCCGAACGCCGCCAGCAGCAGCGCCAGCGCCAGCGCCATGAGGATCGAGCCTGCGTACTCGCCGGTGGCCGGGTCGCCCGGCAGGTCCACGACCACCTCGCCCACGTACATGAGGGTGAGGGGCACCGCGACGAGCGCGAACACCGCCACGGTCATGGCCGCGACCTTGGCGGCAACGTAGTCGGCGACCGAGACCGGCCGTGACAGGTAGAGCGGGAGCACGCGGTGGCGCAGGTCGGGCGCGACCACGGTGGGCGACTGCGAGGCCAGGAAGATGGCCACCACGGCTTGCATGATCACCGCGTACGCGCTGTAGGCGATGCCGCGCTCCTTGATCAGGGCCATGAGGGCGATGCTCACCACGGCGGGCATCAGCATGATGGCGACCAGCGCGAACGGCACGATCTTGCTGCGCGCCGGACGGCCGATGCCGAAGATCCCGCGCAGGCTGTGCACGGCCAGCGCGCGGAACGAGTGCGCGCGGCCGAGCCGGGGCCCGTCGTAGTGGCGGTAGCCGATGTCGTAGATCTCAGACATGCGCCACCTCCTCCCTGAAGACGTCCTCGATGCGGTGGCGGCCCTGTTCCAGCCGGATCAGGCACAGGTCGAGGTCGGCGGCGGCGTCGCGGACGGCGTCGTACGTCTCCGGCCCCCGCACCTGCACCACCAGCAGCCGCCCCTGCGGCGAGACGGTGTGCCCGGTCTCGGACAGGCGGGCGGCCAGCGCCTCCATGCCCTCGTCGACCTCGACGGTGACGGTCTGCGTGCTCTGGGTGAACTCGCCGATGGCCGACGAGCGCAGCAGCCGCCCGGCGTCGATGACCACGACGTGGTCGCAGATGCGTTCGAGCTCGCCCAGCAGGTGGGAGGTGACCACCACGCTGATGCCGAACTCGGTGCCGATGCGCCGGACGAGCGCCAGCATCTCGTCGCGGCCACGTGGGTCGAGGCCGTTGGTGGGCTCGTCCAGGAAGACCACCTTGGGGTCGTGGACGAGCGCCTGGGCCAGCTTGACCCGCTGCTTCATGCCGGTGGAGTAGCCGCCGATCGGGCGGTAGCGCTCTTCGGCGAGGCCGACGTGGCGCAGCACGTCGGCGGCGCGCTCGCGGGCGGCCGTACGCGGCAGCCCGGACATCTGGGCGAGGTGGACCACCAGCTCGGTGGCGGAGACGTCGGGGGGCAGGCATTCGTGCTCGGGCATGTAACCGACGAGCCTGCGGATCCCTGCGCCCTGGGAGGTGACGTCCAGGTCGAGTACGCGGGCCGTGCCGCCGCTGGGCGGCAGCAGGCCGAGCAGGATCTTGATCAGCGTCGACTTGCCCGCGCCGTTGGCCCCCACCAGCCCGGTGACGCCGGGCCCGACGGTGACCGTGAGCTGGTCGACCGCTGTGACGGTGGGGAAACGTTTGGTCAGCCCCTCGGTGGCGAGGATGTGCATGAGCCGGACCCTACCTGGGCGGCCCGCGCCGTGGCCTCGGTCAAACGGATGAACGTCGTCCTACTTGAGGCCAGAATCTGCGCTGGATCTGCAGGGTGACGGTGCCCGCGATCACCATGCCGAGGATGTTGACCGCGAGCTGGGACACCGAGCCCGCGACCTCCTTCCAGTCGGCAAGCGCCAGGGCCACGGCGGCGTAACCGGCCGCCGGGACCGTGGTGACCGAGATGAACACGCCGACCAGGGCCGATGACTTGCCGGCGGTGACGGACAGCACCCCGGCCGCGCCCGCCAGCAGCGCCACGATCAGCGACCACCGGTCGGGCTTGACGATGAACTGCACCTCGGCGTTGCTCCGCAGATTGCCGATGTCGATCCAGCCGAGCAGGTGGATGGCCAGCGTGCAGGCGAAGGTGACGACGATGGCCACGAGGAAGCCGATCACCAGCGTGCGCAGGGAGGCGACGATGAGGTGCCAGTGCCGGTTGAGCAGGCCGAAGCAGATGGCGGCGATCGCGCCGAACTCGGGCCCGAGCACCATCGCGCCGACCATGAGGATCGGCGAGTTCTGCAGCACGGCGACGCCCGACAGCATGGTGGCGATGACGAAGAAGGTGAGGTACGACCACGTCATGCGGGAGTCGGCCCACACCCGCTGCGCCAGCTCCTCCCAGATGACCGCGTCGTCGGGCTCGCCGGGCGCCTCCTCGACCGCCTCGTCGGCGACCTCGGACAGCGACAGGTCGACCCGCTCGGCCGCGATCGAGCCCTCGCTCCTGAGCCAGCCGAGGCGGCCGATCACCTCGTTGGCCGACTCGCGGGCCGCGTCGCAGAGGATGACGTCACCTCGGGGTACGCGGCCCGCGCCGGCCAGGACGACGATGTTGGTGACGCCGGGGCAGTCCTCCAGCACCGCCGTCACCTCGTCGGTGCGGGAGGCCGGGCTGATCAAGCGCAGATGCAGCACGAGCCCATTGTGATCGATCGCGGCGTCGATCGGACGTTGACGGGGTTTTGATACTTATGCCGGAAGCTCCCTGCCATGATCCGGTACAGATGCCACGAACACGGCGAAGAGTGCTGGTTCGCCGATCTCGACGACCAGGAGTGCGGGGGCAGGTTCGCCCTCTACCTGTTCGGGGAGGTGGCGTTCAGATCCGGCGAAGCCGTACCCGCCTGATGGCGTGGTCGACGCCCTTCTTGAGCACGAGGTCGGCCCGGCCCCGGGTGGGGGCGATGTTCTCGACCAGGTTGCGCTCGTTGATGTCGCGCCAGACGTTCACGGCGAAGGCGGTGGCCTCGTCGTGGGAGAGCTCGGCGATGTGCCGGAAGTACGACTTCGGGTCCTCGAAGGCGGTGCGGCGCAGCTTGTGGAAACGTTCGACGTACCAGGTGCGGATGCTCTCCACCTTGGCGTCCACGTAGATGGAGAAGTCGAAGTAGTCGTTGACGGCGAGGGAGGTGGGCGGGGCGGGCTGCAGGACGTTGAGTCCTTCGATGATGAGGATGTCGGGCTTTTTCACGGTCTGGACCGCGCCGGGGACGATGTCGTACTCAAGGTGGCTGTAGACGGGCGCCCGCACCTCGGCCGCCCCAGCCTTGACCTCCGCCACGAACCTGACCAGCGCCCGCCGGTCATAGCTCTCGGGGAACCCCTTGCGGTGCATGATCCCCTTGGCCTCCAGCACCGCGTTGGGGTGGAGGAAGCTGTCGGTGGTGACCAGCTCCACATGCGGATGCTCGGGCCAGCGGGCCAGCAGCGTGTGCAGCAGCCGCGCCGTGGTGGACTTGCCCACCGCGACGCTCCCGGCGATGCCCAGGATGTACGGCACCCGTTCCTCGGGATGGCCGAGGAACGCGCTCAGCACGCTGCTGCGTTGCTTGGATCCGGTGAAGTGCAGGTTGAGCAGCCGGGTCAGCGGTAGATAGATGTCCGTGACCTCGGTCAGGTCGATGGGGTCGTCCAGACCGCGCAGCTCTTCCAGCTCTTCGGCGGTGAGAGTCAAGGGCGTGTTCTTGCGGAGCTCGCTCCACTGCTCCCTGCTCAGTTCCACGTAGCCGTTGTTCACCTAGGCAGCGTAGCGATGCGCCGCAAAGGGGATCATGGGCGGCCCCTGGTTCGGCGTCCACAGCCTGTGGATAAAACATGGGGATTATCGAGAGCCAGTTCGGGGAACTATGATCGATTCGGCGAAATCGTTATGCAAGGGTTGGCAGGCGACTAGCCTCTCGTGGCGTGGACCGTCGCCGCTTCCTCGCCGCCATGACCGCCGCCGGCGTCGCCGGGCCGTTCGCCGGGGTCGCCTGCGCGGGACGCCAGGGCGGCGCCCAGCCCGCGCCCAGCGGCTACGGCCCGCTGCGCCCCGCCCGCGACCTGCGCGACGGCAAGGTGCGCCTGCACCTGCCCGAAGGCTTCCGCTACCGCTCGTTCAGCGCCGCGGGCGAGAAGTTCAGCGACGGCGGCGAGGTGCCCGGCCGGCACGACGGCATGGCCGCCTTCTCCGGGCCCGGCGGCAGCGCGATCCTCGTACGCAACCACGAGATCGGCGGGGCGGTCGGCGCGTTCGGCGACCGCGAGCGCGCCTACGACCCGATGGCCGGGGGCGGCACCTCCACCCTCCGCGTCACCCGCCAGGGCGAGGTCATCCGCGCCACCCCGTCGCTCACCGGCACCATGCTCAACTGCTCGGGCGGGCCCATGGCCTGGCGGGCCTGGGTGAGCTGCGAGGAGACCGTCAACGGCCCCGACGTGGCCGACGCGCCCGGCGGCGAGGGCAACGCCCGGCTCACCCAGAAGCACGGCTACATCTTCGAGGTGCCGCTCGACCGCGCCGCGACGGCCAGGCCCATCCGGGCGGCGGGCCGCTTCGCGCACGAGTCGGCCGCCTTCGACCCCTCCTCCGGCGCCATCTACCTCACCGAGGACAACTTCGCCCATCCGTCCGGGTTCTACCGCTACCTGCCGCCCAAGCACCCGGTGCTGGCCGGCAAACTGCTCGACGGCGGGCGGCTGCAGATGCTGGCCGTCGCGGACGCCGAACGCGCGGACCTGTCCCTGGGGCAGCGGCCGGGGGCCGCGTACCCCACGGAATGGGTGGACATCGACGACCCCGACCCCGGCTTCCGCGGGCGGCCCGCCTACGACGAGGCGGTCCAGGCCGTCGGCCGCCAGGGCCGGGCCAAGGGCGCGGCGATCTTCGCCAGGCTGGAGGGCGCGGTCTATCACCAGGGCGTGGTCTACTTCGTCTCCACGCAGGGCGGCGACACCTCGCCGGCCGACCCCATGCCCGACGGGTTCGGCAAGGGCCGCGGCCAGGTGTGGGCGTACGAGACCTGGAGCGGCACGCTCAGGCTGGTCTACGAGTCGCCGCGCGCGTCCGTCCTCGACCTGCCCGACAACATCACGGTGAGCAGGCGCGGCACGCTCGTCCTGTGCGAGGACGGCGACGGCGACAACTACCTGCGCGGGCTGACCAAGGCCGGGAAGCTGTTCGACTTCTGCCGGCTCGCGCCCATCGCCGGCGATCCCGGGGCCGAGTTCGCGGGCAGCACCTTCGGGCCCGGCGGCCACACGCTCTACGTGAACGTGCAGGCCAAGCAGGGCAGGTCGTTCGCCATCTGGGGTCCCTGGGAGCGCGGGCTGTTCTAATGGACGGCATGATCCTGGGCATCGGCGTGGACGTGGTGGACATCTCCCGCTTCGAGCGGGCGCTCGAACGCACCCCGGGTCTGCGCGAGCGGCTGTTCACCGAGGACGAGCAGGCGCTGCCCGCGCCGTCGCTGGCCGCCAGGTTCGCCGCCAAGGAGGCCGTGGCCAAGGCGCTGGGCGCGCCCCGGGGGCTGGGGCACCGGGAGGCCGAGGTCTGCCGCGGCGAGCTGGGCAAGCCCGAGCTGCGGGTGACCGGGCGGGTCGCCGAGGTGGCGTACGAGCTGGGCGTCAAGCGCTGGCACGTCTCGCTCAGCCACGACGCGGGCGTGGCCGTGGCCTATGTGATCGCCGAGGGATAGCGCGGGGGATAGCTTCGGATCATGCGCACCGCCTACACCGCCGACCAGATCCGCGCCGCCGAGCACGTCCTCATGGCCGGGCTGCCGCCGGGCACGCTCATGCAGCGGGCCGCCGCCGGGCTCGCCGCCGCCTGCGCGGGACTGCTCGGCCGCGTCTACGGCAGCCGCGTTGTGCTGCTCGTCGGCAGCGGCGACAACGGCGGCGACGCGCTCTACGCGGGCGAGCGGCTGGCGCGGCGCGGGGCGCGGGTGGAGGCGATACTCGCCGGGTCGAAGGCGCACGAGGCGGGGCTGGCCGCGCTGCTGCGGGCCGGCGGGCGGGTGGCCGGGCCCGGCGCGCTCCCGCGGGCCGACCTGATCATGGACGGGATGGTCGGGATCGGGGTGTCGGGGGCGCTGCGGGAGCCGTACGCGGCGCTGGCCGAGGCGGCGAACGCGGCCCGCGCCCCCGTCGTCGCCGTGGACGTGCCGAGCGGCGTGGACGCGAGCACCGGCCGCGTCCGGGGCGCGGCCGTGCGCGCCCTGGTGACCGTGACCATGGGCGCGATCAAGACCGGCCTGCTGGTCGATCCGGGGGCCTGGCACGCCGGCCGGGTCGAGCTGGTGGACATCGGGCTCGGCCCCTGCCTGCCCGACCCCGACGTGGCCGCGCTCACCGGCGGCGACGTGGAGGACCTGCTGCCGCACCCCGGCCAGGAGTCCGACAAATACCGCAGAGGCGTGCTCGGCGTGCTGGCCGGCAGCGACCTCTACACGGGCGCGGCCGTGCTGGCCGTGGGCGGGGCGCTGCGCGCCGGGGCCGGGATGGTCCGCTACGCCGGGCCGGCCGCGCCCGTGGCGCAGGTCCGCGCCGCCTGGCCGGAGGCCGTGATCACCACGCTCGACCGGCCGACCGTCGAGGACGTCGGACGGGTGCAGGCATGGGTGCTCGGGCCGGGGCTCGGCACCGGCGACTGGGCGCACGAGCTGGCCGCCCAGGTGCTCGGCACCGGTCTGCCGGTGCTCGTGGACGCCGACGGGCTGACCGTGGTCGCGCGCGACCGCTCGCTGCTGCGCCGCACCGCGCCCACGCTGATCACCCCGCACGCCGGCGAGCTGGCCAGGCTGATCCGGGCCGAGCGCGCGGACATCGAGGCGGCCCGGCTGGAGCACGCCCGCGCGGCGGCGGCCGAGCTGGGCGTGACCGTGCTGCTCAAGGGCTCGACCACGGTCGTGGCCGAGGAGTCCAGGCCGGTCCGGGTCAACCCGACCGGCACCTCCTGGCTGGCCACCGGCGGCACCGGCGACGTGCTGTCCGGCGTGGCGGGCGCGCTGCTGGCCCAGGGGCTCGGGGCGTACGACGCGGGATCGTGCGCGGCTTATCTGCACGGGCTGGCCGGCCGGCTGGCCGCCGACGGCGCCCCGCTGACCGCCGCGGACGTCGCCACCGCCGTGCCCGCCGCCATCCGCGCGGTGACGGCAGGAGGGGAGAAGGCAGGGGGCGCCTGAGGGTGAAAAACGCGCTCGACCACGCCCGTGAGCTGCCACACTAGAAGGATGTACTCCTCGATGGCCACGCCCGCGGAGGCACGCGTCGATCTGGCCGCCATCCGGCACAACGTCGCCCTGCTCAGGGAGCGCACGGGCGCCGAGCTGATGGGCGCCGTCAAGGCCGACGCCTACGGGCACGGGCTGGTCCCCTGTTCGCGCGCGGTGCTGGAGGGCGGCGCGAGCCGGCTCGGCGTCGCGTTCGTCAGGGAGGCGCTGGAGCTGCGCGCGGGCGGCGTGACCGCGCCGGTCCTCGCCTGGCTCATCACCCCGGGCGAGCCGCTCGACGAGGCGCTGACGCACGACGTCGAGCTGTCGGCCGCCGACGTGCGGCTGCTCGACGAGATCGCCGCCGCCGCGCGCCGCACCGGCCGCACCGCGCGGCTGCACCTGGAGGCCGACACCGGCATGAGCAGGGGCGGCGCTCCGCTGGCCGCCTGGCCGGGGCTGCTGGCCAGGGCGCTGGAGTTGCAGGCCGAGGGGGCCGTCGAGATCGTCGGCCTGTGGTCGCACTTCGCCTGCTCCGACATCCCGGGCCATCCGTCGGTGCAGCAGCAGCTGGAGGCTTACCAGACGGCGCTGAAGCTCGCCGAGCAGGCGGGCGCGGCCGGCTCGCACGTGATCAGGCACCTCGCCAACTCCGCCGCCGCGCTCACGCTGCCCGAGGCCCGCTACGACCTGGTCCGCTCGGGCATCGCGATGTACGGCCTCAGCCCGATCCCCGAGCAGGGCGACTTCGGCCTGCGCCCGGCGATGACCCTGGTGGCGCAGGCCGCGCTGGTCAAGCGGGTCCCGCAGGACTCCGGGGTCTCCTACGGCCACCTCTACACCACCGAGCGCGAGACCCACCTGGCGCTCGTCCCTCTCGGCTACGCCGACGGCATACTCCGGCACGCCACGGGAAGAGCCGAGGTGCTCGCGGGCGGGCGGCGCAGGCGGGTCGCGGGCCGCGTGTGCATGGACCAGTTCATGATCGACCTAGGTGACGACCTGCTCGCCGCCGGCGACGAGGTGGTGCTGTTCGGCCCGGGCGACGGGGGCGAGCCGACCGCTCAGGAGTGGGCCGATACCCTCGGCACGATCACGCATGAGATCGTGACCAGGATCGGCTCGCGGGTGCCGCGGGTCCACGTGAGCACGGGCGCTTGAGAAGGATCGGGGAGATGACGACGACAACACGGCGCAGGTTCGGGATCGCCGGCGCGCTCGTCGGCGCGGCGTCGGCGGGGGTCGCGGCGGCGGCCATGGCCAAGCGCTACGCGGTCGGCCGGATCAGGCTGCGCCCCGACACCGAGGCCAGCGAGCCGTTCGGCGAGCTGCGGGGCAGGGAGCGCACGCACATCACCTCCGACGGCGTGGCGCTGCACGTCGAGCTCGACGGCCCCGACGACGCGCCGCTGACCATCGTGTTCTGCCACGGCTACTGCCTCAACATGGAGTCCTGGCACTACCAGCGCAAGGACCTGCGGGACAACTACCGGCTGGTGCTGTGGGACCAGCGCTCCCACGGCCGTTCGCAGCGCGCCCAGGCCGACGACGGCATGATCGACCGGCTGGGCGACGACCTGGCCGAGGTGATCGAGGAGTTCGTGCCCGGCCCGTGCGTGCTGGTCGGCCACTCCATGGGCGGCATGACGATCATGGCGCTGGCCGACCGCCACCCCGGGCTGTTCGGCGACAAGATCCGCGCCGTGGCGCTGCTGGCCACCTCGGCGGGCAAGCTGGCCGAGCTGACGCTGGGCCTGCCGGCCATGCTGTCCAAGGTCGTCCACAAGGTCGCGCCCGGCACGGTGTCCATGCTGGGCAAGCGCGGCGCGCTCATCGACCGCACCCGCAGCGTCGGCAGCGACATCGCCTTCCTCATCACCCGCCACATGGGCTTCGGCGACTCGAAGAACGTCAGCCCCACCGTCGTCGACTTCGCCGAGTCGATGATCAGGGCCACCCCCACCGAGGTCTTCGCCGACTTCTACCCGGCCCTGATGAACCACGACAAACTGGCCGCGCTGGACGTCCTCGACTCCGTGCCCACCGCGATCATGGTGGGCGACGACGACTGGCTCACCCCGCCCGACCACAGCAGGGCCATCGCGGCCGCGCTGCCCAAGGCCCAGCTGACCGAGGTGCCCGACACCTCGCACCTGCTTCAGCTCGAACGTCCCGGCGTGGTCAACGACGCGCTGCGCGACCTGGCCAAGAGGGTGGAGCTGTAACGATGAGAGCCCCGACCGCCGAGGCCATGCGCGCGTTCGGCGCCCGCCTGGCGGCCCACCTGCGGGCCGGCGACCTGATCGTGCTGTCCGGGCCGCTCGGCGCCGGCAAGACCACACTGGTGCAGGGCATCGCCGAAGGGCTCAAAGTACGCGGCCCGATCACCTCGCCCACGTTCGTCATCGCCCGGGTGCACCCGTCGCTGACCCAGGGGCCGCCGCTCGTGCACGCCGACGCCTACCGTCTGGGCGGCGACCTGGAGGTCGACGACCTCGACCTCGACGCCTCGCTGGAGGAGTCCGTCACCGTCGTCGAGTGGGGCGAAGGGCTGGTCGAGGGCCTGGCCGACGACCGGCTGGAGATCCACATCGACCGCGAGGCCGGCGACGAGGCCCGCGTGCTCACCGTGCGCGCCGTGGGGCCCCGATGGGCCGACACGCCGGTTGATCGGCTCGAAGGCTAAAACACCGGTCACGTCCCCGCAAAGCTGGCACCCTTGACGTACCGGGCCAAAGACATGATCGTTGGCAGGGATTCGCCCAGAATTTCTGGGTATCAGGGTGGGCGACATCCACGATATGGGTGGATGCTGGTGGCAAGACGGCAAAGTGGGGTGCGGCCGGTGCTCAGGGTCAGGCGTGTCGCGTACGCGGGAGCTCTCGTCATCGTAGGTCTGACCGGCTGCACAGCCTCGGCCGAGACCGAACCCACGGCAACCCCGACGGCCACCGCGCCGGGCACGCCGTTATCCAGCGCCACCGGCACCCCGGCGCCCACGGGCACCAGGCCCAAGATCCAGGTCCAGCTCAACCCAGACCGGGTCACCGCGGGCCAGACCAACACCGTGTGGATCCTCGCCAACTGCCCCGTCCCCACCGGCGGCCCGGCCCACACCGGCACCGCCACGTCCCGGGCGTTCGTCAGCGGCGCCACGCTCAACCCCGTGCCCTCCGGCGCCGGCTCCCCGACCCCCACCGGCTCGGCGGCCGGCTCGCCCTGGGTGCGCGGCTCCGCGCAGGTCTCAGGAACGGTCCCGCGCGGCACCTACACCGTCAGCGTCAAGTGCGACGGCACCAACGACGCCGGCAGCGCCAAACTGCGCGTCGTCGCCGGCGAGGCGCTGCCCACCCACGTGCCTACCCGGGCGCCCCGCGCGGGCGGCGGCGGCACGTACGCCAAGGACATGGACGAGGGCTCCTCCATCCCCTTCGGCCCGGCGGGCGTGCTGGTCGGCCTCGCCCTCGCGGGGGGCATCGGCTGGGCGGTCAAGCGGCGCAAGGCGTAGACGATGGCACGACCTGGACGGGTCGTCGTCGCGGGGGTCGTCACGGGGCTGGTGCTGTTCGCCTTCGGCAAGGGGGCTCAGGAGCAGGCGTCCACGCCCGCCGCGAACGTCGTGCCCGAGAGCCTCGACATCCCCTCGATCGACCTGGAGGCCCCGCTCATGAAGCTGGGCCTCGCCAAGAACGGCGACGTCGAGCTGCCGCCGTACGAGAAGCCCAAGACGGCCGGCTGGTACGAGGGCAGCGCCGTGCCCGGCGAGAAGGGCGCCTCGGTCATCATCGGCCACGTGGACACCAAGACCGCCCCCGCCGTGTTCTACAAGCTCAGGGACCTGCGCAAGGGCCAGACCGTCAAGGTGCGGCGCAGCGACGGCAAGACGGTGACGTTCAAGGTCGACTCGATCGAGCAGGTGCACAAGGACAGCTTCCCCACCCGGCGGGTCTACCTGGAGGACGGGCTGAGGCTGGTCACATGCGGCGGCGAGTTCGACCGCGCGCGCGGCGAGTACCTCGACAACGTCATCGTCTACGCTTCACGTGCATGAGCCATCCTCCTGCCGTCGGCGGCAGCCGGGTGCCCTGGTCGCGGGTGCCCCAGGAGGTCCGCGCGGCGGTCGAGGAGTTCCTCGGCGGGCGTGTGGCCGAGGCGCGCACCCAGGAGGGCGGGTTCTCGCCCGCGGCCGCCGTACGGGTGCGCACCGAGCACGGCCGGCGGGCCTTCGTCAAGACCGTCGGTCCTGAGCCCAACCCTGACACCCCGCACATCTACCGCGCCGAGCTCAGGATCGCCGCGGCCCTGCCGGAGTCGGCGCCCGCGCCCCGGCTGCTGACCGGGTTCGAGGTGGCCGGCTGGGTGACGCTGGTCTTCGAGGACGTCGAGGGCGAGCACCCCGAGCTGCCCTGGAGACGCGACCAGCTCGACCTGGTGCTTGAGGCGCTCGCGCGGATGTCGCGGGCGCTGACTCCCTCGCCCGTCGCCGACGCGCCGACGGTCGCCGAGATCTTCGGCGACTCCTTCCACGGCTGGCGCAGGCTCACCGGGGAGGACACCGCCGGGCTCGACCCGTGGGCGCTGCGCCACCTCGGCGAGCTGGCCGAGCTGGAGGCCGGCTGGGAGTCGGCCGCGGCCGGCGACAGCCTTGCGCACGGCGACCTGCGCGCCGACAACATCCTGCTGGCCGGCGAGCGCGTCTTCGTCGTGGACTGGCCCTGGGCCTGCCGGGCGGCGCCCTGGTTCGACCTGCTGTGCATGCTGCCGTCCGTCGGGATGCAGGGCGGGCCGCCGCCGTGGGAGCTGTTCGCCGACGCCGAGCCGGCCGTGGTCGCGGCGGTGGCCGGATATCTGGCCAGGCAGTCGCGGCAGCCTGCTCCGCCGGGGCTGGCGACGGTACGGGAGTTCCAGCGGGCGCAGGGCGTGGTCGCGCTGGAGTGGCTGCGGCGGCGTACGGGCTGGGCCTGACGGCGTCACGGAGCGGGGCGGACGGCGTCGCGGAGCGGGGCGGACGGCGTCGCGGGCCGGGGCGGGCGGCGTTACAGGCCCGTGCTGACAGCATTACGGACAGGTGCGTGGTCCGCTACGGGTAGGCTAATCAGTCGTGCTGGTCCTGGCTTTTGATACCGCGACACCCGCCGTCACCGCCGCGCTCCACGACGGCGAGCGGGTGCTCGCCGAGCACACGACGATCGACGCCCGGCGCCACGGCGAACTGCTCGCCCCCACCATCGAGCTCGTGCTGGCCGAGGCCCGCGCGACGCTCCGCGACGTGACCGCGGTCGTGGCCGGCAGCGGCCCCGGCCCTTACACGGGGCTGCGCGTCGGGCTCATGACCGCGCAGGGGCTCGCGACCACGCTCGGCGTGCCCTCCTACGGCGTCTGCACGCTCGACGCGCTCGCCTACGGCAGTGGCCTGACCGAGCCGTTCCTCGCCGCCACCGACGCCCGGCGCAAGGAGGTCTTCTGGGCCCGCTACGCCGACCTGCGCACCCGGCTCGACGGGCCGGCCGTCGACCGGCCCGCGGACGTCCCCGCTGACGGGCTGCCGGTCATCGGCGCCGGCGCCGACCTCTACCGCGACGTGCTGGAGGCCAAGGGCCACGAGGCGCCGCCCTACCCGTACGCCGGATCGCTGGCCGCCCTCGCCGTCGAACGGCTGGCGACCGGCGCCCCGCTCGACCCGGCGCGCCCGATCTACCTGCGCCGCCCCGACGCCGTCGTGCCCGGCGCCCCGAAGAAGGTGCTCACGCCCGGCGAGAGCGGGCGGGCGACGGCGTGAGGCGGCGGACATGGTGACACTGCGGCCCATGACGATCGCCGACCTGCCGGCGGTGATGGCGATCGAGCGGGCCACGTTCCCGCTCGACGCGTGGAGCGAGGGCATGATGCGCGGCGAGCTGGACGACATGCCGCGCACCCGCCACTACGTGGTGGCCCTGGACGAGGACGAGATCGTCGCCTACGCCGGCCTGGCCGCCGCCGTCGACCAGGCCGACGTGCAGACCATCGCGGTGCTCGACAAGCACCAGGGGCGCGGCATCGGCAGCGCCCTGCTCACCGAGCTGCTGGCCGAGGCCCGGCGCAGGGGGGCGCGCGAGATCTTCCTGGAGGTCCGCGCCGACAACCCGCGCGCCCAGGCGGTCTACCGGCGCTTCGAGTTCGAGGAGATCGGCACCCGCCGCCGCTACTACGACGACGGCACCGACGCGATCATGATGAGAAGGAAGCTGGATGGCTGACGAACCCCTGGTGCTCGGCATCGAGACGTCCTGCGACGAGACCGGCATCGGCATCGTCCGCGGTCACACGCTGCTGGCCAACACCATCGCCTCCAGCATGGACGAGCACGCCAGGTTCGGCGGCGTGGTGCCCGAGGTCGCCTCACGCGCCCATCTGGAGGCCATGACGCCCACCGTGGAGGCGGCGCTGGCCGCGGCCGGGCTGCGCTTCACCGACATCGACGCCATCGCCGTCACCGCCGGGCCCGGCCTCGCGGGGGCGCTGCTGGTCGGGGTGGCGGCGGCCAAGTCGTACGCGCTCGGGCTCGGCGTCCCTCTCTACGGCGTCAACCACCTGGCCGCGCACGTGGCCGTGGACGAGCTGGAGCACGGGCCGCTGCCCAAGCCGTGCATCGCGCTGCTGGTCTCCGGCGGGCACTCCTCGCTGCTGCTCGTGCCCGACGTGACCGGCGACGTCATCTCGCTCGGCTCGACCGTGGACGACGCGGCGGGGGAGGCGTTCGACAAGGTGGCGCGGGTGCTGGGGCTGCCGTTCCCCGGCGGGCCGCACATCGACCGGGCCGCCCGCGAGGGCTCCGGCACCGCCGTCACGTTCCCGCGCGGCAAGATCGACGATGGCACGCTCGACTTCTCCTTCTCCGGGCTCAAGACCGCCGTGGCACGGTGGGTGGAGTCGCGTGAGGCGGCGGGGCAGAGCGTGCACGTTCCCGACGTGGCCGCCTCCTTCCAGGAGGCCGTGGTCGACGTGCTGACCCGCAAGGCGCTGCAGGCCTGCCGCAAGTACGGTGTGTCCGACCTGCTCATCGGCGGCGGCGTGGCGGCCAACTCGCGGCTGCGGGCGCTCGCCCAGGAGCGGTGCGAAGCCGCCGGGGTGCGGCTGCGGGTGCCGCGGCCGGGGCTGTGCACCGACAACGGGGCGATGGTGGCCGCGCTGGGCTCCGACCTGATCGCGGCTGGCGTCTCGCCGTCCAGCCTGCAGATCCCGGCCGACTCGTCCCTGCCGATCACCACCGTGCACGTCTGATCTCCCCGGACGGCGACGCCCAGCACTACGGCACCGGCGTGCTGCCCGAGCACCGCGGGCACGGCCTCGTCCGCTGGATGAAGGCCGAGGCCGTCCGGCAGGCACGCGAGCGCTACCCGTACCTCGACGGCCTGCTGACCGACACCGCCGACAGCAACCGTCACATGCGCGGCGTCAACGACGCGCTCGGCCACCTGCCGACCCGCAAGATGCTGACGCTCCAGCTCGACCTTTAGAGACCCCTTGCACACCTCTGCGGTGATGCTCCTGGTCAGTCCTTGGTCCGGGTGGGGCGGAGGAGGGCCTCGGCCAGGGCCAGCATGGTCTCCTCCAGCGCGCCCAGGCGCTTGGTGAGGTCGGCCGCGGCCGGCTCGACGATGCCGGTGACGGTGCGGGCCAGCTCGTCCCGGTCGGGGCGCGAGCCCACCAGCTCGGTCAGCGCTTCGGCGGCGGCCGTCAGGCGTTCGGCCTGCTCACCGGCCTGCGAGCCGAGCAGCTCCGGCAGCCCCAGCGACGCGGGCAGCCCGTCGACCCGGCGGCCGACCGCGTCGATGCGGCCGTCGATGGCGTCGAGGTGCTCGCCGGTCTGCCCGGCGCGGGCGGCCAGCCCGGTGAGATGGGTGTCGAGGCCGTCGAAGCGGGCGTCGAAGCCGTCGAATCGTCCGCCCAGGTGCTCCTCGGCCTCCCCCAACCGCTCGTCGAGCGCGTCGAGCTGGGTGTCGAGCCTGTTGAAGTGGCCCTCGCTGCGGTTGGCGGTCTCGCCGATGCGCTGGTCGGCGGCGGCCACCCGGTCGTCGAGCGCGGTGAAGCGGGCGTCGAGGCGGGTGCCCAGCGCGTCGAAGCGGTCGTCGTGCCGGCTCAGGTGGCCGTCCACCGTGCCGAGACGCTGGCCGAGCGCGCCGAGCTGGCCGTCCATGTGGGTGAGCCGCGTGTCCACGCCGCCCATGCGGCCGTCGAGGCCGTCAAGACGGGTGTCGATGTCGGCCAGGCACTCGTCGGTCGACTCCAGCCGCCCGTCGAACCCGGTGAGCCTGGTGTCCAGGCCGGTCAGCCGGCCCTCGACGCGGTCGATCCTGGCGTCCACGCTCGCGAGGCGGTCGGCCAGGCGCTGCTCGCTCTCGCCGAGCTGCATGGTCAGGCGCTGCTCGCTCTCGCCGAGTTGCACGGCCAGGTGCTGGTCGGTCTCGTCGAGGCGGGTCGTGAGGCGCTGCTCGATGGCGGCGAGGTGGCCGTCGAGGCGTTCGTCGGTCTCCAGCAGGCGGATGGTCACCCGCGCGTCGGTCTCCTCCAGGCGGGCGGTGAGCCGCCTGCCGGTCTCCTCCACGCCGGCGGCGGCCTCGTCCAGCTTGGCGGTGAACCGCTGGTCGGTCTCGTCGAGGCGGGCGGTGAGAGCGCGGTCGGTCTCCTCCAGGCGGGCGGAGAGGGCGCGGTCGGTCTCCTCCGTCCGGACGGTGAGGGCGCGGTCGGTCTCGTCGAGCCTGGCGGCGAGGTTGCGGTCGGTCTCGCCGAGGCGGGCCGACAGGTTGCGGTCGGTCTCCTCCAGGCGGGCCGTCAGCCGCTGGTCGGTCTCCTTGAGCCGGGTGGTGAGGCGCTGGTCGGTGGCGTCGAGGCGGGCGGTGAGCTGCTTGCCGGTCTCCTCCAGGCGGGCCGCGCCGTCGTCGAGGCGCGCGGTGAGGCGCTGCTCGACGGCCTCGGCCTGGACGGAGAGCTGTTCGGCGGTGGCGGTCAGCCGGTCGTCGACGCCCTCGGACAGCTCGCCGACGACCGCCTCGACCCGGTCGGTGCGGGAGATCAGCTCAGCCACCGACCTGTCGAGCCTGGTGAAGCGGCCCGCCGCGGCCTCCATGCCGGCATGGAGACCGGCCAGCATGCCGGCGAAGTCGGACATGCCCTTGGTGATGCCGTCGGTGGTCTCCAGCACGGACTGCAGGCGCTTGAGCGCCTCGTCGACGTTCTCGCCCACGGTGCCGAGATCGGCCCAGAGGCTCGGCAGCTCGGCCACCGGGGCGACGCGGGCGTCCACGTGGCTGACCCGGTCGCCGACGGCGTCCACGTGGTCGCGTACGGCCTCGACGTGCTGTGCCAGCCCCTCCGCCCACATCGGCGGCTTGACGGAGATGTCCTCCAGCCGCCCGTTGACCGACTCCAGAGCGCCGCTGAGGCCGCCCAGCTCGCGCTCGCGCACCTCCCGCAGCAGCCACTCCATGCCTTCGAGCCGCTGGCGGATCTCGTCGAGGACGGCTCCCTGCGTGCGCTGCTCGTAGACGTGGTCCTGTGACGCGCGGTTGAGCAGGTCTCGCATCCTCTCGGAGACGTTCGTGTAGCCCCCTGCCGTGAGAAGGGTCGTGTGGTTGGAATTGTCCACCGAAAGGCTCCTTCGCTCGCCGGCGGTCTGCCGCGCAGCGGTGGGATAGGTCCGGTTTGCACGTGAATTGGCGAGAACGCGACAACCGCATCAGGGGGAGAACTCCCGCCCGCCAACCTTAGCCCTTCGATCAAGGTCAGTAAGCGCCGAACGGAAAGATCGTGGCCGACGAGAGATCGACCGTTGTCCGTGGTCAGGCAGCGGGGGAGGTGTCGCAGATAAACGCATATGGGCGCTCCATAATGCGAGTCAGGATGATTACCGCTGACTTTTCCCCATTGAGCCGCAAGTCTGCCCGGAGTCGTTCGATGTCGAGAGCCGAGCCGCGCTTCTTGATGGTGACATTTCCGATTTGTCGCTCGCGCAGCGCCGCCCGGAGTTTCTTCAGCGAGAACGTCATCACCTCGTCCACCGCGTAACGCGCGGCCCACGGGGTGTCGATCGGCTCGTCGGCGGCGATGTAGGCGATCTGCTGGTCGAGTAGCCGCCCGCCGACCAGGTCGGCCACCTCGCGCACCAGGTGCGCCCGGATCGCGGCGCCGTCGGGCTCGTAGATGTAGCGGCCCAGCGCGCCGACCGGGGCAAGGCTCTCGGGGCCGGCGGCGGCCAGGGTGTGGCCGCCGGGCAGCAGGGTGGCGCGGCGCGTCGAGCGCATGCCGGGGCCGGTCCGGATGGCCGCCTCCTTGACCTCCCCCTTGTAGGAGACCCACTCGACCTCGGAGGACTCCGGGAGGTAGGAGTAGGGGATCCCCGGGGCGACCTTGACGCAGGCGCGGTCGGCCCGCGCCACCAGGTCGAGCACCGTCGGCCACGGCGGTGAGTACGCCAGCGGGTCGAACGTGCGGCCCCGCCCCGTCCGCCGGGCGGGGTCGGCGAAGAGCACGTCGTAGTCCTCCGGCCGCACCGCCCCCGCGTTGCCCACGACCACGCTCACCCGGTCGGCGACGCCGAGCGCCTCGGCGTTCGCCCTGGCCACGGCGACGGTCAGCGGGTCGATGTCCACGGCGGTCACCGTGCAGCCGGCGCGCGCCAGGGCGAGGAGGTCGCCGCCGACGCCGCAGCAGACGTCGATCACGCTCGCTCCGGCCAGGCGGCGGGCGCGGTGCTCGGCCACCTCCTTGCGGGTGGACTGCTCCAGGCCGTGCGGGGTGAAGAACATCACCTCGGCGTCCTCGCCGAACTTCGCCCGCGCCCGTTCGCGGAGTGCCGCCTGGGTGAGCGCGGCCGAGGTGAGCGGGGCGTCGTACGTGCGGCGCAGCCTGGTGGCGGCGGCGACCGGATCGGCCCCCGTGGCGGTCAGCTCCACGGCCTCGGTGAGCGCCTGCCGGCCGCGGGAGGTCAGGAGCTGTCGGAAGGCGTCGAGGTCCACGTTGCCCGACGTTATCGCGTCGCGGAACCCCTCGTGACGCCGCTCGCGCCGGCCCCTGTGCCGCTCGCGGCTGCGTCCCCGGCGGCGTCCCCGGGGGTGCACGAGAGGGCGGGGGTGTCGCCCAGGGACAGCAGGAGCTTGCGGAGCAGGGCGGCCAGGGTGTCCCGGTCGCCCGCGGAGAGCCCGGCCAGCAGGCGGGCCTCGTTGGCCGCGTGCCGTTCGAGCACGTCGTCCGCCACCCGCCGGCCCTCGTCGGTCAGCCCGACGAACGTCATCCGCCGGTTGCCCGGGGCCGGCCACCGGTCGACGAGCCCGCGATCGAGCAGGTGGTCGATGCGGTTGGTGAGCGCGCCGGGGCTCACCATGGCGGCGGCCGAGAGGTCCTTCATGCACATGCGGACGTTCTCGGCGCGCCGGAGCGTGGCGAGCACGTCGAACTCCCACGCCTCCAGCCCGTGCTCGGCCAGGAACTCCCTGGCGGCGCGGTCCAGCAGCCGCGAGGCGCGCGTGACCCGGCCGATCACGCCCGTGGGGGAGACGTCGACGCCGGGCCGGGCCAGCGCCCACTGGCCGATGATCTCGTCCACCGCGTCGATCGCGTCGTCCATGCGGTCGATCCTACGACATTGAAATGTTCGACGCTGGACGCTATCTTCGGCGTGGAAGACTTCGATGTCGAACTTTTTGAGGTGAGAGTGATGCGGGTACTAGTGATCGGCGCGACCGGTTACATCGGGTCGGCCGTGGTCGAGCGGCTGATCGCGGGGGGCCACGAGGTGACCGCGTACGTACGCCCGGCGGCCGACGGCGCGAGACGGGTGCCGGCGGCGGCCGGCGAGCGCTACGGCGACCTGTCGGACCCGGCGGCGCTGCGGGCCGCGCTCGCGCCGGACGCCCGCCAGGGCGTCGGCCGGGGCGTCGATTCGGACGCCGGCCAGGGCATCGAGCCGGGCGCCGGGCAGGGCGTCGAGGCGGGCGCCGGCGCGGGGTTCGATGTCGTCGTGCACGCCGGGCAGCTCACCGGTGACCGTGAGACCGACCTCGCCGTCGCCGGTGTCCCATCCGCCGCGGGGGCGCGGATGGTGTACCTCAGCGGGGTCTGGGTGCTCGGCGCGATCGACGGCGGGGACGAGGGCAGCCCGGCCCGGCCGATTCCGCTCGTGGCGTACCGGGACGAGGTGGAGCGGGTGGTGCTCGGCGGCGGCGGCTCCGTCGTACGGCCGGGCGTGGTGCACGGCCGGGGCTCCGGCATCCCGGCGCTCCTTCGCGGCCTGGCCGCCGAGCGCGGCACCGGCGTGTACGTCTCGGCCGGCGGCACGGTGCCCACCTGGACGTTCGTGCACGTGGACGACCTCGCCGACCTCGTCGCGGCGGTCGTGGAGCGCGGCGGACCGGCCGTCTACCACGGCGTGAGCGAGGAGGCAGTGCCGCTCACGGACGTGGCCGAGGCGGCGGCCCGCGCGGCCGGCGTCAAGGAGGTCGCCGAGCCCTGGCCGCTGGAGGAGGCCGCGAAGGCGCTCGGGGCCGAGTTCGCCGAGGCCCTGGCCCTCGGCCAGCGGATCGGCGCCGCCCGCACCCGCCGCGAGCTCGGCTGGGCCCCGAGCCGGCCGGGCGTCGTCGCCGAGCTCACAGAGGGCTCGTACGCCTGATCGACACCCGTTGTTCCGATCGCTGTCAGCAGACTTGGACGCGTTCGTGTTGACTGTCAAGGCCCTCTTGCATATGTTTCCTGTTGGCACTCTCCCCTTGAGAGTGCCAACGTGCGACGAGGCAGGTCTGACACCCGCGACGGCAGGCCCAGCTGGTCGCCTCTTCTGATCATTCACATCTGAAGGGGAGGTCCGATCGTGACGACCGCCACCAAGGTTCCCGTTAAGCCGCTCGGCGACCGCATTGTGGTTCAGCCGCTTGAGGCCGAGCAGACCACGGCTTCCGGCCTGGTCATCCCTGACACCGCCAAGGAGAAGCCGCAGGAGGGCCGAGTGCTCGCGGTGGGTCCGGGCAACTGGGACGAGGACGGCGAGAAGCGCATTCCGCTCGACGTCTCCGAGGGCGACATCGTCCTCTACAGCAAGTACGGCGGCACCGAGGTCAAGTACAACGGCGAGGAGTACCTCGTGCTCTCCGCCCGCGACGTTCTCGCGATCATCGAGAAGTAGGCCGGATGCGTCGAGCCCCGGGCGCTTTAGGGCGGCCGGGGCTTTCGACGCCAGGAGAGGACTTTCAGCATGGCGAAGATCCTGGAGTTCGACGAGAACGCGCGGCGCGCGCTGGAGCGCGGCGTCAACGCCCTCGCGGACGCCGTGAAGGTTACCCTCGGCCCGCGGGGCCGCAACGTCGTCATCGACAAGAAGTTCGGTGCGCCGACGATCACGAACGACGGTGTGACCATCGCTCGTGAGATCGAGCTGGAGGAGCGCTACGAGAACCTCGGCGCCCAGCTCGCCAAGGAAGTGGCCACCAAGACCAACGACATCGCGGGTGACGGCACCACCACCGCCACCGTGCTCGCCCAGGCGCTGGTTCGTGAGGGCCTGCGCAACGTCGCCGCCGGCGCCTCGCCGCTGTCGCTCAAGCGCGGCATCGACAAGGCCGCGAAGGCGGTCAGCGACAAGCTGCTCGACAGCGCCCGCGAGGTCGGCGACAAGAACGAGATCGCCAACGTCGCCACCATCTCCGCCCAGGACGCCAAGATCGGCGAGCTGATCGCCGAGGCGTTCGACAAGGTGGGCAAGGACGGTGTCCTCACCGTCGAAGAGTCCAACGCCATGGGCATGGAGCTCGAGTTCACCGAGGGCATGCAGTTCGACAAGGGCTACCTGTCGGCCTACATGGTGACCGACCCCGAGCGCATGGAGGCCGTCCTCGAGGACGCCTACATCCTGCTCACCCAGGGCAAGGTCTCCTCCATCGCGGACTTCCTGCCGCTGCTGGAGAAGATCGCCCAGACCAAGAAGCCGCTGCTCGTGGTCGCCGAGGACGTCGAGGGCGAGGCCCTGGCCACCCTGGTCGTCAACAAGATCCGCGGCCTGTTCCGCTCCGTGGCCGTCAAGGCCCCGGGCTTCGGCGACCGCCGCAAGGCGATGCTGCAGGACATGGCCATCCTCACCGGCGGCCAGGTCGTCAGCGAGGAGGTCGGACTCAAGCTGGAGCACGTCGGCCTGGAGGTGCTCGGCACCGCCCGCCGCGTCGTGGTGACCAAGGACACCACGACCATCGTCGACGGCGCCGGCGACGCGCAGGCCATCGAGGACCGCGTCAAGGAGATCAAGCTCGCCATCGAGCAGTCCGACTCCGACTGGGACCGCGAGAAGCTGCAGGAGCGCCTGGCCAAGCTCGCCGGCGGCGTGTGCGTGCTGCGCGTCGGCGCGGCCACCGAGGTCGAGCTCAAGGAGAAGAAGCACCGCCTTGAGGACGCGATCTCCGCCACCCGCGCGGCGATCGAGGAGGGCATCGTCTCCGGCGGTGGCTCCGCGCTCATCCACGTCGGCAAGGACCTCGACGACCTTGGCCTGAGCGGCGACGAGGCCACGGGCGTCGGCATCGTCCGCCGTTCGCTGGTCGAGCCGGCCCGCTGGATCGCCGAGAACGCCGGCCTTGAGGGCTACGTCGTCACGCACAAGATCGCTGAGCTGTCGGCGGGCCACGGCCTCAACGCCGCCACCGGCGAGTACGGCGACCTCATCGGCCAGGGCGTCATCGACCCGGTCAAGGTCACCCGTTCGGCCGTCCAGAACGCCGCCTCGATCGCGGGCATGCTGCTCACCACCGAGGCGCTCGTGGTGGACAAGCCCGAGGAGGAGGCTCCGGCCGCCGGTCAGGGTCACGGTCACGGCCACGGCCACTGATCGGCCCTTTCTTCCGCTACACCTGTCACGGCCCGCATCCCGCTGCCGCCTTCGGGCGGAGGGGGAGGCGGGCCGTGGCGGTTTCCGGGCCCCTGGCCGCGTCGATGCCCCGGCGGCTCCGTGGCCTCGGCGGCCCCGGGGCTCTGGTGTCTCCGTGGCCTCGGCGGCTCCGTGGCTCTGGTGTTTCCGAAACCTGGCGGCTCCGGGGTCTGGCGGGGGGCGGGCCGGCGGGGTGCGTACGCTGGGCGTCGGGAGGTGGCGGGGTGCAGTATCGGCGGGCGGTGCAGAGGCTGCGGCGGCTCGCCGAGACGTGTGACCAGACGCGCCGGGTGGCGGCGGCGGAGCCGTTCCTGCGGGCGGCGTACGTGTTCGGCGACCTGCTGGAGGGAGCCGACCCGGTGGACGCCCTCGAGGTGGTTCTCGTGCTGAACCTGCCGCCCGAGGAGGTCACCTGGGGCTCGCAACCGCCGGGGACGGCCTGGCTGGTGGACTTCCTGGAGCTGGACAAGGGAGGGATCGCCTACTGGTGGCGCTCCCGCCGGGACCCGGTGTGGAACCACCACATCAGGGAGCCGGTGCGGTTCTGGTCCGTGGAGGAGGGGACGGACCAGGGCGTGCTCGACGCCCTCCGCGACGGCCGCGCCGGCCTGCTGCGGCGCGAGACTCCGGACAGCGGCCAGGAGGTACGGGCGCGCACCGCGGAGGAGTTGGAGGCGGCGCTCGAACACCTGCGTGAGGTGCACCGCTCCTACTGGGACCGCAAGTGGCGCCGGCAGCATCGCGGCGTCGGCCGTTACCCGGAGCATCATCTGTGGGAGGCGGTGCAGGGCTATCTGGAGCTCCTGGACGTCGGCGACGAGGACGACAAGGACGACAAGGGCGATGAGGACGGCGACGGCCACGGCGGCGACGGCGGCGGCGCGCCTCGTTAGGGCTCGCCCGCCGGTGCCCGGACTGGAGTTCTGTTCGGTTGGGGAAGTGTGGGAAAAGGTGGATTAATGGCGTAAACCCGCGGTGCGCGATAAGCGTCTGTCTCTGACAATTGTCGTGCATATCGGCTTATCGGGTGAAATATTATGTCAGGCCAAAGGCTTAGTGTGATCGGTCGATTACCTATCGTTATCGCCGCGTCAATGTGACCAATCCGTAGCCGTTCGCGATGACGACAGGCCCGATCAGTGAGGGCATCATGCCTATCGTGAGCGAGGGAAGCGTCGCCGACGCCAAAATTGGGGTAAGGCTCGCGTCGAGACTTCCGGCACGGACGGATGACTCCGACCTAAGGGAACTGACGAGCCTCGCCGTACAGGGGGATCGCAGCGCGATCGAATCCCTGCTCGGCGAGTTGCGTCCGATGGTGGTGCGGTATTGCCGCGCCAGGCTGGGCAGGGTTTCAGGGCAATATCACATTGCCGATGACGTGGCCCAGGAGGTCTGCATCGCGGTGTTGTCCGCGTTGCCGCGCTACCGCGACATGGGGCGGCCGTTCGCCTCGTTCGTCTTCGGGATCGCCTCGCACAAGGTGGCCGACGCGCTGCGCAGCTCGGTGCGCTCCGCCGTGCCGACGCAGGACCTGCCGGACGGGCCGGACGAGGGCCCGGGGCCGGAGGAGACGGTGGTCCGCTACATCGAGGTCGAGCACGCCCGCCGGCTGCTCGCCCGGCTGCCCGAGAACCAGCGCGAGCTGCTGCTGCTGCGAGTGGTCTCCGGTCTGTCCGCCGAGGAGACCGGTAATGTACTCGGTATGTCACCAGGTGCCGTCCGCGTCGCCCAGCATCGGGCGCTGGCCAGGCTGCGGCAGATGGCGGAGCTGGAGTCCGCTTGACGCCAGAGCACGAGACCGACGCGCTGTTCGATGTGCTCGGTCGTGGAGAGCTGCCCGGCCCCTGCTCGGGTCACGCCGGCGACCCCGCGGTGCGCCTGCTGGCCGCGCTGGTCGGTGACGTACTGGACCGGGACGTTCTGGGGCGGGACGTTCTGGATGGGGACCCTGTGGGGCGGGAAGCTGCGGATCGGGACGCGCTGGGCGGGCTCTGTGCCCTGGGAGGACGGCCTCGGCTTTCCGAGGTCGGCGACGCGGGCCGGGGCCGCTCCTCAGAGTCTTCCGATGGTTCGCCTGATGATCTCGGTCAGCGACGCTCCTCCGTGTCGATGACGCCGTCGACGTAGCCTCTGGCGTATTCCCAGGTCACGTAGTCGGCGGGGTCGGGGTGGAAGGCCGGCTCGTGCACCTGTGGCTGGCCTTTCTCGATCATCTGCCGGAGGTTGCCGCGCAGCAGCTCCCAGTCGAAGTAGTGCTGCTCACCGCATTCCGGGCAGTCGAGCACGAGACCCAGCACCCCCTGCGGTTCGAGCAGGGAGCGGAAGACCTCGACGTCGGCGAGGTCGGTGATGGCCTCGTCACGTTCGGACGCGGTCAGTGGCTCAGCGTCGTCGAGCGCGCCCATCGCCGAGGAAGGGTCGTTCGGGTCGTCCGCGAACGGGTCGCGGGGGACGTCTTCCAGCACCTTCCCACCATATGACCGATGCGGCCCGCGCGGTGAGTATCTGACACCGGCGGTGAGTGTCCCGCACCGGTGACGGTCTTGACCCGGTCATCCTCCGCCCTCGGCCAGGCCATCGCGGAAGACCTCCCGCCCCTGGTCAGCTCAGCCAGCCGCGCCTGGTCGCCTCGACGCCCGCGTGGAAACGCGTCTGCGTGCCCAGCTCGGACATGGCGTCGGCGAAGCGGGCGCGTACGGTCCGGACCGAGACGCCGAGCTGGCGGGCGATGGAATCGTCGCACATGCCCTGCGCGGCCAGGCGCAGCACCTGCACCATCCCCTCGGCCTTGCGGCCCCAGGGGAGCGGCACCGCCCGCCCCCACAGCTCGTCGAACAGCGCGCGCAGCACGCCGACGACCACGGGGGTGCGGACCAGATAGAAGTTGTAGGCGTGGTCGGGCAGGTTGCCGCCCCAGAACGGCGGCAGGCCCGCGACCTCCGGCCCGGCCGTCATGAACCAGCTCGGCACCCGGCGCAGGGTGCGCACCTGGCCGCCGGTCTCGATGAGCTCGGTGAGCTGGGCGCGGACGCCGGGCAGCGCGAGCGTGTCCACGGGAATGACCGCGTACACCGTGAGAAGTTTTCGTTTTTGCGCATCAATCCAGGGATCCGCAAATTTGCGGACAAAATCCGTCATAGTGCGCTCATCGGGGATCGCCGTCACCAATTCCATCCCCGGCGACTGCACCGCGATCCCGACGACGCTTTCGTAGAGCACGTCGGCGCCGTTCGCGAGTTCGACCGTGAAGGATCCGCTCTGGTAGTCGCGGCCGGCGTCGTAATCGCGGATCAGGCCGCGGATCGAGCCCAAGGCGGAGTCGATCATCCGGCTCTCCTCGGCCAGCCGGTCGAGGCGCTGGGCGATCACCCGGCCGAGCGCGGCGGCGGGGTGCCGGGCGAAGTACTCCCCGGAGTGCTCGTCCACCACCCCGAGCCTGACCAGGTCGTCGAGCTGGCGGCCGACCTTGTCCACGGGGCCGTCCGTCGCCTGGGCGATGTCGGTGCGCGTGGCCCTGTGCAGGCGCAGGATCGCGGTGTAGAGGGTGCGCTGGGCCGGGTCCAGGCCCAGCGTCTCCAGCGGATCTGACCGGGTGCGGGACTCGTTGCGCATTGTGTGCGGCTCCGTAGGGGGAACACGGGCGTGCCGTGAGAATAACGCCGCTTGACGCCCTTGTCCGCTTCTTGCGACGACCGGCGGTTCCCCCGCGGCCACCGGCACGCCCGGCGTGCAGCTTCGTGCAACTGCACCTATGGACATTGCGGCGCTCCCGGTGCGTAACGCAGGATTTACGTAGCGTCGGCATCTCGTCAGAGTGCGGCAGCGCAGCCCATCAGGACGCGGAGGGGGGTTCGGTGGTGCGTGGCGCCGCGGCATTGGGTTGCCGGTGGCCGGGGGATGGGACGGATCACCGACCGTCCCATCCCCCGGCACTTTGTGTTGCGGTGGATGCCGGGAGTACGACGGACCGTGGGGGTCATCGTCCTCCCGGCATCCGCGTGTCGGCCGGGCGCGATGCGCGAGGTCGGCGGTACGCGTTTGGCGGCAGGCCATAGACTGATGCGCATCAACGCAACGGCAGAGGGGGCCGCAGCATGTCCAAGTTCACCGAAACAGGACTGACCTTCGATGACGTGCTGCTGGTGCCAGCCTATTCAGACCTGCAGCCGGGCGAGGCCGACACGGCCTCCCGTCTGTCGCGCGGCATCACGTTGTCCATCCCGCTCGTCTCGGCGGCCATGGACACCGTGACCGAGGCCCGCATGGCGGTCGCCATGGCCCGGCAGGGCGGCATAGGCATCCTGCACCGCAACCTCGCGGTCGAGGAGCAGGCGCAGCAGGTCGACCTGGTCAAACGGTCCGAGGCCGGCATGGTGACCAACCCCGTCACCTGCAGCCCCGACGACACGCTGGCCGACGTGGAGCGGCTGTGCGCGACCTACCGGATCTCGGGCGTGCCCGTGACGGACGTGTCCGGCGGGCTCGTCGGCATCGTCACCAACCGCGACATGCGCTTCGAGACCGACCAGTCGCGTCCGGTGCGCGAGGTCATGACGAAGATGCCGCTGGTCACCGCCCCGGTCGGGGTGTCGCGGGACGACGCGTTCGCCCTGCTGCGGCAGAACAAGATCGAGAAGCTGCCGCTGGTCGACGAGGACGGCCGGCTGCGCGGCCTGATCACGGTGAAGGACTTCACCAAGAGCGAGCAGTATCCCCTGTCCACCAAGGACGCCGACGGCCGGCTGCTCGTGGGCGCGGCGGTGGGGGTCGGCGGCGACGCCGACCTGCGCGCCAAAGCGCTCATCGAGGCCGGGGTCGACGTCATCGTCGTGGACGTGGCCCACGGCCACTCCAAGGGCCTGGCCGACATGGTCGCCAAGGTCAAGGCCAACAGCAAGGTCCAGGTCATCGGCGGCAACATCGCCACCAGGGCGGGCGCCCAGATGCTGGTCGACGCGGGCGCCGACGCGGTCAAGGTCGGGGTCGGCCCCGGCTCGATATGCACCACCCGGGTGGTGGCCGGGGTGGGCGCGCCGCAGGTCACGGCCATCTACGAGGCGTCCAAGGCCGCCGCCCCCGCGGGCGTGCCGGTCATCGGCGACGGCGGCCTCCAGTACTCCGGCGACATCGTCAAGGCCATCGCGGCCGGCGCCGACACGGTCATGCTGGGCTCGCTGCTGGCCGGCTGCGAGGAGTCGCCCGGCGAGCTGATCTTCATCAACGGCAAGCAGTTCAAGTCCTACCGCGGCATGGGGTCGCTGGGCGCGGTGCGCAACCGCGAGCGCGGCGGCACCTCCTTCAGCAAGGACCGCTACGCCCAGGGCGACATCAGCGGCGAGGACAAGTTCATCCCCGAGGGCATCGAGGGCCAGGTGCCCTACCGCGGCCCGGTCGCGGCCGTCGCGCACCAGCTCGTCGGCGGGCTGCGCCAGGGCATGTGGTACGCGGGATGCCGCACGATCGAGCGGATGCACACCGACTGTGAGCTCATGCCGATCACCGCGGCGGGCCTCAAGGAGAGCCACCCCCACGACATCCAGATGACCGTGGAAGCTCCGAACTATCACAGAAGGTAAGTTCATGACTCAGCAGGTGGAGATCGGCCGGGGGAAGACCGGGCGGCGGGCGTACGCGCTGGACGAGATCGGTCTGGTGCCCTCGCGGCGGACCCGCGACCCGGAGGAGGTCTCGATCGCCTGGCAGATCGACGCCTACCGGTTCGAGCTGCCCGTTGTCGTCGCGCCCATGGACAGCGTGGTGTCGCCGGCCACCGCCATCGAGATCGGGCGGCTCGGCGGCCTTGCCCCGCTCGACCTCGAAGGGCTCTGGACGCGCTACGAGGACCCGCAGCCGCTGCTGGAGGAGTGCGCGGCGCTCGACGCCGAGGCGGCCACCAGGCGGCTGCAGGAGATCTACGCGGCGCCGATCAAGGAGGAGCTGATCGGCCGGCGCATCGAGGAGATCCGCGCCTCGGGGGTCACCACGGCGGTCCGGCTGTCGCCGCAGCGCACGGTCCAATACCACAAGGCCGTGATCGACGCGGGCGTCGACATCTTCGTCATCCGCGGCACCACCGTCTCGGCCGAGCACGTCTCGGGGCGGGCCGAGCCGCTCAACCTCAAGCAGTTCATCTACGAGCTGGACGTCCCGGTCATCGTGGGCGGCTGCGCCACCTACACCGCGGCCCTGCACCTCATGCGCACGGGCGCGGCCGGGGTGCTGGTCGGCTTCGGCGGCGGCGCCTCGCACACCACCCGCAACGTGCTGGGCGTGGCGGTGCCGATGGCCACGGCGATCTCCGACGTGGCGGCGGCACGGCGCGACTACATGGACGAGTCCGGCGGCCGTTACGTCCACGTCATCGCCGACGGCGGCATGGGCACCTCCGGCGACATCGCCAAGGCCATCGCCTGCGGGGCCGACGCCGTCATGGTGGGCTCGCCGCTGGCCCGCGCGGCCGAGGCGCCCGGCCGGGGCTTCCACTGGGGCTCCGAGGCGCACCACCCCGACCTGCCCAGGGGGCGGCGGGTCGAGTTCGGCACCGTGGGGACGCTGGAGCAGATCCTGCACGGGCCCTCCAGCGTGGCCGACGGCTCGATGAACCTCATGGGCGCGCTCAAGCGCACGATGGCCTCCACGGGCTACTCCGACATCAAGGAGTTCCAGCGCGTCGAGGTCGTCGTCTCGCCGATCCAGCGCTGACCGTCCCGCGACGCGACGGCCCGCCTTCCATCACCGGGAGGCGGGCCGTTCTTTTTGGCTCTGCTAACCTAGTCATCCTAGGAAGGAAGCTAGAGGCATTAGGAGAGCGGATGGCGCGAGCGGGGCTGACGGCCGAGCGCATCACGCGGGCGGCGGCCGACCTGGCCGACGAGGTCGGCTTCGACAACGTCACCGTGTCGGCGCTGGCCCGGCACTTCGGCGTCAAGGACGCGAGCCTCTACTCGCACGTCAAGAACCTGCGCGACCTGCGCACCAGGGTGGCGGTGCTCGCCGCCGGCGAGATGGTGGACCTCATCGCGGCGGCCGTGGCCGGGCGGTCGGGCAAGGACGCCCTCGCCGCCTTCGCGGGCGCCTACCGCTCGTACGCCCTGCGCCACCCCGGCCGCTACGCCGCCACGCAGAGCAAGGTGGACCTCGCGCAGGTCGCAGACCTGGCGCCGTTCCTGCGCACCGGCGAGCTGACGTACGGGATGCTGCGCGCCTACGACCTGGCCGAGCCCGACCTCACCGACGCGGTGCGGCTGCTGCGCAGCACCTTCCACGGCTACACCAGCCTGGAGGCCGCAGGCGGCTTCCAGCACTCCCGGGACGTGGACGCGTCCTGGGACCAGGCGATCGAGGCCCTGCACGTGCTGCTGACGCACTGGCCCAGGGCGAGCAAGGAGGAACGATGAAGACCGGCACGCTGCGCGTCCCCGGCGCCGAGCTGTTCCACGAGGTGCGGGGCACGGGCCCCATGCTGCTGCTGGTGCCGGGCGGGGGCGGCGACGCGGGCACCTTCGACGGCATCGCCGACGTGCTCGCCCGCGACTTCACCGTGGTCGCCGCCGACCCACGCGGCTACTCCCGCAGCCGCCTCGACAGCCCCGAGCCCGTGGACCAGCGGGTGGAGACGCAGAGCGAGGACTGCGCCCGGCTCATCGACCACCTGGGCGGCGGCAGCGCGTACGTCTTCGGCGGCAGCGACGGCGCGATCGTCGTGCTCGACCTGCTCGCCCGCCATCCCGGGCGGGTGCGGCGGGCCGTGGTCCACGAGCCGCCGTGCGTGGCGGTGCTGCCGGACGCCGCCGAGCAGCTGGGGTTCTTCGGCAGGGTGTACGACATCTACCGGGCCGAGGGGCTGGCCGCGGCGGGGGCGTACATGAGCGAGGGCATCGGCGGCACGCTCAGGCCGCTGCCGGATCCGGCGACGCTGTCACCCAGGGCCGCCGAGCGGGTGGTCAGGACGGTGGCGAACATGCCGCTGTTCATGGAGCACGAGCTGCGGCAGTTCACCGCGTACGAGCCCGACCTGGAGGCGCTGGCGGCCGTCGCCGACCGGCTGGTGCTGGCGGCGGGGCGGGAGACGCGGGGGCATCTGCCCTACCGGCCGGCGGCGGAGCTGGCCCGGCGGCTCGGGCGGGAGCTGACCGAGTTCCCCGGCGGGCACGGCGGCTACACCGAGGCGCCCGAGGAGTTCGGCGAGCTGCTGGCGCGGACGCTGCGGGGCTGAGCCGCCTGCCCTAACATGCGCGGGATGGCCGATCTTCAGCACACCCACGAGGTGGCGTTCGACGGCGACGTCGTCACCAAGCGTTACCGCGCCTCGAAGCCGGGCGCGGCCGAGCGGGAGTGGCGGGCGCTCACCCTGCTGGCCGAGCACGCGCCGGGGCTCGCGCCTGAGCCGATGGCGTTCGAGCCGGGCGTGGTGCGGATGAGCCGCCTCGCCGGGGAGCCGCTGCGCGGGCTGCCCGTGACGGGCGAGCACCTCACGGCCCTGGCCGGGGCGCTGGCCGAGCTGCACGCCGCCGTTCCCCGGCCGGTGCTGCGGGAGGTGCCGGTGCGGCCGTGGCAGCGCGAGGCGGTCCGCGACTGGCTACGCGGGCAGGGGGCGCGGTGGCGCTCCCGCGACCCGCTCGCCGACCGGGCGGTGCGCGAGGGGCTGCGCTGGCTGGAGGGGTGGCGGCCGGACGGGAGCGGGGTGCGGCCGGTGTTCGGGGGCGGTGACGGCAACCTGGCCAACTTCCTGTGGGACGGCGGCCGGGTGCGGGTGGTCGACTTCGAGGACTCGGGGCGCAGCGATCTGGCGTACGAGCTGGCGGAGCTGGCCGAGCACGTGTCCATGTGGGTGGACAACCGGGCGGAGGTCGGGGCGGAGCTCGTCGCCCGGTTGGAGCTGGGCGCGGCGGAGGAGCGGCGGCTGCGCGGGTGCCGCCGGTTGCAGGCACTGGTCTGGCTCTTCCTGCTCGCGCAGGACGACCCGGATAATCCGCGCAACCCGCCCGGCACCTTCCGGCGCCAGGCGGAGCGGGTGCTGGCGCGGCTGGACGCCTGACACTCGGCCCGTACGCCTGAGACTCAGCCAGCCAGTACGCCCAGCAGGTGGCTGACCTCGCGGCTCACCGCGTCGCGGCCCGCCTTGACGTACTTGCGCGGATCGACCACCCGCTCGTCATGGCCGAGATAGTCGCGGATCGCGCCGGTGAACGCCTTGTTCAGATGGGTGGCGATGTTGATCTTCTTCATGCCGTGCCGCACGGCGGCCCGCAGGGTGTCGTCCGGCACCCCCGACGAGCCGTGCAGCACCAGCGGCACCGGCACCGCCCCGCGCAGCTCGGCGATGAGGCCGAGGTCCAGCTCGGCGGACTTGGTGGTCATGGCGTGGGAGGTGCCGACGGCCACGGCCAGCGCGTCCACGCCGGTCCGCGCGACGTAGTCGACGGCCTCGTGCGGCTTGGTGCGCGCGCCGGGCGCGTGCACGCCGTCCTTGCCGCCGACCTCGCCCAGCTCGGCCTCCACCCACACGCCGCGTCCGTGGCACCAGGCCGCCACCTCGGCCGTGGTGCGGACGTTGTCCTCGTCGGGCAGGGCGGAGGCGTCGTACATGACCGAGCCCAGGCCCAGCTCCACCGCCTCCTCGACGAGCGCGCGGTCGGTGGCGTGGTCGAGGTGCACGGCGACCGGCACCGCGGCGCGCCGGGCCACCGCGAGCGCGCCCAGCGCGATCGGCTCCAGCGCGCCGTGGTAGCGGACGCAGTTCTCGCTGATCTGCAGCACGACCGGCAGGCCCAGGGACTCGGCCCCGGCCACGATGGCGGTGGCGTGCTCAAGCTGGATCACGTTGAAGGCACCCACCCCCGCGGGTGACTGACGGACGATGTCGCCGATGGGGGAGAGGGGCATGGTCGCTCCTTACGTGATGACGATCTGGGGAAGGACGGCGGCGTAGACGTCGCGGTCGAAGTCGCCGGCCACCGGGGCGGCCACCGCCGCGGCGCCGAGCGCCGCCGCCCGCCGCAGCCGGTCCGGCCACGGGGTCGACTCGGCCAGGCCCAGCGCCAGCCCGGCGACCAGCGAGTCGCCCGCGCCGGTGGGGTTGCCGCGCACGGTGTAGGGCATCCGGGCCCGGAACGTTCCCTCGCCGGTGACGGCGAGCAGCCCGTCGGCGCCCAGGGACACCACGACCGACTCCGCGCCCTGGTCGCGCAGCGCCCGCGCGCCCTCCTCGGGCGCGCCGGGCACGGCCCTCGCCAGCTCCTCCGCGTTGGGCTTGACGACCGCGGGCCGGCCCTTGGGGGCGTGGCGCAGCGGGTCGCCGTCGGCGTCCACGATGACCGGCGCGGCGGTGAGGCCGCTGAGCGTGGCGTAGAAGTCCGCGGGGACGCCGCGCGGCAGGCTGCCCGAGAGCACCACCACCTCGGCGCGGGTGGCCAGCTCGGTGTAGTGCCGGGTGAACGCCGCCAGCTCCTCGCCCGTGACCTCGGGGCCCGGCTCGTTGAACAGCGTCGTCGCCGGCCGCTCGCCGGTCTCGGAGACCGCGAGCGTGGTGCGGGAGTCGCCCGCGACGGCGAAGACCGCGCTCGGCAGCTCCGCCGCGCGCAGGTCGTCCTCGACGGCCTGTCCGGTCGGCCCGCCGGCCAGGCCGGTGACCAGCACCTCCCGGCCGAGCGCGGCCAGTACGCGGGCCACGTTGACGCCCTTGCCGCCCGCACGCCGGTGCACCGTCCCGACCCGGTTGACGCCGTCCCATTCGACGGCGGGCACCTGGTAGGTCACGTCGAGCGCCATGTTGAGCGTCACCGTGAGGATCATCAGGGCTCCGTGACCCAGACGCCGTCCTTCATGACCGCGTCCACCTCCAGGTCGGAGGAGAGCACGACCAGGTCGGCGGCCTTGCCGGCGGCGATCGAGCCGATGCTCCCGGCCAGGCCGAGCACCCGCGCGGGCGTCAGCGCGGTCACCTGGACGGCGTCGGGCGGCGACAGGCCGAGCTCGCGCACGGCCCGGCGGAAGGCGACGTCCATGGTGAGGGTGGAGCCCGCGATGGAGCCGCCCTCGGCGAGCCTGGCCACGCCGTCGTCGACGCGTACGCGCATGGAGCCGAGCTGGTAGTCGCCGTCGCCGAGCCCCGCGGCCGACATGGCGTCGGTGACGAGCACCGTGCGGCCGGGCCCGGCCACCTCGTACGCCAGCCGCAGCATGGCCGGATGCACGTGCACGCCGTCGTTGATCAGCTCGACCGTCACCCGCTCGTCGTCGAGCAGGGCCGCGATGGGGCCGGGCGCGCGGTGCCCGAGCTGCGGCATGGCGTTGTAGAGGTGGGTGGCGAGGCTCGCGCCCGCCTCGATGCCGGCGATGGTCAGGTCGTAGTCGGCCTCGGTGTGGCCGATGGCGGCGATCACGCCCTCGGCCACGGCCAGCCGGATCGTGTCGAGCGCCCCGGGCAGCTCGGGCGCGATGGTGAGCATGCGCACGTGCCCGCGCCCGGCCTTGACCAGCTCGGCGAACTCCTGCGGCGACGGCTCGCGCAGCGCCGCAGGGTCGTGCGCGCCGCAGCGGCCGCGCGCGATGTAGGGGCCCTCGAAGTGGATGCCGGCCAGCAGTCCTTCCTCGCAGAGCTCGGCCAGCGCCGCCGCGGCCCTCGCCAGGCCCTCGGGCGCGTCGCTGACCAGGCTCGCCATCGTGGTGGTGGTGCCGTGGCGCCGGTGCAGCGCCACGGCGGTGCGCGCCTGGTCGAGGTCGCCGGTGGGGAAGGAGCCGCCCGCGCCCCCGTGGTTGTGCACGTCGACGAAGCCGGGCACGACGTGCCGGCCGCCGAGCGCGAGGCCGGGGCCGGGGGCGCTGCCCTGGCCGACGTGCGTGATCCGGCCGTCTTCGATGGTCAGCCACCCCTCGTGCACACCTTCGGTGGTCACGATCCGGGCGTCGGCGAGAGTAAGGCTCATGGAGAAAGGATCACAGATCGCGTGAGGTGCATGGGCTCGTCGGGGTTGAGCCCGGCGGCGAAGGCGCGGGCGACCGCCACCCGCTGGGCGCGGATGAGCTCGGCCATCGGGTCGAGGCGGCTCTCGACGAACGTCGCGCCGGTCCGTTCGACCTGCGCGCGCAGGCCCTCGGGGGCCTCGCCGAGCATCCAGGTGACGCGGCCGGGGGCGCCGATGCTGATCGGGCCGTGCCGGTACTCCATCGCCGGGTACGCCTCCGTCCACGACCGGGACGCCTCGCGCATCTTGAGCGCCGCCTCCTGCGCCAGCCCGACCGTCCAGCCCGCGCCGAGGAAGCTGAACTGCTCGGCCTCCACCAGCTCGGCGGGCAGGGGTGCGGCCACGGCCTCCTCGGCGTCGGCGACGGCCTGGGTCAGGTCCTCGCCGAGGCTCGCGCGCAGCAGCGCGAGCTGCGTGGTGGCGAACCTGGTCTGCACGACCGACCGCTCGTCGGCGTAGTCGAGCACGACGACGTCGCCGGCCGCCTCCATGATCGGCGTCTTGGGGTCGGCGGTGATGGCCGTGATCCTCGCGCTGACGTGGCCCAGCAGCTCGAGCACCTCGGTCGTGGTGCCGGAGCGGCTCAGCGCGAGCACCCGGTCGTAGGCGCGGCCGACCGGGAACTCGGAGGCCGCGAAGGCGTCGGTCTCGCCGTGCCCGGCCCGCTCGCGGAGCGTGGCGTAGGCCATCGCGATGAACCACGAGGTGCCGCAGCCGACGACGGCGACCCGCTCGCCCTCGCGCGGCAGCGCGTCCGCGGGGACGTTCGCGACGGCACGCCGCCAGCACTCTGGCTGGGACGCGATCTCGGCTTCGGTGTGGGTGGTCACCCGGCCTCCCCAGGATTGATTGTTTCTGCATCTTTTATAGCAGGAAAGTGCAAGATTGGGCAGTGGTGGCTCCACCCCTCCCGGTGTGCCACGCTTGCTGCGGACCACATCCGCTAGGAGGCCACGTGTCCCGCTACGACCGCTGGAACGCCATCCTCGAACTGCTCGCCCAGGAGGGGCGGCTGACGGTGGAGGACGCGGCCCAGGCGCTCGAGGTGTCCACCGCGACCATCAGGCGGGACTTCGACCAGCTCGCGCAGCAGCAGATGCTCATGCGCACGCGCGGCGGCGCGGTCGCCCAGAGCGTCAGCTACGACCTCCCGCTGCGCTACAAGACCGCCCGGCACGCCGACGAGAAGAACCGCATCGCCATGGCCGCCGCCGAGCTGGTCCCGCCCGGCGCGGTGGTCGGGCTCAACGGCGGCACCACCACCTCCGAGCTGGCCCGCACCCTGGCGATCCGGCCCGCCCTGGAGAGCGGTTTCACCGTCGTCACCAACGCGCTCAACATCGCCGCCGAGCTGACCGTCCGCCAGCACGTCAAGATCGTGGTGACCGGAGGGGTGGCCAGGCAGCAGTCGTACGAGCTGATCGGCCCGCTCGCCTCCGGCGTCCTGGAGCAGGTGACGCTGGACATCGCCTTCCTCGGCGTGGACGGCCTGGACGTCGAGCTGGGCGCCTCCGCGCACCACGAGGGCGAGGCCAGCGTCAACAACCTGCTGATCAGCAGGGCCGCGCAGGTCGTCGTGGTGGCCGACTCCTCCAAGATCGGCAAGCGGGCGTTCTCCCGCATCTGCCCCATCACCAGGATCGACACGCTGGTCACCGACGACCGGCTCTCCGACGAGCTGGCGGGCGCGCTCAGCGACGCCGGGGTGAAGGTCGTACGCGCCTGAGGCTTATCTGTGGGTATGTAGGGGCTCAGGACGCTATCAGGGAGTGTTATGGCCTCGGGGATGGGTGCGGCCAGGCTCGGTCCAGCCGAGCGTGCCGCGGCGCTGGAGCGGATGGCCGCGCGTGAGCTGGACGTGGTCGTGGTCGGCGGCGGAGTGGTGGGGGCGGGGGTCGCGCTCGACGCGGTGACCCGCGGTTTGGACACGGGCCTGGTGGAGGCGCGGGACTTCGCCTCCGGCACCTCGTCCCGTTCGTCCAAGCTCATCCACGGCGGACTGCGCTACCTGGAACAGCTCAACTTCGAGCTGGTGCGCGAGGCGTTGCAGGAGCGCTCGCTGCTGCTCCAGCGCATCGCGCCGCACCTGGTCAGGCCGGTGCCGTTCCTGTTCCCCCTGACGCACCACCTGTGGGAGCGGCCGTACGTGGGCGCGGGAGTGGCACTGTACGACATGCTCGGCTTCGCCTCGGGCCTGACCCGGGGCGTTCCCGGCCACCGGCACCTGTCGCGCTCGCGCGCGCTCCGGCTGGCCCCGGCGCTGAAGAAGTCGGCCTTCACCGGGGCCGTCCAGTATTGGGACGCCCAGGTCGACGACGCCCGCTACGTGATGATGATGCTGCGCACGGCCGCCGAGTACGGCGCGCACGTCGCCCCGCGCACCCAGGTCGTCGGCTTCCTGCGCGAGGGCGAGCGGGTCACCGGCGTGCGCGTGCGCGACCTGGAGTCCGGCGCCGAGCAGGAGATCCGGGCCCAGCAGGTGGTCAACGCGACCGGCGTGTGGACCGACGACATCCAGGAGCTGGTCGGCGGGCGCGGCCAGATCCACGTCCGCGCGTCGAAGGGCATCCATCTGGTCGTGCCGCGCGACCGCATCCACTCGCTGACCGGGATCATCCTGCGGACCGAGAAGTCGGTGCTGTTCGTCATCCCGTGGGGCCGCCACTGGATCGTCGGCACCACCGACACCCACTGGACGCTCGACAAGTCGCACCCCGCCGCCTCCCGCGCCGACATCGACTACCTGCTCGACCACGTCAACGCGGTGCTGTCGACGCCGCTGACCCGTGACGACGTGGAGGGCGTATACGCCGGGCTGCGCCCGCTGCTGTGGGGCGAGTCCGACGAGACGTCCAAGCTGTCGCGCGAGCACGTCGTCGCGCATCCGGTGCCGGGGCTGGTGATGATCGCCGGCGGCAAGTACACCACCTACCGGGTGATGGCCCGCGACGCCGTGGACGCCGTCGCGCACGGCCTGGACCAGCGGGTGCCGCCGTCGTGCACCGACCGCGTCCCGCTGGTGGGCGCCGAGGGCTACCAGGCGCTGTGGAACTCCCGGCACCGCCTCGCCCACTCCTCCGGCCTGCACGTGGCGCGGATCGAGCACCTGCTCCAGCGCTACGGCTCGCTCATCGACGAGGTGCTGGAGCTGATCGAGCGGGACCCGTCGCTGGCCAGGCCGCTGAACGGGGCCGACGACTACCTGCGCGCCGAGATCGTGTACGCCGCCACCCACGAGGGCGCCCGGCATCTCAACGACGTCCTGACCCGGCGCACCCGCATCTCGATCGAGACCTTCCACCGGGGCCAGGCGGTGGCGCAGGAGGCCGCCGAGCTGCTGGCCGGCCCGCTCGGCTGGAACGACGAGCAGGTCAAGCGGGAGGTCGAGTACTTCACCAAGCGCGTCGAGGCCGAACGCCGCTCCCAGGAGCAGGACTCCGACCAGGAGGCGGACGCGATCCGGCTGGGCGCGCCGGAGATCGTCCCCGTCGTCGTCCCGGACCGGGCATGAGCGGCGGCGAGCCGTCGCGGCAGCTCTCCGACCCGCGTGAGCTGCTGGAGGGCTACCTCGACCACTACCGCGCCGAGGTCCTGCGGCTGCTGGAGGGCTTCCCCGACCCCGAGGTGAGCCGGGTGCCGTCCGGCTGGACGCCGGTGGCGATGCTCAAGCACCTGGCGTCCATGGAGCGGCGCTGGTTCGTGTGGGACCACGCGGGCGAGCCGCTGGACGATCCCGACGACGACCGCGACGAGTCCGGCGCGCTCAGGACCGGCGAGTCGTTCGCCGAGGTCAAGGCGTTCTACCTGGCGCAGTGCGAGCGTTCACGTCAGTTGGTCGCCGCAGGGCGACTGCCGGACCGGGCCTCGCGGATCGGCCGCTTCCGCGAGGAGGAGCCTCCGACGCTCGGGTGGATCATGTTCCACGTGCTGGAGGAGTACATGCGGCACGCCGGGCACCTCGACATCGCCCGCGAGCTGGCCGAGGCGGATCAGCGGGCGGCCCCGGGGGCCGCCCGCTGATGAGCAGGATCAGTACTTCGTGGCGTCGTGCACGTCGAGCAGCGGCTCCTTGACGCCGTCGCCCGAGTCGTCGGTCCAGTTGAAGTTGCCGGTCGAGATCAGCGTGCTGCGCACGGCCAGCGCGCCGGCCCGGTTGGTGGGCTTGCGGGTGCCCGCGGTGAGGAGGCCGGCCGCGCCGGCCACGTGCGGGCTGGCCATCGAGGTGCCGCTGATCGTGTTGTAGCCGCCGTTGCGCCAGGTCGAGTAGATGCAGGTGCCGGGCGCGGTGATCTCGACGGTGGAGCCGTAGTTGGAGTAGAACGCCGAGGTGTCGTCCTGGTCGGTCTCGCTGCGGCACGACAGCGTGCTGCCGCCGGCGCCGCCGGCCAGGCCGTCGTTGTCGGTCAGCGCCGAGACGGTGACGACGTCGGCGTGGTTGGCCGGGAAGAAGCTGGAGGTGTTGGCGTGGCTGTTGCCTGCCGCCACGACGACCACGATGCCGGCGTTGGTGGCGTTGGTGATCGCGCTGCTGATCGCGCTGCTTGAGCAGCCGCTGCAGCCGAGGCTCAGGTTGATGACCTCGATGGTGGCGGCGCGGGCCACCACCCAGTCGATGCCGGCGGCGATGGCGGACAGGGTGCCGGAGCCGGCGGAGTTGAGCACCTTCACGGCGTGGATGCGGGCGCCGGGGGCGACGCCGACCGCGCCGATGCTGTTGTCGAGGGCGCCGATGGTGCCGGCCACGTGGGAGCCGTGGCCGTTGTCGTCGGTGCCGGAGTTGTTGACGCAGATGCCGGTCTGGCAGTTGGTGCGGGCCACCACATTGAGGTCGGGGTGGGTGTAGTCCACGCCGGTGTCGACGACCGCGACGTCGGTGTTGATGCGTACGTCGTCCACGCCGTCGATGTCGAGGTTGGGGTTGCTGGGGCCGAAGATCCGGCGTACGCCCGTGGGAACGGTCTGGGCGAAGGTGTGGACCTCGGCGTCGGGCTCGACGCTCAGCACGTTGGGGTTCTTCTTGAGCCGCTCGGCCGCCTCGGCGGTGAGCTGGGCGGTGTAGCCCTTGAAGGCGTGCTCGTACACGCCGACGAGCCGGCCGCCGTACTGGGCGGTCTGGTCGGCGGCGAGCCTGCTCGGCGCCTCCCGGGTGATCGGCCTGAGCTGGACGATGTACGTGCCCTCGTCGGCGGTCGCGCCGGTCGTGACGGCGGCCGACGCGCCGAGCGGCGTCAAGGGTAACGCCAGCGCGCCGACGAGCAATGCGAGCAGGGGGGTGAGTGATCGCATGGCAGCGTGAGCCCTTTCTCGATGAAGATCGGACAGGTTGCTGTCAGCAAAAGTTTCACGACTTGTCGGGTAAGTCCATACAAAAGACGCCTGTTAACTACTAACAGGTATCTTTTGCTTGCCTAACGGAGTGGGATCCACGCTTGTGAGTCGAGGCTCGCCGCGTCGTTGACCTGCAGCCCTTCCTGCGACAGCGTCCAGACCGAGGACCCGATGACGATCGAGCGTTGGATACCGGGCTGGTATGGCTGGTCGCTGCCCTGTTGCCGCTGCGCCGGATGCCTGATCATGCCGAGCTTCGACACCCCGGAGTCGTCGATCCGCAGCACCAGCGCGCCCGACCCGTCCTGCTGGTAGAGGGGGATCACCGACAGGCCCGTCTTCGGCCAGTACAGGAACGCGTGCGGGTCCCACTCGGCCTCCGAGCCGGACTCCTTCTGGAAGAACCGCGACAGCACGCGCGGTGCGGCCGGGTCGCTGACGTCGAACAGCGAGATCTGCGTGCCCAGCGTGCGGCCCTTGTCGCTGGCCTCCTGGCCGATCCCGATCAGCCGCCCCTCGGCGCCCGGATGCAGGTACGCCGAATAGCCGGTGATCTTCAGCTCCCCCGTCACCCTCGGCCGCGCCGGATCGCGCAGGTCCAGCGTGTAGAGCGGGTCCACCTGGCGGAAGGTGACGCAGTAGCCGACCGGGCCGATGAAGCGCACCGAGTAGATGCGCTCGCCCTCGCCGAGACCGCCGACCTCACCGGTCTTCGCCAGCGTGCGGGCGTCGAGCACGTGGACGGTGCTGGAGCTCTCGCGGCCGTCGGCGGAGACGATCGTGGTGGCGGCCCGCAGGTGGCCGTCGTACTCCGACAGCGAGTACTGGTTCAGCAGGCGGCCCGCGACCTTGCCCGAGGCCACGTACGCGGGCGGGCCGGGCGAGCCGACGTCGAAGCGGTGGATCTCGGTCTCCTCCGGCGGCGCCGTCGGGGTCGGGCTCGGCTCCGTGGGTGTCGGCTCCACGGCCGGGGCCTCGCCGGTGGCCGGGGTCTCCTCGACGGGCAGCTGCGGCAGCGGGAACCACCAGCGCGGGTTGCTGGCGACGTACAGGCTGGTGCCGGTGCCGTAGACGATGTCGCCGTCGGCGGCCAGCGCGATCGGGTCGGTGCCGGCGGCGGTGAGGCCCTGCGCCAGGTCGAGGGTGTGGACGGTCAGCAGCGACGTCCCCGTGTAGTCGGCCGGGTGGCTGATCCGCTCGCACGGCACTGAGCTGTCGGTGACCTTGCCCGCGGCGTCGGTGATCTGGAGCTTCGGCAGCCAGGCGTCGAGCGGCGCGCGGCGGACCGTCTCCTGGTTGCGCTTGAGCTGCTCGGCCTCCGTCGTGTTCTCGGCCTGCGGGAACTCGATCTGCGGCTGGCTGCGGGTGACGATGCGGACGGTCGAGCCGACCATGCGGGCGTCCACGTACGTGCCCGACGGCTTGACCGTGCCGATGACCTTCGGCCGGCCGCCCGCCAGGTCCACGAGCACGTACCGGGTGTCGCCCATCGGGACCATGCGGGTGCTCTTGACCATGATGTCGCCGTAGCCGCGGAACAGCACCAGCGCCCGGTCCCCGGCCATCAGCAGGTCGGCGGGGGCGTAGTAGTGCTGGTCGCCCTCGGTCAGCTTGAGCGAGCCCGTCACCTTGCGGGTGGCGGTGTCGATGATCCGCAGGGTGCCGTTCGTGACGGTCACGACCCGGTCGCCGTCGGTCTTGACCAGGTCGGGCTCGTCCACACCGGCCTCGTGCACGTTCGTGGTGGAGTGCTCGGGCGTGCTCTGCTTCGCCGTGGCCGCCGTGTCCGAGCGCTCCATCATCATGGGCATGACGCCGCCCAGCCCCCAGGGGGACACGTTCGCGGCCGCGTGCTCGCGCAGGCCCGCCAGCAGGTCGTCGCAGCCGCTGTAGGACACCAGGCGGATCGCGCCCAGCGACGACGGCTTCTGGCGAGCGGGCGGCTCTTCCGCGGACTTCCCCGCGGAAGAGGTGCAGGCCGCCACCGCCGCCAGCGCGGCGACGGTCGCGACCGTACGGATCAACGTTCTCATGCCCCTATCACGGCTCGCGGGGGCGGGCGGTTCAGGAGCGGTGCTGCGGATTGACGGTGAACGCCGGGCTGAAGTCGAGGTCGTCGGGCACGTCGAGCAGCCTGCGCACCAGCTTTCCTGTGAAGTCGACCACCTGGATCTCGTCGACGTCGTTGTTGTCCTGCTCCCAGCAGTAGAGGTGGCTCTCGTCGTAGAAGCCGAGCACCTTGTCGCAGTCGGAGCCGAACTTGTGCACGCGCTCACCGGTCGCGGTGTCCCAGACGCAGTGGTCGCCGTCGCCGCCGTTGGGGCAGTTGGTGACGAAAGTCTTGCCGGAGGGCGAGAAGACGCTCTGCGTGCCGGCCGACAGCGTGCCGATGCCGGGCAGCGAGCGGGTCGCCTTGCCCCGGGTGTCGAAGAAGCGCAGGCCGCGGTTCTTCTCGTCGCCGTAGACGTTGATCGCGCCCTCGTCCTCGGCGTCGAAGCCGAAGGCGGTGTCGCGGACGGCGGTGTCGCTCACGTTGACCACGTCGGCCTTCTTGGCGGTCACGTCCACGAGGACGAAGCCGAGATAGACCCACTTGTCCGCGCCGGTCTTGCGCTCGATGTTGAGCAGGATCTTGGTGCCGTCCTTCGACCAGTCCCGGATGCTGCTGATCAGCGGCGACTTGACCGTCTTGATCGTCGAGCGCTCGCCGGTCGTGCGGTCGGTGACCACGACGAAGTCGTGGTTGTCGGAGCTGTAGTCGCGGCCCCGGGTGGCGAGGTAGCGGCCGTCGGGGGAGACCCTGGACTCCCAGTTGCCGGCGTACTTGGTGAACGACGTGCCCTGCAGCGAGTCGCGCGCGTAGTCGGTCCAGTCCTCCTTCTTCTTGTCGTAGACCTCGTAGGAGGTCAGGAGGACGGCGTCGGAGGGGGTCTCGTAGAGGTGGATGGCGCCGCCGGCGAGCGTCCTGCGCCGGCCCTCGCGCGGGACGCCGGTCTCGGGGGACGGCGACGGGGACGTGCTCTCCCGGGTGCTGGTGCTCTCGGAGGGGGGTCCGGACGCGACGACCTTGGCGCCGTTGTTCGACTTGTCCAGGCTGACGATCACGATGACGCCCGCGAGCAGCAGTAACGCCACGCCGGCGGTGATGCCGGCGATCAGCGGGCCGCGGCTCTTGGGGCGGGGCGGCTGCTGGCCGTACATGCTGGGGTAGGTCGGCTGGCCGTACGGCGGGGCCGGCGGCTGCCATGGCTGGGACATGGGCGGCGGGACGTGGCTCCCGTGGGCGACCGGGAGCGGACCCGACTGCGGGTACGGCACCGGCCCCGACGCCGGACCGCCCGGGTGCGGGCCGGAGTGCGGGCCTGACATCGGCCCGCTGGGCTGGGGGCCCGAGGGCCGGCCGGGTGGCGGGTAGGCGGCAGAAGGGCCGTGCGGGGCCGGCGGGCCGGCCGGGCTCTGGGGCGCGGCCTCGGCGGCGGCCTGGGCGAGGATGCCCGAGCCGGCCGCCGGATGCTGGAGCAGCCGCATGATCACCTGCTCGGCGGTGGGCCGCTGGGCGGGGTCCTTGTTGAGGCAGTCGGTGACCACGTCGAGCAGCTGGCCCTCCAGCACGCCGAGGTCGGGCTGCTGGTTGAGCACGCGGTTGATCACGGCGGGCATGGTGTCGCTGCCGAACGGCGCCCGCCCCGACGCCGCGTAGACCATCGCGCTGCCCCAGGCGAACATGTCGGCCGCCGGCCCCACGGTGTGCCCCATGATCTGCTCGGGCGGCATGTAGGACGGCGTGCCCACGACCATGCTGCTGATCGTCGAGGTGGCGTCGAGCGCGCGGGCGATGCCGAAGTCGATGACCCGCGGCCCGTCGGCGCCGATGATCACGTTGGCCGGCTTGAAGTCGCGGTGCACGATGCCGGCCTGGTGGATGGCGGCCAGGGCGGTGGCCGTGCCGATGGCCAGCCGGTGCAGCACCGATCCGGTGCGCGGCCCCTCCTCCTGCACGACGCGGTGCAGTGAGGGGCCCTCGATGTACTCGCTGACGATGTAGGGGCGGTCCTGCTCCACGCCGGTGCCGAGGACGGCGGCCGTGCAGAACGGCGCCACCTGCTGGGCCACCTGCACCTCGCGCAGGAACCGCTCCACGCTGACGGCGTCGCCGGCCTGGTCGGGGCGCAGCCATTTGACGGCCACGAGCGTGCCCGACTGGTCCTTGGCGAGGTAGACGACGCCTTGACCGCCCTCGCCGAGCCGGCCTAGGAGTTCCAGGCCCGCCAGCCGCTGCGGATCTCCTGGGCGTAGCGGAGCGAAGGATGCCATGTAGGGATTGTTGCGCTACCACGCGGATCCGCAAAAACTACCGGTGAGTAGGCAAGCGGAATATCCTTCTGCCATGCGTGCCACCGCCCCCGGCAGGACCCAGGACATCATCTCGCCCTTCACCGGCGAGACCATCGCCGAGCTCGCCCTCAGCGACGTCGAGGACGTACGGGCGGCCTACCGGCGGGCGCGCTCCGCCCAGGCCGCGTGGGCCGCGCGACCGGCCGCCGCGCGGGCGGAGCCGTTCCTGCGCCTGCACGACGCGATACTCGACCGCCGCGACGAGATCCTCGACCTCGTCCAGGACGAGACCGGCAAGGCCCGCAAGCACGCCATGGAGGAGGTGCTCGACGTCGCGGGCTGCAGCCTCTACTACGCCCGCCGGGCGCCCCGCCTGCTCGCCCCGGCCCGCCGCCAGGGCATCTTCCCGCTCGCCACCCGGGTCACCGAGCTGCGCGAGCCCAAGGGCGTGGTCGCGGTGATCTCCCCGTGGAACTACCCGCTGTCGCTCGGCGTCACCGACATCGTCCCCGCGCTGCTGGCCGGGAACGCCGTCGTCCACAAACCGGACACGCAGACCGCCCGGTCCACGCTGTGGACCATCGACCTGCTCGCCGAGCTGGGCATGCCGCGCGAGATCTGGCAGGTCGTGCTGGGCGAGCCGGCCGACATCGGCGACGCGCTGCTGGACCACGCCGACTACGTGGCGTTCACCGGCTCCACGCGCGGCGGCAGGAAGATCGCCGAGGAGGCGGCCAAGCGGCTCATCGGCTGCTCGCTGGAGCTCGGCGGCAAGAACCCGATGCTGGTGCTCGACGACGCCGACCTGGACGTGGCGGTGCAGGGCGCGCTGCGCGCCTGCTTCACCAGCGCGGGCCAGCTCTGCCTGTCGACCGAGCGCCTGTACGTGCACGAGTCCGTCTTCGAGGAGTTCGCCCGCCGCTTCGTCAGGCAGGTCGGCAACCTCAAGCTGGGCGCGGGTCACGACTGGTCGGTCCAGATGGGCTCCCTGTCCTCGCGGCGGCAGCTCGACGCGGTCGCCGCGCACGTGGACGACGCCCTCGCCAAAGGCGCGCGGCTGCTGGCCGGCGGCCGGGCCAGGCCCGACCTCGGCCCGCTGTTCTACGAGCCCACCGTGCTCGCAGGCGTCACCGAGGACATGGAGCTGTGCAGGAACGAGACGTTCGGCCCGGTCGTGGCGCTCTACCCGTTCGGGACCGACGACGAGGCGGTGGAACTCGCCAACGACACGGTCTACGGGCTCAACGCCTCCGTCTGGACCACGGATGTGGCGCGCGGACGCCGGCTCGCCGCCCGGATCAAGGCCGGCACGGTCAACATCAACGAGGGGTACGGCTCCGCGTACGCCTCCTACGACGCCCCCATGGGCGGCATGAAGTCCTCCGGCCTCGGCCGCCGCCACGGCGCTGAGGGCCTGCTGCGCTACACCGAGCCGAAGACGGTGGCCGCGCAAGCGGGCTGGCTGGGCTTCGAGCCGCCGTTCGACCTGACGGCCGAGGCGTGGGCCGGGGTCCTGGCCGGCACGCTCAAGGCGATGCGGAGGCTCGGCGTCCGATGAGCTTCGACGTCCTCGTCATCGGCTCGGGGTTCGGCGGCAGCGTCGCGGCGCTGCGCCTGGCCGAGAAGGGCTACCGGGTCGGGGTGCTGGAGGCGGGCCGCCGCTTCGACGCGACCACCCTGCCCGTCACCTCCTGGCGGATCCGCGACTTCCTCTGGGCGCCGTGGCTGGGGCTCAAGGGCATCCAGCGCATCCACCTGCTGCGTGGCGAGCGGGGCAGCAAGGTGATGGTGCTGGCGGGTGCGGGGGTCGGCGGCGGGTCCCTGGTGTACGCCAACACGCTGTACGAGCCGCTCGCCCCGTTCTTCGACGACCCGCAGTGGGCGGGCATCACCGACTGGCGGGCCGAGCTCGCCCCCCACTACGACCAGGCCAAGCGCATGCTCGGCGTGGTGCCCAACCCCACCTTCACCCCCGCCGACGAGCTCATGACCAGGGTCGCCGCGAAGATGGGCGTGGCCGACACCTTCCGCCTTGCCCCGGTCGGCGTCTACTTCGGGCCGGACGGCGTGGACCCCTACTTCGGCGGGGCGGGGCCGGAGCGGCGCGGCTGCGTCGAGTGCGGCGCGTGCATGACAGGCTGCCGCTTCGGCGCCAAGAACATGCTGACCGAGAACTACCTCCATCTCGCCGAGCGGGCCGGGGCCAGGATCTACGCGGAGTGCACGGTCACCTCGGTGCGGCCCCTGCCGTCCGGCGGCTACCAGGTGTCCGCGCACCGGACGGGCTCGCCGCTGCGCCGCCGTACGTTCACGGCCCGGCAGGTGGTCTTCGCGGCGGGCACGTACGGCACCCAGCGCCTGCTCCACAAGCTGCGCGGCGAGGGCGTGCTGCCGCGGCTGTCGTCCAGGCTGGGGGCGTTGACCCGGACCAACTCCGAGGCGCTGCTCGGCGTCGAGCGCCTGGGGAGCGGCGGCGAGAAGCTCAACGGCGGCGTGGCGATCACCTCCTCCATCCACCCCGACGCCGAGACCCACATCGAGCCCGTGCGCTACGGCGACGGCTCCAACGCCATGGGCCTGCTCCGCACCCTGCTCGTGGACGGCGGCCAGAACCGCCTGCGCGCCTTCGCCCGCGAGGTGACCAGGCAGCCGCTGCGCGCGCTGCGCCTGCTCGACCTGCGGCGCTGGTCGGAGCGGACCGTCATCGCCCTGGTCATGCAGGCCAAGGACAACTCGATCACCGTGCGCCGGAGCCGGTTCGGGCTGCGCTCCTCGCTGGGGCACGGCGAGCCCAACCCGACCTGGATCCCGGCCGGGCACGAGGCCGTGCGGCACGCCGCCGCCGAGATCGGCGGCATGCCCGGAGGGACGTGGCTCGACCTGTTCGACGTCCCGACCACGGCCCACTTCCTCGGCGGCTGCGCGATCGGCGACTCGCCAGGCGCGGGGGTCATCGACCCCTACCACCGCGTGTACGGCCACGAGGGGCTGCACGTCGTGGACGGCTCGGCGGTCTCGGCCAACCTGGGCGTGAACCCGTCGCTCACCATCACCGCCCAGGCCGAGCGCGCCCTGTCGTTCTGGCCCAACGCGGGGGAGCCCGATCCGCGTCCGCCGCTCGGCTCGGCGTACGCGCGGCTCGCCCCGGTCCGGCCCCGCCACCCGGCGGTCCCGAAGGGCGCCCCCGCCGCCCTCCCCGAGTAGGCCCCTGGCGAACGCGCGGGCTCCGGCGGGCCCGAGGATGGCAGGGTGAGGGGGTGACCTGGACCACGTCCGCGCTCGCGCTCCTCGGGCCCGAGCCGCCGACCCCGCTGATCGAGCTCCCGGTCGCCGCGCCGGGCGTCCGGCTCCTGCTCAAGGACGAGTCGCGGCAGCCCACCGGCAGCCTCAGGCACCGCCACGCGCGGGCCCTGTTCCAGCGGGCGATCGCCGAGGGCCTGGTCTCCGAGGGCACGACCGTGGTGGAGGCCACCGGGGGCAACGCCGCCGTCGCGCAGGCGTGGTTCGCGCGGCGGCTCGGCCTGCCCTACGTCGTGGTGATGCCCGGCGAGCGCACCGAGGCCCGCGCGCGGCCGGTGGAGGCGCTGGGCGGCGAGTGCCGCTTCGTGACCCCGCCGCTCGCCATCTACGACGCCGCCCGCGCGCTCGGCGGCCACTTCCTCGACCAGTTCGGCCGCGCGGCGCCGCACGACCTCGCCGACGAGCTGTTCGGCCAGGTCCGGCCCGACTGGGTGGTGACGGGCGCGGGCACCGGCGCGACCTCGGCCGGTCTCGGCGCGCGGGCCCGCGAGCTCGGCCTGCCCTGCCGCGTCGCGGTCGCCGACCCCGACAACTCCGCCTACTTCCCCGGCTGGACCCTCGACGCCTCCGACTACGGCACGGGCATGCCGTCGCGGATCGAGGGCATCGGCCGCCCCCGTGTCGAGCCCGGCTTCCGTTTCGACCTCGTCGACCTGGTCGTGCCCGTGCCCGACGCGGCGAGCGTCGCTTCGGCCCGCCGCCTGCGCGAGGTCACCGGCCTGCCGGTCGGCCCCTCCTCGGGCACCGCCCTCTGGGCGGCGCTGGAGCTGGTCGAACGCCTGCGCGCCCGGGGCGAGGGCGGCACGGTCGTGTCGCTGATCGGCGATGCCGCCGAGCGCCACCTGGCGACCTGCCATGACGACGCGTGGGCGGCGGCGAAGGGCCTCGACGTGGCGCCGCACCTGGGCACGCTCCGCGACCGCGTTCACGGGCCCGTCAGCTCAGCGGGTGGCTGACCCAGACGTTCGGCTCCACGTAGACCGCGTGGTCGTGCTCGGCGCGGCAGAGCACCGGGGTCAGCGCGCCCGGCACCTCGACCTCGCCCGAGCGGTCGAAGGGCAGGCCGGTCCACGTCCGCCACTCGGCGAGCGTGCCCGCCACCACCATCGACCGCGGGGCCACCTTCACGATCTTCCCACCCGCCCGCACGTGCACCCGCAGCCACGGGTCGTACGGCAGGCCGTCCTCGCGGGTGCGCCAGGCGTACTCCGCCATGGGGGTCCTGGGCTCCAGGTGCTTGTGGTTGGGGCGGACGGGGGCGACCAGCTCGGCGAAGCCGAGGGCGGCGGCGCGCTCGCGCATCGCCCGGAGCATGACGCCCGACAGCCCCCCGCCCTGCCGGTCCTTGCGTACGCTGATCTCCAGCGCGGAGACGCCGTTCGGGCGCTGTCCCCGCTCGCGGGCCAGCCAGCCGCGCCGGATCACGCCGTCCCAGCCGTCGTCGGGCAGCTCGGCGGCCTCCGACCGATAGGGCATCATGCAGGCCCGCGCCACCGGCCGCCCCGGGTCGGCGTCGTCATCGGCCACCAGCACGTACTCCGCGTACGTGGTGTCGGTGAAGGGGTAGAACAGGTCGGCGAGCGGGTCGTTGAGCGCGAACTCCGGCCAGGTGTGGTCCATCTCCCACAGCGTCGCGGCGAACTCCGGCCGCTCGGCGAGAGTGGTGATCGTCAGGGCCATGCTGATCATTGTCACATCCCCCTTCACCGGCAAGCGCCCGGTTTTTCACCCCTTAAAGGGATTTATCGCCGTGCGCTACCGTCGGCCCATGACAGAACTCACCCCCAGGCTGCGCGCGGTCGCCGACCTCATCGTGGCCGAGGCGCGCGAGGCCGGCGGCAGGCACGAGTACGACGGCCACGTCCAGGACCTGTCGCCCGAGGGCGTGCGCGCCGGGCTGGCGCGGCTCGGCGAGGGCGCCGCGCCCGGCGATCCGCACGACGCCGAGCACCTACAGGTGTTCGAGGAGAGCCTGCGCTTCCAGTTCGGGGAGCTGGAGCTGCACCGGAAGAACCCGATGCCGCACCTGTCCAACCTCGAACTGGCCTGCTACGACCGCGACTACGGCCCCGCCGAGGACCGCGACCGGGCCAAGGCCGCCCACCTCGCGCTCTGGCCCGAGGCCGTCGAGGGCGCGATCGCCTCCCTTGACCAGGTCAGCGCCCCCGTCGCGCGGTCGCTCATGGGCGCGGTCAAGGGCCTCGCGGCCGGCGTCACCGACGAGGCCGCGCTGGCCGCCCACGGCCGGCTCGTCGCCCACCTCGAACGCGCCGCCACCGAGGGCGACCCCGACGCCGCGCTCGGCACCGACGCCCTCAGCAGGCTCATGGGCACCGCCGAGGGCCTGCCCGTGGACCTCGGGCGGCTGGCCGAGCGCGCCGACGCCGAGCGCGACCGGCTCATGTCGCTGCTCGCCGAGTCCTGCGCCAGGCTCGGCCGCTCCGAACCGCCGCTGGAGGTCGCGAGGGAGCTGGTCAAGGAGCACCCCGACGCGGACGAGGTCATCGAGGCGGCCAGGGCCGGCACCGCCAAGGCCATCGCGTTCACCAGGGAGAAGGACCTGGTGCCGTACCACGACGGCGAGTGCCTCGTCGGCCCCGCGCCCGAGTCGCGGAGCTGGGCCATGGCGATGATGGCGTGGAACGCGCCCGCCGAGCCCGAAGGCCCGTCCTGGTACCACATCACGCCGCCGGACCCGTCCTGGCCGCGGCAGGAGCAGGAGGAGTGGCTGGAGGTCTTCAGCCACACGACGCTGCCCGCGATCAACGTCCACGAGGTCGCGCCCGGACACTTCTCGCACGCCCGCGCCATGCGCCACGCCCCCTCCGAGGTGCGCAGGCTGCTCATGTCGAGCGCCTTCGTCGAGGGCTGGGCGCACTACGCCGAGGAGCTGTGCGTCGAGGAGGGCTTCGAGCCCGACGACCCGCGCTTCGAGATCGGCGTCTGGCTGGAGGCGCTCCTCCGCGTCACCCGGCTCGCCTGCGCGATCGGCGTGCACACCGGGCAGTTCACGGTCGAGGAGGGCGCGCGGCGCTTCGAGTCCGACACGCACCTGCTCGGCCCCGCGGCGCTGTCGGAGGCCAGGCGGGCCACGTTCGACCCCACGTACGGCCGCTACACCTGGGGCAAGCTGCTCATCCTCGACCTGCGCGAGCAGGCCCGCAAGGAGTGGGGCACGGGCTTCACGGTGCAGCGCTTCCACCGGGAGCTGCTGGCGCTCGGCGCGCCGCCGCTGGGACTGATCGGCGCGATCCTGTAGGCGTCCTGACGGGCCCGCCCAAGCTCCGGCGGGCCCGTCACCAGTGGCGCTCGTGGGTCAGGACCCGCACCACGTCGCCCTCGCGCCGCACCAGCAGGCGTACGCAGTCGCCCGGCAGCACGTCCTTATAGGTGCCGTGATCCACCGCGAACGCCTTGGCCCGCTCCGAACGCCCGTCGTGCAGCGCGAGGTAGCGCGTCTCCCGCTCGGTGTCGTACCACCGTTTGACGACGTGCCCGGCCACCTCGTGCCGGCGGGGGCCGCCGGGGGCGTAGCCGGCGGGTTCGATGCCGGCCCCCTGCCAGCCGCTGCCCGTGAAGATCCACTCCCGCTGCGGCGCCGGTCCGGCCGCGACCTCCCTGCCGCGCGCGGTGAGCAGGAACCCCCGCCCGCCGAGCAGCAGGCTCCCGCCCGCCACGAACGACACCATCGTCGCGATCCCGCCCAGCCAGGACACCCCGGCCTCGGCGACGGTGACGTACCAGGGGGCGGCCAGCGCGACGGCCAGCCCGACCGGCACGAGCAGGCTGGGCCAGCGCCGCCGGGCCAGCCCCAGCTCGATCGCCCGCCGCCGGACCAGCGGCGCGAACTCGCCCTCCAGGTCGGCCCCGTCCGGCATGAGGGCGACGAGCGGCGACTCGGCCTCGTCGGCGAGATCGAGGCCCGCCAGCCGCGCCCGCACCCGCTCCAGCGCCCACCGCTGGTACGCCGGCAAAGCCTCCTCCCCGGCGAAGGGCGCCAGGGCGAGCCGGTCGCCCTCGATCCGCGCCGGCCCGCGTTCGGCCAGCTCGGACAGCGTCGCGTGGAACACCTCCTGCGCCCGCATCCCGCGCAGCAGCTCGCCCACCGCCCGCGGAGCCGGCTCCCCTGCGGGCGTCGGGGACGCGGCGGGCCGCTCCCTGCCGGCCACCACGACGGCGACGGCCAGCGCGGCCGCCCAGAGCGCCCAGGCGGTCGCCGGCCAGACAAGATCCATCGTCCTGTGTTAGCACGAGAGCCCGCGGCAGGCCAGGCGTAATATCCGGGACCGATAGACTGGAGTCACCGCACTTCGCCTTTGGGGGGTTCTCTCGGTGTCAGAATTCGACACGGTGCTGGTGGTCGACTTCGGCGCACAGTACGCGCAGCTCATCGCCCGGAGGGTGCGCGAGTGCCATGTCTACTCGGAGATCGTCCCCTCGACGATGCCCGTCGAGGAGATGATGGCGAAGAACCCCAAAGCGATCATCCTGTCCGGCGGGCCATCCTCGGTCTACGCCGAGGGAGCTCCGCCCGTGCCGCACGGCCTGTTCTCGACCGGGGTGCCCACGTTCGGCATCTGCTACGGCTTCCAGGCGATGGCCCAGGCGCTCGGCGGCACGGTCGCCCGCACCGGCACGGCCGAATACGGCGGCACCTCGCTCGACGTGCTCGACGAGGGCGTCATCTTCGCCGGGCTGCCGGCCAGCCAGCAGGTCTGGATGTCCCACGGCGACAGCGTCGCGGCGGCGCCCGAGGGCTTCACGGTGACCGCCTCCACGCGTGAGACGCCGGTCGCCGCCTTCGAGCACCCCGGCCGCGGTCTCTACGGCGTGCAGTTCCACCCGGAGGTGCTGCACTCCGAGCACGGCCAGGCGGTGCTCAGGCACTTCCTGGAGGCGGCCGGCTGCCGGCCGAGCTGGACCATGCTCAACATCGTCGAGGAGTCCGTCGAGGCGGTGCGCCGCCAGGTCGGCGACGGCCGGGCGATCTGCGCGCTGTCCGGCGGGGTCGACTCCGCGGTGGCCGCCGCGCTCGTCCAGCGGGCCATCGGCGACCGGCTGACCTGCGTCTTCGTCGACCACGGGCTGCTGCGCAAGGGCGAGGCCGAGCAGGTCGAGCGCGACTTCGTGGCCGCCACCGGCGTCAAGCTGCGGGTCGTCGACGCCGCCGAGCGTTTCCTCAAGGCGCTGTCGGGCGTCACCGACCCCGAGGAGAAGCGCAAGATCATCGGTCGCGAGTTCATCCGCGTCTTCGAGGACGAGCAGCGCGCCATCATGGCCGACGGCCCGGTCGACTTCCTGGTGCAGGGCACCCTCTACCCCGACGTCGTGGAGTCGGGCGGCGGCACCGGCACCGCCAACATCAAGTCGCATCACAACGTCGGCGGCCTGCCGGAGGACCTGCAGTTCACGCTGGTGGAGCCGCTGCGCACGCTGTTCAAGGACGAGGTCCGCCGCGTGGGCGAGGAGCTGGGCCTGCCGGCCGCGATGGTCTGGCGGCAGCCGTTCCCCGGCCCCGGCCTCGGCATCCGCATCGTCGGCGAGGTGACCCGCGAGCGGCTGGAGATCCTGCGCGAGGCCGACGCGATCGCCCGCGAGGAGCTGTCGCGGGCCGGCCTCGACCGGCAGATCTGGCAGTGCCCGGTGGTGCTGCTGGCCGACGTGCGCTCGGTGGGCGTGCAGGGCGACGGCCGCACCTACGGCCACCCGGTGGTGCTGCGCCCAGTCACCTCCGAGGACGCGATGACCGCCGACTGGTCGCGGGTCCCCTACGACGTGCTGTCGCGCATCTCCACCCGCATCACCAACGAAGTACGCGAGATCAACCGGGTGGTCCTCGACGTGACCAGCAAGCCCCCGGGCACCATCGAGTGGGAGTGAGCCCATCGATTGGCCGAGCCGCGCATAATCGTGACAACGGGGGGAAGTGAATCTGGCTCTGCGCCAACTCGCGACCAGGTTGGTGACGGGACGCCCGAGGCGCCGGCCGGCGCGGGGGCACCTGGCGCTGGCGGGAAGGATGACACGCCTGTATGCCCCAAGCTGGTGAGCACGCTGGTGAGCACGGCGGCGCGGCGCCGCTGGTCCTGCTGGTCGAGGACGACCCGCAGGACGCGCTGATCGTCCGCGAGCTGCTGGAGGACAGCGGCCTGGCCGTACGCCTGGAATGGGCGCGCTCGGTGAAGCAGGCGCGGCAGGCGCTGGCGCGGCTGCGCCCCCAGTGCGTGCTGCTCGATCTCGACCTGCCCGACGCCTACGAGTTCTCGGCGCTGTCGGCCGTGCTGGAGGAGGCCGGCGACGCGGCCGTCGTGGTGCTGACGGGCCTCGCCGAGGAGCAGGCGGGCCTCGCCGCGGTGACCGCGGGCGCGCAGGACTACCTCGTCAAGGGCCGGGTGGAGGCCGAGTGGCTGGGCCGGGCGCTGCGTTACGCCATGCAGCGCAAGCAGGCCGAGCAGGCCGCCGTGGCGCTGCACGCCGAGCGCGTACGCGCCAAGGAGAACGCCCGGCTCGAACGCGGCCTGCTGCCGACCCCGCTGCTGGAGACCATGCCGATCCAGGTCGCCTCCCGCTACCAGGCGAGCCGCGGCTCCCTCACCCTCGGCGGCGACTTCTTCGACGTCGTCGAGTCCGACGACAAGGTCGTGCACGCGGTGATCGGCGACGTGTGCGGCCACGGCCCCGACGAGGCGGCGCTCGGCGTCTGCCTGCGCATCGCCTGGCGGGCGCTGGTGCTGAGCGGCATGGAGGGCGGCGCGCTGCTGCGGCAGCTCCAGCGCATCCTGGACGCCGAGCGGTCCAGCTCCGAGATCTTCGTGACGATGTCCACGCTCGTGCTGGAGCCGGACCGGCGCACGGTGCGCCTCTGGCGGGCCGGCCACCCCGGCATGCTCGTCCACACCCCCGAGGGCATCTCCCTGGCCGAGCCGGCGCAGGGCCCCGCGCTCGGCCTGCCCTTCGAGAGCGAGTGGGAGCAGCACGTCATGGAGCTGCCGCCGGGCGGCGGGCTGACGCTGTTCACCGACGGGCTGTTCGAGCGCCGCCTGCCCGGCGAGCGGGCCCGCTGGCTGGGCGAGGAGGGCCTGCTGGAGCTGGCCAGGCGGCGGGCGCACCTCGACGGTCAGTCCTTCATCGACGCGCTGGTCGAGGACGTCGAGACCGCCGCGCCCGAGACCGCCGCCGACGACCTCGCCGTGGTCCACCTCCGCTGGAAAGACGAGCTGTGAACGATTCCCCCGCGCGCGGCTGGCGCCGCCTCACGGTCCACGCCTGGTTCGTCGCCGTGCTGGCGGTCGCGGCGGTGCTGGTGATCGTCTGCGCCGTGGTCGCCACCATCATGCTGGACCGCACCGCCCGCCTGTCCGACCAGCTCATCGACCGGCTCTCCCCGGCCAGGATCGAGGCCGCCCAGCTGGAGAACGCCCTGCTCAACCAGGAGACCGGCGTCCGCGGCTACCTCCTCACCGGGCGGCGTGACTTCCTGGACCCGTACACGCAGGGCGTGCGGGCCGAGCAGAGCAGCGTCGAGCGCATCGCGGCGCTGCTCCAGGAGCATCCGCGGCTCGTCGCGGAGGTCGAGACGGTCCGCGCGGACGCGGCGTCGTGGCGGCGGGCGTACGCGGAGCCCGCGATCGCCGCCAAGCGGGCCGACGCCACCGTCTCCGAGGCGGGCAACGAGGGCGGCAAACAGACTTTCGACGCGATCCGGTCCCGCCTCGACCGGCTCTCCGCGGAGCTGACCGGGGCCCGCGCCGCCGAGCAGGCCGACCTGCGGGCGGCGCAGCGCATCCGCGACTGGGCCTTCCTCGCCATGATCGTGCTGTTCCTGCTGGCCGGCCTCGCGATGGCGATCCTGCTGCGCCGGGCGGTCGGCCGGCCTCTGGACGAGCTGCGGGTGGCCTCCCGGCACATCGCGACCGGCGACTTCGACCATCCGATCCCCGAACGGGGCCCGGCGGACATCCGCGAGCTGTCCCGCGACGTGAACCTGATGCGCAAGAAGATGGTGCACGCGCTGCAGGAGTCGCACGAGCACCAGGGACAGCTGCGCGCCCAGGCCGCCGACCTCGACGCGCAGGCGGTGGAGCTGCGCCGCTCCAACGCCGAGCTGGAGCAGTTCGCGTACGTGGCCTCGCACGACCTCCAGGAGCCGCTGCGCAAGATCGCCACGTTCTGCCAGCTCCTGCAGAAACGCTACGGCTCGGTGCTGGACGAGCGCGGCGCCCAGTACATCCACTTCGCCGTGGACGGCGCGACCCGCATGCAGGTGCTCATCAACGACCTGCTCAGCTTCTCCCGCGTCGGCCGCATGTACGACGACCGCAAGCCGGTCGAGCTGGAAGACGTGCTCGACAAGGCGCTCGACGACCTCGGCGCGGCCGTCGAGGAGTCGGGGGCCCGCGTCGAGCGCCCCGCCGAGCTGCCCACCGTCATGGGCGACCGGACGATGCTCGGCCTGCTCTGGCAGAACCTCCTCGGCAACGCGATCAAGTTCCGCCGCGCGGGGGAGACCCCGGAGATCCGCATCACGTGCGAGCCCGGCGACGAGGGCGAGTGGGCGTTCGCGGTCGAGGACAACGGCATCGGCGTCGAGGCCGAGTTCGCCGAGAAGATCTTCGTCATCTTCCAGCGCCTGCACAACCGCGAGACCTACGGCGGCACGGGCATCGGCCTGGCGATGTGCCGGAAGATCGTCGAGAACCACGGTGGCCGCATCTGGCTCGACACCGGCTACACCGGAGGCACCCGCATCCGCTTCACCCTGCCCGTCTCCGGGCCCCTTTCCGAGCCCGACCAAGAAAGCGACTCATGACCACAGCGCAGGCCATAGAAGTGCTCCTCGTCGAGGACGATCCCGGCGACGAGCTGATCACCCGCGAGGCGTTCGAGGACAACAAGATCCAGAACAACCTCCACGTCGTCAGGGACGGCCTGGAGGCGCTCGACTTCGTCTACCGGCGCGGCGCCTACGCCGACGCCCCCCGCCCCGACCTCATCCTGCTCGACCTCAACCTGCCGAAGTACGACGGCCGCCAGGTCCTGGAGAAGATCAAGGGCGATCCCGAGCTGCGCGCGATCCCCGTCGTCGTCCTCACGACCTCCTCGGCCGAGGAGGACATCCTGCGCAGCTACGACCTGTTCGCCAACGCGTACGTCACCAAGCCCGTCGACCTGGAGCGGTTCCTGGCCGTCATCCGCCAGATCGACGAGTTCTTCGTCACCGTGGTGCGGCTGCCCGGCCGCCTCCAGGCGCCGGGCAGCATGCCGGGCGCCTAGGCCGCCGGCCGGTAGGAGGACGGGCCGTCCCAGGAGCACTCCCGGGTCTCGTCGAGCAGCAGGTCCACGACGTCCGACAGCCGGCCCTCCCGCTGGTAGGCCCGCCGCTGCCGGGCGGCCGAGCTGCCCCGCGCCAGCGCCTCGCGGGCCAGGACGGACACCAGCTCCCAGTCGCCCGCCTCCTCCAGCTCGGGCCGCAGCCCGTCCACCAGGTTCATGAACACCTCGGCGGCGGGCCGCGGCACGCCCTCGACCGGGTCCACGAGGTCGCCCTCCAGCCCGGACCGGGTGGCCTGCCAGGTGGCCGCGCGCACCGGCTCCAGCTGCATCTCGCGGTACGGGTCCCGCCGCACCGCCGCCAGCTCCCGGACCACCAGCGCCCGGAACAGCCCGGCGATGAGCGCGATGTCGTCCACCCGCGGGCAGGAGTCGCAGATCCGCAGCTCCACCGTCGGCACGTGCGCGGACGGCCGCACGTCGAAATAGATCATCCCGGGGTCGGTGATCGTGCCGGCCTGGATGAGATCCTGGATCATCCGCTCGTAGTCGGCGGCGGAGTCGAACTTCGCCATCGGCCCCGACGTGGGCCAGCGCTGCCACACGAGCGTGCGGTAGCTGGCGTACCCGGTGTCCTCGCCGAACCAGAACGGCGAGCTGCACGACAGCGCCAGCAGCGGCGGCAGCCACGGCGTCACGCTGTGCGCCACCGCCGTCGCGAGGTCCTTGTCCTGGATCTCGACGTGCACCTGCGTGCCGCAGATGAGCTGCTCGCGGGTGAGGAGCTGGTAGTCGTCCAGCATGCGCTCGTAGCGCGGGTCGTCCGACACCTTCATGCGCGACTTGTCGGCCAGTGGCACCGTGCCGGCCGCGACGATGCCCAGCCCCAGCTCGCGCGCGGCCTGCACGAGCTGTCCGCGCAGCTCGCAGAGGTCCGCGGCGAGGTCCTCCAGCCGGGCGAAGGGCGCGCTGTTGGCCTCGATCGTGGAACGCTGCAACTCCTCGGAGAAACGTCCCTTGGGCAGGGCGTCGAGCAGGGGCCCCGAACGGGTCGAAAGGTGCCTGGTCCGCAGGTCCACGATGTGGAACTCCTCCTCGACCCCCACCGTGAAGGATCCCGTCTGACCTGCCATGATCTCTCCCGCCTCTATGCCCTGTTCAAGGAGCCGTCCTCTTTCCAGAAATGAGCCGTTTGCACCTGTCAAAGGCATCCGTGAAGCGGGCCAGGCGCCACAGACTGCCGAGGAGCAGCGGCGCCAGCAGCGCCCCGATGAGGATCGGGGCGGCCATGTAGCGGAAGTCCTGGGCCGAGATGTTGACCAGGACCGCCAGCTGCTGCCCGGCGACCACGGCCGCGACGCCCAGCACGTACCGGTTGCGCCCGGCCAGCGCCCCCGCCGCCACCGCCAGGTACGACAGGTAGGCCCACGACGCCCCCCGCCACAGCGCCCAGTCGTACTCGGGGGCCAGCGACCCCGTCAGCCAGGGATCGGCCACCTGGTACAGCTCGTACGACAGCGGGCGCAGCGAGAACACCCACCGGCCGGGAAAGTCCGTCACCCTGCCGGGCCCGACGTAGGTGTCGGCGGTCGGCCGCAGCGACAGCCGGTACGTCGTGCCGCCCGTCAGCAGCGGGTCGCCCGCCGGCCGCCAGGCGATCGCGCCCCGGCACAGCCGCGTCTCCACCATCAGCCCGGGATCCTCGACCAGCAGCCGCCGCCACAGCGCGAGCAGCTCGCCGGCGCGCGCGTCGGCCTGCTGCCAGCTGAAGTCCTCCCGCCAGATCAGCGTGTTGACCGTGGAACAGGTGCCGCCCCACCACCAGCGGTCCAGCGGCGCCACCGACTCCAGCAGCGCCCGGTCCCGCTCGCCGAACAGCTTCGGCCGGTCACGGAACGCCACCGCGACGTCGCCGAAGGCCGTGTGGTAGACGTACGTCGGGGACGGGGGGACGATCCCGAACCGGGGGAGCACCGCGTTCGTCAGCACCAGCGGCAGCGCCGCCGCGACCACGCCGGCCAGCAGCAGCCGCACCCGGCGGGTCCGTACGACGAGGGCCAGCACCGCCACGGCCACGCCCACCACGACGAAGCCGTTCGCCCGGAACAGCCCGAGCGCCAGTGCCAGCGCCGCCAGCCCGGCGAGCCCCGGCCCGCTCACCCGCCGCGCCGCCGCGAAGCGCGCGCACACCCCCGCGACCGCCACCGCGCAGATCGTGAACGGCACGTCCTTCCACAACGTGACCGTGAACGCCCCCACGGGCGGCGCGAGCGGCATCAGCATCGCCACCGCCGTGGTGGGCCGGCGCGGCGCCCCCACCGCCTTCAGCGACTGCGCCAGGAACGTCAGCGCCGCCGCCATGGCCGTCGTCTGCCCGAACGTGACCGCGCCCAGGTCACCGGTATGCGTGAAGCTCAGCCACAGCAGCGCGTCGTAGAGCACCGAATGATCGCTCACCCACGGGCCGGCGATCGTGTGGCTGAGGTAGAGGACCGAGTCGCGGCTGAACAGGCCGGGGTAGAAGGCCGCCCACCAGCACGCGAGCACCGCCTGGGCGACGAGGAAGGTGGCGAGCGCAGGCCACCAGGGGCGCCGGGGCCGGGTCAGGCCCGCCGGGGCGTCGTCGCTCCCCATGATTCTCGCCATCGGAGCAGGGAGTCGGGCGTCGTCAGGGGTAGCTCACTCCGGCCCCCAGCGCCTTGCCGCCGCCGCGGGCCAGCGTCGGGACGGTGACGAGGTGGTAGCCCTGCTTCTTCAGCTCCTTGAGTATGCCCGGCATCGCCTTGACGGTGGCCGGGACCGTGTCGTGCATGAGGATCACGCCGTCACGTCTGGCCAGCTTGAGCACGGTCGCGGTGATCTTGCGGGCGTCGCGGAGCGACCAGTCGAGCGTCGTGCCGGTCCACATGATCTGCGACATCCCGGCCTCGTCGGCGATCCGCAGCACGCGGTCGTCGGTGTGCCCGTAGGGCGGGCGGAACATCGTCGGCCGGTATCCCGTGGCCTGCTGGATGACGTCCCGCCCGAGCCGGATCTCCTGGCTGATCTCCTCGTCCAGCAGCGCCCTGAGCGACTGGTGCGAGTAGGTGTGGTCACCGACCGCGTGCCCCTCGGCCAGCGTCTGCCTGGCGATCTTCGGGAGCTCTTCGACCCGCTTGCCGACCAGGAAGAACGTCGCCTTGGCGTTCGCCTTGCGCAGCGTCTTGAGCAGCGTGGGGGTCTGCGCGCCGGGACCGTCGTCGAAGGTCAGCGCCAGGCACTTCACGCGGGCGCAGTCCACCCGCGCCTCGGCGGCGGAGGTGGCGGCGGCGGTGGCGGCCGGGGCGGACGACAGGGTCAGGGCGGCGGCGAGGAGGGCATGAGTCACCACGACCGCAAGCCTAGAGCCAACCGGGCCCGCCCGCGCCCCCATCCTCCCACCAAGATCACATCTTGCGGCCCGGCTGGATCAGCGCTTCAGCCGGGCCCGCAGGAACAGGCTCACCCCGCGCAACGACCTGACCGGCAGATACCGCTCAGCCCGGATCACCGCCGACAACCCCGCGTTGAGCAGCGTCGGCACCTTGCTCAGATCGCTCCCCACCGACCGCCGCCGATGCCACTTGACCACGGGCCGCAGCAGCACGTTCCAGCTCCAGACGCGGTCCACCTGCAGCCCGGCCTTCTCGACCACGATCGTCAGCGACTCGCGCCGGTAGCGGCGTACGTGCCCCACCGCGTCGTCGTGCGCCGACCACAACGCCATGTCGCACGGCACCGCGATCAGCACGTGCCCACCCGGCGCCAGCACCCTCGCGATCTCCTCGGTGACCAGATGGTCCTCGCGTACGTGCTCCAGCACGTCGAACGCGGTCACCAGATCGACGCTGCCCGACCCGAACGGCAGCGCCCGCGCGTCCGCCCGGACCGCGGGGACCCCGCGTGACCGCGCCATCTCCAGGGCCGACTCGTCCATGTCGGTGGCGGTCGCGTCCCAGCCCGCCTCGGCGAGCACCCGCGTGTTGCCTCCGCCCGCCGCGCCGATGTCCAGCGCCACTCCGGGCCGGCCCAGCTCGCGCAGCTCCCGTCGCAGGATCGCGCGGCGCTCGCGGTACCACCAGTGGGCGTCTTCCAGCGCGATGAGCCGGCGGATCTCCTCGGTCTCCATTGATGTGTTCTCAGTTCCTCGTGAGGGGTGACGTGGCGGCGCGGATCACCATGAGCAGGCAGTACGCGGCGACGACCACGCCCACCTCGGCCATCCGCCCGGCCTGTGGCGGCAGCGTGTGCAGGAGGGCCACGGTGAGCGCGAGGTTCACGGCGAAGAACAGCGCCGTGCGGAAACTGAGCACGGCGCCGGCGGTGCCAGCCAGGACAAGCGCGCACGTGGCCGCCGTAGCGGGTTCCTGGAAATCCCGCATCGGCCAATAAACCATTGCATAGAGAACGGCGGAGAACAACACGTGCAGCGAGCCGGCGAACGCCCAGCCCGGCGGCCCTCCTCCTCGCAGGCGGGCCGGCCGCGCGTCCGGATGGCACGGCACCAGCTCGGGCCGGGCCAACGGAACACGGGCCCGCCCCGCCGCCATCGACCACGCCACCCGGGCGAGGCCCCGCAGATCGTCGAGCGCCGTACGGGCCACCTGGACCCGCGAGTCCAGGTCCTCGACCCAGTCCACCGGCACCTCGTGCACGCGCAGCCCGTTGTGCTCGGCGAGCAGCAGCAACTCGGTGTCGAAGAACCAGCCGTCGTCCTCGACCTTGTCCATGAGCGGCCGTACCACGCGGGCCCGCGCCGCCTTGAACCCGCACTGCGCGTCGCTGAACCCCGCACGGAACCCGTGCCTGAGCAGCGCGTTGTACCCGCGCGAGATCACCTCCCTGCGCACCGAGCGGCGGATGCGCGCGCCACGACCCAGCCGGGTGCCGATCGCGATCTCGGAATGCCCGCTGGCCACCGCCGCGACCAGCGGGAACAGCGCGTCGAGGTCCGTGGACAGATCCACGTCCATGTACGCCACGATGTCGGCCTGGCTCTCCCCCCAGGCCGCCCGCAGCGCCGCGCCCCGGCCGCGTACGTCGATCCTGCGCGCGTGCACGCGGTCGTACTCGCGGGCCAGCGCAGTCGCGACCGGCCAGGTCGCGTCGGTGCTGCCGTTGTCCACGATCGTGATCCGCCACGGCAGCGGGAAGCCGCCGTCGAGGAAGGCCGCCAGCGTACGGACGCAGCCGGGAAGGGCACGCTCCTCGTTGAGCACGGGGATGACGATGTCGACGCTCGCCGGACGGGCCGCCGTGTCCAGGACGCGGAAGGTCGGCTGCATGGCGGAACGCGTGTCCATCGAGTCCCCTGATCCCTTGCCTGGGTGGCCGTCGTTCAGGGAAATGGTGCTGGGGCCCCTCGCGGGGCGGGTGCGTTTTCTGCGCGCATTCCCCGAAGGGGGGCATCCTTTTACCCGGCCGGAAGTTCGTACACGGCGAACGCCCTGTTGCTGAAGCGCAGGGCGGCGTAGCCGTCGAGCCGCGGATCGATCCTGGTGAGAAGCCACCGCACCCCGTAGCCGGTGGCGAGCCGCCGCACGTTCTCCCGCGTCGGCGCCGCGAACACCGCGTCGTTCGCGGCGAGCCGCGCCGTGTCCGCGAACGGCACGCTCAGGTAGGACCCGCCGTACGCCCTGGCCCGGGACAACGTGCTCTCGGCGTACGCCCACCCTTCCACGAGCACCCGCCGCTCACTGAACCCCGCCACCCAGTAGTGCCTGCTGTCGCACCCCGGCGCGATGACCGGACGACAGTGCAGATCCGTCGCGACGACGTCACCGGCCCGCGAGTGCTCCCGCAACCACCGCGCCGCCTCCCGCCCACCGCGCGGCACCACCCGTTCCCGCCGCCCCTCGTCCGGCACCACATGCCGAACCATCTCGACCGCCGACGCCGGCACGCCGTACCCCGCCATGACCCCGACCACCACCAGAACCACCCCCGCCCGAGCCGGAACAAGGGGCCTCCGCCGCACCACGACCACGACCACCACCACCGTGACCGCCACCAGCACCAGATAGGGCCCCACCACCCCCATCAACCCACCCAGATCAGGTTCGACCCGCACGAACCCCCGCACCATCCCCTGGACCCCGGCGACCACCATGGCCACCCCCGCGCCGAGCGCCACCGCCACGCCCACCGCCCGCGCGGCCGACCTCCCCTCACCTGCCCACGCCCGCCCGGCCACCCCAACCCCGCAGACAGCCGCAACCGACAGATAAGGCCGGACACTCTCCAGGAAGTACAACTGCGACTCCGCCGGATGCCCCAGCACCAGAACCGCCCCGACCCCGGCACCCCCCATCCCGACCAGCAACAGAACCTCCGGCTCCCTGAGCCGCCGCCACCCCAGCCCAGCCACCCCGCCCCAGACACACGCAAGGCAGAACAACTGCACCGCCGCCAGCACCCCCAGAACCCCCGCCGGGTCGCCCTGAGAAACCCCGGTCACGCCGCTCCACAACACCCGCATGGTCGCGAACGGCTCGATCTCCGTCCCCTGAGTCCCCCTCCCGAACAGCACCGCCTGCGCCACCACCAGCCCCCCGAGCGCGAGCCCCGCCACCCCCAGCCACCGCCCCGGCGCCCGCCGCTCCACCACCCACCGAACCCCCGCCACCAGCACCGCCCCGGCCAGCAACAACGGCAGGAACGTCGCCTTGGCCCCGGCCAGCACCGCCACCAGCAGGACCAGCACCACCCAATCCCGCCCCCGCACCCCACGCACCAGCAGCAACACCACAGGCGCGAAGAGCAGCGCCCCGAACGTCTGCGTGGGACTGGCCCAGGCCGTGAACATCGACCGCGTCGTGAACACCACGCCGTCCTGCAGCACGGGCCCGAACAGGAAGTACGTGACCCCGACCGCCGCCACCCCGGCCGCCCAGCTCCCGCCCACCCGCCGCCCCACCGCCGCCACCAGCACCACCAACGCGGCGGTCATCGGCAACGTGGAGAGCCGGTAGACCAGCGTGACGGGCTCGATCCCGGTCACCCAGCTCGTCGCCGCCATCTCGGCGTACACGAACCAGTGGTAGGGGAGCGGCTCACCCAGCACCGACGGGAACGTGGGCGGCACCTGCCGCTTGACCTCCCCGAGCAGCGCCAGGTGATAGGGCATGTCCACGTACGCCCTCCCGACCGGCACCCGATACAGGAACAGCGCACTCCACACCACCAGATACCCGACCACCCCGCCCAGCGCCCACCCGCACCACCCCGGCACCCGCTCCCGCCCCGCGTTCCTCCAGAACCGCCGCAACCCAGGCACCACCACAAAAACCCCGACCACCAGCACGGACGGAACCAGCACCAGCCGCGGCATCCCGACCGCCCGAGCCGGCAGGTAGGCCAGCACCTCGACCGCATACCCGACCGCCACCCCGGCCGCCAGCTCCTCCAACCCCGCCCACGCACGCCCACCGGTCAACGCCCGCCACAAAAGCACCCCCGGCAGCGCGACCCCACCTCCGAGATACGCCCCGAACACGCCCAGGTCCCGCACGGAGACCCCACACACCAGAAACACCACAACCACGCCGACACCCAGCGCCGACGCAGGCAACCACCCCACAATTCGCCCCACCAGGGGACCACCCACCAAACCCCCGCCCACCCTCCGCCCGCCGAACTCACGTCACCACGGCGGCCCCCACCCACCCGCAATCCCTCAAGAGCGACGCAGAGGACGCCATCGGGGGACGTCGCCGAGGGACGTCGCCGGGGGACGTCACCAGGGGGGGACGTCATCGAAAGGCGCCGCCGAACGACGTCACCGAAGAACGCCGCCGAACAACGTCACCGAAGGACGCTCACCAACCGCGTGAACTCAACCGGCAGATCAACCCCATCCCAAACCCGACCAAAGCTGAGCGCACTCCCCACCGGCACCATCCGATCAACCCCCCGCCCGCCCAACCCCCTGGCCAGCTCCTCCAACTCCTCCCGCCCGAACCCGAAGTGCGTCATCGTCTGATCCCGCCGCTCCACCACCGCGCCCAGCTCCGCCAGCCCTCTGAGCCGGCAGTGCACGAACGTCCCGGCCCCCAGCCACCGCCGCGGAGCCGCCGCCTCCTCCGCCAGGGTCACGTTCGCCAGCGCGTTCCCCCGGAACTCCACGCTCTTCGCCACCCCGTCGGCGGCCAGCCCGTACGTGGCCACCCGTTTCTCCACGGCCATCCCCGGCTCCACACCCCACCCGCGCCCGTCGAGCACCCGCGCCACCTGATCGATGAAGTCGGCCCGAGCCGCGTCGCAGTCCTTCTCCGCCCCCACCCAGAACACGGTCCGCGGTGACGAGCAGGCGGCCTGATCGAACCAGTAGGCGTCGTTGACGAACCCCTCGGCCACGTTGACCCGAACCGCCCGCTCCGCGCACAACCAGGCCGCCGCCCGTACCACCGCGAACGACGACCGATCGGGAAAATCAAGCTCCCTGGCGTGCGGCGCGAGCGGGTGCCGCCGCACGTCCAGCACCGTACGGTCGCCGCCCCACACCACCCGCAGATCGCAGGCCGCGGACAAGGCCGCCGTCACCTCCTCATCCGACCGGTCATAGGTGACGATCCGCTGCGTCTCGCCCACGATGGGATCAGCCTCGGCCAACGCCTCGTGCAACGCCTCCAGGATCACCCCGGCGACCGCCCCGGCCCGCGGCGACAGCCGTACGACGTTGCGGTTGCCCATGAGCGCGGACAGAGCCCAGGAGTAGACGAAGACGGTGTCCACGTTCGCCGGCGGGATGTGGAAGACCAGCCCGCGCGGCACCCGTACGTGCTCGCCGTTGAGGGAGTCCAGGGTACGCGTCAGCTCGCTGGGCCGCAGGAAGAACCCGAGCGACCCGAGCTCGGGATGCCGCCGCGCCGGCCCAGACCGCAACAACCGCTTCCCGAACGCCCCCAGAAACCCCCGAACCCGCTCATCCCCAACCGCCAGCCCTCCACCCCGCAACCCACGGACCAGCACCTCAACGGGCACGACGCCCTGATGAGACCCAACTTCACCACCAAGGGACACGCCCCCAGAAAGGCCCACGCCCCTGACGACAGACGCACCCCCCTCAAACGCCCCGGCCTCGCCACGCAACCATCCATCCGCAACTGACACGACGCCCGTACGAGGGAACAGCACCCGCACCTGACGACCATCACCCTCTCCACCGCCCTGCCCCGACCCCAGGATCCCGCCCGACACCACCGCAACCGCCCCAGCCATCCCAGCCACCCCCACCGCCGTCCGAGCCGCCCCAGCCGACCCAACCGCTCCAGCGGTCGCCACCGACGCGTCCGCCCTTGCCCCGGTAGCGACGGAGGCGTCTGCCCGCGCCCCGGTCGCTACGGAGGCGTCCACCCTTGCCCCGGTAGTTACCGAGGCGCCCGCCCCCGCCCCCGCCGCCGACATCGACGCCTCTCCGGTCGGTGGCCCTCCGCTCGCCATCAGCGCTGTCCGAAGGTGTCGCTGCAGCCGCGTGCCTCTGCCCGTGGCAGCCTGCCCAGCACCTCGAACCGTTTTCCCGGCCAGGCCCCGTCATCGACGCCGCGCACCACGCCCAGATCCTCGGTGAGGAGCACGTGACCCGGATAGGACGTGGGCAGCGTGCTGACCACCTCGACCAGCCCCGGCACTCCGGGCGGCGCCTCCTCCCAGGTATCCGGGTCCCGGATCACGACGTCGGCGAAGTCCGGGCAGTAGAGGCCGTCCCCATCAGGCCCTTCAAGGAAGATCGTCCCGATCTGTTCGACCATCCCGTAGAAGTTGTGGACCCGGACGAGCCCGCACTCCGCCCCCAGCCGTCGCCGGAACTCCGCGTTGTCCACCGCCTGCTCGGCCAGCCGCTTCCACCCACCAGAGTGGATCAGCACCCCCTGCGACAGATCCAGGCCCAGATCCAGCAGGTAGAGCCACACCATGAAGGTGAACCCGAACACCAGGAACCGCCGGCCACCGTGCCGCGCCAGGAACGCCTTGGCCGCCTCGGCATCCACCCGCCCCTGCTCGTCCAGCACGAACGTGTGGTCGCGGCCGAAGTTCATCATCCCGAGCACCCCGGCCCCGCGGGCGCTGAGCGTCGCGTCGCGTACGACCGACCTGCTGTCGACCACCAGCATGGGCAGCCGCCGCTCGCCCAGCACCTCCTTGAGCGTCGCCGCGAGCATCCGTGTCTGCGCCGCCGCCGCCTCGCGGTCGAGATAGACGCGACTCGGCCGCTGCCCGGTGGTGCCGCTGGAGGTCAGCACCCGGAACACCCGCTCCGGCGGAACGCTGCGCAGCTCGTGCGTCTTGAACAAGCGCACCGGCAGCCAGGGCAGATCCACCAGCCGCTCGTACGGCGGCCGCACCCCGATCGCGTCCAGAATGCGCTGGTATGGCAGGCACGCCTGACGATGCCGCTCGGTCAGCTCGGCCAGCTCCCTCACGAGCCGAGCTTCCCGCTCCTCCTCGCGCAACGTGAAAACGCTCATCCCGAGCTCCTCGCATCCACTGAGCCCCACCGCCTCACGGCCGGTCGCGCCGTACGGCTCCCGGAAGTGCTGCTCATGCGCGTCCTTCCAGGGAGCGGTAGTCGACCTTTCCTGTGGCGAGCAGGGGCAGGCGGTCGATGGGACGTACGTCGAAACCGCTCCAGTGGAGCCGCAGCTCGGCCCCCAGCCGCCGGGCGAGCCCCGCGCAGCCGGCCGCGTCCAGCCCCTCTGCCCAGACCGTCACCCGGTCGTCGCCGCTGGTGGCGGCGGCCGGGCCCGCGTTGCGGAGCAGGCGTTCGACGTCGTCGAGGTTGACCCGTACGCCGAAGATCTTGGCGATGCGCTTGAGCCGCCCGGTGAGGTGGAGGAAGCCCTCCGCGTCCAGATGTCCGAGGTCGCCGGTGCGCAGGACGCCGCCGAGGTCGTCACCGCGGGCCAGGTCGGCGGCGGTCTCCGCGTAGCCCATCATGACGTTGGGCCCGTGGTAGACGACCTCGCCGCCGTCGATCTCCAGCCGCCCGCCGGGCACGGCCCGTCCCACCGAGCCGAGCTTGTCGGCCAGCCGGTCCGGAGGCAGGACGGCGATGCGGGCGGTGGCCTCCGTCTGCCCGTACATCACGAAGAACCGGTCCGCCCTCGCCGCGAACTCGCTGACCACCTCCGGAGCGAGCCGCCCGCCGGCCTGCGTGAGCGTGGCGATGGCCGGATGCTCGGAACGGTCGTAGCGCAGTCGGCGGAGCATCTCGTACTGATAGGGGACGGCGGCCAGGGACGTGCAGCGGTGCGCGTCCAGATGGGTCCAGAACGATCGCTCAAGCAGCCCCGCCTCCGTCAGCATCACGGTCGCGCCGGCCGCCAGATGGCTGTTGAGCACCGAGAGCCCGTAGCTGTAGTGCAGCGGCAGGCTCGTGGGCGCGACCTCGTCCGGGGTGATCGACAGGGCGGCGGCGATGCTCGCGGCGTTGGCGAGGACGGCCTGGCGGGACAGGCGTACGAGCTTGGGATTGCCGGTGGAACCCGAGGTGGCGAGGAGGACGGCGAGGTCGGGATGCGGCTCGGGCGTGTCGCGGCGCGCCGGCGAGGAGCCGTCGGCCGCGTGCGTGAACCCGAGCAGCGCCGCAGGCCGGAACCGCCCCGCCAGCTCCGCCAGCGTGCCCGGCGACAGGTCGGGATCCAGCAGCGCCACCGGCCGCCCGGAACGGAACGCCGCCAGATAGCGGAGCACGGAGGCGAGGTTGTTGCGCATCCCGCAGAACAGCGGGCCGGGCCGCAGCCGCGCCAGGATCTCGACCGTCCGGACGATCCGCCGCTCCAGCTCGCCGGCTCCGAGCACCACCCCTTCCCCGGCAATGATCATCCGCGCCTGAGGATGCGGAAAAACCCCTCCATCGGTGATCCCTGGAACGCCACCCATCTCCGAAACACCCGCCCCTGTCCCCGCCCCCGGCTCAGGTGCTGCGGAAGAAACGACTGCCGACCCGGCGGCGACCACCCCCGTCATCCCCGTCATCTTCGTCACCACTGTCACCCCTGTCACCGACGTGACGACCGCCTTCGCCGGCAACGCCTGTGCCGACGGAACGCCTGCTGTCTTCGGGGTATCCGGTTCTACTGATGGCTGGGCTGCCGTCTTCGGGGTCATCGGTTGTACCGATGGTGTGGGTGTTGTCTCCGGGGTGACCGGCTCTGCTGGCGGCGTGGATGCCGTCTTCGTGGTGATCGGGCCTGCCGGAGGGGCGGCTGGCGGCTTTGACGCGGCCGACCCCGCAGAAGGCTCCGGATGCGACGGCGATGGTGACGGCGGCTGGGGCGGCTCCACCCAAGCTGGTCGGAGTGGCTGCTGGTCGTCGGACCGGCCGTTCAGCTGGTCGTTGAGCTGGTCGTTTCCTGTCATGGCACCAGACCGCCGTCCACGCCGAGGACCTGGCCGGTGACGAAGTCGGCGTCGGGGGAGAGCAGGAACGCCACAGCGCTCGCGACGTCATCAGGACGGCCGAGGCGGCCGAGCGGCGTGGCGGCGATCGTGGCGGTACGGGCGTCGGGTTCGAGCGTGGACAGCATGTCGGTCTGGATGTAGCCAGGGGCCACGGCGTTGACCCTGATCCCGGAGCGACCCAGCTCTTTGGCGGCGGCGAGGGTGAGGCCGATGAGCGCCGCCTTGGAGGCAGAGTAGACGGCCTGCCCCGGGCCGCCCGCACGGCCCATGACCGAGGAGACGAGGACGATCGAGGGAGAGGTCCCGCGCCGCAGGAGCCTGAGCGCCCCCTGCAGCGTGTGGGCCGCGCCGATCGCGTTGATCTCGAAGAGACGGCCGACCGTCTCGGTGCGGACCATGCCGAGGAGACCGGCGGCGTGGATGCCGGCGTTGATGACGAGCGCGTCGAGACGGCCGTGGCGCTGGTGGATCCGCCGCATCATGGCCGAGATGAGGGTGGGGTCGGCGACGTCACCGTGCACGGAGTCCGTCAGACCGCCGGTCTGCGCCGCCACCTCGGCGGCGGCCTTCTCGGCGCGTTCCTCGTCGCGGCCGTGGAGCACGACGCGGTCGCCGTCGGCGGCAAGCCGGACTGCTGTCGCGCGGCCGATCCCTGTCGTTGAGCCTGTGATGAGGACGACGCGGGGGGAGGCGGTGGCCGGGCTCATGCGTCGCCCTGAGGAGCGGTCGGAGAAGGGCTCGGCTGTTGTAGGGCGGGTGCCTAGGCCGGTCCACGCGGTTGCGTAGTCCATGGCGGTGCCGGCGGTGCGAGGGCTGGGGGCGGCTGTCGTTCGTACGGGGCTGTTGCGGCTCGGCTCCGGTCGTGGAACGTCCGCTGCTTCGTCTTCGGAAGGCGCCGCAGCGGCAGGGCCGCCGGAAGCCGACGCTTCGACGGTGTACGCGCCGGTGAAAGCCGGCGCGGCGGCGGGCTCGCCCGGGAACACTACATCGGCCGTGAACTCGTACGGGGAGGCGACGGCGCTTGCTGGGCCGCTTGCGGGCGTTGCTTCAGTGTCGGGATCACTGGGAGACGCTGGTGTGATGGCGTGACCACCGGAAGGGGTCGGCTCGGCGGCGGCGGGGCCGTGCGGAGAGGCTGCCTCGGCGGGAGAGGCGCTCTGGGAGCAGGCTGCCGGAGCAGCGGCGGCGGCAGCGGCGGCGCTGCCGCCTTGTGGAGTCGTCGTGGTGTCGTCGTGCGGCGTCGCAGTGGTGTCCTCGTACGGAGTCACCGTGGCGTCGGCGTGCGGTGTCGCAGTGGTGTCGCTGTGCCGTGACGTCGTGGTGTCGCCGGTGTCCCTGGACGGGGGCGCGGGGGCGCGGAGCCCGGCCGCCTCCCGATCCGGTGCCGAGTCCGGTGCTGAATCCGGTGCTGGGTCCGGTGTCATCGCGTCCTCCCGTGTGCGGTAGACGCTGCCTGGTCCGTTGTCATGCCGCCCCCAATGGCTCGGACGATGGCTGGCCCGGTCTATGGCACCCCCGCTGGACCGGAGGTGAGCCGATGTGCGTCGCGAAGTGCGTCGTGGCGTCCCCCGACGCCTGCGCGCGTCGCCGGCGCGTCTGCGTGAACCCCGGTGCCCGGAGGTGCGCTCAGACGGCGGCGGTGCCGATGCCGTGCTGTTCGAGAAGCTCGGCCGCCGCCGCGAACGAGCTCATGTCGATCATCTCGTTGGTGTCGATCATGATGGAGAACTCGTCCTCCATCGCGGCGACCAGCGCCATGTGAGCCAGCGAGTCCCACTGCTGGATGGCGCGGTATTCGAGGTCGTCGACGGGTGCGTCGGCGGGAAGGTTGAGAGATCTGCGGAAGACGGCCCGCAACCGGTCGAGATGGCTCATGATCACTCACTAACTCTCTGTCCTCAGGCCACGACCGAGTGTAGCGGCATTTCCGGGTCAGGAGAAACCAAGGCCCCGCCGGGAGTAATGGAACCGTATAACGGCGAGTGGGGCATGTTCGGGGCTGGGAATGTCGCATGGGGCGCGCCAACCGCTACGGGGGAATGATGGACGAATCCAATCACTGGTACGGGCACTCGCGCATACTCGGCAGATACTGTGAGATGCCGGACGAGACGCCGAAGCGCATCCAGGGTTTCCTTCAGCACGGATGGAACTATCTGCACGGATTCCCGCCGAACGACCACTGGTGCAGCCCTGGTTATCCGCGTTTCGTATGGTCTGACGTGCTGCGTCGGCGAGGCTGGTCGATGGGCCGCAGAGGGCACTACCTGATCGGCGCGCCCTGGATCTACCTCCTCCATCTGGAGCCCGAACTGGGCGTCACCACAAAACGCGAAGGTACGATCTGGTATCCCTTCCATGGCTGGGAGAAGAGCTCTGTCAGGGGCGATCACGACCGGCTCGCCGCCGAAATCCGAGATGTCGAGACAGAGTCGGTAACGGTCTGCCTTTACTGGCTGGAATTCGCAAATCCGGACATCCGGCAGGCGTATGAATCGCGGGGATTTCGGGTTATTTGTCATGGTGAACGCGGCTCCCGCTGGGAGAGCAAGGGGCGCGACTTCCTGCGCAAGCAGCTGATCCAGCTGAGGCGTCACCGCAGGGTGGCCTCCAACCGGCTCGGCAGCGCGCTGTTCTACGGCGCGTCCGTGGGCTGCGAGGTCGCGGTGTACGGGGACCCCATGCAGTACGAGGACGAACGCCCCGAATACGGCGGCACCGCGCGCCGGATACGGCTCTGGCCCGAATTGCACGGCGTGCGCGTCGATCCGGGGCTGGCGGCCGAGGTGGCGGGGCGGGAGCTGGGATTCGAGTATCAGGCGACACCGGAGGAGCTACGGCGCATGTTCGGATGGAAGCGGGTGCGGTACGCATGAACGAGGCACCCGGGAACGTCCGCTTGGTCGGAGGGGAGATGCTGCTGTGGTCGGATATGGCCGACATGTCGGGCGGCGTCACCGACTGGCGAGGGGCGGCACTTGAGCTGATCAGGCGGATGGTGCCGGCGAGCGGCAAGGTGCTGCTGGTCGGACCGCACCCGCAGACGGTGGTGGACGAGGTGATCGCCCAAGCCGGGCTGACGGGGGAGGAGTCGGCCGCCCCAGCTGGGCTGGCGGAGGACGAGACGGTCCTCACCCCACTCGCGGGGAGGGTGGCCGTGCTGGTGCGGTCCTATCCTGACGCCTGCGCCCTCGCCGAACGCCACTCCGCCCTGGACGTCTTCTGCGGCAGGCTGGAGGCGTTCGCCGCCGACGAGCCGTACGATCTCGTGCTGGCGCTCGACGGCCTGCTGCGGACGCATTCCGCCGAGGCGCCGGCCGCGTCCTGGGCCGAGTCGCTCGACGCCCTGTCGGCCCTGGTCGCGCCCGGCGGGAGGCTCGTGCTCGGCGTACACAACGACCTGGGCGTGGACCGCCTCCTGGAGGCGCGCCCGGCCGACCGGGACGGCGGCGACGACCAGTGGGCGCCGCACGGCTTCGACCCCAGCTACCCCAGCGGGCCGGGAGCGTTGGACGCCGCGCTGGAGTCGGCGGGGCTGAGCGTGCAGCGCTGCTACGCGGCCTATCCGTCGCGGCACGCGCCGCGCGCGTTGCTCGCCCGCGAGGCGCTGGCCTTCGACCTGCCGGACGCGCTGGCGTTCCCGCTGAGCGCCAGGGACGGTGACCGCATGCTGGTGGCCGACCCGCTGCGCCTGACCCGCCTGGTGTTCCGGCACCGCCTGGGCGAGGAGCTGGCCCCGGCGTGGCTCGCCGTCACCGTACGGCCCCCGCTGCTCACCAAGGAGCGGGACGACGCCGACGCGGAGGAGCGTGCGTACACGGCACTGCCCCTCGGTCTCGTCCAGGAGGGCGGCACCCTGTACGAGCTCACCCACACCGGCCTCAGGCAACTGCCCGACGGCGGCGAACGTCCCATCCCCGCCGGCCGTGTCCTGGAGGAGATCCTCGTCGAGGCGTGCGCCCGCGAGGACACCGCGACCGTCCGCGAGCTGCTGACCGCCCTGGCGGACTGGGTGGAGGACGGCGGCGACCCGGCGGCGGCGGCCGACAGCCTCGTGTACGACGGCGTGAGGTTCGCCCCCATAGGCGACCTCCAGGGCCCGCCGGCCCCGCCCGACCCCCGGATCGTCCTGTGCCGGATCCTGCTGCGGTTCGCCGTACGCCTCCAGGCGGCCGGCCATCACCACCCGTGGCCGTGGCCGCTGGACGCCGACGAGCTCACGCTGACGTTGTGCGGCATGGCGGGCCGCTCCTGCGACCCGGGCGACCTCGACCGTGCCCGCAAGCTGGACGCCGAGCTGGGGCAGCCGGCCGAGCCGGCCGGGCACGCGCCGACGTACCGCGACCTGCTGGGCGCCCGTGACCGTCTGGCGGACCAGCTCGCCGCGGCCCTGGCCAGGATCGCGCGGCTGGAGACCAAGCTCTCCTACCGGGAGCGCGAGCTGGTACGGGCCAGGGGAAAGCTGCGCAGGACCCAGCGGAAGGCGACCGCCTACCGGCGCACGCTCGGCTACCGGCTCTCGCGCCGCCTGGCCCGGCCGCGCCGGGTGGCACGGAAGGTCATCCGCCTGCTGTCCGGCTGACCGCGCGACCCGGCCCGCGCCTCGGCCAAGGACCGCGAGGACGACAGCAGGCCCCACGACGTCCCGGGCGCCAGATGACGTCCCAGGTGCCGGATGACGACTCGCCCAGACGGCGACCCGCCCAGACGGCCCACGACCACCCAGACGACCAACCACCACCCACTCAGACCACTCAGACAGCGACAGATTCAGACGGCGACAGACGACGCAGCGACGACGAGGAGTACACGTGCCGGTTCTCTCGGTGATCGTCCCGTTCCACAACGTCGAGAAGTACATCGGCCCCTGCCTGGACTCCATCCGCGCCCAGACCCTGGACGACCTGGAGGTGATCTGCGTCGACGACGGCAGCGACGACCACGGCCCGGACGTCGTACGGGCCAGGCAGGCCGAGGACCCGCGCATCGCCCTCGTCGTCCAGGCCAACCAGGGCGTGGGCCGGGCCCGCAACGTCGGCCTGGCCCGGGCGACGGGCCGCTACCTGGCGTTCGTGGACGGTGACGACACGGTCCCGCGTGAGGCGTTCCAGCGGATGGTCGCCTCCCTGGAGGCCACCGGCTCGGACCTGGCCTGCGGCAACGTCATGCGCCTGCACCGCAACCTGCTGGTCCCGTCGTGGGCGCACCGGGAGGCGTTCGCCGAGCCGAGGCGGCGTACCCACATCACCCGCCACCCGCTGCTGATCCGCGACCGGATGTTGTGGAACAAGGTCTACCGCCGCTCCTTCTGGGACCGGCTGGGGCTGAGCTTCCCCGAGCGCATGTACGAGGACCAGCCCGTCGCCATGGCCGCCCACGTCGGCGCGCGTTCGGTGGACGTCCTCGCCAGGGTCGTCTACCACTGGCGCGAACGCGACGAGCCGGGCGCCTCGATCACCCAGCGCAGCCTGGAGGTGGGCAACCTGCGCGACCGCCTGCTGTCGGTGCTGGAGACCGCGGACCTGCTGGCCCGCCGCGCTCCCCGGCTGAAGCCCGCCTTCGACCGCGACACGATGGACATCGACATGAGCGTCGCCGCCGAGGCCGTGGCCGGGATGGGCGGCGCCGCGGATCCGGAGCTGGTCGGGCTGATCGTCCGCTACCTCGACGGCGTGTCCCGCGAGGCGTGGCTGAGCGTGCCGTTCGCGCGCCGGCTGCAGCTTCATCTCCTGCGCGGGCACTGCCTGCCCGAGCTGGGCGACGTGCACGCCCAGGCCCGCGACGGCCGGCTGCGGCCACCGGTACGGCCCGCGGGGATCCTGCGCAGGCGCTGGCACGCCCGCCATCCCTGGCTGCCGGGCGGCCTGTCGGACGTCTCGGAGGAGCTGAGGCTCGCCGCCCGCCTGGTGGAGCTCGGCTGGCGGCGCGGGGTCCTGGTGGGCGAGGGCCGGGTGGGCGTCGGCAGCTTCGACGTGGGCGTGCTGCGCCGGGCGCGGGTGCGCGTGTGGCTGGAGGAGCGCCGCACCGGCGAGCGCGTACGGCTGTCCGACCAGGAGTCCGCGCCCGCCTGGGAGAGCGTCGAGGAGGAGGACGGGGTGCGGCTGCCACAGCACGTGTTCCCGTTCGCCTTCGCCTTCGACCCGGCCGCGCTCTCGGCCGCGCAGCTCACCCGGCGCGGCCAGTGGGACCTGCGCCTGCAGCTCAGGGGGCACGGGCTGCGGCTGGAGGGCCGGGTGGCCGGGCCGCGCTGGCTGCCGCCCGCCGTTCCGGCCCCGCGGCGCGCGTCCGGCGTGTGGGTGGTGCCGGTCCGTACCGCGAAGGGGGCCTGGGGCCTGCGCCTGCGCCTGGCCGAGGTGATCATCGGCGAGTGCCGGATGGACGGCGGCGACCTGGTGTTCTCGGGGGAGCTGGCCGACGTCGGCGACGGCGAGCCGGTGCTGCGGCTGCGCCGCAGGAGCGACGGCGAGGAGATGTACTTCCCGGTGGCGCTCGCCGGGCAGGACTTCCACGCCAGGGTGCCGCTCGCCGACCTCGACGAGAGCGTGGGCCAGGAGTCGTGGTGGGAGGTCGTGATCGACCAGGGCAAGGCGCTGCGCCCGCTGGTGCGCACCGGGCAGCGGCCGGTCGCCCTGGTGGCCGACCGGCGTTTCCTGGTGGACCGGAGCGAGGACGGCTGCCTGCTGCTCGCCGAGCGCTAACGCAGGATCGCGGCCAGCGTGTCGACGACGCGGTCCTGCTCGGCGTCGGTCAGGTCAGGGAAGAGCGGCAGCGACAGCTCCTCGGCGTAGTAGGCCTCTGCGGCCGGGCACATGCCCCGCTGGTAGCCGAGATCCTCGAACACCGGATGCCAGTAGACCGGGATGTAGTTGACCTGCACGCCGATGCCGGCCGCCCGCATGCGGTCGTAGACCTCGCGCCGCCGCCCATGGCGGACGCGCACGGGGTAGAGGTGCCAGTTGGGCGACACGTACGCCCGCCGCACGGGCAGCGTGAGCCCGGGAACGTCGCGCAGCAGCACGTTGTAGCGGGCCACCAGCTCGGCGCGGCGCTCGCGGAAGCGGGCCAGGCGCCGGAGCTGGCTGACGCCGAGCGCGCACAGCACGTCGGGCAGCCGGTAGTTGAGCCCGAACGCGTGCACCTCCTGGTGCCAGCCGCCCACGCCGGGGTCGCGCTGCGCGGCCTGCTCGCGCACGAGCCCGTGGTTCATGAAGCGGGCGGCCCGCAGCAGCAGCTCGGGGTCGGCCGCCGCGACCGCGCCGCCCTCGGCCGTGGTGACGGTCTTGGTGGGGAAGAACGAGAACGTCGTGAGGTCGGCGAGCGTCCCCACCGGCTGGCCCTTGTAAGCGGCCCCCAGCGAGTGGGCCGCGTCGGCGATCAGCAGCGCGCCGGCCCGCTCGGCGACCTCCCGGAGCTGGTCGTAGTCGGCGGGATGGCCCGCGTAGTCGACGGCGGTGACCGCGCGCGTGCGGCCGGTGACGAGCGCGGTCACCGCGTCGGGATCGAGGTTGCCGGTGTCGGGCTGCACGTCGGCGAAGCGCACCCGCGCGCCGAGCAGCGCGGCCGTGGCCGCCGTCGCCACGAACGTCAGCGGCGTGGTGATGACCTCGTCGCCCGGCCGCACGTCCGCCGCGACGTAGGCGACGTGCAGCGCGGCCGTGCCGGAGGTGACCGCCACGCACGGCACGCCGCCGGTCCAGCGCGCCAGCTCGGACTCGAACGCGGCGACCGCCGGCCCCGTGGTCAGCCAGTCGCCGCGCAGCACGGTGGTCACCGCCGCCACGTCGCTCTCGTCGACGGATTGCCGTCCGTAGGGGAGCATCAGCCGGTCACCATGTCGCGCAGGTCGTCGACGGTGAGCCACTGGTCGTTGGTGTCGGAGCGGTAGGCGAAGCCCTCGGGCAGCAGCTCCCCGCTCTGCGGCGGGCGGTAGCCCCAGGTGGCGATCGTGGGCTGCACGACGTAGCGGTCGGCCAGCCGCAGCGTGCGGCGGCCGTCGTCGGGGCCGATCATCTCCTCGTGCAGCTTCTCGCCGGGCCTGATGCCGATCTCGTAGATGGGGCTCTGCGGCGCCAGCGCCTCGGCGAGGTCGGTGATGCGCATGCTGGGGATGCGCGGGACGTAGAGCTCGCCGCCCTGCATCAGCTCGAAGGAGTCGACGACGAAGCGGACGGCCTGGTCGAGGGTGATCCAGAACCGGGTCATGCGCTTGTCGGTGATCGGCAGGCTGTCGCCCTGCTCGGCGAGGCGCTGGAAGAGCGGGATCACCGAGCCTCTGCTGCCCACGACGTTGCCGTAGCGGACCACGGAGAAGCGGGTCTCGTGGGCGGCGGCGTAGTGGTTGGCGGAGACGAACAGCTTGTCGGCGACCAGCTTGGTGGCGCCGTAGAGGTTGATGGGGCTGGAGGCCTTGTCGGTGGACAGCGCCACCACCTTGCGCACGCCGCAGTCGATGGCGGCCTCCACCACGTTTTGAGAGCCGGCGACGTTGGTGCGGACGTATTCGAACGGGTTGTACTCGGCCGTGTCGACCTGCTTGAGCGCGGCGGCGTGCACGACGTGGTCGACGCCGTGCATGGCCCTGGTCAGCCGCTCGCGGTCGCGGACGTCGCCGATGAACCAGCGCAGCCGCTCGTCGTCGGCGAAGAGCCGGCGGACTTCGTACTGCTTGAGCTCGTCGCGGGAGAAGACCACCAGGCGCCGCACCCCGATCGAGTCGAGCGCGTGGCGGATGAAGGCCTTTCCGAAAGACCCCGTGCCCCCGGTGATCAACATCGACGACCCATGGAGAATGCTCACGTCGCCCCCTGAAATCATGTGCCGGGCGGTAGCATAACGCGATCGGCCTATGACGCACTGTCACACGGGGGAATGGGGCTTTCGTGCGTATTGTCGGAATCATTCAGGCCAGGATGGGATCCACCCGGCTGCCCGGCAAGGTGCTGCGACAACTCGGCGACGGTGACCGGTCGGTGCTCGGCTGGGTGGTCCGCGCGGCCCGCGAGTCGGCCGCGCTCGACGAGCTGATCGTCGCCACCACCACGCTCCCCGAGGACGACGCGGTGGCCGCCGAGTCCGCCGGGCTCGGCGTCCGCTGCCACCGCGGCCCGGTCGACGACGTGCTCACCCGGTTCACGCAGGCGCTGGGGGAGCGGCCAGGAGAGGCCGTCATGCGGTTCACCGCCGACTGCCCGCTGCTCGACCCGACGGTCGTCAGGGAGGCCGCGCTCGTCTTCCAGGCCGTCCCCGGGCTCGACTACCTCAGCACGAGCCTGGCCCGCACCCTGCCGCGCGGCCTCGACGTCGAGATCATCGCGCGGGCGGCCCTGGAGCGCTGCGACCGCGAGGCCGTCTCCTACCACCGCACCCACGTCACCTCCCACATCTACACCGAGGCCGCCGGCGACGCCCGGCTGCTCGGGCTCGCCTACCACCCCCTCGCCGCCGACCTCCGGCTGACGCTCGACACCGAGGACGACTGGCTGCTCATCTCCCGCGTGGTGGGCGAGCTGGGCGACCGCTGCGTGCCGATGCGGGCGCTGGTGAGCTGGCTGCGCGACCGCCCCGAGGTGTGCGGGCTCAACGCCCACGTACGCCAGAAGGCGCTGCAGGACGCGTGAGCGCCGGGCCGCGCGTCGGGTTCCGCTGCGACGCGGGCGCGGGCAGCGGGGTCGGCCACCTCGTCCGCTGCGTCGCCCTGGCCGAGGAGCTGCGCTCACGCGGCGCGCGCCCGGTCTTCCTGGGAGCGGTGCGCGACTCGCCCTGGGCACTCGCCCAGCTCCGCGAGCGCGTACTCCCGCTCACCCCCGCACCCGAGTCGCCGGCCGCCCTGGCCGCGCTGGCCCGCGCGCTCCGGCTGGACGCGGTCGTCCTCGACTCCTACGACCTGCCGCCCGGCACGGGCGAGGAGCTGCGCCGCCACGGGCTGCCCGTGCTCGCCGTCGTCGACGGCGACCCGCTCGGCCAGCACGCCGACCTCTACCTCGACCAGAACCTCGGCGCCGAACACCGTCCGTTCCCCGCCGGGCCGGTGCTGGCCGGCGCCCGTTACGTGCTGCTGCGCGACAGCGTACGCCGACGCGCCCGCGCACCCCGCCGCCCGGACCGCGTCCCGGACGTCCTGTGCTTCTTCGGCGGCACCGACGCCGCCGGGGTCGCCCCGGCCTGGGCGCAGGCCCTGGGCGCGACCGGCGTGCCGTTCACCGCCACGGTGATCAGCCCGGCCCCGTTCGCAGCCGAGTCGCCGATCACCGTCATCCCGCCCACCGACCGGCTGCCGGAGCTGATGGCCGCCGCCGACCTCGTGGTCACCGCCGCGGGCTCGGCCATCTGGGAGCTGCTCTACCTGGGCGTGCCCACGGCGCTCAGCTGGGTGGCCGACAACCAGCTCATCGGCTACGACGAGCTGGTGGGGAGGGGCGTGGCGGCGGGACTCGGCGGCGCGCCCGGCCCTGAGGCTGTGGCCGTCCTGGCCAGGCTGCTGTCCGACCCGGCCGCCCGCGAGGAGCACGGCCGCCGGGGCGGAGGGCTGGTGGACGGCCGGGGCAGGGAGCGCGTCGCGGACGCCCTCCTCGCGCTGGTCAGATGAGGTCCCAGGTCAGCGGCGTGCCCTTCGGCACGTCGCGGACGAAGCGCCGCCCCGTCACCTCGCGCGCCGCGTCCGGCGGCAGCCCTCCGGCGGGCCGGACCGACCGTACGTTGCCAGGCCCCACCTCCTCGCCGGCCCGCACGTCGCGCACCACGTAGAGGGAGCGGCGAAAGCGCAGCCCCTCCCGCTCGGACGGCCGCGGCCCGAGCACCGGCTCGCCCAGCGCCTCCCAGGCCCGCGCGCTCTCCGTCACCAGCGCGGCCAGCTCGGCCGGCTCCAGCGAGAACGCGGAGTCCACCCCGCCGTCGGCCCGCGCCAGCGTGACGTGCTTCTCGATCAGGCACGCCCCTAGCGCCACCGCCGCCAGCGGCACGCCGATGCCGGGCGTGTGGTCGGAGAGGCCGACGACCTCGCCGGTGAGCGCGGCCAGCAGCGGCAGCGCCCGCAGGTTGCTCTCCGCCGGCGCCGCCGGGTAGGAGGCCGTGCAGGCCAGCACGGCGAGCCGGGTGCAGCCCGCCTCCCTGGCGGCGGTCACGGCCGCGCCGATCTCGCCGGCCGTCCCCATGCCGGTCGAGATGATCAGCGGCTTGCCCGTGGCCGCCGCGAGCCGGATCAGCGGCAGGTCCACCAGCTCGGACGAGGCGATCTTGTAAGCCGGCACGTCCAGCTTCTCCAGGAATTCGACGGCCGTCGGGTCGAACGGCGAGGAGAAGGCGGCGAGCCCCCGCTCCCGAGCCCGCGCGAACAGCGGCTCGTGCCACTCCCACGGCGTGCGGGCCCGCTGATAGAGGTCGTAGAGGCGTTCGCCGCCCCACAGCGAGTGCGCGTCGCCCAGCCGGAACGCCGGCCCGTCGGCGTCGACGGTCAGCGTGTCCGGTGTGTACGTCTGCAGCTTCAGCGCGTGCGCCCCCGCGTCGGCCACCGCGTCGACGATGGCGAGGGCCCGCTCCAGGCTGCCGTTGTGGTTGCCGGACAGCTCGGCCACGACGTACGGCGGATGGCCGGGACCGATGGCCCGGCCCGCGATGGAGATCATGCGTCTTCCCTCCTGAGCTCGATGGCGACGACGTCGCGCGGCACCCCGTCGACGACCCGGCGGTAGGCGGCGACCTCGGCGAACCCGAAGCGCCGGTGCAGCGATCTGACCGGCGCGTTGTCGGCCAGCACCTCGCCCCGCAGGACCGTCAGGCCGAGCGGGCCGAAGGCGTGCTCGATGGCCTCCCGCTCCAGCCCGGCCCAGGCCCGCAGCAGCGCCCCCGACCGTTCGAGGCCGTCGAGGTCGAGGTAGAAGCCCCAGTCGGCGCTCGCGGGCGACAGGTCGGAGTAGGCGACCACGCCGGCGGGGACGCCGTCGTGGTCGTAGATCAGCACCCGCCGGGTGGCGTCGGCGCGGACGGCCGCCCACCAGCGGGCGTGCTCGTCGGCGCCGATCTCGTGCGTGGTGAAGCTGGCGGCGCGCACCCGCGGGTGGTTGCGCCAGCGCCGCATGGCCGGGAGGTCGTCGTCGTGCGCGCCGCGAAGCATTCCGCCCCCTACCGTTCGTGCCCGTCCTGATGCTCAACGTAGCCGATCGGGCCGCCGGTAAAGAGCTCTTCAGGCGCGGGTCCCCGGCGCGGGCGGCGCGGCATGCTGCCCTCGAACGCACTTCCGCGAGGTCAAGGAGCCGCATCGGCCATGATCCCCCTGCTCAGCGTCATCGTCCCGTTCCACAACGTGGAGCCTTACATCACCGAGTGTCTGAAGTCGCTCGCCGCCCAGTCGCTGGACGACCTGGAGGTCGTCCTGGTGGACGACGGCTCCCTCGACGGCGCCAGGCGTGTCGCCGAGGACTTCGCCGCCGCCGATCCACGGTTCGTGCTGGTCACGCAGCGCAACCAGGGCCCGGGGCCGGCCCGCAACGCCGGGATCCGGGTGGCGCGGGGCACGTACCTGGCCTTCGCCGACGCCGACGACGTCGTGCCGCCCGAGGCGTACGAGCGGATGATCGGCAAGCTCGCCGAGACCGGCTCCGACCTCGCCTGCGGGGCGGTGGGGCGGCTCGTGGACGGCGTGCTGGAGGAGTCCACGCTGCACGAGAAGGTGTTCAGGCGGCCGGTGCTGTGCACGCACATCACCGACAAGCAGGTGCTGGTGCGCGACCGTACGGTGTGGAACAAGGTCTACCGGCGTGACTTCTGGGAGCGCGCCGGGCTGACCTTCCCCGCCGGGATCTACGAGGACGTGCCGGTCGCCATGCAGGCCCATGTGCTGGCCGGCAGCGTGGACATGCTGGGCGAGGTGGTCTACCACTGGCGGCGGCGCGAGGAGGGGGAGGACTCGATCACCCAGCGCCGCAACGAGCTGTCCAACCTCAACGAGCGCCTGGCCGCCATCCGCTCGGTGCGCGCCTTCCTCGACGAGCGGGCGCCGGAGCTGCTCGACGGCTTCGACGCGCTGGTGCTGGAGAAGGACATCCTCTTCCTGTTCCAGGCGCTGGAGAGGTGCGAGGAGCCGGGCCCGCTGCTCGACCTGGCCCGCGCCTGGGTGGCCGAGCTGGGGCCGGGGGCGGTCGCCGCCGCGCCGTCGCTGCGCCGCCTGGAGCTGCACCTGATGACGCGGGGGCTGGTGGCGGAGCTGCGGAAGGTACGCGACTTCCGCCGCGCCCGCGCCGAGTCCGGCACCCGCGTGGTGCCGCGCGGCTGGCGTACCACCGGCTGGTACGGCGACTACCCGTTCTTCCGCGACCGCCGGCTGCGCATCCCCGACGAGGTGTTCGACGCCCGCGACGAGCTCAAGCTGCTGGCCAGGGTCGACTCCTGCGCGTGGACGGGCGCGGAGTACCGCGTGCGCGGCGAGCTGGCCGTCCACCGCGTGGACCGGCGGATCGACCGGATGAACCTGTGGCTGAGCGACGGCCGCCGCAAGGTGCCGCTGGAGGTGAGCAGGACGGGCCGTGGGGGGTTCGTGACCGCGTTCGACCCGGCGCGGCTGGCGGGCGGCGGGCCGGCCTGGCGGCTCCAGGCCCGTACGGAGACCCGCGGCCTGGTGCTGAAGGGCTGGTGCAGGGACGGCGAGGCCGGGGGCACGTGGCGATTCACCGTGCCGGGTTGGTCAAGAACCGGCATGGACATCCCCCAGTAGTTCCAGACAGTAATCGCCAGAGCGCGCCCCGTGTTCATGCTGGTTGGCATGAGGACCTATTCGCTCGATGACGTCCACGAGACACGCAAGCGGAGAGACTCCTGGTGGACCGTGTATTTCGTGGACCCGGTCGCCTGCCGGGTCGCACTGCCCGTCGCCAACCACACCCGGATCACACCCAACGGCCTGACCGTGCTCTCGCTGGTCCTCGGCGTGGCGTCGGCCACCTGTTTCGCCATGAACCAGCTCCTGGCGGGCGCTGCGATCTTCTATCTCAGCTTCATGATCGACTGCGTGGACGGCAAAATCGCCCGGCTGAAGGGCACGGGGACGCCCTTCGGCCTCTGGCTCGACTACGTGGGGGACCGGATCAGGGTCGTGCTGTGCGCCGCGGGCCTGGCGTACGGGCAGTACGCGGTGACCGGCGACGTCGGCTATGTGGTCCTGGGCGCGGCGGTGGCCGTGCTGGACCTTTTCAGGTACGTCAACGCGCCGCAGATGAAGCGGGTCCGCGAGGCCGTCAGGGACGAGCGCCAGGGGGTGGCGCACGGGACGGCGGGGCCGCTGGGACCGGCAATGGAGCCCGTGGGGCCGCCGGAGCCGGACGATGACACCCAGCCGCTGGAGCGGGTGCCGCGCCCGTCCGGCTTCTTCCGCCGGCTGAACAGGTTCCTGGCCCGGCACCGGGTGCGTTCGCACCTGATCAGCGGCATCGAGTTCCATGCGGCGGTGTTCGTGATCGCGCCTCTTGCGGGGGCATGGGCGCTGATCCCGCTCGCCGCGGCGGCCGGGGTGCTGCTGCTGGCCAACGAGGTCTTTCTTGTCTACCGGATGTGGCGCTTCACGCGCAGGCACGCCGTCGCCTCCTCTCGGGAGAGCCGAGAGCACGTTCTCGTCTAAGTTTTCGGGGGTTAGTACGAAATGTCCGACAGGCCAGTCTTCGTCATCGGATGCCCGCGCTCCGGCACCACGATGCTCCAGCTCATGCTGCACTCGCACCCGCACATGGCGGTGCCGCCCGAGACCCGCTTCCTCGTACCCGCCTACTACCGCCGCCGCGCCTGGGGCGACCTGCGGATCGACGCGCGCCGCAGGGCGCTCGCGCAGTGGATCGCGACCGACCGCAGCACCAAGTTCCGCGAACTCAAGATCGACAAGGACGAGTTCGTCCAGCAGGCGGTCGAGGGCCCCGGCTCGCTCGGCTCCGTGATCGGCACGGCCTTCCGGATGTACGCCGACCGCTTCGACAAGGCCCGCTGGGGCGACAAGCGCCCAAGCTACGTCAAGCAGGTCGACATGCTGCTGCGGCTCTTCCCCGACGCCCAGTTCGTCCACCTCATCAGGGACGGCCGCGACTGCGTGGCCTCGCTGAAGGAGATGCCCTGGTACACGCTGGACTCCTTCCACGCCGTCTCCACCTGGGCCGAGGCGATCGACGCGGGGGCCAAGCTCAAGCGCACCCTGCCCGAGGACACCTACTACGAGCTGCGCTACGAGGACCTCACCGACGACCCCGCGACCGAGCTGAAGAAGCTCTGCCACTTCCTGGAGGAGGACTTCTCCGTCTCGATGATCTCCCCGCGCGAGGCGGCCAGCGTCGCCGTGCCCGAGCACAAGGTCTGGCACAGCAACACGCACGGCGAGGTCATCCGCAGCCGCGTCGGGAGCTGGGCCAACCGGCTCGACGACTGGGAGATCTCCCTGTGCGAGCACATGCTCGGCGACCGCCTGGAGGCCATGGGCTACGAGCTGACCGGCGCGGCCAGGCCGGCCAAGGAGCACATCGTGGCCGCCCAGAAGACCATGCAGAAGCGCCGGGCCAGCCGCCTGCGCAAGCACATGCGCGACCGCTTCAACCGGCTGCGCGAGCCCAGCCCGGTGGCCGCCATGCTGACCACGCGCCAGCGCTCGCTGTCCGGCGTCCCGCGCCAGCGCACCGAGATCACCGAGCCCGCGATCTAGCGACCCCACGACATGGGCGTGGTTCGGTCAGCGGTCGACGTGGGCGAACAGCCGCTCCCAGCCGTCCAGCACGTGGTCGAGGCGGAAGGCCTCGGCCCGTGCGCGGGCGTCGGCCCCCAGCCGCCGCCGCTCCTCCACCGAATCCGCCAGCCGGCCCAGCTCGGCCGCGAAGGCGTCCACGTCCCCCGGCGGCACCAGCACCTGGCCCGCCGCGCGCACGCCGCCCGAGACGTCGAAGGCCACCGACGGCACTCCGTGCGCCCCCGACTCCAGCAGCACGACCGGCAGCCCCTCGTGCTCGCTGGTCAGCCCCAGCACCGCCGCCGACAGGTACTCGGCGGACATCTCCGCGGCCGGGACCGGACCGCGGAAGACCACCCGGCCGGCCACGCCCTCCCGCCCGGCGTGCGCGCGCAGCCGCTCCCGCTCGCCGCCGTCGCCGATCAGGTGCAGCTCCCACGGCTCCGGCACGCCCGAGCGGGCGAACGCGCTGATCAGCCGGTCGAACCGCTTGACCCCCTCCAGCCGGCCGACGCCCAGCACCCGGGGGACGTCGAGCGCGGCCATCCGCGCCGGCCAGTGGGCCAGCGGGTTGGGCAGCGCCTGGGCGTTCGGCAGCAGGGCGTGCTCGGCGAAGCTCATGGCGTCGTCCTCGCTGAGGAAGACCGCCTGGTCCAGCTCGGCGTAGTGCTTCCTGATCGAGCCCAGGTGCCAGCAGCCGCGGGCGTGGTCGTACGAGCCGTGGTACTGGCCGATCGACCGGGAACCGGCCGGTAGCAGGTCGCGCACCCGGATCACCGCCGACGGCGAGGTCATCACCGCGTATCCCGGCTCGATGCGGCCGAGCAGCCGGCGCAGCCGCCGGTCGGCGCGGACGCGGGCCAGGCGGTTGCCGGGTTCGGCGCGGCTGATGACGTGGTGGTGGTAGCGCGGGCGGTCCACGTACCGGAACGGGGAGCGGGCCCGGTGCAGGCCGATGACGTGCACGTCGTGGCCCCGCCCGGCCAGGCCCTGGGCGAGGGTGTGCGTGACCTGCTGGATGCCGCCCAGCGTGTCGGCGTCCACGCAGGCGAAGACGACACGGCTCATCGGCGGGCCCCCACCCGGAAGAAGTCGTCGACGATCCGCGCCGCCGCGTCGCCGCGCTCGTCGGCGCACCACAGCTCGCGGAAGGCCGCGTAGCGTGCGGCGTGGGCCGCGTGCTCCTCGTCCAGGCGCCGCAGCACGTCCACCAGCTCCTCGGTCGTCGTGACGCACGGGCCGGGGGCGATGGCGGGCAGGTCGTGGTAGACGCCGCGCTCGGACAGCCGGTAGTCGTCCCAGTCGTCGAGGTAGAACACCATGGGCCTGCCGGTGATCGCGTAGTCGCACATCAGGGACGAGTAGTCGGTCAGCAGCGCGTCCGAGGCCAGCATCAGATCGTTGACCTCCGGATACCGCCCGGCGAAGCGGACGAAGTGCCTGAGGTGCTCGGGCGTCTCGTAGCGCTCCACCGGATGGGTGCGCAGCACCACCACCCACTCCCCGGCCAGCTCCTCGGCCAGCAGCTCCAGGTCGGCCCGTACCGACTGGCCGCTGCCCATGGCCCGGTCGCGGTAGGTGGGCGCGTAGAGCAGTACCCGCCGCCCCGGCGGAAGGTCCAGGAGCCCGCGTACGTCGCCGGCCGGCTCGCCGCGCACCAGGGCGTCGCAGCGCGGCGTCCCGTACCGGTAGACCTTGCCGGTGTAGCCGTTGGACGGCACGAAGATGCGGGAGAACTCCGCGCTCGGCGACACCAGCGCGTCCCACCGCGCCACCGCCGCGCGCCACTGCGCGCGCGGCCGGTCGAAGTCGGAGCGCAGGTCGGGCGCGTCGAAGCCGATCGACTTGATGCCCTGGCCGTGCCAGGTCTGCAGGTAGCGGGTGCCGCGCGGCTTCGGGTAGTCCAGCGGGAAGCCGTGGCTGTCCACCCAGATGCCGGCCCGCGCCATCGTCCAGAGGTGACGCCAGCTTCCGCGCCGTACCCTGCGGGCGCCGGGCGGGACGCCGCCATGCCCCTTGGCCAGCGACCAGACGACCTCGATCGGCAGGTCTCGGCGGCGCAGCTCCTCGTAGAGGGCGCGCGGGCTGCCGCAGCAGCCCTTGCCGACGTCGGACTCGAACAGGGCGAGGTCCGGGCGCGGGCGCAGCACCTTGACGAGCACCTTGTACGCCCGCAGCTTGTTCCGCGGCGTGCCGACCCTCCGTACGAGCCCCCGCCACAGCCGCCCGCCCAGCCGCCGCGCGCGTGAGCGCCCGGTGCTCGCGGCCCGTACGCACAGGTAGGCCGCGTGCCCCTCGGCCTGCACCCGGCCGCCGGGCAGCTCGATCGGCCGCAGGCGCGGGTCCACGATGATCCGGTCGGTCGTCGTGTGCCCGTCGGAGACGCGGGTGAAGCCGATCCTCGGCTCGCACTTCCCTGCGGGCGTGAAGGCGACCTCGCTGACGTAGCCACCCTCGCCGGACGGCTCCGGCCTGATCGGCACACGTTCCCTGCCGACCTGAAGGAACGCCGTCCATTCCGCCGGCAGCGCGCCGAACGGGTCGAAGGTGCGCACGGTCATCCGCACCCGGTCCCCGTCGCGTACCGGCTCGCTCGCCTCGTGCCGCAGCCGGGCGGCGGCGAAGGGCAGCTCGGCCAGCCGCAGCGGGGTGATGTCCAGGTCGGGGGAGACCGTCGTCCCCCAGTACGTGCGCCCGTCGAGCCGCACCGCCGCCCGGGGCGCGGCCCGCGGCCCGGTGAGCGAGCCGGCCGCGACGCGCAGGTCCTCGATCCGGTCGTCGAGGATGAGCCGGCAGCACACCCGTTCCATGGGCGCGGCCTCCTCCAGCACCTCGGCCGGGAGCCGCGCCAGGTACGGCCGGATGATCGAGGCGAACTCCTTGACCCACACCAGGTCGCGGGCCGGCAGCGGGTTGAGGTAGACCCGCAGGTCCTGCCGGACGAAGCGGCGCTGCCGGTGCGGCACCAGGTCCACGGCCCCGTGGGCGCGCAGCCGGTCGTCGCTCATGCGGGCGGCGAGGACCCGCTGCCGGACGTTGTCCAGGTCGTCCACGCTCAGCGAGATCGAGACGCCGTCACTGGCGCGGTGCCAGTGGTAGACCGTCCACGGGACGACCGCGAAGCGGTGGGCGAGGGCGTACAGGCCGGCGGCGAAGACGTGGTCCTCGTAGTCGAGGTCCTCGGGGAAACGCAGCCCCCGCTCGCGCAGCCAGGCCGTGTCGTAGAGCTTGTTGGTGCTGAAGGAGTCGAGGAACAGCTCCGGGTCCTCGCGGATGCCGGCCACCACGCGGCGGCGGGCGAACAGCGACGGGTAGTAGGGCCGAAGCTTGCCGCTGGGCTCGTACAGGCGGGAGATCTGTCCCGAGACGAACTGGGCGCCGGTGCGCTCGATCTCGGCGAGCAGGCTCTTGCAGGCGTGCCGGGGCAACTCGTCGTCGCTGTCGAGGAACATGACGTACGGGGCCGCCGCGACGTCCGCGCCGTCGTTGCGCGGCGCCCCGCAGTGCCCGCTGTTGACCTTCCTGCGCACGTAGCGCACCCGCGGGTCCTCCGCGACCAGGCTCTCGGCCACCTCCCGCGTGCCGTCCGTGCTCGCGTCGTCGGCGATGATCACTTCGAGGTCGCGCAGCGACTGGCGGAGCACGGAGCGCACGGCCCTGGGCAGCCGGGCGGCGTCGTTGTACGTGATGACGACCACGCTGCAGTCCGGCATCCCAAGTCCCCCCGCTGGTCGAACCATCTGCGGGGAGGGCCCTGCCCCCGAGCTGCGTGAAGTGTCCGGACTTGATGGAGTATTTGCCGAAAATCACCGCCGCAGACGACGAACGATCCAGATGACGATCAGCAGCGCCGCGAGCGCGCCCGCCACCGGCGCCAGCCGCTTGAGCACCGGCTGCCCGGCGATCTCCAGCAGGTCGAGCGCCTCCTCGTCGGGGGAGCGCGAGGTGCGGACCGTGCCCTGCGCGTGAGGTGGCGCCGGCTCGGGAGTGGGCACGGCCGTCAGGTGCCGTTCCTCCTCGTTCGGCTGCTCCTCGGCGGGCTCCTCGGCGGGCTGCTCCTGGACCTGGGGCTGCTCTCGTGGCTCGGACAGCAGCTCGGCGAGGTTGCCGGCGAACCTGTCCAGCAGCCGCGAGCCCACCTCAGCCATCACCCCGCGGCCGAACTGCGCAGGCCGCCCCGTCACGTGGAACGTCGTCTCCACGGCCACCGCCGTCGACTCCTCGCGCGGCGTCAGCCGGGCCTTGACCGTGGCCGACGCCGTGCCCGAGCCGCGGGCCTCCTTGCCCGACGCCTGGATGGTGAGCGAGCGGGAGTCCTTGTCCACGTCCTCGAACCTGGCCGAGCCCCGATAGGTGACGGTGATCGGGCCGACCTTGACCTTCATCCTGCCGGTGAACTCGTCACCCTCGTGAACGTCGAGCGTGGCCCCGGGCAGGCAGGGGGCGATCCGCTCGACGTCGAGCAGGACGGCCCACGCCTGCTCGACCGGAACCGGAACAGTGAACTCGTGCTCGAACCGCATCGCCATCGATCCGCTCCTTCTGCCGATGGTTCCCGACACTACGACGCGGCGGGGGCGCCCGGAAGAGACGCCCCCGCCAGGTCCTCAGCGGACAGGCCCGTCAGGGCGTGCCCGTGGCGGCGCGCACCGCCCGATGGGTCAGCACCCGGGCCAGGTGCCTGCGGTAGTCCGGCCGGCCGTGCAGGTCGGCCGGCGGCTCGGTGTCCGCCGCCGCCTCCTCACAGGCCCGCCGCACCTGGTCGCCGAGCTCCGCGCCCTGGAGCGCCGCCTCGGCCGCGTGGGCCCGGACCGGCGTCGAGCCCATGTTCGTCAGCCCGATCCTGGCCTCGGCGATCGAGCCGTTCGACCGTCTGACCGCCGCGGCCACGCCGACGATGGCCCACGCCTGCGCCGTACGGTGGAACTTCTCGTAGTGGAAGCCCCAGCCTGGCCCCAGCTTCGGGATCCTCACCCCGGCCAGGATCTCGCCGGCGTCGAGCGCGTTCTCCAGATAGTCGACGAAGAACTCGGCGGCCGGGATCTCCCGCTCGCCCCCCGCCGAGCGCGCCACGAACACGCCGTCCAGCGCCAGCACCACCGCGGGCAGGTCGCCCGCCGGATCGGCGTGCGCCAGCGAGCCGCCGAACGTACCCCGGTGCCGGATCGCCCGATCCGCCACATGGGCGGTGGCCAGCGCCACCAGCGGGCAGCCGTCGTTGACCGCCTCGGAGCGCATCACCTCGTCGTGCGTGGTCAGCGCGCCGATGTAGACATGGTCGCCGCGGTCGTGCACGCCCCGCAGCTCCGCCAGCCGCCCCACGTCCACCAGCTTCGACGGGTACGCCAGCCGCAGCCGCAGCAGCGGCAGCAGCGACTGCCCGCCGGCCAGCACCTTCGCGTCCTCGTCTTCGGCCAGGACCTGCGACGCCTCGGCCAGCGAGTCCGGGCGCACGTACTCGAACTGCGCGGGAATCATCGGCGCGCTCCTTCCAGTGCCCGCCACACCCGCTCCGGCGTGCACGGCATCTCGACGTCGCGCACGCCGGACGGGCGCAGCGCGTCCACGACGGCGTTCACCACGGCCGGGGTCGAGGCGATCGTGCCCGCCTCGCCGACGCCCTTGACGCCCAGAGGGTTGCTGGTGGCCGGGGTCTCGGTCCGGTCGAGCTGGAACGTCGGCAGGTCGGCCGCCGACGGCAGCAGGTAGTCGGCCATCGTCGTGGTGAGCAGGTTGCCGTCGGCGTCGTAGACGGCCTCCTCGTACAGGGCCTGCGCGACGCCCTGCGCGATGCCGCCGTGCACCTGGCCCTCCACGATGAGCGGGTTCACCACCTTGCCGACGTCGTCCACGGCCACGTACGAGCGGATCCGCACCATGCCCGTCTCGGTGTCCACCTCCACGGCGCACAGGTGGGTGCCGTGCGGGAAGGAGTAGTTGTCCGGGTCGAACGTGGCGTCGGCGTCCAGCCGCGCCTCCACGCCCTCGGGCAGGTCGTGGGCCGTGAACGCGGCGTAGGCGAGCTCCTGGATGGTCCGCTGCGCGTCCGTGCCCCGCACCTTGAACGCGCCCGCGGCGAACTCCAGGTCGTCGGGCGAGCATTCCAGCAGGTGCGCGGCCAGCGTACGGGCCTTGTCCTTGACCTTGTCGCACGCCCTCAGCACGGCGATGCCGCCCACCACGAGCGAGCGCGAGCCGTAGGTGTCCATGCCCTTGTGGGAGATCGCCGTGTCGCCGTGCAGCACCGTGACGTCCTCGAACGGCACGCCGAGCGAGTCGGCCACGATCTGGCTCCACGACGTCACGTGGCCCTGCCCGTGCGGGCTGGTGCCGGTGATGACCTCGACCTTGCCCGTCGGCAGCATGCGGATCGAGCCGTGCTCCCAGCCGCCCGCGCCGTAGTTCGACTCGCCGAGCAGCCGGGACGGCGCCAGCCCGCACATCTCGGTGTAGGTGCTGACGCCGATGCCGAGCTGCACCGGGTCGCCCCGGTCCCGCCGGTCGGCCTGTTCGGCGCGCAGCTTGTCGTAGCCGAACATCGACAGCGCCTTGTCCGTCGCCGCCTCGTAGTTGCCGGAGTCGTAGGTGAGCCCCGCGATCGTGGTGTACGGGAACTCCTCGTGCCTGATCCAGTTGCGCCGGCGCACCTCCAGCGGATCCACGCCCAGCTCGGCGGCGAGCTCGTCCATCATGCGCTCGATGCCGAACGTCGCCTCCGGCCGGCCCGCGCCCCGGTAGGCGTCGGTCGGCATCTTGGTGGTGAACACGCCGGTGCAGGCGAACTCGTAGGCGTCCATCTTGTAGATCGCGTTGAACATGGCCGCGCCCAGCATCGGCACGCCCGGCGTGACCAGCATCAGGTAAGCGCCCATGTCGGCCAGCAGATCGACCCGGAGCCCGCGCAGCCGCCCGTCGGCGTCGGCGGCCAGCCGCAGGCGCTGGAGCTGGTCCCGGCCGTGGTGCACGGTCAGGTTGCCCTCGGAGCGGCTCTCGGTCCACTTGACCGCCCTGCCGAGCCTGCGGGCCAGCAGCAGGCAGAGCACCTCCTCGGCCGTCACCTGCAGCTTCGAGCCGAACCCGCCGCCGACGTCGGGCGCGACCACCCGCAGCCGGTGCTCGGGGATGCCGGTCACCACCGCCAGCATCACCCGCAGGACGTGCGGGATCTGCGTGGAGGTCCAGACGGTGAACGTGTCGCCGTCGGTGTCGGCGAGCACCGCCCGCGGCTCCATCGCGCTCGGGATGAGCCGCTGCTGGCGGAAGGTGCGCTCGATGACGACCGGCGCGTCACGGAAGGCCGCCTCGACGTCACCCGAGACGATCTTCGTGCTGAACGCCTTGTTGCCCGCCTCGTGCACCTTCGGGCTGCCGTCGGTCAGCGCCTCCTCCATGTCGAGCACCGCGGGCAGCGGCTCGTAGTCGACCTCGATGGCCTCCAGCGCGTCGGCCGCCTTGTAGCGGTCGGTGGCGATCACGCAGGCCACGGCCTCGCCGACGTACCGGACCTCGGAGACCGCCATCGGCGGGTGGTCGGGGATGACGATGTCCTCGCTGACCGGCCACGCGCACGGCAGGCTGCCCTGCTCGTCCGCGAAGTCCTGGCCGCTGAAGGCCGCCACGACCCCGGGCAGCCCGCGTGCCCCTGACACGTCCACCCGGGTGATCCTGGCGTGCGCCATCGGGCTGCGCAGGAAGACCACGTGCAGCAGGCCGGGACGGGTCAGGTTGTCCGTCCACCGCGTACGCCCCGTCAGCAGCCGCGCGTCCTCCTTGCGCCGCCGTGGCCGGCCCAGCTCCGGCGTGGCCGCCGGCTCGTTGATCTGGTCGCTCTGCGCTATCTGCTCGGCCACCGCGCCGGTGTCCAGCTCGCTCACTGCGTGCTCACCGCCTGACCCATCTCCTGGGCGCCCCGGCGCACCGCCCGGACGATGTTGCAGTAGCCGGTGCAGCGGCACAGGTTGCCCTCAAGCCCTTGCCTGATGGCGTCCTCCGACGGGTCCGGGTCGTCCCGGAGCAGGTCGATCGCCGCCATGACCATGCCGGGGGTGCAGTAGCCGCACTGCAGCGCGTGCTCTTCGTGGAAGGCCCGCTGCATCGGGTGCATCGAGCCGGCCGTGCCGAGGCCCTCGATGGTGACGACCTCGCAGCCGTCGGCCTGCACGGCCAGCACCGAGCAGCTCTTGGCGCTCTTGCCGTCCAGCATGACCGTGCAGGCGCCGCAGTTGCTGGTGTCACAGCCGATGGGGGTGCCGGTCCTGCCGAGGCGGTCTCTGAGCAGATGGACGAGCAGGAGTCGCGGCTCGACGTCCTCCTCGTAGGTGATTCCGTCCACGGTGACGGAGATTCGGGGCATACGTCCTCCCTCTCAGGAGCGGGGGGAAAGGCGGACACACCCGAAATTACGCTTGTGTTACGTCCGGTCAAGGGTCACTTACCGCGAACCGCCCTCGCGATGATCGCCACGAGGCCCGCGAAAGCCAGCCCGAGCACCAGCACACCCATCAGGACCAGGGCATCCGTGAGCGCACGGGTCACCACCAAGATCCCGAGCACGAGGAAGAGCACGCCGCTCAGCAGCGCCATCCAGTCCGTACGGTGCACCCGCCGGGGCCGCTCCACCTCGTACGCCGCCCGGTCCCACGGCCCCGTCTCACGCCCCACGCCGCACCTCCATGTCGCCGAGCCCGCCCTTCAGGTCGAGCACGATCGTCGAGACCTTGCCCTCCGGCTTCGTCTCCGGCTCCAGCACCTGGTTGACGCGGACGTTCACGCCGCCGTGGATCCGCTGGTCGATGCGGATGTCGCCGACCCGGTTGCTGGCGTGCACCTCCAGCCGCACCGTGGGCGGCACGATCACCTCCAGCTCGCCCATCGAGATCCTGGCCTCGACGGACGCGGTCGTGCCCGGGGGCAGCTTCAGCTCCGACAGGTCCAGCAGGCCCTGGCCCGCGCCGACGTCGTACACGGGGACCGAGGCCAGCTCGCTCAACGTGCTCGGCGCCCACTCGGAGGGGCCGAAATTACGCGGCAGGCCGCCCAGCGCGAGGCCGGCGCTCACCGCGAGCGCCACCGCGACGCCGGCGGCGACCAGCCCGGCGCCGCGGCCCCACCAGGTCGCGACCAGGAGGCCGGCGCCGATGGTGATGAGCATCGCGCCGCCGACGATGGTCGGGCTCACGCCGGCGGCGGACCTGGTCTGGACCGCCACGACGATCCCTCCAATGATGATGGCGAGCAGGATGGTGATGACGCCGATGAACGACTTGGGGCGCGGCGCGCGCTGCGGGCGCCTGGGCGTGGGGCGGGTGTAGAGGGCCGGGTCGTACGGCGAGGAGTAGTCGCCGGCGCGCCTGGCGGGGTCGAGGGGCCGGTAGGGGCCTTTGGGCGCGAACGGCTCGCCGTAGGCGACGGCGGTGCGCGGCCGATACGCGGCCGACTCGTCCTGGTCCTCGTCCTCGGGCAACCACCGCCCGGCCGCCTGCGGCCCGGCCGTCTGGTGCTCGGCCGTCTGGTGCCCAGCGGCCTGGTGCCCGGCCGTCTGCTGCCCGGCAGCCTGCGGCCCGGCCGTCTCGTGCCCGGCCTCGTGTGCGGCCTCCTGCGCGGTCGTCCCGTCCCCGGTTTCGTGCGCGGCCGGCTCGTGCGGCGGCACGGGGTGCTCCGCCGTCACCGCGTCGTCCACGCCCACCTCGTCCACGCGGGGCTCGGTCGCGGGCGCTCCAACCGTGTTCGCCGAGTTCGCCGTGTTGGCTGGGGGTGCCGTGGGGGCCGCCTGCGTGGCGGGCGTGAAGTGCGCGGCCGGTGCCGAAGGCATGGTGGGCGTCGGGTGGGGAGCGTGGCGGACCGGCGGTGTGGGCTGCGGGCTCGCGTACGTGGGCGCGGGCTGCCCGGCCCGTGGCCGCTGCCTCAGCCGCTCCGGCATCGACCGGGCCAGCCCCAGCAGATCGACCCCGTTGGCGTGCGCGGCCAGCAGCGACACCGCCAGGAACACGCCCACCACGAGCGTCCCCGCGTCGATCCAGATCGTCGCCAGGTTGAGCCCCAGCCCGACCCCGAGCACCGCCGTCAGCAACGCCAGCACGGTCTCGGCGTCGAAGTCGCGCCGCGTCCACTGCTCGATGATGCCCGGGCTCCCGTTCGGCTCCTTCATCAACAGGAATGCCGCGATATACAAGAAAAGCCCCACGCCCGAGCCGAGCAGCAGCACGGCGAAGGCCACCCGGAACACCACCGGGTCGATCCCGGTGTGGCGGCCCAGCCCCGCGCACACCCCCATGAAGATGCGCCCTTCGCCGCTGCGTCGCAGTACGGTGGGGGGAGCTGCCGGATCCCTGGGCGGAGCTTCTGTCATGCCACCATCGTGGCCCCACCGGCGCACCGCCCGCATCCGGGACACCCCTGACCCGACCCGGGGGTCGTTCCCTGATGCCCGGTCCGCCCCTTACGTGTGACGATGACGGTGTTATGGCTGACCAGAAGACACTCGCCGAGCCGGGCACCGGCGGAGAAGCGCCGTACCGGCGGATGATGCGCCCGATGGAGGGCCGCCTGCTCGGCGGGGTGGCCCAGGGCCTGGCCGCGCAGCTCAAGCTCGATCCCGTGGTGATCAGGCTGATGTTCGTGCTGCTCAGCGTGGTGGACGGCGTCGGCATGGTGGCCTACGCCGTGCTGTGGATGGTCACGCCACGCGAGCCGTACGAGGGGCCGCAGCCGCAGCGTGACTGGAGCCAGCTCTCCGCGTTCACCGCGATCGGGGTGGCGCTGGCCGCGTTCGGCTGGCTCACCGGGGCGTCGGCGGGCGGCATCGGGATGTTGCCGTTCGCGGTGGGCGGGATCGGCGCGCTGATCCTGTGGCAGCAGGCCGACCCTGAGCGCCGCCGGAGCTGGATGAGCGGGGCGACGCTCAGCATCAGGAAGAACCGCGTGCGCACGGTGCTCGGCGTGGGTCTGGTGGTGATCGGGGCGGCCGGGTTCCTCTACTCGCAGGGCGAGCTGGCCCAGGCGCGGCCGGGGATGCTGTTCACCGTCGTGGTGGTCGGCGGCCTGGCGGTCATCGCCGCGCCCTGGCTGGCCGGCCTGTGGAAGGAGCTCCAGCTCGAACGGCGCGAGCGCATCAGGCAGGAGGAGCGCGCCGAGGTCGCCGCCATGGTGCACGACTCGGTGCTGCACACCCTGACGCTGATCCAGCGCGTCGCGCACGACTCGCGCGAGGTCACCCGCCTGGCCCGCTCGCAGGAGCGCGAGCTGCGCAACTGGCTCTACCAGCCGGCCCAGGACGCCGACGCGACGGTGGCGGCGGCCGTGCGCAGGATCGCGGCCGAGGAGGAGGACGCGCACGGCGTGCCGATCGAGGTCGTGTGCGTCGGTGACGTGCCGTTCGACTCGGGCGGCCGGCTCGCGGCCATGATGAAGGCGGCCCGCCAGGCCATGGTCAACGCGGCCAAGTACAGCGAGAGCGACTCCATCTCGGTGTACGCGGAAGTCGAGGGTGAAGAAGTGGCCGTTTTCGTGAAGGATCGGGGCAAGGGCTTCGATCTCGACGCGGTCCCCCTCGACCGGATGGGGATCAGGGAGTCCATCATCGGAAGAATGGAACGCCACGGTGGCTCCGCCCGGATCCGCACCGAACCAGGCGAGGGCACGGAAGTGATGTTGACCATGAAGGTGGAGAGAGAATGACGCGCGTGCTGATCGTCGACGATCACCGGCTCTTCCGCTCGGGCGTACGCGCCGAGCTAGGCGACTCGATCGAGGTCGTGGGCGAGGCCGAGGACGTCGAGTCGGCCGTCAAGGCGATCGCCGAGCTGCAGCCGGACGTCGTCCTGCTGGACGTGCACATGCCGGGCGGCGGCGGCCAGGAGGTGCTGCGCCGGGTGCTCGGCGCCGGCTCGACGGTCCGCTTCCTCGCGCTGTCGGTCTCCGACGCGGCCGAGGACGTCATCGGCGTCATCCGGGGCGGCGCCCGCGGCTACGTCACCAAGAACATCAGCGGCAAGGAGCTGACCGACGCCGTCCGCCGGGTGGCCGAGGGTGACGCGGTGTTCTCGCCGCGGCTGGCGGGGTTCGTGCTGGACGCGTTCGCCTCCTCCGAGGCGCCCTCGATCGACCCGGAGCTCGACTCGCTGACCCAGCGGGAGCGGGAGGTGCTGCGGCTGATCGCGCGGGGTTACGCGTACAAGGAGATCGCGAAGGAGCTGTTCATCTCGGTGAAGACCGTGGAGACGCACGTGTCGTCCGTGCTGCGCAAGCTGCAGCTCTCCAACCGCCACGAGCTGTCCCGCTGGGCCACCGCGCGCCGGCTGGTCTGAGGCCGATTCGGCCGGATTTGGACCGTTACAGGATAGTTATCGGCTAACTGCCTACGAATCAGGCGTCTCGTTTGTCACACAGAGAGGTACCGAATGAGCACTTAGTCCAGGAGTAACCCCCTTGAAGCGCGTCACCCGGATGCTTCCGGCTCTGTTCGCCCTGGTCGTCGCGACGGCCTGTGCGGCGGAGACCGCCCCCATCCCGCAAGCCCGCCCCACGGCGGCGGCCCCCCAGGGCCAGGCCGCCGTCGCCCCGGCCGCGGCCACCACCACCCCGTCGCCCACCCCGACGACCACGGCCAAGATCAAGCTGGGCATCGCGGACATCACCCCCATGGGGGAGAAGACCGAGAAGGTGGGCGTCGGTTTCCCGATCATCGTCACGTTCGACCGTGACGTGAAGACCAAGGACCGCGCCACGGTCGAGGCCCTGCTGCAGGTGGAGTCCGACAAGCCCAACGAGGGCGCCTGGCGGTGGGTGTCGACCCGAAAGATCATCTATCGGACGAAGGCGTACTGGAAGCCGTACCAGAAGGTGCTCTTCACCGCGCGGCTGTCCGAGCTGCCCGGCAACACCGGCGCCAAGAACGTCTCCCGCCGCTTCGCCGTCGGCTCCCAGAACATCTCCCTCGTCGACACGCGCAAGCACGTCATGAAGGTCTACCGCAACGGCAAGCTGGCCAAGAAGATCCCGATCAGCGCCGGCCGCGGCGGCCTGGTGCGCGGTGGCGTGGACGTCTACCTCACCACCAGCGGCACCCACCTCACCATGGGCAAGAAGGCCGTCGAGACCATGACCTCCTCCTGGATGGGCGTGACGGATCCGAAGGACCCGCGCTACTACAAGGAGGAGATCCCCTGGGCCGTGCGGATCTCCGACAGCGGTGAGTACGTCCACCAGAGCGCCGGCTACTACCAGTATCTCGGCCGCTCCAACCAGAGCCACGGCTGCGTCCGCGCCACCCCCGAGGGGGCCAAGTGGTTCTACACGATCGCCCAGCGCGGCGACGTGGTGAAGATCACCGGCACCAAGCGCAAGCTGCAGTGGAACAACGGCTGGAGCTACTGGCAGCTCAGCTACAGCCAGTGGAAGAAGGGCAGCGCACTGAAGTAGAGCTTCCCGAACGAGACGAAGGCGCGCCGCCGGCAGATCCTGGACGCCGGCGGCGCGCCTTCGCGTCGGTGCACCTAAAGCTTCTCCAGCGGCGCGTACGCCAGCAGCAACGTCTTCTCCCCGCCGCTGCCGAAGTCGACCTTGACCTTGGTCTTCTCCGCCACGCCGTCCACCGACACCACCGTGCCGAGGCCGAACTGGTCGTGCGTCACCCGGTCACCGGGCGTCAGCGACGGCACCTTGCGCCCGCCCGCGCCCGCCGCGCCGCCCCTGGCCGGCGCCGGCCGCGCCGCGGGCTCCCTGCGGGTGGCGGCGCTCCACGCCGACTTCTCCGGATCGGTGCGCCAGTCGATGAGCGTGCCCGGCACCTCGTTGACGAAGCGCGAGGCCGGGTTGAACGCCGGCGCCCCCCACGAGCTGCGCACGGCCGCCCGCGTCAGGTAGAGCCGCTGCTGCGCCCGGGTGATGCCGACGTAGGCCAGCCGCCGCTCCTCCTCCAGCTCCTTGGGCTCGCCCAGCGACCGGACGTGCGGGAACACGCCGTCCTCCATCGCCGTCAGGAACACCACAGGGAACTCCAGGCCCTTGGCGGTGTGCAGGGTCATCAGCGTGACGACCCCCTGCCCGCCGTCGGCCTCGGGGATCTGGTCGGCGTCGGCCACCAGCGAGACCTGCTCCAGGAACTCGACCAGCGTGCCCTCCGGGTTGGCCTCCTCGAACTCGGAGGCCACGGAGATCAGCTCGTTGAGGTTTTCCAGGCGGGACTCGTCCTGAGGGTCCTCGGACGCCTCCAGCTCGGCGCGGTAGCCGGTGGCCACCAGCACCTCCTCGGCCAGCGCCGACGGCGGCACGCCCTCGGCCTTGGCGATCAGCTCCTCCAGCATCGCGACGAACTCGCGCACCGCGTTGAGCGAGCGCGTCGCCATGCCGTAAGCCTCGTCGGCCCGTCGCAGCGCCTCCCAGTAGGTGATCCGCTCGCGCGCCGCCAGCGCCTCGACCATCGCCTCGGCCCGCTCGCCGATGCCCCGCTTGGGCACGTTGAGAATGCGCCGCAGGGACACGACGTCGCTGGGGTTGGCCAGCACCCGCAGGTAGGCCAGCAGGTCCTTGACCTCCTTGCGCTCGTAGAAGCGCACGCCCCCGACCACCTTGTAGGGCAGCCCGGTGCGGATGAAGATCTCCTCGAACACGCGGGAGGCCGCGTTGGTGCGATAGAAGACCGCCACGTCGCCCGGCCTGACGCCCTCCTCGTCGCTCAGCCGGTCGACCTCCTGGGCCACGAACACGGCCTCGTCGTGCTCGTTGTCGGCGACGTAGCCGACGATCTTGGGGCCGTCGCCCTGGTCGGACCAGAGGTTCTTCGGCTTGCGCGACTCGTTGCGGGCGATGACGGCGTTGGCCGCGGCCAGGATGTTCTGGGTCGAGCGGTAGTTCTGCTCCAGCAGGATCGTACGGGCGTCGGGGTAGTCGCGCTCGAACTCCAGGATGTTGCGGATCGTCGCGCCGCGGAAGGCGTAGATCGACTGGTCGGCGTCGCCGACCACGCACAGCTCGGACTGGCTGGTGCCGGAGCGCACCTGCTCGCCGTCGGAGGTGCGCAGCTCGGGATGGCCGACCAGCTCCCTGATCAGGATGTATTGGGCGTGGTTGGTGTCCTGGTATTCGTCGACCAGCACGTGCCTGAACCGCATGCGGTAGTGCTCGGCCACGTCGGGGAAGAGCTGGAACAACGTCACCGTGTTCATGATGATGTCGTCGAAGTCCATCGCCCCGGCCTCGGTGAGCTTGAGCTGGTAGGACTTGTAGGCCTGCGCGAGCGTCTTCTCCAGGTGCGAGCCGGCCCGGTCGATCGCGCTCTCGTAGTCGATCAGCTCGTTCTTGAAGTTGCTGACCTGCGCCGAGAACGAGCGCGGCGGGTAGCGCTTGGGGTCGAGGTCCATCTCGCGGCAGACCATCGCCATGAGCCGCTGCGAGTCGGCCTGGTCGTAGATGGAGAAACTGGACGGGAACCCGAGCCGCTTGGCCTCCCGCCGCAGGATGCGCATGCACGCGCTGTGGAACGTCATCACCCACATGGCCCGCGAGCGCGGCCCGATGAGCTTGTCGATGCGCTCCTTCATCTCCTTGGCGGCCTTGTTGGTGAACGTGATCGCCAGGATCTCGCCCGGATGCACGTCACGCTCGGCCAGCAGATAGGCGATGCGGTGGGTGAGCACCCGAGTCTTCCCCGACCCCGCTCCCGCCACGATGAGCAGGGGGCTGCCGTGATGGATCACGGCCTCCCGCTGCTGCGGGTTGAGGCCGTCGAGCAAGGGGTGGTCAACAGAGACTTGGGTCGGCACCTATCTAGGTTAGGACGCCCCACCGACAACCGGCGCCCGGAATGCGATTCGCCGGCCGCCGGTTCTCCTGTCAAGAACACTCTGCGAAAGGGGAGTCATGCTGCCGCAGGCCGAGATCAACCGGGTGCTGTACGTGACCGCGCATCCCGACGACGTCGATTTCGGCGCGGCCGGGAGCGCGGCGCTCTTCGTGGACCGGGGGACCGAGGTCACATACCTGCTGGTGACCGACGGCGACGCGGGCGGCAACGAGCGCACGCTGGACAACACGGGGATGGCCGAGCTGCGGCGGACCGAGCAGCGCGCGGCGGCCAAGGCCGTGGGCGTCACCGACGTCCGTTTCCTCGGCTACCCCGACGGCCAGGTGGTGCCGTCCCTGGAGCTGCGGCGTTCCATCGCCCGCGTGATCCGGCAGGTGCGTCCCGACCTGGTGGTGACCCACCACCCCGACCGCAACTACCGTTTCGTCGCCCCGAGCCACCCCGACCACCGTGCCGTCGGCGGCGCCGCCCTGGACGCCGTCTACCCCGACGCCCGCAACCCGTATGCCTTCCCTGAGCTGCTGCTGGAGGAGGGGCTGGAGGCGTGGACGGTCCGCGAGGTCTGGCTGACCGGCGGGCCCGCGCCCGACCATTACGTGGACGTCACCGACGTCATCGACCGCAAGCTCGCGGCCCTGCAGTCGCATGTGAGCCAGGTGGCGCACGTGGAGGGGTTCGCCGAGGGGGTCAAGAGCCGCTTCGCCGCGTGGGGCGAGCAGGCCGGCTTCGGCCCTGGCCGCTACGCGGAGGCGTTCCAGGTCGTCCCCACGGCCTGACCGGGGCAGGCGCGCGCTCAGGGGATGGAGCCGGGCGGCGCCACCCAGAGCGCGGGCTGCCCGGTCACCTCGGCGATGAGGTCGAAGTCGCGGTCGTAGTGCAGCACCGTAGCCCCGTGCACCTCGGCGCAGGCGGCGATCAGCAGATCGCGCACCCCGACGCCGCGGTGCCGGGAGCGCGCGAGGAGCTGCTGCTGCACCTCCAGGGCCCGCCTCGCCACCGCCAGGTCGAGGGGGAGCGAGACGCACTGCCGCTGGGCGGCCAGGGCGGCGCGGCCCTGGACGGGGTCACGGGCGCCGTAGACCGCCTCCAGGTCGATGATGACGCAGGTGGCCACGGCTCGGGCCGCGAAGAGCGGGCGCAGCGCCCCGGCGACGACCTCATTCGTGCGGAGGCGGGCCAGGGCGCTTTTGTCGATCAGGTACAGCCGTCCTGGTGGCACCACGCATGCTTCATGATCTCCGGGTTCAGCAGATCCTCGCTGTTCCTCGTCCGCCAGAACTCGAACGCCTCGATAGCGCCCGCCTTCGCCGCGTCCCGATCGACGATCGCACGGAGCGCGGCGTGCACCGTCTCCGTCATGGTCGCCGTCCCGAGCTCCCGCTGGGCCGCTTCCAGAAGCTCCTTGTCGATGTCGATGACCGTGCGCATGCGGCATCACCTCCGTGCCCTCCATCAGAATGAGTGATCATGAACGCGCTTCCCTCCGGCGGCACCGGCCGTGGGAAGCGCGCTCACGGAAGGTAGAGCATCAACATGACGGAATTTTGGAGCGGTCCAATATCGGTGCAGGATCCTCGTCCTGCGAGGCAAGGATCTTCCTTCTCAGGTGGGGGGACGCCCCTCCGAGCAAGCAATCACTTTTTATCGTCTTTTTTCGCGGCGATTCGGGCGAAAAAGTAACCGAGCGAGTTCGTGGCCAGATGCAGCATGACCGGAGCCAGGAGGCCGCGCCGGCGTCGCAGCTCGCAGAAGAGCACGCCCGCCGCCGCAGTCGAGACCACGCTCCCCGCCACCACCCGCGCGGTGTCGAGCCGCGCGGGAGACTCGCCGGCCGTCAGGGCGCCGAGCGCCGGGTTGGCGCGGGCCATGTCGGCGGCCGGGAGGATGTGCCACAGGCCGAACAGGGCCGAGGAGAGCGCCGTGGCCGCCGGCGTGCCGTGCCGGCGGCGCAGCATGGCGTACAGGGCGCCACGGAAGCCGACCTCCTCCAGCAGGACCGTGGCCAGCGGCACCTGGACCAGGGCCTCCTCCAGCAGGCGGGCGCGCGACAGCGACAGGGCGCGCTCGTCGTGGAAGAGCGGCCTGGTGCGGGGCAGCGCGACGCCGGCGGTGTAGCCGGCGGCCACGACCCCCGCCAGGACGCCGCCCGCGACCGCGCCCCGCCGGCCGTGCTCGAACCCCATCTCCTCCCACGTGGCGCCCGACCTGCGCGCCATCGCCACCAGGGCGGCGGTGGCGAGGGCGGAGGTGAGCGGGCCCAGGCGGGGGGCGACCTTGTTGTTCATGACGTTGGCGGCGGCCAGCACGGCGACGGAGCGGAGGATCACCTCTGCAGGCTACGTCCGCCCCCGCCCGCCCGGCGGTCCCGTGAGGTCAGGAGGCGGCGGAGTCGCGCCAGCCGGCCGGGAAGCGGGAGCGGCGGCGCTCCTGCGGCGTCAGGCCGCCCCAGATGCCGTCCGGCTCGCCGGCTCGTAACGCGTACGCGCGGCACTCCTCCAGCACCTGGCAGCTCGCGCAGACCGCTTTGGCCCGCGCCTCCTGCAGCGGTGAGGGGGCGAGCGGGAAGAAGAGGTCAGGGTCGCTGGACCTGCACGCCCCCCGGCGCAGCCAGCCGATCTCCTCCAGTGGCATGGACCCACCGTACGGCTCCGACATGATCGACCACATCATCCTCCGGGTTGATGGGGGTATACGCCCTGGGATGACCTCCGCGCCCGGAACGCCGGGCTCAGCAGGCGCCCACGCCGCTCCGGTACCCCTCCGCGAAGGACGACTGCCGCTGCTCGGCGGTGCCGTGCGCGGCCGGGTCGAGCCAGTCGTCCGTGGGGTCGCCGGCCGCCTCCAGGCTCAGCAGCAGCTCGTCCTCGTCGCCCGGCTCCGCGCGCAGCGCGCCCCCGCTGACCAGGGCCGACAGGGTGCCGCCCGCGTAGCAGTCGGCCTGCAGCTCGGCCTGGACGTTGAGCTGGAACGCCGAGCGGAGCTGGGCCTGGACCGCGTGACCGAACTCGTGCGGGATGATCACGTACACCGAGCCGTCGCCCATGTCGTTCCACAGGCCCTCCATCCAGTCCCGGTCGAAGGCGATGAAGTGGCCGATCGGGCAGTAGAAGGCGTTGTCGGGCACGGCCGGCTGGCCGCCGCAGCTCGGCCCGGCGGAGCCGGAGTAGGGGATGAACTCGGTGATCGGCCGATAGGTCCGGCCGAGCCGGGCGAACTGCTGCTTCCAGAACTCCTCGGTCAGCGTCCGCGCCGAGACGACGTCGTCCTCGAACGTGTCCTCCTGCTGCGCGTCGCCGGGCGGGTTCATCGACGGCGGCCGGCCGAGGCCGCAGGACAGCAGGGAGCCCGCCACGAGGAGGAGGGCGAGCAGGCAGCGGAGGGGCGCGCGGGTCACGGGCTCAGACTTCCCACGTATGCACGGGCTCATTCGTATGCATACGCCCGATGTAGTCCAGGGTCATCGCCCGCAGCGCCTCGTGCCGGTCGCCGCCTTCCGCGCGTACCCGCCGTATCTGCCAGTCCGCGCCGGTGACCCCGCTCAGGCAGCGTTCCTCGATGATGCCGAGCAGCCGGTCGGCGACCGGCCGGTCCACGCCCCACAAGGCCAGCCCCTCGTGGGCCGCGGGCAGCAGCCGGCGCAGGATCAGCTCAGACGCGGGCACCTCGCCGAGGCCCGGCCAGTAGAGCCGCGCGTCGAGGCCGTGCCGGGCGGCGGCGGCCAGGTTGTCCTCGGCGGTCCTGAAGGACATCCGGCTCCAGATCGGCCGCTCGTCGTACGGCAGCACGCGCATCAGCCCGTAGTAGAAGGCGGCGTTGGCGGCGACGTCGGCGACGGTGGGCCCCGCGGGCAGGACGCGGTTCTCCACCCGCAGGTGCGGCAGGCCGTCCACGACCGCGTACACGGGCCGGTTCCAGCGGTAGATCGTGCCGTTGTGCAGGGTCAGCTCGTGCAGCTGGGGGATGCGGCCCTGCTCCAGCTCGGTACGCGGGTCCTCGTCCGCGCAGAGGGGGAGCAGCGCGGGGTAGTAGGTGACGTTCTCCTCGAACAGGTCGAAGACGCTGGTGATCCACCGCTCGCCGAACCACACACGCGGCCGTACGCCCTGCGCCTTCAGCTCGGTCGGCCGGGTGTCCGTGGCCTGCTCGAACAGCGCGATCCTGGTCTCGTGGTGCAGCTCCTTGCCGAACAGGTACGGCGAGTTGGCCGCGACGGCGACCTGCGCGCCCGCGATCGCCTGGGCGGCGTTCCAGTGCGCGGCGAAGGACTCGGGGCTGACCTGGAGGTGGAGCTGGACGCTGGTGCAGGCGGCCTCGGGCGTGATGCTGTCGGCGCGGGTGTCGAGGCGTTCCGTGCCCTCGATGCACAGGTGCAGGTCCTCGCCCCGGGCGGCGAAGATCTGCTCGTTGAGCAGCCGGTAGCGGGGGTTGGCCGACAGCGAGCCCTCCTCGACGTCCCGCTCGCGCAGGGTGGGGAGGATGCCGACCAGCATCAGGTGGCCGCCGAGGGAGCGGGCGCGCTCCTCGGCGTGGTTCAGCCGGGCGCGTACGTCGTCCTCCAGCCGCCGCGGCCCGTCGCCGCGGAGCTCCTGCGGCTCGACGTTGATCTCGATGTTGAACTGGCCCAGCTCGGTCGCCCAGTCCGGGCGCGCGATGGCGGCCAGCACCTCGGCGTTGCACATGGCGGCCTCGCCGCGCCCGTCCACGAGGTTGAGCTCGATCTCCAGGCCGGCGAGCGGGCGTTCGAGCTCGAACCGGGACTCGCGCAACATCTGGGCGAAGACGTCGAGGCACCGGCGTACCTTCTCGCGGTACTTCCTGCGGTCCTCACGGCTGAACACGACGACCGGCACGTCCCTGCCCATATCATGCAATGTCGCATGCCGAGGGCCACATGACCAGGCGGGACGCGCCGATCGGCGGGGAAAGCTCAGTACGCGTACACGTCGAACGCGCTCTGCGGGATCTCCTCCGGCACGGCGGAGTCCTCTCCGAGGTCGTTGGCGTCCACCCACGTGCTCTCGGCCGGAGCCTTGACGCTCACGCGGGAGCCCCAGCCGGTGTAGCGGGTCTCGGTGACGCCGACGGTCTTGCCGAGCACGCCGAAGTCGAGCGTCCAGGAGGTCCGCAGCCGGGTGACCAGGCCCTTGCCGTTCACGCCGAGCGCGTACGACACCTTGATCTTGCTGACCGGGCCCGTCAGCTTGCTCCCGTACGCCTTGGCGATGTCCTTGTAGGAGATCTCGCCCGTGTACGTGCCGCCCTTGGAGCTCTTCGCCTTCGTCAGCAGCAGCCTCAGCACCTTCGGCTCGAAGACGTCGACCGGCTGGTTCATGGTGGCGCCGGTGGGGGCGTCGGAATAACGCACCCACTTCTTGCCCTCGGGCAGATCCTTTCCGTAGATGCCGCCCTGCACGTAAGTGTGGCCGCCCACGCTGATCAGCCGGTCGGGGCTGAGGGACGTGCTGCGACGGTTCTTGGTGGAAACGTCGAGGGCGACGACGCCGCTCTTGCCGAACGCGAGCCGGCCGCTCGACTTCTCATTGGCCATGGTCTTTCCGTTGACCGTGGTGCGGGCCGTCTCGGTGAAACGCACGCCGTGACCGGGCACGTACTGCTTGCCCAGCGCCTTGACCGGGTCGATCGGGGCGGCCTGGGCGGCGGGCGTGGCGATCACGAGTGTCGCGGCGCAGGCACTCGCCAGGCCCGCGAGAAATCGCTTCATGGGATTCCCTTGATTCGGTTAATGAGGGGTCCGGGAATCCTGTCAATCGAAGATCACGAGCATATCTCGACCCCCTCGTACGGCGGTGCCGATTCGGTGCGCATTTCGTGCAGGCGTCGCTCTCCGGAAGTGAGATGACCGTCACACAAGGGGAGAACCGCGACCCGGTGACCTGGGCAGGGCGCGCTTCGGGCTAGGCTTCACTGGCGGAAACGCCCGGCACGCACGGGGTTGCCCGGGCCGTCGAACATCAGTCGGATAAGCAAGGACGGACCCTCGTGGACCTGTTCGAACATCAGGCGAAGGAGCTCTTCGCTGACTACGGCATCCCGGTGCCGCGCGGCATCGTCGCCAACACCGTGGAGGAGGTGCGGGCGGCGGCCGAGGAGCTGACCGGCCGCGTCGTTGTCAAGGCCCAGGTCAAGACGGGTGGCCGAGGCAAGGCCGGCGGAGTGAAGGTGGCCGACGACGCCGCCGACGCCGTCGGTAAGGCCACCGCCATCCTCGGCATGGACATCAAGGGCCACACGGTCCACAAGGTGCTCGTGGAGGAGGCCAGCGCGATCGCGGAGGAGTACTACTTCTCCTTCCTGCTCGACCGCGCCAACCGCACCTTCCTCGCGATCTGCTCCGCCGCCGGCGGCATGGACATCGAAGAGGTCGCCCACAACACCCCGGAGAAGGTCGCCAAGGTGCCGGTCTCGGCGCTGGACGGCGTCGACCGGGCCAAGGCCCGCGAGATCGCGCAGGCCGGCGGCCTGCCGGAGCGGGCGCTCGACGGCGCCGCCGAGCTCATCGAGAAGCTCTGGAACTGCTTCGTCGACGAGGACGCCACGCTCGTCGAGGTCAACCCCATGATCCTGTCCGCCGACGGCCAGGTGAAGGCGCTCGACGGCAAGGTCACGCTCGACGACAACGCCGTCTTCCGTCAGTCCGACCACGAGGCCCTGGCCGACAAGGCGTCCGAGGACCCGCTGGAGGCGCGGGCCAAGGAGAAGGACCTCAACTACGTCAAGCTCGACGGCGACGTCGGCATCATCGGCAACGGCGCGGGCCTGGTCATGTCCACCCTCGACGTGGTCGCCTACGCCGGCGAGGCGTTCCCCGGCAAGCCCTCCCCGGCCAACTTCCTCGACATCGGCGGCGGCGCCTCGGCCGAGGTCATGGCGGCCGGCCTGGAGATCATCCTCTCCGACCCCGACGTCAAGTCGATCTTCGTGAACGTCTTCGGTGGCATCACCGCCTGCGACGCCGTCGCCAACGGCATCGTCTCGGCGTTCAAGCTGCTGGAGAGCCGCGGCGAGGCCGTGACCCACCCCCTGGTGGTCCGCCTCGACGGCAACAACGCCCAGCTCGGGCGGCAGATTCTGGCCGACGCCGCGCTCCCGCGCGTCGAGCTGGTGGACACGATGGACGAAGCGGCCAAGCGTGCCGCCGAGCTCGCTGCGGTAGGTGCGTGACTTATGGCCATCTGGTTGACGGAGAACAGCAAGATCATCGTCCAGGGCATGACCGGCGGTGAGGGCACCAAGCACACCCGCCGCATGCTCGCCTCGGGCGCCAAGGTCGTCGGCGGCGTCAACGCCCGCAAGGCCGGCATCACCCACGAGGGCCTGCCGGTGTTCGGCACGGTCAAGGAGGCCATGGAGCAGACCGGCGCCGACGTGTCGGTCGTCTTCGTGCCGCCGGCCCACGCCAAGGCCGCCGTCAAGGAGGCCGTCGACGCCGAGATCCCGCTCTGCGTGGTCATCACCGAGGGCATCCCGGTGCACGACTCCACCGAGTTCTGGGCCTACGCCGTCGCGAAGGGCAACAAGACCCGCGTCATCGGCCCCAACTGCCCCGGCATCGCCTCCCCCGGCGCCTCCAACGCGGGCATCATCCCGGCCGACATCACCACCGCCGGCCGCATCGGACTCGTCTCCAAGTCCGGCACCCTCACCTACCAGCTCATGTACGAGCTGCGTGACATCGGCTTCTCCACCTGCGTCGGCATCGGCGGCGACCCCGTCATCGGCACCACGCACATCGATGCCCTCCAGGCGTTCCAGGACGACCCCGACACGGACGCCATCGTGATGATCGGTGAGATCGGCGGCGACGCCGAGGAGCGGGCCGCGGCCTACATCGAGGAGCACGTCACCAAGCCCGTCGTCGCCTACGTGGCCGGTTTCACCGCGCCCGAGGGCAAGACCATGGGCCACGCCGGGGCCATCGTGTCCGGCTCGGCCGGCACCGCCCAGGCCAAGAAGGAGGCCCTGGAGAAGGTCGGCGTCCGCGTCGGCAAGACCCCCTCCGAGACGGCCCGCCTCATGCGCGAGGTCATGCAGTCCCGTTGACCTTCTCGCGCCGGCGACACCGAAGCCCTGGCTTCCCCGTGTCGCCGGCGCGGGTCACGGGTGCTTTGAGGTAAATGGCGATCGGCGGCGCGTCAACCAAGCTTTGGTTGGGAAAGATTGAGAAAATCGCCTACTGTGACGGCGATTCTCGACCAGCTGCGGACTGCCCCCCGCTCGGTCCTCGGCAAGCTCCCCGGGGTCTCCGGCGACGACGACGAGACCCGCAGGCCGCTGCCGGTGTCGGGGATGCTGGCCGCCGCCTGCACGCTGGGGGTCGGCCTGGCCGCCCTCACCACGCTCACCCTGGTCGGCTGGATCGCCGCGCCGCGCGGCGCGCTGGGCTCGGGCCTGCCGGGCGTCTTCCGTACGGCCGCGCAGCTCTGGCTGGCCGCCCACCACGCCGGGTTCGCCATCCCCGGCGGCCGGGTCGGGCTGCTGCCGCTCGGCCTCACCATCCTGCCCGCGATGCTGCTCTACCGGGCCGGCCGGTGGATGGCCCGCGACGCCGACCTGCGGCTGCGCCTGCCCGCCCGGCTGCCCAAGAACAGCCCCCGCGAGCAGGCCAGGGCCCGCCGCCGCGCCCAGCTCGTGCTGGTGGCCCAGGCCGGGGTGTCGCTCGCGGCCCCCTACGCGCTGCTGGCCGGGCTGATCGCGCTCGTGGCGAGCAACGAGATCACCCAGCCGTTCCTCGGCGAGGTGCTGCTCAGCCACTTCGTGCTGGCGTTCCTCGCGGGGGCGCTGGCCACCGCGCGGATGATCGGGCCGTGGCGGGTCATGCTGCGGCTGCTGCCCGAGCGGGTGCGCGCGCTGACCGTCGGCACCGCGGTCGCCACCGCGCTGCTGCTGGTGGCCGGGCTGGTCCTGGTGCTGGTCGCCGTCGTGCTCAACTTCGGCCAGGTCAAGCAGCTCTCCGACGTCCTGTCGCCCGGGTTCGTGGGCGGCGTGCTGCTGGCGCTGCTCCAGCTTCTCTACCTGCTGAACGCGGTCATCTGGGCCTCGTCGTACATCTCGGGACCCGGGTTCGCGATCGGCGCCGACACCCTGGTCGCGCCCACCGGGGTGCAGCTCGGCACGGTGCCGAGCCTGCCGCTGCTGGGCGCGCTGCCGGAGAGCGGGCCGGTGCCGGCGTGGATGATGGCGGTGGTCGCGCTGCCGTTCGCGGCGGGGGCGGTGGCCGGGGTGTTCGTGGCCCGGATCTCGCCGTCGCCGTCGTACGAGGCCGCGCCGCTCTGGGGGTTCCTCACCGGCGTCTCAGCGGGCGTCGTCGCGGGCGTGCTGGCGGCGCTGTCCGGCGGCCCGATCGGCGGCGGCCGGCTCGCCACCGTGGGCCCCTCGCCCTGGGAGGTGGCGCTGTCGGTCGCGCTGGAGGTCGGGGTCGCCTCCGGGATCTCCGCGGGCGTGACCAACCTGCTGCTGCTCAGCAAGCGCGCCCGCACGCCGCTCGACAAGGCCGCCGCGCCCGTGCGCAAGGCGGGGGCCGCGATCGCGAAGGCGGCCAGCAAGGTCGGTCTCGCCGAGGCCGATCCGCGCCCGCTGCCCGGCCACTGGATGGACGCCACCGAGGCCGACACCCAGGAGATCCCGGTCATCAGGGACGACTGGCAGGACGAGCACGCCACGGCGGAGGCCGAGACCCTGGCCCAGGCCCGGCCGCGCCCGCCGGAGCCGGCCCCCGACCCGTCACGGCCGGCCCGCAAGGACATCGTGGACGAGTTCGACGACCGGGGCGGCCACGTCATCTACGTGGACCCGTACGCCTGGGACCGCGACTGAGCGCGCGGCCCCGGCTCAGGTCTCCATGGCGCCGAGGATCTCCAGCACGTCGGGCGGCAGCTTGCGCTGGGCCGCCTCCCTGAACTGGGCGAAGCACTCGCCCTGCGACGAGACCGTGGTCGCGCCCTTCATGCACTCCTGGTAGGCGGAGTATTCGTTCATGAGGTAGAGCTGCATGCCCGTGGCCAGGGCCGACAGCAGCAGCGCGATGGAGGACACGGTGATCCCGCCGACGGCCGCGCCCGTGGGTTTGCCGGCCCCCTTGAGCAGTGGCAGCGCCCGCAGGCCCGCCACGAGCGCGAACAGCGCCATGACCAGACCGGCCAGCGGCAACATGAACGTCATGGCGAGCGCCGCGATCGCCAACCAGATCGCGCGGCGCCCCGCCGACTCGGCGGGCTGCTGGCCTGCCGGTGCCTGCACCGGTGTCGACACCTGACCTCCTCTGCGTCGCCGGACCAGGAACAGATACCCTGGCAGCCCCACCCTGTTTCCTCATTGGAGTGTGCGTGTCAAAGGCTGGGCGGCTCGTCGTCCTCGTCTCCGGCTCTGGAACCAACCTACAGGCCCTTCTGGACGCTTCCGCCGACCCGGCGTACGGTGCTCGCGTGGTAGCGGTCGGTGCCGACAGGGAGGGAATCGAAGGGCTGGCCAGGGCTACCAGGGCACAAGTCCCGACTTTCGTCGAAAAACTGGGCGAGCATCCGACGCGCGCGGACTGGGACGCCGCGATCGCGGCCAGGATCGCCGCGTACGAGCCCGACCTGGTGGTGTCGGCGGGCTTCATGAAGATCCTGGGCACGCCCACGCTCCGGGCGTTTCCCGTGCTCAACACGCATCCGGCACTGCTGCCGTCGTTCCCGGGGGCCCACGGCGTGCGCGACGCGCTGGCCCACGGGGTCAAGGTCACCGGCTGCACGGTCATGCTGGCCGACGAGGGGATCGACACCGGCCCCATCGTCGCCCAGGAGGCCGTGCCCGTGCTCCCGGACGACGACGAGGCGGTCCTGCACGAGCGCATCAAGACCGTCGAGCGCCGACTGCTCGTCGAGATCGTCGGCCGGATGGCCCGCGAGGGCTGGACGGTCAGCGGACGCACCGTCCGCATCGGCAACCAATCAGGAGGGGAATCCACGTGACTCGCATCGCCATCCGGCGCGCGCTGATCGCCGTCTACGACAAGTCCGGCCTCGAGGAACTGGCCAGGGCCCTCGACGGTGCCGGAGTGGAGATCGTCTCGACCGGTGGCACGGCCGCCGCGATCGCGTCGTACGGGATCCCGGTGACCAAGGTCGAGCAGCTGACCGGGTTCCCCGAGTGCCTGGACGGGCGGGTCAAGACCCTGCACCCGCGCGTGCACGCCGGGCTGCTGGCCGACCTGACCAAGCCCAGCCACGTCGCCCAGCTCGAGGAGCTGGAGATCGACCCGTTCCAGCTCGTCGTGGTCAACCTCTACCCGTTCCAGCAGACGGTGGCCTCCGGCGCCGCAGACGAGGAGTGCGTCGAGCAGATCGACATCGGCGGGCCCGCGATGATCCGCGGCGCGGCCAAGAACCACAGCAGCTGCGCTGTCGTGGTCGACCCCGGCTACTACGGCGAGGTGTTCAAGGCGCTGAGCGAGGGCGGCTTCACGCTGACCGAGCGGCGCCGGCTGGCCGGCATCGCGTACGCGCACACGGCCTCCTACGACGTGGCCGTGGCCAACTGGTTCGGGCAGACGTACGGCGGGGAGGAGTTCCCGGTCTTCGCCGGGGTCGCGTACGAGCGCAAGGCCACCCTCCGCTACGGCGAGAACCCGCACCAGAGCGCCGCGCTCTACACGGACGGCACGGGCGGGCTCGCGGGCGCCGAGCAGCTGCACGGCAAGGAGATGTCCTACAACAACTACCTCGACTCCGACGCCGCCTGGCGGGCCGCCTGGGACTTCTCCGACCCGTGCGTCGCCATCATCAAGCACCAGAACCCGTGCGGCATCGCCGTCGGGGCCGACGTCGCCGAGGCGCACCGCAAGGCGCACGCCTGCGACCCGGTGTCGGCGTACGGAGGCGTGATCGCCGTCAACCGGCCGGTCAGCGTCGAGCTGGCCCGCCAGATCGCCGAGGTGTTCACCGAGGTGGTCATCGCGCCCGCGTACGACGCCGAGGCCCTCGACGTGCTGCGCGAGAAGAAGAACCTGCGCCTGCTGGCCTGCCCGGAGGGCCCGTCCGAGCCGACCGAGTTCCGCCGCGTGGACGGCGGCCTGCTCGTGCAGACGGTGGACCGGGTGGACGCGCCCGGCGACGCGGCCGACCGGTGGGAGCTCAAGGCCGGCGCGCCTGCCTCGCCCGAGGTGCTGGCCGACCTGGAGTTCGCCTGGCGGGCCTGCCGCTCGGTGAAGTCCAACGCCATCCTGCTGGCCGGCGACGGGGCCACCGTGGGCGTGGGCATGGGCCAGGTCAACCGCGTCGACTCCTGCCGTCTCGCGGTCACCCGCGCGGGTGAGCGCGCGAGCGGCTCGGTGGCCGCCTCCGACGCCTTCTTCCCGTTCCCCGACGGGCTGGAGGTGCTGGCCGAGGCCGGCGTGAAGGCGATCGTCGAGCCCGGCGGCTCCATCCGTGACGACCAGGTGATCGAGGCCGCCGAGAAGGCCGGCATCACCCTCTACTTCACCGGAACCCGCCACTTCTTCCACTGATCGTCACCAAAAGGGCGACATGAGTGGATCATGCCGCCCTTTGGCAATTTCCGGGGCAAGCATCGGTCATGAGCGGTTAGCCTAAAACCCGCCCTTCTACCCATCGAGTCTCCGGAGAAACCCTTGCTCGACACGATGCTGCAGGCCTTCGTCACCTTGAACGGCGTGGCGACCAGCCCCTTCGTCCTGCTGGTCTTCGCCTTCGCCGGCGCCTACCTCGGCATGCGCGTCGTGGAGATCGTGCCGTTCACCCGCCGCATCATCGAGCGCCGCGAGGCCCGCTTCGCCAACCGCGACTGACCCGCCCGGGAGCTCGACGATCGCCTGGCGACGGGGTCGGGCGGTCTCATCGGCCAACTCCACGCCCACGAGCAACTCGGCCACAGCAATCGCGGCGATCGTCGGCGTCGCCGATCACGGTGTCCACGGACGCCTTGCCTCGCTCGGCCGCGAACAGGACACGGCGAGATACGAGGGGGACCAGAAATGGCCGCCCCACAGATACCGGCGGATGTGGACCGGAAACTCCTTGCGCGGCAGCCGCGCCGAGACGCCTTTGAGAGAGTTGACCAGAGTCGAGAGCGCCACCTTGGGCGGATAGTGCTCAAGCAGGTGGACATGGTCGTGCTCGCCGTTGAACTCCACCAGCATGGCACCGAAGCTGTCGCACACCTCGATCATGATGTCTTCGCCGCAGCAGGCGGCGGCGGTGGAAGCCACTCTGGACGCCGCCAACCGAGCGGCGAATCTGGTCGCGGCACTGGCGTTCCAGCACCACTGTTTCCGTAACTTCGACCTGCGCAAGCACGCCTACGACCGGATCAAGGCCGAGTTCGGGCTGGCCGTCCAGGCCGCCCAGCATGTGATCAAGAAGGTGTGCGACGCCTATCGCACCCTGCACGCCAACCTGGCCGCCGGGCACCTGGGCAAGCCCGGATCATCGCGCCGGGCCGCCATCGAAGCCCGGCCGATCTCCTTCCGACCGCCGGCGGCCCAGCCGTATGACGACCGGTGCCTGTCCTGGCAGCATGACGCGCGGACGGTGTCGATCTGGACGACCGCCGGGCGGCTGAAAGGGGTGACCTTCACCGGCTCGGCGCGGCAACTGGCGCTGCTGGCCGCCCATCGACGCGGCGAGTCGGACCTGGTCTGCCGCGCCAAGAGCATCGTGACCGAGGCAGAACGCACCGGGCGCGGGATCGCTCTGGAGGATCTCCAGGGCATCCGCGAACGGGTACGGCTTCGCAAGCCCCAGCGGGTCACGCTGCACTCCTGGAGTTTCCACCAGTTCGGAGCTTTCATCGCCGACAAGGCGGTCCGGGCAGGAGTGGCCGTGATTCTCGTGGATGCGGCCTGCACCTCACAGCAGTGCTCGCACTGTGGGCATGCGGACAAGCGCAACCGGCCTGACCCGAAGCCATCGACGGCGAGGAGCTGCAAGCTCGGTCGTTCACGGCCGAGAAGCTGACGCGAAGGTCTGCCAGGCCAGGTTCGCGGCGCCGGCCAGTGAGGCGCGGACGCCGAGTGTGCTCTGCCTGACCCGCACCGACCGGACGAAGGCGAGCCCCGCCACGTCGTCGAGTGCCCGCTCCAACGGCTCGAACAGCACCTTCCCGGCCGCCGACACGCCTCCTCCCACGACCACGGTGCTGACCTCGACCGCCGCCGCCGTGGACGCGATCATCCCGGCCAGAGCCCGCGCTCCCCGCTCGAACGCGGCCACCGCCACGGGCTCCCTGGTGACCGCCGCCTCGGCGAGCAGCCGCGCATCCGCCTTCGCCGGGTCGCCTTCGGGGGTCCAGCCGTTGGCCAGGGCCCAGCGGACGAGGTTGGGGCCGCTGGCATAGTGCTCGACGCAGCCACGGCCGCCGCACGTGCAGCGTTCGCCGTACGGGTCGATGCTCATATGCCCGACATGTCCGGCGTTCCCGGTGGGACCCAGGAGCGGAGCGCCGTCGATCACCAGGCCGCCGCCGATGCCCGTGGACACGACGATCCCCAGCAGCGAGTCGCTGCTCCGGCCCGCGCCGAGCCAGTGCTCGCCGAGCGCGAAGCACTGCGCGTCGCCCGCCAGCACCGTGGGCAGGCCGGTCACCTTCCGTACCTCGTCACGCAGCGGGAACCCGCGCCAGCTCGGCATGTTGACCGGACTCACGGTGCCGGCGGCGAGATCCAGCGGCCCGGCGCACCCGACCCCGACGGCGACCGCCGGCACCTCGTCGCCGGTCACCTCCTCGATCAGCGCCGCCAAGGCGGTCATGACGTCCGTACGCGGCGTCGGCCGCGTGCCGGAACGCGACGCGGACCCTTCCTCGTCCACCAGCGCGGCGGCGAGCTTGGTCCCTCCGATGTCGACGGCGAGTACGTGGGCCATCAGTGCTTGTGGTGGTTGTCGGGCTGGCGAGGGTCGCCAGGGTGTTCCAGTCCGGGCACCAGCGCGACCTGCTCGGCACGCGTCCGGTCGAGCCATCGGGCGAAGGTCCTCCGGCGGGCGGCCCGCAGCAGGTCGGCTTGTGGTGACCATGGTCGCTGGTGTGGCTGTGGCGATGCTGGCATCGGTAGGATCGCTTCTCCTTCATCCGGCGGAGACGGTGGTGTTGTGGCGGCTGAAGCCGATCGGCCGGTGGAGGAGGAGTCCGGCGTGGCGAGGGCCACGTGCCAGCCCAGGCCGTCCTGGACCGGGCCGACCAGGGTGCCGTGCGGGTGGCTGGTGATGGCCTCGGCGAGGGCGGCCGGCAGCGAGGCGAGCTCCACCCGGCCGAGTGACTCCAGGTCGTCCGCGGTGGCGCGCTCGGCGGCGGCGCGGTCAGGGAACAGGCGGTGGCGTACGTGGTGGGCGCCGGTGCTCGGGCGGGACGGCCGGGGCCGCCACGCGGCGGGAACCGCGCTGTCCGCCGTGACGTGCTCGAACACGGCGCGCACCCAAGGATTGCCGTTGTAGGCGGCGGCGTTGATCGAGCCCAGTTCGACGGCCGCCAGGCGGTCCAGCGGCGGGCCGTCGAGTGGAGCCAGCCCTTCGACCCTGGCGGTGGCCTCGCACAGGACCTCGGTCAGGACGACCTGGGTCAACCACCTGGCGAGCTGGCGGGCCTCCGCGCTGCCCGGGGCGGGAAGGGCGGCCTTGAGCGGGCCGTGCCGAAGGGCGGCGATGCGGCGGTCGAGGAGGTCACGCGGGACCGGCCGACCGCCGACCCAGCCGATCACCCGACCGACACCGGGCGCGGTCGCCGCTCCCGTCGCGGGAGGACCGCCGGCTCCGACGTCGTCCGCAGCAGGAGGAGCCGTGGGGGTGACGAGCGACCGGGCATGGGAGCGGGAGGTCATCGGGTCACCTCCAGGCGGATCGCCGGGGTGTACTGGCAGCGGCCGTACCACATGACCTTGGCCAGAGCCCAGGCGTGGCCGGTCGGCGCGTCCTCGGGGACCTGGACCGGGAACGACACCTCGCCCGTCTCGCCCGCCCCCACGGCGAACCCCTGGATGACCTGCGGGAGCAGGGCCCAGGTGCCCCAGGGGGAGGCGAGCTGCGCCTCGCCGCGAATCTCGTCGGCGGTGGAGTTGTGCAGCCGGAGCGTGAGGGCGGCGCGGTCGCCGGGGCGCAGGCTGAGGGCGTCCGTGACCGGGGTGACGGACAGACCGGTGGGCCGGGCGTCGTCGGCGGTGGTGCCCCCGAGGGCGTCGCCCATGGACGGCGGCGGGCCAGGAACGGGGAGCTCGGGGAGGTCGTCGCCGACGGCGACGGTGGTGACGTCCTCGACGATCTGGCCGCCCACGGCGGTGCGGGCGGAGATGAAGTGCAGGCCCGTGGCGGGGGACGCGGGCGGGGTCACGGTCACCGGGAAGCGCAGGTGACCGCCGGGCGGAAGGCGGAAGGGACGCCGGGACGGGGTGGCGGCCCAGCCGCCGGGGACACGGAGGTCCACCACGCCCTCGTGGCTGTCGGCGGTGAGCTGGGAGGAGAGGACCACCTCCACCTCGAACGGCTCGGTCGCGGCGGGAACGAGGCCCGGCGTGATGGACACGGCGACCGGCAGGTAGCCGAGCGGGGCCGGACCCTTGTTGTGCAGCCAGTAGCGGCTGTAGACGGGCTGGGCGAGTTCGGTCGTGGCGCCGAGATCGGGCGCTTCGGAGGGTGGAGGTGGAGCGGGGGTCAGGTAGGTGGCGACCTCGAAGCCGGTCAGGGTGAGGTCGCGGACTGGGTTTCCGGCGTCTTCGCGAGCTTCGGGGCGTTCCAGCAGGTCGGCGGGGGTGAGGGTGTCGAGGGGGAGGACCGGGGAGCTGAGCTCGACCTGGGCGCCGAGGCCCGTGGACTCGATCAGGCGGAGGGTGACGCTCCCGTCGGTGGTGTCGGCCGGGCTGGGAAGGTGGCCGTGGGCGAGGGGGTTGCCGGTGGACTTCAGGGTGCTCAGCAGGACGTCGCGAGCCGGGGTGACGCTCAGAAGGGAGTGGGCCGGGGGGAGAGGGCCGTCCTGCGGGCCCAGGACGCGGGGGAGCAGCGGGGTGATGTGCTCCTGCCCCCGTGCGGGCAGGTGCAGGTCGCGCCAGTCGCCCTCGCCCGCCACCAGCGAATACGCGAACTCATGCGTCCAGTGCTGAAGCTGGAACCCGGAGCCGTCCGGAGCGGTGCGGCGCGGCGGATCGAGCCAGATGCCCGAGGGCCAGCCCGTGCACGACCGCATCAGCGACAGGTGCAGCGCCCCCGACGGGTCGACGGCGAAACCGGGCAGCCCGTAGGTGAGGAGCGCGACCGTGCGGAGGTCGAGGCGTTCGGCGCCCAGCGGGCACAGGGCCTCGATCGTGGCGTCGGCGAGGTCGGCCACCAGGTCGTCGACCGGGCCGGCGACGATCAGGGCGGGCAGGGCACGCAGGTCGCGCAGGTCGGCGCTGGGCTGCCAGACCTCGGCGAGCGGCCGTTCGGCCGGGATCCAGACCCGGGGCGCGCCGGACTTGAGCGCGTCGAGATAGGCCGGGTCGGCGCGGTCCAGCAGCTCGGCGGCCACCGGATTGGTGTCCGGGCCGCCGAGGACGATGCGTACGTCCGGCAGGTTGGAGTCGACGTCGAGCCAGCCGTAGCGGGTGCCGGGCGCGGTGGACGTGGTTGCCGTCACGCCGGCCCGCGCCAGGGCCACCACCAGGTCGCGGGCCTCCGGGGCGTCGGCGGCGTCGGGCACCACGACCTCGGCCACGCCCAGCGCCCGCGCCCCCGCCTCGCCGAGATCGACCTTCGCCGTGGCGGACAGGCCGAACCAGGTGTTGGCCGGGTTGTCGAGCGTCCACGGGTGCTCGGCCGCGTCGACGTCGGGCAGCGCGAACCCGCGGCCCACCACCGCCCCCGCCACGTCGGACACCGGCAGTGCGCCCTCCACGAAGGCCGGGAAACGCACCCGCAGCAGGCGGTCGGCGCCCGTGTGGTCGAGTACGCGGGTGGTGAAGTCGATGCGGTCGGAGCCGGTCAGCAGGGTGACGACCTGCTCGTAGGCGATCTCGCCGACCTGGCCGGTCACCGTGAGGCGGCTGCCGAGCGGGCTCCTCTCGGCGCGTACGTCCCGCGCGGGGCCCTCACCCGACCCGGTGACCGCGCCCGTGGGCATGAGGTGCCAAGGACCTTCGCCCATGTCGGGATGAGCCGGGTATTCGTGGTAGAGACGCAGCTCGTTGCCGAGCCCGGTGAGCAGCTCGCGCCCGGTGGCCAGATCGACGACCGAGGTCAGCGCGCCGCCCCTGGCCGGGTCGGCGCTCACCCGCCAGCGGTCGTTCGCGATGGTGGCGCCGTCGAGCGGACGCCAGGTCGCGGGCGAGCCCTCGACCACCTGGTAAGTCCGCCAGCCCAGCGACGGCACGTCCCGCGCCAGGAAGGCCAGCGTGCCGTCCTCGGCGACGGCCGGCACCTCCTCCTCCGGCTCCTCCGGCGACGGGCCGGCCACGGTGTGCCCCGGCGGCAGCGGCACGCGGACCAGGCCGTCACGGGCGAACGACAGCGTGTTGGTCACCACCACGCCAGGCCCGGCCAGCTTGACCTGCCCGGTGAGCGCGTCGAGCGCGTTGTCCCTGGCCTCGCCCGCCAGGTCGTACGCCTCCCGCCACCCCGTCAGCAGGTCGATGTAGACCTGGTCGGACTCGGACCCGGTGATCGCGTCGTGGTGCGCGCCGTAGGAGAGCTGCCGCCACACCTTGTCGAGCGCGGTGTGCGGGTAGCGGCCGAGGCCGAGCGCCGCCGCGAACGCCGACAGCCGCTCGGCGTCCAGCGCGGCCACCTCGGCGGCGCGCTGGGCCTGCTTGGTGTCGATGTAGGAGACGTCCTTGCCGGTGTAGACCGGGTTCATGTCGCGGGTCTGGGGGCTGTAGCGCGGCAGCTCGGCGCGTACGGCGTCCAGGAAGTCGCGCGGCGTGGCGCAGACGAACCGGGGCCACACGTAGCGGGCCGCCCAGGCGCGGTGGATGTCGGTGACCCACTTGTTGGGCGGCGTGTAGTCGGTGCCGACCGGCAGCAGGACGTGCCTGGTCGCGGCCACCGGCTTGAGCGAGCGATAGAGGTCGAGGACCGCCTGGCAGGCGTCCTCCAGGGTGGGCGCGGAGTCCATCCACCATCCGGCGGAGTAGTGGGCGGGCATGTAGTGGGTGAGCACGCCGCGCCCGGACGGCGAGATCCACTCGAACTCGCTCGGGAACTGCATGAGGGCCGCGTCCTTCTTGGCCTCCCGGAAGTTCTTGCTGATCGGGCCCCACTGGTGGAACGGGCCGCGCGCCCACGCGCTCCCGGTGAGCCCGGCCGCCGCGAGATGGCCGGGGAACTGCGGATCGTGCCCGAACACGTCGAGCTGCCAGGCCGTACGCGGATCGCCGCCGAGGATGTCGCGCTGGTAGCCGATGCCGTGGACGAGGTTGCGGATCGTGGTCTCGGCGCCGGTGAGGTTGGTGTTGGGCTCGTTGTAGGTGCCGCCCACCAGCTCGGCCCGGCCCTCGGCCATGAGGGCGCGCAGGTCGGCGCGGCGCTCGGGATGGGTGTCGAAGAACGGCTTGAGATAGTCGACCTCGGCCAGCACGAAACGGTAGTCGGGGTCGCGCAGCGCCAGCTCGATGTGCGCCTCGGCCAGCGCGAACGCGTTGCGCTCCCAGAGTGGCCGGGTGGTGGCGTCGGCGGAGAGCAGCTCCCACGGGCTGGTGTAGGCGGCCTGGGTGTTCCACCACACGGGGTCGTAGTGGAAGTGGGAGACCAGGTGCACGGTCCAGCCGGGCTCCTCGGCCGTGACCGTGACCTCCAGGGACTCCTCGCCGTCCAGGGTCAGCACGCAGGGCACCGCCGTGCCGGGCGGCACGGCGACCTCCAGCGGCACCTCCAGGACGCCGGCCGCGTCGGCGGGGACGGTGACCGCCCCGCCCGCCAGCCGGACGCCGTCGCCGCGCAGCTCCAGGACGGCCTCGCGATCGGCCCGGGAGGCGAGGGTGAGGCGCAGGACCTGGTGCGGGGCGGCCTCGGTGCCGACGAACAGGTCGGTCGGCTCGGCGGAGAGCAGGCGGCGGGAAGGCAAGGGGGACCTCCGGGTGAAGCGCGGACCTCCGGACGGAAGGTGGAAGGTGGAAGGAGCATGCCGGCGCCCGTAACACTAGGCCCTCGTGATGGCGATGACAACGATGTCATCTGCCACCTGTGGACAACGCCGACCGCCCCGCCCACCCCTGTGGACAACGCCGGGCGCAGGGCCCGCGAGGGGAACGGCCGCCGGGGCGCACGCCCGCGAGGAGAAACCGCCGCCCGGACGTGTCCGCGAGGGGGCGTGGCCGCCGGGGCGGCCCGGCGGAGGGGAGCGGGTGTGCGGCGGGTGGGGCCCGGCATGGAAGGATTGCGGCATGAGCGCAGTGAAACTCGACGGCAAGGCCACGGCCGCCAAGATCAAGGCAGACCTCACGACCCGGGTGGCCGCGCTCAAGGAGCGCGGCATCACGCCGGGCCTCGGCACCATCCTCGTCGGCGACGACCCCGGCAGCCAGATCTACGTGGCGGGCAAGCACCGCGACTGCGCCGAGGTCGGCATCGCCTCCATCCGCGTCGACCTGCCGGCCACCGCCACCCAGGCCGAGGTCGAGTCGGCCATCGACGAGCTCAACGCCTCCCCCGAGTGCACCGGCTACATCGTCCAGCTCCCGCTGCCCAAGCACCTCGACACCATGGCCCTGCTGGAGCGGATGGACCCGGCCAAGGACGCCGACGGCCTCCACCCGGTCAACCTCGGCCGTCTCGTCCACATGGTCGAGGCCCCGCTCCCGTGCACCCCGCACGGCATCGTGCTGCTTCTCCAGGAGTACGACGTACCGATCAAGGGCGCCGAGGTCGTCGTCGTGGGCCGCGGCATCACCGTGGGCCGCTCGCTCGGCCTCCTGCTGACCCGCCGCAGCGAGAACGCCACCGTCACCCTCTGCCACACCGGCACCCAGGACCTCGCCGCGCACACCCGCATGGCCGACATCGTCGTGGCCGCGGCCGGGGTGCCCGAGCTGATCAAGGCCGACATGATCAAGCCGGGCGCGGCCGTGCTCGACGTCGGCGTCTCCCGCGTCGAGGGCAAGATCGCCGGTGACGTGTCGCCCGAGGTCGAGGAGGTCGCGGGCTTCCTCACGCCCAACCCCGGCGGCGTCGGCCCGATGACCAGGGCGCTGCTGCTGTCCAACGTCGTCGAGGCCGCCGAGCGCCTCTGACGTCTCAGAACGGGCCCGTACGGCTCAGGGCTGGAAGTCGGGGTCGACGGTCACGCTCACGTCGAGCAGCAGGGGCTCCTCGCGGGCGGCCAGCGTGGGCACCACCTCCTCCAGCGCCGCGACCAGCTCGGTGTGACCGTCCACCTTGCGCGCGGGGCAGCCGAGCGAACGGGCCAGGGCGGCCAGGTCCACCTCGTTGAACGGCGGCCACGGGGCCTTGCCGCCCCGCTGGTCGGCCAGCCGGTCCATGATCGCGTAGCGGCCGTTCGCCAGCACCAGGAACAGCGCGCCCACCCGGTAGTGGGCGGCGCTCCACAGGGCGTGTACGCCGTACAACGCCGAGCCGTCGCCGACGACCGCGACCACGGGCCGGTCGGGGAGCGCCATGCGCAGGCCGACCGCCGCGGGGAGGGCGAAGCCGAGGCCGCCCATGGCGGCCGACACGAAGCCGAGCGGGTTCCTGGCGGGGACGAGCCGGTGCAGGTCGGGGCGGGAGGACGGGGTCTCCTCGACGAGCACGGCGTCGGCGGGCAGCCGCAGGGCCAGCTCATGCAGCACATGCGCGGCCCGCAACGGCCGCCCGCCGGCAGGCAACACAGGCAACACGACGCCGTCCGCCCCAGCGCCGCCTGCCCCAGCGCCGCCTGGCCCGGTGCCGCCTGGTCCGACGCCCGGCACCGAAGCACGGGTCGCGACGGCCGGCGCAGGGGTGGTGGGGAGGAGGGCTGACAGGCGGGTGCAGGTCGCGGCCGGCGCCGCCAAGTACGCCAGGTCGGCCGCGCTCCGATGAGCCTCCGACGGATCGTCGGTGACGACCACGACCGTCGTCCCCGGCGACACCAGCGGCCCCGGCACGTACGGGTACTGCCGGAACACCGGCGCCCCCACCGCCAGCACCACGTCGTACGCCCCCAGTGCCGCCCGCAGCCGCGCCCGGTCGGCGGGCAGCACCCCGGCGTACTGCGGGTGGTCCTGCGGGAACCCGGCCCGTCCGCCGAACGACTCCTGGAACACCGGGCACCCCAGCCGCTCCGCCAGCGCCACCAGGGACCCCCAGTCCGCCCCCGCCCCCGACACGATCGCCGGCGCGCGCGCCCCGGACAGCAGCGTCACGAGCGGCGCGAGGTCGGCGTCGGCCACGCCGGCGGGCCGTACCACCCGCGCGGGCACGGCGACGACGTCCTCGGCCCATTCGGCGTCCCAGTCGTCCATCGGCACCACGACCAGGGCGGGCCCGCGCCCGGTGACCGCCTCGTGGCAGGCGCGCGCGACGGCTCCGGGCACGTCCTGGGGGCGTACCGGCTGGTCCACCCGTACGGGGTAGTCGCCGGCGAGCCCGTCGAGCCGTCCGGCGAGGAACGGCTCCAGCGCCAGGTGCCGCCGGTCCTGCTGCCCGACCAGGATCACCAGCGGCGCCCGGTTGACCCGGGCGGTGGCGATGGCCCCGACGGCGTTGCCGAGCCCGGCCGTGGTGTGCAGCACGGCGAGGGCGGGGGCCTCGCGCCCGAGGGCGAAGCCGGTCGCCATGCCGACCACCGACCCCTCGTGCAGGGCCAGGACGAAGCGCAGGTCGTCGGGGAGCCCGGTCAGCAGCGACACCTCGGTGGAGCCGGGGTTGGCGAAGATCGTGGTCAGCCCGTGCCGCCTGAGCACGTCGAACGTGGCCTCCCTGACGGTGCCCACCGCGCCTCCCTAGCCTGCCGAACCGATGCCCGCCCCACCGCCGTGGTACCACGCCAGTACCCGCCGTTCCACCTGACGGAACAGGGCTGACAGCCCGAGCCCGAGCAGGCCGAGCAGCAGGATGCCGCTCCACATCTCGGCGATCTGGAACTGCCGCTGGAACAGCACGATCGTGAACCCGAGCCCGCTGGAGCTGGCGAACATCTCGCTGATGACTATGAGGATGATCCCGATCGACAGGGCCTGCCGCAGGCCGGTCATGATCTGCGGGCTGGCCCCGCGCAGCACGAAGCGGCGCAGCCGGGACTGCCCGCGTACGCCGTACATGCGGCAGGTGTCGGACAGCACCTCGTCCAGCGCGCGCACGCCCTCGACGGTGTTCAGCAGCACCGGCCACACGCAGCCGGAGACGATGACCAGCACCTTCATCGGCGTCTCGATCCCGGCCAGCAGCATGATCAGCGGCACCAGCACGGGCGGCGGGATCGCGCGGAAGAACTCCAGTACGGGCTCCAGCGTGGCGCGCAGCCGCGCCGACAGCCCGATCGGCACCCCGAGCGCCACGCCGAGCACCCCGGCCAGGGCGTAGCCGGCCAGCAGCCGGCCGACGCTCGGCAGCACGTCGTCGAGCAGCCGCGCGGAGAACCACGTCTCGGCGAACGCCCTGCCCACGGTCACGGGGTCCGGCAGGTAGAACGTGCTCCCGCTGACCGCCCACCACACGCCGACCAGCAGCGCGGGCAGCGCCAGCAGCCGGACGGCCCTCACGCCGCCGCCTCCGACCGTACGGAAGGATGCCAGGCCAGCACCCGGCGTTCGAGCAGCCGTACGGCGGCGTTGACCGCGATGCCGACCAGCCCCGCCAGCACGATCAGCGCGTACACGGCCGGGACGGCGCCGCTGCTCTGCGCCACCTGGATCTCCGCGCCGAGGCCGGGGCTGCCGATCACCAGCTCCGCGGTGACCGCCAGGATGAACGCCACCGCCGCCGCCAGCCGGAGCCCGGTCATCACGTACGGCAGCGCGGTCGGCCACAGCAGGTGCCGCACCCGCGACCAGGCCGACAGCCCGTACGCGCGGGCGGTGTCGTGGGCGACGGGGTCCACGGCGGCGACGCCGTACAGGACCTGGATGAGGACCTGCCAGAACGCCGCGTAGACCACGAGCAGGAGCGTCGAGCCGAGCGACGGCCCGAACAGCAGCGTGGCCAGCGGCACCAGCGCGACCGACGGGATCGGGCGCAGGAACTCGACGGTCGAGTTCGTCATGGCGCGCAGGCCGGGCACGATCCCGATGACCACCCCGGCGGCCACGGCGGCGGCGAAGGCGATGGCCAGCCCCAGCGCCCAGCCGCGCAGGGTCGCGCCGAGCGCCGCCCACAGCTCGGGCGTGCCAAGTTCGGCGGCCAGCGTGGCGAGGACGCGGGAGGCGGGCGGCAGGAACCGTTCGTCCACCAGGCCGAGCCGCGGCACGGCCTCCAGCAGCAGCAGGAGGCCGCCGAGTCCCACCAGCCCGTGGCCCGCGCGGACGAGCGCCGCCGCCTTCGGAGGGAGGCCGGGACGGCTCACGGCACGAGCGCCGCGACGTCGACCTTCTCCTTCAGCACCCCGTCCCGCAGCGCCAGGTCGGCGACGGTCTGCACGGAGGCCCGGTTGACCTCGGCCGGCCACTTCGGCAGTGTGATCTTCGCGATCACCTCGGGCGCGATCTTCGTGTACGTCCCGAGCACGTCCCTGACCTCGTCGGGATGCCCGTCGGCGTACTCCAGCGACTTGGTGATCGCCGCCGAGAACCGCTTGGTCAGGGCGGGGTCGGTGCGGCCGGTGGTGAAGTACATGGCGACGGTCAGGTCCGGGGCGGTGTCGGCGAAGTTCCAGGCCACGGGGCGCGCTCCCTGGCTGACGGCCTGGCTGACGAACGGCTCGACCACCCAGATCGCGTCCACCCGGCCGCTCTGCAGCGCCGCGGGCGCGTCGGGGAAGGGCAGCTCGACGAACTCGATGCCGCCCGGGTCGCCGCCGGCCTTCCGTACGGACGCGCGTACGGTCGTGTCGCCGATGTTCTTGAGCTGGTTGACCGAGATCTTCCTGCCCGCCAGGTCCTTCGGGCTCCTGATGGGGCTGTCGGGCCTGACCAGGACGGCGCTGAAGTCCTTGCCCTGCTCGCCGGTGGAGGAGACGCCGTTGGCGATGACCTTGACGTCGAGGCCCTGCTGCTTGGCGGTGAGCAGCGAGGTGACGTTGGCGAAGGCGAACTGGAACTGGCCGCTGACCGCGCCCGTGACGGCCGCCGCCCCGCCCTGGACGGGGGTGATGGTGAGGTCGATGCCCTGCTCGCGGAAGAAGCCCTTGGCGAGGCCGAGGTGGATCGGGGCGGTGTCGACGATGGCGATGACCCCGGCGTTGACCTTGGCCGGCCCGGACGCGCCGGGCCCGCCGGTCGCCGCGGGCTCCGCGCCGCCGCACCCGGCGGCGGACAGGACGGTGGACAGGGCGGCGACGGAGGCGGTGAGGAGGACGAGAGCGCGACGCACGGCTGCTCCTGTTGTGTTCGCTATGCGCACAGAACTTCTCTGACCGAACGATCCCGTATCGCGGAAGCTACGCCTCTCCTGGCTCGTGTCAAGGGATCACGGTCGCTCCTCAGCGGGCGCGGTAGCGGTCGGTCGCCTGGCGGGTGGCGCGGATGGCGGCGTCGGCCCGGTCGTACGTCCGCTGCGCGAGGCCCACGAAGATGCAGTCCACGATCAGCAACTGGCTGATCCGGCTGGCCAGCGCGCCGGGGCGGAAGGCCGTCTCGCGCCCCGCCGACACCAGCGTGTGATCGGCCAGCTCGGCGAGCGACGAGCGCGGGTTGTTGGTGATCGCGACGACCGCCGCCCCCGCCTCGGCCGCCGTCCGGGCGGGCACCAGCACGTCGGGCGTCTCCCCGCTGCAGCTGATCGCCACCACCACGTCACCGTCCTTGAGCAGGGCGGCGCTGGTCAGGGCCAGGTGGGCGTCGCTGAAGGGGTGGCTGGACAGGCCGATGCGCAGCAGTTTCTGCGACATGTCGGCGGCGACCAGGCCCGAGGCGGCGACGCCGTACACGTCCACCCGGCGGGCCGCCGCGATGGCCGACACCACTTCGCCGAGCTGCTCCGGGTCGAGCTGGGCGGAGGTGTCGGCGAGCGCGTCCGACTCGGCCCGCGCGACCTTGGCGATCACGTCGGTCAGCGGGTCGTCCGGGCCGAGGTCGCCGGGCACCAGCCGTTCGGGCTCCTTGGCGACGGCGGCGGCGAGGGCGAAGCGCATCTGCGAGTAGCCGCCGAAGCCGAGGGCCCGCGCGGTCCGTACGATCGTGGCCTCGCTGGTGCCGGAGACCGCGCTGAACTCGGTGATCGTGCTCCGTACGACCAGGCCCGGGTCGTCGAGGATGATGCGGGCGATGGCCTGGGCCGCCGGGGTGAGTGAGGGCAGCACGGCCCGTACGGCGGCGACGGGGCTGGCCGGCTCGACGGTGCTCACCTGGCCAGCCGTTCGGCGGCGGCCTGCGCGGAGACGCGGGAGATGCCGTGCGTGGCGACGTGCGTCGCGCCGGAGGGCGGGCCGGGGACGCCGGTGTCCACGACGATCGCGTCCGGACGGGCCGCGACCGCCGCGTCCACGACGTCCCGCACCCAGGTGTGCCGCGCCGCGTCATGCACCACCAACACCACCGGCCGCCCGCCGTCCGGATCTGGACTGCCGAGGTCGGGGAGGGGGGCGTCGCGTTCCAGGCGGACCATGGTCGTGCCGGGCAGCAGCGTGGTCAGTGCGGCGGTGATGCCGGTCGGTGTGTCCGGGTCCACGGCCTGGCTGAGCCGGGTGTTGACCTCGACGACGAGCGGCGCCCGGTCGAGCCGGGCGGTCCCGGTCACGGTGAGCGCCTCGCGGGCGGCCGTGAGGCCGACGCCGGGATCGACGTCGGCGCGGGCGGCCTCGCGGTCGGCGGGGCGGGCGGCGTACCAGTCGGACAGCGCCCGCACCCGCCCGGCCGCCTCGGCCAGGCGCTCCTCGGGCAGGACGCCGTCCCGTACGGCGGCCACGACGGCGTCGCGGATCTCGCGCAGCCCGTCCTCGCCGGCGATCCCGATGCAGATGGCGTCGGCGCCGGCGTTGAGCGCGCGCACCGCGATCTCGCCGGGTGAGGCCATCGCGGCCACCGCCCGCATCTCGATGGCGTCGGTGACGACCATGCCGTCGAAGCCGAGCTCGCCCCTGAGGAGCTCGGTCAGCGCGGCCTGGCTGAGCGTCGCCGGCGCGTCGGGGTCGAGCGCGGGCACCAGCAGGTGACCGGTCATGACAGACCGCACCCCGGCCTCGATCGCGGCACGGAACGGCGGGAGGTCGCGGGCGAGCAGCTCCTCGCGGGAGGCGTGCACGGTGGGCAGCGCCAGGTGGGAGTCGGTGACGGTGTCGCCGTGGCCGGGGAAGTGCTTGGCGCAGGCGGCCACGCCCGCGCCCTGCACGCCCCGGACGAACGCCGCCGTGTGCCGGGCCACCAGGTCGGGATCGGGGCCGAACGAGCGGACCCCGATGACCGGATTGGCGGGGTTGGCGTTGACGTCGGCGGAAGGCGCGTAGTCGAGGGTGATGTCCAGCTCCGCGAGCATGCGGCCGATCTGCCGGCCCACCCGCTCGGTGAGCCCGGCGTCGTCCACCACGCCCAGCGCCCTGTTGCCGGGGAAGGAGCTGCCGGCGCCCACTTCGAGCCGGGTGACGGTGCCGCCCTCCTCGTCGATGGCGACGACGACGCCGGGGTTCTCGGCGCGCAGCTCCTTGACGAGCGGGGCGCCTATGGCGTTGCGCGCGAACAGCACGACCCCGCCGAGACCCTCGCCCAGCGCGCGGCGCAGCCAGTCGGGGGCCGAGGTTCCTTCGAACCCCGGGTGCAGCACCGCCAGCGCCAGTCTGTACAGGTCACGGCTCATCGGCATTTTCCTTCACAGTTGTTGATCTGAAGGTAATTTTCTGTCATCGTCGCCTTCGATACAACCACTTCCGAGAGGCCACCCCCCATGCCGAGCAGAAGGACTCTTCTGAAGGGTCTCGCCCTCGCCGCCGCCGCCACGGCGGTGCCGCTGCCCGCCTTCGCCGAGACCGACGCCGCGTACGTGCCCCCGCTGCACCAGATGCGCGGCATGTGGATCGCGTCCGTCGTCAACATCAACTGGCCGTCCAAGCAGGGGCTCACCGCCGACCAGCAGAAGGCCGAGTATCTCGCCTGGCTGGACCTCGCCGTGCAGCGCGGGCTCAACTCGGTGTTCGTGCAGATCCGGCCGACGGCCGACGCCTTCTGGCCGTCGCCGTTCGAGCCGTGGTCGGAGTACCTGACCGGCAAGCAGGGCCAGGACCCCGGCTACGACCCCCTGGGCTTCGCCGTCGAGGAGACGCACAAGCGCGGGCTGGCCTTCCACGCGTGGTTCAACCCCTACCGGGTGTCGATGCAGGCCGACCCGGCCAAGCTCCACCCCGACCACCCCGGACGCAAGCACCCCGACTGGATCCTGCCGTTCGGCGGCAAGCTCTACTACAACCCCGGCATGCCGGAGGTCAGGAAGTTCTGCCAGGACGCCATGATGGACGCGGTCACCCGCTACGACATCGACGGCCTGCACTTCGACGACTACTTCTACCCGACGAACACCACGGCCTTCGACGACAGCGCCGCCTTCGCCCAGTACGGCGCCGGCTTCCCCGACCTCGCCGCCTGGCGGCGCAACAACGTCGACCTCATGGTCCAGGAGATGCAGCAGCGCGTGCTCCAGGCCAAGCCGGACATCGCCTGGGGCATCAGCCCGTCGGGCATCTGGCGCAACAAGGGCACCGACCCGCTGGGCTCCGAGACCAACGGCGGGCAGTCCTACGACAACCTGCACGCCGACACCCGCGGCTGGGTCAAGAAGGGCTGGCTGGACTACATCGCCCCGCAGCTCTACTGGTACATCGGCCAGCCGCCGGCCGACTACTCCAAGCTCGTCCCGTGGTGGTCGGACGTGGCGAGCGGCACCCGTACGCTGCTGTGGATCGGGCAGGCCGCTTACAAGGCGGGCGACCCCGCGCAGGCCGCCGAGTGGCAGGCGCCGGGTGAGCTGTCCAGGCACCTCACGCTCAACCGCGAGCACCCGGAGATCAGCGGCGACATCTGGTACAACGCCAACGACGTCAAGGTCGACAGGATCGGCTCGATCTCGACCGCGATCAAGGACCACTACCAGCGGCCCGCGCTCGCGCCCGTGCTGCCCAGGCTGGCGAACGGCGAGCCGCCGCGCCGCCCGGTGGTGGCGTACGCGCTGCGCCGCCACGGCGGCGTCGAGGTGCGGGCCGTGGCGACGGGCAAGGACGAGCCGTTCCTGTTCGCGATCTTCCGCTTCGACCGGCCGGCCGCCGGCGACGCCTTCGCCGACGCCCGCAACCTGGTCGCGGTCGTGCCCGGCGACCGCCAGATCCAGTGGACCGACCCCGACGGCAAGCGCGGCGACCACTACTACGTCGTGGCGGTGGACCGGGCCAACCGGACCAGCAAGCCCAGCAACGGTTTCAGGACCCTGTGAGCCGAGCCGGCCACGCGCGTCGCGGGCGTGCTCCGCGCACGCGCGTCGCCGGCCCGTCCCTGACCAGCCACGAGCACGGCGGGCGACGGCACCGGATCCCGTGAGGATCCGGTGCGCGGCGCTCGCCGCCGCTCCAACCCACGTCGTGGCTCCGAACGCTGCCGGAACCCCTCGCCGCGGCCCCGGTCGCGATGAGCTCGCCTACGAAGCCCTGCGCCCTGCCGGTGACGGCTGCTGCTCGGCCGGGGCTCCCGATGACCGCTGCGGGGGGACCACAGGGGTCGGGCGCACCAGTCCGAGCGCGACCACCTCGTTGGCGAGGCGGGTGCGCCGGTTGGTGCCCTCGGGGATCCTGAACTTCTGGTAGAGCCGCAGCAGGTGCTGCTTCACCGCGGCCTCCGTCACGACCAGGTCGTCGGCGATCTCGCGTGCGGTCGCGGGGGCGACGAACGCCTCGTCCGACAGCGCCGGCCGGCAGAGCGAGGTCAGCACGTCGACCTCGCGCCTGGTCAGCTCGGGCGCCGCGGCCCTGCGCAGCTCGACCTCGGGGGTGAAGTCCTCACGAGGGACTCCACCGATGCGACCCCGTGCCGCGCCGAACGAGACGACGTCGCCGTCGTCAAGGACCCTCCGGGCGATCGGCCTGCCGTTCACCCGCGTGCCGTTCCTGGACAAGCCCAGGTCGACGACATACAGGTAGGGTCCTCGTCTGACGAACTCGGCATGGAGTCGAGACACGCTGGGATCGGTGAGCCGGATGTCGACACCCCGGCCTCTCCCGACCGTCGTGATCTCGGGGCGCAACGGGATCACCTCACCGGTGTCCTCGATGCGTATGAACGGCCCCTCCACGGCAGTTCCTCCCCAGGTAGCCCGCCGTAACTATTACTACAGCTCCGGCTTACCCAAACGAGGGGATGGGGAATCGCCTTTGCCGAAAGGAGAATCGTACGCGAAATTGGTCTTGACCTTCGCGGCCGGTTTTACCAGCTCACAGGTAGACTTCGGAGGGAGATAAGCGGAGGAAGCAGTCATGGCGGACAAGCCCACGAAAGGTCTCGCCGATGTCGTAGCCGCGTCCACAGCGCTGAGCGACATTGACGGAAAGGCCGGCCGTCTCTTCTATCGCGGATACGACATCCACGATCTGGCCGGCCGCGCCACGTTCGAGGAGGTCGCGCACCTGCTCCAGCGCGGCAAGCTGCCCGACCGCGCCGAGCTCGCGGGCTATTCCGAGTCCCTGGCGGCGGGGCGCGAGCCCGGCCCGCTGGCCGCGGCCAACATCGACGAGATCGCCGGGAAGCAGACGCCCATGGAGGCGCTGCGCTCGCTGGTCTCGCTGTCGGCCGCCGACGACCCCGACAAGGACTCGATCGCGCCAGAGGCCAACCTGCGCAAGGCCGCCCGCCTGACCGCCCAGCAACCCGTGCTCGTCGCGCGCTACCACGCCGCCCGCACCGGCGGCAGCGTCCCCGACGCCGACCCCGAGCTGAGCATCGCGGGCAACTTCCTGCTCCAGGTCACCGGGCGCCGCCCCGGGCCGCGCGAGGTCGAGATCTTCGACGAGTGCCTGGTGCTGCACGCCGACCACACCATGAACGCCTCCACGTTCGCCGCCCGGGTGTGCGCCGCGACGCTCTCGGACATGCACTCCGCCATCGTCGCCGCCATCGGCACCCTCAAGGGCCCCCTGCACGGCGGCGCGAACGAGCAGGTCATGAAGACGCTGGAGTCGATCCCCGCCGACGGCGTGGCCCAGGCCGTCCGCGACAAGCTCGCCGGCGGCGAGAAGATCATGGGCTTCGGGCACCGCGTCTACAAGACCGAGGACCCGCGCGCCACGCACCTGCGCAGGATGTCCGCCGAGCTGGCCGAGGCCGCCGGCGACGACACGTACTATCGGATGTCCAAGGAGATGGAGGAGGTCGTCTTCGAGGCCAAGGGCCTCTACCCGAATGTCGACTTCTACGCCGCCTCGGTCTACCACTACCTTGGCATCCCGACCGACCTGTTCACCCCGGTCTTCTCGATCAGCCGCATGTCAGGCTGGACGGCACACGTCATCGAGCAGCACGCCGACAACCGCCTCATCCGCCCCGACAGCGAGTACATCGGTGAGACCGACCAGAAATGGAAGCCGATCGACGAGCGATGAGCCTGGGCCGGAGAGAGCGAGGAACGATGCCAACGCAGGCCCGTAGCGAATGCGACCATGAGCAGGTGCGTTGAGCGCCGACAGAAGCACAGAACGTGAGAGCTGGGGGCCGTACCCGCTGATTCTGGCGGGTGCGGTCGTCGGGGTGTCCCTGACTTTCCTGGTGGGCCCGCGCTGGGGCGGGTTCGCGCTGGGGGCCGTCATCATGGTCGCCGCCGCGCTGCGGTTCGCCGGCTACGCCGGCCAGCTCGCGATCAGGAGCAGGAGGAACGACGTCACCACCCTGGCCGTCTTCGGGTTCGTGCTGGTCCTGACCTCCTTGCTGCTCGACGACGATCAGCTGAAGGCGATGATCCTGTCCCTTTTCGCCCGATGAGCTGGCCGTCCGATAGCCTCAACGCATCAATTCATCGAAGGGGAACCATTCGCATGCCCAAGATCAAGGTGGAGGGTCCGGTCGTCGAGCTTGACGGCGACGAGATGACCCGGATCATCTGGCAGTTCATCAAGGACCAGCTGATCCTTCCCTACCTCGACGTCGACCTGAAGTACTACGACCTCGGCATCGAGCACCGAGACGCCACGGACGACCAGGTCACCATCGACGCCGCCAACGCCATCAGGAAGTACGGCGTCGGCGTGAAGTGCGCCACCATCACCCCGGACGAGGCGCGGGTCGAGGAGTTCGGTCTCAAGAAGATGTGGAAGTCCCCCAACGGGACCATCCGCAACATCCTCGGCGGTGTCATCTTCCGCGAGCCGATCATCATGTCGAACGTGCCGCGGCTGGTGCCGGGCTGGACCAAGCCGATCGTGGTCGGCCGTCACGCCTTCGGCGACCAGTACCGCGCGACGGACCTGAAGATCCCGGGCGAGGGCACGCTGACGCTGACGTACACGCCGAAGGACGGCTCCGAGCCGATCGAGCTCGACGTGTACGACTTCCCCGGCGCCGGCGTGGCGCTGGCGATGTACAACCTGGACGAGTCGATCCGCGACTTCGCCCGCGCCTCCATGCGTTACGGCCTCAACCGCAACTACCCGGTCTACCTGTCGACGAAGAACACCATCCTCAAGGCGTACGACGGCCGCTTCAAGGACATCTTCGCCGAGGTCTACGAGACCGAGTTCAAGACCGAGTTCGAGAAGGCCGGCCTGACCTACGAGCACCGCCTCATCGACGACATGGTCGCCGCGGCGCTCAAGTGGGAGGGCGGCTACGTCTGGGCGGCCAAGAACTACGACGGCGACGTGCAGTCCGACACGGTCGCGCAGGGCTTCGGCTCGCTCGGCCTGATGACGTCGGTGCTGATGACCCCCGACGGCCGCACGGTCGAGGCCGAGGCCGCGCACGGCACGGTGACCCGCCACTACCGCCAGCACCAGCAGGGCAAGCCGACCTCCACCAACCCGATCGCCTCGATCTTCGCGTGGACGCGTGGCCTGGCCCACCGCGGCAAGCTGGACAACACCCCCGCGGTCACCGAGTTCGCGAACACGCTGGAGCAGGTTTGCGTCGAGACGGTCGAGGGCGGCCAGATGACCAAGGACCTCGCGCTCCTGGTCGGCGGCGACGCCGCGTGGCTGACCACCCAGGACTTCCTGGGCGCGCTGGACGAGAACCTGAAGAAGAAGATGGCCTGACGGCCACCCCGAGACGGAACGGCCTCCACCCCGCGGCGTGCCGCCGGGCGGAGGCCGTTTCGCTTGCCGCCGCCCGGGCCGGGCACCCCGCCGCCCGGCTTTGCCCAGGTCTTGACGGTCACCCGGCGTGGCACAGTTGATCAGCTGGGTAAGAGCCCCCTCGTAACAGTCGTGCGCGTCTCGGGGGGTTCGAATGCGACTGCGTTTCCTGGGGGGATTGGGGGTGCTTGCCGCCGCGGCGATCCTGACGACGGGGTGCGACTCGCAGCCCGCAGACACCGTCAAGATGGCGGACAGCAAGGCCGACGCTGCGGCCAAGGCCAAGGCGAGCAAGGCCGCCAAGGTCCAGCGCGCCGCCGCGGTCAAGGCCAACGAGCTGGGCCAGATCCCGGTGCTGATGTTCCACCGCGTCGTGGAGAAGCCGGGCACGACCGACGACCGCTCGCCCGCGCAGTTCCGCGCGGACCTGGAGCGGCTGGTCAAGGAGGACTACGTGCCGATCACGGCCGCCGAGATGGTGGCCGGCAGGATCGACATCCCGGCCGGCAAGCACCCGGTGGTCCTGACCTTCGACGACTCCTCGCCCTCGCAGCTCACGCTCAACGAGGTGGGCGTCCCGCAGAAGGACACGGCCGTGGCGATCCTCAAGGAGGTCGCGGCCAAGCACCCGGGCTTCCGCCCGGTCGCCACCATGTACATCACCCGCGACATGTTCGGCAAGACCGTGCGCGAGGAGCAGGCCCAGACGCTGCAGTGGCTCAAGGACAACGGCTTCGACCTCGGCAACCACACCCGCGACCACATCAACCTGCGCGGCCGTTCGCAGAAGGAGGTCGAGGAGCAGATCAGCACGATCGGCAAGCAGATCGCGTCGCTGTCGGGCGTCAAGCCCACCACGATCGCGCTGCCGTACGGCAACCAGCCGAAGAACAAGAACTGGGCGCTGCACGGCCCGGGCTACCACCACGACGGCGCGTTCCTGGCCGGGTACACGCCCTCGCCGGCGCCGTTCAGCAAGGCGTTCGAGCCGGCCGGCATCCCGCGGATCAAGGTCATGGAGAAGAAGGGCGACTGCTCCCAGTTCTGCTCGGAGGCGTGGCTGGACTGGCTCAACAAGAACCCGGACATGCGGTACGTGTCGGACGGCGACCCGCGGACGGTCGCGTATCCGAAGTTCAAGAACCCTTACCTGCGCAAGACCTTCACCACCTGGGCCCTGCCCTATTGACGGGCCCTACTGACGCTCATCCGCGGGTCGTGAACGAGATGCCCGCGCGTACCAGCCGGTCGATCAGCGCCTGGCCCATCGCCGAGGCGGTGGTGAGCTGGCCCGCCCGCTCCGGCAGGTCGTCGAAGGCCAGGCACAGCGCGGACTCGCCGAGCATCTTGGCCGTCTCGTCGTAACCGGGGTCGCCGCCGGCGACCTCGGTGATCACCCGCTCGCCGCCGCCCTCGCCCAGGAACGTGACCCGGAACCAGCTCTTCGCGCGCTGCTCCGGCGACGGGCCCTGGCCGGGCCGCAGGCGGGCGCGGAGCAGGTCGCGGGCCGGCGGGAGCGCCGCGGCCACCGCCAGCGCCCCCGCGCCCGCCGCCACCGCGAGGGCGCGGGGGAGCGTGCGGACCGCGAAGTGCTGGCGGTAGGTGAAGTCGGGGCCGTAGCGGTCGAGCAGCCGGGCCGAGCGGCCCACGATCATCGGGTCGAGGGTGGGCATCGGCAGCGCCCAGCCGCCCACGTAACGCACCCCACCCGCCCTGGAGCTGACCCTGCGGCCTTTGGGGCGGGGCTCGGCCGCGCGGCGCTGTGCGGCGGCCTCGGCGGCCTGGCGGGGCCGGCCCGCGATGGTGAGCACGGTCGACAGCGTGCCCCCGGACGGCCGGCCGTTCACCCGCAGGAAGCCGCTGACGGTGAGCGGGACGTTCTCGGGGAGCAGGCCGACGGTGTGGAGCACGCCGAGGTCCCACGGGATCGAGTCGAAGCCGCAGGCGTGCACGAGCTTGGCGCCGGTGCGGGCGGCCAGGTCGTGGTGGCGCAGATAGGTCCGGTCGACGAACTCGGGCTCGCCGGTCAGGTCGAGGTAGTGGGTGCCGGCCTCGGCGCAGGCGGCCACCAGCGGCCCGCCGTGGGTGACGTACGGGCCGACCGTGGTGGCGAGCACCCTCGTCCTGGCGGCCAGGTCGGCGAGCGCGGGCCGGTCGGTCGCGTCGGCCCGCAGGATCGGCACGTCGAGGCCGAGCCGTTCGAGCTTGGCGGGGTCGCGGCCGGCCAACGCCCACCGTGTGCCGGGCGGCGCGGCGGCGGCGAGGTAGGCGGCGGTGAGTGCGCCGGTGAAGCCGCTCGCGCCGAAGAGCACGATGTCGTAGGGACGGTCCATGATCCTGAGCCTCTCCGCCGAGTCGCGCCCGCGCAAGGGCCTGCGTTGATCGGCAAAATTGCCGGTTTTCGTGACAAAGTGTGGCGAACCGTGACGTCACGAACGGTTAACGGATCCCTGTGAACTAGCTGAGCGTCGTAAAGTTTGCCTCGTTGGGATCGAGTAAACGTGGGGACAGACGAATGCCGCAGATCGCGCCACTGGTGGCCGGTGATCCCCCGCACCTGGGATCATTCCGGCTGTCCGGACGCATCGGCGAGGGCGGTCAGGGCATCGTTTACCTCGGTGTCAATGACGAGGGCGAGCGCGCCGCCATCAAGCTGTTGCACGTGAAATTCTCCGGCGACACGATCGCCCGCTCCCGCTTCGCCCGCGAGCTCAAGGCGGCGCAGCGGGTGGCGTCGTTCTGCACGGCGCGGGTGATGGAGGCCGACCTCGACGGCGACACGCCGTACATCGCGAGCGAGTACATCGAGGGCCGCTCGCTCAGGGAGCTGATCGAGACCGACGGGCCGCTGAGCGGCACCCCGCTGGACCGGCTCGCGATCGGCACCGCCACCGCGCTCACCGCCATCCACCACGCGCACATCGTCCACCGCGACTTCAAGCCCGACAACGTGCTGATCGCCGCCGACGGGCCGCGCGTGGTCGACTTCGGCATCGCGCGCATCATCGACTCCACCGGCACGATCACCAGCCGGGCCATCGGCACGCCCGCCTACATGGCCCCCGAGCAGATCGCCGGCGACGACGTCGGGCCCTACACCGACGTCTTCTCGTGGGGGGCGACGATCGCCTTCGCGGCGACCGGCCAGGTGGTCTTCGAGGGCAAGTCCATCGCGACCGTGCTCAACCGCATCCTCAACCACGAGGTCGACGTCACCATGCTGCCTGAGCCGCTGCGCGGCGTGGTGGCGGGGGCGCTGGCCAAGGCGCCCGCCGAGCGGCCCTCCGCCGACCAGATCCTGCTGCGGCTGCTCGGGCAGTCCACCGGCGTCGGTGCCTCCACCGCCGTGCTCACGCGCGGTGTGCAGGTCGCGGGCGACGACACGACGCCGTTCAGCCGGGTCAACGCGAGGTCCGTCACCGACCTGCCCGCCCGCAGGGGCGCGGGGTCCCTGGTGCCGGCCGAGCACGGCCCGCCCGCCCAGGGACAGCCCGGCACCGCCGGGCAGGGCCATGCCGGCGGCACCGGGCAGGGCCACGCCGGCGCCACCGGACAGGGGCACACCGGCTCAGCCGGCCAGGGACAGCTCGGCTCCGCCGGCCACGGGCACGCCGGGGCCGGCGGTGGGCGGGCGCACGAGGGTCAGGGGGCGGCGCTGACCACCCCGCCCGTGCCCCGGTCCGGCGACGTGGCCGGCGGCGGGCCGGGCGAGGGCGGGCAGCCCTCCTACCCCGCGCCCACCGAGCCGTCGTCGGCACCCGCACGGCGGCGGCGCTCCCGCTGGCGGCTGTGGGCGGCCTTCGCCGGCGTGCTCGTGCTGGTGGCCGGCGCCGCGATGGTCGCCGCGATGAACGGCTGGCCCCTGGCCTTCCGTGAGCAGGGCGCCGAGCCGACCACGCCGGGGGCGCCGTCGTACGCCTCCGTGGTGGACAAGGTGGCCACCACCGGCAGGATCGTCATCGGCGTCAAGGGCGACCTGCCCGGCGTCGGGCTGCAGAACGGCCAGGCGTTCGAGGGCTTCGACATCGAGCTGGCCCGGCGCATCGCGTCCGGCCTCGGGGCCAGGGAGACGGAGTTCGTCCGGGTCAGCAGGGACGACCGGCCCGCCGGGCTGGCGCAGGGCAAGCTCGACCTGGTCGTGGCGACGTACGTCATCGACGGCCGCACCCCGTTCGCCGGCCCCTACTACCTGGCACACCGCGACGTGCTCGTCCGCGCGGGCGGCGGCATCGACGAGCTCGGCGACCTGGCGGGCAAACGGGTGTGCGCCCCGAGCAGCCCGTCCGTCGGCGAGGTCCAGGACCGCGTGAAGGTCAAGCCCGTGCTCGCCGGCAACTACGCCGAGTGCATGGACCTCCTGCGCACCGGCAAGGTCGATGCCGTCCCTGGCGAGGACGTGATCCTGGCCGGCTTCGCCAACCGCGAGCCGCTGCGCTACAAGATCCTCGGCGCGAAGCTCAGCAACGAGCGCTACGGCGTCGGCATCCGCCCGGGCGACGCGGCCACCTGCAAGGCGGTCAACGGCATCATCGCCGACCTCTATCGCAGCGGCGCCATGAAGGAACTCATCGACCAGTATTTCGGCAAGGTCGACTTCAAACCGGAGCTACGGCAACCCGCGATGGAAACCTGCGGATGACGAGCGGGTAACATCCCCAACGTCCGACATTCTGCTGCGAGTTAGGGGAAAGGCCATGGCGTCGTCAGCCACTGCGCCCGTCAAGGTGACCGTCACCGGAGCCGCCGGCCAGATCGGCTACGCACTGCTGTTCCGCATCGCTTCGGGTCAGCTTCTCGGCGCCGACGTGCCGGTCAAGCTCAGCCTGCTGGAGATCCCGGCCGCCGTGAAGGCCGCCGAGGGCACCGCGATGGAGCTGGACGACTGCGCGTTCCCGTTGCTGTCCGGCATCGAGATCACCGACAGCCCCGACGTCGCGTTCGACGGCACCAGCGTCGCGCTGCTCGTCGGAGCCATGCCGCGCAAGGCCGGCATGGAGCGCGGCGACCTGCTCGGCGCGAACGGCGGCATCTTCGGCCCGCAGGGCAAGGCCATCAACGACCACGCGGCCGACGACATCCGGGTCCTGGTCGTGGGCAACCCGGCCAACACCAACGCCCTCATCGCGCAGCAGCACGCCCCCGACGTGCCGGCCGAGCGCTTCACCGCGATGACCCGGCTCGACCACAACCGCGCGCTCTCGCAGCTCGCCGCCAAGCTCCAGGTGCCGGTGACCGAGATCAGGAAGATGACGATCTGGGGCAACCACTCCGCCACCCAGTACCCTGACCTGTTCCACGCCGAGGTCGGCGGCAAGGTCGCGGCCGAGCAGGTCGACCACGAGTGGCTGAAGGACACCTTCATCCCGACGGTCGCCAAGCGCGGCGCGGCCATCATCGACGCCCGCGGCGCCTCCTCGGCCGCCTCGGCCGCCAACGCCGCCATCGACCACGTGTACGACTGGGTCAACGGCACCGAGTGGACCTCCGCCGCGGTCGTCTCCGACGGCTCGTACGGCGTGCCCGAGGGCCTCATCTCGTCGTTCCCCGTCCGCGCCGCCGGCGGGAAGTTCGAGATCATCCAGGGCCTGGAGATCGACGCCTTCTCCCGCGAGCGCATCGACGCCAGCGTGCGCGAGCTGGAGGAGGAGCGCACCGCCGTCAAGGAGCTCGGCCTCATCTGAGCCGCCCCGCCCGCGCCGGACGCCCCTCGCCGACCATCGGCGGGGGGCGTCCGCGTTGCCCGGCGCACCCGCCGTCCGTTCCGTCGCTCCGCGCGGGACAGGTCGCCTGCGGACCGGGGTGGGCGGTCGCCTCCGGGGTGGCGAACACCACTCCGGCGGCGGCGAGCAGGCTGCCTGCCACGATGAGAGCGCCAAAGATCGGTTTCGTGACCCTCGGTGAAATGCTCTTCACGTTTCGGTACTACAGCACATATAGCGCCGCCGTATGGCTCATTTGCCGGAAAGCGCCTCCCAGGCGTCGGAGACGATGTCGTGCAGCGACGGGCGGGCGGCCTTCCACCCCAGCTCGCGCTGGATCTTCGCGGACGAGGCGACCAGCACGGCGGGATCGCCCGGCCGCCGCTCGCCGAAGACCGCCGGGATCTCGTGGCCGGTGACCTCGCGGCAGACCGAGATCACCTCCCGCACGCTGAAGCCGGAGCCGCTGCCCAGGTTGTAGATCTTGTGCTCGCCGGGCGTGAGCGCCTCCAGCGCCAGCAGGTGCGCCCGCGCCAGGTCGGCGACGTGGACGTAGTCGCGCACGCAGGTGCCGTCCTGGGTGGGGTAGTCGGTGCCGAAGACGCTGACCGAGTCGCGCTCGCCGGTGGCGACCTTCAGCACGTTCGGGATGAGGTGGGTCTCGACCGCGTGGCGCTCGCGGAAGCGGCCGTAGGCGCCGGCCACGTTGAAGTAGCGCAGGCTCACAGCGGCCAGGCCGCGGACGCGGGCGAAGGCGCTCAGCGCCGTGTCCACGGCGAGCTTGGAGGCGCCGTAGGGGTTGGTCGGGCGCGTCGGGTCGCTCTCCTCGATGGGCGCGCGCTCCGGCTCGCCGTACGTCGCCGCCGTCGAGGAGAACACGATCCGGCCGACCCCCTTGTCCCGCATGGCCTCCAGCAGCGCGAGGGTGCCGCCCAGGTTGTTCGCCCAGTAGAGGCCGGGCTTCTCCACCGACTCGCCGACCAGCGACTTGGCCGCGAAATGGAGCACCGCGTCCACACCGTCCAGCGCGTCACCGGGCTCGGCGATGTCGGCGCGCACGAACCTGGCGCCCTCCGGCACCGCGTCCCGGTGGCCGGTCGACAGGTCGTCGAGCACGGTCACCTCGTGTCCCGCCTCCACGAGCTGGGCGGCGACGACGCTGCCGACGTATCCCGCCCCGCCGGTGACCAGCAATCTCATGTGGACTCCTGTTCAAATATGTTTGATTTTGTAAGGCTTGCTGTTCAGCATACGCGGGAAAGCACCCGTATACGCTGCCAACCACCATGTTTGACACCGTCGCGGCCAACGTCGCCCTGGTCCTGCTGTTCGTCCTGATCGGGGGCTTCTTCGCCGCCGCCGAGATCGCGATGGTCTCGCTGCGCGAGAGCCAGATCCGCAAGCTGTCCGACCGTGGCCGCAGGGGCGAACGCGTGGCCAAACTCGCCCGCGACCCCAACCGATTCCTCTCCGCCGTCCAGATCGGCGTCACCGTGGCCACCATGCTGTCGGCCGCGTTCGGCGCCGACCGGCTGGGCGCGCAGCTCACACCCGTCCTGCAGGGCTGGGGCGTGCCCGGCGGCGTCGCCCCGGTGCTCGGGCTGGTGCTGGTCACGCTGGCCATCTCGTACGTCTCACTCGTGCTCGGTGAGCTGGCGCCCAAACGCCTGGCGCTGCAGCGGGCCGAAGGGCTCTCGCTGTTCGTGGCCCCGTTCCTCGACTGGGTCGCCCGCCTGTCGCGGCCGATCATCTGGATGCTCTCCAAGTCCACCGACGTCGTCGTACGGCTGCTCGGCGGCAACCCGGAGGCCGACCGCGAGGAGGTCACCACCGAGGAGCTGCGCGACATGGTGGTCGGCCACCACGACCTGACCGCCGACGAGCGCAAGCTCATCGGCGAGGTCTTCGCCGCCGGCAAACGGCAGCTCAGGGAGGTGATGCTGCCGCGCACCGAGGTCGAGTTCATGGAGGCCGACACGCCGCTCGCCGAGGCCGCCGCGCTCGCCGCCCGGCTGCCGCACTCCCGCTTCCCCGTCTACCGCACCTCCTACGACGAGATCATCGGCTTCGTGCACGTACGCGACCTGCTCGACCCCGAGCTGTCCGGGCGCGTCGAGCCGGTCAGCGCGCTCGTCCCGATCCGCCCCGCCAAGTTCGTGCCCGCATCCAAGCGCCTGCTCAGCACGCTCAACGAGATGCGCGACGAGGGCCAGCACCTCGCCATCGTGGTCGACGAGTACGGCGGCACCGCCGGCATCATCACCCTGGAGGACCTGGTCGAGGAGCTGATCGGCGACATCAGGGACGAGTACGACATCGAGGAGGACGTCGTCGTCCTGCCCGCCGGCGAGATCGAGATCGACGGCCTGACCAACCTCAACGACTTCGCCACCGAGACCGGCATCAGGCTGCCCGACGGCCCGTACGAGACGCTGGGCGGCTTCGTCATGGCGGTGCTCGGCCACGTGGCGGCGCTCGGCGAGCGGGTCGAGGTGGACGGCTTCGACCTGGAGGTCATCGAGCTGGACGGGCGGCGGATCGCCCGGGTGCGGGTGAAACGCCGACCGGCCGTCGAGTCGCCGCCCGACCAGGATTCCTGACACAATTGCCTGCTATGGCCAGACCTCGTGTTCTCTCCGGCATCCAGCCCACCGCGGACTCCTTCCACCTGGGCAACTACCTGGGTGCGGTCCGTCAGTGGGTCACCATGCAGGAGACCCACGACGCCTTCTACTGCGTGGTCGACCTCCACGCGATCACCGTGCCGACCGAGCCCGCCGCACTGCGCCGGCGCAGCCGCGTGGCCGCCGCGCAGCTCTTCGCCGCGGGCCTCGACCCCGAGCGGGCCACCGTCTTCGTGCAGTCGCACGTACGCGAGCACACCGAGCTCGCCTGGATCCTGATCTGCCTCACCGGCATGGGCGAGGCGGGCAGGATGACGCAGTTCAAGGACAAGTCCGCCAAGTTCGGCGAGAGCGCGGCCAGCGTGGGGCTGTTCACCTACCCCATCCTCCAGGCCGCCGACATCCTCATCTACCAGGCCGACAAGGTGCCGGTGGGCGCCGACCAGAAGCAGCACCTGGAGCTGACCCGCGACCTCGGTCAGCGCTTCAACCACCGCTTCGGCGACACCTTCACGCTGCCCGAGCCCTACATCCTGAAGGAGGTCGAGAAGATCACCGACCTCCAGGAACCGACGGCGAAGATGTCGAAGTCGTCCTCCAGCCCGGCGGGCATCCTCGACGTCCTGGAGCAGCCGGGGCCGCTGCGCAAAAAGGTCATGCGGGCGGTCACCGACACCGGCACCGAGGTCCTGTTCGACGAGGAGAACAAGCCGGGCATCTCCAACCTGCTGCGCATCCAGTCGGCGTTGACCGGCACGCCGATCCCCGACCTGGTCGCCCGCTACGCCGGGCAGGGCTACGGCACGTTCAAGAAGGAGGTCGCGGAGGCCGTCGTCGAGACGTTCACGCCGATCCGCGAGCGCGCCGAGAAGCTGCTGTCCAACGAGGCGGAGCTCGACCGCATGCTCGCGGTCGGCGCCGAGCGCGCGGGGGCCGTCGCCCGGCTGACGATGGACCAGGTCCGCGACCGGGTCGGCTTCCTGCCCAAGCTCTGACGACCCCGGCGCCTCCGGCTCAGGGGTCGAGGCGGCCCGTGAGGTCCGTGGCGGCGGCGAGGTCGTCGGCCAGGGCCTCGCGCTCCGCCTCCGTCAGCTCCAGGGCGGCGACCTCGGCGAGCAGGCCCGCCGCCGCGTCCCGGTCGCCGGCGCGCAGCCGCAGCTCGGCCAGATAGACCAGGGCGGGCAGCCGCTGCGCGGGCGGCGCCGCCGCGTGCCTGGCGAGGCCGGTCTCCAGCAGCTTGACGCCGGCCGCCACGTCGCCGCGCGCGTCGGCCTGGCGGGCGGCGGCGGCGATCACCCGCGCGAGCCGTCCCTCCGCCGGGTCCGGCTCGCCGGAGTCCTCCTTGCGGCGGCTGATCCGCACCCAGTTGCCGCCGGGGTCCACCACGACGAACCCGCCCGACGTGCCCTGCACGCGCCGTGGCCGGGTCATCCTCGGGATCCCGGACACCGGCACCTTGCCGAACGCCGCCCGCAGCCCCGCCGCGAACGCCGCGTGCAGCGCCCCCGTGTCCGGCACCACCACGACCACGCTGCCCATGGACTGCTCGGGGTCGAACTCGGGCACGCCGAAGAAGTGCAGCTCGACCCCGCCGCGGCGGACGGCGGCGTACGGGTTGGGGCGCTCCTGGCGGTAGGTGACGTCGAAGCCGAGGGCGCGGTAGAAGGGCAGGACGTCGTCGAGCTGCCGGCAGGGCAGGAGGGGGATGACGGTCTCGGTCATGGAAACATCGTACGATGTTCGGAGTTTAAGGAGGCCCCTGTCATGGAGTACGCGGGCCGGGGCGACCCCGCACGGACCATGGCCCTGCTCTGGGACGGGCTCCCGGCCCCCCGGCGCGGGCCCAGGCAGCGGCTGGAGCTGGCCGCCGTCGTGGACGCCGCCGTCGCCGCGGCCGATCGGGCCGGGCCGGCCGCGCTGTCCATGCGGGCGCTGGCCCAGGAGCTGGGGATCGGCACGGCGTCGCTCTACACGTACGTGCCGGGCAAGGCCGAGCTGCTGGAGCTGATGGTCGACCGGGTGGTGGGCGGGCAGCCGCTGCCCGACGTCGCCTCAGGCTGGCGGGCCGGGCTGCGCGGCGTCGCCGAGGCCGACCTGGCCGCCTACCGGGCCCACCCGTGGCTGCTGCAGGTGTCCACTTCGCGGACCGTCTTCGGCCCCCACGTCCTCGCCAGGTACGAGGCCACGCTGGCGCTGCTGCACGGGCACGGGCTGGCCGCGGCCGACGTGGTGGGCTGTGTGGCGGCGGTGGACTCGTACACGCGGGGCGCCGCGGCGGCCGTGGTCGAGGCCGAGCAGGCGCCCGCGCAGACCGGCAGCAGCGACGACGAGTGGTGGGAGCGGCGGGCGCCGTTCCTGGAGGAGCGCATGAACGGGCGGTTCCCGCTGCTCGCCGCGCTGGAGGAGGCCGGGGCGTTCGGGGTGTCGGACACGGCGCTGCCGTACACGCTGCAGCGGGCCCTGGACCGCTTCTCCCTCGGCCTCGGCCTGGTCCTCGACGCGGTGGCCGGGCGGATCGCGACGGGCCCGGGGCGCGCGTCCTGACGTCAGCCTTCCCTGGCCTCCCGGTGGACGCGCAGGAGCGCGCGGAGGGCGGCCAGGCTCGGCCTGGTGAGCCGGAGGTCGCCGCGGGCGGCGGTCCAGCCGGCATGGTGTCGTGCGAACGCCCAGCCGGGGAACTCCCGTTCGGCTTCCTCAAGCAGTCGTTCCATGACGAGGTCGGCATACGGCGCTGTGGTCATGGACGCAGCGTGGCACCGGGACGCCGGTCCGTGACGAACTCGGGCTGAAGAACTCCGTGTTCGCCCGGACCGAACTGGGAGTTCGGGTCAGCTCTGGATGCCGTGGCGCTCGGCGAGCCGGCGGACCTCCGGCGCCCACGACGGCCTGGCCCGCCGCGCCAGCGCCCGGACCATCTCCCTGAGCAGCAGCTTGTGGTCCAGCTCCTCGGGGGACTCGCGCTCGATGCGCAGCAGGTGCAGCAGGCTGGCGGCGTCGTCGCCGAGGTCCTCGCAGGCGCGGGCGACCTCCCCGAGGTGGGTGGTGCGCCGCTCGATGGACGGGGTCGCGGCGAGGTCGATGTCGTCGGCGATACGCAGCACGTCCTCGGGGCGGCCGGCGTCGTTCTCGATGCTGGCGAGGTGGATGGCGACGTTGGTGGGGCCGAAGAAGGCGAGGTCGTAGACGTCGGAGTGGTCGCGTACCCGCTCGGCGAGGCGGCTCGCGGTGCCGCGCAGGCGTTCGCGCGCCCGGTCGTCGTCGCCCGAGCGGGACTCGCCGATGGCGGCCAGCAGGTGCAGCGCGCCGAGCGCTTTGAGGTGCCGGTCGTCGCCGTCGGGCACGTGCGGTTCGAGCAGTTCGATGCCCTGCCGGGCGACGTCGTACGCGATCTGGTGCATGTCGTCGGACAACATCGACTGCCCGAGGTTCCAGTACGCCCACGCGATCGTCAGCGGGTCCTCAGACTCCTCGGCGAGGCGCATGGCCCGGTCGGCCGCGAGGTGCGCGAGGTCCACCCGCTGCAGGTGCTTGAGCACCCCCCTGGCCAGCATGTAGGCGTCCGTGGCGACGCTGCGGGCGCGCGGCGTGCGCAGGGCGGCCAGGCTCTCGGCGTCGGTGACCAGGGACGGCAGCGCCGCCATGAGGATCGAGTAGCGCCTGGCCGAGGTGAACCAGGCGCTGCGGGCCGCGGCGACCCGTTCGGAGAGCTGGTCCGCGTCCGGCGGTTCGAGGTCGGGCGAGAGGGGCCGGCAGGTGAACATGGCCCGCTCGATGTCGCCGATCTGCGGCCTGCTGGGCTCGTGCGAGTCGCGGGGCGTCTCGCCGAGCAGCACCGCGGTCCGTACGCCGAGCACCTTGGCGATCTCGCGCAGGAGGGGGAGCGAGGGGGTGCGTTTGCCGTGCTCGATGAGTTCGATGTGTCGGGGGGTGCATCCTGACTGGGTGGCCAGCGCGGTGGTGCTCATGCCCCTTCGCTCGCGCTGAAGCCGGACCATCTGACCGGTCGTGATCTCGGTCATGGGCGTGGCGCCTCCTGCTCTGTCGCAACTGCCCACAGGCTAGGGCTCCAGGACCCCGCCTGTGAGTGGTTTCGGCACAGCCGAAAAAAGAGGGCGCGTTCGGTGTCTCCGCAGGTCAGAAAGGTGAAAGGGGTTCAGATTCAGCGGCGCGCGTGGTGCTCGTGGACGCGGGTCAGGAAGTCCGAAAACTGCTCGCGTTCGGCGGGCGTGAGCGGGGCCAGCAACTCGTCCTGGAGGGAGACGACGACCTCCTGGAGCCGGGCGAGATGCTCCCGTCCCTTTCCGGTGAGCCGGACGACGTTGCGGCGGCGGTCGGCGGGGTCGGGGGAGCGCTCGACATGGCCGCGCTCGGCCAGCTCGTTGATGACCGCGACCAGGTCGCTGCGGTAGATGCCGGTGCGCCGGCTCAGCTCGGCCTGGCTGACGGGCCCGCCCTCGCGCAGGGCCACGAGCGCGGCGTAGTGCCACTTGCGGGCGTCGAGGCGGGCCAGGCCCTCGCTCACCATCCGGTCGGCCTGCATCGCGACCAGCGACAACGTACGGCTGGGCAGGGCGCGCAGGGCCGCCGGGGTCGGCTGCCCCGCCATGGGGTCGTCGTCCGTCATGGGCAGAGCCTATTGCGTTAGTCGCCCTAACGAACTACCGTTAGTGTCACAAACGTTAGTCACGCGAACGGATTAAGGCCATGATGATCGACGTGCTCGGCTCCTCCCTCCACTACGAGGACTCCGGCGACGGCGTCCCCTTCGTCTTCCTGCACGGCAACCCCTCCTCCTCCCGCCAGTGGCGGAACGTGCTGCCCGGCGTGGCCGCCCCGGGCCGCCGCCTGCTCGCCCCCGACCTCATCGGCATGGGCCGCTCCGGCAAGCCCGACCTCCCCTACCGCTTCGGCGACCACGCCCGCTACCTGGACGCCTGGTTCGACGCGCTCGGCCTGGAGGACGTGGTGCTGATCGGCCACGACTGGGGCGGCGCGCTCGCCTGCGACTGGGCGGCCCGGCATCCGGAGCGGGTGCGCGGCGTGGCGCTCATGGAGGCGGTCGTCCGCGGGACCAGCCTGGACGAGCTGGGCGAGGGCCCGCGCCGCCGCGCCGAGACCATCCGCGGCCCCGAGGGCGAGAAGCTGGTGCTCGACGGCGACTTCCTCATCCGCACCGCCTACACCGGCGGCGTGCTGACGCCTCTGGACGAGGAGGACCTGCGGCCCTACCTGGAGCCCTACCCGACCCGCGAGAGCTGCAGGCCGCTGTTGGAGTGGGCGCGCTCGCTGCCGCTCGACGGGGAGCCGGCCGACGTGGCCGAGCGGGTGACCTCCTTCGGCAAGTGGCTGGGGGCCTCGGGCGAGGTGCCGAAGCTGCTGCTCACCTTCGACTCCTCGCCGACGCTGCTGATCACCCCGCAGGTGGCGGAGTGGTGCGCGGACAATGTCGCGGCGCTGGAGACCCTGCACCTCGGCCCGGCCGGGCACCACGCCACCGAGGACAGGCCGCACGAGATCGCCGCCGCGATCGCCGCCTGGGCCGCCCGCCACGGCCTCTGACGGGGACCCGCGCCTGTAGGCTCGCCGCTCGGCGGGCGTGCGGCGCGCCCCGCTGGGCAGATGCCGCACCGTGACCTGGTGAGGCCGGGAGGCGTGGAATGGCGAGTCTGTGGCGGCGCGTCGAGGCGGTCCGGGCCTGGGGGCGCCGGACGGTCGACCACTGGCGGGTGCGCAGGCTGTCGCTCGACCACCTCATCCGCGGCGTGCAGCGCTACCAGGGCCAGAACGGCGACCGGCTGGCCGGCGCGGTCACCTACTTCGCGTTCCTGTCGTTCTTCCCGCTGGTGGCGCTCGCGTACGCGGTGCTCGGCTACGTGGTGGCCACCAGCGAGGCCACCAGGGAGGCCCTCGCGGCCGCCATCACCGAGCGGCTGCCCGGCATCGCCGACCAGCTCAACCTCAAGTCCATCGCCGAGGCCAAGGCGACCGCCGGCATCATCGGCCTGCTCGGCCTCCTCTACGCCGGGCTCGGCGCGCTGGACGCCCTGCGCGGGTCGCTGCGCGAGATCTACATGACCACCCAGCCGCCGCTCAACTTCTTCCTCGGCAAGCTGCGCGACCTGAGCTCGCTCCTGATGATCGGGATCGCGATGATCACGTCCGTGCTGGTCGGCGGGTTCGCCACCAGCGCGACCGACAAGGTCCTGCACCTCGTCTTCGGCAGCGAGTCACCCCTGGCCACCTTCGGGCTGCGGCTGGCGGGCCTGGTCGCCGGGCTCGCCGCCGACTGGGTGCTGTTCCTCATCCTGCTCGGCTGGGTGGCCAAGCCGGTCCAGCCGTTCAAGGTGATCGCCCAGGGGTCGCTGATCGGCGCGATCGGGTTCGGCGTGCTCAAGCAGCTCGCCACCCTGCTGCTCGCCCACACGCTGCGCAACCCCGTCTACGGCACGTTCGCGGTGATCGTGGGCCTGCTCGTGTGGATCAACATCTCGGCCCGGCTCGTCCTGCACGTCGCCGCCTGGACGGCCACGGCCGGCTACTGCCCGCCGCCCGCGCCCACGCCGGTGCCCTCGCCGATCGTGAAACCGTCGGAGGAGGGCTCAGACACCTGAGCCGCCGCGCCGCCGGCGGCGGATGCCGTACACCAGCCAGACGACCCCGAACAGCAGTCCGCCGCCGATCACCGCGGCCCCGACGGCCTTGGTGTGGTCGGTCTGCCTCTGGGCGGCGGTGTCCAGCAGCGGCGGCTGGTGGGCGGGGGTCACCTGGGTGACCGGGCCGCCGGAGACCCGCGCCTGCGGCGCGGCCGGCGCCTGGGCCGGCAGCGGGTCCACGAGCTGCCCGACCGGGGTCACCTTGCCCCGCACCGAGAAGCCCCAGTCCATGAGCTTGCCGACCTCCTCCCAGAAGTAGCCCTCGTGGCGCATGACGCTCACCACGATCGTGTGGCCGCCGCGGGTGGCCGCGCCGACGAAGCTGCCGAGGGCCTTGGAGGTCCAGCCGTTCTTGACGCCGATCATGCCCTGATAGCGCCAGAGCAGCTTGTTGTGGTTGCTGATCTGGTACGTCTTGCCCTTCGGGGCCGGGAAGTTCGCCGTCTTCGTGCTGATGTAGCGGAGGAAGTCGGGGTTGGCCAGGCCGGCGCGGGCGATGAGCGCCAGGTCGTAGGCCGAGCTGCTCTGGCCGGGCTTGTCGAGGCCGCTCGGCGTCTTGGCGACGGTGTCGTTCGCCTGGAGCCGCTTCGCCTCCTCGTTCATCTCCCGCATGGTCTTGGCCAGGCCGCCGTTGACCTCGGCGAGCGCCATGGCCGCGTCGTTGCCCGAGGACATCATCAGGCCCTTGAACAGGTCGTCGACCCGGTACGTCGCCTTAGGCGTGAGCCCGACCGCGGTGCCCTCCTGGTTGCAGGCGTTCTGGCTGGGCCGGATCCTGAGGTTCTTGTTCAGCTTCGGGATCAGGGTGAGCGCGGTCAGCGTCTTCAGGGTGCTGGCCGGCAGGTAGCGCCCGTGGGCGTCCTTGGCGGCGAGCACCTGGCCCGTCTCCACGTCCGCTATGACGTACGACGTAGCCTTGGTCTTGGGCGGCTTCTTGACGCCCTCGGGGGCGACCAGGCCACGGCTGCCCAGCGCCGGGCCGCCCACGGGGGTGGCCGGGGCGGCGTACGCGGTCCCGCCGGTGAGCGAGGCCGACGCGACGAACGCCGTGATCAGTACGGTTTTGGTCCACATGGCGGGTCTCAGCGTAGCCCTGGATGAATGCCCATGTGGCGACACATCCCCCGATGATCCACCTTCGATACTAGAGAGATGGTCATGTCACGAAAGATCGCCGCGTTCCTCGTCGTACTGGGCGCGTTCATGATCTTTGAATGGATCAACCTCGGCTTCAACCTGGCCGACGGGCACCCCACCAGCTTCTACGTGGTACACGGCATCCTGATCGCGGTCAACATCGTGCTCGGCCTGGTCCTGATGTTCCTCGGGGTCCGCGCGCTCAGAGTGCGCTGAGGAGCCGGCGCGTGAGCGCGTGCAGCTCGTCCGCCTCCTGCCTGGAGTCGCCGATCGAGGTGAAGCCCAGCTTGCCGTGCTCGGGGATCGCGCCGAGCAGGTGGAAGACGTTGCCGGTGCGGCGTTCGTGGTCGAAGCCGAGACCGAGGCGGCCGGCCGCGCGCATGACCTCGCCTGGCGTGCGGCCGCGCAGGCAGCCGGCGGCGTAGTTGTCGGTCGCGGTGTAGTACTTCGGCTGGTCACCGGCCATGAGCAGGCCGGTGCCGGGGTCGTAGACGGCGCCGGTGGTCAGCGTGACGGCGCCGTACGGGTGCGTGGTGCCGCCGATGCGCAGGTTGATCTCGCAGAGCAGCGCCGCGTACCCGGCGTCGGCCTTGAGCGCGAAGAAGTCCATGCCGAACACGCCCACCACGCCGCGCTCGGCCAGGACCCGCGCGATGCGCCCTGCCGACGCGCCCACCTCGGCGCGGTACTCGGGGGCCGCGGGGAACGTGCAGCCCTGGTAGACCTGGCCGCTGTCGCCGCCGAGCACCTGGTCGTGCGTGGCCAGCACCCGGGCCTGCCCGCCCGGCGAGATGGCCGCGAGTGCGCTCGGGTAGTAGAGCGGCCGGTGCTCGATGTACTCCTCCACGACCGCGCCCCGGTCCCTGATCTTGGCGGAGAAGGCATCCCAGGTCTCGTCGCCGGCCGAGAAGTCGATCCGCGAGCGGTCGCTCTTGGTGACGATGGCGTTGCCCAGCCCGGAGTAGGCGTCGTTGAGCTTGATGATCACGCGCTCGCCCGGCAGGGCCTCGACGGCCTCCTCGATCTCCAGCGGCGTCCGCAGGTCGCCGAAGCCGCGCGCCATGGGCACGCCGGCCTCTTGGCCGAGCTCGCGGGCGCCGCTCTTGGAGCCGTAGTAGGCGAAGGAGGTGGCCGGACCGTAGATGGGGACGTTGAGTGACGAGGCGAGCTCCTCCTCCAGCTCGCTCAGCACGAACGGCACCAGCAACGCGTCGCCGTCGATCTCCGCCCGCAGCTGCTCCAGCACGTCGGGACGGCTGAGCAGGGTCCTGGTCAGCGGCTGGGACCAGGGGTCGTCGAGCGTGATCAGCGTGAGCCGCTTGGCGGCGTCCTCCGGGTCGGGCAGGAACGAGAAGTAGTAGTCGATGATGCCGGGATCGATGGGCACGGAGGAGAGGTAGACCACCTTTACCCCGGGTTCCCGGAGCGTCAGCAGGAGGAAGAGCAGGCGCTCCTCGTACGACCTGGCCGCCTTGATGCGGCGGAGCTCGTCCTGGGGAAGGGAGAGCGAGGGTACGACCACCAGGGTCCCCTCACTCGGCTCGAAGATGCTCAACCCAGCATACTTCTCCCCGAACGGGATAGTAGTGATCATATAGCGAGTGAAACACCGATTAACCCCGAAAACAGCCAGCGGCGAAGTGTGATGACCATGACAGAAGGTGACAGGATTCGGAATCGCTCACCACGTTTGGAAGTAGCGACGACGGGTCACCATCTAATGATCCCTTATGACTATTTCCGGACCAGGCGGAACATCACGTAAGGTGACAAGCAGGGGTTACGGACCTGCAGTCGGCTAACTTTTGGTGTATCTGTCGGCGCGGAGCCGCGGACGAGCGATAGAGTCGGACCCATCGCCACCGGGCTCACGGCCGACCGCTGTGCTCCCTGGCTGCACAGCGGCACTCGCGACCGACGCACGCAAGGCCCAAGCCGACGATCTCACGCACCCGAACCAGCGGGTGTGTTTTTTGATTTCGCCGAGTCGGCCCGCTTTTGACCGAGGCGGCCCACGGCGGGATGACGAGTACGACAGCGCACTAGCCGCGCCGGCTTCAGTTGCTTCCAGGGCGCGCGGCATTGGGACGGAGTGGTGACATATGCGGGGACGTGAGCTGCGGGGCGAACTCGACGCGTTCCTGGCCGAGAGCGAGCAGGATCTCGTGGCGTTCCGCCGCGACCTCCACATGCACCCCGAGCTGGCCTTCGCCGAATATCGCACGACACAGCGCATCGCCGAGCGGCTCACCGCCGCCGGGCTGAGCCCGCGGGTGCTCCCCAAGGGCACCGGCCTGATCTGCGACGTCGGCAGCGGCGACGGCCCCACGGTCGCCCTGCGCGCCGACATCGACGCGCTGCCGCTGCAGGACGAGAAGGACGTGCCCTACCGCTCGACCGTGCCCGGGGTCTGCCACGCCTGCGGTCACGACGTGCACACGACCGTGCTGCTCGGCACCTCGCTCTTCCTCGCCCAGCAGGCCGCGGCGGGCCTCCTGCCCGGCCGGGTCCGGCTGATCTTCCAGCCGGCCGAGGAGGCCCCTGGCGGCGCCCTCGAGGTCATGGCGCACGGCGGCATCAGCGGCGTGGACCGCATCTTCGGCCTGCACTGCGACCCGCGGGTGGACGTCGGCCAGCTCGGCCTGCGCGTCGGCCCGATCACCTCCGCCTGCGACCGGATGACCGTCCGGGTCTCCGGCCCCGGCGGCCACACCGCCCGCCCCCACCTGACCGCCGACCTCGTCTTCGCGCTGGCCAAGATCCTCACCGAGCTGCCCGCCGCGCTGTCGCGCCGGATCGACCCGCGCTCCTCGCTCAGCCTCGTCTGGGGCCGCGTCGAGGCCGGCTCGGCCGCCAACGCGATCCCCGACGACGGCGTGGCCGAGGGCACCGTGCGCTGCCTCGACGAGGAGGCCTGGCACGCCGCCCCCGACCTGATCAAGTCGCTGCTGGAGTCGGTCGCGAGCGCCTACGGCATCGAGGCCACGATGGACTACACCCGCGGCGTGCCTCCGGTCGTCAACGACGAGGTCAGCGTCGAGATGCTGGGCGAGGCCGCCGAGCGCGTGCTGGGCGCGGGCGCGGTCGTCCCGACCCAGCAGTCGCTCGGCGGCGAGGACTTCGCCTGGTATCTCGAGTCGGTCCCCGGCGCGTTCGCCCGCCTCGGCACCCGCTCGCCCGACGGCGTCACCTACGACATCCACCAGGGCACCTTCGACGTGGACGAGCAGGCGATCGCCATGGGCGTGCGCGTCATGGCCGCCACCGCCTTCACCGCCCTGTGGGACGTCGGGCCGCTCGACTCGACGGTCACCAGCGCGCTGGCGTGACCACCGGCAGCTTCAGCGCCGACTTGCCGGGCGCGACCGTGAACTTCGTGCCCGGCGGGTAGCGCAGGGTGTAGTCGTAGTCGGTGGAGATGATCACCAGGCCCAGCCGGTGGCCCTTCTTGAACACGTGGTCCGTCGGCTGGAAGTCCCAGGTGAAGTCATACTCCTTGCCCGCCTTCAGCGGTTGCGTACGGTCCGCGCGGACGCGGTTGCGGACGTCCAGCCAGCCCCGGGTGACGATCTTGTAAGGGGTCGTGGCCGTGCCCAGCGTCCGCAGCGCGGTGCACCCGGTGTCGCCAGGCACGCCCTGGCCGTAACACAGGGTCTCGCCCGTCGGCACCAGGGTGCCGTTGGCCCGCACGTCGGCCCCGTAGTCGACGAGCAGCGCCGTCAGGTACGGCGAGGCGCCGTCCCGCACCGAGGCCCGCACCGACACCGTCGGCGTCCCGGAGATCCGCACGTCGGCCGGCAGCTCACCTGTCGTGTACGCGAGCCGGTTCGGATCCGCGCCGGTGGCCTCGACGAGCTGCTCGGCCGTCCTCGTCTTCTGGTCGGTGAACGTCTCGCGCGGCGACAGCGGCCGCGGCAGCAGGCCCAGCTGCCCGCCGGAGCCCAGGTGGAGCGGGACGGACGCGGTGCCGGGCAGCGGCCACGAGGCGTGCCGCCCCCACTGGCCGGGGCCGATCTCGACGTCGGCCTGCGGCTCGCGCATGATGCCCGAGTCGATGCCGTGCAGCCAGTAGTCGAACCAGCCGTGGAGCTGGCGCAGCCACTCGGCGGTGCGCAGCGAGAACGGGTTCATGTGCGTGCCCTGGTGCAGCCAGATCTTGCGCGGCACGTGCCGCTTGGCCAGGGCGTACCACCATTGGGCGAACTGCTTGGTCTTGACGTTCCAGTCGTTCAGGCCGTGCACGACGAAGACGCTGGCCTTGACCTTGTTCACGTCGTTGAGGTAGTTGCGGGCGTCCCAGAGCGGGCTGTAGTCGCCGGTGATCCGGTCCTGGCCCGTGGTGATGGAGTCGATCAGGGCGCCGCACGCCTCCTGGCCGTTCTGCCTGGTGAGGACGTACTTGGCGAGCACGTCCAGGTCCTCGCCCTGGAAGCCTCCGGGGGCGAGGACGCCGCCGTTGGCGCGGTAGTAGTCGTACCAGCTGGAGATCGCGGCGATCGGGACGATCGTCTTCAGTCCCTCGACGCCGGTCGCGGCGACGGCGTTGGGCAGGGTGCCGTTGTAGGAGACGCCGATCATGCCGACCTTGCCGGTGGACCAGCCGGCCGCCACCGGGTTGCCGTCGGCGTCGAAGCCGCGGGCGCGGCCGTTGAGCCAGTCGATCGCGGCCTTCGGGCCGGCGGTCTCGTTGCGGTCGCCGGAGGTCGGGCAGCCCGTGGCCCGGCCGCTGCCGAGGTTCTCGACCAGGGCGATGGCGTACCCGCGGGGCAGGAAGTAGTTGTCGTAGTAGCCGGCGAAGGGCTCGGCGGCGAGCTTGTTCGCGAGTGATCTCAGCGTGGGGAGCGGGTTGCCGTTCTCGTCCACGTCCACGGTGTGGTTGGCGACGTCGTTGCCGCCCGCGTAGTAGGGACTGGCCTCCATGATGACCGGGACCTTGAGCCCGGCGTCGGTCTCCTTGGGGCGCAGGATGTCCACGGCGACCCGGTCGGGGGCTCCGTCGTTGTCGCTGTCGGTGCCCGCGACCTCGACGTACACGGTCTGCTTGATGGCGTCGGCGCGGGAGAAGACCGGCTGGGTCGCGTGGTTCTCGACCTTGATGCCGGGGGTGTCTGCTGCTGCGGCGGCGGGGGTGGTGCCGGTCAGAGCCGCGACGAGAAGCGCGGCCAGCGGCATGGCGAGTGCCTTACGGGAGGGCATGCTTGGAATCTCCGCCAAGATCGGCCGTCAAGCAAGAGGTGATTCCCACCCCAAAGTTGGGCAAAACAGCACAGCCCCGCTAGCGTGTCCGATGGCGCGGACCTCAGGTCACGGTCGCGCTTGATGTCGATAACGGAGCGGTTGCGACCCTGTGCGCCGGTTTGGTCTGCCCTGGTCAAGCAACTATCTTCCGTGCAGGTGCCGTACGTTTATTCGCGCCTGCGATGAACCCGACGGCGGGGAAATGGAAGGGAGTCGCCTTGCTCGGCAAGCGATTCAACAGGATGGCGCTCGGCTCCGTGGCCGGCGTCATGCTCATGGCAGCGGCCGCCTGTGGCGGCGACAGCGGGGGAACCACGGCCAGCGAGGCGCCGAGCAGCGCCGGAGCCTCCAGCGAGGCGGCGAAGGGCGCGCTCAAGGTCGGCCTGGCCTTCGACATCGGCGGGCGCGGTGACAAGTCCTTCAACGACGCGGCGTACGCGGGCCTGGAGAAGGCCAAGACGGACCTCGGCGCCGAGATCAAGGAGCTGAGCCCGGCGGCCGACGGCTCCAACCGCGGCGACCTGCTGCGTCAGCTCGCCGACGCGGGCTACAACCCGATCATCGGCGTGGGCTTCGCCTACGGCGATGACATCAAGAAGACGGCCGAGGAATACCCGGACATCCAGTTCGCGGTCGTCGACTCCGCCTCCAACGGGCCCAACGTGACTGGCCTGCTGTTCGCCGAGGAGCAGGGCTCCTACCTGGCGGGCGTCGCGGCCGCGCTCAAGTCGAAGGAAGGCCACGTCGGCTTCGTCGGCGGCGTCGAGAACGACCTGATCAAGAAGTTCCAGGCGGGCTTCCAGGCGGGTGTGAAGTCGGTCAAGGCGGACGCCAAGATCGATGTCACGTATATCAGCCCCGACGGCGACTTCTCCGGCTTCAAGGCCCCCGACAAGGGCAAGATCGCGGCCCAGAAGATGTACCAGGACGGCGCGGACATCGTCTACCACGCCTCCGGCGACTCCGGTCTCGGCGTCTTCCAGGCGGCGGCCGCGGCCGGGAAGCTGGCCATCGGCGTCGACTCCGACCAGCGCCAGACGGTCAAGGAGGCCGACCTGCAGAAGGTCATCATGACCTCGATGCTGAAGCGGGTGGACGTCGGCGTCTTCGAGTTCATCAAGGCCATCCAGGGCGGCGCCAAGGGCGGCACCGACACCGTCTACGACCTGAAGGTCGACGGCGTGGGCCTCTCCACCACCGGTGGCGAGATCGACGACATCAAGGACAAGCTCGACGCTGCCAAGCAGGACATCGTCGACGGCAAGATCACGGTTCCGGCCAAGCCGTAACCCTGGGCAGGACCGACATCGAGGGCCCGAAGGCAGCTTCGGGCCCTCTGTCTACCCCCGCCCTGCTCCTAGGAGAGGCGAAATGAGTGCTGACACCCTGGCCACGGCGCGACCCGCCGTAGAGCTGGAGGGCATCACCAAGCGTTTCCCCGGTGTCGTCGCGAACCATGACATCCGCATCGTCGTCGAACCCGGGACGGTGCACGCCATCGTCGGGGAGAACGGCGCGGGCAAGTCCACCCTGATGAAGATCCTCTACGGCATGCAGAAGCCGGACGAGGGCACCATCAAGGTGAACGGCGAAGAAGTGAGCTTCCGCTCGCCGAGCGACGCCATCGCCGTCGGCATCGGCATGGTGCACCAGCACTTCATGCTGGCCGACAACCTCACCGTGCTGGAGAACATCGTTCTCGGCGCGGAGCCCACCCGGGCCGGGCTGCTCGACACCGGCAGGGCCCGCGCCCGCATCGCCGAGCTGGCCGAGGCGCACGGCCTGCGGGTCGACCCCGACCGGCTCGTGGAGGACCTCGGCGTCGGCGACCGCCAGCGGGTCGAGATCCTCAAGGTGCTCTACCGGGGCGCCCGCATCCTCATTCTCGACGAGCCGACGGCCGTCCTGGTGCCCCAGGAGGTCGAGGAGCTCTTCCAGAACCTGCGCGAGCTCAAGGCCGAGGGCCTGACCGTCATCTTCATCTCCCACAAGCTCGACGAGGTGCTCGGCATCGCCGACGCGATCACCGTGATCCGGCGCGGCACCACCGTCGCCGCCATGCCGCGCGCCGAGGTGACCAGCGCCCGCCAGCTCGCCGAGCTGATGGTCGGCAGCGAGCTGCCCACCCCCGAGACCCGCGAGTCCACCGTGACCGACCGGCTGGCGTTCCGGGTCGCGCACCTCACCGTGGAGGCCGACGGCCACCACCCCGCGCCCAAGGGCGTCCCGGTCGAGGAGTACGCCGCCCAGCTGCGCGCCGACGGCACGCGGCTGCTGCTGGATGACGTGTCGTTCGACATCCACCAGGGCGAGATCCTCGGCATCGCCGGCGTCGAGGGCAACGGCCAGTCCGAGCTGATCGAGGCCATCATGGGCATCCGCGCCGCGCACGGCGCGATCGCGCTCGGCGAGCAGGACATGAGCTCCTGGCCGACGTTGCGCCGCCGCGAGGCCGGCATCGGCTACATCCCCGAGGACCGTCACCGCCAGGGGCTGCTCCTGGAGGCATCGCTCTGGGAGAACCGGGTGCTCGGCCACCAGACCAGGAAGCCCGCCAGGAAGGGCATCTGGATCGACCGGCGCGCCGCCAGGGAGGACACCGAGCGCATCGTCAAGGACTACGACGTCCGCACTCCGGGCGTCGAAACCCTGGCACTCGCGCTGTCCGGCGGCAACCAGCAGAAGCTCATCGTCGGCCGCGAGATGAGCGGCGAGCCCAGGTTCCTCATCGCCGCGCACCCCACGCGCGGTGTGGATGTCGGCGCGCAGGCCGCCATCTGGGACCATCTCCGCGACGCCCGTGCGGCGGGCCTCGCCGTGCTGCTGATCTCCGCCGACCTCGACGAGCTGATCGGCCTGTCCGACACCATCCGGGTCATCTACCGAGGGCGCCTCGTGGCGTCGCTCGACCCGTCCGACATCACGCCCGAGCGGCTGGGCGGCTACATGACCGGCGCCATCGCCGGCAATGAGGAGTCGTGATGCCCGCGGGGCTCAACCGGGCGCTGCTCACCGTGGCCGGCGTCGTCATCGCGATCGTGCTGGCCATCGCGATCTCCAGCGTGGCGATCACCGCGGCGGGCGCCAGTCCACTGGACGCCTTCGCCGCCTTCTTCGACTTCGGCGACAGCGAGCGGGCCCAGTCGAACGGCATCGCGGCCTTCCTCAACCGGGCGGTGCCGCTGTTCATCGCCGGCCTGGCCGTGTCCGTCGGCTTCCGCATGAACCTCTTCAACATCGGCGTGGAGGGCCAGTACCGGCTCGCCGCGATCGTCGCGGCCTACGTGGGCTCCACGTTCACCGCGCCCGCGCCGATCCAGATCGCGGTGATCATCATCGTGGCGGCGGCCACCGGCGGCCTCTACGCGCTCATCCCCGCGGTCATGAAGGTGACCAGGGGCGTGAACGAGGTCATCGCCACGATCATGCTCAACTACATCGCGCTCAGCCTGACGGCCTACCTGGTGCGCGGGCCGTTCGCGGGCGAGCGCGCGGCCGGGCAGCTCACCACGACCACTCCGAAGCTGCCGGAGTCGGCCATGTTCCCGAACCTCAACTTCATCTTCGACTGGTTCGGGCTGGTCGCGCCCACCCGCGGCGGCGGCCTGCAGGGTTTCCTGCTGGTGGCGATCGTGCTCGGCGTGATCGTCTGGATCGTGCTGGAGCGCACCCGCTTCGGCTTCGACGTCAAGGCCAGCGGGCTCAACGGCCCGGCGGCGCTCGCCTCCGGCGTCAACCCCAAGAAGATGATCATCGCGGCGATGGTGATGTCCGGCGGCATCGCCGGGCTCATCGGACTGCCCGAGATCCTCGGGGACAAGGGCGCGTTCAACTCCAACTTCACCGCGGGCCTCGGCTTCCTCGGCATCGCCGTGGCGCTGCTCGGCCGCAACAAGCCGGTCGGCATCGCGTTCGCCGCGCTGCTGTTCGCCTTCCTCGACCGGGCGCAGGGCTCGCTGCAGTTCGCGGGGGTGCCGTCGTCGGTGGTCACCATCATCCAGGCGGTGATCGTGCTGCTGGTCGTCATCGCCAACGAGGTCACGAACCGGCTGGCGCTGCGCATCGAGGAGCGCCGGGCGGCGCAGCAGCTCGGCAGGGACAATGATCCGGTTGAGGTGACCGCATGACCAGGGTACGCAAATACCACCTGACGCTCATCGGCGTCGCCGCGCTCCTGCTGGTGGTGTCGCTGGTGCGGGTCATCACCGGTCACAACGACATCACCTCGTCCGGCATGTTCTCCGCGGCCCTGCTGCTGGCCGTGCCCATCGGCCTCGCCGGGCTCGGCGGCCTCTGGGCCGAACGGGCCGGCGTGGTGAACATCGGTCTCGAAGGCATGATGGTGCTCGGCACCTGGTCCGCCGGCTGGGCGGGCTACCAGTGGGGCCCGTGGGCCGCGCTCGTCGCCGGCCTGCTGGCCGGCGCGATCGGCGGGCTCATCCACGCCGTCGCCACCATCTCCTTCGGCGTCGACCACATCATCAGCGGCGTCGCCATCAACCTGCTCGGCCCCGGCGTCACCCGCTTCCTGTCCGAAGTCCTCTACAAGGAGGGCACGACGGCCTCGGTGGCCGGCGCGGGCATCACCACCTCGCCGCCGCTCAGCTCGCCGCCGCCGACGCCGAGCCTGCCGCTGCTGTCGGACGGGCCCGACCTGCTCGGCAAGCTGGAGAGCACGCACTGGTTCCTGCTGTCCGACCTCGCCGGCCTGCTGCGCGGTCTGACGCACGAGGTCAACCTGCTGCTCGTGCTGGCGGTGCTGCTGTTGCCGCTGACGTACGCCGTGCTCTGGCGCACCTCCTTCGGCCTGCGGCTGCGCTCGGCGGGGGAGAACCCGTGGGCGGCCGAGTCGCTGGGCGTCAACGTCTACCGGATCAAGTACATCGCGGTCGTCATCTCCGGCGCGTTCGCCGGACTCGGCGGCGTGTTCCTGGTCTTCTTCGCCAACAAGTACGTCGAGGGCCAGACGCAGGGACGCGGCTTCATCGGCCTGGCCACCATGATCTTCGGCAACTGGCGGCCCGGTGGCCTCGCCGCCGGCGCGGCGCTGTTCGGCTACGCCGACGGCCTGCAGCTGCGCAGCAAGGAGGCCGTCGTCTCCTTCTTCCTGTTCGGAGCGGTGCTGCTGCTCGCCTACCTGGTGATCCAGATCCGCCGCCTGACCGCGCCCGACCGGCCCGCCGACCTGGTGGCCGGCGCCTCACGGCAGTACGTGAGGATGGCCTTCGCCACCCTCGGTATGATCGTGCTGTTCTGGCTCTGGCTGACCGTTGACCGGCTTCCGGACGAGTTCGTCTACATCACACCACACGTGCTCACGCTGCTCGTGCTGCTGGTGGCTTCGCAGCGGCTGCGGATGCCCAAGGCCGACGGCGTGCGCTATCGCCGGGGGGAACAGCATTGAGCGAGCACATTCAATGGGAGCCGCTGCGTGAGGCGGCGGCCGAGGCCATGCGCTACGCGTACGCGCCCTACTCGAAGTTCCCGGTGGGGGCGGCCGCCCTCGTCGACGACGGACGGGTCGTCACCGGGTGCAACGTCGAGAACGCCTCCTACGGCGTCGGCCTGTGCGCCGAGTGCGGGCTCGTGTCGGAGCTGCAGCGCACCGGCGGCGGCCGGCTCGTGGCCTTCACCTGCGTGGACGGCCACGGCGAGCTGCTGATGCCGTGCGGGCGCTGCCGTCAGCTCCTCTACGAGTTCGGCGGCGACGACCTGCTGGTCGAGACCGTCGACGGGCCCAAGACGATGACGGAGATCCTGCCGTACGCGTTCGGGCCGCAGGACCTCAGCCGGAGCTCGTGATGGACGCCATCGAGGTCATCCGCGCCAAGCGCGACCGCGGCGAGCTGACCACCGCCCAGATCGACTGGGTGATCGCCGCCTACACGCGCGGCGACGTGGCCGACGAGCAGATGTCGGCGCTGGCCATGGCCATCCTGCTCAACGGCATGAACCGGCGCGAGATCGCCGACTGGACGCAGGCCATGATCCGCTCGGGCGAGCGGATGGACTGGTCGGCGCTGGACCGGCCGACCGCCGACAAGCACTCGACCGGCGGCGTCGGCGACAAGATCACGCTGCCGCTGGCGCCGCTCGTGGCGGCCTGCGGCGCGTACGTCCCGCAGCTGTCCGGGCGCGGCCTCGGCCACACCGGCGGCACGCTCGACAAGCTGGAGTCCATCCCCGGCTGGCGGGCCTCGCTCTCGAACGACGAGATGCTGGACGTGCTCCGCACGGCGGGCGCCGTCGTGTGCGCGGCCGGCTCGGGGCTGGCCCCCGCCGACAAGAAGCTGTACGCGCTCCGCGACGTCACCGGCACCGTCGAGTCCATCCCGCTCATCGCCTCGTCGATCATGTCGAAGAAGATCGCCGAGGGCACGGGCTCGCTGGTCCTCGACGTCAAGGTGGGCTCTGGGGCGTTCATGAAGGACGTCACGACCGCCCGCGAGCTGGCCGAGACCATGGTCGCGCTCGGCACCGACGCGGGGGTCCGCACGGTCGCCCTGCTGACCGCCATGGACCGGCCGCTCGGGCGGGCCGTGGGCAACGCGCTGGAGGTCGAGGAGTCCGTCGAGGTCCTCGCCGGCGGCGGGCCCGAGGACGTGGTGGAGCTGACCGTGCGGCTGGCGCGGGAGATGCTGGAGGCCGCCGGGGTGTCCGGGGCCAAGGATCCGGCGAAGGCGCTCCAGGACGGCTCGGCCATGGACGCCTGGCGGCGGATGATCGCCGCCCAGGGCGGCGACCCGGACGCCGCGCTGCCGCGCGCGGCCGAGACCCTGACCGTGGAGGCGCCCGGCTCCGGAGTGCTGAGCCGGCTGGACGCGTACGCGGTGGGCCTGGCCGCCTGGCGGCTCGGGGCCGGACGGGCCCGCAAGGAGGACCCGGTGTCCTTCGGCGCGGGCGTCACCCTGCACGCCAAGCCTGGTGATGCGGTGCGGGCCGGTCAGCCGCTGCTGACCCTGCACGCCGACGACACGTCCCGCTTCGAGCGCGCGCTGGAGGCGCTGGACGGCGGCTACACGGTGAGCGAGGCTGCCGTGGACCACCTGCCCCTGGTCATCGACCGGGTCACCGCCGAGTAGCTCGCCCCGGGCCGGCGGTCAGCGGGCCGCCAGGCCGGGGAGGGCAGGGGCCTCGGCGAAGATCTCCTGGAGGACGGCGCGCTGCGTCGGCAGCGCCGCCGCATGGCGCGTGCGTCCTTCGGGCGTGATGCACACGAAGATGCCACGCCGGTCGGAGCTGCAGGCGTCGCGCGTGACCAGCGCGGCCTTCTCCAGCCGGGCGACCACCCGCGAGAGCGCGCTCTGGCTCAGGTGCACCTCGTCGCAGAGCTCCTGCAGCCGGAGTTTGCGGTCGTGGTGGACGATCCGGTCGAGCACCTCGAACTCGCTCGGCCCCAGCCCGTGCCGATCGCCCAGCTCGCGCTCCAGCGCGCACATGGCCTTGGAATGCATGGCCAGGACGTAACGCCAGGTGCCGACCACGACTTGCTCGTCCATGGGGCGGACAGTACCACCCGGCGAAAGCTCATGCAATGGCATCTAATGCAGGTGCATAATATGTATGTCCAGGTATCGCTCTGGGTGTCGGCGTCCCGGCAAGGCCGACATATGCGGATAAGGGCGGCCGGGCGGGCCGCGAAAAAACGCGGTCCGATCAGGGGAAACGCCGCTTGCGGTGGCGCGCGGTGGGCATTTACCGGGCATGCGACCGTCATCCCCGTCCGGCGTCCGGCCGCCGCGTCTCCGCGTCGCCGTCCACCTCGCCGGTCTAGCCGCGCTCGCCGTGCTCACCGCGTGCGGCCCGGCGACCCAGACCGCCATGTCCGGCGGCCCGCCCGCGTCCCGGTCCTCGTCGGAGGACCCGCGGGAAGACTCGTCGGGGGACCCCGTGGGGGAGGCGCCTGAGGACTCGTACGAGGACCAGGGCCCGTCGGGCGGCTCCACGACCTCCGGCGGCAGCACCTCGACCAGCACCAGCGAGGTGGACGTCGACCGGGACGACATGGAGCCGGCCGTCGTGACCTCCGTCCGCTACGCCGCCCACGACACCTACGACCGCGTCGTCATCGACCTCGACGGCGACGTGCCCGGCTACAACGTCAAATGGGTGGACGAGTTCGTCCAGGACGGCTCAGGCCGCCCGATCGACGTGCGCGGCGGGGCCTACCTGCAGATCACGCTCTTCCCCGCGCACGCGCACGACGAGAACGGCGTGCCCACCTGGAAGGGCGGCCCGGTCTACCCGGCCGACCTCGACAACCTCACCGACGTCGTACGCACCGGCGACTTCGAGGGCCGCGTCGGCATCGGCCTGGTGCTCGCCAGACAGGCGGCCTTCCAGATCCAGGAGCAGGGCGGGCCGAACCGGCTGGTGCTCGACGTGGCACACTGACCCCGTGGTGAGAAAGATCGAGGGCCCGGCCCGCATCCCCGTCCCCGGCGGAAAGCTCATCGACGAGCACATCGGCCGTGTCAACAGCGGCGACGAGGCGGTCTCCATCGCCCACATGACCGCCCCGCCCGGCTGGGAGGAGCCGCCGCAGACGCCGTCGTTCACCGAGTACACCCTCGTCCTGCGCGGCTCGGTGATCGTCGAGCACGACGGCGGCCGTACGGAGATCGCGGCCGGGCAGTCGGTGGTCACCGAGCCGGGCGAGAGGATCCGCTACAGCGCGGGCCCCGAAGGGGCCGAATACGTCGCCGTGTGCCTGCCCGCGTTCTCGCCCGACGGCGCCGGTCGCGACTGACGCCGCTGGTCATATCATGGGCGGATGAGTCCTCAGCTTGACGACATCCGGCGGGCTCCCAAGGTGCTGCTGCACGATCACCTCGACGGCGGGCTCCGCGCCGAGACGATCGTCGAGCTGGCCAGGGAGTCCGGCTACGACCGGCTGCCCACGACCGATTCCGACCAGCTCCGGCAGTGGTTCGAGGAGGCCGCGGACTCGGGCTCGCTCGAACGTTATCTGGAGACGTTCGACCACACGGTGGCCGTCATGCAGACGCGCGAGTCGCTGGCGCGGGTCGCCGCCGAGTGCGCCGAGGACCTCGCCGCCGACGGCGTCGTCTACGCCGAGGTCCGCTTCGCGCCCGAGCAGCACACCAGCATGGGGCTCAGCCTCGACCAGGTGGTGGAGGCGGTGCTCGAGGGCTTCGCGCGGGGCTCGGCCGGCCGGGGCATCCGGGTCGGCACGCTGCTGACCGCCATGCGCCACCAGGCCAGGTCCATGGAGATCGCCGAGCTGGCCGTGCGCTACCGCGACGTGGGCGTGGTGGGCTTCGACATCGCCGGGGCCGAGGCCGGCTACCCGCCCACCCGGCACCTCGACGCCTTCGAATACCTCCAGCGGGAGAACGCCCACTTCACCATCCACGCGGGCGAGGCGTTCGGACTGCCGTCGATCTGGCAGGCCATCCAGTGGTGCGGCGCCGACCGGCTCGGCCACGGCGTGCGCATCATCGACGACATCGCGGTCGGTGACGACGGCGGCGCCAAGCTCGGGCGGCTGGCGGCCTACGTCCGCGACAAGCGCATCCCGCTGGAGATGTGCCCCACGTCCAACCTGCAGACCGGGGCCGCCGCGTCCATCGCCGAGCACCCGATCGGGCTGCTGCGGCGGCTGCACTTCCGGGTCACGGTCAACACCGACAACCGGCTGATGAGCCGCACCAGCCTGTCGCTGGAGTTCGCCAAGCTGGTGGAGGCGTTCGGCTACGGCTGGGACGACCTGCAGTGGTTCACGGTCAACGCCATGAAGTCGGCGTTCCTGCCGTTCGACGAGCGGCTGGCGCTCATCAACGGGCGCATCAAGCCCGGGTTCGCGCAGCTCAAGTGGCAGCCGTGAAGCAGACCTACCGCTCCAGGTCCGCGTTCGTGATGGCGTGGTTCTGGCTGGCGTTCGTCGCCTTCAACGTCTACGACCTGATCAACAAGTACACCGGCAAGGCGTCGATGGTGGCGCTCGCCGTGCTGGCCGTGCTGACCGTCATCGTCTACGTCGTCGCGCTGCGGCCCGCCACCGTGTTCACCGAGCACGAGTTGGTGGGCCGCAACCCGCTGCGCACCGTACGGGTGCCGTGGGCGGCGATCGACGACGTCACCGTGTCCCACGCCATCAGCGTCCACCACGGCGGGGGCGAGGACGGGAGCGGCGACGGCGGCGTGCTGCGCCTCTGGACGCCGATGAGCAGCGCCAGGGAGCGGGCCAAGGCCCAGCGGCGCGGCATGCCGAGCCAGCGGCGGCGCGGGCGGTTCGCGACCGAGCCGGCGGTGAGCCGGGCCGAGCAGGCGGCGCAGGAGGCGCTGGCCGGCCGGACGCACGCCGACTGGGTGGGCGACCAGATCCGCGAGCGCGCCGAGGGCGCCCGCCGCCGCACCGGCGAGCAGCCGGTCCAGGTCCGCACCACGTGGGCGTACGACGCCATCGCGGTCGCGGCCGCCGCCCTGGCCCTGGTGATCGCCGCGATCGTCGTCCCCTAGACGCACCGGTGGTCAGTGTTGCCTGGGGGGTCTCGACTCGATGAAGCGGGTCATGCCCGCCTGGGCGATGCCGCTCGCCTCGACCTGTTCGGCGGCCGAGGTCTCGGCGGCGAAGGCGCGTTCGACGTCGGCGGCCGGCGGGCGCAGCAGCGCCAGGTGCACGGCGGTGGCGGTGCCGGGCTCGCTCCAGTGCCGCGCCCGCGCCACGGCCGTGTCCACCAGCGCCTCCGGGGCGACGAGCTCGTCCAGCAGGCCGGCGGCGAGCGCGTCGGCCGCGTCCAGCCGGGCCGAGTCGAGCACGAGCCGCAGCGCCCGGCCGCCGCCGACCAGGCGGGGGAGCAGCAGGCTGGCCGCGTTCGAGACCGACAGGCCGAGGTGGTTCTCGGGGAAGAAGTACTCGGTCGCGCCGACGCCGATGCGGGCGTCGAAGCACAGTGTCCACTCGGCGGCCCCGCCCACGGCCAGGCCGTTGACGGCGGCCACGACCGGCACCCGGCTCTCCAGCACCGCCCTCGTCATGTCGTGGAACAGCTCCACCTCGCCGACGAGCGAGCGCCCGGCGGCCTCGTGCAGGTCCTCGCCGGCCGAGAACGCCCGCCCGGTGCCGGTGACCACGATGCCCCTGCCGCTCCTGCCGTGCTCGCGGACGACGGCGGCGAGGTCGGCGCGCATGGCGGCGGTGAGCGCGTTCAGCTTGTCGGGACGGGTCAGCGTGATCACGGCCACCTCGTCGCGGACGGTTACCTCGATCATCGGCTCTCCTCCTGGAGGACGGGGATGGCGGGCGCGGCGCGCTGGTCGCGGCCGGGCGGGAGCAGGTGGCGCTTCTCGATGCGGGCCGACGGGGTCAGCGAGAACGCCTCCACGAACTCGACGTAGGCGGGCACCTTGAACCGGGCCAGCCGCTGCCTGGCGTGCTCGGCCACGCTCCTGGCCGTCGCCGCGTCGGCGGCGTGGCCGGGGCGGAGCTTGAGGAACGCCTTCGGCAGCTCGCCCCACAGCTCGTCGGGGATCGGCACCAGCGCCGCCTGGAGCACCGCGGGATGCTGGGTGAGCACGCTCTCGACCTCGGCGCACGAGATGTTCTCGCCGCCCCTGCGGACCATGTCCTTGATCCGCCCGGCGTGCACGATGTGGCCCCGGGCGTCGCGGACCCCGAGGTCGCCGGTGTGGTACCAGCCGCCGCGGAAGACCTGGGCGGTGGCCTCCGGGTGGTTCCAGTAGCCCTTCATCATGGGCAGGCCGCGGACCAGGATCTCGCCGGTCTCCTCGTCGAGCGTGACCTCCTTGCCGGGCGGCGGCAGGCCCATCCCGCCGGTCCCGACGCACTCCGCGTCGTCCACGGGGACGAGCAGGTCGGGGCCGCTCTCGGTGGAGCCGTACAGCTCGCGCCAGGGCGCGCCCCAGCGCTCCTCGAACTCCCGGTGCAGGTCGGGGCGGATGCCGGAGCAGAGCACCAGGCGCATCCGGTTCGCGCGGTCCTCGGGGGCGGGCGGCTGCTTGTGCAGCAGGAGCGGCATGGTGCCCAGCACGTACGTGAGCGTCGCCCCGTGCTCCCGCGCCGCCGGCCAGAAGCCGGAGGCGGAGAACCGTGGCAGCACGACCAGCGGGATCCCGCCGGCCAGGCAGACCAGGGTGGCCCACTGCGTGTCCATGTACGAGTACGCCTGCGTCATCATCAGCACGTCGTCGTCCCGCAGCCGTACGGCCTCGGCGACGACGCGCGCGGTCCTCAGCCAGTAGTCGTGGGTGAGCAGGCACGCCTTGGGGAAGCCGGTCGTGCCGGAGGTGTACTGGAAGTTGGCGACGTCCTCGGGCCCGGCGGCGACGACGGGCGCGGGCGCGTCCTCGGTGAGCGTGTCGAACAGGTGCACGGCGCCCGGGACGTGCGGGGCGTACTCCGCGGTGGTGACGGTGGCGACGGCCCCGGAGTCGCGCAGCACGTGCTCCAGGTCGGCGGCCCGGTAGCGGACGTTGACCGGCACCGCGACGCCGCCCGCCCTGAGGACCGCCAGCCAGGTGAGCGGCCAGGCGGGGACGTTGTCCAGCATGATCGCGACCCGGTCGCCGGGCCGGACGCCGCGCGCGGCGAGCGCTCCGGCCAGGCGGTCGGTGGTGGCGTCGGCGTCGGTGAAGGTCAGTGAGGGGTGACCGGGGAAGCGGAGGAACTCGCGGCGGCCGTGCCGGTCAGCGGCCTGCCTCAGCAGATGAGGGATCGTTTCTGACATGCGGCGGCTCCCAGGGGAACTCGGGCAGCAGAGAGGGGTCGGGGGCGGCGGCGGCCCGGACGGAGGAGCGTACGGCGGCCAGCCCGATCGCCACGAACTCCGCGCACACCTGCTCCAGCGTGGAGTCCCCGTCGGGGCGGTACCACTCGCTGGTGCCGGTGCACATGGACATGAGCGCGAGGCGGGTGAGCCGCTGGTCGGCGATGCGGAAGGAGCCGTCGGCGACGCCGTCGGCGATGGCGCGCCTCCAGTGCTCCTCGTAGGCGTCGCGCAGGGCGATGATCTCGTCGCGGGCGGGGGAGCCGGGGGTCAGGGAGCGGAGCTCGCCGTCCATGACCCGGGTCGTCATGGGGCTGAGTGCGTGGGTGGCGGTGAGCGAGCTGATCAGCAGGGCCAGGCGGTCGGCGGGGGCGTGGACGTCGCGCAGCATGTGCTCGGTGGCGTCGATGAGCCCCTGCTGCGCGCCGCGCATGAGGTCGGCGAGCAGGGCCTCCTTGCTCGCCACGTGGTGGTAGACGCCGGCGTTGGTCATGCCGACCTCACGGGCCAGGTCGCGGACGCTGGTGGCGGCGTAGCCGCGCCGGGCGAACAGCAGCACCGCCGCCGTCCTGATGCGCCGGCTCGCGTCCGCGTCCCGGTCCTTGAGGTCCATCGCAGGCTCCTACCGAACGTTCGGTCGTACCTATGCCGCGAAAGTACCTCACTCCATGGCAAAACGCCATGGATCAGTACCAGTTGCCGCTCAGAGCCCGAGCGCCACCGTGAGATCGGCTCCGACGGCGTTGAGAGCGGTGGTGGCCGTGACGCGGGCCTCGGTGACCTCGCCGGTGACCGGGACGACGACCTCCAGGTAGCACTTCAGCTTGGGCTCGGTGCCCGACGGGCGGACCACCACGCGGGCGTCGCCCTCCAGCCGGTAGCGCAGGCCGTCGGTGGGCGGCAGGCCGCCCGCGCCCTCGGCCAGGTCGTCCACCGCCAGGACCTTGCGCCCGCCCAGCTCCGCCGGAGTCTCGGCCCGCAGCCGGTCCATCGCCCCGGCGATCTGGGAGAGCTCGGCGACGCGGAAGGAGAGCTGCGTCGTGGCGTGCAGGCCGTAGCGGCGGGCCTGGTCGTCCAGCAGGTCCAGCAGCGTACGGCCGTCGCGCTTGGCGGCGGCGGCGATGGCGGCCACGGTCAGGGCGGCCCCGATGCCGTCCTTGTCGTGGACCGGCAGCCCGGCGTCGGAGCCGACGCTGTAGCCGATGGCCTCCTCGTAGCCGAACACCAGGCCGGGACCTGCCTTGATGATCCACTTGAAGCCGGTCAGCGTCTCGCCGTACCGGACGCCGTGCGCGGCGGCGATCTTGCCGAGCAGGGTGGAGGAGACGATCGTGGTGGCCACCATGCGGTCGCCGGTGGTGTGCGTGATGACGTGCTCGGCCAGCAGCCCGCCGACCTCGTCGCCGGTCAGCATGCGGCAGCCGCCGCCGGGCAGCGGCACGCCGACCGCGCACCGGTCGGCGTCCGGGTCGTTGGCCAGCACCAGGTCGGCGCCCGTCGCGGCGGCCAGGGCGACGGCGAGGTCCATCGCGCCCGGCTCCTCCGGGTTGGGGAAGGCGACGGTCGGGAAGTCGGGGTCGGGGTCGCGCTGCTCCTCGACCGACATCGGCGAAGGGAAGCCGGCGGCCAGGAACGCCCCCGTGAGCGTGGCCGCGCCCACCCCGTGCAGCGGCGTGTACGCCACCCGCAGGTCACGCGCGTCACCCAGCGGCAGCGCCGTGATCGCGTCGAGGTAGTCGTCCACGATGCCCTCGCCCAGCTCGGTCAGCGTGCCGGGGGCGCCGAGCGGGAGCTGGTCGACCGGGCCGACCGCGTCGATGGCGGCCGAGATGCGGCTGTCGATCGGCGGCACGATCTGCGAGCCGTCGCCCCAGTAGACCTTGTAGCCGTTGTCGCGCGGCGGGTTGTGGCTGGCCGTCACCGTCACCCCGGCGTCGGCCTCCAGGTGGCGGACGGCGAAGGCGAGGACGGGCGTCGGCAGCGGGCAGGGCAGCAGGGTGGCGTGCAGCCCCGCGCCGGTCAGCACGGCGGCGGTGTCGCGGGCGAACACGTCGGACTTGTGCCGGGCGTCGTAGCCGATGACGACGTGCTTGCCCGGCCCGAGCACCGCGGCGAGCCCGGCGGCGGCGCGCATGACGGTGACGCGGTTCATCCGGTTGGGCCCGGCGCCCAGCTCGCCGCGCAGCCCCGCGGTGCCGAACTCCAGCTTGGCGCCGAAGCGGTCCTGCAGCGCGTCGAGGTATTCGCGCTCGATCAGCGTGCCCAGCTCGGCCCGGGTGTCGGGGTCGGGGTCCTGCGCCAGCCAGGCGCGCGCCTGCTCGATCAGGTTCACAGCTTGTCCACCACCTGGGCCAGCAGCACGCCCATGCGGGCGGCCGTGGCGCGGCCGACCTCCAGGACCTCCTCGTGGTTCAGCGGCTCGCCCGCCAGGCCCGCGCCGGGGTTGGTGACGAGGGAGACGCCGAGCACTTCCAGGTTGGCCTCGCGGGCGGCGATGGCCTCAAGCACGGTGGACATGCCGACCATGTCCCCGCCGAGGGTGCGCAGCATGCGGATCTCGGCCGGCGTTTCGTACGTCGGCCCGCGGAAGGCGACGTAGACGCCGTCGGCGAGGGTGGGGTCCACCTCGCGGACCAGGGCGCGCAGCCGGCTGGAGTAGACCTCGGTGAGGTCGATGAAGGTCGTGCCGGTGATCGGGTTGGCGCCGGTGAGGTTGATGTGGTCGCTGATCAGGACCGGGTCGCCGACGTTCTGCGTCTCGGGCCGCAGGCCGCCGGCGGCGTTGGTGAGCACGAGCGTGCGGACGCCGGCCGCGGCGGCGGTGCGCACGCCGTGCACGACGGCGTCCACGCCGAGACCCTCGTAGAGGTGCGTGCGCCCGAGGAAGACCAGGGCGTGCCGCCCGGCGGCGGTGCGCACGACGCGGATCTTGCCGCCGTGCCCGGCCACCGCCGGAGCCCGGAATCCGGGCAGGTCCGTGAACGGGACCTCGCTCACCGTCTCACCGATCGCGTCGGCGGCGGGCACCCACCCCGACCCCATGACGAGCGCCACGTCGAAGGTGTCGAGGCCGGTCGCGGCGTGCAGCGCCGCGGCGGCCTCACTGGCCAGGGTGTATGCGTCTTTGCTCACATCTCAGTAGTTTAGGAGCAGCCTGTCCAGCACCCGAACGCCGAACTGCAGCGCCTCGACCGGCACCCGCTCGTCCACGCCGTGAAACATCGCCGCGAAGTCCATCCCGGCGGGCAGGCGCAGCGGCACGAACCCGAACCCGCGCACCTCAAGGTCGGCGAAGAACGTCTTGTTGTCCGTGCCGCCCGACATGCAGTAGGGGATCGCCCGCGCCGTCGGGTCCTCGGCCTTCAGCGCCGCGATCATCGACTCCACCAGCGCCCCGTCGAACGACGTCTCCAGCGCGATGTCGTGGTGGATGAACTCGCGCCGCACCTTCGGCCCGAGGAGTGAGTCGATCGTCTTGAAGAAGTCCTCCTCGAAGCCGGGCAGGAAACGCCCGTCGATCACCGCGGTGGCCTGCCCGGGGATGACGTTGGACTTGTAGCCGGCGGTGAGCTGGGTGGGGTTCGTGGTGTTGCGGAGCGTGGCGCCCACGAAGCGCACCAGCGGCCCGATCTTGTCCAGCACCGGCTGAGGGTCGTCCTCGTCGAACGGGATCCCGAACGCGTCCGCCACCTCGGTGAGGAAGGTGCGCACGGTCGGCGTGTACGTGAGCGGCCAGTCGTGCTCACCGATCCGCGCCACCGCGCGGGCGACCTCGGTGACCGCGTTGTCGCCGTTGAGCATCGAGCCGTGCCCGGCGGTGCCGTCGGCGATCAGCTTCATCCAGGCCAGGCCCTTCTGGGCGGTCTCGATGAGGTAGAGCCGCAGCGACGGGTCCACCTCCAGCGAGTAGCCGCCGACCTCGCTGATCGCCTCGGTGACGCCCTCGAACAGCTCGGGGTGGTGGGCGGTGAGGTATTTGGCGCCGTAGACGCCGCCGGCCTCCTCGTCGGCCACCCAGGCGAAGACGAGGTCGCGGCGGGGCCGCCGGCCCTCGCGCTTCAACTGGCGCAGCACGGCCAGCATCATCGCGTCCATGTCCTTCATGTCCACCGCGCCGCGGCCCCAGATGTAACCGTCGCGCACCTCCCCGGCGAACGGGTCCACCGACCAGTCGGCGGCGTTGGCCGGCACCACGTCCAGGTGGCCGTGCACCAGCAGCGCGGGCAGCGACGGGTCGGTGCCCTCCACGCGGGTGACGACGTTGCCGCGGCCCGGCTCGCTCTCCACGTAGGTGGCCTCGATGCCGACCTCGGCCAGCCGCGCCATGACGACCTCGGCCGCGGCCCGCTCGCCGGGGCCGCTGCCGTCCCCGTAGTTGCTGCTGTCCACGCGGATCAGCTCCACGCAGAGGTCGGCGACCTCCTTCTCGGCGGGCGTCAGGGAATCGGCAGCTGTCATGTCGTCTTCTCCAGGGTGAGCAGTCCGGACTTGCGGAGGTGGCCGCGCTTGTAGGCGCGGGTGATCAGGGTCAGGTCACTGTCGGCGATCTCGTCGTACGAGCCGACGACGCCGGTCATGAAACGGTAGAGGTCGGCCTCGTGTGCGGTGACCACCTGGACGATGAGGGAGTGGGTGCCCGAGGTGGCGGCACAGTAACGCACATTGGGGTGCCCGGCCAGCCGCTGTCCGACCAGGTCCAGCGCGTACGGCCGGACCTTGAGCCACAGCATGGCCTCCACCTCCAGCCCGAGCAGCGCGGGCTCGACCTCGGCGCGGGGCAGCAGCAGCCGCCGCTCCAGCAGCGAGCAGAGCCGGCGGCGGGCGGTCGGCACGGACATGCCGAGGTGTTCGGCGACGGCGCTGAAGGCGATGCGGCCGTCGGCGGTCAGCAGCTCGGCGATCTCCCGCTCCAGAGGTGTCAGCCGTTCGACGTCGGGCAGTGCGTCCGGGGGCGGCGGCGGGCTCAGCTCGGCCACCTCCTCCTCGGTCAGGTAGGGCGCGTGCCACTCGGCGACGGTGCGGAAGGTGTGGAGGACGACCTGCGTCTGTGTCTGCAGCACGCCGCCGACGGCGCTGATCTCGGTGGACAGGGTGCGGTGCAGGGCCTCCCGCGACGGCGAGACGAGCTCGCAGCCGAGGTCGGCCGCGCCGGTCAGGGCGTAGACCGAGCGGGTGTCGGGCCGGTCGGCGAGGGCCTCGGCGACCTTGGGCGCGCTGCCGGGCCGCACGTGGACGTGCAGGTGCGCGGGACGCCCGTGCCCGGTGCGGAAGTCGTCGTAGATGGCCGTGACCCGGACCACGCCCTCGGCGATGAGGCGCTGGAGGCGGCGCGCGACGGTGCGCTCGTGCTCGCCGACGACGCGGGCGATCTCGCCCCACGAGGCGCGCGGGCTCACCTGGAGGGCGGCGACCAGGCGCCGGTCGAGAACGTCCACCCGCAACACTCCCCATGTCGGGAAAGTAAAAAAATTACGAGACATTTGACTGATTCGCGCTTACCTTTGCACAGTAAGCCATCAGGCACCCGTCAGCAAAGGAGCCTCCGTGGCGACACCCCCTCTGTCGCGATCCCCCCTCGGCATCCCCAAGAGCCGAGTACGTCAGCTCATGGCGGCGAGCATCGGCAACGTCGTCGAATGGTACGACTGGTACGCCTACACCTTCCTCGCGATCTACTTCTCCTCCCAGGTCTTCCCCAGCGGCGCGGCCAACAGCCTGGTGCCGCTGCTCAGCTCGTTCGCGGTCTTCGCGGTCGGGTTCTTCATGCGCCCGCTCGGCGGCCTGCTGGTCGGCGCGTTCGCCGACCGCTACGGCCGCAAGTCCGCCATGACGTTCACCATCGTGCTGATGGGCGCGGGCTCGCTGCTGGTCGGTCTGACCCCCACGTACGAGGCCGTCGGCGTGCTGGCGCCGATCATCCTGACCCTCGCCCGGCTGGTGCAGGGCCTGTCGGTGGGCGGTGAGTTCGCCGCCGCGACCACGTTCCTGGTGGAGTCGGCCCCGCCCGGCCGGCGCGGCCTGTTCTCCAGCTTCCAGTACGTGAGCACCACCATCGGCCAGCTCCTCGCCTCCGGCCTGGCGGCGCTGCTGGCCACGGCGCTCGCCGAGAGCGACATGAGCTCCTACGGCTGGCGCATCCCGTTCGTCGTGGGCGCCGTGCTCAGCCTCGTGGGCCTGTGGATCCGCAAGGGCGCCGACGAGACCTCGGCCGTGGCGGAGGACATCAGGCGCGGCGATACGGAACGGCCGAAGCTGTTCGACTTCCTGCGGCACCACCCGCGTTCGGCGGCCACCATCGTCGGCATCACGGTCGCCGGCACCGTGGCCTACTACACCTGGACCAGTTTCCTGCCGACGTACGCGCAGATCACCGTCGGCTTCGACAAGGCCGACTCGCTCCAGATCGGCACCATCTCGCTGGTCTTCTTCATGATCCTGCAGCCGCTGCTCGGCATGCTGTCGGACCGGGTCGGGCGCCGGCCGATGCTGATCGCGTTCGGGCTAGGGTTCCTGGTCCTGCCGGTGCCGCTGCTCGGGATGCTCACGACGTCCTACGGCAGCCTGCTGGCCGTGCAGCTCGTCGGCATGGTGTTCCTCGGCTGCTTCACCTCGATCTCGGCCGCGGTCAACTCCGAGCTCTTCCCGACGCGGGTGCGGGCGGCGGGGGCGGGCTTTCCTTACTCGCTGACCGTGGCGCTCTTCGGCGGCACCGCGCCGCTCATCGGCACCGCGCTGCAGGAGGCCGGCAACCCCGGCCTCTTCCCGTGGTACATGTCGGCGCTGGCGCTGGTCTCCACGCTGGTCTACGTCTTCGTGCTGCGCGAGACCAAGGACCAGCCGCTGCGCTGACGATCAGGAACGAGCTGCGGGGCGGCTCAGAACGAGGTGCAGGGGCGCTCCCGCAGCTCCTTGACGTAGTCGTCGGGAGCGCCCGCCCGCTCGGCCGCCTCCGCGAGGCTGCCGAGGTAGCGGGCCGAGGGCAGGCCGCCCTCGTAGCCGTCGAGGACGTAGAACCAGGCGAGCACGTCGCCGTCGAGCGTCTGGACCCGCAGCCGCACCTTGTGGTAGGCGCCGCGGACCGCGCCCTCCCACTGGTCGAGCGAGGTCTCCTCCCACTCGGGCACGTCGTAGAGCACGACGAACACGTGCTCGTCGGCGTCCTCGACGATCGTGGCGAGCGCTCCGCCCCAGGCCGGGTCGTGCCCGCCGAAGGTCAGCCGCCAGCCGGGCAACCAGCCGACACCCCTGATCGGGGAGTGCGGGGCGCGCATGGCCATCTGCTCTGGATCGAGGTTGCTGCCGTAGGCGGCGTACACAGGCACAGCAGCCAAGACTAGCGCGTGGAGGGCCGACCCGTTCGATGTCACGCCGGAGCATGGGCGAGAATGGACATGTGACGAGGATCGTGATCATCGGTGGCGGACCAGGCGGCTACGAGGCGGCGCTGGTGGCCGCTCAGCTAGGTGGACAGGTCACGATGGTCGAGCAGGACGGCCCAGGCGGCGCGTGCGTGCTGACCGACTGCGTGCCGTCCAAGACGCTGATCGCGACCTCCGTCCGCAAGCAGGCGCTGCTCGACTCGCCCTCGCTGGGCATCTCCTTCGACGGCGGCGTCGACGGCGACGCCGGCACGGTCGGCGTCGATCTGCCGCTGGTCAACAAGCGGGTCAAGGAGCTGGCGCGGGCCCAGTCCGCCGACATCGCGGCCCGGGTCGAGGCCGAGGGCGTCGAGATCATCAGGGCCCGCGGCCGGCTGGTCGATCCGCAGGTCGTGCGGGCCGGCGACCGCACCGTCCGGGCCGACGTGGTGCTCGTGGCCACCGGCGCGACGCCGCGCGTGCTGCCGGGGGCCGAGCCCGACGGGGAGCGCATACTCAACTGGCGGCAGCTCTACGACCTGGAGGAGCTGCCCGAGCACCTGATCGTGGTCGGCTCGGGGGTGACCGGGGCCGAGTTCGCCGGCGCCTACCGCTCGCTCGGCTCCGAGGTCACGCTGGTCTCCAGCCGCGACCGCATGATGCCCAACGAGGACGCCGACGGCGCCGAGGTGCTCGAAGAGGTCTACCGCCGGCGCGGCATGAACGTCATGGGCCGCTCACGGGCCTCCTCCGTCAAGCGCACGGCCGACGGCGTCGTGGTCACGCTGGAGGACGGCCGCACGGCCGAGGGCAGCCACGCGCTGATGACGGTCGGCATGGTCCCCAACACCTCCGGCATGGGCCTGGAGGAGGCCGGGGTCCAGCTCGACCGGGGCGGCTTCATCAAGGTCGACAAGGTCTCGCGCACCTCCGCGCCCGGCGTGTACGCCGCCGGCGACTGCACGGGCGTGCTCATGCTGGCCTCGGTCGCCGCCATGCAGGGCCGCATCGCGGTGTGGCACGCGCTCGGCGAGGCCGTGCAGCCGCTGCGGCTGGCCACCGTGGCCTCCAACATCTTCACCGACCCCGAGATCGCGGCCGTCGGCGTGGCGCAGCGGGCCATCGAGGCCGGCGAGATCGAGGCCAACGTCGTCAAGCTGCCGCTGGCCACCAACGCGCGGGCCAAGATGCAGGGCTTCAACGACGGCTTCGTCAAGGTGTTCTGCCGCCCGCACACGGGCATCGTGCTCGGCGGGGTCGTGGTGGCGCCGCGCGCCTCCGAGCTGATCCTCGCCGTGTCGGTGGCCGTGCAGCAGCGGCTGACGGTCGACCAGCTCGCGCACACCTTCGCGGTCTACCCGTCGCTGTCCGGCTCGATCACCGAGGCGGCCCGCCGCCTCATGCAGCCGCAGACCGAGTCCGGGATCTGACCTCACTCCACGCGCACCGCAGGGGGCCGCCCTGCGGTGCTTGCGCATGCTCGTCGGCCGCGCCCAACCGTTGACGTTTGTTGGTATGGGCACCAAACTAACTCACGGAGTTGGCGCAGCCGTTCAAAGGAGCTTCCATGCCCTATCGCCCCCCATTGGTCGCGCACGAGTACTTTGTCGCGGATCCGCCGGAGCTGCCGGTCCGTACGCGAAACGAGGGCGGCCTGTCGGCGGTGACCTCGGCCGAGCTGGTCGCGGCCGACGGCGCCGAGGTGATGCTCAAGGCGGTCACCACGGCGGAGGAGACGCTGGTCGTCCAGGTGGGCGTGGCCGGCGAGGGCGTGATCCGGGTGCGGCTGTCGGAGGACGCGGCGGCCCGCCCCCGCTCGGCGGCGGCCATCGAGCTGGTGAACCCCGGCACGTACTCAGGGGCCCGTGCCGGGGTCGCGCCGGGCGAGCCGATCGTCGTGGACGCGGGCCCGCTCCGGGCCGAGATCCGGCTCGCCCCGTGGCACCTGCGCTTCACCGACGCCGCCGGGCGAACGCTGGTCGAGCAGGACCGCGGCCACATCGACATCAGCGGCCGGCTGCGTACGCTGCCGTTCGGCCGCTCCAGCGCGAACGGGAGCGCCGTCGCCTATCACGAGAGCTTCGCCGCCGCGCCCGACGAGGCGTTCACCGGCTTCGGCGAGTCCTTCACCCGGCTGGACAAGCGCGGGCAGCGCCCGCTCATGTGGAACTTCGACGCCTTCGGCGCGGAGTCGCAGCGCGCCTACAAGAACGTCCCCCTCTACCTGTCCAGCCGCGGCTACGGCGTGCTGCTCGACAGCGGCGCGCCGAGCGAGTTCGACGTCTGCCAGTCCACGCACAGCGTCGTGCAGCTCGTGGTGCCTGACGACGTCCTGGACTACTACGTGATCGCCGGGCCGACGCCGCCGGAGATCCTCGACCGCTACGACCGGCTGACCTGCCGTCCGGCGCTGCCGCCGAAGTGGGCGTTCGGCACCTGGATCTCCTCCGGGTTCTGCGTGGACAGCCAGGAGCGGGTGCTGAACCGGGCGCGCACGATCAGGGAGCGCGGGATCCCGTGCGACGTGCTGCATCTGGACACGTACTGGCAGAGCGACGGGCACTGGTCGGACCTGCGGTGGGACCCGGTCAACTTCCCCGAGCCGGAGCGGATGCTGGACGAGCTGCACGGGATGGGGTTCAAGGTCTGCCTGTGGATGAACCCGTACGTGTCGCACCTGAGCCCGGCGTTCGAGCCGGCCGCCAAGGCCGGATATTTCTTGAAGAATGAGCATGGTGAGCCGTACGTCGCCGACTGCTGGCACGGCTCCTTCCCCGCCTGCGGCATCGTCGACCTGACCAACCCGGCCGCCGTCGCCTGGTTCCAGGGGCTGCTGCGCGACCTGCTGCGCCAGGGCGTGGACACCTTCAAGACCGACTTCGCCGAGGGCGTGCCCGCCGACGCCGTCGCCGCCAACGGCATGACAGGCACCGACCTGCACAACGTCTACACCCTGCTGTTCAACGACGCCGTCGCCGACGTCACCCGCGAGGTCAACGGGCACTCGCTCGTGTGGGCGCGCTCGTCGTACCTGGGCGGGCAGCGCCACAGCGCCCAGTGGAACGGCGACACCTACACCAGCTACGCCGCCATGGGCAGCACGATCAGGGGCGGGCTCGCGCACGGCCTGTCCGGCGTGCCGTTCTGGAGCCACGACGCGGGCGGCTTCACCGGCCGCCCCAGCGACGACCTGTACGTCCGCTGGACCCAGTTCGGCGCCCTGTCCCCGCTGGTCCGCCTGCACGGCACGACCACCCGCGAGCCGTGGGAGTTCCCCGCCGTCGAGGAGCAGGCCGTGGCCGCGCTCAGGCTGCGCTACCGGCTCATGCCCTACCTCTACTCGGCGGCCGTCGAGGCCGCGGCCACCGGCGCGCCCATGATGCGGGCCCTCTGCGTGGACTTCCCCGAGGACCCGGTCGCCTGGCAGGCCGACCTGGAGTACCTGCTCGGCCGTGACCTGCTCGTCGCCCCCATGACCTCACCGGAGGGCGTCCGCCAGGTCTACCTGCCGCGCGGCACGTGGATCGACTACTGGACCGGCGACACCCTGGGCGGCGGCCGGTACGTCACCGCCACCAAGCCGCTCGACCAGATCCCGCTGTACGTCCGGCACGGCGCGCTCATCCCCGTCACCGACGCGGGCGACACCGTGACCGTGCCGGAGGAGATCACGCTCGTCGCCTTCGGGGGCGGCGACGGCACCACCAGCGTGCACGACGAGGACGGCGTGACGTTCGCCGTCGCCACCAGGCACGGCGACGAGCTGCGCGTCGCCGTCACCGGCCCGAAGCGCGTCACCGGGATCGAGATCGTCCCGGTGGCCGGAGCTCCCGCGCGGGCCGTCCTTCAGTAACACTCCCCTTGGAGGGATCATGGTGAGATTCAGAGGCGCCGCGGTGCTGGCCGCCGCGGTCCTGGTCCTGTCGGCCTGCGGCTCGGGCTCGGAGACCCCCGCGCCCGCGTCGAGCTCCCAGCCGCGCGTGCTGAAGCTCTGGCACTACGAGAGCGCCGACAGCGCCATGGGCAAAGCGTGGGACGAGGCGATCAAGAAGTTCGAGGCGTCGCACCCCAACGTGAAGGTCCAGTTCGAGGCCAAGGGCTTCGAGCAGATCCAGAAGACGGCCAGCATGGTGCTGAACTCCGACGAGGCGCCGGACATCATGGAGTACAACAAGGGCAACGCCACCGCCGGACTGCTGTCCAAGCAGGGCCTGCTCACCGACCTCACCGAGGAGGCCGCCAAGCGCGGCTGGGACAAACTCCTGCCCGGCGGCCTGCAGACCACCGCCAAGTACGACGACCGCGGCGTCATGGGCAACGGCAAGTGGTACGGCGTCCCCAACTACGGCGAGTTCGTGATGGTCTATTACAACAAGGACCTGTTCGCCAAGCACAAGGTCGAGGTCCCCACCACGTTCGAGGAGTTCACGGCGGCCCTGGACACCTTCGTCAAGGCGGGCGTGACGCCCATCGCCAACGCCGGCGCCGAATACCCGGCGCAGCAGATCCTCTACCAGCTCGCGCTCACCAAGGCGCAGAAGCCGTGGCTGTCGGCGTTCCAGTCCTACCAGGGCAAGGTGGACTTCCACGGTCCCGAGTTCACCTACGGCGCGCAGACCTTCGCCGACTGGGTGAAGAAGGGCTACATCGCCAAGAACTCCTCCGGCCTCAAGGCCGAGGACATGGGCGTGGCGTTCATGAACGGCAAGTTCCCGATGATGATCAGCGGGAGCTGGTGGTTCGGCCGCGTCGCCTCCACGATCAAGGACTTCGAGTGGGGGCACTTCCTGTTCCCCGGCGCCACGCTCTCGCCCGGCTCCAGCGGCAACCTGTGGATCGTCCCCGAGAAGTCGGAGAACAAGGACCTGGCCTACGACTTCATCGACATCACCATGAGCAAGGACATCCAGAACCTGCTCGGCAACTCCGGCGGGCTGCCCGTGGCCGCCGACCCGGCCGCGATCACCGACGCGAGGAGCAAGGAGCTGATCGAGACCTTCAACAAGCTCACCAGCACCGACGGCCTGGCCTTCTACCCCGACTGGCCGGCCCCCGGCTACTACGACGTCCTCGTGGCCGGCGTCCAGAACCTCATCAACGGCAGCAAGACGCCCGAGCAGGTGCTGGACGAGATCGCGGGGCCGTACGAGGACAACCTCGCCGACATTGGCAACTGAATGAGAGTGCGCACGAGGGGATACTGGCTCTACCTGGTCCCCAGCCTCGTCCTGTTCGTGGCCGTGATCGTCGTGCCGTTCCTGATGAACGTGGGCGCGAGTTTCACCCGCTGGTCCGGGGTGGGCACGCCGCGCTGGATCGGGTTCGACAACTACGCCCGGCTGCTGGAGGACGAGCGGTTCTGGCAGTCGTTCCAGCACAACGTGGGGCTGATCGTGGCGATGGCCGTCGTGCCGACCGCGATCGGCCTCGTGCTGGCGGCGGCGCTGTTCGACTACATCGGCAAGCGGTTCGGGCCGCGCACGGCCTCGGCGCTGCGCGCGGCGTACTACCTGCCGCAGGTCCTGCCGGTGGCGGTGGCCGGCGTGGTGTGGGGCTGGCTGCTGCACCCGTCGTACGGCGCCGTCAACGAGATGCTCGGGCTGGACCTCGACTGGCTCGGCGACCCCGACCTGGCGCTGGCCACGGTCATGGCCGTCATGGTGTGGTTCCAGCTCGGCTATCCGGTCGTCATCTTCATGGCCGGGTTGCAGCGTGTCGATCCGGCCTACTACGAGGCGGCCGAGATCGACGGGGCCTCCTGGTTCCGGAGGTTCTGGCACATCACGATCCCGCAGATCCGGCCGGAGATCTTCGTGGTGCTGCTGACGTGCACGATCGCCGCGCTCAAGGTGTTCGGGCCGATCTTCGTGCTGACCAGGGGAGGGCCGGGCAACGCGACCATGGTGCCGTCGTACTTCTCGTACCTGAACTTCTTCCAGAAGAGCAACGTCGGGTACGGCTCGGCCATCGCCACGGTGCTGGCGCTGATCATCATCGTGGTGACGTTCCTGTTCCTGCGCGTCCAGGAGCGTGAGCAGTGAGGGGGCCGGGGCGCTGGGCGGTGCTCGCCGCGCTGGCCGTGCTGGCGGTCGTCATGCTGTTCCCGTTCGCGCTGGTGGCGCTCAACGCGGTCAAGTCGCCTGCGGACTACAGCACGCAGGGGCCGCTCGCCCTGCCGGACGGGCTCTACCTCCAGGGCCTGGTCGACTTCTGGAACCGGGTCGGCTTCGGCGGCAAGCTCTGGAACAGCTTCGTCATCAGCGGCTCCGTGGCGGTGCTCGCCGTGGTGCTGTCGGTGCTCAACGCGTACGCGCTGGGCATCGGCCGGGTCAAGGGGCGGCTGTCGATCCTGGTGCTGTTCCTGGTGGCCAACACGCTGCCGCAGGAGGCGCTGGCCTACCCGCTCTACTACCTGGCCAAGGCCGTGGGACTGTACGACACCCAGCTCGCCGTGATCATCGTCATGACCGTGATCCAGGCGGCGTTCGGCACCTACCTGCTGAGCGCGGTGCTGGGCCAGTTCCCGAAGGAGATCCTGGAGGCCGCGGCCATCGACGGCGCGGGGCGGCTGCGCGCCCTGTGGCAGATCGTGGTGCCGATCAGCAGGCCCACACTCAACGTCCTGCTGATCTTCTTCTTCATCTGGACCTGGAACGAGTTCTTCCTGCCGCTCGTCTTCCTCATCTCCAACGACACCCAGACGGTGCCCGTCGCCCTCGCCGTCCTGCAGGGGGAGAAGTACATGGACGCCACCATGTCCAGCGCCTCCGCCCTGCTCGGCATCGTGCCGGCGGTCGCCTTCTTCCTGATCTTCCAGCGCACGCTGACCCGAGGTGTGACGGTCGGCGCCATCAAGTGACGGAGTGCCCATGCGTTCACGTGTCCCCTTGTTAGCCACCCTGACCCTGGCGGCCTCGCTGCTCGCGGTCCCGCCTGCCCAGGCGGCGGACTTCCCGTTCCAGAACCCGCGCCTGCCCCTGGAGCAGCGGGTGGACGACCTGCTCGGCCGGCTCACGCTGGACGAGAAGCTGGGCCTGCTGCACCAGTCGCAGGCCGCGATCCCGCGCCTCGGCATCGCCTACCACAAGAACGGCACCGAGGCCCTGCACGGCGTCGCCTGGTCCAACGACCTCAATGACGGCTGGCGGCAGAAGTTCGCCAGCGGCACGGTGTTCCCGCAGGCCGTCGGCCTGGCCAGCACCTGGGACCCGGCCCTCATCAGGAAGGTCGGCTCGGCCGTCGGCGACGAGGCGCGCGGCTACAACGCCGCCGACCCGGTGCTGTGGGGCACCCAGGTGTGGGCTCCCGTGGTGGACCTGCTGCGCGATCCGCGGGCGGGCCGCAACGAGGAGGGCTACTCGGAGGATCCTTACCTGACGGGGGCGATCTCGACCGCGTACGGCAAGGGCCTCCAAGGCGACGACCCCTTCTACCTGAAGACCGCGCCGGTGCTGAAGCACTACCTCGCCTACAACAACGAGACCGACCGCGGGATCACCTCCTCCAACCTGACGCCCAAGCTCAAGCACGAGTACTACGAGCCGGCGTTCAAGGCGGCGATCTCGGCGGACGCGGCGACCGGCGTCATGGCCTCCTACAACCTGGTCAACGGCCGCCCGAACCACGTCAACCCGGACCTCGACGCCGTGGTCCGCTCGTGGACCGGCAAGACCCTCTACAACGTCAGCGACGCCTGGGGGCCGCACGCGCTCACCGACCTGGAGCACTACTACGACAACAAGCCCGAGGCGTTCGCCGCCGTGCTCAAGTCGGGGCTCGACAGCTACACCATCGACGACAACAACAGCGGCCCGATGGTCACGCATCTCAAGTCGGCGCTGGACCAGGGCCTGATCGCCGAGTCCGACGTCAACGACGCGGTGCGGCACGTCCTGTCGATCAGGACGAGGCTCGGGCACTTCGACCCGGACGGCGGGCCGTACAAGAAGATCACGCCGGCGGTGATCAACAGCCCGGCGAACCAGAAGCTCAACAGGGAGACCGCGGCCAAGGCCGCCGTGCTGCTGCGCAACTCCGGCACGCTGCCGCTCGCCCGGCCGAAGTCCGCGGCCGTGGTCGGGCCGCTGGCCGACCGGCTGCACCGGGACTGGTACTCGGGGCAGTTCCCGTACGAGGTGACGCCGCTGGCCGGGATCAAGGAGCGGGTGAGCGACGTCAGCACCGGGCAGGGGCTGGAGCGCGTCGCGCTCAAGCACCTGGCCTCCGGCAAGTACGTCACCGCCACCGGCACCGGCCCCGACGACAATGCCGCGCTGCTCGACACCAAGCCCACGGCCGCCTCCCAGTGGGACCTCACCGACTGGACCGGCGGCGTCTCCACGCTGCGCAACGCGGGCAACGGCAAGCTGCTCGGCGGCGACTGGCGCTCGCTCGACACCGACGACGCCGAGCCCGACGGCTGGTACGTGCAGCAGCAGTTCGCCCTGGAGCGGCAGCCCGACGGCAGCTACCTCATCCGGTACGCCGGTTATGAGACGGTCGAGGGCTGGTACGCCCTGTCCGACCCGTACGTGACCGTCACCGCGGACGGCGCCCTCGCCCTCGCCCCGAAGGCCGAGGCGGCGAGGTTCGGCAAGGAGGTCGTCTCCGACGGCATCGCCGAGGCCGCCGCGCAGGCCGCCAAGGCGGAGGTCGCGGTCGTGGTCGTGGGCAGCCACCCGTTCGTGTCCGGCCGCGAGTTCCACGACCGCCCGAACCTGCAGCTCGGCGAGGGGCAGCGGCGGCTCATCGAGGCCGTGCGCAAGGCCAACAAGAGGACCGTCGTGGTGCTGGAGACCAGCTACCCGGTCGTCGTGGACGCCCCGACGCTGCTGTGGACCACGCACGCGGGCGCGGAGACCGGGCACGCGGTCGCCGACGTGCTCTTCGGCGACGTCAACCCGGCGGGCCGGCTCACCCAGACCTGGCCGGCGAGCGACGACCTGCCGAGCAGGTTCGACTACGACCTGACCAAGACCGGCATGACCTACCTGTACGGGAAGAGCCGGCCGCTCTACGCGTTCGGGCACGGGCTGAGCTACACCAGCTTCGGCTACCAGGCGCTCCGGGTCCAGGGCGAGCAGGTGACCGTCAAGGTCACCAACACCGGCCGGGTCCGGGGCGACGAGGTCGTGCAGCTCTACACGCACCAGCGCGAGTCCCGCTTCGTCCAGCCGGTCAAGCAGCTGCGCGGCTTCCAGCGGGTCACCCTGAACCCGGGCGAGAGCCGTACGGTCACCTTCCCGCTGAAGAAGTCCGACCTCGCGGTGTGGGACCACACGCGCGGCAAGTGGGTCGTCGAGAGCGCCACCCATGACGTGCTCGTCGGCTCGGCCTCCGACCGGATCAGGCAGGCGACGACACTGCGCGTGTCCGGCGAGAGCGTCCCGGTCCGTGACCTCACGCGGACCACCCGGGCCATGGACTTCGACGACTACTCGGGTGTCGTCTTCGCCGACGAGAGCAAGGTCGCGGGCGAGGTCGTCGAGGGTTCGGCGGGCGACTGGGTGTCGTTCACCAAGGCGTCGTGGGGCTCGCGGCTGACGGCGGCGGTGGCGTCGGCGGGCGGCGGCTCGTTCGAGGTGCGCTCCGGCTCGCCGACCGGCCCGCTGCTCGCCACCGTGCCGGTGCCCGCCACCGGCGGGATCTATCAGTACGGGACGGTGAGTGCGACGGTGAAGGCCGGGTCGGGCGCGCTGTACCTGGTGTTCAAGGGCGACCTGCGGCTGAAGGACTTCGCCCTGGCCCGATGACTTCCGTGGCGGCCATGAGCATGGTCGTGGCCGCCACGGAACCCTCTTTGGATAGTAGAGTTATCTAACATATAGATAGTGCTGCTATCCAAGAGGAGTCGTGATGACGGTAATCGTCCTGCTGGTCGCCACTTTGGCGTTCCGGTCGCTGGGCGCGCTGGGCGTGGCCCGGTTCGCCACCTGGCGGGTCAGCGCCGCCCACGGGCTGGCCGTCATGCTGGTCATGACGGCGAGCGCGCACTTCGTCCCCGCGAGCGTGACGTTCATGCCGAACCACGCCGACATGGTGGCGATGGTGCCGCCGTTCGTGCCGTTCCCCGCCCTCGTCGTCATCCTGACCGGCGTGCTGGAGCTGGCCGGGGCGGCCGGGCTCGTGCTGGAGCGCACCCGGCGGGCCGCCGGGATCTGCCTGGCGCTGCTGTTCGTCGCCATGCTGCCGGCGAACGTCCACGCCGCGCTCAACGACGTCACCCTCGGCGGCGAGCCCGCCACGCCGCTGTGGCAGCGCGTCCCCGAGCAGGTCCTCTACATCGCGATCGCGCTCTGGGCGGCTATCGAGGTCCGCGCGCGTAGCCTCGCACGTAGTCCACGGTGAACTCCTTCGGGTACGCGCCGGAGCCCGGACGGAACTCGTAGACGCCGAGCGTGAGCTGCATCGGGTAGGCGGGCGACTGCCGCACCGTCCGCACGTGCCGCCCGTCCACCTCGAACGACACCTGCTCCGGCGTCCAGTCGGCGGCGTAGACGTGGAACTCGCGGGCGTCGATCGGCAGCTCCTCCACGGTGAAGTCGTCGGTGATCGACGGGTCGCCGAAGGGGTGCACGCCCATGCCGACCCGTGCGCGGTCCGGGCCGACGTCCTTGCCGAAGATCTCGGCGACGCAGATCTCGGCCGAGCGCTCCGGCGCGTCCTCGTAGCCGATCATCCAGAGCGCGACCATGGAGTCCGGGTCGTCGAGGGCCTTCGCGCGCATCTCGATCCGGGCGTACTGCGGGGTGTAGAGCCGCCGCGCGGACTGCTCCTCGCGGACCACCAGGCCGCCGCGCCCGTGCTGGCCGACGGCGCTGGCGACCGGCCCGGAGAACACGCCCGTCTGGAGCGAGGAGACCCGCAGCTCGCCCTCGGCCTCCGGATTCCACGGCGGCTGGTCCTCCTCGACGCGCAGCCGCAGCAGCCCGCCGCCCAGCCGGTGGCGGGCCCGCGCCGCCTCCCGGCCGGTCCATTGCGGCAGGTAGTAGGGGATCCACTTCGTCTCGTCCAGGTGCTCGCCGTCGAAGTCGTCCTCGAACTCCAGCACTTCCGCTGCTCCTTTAATTCGTTGTACGTCCAAACTATTGACCTTCGACGCGGGGATGTGTGAGCCTTCTGGGGAAGCTCATGCGCGGAAGGCGCGGAGACGGTCAGGGTCTCGCACTCTGCTCGTGCATGGCGGTCATCCGATGCCTTGGGGCCGCCCTCCGGCGTGCCCGGAAAGGAAGAGCCGCGCATGCGAAAAAGGTTATTGGCCTGCCTGGCGACGTTCGCCGTCCTCCTGGTGGTGGCCGTCGTCAGGATGACACCGGTCTCGGCGGTCGCCTCGGATCCGTACGCGTACAAGAACGTACGCATCGACGGCGGCGGGTTCATCCCGGGGATCATCTTCAACCCGACCGAACGCAACCTCATCTACGCCCGCACGGACATCGGCGGCGCGTACCGCTGGAACCAGTCCACGAAGTCCTGGACCCCGCTGCTCGACTGGGCCGGCTGGGACAAATGGGGCTACAACGGCGTGATCAGCCTCGCCACCGACCCCGTACAGACCAACCGCGTGTACGCCGCCGTCGGCATGTACACCAACAGCTGGGACCCCAACAACGGCGCCATCCTGCGCTCCACCGACAAGGGCGACACCTGGCAGGCCACGGCGCTGCCGTTCAAACTCGGCGGCAACATGCCGGGACGCGGCATGGGCGAGGCGCTGTCCGTCGACCCCAACGACAACCGCGTGCTCTACTTCGGCACGCCCAACGGCAACGGCCTCTGGCGCAGCACCGACTACGGCGCCACCTGGGCCAAGGTCGCCAGTTTCCCCAACGCCGGCAACTACGCCCAGGACCCCAGCGACCCCAACGGCTACCTCAGCCACCGCCCCGGCGTCGTCTGGGTGACCTACGACAAGCGCTCCTCCAGCGCCGGCACCGCCACCAAGACCATCTACGTGGGCGTCGCCGACAAGGAGAACACCGTCTACCGCACCACGGACGGCGGCGCCACCTGGTCGCGCCTCGCCGGCCAGCCCACCGGGTACATCGCACACAAGGGCGTGCTCGACACCGTCAACGGCTACCTCTACCTCGCCACCAGCGACACCGGCGGGCCGTACGACGGGGGCAAGGGCGACGTGTGGCGCTACGCCACCGCCACCGGGACGTGGACGCAGATCAGCCCCGTCCCGTCCTCCTCCGGCGACGACTACTTCGGCTACAGCGGCCTCACCATCGACCGGCAGAAGCCCGGCACGCTGATGGTCGCCACCCAGATCTCCTGGTGGCCGGACGTCATCTTCTTCCGCTCCACCGACTCCGGCGCCACCTGGACCCGGGTCTGGGACTGGACGTCGTACCCGAACCGCAGCTTCCGCTACACCATGAACATCACCGAGAACCCGTGGCTGACCTTCGGCACCAACCCGCAGCCGCCCGAGGTCACCCCCAAGCTCGGCTGGATGACCGAGTCGCTGGAGATCGACCCGTTCGACTCCAACCGCATGATGTACGGCACCGGCGCCACCCTCTACGGCACCGAGAACCTCACCCAGTGGGACGCGGGCGGCCAGTTCACCATCAGGCCCATGGCCAAGGGGATCGAGGAGACCGCCGTGCTCGACCTGATCAGCCCGCCCAGCGGCGCGCCCCTGATCAGCGGCCTCGGCGACATCGCCGGCTTCCGCCACACCAACCTGGACGCCGTACCGCCGATGATGTTCACCCAGCCGCTGTTCACCTCCACCACCAGCCTCGACTACGCCGAGAAGAACCCGTCGGTGATGGTCCGGGCCGGCAACTTCACCGACGCCGACCGCCCCAACGACAGCCACGTCGCCTTCTCCACGGACGGCGGCGCGAACTGGTTCCAGGGCACCGAGCCGGGCGGCGTCAACGAGGGCGGCACGGTGGCCGCCGCGGCCGACGGCTCCCGCTTCGTGTGGGCGCCCAAGGGCATCACGCCCGTCTACTCGGTCGGCTACGGCAACTCCTGGCAGACCGCCTCCGGCCTGCCGACGGACGCCGTGGTCGAGTCCGACCGGGTCAACGCGAGCAAGTTCTACGGCCTGAGCGGCGGCCGCCTCTACCTCAGCACGAACGGCGGCGCCACGTTCACCGCCACCGCCGCGACCGGCCTGCCCACCACGGGCAAGTTCAAGGCCGTGCCCGGCATCGAGGGCGACCTGTGGGTCGCCGGCGACGGCGGCCTCTGGCACTCCACCAACAGCGGCACGTCCTTCACCAAGGTCAGCGGCATCACCAAGTCGGTGAACGTCGGCTTCGGCAAGGCGGCGCCCGGTGGGACGTACCAGGCGATCTACACGGTCGCCACGATCGACAACGTCACCGGCCTCTACCGCTCCGACAACGGCGGGTCGAGCTGGCTGCGCATCAACGACGACAAGCACCAGTGGGGCAACATGGGCGAGGCGCTGACCGGCGACCCGCGCGTGTACGGCCGGGTCTACCTGGGCACGAACGGCCGCGGCATCATCTACGGCGACCGCACCGGCCCCCCGGTCACCGTCACCCCGACGGCCACCGTCACCCCGACCGTGACCCCGACGGTAACGGTCAGCCCGACGGTGACCCCGACGGTGACCCCCACCACCGGCAGAGGCTGCACCGCGACCTGGCGTCCGGGCAACAGCTGGCCCGGCGGCTTCGGCGCCGAGGTGGCCGTCCAGAACACCGGCTCCTCGTCGATCACCGGCTGGAAGGTCACCTGGACCTGGCCCGGCAGCCAGACCATCACCTCATTGTGGAGCGGCACCGTCACCCAGTCGGGCACGAACGTGACCGTGACGAACGCCGCCTACAACGGCAACCTGGCCGCCAACGCGTCCACGTCGTTCGGCTTCAACGGCTCCGGCACAGCCACCACCCCCACCCTCACCTGCACCCCCGCCTGAAAAAAGGTCCTCGCTCCGCTCGGGCGTCTTTCCCCGGGGGTCGCGGCTCCGCCCCGATCCCCGGGCGAGAGGGCTTCCAGCCCTCTCGCGCTCTCCCGGATGACCGGCCACCAGACGCGCTGGGCCAGGAATTATGCCGCCTTATGACCCAGGACGTGCCCTCGGCGTCGGCAACGTAAGGCTTTGACCGCCTCTCATGCTGACGAGATCGGTGACTTGCCCGGCTCATGACCACTAAAGTGCCTGCTGGGAATGCTATGGCGCTCGGCGTGGGCCGCTGGAGAGACGAAGGTCGATGATCACATATCTCAGGCTGCAGAATTTCAAGGCTTGGGCGGATAGCGGAAAGACTCGAGCCTGAGGACTGCCTGCTCTACTTCTGTCAGACGGATGGCGCCGCATCCACGATCGACAGGCTCGACCTCGATCCCTTCGGTAACATCACGAACTGGCCCGACGATTTCTTCGGCAACCCATTCGAGGAAGCCGCCGCCATGAACCGCGCGGCACGTAACCGAGCGAATGATGAGAAAACCGGTTGAACCACCCGTCTCGTGTCGTCATCGACACCAATGTGCTGATCGTCGCCAATGGCAAGGCCGATCACGTGGGCTCCGGCTGCATGAACTCGGCAGCCGAGTTCCTGGAGCACGCCGAGAGCCGCGCAGTTGTCGTTCTCGACAGCTCTTGGCAGATCTTCGAAGAGTACGAGAGATATTGCTCGTTCAAGGGGCAGCCCGGGCTCGGCGACCACTTCTTCCTTCACCTGCACCGTCGGCAGGCAGACCCGCGCCGTGTCCAGAAGGTCCACATAACCCCTGACGGCGACGGCTCCTACGAGGAGATCCCTGACGGTTTACGGACCTTTGACCCATCCGACCACAAGTTCGTGGCGACGGTCATAGCGGACGAGCGTAAATCTGTGATCGTCAATTGCGCAGACTCGGACTGGCGGCAGGCCGCGCAGGAACTGACACAAAATCACATTGTGGTCATAGAAATCTGCGGCAGCTGACGCACGGGCCACGCCCCCACGAACCCTCGTTCGGCTTCAACGGCTCCGACCGCCACCACTCCCATTCTCCACTTGCACCCCGCCTGAGGAGCGACCCCAGAAAGGCCCTGGAACTCTTTCGCCTCGGATAGATCTTACGGGGGGCGGCCTGAACCCCTGGGTGTCCGTCAGGCCGCCCGAGGCCCCGCCGGCTGGGGTCGACATCCTGACCGGCGAGGCGGCTCATTGGGCCTGGCCGGCGAGCAGGCGGCGCCACCATTCGAGCGCTTCCCCGCGCCGCCACCGCTGGACCGTCCAGGACACGGGCGGCACGCCCCGGCGAGGAAGGGTGCGGCGGCGGATCTGGTAGACGCCGCCGCAGGCGACCAGCTCGTAGGCGGTCATGCGGCAGGAGCAGGTGTACGCGACGACCCGGCCGGGCGCGAGGCCCTGCCCGATCCACCGCAGCGCCGTACGCTCCGGGCGTGGCGCGGCCGGATGCGGCGAAATGCCTGGACAGTCCTCCTCCGCGAGGGCATCAGGTAGAGCGAGAACGACGGCGGACGCGGTCACCGGGCCATCCATAGGGATGGGCGAGTCCGCTCAGCAATGCTCTCCTGCTCCGCGATGGCCTGGCACAGCTTCACCAGGTCGTCGGCGTCGACCGTACGGTGCGCGCCCGCGTCCTCGACGGTCTGGGAGAACGGCCGCTCACGCGTCGCCCAGAACCGTCCGGCGTCACTGCGCATGATCCGCCATCCCGCGAACACCGGACGATCGGCGGCTGCATCCCTGTCGTGTGTCATGGGTCAGGACCACCATCCTGATCAGGGACCCGTCGGCGATGTAGGGCATCGGTGGCGGGTCCGCTTCAGCAGGCAGTGGTTTCGAGGCTCCTACCTGCGTCACCGGCTTGGACGACCCCAATCCTGATGCGCAGAGTAAACGTCAAATGACACACCGTGTGTCACGCGAGAGTTGTCAGGACAAGCCAAGCCATTCGGCGAAGCCGCACAGTTCATCACTGCTGGCGCGGTGGAGGCGCAGGAGCGTCTCGACGTCCTCGCGTACCCAGCGGTGCTCGCGCGTGTGTTGGGGCGCGATCCGGCGTGCGCTTCTCAACGCGTCGAAGGCGGCGTCTCTCATGCCGGCCCAAAGTCGGGCACGCGCCAATTCGATGAAGAAGCCACTCTGGCGTTCGGCGGGCATGCTGGACGGTGGCGCCCAGGTGTCCCCGATGTCGAGAGCAGGCCGCAGATGGCCGTCGCCGAGGCTGACGGCGAACGAGACCTCATGAATGCGCACCGAGTCCGGCCCGAAGGCCGTCCCGTAATAAATGCCCTCGGGGACGATGCCGCCGAGCCGCTGAGCCTCGACCTGATGGCTCAAGGCGTCTTCCACCTGACCGGCGCGGGCCGCGACGACGGCAGCGCGCATGTGCAGCGACCCCAGTACGCCCGTGTACTGGAGACTCGTTTCCTCACGCGTGCGAAGGCGGTCGATTTCGCATTCGAGGGCCCGGAGTCCCGCCCCGTAGGTGTGCGTGGCGAAGAAGACTTCGGTCCGTACGTAAGCCGCTGACGCCGCGAGCAGCGGGTCATCCACGAGCATGGAGGTTCGGCGCATCAGGTCGATCAGCCGGGCCGACAGGTCCAGGTAGCCGTACTTGTAGGCGACTGCGTCGGCCGCGCGGTACGAGGTGACCAACAGCGGTGCGAGAGCAGATGCCGTCCGAAGTCCTCGAACGAGCTCCCTGATCAGCTCTGGAAGCACGTAAGACAGCCGGACGTACTGGGATTCCAAGCGCCACCGGACCGCTTCGCGTACGGCGACTTGCAGCTCAGGCAGGGGGCGCACTGGACCCTCGTCGGGGAAGTCGCAGGTGGTGATCACCTGACGCAGGAGGGGGATCGTGCCGTGGACCCGACTGTCTGTGCGGTTGGTGCCATGCAGAAGCCGCGACGGATCGATACCAAGGGCCGCGGCGATGGCATCGAGAACTGTGTCGCCCGGGTTTCGGCTTCCCTGTTCCAGCTTGCGGATCATGCTGAGGGAGACGTTCGCTGCCCGTGCGAGATCGCTCTGAGTCATGCGGCGCGTGCTGCGGATCGCCGCGATGCGATCTCCCGCGCCTGCGCTATTTTTCCTCGCCGAGGGCATCAGGGCTCCGTCCGGTCAGCTCCAGGAGAGCGGGAAGGTCTGTGAGCCCGTTGATTCGCAGGTCGGCAGGTACGGCCGGGTCGTCGCCCCAGAGAAGCCCCCACGGCCCCCGTCGGATGAGGCAGGTGACGAGGCCCGCCGCCTTCGCTGGAATGACATCGTTCACAGGATGATCGCCGACGTAGAGCGTTTCCCTGGGGGCCACGCCGGCGAGCTTGATGACGCGGTCGAAGAAGGCGGTATCCGGCTTGGCCACCCCCCATTCCGCCGAGGTGGCAATGGCGTCAGCGGGAAGGCGCAGGCCGCGCAGCAGTTCGCCGACCTTGGCTGTCTGGTTCCCGGCGATGCAGACGCGTAGGCTCATGTCCTGCAGGGCCTGAAGTCCATCCCGCACGTCGGGGTACAGGTCGGTGTCGTCCAGAAACTCACCCCGACCGGCGTTCTCGCGATCCCTGTACGCCGCCTGGAGGTCGATGCCGGGGCGGATCATACGGAGCGCTTCGGCGTTGTCCAAGCCCAACGCCGTCACCGCGCCGACGAGCGCCGACATCGTGTGGCGGGATACCCCGAGCCAGTCAGCCCATGACCCCCAATACCGATCGTCGCTGACCAGCGTCTCGCCGATGTCGAACACCACAGACCGGACCACGTCGACAGCGTAAGCCGCTTGACTGCCCTCATGCGGGTGTCTTCACGACTGAGCTTCAGAACGGCTCCCGACGGCGCCCGGCCGATCTTCACTCCTGCGGAATTGAGTGCGTTCCTGTCGGGTGCCCGTCGGGGCGAGTTTGACGTGTGACTGCTTCTGCCGATGAATCCTCGAACCTGACCCGCGCCGCCTCGTACGCGGCCCCCGCGCCCGGCCGGCTCATGATCTCGGCCCTCTTGCCGGCCCAGGACGTGTGTTCTCCCATGACATCCGCCCTTCGTCCGTCACAGCAATAGCACGAGCGTAACGCGGGGAGCCCCGGGTAGCGGCCCGGGCATGCATACGCTCGTGAGAGGTCTGATCGCGGGAGCGGCCGGGACCAGCGCGCTCAACGCCGTCACCTACCTCGACATGGCGATCCGCGCCCGCCCCGCCAGCAGCACCCCCCAGCAGGCCGTGGACAAGATGGCGGACCTGGTCGATGTGGACCTCGGGGAGGGGGAGCAGGCGGACAGCCGCAGGGAGGCGCTGGGCTCGCTGCTCGGCTACGGCACCGGCGCCGGGGCGGCGCTCTGTTTCGGGCTCGCGGCCGAGCGGTGGCGGCCGTCGTGGCCGGTCGGGGTGCTGGCGCTCACCGCACTGGCCATGGTGGGCTCCAACGCCCCGCTGACGCTGCTCGGCACCACCGACCCGCGCTCGTGGTCGGCCACCGACTGGATCTCGGACGTCGTGCCGCACCTGGCGTACGGCGTCACCGCCTACGCCGCCCACCGCCTGCTGAGCACGAGCGTCACCCCTTCACGGCGCCGACGATCACGCCCTTGGTGAAGTGCCGCTGGACGAAGGGGTAGATGATCAGGGCGGGCAGCACCGCGATCACCACGATCGCCATCTTGATGGCCAGCGTCGGCGGGGCGTCCCCGGTGACCCCGGCCGTCGCCGCCGGCAGCGGGTTGGAGTCGACGACGTACTGGCGCAGGATCAGCGCGAGCGGCCACCTGCGGGTGTCGTCGATGTAGAGCATGGCGTTGAACCACGCGTTCCAGTAGCCGACGGCGTAGAACATCGAGACGACGGCCGTCACCGCCTTCGACATGGGCAGCACGATCCGCCACAGGATGCGCCACTCGCCGGCCCCGTCGATGCGGGCGCTGTCCAGCACCTCGCCGGGGATGTTCATGAAGAACGAGCGCAGCACCACCACGTTGAACGCCGAGACGGCCGTCGGCAGGATCAGCGACCAGTAGCTGTCCTTCAGCCCGAGCCCGCTCACCATCAAATAGACAGGGATGATCCCGGGGAAGAAGACGAACATCAGCAGGATGCTGAACAGCAGCGGCCGGTGCAGGAAGGAGCCGGGGCGCGACAGCGAGTACGCCCCCAGCACGCTCACCCCGGTGCTGATCAGCGTCCCCGCGAGGGTCACCCCCGTGCTCACCAGCACGGCCCGGCTGACCACGGTGTCGGAGAAGATCTGCCGGTACGCCTCCAGGGTGATGCCGTCCGGCACCAGCACCAGCCCGCCGGCCCGGTTCACGGTGGCGGCGGGGCTGAGGCTGGTCAGGACGATCGTGTAGAGCGGGCCGAGCACGGCGAGCACGATCAGCGTGACGATCGTGCCCTTGCCGAGCTGCCCGGCGGGGGAGGGCCGCTCCTCCCAGGGAGCCAGCCGGGCCGGCCGCCGCCGCCCCGGCCGGGAGGTCAGAGTGGTCATGATCGCGAGTACACCCCTCGTTCGCCGAGCGCGTGCGCCATCCGGTTCGCCGCGAGGATCAGCAGCAGCCCGACCAGCCCCTTGAACAGGCCGGCCGCCGCCCCGTACCCCAGGTCACCGGTACGCAGCCCCGACCAGTACACGAACGTGTCGAACACCTCCGACGCCCCGCTGCCGACCGCGCTGCGTTGCAGCATGAACTGCTCGAAGCCGACGTTGAGCGCGTCACCGAGCCGCAGGATGAGCAGCAGCACGATCACCGGGCGCAGGCCGGGCAGCGTGATGTGCCAGAGGCGCCGCCAGCGGCGGGCGCCGTCCACGGCGGCGGCCTCGTACAGGTTGGGGTCGATGGTGCTGAGCGCGGCCAGGAAGATGATCGCTCCCCAGCCGGCGTCCTTCCAGATGGTCTGGGTGGTGATGAGCAGGATGAACGTGTCGGAGTTCGTCATCCAGTCCACGCCTTCGTGGCCGCGTTCGCGCAGGAGCTGGGCGAGCAGCCCGGCCCCGCCGAACATCTGCTGGAAGATGGCGACGACCAGCACCCAGGAGAAGAAGTACGGCATGTAGACCACGCCCTGCACGAACGCCCGCAGCCGGGCCGAGACGATGCTGTGCAGCAGCAGCGCCAGCATGATCGGCACGGGGAAGTAGAAGACGAGCTGGAAGGCGGTGATCGACAGCGTGTTGAGCATCGCGCGCAGGAACTGGGGGTCCTGGAAGAGCAGCGCGAAGTTGGTGAAGCCGATGACGGGGCTGCCCAGGACGCCGCCGGTGTAGGGGTTGTAGTCCTGGAAAGCGATGATGTTGCCGAGCGCCGGCACCCACCAGAAGGCGAGCACCAGCAGCAGCATCGGCAGGTTCATGAGCAGCAGCGACCGGTCGCGTCGCAGCTTGGCCCGCCAGGTGAGCTTGTGCTCGTCCCGCTGCGGGGGGCTTTCCACGTTGATCGGCCGTGCGGTCATCACGCCCACGCCGGGCCCCTCACAGCCGCCCGTTCTCGCGCGCGACCTTCATGTAGAACTCGCGCGCCTCGTTGCCGCCCTGGTCCTGCCACTCCTTGAGGATCTTCGGCCACTCGGAGATCGGGCGCTTGCCGCGGAAGATCTCCTGCATCTTGTCCTCGGTGGGGGTGACGAGACCCGCCATCTTGGACGGCGTCTCGACCCTGAGACCCACGAAGGGGTCGGCCTCCAGCAGCGTGGCGGCCTGCGTCTCCCAGTCGTGGAGCGCCTGGACCAGGCCCTCGTACTGGCTCTTCTCGTTGGCGCTGGGCCGGCCGGACAGGAACATGTAGGTGGGCGCGACCTCCTTGCGGCCGAGCGCGGTCTGCTTGATCTTGCCGTTCTCGACCGTGTAGTGCTTGCCCTCGACGCCGTTGAAGACCAGCTCGTACTCCTGGGTGCCGAAGGGCGCGGAGGTCCAGTTGGCGAGCGAGATGAGCTCGCGGGTCCGCGCGTCGCCGAGGCCCTTCTTGATGAAGGCGAACATGCTGGCGGGCTCGTTGCGCCACACGATGGTCCGGCCGCCGGCCTGGGCCGGGTAGGGGGCGACGATCTGCTGGTCGAACTTGGGGTTGTCGGCCTGGAAGCGGCCCAGGTTCTCGTGCCAGGAGCCGAGGCCGTCGCGGTAGATCACCATCTGGCCGCTGCCGAAGATGCCCTTGTTGTCGGCGTCCTTGTTGGCCACGATGTCGGGGTGCACGTGACCGGCCGCGAAGAGCTTGACCATGAACTCGATGGCGGCGGCCCATTCGGGGGTCTCGTACTTGTACTCCAGAGTGCCGTCGGCCTTCTTGCGCCACTCGCGGGGCGCGCCGAAGGCCCGCTGCATCTCCTGCTCCATGCCGCCGCCGAAGGCCCAGCGCTTCTTCTTCGGGTCGGTGATGGCCTTGCCGAGGGCGAGCAGGTCGTCGCCGCTCTTCGGCTGCTCCAGGCCCAGCTCCTTCAGGATGTCCTGGCGGACGAAGGTGGCGAACGGGAACGGATCGTTCTGCCAGGGGATGCCCTGGAGCACGCCGCCGAAGACGCTGTACTGCCAGGCGGCGGTGTCGTAGTTGGCGAGGAGCGGGAACTCCTTGGCCTTGTCCCCGGCGAGGTAGGGCGACAGGTCGGCGAAGAGCTTGTTGGCGGCCTCGGTGAAGTGCGCGATCTTGATGAGCTCCCACTGCGGCACGCACACCATCTCGGGCACGTCGCCGCTGGCCAGCAGCGTGCTGAGCTTCTGACCGTAGGTGTTGCCGTCGGAGATGTTGAAGCGTACGGGGCCGCCGAGGCGCTCGTTGACGATGTCGTAGTAGGAGTTGTCGCCGAGGCCGGGCGGCACGGTGCCCCACAGCGGCGTCATCGCGGTCACCTCCTTGCCGCTGGTGAGCGGCTTGGTGGTGACGGCCTGCACCATGGTGGCGGGGCGGCTCAGGAAGCCGGGCGCGACGAACTCGCTGCCGGGCAGGTCGGGCTTGAGCCCGGGGATCTCGAAGGGGACCCGCGTCGGCACCAGGCTCTTCAGCTTGTCGGCCGCGACGGCGGTGCCCTTGGACGCCGACTGCTTCTCGGCGCAGCCGGCGACCAGGATGCTCGCGCCGACGAGGCCGAGGAAACCGCGGCGGGTCGTGGGGGTTGATGGCATGGCTCGTCCCTTCGACGGACGGGAGGGGCCCGAGGAAAATCAGCCTCGAAGTTAGTTGGTATTCCGACCAAACAAATTAGTAGACTGTGAGCGCGGCCACAAGGGACCGGAGCGGTCACAGGTTGGTGAAGGAGGCCCACGATGCGGCATGCTTGGGTCATCTCATGGCGGGAACGGGGCTGATATTGATCACTTCTACGACCGGCCCGCAGCCGGCCGACTTCGCCGACGTACGGGCCACCAATCTCGCGGTCGTGCTGCGGTTCGTCCGTGAGCACGCGCCCTGCTCGCGGGCCGACATCGCGGCCTCCACCGGCCTCAACAAGGCGACCGTGTCCAGCCTGGTGGCCGACCTCATCGACCGCCGCCTGGTCCGCGAGACCGGGCTCACCGAGAACCGCGTCGGCCGCCCCGCCACCATGCTCGTCCTCGACGGCTCCCCCTACGCCGCCATCGGGGTGGAGATCAACGTCGACCACGTCTCGGCCGTGGCCACCGACCTCGCGGGGGAGCGGCTGCTCACCTGGCGGCGCTCGTTCTCGGCCGGCGACTCGGTCAACCAGGGGGTGGCGAGCGTCGGCGCGATCGTCCGGCGGGTGATCAACCGCATGGCCAAGGAGGAGCGCCAGGTGCTCGGCCTCGCCGTGGCGGTGCCGGGGCTGGTCGACGTGCAGGGCACCGTACGCCTGGCGCCCAACCTCGGCTGGCGCGACGCCGACCTCGGCGGCGACCTCGCCAAGGCGCTGCGCGACCCCGGCTTCCCGATCCAGGTGGACAACGACGCCAACCTCGCCGCCCTGGCCGAGCAGCGCTTCGGCGCGCACGCCGGCGCGGCCGACCTCGTCTACCTGACCGGGGAGATCGGCGTCGGCGCGGGCATCATCCTCGACGGCCGGCTGCGCAGGGGCGGCCTCGGCTACAGCGGCGAGATCGGCCACGTCCAGCTCGACCCCGACGGCCCGCCGTGCCACTGCGGGCGGCGCGGCTGCCTGGAGGCGATGGCCGGCATCGGGTCCGTGCTGCGCGGGATCCCGGCGCCCGCCGAGCTCCACCCCGCCGAGATCCAGATCGAGATCGAGGAGGTCGTACGGCTGGCCCGCGCGGGCAATGCCGGCACACTCGCCACGCTGTCGGCGGCCGGGCGGAGCCTGGGCCGGGGCGTGTCCATCCTGGCCAACCTGCTCGATCCCGAGGTGGTCGTGCTCGGCGGCCACTACGTCCCGCTCGCGCCCTGGCTGCTGCCGGCCGTGCACGCCGAGCTGGGCCACCGGGTGCTCGCCCCCGACGCGGGCGGCTGCCGGGTCGTGGCCTCGACGCTCGGTCAGGACGCCGCCGCGCTGGGGGGCGCGGCCCGGGTGCTCGACTCCGTCGACTCGGGAAGATTGCCCGGAGGATTGTCGCGAATCCCTTGACCTTGGTCACGCGGAAGTGCACCCTTCAGTCAACCCACCGAAATGTCCGCGTAACTTCCCCAGGCCGGTCGTCGAAGCGCTTCGACACTCTTTCGAGGGATGACCATGCACGAACCCCCCTTCCGAGACCCGTCGGCCCCCCTGACCGACCGGATCGACGATCTGGCGCGCAGGCTCACGCTCGCGGAGAAGGTCGGTCTGCTCCACCAGTACCAGGCGCCGGTCGAGCGGCTGGGCCTCGGCCCGTTCCGCACCGGCACCGAGGCGCTGCACGGGCTCGCGTGGCTGGGGCCGGCCACGGTCTTCCCGCAGGCGGTCGGCCTGGCCTCCACCTGGGACCTCGACCTCGTACGCCGGGTCGGCGAGGCCACCGGCGAGGAGGTCGTGGCCTTCCACCACAAGGACCCGGCCGGGGCCGGGCTCAACGTCTGGGCCCCGGTGGTCAACCCGCTGCGGGACCCGCGCTGGGGCCGGAACGAGGAAGGCTACTCGGAGGACCCCTGGCTGACCGGCGTCATGGGAGCGGCTTACGCGCACGGCCTTCGTGGGAGCGCTCCCGAAAGGCTCAGGACCGCCCCCACGCTCAAGCACTTCCTCGCCTACAACAACGAGACCGACCGCTGCACCACCTCCAGCGGCCTGCCGCCGCGCGTGCTGCACGAGTACGAGCTGCCCGCCTTCCGCCCGGCCGTCGAGCAGGGCGCGGCCGTGGCCGTCATGCCCTCCTACAACCTGGTCAACGGCCGGCCCGCGCACCTCAGCCCGCTCATCAACGAGCTCCTGCGCGCCTGGGCGCCGGACGAGCTGCTGGTCGTCAGCGACGCGTACGCCCCCGGCAACCTCACCGGCATCCAGGGCTTCCACGACACGCCCGCCGAGGCGTACGCGCACGCCGTCAAGGCCGGACTGGACAGCTTCACCCAGGACGACGACCGCCCCGAGACCACCCTCGCCCACCTGCGCGCCGCCCTCGACCAGGGCCTGCTGGCCGAGTCCGACGTGGACACGGCGGTGCGGCACGTGCTGTCGATCAGGTTCAGGCTCGGCGAGTTCGACCCGGCCACGCCGTACGACGAGATCACCGACGGCGTGGTCAACTGCCCCGAGCACCAGGCGCTGGCCAGGGAGGCGGCCCGCCGCTCGATCGTGCTGCTGCGCAACGACGGCCTGCTGCCGCTCTCCGGCCGCCCCCGGATCGCGGTCATCGGGCAGCTCGGCGACACCCTCATGGAGGACTGGTACAGCGGCACCCTGCCCTACTCCGTCACCGCCCGCGCCGGGTTGGCCGAGCGCGGCGAGACGGTCTTCTGCGAGGCCGTGGACAGGGTGACGTTCACCGCGGAGTCCGGCCCGGTCAGCGCCGACCCCGCAGGGGGGCCGCTCAGCGCCGGAGCGGCGGAGACGGGCGCGTTCGACCTGTTCGACTGGGGCGGAGGGGCCTACGCCCTGCGCTCGGTCACCACCGGCCGCTACGTCTCCGTCAACGACGGCACCCTCGTCAACGACCAGCCCGGGCCGAACGGGTGGGAGGTGCGCGAGACGTTCCGCATGGAGGAGCGCCCGCGCGGCACGCTCGCCCTGCGCCACATCTCGACCGGCTGCTACGTCGGCGCCGCCGGCGACGGCGTCCTGCGCCTGGTGGACGACGCCGACCAGGCCGTCTGGCTGGCCATGGACGTGGTGCGCAGCGGCGTCGAGCAGGCCGCCGCGCTCGCCGCTGCGGCCGACGTGGCGGTCGTCGTGGTCGGCGACCACCCCCTGGTCAACGGCCGCGAGACCGAGGACCGCCTGACCCTGGCCCTCGCCCCCGCCCAGAACGCCGTGCTCACCGCCGTGCGCAAGGCCAACCCGCGCACCGTCATGGTCATCACCAGCGGCTACCCGCTCACCTGGACCGACGACGAGGTCCCGGCCGTGCTGTGGTCGGCGCACGGTGGCCAGGAGTACGGCCACGCCCTGGCCGAGGTGCTGTTCGGCGACGCCGACCCCGAGGGCCGCCTCACCCAGACCTGGTACCGCTCCGAGCAGGAGCTGCCCGACCTGCTCGACTACGACATCATCGCCTCCGACGCCACCTACCTGTACTTCCGCGGCACCCCGCTGCACCCCTTCGGCCACGGCCTCAGCTACACCACCTTCGACTACGCCGACCTGCGCGTGTCCGTCGAGGACGGCACGGTCACGGCGCAGGCGACGGTGACCAACACCGGCGACCGGCCCGGCGTCGAGGTCGTGCAGTTCTACACCCACCAGCAGCGCTCCCGCGTCAAGCAGCCGCTGCGCCGGCTGCGCGGCTTCGAGAAGGTACGCCTGGAGCCCGGCGAGAGCCGCGCCGTCACGCTCTCCCTGCCGGTCGCCGAGCTGGCCTTCTGGGACGTCACCCGCGACCGGTTCGTCGTGGAGCGCGCCCCGCACCAGCTCATGGTCGGCCGCAGCGCCACCGACCTGCGGCTGAGCGCCCGCTTCGAGGTGGACGGCGAGGTCGTCCCGCCCCAGCGGGGCCCGCTGCGCGCCGCCGCCCACGACGAGTACGACGCCGTCACGTTCACGGCCGAGACCCGGCAGGCCGGCGACGCCGTACGCGCCGACGCCGAGGGCGCCTGGATCCTGTTCCGCCAGGTGGACCTCACCGGCGTGCGGAGCTGCGTGGCCACGGCCGGCGGCGCGGAGGGCGGCATGATCACCCTGCGCCGCGGCGACCCGCTCTACGGCCAGGAGCTCGCGACCTTCCCCGTCCCCCGGACAGACCGGTACGACCACCACGCCATCACCTCCTCCCTTGCGCCCGCCGACGGAGTGCACGATCTTTATGTCGTGTTCGAGAACGACGGCGTGCGGCTGGTCCGGCTCGACTTCGGAGCCGGGGCTTGAGCCGGCGCACCGTCACCATCTCCGAGGTCGCCAAACACGCGGGCGTGGCGGTGAGCACGGTGTCGTACGTGCTCAGCGGCAAACGCACGATCTCGGCCGACACCCGGCGGCGGGTGCTCGACAGCATCAACGCGCTCGGCTACCACCCCAACGCCGGCGCCCGCGCGCTGGCCAGCAAACGGTCCAACGTGATCGCCCTGGTGCTGCCGCTGCGGGCCGGCATGCACGTGCCGGTGCTGATGCGCTTCGCCAGCGCGGTCGTCACCGCCGCCCGCCGCTTCGACCACGACGTGCTGCTGCTGACCGCCGACGAGGGCACGGCCGGCATCCGCCGGGTGGCGGCGAGCGCGCTGGTGGACGCGCTGGTCCTCATGGACGTCGAGCTGGACGACCGTCGTGTCCCGCTGCTGCGCGAGCTGGCCGAGCCGAGCGTGCTCATCGGCTTCCCCGCCCGCCCGGCCGGGCTGACCTGCGTGGACCTCGACTTCCACGCGGCCGGCGCGCGCTGCGCCGAGCACCTGGCCGAACGCGGCCACCAGGAGATCGCGCTGCTCGGCGCGCCCTCGGTGGTCTACGACCGGGGCACCGGCTTCGCCACCCGCACCCGCGACGGCTTCGCGGCCGCGGTGGCCGACCTCGGGCTGAAGGGCGTGGCGCTGCCCTGTGAGGAGACCTTCGACGAGGTCTACGAGACCGTACGCGACCTGCTGCTCGACCACCCCGGCCTGTCCGGCGTGGTCGTGCACAACGAGGCCGCGGTCAGCCACGTGCTGGCCGCGCTGCGCCAGCTCGGCCGCCGGGTGCCGCAGGACATGGCGGTCGTCGCGATCTGCCCGGAGGACGTGGCCGAGCGGGCGAGCCCGCCGCTGACCTCGGTGCTGATCCCGGCCGAGGAGGTGGGCCGGGAGGCGGTGCGGCTGGTCATGGACAAGCTGGAGGGCCGCGTGGTCCCCGACTCGACGCTGCTGGCCCCGTTGCTGGCCGTACGTAGCAGCACCTGACGCGGGGCGTTCAGCCTCCGGTCAAGGCTGCCCGATATCTCGCCATATGGCGTTGGCTGTCGCCTGCCGCTGGGGAAGTCGGCTGTGGCGGGCCGCCGTCGTCCTCCCGAGGGGAGGGCCGGCCGCGGCGGGAGGGGAAAGCCATGACCACGTCAGTGCAGCCGGCCGGCGGCGGCGGGCAGATGAGCGGCGGCAAGTCGTCCTCGTCGGGCCTGGCCGACGTCATCGACACGATTCTCGACAAGGGTCTCGTGATCGACGCGTACGTCCGGGTCTCCCTTGTGGGCATCGAGATCCTGACCATCGACGCCCGGGTCGTCATCGCCAGCGTCGACACCTATCTCCGCTTCGCCGAGGCCGTGAACCGGCTCGACCTGACGAAGACCGAGAAGGGCCTGCCGGAGGCGGTCGCCCAGGTCACGGGCGGGCAGTCCGCCGAGGCCGGCCCCGCCGACGAGCACAAGGAAGTGATCCAGGGCGTGCTGGAGTCGGCCCGCGAGGAGCCCGCCGACCCCGCCGTCCAGGCGGCGAAGCAACAGGAGCGGCAGTCGGAGACCCGCGTCGAGCGAGAGGACTGACAGGGAAATGTCACGACCGGCCAAGGCGCGGGGCGCGCCCGAGCAGGACACCGAGGTCACCCTCGGCGTGTACGTCTACGGCATCGTGCCCGCGGGCACGAAGGTGCCGCCGGACGAGCACGGCCTCGGCGACCCGGCCGGCGAGGTGCGCCTCATCCGCCACGGCGACATCGGCGCCCTCGTCAGCGAGGTGGACGTCGACCAGCCGATCGGCCGGCCCGGCGACTTCCTCGCCCACGAGCGGCTGCTCGACGCCGTCTCCCGCAAGGGCGCGGTGCTGCCGTTCCGCTTCGGCTCGGTGCTCACGAACGAGGACGCCGTCGCAGAGGAGCTGCTCGCGCCGCACCACGACGACTTCCTCGCCGCGCTCCAGGAGCTGGAGGGCTGCGCCGAGTACATCGTCAAGGGCCGCTACGTCGAGGACGCCCTCATGAGCGAGATCCTCGCCGAGAACCCGGAGGCGGCGAGCCTGCGCGAGGCCATCCGCGGCACCTCCGAGGACGCCACCAGGAACGAGCGCATCCGGCTCGGCGAGATCATCGCGGGCAGCGTCGAGGCCAAGCGCGACCTGGACACGAGCACCCTGCTCGACGCCCTGGAGGGCTGCTACGCGCAGGCGGTCATCAGGGAGCCGTCACACGAGCAGGACGCGGTCAACCTCGCCCTGCTCATGCGCACCGGCGAGCAGGAGACCCTGGAGCAGCGGCTCGGCGAGTTCGCCGAGCGCTGGGCCGGGCGGGTGAACGTGCGGCTGCTCGGGCCGCTGGCGCCGTACGACTTCGTCGTCGCGCAGGCGGCGGAGGAGTGAGACGTGAATCTGTTCGTCGAGCTGCTCCTCCTGCCGATCGCGCCGGTGCGGTTCGTGATCAAGCTCGGCGAGGTCATCCAGGACCAGGCGGAGCAGCAGATGAGGAGCCCCGTCGCGATCCGGCGGCAGTTGGAGGAGATCGACGCGGCCCTGGAGGCCGGGCAGATCTCGGAGGAGGAGCACGACGAGGCCGTGACCCTCGTGCTCCGCAGAGCCACTGGAAGGTGACCATGCCCGACATCGATGAGCAGCGGGCCGCGGGCACGCTGAGCGCGGCCACGGCCGGCGAGGCGGCGCTGCGCCTCATCGCCGACCTCACGACCAAGGAGACCGAGGGGGTGACCGCGGTCACCCCGGCCCAGGACGGCTGGATCGTCAGCGTGGAGGTCGTCGAGGACCGCCGGATCCCCTCCACCGGCGACATCCTCGCGCTCTACCAGGTCGAGATCGACGAGGAGGGGAACTTGCTGGCATACAAGAGGCTGCGCCGCTACCGGCGAGGCAGCAGCGACAACGGGGAGAACGCATGAGCGCGGGCGTGACGTGGACACGGTAGCGAACCGCGGGCCGGTCGCCCGCCCCTCGTACGGGCCGGCCTCGTCCGGCCACGAGGCGGCCAACCTGGGCGACATCCTGGAGCGGGTGCTCGACCGGGGCATCGTCATCGCCGGCGACATCCGGGTCAACCTGCTCGACATCGAGCTGCTGACGATCAAGCTGCGGCTGGTCATCGCCTCCGTGGACACCGCGAGGGAGCTCGGCATCGACTGGTGGAAGCACGATCCCTTCCTGACCGGCAGGGACCGGGAGCTGGTCGACGAGAACCGCCGGCTGCGCCGCCGCCTCGCGGCCATCGAGGACCGGACGGCGATCGATGAGTGACACGGGGACCTACCTGTACGCGGTCGCCCGCGACGAGGTGGCCGCCTGCCCGCCGGGTGTGGCGGACGCCGACGTGCGCACGATCGTGCGCGGCGGGCTGGTCGCGTACGTGAGCAGCGTGCCCATGGAACGCTTCGGCGAGGAGCCGCTGCGCCGCTCGCTGGAGGACATGGACTGGCTGGCCGGCACCGCCCGCGCCCACCACCGCGTGGTGGACGCCGTCGCCGCGGCCACCGCAACCGCGCCCGTGCGGCTGGTCACCGTCTACGACGGCGACGAGCAGGTGAGCGACCTGCTGGAGCGCCGGGCCGGTGACTTCGCCGAGGTGCTGGCGCAGGTCACCGGGCGCAGGGAATGGGGGGTCAAGGCGTTCGTCGACCCCGCGTCGGAGGAGCGGCCGGACGAGCGGTCCGGCCGGGACGGCTGCGAGCAGGCGGGCAAGCCGGGCAAGCCGGGCACCGCCTACCTCCAGCGGCGGCGGGCGAACCTGCGCGGGCGCGAGCAGAACAGGCGGCAGGCGCTGGCGCGGGCCGAGCACATCCACGCCGCGCTCGCCACGGTCGCCGTCGCCAGCCGCCGGCACCGCCCGCAGGATCCGCGCCTGTCGGGGCGGGCGGACTGGATGCTGCTCAACGGGGCCTATCTGGTGGACGAGGGCCGGGTGGCGGAGTTCGCCGGCCTGGCGGAGGAGCTGGGCGGCGGAGGGATCGAGGTGACGGTGACGGGGCCGTGGGCGCCGTACTCGTTCACGGTGATGGAGACCCGGTGACGGACTGGCCGGCGCGGGGGGTGTCCGCCGACGAGATCATCCTGAGCGACCGGCTGCCGGCCGAGCGGGTCTCGCTCGTGGACCTGCTGGACCGGCTGCTCGCCGGCGGGGTCGTCCTGAGCGGCGACATCATCCTGTCCATCGCGGACATCGACCTGGTGTGCATCTCGCTGCGGACGGTCCTCGCCTCCGCCGACACCCTGGAGGACGCGTGAGCGAGGAGGGCGCCCGCTGGCGCATCGCCGCCGACCCGGACACGGTCCAGCGTGACCTGTCCCGCCTGGTCCTCACCATCGTCGAGCTGGTGCGCCAGCTCGTCGAGCGCCAGTGCGTACGCAGGATGGACGCGGGCAACCTGACCGACGAGCAGGTGGAGGCCCTGGGGGTGACGCTGATGCGCCTGGAGGAGGCCATGGGGGACCTGTGCGAGCGCTTCGAGCTGACCCCGGCCGACCTCAACCTCGACCTCGGCCCGCTCGGCACCCTCCTGCCGACCGAGTGACCTCCGCACGAGTGGTACGAATTACTCATGCGAGTAACCTCCGGCGGACACACCTTCACGGGGGCGGCGCGGCGCGCGCAGATCGTGGCCGCCACCATCGACACGATCGCCGAGCTCGGCTACAACCAGGCCAGCTTCGCCAGGATCGCCGCGCGGGCGGGGCTGAGCAGCACGCGGCTGATCTCGTACCACTTCGCCGGCAAGGACGAGCTGATGGCGGCCGTGCTGGCTGAGGTGCTGGGGGAGCTGAGCCGGCACATGACCGAGCAGGTGGGCGCGGCCCCCGACGCACGGGGGCGGCTGCGGGCGTACATCACCGGGCTGGTCGGGTTCGTCGCCGGGCACCGGGCGCGGATGAAGGCGGTCATGGAGATCTTCCTGCATCCCCGGGGGGAGCGCGCCTTCTACGGCCCCGAGCAGGACGGCGACACGCTCCGGCACCTGGAGGCCATCCTGCGGGACGGGCAGGAACGCGGTGAGTTCCGCCCGTTCGACACCTTCGTCATGGCCGCGGCGATCCAGCGGAGCATCGACGGTCTGCCGTTCCTGCTCCAGACCCGGCCCGAGCTGGACCTGGAGGTCTACGCGCGGGAGCTGGCCACCGCCTTCGACCTGGCGACCCGGGCGCCTGCCGGTCTCACACCATCTCCACCGTGACGGCCCAGCGCTCGTGGTCGCGCCAGGCGCCGTTGATGAGCTGGAAGTTCGGCGAGAAGCCCTCGCGCTGGAAACCGGCCCGCTTGGCCACGTTGAGCGAGGCGGTGTTGTCCGGCTGGATGTTGGCCTCCAGCCGGTGCAGCCCCAGCTCCTCGAAGGCGTACGCGACCAGCAGCCGCAGTCCCTCGGTCATGTAGCCGCGGCCGGTCGTCGAGGCGTAGGCGGCGTAGCCGACGGTGCCGGCCTGGTGGGTGCCGCGGATGATGTTGTTGACGTTGATCCGGCCGGCGATCCCGCCGGTGTCGAGCCGGCAGATCACGAAACCCTCGTGCGCGCCGCCCTCGAACCGGCCGAGGTAGGACTCGAACTCCTCGTGCGTGATGACCGGCCGGCCGGGCAGCCACGGGCCGTGCAGGTCGAGACTCTCCCTGTTCAGCGCCACGATCTCGGCCGCGTCCTCCATGACGAGGTGACGGAGGCCGACCCGGTCGGCGTACGCGAGATAGCTCACTCGCCCGATCGTCCGCGTCTGCCCGCCCGGAAAAGGCGGACGCCCCTCGCGGATGGTCCGCGAGGGGCGTCGCCGGGTGTCCGGACGGGTGGTTACCAGTCGCCGCCGCCGAAGTCGCCGCCGCCGAAGTCGCCTCCGCCACCGAAGTCGCCCCAGCCGCCGAAGTCGCCGCCACCGCCGCCGAGGTCGCCACCGCCGCCGTCGGCGTAGCCCTCCGCGTAGCCGGCGCCGTAGCCGCCGTGGCCGAAGCCGCCGAGCATGCTGCCCATCATGGTGCCGATGAACATGCCGGTCATCACGTCGCCGAAGCCGCCGTAGTAGCCGGAGGCGTAGGGCTGGTAGGCCGGGCCCGCGTCGTAGTAGGGGCGGCGCTGGCCGTCGACCATGACCTCACGCATCTGCGGGTCGAAGCCGCGCTCCACGGCCTCGGCGTCGGCCCGGCAGGCGGGCACGTCGCGGACGGCGCCGCCGGGCGGGGCCCAGCGCACGTCGCGAACGGACGGGCCGTGCTGCGGGTTGAAGAAGCAGGGGGCGCGCCGCTCGGGCACCGGCTCGTTGTTGACCTTGGCCTTGACCACGGCCAGCGCGTAGCGGCCGTCCTCAAGGGTCTGGGTGACCTCGCGCACCTGGTCGGCCCGCTCCACCGTGGCGAGCTGGGTCTTGGCCTTCTCGTAGGAGTCGAGCGCGGTCTCCCACTCCTGGATGTGCTGACCGCCCTCGCCGGCGAGCTTGACGTCGGTGTCGAGGGTGGTGATCTCCTCGCCGAGCTTGGTGACGTCCTCGTCGACGGTCTGCTTGACCGCGGCGAGGTCCTTGGCGTCCTGGATGGCCTGCTTCTTCTTCTTGTTCCTGGAGTAGAGGAAGTAGCCGCCGCCGCCGACCAGGGCCAGCGTGCCGAGACCGACCAGCGCGGCGGTGCCGCCGGCGCCGGGGTTGGCCTGGCTGCCCGAGTTGAGCGCGGAGCGGTCGCCGGACAGGGCGAGGTCGACGCGGTGGGCGAAGTCCTTGAACCCGTCGACGACGTCGGAGTTGGCGCTGGTGGCGCGGTTGGACAACTGGGCCGCGAGGTTTTGGGGCATGGCGGTGGACGCCACGAACATCGTCATGCCGTCGAGCACCACGACGGTGGCGCTGGGCCGCCCCGCGCTCTTCAGCGCCGAGGTGAGCTGGCTGGTGTAGGAAGCGACGTTGCTCTGGTCGATCGTGCCGTCGGGCAACGCCACGGCATAGATCTTGCTGTCGGCCCCCTTCAGCGCGTCATTGATCTCGCTCTGCTGGTCGGACGTCAAAGGGGAGCCGGACTCCGTGTAGAGCGGCGCCTTCTTCCAGTGGGACACAACCGTCTGAGCATCAGGGGGAGCCGCCGCGTTGGCGGCAGGGGACAGCGCAAGAACGACGAATAGACCGGCGATCAGAGCCGCGATCGCGGCCCCTGCTCGGCGCAGCGAATGGGTCATTGGCAGCAAGCCTCCTTCGCCCATGAGGACGAACGGGCGGTCGGCAAAGTTCCTCACCGTTCACGCTACCGGATCTGTCCGCGGCGCTCGGGCCTCCGAGCGACCCGGCCGTCAGGCGTCCTTGATCTCGCAGATCACGGCGCCGGAGGTGACCGTCTGCCCGATGGCCGCCGCCAGGCCGGTGACCGTGCCGGACTTGTGCGCGGTGAGCGGCTGCTCCATCTTCATGGCCTCAAGCACCACGATCGTGTCGCCCTCGGCCACGGTGTCGCCGTCGGCGGCCACCACCTTGACGATCGTGCCTTGCATCGGGCTGACCAGGGTGTCACCGCCGGCGGCGGGCTTGCGGGCCCCGGCGCGCCCGCGCTTCTGGGGCGCCTTGTTCGCCGAGGGCGTAGCGGAAGCGGCGCCGAGCCCGGCCGGCAGGAGGACCTCCAGCCGCTTGCCGCCGACCTCCACGGTCACCCGCTCGAACGCCGCCTCCTCGGCCGTGGCCACCGTCCCCTGGTACGGCTCGACCGTGTTGTCCCACTCGGTCTCGATCCACCGGGTGTGGACGGAGAACGGCTCCCCGGTGAACGCCGGATCCGTCACGACGGCCCGGTGGAAGGGCAGCACGGTCGGCATCCCGTCGATCTCGAACTCCGCGAGCGCCCGCCGGGCCCGGTCGAGCGCCTCGCGCCGGTCGCGCCCGGTGACGACGAGCTTGGCCACGAGCGAGTCGAACGCCCCCGGCACCGTCATCCCCGCCTCGTAGCCGGCGTCCAGGCGCACGCCGGGACCGGCCGGCGCGCGCATCGAGGTGAGCGTGCCCGGCGCGGGCAGGAAGCCCCGGCCGGGGTCCTCGGCGTTGATCCGGAACTCGATGGAGTGGCCGCGCAGCGGCGGGTCGTCGTAGCCGAGCGGCTCGCCGGCGGCGATGCGGAACATCTCGCGGACCAGGTCGACGCCGGCGACCTCCTCGGTGACCGGGTGCTCGACCTGGAGGCGGGTGTTGACCTCCAGGAAGGAGACGGTGCCGTCCTGGCCGACCAGGAACTCGCAGGTGCCGGCGCCGACGTAGCCGGCCTCGCGCAGGATGGCCTTGGACGACTCGCGCAGCAGCCTTTCCTGCTCGGGGGTGAGGAACGGGGCCGGGGCCTCCTCCACCAGCTTCTGGTGGCGGCGCTGCAGCGAGCAGTCGCGGGTGGAGACCACGACGACGTTGCCGTGGGCGTCGGCCAGGCACTGCGTCTCGACGTGGCGGGGCCGGTCGAGGTAGCGCTCGACGAAGCACTCGCCGCGCCCGAACGCGGCCAC
>NZ_FOHX01000006.1 GCF_900111685.1 Nonomuraea wenchangensis
GTGGACTCCACGCGGCGCACGAGCTGCCGCACGGCCATGGAGCCGAGGCGGTCGGGTGCGCTCTCGACGAACGAATACGGCAGGGAGAAGGTCGCGGCGAAGTCGGCGGAGTAGCGGCCGATGACCGACAGGTCCTCGGGCACCCGCTGCCCCCGCTCGTAGGTGACCGACGGCAGCGCCGCGGCGGCCGCCTCGTTGTTGATCAGCAGGCCGGTCGCCGCCGGGTAGGCGTCGAGCAGCCTGTGGAGCTGGCGGCCCACGGCGGGTTGCCGGGACTCGCCGTACACGGCGTGCAGGGTGAGGCCGAGCCGGCGGGCGCGGTCGAGCGCGGCGTCGCGCAGCCGCCACACGTACGCGCCGCCCCGCTCGACCACGTGCTCCGGATGCGAGATCAGGATCAGCTCACGGTGACCGAGCCGGTGAAGATGGTCCACCATCACCCGCCCGGCCTCCTCGAAGTCCAGATCGAACACGTCCAGCCCCGAGCAGTCACCGGGCAGCCCCACCAGCGCGCCCGGCTGCGGCGCGGCGCGCAGGATGGGCAGCCGGGCGTCCTCCTGGGCGATGTTCATGAGGACCACGCCGTCGACCATCCGCGAGTCGGTGATGCGCCGCAGCGCCCGCACCCCGTCGGCCTCGGTGACCAGCAGCGTGTCATAACCCAGGTCCCGGGCGGTGTTCGTGACCCCCAGGATGTACTGCAACATCGCCGGCGCGAACTCGTCGTCATGGAACTGCGCGAGCAGACCGAGGACCTTGGTCCGGGCGGTGGCGAGCGCACGGGCGCCGGCGTTCGGCGTGTACGCCAGCGCCTCGGCGGCGGCCAGCACCCGCCGCCGCACCTCCTCCGAGATGGGCCGCTTGCCCGACAGCGCGTACGACGCCGTGCTGCGGCTCACCCCGGCCTCCCGGGCCACGTCTCCGATCGTCGCCACTCTCACCTCCCGGCTCGTACGAATTCATCGAACCCGTTCGACGATCCGCAGGGGACCGGGCAGGCCGGAAGGACAGGAGCACGATGAGGCAGCCGCCGGAATCGAGCGAACCGGTTCAACGATGTGGCTCGACTGTCACTCCCGCGCCGCGAGGCGTCAAGAGCCCTCACAAACGGCGATACCGGATCGTGACCTCGTCAGGGGCGGGTGACGAGGATGCCGTCCTCGTCGGAGAAGAGCTCGGCCCCCGGATGGAAGACGGCGTCGCCGAAGGCGACCGGGACGTCCCGGTCGCCGGCGCCCGTCTTGGCGCTCTTGCGCGGGTTCGAGCCGAGCGCCTTGATGCCCAGATCCAGGTCGCGGAGGGCGGCGACGTCGCGGACCACGCCGTTGATCACCACGCCGGCCCAGCCGCTCGCCACTGCGATGCCCGCGATGACGTCGCCCATGAGCGCGGCGCGCAGGGAGCCGCCGCCGTCCACGACCAGGACGCGTCCCTCTCCGGGCTCGGACAGCACCGACTTGAGCAGGGCGTTGTCCTCGTGGCAGCGGACGGTCGCGATCCGGCCGGAGAAGGCGCGGCGGCCGCCGTACTGGCGCAGTTGCAGGTGGCAGGAGTCGAGCTGGTCGCCGTGCTCGTCGTACAGGTCGGCGGTGGAGATGGTCATGATCGCGCCCTTCCGTCGGCACGACTCTACGAGGTGGCGAGGGACGGCACGCGAACGCCCCCGGCGGCGCGAGGGCGGCCGGGGGCGTCCGGACGTTGGCGCTCCAGGCAACCCCGCTGGAGCAACGCCAGATTATCCGCTCATTGTCCGGTTTGTATAGGTTCTGAGTCAGATACCCCCGCACGGCGGACGCCCCGGCTTCCATGACAGCCGGGGCGTCCCATGGGCACTCGATCCCAATACCTTCATACCCACATAGTCCGCCTTATATGTATATGTCCGATTCATCGGTCAGGGCGGCCAAGCAGCGACCCTGCCGAGCTGGGCCGGGACCTCCTTGCCCAGGCTCCGCCCGATCGCCAGCCCCGCCCCGGCCACGGCCGGCAGGGCGATGCCGGTGCGGACGCCCATCCGCTCCAGCAGGTAGACCAGGTCCTCGGTGGCGATGTTGCCGGTCGCCTCCGGCGCGAAGGGGCAGCCGCCGATGCCGCCCGCGCTGGCGTCCAGCGCCGCCGCCCCGGCCTCCAGCGCGGCCACCGCGTTGGCGTACCCGGTGCTGCGGGTGTTGTGGAAGTGGAAGCGCAGCGGCGCGGCGGTGACCTCGCGCACCGCGGCGGTCAGGCGGCGGACGTCGGCCGGCGTGCCCACGCCGATCGTGTCCGCCAGCGCCACCTCCTGCGCCTCCGGGCAGCGAGCCACCAGCTCGGCCACCTGGCCGGGGTCCACCTCGCCCTCGAACGGGCAGCCGAACGCGGCCCCCACGGTCAGCGTCACGCCCAGCCCGGCGGCGCGGGCCCGCGCGGCGACGGCGCCGAAGGTCTCCACCGCCCGCTCCACCGGCATGCCCTGGTTGCGCAGCGAGAACGTCTCGGTCGCCACGACCACGACGTTGACCTCGTCCACGCCGGTCTCCAGCGCCCGGTCCAGGCCGCGTTCGTTCAGCACCAGGCCCGCGTAGCGCAGGCCGGGCACGCGCGGCGCGCGGGCCATGACCCGCTCGGCGTCGGCCATCTGCGGCACGCGCCCGGGATGGACGAAGCTGACCGCCTCGATGCGGCGCACGCCCGCGGCCACCAGCGCCTCCAGATAGGCGATCTTGGCGTCGGTGGGCACCGGAACCGGCTCGTTCTGCAGGCCGTCCCGAGGGCCGACCTCGATGACTTCCAGCGTCATGTTGTATGCAACCTCTTGCGTGTGAAAGCTTCTTTGAGCCAAGATGCTGCCACCTGAGCGAGGAGATGTATACATGTCGGCCGTAGATGATCTCAGAAGCCTCATCCTGGGCGGCCAGTACGCCCCAGGAGACCGGCTGGCCGAGGTCGAGTTGGCCGAGGCGCTCGGCGTCAGCCGCACCCCCGTGCGGGAGGCGTTGCGCCGGCTGGCCGCGGAAGGGCTGGTCGAGCTCGTCGCGAACAAGGGCGCCAGGGTCGTCGAATACCCCCGCGACGACCTGGAGTCGATCTTCGAGCTCAGGGCCAGGATCGAGGGGCTGGCCGCCCGCCAGGCGGCGCTCGCCGCCGCCCCGGAGGACGCCGACCGGCTGCACGCCATCGCCGTGGAGCTGCGCGAGCACGCCGACCGGGACGACCTCGACGCCGTCTACCGGCTCAACGCCGACTTCCACCAGGGCCTGGTCAGGCTCGGCGGCAGCACCCTGCTCGCCCAGCAGATCAGCATGCTCATCCACTCCCCCGTCCTGCTGCGCACCTACGGCTCCTTCGACAAGGAGGCGATGGACCGCAGCACCGGCCACCACCTCGAGATCGCGGCTGCCGTACGCGCCGGGGACCCCGAGTGGGCGGAGGCGGTCATGAGGGCTCACCTGTTCTCGGCCCGCGCGTCGTTGCTGGGCCCTCGCAACCAGGAAGGGAAACGATGAGGGGACTGCCGCTCGGCGACGTCCGGGTCGTCGAACTCGGTCAACTGCTGGCCGGGCCGTTCTGCGGCCAGCTGCTCGGCGACTTCGGCGCCGAGGTGATCAAGGTCGAGGATCCGCGCAAGGGCGATCCCATGCGCCAGTGGGGCAGGGAGAAGCCGCACGGCAAGTCCCTGTGGTGGCCGGTCGTGGCCCGCAACAAGAAGTCGGTGACCTGCGACCTGCGCACCCCCGAGGGCCAGGAGCTCGTCCGCCGCCTGGTCGCGGAGTCCGACGTGCTGCTGGAGAACTTCCGCCCCGGCACGCTGGAGCGCTGGGGCCTCGGCCCCGAGCGGCTGCACGAGCTCAACCCCCGGCTCGTCATCACCCGGGTGACCGGCTACGGCCAGACCGGCCCGTACGCCCCCCGCGCGGGCTACGGCTCGATCGGCGAGGCCATGGGCGGCATCCGGTACGTCACCGGCGACCCGTCGCTGCCCCCGTCGCGGGCCGGCATCTCGCTCGGCGACTCGCTGGCCGCCACGTACGCCTGCCTAGGCACGCTGGTCGCGCTGCACGAGCGCGAGCGCAGCGGCCGCGGCCAGGTCGTCGACTCGGCGATCTACGAGTCGGTGCTGGCCATGATGGAGTCGCTGCTGCCGGAGTGGCAGCAGGCCGGCTACCAGCGGGAACGCACCGGCGCCGTGCTGCCCAACGTCTCGCCCAGCAACGTCTACCCCACCGCGGACGGCGACAGCGTCCTCATCGCGGCCAACCAGGACAGCGTGTTCACGCGCCTGGCCGCCGTGATGGGCCGCCCCGAGCTGGCGGAGGACGAACGTTACGCCAGCCACGCCGCCCGCGGCGTGAACATGGCCGAGCTGGACTCCCTCATCGCGGCCTGGTCGGCGACGCTGCCCGCCCAGGACCTGCTCGATCTGCTGCACGCGGGAGGGGTGCCGGCCGGGCGGATCTACCGCGCGGCCGACATGTTCGCCGACCCGCACTTCGCCGCCCGCGAGGCCATCGTCCGCGTCCCGCACCCCGACTTCGGGGAGCTGGCCATGCAGAACGTCGCGCCGAAGCTGTCGGAGACCCCCGGCGCGGTCCGGTCCGCCGGACCGGAGCTGGGCCGGCACAACCACGAGATCTACCACGGCCTGCTCGGCCTCACCCCGGAGGAGACGGACCGTCTCTCGGCCGACGGGATCATCTAGCACCAAGGAGCGTCGCCATGCGTTACCGCCTCGGCGTGGACGTCGGAGGAACCTTCACCGACGTCCTGCTCATCGACGAGCACTCCGGGCGCAGCTATCGCGCCAAAACCGCTTCCATCCCCCATGACCAGTCGATCGGCGTCCTCGCCGGTCTCGAGAAGGTGTGCGCCGAGGCGGGCGTCGAGCCCGCCGCGATCGGCGAGATCCTGCACGGCACCACCGTCGCCACGAACGCCGTCCTGGAGGGCAAGGGAGCCAGGGTCGGCCTGGTCACCACCGCCGGGTTCCGGCAGGTGCTGCAGATCGCCCGCTCCTACGTGCCGGGCGGCCTGGCCGGCTGGATCATCTGGCCCAAGCCCGAGCCGCTGGCCGCCCTGGAGGACACGGTCGAGGCGGTCGAGCGGATCGCCGCCGACGGCTCGGTCGTCACCCCGCTCGACGAGGACGACCTGCGGCGCAAGCTGCGCGGCCTGCGCGGCGTCGAGGCGCTGGCCGTCTGCCTGCTCCACTCGTACGCCGCCGACGCGCACGAGCGCCGGGTCGCCGAGCTCGCCGCCGAGGAGCTGCCCGGCGTGCCGGTCTCGATCTCCTCGGCGGTGCTGCCCGAGATGCGCGAGTACGAGCGCGCCATCACGACCGTGGCCAACGCCTACGTGCAGCCGCAGGTCGCCGGCTACGTCGACAACCTGGCGGCCAAGGCCGCGGCGGGCGGCGTGGACGGCCAGCTCTACGTGCTGCGCAGCGACGGCGGCCTGGCGTCGGTGTCAGGCGCGGCGGCGAGCCCGGTCAACCTGCTGCTGTCCGGCCCGGCGGGCGGCGTGACCGGCGCCGCCTGGTTCGCCGGGCAGGCCGGGTTCCCCGACTTCCTCACCTTCGACATGGGCGGCACCTCCACGGACGTGGCGCTCGTGCAGGGCCTGCGCCCGCGGATCGGCCGCGAGACGCGGGTCGGCGACCTGGTGGTGCGCTCCGCGTCGGTGGACGTGCGCACGGTAGGCGCCGGCGGCGGCTCGATCGCGCACGTCCCCCCGCTGACCCGAGCGCTGCGGGTCGGACCCCAGTCGGCGGGCGCCGTGCCCGGCCCCGCCGCCTACGGCCGCGGGGGCGAGGAGCCGACGGTGACCGACGCCAACGTGGTGCTCGGCTACCTGCCGGCCCGGCTGGCCGGCGGCGAGATCGAGCTCGACAGGGAACGTTCCCGGGCGGCGGTGGCCCGGCTGGCCGAGGCCATGGGCCTGCCGTCGGCGGAGGCCGCCGCCCAGGGGATCGTGGACATCGTCAACGAGAACATGTTCGGCGCGCTCCGGCTGGTCTCCGTCCAGCAGGGCTACGACCCGCGCGACTTCGCGCTGGTGGCCTTCGGCGGGGCCGGGCCGCTGCACGCCAACGCGCTGGGCCGGCTGACCGGCGCGTGGCCGGTCATCATCCCGCCCTCGCCCGGGGTGCTGTGCGCGTACGGTGACGCCACCACGAGCCTGCGGGACGAGGCCGCGCGCACCTACGTCCGGCGTTTCTCCCAGCTCACCGACACCGAGCTCAAGGAGCTTCTCACCGAGCTCGCCGAGACCGCGACCCGCGGGCTCGACGCCGAGGTGGCCGAGGTGGGCTACCAGGTGGACGTCCGCTACCACGGCCAGGGCTTCGAGATCCCGATCACCGTCGGCCTGGACACCGGCCTGGAGGAGCTGGGCCGGCTGTTCGACGCCGAGCACGAGCGGCTGTTCTCGTTCCTGCTGAGCAACGAGCACGAGCTGGTCAGCGCCCGCGCCATGGTGAGCGGCCCCCGCCCGAACGTCCGGCCGGTCCGGCTGGAGCCGGCCACCGCCGACCCCGAACCCGTGGGCCGGCACGAGGTGTGGATCGACGGCGGCTGGACCACCGCCGCCGAGTACGACCGGGCGACGCTGCGCGCGGGATCGGTGATCACCGGCCCCGCCATCGTCGTCGAGATGGACTCCACCACGCTGATCCTGCCCGGGCACGCGGCACGCGTGCACGACAGCGGCTGCCTGCTGATCCGCCCCCTGGAGGCATGATGGCCCAGATCATCGAGACCGCGACGGAGCCGCTCGCCCGCGTGGCCGTCGACCCCGTCACGCTCGACATCGTCGAGAACGCCCTGCGCAACGCCCGCCATGAGATGGACGAGGTGCTCTTCCGCACCGCGCTGTCGCCCGGCATCCGTGAGCAGCACGACGAGTTCCCGCTGATCGGCGACCCGTCGGGCCGCATGGTCGTCGGGCAGTTCGGGCTCTCCATCCCCGCCCTGCTCGACCGCTACGACGGGACGATCGAGGAGGGTGACGTGCTGCTCACCTCCGACCCGTACTCGTGCGACGGCGCGATCAGCCACGCCAACGACTGGCTGGTGGTCATGCCCATCTACGTGGACGGCCGGGTGGTCGGCTGGGCGTCGATGTTCGGCCACATGTCCGACGTCGGCGGCAAGACCGCCTGCTCGATGCCGACCGACGCGCGCACCATCTTCGAGGAGGGCGTGGTCATCCCGCCCGTCAAGCTGTACGCGAAGGGCGTGCTGAACGAGGACGTGCTGCGCGTCATACTCAACCAGGTGCGCCAGCCCGACTGGAACCGCGCCGACCTCAACGGCATCGTGGCCGCCTGCCGCACCGCCTCGCGGCGCATCCAGGAGCTGTGCGCCCGCTTCGGCGCCGAGACCTACACCTCCGCGCTGGAGGCGCTGCTGAAGCGCAACTACGACGCCATGAAGGTGCTGCTCACCACGCTGTTCGAGGACGGCGAGACGCTCACCTTCGCCGACTACATCTGCGACGACGGGCGCGGGCACGGCCCTTACAAGCTGGTGCTGTCGCTGACGCGCACCGGCGAGAAGGTGCTGCTGGACTTCACCGGCAGCGATCCGCAGGCCGAGGGGCCGATCAACTACTACATCAACGAGAACCTCGCCCGGATGTTCTTCGGCATCTACCTGATCACGGTGGCCGACCCGCAGATCCTCTGGAACGACGGCTTCTACCCGCTGGTGGACGTGCACATCCCCGAGGGCAGCTTCTGGAAGCCGCGCTACCCCGCCGCGCTCAACGGCCGCAACCACGGCATCGGGCGCATCTTCGACCTGTTCGGCGGGCTGCTCGGGCAGAAGACGCCCGACCTGCTGAACGCCGCGGGCTTCTCCTCCTCCCCGCACTTCATGTACGCGGGCGACGGCTTCCAGCTCTACTCCATCGGCTTCGGCGGCATCCCCGGCCGGCCGATCGGCGACGGGCCGGACGGGCACTCCCTTTGGCCGTCGTTCACGAACATCCCGTGCGAGTTCCTGGAGTCGTACTATCCGCTGCGGATCGAGCGGTGGGAGACGGTCGCCGACACGGGCGGCGCGGGCCTGCACCGGGGCGGCAACGGCGTGGACGTCGCCTACCGCTTCCTCGAACCCGGCACGATCGCCATCCACGACGACCGCTGGCTCACCTACCCGTGGGGCGTCAACGGCGGCGAGCCGGGGGCGCGCGGGCGCAAGTGGATCGAGCGGGCCGGCGGCGGGACCGAGATCCTGCCGAGCAAGGTCCACGACGTGGAGGTGCGTCCCGGCGACCTGCTGCACTTCGTCACCTGGGGCGGCGGCGGGTGGGGCGACCCGCTGGCCCGCGATCCCGGCCTGGTGGGCCTGGAGGTGCGGCGCGGGCTGGTCACCGCCGAGGGCGCGCGCCGCTACGGCGTGGTGTGCGCCGGCGACGGCGCCGTGGACGAGGCGGCCACCGCCGCGCTGCGCGAGCGGCTGCGGTCCGGGCGGGGCGAGCTGCCGGTGTTCGACATGGGGCCGCCCCTCGACGAGATCCTCGCCCGCTGCGAGGAGGAGACCGGCCTGCCGGCGCCGACGCCGCCGGTGCGCGTGTGAGCAGGCCGCACGAGGAGGTGTTCGGGCGCTCGCTGGAGTTCGGCGAGCGCCCGGCGCTCATCCTCGTCGATCTGATGCGCGCCTACTTCGAGCCGGGCGCCGAGCTCTACATGGGCTCGCGGGACTGCCTCGGCCCGGCGGCCCGGGTGCTGGCCGCCGCCCGCGCGGCCGGGACGCCGGTCGTGCACACGCGGGTGGCGTACGGGCCGGGCGGCGTGGACGGCGGCCTGTTCTTCCGCAAGGTCGCGCCGCTGCGGCACCTGGTCGGCGACGGGCCGCTCGGCGCGCTCATGCCCGAGGTCGCGCCCGCGCCGGACGAGCTGGTGATCGTCAAGCAGTATGCCAGCGCGTTCTTCGGCACGGCGCTCGCCGCCGCGCTGACCGCCTCCCGGGTGGACACGCTGGTCATCTGCGGCGTGTCCACGAGCGGCTGCGTGCGGGCGACGGCGGTGGACGCCGTCCAGCACGGGTTCGTGCCGATCGTGGTCAGGCAGGCGGTGGGCGACCGCGACCCCGGCCCGCACGAGGCGTCGCTGTTCGACATCCAGGCGAAGTACGGCGAGGTCTGGGACGAGGCCGCCACCGTCGCCCGCCTGCGCCTCTGAACCAGGCGTCCAGCGGTCCGCAGGCGGGCCGCAAGCGCCCCGGCGCTCAATGGTGACGTATCGCACGGACCGTCACCCGGGAGAGCCGAATGAACCGTCACCTGCGCGCCCTGCTCGGCGTCACCGCCGCCGCCGTGATCGCCACGACCCTCGCGGGCCCCGCGCACGCGGACACGTCCCGGAGCGACCGGCCCTTCCTGTTCACCTACACCTACGCCGGTCACCTCAAGGTGGCCGGCGGCAACTTCACCGTCGGCGGCCGGGTCTACGTGAGCGTCAAGTTCCGCAACGGCGTCTCGGCCTTCGGCAAGTGGGCGGTCGCGCGTACGCACCCGGTGACGCCGGGCGGGGCCGTCTACGTGGACACGCCGCTCGCCTCCCCGTGCAACGGCAGCGGCAACGGCTACGCCGAGGCGTACGACTCCGTCACCAGGACGTGGTCCGCCCGCCTGCCGGTGACCGTGTGCCGCAGGATCGACTGAGGGTCAGGCGCACCTGCCCTTGAGCCAGGCGCGGTACTCCTTGGTGTAGTTGGTCATCACGCTCGCCGGTGCCGCGGCGAGCACGCTCTGCCAGTGGGCGGTGTTGCCGGTCCAGGACGGCGGCGGCTCCTCCCAGCCCACGCTGTCGGTCCAGCGGGCCGCGCCGCCCTTGAGCAGGGTGGGGTGGCGCTTGGCCAGCTCGGCCTGGATCCACGTGTCGGTCGAGTAGACCAGGATGCGCTGCGCGCCCTGCCGCTCCTTGATCGGGTCGGAGATCTCCTTCCAGGCGGCCGTCGCGTACGTGGCGTTCGACAGGATGGGCTTCGTCTCGGGCTTGATCTCCAGGAGGGCGACCAGGCCGCGGGAGCGCACCTGGTCGAGCCATTCGCGCAGCGTGTAGACCCGCTCCCCCGTGTACGGGCCGCGGGTGATGGTGCGGCTCTGCAGGTTGCCGGTGCCGGCGGCCCACCAGAGGTCGGTGATGTTCTGCTTGGTGCCGGTCAGCCCGTTGGTGGAGGTGTTGTGCCACATGACGGCCTTGGTGCCCTGCCGGGTGAGCTGCACGTCGCCCTCCACCCCGTCGGCGCCCCAGCTCTTCTGGTCGTTGAGCGCCCGCGGGTTGTTGGGCTGGCGGATCTTGTCGCGGTCCCAGGGGTTGGCGCCGGTCGGATAGCCACCATGGCCGAAGACCTGGGGGCAGGCGACCGCCGCCCGGGTGGCGACCGCGCCGGCGTGTGCCGGGAGCCCGGCGGCCGGGACCGTCACGGCGACCACCGTGGCCAGCGACATCGCTCTGGTCATCATTGTCATGAAGGTGCGACTCCCGCCTGTAGGTGATCCGGGGGAAGGCTACGCGCGGCGGCGTTCATGATCAAGGGTCGCTCGGCGGCGCAGGAAGGCGGCGATCTCCGGCACCAGCCGTTCGTGGGCGTCCTCCAGCACGTAGTGGCCGGCGTCCGGGTAGGCGCGCACCGTCGCGTGCGGCAGCCGGCGGCGCCACTCGCGCAGCATCGCGCGGTCGAAGACCGGGTCGCGCAGCCCCCAGCCGATCAGCACGGGCCGGTCGGCGAACGCGCGCACGCCCTCCGCGGCCTGGACCAGCAGCGGCCAGGCCCGGTCGGCCGGGCCCAACGGAATGTCCGTGACGAAGCGGCGGACCGCCACCCGGTGCCCCGGGTCACGGCCCGGGGCGAGGAAGGCGGCGCGCACGTCCCTCGGCAGGCGGCGGCGCAGCCCGAACGGCGGCAGCGTGGCCAGCCGGGCGAAGGCGTGATGGCGCAGGAACAGGCGCTCGCCCGCCACGGTCTCGCGCAGCAGCCAGAACGGCAGCCGCAGCGCGGGGCGTACGCGCTCGCCGTACGGGTTGGGGAAGGCGGCGGTGTTGAGCACGACGAGCCGGGCCACCCGGCCGGGATGGCGGGCGGCCCAGGCCATGCCGATCGGGCCGCCCCAGTCGTGCATCACCAGCGTCCAGCCCCAGTCCGCCACACCCTCGTGCTCCACGAGGTGGGCGGTCAGCGCGTCCAGGTCGGCCACGCGGGAGGCCAGGGTGTGGGCGTAGCGGTCCTCGCCCGGCTTGTCCGACAGACCCATGCCGATGTGGTCGGGCGCGAGGCAGCGGTGCTCGCCGCGCAGCGCCGTGATCAGCCGCCGCCACAGGTAGCTCCAGGACGGGTTGCCGTGCAGCATGAGCACCGGCGCGCCCTCGCCCTCGTCCACGTAGTGCTGGCGCAGGCCGTCCCTCGCGAACCAGTGGGACGCGAACGGGTAGCCGGGCAGGCGGGCGTCGTCCACGCTCAGCTCCCCGCCGGGGCGGCCGAGAGGTGGGCGGCGAGCCGGGACAGGCCCTCCGCCGTCGTGACGCGCGGCGCGTAGCCGAGGTCGCGGCGGGCGGCCGACAGGTCGAACCAGTGGGACGTGGTCGCCTGCACGGCGATCATCCGGGTGAGCGGGGGGCTCGTCCCCGCCAGCCGGCACCCGTGCTCGACCAGCCCGGCCGCCAGCCGCGCCAGCCGGGCGGGCACCCGAGGCCGTACGGGGCCGAGCCCGGCCGCCGCCAGCAGGCCGTTGACCCACTGCGCGATCGGGACCGGCTCGTCCTGGGCGACGAAGTAGGCGCGCCCGGCGACCGGGCGGCCTGGAGCGAGCGCGTCCAGGGCCAGCAGGCACGCCTCGGCCGCGTTGTCGACGTACACGGTGTCGATCAGCTTGCCGGGGGCGCGCGGCAGCAGCAGCCGGCCGCGCCGGGCCCGCGCGGTCAGCTGCGGCAGGAAGTGCGGGTCGCCGGGCCCCCAGATGAGGTGCGGCCGCAGCGCCACGGTGGCCAGCCGCGAGCCGCTCGCGGCCAGCACGATGCGCTCGGCCGCCGCCTTCGTCGCCGGGTAGGGGGCGAGGTGGCGGCGGGCGTACGGGACGGACTCGTCCACGCCCTCCAGGTCGCGCCCGTCGTGCACGACGCTCGGCGAGGAGACGTGCACGAGGCGGCCGATCCCGGCGCTCAGGCAGGCGTCGACCACGTGGGCCGTGCCGTGCACGTTGATCGCGCGAAAGTCGCTGGCCGCGCCCCACAGCCCGGCCAGCGCGGCGCAGTGCACCACCGCGTCGTGCCCGGCGGCGACGGCGCGGACCCGGTCGAGGTCGCGGACGTCGCCGGTGCGCTGGAGGACGCCGTACGCGTCCAGCTCCGGACGCCGGCTGCGCTGGAACGCGGTCACCCGGTCGCCGCGCGCGGCCAGCAGCCGGCACACGGCCTGCCCGAGGAAGCCGCCGCCGCCGGTCACCAGCACGTTCATCGCCCGGCCTCCCCCAGCTCGCGGGCGGCCCAGCGGGCCAGCAACGGGCGGCGGATCTTGCTGGCGTGCCGGACGTCCATCGGGAACCCCGGATGCGCCAGCACCTCGGCGACGGCGGCCGGGGCGTGCTCGCGTACCCGGGCGAGGACCGCGCGGCGCTCGCGCCCGGAGACGCCGGGCTCGCACTCCACGCAGAGCACCGGCCGGTGGCGGCCCTCCGGCCCCACGCCCACGAGCGCGGTGCGGCGCACGCCGGGCAGGTCGTTGACGACCGGCTCGACCTGGTCGGTGTAGAGGTCGCCATCGGCGGTGCGGACCCGCTCGCCCTTGCGGCCGGCGAACCAGAGTCGGCCCCGCTCGTCCATCCACCCCAGGTCTCCCATGCGGTGCACGGGCGTGCCGCCGTCGTCGATGCGGGCCAGGGCGGTGTCGTACGGGCGGCCGAGGTACGGGTCGCTCACCGCCGGCCCGGTCACGGTGATCTCCCCGACGGTGCCCGGCGGCACCAGCAGGTCGTCCGACCAGGAGGGGATGGGCTCGTCCGTGACAGTGATGACGCGGACTCGGTTGCCCGGCAGCGGCGCGCCCAGGAACGTGCCCGCCCCTCTCGCCGTGTCCTCGGCGGTCCCGGTGAGCTCGGCCGCGTTCGCGGCGCTGACCAGGAGGCATTCGGTGGCGCCGTACACGGAGAGCAGTTCGGCCCCCTCCGGCAGGCAACGGAGGGCGCGGCGCAGGACCGCGTGCGGCAGCGGCGCGCCCGCGGTGAGCACGGTCCGGACGCCGTCCAGCGTGAGGCCGCGCTCCAGGCAGTGGCGGGCCAGCCCGTCCAGCAGCGCGGGCGCGGCGAACAGGCCGGTGACGCGGTGCGCGCGGATCGACTCCGCCATCGCGGCGGGATCACTGCGGGCCGGCCGGCGCAGGTTCAGCCGGGGGACGACGGAGGCGCAGCCCATGACGGGCGCGGCGATCGCGAACGGCAGGAACGTGGACCAGACCGTCGCACCCGGCCGCAGCACCCCCAGGTGCTCCAGCAGCTCCAGTTGCCCGGCCAGGTGCCGGTGCCGGAGCGGCACGCCCTTGGGCACGCCGGTGGAGCCGGAGGTGAAGGCCACGAACGCCTGGCCGTCGCCCTCACTGCGCGGCGCGGGCCAGGAAGTGGGCAGCGGCGGGCGGGCCAGCCGCAGCGTGCGCGGGCCCACGGTGATCGTGGTCCGTACGCTGCCGCGGGCCCAGCCCAGCAGCACGCGGGCGAGGTGGGCGAGTGGCACGCCGATGAACGCCTGCGGCGCGGCCTCGGCCAGACACCTCCTCATGGCGCGCGGCCCGAGACCCGGATCGATGAGCACGGGCACGGCCCGCAGCCGGAGGAGGGCGTGGATCAGCGCCACCAGCTCCCGGCCCGGCGGCACCATGACCGCGGTCGTCGTCCCCGCGCCGATGCCCGCGCGGCCCAGGGCCAGGGCGGTGCGGCCGATCAGGTCGTCCAGCTCGCGGTACGTGAGCGTCTCCGGGCCTCTGCCACGCCGTCCGTCGATGCGGCAGACGACGGCCTCGGGACCGGCATGCGGCCAGCGTCCGGTCAGCGCGGCCTCGGCGGCGAAGAGCCGGGCTCCATCCATGAAAAGCGCTCCCTCCCGGTGTGTCGTGTTTTGGGCGATCCGCGCGCGGTAACTATTCGTAGCAATACGTTACTCAACGTGACTAGGAGTCCAAGACATGCGCCGATTCATCGCCGTCATCGCCGCCGGAACGGCCACAGCCGTGCTGCCGCTCGCCGCGTCGAGCCCGGCATTCGCCGCACCCGCGCCCGACGTACCCGCACCTGCTCCCATCGCGGCGGAGCCCGCACCCGCGCCCGAACCCGTGCCGGCTCCGGCGCCCGAGCCCGCTCCCGCGCCCGAGCCGGCCGTCAACGAAGCCGCACCCGCGCCCGCACCCGAACCGGCCGTCGAGGAGGCCCCCGCGGCCGCACCCGTCGTCGAGGACGCCGCCGCGCCCGCGCCCGTCGTGGACGAGGGCTCCGCGCCCAAGCCGGCCGTGGACGAGGCCGCCGCACCGGCACCCGTCATGGACGAGGCCGCCGCGCCGGCACCCGTCGTGGACGAGGCCGCCGCACCTCAGCCCGCCGCGGACGAGGCCGCCGCGCCTCAGCCCGCCGCGGACGAGGCCGCCGCGCCGGCGCCCGTCGCGGACGGGGCTGTCATGGCTCAGCCCGTCATGGACAAGGCCGCCGCGCCTGAGCCCGCCGCCGAAGAGGTCGGCGCACCCGAGCCGGCCATGGACGAGGCTGCCGCACCCGAGCCCGCCGCCGAAGAGGTCGGCGCACCTGAGCCGGCCGTGGACGAGGCCACCGCGCCCGAGCCCGCCGCCGAAGAGGTCGGCGCACCTGAGCCGGCCGTGGACGAGGCTGCCGCACCCGCGCCCGTCATGGACGAGGCCGCCGCGCCCGAGCCGGCCGTCGAAGAGGCCGCCGCGCCTGAGCCCGCCGCCGAAGAGGTCGGCGCACCTGAGCCGGCCGTGGACGAGGCCGCCGCGCCCGCGCCCGCCGTCGAAGAGGCCCCTGCGCCCGCGCCCGCCGACGTGTAGGTCCGAAACCGCGTTCGGCCGACCGGCAGCCTGACGCCGCTGTCCCCGTCGGGGCCGCCTTCAGTGGCCGGCCGGCCGGTGGGCGGCACGGGCTGACCGCCCCGCCATCGGCGGGGCACCGGCCACCCGGACAACCCGTCACCTGACGGGCACGTACCGGTCATGACCCGCCCACTCGTCCCGAAGCCGGACGAGCGGGCGGGTCATGACGGTGCGGGCGAGAAGATCAGGGTGGCATTGTGCCCGCCGAAGCCGAAGGAGTTGGACATGACCGGCGCGGCCGGCATGGGCCGGGCCTCGGCGACGACGTCGAGGTCGCACTGCGGGTCGAGCACGCTCAGGTTGGCCGTCGGCGGGACGGCGCACTCGTTCAGCGCGAGGACGGCGGCCACGGCCTCGATGGCTCCGGCGGCGCCGATCGCGTGCCCGGTCACCCCCTTGGTGGAGGTCACCGGCACCCGTACCGTCCCGAACACCTGGTTGATCGCCCGCGCCTCGGCCAGGTCGTTGAGCGGGGTGCTGCTGCCGTGCGCGTTGACGTGCGCGATCTCGCCGGGCGTCAGCCCGGCGTCGGCGAGGGCGGCGCGCATGCAGCGGGCGGCCCCGTCGCCCTGTTCGGGCGGCGCGGTGATGTGGTGGGCGTCGGAGGAGAACCCGAGCCCCGACAGCTCGGCGTAGATCCGGGCGCCGCGTGCGAGGGCGTGCTCCAGGTTCTCCAGGACGACGAACGCGGCCCCCTCCGCCAGCACGAACCCGTCACGGTCCCGGTCGAAGGGCCGGCTGGCCCGTTCCGGTTCGTCGTTGCGCAGCGACAGCGCGCGGCAGCGTTCGAAGGCCAGCAGCACGGACGGCGTGATGGACGCCTCGGAGCCGCCCGCGACGGCGAGGTCGGCGGTGCCGTCGCGGACCAGCCGGGCGGCCTCGGCGATGGCGTGGGCGCCGGAGGCGCAGGCGGTGGCCACGGACAGGCTGGGGCCGAGGATCCGGTGGCGGATGCTGATCGCCGCCGCCATCGCGTTGTGCATGACCATCGGTACGTGCAGCGGGCCGGGGTTGCCGCGGCCCGCGTGGCGGCCGGCGAGCAGGCCGGCCTCGTAGGTCAGGGCGCCGCCGAAGCCGCTGCCGGTGACGACGGCCTGCCGCTCGGGCGGCGTGCGCACCGGTCCGGCGTCGTCCATGGCGTCGCCGGCCGCGCAGACCGCGAGCTGCGCCACCCGGTCCAGGCGGGAGGCCTGCTTGGGCGTCAGGTAGCTCTCGACGTCCGGGCCGGGGACCTCGCAGGCGAACGTGGCCCCGAGCCCTTCTGTGTCGAAGGAGGTGATGCGGCGCGCGGTGGAGCGGCCGGCGAGCAGCGTGTCCCACAGCTCCTTGGGGTTCGCGCCGGCCGGGGTGCGCACGCCGAGCCCGGTGACGGCCACCCGGGTGCGCGGCCCCGCCGCTGCCCGTCCGCCGGTCGCCGGGCTCATCCCAGACGCTCCGGCGCCAGCTCGCGGGCGCGGGCCAGCACGTCGCCCACGGTCCGTACGTCGGCGAAGGCCTCACGCGGCAGCGGCCCCCACTCGTCCTCCAGCGTGACGTGCAGCTCGGCCAGGTCGAGGCTGTCGGCCTCCAGGTCCTCGCGCAGCAGGGCGTCCTCGGTGACCCTCATGGGGTCGACCTTCAGGATGTGCGCGCAGCGTTCGCGCACCACCGCCAGGATCTCTTCGTCACTCACGTCGGGCTCCCTTTCGCGCAGGTCAGCGTGATGGCCGTGCCGCCTAGCCTGGCCGATGGCAGGAAAGATGATCACTTGTGACGCGAGGTCCGCCGTTAAGGAATTGATCAAGTTTGCCCGTTCGGCGGTGTGCGGTCCTGGCCGCCTTGCGCACGCTCCCTAGGGTGGGCGCCACGGGGACACAAGGGGGGAATGGGCATGCGCTACGCCCACGTGGCCGGGGTGGCCGTTCACCTGCCGGAGCGGACGCTCACCAGCGCCGAGCTGGAGGAGGAGCTCGCCGCCCGCAATCCTGGGGCACACGTGCCGCGCGGCCTGATCGAGCACGCCACGGGCGTGCGGCGGCGGCATGTGGCCGAGCCAGGCGAGACGGTCGCGGGGCTGGCCGCGCAGGCCGCCCGCCAGTTGCTGGAGGAGACCGGCCACACGCCGCCGGCCCTCGATCTGATCATCTTCGCCGGGGTGAGCACGGACGTCGTCGAGCCCGCCAACGCGCACATCGTGGCCGCCGAGCTGGGCGCGGACTGCCCGGTGTTCGACGTGCGCAACGCCTGCAACAGCGTGCTGAACGCGATCGAGCTGGCCGAGACGCTGATCACGGCGGGCAGGTACCGCACGGTGCTCATCGCGTGCGGCGAGCGGGCGAGCTCGGCCATCCGCTGGCGGCTGGGCCCGGACAACGAGTTCAACGCGGCGATCCCCTCCTACACCGTCTCGGACTCGGGCACGGCGCTGCTGCTGCAGGCGGCGACCACGCCGGGCGTGCTGGGGCACCGGTTCTGCGCGTACTCGCCCGCCTGGCGCTCGGCGCGGGTCCCGGTCACGCCGCTCCCCGAGGGCGGGCTGGAGATCGGCGTCTTCACCGTCGACTTCCAGGAGCTGGCCATCGGCATGTGCAAGCTCGACCTGGACGTGCTGCGGCGTCCCCTGACCGACCGGGGCCTGGACTGGGACGACCTGGCCGCCATCTGCGTCCACCAGGCGTCGCTGCCGTCCCTGCACGCCTTCTGCGAGCTGGCCGGGATCCCGGTGGGCCGGGTGGAGGTGACGATCGAGGAGCACGGCAACCTGGTGGCCTCCAGCCTTCCCGTGCAGCTCCACCAGGCGATCAGGGCCGGCCGCGTACGGCGCGGCGACCTGGTCGCCCTGGTGGGCCTGGCCGGCGGGGTGAGCGCGGGCACCGTGCTCCTGCGCTGGTGACCGGCCCGCCCCGCTGGTGACGACCTGGGCCGCTAGTCCATCTCCACCACGGCCGCGGCGAACTGGGCGGAGTAGAGCCGGGCGTAGGCGCCGCCGGCCGCGAGCAGCGACTCGTGCGTGCCCTGCTCGACGATGCGCCCGTTCTCCATGACCAGGATGAGGCTGGCGTCGCGGATCGTGGAGAGCCGGTGGGCGATGACGAAGCTCGTACGGCCCTCGCGCAGGGTGCTCATCGCCCGCTGGATGAGCACCTCGGTCCGGGTGTCGACCGAGCTGGTGGCCTCGTCCAGGATGAGGATCGCCGGGTCGGACAGGAACGCGCGGGCGATGGTGATGAGCTGCTTCTCGCCCGCGCTGACCGTGCCGCCCTCCTCGTCGAGCACGGTGTCGTAGCCGTCGGGCAGGGTGTGCGCGACACGGTCCACGTGCGCGGCCTCCGCGGCGGCCTCGATGCGCTCGCGGGTGGCCTTGTCGCCGCCGTAGCCGATGTTCTCCGCGATCGTGCCGCCGAACAGCCAGGTGTCCTGGAGCACCATGCCGATGTTGCCGCGCAGCTCCTCGCGGGACATCGTGGCGATGTCGACGCCGTCGAGCGTGATGCGTCCGCCGGTCACCTCGTAGAAGCGCATGATGAGGTTGACCAGCGTGGTCTTGCCCGCTCCCGTGGGGCCCACGATGGCGACCGTCTGGCCGGGCTCGACGGTGAGCGACAGGTCCTCGATCAGCGGCCGCTCGGGGTCGTAGCGGAAGGACACGTCCTCGAACGCCACCCGGCCCCTGACCTGCTCGGGGCGGGCCGGCTGGGCCGGCTCCGGCGACTGCTCGGCGGCCTCCAGCAGCTCGAAGACACGCTCGGCCGAGGCGACGCCCGACTGCACCAGGGCCGCCATGCCGGCCACCTGCATGAGCGGCTGGCTGAACTGGCGCGAGTACTGGATGAACGCCTGCACGTCGCCCAGCGAGATCGAGCCCGAGGCGACCTTGAGCCCGCCGACCACGGCGACCAGCAGGTAGTTGAGGTTGCCGATGAACATCATCGCCGGCTGGATGACGCCGGAGATGAACTGGGCGCGGAAGCTGGAGTCGTACAGGGCGTCGTTGTGCCGGTCGAAGGTCTCGGCGGCCTCGTGCTGCCGGCCGAACACGCTGACCAGCGTGTGCCCGCCGTACATCTCCTCGATGTGGCCGTTGAGCTTGCCGGTGGAGGACCACTGCTTGACGAACTGCGGCTGCGAGCGCTTGCCGATCATCGCGGTGACGTAGATCGAGACCGGCACCGTGACCAGCGCGATGAGCGCCAGCACCGGCGAGATCCAGAACATCATGGCGAGCACCGCGACCACGGTCAGCACCGACGAGACGAGCTGGCTCATCGTCTGCTGCAGCGACTGGGCGATGTTGTCGGTGTCGTTGGTGGCGCGGCTGAGCACCTCGCCGCGCGGCTGGCCGTCGAAGTAGCTGAGCGGCAGCCGGGACAGCTTGAGCTCGATCCGCTCACGCAGCCGGTACGCGGCCCGCTGCACGACCGTCGTGGTCAGCCGGAACTGGGCGACGCCGAGCAGCCCCGCCAGCACGTAGACCGCGAGCGCCCACGCCAGCACGTACGCGAGCGCGTCGAAGTCGATGCCCTGGCCGGGCACCACGTGCATGGCCGCGACCATGTCGGCGAAGGTGTCCTGGCCGCGGGCGCGCAGCCCGGCCACAGCCTGCTCCTTGGTGACGCCGGCGGGGAGCTGGACGCCGATGATGCCGGAGAAGATCAGGTCGGTGGCCCGGCCGAGGATCTTGGGCCCGGCCACGGTGAGCGCGACGCTGGCCGTGCCGAGGGCGAGGACGACGGCGAGCAGCCTCCGTTCCGGACGCAGCAGCAGCATCAGGTTGCGGAGCGTCCCGCGGAAGTCGGAGGGCTTCTCGGCGGGCCCGGCCATCATGCGGCCGGGGCCGAAGCCGGGTTGCGGGCGGCGCGCGGGCGCCTGCGCGGCGGTCATGCTGCCTCCTGTTCGGTGAGCTGGGACAGCACGATCTCCCGGTAGGTCGGGCAGTCGTCCATCAGCTCGGCATGGGTGCCGGTGCCGACCAGGCGGCCGTCGTCGAGCACGAGGATGCGGTCGGCGTCGCGGATCGTGCTGACGCGCTGGGCGACGATGACGAGCGTGGCGTCGGTGATCTCCTCGGTGAGCGCGGCCCGCAGCCGGGCGTCGGTGGCGTAGTCGAGGGCGGAGAAGGAGTCGTCGAACAGGTAGATCTCGGGCCGGTGCACGAGGGTCCTGGCGATGGCCAGGCGCTGGCGCTGCCCTCCGGAGACGTTCGTGCCGCCCTGGGAGATGGGCTCCTCCAGGCCGCAGGGCATGGCCTCGACGAAGTCGCGGGCCTGGGCGACCTCCAGGGCGCGCCACAGCTCCTCGTCGGTGGCGTCCGGGCGGCCGTAGCGCAGGTTGGAGGCGACGGTGCCGGAGAACAGGTAGGGCGTCTGCGGGACCAGGCCGACCGCGCGGGAGAGCGCGGCCGGGTCGAGCTCGCGTACGTCGACGCCGTCCACCAGCACCTCGCCGGCGCTCGCGTCGAACAGCCGCGGGATGAGGTTGAGCAGGGTGGTCTTGCCGCTGCCGGTGCTGCCGATGATCGCGGTGGTGCGGCCGGGCCGGGCCGTGAAGCTCACGCCGGACAGCACCGGCTCCTCGGCGCCGGGGTAGCGGAAGTCGACCGAGCGCAGCTCCAGCTCGCCGAGGTGGCGCTCCGGCGTGACGGGCGCGGCCGGCGGGCGCACGGTCGGCTCGGTGTCGAGCACCTCCTCGATGCGCTCGGCGCACACCTCGGCACGCGGGATCATCATGAACATGAACATCGCCATCATGACCGACATGAGGATCTGCATGAGGTAGGAGATCACCGCGGTGAGCGCGCCGACCTCCATGTCCCCGCCGGCGATGCGGTGGCCGCCGAACCAGACGACGGCGACGCTGGAGAGGTTGACGACCAGCATGACGGTGGGGAACATCAGCGCCATCAGCCGGCCGACGCGCAACGAGACGTCCGTCAGCTCGTCGTTGGCGACGCCGAAGCGCTCGTGCTCGTGGGTGTCGCGCACGAAGGCGCGGATGACCCGGATGCCGGTGATCTGCTCGCGCAGCACCTGGTTGATGCGGTCGATGCGCTCCTGCATGGTACGGAACAGCGGCCGCATGCGCGCGACGACCAGCGCCACGATGACGATCATCACCGGCAGCGCGACCAGCAGCAGCGACGACAGCGTGACGTCCTGGTTGAGCGCCAGCACGATGCCGCCGACGCACATGATCGGCGCCGCGACCATCATGGTGAAGGTCATGAGGACGAGCAGCTGGATCTGCTGCACGTCGTTGGTGGTCCGGGTGATCAGGGACGGCGCCCCGAACTTGTTGACCTCCTGGACGGAGAAGTCCTGCACCCGGTGGAAGATCGCGGCCCGCAGGTCGCGGCCGAGCGCCATGGAGGTGCGGGCGCCGTAGTAGACGGCGACGACCGAGCAGACCACCTGGACGAGCGTGACGCCGAGCATCACCAGCCCGACGCGCATGATGTAGGCGGTGTCGCCCTTGACGACGCCGTCGTCGATGATGTCGGCGTTCAGTGTGGGGAGATAGAGCGTGGCCAGCGTCTGCACGAACTGGAAGAGGACGACGAGCGTGATCTCTTTCCCGTACGGCCTGAGCTGGACCCGCAGGAGGCGGAGCAGCATCAAGGGGCGCTTTCTGTGGGTGGGGTGGGTAAGGGCCGCACGAGCAGCCCGTCGAGCAGCACGGAGACGGTCTCCTCGTCGTCCATGTCACCGAAGTCGCCGATGGTGAGGCCGTGGTGCACGCGCACCGCGATCAGCATGAGCAACAGGTGCGCGGCGGCCTCGGGAGCGCGGCGCAGACGGTCGCGGTCGGGCTCCATGAGGGCGGCGAGACCGGCGGCGATGCGGTTGCGGGTGTCGAACATCCGCTGGTGGAACTCGGCGTCCTCGGTCATGAGCTCGCGCGGGGCGGCCATGAGCCTGGCGTTGGCGCTCATGCCCTCGCGCAGCAACGTGACCGCCCTGCACAGCCGTTCGCGCAGGTCCAGCGACGGATCGATGGCCTTCAGCGCCTCCACACCGGGCTCGGGGTCGAACGCGCTCATCAGCGCCGCCCGCAGCAGCGAGGCCTTGTCGGGGAAGACGCCGAAGATCGTCCCCTCGGCCACGCCCGCGGCCTCGGCGATCTGCCGGGTGCTGAGCGCGGTGCCGTGCGCGCGCAGCAGGGGAACCGTGGCGGCGATGAGCACGGCACGACGGGCTTCCGGCGCCATGGCCGGCACTCTTCGCCGTTTCGTCATGGGAGGGAGTGTAATGAGCGAGTGCTCACTCGTTCCACCCATTTATCGGGATGGGCGTTGACAGGCCACTGCCTCGGAAAATACGTTGGGCGCGGAAAAGTGATCGATCACTTTACGCTGTGACCTTCATGGTGTGAGGAGTGCCCGTGCCTGAACCGCCGACCCCGATCCGGGTCGCCGTCGCCGGAGCCGGCGGCATCGCGAGCGGCGTCCACCTGCCCGCCCTGGCCGCCGCGGGCGAGGCCGTCCGCGTCACCGCCGTCTGCGACCTCGACCCCGTCCGCGCCGGGGAGCTGGCGGACGCCCACGGCATCCCCGGCCGCTACACCGACCTGGCCGCCATGCTGGCCGCCGAGAGCCCCGACCTCCTCGTCGTCGCCACGCCGCCGGTCGCGCACCGGGAGGCGGTCATGGCCGGCCTGCGCGCGGGCGCGTGGGTGTGGTGCGAGAAGCCGCCCACGCTGTCACTCGCCGAGTACGACGAGATCGCCGCCTGCGAGAAGGAGGGCGGCCCGTACGCGGCCTACGTCTTCCAGCACCGCTCGGGCAGCGCCGCCCGGCGGCTGCGCCGGCACCTCGCCACGGGCGAGCTCGGCCGGCCGCACGTCGCCGTGTGCAACACGCTGTGGTACCGCGGCCACGACTACTTCGAGGTGCCCTGGCGCGCCAAGTGGGCGACCGAGGGCGGCGGCCCCACCATGGGCCACGGCATCCACCAGATGGACCTGCTGCTCGACCTGCTCGGCGACTGGGACGAGGTGCACGCCGTGGCCGCCACGCTCGGCCGCCGCACCGAGACCGAGGACGTCTCGTTCGCCATCGTCAGGTTCGCGAGCGGCGCGATCGCCTCGATCGTCAACAGCGTGCTGTCCCCGCGCGAGACGAGCTACCTGCGCTTCGACTTCACCGACGCCACGGTCGAGGTCGAGCACCTGTACGGCTACGCCAACTCCCACTGGCGCTGGACGCCCGCGCCGCACGTCACCGACCAGGACCGGATCGCCGGCTGGCCGCCGGAGGAGGACGTGCCCAGCTCCCACCGGGCGCAGCTCGGCCAGGTGCTCGCCGCGATGCGCGCGGGCGAGCGCCCGCCCGCGTCCGGGGCCGACGGGCGCAGGGTGATGGAGCTGATCACCGGGATGTACCAGTCGGCCTTGACCGGCCGCCCCGTGACCCGGGCCGAGCTCGGCCCGCCGAACCCCTTCTACCACGCGCTCAACGGCGGCGACCCGGCCCGCGCCACCGCCGTACTGCGCCGCGAGCACGAGGAGAGCAGCGACCGTGACTGACCGCGAGCTGGATGTCCGCGACGAGGGCAGCGCCCTCGCCGTCACCGCCGGCGAGATGGAGATCGCCCGTTACGTCCACCGGCCTGACGCCCCCGACTCCGAGGCCCCGAAGCCCTACCTGCATCCCCTGCGCAGCCTGAGCGGCGCGCCCCTGTCGTCCTACCGGCCCTGGGACCACCGCTGGCACAAGGGCCTGCAGATGACCTGGGCCCACCTGTCGGGGCAGAACTTCTGGGGCGGCCCCACGTACTCGGCCGAGCGCGACTACCAGATGGAGGACAACCTGGGGCAGATGCGCCACGTGGACTTCACCGCCGTCACCGCCGACGGCGACCGGGTCACGGTCGAGGAGACCCTGCACTGGGTGACCGCGGCCGGCGAGCACTGGATCACCGAGCGGCGGCGGCTGGACTTCCACGGGGTGGACCCCGGGCGCGGGCTCTGGGCGCTGGACTTCGCCACCGAGCTGCGCAACGTCCGCGGCGCCGCCCTCGACTTCGGCAGCCCCACCACGCACGGCCGCCCACTCGCCGGGTACGCGGGCTTCTGCTGGCGCGGCCCCCGCTCCTTCACCGGCGGCACGATCCTCGCGGCCGGCGGGCGCGGCGGCGCCGAGATGATGGGCGAGCAGGCCGACTGGCTGGCACTCGCCGGGCAGCACGACGAGATCGACGGCGGCGCCACCGTGCTCGTCCTCGCCGGGCGCTCCAGCGCGGCCGTGCCGATCAAGTGGTTCGTACGGCGGGAGCCGTTCGCCGTGATCAGCCCCTCCCCCTCCTTCGACGAGGAGTTCACGCTCGCCCCCGGCGGCACACTCGAACTCGCGCACCGGCACGTCTTCGTCGACCACCTGTGCGACCGGGCCGAGCTGGACGAGCTGGGCGAGGAGTTCGCGCTGTGACCCCGCTCTTCCCCGGCGGCACGGCGGTCAGCGACCTGCGCGTCTACGACTGGGCGTGCCCGGACGGCGGCCACGGCGGCACCCCGCACCTGCACACCGTCTCCACCGAGGCGTACGTCGTGACCGAGGGCCGCGGCGAGGTCCACACGCTGAGCGCCGCCGGCTTCGCCAGGGACCGGCTGGAGCCGGGCTCGGTGCTGTGGTTCTCCCCCGGCACCGTGCACCGGCTGGTCAACGAGGAGGGGCTGCGGCTGGTGGTGGTCATGCAGAACGCGGGGCTGCCCGAGGCCGGGGACGCCGTTCTGACCTTTCCCGAGGAGGTGCTGCGCGACCGCGAGGCGTACCTGGCCGCCGCCACGCTCCCGGCCGGGGGGACGGAGGCCGAGCGGGCCGCCGCCGCCCGCGCCCGGCGCGACCTCGCGATCACCGGCTTCGGGCGGCTCCTCGACGACGTCGGACGGCGGGGCGAGGCTGCGCTGGCGGACCTGCACCGGCTCGCCGCGGATCTCGTCCGGCCCCGGGTGGAGGCGTGGACGGCGCTGTGGAACGAGACCGTCGCGGCCGAGACCGAGCGCACCCGCGCCCAGCTCGCGGCCCTCGCCGGAGGCGACCCCGCCCACCTCGGGCAGGCGACCGTGGTCCGCACCACCCCCCGCCCGGGCCCCCGCGCCTTCGGCATGTGCGGCCGACTGAGAACGTGGACCCCCGTCCCGGACTGACCTAGCGCGGGGGTGGGCCGGCGGACTCGCGGATGATGACCTGGTTGAGTGAGCGCGCGGCGGGCTCGGGCGCCGGCTCGCCGCGCACCTCCGCGACCAGCCTGGCGACCGCCTCGCGCCCCTGGACCTCGCGGTCCACCGCCACCGTGGACAGCGACGGGGTGGCGAAGCGGCCCAGCTCCTCGTCGTCCCAGCCGAAGACGCTGACGTCGCCGGGGACCCGCCAGCCGCGGGCGAGCGCGGCCCGCACCGCCCCCATGGCGACGTGGTCGTTGGCGGCCACGATCGCGGTCACGCCGCAGTCGTCGGGCAGGGCGTGGACGGCGTCGTAGCCGGACCGCGCGCTCCAGTCGCCGGCGGCGACGCCGTACGAGGTCAGCCCGCGGCTCTCGATGGTCTGCTCGTAGACGCGCTTGCGGTTGCGGGCGGAGGTGAAGGTCTGCGCGCCCGCGATGTGCAGGAAGACCCGGTGACCGAGCCCGGCGAGGTAGTCGATGATCTCCGCGACCGGTGAGGCGTCGGCCAGCTCGTTGACGCCGCGCAGGTTGTCGTCGTAGTCGCCGGTGACGACCACCGGGACCGGGGCTTGCGCCGGGTCGAGGTCCAGCGGCGACAGCGACAGGATGCCCTCCACCTGCCCCGACGCCGCCAGCTCCAGCACCCGCTCGGCCCTCGCCCTCGCGTCGCCCACGACGCTCACCACCTCCAGCTGGAAGCCCTCGGCGTGCGCGGCGGCCGAGGCGGCGCCGAGCAGGCGCATCGGCCACAGGTGGGCGGAGGCGGGCAGGGTGATCGCCAGCCGGTTGGTGCGGCGGGTGCGCATGGACCGGGCGACGAGGTTGGGCCGGTAGTTGAGCTCCTGGACGACCTCGTCGATCTTCCTGCGGGTCTCCGGCTTCAGCCCTTCGTTGTGCCGGAAGTAGCGGGAGACGGTCTGGTGGGAGACGCCGGCGCGCCGGGCCACCTCGTGGATCGTGACGCGTGGCGTCTCGGACCGGCCCACGGGACCCCCTTCCGCACCCTCGGGCGCCCTCGCGCTCGTCGTGCCCAGCCTAGCGCCGAGTCCTCGGGTAGGTCGCCGAGCGCAGCCCCGCGAGGACACGCAGGCGGCGGGCCAGGTGGCGGTGCCACCGGGCGAGCCGGAGGTCGGGCCCGTCGTCCAGGCCGGCGCAGCCGGCCAGCCGCTCCCGGAGGAGCGCGCTGCGCTCGTGCGCGGCGGCGAGCTTCAGCATGGCCTCCGACCTGCGCAGGGCCGCCGACCACACACGCCGGGCGGCCTCGCCGGGATCGTGGCCGGGCAGCGGGAGCGGCTGCTCGCCGGGCTCGTACGCGCCCGCCCTGATGCGGACCAGCCGGTCCTGGATCAGCGCGCGGGCCTCCGCGGCCCGCCGGGCGTCGGCGGCGGCGGTCCTGGCCCGCTCGCCGTGACTCAGTGGCTCACGCCCCATCGCTCCTCCCGTGTGCCAGGAAAAGCTCTCCGTCGTCATTCAGACACAGGCGGGGAGGCCTCGCAACCTCCTCGCGAGAATGCGCGGAACGGGCCGCGGGCGGGGCGACGCCCGCGGCCCGGCCCATCACTGGACGTTGATCGTGTCCACCTCCACGGTGATGCCCTTGACCTGCGGCGTCGAGGTGGCCGTGGTCACCTTGCCAGCCCCCGCGCTGACGCCCTTGATCTTCATCGAGTAGGTCAGCGTCCCGCCGGGCGCGCCCGGCGTGCTCGTCACGACGAGGTCCTCGGTCGGCGGCCCGGAGATCTGGCTGCCGGCGGTGCCGTCGGCGTTCTCGGCGCCCACGGTCAGCCCCGCGGCGGCGGGCGGCGCGCCGGGCAGGTTGCCGGGGTCGTAGGCGTAGCTGATGTCCTCGGCGCCGTTCACGCCGATCCACTGCTGGAAGACCTTGAGGTCGCCGGTGCCGTACAGGTTCACCCGCCACTCGACGACCACCCACCGGTTGACGCCGTCCGTGAGGATGGTGGCGTAGACGCCGGGCGCGCCGGTGCCGTCGAGGTCGGTCCAGTAGGGGGCGAGGACGCCGTTCGGCCGCGCCGGGTCGGGCAGCGTCTGCGGCTGGAAGGAGATGTCGTCCGAGCCGTTCGTGCCGCCCGCCACGGTGTAGCCGTTGGAGACGACGCCGATCCTGTTGTAGGTCCTGCCGGCGTAGGTGAACGCGGGCACGTTGAGGTTGACCGCCTGCTCGTCACCGATCGCGATCGGGGCGACGCCGAAGATGTCGAGCGGGATGTACCCGGCCGGGCCGGTGCCGGGCGCGATCGCCGGCCGGTCGGGCTGCCGGGCGGCCAGCGTGGCCTTGGCGGTGGCGATCTGGGTGCCGACCTTCGTGGCCCCGGTCACGCTGTTCAGCCGCAGCCGCGCGTCGAGCGTGCTCAGCGCGGTGACCTCGGCGGCCTCCAGGCTGTTGTTCTGGACGGTGACGGTGCAGGTGGACTCGCCGGTGTTCCTGGCGATGGTCGCCGGCGCGCAGGTCTGCTCGACCGGGACGATGCCCTCCTGGCGGTAGAACGCCACGGGCAGGTGCAGCGCGCGCGAGCCGCCGACCTGCTTGAGGTCCACCTGCCCGAAGTACTGCCCGTCGGGCAGGTCGGGCGCGGTGATCACCACAGTGATCTTGGCGCTCTTGCCGGGCGCGACGGTGACGAGCGGCGGCACGACGGCGACGGCCGCGCCGTTGACCGTCCGGCCCGTGGCGGTGAAGACGAGCGTCTTGTTCGTGACGTTCGTGACGGTGCGCTTGACGGTGATGACGCCCGGCATGACGGGGGCGTTCACCGACGGCAGGTTGAGGTCGATGCGGCCGGCGGGGTCGGTCGCGGAGGCGGCGAAGTTCGCGGCGCTCTCGTCCAGGGTCAGGCCGGGGTCGCCGGCCTTGGTCAGGTCGATGCGCCCGCCGCCCATGTCGAACGGGTCGGCCGGGGTGGTCCCGTCCGGCTTGGTGACCGACGTCTTGCCGGTGGTCTCCAGCGCCGACTTGACCTGGCCCGGCGTCCAGTCCGGGTGCAGGGCGAAGACGAGCGCCGCCGCGCCGGCCACGTGCGGGGCCGACATCGAGGTGCCCGAGATGACCTGGAAGGAGTTGCCGGGCGGCCCTTCGAGCGGTGACTCGGGCGTCGGGGTCATGCCGGCCAGGATGTGCAGGCCCGGCGCGGTCACGTCCGGCTTGAGGAAGTCGCCGCCGGGGCCGCGCGAGGAGAAGTACGTCATCCGGTCGCCCTGCCAGGCCGTCTTCGTGCCCTGGGTGAAGGAGGCGGTGGAGCCCGGGTGGGCGGACAGGAAGGCGAGCAGCGCGTCCGCCTCCGGCTTGTCGAGGTGGACCGTCGGGAGCCAGTGGGCGTCGGTGAAGACGTCGAACGGGAACGCGTTGTAGAGGATCATCCCGGCCGCGCCGCCCTGCTTGACGTTGTAGCCCTTCAGCACCCGGTTGGGGCCGCGCTCACAGGCGACGATCTTGCCGGTGAACAGCCCGGGGGGCGCGGGCGCGTCGCACAGCGGCCGTGAGTACGGCGGCGCCGAGGCGAGCACCACGGGCAGCGGCGAGGCGAGCCCCGCGGTGATGGAGGCGCCCTTGACCGTGGCCGTCGCGCCGCCGCCGGCCAGCGTGAGCGTCGACTGGAACGTACGGCCCTGCGTGGACGCGGCGACCGTGGTGACCCACGGGCTGCGGTGGTCGGTGGTGTTGGCGCCGGGACCGGAGTTGCCGGCCGAGGCCGAGACGAGCACGCCGGCCGCGTACGCGTCGAGGAAGGCCAGCTCGACCGGGTCGCTGTAGGGGTCGCTGCCGCCGGAGATGGAGAAGTTGATCACCCGGACGCCGTCGAGGACGGCCCGCGCGACCGCCTGCGCCGAGTCGGACTGGAAGCAGCCCTCCGCACCGCACACCTTGTAGACCGACACGGCCGCGCCGGGCGCGATGCCGTTGATCGGGCCACGGCTGATGCCGAGCGGGTTGGCGTCGGCCACCGGACCCCCGGCCGACGTGGTGGCGGTGTGGGTGCCGTGGCCGTTGGAGTCGCGGGCGCTGTCGGGGTAGACGTCCCCGCCGACGACCTCGTTGTACGTCTCCAGGAACGCCCGCCCGCCGATGAGCTTGTTGTTGCAGGTGAACGGGTCGTTGGCGGGCGTCAGCGGGTTGTCGCCGAAGTCGCACTCGCGCGGCGTGCCGTCCTTCGTGGGCGGCGGCGCGGGCAGTCCCGGCCGGGCGGCGAAGGACGGGTGCTCGGGCCAGGCTCCGCTGTCCAGGACGCCGACGATCACGCCCTTGCCGGCCGTGCCGCTGCCGCCGAGCTTCGGCCAGACGGCGTCGGCGCCGATGAAGGCCGGGCTGGAGTCGGTGAGCAGCTGCTCCAGCCTGTCCTCCTGGACGGCCGCGACGCCGGGCAGCTTCAGCACCTCGTCGGCCTTGTCGCCGGGGATGCGCAGCGCGATGCCGCCGTACACGGTCCTGATGCGCTGGCCGACGGCCGCGCCGGGCACCTTGGCGGCCAGCTCGGCGAGGAAGGCGTCCTCGACCTTCTGGATGTGGCCGGTGTACTTGCGGGCGTCGGCGCTGCCGGTGTCGAGGGCCTTGCCGGTGACGGCGGGGCTGGTGCCGGGCAGGCCGGGAAGGCCGCCGCGGTAGGCGGCGAGCGAGTCGTAGTCGAGCTTGACGACGACGTTGACGGGCTTCGTGGAGGTGCCGCGAAGCAGGGCTGGATCGCTCTTGGCGAGCTTGCCGGACGGGGACTTGGCGCCGTCCACCAGCTCGGCGCCGGTCAGCGGGACGGCCGTCCACTTCCCGGGCGGCGACGGCGACGGCTCCGGGGTGGCGAGCGCCGCCGGGCTCAGGGCCAGGACGGCGCTCAGGCCCGCCGCGACCGCTACGAGCCTGCGCGCGCGGGGTAACAGGGCGCTGGATGACACGAGAACCTCCTCGTCGAGGGGCTGCGTGGACCTCGTCCTGCCCGCTCGCGGAGGCGTCGCGTCACCCGGCGCGAAGGCATGCCGGAGAGAGCGACCCTCCCCGGCGGGTGACGAGCGGAGCGTCCGTCCCGGTAGGGGCGGCTGGGCTCCGCACTGGAGTGTAACCAGGGAATCCCCGGCCGAGAACACGGTAGATCGTCCCTATCTGCGGCGTCGTACCATGGTGGCCGGCAGGACCGGGGATGACGTGCGGCTTCCCCAGGCAGACGGGACGGGCACGGTGACGGACACGTTATCCGCTTCGCGGGCTGGTTCGGACGCGGGCGGAGCGCGATGGGCGGCGGGAGCGCTGGCCGCGCTCGCGGTGACGCTGACCCTCGCCGGCACGGCCGTGCAGTTGTCGGTGCCCCGGGAATGGGCGCCGTGGCCGCCGTTCGTGCCGGACCACGCGGCGGGGCTGGCGTTCCCGCTGACCGGGGCGTTCCTGATCCGGCACCGGCCGCGGCTGCGCCTCGCCTGGGTGATGTGCGTGGGCGGGCTCGGCTCCTCGGTCGCCGTCATGGCCGTCGGGCTGCAGAACGCCTCGGCCGCCGGCGGCGACCTGGAGAGCGCCGGATGGCTGCGCGTCGTGGCCGTGGCGGGCTGGGCGGTGGCCGCGTGCACGCTGGCGTCCCTGCTGCCGCTGCTCTCCCCCGACGACCGGCTGCCGTCGCGGCGCTGGCTGGCGGTGGCGGTCCTGAGCGTGGCGGCGAACCTCGCCGAGGGCGTGCGCAACGCCGTACGGCCCGCGCCGCTCACCCAGCGCTATCCCGAGGTCATCCCCAACCCGCTCGCCGTCGAGGCCCTGGCCCCCTACAACGCGAGCCTGCAGGCCGGGCTGACGCTGGTGATCAACGGCTGCGTGGTGCTCGGGGTGCTGTCGCTGGTCGGGCGCATGCGGCGGGCGGCGCCGGCCGGGCGGCGGCAGATCGCCTGGCCGCTGTCGGCGTTCGTCGTCTACACCGCGTTCGTGCTGCTCGGGCCGGACTACTGGGCGCTCGCGACGGTCTGGACGGGGCTGATCCCGGTGGCGATCGCGTTCGCGGTGCTGCGTCACCGCCTGTACGGCATCGACACCGTCATCAGCCGTACGGTCGTCGCGACCGGCCTCGTCGTCACCGTCGGCGCGGTGTACTTCGGCGTCAGCGCCCTGGCCGGGCTGGTGCTGTCGGACTACGACCAGATCGCCGGGCTGGCGGCCACGCTCGCGGCGGGCGCGCTGTTCCAGCCGCTGCGCGCCCGGCTGCGCCGGATGACCGACACCATGCTGTACGGCCGGCACGGCCGCCCCGAGGAGCTGGCCAGGCGGCTGACGATCGAGGTGGGCGCCAGGGAGCCGGCGAACGCGCTGGCCGCCGTCACGTCCGTGGTGCGCGACGGGCTCGGCGTGACCGGCGTCGTCGTCGAGGTCGGCGGGGCCGCCGACGCCGCGGGCGAGCCCGGCAGGGCCGAGATGCGGGTGGAGCTGGGCGTGGCCGGGGCGAAGCCGCGGGTGGTGCCGCTGGTGTGGCACGGCGAGCCGGTCGGCCGCATGCTCGTCGGTCCGCCGGGTCCGCGCCGCTTCTCGGCCGCCTACACCGAACGGCTGATCGGGGCGGCGGTCCCCTACGTCGCGGACGTGGCGCACGCCGTGCTGATGGCCGCCGACCTGCAACGTTCCAGGGAACGCATCCTGACCGCCCGTGAGGAGGAACGCCGCAGGCTCCGCCGCGACCTGCACGACGGCCTCGGCATGGCGCTGACCAACATGGCGATGTCGCTCTCCATCGCCAGGATCAACCTGCGCGAGGCGCCCAGCGCGGCCGACGCGCTGCTGCTGGACCTGCGGACCGGCATGGACGCGGTCAGCCAGGAGGTCCGCGAGCTGGTGTACGGCCTGCGCCCGCCCACCCTCGACGACCTGGGCCTGGCCGGGGCGGTGCGCGCGCTCGCCGCCGAACCGGGGCCGCCCGTGGAGGTCGTGGTCGAGGGCGAGACGGACGACCTGCCGGCGGCGGTGGAGGTGGCCGCGTACCGGATCGCGCAGGAGGCCCTCACGAACGTGCGCAAGCACGCCGCCGCCGGGCACGTCACCGTGACGCTGGCCCGCTCGGCGGGCGCGCTCGTCGTACGGGTGCGCGACGACGGCAAAGGGCTGCCGGCGGCGCGGCGCTCCGGCGTGGGCTTCGCCTCGATGCGCGAACGGGCCGCCGAACTCGGCGGCACCTGCCTCATCACCTCGCCGGGGACGGGCACACAGGTGGAGGCGGCCCTCCCGCTCTGAAAGCTGGCCGGGGCCGCGGCGCTCGTCACGCGCCGCGGCTCGGCGCTCTCGATGGGGGTGTGTCGATCTCTTCGGGCGGCCGGCCGGCCGTCAGGAGTTGCAGCCGCAGGAGCAGTCGGACGAGCATGAGCAGGACGAGCCGTGACCGCAGGAGCAGTTGCCCTTATTCGTGTCCATGCCTCGTATGTTCCTTGGGCGGTGGGTGCTCGACCTCACTTTGGGAGCACATGTTGCCGCCGCCGTGGGCACATGGACCGAACCTGGGCCGGTGACCGAGCTCAACGGCCCGTCACTCGCGGCCCTTCGCGTGCCCCTTGCCGGGGAAGCCCGTCAGGCCCTTCTTGGCCTGGCCCGGCGGCACGAAGGGGGCGGCGTGCCTGCCCCGTTCGGCCTGGCCCGGCGGGTGCCCGGCGGTGCGCCTCCCGGTGTTCTCCTCGGTGGTCCTGCCGGTGTCCCGCCTGGAGCCGATCTCGGTCCGCCGGACGGCGACGGAGCGTACCCGCAGGTCGGCCGAGGATTCCTGCTTCGCGGCCGGCTGTTCGGGGGTCGCGGGCTGCCCGTTGTCCGCAGGCTGTCTGGGCGTCTCCCGCTGCGTCGGCGCGTCGGTGTCCCCCGGCCGTTCCGGAGTGACGGGTTGCGCCGCGGTCGCGGGCAGGGCCGCTTCCACCCGCTGCTCAGGGCCGCCGCCACCGGTCGTGCCGCCGTCACCGGGCCAGCCGGTGACGGCGAGCACGGCCACGATGAGCGCCGCCACCCCCGCCACCTGCCGTACCTGCCCGCTCGCGAGCCACCGCCCCAGCACCTCGAACGCGCCGCTCCCGACGCCGAGCGCGGAGGGCGTGCCACCCGTTCTCCGGCCGAACGGCGCGGGCGCGACACTCCCCGTCTCGGGGACGGATGGAGAGAAGCCGGGGTCCGAGGGCACGGGCGTGGCGACTCCCGTCCGCGTCGGGGCGGGAGCCGGGGGCGGAAGGAGGAGGCTCTGGGTCTGGGGGCCGGCGGTGGCGGACGTGGCCGGCCGGGGGCGGGTCATGGCGCCGGCCAGCGCGCGTACACCGTGCCAGGCGCCGGCCCCGGACCAGGAGCGGAAACCCGGCCGGGACGGCGTGGAGGACGGCGCGGGGGACGCGGCCGGGACGGCGGGGTCGGCGGGGTCGGCGGAGTCGGCGGGGTCGGCGGTGGCGACGCGGGTGAGGTGACGGCGGGCCTCGGCGGGGGTCCACCGCTGTTCCGGGTCCTTCTCCAGGAGCCCCATGAGCAGCGGCGCCAGGGGCCCGGCCAGCTCGAACGGCGCCGGCGCCGCGGTGAGCACGGCGCTGATCGTGGCCAGCGGATTCCCCTGCTCGAACGGCGAACGCCCCTCGACCGCCGTGTACAGCGTCACGCCCAGCGACCACAGGTCCGCCTCGGGCGTCGGCGGCCCGCCGCGCGCCCGTTCGGGGGCGATGTACGCGGGCGTCCCCACCACGAAGCCCGCCTCGGTGAGCTCGACCGGCCGTTCCATGCTGGTGGCCAGGCCGAAGTCGGTGAGCACGGCGTGACTCTCGCCGGAGTCGAGGAGGATGTTGGCGGGCTTGACGTCCCGGTGCACGATGCCGGCGGCGTGCGCCGCCTCCAGGGCGTCCAGCACCTGCAGGCCGAGCGCGGCGACGGCGGCGGGAGTCAGCGGCCCGCGCTCGGCTAGCACGCCGGCCAGCGTGGGGGCGGGGACGAGCTGGAGCACGATCCACGGCCGCTCGTCGGCCACGACCACGTCGTAGACGGTGGCGACGTGCGGGTGGCTGAGCCGCGCCGCGAGGCGGGCCTCGCTCATGGTGCGCCCGAGCAGCGCCTCGCGTTCTGCCGGCGGCCGCTGGTCGAGGGTGACCTCCTTGACCGCGACCGGGCGGTCGAGGAGTTCGTCGTGGCCGCGCCAGACCCGGCCCATGCCGCCGTGGCCCAGCTCGGCCTGGAGCCGGTATCGACCGGCGAGCAGCAGGCCTTCGTAACGCGAAACGGACATAGCGCCCGGCCTACCCGATCAATGCCCACCCATGCGCGAACCGTCATAACGTCCCGGCCGCACCTCCAGGAAGGGCGGGAGTCAGGACGCGCCCGGCGCGATGAGCTGGATCCCGACCAGGCAGGTGTCGTCGTCGGTGTCGGAGTTGCTGTGGGTCAGCATGTGGTCGAGGCGGTGCTCCAGCGAGGCCGCCGGATGGCCGGCCGTCCGCAGGAGCTGCTGCTGGGAGTGCTGCAGTGAGCGGTCGCGCCGCTCGATCAGCCCGTCGGTGTACATGAGGAGCGTGTCGCCGGGCATGAGCTGGATCCGGCTCTCCTCGTACGTGACCTCCGACAGCGCCCCCAGCAGGACGCCGCCGATGAGGTCGAGCTCGGCCACCTCGTCGCCGCGGATCAGGATGGGCGGCAGGTGCCCGCCCCGCGCCCAGCGCAGCACGCCGGTCTCCGGGTCGTACAGGCCGCAGATGGCGGTGGCCGTGACGTTCTCGGTCAGGTGGTGGGCCACCATGTTGAGCCAGGTCAGCAGCTGGCCGGGGCCGGCGCCGGTGGCGGCCAGGCCGCGCAGCGCGTTGCGCAGGACGACCATGCCGGTGGCCGCCTCGATGCCGTGCCCGGCCACGTCGCCGACGGACAGCAGGATCTGCTTGGACGGGAGGACCACGGCGTCGTACCAGTCGCCGCCGACCAGGTGCTCCTTCTCGGCGGGGCGGTAGCGGACGGCGATGTTGAGGTCGAACGCCTCCATCGGGCCGCGCGTGGGCGGCATGATCGCCTGCTGGAGCTGGAGCGCCAGCCGGTTGCGCTCGGCGGCCTGCTGCTCGGTGTGGGCGAGCTGGTCGCGGGTGGCGGCCAGCGCCACCTCCGTCCAGTGCTGGGAGGACACGTCCTGGTAAGCCCCCCGCACCGCGAGCAGCCGCCCGTCGGGCGACAGCACGGGCTCGGCCACCACCCGGATGTGGCGGGCCATGCCGTCGGAGCGCTGCAGCCGGAACGCGGTCGAGGCGGGCCGCCGGCGGTGCAGCAGCGTCTGCAGGAAACGGCTGATGAGCACGGCGTCGTCGGGGTGGGCGTGGTCGGCCAGCCGTTCGAGCGGGATGGGCGGCTCGCCGGGCTTCATCCCGTACAGGTCGTGGAGCTGCCGGTTCCAGGTGATCTCGCCGGACAGCGTGTTCTCCTCGAACCCGCCGATGCGACCGAGCCGCTGGGCGTGCTGGAGCAGGCTCGCCAGGCGGGTGATCTCGTCCTGGAGCCGCCAGATGAGCAGCACGCCGTCGCCGTGCCGGGTGATGCTGACGCTGGCGATGCCCGGCAGCGCCACGTCGTCCACGAGCGCGGTGAGCGTCATGTTCTCCGCCTTGAACGGCTCGCCGGTGGCGTGCACGTTCTCGACCACGGAGAACAGGCCGCCCTCGTCGGCCGCCAGCGGGTACGCCTCCAGCAGCAGCGACCCGGTCACCGCGCCCTTGGGCCGGCCTGCCGGGTCCACGAAGTGCGGATTGGCGTGGGTGATGCGGAAGTCGGTGAGCCGGCCGTCGGCGTCGAGGTGCGGCTGCAGCACGAGCGCGGCGTCCGGCAGCGCCTCGGCGAGGCCGATCAGCTCCGCCTGCCCGGCGCCGCCGCCCGGCTCGACGGGCCGTTCGAGGACGTGGGAGCAGAGCTCGGCCAGCGCCTCGACCTGCTTGTGGACCTGCGGCGGCTGCGGGCCGACCGGGCCCGGCCAGCCGATCTCCAGCACGCCCATGATGCGGCCGCCGGTGCCCGCGGGCACGGTCACCCGGCCGCCGTCCGGTGTGAGGGTCATCCCGATCGACGGCAGCCCGACGTCGCCGAGCGAACGGACCCACACGGCCCGGCGCTCGACGAGCGCGCTGCGGGCGGGGGTGTTGACGCCGGGCGGCACGTAGCGCCACCGGTCGGCCTCGACGACGCTGAAGCCGGCGCTGGCGGCCAGGGTGAGCGAGCCGTCGGAGCCGACCGTCCAGACGGCGACGTTCGTCGCGCCGAGCGGCTTCAGCGCGTGCTCCAGCAGCGAGGCGGCCACGGCCTGCGCGTCCGGGGCCTCCACCATGCCGTTCTCCGCCGAACGCAGCCGCACGGCCACCTCGGCTGCCTCCGCCGCCTCGGCCGCCTCCGCCTGGGCGGCGGCGGCGCGGGCGGAGTCGAGGAACTCGCGCGTGGCCTCGCTGATGCGGTCCTGGGCGGCCTGGTTGATGATGTCGGCGGCCAGTTCGAGCTGGGTCACCCCGGCCTGCTCGGCGAGGAGTTCGAGCTGCTGCGCGGCCTCCGCCAGGCCGCACTGCAGCCGCTCGATGAGGATGCCCTTGGCCACCTCGATGAGCGCGCGGCCCTCGGCGGCGCGCTGGGCCTCCTGGATCTGCCGGCGCAGCCGGTCGATGGTGACGGCCAGCCGCCCGAGGTTGCTCACCGCCTCGGACGGGGCGGGCGCCGGAAGGCCCGGCTCCTGCGGGCTGTGCACTGTGGCTCCCACTGTGGGGTACTCCTCGCCGGTCGGGCCGGATCGTGGACGGTCGGGGGTCTCGTCGCGCGGTACGCCTATGAGCGGGGCTGCTCCCGCACGTCGAGCCAGTGCCTCATCCGGGTGAGCAGGTGTTCGGCGTCCACCGGCTTGGTGACGTAGTCGCTGGAGCCGGCGCTCAGGGCCTTCTCCTGGTCGCCCGGCATGGCCTTCGCGGTCACCGCGATGATCGGCAGCTGGGCGTACTGCGGCATCTCGCGGATCTTGGCGGTGGCGACGTAGCCGTCCATCTCCGGCATCATCACGTCCATCAGGACGATGTCGATGTCGGGGTGGTTGAGCAGCGTCTCGATGCCCAGGCGGCCGTTCTCGGCGTGCAGGACGGTCATGCCGTGGATCTCCAGGATGCTGGTGATCGCGTAGAGGTTGCGCGTGTCGTCGTCCACGACGAGCACGGTGCGGCCGGCGAGCTCGCCGTCCACCTCCTGGCGGGCGAGCGTGCCGACGGCCTCGGGCCGGATCAGCGGCAGCACGTCGCCGGGCTGCTCGGCCGTGAGGTGCAGGGCGATCCGCTCGCGCAGCTCGTCGAGGCTGGACAGCAGCTCCAGTGCCTGGTTCTCGGCGCGCTCGCGCAGGCGGGCCTTCTGCTGGGAGGTGGTGCGCCAGTTGCTGTAGGCCAGCACGGGCACGACCGCGAGCGCCGGGTCGCCGTCCATGGCCTCCAGGAGCTGGAACGCCGCCAGGTCGGGCATGTCGAGGTCGAGCACCATGCCGTGGCAGGGCTGGGCGGCGAGCGTGGCCGCGGCCTCCTCGGCGCCCGCGGCCCTGATGATCTCGACGGTGTCGTCCCTGGTGTCGGTCAGCTCGCGTACGACGCTCTCGGCGACCAGCGACAGCAGGCCGCCCGCGCGCTGCTCGATGACCAGCAGCCGCCGGTGCTGCGTGCCGCCGCCCGCGGCCGGGCCGGAGCCTGACGGGGTGGCGAGGCCGCGCTCCTCCGCGCCCTCCGGCAGGGCCGCCGCCGCGGCGGCGGCGCGGGTGGGGCCGTCGGTGAAGGCGGGGTGGGCGACCGGCAGGAAGAGCGTGAAGACGCTGCCCTGCCCCGGCGTGCTCTGCACGTTGATCGCGCCGCCGAGCAGGTAGGCGATCTCCCTCGAGATGGACAGGCCGAGGCCGGTGCCGCCGTACTTGCGGCTGGTGGTGCCGTCGGCCTGCTGGAACGCCCCGAAGATGACTTCGAGCTGCTGCTCCGGGATGCCGATGCCGGTGTCGACGACCCGCAGCGCGAGTGCCGGGCCGTTGGCCCGCACGGTGGCGGGCAGCTCGGCCGGGGCCGCGGGCTCGATGCGCAGCTCGACCCGGCCGGTCTCGGTGAACTTGACCGCGTTCGACAGCAGGTTGCGCAGCACCTGGCGCAGCCGGGAGTCGTCGGTCAGCAGCTCGTTGGGGATGCCGGGGGCGGTGGCGATGGTGAAGTCGAGGCTCTTCTCGCTGGTCATCGGCTGGAAGGTGGCCTCGACGTAGTCGAGCAGACGGCGCAGCTGCACCCACTCGGGGTTGACGTCCATCTTGCCCGCCTCGACCTTCGACAGGTCGAGGATGTCGTTGATGAGCTGCAGCAGGTCGGAGCCGGCCGAGTGGATGATCTCGGCGTACTCGACCTGCTTCGGGGTGAGGTTGCGCGTGTGGTTCTGGGCCAGGAGCTGGGCCAGGATGAGCAGCGAGTTGAGCGGGGTGCGCAGCTCGTGGCTCATGTTCGCCAGGAACTCGCTCTTGTACTTCGAGGCGAGGGCGAGCTGCTGGGCGCGGTCCTCCAGCTCCTGCCTGGCCTGCTCGATCTCAAGGTTCTTGGCCTCGATGTCCTGGTTCTGGCTGACCAGAAGGCGGGCCTTCTCCTCCAGCTCGGCGTTGGAGCGCTGCAGCTCCTCCTGCTGGCTCTGCAGCTCCTCGGAGCGGGCCTGGAGCTCGGCGGCGAGCCGCTGCGACTCCTTCAGCAGCTCGTCGGTACGGGCGTTGGCGACGATCGTGTTGAGGTTGACCCCGATCGTCTCCATGAGCTGCTCCAGGAACGCCCGGTGCACGGGCGTGAACTCCTGGACCGAGGCCAGCTCGATCACGCCGAGCACCTGCTCCTCGACGACCACGGGCAGCACGACGAGCGAGGCGGGCTCGATCCGGCCGAGGCCGGAGTCGATGGTGATGACGCCGGAGGGGATGTTCTCGGTCAGCGCGATCGTCCGGCGGCTGCGCGCGGCCTGGCCGATCAGCCCGTCGCCGAGCCGGAACCGGGGGGCGCGCTCGGCCTCCACGGGGTAGCCGTAGGCGCTGATCAGCTTCAGCTCGCTCTCCTCGGCGAGGAAGAACGCGCCGTACTGGGCCGAGACGAGCGGCGCCAGCTCGTTCATCACCAGCTCGGCGACCGTCGCCAGGTCGCGGTGGCCCTGCATGAGGCCGGACATGCGGGCGAGGTTGGACTTCAGCCAGTCCTGCTGCTCGTTGGCCGTGGTGGTCTCGCGCAGCGACTTGACCATCGAGTTGATGTTGTCCTTGAGGTCGGCCAGCTCGCCCTCGGCGTCGACGGTGATCGAGCGGGTCAGATCGCCGGAGGTGACCGCGCTGGTCACCTCGGCGATGGCGCGCACCTGCCGGGTCAGGTTGCCGGCCAGCTCGTTGACGTTCTCGGTGAGCCGCTTCCAGGTGCCGGAGACGCCCTCCACCTCGGCCTGGCCGCCGAGCCGGCCTTCCGAGCCCACCTCGCGGGCCACTCGGGTGACCTCGGCCGCGAACGAGGACAGCTGGTCGACCATCGTGTTGATGGTGGTCTTCAGCTCCAGGATCTCGCCGCGCGCGTCCACGTCGATCTTGCGGGTGAGGTCGCCGCGGGCGACCGCCGTGGTGACCTGGGCGATGCTGCGCACCTGGTTGGTCAGGTTGTCGGCCATGGAGTTGACGTTGTCGGTGAGGTTCTTCCAGGTGCCGGCCACGTTGGGCACCCGGGCCTGGCCGCCGAGCTGGCCCTCGGTGCCGACCTCGCGGGCCACCCGGGTCACCTCGTCGGCGAACGCGCCGAGCGTGTCGACCATGGTGTTGATGGTCTGGGCCAGCGCGGCGACCTCGCCCTTGGCCTCGACGGTGATCTTCTGTGACAGGTCGCCGCGGGCCACCGCCGTGGCCACCTGGGCGATGCTGCGCACCTGGCTCGTCAGGTTGGAGGCCATGACGTTGACGTTGTCGGTGAGGTCCTTCCACGTGCCGGACACGCCGCGCACGGTGGCCTGGCCGCCCAGGTTGCCCTCGGTGCCGACCTCGCGGGCCACGCGGGTGACCTCGTCGGCGAAGGCAGAGAGCTGGTCGACCATCGTGTTGATGGTCTCCTTGAGCTCCAGGATCTCGCCGCGGGCGTCCACGCGGATCTTCTGCGACAGGTCGCCCTTGGCGACCGCCGTGGTGACCTCGGCGATGCTGCGCACCTGGGCGGTGAGGTTGTCGGCCATGACGTTGACCGACTCGGTGAGCGCCTTCCAGGTGCCGGAGACGCCCTTGACGTCGGCCTGGCCGCCGAGGCGGCCGTCGGTGCCGACCTCGCGGGCCACCCTGGTCACCTCGTCGGCGAACGACGAGAGCTGGTCCACCATCGTGTTGAGGGTGTTCTTCAGCTCCAGGATCTCGCCGCGGGCCGAGACCGTGATGCGCTGCGACAGGTCGCCGCGTGCGACGGCGGTCGCGACCTGGGAGATGTTGCGGACCTGGTCGGTGAGGTTGCCGGCCATGAAGTTGACCGAGTCGGTGAGGTCGCGCCAGGTGCCCGCCACGCCCTTGACGTCCGCCTGGCCGCCGAGCTGGCCCTCGGTGCCGACCTCGCGGGCCATGCGGGTCACCTCGTCGGCGAACGACGAGAGCTGGTCGACCATCGTGTTGACGGTGTTCTTCAGCTCCAGGATCTCGCCCCGGGCGTCCACGGTGATCTTCTGTGACAGGTCGCCGCGGGCGACCGCCGTGGTGACCTGGGCGATGCTGCGCACCTGGTCGGTGAGGTTGCCGGCCATCGCGTTGACGGACTCGGTGAGGTCCTTCCACGTGCCCGACACCGCCGGCACCTCGGCCTGGCCGCCCAGCCGCCCCTCGGTGCCGACCTCGCGGGCCACGCGGGTGACCTCCGAGGTGAACAGCGAGAGCTGGTTCACCATGCCGTTGAAGACCGAGGCGATCTCGCCCAGCAGGCCGTCGGCGTCCTCGGGGAGCGTGGTGCGGAAGTCGCCGTCCCTGACCGCCGTCAGGCCCGCGAGGAGCAGCCGCAGCTCGGACTCGCCGACCTCGGCGCCCGCGCGGGTGGTCGTGCCCGGCCCGCCGGCTGTCGTGTCACTCATGTCCGCCCTTGTCGTCGAGATTCTCTGACCAAGCGCCTTCGATGACCCGACAGCGGGCTTCCACACACACCCGGAACTCGCCCGTGCGTGATCATCACAGCTGGAACAGGACACACAGGCAGATGTCTCCGTGGATCCGTAAGCGAGATTACTAGATCAGAGCGACTGATGCGTTCGCATCATTTGCTATCCGGCAATCTGTCTGATTTCTCACTGATGCAACCGCTGGCGCCGGGCTCACGAAAGGAAAGGTGTGAGTGAGACGACGCGAAGCGCGCGGGGAACGACCCCGCGGGCGACGGCGCCGCGGGCACCGGCGGCCAGGGTCGCACGGGCGGCACGGGCGGTGGGGCTGGCGGCGCTGGCGGCCATGGTGGCCCTTCAGGTCGCGTCCGGGATCAGCGCGGAGCCGGTGCGCTTCACCGGGATTGTCGTGGCGGTGCTGGCGGTCAGCGCGATCGGGTTCGCCGCGGCCGGCTGGGGCGCGCGGCGGACGCTCGCCGCGTTCGGGGCGGTGGTCGCGGCCGGGTACGCGGCCGAGGCCGTCGGGGTGCGCACCGGGTTCCCGTTCGGCGAGTACCACTACACCGGCCTGCTGTGGCCGCAGCTCGGCGGCGTGCCCGTCGTGGTGGCGCTGGCCTGGGGCGGGATGGGGCTGGCCGCGTACGGGGTGGCGGCGGCGGTCGCGACCGGCCGGCCGCGGATCGCCGTGGGGGCGTTCGCGCTGACGGCGTGGGACCTCTTCCTCGACCCGCAGATGGTCGGGCTCGGCCTGTGGACGTGGGCCGAGCAGGGCGCGTACCGGGGCATCCCGCTGACCAACTTCGCCGGCTGGCTGCTGGTGTCCGCGCTGGTCATGCTGCTGCTGGAGCGCATACTCGGCGGCGGGCCGCGCCCGTCACGCGGGCTGGCGGGCGTCTACACCACGATGGCGGTCATGGAGACGGTCGGGTTCGCGGCGGTGTTCCAGCCGCCCGACCCGCTGGTCGCCGCGGCCGGGGGCATGTCGATGGGCGCGTTCGCCGCGCTCGCGTGGAGGCGGCTGTGGCGGAAGTGATCGTGATCGGCGGCGGCGTCGGAGGCATGGCGTCGGCGCTGCTGCTGGCCCGCAGAGGCCACCGGGTACGCCTGTACGAGCAGCTGCCCCGGCTCGGCGGCAAGCTGGCCGAGCACCGGCGGGACGGGTTCACCTTCTCCATGGGGCCGTCGCTGCTCACCATGCCCGCGCTCTTCCGCGACCTCGGGCTGGAACGCGAGCTGGTCGAGCCGGCCGAGCTGTGCCGCTACCGGTTCGCCGACGGCTCCACGCTGACCGCCCGCCGCGACCCGGAGCTCATGGCGGCCGAGGTCGAACGGCTCGCGCCGGGCGAGGGCGCCGCCTGGCGGGCCTTCCACGCCTGGGCGGAGGGATGCCTGCGGGCCGCGGGCCGTACCTTCTTCGCCGGGCCGCTCGGCCGCCCGCCCCGCGAGGCCCGGCCGCGCGACCTGCTCGCCGTCGCGCCCGCCCGCACCCTCGACGGGCTGGCCCGCCGCTTCTTCCGCGACCCGCGCCTGCGCCAGTACGTAGGCCGCTACGCCACCTACGCCGGGTCCAGCCCGTACCGGGCGCCGGCCGCGCTCGCCTGCGTGCCCGCGCTGGAGCACGGCCAGGGCGGCTGGTACGTCCCCGGCGGCCTGCCCAGGCTCGCCGAGGACCTGGCGGCGCTGCTGAAGGAGGCCGGGGTGGACGTGCACCTGTCCGCCCCGGTCGAGGCCGTCACCATGGACGACGGGCGGGTCACCGGGGTACGGCTCGCGGGCGGCGGCCACGAGCGGGCCGACGTCGTGGTGGCGAACGTAGACGCCGCCGCCCTCTACGGCCGCCTGCTGCCGGACCGGCGGCGGTTCCGTCGCCTCGCCAGGCTCGGGCCGTCGTCGTCGGCGTTCCTGCTGATGGCCGGGGTCGAGGGGCGCACCCCCGGGCTGGCGCACCACACCGTGCTCTTCTCCGGGGACTACGAGCGGGAGTTCGCCGACATCTTCGACCGGCGCGAACCCCCGTACGACCCGACCGTGTACGTCGGCTGCTCCGCCGTCGACGACCCCGGCCAGGCGCCGGCCGGGACGGAGAACCTGACGATGCTGGTCAACGTCCCCGCCCGCGACCCCGGCCGGTGGCGTGTCGGCGTGGACGCCTACCGCGACCTGGTGCTGGAACGGCTCGCCGGACGCGGGCTCGACCTGTCCGGGCGGCTGCGCTTCGTGGACGTCCTGACGCCCGCCGACCTCCGCGACCGGTACGGGGCCTGGGCGGGGGCGATCTACGGCAGCGCGTACCGGGGACGGCTGGCGCCGTTCCTGCGGCCGGGGAACCGGGGGCCGAAACGCGGCCTGTACGTGGTCGGCGGCACGGCGCACCCCGGCGGCGGGCTCCCCATGGTGACTTTGGGCGCCCACATCGTCACCGGCCTCATCGGCCACGACTTCACCCACCCCCGCACGTCGGCCCAAGGAGGAGGGACGGGCCGATGAGCGGCGGACTGGTGAGGGGCGCGCTGGTGAACGGCCGGCTGGTGGCGGGCGGGCTGGTGGCGGGGGCGCAGGTGGTGGCCGCGGGGGTCGTGCTCGCGCGCCTCGCCCGGGGCCGCCGACGCCTCCCGCCGCTCACAGCAGCGCCCTCCGCCTGGGTCTCCGCCACGGCGGCCGAGAGCGGGACTGGGAACGGGACCGGGGCCGGGAGCAGGGCCGGGGCCGGGAGCGGGACCACGAGCGGGAGCGGGGCCGGGGCCGGGAGCGGGGCCGGGCGTGAGATGGCGGCCCCTCTCGGCAGCGCCCTGGGGATCTCTGTCGTGGTGCCTGCGCGTAACGAAATGGCGCGGATCGGGCCGTGTCTGCGGGCCGTGCTGGCCGACCCGGCCGTCAAGGAGGTGATCGTCGTGGACGACCGTTCCACCGACGGCACCGCCGCGCTGGCCGCCGGGCTGGGCGCGACCGTCGTACGCGGCGAGCCGCTCCCCCCGGGTTGGGTCGGCAAGCAGTGGGCGCTGCGGCAGGGTGTGGCCGCCGCCCGCGGCGACGTCGTCGTGACCCTCGACGCCGACACGCGCCCCGAGCCCGGCCTGTTCGGCGCGCTGGCCCGCGCCCTGGACGCGTACGACCTGGTCAGCGCCGCCCCCCGGTTCGCCTGTGACGGCCCGCTGGAACAGGCGCTGCACGCCTCGATGCTGGCCACGCTCGTCTACCGGTTCGGCCCGGTCGGCCCGGCGGCGCCGCCCCCGCCGCACCGGACCCTGGCCAACGGCCAGTGCCTGGCCTTCCGCCGTGCGGCGATGACGGGGATCGACGCCTTCGCCGCCGTACGCGGCCATCTGACCGACGACGTGGCCCTCGCCCGGTTCCTGGCGGGACGCGGCTGGCGGGTCGGCTTCCTGGACGGCGGCGCGCTGCTGGAGGTCGACATGCACGACTCGACCGCGGAGCTGTGGCGCGAGTGGGGGCGTTCGCTGCCGCTCGCGGACGTGACCGGCGCCGGCTGGCGGGCCGCCGACCTAGCGGTGATCTGGCTGACGGCGGCGCTGCCGGTGCTGCGCCTCGCCGCCGGCCGGGCGACGAGGCTGGACGCGGCGCTGCTGGCCGTGCGCCTGCTGCTGACCGGCGCGCTGCGCGGCAGCTACCGCCGGCCGGGCCTCGGCCTGCTGCTGTCTCCGCTGCTGGACCCGGCCGCCGCCGTCCGCCTCACCCAGGCGACGCTCCGCCCGGTACGCGAGTGGCGCGGCCGGACGTATCCGGCGGGGACCGGCCTCACTCCCGGCGGCCCGACAGCGCGGCCTGACCGAAACGCAGGCCGATGAGGCACATGAGCGCCCCCGTCCCCGCCACCACCTCGGCCGGCACGAACAACAACTGCAGGACGGGCAGGCCGAACACCGCCACCCGCGCCCCGGCCGCGAACGACCGCGCCGCCAGCGCCACGGCCACCAGCACCGCCACGGCCAGCGCGAACCCGGGCGGGCAGATGACCGCGGCCCCGCCGGCGAAGGTCAGGATCGACCGCCCGCCACGGAACCCGGCGAACACCGGCCAGGCGTGCCCGGCCATCGCCGCCGCCACCGCCAGGTACACGGGCAGGACGCTGTCCCCCGTCACCGCGCCGACGGCGGTCGTGTGCCCGCCGCTGACCAGCAGCGCCGCCAGCGCCGCGAGCACGCCCTTCAGCGTGTCACCGGCGAACACCGGCACGGCGGCCCGCCAGCCGAGCTGCTCCTTGACGTTCCAGAAACCGGGATTGCGGTCGCCCACCGTGCGCGGGTCGAACCCGTGCCCGCGCGCCAGCAGCACCGCCACCGGGACCGACCCCAGCAGGTAGCCGACGATGACCGACATCACCAGTACGTCCATGGCCTCGTTCCACCTCATCCGGTATGACTCCGCGGACGCCATGCGTCACATGGCCTTCGACCGCCCGCTGCTGCGGCGCACCGGCGGGCTCACGTTCTGGCGGCTGCTCGGGACCGGGCGCGGCCGGTCGATGTCGCTGGGCGCGGACCTGCGCCGGTGGGCGCTGTTCGCGGTCTGGCGCGAGGAGGCCGACCTGGAGGCGTTCCTGCGCGATTCGCCCATCGCCGGGCGGTGGCGGGCGGAGGCGGTGGAGCGGTGGCAGGTCCGCCTCGCGCCGCTGGGCTCGCGCGGCACCTGGGGCGGCCGCGACCCCTTCCCGCCGGACGTCGTCAGGCAGGGCGGGAGCGGACCGGTCGCCGTGCTCACGCGGGCCTCGATCAGGGCGCGGCGGCTGGCGGCCTTCTACCGTTCGGTGCCGCGGGTGGACCGGCTGCTGGCCCGGCAGGACGGCTGCCTGGCCTCGGTCGGGGTCGGCGAGTGGCCGCTGGCCCGGCAGGCGACGTTCTCCCTGTGGCGGGACGCGGCGGCGATGCGCCGCTTCGCCTACGGGGACGACGAGCATCTGAGGGTGGTGGCGCGGGTGCGCGCGGACGACTGGTACAGCGAGGAGCTGTTCGCCCGGTTCAGCCCGTACGGGAGCGAAGGCACCTGGAACGGCTCCGACCCCCTGGCCTGACCCGGGACGGAGCATCACACCGGTTCCAAAGAGGACAGGGAGTGGGCGACCGCGCAGGCGCGGGCGACCGTGGCGGCGGTCGAGGAGCCGTGGGCGACGATCACGGTGCCGCGCAGCCCCAGCAGCGCCGCCCCGCCGTGCGTCTGCGGGTCGTAGCGCCGGGCCACCCGCGCCAGCGCGCCAGGCTCGGCGAGGCCGGCCCGCGCGACCATGGCGAGCGCGGTCCGTACGCACCCCTCGACGTTCTTCAGCACGACGTTGCCGGTGAAACCGTCGGTGACGATGACGTCCACCGCGCCGGACAGCACGTCGTCGCCCTCGATGTTGCCGTGGAAGCGCATCGGCAGGCCGCGCAGCAGCTCCTCGGCCCGCCGGGCCAGCCGGTTGCCCTTGCCGGGCTCCGAGCCGATCGACAGCAGCCCGGCGACCGGGTCGGGCACGTCCAGCACGGCGCGGGCGTACCCGGCGCCGAGCAGCGCGAACTGGGCCATCATCTCCGGCGTCGGGTCGGCGGTGGCGCCGGCGTCCACGAGCACGCTCGCCCCGCCGGGCAGCGTCGGCAGCGCGACGCCGAGCGCGGGACGCAGCACGCCCTCGGCCCTGCCGACCAGCCGCACGGCCTGGGCGACCACCGCGCCGGTGGAGCCGGCCGACACGAACGCGGCGGCCTCGCCTGCGCCGAGCAGGCCGCAGCCCACGGCCAGGCTGGAGGCGGGCAGGGCGGCGCCGCCCACGCCCCGCTCCGTCATGGGCACGACGTCGGGGGCGTGCACGACCGGGATCTCGCCCACGGCGTCGTGGACGGCCAGCTCGCGGGCGAGGTCCGGCTCCCGGCCGACGAGGACGACCGGCACCCCGTGCTCCCGCCGGGCCGCCACCGCGCCCGCCACGGTCTCGGCGGGCCCGTGATCGCCGCCCATCGCGTCCAGCGCCACCGCGTCCCGCCCGCCCGCGTGCACGGCGTACGGGCCGGTCATGGGAGCTCCACGCGGACGCGGCGTTCGAGGCGGCCCGCCCCGGCGGAGGCCAGCAGATGGCGGGCGAAGGCGGCGGCCCTGACGTGGCGCGGCACCCGTACCCGCCGTTCCAGCACCGCGAAGCCGCCGCGCTCGATCGCGACGAGGATCCCGCCGTACAGCTCGACGGCGGCGCGCACGCACGGCCTGGACGAGGGCACCAGCAGATCGATGCCCGTCGCCGCGGCCCGGTAGTGCTCGCGGGCGCGGGCCGCCTCGAAGGCCAGCAGCTCGCGCACCGCCGGCCCCGTCCGAGACCGGCCCAGGTCGGCGGGCTCGACCCCGTACGCGGCGAGGTCCTTCGCGGGCAGGTAGACCCGGCCGCGGGCGTGGTCCTCCCGCACGTCGCGCAGGAAGTTCGTGAGCTGGAAGGCCAGGCCGAGCTGGCGGGCCGGCTCCCTGGCCGCGGCCTCCTGGCCGGGCAGCGCCTCCAGCACCGGCAGCATCATGGTGCCGATGACCGCCGCCGACCCCTCCATGTAGCCGAGCAGGTCGTCGTAGGTGGCGTAGCCGGTGACCGACAGGTCGGCGCGCATCGCGGCGAGGAAGGCGTCCACGTCGCCGTGCGCGATCCCGAACGAGCGCACGGTGTGCAGGAACGCGGGCAGCACCGGGTCCGCGACCGGCTCGCCGGCCAGCCCCCTCCCGGTGCGCTCGCAGAGCGCGTCGAGCGCCGCCCGCCGGTCGGCGGTCATGGTGAAGGAGTCGACGATCTCGTCGGCGTAGCGGGCGAAACCGTACAGCGCGTGGACGTGGCGGCGTTTCCACGCGGGCAGCAGCAGCGTGGCCAGGTAGTAGGACCGGCCGTAGCGGGCGTGCAACTGGCGGCAGCGTTCGTAGCTGGCGGTGAGCGTCAACGGGTGCCCTTTACAAAGTCAGGATGCGTTCTGCGGCGAGCCGGCCGGAGATGAGCACCGGGGGGACCCCGACGCCCGGCGCGGTGTGCATGCCGGCGAAGTGCAGTCCGGGCACCCGCCGAGCGGCGCCGGACGGGCGCAGCCACGCCGTCTGGGTGAAGCGGTGGTCGAGCGCGAACGGGGTGCCCGCGGTGTGCCCGAGCGCCGCCCACGCGGGCGGGTCGAGGACGAGCCGGGGCGACGCGGACAGGTCGCCGTAGCCGAGCGCGGCCAGCCGGCCGAGCAGCCGCTCCTCCAGCCGGGGGCGGAGCCGGTCCCAGTCGGCGGACTCCAGGTTGGGCGCGGGCTCCAGGACGCTGAGCGTGGCGTGCCCCGGCGGCGCGGCGTCCTCGTCCGTGGCGGGGCAGGTGACGAGCAGGCTCGGGTCCGGCTGCGGCCGGCCCGACTCCAGCGCCGCGAACGTCTCCCGCCACGCCCGCCCGAAGTGCAGCGTGTGGTGCGCCTGCCCGGCCGGCGGGCGCTCCAGCCCGGCATGGACGACCAGGCAGGACGGCGAGAACCGGGGGCGGCGCATCCGCCAGTCGGTGGCCAGGACGGGCAGCAGCCGCCGGGCCGCGTACCGGTCGCAGGCGACCACCACGTGCGCGGCGGGCAGGCGTTCGCCGTCCTCCAGCAGGACGCCGGTGACGCCGTCCCGATCGGCCTGCACCTCGCGGGCGCGGGCGGCGTACCGGACGGGCGCGCCCAGCTTCTCCAGCAGGGCGGCCAGCGCGGACGGGATGGCGTGCATGCCGCCGCGCTCGGGGAAGTAGACGCCGCCGACGGTGTCCATGTGCGCGATGACGGCGTAGATGCCGAGGGCGCGCTGCGGGGACAGGCCGACGTACAGGGACTGGAAGGTGTGGGCCCTGATCAGCCGCTCGTCGGTGAGGTGGCGGGCGGCGAGCCGGTCCAGGCGGCGGAAACCGCCGAGCGCGGCGAGCCTGGCCAGCGCGAGCGGGCGGGCGAGGGCGCCCAGCCTGGTCATGTCGGCGTCGATGAACGCGGGCCACTCCGCCGCGAACAGCTCGCCGAGCAGCCGACGGTAACGCAGGTAGCGGGCCGCCTCGGCGGGCCCGCACAGCTCGCGCACCCGCTCGGCCATGACCGCGCCGTCCGTGGTGAGGTCCAGGCGGGAGCCGTCGTGGAAGACCATGCGGTACGCCGGGTCGAGGCGGCGCAGCGGCAGCCAGTCGCGCAACTCCTCCCCCGCCGCGCCGAAGGTCTCGGCGAGCACGCCGGGCATGGTCAGCACAGACGGGCCGGTGTCGAACCGGTACGGGCCGAGCCTGGCGCTCCCGCAGCAGCCACCCGGCTCGTCCCTGGCCTCGACGACGGTGACCTCCCGGCCGGCCGCCGCGAGCCGTACGGCGGCGGCGAGACCGGCGAGGCCGGCGCCGATCACCACGGCGGGTCCGAGCCGGGGCATCAGCGGCTCCTGTCGGTGGCGAGCACGGTCAGCTCGGTGAGCGCCGCACGGGCGTCGCCGGGCAGGCCGGGCAGCGTGCCGAGGGCCCCGACGGCCCGCGCGGCCAGGCCGGAGATGCGCCGCTCCGCCGCGTCCAGCGCGCCGCAGGAGACGATCAGCTCGCGGGCCACGGCCGCGTCCCGCTCGGTGGTGACCGTGTCGAGGAGGGCGGCGCCGCGCGGCCCCACGCGTTCCCTGGCGTCGGCTACGAGGTGGTTGGGCTTGCCCTGGCGCAGGTCGCCGGCGGGCTTGCCGGTGCGGCCCGGGTCGCCGAAGACGCCGAGGACGTCGTCGCGGAGCTGGAACGCCTCCCCCAGCGGCAGCGCGTACGCGCTCAGCGCCCGCCGGGCCGCCGGCTCGCCGCCCGCCACCGCGTGCCCGAGGTGCAGGGGGCGCTCGATGGTGTACTTGGCCGACTTGTAGAGGGCGATCGTACGGGTGCGGCCGGTGTCCGCGCCGGCGGCGGTGCCGGCCAGGTCGAGCTGCTGCCCGGCCGTGACCTCCACGCGCAGCCGGGTCAGGACGCCGAGCGCGTCGGCGAGGTGCGGCCCGGAGCCGAGCAGCGCGGCGTCGGCCCAGGCCAGGGCCAGCAGGGCGAGCAGGGTGGTCTGCGACTCGCCGTAGCGGGCCGGGTCGCCGCGCAGGCCCGCGCGGCGGTGCTCGGCGGCCAGCGCGACGTGCGCGGCCGGGCGGCCCCGGCGGCCGGGGGCCTCGTCCATGACGTCGTCGAGGAGCAGCGCCGCGACGTGCACCAGCTCGACGGCGCAGGCGGCGTTCAGCACCGCGCCGAGCTCCGCGGCCGTGCCGCCGGCCGCGCGGTGCCCCCAGTACACGAACGCCGGCCGCAGCCGCTTGCCGCCGTCCCGGGCGAACGCGGCGAGGTGGCGGCGGACCAGGCCGACACCCTCCTCGCCGAGGAAGCCCAGCCGGGCGAGCTCCTGGTCGAGCAGCTCGCCGAGACGCTGGTCGACCAGGCGGCGCACCCGGCCGTTCCCTGCGCCGCCGGCCGGGGTGACGGTGTGCGAGGTCACGATTGTCATGCGTCCTGTCTCCTTGTCGGTACATATGTCTTCGCGAAGGCATCCCCCGCCGGTTGCATCCGGCGGTCGGCGGATCGCGAAAGGATGGTCACGGGAGTGCCGGAAAAGGGTCCGGACCAGCGGGACGACCATGACGAGCACGGGGACGGGGACGTTCGGTGAGTGAGGAAGAGGCCGGGTACGGCATCGGGGCCGTCTCGCGGCTGCTCGGCGTGCCCGCGCCCACGCTGCGCACCTGGAACCTGCGTTACGGGCTCGGCCCGAGCCGGCGCAGCGCGGGCGGCCACCGCCGCTACGACGCCGCGGACCTGCACCGGCTGCGGGAGATGAAGCGCCTGATCGCCGAGGGCCTGCCACCCGCCGAGGCCGCCCGCCACGCCCTCACCCTCACCGGCGAGCCGGCCAGGGAGCAGGACGGTGCGGCGGGGGCCCCGGGCGAGGCCGTCCCCTCGGCCGGGCCTGCGCGGGCCGGGGTCGCCTCGCTTGTGCGGGCCGCGTTCGTGCTGGACAGTCACGCCGTCTCCCACCTGCTGGAGTCGTCGCTGGCGGCGCAGGGGGTCCGGCCGACGTGGGAGGGGCTGGTCCTGCCCGCCTTCGACGCCGTCTGCCGCCGCCAGGACGACTCGGGCGCGGGCATCGACGTCGAGCACCTGCTCTCCGACCGCATCCTCGCCGCCCTGCACCGGCACACGCTCCGGCAGGCCGCCCCGTCAGGCCGCCGCCCCGTACTGCTCGCCTGCGCCGAGGACGAGCAGCACACCCTTCCCGTGCACGCCCTGTCCGCCGCCCTGGCCGAGGAGGGCGTGGAGACCCGCGTCCTCGGGGCCCGCACGCCCTACGCCGCGCTGGCGCACGCGATGCGCCGGCTGCATCCGGCGGCGGTGTTCGTCTGGTCGCAGCAGGAGCTCACGGGCGCTACCGCTCCGCTCGCCGCGCTGCCGCGGCTGCGCCCGGCGGCGCGGCTGATCGTCGGCGGCCGAGGCTGGTACGGGGCTCTTCCCGAGGGCGTGATCAGGGTAGATACCTTCCGCGAGGCGCTGTCCCAAATCCGGCGGGCCCTGCCTTGAGTGTGTCTTTCCCCCGATGACGTTGTACTGTCCCCCTCCTCCCGATATGAATAGGTTTTGAATAGGTTTTACCGGGGAGCAGGACGGACCATGGGGATGACTCCGACCACCAGCCAGCAGCGGCACTCCGAGCGCGACGACGAGGAGACCCTGAGCGACAGCTACCGCGCGCACGCGCCCGCCCTCCGCTCCTACCTGCGGCGCTTCATCTCACCCCAGGACGTGGACGACCTGCTCCAGGTCGTGTTCGCCGACGCCTGGCGCTCCCGCGAGCGCTACGACCCGTCCAGGAGCCAGGCCGCCTGGCTGTACGTGATCGCCCACCGCCGCGCCGTGGACCACCTGCGCGCCCGCCGCCCGTCCACGGTCCCGCTGGACGCCGCGGCAGAGGCGGCGGTGCCCGCGCAGCGCCCGGCGGACGAGGAGCTGGCCGACCGCGACCGGATCCGCCGCGCCCTGGCCGAGCTCTCCCACGCCCAGCGCCAGGTCATCGAGCTCGCCTACTACGGCGAGCTGACCCAGCAGGAGATCGCCGAACGCCTCCGCGTCCCTCTCGGCACGGTCAAGGCCCGCACCTCGCGCGGCCTGCACAAGCTCTCGTCCCTGCTGGCCGCGGCCGAGGCCGCCTGACCCTTCCGATCACTCCGGAACAATGTTCGGAAAGTGGCTGAAATTTCGTCACATTAGGTGACATGCCAACAGTTACGTTCACGATCGGTGTGTTGACAAAGAGTCAACCCGCTATAAGCCGCTTTCTTCGCATCCGTACCTTGAAGTACATGTGCCCCATCGGCATAGTGGACGGACCTGTAAGGAGTAATCAGTCGTGACGGGCATCCTCGGGGGGCGATACCGGCCTGCGGCTGCTCGGCGGAATTGGACATGATCGTATGAGTTCGCCCCCTCCGATCCGTGCCAAGCTGCTCCGGATCCTCTTACTCCCGCTGGTGTCGATGGTGGCACTGTGGGGCTTCATCGCCTACTCCAGCGTCCAGGAGATCATGGACGTCTCTCAGACGCAGGACCGCTGGGAGGCCATCGGCTCGCCGGTGCTGCAGCTCATCATCGAGCTCCAGCGCGAGCGGCAGCTCTCGGCCGAGGCGCCGCGCAGCACCGGCGCGTACGCGCCGCTCATCGACCAGCGCCGCAACACCGACGTCAAGGTCGAACGGCTGCGCGAGGTCATCGGCACCGTGGACGTCACCGAGGGCGGCCAGGAGACCCCCGCCCAGGTGCGCGCGCTCGTCCAGGCCCTCGACGGGCTGCAGTCGCTGCGCGCCTCGGCCGACGGCGGCGTCCTGGCCCCGCCGCTGACCATCATCGAGGCGTACAACAACGTCATCGCCGTCGCCAACCGGCAGTTCAACGACCGCGACGCGCTGAGCGACGTCTCCTCCTTCCGCTCGGTCCGCGGCATGGCGGCCTACGCGGCCACCGCCGAGTATCTGGGCCGCGAGCACGCGGTGCTCACCAGCACCATCGTCCACCGCCGCATGTCGCCCACCGACCGGGCCGCGTTCGTGGCCGCCTTCAGCAGCCGCCGGCTGGTCTTCGCCAACGCCGAGCGCGACGCCGGCCCCGAGCTGAAGGCCAACTACGACGAGCTCGTCTCCAGCCCGCAGTACCGGCGGGTGATCGAGACCGAGGACGAGCTGTTCAGCTGGGACACCGGCGGGGCGCCGCCGGTCGAGGCCGCCCAGTGGAAGGGCGACGCCGAGGCGCTGCTCGGCCTCATCAACCGGGGCACCCAGAGCGAGCTGGCCCGCGCCGCCGAGGAGGCCGAGGCGCAGAAGAGCGGCGCCTACTGGCGGATCGGGCTGGTCCTGCTCGCGGGGCTCGCCGTGATGGTGCTGTCGCTCGCGCTGTCGTACCGGTTTGGCCGCTCGCTCATCTCCGAGCTGCGCCGGCTCCAGGGCTCGGCGGTGGAGCTGGCCGAGGAGCGGCTGCCCCGCCTGGTGGAACGGCTGCGCCGCGGCGACGACGTGGACCCCGCCACCGAGGCCCCTCCCCTCGACCCGGCCGACACCGCCGAGGTGGACAGGGTCGTGGACGCCTTCGCGGCGGTGCGCCGCACCGCGGTCGAGGCCGCGGTCGGGCAGGCGACGCTGCGCAAGGGCGTCGGGCAGGTGTTCCTCAACCTGGCGCGGCGCAACCAGGCGCTGCTGCACCGCCAGCTCGCGCTGCTCGACACGATGGAGCGCCGGGTGGACGAGCCGGAGGTGCTGGAGGACCTGTTCAAGCTCGACCACCTCACCACCCGCATGCGGCGGCACGCCGAGAACCTCATCATCCTGTCCGACTCCGTGCCCGCGCGCCGCTGGCGCGACCCGGTGCCGCTGTTCGACGTCGTACGGGCCGCGGTCCTGGAGGTCGAGGACTACACCCGCGTCACCGTCGCGCCCATGCCGCAGGCCCCGATGCTGGTCGGTGCGGCGGTCACCGACGTCATCCACCTCGTGGCCGAACTGGTGGAGAACGCCACCGTCTTCTCCCCGCCGGACACCTCCGTGCAGATCCGCGGCATGACCGCGGCCAACGGCTTCGCCCTGGAGGTGGAGGACCGCGGACTCGGGCTGAACCAGGCCACGCTGGACGAGCTGAACGCGCGGCTCACCGAGCCGCCGGAGTTCGACCTGGCCGACAGCGACCGGCTCGGGCTGTTCGTGGTGTCCCGGCTCGCGGCCCGGCACGGCATCAAGATCTCGCTGCGGCGTTCGCCGTACGACGGGACGACCGCGATCGTGCTGCTGCCCGTCGGGCTGCTGGCCGGCGTGGACGCCCCGGCGCGGCCGGCCGGGCCGGTGACGGCTGGCCGGCCCATGCGGGCGATCGACTCCGCGCCCGCCGAGTCGCGGCACCGCGCGCCGGAGCCCCGCCCGCCCCTCGACCCGCCCCTCGGGCCGCCTCTCGACGCCAAGGTGCTCAACGGCCACCCGGTCCGCTTCGCCGACGCGCCCGGGGACGCCCCCGGCGACGACCCGGAGGAGCAGCCGGCGGAGAGCGCGCCGGAGCCGGTGGCGGAGGAGCCGGCGCGGCCCGAGCGCGGCACCTGGTTCGAGGCCGCTCCCCCGTCGCGGGCGGGCAACGGCAGGGGCGGCGGCGCTGCTCCCGCCGCGGAACCGCCGCCCGCGCCGCCCGCGCGCCCCGCCCCGGCCGTCCCGCCGGGCCCGCCTCCGGGCTGGAGCGTGACCGTTCCGCCGCAGGAGGCCGACGAGGACCTGGACGGGCTGCCCATGCGGGTCCCGCAGGCCAGCCTCGCCCCTCAGCTCCGCACCGCGAGACGGACCCAGGCGCGCGGCGTCTCCGTACGCTCGCCGGAGGAGCTCGCACAGCTCATGTCGTCCATGCAGCAAGGCTGGCAGCAAGGACGCCGCCTGGCCGACGAGCCGCAAGGACAAGACGTGTGGAACCGAAAGGACGACCATCCCGATGCCCGACCCCAGAAATGAACTGAGCTGGCTTCTCGACGACCTCACCCAGCGCGTCCCCGGCGTCCGGCACGCCATCGTGCTGTCCGCCGACGGGCTCGCCATGGGCGGCTCCCGTGACCTGACCCGTGAGGACGCCGAGCACCTGTCCGCCATCTCCGCCGGCAGCCACAGCCTCGCCATGGGCGCGGGCCGGCACTTCGGCCTGGGCGGCGTACGGCAGACGATCATCGAGATGGAAGGGGGCTTCCTGTTCGTCACCGCCGCGGGCCAGGGAGCCCGGCTGGCGGTGCTCGCGGCGGCCGACGCCGAGCTCGGCATGGTCACCTACGAGATGGCGCTGATGGTCAAGAGGGTCGGCGAGCACCTCTCCGCGCAGCCGAGGGGAGCGGCACCGGCACCCGCCTGGAACGGCGCGAGACCGTGACAGGAGAGGATCCCGGCCCCCTGATCCGGCTGTACGGACTGACCGGGGGCCGGGCGCGCCCGCAGGGGGAGACGTTCGACCTGGTGGCCATCGTCGTGACGGTCGCCGGGTCGCACGAGTTCGCGGACCTGATCCCCGAGCACCGCGCCGTGCTGTCGCTGTGCCGCCGGCCCACGCCGGTGGCCGACGTCGCGGCGCATCTCAGGCTGCCGCTCAACATCACCCGGGTGATCCTGGGCGACCTGCGGCGCGAGGGCCTGGTCACCATCGAACGGCCGCGCCCGGTGGCGCAGACGATCGACGAACGCATCTACAGGGAAGTGCTGCATGGGCTACGCAGCCTCTGAGCCGGGGACGACGGCCGTCGCCCCGGCCTTGGCCATCAAGATCCTCATCGCGGGCGGGTTCGGCGTCGGCAAGACGACCATGGTCGGGACCATCAGCGAGATCCGTCCCCTGCACACCGAGGAGCTGCTGAGCGAGCGGGGCGTCGGGGTGGACGACCTGTCGGGCGTGGAGTCCAAGACCACCACCACCGTGGCGCTCGACTTCGGCCGCATCACGATCCGCGACGGGTTGTGGCTGTACCTGTTCGGGACGCCGGGGCAGGACCGGTTCTGGTTCATGTGGGACGAGCTGGCGCTCGGCGCGCTCGGCGCGGTGGTGCTGGCCGACACCCGCCGCCTCCAGGAGTGTTTCCCCGCCGTGGACTACTTCGAGCAGCGCGGCATCCCGTTCGTGGTGGCCGTGAACTGCTTCGACGGGGCCCGCAGGTACGAGCCCGCCAAGGTGCGGCGCGCGCTCGGGCTGAGCGAGACGACCCCGATCGTGCTGTGCGACGTGCGGCGCCGCGATTCGGTCAAGGAGGTGCTGACCACGCTGGTCACGTACGCGGTGGAGGGCGCCCGCCCGCCGGCGGGGCGGCGATGAGCGGGTAGCCGCCCGGCTGGGTAGTGGCCGCGGATGTTCGACGACTTCGCGACCGACGTGATCGACGTGGGCGAGACGGAGCTGTACGTCCGGCACGGCGGCTCCGGCACCCCGCTGCTGCTCCTGCACGGTCATCCGCGTACGCACGCCACCTGGCACCGCGTCGCCCCTCTCCTGTCCCCCCACCACTACGTGGTCTGCCCCGACCTGCGCGGTTACGGCCGCTCCGGCAAGCCGCCCACCACCCCCGACCACGCCCCCTACGGCAAGCGCGCGATGGCGCGGGACCTGGTCGCCCTCATGCGGGCGCTCGGCCACGACCGCTTCGCCGTGGCGGGGCACGACCGGGGCGCGTACGTCGCCCACCGCCTGGCCGCCGACCATCCCGGCGAGGTCACCCGCCTGGTCGTGATGGACGCGATCCCGATCGGCGAGGCGCTGGCCCGCGCCGACGCGCGCTTCGCCGCGGCCTGGTGGCACTGGTTCTTCCTCGGCCAGACCGACAAGCCGGCGGAGCACCTCATCAACGCCGACCCCGACGCCTGGTACGGGGCCACGGAGGAGCAGATGGGGCCGGAGGCTTACCTGGACTTCCGCCGCGCCGTGCACGACCCGGTCACGGTCCACGCCATGTGCGAGGACTACCGGGCCGGGCTGACGGTGGACCGGGCCGCCGACGACGCCGACCAGGCGGCGGGCCGCCGCGTCACCTGCCCGACGCTGTTCCTCTGGTCGTCGAGGGACGACATGGAGGACCTGTACGGCGACCCGCTGGCCATCTGGCGCACCTGGGCCGACGACGTGACCGGTCATCCGATCGACAGCGGCCACCACATGGCCGAGGAGGCTCCCGAGGAGCTGGCCTCCGCCTTACTGGCGTTCATGAAGCGCTGAGGCGGAAATTCCCGGCGGGGCGGCCGTGTTGCCCGGACATGGGCAATGCTTACGCGGACGAGAACGTCATCCGCCGGCTCCTCACCGAGACGCGGACGTGGGCCTTCGTCGGGCTGTCGGACAACCCCCACCGCACGGCGTACGACCAGGCGGGCCTGCTGCAGACGCGCGGCAAGCGGATCATCCCGGTCCATCCGGCCGCCGAGACGGTGCACGGCGAGCCGGGGCACGCCTCACTCGCCGAGGTGCGGGAGAAAGTGGACGTGGTCGCGATCTACCGGCGCGCCGAGCACGCCGGGCAGGCCGTGGACGAGGCCGTCGCGATCGGCGCCGGGGCGGTGTGGCTGCCGCTCGGCGTCGTCGACGAGGCCGCCGCGCGGCGGGCGCGGGAGGCCGGGCTCGACGTGGTGATGGACCGCTGCCCCGGCGTCGAATGGGCCCTCCGCCGCACCCGCTGACCCGGCCCTGCGCCGGGGTCAGACCATCTGGCCGCTCGGTCCCCTGCGGATCACGCGGGTGGCCTGGCGGCGGTCGTCGGGGGGCGGGGACGGGGACGGTGACAGCGGCGGGGACGGCGGCGGGGACGGCGGCGGGGTGGACACCAGCAGGTCCGGCGGGTCCTGCCGGTAGAAGATGTCGATGTCCACCTCCTCGCCGCCCATGACCAGCGTGTCCCAAGCCCCACTGGCGAGGAACGCGCGCAGCGCCTCGGGGCTGAGGCAGCGCAGGTGGGCCCGGAGCGCGGCGTCGTCGGGCAGGCCGGGGATGCGGGAGGCCAGCCGGTCGCGGATCTGCCGGAGCCGGTCCATGAACGCGTCCAGATCGGCCTCCCTGGACCCGTCCGCGGCGGCGCCGGCCTCGGGTGGCGTGAGGCCGTCGGCGATCAGGTCCTTGACGGCCCGGGTGACGCCGTCGCCGTCCGTGGCCACCATCGCCTTCCACGCGCGGCTCTTGTGCCGGTACTGCAGCATCGACATGGCCGCCTCGTGCCGGATGAAGTCGGCGTCGCGGAACGGCCGGCCGCGCCAGCTCTGGCTGAGCGTACGCGCCAGCGAGATGGCCGAGGCCAGCCCGCTGTTCAGCCCGCGCCCCGGCCAGAAGTGGATGGCGTTGGCGGCGTCGCCGAGCAGGAACCCGTACGTGCCGGGCGTCCCGGCGGTCGGCGGGTGGAGCTGGGCGGTGAAGCGCGGCCGCTGGACCATGTCGAGCCGGAACGCGGTCACCGCGCTCAGGTTCTCCTCGGCGACGCCGAAGAAGCGCAGCCCTTCCCGCACCCGCGTCCACAGCCGCGAGCCCCTGACCAGCGCGGGCAGGAACAGCGTGCCGTGCGTGGAGCAGTGGAACTCGCCGTGCTCGGTCCGGTCCATGAGGCAGGGACTGGCGGCGACGCACTGCTCGAACACGTGCCGGACCGGGTCGATGCCGATGACCTCCTTGGCCTCCTCGTCGGTCAGCCGCATGTTGAGGAAGCCCTCGCCGCGCAGGGCGTTCAGCAGGAAGCGGTTCTGGGCGACGGTGAGCAGCACGGTCATCGGGTCCGGCAGGTCGGACTTGACGCGCAGCCCGAGGACGACGTCCTGGAGGTGGTGGCCGTCGAGGGAGTAGATCGAGGTGTCGGCGTTGCCGAACTTGGCCGCGAAGTGGGCGCGGGTGCGTGAGCGCCCGCCCTCGCAGATGGCGAGGACATGGTCGCGGGCGGTGGCCTCGCGGTGCTCGTCGGGCGAGAACCGCCCGGGGACCAGCCGGATCCGGTCGGGGCGTTCGTTCGCCAGCTCCAGGAGCGTGTCCTCGATGTAGGCGATGCGCAGGTTGCGCGGGCCCTGGCCGCGGATGGAGTCGGGTCCGGTGGGCCACATCTCGGTGTACGCGCCGGGCGCGAACAGCCGGGCCTGCGCCCGTTCGGGCAGGTTGAGGTACTGGCGGCTCTGGACGGTGACGACCTGCTGCCGCCGGATGTTGCCCTCCTCCCTGCCCTTCCACACGACCCGGGCGCCGTCGCTCCTCCAGCGGCCGTCGTACACGGTGATCGCGACCCGCTCGCCCATGAGCTGGTCGAGGAGCAGGGCGAGGCTGAGCCCGACGGGGCCGCCGCCGCTGATCGTGACGCGCAGGACCTGCCCGGGGTCCACCGTCCGTACGGCGCTCCGCACCGTCCCGGTGCCCATGATGGTCTCGTCGTCCTCGCCCGCGAGCTCGAAGCAGAAGACCTCGTCGTCGATGGTGATCAGGTCGCCGGGGCGCAGCACGTGCGTGTCCACGCGGGCGCCGTTGACCAGGGTGCCGTTGCGGCTGCCCAGGTCGCGCAGGATGTAGCGGCCCTCCTCGTGGCGCACCTCGGCGTGCGAGCGCGAGGCCCGGCCGCCGGCGATGACCACGCCGCTGTCGCTCCTGCGGCCGAACGTCAGCGGCCGCTCGCCGAGCGGGAACCGTCTTCCGGACTGAGGGCCCTCGCGCCCCACGATCACCGGCGGCATAGGTAACTCCCATTCCCTAGCCAATGGATTGGAGCCGTGCCGCTACAGCATGGGACGGGATGAACCTATTTACCAGTGAAAATTACTCATACAAGAGAATCCGTACGTTTGAGGCGGGTAGGCCGAGGGGTCGGAATCCAGAAGGGGAGTCGCGTCATGATCGTATTGCGCCGTCTCACGGCAATCCGGGCAAGCCTGGCGCTGCCCGGCCTGCCCGGCCCGTCACCTGGCCCGGACGAAGCCGCCGACCAGAGCCGGCGTCGCCGCCGTCGCCGCCGCCGTTGACCCGCCGGGGTCACTTCCAGGGAAGTCTTCTCCCCTTGTACGAGGGGTGCTTGGTCTCCCAGTACCGCCAGCCCTCGAAGCGGGCCGGCACGTTGGCGATGCCCGTAGCGATCTCCACCTGCCGGCACGTGGAAAGGACCGACCACGCCGACCAGCCGATGCGGTAGCCGAACACCCGGTACCACATGTTGCCGTACATCCCGTCGCTGATCTCGCGCGTGTACTCGTGCCCCGTGAACACCATGTGCCGCTCCTCCAGGTGCGGGATGCCGTTCTTGCGCAGCGCGCGGATCACCTCTCCGGGCTCGATGGGGTTGGTGGTCCTGGTCCACTCCTTCTCCGTCTCCAGGAACGCGAGCACCTCGTGCTCCCTCGTCACCGACACCGTCATCGAGCCGCCGGGGCCGTCGGTGAAGCGGGTGCGCGGGACGAAGAAGTTGCGCGGTGAGATGTGTCCGCGCTTGTAGAAGATCCGTGGCGTGCACACGCTGTGGTCGTGGTCCTTGATGATGCGGGTGCGGTGCCGGCGGCGCTCGTCGACGTTCTCCTCGTCGTTGACGACCTCCTCCTCGTCGTTGACGGTGTCGTTGTCGTCGTCGTCCGTGCGGTTGTCCCTCCGGTCGTTCGTCCGGCTGTCCGTCCGGTTGTCCGCCCACGCCGGAGCCAGCGTGGTGGCGAGGACGAGCGAGAGCGTGCCGCACGCGGCGGCCTTCCGCATTCCGCGGTGAAGGTGAATGGGCGCGAACATGTGCTGTTCCTTTCGGAATTGCCTGCTTCACGATGCTTGCAGGAGGCACGAATCACACCCGACCGCCACACCGAACGTGAATATCCCGTACCAGGCAAGAATTGGTGAAGAACCTATGGCGCACCCGTACGGGTAGCATGCCTCCATGCCGCCCACCCGCGAACACGCCGAGCTGAAGCTGCAGCCGCTGCCGCAGGCGGGCCGGTCGCTGGCCGAGCAGGTGATCTCCGAGGTGCGCCGGGCGGTGCACTCCGGCGCGATGGTCCCGGGCCGGCTCTACTCCGTCTACCAGATCGCCGAGCAGCTCAACGTCTCCCGCAGCCCGGTCCGCGAGGCCATGCTGCGCCTGGTGGAGGCCGGGCTGGTGCAGGTCGAGCGCAACCGAGGGTTCCGGGTCGTGCTGCCGCACCCGCGCGAGATCGTCGAGATCTTCGGGGTCCGGCTCGCGCTGGAGCTGCCCGCCGTGCGGCGCGCGGCGGGGGCGGGGCCCGCCGGGCTGGGCGCGGCGCTGCGGGAGACCATGGAGCGGATGGCGGCGGCGGTCTCGGCCGGCGACGAGGAGCTGTTCTTCCACCTCGACCAGGCGCTGCACGACCGCATGCTGGTGGCCGCGGGCAACGGGCGGGCCCGCGCGATCGTCGGCGGCCTGCGCGACACCATGCGCATCCTCGGCTCCTCCACCGACGATGCCTCGCGCACGCTGCGGCAGGTGCACGAGGAGCACGAGCCGATCGTGGCGGCGGTGGCCGCGGGCGACGCCGGAGGCGCGGTGCGGGCCATGCGCGCCCACCTGACCAACACCGGGCTCATCCTCGCCGCGCAGGCGGCCCGCGCCCAGGGCGAGCCGGTGGACGTGGCCGCGCTCTGGGCCGCCGTCGTCGATGAGCCCGTCGTCGAGGAGCCCGCCGTCGAGGAGCCCGTCGTCGAGGAGCCCGCCGGCTAACCGACCTCGCCGGGCAGGCCCAGCTCCTCCCGTGCGCGGGCCAGCGACTCGGCGCGGATCGCGGCGTACAGCTCGTACGGGTCGTGCAGGGTCCGCCCGAGCACCCCCGCCAGCTCCTCGGGGCCGAGGTCGGCGCCGGCCTCCGTGACGTCCTTGGCGCCGTCGGAGGTGAGGTTCGACTGGAAGATGCCGGCCGCCGAGCGGGGCAGGAAGTCCTCGTACACGATGGGCCGGGCGCTCACCCAGCCGCCGGCCAGCAGCTCGGCGAGGCCGGCCGGGGGCGCTCCAGCGGGCCGGTCCTTTGCGGCGTGGAAGGTGAAGTACGCCAGGTCCCGCGCGGCCAGCTCCGCCTCCGTGCCCGGCACCCGCGCCTCCCACAGCGCGGCGGCCACGGCGTTGCGCTCCTCCGCGTCCACCCGCCGCCCGGCGAGGGCGTCGTCCAGGGCGGCGGCCAGCTCGTCGTAGAGCGCCCGCCCGGCCGGGGTCACCGCGATCCCCCGCGCCTCGACCTCGCCGAAGCGCACCCGCAGGTCGTCCTCGACCACCCGGCCGTCGTCCTCGCGGAACAGCCGGGGCTCGGCGAGCGCGCGGAAGGAGGTCTGGCGCAGCAGCAGGTCGGGGCCGGACCAGCGGGGCGGTCCCTGGATGGCGTCGATCATGGTGATGCCGCGCCCGGACATACGGGCGTAGAGGGCGTCGATGTCGAGCACGCGCGGGGTCAGGTGGTTGACGTGCGTGCTCGGGACGCCGCCGATGTCGGCGGCCACGGCGGAGACCCGCTCCAGCTCGGCGTACCAGCCGCGCGAGACCGGCTCGCGGGACAGCTCGAACGAGCGCGTGGCGAGCGTCAGGAACTCCTCGGCCGCCGCGTCGTCCAGCCCGCCCTCGGCCTCGGCCCGGTCGGCCAGCTCCAGCAGCCGCGGCGGGAACAGCCGCCGGGCGTCCAGGAACGCCTCCAGCCTGCGCCGCAGGTCCTCGCCGAAGAACCGCCGGTCGCCCGTGACCAGCATGGAGGTGAAGACGCGGAACGGGTTCGCGGCCAGCTCACCGGCGTCCACGGGCCGGAACGCCGTCGAGACGACCGGCACCGAGCTGCTCGCCGCCTCCCGCAGGTCGTAGAAGCCGACCGGGTACATCCCCATCGCGCCGAAGATCCGCGCGACCTGGGCCAGCTCGCGGGGGGTGCCGACGCGGATCGCGCCGTGCCGCTCGGCGGTGACCCGGCCGATCGAGCCGAGCCGTTCGGCGTCCGCGCCCATGCGGTCCAGGACCTCGCGGTTCACCTCCTGGGCGACCTCGACGAGCGTGGTGTAGGCGGGGACCTCGGTGCCGTACATGGCCGACAGGCGCCGGGCGAAGGCCGCCCGCAGCGCGGTCGCGTCCACCATCATGCCGTCCCTTCTCGTGGTCCTGGTGGCTGGCATGGTACAGGGGTCGCATGTAACATGCTACGTATGGACCGAGCCGCGGCTCTCGCGAGCGACCTGCGCCGGCGCGGCGTGGCCGACGTGCTGACCGACGGCACCACGCGCGCGGTCCACTCCTCCGACGCCTCCCTCTACCGGGTGCCGCCGCTGCTGGTCGCCCGGCCCAGGACCGCCGAGGACGTCCACGCCGCCGTCGAGCTGTGCGCCCGGCACGAGGTCCCGCTGACCGCGCGCGGCGCGGGCACCTCGATCGCCGGCAACGCCGTCGGCCCCGGCCTGGTGCTCGACTTCAGCCGGCACATGGACCGGGTGCTCGCACTCGATCCCGAGGCCCGTACGGCGGTGGTCCAGCCCGGCGTGGTCCAGGCGGCGCTGCAGCGGGCGGCGGCCCCGTACGGGCTGCGCTTCGGCCCCGACCCGTCCAGCCACACCCGCTGCACCATCGGCGGGATGATCGGCAACAACGCCTGCGGCTCCCGCGCGCTCGGCTACGGCCGCACCTCCGACAACGTGACGGGACTCAAGGCCGTCGCCGGCGACGGCACCCATCTGGACCTGCCCGAGCGGGCCGGGCCGGCCGCGCTGCGCGACCTCGTGGCGGCGAACCTGGCGACGATCCGCACCGAGTTCGGCAGGTTCGGCCGCCAGGTGTCCGGCTACGCGCTGGAGCACCTGCTGCCGGAGAACGGCTTCGACGTGACCCGGCTGCTCGTCGGCAGCGAGGGCACGCTCGCCGTGCTCACCGAGGCGACGGTGCGGCTGGTCGCCGATCCCGCGCACCGCGCGCTGGTCGTGCTCGGCTACGCCGACATCGCCGAGGCAGGGGATGCCGCGCCCGGCCTGCTCGCCTTCCGGCCCACCGCGTGCGAGGGCCTCGACGCCCGCATCGTGGACGTGGTGCGCGCCCGCCGCGGCCCCGGCGCGGTCCCGCCGCTGCCGGGCGGGGCCGCCTGGCTGTTCGCCGAGATCGCCGGCGACGACGAGGCCGAGGTGCGCGAGCGGGCCGGCCGCCTGGCCGCGGGACACCCGGACGCGCTCGTCGTCACCGACCCGGCGAAGGCCGCGGCGCTCTGGCGGATCAGGGAGGACGGCGCGGGCCTGTCCGGCCGCAGCCCGGCCGGGCGGCCGGCGCACGCGGGCTGGGAGGACGCCGCGGTGCCGCCCGCGATGCTCGGCCGCTACCTGCGCGACTTCGAGGAGCTGCTGGCCGGTCACCGGCTCACCGGCCTGCCGTACGGGCACTTCGGCGACGGCTGCCTGCACATCAGGATCGACCTGCCGCTGGACCGGCCCGGGGGGACTCAGGTGCTGCGCGAGTTCCTGGTCGCCGCCGCCACGCTCGTCGCCGGCTACGGCGGCTCGCTGTCCGGCGAGCACGGCGACGGCCGCGCCAGGAGCGAGCTGCTGCCGCTCATGTACTCCCCCGCGGCGATCGGCCTGTTCGAGCAGGTGAAGGGCGTCTTCGACCCGGCCGGCACGCTCAATCCCGGCGTGCTGGTCCGGCCCCGCCCGTTCGACGCCGACCTGCGCGTCCCCGCCGCCCGCCCGGCCCCCGGCCCGCTCGCCCTGGCCTACCGGCACGACGGCGGCGACTTCGGCCAGGCGGTGCACCGCTGCACCGGCGTGGGCAAGTGCCGGGCCGACAACACCGGGACCGGCGGCGTCATGTGCCCCTCCTACCTGGCGACCAGGGAGGAGAAGGACTCCACCCGGGGCCGGGCGCGGGCCCTCCAGGAGATGCTCAACGGCGGCGACGTGTCGGGCGGGTGGCGTTCGCCCGAGGTGCACGAGGCACTTGACCTGTGCCTGGCGTGCAAGGGCTGCGCCTCCGACTGCCCGACCGGCGTGGACATGGCGGCGTACAAGGCGGAGGTGCTGCACCAGAGCTACCGGGGGCGGCTCCGCCCGGCCTCGCACTACGCGCTGGGGCGGCTGCCGCTGTGGGCGCGGCTGGCGTCCCGGATGCCGCGCGCGGCCAACGCGGCCCTGCGCGCGCCCGCGCTGCGCCGCCCGGCGCTCGCGCTGGCCGGGGTGGACGCGCGGCGCACGCTGCCCGCGTTCGCGCCGCGCACGTTCCGCTCCTGGTTCGCGCGCCGGCCACGGCCGGCGGCGGGCGAGCCCGTGCTGCTGTTCGTGGACACCTTCACCGACCACTTCGCGCCCGAGATCGGCCGGGCCGCCGTCGCCGTGCTGGAGGCCGCCGGGTACGCGCCCCGCGTCACCGCGCGCCGCGGCTGCTGCGCGCTGACCTGGATCTCCACCGGCCAGCTCGACCAGGCCCGTCGCATACTCGGCCGGACCGTGCGCGACCTCGCCGCGGCGGCCGGTGACGGCGTGCCGATCGTGGGCCTGGAGCCGTCCTGCACGGCGGTCCTGCGCTCGGACGCCCTGGAGCTGCTGGACGAGGCCACCGCCGCCCCGGTCGCCCACGCCACCAGGACCCTCGCCGAGCTGCTCGCCGCCACCCCCGGCTGGCGTCCGCCGCCGCTCGACGGCGTGCGTGTGGTGGCCCAGCCGCACTGCCACCACCACGCCGTCATGGGCTGGGAGCCGGACCTGCGGCTGCTGCGCGAGGCCGGCGCCGAGGTGCGCAGGCTCGGCGGCTGCTGCGGCCTGGCCGGCAACTTCGGCGTCGAGAAGGGCCACTACGAGGTGTCGGCGGCGGTCGCCGGGCAGCAGCTCCTGCCCGCGCTGGAGGAGGCCGCGCCGGACGCGGCCGTGCTCGCCGACGGCTTCTCCTGCCGCACCCAGATCGCCGACCTGTCCCCCAGGCGCGGCGTCCACCTGGCCCAGCTCCTGGCCGACCGGCTCACGCCAGAAGGGAACTGATCCATGGGACGAGACCTGCCCCGGCGGGCCGCGGTGGTCGTCATCGGCGGCGGCGTCATGGGGGTCGCCATCGCGTACGAGCTGGCCGCGGCCGGGGTGCGCGACGTGGTGCTGCTCGACAAGGGGCCGCTCGGCTCCGGCTCCACCTGCAAGGCGGCCGGCGGCGTACGGGCGCAGTTCTCCGACCGGGTCAACATCGAGCTGGCCGTACGCAGCCTGGAGACGTTCGAGCACTTCGCCGAGCGCTTCGGGCAGGAGATCGACCTGCACCGGCCCGGCTACCTGTTCCTGCTGGACGCGCCGGAGGCGGTCGCGGAGTTCGAGCGCAACGTCGCCGTGCAGAACGACCTCGGCGTGCCCAGCCGGATGATCTCGGTGCGCGAGGCCGCCGCGCTGTCGCCGCTCATCTCCACCGACGGGCTGCTCGCCGCCGCCTTCTCCCCCTCCGACGGCCACTGCACCCCCGAGTCCGTGGTGCTCGGCTACGCGGGCGCGGCCCGGCGGCTCGGCGCCCGGCTGCTGCCCGGCTGCGCGGCGACCGGCATCGAGCTCGCGGACAGGTCCGTCGCCGCGGTGCTGACCGAGGGCGGCCGGATCGAGACCGACACCGTGATCTGCGCGGCCGGGGCCTGGTCGCGCGAGGTGGGGGCCTGGGCGGGCGTGGACCTGCCGGTGACGCCGCTGCGCCGGCAGATCCTGGTGACCGAGCCGGTGCCCGACCTGCCGCCGACCGCGTTCACCATCGACTTCGGCACCACCTTCTACTTCCACCGGGAGGGGCCGGGGCTGCTGCTCGGCATGTCCGACCCGGACGAGACGCCCGGCTTCAAGCTCGACCGCTCCGACGCCTGGCTGCCGCGGCTCGGCGAGGCCATGGCCCGCCGCGCGCCCGCGCTCATGGAGACCGGCGTCGCCACCGGCTGGGCCGGCCTGTACGAGGTGACGCCCGACCACAACGCGCTCATCGGCGCCGCCTCCGGCGTCGAGCGGTTCCTCTACGCCACCGGCTTCTCCGGCCACGGCTTCCTCATGGGCCCGGCGGTCGGCGAGGTCATGCGCGACCTCTACCTGGGACGGGAGCCGTTCACGGACGTGTCCGGCTTCGACGCGCGCCGCTTCGAGCGGTCCGCGGCCCGTCCCGAGCTCAACATCGTCTGATCGTGGACAAGGAGCCTTTCATGATGCTGCCGAGCGCTGCCGAGCTGGCCGCGACGGCGCGGGAGACCGCGAAACGCTGCGGGGTGGACGTGGACGCGCTGGGCGACGGCGTCACCACGACCTCGCCGATCAACGGAGGGGCGCTGGCCCGCGTCGGCTGGGCCGGACCCGAGGCGGTGGACGAGGCCGTCGCGCGGGCGCGGGCCGCGTTCCTGGCCTGGCGGGTGGTGCCCGCGCCGGTGCGCGGCGCGCTGGTGAAGCGGTTCGGCGAGCTGCTGACGGCGCACAAGGCCGACCTGGCGACGCTGGTCAGCCTGGAGGTCGGCAAGATCACCTCCGAGGCGCTGGGCGAGATCCAGGAGATGATCGACATCTGCGACTTCGCCGTGGGCCTGTCCCGCCAGCTCTACGGCCGCACGATCAGCTCGGAGCGGCCCGGCCACCGGCTCATGGAGACCTGGCATCCGCTGGGCGTGGTCGGCGTCATCAGCGCCTTCAACTTCCCCGCCGCCGTGTGGTCGTGGAACACCGCGATCGCCCTGGTCTGCGGCGACCCCGTCATCTGGAAGCCGTCCGAGCTGGCGCCGCTGACCGCGCTCGCCTGCGCGGCGCTGCTCGACCGGGCCGCCGCCGAGCAGGGCGCGCCCGCGCACCTCGGCCAGGTCCTGCTCGGCGGGCCCGACCTCGGCGAGGCGCTGGTCGACCATCCGGGGATCGCGCTGGTCAGCGCCACCGGCTCGACCCGGATGGGCCGCGAGGTGGGGCCGCGCGTGGCCGCCAGGTTCGGCCGCTCGCTGCTGGAGCTCGGCGGCAACAACGCCGCCGTGGTGTGCCCGTCGGCCGACCTGGATCTCGCCGTACGGGGCATCGTGTTCTCGGCGGCGGGCACGGCGGGCCAGCGGTGCACCACGATGCGGCGGGTCATCGCGCACAGCTCCGTCGTGGACGCCCTGACCGAGCGGCTGGCCGGCGCCTACGCGCGGCTGCCGATCGGCAACCCGCTCGCCGCCGGCACGCTCGTGGGGCCGCTCATCTCGGGGCGGGCGTACGACGCCATGCGGGAGGCGCTGCGGGAGGCGGGCGAGCAGGGCGGCACGCTGGTGGCCGGGGGCGGCCGGCGCCTCGCCGACCAGGCGCCCGGCGCCTACTACGCCGAGCCGGCGCTGGTCCGGGTCGGCGGGCAGGTCCCGGTCGTGACGCGCGAGACGTTCGCCCCCATCCTGTACGTGCTGCCGTACGAGGAGCTGGAGGAGGCCGTCGCACTCAACAACGCGGTGCCGCAGGGGCTGTCGTCCAGCATCTTCACCCGCGACCAGGGCGAGGCCGAGCTGTTCCTGTCGGCCGAGGGCTCCGACTGCGGGATCGTCAACGTCAACATCGGCACCTCGGGCGCGGAGATCGGCGGGGCGTTCGGCGGCGAGAAGGAGACCGGGGGCGGCCGGGAGTCGGGGTCGGACGCGTGGCGCGGCTACATGCGCCGCGCCACGAACACCATCAACTACTCCGGTGAGCTGCCCCTGGCCCAGGGCGTCGAGTTCACCGTCTGACCCGGCCGCCTGACCCGGCGCCTGACCCGGCGCCTGACCCGACCGCCTGACCCGGCCGCCTGACCTGGCCGTCCGCCGGTCAGGACTCGCAGGTGTCCTCGATCTCGGCGGTGCAGGCGTCGGCGCCGGACCCGCCGGAGGCGCGGTCGGTGGTGCCGGCGCCGCCCAGCAGCGTGTCGTCGCCGCCGTTGCCGCTCATGCGGTCGTTCCCGCCGCCGCCGCTGACCTGGTCGCGCGCCGAGCCGCCCTGGAAGAAGTCCGCGCCGTCGCCGAGGAAGACCAGCGACGGCAGGACGGTGTTGTTGGTGAAGACGTCGCTGCCCGGGCCGAGTACGGCGCTCATGTCGGCGACGCCCGCCGACGGGCACCGCACGGTGTGGGCGTCGACCTGCGTGCACGACCCTCCGGCGGAGAGCGTGGTGAGCGTGTCGACCACGACGAGGTTCGTGCCGGACACGCTCACGGTGACGGCGTTGTTGGTGGTCGTCGAGCTGATGACCAGACGTCCGCCCGAGTTGTCGACGGTGCCGGCGGCGTGCGCGGGCCCGGCGACGGCGAACAGCGGCCCGGCCGCCGCCGCGCCGACGACAAGCGCGCGCAGCCCCATGGCGCGGACGGCTCCGATGCGGTTTCGCATGATGGTTCCCCCTGTGACAGGACGTCCCCTTTGGCGGGGAGGGCGGTCTTCCGCCCTCGCCGATTAGAGCGCGCCGCGTCCTGTCGGTTCTGTGGCGCAATACCCGGTACGGGGGTGCGTTGCGGCATTGCGCCCACCGGTCAGGGCCCACCGGTCAGGGCCCGGGGGTCAGGGTCCGGGGTCAGGGTCCGGGGGTCAGGGGAGGATCAGCCGCCGGGCCTCGCGGCGGTTGCCGGCCAGCTCCCGCAGCGCCTCCGTGGCGCTGCGCAGGATGGCCGGCCGCTCCCCCGCCCCGTGCGCGAGGGCGCCGACCGTGGCACGGAGCAGGCCGGGCAGGGCGAGGATCTCCCGCGGGGCACGCGGCCGGGAGTAGACGTCGAGGACGCGCCGCACCCCGCCGGGGCCGCCGGTGAGCACCCGCAGTGGAGACGGTGGTGGACGGGAACCGCGCCGGGTCCACGGCGATCACCCGCAGCCGCTGGCGGGCCAGGGTCGCGGCGGCCACCGCGCCCGCGCAGCGTGCTCCGGCGATGACGACGTCGGCCTGCTCGGCCATCGGACCCTCCCGGCGGACAGCCATTAACCGACTGGAGTGTCGGTTACGAGGAACGTAAGCGCTCCCGGGACGGAGTCAACGCCTCACGGACGGTAGGGTGCGGGACATGGCGACCAGCGAGCCGAAGAAGCGCATGCCGGGCACGGCCCGCCGGGCCAGGATCATCGAGGCGGCACTGGACGTCTTCGCCGCGCGCGGCTACCACGCGACCGCCATGGAGGAGATCGCGTCGGCCGCCGGGGTGACCCGGTCGGTGCTCTACGACCACTTCCCGTCCAAGCGGGTGCTGCTGATCACGGTCCTGCAGGAGCAGAACGCCGGGCTCGTGGCCCACGTCGGCGCCCGCATCACGGGCAGCGGCTCGCCGGGCAGGCGGCTGCGCGCCACGCTGGACGCCTACTTCAGCTTCGCCCAGGACCGCCCGGCCGCCCGCCGGCTGCTGTTCGACCACACCGACGAGGACGACCCCGAGATCAAGGCGGTGCGCTGGGGCATCAGGGAGGCCCGCACCCGCTCGGTGGCCGTCATGCTGAGCCGCGACCTGCGCAGTCTCGGCCTCGACCCGGACAGCGAGGTCGCCCAGGCGGTGGTCGAGCTGCTGATCTCCGGCACCGACGGCCTGGCCCAGTGGTGGGAGCGGCATCCGTCGGTGCCGCGCGACCGGCTCGTCGAGGCGGCCATGCTCGTGCTGTGGAACGGTCTGTCCACACTGCCCGAGCCCGAGCCCGAGGCCCGCTGACCCCTCTCGCCCCGCTCCGCCCCGGCGCACACCGCACCCTTGACAGGTGTGATCCGGGCGTTCATCGTCACGCCTAGCTGAACCAACAGCAGTGTCGGTCAGCGGGTGCGAAAGGGAACGGCCACGGAGCAACAGCAGAGCCGGGACGGCATCGGGCGGCGGCGGTTGGTGACGGGGACGATGGCCACCGCGGTCGGCGCGGCGACCGGCCCGCTATGGGGCATGCCGGGCGCGAGGGCCGCCGCCCCGGCCCTGGTGAGCGCCGCGGCGGGCAAGAACGTAGCGATCTTCGGCGCCGACATGGGCGCGGCCTGAGCGCCGCCCACGAGCTGGCCGAGCGCGGCTTCCAGGTCACCGTGTACGAACGCAAGGCCCTCGGCGGCAAATCGAGGAGCATCCCCGTCCCCGGCACCGCCGCGGGCGGCCGGAAGGACCTGGCCGGCGAGCACGGCTTCCGGTTCTTCCCCGGCTTCTACCACCCAGCGGCCCGCGGCGGCGGCTCGGCCAGTGGGAGAACATGGGCTTCTCCGGCTTCATCAAGGCGAGCCAGATGTCGCAGCAGTACCAGGACCTGCTGGTGCGCATGTTCACCGCCTCGCTGGTCGCCGCACAGCCGGACCTCGCCAACACCCGCACCATGGGCCTGATGTTCGAGGCCCTCATCTACAGCGGGCTCGGCCTCGGCCCGTACGGGCCGCCGGACATGGTGCTGAACGGCCCCTCCAGCGACGTGTGGCTCACCCCCTGGATCGACCACCTCACGGCCATGGGCGTGCAGTTCAAGCTCGGCTGGACCGCGACCGGCTTCACCTACTCCGGCGGACGCGTCACCGACGCCCAGGTGACCGGCCCCACCGGTGCCGCCTCCACCGTCACGGCCGACCACTACGTGGCCGCCATGCCGGTCGAACGGATCCGGCCGCTGCTGTCGTCCGCCATGAAGACGGCGGACCCGGCGCTGGCCCGGCTCGACCGCCTGCAGACCGACTGGATGAACGGGGTGATGATCTACCTCAAGCAGCCCAGGCCGATCGCCGAGGGCCACCTCATCGACGCGGCCACGCCCTGGGCGCTCACCTCGATCAGTCAGGCGCAGTTCTGGACCACGAACTTCGCGGCGACCTACGGCGACGGCACGGCCGCCGACTGCCTGTCGCTCGACCTGTCGGACTGGAACACCCCCGGCATCCTGTTCGGCAAGACCGCCAAGCAGTGCACCCGGCCACAGATCGTCCAGGAGGTGCTGGCCCAGGTGCGCTCGGCCCTGCCCAACGGCGCGGCGCTGCTGCCCGACTCGATCGTGCACTCGTGGTTCGTGGACCCGGCGATCACCGGCGAGGGCACCCCGGCCGTGGCCAACGACGAGCCGCTGCTCATCAACAGCACCTCGTCCTGGTCCAACCGCCCGAACGCCACGACCGCGATCCCGAAGGCCGGGATCCATATCCATCTCGGCATGTCTTGAGGCACTTGCTCTTTCTCGTACGTACCTCCAAACGGCAGCTATTCGGTTTCAGGAGGTACGTCATGCACCGCAGAGTCGCCCTGCTCTCCGCCGCCGCGGTCGCCGTGGCCGGCGCCCTCGTCCCGGCGGCCTCGGCCCAGGCGTCCAGCACCACCACCGGCACCACCAACGGCACCACCAGCGGATTCGACCGTAACCCCGTCGGCTGGGCGGGCGCGGACTCGTCCTCGGAACGCAGGACCGTCCTGTCGTACTGGACGCCCCAGCGCATGCTGGCGGCGCAGCCGCTGGACACGCCCCGGATCCGCCGCTCCGGCGGGTCCGGGCCCACCGAGGGGACCCCGTGGGCGACCCGCGGCGCGTCGTCCACCCCGACGCAGGGCCGCTCGTACGCGGTTCGCCCGGTGTCGGCCCAGCGGACGGCCGAGGTGCTGCAGAACAGCCCTGGCCTACGCTGGACCGACGGCGGCGCGGTGACCCGCACCGTCGGGCGGGTCTTCTTCACCACGGCCGACGGCCGCAACTCCGCCTGCTCCGGCACCGCGGTCACCAGCGCCAACGAGAGCGTCGTGATGACCGCGGGGCACTGCGTGAAGCTCAACGGGGCCGCGCACCGCAACTGGGTGTTCGTGCCCGGCTTCGACAGCGGCCGCCGCCCGTTCGGGACCTGGGTGGCGACCACGCTGCTGACCACCCAGCAGTGGAACGCCAACGAGAACATCAACTTCGACGTCGCCGCCGCCGTGGTCGCGCCGCTCCAAGGACGTTCGCTCACGGACGTCGTGGGCGGGCAGGGCGTGGCGTTCAACCAGCCGAGGAGACGGCAGATGTTCTCCTTCGGCTATCCGGCGGCGGCTCCGTTCGACGGCTCGCGGCTCATCTACTGCAGCGGGCGGGCCATCGACGACACCGTGCAGACCAGGGACCTGGGGCTGCGCTGCGACATGACCGGCGGGTCCAGCGGCGGCCCGTGGTTCGCCGGTTTCAACGCCTCCACCGGGCAGGGCTGGCTCAACTCGGTCAACAGCTTCAAGTACGACTTCGCGCCGAACTTCATGTTCGGCCCGTTCTTCGGCAACGAGGCGATGGCCGTCTACCGGGCGGCCCAGAACGTCGGCGCCCAGTGACCGCTCACCCGGCGACCGCCTCCCGCGGCGTCTGGCTGCGGTAGGAGTGGCCCAGCTCCGCGCCGAGCCCGAAGTAGTGGCGGAAGTTGTAGATGAGCGGGCTCCACGCGGCCGGGTCCACATGGTCGGTGCCGGGGACGACGAGGCGCGGATCGGCGTGCACCTTGCCGACCGCGGCCTCGACGATGACGAACTCGCCCGAGACGGCCTCCCCCACCCGCTCGGCCCTGGCCTCCAGCTGGATGGGGCACTCGGCCACGCGCGGCGGCCGTACCGTGTGCGACGGTTCGGCCCGCAGCCCCGCCGCGCCGAACTTGTCGGGCTCGAAGCGGCAGCCGGCGGGCTTGCTCGCCGGCACCGGGTCACGGCCGGTGAGCGGGGCGAGGCGCTCCACCGCCTCCCACTGGTGCGGGGCGGGCAGGTTGATCACCAGGCCGGCGCGCTCGGCGAGATTGCGCGCGCTCTGGCCCTCCGCGCCGAGCCCGAGCACCACCACCTGGCCGAGCGCCCACGCCGAGGAGATCGGCGCGAGGTTGGCCGAGCCGTCCGCGTTCTCGGTCGTCAGGAGCACGACCGGGGTGCCGAAGTACAGGATGCTGGGGTTGATGGCGATATGGGGTGCGGTCATGGGCGCAGCCTAGAAAGGCGACGTTCAAGCCCCGACCGAAACGTCCCCGCCACCCGTCACGAGCGGCAGACGCCCGATCAGCCGAAAGGCATCCTGCTCGCCAACATCCAGCCGATCGTCGGCGGCATCGACGTCGTCACCGGAAGGGCATGGATGGACCTGCCCTTCTTCCCGATCTTCTCCAGCCGCGGGGAGGCGCCGCGGGCCGCGGCGGACTCCATGAGCAGGGCGAAGCCGATGCCGAAGAGCAGGCTCCTGCTGCGCCGGCTCGTCACGTTGCTCGCGATCGGCCTGGCGCACTACGTGCTCCTGTGGCAGGGCGAGATCCTGACCGTGTACGCCGTCCTCGGCCTGCTGGTCCTGCTGCCCTCGACCTGGCTGCCGCGCTGGGCCGTGGCCGGGCTCTCCGCCGCGCTCCTGGCGACGTCACTGGTCGTCGGCGGCTTCTACGCGATGGTCCCCGCGCTGTTCCTGCTGGGCTCGGCGCTGGTCCGGTACGGCGTGATCGACAGGATCGACCGGTCCGCCCGCGAGCCCGCCCTCCTGGCGGAGGCGCCGCTCGGTCGCATGGCGCTGACCAACTATCTGACCGCCACACTTCTGGTCCTCGCGGCCGGTCACCTGATCGGCGGCCGGCCGGGCGAATGGTCCTCGACGACGGTGGTGCTGATCGCCGCTTTCGTCCTCACCGCTCAGTGGCTGTTCTCCGCCTGCTGGGTGGGCCGTCACCGCTACGGCCCCGTCGAGTGGCTCTGGCGCTGGGCCACCTGGGCCCGCCGCCCACCCCTCTGAGCCCTCCGCGGCCCCGGCCCCGCCTGAGGGGGCCGGAGACCGGCGGGTCAGTCCTGCAGGGCCTTGCGCAGCTTGGCCAGCACGGCGCGCAGGATGCGGGAGACGTGCATCTGGGAGATCCCGAACTCGGCCGCGATCTCGGACTGGGTCATGTTGCCGTAGAAGCGCATCAGCAGGATGTTGCGCTCCCGCTCCGGCAGGGCGTCGATGAGCGGCTTGACCGCGTGCGCGCCCAGCATGTTGTCCAGCGCGTCGTCCTGGGCGGGGATGAAGTCGCCCAGGTCGGCCGCGTCCTCCTCGCCGCCGACCGGCGCGTCCAGCGACAGCGTGTTGTACGCCGACGACGCGTCGAGCGTGAGCAGCACGTCCTCCTCGGAGATGCCCATCTTCGCGGCCAGCTCGGCGACGGTCGGCGAGTGGCCGAGGGTCTGGGTCAGCTCGGCGGTGGCCTTGTTCAGCTCAAGCCGGCGCTCCTGGTAGACACGCGGGACCCGGATGGCCCACGTGCGGTCACGGAAGTGGCGCTTGACCTCGCCGACCATGGTGATCATCGCGTAGCCGCGGAACTCGTGCCCGAGCTCGGGGTCGAATCCGTTGATGGCCTTCATCAGGCCGACGTACGCGGCCTGGCGCAGGTCCTCCATGGGCTCACCGCGGTGGTAGTAGCGGCGGGTCACCTCGTTGACCAGGCCGCTGTACATGTCGACCAGACGCTCGCGGATCCGCACCTGGTGCAGGTCGGAGGTCTCGGGCCGGTTCATCTCGACCAGGAGCTGCTCGGCCGTCATCTCTTCGAGTGCGATGTCCAGGACTGCCATCTGATACTCCGAGAGTAGATCTGAGGCGCCCCTGCGGACGGCAAAAAAGCCCAGGCAGAGGCACACCACGTTTTCGCGTGAGCTGAAGCCCTCTGCTGGACTTCGTGAAAGGAGATTCCCAATCAGTTCTTTTTTATCACGGTTCCAGGTAACGAAACCATCACAACCGATCTCGTCTTTCTTGGTACCGGCCCCACTCTACCCCCGGCACGCCAAGGACGGGCAAGTCCGGGGCCCGAAAGATCCCGCTAAGGGGTGTTCTGGCGCGGCAGGTCGTGCTGGGTGAACATGTCGATGAGCAGGCGGACCGGCAGGTTGGCCTCGGTCGGATAGCGGAACGCCTGATCGAGGTTGAGGCTGTAGTGGTTGCGCCGGCCCACGCGCTCGCGCGACAGGTAGCCGGCGTCGTGCAGGTCTGACACGATGCCCTGCACCGCCCGCTCGGTGATGCCGATGGTGGCGGCGATGTCACGCAGCCGTGCCTCCGGGTCCCGCGCGATCTCCAGCAGGACCCGGGCGTGATGGGTGAGGAAGGTCCAGGTGGAGGGACGTTCCTGCGAGGCGCTCACCTGATCTCATGCTCCCGGCTCGGGCGGTGCCCCAGCCCTGTGCGACGAGGCTTGAGGCGCTTCTCCAGAAGATCCTATAACGAACAATCGTTCCGGTATCAGCTCGACACCGGGCCTGCCGGGACCGGAGAGGTTTCCGTGGCCGCAGCGCGGTAACACCTTCTTCCGGAACCGAAAGGAGTGCCGCATGGAGCGACCGGCTACCGACACGGGCACCAGGCACGTTTCCTGCACCCCTGCTCCGGCCGACCAGCTCTTCGAGATCACCGTGCTCGACCTCACCGACGGCGACGACCAGGGCGACTGGCACACGATCGGCTGGGGCGTGGACCGCCGGCATGCCGACAGCATCGCCGAGTCGTTCGTCTCCCGTTCCCCCAGCCCGTACGCGGCCGCGCGCATCCGCCACAACGGCCATCTGGTGGGCGAGCACCGCCGCCCCGGCTAGGTGCGGGGGTCCGGGGCGGACCCCCGCGAGATGATCAGGTGCCGTCGACCAGGCGGATGGCGATGGCCGGGCTGAACTGACCGGCCGGCGTCTCCGGCGCGATGCCGCAGTTGCCGTCGGAGTCGCCGGGGACCTTCACCCACAGCAGCATCTCCGTGCCGCCCTCGCCACCGACCTGGGCGGGCGTGCCGAGCTGGCGGCCGGCGGGGTTGCACCACTCGCCGTTGGTGCCCTTGCCGTTGCGGCTGGTGTCGATCACCCACTTCGCCCCGCCGCCGAGCGCGCCGTTGACCGAGGACGCGTAGGTGGCCGACTGGGCGGTCGGGTAGTAGTTGGAGACGTTCACGGCGAAGCCGCGGATGTTGCCCACGCCGGCGTTGCTCAGCCGCGTGGCCATCGTCCCGGCCGCGACCCAGCCGGCGTTGCCCGCGTCCAGGTAGGCCCAGGTGTTGGGCGCCTTGTCGCGGAACTGCTGGGTCGCGTACGTCAGCATGCGGTTGCGCGCCTGCACGGCGGCGTCGTCCATGCAGGCGAAGTCGCCAAGGGAGTCGGGCTCGATGATCACGACCGCGGGCCGGCCGCCGATGCCGGACGCGAACGCGGAGATCCAGGTCTTGTACTCGGCCTCGCTGCCGGCCCCTCCCCCGGAGTGCCCGCCGCACGCGTCACGGCCGGGAATGTTGTACGCGACCAGGACGGGGAGCTTGTCGGCCGCGTCCGCCGCGGCCACGTACGAGGACACGGCGGCCCCGACGTCGCCGCTCCAGCCGCCGATCCAGCGGGCCATCGGCTTGGACGCGATCGCCGACTGGATGCGCGCGGCCCGGGAGTCGCCGGAGTTGTTCCGCACCCAGGTCGCCGGGTTGGAGCCGGGGTCGACGTAGAAGCCGTTGGTCATGGCGATCGGCCCCGACGGGGTCTGCTCGGTCAGCGAGACGTTGTCCAGGTAGAAGCTGAAGGCGGCGTTCTTGCCGAGCTGGAACGACACCTGCCCGGCCGTGGTGCCGATGCCGGAGGTGAAGGGGAAGCTGAAGCGCTTGCTCGTCGTGGAGAGCGAGAGCGACTGCGTCAGCGTGTTGGTGTAAGGGGCGTTCGCGAGCTGCACGGTCGTGACCGCGGTGACCGACGCCGAGGCCGAGGCGTCGAACGAGAGGGTGTACGACTTGCCCTGGGCCAGGGGGATGTCGTTCTGGGCCACCATGGCGTCCCACGGGTTGGCGGTGCCGCCGGTCACGTTGACCCGGAGCCGGCCCGCGTCCACGGCCATCGAGGTGTTCGCCGAGTTCCACCAGGGTGCGGTGCCGGCCGCGAACGTGCCGTTGACCACCAGCTGGGGTGCGGCGGCGGCGGGGGCTGCCGATACGGCGGTCACGGTCGTGGCCACCGCGATCAGGCGGGTTAACAGTCGCACGAAGTAGTCCCTTCTGGGCGTCCTGAATGTCGCGAGCCCAGGATCACAGAGATCAGCAAATTCCGTGACAGATCGGGAAAAGTCACCATGCGCTGGCCCGGCGGCGCCCTTGTCCGGCTAGCTGAGCAACCCGCGCCGGTACCCCTCGCCCACGGCCGCGGCGCGGTCGCGGACGCCGAGTTTGTCGTAGATGTGCAGCAGGTGGGTCTTGATGCTGGCCTCGCTGATGAAGAGCTTGGCGGCCGCCTGGCGGTTGGAGGCTCCGCCGGCGACGAGGGCGAGAACCTGGAGTTCGCGGTCGGTGAGGGCGGCCTTGACCGGTTTGCGCACCTGGCCCATGAGGCGACCGGCGATGGAGGGCGACAGGACCGGCTCGCCGGCCGCCGCGGCGCGCACGGCGCGCAGGAGCTCGTCCGTGGGGGCGTCCTTGAGGAGATAGCCGGAGGCGCCTGCCTCGATGGCGGGCAGGACGTCGGAGTCGCCGTCGAAGGTGGTCAGGACGAGGACCTTGATGTGGGGATGGGAGTTCCGCAGGGCGGTGATGGCGGTGACGCCGTCCATCTCGGGCATGCGCAGGTCCATGAGGACGACGTCGACCTGGAGCGCGACGGCCCGGTCGATGGCCTCGCGGCCGTTGGCGGCCTCGCCGGCGACGTGGATGTCGGGCTCGGCGTCGAAGGTGGCGTGCAGGCCGTGGCGGACGATGGGGTGGTCGTCGACGATGAGGAGGCGGATCACCGGGGGTTTCCTTGGAGCGCGGGGACGGTGGCGCTGACGGCGGTGCCCTCGCCGGGCGTGCTCTCGACCTCAAGGGTGCCGCCGACGCCGCGCAGGCGTTGTCTCATGCTGCTGAGACCGAACCCGCCCCCGGGATTGTCACTGCCTGGGTTGTCGATGCCGGTGCCGTCGTCGCGGATGTCGAGCAGCACGACGGCGCCGGTGTAGGAGAGGGTGAGGCCGGCGCGGGTGGCGCCCGCGTGTTTGGCGACGTTGGCGAGGGCTTCCTGGGCGACGCGGAACAGGGTGACCTCGATGGCGGGGCTGAGCGGGACGCGGTCGCCGGTCACCTCGACGTGCAAGTCCACGCCGGTGGTCTCGGTCCAGTTGCGGGCGAGGGTGGTCATGGCTTCGGGCAGGTGGGCGTCCTCCAGCTGGTGGGGCTGGAGGGCGGCGACCGAGCGGCGGGCCTCGGTGAGGCTGTCCTGGGCGAGGTCGAGCGCGAGTTCGAGGTGGGTGCCTGAGTCCTCGACGCGCTGGGCGGCGCGCAGCTGGGTGATGATGCCGGTGAGGCCCTGGGCGAGGGTGTCGTGGATCTCGCGGGCCATGCGCTGGCGTTCGTCGAGGATGCCGGCCTGGTGGGCCTGGGTGAGGAGCTGGGCGTGCAGGTCGGCGTTCTCCTTCATGGCGGTCTGCAGGTCGCTGACCGCCTTGCGGTATTTGCGCTGCCGGTCCTCGATCCTGATGCCGGCGATGTGGCCGCCGCCGATGGCGACGGTCTGCACGACGACGATCGCCAGGTGGAAGAGGATGAGCTGGGGGGTGGCCTGGGTCCAGTCGAGCGTGGTTCCGTACAGGACGACGGAGGTGGCGGCGACGGCGGCGAAGGTCCACTTGGAGGGGGCGAAGTTGGCGGCGAGGAAGAAGCCGGAGATGCAGTAGATGACGAAGGCGGGGTCATGGAGGCCCAGCAGCCCGGCGGTGGCCAGGACGCCCGCGAAGTGCACGGTGACGGTGAGCCTCCGCCTGCGCACGGCGGCGGGGAGCAGGGGGCGGGTGCCGAGCAGCCAGGCGAGGGCCAGCGCGGTGAGCGCGAACGTACGGGGGATCTCGCCCTCCGGCCGGTCCGGTGAGGCCAGGCTGAGGGCGAGGGAGGCGGCGAGGGTGATGTAGGGGACGATCTCGGCGGCGCGCTCGAAACGGCGTTCCCAGGTGGAGGGAGGGAAGGGGTCGTTCATGCGGGAGGTGCCCCTTCTCTCGAATGATCTCACCTGGTGGTGGCGGCCGACGAGGACGAGCTTAGGCGCATCGGGATCAGGACGGCGTAGCCGTACATGAGCAGCCCTAGGGCGATCATGAAGATGATGGTGGGCCATTGCCAGATCGGCGGGAGATGGAGGGCGAGGAACCATGAGCGGTCCTGGATGCCGATGATCTTCATGACCATGGGCACGAGCCCCTGGGGGAACAGGGGAAGCCAGGCGATGGTGTAGCAGACCGTGACGCCGATGCGGTGCTGGATGGGGAGGTCCGCGGTGGTCGGTTTGTCGGCCTTGGGCGCCGGGCCGTGCTTCATGAGGTTGAGCAGCTCGATCCCGTGGCTCTCCAGCCTGCGGTAGGCGATCCTGCCGAATCCCCAGGCGCAGAGCACGCCGGTCAGCACACCGGTGGCGATGCCGGCCCAGGGGTCGAGGAGGATGGCGCCGGCCGTGGGCAGGGCGGTCGCGGGGACCGCGACGAGCACGAGCCAGGCGAGACTGGTCTCGGCGGTCTCGTCGGCGCCGGTGCTGAGCGGGTTGCCGCCGCGCTTGTGGGGGTCGGTGCCGGGGACGAGCGAGGTGACGGCGAGCAGGACGATGACGCCGGCGCCGCCGCCGAGAAGGGCGGGGAGCAGGCCGAGCACCCACGGCCAGGCCCAGGTCTCGCCGCTGACGAAGGTGCCGGCCAGGGAGAGCGCGACGGCGGCCGGGCCGACGATGAGGAACCACGCCAGTTGCCGGCCGCGTACGTCGGCCCGCTCCGCCCCCGGGGTCATGAGGGTGAGCCACAGGGCGGTCCCGTCGGCGCCGTAGAGGTTGGCCGAGGACGCCGCGGCCATCACGATCGCGATGAGCCCCGCGAAGGGGAACATCACCCAGACGTCGATCGTGACGAGCAGGAGCGGGGTGACGACGGCGTAGGCGAAGGCGGTGGCGAGGAGCTGGATGCGGACGAGGTCACGCCACCAGGCGCGCAGTTCCTTGGCGGCGGCCACGCGGGCGCCACTGGTGGCGGGGAACGGGCGGGGCGTGCCGCGCCGGGGCGGCACACCGCCGCGCGCGGCCGAGACGACGCGCCGCGACAGCAGGGCGGACCAGGCGGCGAGGAGGAGGGCGATCACGCCGGCGTTGCCGGCGAGGATGGCGAGCGCGAGCGGCCAGGACGCCTCGACGGCGGCCACGCCCCACCCGGAGGGCAGGGCACGGACGAGGACCTCGGACCAGACGGCGGTGTCGGAGCCGCCCAGGGCCACGAGGAGTGCCCAGCCGTTGCTGCACAGGCCGATGGCGGTGCCGGTCAGGATGCCGACGGCCGCCGCGGTGGCGCGGGACCTGACGAACAGGCCGATGAGCGCCACGATGACGCGGGAGACCATCACCATGGTGACGAGCGTGGCGACCGCCGCGACCAGGCCGATGAGCACTCCGGCCGGGCCGAAGCGCCAGCCGTACACGGGCAGGGACAGCAGGGCGACGAGATTGACCACGGGTGCGGGGCCCGCGAAGGCTCCGGCGAGCAGTGCCATCGCGATCCGGCCCGGCGTGGCCGGGAGCATGGAGAAGTACTCGGGGCGCAGGGCCTCGTTGCCGCCCCCGATGAAGATGGGGCCGAAGATCCAGCCGGAGAGCCACACGGCCAGGGTGATGGGGAGGTAGGCGGGCCACAGGACGGCGACCGCGATCGTCCCGAAGGCCAGGATCAGCCCGAGCGAGACGCCGGTGTAGAGGTTGGAGGCGTTGTCGCCGCGCAGCGAGTTGCGCATGAGGGCCAGCCGCATGCGGACCATGTGCTGTGCCAGGGCGGCCGGGCCCGGGGTCACGAGGTGAGCCATGCCAGCCCCTCCGTTCCACCGGCGCGGGCGCCGACGAGGTCGATGAAGGCGTCCTCCAGGGTTCCGGAGCCACGTACGTCGGCCAGCGGCCCCGCCGCTACGACCCGGCCGTCGGAGATGACGCCCACGTGGTCGCAGAGCTGCTCGACGAGGGCCATGACGTGGCTGGAAATGATCACCGAGCCGCCGTTGGCCGCGAACCTGCGCAGGATCGTCCTGATCGTGGCCGCGGAGACGGGGTCGACGGCCTCGAAGGGTTCGTCCAGGACGAGCAGGCGGGGCGCGTGCAGGAGGGCGACGGCCAGGCCGATCTTCTTGCGCATGCCCGTGGAGTACTCGATGACCAGGGTCCGCTCCGCCGAGTCGAGCTCCAGGATCTGGAGGAGCTCCTCGGTGCGCTCGGCGACGACGTCGGGTTGGAGGCCGCGCAGCAGGCCGAGGTAGGTGAGGACCTCGCGGCCGGTCAGCCGTTCCGGCATGGCGTTGCCGTCGGGGAGCACCCCGATCAGCCCCTTGGCCCGTACGGTGTCGCGCCAGACGTCCACGCCGAAGATCTCGGCGCTGCCGGCGTCGGGGCGGAGCAGGCCGACGGCCATGGCCAGGGTGGTGGTCTTGCCGGCGCCGTTGGGGCCGACCAGTCCGTAGAAGGACCCGGCGGGGACGGTGAGGTCGATGTCGTCCACGGCCACGTGTTCGCCGAAGGCTTTGCGGAGTCCGGTGGTGCGGAGGGCGGGCTCCTGGTGTGTTGGCATGCCTAGAGAATCGCGCGGGCGCCGGGGGTGACGGATCGTCCGGGTGGGAAGCGAGATGGTGGATTTCGATATCAACCGATCGGTTGATGCCGGGCGTGGGCGGCCGGCGCGGGCCGCCTCCCCGGCCGCCAACTTGCCACCAGGACGGCGGCCAGCAGGAGCTCGGCCAGGTCGCCGCCGTAGTACATGATCTCGGCGGCGCCGGTCCGCTGCGCGGCGGGCACCGGCAGGTCCACCCAGAGCCCGGCGTACATGAGCTGCGAGAGCCCGGCGTGGGCCGCGACGGCCACGCCCAGCACGACCAGCCGCGCCGGCACCGAGGGACGGCGCGGCGCGGGGTCCGGTCCGGCGATCGACCACGCGAACAGGCACCCCGACAGCAGGAAGTGCACGTGCACCAGCTCGTGCAGCCACGGCGTGACCATGGCCGCCCGGTAGAGCGGCGTGCAGTAGAGCACGATCATCCCGCCGGTGCTCAGCACGAGCGCGGTGACCGGGTGCGCCAGCAGGTGCGGCACGCGGGCACGCAGCAGCCCGCCGAGACGGCGCGCGTACGGGCGGGGCAGCGCGCGCAGGAGCAGGGTCACCGGCGCGCCGAGCACCAGGCCCAGCGGCGCGAGCATGGCCACCAGCAGGTGCTGCGTCATGTGGCCGCGGAAGTCGGCCGCGGCGTACGCGGCGAGCGGCCCGATGAGCGCGAACGCGGCGAGCGCCACCCCTCCGATGAACGCCGCCGCCCGCCACCGGCTCCAGCCCGGCGTACGCGCCGCCGCCGCGAGATAGCCACCGGCGAGCAGCACCGCGAAGACGGCGGCGGCGTGCTCGTGGTGGTGGGTCACCGCCGGGGGCCGCCCGCCGTACGCGGCTCGCACAGGTCCACGACCGGCGCCCCGCGCTGCAGACCCCAGCCGGCCCCCACGAGCAGCGCGCCGAACAGCAGGAACCCGACGTCCCACGCGAGCTGTCCCGGCCCGGTCCGTACGTGGTGGATCCCCAGCAAATGGTGGTCCACGACGCCCTCCACCAGGTTGAACAGCCCCCACCCGACGAGGACCCAGCCCCACAGCGCCCGCGAGCGCCACACCCGCCCGCGCGAGGCGGTGACGCGGGAGTACAACAGGCCGATGCCGGTCAGCACCGCGATCCAGGTGAAGGTGTGGAACAGGCCGTCCCAGAGGGTGTTCATCTGGAGTCCGGGCACGGTGGTCACCGGATAGTCGCGCACGCCGATGTTGTCGGTGTCCGTGCTGCTCAGCATGTGGTGCCACTGCAGGATCTGGTGCAACAGGATCCCGTCGACGAACCCGCCGAGCCCGATGCCGAGCACCACGCCGGGCAGCGCGATGCGCCGCCGGTCGTCACCGGCCCTTGTCTCCTCTGCCATGGCGCCCCGCCTACCCCGCGGGCGGCGGCTCACGCCACGGGCGGCTCGACCGGCTCGCCGAACGCGGGCATCCCGGCGAGGTCCATCAGCCGGCGCATCTGGTGCGGGACGTCGCGGACGACCGCGCGGCCGGAGGCGGCGAAGGCCGCGAGCGCGCGCAGGCCGGCGACGTCGGTGAAGCTCACCTCGCCGACGTCCACGACGAGCTCGTCGTCGATCCGACGGGCCTGCTCCAGCGTGCGCAGCAGGTCGGCGGCGTTGCCGCGGTCGATCTCGCCGGCGACCCTGACCAGCGAGGGGCCGGGCCGGACGGCGCAGGTGACGCGGAGAAGGGGATCGACGTGGAGCAGGTGCTCGGCGACGACGTCGCCATGCCCGCCATGGCCGCCGTGCCCGGTCGCGCCCCGCCGCATGTGCGCCCGGAGCGGATGCAGCACCTGCGTCATCACTGCCTCCTCGCCCGCGTCGTAGGACCGGGGGGACGCCCGGCGGTTCCACGGTAACTGCGACGAACAATACACGAATTACTTTTCCGTAGAAAATCTTCGCTGATGGCGGCCGGTGGCCCGGGAAGGCCGCCCCGGCGTAGGGTCTGGGGCGTGATCGATGATCGGACCGCGCCGCTGGCCGGGCTGCGGGTGGTCGAGCTGTCGAGCTTCGTCGCGGCGCCGCTCGGCGGGATGACGCTGGCTCAGCTCGGGGCGGACGTCGTACGGGTGGATCCGATCGGCGGCGGCCCGGACATCGGGCGCTGGCCGCTCGCGCCCTCCGGCCGCAGCCTCTACTGGACGGGGCTCAACAAGGGCAAGCGCTCGCTCACCGTGGACCTGCGCTCGGCCCGTGGCCGGGAGCTGGTCGCCGGGCTCGCCGCCGCGGCCGGCACGCTGGTGACCAACGCGCCGCCGCGGCCGGGGCTGACGTACGAGGAGCTGCGGGAGCGGCGGCCCGACCTGGTGTACGCGCGGCTGCTCGGCCACCGCGACGGCCGCAGCGCCGTGGACTACACGGTCAACGCCGAGCTGGGCTTCCCGTACGCGACCGGCCCGGAGCGGCACGACGGGCCGGTCAACCACGTGCTGCCCGCCTGGGACGTGGCGTGCGGCCTCTACCTGGCGATCGGCCTGCTGGCGGCCGACCGGCGGCGGGCGGCGACCGGAGAGGGCCGGCACGTCGAGCTGGCCCTGCACGACGTGGCCCTCGCCACCGCCGGCAACCTCGGCTACCTGGCGCAGGCCCAGCTCGGCGAGGCCCGGCCGCGCATCGGCAACGACCTGTACGGCGACTTCGGCCGCGACTTCGCCACCGCCGACGGGCGGCGCGTCATGGTCGTCACGCTCACCGCGCGGCACTGGCGCGACCTGGTGTCCGTCACCGGGCTCGGGCGGGTGATTGCGGCGCTGGAGGAGGCGCTGCCGGCCGACTTCGGCCGCGACCGCGACCGTTACACGCACCGGGAGGCGCTGGCCGGGCTGCTCGCGCCGTGGTTCGCGGCGCGGACGGCCGCGGAGGCAGGCAAGGCACTGGCGGGCACGTCGGTGCTGTGGTCGCACTACCGGACGTTCGGCGAGGCGGCGACGGACCTGGCGCGGCACCCGCTGATGGCCGAGCTGGCACAGCCGGGCGTCGGCCCGCACCTCGCGCCCGGGTCGCCGCTCGTGCTGGACGGCCGCCAGGCGCCGCCGGAGCCCGCCCCCGAGCTGGGGGCCGACGCGGAGACGGTGCTGGGCGACCTGCTGGACCTGCCACGGTCGGAGGTCGCGACCCTCCGCGCGGACGGCATCATCGGCTGAGCACCACGGCCGTCAGTCGTGCGGGGTGGCGGCCTCCTCGGTGATGCGCTTGAGGTGGGCGTTGCGGAGCAGGATGAGCCGGGCCAGGTAGCGGCGCAGCACCAGGACCTCCGCCGCGACGCCGAGCGGCCAGGCGGGCGCGGCGAAGTCGACCACGTCCCGCATGACGGTGCCCTCCTCGTCGGGCGCGAGGACGAAGTGGTGCGCGTGCCGCCACCGCCGGAACGGGCCCGCGACCTGCTCGTCCATGAAGTACGCGGGCCGGTCGTAGCCGCTGATCAGCGACGTCATCCGCCAGGGGACGCCGAAGTGCCTGGCCCGCCAGGTCACCCGGTCGCCGGGGCCGAGCAGGCCGGAGGTGACGCCAGCGACCGCCCGTTCGCGGGAGGCGGCCATGGAGGCGGTGTGGAGCTCGACCGACAGCGAGGTGTCGAAGACGAGCTCGGGCGGGGCGTGGATGAGGGTCACGACCTCGAAGCGCGATGCCACGCCCCAGATGCTACGTTTCGCCCGCTTCAGACGGGAGCGCCCCCCGGCGATGCTACGCTCCCCTTCGAACCGATCGGTACCATCCAGGGAGCAACCGTGGCAGACCCCCTCATCACCGACCCCCTCGACCTTCCCGGCCCGCGCGCGGCCACGGTCCCGCTGACCATTGGCAGCGCCGGCACGCCGCTGCCCGGCGTCCTGCACGTGCCCGCCGGGCCCGGCCCGCACCCCGTACTGATCCTGCTGCACGGCTTCCCCGGCAACGAGCGCAACTTCGACCTGGCGCACGCCGCCCGCCGGGCCGGGTACGCGTCCCTGGTGTTCCACTACCGCGGCTCGTGGGGCGCGGGCGGATCGTGGTCCTGGGCGCACGTGCTGGAGGACGCGGCGGCGGCCGTGACGGCGACGCGCGACCCCGCGACCGTCGCCGCCTGGCGCCTGGACCCCGACCGGCTGGCCGTGGTCGGGCACAGCGCGGGCGGGTTCGCCGCGCTCATGACCGCGGCCGCGCTGCCGTCGGTGGCCGCCGCCGGTCGATCGCGGGCTTCGACTTCGGGGCGGTGGCCGCCGCCTGCCGCGCCGACCCCGCCCTCGCCACCACCTACGTCGAGGCGTGGCGGGACGAGCTACTGCCGCTCGCCGGCACCAGCGCCGAGGACCTGGTGGCCGAGATGCTGGCGGCCGGCGACGCCTACCGCCTGACCGGCCTCGCAGACCGGCTGGCCGGGCGCCCGGTCCTGCTCGTCGGCGCGGGCCTGGACACCGTCGCCCCGCCCGAGGTCCATCATCTCCCCCTGGTCGAGGCGTACGCGGCCCAGCCCGGCAGCCTGCTCGAACACCACGTTCTCGACACCGACCACGCCCTCGCCGACCAGCGGGTGGCGCTGGCCCGCACGCTGATCGGCTTCCTCGACCGGCGGCTCGGATGACGTCGGCTTCAGGCTGATTCAACGCTGAGTGTGCGGGTAGTTGCGGAACGTGAACACGTGCCGAGAGGGGGCCCCAGCGATGCGTTCCATCGCCGTCGCCGTGTCCGTGGTGGCCCTGGCGGCCCTGACCGCCGGATGCACGGTGACGACCATCGACACCGCGCAGCACGCGCCCCAGAACGACGGCGCCAACGCCGACGCGAGCCAGACCCTCCACCTGCGCAACGTGTTCCTGCTCGGCGCCGCCGACCCGTCCGTGCCCTCCCAGGAGAACTTCCTGTTCGGAGTGCTCATCAACAACGGGCACAAACCGGCCCAGCTCGAACAGATCACCCCGGAAGGGGGCGGCACGGTGCGGTTGTCCGCGCCCATCACCGTGCACCCCAACCAGCCCGCCGGCACCGGCGAGCAGCCCATCGCCACGGTCTCCGGGGTCAGCGGCGGCACGGTGCCGATGACGTTCACCTTCACCGGGGCCGCGCCGGTGCGGCTCCAGGTGCCGGTCATGCAGCGGGCCGGATGGTTCGCCCGCCTGACGCCGCCGCCCGGCAGCACCGGCACTCCGATGGCCTCGCCCACCTCCTGACCCTCCTCACGCCGCCGCGCATTGACTTCTCCGGCGGAAGGCCGCAAACTCGGGCGACCAGCCACGGCCCGGTCAGCGCCACGGAGGTCGGGACGGCGGCTCGGCACGAACGTCACGGGGGGACGGCGGCCGGTCGCAGGGGCAGGTCACGCGAGGCGAGGTCCGCGCCGGCTGCGGGGCGCGCACACCCGCCCCGCCACACCCTGCCCCTGCGCCACCGCTCGCGGAACCACCCCCCTCTCACCATCGCCCACGTAGTGGTGTGAAGCCATCTATACAGTTAACCAAGCGCTTGCTACGCTCCGCCCATGGTGCCCACCGTCATCTGGGGGACCGGCAACGTCGGCCGCGCCGCCATCCGCGCCGTCGAGGCGCATCCCGGCCTTGAGCTGGCCGCCGTTCTCGTCCACGACCCCGCCAAGGCCGGCCGCGACGCCGGCCCCCTGAGCGGCCTCGGCCACGACCTCGGCGTGGCGGCGACCACCGACGTGGACGCCGTCCTCGCCGCCGCCCCCCGCGCGGTCGTCTACGCCGCCTCCGGCGACATCCGCCCCGACGACGCGCTGGCCGACGTCCTGCGCGCGGTCCGCGCCGGCGCCGTCGTCGTCACCCCGTCCCTCTACGCCCTGTACGACCAGCGCAACGCCCCGCCCGAGCTGCGCGCGCGGGTGCTGGCCGCGGTCGAGGAGGGCGGCGGCTCGCTGTTCGTGTCGGGGGTGGACCCCGGCTGGGGCAACGACGTCCTGCCGCTGCTGATCAGCGGCCTCGGCGCCACCGTGGACGCCGTACGCTGCCAGGAGATCTTCGACTACACCGCCTACGACCAGCCCGACTCCGTCCGCTACCTCGTCGGCATGGGCCAGCCGATGGACTACGAGCCGCCGATGATCGCCACCACCGTCCCGACCATGGTGTGGGGCGGCCAGGTAAGGCTGATGGCCCGCGCCCTCGGCGTCGAGTTGGACGAGATCCGCGAGAGCGTCGAGCGCCGCCCCCTCGACGCGAGCGTCACGACGCCCGCCATGGGCGTGTTCGAGGCGGGCACGCAGGGCGCGCTCCGCTTCGAGGTGCAGGGCGTGGTGGAGGGCGAGGCGCGCATCGTCGTCGAGCACGTCACCCGCATCCATCCCTCCTGCGCCCCCGACTGGCCCGCGCCCCCGCCGGGCGGCGACGGCGCCCACCGGGTGATCATCGAGGGCAGCCCGCGCATCGAGGTGACGGTGGAGGCCACCGACGAGGGCGGCAACCGCGCCGCGGGCGGCAACGCGACCGCCGCCGGCCGCCTGGTGAACGCCATCGACTGGCTGGCGTCGGCCGAGCCCGGCCTGTACGACGCCCTGGACGTGCCGCTCCGCCCCGCGACGGGCCGACTCGGAAGGAAGCACCCGTGATCGTCGACGTTCCCGAGGACAAGGACCCGATCGCGTACGTGTGGGGCGAGATGGTCCCCGGCATCGGCCCCGCCGCCGCGGGCTTCTCCCTGGCCGTGTACGCGCACACCACGCTGGGCCTGCGCGAGTTCGAGGCGGCCAGGCTGCGGATCGCCCAGCTCAACGGGTGCGCGTTCTGCCTGGACTGGCGGACCGAGCGGGACGGAGAGAAGGTCGAGGACGGCTTCCTGGACGCGCTGGCCGAGTGGCGCACCACGGACGCCTTCGACGAGCGCACCCGCCTGGCCACCGAGTACGCCGAGCGCTACGCCCTCGACCACCACGGCCTGGACGAGGAGTTCTGGGCGCGGATGACGGGCCGTTACAGCCAGGCCGAGATCGTCGAGCTGAGCATGTGCATCGGCTCCTGGTGGGCCTTCGGCCGGCTCAACAGGGTGCTCGGCCTGGACACCGCGTGCGTGCTGCCCGGCGCCGGACGGTCCCCCGCCGGCGAGCGTCGTCGAGACAAGTGAGGAACCCCCCATGAACGACACCTCCTCCTTAGGCCCCTCCCCCTCACACCCCTCCTCCGACCTTCGGCTGACCCGACGCGGGTTCATCGCCGGGACCGGCGCCGCGGTCGTCCTGGGCGGGACCGCCCCCGCGCGGGCGGCCGCCGCGGCCGGACCGATCGCGGACGGGGCGCACGTCCCTGTCCTGGTCATCGGCACCGGCTACGGCGGCGCGGTCGCCGCGCTCCGCCTGGCCCAGGCCGGCGTGGACGTCCACATGGTGGAGATGGGCATGGCCTGGGACACGCCGGGCACCGACGGCAAGATCTTCTGCAACACGCGCGAGCCGGACTACCGGTCGTACTGGCTGCGCACCCGTACGAAGGCGCCGCTCAACTACTTCCTCGGCTTCCCCATCGACCGCGACATCCCCCGCTACACGGGTGTCCTCGACGCCGAGGAGTTCGCCGGGATCACCGTCTACCAGGGTCGCGGCGTCGGCGGCGGCTCGCTGGTGAACGGCGGCATGGCGGTCACCCCCAAGCGGGAGAACTTCGCCTCCGTGCTCCCCACGGTGAACGCGGCCGAGATGTACGACGTCTACTACCCGCGCGCCAACGCCACGCTCGGCGTCGGCACCGTCGACCCGGCCTGGTTCGAGTCGACCGCCTACTACCAGTACGCCCGGGTCGGCAGGAAGCACGCCCAGCGGTCCGGGTTCCCGTTCGTCTTCGTCCCGGACGTCTACGACTGGGACTACATGAAGCAGGAGGAGGCCGGCACCGTGCCCAAGTCGGCGCTGGCCGCCGAGATCCTCTACGGCAACAACGCGGGCAAGAAGTCGCTGCAGAAGACGTACCTGGCGCAGGCGAAGGCCACCGGCCGGGTGGCGATCTCACCGCTGCACCGCGTCACCTCGGTCGCCCCGGCCGGCTCCGGCCGGTACGCGGTGACGATCGAGCAGCTCGGCACCTCCGGCGCGGTCACCGCCACCAAGACGGTCACCGCCGACCGGGTCTTCTTCGCCGCGGGCAGCGTCGGCACCAGCAAGCTGCTGGTCAAGCTGAAGGCCACCGGTGTGCTGCCGGGCCTGAACGGCGAGGTCGGCAAGGGCTGGGGCGACAACGGCAACGTCATGTGCGGCCGGGCGAACCACCTGTGGGACCCGACCGGCGCCCAGCAGTCGGCGATCCCGTGCGCGGGCATCGACAACTGGACGGCCGGGGGCGCGTTCGCCGAGGTCGCGCCGCTGCCGACGGGGATCGAGACGTTCGCCTCCTTCTACCTGTCGATCACCCGCAACCCGAACCGCGCCGAGTTCACCTGGAACGCCGCGGCCGGCCGGGTGGACCTGAGCTGGCAGACGGCGTGGAAGCAGCCGTCCATCGACATGGCCAAGACGATCTTCGACCGGATCAACTCCAAGGAAGGAACGATCTACCGCACCGACCTGTTCGGCGTCTACAAGATCTGGGGGGATCACCTGACGTACCATCCGCTGGGCGGCGCCGTCCTCGGCCGGGCCACCGACAACTACGGCCGCCTGGCCGGCCATCCCGGCCTCTACGTCATCGACGGGGCGCTGATCCCGGGCAACACGACGGTCAACCCGTTCGTCACCATCACGGCGCTGGCCGAGCGCAACATCGAACGCATCATCGCCACGGACCTGTGACGACCACGGACAGACGTCCGTAGACCGACCGAACGGAGACACCGTAGGGATGCCCCCTGCTCGCCGTACCCCGTAACCGCGGCTGGGACGGGCGACTCCCCGCCCGTCCCTTCCGCCGCTGTGCGGACAACCCGCCCCGAAGGTCTAGAGTCGGAGCGGCGGGATCCGAGCAGGGAGGCGTTCCATGGCACGTGCTGACACCGGCCCCGACTTCATCGAGGCGCTGGCCCGCGGCCTCGACGTGATCAGGGCGTTCCAGCCGGGCCGGCCGGTCATGTCCCTGACCGAGGTGGCCACCGCGGCCGGCCTCGCCCGGCCCACCGCCCGCCGCATCCTGCTCACCCTCCAGGAGCTCGGCTACGCGCGCAGCGAGGCGGGCGGCTACGCGCTCACGCCCCGCGTGCTGGAGCTCGGCGTCTCCTACGTACGCTCGATGGGCCTGTGGGAGGTGGCCAGGCCGCACATGGAGCGGCTGGTGGCGCAGACCCGCGAGTCCTGCTCGATCGCCCAGCTCGACGGCTCCGACATCGTGTACGTCGCCCGCGTCGCCGTCCCCAAGATCGTCACCCTGTCCGTGCAGATCGGCACCCGCTTCCCGGCCCTGCAGACGTCCCTGGGCAAGGTCCTGCTGGCCGCGCTGCCGCCCGACCAGGTGGACCGGGTGCTGGCCGAGCCGAGCCGGTCCGGCGTCGAGCCGCGCTGGCGGCCCGGCCCCGCCGAGCGGGACGCCGCGCTGCGCGAGGTCCGCGCCAAGGGCTGGGCGATCACCGACGAGGAGCTGGCCCTCGGCATCCGCAGCGTGGCCGCGCCGCTGCGCGACGGGCTCGGCAACGTCATCGCGGCGCTCAACGTCAACGCCCACGCCGCCGAGACCTCGGTGGAACGCCTGTCCGACGAGCACCTGCCGCTGCTGCTGCGGACGGCGAGCGCGATCAGCGCCGACTGGGCGGCGTACGAGACGGTCCCGCACGTCACGGTCACCTCGTGACGCCGCCCGCGGAGCTGTCGCGGGCGGTGACGCACTACCTGTCCGTCGCCGACCGCCTGGCTCCTGGGCTGGTCACCGGCTGCTACGTCGTCGGCTCGGCCGCGCTCGGCGACTGGCGGCCCGAAGTGAGCGACATCGACGTGGTCGCCGTCGTGGGCCGGGCGGCCGGCGAACGGGAGCTGCGGCGGCTGTCGCTGCTGCACAAGCTGGGCAACCTGCGGGCCGCCGGGCGTGCGCTCGCGCGCCGGCAGCCGCACCTGCCCGGCACGGTCAACGCCGTCTTCGTCGCCGCCGGCGACCTGGGCGAGCCGGTGACCAGGATCCGGCCGGTGGCCTCGCACAGCGGGCCGTCGTTCCGGCGCGGGCAGGGCTTCGACGTCAACCCGGTGATGTGGACCGTGCTCCGCGAACGCGGCATCCCGGTGCGCGGGCCCGCCCCGGCCACGCTGGGTCTCGACCCGGAGCCTTCGCTGCTCCGTTCCTGGACCCTCGACCAGCTCCGCGGCCACTGGGCCCGCTACGCCTCGCGGGCGCTCTCCGCCCGGCCGCCGCGCAGGCGGCTGCAGTCGCCGTACGGGCTGGCGCTGGCGTACGCGCTGTCGCCGCCCCGGCTGCACCGTACGGTGGTGACCGGCGAGGTGATCTCGAAGGAGGCGGCGGGGGCGTACGCGCTGGACACCTTCGACACCCGCTGGCACCCCCTCATCCAGCTCGCCCTCGCCCACCGCCGCGGCACCCCCGGCCCCGCCCTCGACCCGTCCGAGGTCCCCCGCCTGACCGGCGAGTTCATCCAGGAGGTGATCGCCACCGTCCCTCAGTCGACGTGAGGATGCCGTCGCTCCAGATAGTCGTCGAGCTGCCGCCACTGCGTCGGGTGGATGTCCAGCGTGCGCAGCTCGCCCGGCTCGACCCACCGCACGTCGCTCGCCTCGTCGTTCGCCTCCGGCCGCCCGCCGACCGGACGGGCGATCAGCATGACCTCGTACTCCTGGCGGATCTCCCCGTCGGAGTAGGCGACGACATGACCGGGGTCCGAGTAGATCCCGAGAATGCCCACCGGCTCGACCCGCACGCCGGTCTCCTCCTCGGTCTCCCGCACGGCACACTGGGACGGCGTCTCACCGATCTCCATCTTGCCCATGGGCAGCGCCCACTGGCCGGTGTCGCGACGGCGCTGCATGAGGATGCGGCCCGCGTCGTCCACGGTGGCCGTCCCGCAGGCCGGCACCAGGCTGTTCGCCTTGGGGGCGCCGGGGTCGTTCCAGTACTCCACTCGTCCCATGAAGTGCCCCTCATATCTCAGCCCCGGACCACGGAACCGCCTCGGCCCAGACGCGCTCGAACGACGACATGTAATGCTCGGCGATCGTCCGGCCGTCGAGACGGCGGAAGTGGAAGGTCGGGTTGGCCGAGGCCGGCTCCCCGTACGCATGCGGATTGACCAGAAGGTCATCGTCGTAGCGGAACGTCCAGCTCGGGCAGCAACCGAGCGATCTTCGGCTGCGTCGGGGCGTAGAACGTCCCCGAGAAGACCAGGACGTCCATCCGCTCCTGGGCATCCGTCAGGAGCCGTAGCCACAGCTCGCGGGGCACGCTGGCGCGGTCGGGAATGACCACACGTCTCGGCGAGGTCTTCCAGGGCCACACCATGACGGAGCATCGCTGTGCGTAGGCGCTCGTTCACGCATTCCAGTGGACGTGAACGTCCGGGACGTTTCAAGACCGTCTTGGGACGTTTCTGAGTAGCACAACACGTCCCGACAACGGGATGCGGCGAAGTTCAAAGGTCCCGTCCACCTGGCTTCACTTGGGCCTACCAGCACCGAAGCCACGCGACGTCCACGACGGCTACGGCATCGCGCTCGTCTCCGTATGGATCGGGCTCGTCGTCTGGTGTCACCACGACGGCTTCTGGTGGCGCATCGGCTGGGGCCAGGGAGAGCAGCACGACGTATCGCCCTGCGGTACGCGGAACTGCGCGGTTCGCACCCGCACTCGCCACGCGTGCGCGGTGACAGGTTCAGCCACGGCAGAGGAACCCGTCAGGGGGTGAGGACCAGGCGGCCGGAGGTGGTGCCGGTGGACTGGCGGTGCCAGGCGGCGGGGGCGTCGGTCAGGGGGACGCGTTCGTGGGCGACGTGGAGGCGGCCCTCCAGCGCCAGTGACGCCACGTGGCCCATCGCCGCCGCCCGTTGCTCGCCCGTCAGCTCGTTGTTGGTGTAGCCGAGGATCCGCAGGGACCGGCCGCGCAGGGTCGAGGAGTCGAGCGGGGACGTCTCCCCCGCCGAGCCGCCCAGGTTGACCAGCCGCCCGCCGGGCCGCAGCGTACGGGCGGCGGCCGCGGCCGGGATGCCGTACAGCGGGTCGAGGACCAGGTCCACGGGTCCGTCGCAGGCGGCGGTGAGGCGGGTGGCCAGTCCGGCGACGTCGTCGCCCGGCTCCAGCGCTACGACGGCGTCCGCCCCCGCCTCGGCGGCGCGTTCGCGGGCGGCGGCCGAGCGCGCGGCGGCGACGACGCGGCGGGCCCCGTGCATGCGGGCCAGTTGCACGGCCGCCTGCCCGACCGCGCCCCCGGCCCCCAGGACGAGCACCTGCTCCCCCGCCGCGAGCTCGCCCCGCCAGGTCAGCGCCTGGTACGCGGCCACGGCCGACAGCCCGAGCGCGGCCACCGCGACCGGGTCGGCCCCGGCGGGCAGCTCGACCAGGTCAGCGGCCGGCACGCGGGCCAGCTCCGCCATGCTGCCGTCGCCGGGCGCCATCCCGGCCCGCGTCGGGAACCACACGAGCCGCCCGTCGTCGGCGACCGTGCCGACGTCCGAGGCGCCGGCGACCCTGCCGACGCCCTGGACGCCGGGCACGTACGGCGTCGCCGGCGTCCCGAAGTACGACGTCCCGCTCGCGCAGAGCAGGTCGAGCGGGGTGATGGGCGCGGCGAGCACCCGCACCAGCGGCTCGTCGGGACCCGGTTCGGGGTCGGGGCACTCGGCGACGACGGGCGGCTCGCCGCACGTCACGATCCGCGCGGCTCGCATAGCGCGTCCTCTCGCTCAGGTGGATATGTCGGGATACGGGAGGCTGTACCCGGACAACCGCTGGGCATACTCCAGCTGGAATCCCAGCGGTTCCGCGTAGTCCCGCTCGAACATCGCGATGAACAGCGTCAGCGTCAGGAACGGATGCGCCCCCAGCTCGAACAGCTTCGGGTAGTCGTGCGTGGCCAGCGCCTCCCGTTCGGCGTCGTCGAAGCTCAGCCAGGTCGAGCGCTCGTCGAGGTGCGAGCCGAGGATGCGGCCCGCCTCCTCGGCCTCCCACCACTCGACGGTGGCCCGCGGCTCCTCGCGGTAACGTTCGACCAGCTCGGGATCGCGATCGACGGTGAACAGGAACTTGTCGAGCAGATACTTGCTCATGCGCGGCCGCCTCCGTCCGGATACCAGGTGAAGTACGCCTCCATGGTGTGGAACAGGTCGTAGGTGTCGGTGTAGTCGGCCTTGCGGCCCTCACCCGCGACCCCCATCATCAGCATGAAGTCCATGAAGCCGTGGGTGGCGTTGCCGGGGTTCCACAGGCTGTCGAGGGTGACCTCCGACAGGCAGCCCTCCAGGTCGCCCGTGGAGATCCACTCGACGGCCCTGCGGTCGAACTCGGGGTCGGGGCCGTGCGGCCCGAACTGGCGCGGCCCGCCGAGCTCCAGCGACAGGTGGCCGGTGCCGATGACGGCGACCCTGCGGTCGTCCGGCCACGACTCGATCAGCTCCCTGATGGCCTGCCCGAGCTGCACGAAGCGCTTGGGCTGCGGCAGCGGCGGGGCGAAGATGTTGGTGTAGACGGGCACGATCGGCAGGTCGTTCTGCGGGCGCAGGGTGATGATCGGGCACGTGATCGAGTGGTCGATCCGCAGCTCGTTGGAGAAGGCCAGGTCGAAGCCGAGGTCGAGGCCGCCGCGCAGGAGGTGGGCCGACAGGTCCTCCTCGCCCTGGCAGGTCATCCGGGGCAGGCCGAACTCGCGTTCCTCGTTGTACCAGTTGGCGTCGTAGAAGGGGGCCTTGCCGACCAGGAACTGCGGCATGTTGTCCAGCCACAGCTGGTGGAAGTGGTCGGAGCCCACCATGACGAGCACGTCCGGGTTCGCCCTGGTCAGGGTCTCGCGGAAGGCCATGACCTTGCGCACCCACTCGTCGGCGAACGGCGGCCGGTCGGCGCCGGTCGCCGTGGACGCCCGGTAGTAGAAGGGATGGTGGGTGGACGCGATGACCGCGACGAGCTCAGCCATGCAGACCTCCGTCGGCGTACGGCTCGGGGGGGATGGACCGGTTGTTGAGGTCCACGGACAAAAAGATGTCGTTGGCCACGGGGTGGCGCAGCTCCTCGGCGAGCTGCCCGATGAGCCCGGCGGTCCGCGCCAGCAGGGCGAAGGCGCGCAGCAGCTCCAGCGGCAGGCCGAGGTCGGCGAGCGCGGCCCCGCACACCCCGGCGCCGTTCAGCGGCAGCGTCCGGCCGAGCACCTGGGGGTGGACCCGGCCGACGGCGGCGAACAGCGACAGGTGCGGGCCCACCAGTCCCTCCTCCGCGGCGATGGCGAACAGCCGGGGCGTACGCGGGTCGCCGTCCTTGTGCACGTGGTGGCCGAGGCCGGGGATGAGCTCGCGGCGCTCCCTGCGGGCGCGTACGGTCTCCAGCGCGAGCGCGTCCCACCCGGCGTCGTCGGCAGGCAGCGGCCCTTCGCGGGCACGCAGCACGTCGGCGAGGAAGCGGCCGCAGTCCTCGGTGACGCCGAGGAAGCGCGAGCCGCCGCCGAGCAGCCCGGCCGCCAGCGCCCCCTGCACGGAGTCCGGCGCCGACAGGTACGTCAGCCGCGTCACGATCGCGGTCGGCGTGAACCCGTGGTCGGCCAGCGCGGCGAGCACCGCCTCGAACACGCGGGCCTCGCCCGCCGTGGGCCTGCGCTGCGCGGCCAGCCAGAACGCCAGCTCGCCGAAGCCCACCTGGCCCATGACGTCCGCGGCGAGGTCCTGCCCGAGCAGGGTGATGGTGGTCGGCGAGGACGCCCCGAGCGCCGTCGGATAGTCGCGCCCACTCGCGTGATCGTGGTCGCTCACGGCTTCTCCTCTCCGAGCGGCCGGTCCGGGCCGGCCAGCCAGGCACGCAGCTCCGCGCCGTGCTCGTCCAGCTCGGGCGGCGGCAGCGGGTAGCGGGCCGGCGTGGCGGAGAAGCGGATGGGGTGGCGGGTGGTCGGCACCGCCCGCTCGCCCTCGCCCACCTCGACGACAGGGTCCAGCCCGAACCGCTCGGCCATGGCGAAGCCGCCGTCGATGGTCTGGATCGGCCCGCTCGGCACCCCGGCCTCGACCAGCAGCTCGAACCACTCGACCGCGCCCTTGGCGGCCAGCGCCGCGACCAGGATCGGCCGGAGCTCCTCGCGGCGGGCGGTGCGGTCGGCGTTGCGGGCGAAGCGCGGGTCGTCGGCGGTCTCCGGGATGCCGAGCACCTCGCACAGCTTCCGGAACTGGCCGTCGTTGGCGGCGGCCACGATGAGGTCGTCGTCGGCGGTCGGCAGCGGCTCGTACGGGAACACGCTCGGGTGCGCGTTGCCCATCCGGTACGGCACGACGCCGCCCGCCACGTACGCGGAGCTGTGGTTGACCAGCCCCGTGAGGGCCGAGGACAGCAGGTTGACCTCGACGTGCTGCCCCTCCCCCGTGGCCTCGCGGTGGCGGAGCGCGGCGAGGATGCCGATCACCGCGTGGTTGCCCGCCATGACGTCGAAGACGGAGATCCCGGCCCGGTAGGGCGGCCCGTCGGGCTCGCCGGTAAGGCTCATCAGGCCGGACATGGCCTGCACCATGAGGTCGTAGCCGGGCACGCGGGCGCCGGGGCCGGAGCCGAAGCCGCTGATGGAGGCGTAGACGACACCGGGGTTGGCGGCGCGCACGGAGGCGTGGTCGAGGCCGTACTTCGCCAGCCCGCCGGGCCGGAAGTTCTCGATGAGGACGTCGGCGCGCCGGGCCAGCTCGCGGGCCGCGGCGGCGTCGTCCGGGTCGCGCAGGTCGAGCGCGATGGAGCGCTTGCCGCGGTTGACGCCCAGATAGTACGTCGAGACCTCGCCCCGCACCGGCGGCGTCCAGCTCCGGGTGTCGTCGCCCTGGGGGCCTTCGACCTTGACGACGTCGGCGCCCAGGTCGGCCAGCAGCATCGTGGCGTAGGGCCCGGCCAGGACGCGGGAGAAGTCGGCGACCAGCACGCCGTCGAGCGGTCCGACTCCGTCGTCCACCATCAGTCTCCCTCCGTTGTGCGGACAGTTGTCCGTAACGGGGATTCTGGCACATCCGGGCCGACGCGGCATAGGCCCTTGACAGCCGAACGCGCGATCGTAGAGTTACGGCGAACAGCATGACCGTGTAGCGGACAACCGTTCGGAAGATCTAGGAGCCCAGGATGAGCGAGCGGAACGAAGCCGGGGCCGGACGGCCCGTACTGCTGCGCGGCGGCACCGTGCTGCCGATGGAGGGCGTCCGCACGGTGCTGGAGGACACCGACGTCCTGGTGACCGGCGACCGGATCGCCGAGGTCGGCCCGGGCCTGCGGGCGCCGGACGACGCCCTGGTCATCGACGCGACCGGCGGCATCGTGCTGCCCGGCATGATCGACACCCACCGGCACATGTGGCAGACCGCGCTGCGCGGCTACGGCGCCGACTGGACGCTCACCCAGTACTTCGTCTGGTTCTACCTGGATCACGGCAAGCTGTTCCGGCCGCAGGACGTGCACGCGGGCAACGTGCTGGCCGCCATCGAGGCGCTGGACGCCGGCGTCACCACGGTCGTCGACTGGTCGCACGGGCTGCGCACGGTGGAGCACGCCGACGCCGCCGTGGACGCGCTGCGCTCGGTGCCGGGCCGCTACGTGCTCGCCTACGGCAACATCCAGCAGCCGCCCGCCGAGTGGGCCTCCGCCCCCGAGTTCCGCGACTTCGTCCGCCGCCGGATCACCGGCGACGACCTGCTGGGCTTCCAGCTCGCCTTCGACGTGCTGGGCGACCCGGCCTTCCCGGAGAAGGCCGCCTTCGAGGTGGCCCGCGAGCTCGGCGTCCCGGTCAGCACCCACGCCGGCGTGTGGGGCGCGACCAGCGACGAGGGCATCAGGCTCATGCACGAGCACGGCTTCATGACCCCAGAGACGATCTACGTGCACGCCGCCTCGCTGTCGGCCGACTCCTACCACCGCATCGCGGCCACCGGCGGCTCGGTGTCGGTCTCGACGGAGAGCGAGCAGAGCGCGGGCCAGGGCTACCCGCCCACGTGGGCGCTGCGCGCGCACGGCATCCCGGTCTCGCTGTCCATGGACACCAGCGTGTGGTGGAGCGGCGACCTGTTCTCCGCGATGCGCGCCACGCTCGGCGCCGACCGCTCGCGCGAGCACCTGGAGGCGCACGCCGAGGGCGGCACCGTCACCCACGCCGGCCTGCGCGCCGACCAGGTCGTGGAGTGGGCCACCAGGGGCGGCGCCCGGGCGCTCGGCCGCGACGACCTCGGCGTGGTGGCCGCGGGCAAGAAGGCCGACCTCGTGCTGATCAAGAACGACCGCTCGCCGGTGTCGTTCCCGGTGCTCAACCCGTTCGGGCACGTGGTGTTCCAGGCGCAGCGCGGCGACGTGCACACCGTCCTGGTGAACGGGCGGGTGGTCAAGCACGAGCACGAGCTGGTCGGGATCGACCTCGCCGCCGCCCGCCGCCAGGTCGAGGACACCGTCGCCTATCTGCGGGCCGACATGGGCGAGGAGGCGTGGCGGCAGGGCATGAACCCGGACATCCCGGAGACGAAGATCCTGGACAACCCGTACACGTACACGGACTACCGCAGCGACGCCACCCACCGCCTCTGACGGGAGCCCCTCAGTCGTCGGGGTGGTGCAGCGGCAGCAGCACGCGGAACGTCGTCCCCCCGCCCGGCGCGCCGCCGGCCTCGATCCGGCCCCGGTGGGCGCTCACCAGCGCGGCGGCGATGGCCAGGCCCAGGCCGGTGCCGCCGTGGTGCCGCGCCCGGCCGGGGTCGGCGCGGTAGAACCGGTCGAACACGTACGGCAGGTGCTCGGGGTCGATGCCCCGGCCCTCGTCGCGCACCTCGACCAGCGCGGCCTCGGCGTCGGGCGCGGGGCCGTCGCCCGAGCGCGCCACGCCCGGCGGCGGCGGCCCGGCCGCGTCCCGCCGCTCGACCCGCACCAGGACCGGCGTGCCGGCGGCGGTGTGGGTCATGGCGTTGCCGACCAGGTTCGCGATGACCTGGTGCAGCCGGTGCTCGTCGCCCAGCACGAACACCGGCTCCTCGGAGACGGCGAGCCGGATCGGCCGGTCGCGCTCGCGCGCCTGCGCCGCGTGCACCACGTCCCCGGCCAGCACGCGCAGGTCCACGGCGGCCGGCTCCAGCGCGGGCTCGCGGTCCAGGCGGGCCAGCAGCAGCATGTCCTCGACCAGAACGCCCATCCGCCCGGCCTCGCCCTCGATGCGGCGCAGCAGCCGCTCGACGGCCGGGTCGCGCGGCGCCTGGCCGTGCTGGTAGAGCTCGGCGAAGCCGCGGATCGAGGTGAGCGGAGTGCGCAGCTCGTGGGAGGCGTCGGCGACGAAGCGGCGCAGCCGCTCTTCCGAACCCTCGCGCTCGCGCAGGGCGCTGGCCAGGCGTTCGAGCATGGTGTTGAGCGCGCGGCCGAGCCGGCCGGTCTCGGTGCGCGGGTCGGTGTCGCCGACCCGGCGGTCGATCTCCCCGGCGGCGATGGCCTCGGCGGTCCGCTCCATCCTGGTCAGCGGGCGCAGCCCGAGCCGTACGACGGCCAGCGCGACCGCGCCGAGCAGGGCCAGCACCAGCACGCCCGCGACCAGCTCGATGACGAGGAACTGCCGCACCGTGGTCCGGCCGGGCTCCAGCGACATGGCCACCGTCACCCGGCCGCCGTCCGGCAGGGCCCTGACGAGCACCCGCCAGTCGCCGCTCCCGTCCCGCCCCGCGACGGTGACCGCGCCCGCCGGCGCCCGCGCGACCAGCCCGGCGGGGACGTCCGGCCGGTCGGCGACCCCGCCGGGCAGCTCGCGGAGGAGCAGCCCCGAGGGGGCGTAGAAGCCGATCCTGAACTGGGTGGGCAGCTCCACCTCGCCGGGACGGCCGGACGGCGGCACCGGCGGCGGCGCGGGCGGCGGGCGGAAGGCGAAGGACCGGACGGTCTCGGCGAGCTGCGCGTCCACCCGTGACAGCAGCGACCGGTCGAGCAGCAGCACCCCGGCCACCGCGAACACCGCCAGCCCGGCCGCGCACAACCCCAGCAGCGCGGCCAGCAGCCGGTGCCGCAACGGCCAGGCGCCCCGCGCGCCCGCCGCCCTCACGACGCCCCCCGCGAAGCCTCTTGGAGGCGGTAGCCGACGCCGCGCAGCGTGTGGATGAGCGGCGGGCCGTCCTGATCGATCTTGCGGCGCAGGTAGCTGATGTAGGACTCGACGATGCGGCTGTCGCCGTCGAAGGAGTGCTCCCACACCCGGTCGAGGATCTGCGCCTTGCTGACCACCCGCTCGGCGTTGATCATCAGGTAGCGGAGCAGGCTGAACTCGGTGGGCGAGAGGTGGATCTGCCGCCCGGCCCGCCGCACGAGGTGGGCCTCCTCGTCCAGCTCCAGGTCGGCGTAGCGGAGCACGCCGTCGCCTGCCTGCTCCTCCGGCGGGCGGGCGCGGCGCAGGATGGCCCGGATGCGCAGCACCACCTCCTCCAGGCTGAACGGCTTGGTGACGTAGTCGTCGCCGCCCGCGGTCAGCCCGGCGATGCGGTCGGAGACGGCGTCCTTCGCGGTCAGGAACAGCACCAGCGGCCCGTCGGCCGCCGCGCGCAGCCGCCGGGCCACGGCGAAGCCGTCCAGGTCGGGCAGCATCACGTCGAGCACGAGCAGGTCGGGCCGCTCACGCGCCACCGCCTCCAGCGCCTGCCGGCCGCAGGCGGCGGTGCGGACGGCGAAGCCGTTCAGCTCCAGCGCCTCGGACAGCAGGTCACGGATGTTCGGCTCGTCGTCGACGACCAGCACCTTCGCGGCGGGGACGGCTCGGCTCATGCCTCTGTTGTACTCAGGTCACCTGAGACGAATCTGAGGGCGGCGCCGTCGTACGGCGGACGATCAGGGCCGGCGTGACGGAGAAGCGCACCGACGACGTACGGCCACCGATGCGTTCGAGCAGCAGCCGTCCGGCGGTGCGGCCCATCATGACGCCGTCCTGGTCGACGGTGGTGAGCGCGATGTGCGCGAGCCCGGCCGAGCGGGTGTTGTCGTAGCCGGCGAGCGAGACGTCGGCGGGGACGGCCAGGCCCGCCTCGTGCAGCGCGGCGAGCGCGCCGAAGGCCGCGAGGTCGGCGCCGGCGAAGATGGCGGTGGGCCGCGGGTCGCGGGCCAGCAGCTCGTACGCGCCCCGGTGGCCGCCGTCCTCGGTGTAGGAGGTGGTGGCGACGGCGATCCCGTCGGCCAGGCCGTGCTCGGTCATGACCCGCCGGTAGGTGCGTTCCCTGATGACGTGCAGCGTCGTGGCCGGCCGGCCGCGGCCGAGGTCCCGCTGGGCGATGTGCGCGACCCGGCGGTGGCCGAGCCTGATCAGGTGCTCGACGACGAGCTCGGTGCCCGCCTCGTCGTCGTCGTTCACCGAGTCGTAGACGGTCGAGCGCTCGTGCGGGCCGAGCACGACGGTGGGCGTGCCGGCGGCCACCTCCTCCAGGCGCGACTTGGAGCTGAGCGGCGCGACCATGAGGATGCCGTCCACCTGCCGGTCGACCAGGGCGTCCACGGCGCGGCGCTCGGAGGCGTCGTCCAGGCCGCCCTGGATGATGATCGCCTGGTAGTCGGTGCCGCCGAGCTGCTCGGTGAGCCCGTCGAGGATCTCGGCGAAGAACGGGTTGCTGATGTGCGGCAGCAGCACGCCGATGGTGAACGTGCGCCCGCGCATCGCCCGCGCCGCGTTGTGCGGCCGGTAGCCGAGCTCGTCGATGGCGGCCTGGACGCGCAGGCGCATGGCGGGGCTGACGCCGTAGGCGTTGCGCAGGACCTTCGACACCGAGGTGGTGGAGACCTGGGCGTGGTCGGCGACGTCGGCGATCGTCACCCGGCGTCCGCGGCCACCGGCTGCGACCATGTGATCCCCTCCCCTCCGCAGTCGTGGGTAACGTTACCCATTCCTTGGTCCGATTGTGCCGATCTCCCGGCCCCTCGCAGGATCACGATTGAGGATCGTTCCCCAAAATCGCCCTTGACGACGTCGGCGGATGACGCCTACGTTAACTCGCATCGGGGGTTGTTAAAACGTTTCAACGAACCCGGAGGGGCGTTGTGAAGACCTCTCACCGCACCATGGGAGCGGCGCTGACCGTTCTCACGATCGCGGCCCTGACCTCCTGCGGCTCGGGCTCGGACGCCGGCCCGTCCGCCGACGGCACGGTCACGCTGAAGTTCCTCGTCGACAACAGCCAGGCCACCGTGAGCACCGCCAAGGCGCTCACCGACGCCTTCATGCGGGCCGACCCCACGATCAAGATCGAGACGGAGATCCGCCCCGGAGGCAGCGAGGGCGACAACATCATCAAGACCCGGCTCTCCACGGGCGACATGTCGGATGTGTTCTGGTACAACTCCGGCTCGCTCCTCCAGGCGCTCAACCCCGGCCAGACCCTGGTCGACCTGACCGGCGACCCGGCGCTCGCCAACGTGCAGAAGGACTTCCTGCCCGTCGTGAGCCAGGACGGCAAGGCGTACGGCGTGCCCGCCGGCACCGCCATGGGCGGCGGCATCCTCTACAACCGCAAGGTCTACGACAAGCTCGGCCTGGAGGTGCCCAAGACCTGGGCCGACTTCATGGCCAACAACGACAAGATCAAGGCCGCCGGGATCGCGCCGGTGATCTCCACGTTCAAGGACACCTGGACCTCGCAGCTCTTCGTGCTCGGCGACTACTACAACGTGCAGGCCGCCGCGCCGGCCTTCGCGCAGGACTACACGGCCAACAAGGCCAAGTTCGCCACCACGCCGGCCGCCCGCGCGGGCTTCGACCACCTGGCCGAGGTGCACGCCAAGGGCCTCCTCCAGGAGGGCTTCGGCTCGGCCACCGCCGACCAGGGCATGAAGCTGCTGGTGGAAGGCAAGGGCGCGCACTACCCGATGCTGAGCGCGCAGGTCCCGCCGCTGGTGGCCACCACGCCGGCCGCCGCCACCGACATCGGCTTCTTCGGCATCCCCGGCGCCGACGCCGCCAAGAACGGCGCCACGCTCTGGGAGCCGGCCGGCGTCTACATCCCGAAGACCACCGAGAAGCTGGACGCGGCCAAGAAGTTCCTGGCCTTCGTGGCCTCGCCGGCCGCCGCCGAGGCGATGAACAAGGCCGTCCAGCCGGCCGGGCCCTACCGGATCGAGGGCGCCAAGCTGCCCGACGACGCCATCCAGGTGGCCAAGGACCTCCAGACGTACGTGGACGAGGGCCGCACCGCGCCCGCCCTGGAGTTCGTCTCCCCGGTGAAGGGCCCGTCGCTGGAGCAGATCACCGTCGCCGTCGGCTCCGGGCTGACCACGCCCGAGGAGGGCGCCGCCCAGTACGACAAGGACGTCGAGAAGCAGGCCAAGCAGTTGGGGCTCGCGGGGTGGTGACGGGACAGGCCGCCAGGCGCAGGTCGGCGTATCCGTACGCGCTGTACCTGCCGGCCGCCGTCGTGTTCCTGGTGATCTTCCTGGTGCCGACGGTGATGGCGTTCTACTTCGCGCTGACCCGCTGGACCCTGTTCGACAGCACCTTCGTCGGCCTGGACAACTTCCGCGACTTCCTCGCCGAGCAGAACCTGCGCGTCGGCTTCGTCAACACCCTCGTCTACGCCGTGCTCACCAGCGGGCTGAAGGTGGTGCTCGGGCTGCTGCTAGGCGTGCTGCTCACCTCGAAGCTGCGGCTGCGCGGCTTCCTGCGCTCGGTGGTGTTCTTCCCGACGCTGGTGTCCACGGTCGCGGTCGGCATCACCTTCAGCATGCTGCTCAAGCCACAGACCGGCCTGGTCAACCAGGCCCTCGCCCTGGTCGGGATCGACGGGCGCGACTGGCTCGGCGACGCCGCCACCGCGCTGCTGTCGGTGGCGCTGGTGGACGTGTGGAAGGGCGTCGGCCTGGCGACCGTCATCTACATCGCCGGCATCATGTCCATCCCGACCGAGTTCTACCAGGCCGTCGCCGTGGACGGCGGCAGCGCCTGGCACCGCTTCCGGCACATCACGCTGCCGCTGAGCTGGCCGGCCACCTACTCGGTGATCATCCTGTCGTTCATCGGCGGGCTGCGCTCGTTCGACCTGATCTGGACGATGACCCGCGGCGGGCCCGGCTTCACCAGCGACACCATCGCCTCGATCATCTACAAGCAGTACCAGGCCGGCTTCTTCGGCCTGTCCACCGCCGGGAACGTGCTGCTGTTCCTCATCGTCACGGCCATCGCCGTGCCGCTGAACCACTACCTCGGCAAGAGGCAGGTGGCGATGTGAGAGAGGGCATTCGCAGGCTCGGCGTGGAGGCGGTCGTGCTGGTCGCGGCCACCGTGATCTTCCTGATCCCCTTCGCGCTCATGCTGCTGACCGCGGTCAAGGACCAGACGCAGGCCGTCGATCTCGACTTCGCCTGGCCGACGAGCTGGCCCGTCGTGGAGAACTTCATGGCGGTCGTCGAGGCCCGCGACTACGTGCTGCTGCGCGCCTACGTCAACAGCACCGTCATCACGGTCGCCTCGGTCACGCTGCTGGTGATCTTCGCCGCGATGGCCGCGTTCGTGCTGCAGCGCCGGCCGGGCAGGGTCGCCAGGGCCGCCGACTTCCTGGTGCTGTCCGGGCTGATCATCCCGCCCGCGGTGGTGCCGACCATCTGGCTGCTGCAGGCGCTCGGCCTGTTCAAGACGCTGCCCGGGATGATCCTGGCCGAGGTGGCCTTCCACCTGTCGTTCGCGATGCTGCTGTTCCGGGCGTTCGTCGCGGCGATCCCGCGCGAGCTGGACGAGGCCGCCCAGATCGACGGCTGCACCGGCTTCCGGCTCTTCTTCCGGGTGATCTTCCCGCTGCTGCGGCCGGTGACGATCACCGTGATCCTGGTCAGCTCGGTCAACATCTTCAACGACTTCGTCAACCCGCTCTACCTGCTGCCCGGTGACGAGAACGCCACCGTGCAGGTCACCCTCTACAACTTCCAGAGCCAGTACAACACGCAGTGGAACCTGCTGTTCATGGACATCGTGCTGATCACGATCCCGCCGCTGCTGCTGTTCGTCTTCTTCAACCGCAAGATCGTCGCCGGCATGACGGCCGGCGCCATCAAGGGATGACATGACCTCTCTGCACGTTTCCGCACCTTCCTTCGAACACCACCGCGACCCGCTCGGCGTCGGCGAGCCCGAGCCGCGCCTGTCCTGGACCGTCACCACGGACCTGCGGGACTGGGTCCAGCGGGCGTACGAGATCGAGCTCGGCGACGGCTTCACCACCGGCCGCGTCGAGTCCGCGGAGTCGGTGCTGGTGCCCTGGCCTGGGCCGGCGCTCGGCTCGCGGCAGCGGCGCGGCGCGCGGGTGCGCGTGCACGGCGCGGACGGCTCGGCCAGCGAATGGAGCGAGTGGTCGTACGTGGAGGCCGGGCTGCTGGAGCCGGCCGACTGGCGGGCCTCGGCCGCCGCGCCGCCGGCGGAGCTCCTGGGCCCGCCCGACGGCCCCGCGCTGCTGCTGCGCCGCGAGTTCACCCTGCGCGGCCCGGTCGAGCGGGCCCGCCTGTACGTCACCGCGCACGGCCTGTACGAGGCCGAGCTCAACGGCCAGGTGATCGGCGACGACGTGCTCGCCCCCGGCTGGAGCAGCTACGGCCACCGCCTGCGCTACCGCACGCACGACGTCACCGCCCTGCTCCAGGAGGGCCCCAACGCCATCGGCGCCACCCTCGCCGACGGCTGGTACCGGGGGCGCGTCGGCTTCCGCGAGGGCAGGACCGGCCTCTACGGCGACCGCACCGCCCTCATCGCCCAACTGGAGATCACCTACGCGGGCGGCGGCACGGAGACCGTGGTCACCGACGGCTCCTGGCGCTGCGCGCCCGGCCCGGTCACCGCCGCCGGCCTGTACGACGGCGAGCACCACGACGCCCGCCTGGAGCCGGCCGGCTGGTCGCGGCCCGGCTTCGACGACTCGGCCTGGACGCCCGCCGACGCGCTCCCCCACGACGCCTCGCTGCTGGTCGCCCCCACGGGCCCGCCCGTGCGCCGCATCGAGACGCTGGCCCCGGCCGAGGTCCTGACCGGCCCGTCCGGCGAGACCATCCTCGACTTCGGCCAGAACTTCGCCGGCCGGCTGCGCATCCGCGTCCAGGGCCCGGCCGGGCACACCGTCACCCTGCGCCACGCCGAGGTGCTGGAGGACGGCGCGCTCGCGCTGCGCCCGCTGCGCAACGCCGCCGCCCTCGACCGCTACACGCTGCGCGGCGACGCCGGCGGCGAGGAGTGGGAGCCGCGCTTCACCACCCACGGCTTCCGCTACGCGCAGATCGACGGCTGGCCCGGCGACCTGGACCCGGGCGACGTCGTGGCCGTGGTCTGCCACACCGACCTGCGGCCCATCGGCGACTTCGACAGCTCGGACCCGCTGCTCGACCGGCTGCACGCCAACGTGCGCTGGAGCATGCGCGGCAACTACGTCGACCTGCCCACCGACTGCCCGCAGCGTGACGAGCGGCTCGGCTGGACCGGCGACATCCAGGTCTTCGCCCCGGCCGCCGCCTTCCTCTACGACTGCGCGGGGGCGCTGTCCTCCTGGCTCGCCGACCTCGCCGCCGAGCAGGCCGAGCACGGCACCGTGCCGCCGTACGTGCCGTGGGTGCCGCTGATGTTCCCGCCCGAGCCCACCGCCGCCTGGGGCGACGCGGCGGTGCTCGTGCCGTGGACGTTGTACGAGCGCACCGGCGACCTCGGCGTGCTGCGCGCCCAATACGCCAGCATGACGGCCTGGGTGGACCAGGTGACCGGGCTCGCCGGCGAGGACCACCTGTGGGACGAGGGCTTCCAGTTCGGCGACTGGCTCGACCCGGCCGCGCCGCCGGACGACCCGGGACGGGCGCGCACGGACCACGCGCTGGTGGCGACCGCGTACCACGCCTGGTCGGCGCGGGTGGTCGCGGACACGGCCGCGCTGCTCGGCCACGACGGCGACGCCGACCGCTACGGGAAGCTGGCCGAGGAGGTGCGGGCGGCCTTCCGCCGCGAGTTCGTCACCCCGTCGGGCCGGCTCGCCTGCGACACCCAGACCGCCTACGCCCTGGCCCTCCGCCTGGACCTGCTCGACGGGGCCGGGCAGCGGGAGCGGGCCGGGCGGCGGCTGGCCGAGCTGGTCGCCGCCGACGGCCACCGGATCGGCACCGGGTTCGTCGGGACGCCGCTGATCTGCGACGCGCTGGCCTCGGTGGGCGCGTACGCCGGCCTTTACGGGCTGCTCCTCCAGAGAAGCTGCCCGTCGTGGTTGTACCCGGTGACGATGGGGGCGACCACGATCTGGGAGCGGTGGGACAGCCTGCTGCCCGACGGATCGGTCAACCCGGGCGAGATGACCTCCTTCAACCACTACGCGCTGGGGGCGGTCGCCGACTTCCTGCACCGCACCGTCGCCGGCCTCGCCCCGGGCGCGCCCGGTTACCGGGAGCTGCTGGTGCGGCCCCAGCCGGGCGGCGGGCTGTCGCGGGCGCGGGCCACGCTGGACACGCCGTACGGGCGGGCCGAGGCCGGCTGGTCCCGCGCGGCCGGCCGCCTGGAGCTGCGCGTGGTCGTCCCCCCGAACACGACCGCCACCGTCCACCTCCCGGAGGACGACGAGGAGGGCGGGCCGATCGTCGTCGGCTCCGGCGAGCACGTCTTCTCCTGCGCCTTCCGCGATCCGGCCGACGACCCGGCGCCGCCCGCGCCGCCCGCCCGCCTGCCGTAAAAACCCCGTCACCCACTGCCCCGCCCATCATGGAAATCTCATGAAGGCCGCTTAGAGTGCGTCCCTGTGTTAATGCAAGAGGTGACGGGCGGGGCCGCCGCGCCGTCCCGGCCCCGCCGGCGGTGGGCGGGACGGCTGGTCGCGGCGGTGTCCCTGGTGTTCGCGGCGGGGACGGCCGTGCGGCTCGGCGGCCTGGAGTCCGGGGCGCTGCTGGTGCCGCTGGTCTCGTTCACGCCGTACTTCGCGCCGGCCGCGCTGCTGACGCTGGGGCTGGCGGCGGCCGTACGGAGCAGGACGGCGATCGCCGTCATGCTGGCCGTGTGCGTCTGCCTGGCCTGGTGCGTCCTCCCGCGCGCCGTCGCGTCGGCGGCGCCGGCGGAGGGGCGGCCGCTGCGGCTGCTGACGGCCAACCTCAACGGTGGACGCGCCGACGCCGAGACGGTCGTCGGCCTGGTCCGCGCCCATGACGTGGACGTGCTGAGCCTCCAGGAGCTCACCTTCGCCGAGCAGGAGCGGCTGCGGGCGGCCGGGCTGGAGAGCCTGCTGCCGTACCAGGTGGCCAGGCCGGCGACCTGGGGGCCGGTGGGCAGCGGCCTGTACGCCCGCTACCCACTGCGCGAGCGCACCGGGCTGTTCCAGCCGGTCGGGCACCACATGCCGGTGGCCGAGGTGGCGCTGCCCGGCGGCCAGGCGGTCGAGGTGGTCGTCGTGCACCCGGTCGCGCCGGTCCCCTCGACCGTGCCCGAGTGGCACGCGGGGGTGGCCACGCTGCCGCCCGCGCCGTCCACCGGGCCGCCGCGCATCCTGGCCGGCGACTTCAACGCGACGCTGGACCACGCGGTGTTCCGCGGGCTGCTGGACACCGGCTACACCGACGCCGCCGCGGCGACCGGCCAGGGGCTCGTGCCGACCTGGCCGATGCGCCGGATCCCGCCGCTCGTGGCCATCGACCACGTGCTCACCGACGGCCGCGCGGGGGCGGTCGCCGTACGGATCCACGATCTTCCCGGCTCCGACCACCGTGCGCTCTTCGCGGACCTGCGGGTGCGCGGATGAGCCGCCCACCGGTGCGTGCCGCCGAGCAGATCCGGGATCCCCGCACGGGCTCCGCCGTGCGATGCTCTCAACGACAAATCATCAGAAACGGGTGGATCTAGGTGGCTGCGGACAGCGGGAAGACGATGTGGAGGCGGCCGGCAGGGGTGATCGCCGCGGTCGCGCTGGCGGTGATCGTCGCCGGATGCGGCTCCGGCGACGGCGGCGACGGCGCGGCCCCCGAGACCGGGCAGCCCAGGCCGGGAGCGACCGCCGAGGCGAGCGCGCCCCCGCAACCGTCCGGCGAGGCCAAACCGCCGGCGGTGGACCCGGGCTGGCCGCGCTGGGGCTTCACCCACACCGGCACCAGCGCCAACAACATCAACCCGCGCTTCGAGCAGGCCGTCGCCCGCTCGCTCTCGCAGACCCCCATGCTGCAGAACCAGCACATCATGGGCTTCGGCGCGCTCAACCCGCAGCCCCGCCGCCAGGAGTTCTTCTGGGAGGACCTGGACAGCCGCACGGGCTTCATGAAGGCGTCCGGCGGCACCCAGGTCATCACCCTGTGCTGCGCCCCCGACTGGATGAAGGGCGGCCCCGAGGGCCCGACCTCCGAGGAGGGCTGGGCCGAGCACCTGGAGGACGCCCCCTACCCGGAGCACTTCGACGACTTCGCCAGACTGGCCGCCACGGTCGCCGAGCGCTACCGCGACGTCGAGTACTTCATGGTCTGGAACGAGTTCAAGGGCTTCTGGAAGAACCACTCCAAGCCCGCCGACTACAAGGGCTACACGCAGCTCTACAACAAGGTCTACGACGCGGTGAAGGCGGTCCGCCCCGACGCCAAGGTCGGCGGCCCGTACCTCGGCTTCGACAGCAACAAGGGCGGCCGCTCGGAGCTGCGCGGCGACTGGGGCGTGGTCAACCAGAACGTCCTCGACGCCTTCAACTACTGGTTCGAGCACAAGAAGGGCGCCGACTTCATCGTCGTGGACGGCGCCTCCCCGACCGACGCCCACGAGCTGATGCCCGACGAGTTCGGCGCGCTGAGCAAGTTCAGCGCGGTCACCACCTGGCTGCGCGAGAAGACCGGCGACATGCCGATCTGGTGGTCGGAGTGGTACTTCCAGCCCGAGGACGGCACCACCTGGCCGGAGAACAAGCGCCTTGCCGTGCAGGCCGCCTCGATGATGGAGTTCGCGCGCAGCGGCGCCGCCACCGCCCTCTACTGGAACCCGCAAACCAAGGACGCCGCCTGCAACGGCTGCCTGTGGGACCCGCGCACCGGCGCGCCGTCCGCCACGCAGCGGCTGGTCGAGAACTTCGTGAAGTGGTTCCCCGCCGGGGCGAAGCTGGACGAGGTCGCCTCCTCCGACCCGAAGGTCCGGGTGCTGGCCCAGCCGGAGCAGGTGGTGCTGGTCAACACCTCGAACGCGGCGGCCACCACGGAGGTGGACGGCAAGGAGTACGAGCTGAAGCCGTACGAGGTCAGGTGGAGCTCCCGCTGACCTTCGGCGGTCGCGGCGGACGTCAGGGCGGGGACTGAGGGCGCCACTCGACGAGCAGGACCGTCGCGTCGTCCTGGAGCCAGCCGCGCTGGTGGTCGAGGATCGCGTTGATCAGGCGGCGCAGGGTCTCGGGCGCGGACACGCCGTCGGCCTCGCGCTTGATGACGAAGTCGATGAACCGCTCCAGCCCGAACCGCTCCCCCTGCGGGTCCTGGGCCTCGATGACGCCGTCGGTGTAGAGGAGCAGCCGGTCGCCGGGTTCGAGCTGGTAGCGGCCCGGTTCGGCGGGCAGGCCCAGGCCGAGCCCCATCGGGGTGCCGAACGCGGCGTCGAGGGTGGCGACGAGCTGGCCGCGGCGCAGCACCACCGGCGGGGGATGCCCCCGGTTGGCCCACACCAGCCGGCCCGTCCGGGTGTCCAGGTCGGCGAGGACGCCGGTCGCGAAGCGGGTGGTGACGAACTGCCGGGCGATGGCGTCGTCCACGGCCTCCCCCGCGGCCAGCACGTCGGCGCCCTCGCGGCGGTGCTTGCGCCAGCAGCCGACCGCGATGGTGGCGGTCAGCCCGGCCGAGGTGTCGTGGCCCATCGCGTCGAAGATCGACAGCCGGAGCACGTCGCCGTTGAGCGCGAAGTCGAAGGCGTCGCCGCCCACCTCGTACGCGGGCTCCAGCGCCGCGCTGACCACCACCCGGTCGTTGGCGAAGGTCCCGCCGGGCATCAGGTTCCACAGCACCTCGGCGGACAGGGCCATCGGCCGGGTGCGGACGAGCTGGGCGTAGACGTCGCTGAACGCGCGCTTGCTCTGTACGAGCAGGGTGACCAGGCCGGCCAGCCGGGTGAGGCGCGTGAGGACGTCCGCGTCGGAGTGCGGCACGATCACGCCGATCACGCCGAGGCGTTCGGTGCCGCTGAGCAGCGGCGCCCACAGCCGGCGCGGCCCCTCCTCCGTGACGGGCTCGGCGGGCTCGGCCGCGACGGTGGCGGTGCGGGCCTGCACCGGCTCCATCGTGCGGAAGGCCAGGCCGGGGACCGTCGTGTCGATCGGGACGCGGTCGAGCGGGGCACCGGTCTCGTCGCGCTGGCCCGGCAGCGGGAGCAGGAACTGCTGCTGGAGGTCGGCGACGTACAGCATGGGGTGGGCGAGCCCGGCGCGGCCGGCGTGCTCGGTGACGAGCGCCGGCAGGTCCTCCAGCGAGGCCGGTGGGCCGGCGCGCAGCAGCGCGCCGAGCATCCCCTCACAGACCTCGCCGTCGCCGGTCCCGCCGCCGATCCCGTCGCTGGTCCCGTCGCCGTCCTCGACGCCCGGGTCCCCGTCGCCCCGCATGACGCCCCACCCCCCGATCACCGGGTCCTACCCGGGCGGGGCGTCACTCAGCCCTGACGCGCGCAGGTCACCTCCGCCGTCGAGCCGCGCACGATCAGCTCGGTGGCGAGCTCGACGTGATGGGAGTCGATGGGCTCGCCCGCCGCCAGGCGCAGCGCGGTGCGCAGCGCGACGCTGCCCATCTCGCGCAGCGGCTGGCGGACCGTGGTCAGCGGCGGCGAGACCATCCGCGCGATCTGGGTGTCGTCGAAGCCCACGATGCTGAGGTCCTCGGGGATGCGCAGGCCCCGTCCGCGGGCCGCCTCCATGACGCCGAGCGCGGTCTCGTCGCAGCCGACGAAGATCGCCGTGGGGGGCTCGGGCAGGTCGAGCACGGCGGCGCCGTACTCCAGCCCGTCCTGGTAGCGGAAGTGGCCGAAGTGCGCGTAGCAGGGCGGCACGGAGACGCCCTCGGCCTCCAGCGCCGCCCGGTAGCCGTGCAGCCGCGCCTGGTTGCAGGCCGCGGTGGCCGGGCCTCCGATGTAGGCGATGCGCCGGTGCCCGAGCCCGAGCAGGTGCTGGGTGGCGGCCAGCCCGCCGGCGAAGTTGGTCGAGCCGACGCTGGTCACCCTGGTGCGCGGCAGGTTGAGCGGGTCGATGACGACCAGCGGCACCCGCGCCCGCGCCAGCGCGGTGAGCTGCCCGCTGGTCAGCTCGCTGGTGACCGCGATGAGCGCCCGCCGCCCGGCGGCGGCCAGCTCGCGCGCCCAGGAGCCGGGGCGGGCCGCGTCCCGCTTGACGCTGACCACGATCCCGACGCCCAGCTCCGCCCCGGCGTTGACCAGGCCCTGGATGAGCTCGGTCGAGTACGCGTTGATGTCGGCGTCGAACTGCACCTCGACCGTGTCCGTCCCGGCGCTCTCACCCCGGCGCGGCGACGGCGACACGTAGTCGTGCTGGCGCAGCAGCGACTCGACCAGCGAGCGGGTCGCCGGGGCGACGTCGCTGCGCCCGTTGAGCACCTTGGACACGGTCGCCACCGACACCCCGGCCGAGGCCGCGACCGTGGCGAGAGTGGCGCGCCTAGGAGTCGCCGGCATCGCTTCCCTCCTGAACGTCCACGGAGAAGGGCGTGTCGAGGCGGCGGTCGTGGCCGACGGCCCGTACGGGGCCGGTCAGCCGGACCACGCCGCGGCACGGCAGGTCGGCAGCGGACGTGCCGACGAGCACCTCGACGTCCCCTGGCTCCACGATGCGCCGCAGATCGCGTCCGGTGAAGGCGGTGCGGTCGGCGTGCACGCGGAAGGTGACGCGGGCCGCCGCCCCCGGCTCCAGCCGGACCCTGGCGAACCCGGTGAGCTGGCGTACCGGACGGGTGACCTGGGCGAGGACGTCGTTCAGGTAGAGCTGGACGACCTCGTCGCCGGCCCGCACGCCGGTGTTGCGCACCCGCACGCCCACCGTGAACTCGCCGTCCGTCGGCACCTCGGTGTCGCTGATCCGCAGGTCGTCGAGGGCGAAGGCGGTGTAGGAGGCGCCGTGGCCGAAGGGGAACAGCGGGGTCGGGTCGAGGTTGCTGATGCCGTCGCTGTCGGCGCCGAGCGGCGGCTGCAGGTAGGTGCCCGGCTGGCCGCCGTGCCCGCGCGGGATCTGCACCGGCAGCCGGCCCGACGGCTGGACCCGGCCGGACAGCACGCCGGCGATGGCCGCGCCGCCCTCCTCGCCGGGCATGAACGCCTGCACGAGCCCGGCGGCGGCGGCGTGCACCTCGCCCAGCGCGTACGGCCTCCCGGACACGACCACCACGACGACCGGCGTCCCGGTGGCGGCCAGCTCGGTGACCAGGTCCTCCTGCAGGCCGGGCAGCCGCAGGTCGTCGGCGTCGCAGCCCTCCCCCGACGTGCCGTGCCCGAACAGCCCGGCGAGGTCGCCGACGGCCACCACGCACAGGTCGGCCTCGCGGGCGGCGGCGGTCGCGGCGGCGAAGCCGGAGCGGTCGCCGCCCTGCACGTCGCAGCCGCGCTCGTGGACGATCTCGGTGCCGGGCAGCTCGGCGCGCAGCGCGTCGAGCAGGCTCGGGGCCTCGACGCCGAGCCCGAGGCCGGGGTGGCGGGGCAGCACGTGGTTGGGGAAGGCGTAGCAGCCCATGAACGTGCGGGGCTCGTCGGCGCAGGGCCCGACGACGGCCACCCGGCGCGGCGCGGCCCGGCCCTCGGCCCGCAGCGGCAGCGCGGTGCCGGCGTCGAGCAGCACGATCGAGCGTTCGGCCAGCTCGCGGGCCAGCGCCCGGTTGGCCGGCCCGTCCAGGTCCACGGTGTCGGCCCCGGCCACGGACAGCTCCGGCGTCCAGCCGGCGTCGAGCAGCCCGAGCTGCGCCTTCTGGGTGAGCAGCCGGCGCGCGGCGCGGTCGATCAGCTCCTCGGGCAGCTCGCCGCGGCGTACCCGGTCGGCCAGCCGCTCCCCGAAGCCGAGGGTGTCGGGCAGCTCGACGTCGATGCCGGCGGCCAGGGCGAGCGCGCCGGCCTCCTCGGTGTCCGCGGCCACCCGGTGCATGGTGGCGAGGAACGGGACCGCCCAGTAGTCGGAGACGACGGTGCCGGTGAAGCCCCATTCGTCACGCAGCACCTCGGTGAGCAGCCAGGGGTCGGCCCCCGCGGGCAGGCCGTCCACGTCGGAGTAGGAGTTCATGACCGAGCGGGCCCCGCCGAGCACGATCGCGGTCTCGAACGCGGGCAGGATCATGTCCATCAGCTCACGCCGCCCCATGGACACCGGGCCGTGGTTGCGGGCCGCGCGGGAGGCGGAGTAGCCGGCGAAGTGCTTGAGCGTGGCGATGACGCCGGTGCTCTCCAGGCCGCGCACGTAGGCGGCGCCGAGCATGGAGACGAGGTAGGGGTCCTCGCCCATCGTCTCCTCGACCCGCCCCCACCGGTAGTCGCGCACCACGTCGATGACCGGCGACAGGCCCTGGTGTACGCCGACCGCGGCCATGTCGCGGCCGATCGCCGCCGCCATCCGCTCGATGAGCTCCGGGTCGAACGTCGCGCCCCACGCGATGGCGGCCGGGTAGACGGTCGCGCCGTACGCGGTGAACCCGGTCAGGCATTCCTCGTGCACGATGGCCGGGATGCCGAGCCGTGAGGCCGCCATCACCTGGCGCTGCAACCTGACCACCTCGGCGGCGCCCTCCTGGGGCGTGAGGGGGGCGCTGCCGTGCACCCGGGTCAGGTGGCCGAGTCCGTGCCTGATCGCCTCCGCGAAGGGGACGGTGCCTGAGGAGGCGAACACGTCCTGCATGGGAGCCACGTTGATGGCGGCGTCATCGCCGTCAACGCCGTCAACGCCGTCAGCCCTGTCAACGCCGTCAGCCCCGTCGACGGCCGGCGGTTCGGCCTCCATGTCGTTGCCGACCCAACGGCTGCCGAGCTGGCCGATTTTCTCCTCAAGGGTCAGCTCCGCCAGGAGCGCCTCCACCCGGTCCGCCACGGGGAGGTCCGGGTCCTGCCACGGGCGGCGCGCGCCCACCTCGGAAGTCCGCTCAACGGCCGTCATCTGGGCTCCTTAAAACCGAACATCAGCGTTAGTTTTTCGAAATGTTTCGACGCCGTCAGCGACCTCTGAGCGAGACCTCCTCGTCACCAGATGAGCAGCTAAGCGCCGCGCCAGCGTACTTTACTCGACGCCTGTTGGAATAGGGAGAGATCGCACGGCGGCGTCTTGACAGGCACATTCCCGAAATCTAGATTGGCGTGCCACGCGGCATGTCGCAAATGTTTCGACAGGCTCACCTCGCATCCCTGGTTCAAGGGGACGCGCGCCCAACCCCCCGGCGTTCGAGTACGGAGATCAGCGTGGAGACCAGAGCAACTTCCCGCCGCACGTTCCTCAGCCTCTCCATGGGCGTTCCCCTGGGAGCCGCCCTGGCCGCCTGCGGCAGTTCGGGACCGACCAAGCCCGGCACCGCCGCCAGCACGGGCGGTGGAGGCGGCGGCAGCAGCGCTACCTACTGGTACCTGTCCACGCAGCCGCAGGAGGGCGTGCGCACCAGGACCATGGAGCGCTTCAACAAGGCCAACCCCAACGGCACCATCGAGGGCACGACCTTCCAGAACGACGCTTTCAAGACGAAGATCAAGACCGCCATCGGCGCCGGCCAGGCCCCCACGCTGATCTGGGGCTGGGGCGGCGGCACGCTGCGCAGCTACGTGCAGGCCGGCCAGGTCGACGATCTCACGCCGTTCTTCGAGCAGAACCAGCAGCTCAAGGACCGGCTCTTCCCCTCCTCGTTCGGCGCGGCCACGATCGACGGCAAGATCTACGCGATGCCGTGCGAGACCATGCAGCCGATCGTCCTCTACTACGACAAGCGGGCCTTCGAGAAGATCGGCGCGCAGCCGCCCCAGACCTGGGGCGACATCATGGACCTGGTGCCGAAGTTCAACGCCAAGGGCATCGCGCCGTTCTCGCTGGGCGGCCAGTCGCGCTGGACGAACATGATGTGGCTGGAGTTCCTCTTCGACCGCATCGCCGGCCCCGAGGTCTTCCAGGCCGTCTTCGACGGCGAGAAGGACGCCTGGTCGCACCCCGCCGCCCTCGACGCCCTGACCAAGATGCAGGAGCTGATCAAGGCCAACGGCTTCATCAAGGGCTTCTCCTCGATCACCGCCGACTCCAACGCCGACCAGGCCCTCCTCTACACCGGCAAGGCCGCGATGATGCTGCACGGCGGCTGGACGTACGGCAGCATGAAGACCGACGGTGGCGACTTCGTCCCCGGCGGCAACCTCGGCTACATGAACTTCCCGCCGATCGACGGCGGCAAGGGCGACCCCGGCAACACCGTCGGCAACCCCGGCCAGTACATGTCGATCTCCTCCAAGGCCACGCCGGAGCAGAAGGAGATCGCCAAGAAGTTCTTCGCCACCGAGCTGGTGAGCGACGAGTCGGTCAAGGACTGGGTGGGCACCGGCGCGGTGCCGATCGTCAAGGGCGCCGACTCGGCGTTCGCCTCCTCCCCCGACGCTGAGTTCCTCAACTTCGTCTACGGCATCGCGGTCAACGCCAAGTCCTTCGCGCAGTCCTGGGACCAGGCGCTCAGCCCGACGGCGGCCGAGGTGCTGCTGGACAACATCTCCAAGCTGTTCCAGCTGTCGATCTCGCCGCAGCAGTTCACCTCGAACATGAACGCGGTCATCGGCAAGTGAGCGTCATCCCCCTCCCGTCCGGGCGGAACGTTCCCCCGGCCGCCTCGTCCGGCGGCCGGGGGGCCTCGGCGCTCCCCTGGCTCGCGGTGCCGGCCCTGGCGTTCTTCGTCGGCTTCGGCGTGATCCCGCTCATCGGGGTGCTCCTGCTCAGCTTCACCTCGTGGGACGGGCTCGGCGACATCAGCGTCACGGGCTTCGACAGCTGGCGAGCGGTGCTCGCCGACCCCGGGCTGCCGCACGCGCTCTGGGTGACGTTCCTGGTGATGGCCCTGTCGTGGCTGGTGCAGACGCCGGCGAGCATCCTCATCGGCGTGTTCCTCGCCGGGCAGCAGCGCTACCGCGCGGTGCTCGCGGTGCTGTACTTCATCCCGCTGCTGCTCAGCTCGGCGGCCATCGCGATCACCTACAAGGCGCTGCTGGACCCCAACTTCGGGCTCGGCGCCGGGCTGGAGATCGACCTGCTGGTGCAGGACTGGCTCGGCGAGCCCGCCCTGGCGATAGGCGTGGTCATCTTCGTGGTGTCGTGGCAGTTCATCCCGTTCCACTCGCTGCTCTACCAGGGCGGCGTGCGCCAGATCCCCCGGTCGATGTTCGAGGCGGCCGAACTGGACGGCGCCGGCCGGGTGCGCAAGTTCTTCAGCATCACGCTGCCGCAGCTCAAGTACACGATCATCACGTCCTCGACGCTCATGGTCGTCGGCTCGCTGACGTTCTTCGACCTGATCTACGTGCTGACCGCGGGCGGTCCCGGCGACGCCACCCGGGTCCTCGCCATCGACATGTACAAGCGCGGTTTCCAGGCCAACCTCATGGGCCCGGCCAGCGCGATCGCCTGCATCCTGGTTCTGGTGGGTCTGGTCCTGGCGCTCCTGCTGCGCCGGCTCGGCGGCCGGGACGCGAGCGCCAGCCAGCTGGAAGGGGCCTGACATGGCGACGACGCTGACCAAGGAGCCGTCGCGGGCCGCGGCCCAGCACGCCCGCCCGCCCCGGCGCCGCCTCGGGGAGCGGCCCAACTGGCTGGGCGGCACGATCAGCTGGATCTGGCTGCTCGTCGTGATCGTGCCGATCTACTGGATCGTCATCACGAGCTTCAAGTCGCAGAGCAACTACTACGCCGAGAACCCGTTCGCGCCGCCGTCCGAGCCCACCCTCACCAACTACCAGATGGTCATCGAGTCGGGCTTCATCCGCTACTTCGTCAACAGCCTGGTGGTGGCGATCGGGGCGGTGGCGCCGGCGGTCGCGGTGTCGTTCATGGCGGCGTACGCGATCGTGCGCGGCGGCGGCAGCCGTTTCCTACGCTCCACGAACTCGCTGTTCCTCATGGGGCTGGCCATCCCGCTCCAGGCCACGGTCATCCCGATCTACCTGATCATCATCAGGCTGCACCTGTACGACACGCTGCTGGCGCTGATCCTGCCGTCGATCGCGTTCGCGATCCCGCTGTCGGTGCTGGTCCTGTCGAACTTCATCAGGGACGTGCCCAAGGAGCTGTTCGAGTCGATGCGGCTGGACGGCGCCAGCGAGTGGGGCACGCTGTGGCACCTGGCGCTCCCGCTGACCCGCCCTGCCGTGGTGACGGTGACCATCTACAACGCGCTCGCCATCTGGAACGGCTTCCTGCTGCCGCTGATCCTGACGCAGAGCCCGGAGCAGCGCACGCTGCCGCTGGCCTTGGCGAGCTTCCAGGGCCAGTACAGCATCAACGTGCCGGCGGTGCTCGCCGCGGTCGTGCTGACCACGCTGCCCATCCTCGTCCTGTACGTGCTGGGCCGCCGCCAGCTCCTCGCCGGCCTGACCGCGGGGTTCAGCAAGTAACTTGGGCGCGTGACCGACGACGAGATCACCCGATGGCTCGCCGGGCGGGCGGTCCCGCTCGACGAGCCTGCCCCGTTCCGCGCCGCGCTGGACGGGGTGCGGCTGGCCGGGCTGGGCGAGGCCACGCACGGCAGCGCCGAGTTCTTCTCCCTGCGCCGGCGGCTGACCGAGCTCCTGGTGCGGGAGCTGGGCTTCACCACCCTCGCGATCGAGGCCAGCGCGGCGGCGGCCCGGGCCGTGGACGACCACGTGCGCACCGGCCGCGGTGACGCCAGGCAGGTGGTCGCCGGGCTGGGCTTCTGGACGCTGGACACGGCCGAGATGCTGGCCGTGGTCGAGTGGCTGCGCGAGCACAACCGCACCGCCGAGCGGCCCGTACGGTTCGCCGGCGTCGATCCGCAGCACCCGGGCGCGGCGCTGCGGAGCCTGCGCGAGCACCTGGGAGGGGCGGCGGACGAGCTGCTCGACCCCTTGGACGTGCTGGCCCGGTCGCGGTGGGGGCGGGACGAGCCGCTGGGGCCCGAGGTCGAGGCCGCCGCGCGGCGGCTGGCGGAGCACGTGGACGGGCACGGCCCTGAAGAGGCCCGCGAGGCCGCCCGTGTCGTCGGCCAGGCCGCCGACCTGTCGTGCCGTCCCTTCACCCACGCCGACCCGGAGCTGACCCTGGGCGCGGCCCGCGACCGCCACATGGCCGAGAACACGAGCCTGCTGCTCGCCGAGCCCGGCGCGAAGGTCGTCCTGTGGGCGCACAACGGCCACATCGGCAAGGGCGCCATCGGCGGGGCCGCCACCATGGGACGCCACTCTGGCCGACGAGCACGGCGCGGCCTACTACGCCCTGGGCGCCCTCTTCGGCTCCGGCGGGTTCCGCGCCGTCCCCAGGTCCCGGCTGCGCCGCCGGCCCGGGTTCCTGCGGTTCGGCGCGCAGGAGGACCGGTTGACGACGCGGACGTTCCGGGTGCCGTCCGCGGGGACGCCGCTCGCGGTGGAGACGCGGCTGGCCGCCGCCTGCGCCGCCGACCACGTCGTGGACCTGCGCGGCGGGGAGCGGCCGGCGGCCGTGGCGGAATGGCTGGCGGGGACCGCGCGCTTCCGGTCGTTCGGCGCGGTCGCCGGCCGGCTCACCGCCTCGCTGGCGTTCAAACCCGTGGTGCCGGGCGAGGAGTTCGACGGCCTGGCCTTCGTCCACACCGTCACCGCCTCCACCCCGCTGCCGTAACTCACCGGTAGGCGGTGGCCTGGAGGGTGTAGAGGTCGGCGTAGAGCCCGCCCCTGGCCATGAGCGCGTCGTGGTCGCCCTGCTCGACGACCTTGCCGTGCTCCAGCACGTAGATGCGGTCGGCGAGGCGGACGCTGGCCAGGCGGTGGGTGATGAGCAGCACCGTGCGGCCGTCGGCATGGCTGCGGATGCGCTCGAACAGCGCGTGCTCGGCGCGGGCGTCGAGCGCGGCGGTGGGCTCGTCGCAGATGAGCAGGTCGGCGTCGCGGTGGAAGCCGCGGGCCACGGCGATGCGCTGCCACTGACCGCCGGACAGCTCGTGGCCGTCCTTGAACCGGCGGTCGAGCAGGGTGCGGTAGCCGTGCGGCAGGGCGGCGATCACCTCGTCGGCCCCGGCCACCGCCGCCGCGGAGTGCAGGGCAGGCTCGCCCTTGTCGGTGCCCATCGTGATGTTGTAGCGGGCGGCGAGCGGCCAGCGGGTGTGGTCCTGGGCGATCACGGCGGTGCGCCGGCGCAGCTCGTCGGGGTCCACCTCGCGCAGGTCGGTGTCGTCCCAGTGGACGGTCCCCGTGTCGGGCTCGTACAGGCCGGCGAGGATCTTGGACAGGGTGGTCTTGCCCGAGCCGTTCTCGCCGACGAACGCGACGATCTCGCCCCGCTTGATCTCGACGGACACCCCGCGCAGCGCGGGCTCCTCCGTGCCCGGGTAGGTGAAGGTCAGGCCGTCGGCGGCGATGCGGTCGAAGCCCTCGGGGGCCGGCCGCGGGCGGGGCGGGACCAGGCGGCGTTCGGCGTCGGCGCAGAAGCGCAGGAAGTCGGTGAAGTAGAGGCCCTGCTCGTACAGCGTGTTGGTGGTGAACAGCAGGCTGGACAGCGAGCCCTGGGCCGACCGGATGGCGAGGACCGCGGTGCCGGCCACGGCCAGCGGGATCGCTCCGACCGCGAGCAGCACGCCGAGCGTGACGTAGACCAGCGCGCTGCCGAGGCCGCCGAGCGCCTGGCCGATCAGCCGGGTGAGGGTCTGCCGCTTGACCAGCTTGAGCATCTCCTCCTGCTCTGCCCTCGCTACCTTGTCGTAGACGCGCAGCAGGAACGCGCGCATGGTGAAGGCGCGCACCTCGGCCGCGCAGTCGCGGTCGGCCAGCAGGCGGCTGATGATGTACTTGCGCCTGCGGGCGGGGACGAGCCCGTGGACCGTGGTGTAGCGCTGGCGGGCGGCGCGGATCGCGGCCCAGGCGTCGGGCAGCACGGCGAGCGGGAGCAGCGGCAGCAGCACCGGGTGCAGCACGCCGAGCACGCCGGCCGCCGCCGCGATGCCGACGAGCGAGGTGACGACGTCGACGGCGGCGGAGACGACGACGCCGACGATGCCGACGCCGTGCCCCTCGGCGCGTTCGAGCGCGTCGTGGAACTCGGGATCGTCGTAGGCGATCAGCTCGACCTTGCTGGTCAGCCCGTACAGCCGCTCCTCGGCGGCCCGTTCGAGCTGCGGCCCTAGCCGCGCCTCGGCCCACCCGGCGCCCGCCTGGAGCAGCGCGCGGGCCACCGCGGCCGCGCCGACCAGGGCCAGGCTGGGCAGGGCGGCCAGCACCCGGCCGGGGGTCGGGCCCTCGCTGAGCAGCGCGGTGAGCGCGCCCGTGGTGGCCAGCAGCCCGAACGCGGTGACGAGCCCGCCGAGCAGGCTGAGCGTGACGGTGGTGACGGTGTCGCGTGGACTGGCGGACCAGGCCAGGCGCAGCGCCTCGGCGATGAGCGAGGGCAGCCGCCTGGCGATGGTCAGGAAACCGACCGCGGCCATGGTGTCGTTGTGGACCTGGAAGGTGGAGGGAGCGATCTCGCCGAGTTCGAGATCCGGCTCGGGCGCCGGCCGGGGGCTGGGTTCGGGGGGATCTCCGGGCATGAGGTGAGTGTGCCCGTCCGGACCGGCGGATCCGCCTTCGGCGAAGGTCATAACACCGTGATAGGGGCAAGCTGACAGGTGCCGAGGCGCGGGAGCACGCATACCGTGACAGCCACCCCCACCCCTCGGAGGACCCCCATGCCCCGACGCCTACGTCTCGTGCTCTCCCTCGTCCTCGGCTTCGTCCTGCTCGCGGTCGCCACCCCGGCCCGCGCGACCGCCCTGGTCACGGTGCTCAGGTACGACTCCAGCCGGGCGGCCGAGTTCGTCTCGGCCGTGGACCAGGCCGCCGCGATCTGGAACTCCAGCGTGTCGAACGTACGCCTGGTCAAGGGCACGCCCGCGCACTTCACCGTGATCGCCGACAACGGCTGGCCCCGCGCCCTGCCGGCCAGCCTCGGCCGCGGCACGGTCTGGATGGGCCGCGAGGCCACCTCCCAGGGCTACAACCCGGTCCGCATCGCCGCCCACGAGATCGGCCACATCCTCGGCCTGCCCGACCGGCGCACCGGCCTGTGCACCGATCTGATGTCGGGCTCCAGCGCGCCCACGAGCTGCACGAACGCGTACCCGAGCGCCGCCGAGCGGGCGTCGGTGGACCGCGCCTTCGCGGGCACCGCCGCTCCGCTCGTCGAGTTCGACCGGCTGCACGTGGACCGCTGACGCCTCACCCGCAGCGGTAGCCGTCCGGCAGGCGCGTGTCGCCGGCCGGGCGGCTGCCCTGGAAGCCGAAGGACGTGCTCGCGCCCGGCCCCAGCGAGCCGTTGTGCGCGGCGTTCCTGGCGGTGACGTTCTGGCCGCTCGTCGTCAGGGTGGCGTTCCACGAGCCGGTCACCTGGTGGCCGGAGGGCAGCGTGAAGGTCACGGCCCAGCCGGTGAGCGCGGTCGTGCCGGTGTTGGTGACGGTGAGCTGGACGACGTACCCGTTGCCCCACTGGCTCTGCACGCTCGCCGTGACCGAGCAGCCGCCCGTCCCTCCCTCGGGGCGGGTGGTCACCGCGACCGTGGCCGAGCGGGGCGAGCGGTTGCCCGCCGCGTCCTTCGCGTACACGGCGAACGTGTACGAGGTGCCGGCGGCGAGGCCGCTCACCGTCGCGGCGGGCGTGGCGGAGGAGGCCACGACCGTCTCGCCGGTGCCCGTCACCCGGACCACGTCGTAGCCGGTGACGCCCACGTCGTCGGTGGCGGCGGCCCAGGTCAGCCGGACCGACGACGAGGTGACGTCGCCGGCCGACGGCGCGCCGGGGGCGGTGGGCGGCGTGGTGTCGCCCGGCGTCCCGCCATAGGTCAGGCCGAACCCGTACGGGAACAGCGGCGTCTTGCCGTCGCCGTCGTTGATCGGCTGCTGCGAGGCGCTGCTCATCCAGGTCACGGGCAGCTTGCCGGTGGGCTTGACGGCGCCGAACAGCACGTCGGCCACCCCTTGCCCCTCGGTGCCCGGCAGCCAGGCGGCGACCAGCGCGTTCCAGCCGGGGAGCTGGGCGGCGACGTCCAGCGGCCGGCCGCTGACCAGCACCACCACGACGGGGACGCCGGAGGCGCGCAGGGTGGCGAGCGTGGCGAGGTCGGTGCTGTCCAGGCCCATGGAGCCGGGCCGGTCGCCCTCGCCCTCCGCGTACGGCGTCTCGCCCACCACCGCGACGGCCACCCGGTAGGAGCCGTCGATGCCGCCGCCGTCGCGGCTGTAGGTGACGGTCGTGCCGGAGCCGGCGGCGTTCCTGATGCCCTGGAGGATGGTGGTGCCGGGGGTGATCGCGCCGGCCGAGCCCTGCCAGGAGATCGTCCAGCCACCGCTCTGCAGGCCGATGTCGTCGGCGCTCCTGCCGGCCACGAAGATCTTGCCGCCGGGCGCGAGCGGCAGCACGTTCCCGCTGTTCTTCAGCACGACCTGCGACTTCGCGACCGCCTCGCGGGCGATGGCGCGGTGCGCGGAGGAGCCGACGGTCGCGGTGTAGGAGCGGTCGGTGAGCGGCTTCTCGAACAGGCCGAGCTCGAACTTCTTGGTGAGGATGCGGCGGACCGCGTCGTCGATCCGCGCGGTGCTCACCCGGCCGGCCTGGACCTCGGCCCGCAGCAGGTCGATGAACTGCCGCCACGAGGTCGGCGCCATGACCATGTCGATGCCGGCGTTGACGGCGCTGCGCACGTCGGAGGCGGAGGTTCCGGCCGCGCCGTCGATCTGGTCGATGCCGTTCCAGTCGGAGACGACGAAGCCGGTGAAGCCCAGCTCGCTCTTGAGCACGGTCGTGACGAGATACTGGTGGCCGTGCAGTTTGGCGCCGTTCCAGCTGCTGAAGGAGATCATCACCGAGCCGACGCCCTTCTCGACGGCGGCGCGGAACGGCGGCAGGTGGATGGCCCGCAGCTCGGCCTCGGAGAGCTGGGTGTCGCCCTGGTCGACGCCGCCGGTGGTGCCGCCGTCGCCGACGTAGTGCTTGGCGGTGGCGAGGACGGAGGCGGGGCCGTTCAGCGCGGTGCCCTGGAGGCCGGTGATGAACGTCGTCATCTCGGACGGCAGGGCGGGGGTCTCGCCGAACGACTCGTACGTGCGGCCCCACCGGTCGTTGCGGGCCACGCAGACACAGGGCGCGAAGTTCCAGTCCACGCCGGTGCCGGAGACCTCCTCGGCGACCGCCCGGCCGATGCGCTGCACCAGGGCGGGGTCGCGGGCGGCGCCGAGGCCGATGTTGTGCGGGAAGATCGTGGCGCCCACGACGTTGTTGTGGCCGTGCACGGCGTCCACGCCGTACAGGATGGGGACGCCGAGCGGGGTGGCGAGGGCGGCGTTCTGGTATCTGTCGTACATGTCGGCCCAGGACGTGGCCGTGTTCGGTGAGGGCGCGGACCCGCCGCCGGACAGCACCGAGCCGAGCCGGTAGGTGGTGACGTCGGCGGCGCTCACCGAGCCGCGCTCGGCCTGCGTCATCTGGCCGATCTTGTCGTCCAGCGACATCCGCGACATCAGGTCACTGACCCGGGTGGGCACCGGCAGCGTGGGGTCCTGGTACGGCAGCGCCGCCGCCGCGTACGCCCGCGGCCCGCCGGCCGGCGCGCCGGGCACGTCAGGCACCCCCGGCACACCCGGCACGCTCAGCGCCGCGAGGGCGAGCACCGTCACCGCCACGCGTGCCGCCCACTTCCCGCTCGTGCTTCTCATGGCCCTCCACCCTCGGCTGCCGGCATTTGGGAGCGCTCCCAGGCGCACTGTAGGTCACCTGCACGGCCGCGCCCATCCACGCCGCCCGCCCCTCCCCCGGCACCAGCGCGAACGCCCCGGAGAAGGTGAAACTTTCACCTTCTCCGGGGCGCGCGTGGGTCAGCGCCTGTCGCGGTGGTCGGCCGCGACGCCGATCAGCGCGATCAGCCCGGCCGCGAACTCCAGCGCCTCCTGGTGCCCCTCGGCGAACGGCGGCTGGAAGCCGACGCCCTCCCATGCGCCCGTCGAGGCGTTCCACAGGTCCGCGCCGACCTCGAAGTCCCAGCCGTAGATCCCGTGCTCGTACCAGAGCTCGTCGGCCGAGTTGCCGGCCGCCGAGTAGAGCACGTCCGTCACCGGCCCGGTCTGCTGCGGCCAGACGACCGTGCCGCGCTCGGCGGCGATGGCCCGCTCGATCGTGCGGGCCGACTCCAGGAAGTACGCCTCCTCACGCGGCGACGGCCGGGGCAGGGTGACCCGCCCGTCCAGCTTGTAAGCCCCCGGAGGCCACATGAAGTACCCGCCGTAGCTGTGGATGTTCATCGCGAAGCGGATGTTGGAGTAGCGCTCGGCCAGCCACATGACGTTGCGGCTCTCCGGCTCGGAGTGCTCGGCGGGGCCGGCGTAGGTGCCGCTCGTACAGCCGGCCGAGGCCCCGAAGTAGCCGTCGGACAGCGAGCCGACCGCGTAGTTGCGGTTGACGTCCACGCCCCAGTTGTTGCGCAGCGCCGGGTCGGACTGGCTGTCCGGGCAGTGGTTCGTCAGGTTCTTCCGCTGGCCGTTGAAGTCGTAGAAGCTGTAGTTCGCGCCGTCGGGGTTGACCGTCGGCACGATGAAGACGTCGGTGCGCTCCAGCAGGCGGCGGGTGGCCGGGTCCCGGTCGTGGTTGCGCAGCAGGCGCTCGGCCGCCTCGATCGCGACCAGCGGCGCCACCCACTCGCGGGCATGCTCCTGGGCGTAGGCGAGCACGCCGGTGCGCGAGCCGTCGCGGTGGGCGCCGATGCGCAGCGCCAGCACCCTGGCCGGGGCCCTGGACACGCCCGCCGGGGCGCGCAGGAAGTCGCTGAGCTGGGTGAGCGGCGCCGGGGCCAACACGCCCGCGCCGGGGTCGGTCCGGTAGAGCGAGGCCCGCACGGGGACGCCGGGGGTGGCGTTGATCGCGGCCACGACCTGGGCGGCGGTGCTGGTGAGCGCGCCGGAGCCGTCGGTGGCGAGGGCGACCCTGATGATCTTGCCGTCCACGGTGACCTCAAGGGCGCGGCCGGGCGCGCCGGGGTCGGTCAGCTCGACGGCCAGGTCGTTGCCGCCCTCGGAGCCGTACGCGGCCGAGGTGACCACGACGGCCGCGCCGGGCGGGGTCCCGAGCAGGGCCTGGGCCTTGCGGCGGTAGCCGTTGGTCGGGTACGGCAGCGTGACGAGCTCGGTGAGCCGGGGGAACTCCTTGTGGAGGGCCTTGATGCGCTCGTTGAGCTGGTCGGGCGGCATGTACTGGGTGACGAAGTCGGTCCGGTAGCCCTTCGCCCGCCGGTCGGGCGCCTCCCCGCCGGGCCATTCGCCGACCCGCGCGTCGGCCTTGCCGCCGGCCGCCGAGGTCACCGTGATCCACTCGGGGCGGGCCGCCGCCGGGACGGGGGTGCTGAGCTGATGGCCGAGGTAGGCGCCGGCGTCCACGTACGGCACCAGCTCCGCCTGCCCGGCCGAGCCCTGCTTGCCGCGCCAGCTCACGGTGAGCGTGGCGGCCTGGGCGAGGCTGCTGGACGCCTCGACGGACAGGAAGTAGCCGTCGCGGGACCTGAACCACACGGCCCGCTCGATCACGACCTGGTCCCGCCCGGCCGTGGGCACGGGCGTCGGCCTGCCCCGCCTCGCGGAGGGTCCCTCGGCGGCGAGGGTGGCGCCGAGGGCGCGCAGGCCGTCCAGTTCGCCCGGCGTCACCACGGCGTCCACCTGGACGCTGCCGTCGGGCTGGGAGCGTACCCGGTGGGTGAGGTCGGCGCCGGAGGCGACCAGGCGCTCCATCGCGGCGCGGTCGGGGACGGAGAGCGTGACCAGCGAGGCGGGCTCGGGGTCGGCGGGCCCGGCGACGGCGGCCGGGGTGGGGGGTTGGGCGACGGTCAGGGTCGCGAGGGTCAGCGTCAGAACGGCGGCGGACGCTTGTAAGCGGCGCATCTGTCCTCCTGGGGGTGCCGAGGCTCACCCATTGAAGAACGATCACCAGCGCCGGACAAGACCCTTGACTTCGCGATAAAGCAGCGTCACCGCCGCCCGCCCATCCCCTGCACCAGCGCCAACATCCCGGAGAAGGTGAAACTTTCCCCTTCTCCGGGGGCACGTGGTCGACGGTCCTATGGCGCCTCCGCTGCCAAGCGGACACAGGCGGGACAAGCCCGAGCCGTCCCCGGCGAGAATGGCAACGACCATCCGCAGATCGGCAGCGGATGTGCCGGCTCGCCGCAGAGACTCGTTCCGCTGGCAGCATGTACGGCATGCTGGACGGCGTCTCGTTCCAGGCTGGACAGCCCCAGCCGGTAGCCGCCTTCGACGTTCACCGGCCCGGCGTCCACCGAATACACCAGCAGGTCATCCCAGTGGATGGGCCAGCGCCGTGCACAGCCGAGCGGTTCGCTGGGCTCGCCGTCGAGTTCCACGAGTGCCAGCGTGCCGTTGAGCAGGATGCCCACCACCGTGCCACGTTGCCCAAGAAGCCACGATGCGTACACTCGCGTCCTGGCTGGGCTACGGAGCATGTCCACGATCTTGGCTCGGCGGCCGATGGCGCTCCCCGCCGTCGTCATGGCCTGCCCTCTGGCGGGTGGTCGGCGCGTAGGTCGGCGTACCGGAAGGCGATGCGGCGGGCGGCTCGTTCGGGTTCGGTGGCCGGGCGCCAGGCGTAGAGGGCGTGCTTGCGTTCGGGGTCCCAGCCGGTACGCCACCAGAACCGGTCGCCGTCGCACCAGACCGCCAGCCCTACCCAGACCGACACGAGGGCGAGGTCGTATCCCGCGTGCATGTCTGCTTGTATGCCGTACTCGGTCTGGTTCGGCGTAGGAGATCCGCGGACAGCGCTGCTTGCGTTTCCTTGCCGTTCCTGGGCCCGGCGATAATCTGGTCCTGCATCGTTGACGCCCCAAGCTCTCGATGCTTCGGACCCCCATCTGCGGGTGGTGTTGCAGCACCGTTGATCCCGTAGGTGGGGGTCTACTGAAGGCCCCTGCTTTAGGGGGGCTAAAGCTGAGAGTGGAGCCGTGGCTTAACCCTCGCAATAGGGGGGCTAAAATGCGCTGATTGTCGGTCACTGAGGAGGCAACACCCGGATGGACTTGAAGACGCTGAGAGAAGTCGCGCAGGTCAACGATCCCGTGGAACGAGCCCGTGCGCTCAGCCGACTCATGACCGAGGAGCAGGGATTGGTCGCCGAGGCTGCCAAGATGCGCCGACAGGCCATCGCAGAGGCGCGGGAGTCAGGGATGAGCCTGGAGGAGATCGCCGGGCGGCTGGGGGTCTCGCCTGGACGCATCTCGCAGATGAGAAAGGGCCCGACGGCACGCGCACCTGAGGGCCCTGCCTCGCCGGCCCCTCGGGTGCTGGTGCAGCGGGCGTTGCCGACCGAACCCGCGGTCAGGGGGTCCAAGTCCCTGTTCCTGGCGGAAGCGGAACGGCAAGGGCTCAAAGCTGATCGCCGGATGCTCTATGTCGGGCTCGAACCCGCCAGCGATCATGTCGCGACCTGTCTGCGCGTCGAGCCCGGTACGGACATCGTGGCCCGGCGCAAGATGATGACCGCGAACGACGTACCCGTACGCATCGCGACCAGCTACTTCCGTGCGGACCTTTTCGGCGACACGAGAATCGCCGAGCCCGAGTTCGTGAAGCCGTCGCTTCAGTCCGCGCTGACCGCGCTCGGTTACTCGTTCGGTCACGCGGAGGAGAGCCTGACCGCTCGGCCGCCGACCACCTTCGAGCGTGAGACGCTGGAACTCGAACCCGGTGAGTGGATCGTCCAGGTGCTCCGCGCGAGCTACTCCACCGAGGACACTCCCATCCACGTTCTTGAGACGATCTGCGCCGCGAACCGGCACATCTTCTCCATCGGCCAGGTCTCCGGGTACGACGAATTCTGAATGACGAACCAAGTGATCGGCGCAAAGGGGAAACCCCCGCCCCGGCGGGAGGCCGGACGGGGGTTTCCAGGGTTGACCGAGATCAGCCGGTGAAGCCGATCATCGAGTAGTCGTAGGACTTGTAGCCCTTCGCGCCCCAGTTGGCGAGGGTCTTCTTCGCCGCCTGGATGTCGGGACGCTGGTACAGCGGAATCGTGTGCACCATGTCCCAGATGAGCTTGTCCGCGGCGTTGGCCTTGGCGATGGCCTGCTCCGGGTCGAGCTCGCTCACGGCCGCCTCGATGGCCTCGTCCAGGGCCGGGTCGCTGCCCTTGGGGAAGTTGCTCTCGGAGCCGGTCTTGTAGATCTGGGACAGGCCGCCGATGGGCAGCGGCGTGCCGATCCAGGAGAACGGCACCAGGTCGAAGTCGCCCTTGATGACGTAGTCCACGAAGAACTTGTCGACCGGGACCGGGCGGATGTTGACCTTGACCCCGGCCTCCTTCAGCATGGCCTGGGTCAGCTCACCCTCGGTCTGCGCGACCGCGGTGCCCGTCGGGATGACGAAGGTCAGCTCGAGGTCCTTGCCGTCCTTCTTGCGGTACTCACCCTCCTGCTTCCAGCCGGCCTGGTCGAGGAGCTGCTTGGCCTTCTCCAGGTTGTACTTGCCGAGGTCGCCGGAGTTGTCGACGTAGCCCTTGTGGTTGTTCATGAAGACGTGGTTGCCGAGCGTCTGCAGCGGCCAGTCCATGTCCTTGAGGTCGGACTGCGTGATCACGTCACGGTTGATGCCGTACGCGATGGCCTGGCGGACGGTCTTGTCCTTCAGGTTCTCGCTGACGTTGTTGACCGTGATGTGCCGCCAGTTCGGGCTGAGCGCCTTGCGGATGTCCACGTTCGGGACCTCCTTGGCGCGCTTCAGCTCGGCCGGGGAGCCGGACGGGATCTCGACGCCGTCGATCTCGCCGTTCGCGAAGGCGTTGACCTGCGCCTCCGTCGACTCGATGCCACGGAAGATGATCTTGTCGAGCTTGGCCTTCTTGCCCCACCAGTTGTCGTCACGCACCAGCGTGAGGGACTTGGTGCCCTCGTCGATCTTCTCGACCTTGAACGGGCCGGCGGTGACGGGGATCTTGCCCTTGTAGTCGTTCTCGTACTTGTCCGCGTCCAGGATGTGCTTGGCCGGGTACAGGTGCGGCGAGCGGGAGAACAGGCCCATCCACTCGGGGTAGGGCTTGGAGAAGGTCACGACGGCGACCTTGTCCGTGTCGCCCTTGGTGACCGACTCGATCCGGTCCCAGCCGTCGGTGGAGGCCGGCTTGTACTTCTTGTCCTTGCCGCTGTTGACCTTCCAGGCGGCCTCGAAGTCCTCCCAGGTGATCGGCGTGCCGTCCGACCACTTCGCCTTGTCGTTGATCGTGTACGTGACGACGTGCTTGTCCGCGGTCAGGTCGTTCTTGACGTCGGAGAGGTAGTCCGGGTTGGCCGACCACTGGGCCTGCTCGTCGAACACGATCGGCTGCGGCATCACCACGTCGAGCATGTCCGCCGTGTCGGCCTGGTTGCCGTCCACGTGGTTGCCGTTCCACTGCTGCGGCCACTGGCCGACCGCCAGGGTCAGCGTGCCGCCGTCCTTGACCTGCTCGTACGGCACCGGGTTGATGCTGATGGCCGGAGTCTGCGACATCTGCTCCTGAGCCTGCTGCGTCTGCTCGGCGCTCGGCTTCTTGGCTTCGCCGCCACCCCCGCCGCAAGCCGCGACGGCCAGGGCCAGAACCGCGAGCCCCGCGGTCGCCTGGTAACGAACCTTCACTTTTCCTCCTGATCGTCCGAGGCCGTGATGACCTCGATCTCCTCCGCGTAGTGGCAGGCGGCGCCGTGGTCCACGGCGCCCGCCAGCCGAGCAACCGAGGGCTCTTCATCCACACACCGCTGCCGCTGCGCCTCGTCGAGCTGCGTGGCGAACTTGGGACAGCGGGTGCGGAACCGGCAACCCGTGGGCGGGTTCGCCGGGCTGGGCAGGTCGCCTTCGAGCAGGATCCGCTTCCGGGTGCGTTCCATCTCGGGGTCCGGAAGCGGGATCGCCGACAGCAGCGCCTGCGTGTAGGGATGCGCGGGGTGGTCGTAGACCTCCTCGACCGTGCCGATCTCGGCGATCTTGCCGAGGTACATCACGGCCACCCGGTCGGCCAGGTGCCTGACCACGGCCAGGTCGTGGGCGACGAAGAGGTACGACAACCCCAGGGTGTTCTTCAGCTCCTCCAGCAGGTTGATCACACCGGCCTGGATGGAGACGTCGAGCGCCGAGACCGGCTCGTCCAGGACGAGCAGCTTCGGCTCCAGCGCGAGCGCGCGGGCGATGCCGATGCGCTGGCGCTGGCCTCCGGAGAACTGGCTCGGGTAACGCTCGGCGTGCTCCGGCGACAGCCCGACCAGCTCCAGCAGCTCCGCGACCCGGGCGCGCACGTCCTTGCGGCCGTGGGCGCGCAGCGGCTCGGCGATGATGTCCTGGACCGGCATGCGCGGGTCGAGCGCGGCCATCGGGTCCTGGAAGACGATCTGCACGTCCCGGCGGAGCGCCCGGCGCATGGCCTTGTCGATCTTGGCGCTGTCCTTGCCGAGCACCACCACCCGGCCGCCCTCCGGCGGCGCGAGCTGCATGATCTGCTGCAGCGTGGTGGTCTTGCCGCAGCCCGACTCGCCGACCAGGGCCAGCGTCTCGCCCTCGGCGATGTCGAAGGTGATGCCGTCCACGGCGTAGACCGTTCCGACCCGGCGCTTCATCACCGCGCCCTTCATGAGCGGGTAGTGCCGGATCATGTCGTCCAGCTCCAGGACCGTCGCGCGCTCGGCGCGTGGCACCCGGACCACCTCGCTCGGCGGGATCACCGGCACGGGGAACACGTCGGCGCCGGTCAGGCCCTTGTGCTCGATCTCGTGCGAGCGGATGCAGGCCACGCTGCGCCCGCCGCCGGGGCCGAACGGGATGAGCGGCGGCTCCTCGTCGTCGCACATGTCCACCCGCATGGGGCAGCGCGGCGCGAACGGGCAGCCGGGCGGCAGCGACGACGGCGAGGGCGGGTTGCCCTCGATCGGCACCAGCGGCCCCTCCTCGCCGTCCACGCGCGGGATCGAGGCGAGCAGGCCCATCGTGTACGGCATGCGCGGCCGGTAGTAGAGGTCGTCCACCGGGCCCTGCTCGACCGGCCGGCCCGCGTACATGACGAGCACCCGGTCGGCCATGCCGGCGATGACGCCGAGGTCGTGGGTGATCATCACGATGCCGGCGCCGGTCTCCTGCTGCGCGGTCTTCAGCACCTCCAGCACCTGGGCCTGGATGGTGACGTCGAGCGCGGTGGTCGGCTCGTCGCAGATGAGCAGGTCGGGGTCGTTGGCGATGGCCATGGCGATCATCGCGCGCTGCCGCATGCCGCCGGAGAACTCGTGCGGGAACGCCTTGGCGCGCACGTCCGGGTGCGGGATGCCGACCAGGTCGAGCAGCTCGACGGCCCGCTTGGCGGCCTTGTCCTTCGCCATCCGCTGGTGGATGCGCACGGCCTCGGCGATCTGGTCGCCGATCGTGTAGACGGGCGTGAACGCCGACAGCGGATCCTGGAAGATCATGCTGATGGCCTTGCCGCGGATCTTGACCAGCTCGTCGTCGTCCATGCCGAGCAGCTCGCGGCCGTGCAGCTTGGCCGAGCCGCTGACCACGGCGTTCGGCGGGAGCAGGCCCATGACCGCGAGCGAGGTCACGGACTTGCCGGAGCCGGACTCGCCGACGATGCCGAGCACCTCGCCGCGCTCGACCTCGTACGACACCCCGCGCACGGCCTGGACGCCGCCGGGGAAGGTGACGGTGAGGTCCTTGACCTCCAAGATGCTCACGAGTTGCTCCCGGGGTCGAGGGCGTCGCGCAGGCCGTCGCCGATGAGGTTCACGCTGAGCACGAGGAGCACCAGCGCGCCCGCGGGGAAGGCGAACAGCCAGGGGTAGCCGGTGGCGTTGCCGGAGCCGGCGGCGATCAGCGTGCCGAGCGAGACGTCCGGTGGCTGGATGCCGAAGCCGAAGAAGGACAGCGCCGCCTCACCGATGATCGCCGCGGAGACGTTGAGCGTCGCGTCGATGATCAGCAGCGAGGACAGGTTGGGCACGATGTGCCGAAAGATGATCTTCCAGCGCGGGATGCCCATGTAGACGGCGGCCAGGACGTACTCGCGCTCGCGCAGCGAGATCGTCATGCTCCGCACCACCCGGGAGGTGATCATCCAGGAGAACGCCGCGAGCAGCACGACGAACCAGAGCCACGAGGAGCCCGCCTTGAGCCGCGGCGAGATGATGGCGATGATCAGGAAGCTGGGCAGGACGAGGAGCAGGTCCACGCCCCACATGAGGACACGGTCCGCCCATCCACCGAAATATCCGGCGAACGCGCCGACGATCGCGGCCAGCCCCGTCGAGATCAACGCCACCAGGAGGCCGATCACGATCGACTTCTGCATGCCGCGCAGCGTGATCGCGTACATGTCCTGGCCGATCGAGGTGGTCCCCCACCAGTGGTCGGCGTCGGGCGGCGACAGGAAGGCCAGGAAGTCCTTCTCCGTCCAGGCGTACGCGCCGAAGTACGGGCCGATGTAGGCCACGAGCACCAGCAGCAGCAGGGCTATGGAGCCGTAGCGGGCCTGCCGGTTGGCGATCAGGCGCCGCAGGACGACCTTGGAACGCATCTCAGTTCACCCGCACCCTCGGGTCGAGCGCCGCCACCAGCAGGTCCGACAGGAAGGCGGCGAACAGGACACAGATCGCGGTGAAGAAGGTCACCGCGGCGACGGAGTTGACGTCCTGGGCGTTGATCGCGTCGACCAGCCAGGCGCCCATCCCGTGCCAGGCGAAGATCTTCTCGGTGAAGGTCGCTCCCGTGAACATCGTCCCGAACGCGAAGGCGAAGTACGTCGCGGACGGGATCAGCGCGGTCCGCAGCGCGTGCTTGGTGAGCGCCGTCCTGCGGCGCAGGCCCTTGGCCCGCGCGGTGCGGACGAAGTCCTGGCCGAGCACGTCGAGCATCATGTTGCGCTGGATGCGGCTGTAGAAGGCGATCGAGCCGAGGCTCAGCGAGATCGTCGGCAGGATCAGGTGGTTCAGCCGGTTGAGGAACTGGTCCCAGCCGGACAGCTGCGGGTTGTACTCACCGGTGTACTCGATGAGCGTGAACCCGAGCCCGCGGTTCAGGTTGTACGTCGCGATCGCGAGCAGGGTGGCCAGTACGAAGACGGGGATCGCCAGCACCACGAAGGAGGAGACGCCTATTAACCGGTCGGTGGCCTTGTACTGCTTGACCGCCGAGATGGCTCCCAGCCCGACGCCGACGGCGAAGCCGAGCAACGTGCCGATCAGCAGCAGCCGGAGGCTGACGAAGATCCGCCGGCCCATCTCGTCGTTGACCGAACCGCCGTTCCAGGTCTTGCCGAAGTCCCCCTGCAGGACGCCCGTGGCCCAGGTCGCGTAGCGCTGGAGCACGGGAACCTTGTCGTTGAGGTTGTACATGTCGAGCGTGGCGTCGATCGTCGCTTCGGGGATCGGAGGCTGGCGGCCCTGGTACGCGGCCCGAGGGCTCATCGTGCTGGCGGCGAGCATGTACGCGAGGCTGGCCGCCACGGCGACCAGGATCACGTTTATCGCCAACCTGCGTAGCAGGTACTTGCCCATTACTCTCCGTTCGCGCTGACGGGGGGCGCACCTCGGGGTGGAGAGGCGCCTCCGCAACGTAAAGCCGTCCGCCATCGGGAAATGACACTGACCGTGCGGACGGCGATCAAGGCGCAGAATATGGCCAAAAATATAACAGTCAGAAACTAGGTCACATAACGGTCAGATCACCAACAATAGATCGTGACAGACCTTGGACACTCACTCCGCACCCATGTTGACCTGCGGAAACACCGATTTTTTAGGCGCGCCAAAGGGCCTACGGCATGAGTTGTGTCACAGAATCCGGACATGAATTGCCGGGCCGCCTAAGTGATCCACGCCATGGCCCGCGGCCGGCGATTGTGACCCCGCCCGCACCGCCCTTCACGGGGGCGCTCCGAGGGGACCGCCTCCTCCGTGGACGACGGGCCGTCCAGATAGGGTCTTTGGTCCCTACCTGGCGTCCCGGGCAGGGCGGCACGATGGAAGGGTGATGTGTAACTCGATGGGCGGTTCCGGATGACGGCGGCACGCGATCTCAAGGAACTGTCCGAGGCCGAGGCCCTGCGACGGCTGGCGTCCGTACCGTTCGGACGGGTCGTCTTCACCCTGCACGCGCTCCCCGCGGTACGCCCGGTGAACCACGTCGTGGCCGACGGCCGGGTGGTCATCCGCACCAACCCAGGCACGGTGCTGAGCAAGGAGGTGGCGCCGGCCGCCGCCGTGGTCGCGTTCGAGGCCGACGACCTGGACCCGTACGAGCGGTTGGGCTGGAGCGTGATCGTCACCGGCATCGCCCGGCCGGTGACCGACCAGGAGGAGGCGGAGCGGTTCAAGAAGCTGCTCCAGCCGTGGGTGCAGGGCGGCATGGACCAGGTGATCAGCATCCAGCCGGAGATCGTCAACGGCTTCGAGCTGGTCCCGCTCGACGACGCCTCCTGAAAGGCGCGTGCCCCGCCGTCCCGGCGGGGCCAAGGTCCCGCCACGGGCGGGACGAAAGTCCCTGGCCGCGTGATCATCCCCGGTCAGAGGGTGGTAGCACCAACCGAACGCGATCAACGCGAAGAAGGTGCTCGCCCATGAGGCACAGGCTCATCGCCCTCGACCCCGCCGACGTGCAGATCAAGATCCGCGGCGGGGTCCGGCCCGGTGACGTCAGGCGCGCGAGGCAGACCGTCGCCGAGTTGTCCCGGCTCGCGCACGAGCCGGTGCTCGGCGCGAAGGTCACGCTCGCCACCGCGCCCGGCCCCGAGGAGCGCCGCACGGCGGAGGCCGTCGTGGACGTCCAGGGACGGCTCGTCAGGGCCAGGGCCGGCGCGGCCTCCACGCGCGCCGCCATCCACCTGCTCGGCGACCGGCTCCGTACGCGGCTGCTGGAGAGCGCCCGCGACTGGGAGAACCGCCGGGGACGCCACCACCACCAGAGGCTCCAGGCCGGCCGGGACGCCGGGGAGCCGCGGATCGTCCGGGGCCTGTCGGCGGTGCGCGCCGTCCCGGACGAGGCGGTCGTGGAGATGGACCAGCTCGACCACGACTTCCTGCTCTTCGTCGACCCGGTGACCGGCGGAGACTGCCTCGTCCACCGGACCGCCGACGGCTACCGGCTGGTGCGCCTCGATCCGCGGCCCGAGCTGCCGCCGCCGACCTGCGCGGCGATCTCGGTCGCCACGGAGGCCGCGCCCCGCCTGAGCGTCGCGGCCGCCGTCGAGCGGCTGGAGCTGGGCGGGTTCCCGTTCGTGTTCTTCGCCGACGCGGCCACCGGCGCCGGCCGGGTCGTCCACCGCCGGGCGGACGGCGCGTACGGCCTGGTCACCACCCCGCACTGACCCCGGAAAGCAGTGATGCCCGGCCCCTTCGAGGGGCCGGGCACCGGTGCGGCGGGGAGTCACTTGAGCCATTCGTGCTCACGGACGATCCGCAGGTTGCCGAGGCCGAGGGTGGCGCCCGCGTTGGCGAGGGCCAGGCCGGCCAGGACGATCGCGTAGATGATGTGCTCGTCCATGAACGGGTTGGTGGTGAGGGGCAGCTCGGCGGCCCACATGAGGGCCATCATCAGGGCGCCGGCGACGGCGGCGATCCGGGTGCCGACCCCGAGGATAAGGGCGGCGCCGACGCCGAGCAGGCCGAGCATGAACAGCCAGTCCACCCAGACCTGTCCGGCCAGGGCGCTGAAGAAGCCGCCGAGCGCGTTCTCGCCGGTGCCCTTGAGGAAGCCGGTGGTGGGGCTGCCGCCGTTGATCCAGGCCTTGGCCGCCGGGGTGGCGAAGCCCCAGCCGAAGGTCTTGTCCAGGAAGGCCCAGAGGAAGACCCAGCCGAGGGCGATGCGGGCGGCGGCCCAGACGTACTGGACGGGGTTCTTGGCGGGGGTGTCGGTGGTGGCGACGATTTCGGGGTTGACGGTGCGGGGGTGGAAGATGGTCGCCATCGTGGGCTCCTCTGGGGATCCGGCTTTTCGTTCCGGTGTCTCTCTGACATCTCTATGACACCGTCTCCGCCGCCGTGATCGCAGAGCACTAGGGCCCGAAGATCGCGGGACCTTGGGCAGGGACCTTGGTCATGCCGTCAGGGCATCCAGTTGCCGCCCGCGACGTCGATGGTGAGCCCGGTCAGCCAGGACGAGGCGTCGGAGGCCAGGAAGGCCGTCACGTGAGCCACGTCGAGCGGCGTGCCGAGCCGCCCGAGCGGGTGCTCGGCCGTCAGCCGCCGTACGTGCTCCTCCGGCAGGCGCCCGGCCAGCCGCTCGGTCATGATCGTGGACGGCGACACGCAGTTGACCCGTACGCCGGCCGGGCCGAGCTCGTGGGCGAGCTGCCGGGTCAGCGCGATCACACCGGCCTTCGCCGCCGTGTACGCGGCCGAGGCCCCCGTCGGCAGGCGGGCGGCCAGCGACGCCATGGTGACGATCGAGCCGGCCCGGCGCTCGCGCATGCCTGGCAGGACGCTCTTGAGCACGAGGAACGTCGAGGTCAGGTTGGCGTCCAGGGTGGCGTGCCAGTCGTCCTCGCTCATCCGGTCGAGCGGCACGGGCCGGCCGGTGCCGCCCCCGGCGAAGGCCGCCAGCACGTCCACCGGCCCGAGCCGCCGCTCGACCTCGGCGCGCATGGCCTCGACGGCGGCGAAGTCGGTGCCGTCGGCGGGCACCCCGATGGCGGCGTCCCCGAGGTCCTCGACCACGGCGGCGATGGCGGCGGGGTCGCGGCCGTTGACGGCGACGCGCATGCCCTGCTCGGCCAGGAGCCTGGCGGTGCCTCCGCCGATGCCGCCGGAACCGCCGGTGACCAGAGCCACCTTGCCCCTCAGGTCCGGATAAATCACCATGTCTCCCCTCCCGATGACGAGGACTCCACCGTGCCTCCGGAAGCGGGCAGCGGTCATCGGACGTGGGGAGACGGGCGGGCTACTCCCGCGGTCGTACCGGGGAAGGCTCAGCGCGGGCCGAGGACGGCTCAGCGCGGGCCGGCCGCGCCGGCGGGGCAACTTGCACGCCCGCCGACCAGGGCAGCTTGAACGCCCGCCGGCCAGGACAGCTTGCACGCCCGGCGGCTAGGACAGCTTGTACGCCCGGCGGGCCGTGCCGGCGAACACCTCGGCCCGCTCGCCCTCCGTCAGCCCCGCGCACAGCTCGCCGGCCGCGTCGGCCACCTGCGCGTACTCGGCGGCCAGCAGGCACACCGGCCAGTCGGAGCCGAACATCACCCGCTCCGGCCTGAACGCCTCCAGCACGACCTCCGCGTACGGCCGCAGATCGCCGACCCGCCAAGCCGCCCAGTCGGCCTCGGTCACCATGCCGGACAGCTTGCAGAAGACGTTGGGCAGCGCGGCCAGCTCCCTGACCCGGCTCCGCCACGGCTCCAGCTCACCCGAGGCGATCGGCGGCTTCGACAGGTGGTCCAGGACGAACGTCAGGCCCGGCAGCGCCCGTACGGTGTCGATGGCGGCCGGAAGCTGGTGCGGCAGCGTGAGCAGGTCGTAGGCGAGCCCGGCGGCCTCGACGGCGGCGAGGCCGCGCCGCACGTCCGGCCGGTTGAGCCAGGCGGGGTCCGGCTCCGACTGCACGCCGTGCCGCACGCCCACCAGCCCCGGCGGCAGCGCCGCGAGCGTGCCCGCGACGTCGGGCGCGGTCAGATCCACCCACCCGACCACGCCCGCCACCAACTCCGACGCTGCGGCCAGACCCAGGAACTCACGCGTCTCGTCCAGGTCGGCCAGCACCTGCACGAGCACCGTACGGGTCACCCCGGCCGCGGCGGCCGGCCCGGCGAGGTCGTCGAGCGTGAACGTCCGCCGCACGGGCGCCATGGGCTCCGGGTCGAGCCAGTCGTGCGGACGGGCGGAGAGGTCCCAGACGTGGTGATGCGCGTCGATGCGGTCCATGAGCGGCAACGTAACAGACATCCCATGTCTGGGCCACTGCGGACAAAACTTTCGGGAGCCGCAGCCTTCCGCACCGGCATACATCCCATGTCCAGCCTCTTGGGCCGAGAAAAACAGAGGGCGTGATCAATATGATCACGCCCTCTGGGGGGCCGAAGCCCCGGAAAAGTCTCTCGCCGTTCGACCGGCACTTCGATGCTACAACAAACACGGAGGGTATGACTACCCTAAACTCTGCGTAGTCAGAGTTGCCCCCCACTCCAAGGTCGCCGCATGCTCAACACGTCCCCCGGGCGCGATGCCTCCTCCTCCTATTCCCAGCATGTCTCCGCCCGCATGCTCAACTTCTGCGCGGCGGCGACTCCCTGGTTCCGCCGCCTGTGGGACGTCAGTGCGTTCCTCTCCCTGGAGGAGTTGCACGAGGCAGGCGGCTGGGTGGAGCGGCGGGTGCTGTCGCAGTCGGCGCTCGACTGGCAGCGGCACGAGCTGGAGCGGCTGCTCGGCGACGACCCGGCGCTGGGCACGAAGGTCTTCCGCCGTCGACTCCAGGAATGCCTCCGCACGACGTTGACGGTGGCGAGCGACGGCCGCAGGAAGCTGCGCCACCTGATCGACGTCGGCCGCCCCGGCTATCTTGACCGCTGGGCGGCGTGCGTCGCCGGGACGGACCCGCCTCCGCCGGAGAAGGTCGCCCGCGCGGTCGCCTCCCACCTGCTCGACAGCGGCCACAGCATGGACGGCCTCAGCCGCTGGCTGCGCGACGGCAGGCTGGGACTGTCGGCCGTGGACCTGATCGCCGAGGCCGCGGCCCTGCTGACCCGTCCACCGACGTCCTGGAAGGTCGTCGTGCCCTTCGCCGACCTGCACGGCCGGGAGCTCACGGCCGGCCTCCCGCACTGGATCGGCAGGCGTGAGGCGGCCGACCTCCTGGCCGAGACGGGAACGAAGACCACCGCTCCGATCACCGGCGCCCTCTCCTACGAGGTCGAGGCGCGCGACGCCGAACGCGCCCTGGAGATCGTCTCCGACGTCGTCGAACGGCTCCAGGCCCGCGCCCGCTTCGCCTCCACCGGTTCGGTGTCCCCCTTCGACACCGCCGTCGTGCTCAACCAGCGCCGGGCGATGCCGCTGCGGATGCCCGCTCGCGGCGCGCGGGTCCTGTCCCTGGCTGCCGAACGCCAGCTCTACGTGGTCGGCGCGGAGCCGCAGCGCCTCGACGACCGGCGGCGAAGCGCGGTGGACGACGCGTTGGAGATCGCCTCGGCACTCAACCACGGCCCGCTCGCTCCGGCCGTCGCCGGCGGGTGGAGCGCTCTTGAGTCGTTGCTGACCGAGGCCCGGGATCCTGACGAGCGCGAACGGGTCGTCGCCGCCGGCCGCGCCGCCGCGCTGGTCGCCTGCTCCTGGCCGCGGGCCGAGCTGACCGCGCTCTCCCACCGCATCCGGCACGTCAGCGACGGCGACCTGGCCGAACGCCTGGACCTCTGCGGCTCCAACCGCGAACGCGCCACCCTGATCGCCGCCGAGCTGGTCCAGGGCCGTTCCCTGCCTTTGGAACGTTCCTGGCGCCGGCGGAGCGACATCGCGGCGGTCACCCGGATGCACGCGCTCCTCGCCGACCCCGCGCTGGTGCTCGGCCGGGTACGCCGCTACGTCGAGGTCTCGCTGCGCCGCCTCTACCGCAGCCGCAACATCGTCCTGCACGGCGGTTCGACGGGCGGGGTGGCGCTGCAGGCGGCCCTCCGTGTCACCGCGCCACTCGTGGGAGCCGCGCTCGACCGGCTGGCGCACGCCGACCTCGTGGCGGGGGTCCCACCGCTGGTCCTCGCCTCACGAGCCGAGACCGCCCTGCACATGGTGGGCGACCAGATGGGCCCGGCCCTCTGCGACCTCATCGAGTGACATCGGAAATCACCGCGAAAGGGGCGGGCGCCGATCCGCGGCGCGGGCGGCGGGAATACTCGCGGCGGATGCGCGAGGGAACGGTCAGCGTTCGGACAGGACGCGGGCCAGGGCGGCCAGGGTCTCCGGGGGTGTGCCTGGGGGTGGGGAGACGCGGAGGACGGGTTCGGTGAGGGCGAGTGGGGCCCTCGCGGCCGGGGCCACGGAGACGAGGAGGCCAGCGCGGGCGGCGCGGGCCCTCGCGTCCGCCGCCGAGTCCCCGGGCGGCGGGCGGAGGGTTACGAGGGCGGAGGGCTCGTCGAGCGGTTCGCGTACGCGCCAGCCGCCCGCCCCGTCGAGCGTCCGGCGGGTGGTCCGGCCCAGGTCGGCCAGGTGAGCGTGGACGGCGGCGGGGCCGAGCGCCAGGTGCTCCCGTACGGCTTCCCCGAGCCCGAGGCGGGCCGCCATCGCGGCCTCCGCGCCCTCGTAGCGGACGGCCCCCGGCAGCGGGACGCCGTCGGCATGGCCGTGGAGCGCGGGGAAAGGGGCGTCCATGGCGGGCGTGAGGCCGGGGACGATCAGGAAGCCGACGCCGCGCGGGCCCGCGAGCCACTTGCGGGACGTCCCGACGTACGCGGTGGCGCCGGCGCCGGTGACGTCCACGTGGCCGAACGACTGGCAGGCGTCCAGCACCAGCGGAACCCCGGCGGCCCGGCACAGCGCGCCGATCGCGGCGGCGGGCTGGACGACGCCGTGGTGGGAGGCGATGTGGGGGACGGTGACCAGGCTCAGGCCCGCCGACAGGCGTTCGCGCAGGCCGTCCAGGTCCGCGCGGCCGTCGGCGTCGGCGGGCAGCTCGACGAGGGTCCAGGAGCGGTCGGCGGCGAGGCGGCGCAGGAGCATGAGCGTGCTGCCGTACTCGGCGCGGAGGTGGCCGACGCGGCTGCCCGGCGGCAGCCGCCAGCCGCCGAGCAGGGCGGCCATGGCGGCGGTCCCGCTCTCGGCGAAGGCGACGTCCCCGGGCGCCGCGCCGGTCAGGGCGGCCAGGGTAGCGCGGGCGCCGGTGAGGTCCGGTTCCGCCGGGTAGCCGCCGCGTTCCCGTTCCAGGTGGAGGTGGTTGATGACGGCGTCGAGCGTACGGTCGGCGGGTACGTTGCAGCCGGCCGCGTCGAGGTGCCCGGACGGCAGGACGGCGCGGGCCGCCCGCCACGCCGCGCCCGCGCAGGCGGTGTCGGTCGTGGGCGGCGAGGTCATGCCTGGGCGAGCAGCAGGGCGAAGTCGCCGGCCGGGTCGGTGTGGTAGCGGCTCACCGTGAAACCGGCGGCGGCCAGCTCGGCCCGCAGCCCGGCCGGCCGGAACTTGGCGCTGATCTCGGTACGCAGGTCCTCGCCCTCGGCGAAGTCCACGGTCAGGTCGAGCGCGGCGATGGGGACGCGCATCGCGCGGGTGGCGCGCAGGCGCATCTCGATCCACTGGTGGCGCTCGTCGTACAGGGCGACGTGGGCGAAGGCGTCGGGGTCGAAGGCGGCGTCCAGCTCGCGGTTGAGCACCCGCAGGACGTTGCGGTTGAAGGCGGCGGTCACCCCGGCCGCGTCGTCGTAGGCCGCGACCAGCCGGTCCCTGTCCTTCACCAGGTCCGCGCCCAGCAGGAACGTGTCGCCCGGCCGCAGGTTGCCGCGCAGCTCCTTGAGGAAGGCGCGGCGGGCGTCCGGGCCGAGGTTGCCGATGGTGCCGCCGAGGAAGGCGACCATCCGGCGGCCGGTACGCGGCAGCAGGGCGAGGTGGCGTTCGAAGTCGGCGCACACCGCCCGTACGGCGAGCCCGGGATAGCGGGCGGCGAGCCTGCGGGCCGCGGCCATGAGGGTGACGGCGTCCACGTCCACCGGCGTGTACGTGCGCAGCGTGCCCGCCTCGCGGAGCGCGTCGAGGAGCAGCACGGTCTTCTCGCTGGTCCCCGAGCCGAGCTCGACCAGCGTGTCCGCGCCGCTCGCCGCCGCCAGCCCGGCCGCCTCGGCGCGGAGTATGGCCAGCTCGCGGCGGGTCGGGTAGTACTCGGGCAGCCGGGTGATCCGGGTGAACAGCTCGCTGCCGGCCTCGTCGTAGAACCACTTCGGCGGCAGCCACTTGGGGGTGGCGGCCAAACCGGTGCGTACGTCATGTTCGAGCGCCAGGCGCAGGTAGTCGCGGTCGAGGTGGTTGACGAGCTGGACGTTGGACTGGCTGACGGGCACGAGGTCTCCCAAGGGCGTGAGCGGACGTCAGAGCGGCTGGACGCGGAGGCCGTCGGCGGTGGCGAGCAGCAGGCTCCGGTCGGGCACGGCCTGCCAGCCGGGGCCGTCGCAGAGCGGCTCGCTGGCCACCAGGACGCCGTCCGGGTGCGGCCGGTGGAAGAGGGTGTCGCCCCAGGCGGTCGCGGCGAGGGTGACGCCGTCGCAGGCGAGCAGGTTGAGCCGGGCGTCGGGGTCCTTGGTGGCGGCGCCGGTCACGACCTCGGCCAGCGCCTCCCCCAGGGCGTTCACGGTGGCGGTCGCGGGTGTGGGGCCGCAGCCGGCGCGCAGGCGGCGGAACACGGCCGCCGCCAGCCAGGCGCTGTCGCAGGCGCTCTCCGCGCCCTCGGCGAGGTCGCGGAGCGCGTCCCGGTCGACCCGCCCGTTGTGGCTGAGCAGCCAGCGCCCCTCCGTGAACGGCGCGGTGGCGCTCTCCTCGACCGGCATGCCGACCGTGGCACACCGTACGGCCGCCAGCAGGCACCCGGACCTGGCGACCCGGGCGAGGCCAGGCAGGTTGGCGTCGGCCCACATGGGGATCGAGCGGCGGTAGCGGATCGGCTCGGGCGTGGCGAGGCCGGGGTCGTACCAGCCCATGCCGAAGCCGTCGGCGTTGACCGTGCCGTGGCGTTGCCGCCGCGGCGCGTACGACTGCCTGAGCAGCCCGTGCTCGGGTTCGTGGATCAGCTCGGCGAGCGGGCGCGGAGCGCCGAGCCAGGCGGCGTGCCGGCACATCAGCGCTCCTCCGGCGAGGCGGTGCGCGCGCAGCGGAAGCCGGTGAAGATCTGCCGCCGGATCGGGTAGTCCCAGTTCCGGAACGTGGTGCGGACGGCGGCCGGGTCGGCCGCCCACGACCCGCCGCGCAGCACCCGGTACTCCTTGCCGAAGAACACCTCGCTGTACTCCCGGTAGGGGAAGGCGCGGAAGCCGGGATAGCCGTCGAACCAGGTGGCGGTCCACTCCCACACGTCGCCGACCATCTGCTCGGCCCCGTACGGGCTCGCGCCGCCCGGGTAGGCGCCGAGCGGGGCGGGCCGCGCCGCCCGGTGGCCGAGGTTGGCCAGCTCGGGCGTCGGGTCCTGCTCGCCCCACGGGTACGGGCGGGCCCGCCCGGCGGCGGCGTCCCATCCGCAGGCCTTCTCCCATTCGGCCTCGGTGGGCAGGCGTTTACCGGCCCAGCGGGCGTAGGCGTCGGCCTCGTACCAGCAGACGTGCTGCACGGGCTCGTCCATCGGCACCGGCTCGGGCCGGCCGAAGCGGGTACGCCACCAGGCGCCGCCGTCCCTGGTCCAGAACAGCGGCGCGAACACGCCGTTCTCCTGCCGCCAGCGCCAGCCCTCGGGCGTCCACCAGCGGGCGTCGTGGTAGCCGCCGTCCTCGATGAACGCGGCGTAGGCGGCGTTGCCGACGGGCAGCCGGTCGATCCAGTACGCGGGCAGGTCCACCCGGTGGGCGGGCCGCTCGTTGTCGTAGGCCCAGGGCAGGCTGTCGGTGCCCATGAGGAACTCCCCCTCCGGCACGTACACCTCCTCGGGCCCCGCTGAAAGGCCGGGCGGCAGGTCGCCGTCGCGGACCACGCCGGGCCGGCCGGCGAGCTGGAGCGTGGCCAGCATGGTCTCGTCGTGCTGGTGCTCGTGCTGGATGACCAGCCCGAACACGAACCCGTCGCGGCGCAGCGGGTCCGGGTCGGCGAGGTCCACCGCGTCGAGGACGTCGAGCACCCGGCCGCGTACGCCGCCGATGTAGTCCCGGGCCTCCGTCGGACGCAGGAACGGCAGGGCCGGCCGGTCCCTGCGCGGGGTCTTGAACGCGTCGTAGATGTCGTCGATCTCGGGACGCAACGGGGTGATCCCGGCGGCGGCCCGCAGCACCCACAGCTCCTCGTAGTTGCCGACGTGCGCGAGGTCCCACACCAGCGGGGACATGAGGGGCGAGTGCTGGCGGACGAGCAGGTCGTCCTCGGCGGCGGTGTAGCCGAGCGACCGGTCGCGCACCGCGGTGAGCTGGGCGGCGATGCGTTCCTTGAGGTCGGTCATGCGTCCTTCCTTTCGGTCATGCGTCGTTCCCTCCGGGCATGCGTCGTTTTCTCAGGTCAGCCAGGTCGGCGGGCCGCTGCCAGGTCCTCTTGTCACCGCCTCGACCAGGTCGGCGGCCGGCGAACGGCCCCGGCTCACGTGCCGGTCGGCGAACGCCGCCACCTCGCCGGTCAGTACGGGGCTCGCGCCGAGACGGGGCAGTGCCTCCAGCGCGGCACGGAAACACGCCTCCGCCGCGCGGGCCAGCCGGGGCGCGGCGAGGCCGCGGCGGGCGGCCTCGCTCCAGAGGTCGCGGCACGGCTCGGCGGCCTGGAGCGCGGCGTCGGCGGCGCGGTCGTCCATGATCAGCGCGTACGTGACCGCCACGCAGACCGGCCAGGCGTCCGGCCGCTGGGCGTCGAGGTAGCGCAGTTCCAGCCAGCCGCGCGGCCGGACCGGCGGGAACACGGTGGTGGCGTGGTAGGCCAGGTCGCCGAGGGTGGGCGGCCGGCCGGGCGCGCCGGGCCGGCCGGCGAGCCAGTCGCGGAAGGTGACGCCGCCGCGGGCCGGGCGGCAGCGGTCCGCGCCGTCCCGTACGAGCATGAGGCGGGCGTCGAGCAGGTAGCCCGCCCAGTCCTCGGCGGGGTCGGCGGTGGCGGGGACGGGGGCCGTACGGGTGGGGTCGAGGCGTTCCCAGACGGCCTGGCGGCCGGACATCCAGCCGCAGGGGCGGCCTCCGGCGAGCGGGGAGTTGGCGAAGGCGGCGACGAGCACGGGGCCGAGCAGGTGCGCCCGCTCCCACCGGGCGCCCGGCCGCTCCCCCAGGTCCAGGTTGACCTGGACGGAGGCGGTCGAGCACATCATCAGCGGGCCGTACGGGCCGCCGAGGAACTCCGCCATCGCGTCGTAGCGCGGCAGGCGGAGCTGGCGGCGAGGCGGGCGCACCGGGTCGAGGCCCACTCCGGCCGGGGCGAGCCCGGCCCCGGCGAGTGCCCGCCCGGCCAGGCCGAGGTCGCCGGCCATCGCGGTGACGGCCTCCGCCAGCGGGGCCGCGGGCCCGGAGAGTTCGAGCTGGCCGCCGGGCTCGAACGTCACCCGGCTCCCGCCGGGCAGTGGGGGCAGGGCCCGCGCGATCTCGTCGATGGGGACGTGCCGTTCCGGCGCGGCCCGGTCGTGGACGAGGAACTCCAGCTCGACCCCCACCCGCCCGCCCTCGCCGTCCCGAGGGAGCTCACGGAAACAGTCGCGAGCGAACTCCGCCACACCGGTGATGCCGCCCACCGGCCGGCGGTCGGCATGGGCGACTCCGGGGGGCGGATCCGGCGGATCCTCGGGCAGGGGCGGGATCGCGGGCAGGCGTGAGCGTGCGGCGGGCCTGGCGGTCATCGGGCTCCCCTCGCATGGCGCATGGAGCTACAGATCCGCGAACCGCGCGAACGTTACAGACGACCTTCCGGGGAGTTGTCAGACGGCCCCTCGGATCCGGGACTCAGGACGACGGGTGCCGGGCCTTGAACGCCGCCATTAACCGGTCGCGGACGGGCTGAGAGAGCTGCTCCCCCGGCTGGTCGGCGACGGCGCGCACGGTGGCGCGGAACTGGTCGAGGTAGAGACCGCAGTCGGCGCACCGGGCGAGATGGCTCTCGACGGCGGCGCGGTCCGGCTCGTCGAGCGCGTCGTCGAGGTAGGCGGTGACGACTTCCACCAGTTCGCCGCACGTGAACCGCTTCACGACGCTGCCCGCCTTACCCTCTGTGCCCATGAACCGTTTCACCTATTCTGCCGCCATCACCGACCGGAAGTAGCCCTCCAGCCGGTCCCGGACCACTGTCCGGGCGCGATGCAGCAGCACCCGCTGATTGGCCGGTGAGATGTCCAGGATGTCGCAAACCTCCTCGGACGTGCACCCCTCCACGTCGCGGAGAGTGATCACGATGCGCTGCCGGGGCGGCAGCTCGGCCAGCGCCTCGGCGATGAGGCCGCGCACCTCGGCGGCGAGCGCCTGGTTCTCCGGCGTCGGCCAGGCCGCGGGCGCCACCTTCCAGCTCCCCGGCAGGCCGGCGTCCACGCCGTGGAAACGCGACGGGTCCACGCCCGGGCCGCCGTCGAACTCGAGCGCGCTCCACGGCAGCGTACGGCTCTCCCGCAGACCGCGTTTCTTCGCGGCGTTGACCAGGATCCGGTAGACCCACGTACGCACCGACGAGCGGCCCTCGAAGTCGTCGATCGCGCCGATCACCGCCAGCCAGGTGTCCTGCACGACCTCCTCGGCCGAGTCGTCGGTGGAGACGTACGATCTGGCGACCCGCAGCATGCCCCGCGACCAGGTGTCGAGCAACGCGGCGAACATCGCCTCGTCCCCCGCCCGCAGGGCTGAGACGATGACGTGGTCCGGGGGCAGCGCGCCGCCCGCGAAAGACGCCACGATCGTTTCCTCCCCGGTCCGACGCTCTTCGTCATCATCACATCCGGCCGCCGAAGATCGCACCGAGGGGTCGCTCAGCCGTCCGCAGCCGGCCACGGGCGGCTGGCCGGGCCGACCGTGCCGGGTTACGTTGGGCGGGAGGCGTCCTACCTGCTACCTGCGAAGGAAGTGGTCCCCATGCTCTACCTGTTCGGCTTCGAGCAGATCGGCGTGGCCGTGAGTGACATCTACTTCGTCGATCCCAACCCGGAGCGGGGCCAGGAGGGCGCCGAGCGCGGCGTACGGCTGGAGCTGCGCCGCCTCGAACAGAGCGAACTCAAGGGCTCCATCTACTCGGCACGGCCCATCACCGTCGAGCGCCCGCTGTGGCGCGTGGACCTGCTGGAGTCGGTGTCCGGCACGCCCGGCAGCTTCGACCGCACCCACCACCACCCGGGCATGAACGGCTGGGAGCCGGGCCGGCGCGTGTTCGACCACGCGCTGTCGGGCGAGCCGCTGAAGTGGCTCGCCGAGCGGCTGTCCGACCTGGAGGGCGTGCTGAAGGAGGTCGGCGCCGACCCGGGCGAGGCGACCCCGGCCGACGTCACCGGCCTGCGCGAACGCGCCCCGGAGATCGTCGAGATCGTCGGACGGCTCCTCGACCGTGTCCGCGCCACCGCCACCCCCGACGAAGCCACCACCTCCACCAGCCTCCGCGCCAGCTGGCTCTGACCCCGGCGCCACGTCCTGGGTCAGCGGGGTGGGGCCGGATGGCGGTGGAGGAGGCCGAAGCGGGTCCACATGGACTCCGCGGCCTCGATCGCCGCTCCCGTACGCGCCGGGTCCACCGCCGCGAGCTGGGTGACCAGCGCCTGCGCCACAGCGATGCCGGCGGTCAGCGACGGGAAGAACGCCTCACCCTCGGCCGGCACCAGCACCACCTCCTCGGCCGCGGCCGCCAGTGCCGGGCTGGCGGCGTCCGTCACGGCGAAGACGCGCGCCCCGCGTGCCCGCGCCTCGTTGGCGGCCAGCACCGTGTTCTCGTACAGCCGCCAGAAGCTGACGGCGATGAGCACGTCGCCCTCGCCGACGCTGGCCATGGCGTTGACCAGCTCGGAGCCGGCGGTGACGGCGTGCACGGGGTAGCCGGCGAGCCGGGCGTTGTGGGCGAGCGCCAGGCCGACGGCGGCATAGCTGCCGTCGGCCACGATCGTGGTGCGCCGGGCGGCGGCGACGGCCTCGGCGATCGTCGACAGCACGCGCTCGTCCAGCCGCCGGTTGAGCAGGGCGAGGCCGTCGAGGTCGCGGCGGAGCGAGCGAGCGCCAGGCGAGCCGGGTGAGCCGGGCGCTCCGGTGCTCCGATGCTCGGCATCGTGTTCGGCGGCGACCTGGCCGGCGCTGAGTGAGGACAGGTAGCGGGCGCGCAGCTCCTGCTGCAGGGCGGGCCAGCCGGCGAAGCCGAGCGCCTGGGCGGTGCGGGTCACGGTGGCGACGTTGACGCCGGCGAGCTGGGCGAGCTCCCCCGCCGACCCGTACGAGGCCCGCCGCGGCTGCGACAGCAGCAGCTCCAGCACCGCGGCCGACTTGCCGCGCAGCCCGCGCTCCGGTGTACGGCTCCGCAGCCAGCCTTCGAGATCGTCGGTGGCGCGCTCGCTCACGAGTTCCCTCTCCCCGGCTCCGAATCCGCCGATCATGCTACGCCCTCCGCAGGCGAGCAATCTGCAAAGACCATTGCAATTGCACTGTTCTGCACTATAAATTGCTGCGCGATCGACGAGGAGGCGACAGGATGACGTTCGAGGAGCTGCAGGAGCGCGTACGCGACGAGGTCGGCGTGCGGCTGTTCACGGTGCTGGCCTGGATACCCGAGCGGCAGGCGCTGCGCCGGGTGCACACCAGCCACCCCGAGCAGTACCCGGTGGGCGGGGAGAAGAGCGTGGAGATCGCGCAGGGCTGGCTGGCCACGTGCATCGAGGGGCGCAGGCCGTACCTCGGGCCGGACCGGGCCGCGGTGCGCGGGATCTTCGCCGACCACGCGCTCATCGAGAGCCTGGGCTGCGGCGCGGTCATCAACGTGCCGGTGGTGGAGGACGGCGAGGTCGTCGGCGTGCTCAACCTGCTCGACGCCGAGGGCGCCTACGACGACGAGTCCGTCGCCGCGGCCGAGAAGCTGGCCCCGCTGGCCGTCCCCGCCCTGCTGGACGCCGTCCGTTGAGCCTGCTGCTGAGGAACGTACGCGTCCTCGACGTCGAGACCGGCGAGTACGCCGAGGGCGACCTGCGCTGCGCCGACGGCCGCGTCGCCGAGACGGGCACCGGCCTGCGCGCCCCGGACGGGACGCGGGTGATCGACGGCGCGGGCGCGTACGTGGTGCCGGGCCTCATCGACGCCCACGTGCACGTCACGGCGCTGACCGCGGACCTCGGCGCGATGCCCGCGATGTCCCCGTCGTACGTCACCGCGCACGCCGTCCGCATCATGGGCGAGACGCTGGCCCGGGGCTTCACCACCGTACGCGACAACTCCGGCGCCGACTTCGGGCTGGCCGACGCGCGGGCGGAAGGGCTCATCCGGGGCCCGCGGCTGCTGTTCTGCGGCAAGGCGCTGAGCCAGACCGGCGGCCACGCCGACTTCCGCGGCCGGGGCGAGCGCCTGACGGACGACCACCCGTGCTGCGCGGGCGTCGGCCGGATCGCCGACGGCGTGTCCGCGGTCCGCGCCGCCGCCCGCGACGAGCTGCGCAAGGGCGCCTGCCACGTCAAGGTCATGGCCTCCGGCGGCGTGGCCTCGCCGACCGACCGCATCGACTCGACGCAGTACTCGATGGAGGAGCTGCGCGCGATCGTCGAGGAGGCCGAGGCCGCCAACCGGTACGTGGCCGCCCACGCCTACACCGCCCGCGCCGTGAACCGGGCACTGGAGGCGGGGGTGCGCTCGATCGAGCACGGCAACCTCATCGACGACCGCAGCGTGGAGCTGTTCCTGGAACGGGAGGCGTTCCTGGTGCCGACGCTGGTGACGTACTGGGCGTTGAAGGAGGAGGGCCGCGCGTTCGGGCTGTCGGCGGCGAGCTGGCACAAGGTGGACGCGGTGCTGGAGGCCGGGCTGACCGCGCTGGAGCGGGCCGCGCGCGCCGGCGTCAAGCTGGCCTACGGCACGGACCTGCTCGGCGGCATGCAGCGGCACCAGAACCACGAGTTCCGGCTGCGGCGGGAGGTGCAGAGCCCGCTCGACGTGCTGCGGGCGGCGACCACGGGCGCGGCCGAACTGGTGGGGATGGCGGGCGAGATCGGCACCCTGGCCGTGGGCGCGCACGCCGACCTGCTGGTGCTCGACGCCGACCCGCTGGAGGACGTCGGCGTGCTGGCCGAGCCCGCCCGCCACCTGCGCCACGTGGTCCAGGCGGGCGGCGTGGTCGCGTAGCCGGCGGACCGTACGGCGGCGCGTACGGTGTGAGGATGACGTCGCTGACGCGCGCCGCGCTCGTCGTCCTCGCGGTCGTGCTCCTGCTGCTGGGCCTGCTGTGGCTGGCCCAGCGGCGGCTGATCTACCTGCCCGACCCCGGGCCGGTGCCGCCGGCGGCCACGGTGCTCCCCGGCGCCCGCGACGTCTCCTTCACCACGCGCGACGGCCTGCGGCTGTCCGCCTGGTACGTGCCGGGCTCCCGCGAGGGCACGCCCGCCGTGCTGGTCACGAGCGGCAACGCGGGCAACCGGCTGGACCGCGCCCCGCTGGCCCGCGCCCTGGCCGCGCACGGCCTGCCGGTGCTGCTCGTGGACTACCGCGGCTACGGCGGCAACCCCGGCAGCCCCTCGGAGGATGGCCTGCATCTGGACGCCCTGGCCGCCCGCGCGTTCCTCGGCGACACCAGGGTGATCTACTTCGGCGAGAGCCTGGGCGCGGCGGTGGCCACCCGGCTGGCGACCGAGCACCCGCCCGAGGGGCTGGTGCTGCGCTCGCCGTTCACCGACCTGGCGGCGGCCGGCCAGGCCAACTACCCGTTCCTGCCGGTGCGGCTGCTGCTGCGCGACCGCTTCCCGGTGGCCGGGCCGATCGCCTCCGTCCGCGTCCCCACGGTGGTCGTGTACGGCACCGCCGACACGATCGTGCCCGCCCACCTGAGCAGGCAGGTCGCCGCGGCGGCCGGCGGCCCGGTGGCGACGGTCGAGCTGCCGGGGGCGGGCCACAACGACCCGGTGCTACTGGACGGTGACGAGGTCGTGCGCGCGGTGCTGGACCTGGCCCGCTAGTCCTGGGTGAGGGTGCCCACGGCGGGCGGCGCGGGCTGGTTGACGAACCCCTGCGGGAACTGGGCGGCGATCAGCTCATAGCGCAGGTCGCCGTCGTCGTCGAGGGTCAGCTTCACGTCCGCGAGGCTGGAGCAGCCGCCCCCGTCGTACGTCGTCTTCAGCCGCAGCACGATCGGCCCGCCGCCGGACTCCAGCCAGAGCGCGCCGCGGCAGGTGTCGCCCTCGACGCTGAACTGGCCGACCATCGCGCCCACGGAGCCGGCGCTGATGGTGAGGGTCGTGCTGTAGGAGCCCTGGAGCGGCGGACGCCAGTCGACCTGGCCGCTCCAGGAGCCCCGGTAGTCCTGCGGCACGGCGAGCGCAGGGTCGGGGCCGGGCGGCGTGTTGTCTCCTGAAGGCGTGTCGTCCCCGGACGGCGTTTCGTCCACGGGCGGCGGATCCTCGCTGGGCGGCGGGTCCTCCCCGGACGGCGTCGCGGTGCTCACCGCCGCGACAGCCGTGGGCGACGGCGTCGGCGGCTCGGGATCGTCGAACCGGCTGACCACCACCGGGATGAGGGCCGCGAGGATCGCCGCGCAGGCGCCGATGACCGCGACGACGATCTGGACGCGGTGATCCTTCTTCTTGGGCGCCGGGGGCGATGGGGGCACTGTCACGTTCCAAACCGTCCGTCCCGGAGACCGCACCGATTATGGAGAACATCCGCCGGCACGCGCCCGGCGTTACTCGTCTCGCGGATCGCCCTCCAGGAGCGCGCGGACCCACGCCTCGTCCGCGCCGAGGGCGGGCGGGCGGCGTCGGTAGGTGGGCGGGGTGGCGGCGAGGCGGATGGGGTTCGCGACCTGGCCGACGCCGTCGAGGTCCACGGCGGGCTCCAGGCCGAGGTCGGCGGCGAGCGCGAACGCGGCGGACAGGTCGTTGATCGGCCCGCACGGCACCCCGGCGGCCGTGAGCAGCTCGAACCAGGCGTCCGCCGTACGGCCGCGCAGCGCGGCGTTGAGCTCGTCCACCAGGCCGGCGTGGGCGGCGACGCGGCCCGCGTTGGTGGCGTAGCGGGGGTCGGCGGCCAGGTCGGGGCGGTCGAGCACGCGGCAGAGGGCCTGGAACTGCCGGTCGTTCCCCGCGGCGATCACGAGCGGCCGGTCGGCGGTCTCGAACACCTCGTACGGGACCACGCTCGGATGCCGGTTACCCATCGCGCGCGGCACCACGCCGGCGGCGGCGTACGCGGAGGCGTGGTTGGTGAGCGCCGACAGCAGCGACGACAGGAGCGACACCTCGACCCGCTGCCCCTCCCCCGTACGCTCGCGGTGCCGCAGGGCGGCCATGACGCCGAGCGCGGCGTGCAGGCCGGTGATCACGTCCACCAGCGCCACGCCCGCCTTCGTGCCGGGGCCGTCCGGGTCGCCGGTGACGCTCATCAGGCCGCCGACGGCCTGCGCGATGAGGTCGTACCCGGGCAGCCCCGCTCCGGCGCCCGAGCCGAAGCCGGTGATCGAGCAGTAGACGAGCCCGGGGTTGAGCTCGCGCAGCGCGTCGTAGCCGAGGCCGAGCCGGTCCATCGTGCCGGGACGGAAGTTCTCCACCAGGACGTCCGCGCGGGCCGCGAGCGCCCGCGCCACCTCGGCGTCCGCCCGCAGGTCGAGCGCGATGGAGCGCTTGTTGCGGTTGACCCCCAGGAAGTACGTGGCCTCGCCGTCCGGCCCGTAGGGCGGCCCCCACTCGCGGGTGTCGTCCCCGGCGCCCGGCCGCTCCACCTTGACGACCTCGGCCCCGAGGTCGGCCAGCAGCATCGTGGCGTACGGGCCGGCCAGCACCCGGCTGAAGTCGGCCACCAGCAGCCCGTCGAGGGCGCCCTCCGGAACGTTCATGGTCAACGCACCCTAACCCGGACCGCGCCGCCCGGTGCATACCGGGGCATCCGTCTCACGATGGGTGGCGCAGGTGGTCGATACGGCTGAGCACCTCGTCCACGTGCGGGCGTACCTGGGTCTTCAACCCGTCGTCCCAGACCTCGTCCTGGTAGTGGCAGGTGAGGTACAGGTTTCTGGCGTGTTCCAGGACGGGGCGGTGTTGCGGGGGCAGTCGGGCGAGAGCCCAGTCGGCGGCGGCGTCCTTGGATGTGATCTCACCTGTGGCGAGGGTGACCCAGATGCGGGCAAAGGTCAGCAGGACGTTGCGGGTGTCGTCGTTCAGTTCGGCCAGGAGCTCGGGGATGGCCGCGACGCTCGCCCGGGTGAGGTCGGCGCGCGGTACCGGGTCCAGGAGTCCGGCGAGAGGCGGCCCGGTCAAGGGCCGGGCGCCCGCCAGCGCGACCGTGAGAAGCAGCGCCAGGTCCGGCATCGGGCCGGGCTTCGGAGGCCCGCCCGACTGTAGTTCGTCGCGTAGCCACTCGCCGAAGAGGAAGTCTCCCGTCGGCGGGAACCGCCAGGGGCGGACCTCGGACTGAACGACGACGGTGAGTTCAATCGGCCGGACAGTGGGCGTGCAACCGGAGATTTCCAGCAGGCCCTCGACGAGCGCCGACCGCCGGCGGTGGTCAAGACTGCGCCGAGTGACGGCCAGGACGTCCAGGTCGCTGGCCGGGGCGAGCCTCCCGAACACGGCGGAGCCGTGGAGATACGTCCCGAGAAGCTCTGCCCCTGTGACGTCACGAACGAGTCCGACCGTCTGCTCGAGTTGCTTCATCACACCAGTGTGCCGCGCTGTGGAGCAGGCCCGGCATGCGATCCGGCGCTGCGTCCCCGGCCACTTCGGCCGCGCCGCAGATCGCTCAACCTCGCGAACTACTGGAAGACCTGCCAGGTCTCCTCCGCCACCCGGCAGGGGCCGCCCCGGTGCACCCGCAGTCGCGCGGCGGGGAGGTCGAGCGCGATCGTGGCGAGCGTCTCCCACCGCTGGTGGATCGGCTGGGTCAGGTCGGGGTGGGCGCAGACGGGGGCGCTGCCGGGCGCGTGGCTGAGCATGGCGCGGGCGCGGGTGGTCGGGTCCGCCGCGCTCAGCTCCGTGACGTGGGCGTTGAGGTGCCGCAGCCGCTCGTACGTGGTGGGCCGGTCGCTGGAGTGCCGCTCCTCCTCCGCGAGTGCCGGGTCGAGGAAGTGGTTGCAGTGCTGCAGGACGCCGTCCGGGCCGCTCGGCACCACGGCGACCCCGGCCGGGGAGATCTCGATCGAGGCCGCGGCCCGCGCGGTGACGACGGTGATGACGGTCGAGGCCGAGACCGTGGCCGAACGGGCGAGCGCGGCGGCCTCCTCGACGGTGGCGGCCTCGTCCAGGATGCGGCGGGCGATCAGGTGCACCGGCACGCCGATCGCGTCATGGTCGGAGCGGTGACGCAGGAGGTTGAAGTGGATGCCGAGCCCGGCCGTGTTCACCCCGATCTTGGCCAGCGCCCCGGTCTCGGTGAACGTACGCACCACGTGCCCGGGGAACGGCTCCAGCTCCCACAGCATGGGCGCGTCGCGCAGGTGGTCGTGCCAGTCCCAGGTCTGGACGGTCCGCGGCGCCTCGCCATCTTCGGGCAACACGACGGAGGTCGAGCACTCCCCCTCGCCGGTCGCGTCCACGGCCGCCAGGATCTCCGTACGCGCGTTGACCACGGCCACCTGCCACGGCTCCAGCCCGGCGCCGGACGCGATCCCGGCGATCTCCTCGGCCAGCCGCGGCGCCCAGGCCGCGCTGCTGTCCAGCGCCCGCTCGCCCCACGCGCGGACCCGCGACGCCCGCGCCCCGGCGGCGGCGAACAGGTCGGCGTAGCCGGCGAAGTTGGCGGCGACGGCCGCGCGCCGGGCCGCGCCGAGCTCCTTGCCGCGGGCGCGGGGGTCGAGCTCGGTGGAGACGAACGTGGGAAAGGTCATGAACGGTCCATCAGGTCGGGCGAGCCGGGGGGGCGATCAGCGGTGAACGCCAAAGCCAGTACCCCGTGCGGCGGCCCGGCAACCTCTCGCGGCCCCGCCCGGCTCGCCCGCCGCCGAACCCGGCTCGATACAGGTTCCCTCCCACTCGAGTGACAGACGGGGCGCGTTGGCTCGGCTACCGTCCGGGTATGGGCAAGAGCGAGGATGACGAGCCTCCGATCTGCGGCACCTGCCTCGGCGCGGGCGGCGAGTGGATGGAGCTCAACGGCAAGAAGGACCAGGAACGCAGATGGGTACAGTGCATGACGTGCAGCGGGACCGGCCGTAATTGACGGACCCCATCGTCTGCCCCGAGTGCGGCGGCCAGCGCGGCCAGCTGCTCGGCCCGCTGTTCCTCGCGTGCCGGTTCTGCGGTGGCCGCGGCCAGGTGGGCGGATCGAATGAGCCGGCCGAACGCGGCACCGCACCGCCCCCGGCGCCGCCGCCGGCCTGGAAGCACAAGGTGTGGACGGACCCGTACATCTCGGCTGCGCTGGGCTGTCGCGCCTGCCTGGGCGCGCGGACGGTGGCGCACGTGGACGAAGAGTCGGGGACGCTGGTCACGGCGCCGTGCGGGTGCGCCGGAGAGTGAACCGCCCGGACGCCGGACGCGGCGGACCGCGCCCGGCGGGGGCCGTGCCTGGACCGGGGAGGCTCAGCTGAACGTGACGTCGCTGCAGAAGTAGTACGTCTGGTCCATGTGCGAGGCCTTCCAGATCGTGTAGACGACGTGGCGGCCGGTGCGCGAGCCCTTGCTGATCCCGTTGATCATGTATGTGTCGCTGGGGGCGTACTTGCCGGTCTCCTTGATCAGCTCCAGGTGGTTCCAGCCGAGCGGCGTGTTCAGGGCGTTGTAGCCCTGGCGGGTGATGTAGACCCGGATGTAGTCCGCGCCGTGCCTGGCCTGGTCGGTGAGCCGGATGTTGAACGTGCTGCTCATGCTCGCCGCCGTCCAGGCGCCGGGGGTGTCCATGGAGCGGTAGCGGCCGTCCTGGGTCCGGCCGGCGCTGCAGAGCTGCCCGTTGGGGATGGCGGCCTGGTGGTTGCCGGCGACGTTGTCGCGGTAGAGGCCGTTCCAGTTCCACATGGCGTTGGTGTTGTCCTGCCACGCCTGCCAGCACATCGGGTCGAGCTGGGCCATGGCCGGGTTCTGGAAGTCGCTGCCCCAGCGCAGCCAGCAGCCGTAGTTGCGCGAGGCCGGGTCCACGACCGAGCCGTGCGCGGAGGCGGTCTCGGCCATGGGGACGACGACGATCATCGCCAGGGACATCAGCAGGGCCAGGGCGCGCAGCGCCCAGCGGTTCGGTGCGACTCGGGGCATAGTGCGGTCTCCGTGTTCCGGTCGGGGGGGTTCCGGTGGCGAGGAGCGCTCCCGGCCGGACGTTATCTGACTGGGTTGCCCGCCACCAAGTGAGCACTGCCGTCAAGGGCGGGACTACTGGGGATGAGCAGCGGAAAGGGCTTTCCAACAAGGTGAAACTTTCAGCGTGACGAATCAACGACTGAGAGTGAGAAATTTCGGGGAAGTAGCATGTGGGAGAGGCGAGATTCCCGATACTGGGTGGGTGACGGCGATGGCGACGATCGAGCCGAGCACGGAGCGCACAATCCTTCCTGGGGTGCCCCCGTACACGGTCGACGACCTCCTGAAGTTCCCCGACGACGGCAATCGCTACGAGCTCTTCAATGGGAGCCTTCTGGTGAGTCCAGCCCCCACCCCCTTGCACCAGCGCATCATCAGCAGGATCATGCTTTCCTTGATGCAGGCGGAGCCGCCGCACCTGGAGACGTTGACGACGGTCAATGTGCGCATCACCGACAAGGACTACTACATCCCCGACATCGTCGTCGTGCCGCTCGAAGTGACGGACAAGGTCGGCCTCATGTTCGGCCCGAGCGACGTCCTGCTCGCCGTCGAAGTGGGCAGCCCGAGCACGAGGATGCGCGACGAAGGGCTCAAGACCCTCGCCTACGCACAGGCGCGGGTCCCGATCTACTGGCGGGTCGAGCCGGACGAAGGACCCGCGCTATACGTGTACGAGCTCGACGGCGATGCCTACGGTCCGCCCGCCGTGCACAAGGCGGGGTCCGTCGCCGAGCTGAGCCGGCCCTTCCCCTTGGCTTTCGACCCCGCCGCGTTCGCCGCGTGACCTGGACCTCGGCCCTGCCGGCCCCCTCCTGCCGGAAGGACCGAGGCCAGGTGTCTCAGCGGGGTTCCTGAGGCGTACGGGCGGCCAGCGACGTGTAGATGGTCACCTCGTCGGGCTGGATGAGGCCGTCCTGGATGGCGCAGACGAGCAGTTTCTCCTTGGTGGGGGCGGGCCGGCCGGCGGCGGCGTACTTCACGCGGGCCCGGTCGATGTACTGCCGCACGGTGCGTTCCTTGATGCCCATCCGGGCCGCCACCGACGCCTTCGACATCGACTGGAACCAGAACAGCAGCGCCTCCCGCTCCTTGTCGGAGAGCTGCGGCCGGTGGGGGCGCTCGTCGGTGGCGATGGCCTGGGCCATCGGGGGTGTGACGGTGGGCCGGTCGGCGGCGACCTCCATGATGGTCTCCAGGCACGACTCGCGGGTGGCGCGGCCCTTGCCGATGAAGGCCGAGGCTCCCGCGTCGAGCACGGCGCGGACCGTCTCGGGCTCCTCGTGCTCGGAGAAGACGATGACCCGCTGCCCGCCCTGGCACAGCTCGGAGACCCGGTCGATGACCATCGTGCCGTTGAGGTTGAGGTCGAGCAGCAGCACGTCGGCCGTCACTCCCTGGACGGCCTCGATGGTGGGGCCCTGGGCGACCAGCGCCACCGGGCCGGGCGTCGGCCCGAACCAGGAGCGCACCCCGTCCACCACGACCTGGTGGTCCTCCACCAGGGCCACCGTCACCGGCTCGCCACCGGGCTCCGTTGCCAGATGCTGTTGACCCATACCTCCCCTCCCTGCCGCTGATAGGTGACGACCACGCCGCTCGGCTCGCGTACCGGGGTGTGGCTGATGGGCAGGTCGTCGTTGTCGGCCACCACCGCCACGCTCACCATCGTGGACATGGCCGACACCGTTACGCGCGCCCGCGTCCGGGCGCCGTCGAGCGCCCGGACCGGGGCCCGCAGCAGGTCCTCGCGGACACCGTCCGGCAGGCTGGGCAGGAATTCGCCGAACGGCGGCACCGTCACCATCACCTTGCGCCGCTCGGCCGCCTCGATGCGCTCGCGCAGCGCCGAGACCAACTCGTCCGGCACGTCCTCGCGCTCGGTGATGAGCCGGCGCAGCCGCATCGCGCCGGCCGTGCAGTCGTCGCGCACCCGGGGGTCGCCGGGGTCGGCGCCGTCGGCGAGCTGCTGCAGCAGCTCCTCGGCGACGTCGCGGATGGCGGCGTACCTGCGCAGCCGGTCGGTGTGGATGCGCTGGGCCGACTCGCGCAGGGCGTCGTCGGCGGCGAGCCGGCGGGCCAGCACGACCGCGTCCTCCGCGCGGGCGCGCAGCAGGTGGCAGCCCCACGTGTAGCCGAACTGCATGGTGATGCCGCCGACGATGACGACCAGGTACTTGGAGACGGCGACACGGTCGAGGATGCCGGTGGCGGCCATGGCGGCCAGCATGATGGCGGCGTTGCCGGCGAGGAAGGCGATCAGCTCGCCGCGCCAGCCCGGCCGGCCCCACACCAGCATGACGCCGAGCCAGCCGACCGCGCCCCACGCCCAGTCGTTGATGCCGAGCAGCTCGTGGGGTGGCAACGCGGCGATCACCGCGACGTCCAGGGCGAGGGCGGCGACGGCCAGCTCGCGGATCCTGGACGGGCCGCGCGAGTCGCGGGCCAGCGGGCGCAGGGCGACGGCGAAGACGACGGCGTAGGCGAGCCAGGCGGCGAGGTTCAGCCAGGGCAGGCGGAAGGACTGCCAGCCGGTGAGCGTGACGGTCAGGTTGTAGCCGAGGTGCCAGACGGCCGTGATGACGGCCGCGCCGAGCGCGGTGTAGCGGGCGTAGCGCTGGGCGACCTGCTCGATCTCCTCGGTCATGGCCGCCACCACAGGCTGACGCGGGTGCCCTGGGCGCTGGAGGAGATGCGGGCGCCGCCGTTGGGCAGCGAGCGCATCATGCCGAGGATGGAGCCGCGCACGCCGAACCGGTCGGGCGGCAGCCGGTCCTGGTCGAAGCCGCGCCCGCTGTCGGCGACCTCCACGACGATCTCTCCGCCGCGCCGGGTGGAGACGACCTCGGCCTCGCGTACGCCGGCGTGCAGGGCGACGTTGGCCAGGGCCTCGGTGACGGCGCGGGCGAAACGTTCGGCGACGTCGCCGGGCACGGTCTCGGCGACGAGGCTGGTCCGCACGTCCAGCCCGCTGACGCGCCCGGCGACCTCGTCCAGGAGGGCGTCGAGGGCGATCGGGGCGGAGTCGCCGCCGGGGGTGCCGCCGCGTGGGGTGTCGCGCAGTTTCTCCAGCGCCGTGAGGTCGGTACGGACCTGCGCGGCCAGCGTGGGCGTGGGCCGGTCGTAGGTGCCGAGGCCGACCATGCCCAGCGTGTGCAGCGCGGTCTCGTGGATGCTGCCGACCTGCTTGAGCTGGTCCTCGCGGCGCAGCCGTTCGACCATGAGCGCGATCTCGGCACGTACGCTGCGCTCCAGGAAGGCGTCGATGTGGGTGAACGAGCGGCGCAGCAGCGTCATCAGCATCACGATGGCGAGCAGTTGGACGAGGTGGACGCCGGTGGGCGCGACGACGTCCTGGGTGGCGGAGGCGAGGCGCACGCCGGCCGCGAACGCCCCGGCGACGGCGAGGCCGACCGTCACGGCCAGTGCGGGCCGCCAGGAGATGGCGGCGAGGATGATCGTCATCGTGACCAGCCCCGACACCCAGCTCGCCCCGCTGTCCAGGGCCTCCTCGGCGACCACGAAACGCTGGGCGAGGCAGAGCGCGAGCGTGACGGCCACATCAGCGGCCACCAGCCGGCGCGGCACCAGCTCCGTACGCCACCACACCCGCGCGTAGCCCGCCGTCAGGGCGAGGTGGATCGCCAGCAGCGGCACCAGCCAGGAGAGCGATACGGGCGGGACGGCGCCGAAGGAGGCCGCGACCACCGCCACCGTGCCCACCGCGCCGCGCGCGCCCGCGGCCGTTCTGGCGGTGGCCTTCTCCAACTGCCGGGTCGCGGAGTCGTACCTCGTGGAGCGGGGGTGAGACATGGGCCGTCCGCACACGATGGGAGCACAAGACGGGTCTCACGATAACGCAGTTCAAGGTGGGCAAAAAGGATACGTATCGTGTTCTTCCGGATAACCGGTAAGGCACATCCCCGGCCGTCGCGGTGTTCGGGGTCATGGGTCGCATGGCTGCTTTTCCTAGGGCCGGCTCGATGCGGTGTGCACCGCCCCTCCACACCCTGCTCCTGGGCGGTTTTCCCGGCATGACGGTCGAATAGCCGTCATGCCGACATGTGCCGTTATAGGCCGTCATAGCGCTACGACGGCTGATCGGCCGTCAGTCGTCCCGTGTGGCAGGCGCGTCTACTTGCGGGTGCCGCCAAGGGCGCGGCGGGAGGGGACCTCATGACCTTGTTCGTGATCTCGATACTGATCGGGTGCCTGTCGGTGATGAACGTGCAGGGCAGGCGCGGGAAGTGGCCGCAGGGCATGCCGGTGACCAGGCCGCGGCTGATGGCGGTGGGGGGCACGTTCGAGGGTTCGCGCGGGCGGCCGTCGGACGCGTACGTCATCCAGGAGCGGCTGGTCGCGACGGCCGACGGCGGGACCGGGGCGGAGGCCGCCCACGTGGCCGCCGCCCTGGCGCTGGCCGCCGTGATCGCGGGGCGTCCGCAGCACGGGGGCACGCGCGAGCAGGACCTGGACGACTACGTCCAGGCCGCGCATCGCGCGGTGCGCAACGCCGCGTTACGCAACCCGGCCGTACCCGGTCTGGCCAGCACCCTGGACCTGATCGTGCTGGACGGCGGGGAGAGCCCGCGCCTGCGCTTCGCCCACGTCGGCAACGGCTCGATCTGGCACTGCCCGCGCGGCGGGACGCCCGCGCCGCTCACCACGTCGCACTCCTTCGACGACGGGCCGCCGCTGCGCGCGCTCGGCCGGCCCTCGGCGCTCAACGCCGAGGTCGGCTCCGTCGCGGTACGGCCGGGCGACCGGGTGGTGATGATGACGGACGGCGTCGTGCAGGCGCTCGGCGTCAAGCGCGTCACGGAGCTGCTGACCGGCACCGCCTCGCCGGTCGCCTGCCTGGACCGGCTCTACGACGAGCTCGCCGCGGTCGAGCCGAAGGAGGACGCGACGGTGGTCATCGCCGACTTCGTGACGGTATGAGGGCATCCGCCGGGAGTAGCCACGCCGAGCAGGCCTCATGATCTAGGATTTTCCGGCATGAGCGCACCACCGGGCATCAACCCCAACATCCCGCACTCGGCCCGCGTGTACGACTACTGGCTGGGCGGCAAGGACAACTTCGAGGCCGACCGCCGGGTCGCGGAGGCCACGATGGCGGCGGTGCCGGGCATCCGCGAGAGCGCCAGGAACAACCGGGCCTTCCTCGGCCGCGCGGTGCGCCACCTGACGCGGCTGGGCGTGCGGCAGTTCCTCGACCTGGGGACGGGCATCCCGAGCCAGGGCAACACCCACGAGGTCGCCCAGGCGGAGGCGCCGGAGTCGCGGGTGGTCTACGTCGACAACGACCCGATCGTGATGACCCACGCCAGGGCGCTGCTGACCAGCACCGAGGAGGGGCGGACCGCCTACCTGGAGGCGGACGTGCGCGATCCCGCCGCCGTACTGGAGCACCCCGAGGTGCGCGAGATCATCGACTTCTCGCAGCCGGTCGCGCTCATGATGGTCGCCATCCTCATGCACATCTCCGACGCCGACGACCCGGCCGGGCTGGTCAAGGCGTACGCCGACGCCCTCCCCACAGGCGGCTACCTCGTGCTCAGCCACCTCACGCTCGACCTCGTGCCGCCGCGGATGGCCGAGGACTACCTGGCCGCCACCTCGCACCAGGCCATGCACCGCACCCCGCGCACCGGCGAGCAGATCGCCCGCTACTTCGACGGGTTCGACCTGGTGGAGCCGGGCCTCGTCGCGGTCTCCCACTGGCACGACACCCCGCTCTTCCCCGACGAGCCCGCCTGGATGTACGGCGGCGTCGGCCGTAAGCGCTGATCCGCCGCCGATTGGTCCATCGGACCCGATAAGAGGGACTTTGGTCCCTGCCGCCACCCCGGCCAGGCGCGGGATGTTGATCCCATGTCCGCTGTTACCTCTGTGCCGGGGGTGCCCCGGTGACCGATCCCGGCACGGGCGGCCGCCGCGCGCGGGCCGCCACCCTGGAGCCGCCGTTCGCGTCCGCCGCCGACGTGTGCGCGGTCGTGGGCGCCGCCGCCGCCGCGCCGTCCGTGCACAACACCCAGCCGTGGCGCTTCCACCGCGCCGACGACGCCACCATGGAGCTGTACGCCGACCTCGACCGGCTGCTGACCGTCACCGACCCGATGGGGCGCGGGCTCGGCCTGAGCTGCGGGGCCGCGCTCTACAACCTGCGGCTCGCGGTGCGGGTGACCGGGCACGACGCCCATGTCCGGATCCTGCCCGATCCGGCCGCCCGCCCCGACCTGCTGGCCACCGTGCACGCCGTGCCCGGAGACCCGCCCACGGCGGACGAGCTGCTGCTGCACGGCATGATCCCGCACCGGCGCACCAACCGCTTCCCCTTCGACGACCGGCCGGTGCCGCGTGAGATCGTCGTCGGCCTCGTGCACGCCGCGCACGCCGAGTCCGCGACGCTGGTGCCGGTCACGGGGCGCACCGCGCGGCGGGTCCTGGAGCTGATCGCCATGGCGGACGACACGCTGGCGGACGATCCGGCGTACCGGGACGAGCTGGCCCGCTGGACCGGTCCCGACGCGCGGGCCGACGGGGTGCCCGAGCACGCCGCCGGTCCCCGGCCGCGCGACGGCCGGCTGCCGATGCGCGACTTCGGCCAGCGCGTCGGCACCGCGGAGTTCGAGCCGGAGCCGCAGCTCGCGGCCCTGTTCACCCGCGGCGACGGGCCGCGCGACTGGCTGCGCGCCGGGCAGGCGCTCCAGCGGGTGCTGCTCACGGCGACCGCGCGCGGGGTGGCCGTGTCGCTGTTCAGCCAGCCGCTCGACCTGCGCCCGCCGCAGCACCGCGGCGACCGGACGGGCGGCCCGTTCGGGCACGTGCAGATGCTCATCAGGCTGGGCTACGGCCCGCCGGTGCCGCGCGTGCCCCGGCGTCCCGTGGCGGAGGTCCTGGACGGCCGGGAGGCACGCGGTGCCTGACCCGCGGCTCTTCCCCGGGCTGCCGGCGCTGATCCAGGGCGGCATGGGGGTCGGCGTGTCCGGATGGCGGCTGGCCCGCGCCGTGGCCGCGACCGGGCAGCTCGGCGTGGTTTCCGGCACCGCTCTGGACGTCACCCTCGCCCGCCGGCTGCAGCGCGGCGACCCCGGCGGCCATCTGCGCCGCGCCCTCGCCTGCTTCCCTGTGCCCGAGGTCGCCGAGCGGGTGCTCTCCCGCTACTTCGTGCCGGGCGGCACGGGCGACGGGGTGCCGTACCGGCCCGTGCCGCGGCTCGGCCTGCGCGGCAACCGGGCGCGCGACGAGCTCGCCGTGGTGGCCAACTTCGCCGAGGTGTTCCTGGCCAAGGAGGGCCACGACGGGCCCGTGGGCGTGAACTACCTGGAGAAGATCCAGCTCGCCACCCCCGCCGCCGTCTACGGCGCGCTGCTGGCCGGGGTGGACTACGTGCTGGTGGGCGCCGGCATCCCGGCCGAGATCCCGCGCCTGCTCGACGACCTGGCCGAGCACCGCCCGGCGCGGATCTCCGTCGCCGTGGCCGGCGAGGGCGGCGGGCACACCGTCGGGCTCGACCCGGTCGCGCTGCTGGGCCGCCGCCTGACGCCGCTCGTCCGGCCCCGGCTGCTGGCGATCGTGTCGTCGCACGTGCTGGCCGCTTACCTGGCCCGCTCCCCCGCGACCCGGCCGGACGGTTTCGTGATCGAGACGCCGGTGGCCGGCGGCCACAGCGCGCCGCCGCGCGGCCGGATGACGCTCGACGCGGCCGGCGAGCCCGTGTACGGCCCGCGCGACGCGCCCGACCTGGCCAAGGTGGCCGCGCTGGGGCTGCCGTTCTGGCTGGCCGGCGGCTACGGCACGCCCGGCGGCCTGGAACGGGCCTGGGCGGCGGGCGCGGCCGGCGTCCAGGTGGGCTCAGCGTTCGCGCTGTGCCGGGAGTCGGGGCTCGATCCGCGGCTGCGGCACAGGCTGCGCGAGCGGGCCGCGGCCGGCACGCTCCAGGTGCGCAACGACCCGCTGGCCTCGCCGACCGGGTTCCCGTTCAAGGTGGCCGAGGTGCCGGGCACGCTGTCGGACCCCGACGTGTACGACTCCCGCCCCCGGCTGTGCGACCTCGGCTACCTGCGCACGCCGTACGAGCGGGCGGACGGCTCGCTCGGCTACCGCTGCCCCGCCGAGCCGGTGGACGTCTACGTCCGCAAGGGCCGGCCCGCGGAGGAGGCGGAGGGGCGGCGCTGCCTGTGCAACGGGCTGCTGGCCGCCATCGGGCTCGGCCAGCACCGCGCGGACGGCTACGCCGAGCCGGCGCTGCTCACCCTCGGCCAGGACGCGGGGTTCCTCGACGGCCTGCCCGAGGAGCACTCGGCCGCCGACGTGGTGGCCCACATCCTGCTCCAGGCCCACGTGTAGCGGCGCGTACGCGGGCCGCTCACGTGCCGGAGCCCGCCGCCTGCTCCGTGGCGACCGGCGTGATGCGGTCCCACGCGGGCAGCGGCAGCGTGATCACCGAGGCGGGGAACAGCCCGTGCTCCTCATGGTCGATGTGCTGGACCAGCAGGTCCAGCGCGGCCAGCACGGCGGCCCAGTCGGGCGCGGCCCGGTCCACGGCGGCGAGCACGCCGTGGATGGCCCCGTGCTCGGCGCACAGGCGCTCCACCTCGGCGGCCAGCGTGCCCTCGGCGCGCAGCTCGGCGAACAGGCCGTCCTCCTCGACGGCGGTGTGCGGGAGCAGCCGGGCGAGCAGCTCGTCCAGGAAGGCGACGGCCTCGGCCTGCCGTTCGGCCCGGACGGCCCTCCGCAGCTCGCCGGCGCATTCCTGGATGTCCCAGTGCTCCTGGGACAGACGGCCGATGAGCGGGAACTCCCGGCAGCCGCAGTAGTTGCACATGTCCTGTCCTTCCTGCGACGACGACGTCACCTCTCCGTGCTTCGAGCCTGCCGGACCGGCGGCCGGCCGGGCAGGGCCGAAGGTCCCCTGCCCAAGGCCGTCCGTCCTAAGTCCGACCGGCCACAAGTCCGCTCAGCAGGGCGAACGCCCTGGACCAAAGCTCCGCGCCGGAGGACTTCCGGCCCTGGGGACGGGAGGGCCTGGCGCGGTCCCATGGCGGGGGAGGAAGGAGACAGATCATGATGCGGATCAGCGTGCGGGACGTCATGACCGCCCGGGTGGCGGCGGCCGAGGCGGGGACGCCGTTCAAGGACCTCGCCGCGCTGCTGGTGAGCCGCGGGGTCAGCGCCGTACCGGTGCTGGACGGGGAGCGGCGGGTGATCGGCGTCGTCTCCGAGGCGGACCTGCTGCGCAAGGAGGAGTTCCGTGAGCTGTACCGGGGCGAGGGCTACCGGCCGCGGCTGCGGGCCCGGCTGCGCCGGCTGCTGGCCGGGCGCGGCGAGGACGGGCGGCGCAAGGCGGCGGGGGCGACGGCGGCCGAGCTGATGTCGTCGCCGCCGGTCACGGTCGCCCCGGAGACGTCCACGGTGACGGCCGCGCAGCTCATGGACGCGCGCGGGGTCAGGCGGCTGGTGGTGGTGGACGAGGAGGGGCGGCTGCTGGGCATGGTGAGCCGGCGGGACCTGCTGAAGGCGTACACGCGGGACGACGCCGAGCTCAAGCGCTGGGTCGAGGACGCCATCCCCGAGCGGTGGACCGACCGGCGCGGCATCATGGTCGAGGTGCGCGACGGCATCGTGACGCTGTCCGGCCGCACCGCGACCCGCACCGAGGCGACGGCCGCCGTGCACCTCGCGAAGGGGCTCGGCGGGGTCGTGGACGTCCGCCCCGCACTCGCCTGGCGGACCGGGAGACACGGGAGCCCGTCCGCCCGGTGATCCGTCTAAGGTTCAAGCTGTGATCGCATGCGGGGACGGGACGGCGGAGTGAGCGCGACGGTCGGAGCCGGGCGGAAGACGCGGACGGAGCGGGCGGAGCGGCCGAAACGACGGCGGCGCAGGCGATGGCTGTCCTGGACGGTCGTCACGCTGCTCGCCTTCTGGGCCCTGATCAGGGCCGGCGGGCTGGAGACGGGGTCGTTCCTGACCCAGTTGATGACCGTGACACCGCACGGCGCGGTGCTCGCGGCGCTGACCGCGCTGCTGCTGGCCCGCCGCAACCGCCCGGCGGCGCTGGTCGCGGCCACCGCCTGCGTGGTGCTGGCCGCCTGCGTCGCGCCGCGGCTGACCGCCGAGGAGCAGCCGGCCGCGTCCGGCGCGCTGCTGCGGGTGCTGACGGTCAACCTGTTCAGCCGGGCCGACGCCGCGACCGTGGTCGATCTGGTGCGCCGCGAGGCCGTGGACGTCTTCACGGCGCTGGAGCTGAGCCCGGAGGAGGCCGAGCGGCTGGACGCGGCCGGGCTGGCGGAGCTGCTGCCCTACCGGGTGCTGCAGGAGGCGCCGGGCGCGATCGGCAGCGGCATCTACGCCCGGCGTCCGCTGACCGAGCTGCCGGACCTGTTCACGCCGATCGGCCACAACATGCCCGCCGCCGCGCTGACCCTGCCGGGCGGGGCCGCGGTCGAGATCGTCGCCGTGCATCCCGACCCGCCGCTCGGGCGCAAGGAGGCGGGGTGGAACACCGCGCTGAGCGCCCTGCCGCCGGCCGGCACGACGGGCGCGATGCGGGTGCTGGCGGGCGACTTCAACGCGAGCATCGACCACCGGGCCTTCCGCGAGCTGCTGGAGCGCGGCTACGTCGACGCCGCCGCGCAGGTGGGCAAGGGCCTGACCGCGACCTGGCCGAACTACCGGCCGGTGCCGCCGATCATCGCCATCGACCACGTGCTCGCCGACGAGCGGATGGCGGTGCGCCGGGTCGAGGTCGTGGACGTGCCCGGCACCGACCACCGCGGCGTGCTCGCCGAGCTCCGGCTGCCGTGATGTCACCTTCCGGCTAGTTCGAAAGTACGTTCGAGTCTGACATCGTCCCTCGGGGGCTCAACCGACCGAGGGGACACACCCATGCACTTACGAACCATCCGCCCGGCCGCCACGCTGCTGGTCGCGCTGCTCACGCTCGCCCTCACCGCCGTCCCGGCGCGGGCGGGCGGGCCGACCCTGGTGGTGCGGTGGAACCAGGCGCTGCTGTCGGCCGTGCGCGGCGGCACGCTCGGGCCGCCCATGGTGGCGAGGGCCCTCGCCATCGCCCACACCTGCGCCTACGACGCGTGGGCGGCCTACGACCCGGTGGCCGTCGGCACCCGGCTCGGCGGCACGCTGCGCCGGCCGGCCGCCGAGCGCACCGAGGCCAACAAGGCCGAGGCCATCAGCTACGCCGTCCACCTGGCGGCCACCGACCTCTATCCGGGTCAGCGCGCGACGTTCGACGCCCTGATGGCCGAGCTCGGCCACGACCCGGCCGCCCCGGACAGCCAGGCGGCCAGGACGGGCCTCGCCGCCTGCCAGGCCGTGCTGGACCACCGCCACGCCGACGGCTCCAACCAGCTCGGCGGGTACGCCGACACCACCGGCTACGCGCCGGTCAACGCCCCCGTGGTCGTCGCCGACCCGCTGGCCACGCTCGCGCAGCCGGGCCGATGGGCGCCGCTCACCTACCGCAACGCGGCGGGCGCGCTGGTCACGCCGCCGTTCCTGGTCCCGCACTGGGGGCGGGTGGCCTCCTTCAGCGGGTCGGCGCGGGCGCTGGCCGACGCCGTCCCGGCGCCGGCGCCGTACGGGTCGGCCGGCTGGCGGGCGCAGGCCGCCGAGATCGTGGCGACGACGGCCGCCCTCGACGACCGGAGCAAGTCGATCGCCGACTACTGGTCCGACGGGCCGGCCAGCGAGACGCCGCCCGGCCACTGGTGCCTGTTCGCGCAGCAGGTCTCCGCGCGTGACCGGCACAGGCTCGACCAGGACGTGAAGCTGTTCTTCGCGCTGGCCAACGCCGGCATGGACGCCGGGATCGCCGCGTGGGAGGTCAAGCGCGACCACGACAGCGGGCGGCCGATCACCGCGATCCGCGACCAGTACCGCGGGCAGCGGATCCCGACGTGGGGCGGGCGGACCGTGGACGGGGAGCTGTGGGTGCCCTACCAGCCGGCGACGTTCCCGACGCCGCCGTTCGCCGAGTACGTCTCGGGCCACAGCACGTTCAGCGCGGCGGCGGCCGAGGTGCTGCGGCGCTTCACCGGCAGCGACGTCTTCGGCGGGCAGGCCGTCGTCGCGGCCGGGTCGTCGAAGGTGGAGCCCGGGGTGACGCCGGCGCGGGACGTGACGCTGCGGTGGCGCACCTACAGTGAGGCCGCCGAGCAGGCGGGGCTCTCGCGCCGCTACGGCGGCATCCACTTCAGGGCGGGCGACCAGGAGGGCCGGGCGCTCGGCCGCGCGGTCGGCGACGCGGCGTGGAAGCGCGCCGCCGCCTACTGGACGGGAGTCGGCTGACCCGCCGCTGGACGGGGGTCGGCTGACCTGCCGCTGGACGGGGGTCGGCTGACCCGCCGCGCCCGTCACATGGACGGCGCCCGCACCACGCGGTGTGCGGGCGCCGTCGTACGGCCGGGGAGAGCGGCCGTCAGGCCACGTGCTCCTCGGCTGCCCGCTCCAGCGTCCCGAGATCGAACGCGCCCGACTTGACCGCCGTGGTGAACGCCTCCCAGTCCCGCCTGGGCACCTCGAACACCAGCTCGGGGTGGTCGGCGTGGACCAGCTCCACGTGGTCGTTGATCCGCTTGGCCGCGACGCGGCCGGCGTCCTGAGTCATGCCGCATTCCTTCCTTCGTGAGCACTGCGGAGGGATCCGCCCCGGCCACCCGTTCGCAGGCCGGCCGGGGCGGTGGCAGCAGCGTCCCATCCCCGTCCAGGACTCGGCCACCGGCTCCTCGCGCACTCAGGGTGACAAATTCACCACTCGGAGTTCGTTGTCTTCGTCTCCGGAGCAAGAAAACGTGCGCGGTGACGGCCGATGTCATCGCCGGGGCATGATCCCTGTCATGCCGAACCGGTGACATCGCCGACTTATCCGCGCACTCCTCTCCCACGCATGCTGAGTCCATGACTTCTCGCCGACTCCCCACGAGCGTCCCGCGCGCGGCCCTTGCCGCCGCGATGGGCGCGCTGCTCGCGGCAGGCACCCTGGCCGGACCGGCGCACGCGGCCGGCGGGCCGGACCGGCAGGCGCTCAAGCGGACGCTGGACGCGGTCCGCGACGCCGGCATGTACGGCATCTACTCCGAGGTCCGCGACGGCGGCCGGACATGGCAGGGCGCGTCCGGCGTGGCCGACGTACGCACCGGCCGCCCGGTGCGGCCCGACATGGTGCACCGGATCGGCAGCATCACCAAGACGTTCGTGTCGGTGGCGATCCTGCAGCAGGTCGCGCGGGGCACGATCGAGCTGGACGCGCCGGTGGGCCGATACCTGCCCGACCTCGTCCCCGGCGAGCGGGGCCGCCGGATCACGGTGCGGATGCTGCTCAACCACACCAGCCACATCGCCGACTACATCGTCCCGGCGTTCCCCTCGCTGGCCGAGGGCTCCGTCAAGAGCCTGGACGACAACCGCTACCGCCGCGTCGCCCCCGAGGAGCTGGTGCGGATGGGCCTGGCCGGCACGCCGACCGGGGAGCCGGGGGCGACTCCCGGGTCGTACTCGAACACCAACTACGTGCTCGCCGGCCTGCTGCTGGAGAAGGTGACCGGCGCCGACGCGGCCGACCACATCACCAGGAACGTCATCAGGAAGGCGGGCCTGCGGCACACGTCGTTCCCGCGCACGCCGCACATCCCGGGGCCGCACTCCGGCGCGTACGAGTCGTGGTACGGCTTCTTCGACCCGCCGCGCGACTTCGGCGTCTACGACATGTCGTGGGCGAGCACGGCCGGGGCGATCACCTCCACCATGGACGACCTCAACCGCTTCTACCGGGCGCTGCTGCGCGGCGAGTTGCTCGCTCCCGCGCAGCTCGCCGAGATGCGCAGGACGGTGCCGGTGCTGGCGGGCGGCTACGTCATGGACTACGGCCTCGGCATCTACGCGGCCGACCTGCCCTGCGGCCGGTTCTGGGGGCACGACGGCGGCGTGTTCGGCATGGCCACGCAGTCGCTGGTCAGCGAGGACGGCGAGCTGCAGATCTCGTTCGGCGTCAACCGTACGAAGTACCAGCAGATCGACGAAGGCGGCATCGTGCTGCACGAGATCGACATCGCCCAGGCCAGGCACCTGCTGGTGGCGCTCTGCGGCACGGACGGCGCCGCGGACGCCCCCACCGCGAGGACGGCCTCCGGGGCGCCGTTCCTGCCGTTCCCGGCCGATCGGGGGGTGCCGGCCCGGCCGTGACGCAGGGCCGGGAGTGTGTCGTGGGTCACTGTCGTCGTGTGGATTCCTGCACAGAAGATCTCCCGCTATCTCCGTAATGTCCGTGCTGCCGGACAGCACCCGGCAGCACCGACACGGGGAGGAAACCCACCATGCGCAAGACCCTCGCCATCGCGACCGTCGCCGGCTCGATGGCCCTGACCGGCCTCGCCGCCGCCCCCGCCGCCCAGGCGGCGACCGCGACGACCACCACCGCGACCACCGCGAGCGCCCACGTCACCACCTGGGGCAAGTTCTTCTCCAGCGACCGCAAGGCGTACACCTTCGGCAGGACCTGGAAGCAGCACGGCAAGGTCTACACGAAGTGGTACGGGGTGGACAAGCGCGGCGGCAAGAAGGGCTGGGTCTGGTTCGAGTACTACAAGAACGGCTCCTGGCACCGCTTCAACCACTCCTTCGACGGCAAGGTGGTCGGCGCCTGGAACGGCCGCGGGATCACGAAGGTCTTCACCTTCACCTGCTGGGCCGGCAAGTTCGACAACTGCGGCAAGAAGTACCGCATCTACTGATGAACCGACCAGAGGCCCGGCGAACGCCGGGCCTCTGTCCGTTCGTCAGTGCGTGAACGCCTGGAACTCGGCCGCCCGCACCTGCTCCCGCTGCGGGCTGGCCGTGGCGCAGTCCGTCGCGGAGGTCGGGTCGGCGTCCTGCTCCCCCGCGTACAGCGGGTTGCCGGTGCACTGGGTGCTGACCACGCGCAGCATCAGGTGCGTGGCCTTGGCCGGCCGCACGTCGAACGACCTGATCAGCAGGTCCGAGCCGCGCGGGCGCGGCAGCGCGGTGGCGAACGCGTCCTTCTGGCTGGTGTGGATCCTGGTGAAGCTCGCCGGGTCGGCGCAGTTCGCGCTGCAGGCCAGCACCTCGAAGGCGCGCAGGGCCGAGAAGCGGTTCTGCCCGCCTGGGTCGGCCGGGTCGGTCACCGCGGGCCTGAGCATGGCGCTCACCTGGACCCGGCGGACCGTGACGGGCGCGTCGCCCGCGAGGTCCACGACCACCGACTTGCCGGCCGGCGCGCCGGAGAGCGAGGCCCAGTTCGTGGCCTCGGTCTCGTCGATGAGCTTGGCCTGGTTGACGCCGTCGCCGCTCGCCGTCGCGCCGCTCGCCGCCGCCGCGAGGTTGCGGGTCAGCGGCAGGGCCAGCGGCAGCGTCACGCCCGGCAGCACCGCGAACGTCAGCCGCCGGTGCCCGAACCCGCTGCCGGCCACCACGAAGTCGTAGACGCCCGGCGTCATCTCCACGGTGTCGCCGAGCGGGGTGGCCGGGTCGGTGTCGGCGACCGGGACCGCGCGGGCCTCGTAGTCGCCGACGTAGAGGCGCAGCGCCGCGTCCTTCGCCTCGCCGAGCGGCTTCAGCCGCAGCGCGCCGTTCTTGCCCGCCGGGTTGACGAAGCTCGGCGTCGCCTCGCCGTCGTTCGGGCCGGTGCTGGCGGCGTCGCGGCCCAGTCCGTGCTCGGCGAACGCGCGCCACATGATGTCCTGGTTCGCGCCGCCGAAGCGGATCGCGTCGGCGGCGAGCAGGGCGTCGCGGTGATCGACGTACGTGACCGCGCCCGAGGCCATCAGCAGCAGCGCGTCGAAGGAGAGCTGCGCCCAGCGGCGGTTGCCGGGGCAGCGCTCGACCGGCGTGCGGCCGTCGGCGCAAGAGCGCTGCAGCTTGTCCGTGCCGGAGCCGTAGCGCTTGACGAAGGCCGCGCGCACGTCGAACTGGGTGGCCGTCCAGATCTCGCCGTCGGCGTGGACCTGCTGGCCCACCAGGTCGTAGTTGAGGTCGCTGTAGTTGAGCGGCGACTTCGACATGTCGTAGTTGCGGATGCCGCGCTGCTTGTCGCCGGTGACGTAGCCGCCGATCACGTACGCGGTCGCGCCCGCCGGGCGGAAGCCGTACTCGTAGAGGTACTCCATGGCGAACAGGTCGGAGGTGCTCTCGTTCATGGCGCCCGCCTGGGCCCCGCTCCAGCCGGCGTTCGGGCCGCCGATCACGCGGCCGGAGATGGCGTGCGAGTACTCGTGGGCGATGACCGACATGTCGTAGTCGCCGTCGACGCAGGGCGAGTAGAAGGAGCCGGCGATCGGCTGCCACAGGTACATGTTCGTGATCGGCGCGGTGCCGTCCGGCCCGGTGATCTGGTTGGCGTTGTCGCGTACGGACGCCACCCGCGCCCCCGCCTGGGCGTTGCCCTGCTCGGGGTCGCCGCCGAGACCGCCGCGCCCGCCGTTGTCGGCCTGCATGTTCCAGGCCGACTCGGTGAAGCCGAGCCGGTAGGACCAGTCGTGCATGCGGTTGTGCGCCATGTTGAGGTTGGCGACGGCGGCCTCGAGGTCGGCCTCGCCGGGCTGGTCGAGCGCGGCCGGGTCGCACTTGGCGGTGTACCAGGCGTTGCGCCACGGGTAGACGTAGTTCCGGCTCGGGGTGAGCACGTTGGAGCGGGTGCCGACGGTGAACGGGTCGCCGCTGGCGCGGTTCTCGTAGGTGCGGGCGGCGTTGCCGAGGCTGGTGTTCGTCGGCTCGCCGGTGGCGTGGTCCACGTCCCACGCCTTGCCGGTCGCCGGGTCGCCGCCGGTGGCGAGGTCGCAGCCGGGGCCGGCGGTGTGGCACCAGGTCTGGCGGGTGTCGGCGGAGGAGTAGTCGCCGCGCGGGGTGGCCGGGAACACCGCCCACTTCGGGTTCTCGGGGTCGAAGTGGTCGACCAGGTTCTCGCGGGTGAGAATCGCGCCGCTGACCGCGTCCACGTGCGTCGTGTACGCCGCCGGCTCGCCGTCCGCGCCGCCGATCAGCACGACCTGGTAGGCCCGGTGCACGCCGTCCGGCGCGGGCACCGCCACCTCCATGACCTTCTGGGTGGCGGCCGTGGCGAGGTCGATGCCGCCGTCCCTGGCCGCGATCTCCAGCGCCTGCCGCTCGCCGATCGCGGCGGCCGGGGGCTCCTGCGTGGCGCGCGACAGCGAGGAGGTGACGGACCGGACGGCGCCGTTCACCACGCCGACGGCGACCAGGCCGTCCACCCCCGCGGGCAGGCCGCCGAAGCGCTGCCGCAGCAGGACGGCGGCGCCGTCGCCGATGGGGTTGACCGCGACCTTCTCCAGCGCGTCCACGGCGGCGGCGGACAGGCCGAAGGCGCTCTCGTTCGCCTTCAGGTAGGCACGCGCGGCCTGCTCGGGATCGGCGCCGAGGCCCTCGGCCAACGGTTCGGCGCTGACGACGGCCGCCGGGGTGCCGAGGTTGTTCCAGCGGATCTGGGCGGCGGGGCCGGCCCTGCGGGCGGTCGCGCCGGGCGGCGGCTCGACCCTGCCCTGACGGTTGTCCACGTCGGGCTTGGCGTGCTGCTCGGCCTGGAAGTCGTGGACGGGGGCCTGCCCGCCGGGTTCGCCCCGGGCCGGTCCCACGGGAGACAGTGCCGCCGCGACGAGCGCGGCGGCGAGGAGGGTGCTGCTGCGTAACCAGGACTTCGACGACACGGTGGTCCTCTCTGGCTGCCGGAAGGGCGCGCGGATCACGCGCGCCCTCCGCAAGAGGTAACACCGTGTTGACTGCCTGACAAGATCCCGGTCGGGAGGGACCGGCGCGGCCCTACGTCGCCGCGGGCAGGCGGACCTGCGGCGCGACGCGGTCGGCCCAGGCGGACACCACGGCCTCCAGGTCGGGGAGCTGTGACTCCAGGAAGGCCAGGCCGGGCGTCGGCACGGTGGCGCCCAGCTCGACCAGCAGCGGGCGCAGGTGCACCTCGACCGCCAGCGCGTGCTTGGGATCGCCCATGACCAGCAGCGGCAGGGCGGTCTTCCCGGCCAGCGCGGCCGGGGGCAGCCGGTCGAGGAACGCCTTCAGCAGCCCCGTGTAGGTGCCCTTGTACGTGGGGCTGGCGACGACGAGCACGTCCGCCTCCGCCACCAGCCCCAGCGCCGCCTCCACCCCCGGGGAGGCGGCGGGGGCCAGCAGGTGGGGCCCGAGCGCCGACAGGTCGGCCAGCTCGTGCGGCAGGGACGCGCCGAGCCGGGCGGCGACCGCCTCGGCCGCCGCGACGGCCACGGTCTGGGTGCGTGAGCCGGCCCTCGGGTTGCCGACGACGGTGAGGACGCTCATCCGGCGGCCACCAGGTCGTGGGCGTAGCGGGAGCCGGGGCGGGGCAGGCCGTAGTTCTCGCGCAGGGTGCGGCCCTCGTACGCGTGCCGGAACAGCCCCCGCGCCCGCAGCTCGGGCACCACGTAGTCCACGAAGTCGGACAGGCCGCGCGGCAGGATCGGCGGCATCACGTTGAAGCCGTCGGCCGCACCGCCCTCGAACCACTCCTGGATCTGGTCGGCGATCTGCTCGGGCGTCCCGGCGACGACCCGATGGCCGCGGCCCCCGGCCAGGCGGGCGAGGAGCCGCCGGACCGTGAGGCGCTCGCGCCTGGCCAGATCGACGACGAGCTTGCGCCGGCTCTGCGCGCCCTCCGTCTCGACCGGCACGTCGGGCAGCTCCCGGTCCAGGTCGTCCTCGGTGAGCTCGATGCCGGTCAGCTGGCCGAGCTGCGCCAGCCCGTACGCGGGGACGATCAGCTCCTCCAGCTCCTTCTCCAGCAGCAGCGCCTCCCGCTCGGTCGAGCCGATGATCGGCGAGATGCCGGGCAGCACCAGCACCTCCTCAGGCCGCCGGCCGCGGGCGGCGACCCGGCGCTTCAGGTCGGCGTAGAACTCCCGCCCCTCTTCAAGGGTCTGCTGGGCGGTGAAGACGGCCTCGGCGTAACGGGCCGCGAAGTCCTTGCCGTCCTCCGACGAGCCGGCCTGCACCAGCAGCGGATGGCCCTGGGGCGGGCGGGAGGCGTTGAGCGGGCCGCGGACGGCGAAGTGCTCGCCCTGGTGCTCGATCGCGTGGATCTTGCCGGTATCGGCGTAGCGGCCGGCGACGCGGTCACGTACGACGGCGTCGTCCTCCCAGCTGTCCCAGAGCTTGAGCACGACGTCCAGGAACTCCTCCGCGCGGGCGTAACGGGCGGCGTGCGCGGGGCGCTCGATGCCGAAGTTGCTCGCCTCGGCCTCGCCGGCGGAGGTGACGATGTTCCAGCCGGCCCGGCCCCCGCTGATGTGGTCGAGCGAGGCGAACTTGCGCGCCACGTGGAAGGGCTCGTTGTACGTCGTGGACACGGTCGCGATGAGCCCGACGTGGTCGGTGACGGCGGCGAGGGCGGACAGCAGGGTGAGGGGTTCGAGGCCGCCGAGCGCGTTGTGCGCGACGTGCCCCTGCAGGGCGAGCCCGTCGGCGAGGAACACCGAGTCGAGCGTGCCGCGCTCGGCGATCCTGGCCAGCTCCTGGTAGTGCCGGACGTCGGTGAGGCGGGCCGGCTCGGTGCTCGGGTGCCGCCAGGCGGCCTCGTGGTGGCCGACGCCCATGAGGAAGGCGTTGAGGTGGAGCTTTCTCGTCACGTGGTCCTCCAGGTGGAGAAGCGGCGCTCGGCGGCGACCAGGAGCAGGTTCAGCAGCAGGCCGAGGACGGAGATGGTGATGATGCCGGCGTACATGTCGGGGATGCGGAAGCTGGACTGGGTGTCGAGGATGAGGTAGCCGAGGCCGGCCTTCGCGCCGACCATCTCGGCGAACAGCAGCACGAGGATGGAGGTCGCGCCGGCCAGCCGCACGCCGGTGAAGATCGCGGGCACGGCGGCGGGCAGGATGACCTTCTGGAACAGCCGGAACGGGCCGAGGCCCATGGACCGGGCGGACTTGACGAGCAGGGGCTCGACGGTCTTCACGCCGCTGATGGTGTTGAGCAGGATGGGCCACGAGCAGGCGTACAGCACGAAGGAGACCTTGGCGGGCTCGCCGATGCCGAGGATCAGCGTGAACACCGGCAGCAGCGCCACCGCCGAGGTGTTGCGGAACAGCTCCAGCAGCGGCGTGAGCAGGTCGGCGACCGGGCGGTACCAGCCGATGAGCAGCCCGAGCGGGATGGCGAGCACGACGGCCAGGCCGAAGCCGGCCAGGGAGCGGCCCAGTGACGCCCCCAGGTGCTCGGGGAGGCTGCCGGTGACGAGGAGGTCCCACCAGGCGGCGAGGTCGTCCGAGAGCGGGGGGACGAACACCGGGTCCACGACGCCGGTCCTCGGCAGGATCTCCCAGGCGGCGAGGAGGAGCAGCACGGCGACCGTGTTGACCCCGGCCCTGCGCAGCCAGGCGGGCAGCCACCGGCGTCGCGCTGCGGGCGGCCGGGCGTCGTCCTGGGCACCCTCGTCGGCGCTGTCGTCGGCCTCGTCGTCGGGGAGGTCGTACCAATGAAGGTCGCCGGGCAGTGCGGCGCGGGTGTCAGCCATGGGAGATCGCCACCTCTCGCTCCTGCACCTGGGCGGCGGCGACCTCGTCGCGCAGCAGCGTCCAGATGTGGTGACGGTACTCGCCGAAGGCCGGATCGGCGCGCAGGTCGCCCTCGCGCGAGTCGAACGCCACCTCCACGACCTCCTTGATCCGGCCGGGCCTCGACGTCATGACGGCGACCCGCTGCCCCAGGTAGACGGCCTCGTCGATGCCGTGGGTGATGAAGATGACGGTCTTGCCGGTGTGCTGCCAGACGCGGACCAGCTCCTCCTGCAGCGACTCGCGGGTCTGCGCGTCCAGAGCGGCGAACGGCTCGTCCATGAGCAGCACGTCGGGGTCGAAGGCGAGGCTGCGGGCGATGGCGACGCGCTGACGCATGCCGCCGGACAGCTCGTGCGGGTAGCGGTCCTCGAACCCGTTGAGGCCCACCAGCGCCAGGTGCTCGCGCGCCCGCGCCGCCCGCTCCCGTCTCGGCACGGCCTTGGCCTCCAGGCCGAACTCGACGTTCGCCTGCGCGGTGCGCCACGGGAAGAGCGCGTACTGCTGGAACACCACGCCCCGGTCGAGGCCGGGTCCTGTCACGGGGTCGCCGTCGGTCAGGATCTGCCCGGACGTGGGCGGGGTGAGCCCCGCGACCAGGTCGAGCAGGGTGGACTTGCCGCAGCCGCTCGGCCCGACGAGGGCGAGGAACTCGCCCGCGCGCACGTCGAGGTCCACCCCGGACAGCGCGGTGAACGGCTCGGCGGCGTCTCTGACGTGGAAGGTCTTGGTGACGTTGCGGATGCCGATCTCGGTCATGAGGTGCTCCCGGCGGCGTAGGGGTTGAAAGCGTTGGTGTAGAGGTCGTCCGGCTCGACCTGGCCGGGGCGCAGCTCGCCCTCGCGGGTCAGCCAGTCGATCCAGGTGCCGAACTCCTTCGGGGCGATGAGGCCGCCCTTGCCGGCGATGCCGGTGCTCTTCCAGAAGCGCACGGTCTCGGCGCTCTCGTTCCGGCCACGCCCCGCGATGATCCGCTCGAACGTGGCGACGACCTCGGCCCGCGAGTGCGTCTGCGCCCAGGCGACGGCCTTGGCGAAGCCGGTCACGAACGTCCTGGTGGTGGTCGGGTTGTCGGCGATGAAGTCCTCGCGCAGCACGATCGATCCCGCGGTGAACGGGCCGAACAGGTCCACGTCGGTGAACAGCGGCCGCAGGCCGCCGCGTTCGAGCGCCTTGTCCCTGAGCACGCCGCCGAGGGTGCCCGCGTCGAGCTGTCCCTGCCGGACGGCCTGCTCGGTGTTGACCGGCGGGATCACCACGAGCTGGACCTGCTTGATCTCGTCGGGGGTCAGGCCCTGGCGCTTGAGGTATTCCTTGATGACGGCCTCGTGGTGCGCGCCGAGCGTGTTGACGCCGATCTTCCTGCCGATGAGGTCGCGGGCGGTCCTGATCGGGCTGTCGTCCTTGACGTAGTAGCCGTTGAAGGTGTCGCGGTCGGAGCCGTAGTAGCCGACCACGGCCTTGATGGGGGCCCTGGCGGCCTTGAGCTTGACGATCGCGCCGTTGAACGCGCCGCCGAAGTCGGTCTGGCCGGTGGCGGCCGACTGGATGTCCTGGGGGCCGGAGGTGGTGTTGCCCACCCACTTGAGCTTGAGGTCGCCGAGGTAGCCGAGCTCCTCGGCCAGCTCGGCGTAGGTGACGGCGCCGGCGCTGCCCTGGTAGCGCAGCACCTTCACCTCCGACGTTCCGGTGGTCGCCTCGGCGCCGCCGCAGCCCGCCAGTACGGCGGTCAGCAACGCGGCCATGAGGGCATGTCTGGTCTTGATCACGATGGGGTTCCTCGTCAGGGGGAGGGAGAGGGGTCCTGGGTGCGTGATCAGCGACACTGCGCGCTGGCTACGTGGCCGTGGTCCACGTGCGGGCGCCGGGTCAGGTAGAGGCCCTGGCTCATGCGTACGAAGCTACGGCCCTCCTTACCGAAAGTCAACTTTTCCTACTGGACATACATGAAATTAGGCTCGATCTCGTACGACACATCCGATCAGGGAGGCTCGATGATCTTCATTACCGCGAAGTTCCGCGTCAAGCCGGAGCACGCCGACCGCTGGCCGGAGATCACCGGGGAGTTCACCGAGGCGACCCGCGCCGAGCCCGGCTGCCTGTGGTTCGACTGGTCGCGCAGCGTCGACGACCCCGCCGAGTACGTCCTGGTCGAGGCGTTCCGCGACGACGCCGCCGGGGCGGCGCACGTGCAGTCGGCGCACTTCGAGCAGGCCCGGCGGGATCTGCCGCAGTACCTCGTGGAGACGCCGCGCATCGTCAACACCACCGTCCCGCAGGACGACTGGTCGGAGCTCGGCGAGATGGCCGTGAAGGGCTGACCCGGCCCTACCTCCGTACGTTGCCGTAGGCGAACAGCTCGAACGGCCCCGGCCCGGCGGGCAGGGGCCGTTCGGCGGTCACGGCCAGCCCCAGTTGGTGCCGCCGAAGCCCATGTAGTACGAGAGCATGGTCGCGCCGGTCTGGATCAGGTTGTTCTTGTAGAAGAACTTCATGTACGCCGGGCCGGTCAGCTCCCTGCACTTGTCGTAGCCGGCGCCGCCGAGGTCGATCGCCCCCGCCTGGTACTCCGCGGCGAAGACGGGGATGTCCTCGCGCAGCCGCTCGGTCAGCCCCTCACCTCAGGGGCCCCACTCCCCGGGGGTGTCGCAGGCGAACGACTGCGGATAGTCGTCCACGCCCGGGATCTGCACCGCACCGGGACCGGTGGCCCACGTCGAGCTCCAGCTCCCGGCGTCGCAGCAGTCGTTGGTGGTGATCGGCACGTCGATGCCGGCCGCGCGGGCCCGGTCCTGGATGTCCTGCATGTACGCCGCGTCGGTGTTGACCTGGTACTCGTTCTCGGCGTTGTAGAGGATCACCGGGCCGCCCCTGCCGTACTGGTGCCGGGCGATGATCGGATTGACCCGGTCCAGCCACTCGCGGTACGCCTCACGGAAGCCGGGCTCGCTGCTGCGGGCGCGGCCGGGCACCGTCTTGACCCAGGCGGGCAGGCCGCCGCCGCAGGCCGGTCTCGGCGGCGGTGCGCAGCAGGAGGTCCAGGTCGCGGACGCCGGTGAAGTCGTACACGCCCTGGCGCGGCGAGTGGTAGGCCCAGGAGAAGTAGAGCGACACGGCGTTGAACCCGGCCGCCTTGAACTTCTCCAGCACGTCCCGCCAGAGCGGCGGGCTCGGCAGCCGGAAGTAGTGGAACTCGGCCGCCTGGAGCACGACCCTGCGGCCGTCGAGCATGAGGGACCAGTGGTCGTAGGTGACCTGGCGCTGGGGCCTGGCCTGCGCCGCGTCCGTGGCGAGCGGGGCCGGCAGCAGGGCGAGGAGCGGGGCCAGGAGCACCGTGAGCAAGCGCCTCATGGGGCCTTCCGGGGGTCGGCTCGGGGACGGCACGCGCTCCTTTAATTTGGCGACCATCCAAACAAATGTCAACGGATGGGGCAGGAGCGTCCAGGTATAAGTCAGGACAAGTTTTTTTCCGGGTTATTGACGAAAAAGAGGTGACCTCGGCACACTCTCCGTCATGTCACCACCCCGTGGCCCCCTGTCACAGCTCCGGCGCGGGCACGAAGAGCTCGTGCTCGGCCTGCTGCGCAAGCACGGCCCGCTGAGCCGGGGCGAGCTCGGCAAGCTGTGCCGGCTGTCGCGCACCACGCTGTACGACATCCTCGCCGAGCTCGTCGCCACCGGCGCCGTCGTGCCCGCCGGGCAGCAGGACGACGGCCCGCGCGGCCGGGGCCGGCCGGCCGAGACGCTGGCGCTCAACCCCGGCGCCGGGCAGGCGATCGGCATCGACTTCGCCCGGCGGGCGCTGCACGTCGCGGCGGTCAACCTGGCGCACGAGATCGTCGGCGCGGCCAGCGAGCCGCACGACGCCGACCTGCCCTGGGAGCGGCGGGTGGACCTGGCCGAGCGGCTGATCGGCCGGCTCGGCGGCGGCGACCTGCGGCTCGGCGCGCTGAGCGCGATCGGCGCGGGCGTCGTCGGCCCCATCAGCGACCCCGACGGCGGTCCCGACGGCGACATCGAGAGTGACTTCGAGAACGACATCGAGGCCGGGGAGCCGCTCCCCCACCGCGCCCAGGTGCTGCTGCGGGAGCGGTTCGGCGTGCCCGTGCTGCTCGACAACAACACCCGCCTGGCCGCGCTCGGCGAGGCCATCTGGGGCGCCGCCGCCGGCGGCCGGGACGTGCTCTACCTGCGCCTGTCCCACGGCGTCGGCGGCGGCCTGGTGATCGACGGCTCGCTGCACCGCGGCGCGTACGGCCTGTCCGGCGAGTTCGGCCACATCGTGGTCGATCCGGGCGGCCGGCCGTGCTCCTGCGGCGGCACCGGCTGCCTGGAGACCGTCGCCTCGGTCAGGGCCGTCCTGGACGCCTACCGCGACCGCGGCGGCCACGCCGACGACGTACGTGACCTGGTCGAGGCCGCGGGGAGGGCGGAGCCGGGCGCCCTCGCCCTGCTGGCGGAGGTCGGCGCGGACATCGGCGCGGTGCTCGCGGCCCTCTGCAACGCCGTCGGCCCCGGCGTCATCGTGATCGGCGGCGAGCTGGCCGAGACCGGCGCCGCGCTGCTGGCGCCGATCGGGCGCACGCTCGACGCCCGGGTCATGCCGATCTCCCGGCACCGGGTCAGCCTGCGCCGGGCCACGCTCGGCGAGGCCGCGGGCGCGCTCGGCGGCATCGCGCTGGTGCTGCACGAGTCGCCCCTGCTCTCCCGCTACCCGGCCGGCCCTGACCTCGCCGCCGGAGTTCCCCCGCTGTCCCCGCGGCACCACAACCTCGTGAAGGAGGGTTCATGACCCAGCTCACCACGCTGGGCAAGCCGGCGGCGCCGGCGGCGCGGCGCGCCGCCGGACGTCCCCGGCGCACGCTCGTGCTCAACCTGGTCGCGGTCGTCCTCGGCCTGCTCGTCTGGACGCTGCTGGCCACGATCGGCGTCCAGGGGCTGCCGACCCCGATGGAGGTGGCGGCCAAGGCCGGCGAGCTGGTCGCGGACGGCACCCTGCTCCAGGACGCGCTCGCCAGCCTGCGCAGGGTGCTGCTCGGCTTCCTGATGGGCACGCTGCTCGCGATCCCGGTCGGCTTCCTCATGGGCTGGTACGCCACCGCGCGCGGCCTGCTGGAGCCGTACGTGCAGTTCTTCCGCACCATCCCGCCCCTGGCGATCATCCCGCTGGCCATCGTGCTCCTCGGCATCGGCGAGGTGCCGAAGGTCTTCGTGATCTTCCTGGCCGCGTTCCTGTCCAGCGTCGTCTCGACCTTCCAGGGCGTGGTGGACGTGGACAAGACGCTCATCAACGCCGCCCGCGTGCTGGGCGCGTCCGACCGGACGATCTTCCTGAAGGTCGTGGTCCCGGCGTCCACGCCGTTCATCCTGGTCGGGATGCGGGTCGGGCTCGGCTCGGCCTGGGGGACGCTGGTCGCCGCCGAGCTGATCGCCGCGCAGGAGGGGCTGGGCTACCGGATGCAGCAGGCCCAGCTCTACTACGACCTGTCCACGATCTTCGTGGGTCTCATCGCCATCGGCGTGCTCGGCCTGCTGATGGACCGCCTGCTGCTGCTCGCCGAGCGCCGCCTCACCGACTGGCAGGAGCGCCGATGAACGCCAAGATCTCCTTCAGGGACATCGTCAAGACCTATCCGATGAAGGACGGCGTCTTCACCGCGCTCGACCACGTCTCCCTGGACATCGCCGACCGGGAGTTCGTCACGGTCGTCGGCCCGTCGGGGTGCGGCAAGAGCACGCTCATGAGCATGGCCGCCGGGCTGACCGAGCCCACCTCCGGCGAGGTGCTGGTGGACGGCGCGCCCGTCCCCGGTCCGGGACCGGACCGCGGGGTGATCTTCCAGCAGTACGCGCTGTTCCCCTGGCTGAGCGTGCGCAAGAACGTCGAGTTCGGGCTCAAGCTCATGAACCTGCCTCCCGACGAGCGCAGGAGGCGGGCCGAGCACGCGATCGAGCTGGTCGGGCTGTCGGACTTCGCCGACGCGCTGCCGAAGACCCTGTCCGGCGGCATGAAGCAGCGCTGCGCCATCGCCCGCGCGTACGCGGTGAACCCGCAGGTGCTGCTCATGGACGAGCCGTTCGGCGCCCTCGACGCGCTCACCCGCGTCCAGCTCCAGGACCAGCTCCTCGACACCTGGAGCAGGGAGCGGCGCACGGTCATGTTCATCACGCACGACGTGGACGAGGCCGTCTACCTGGCCCGGCGGGTGATCGTCATGGCCGCCCGGCCCGGCCGCGTGCAGCAGATCGTCGACGTGGACCTGCCGTACCCGAGGACCGAGGAGATGCGGCTGTCGCCGGAGTTCGCGCGCATCCGCAACGAGGTCTGGCACGGCGTCTACCACCAGCCCAAAGCAGCTTAAAAACCCCCTGGAAAGGATTAACACGACATGCGTTCTCTTCGCCGCGCCCTCACCGCCGCCGCCGCGGTGAGCGTCATCACGCTCTCCGTCACCTCCTGCTCCGACGACGGCACCACCGTCCGCTTCGGCTACATCGGGGACTACAACGGCGCCAGCCTGCTCGCCGTCGCCCAGAAGCAGGGGCTCTGGGAGAAGCAGGGGCTCACCCCCGAGATCAAGGTCTTCACGAATGGACCGCTCCAGATCCAGGCGCTCGGCGCCGGCGACCTGGACTTCGGCTACATCGGCCCCGGCGCCATGTGGCTGCCCGCCTCCGGCAAGGCCAAGGTCGTCTCCATCAACACGCTCGGCTTCGCCGACCGGGTGATCGGCCGGCCGGGCGTCAAGACCATGCAGGACCTCAAGGGCAAGAAGGTCGGCGTGCCCGAGGGCACCTCCGGCGACATGGTGCTCAACCTGGCCCTGCAGAAGGCCGGGATGACGGCCGCCGACATCGAGAAGGTGCCGATGGACGCGGCGACCGTGGTGTCGGCGTTCTCGGCCGGGCAGATCGACGGCGCCGGCCTCTGGTACCCGCTGATCGACACGATCAAGGTGAAGGTGCCGGACATGACGGAGATCGCCAGCACCCGCGAGTACCCCGACAACTCCTTCCCGAACGCCTTCGTCAGCGGCACCGACACCGACCAGGAGCTGACCACCAAGGTGATCAAGGTGCTGCAGGAGGCCAACGACTGGCGGGCCGCGCACCCCGAGGAGACCGTCACCGAGACGGCGGCCCTGCTCAAGCTCGACCCGGCCAAGGTCAAGGCGGACGCGGCCAACGTCGAGGTCATGTCCACGGCCGACCTCGTCGCCAAGACCAAGGACGGCACGGTCGCCAAGTGGCTGAACAGCCTCGGCGACTTCTTCGTCGGCACCGGCCAGCTCAAGTCGCTGCCCGAGCCGTCGTCGTACTACACCGGCGACCTCTACGAGAAGGCGTACGGCAAGTGAACCTGCTGTTCCTGATGACCGACCAGCACCGGGTCGACACGCTCGGCTGCTACGGCAACCCGCACGTGGCCACGCCCAACCTCGACCGGCTGGCCGCGAGCGGCACCCGCTTCGACCGGTTCTACACGCCGACGGCCATCTGCACGCCGGCGCGGGCCAGCCTGCTCACCGGGCAGGCGCCGTTCCGGCACCGGCTGCTGGCCAACTACGAGCGCAACGTCGGCTACCTGGAGGACCTGCGGGAGGACGCGTTCACCTTCCCGTCCGCGCTGAAGGAGCGCGGCTACCAGCTCGGGCTGATCGGCAAGTGGCACGGCGGCACCCACCGCAACGCCGCCTCCTACGGCTTCGACGGCCCCGACCTGCCCGGCTGGCACAACCCGGTGGACCATCCCGACTACCTCGCCTACCTGGAGGAGCGGGGGCTGCCGCCGTACCGGATCTCGGACCTGATCCGGGGCACGACCCCGAACGGCAACCCGGGCAATCTGCTGGCCGGGCGGCTGCACCAGCCGGTCGAGGCCACCTTCGAGCACTACCTGGCGACGCGGACGATCGAGCACCTCGACCGGTACGCCGCCGACGGCCGCCCGTTCTACCTGGCCGCGCACTTCTTCGGGCCGCACCTGCCGTACCTGCTGCCGGACGAGTACTTCGACATGTACGACCCGGAGCTGGTGGAGCTGCCGCCGTCGATCGCCGAGACGTTCGAGGGCAAGCCGCCGGTGCAGCGCAACTACAGCGCCCACTGGGCGTTCGACACCCTGCCCATCGAGATCACCCGCAAGCTGATCGCGGTCTACTGGGGCTACGTGACGCTGATCGACCAGCAGCTCGGCCGCATCCTCGACCGCCTCGACGAGCTGGGGCTGAGCGACGACACCTCGGTCTTCTTCACCGCCGACCACGGCGAGTTCACCGGCGCCCACCGGCTGCACGACAAGGGCCCGGCCATGTACGAGGACATCTACCGCATCCCCGGCATCGTCCGCGTGCCGGGCGCGCCGCCGCAGGTCAGGAACGAGTTCGTCACCCTCACCGACTGCACGGCGACCATCCTGGAGCTGACCGGCTGCGACCCGGAGCCGGCCGTGGACAGCCGCAGCCTCCTGCCCCTGGTGCGCGGCGAGCGTCCGGAGTGGCCGGGCGAGCTGCTGGCCGAGTACCACGGCCACCACTTCCCCTACCCGCAGCGGATGATCCGCGACGACCGCTACAAGCTCGTCGTCAACCCCGAGTCCGTCAACGAGCTGTACGACCTGCACGCCGACCCGCACGAGCTGAGCAACCGCTACACCCATCCCGAGCTGGCCGGGGTCCGCCGCCGGCTCATGCGCAGGCTGTACGACCTGCTGCGGGACCGCGGCGACAACTTCTACCACTGGATGACCCCGATGTACGACATCGGCGCCTCCGACTACGACCCCACGCTCAGCGCCTTCGAGAAGGAGGACGCCACCGGGTGATTCCCGTTCCGCATGGGACGGCGAAAGCCCTGCGACCCACCGCCGAGTGTGTTTGACTCACGCGGTAATCACACCCTCTGGGAGGGTTTCACCATGGGGGAGTTCGTGGGGATCGACCCCAGCCGAGCACACGACCTCATCCGCCGCCTCGAAGCCGGAAGCCTGCTGCTGAGCGGCGTGCGTCCGCTGGTGGACGCGGCCGTGGCGGAGGCCGGCGACGACTGGGCCGGCCGCCACGGCACCACCGCACTGCGGCGGGCGCAGGAGTTCCTGCACGACGCGCGGCGGGAGCTCAGGTGGCGCATCGACACCGCCGAGCAGCTGGTGCCGGTGCGCGAGCGCGGCCTGCTCACGGTCGCGTTCCCGTTCGCCGGCGAGGCGGAGGCCACGTGGGCGGCCGCCGAGACGGCCACGGCCGTCCTCGCGGCCCTCGCCACGGGCCGGCCCGCCGAGGTCGAGCGGGCGTTCGCCGCCTCCGCCGGACCAACCGGCGAGGCGGCCGGGGATCCGGCCCATGCGGCGGGGTTGCTGGGGGCGCTCGGGCCTGACGGCCTGGTGCTCGTCCTGCGGGGCTGGTCGGAGGCAGAGGCCCCCGGCGAACGCGACGGCCTGCCGCCCGCCGCGCTCGCCCGGGCGGCCGACGCCTCCCCCGGCCTGCTGGCGCGGGCCTTCGCCGCCGCCGAGCGCACCGGCAGGCTCGGCGAGGAGTGGCGCGAGCTGCCGGCGACCGCTCCGGCCGACGTGCTGACCACGCTGATCGCGCTGGCCCGCCCGTCGGGCGCGTTGCTCAACGTGGTCGCGGTCGAGCTGCTGAACCGCCGCCCTGACGCCGGTCCCGACTGGAACCTGCACCACCTCGCGCACGCCTACCGCGCCTTTCCCGAGGCGCTGCAGGAGCTGCTGGCCGAGCACCAGAAGGAGACCGGCGTCCTGCTGGACGCCTACGCCCTCGGCACCCATCCCGCCTACGAGCGGGCGCTCGCCGCGGCGCTGCGCCGCGCGCTGGAGCCGGGCGCGGGCGCGGACGGCCTGCGCGAGCGGGCCTGGTCCGCCCTGACCGGCGCCCTGGACGCCGGCCACCGCCTGTGGCAGGACCTGGAGACCTTTCTCGACGCCGGAGAACGCGTATGACCAGCAAGCACCAGCTCCTCCGGCAGGCCGCCGAGAAGGAGTCTCTGGCCTCCACCTTCACCCGCTACGCCCGCCGCCTGACCGGCGCGCTCGACGGCGTGCCGGCCCGCCCGCAGGAGTGCGAGGCGTTCTGGACCGGCCCTGCCGCCGAACGGTTCGCCGAGCGGGCCGCGGTGCTGCGCCGTGAGCTGGCCGAGCTGGAGGACTCCTGCCTGGCCACCGCCGAGAGCCTGCGCCGCCGGGCCCGCCGGCTGCGTGAGGACGCCGCCGCGGCCGGCGACAGGCACACGGACATGACGTAACAGCACGCAAGGTCTTGCGCTGTTACGCAAGAAGCTGGCGAAAAGACGTAAGTTGCGCACAACTCCTTGTGGGCCGGGGTGCGGGGGACCTACTGTCACGTCACCCCCGTCCTCGGACGCCCGAGAGAAGTGAGCACCGGATGCGCCGTATCCCCCTTCTGGCCGTGTCGGCCTTACTCGCCGTGGCCGGGCTCGCGCCGGCCACGGCCGCGGCCGCCGCCGGCGAAGCCATCAGCCGGGCCACCGGCCGGGCCCCCGTCGTGACCCGCGCGGGTCTGGATCCGGCCCTGGTCGCCGGCCGTGGCGCGGCGGTGGACTTCGCCGAGCAGGAGGCGGAGAACGCCGCCACGAACGGCACCGTCATCGGCCCCGACCGGAACGCGTACACGCTGCCTTCCGAGGCGTCGGGCCGCCGGGCCGTGCGGCTCGCGCCCGGCCAGCACGTCGAGTTCACGCTGCCGGCCGCGGCCGACGCCCTCACCGTGCGCTACAGCATCCCGGACGCGCCCGGCGGCGGCGGGCTCACCGCGCCGCTGGAGGTCACGGTCAACGGCGGCGACCGCCGCACCATGACGCTGACCTCGCAGTACTCCTGGCTGTACAACCAGTACCCGTTCTCGAACGACCCGGACGCGGACCTGCTGCACCCCGACTGGTGGATCACCGAGTGCGCGTGCGTGCCGGACGCCACCACGCCGCCGCCGGTCGTCGCCAAGCCGTTCCGCCCCCACCACTTCTACGACGAGCAGCGGCTGCTGCTCGGCCGCGCCTACCGCGCGGGCGACCGGGTTCGGCTGACCGCGCCCGCGCGCGGCGGCGCGGCCTGGACCGTCATCGACCTGATGGACTCCCAGCTCGTCGGACCGCCTCGGCTGGTGCCGGGGGCGAACGTGGTGGCCTTCGGCGCCGACCCCACCGGCCGGCGCGAGTCGGCGGAGGCGTTCGACCGGGCCATCGCCTTCGCCAAGCGGGCCCGGCTCAAGGTGTACGTGCCGCCGGGAACGTACCAGGTGAACCGGCACATCATCGTGGACGACGTCACCATCGCCGGCGCCGGCAGCTGGCACACGGTCATCAAGGGCCGCCAGGTCGCGCTGCCCGCCCCCGCGCCCGACGGCTCCGTCCACACGGGCGTCGGCTTCTACGGCAGGGACGCGGCCGACGGCGGCAGCAGGAACGTGCACCTGTCCGGCTTCGCCATCGAGGGCGACGTGCGCGAACGCGTCGACACCGACCAGGTCAACGGCGTCGGCGGCGCACTCAGCGACTCCACGATCGAGGGCCTGCACATCCGCCACACCAAGGTCGGCATGTGGTTCGACGGGCCGATGACGAACCTGCGGATCACCGGGAACACGATCGTCGACCAGATCGCCGACGCGATCAACTTCCACACCGGCGTCACGAACTCGGTCATCGCCGGCAACGTCATCCGGAACACCGGCGACGACGCCATCGCCCTGTGGTCGGACAAAAGCGCCGACGCGGGCAACCGCGTCGAACGCAACACCGTCCAGTCGCCCGTGCTGGCCAACGGCATCGCCGTCTACGGCGGCCGGGACAACACGGTCTCCGGCAACCTGGTGGCCGACCCGGTCCGCGAGGGCAGCGCCCTCCACGTCGGCTCCCGCTTCGGGGCCGAGCCGTTCGAGGGGCGGCTGACGATCTCCGGCAACACCACGGTGCGGGCGGGGACGTACGAGCTGAACTGGAACATCGGGCTCGGCGCCATCTGGCTCTACGCGCTGGAGCGGGACATCGCCGCCGACGTGCGGGCCACCGGCAACCACTTCCTCGACAACACCTACAACGCGATCATGCTGGTCAGCGAGTGGTCGGTGAAGGACCTGTACGCCATCACGAACGTGCACTTCAAGGACACCCGCGTGGACGGCACGGGGACGTCGGTGGTGAGCGCCCGCGTCAAGGGGTCGGCGACGTTCGAGAACGTGGACGCGCGCAACGTCGGCGCGGTCGGCGTGAACAACTGCGGCGCCTTCGGCTTCCCGCCCACCGGCTCGGAGTTCACGCTGACCGACCTCGGCGGCAACGACGGCGGCTGGCTCGCGCCGTGGATGCTGCCGAACACCGTCACCTGCGACGACCGTCCGCCGGTGGTGCCGCCCCCGCCGCCGTCCCGCTGGTGACCCGGCCCGCTACGCGCGCATGCCTTCCAGGCCCCTGACCACGGTGGTGGTCAGGGTGCCGACCTCGCCGATGCCGATCGTCACCGTGTCGCCGTCCTGGAGGGTGAACGGCAGGTCGGGCACCAGGCTCGTGCCCGTGGCCAGCACCGCGCCGTCCGGGAAGACGTCCGCGCGGAACAGGTAGCCGGCCAGCTCGTCGAGGCGGCGGTGCAGGTCGGAGGTGGACGACTTGCCGTCCCACACGGTCGCGCCGCCGCGGGCGATGGTGAGCGTGATGTCCAGCGCGTACGGGTCCGCGACCTCCCACGCGGGCCGGATGGCCGGGCCGACCGCGCACGCGCCCAGGTAGATCTTGGCCTGCGGCAGGTAGAGCGGGTTGACGCCCTCGATGGTGCGGGAGCTGACGTCGTCCACGACCGTGTAGCCGACGATCTCGCCGGCCGCGTTGAGCACCAGGCCGAGCTCCGGCTCCGGCACGTCGATCTCCGAGTCCGCGCGCACCGCGATGCGGCCGCCGTCGCCGGTCACCTTCCAGGCGACGGACTTGAAGAACAGCTCGGGCCGCTCGGCGTCGTAGACCAGCTCGTACACGTCGGCGGCCCGCTCGCTCTCCAGCACCCGCGCCTCGCGCGAGCGCCGGTAGGTGACGCCCGCCGCCCACACCTCCATGAGCCCGTCCACCGGGGCCAGCCTGCGCACCGCCGCAGAGGCGTGCTCAACGCCGGAAGGGGCGGTGACGCGCTCGCGCAGCTCGGCGGCCGGCAGCCGCAGCAGCTCGCCGACGGTGGTGACGCCGGACAGCTCGGTCACGTGCTCGCCGTCGTCGACGCCGACCGCGCCGGCGCCGGTCAGGGGGCTGACGAAGCGTACGATGTGCATGCCTGCTCCTACCGCGAAAAGTCCCGTTCGACAGCAAGTCTCCCTTATCCGGCCTGGCGCCGGGGCGTCAGACCACGTCGAAGTCGGCCATCATCGCCATGTCCTCGTGCTCCAGGTTGTGGCAGTGCAGCATGTACCTGCCGCGGTGGCCGGCGAAGCGGGCCAGCACGTCCACGACCTCGTACGGCCGCACGTCCACGGTGTCCTTCCAGCCGCCGTCGGTCGCCGCCGGCGGCCGGCCGTTGCGGGCCAGCACCAGGAAGTGGGCCAGGTGCAGGTGCACGGGATGGTGGAAGTCGCTGCTGAATCGCCAGATCTCGGCGGTGCCGAGCCGGGGCCGGGCCAGCGGCACGCCGGGCTGGTAGGGCCGGCCGTTGATCGTCCAGGCGGTCTGGCCGCGCCGGAAGTCGAACCGGCGGGTGGCGACCGCCGGCCCCACGTCGGCCGGGCGCGCGGCGGCGCGGGAGAGGACCCGCGGGACCGCGCTGTCGTCGGCGGCCCTGCGGGCGACGACGAAGCGCATCACGTTCCTGGCCGAGCCCTCTCCTAGGGCGTTGACCAGGGTGACCGCGGCGCCGACGGGGTAGGCCGAGAAGTCGACCAGCACGTCCTGGCGCTCGCCGGGCGCGAGCGGGATCTCCTCGTGGGCCACCGGCGCGGCCAGCAGCCCGGCGTCGCTGCCGATCTGGACGAACGGCGCGCCGCCCGGCGCGAGCCGCAGCAGGTAGCGGCGGGCGTTGGAGGCGTTGACCAGACGCAGGCGGTGCCGGGTCGCGGTGACCTCGGCGACCGGCCAGGGAGCCCCGTTGACGAGCACGACGTCGCCCTCGACGCCCTCCATGTGGTCGCCGCCGAAGTGCCCGCCCGCCCCGTGGTCGGGGTAGCGGAAGGAGCCGTCCGCGGCGAAGGAGCGGTCGCAGATGAGCAGCGGCAGCTCCCGCTCGCCCCTGGGGAGGGGCAGGGCGTCCTCCTCGTCGTCGCGTACCAGGGCGAGGCCGGCCAGGCCGCGCCACACCTGCGGGGCCGTGTGGTCCATGCGGTGGTCGTGGTACCAGAGGGTGGCGGCGGGCTGGTCCACCGGGTAGCGGTACTCCTTCACGCCCCGGTGGTGGGTCTCGGGGTGCCCGTGGGCGTGGTGGGCGCGGTAGCCGGCGGGGACGACGAGGTCGGTGGGGTAGCCGTCGGCGTCCGGCGGGTTCACGCCGCCGTGCAGGTGGGTGGAGGTGGGGACGGGCAGCTCGTTGCGTACCGCGACGGTGACCGGCCGGCCGCGCCGCAGCTCGAACAGCGGGCCGGGGAAGGTCCCCTCGTACCCCCAGATCGGGGTGCGCAGGCCCGGCAGGATCTCTATTTCGGCCGCCCGCTGGGTCACCTCGTAGCGGCCGGGGCCGACCGGCCGGGCGGGCGCCGGCACCGGGAGCGGCACCGTGAACGGCTCGGGCAGCGGCGCCAGGCTGGGCAGCAGCTCGCCGGAGTGCTGCCCGCACCCGGCGGCGGCGAGCCCTGCCGCGCCGAGCACCCCCAGGAACGCCCTCCTCGACAGCGGGGACCCGCTCATGCCGCGCTCCCCCGGCCGAGGCGCCACGTCCACGCGGTGAAGACGGCCGACAGCCCGAAGACGGCCATGCCGAGCGGGAAGTGCAGCGCGATGACCCGCCACTGGCCGAGCGCCACCTGGACCGTCTCGGCCGCCACGAGCCCCAGACTGGCGAGGGCCGGCCAGAGGGGGCCGCGGCCGGGCCGCCACAGCAGGACCGCCACCAGGAGTTGCAGGTACAGCAGGCTGTGGGTGACCCCCGCGTTGTCGCGGTGCCAGGCCAGCAGGTCCACGTCGCCGGTGACGAAGAGCCCGGCCAGCGCCGCCTGGGCCAGCACGCCGGCCAGGTGCGCGGTCGCGAGGCCCCGCAGCGGCCACAGGATCCACGAGGGGGTACGGGAAGGAGTGGTCATGGGAGGCCATCGTGGGCTCCCGGGCTCCTCGCGGGCGTCGCCCGGCGGGCGGCACCGCGGCGTACTCCCCGTGGGGTACGCCGCCCCGTTCCGGCCCCCGGCGTACGCCCTCCGGACGACGCCCGCCCCCGGCGCGACCCCCTACCGTGTGGGGCATGAGCAGCCGGAGAACCGACGCCCTGATCGCCGCGGGCGCCCTCGCCGGGATCATGGGCGGCACCTACGCCGGCCTGTCGTGGACGGGGCCGGGCGAACGGCCGCTCGACCCGGCGGGCCTGATCCTGATCGCCGTCGCGGCGCTGTCGCTGGCCTGGCGGCGCGCGGCCCCGCTGGCGGCCGGGACCGTCGCCGTCGCGGCCGGCGCCGCCTACTACGCCGTCCACTACCCGGGCATGTTCACCGCCGGGCCCGCGCTGGCCTCGATCTACACCCTCGCCTCCCTCGGCCGCCGGGCGCAGGCGATCTGGCTGGCGGCGGGGCTGGCCCTGCCGGTGTACGGGTTCATGGCGCTGGCCGAGCAGGACCCGTCGATGGGCGACGGGATGACGTTGCTGAGCGGCTGGCTGGTCGCGATGGTCGTGGTCGGCGAGGTGACCCGGAGCGGGCGGGCGTACCTGCGGGCGGTGGAGCAGCGCGCCGAGGAGGCCGAGCGCACCCGCGAGGAGGCGGCGCTGCGCCGGGCCGGTGAGGAGCGGCTGTGGATCGCGCAGGAGCTGCACGACTCGCTCACGCACACCATCTCCGTGGTCAACGTGCAGGCCGCGGTGGCGATGGAGCTGATGGACCGGGATCCGGCGCGGGCCAGGGAGGCGCTGGCGGCGGTCAAGGACTCCGGGCACGAGGCGATGCGCGAGCTGCGGGCCACGCTGGGCGTGCTGCGGCGGGCGGGGCCGGAGCGCGAGGCGGACGCCGGGCTCGACGGGCTGCCGGGGCTGGTGTCCCGGGCCGGGCGGGCGGGGCCGCGGGTGTCGTACGCGGTGACGGGCGAGCCTTACCCGGTGCCGCCGGAGGTGGGGCGGGCCGCGTACCGGATCGTGCAGGAGGCGCTGACCAACGTGCTGCGCCACTCGGGCGCGGCGTCGGTCGTGGTGACCGTCGGCTACGATCCGGCGGGGATCACGCTGCGGGTGGACGACGACGGCGAGGCCGGGACGGTCACGCCGGGGATGGGGCTGATCGGGATGCGCGAGCGCGCGGTCGCGGCAGGCGGTTCGCTGACGGCCGGGCCGGGGCCGGCCGGAGGATTCAGCGTGCGCGCCGACCTGCCGGTGCCCGTGGGGGCGGGCGCGGGCCGGTGATCGAGGTCCTGCTGGCCGACGACCAGCCGCTCATCCGCGCCGGGTTCAAGGCGCTGCTGGAGCTGACCGACGACATCCGGGTGGTCGGCGAGGCGGGCGACGGCGCGCGGGCGGTCGAGCTGGCCCGCCGGCTGCGCCCCGACGTGGCGCTGCTCGACGTGCGGATGCCGCTGCTCGACGGCATCCAGGCCACCCGCAGGATCGGCGCCGACCCGGAGCTCGACGGCGTCCGCGTGGTGATCCTCACCAACTACGCGCTCGACGAGTACGTCTTCGCCGCGCTGCGGGCGGGGGCGTCCGGCTTCCTGCTGAAGGACATCGAGCCCGGCGACCTGCTGCGCTCGGTGCGGGTGGCCGCCCAGGGCGAGGCGCTGCTGTCGCCGTCGGTGACCCGCCGCCTCATCGAGGAGTACGTCAGCACCCCGCCGCGCCCGTCCGCCCGCCCCGCCGGGCTGGAGCGGCTGACCGAGCGCGAGCGCGAGATCGTCTCCCTCGTCGGCCGCGGCATGTCGAACGAGGAGATCGCCGCCCACCTGGTGATCAGCGCGGCCACCGCCAAGACGCACGTGAGCCGGTCGATGACCAAGCTGGGCGTACGCGACCGGGCGCAGCTCGTCGTCCTCGCCTACGAGTCAGGGCTGGTCGTGCCGGGCGGACACGCCTAGCGCGCTCAGCCCGTCAGCAGGACGTAGGCGTTCAGCACCCAGATCAGCGTCCACAGCAGGACGGCGCCGAGCCGGCCGTCCACCGCGCGGTCCCCGCTCATCAGCACCGCCTCGCTCCCCTTCCGTTCATCGTGGTCCTACCCGCTGACCGGCTTGCCGAGCGCGCTGCCGGCCAGCCAGTCCTCCCACGACTTGGCCCACGGCGTCGGGCCGTTGCCGAAACGCAGCTTCCTGGAGGTCCCGGTGACCTCGATGACGTCGCCGCGCTGGGTGAACTCGTAGAACCAGCGGGCGTCCTCCGGACTGGCGTTGACGCAGCCGTGGCTGACGTTGCGGCTGCCCTGCGCCCCCGTGGACCACGGGGCGGCGTGGAAGAAGGTGCCGCTGTAGGTCATGCGGACGTTCCACTTGGTACGGATGCGGTATTCACCCGGCTTGCCGACGGTCGCGGAGTCCATGATGGTCGTGGCGGACTTCTCCTGCGCGATCATGACGCCGGAGTAGCTGTCGTCGCCGGGCTTGCCGAGACTGACCGGGATCGTCCTGACGACCTTGCCGCCGTCCCGCACCACGGCGCGGTGGGTGCTCGCGCTGACCTTCGTGATGTGCGAGGGGCCCACGGTGAAGCTCAGCTCGCGGTCCTTCGTGCCCCACACGCCCTCGCCGGCGCGCAGCCCCGCCAGGTGCGCCACGACCGTGACCTTCTCCCCGACCGGCCAGTACTCGCGCGGCCTGAACTGCACCTCGCGCTCGCTCACCCAGCTCCAGGCTCCCTCGACCGGCTTCGACATGCGCACCACCAGCGACCGTTCGATCCGCGCCCGGTCCGCCTTCGCGGTCACCGGCCGCGACAGCAGGAGCTGCACGGGCATGCCGACGCCGACCCGCTCGCCGTCCAGCGGCGACATGCCGCTCTCCAGCACCCGGGCCGGCTTGAGCGTGGCGAACTTGGCCGTCGCCGTGACCGGCCGGCCGTCGGTGCCCGTGGCCTCGGCGCTGACGGTGTAGCGGGCCGAGGGCCGTAACGGCCACCGGGGGCGCCAGGTGCCGTCGGCGGCGAGCGTGCCGCGTACCTCGCGGCCCTTGGCGTCGGTCACGCTCACGCCGGTGAGCTTGCCCTGCGCCACCTTGACGCCGACGCCCGTGTCCGGCGGGACCTTCGTGGTCCCGTCGGCGGGCGTGATCGACAGCCTGGCCGCCGGGCCCTGCTCCGCCGGCGTGCCCGCGCCGCCCGGTCGCGGGTCACCGATCCCGCCGGTTGCTGAGGTGCAGCCGGCGGTCAGGAGCAGCGCCGCGGCGAGGGCGCCGGCGATCGTCGTGCCGTTCCGCATGATGCCTCCCGCCTGAGGAGAGCGGACAGTCGCGCATGTGAGCCACCGCCCCTTCCCCCGATGACGGCGGGCATGCGGATCACGGGCTCACGATCGACAGTACGAACGCCGGGACGGCACGGTTCATCTCAGGCGAAACGCTCGACCGTGACCGGGATCAGGCCCTGCCGGCGTACGGCCTGCCGTTGGTAGGTCAGCAGCGCCTCCAGCGTGGCCAGCGAGCCGCCGCCGAGCCGGGCCGTCACGTCCACGCACCAGGCGATCCCCGACCCGATGCGGCGCAGCTCCCACGTGAAGCCGTGCCCGCCCGCGCTCACGGACGCCGTGCCGACCACCCGCGGATCGCCCGTGGGCTTCAGCCGGAGCGCCGCCTGCGCGCCCGCCAGCCCGTCCGCGCCCAGCTCGCCGGCGAACAGGATGCGGTAGCGGCGGTCCTTGTCCGGCCCCGACCCCAGCCGGAGCGGGGCCGTGGTGGGCAGGGGCTGGCGGCGCCTGAAATGCTCGCGCAGCTCCTCCTCCTCGGGCAGCTCTCCCCCGCCGAGCCGCGCGTACGCCTCCCGCGCCACGCGCCGGCCCGCCGGCCGTACCCGGGCGCGGAGGGCGCCGTCGGAGCGGATGAGCCTGCTGACCTCCGGCGCGGCCAGCCACTCCCCGGTCTCCGATCCCCACTCGGCGCTGTCGATGCCGGCCGCGGTGAAGTCCTCGCAGAGGACGAACTCCTCCACGAGGACTCCCGCCAGGGACCGGTCATGTGCCGAGGTGGAGATCAGGTAGTAGTCCATTCCCCGCATGATCCTCGGCCCCGGATCGCCGGATCAAGTTTCCGCGCCGTGCCGGTCCCGGTCGCCGTCGTAGGTCTGACCGCCGGAGAAGGGAACTGTGTCATCGGAGAGAACGGTTCACCGCGAACCAGGTGCGAGTGGCGGATGTCCAACCGTTCGGGGATGGTCCCGGCGGGCGGGACCGGCGAGTGGGGGATCGGATGAGCGCGGGTGCTGCGAGGCGGGGGGCGGCGCGGGTGGCCGCAGTGGTGACCATGGCCGCGGCGATGTGCGCGACGGTCCACCAGCGACTGGACGCCGGAACGCTCCAACCCACCGACGCGACCCCGACCAGGAGCACCGCCCCGCGCTTGGCCGGGGGCGCCGGCGCGGGACCGACCGGGAGCACCGGCACGGGCTTGGCCGGGAGCACCGCCCCGCGCCCCACTCCGAGCGCCACTCCCAGCGCCACCCCGAGCTCCGTCCCCAGCGCCACCCCAAGCGCCACCCCCAGCTCCAGCGCGGGCGCCACCCCCAGCCCCACCCCCAGTTCCGGGGCGGGTGCGGCGGTCGTGGCGCGGGTGGAGGCCGGGCGGGAGAAGCCGGTGAACAGGCCCGCCGGCCAGCCGGTCGACTGCCGGCGGGTCAAGTGCGTGGCGCTGACCTTCGACGACGGCCCCGGCCCGTACACCGACACGCTGCTGCGCCACCTCGCCGCCCACCAGGCGCCCGCCACGTTCTTCGTCGTCGGCCAGAACGTCGCCGCCTACCCCTCCGTGCTGCGCCGCACCGCCGCGGCCGGGCACGAGATCGGCAACCACACCTGGTCGCACCAGGACCTGACGAAGCTGTCCGCCGCCGCCGTACGGACCGAGCTGGCCCGCACCGACGAGGCCGTCAGGGCCGCCGTGGGCTTCGTGCCGGCGCTCGTCCGGCCCCCGTACGGGGCCTTCGACAACACCCTGCGCGTCAGGATCAAGCGTCCGCTCGTGCTGTGGAGCGTGGACACCCTCGACTGGCTGCACCGCGACAGCGCCCGGGTCGCCAGGGTGGCGATCAGGTCGGCCCGGCCGGGCGGCATCATCCTGTTCCACGACATCCACCCGACGACCGTGAAGGCCATCCCCCGGGTGCTGAAGGCGTTGTCCAGGAAGGGGTACACGTTCGTCACCGTGAGCCAGTTGTTCGACGGCCGGCCGCCGCGCCTGGTCTACGAGGGGGACGCGCCGCACCAGGGTTGAACCCGGGATGTGTCTGAACTTTTCGTGACACGCCCCCGTATCTGACGGTGTGAGCGGTGGTCGCGTGTGAAACCCGAGCAGGAAGGACGCTTCGGCGGCACCGACAGCAGGGACGGCGCGCAGGCCGGCCGGGCCGGCCTGCGCGGCCCCCGCTCGATGGTGTTCGCCGTCGTCTGCGTGTACGCCGCGCTCGGCCTGCACACGCTGGCCGGCGGCTCCGGCGTCGGCCCGGGGCTGCTCGCCGCCGCCACCGCCGCGACCGGAGCGGGAGCCTTCCTCCTCGCCCGCCGCCGGCGCTCGCTCGGGACGCTGGTCGTGGCCGCCTTCGCCGCCCAGTACGGCATGCACCGCCTCTTCGGCATGGGCGGCACCGCGCCCGCTTCCTCCCACCACGAGCACGGGCACGGCGGTGGCGAGCTTTCCACGGGGCTCGGCATGCTGGTCGCGCACGTGGTCGTCGCGGCGCTGTCCGCCTGGTGGCTGCACCGGGGCGAGACGGCGCTGGGGACGTTCCTGACGCTGCTGGCCCGCGCGGTGCGCGGCTTCTGGCGCGGCCTGACCGCCCGCGCCCCGCTCCCGGAGACCGGCGTGACCCGCCCGGTCGTGCCCGCAGCGGTCGCCGTACGGCAGCCGCAGGTCCTGACAGGGGCGATGTGCCGGCGGGGACCGCCCGTACGATGACGTAAGCCGGTTCCCGGCTCCGCAGACTTCTTCCGTTTCCGCAGCTCGCGCGGCCGATCGATGACGCCGCGCGGCCGCTCCGCCGTGCCCGGAGGACCGGGCACGGACCCGCAGCGCCGCCCTGCCCGCACGCCGGTCAGGGACCCGCCGTGCCCGCAGGCCGGCCGCGCGCCGCCGCCCCTTCGCGTCAGGAGGCTCCCGTGCGGAGCCTCCGGGCGAGGAACCCCTCCGTAAGGAACGGAGTCCCCCCATGACCTCAGTCGAGGCCCGTCCCGTCAGCACCCCCGCCCCTCCCGCCACCGCCGCCTCCTCCCAGCGTTATCGCGCCGTCTGGCGGTGGCACTTCTACGCGGGCCTGTTCGTCGCCCCCGTGCTGCTCGTGCTCGCCGTCACGGGCTCGATCTACCTGTTCAAGGAGCCGTTCGAGGCGTGGCGCTACCAGGACGTGCGGGAGCTCGCGCAGCCGGTGGCCGCGCCGCGCCCGCTGTCGGAGCAGATCGCCGCCGCCCAGCGGGCGCGTCCCGGCGCGCCGGTGATGTCCGTCATTCCGCCCGCGTCCCCTGACCGCACCACCCGAGTCATCCTTCAGGGCGCGGACAGCGGTCCGTTCGCGCAGGGTGTCTCGGTCTACGTCCATCCGGGGACGGGCGAGGTCGTCGGCCAGATCGACGACGCGGCCACGTTCATGCGGGTGGTACGGACGATCCACGGCGAGCTGATGGCCGGCACCGTGGGCGACCGGGTGGTTGAGGTGGCCGCGTGCTGGGCGCTGATCCTCGTGGCCTCGGGCACGTACCTGTGGTGGACCGGCCGCCGGACCCGGAGCAGGGCGTCGCGGTCGGCGCGTGGCCGGCTGCGCCGCCTGCACGTGCTGGTCGGCGTCGGCGCGGGCGCGGTGGTGGTGTTCCTGGTCATGTCCGGGCTGCCGTGGTCGGGGGTGTGGGGCGACGGGCTGCAGCGCGTCCAGGAGCGTACCGGCTCGACCGCGCCGAGCGCCGCGGACTTCCCGAGCACCTCGACGCCGCCGCTGTCCGGTGAGCTGTCCGGCAACCCGGACGCGAAGGTGCCGTGGGCGGCCGAGCGGCTGCCCGTGCCGAGCTCCGGCGGCGAGCACGCCGGGCACGGGGGCGGCGGCGGGGTGCTGCAGCCCGGCGCGCTGCCGGTGGAGGCCGCGCTGGCCGCCGCCGGGCCCTCGGTCGCCTCGTGCGCCGAGTGCGACGTCAAGGTGCTGCTGCCGGACGGCCCGACCGGCGTCTACACGGTCGTGGCCGAGCCGCGCCGCGACCCGTCGGACGGCCGTACGCTCCACGTGGACCAGTACACGGGCAAGGTGCTGACGTCGTACGGCTGGGCCGAGTACGGCACCGTCGCCAAGCTCGTCGAGCAGGGCATCGCGCTGCACGAGGGCCGCAGGTACGGCCCCGCCAACCTGGCCGTCATGCTGGCCGCCTGCCTGGCGCTGGTCACGCTCGTGGTGACCGGCGCGATGATGTGGTGGAAGCGCCGCCCCCGGGGCCGCGCCGGTGCGCCCGCCCGGCCGACGGACCGGCGCAGCGCGTACGGGGTGATCGCCGTCATGGCGGTGCTCGGGCTGGTGTTCCCGCTGGCCGGGGTCACGATGGCGGCGGTGCTGCTGCTCGACTGGCTGGTGCTGCGGCGCATCCCGGCCGTGGCCAGGTTCGTGGGCTGAGCTCAAGCACTCGGCTCGACGGGCGGGGTGCCGTGCGTGTGGAAGGACTCGATGGTCTTCAGCCCCCATGCCTGGCCCTTGGCCCGCTCGGCCTCCGTCCAGGTCACCACGCGCCAGTCGGGGGCCAGGATGAGCCGGGTGAGCGGGTTGCACAGCTCGATGCGGTTGCCGCCGGGTTCGTAGACGTAGAGGAAGAACGTCTGCTGGATGGCGTGCTTGTGCGGGCCGGTCTCGATGTGGACGCCCCGCTCAAGGCAGATGTCGGCGGCGCGCAGGATGTCCTCGCGGCCGTTGGTGGCGAACGCGATGTGGTGCAGCCGCCCCGAGGAGCCCGACCAGTCGTCGGTGAAGACCAGGTCGTACGACTTGTTCCCGAAGTGCAGCCACTGCGCCGCGATGCGGCCGCTGTTCAGCATGATCTGCTCGGTGACCCGGGCGCCGAGCACGTCGCGGACGAAAGCGCCGTTCGCGGCGGCCTCGGCGGCCAGGAAGTTGACGTGGTCGAGGCGGCGCACGCCCACCCCGTGGCCGGGGAACGCCTGCGGCTGGTTCTTCAGCGCCGGGCGCAGCTCCTCGGGGGCCTCGTACCACTCCGACTCCCAGTACAGGTGCAGCTCGTGCCCGTCGGGGTCGCGGAAGGCGTACGTCGGGCCGCGCCCGGCGTCGCCGTCACGCCAGCCGATGCCGAGCCCGGAGTCCTTGATCGCGGCGATCCGGCGCTCCAGCGCCTCCGGGCTGCTCGCGCGCAGGCCCGTGGCGCGCAGGCCGGAGGTGCGGTGGGCGGTGAGCTTGAGGCTGTGGTGCTCGTAGTCGTCGTAGGTGCGCAGGTAGACGGAGTCGCCGTCCTCGCCGGCGCGGGTCATGCCGAGGATCTCGGTGAAGAACCACAGGCTCCGCTCGGGCTCGGGCGTGAGCAGCTCGGCGTAGGCGAGGTGGGCGACGTCGTGCAGGAGGGCGTTCATCGGGTCGTCGGTCCTTCGTCCGGTCGCGGGCGGGGGAAGACCGTCCCGTCGAAGAGCTTGCGGGCGGTGCGCACGTTCGCGGCGCGCACGGCGGTCGGCGGGTCGGTGGTGAGGTCGAGCTCCACCTCGACCTCCAGCTGTCCGGTGGGGTGCTCGACGGCCACGCGCGGGCCGCCGGGCAGCCGGGCGAAGCGGCGGGCCACGCCGTCCGGCAGCAGCGCGGCGGTCACGACGCTGACCGCGCCGAGCACGCCGATCGAGGTGTGCGGGCGGACGGGGATGAACGTGCGCGTGCACAGCGCGCCCCCGTCGCGGGGCGGCGCGACGAGCGTGGTCTTCGGCACGGACGCGCCGGTGACGTCCCCGAGCCCCATCAGCTCCCCTGCGCGCAGGCGCAGCGCCTGCACCCGCTCGGCGAGCGCGGCGTCGGCGGCCAGCTCCTCGTACGGCTCGTAGCCGGTGAGGCCGAGATCGGCCGCCGCCGCCACGACGACCGGCATGCCGTTGTCGACGCAGGTGACCTCGACGCCGTCGATGACGTCCACCTGGTTGCCGGTGGGCAGCAGGCTGCCGGTGCTGGAGCCGGCGGTGCCGGCGAAGCCGAGCACGACGGCCGCCGCCGTGCCTGGCACGCCGGAGATGGCGGTGCCGCCTCGGTAGTCGACCCGGCCGCCGGGCGTCGGGAAGCGGGCAGTGGCGAGGCCGCCGGTGTTGACCAGCCGGATGCGCGTCTCGGTGTGGTCGCCGCCCGCCCGTACCAGGCCGCGCTCGACGGCGAACGGGCCGACGCCGGCGAGCAGGTTGCCGCAGTTCTGCGTCCTGGTGACGACCGGCTCGTCCACGGCCACCTGCAGGAACAGGTAGTCGAGGTCGGCGGCGGGGTCGGCGGAGCGCGACACGACGGCGACCTTGCTGGTCAGCGGGTGTGCGCCGCCGACGCCGTCGATCTGGCGCGCATCGGGGCTGCCGAGGACGCGCAGCAGCAGCTCGTCCCGCTCGTCCGGGTCGGCGGGCAAGTCCTCGGCGAGAAAGTACGCGCCCTTGGAGGTGCCGCCGCGCATCAGCATGCAGCGCACGCCGGCGGCGGCGTCGTCGTCGTCGCGGTCAGGCATCTTGGTCCTTGGCGTACTCGTCGGCGGTCAGGTAGACGATGCCGAGGTCCGGCAGCCGCTCGCGCAGCCCGTACCGGTCGAGGCCCAGCTCGCCCTTGAGGAACGCCTCCCGCGTGGCGGCCTCCTTCGCGGCCCGCGCCTCGGCGGCGGCGATGCCGTGCTCCAGGTCGCCCCTCGGCACGACGAGCACGCCGTCGTCGTCGGCGAGGATCACGTCGCCGGGCCGGACGAGCCGGCCGCCGATGGCGACCGGCACGTTGACGGCGCCGGGCGTGGCCTTGACGGTGCCCTGCGCGCTGACGGCCGCGCTCCAGGCGGGGAAGCCCATGGCCCGCAGCTCGGCGACGTCCCGTACGCCGGCGTCGATCACCACGCCGCGCACGCCGCGGTGCCGCAGCGCCGTGGCGAACAGCTCGCCGAACATCCCGTCGGTGCACGGCGAGGTCGTGGCGACCACCAGCAGGTCGCCCTCGCGGCACTGCTCGACGGCGACGTGGATCATCAGGTTGTCGCCGGGCCAGCAGATCGCGGTGACGGCGTTGCCGCCGACGCGGGCGCCGGGCCAGGCGGGGCGCAGGCGGGGGCCGAGGTAGCCGGTGCGGCCGAGCGCCTCGTGGACGGTGGCGACGCCGTACGCGGCGAGGACGTCGACGCGGGCGACGTCGGCGCGCGGGACGTCGGTGACGACGACGTTCCTCATCGAAGAGTGTCCGTCACCTGCGGGTACAGCCGCATGAACGCCTCGGCCCTGGTGTCGTGGGCCAGCCCCAGGTTGGGCCCGGCGTTGCGCTTGAGCTGCACGCCGCGGCGCACCGCGAGGTCGGTGTAGTAGTCCCACATGTGCTGCTGGGCCGGCAGGCACTCCATGGCCTTGCGCTTGGCCTCGAACACCGGGGTGATGTCGAGCAGCACGTCGGGCTTGAAGTCGCACTGCTCGGGCTGGTGCGGCTCGAAGAAGAACACCGGGGGCGCGCCGAGGGGCTCGCCGGGGGCGTCGTAGCCGATCGCCTGGGCCAGCACGCGGGCCTGGAGCGCCATGCGGGCCGCCGCCGGGTGGTCGCCGTTGTACGGGTCGGCGAGCGGGTGGGTGAGCACCACGTCGGGCTCGCTCTCGCGGTAGACGCGCACCAGCCGGTCCACCAGTTCCGGCGTCTCCACCAGTGGGTAGTCTCCCGCGTCGAGGAACTCGATCTCGGCGCCCAGCGCGGCGGCGGCGTGCTCGGCCTCCTCCCTGCGGATGGCCTTGATCTCGTCGAGGGTGTGGCCGGCGCGCCACGCCTTGGCGGACTCGCCGCGTTCGCCGTAGCTGAGGCAGACCACCTTGGCCCGGCCGCCGCGGTGGGCGGCCAGCGCGATGGCGCCGCCGGCGCGCCAGACGAAGTCGCCCGCGTGGGCGCTGATCACCAGAAGGGTGTGAGGAGTCTTTCCCGAGGTCACGCCATGACGCTATGAGCGGGTCCGGCGGATTGTCAACACTTTCGTCGCCAATTGCGCGGAAGAATCGGTTCGATAGGCTTCGGAAGCGGAGAGAATCGACAATATTGTCAACGATGAAAGATTGGGAGCCCATGGAGGGACCTCAGGTGGCGCTGCTCGGCCTCGGCGAGGCCGGTCACGTACTCGCCGACGGCCTCGGCCCGAAGGTACGGCTGCGCGCGTACGACCCGGCCTACCCGCCGGGCGACCCAGCGAAAGGCCCGGGACTCCTCGACGGGCTCGTGGGCAGCAATGCGGAGGCCGTGCGCGGCGCCGATGTCGTGATCGCGGTGACCACCGGCGCCGACAGCCTGGCCGCCTGCGCGGAGTCCGTCCCGCACCTGAGGCCGGGCGCGCTCTACGCCGACCTGTCGACCGCCGCGCCGGGCGACAAACGCGAGATCGCCGCCCTGGTGGAGGCCGCCGGAGCGGTCGCCGTGGACGGGGCCATCATGGCGCCCGTACCGCTGCGCGGCCTGGCCACGCCGATCCTGGCCAGCGGGGCGGGCGCGGAGCGCTTCGCCGCCTTCGCCGGCGCCCACGGCATGGACGTGACCCCGATCGGCGGCGAGGCCGGCGACGCCGCGGCCCGCAAGCTGCTGCGGAGCGTGCTGGTGAAGGGCCTCAGCGCGCTCGCCATCGAGGCGCAGGGCGCCGCCGAGGCCGCCGGGCTGGCCGAGTGGTTCTGGGAGCACCTGGTGGAGACGGTGACCGGCGCCGACGAGCGCTTCGTACGGCGTCTGCTGGAGGGCGCCGGGCAGCACGGCGTGCGGCGGGTGCACGAGATGGACGCGGCCACGCGCATGCTGGAGGAGCTGGACGTCCCGCCCACGATGACCGCCGCCACGGCCGCCACCCTGCGGCGGGTCACCGAGACCGGCCTCCCGCCCTTCCCCGGCGGCGACCGGTAGCCGGGGACGATCAGTCCGCGCTCGATTCCAGGGCCTTGACCACGCTGCGCAGGTGCTGCTGCATGCTCGTCTGCGCGGCCTCGGGGTCGCGGGCGACGATGGCCGCCACGACCAGCTCGTGCTGCGGCAGCGACACCGCCGCCCGCCCCGGCTGCCGGGCCAGGCGGAACTTGTGCCGCACCACCTGCGCCCCCAGCCGTTCGATGATCGCCGCCGCCGTGCGGTGCCCGGCGATCTCGCGGATCTTGGCATGCAGGGCGACGTTGAGCTCGGAGTAACGGTCGAGATCGTTGACCTCCACCGCGGCCCGCATGTCGGTGACGATCGCCCGCAGCTCGGCGGCCTGCTCCGGCGTCACCCGCTCGGCCGCCTTGTAGGCGGCCAGCCCCTCCAGCACCATGCGGACCTCGGTGATCTCGACGGCCTCGGCCTTGGAGATCACCCGGACCCTGGCGCCCTTGTTGCGCATGATCTCGACCAGGCCCTCGGACGCCAGCTCCTTGAACGTCTCCCGCACGGCCGCCCGGCTCGCCCCGAACTGCTCGCACACGTCGGCCTCGATGAGGCGCTGGTTGGGCACGAAGTCCCCGCCAAGTATGACCGCCCGTACGCGGTCGGTCAGCGTCTCGCCCAACGGAAATCCTCCCGCCGTCTGCGTGCACCTAGACAGACAATATTATCGACAATCCGTCCGCCCGCAGGCGTCGTCGCTTTCGATCATTTCATCTCCGGACTGTCGGTCGCCTCCGATAGGTTCCCGGATCAGTTGATCAAGCCGTTCGCGCAGGAGCGGGCACTCCCGCCTGCCCCGCGACCGGCGAGGCAGGAGGTTACGACGCCGTGGACGCGGACAGAACCGCGTGGGAGCAGCGCAGCGTGGTGCGGGTGATCGCGCCCGTCGAGCCGCGCAAGCTGGCCAAGGTGCCCTTCGTCGAGCTGGCCGACGGCCGGCTCCAGGGAGTCGTGTCGAGCGGATCCGACATCGAGCGGGTCTACGTCTCCTCCATCACCGCCGGCAGCCTGGCGATGAGCTGCAGCACCAACAACAACCGGCCCTGCGGGGCCCTGCACGGCTACGCCTGCAAGCACGTACGCCTGCTCGCCGACGAGGCGATCCTGCAGTACGGCCTCGACCGCGTGGCCCGCTACCTGCGGGTGGAGGCGGACCCCGGCACCGGGCTGAACCTCAACGGGCCGGTCGAGCGCACGCCGGCGGCCGTCGTGTTCAGCCGGTTCCTGCGCCACCTGGCCTACCTGGAGGTCCCCGACAGCACGGAGCCGCTGGCCGAGCTGCACTGGTTCCCGGCGATGGGGGCGGTCCGCTGATGAACGACCTGGTGAAGAACGAGGTGAGCGACTGATGCTCGACCTGCAGCTCGGGGAGCTGACCGCGGCCGGGCCCGAGGGCGTGGACGACGCGCTCGGCCTGGTTGACGGGTTCGACGGCGCCCTCGCCCACGGCTTCGCCCGGATCGGCGAGGAGCCGGCGGCGGCCCTGGCCGCGCTCGCGGGCGCGATGGCCGGCGGGCCGCTCGGCGAGCGGGCCGCCGAGGCCGTGGACAAGGTGATCGCGGGCTCCATCGGCGACGAGCACCTGGCGGTGCTGGCCGGCGCGCGCGCCGCACTGACCGGCGCGGTGCACGACGCCCTGCTGACCCGGCTCGACACCGCACTCCACCGCGAACGCGCCCCTTGGGAGCCCGCCCCGGCGACCGGTGCAGTGCCTTCCGGCTCCGCCCCGGCGACCGGCGCGGAGCTGCCCGGCAATCTGCTGGCCGGGTGCCGGGCGTGGCTGCGCGAGCTGGCCATCGCCGGCTGGCGCGGCGTCGACCATGACGTGGTCGCCCCGTCCGACCAGGCGATCGAGGCGCTGCTGGCCGTGCCCGCGCTGCGCGGCCTCGCGGTGCTGCTCGACGGCCTGGCGGCGGAGCTGCGTGCCTCCTGCCCGGTGAGCACCATGGACCGCCTGCCCGCCCGCCGCTGGGGCGACCTGTGGACGCGCGGCGTGCTGCTCTCCCGGTCCGGCCCCTGGCACGGCGGCGCGGAGCCCGTGTCGGGCCGGCTGCTGATCCTCGGCGCCGACGTGCACGAGCACGCCACCGTGGTGCGCGTCCAGGTGCACGGCATCCTGGAGCCCGCCGGCGGCGGCCCGGCGCGGCTGGTGCGCACCGGCGTCGCCGCCGCCAAGGTCGACACGATCGTCGGCCCGGCGGTGTGGCGGCTCGTGTCCGGCCATCCGGTGCTGCTCGGCGCGCTCGCCGGGCATCGCGCGCTCGACCTCACGGACATGCCGCTGCTGCCCGGCGGCGACCTGCTGTGGCACGAGGACCGCGCCGCCGCGGGCGAGGAGGCCGACCCGTTCACCACCGCCCGCGTGCTGCTCGGCGCGGCGCAGGCGGCGCCGGTCCCGCCGCTCGACCGCCACTCGGTGCGCATCGCCGAGCCGGTGCTGGTCGAAGGCTACAAGATCGACGGCGGGACGCTGGAGCTCGGCGGCAGCAGGATCGCGCTCGACCTCGACCGGCTGCCGACCGGCACTCCGCTGACGCCCGAGCTGGTGGCGGCCTCCTCCGTCTGCCTCGGCCTGGTGCGCTGGGACGGGCGGTGGCTGCTGCAGCCGCTCGCCGTCCAGGCCACGGTGAAGAAGAAGCCGGTCACCGCGCACACCGGCGACTGGGCGCTCGGCCCCACCGATCCCAAGGTGGTCAAGGCCGAGGCCAAGGCCGGCGACGCGGTCGCGGTGCTGCGTGAGCGGGCGGGACGGTTGCTGCGGAAATGACCACGCACAACGAGACCGGCGACCCGACCGGCAACGAGACCGGCGACGAGGTCGGCATCACGGCCGGCGACCCGACCGGCGACGCGGGGGTCCGTCCCGACGAGACCCGCCGCCAGGTGCTCTACTGGCGGCTCATGTCGCGGCTGTTCGGCGCCGACGAGCAGCCCGCGCTGGAGAGGTCCAGCCTGGCCGTCGTCGAGGACCTCGGCCTGCCGCCCGCGCTGCTCGACCCGGGCGTCTCGGTCGACACCCTCGTCCAGCGCCATCCCGCGCTCGCCGACGAGCTCGACGACCTGCTGGCCGAGAAGGAGCACGAGGCGGGCGGCGAGGTCCGCCGCGCCGCCCTGGTCTCCAAGCTGCTGCTCAACGTCTTCTGCACCGGCTCGGGCAACGTCACGGCCGCGCAGCTCGAACGCTGGAAGCGGGACGCCGGCTGGCTCGGCAAGGGCCGGGGCACCGAGTCGGGCGGGCGGGGCCACAGCCCAGGCGACGACGAGGTGGCCGCCGTGCTCGCCATGATCGAGGGCGACCTGGTCAAGCGCATGCGCCTGCGCGAGGTGCTGGCCGACCCCAACCTGGCGCGGCAGCTCACGCCGAGCATGTCGCTCATCGAGCAGCTCCTGCGCGACAAGCACAACCTGTCGGGCGTGGCGCTGGCCAACGCCAAGGCGCTGATCCGCAGGTTCGTGGACGAGGTCGCCCAGGTGCTGCGCACCCAGGTCGAGAAGACCAGCGTGGGCGTCATCGACCGGTCGGTGCCGCCGAAGCGGGTCTTCCGCAACCTCGACCTCGACCGGACCATCTGGAAGAACCTCACCAACTGGAGCCCCGAGGACCAGCGGCTCTACGTCGACCGGCTCTACTACAAGCACACCGCGCGCCGCACCACCCCGGCCCGGCTGATCGTGGTCGTCGACCAGTCGGGCTCGATGGTGGACGCGATGGTCAACTGCACGATCCTCGCCTCCATCTTCGCCGGGCTGCCCAAGGTGGACGTGCACCTCGTCGCGTACGACACGCGGGCGCTCGACCTGACCCCGTGGGTGGCGGACCCGTTCGAGGTGCTGCTGCGCACGACGCTCGGCGGCGGCACCGACGGCACGGTCGCGATGGCGCTGGCCCGCCCCAAGATCGCCGATCCGCGCAACACGGTCATGGTGTGGATCAGCGACTTCTACGACAACCGCTCGCTGATCACCGACTTCGAGGCCATCCACCGCTCCGGGGTGAAGTTCATCCCCGTGGGCTCGGTCAACAGCTCCGGCCACCAGAGCGTCGACCCGTGGTTCCGCCAGAAGCTCAAGGACATGGGCACCCCCGTGCTCTCCGGCCACATCCGCAAGCTCGTCTTCGAGCTCAAGAACTTCCTCACCTAGGAGACCCCCTGATGAGTGACGACATGCTGCGCGCCCCCGCAGAGGTCAAGTACGCCGACGAGCTCGACTACCTGGAGTCCGTCGACGACAACCCCAAGCCGTTCTCGTGGCGGCTCAGCCCGAAGATGATCCGGCTGTTCGTGCTCGGCTCCGAGCGCGCCGACGGGCTCGACCGCGAGATCCCGCAGAAGTGGTTCGGCGACCGCAGCTTCGTGGAGCGCAGCATCGTGACGCTCGCCTCCGACCGGGGCCTGCTGCTGATCGGCGACCCGGGCACCGGCAAGAGCTGGCTGGCCGAGCTGCTGGCCGCGGCGATCTGCCGTAACTCCACGCTCGTGGTCCAGGGCACCGCCGGCACGACCGAGGACCACATCAAGTACTCGTGGAACGTGTCCATGGTCATCGCCAAGGGCCAGTCGCGCCAGTCGATGATCCCCTCGCCGATCATGACGGCGATGGAGCGCGGCGTCATCGGCCGCTTCGAGGAGCTGACCCGTTCGACCAGCGACGTCCAGGACGCGCTGATCTCGATCCTGTCGGAGAAGTACGTCTCCATCCCCGAGCTGGAGGACGACAACATCGTCTTCGCCCAGCCGGGCTTCTCCATCATCGCCACGGCCAACAGCCGCGACCGGGGCGTCAACGACCTGTCGTCCGCGCTGAAGCGCCGCTTCAACTTCGTGCGCATCCCGGTCGTGACCAACAAGAACAGCGAGGCGGAGATCGTCCGCTTCCGTACCGAAGAGCTGCTGCGGCGGCACCGGATCGAGCTCGACCTGCCGCCGACGCTGCTCGACATCCTGCTGCAGAGCTTCGCCGACCTGCGCTCGGCGTCCGCCTCGGCCACCAGTGACGACGAGCGGCTGGAGTCGGCGCTGTCCACGGCCGAGCAGATCGGCGTGCTGGAGGACGCCATCCTGCACAGCCACTTCTTCGGCGACCGGGTGCTGCGCGCCCAGACGCTCGCCGGGTCGCTGGTCGGCTCGCTGGCCCGGCGCAGCCCCGAGGACCTCGCGATACTCAACAAGTACTGGCACGGCGTGGTGGAGCCCCGCGGCAAGAAGGACGGCGGGCCGTGGCAGGAGTTCCTCGAGGGCGGTCGCGACGCCATCGCGACCCTGTCTTGAGCGGGCCTGTCGTGAGCGGGCCTGTCGTGAGCGGGCCCGACAGGAGCGGGCCCGCGACGGGCGACGGGGCCGCGACGGGCGACGGGGCCGTGGGCGCGTTCGGCCCGCTCAGGGAGCAGCTCGCGCAGGCCGCGCGCGAGTTCGGCGGCGACGCCGTCTCGGCGGTCCTCACCGGCATGGTGGACGACGTGGACCGGGCGCTGCGCGAGGAGCTGGAGATCTTCCCGGTCTGCCACCACTCGCCGGCCTCGGCCCTCGCGATGGTGCGCAGGCTGCGCGACAAGCAGCCGAAGGTCATCTACCTGGAGCTGTGCGAGGACCTCCAGCCGCTGCTCACCGAGCTGCGCAACTGCCGGCTGCCGGTGGCGGTGCAGGCGTTCGCCACGCACCTCGACGGGTTCCCCAAGGAGTGGGCGCCGCTCAGCGTGGTGGCGCCGATCACCGAGGCGTCGGCCGAATACCAGGCGATCGCGTACGCGCTGGAGACGCCCGGCGTGGAGCTGGTGCTGGTCGACCGCTCCACCGACCACGTCTTCCAGTGGGCCGAGAAGGAGGACACGCCCGAGGGCGAGCACGCCCGCCCCCAGGGCGAGGAGGCCGGGCTGCACGGCGACGCGCTCGGCGTCGAGATCGGCGACCTGCGTCCCCGCTTCGCCGAGCTGGAGGAGCACCTGCTGCACCACGGCAAGGTGCGCCACTGGTCGGAGTGGTGGGACCAGTACGTCGAGCAGCCCCTGTCCGGGGCGGACCACGACACCTACCGCCAGGTGATGACGCTGATCGGCAGCCTGTTCCGCCGGCTGAGCCGCGACCCGGCCCGGCTGGCGGCCGACGAGGACCGCGAGCGCTACATGTGGACGAGGATGCGCGAGCACCTCGCCGCCACCGGGGCCGACCCCGCCGACTGCCTGTACGTGTGCGGCGCCTTCCACGCCGCCAGCGATGTCGAGCAGTTCGGCGTGCGCTCCACCGCCCCCTTCGCGATCAGCCCGCGCACCGGCACGACCTGGCTGTACGGGCTCATCCCCTCCAGCCACTCGGCCATCGAGGCGCAGTTCGGGCTGGCCTCGGGGTCGGTGTCGATCGCGGCGGCGACGTGGGCGAAGGCGGTCAAGCGCGACAGGCTGACGCCCTATCGGCTCGCGGGGCAGAAGAGCACCGGCAAGGCGGCGGCCCGCAAACCCGCGCCGGCCCCTGCCACCGGCGATCCGGCCCCCGCCGCCGACCGGCTCAGCGGGTTCCTGTCCCGGCCGCCCACGCTGGACGCGCTGGACGAGGCCGAGCTGCTCGGCTGGTGCGTGGACATCGTCCGGCTGGCCCGCCGCAACGGCTACCTCGCCAGCACGGCGGACGCGATCGCGGTGTTCGAGACCTCGATCCTGCTGGCCGGGATGCGCGGCCGGGCCCGGCCCACCCCGTACGACTTCCAGGACGCGGCCGTCACCTGCATCGAGAAGGACGTCGTGCCGGGCCGCAGGGACGTCGCCCGGCTGTGCGAGATCCTGCTCGGCAGCGACCGGGTCGGCGTGGTCGGCTACGACGCCCTGCCCCCGCTGGCCAGGAACGTCCTCGACCGCCTCGCCCCGCTCGGGCTGGACCTGGAGAAGCGTACGATCCAGCGGGCCCTGCTCGACCTGCACGCGGACCCCGAGCTGAGGCCCTGCTCCGACCTGCTGTGGATGCTGCGTTACCTGCTGCCGCCCGAGGCCGTACGCCCCATCATGGGCGAGCGGCGGCTCGGTGAGCGCTCGATCCAGGAGAGCTGGGACCTCGCGCTCGGCAAGCACCAGCGCTCGCTCATCGAGCTCGGCTACGACGGCGTGACCGTCGAGCAGGTGCTGGAGCAGCGGCTGCGGCGGCGGGTCTGGGCTCCGGAGGCGACGGCGGCGGTCGCGCTCGCGGCGGTCGAGGACGCGGTGCTCTACCTCGGCAGCCGGCGCTTCGCCGACGAGCTGGGGGCGCGGGCGGTGGAGCTGCTGTCCGCCGAGCGGAGCGCGGACGACGCGCCCGAGGTGCTGCGCCGCATCCGGCGGCTGCTGGCCTACTACCGGGCGAACGAGCCCGAGCTGCCCGCGTGGTGCGAGGAGTTCGCCACCGCCGGCTACGCCCACTACTGCACGCTGCTGCCGACGGCGTTCGTCGACGACGACACCGGCGTGCGGCAGGTGGGGGCGATGCTCGGGTTCCTGTTCTCGATGGAGAGCCTGGCGCTGGCGCTGGGCTGCGACCGGGCGCAGCTCGAACTGGCGGTGCGGCAGTCGCATCCCGAGGCGCCGGCGAAGGTGGCGCTGCTGTGGGCGGCGCGCACCCAGCTCGGGCTGCTGAGCGTGGCCGAGCTGCGGGAGCGGTGCGAGGAGCTGCTGGGCAATCCGCTGGTGGTGCCGTCGTTCCCGCAGTACATCATGGGGTTCGTGCAGGCCATGGAGCCGGTGCCGGCGCTGTCGGGGTTCGTGGTGGAGGTGATCTCGAAGGCGTTCGGCCGGCTGCCCGACTCGGTGCTGCTGCCGTGGCTGCCGAAGCTGATCACGACGCTGCGGAACGAGGCCGCCGAGCTGATGCCCGCCCTGGTGCGCGAGGCGGGCCGGACGTTCCCCGGCTCGCTGGCCGAGGTGGACTCCTGGACCCCGCCCTGGTCGCCGCGTCCGGCCCCTGCCGCAGTGGCCGCGTCCCGTCCGGCCGTCGCGCCCGCGGGACCGGCCGCCGAGCTGCTGTCCGCCCACCGCACGACCTGCGACGCGGTGGCCGTGCTGCTCGGCTGCGAGCCCACCTGGCACGTCGCGGATGCCTCGCCCGCGTCCCCCGCGGCCCTCCTCCTGACCGCTCACCCGGAGCCGGCCCAGGCCCTGGCCGCTCTCCTCACCTGAGCGCCCGCCCCTGACCTGCCCGACGCCTGCCGGGCGGGTCAGGGGCGCCGCTACGGGAGGGGGAGGACGGCGACGGCCTCGACCTCGACGAGCTGGCCGGTGTAGCCGAGCACGGTCACGCCGAGCAGCGTGCTGGGCACGTCGTGCCCGTCCATGTGCTCGCGGTAGACCTTCCAGGCGGTCGCCAGGTCGGCGCGGTCGGACGAGGCGACGTACACGGTGGTCTTGGTGAGGTCGGTGAGTGCGGCGCCGGCGGCGGCGAGCGCGTCGGCGAGGTTGCGCATCACCTGGTGGGTCTGCCCTGCGACGTCACCTGGGCAGACGGTCACGCCGTCGGCGTCGAGCGGGCAGGCCCCGGCCGCCCAGACGGCGCGCACCGGGACGTCGGTGACGGCCGCGTACGCGTACTCGGTGGGAGCGAGACCGACATCTCGGATCAATCGGACACCTTGCGTCATGGGGTCAGACCCTACTGGCCCGGCCGGGATTTTCGCGCGCGAATTATTGACGCCTCCGCAGCTTGAGGTTACGGTCGTCTCACAACTAAAAGGAAACTTTCCTAATAGTTTCCTGGCATCCCACCCCCCACACGCCCCCAACGGATGTCGGAGCGACATGAGAAACAAGATCCTCGCCTGCCTGGCGGCGCTCGCGCTGCCCCTCACCACCGTCGCCGTGGCGCCGCCCGCCGCCTACGGCATGGTCATGGCCGCCGCCTGGGCCCCGTGGACCGCCTACGCCACCGGCGCGATCGTCACCTACAACGGCGTCGACTACGTCTGCCTCCAGGGCCACACCTCCCAGCCCGGCTGGGAGCCGCCGAACGTCCCCGCCCTCTGGAAGGTCTCCTCCGGCGGCGGCACCGACACCACCGCGCCGTCGGTGCCCGGCAACCTCCGATCCACGGGCGTCACCAGCAACAGCGTCTCGCTCGCCTGGAACGCCTCCACCGACAACGTCGCCGTCACCGGCTACGAGGTCTACCGAGGCAGCACCCTCGTCACCACCGTCACCGGCACCACCTACACCGACACCGGCCTGACCGCGAGCACGGCCTACACCTACACCGTCCGGGCCCGTGACGCCGCCGGCAACCGCAGCGCCGCCAGCGCCGCCGTCACCGCCACCACCTCGAACGGCGGCGGCACCGACACCACCCCGCCGTCCGTGCCCGGCAACCTGCGCTCCACCGGCGTCACCTCCAGCAGCGTCTCGCTCGCCTGGAACGCCTCCACCGACAACGTCGCCGTCACCGGCTACGAGGTCTACCGGGGCAGCACCCTCGTCACCACCGTGACCGGCACCACCCACACCGACACCGGCCTCGCCGCCAACACGGCCTACACCTACACCGTCCGCGCCCGCGACGCCGCCGGCAACCGCAGCGCCGCCAGCGCCGCCGTCACCGCCACCACCTCGAACGGCGGCGGAGGCGGCGGGAACAAGGTGCTCGGCTACTTCGTCCAGTGGGGCGTCTACCAGCGCGGCTACCACGTCAAGAACATCGACACCAGCGGCTCGGCGGCCAAGCTGACGCACATCAACTACGCCTTCGGCAACGTGACGAACGGCCAGTGCGCGATCGGCGACAGCTACGCCGACTACGACCGCTTCTACCAGGCGGGCGAGAGCGTGGACGGCGTCGCCGACACCTGGGACGCCGGCGCGCTGCGCGGGAGCTTCAACCAGCTCCGCAAGCTGAAGAAGAAGTACCCGAACCTGAAGGTGCTGTTCTCCTTCGGCGGCTGGACCTGGTCCGGCGGCTTCGCCCAGGCCGCGCAGAACCCGGCCGCGTTCGCCGAGTCCTGCTACCGGCTGGTCGAGGACCCGCGCTGGGCGGACGTCTTCGACGGCATCGACATCGACTGGGAGTACCCGAACGCCTGCGGCCTGACCTGTGACAGCAGCGGCCCGGCGGCGTTCAGGAACCTCATGTCGGCGCTGCGCTCGCGCTTCGGCTCCGGCAACCTGGTCACCGCGGCCATCACCGCCGACGGCACGAACGGCGGCAAGATCGACGCGGCCGACTACGGCGGCGCCGCCCAGTACGTCGACTGGTACAACGTCATGACCTACGACTACTTCGGCGCCTTCGCCGCGCAGGGCCCGACGGCCCCGCACTCCCCGCTCACGTCCTACTCCGGCATCCCGACCGCCGGCTTCTACTCCGACGCCGCGATCCAGAAGCTCAAGGGCAAGGGCGTGCCGGCGAGCAAGCTGCTGCTCGGCATCGGCTTCTACGGCCGCGGCTGGGCCGGCGTCACGCAGGCCGCGCCGGGCGGCACCGCCACGGGTCCGGCGCCGGGCACGTACGAGCAGGGCATCGAGGACTACAAGGTGCTCAAGACCCGCTGCCCGTCCACCGGCACGGTCGCCGGCACCGCCTACGCCTACTGCGGCAACCAATGGTGGAGCTACGACACGCCGGCCACGATCGGCGGCAAGATGAGCTACTCGAAGAACCAGGGCCTCGGCGGCGCGTTCTTCTGGGAGCTCAGCGGTGACACCACCAACGCCGAACTCCTCACGGCCATGAGGAACGGCCTGGGCTGACCCGGCCGAGCGAGAGGGACCGGCCCGCCGCCCGGCGGGCCGGTCTCCGCGCGTCAGGCCGCAGACAGCTCGGCCACCTGCTCGGGGGTGAGCGACACGGTCGCGGCGCCCATGTTCTCCTCCAGGTGGGCGAGGGACGAGGTGCCGGGGATCGCCACGAGGGCCGGCGAGCGGGCCAGCAGCCAGGCCAGGCTGACCTGGGCGGGCGTGGCCCCGAGGTCGCGGGCCACGTGGTCCACGGGGCCGCCCGGCGCGGCCAGCCGGCCCTTGGCGATGGGGGTGTAGGCGATGAAGGCGAGGCCCTGCGCCTCGCAGTGGTCGAGCACGTCCTCGGAGGCCCGCAGGGTGAGGTTGTAGCGGTTCTGGACGCTCGCGATCTCCACGACCCGCCGGGCCCGCTCCAGCTGCTCCACGGTGACCTCCGACAGCCCGATCGCGGCGATCTTGCCCTCGTCGCGGAGCGCCTTGAGCTCGCCGACCTGGTCCTCCAGGGGCACCTCGGGGTCGACGCGGTGGAGCTGGAGCAGGTCGAGCCGGTCCACGCCGAGCCGGCGCAGGCTCATCTCGACCTCCTGCCGCAGGTAAGCGGGCCGTCCCACGGGATGCCACTCCCCCGGCCCGGTGCGCACGAACCCGGCCTTGGTGGCGATCGTGACGTGCTCCGGGTACGGGTGCAGCGCCTCGCGGATGATCTCCTCATTGACGTAGGGGCCGTAGGAGTCGGCGGTGTCGATGAAGTCGGCACCCAGCTCGACGGCCCGGCGCAGCACGCGCAGGCACGCCTCGCGGTCCTCGGGCGGCCCCCAGACGCCGGGGCCGGTGAGGCTCATCGCGCCGAATCCCAGGCGGTGCACGGTCCGGCCACCGATGGTCAACGTTCCGTGATGCAACAGAGACATCCCCAATCTTCTTATTTGCGGTGATTCTTACTAGTTTCAGGGCACGCGCGCATCTTCAACCCGGGTCTCCCCTTACGTACCGAGGAGCAACGGAAACATGCGTTCCCTAGTCGGCGCCATCACGGCGGCCGCGGTCGTCTTCCTCCCCATGGCCATGGCCGGCCCCGCCCAGGCCCACGGCCGCGACGACGCCGCCGTACGCAAGCTCGTCAAGGACGTCTCCGGCAAGAACGTCAAGAAGCATCTCAAGGCGTTACAGGCCATCGCCGACGCCAACTCCGGGACCCGCGTCTCCGGCAGCTCCGGCTTCGACGCCTCCCGCGACTACGTGGCGGGCAAGCTGCGCGCCGCCGGCTACGAGGTGACGATCCAGCCCTTCGAGTTCACCTTCGACGGCTACCGCACGCCGCCCGTGCTCAAGCGCACCAGCCCCGCGCCGGCGAAGACGTACACGTACGGCTTCTTCCAGGACTACGTGGCGATGGGCGACTCGCCGGCCGGCGCGGCCGGCGGCACCGTCCAGGCCGTCGACCTGGTGCTGCCGCCCGGCCCGGCCAACTCCTCGTCGTCCGGGTGCGAGGCGAGCGACTTCGCCGGCTTCGTCCCGGGCAACGTGGCGCTCATGCAGCGCGGCACCTGCAACTTCCGCGTCAAGGTGGACAACGCCATGGCGGCCGGGGCGTCCGCGGCCATCGTGTTCAACGAGGGCCAGGAAGGGCGCACCGAGGTGGACCTCAACCCGGTGCTCAGCGGGCCCGGCGTCACCATCCCGTCGTTCTTCACCAGCTTCTCCGTCGGCCAGGAGCTGGCCTCGACCGCGGGCGCCGCGGTCCAGCTCAACTGGGACCCGGTGGTGGAGCAGCGGACCACGTACAACGTGATCGCGCAGACCAAGAAGGGCGACAGGAACAACGTCGTCATGCTCGGCGCGCACCTGGACGGCGTCCAGGAGGGCCCCGGCATCAACGACAACGGCTCGGGCAGCGCCGGCATCCTGGAGGTCGCGCTGCAGTTCGCCAAGACCAAGCCGAAGAACCAGGTGCGCTTCGCCTTCTGGGGCGCCGAGGAGTTCGGCCTGCTCGGCTCGGAGCACTACGTGGCCACCCTGCCCGAGGCCGAGCGGGCCAAGATCGCGCTCTACCTCAACTTCGACATGATCGCCTCGCCGAACTACACGTTCGGCATCTACGACGGCGACGGCGACGCGTTCGGCACCTCCGGGCCGGCCGGGTCTGACGTGATCGAGGAGGACTTCGAGAAGTTCTTCGCCGGGCGCGGGCTGCCGTACACCGCGACCGCGTTCACCGGCCGCTCCGACTACGGCGCGTTCATCGCGGCCGGGATCCCCTCCGGCGGCCTGTTCACCGGCGCGGAGCAGCTGAAGACGGCCGAGGAAGCCGCGATCTTCGGCGGCACGGCGGGCGTCCCGCTCGACCCGTGCTACCACAGCGTCTGCGACACCATCGCCAACATCAACGACAAGGCCCTGGACGTCAACTCCGACGCCATCGCCACGCTGACCGCCCGCTACGCCTTCGACACCGGCTCGATCGGCGCCGCGACCGCCCAGGCCGCGACGGCGAAGCGGAGCGCCGCCCCGCACACCCACAAGCCCGCCGACGCGGCGAGCTAACCCCTGCGGATGGCGGGAACACCCGTTCCCGCCATCCCTTGATCATGGCCGCTGGTGGCCGATCCTGACCGGCTTCGGGCCGCGCAGCCGTACCTCAGGGTCGGTCATCGCCTGGTGCGGGGCCGGGCGGGCGGCGGCCGGCTCGATCTCGGGCGCGGCGCCCTCGGCCTCGGCGATCCGCCGCGCCAGCCGCTCCCGCAGCCCCGCCGCGACCCCGTCGTGCGAGGGGTGGCCCGCCAGGTTCACCAGCTCGTACGGATCGCTCTCCAGGTCGTAGAGCGCCTGCTCCCGGTAGCGGCCGGCGGCCGGGTCGTCCCAGGGGTCGGCGTCCTCGGCGACCGCGTAGTACTTCCACCGCGACGTACGGATGCCGCGCCCCACCTCAGACTCGCTGACCTGGAAGAACACCTCCTCCGGCCAGTCGGCGCGGGCGTCGCGGAGCAGCGGCAGGAACGAGCGGCCCTGCATCTCCTCCGGCACCGGCAGCCCGGCCGCCGCCAGCAGCGTCGGCGGCAGGTCGAGGGTGCTGACCGGGCGGGCGATCGCGCCGCCGCCGTCGAAGCCGGGGCCGCGCAGCGCCAGCGGCACCCGCAGCGAGGCGTCGTGGCAGGAGCGTTTGTACTCGGCGTTGCGGGTCTTGAAGTGGTTGCCGTGGTCGGAGGTGTAGGCCACGATCGTCTCCTCCAGCAGGCCGAGGCTGCGCAGGGCGTCCAGCAGCCGCCCCAGCCCCTCGTCCAGGCGCTTGACCTGGCCCAGGTAGCCGCCGAGGTGCCGGTGGGCGGTGCCGCCGAGCGCGGCGAGGTCCGGCGGCAGCCAGGCGCCCTGGTAGCGCTCCTCGTAGCCGTCGGGCGCCGGGTAGTTGTCCACCTCGTTCTGGTGGTGCGGCTCCAGCAGCGACAGGAACAGGAAGAACGGCTCGTCGTGGTGGTCGGCGACGAACCTGATCGCGGCGTCCACGAGCGCGTCGGAGCGGTAGCCGGGCAGCAGGACGGGATCGCCCGCCTCGTCGAAGACGATCGTGCGGTAGGCGTCGGAGGTGTGCTCGAGCGCGTTCGCGCCGAGCCAGGACCGGTAGCCGCCGCGCTGCTCCTCCGGCACCGGCTCCGCGCCCGCCAGGTGCCACTTGCCGAGGTAACCGGTGGCGTAGCCGGCCGCGCCGAAGTGATGCGCGAGCGTACGCTCCTCCGGCGGCAGCACGCGGCCGTTGCGGTGGACGCCGGTCGTGGTCGGGTAGCGGCCCGTCTGCAGCGCGGCGCGGGCGGGCGCGCACACCGGCTGCGGGGTGATCGCGACCGTGGCCTGGGTGCCGTGCCTGGCCATCCGGTCGAGGTTGGGGGTGAGCGGGCCAACGGTGTCCCACCGCTGCTGGTCGGTGAGGACGACGATCACGTTCGGACGCAAGACGGAAGCTCCCTATTTGAGACCGGTCAGGGCGATGCCCCTGACGAAGTGACGCTGGGTGAGGACGAACAGCACGGCGGTGGGCACGAAGAGGATCACCGAGCCCGCGGCCGTCAGGTGCCACAGCGTGAAGTACTCCTGGTTGAACAGGGTCAGCCCGACCGGGATGGTCCGCATCTCGGGCGTGGTGGTGGCGACCAGCGGCCACAGGAACTCGTTCCACTGGAAGACGAAGGTGAACAGCCCGAGCACGGCGAGCGCCGGCCGGGTCTGCGGCAGGATGACGCTGCGGTAGACGCGCAGCTCCGAGGCGCCGTCGATGCGGGCGGCGTGGATGAGGTCGTCGGGGATGGGCTGGATGAACTGCCGCATGAGGAAGATCCCGAACGCGTCCATCAGGAACGGCGTGATCAGCCCTTGGTAGGTGTTCAGCCAGCCGAGGTTGGCCATGAGCACGTACAACGGGATCATCCGCACGAAGAACGGCACCATGAGCGTGGCCAGCAGCGCCACGAACAGCGTGTTGCGCAGCGGGAAGCGGAACTTGGCGAAGACGTACCCGACGAGCGGGTCGAACAGCAGGTGCGCCAGCGTGATCGCGCCCGCCACGACCAGGCTGTTGACGATGAAGTCGCCGAACGGCGCCCGCGTGAACAGCTCGGCGTAGTTGCCCCACTGGGGCGAGTCCGGCACCAGCACGGCGTCGGCCGCCAGCGTCTCGGCCTCGGTCTGCAGCGACAGCGACACCATGTAGAGCAGCGGCAGCACGGTGACCAGGCCGGCCAGCGCGAGCAGGGCGTAGAGCAGGGTCCTGCGCATCAGTACGTGACCTCCCCGCGCCGCCCGGCCCGGAGCTGCACCAGCGTGAACGCGACGATCACGACGAGCAGCAGCACCGACTGCGCCGAGGAGTAGCCGAAGTCGCGGGTGCGGAAGGCGACGTTGAAGATGTGGAAGACCGACAGGTCGGTGGCGTCGCCCGGCCCGCCGTTGGTGATGATGTACGCCTGCCCGAACGCCTGCAGCCCCGAGATCACCGCCATCACCGAGACGAACAGCGTCGTCGGCGCCAGCAGCGGCAGCGTGATCCGCCAGAACCGCCGCCAGGCGTCCGCGCCGTCGATCCGCGCGGCCTCGTGGTAGGTCTCGGGGATGCCCTGGAGCCCGGCCAGGAACAGCACCATCGTGTAGCCGACGCTCTGCCACAGCGTGACGCAGGCGATGGTGAGCAGCGGCGCGGTGTTGAGCCACTGCTGGCCGGGCAGCCCGAGCCCGGCCAGCACCCGGTTGAGCACGCCCAGCTCGGGGTCGAGGATGTTGCGCCAGAGCAGCCCGACGATCGCCACCGACGTCAGGTACGGCACCAGCAGCAGCACCCGGAACACCACCCGCCCCCTGAGCGGCTGGTCCAGCGCCAGCGCGAGAGCCAGCCCGAGCACGATCGAGCCGATCACCACCATGACCGCGAACGCCACCGTGACCAGGAACGAGTGCCGCACCGCCGGATCGCCGAGCGCGTCGGCGTAGTTGCCGAGCCCGGCCCACTGGTCGGCCTGCGGTCCCGTGCGGAGGCTGGTCGCGACCACGTTGCCGATCGGCAGGTAGAAGAAGGCCGCGAAGAACAGGATCGCCGGCAGCAGGAAGAGGTAGGCGGTACGGGCGTAGCGGCCCGCCAGGGTGCGCGGGGTCCTGACGCTCACTTGAGGAAGCCCTCGGCGGTCCTGGTGAAGGCCGCGAGGGCCTCGGCGGCCGGCTGGTTCTGGATGAGCACCTGCTGGTACATCACCTTGAGCTGCTCGTCCCACTTGCCGAGCTGCCCGGTCAGGCGCACCTGCTGCGAGGGGTCCTGGGCGATGGCGAGCGCGTCGGCGAAGACCTTGGTGACCGGGTCCGACCGCACCTCGGACAGCTCCGCCCAGGACTTGCGCGGCATGAGCATGCCGGTCTCCGCGGTGGCGGCCCGCTCCACCTCGGCCGCGGTGACGCGCTTGACGAAGTCCCACGACAGCTCGGGCCGGGCGGCCTTGGCGGGCACGAACAGGCTGACCCCGGCCGCCTGCGTGGCCCGCGTCCGGTGCTTCAGCGGCGGCGCGACGCCCAGCTCCAGGTCGGGGCTGGTCTTCCTGATCGGGTCGAGGTCCCAGGGCCCGGTGAGGATCATGGCGGCGCGCCCTGCGGAGAACAGCTTCTGCGGGCCCGAGTAGTCGGTGCTCGACACCGGCACCGGCGCGACCTTGTGCTTGTGGACGAGGTCGGCCTGGAACTGCAGGGCCTCGACGGCCGCCTCCCTCGGGCCCATGATCTCGCCGGTCGCCGGGTCGTACGGGGTGACGCCGGCCTGGATGAGCCACGGCCACACGTAGGTGTGGTCCTGGTTGAGCGCGACGCCGTACACGCCGTCCTTGGTGAGCTTGCGCGCGGCGGCCAGGAACTCCTCCCAGGTCGACGGCGGCTCCAGCCCGGCCTCGCGCAGCATGGCCTTGTTGTAGAGGAGCGTGTTGCAGGTGAGGTGGAGCTGGACGCCGTACACCTTGCCCTGGTAGGAGTTGCGCTCGACGGTCACCGGCTGCCAGTCGGCGGGGAAGCCCATCGCCCCGCCGTCGCGGTCGACGAAGTCCTGCAGGGAGCGGGCGTTGCCGGAGATCGCGAACTCCTGCACCCATCCGCCGGGCTCCTCCACCAGGTCGGGCACGGTCCCCGAGGCGAAGTCGGCCAGCAGGCGGGTGCGCAGGTCGGGCCACTGGTACTTCTGCAGGTTGACCTTGACCTTGTTGGCCTGCTCGAACTCGGCGATGACCTTGCGGTAGGCCGCGTAGTCGTGGCCGGCGTTCCAGTAGACGGTGAACGTGCCGGGCGCGGCGGCGGACGGCGCAGGGGGCGCGCCCGCGCAGGCGGACAGCACCGGAGCCGCGGCGGCGGCCCCGGCGAGGCGGATCAGGTCACGGCGGCTGAGATTGGGGGACATCTCGCGTTTCCCTTCTTAGGAGGAGCCACGCCGCAGGAAGGTCCAGGAGCGGACGATCTCGCGGGCGGCCGGCGCCTCCTCGGCCTGGAGGCGGTCGAACAGCAGCCGCACCACGTCGGTGTAGTCGTGCCGGAGCGGCCCGACCGTGCTGAGCTGCGGATTGGTGATGAGACCCTCGTCGATGTTGCCGACGCCGACGATCGCGACGTCGTCGGGCACGCGCAGCCCGGCGTCCCTGGCCGCCCAGATCGCGCTGATCGCGGCCCGGTCGGAGGCCGCGAAGATCGCGTCGGGGCGGTCGGCGGAACGCAGCAGCTCCGTGGCCGTCTGGTAGGCCGACACACGGTCGTCGGCCCCGGAGGTGATGATCCGGTCCGGCACGCCATGCCGGTCGAGCGCCCTCGTGTAGCCGAGGACGCGGCCCGAGGGGCGCTCCCGGTAGAGGTCGTGGCGGTGGGCGAGGAACGCGATGCGCCGCCGCCCCCGCGCCAGCAGGTGCGTGACGGCCTCCTCGCACGCGTCGGTCTCCGGCGTCCGTACGACGTCGCAGCCCTCCAGCCCGTCCTCGTTGCTCAGCACCACCATCGGCAGTCCCGCGGCGGCGAGGCCGTTGATCAGCTCCGGGGCGAGGTGACCGCCGGTGACGTTGATCAGCGCGCCGTCGGCGACGCCGCCGCGCAGCACGTCTACGGCCGCCTTCGCGCGGGCCTCGGAGTAGACGGCCAGGTTGACGACGGAGTAGCCGCGCGCGTCGGCCATCTCGTGCAGGTCGGTGGCCAGCCGCTCGTCGGTGGGCACGCCGCCGAGCGAGCTGAGCACCAGGCAGACGCGCTGGGTGCGGCCTCTGCGCAGGCTGCGCGCGGCCTGGTCGGGGGTGTAGCCGAGCCGTCCGGCGGCGTCGAGCACCCGCCGGCGCGTCTCGGCGGCGACCGGGCGGTCCCGGCCGCTGAGGACGTAGCTGACGGTCGCGACGGAGACGCCGGCGAGCTCGGCGACCTGGCGTGCTGTGGGTCTCATGCTAGTCGTATAACCTAGCATTCCCTATAGGGATACACGGTAATTAGCTCCTCTGAGGTCGGCGAGCGAGGCGGGTGAGATGGACGTGGGGAGGTGTACCGCTGTCGAAGTGTTAATCGATTAACATCGGCCGTTCTCCCGACGCTACTCCTCGGCCGCGCCCCGGATCAACCACCCTGTCGCGCCGTCCGCGTGGCACACCGAATCTCCCGTTACTGTCCGTTACCGTGCCAAGTGAACGGGGGGAGAATGCTTGTGACACATACGTGGTGGTCCGGCAGACGCGTATCGCGCAGAGGACTGATCGTCACCGGGGCCTTCGCGGCGGGAGCGCGCCTGCTCGGCAAGCCGTCGGCGGCGGACCCCACCCCGCCCACCCCCGCGCCCCTTTCCTCCGGGTCCCTTGCCTCCGCGGGCCGGCCGCGCCCGGTGACGCTGCACGCCCGGCCCATGACGGTGACCCTGGGCGAGCACACGATCAACACCTGGGCGTACAACGGACAGCTGCCCGGCCCGTTGATCAGCGCCACGGCCGGTGGCGTGGTCCGCGCGCCGCTGGTCAACGGGCTGACGGAGGCGACCACCGTGCACTGGCACGGCATCCAGATCGCCCACCACATGGACGGCGCGCCCGGCTACTCCCAGGTGGCCACCCCGCCGGGCGGCAGGTTCGACTACGCCTTCCGGGTGCCGGACCCAGGAACGTACTTCTACCACTCGCACGTCGGCATGCAGGCCGACCGCGGCCTGTACGGGCCGCTCGTGGTGCACGACCCGCGCGAGCCGCTGAGCTACGACGTCGAGTTCACTGTGCTGCTCGACGACTGGCTCGACGGCATCCTCGGCACCCCCGACGAGGTGCTGACGCAGCTCAACGCCAGCGCCGACCACGACGACACCCTGCGCAGCACCTTGCTCGGCGGCGTCACGGGCGAGGTCCGCCACCCGCTCTACCTGGTCAACGGGCGCGGCCCGGAAACACCGGTCACGTTCACCGCGCGGCCGGGGCGGCGGGCCAGGTTCCGGATCATCAACGCCGCCGCCGACACCGCCTTCCGCGTCGCGCTCGGCGGCCACCGCATGACCGTCACGCACGCCGACGGGTTCGCCGTCAAACCGGTCACGGTGGACACGTTCCTCATCGGGATGGGCGAGCGCTACGACTTCCTGGCCCGGCTGGAGGACGGGGTGTTCCCGCTGGTGGCGCTGGCCGAGGGGAAAGGGGCGCGGGCGTTCGCTCTGGTGCGCACGGCGAGCGGGACCGCGCCGGCCGCGGACGTGCAGCCGACGCAGCTCGACGGGCAACTGCTCACCTACCGCGACCTGCGGCCCCGGCGCGCCGACAACCTGCCCCGCCCCACCCGGACCGTCCTGGTGGAGCTCGGCATGCGCCCGTCCGGCAACGAGTGGACGCTGAACGACCGGCTGGCGGGGGACCCGTACCGGCTGCAGGTCGAACGGGGCGAGACGATCCGGGTGGTGCTGGCCAACCTGTCGCCCATGTGGCACCCGATGCACCTGCACGGGCACACGTTCCAGGTGCACGTGCCGGGCGGGCACGGGCCGCGCAAGGACACCGTGAACGTCAAGCCGCGCGAGCGCGTCGAGATCGACGTGCAGGCCAGGAACCCCGGCGAGTGGATGTTCCACTGCCACAACCTGTACCACCAGGAGCAGGGCATGATGGGCGTCCTCGGCTACGGCCCGCCGGTCCGCGTCACCGGGACCGGCACCGGGACCGGCAGCGGCACCGGCATGGGGCACCATTAGCGCGCCTCTGACGGCCTCACTGAGCCGCCTGTGGGCGGTGAGGTGAGGGGGGACTCTTGCGACGCGGCCCCGGGCTGCGGAAGGATCACCGAGTCACCCCCCGCGCTTGCCGCATGACGAGATGGAGAGGTCGTGCGCACTCAGCAGAGCATCGAACAGTTCGGTTACCGCCAGGAGTTACACCGCGGGGTCGGGCTGGCCGACCTCGTCTTCTACGGCCTGGTGTTCATGGTCCCGATCGCGCCTTTCGCGATCTTCGGGCTCGTCTACGCCGAATCCGGTGGCATGCCGGTGCTGGCCTATCTCGTCGGGATGATCGCCCTGCTGTTCACCGCGTCGTCGTACGCGCAGATGGTGAAGGCGTTCCCGCTGTCCGGCTCCGTCTACAACTACGCGGGGCGCGGCATCGCGCCGCCGGTCGGGTTCCTCACCGGCTGGATGGTGCTGCTCGACTACATCCTCGTGCCAAGCCTGCTCTACCTGGTCGCCTCGATCGCCATGAACGACGTGATCCCGGCCGTTCCCGTGTGGGCGTGGGTGATCGGCTTCGTGGCCGTCAACACGACGATCAACCTGCGCGGCATCCGCATGACGATCCGGCTCACCCGCGTCATGATCGTCGGTGCGCTGGTCGTGCTCGCGCTGTTCCTGCTGGTCGGGGTCTGGGCCCTGCTGCAGGGCAAGGGGCGGGGGTTCAGCCTGGCGCCGCTGTTCAACGGCGACACCTTCTCCTGGCCGATCGTCTTCGCCGCGGTCTCGGTCGCGGTGCTGTCCTTCCTCGGCTTCGACGGGATCAGCATGCTGGTGGAGGAGTCCACCGGCGGCTCCGAGCAGGTCGGCCGGGCCATGCGGCTGGCGCTGGTGCTGGCCGGGGTGCTGTTCATCACCCAGGTCTGGGTCGCCGCCCTGCTCGTGCCCGATCCTGACGGGTTGCTCACCAGCCGGTCCGACACCGCCTTCTACGACGCCGCGGCGGTCGCGGGCGGCGAGTGGCTGCGCGGCGTCACCTCGATCGCCACGGCGCTGTTCTGGGGGCTGGCCAACACGCTGGTGGCCCAGGTGGCCGTCTCGCGCCTGCTGTACGCGATGGCCCGCGACCGGCAGCTCCCGGCGTTCCTCGCCCGGGTGTCGGTCCGGCACTCCGTGCCGGCCAACGCGATCATGCTGGTGTCGGCGCTGTCGGTCGGGCTCGGCATCTGGATGTCGCTCAGGGACGACGGCGTCGGCGTGCTGAGCAGCCTCATCAACATGGGCGCGATGGTGGCCTTCGTCGTCCTGCACGTGTCGGTGATCGTGCACTACACGCTGCGCGGCCGTTCGGGGGCGTGGTGGTCGCACCTGGCCGCGCCGCTGATCGGCATGGCGATCCTGATCCTCGTGGTGATCAACGCGAACGTCCTGGCGCAGGTCCTCGGGCTGATCTGGCTCGCGCTGGGGGCGCTGGCGCTGCTCGTGCTCTATCTGCTCGGCCGCCGGCCCGTCCTCGGCGGCGTGCCCGCCGACCGGTTCTAGCGGGTGCCACCATGGACCGGCTGCCGCTCCACCACGACCTGTACCTCATCGCGCACGGCCAGGCGGGGAAACTGCTCATCCATCCGGCCTCGATGGCGCTCGGGCTGGCCGGGGCGGCGCTGCTGGAGCTGGCGCTGGACGGCCGGGTCGCGGTCGCGCGGGGCCGGGTGGCGGCCTCCGTACCGGCCGCGGACGACGGTGACGCCTTCGCGGGCGACCTGCTCGCGCTCGTGGCCGGCGAACCCGGCGACGTCCGTACGCCGATCAAGAAGGCGGCCGGCGACGCCTACGAGCGCACCCGCGAGACCCTGACCGACTCCGGGGTGCTGCGCCGCACCACCCGGCGGGTGATGGGCGTGCTGCCGACCACCCGCTACGAGCCCGCCGACATCGCCTCGGTGGTGCGCGCCTCGTCCGGCGCCCGCTCGGCGGTCGAGGGCTGGCGGCAGCCGGACGCGCGCTGCGCCGCGCTGTGCGGGCTGGTCGCCGTGCTGCGGCTGGAGGAGGAGCTCTACCTCGACCAGCCGTCCGGGCAACTGGTCGGCCGGCTGCGCGAGATCTCCCGCGAGAGCTCGCGCGAGGTCGCCGAGCTGGTCGGCGTCGTGGAGGGCCTGATCGGGGAGGCGGCGGTGGCGGTCTACCGCTGACCGCCGCCACCCCCGCCGCCGCGGACTACTTGTCCTCGCCGGTCTCCAGCCCCTCAGGGTGATGCACGGTGACGTCGTAGGTGGTCGGGAACAACCGGCGGAAGGCGGTGTCCACCCCGCCGCCGGCCTCGATGACGATCTTCGATTCGCGGGTGATGTCCCGGACCTGCGCAACGACCACCTCGTGGGCCTGGTCCAGTTGCCTGGGCCCACCGGGCTGGACGATCTCCTGCTCTTCGGCCATGTCCGATCCTTCCGCGTTCACGGGCGTATGTCTAAAGTCTGGCCGATTCGCGTTGCTCGCACGCTTTTTTCGACTTGTTTTATCGTTTTTCGATGCTAACGTCAGTTACGTTCTCATCGATAAACGATAAGGAGACGATCGATGTCCGACAGCCCGACAGCAACCGCGCCCGGGGCGGCCGGCCCCTGGACCCGGCGCCTGCACCTGCTCCTGACCACCGCTCTCGTGCTCGGCGTGCTCGCCTTCCTCGCGCGGCTGATCGCCGACGTCATCCTCGCCTTACCGACGGCGAAGGCCGACTACGGCTTCACCGGGCTCTGGCCGTCGCACGCCCGTGTGTCGCTCGACGGGGCTCTGGCCCCGGGAGTGCGCGCGGTGGACGTCGTGGTCGAGGCGACACTCCACGATCCGGCGCGTGCACCGCTGCTGGCCTCGCTGCACCTGCTCACATGGCTGCCTGGCGCGCTGGTGATGCTCTTCTCCCTGTTCTGGCTCGTCCGCATCACCACGCGGGGTGTGGCCGGAGACCGCACGCTGTTCTCCGCCGACACGGTACAGGACCTGCGCAGGGTGCCCGGCGACGTCGGCTCGCCGCTCGTCGCCGTGCTGATGGGCGTGGGGGCGTTCGTGGTGGCCGAGGTGATCGGGCGCGGCCTGGCCATGCTCGACGAGCTCGAAGGCACGATCTAGTGCCACCGGGCGAGCTCAAAGGGCGCATCGAGATCCGGCTCGACGAGCTGCTCGCTCAGCGCGGCATGACGTTGACCGAGCTGTCCTACCGGGTCGAGGTGACGATCGCCAACCTGTCGATACTCAAGACCGGCAAGGGCAAGGCCATCAGGTTCTCCACCCTGGCGCGGCTGTGCGAGGTGCTCGAATGCCAGCCAGGAGACCTGCTGCGCTACGTGGACACTCCCGACGAGGACCCGTGACGGCGGAGCGCGCCGACCATCGCTGATCTGTGCGAAGTCATGGACGAGGCCCCGGATGGGAGCTACGCTCCGGTCGCCGGCACATGGGGGATTTGCGATGAGTTATACCTTGTTACGCGGCGCTTTCGTCATCCGCTACCCCGACTCGCCGCGGCGCGGCCCCGAACCCGACGGTGACACCGTCAAGTTCAGGCCCGACAACCCGGCGCTGGTCGAACGGCTGGCCCGGCACTCCGGACGGCCCCCGGCCCTGAGCCGCCGCGGTGTGTCCATCCGCCTGGAGGCCGTGGACGCGCTGGAGACCCACTTCGCCGAGACCCACCAGGAGCCCGCCGGCGCGTTCGCCGCCCGCGACGAGCTGCTGCGCCTGCTCGGCTTCACGAACGTCGTCTTCTGGGACGACCTGCCCAACGTGGTCCGCTCCGCTGACCAGGACGAGCTGCGCGGCCACGTACTCACCAACGGCGTCGACGCCAACGGCCGGCTCATCGGGTTCGTCCGCGCGGGCGAGCATCCCGGGCCCGACGGCGCGGCCGTGTTCCTCGACGCGGCGGGCGTGGACGACACCGTCAACGCCGGGCTGCTCGCCGCCGGGCTGGTCTACCCGGCCTTCTACGCGACGCTGCCGGGCGAGCTGCGTACGCATCTGGCCGAGGTGTCGGCGCAGGCCCGGCAGAAGGCGCTGCCCACCGGCATCTGGCCGCGCGCGACCGGCGACCCCGACGGCCTCGCCCCGATCGACGGGCTCGCGGCGGCCGAACAGCTCGTCCTGTGGCCGAAGCTCTTCCGGCGGCTCGTGCCGTACTTCGCCGAGGGGTTCACCGACCTGTCGCACTTCGACACCTGGCTGCGGGCCGACCCCGTGCACCGCGACGACCAGCTCTTCCTGCTCGACACGCTGGAACGCGGCAACCTGCACGACGTCGTACGCGCCTCAGGGCAGCAGATCCAGCTCACGGTCTGGCCGGAGCGGTTCGTCATCGACCCCGACCCCGCGCCGCCCGGCGCGCCGACCCTGCCGCCGCTCACCGCCGCGGGCGACGTGCTGATCGTGGCCGCCCTGCCCGACCCGCGCGGCGCCGACCGCGGGAACGAGTCCGTCACGCTGCTCAACCTGACGCCCGGCACCGTGGACCTCACCGGATGGTCGCTGTCCGGCTCCGGCGGGCGCCTGGGGCTGATCGGCAGCCTCGCGGGCGGCTCGACGGTGCGGGTGACGCTCGGCGGGGCGTTCCGGCTCGGCAACCAGGGCGGCGGCCTCGTCCTCGTGGACGCCGACGGCACCACCATCGACCAGGTCACCTACAAGGCCGACCAGGTCCGCGCGGGGCGGACCATCTGCTTCGGCCGCTGATCTCCGACCCCGGGGAGGGCGCACATGGTGCAAGACTCGGACGGCGAACGGCTCTGCCCCCACTGCGGCTCCCCCACCCCACCCACCCTCCCGCGCTGCCCCCGTTGTTCCGCTTCTGCTGCGCACGGCACCTCCGGGCAGGACGTGTACGAGCCCAGCGCCCCCGAGCCCGGCGACCATGGGCCCGGCGACCGTGAGCTCGGCGACCATGAGCTCGCTGATCACGGGCTCGGCGATCACGGGCCCAGCGCCCCTGGAGGCGGCGATCATGGGTCGGGCGCCCCCGGACTCGACACGCAGGGGCAGGGGGCGCCTGGGCCGGGCGGGGCCAGGGGCGGGCAGCGCTCTTCTGCCTCGCGCATGCCCGGCCGCCCCTTCCCCGGCTCGCCCCGATCCCACCAGCCCTTCCCCGACGACCCGCCCCGGTCCGGGCATCCCTACCGCGGCACCTCGCAGCCGGGTCATCCCTACCCGAGCGCATCCCGCCCCGCTCCGCCCCCGCCTGTCCCCCGCCGCCCCGGACCACCTCCTCAGTCCAACCCTCGCCACCCCAGCCCCCCGCCTCAGCCCGATCCCCACCAGCCCGGACCACCGCCGCAGCCCAGTCCCCGCTGGTTCGGACCGCCCCAGTCCGGGCCGCCCCAGCCCGGGCCGCTCGCCTCCGGAGCGGGTGCCCCTCGTTCCGGCCCGCCGCCGGCGGAGCCGCCCCCTCCTGGGACTCGTCCCTTGACGGGCGGCGTCGGCCCAGCGCGGGCCGGCTCGCCTCGGCCGGGTCCCTACCCCTTCCAGGGGCCGCCCCGGTCCGGCCTGTTCGAGGACCGACCGGCCGCGCCTCGAGCCGAGGAGCCGGTGGAGGGGCAGCGGGGGTGGTGGCGGCGGGCGTCCGTACTGGTGAGCCTGGCCGCCGCGCTGGTGGCGGCGGGGCTCACCTGGTGGGTGGTCACCGAGGGAGGGGCCGCCCCGCGGCCGGTGGTCGGTGCGGGCGACTCCAGCGCCATCACGTCCCAGTCCGGCGAGGAGGCCGCGGCTCCCGGCGCGACCGCGCCCGCCGCCCCCACGGCATCCGCCGAACCCGCCAAGCCCACACAGACCACCGAACCCGCACGATCCGCCCGGCCCACCCAGTCCGCCGCTGGTCCCGCGCAGCCCACCAAGTCCGCCGCACCCGCGCAACCCGCCGGACCCGCCGCCGCCCAAGCGCGGGCCATGAATGATGTGCTGGCCAGCAGCAACGCCTCTCATTCCGGTCTCACCGACGCCATCGTCGCCACGACCCAGTGCCGCCAGAGCGGCCTGGACAGAATCGTGGACATCACCGCCGGCCGCCGCGACCAGCTCGCCGCCGCCCGCGCGCTGACCGTGGACGCCCTCCCGGACGGGACCGCTCTGCGGAAGTCGCTGGTGGCCGCGCTGGACGCCTCGTTCGACGCCGACGCCGCGTTCCTGTCCTGGGCGCGCCGCCACGTCGCGGGCGGCTGCTCGGGCCCGGTGGCCGAGGACCGCGACTACCGGCGTGGCCTGGCCCGCTCGGAGGACGCGCGTAAGGCGAAGGCGCGCTTCGCCGACGCCTGGCGTACGGTCGCGAAGACGTACGGCCTGCCGGCGTGGCGCCCGGACCAGATCTGACCGTGGCGGAAAACCTGAGATGGGTGTTGACGGGAGGTGTTTGCGACATTTAGCGTTCCGGGCGGGTTCGAGAAACATATCGCCATATTTCCGAAACTTTCGGAGTCGCCATGTTACGTGGGATTGTCGCGATCACCCTGCTCGGCCTCCCCGCAGTCCACCCCGCACACCCCGCCCCGCCCCCGGCCGTCACGCTGGACGAGCACGTACGCCACCAGGAGATCGACGGCTTCGGCATCTCCCAGGCCTTCCGCCGCAACGAGCTGCTCAAGGCGCTGCCCGCCGAGCAGCAGCGCGAGATCCTCGACCTGTGGTTCGACCGGAAGAAGGGCGCCGGGCTGAGCATCCTGCGCCTCGGCATCGGCTCCTCCCCGGCCGGCAGCCCGTACGACCACATGGTCTCCATCCAGCCGGAGAACCCCGGCGGCCCGGACGCCCCGCCGAAATACGTGTGGGACGGCGACGACAACAGCCAGGTCTGGGTGGCCAAGGAGGCCCAGCGCTACGGCGTGCGGCGTTTCTTCGCCGACGCCTGGAGCGCCCCCGGCTACATGAAGGACAACGGCGACGACAAGAACGGCGGCACGCTGCTGCCCGAGTGGCGGCGGGCCTACGCGAACTACCTGGTGGCGTACACGAAGTTCTACGCCAAGGAGGGCATCAGGATCACCGACCTGGGCTTCACCAACGAGCCCGACTGGACGGCCACGTACGCCTCCATGCGCTTCACCCCGGAGCAGGCCGCCGAGTTCGTCAAGGTGCTCGGGCCGATCGCACGGAACGTCGACGTGGCGTGCTGCGACTCCTTCGGCTGGAACGAGGCCAAGGCGTACACGGCGGCGATCGAGGCCGACCCCGAGGCCCGCCGCTGGGTGAAGACGCACACCGGCCACACCTACGCCAGCCCCGTGGACGCGCCGCTGCCGACCGCCCGCAGGACGTGGATGTCGGAGTGGAACCCCAACGGCGACCGCTGGAACACCGCCTGGGACGACGGCAGCGGCTTCGACGGCTTCACGATCGCCTCGGCCGTCCATGACGCGCTCACGCTCGGGCAGGTCAGCGGCTACGTCTACTGGCTCGGCGCCTCGCGCGGCGCGACCCGGGCGCTGCTGCAGATCGACGACGTGGCGAAGACGTACAGCGTGTCGAAGCGCCTGTGGGCACTCGCCGCCTACAGCAGGTTCATCAGGCCGGGCGCGGTCCGGGTCGGCGCCTCGGCGGCCGATCCGGCGCTGAAGGTGTCGGCCTTCCGCAACCCGGACGGCTCCCGGGTGATCGAGGTGCTCAACACCGGGACGGCCGCGGTCACCTGGAAGGGCGTGCCCGGCCGGGCCACCGCGTACGTGACGAACAACGACAACTCCCTCACCCCGTCACCGGTGGCCGGCCGCACGGTGACCCTGCAGCCGCGGACGCTGACCACGGTCGTCGTCCGCTGACCGGGCCGGCGAGGGCCCGGACCGGGTCCCCCGGGCTCTCGCCGCTCTTATCCGTACATCTTCCTGAGTGGGGCCTTGAGCAGCTTGCCCGCCGCGTTCTTGGGCAGCTCGGGCACGATCTGCAGATATTTCGGGATCTTGTAGCGGGCTAACCGGCCGTCCAGGTGCCGGAGCAGGTCGCCGGGCTCGGCCGCCGCGCCAGGCCGCGGCACGACGAGCGCCTTGCCCACCTCGCCCCAGCGCTCGTCGGGCACGCCGATCACCGCGCACTCGGCGACCGCGGGATGGCCGTAGAGCACGCTCTCGACCTCGGCGGGGTAGATGTTCTCGCCGCCGGAGATGATCACGTCCTTGATGCGGTCGGAGATGCGCACGTAGCCGTCCTCGTCGGCGATCCCGACGTCGCCGGAGCGGAACCAGCCGTCCGCGTCGAGGACCTCCGCGCTCTCCTCCGGGCGGCGCCAGTAGCCGGGCATGACGTTGGGGCCCTGGACGTACACCTCGCCGGGCTCGCCCGGGGCGGCGGGCGAGCCGTCCGGCGCGACGAGGCGGACGTCGGAGAAGAAACACGGCACCCCGGCGCTGCCCGCCTTGTCGACCGAGTGTTCGGCCGCGAGGAACAGCGCGCCGGGCGCGGTCTCGGTCATGCCGTACCCCTGGAGGAACGTCAGCCCGCGCTCCTGGTAGGCCCGGATCAGCGGCAGCGGCACCGGCGCGCCGCCGCACAGCAGGTGGCGCAGGCTCGACAGGTCGGCCCCGGCCCAGCGCGGCGAGCGCGTGAGCATGCCGAACATCGACGGCACCCCGAACATCACCGTCACCCGCTCGCGCTCGACCAGCTCGAACGTGCGCTCCACGTCGAACGACGGCTCCAGGACGCACCGGCCGCCCTTGAGCACGGTCGGGACCAGCGTCTGCGCCAGCGCCGCGATGTGGAACAGCGGCGCGCTGACCAGCGTCACCTCGTCGGGCCCCAGCGGCACGTCGACCAGCAGGTTGACCGCGTTCCAGGTGAGGTTGCCGTGGGTGAGCATGGCGCCCTTGGGACGGCCGGTGGTGCCCGAGGTGTACATGATCAGGCAGACGTCGTCGCGGCTCACCGGCTCGTCGATCGGGGCGGCCGAGCCGGCCGCGAGCAGGTCCTCGTACGCCTCCGCCGCCACGTGCCGGCCGGGCAGCCCGTCACCGTCGCGGCCCGTGCCCAGCAGCAGCGCCGCCGGGGCGGCGTCCTCCAGGACGAAGCGCAGCTCGGGGGCGGCGAGGCGGGTGTTGAGCGGCACGAACACCGCCCCGAGCAGGCCCGCCGCGAAGAACGTCTCGACCAGCGCGGGCTCGTTGGGCCCGAGGTAGGCGACCCGGTCGCCGCGCCGCACGCCGAGCTCGGCCGCGAGGGCGGAGGCCAGCCGGTAGGCGCGCTCCCGCAGCTCGCCGTAGGTGCGGTCGCGTCCCTGGAACGACAGCGCGACCCGGTCGGGCGTCATCCGCGCCCTGCGCGCCGGCCACGAGCCAATCCCCTGATTCCGCATCGGGCCTCCTCGCCCCCAAGTTAGGCCACGATGTGATCGCTGTCACCGTCCCGCCCGCGATCGAGGCCCGTCAGGGAGTCGTCGGGGACGGTGTCGAGCAGCCGCTCCGCGACGGCCGCCGCCTCCGGCCTGAACCGCTCGTGCAGCGCGTGGCAGACCCGCTGGGCCTGCTCCGCCGGCCAGTCGGCGGGCAGGTGGCGCAGCGGCAGCCGGGGGTCGGTCCTGATGATCTGCAGCCAGCCGGTCAGCAGCGTCAGCGAGCGGGCCAGGTCGTCGGGGGCCTCCGGCGCGGGGTCGGGCCGGTCCCAGCGGCGCAGGAACTCCCGGTAGCGGCGGCCCAGGCCCTCCAGGTCGTACGCCTCCCGCACCAGCGCCTGCATGTCCGTGGGGCGGCGCGGCTCGGCGGCGAACACCTTGACGTTCGCGCCCAGGTCGGCGCGCAGGTCGTCGATCACCTCCGTCGCGTCCACCTCGCCGGGTGCGATCCACAGGCCGTTCTGCAGCGGGCCGAAGCCGGACCAGACGAGCCGGGAGCGCAACTCGTGCCGCTGCCGCTGCCACGACTCGGGCAGCGAGAAGCCGATCAGCGTCCAGCGGTCCTCGGCGGCGTCGTTGACGACCCCGCTGTGCCAGATGCGCCGCTCGCCGTCCCTCAGCACCTCGTCGCTGGTGGGCGTGAGCCCGAAGTACATGCGCCGGCCGGAGCGGCGGCGGCGCAGCAGGCCGCGCCTGACCATGCGGGTCAGGGTGGAGCGGGTGGCCTCCTCCGAGATGCCGACCTTGGCGAACGCCTCGATGAAGCTGCGTGAGGAGACGCAGATCCCGCGCCGGTACACGTGATCCCCAAGGAAGGTGAGCATCACCGACTGAGGCCGCATGGACCCCTCCCCACATCTTGGGCACTCTCTTGACAGCCGTAATGTACCTGCCTACATTCAGGGCCTCATCGCAGTCAGGAGGTCCTGAATGCGCAAGTTGCTGCCCGCCCTGATAGGCGTGGTCCTGGCCGTGACCGCCTGCGGCTCCGGCGGCTCAGGCTCCGGAGGCGGCGGCGGGGATGCGATCAAGGTGGGGCTCATCGTCTCGCTCACCGGCAACTACACGCCGCTCGGCAGCGAGGACAAGAAGGCCGTCGAACTCGCGGTCGAGCAGGTCAACGCGGCCGGCGGGCTGCTCGGGCGCAAGGTCGAGCTGGTCACCCGCGACGACAAGACCGCCCCCGACCAGGGCATCGTCGCCTACAACCAGATCAAGGGCGACATCGACGCGCTGATCGGGCCGGTCTTCTCCAACGCGGCGCTCGCCGTCGAACCGCTCGCACAGCGCGACAAGATGCCGTATTTGTCGCTCGCGCCCGCGCAGGAGCAGGTCGAGCCGATCAAGTCGTACGTCTTCGTCACCCCCGCGCTGTCCAGCATGTACGCCGAGCGCTACCTGCAGTACATCCAGGCCGAAGGCATCAAGACGATCGCGGTCGCCTGGGACTCCAAGAGCGCGTACTCGGTCTCCGGCCACCAGTCGATGACCGCCCTCGCCGGCAAGTACGGCGTCACGATCGCCGTGGACGAGCCGTACGAGACCACGAACTCCGACTTCAGCGCCCTGTTCCAGCACGTGCGCGACTCCCGCGCCGAGGCGCTGGTGTTCTGGGGCTCCGGCGCGCCCGGCGTGACCGCGGCCAAACAGTACGTCGCCTCCGGCCTCAAGACGCCGCTGTTCCTGACCGCCTCGCAGGCCAGCAAGCTGTGGCTGGAGCCGATGGGCGCCGCGGCCGAGGGCATGACCGTGCAGAGCGCGATCGGCGTCATCGGCGAGCACCTTCCGGCCGGCCGGCAGAAGCAGGTCATCGAGCAGATGGCGGGACCGTACCGGCAGAAGCACGGCTATCCGCCGCCGCAGTTCGCCCAGGACGGCTACAGCGCGAGCCTGCTGCTGTTCGAGGCGATCAGGAAGGCGAACAGCACCGACAAGGAGAAGGTGCGGCAGGCGCTGGAGTCGATGGACCTCGTCACGCCGAACGGCCGCTTCCGCTACTCCGCCACCGACCACTCCGGGCTCTCCCCCGAGTACATCTCCGTCAACACGGTCAAGAACGGCGCGTTCGTCCCGACCCCGTGGGCGGCGGAGCAACTGGCCAAGACCGTCAGCGCGCTGGGGTAGCGGGTGCTGGCCGTCCAGGGGGTCTCCCGTTCCTTCGGGGGCGTCTACGCCGTCCGCGACGTCACCCTCGACGTCGCGGACGGCGAGGTCTGCGGCGTCATCGGCCCGAACGGCGCCGGCAAGTCCACACTGTTCAACCTCATCACCGGTCACCTGGCCGCCGAGCGGGGCGAGATCTCGTTCCTCGGCCGGCGGGTGGACCGGCTCGCCCCGCACCGGCGGGCGCGGCTCGGCATGTCGATCGTCTTCCAGGCGGCCCGCGTCTTCCGCGGCATGACCGTGCGCGAGAACGTCATGGTCGGCCTGCACGGCCGTACCTCGGCCGGGTTCGTCGCGGCGGCGCTGCGGCTGCCCCGCCACCGGCGCGACGAGCGCGAGATCGCCGCGCGGGCCGACGCCGCGCTGGACCGGGTCGGCCTGTCCGAATGGGCGGACCGGCCCGCCGACCAGCTGCCGATCGGGCAGCAGCGGGCGCTCCAGCTCGCCCGCGCGCTGTGCGCCCGGCCCCGGCTGCTGCTGCTCGACGAGCCCGCCTCCGGGCTGCGCGGCCAGGAGCGCGAGCGCCTGGCGGAGCTGGTGGAGGAGCTGCGCGCGGGCGGCCTGACGATCCTGCTGGTCGAGCACGACGTGGCGTTCGTGACCCGGCTCGCCGACCGGATCGTGGTGCTCGACCTCGGCCGGGTCATCGCCGACGGCCCGCCCGCCGAGGTCAGGAACGACCCGCTCGTCCTCGCCGCCTACCTGGGACAGAGCGCATGACCCCGGCTCCCGTGGTCGAGGTGACGGACCTCGTCGTCGCGTACGGCGCCGCGACCGCCCTGGACCGCGTCACGCTGAGCGTCGCCGAGGGCGAGATGGTCGCCCTGCTCGGCCCGAACGGTGCGGGCAAGTCCACCCTCGCGAACGCCCTCGCCGGGCTGCTGCGCCCCGCCTCCGGCACGGTCACGGTCCGCGGCCGGCTCGCGCTGATCCCCGAGGGACGTCAGCTCTTCCCCGACCTCTCGGTGGCCGACAACCTGGCGCTCGGCGGCTGGCGCTCCGGCGTCCGCGACCCGTCCGCCGTCTACGACGTGCTCCCCCGGCTGGCCGAGCTGGCGGACCGGCGGGCGGGCGTGCTGTCGGGCGGCGAGCAGCAGATGGTGGCGTTCGGTCGGGCCCTCATGTCCCGGCCCGACGTGCTCGTCGTGGACGAGCTGTCGCTCGGCCTGGCCCCGAACGTGACCGCCGGCCTCGCCCGGCACCTGGCCGAGCTCAACCGCGCGCGCGGCCTCGCGGTGCTGCTCATCGAGCAGAACGCCCGGCTGGCCTTCGAGCTGTGCCGGCGGGCGTACGTGCTGGAGTCCGGCCGGCTGGTCACCGAGGGCGAGTCGGCCGCGCTCGCCGGGGATCCGCGGGTCGCCGGCGCCTACCTGGGCGGGGCGATCACGTGAGCGCCTTCCTCACCTACCTGTTGAACGGCCTCGCCGTCGGGTGCGCGATCGCGCTCATCGCGAGCGGCCTCGTCGTCATCCACCGGGTGACCGGGGTGGTGAACTTCGCGCAGGGGACGTTCGCGGTGGTGGCCGGGCTGTGCGCGTCCTCGCTGCTCGGGCTCGGACTCCCGCACGGCGCGAGCGAGCTCGCCGCCGTGCTCGCGGCGGCCGTCGCCGGGCTGCTGACCGGCCTCGCCGCCGTCGGGCGGCCGGGGACCACGCCGCTGTCGTCGCTCATCGTCACGCTGGGCGTGGGCGTGCTGGCGTACGCGGTGGAGATCGTGCTCTGGGGCGACCAGCCGCGCTCCGCGCCCGGCCTCGCCGGGTCCGTCACCGTCGCGGGGGCGCGGATCCAGACCCAGCACCTGCTGGTGATCGCGGTGACGGCGGTGGCGTTCGCCGCGCTCGCGCTGTTCTTCGGCCGGACCTATCTGGGCAAGGCGCTCACCGCCTGCGCCTCCAACCCGTACGCCGCCCGCGTCGTCGGCATCGACGTGCGCCGCATGGGGCTGCTCGCGTTCGCGCTGGGCGGGCTGCTCGGCGGCCTCGCCGGGGTGCTGGTGACGCCGATGCGGCCGATCTCGTTCGACAGCGACGTCACGCTCATCGTCAACGGCTTCGCCGCGGCCGTGTTCGGCGCGCTGACCCGGCCGGTGATCACGCTGGCGGGCGCGCTGCTGCTGGGCGTGGCCGAGACCATGGCCGCCGGCTACGGCTACGGCTCCCACCAGCTGGAGATCGCCCTCGGGCTGATGCTCGTCGTCATGATCGTGCAGGCCGGCCGCCGCCCGGCGATCTCCCAGGAGCCGACATGATGCTTGGCCGTGTGGCCGTTCCGCTGGCCGCCGCCGTGACGCTCGCGCTGCCCGCCGTGCTCGACGACAGCGCCCTCGCCGTGTACGTCCTGCTCGGCCTCGCCGCCATGGTCACCGTCGGGGTGTCGCTGCTCATGGGGTACGCCGGGCAGGTCTCGCTCGGGCAGGGCGCCTTCTACGGGGTGGGCGCGTACACGGCCGCGCTGCTCGCGCTGAACGGCCTGCCGCCGCTGCTCGGCCTGCTCGCCGCGCCCGTGGCGGCCGCCGCGTTCGCCCTCGTCGTCGGCCTGCCGCTGCTGCGCCTGCGCGGCCACCACCTGGCCTTCGCCACGCTCGCCATGCAGCTCATCCTGCTCTCACTCGCCGGGCAGCTCGACTTCACCGGCGGGGACATCGGCCTGCAGGCCATCCCGCCGTTCTCCGCCTGGTCGTTCGAGGCGGGCGGGGTCACCGCGTACGCGTACCTGACGTGGGCCGGGCTGGCGCTGGTCATGCTGGTCACGCGGAACGTCATCGCCTCCCGCCCCGGCCGCGCCCTGCGCGCCCTGGCCACCAGCGAGACCGCCGCCGCCTCCTCCGGCATCCCCGTGGGCCGCTACAAGCTCGCCGTCCTCGCCCTGTCCGCCGCCTTCGCCGGCCTCGCCGGCGGCATCTACTGCTTCTACACCGGGTACGTGGCCCCGGGGTCGTTCCCGGTGCTGATCTCGATCCAGTACATCGTCATGGCCGTGGTCGGCGGCCTCGGCACGATCTGGGGTGCGGTGGTGGGGGCGGCCGCCATCACCCTCCTGGTCCAGGGGCTGGACCGGCTCGCGAACCTGCCGGGGATGCCGTCGTACGCGCCGGGCGTGCTGTCGTACGCGGTGTACGCCCTCGTCCTGATCGCCGTGGTGCTCTTCCTGCCGAACGGCCTCGTACCGGCGATCAGAAGGCTGCTGTCCAGGGAACGCCCCGCAAAGACCCGCTGACGTGAACGCCGGCCCTTGATGAGGCGTCATACACACGAACTGCACATCCAATCCCAAAGGACTACAAGTGCGCCTCGTCGCCCCCCTCGCCGCTTTGGTGGCCGCCGCCACTGCCCTCACCCTGGCGGCTCCCGCTCAGGCCGCCGCCGCTCCCACAGTGAAGATCTCCCGGATCTGGTACGACTCGCCCGGCTCGCCGGACTCCGGCGCGAACAGCAGCCTCAACGGCGAGTACGTACAGATCAAGAACACCGGCCGGAGCGCGGTCAGCCTCAGCGGCTGGACCGTCCGCGACGAGACGGCCCGAGCGGACCACGTCTACACGTTCGGCACTTTCACTCTCAGGGCCGGCAAGACGGTCACCCTGCGCACCGGCAGGGGCCGCGACACCGCCACCAATCTGTACTGGGGCAGGAGCGGCGGCACCCTCGCCTATATCTGGAACCAGGTCAAGGACACCGGATATCTCCGCAACGCCCGAGGCCAGCTCGTCCACAAGTGCTCGTACAACAGCAGCCGCCACGCCTATAAGGACTGCTGATGCAGGGAGAGGGGACCGGACCATTGCGGCGAGGCCCCCTCTCCGCCCAGATCCACAGCCGCAGTGACGGGTTCTCGTTCATGGAGGACGACTTGTTCGGCGGGGCTGCGCCGTATTACGCGAAATACCGCCCGACGTATGGAAGTGCGGCGATTGAGCACCTGGCCGGAGCCCTCGGCACGGGAAGCCGGGTGCTGGACCTGGGCTGTGGCCCGGGAACGATCGCGATCCCGCTCGCCAGTTGGGTGAAGACCGTACTTGCCGTGGACCCGGCGGAAGAGATGCTGGCCGAGGGCCGGCGCATAGCAGCCGACATCCCCCGCATCACGTGGATGCGCGGCGATTCGACCACGCTGCACGCGCTGCCGCCGTTCGACCACGTGGTGATGGGCAGGTCATTTCACTGGATGGATCGCAGGGCGGTGCTGGCGGAGCTGGATGAGCTGCTGCCGCCTTGCGGCGCGATGGCGCTGATCGGCCCAGGCAGGCTGTCGGGAGAGCCTTGGCAGCCGAGCGCGCAGCCGTGGCAGCCGGTGGAGCGGCGTATATGCGAGGCATTCGGTCTCGACATCAATGCAGCGGCCAACTGCTTCCACGCCACCGAGGAACATCACCACGAAGTCCTGGCCACCTCGCCGTTCAGCGAGCTGGAATCTCGTACGTTCACGCGTCGGCTGATGTGGGACGTAGAGGGGTTGGTCGGGCTGCAGCTTTCCTACTCCTACAGCTCGCCCGGCGTACTCGGCGACCGGTTGCCCGTCTTCGTCGAGGCGCTGAGGAAGGCGCTGCTCGCCGACAATCCGGCAGGCCGGTGGGAGCAGGAGCTGACGACTGAGGTGCTGATTGCCAGGCGGCCGGTACGAAACTGAATGCGATTCCCGTCCCAAGGGTCGCGATACCACCGGCCGATGGCCTCGTTCATGATGGTCAGGCGGAGATCCGGTCAATCCGGACCGCGCTGTCACCCGGGATCCCGATGCCGAACGGCCCCGCCTCCTCCGGTGTCGTCAACCGAAGTGATCGCTCTTGACAGCGGTGATGAACGCCTCGAACTCCGCGCGCGAGAAGACCAGCTTGGGACCATCAGGATCCTTGCTGTCTCGTACAACCACCACGCCAGGAAGGTTCGTCGCCACCTCGACGCAGTTGTTGCCACTACCGCTGTAGCTGCTTTTACGGAACTCGGCCTGTGAGAGATCGATCATTTGTCTAGTTGGTCCTTGACAGTCGAGATCAGCACCAAGGATTCCTCAGGGGACAACGCGGCGTCCGAAATACGCTGGAATATGAGCTTACAGCGTTCGACTTGCTCGGAGCTTTCCACATAGATGTCGCCCGCAGTTCCTTCGACGTACACGACATCGGGATCGATCTCTTCCGCGAAGCTCAGGATGGTGAAGGCCCCTTCCAAGCCCGCGTGCTCGCCCGCCACGAACGGAAGGACCCTGATCTCGACATTTCCTCGCCTTGCGGCGACCACCAGCGCTTCAAGCTGTTCGAGCATCACCTTTGCACCGCCGATCGGGCGGCGGACGGCAGCTTCGTCGAGCACCGCGCAGAACTGTGGCGCGTCTGGTCGGCCGAGCAACGTACGTCGAGCCATGCGGGCCATGACCCGACGCTGCACCTCCTCTTCGGGGCGATGCAAGGAGATGACCGTCCTGGCGTAGTCCTCGGTCTGCAGCAACCCCGGGACGAGTTGAACCTCCCACTGCTTGATCAGAGCCGCCTCGTCCTCCAGGCCGATGTACGAGCCTGTGAACACATCGGCGTACGCCGTCCACCAGCCGCGCTGGCGAACCTCAGCCGCCAGTTGGATGAGCCCGGCACGTGCTGCGGAGTTGACACCGTAGAGGTCGCAGACCGCGGCGACGTCGGAGCGGCTGGCCATGGTCCGCCCGGTCTCGATGCGGCTGACCTTGCTTCGGCTCCATCCGAGTTGCGCAGCCGCCGCCTCGGGTGTCAACCCAGCGCCCTCCCGCATTCTTCGCAGTTCGCGGGCCAGGCGTCGCAGTCTCACCGTCGGGCTGTGACTCGTGGACATGTCGCCAAGTGTGGCAGAAGCCTGCTTGCCGCTGCTCCAATGTTCTGTGCATTGCGAATCTGCACAGTGCATTGACGCTTAGCAATGCGTGAGTCCACCATTACTGATGGAGAGCAAGCGACTGCGATGGGCATCGCGCCACACGAGGAGCGGGTTATGACAGATGATCGGCTTGGGCACCCTCCCTGTAACGTCCCTCAGACCCCGCTCCGGGGCCGGCTATGACTGGACAGTTCCTCGCCGAGCTGGTGCTTCCGGGCGAGCTCGGCTCGGTGCGAGTGGCTCGCCACTGCGTCAAGATCATCCTTACAGCCGCAGGACACCAGGACGTCACCGACGTGCAGCTCGTGGTCACCGAGCTGGTCGCCAACGCCGTACAGCACTCCATCTCCGGCCTGGCGGGCGGTCTGATCACCCTCGACGTACGGAGCATCGGCGACCAGTTGGCCAGGATCGACGTCATGGACGACGGCGGCCTGACCGTCCCCCGTATCCGCCGTTCCCACACCTTGGACTGCTCAGGACGCGGCTTGCACCTCGTCGCGGAGACGGCGCTGCGCTGGGGCGTGGGCGACAACGCTCTCGGTGGCCGGGTGATCTGGGCCGAGGTTCTCACCGCTGCGAGGGCGCCGGCCGCCGCACCGGACCTGGCGGAGGTGCGATGACTTCGGACGAGCAGGGCAGGAAGCCCACGCATTGGATCAGTCGAAGCGACCGGCCGCCCCCGTGCTTCAGCCCACACGTCAGCCCGCCCACTCCCCATTGCGAGCCGCTGGTTTGGACCGTTCCCGAGAGGTTCGCCCCAGCCGGGCGGGTCCTGGCCTGGACGTGCCCCTGCGGCGACACCGTCTACGAGCTCCGTCAGGCGAGCGGCTTGCGGTTCATCCGCCGTACCCGGCGAAACGGGCGGGTCGAGGACTCCAGAAGATGGGCTGCCGTGGTAGGGACAGCGCAATGGAACGCCCTTCTGATGGGGCACCTGCGCTGACGCCGCGTATCGGAAATCACCGGTCTCCTGACCGGGGGCCCTTTCAGGGATGACATGTCCGGGTAACACTGGTGGGCGTGTCATCGGGCCAAGACCGTCCGCACCCGCCCAAGCCCCTGCTGCGCGGGCGCGGCGACGAGAAGAGTGTGCTGCTGCGGCTGCTGGACGACGCCCGCGACGGGCGCGGCGGCGCGCTGCTGCTGACGGGCGGGGCGGGTATCGGCAAGACGGCGCTGCTCGATCTGGCCGTGGCCCGCGCGACGCCCGGTTTTCTGGTGCTGCGGGTCTCCGGCGTCGCGGCGGAGTCGCGGCTGCCGTACGCCGGGCTGCACGGTCTGCTCGGCCCGATCGCCGAGGAGGTGGGGACGCTTCCCGAGGGGCAGGTCCGGGCGCTGCGGGAGGCGTTGGAGTGCGGCACGACGGCTCCTGGCCTGGTGCTGCCCGCCGCCGTGCTCGGTCTGCTGTCGGCGGTCGCCGCCGGCGGCAGACCGGTGCTCGCCTGCGTGGACGACGTGGACCACCTCGACCCGGCCAGCAGGGACGCGCTCGCGTTCGCGGCCCGCCGCCTGGGACGAGCGCGCGTCGCCCTCCTGTTCGCGGCCCGGTCCCCGTCCGGGCTCGACGGGGTGCCGGCGCGGGCCGTCGAAGGGCTCGGGCAGGAAGCCGTACGGGAGCTGGCCGCCGACCTGACCCCGGAGCGGCGGCTGCCGGAGGACCTGGTCGCGGCCCTCGACGCCGTCGCCCGCGGCAATCCGCTCGCGCTCACCGAGCTCATCGGCTCGCTCACCCCCGACCAGCTCGCGGGGGTCGCCGCCCCGCCCACGACGCTCCCCCGTAGCGGCCGGCTGTGGCGCGAGCACGCCGCGCTGCTCGCCGCGCTCCCCCGCGAGACCCGCCGGCTGCTGCTCCTGATCTCCGCCGACCCCGCCCTGGACGTGGCCGCCCTTCTCCGGGCCGCCCGCCCCGCCTGCGCGCTGACCGCGCTCGAACCGGCCGAGCAGGCCGGCGTCCTGCAGGCCGACGGCGACCGGTACGCCTTCCGCGACCCCGCCGTACGCGCGGTGGCCTATCAGGACGCCTCCCTGTCCGAGCGCCGGCACGCCCACCACCTTCTCGCCACCATGCTCACTGAGCCCCCGCCCCGCCGCAGGCGCCCTGGCCAGGCCGCCGCGCGCTCGGAGGCCGCCGGCGACTCCCCCGGCAAGCGGCTGCGCCGGGCCTGGCACCGGTCGTGGGCGCTGGACGCCCCCGCCACGCGCGTCGCCGACGACCTGGCCGCCGCCGCCCTGGCCGCGCGTCCCCTGGACGACCATCCGGAGCCGTACCTGGCCCTGGAGCGCGCCGCCGACCTCACCGCCCACCCCACGCTCAAGGCCGAGCGTCTGGCCGCCGCGGCGCATCATGCCTGGACCGCCGGCCGCCCTCAGGCCGCCCGTTCCCTTCTCGCCCGGCTGCGCGCCCTGACCGCCCCCGGCGTCACCGCGCCCGACGAGCTGCGTGGCCGCGTACAGTTCCTGCGCGGCAGCCTCGAACTGCTCGGCGGCGAGACGGGCAGCGCCCGCGAGGAGCTGCTGGCCGCCGCCGGCCGGCTGCTGGACGGCGAGCAGCGCATGCTCGGCGTCCGCGCCCTGGTCAGGGCCGCCGACGCCAGCTACCGGGCGGGCGACAACCGGGCGTTCATCGCGATCGCCCGCCACGCCGCCGCGCTGCGCCGCCCGGACGAGAGCGCCCCGACGGAGCTGATGTTCGAGTACCTGGCGGGCATGGCGGCCACGTTCAGCGGCTCGCACGAGGAGGCCGCGGGCCCGCTCCGGCGCGTGGTCGAGCTGGCCGGGGCCGTACGGGACCCGTCCGTGCTGGTCTGGGCGTGCGTGGCCAGCATGCTGCTCGGCGAGGACGCCATCGCCCACCGCCTGTCGGCCCGCGCCGTCGAGTCCGCCCGCGTCCGCGGCGTCGCCTCCGCGATCCCCCAGCTCCTCGAGTACATGATCTACCCGGACTACTGGACCGGCCGCTACGCCTCGCTCGCCGAGACCGCCGCCCGTGGGCTGCGCCTGGCGCAGGAGACCGGGCAGCTCAACACGGCGGCCCAGCACCTCGCCTGGCTGGCGATCACCGCGGCGGTGGAGGGCGACCAGGAGACCTGCCGGGTACGCGCCGACGCCGCCATCGACCTCGCCGACGCCCACGACCTCGGCCTCGCGGGCGCGATCGGCAACTGGGCGCTCGCCTACCTCGACCTGGCCGCGGGCCGCCCCGCCGACGCCGCCCAGCGGCTGCGCGCGGAACGCCGCAACAGCCACGTCGTCATCCGCGTCATGGCGACGCCGCACCTGATCGAGGCGTGCGCGCGTACCGGCGACCGTGAGCGGGCCTCCGCCGCGCTGCGCGTGCTCGAACGCTGGGTCGGCAGCACCCGCAGCCCCGACCTGCGCGCCCTCGTGGCCCGCTGCCGCGCGCTGCTCGCCCCGGCGGGCGAGGGCGACGAGCTGTTCCTGGAGGCGCTGGAGCTGCACGGGCAGGGGCTGTGCGAGTTCGAGACGGCCCGAACCCGCCTGCTGTACGGGAGCGCGCTGCGCCGCGAGCGCCGCCCCGGCGCCGCCCGCAACCACCTGCACGCCGCCCTGGAGACGTTCGAACGGTACGGGGCCCGCCTGTGGACCGACCAGGCGCGGACCGAGCTGCGCGCCTCCGGCGACACGACCCGCCCCACCGCCGCCGCCCCTGGCACGGCGGCTCCCCTGACCGCGCAGCAGCTCCAGATCGCCCGGATGGTCGCCGGCGGCGCGACCAACAAGGAGATCGCCGAACAGCTCTTCCTGAGCCGCCGCACCGTCGAGCACCACCTGCGCAACATCTTCAGCCGGCTCGGCGTACGCTCACGGGTCGAGCTGACCCGCCTGTTCATTTCGTGAACGTGAACCGGTGATTTCACCGATGCGCGCCTGACTGCCGCTCCCAACAATGACGAGGTACGGCAGTAACCCCCCAAAGAGCAGGGAGTATGACGACGTGCAGCTCTCCACCCCCCACCGCGGCGCGCGAACGTTGACCAAGCTCACCTCCGCGCTCACCCTCGCGCTCGCCCTCGTCGCCGGCGGCCTCGCGACCGCCGCGCCGGCCCAGGCCGCGAGCCCGTACGAGCGCGGCCCCAACCCCACGGACTCCCTGCTGGAGGCGAGCCGCGGCCCGTTCGCCACCGCCCAGCAGAGCGTCTCCTCGCTCAGCGTCAGCGGCTTCGGCGGCGGCGTGATCTACTACCCGACGGACACCAGCCAGGGGACGTTCGGCGCGATCGCGATCTCCCCCGGCTACACCGCCACCTGGTCCAGCCTGGCCTGGCTCGGCCCGCGGATCGCCTCGCACGGCTTCGTGGTCATCGGCATCGAGACCAACACGATCTACGACCAGCCCGCCAGCCGTGGCCGCCAGCTCCTCGCCGCGCTCGACTACCTGACGCAGCGCAGCTCGACCACGATCCGCAGCCGCATCGACAGCTCACGCCTGGCGGTGGCCGGGCACTCGATGGGCGGCGGCGGCACGCTCGAAGCCGCGAACGACCGCCCGTCGCTGCAGGCCGCCGTACCGATCGCGCCGTGGAACCTCACCAAGTCGTGGAGCGGCGTCCGCGTCCCAACCATGATCATCGGCGGCCAGGCGGACACCATCGCCCCGGTCGCCACCCACTCCCAGCCCTTCTACACCAGCATCCCGTCCTCCTCCGAGAAGGCGTACCTGGAGCTGGCCGGCGCCAGCCACTTCTTCCCGCAGACCACGAACACCACCATGGCCAAGTCGATGGTGGCCTGGCTGAAGCGCTGGGTGGACGACGACACCCGCTACGACCCGTTCCTCTGCCCGGCCCCGCGCGGCATCGCCATCTCCGAATACCGCGACACCTGCCCGAACGGCTGACCTTCTGAAGACGACGACGGCCGCTCCCGGTGACGGGGGTGGCCGTCGCCGTCATTCGCCCTTGACGCACCTGGCGACGAGGAAGACGGGGTGCCGGGCGGCGTCCTGGCGTTCGGCGGTCCACGCCTCGGGCGGCTCGGGCTCGGCGAGGACGTCCAGCCGCAGTCCGTGGCGGCGGAACGTGTTGAGGTAGGTGGACAGCGTCCGGTGGTTGGCGCCGACCCGGCGGCGCAGCGAGGAGAGCTCGCCGTCCGCCCGCCACCAGCCCTCGTCGTGGTAGCGGCCCCCTTCCGGCCAGGAGCCCGAGACGTGGTGGACGCCGGGGAAGCAGGGATGCAGGATCGAGCAGACGAACGTCCCCCCGGTACGCAGGGCGCGGGCCGCCGCGTCGACGGCGGCGTCGAGGTCGTCGATGTCGGAGAGGCCGAAGTTGCAGGTCACCACGTCGTACGGGAACGCGGGGAGCAGCCAGGGTCGCTCCGGCGCCGTGACGTCGGCGTGGACGTAGGTGATGCCCAGGGCGGATTCGCGTTCCGCCTGGCGGGCGACGGCGAGCAGGGCGGCGGAGACGTCCACGCCGGTGACGGTGGCACCGCGGCGGGCCAGCTCGCGGGTGACGCGGCCGTGGCCGCAGGCGAGGTCGAGGATCCGGCGGCCGGCGATCGGCTCCGCGAGGGAGAGCAGGCGGAGGGAGGCCGGATCGTCGATGGCGTCCGGCCAGCCGGACGTGTAGAAGTCGGCGACGGCGTCGTAGCGGGCCGGGCGGGGCGACATGCGTACGACGGTATGCGCCCGTCGGCGAGGCCGGCCAGGGTTGTTCACGCTGGGCAAAGAGTGGTTCATGGCGGGGCACTGATCGGGTCTCGGCGGGGGTGGGGGCGGGGCCGGTGGGAGGAGGATCGCCAGCGGGTCGGGCACGTACGCCACGTTCGTGCGGGGGGACGGGACGGAATGGGCATGCCGGGGATCGCGGCGGTCGTCGCGCTCGCAGTGCTGGGGGTCGGGGGCGGCGACTGGGGTGACCGGTCGGCCCGGCAGGGCCTGATCGATGGTGAGTCGGCCGCGTCCGCTCCGGTCGCGGGACGGGCCCGGCGTGCTCCCGGTCCCGCCGGGGTCACGACCGCGGGACCGCGGCTGGATCGGCCGGGGCGGAGCGAGTGGCGGTCCTGGACGGCCGACCGGCTGGGGCCGATGGCCGCGGGAGGGCCGGAGGAGATGGACGATCCCTCCGGCGAGCGGGGACAGGGCGGACCGCAGCCCGGCGTGCCAGGGAACGGCGTGCCGGGGAACGGCGGCCCGGGGACCGGCGGGCCAGGCAGCGGTGGATCAGGTAACGGCGGATCAGGCAGCGGCGGGTCGGCGACCGGCGGGACGCGGCCCGGCGGTCCAGGGTCTGAGCGCGAGGCCCGGTTGCGCGTCCGGCAGGAGGCGGTGCCCGCGACGCTGGCAGCCGGGGAACGGGCGACGTTGCGGGTGACCGTCACGAACACCGGCTCAGCCGCAGCCGGGGACGTCACCGTCACTGACACGCTGGACGCCGCCCTCACCCCGGACCCCGCCGCCCTCCCCGACGGCTGCGAGCGCGCCGGCCGGGCCGTCACCTGCGGCGGACCGGGTACGACGCTCCTCCCCGGCCAGAACCTGACCTACGACCTCCCGGTCACCGTGGACCCGTCGCTCCAGGACGGCGTGGAGGTCGTGGCACGCGCCGAGGCCACGGGAAGCTCCGCGGGCACCGGGAGCTCCGGGGCCACCGGCAGCCCCGAGGCGGGGTCGGCGCAGGTCGCACTGCTGGCCGCCCCGGTACGGGCGTTCGCCGACGTGGAGCTCGTCCTGGCCGCCCCGCCCGCCGTGCACGCCGGCGACGTCATCGGCTACCTGCTCACCGTCACCAACCACGGCCCGGCCAGGGCCGCGGGCGTCACGGTGCGGAGCCGGGACCGCGGCCCGGGCGCCACGGTCACCGACCGCCCGGCCGCCGAGTGCCCGGGCAGCGGCCGTACGGTGGCCTGCGACCTCGGCGACCTCGCTCCCGGCGAGGTGCGCACGCTCGCGCTCGCCATCGCCCCCGGCGCCTCGGTCGCGTTCGAGAACTGCGCCACGGTCCGTACGGCGGGCCGCGACCGCGACCGCGCCGACAACCGCTCCTGCGCGTCCACCAGGGTGGAGCCCGCTCCCGCTCCCGCCGAGCTCGCTCCGTCCCCGACCGCCCGGCAGCCGGAGCGGCCGGACCGCCAGGAGCCGCTCGCGGAGGCGTCGTACGACGAGCCGCAGCAGCCCGTGGACGAGCCCTTCGCACCCGCAGCGGCGAAGGGCGACGACGTGGCGATGGAGGAGGAGGCACCGGGGCCGGCCGGCGAGGAGGTCGCGGCCGACGTCCCGATGACGGGCGTGTCGTTGTGGATGCTGGCGCTCGGCGTCCCGGTGCTGCTCGCGATCGGCCTGATGGTGCGGTTCCTCGACAGGCGGGGGCGCGCGGGAAGGGCCCGCTGAGGCCGTCAGCGGGTACGCGGCGGCGCGAGGGCGTCGCGCGTCCACGATCCGAGCACCAGCAGCGTCTTGGTGCCCGTCACGTCCCCGGCCCTGCGCAGCCGGTCGATGACCTGCTGGAGGTGGCCGAGGTCGCGTACCCGGACGTGGATCAGCGCGTCCGGGTCGCCGGCGATCGTGAAGACCTGCACCACCTCCGGCACCTCGGTCGCGGTCCTGACGATCTCGCTGACCGGCGTCGTTCCGGGGTAGCGCAGCTCGGTGAACGCCTCGATGCCCCAGCCGAGCTTGGCGTAGTCGATCTGCACGGTGAAGCCGGTGATGACGCCCAGGTCACGCAGCCGGTCGACGCGCCGCTTGACGGCGGCGACGGACAGGCCGACCAGCTCGGCCATCTCGGAGAACGTCCTGCGCCCGTCCTCCCTGAGCAGCCGCAGCACGTGGTGGTCGATCTCGTCCACCTCAGGCACGCCCGATCCCCTCCCCTACGGCGCAAAGATGACCCGCTCCGCGGGCCTTAATCCTCATATTGTTTGCGTCTTGGGCGCACCTTCTCATCTAATACTTGCGCATACCAGTCCAGCTTGCTGTGCTGGGCGTCACAGCTGGGCATCACAACAGAACGGTTCAACCCAGGAGGTAGCGCGTGGGCGCGAGCGTGACCCCCACCCCGGTGTCGCTCGACGACAAGTACACGGCGCGGGACGGCCGGGTGCTTATCTCGGGCGTCCAGGCCCTGGTCCGCCTGACCCTGGAGCAGCGGTGGCTGGACCGGGAGCGCGGGCTGGACACGCGGGCGTTCGTCTCCGGCTACCAGGGCTCCCCGCTGGGGGGCGTGGACCTGGAGATGGGACGGGCCGCGCGTTTCCTGGACGAGGCGGGCGTGGTCTTCCGCCCGGGGCTGAACGAGGAGCTGGCCGCCACGTCGGTGGCCGGCACCCAGTTGCTCGGCCAGGTGCCCGGCCGCCGCCACGAGGCCGTCACCGGCTTCTGGTACGGCAAGAACCCCGGCCTCGACCGCGCCGCCGACGCGCTCAGGCACGCCAACGTGGCCGGCACCGCCCCGCTCGGCGGCGCCGTGGCCTGGATCGGCGACGACCCCGGCTGCAAGTCCTCCACGCTGCCGAGCTCGTGCGAGCCGATGTGCCAGAGCCTGTCGCTGCCGCTGCTCGCGCCCGGTTCGGTCGCGGAGATCGTCGAGTTCGGGCTGCACGCGGTGGCGATGTCCCGCGCCACCGGGCTGTGGACGGGGCTGAAGATCGTCGCGGACATCGCGGACGCCTCGGCCACCGTGGACCTCGGCCCGCTGCGCGCGGGCATCCCGGCGCCGGAACGCGTGGCTGCCAGGCCCGCTCCCCTCCTGCTCGGAGCGGCCGCGCTGGACGCCGAGCACGACATGCTCACCCGCCGCCTCGACCTGGCCCGCGCCTACGCCCGCGAGCACGGGCTCAACCGGGTCATGTCGGGCGCGAACCAGACCCGGCTCGGCATCGTGGCCTCCGGCACCACGTACGCGGTGGTGCTGCGCGCCCTCGCCGACCTCGGCCTGGACGAGCGGGCCCGGGACGACCTGGGGCTGCGGCTGATCCGGCTGGCGATGCCGTTCCCGCTGGCGTACGACGACCTGGCGGCCATGACCGCCGGGCTGGAGCGGGTGCTGGTGGTCGAGGACAAGGTCCCGTTCCTGGAGGGGCAGGTCAAGCAGGCGCTCTACGACGTCGAACGCCCCCCGGCGGTCTCCGGCCGCGACCTGCTGACCGCGCGCGGCACGCTCGGCGCCGAGGACGTGGCCAGGGCGATCGCCAAGTGCGTCGGCCCCGACCGCCTCCCCCGGCAGGCCGTCACCATCCGGAAGACCGGCCTCGCCGGGACGCGCCTGCCGATGGTGGCGGCGCGCACGCCGTACTTCTGCTCGGGCTGCCCCCACAACACCTCCACCCGCGCCGCCGACGACACACTGGTCGGCGTCGGCATCGGCTGCCACGCGATGATCGCCCTGGACGGGCACGGGCGCGGCACCCAGGTCGGCCTCACCCAGATGGGCGGCGAAGGGGCGCAGTGGATCGGGCTGGCGCCGTTCACCGAGGACCGGCATTTCGTGCAGAACCTCGGCGACGGCACCTTCCACCACTCCGGCTCCCTCGCGATCAGGGCCGCCGTGGCGGCCGGGGTGACGATGACGTACAAACTGCTCTACAACGACGCCGTCGCCATGACCGGCGGCCAGCGCGCCGAGGGGCGGCTGGACGTGCCGGCGCTCACGCACGAGCTGGCGATCGAGGGCGTACGCCGAATCGTGGTCACCACGCTGGAGCCGGAGACGTACAAGGGGGTGCGGCTGGCGGGCATCGCCTCCGTACGGCACCGCGACGAGCTGCCCGCGGCCGAGCGCGAGCTGGCGGCGCTCGACGGGGTGACGGTGCTCATCCACGACGACCGGTGCGCCGCCGAGGAGCGGCGGCTGCGCAAGCGCGGCAAACTGCCCACGCCCACCCGCAAGGTCGTGGTGAACGAGCGGGTCTGCGAAGGTTGCGGCGACTGCGGCGAGCAGTCCACCTGCCTGTCCGTACAGCCCGTCGAGACCGAGTACGGCCGCAAGACCCGCATCCACCAGCCGTCCTGCAACTCCGACCTGAGCTGCCTGAAGGGCGACTGCCCGTCGTTCCTGCTGGTGGAGCCGGGGACCCGGCCCGCCGCCCGTGAGCTGCCCGCGCTCCCGGTCGAGCCACCCGAGCCGGACCGGCCCGGCGGCGACGTGCTGATCAGGATGCCGGGCATCGGCGGCACCGGCGTCGTCACCGTCTCGCAGATCCTGCAGATGGCCGCCCACCTCGACGGGCTGCACGCGGCCGGGCTGGAGCAGACCGGCCTGGCGCAGAAGGGCGGGCCGGTGGTGAGCGACGTACGCATCTCCGCCCGCCCGGCCGAGGGCTCGGTACGCGCCTCGCGCGGCCTCGCGGACGTGCTCATCGGCTTCGACGTGCTGGGCGCGGCCTCCGACGCGAACCTGGCCGTGGCCGACCCCGGCCGTACCGCCGCCGTGCTCAACACCGCCGTCGTGCCCACCGCCGCCATGGTGACCGGCCGCCTGGCGGTGCCCGGCCACGCCGCCGCCGTCGCCCGCGTGCGGCAGGCGGCCCGCGAGGTCTTCTGCCTGGACGCGCACGAGCTGGCCGAGGCGCTGTTCGGCGACCACATGCCGGCGAACCTGCTGCTGCTCGGGGCCGCTTACCAGCGGGGCCTGCTGCCGATGTCCGCCGAGGCGATCGAACGGGCAGTCACGCTCAACCGGGCCGCGGTCGAGCAGAACCTCGCCGCCTTCCGCTGGGGGCGGGCCGCCGTCACCGACCCCGAGGCCGTCCGCCGGGCCGCGCTGCCGGCCGCCCACGACGAGCCGGTGGAGAAGCTGGAGGAGGTCGTGGCCGTCCGCGTCGCCGACCTGACCGGCTACCAGAACGCGGCCTACGCCCGCTCGTACGCCGACGAGGTGCGCAGGGTCGCCGAGCAGGCCGCCGAGCGCGCCGGCGAGGAGGCGGGCGCGGCGATCGCCCTCGCCTACGCCCGCGGCCTGCACAAGCTGATGGCGTACAAGGACGAGTACGAGGTCGCCCGACTCCACCTCGACCCCGCCGAGCAGGCCAGGCGTGAACGCGAGCACGGCCCCGACGCGAAGGTGTCGGTGCTGCTGCACCCGCCGGTGCTGCGCGCGATGGGCATGAAGCGCAAGATCGAGCTGCGCCGTACGGCTCCGGTGCTGTTCCGCGGGCTGCGGGCGGCGCGGGTGCTGCGCGGGACGGCGTTCGACGTGTTCGGGCTGGCGAAGGTCAGGCGCGTCGAGCGCGAGCTGGTCGGCGAGTACCGCGAGCTGGTGCGCGCCGCCCTCGACCGGCTCACCCCGGCCACCGCCGCCGCGGTCGCGGAGGTCGCCGGGCTGCCCGAGCTGATCCGCGGGTACGAGGACATCAAGCTGGCCCGCGTCGCCGAGTTCCGCGAGCGCGCGGCGGCGGCGCTGGCTCGCCTCGAAGCACCCGCCCCTCGTCAGGAGGAAGCGTGACAGTCGAACGCCTGCTGCCGAACCAGGACGCCGAGGACCTCATCGAGCTGACCCGCGAGATCGCCGACAAGGAGCTCGCCCGCCGGGTCGACGAGCACGAACGCGCCGAGACCTACCCGGAGGGGCTGTTCGCCACGCTGGGCGAGGCGGGGCTGCTCGGGCTGCCGTACCCGGAGGAGCAGGGGGGCGGCGGCCAGCCCTACGAGGTCTACCTGCAGGTCATCGAGGAGCTGGCGATGCGCTGGGCGTCGGTCGCCGTCGCGACCAGCGTGCACACGCTGGCCTGCTTCCCCGTGGCCACGTACGGCAGCGCCGAGCAGCGGGCGCGGTGGCTGCCCGACATGCTGGCCGGCCGGATCATCGGCGGCTACAGCCTGTCGGAGCCGCAGGCCGGCTCGGACGCCGGCGCGCTCACCTGCAAGGCCGAACGGGTCGCGGACGGCTACCGGGTGACCGGCAACAAGGCGTGGATCACGCACGGCGGGATCGCCGACTTCTACGCGCTGTTCGCCCGCACCGGGACGGGCTCGCGCGGCATCTCCTGCTTCCTCGCACCCGGCCGCGCCGACGGCCTCACCTTCGGACGGCCCGAGGAGAAGATGGGCCTGCACGCCGTACCGACCACCGCCGCCCACTACGACAGCGTGCTCCTGGAGCCCGACCGGCTGATCGGCGAGGAGGGCCAGGGCCTGCAGATCGCCTTCAGCGCCCTCGACAGCGGCCGGCTCGGCATCGCCGCCTGCGCGACCGGCCTGGCCCAGGCCGCCTTGGACGAGGCGGTGGCCTACGCCAAGGAGCGCCGCACCTTCGGCAAGAAGATCATCGACCACCAGGGCCTGGGCTTCCTGCTCGCCGACATGGCCGCCGCGGTGGACAGCGCGCGCGCCACGTACCTGGACGCCGCCCGCCGCCGCGACGCCGACCTCCCGTACAGCCGCCAGGCAAGCGTCGCCAAACTGGTCGCGACGGACGCGGCGATGAAGGTGACGACGGACGCGGTACAGGTGTTCGGCGGGTACGGGTACACGCGGGAGTTCCGGGTGGAGCGGTACATGCGCGAGGCGAAAATCATGCAAATCTTCGAGGGCACCAACCAGATCCAGCGCCTGGTCATCAGCCGCCACCTGGCCAAGTAACCCCTGACCTGCGGAACCCCCGCTTCCCTGTGGCGGGAGGCGGGGGTTCCGCAAGGGCTCGTTGCCGCCCACCCCAGGCTGGGCACGAGGTGCGAGATCATCGCCGTCCCGCGGAACTGTGAAGTCACGAAGGACGGGATCAGGTTCAGCGCATTCAGAGCGACTGCTTATACACAACTCGCTGAGATCACGTCATTGACATCCCGCGCGTGCGCGCACGATATGGACGCGCTTATCAGAGCGTGCTACACCTGAAGGCACCGATGATGCGCGGGAGCATCTATGGCCGAAAATGTCTGGACTGACGTCCTTAATCTGGTACGGCAAGCATGTGATCGCTTTCACCTTATCCCGCAGCACCGGCCGGTGGCTGTGGCCTTCTCGGGGGGCAAGGACTCGCTGCTTCTTTCCCTTGCCCTTCGGGAACTTGGCGTGCCGATCGTCTGCATCGCGGTGGACATGGGTTATGAAGCAGATTGGGGACGCCGTGTCACCGCATTGGGCAAGCGATCTCATCTGCCTGTCGAGGTGATTGACGTACGGCGTGGAATCGTCGCCGAGGACCAAGAACATCGGCGGCGAATCAGCCGGAGCCTGCGCGCACTCGAGGTCATCCAGCCTGGCGCGACTCCATGCACGCACTGTTACAACGTGAAGGTCGCCGCGCTGGAGAACGCCGTACGCGCCCATGACGTATCGACCGTCGCCTTCGGGCATCACCGTACGGACGCCATGGCCTCGCTGGTCAAAGAGGCGCTCATGTACGTCGACAGATGGGACCGCGGCCACCCGGTGTTCGTCCGGGATCACTTCAGTGAGCTGGTGGCACAACTCAGGAGAGAGGCGGAGGCCCCGCCTGACGCGGAGCACGCGCTGACCGACAGGATCACCGAACTGGTCCACACGGACATTGTCGACACAGACGAACCGCCTCGGCAGCCATTGAACAGAGATAATCCGGGTATCACTGCCGTCAGACCACTCTTTTTCGTCGATGAGATATTGATCGCCGAAATTGTGGCGAACCGACTGGCCGACGTCGAGGGATCAGGGTGTGGACACGGTTTGGCGGCGAACTACCTGACGCCGCGAGAGATGGTCCACTATCGTGTGCTGCAAGCCGCTCACCATCCATGGTTCGATGCGCATTTGCAGCGCTTGCTGATGCATGGGATAGATGCGCGAGGCAGGGCGCGCCTGGAGGCGCGACGTCACCGGATCGCGTTGCTCGGCGACCAATACAAGCCAGGTATCAACAAGTCTTAGGATTGCCGTGACCACCGTAACCATTTGCGGAAGCGCAAGGCACCGCGACGCCATTTATCAGACCGCCGAGCTGTTGGAGGAAGCGGGATTCATCGTCCTCAAGCCTCCGCTGCACCGCATCGACGAACTCACGGGCGACAGCTCGTCCGAGGTCAAGGAACTCGCCTGGAAAGGCGCGACCTTCGCGCATCTCAACCGCATACTCAAGGCCGATGTCGTCTTCATCGTCAATCCTGACGGCTATGTCGGATCCAGCACCACCCTTGAGCTGGGGTACGCGGTGGCGCATCGCAAGCTCATCGCCGCGATGATGCCCGACGCCTACGAGCTGGCCAGAAGCGTTCTCTTCGACCTGCTGTTGCACTGCACCGACGTCGAGAAGGCCGTGAGCGGTCTGTCGAAACGACTTGCACCCGTGGACGGGTCATGAAGGGGGATCTCGGCTCCGGGTTAGCCGACAGGTGGAACGACCTGCGCAACGATCCGTCCGCGGCGCCGGCGGACTTCGCCCCGGTCCTGAGAATCCTGGCGGACGCGGGACTCGTCAAGGGCGACGAGGAGGCACTGACGACGCTCCAGGTTGGACCGTTCCGCGTCGCCGCGACGCCGTACGAGACTGCCACCAAGGACTTCGTCGACGTCCTGCTCCCGTCGCTGATCGTAGGACTCGGGGACGGGATGCCCGTCCACGGCGCTGTCGCCGGGACGCTGGCCGGAGCCACCCGGTGTTTCATCAATGCACTGCGCTGCGGAGTCGTCTTCGGCCGGTCGCCGGTCGATCGCCTTCGGTGGGCTGTGCTCATGCACATCAAACAGCGGCGCCCGACTGTGGCGGAGACGGCTTCGGCGTTCGCGGAGGAACCTGTCACCGAGGCGGTCGAGTGGCTTGAGGCCGCATCGTTGATCAGGCGAAATCCCGACGGAACGCTCGAAAGCCTGGCGTGAGGGCCCATGCTCGGCAGCGCTACTCACCTTATGACCGATGGGGACGGCGCGGTGCTCGGTGTCGCTTTTCAGGTGCCCGTGCTCGACGCGCAACGCCCTGGCAGCTTCCTGCTCACCGCCGCGCACTGTGTGCGGCCGTTGTTCGACCGGTCGCAGCATGTGCGGATCTGCTCGCCGAACGGCACCGAAAGCGATTGCGGCATACTTTTCTGCGCCGCCGAGGATGTCGCGCTTCTCTACCACGCCGATCGGCTCGGCGAGCCCCTCCCCTGCGTCGCGGACCGAACAGAGGGCGACGTGCTCGTACGAGGGGCCCCATACGGGGTGGCCAGCGGCCAGGCCACGTTCGACGCCTGCCTGGCCGGCGTCGAGGGGGGCCTGCTCGATATCGTCCTGAGATCGCTGACGTACGTCGAGCCGGAAGCCGGGCACGATCCGCTCGTCCCGCTTCCAGGCAGTCCGGTCTACCGGGCGCTTCGAGGGCTCTCAGGCGCACCGGTCATGCGCGTACGGGCCGATCGAAGCGTGCAGGTCATAGGACTTGTCACACACCGCAATACGAGAGGCATCGCCAATCGGATCTACGGGATCCCGACGGATCGGCTCGTGGAAATCCTGGCGGCACAGAACTTCGCCCTGCAGGTGACGACGGATCCCCGGCCGACGAGCTCCGACAGGACCATCCTCACTGGCTTGCTCCGCGAGTTGATCACGGAGCCGGGCGGTGACCTGATGCTGTGGACACGGCTGTCGGGGCTGTTCTACTCCGGCGAACCGATCGACCGCATCCTCGAGGCCATGCTGGCGGAGCCGCAGCGCTACGGCTTGGACGACCTCGCGCTGGCGCGAGCCGGGTTCGTACACGCTCGGCTGCGGCTCAAGCGCGAGGCGGGCGCCGCGTCGCTCGTCCGGTTGCGAGAGGCCAAGGCTCGTGCTGACCGGGCCGACCCTCAGGACGAATCCGGATTGTCCGCCCTGATGGGCCTCAGATTGCTGATGGAAAGCTCTCGAAGTGGCGACCCGAAGAACCACGCCCATCTTTTCGAGCAGGCGATCGGGAAAATCTCCGGGGCGAGTTCCTTGACGGACCGGCAGAAAGCCTATGAGATGGCCTCCGCCTTGGGCAGGGAGGCCGTGCTGGCGTATCTCAGCGATCCGCCGCCCTGGCCCGCGGACAGCGTCACCGCCGGCTACTACAAGCGGCTTGAGACCCAGCACCTGTCGCTTCTCCAGGAGTACGGCGCGGCGCTGCGGGACAAGCAGGAGGTGGTGCACATCGGGCTGGCCATCGCGCCGGCCATATGGGAGGTCTCGACCAGGGCAGAACAGGTTGATGCATTGGTCATCACGGGCAAGAACGCTGCAATACAGCGATCGAACGCCATTTTCTACTGCCAGATGCTGCTCGTCGAGGCGATGCTGTGCCGACGAAAGCAGAGTCATCTCCGCGCGTTCACGCTAGCCTGTCTGACCACGCAGGCACTCAACAACGCCGGACTGCTGCTCTCCCATGAGGGTGTCGCCGCGATTCTTCGATGTGTCAAGGTCGTGGACCCCTCGCTCTATCGCCTGGTCACACTGGTGCACAAGTTCGGCATCAGGAAGGGAGTCGAGATAGTGAAATGCGTGTCGACCGAGAACGTGGAGGTCATCGACAGGGCCGGCCGGATCGCCGTGCCCTACTCCGAACAGGTGCGAGATCTCAAAGACATCATGACACTTCAGTTGGACGTGCTGGCGGAATAGGGGAATGATGACGATCAGGGTCTATCTCGCCGGCCCCTTCACGGCCGTCGCCGCGTCGGCTTCCGGCACCATCGATGTCCACTCTCCGTGGCGTCACGTGTTGGAGGACACGGAACGGGCGCTGGTTGATCGGGGATGGCAGGTGTTTCTTCCGCATCGTGACGTGAGCGACTGGGGGCTGCGGGAGGCGCCACCCGAACAGATCGCCACGGAATGTCTGGAAGCGGTGCTGAGAAGTGACTGCGTCGTCGCCGTCCTGGGCGAGAGCTTCGGGACGCACGTCGAGGTGGGGACGGCCATCGGCCGGAACATCCCGATCATCGTCATCGACGCGACCGAAGAGGCGAGCAGCTTTTTCGGCAAGGCCGTAACGGCATCCAGGCTGGTCACCGCCATCCGTCTGGACAACCTGTGCGAGTTGCCGGCCGCCGTGGCGAGCGAGCGGTTCGACCAGGCCGTGCACCGTGCGGGGGTCCTGCCCCACCGGTCCTCCGGCTCGCGCGGAGGGCGACCAGCCGCCGGTGATGACATGGCCGCCAGCCTGACCTCGTCGTGAGGCTGTCAGCCGCGTCGGCATCTCGGCTCAGGCGCCGAGGCGCCCAGCGCTTTCTCGAGCGTCTCGATGACGCTTCGCCTCAGTGCCGGGAAGGTACCGGAATTGTCGATCGAGCCGTCCGGCTCGATCACGTGCAGGTTGTTCTCCGTCACATGGGTCGGCGACGCCAGGGACAGGTCTCCTCGCTCGCGGCGCCGCGACAGGCAGACCTCGTCGGGGGCGAAGACCCTGACGAGAGTGAAGCCAATGCTCCGCATGAACACGTGATCCGGGAACCGCATGTCGTCACATACGACCAATGAGGGCGCGTCTCCCAGAGCACTTCGGACGTCGTGAAGTCTCGCCAGGAATCGGTCATGGAGCAGCATGGGATTTATTCTTCTCATGTGCCTGCCCAGAGAGTTCAGCAACTCGCCGTCCTTCTGGTAGAAATCATCCAGGTTCGCACCGGCGATACGATAGACGGCCGATTGGGCCTCGTAGAGCGGGTCGGCGAGTTTGATCACGGCACAGGGCAGGCCAATAGCGCCGCAATAATCTTCCAGGATTCCGGCGGCCGAGCTTTTTCCGGAGCCAGGCGGGCCGTAAAGAGCGATTTTGACTGAATCGTCCACGGATCTTCCTCGTCCTTGCAGGCCACCGCACAAGCGGTCCGAGATTGCAGGAGTTACGCGGGAGAGCCAATGCCCAAAAGCAGGTCGCCGCTTGCGGGATGCTTGCGCCCATCATCCATCGCCGGCACGCGGAAAGCTACACATTCGACAGAAAACACTTTCGGAGCGAATGCCTTCACCATACTTCCTTTTGACGAGCCGCCTTCCGTGGCGGCGCGGTCGCCCCTGCCCCGCCGAAGATCAGCAAGCCCGTCAGTCGATCCGCCCCCATCGGCATCCACGGTGGCATGAACCTGGCTTTTCCGTCAGTAAGCGTGGCGCGATGATGACATGGTGGGGATCAGGCGAACATTATGGTGGCTGGGTAGCATCGCCCTCATCGTGACAGTGATCACCTTGGGCAATGCCCTGAACTGGTGGAACATCCTGGTCGACCCCAAGCATAAGAATTACCCGCACTTGGGGACGATCAATCAGATCGCCGGCATTCTGAGCTTGTTGACCAGCGTCTTCATCGGGCTCTACCAGATCCGCCTCGCCAAGAAGCCTGTCATCCAGGCCCCCCGCGCAGAGGAGCAGCCGCAGCGCGACCAGCCTCACGAGACCGTGTCTCCGCCCGTGATCGTTCCACGCCGATCCCCCGGCATCGTCGATCGCACCGAAGAGATCTCTGTTCTGCGAGAGCGACTCATGGAAGGCGCGTCCGGCATCGTGATCGTCACCGGCCCGCCGGGGGTCGGGAAGGCGGAGCTCGTGGAAGAGGTCCTGTGGCATCTGGAGCACGCTTCCCTCGATCCGCCCGGCACGTCGCGGCCGCGGGTCGTCCGCCACGAGATCGCCCCGGACCTGGACCAGTACGCGGGCATCGACGTCGGCATGCTCGTCGCCGACATCGAGAACCTGTCTGACGACGACGCGGCGTTACGGAAGGCGATCAGCCTCCAGCATTCCCCTCTCGACCAGCTCACGGCCGCCCTGGAGAAACACCGGGACGCTCCCGTGGTGATCGCCATCAGGCACGCGGAGAGCCTCTTCGATCCCGTCACCAGGCAGTTGCGGGACCCCGAGCTGGACGAGGCGTTCGAGATCCTCACGAAGAACACCCAGCACCGGGTCAGCGTGGTCCTGACAACACGGCACCCGCCGAAGTCCCTCGGGCAGGGCACCTGGGCGGAGCGCTGGCAGCCGATCGCCGTCAAAGGGCTCAGGCCCGGTGACTTCCTCGAGTACGTCAAGCGGCTGGCCGGCGAGGAGACGCTCGTGAGCAACGCGGTGGCCGGGCTCCACGGCTTGCTTCAGGGCAACCCCCGCAACACACAACTGTCGTGCGCCGCCTTCCGGTTCGCCCGGGAGACCTCCGCCGAGCTCGCCGCCGAGATCCGCCACCGCAAGAGCGGAGATGGTGTGCTCGGCTTCCTCATCCAGCGGCTCATCGCCGGTCTCAACCCCCTGGAGCGCCGTGCGCTCCAGGCTCTGGACGCGTACGGAACCTCCGTCCGCCTCGACGCGGTATGCGCACTCGTCGTCGAGGAGCACCACGAGCCGCATCCCGCCGACGAAGTGCAGAACGCACTGACGAAGCTGGTAGAAAGGCACCTGGCCGTGGAGACGGCCCAGGGTGAATACCGCCTGTCCCTGTCAGAGGCCGAGCGGAAGTGGGCCGGCTTGCCGAACGGGGACGGCCCTGTGGACGAGAGGTCGTACGAGCTGCTGCGTCGTGCCGGTTACGAGCTCCATGACCGGCGCGTCACCCCGCCACGTTCCCTCGCGGACCTGCGGGTCGCTCTCGCCGAGCTCAGGGCGTTGATGCGGGCCGGCGATCTGTGGGACCGCGCTTACAACCGTATTGAAGACGAGCTCGACCCGGAACTCCGCAAGCGGAACCGGATGTCCCTCCTGCTCGAAACGCGCGAGAAGCTGCGCGGAAAGCTCGGCAGCGAGAGGCGCGAGATGGCCAACCACAACGCCCTCGGTGAGCTCTACGCCTCCAGAGGCGACTTCACCAAAGCCAATCAGGCATACAGCCAGGCCCTCGAATACGCGAACCTCCTGCGGAGCCTGCCCTACCAGACGGTGATCCGCGCCAACTGGGCCGGAGCGTACTGGAGGCACTTCGAGGTCGAGACTGCGTACGGATACTTCGAGCTCGCCCGCGACGATCACGACAAGCTGCTCCACAGCAACCCGGAGGTCTACCGCGACCTGCTTCCCCTGCGAATGAACATCTTCGAGGGGCTGGCGGACTGTCATCGGCATTGGGGCGAGTACACCAAGGCCATCGAGTTCGCCAAAAGGGCCCGCGCCGTGACGGAGTCGGAGGGATATCCCCGCACCCCCGAAGCGCGGGACCTCAGCGATCGCGGTCGCCTCAGCATCGGCATGAAGCTGGCCCGCTGGCATCTCGAACTCGGCGACCGGGAGGCCGCCGATCGCCTCGACGAAAGCGTGCGGCTGGAGCTGAACGGGCATGACCAGGACTGGCTGCAGAGCGTCTACCAAGACGGGCACGCCTGCTTACTGCTGGACCGCGACGACGTCGAGGAGGCGATCCGGACAGCACAGCGGGCAGTTGAGCTCGCCAGGGAATTCACCGACCCCGTCATCCTGCTGCAGGCACGTACCACCCTCTGTCTGGCATACCTCGAGAATGACGATCTCGACGCCGCCGCACGGCAGGTCGAGGCCGCCATGCCGTACCGCCACCGCGGCGGTTCGCTTCTGCCTCCCGCCCTTCACGCGCTGGTCGCGGTCGGCCTTGATCCGGACAGCGGCGGCGGCCAGGCAGTCGAGCGATTCCGGCTCCTGCTCGCCGAGGCCGAAGAGCGTATACAGCAGGACCGACACGACGTCGCCGCCTGGGATTTCAAGGGTTTCGCCGGCTGCGGCCTGTTCCTGTACGGCGAAGGCGAGCTCAAGGACGCCATAGCGGCCTTTCTGGCAGCGCGCACCACGACCCGGGACGTGCTCAGGACCAGAGAGCCGACCCCTGGCCTGGTCGAGCAGTGGATCTCCCTGCTCGAACTACTGGACGCCTACGGCCGTCCGCCGAGGTTGCTCCGGCCGGTCATCGACGTTCTCTGCGCGATGCAGGCGCGTACCAGCGGATCGTGAGCATGGCGGAGGGCCGTCTCAGCGCCGGGTGCCGCGGAGTCCGTCCTCGGCGTCCTCATGGGGACCGGTCACGACGGCGAGCCAGCCCCGTTCCTGGGCGCGGACGATCGCCTGGATGCGTGTAGCGACACCTATCTCCCGGTAGAGCGCTTGGAGGAGCCGGAACATCGCGCGTTCGGAGTAGCCGGCCCGGTCGGCGAGGTCAGCAACCGTCACGCCCTCGGCGAGCTGTCTCAGCCACGAGAGCTGTTGCGGGCTGAGCGTCTCCGGGGCTCGTCTCGACCCGGTGCGCCCCGGTGGCGAGCGCGGTGACCACGTCCGCCGGCAGCACCGCCTGCCCGTCGAATGTCGCCTCCACCGTGCGCCGCAGCACGGCCGCAGTCACCTCGCGCGGCAGCACGGACCGGGCGCCGGCGCGCACCGCTCGCGTCCCAAGCACGACGGACTGCTCTGCGATGAGCGCGATCACCCCGTGCCCGCCACCTGCGTCGCGCAACTGTCCGAGCAGCTCCCAGTCCTGCTCGCGTACGAGGGTCAACAGAACCACGCCACGATGCTCCTGGCGCACCCATGCCAGCACGTCGGCTGGGGACTCGACCAGATGACCCGCCGTGGACAGGACGGCACCGACCCCCTGGCGATACATAGGCAGAGGGTCGACAACCGCGACATGGACGGCCACCGGTGGCAGGATGTCCCTTCTCCACGACTACAGCGGCAGCCTGCGGGCAGCCGATGCAAACGGGCTTCAGCCTAGATATCAGGATCGCCAGGTGCCCAGGAGCGCTGAGCGGATCGGGCAGGCTCCTGCGGCCCGTCGTCATGAGCCCGCCAAGGACCGTTCATGGACCTGCGGCGCGAAACCTTCCTAGCGTCGAAGCCACCTACGCCAGGAGGCTCTGATGGACAGGGGTAACTCCACGCCGTTCTATGTGATCTTCACCGACGACTCGCACGCCTTCGGGGCGTTGCGGCCCACCGAGACGCGCGGTTTGGTCTGGGAGCGCGAGCGGCTGGCCATCCTGGAGCAGGCCAGGAAGCACCCCAACTGGGCTCCGCTGGACATCAGGAAGGAGCTCATGCGATCCGAGCGCGAGATGGTCCGCCAGCTCGGAGGCGAGTTGCTGCTGCGCCTGATCGAGGTGGTCATCGGCAAGAAGGGTCCCGGCACCGCGAGCAGGGTCCCTCTTCCCTGAAGCCCGGTGATCGTAACAGCTTCCCGCGGGCATGGGGAGCGGTTGAGTGGCATCGTGGGCGTATGAAGAGGGATCTGGTCCGGGGTGGTGGGGTCGGGCTGGTGGTCGGGGCCTTGGTCGGGTATCCGGTGTCGCGGCTGTATCTCGCGGACATCGAGGCGTACACCGTCCTGCCCCTGCTGGTCGTGGCCGTCGCCGTGGCTGTGCCCGTGGGGGTGTTGTTGGCCTTATGGCTGGGGATCACCCGGCCGGTCCGTAGCGCGTTGCTCGCGGTCGTGTTGCTGGTGGTGGCGAAGAATGCGGTGGGGCTGGTCGTGGCGGGTCCGGGTCCTCGGCTGGCGTTCGCCGGGTTCGTTGTGCTGGCGATCGTGAGTTGTGCGGGTGGCGCGGCGTTGGCCGGGACGGCGGCGCTCATGCCGCGGGTCGTCGCGGCCGTGGTGGTGTGCGGGTGTGTGGTCACGACGGCGACGGTCGAGCAGCGGCGTACGGAGGCGTGGGAGCGGCGGCTGCGGGCGGACACCGTCGCCGCCTACGAGAAGTCCCTGCCGCTGGTGGTGCCCGAGGTGGTGCCGGGGCGGGTGCTGGTTCAGGTGTGGACCATTGACGATGACGTTTTGGCGCTCGACTATGCCCAGGATCGGCGGAGCGAGGCCGATGTGTTCGTGCGGATCAGCGCCGGTGGGGATCCGCGGAAGGCGTGTGCGGCTTGGGAGCGGGACTTCGGGGCCTGCGAGCGGGCGGCGGCGGATCGATGGATGACGGAGAAGGGGGCGAACGGCAGGCAGGTGCTGTTCGCCGGGGTGGACGGGCGGTTGGTCGAGGTCGACTCGGCGGCGCTCGGTCCTGATGAGGCCCTGGTCGTCGCGAGCGGGCTGCGGGCGGTCAGTGCGGAGTATCTGGTCGATTTCGAGCTTCCGCGCGGCGGGTGAGCGTCAATCGGTGGCAGGGGGCGGCTCGTACGGGGGGAGGTTGAAGCGGGTGCGGATGGCCTGCTGGACGGTCGTCTTGTCGGCGCGGGCGTCCACCGTCATGACGTACTCCTTGCGCCGGAACAGCTCCAGCACCGGGTCGGTCTTGTCGTGGTAGTCGCGCAGCCGGCGCGCCAGCGCGTCCGGGGTGTCGTCCGCGCGGGTGACCAGTTCGCCGCCGCACACGTCGCAGCGGCCCTCGACCTCGGGCCGGTGGGCGATGAGGTTGTAGTCCATGCCGCAGCGGGAGCAGAGCCGGCGGGCGAGCACGCGGCGGCGTACCTCGTCGTCGGGCAGGTCGAGGTGGATGACGCCGTCGATGTCGTAGCTCTCCAGGAAGAACTCCGCCTGCCGGCGGTTGCGCGGGAAGCCGTCGATGACGAAGCCGAAGTTCCAGTCGTGGAGCTGGAGCCGGTCGCGTACGACGGACTCCACCAGGTCGTCCCCCACCAGCTCGCCGGCCGCGACCAGGCGGCGGACCTGGGCGCCTAGCTTGGTGTGGTTCTTGACGTGCCAGCGGAAGATGTCGCCGACGCTGATGTGCGTCAGGTCGAGGTCGCCCGCCAGCAACGCGCTCTGGGTGCCTTTGCCGCTGCCCTGCACGCCCATGATCACGTACTTGCGCATGGCTCATGACCCTACGCGGCGGTGCGGGGCGATACGTAGATTTCCGGATGACCGGGGGGCGGCGCGTGCCTAGTCTCGGGCGGACCGTACGCCTCGCTAGAAGGTGGGCACATGCGCGCGCTGACCGTGGTCCTGTCGTCCCTCCTCGTGGTGACGACCTTCGCCCCGCCCGCGACCGCGAAACCGGCCGCGGCCGGCCAGGCCGACGTCGTCTTCCAGCGGGCCGACTTCACCGCCGGCACGGCCGAGGGCACGGCGGCAGGCGCCGGGCTGTCGTTCGTCTCGCCCGCCGGCACCACCTCCTACACCGACGCCCTCGGCACCAGGACCTGGGAGTACGCCCGCTGGACCGGCCCCGAGCGGGCCATTGGCTTCCCCGCCACCGAGCTGATCGCGTCCTGGACCGCCGACCTGCCGCCGGGGAGCTGGCTCCAGGTCGAGGCCCGCGCCAGGAACGCCGAGGGGCTGACGAAGTGGTACTCCCTCGGCCGCTGGGCCTACGCCGAGGGCGACATCCGCCGTACGTCGGTGTCGGGCCAGGGCGACGACGACGCCACGGTGGCCGTGGACACGCTGGTCGCGGCGGCGGGCAAGCAGATGAGCGGCTACCAGCTGCGGCTGACGCTCTACCGGACGCCGGGCTCGTCGCTCACGCCGCGGGTGCGTACGTCCGGGGCGATGGCCTCCAACGTGCCCCAGCGCAAGACCGTGCCGGTGAGCCCCGGCGGCGGCGCGTGGGGCGTCGAGCTGGCCGTGCCGCGCCGCTCCCAGAACGTCCACGTCGGCCACTACCCCGAATGGGACGGCGGCGGCGAGGCGTGGTGCAGCCCGACGTCCACCACGATGGTGCTGGGCTACTGGGGCAAATGGCCGAGCGCGCAGGACACCGCGTGGGTGGACCCGTCCGACCCCGACCCCGAGGTCGACTACGCGGCCCGTTACACCTACGACCACGCCTACCAGGGCGCCGGCAACTGGCCGTTCAACACCGCCTACGCCGGCCGCTACGGCATGGACGGCTTCGTCACCCGGCTGCGTTCGCTGACCGAGCTGGAACGGCTGGTCAAGGCGGGGGTGCCGGTCATCACCTCGCAGTCGTTCAAGAAGAGCGAGCTGCCCGGCGCCGGCTACGGCACCAACGGCCACCTCATGGTGATCGTCGGCTTCACCGCGAACGGCGACGTCATCGCCAACGACCCGGCCTCCTCCAGCAACGCCGCGGTGCGGCGCGTCTACCCGCGCGCCGACTTCGAGAACGTCTGGCTGCGCAGCTCCAGCAGCGGCGGCATCGCGTACGTCATCCACCCGGCGGACCACGCCCTGCCCGCCACGACGCCGGGGCTGCCCGCCAACTGGTGAGCGGCCGGTCCGGGAGGCAGAGGGGTCCGTCCTCCGGGCCCCTCGACGCCGGCCGGAGACTTCCGTACCCTTACAGCCCTCAGTGGCCACCCCGACTGCCCGCCGTGGAGCTCCGGATGACAGAGGACGATTCGGCGATTTCGGAGAGAACCCGCGTGGTCCGCTCCCGATGGAACGGTCCACCGCTGCTGTTCGCCGCCGACGGGGCGAGGGCCGTGGTGGCGGGCACCGGGGCGCACCAGCCGGCCTCGCGGCTGCCCGTGGCCCCCGCCGTTCCCGCCACGGTGGGCGACCTCGGCCGGTGCCTGGTCGAGCGGGCCGGGCTCGCGCCCGCCCACCTCACCGTGCTGGTCGACCCCGCCACCCCGACCGTCCTCGGCGAGGCGCTGGAGCGGGCGGCGCGGGAGGCCACGTCGGTCCTGCTGTTCCACTACTCCGGGCACGGGGTCTTCACCCCGGACGGCGAGCTGCACCTGGCCACGCGTGCCACCGTCGACCTCGCGCAGGGCGTGCCCGGTCATCAGGCGCTGCCCTTCGGCGTGGTACGGCAGATGCTGGCCGGGTCGGCGGCCGAGCTGGCCGTCGTGGTGCTCGACTGCTGCTTCACCGGGGGCGGCCGGCCGGTGCCCGCCAGGGCGATGGACCGGGTGTTCGAGGGGATGGGCCGGGCGTACGTGCTGGCCTCGGCGAGCAGGGACGTGAACGGCTGGGCGCTGCCGGGCGTACGGCACACCGCGCTCGGCGGGGCGCTGCTGCGGCTGCTGAGCGACGGCGACCCCGACGGGCCGGCCGCCTTCACCCTGGATCAGGTTCATCATCGGCTGGCTCGTGCGTTGCCCGCCGCGGGGTTTCCCCGGCCGCGCCGGGCCGTGGCGGGGAACGCGGCGAACGCGGGCGCCTCTGCTCTGCTCGCTCCCAACCCGGCCCACCGGCCCGCGCCGGCGGTGCCCGTGCCCGCTGCTGCCGCTGCCGCCGCCGGTGAGGTGACGGGTCCGTATCGGGGGCTGGCGGCCTACGGGGTGGAGCACGCCGAGCTGTTCCGCGGGCGCGAGGCGCTGGTCCGGGCGCTGACCGAGCGCGTATGCGGCGCGGGTGGTGATGGGGAGGGCGGGCTCGTCGTGGTCACCGGGCCGCCCGGGTGCGGCAAGTCGTCGGTGTTGCGGGCGGGGCTGGTCCCGGCGTTCCGTACGTCGCGAGGCGAGGGGCCGGCGGGCGTCGTCGTGCTCGCGCCGGGCGCCGACCCGCTCGGCGCGCTGGCCCGCGAGCTGGCCGCGCTCGGCGGCGGCGATCCGGTACGGCTGCGCGCGGTCATCGAGTCCGATCCGGGAGCGGCGGCGCGCGCTCTGCCGTCCGGGCCGGTGCTGGTGGTCGTGGACCCGTTCGAGGAGGTGTTCACCGAGTGCGCCGAGCCGGCCGCGCGGCGGCGGTTCGTGGCGGCGCTGGGTGAGCTGGCGCGGGCGGCGGCCGTGGTGGTCTCGGTGCGGAGCGAGCACTTCGGGGCGTGCGCGGCCCACCCGGAGCTGGTGGCGGCGCTGCGGCGGCCCGAGGTCGTGCCGCCGCCGGGCGAGGCCGAGCTGCGCTCCATGATCGAGGAGCCGGCGGCGCGCTGCGGGCTCCGGCTGGAGGCCGGGCTGGCGGACCTGGTGCTGGAGGAGCTGCGGGCGTACGAGCCCGAGCTGGAGCGGTCGGGCGGCGCGCTGCCGCTGCTGTCCCACGCCCTGCTCGCGACCTGGGAACGGCGCTCCGGGAACGTGCTCGCCATGGCCGACTACCGGGCGACCGGCGGGGTCGCGGGAGCCGTCGCGGCGAGCGCGGAGGAGGCGCTGCGGGCGCTCGGGCCGGAGTTCGAGGCGATGGCGCGCGAGCTGCTGCTGCGCATGGTGCGTACGGACGGGGCCGCCGGCCCCGCCGGGCGCCGGGTGCCCCTCGCCACGCTGACCGATGGCGGGTCTGGGGAGGCGGCTTCCGTACGGGCGCAGGTGCTCGCCGGGCTGGCCCGCTCGCGCCTGGTCACGGTGCACGACGGGGAGGCGGGGCTGGTGCACGACGCGCTCATCCGCGCCTGGCCCCGGCTCGGCGGGTGGGTGGACGCCGAGCGCGCCGCCACGCTCGTCCGGGGGCGGCTCGCCGAGGACGCGCGGCGCTGGGAACGCGAGGGCCGCGACCCCGGCCAGCTGTACGCCGACACGCGCCTCGCCGCCGCCATCGCCCTCACCGGCACCCCACTCCGGCCCGCCCAGCCCTCATTGGCCGGCACCGCACAGGGGCGGGCAGGTGACGGCGGGGCGCTGCCCGCCGTGGGGTCGATGACGGTGCACGGCAAGCTGGTCGCCGCCGGTCGGCGCCCGGCCCGGCGTCTCCCGCTCACGCGCTCCGGCGCGGGTGGCCCGGATGCGGCGGGTGAGGGGCTGTCGGGGGTTGAGCGGGCGTTTCTCATGGCGTCCGGGCGGCGGCAGCGTCGTCGTGCGTCGATCGGCCGGGTCGTGACAGCCGCGCTCGCCGTTCTCGTGCTGGCCGCGGCCACCGGTGCGGTGCTGCAGTGGCGGGCGGCGGGGCAGGCGGCGCGGCAGGAGCGGCAGGTCGCCGCGGAGCGGGACGCGGCGCTGTCCCGGCAGGTCGCCGCCTCCGCCGCAGCCCTGCCGGACGCGGCGCCGGCCGCGCAGCTCGCGCTCGCCGCCTACCGCCTCTCCGCCACCCCCGAGGCGAGGGGCGCGCTGCTCGGCGCGTTGTCGCGGCCGATCCCGTCGCGGCTGCTCGGCCACTCGGGCCCGGTGGAGCGGGTGGTGTACCGCCCGGACGGTCAGGTGCTGGCCACGGTCTCCGGTGACCGCACGGCCCGCCTGTGGAACGTCGCCGATCCCTTGCGTCCCAAGAGCGCGGGCGTCGTCACGGGCCACACGGCGGGCCTGACGGGGGCGGCGTTCAGCCCGGAGGGGAAGGTGCTGGCGACGTCCTCCGCCGACGGCACCGCCCGCCTGTGGGACGTCGCCGGCCCCGCGAGCCCGAAGCCGCTGGGGACGCTCAAGGGTCACGAGGGGCCGGTGCTGTCCGTCGCGGCGGCCCCCAAGGGCGGCCTGCTCGCCACCGCGGGCGCGGACCGGACGGTCCGACTGTGGGACGTCGCCGCCCCCGCCTTCCCCAAGGCGGTCGCCGTGCTGAGGCAGCCGAGCGAGCCCGCCGACGTGGCCTTCAGCCCGGACGGCCGCATGGTCGCCGTCACCTCCGCGACCGGGGTCACGCTGCTCGACGTGCTGACGCCCGCCACTCCGACGACTCTGGCCGCGTTCGCGTCCCCGGACGGCGGCGCGGTGCGCAGTGTCGCCTTCAGTCCCGACGGCCGGAGCCTCGCCGCCGGGGCGGCCACGGGCGCGCTGCACCTGTGGAACATCGCGGCGGCCAAGCTGACCGGCACCGCCGCCGGGGCCGGCGTCGCCGTGGAGGACGTGGCGTTCAGCCCGGACGGGAACGTCCTCGCCGCGGCCTCCGCCGACGGGGCCGTCCGTCTGTGGGACGTGGCGACACCCGGAGAGCCGCAGCCCGCCGCGGTCCTCACCGCGCCAGGCGGTGCGGCGGGGGTCGCGTTCAGCCCGGACGGGCGGACGCTGGCGGCGGCCGGCGGCGACGGCGTGGCCCGGCTGTGGAACGTCGCCGACCCGGCCCGCGTCGCCGCCCGCGCCCGCCTGGGCCGTCACACCGCGCGGGTGAACGCCGTGGCCGTCGCCAAGGGCGGCGGCACCCTCGCCACCGTCTCCGACGACAAGACCGTGAAACTTTGGGACATCGGCGACCCGGCCGCCGCGACGCCCGTCTCCACGCTGCGCGGCCACACCGGCGCCGTGGAGGACGTGGCGTTCAGCCCGGACGACCGGTACGTGGTCTCGGCCGCGCTCGACGGCACGGCCCGCCTGTGGGAGGTGGCGCGGCCGGCGAACCCGAAGTTCGTCGCGACGATGCAGGGACCGGCGTCGGGAATGCGATCGGTGGCGTACGCCCCGGGAGGCAAGCTGGTGGCGGCGATCGGCGGCGACGGCCGGACGCAGCTCTGGGACGTGTCCACCCCGGCCGCCCCGCGGCGGGTCGCGACGCCGGGCGCGGCGGACGGCCGGCTGGACGCGCTCGCGTTCCGCCCGGACGGGAAGGTGCTGGCGACCGGTTCAGGCACCGCGTCCGTACGCCTGTGGGAGGTGTCGAAGCCGGCCGCGCCGCGCCTGCTCGCCGACCTGGCCGCGCAGCCGGGCGGCGTGCTCGGCCTGCGGTTCGCCCCCGACGGCCGGACTCTCGCGACGACCGGCGCGGACGGCGCCGCCGCCCTGTGGGACGTCGCCGCCCCGGAGCGGCCGAAGCGGCTGGCGCTGCTGCGCGGGCACACCGGCCCGGTGACGGCGGCGGCGTTCGGCGCGGACGGCCGCACGCTGGTGACCGCCTCCCGCGACCGTACGCTCCGGGTGTGGAACGTGGCCGACCGCGCCCGCCCGTCCCTGTGGGCGGTGCTGGCGGGTCCCGAGCCGGTGGACGACGTGGCGGTGACCCCGGACGGCGTCACGCTGGCCGCCACGTCGGGCGCGGCGGTCCAGCTCTGGGGCCTGGACACCGAGCAGGCCGCCGCCACGGTGTGCGAGCGCGCGGGCGCGGCGATCACCCGGGAGGAGTGGGCGCAGTACGTCCCCGGCCGCCCCTACGCCCTCCCCTGCCCGGCCACCGGTTAGGGCTCAGGCCAGCCGCAGCACCCCCCAGTGGCTGGTGTCGAGGTAGCCGCGGCCGGTGGCGTCGTTCCAGGTGACGGCGGCGGTGCGGGCCGCGCCGGTGGCGTCGTTGACCTGCATGTCGAAGCCGAGCAGGGCGCCCGGCTTCAGCGTCGCGGTGGGCAGCGCGACGGCGGCCTCGACGACGTAGCCGCCGGGCACGGTGCGGGTCACGGCCTTGAGGTTGTCCTTGACGCCGGCCGCGTCGAAGGTGCCGCCGACGGTGAGCCGGCCGGAGAAGCTGATCCGGTACTGCCCGTCGTCGTCGGTGTAGCCCTTGGTCTTGCCGTTGCCGGGGTCGACGAAGATCTCGACGGAGTCCTGCTCCCAGGCGTTCGGCGACTCCTCGCTGAGGGTGGGGTCGGTGACCTGGGCGAGCACGTACAGCGTGGAGCCGCTCCACAGCGACCGGACGGTGGCGGTCGCCCCTGAGGTGCCCTGGATCCAGGTGCCGGTGCGGATCTCGGGCGCGGCCCGCCAGGCCGGGTCCACGACGCCGTCGAGGACGGGCGCGCGGTGGGCGGCGGTGGTGAGCTTCACGGCGGGCGCGGGGGTGACCTTCCCGGTCCATGAGACGGCGGTGCCGCCGTCGCGTACGGTGACGTCCACGTCCGTGCCCTTGGGGACCAGGGCCTCGACGCGGTAGCCGGTGGGGGTCGGCCGGACGGCGGCCTTGGGCCCGCCCAGCCGGGTGACGGTCCGGGCGACGCCGTTCACGGTGAACGTCACCCGGTCGGCGGCGGAGACGCTGCGGTCGGCGACCTCGGCGAGCACGTACATGCCGGCGGCCGTGGTGCGGGCCTGGAAGCCGGCCGACACCTCGCCCACGCGCGCGATGGGGGCGTCGGGCAGCAGGTCCCACTGCTGGTCGCGCTTGCCGTCGAGGACCACCTCGCCGGCCGGCGCCTCCAGGCGGCGCACCCGGGGCGGCAGTTTCGACGGGTCGGCCACGCCCCAGTAGGCGGGCTTGGCCTGCAACTCCCTGTCGAACAGCAGCGGCGCGTCGAGCCGGGTGATCGGCCAGGTGTTGAGCCAGCTCACGTCGTCGGACTCGCCCCAGACGGTGACGGAGCTGAGGTGCGCGGCCTGCCTCCGGAAGACGTCGAACAGCTCCTTGTAGCGGTGGCCCTGCTCGGCGATCAGCTCGTCGGGGATGGTGGGGTAGGAGGAGACGAAGTCGGTGTAGACGCTGACGTCGAGCTCGGTGACCTGCTGCTCGACGCCGAGGCCGGCGAAGCGCTCGATGGTGTCCTCGACGGAGGAGGCGGGCGGCTGCTCGATGTTGAGATGGAGCTGGTGTCCGACGCCGTGGATCGGCACGCCCTCGGCCTTGAGCCGCTTGACCAGCGCGTACAGGGCCTCGCGTTTGCGTGGGAACTCGGTGTTGTAGTCGTTGATGAACAGTTTCGCGGCCGGGTCGGCCTCGTGGGCGACGCGGAAGGCGGTGCGGATGAAGTCGAGGCCGGTGATCTCGTACCAGGGCGAGCGGCGCAGGCCGTCGGGCTGGTTCTCGTCCACGACCTCGTTGACGACGTCCCAGACCGCGATCCTGCCCTTGTAGCGGGTGACGAGCGTGCGGACGTGGTTCTCCAGGCGGGTGAGCAGGGTTCGCTTGTCGGCGCCCTCGAACACCCAGGCCGGGGTCTGGCTGTGCCAGGCGAGGGTGTGGCCGCGGATCGTCATGCCGTGCCGCTCGCCGAAGGCCACGAGGTCGTCGGCGTCGCCGAAGGCGTACTCGCCCTCGCGGGGCTCGGTGGCGTCCCACTTCAGCTCGTTGCCGGGGGTGATGCCGCTGAAGTGCCTGGCCAGCAGCTCGCCGTGGACGCCGAAGGTGTCGGGGCGGGTGAGCGCGGAGCCCATGGTGAAGGGCACGCGGTCCTTCAGCGCCGGGATGTCGGTCTGGATCGGCTTGGGCGCGACGTAGGTCATCGCGAAGTCGTCGAGGTGGAAGGGGAAGGTGCCGGCCTCGGACTCGACGTACACGCTGAGGAAGTCCACGTCGCGCGAGAGCGTGTACGTCCCCGCGAGCCGCACCCACTCCCCCGCCGGCACGTCCGTGGGCGGCACGATTTGCTCGTAGCTGGGGGTGCCGGCGGTGCGCCGCTCGATCGACAGCCCGAGCCGGCCGGAGTCCACGCCGGCGCCGAGCCTGACCCACACCGACAGCTGGTACTGGTCGCCCTTGCCGAGGCGGCCGAGCACGTTGAGCGCCGGCCCGTCCCAGGAGGCGGAGCGGCCGGTGACGGCGAGGCCGCGGGCGCCGCCGTGGGCGGCCTCGGTGGTCGCGGCGAGGGTGGCGGAGGCGCGCGGCGACCAGTCCTGCGTGGTGCCGTCCTCGAAGTCGGCGGCGACCGGCTCGCGGGTGGGGTCGCCCTGCGGGGCGAGCACGACGTCGTCGAGGTGGTAGCGGCCGGTGGGGTCGTCGCTCTCGGCGTAGAGCTGCAGGTCGGTGGAGTCGGCGGTGAACAGGTAGGTGCCGGCCAGGCGAACCCACGTCCCGTCCGTGACGGTGCCGGCGGCGACCCGCTCGTACGTGGTCTCGCCCCCCGCCGGGGTGCGCTGCACGGTGAGCGCGATCGTCGCGGCGGGCTGCCCGGCGGCGAGCCGGACGTGGGCGCTCACCCGGTAGGTGACGCCTTTGACGAACGGCGCGGCGAGCGAGGCCCCGTGCCAGTTCGCGGTGCGGCCGGTGACGAGCAGCGAGGCGGCGCCGCCGTGGGCGGCCTCGGTCGTGACGGCCACGGAGACGCCGTCGCCGCGCGGGCTCCAGCCCTGCGTGGTGCCGTCCTCGAAGTCGTAGACGTGATCGGCGGCGGCCCGCGCGGGCAGCGCGGTCGAGAGGGACAGCACGGGCAGGAGAAAGGCCACCAGGGCCCGGAGGAGGGTGCGCACGGTGCTCCTGAAAGTTTCAGAAATCTCCCGATAATTAGCAGGCGGACTGTAGAGCCGGACGGCAGGGCGGTCAACACTCCTGCAACCGCTTGTTGCAGAAAACATGCAGTTTTACTGCATCCATTGACGGGTCAGCGGCGTTACGCGAACGTTTCATGCAACCGATTGCCGCACCACCCTCTGCGAGGTTGCGCATGCGACTTCTGTTACTCCTCCCCCTCTTGCTGACCCTCACCGCCACGCCCGCCGAAGCCCAGGCTCAGGGACGGGCCACGATCGTGGTCGCCGCTGACGGCACCGGCGACCACACCACCGTGCAGGCCGCGGTCGACGCCGTCCCCTCGGGCAACACCCGCCCGGTCACGATCCGGGTCCGCAAGGGCACCTACCGGCAGCAGGTGGTCATCCCGCCCGACAAGCCGTACATCTCCCTCGTCGGGGACACGCGCGACGCCCGCGAGGTGGTGCTGACCTTCGACGTCTCCGCGGCCACGCCGAAGCCGGACGGCTCGGGCCCGTACGGCACCTCGGGCAGCGCGTCGTACGTGATCGGCGCCCCGGACTTCACCGCCCGCAACCTCACCTTCGAGAACTCCTACGACGAGGCCGCGAACGGCCCCAGCCAGGCCGTCGCCGTCCGCACCACCGGCGACCGCCAGGTCTACGAGAACGTACGTTTCCTCGGCAACCAGGACACCCTCTACGCCAACACGGCCTCCGCCACCACGACCGCCCGCCAGTACTTCCGCGACTGCCACGTGGAGGGCGACGTCGACTTCATCTTCGGCCGCGCCACCGCCGTCTTCGACAACTGCGTGATCAGGTCGCTCGACCGGGGCAGCGCCGACAACAACGGCTACGTCACCGCCGCCAGCACCGAGGTCGCCAACCCCTACGGCTTCCTCATTTACCGTAGCCACCTGGTCAGCGACGCCCCGGCGCGCAGCGTGCACCTCGGCCGCCCCTGGCCGGCCGGCGGCTCGGCGACCGCGCGCGGCCAGGTGCTGGTACGCGAGTCGTGGCTGGGCCAGCACGTCAAGGACGCCCCCTGGACCGACATGTCCGGGCTGAGCTGGCGGGACGCCCGGCTGTCGGAGTACCGCAACGAGGGCCCCGGCGCGTCGGCCGGCGCGGACCGGCCGACCCTCACGCCCGCGCAGGCCGCCGCCTTCACCCCGGAGCGGTACCTCGCGGGCGCGGACGGCTGGAACCCGGTGCGCCGCACGCCGCCGCGCCCCGATCCGCGCGACCTGGGCCGCCAGGTGCCGCCCGCGAACGACGGCTGGGCCGCGGCGACCACGGGCACCACCGGCGGCTCGGCCGCCCGCCCCGAGAACGTGCACGTGGTCACCACCCGCGCCCAGCTCAAGGCCGCGCTCGGCGACCCGGCCGACAACACGCCGCGCATCGTCTACGTCAAGGGCGCCATCGACGCCGACACCGACGACTCCGGCCGCCCGCTGACCTGCGCCGACTACGCCGTGGACGGCTACAGCCTCGCCGCCTACCTCGCCGCCTACGACCCCGCGGTGTGGGGCAGGACGAGCGTGCCGTCCGGCCCGCTGGAGGAGGCGCGCAAGGCGTCGTACGCGAAGATGGCCGAGCACGTCACCGTCACGATCGGCTCCAACGTCACCCTGGTCGGCCTGGGCCGCGACGCCGCGCTGAAGAGCTTCGGCCTGCGGATCAGCGGCGCCGACAACGTCATCGTCCGCAACCTCACCATCACCGACACCTCCGACTGCTTCCCGCAGTGGGACCCGACCGACGGCGCGGAGGGCAACTGGAACGCCTCGTTCGACAACGTCGAGGTCTCCGGCTCCACGCACGTCTGGCTGGACCACAACACGCTGAACGACGGCGACAACCCCGACTCGGGCCAGCCGTCGTACTTCGGCCGGCCGTACCAGGTGCACGACGGGCTGCTCGACGTCGTGCGCGGCTCGAACTTCGTGACGCTGTCCTGGAACCACCTGAGCGGCCACGACAAGGTCATGCTGATCGGCAACACCGACAACCCTGCGCGCTACGCCGAGGAGGACAAGCTCAAGGTCACCCTGCACCACAACTACTTCGAGGGCCTCGGGCAGCGCACGCCCCGGGTGCGCTTCGGGCAGGTGCACGTCTACAACAACTACGTCACCGGCGGGCCCGGCCACGTCTACAGCATCGGCGTGGGCGTCGGCTCGCGGGTGTACGCCGAGGCCAACGCCTTCGACGGCGTCCCGGCGGCGAAGGTGCTGACCGTCTTCGGCGGCACGGCGATCACCGCGCGGGACAACCTCGTGGACGGCCGGCCTGCGGACCTGGTGGCGGCCTACAACGCGGCCACCGGGGGCGCGCTCGGCGCCGACGCCGGCTGGACGCCCGCCCTGGTCGGCCGGAAGCATCCGGCCAGGGCGCTCAAGGCGCTGGTGCCGGCCGGCGCGGGCGCGGGACGGCACCTGTAGGAGCCGGAGGGCCCGCCGGTCGGCGGGCCCTCGTCGATCAGGCGGGCTCAGGGCCCGTACGCCTTCACCTCCAGGAGCCCGACGCTGCTGGAGCCGTTGCCCGTGAGCAGCACCCGCAGCCGCGTGGTGCCGGTCGCGGTGAAGGTCACGTTGTTGTAGGCGTTCTTGGTCAGCGTGTACGCCGACGCGCCGGGCACGTCCACGTACGCGCTGCCGTTCCAGTACTGCAGCTTCCACGACGCCGGCATGTCGATGCCCTGGTCGTCGTCGAAGAAGTACACCTCGGCCCGGTTGAGCGTGCGCGAGGAGGACCAGGTCAGGTCCACCCACTGCTGCCCGGTCTCCGGCCAGCAGCCCCAGCGCGGGTTCACGGTGTCGTTCGACGAGGGCGGGTCGATCCCGTCGTTGACCGCGGCCACGCTCTCCCAGGAGGAGGTGTAGGACGCGCTCGCCGTGGCGGAGGTCGCCAGGTTGGCCGGCGGCTGCACGCCGCCCCTGTTGTGCACCTTGATCTCGGTGAGGCCGGTCCGCGCGCCGGAGGCGGCCGTGGCCAGCACCCGCACCCGCTGCGCGGTGACGGCGGGGAACTGCACCACGTTGTAGTTGGCGCGCGGCGTGGCCGGGTTCTTCGCCTGGGAGGGCACGCTCACCCAGGCGCTGCCGTTGTGGTACTGGATGTCGTAGGAGGCCGGCGCCCGGTAGGTGGCGCTGGCCGGGCGGCTGTCCTTGAAGTAGAGCCGCACCTCGTTGAGGGTGCGGGCGGTGCCGAAGTTGAGCTCGTACCAGTCCTGGCCCGCGGTGGTGCCGCCCCAGAACGGCTCGTTGATGGGGTATCCGTCCACGGCGCCGGCCGTGGTGCTGCCGGAGGCGGTGGTGGAGGCCGTGGCGGTGGCGCCGGCGGCGAGGTTGGCGAGGTCGGCGGTCAGGTCGACGCCGGCCTTGGCGAGCAGGTCGACCATGCGGGCGCTGGTCTGGCTGACCTGGGCGGGCGCCTGCAGTCCCGACACGGCGACGTTGTAGGAGACGGTGCCGGAGGTGGTGACGGCCCCGGTGGCCGGGTCCCAGGTGAACGGCACCAGCGACGACACGGTGGCGACGCGGCTGCCGTTGATGAAGATCGAGTAGCCCTGGGGCACGCCCGGGTAGCGGACGATCCCGTCGGCCGGGTCGTCCCAGACGATGGTCAGGTCGGCGTTGCGGTAGCGCAGGTTGTTGACGGTGAAGTGGGACCAACCGATGTTGATCGGCGACAGCTCCACCTTGGCGTCGTTGCGCGGGCGCAGGCCGGCGACGTCCTCGATCACGGTCCAGTTGCTGCTGCCCAGGATGTTGTGGTGGATCCAGGAGCGGTAGGTGATGGACGAGCCGTTCCAGTCGGCCCAGAACTCGTTGGCGTCGGGCCACTGGGTGTTGCCGCCGACGTACTGGGCCCAGGCGTTCCAGTAGAGCAGCTTCTTGTACCAGGTCGGGTCGATCCACTCGTTGGGGTAGTTGCGCAGCACCGAGGAGAGCAGGCGGAACTGCACGGTCGAGTTGATCGTGGAGAAGTTGTTGCTGCCGGTCCCGGAGGCCGCCTTGTCGGCCTGGTTCGCGGTGTAGAAGGGGAAGATCGGGTACTGCGCCGGATCGTTGAACAGGCGCAGCGCCTGCTTGTACGTCGCCGTGTTCGGGATCGCGCCGACCGCGAACGGGTAGTAGTTGTTGATCTCCTTCCACGGCACCCACTCGTTCGTGGACTTCAGCCGGTGCTCGAACAGCTGCCGGCTCGGGTTCCACAGCACGCCGACGATGGCGTTCTGGATCTGGGTGGCGAGGTTGCGCATCTCGGTGGCCTTGGCCGTGTTGCCGATGGCCTCGTACGCCTGCGCGGCGGCGAGGGCCCCGCTGTACTGGTAGGCGGACTCGGCGCGGTCCATGCGGCCGGGCTTCCAGTGGAAGGAGACGGCGTCGGCGTCGTTGCCGGTGAGCGCGCCCCAGTCGTACTCGATGAGCTTGTTGTTGTCGGTGTCGTAGTAGGAGAGCTGGCCCTTGACGTCCTGCTCGGCGTAGCGGGCGAGGTTGGCGGCGATGCCGGGCTGGCCGCCGTGGATCTGGTAGCTCTTCCAGGCGGCCTCGGCGATGTACTGGGTGTAGCTGTTGGACCAGTTCTCGGGGTCGCCGGGGTTGTCGAGGAAGCGGCCGTTCTTGGAGGTCTGGCCGACGCTGAGCCAGTCGCCGTAGGCGTAGGCCGGGTCACGCAGGTACTTCAGGTCGTCGATGTGCATCGGCTGGGTCAGCGCGATGGCGTTGTTGTAGCCGAGCACGCCCTCCATCGACGTCGGGAACTGGAAGGTCTGGCCGGGGATGTCCGCGTCGAGGTGGTTGTAGCGCATCAGCCACCAGCGGTAGTAGACGTTCTTCTTGATGCCGGGCTCGGGCACGTCGATGTAGGGGATGTTCTCGGCCCACCAGCGGTTGTACGCGCGCACGTGCGTGGCGAACGCGGTGGCGGGCGTGTAGCCGGCGTAGGCGTCGTACTCGGTGCGCGAGGCCGGGATCTCGTTGGTGACGAAGCCCATCACGACCTTGACGGTCACGGTGGCGCCGGCCGCGACGGTGACCGAGCGGTTGAGCCCGCCGCTGGAGACCGTGAAGCCGTCACCGGTGAGCCTCGGGTAGAGCGTGGTGAGGTTGTTGTAGGCGTTGACCTGGCCGGTCAGCTCGCTGCCGCTGCCCGTGGTCGCGTACGGCGAGGTGGCGCGGAGCTGCAGCGTGGTCGAGGCGGAGCCGCCGTTGGTGATGGCGAGGTTGGCGACGGCCACGTTGTTGTCGGTGATGAACTTGGTCTGGTCGATCGTCACCGACCCGGAGGTGTGCCGGCTCTTCCAGTGGCTCGGCGCCTGCCAGCGGGAGCTCACCTGCTCGGTGAACGTGCCAGGAGTGACGGCCACGGTGAACGCATTGGCGTTGCTGATGCTCTCCCAGTACGCCACCTGCCCCGCGAAGCCGAGCGTGCCGGGCGTGTGCGTCTTCATGAACAGCGCCCGGCCGCGCGTCATCAGCCAGGTGCCGGCCGGGTCGTTGCCGGGGCGGGCGAGCAGCCGGTCCATCCAGAAGTCGGTGCCGGAGCTCTCGGCGTCGTAGATGGCCCGCATCGTGTTGCCGGTCGTGTACGTGCCCGGCGGAGCCGGGACGGCCGGGCCGCTGAAGGCCGGATAGCCGATGGTCTGGTCGGCGTTGGCCGGGGCGCCCGCCACGACCAGGCCCGCGACCAGCAGAAGGGCGGTCAGGACACGTCTCACGAGAAGGCCCTCCATTCGAGGACGCCGGTCGAGTAGCCGGTGCGCGAGGTGATGTTGAGTCGGAGCCTGGTGGTGCTGATCGAGGGGAAGGTGGTGGCGTTGAAGGTGTTCGCGGCCACGCCGCAGCCCGACTGGCCGGGGACGTCGGCGTAGGCGCTGCCGGTCCAGTACTGCACCCGGCAGGAGGCGGGCAGGTCGATGCCCTGGTCGTCGTCGAACCAGTAGACCTCGGAGCGGGAGACCGTCTGGGCGGTGGGCCAGCGGTACTCGATCCACTCGGTGCCCTGGTGGTTCCAGTTGCCGTAGGCGCCGTGGCCGCGGTCGGCGGAGTTCGCCGGGGTGTAGCCGTCGTTGACCGCGGCCAGCGTCTCCCACGGGGAGACGTACGAGGTGGAGGCGGTGGCGCTCGCGGCGAGGTTGCCCGGGGTGACCGGGCCGCCGGTCTGCACGACCTTCTGCATGGTGCCGTCGGCGTTGAAGTACAGCTTGTCGATGGTCACCGAGCGGCGGAAGTTGCCGCCGCCGGGGCTGGAGGCGTTGTGGTAGACCATGTACCACTGGCCCTTGAACTCGATGATGGCCGGGTGGTTGGTGGTGGAGCTGACCTGGTCGAGCACGACGCCGCGGTGCGTCCACGGGCCGAGCGGGTTGCTCGCGGTCGCGTAGCGGATGCAGGCGTAGCCGGGCGCGGAGCAGGCCGAGTCGTTGGCGGCGTAGGCGAGGTAGTAGACGCCGTTGCGCTTGAACATCCAGGGGGCCTCCCAGAAGTTCGTCACGCCGCTCGGGGTGATGACCGAGCCGTTGAGCGAGGTCATGTTGCTGGTGAGGCGGGCGGCGCGCAGGCCGTAGTAGGAGCCCCAGTACATGTAGACCTGGCCGTCGTCGTCGGTGAAGACGGTGGGGTCGATGTTGAGCGGCGAGGAGTTGGGGGTGCTGTCGCTGACCAGCGGGCCGCCCTTGGCGTCGCGGAAGGGGCCGAGCGGGGTGTCGCCGACGGCGACGCCGATGTCCATCCAGCCGGCGCCGTTGCCGTTGACGGGGACGTACCAGTAGTACTTGCCGTCCGCGCCGCGCTCGACCTCGCCGGCCCAGGCGTCGGCGCCGGCCCAGGAGAAGTTGGAGATGGCCAGCTTGGCGCCCTGGTCGGTGAAGGTGGCGGCGTCGGAGGAGGTGAAGACGTGCCAGTCGCGCATGACGAAGTTGGTGCCGCCGGTCGGGGCCTCGTCGTGGCCGGTGTAGAGGTACAGGGTGTCGCCGACGACCAGCGCGGCCGGGTCGGCCGTGTAGATCGCGGTGGTGATCGGCGCGCCCGCGAGCGCGGGGGGCGCGGTGCCGAGGAGGAGGAGCAGGAGTGCCGCGGCGAGGGCCGCCGCCCGTCGTCGTCTCATGGGGGGTGTGCTCCCTTTTCTGTTAACGCTAACATCTACTCCGAGCGGACCTAAAAGGTTTTCGGGAAGGTAAACCGGGCGACGGCGGGCTGTCAATGCACCACTGCTACGGCTTGCATACGCTCTCACCTGGCGCTCCGTGGACGCACGGCCACTGATCAGCGAGCGAACGTCTTGTTACGATTCGATCTCACCGAAAAGGCTTTCGGAGACGGACGGCGGTGACTTTGTACTCGGGGCACGAGGTGACGGTGTCCGCGTGGCTGGAGATCAGGGCGTTGACCCGGCTCGCCGCGAAGTGGAAGGCGCAGAAGACCTGGCCGCGCAGGACCTCCTCGGTGACCCGCGCCGTCAGCGTGGCCTGCCCGTGGCGGCTCTCCACCAGCACCGGGTCACCGTCACCGAGGCCCGCGCGGGCCGCGTCGGCGGGGTGCAGGTCGAGATGGTCCGTCGGGTCGATCTCGACGGCGCCGCTCCGCCGGGTCATGGTGCCCGAGTTGTAGTGCGCCCAGCGGCGGCCGGTGACGAGGATCAGCGGATAGTCGTCGTCGGCGGCCTCGCCAGGCGGCAGGTAGGGACGGGCGGCCAGCCGCGCCAGCCCGTCGGCCGTGGCGAAGCGGTCCTGGTAGAGCCGGCTCACCCCGGGCCGGCCGGCCTCCGGGCACGGCCAGGGCACGGCTCCCTCCCGGTCCAGCCGCTCGTGCGAGATGCCGGCGAAGACGGGCGCCACCCGCCCGCACTCCGCCAGCGCCGCGGCGGGCGTCGGGCAGCCCAGGTCCGCCCCGAGCGCCGCGGCGACCGCGTGCACGATGGCGAAGTCGGCGCGGGCCTCGCCGGGCGGCGCGAGCGCGGGGCGTACGCGCTGGAAGCGCCGGTCGAAGTTGACGAAGGTGCCGTCCTTCTCCAGCCACGAGGCGGCCGGCAGCACCACGTCTGCGCGGCGGGCCGTCTCGGAGAGGAAGAGCTCCTGGCTGATGACGAGCGGGCAGGACTCCAGCGCCTCGACGACCCGGTTGGCGTCGGGGTCCGTGGTGGCCACGTCCTCCCCGACGATCCACAACACCCGCAGGTCCCCCGCGCGTGCCGCCGCGAACATCTCCGGGATGCGCAGCCCGTCGTGCTCGGGCAGCCGGACGCCCCACACCTGCTCGGCCCTGCCGCGCGCGACCGGGTCACGGACCTTGCCGTAGCCGGGCAGCAGGTCGGGCAGCGCGCCCATGTCGGAGGCGCCCTGGACGTTGTTCTGGCCGCGCAGCGGGTTCACGCCGAACCCGCGCCCGGTGCCGACCGCGCCGCGCAGGATCGCCAGGTTCGCCAGCGTCCGTACGCCGTCGGTGCCGTGCAGGTGCTCGGTCACGCCGAGCCCGTACAGGATCGCCGGGCGCTCGGCCCGCCCGTAGAGCCGCGCGGCGGCGACCAGGTCCGCCTCGGGCACCCCCGTGATCGCGGCCACCCGGCCCGGCGGATGATCGTCGAGGACCGCGGCCAGCTCGGGCAGCCCGGCCGCGCGACTCCGCAGGAAGTCCTCGTCGATCAGGCCCTCGGCCAGCAGGACGTGCGCGAGCCCGTTGAACAGGGCGACGTTCGTTCCCGGCCGGGGTCTCAGGTGCACGTCGGCGTGGCGGGCGAGGCCGACGGCGCGGGGGTCCGCGACGACCAGCCGGGCGCCGCCCAGCACCTGACGGAGCAGCCGCGCGCCGACCACCGGGTGCGCCTCGGCGGGGTTGGCGCCCACCACGAGCAGGCAGTCGGCCCGCTCCACGTCCTCGAAGGCGTCCGTGCCCCCCGCCAGGCCGAACGTGGCGGTGAGCCCGGCGGCCGACGGCGAATGGCAGAGGCGCGAGCAGTTGTCGACGTTGTTGGTGCCGACGACCGCCCGCATGAGCTTCTGGAGGAGGTAGTTCTCCTCGTTGGTCGAACGGGCCGAGGAGATCGCCGCCACCGAGCCAGGCCCCGCCTCGCCGACGGCGGCGCGGATGCCGCGGGCGATGTGCGCGAGCGCCTCCTCCCAACTGACCGGCTCCAGGCGGCCGGAGCTCCCGCGCAGCAGCGGCCGGGTGAGCCGGTCGCCGGCGCGCAGGAAGCCGTGGGCGAATCGGCCTTTGACGCAGGCGTGGCCGCGGTTGACCGGCCCGTCGCCGGCCGGCCGTACCGCGGCGACCTCGCCGTCGCGGGTGAGCACGTCCAGGGCGCAGCCGACGCCGCAGTACCCGCAGGTCGTGCGGGTACGGGTGAGCGGGCCCAGCCAGGACCCCGGCGGCAGTCCGGGCTCGGTGAGCGCGTCCGTCGGGCAGGTGTCCACGCAGCCCCCGCAGGAGACGCAGTCGGAGTCAGCCCAGAGGCCGCCGGTGCCCGGCGCGACCACGGTCTCCGATCCCCGTCCGGTCAGCGTGAGCGCGAAGGTGCCCTGGACCTCGGCGCACATGCGTACGCACCGGCCGCAGGCGATGCAGAGGTCCCGGTCGAGCCGGACGAACGGATGGCTGTCGTCCCTGCCCCTCCCCGCGCCGCCTCCGGCGCTCTCCTGGCCGATGCCGAGCTCCCGGCAGGTCCTGGCCAGTTCGCCGTCGCCCTCCAGCGCGTACGGCGGAAGCACCGACACGATCAGCTCCACGGCGTCCCGGCGCAGGCCGCGCAGCTCCTCCCCCTCGACGGTCACCTCGACCCCGTCGGCCGCCGGGGTGACGCAGGCCGCCACGACGTGCCCGTCCACCCGCACCGAACAGGCCCGGCAGGAGCCGACGGGCGTCAGCCGGTCGTCATGGCAGAGCGTGGGCACGCCGAGACCGGCCGCGCGTACGGCCGACAGCAGCGACGCCCCGGCGGGGACGTCCACCGGCCGGCCGTCCACGGTCACCCTCATCCGCCCCACCCCCGCAGCCGCTCCCCGTAGGCGCGGACCAGGCTGCGCACCGCGTACGGCAGCCGGCGGCCGAACGCGCACAGGCTGGCCTCGCCCATCACCCGCAGCATGCGGGCATGGGCGGCGTCAGGAGGAACCCCGGAGCGCGCCCGCTCCAGCCCCCGCCGCGAACCGACCCGGCAGGGCGAGCAGGCGCCGCAGCTCTCGGCCGCCGCGAACTCCCACACATGCCTGAGCACGTCCAGCGGCTCGATCCGGCCGTCCACGGCGACCAGCCCGGCGTGGCCGAGCGCCGCGCCGTGCGCCGCCAGATCCCGTTCGGTGAGCGGGACGTCCAGATCCGCCTCTCCGAGGAACCCGCCCAGCGGGCCGCCCACCTGCAGGACCTCCAGCTCGGCCCCGTCCCGCAGCCCGCCGCCCAGCTCGGTGACGATCCGCCGGATCGGGGTGCCGAGCTCGACCTCGTGACAGCCGGGACGGGCGAACCGTTCGGACAGGCAGACCAGCTTGGTGCCGGTCTCCCCAGGCGTGCCGCGGCGGGCGTAGGCGGCGGCGCCACGGCTGAGGATCCACGGCACGGCGGCCAGCGTCTCCACGTTGTTGACCACGGTCGGGGCGTCCCACAGCCCCCGGTCCGTGGGGTACGGAGGCCGGGCCCGCGCGCAGCCGCGGCCGCCCTCCAGCTCGGCGATCAGCGCCGTCTCCTCGCCGGCGACGTACGAGCCCGCCCCCGCCACCACCCCGATCTCCAGGCCGGCGTCGCCGCCGTGCGGACGGTGGCCGAGATGCCCGTCCGCGCGGGCCCGCTCCACCGCCTCCCGCATCCGTGCCAGGGCCCGCGGATACTCCGAGCGCACCAGCACCAGGCCGCGACGCGCCCCGCAGGCGAAGCAGGCCAGCGCCAGCCCCGCGAGCACCCGCGCGGGATCTTCCTCCATGAGCAGCCGGTCGGCGTAGGAGCCCGGGTCTCCCTCGTCGCCGTTGGCGATCACCACGGTGTCCGGCGAGCCGCCCGCCGCCGCCCACTTGGCCGCCACGGGGAACCCGGCCCCGCCCCGGCCGCGCAGCCCGGAGGCCGCCACCTCCGATCGGACCGCCTCAGGGGTACGCCGGCTCACGGTCTCCGCCCAGATCCGCCACGGGTCCTCGTCGCCCAGGACGCCGGCGAGCACCACCGGGTCGCCCGTGGCGTCGGCCACCGGGATGGGCGGCGCCTGCGGCCGGGCGCGCCCGGCGAGCTGGTCGGCGACGTCCGGCCCCGCGCAGGGCGTCACGCCGTCCAGCGCGGCCGGCCCTCCGTAGCAGTAACCGAGACAGCGGACGGTCCGCAGGGACACGCCGGGGTCCGGATCGCGGTCGTCGTCGGCGGTGACGCCGAGCGCGCTCTCGACGGCGGGCAGGTGCCGGCCCGCCTGGGCCGCGAAGCAGGCCGTAGCGGTGCAGACCCGCACCTGGCGGCGCCCGTGCGGGGTCGCCAGGTCGGCGAAGTAGGTGGCGGGCCCGAGCCCGGCGGACGCGGGCAGCCCGAACTGGCGGGCGACCTCGGGCGCCCACCTCGCGGGCGGTCCCGGGTGCTCGGCGGCAGCGGCGGCCAGCGCGTCGAGCAGCCGGTCGCCCGGCCGTCCGCGCCGTTCGGCGAGGGCGCGGAACGCATCAAAAGGGTGGCTTCACGGATTGTGCATGCCCGTTTCCCTTATATCGGACACCCGAGACAGGGTCATGCGCGCCGAGGGCAAGAGTTTCCTCCGCCGCGGGTCTCGTGCCTGCGCCCCCGGGAAGGCTCCTCGGGCAGGACCAGACGGGAGGCGACGGTGAGACACGATCGGGCCGGTCGGCGATGAACCGCCTCCGGCAGGTGACGTGACCGGCGAGGATGCGCTGGAGGTCGGGACCGCTGCGGCGCTGCCGGTCGAGGAGGTGCTGGCCCGGCTGGGCGGCACGACCGGCGGCCTGAGCCAGGCGGAGGCCGAGCGCCGCCTGGCCACGGTGGGGCCCAATGCGCTGCGCACCCACCGGGCCCGCCGCCTCGCGGTGCTGGCCCGCCAGTTGCGCTCGCCCCTGCTGGTCCTGCTCGCCGTCACCGCGGCCGCGTCGTTCTTCCTCGGGGAACGGTCGGACGCCCTCATCATCGGGGTCATCCTGGCGGCCTCGGTCGGGCTCGGGTTCGTCAACGAGTACCGCGCGGAGAAGGCCGCCGAGTCGCTGCACTCCCAGATCCGGCACCGCTGCCTGGTGCGGCGCGACGGCCGGCCCCGCCTCGTCGACGTGACCTCCCTGGTCCCGGGCGACCTCGTGGAGCTGCGGCTGGGCGACATCGTGCCGGCCGACCTGCGGCTGGTGTCCGTGGCGGAGCTGGAGTGCGACGAATCGGTGCTGACCGGCGAGTCGATGCCCGTCGCCAAGAACTCCCAGGCCGTGAGCGCCGGTGCCGCACTGGCCGACCTGCACGACTGCGCACTGATGGGCAGCGTGGTGCACGCCGGGTCCGGGACCGGCGTCGTCGTCGCGACGGCGGGACGGACGGAGTTCGGGCGGATCGCGCTCCAGCTCGGCGAACGCCATCCGGAGACCGAGTTCCAGATCGGGCTGCGCAGGTTCTCCATGCTGCTGGTAAGGGTCGCCGCTGCGCTCACCGCCGGCATCTTCGTCATCAACCTCGTCCTGCACCGCCCGGTCCTCGACGCGCTGCTGTTCTCCCTGGCGATCGCCGTCGGCATCTCCCCCCAGCTGCTGCCCGCCGTCGTCTCGACCAGCCTGGCGGCCGGCACCCGGCGCCTGGCCCAGCACCGAGTGCTGGTCAAACGCCTGGTCTGCATCGAGGACCTGGGTGACATCGAGGTGCTGTTCACCGACAAGACCGGAACCCTCACCGAGGGGCGGATCAGCTTCATGCGCTCGCTCGGCCCGGACGGGCGGCCTTCCGACGACGTGCTCGAACTCGGCCTGCTGTGCAACGAGGCCACCGCCCCCGACGACGGGCACGGCCGCGTCGTGGGCGGAAATCCCCTGGACGTCGCCCTCTGGGAGGCGCCCGCCGCCGGCGCCCTGCGGACGGCGCCGGCCCGCTACCGGCGGCTCGCCCTCGTGCCCTTCGACCACGAGCGGCGTACGGCGTCCGTGCTGGTCGAGGACGACGGCGGCCACCGGATGATCGTCACCAAAGGCGCTCCCGAGGCCGTGCTGGAGCGCAGCTCCCCCATCGGCGACCAGGCGAAGGCGGCGCTCGAGGCCGAGTTCGCGGCGGGCAACCGCGTGGTGGCGGTGGCCACCCGGCCGCTGAGCGGAGAAGACGCCCGGCGCACGACGCTCACCCCGGCCGACGAGCACGACCTCACCTTCCGCGGCCTCCTGGTCTTCCTCGACCCGCCCAAGGCCGGCGCGCCGCACGCGCTGGAACGCCTCACCGGCCTCGGCGTCACCGTCAAGGTCCTCACCGGCGACAACCCCACGGTCGCCGCCAAGCTCTGCGCCGACCTCGGCCTGCCGGGCGGGCGGGTGCTGACCGGCCAGGACGTCGAGGCGGCCGACGACGCCCACCTGGCCGCGCTCATCGAGCGGAGCACCGTCTTCGCCCGCGTCACCCCCGAGCACAAGGCGCGCATCGTGCGCGTCCAGCGGCGCGGCGGCCTGGACGTGGCCTTCCTCGGCGACGGCGTCAACGACGTGCTCGCGCTGCACGCCGCCGACGTGGGCATCTCCGTCGAGACGGCCACCGACGTCGCCAAGGACGCCGCCGACGTGCTGCTGCTGGAGAAGGACCTCGACATCCTGGCCGACGGCGTCATCCAGGGCCGCCGGATCTTCGGCAACACCATGAAGTACGTGCTGATGGGCACCTCCAGCAACTTCGGCAACATGTTCTCGGCCGCCGCGGCCTCGGCGTTCCTGCCCTTCCTGCCGATGCTGCCCTCCCAGATCCTGCTCAACAACCTGCTCTACGACTCCAGCCAGCTCGCCATCCCCACCGACAGCGTGGACCCCGAGCGGCTGCGGCGGCCCTCCCGGTGGGACGTGCGGCTGATCCGGCGGTTCATGCTGTTCTTCGGCCCGATCAGCTCGCTGTTCGACTTCGCCACCTTCGCGGTCATGCTGGGTCTCTTCCATGCCGGACCGCCGCTGTTCCGTACCGGCTGGTTCGTCGAGTCCCTCGCCACTCAGGTCCTGGTGATCTTCGCGATCCGCACCAGGCGGGTGCCCTTCTTCCGCAGCCGGCCCAGCCTCCCGCTGCTGCTGGCCGCCCTGGGCGTGGTCGCCGTCGGCGCGCTCATCCCCGCCGCGCCGTTCGCCGCCGCCCTGGGCTTCCGGCCGCTGCCCGCGCCGTTCTTCCTCGTGCTCGCCCTGCTGGTGGCCGCCTATCTCGTGCTCATCGAGCTCGGCAAGCTCTGGTTCTACCGGGGCGTGCCCCTGGCCCCCGCCGGGCGTGAGCGTACGCCCGGCCATGCCGCGCACCGCAGGGCCCACCGCTTCACCACCTCGGCCGCCCTCCCGGCGGAAGGGCGGCGCAGGTGACGCTCAGACCCGCCGCAGCACGCGCAGCAGGTATTCCTTGCGGTCGAGCGGGTCGTGGCTAAGGCGGGTGCGGGCGGGGGCCGGGCCGCGTACGGGGTGGTAGCGCTCGAAGGCGCTGTCCAGCACGCCCTCACCCCGGGTCAGGCCGGGCAGGCGCTGACCCAGCTCGTGCACCCGCGCCGCCGGGATCTCCCCCTCGATCAGGCCCGGCCCCTGCGCGCGGGGGACCGCGCCGAGCCGGGCCAGCACCGGCAGCACCTCCCCGGTCGTGTCCGCGGGCAGCTCCAGCGTGAAGCGGTGCACCGGCTCGCACACCACGGTCCCGGCCCGCCGCAGCGCGTCCATGACGACCAGCGGCGTCAGGGCGCGGAAGTCGCCGGCCGTGCTCGACATGCTCTTGTCGAACCCGCCGCCCGCGTGGCTCTGCCTGGCCCAGTAGCCGGAGTGGGTGAGCGTCACCACGCAGTCGATCACCTGCCAGCCGCGCAGGCCCTGCCAGAGGGTCTCGTGCACGGTCTCCTCGATGGTGCGCATGAACGCGTACGGCAGCGAGCCCAGCTCCACCTCCAGCCGGAACACCACCCCGCCGCCCGGCGGGCCTGGCTCGACCCGCAGGCCGACCGTGGCGAGGAACGGGTTGGGGTCCTCGGCGATCAGCTCGACGGCGGCGCCGGAGCCGAGCGGGCGCTCGACGCAGATCGTGGTGCTCTCCATGAAGGAGACCTCCAGGCCGTGCTCCTCCAGCAGGGTGGTCTGGATGACCTCCTTCTGGACCTCGCCGTAGAGGGACAGCGAGACCTCGCCACGCGCGTCGTCCTGGCGCAGGCCGATGAGCGGGTCCTGCTCGGCGAGGCGGGTCAGGGCGAGCAGCAGCGCGCCCCGGTCCGCGGGGCGGGCCGGCCGCACCACGGTCTCCAGGGTGGGCGGCGCGAAATGGCACTCGCCCGCCCGGCGCGGCGGCTCGCCCAGCGGGTCGCCGACCCGGACCGCGTCGAGGCCACGCAGGCGGGCGATCTGCCCGGCCGCGACGGACGCTCGGGCACCGGACGCGCTGTCGGCCGGGGCGCTGAGGACGTCCATGCCGGTGATCCGGGCCTCGCCGCCGCCCGGCAGGCGGAGGCGGTCGCGGACGCGCAGCGTCCCGGAGAACAGCCGCGCGTAGGCGATCTTCTCCCCCGCCGGGCCGCGCTCCACCTTGAACACCGCCCCCGACACCGGCCCCCCGGGGTCGCCCCCGGCGGCGGGCAGCAGCTCGCGTACGCCCGCCACCAGGTCGTCCACCCCGGCCCCGGTGATGGCCGAGCCGAAGAACACCGGGTGCACCAGGGCGTCGCGGGTCTGGGCGGCGAGCGCGGCCCGCAGCCGGGCGGGCGGCACGGCCTCGCCGCCCCGCACGTACGCGGCGAGCAGCGCGTCGTCGTGCAGCGTCACCACGTCGAGCAGCTCCGCCCCGTCGTACGGGACGAAGGCCGCCTCCGGGGTGCCCGCGCCGGCGACCTCGCCCATGGCGGCGACCGGCAACGCCAGCCGGGAGCCCAGCTCCGCCAGCACGCCATGGGGCCGCGCGCCCCGGCGGTCGATCTTGTTGACGAAGACCAGCGCGGGGATGCCGAGCCTGCGCAGCGTCCGCATGAGCACGCGGGTCTGCGCCTGCACGCCCTCGACGGCGGAGACCACGAGCACCGCGCCGTCGAGCACGTTGAGCACCCGTTCGACCTCGGCGATGAAGTCGGGGTGGCCGGGGGTGTCGATGAGGTTGACCGTGGTGTCGCCGACGGCGAACGAGACCACGGCCGATCTGATGGTGATGCCGCGCCGGCGTTCCAGGTCGAGCGAGTCGGTCTGGGTGCTGCCGTCGTCGACGCTGCCGAGCTCGTCGATGACCCCGCCGGCGAGCAGCAGCCGCTCGGTCAGGCTCGTCTTGCCCGCGTCCACATGCGCGAGGATTCCCAGGTTGAGCGTACGCAACGAACGTCATGTCCTTCGATGAGTGCGGTCCTTTCGCGGAGGGACACGACAGTCGCTCGCATTTCTGCTCCTTTCCTGGGTACCCGGCAAGCAGACCAGAGGCCCGGCCCCGGGGCAACCGATTAACCGCGCGCTCAGCCGAGGAGCTCGACGGTGCCGCGTTCGCCGTCCACGCGGACCCGGTCGCCGTCGCGCAGGCGCATGGTGGCGTTGCCGGTGCCGACCACAGCCGGGATGCCGAGCTCGCGGGCGACGATGGAGGCGTGCGACAGCGGCGCGCCGAGGTCGGTCACGACGGCCGCGGCGCGCGGGAACATCGGCGTCCAGCCCACGTTGGTGAGCGTCGTCACCAGGATCTCGCCGGGCTTGAGCCGGTCGCCCTCCTCCGGCCCCGCGAGCACCCGGGCGACGCCCTCGACGACGCCGGGCGCGCCGGGGAAGCCGGTCACGGCGTCGCCGGCGGGGGCGAGGCCGCCGCGGGCGTCGTACACGTCGGCCCGCCGGTCCGGGTCGGCGGCCCAGCGCACGGGGTCGAAGTGCCCGACGATCAGCACCGGGTAGGGCGGCAGCGCCGCGTACCGTTCGTAGGCGGCCCGCCGCGCCGGCACCCGGTCCAGGCCGGCGGCGTCGCCGCGCAGCAGGGCGAGCAGCTCCTCCAGGGACAGGAAGAAGACGTCCTCGCCGTGCCCGGTCAGCTCCCCGGCGCGCAGCGTGAACGCCCGCAGCACCCAGAAGGCGCGCATGTTCTCCGAGCGCGCCTCCTCCCGGTCGCGCACGACCGCGCCCCACCGGCGCACCCGCTCGCGCATCCTGGCCTCCTGGCCGGGGTGGCGGGCGGCGAAGCGCGCCCACGCCTCCTCCCTGGCGCGTTCCTGCCGGGCGAGCAGCGCCTCCGTGTCGGTGCGCAGGTCGCGCAGCCCGGCGAGCTGGGAGTCGATCCACGCCGGGTCCTCGCCGGGCCGCGGCTTCGACACCTCGAACTCGTGCGGCCCGCGGTGCCCGTGCGCGGCGGCGAACTCCTCGCGGGTGATCTCGCCGCGGGCCAGCCGGGACAGTCCGAGGAGCAGGCCCATGCTGGCCAGCTCGCCGCCCGCGTTGACGCCCGACAGCATGGCCTCGGCGTCGTTCTCGCCGGCCATCTTGCGCAGCTTGTCGCGGGTCCAGACGAGGGTGGCGCCGCCCTGGCGGCCGGCCGCCTCCAGCATCCGGCAGGCGGTGACCACGTGCGGGCGGATCTCGCGTTCCCACAGCTCGGCCAGCTCGGGGGCGGTGCGGGTGGCGGCGACGCGGGCGCGCAGCTCCTCGCAGCGCCCCCGGGAGGCGGCCAGGAAGGCGGGCATGGCCTTGAGGTTCGTACGGACCCGCCGCTGCAGCCCGACCGCCATCGGCAGCACCTTCCTGAGGATCTCCCAGCGGGACAGGCCCACCTTCGGCACCTCCAGTCCAGGAGGCAGCTTGCCGAAGACGTTCTCCGTCGCGGAGGCCCGCTTGCTCATGCCCATCGCGGCCGCGATCGTGTGGACGATGCTGAGGTTCATGTAGAACCGGCCGCCGATGTTGCCGACCATGTCGAAGCCGGGCAGCGCCGAGGCGGACATCGCCTCGTGGATGAACAGCCGCACGTACGACCAGGTGATCGGCGTCATCACGTCGGGGATGGCCTCGCCGAGGTTGCCCGCGGTCCACAGGTACTCGCCCTTTAAGCTGTCGTTCCACTCCTCCGGGCGGGCTTTGAGCCCGGTGATCGGGCGGGCCTGGAGGACGGCCAGGGTGCCGTCGGCGCGGCGGGCCCACTCGACGTCCATGGGGACGCCGTACAGGTCCTGGACGCGTGCCCCGAGCGCGGCCAGCTCGGCCGCCTGCGCGGCGGTCAGCACGGGGGCGCGGCGCAGCTCGGCGGGGACCGGCCGGTCCTCGGTGCCGTCGGGCGTGCGCACGGTCATGACGGTCTTGTCGCCGACCTGCTCGCGGACGACCGCGCCGCCGCGCAGCACGAGCGTGTCCGGGGTGACCTGGCCGCCGACGACCGCCTCGCCGAGCCCCCAGGAGGCGTTGATCACGGTCTCGTCGAGCGCGCCGGTCACCGGGTCGGCGGTGAACATGATCCCGGCCGCGTCGGCGTCCACGAGCTCCTGCACCACCACGGCCAGCGCCACGTCGTCGTGCGGGACGCCGTTCCTGTCGCGGTAGGCGATCGCGCGGGCGTTCCACAGCGAGGCCCAGCAGCGCAGGACCGCGGGCAGGAGGCCGTCGCCGCGGACGTTGAGAAAGGTGTCCTGCTGGCCGGCGAAGGACAACTCCGGCAGGTCCTCGGCGGTGGCCGAGGAGCGCACCGCCACGGCGACGTCGTCGCCGAGCGCCGCGTACGCCTCGCGGATCGCGTCCGCGACCGGCTCGGGGATCTCGTGCCGGGCGAAGAGCGCGGCGGCGCCCTCCGGGTCGTGGGGGTCGATCTCGTCGCGGAAGCCCGCCACGAACGCGCGGTACGCCGCGGTCGTCACGTGGAACCCGCCGGGCACCGGCAGCCCGGCCCGCGCGAGCCGGGCCAGCGACGCCCCCTTCCCGCCCGCCAGGGCCAGGTCGGCGACCGGGTCGTCGAGAGGCAGCACCAGTTTCACGTCACTCACGCTCCTCGCTCCTCGCTCCCGAGTGAGGCCGCCAGCCGGCGGCGGGCGACCTCCTCCATGGCGTCCAGGATGTCCGCGGTCGCCTCGGCCACGGCCCGCCGGTCCGCCCCCGGCAGGGGGCGGCCGGTGGACATGGCCCGCTCCACGGTGTCGGTCACCAGCTCGGCGATCCGCTCATCGGGCAGCCGTGCCGCCTCCGGCAGCAGGTCCGGCAGGGCGATGAAGCCGTACACGATGGAGCTGATCACCGTCAGGTGGTCGCCGGGCTCGGCGCGCACCGCGCCGTGCTCGATCATCCGGGCGATGTAGGCGTCGAAGGGGCCGCCCAGCTCCAGGCTGGTGCCGCTCGTCCGCTTCATGCGCGTGAGCTTGCCCAGCACCTCGTCGTCACCGAGCAGGACCGCGCGCAGCAGCGGGCGGTTCAGCGTCTCGCGGACCAGGCCGCCGAACAGCTCGGGCAGCGTGGCCGGCGCGTTCGCCCTGATGCCGGCGAACAGGTGGACCCGCTCGCGGCGCAGCAGCGCGGCGAAGAGCTGGTCGCGGGTCCTCCAGTGCAGGTAGATCGTGCCCTTGGCGACGCCGGCGCGGCGGGCCACGTCGTCGATCGTGGTCTTGTCGTAGCCCCAGCGCAGGATCAGCTCGGCGGCGGCGTCGAGGATGCGGTGCGCGCGTTCGAGCTGGCGCGCCGGGTCCTGCGGCGGTCGTCCGACCTTGGCCATCCGTCTCTCCCCATTTGTTTGACTGAATGAAACTATCCGGTCATTCAATCAAGAGCAAGCCGTTCCCGGGTCCGGGCCGTAGCGTGGGGTCCATGGCCAAGGCGTTCTGGATCGACCAGGACTTCGACAGGGACCGCGACGGGCGCTACGCCGTCCACGTACGCAAGAACCTGGACGAGTTCGAGTGGGGGGACATCGCCCCCGTCAGGTTCGCGTGCACCGCGTGGCGGCTCGCCACGCCGCCCTCGCTCACCCCCGGCTACGTACGGTGGGACCGCCGCGTGCTGGAGGCGGCCTGTCACCGCAACACCTGGGACGGAACGCTCTACGCCCGCGTCCGGCTCGCCTCCCCGCTGCCGGAGGAGCTGACCCGCTCGCGCGCCTGGTGGCGCGACCGCGGCTGGCTCGGCTGGCAGGAGACCTTCGGCCAGTACGTCGAGCCGTCCCAGCAGGACCTCGCCCGCGTCCCCTTCCTGCGCGCCTCCCTGCTGGTGGAGGCGCCGCTGCCGCTCGGCGACCTGCCGCCCGAGCCGGAGGGCCCGCACGACGAGGTCGAGCAGCACGCCCGCCACGCGGTGACGGTGCTCGCCCGCGAGCTCGACGCGCTGGTCGGCCCCGTACTCGACCAGCTCGGGCGCTGACCTCGCCGCCCGGGCAGCATGTTCGGATGATCGGCGGGTAGCAGCGTGCCATGAGAATCCCGCTCGTCGCACCGGCGTCGGGAGTGGCGCTGGTGCTGGCGCTGGCCGGCTGCGCCCCCGACGCCGCGGCCCCGGCGCGGGCGGCCGAGCGTTTCCACGCCGAGCTCGCCGCGGACCGCGGCGACGCCGCGTGCGCGCTGCTCGCCCCCAAGACCGCCGACAGACTTCCCGATCCCGGCCAGTCCTGCGCCGACGCGCTGCGCGAGCTCAAGCTCGGCCCCGGCGGCGCGGTCACCGAGGTGCGCGTGTGGGGCGACAACGCCCAGGTACGGCTGGCCGGCGACACGCTCTTCCTGCACCGCTTCGGCGACGGCTGGCGGGTACGGGCCGCGGGCTGCGAGCCGGTGCGCGACCTGCCGTACGACTGCGAGGTGGAGGACTGATGAGGGTGATGTTCACGATCACCACGCTCCTGATCGTGGCCGGACTGGCGTGGTTCTTCGCCATGGGGTGGTCCAGACTGTGAAGTGGATCAAGGAGAACTCCCTGTCCCTGGCCTTCCTGGTGATGTTCCTGCTGGCCCTCGGCGGCCAGGCGGTCGCCGGGACGCTCGACCTCGACGACCAGCAGCGCGCCATGGGCGACCAGCCGATCTCCGTCTGGGAGTACGTGACCTCCTCCTCCTTCGCCGTGGACGTGGCCGAGAACTGGCAGTCGGAGTACCTGCAGTTCTTCCTCTACATCGCGCTCACCGTCTGGCTGGTGCAGAAGGGCTCGAACGAGTCGAAGGCCATCGAGGACGCCGGCGCCGAGTCCGACGAGGAGCAGCGGATCGGCGCGCACGCCGCGCCGGACTCGCCGCGCTGGGCACGGGCGAGCGGGCCGCGGCTGTGGTTGTTCGGCAACTCGCTCGGCCTGGTGATGGGCCTGATCTTCCTGCTGTCGTGGGCCGCCCAGTCCGTCGCCGGGCAGGCCGCCTACAACTCCCAGCGCCTGGCGGACCTGCGCGACCCGGTGACGTGGAGCTCGTACGTCACCTCGCCCGAGTTCTGGAACCGCAGCCTGCAGAACTGGCAGTCGGAGCTGCTGGCCGTGCTGTCGATGGTGGTGCTGTCGATCTACCTGCGTCAGCGCGGCTCGCCCGAGTCGAAGCCGGTCGGCGCGGCCCACGCCGCGACCGGCGTCGAAAGCTGAGCGCCCGGGCCCTCGGGCGGGCTGGTGACCACGGCGACGACACGGGTGCCCGGCGCGAGGACGCCCCGCCGGGCCAGACCGACGACGCCGAGGAGCATCTTGGCCACGTAGACGCGCTCGACGCCGTGCCGGGCGGCGAACTCCGTCAGCTCGGGCGTCGTGCGCGCGTAGCCGCCGAAGTGGTGGTCGAGGTCGATCGACCAGTTGGACCAGGTCCGCCCGTACGCCTCCCGCTGCAGCCTGGCCACCTCCCCCTCCAGGAACCCGGCGCCCTTCAGCACGGCGAACCCCAGCGCCCGCTTGCCCTCGGGCAGCCCGGCCGCGATGCCCGCCAGGGTGCCGCCGGTGCCGACGGGGCAGCACACGACGTCGTACGGGACGCCGATCTCGGCGGGCAGCTCGGCGCAGCCGCGCACCGCCGCCGCGTTGCTGCCGCCCTCGGGCAGGATCGCGATGTCCTCACCGAACCGGGCGCGCAGCGCCGCCCGCACCTCCTCGGTGTGCTTGCGGCGGTAGGTGGCCCGGTCGAGATAGGTGAGGGTCATGCCGCACTCCCGAGCGCGGGCGAGCACGGGGTTGAGCGGCAGGTGCTCCTCGCCCCTGATGACCCCGATCGTCTCGATGCCGTGCCGGCGCCCGGCCTCGGCCACCGCCGCGATGAGGTTGGACCAGGCGCCCCCGAAGGCGAGGATCCTGCGGTGGCCCAGGTTGTGCTTGAGTTTGCGCGGTTTGTTGTCGTCGCGCATCAGGAACACCCGGACCTGCCCGAGCCCTGGATCCAGGAGCTCCTCCATGGCGCTAGTCTACGGTCGGGCCCTTGTTGAGGAGTGTTGGATTATGCGCGTTGCTGAAGCTTTCCGCGCCGCCTTCGGTGCGGACCCCGAGGCCGTCTGGCGCGCGCCGGGCCGGGTCAACCTGATCGGCGAGCACACCGACTACAACGACGGCTTCGTGCTGCCGTTCGCGGTGCCCTGGGGCGTGAGCGCCGCCGTCGCCCCGCGCGCCGACCGGACCGTCCGCCTCCTCTCGCTCCAGTCGCCCGGCGAGCCGGTCACGCTCGCCACCCACGAGGAGGCCAAGGGCTGGACCCGCTACGTCGTCGGCGTCCTCGCCATGCTCGGCGACCGCGTGGCGGGCGCCGACATCGCGATCGACGGCGACGTGCCGCAGGGCGCCGGGCTCAGCTCCAGCGCCGCCCTGGAGGTCTCCGTCGCCGCCGCGCTCAACGACCTGCACCAGCTCGGCATGACGCCCATGGAGCTCGCCCTGCTCGGCCAGAAGGCGGAGAACGACTTCGTCGGCATGCCCTGCGGCATCATGGACCAGGCCGCGTCGGCGCTGTGCGAGGAGGGGCGCGCCCTGTTCCTCGACTGCCGCTCGCTCGCCTCCCGCACGATCCCGCTCGACCTGGCCGCGCACGGGCTGAGCATCCTCATCATCGACACCCAGGTCCACCACGAGCACGCCGGCGGCGAGTACGCCAAGCGGCGCGCCGAGTGCGAGTCGGCCGCCCGCAAGCTGGGCGTGCCCGCGCTGCGCGACGTCACCGACCTGGCCGGCGCCCTGGAGCGGCTGAGCGGGGCCGAGCGCAAGCGCACCATGCACGTCGTCACCGAGAACCACCGCGTCGAGGCGCTGATCGGCCTGCTGCGGGCGGGCGCCGTCACCGAGATCGGCGCCCTGCTCAACGCCTCCCACCTGTCGCTGCGCGACCAGTACGAGGTGTCCTCCCCCGAGCTTGACCTCGCCGTGGAGGCCGCGCTCAGGGGCGGCGCGCGGGGCGCCAGGATGACGGGCGGCGGCTTCGGCGGCTCGGCCATCGCGCTGGTCGCCGACGACCGCCTCCAGTCCGTCCAGGACTCCGTCTCGGCCGCCTACGCGGAACGCGGCTTCCAGGCGCCCCGCTTCCTGCCCGCCACCCCGGCCCGCGGCGCCCACCGCCTGGCCTGATCTCCTCGCCTGACCCCCCTCGCCCGACACCCTCGCCCGACCGCCCCCCTCAGAGGGACGGGAAGTTCGGGGGGCGGCGTTCGAGGAAGCTCGCCACCCCCTCGGCGAAGTCCGGGCGGCCGAAGGAGGCGAGCATCTCCTGCGTCGCCGTCTTCGCCGACTCCTCCAGCGTGACGTCCCAGTCCCGCCACACCTGGCGCTTGATCACCGACATCGAGGCGGGCGAGCTGTGGGCGGCCAGCTCGCGCGCGTACTCCTGGGCGGCGGCGACCACGCCGTCCCCGGGCACCGCCCGGTTGACCAGCCCCAGCTCGTACGCCTCCCGCCCGGTGAACACCCGCCCCGACAGCAGCACGTCCATCGCCCGTTGCTGGCCCATGATCCGGGGTAGCACCCACGACAGGCCGTACTCGGCGACCAGGCCGCGGCGCGGGAACGCGGTCGTCCACTTGGCGTCCTCGGCGGTGAGGACCAGGTCGCAGACGAGCGCGTGCACCATGCCGAGCCCGGCGCAGGCCCCGTTCACGGCCGCGATGATCGGCTTGGCGATGGTCGTGGGGAAGGTGTTGGGCCGCGGGTCCGGCTTCTCGTCGTACGCGCCGGTCTGGATGGCGTTCAGGGTCTTGAAGTCCGCCCCCGAGCAGAAGCCCTTGCCCGCCCCGGTGACGACCACGGCCCGTACGGCGGGATCCCGCTCGGCCTCCTCCAGCAGGTCGAAGTAGCGCCGCCCCATGGCGTCCGTCCAGGCGTTGAGCGTCTCGGGACGGTTGAAGGTGAGCGTGAGCACGCCCTGGTCGACGGCTGAGAGCACGAGTTCCGACATGAAGCCAACAGAACCATGTTCTATCCCATGGCGGCAAGTGGCCCGCTTCTAGCGGTGGTGGACGAAGGACGGCGTGAGGACGCTGGTGTCGTAGTAGCGGTGGAAGACGGGGGTGGCGCTGCCCGACATCGGCGGCACGATCCACGACCAGTCGGCCGGACACACCCGCCCGGCCTTCTCCTCCTTCGCCAGGTGCGTGAGGAAGCGCCGGGACTCGGTGTGGTGGTCGGTCATCGTCACCCCCGCCCGCTCGAACGAGTGCAGCACCGCCACGTTCAGCTCCACCAGCGCGTGGTCGCGCCAGAGCGAGCGCTCGGTCGAGGTGTCCAGGCCGAGCCGCTCGGCCACGGTGGCGAGCAGGTCGTAGCGGTCGTGGTCGGCGAGGTTGCGCGCGCCGATCTCGGTGCCCATGTACCAGCCGTTGAACGGCGCGCACGGATAGCAGACGCCGCCGATCTCCAGGCACATGTCCGAGATGGCGGGCACGGCGTGCCAGCGCAGCTCCAGCTCGGCGAACCACCCGTAGTCGGGATGCGCCAGCGGCACCTCCAGCACGGCGTCCCCCGGAAGGTGGCAGAGCAGCGGGTCGCCGAGCCCCGGCTGGATGATCACCGGCAGCACGTCGAACCGGCCGCCGGCGCTCCCCCGCCAGCCGAGGGTCCTGGCGAGGTCGGTGAGCCAGAGGTTGCGCGGGTCGCCGGTGACGCCGCCGTCGCGGGACCGGTGGGCGGCGTAGCGGATGAGCTGGTCGTTGAGTATCCGCGGCCCCGGACGGGCCGGGGCGTCGGGCGCGAGCACCGTCACCGTCGGCCTGATCCGGCCGCCGCCGGTGGCCTCGCGCAGATGGGCGACGCATTCGAGGGCCACCCCCTCGGCGGTCGAGACGTCCCTGCGGTCGCGTACGCGGAGGGAGCGCCAGTAGAGGCGGCCGATGCAGCGGCTGCTGTTGCGCCAGGCCACGCGGGCGCCGAAGACCAGCTCGTCGGCGGTGTGGGTGTAGGTGCCGGTCCGGGCGATCTCCCGCGCCACCTCGCGCAGGCGCGCCTCCGGGCCGCCCGCCCCGGGATTCTCGGCGTGGTAGAGCCTGATGAACCGTTCCGCCTCGCGCGGGTCGGCAAGGCGCCCCAGCCATGCCTGGGTGCGGGGCGCGTCGAAGGGACTGAGGGACCTGATCCAGGTACGCACGCGGCAATCAGCACTTCTCGGTCATCGGATCGCCCCGCCGGATTCCGGGTCACGGCGGCACGTCCTGGCGGCGGCGCCCTCTCCTCGCCCCCTCGCAGTGTCCGCGGCTCCGGCCCCTGGGGACCGGTCCCACCCATCTTCGCCCCCAAGTCCACTCTTGTCCCGAGAACCCGGAAATGCCCCAGACTCGGGTGCTCACCCCATCGCACCCTCCCGGCCCGGCTGGGAGCGGCCGGCCAGGGCACAGAGCTGATCGACGATGTCGGCCCAGAGCTCGCCCGGGAGGTTGTGGCCCATGCCCGGATAAAGGACGAGACGGGCGCCGGGGACGGCGGCGGCGATCTCCTTCGCCGCGCGCGGCCGGATCATCGGGTCGTCCTCGCCATGGATGACCAGGGTGGGCAGGTCCAGCGCGGCCAGCCGAGGCAGCAGGTCGCCGGTCGCCCCGGCCGCGGCGGACTGGCGCATCTCTCCGCCCGCGGGGCTGGAGTCGCGGTCGTAGGACACCCCCGCGGCGTGCCGCCACCATGCCTCGTCGAGCGGGTAGCCGGGCGACCCGAGGATGCGCATCGCGTCCACGACCCGCTGGACCGCCCCCTCCCGTCCGGCGGGATATCTCTTGAGGCTCTGACTGATCATCAGCCTGAGCACGGTCCACATGTTCACCCTGCCGCGTCTCCAGCCGGCGTAGCTGGAGGAGACGGTGAGGGTGCGCACCCGTTCGGGGCGGCGGATAGCGGTGAGCTGGGCGACGGCGCCGCCCAGCGACGCCCCGAAGAGGTGCGCGCCGCTCCAGCCGAGCGCGTCCATCACCGCGAGGGCGTCGTCGGACATGTCCTCCAGCCGGTACGCCGCCACCCTGCCGGCCCTGAACCAGTCCTTGGCCAGGCCCGGCCGCCCGGCCTCGGAGAAGTGGGTCGAAAGGCCCGCGTCGCGGTTGTCGAACCTGGCCACGGCGAACCCGCGGTCGGCCAGCATGGCACACAGGTCGTCGGGCCACATCACCATCTGCATGGCGGTACCCATGATCAGCAGTAACGGCTCGCCGTCCGGCGCCCCGAACGTCTCGTAGGCGATCTCCACCGCGCCGTTGCGCGTCGTCCGGATGGGCATGATCCTCCTCCGGGAAGATTACAATGCACCTGCATCGTAAAAGCGGGACCGAGCGTTTTCAATGCGACTGCATTGGAAAAATTGGACAGGCATGCCCAGACAAGTGGATCATCAGGCCCGGCGCAGGCAGATAGCCGACGCGCTGCTCCGGATCGTCGATCGCGAGGGACTGGAAGGCGTCAGCCTGCGGCACGTGGCGGCGGAGGCCGGGGTGTCCATGGGCAGCGTCCAGCACTACTTCGCCACCAAGGATCAGATGATGATCTTCGCGCTGATCCACGTGCACGAGCGCATCTACCAGCGGGTCAACGCCTGTCTCGACCCCCGCTCGCCGCGCGACCTCGTCCGCAGCGCCATCATCGAGATGCTGCCCCTGGACGACGAGCGACGCACCGAGGCCCGCATCGCGCTGGCATTCCTCGCCCGCTCGGCGGTCGATCCCGAGTACGCCGCGACCCTGCGCGAGGGCTACCCGTACCACGCCGTCTTCTTCGCCGAGCAGATCCGGCGCGCCCAGCAGAACGGCGAGGCCCCGGCCGACCTGGTCCCCGAGCAGGAGGCCGTGATCCTGTTCGCCATCACCCAGGGCCTGGTCAACCCGACCCTGATCGGCCACCACACCGAGGAGACCGTGATCGACGCCCTCGACCGCCACCTGGACCGCGTCTTCCCCAGCGAATGACGCACGGTCCGCGACGAGCCCGATCGTTCGTGCGCCGACACCGACGATCACCACGCCGACATCAGCCGCGCTTACCGCCCTACGGGGCAGCACGGCTCGCGAGAGCACGCCGAGTCCTTCTACCGGGAACTCGCATCACGCAACGACTGGAAGCTCCGCTCCACCGACGCGCCCATGTGCATGACAAGAGAGGTCGATGGCGCGGAGGTGAGCCTCGAAGTCTCGGCAGAGCCCGACTCGTACGTGGTGAGCGCGTCCACCTGGCCTTGCTGAGCGCCGGCCGGAACGACTCAGGCCCCCTGTCCTCGATCCGAGGGAGGGGGCCTGAGCCAGTGAAGATGCTCCCGCGATAGGACTCGAACCTATAACCTGCCGGTTAACAGCCGGCTGCTCTGCCGTTGAGCTACGCGGGATCGATCTGTTTGCGCTGCTCGGCGGGGTTTTGTCGCCCCTCCGTCGTGCGCATGAATAGATTAGCGCACTCCTGGAGTGCGTGTCGCATCGTTACCGGGGTAGGCCCGGTGACAGCGGAGGTGTGACATGCGATATCGGATGACATTCACGATGGGACTGGCCATCGGCTACGTGCTCGGCAGCCGGGCGGGTCGCGAGCGCTACGAGCAGATCAAGCGCGCGGCGCAGCGCGTCGCCGACAACCCGAGGGTCCAGGAGGTCGCGGGCGTCGTCGGCGCCCAGGCGTCCAGGTATGCCGGCGCGGCCAGGACCAAGGTGGGCGACACGCTGCAGCAGCGGATCCCCTTCCTGGGCGGTGACGCGCACAAGCACAACGGCGCCACCGGCTGGCCGGAGGAGGAGGACGTCACGGCCGGCGTGGAGCGCAGGTCCCGGGAGAGCGGGATGCCCTACTAGGAGGCCGGCATGGGTGTGTTGCAGGATCACACGCCCATGCTGCGCCGTACTCCCTCCAGGGCCTGCTCGGCCTGCGCGCGCAGGCCGGGGTCCTCGGGGTCGAGGCCGTCGTCGAAGACGAGGGTCCAGCCGAGCACCTCGCCCCCCGGCGGTCGCCTGGCCACGAGTCGTACGCCGCCCCTGCCGGGGAGGTCGACGTGCTTGTTGACCACGATGGTGGCGTTGACGCGCTCCCTGAGCGTCTCGGGCAGCATGCGCGGCTCGGGGACCGGCTCGACGTGCCGCACGCCGGACATCGTGAGGACGGTGAGCCCCTGCTCGTCCCAGTAGGCCTTGTCGACCTCCTCGTACGGCACCCGAGTCCCGTCCGGCAGCAGCAGCGCGAGGTTCGTGGCGATCACGTGACCGGCGCCGGAGACGGCGAAGGTGAGGACCCGCTCCCCCTGCCGCAGGTCGAGAGATCTGCGCACGTCGGCGGGCAGCCGGCGGAAGATGTTCATTCACAAAGCGTATCGGCGAGCAGGTCGAGGGTGAGCGCCGCGCTCCAGGAGAAGTCGCGGCAGCCGCGCCCGCTGCCGTCGAAGGGGTCGAAGCACTCGCGGAAACCGGCCTGCCTGACCAGCCGGAGTGTGCCGTTGGTGAGCTGCTGGGCGAGGTGGTCGAGCGAGTGCACGGCCGCGGCCCTGCGCAGCAGCCAGTTGGTGTTGACCCAGGAGGGGCCGCGCCAGTAGCGGGTGCGGTCGAACTGGCCGGCGCGGATCTCGCAGCTCGGCACGGGGTAGCCGGTCGCGCCCATGAACCTGGCCGACTCCAGCAGCTCGACGGCCGCGCGCAGTTGCTCGGCGGGCAGCTCGGGGTCGAGCAGCGGCCCGAACCCGCCCACCGTGGCCACCTTGATCAGCTGCCCGGCCCGCAGGTCGCGGGCGTAGAAGCCGCCGTCCCAGAGGCGGTCGAGCAGCGCGCGCCTGATGCGCCCGGCCTGTTCGAGGTGGGGGGCGGGGTCGGCGCGGGCGAGCGGGGCGAGCTCGGCCATGGCCTGGCAGGAGGCCAGCCAGATGCCGTTGAACATGGGGTCCTCGACCGCGAAGGGGTGCTCGTCGCGCAGGTAGCCGGCGCTGTAGCCGGCGTCGCGGTAGCGCATGGCGAGCCAGACGTAGCGCTCGTGGTCGCTGTCGGGATGGCGGTCGGCGAGCTCGACGCCGCGGTAGCCGTAGTGGATGGCGGGCAGGTTGTGCAGCGGCTGGTCCCAGGCGGGGCTGTCGTCCATGCCCGACTCCCACGGGTGGACGATGGCGGCGAGCCCGGCGCCGCCGAGGTCGCGGGCCGAGGCCAGGTAATCGTGCTGGGCCACCAGCGCCGGGTACGCCTTCCTGACGAAGTCGCGGTCGCCGGTGTGCCGGTAGAGCCACCACAGCGCGAGCCCGTGCAGCGGCGGCGCGGTGAGCCCCGAGGTGAGGACGGGCGGCGCGGCCGCGTGTTCCTGGGAGCGCCAGAGCGACGGCCCGGGGAAGTACGCCTCGCGGGTGTGGAAGACGATGTGCGGCACCATGCCGGTCGACCACTGCCCGCGCAGCAGGCTCAGCAGTTCGTCGCGGGCCCGGTCCGGCCGGCGCCGGGCCAGACCGATGACGACGAACGCGGAGTCCCAGCTCCACTGGTGGGGATAGAGCCCGGGAGCGGGCACGGTGCCAGAGCCCGTCCAGTTCGCCTCGAGCACGGCCATGGCCTCGCGCCCGAGCGCGGCATCGTCGACCGCCGGCCGCGCCTCCATCACCCAACTATGACTGGCGATGCGCCCAGAAGCTATGTCCTCTTGGCCCACTTCGACAGTACGAGGACGCCGAAGGCGACGGCGCCGATGATGAGCCCCCACTTGAGGAGCGTGAGCGCGAACCCCAGCAGGGGGCCGAGCAGTACGAGCGCGGCCACGACCGCCGCGATGATCAGAAGTATGCGTCCCATGTACGTAACGCTAAGAGATCGTTAAGCCGTTTGCAGGCGAGAGAGGGTTGAATCAGGGACAAGTCAGGGGTCCCCCCGACCTTGCCAGCAAAAGGAACTAAAGCCGTCAGATCACCCGTTGTGCCCGGTATAAACGGGGCAACTGGGGGGTTTCGCCGGGGAGCGTGATGAACCTGGGACCACCAATGAGCAGGGAAGGCGTCGAGCACGCGCTGCGCGCCCGCGCCGACGAACGTGACCGCATCTCCGGCGACCTGCTCGATCTCGAATCCCACACGACCTACCAGTTGCTCAAGGGCGCGTCCTTACGGGGGGCGACCGCCCACCGCTGGGCGGGCTTACAGGAGGCACTGGCCAGGCTCTGGGGCCTCAACGACGCCTACCGGGCCGTGTTACGCGACGCGGAGCAGATCAGGGACTCCCGCGGCCGGCTCGGCTCCGACCAGCTCGAACAGCTCACCGGACTGCTCGCCGGGCCGTCGGTGGTGCTCCGGGCCGCGGCCAAGCCGGTCGAGCAGCGCTCCCTGCTGCCGCAGGCGGACGAGCGGCTGACCCTCGACCAGGCCGTCACCCGCATGGACGCCGCCTTCCGCGAGGTCACCTCCGCCCTCACCGACATCGACGCCCGCTGGAACGATCTGCTCCCCCGCCTCGACGCCGCCGACGCCGCCCTGCGCCGCGTCCGCGCGCTGGAGGCGGACCTCGGTGAGGCCGCGCCCGGGCTGGGCCAGGCGGACGCCGAGTTAGGGCGGCTGCGCGCCGACGTGGTCGAGGACCCGCTCGGCTCCTCCGCCGAGCCGGACCTCGACCGGGTCTCCCGCCTGCTGGCCGCCGCCGTCGCCGAGCTGGAGCTCGCCGTCACGGTCAAGCAGGAGTACGCCCGCCGCCGCGAGAACCTGATGGCCGCGCTCGACCGGGTGCGGGCCGCCGAGAGCGAGGCCAGGCTGGCCCACGGCGCGGTCGTCGTCAAGATCGCGCTGCCGCCGCAGGCGCAGCCGCGCAGCCGCGTGGACGCCCTGGCCGACGCGCTCGACGCGCTCGACGTCTCGGCCGACACGTGGGTGCTGCGCGCCAAGCGGCTGGCCGGGCTGGAGGACGACGCCGACGCCGCGGCCCGGCAGGCCCAGACCACCGCCAGGGCGCTGTACGGCCTGGTCGGCCGGCGCGACGAGCTGCGCGGCCGGCTCGGCGCCTGCCAGGTGATGGCGGTGCGCAAGGGCCTCGCCGAGGACCCGGCCGCCGCCGACCTGTACGAACGGGCCCGCGCCCTGCTCTGGAGCGCCCCCTGCGACCTGACCGCCGCGGCGGCGGCCGTCGAGACCTACCAGCGCGCCATCCATGGAGGTGAGGCATGACCCGCTGCGTGCAGCCCGGCTGCACCGGGACCATCGAAGAGGGCTACTGCGACCTGTGCGGCCACGCGGCGACCGCCGCGCCCCCGGCGCCCGCGCCCTCCTCGGTCTCGCTATCGCCGCCCACCCAGCCCTCCTCGCCCGTCACCAACCCGGTGAGCCGCTCCATGACGGGGCCGGCCGGCAGCAGCGGACGGTCGCGGGCGGGGGTGCTGGCCACGCTGGCCGACCTGCCGTCGGTGCCGTACCGCGATCCGGCCGCCGCCGTCATGGCCAACCCGGAGGTGCCGGAGGAGAAGCGCCACTGCGCCAACCCCGACTGCGGCAAGCCCGTCGGCCGCTCCAGGAACGGGCGTCCCGGGCTGACCGACGGGTTCTGCCCGCACTGCCGCACGCCGTACTCGTTCGCCCCGAAACTGGGCAAGGACGACCTGGTGGCGGGCCAGTACCGCGTGCTGGGCTGCCTGGCGCACGGCGGGCTCGGCTGGATCTACCTGGCCTCCGACGAGAACCTCGACGGCCGCTGGGTGGTGCTCAAGGGCCTGCTCAACACCAACGACGCCGAGGCGCTGGCCGCGGCCGAGGCCGAGCGGCGCTTCCTCACCACGGTCGACCACCCCAACATCGTCAAGATCTTCAACTTCCAGCGCTCGGCCGGGCTCGGCTACATCGTCATGGAGTACGTCGGCGGCCAGTCGCTCCACGAGCTGCGCCGCCAGGGCCCGCTGCCGCTGCGCGAGGTCCTCATGTACGGCAGGGAGATCCTGCACGCCTTCGGCTACCTGCACGAGAACGGCGTGGTCTACTGCGACCTCAAGCCGGCCAACGTGATCCGGGTCGGCCGCCAGCTCAAGCTCATCGACCTCGGCGCGGTGCAGCCCATCGGCTCGCCGCCGGGCACCTCGTGGGCCACGGCCGGCTACCACGCGCCCGAGCTGGAGACCCACGCGGCGTCAGTGGCCTCCGACCTCTTCACGGTGGCGCGTACCCTCGCCGTGCTGGCGATCCCCGGGTTCAGCCCGGTGCAGAACGGCAAGGCCGCGCCGCTGCCGCAGGACTGCGGGCACCCGTCGTTCACCCGGCTGCTGCGCCGGGCCACCGCCGACGACCCCGCCGACCGGTTCCAGAGCGCCTGGGAGATGGAGGAGCAGCTCGTCGGGGTGCTGCGCGAGGTGTGCGCGCAGGAGGACGGGGTGCCGTACCCGCATCCCTCGACGCTGTTCGGGCCGGAGCGGGGGGCGGTGGGCACGGCGCTGGCCGAGGGCGGCGGGGCGGTGCTCGCGCCGCTCGACCCGGCGGCCGTCGCCGCCGAGCTGCCGGTGCCGCTGGTGGACCCGGCCGACCCGGCCGCCGGCGCGCTCGCCGGGCTGCTCGGCCTGGACGGCAAGGACCTCGTCGACCAGCTCGCCGCGATGCCGCGGACGCCCGAGACCAGGCTGATGCGGGCCAGGCTGCTCGCCGAGGAGGGCGCCGCCGAGGCCCCGGTGGTGCTCGACCAGCTCGCGGCCGAGCTGCCCGGCGACTGGCGGGTCACCTGGTACCGCGGCGTGCTGGCGATGACGACCGGGCGGTTCGACACGGCCGTGGCGATGTTCGACGCGTGCCTGTCGCTGCTGCCGGGCGAGCCGGCGCCCAAGCTGGCGCTGGCGTACGCGCTGGAGTGCGCGGGCAGGCACGCCGCCCCCTGGTACGACACCGTCTGGCGCACCGACCACGGCTACGTGAGCGCCGCGTTCGGCCTGGCGAGGACGGGCCGGCTGAGCGTGCTGGACGAGGTGCCGGCCACGTCGAGCTACCGGGTGGCGGCGCAGGTGGCGCTGGCCGTCTCGGCGGCGCGCCGGCCGGACCCGGCCGCGATCGTCCCCGGCGAGCTGGTCACCGCGGCCGACCGGCTGACCCGCCTCACCGACCTCGACGGCCGCCGCCGCGACCTGCTCACCGCCGAGCTGCTGCACGGGGGCCTGGCGTGGCTGGCGTCCAACGCGCCGCCGCCTGGCCTGCGGCTGGCGGAGGCCGCGTTCACCGAGTCCGGGCTGCGCAGGCGGCTGGAGTCGATCTACCGGCGGCTGGCCGTGGCCGCCACCACCCGCCAGGAGCGGCACGCCCTCATCGACCAGGCCAACGCCGTGCGTCCCCGGACGTGGCTGTGACGGCCCCGGAGGCCCGCGCGGCCGATGCCGGGGCGGGGGCGTGCCCCGTCTGCGGCACGCCGGTGTACGAGGGTTACGCCTACTGCGAGAAGTGCGGCCACACCCTGGGCTCGCCGACGTGCACGTCCTGCGGGGCGGCCGCCGTGGACGCCGAGGGCTACTGCGAGCGGTGCGGGCTGCGCCAGCCCACCGGCCGCGACCACGCCGAGATCGTCCTGGAGGGCGGCGCGGCGGCGGTCACGGACAGGGGCCTGCGGCGCAGCAGGAACGAGGACGCGGTCGCGCTGCTCGCCGCCGGCCGGTCCACGGTGGCCGTGGTCTGCGACGGCGTCGGCAGCTCCCCCAGGGCCGACGAGGCGTCCGCGGTGGCCGTCGAGGCGGCGAGCGCGGCGCTGATCAGGGGACTGTCGCACGAGGAGGCGTTCGAGCTGGCCGGGCGGGCGGTCACCAAGCTCGCGACGTCCGTGCACGACGCGCCCGCCAGCACGTACGTCGCCGCCGTGGTCAGGGACGGCCGGATCAGCCTGGCCTGGGCGGGCGACACGCGGGCGTACTGGCTGCCGGCCGGACTCCCGGACGGGGGCCTGCTGACCGTCGACGACGCGATCGAGACCGGCGAGATCACCGCCTGGCTCGGCGCGGACGCCGGGGACGTCCGGCCGCACGTGCGCGTGTTCGAGCCGCAGGGGCCCGGCCTGCTGCTGGTCTGCAGCGACGGCCTGTGGCGCTACCTGGACGGCCACCCGCTCCCCGCCCCCGGCGATCCGCAGGCGCTGGCCCGCGAGCTGCTGCGGCACGCCCTGGACTCCGGCGGCCAGGACAACATCACGATCGCCCTGATCCCCCTAGGAGAACTCCCGTGAGTGACCAGCCGACGTTCACGCTGACGATCGACCAGAACAAATATCTCCCCCTCGACGGCCGCGAGGTGCACGCCATCCTGACGGTCGGCGCCACGGGCGGGATCACCACGCAGGCGGCCGGGCCGGCGGAGGCCGCCGAGGTGATCATCGTGGACACCTCCGGCTCGATGAGCGGCAGCAAGATCCGCGAGGCGCGGCAGGCGGCCGTGACCGCCGTGCAGACGCTGCGCGACGGCGCGTACTTCGCGGTGATCGCCGGCACCGACCGGGCCACGATGGTCTATCCGCGCGGCAACCCGCAGCTGGTGAAGGCCACCCCCGCGACGAAGGCTGAGGCGCACCGGGCGATCGACAAGCTGCTCGCCCATGGCGGCACCGCGATCGGCGAGTGGCTGAAGCTGGCCGGTCACCTGCTGACCGCGCACCCGTCGGCGATCCGGCACGCGCTGCTCATGACCGACGGCCAGAACAACGAGCGCGCCGACGTCTTCGGCTCCGTGCTCGCCGCGTGGAGCGGCAAGTTCGTGGTGGACTGCCTCGGCGTCGGCGCCGACTGGGCGCCGGCCGAGCTGCGCAGGGTCGCCGAGGCGATGCTCGGCACGTTCGACTTCGTCCGCGACCAGGGCGACCTGCCGGAGTACTTCCGCCGGCTCACGCAGACCTCGATGAGCAAGACGGTGGCCGAGCTGTCGCTGCGGGTGTGGGTGCCGCAGACCGCGCGGCTGAAGTTCGTCAAGCAGGTCTCCCCCGTGCTGCTGGACCTCACCGGCAAGCGGACCGACGTCAACCCGCTCACCGGCGACTACCCGACCGGGTCGTGGGGCGCGGAGGAGCGCGAGTACCACGTGTGCGTCGAGGTGCCGCCCGGCCAGATCGGCCAGGAGATCAGGGCGGGCTGGGTCAAGCTCGTCCGGCCCGACACCGGCGACGTGCTCGCCAGCGGCAACGTGCTCGCCCAGTGGACCGACGACCTCGCCCAGTCCACCCGCATCAACGGCAAGGTCGCCCACTACACCGGCCAGGCCGAGCTGCACGACCTCATCCAGGACGGGCTGAGCGCCCGCGCGGCCGGCGACGTGGACACCGCGACCGCGCGGCTGGCCAAGGCCCGCGAGATCGCGGTCGAGTCCGGCCGCGAGGACACCGCCCGCCTGCTGGAGAAGGTGGTCGAGGTGGACCCGGCCAGCGGCACGGCCCGGCTGCGCAGGAACGTGGACAAGGCCGACGAGATCGAGCTCGACACCGGCTCGGTGCGCACCAGCCGGCTGCGCAAGGAAGGATCGTGATGGCGACCTGCCCGCAGGGGCACGCGTCGGGCGACGACGACTACTGCGACGTGTGCGGCGCCCAGATGGCCGCCGCCCCCGCCGCCTCCACCCCCCAGCCCGCCGCGCCCTCCGGCGCGGGCGCGCCCGCCGAGAGCTGCCCCATCTGCCAGACGCCGCGCGCCGGCCAGTTCTGCGAGGTGTGCGGCCACGACTACACCGGGAACGGGGCGGCCGTCCCGCTCCCGGTCACCGGGGCCCGGTGGGAGGCGGTCACCGCCGCCGACCGCGCCTACTACGACAAGGTGATCGCCGAGGGCGGGCCGGACGCCGACCGGGTGGCCTTCCCGCCGTACTGCCCCGAGCGCTCGTTCGGCCTGCACGGCGAGCAGGTGCGCATCGGGCGGCGCAGCCGGGCCAGGAGCCTCGCCCCCGAGATCGACCTGACCGGCCCGCCCGAGGACCCGGGCGTGTCCCACCTGCACGCCGTGCTGCTGGCCCAGCCGGACGGCTCGTGGACGATCGTTGACCCGGGCTCGTCCAACGGCACCCGGGTCAACGGCAGGCCGCTCACGGTCAACGTGCCGGTGAGGATCGGCCCCGGCGACCGCATCCACCTGGGCGCGTGGACCGTCATCACGATCAGGGAGGGCACCCCGTGACGATGACACAGGCCCCTCCTCCGGCCCCTCCCATGGTGGCGCCCCCGGCGCCGACGCCGAGGCGGCGCAACGTGCCCGGCCGCGTACGGACGCTGACCGGCGCCACCGTCGCCGCGCTCGCGCTGCTGTTCACGGCGCTGGCCGTGGGCAGCTCCAGCGCCCGCGACGGGCTCCAGGTCATCGGCCGCGACGCCGGGCCGCAGGTCGTCGCCACGGCGGGCCTCTACCTGGCTCTGAGCGACATGGACGCGCAGGTCGCGGGCGCCTTGCTGATGGGCAACGGGTACGCAGACCGGCGCGCCGACGCCCTCGCCCGCTACGAGAGCCGCCGTTCGGAGGCCAACCAGGCGCTGCTGAAGGCGTTCCAGCTCTCCGGCGACGACCCGGCCGAGCGGCGGACCGTGCAGTCGGTGCTGGACGGGCTCGGCCGCTACGAGCGGCTGGCCGGGCAGGCCCTCCTGCTCGACGAGCGCGCCGGGCACGCGCCCGGCCCGCCGCCGGCGGAGGTCGTGGCGACCTACCGGCAGGCGACCGACCTCATGCGGATGGTGCTGCTGCCGCAGGCGTACAACCTGACGCTGGAGAACGGCACCATCGTCCGCCGCACCTACGACGACAAGGCGCTCATGCTGCCGCTGCTGCGGGCCGCGGTGGTGGTGGCCGGGCTGCTCGCGCTGGGCTGCCTGCTGGCGCTGCAGGTCTTCCTGGCCCGGCGCTTCCGCCGGGTGTTCGGCCCGGCGCTGCTGGTGGCGACGGTCACGACCGCGCTGGCGCTGCTGTTCGGGACGAACGTGCTGAGCCAGGACCAGGACGCGCTGCGCGAGGCCAAGAAGTCGTCGTTCGACTCGGTGCTGACGCTGGCGAGGACGCGGGCGATCAGCAACAGCATGCAGGGCGACCAGAGCCGCTATCTGCTGGACAAGGAGCGGGCCGACACCTACGAGCACACGTTCCTGGACAAGTCGCAGTCGATCTTCTACGTCCCCGCGGGCAACCTGGAGACCTACCAGGCCAAGGTGACCCAAGGCGAGACGAAGGCGCTCGGCCTGCTCGGGCCCGAGCTGGTCGGCCCGCGCGGCCGGGACGTCGCCACCGCCTTCGCCGGCTTCCAGGCCGCCGACGCCGACCTGCGGAAGCTGGCGCTGGCCGGACGGGTCAACGGCGCGGTGGCGGCCCGGCTCACCACGTCGACGCAGGCCTTCGACGCCTACGACCGCGCGGTGGTGGCGCTGGCCGGCCAGCACGAGGCCGACTTCGAGCGGGCCATCGGCCGCGGCGAGAACGCCCTCGACAACCTGTGGCGGCTGCTGCCCTTCGCGATCGGCGGGATCGGCCTGCTGGTGATCGCCGGGGTGTGGCCTCGACTCAAGGAGTACCGGTGAAGCGGGTGCTGGCGGTGACGGCGGCCCTGGTGGCCGCGCTGGCGGCCGGGGGCTGCGCGAGCGGCGAGGCGGCGTCGATCGTCGACAAGGACGACATCGTCATCGCGGTGCGGCCGGACCTGCCCTCGGTCGGGTTCCGCAAGGCCGACGGGACGTTCGAGGGCTTCGACGTGGACGTGGCCCGCTACCTCGCCCGCAAGCTGGGCAAGCACGTCACGCTCATGCCGGCGCTGGCCGCCGACCGGGACAAGGTGCTGCTCGACGGGCGGGCCGACATGGTGGTGGCGACGTACACGATCGACCAGGACCGCAAGGCCAAGGTGTTGTTCGCGGGGCCGTACCACATCTCCTACCAGGACATCCTGATGCGGCCGGACGAGACGTTCAAGAACGTGCGCGACCTCAAGGGGCGGCGGATCTGCCAGGTCAAGGGGTCGAACGCGGCCGAACGGGTCACCGAGGAGCGCAAGGTCGCGGCGCAGCTCGTGCCGTTCGACGACTACGCGCAGTGCCTGGAGGCGCTGAAGAGCCGGCAGGTGGACGCCGTCACCACCAACGACGTCATCCTGGCGGGCCTCGCCATGCGGGACGGCTCGGGGCTGCGGCTGGCCAACGCCCAGTTCAACGAGCAGCGCACGGGCGTCGGGCTGCGCAAGGGCGACGTTCCGGGCTGCGAGGAGGTCAACCGGGCGATCATCGACATGTACCAGGACGGGACGGCGTCGAAGCTGCTGCACAAGTGGTTCGGCAAGTCGGGGCTGAACCTCGGCACGATCGCGGTGCCGCAGTTCGAGGGCTGCTCCTGACGGCCCTTCCGACAGCGCTTCCGACAGCGCTTCCGACAGCGCTTCCGACGCGGCGAGCGGGCCGGGGCCTGACGCCCCGGCCCGCTCTCCCGCCCTCCTGCCGCGTGTGACCGTCGCTCAGTCGAGGTAGTCGCGCAACATCTGCGCCCGCGTCGGGTGGCGGAGCTTGGCCAGGGTCTTCGACTCGATCTGCCGGATGCGCTCCCGCGTGACCCCGAACTCCCTGCCCACCTCCTCCAGCGTGCGCGGATGCCCGTCGGCCAGTCCGAAGCGGAGCTGGATGATGCGCTGCTCCCGGTCGGACAGCGTCGCCAGGATGTCGTCGAGCTGGTCCTGCAGCATGATGAAGGCCGCGGCCTCCATGGGCACGACGGCGTCGGCGTCCTCGATGAAGTCACCGAGGTCGGAGTCCTCCTCGCCGATCGGCGACTGCAGCGACACGGGCTCCTGGGCGATGCGCTGGATCTCCACGACCCGGTCGACCGGGAGGTCCATCTCCTTGGCGATCTCCTCGGGGATGGGCTCGCGGCCGAGGTCCTGGTGGAGCTGGCGCTGGACCCTGACGAGCTTGTTGATGGTCTCCACCATGTGGACCGGGATGCGGATCGTCCGCGCCTGGTCGGCGATGGCCCGGGTGATCGCCTGCCTGATCCACCAGGTCGCGTACGTGGAGAACTTGTAGCCCTTCGTGTAGTCGAACTTCTCGACGGCCCTGATGAGGCCGAGGTTGCCCTCCTGGATCAGGTCCAGGAACAGCATGCCGCGGCCGACGTACCGCTTGGCGATCGACACCACGAGCCTGAGGTTGGCCTCGATGAGGCGTTGTTTGGCCCGCGTGCCCTGCCAGACGAGCTCCCTGAACTCGGGGAAGGCCAGGCGCGAGACCCCACCGGCAAGCTTGTCCTCGGCGAACAGGCCGGCTTCGATCGACTTGGCGAGCTCCACCTCCTCCTCGGCGGTCAGCAGCGGCACCCGGCCGATCTCCCGCAGATAGATGCGGACCAGATCGCTGGTCGGCGCCCGCTTGCCTACGTCTTCCTCATCGGCGCGGGTGGATTCCTCGTCGCCCTGGGGCTCAAGGACCTCCACGCCGTTCTCGGCGAGCATGCGCACGACGCGCTCCAGCGCGTCGGACGGCAGCTCGGATCGGTCAAGCGCGGCGGCGACGTCATCGACGGTTACGCTCCCGCGCTCCCTTCCCTTCGCGACGAGGTCCGCCACCTGAAGATCTACCGATGGCGGTCCGCTTGGCAGCACCGATGCACCCACGGGAGACAGTCTGCAGTATTGGTTCCATCAAATGGCAGACCCATTTTTGTCACCGAAGGTAAGACCCCGGTCCTTACCGAATTGAGATCGGAATTAGGTTTGGCCGGAGTTTGATCAGGAAAGTAAAGCCAATTACGCGATCAGCATTCCCGCGCCCGGCGGGGCCCATCGGCCGGACGCCACTCTTTCGCTGCCCGGAGCACGTTGTCCACCCTCTTTGTCGCATGGTGGACCGCGCCAGGTTCCCGGGTTGACCACCCGGGTTTGCGGCTTGGATTCGCGACCGAACCGTTATCTTCGGCCGGCCGGGCGATCAGCTGCCGGCCGCGCGGTCGCGCAGCACCCGGCGCTGCTGCTCCAGCGCCACCAGCTCGCCGAACAGCTTGTTGTACTCCTGCTGCTCCTCCACCGGGTTGAGCCGCTGGATGCGCGACTTGACCTGGGCGATGGCCCGGTCGACCGCGATGGCCTCGATGGCCGCCAGCATCGCCCCCGCGTAGCGCTCCTCGGCGTGCGCGTCGGCCTGGATCGGCTCGACCGCGAACCGGGTCACCAGCGCCCGCGCGCCCTCCTCGCTCGCGTGCTCGAGCAGCAGATCGACCCACTCCCGGCCGCCGTGACCGGCCGCCGCGAGACCGCCCGCGGCGGCCACCACGCGGTGCAGGACGACGTGGTCGGGCGCGGTGAACGCCTGCGGGTCGAGGGCGTCGAAGCGCGGCCCCAGCAGCGCGGGACGCTGCACGGCCAGCTTGAGCAGCTCGGCCTCCACCCGGACGCCGGGATCGACCGGCGCCGCCTGCGGGGCGCGCTGCGGGCGGCCCTGCTGCGCCCCGGCGACCGCCGCGATGCGCTGCATGACGAACCGCTCGTCCATGAAGCCGAGCCAGCGGTCGAGGTCGATCGCGTAGCGCTTGCGCAGCCCGGCGTCCTTGATGCCGGCCACGATGGGCGCGGCGGCGTCGAGCGCGGCGATCTTGCCTTCGTTGCTGCGCAGGTCGTAGCGGGAGATCGTGCTCCTGATCGCGAACTGGAACAGCGGCTCGCGGCTCGCGACGAGGTCGCGCACGGCCGCGTCGCCCTGCTTGACCCGCAGGTCGCACGGGTCGAGCCCGTCGGGCTGCACCGCGACGTAGGTCTGCGTGACGAACTTCTGCTCGTCGGCGAACGCGCGCAGCGCAGCCTTCTGCCCGGCCGCGTCGCCGTCGAAGGTGAAGATGACCTCGCCGCGGAACTCGGCCTGGTCGAGCAGGAACCGGCGCAGGATCTTGATGTGCTCCTCGCCGAACGACGTGCCGCAGGTCGCCACGGCCGTCGGCACCCCGGCGAGATGGCAGGCCATCACGTCGGTGTAGCCCTCGACGATCACCGCCTGGCTGCGCTTGGAGATCTCCCGTTTAGCGAGGTCGATCCCATAAAGCACCTGGCTCTTCTTGTAAAGCGGCGTGTCAGGCGTATTGAGATATTTCGGCCCGTCGTCGGAATCGAGCAACTTCCGCGCGCCGAAACCGATCACGTCGCCCGTGGCGTCCCTGATCGGCCAGATCAGCCGGCCGCGGAAGCGGTCGATCGGCCCGCGCCGCCCCTCCTTGGCCAGCCCGCCCTTGACCAGCTCCTCCGTCGAGAAGCCGCGGCCCAGCAGGTGCCGGGTCAGCGCCTCCCACTCGTTGGGCGCGTAGCCCACGCCGAACAGCTCGGCGTCGGCCCGCTCGAAGCCCCGCTCCGACAGGAACCGCCGCCCGGCCGCCGCGTCGGGGGCGAACAGCTTGCCGGCGTAGAACTCGGCCGCCGCCTTGTGCGCCTCGATCAGCCGGGCCCGCTCGCCGTGGTCGCGCTTGGGGACGTAGCCGCCCTGCTCGTACTGGAGGTGGATGCCGGCTCGCTGCGCCAGCCGCTCGACCGCCTCGCCGAACGACAGGTGCTCGATCTTCTCGACGAACGTGATGACGTCGCCGCCCTCGGAGCAGCCGAAGCAGAAGTACATGCCGCGCTCGGGCGTGACGTTGAACGACGGCGACTTCTCGTCGTGGAACGGGCACAACCCCTTGAGGTTGCCGCCTCCGGCGTTGCGCAACTGGATGTGCTCGCCGATGACCTCGGCGATGGGAGAGCGTTCGCGCACGAGCGCGATGTCGACGTCACGGATCCGGCCAGCCACGCCGGTGAGTCTATGCCGCCCCGCTGACGTTCCCCGCACCTGCCGTCAGAATGGGCTCACCCCGCGGGAGATCGCGGCAAACCGGCTCGGCGGAGGTCCCCGGTCGGCTACAAAGGTAAAGGTTGTTCGTGGAAGCGGTGACACGGGTGGAGATCATGCGATCGGGGCATCTCGGACGATGGGCGGCCGTCGCGGGCGCCGTGCTCCTGACGAGCGCCTGCTCGCAGGCGACCGGGCTGGCGGGCGTGAGCGCCAAGTCGCCCACCACGGCCCCGCCCACGGGCACGCCGGCGGTCACCGCGACCATCCCCGGCCCCACGCCGTCGGTCCGGCACCAGGCCGCCGCCGAGCAGCCGCCGCAGGGCGACGACCCGGTCATGGTGCCGCCGCCCAAGCTGTCGAAGTACGCCTACACCTTCCCCGTCAAGGGCTGCAGGACGACCTACCAGCGCAAGCTGCTGGTGCTGCCCAAGACGACGATCTGGGCCCCGCAGGGGTGCGAGTTCGTGGCGCCGGTGGACGGCGTCGTCGACGAGGTCAACGTCCAGAACCGGTGGACGCCGGCCAGGGACGAGGGCTGGACGCGGGAGGGCAGGTTCGTCACGGTCGTCGGCGACGACGGCGTGCGCTACCTCGGCGGCCACCTCGACTCCGTGGCCGCCGACGTCAAGCCGGGCCTGCGGGTGAAGGCCGGCCACGTGCTGGGGAAGGTGGGCCGCACGGGCAACGCCCGCGACACCGGCGCCAACCTCTACTTCGCGATCTCGTGGAAGACCGGCCCCGCCTACTGGTGGGTGCGCCGGGGCATGGTCGAGCCGTGGGACTACCTCGACGCCTGGGCGAAGGGCAACCGCACGCTCTCGCCGCGCGAGGAGACGCTGAAGCTGCGCGCCAAGCTGGGCGAGACGCCGCCCTGCACGGTCCAGTGCGCCGGGCGGGCGCAGCCGTCGACGCCCAGCAAGACCCCCCGGCCCACCCCGCGCAAGACCGCCGAGAAGAAGGACGAGATCCCGGACAAGGAGACGCTCAACCCGACGACAGTTCCTTAGGGTCGACGACCGCGCCGGAGCGGATGAGCTCCTGGATGCCGTCCGCGGCGTCCCAGACGTTGACGTTCATGCCGGCGACGACCCGGCCGTCGCGCAGCCAGTACGCGACGAACTCCAGGCCGTCCACGTCGCCCCGCCAGACGACCTCGTCGTAGCCGTCGATGTGGCCGGAGAACTCCATGCCGAGGTCGTACTGGTCGGTGTAGAAGTACGGGACCAGGTCGTGGACGACCTCCTGGCCGAGCATGGAGCGGGCGGCCGCGGGCCCGCCGTGCAGGGCGTTGGCCCAGTGCTCGACGCGCAGGTGGCGGCCGTACAGCGGGTGGAAGGACTCGGCGACGTCGCCGGCGGCGTACACGTGGGGGTGCGAGGTGCGCAGGGCGGCGTCGGTGCGGACGCCCTGGCCGACCTCCAGGCCCGCCTCGCGGGCCAGCTCGACCTCGGGCGTGGCGCCGATGCCCGCGACCACGAGGTCGGCGGTGAGCCGCTCGCCCGAGCTGAGCCGCACGCCGGTCGCGGTGACCTCGGCGGCGGAGATGCCGAAGCGCAGGTCCACGCCGTTGCGGGCGTGCAGGCGGGCGAACACGCCGCCCACCTCGGGGCCGAGCACCCGGTGGAGCGCCGTGGGCTCAGGCTCGACGACGGTGACCTCGCAGCCGGCCGCACGGGCCGCGGCGGCCGTCTCCAGGCCGATCCAGGAGGCGCCGATGACGACGACGCGCTCGGACCGCGCCAGGCGCTCCCTGATGGCCTCGCTGTCGGCCAGGGTGCGGAGGTAGGCGGCCGGGCCGGGCAGACGGCGTGGGGTGGCCCCGGTGGCGATCAGGAGCTTGTCGTACGGCTGGCGCGAGCCGTTGCCGAGCCGGACCACATGGTGCTCGGGCTCGATGCGGGTGACCCGCATGCCGAGGCGGAGATCCACGGCGTTGTCGGCGTACCACTCGGGGGCGTGGACGAAGACGGCCTCGCGCTCGCTCCTGCCCTGGAGGTAGTCCTTGGACAGGGGCGGCCGCTCGTAGGGCCGTTCGCTCTCCGCGGCGAACAGCACGATCTCACCGTCGAAGCCCTCTTCCCGCAACGTCTGCGCGGCCTTGGCCCCGGCAAGCCCGCCGCCGACGATCACATATGTGGCCATGGGCGCAGTATCCGCCCCGGGCGGGATTCGGGGAAGCGGATTGGGTCACCGTGTGAGCCGCCGGTGCCAGGCGACCGCCGAGGTGTCCGTGAGCGAGGCGATCTGGTCGATGACGACCCGGACGCGCGCGGCGTCGTCGGCCGCCTCCAGGAACGCGGGACGGAAGGCGGGCTCCAGCGTGCCTGGCGCGCCGAGCGTGATCAGGGAGGCGAGCTCGGTGATGAGATCGCGCTGGCGGGCCTGATTGGCGTGGTGGTCCTCGGTAGTCATGACGTAGTGGGCGGTGACGCCCTTGAGCAGCGCGCACTCCAGCCGGGTGGCGTGCGGGACGACCAGGTCGGCCCGGTGACGGGCGCTGCGCACCTCCATGGTGGCGGTCTGGGCGGAGCGGCAGAAGCGGCCGATGAGACCGCTGGTGAGCGCCTTCAGCCCGGCCAGCTCGGGCAGGCTGCCGGTGAAGCGGCGCGGCCAGAGCGGGTCGGCGACGAGCTTGCCGAAGACCTCCTCCAGCTCGCCGAGGTCGGCGCCGGGGGTGTACCAGGTGCGGGTGGTCTCGCAGACGAGCCTGCGCTCGGTGCGCGAGTGCAGGGCCTCGGGGACGACGTGGCCCGAGTGCAGGGCGTCCTCCAGGTCGTGCACCGAGTACGCCACGTCGTCGGCCCAGTCCATGATCTGCGCCTCGAAGCTGACCCGGCCCTCGGGGGCGCCCTCCCTGATCCACTTGAAGACCGGCAGGTCGTCGTCGTACACGCCGAACTTGGCGCCCTTGTCACAGGTCCACGGATACTTCACCGAGGCGTCGAGAGCGGCCCTGGTGAGGTTGAGCCCGGCGCTGCGGCCGTCCTCGGTGAGGACCTTCGCCTCCAGCCGGGTGAGCAGGCGCAGGCTCTGGGCGTTGCCCTCGAAGCCGCCGCAGGGGGCGGCCAGCCGGTTGAGCGCCACCTCGCCGTTGTGCCCGAACGGCGGGTGCCCGAGGTCGTGGGCCAGGCAGGCGGTCTCCACCAGGTCGGGGTCGACGCCGAGGGTGGCGCCCATCTCGCGGCCGACCTGGGCGCACTCCAGCGAGTGCGTCAGCCGGGTGCGGGGGATGTGCTGGCCGCCGCCGAGCGCCTCGCCGGGACCGACCACCTGGGTCTTGGCGGCGAGCCTGCGCAGGGCGGCGCTGTGCAGCACGCGGGCGCGGTCGCGTTCGAACGCGGAGCGCTCGGGATTGCCGGGAGGTTCCGGTACCCAACGCTCCTGGTCGTGCTCATCGTAGTACGGCATTTCTTCGACGATTTTATCCAGTTTCATGTCTCCGCTAGTGTCAAGCCTCGCGAGAACCCCTTCCCCGGGAGTCCTTCCCCATGACCACAGCGTTCCGAGCGGTGCTGGCCTTCACCTTGCTCGCCGGTTTCTACCTCCTGGTCGGCCTCGTCGTGGCGGCCGCGGTGTTCTTCGACGTCCTGCTCATCGTCGACTTCCACGCGAATGCCCTCAAACTGGCGGTGGTGCTCACCCTGGCCGCGGGCGCGCTCGTACGGGCCCTGGTCATGGTGAGCCGCCGCAAGGACGGCGAGCAGCCGGGCGTGCCCGTCGGCCGCGAGCACGAGCCCGTGCTCTGGCAACTGGTCGAGGACCTGGCCCGGCGGGTCCGCACCGCCCCGCCGGACGAGATCAGGCTCGTCGCCGAGGTCAACGCGGCGGTGTCGGAGGACACCCGCTGGCTCGGGCTGCGGGCCACGCGGCGGCGCATGTTCATCGGGCTGCCGCTGCTCCAGCAGCTCACCGTGGACGAGATGCGCGCGGTGCTCGGGCACGAGCTCGGCCACTACAGCGGCGCCCACACCCGGCTCGGCGCGCCGGTCTACCGGGGCCGGGTCTCCCTCATCGCGACCGTGCAGGGGCTGGGCGGCCACCCGTTCATCCAGAAGCTGTTCACCTGGTACGCCAAGCTCTACCTGCGGATCTCCCAGGCCGTCTCGCGCCGGCAGGAGCTGGAGGCCGACCGGCTCGCGGTGGCGATCGGCGGCCGGCAGGCCATGGCGGGGGCGCTGACCAAGCTGCACACGACGGTGCTCGGCTGGGACATGTACGTCAACGCGTACCTGTCGCTGGCCGGCGCCGGCGGCGGGCGGCCGACCGCCGTGTTCGGCGGCTTCCAGCGGATGATGAGCGACCCGGAGCGGCAGGCCCAGATCGCCGAGCTGAGGGCCGAGCCGGAGGAGATCTCGCCGTACGACTCCCACCCCGGCCTGGCCGAGCGGCTGGCCGCCATCGAGAGCCTGCCCGAGCCCGAGCACGTCCCCGACCCGCGCCCGGCCCTGGCCCTGCTCATGGACGCCAACGTGGCCGCGCAGGCGGTCGAGAACTCCATGTGGACGCCCGAGGCACTGGCCGCCCTCCGCCCGGTGGGCTGGGAGGAGCTGGTGGCCCAGGGCATGTACGCCGGCCGCAACGCCGAGGCGCTGCACGACCTCGCGGTGGCCGGGCAGCGCGTGATGGGGTCGCCGCAGCCTTACCTGGACGCGGCCTTCGAGGCCATAGCGCGGGGCCGGCAGGCCGAGCTGGAGGCGCGGCTGCTGGAGCTCGGCTGGAACCCGTCGGAGACGCTGCTGGCCGGGGTGCTGGGGCAGGCGCTGGAGGCGGTGCTGATCCAGCTCGGCCAGGCCCGGTGGACGCTGTCGTGGTCGGGGCCCGCCCGGCTGCTCTACGACGACGGCGAGGAGGTGGCGCTGTCGGAGTACGCGGCCCAGGTCGCGGCGAACCCGGAGGCGGTGGCGGGGCTGCGGCGGTGGCTCGGCGACCACGGCATGCGGCACGACTACGTCCCGGTCGAGCAGCCCGCCCCCCAGCCGCCCGCGGTGGAGCCTCCCGTCCAGGAGCCTGCCACGCAGCAGCCGCCCGCGCTCACCCCGCAGAGCTGAGCTGACCTGGCGGAGGGGACCGTGCGGCCCCCTCCGCCGCGGGCTCAGCGGGTGTCGGAGTCGGTCTCGCTCAGCGCCGCCCGGCCCGCCTCCAGCCGCGCCACCGGGATACGGAACGGCGAGCAGGAGACGTAGTCCAGGCCCACCTCGTGGCAGAAGTGCACCGAGTCGGGGTCGCCGCCGTGCTCGCCGCAGATGCCGAGGTGCAGGCCGGGCCGGGTGGCCCTGCCCTCCTGGACGGCGATCTCGATCAGCCGCCCGACGCCCTCCCTGTCCAGGGTCTCGAACGGCGAGACGCCGAAGATGCCGAGCTCCAGGTAGCGGGAGAAGAACTCGGCCTCGACGTCGTCCCGCGAGAAGCCCCAGGTCATCTGGGTGAGGTCGTTGGTGCCGAAGGAGAAGAACTCGGCCGCCTCGGCGATCTGGCCGGCGGTCAGCGCCGCCCTCGGAGTCTCGATCATGGTGCCGACGAGCGCCTCGACGCCGACCTCCGCGAGGATCCTGACGGCCTCCTCGCGTACGGACTCCAGCTCCTGCACGGTCGCCACCAGCGGGATCATGATCTCCGGGCGCGCGCCGGGCACCTCCTTCGCGGCATGGGCGATGGCCCGCACCTGCATCGCGAACAGCCCGGGGATCACCAGCCCGAGCCGGACGCCGCGCAGGCCCAGCATGGGGTTCTGCTCGTGCAGGCGCTTCACGGCGGCGAGCAGCGCGCGGTCCTTGTCGCTCGGGGTCTCCGAGGTCGCGATCCTGACCGACAGGTCGGTGAGGTCGGGCAGGAACTCGTGCAGCGGCGGGTCGATCAGGCGGATCGTGACCGGCGCGCCCTCCATCGCCTGGAAGATGCCCACGAAGTCGGACTTCTGCAGCGGCTCCAGGGCGTCCAGGGCCGCCTGGCGCCGCTCGTCGGTCGAGGCCAGCACCAGATCCTCCACGAGCTGCCGGCGCTCGCCCAGGAACATGTGCTCGGTGCGGCACAGGCCGATGCCCTGCGCGCCGAAGCGGCGGGCGCGGGCGGCGTCCTCGGGGGTGTCGGCGTTGGCCCGCACGCCCAGCCGGCGGCCGGCGTCGGCGTGGCGCATGATCCGGTCCACGGCCCTGACGAGCTCGTCGGCGGGCTCGGCGCCCTCGAAGTACTCGACCACGGCCGAGGCCACGACCGGCACCTCGCCGAGGAACACCTCGCCGGTGGTGCCGTCGATGGAGATCACCTCGCCCTCGGCGACGACGACGCCGCCGGGCGCGGTGAACCTGCGCTCGGACGTCGAGACCTCCAGCTCCTCGGCGCCGCACACGCACGTCTTGCCCATGCCGCGGGCGACCACGGCGGCGTGCGAGGTCTTGCCGCCGCGGCTGGTGAGGATGCCCCTGGCGGCGATCATGCCGGCCAGGTCGTCGGGGTTGGTCTCGCGGCGTACGAGGATGACGTCCTCGCCCTGCCCGGCCAGCTCGACGGCCCGCTCCGAGGAGAAGACCGCCTTGCCGACGGCCGCGCCCGGGGAGGCGTTCATGCCCTTGGCGATCCTCTTCTTCTCGGCGCCGTGGTCGAAGCGGGGGAACATGAGCTTGGCGAGCTGGTCGCCGGTGACGCGGGTGACCGCCTCGTCGAGAGTGATGAGGCCCTGGTCGACGAGCTGGGTGGCGATGCAGAACGCGGCCGCGGCGGTGCGCTTGCCGACCCGGGTCTGCAACATCCACAACTTGCCGCGCTCGATGGTGAACTCGATGTCGCAGAGGTCCCTGTAGTGCGTCTCCAGGACCTCCATGATGCGGACGAGCTCGTCGTAGGAGGTCTTGTCGAGGCGTTCGAGCTCTTCGAGCGGGATCGTGTTGCGGATGCCCGCGACGACGTCCTCGCCCTGGGCGTTCTGGAGGTAGTCGCCGTAGATGCCCTGGCGGCCGGTGCCGGGGTCGCGGGTGAAGGCGACGCCGGTGCCGGAGTCGTCGCCGTAGTTGCCGAAGACCATCGCCATGACGTTGACGGCGGTGCCGAGGTCGGCGGGGATGCGCTCCTGGCGGCGGTAGAGGATGGCGCGCGGGGCGTTCCAGGAGTCGAAGACGGCGTTGATGGCGAGGCGCATCTGCTCGCGGGGGTCGCTGGGGAAGTCCTTGCCGGTCTGCTCGCGGACGATGCCCTTGTACGTCTCCACGAGCCGCTGCAGCTCGCCCGCGTCGAGGTCGGTGTCCTGGCGGCGGCCCTTGACGGCGTCGAGCGCGTCCTCGAACAGGTCGCCGTCGATGCCGAGGACGGTCTTGCCGAACATCTGGATGAGGCGACGGTAGGAGTCCCAGGCGAAGCGCTCGTTGCCGCCGGCCTGCTTGGCGAGGCCGTGCACGGACTCGTCGTTGAGCCCGATGTTAAGCACGGTCTCCATCATCCCCGGCATGGAGAACTTGGCGCCGGAGCGCACGCTCACGAGCAGGGGGTCGTCGGCCTGGCCGAGCTTCCTGCCCATGCGCCCTTCGAGCGCTTCGAGGTGCTCGGCGACCTCCCGGTCGAGACCGTCGTGGACGGCGCCCTCCGCCAGGTAGTGGCGGCACGCCTCCGTGGTGATCGTGAATCCGGGGGGAACGGGCAGCCCGAGATTGGTCATCTCAGCCAGGTTCGCGCCTTTACCGCCGAGAAGATCCTTGAGATTCCTGTTGCCCTCGGTGAAGTCGTAAACGTACTTGGCCACCACAGCTCCAATCCAACACGCGTCTGATCCGGACTCTACCGGCGAAATTGATGATGAAACTGCACTCCTTCCTCAAGTGACTGTTTATGCAGGTAAACGCCTCATGAGAGGTCTAATCCAATTATACGGCTGGATTGCCGAAAATTGGTTTATACCAATTGGTATAAACCAATTCTTGCGGGAAAGGGCGGGGCGAGCACAGAATCGGATCACCCTGTGGGGGCGGTGGTGTTGGTGCCGGGGATCGTGGTTCGCGTGTAGCGCCGGGTCTTCTTCGTGAGCGTTTTCGCATGGCCACGCGTGAGGCGGCCCGGGCGCTCGGCGCCGCACTCCTCACGGCCACCGCCGGCGGACCCCTGCGCGGGCGCCAGGCGCCGGGGACGGGACAGGGCCTGCTGCTGCCGATGCCGCTGGTCGGGACATGCCTGCCGGCGTCCGGATTCGGGAGCGCCTTCCTTGCCGAGGCGATGCTCCGGCTCTCCGTCGCGTGCTCGCCGGAACGGCGGTGGGAGCACGGGACGTACATGCCGCACGGGGCTGCGGCGCAGGGCTTACGCGCTGCGCGGGGCCGCCGCACAGGGCCGCCGCACGAACTACGCGCCGCACGGGGCCGGCACACGGGTCGCCGCGCAGAGCTGGCGGGCGGGGCGCCGCACAGAGCCACTGCACGGGGCTTACGCTCCGCAGGGGGCTCACGCGCCGGACGAGGCACGGGGCCGCCTCACAGGGCCGCCGTTGGGGCCGCCGTGCAGAGCCGCCGGGCGGCGCGCGGCGCGGAACTGCCGGGCAGGCCAGGCGCGCTGGGTCTGTCGGGGAGGGGTGCTCCCAATCAGCCTGTGCGGTCGGCCTACGGCGGGCGGTGCTGGCGGGCGCATGCCAGCCCGCGTCACTGCCCACCCGTAGCACGACCGGCCGTACCGGCGGCTGGCCTACGGTGACTGCCGATGCGCAGCGCTGCCGGCGCGCGCCGCACGGCGGTCGGCCCGTGGCGGCTGCTGGTCGGGGTGGTGGAGGGTTGTCAGGTGGTGGTCACGATGCTGTCTCCGTTCCCTCCTCGCACGGGTGGTGTGCCGCGGGCGAGGAGGGGACGGAGGTGGGGTCAGTCGTTGAGGTGCTGGCGCAGGTAGGACTCGACGCCGTCGATCGCGATGCGCTCCTGCGTCATGCTGTCGCGCTCGCGGATCGTCACCGCGTGGTCCTCAAGGGTGTCGAAGTCGACGGTGATGCAGAACGGCGTGCCGATCTCGTCCTGGCGGCGGTAGCGGCGGCCGATCGCGCCGGCGTCGTCGAACTCGACGTTCCACCGGCGGCGGAGCTGCGCGGCCAGGTCGCGGGCCTTCGGCGACAGGTCGGCGTTGCGCGACAGCGGCAGCACCGCGGCCTTGACCGGCGCGAGCCGGTGGTCGAGCCGCATGACCGTGCGCTTCTCCAGCTGGCCCTTGGCGTTGGGGGCCTCGTCCTCGCTGTAGGCGTCGATGAGGAACGTCAGCGTGGCCCGGTCGACGCCCGCCGCCGGCTCGACGACGAAGGGGACGTAGCGCTCCCCGGTGTCCTGCTCGAAGAAGCTGAGGTCGACGCCCGACGCCTTGGAGTGGGCGGTCAGGTCGAAGTCGGTGCGGTTGGCGATGCCCTCCAGCTCACCCCACTCGGAGCCGGTGAAGTTGAAGCGGTATTCGATGTCGACGGTGCGCTTGGAGTAGTGGGACAGCTTGTCCTTGGGGTGCTCGTACAGGCGCAGGTTGTCCTTGTTGATGCCCAGGTCGGAGTACCAGCGGTAGCGCTCGTCGATCCAGTACTGGTGCCACTCCTCGTCGGTGCCCGGCTTGACGAAGAACTCCATCTCCATCTGCTCGAACTCGCGGGTGCGGAAGATGAAGTTGCCCGGCGTGATCTCGTTGCGGAACGACTTGCCGATCTGGCCGATGCCGAACGGGATCTTCCTGCGCGCGGACTGCTGCACGTTGAGGTAGTTGATGAAGATGCCCTGGGCGGTCTCGGGCCGCAGCCAGGCCAGGCCGGACTCGTCCTCGACCGGGCCGAGGAAGGTCTTGAGCAGGCCGCTGAACTGGCGGGGCTCGGTGAAGGTGCCCTTGTTGCCGCAGTTGGGGCAGGTGATGCCGGCCAGGCCGCCCTCGGGCTCGGCGCCGTGCTTCTCCTCATATGCCTCGACCAGGTGGTCGGCGCGGAAGCGCTTGTGGCAGGACATGCACTCGGTGAGCGGGTCGGTGAAGGTCTCGACGTGGCCGCTGGCCCGCCACACCTCGGGCGCCAGGATGACGCAGGAGTCGAGGCCCACGACGTCCTCGCGGGCCTGGACCATCGACAGCCACCACTGCCGCTTGACGTTGTTCTTCAGCTCGACACCCAGAGGACCGTAGTCCCACGACGCGCGAAGTCCTCCGTAGATCTCGCTCGACGGGTAGACGAGCCCGCGGCGCTTGGCGAGGCTGACGATGGTGTCCATGACGTCGGTGCGTCGTGCCATTTGGTTGGTTCTCTTTCCGGCTGGAGGTCGGCGAGTGTGAAAGTGATGAGCTCCCAGCTTAGGGGACGGCCGGGGCTCTCGCGCGCGAGTGGCCCTACGTCCCGTCCTGCGCGTGGACGTCCTCGTACGCGCTGGGTTCGTTGACCATGAGGATCATCAGTGGATACATCACCAGACGGGCGGCGGACAGCGCCCTGCGGTAGAACCCGGCGCCCTCCCACTCCGTGACCAGGGCCCACAGGTTGGGCTCGTCGACCGAGCGGGCCAGCCGCCCGCGCAGGAAGCCCGGCTGGCCGGCGAACGTGTCGAGGATGGTCTGCCCCTGCTTGGCGAAGTCCTGGGACTGGGACTCTGGGACGGTGTATCGGATCACGGCGAGCACCTGAACAGCCTAGAGGCGCATCGGCCACAAGGCGCGCCCTCTCCCGTAGGCTCTGGGCGTGGCCTCTCACGACAAGCGCCCGCTCCCCCAGGGTGAGCGGTTCTTCACCGAAGGCGCGAGCGGGCTGCGCAAGGCCGTGGAGCGGCGGAGCGCGGTGCCGATGGCGTACCTCTTCACGCAGGTGCCCCGCTGGGTGCCGCCCGTGGTGCTGGTGGTGCTGCTGCTGACCGCGCTCGCGGTGGCGAACCCGCTCGGCGGGGTGGCGGCGCTGGCGGTGCTCGCGTTCATCTGCTGGCTGGCGTTCCTGTCCTGGCCGTCGCTGGGGCTGGGGGCGAAGGTGCTGCGGGTCGTCATGGTGCTGTTCGTCGCGCTGGTGGCGGCGACCCGCTTCGGCCTGATCGCGGCCTGACCCGACGCCCCGGCCTGCCCGTGCCGTCTCCCCTACCTGGGAGGTAATCGACGGGCCCGGCGGCGACGGCCATCCTGCTGCGAATGGACCAGGTTGTCATCGCCGTCGTGGCGGTCTTCTTCGCCGGAATGGGGATCTACGCCCTGGCGGCGCCCGCCTCGCTGATCGCCACGTTCGGCATCACGTTGCCGACGGCCGACGGCCGCAACGAGGTGCGGGCCGTCTACGGCGGGTTCGGCCTGGCCGTGGCCGCCGCGCTCGCCCTGGCCTGCTACGACGTCGGGCTGCGGGACGGCATCGTGCTGACCGTGGCGCTGGCGCTGGCCGGCATGGCCGCGGGTCGGGTCGTCTCCATGGCCGTCGAGCGCCCGTCGCGGTTCTACCCCACCGTCTTCTACCTGCTCGTCGAGGCGGCGCTCGCGGCGGCGCTCCTCGCCGTGCGCTGAGAGGCCGCCCAGCCACCGGGGTGGGCGGCCGGGTCGGCCTAGGGCAGCAGCGTGTAGTGCGGGAAGTTGCCCGGCAGGCGTTCGCCGTCAGGGCCCTCGGTCACGGCCTTGACCAGCAGCTCGCCGCCGACGAACGCGCCGCGCCAGGACGCGCCGAGCCCGCCGAACAGCTCCTCGCGGTCGCCGCGCGAGCGCGGCCGGTTGTGTCCGACCTTGAAGGCCCGCACCTCGGGGGCGAGGCGGCGGAAGGTCTCCTCCTCGTCGCAGGAGAGGGTGGCGACGAGCGCGCCGTTACTGGCGTTCATGGCGGCCAGCAGCTCGGCCTCGGTGTCCACCAGGACGATCGTGTCGACCGGGCCGAACGGCTCGGCGTGGTGGAGCGGTGAGGAGCGGGGCGGGTCGAGCAGGGCGGTCGGGGCGAAGTAGGCGGAGGTGTCCTGGCCCGGCAGGAAGTGCCCGGAGGCCGGGGAGGCCCGGTGCACGGGCACGGCGCCGCGCGCCACCGCCTCGTCCACCTGGTCGGCGAGCTCCTTGGCCTTGGAGGCGTTGATGAGCGGGCCGAAGTCCAGCTCGGGCAGCGGGTCGTCGGGGCCGGCGACGGCGAGCGGGTGGCCGAAGCGCAGCGCGTCCACGGCCGCGAGGTAGGCCCGCAGGAAGTCGTGGAAGAGCGCGCGCTGCACGACGAAGCGCGGGTAGGCGGTGCAGCGCTGCTTGCCGTAGTCGAATGAGGCGCGGATCTGGCGGGTGAGGGTGTCCCAGTCGCCGTAGCGCCACACGCCCCAGCAGTTGAGCCCTTCCTGCTCCAGCACGTGCCGCCGGCCGAGGTCGGCGAGGGAGGTGGCGACCTTCGCCCCGGCGTCCCTGCCGCCGACGAACGACACGCAGCCGAGTGCCCGCCCGCCGGCCAGCACCGGCGACAGTTCGGCCCCTCCCCCGCTGACGAGGGTGAACGGCAGCCCCTCGCGTACGGCGAGCGCGCAGGCCAGGGTGAGGCAGCTCAGCCCGCCGTCGGTGGGGGTCTTGGCGATGACCGCGTTGCCGGCCAGCGCCTGCACGAGCATGGCGTGCATGAGCACGCTCATCGGGTAGTTCCAGCTCGCGATGTTGCTGACCGGGCCGGGCAGCGGGGTGCGGCCGGCGGTCATCCGGTCGATCTCGTCCACGTACCAGCGCACGCCGTCCAGGCAGCGGTCCACGTCGGCGCGGGCGGTCCGCCACGGTTTGCCGATCTCCCAGACCAGCAGCAGGGCCAGCAGGTCGCGGTGGGCGGCCATGGACTCGACGGCGGCGGCGACCATGGCCTTGCGCGCGGCGAGCGGGACGTGCCGCCAGCGCCGGTGCTCCTCGACCGCCCCGGCCACGGCCCGGCCCGCGCCAGCCCGGTCGAGGCGCGGCGGCCCGGCGATGACGGTGCCGTCGAGTGGCGAGAAGCCGGGCACGGGGCGGCCGTCGCGGTGCCAGATGCCGCCCCAGTGGTTGAGCACCCGGTCGTCGTGGAAGGCCTCGGGAGCCGCCGTGCGGCAGCGGTCGTGGACGTCGGGCCAGGCCGTACCCGGTTTGAGCCGCATGTCGGATCCCTCCTCAGTCGGACCAGTCGGCGGAGATGAGCTCGGGCAGCGGCTCGTACTCCTTGATCGCGTCCAGCGCCGGCCCCATGGCGGCGTTGGCCTCGCGCTCGACCATCACCTCCACGAGGACCGGCAGCCGCTCGCGGGCGGCCTCGGCGCTCGCCCAGGCCAGCGCGTCCCTGAGGTCGCCGGGCAGCTCGACCCGGCGGGCCGGGCAGCCGAACGCCTCCATGGCCTTGACGTGGTCGATGCCGCCCTCGCCGTAGTGCAGGTCCACGGCGTAGTTCATCCCGTACGGGAGCTCGGCCTGCCGGATGAGCCCGAGGTACTCGTTGTTGATCATGATGATGACGATCGGGATCCGGTGCTGCGCGGCCACCGCGACCTCCTCCATGAGGAACTGGAAGGAGTAGTCGCCGACGACGGCCACCACCTGCCGCTCCGGATGCGCGCACTTGACGCCCATCGCGGCCGGCACCTCCCACCCCAGCGGCCCGGCCTGCCCGCACACCAGGTAGCGGCGCGGCAGGTACGTCGCCTGGAACTGCCCGGACCAGATCTGGTAGAGCCCGATCGCGGTGACGAACGTGGTGTCCCTGCCGAAGAAGTCGTTGATCTCGCGGAACACCCGGGGCGGCTTGATCGGCACGTCGTCGAAGTCGTCGCGCCGGTTCAGCGTGCGGCGCAGGCTGCCCACCTTGCGCACCCACTTGCCCGGCGCGGCGGGGCCGCCGCGGGCGCGGGCCTCGTCGAGGAGCGCGGCGAGCGCCGGCCGGGCGTGCCCGACGATCCCGAGGTCGGGCTCGAAGACCCGGCCGAGCTGGGTGGGCTCGATGTCCACGTGGATGAAGGAGCGCCCGCGCCGGTAGACGTCCAGGTCGCCGGTGTGCCGGTCGCCGAAGCGGGCCCCGACGGCGAGCACGAGGTCGCTGTCCAGGAACGCGGCGTTCCCCCACCGGGTCTGCGTCTGGATGCCGGCCATCCCGGCGAACAGCGGGTGGTCCTCGGGGAAGGCCCCCTTGCCCATGAGCGTCACCTGCACCGGCACCTGGAGGTACTCGGCCAGCGCCCGCAGCTCCTCCGCCGCCTCGCCGATGATGACGCCGCCGCCCGCGAGGATGATCGGCCGCCGGGCGCCCTCCAGCAGGTCCACGGCCCGGCGCACCGCCTTCGGCAGCGGGCGCGGCACCTCGACCGGCAGCGGGGCGTCGAGGTCGCGGTCGTAGCGGCAGGTGCCGCGCTGGACGTCGAGCGGCAGGTCGATGAGCACCGGCCCCGGCCGCCCCGAACGGGCGATCCTGAACGCCTCGCGGAACACCCACGGCGCCTGGGCGGGCTCCTTGAGCTGCACCGCCCATTTGGTGACCGGCCGGGCGACCTCCACGATGTCGACCGCCTGGAACGCCTCCTGGTGCAGCTTGGCGCTCTCGGCCTGGCCGGTGACGCAGATGATGGGGATGGAGTCGGCGAGCGCCGTGTAGAGGCCGGTGATCATGTTGGTGCCGGCCGGGCCGGAGGTGCCGACGCAGACGCCGACGTTCCCGGTGACCCTGGCCCAGCCGTCGGCCGCGTGCGTGCCGCCCTCCTCGTGGCGGACCGTCACGTGCCGGATCGAGCTGCCCCGCAGCGCGGCGTAGAACGGCAGGATGGCCGCCCCGGGGATGCCGAAGACGGTGTCCACCCCCTCCGACTCCAGCACCGCGACCACGGCCTCCATGCACGGGATGCGCTTCACGTGTTCAGCCTTTCGACGACCTTGAGCAGGGCGGAGTGGTCGAGCGAGCCGTGTCCCTGCGCCCGCGCCGCGGCCACGAGCTGGGCGACCTGGCCGGTGAGCGGCAGCGCGACGCCGGCCTCGCGGGCGGCGGCGACGGCGATGCCCATGTCCTTGTGGTGCAGGTCGATGCGGAAGCCCGGGGCGAACTCGCGCCTGATCATGGTGTGCCGCTTGAGCTCCAGGATCCGGGAGCCGGCCAGGCCGCCCGCCAGCACGTCCAGCCCGGCGACCGGGTCCACGCCGCTCGCCTCCAGCAGCACGATCGCCTCCGCGACCAGGCCGTAGATGCCGCCGACGACGAGCTGGTTGGCGGCCTTCACGGTCTGCCCGGCCCCGGCGGGGCCCACGTGCACGATCGTGGTGCCGAGCGCCCCGAGGACCGGGCGGGCCGCCTCGTACGCCTCCTTCTCGCCGCCCACCATGATCGACAGGGTGGCGTCGACCGCGCCGCGCTCGCCGCCGCTCACCGGGGCGTCCAGCGCCCGTACGCCCGCGGCGGCGGCCTCGCGTGCCACCCGGCGGGAGGTCTCCGGCCTGATCGTGCTCATGTCGAGGTAGAGCAGGCCGGGGCGGCCGTGCGCGACGACGAGCGGCGCGACCTCCTCGACCTGCGGCGAGTCGGGCAGCATGGTGATCACGACGTCCGCGCCCTCGACCGCGTCCGGCACGCCGGTGGCGGCCTCGCCGCCGAGCGCGGCCAGCCGTTCGACGGGCGCGGCGCTCACGTCGTGGCCGCGTACGGTGTGCCCCGCCTTGACGAGGTTGGCGGCCATCGGGCCGCCCATGATCCCCAGACCGATGAAGCCGATGTTCACGCGTGCCTCCAGTCGAACGCGCCCGGCCCCTCGTGCCGGTACTCCAGGCCGACGTGCCCCTCGTAGCCCGCGGCGGCCAGCCGGGCGAGGATCTCCGGGTACGGCATGCCGCCGCTGCCCGGCCGCCCCCTGCCGGGGTCGTCGGCGATCTGCACGTGGCCGAAGCGGGCGGCGTGGCGGTCGATGAGCGCGAGCACGTCCTCGCCCATCCGGTGCAGGTGGTAGAGGTCGGCCAGGAAGGCGACGTTCTCCCTGTCCACCTCGTCGATCAGCGCGAACGCCGCCTGCGACGACGTGATCGGATAGCGCGGGTTGTCGTGGGAGTTGAGCGCCTCGACGACCACGGTCGCGCCGACGCCGGCCGCCTCGTCCGCCGCCCGGCGCAGGTTGGCCACGGCCAGCTCCCTGTCGGTGCCGGGGCCGTTGCCGTAGAGGGCGTTCAGCACCGGGCAGCCCAGCTCCCCGGCCAGCCGGACGGCGGGCCCGACGCCGGCGAGGAACCGCTCCGCGCCGTCGGGGCGGGCCAGCAGGCCGCGCTCGCCCGCCGCCATGTCGCCGGCGTCGAAGTTCAGCGCGGTGAGGCGGACCCCGGCCGACTCGACGGCCCGGCGCAGGGCGGCCGTCTCCGCGGCCGGCGGCTCCGGCCCGTCGAACGGCCACCACAGCTCGACGGCGTCGAACCCGTGCTTGGCCGCCGCGGCGGGCCGCTCCAGCAGCGGCAGTTCGGTGAGCAGGATGGACAGGTTGACGGCGAACCTCACCGGACACCCGCCAGGATGGAGCGCAGGAGGCGGGCGGTCTCGGAGGGGGTCTCACCGACGCGCACGCCGGCGGCCTCCAGCGCCTCCTTCTTGGCGCGGGCGGTGCCGGACGAGCCGGAGACGATGGCCCCCGCGTGGCCCATCGTCCTGCCCTCGGGGGCGGTGAAGCCGGCCACGTACGCCACCACCGGCTTCGTGACGTGCCCGGCGATGTGGGCGGCGGCCCGTTCCTCGGCATCGCCGCCGATCTCGCCGATCATCACGATCGCGTCGGTGCCCGGGTCCTCCTCGAACGCCCGCAGGCAGTCGATGTGCGTGGTGCCGACGACCGGGTCGCCGCCGATGCCGACGGCGGTGGAGAAGCCGAGGTCGCGCAGCTCGTACATGAGCTGGTAAGTGAGGGTGCCGGACTTGGAGACCAGGCCGACGCGGCCGGCGGTGGTGATGTCGGCGGGGATGATGCCGGCCGACGACTGCCCTGGGCTGATCAGTCCGGGGCAGTTGGGGCCGATGATCCGGGTACGTCCCCGTGCGAGCGCCCGGAAGCGTACGGTGTCGTGCACCGGCACGCCCTCGGTGATCACCACGCACAGCGGCACCCCGGCGGCCACCGCCTCCTCGACGGCCCCGCCGGTGAAGCGCGGCGGCACGAACACCACCGACACGTCCGCGCCGGTCTCCTCCACCGCCTCGGCCACCGAGCCGAACACCGGCACCGTGCGCTCGCCGAAGTCCGCCGACCGGCCGCCCTTGCCCGGGGTCACCCCGGCCACGACGTCGGTGCCGGCGGCCAGCATGCGGGCCGTGTGCCGGGTGCCCTCCGCGCCGGTCATGCCCTGCACGAGCACCCTGCTGTCCTTGGTCAGGAAGATCGCCATGTTTCACGCTCCTGCCGCGAGCCGGGCCGCCGTGGCGGCGGCGGCGTCCATCGTGGAGACCTGGCGGACGGCCGGGTGCCGGGCCTGGTCGAGGATGCGCCGGCCCAGCTCGGCGTTGTTGCCGTCGAGCCGTACGACGATGGGCCGGCCGTGGCCCCGCTCGCCGAGGAGCTCCAGCGCGGTGACGATGCCGTTGGCCACGGCGTCGCAGGCGGTGATGCCGCCGAAGACGTTGACCAGCACCGAGCGCACGTCCGGGTCGGCCAGGATGATCTCCAGCCCGTCGGCCATCACCTGCGCGGAGGCGCCGCCGCCGATGTCCAGGAAGTTCGCCGGGGCCGCGCCGGCGCCGGCCACCACGTCCAGCGTGCTCATCACCAGGCCCGCGCCGTTGCCGATCACGCCGACCGTGCCGTCCAGCTTCACGTAGTTGAGTCCCTTGGCGCGGGCACGGTCCTCCAGGCCGCCGGTCGGCTCCTCGGCCTCGCGCCGGTGCCGGAAGGCGGCGTTGTCGTCCAGGGTGACCTTGCCGTCGAGCGCCACGACGCGCTGGTCGGTGGTGCAGACGAGCGGGTTGACCTCGACCAGCAGCGCGTCCTCGGCGACCAGCACCCGCCACAGCCGTTCCAGCACCTCGGCGGCCTGCTCGGGCAGGCCCGCCCCGGCCGCGAGCAGCCGGGCGGCGTCGGCGTCCACGCCCTCGACCGGGTCCACGGGGAGCCGGACGACGGCGCCGGGGTCGCTCGCCGCCAGCTCCTCGATCTCCACGCCGCCCTGGCCGGACACCATCGCCAGGAAACCGCCCTCGGCGCGGTCCACCAGGAAGGCCGCGTAGTACTCCTCGAAGGGCACGGTCGCGGCCTCCACCAGGACGCGGCGCGCGCGGTGCCCCTTGATGTCCATCCCGAGCACGCGGGCGGCCTCGTGCTCGGCCGCGACCGGCCCCGCCGCCGGCCTGATCCCGCCCGCCTTGCCTCGTCCACCGGTCTTGACCTGGGCCTTGATGACGACGGGCGCGTTCAGGTCGGCCGCGATCGCGCGGGCCTCGGCCGGGGTCTCCGCGACCGCGCCACGCGGGACCGGGATGCCGTGCCGCCTGAAGAGCTCCTTCGCCTGGTACTCGTACAGGTCCATGCGAGCCTCCTTTGTGTACGGTATACCGTATGGAATATTCTCCGTCCAGGGCTCGACATCGGGCGAATGAGCGGGATATTCCATACAGTATGGAGAATGCAATCCGAGACTGGCGTGGCCGCGCGTACCTCCCCGGGCCCGTCCCCTCCGACCGCACCCGCATGTTCCGGCTCGCCCTCGCCGCCATGGCGGCGATCAGCCCGCTCCAGTACGGCTTCGCCGCCCTCCTCGCCCGCGAGGGCGCCGGCCTGACCCTGCTCGCCGCGTGGATCGCCGCCCAGGCCGCGGGCGCGCTGCCCGCCCTCCGCCTGGTGCGCAGCGGCCGCCTCGGCGTCCGGCCCGCGCTGGCGGCGGGAGCGGCGCTGAGCGCCGCCGGCCTCGCCACCGCCGGGCTCGCCTGGCCGCTCGCCCTCGCCGGGTACGCGCTGCTCGGCGGGCTCGGCGCGGGCCTGGTCTACGGGGTGTGCTGCGAGGTCGTCGCCTCCTGGTATCCGGAGCGGGCCGCCGCCCGGGTCGGGCTGATCACCGGGGCCTTCGGCTACGGCGCCGTGCCGCTGCTGGTGTGGGCCGGGCTCGCTCCGGGGGCGACGCCGGCCGCCTTCGTGACCGCCGCGGCCGTGGCCGCCGTCGTCGTCGGGGCGGCGGCGCGGGGCCTGCGCGCGGCTCCGGCGCTGTGGTGGCCGGAGAGCCTGGATCCGCGTACGCACGCGCTGGACGCGGCCCGGCTGCGGATCACCCCCGACGCCGCCCGCCAGTTCCTCCTGCCCCAGGCGCTGCGCACGCGCGCGCTCCCCGCGCTGGCGCTCATCCTGACCTGTGCCGGGGCGGTGTCGGTGTTCGACGTGATCGTGGTGGCGGCGACCGGGGCGTGGGCGGCGGTGGCGCTGCTGGTCGCGCTGAACGGCGCCGGGCGGTCGCTGGCGATGCGCTGCTCCGAGCGCTTCGGCCGGCGCCGCACCCTGGCCGCCGTCCTCGGCTCGCTCGCCCTCGGCCAGCTCCTCCTCGCGGCCGGAATGACGACGGGGGCCGGAGTGGGGGGCACGGCGGGGATCGGGGCCGCGGCGAACCCGGCGGGCGAGGCCGGGCACGGGGTGCTGCTCTGGCTCGGCGTGGTCGCGGCCGGGCTCGGGGGCGGGGCCTTCTACCCGCTGCTCGCCAGCCTGGTGAGGGAGTTCTTCGGGGTCGAGCGGCACGGCGAGATCCACGCCGTCGTCTACAGCGCCAAGGCCCTGGCGGGGGTCGGCGCCGCCCTGCTGGCCGCCGCCGCGCTGTCCGCGCCCTCGGCCGCCCTGCTGGCCGCCGCCGCGCTGGCGGCCCTGCCCGCGCTGGCCGCGCCCCGCCTGCGCCTGCCCGGCCTGCCCGCCACACTCCCCGTCTGAGGCCACGCGAAAGCCGATATGGCCTCTGCGCAGGCACTCTGTGACGAGGCTCACGGGCCGCGTCCGTGCCGCGAACGGTATGCTGTAGGCAGTCGACCAAAAACAGCGAAACGCCCGAACCCGTACGATACGCAGTTCCTGGAGAGGTGACCATGTTGCTGTCGGAGCAGGCCGGTCAGCCGGCGGCCACCAAGATCCAGCGCCCCGCCACGCTGCGGGAGAGCGTCATCGAGGCCATCCAGGAGCTGATCGTCTCCGGCCAGCTCAAGCCCGGCCAGCACCTGGTCGAGAGCGAGCTGGCCGATCTCCTCGGCGTCTCCAGGCAGCCGGTCCGCGAGGCCCTCCAGCAGCTCAGCGGCGAGGGCTGGGTGGACCTGCACCCCGGCCAGGGCGCGTTCGTGCACGTGCCCACCGTGGAGGAGGCCGACCAGTTGCTCGCCGTCCGCGCGCTGCTGGAGACCGAGGCGGCGCGCCTCGCCGCCCTCCACGCCGGCGAGGACGGCGTGAAGCGGCTGCGCGACCTCTGCGCCCGCGGCATCGCGGCCGTGCGCGCCGACGACGTGGACGCCGCCGTGGCCACCAACTCCGAGCTGCACGCCCTGGTGACCGCACTGTCCGGCAACAAGGTGCTGGCCGAGCTGACCAGCCAGGTGGCCAGGCGGGTGCGGTGGTACCACACGCCGGTGGCCCGCCAGCGCGGCATGGCCTCCTGGGAGGAGCACACGAGCCTGATCGACGCCATCGAGGCCGGCGACGAGCGCCGCGCGGCGAAGGTCATGCGCGAGCACACCGAGCACACCCGCGTGTCCTACATGGAGCAGCGGGAGAAGGAGCCGGTCCAGCCCGCACCCAAGCCGGTGCGCCGGCGCCGCCGCACGGCCGGCTGAGTGCCGCTTGACCTGACGTTCACATCGCGACACCCGCCCAGAAACACCTCCGGCGGAGGATGGGGCGGCACGGATGGGAGGTGCATGACCATGAGAGCGTTCCTGCGCTTTCTCCTCACGGAACCGGCGGGCTCGCCGTCGGACGGCCGGGCGATCGGCCTCGGGCTGAGCACGGCCCTGCGCAGGCAGGGCTCGGCCGACGACGCCGAGCGCTACCTGCGGCTGTGGGCCGCCGCCGCCGGGCACGACGTCCACGAGAGCCCGCGGCACTGAGCCGCGGCGGAGGCGGCACGCCCCCGCCGCGGCCGGATCAGCGCCCCGACGCCTGCTCCACCGTCTCCCGTTCCCTCGCTCTCCTCGCGTCGCGGGCCGACTTGACCAGGCTCAGCACCGTCGTCACCGCGAGGGTGCCGACGATGACGCCGAGGGAGACCAGGATCGGCACCTCCGGCGCCCAGGGCACGCCGTCGTGGTGCAGCGCCTCCATGATGAGCTTCAGCCCGATGAAGGCGAGCACCACCGACAGCCCCTTGCTCAGGTAGACGAGCCGGTCGAGCAGCCCGCCGACGAGGAAGAAGAGCTGCCGCAGCCCCATGAGGGCGAAGGCGTTCGCGGTGAACACCAGATAGGGCTCCTTGGTGAGCCCGAAGATGGCCGGGATCGAGTCGAGCGCGAACAGCAGGTCGGTGGTCCCGATGGCGACCATCACGATCAGCATCGGGGTCACCAGCCTGCGCCCGTGGTGCACGGTGAGGCGGGCGCCGTGGTAGGTGTCCGTGGTCGGCAGCACCCGCCGTACGGTCCGCAGCGCCAGGTTCTCGGAGAACTCCGCCTCCTCCTCGTGTCCGATCAGCTTCCACGCCGTGTAGACGAGGAAGGCGCCGAACACGTAGAAGAGCCAGTCGAAGCGCTGGACGGCGCCCGCGCCGGCCGCGATGAACGCCCCGCGCATGACCAGCGCCAGCACGATGCCGATGAGCAGCACCTTCTGCCGGTACTCCCGCGGCACCCGGAACCTGCTCATGATCAGCAGGAACACGAAGAGGTTGTCCACGCTGAGCGAGTACTCGGTGATCCACCCGGCGAAGAACTCCCCGCCGTGCCCGGGGCCGGACAGCAGGAGCAGCCCGGCGCCGAAGGCCGCGGCCAGTCCGACGTAGAACGACACCCAGGCGACGCACTCGCGCATCGACGGCTCACGCGGGTTGCGGGACACCAGCCAGAAGTCGAACGCGAGGACCACGGCGAAGCCACCGATGGTGGCCGCCCAGATCCAGAAGGGCAGGTTCACCGCCTGCTTCCCTTCTTTCCTGCACGCAGCGTCGTGGCGTACCTGACGTAGACGGCGAGCAGCTCGGCCGCCAGCGGGTTGACGGCCGCGCGGTGCGACAGCCAGTACGGCATGAACCGCTCGTGCAGCCAGACGAAGCCGATGGCGAAGCCGAGGCCCACCATGGCCTGGTAGGCGAGGAAGGGAAGCACGCCGTCGTTCATACCCACCCCCGCCACGCTCTCCTGGAGCAGCCGGGACAGCGGGAAGGCCGCCATCCAGTAGAGGCCGGCCGGCCCGAAGGTGCCGGGCCGGAGCACGCCGTGGCCGACGAGCACGCCGAACAGCCCGCCGAAGAGGGCGAGCGGCGCGGCCAGCGCCAGGGCCGCCTGCGCGGCCAGTCCGGTGGGCGCCCCCGCGAAGAGGGTCAGCCCACCGGCCATGGCGCCGGCGACGGCTCCGATGGACGCCCCTGGCAGGGCGAGCTCGAAACTGTGCCGTCGCTCCATCAGCCCACGACCACGCCGTAGGCGAAGAGGCTGTAGAACAGCATGCCGAGGTAGAACACCGCGCCGAAGCCGATGATCACGTTCGACCACCACCTGGGCCTGATCGGCTTGGGCAGCATGCGGTTGTTGACCAGCAGCAGCGTCACGCAGTACGCGCCCATCGCGAACGTCGACAGGAACGCCAGCGTGTCCAGGATCCCGCTCGGCCCGTCGGCGGGGCCGAAGAGCAGGATCAGGATCCCGAAGAGGATCACTCCCCACAGGAAGATCGCGTACAGCTTGGACATGCCCAGCTTCTTCGCGCCGGGGATGAAGTGGAAGGTCATGTCCGCCTGGCCGCGCGAGAACGAGTCGAACAGGCCGAGTGTCGCGTTCAGGCCGATCAGCGCGATGAACCCGAGGAACACGACCCCGAGAACCGAACTGCCCGCCGAGGAGACGGCGTTGGACATCGCGGTCAGCGCCACCTCTCGGTCGTCGCCCTGAATGACCTGCCGCACGCCCGGGTCGATCCGCACCGCCGCCTGCGCGATCACCGTGAAGGAGATCGTGACCAGCATGGTGATGCCCCAGAACAGCAGCAGCGCGTCGAAGGTGACCCAGCGCCGCCAGCCCTTCCACTTCGCCATCTCGGCCGGGTCGGAGGTGTCGAACATGAACCCGCGGGCGGGCCGCTCCTCCTCCTCGCCGGCGTGCCGCAGGCCGCGGATCTGCGGCTGGTGCGCGCCCATGCCGGCCCCGGAGTCACGCAGGTGCAGGGTGTACCACATCTGCTGCATGCCGGACGGCCCGGCGAACGCGCACGCCCCGACGATGACCGGGAACCACGCCGCCGACATCGCCTGCGGCGGCAGGTAGCCGAAGGAGAACATGCCGGTGATCGTGGTCACCACGTCGCTCCAGGAGCCGACCATGGCCGCGACCACGGCCGTGCCGAGCACGAGCGCGCCGATGAGCAGCGACAGCACGTTCTCCAGGAGGTTGTAGATCACCTTGGCGAGGGTGAAGACCACGCCGACGAGGATCAGCCCCGCGATCGCGGTCACCATCCACGGTATGCCGGTGATCTCCTCGAACGCCGCCGCCCCCGCCGACAGGTGCCCCGGCCAGATGTAGACCGCGACGGCGACGACGAAGAAGAACCACATCAGCGGCTTGAACACGCGGGCCGCGCCGGAGAAGATGCTCTCCCCTGTGGCCATGGCGTAACGCGCCATCTCCAGCATGACCACGGCCTGCAGGGTCACGCCGATCAGGAACAGCCACCTGATCTCCGGCCCGAACAGCAGCACCAGGCGGGGCCACATGTACGACTCGCCCATGCCGACGCCGAGCGCGACCAGGAAGACCGTCGGCCCGAGCAGGTGCACCGAGGGCGGCGCGTCGGGGAGCTTCCTGATGGGCATCGGCTCCAGCCGGCCCGCTTTCCATACTCGTTGATCCTCGACCGGCGGCGTGGCCGTCGCCGGTGGTGTGTTCGATGTGTCCACCTACGGACCTCCTGGGGGGTGTGTTGCCTTCCTCGTGCGCCCCGATCTAGCCCCCTCGCCTCGTCCTGCTCCGCCTGGCTCTAGCGCAGCAGTCCGGCGGCCCTGGCCCAGCGGTACTTGGCGCCGAGGACCGCGACGGGCTTCTCCGTCGTGTACGGGTACGCGACCACGCCGTGCTGGAACAGGTACTCGCTGGCCTCCTCCACCTCGGTGTCCCCTGCCAGGGACGCCACGACGGGCTTGACGTTGCCCTTCTCCCTCTCCTCCGCCACCACCCGCGCGACGAGCTCGGCGAAGACCATCGGCGGCGTCACGATCGTGTGCCAGTAGCCGAGGACGAGCGCGTGGACGCGGTCGTCGCCGAGGCCGAGGCGGATCGTGTTCTCGTAGGTCGCGGGCGGTTCGCCGCCGGTGATGTCGATGGGGTTGCCGGCCGCGCCGAACGGCGGGATGTACGCGCGGAACGCGGCGTCGAGGTCGGGCGGGATCTCCATGAGCGTCAGTCCGGCGTCCACGCAGGCGTCGGAGAGCAGCACGCCGGAGCCGCCCGCCCCGGTGATGATGACGACGTTCTCGCCCTGGGGCGCGGGCATGAGGGGCAGCGCGCGGGCGTACTCCAGCATGTCGTTGAGCCCGGGGGCGCGGACCACGCCGGCCTGGCGCAGGATGTCGTCGTAGACCTTGTCGTCGCCGGCGAGGGCGCCGGTGTGCGAGCCGGCGGCCCGCGCGCCCATCGCGGTGCGCCCGGCCTTGAGCACGATGACCGGCTTCTGCCTGACCACGCGGCGGGCGGCGTCGACGAAGCCGCGCCCGTCCTTGAGGTCCTCCAGGTGCATGGCCACGGCCTTGGTGTTGTCGTCCTGCTCGAAGAAGGTCAGCAGGTCGTCCTCGTCCACGTCGGCCTTGTTGCCGACGCCGACGATGGCGGACACGCCCATCCTGGTCGTCCGGCTGAAGCCCAGGATGGCCATCCCGATGCCGCCGCTCTGCGAGGTCAGCGCGACGCTGCCGCGCACGTCGTAGGGGGTGCAGAAGGTGGCGCAGAGGTTCTCGGGCGTGTAGTAGTAGCCGTAGATGTTGGGGCCGAGCATGCGCACGCCGTGCCGCCTGGCGATCTCGACGATCTCCTGCTGCCCCTCGACGTTGCCGGTCTCGGCGAACCCGGACGGGATCATCACCGCCCCGGCCACGCCCTTCTCCCCTGCCTCCTCCAGCGCGGCGGCGACGAACTTGGCGGGGATGGCGAAGACCGCCACGTCCACGTCGCCGGGCACGTCGGCGACGCTCTTGTACGCCGGCAGCCCCATGATCTCGTCGGCCTTGGGGTTGATCGGCAGGATCCGGCCCCGGTAGCCGCCGTCGATGAGGTTGCGCATGACCGAGTTGCCGATCTTGCCGGTCTCGGCGGAGGCGCCGATGACGGCCACGGAACGCGGTTTGAAGATGCGCGTCATCTGCCGCAGGATCTCCTCCCTGGGCAGCCGGGTGACCTCCTCCGGCCGGTCGCCGACGAGGATCCGCACGTCGGCGGCCACGGCGCCCCGGGCGTCGGCGAAGACCGGGTTGAGGTCCACCTCGACGATCTCGGGATGGTCGGTGACCAGCCGGCCGACGCGCTCGATCAGCGCGGCCAGCGCCGCCCGGTCCACGGGCTCGGCCCCGCGGGCGCCGCGCAGCACCTCGGCCGCCCGGATGTCGTCCAGCATCGCGAGCGCGTCGTCGCCGGAGACCGGGGCGAGCCGGAAGGTCACGTCCTTCAGCACCTCGACCAGGACGCCGCCGAGGCCGAACGCGACGACCTTGCCGAACGTCGGGTCGGTGACCGCGCCCACGATCACCTCCAGGCCGCCGCCGACGAGCTGCTGCACCTGGACGCCGTCGATCCTGGCGTCGGGCGCGTGGGCGCGGACGCCCGCGAGGATCGTGTCGTAGCCCTGGCGTACCTCCTCGGGGGTGCGCAGGCCGACCAGCACGCCGCCCGCGTCCGTCTTGTGCAGGATGTCCGGCGAGACGATCTTCAGGACGACCGGCAGCCCGATCTTCCCGGCGAGCTCCGCCGCCTCCTCCGCCGAGCCGGCCAGCCCCTCGCCGGGCGTGGCGATGCCGTACGCCTCGCACAGCAGCCGGCCCTCGGGAGCCGTCAGCGCGGCGCGTCCCTCGGCGCGGGCCCGCTCGATCACTTGCCTGGGGTCCATTCAGATGACTCCGTTCGCCTTGAGCTCCGCCAGCTCCTCGGTGCCGACGCCGAGCCGGCCGTAGATCTCCTCGTTGTGCTCGCCGAGCAGCGGCGGGGTGCGGACCTCCACCGGCGAGTCGGACAGCTGCAACGGGCTGCCGACGGTGACGAAGTCGCCGCGCTCGGGATGCGGGACCGTGACGACGATGCCCTCCTCGCGCAGGCTCTCGTCCTCCACCAGCTCCCTGGTGGACAGGATCGGCCCGCACGGGATGTTCGCGGCGTTGAGCCGGTCCAGGACCGTCCACTTGTCGTGGCGGATCGTCCACTCCTCGATGAGCTGGAACATCTTGTCCAGCTTGGACAGCCGGGCCTCCGGCGTCGCCCACTCGGGGTCGTCGGCCAGCTCGGGCCGGCCGATGATGCCCGAGAGCGGCTGCCAGCCCACCGGCTGGACGATCACGTAGATGTAGTCGTTCGGGCCGCCGGGCGCGCAGCGCACCGCCCAGCCCGGCTGGCCGCCGCCGCTCGCGTTGCCCGAGCGCGGCACCTCGTCGCCGAACGTCCTGTTGGGGTACTCGCGCAGCGGGCCGTGCGCGAGGCGCTGCTGGTCGCGGAGCTTGACGCGGCACAGGTTCAGCACGGCGTGCTGCATGGCCACCTGCACGCGCTGCCCGCGCCCCGTCCGCTCGCGCTGGTAGAGGGCGGCCAGGATGCCGGAGACCGCGTGGATGCCGGTGCCCGAGTCGCCGATCTGGGCGCCGGTCGCGAGCGGCGGGCCGTCCTCGAAGCCGGTGGTGCTCATCGAGCCGCCCATCGCCTGGGCGATCACCTCGTACGCCTTGAACTTCGCGTACCGGCCGGTGCCGAAGCCCTTGATCGAGGCGTAGATCAGCCGCGGGTTGAGCTCCTGGAGCCGCTCCCACGGGAAGCCCATGCGGTCCACCGCGCCCGGCCCGAAGTTCTCCACCAGGACGTCGGCGTCCTTCACCAGCTCGGTGAAGAGCTGCTTGCCGCGCTCGCTCTTCATGTTGAGCGTGATGCTGCGCTTGTTGCAGTTGAGCATCGTGAAGTAGAGGCTGTCGACGCCCGGCACGTCGCGCAGCTGCTGCCGGGTGATGTCGCCGGTGGGGGCCTCCAGCTTGACCACGTCCGCGCCGAGCCAGGCGAGCAGCTGGGTGCACGACGGGCCGGACTGGACGTGCGTCATGTCGAGGATGCGGACGCCTTCGAGAGCCTTCATCTGACCGCCCTTCGCTTATGAGCCGTCACTTGTACATCGTCTGGTTCATGGTTCCGGGGGCGTAGACCTCCGGATCGACCCAGACGTTGACGATCGCGGGCTTGCCGGACTCGCGCGCCCGCTCCAGCGCGGGGCGGATCTCGGCCGGGTCGCGCACCTCCTCGCCGTGGCCGCCGAGGAGCTTGGCGAACTCGCCGTAACGGATGTCGCCGAGGGTGTTGCCGACGCGGGCGCGCTCCTCGCCGTACTTGGCGGCCTGGCCGTACCTGATCTGGTTCATCGAGGAGTTGTTGCCGACGATCCCGATGAACGGCAGGTCGAAGCGGACCATCGTCTCGAAGTCCCAGCCGGTGAGGCTGAAGGCGCCGTCGCCGAACAGGCACAGCACCTCCTTGTCCGGCCGGGCCTTCTTGGCGGCCATCGCGAAGGCCATGCCGACGCCGAGCGTGCCGAGCGGCCCCGGGTCCATCCAGTGGCCGGGCGACTTGGGCTGCACGACCTGGCCGGAGAAGGTGACGATGTCGCCGCCGTCGCCGATGTAGATGGTGTCCTCGGTGAGGAACTCGTTGATCTCGTGCACCAGCCGGTACGGGTCGATCGGCCGGGCGTCGGAGTGCTGGCGGGGCAGGCGCTTCTCGTACGCCTGGGTCTCGACCGCGCGCAGCTCGTCCATCCACGCCTTGCGCTTGGCCGCGGCGTCGCCGATCCGGCCGCTCGCGGCCTGCGCGGCGGCCGACAGCACGAGACCGGCGTCGCCGACGATGCCGAGGTCGATGTCGCGGTTCTTGCCCACCGTGCGGTAGTCGAGGTCGATCTGGACGACGGTCGCCGCCGGGGACAGCCGCCTGCCGTAACCCATCCGGAAGTCGAACGGGGTGCCGACGATGATGATGAGGTCGGCCTCGGTGAAGGCGTAGCGGCGGCTGAGCTGGAAGTGGTGGGGGTCGCCGGGCGGCAGGGTGCCGCGGCCGGAGCCGTTCATGTAGGCCGGCACGTTGAGCGCCCGGACGAAGTCGATGGCCGCGTCGGTGGCCCGGCAGGTCCAGACCTGGCTGCCGAGCAGGATGCACGGCTTCTCGGCGTGGGCCAGCAGGTCGGCCAGCCGCTCGATGGCCTCCGGGTCGCCCTGCTGCCGGGTGGAGGCCCGGTAGTGGCCCGCCTTCGGGATGCGGGCCTTGTCCAGGGGGACCTTCGCGTCCAGCACGTCACGCGGGATCTCCAGGAACGACGGCCCGGGAGCGCCGTGGTAGCACTCGCGGAAGGCCATCGACACGAGGTCGGCCACCCGTTCGGTGCTCGGCACCGTGGCGGCGAACTTCGTGATCGGGGTCATCATGTCCACGTGCGGCAGGTCCTGGAGTGAGCCCATCTTGTGCTGGCTCAGCGCGCCCTGGCCGCCGATGAGCAGCATCGGGCTCTCCGCCCTGAAGGCGTTGGCCACACCGGTCACCGCGTCGGTCGTGCCCGGGCCGGCGGTGACGACCGCGCAGCCGGGCCGGCCGGTGATGCGGGAGTGTCCGTCGGCGGCGTGTGCGGCGACCTGCTCGTGGCGTACGTCGATGACCTCGATGCCCTCATCGACGCAGCCGTCGTAGATGTCGATGATGTGGCCGCCGCAGAGCGTGTAGATCACGTCCACGCCCTCGGCCTTGAGCGCCTTGGCCACGAGATGACCGCCAGAGATCGTTTCCGACATTCCATGCCACCCTTCTCCGCGCTGTCTTCCGCATACTGCATACCGTATGAAGGCAATGGTTACTCCCTCCGGAACGGCCTGTCCAGCCCCTCAGGGCAACTCGATCAGCTCGATCCGCTCGCCGTCCCAGCCCGGAGGGACCACCGCCAGGGCGTCCGCCAGGGCCGCTCCCCACAGGGATCCCGGCCGGTCATGGCCCACGGGCACCGCGCCTTCCCGCGTCCGGCGGACCGGCACGAGCCGGGTGTCGCGGGGGTGCGAGCGTACGTCACCGCCCAGCGTGCCGGTCTCCCGGGTCGCGGGCGTCCCGGTCAGCCTGCGCAGGGCGGGGACGAGCAGCGTGAGCGCCGCGCCGAGCGCGGCGAACGGGTTGCCGGGCAGCCCGGCCACCAGCGGGCCGTGCGGCAGCCGCGCCAGCGCCTGCGGATGTCCCGGCCGTACCGCGACGCCGTCCACGAGCACGTCGGCGCCGAGGGCGGCCAGCACGCCCCGCAGATGGTCGGCGGGCCCCTTCGACGAGGCGCCGCACACCACCACGACGTCCGCCCCGCCCCTCCCCTCGGGAGGCGCCGACAGGGCGGCGCGCAGGGCGGACGGGCCGTCCGGGAGGTGGACGGTGTCCGTGACCCGGCCGCCCGCCCACTCCACCAGGCCGGGCAGGAACGGTCCGATGGCGTCACGGACCCGGCCCGCGCCGGGACGCCCCTTGTGCACCACCTCGTCCCCGGTGATCAACACCAGGACGCCGGGGCGGGGCCGTACGAGGAGGTCGTCGTGCCCGAGCGCGGCGGCGAGCCCGAGCGCGACCGGCGTCACCACCGCGCCCGCCTCCAGCACCACGGCCCCTTCGGGGATGTCCTCGCCGCGCCGCCGGATGTGCCGACCGGCCTCCGCGACCCCGTCCACGCTCCCCGCGCCGGCCACGGCGCGCTCGTACGGCACCACCGCCTCGGCCCCCGCCGGCACCGGCGCCCCGGTGGCGATCTCCACGGCCTCCCCCGCCGCCAGCGGGCCGGGATGGGCCTCGCCTCCGGCGAGCACCCGCCCGGCGAGCCGCCAGGGCCCGTCGCCGGCCACGGCGTAGCCGTCCATGGCGGAGACGTCCACGCCGGGCACGGCCACCAGGGCCCGCAGCGGGCCGGCCAACCGGCATCCGAGTGCTTCGGCCGGCGGCACCGGCACGGCTCCGAGCGGCTGCACGCTCCCGGCCGCGACGCGCCGCGCGGCCTCCCATGACATCGCTTCCACCACTGGATCATGCCGCACAAGCGTCATCCGCAAGCTCCTTGACCCGCGTTTTTCCATACTGTATACCGAATGCAAATCCGACGCGAGAACGGAGCGCGCAGCATGAAGGTCGCTGTTCTTGGCGCCGGCGCCATCGGCGCGTACGTGGGAGCCGCTCTCCACCGGGCGGGAGCCGAGGTGCACCTGATCGCCCGCGGCGAGCACCTCCAGGCCATCCGCCGCGCCGGTGTGCGGGTGCTCTCCCCCAGGGGCGACTTCACCGCCCACCCCCACGCCACCGACGACCCTGCCGAGGTCGGGCCGGTGGACCACGTCTTACTGGGCCTCAAGGCCAACAGCTACGCCTCGGCGGGCCCCATGATCGCGCCGCTGCTGCACGCGTCCACGAGCATCATCGCCGCACAGAACGGCATCCCGTGGTGGTACTTCCACCGGCTCAAGGGCCCCTACGAGGGCTACCGCATCGAGAGCGTCGACCCGGGCGGCGCGGTCACGGCCGCGCTGCCCCTGCACCGGGCCGTCGGCTGCGTCGTGTACGCGGCCACCGAGATCGAGAGCCCCGGCGTCATCCGCCACCTGGAGGGCACCCGGTTCTCCATCGGCGAGCCGAGCGGGCTGCTCACCGACCGGTGCCAGACCTTCAGCGAGGCCGCCGTCGAGGGCGGGCTGAAGTGCCCCGTCGAGCGCGACCTGCGCCGCGACGTGTGGATCAAGCTCATGGGCAACATCGCCTTCAACCCGATCAGCGCGCTCGCCCGCGCCACGATGGCCGGCATCTGCCGCCACGACGGGGCGCGCGAGCTGGTCGTGGCCATGATGCGGGAGACCGTGGAGGTGGCGGGGCGCGTCGGCTGCGACCCCGGCGTCTCCATCGAGCGCCGGCTGCGGGGCGCGGAGAAGGCCGGCGAGCACAAGACCTCCACGCTCCAGGACCTGGAGAAGGGCAAGCCGCTGGAGCTGGACGTGCTCCTCGCGGCCGTGGTCGAGCTCGCCGACCTGACCGGCGCGGACGTACCGACGCTGCGGGCGATCCACGCGGTGAGCGACCTGCTGAACGCGAACCTTGTCCGCGCGGTGTAGCTCCGAATACCGTAGCCTGTATACAGAATGGAGGGATCATGAGCTATGACCGCCTGACCCGTCCACTGGTGCGCGAGAACGGCGTGCTGCGCGAGGCGACCTGGGAGGAAGCCCTGGACCGCGCGGCCGAGGGCTTCCGCCGCAACGTCGCCGAGCACGGCCCCGACTGCTTCGCGATGTTGTCGTGCGCCCGCTCCACGAACGAGATGAACTACGTCGGACAGAAGTTCACCCGCGTCGTCATCGGCACCAACAACGTGGACTCCTGCAACCGCACCTGCCACGCCCCCAGCGTGGCGGGGCTCTCCGCCGTGTTCGGCAGCGGCGGCGGCACCTCCTCCTACCAGGAGGTCGAGGACACCGACGTGATCGTCATGTGGGGGTCGGCGGCCCGCAACGCCCATCCCATCTTCTTCCAGCACGTGCTGAAGGGCATCAGGAACGGCGCCAGGATGTTCGCGGTGGACCCGCGCCGCACCGGCACCGCCCAGTGGGCGGACCTCTGGCTCGGGCTCAACGTCGGCACCGACATCCCGCTCGCCCACGCCGTCGCCCGCGAGATCATCCACGCCGGGCTGCACAACGAGGCGTTCATCGAGCGGGCCACCGTGGGCTTCGCCGAGTTCAAGGAGTGCGTCGAGCCCTGGACGCTCACGGCCGCCGAGCAGGTCACCGGCGTGCCGGCCGCGGCGATCAGGGAGCTGGCGCACGCGTACGCCCGCGCCGACCGCGCCCAGCTCTGCTGGACGCTCGGCATCACCGAGCACCACAACGCCACCGACAACGTACGGGCCCTCATCAACCTGGCCCTGCTGACCGGCCACGTCGGCCGCTACGGCTCCGGCCTGTCGCCGCTGCGCGGCCAGAACAACGTGCAGGGCGGCGGCGACATGGGCGCCATCCCCAACCGGCTGCCCGGCTTCCAGGACATCCTCGACCCGGACCTGCGGGCCCGCTTCGAGAGCGCGTGGGGCGCCCCCATCCAGCCCCGCCACGGGCTCAACCTCACCCAGATGCTGGAGGGCATGGCCGAGGGCGAGGTCACCACCTGCTACCTCATCGGCGAGAACCCCGTGCAGTCCGAGGCCGACTCCCTCGCCTGCGCCAAGCGCCTGGCCATGCTCGACCACCTGGTGGTCCAGGACATCTTCCTCACCAAGACCGCCCAGATGGCCGACGTCGTGCTACCGGCCAGCGCCGCCTGGTGCGAGGCCGAGGGCACGTTCACCAACAGCGAGCGGCGGGTGCAGCGGGTCCGCAAGGCGCTCGAACCGCCGGGCGAGGCCCGCGATGACATCTGGATCCTGTGCGAGCTGGCCCGGCGGCTCGGCCACGACTGGGCCTACGACGGCGCCGAGGAGGTCTGGGACGAGCTGCGCTCCCTGTCGCCGCAGCACCGCGGCATGAGCTACCAGCGGCTGACCGAGCTGCAGGGCATCCAGTGGCCCTGCCCGTCGGAGGACGCGCTGGAGCCGCCGTACCTGCACGGGCGGCTCTGGGAGCACGACCCGGACCGGCGCGGCGCGCCCGCGCCGTTCGCGGTGCTGGAGCACTCGCCGCCGGTGGACCTGCTGGACGAGGAGTACCCGCTGCGGCTGACCACCGGCCGCCGCCTCGACTCCTACAACACCGGCGTGCAGTCGTCCGGGTTCGCCTCGCCGCTGCGCCGCGGCGAGACCGTCGAGCTGTGCCCCGAGGACGCCGAACGGCTCGGCGTCGCGGCCGGCGAGGACGTACGGATCACCTCGCGGCGCGGCTCGGTCGTCGCGCCCGTCTTCATCGACCCGGCGCTGCGGCCCGGCCTGGTGTTCATGACCTTCCACTTCCCCGACGACGTGGACGTCAACTCGCTGACCATCGAGGCCACCTGCCCGATCGCCGGCACGGCCGAGTTCAAGGCGGCCGCGGTCCGCGTCGAGAAGCTCGTCAAGGCCGGGTGAGACATGGACCTCCGATTCCGCGACGCCGAACCGTCCGACGAGGAGCGCGCGGCGGTCGACGCCGTGCTCGGCCCGCCCGCCACCGGCTGGGAGGGCGGCGCCAGGTCCGCGACCGACCTGCGCTTCGCCGCCCGCGCCGAGCCCCGGCGCGACCTGCTGCTGCCCGCGCTGCACGCGGTCAACGACCGGGTGGGCTGGATCAGCGAGGGCGCGCTCGACTACGTCTGCCGGCGGCTCACCGTGCCGCCCGCGGAGGCGTACGGGGTGGCCACGTTCTACTCGCTGTTCTCGCTCCGGCCGCGCCCGGCGCGGGTGCTGCACGTGTGCACCGACCTCGCCTGCCAGGCCAAGGGCGGCCGGCGGCTGCGCGAGCAGGTCGAGGAGCGCCTCGGCCCGCCCGGCGAGACCTGGCAGGAGAGCCCCTGCCTCGGCCTGTGCGAACGGGCCCCGGCCGCGCTCGCCCTGGAGGCGGGGCCTGCGCCGCGCGCCGAGGTGTACGCACCCGCGGACGCCGACGCCATGGCCAGGACCCCCGCCGACGCCGCCCCTGGCTCCCCCAGCCCCAACGGCAGCGGGCCGCGCCTCGACGTGGCCGGCGACGCCCCCGCCGTGGCCGCCGTACCGCAGGCCGGCCAGGACGGCCTCATCCTGCTGCGGCGGGCCGGCCGGGCCGATCCCGCGAGCCTCGACGACTACCGCGCCACCGGCGGCTACACCGCGCTCCGCCGCGCCTTCGAGCTCGGCCCCGCCGGGGTGATCCGCGAAGTGCTGGAGTCCGGCCTGGTCGGCAGGGGCGGCGCGGCCTTCCCCACCGGCCGCAAGTGGGACGCCGCCGCCCGCCAGCCCGACCACCCCCACTACCTGGTGTGCAACGCCGACGAGAGCGAGCCGGGCACGTTCAAGGACCGGGTGGTCATGGAGAACGACCCGTACGCGCTGGTCGAGGCCATGACCGTGGCGGCCTACGCGACCGGCTGCGCCCGGGGCTACCTCTACGTCAGAGGCGAGTACCCGAGGGCCGCCGCCCGCCTGGCGCACGCCATCGCCACCGCTCGCGCCCGCGGCCTGCTCGGCCCCGACATCCTCGGCAAGGGCCTCTCCTTCGACATCGAGCTGCGCAGGGGCGCGGGCGCGTACATCTGCGGCGAGGAGACCGCGATCTTCAACTCCATCGAGGGACACCGCGGCGAGCCGCGCAGCAAGCCGCCGTTCCCCGTGGAGAAGGGCCTGTTCGGCAAGCCGACCGTGGTCAACAACGTCGAGACGCTGGTCAACGTGCTGCCGATCCTGGAGCGCGGGGCGCGGGCGTACGCGGCGGCCGAGCCCAAGCTGTTCTGCGTCTCCGGCGCCGTCGAACGGCCCGGCGTGTACGAGCTGACGTTCGGCGCGACCCTGCGCGAGCTGCTGGAACTGGCCGGGACCACCGGCACCACCCGCGCGGTGCTGCTCGGCGGAGCGGCCGGGGCGTTCGTCACGGACCTGGACATCCCGCTCACCTTCGAGGGCACCAGGAACGCCGGCGCCACGCTCGGCTCCGGCGTGGTCCTCGTCATCGACGACACCGTGGACCTCAAGCAGCTGCTCCTCCGCATCGCGGAGTTCTTCCGCGACGAGTCCTGCGGCCAGTGCGTGCCCTGCCGGGTCGGCACCGTACGCCAGGAGGAGGCCCTGCACCGGCTGTCGCGGCGCGTCTCGCACGACGACCTGGTGCTGCTGCGCGACGTGGGCCGGACCATGCGCGACGCCTCGATCTGCGGCCTCGGGCAGACCGCATGGAACGCCGTCGAATCGGCCATCGACCGCTTGGGAGTTTACGAATGATCCCGTTGCAGCCGCCCCGGCGGCTCATCGACGTACAGATCGACGACGAGACCGTACGCGTGCCGGAGGGCGCCACGATCCTCGACGCCTGCCGGGCGGCGGGCAAGGACGTGCCCACCCTCTGCCACGGCGACACCCTCACCCCGAAGAACGCCTGCCGCGTGTGCGTGGTGGAGGTCGAGGGCGCCCGTACCCTCGCCCCCGCCTGCTCACGCAAGGCCGAGGCGGGCATGAAGGTCGGCACGGAGACCGAGCGCGCCCGGCACAGCCGCAAGGTCGTGCTGGAACTGCTCGGCTCCTCCGTGGACCTGTCCACGACGCCGCGCGCCGCCGAATGGAACGAAGAGTACGGCGCCGACCCCGCCCGCTTCGGCCCGGACGCGGCCACCGTCGAGCAGCCCGCCAAGGTGGACAACGACCTCTACGTCCGCGACTACAGCAAATGCATCCTCTGCTACAAGTGCGTGGACGCCTGCGGCGAGCAATGGCAGAACACCTTCGCCATCGGCGTCGCCGGCCGGGGCTTCGACGCCACGATCTCCACCGAGTTCGACGCGCCGCTCACCGACTCGGCCTGCGTCTACTGCGGCAACTGCGTCGAGGTCTGCCCGACGGGCGCGCTGTCGTTCAAGACCGAGTTCGACATGCGGGCCGAGGGAACCTGGGACGAGTCGCGGCAGAGCGAGACCACCACCATCTGCAGCTACTGCGGCGTCGGCTGCAACCTCACCCTGCACGTCCAGGACAACAAGATCGTCAAGGTGACGTCACCGCACGACAACCCCGTCACGAAGGGCAACCTCTGCGTGAAGGGCCGCTTCGGGTACGGCTATGTCTAGGGTCGTCGTCAAGCGAAGGATCGTCCGCGTCAAGGACCGGGCCAGGCTGCCGGCCGTCGACACGCTCGCCGCCGAGGAGCCGCTGGAGATCCGGCTCGACGGCACCCCGCTGACCGTCACCATGCGCACGCCCGGCGACGACTTCGACCTCGCCGCCGGGTTCCTCGTCAGCGAAGGGGCCGTCGGCGCGCCCGGCGAGATCGCCACCATCCGCTACTGCGCGGGCGCCACCGTGGACGGCGGCAACACCTACAACGTGCTCGACGTACGGCTCGCCCCCGGCGTGCCCGCGCCCGAGCCGCGCAACTTCTACACCACCTCCTCCTGCGGGGTGTGCGGAAAGGCGTCCCTGGAGGCGGTACGCACCGTCGCCCGCTGGAGCGCCGCCGACGACCCCGTCACACTGCGGCCCGCCATGGTGACGAGCCTGCCCGACCGGTTGCGGGCCGCCCAGCGCGTCTTCGACCGGACCGGCGGCCTGCACGCCGCCGGCCTGTTCACCGCCGACGGCGAACCCCTGTGCGTGCGCGAGGACGTCGGCCGGCACAACGCCGTCGACAAGCTCCTCGGCTGGGCGCTGCGCGAAGGACGGCTGCCGCTGCGCGGCTGCGTGCTCATGGTGTCCGGGCGGGCGTCGTTCGAGCTGGTGCAGAAGGCGGTGATGGGCGGGGTGCCGGTGCTCGCCGCCGTCTCGGCGCCGTCGTCGCTGGCCGCCGAACTCGCCGCCGAGGAAGGACTGACGCTGATCGGGTTCCTGCGCGGGAACTCGATGAACGTCTACACCGGTGAACGGCGGCTCGCCGCCGCCCATGACGTCACCCCCGGCGCCGGCACTGGCTCTGCTGGGGCGCGTACGGCGGGGTGATGAAGCGGGATGCCGTTCGGCGCCCTTACTAGCCCCCGGACGCCGACCGGCATCTTGCGTTTAATGGCCCGCGCTTCGCGCGGGCGGCTCGGTCGCTCAGACCCGTCGCCTTCCCTCGTCGCTCCGGTCGCTTCGCTCCCTGCGCTCCTCAGTCCAGGCGACGGCGCTCCCTCGCAACCCCGCACCCGCAGCCTCCCTCAATCCCGTACGCGCCCTCACCCCTGGGAACCCACTCCCCCCGGGGGACAGATTTTGACAACCGTTTTCATTTTGGCGCATACTGACTCCCATGATGTCAGGATTTTCCCGGCTGGGTGCGCTCGGTCTGTTGACTGCCGGCGCCCTGCTCAGCGCCACGGCCTGCGGCGGTTCCGGTGTGTCGGAGGTCGGCGCCACCTCCGACGGCAGACCCGAGGTGGTCGCCGCCTTCTACCCGTTGCAATGGCTGACCGAGCAGGTCGGGGGATCCGACGTCCAGGTGACCGGCCTCACCGCCCCCGGCGTCGAGCCGCATGACCTGGAGCTGGGCATCCAGCAGGTCACCGACCTCCAGAACGCCGCGCTCACCGTCTACGTCAAAGGCGTCCAACCGGCTGTGGACGACGCGGTCGACCCGGAGAAGAGTTTCGACGCCGCCACCGCCGTCACCACGATCCCCGCCGGCGGCCACGAGCACGAGGGCGAGGAGGAGCACGGCCACGACGAGGTGGGCTACGACCCGCACCTCTGGCTCGACCCGTCCCGCATGGCCACGGTCGCCGGCAAGCTCGGCGAGCGCCTGGCCGCCGCCGACGCCGCGCACGCCCAGGCGTACCGGGATCGCGCCGCGACGACGGCCGCCACCCTGACCGCGCTCGACCAGGAGTTCACCAAAGGTCTGACCACCTGCCGGTCCAGGACGCTGGTGACGGCGCACGAGGCGTTCGGCTATCTGGCCGACCGTTACAAGCTGAAGCAGGTGGGCATCACTCTCGATCCGGAGACCGAGCCGTCGCCCGCGCGCCTGTCGGAGGTGGCCAAGCTCGCCAGAGCCGAGGGCGTGACCACGATCTTCACGGAGGCCCTGGTGAGCCCGAAGGTGGCCGAGGTGCTGGCGAACGAGGTCGGCGCTAAGACCGCCGTCCTCGACCCGCTGGAGAGCAAGCCCTCCGGCGACTACGTCTCCGCCATGCGCGATAACCTCAAGACTCTTCAAACAGCACTGGGGTGTACGGCATGAGCGAGACGGCCTTCGCGATGACCGGCGGCCGGGTCGCCTACGACGGCAAGCCGGTCCTCCGGGGGATCGACCTGACCGTCCACACCGGCGAGGTCGTCGCACTCCTGGGGGCCAACGGTTCGGGCAAGTCGACGCTGGTGCGCGCCCTGCTCGGGCTCACGCCGCTGTCCGGCGGCAGCACCCTGATCTACGACCGCCCACCTGGGCGTTTCCGCGACTGGTGGCGCATCGGCTACGTCCCGCAGCGTCTCCAGGTCGGCGGCGGCGTGCCCGCCACCGTACGCGAGGTCGTGGCCTCGGGCCGCATCGCCCGCCAGCGCCGCCTGCGCCGCACCAGCGCGGCCGACCGGGCGGCGGTGGCCGCGGCGCTGGAGGCCGTACGACTGAGCGACCGCGCGGGCGACCCCGTCCAGGCGTTGTCGGGCGGCCAGCAGCAGCGGGTGCTCATCGCCCGCGCCCTGGCGGGCGAGCCGGACACGTACGTGATGGACGAGCCCACCGCGGGCGTCGACGCCGAGACCCAGCGCCTGCTCGCCGACACGCTGGCCGGGCTGGTGCTCGGCGGCAAGACCGTGGTGCTGGTCGCGCACGAGCTGGGCCCGCTGGAGCCGGTCATCACGCGCGGCGTCGTCATCGGTGGCGGTCTGATCGCGCACGACGGGCCGCCGCCGCGTCCCGAGGGCGAGTGCGCGCGGCCCGGGCACGAGCACCAGCATCCGCACGCCGCCGAGCCGGTGGCCGGGCCGCTGACCGGGTGGCAGGGGGAACCAAGGTGATCTTCGAACTGCTGCGTGAGCAGCTCTTCCAGCTCGCGCTCGTCGCGGCGCTGCTGGTGGGGCTGTGCGCGCCCGCCGTCGGGACGTTCATCGTGCAGCGGCGGCTCGCGCTGCTCGGCGACGGCATCGGGCACGTGGCGCTGACCGGCGTGGCGCTCGGCTTCCTGACCGGCACGACGCCGGTGCTGACCGCCGTGATCATCTCCGTCGCCGGGGCGGTGGCCATCGAGCTGGTACGCGCGCGCGGACGCACCAGCGGCGACGTGGCGCTGGCGCTGCTGTTCTACGGCGGCATCGCGGGCGGCGTCATGCTCATGGCCATCGCGCCCGGCGGCAGCAACGCCAAGCTCAACTCCTACCTGTTCGGCGCCATCGCGAGCGTCACTCCGGCCGACATCTGGGTCATCGCGGCGCTGGCCGTGGCCGTGATCGGAGTGGTCGTGATCTTCGGCAGGGAGCTGTTCGTGCTCTGCCAGGACGAGGAGATGGCCCGCGCGAGCGGCCTGCCGGTGCGCTTCCTCAGCCTGCTGATCGCGGTCACGGCCGCGCTGACCGTCGTCATCGCCATGCGGGTGGTCGGGCTGCTGCTGGTCAGCGCGCTGATGGTGATCCCGGTGGCGACGAGCCAGCAGCTCACGCGGGGTTTCCGTGCCACGATGGCGACGGCGATGGTGTTCGGGGTGCTGGCCTCGGTGGGCGGGCTGCTCGCCTCCACCGTGTCGCCGAAGGTGCCGCCGGGCGCCTCGATCGTGCTCATCGCTCTCGCCGGCTTCGTCCTGGCCCTCGCTGTCGGTAAATTCGTACGCCGAGGCCGGAGCGACGAGGAGTCCAGAGTGGGTCCAACAATGCGCGTCGAGGAGGTCGCATGACGACGAGACGCGAGGCGGTGCACGACACCCTCCGTCGCAACGAGGGGTTCCGCAGCGCGCAGGACGTCTACGCGGAGATGCGCCTGCACGGCGCCAAGATCGGCCTGACCACCGTATACCGGGCGCTGCAGGCGCTGGCCGACAACGGTCAGGTCGACGTGCTGCGCACCGACGACGGCGAGTCCGTCTACCGGGCCTGCGCCAGCGACGTCCACCACCATCACCTCGTCTGCCGCAAGTGCGGGCGCACCGTCGAGGTGGCCGGTCCCGCGGTCGAGCGCTGGGCCGAGGCCGTGGGCAGGGAGCACGGCTTCACCGAGATCACTCACACGGTGGAGGTGTTCGGGACCTGCGCGTCCTGTTCCCCGTCCGTCCCGTCCTCCGGCTGAGCGGTGCGGCGCGAGCCCGAGCCCCACAGCACGCCGAGCACGACCACCCCGCACCCGGCGAGCTGCCAGGGCGAGGGCCGCTCGCCGAGCGCCAACGCCGACAGCGCCACGGTCGTCAGGGGCTGCACGAGCAGCAGCAGCGCGGTGAGCGCGGCCGGCTGCCGCGGCAGCGTGAACGTGATGAGCGACCACCCCAGCACCTGCGGCCCGAGCGCGAGCAGCAGCAGCCAGCCGTGCGCGGGCCAGCTCGGGGCGAGGTCCGCGCCGCCGAAGGCGGGGCTGAGCGCGGCGATCGCCACCGTGGCCACGACCGTGGCGTGCGCCAGCGGCCCGGCCGCGCGGTCCGAGCCGCCCTTCATGAGCAGCAGGAACGCCGCGTACGAGACGGACGTCGCCACCCCGGCGAGCACGCCCATGACGGGATCGTCGCCGTACGCCGCGCTGTCGAACACCCCGGAGATCAGCACCACGCCGCCGAACACCACGGGCGTCGCCACCACGAGCCGCCCCGACGGCCGCTCCCCGAACACCGCCCAGGCGGCGAACGCCACCAGGAACACCTGCAGGTTGCCCAGCACGGTCGCGAGGCCCGCGCCGACGTACGCGATGGCGTGGTGCCAGAACAGCAGGTCGAACGCGAACGTCAGGCCCGCAGCCCAGGCGAGCAGCACCGCCCGGCGCGGCAGCGGGCCGTGCCTGCGCCGCTCCAGCCAGGCCAGCGCCAGCATGGGCGGGATCGCGTACGCGCAGCGGAACAACGCCGACGTCGCCGGCGAGACCCCGGCCAGCCGCACCAGCGGCGCGGAGGTGGAGATGACGAGCGCGCCGACGATCGCGACGATCACGATACGACGGTGTGCACCCATCAAAACCCCCGTGGCCGCCCATAGGAGATACAGTGCGACCACGCTAGGATCCGGCGCGGACAGGAGTCAACATGCCGTTTGGCCATGACATGGTGCATTCTCTGGCCACTGTCGTCGAACTGGTCAACACCTCACCGGCCACGGGCGGCGAAGAGGGGCTGCCCGGTCTGGCCGAGCTCCAGGCGTTCGTGGAGTCCCGCGAGGTCAGCGGCATAGGCAAGCTGACGGCCCACGACCTGAGCCAGGTCCGCGCGGTCCGGGAGTCCTTCCACCGCGTCTTCACCGCGCCCGACCAGCCGACCGCCGTCCGCACCCTCAACTCGATGCTCTCCTCGACCCGCATCACGCCGCGCCTCACCGAGCACGACGGCCATCCGCTGCACGTCCACTACTTCGCCGCCGACGCCAGCCTGGCCGAGCACCTGGCCGCCGACTGCGGTGTGGCGCTGGCGGTGCTGCTGGTGGAGGGCGAGAGCGAACGCCTGCGCACCTGCTCGGCCCCCGACTGCGACCGCGTCTTCGTGGACGAGTCACGCAACCGGTCGCGGGTCTACTGCGACAGCCGGACGTGCGGCAACCGCATGCACGTAGCCGCCTACCGCGCCCGCCGCCGCGCCTGACCCCTTCAGTCCCTCACAGCGGTCGGTCGCCGTTCAGGTGAAGCATCACTTCGGGGTCGGTTGCGTACGCGCCTTCTCCCCGCGCCCTGACCGGAGCAGCAGCAAGCCGCTGACGGTGAGCGCGCAGGACAGGATGACGAGGTGCACGCCATAGTGGACGGCCTCCGCCGGGAGCAGGAGGTTCGCGGTGTGCAGGCCGGTGTGCACGCCGACCGCCATCCACAACGTCCCCGTGTGCGCACGCGCCGCCGCGCACGCGAAACCGAGCGCGACGGCCTGCAGCACGTAGAGCAGGCGTTCGCCCAGTGAGTCGGCCGCGCTGCTGGAGATGATGTGCAGCGCCCCGAACCCGACGGACACCACGATCAGCACGGCTTTCGGCGGCAATCGGGCCGACAGCGTGTCGAACAGGTGCCCCCGCCACAGCAGCTCCTCCGGAAACGCCTGACTGAGCAGGGCGAACGCGATGCCGTACGGCAAGAGGCCCGCATCAGCGAAGATCTTGTCACCCGGCGGTAAGGACATCGCCCCGAACGCCACCGACAGCATGATGGCGGCCGCCACCGGGACCGCGCCCGCCACGACCCCCAGGAACAGCTGCGGCACGGCCCGCCGGGATCGCTCCAGGCCCACACCGGCCCAGGACTGGCCGCCGAGGAAGCGCCGGATCAGATGGACCAGCCCGAGTGAGGCCAGCGTGATCCCGATCATGCCGAGCGGCCGGTAGAGGGGATGGCCGGAGTCCAGCAGCAAGGTGACGGGAGCGGTGCCGACGATGATCTGCCCGAATGTGGCGGCCAGGGTGATCAGCACGGCCCAGACGGGGTGGGTGGCTCTTCTCATGGAAGGACACGCTAGGCAGCCGGGCCGGCCGGCACATCGGACCGGAGTTCGGACTCCGGCATGACCATGGTCATGGGTCCTCAGGAGGATCACACGGCCCGCGCGCGGCTAGAGTCGTCGGACATGCCGTCCTCCCTGGCCAGGCTGCGCAACCCCGACCGGCCGCACCTGTTCAGCGTGGTGTTCTGGGTGGTGCTCGCGGGCACCGCTATCGCGTACACCTCGCACCCGGGAACGCCTGTCCAGATCGTGGTGTTCTCCGCCGACCTGACGCTCGTGGCCGTGCTGTGGCTGCTGCTGCCCTGGCGGCACGCCACCGGATGGCGGCGTCCGGTCGCGGTGGTGTTCCTGCTGACGACCCTCACGCTGGGGCCGGCGGGATCGGACGAGGTGCACATGCTGCTGACGCTCATCGCCATCGCCAACGTCGCGTTCGTGCACGACATGAGGGCCGCGACGGTCATCATCGGCTGCCTCAGCGTTGTTCTGTTCGTCCTGGACGTCGTGATGTACGACCGCGGTCCGATGGACGCCCTCGGTCAGACCGTGCCGTTCGTCGTGTTCTCCTCCTTCGTGCTCGGCATGACGTCGGCCGTGCTGGAGGCGCGGCGCAGACGGGCCGAGGCGCAGCGGCTCCTCGCCCGCGTGCGGGAGCTCACGGTCGCGCAGGAGCGGGCGCGGATGGGCGCGGAGATGCACGACTCGATCGGTCACCACCTGACGGTGGTCAAGATGAGCCTGGAGAACGCCGAACGTTTCCGGTCGCGCCGCCCCGAGGCCGCCTGGGAGGAGGTGCGGCTGGCGAAGGAGACGAGCGTGGCGGCCCTGGCCGACGCACGTCGCTGGGTCAGGGCGCTGCGCCCGCTCGCGTTGGAGGGCCGGGTCAGCGGCGCGGCGCTGGAGCGGCTGGCGGCCTCGTTCGACGGCACGGGGCTGGTGGTGCGCTTCGAGGTCGAAGGAGAGGAGGTGCCACTGGAGCCGGACGTGGAGCTGGTGCTCTACCGCGTGCTGCAGGAGGCGCTGACGAACGTCGTCCGGCACGCCGGGGCCCGGCACGTACGCGGAAGGCTGGTGTTCGGCTGTGAGCGGGTGGTCCTGGTGGTCGCCGACAACGGCGGGGGCCGGCGCGCGGACGCGCGCGACGGCTTCGGCCTGCGCTCCCTCGCCGAGCGCGCTCACGCGGTGGGCGGCACCCTGACCGCGGGCGACCGCCCGGAAGGCGGCTTCGAAGTACGCGCAGAACTTCCGGTACGGGTGGAGGTGACGTCATGACCCGGCGCGAGCGCGTGCCCGGCGGCGAGGAGAGGCCGGGGGACATGACGGCGATCAGGGTCCTGCTGGTCGATGACCAGGAGCTGATCCGGCGGGGTCTGCGCAAGATGCTGGAGATCGAGGACGGCATCGAGGTGGCCGGGGAGGCCGCCGACGGGGAGGAGGCGCTGCGCGTGGCCGGGGAGTGCCGTCCGGACGTGGCGCTGGTGGACGCGAGAATGCCCAGGATGGAGGGCGTCGAGCTCATCCGCCGGCTGTCGGCCGGGCATCCCGGCGTGGCCGCCATCGTGCTCAGCACCTTCGACGAGGACGACTACATCTTCGGCGCGCTGGGCGGCGGGGCCGTCGGCTACCTGCTCAAGGACTGCACGCCGGAGGAGCTGGTCGACGCCATCCGCCGGGCCGGCCGCGGGGAGACGGTGCTCGCCCCGTCCGTCGCCGGACGCCTGGTGGCCGAGCTACGACGCACCGGCGCCGTGCCCAGGGCGCTGCCGCACGAGGGGCGCCTGTCGGCCAGGGAGTCCGACGTCGCCCGGCTGATCGCCGCAGGGGCCACGAACCGGGAGATCGCGGCGCAACTGCGCATCGCCGAGGGCACGGTGAAGAACCACGTCTCAAGCCTGCTGCGCAAATACGGCACCCCCGACCGCACCCGCCTCGCCCTTCATCTCAAGGACACCGGGGACAGGAACCCACAAAGCCCTGGCCCATGAGATCACCTGATCGCGTACGGGCCCCAGTCGGATTCGGCCGGCCGGTCAGACCTTGTTGGGGAGGGCGCCGCCGTAGCGGCGGTCGCGTTTGGCGTAGATCTCGCACGCCTCCCACAGGTCGCGCCGGTCGAAGTCGGGCCAGAGCCGGTCGAGGAAGACCATCTCGGCGTAGGCCGACTGCCACAGCAGGAAGTTCGAGAAGCGCTGCTCGCCCGACGAACGCAGGAACAGGTCGACCTCGGGGATCTCCGGCTCGTCGAGGTAGCGGGCGAAGACCTTCTCGTCCACCTTGCTGGGTTTGACGCGGCCGGCCGCGATGTCCTGGGCCAATTTCAGCGCGGCCTCGACGATTTCGGCCTGCCCGCCGTAATTGACGCAGAACTGCAATGTGAGCTTGCGGTTGTCGACCGTCATCTCCTCGGCGGTCTGCAGCTCGGAGATCACGCTCTTCCAGAGCCGGCCCGGCCGGCCCGCCCAGCGCACGCGTACGCCCATGGCGTTGAGCTCGTCGCGCCGCCGCCTGATCACGTCGCGGTTGAAGCCCATGAGGAAGCGGACCTCGTCGGGCGAGCGCTTCCAGTTCTCGGTGGAGAAGGCGTAGGCGCTGAGGTAGGGGATGCCCAGCTCCAGCGCGCCCTCGATGACGTCGAACAGGGAGGATTCGCCCGCCTTGTGCCCCTCGGTGCGCGGCAGGCCGCGCATCTTGGCCCAGCGGCCGTTGCCGTCCATGACGATGGCCACGTGCCGGGGCACCAGCTCACGCGGGATCGGCGGCGGCGTCGCGCCGGACGGATGAGGGGTCGGAGGACGGACGTTCACACTGGCTCCCTTTCGACGTGTCGGAGAGAGCGTATTCCGTGTTCGAGGTGCCATTGCAGGTATGCGGCGACCAGCCCGCTGCATTCGTTGCGGTGGCGCGACTCGGAGGCGTCGGCGGTGGCCCAGTCGCCGCGCAGCAGCGCCGCCATGAGCCCGATCGTCTCCCCGGCGGGGACGGCCGCCCCGGCCGGGCGGCACGCCCCGCAGACCACGCCGCCGGCGACGATGGCGAACGCCCTGATCGCCGGGGTCCGGCAGCGGGCACACGCATCCAGTGCGGGCGCGTAACCGGCGACCGCCAGCGAGCGCAGGAAGTAGGCGTCGAGCACCAGCCGGGGCTCGTGCGTGCGCTCGGCGAGCGTGCGCAACCCGCCCACGAGCAGCAGGAACTGCCGCAGCGCCGGCTCCTTCTCCCCGTGCGTCAGCCGGTCGGCGGTCTCCAGCATGGCGCTGCCCGCGGTGTAGCGCGGGTAGTCGGCGGCCAGCGCCTCGCCGTAGGGCCTGAGCGTCTCGGCCTGGGTGACGACGTCGAGCGTACGGCCGGTGTGGAGCTGCAGGTCGACATGGGTGAACGGCTCCAGCCTGGCCCCGAAGCGCGAGGTGGTCCTGCGCACGCCCTTGGCGACGGCGCGGATCTTGCCGGTGCGCTTGGCCAGGACCGTGACGATGCGGTCGGCCTCGCCGAGTTTCTGCGTACGCAGAACCACGCCTTCGTCACGATAGAGACTCACTCCGACATCTTACGGCCGCCCTGTGTGCCGAAGGGTCCAGCGTTACGGGCATGCTCGGATGACGCGACTTTGCGTGACTCTCACTAGACTTTGACGCCTGTCCCCGCATTACCCGTTGTTCAACCCCCCGCTACCGCCTCGAAAGGGAGTCATGACCCGCGTGGTCCTGCTGGGCGCCTCGCCCGGCCCCGACACCTCTCCGACCGGCCTGAGGCTGGCCGCGCTGCCCGGCAATCCCACCGTGGCCGAGCGGCTGCGTGGCCAGTTGGCTTCTTATGACCCGCGGCCCGCCACCATCGCCGGCGGCGACGTGGCCGCCGCCCTGCGCGCGCTCGCCGAGGTCGCCGAGTCGGCGACGGAGAGCCTGCTCATCATCCCCGAGAACTCGGTCATCCACGACGAGCTGATCTACCAGATCACCAAGACCAAGCGCGGTGCGCTGGCGCTCGTCGCCAAGGAGCCGAGACCGGACAGCACGGACGAGGAGGCTCCGGAGGACCTCGCCGAGGCCGAGTCCGAGCTCGTCCCCATCGACGAGGCCGACCCCGAGATCGGCCTCCACCGGCTGGAGGGGCTGCCGGTCCGCGCCCGCGTCGGCAAGTCACGGGTGGTCTCGGTCGGCACCGCGACCCACGCCGTGACCCGGCCCAACGCCGTGCTGCTCGGCCCGCTGCACGTCAGCGTGCGCAACGCTCCGGTGCTCGCGGAGACCTGCCGCGACCTCGCCGCCCTGGCCCACACCTTCGGCCCCGACGACGACCTGGTGCAGCTCGTCGTGTTCGGCCTGGTGCGCAACGGCGTGTCGGTCGGCATCAGGGGCCGCCGCGACCTCTTCTACCGCCGGGTCACCACCCAGGAGGAGGTCAACGAGGCCGGCCCCGAGATGGCCGCCATGGACGAGGACCGCGCCCGGCTCAACAACGCGGTCAAGGGCGCCGACGGCTTCTTCACCACCTACTTCGTCTCCACCTACTCCCGCTTCATCGCCCGCTGGGCGGCCCGGCGGGGGCTGACGCCCAACCAGGTCACGCTGATCTCGATCGCGCTGGGCGTGGCCGCGGCCGCCTGCTTCGCGACGGGCGACCGGCCGTGGATGGTGCTGGGCGGCGTGCTGATCTACTTCGCGTTCGTCTTCGACTGCGTCGACGGCCAGGTAGCCCGGTACGCCCGCAAGTTCGGCGTCCTCGGCGCCTGGCTGGACGCCACGTTCGACCGGTTCAAGGAATACGTGGTCTTCGCCGGCCTCGCCCTCGGCTATGTGATCGCGGGCAACGGCGAGGACATCTGGATCCTCGCGCTGGCCGCGCTGGGCCTGCAGTCCGTACGCCACCTGCTCGACTTCTCCTTCGGCGCGGCCAACCGCCGCAAGCCGCCCGCCAAGCTGCCCACGCTGGCGCTCGACGCCCCCGACGACCGCGAGCTGCGGGCCGCGCTGACGCGCCGCCGGGAAGAGCGCAGCCATGGCCTGCGGGGCGTGCTCAAGATGTGGACCAGGGCCGGCAGGTTCCGGGCCGTCCACTGGGCGCGCAAGATGATCGTGTTCCCCATCGGTGAGCGGTTCGCGGCCATCGCGATCACCGCCGCCCTCTTCGACGCCCGGATCACCTTCCTGACGCTGGTGATCTGGGGCTCCGTCGCCGCCGCCTACTCCCTCACCGGACGCCTCATGAGGTCGCTCGTATGATCACCCAACCGCAGGCCATGGCCACCCCCACGCCGGACCCCGACGAGGAGCGCCGGCGCATTCAGACCGCCCGCCTGCTCGCCTACCGCGACGACGGCCCGCTCGTCCAGGCGCTGGCGCCCCGGCTGGGGCGGGGCCTGCCGCCCGTGCCGGCCGCGCTCGTCGCGCTGCTCGCCGTGGCCGGTGTCACGGTCGCCGGGCTGCCGGAGTCCGGCCCCATGCTGCTCGTGCCCGTCGCGATCGCCCTGCTGCTCATCCTGCCGACGGCGCCGCGTGACCACCTGGGCCGCCTCGACTGGCTGACGCCGCCGCTGCTGCGCGGCACCGAGTTCCTGGCCACGATCGCGATCGGCCTGGCCGCCGACGCGCCGAAGTGGCTGCTGTTCGTGCTGGTGTACGTGGTGGGCTACCACACCTACGACACCGTCTACCGGACGCGGCAGAGCATCTGGCCGCCCGCCTGGGTGTTCCGGGCGGGCCTCGGCTGGGAGCTGCGGCTGCTCATCATCGGCGTGGGCGCGGCGGCCGGTCTCGTGACGCCCGTGCTGGCGGTGCTGACGGCTTACCTGTTCGTGCTGTTCGCGGTGGAGAGCGTGACGAGCTGGGTGCGTCTCGACAAAGCGAGCGCGCAGGCCGGGGCCGACGCCGAGCAGGACTTGGAGGCGTCCCCCGAGGAGGCCATGGAGCAGGCCACCGGCGAGGCCGAGAAGGCCTGAGCCCTGTTGTCGTTCGGACGGCGCCGGCCCGTGGGGCCGGCGCCGTCCGTTTTGTCCGGGTACGCGGTACATAGTCGGTGACCTCCCGCCACTTCGGGCGCCCGCCGTCTACTCTGAAGGCAGGGCACAACTCGCCGGAGCCAGGAGACGACGCTGATGGCGTTCTTGTCGCGGCTGTTCAAGCGGGACGCGCGGACGCTCACGCGCGACGGCCCGCCGGCCGAGCGGGAGGAGGCGCGGCGGCAGGGCGTGCGGGACGCGCGCCTGCACCCGCTGAGCGAGTTCACCGACCCGGAGTTCCAGCCCGCGTACGTGACGGGCGTCCGCGCCCTGGCGCGCGAGCAGGTCGCCGAGATCGACCGGCGGCTCGCCACGGTCCGTACCGCGCTCCTGGAGCAGGCCGTGGAGGCGCGCGAGCGGATCATGGGCGAGCTGGGGCACGGCGGCACCCGGCCGGAGCCGCACCCGCCGGTGGAGCGCCGTACGGCGGAGGGTTTCATCACGCTGGAGGAGGCGCGGGCCCGGCGGGCCGAGGCCCGGCGGCGGCAGGCGGCCGAGGAGGCCCACGTCCGCGCGCAGCGGGAGCGGGCCCGCGTCGAGCGGCTCCAGCAGGAGTGGGAGAGCGCGCTCATGGACCGCGAGCACCAGGTGGAGGCGGTCCACGCCCGGACCGAGCAGCTCATCGCGGCTTACAAGGCGGGCGTGCTGGAGGCGCACCCGCGCAAGGAGGAGATCCCTTCCCTGTGGAAGGGCGAGGTCATCGCGGCGGAGCCGGCCGGCGGGACGGCGCTCGGGGCCTCAGGGCGGGAGGAGATCGGGCGCATCCGGCGCGAGGTCGAGGAGCGCATCGAGGAGTGGCACGCCGAGGTCCTGCCACGCGAGCTCCCCGCCGAACTGCCCGCCGGGTTGCCCGCCGAGCCGCACCTCGGGCTGCCCGCCGAGTTAGCCGCCGAGCCGCACGCCGAGTTGCCCGCCGAGCCGAACGCCGGGTTGCCAGCCCAGCTGCCTGAGGAGCCGCACGCCGGGACGCCCCGCCCGGAGCTCTCCTCCACCCCCAACGGCCTGCATCGCGGCCGGGAGGGCGGGTGAGGCGGGCCGGGCGCGGGATGCTGGCGGCGGCGCTGCTGGTGACCGCCGCCGGGGCGGCCGGCTGCGGGACTGACGCGCGCTCCCTCTGCGGCGTCGTCGTCGACTCGACCACCTACGCCGACCCCGCCACCTCCCGCGCCGACGTCACCTCCAAGCTCCCCGCCTTCGCCCAGAACTGCGACTGGATGGCCTTCGCCGCCGTCACCGGCAGCTCGGAGAGCAGCACCTGCCGCCAGGACCCCTTACCCATCGCCGCCACCCGCGCCGAGAACCCCAACGAGAACCCGGTGGTCGAGGACCGTGTACGGGCGCACCGGGTCCAGCAGGCGCTGCCGAGGGCGATGCGGCTCTTCGACTGCCCCACGGAGGGAGAGGGCTCGGACGTGCTGGGCGCCCTGCGTTACGCCGTCAAGCAGCTCGCCGCCCAGCGCCGTCCCGACCTGCCGCACGAGCTCGTCGTCTTCAGCGACCTGATCAACAACCGCGGCGACCTCGACATCGGCAGGCTCGACCTGAGCGAGGCGGCGCGCAAGCGGAAGATCGACGAGCTGCGGGCCGCCCACCTCCTGCCCGACCTGAGCGGCTACGCGGTGACCGTCCACGGCTTCCTGCGCAGGAAGACGTCGAGCCCGGACCGGTTCCCGCTGCTGGAGTCGTTCTGGCGGGAGGCGTTCGAGGCGGCCGGCGCGACCACCGCGGACCTCCTGTAGCGGAGAGCGCTCTCACCGCCTCCTTGACGGGAAGTGAGCCGTGTGCTCAGATCATCTGAGAGAGCGCTCTCTGACGTACTCCGCCTCCCCGCACCCCCCTAGGAGAGACGCGTCATGACAACCACAACAAGCAGGCCCAGGCGCCGCCTGGCGCCCGTGGCCACGGTGCTCACCGCGCTGGTCGCGCTCACCGGCCTCCTGGTCAACGCCGCGGTCAGCGCCTCCGCCGCCGTGCCGGCCACCCCATCGGGCTGGTCGCTCGTCTGGGCCGACGACTTCAACGGCTCCGCGGGCACCTTGCCCTCCTCCAACGACTGGATCATCGACACCGGCCACGCCTACCCCGGCGGCCCGGGCAACTGGGGCACCGGCGAGATCCAGAACTACACCTCCAGCACCTCCAACCTCAGCCTCGACGGCTCGGGCAACCTGCGCATCACACCCCTCCGCAGCAGCTCGGGCGAGTGGACCTCCGGCCGCATCGAGACCCGGCGCGCCGACTTCAAGCCCGCCGACGGCCGGGTCCTGCGCATCGAGGCCCGCCTCCAGATGCCGAACGTCACCGGCGACGCCGCCCTCGGCTACTGGCCGGCGTTCTGGGCGCTCGGCGCGCCCTACCGGGGCAACTACTGGAACTGGCCGGCCATCGGCGAGTTCGACATCATGGAGAACGTCAACGGCATCAACTCCGTCTGGGGCGTCCTGCACTGCGGCGTCAACCCGGGCGGGCCGTGCAACGAGACCACCGGCCTCGGCGCCAGCCGCGCCTGCCCCGGCTCGACCTGCCAGTCGGCCTTCCACACCTACCGCTTCGAGTGGGACCGCAGCGTGAGCCCCAACCAGCTCCGCTGGTACGTCGACGGCCAGCAGTTCCACGGCGTCAACCAGTCCCAGTTCGACGCCACGACCTGGGCCAACATGACCGGCCACGCCGGCTACTTCCTGCTGCTGAACGTGGCGATGGGCGGCGCGTTCCCGAACGCGCTCGGCGGGCAGACCCCGACCGCGGCGACCGTGTCGGGCCGTCCCATGGTCGTGGACTACGTGGCCGTCTGGCAGAGCGGCGCCGGCAGCACGCCGACCCCGACCATCACCCCGACCTCGCCGGGCGGCGTGGACGCCCGCTCCACCATCCAGGCCGAGCGCTACCAGGCCCAGTCCGGCACGATCGTCGAGACCACCACCGACAGCGGCGGCGGCCAGAACGTCGGCGCGATCTCCAACGGCGACTGGCTCCGCTACGACGGCGTGAACTTCGGCTCCACCGCGGCCACCCAGTTCAAGGCCAGGGTGGCGTCGGGCGCGGCGGCCGGCGTCAGCGGCCTGGTGCAGGTGCGCCTCGACAGCCCGACGGCCACGCCGATCGGCGACTTCGCGCTCGCGAACACCGGCGGCTGGCAGAGCTGGCGCACCATCCCGGCCAACATCTCCGGGGTGACCGGCACCCACACGGTCTACCTGACCTTCAGCAGCGGCCAGCCCGCCGACTTCGTCAACGTCAACTGGTTCACCTTCTCCACCTCCTGACCGGACGCCGCGCCCGCGCAGGGGGGCCCGCGCGGGCGCGGCATCCGTCCGAAAGCGGCATCCGCCCGAAGCGGCATCCGTCCGGGAAGGCGGGCGGGATCAGGAGCGGGTGGTACGGCGATGGTGGACGATGCGCTCGGCCCAGCTCGCCGCCTCCGGGTCCTTCAGCCCCTCCACCACCCCGCCGAGATAGGCGGTGGCGAGGCTGTCGAAGCCGCTGTCGATCCGGCGCAGCCGCCCGGCCCTGCGCCGCTCGGCGGCCTGCAGGAACTGGGCGATGCTCTCGGCGTAGCCGGTGTCGCGCTGGTACGCCTCCTGGGCCTCGGCGCAGGCGCGGGCCTCGGCGTCGCGCTTGGCGCGCAGCTCCCGCAGCCGCCGGTCGTTGGGGTTGTGCATCCGGCGGCCGAGGTCGGCGGCGATGAGCGCGGTCGCGACGAGCAGGGCGAGCAGCAGGACCATCGTGGGGACCAGGCTGACGCCGTCGGAGGTGGCGCCGATGTTCTCGCCGTCCACGACCAGGGGCTTGACCAGGGCGTCGCGGCGCAGCACGGCGACGGCGACGATGAGGCCGAGCCAGACGGCGGCCACGGCGACCAGCAGCCGGCGGCCCTGCGGCGAGCCGCCGTTCTCCTGCCAGGAACGGAACGCCCTGCCGTACATGTGGGGCGCGACCAGCATGATCAGCGCGGCGCCCGCGGCGAGCAGGGCGGTCATCGCCACGCTGTCGCCCCAGCTCAGGATGACCTGGTAGAGGATCGGCACCTCGACGATCACCAGCAGCGACAGCAGCAGGGCGGCGGGCAGCCAGCGGCGCACGACCGGCCAGCGGCTGCCGGAGAGCGCGATCGAGCTGGGCCGCCCGTCGCCGGGACGGCGGCTGGGCTGCTCCAGCTCGGTGACCCGGCCCTGGCTGTCGTCCAGGGCCGCGCGCGCCTCGCCGAAGGCGCGCTGCGACTGTGCCAGCCGGATCTTCTGGGCCTCGAACTCGGCCCGCGCCACCTGCAGCTCCTGCTCGGTGCGCTCGTCGAGCCCGGCCAGCTCCTCCAGCCGCTCGTCCTCCAGCTCGTGGAAGCGGGGGACGCTACCGGTCTGCAGGGTGAGGGTGTCGATCTGGCCGCCGGCCGCGTGGGCCCGGCCGAGGTCGCGTTCGTCGCGGCGGCGCTGGGCCCAGTCGGGCGGGCGATAGAGCTCGCCGTCGTACGCGACGACGGGGGTGACCCGGGTGACCTCGCCCGCCTCGAAGGATCGGTCCGGCTTGCGGTGCATGAAGCGCATGTGCCCTCCCCGCGGGTCCTGCCTCCGATGCTAAGCGGCGGCGACGGCGCGGAAAGGTGAGGTAAGCGAAATGGGCAACAATGGTGTGATGAGCGAACTGCCGGTCGTCGACATCGCGCCCCTCCTCGGCGAGGACGAGGAGGGCAAGGCCGCCGTCGCCGCCGCCATCGGCGCCGCCTGCCGGGACAACGGCTTCTTCTACGTCACCGGGCACGGCGTCCCTGCCGGGCTGATCGCCGACCTCGACGCCGCCGCCCGGCGCTTCTTCGCGCTGCCCGAGCCGGTCAAGAACGAGATCGCGATGGACCGGGGCGGCCGGGCCTGGCGGGGCTTCTTCCCGGTGGGCGGCGAGCTGACCTCGGGCCGGCCCGACCTCAAGGAGGGGATCTACTTCGGCGCGGAGGAGCCGCCGGGCCCGCTGCCGCTGCACGGCCCCAACCTGTTCCCCGCGCAGGTGCCGGAGCTGCGCGAGGCGGTGCTGGCCTACCTGGACCTGATGACCGGGGTCGCGCAGACGGTGATGTCCGGCGTCGCGCTCAGCCTGGGGCTGGCGGAGGACTACTTCCGCACCGGTTACACCGCCGACCCGACGATCCTGTTCCGCATCTTCCACTACCCGCCCGCCCCGCCGGACCCGGAGAGCTGGGGCGTCGGCGAGCACACCGACTACGGCCTGCTCACGCTGCTCCTCCAGGACGCCAACGGCGGCCTCCAGGTCCGCACCGGGGACGGCTGGATCGAGGCGCCGCCGCTGGAGGGCACGTTCGTGTGCAACATCGGCGACATGCTCGACAAGCTGACCGGTGGCCACTACCGCTCGACCCCCCACCGGGTGCGCAACCGCAGCGGGAACGAGCGGCTCAGCTTCCCGTTCTTCTTCGACCCCGGCTGGGACAGCGAGGTGCCGCCGCTCCCCTACGCGCCCGGCCACCGCTGGGACGGCCAGGTGGACTTCACCGGCACCTACGGGGAGTATCTGCTGGCGAAGGTCTCCAAGGTCTTCCCCCGCCTGTTCGAGACCCTGGACGACGAGCGGCCCCGCTAGGCGGACTCGCGCACGACCAGCCGGGCGGGCAGCACCACCGACTCGGTGTGGCGGCCCTCCAGCCGCGACAGCAGCAGCCGGGCCAGCGCGAGCGCCTGCTCGGCCGCCGGCACCCTGACCGTGGTGAGCCCGGGGACGACCGCCGAGGCGGCGTCCACGTCGTCGAAGCCCACGACCGCCAGGTCCTCGGGCACCCGCCGCCCGATCTCCCTGGCCGCCTGCAGCGCGCCGAGCGCGAGCTGGTCGGTGGCGGCGAAGACCGCGTCGAGCGCGGGCTCGTCGCCGAGGAGCCGGCGGGTGGCCGCCGCCCCGGAGGAGCGGGTGAGCTCGGCGGGCGCGAGCAGCGGCTGCCGGCCGGCCCGGCGCATGGCGTCGCGGTGGCCGGCCAGGCGGTCCTGCATGGCGATCAGGTCCAGGGGGCCGGTGATCATGCCGATCCGGCTCCGGCCGCCCGTCAGCAGGTGCTCGGTGGCCGCGGCGGCGCCGCCGGCGTTGTCGACGTCCACGTACGGCACCAGCGACGCGATGGCCGGCTTGCCGAGCAGCACGACCGGCACGCCGGTGCGCGAGAGCCGTTCGGCGAGGGTGTCGCCGCGGTCGGGCGGCAGCAGCACGACGCCGTCCACCAGCCGGGCCTCGACGTGCTGGACGATGCGCCGGTGGCTCTCGGCGGTGTCGGCCAGCATGAGCGTGATCTGCTTGCCGGCGCCCTCCAGGACGCTGGTGACGTACTGGACGACGGCGGCGGTGAGCTGGTCGCCGCCCTGGCGCGGCACGGACAGCACCAGCGCGACGGAGTTCGTGCTGCGGGTGACGAGGCTGCGGGCGGCGGCGTTGGGCACGTATGCCAGCTCCTTGATCGCCAGCAGCACCGTCTCGCGGACCTCGGGGCGGACGGACGCCTCGCCGTTGACCACCCGGGAGACGGTGGCGCGGGAGACGCCGGCGCGGGCGGCCACGGTCTCCAGGGTGGGCCGCTTCGGGCGCGACTCCAGCAGGCCGCCCCGCCGGATGACGTCGCGGTACCAGAGCGCGCTGTCCTTCAGCCGCCGCCGCTGGGTGGCGAAGTCGACGTGCACGAGGCCGAACTTGCGCTGGTAGCCGTCGGCCCATTCGAGGTTGTCCAGCAGCGACCAGACGAGGTAGCCGCGGACCGGCACGCCCTCCTGGACGGCCACGCGCACGGCGCGCAGGTGCTCCTCGATGAAGCTGACGCGCTCGACGTCGTGGATGCCGTCGCCGGTGACGACGTCGACGAAGTCAGCGCCGTTCTCGGTGACCATCAGGTCGGTGCCGGGGAACTCGGCGGCGAGGCGGCGCAGCGCGAGCGACAGGCAGCCGGGGACGATGGGCCAGCCCATGGCGGTGACCGCCGTGGGGACGGTGCAGAACAGCACGCCCTCGCTGCCGGGGTAGGCGGGGTCGGCGGGCTCGCTGGGCTGGGCCTGCACCACGAGCGGGGTGTAGTAGTTGACGCCGAGCAGGTCGATCGGCTGGGCGATCAGGTCCAGGTCGCCGTCGCGCAGGTGGCCGAGCCCGGCCGTGCGCTCGACGATGGGCAGCAGCTCGGCGGGGTACGAGCCGCGCAGCATGGGGTCCAGGAACTGCCGGTTGACCAGGGCGTCGATGCGGCCTACCGCCTCGGCGTCCTCCTCCGACAGCGGCCGGCCGGGGTCGCCGACCTGGCCGGGGGTCAGCACCGGCGAGATGTTGAGCACGCCGCCGACCTTCGCCGCCCCGGCCGCGCGCAGGGCCTGGGTGCCGAGCCCGTGCGCGAGCAGCAGGTGGTGGGCGGCGCGGAAGGCGTCGGCGGGCGAGGTGCGGCCGGGGGCGTGGATGCCGGAGCCGTAGCCGAGGAAGGCCGCCACCCAGGGCTCGTTGACGGTGAACCAGGTGTCCACGCGGTCCCCTAACCGCGCGGCGACGGCCGCCGCGTAGTCGGCGAAGCGGTGCGCGGTCTCGCGCTCCGGCCAGCCGCCCGCGTCCTCCAGCGCCTGCGGCAGGTCCCAGTGGTAGAGGGTGGCGTACGGCGTGACGCCCGCCTCCAGCAGGGCGTCCACCAGCCGCTCGTAGAAGTCGAGCCCGGCCTCGTTGGGCTCGCCCGAGCCGCCGGGGAAGATCCGCGGCCAGCTCACCGAGAAGCGGTAGGCGGCGATGTCCAGGTCCTTCATCAGCCGTACGTCGTCGCGGTAGCGATGGTAGTGGTCGCACGCCTCGGCCCGGTCGGCGGAGAAGGTGTCCCAGATGGACCGGCCACGCCCACCGGCCGACGTCGCTCCCTCGATCTGGTAGGCCGAGGTGGACACTCCCCAGACGAATCCCTCGGGGAAGGCTGCGGTGCTCATTACGGCGGAAACCCTTCGTCATCGATCACGAGGGTCCAGTCTCCCGCGCGCCGCTCGTCGCGCGCCAGCCTGGCCAGGCGGTATACAGAGCCCGTGGAACTGGACCGGCTCGATCGTGACATCATCGCGGCGCTCGTGGACGACGCCCGCGCGACCTACGCGGAGGTGGGGCAGCTCGTGGGCCTCAGCGCCTCGGCGGTCAAGCGGCGGGTCGACCGGCTGCGCGAGAGCGGCGCGATCACCGGTTTCAGCGCCCGGGTGGCGCCGGAGGCGCTGGGCTGGACCACCGAGGCGTACGTCGAGCTGTTCTGCCAGGGCAAGACCAAGCCGTCGGACATCGCGCTGGCCGTCGCCAAGTTCCCCGAGGTGGTGGGGGCGGCCACGATCACCGGCGAGGCGGACGCGTTACTCCACATCAGGGCCACCGACGTGCGGCACGTGGAGCGGGTGATCGAGCGCATCGCGGCGGAGACATTCGTGGTCCGGACCAAGAGCGCGATCGTGCTGTCACGGCTGGTGGACGCCCCTTCCGGGGTGGTGCGCAACGAAACGCGGCTGATCGGGTGAAACTCGCAACAGACCCGCGCCAGCGCGCAATGCCACCCGCTTGGCCTGCGCAAATGTGATTCCTAGGCTGTGTCCGTCCCCATGTGCCCGCATAAGTGCGACGGAGAAGCCGCATGCCCAAACACTTCCTGATGTGCCGTCCGGACTACTTCACGGTCGAGTACGCCATCAACCCGTGGATGCATCCCGAGGCCGGCGCGGACCGCGACGTCGCGGTCCGCCAGTGGGAGGGCCTGAAAGCGGCCTACGAGGAGCTCGGGCACCGGGTGGACCTCATCGACCCGATCGACGGCCTGCCCGACATGGTCTTCGCCGCCAACGGCGCGCTGGTCGTCGGCGGCCGCGTCTACGGGGCCAGGTTCGCCTTCCCGCAGCGCGGCCCCGAGGGCCCGGCCTACCTGCGGTGGTTCGCCGAGCGCGGCTACCCGGTGCTGGAGCCGGCGCACGTCAACGAGGGCGAGGGCGACTTCCTCACGCTCGACGAGGTCGTGCTGGCCGGCACCGGGTTCCGTACCGACGTGGTGGCCCACAAGGAGGCGCAGGAGTTCCTGGGCCGCCCGGTCGTCTCGCTGACCCTGGTGGACCCGCGCTTCTACCACCTCGACACGGCGCTGTTCCCGCTGGACGGCCGCAACGTCGCCTACTACCCGCAGGCGTTCTCGCCGGGCAGCCAGGAGGTGCTGCGCCGGATGTTCCCCGACGCCGTGCTCGCCGGGGCCGAGGACGCCGAGGTCCTGGGGCTCAACGCGGTCAGCGACGGCAGGAACGTGGTGATCAACGCCGAGGCGTCCTCGCTCCAGCTGGAGCTCAAGCGCCGTGGGTACGAGGTGATTCCGGTTGACCTGTCGGAGTTGCGCAAGGCAGGCGGCGGACCGAAGTGCTGCACACTGGAAATCAGGGGGGAAAACTGACATGACCAGCAGCGCAGAGCTGATCGAGCTGAGCGAGCGCCGCAGCGCGCACAACTATCACCCGCTTCCCGTGGTGGTCCACGAGGCCGAGGGGGCCTGGGTCACCGACGTGGACGGCAAACGATATCTGGACTGCCTGTCCGGCTACTCGTCGCTCAACTTCGGCCACCGCAACCAGAAGATCATCGAAGCGGCCCAGGAGCAGCTGCAGCGGCTGACCCTGACCAGCCGGGCGTTCTACCACGACCAGTTCGCGCAGTTCTGCGCCGGGCTGGGCGACCTCACGGGCAAGGACCTGATCCTGCCCATGAACACCGGCGCGGAGGCCGTCGAGACCGCCATCAAGGTGGCCCGCAAGTGGGGTTACGACGTCAAGGGCGTCGAGCCCGGCCAGGCGAACATCATCGTGATGGAGAACAACTTCCACGGCCGCACCACCACGATCATCAGCTTCTCCACCGATCCCGACGCGCACGACGGCTTCGGGCCGTACACCCCGGGCTTCCGGCTCGTGCCGTACGGGTCGATCGAGGCGATCAGGGCGGCGATGGACGCCGACACCGTGGCCGTGCTGGTCGAGCCCATCCAGGGCGAGGCCGGGGTCCTGGTGCCGCCGGACGGCTACCTGAGCGACATCCGCGACCTGTGCACCGCCGAGGGCGTGCTGATGATCGCCGACGAGATCCAGTCGGGGCTCGGGCGCACCGGGCAGACGTTCGCCTGCGACCACGAGGGGGTCGTGCCGGACATCTACGTGCTGGGCAAGGCGCTCGGCGGCGGCGTCGTCCCGGTGTCGGCCATTGCGGCCAACCGCGACGTGCTCGGCGTGATCCACCCCGGGCAGCACGGCTCCACCTTCGGCGGCAACCCGCTCGCCTGCGCGGTCGCCAACGCCGTCATCGAGATCCTCGGCACCGGTGAGTTCCAGGCCAGGGCCGCCAAGCTCGGCGAGGTGCTGCACACCCGGCTGCGCGAGCTGGTCGGCAAGGGCGTGGTCGAGGTGCGCGGGCGCGGCCTCTGGGCCGGCGTGGACATCGACCCCGACCTCGCCACCGGGCGCGAGGTGTCGAAGGCGCTGATGAAGCGGGGCGTGCTGGCCAAGGACACGCACGGCTCCACGATCCGGCTGGCCCCGCCCATCGTGATCAGCGAGGACGACCTGGTCTGGGCGGTGGACCAGCTCGCCGACGCCGTCTACGAGTTCAGGAACAAGGGTTAGCGGGCACACCCTGCGCCGGCGGCTCAGCGCAGTCGCACCGAGTCGATCCGGCGCAGGGTGTCGTTGCGGGATTCGTACCAGCTCACCTCGTCGGGCAGGGTGAGCGTGGCGATGGCGTTCTGGAAGAACGGGCCTTTGGTGATCCGCCAGCGGAACGGCGGTCGCCGGACGCCCGCCAGGCGGGCCAGCAGGCCGCCCACCAGCGTGGCCACCGAGAACTGGGTGACCACGTTGGCCCAGCGCAGCAGGCGGCTGAGCGGGTTGCGGATGGGCGAGCAGACGATCTGGAAGATCTGTCCTCTGTTGGTCCTGGCGAGGTAGGAGTAGTGGACGTCGCCGGAGAGGATCATCACCGGCTTGTCCGTCCTGACCAGCAGCCGGGCGAGGTCCTCGAACGAGCGCCGGAACGCCGCCCAGTGCTCCAGGTCGATGGCCTGCCGGAACCGCTCCGACCACTCCCGCACCCGGGACCCCCACTTGCCGTCGGCGAGGGCCTCGTTCCAGTTTTGCACGCCGTGGACGCCCTCGGGCAGCAGGAACGGGATCGACGAGCCGATGATCAGGCGCTCGGCCGGCGCGGCGAGCTGCTCCTCCAGCCAGGCCCACTCGTCGGGGTCGAGCATGCGCCGGTCGCCCGGGGTGAGCTGCCTGGCGCACCGGGTGTCGACCATGATCAGCCGGGCGCCGCCGAGCTCGCGCGAATAGCTCCAGCGGTTGCTGCTCGGCTCGGCGTCGGCCTTCTCGGCGAAGGCGTCGAGCTCGGCGGCGCCGTCCCGGCCGTCGAGGTCGAGCAGCGTGCGCATGAGCGGGTCGGCGGCCCGCTCGGCGGGCGAGAGGTTGCCGAGGTGCTGGTAGACCCAGTAGGCCCCGAGCCCGGCGACCACCCGCCGCTGCCACCAGGTGGTGCGGGCCATCTGCTCGCGCCAGGGCTGGGAGGTGTTCCAGTCGTCGCGCAGGTCGTGGTCGTCGAAGATCATCGCGGTCGGCACGGTGGACAGCAGCCACTGGATGTCCGGCTCGGTCCACGCCTGGCGGTAGAGCTCGGCGTACTCCTCGAAGTCGGCGATCTCGTCCTGCGGCGCGGTGTCACGGCGGGCCCGGATGAAGGCCAGGATGTCCTGGGAGGGGGCGTCGGCGTAGACCTGGTCGCCGATGAGCAGCAGCAGGTCGGGCCACTCCTCGTCGGGCGCCTCGTAGAGCCGGCGGCCGTAGGAGCGCAGCACGTCCTCGCCGTGGACGCGCACGGTGGCGGGGTCGTGCGGCACGCTGGTGCGGCACGAGCCGAACGCCAGCCGCCGGGCCCCGCTCTCGGGCATCAGCCGGATGCGGCTCGGCGGGCGACCCGCCAGCGGCCATACGCGCTCCCCGTCGAGGGTGACGGAATACGACGGGATATCCTGGGTGAGCTCGACGAGATCCACGATCGCATAGTGGTGTCCGTGCACGGTGAAGGTAGGCGACCGGTAAGCCCTGCCACCCGCCTCGACGGCGACCGTGCAGGGTTCGGCGGTCTCCACCCAGATCGAGGCGCTATGGGAATCGACGTGTCTGAGCATCGGCCCCACCACGAGTGCGGGCATCCGACCCTCCGTTTCGATGTTTCGGCACAGTGTCGCGGCCCAGCCTGCCAGAGTGGCACGGTCACAGCATCTCGATCATCGGCTTGGATTTCTACCAACGACTAGGCAAGCTGAAACGCCCCGCCTTAGGATCATCGTGACAACATCGCCCTAAGTGGAAAGCAATGGCGCTTTCCTCGCAAAACGGGCGTAAATACCAGGAGGACACTCTTCCATGAGCATCATGGTGCCGTCAAAGACGCCGGCCCTGATCACCCCGGGCCGGCAGGCCCTCGACTCCGCCCTCCACCAGCTCCACCAGGCCGCCGAGCACCTCGGGCTCGACGACGGGCTGCGTACGATGCTGGCGACGCCGCGCCGCTCGCTGACCGTCTCGGTCCCGGTGCGGCGCGAGGACGGACGACTCGACGTCGTGCAGGGCTTCCGCGTCCAGCACAACGTCTCCCGCGGCCCCGCCAAAGGCGGCATCCGCTTTCATCCCGGCACCGACATCCACGAGGTCACCGCGCTCGCGATGTGGATGACCTGGAAGTGCGCGCTGGTCGGCATCCCGTACGGCGGCGCCAAAGGCGGCGTCGCCGTGGACCCGGCCACGCTCACCGTCCGCGAGAAGGAACGACTGACCCGCCGCTACGTCAACGAGATCCTGCCGCTGATCGGCCCGGAGAAGGACATCCCCGCGCCCGACGTCGGCACCGACGAGCAGACCATGGCCTGGATCATGGACACCTACAGCGTCAGCGCCGGCTACTCCGTGCCCGGGGTGGTCACCGGCAAGCCGATGACGCTGGGCGGCTCGCTCGGCCGCGCCGGCGCGACCTCGCGCGGCGTGCAGATCGCCGCGCTGGCCGCGCTCGGCCGCTCGCCCGAGGGCGTCAGCGTGGCCGTGCAGGGCTTCGGCAAGGTGGGCGCGCTCGCCGCCCAATACCTCGCCGACGCCGGCTGCAAGGTCGTCGCGATCTCCGACGTCGGCGGCGCCGTGTACGCGAGCGGCGGCCTCGACGTCTCCCGCCTGCGCGCCCACGCGGCCGAGCACGGGAGCGTGCGCGGCTACCCGCACGCCGACGAGCTGCCCCTCGACGACCTGCTGGAGCTGGACGTCGACATCCTGGTCCCGGCGGCGCTGGAAGGCGCGATCACCGAGGCCAACGCGCCCCGCGTGCGCGCCCGCCTGATCGTCGAGGGCGCCAACGGGCCGCTCACCCCCGAGGCCGACGAGATCCTGAACGCGGGCGGCACCACGATCGTGCCGGACATCCTCGCCAACGCCGGCGGGGTGATCGTCTCCTACCTGGAGTGGGTGCAGAACATGCAGGCCTTCTCCTGGAGCTCCGGCGAGGTCGAGCTGAAGCTGCGCGACCTCATGGAGAACGCGTTCGCCGAGGTGCGCTCGCTCGCCGGGGCCCGCGGGCTCACGCTGCGGGAGGCGGCGCACGTCATCGGCGTCGGCCGGGTGGCCGAGGCCCACCAGATGCGCGGCCTCTACCCGTGAGCTGATCCGGGGATCGAAAGGCCCGGCCGCCCTCGTACGCCGAGGGCGGCCGGGCCGTCGTCATGGTGGAAGGCGGCTCAGACGCGCAGCTCGGCGTAGTCGAGCGCGGCCGTGAGCGTCTCCAGGTCACGCATCAGCCGCTCGGTGCGCTCGTGGCCGAAGGCGTCGGCGATGAGCCGGTGGTGCTCGGCCACCGCGCCGTCCGTGCGGGCCAGCAGCTCGGCCCCCCGGTCGGAGACGAACACCGCCACCCGCCGCCGGTCGCCCTTCGACGGCCCCCGGTAGACCAGCGCCCGGTCGATGAGCCGGTCCACGGCCTTGGTCAGCGTCGGGTGCGGCATCAGCACGGCCTCGGCCAGCTCGCCCATGGAATGCCCGCGGCCCTCGGCCAGCGCCCGCAGGATGCGCCACTGCTCGACGGTGACGTCCTCGCCGGCCAGCACGGCGGCGAGGCCGCGGGTGACGCTCCGCTCCGCACAGCTCAGGAGGTAGGCGAGTGAGGACCCGAGACCGGAGTCGTTCATGGACAAGGTCCTTTCTTAGGGGAGCTATTCCGGAGGATACTCGTCGGCGTGGCGGCGGTCGTCGATCCTTTAGAAGCGCGGCTCCTTCCCTCCGGCTCGCTCAGGATCGGCCTGGTCGTGCCGGTGTCCGGGGTGCTCGGGCTGGTGGGCCCGTGCGCGATCAACTGCGCCGTGCTGGCCGCCGAGGAGCTCAACGCGGCCGGCGGGGTGCTCGGCAGGCCGCTGGAGCTGGTCCTGGTGGACGGCGGCCGGCCGGCCCGCGAGGTGGCCGCCGAGGTCGCCGGGCTGGTCGCCTCGGGCACGATCCAGGCGGTCGCCGGTACGCACGCCAGCGACGTGCGGGTGGAGGTGGTGGCGGCGCTCGCCGGGCGGGTGCCGTTCGTGTACGCGCCCCCGTACGAGGGCGGCGGTCACGCCCCCGGCGTCTACTTCCTCGGCGAGACCCCGCGCCGCCAGCTCGAACCGGCCATCGACTGGCTGATCCGCACCCGCCGGGCCCAGCGCTGGTTCCTGCTGGGCAACGACTACGTCTGGCCCCGGCTGGTGCACGCCGCCGCCCGCGTCCGCCTGCGCGCGGCCGGGGCGAGCGTCGTGGGCGAGGGCCTCGCCGGCTACGGGCAGGCGACGCGCTGGCTGGACCGGGTGGCCGGTGCCCGTCCCGACGCGATCCTGCTCACGCTGATCGGCAGCGACCTGGTCGCCTTCAACCGCGCCTACGCCGCCGCCGGGCTGGGCGCGGCCCGGCTCTGCGGGGCGCTGGAGGAGCACGGCCTGCTCGGCATCGGCGGCGACGGCACGGGCGAGCTGTACGCGTCCATGGGCTACTTCCGCGACCTCACGACCGAGCCGGCGCTGGACTTCGCCGAACGGTACGCGGCCCGTTTCGGCCCCGACGCCCCCATGCTCAACGCGCACGGCCACGGCTGCTACGAGGCGGTCGCCATGCTGGCGGCGCTGTGCGGGCGGGCGGGCTCGCTGGCGGTGCCGGCCCTGGACGCGGTGGCCGAGGGGGCCACGATCACCAGCGGGCGGGGGCGGCTCACGCTGCGGGACCGGCAGGTGGCTCACCCGGTCCATCTCGCCCGCGCGGACGGCCTCCAATTCTTTCTGGAGAAACCTTTTCTCTAGAAACCTTTGGCTCTAAGGTGCCAATCGCCCCTCTGACGCAGCTAGGAGCCCCGTCCATGAGCACCGTCGAGCAGTTCGGCTATCGCCAGGAACTACAGCGGTCCCTGGGATTCGCCGACCTCATGATCTACGGCCTGATCTTCATGGTGCCGATCGCGCCGTTCGGCATCTTCGGCAACGTCTTCGCCGTCTCGCACGGCATGGTCGCGCTGGCGTACCTCATCGGCCTGGTGGCGATGGCGTTCACCGCGCTGTCGTACGCGCAGATGGCCCGCGCCTTCCCGATGGCCGGGTCCGTCTACACCTACGCCGGCCGCGGGATCGGCGCTCCCGTCGGGTTCATCGCCGGATGGGCGATCCTGCTCGACTACGTGCTCGTGCCTGCCCTGCTCTACCTGGTGGCGAGCGTGGCCATGAACTCCTTCGTGCCCGCCGTCCCCGTCGTGGGCTGGCTGGTGGCGTTCGTGGTGCTCAACACCGTCGTCAACTACCTCGGCATCCAGATGACCGCCAGGATCACCCGGATCATGCTGGCCGCCGAGCTGGCCGTACTGGCGATCTTCCTGGTGGTCGGCGGCGTTGCCCTGGCGCAGGGCAAGGCGCAGACCGGCGCGCTCACGCCGCTGTTCGACTCCGCCGGGTTCAGCTGGAGCGTGGTGCTGGCCGCGGCGTCGGTCGCGGTGCTGTCGTTCCTCGGCTTCGACGGCATCTCGACCCTCGCCGAGGAGAACCGCGAGGACGCCCGCAGGCTCGGCCGGTCCATGCTGGCCGCCCTCGCCGTCGCCGCCGTGCTGTTCGTGGTGCAGACGTGGGTGGCCGCGCTGCTCACCCCCGGCCGGGCCGACCTGATCGCGAACGGCGACGAAGCCGGCAACGCCTTCTACGACACCGCCGAGTTCGCCGGCGGGCCCTGGCTGGCGGCGCTCACCGCCGTGGCCACCGCCGTCGCGTGGGGCTTCGCCAACTCGCTGGTCGCGCAGGCGGCCACCTCGCGGCTGCTGTTCGCGATGGGCCGGGACCGGATGCTGCCGTCGTTCCTCGCCAAGGTGCACCCCAAGCACAAGGTGCCGGTCAACGCCACGCTCGCGGTGGCCGGGATCTCGCTCGTCCTCGGGATCTTCATGAGCACCAGGGACAACGGCATCGGGGAGCTGGCCTCGCTGGTCAACTTCGGCGCCATGTTCGCGTTCCTGGTGCTGCACGTCTCCGTCGTGGTGCACTACCTGATCAGGAAGCGCAGCGGTAACCTGCTGGCGCACCTGGTCGTGCCCGTGGTCGGCTTCCTCGTGCTGGCCGCCGTCGTCATCAACCAGAACGTCGCGGCCCAGTGGGTCGGCGGCCTGTGGCTGCTGCTCGGCCTGGTCGTGCTCGGCATCACCTATCTGATGGGCCGCCGGCCCGAGCTTCCCCAGGAGGTCGTGTGAACGTCGTGTCCTACCATCCGAAGCCCGAGGAGCTCAGCTACACCTTCGGCGGCCGGCCGCCGGTCGGCAAGGTGCGCCCGGGCACGATCCTCGAGATCTTCACCGAGGACTGCTTCGGCGGCCTGGTGCGGACGGTGGACGACCTGCCGTCGCGGGTGTGCGAGTTCCCCTACCTCAACCCGGTGACCGGGCCGTTCCACGTGGAGGGGGCCGAGCCCGGCGACACGCTGGCGCTGCACTTCGTACGGATCACCCCGGCGCGGGACTGGGCGGTGTCCACGACGTTCCCCCACTTCGGCGCGCTGACCGGCACCCACACCACGGCCATGCTCCAGCCGCCGCTGGAGGAGCGCGTCTGGCGCTACGACCTCGACCTCGACAAGGGCGTGGCCGTCTACCACGCCCGCTCCAGCGACTTCAGCGTGGAGCTGCCGCTCGACCCCATGCACGGCACGGTCGGCGTCGCCCCCGGCGCGAACGAGGCCCGCATGACCATCACCCCCGACGCGCACGGCGGCAACATGGACACCCCCGAGCTGCGCGCGGGCGTCACCGTCTACCTGGGCGTCAACGTCGAGGGCGGCCTGTTCGCGATCGGCGACGGGCACGCCAGGCAGGGCCACGGCGAGGTGTGCGGCACCGCGGTCGAGTCCGCCATGAACACCGTGGTCGCGGTCGAGCTGATCAAGGGCGTGGCCACGCCGTGGCCGCGGCTGGAGGACGACCTGCACCTGATGTCCACGGGCTCGGCCCGGCCGCTGGAGGACGCCTACCGCATCAGCCAGCACGACCTGGTCACCTGGGCCGCCGAGCTGACCGGGCTCGACACCCTGGACGCCTACCAGCTCGTCAGCCAGGCCGGGGAGGCGCCGGTGGGCAACGTGTGCGACACCAACTACACGATGGTGGCCAAGCTGCCCAAGGCTTACCTCGGCGGGCCGGGCGTCTACGAGTCCGCACACGAGCGGCTGCGCGCGCTCGGTTCCCAGTACACGAGTTAGTAAACCCGGATGTCGCAGGTCGGGGCGCTGATCATCTTCTGCTACCTGTTGGAGGGTGCTCAGGTTGGTGCTGTCCCTGCTCCTGCTCGATCCAAGCGCCGTCATCGAGGTGTCCCAACGCAACATCCCCGCGCCGCGCGTGCTCACCCCCGACGGCGACCGCCTCGGCTACGCCCCGGTGCCGCGCCCCTTCACCGGGGCGCGGCAGCTCACCGGCGTGCTGGTCGGCCGTGACTCGGTGACCGGCCAGGACATCATGTGCGGCGGCACCGTGATCGGCTCGCGCAGCCGCAGCCTGGTGCTGACGGCCGCGCACTGCCTCTACCACCAGGGGCGGCTGCTCGGGCGGCTGACCTTCCTGCCCGGCTACGACCGGGGGCGGGCGCGGCACGGCGTGTGGCCGGTGGTGCGCTCGTGGGTGCCGGCGCGGTGGCGGAACCAGCCTTACTCGACGGAGCTGCTGCCGTACGACGTGGGGCTGGCCGGCGTCGTACGGCGGGGCCGCCCGCTGGAGGCGGTCACCGGGCGCGGCCTCACGGCCATGCCGACCACGCGCGGCACCGCGCTGCGCGGCCTGGAGCTGCTGGGCTACCCGGCCGGCAAGGGTTATCCGCGGCTGCGGCTGCACCGGTGCCTGGGCGACACGACCGAGGGCGTCTCCGAGGGACCGGGGCTCATGGTCACCCGCAACTGCCACGCCGCCGCGGGCGGCAGCGGCGGGCCCGCGCTGTACGGCGGCGCGGTCGCGGGCGTGGTGTCGTCGTCGAGCCCGCTGAGCGACACCAAGGGCTACACGGTGCTGACCCGGCTGGGCGGCCGGCCCTTCGAGCGGATGCTGGCGAAGGCCGACCGGGCGATGCGCGCCGAGCGCAAGGACTGACCTCAGCCGGCCTGCGCCACGATCTCCTCGCACAGGGCGTGGGTGGCCAGGGCGTCGCCCGCGTCCAGCACCCGGCCCTCGCGGACCGCGTCCAGGAACTCCACGCAGACCTGCTCGATGCCCCGCTGGCGGGACACCGGCACCCAGTCGGGCCGCCGCGTGAGCGTCTCGCCGCCGCGGTATTCGATCACCTCGCCGAGGTTGACCACCCGCCGCTTGACGCCGTCGCCCATGACCTCGCAGGACTCCTCGCTCGCGCCGCTCACCCTGTTCATGATCCCGAGGGCGGTGCAGCCGTCGCCGGACAGCTCCAGCACGATGTGCTCGATCCGGCCGTCCCTGACCCTGGTCCTGATCGTGGTGTCCGTGACCGGGCCGGGCAGCAGGAACCTCAGCGTGTCGGCGACGTGGATGAAGTCGTCGAACACGGCCCTGCGCGGGTCGTCGGGGTGGTTCTCCCTGTTCTTCTGCATGACGACCAGGTGCCGGGGCAGCGCGGTGAGGGCGGCGTAGCCGGGGGCGCGGCGGCGGTTGAAGCCGACCATGAGCGACCTGCCCTCGGCCCGCGCCAGGCGCACCAGGCGCTCGGACTCGGCCAGTGTGTACGCGATCGGCTTGTCGACGTAGACGTGCACCCCGGCGGCCAGCAACGGCTCGACGATCTCCGGATGGGCCTCCGTGGCCGCGTGCACGAACGCCGCCTCCACCCCCTCCTTGATGACCTCGTCCACGCTGGTGGAGCGGCGGGCGATGCGGTAGGCGTCGCCGAGCCGGTCCAGCCGGGCCGTGTTGCGGGTGCACAGGTGCAGGTCGAGGCCGGGCTGGGCGGCGAGCACGGGCAGGTATGCCTTCTCCGCGATGTCGCCCAGGCCGATGATTGCTGTCTTCACAAGCCGAGCGTAGCCTTCAGCGCCTCGTCCACCGGGGTGGGCGCGACGCCGAACGTCCGCTGGAAGGCCGAGGAGTCCAGCACGTACGGCGCCGTGAACTGGTGGCGGACGTGCCCCAGCTCCCCCATCATCGGCGAGAACAGCCCGGCCACCCGCAGCAGCGGCCACGGGATCTGGATGAGCCGCGGCGCGGGCCTGCCGAGCAGGGCGGCCATCCGCTCCCCCATCTGCCGGAAGGTCAGCGGCTCGGCGGTCGGCACGTGCCAGGGCCGGCCCCAGGCCCGCTCGTCGCCCCCGGCCACGATGAGCGCGTCGGCCACGTCCGGCAGGTACGTCCAGGCGTGCGGCACGTCGGCCGGCCAGACGAGCGGAACGGCCCGGCCGGCGCGCAGCGGCTCGAGGAAGCGGTCGCCCAGGTAGGACTGGTCGGTGGCGCCGGGGCCGTAGTAGTCGGAGCCGCGCACCTCGGTGACCCTGATCCGGCCGGCCCGGTGGGCGGCGAGCGCGTCCTCCCACATCGTGGCCCGTACCCGGAACTTGGGGTCGGTGGAGGCGAGCGGCAGGTCCTCGGTCATCGGGCCGGCGACCGGGCCGTAGGGGTAGAGGTTGCCGAGCATGGCGTACACGGCGCCGCTCGACTCGGCGGCGGCCAGGAACGACGCGGCCATCGGCGGCCAGTCGGTCAGCCAGCGGTGGTAGGCGGGGTTGACGCAGTTGTAGAGGACGTCCGCCCCCTGCGCGACCTGGACGAGCCTGGCCTGGTCGGCGATGTCGGCCGCGACCTTGACCGCGCCCTCAGGGCCGCGGCCGGAGCGGGTCACGACGACGACCTCGTGCCCCTGGTCGAGGAGCTTGGCGGCCACATGGCCGCCGACCTGGCCGGATCCGACGACGACGTGCTTACCCATGATCAAACCTGCTTCCAGACGAGACGGAGGACGGCGTTGACAACGAAGAGGACGGCGAGGACGGCCGCGGGGGTCGCGGCGCCGGCAGCATAGAACGCGAGCGCGCCGCCGCCGAACCAGACGATCTCCAGGGCGGCGCGGGCCAGGCCGGTGAGCGGGTAGACGGCGTTCGCGCCGCCGCCCGCGCCGAACAGCGCCCACGCCGCGATGAACAGCGCCGGGGCGCCGAGCCCGGCCAGCAGCTTCAGAGCCCAGTTCGGGCTGACCGTGAAGCCCCAGTAGCCGGCGGCGAACAGCACGGCCAGCTCCAGGAAGAACATCAGGGCCGCGTTGGCGTGCTTGGCGAGGGTGAGCATGGGGGGACTCCAGCGGTAGTTACTGCCGTTCACTTACGAGAGCAATGCTCTCTCAAGAGAGCGAGGCTCGTCAAGAGCACTGCTCTCGTTTTTTCGCACCGCTCTGGTAACCTACCGTCATGACCGCAAGCCGCACCGCCAGAGAACGTGTCCGTGCCGAGCTCACCAGGGAGATCACCGACATCGCGCGCCGCCAGCTCGCCACCGAGGGCGCGGGCGGGCTGTCGCTGCGCGCGGTGGCGAGGGAGATGGGCATGGTCTCCTCGGCCATCTACCGCTACTTCCCGAGCCGCGACGACCTGCTGACCGCCCTCATCATCGACGGCTACAACGCCCTCGGCGAGGCCGTCGAGCGGGGCGAGGCCGCCTGCCCCCGGGAGGACCATCTCGGGCGGTGGCTGGCCGCCTGCCACGCGGTGCGGGACTGGGCGCTCGCGCACCCCCACGAGTACGCCCTGCTCTACGGCTCCCCCGTGCCCGGCTACCACGCCCCCCAGGACACCGTCCCGGCCCGCGCGCGTGACGTCACCGTGCTCGGGGAGCTCATCGCCGACGCCTGGCGGGCCGGCGCCGTGCACCTGCCCGAACGCCTGCCCGCGCCGCCGCCCGCGCTGGCCTCGCAGGCGGGGGCGTTCCGCCAGCTCATGCCCGGCGTGCCGGACGACGTCGTGTGGGCGGCCGCCGCGGCGTGGACCACGCTGTACGGGTGGATCAACTTCGAGGTGTTCGGCCAGTTCAACAACGTCATCGACGACCGCCGCCCCGCCTTCGACCACGCCATGCGCCTCACCGCCACAGCGATGGGCCTCACCCCTTCGTGAGCAGCGGCACCAGCACCTCGTCCACGATCTGCGCCACCAGTTCGTCGGGGATGGGGGTGCCGTTGAAGAGGAAGTGGTGCCGCAGCAACGCATGCCCCGCGTCCAGCCGCCTGGGGGTGACCGCGCCCGGATCGACCTCCCCACGCTCGACCGCCCGCCGCACCACCTCCTCCATGGCCTTCCTGCCCATCCCGTGCGACGTCCTGCGCATCGCGCCGAGCTGCGACCCGCTGCTCAGCGCCTCCCCCAGGAGCCCGCGCAGCGCCTCCCCCGCCGGCCCCGACAGGGCCCGCGCGGCCTGGCCCAGCATGGCGACCAGGTCGCCGCGCAGCTCCCCGGTGTCGGGGACCGACTCGGGCGTGGGCAGGACGGTCCGCACCGCCTCGGCCACCAGCTCCAGCCGCGACGGCCAGCGCCGGTAGAGCGACGCCTTGCTGGCCTTCGCCCGCTCGGCCACCCGTTCCATGGTGAGCCCGGCGTAGCCGCTCTCGGCCAGCTCGTCGAGCGTCGCCCGGTAGATCGCGGCGTTGAGCGCCTCCCCTCTCCGGCGGGGCAGCTTACGGTGATCGGTGACCATGACCAGCCATCCTAGGCAGCGGCGACGACCGTTCCCGCGTCGCCGTTCACGGTCACGACCTGGCCGTCGGCCAGCGCGGACGTCCCCGCGCCCGTGCCCATGACGGCGGGGATGCCGTACTCCCGCGCCACGATGGCCGCGTGCGAGGCCGTCCCGCCGCTGTCCACGACCACGGCCGCGGCCCGCTGGAACAGCGGCGTCCACGACGGGTTCGTGTATGGGCAGACGAGCACGTCGCCCGCAGCCAGCCGGCCGAACTCGGCGGGTTCCCTGATCACCTTCACCGGTCCGGTGGCGGTGCCCGCGCTCGCCGGGGCTCCGGCCACCAGCACGTCACCCCCCGCCGGCGCCGGAGGGAAGACCGCGGTGTGGTCGATGAGGCGTACGCCGGCCAGCTCCTCCCGCTTCGCCGCCCGCGCCCGCGCGAGCTCGCGCAACCGTGCCCCGTCCCGACCGGCCGGCGCGTCCTCGCCGCCGATCGCCTCCAGCTCCTCCAGCCGCAGGTGGAAGACGTCCTCGGGCCGGTCGAGCACGCCTGCCACGCACAGCCGCCGGCCCAGCTCGACGAGCGAGCGGCGCAGGACGGGCTGCGGCAACGTGAAGAAGAAGTGGCTGTCCTCGCGGAAGGCGATCCCGGCGCGGGCGGCGGCCACCCAGCGCCGCAGCCGCGCCCGCCGCCTCGGAGCACGCAGGAGCGGGTGGCCGAGCAGCCGGTCGAGGACGTCGTCGGCCTCCTCGGCCGCCGGCGCGGGGTGCGCGGCCAGCATCCCGACCAGGCCGAGCACGGTCTCCGGCGCGTCCGCCCAGGTGGGCGGGGTGACGAGGATGGGGCTGGCGGTCTCGCGGTGGCCGTACTCGCGCAGGAACTCCTCGAACGCGGCCATGAACTCGGCGGGCTTCGGGTCGGCGTCGAGCGCGCCGGTGCGGACGGCCAGCTCGGCCAGCCGTTCCAGCGCCCGGTTGGCCTCGCTCGTCCGGGTGACCGCGCCGGCCAGCAGCCCCGGGAAGAGCGGGCCCCGGCGCAGCAGCTTGACGGCCACCAGCAGGCGCAGCAGCGCGAGCCCGGTGCCCGGCAGGTAGTCGATGCGCAGGTCGGCCACCGGGGCGACCACGTCGAGCGCCTTCCTGGGTACGCGGATCAGCTCCCGCCACGGCAGCGCCCCGAGGTCCAGGGCGGCCAGGTCGCGCGCCGCCGCCAGGTAGCCGGTGAAGCGGCGGTCCTCGGTCCAGCGGGCGGGGTCGTACCGCCTGGCCTTGGCCGCGACGCGGAACGGCGCCGTCAGCGCCCTGGCCGTCAGCCCCGGCTTCGGCGGGACGAGCGCGACGACGACGCCGTCCTCCTCGCGCAGGAACCCCTCGAACCCGCCCCGGACCCCGAACGCGCCGGTCACCCTGGCCATCAGCCCCGCCGGCCCGTACGGCAGCCAGGTCGTCATGTCGATCGGGTACGGCCGGACCGGCAGGTATTCGAGCAGGATGCCGGTGAGCCGGCGCTGAACCCGGTTGAGCCGGCCGGGCGGAGGCGGCGGCAGCGCCGTCATCGGCCGGGCCTGGAGCAGATGGAGGCGGCCGGCGGCGTAGGCCCATTCGATGTCCTGGGGGCGGCCGTAGTGGGCGGCGACCCGGCGGGCGAGCCCGGCCAGCTCCGTCACGACCGCGTCCGGCAGCCGCGAGGCGCCGTTCCCGGGGTCGCTCTCGTGGACGACCCCGCCTCCGGGGGCGCTGCGGACGACGACCTCGCCGCGACCCGGCCGGTAGTCGATGTGTCCCTCGCGGTCCACCTCGTAGTGGTCGGGCGTGACCAGGCCCGACACGACGGCCTCCCCGAGACCGGCCCCGGCGTCGATGACGATCCGCTCCCGCTCGCCCGTCACCGGATCGGCGGTGAACAGGACGCCCGCCGTGTCCGCCTCGACCATGCGCTGCACGACCACGGCGATGCTCACCCCGGCGTCGTCGATGCCGAGCCTGGCCCGGTAGGCGACGGCCCGTTCGGTGTGGAGTGAGCGCCAGCAGCGGCGTACCGCGTCGAGCAGGGCCTGCTCGCCCACCACGTTGAGGTAGGTGTCCTGCTGGCCGGCGAACGCGGCTCCCGGCAGGTCCTCGGCGGTCGCGCTGGAGCGTACGGCCACCGGCCCGGCTCCGAGCGCCGCGTACGCGGCGGCGATCTCCCGCCGCAGCTCGCCGGGCAGCTCGTCGTCCCGTCCTGCGAGGTCGTAGGCGTGCGTGGTGACGACGAAGCCGGGCGGCACGGGGAAGCCGTTCCTGACCAGCTCGCCCAGGTTGGCGCCCTTGCCTCCGGCGAGGGGCAGGTCGGCGCGGCCGACGGCGTCCAGGGGCGCGACGAGTTTCACGTGCTCTCCTTCACAGGGGTGTCATCGGCGTGGGCGGTCGTGCGGAGCGGGCGCGCCGGCAGCGCCAGCGCCAGCCCGAACGCCACGACCAGCAGCGGCGCCATGGCCCCGAACACCGGGGGCACGGCCGTCGCGAACGACTCGCGCACGCCGTCGGGCAGCGCGGCCGGGGCGTCGGTGGCGGAGATCCCGGACCGCAGGGTGATGAACGCGCCCACGACCGCGACCCCGGCCGACGCCCCGATCTGCCGGACGAACGTGACCGACGAGGTGGCCGTGCCGAGGTCGCCGTAGGGGACGGCGTTCTGCGCGGCCAGCAGCATGACCTGCATGACCAGCCCGACCCCCAGCCCGGTGACCAGCATGGACGCGGCCAGCGCGGGCGGCGAGCCGGCCGTGAGCCCGATGAGCGCGAGCCCGGCCGCGGCGACGGCGGTCCCGGCGACGGGGAACGGTTTGTAGCGGCCGGTCCTGGTGATCAGCCGTCCGGACACGGTCGTGGCGGCCACCACCCCGCCCATGAGCGCGGTCACCAGCAGCCCGGCCTCGGTGGCGCCGGCGCCGTGCGCGATCTGGAGGTAGGCCGGCATGTACGTGACCGTCCCGAACAGCGCGAACCCGATGAGCAGGCTGATCGCCACGGGCACGGCGAAGGCCCGCTCGCGGAAGAGCCGCAGCGGCATGACGGGGTCGGCCGCGTACCTGGCGCTGACCAGCCAGCCCGCCAGCCCGCCCGCGGCCACCAGCAGATAGACCGGCTCGCGGGTCTGCCCGACCAGCACCACACCCACGACGAGAGCGCCGAGCGCGAGCGCCCCGGCCACGTCCAGGGGCCGCCGCCCGCCCTCCGGCCGCGGCAGCCGCAGCGCCACGGTGAGCAGGACCAGCGCCAGCAGCCCGAGCGGCGGGTAGAGCGCGAAGATCCACCGCCAGCTCACCCGGTCGATGAGGAACCCGCCGATCAGCGGACCGCCGACGGCGGCCAGGACGTACGCCGAGCCGAAGTAGCCGAGGAAACGTCCCCGCTCGCGCGGGCTGACCAGCTCGCCGATGGCCGCCTGGGCGCCGATCATCAGCCCGCCGCCGCCCAGCCCCTGCACCGCACGGAACGCGATGAGCTGCGGCATCGACGTGGCGAGCGCGCACAGGACGGCCCCGGTCACGAAGACGACGACGGCGACCTGCAGCGTCGGCTTGCGGCCGTAGCGGTCGCCGAGCTTGCCGTAGACCGGCATGGCGACGGTGGCGGCGACGAGGTAGGCGGTGACGACGCCGGGCATCTGGTCGAGCCCGCCGAGGTCACCGGCCACGACCGGCAGCGCGGGAGCCATGATCGTCTGATCGAGCGCCGCCATCAGCATGGCCAGGATCAGCCCGGTCACCACCAACCCCATGACGCCTCCCCATTAGTGAACGAACCGTTCTCTATCGAAGAGTAGATCCACCGGCGCCCGAATTCAACACCTCATGAATATCCGTTCCGCTCGGCGGCGATGAGTTGCGGGAGGCCCGCTGGTCCAACCCGGAAGGACAACGTCGAGGAGGTCCCGATGGGTGCGGTGGTGCTGTACAAGAGCATGTCGCTGGACGGCTACGTCGCCGGTCCCGGCGTCGGCGCGGAGCATCCCATGGGCAGGGGCGGCACGCGGCTGCACGACTGGATGTTCACCGACCAGCCCGACCCGCGCGACGAAGAGGTCCTCGCCGCGATGACGGCTTCGGTCGGCGCGGTCGTGGTCGGCAGGCGCACGTTCGACGTCGGCCTGCCGCACTGGCAGGACACCCCTTATCCGGCGCCCACCTTCGTGCTCACCCACCGGACCCGCGACGAACTCGTCATGAAGAGCGCGACGTTCACCTTCGTCACCGCCGGCGTCGAGGCCGCGCTGAAGGCCGCCCGGAACGCGGCCGGCGACAAGGACGTGATCGTGATGGGCGCCGGGACAGGACGACAGTTCCTGCGCGCCGGACTGCTGGACGAACTGCTGATCAACCTGGTTCCGGTCGTGCTGGGGTCTGGAATCCGGTTGCTGGAAGACCTCCCGCACATCGAGTTGACCCGCACGCAGGTGATCGCCTCCGACGCGGTCACGCACCTGCGGTTCCGGGTCGTGAAGTGACGTTCCGCGGCACGGAGAGCGCGGGCGTCCCCGACTGGATAGAGCCGATAACCGTCGGCTCCGCGCCGAGCCTTGGCTACATTGTGTAGCCGATCGACTTCGCGACGCCATCAGCCGTCCCGGCGAAAGCCCTGTCGGGGCGGCGGCGACCCCCCAGGAGGTCAGATGCCAAAGGAAAGCGAGCTATGCCCGTCTGACTCGCCGACCGCACTCTTCGGCTTCGAGCTGCGGCGACATCGAAAGGCCCGAGGCTGGTCCCAGATCCGCCTGTCGAAGGCGGTGCCCTACTCCGTCGGGACGATCAGCATGATCGAGACGGCCAGGCGGTCACCGACCGAGGAGTTCGCCCGCCACTGCGACGAGGCGCTGGAAGCGGAAGGCGCCCTGATGCGGCTCTGGCCGATGGTCAGCCACGCCTCGGCCCCTCCATGGTTCCGGCCCTGGCTCGACGCGGAGGCCACGGCGGAGGCGATCCGGTCTTGGGAGCCCCTGGTGGTCCCCGGCCTGCTCCAGACCGAGGACTACGCGCGGGCGATACTGAGCGGTGAGCCCGGCGCGACGACGGAGGAGATCGAAGCACACGTCATCGCCCGCATGGAGCGCCAGTCCATCCTCCACCGGCCCAAGCCCCCGATGCTCTGGGCGGTCGTCGACGAGGGAGTTCTGCACCGCCCGATCGGCAGCCGCGCGGTGATGGCCGCCCAACTCGCCCACCTTGTCGAACTCGGCACCGCGCCGCGGATCACCATTCAGATCCTTCCGCTCAGCGCGCGTTCCACGACCGGGCTGCTCGGCGGCTTCGCCATCAGCCAAGCGCACGGAGCCCCTGACACGGCCTACGTCGAAGCCGCTTCCGACGCCCAGGTGACCGACTGGCCAGAAAGCGTCAGGATCCTGGCGTTCAGGTACGAAGGGATCCGTTCCGAAGCTCTCTCTCAACGGGAATCCATCAGATTGATCGAGGAGACGATGCAACGATGGACGAGTTGACCCGAGCGCTCCGTGCGGCCACGTGGACCAAGTCTTCTCACTCGGGCAGCAACGGCGGCAACTGCGTCGAGATCGCCACGCTCGCCGGGGGACACCGCGGCGTGCGCGACAGCAAGAACCCCACCGGCCCGGCCCTGGTCTTCACCCCGGGCGAATGGGACGCCTTCATCAACGGAGTGAAGGACGGCGAGTTCGACTAGACGCAGCGAACGATCACCCGAGAAGGCCCTCCGACCATGCTCAGGGCCTTCTCGGAGTCTCGTCCCCTGCAGCGTCAGCGGGAGGCGCGGTTGACCGCCGAGATGATGGCCTTGAGCGAGGCGGTGGTGGTGTTGGCGTCGATGCCGACGCCCCACAGCACCTCGCCGTTGACGTCGCACTCCAGGTAGGAGGCGGCTTTGGCGTCGCTGCCCGCGCTCATCGCGTGCTCCGAGTAGTCGAGCACCCGTACGTCGATGCCGACGCCGCCGAGTGCGTCGATGAAGGCCGAGATCGGGCCGTTGCCGGTGCCGCTGACCTCGCGGATCTCGCCGTCGAGGCGGACGTCGGCGCTGATGCGGTCCTTGTCGTCGACCGTGGACTCGCCGCGGTGCGCCATCAGGCTCAGCCGGCCCCAGCGGTGGGCCGGGTTGGGGAGGTATTCGTCGCGGAAGATCTCGTACATCTCGGCGGGGCTGACCTCGCCGCCCTCGCTGTCGGTGCGGGCCTGCACGACCTTGGAGAACTCGATCTGCAGCCGGCGCGGCAGGTCGAGCTGGTGGTCGGACTTCATGATGTACGCCACGCCGCCCTTGCCGGACTGGCTGTTGACCCGGATCACGGCCTCGTACGTGCGCCCGATGTCCTTCGGGTCGATCGGCAGGTAGGGGACCGCCCACGCGAACTCGTCCACCGGGGTCCCGGCCGCCGCGGCGTCGCGCTCCAGGTGCTCGAAGCCCTTCTTGATGGCGTCCTGGTGGGAGCCGGAGAAGGCGGTGTAGACCAGCTCGCCGCCCCACGGGTGGCGCGGGTGCACGGGAAGCTGGTTGCAGTATTCGGTGACGCGGCGGATCTCGTCGATGTCACTGAAGTCGATCTCGGGGTCGACGCCCTGGGAGAACAGGTTCATGCCGAGCGTGACCAGGCAGACGTTGCCGGTGCGCTCGCCGTTGCCGAACAGGCAGCCCTCGATGCGGTCGGCGCCGGCCATGTAGCCGAGCTCGGCGGCGGCGACGGCGGTGCCGCGGTCGTTGTGCGGGTGCAGCGACAGCACGATCGAGTCGCGGTGGCGCAGGTTGCGGCTCATCCACTCGATCTGGTCGGCGTAGATGTTGGGGGTGGCCATCTCGACCGTGGCGGGCAGGTTGATGATGACCTTGCGGTCGGGGGTGGGCTGCCACACCTCGTTGACGGCGTCGCAGACCTCGACGGCGTACTCCAGCTCGGTGCCGGTGAACGACTCCGGTGAGTACTCGAAGAAGACGTCCACGTCGCTCGCGTCGGCGAGCTTCTTCACCAGCTTGGCGCCCTCGACAGCGATCGCGGTGATGCCCTCCTTGTCCTGGCCGAAGACGACCCGGCGCTGCAGGGTGGAGGTGGAGTTGTAGAGGTGGACGATGGCCTGCTTGGCGCCCTCCAGCGACTCGAAGGTGCGCTCGATGAGCTCGGGCCTCGCCTGGGTCAGGACCTGGATGACGACGTCGCCGGGGATGCGGTCCTCTTCGATGATCTGCCGGACGAAGTCGAAGTCGGTCTGCGAGGCGGCGGGGAAGCCGACCTCGATCTCCTTGTAGCCCAGGCGTACCAGCAGCTCGAACATCTGGAGCTTGCGGTGGGAGTCCATCGGGTCGATCAGCGCCTGGTTGCCGTCGCGCAGGTCCACCGCGCACCAGCGGGGCGCCTTGGTGATGACCTTGTCGGGCCAGGTGCGGTCGGTCAGCCGGACGGGCTCGAAAGGCTGGTAGCGATGGATCGGCATCCGGCTGGGTCGCTGAGCGGTCATGGTCGTTGCTCCTCGTCGGGCGGTTCAGGAAAGGAAGCGGCCGACGCGCATGACTGGCTCCGCGACGAGGGAGCCGGCCTTAAAGGCCCTCGCCGCGGCAGCTAAGAAGGAGCCCGCGCAGCATGTCTTGCACGCTATCAGACGTCTCGGGATGCGCCGTGCGTTATCTCAGATCCCGAGAAAGGTCGTGTCGGAGCTCACTTCCCGACGAGCGCGGCTCCGCCCCGCCGCTACGCCGGGCGCCGGTGTGTTCCGTCCCGTTCGGATTAGAGTTTTCGCATGCGTGATGACGAGATTCTGACGAGGATCAGCGCCCTGGTCGACGAGGAGCACCAGTTGCGCGAGAAGCTCTCGGCCGGCGAGGTGACGACGGACGACGAGCACAACCGCGTCAAGGAGCTGGAGGCGGCGCTCGACCAGTGCTGGGACCTGCTGAGGCAGCGCCGCGCCCGGCGCGGCGCGGGCGAGGACCCGGACGAGGCCGCGGTCCGCCCGGCCGGCCAGGTGGAGAACTACCGTCAGTAGCCGCGCGGAAATCGGTGGCAGGCGCCGCCCGGGGTGCGCTTTGCTGACGGGATGAGCATCCAGCGGGTCGATCTCGGCCAGGACCAGGGCATGGTCGCGGGCCTGCACGAAGCGTACGTGGCGGCCAACGCCGACGACCCGGGCCCCCTGGTCACCCTGCCCCGCTTCCGCATGAGCTTCGCCGCCGAACGGTCGGACCAGGGTGTGGAGATGTGGGTGGCGACCGAGGGCGGGAAGGTCACCGGCGGCTACAGCCTTGGGCTGCCGCGCCTCGACAACACGCACACCGCGTCGGTGTTCCCGCTGGTGGTGCGGCCCGAGCGGCGCGGGCGCGGACTGGGCGCCGCGCTGTTCGAGCACGCCGTGGGCCGGGCCCGCGCGCACGGCCGCCGGCTGCTGCTCACCGAGGCGCCGGCCACGGGCGTGGGCGCGCGGTTCGCGCGGGCGCACGGCATGACGCCCTCGACCACCGAGGCGCGCCGCACCCTCGACCTGCGCGCGGCCGACCCGGCGGCGCTGAAGGCGATGACGCCGACGGTCGAGGGTTACACGCTCCAGCAGTGGGCGGGACCGGCGGGACCGGAGCTCCTGGACGACCTCGCCACGCTGCTCGACGGCATGAACGACGCGCCGCGCGACCCCGGCGTCGAGGCGAGCGGCTACGACGCCGAGCGGGTCGGCGAGGGCGAGCGGCGCATCACCGGGGCCGGCCAGACCTGCTACTCGACGCTCGCCCGCCGCGTCTCCGACGGCGCGCCCGCCGCCTTCACCCGCATCGCCATCAAGACCGACCGCTCCGACGGCTGGGCCAACCAGGTGGACACGGTGGTGCTGCGCCCGCACCGGGGCCGCCGGCTGGGCCTGCTCGTCAAGCTCGCCAACCTGCTGTGGCTGCGCGAGAGCGAGCCGCACCTCGACCGCGTGATCACCTGGAACGCCACCACGAACGTCCACATGCTGGCCATCAACGAGGCCATGGGCTTCCGGCTGCTCGACGAGTGGCACATCTGGCGGCTTGAGCTGTGACCCTCCCCAGGCTCCTGCGGGCGGGTTAATCTGACGGTTTATGACCTTGGACGCGTTGCGCGACGGGGATCCACGCCGGGCCGGGCCCTACACCCTGCTGGGCCGGCTGGGCGAGGGCGGCATGGGGACCGTCTACCTCGGGGAGGCGCCGGACGGCACCCGGGTGGCGGTCAAGCTGATCAACGCGCGGATGAGCGCGGACCCGGAGTTCCGCCGCCGCTTCGCCCGGGAGGTCGCCGCGGCGCGGCGGGTCGCCCGCTTCTGCACCGCTCCGGTCCTCGACGCCGACGTGGACGGCGACCCCGCCTACCTCGTCACCGAGTACGTCGAAGGGCCGAGCCTCGGCGACGCCGTACGCGAGTCCGGGCCCCTGACGGGGTCGGCGCTGGACGGGCTCGCCGCGGCCATGGCGGTGGCGCTGCGGGCCATCCACGGGGCGGGCGTGGTGCACCGGGACCTCAAACCGTCCAACGTGCTGCTCTCGCAGGTGGGGCCCAAGGTCATCGACTTCGGGATCGCGCGCTTCACCGAGGCGGAGGTGAGCAGCGCGATCGTGGGGACGCCCGCGTACATGTCGCCGGAGCAGGTGTCGGGGTCGCGGGTGGGGCCCGCGTCGGACATCTTCTCGTGGGGGTGCACGGTGGCGTTCGCGGCGTCGGGGGCGTCGCCGTTCGGGACGGGCTCGGTGCCGACGATCCTGCTGCGCATCGTGAACGAGGCCCCGGAGCTGCACGGGCTGTCGGGGGTGCTGCGGGAGCTGGTCGAGGCCGCGGTCACCAAGAACCCGGCGCAGCGCCCCACGGCCCAGGACCTCCTGGACCGCCTCAGCGCGGCCAACCCCTCGGCCCTGCCCGCGGACGCCTTCCCCGCCCCTCCCCCACCGGCCTCCCGGGGCGCGGCGGAGGATCCGGGCTCGACCGTGCCGCCCGTCGACGGGGACACCGGGACGGGTGGTGGCCGGAGGCGGGGCAGGGTCGTCGCGGGGGCGGCGGCGGTGACGGTGGCGGTGGCCGGGGTGACAGTGGGGCTGGTGTTGAACGGGTCCGGCGGCTCTCCCGATGCGAACACGTCGCCCGGCAGCTCCAAGGTGAGCGGCCGGGGCGACACCACGAGCGCGGGCACCGCGACGCTTGCGGGCGCGAACCCGTTGCGCGCCGCCCGCCCCGTCACCTTCTACTCCCCCGAAGAGCCGAACGCCGCCAAGCAGGCGACCCTCTGGAAGAAGGACCGCCCCCAGGACGCCGCCCTGATGGAGAAGCTGGCGAAGGTCCCGCACGCCATCCGCCTCGGCACCCCCGAGGTGCGCGCCAAGGTGTCCGAAGCCGTGGAGAACGCCGCGGGCACGGGCGGCGTCCCGGTGTTCCTGGTCAACTACCTGCCCGGCAACGACCAGTGCCGGCCCGCCACCCCGGCGGAGCTGGCGGCTTACCAGAGCTGGATCAAGGGCATCGCGGGCCAGATCGGCACGTCCCCGGCCGTGGTCGTCCTGGAGCCGGGCAGCCTGGTCAAGCTGCCCGGCACGAAGAACTGCGACCCGCAGGGCTCCCCCGACCAGCGCTACGAGGCCCTGCGCGCGGCGGCCGGCACGCTCAAGGCGAACCCGCGCACCGCCGTCTACCTCGACGGCGCCCAGGACCTCTACCCCGGCACCGAGGTCATGGCCGAGCGCCTGCTCAAGGCGGGCGTCGGCGAGACCGACGGCTTCTTCCTCAACGCCGCCTCCTACCAGCGCACCGCGAAGGCCGTCGCCTACGGCAAGCAGCTCTCGGTCTGCATCGCCCTGCGCCGCGCCGGCCGTTCCGACTGCCCGCTCGACGCGAGGGTGGACCCGGCCACGCTGCCGCACTTCGTCGTCGACACGGCCCGCAACGGCCAGGGCTCCTGGGCGCCGGTCAAGCACTACGCGGACCCGCAGACCTGGTGCAACCCGCCGGGCAGGGGCGTCGGCGACCGTCCGACGACCGAGACCGGCGAGGAGCTGGCCGACGCCTACCTGTGGATCGCCCGCGCCGGCACCTCCAACGGCCATTGCCGGCGCGGCACGAAAGGCGACAAGGACCCCGAACGGGGGGTCGTCGCGCCGGAGGCGGGCGCGTGGTGGGCGGAGCTCGCCCTGGAGCGGGCGAAGCTGGCCCACCCACCGTGGGGCTGAGGTTTCCGGCGGAAGGCGCCGATGTTAAGCGGACGTTAGATATCGGCCCGTCCACCTTGTCCGGACTCCTTCCTGGGGTGAGGCTCTGACCTGCACGTACTCCCCCAGCCCCCAGGAGGTACCGAAGTGAGCAAGCCCCGCGTGCCGTGGAAGGCGGTGGTCGGCGGCTCGGTCGGCAACCTGGTCGAGTGGTACGACTGGTTCGTCTACAGCAGCTTCGCCGTCTACTTCGCCGCGTCCTTCTTCCCGGAGGGCGACGACACGGCCAAGCTGCTCAACACCGCGGCGATCTTCGCCGTCGGCTTCTTCATGCGCCCGCTCGGCGGCTGGCTGCTCGGCCGCTACGCCGACCGCCGGGGCCGCAAGGCGGCGCTCACGCTGACCGTCACGCTGATGTCGGCCAGCGCCCTGCTGATCGCGATCGCGCCCACGTACGAGTCGGTCGGCTACTTCGGCGCGCTGGTGCTGGTCGTCGCCCGGCTGCTCCAGGGCCTGTCGGTGGGCGGCGAGTACGCGGCCAGCGCCACGTACCTCACCGAGGCGACCCCGCGCGGCCGCCGCGGCCTGGCCTCCAGCTTCCAGTACGTCTCCATGACCGCCGGCCAGCTCGTCGGCCTCGGCCTGCAGATCATCCTGCAGAACACGATGACGAAGGAGGCGCTCAACTCCTACGGCTGGCGCATCCCGTTCGTGGTCGGCGCGCTGGCCGCCGCGGTCGTGTTCTACCTGCGGCGGAGCCTGCTGGAGACGGAGGCGTACGACGAGGAGCGGCACGCCGAGGAGACCACGGAGCGGGGGACGATCCGCGGGCTGCTCGCCCACAAGAGGGAGGCGCTGCTGGTGATCGCCCTGACGATGGGCGGCACGGTGGCGTACTACACCTACACGACGTACCTCACCAAATACCTGTCCAACACGGCGGGCCTGGCGAAGGAGACGGCCACGCTGGTGAGCTTCTGCGCGCTGTTCGTCTTCATGTGCCTGCAGCCGCTGGCGGGGGCGCTGTCGGACCGGATCGGGCGGCGGCCGTTGCTGATCGCGTTCGGGATCGGGTCGATGGTGGGGACGGTGCCGCTGATGACGGCGCTCGGCGGGGCGAGCGGGTTCGGCGGGGCGCTGGCGCTGTCGCTGACCGGGCTGGTGATCGTCACCGGCTACACCTCGATCAACGCGGTGGTGAAGGCCGAGCTGTTCCCGACCGGGGTGCGGGCGCTCGGGGTGGCGCTGCCGTACGCGATCGCGAACGCGCTGTTCGGCGGCACCGCCGAGTACGTGGCGCTGTGGTTCAAGAACGCGAAGATGGAGTCCGGTTTCTTCTGGTACGTCGCCGGTTGCGGCGCGGTCTCCCTCATCGTCTACCTGTTCATGCGCGAGACCCGGGACGCGGCCCTGTCGCGGGCCGAGCAGACGGCGGGGGCCGTCCCGGAACGCGTGTAGCCCGCGCGCGTCTACCCTGGCGGCATGCGAGTTCTGCTGGTCGAGGACGATGACCGGCTGGCCGCCGCGCTGACGACGGCGCTCGCCCGGCACGGCCACCGGGTGACGCGGGCGGGTCTGGCCGTCGACGCCCTCCGCCTGGCGGGGGGCGTCGACTTCGTCCTGCTCGATCTGGGCCTGCCCGACATGGACGGTCTCGACGTGCTGCGCCGCCTGCGCCGGGTGTCGGCCGTGCCGCTGATCGTGGTGACCGCCCGTACCGAGGAGCGCGAGGTGCTGCGCGGCCTGCGCTCGGGGGCCGACGACTACCTGGTCAAGCCGTTCCGTACGGCGGAGCTGATGGCCCGCATGGAGGCGGTGGTGCGGCGCGGCACCCGCCCGCTGCCGCGCCGCGACGACGTGGTGCACGTCGGCGACGTACGCATCGACCTGGAGACGCGGCAGGTGACGGTGGCCGGGGAGGCGGTGACGCTGACCCGGCGGGAGTTCGACGTGCTGGCGCTGCTGGCCAGGGAGCCCGGCGTGGTACGCAGCCGGGAGGAGATCCTCGACGAGGTGTGGGGCGATCCGCTGCTGTCGGCGTCACGGTCGCTGGACGTGCACGTGGCGGGGCTGCGCGCCAAGACGGGCCGGCCGGGGCTGGTGGAGACCCTGCGGGGCACGGGCTACCGGCTGGGCTCGGCGGGATGAACGCGCGGCTGGTGGTCACGTTCACCACGCTGATCGCGATCCTCATCGCGGCGCTGGCGGTGCCGCTCGGCTGGGCGTACGCCTCCCACCGGACCAACCGGCTGCTCCTCGACCGCCGCGCCGACGCCACCCGCTTCGCCGAGCTGGCCGACCAGGCGGCGCGCGAGGGCGACTACGCGGGCCTGGTCGAGGAGGTGCGCCGCTACGCCGACCTGTACGGCGCGGCGGTCCGCGTCCGCGACCGGGACGGCTCGGTCCGCGTCACCGCCGGCTCCTTCGCCGCCGACGACGGCGACGCCACCCGCCTGGCGCTGTCCGGCCGCACCACCGAGGACCTGCCGATGACGACGCCGTTCGGGCCGGCGTACGCGCTGCTGGCCGAGCCCGCCGGGCGGGACGCGCAGCTCTCGGGCGTGGTGCTCCTCCAGGCCCCGGCGGGCCGCGCCCGGCTGGACGTGTCGCTGGTGTGGGGCGCGCTGGCGCTCGGCGCGCTGGCCGCGCTCGGGCTCGGCGCGCTGGTGGCCAGGCGGCTGGCCCGCTGGATCCTGCGCCCGGTCACCGAGCTGGACCGCACCACCCGGGCCATCGCCCGGGGCCGCCTGGACGCGCGGGCGCATCCGGGGGCCGGGCCGTCGGAGCTGCGGCGGCTGGAGGAGCGCTTCAACGCGATGGCCGACGCCGTGGCAGGGGCGATGGAGCGGCAGCGGGCCTTCGTCGCCGACGCCTCGCACGAGCTGCGCACCCCGCTCACCGTGCTGGGGTTGCGGCTGGAGAACATGGAGCCGCATCTGAAGGCCGGGGGCACGGCCGAGTACGCGGAGGCGATGGCCGAGCTGGACCGGCTGGCGCTGCTGGTGGAGGACCTGCTGACCCTGGCCAGGGTGGAGGCCGGCGCGGGCCTGGAGCCCCGGCCGGTCCCGCTGGGGCCGCGCCTCGCGGTCTGGCGCGAGGTGTACGCGGCCAAAGGGCTCGCCCTGGTGGCCCCCGAGCACGGCGAGGTGCCGGAGGCGGCGGCCAGGATCGCCGACATCGCGCTGGACAACGCGCAGAAGTTCGTCCCCGAGGGCGGGACGGTGACCGTCACCCTGGCCGGCGGGGTGCTGCGGGTGGCCGACGACGGGCCGGGGCTGGGCGAGGAGGAGCGGGCCGAGGCGCTGGGGCGCTTCTGGCGCGCGGGCTCGCACGCGAACGTGCCGGGGAGCGGGCTCGGCCTGGCCATTGCCGCCGAGCTGGCCCGCGCCTGCGGCGGCGCCCTCCGCCTCCTGCCCACCGTCCCTCACGGCCTGACCGTGGAGCTCCGTCTCCCTTCTTGATCTCCGTGCCGGACGCCGGCGCCGATCCGCGACGCCGCCGATCCAGGGACCCAGGCAGCACCTAAGCCCCGCTCCCCAGTCCCCCAGAAGGACCTCAGCCCAACTCCACTCTTCCCCCAGAAGGACCTCAGCCCCAGCTCCACCTCTCCCTGAAGGACCTCAGCCCCAGCTCCACCTCTCCCTGAAGGACCTCAGCCCCACTCTTCCCCTTCCTCCTGAAGGACCTCAGCCCCACTCTTCCCCTTCCTTCAGAAGGACCTCAGCCGTAGACGGAGCGGTAGTACCTGATCGCCCCCGGATGCAACGGCACCACCCCGGTGCCGATGGCGTACCGCGGGTCGAGCCGCCCGCCGGGCGCGGACGGCGCCTGGAGCCGGTCACGGGCCCGGAACACCGTCTCGACCACCGTGTACGCCACGTCCTCCCCCAGCGAGGCCCGGCACATCAGATAGCTGGGCGTCCCGATGGTGGAAACCGGCCCCGCCGCACCGTACGCGCCCGCGGGGACGGTGCCGTGCTCGTACACGGGCCCGAACTCCCGCCGCAGCACCGTCACCATGGGGTCCAGCGGCACGAGCCGGAGCTCGCCGGCGGCCGCCTCCAGCGCGGGCGTCGGCACCCCGCCGGACCAGAAGAACGCCTCCACCTCCCCGTCCCGCAGCGCCGCGATGGACGCGTCCAGCTCCAGCCGGACGAGCTGGGCCGGGCGGGCGAGCCCGGCGGCGGCGAGCACGCGGGTGGCGGTCACCGCGGTGCCCGACCCCTCCGCCCCGATCGCGACCCTGCGCCCGGCGAGGCCGCCGACGGCGGCGATCCGGGAGCGGGCGGGCACGACGAGGTGGACGTAGTTCATGTAGACGCGGCCGAGCGCCGCGACCGCCTGGCGGCGTACCCGGATCGCGTCGTCGGCGGTGTCGGCCAGCGCGAAGCCGACGTCGGCCCGCCCGTCGGCCATCATCGTCAGGTTCTGGACGCTGGCCGCGGTGGACAGCACCCGTACGCGGAGCCCGTCCCGCCGCAGCTCCCCGGCCAGGCGGTCGCCGAGCTGCCCGTACGCGCCGCCGGTCTGCCCCGTGACCAGCCGAAGCTCGGCCTCGGGCGGGCCGCCTCCCGAGCAGGCGGCCGCCGCCAGGGGCAGCGCGAGCAGCGACCTGCGGGTAATGGACATGAACTCACGTTATCCGCCGGAGCAGAATGGACCTTGTGACCACCGCTCGCCTGCGCATCGCCCCAGAGCTGAGGATGTTCCTGCCCGTGAGCCGCCGCCAGGAGTGGCACGAGGTGACCCCGGACGGCACCTCCACCCTGGGCCACCACGTGGAGTCCACCGGCGTACCACTGACCGAGGTGGGCCAGCTCACCGTGGCCGGCCGCCCGGTGCCCTTCTCCTACCAGCTCGCGCCCGGGGACGTGGCGGAGGTCCCGCCCAAGCCCCGGCCTCAACGCCTGCCCGACGACCCCCGTTTCCTGCTGGACGTGCATCTCGGCACCCTGGCCCGCCGCCTGCGCCTGCTCGGCGTGGACGCCGCCTACCACAACGACATGGACGACCCCTCGCTCGTGGCGCAGGCCAACGCGGAGCGCCGGGTCCTGCTCACCCAGGACCGCGGCCTGCTGCGCCGCCGCGCGCTGTGGCTCGGCGCGTACGTCCGCGGCTCCGACCCCGCCGACCAACTGCACGACCTGCTCGACCGCTTCTCGCCGCCCCTGCGCCCGTGGTCGCGCTGTACGGCCTGCAACGGCGAGCTGGACCCGGTCGACAAGCAGGAGATCTCCCGGCGGCTGGAGTCGGGCACGAGGCGCAGCTACGACGCCTACGGCCGCTGCCGCGACTGCGGCCAGGTCTACTGGCGCGGCGCCCACAGCGGCCGGCTGGAGGAGATCGTCCGCTCGGCCCTCGCCTGGACCGGCGGCACGACGCCGGGTTGACCTTTCCGGGTGGCCGGAGCTCCAGCAGCCTGATATGGAAGGGCGGTGGAATTCCGCATCATGGGGCCGCTGGAGGTCCGGGACGCCGACGGCGCCGACCGCACTCCGGCCGTGCCCAAACACCGGGATCTGCTGGCGATGTTCCTGCTCAACGCCGGGCGGCCGCTCACCGCGGAGCGGCTGCGGCGGCTGCTGTGGCCGCGCGAGGGCGGCGAGCGCTCCGACTCGCTGATCCGCGGCTATGTCGGGCAGCTCCGCAAGCTCATCGGCCAGGACACGATCGCGACCGTCTCCGGGGCGTACGTGCTGCACCTCGGCGACGGCCGGCTCGACGTGGACCGGTTCCGGCTGCTGGTGGGCGAGGGCGCGTACGAGGAGGCTCTCGGCCTGTGGCGCGGCGAGGCGCTGGAGGACCTGGACCCCGACGGCGAGCGGTGGGTGGAGACGCGGCGGCTGCGCGAGGAGCTGGAGGAGCTGCGGCTGCTGGCCCTGGAGCGGCGGGTCCAGGCCGACCTGGACGCCGGGCGGCACCGGGAGCTGCTGGCGGAGCTGCGTCAGCTCACCAAGCGGCATCCTCTGTGGCAGCGCTTCCGCGGCCAGTACATGCTGGCGCTCTACCGGAGCGGGCGGCGGGTGGACGCGCTGGCCGCGTACGCGGTGCTGCGCGACCGGCTCGACGGCGGGCACGCGATCGAGCCGGACCCGGAGCTGCAGCTCCTCTACCACCGGATGCTGCACGACGACGTGTCGCTGCACGTGTCGGCCGGCCCGCCGGTGCTGCTGCCGCCCGACGTGGCCGACTTCACCGGCCGCGAGGACCTGCTGGGCGAGGTGGTCGGCGGGCTGGCGGTGGTGCACGGGCAGGCGGGGGCGGGCAAGTCGGCGCTGGCGGTGCACGCGGCCTGGCGGGCCCGCGAGCGTTTCGGCGACGGCATCCTGTACGCCGACCTGCGCGAGACCACGACCCCGGCCGCCGTCCTGGAGGACTTCCTGCGCTGGCTCGGCTGCCCCGCCCAGGCGATCCCGGCCGGGCTGGAGCAGCGCGAGCGGCTGTTCCGCGCCTACACGGCCAGCCGCGAGCTCCTCGTGCTGCTGGACAACGCCGCGAGTGAGGCGCAGGTCCGGCCGCTGCTCAGCGCCTGCCCGACGGTGGTGACCAGCCGCTCACCGCTCGGCGGGCTGCCGGGCGCGCGGCGGCTGTCGGTGGGCGTCTTGGACGACGAGGCGGCGCTGGAGCTGCTGGCCAGGAGCTCGGGCCGGGCGGGGGGCGACGGGTTACGCGGCCTGGCCCGCTTCTGCGGCGGCCTGCCGATCGCGCTGCGCATCGCGGGCTCGCGCCTCGCGGCCCGCCCCGAGTGGACCGTCGGCTACCTGGTCCGCCTGCTGGAGGACGAGCACGAGCGGCTGGACCGGCTGCACGCCGGCGACCTGGCGGTGCGCAGCGTGTTCGCGATCGGGTTCGACGGGCTGCCGGAGGCGGCCAGGCGGACGCTGCGCGGCCTCGGCGCGCTGTCGGCCCCTGACTTCGCCGACTGGGTGACCGAACTGCTGGGCGGCCAGGCCGAGGCGCTGGTCGACGCGGGGCTGCTGGAGACGCACGGCGTGGACGTGGCGGGCCAGGTCCGCTACCGGCTGCACGACCTGACCCGGCTGTTCGCCCGCGAGCAGCCGGTGCCTGAGGTGCTGCCGAAGCTCGCGGAGGTGGTGCTGGAGCGGGTCCGCGCCTCGCGCTTCTCGCTGGTGTCGGGCGATCCCGCGACGACCGTGGCGACCCGCGACATCCGGGAGTCGGTGGAGTGGCTGGCCGCCGAACGTGGCTTCCTGGTGAGCCTGGTGGCCGACCTGCACGCGGCCGGCCTGGACGGGCCGTGCTGGCGGCTGGCGCACCTGCTGGCGCCCTACCTGGAACGGCAGCGCTTCCTGGACGACTGGCGGGCCGTCACCTCGCTCGCGCTGGTGTCGGCGCGGCGCTCCGGCGACGGGGAAGGGCTCGTCCTGCTGGACCTGGGCGATCTGCACCTGGCCGAGCGGGACTGGGCGCGGGCGGAGGAACGGCTGCTCGCGGCGCTGGCGAAGCTGGCGGGACAGCCCCGGGAGAGCGCCCATGCCACCCGCAGGCTCGGCCGGGTGCACCTGGAGCTGGGCCGGCTGGAGGAGGCCGAGCGGACGCTGCTGGCCTGCCTGGCGCGGGCGGAGAACCAGCGCGACGCGGCCGACACCGAGCAGGTCCTCGGCATGGTGCTGCGCCGCGCGGGACGCCTGGACGAGGCCGCCGACCGGCTGACCGCGGCCGTGGGCCGGCTGGCCGCGCTGGGCGACCGGCACCGGCAGGCCGACACGCTGCTTGAGCTCGCGGCGGCCCGCCTGTCGCAGGGGCGCAAACCGGACGCCCGCGCCGCCGCCGAGCAGGCGAGAAGCCTCGCCGTACGCCTCGGCGACCGGCTGCTCGACGCCCACGCCCTGCTGGCCCTCGCCCAGGTGGGCCGGGCGGAGGGCGCGGCCGGGCGGGCGGGCGAGCTGGCCAGGGCGGCACTGGAGATCTTCGACCGGACGGGCGAGCGCCGGGGCGCCGCGAACGCCCGCAGCCTGCTCGCCCTCCTCGGCGCCTCCGCCTGAGCCTCCTACACCGCGAGGAGCCTGCGTACGTCGTCGCGCCGCAGCTCCTCGGCGTCCCCCGTCCTGACGACGTGCCCGGCGTCGAGGATGACGAACCGGTCGGCGAGCCGCAGCGCGATGTCCAGATACTGCTCGACGAGCAGCACCGCCAGCCCGGCGGCGTGCAACCGCTCGATGGCCGCCTCGATCTCCAGGATGATCGACGGCTGGATGCCCTCGGTCGGCTCGTCCAGGATGAGCATCCGGGGCCGGGTGACCAGGGCGCGGGCCATCGCGAGCTGCTGCTGCTGGCCGCCGGACAGGTGCCCGGCACTCCGCCTCAGCATGGGCTTGAGCGCCGGGAACAGGTCCAGTGCCTCGTCCACGGCCTCCTTCGGCTGTTTGGCGGCCTCGACGGTGACCAGCAGGTTGCCGAGCACGGAGAGCTGGGGGAAGCACTGGTGGCCCTGGGGGACGTACCCCATGCCGAGCCTGACCCGCTCGTGCGGCTTCAGTCCGGTCACGTCGCGGCCGTCGAAGGTGACCGTGCCCGCCGTGGCGGGCAGCACGCCCATGACGGTGTTGAGCAGCGTCGTCTTGCCGACGCCGTTGCGGCCCATCACGCAGACGAGCCGGCCGGGCTCCACCTCCAGCGACACTCCGAACAGCACGCGCGCCCGTCCGTACCCCGACTCAAGTCCGTTCACCGACAGCAGCATCGCTCGGCCTCCTCCCGAGATAGACCTCCTGCACCCGCGGGTCGGCGCTGACCTGCTCCACCGACCCCTCCACGAGCACCTTGCCCTCGTGCAGCACGGTCACGGTGGACGCGTGCCGCCTCAGGAACTCCATGTCGTGCTCGACCACGATCACCGTGTGGTCCGCGGCGATCTCGGTGAGCAGCCGGCCGGTGCGCTCGCGTTCGTCGCCGGACATGCCGGCCACCGGCTCGTCCAGCAGCAGCAACCTCGGCCGCTGCGCCAGCAGCATCCCTATCTCCAGCCACTGGCGCTGGCCGTGGGAGAGAACGCCCGCTGAACGTTCGGCGAGCTCTTCGAGCCCGGTCCTGGCCAGGGCCTCGGCGACGGCCTCGGAGACGCCGCGCCGCCGCCGGGCGAGCGTCCAGAGCGGGCTGCGGAAGCCGGCCGCCAGGTCGAGGTTCTCGAGGACGGTCAGCTCCTCGAACACCACCGAGGTCTGGAACGTCCGGCCGACGCCGAGCCGGACGATCCGGTGCTCCTTGCGGCCCACCAGGTCGTGGCCGGCGAAGCGCACGCTGCCCGCCACCGGCCGGGTCAGCCCGGTGATCACGTCGATCAGCGTGGTCTTGCCCGCGCCGTTCGGCCCGATGAGGAAGCGCAGCTCGCCCTCGGGGACCGTCAGGTCCACGCCGTCGAGGGCCCGGTAGCCGTCGAACTCCACCCGTACGTCACGCAGTTCGAGCACGGCGCACCCTCCCGAGTAGCCCGGCGATCCCTTTGGGCGCCAGGGTCATGACCAGGATGAACAACGCGCCCTGAAGGTAGAGCCAGCCGTCGGCGAACTGCTCGCTGAAGGCGGTCTTGGCGTAGCCCATGACGACCGCGCCGAGCACGGCCCCGGCCAGGGCGTGCCGCCCGCCGACGGCCACCGCGACCACCAGCTCCAGCGACGGCACGACGCCGAGCAGCGCCGGCGAGATGATGCCGACGACCGGCACGAACAGCGCGCCCGCGAGCCCCGCCATGCCGGCCGAGATCGCGAAGGTGACGGTCTTGACCAGGGCCGGGTCGTAGCCGAGGAAACGCACCCGGTCCTCGCCGTCGCGCACCGCCACCAGCAGCCGGCCGAAGCGGCTGTTCACGAGCTGCCGGGTGGCCAGGTAGAGGACGCCGAGCACGCCCGCCGTCACCAGGTAGAGCCCGCGCTGCGTGGAGTCCTCGGCGAGGTCCCGGCCGAACAGCTCGAAGAAGTTCGTCATGCCGTTGGTGCCGCCGGTCAGCCCCTGCTGGCCGACCAGCAGGATGACCAGGGCGGCGGCCAGCGCCTGGGTGAGGATCGCGAAGTATGCCCCCCGCACCCGCTGCCGGAACACCAGCGTGCCGAGGACCACCGCGAGCGCCATCGGCCCGAGCACGGCCATCCCGAGCGCGAGGACCGGGCTGGCGAACGGCGCCCACAGCGCCGGCAGCTCCTCCACGCCGCTCCACACCATGAAGTCCGGCAGCCCGCCGGGCCCGGCCTCGGTGAGCTTGAGGTACATCGCCATCGCATAGCCGCCGAGCCCGAAGAAGACGCCCTGCCCGAGGGTGAGCATGCCGCCCTTGCCCCACGCCAGCCCGATGCCGAGCGCGACGATCGCGTAGCACAGGTACTTCGCGAGCAGGCCCAGCCGGAACGGCTCCAGCAGCAGCGGCGCGGCGACCAGCGCCACCACGGCGACGGCGGCGAACGGCAGGTTGCGCCGGATCAGGTCTCTCATGTGAGCACCCGCGACCTGAGCACGAACATCCCCTGCGGGCGCACCTGGAGGAACGCGATGATCACGGCGAACACGATCACCTTCGCCAGCGAGGCGTCCGACCAGAACTCGGCGTAGGAGTTGAGCAGGCCGAGCCCGGCCGCCGCGAGGACCGCCCCGCGCAGTTGTCCGAGCCCGCCCGCGACCACCACGAGGAAGGCGTCCACGATGTAGTACGTGCCGAGCCCCGGCCCGACGGGACCGATGAGGGTGAGCGCCACCCCGGCCACGCCGGCCAGCCCTGAGCCGACGAAGAACGTCAGCATGTCCACCCGCCCGGTGTCGATCCCGCTGGTGGCGGCGAGCCGCCGGTTCTGCACCACCGCCTGCGTACGCCGGCCGAGCGCGGTGCGGTTGAGGTAGAGCCAGACCGCGACCACGCCGGCGACGGCCAGCGCCATGATGAACAGCCGGTTGTAGGGCAGGATGCCGACGCCGCCGGCCAGCCAGGAGGGCGCGGGCACCTGCACGTTCGGCGCGCCGAACAGGTCGCGGGCGAGCTGCTGCAGCACGAGGCTGACGCCCCAGGTGAGCAGCAGCGTGTCCAGCGGCCGGCCGTAGAAGTGGCGGACGGCCGCGCGTTCCAGGACCAGCCCCATGGCCCCGGCGACGAGGAACGCCGCAGGGAGCGCGAGCACGAGGTCGCCGATGAGGAACGCGGTGTACGCGCCCGCCATGATGAACTCCCCGTGCGCCATGTTGATCACGCCCATCTGCCCGAACGTGAACGTCAGCCCGAGCGCCACGAGCAGCAGCACCGCCCCGATGGACAGCCCGATGGGAAGCTGGTTGACGAAGGCCGTCATCAGGAGGCCGCCAGCCCGGCCGCCCACGGGTACGCCTTCAGGTACGGGTCCGGCTTGATCGGCTCGCCGGAGTCCCACACCTGCTTGATCAGCCCGTCGGGCTGGATGATGCCGATGCGGGCGGTCTTGTACAGGTGCTGGTTCTCGCCGTCGATGGTGACCTTGCCCTCGGGGCGGTCCAGCGAGATGCCGGGCGCGGCCTTCTTCACCGCCTCGACCTCGGTGGTGCCGGCCTTCTTCACGGCCTCGGCCCACAGGTAGACGGCGTTGTAGCCGGCCTCCATCGGGTCGGAGGTGACCTTGGTGGCGCCGTACTTGGCCTTGTACGCCTTGACGAACGCCTCGTTGGCCGGGGTCTCGGTGGTCTGGTAGTAGTTCCAGGCGACCGGGTGGCCGGCGATGTTGTCCACGCCGATGCCGGTGACCTCCTCCTCGGCGACGCTGACCGACAGCACGGGCATCGTCTCGGCGGTGACGCCGGCGCTCTTGAGCTGCTTGAAGAAGGCGACGTTGCTGTCGCCGTTGAGGGTGTTGAACACCGCGTCCGGCCTGGCCTGGACGACCTTGTTGACGAGGGTCGAGTATTCGGTGTGGCCGAGCGGGGTGTACTCCTCGCCGAGGACCTCCATGCCGTTGGCGGCCGCGTACGCTTTGATGATCTTGTTGGCGGTGCGCGGGAAGACGTAGTCGCTGCCGACCAGGAAGACCTTCTTCTTGCCCTGCTCCTTCAGGTAGTCGAGGCCAGGGATGATCTGCTGGTTGGTGGTGGCTCCGGTGTAGAAGATGTACGGCGAGCTCTCCAGGCCCTCGTACTGCACCGGATACCACAGCAGCGCCTTGTAGCGCTCGAAGACCGGGAGCATGGCCTTGCGGCTGGCGGAGGTCCAGCCGCCGAAGACGGTGGCGACCTTGTCCTGCCTGATGAGCTTGGTGGCCTTCTCGGCGAAGGTCGGCCAGTCCGAGGCGCCGTCCTCGGCCACGGGGACGAGCTTCTTGCCGAGCACCCCGCCCGCCCGGTTGATCTCGTCGATGGCCAGCAGCTCGGCGTCCCGTACGGTGACCTCGCTGATCGCCATCGTGCCGCTGAGCGAGTGGAGGAGTCCGACCTTGATCTCCTGGGCCTCGGCGGCCGGCTGGGCGTCGGACCCGCAGGCCGCCAAGGCCAGGGCGAGGGCGACTGGGACAATCGGGCGGGAGATGCGCACGGCGGTTCCTTCCTGCCGACCGGTTCTGCGAGAAAGGTGACCCCGGCGCGTTTCGCGCGCGGATCCCGGGCGTTAATACGCCTTTGCCGGATCTTCACAAGTGCACATATCCCGTCATGTGTGCCTTCGCCGCAGGGCGAAACAGACACGACATCCCCCGGCAACGGCGGCGAAACCCCCGGTTCCTATGGTCCGGCCATGCGGCTTACCTCACACGAGCAGGAACGGCTGCTCATCCACGTCGCCGCCGGGGTCGCGCGCGAGCGGCAGGCCAGGGGCCTGCGGCTCAACCACCCCGAGGCCACCGCCGTCATCGCCTCGTTCCTCATGGAGGGCGCCAGGGACGGGCGCACCGTGGCCGAGCTCATGGAGGCCGGCCGCGCGGTGCTGAGCCGGGCCGACGTCATGGAAGGCGTGCCCGAGATGCTGGAGAGCGTACAGATCGAGGCCACGTTCCCCGACGGCACCAAGCTCGTGACCGTGCACAGGCCGATCCCGTGATCCCCGGCGAGTACGCCCACCCCGAGGGCTCCCACCCCCTCAACCCCGGGCGCGAACGGGTGACGCTGCGCGTGGTCAACACGGCCGACCGGCCGGTCCAGGTCGGCTCCCACTACCACTTCGCCGCCGTCAACCCGGGGCTGGAGTTCGACAGGAAGGCGGCGTGGGGGATGCGGCTGGACGTGCCCGCGGGCACCGCGATCAGGTTCGAGCCTGGCGTCGAGCGCGACGTCACGCTCGTGCCGCTGGCCGGCGCCCGGATCGTCCCGGGCCTGCGTCCCGAGTGGGCGGGGCCGCTCGATGGCTGACCTCTCGCGGGCCCGCTACGCCGCACTCTACGGCCCCACCACCGGCGACCGGATCCGGCTGGCCGACACCGACCTGTTCATCGAGGTCACCGAGGACCTGTCGATGGGGCCTGCGGGCGCCGGCGACGAGGCGGTGTTCGGCGGCGGCAAGGTCATCCGCGAGTCCATGGGGCAGTCCCGCGCCACCCGCGCCGAGGGCGCCATGGACCTGGTCATCACCGGCGCGGTCATCCTCGACCACTGGGGCGTGGTCAAGGCCGACGTCGGCATCCGCGACGGCCGGATCCACGGCCTCGGCAAGGCCGGCAACCCCGACACCATGGACGGCGTCGACCTCGTCATCGGCCCGTCCACCGAGATCCTGTCCGGCAACGGCAAGATCCTCACCGCCGGGGCCGTCGACTCGCACGTCCACCTGATCTGCCCGCAGCTCCTCGGCGAGGCCATCGGATCCGGCGTCACCACGATCGTCGGCGGCGGCACCGGCCCCGTGGACGGCACCAAGGCCACCACCGTGACCGGCACCTGGTATCTCGGCCGCATGCTGGAGTCGCTCGACTCCTACCCACTGAACTTCGCGCTGCTCGGCAAGGGCAACACCGTCAGCGCCGAGGGCCTGCTGGAGCAGGTGCGGGCCGGCGCCTCCGGCTTCAAGCTGCACGAGGACTGGGGCACCACCCCGGCCGCCATCGACGCCTGCCTGCGGGTGGCCGACGCGACCGGGGTGCAGGTGACGATCCACACCGACACCCTCAACGAGGCCGGCTTCGTCGAGTCGACGCTCGCCGCCATCGGCGACCGGATGATCCACGCCTACCACACCGAGGGCGCGGGCGGCGGCCACGCCCCCGACATCATCCGCGTCGCCGCCTACCCCAACGTACTGCCCTCCTCCACCAACCCCACCCGGCCGCACACCGTCAACACCCTCGACGAGCACCTCGACATGCTGATGGTCTGCCACCACCTCAACCCGTCGATCCCCGAGGACCTCGCCTTCGCCGAGTCGCGCATCCGGCCCACGACGATGGCCGCCGAGGACGTGCTGCACGACATGGGCGCGATCTCGATGATCGGCTCCGACTCGCAGGCCATGGGCCGCATCGGCGAGACGATCATCCGCACCTGGCAGACCGCGCACGTCATGAAGGCCCGCCGCGGTCCGCTCGGCGACGGCCCCGCGGACAACCTCCGGGCCCGCCGCTACGTCGCCAAATACACCATCTGCCCGGCCGTCGCCCACGGCCTGGACGGCGAGGTCGGCTCCGTCGAACGCGGCAAGCTCGCCGACCTCGTCCTGTGGGACCCGGCGTTCTTCGGCGTCAAGCCGGACCTCGTGCTGAAGGGCGGTGTGGTCGCCTGGGCGCAGATGGGCGACGCCAACGCCTCCATCCCGACGCCGCAGCCGGTGCTGCCGCGGCCCATGTTCGGCGCCTCGCCGGTCACCGCCGCGGCCACCTCGCTGCACTTCGTGGCGCCGACGGCGCTGGAGTCGGGGCTCGCCGACCGGCTCGACGTACGGCGGCGGCTCGCGCCGGTCGCCGACGTACGCCGCCGCGGCAAGGCCGCCATGCCGCTCAACGACGCCCTGCCCAGGATCGAGGTGGCGGCCGACACGTTCGAGGTGCGCGTCGACGGCGAGCTCATCGAGCCCGCCCCGGCCGTCAGCCTGCCCATGGCCCAGCGCTACTTCCTGTTCTGATGACGTCATGCTGAGCCCGGGTCTGCTGCTGCTCGCCGACTCCCGCCTGCCGGCCGGCGGCCACGCGCACTCCGGCGGCGCCGAGCGGGTCATCGCGGCGGGGGCGGTGCACGACGTGCCGTCCCTGGAGCGGTTCCTGCGGGGCCGCCTGCACACGGCGGGCGTGCCGGCCGCCGCCCTCGCCGCGGCCGCCCGTGCCGCCGCCGTGGACGAGAGTCCCGGGTGGGAGCTGCTGGACGAGGAGGCCGACGCCCGCACCGCCTCACCCGCCCAGCGGGCGGCGTCCCGTACGCAGGGGCGACTCCTGCTCCGGGTCGCCCGCCGGGTGTGGCCGGCCGAGGCTCTGGAGGAGCTGGCGCGGCGGACGCCGAGCCCGCACCACCCGGTCGCGCTCGGCGTGGCCGCGTACGCCGCCGGGGCCACGGCCGGGGAGGCGGCGCTGGCGGCGGCGTACCACGCGGTCAGCGGCCCGGCCACGGCGGCGGTCCGGCTGCTCGGCCTGGACCCGGTCGCCGTGCACGCCCTGCTCGCCGCACTCGGCCCCGACCTCGCGGCGGTGGCCGAACGCGCACACCCGCCCGGCCCGCACCCGCCCGGCTCCCGTCCGCCCGGCTCCTGGGCGGAGCTGCCCGCGTGCTCGGCCCCGGCCCTGGACCTGCTGGCCGAGCAGCACGCCAGGGCCGAGGTCCGGCTGTTCGTCTCCTAGGAAGGACCCTCACCCATGGGTGCTCGTCACGACGACCATCACCACGCTCCCGACGGCCACGGCCGTGCGCTGCGCCTCGGCGTGGGCGGCCCCGTGGGCAGCGGCAAGACGGCCCTGGTGGCCGCGCTGTGCCGTACGCTCGGGCCCGACCTTTCGCTGGGCGTGGTGACCAACGACATCTACACCACCGAGGACGCCGACTTCCTGCGCCGCGCGGGCGTGCTCGACCCCGAGCGCATCCTCGCCGTCGAGACCGGCTGCTGCCCGCACACCGCCATCCGCGACGACATCGCGGCCAACCTCGACGCGGTCGAGACGCTGGAGGACCGGTTCGGGCCGCTCGACCTGGTCATCGTGGAGAGCGGCGGCGACAACCTCACGGCCACGTTCAGCCGCGGGCTCGCCGACCGGCAGATCTTCGTCCTGGACGTGTCGGGCGGCGACAAGGTGCCGCGCAAGGGCGGGCCCGGCGTCACCACCGCCGACCTGCTGGTGATCAACAAGACGGACCTGGCGCCGATGGTGGGCGCCGACCTCGGCGTGATGGACCGCGACGCGGCCGCCGTACGCGGCGAGCGCCCGGTCCTGTTCACCTCGATCCGCGAGCAGCCGTCGGCGGGCGCGGTCGCGAGCTGGGTCAGCGACCAGGTGACCGCCTGGTCCCACACCCACGCGACCCCGGCATCCTGATGCCCGACCAGCCCAGTCGTGGGGCCGGGATGCGGGCCCTAATGCCCGACCAGCCCGGTCGTGGGGGCGGGATGCGGGCGGGGGCGGCTGTGGGAACGGCGGCCGGCCCCGACGGGCGGACCGTGCTGCGGCGGCTGGCCTCGGCGCCGCCGTTGACGCTGCGCCAGACCGGCCCGCACACCGTGCACCTGGTCTCGACGGCGGCCGGGCCGCTCGGCGGTGACCGTCTGTCGCTGGACCTGGACGTCGCTCCCCGGACCACGCTGGAGCTGGCGTCGGTGGCGAGCACGCTGGTCCTGCCCGGCAGGGGCGAGTCGGAGCTGCTGGTCACCGCCCGGGTCGGCGCGGGCGCGCGGCTCCGCTTCGTCCCCGAGCCGACGGTGCTCGCCGCCGGCTGCGCGCACCGGCTGATCGTCCGCCTGGAGCTGGAGCCGGAGGCGAGCGTGCTGTGGCGCGAGGAGATCGTGCTCGGCCGGTACGGCGAGCGGCCCGGCCGCTGCCGCACCCGCTTCGACGCCACCCTCGCCGGCCGCCCGCTGCTGCGGCAGGAGCTCACGCTCGGCGATCCCGATCTCGACGCCTCCCCGGCGGTGCTGGGCGGGGCGCGCTGCCTCGGCACCACGTTCCTCACCGCCACGGCGAAGGAGCCGCTGGTGTCCGACGGGCTCGCGGTGCTGCCGCTGGCGGCGTCCGGCACGGTGGTGTCGGCCCTCGCCGCGGACGCGGTGGAGCTGCGCTCCCTCCTGGAACGCGGGGAGCGGGCGGTGTCCGGAGACGGTGACGACACTGTCGCAGGCCGTGGCCGTGGCGCCCGGCCCGGCGTACGCTGATCGTGTGGCCGAAGACCTGCAGCTCGTCCGCCGCCCCGGCCGTGGCTACCCGCTCGCCGTGACCGCCGTCGCGGCGCTCCTGGTGTTCTGTGCGATCCTGCCCTGGGCCGGCGTCGAGGCCAGGATCGGTGTGCTCGGCGCCGGGCTCTCGGGCGACGTGCGCGGCATCGACGACGGGCTCGGCGTCTATGCTCTGCTGGCCGGGCTGGCGGCGCTCGCCTGCGGGCTCGCCGGGCTGCTGGCGCATCCGCGCCTCGCCGCCCTGGCCGTGCTGCCCGGCGGGCTGGCCGTGGCCGCCACTCTGATGTTCCAGCTGCAGGGGGGCGGCTGGCGGGACCGTGTCTCGGTGGATCTCGGCCTGCTGTCTGTCACGCCGGTGATCAGGGCCGGCTGGTTCGCCACGCTGGCCTGCGCGCTCGCGCTCGTCGTGCTCGGGGTCCTGGCGCTGGTCAGGAGGGCCAGGCCCGGCGCTCAGTCGTAGAAGCCGAGGCGGCGCAGCTGCTTGGGGTCGCGCTGCCAGTCCTTGGCCACGCTGATGCGCAGGTCGAGGTAGACGCGGGTGCCGAGCAGCGCCTCGATCTGCTTGCGGGCGTTGGTGCCCACCTCGCGCAGCCGCTCGCCCTTGTGCCCGATGACGATGGCCTTCTGCGAGGGCCGTTCGACGAACATGTGGGCGTAGATGTCGAGCAGGTCGTCACGCCCTTCGCGGGGCAGCATCTCGTCGACGACCACGGCGATGGAGTGCGGCAGCTCGTCGCGTACGCCCTCCAGCGCCGCCTCCCTGATCAGCTCGCCGACCAGCACCTGCTCGGGCTCGTCGGTGAGGGTGCCGTCCTCGTAGAGCGGCGGCGACTCCGGCAGGTGCTGGATCAGCACGTCGCCGACGACGTCGAGCTGCTCGCCGGACTGCGCGGAGACCGGCACCACGTCGGCGAACTCCGCGATCTGCGACACCGCGAGCAGCTGCTCGGCGATCTGCTCGCGCGAGGCCAGGTCGCACTTGGTGACCACGGCCACCACCGGCGTCTTCTTCACCGCCGACAGCTTGTCGGCGATGAACCGGTCGCCCTTGCCGATCGGCTCGTTGGCCGGCACGCAGAAGCCGATCACGTCCACCTCGGTCAGCGTGGACAGCACCAGGCTGTCCAGCCGCTCGCCGAGCAGGGTGCGCGGGCGGTGCAGGCCGGGGGTGTCCACGATGACGAGCTGGGCGTCGGGGCGGTGCACGATGCCTCTGATGGCGCGCCTGGTGGTCTGCGGCTTGGAGGAGGTGATCGCCACCTTCGAGCCGACCAGGGCGTTCATCAGCGTGGACTTGCCGACGTTCGGCCTGCCCACGAAGCAGGCGAATCCGGCGCGATGGCTGTCTGGCGAGGTCACCTCTGCATTCTGTCCTATCGGCGGGCGTGTTCACGCCACCAGGCGAACGCCTCGGGCGCCACCAGCGGCATCCAGTCGGTGGTGTGGAGGCCGGCCAGCTCCTCCTCCCCCACCCACCGGCAATCGGTGATCTCGTCGCCGTCGGGCTCGGGGTCGCCGGAGACGATCACGCAGGCGTAGCCGGCGTTGACGTAGCCGACCTGGTGGCCGTTGGGGTAGTGGACCCGGAACTCCGGGCCGCCGTAGACGCCGATCAGGCCGCGTACCTCGATCTCGATGCCGAGCTCCTCGCGCAGCTCGCGCACCACGGCGTCCTGGGGGCGCTCGTCGGGGTCGATGCCGCCGCCGGGCGCCGCCCACACGCCCACGTCGCCGTGCCTGGCCACCAGCAGCCGCCCCGCCCCGTCGAAGACGAACCCGGACGCCGAGGGCAGCATGAGCAGCTCGCCGCCCACCTTCTCGCGCAGCCTGGCGAGGAACGGGGACATCGGCATGTCAGCTCCGCAGCGTGCCGTCGGGGCCGGCCACGAGCAGCGACGGCACACCCAGCTCCGCGGCCACGGCCCGGTCGCCGTCGCCCGGCTCGCCCTCGCTCACCACCGCGACCGCCTCCAGGGAGCGCGCGCCGCTGGAGATGGCCATGGCCACCGCCACCTGCACGGCCGAGAGCGAGAGCGCGGCCAGCTTGACGTCGGTCGCCGAGTAGGTGCGCCCGGTCTCGTCGCGCACCGCGGCGCCCTCGGCCGAGCCGTTGCGCGCCCGCGCCGCCCGCGCCAAGGTAATGATCTTGCTGTCTTCAGGATCGAGAGTCACGCGCTCCAGATTAGGCGTCCCGGATCAGGCTCCGGCCATCGCCATGGCCGCGTCGACCACCTGCCTGGTGCGTGCCGGGTCCACGTCGTTCATGCCCGTGTGCACCACCGACACGAGCGTGTCGCCGACCCGGGAGAAGACCACGTCCAGCGCGTACGGATATCCGTGCAGCCGCCCCTGCAGCCGCGCGCCGACCGCCTCGTCCCCGGCGGCCTCCGGCGGCAGCTCGCTCAGCCACAGGTCGGTCCCCGACGAGGTGCGCACCTCCCGGCACTCCCTGCGGGCCCGGTCCAGCTCGTCGAGGTGCGCCCCGGCCTCCCCGCCGGCGTACCTGGCCAGACCGACCCCGGCCTGCTCCCCCAGCCCGTCGCCCTGGTAGCTGACCGCCGCCTGAGCGGTGAGCGCCTGGCCGGGCGCTTGCCCGCCGGCCGGTTCGAGCAGCGCGCGGCAACTGCGCTGCGCCGGGCCGAACGGCATCCGCCACGCCTGGTCGGGCCTGGCCGTGAACCCGTCGGGCAGGCTCGGCTCCTTGCTGAGCGCCTCGCGCAGTTGCGCCATGGCGCGCGGGTCGATGAAGCTCTCCCCGCCACCGCCGCCGCAGCCGGCCAGCGCGCACATGAGCACTCCGGTGAGCGCTCCGGCGAGCAGGGCCGCGGCGGCGGTCCTCCGTCTTCGTCTCATGATTCCCCCCAGCGCGGAAAATGCCCTGGGGGCTCAATGGGGGATCTCGGCGACACGCAAAAAGGGTGTCCTCATCCGGTCTAGCCGGACGAGAACACCCTTTACGCCGATCAGCGTCTCAGCCGGCCGCCCGGCCGGGACGCTGTCGTCCCCCCTGGAGTCGTCCTCCCGCCGCGAACCCCACCCGGCGTTCGGACGCCTCCCCCTTTACACCCACCGCACTGGATGTCGTGATTCACAGAGTGCCCGACGGTGCTTGCAGAAAACTTGTAGATCGCTTGCGTGCGGCCCTTCCGCCCTATTCCTGCCCGGCGTTCGCCGCGACCGACTCCTCGTCCTCCTCGGGGGGAGCCACCCGGCGTACGACGACGGTGCTGATGCGGTTGCGCCGGCCGGCCAGCGTCTCGGCGGTCAGCGACAGGCCGGCCACCTCCGCGTGGGAGCCCGCGATGGGCACCCGGCCGAGCGCGTGGGCCAGCAGGCCGCCGACGGTCTCCACGTCGTCGACCTCGATCTCGGTGTCGAACAGCTCGGCCAGCTCGTCGACCGGCATCCGGGCGGTGACCCGCAGGGAGCCGTCGGGGACCCGCTCGACCCGGGGGGCCTCCTGGTCGTACTCGTCGGTGATCTCGCCGACGATCTCCTCCAGGACGTCCTCGATGGTGACCAGGCCGGCGGTGCCGCCGTACTCGTCGATGACGATGGCGATGTGGATCTGCCGGGCCTGCATCTCGCGCATGAGCTGGTCGATGGGCTTGCTCTCCGGGACGTACGCGGCCGGCCGCATGATCGTCTCGACCGGCTCCTTGCCGCCGCCCTCGCCCGACTCCTGGATCTTGCGGGCGATGTCCTTGAGATAGGCGATGCCGACGACGTCGTCCTCGTTCTCGCCCGCGACCGGGATGCGGGAGAAGCCGCTGCGCAGCGCCAGCGACAGCGCCTGGCTGATCGTCTTGCCGCGCTCGATGTAGACCATGTCGGTGCGCGGCACCATGACCTCGCGCACCAGCGTGTCGCCCAGCTCGAACACCGAGTGGATCATCTCGCGCTCGTCCGGCTCGATCACCCGGCGCTCCTCGGCCAGGTCGACCAGGTCACGCAGCTCGGCCTCCGAGGTGAACGGGCCGTCGCGGAACCCTTTGCCGGGCGTGAGCGCGTTGCCGAGCAGGATGAGCAGCTTGGGCAGCGGGCCGAAGATGCGGGTGAGCCCGTAGACGACCGGCGCACTGGCCAGCGCGACCGGCTCGGCGTGCTGGCGGCCCAGTGTGCGGGGCATGACCCCGACCACCACGTAGCTGATCACGATCATCACGACCGCGGCCCAGACGTACGCCCAGCCCTGGTCCTCCATGACGTCGATGAACAGCAGGGTGGCGATGACCGTGGCCACCAGCTCGCAGCTCAGCCGGAGCAGCAGCAGCAGGTTGAGATAGCGTGGCGGGTCGGTCACGATGGCCTGCAGCCGCCGCGCCCCCCGCCGGCCGTCGCGGACGAACTCCTCGGCCCTCACGCGGGAGATGCGCGTCAGCGCGGTCTCCGCACTGGCGATCAGGCCACCGATGATCACGAGCGCGACGGCCAGGAGCAACCAGGGCACGTTCACCGCGAGTCGCGCACCTCCTGCCATGACTCCAGGAGCTGGGCCTGGAGCCCGAACATCTCCTTGTGCTCCTCCGGCTCGGCGTGGTCGTAGCCGAGCAGGTGGAGGATGCCGTGCGTGCACAGCAGCTCGAGCTCGTCGGCGGTGGCGTGGCCGGCCTCCTCGGCCTGCCGGGCGGCCACCTGCGGGCAGAGCACGACGTCGCCGAGGAGCGCCGGGTCGGCCGGGCTGTCGGAGTCGCCGCGCGCGCCGCCGCCGGGACGCAGCTCGTCCATCGGGAAGGCGAGCACGTCGGTGGGGCCCGGCTCGCCCATCCACTTCTCGTGCAGCTCGGCCATGGCGTCCTCGTCGATGACGACGATGGACAGCTCGGCGAGCGGGTTGATGCCCATCTCGCCGAGCACGTGCGTGGCCAGCGCGACCAGGCTCTCCTCGTCGACGCCGACGCCGGACTCGTTGTTGATCTCGATGCTCACGGCCGGCGCTTCCCTCGCTGCTGGATGGCCTTGGGCTCCTGAGCCGCCTGCGTCGCGTCGTAGCGTCCGTAGGCGTCGACGATCTCGCTCACCAGCTTGTGGCGGACGACGTCGGCGCTGGACAGGCGGGCGAAGTGGATGTCGGGGATCCCGTCGAGGATCTCCTGGACCACCCGCAGCCCGCTGACCGTGCCCGTGGGCAGGTCGACCTGCGTGACGTCACCCGTCACCACGATCTTGGAGTTGAACCCCAGCCGGGTGAGGAACATCTTCATCTGCTCGGCCGAGGAGTTTTGTGCCTCGTCGAGGATGATGAAGGCGTCGTTGAGCGTCCGGCCGCGCATGTAGGCGAGCGGCGCGACCTCGATCGTCCCCGCGGCCATCAGCTTGGGGATGGAGTCGGGGTCGACCATGTCGTGCAGCGCGTCGTAGAGCGGGCGCAGGTAGGGGTCGATCTTCTCGTAGAGCGTGCCGGGCAGGAAGCCGAGCCGCTCGCCGGCCTCGACCGCCGGGCGGGTCAGGATGATGCGGTTGACCCGCTTCTCCTGCAGCGCCCGGACCGCCTTGGCCATGGCGAGGTAGGTCTTGCCGGTGCCGGCGGGGCCGATGCCGAAGACCACCGTGTGCTTGTCGATCGCGTCGACGTAGCGCTTCTGGTTGACGGTCTTGGGCCTGATCGTGCGGCCACGCGAGGACAGGATGTCGAGCGACAGCACCTCGGCGGGGCGGTCGGAGGTCATGCGCAGCATCGCGATGCTGCGCTCGACCGCGTCGGGGGTGAGCTCGCCGCCGCTGCGGAGCACCTCGACGAGCTCTTCGAAGAGGCGTACGACGACGCCGCTCTCGTCCGGGCTGCCGGTGACGGTGATCTCGTTGCCCCGTACGTGGATGTCGGCCTTGAAAGCGCCCTCGATGACACGAAGCAGCTCGTCGCGGGAGCCGAGGAGGCTGACCATCGGGTATTCGTCCGGAATCAGCACCTTGGCTTGAGTGCGCGAGGGAGGTGCCGTGCGTCGGGATTCATGTAGTTCGGACATGGGCAGGCCAGCGGCCTGATGCCTCCCGGTCTCTTTCGGAGTTCTTCTCCGCCCATCGTATCCGGGGCCAGGCGGTTTGCTCGCGTCAATATCACCGCACCGGCCCCTCGCACCACCACAACGGGTCTAACCGGGCGGCCAGGTGAGGTCTCGGCCGCCCAGGACATGGGCGTGCGTGTGGAAGACGGTCTGCCCGGCGGCGGGTCCGGTGTTGAAGACGACGCGGTAGCCGCGCTCGGCCACCTGGTCGAGCACGGCCACGGCGTGCGCGGCCTTCAGCACCTCGTCGGTCAGGCCGTCGTCGGCCTCGGCGAGCGCCGCCGCGTCCGCGTGGTGCTCCTTGGGGATCACCAGGACGTGGGTCGGCGCCTTGGGGTCGATGTCGCGGAACGCCAATGTCCTGCCGGTTTCGTGGACGATCTCGGCGGGAATCTCCTTGGCGACGATTTTGCAGAAGAGGCAGTCCTTCACAGCAGCACCATACCGACCCGCCTCCCGTTGGCCGGTCCGTTGCGAATCGGTAATCGGCGGTGTCGTGCGCGGGAAGATCAACGCGGTTAGGGTGGGTGTGCGAGACTTCAACAAAACAGACGATTCAGGGTCGGGCGAGCGCCACCTGGCGAGGACACGACTGGGTAATGCACCCTAAGGAACCGGGGAAACCTCAAGAACCGGAAGAGCGTAAACCCACTGGGAAGGCCGCGCGTCCCACTGATGTGACCACCGAAACCCTTCTGGCCGACAGGTCGATGGGGGCGGTGCCGGTCGAGTGGGATGCCGACATGGCCGTTACCGCGCTCTACAGCGCGCACTTTCGGTCATTGGTGCGTCTCGCTGTGTTGCTGGTGCGCGACATCGCGACCGCCGAGGAGGTCGTGCAGGACGCGTTCGTCGCCATTCACGGCGCCTGGCGCAGGCTGCGCGACCCCGACAAAGCACTCGCCTACCTCCGTCAGTCCGTCGTCAACCGCTCGCGTTCGGTGCTGCGCCACCGCGCCGTCGTCGAGAAATACGCTCCCAAGGGCCTGCCCGACGCGCCGAGCGCCGAGAACGGCGCGATCGGCGAGCTGGAACGGTCCGCCGTCATCGAGGCGTTACGAGCCCTCCCGACCCGGCAGAGAGAAGCACTGGTTCTGCGGTATTACGGTGATCTGTCCGAAGCTGAGATCGCTCACGCGATGGGCATCAGCAAGGGCGCGGTCAAGAGCCACACCGCCCGTGGCATGGCCGCGTTGCGATCCGTCCTGGAGAAAATGTCATGACCCTTCGCCCCGACGAGCACGGCGACCTCCTACGCCGTGCGCTCCGCGCGGAGGCGGACGCGGTCGTGCCCTCACCGGAGGGTCTGGAGATCATCCGTGCCAGGATCGAGCGGCGCGGCGTACGCAACCTGTTCTGGTGGCGGGCCGGCGCGGCCGCGGCCAGCGCCGTCCTGGTGGCGGGCACGATCGTCATGGTGGTGCCCGAGCTGCGGTCCAAGGTGATCAACGAGAGCCCGATCACGGTCGTCGATCAGGAGACCACGGGCAGGGTGCCGTCCAACTCCTCCACCACCCGCTCCCAGCAGCCGCCCCCGCCTCCGCCCAGCCACGACAACCCGGTCGTCGTGCCGCCCGAGCCCACCACCGAGGCGCCGAGCAGGCCGCCCAGGACCGCCGGGTCCACGAGCCGGCCGACGCCGACCCCGCGTACGGAGACCACCACCTGCCCGCCCGTGGCCGCGACCCCGGCCGATCCGCGCGACGACTGCCCGACAGCGTCGCCGTCGCCGGCTCCCACGGAGGCCGACCCCGCCCTTCAGCCCTCGACGTGCCCCACCGAGCAGTGCCCGGCCGACAGCATCAGCGAGAGCCCGGCCGAGATCGCCACCCCGCTCATCGAGACCGGCGGCGGCACCACCCCCTGACCTCCCACCGGCGGCTCACCACCGGCCCGTGCGCGTGAGCAGCACGGCCGCCGCCGCCACCCCAGCCGTGGACGTGCGCAGCACCGTCGGCCCGAGCAGCACCGGCACCGCCCCCGCGGCGCTGAACCGGTCGAGCTCCTCCCCCGAGACGCCGCCCTCAGGACCGACGACCATCACGATGTCGCCCTCGGCCGGCAGCGCCACCCGCGACAGCGGCTCGGCCGCCTCCTCGTGCAGCACCAGCCCCAGCGCCGCCCCGGACAGCAGCTCCGCCACCCGCGCGGTGGTGGCCGGCTCGCTCACCTCGGGCAGGTGGAAGCGGCGGGACTGCTTGCCCGCCTCGCGCGCGGTCGTACGCCAGCGGCCGAGCCCCTTGGCGACCTTGTCGCCCTTCCACTGGGCGATGCTGCGCGAGGCCGACCAGGGGACGATGACGTCCACCCCGGCCTCGGTCATCATCTCGACGGCCAGCTCGCCCCTGTCGCCCTTGGGCAGCCCCTGCACGACGGTCAGCCGCGGCCTCGGGGCCGGCACCTCGTAGCGGCGCAGCACGTCCAGCCCGAGCGCGTCCTTGGACGCCTCGCGCACCACGCACTCGGCGACCCGGCCGGCGCCGTCGGTCAGATCGACCCGCTCGCCGGCCCGCAGACGGCGCACGGAGGCGGCGTGGCGCCCCTCGGGGCCGTCGAGCGTCAGCTCCGGACCGTCGCCCAGCTCGCGGGCGATGAACACCGGAACGCTCACGTCACCTGCCGTTGAACGCGTCGCGCAGGCGCGAGAAGAAGCCCTGCTGCCCCGGCGCGAACTTGCCCGGCGGGCGCTCCTCGCCCCGCAGCCTGGCCAGCTCGCGCAGCAGGTCCTCCTGCTGGGTGTCGAGCTTCGAGGGGGTCTCGACGTTGACGTGGATGAGCAGGTCGCCCCGGCCGGACTCGTTGAGGCGCTGCACGCCCCGCCCGAACATGGTGATGACCTGGCCTGACTGGGTGCCGGGCCGGACGTCGACCTCCTCGGTGCCGTCGAGCGTCTCGACCGCGAGCACCGTGCCGAGCGCGGCGGCCGTCATCGGGAGCTGGACGGTGCAGTGGAGGTCGTCGCCGCGCCGTTCGAAGATCTCGTGGGCCCGCTCGACGATCTCCAGGAACAGGTCTCCGGGCGGGCCGCCGCCGGGGCCGACCTCGCCCTCGCCGGCGAGCTGGATGTGGGTGCCGTCCTCGACGCCCGCCGGGATGCGGACCTTGATGGTGCGGCGGGTGCGCACCCGGCCGTCGCCCGAGCACTCCTGGCAGGGGTGGCGGATGATGGTGCCGAAACCGCCGCACTGCGGGCACGGCCGCGAGGTCATGACCTGGCCCAGGAACGAGCGGGTCACCTGGGAGATCTCGCCGCGCCCGTTGCACATGTCGCAGGTGTCGGGGTGGGTGCCGGGCGAGGCGCCGGCGCCGTGGCAGACCTCGCACACCACGGCGGTGTCGACGACCAGCTCACGGGTGGTGCCGAACGCCGTCTCGCGCAGGTCGAGCTCGACCCGGATGGTGGCGTTGCGACCACGCCGGGCGCGCGAACGCGGGCCACGGGCGCCCGCGGCGGTGCCGAAGAAGGCGTCCATGATGTCGCTGAACGGGAAGCCCGCGCCGAAGCCCGCGGCGCCCGCTCCCGCGCCGGCGAAGGAGGAGTCGCCCCCCAGGTCGTACATCTGGCGCTTGTTCGGGTCGGACAGCACCTCGTAGGCCTGCGTGATCTCTTTGAACCGCTCCTGGGTGTCAGGATCGGGGTTCACGTCGGGGTGCAACTCGCGGGCGAGCCGGCGGTATGCCTTCTTGATCTCGTCCTGACTCGCGTCACGCCGCACCCCGAGGGTGGCGTAGTAGTCGCTGTTTGCCACTTATCGACCTCTTATGATGCAGCCAGGATCTGGCTGACGTAGCGAGCCACCGCGCGCACGGCGCCCATCGTCACGGGATAGTCCATCCTGGTGGGACCCAGCACACCGAGCCGGGCCAGTTGGTTGTCGCCAAGACCGTATCCGGTTGCGACCACGGATGTGCCCTGGAGGTAGGGGTTTTCCGAGCCGATCCGTACGGTGAGCGCGGACGGGGTGTCGGGCGAGGTCTCGCCGAGCAGCCGCATGAGCACGACCTGCTCCTCCAGCGCCTCCAGCACGTCGCGCAGGCCGATGGAGAAGTCGGCTCCGGCGAGGTTGGCCGCGCCCGCGAAAACGATCTTCTCGTCGTACCGCTCCACCAGGGTTTCCAGCAGCACGGACAGGATCGTGGCGGCGGCCGGGCGGTCCTCCACGGGCAGCCGTTCCGGCAGGTCGGCGACCAGCTCGGGAACGCTGCTGAGCTGGCAGCCGTCGAGGCCGGAGTTGAGCACCGCGCGCAGGTGCGCGATGCGGGTGTCCTCCAGCGCCTCGGGCAGCTCGACGACGCGCTGCTCGACGCGGCCGGTGTTGGTGATGAGCACCAGCATGACGCGGCGCTCGCTCAGTGGCACCAGCTCGACGTGCCGGACGGTCGAACGGGTGAGCGTGGGGTATTGGACGACGGCCACCTGCCGGGTGAGCTGCGCGAGCAGCCGCACCGTGCGCATGACCACGTCGTCCAGGTCCACGGCGCCTGCCAGGAACGTCTCGATCGCCCGGCGTTCGGCGCCCGACAGCGGCTTGATCTGCGAGAGCCGGTCCACGAACAGGCGGTAGCCCTTGTCCGTGGGCACCCGCCCCGCACTCGTGTGCGGCTGGGTGATGTAGCCCTCCTCCTCCAGCGCGGCCATGTCGTTCCTGACCGTCGCAGGGGAGACCTTCAGATTGTGGCGCTCGGCCAGCGCCTTGGAGCCCACCGGTTCGTTGGTGGACACGTAGTCCTCGACAATGGCGCGGAGCACCGCCAGCTTCCGTTCGTCGAGCACGTGCTCACCTCCTGCCTCTGCCCGTAGGGAAAACGCGGTGTCTAGCACTCTGTGTTCCCGAGTGCCAAGTGTACGGCTCCCGCCCACAGGGTGCGATGACACCGGCTCCCATCCTCTTGCTAGCGTCTTACAAGCGACAGCCTTCACACTTGCGGACATGTCGGACGAAGCACAGCCCCCGTACGGGCCACCGCCCGGACAGGGTCCGTACCACCATCAGCCATTCCCGCCTCAGCCCGGATACGGCCCGCAACCCGGCTCCCAGCCGGGATACGGGCAGCAGCCCGGATACGGTGGTCAGCCGGGTTACGGCGCACCTCCGCAGCCTTACGGTCCGCCGCCTCAGTACGGACAATACGGCCAACAACCACAGTTCCCACCACGAATCGATTCCAAAGCCATCAAACCCAGCTTGTGGTGGGTCGGCGGCGCCTGGATCGTGGCCGTGCTCTGCGGCGTCCTCGGCGTCGTGCTCTTCGTGAACGGCGTCGCCGGCGGCGTGAGCGACCTCGCGCCCACCAAGACGTTCGCCTCGGGCGAGAGTGTCACCGTCGCCGTGGACCCGGCCGACAAGCCCGCCGTCTACGTCTCGGCCGACACGCCGGTCAACTACTCGTGCCAGATCGCCGGCGGCGGAGGAAAGGCCAAGCTGGCCAAGACCAGCGGCTCGCAGACCGTCACGGTCAACGGCGTCGTGTGGGAGCAGATCCTCGTGGTCAACGCCCCCGCCAAGGGCGACTACCAGCTCACCTGCAGCAACGAGGAGTCGGCCACCGTCAAGTACGGCGTCGGCAAGCCGCTGTCGTCCGCCGCGGGCGGGGTGGTCGGCGGGGTCGTCGCGCTGCTCGCCGTCCCCGGCGCGGGCATCCTGCTCGCGATCATCGTCACCATCGTGGTCCTGGTGCGCCGCTCCTCCGCGCGCAAGCGCCTTGCGGCAGCCGGGTGATTTGCTACGGTCCCCCCTGTGTACGACGGTGATGTTCTGGCGGGTAACTGGCGGCGGCCCGGCAAGGGCAAGATTCCGAAGGTGCCCGCCGAGCCGGATCTCGTCGTGGAGGACGCCGACAGCGGCTTCTGCGGCGCCGTGGTGGCCTGCGACAAGGAGGCCGTCACGCTGGAGGACCGGTTCGGCAGGCGGCGGCTGTTCCCGCTGGCGCCGGCCGCGTTCCTCCTGGAGGGCAGGCCGGTGACCCTGGTGCGCCCCGCGCCGGCCGCCGCCCCCGCCGGCCCGCGGCGCAGCGCGTCGGGCTCCATCGCCGTCGAGGGGCTGCGGGCCCGCGTGGCCAGGGAGAGCCGCATCTACGTCGAGGGCGTGCACGACGCCGCGCTCGTGGAGAAGATCTGGGGCCACGACCTGCGGGTCGAAGGGGTCGTGGTCGAATACCTCGAAGGCGTGGACCACCTGCCGGACATCGTCGCCGAGTTCGGCCCCGAGCCGGGGCGGCGCCTCGGGGTCCTCGTGGACCACCTCGTCCCCGGCTCCAAGGAGAGCCGCATCGCCGCCGAGATCACCTCGCCGGACGTGCTCGTGGTGGGGCATCCGTTCGTCGACATCTGGCAGGCGGTCAAGCCGTCCGTGCTGCGCATCCCCGCCTGGCCCGAGGTGCCGCGCGGGGTGCCGTGGAAGGAGGGCGTGATCGCCGCGCTGGGCTGGCGCGTGGAGCCGGCCGACGCCTGGCGGCGCATCCTCGGCGCCGTCTCGACCTTTACCGACCTGGAGCCGGAGCTGCTCGGCCGGGTCGAGGAACTGATCGACTTCGTAACGGAGACATCATCATGAGCCAGGATCCCCACGCCTCGCCGCCCGACGACGACGCGACCCGGTACGTCCCGCCGTCGGCCGTGCCCCCAAGCCAGAGCGGCCCCCAGCAGCCGGGCTACGGCTACGGTCAGCAGCCGCCCTCCCAGCCGGCCTACGGCTACGGCCAGCAGCCCCCCTATGGGTATGGGCAGCAGCCGCCTTCCCAGCCCGCCTACGGGTACGGTCAGCAACCCGGCTCGCAGCCCGGCTACGGCCAGCAGCCTGGCTATGGCTACGGGCAGCAGCCCGGCTACGGCTACCAGCAGCAGCCCCCGCCCGGTTACGGCTACGCGCAGCCGCCCGGCCAGCCGTACGTGCCGGGCATGTACGGCCCCCGCCCCGGCAGCGACGACAGCACGATGGCGATGCTGGCGCACCTCCTCGGCCTGCTCGCCTCCTGGATCGGCCCGCTGATCATCTACCTGGTCAAGCGCGACCAGTCCCCCTACGTCCGCGACCAGGCGGCGGAGGCGCTGAACTTCCAGATCACGATGTTCATCGGCTACGTGGTGGCGGCCGTCCTGTCGGTGGTGTTCATCGGCGTCCTGCTGCTGCCGGTGATCTGGGTGCTGTCACTGATCTTCCACGTCCAGGCGGCCATCGCCACGAACAAGGGCCAGCGGTACCGCTATCCGCTCTCCATCCGGATGATCACCTAGACCAGCAGGTCACGTACGAGGGCGTCGGCCAGCAGCCGCCCCCTCAGCGTGAGCACCATCAACCCGGCCTTGAACGGCTCGGGCTCCAGCAGCCCTCGCGCCAGCGCGCCCGCCACCACCGGGCGCGCCCCCGGCGCCACGTCGGCGAGCGGGTAGCCGGTGACCAGGCGCAGCTCCAGCATGAGGCGTTCGGCGACGCGGTCGCCCGCGTCCAGCACCTCGCGGGAGTGGGCGGGCGAGACGCCGGCGGCCAGGCGCTGGGCGTAGGCGGCGGGGTGCTTGACGTTCCACCAGCGGGTGCCGCCCACGTGGCTGTGCGCGCCGGGCCCGGCGGCCCACCAGTCGCCGCCGGTCCAGTAGAGCAGGTTGTGCCGGCAGCGGGCCTCCTCGGAGACCGCCCAGTTGGACACCTCGTACCAGTGGAAGCCCGCCTCGGCCAGCAGCTCGTCGGCGATGAGGTAGCGGTCGGCGGCCACGTCGTCGTCGGGCAGGGGCAGCTCGCCGCGGCGGATGCGGGCGGCGAGCCTGGTGCCCTCCTCGACGATGAGCGAATAGGCCGACACGTGGTCGGGCCCGGCCTCGATCGCGGCGGCCAGTGAGGCCCGCCAGTCGTCGTCGGACTCGCCCGGCGTGCTGTAGATGAGGTCGAGGTTGACGTGCTCGAACCCGGCCTCCCTGGCCTCGCGTACGGCCGCCGCCGGACGTCCCGGCGTGTGCTTGCGGTCGAGCACGCGCAGCACGTGCTCGCGGGCGCTCTGCATGCCGAAGCTGATGCGGTTGAACCCGCCGTGGCGCAGTTTCTCCAGCGAGGAGGGATCGACGGACTCGGGGTTGGCCTCCGTGGTGACCTCGGCCCCTGGCCGCAGCCCGAACTCGGAGTCGATCGCCGCGAGGATCCGCGCGAGGTCCTCGGGCGGCAGCAGCGTGGGGGTGCCCCCGCCGAAGAACACGGTGTCCACCGGCAGCTCGCGCTCGCCCAGGACGCGCCGGGCGAGGCGCACCTCCTCCACGACCGTGTCGGCGTAGTCGCGCTGGGAGGCGCCCGGGCCGAGCTCGGCGGCGGTGTAGGTGTTGAAGTCGCAGTAGCCGCAGCGGGTCACGCAGAACGGCACGTGGACGTAGAAGCCGAACGGCCGCTCGCCGAGGCCGCTCAGGGCGCTGTCGGGCAGCTCGCCCGTGGTGGGCGCGGGGTCGCCGTCGGGCAGGGTGGATGGCACCCTTCCAGTCTGCCGGTCGTCAGGGGGTGGTCCCGCCTGCGGGATCGTTGACGCCCTCGTGCGCGGGCTCTACCATCACGTCAACTTATAGGAAAGTTTCTTATAAGTGCCACAGGAGTCGCCCGGTGAAGAAGAAGACCCTGATCATGCTCTCCCTCTTACTGGGCCTCACGGCGGTCTCCGTGCCCGCCGAGGCCCAGACCCGCAGCGGCTTCAAGCGGGTCGCGTACTTCATCCAATGGGGTGTCTACGGCCGCGACTACCACGTCAGGGACGTGGACGTCAGCGGCGCCGCCGCCAAGCTCACCCACCTCAACTACGCGTTCGGCTTCGTCGACGCCGGGGGCTCCTGCTACTCGGCCGACCCGTGGGCGGACTGGCAGCGTCCGGTGCCGGCCGAGCAGAGCGTGGACGGCGTGGCCGACGCGCCCGGCCAGGCGCTCAACGGCAACCTCAACCAGCTCCGCAAGCTCAAGGCCAAGCACCCCGGGCTCAAGGTGCTGATCTCACTCGGCGGCTGGACCGGCTCCAAGTACTTCTCCGACGCCGTGCTCACCCCCGACTCGCGCGCCAAGCTGGCCCGGTCCTGCGTCGACCTGTGGCTGCGCGGCAACCTGCCGGGGCTGGAGCCCGGCGCGGGCGCGGGCGTCTTCGACGGCATCGACCTCGACTGGGAGTGGCCCGGCTCGGCCGGGGCCGAGGGGAACGTCATCAGGCCCGAGGACAAGCGCAACTTCACGCTGTTCGTCGAGGAGCTGCGCGCGCAGCTCGACGCGTACGCCCGCGGCGCCGAGCTCAGCGCCTTCCTGCCGGCCGCCGCCGCCAAGATCGACGCCGGGTACGAGGTGCGCCGCGTCTTCAAGCAGCTCGACTTCGCCACCGTCCAGGGCTACGACCTGCACGGCACCTGGGAGCCGCAGACCGGCCACAACGGCAACCTCCTCACCGACCGCCGCGACCCGAACCCCGTGAAGTACAGCGTCGACCAGACCGTGCGCGACTACCTCTCGCGGGGCGCGCCCGCCCGCAAGCTCGTGATCGGCGTGCCCGCCTACGGCCAGGGCTGGACCGGCGTGACCGGCGGCGGCGACGGCCTCTACAAGCCCGCCACCGGCCCCGCGCCCGGCAAGTGGGCCGCCGGCAACGAGGACTACAAGGACCTGGTGAACAAGCCCGGCAAGCGCTACCGGGACCTGCTGACCGGGGCGATGTGGCTGTACGACGGCATCGAGTTCTGGTCGTACGACGATCCGGCGGTGCTGGTGCAGAAGGCGGCGTACATCCGGCTCAAGGGGCTGGGCGGCTCGATGATGTGGTCCATCGACCAGGACGACTCCCGCGCCTCCCTGACGTCGGCGTTGTACTCGGTCCTCCGCTGACACCCGGAGGGGGACTCAGCCGGCCGGAGCCGCCGCGGGCTCGTCCTGCCCGGCGCTCCGGACCGGCTCCCCCAGGGATCTCGCCGCCAGTTCGTCCCAGTGCGGGTCGTGGCCCGGCACCGTCAGCATGCGGCGCAGCGCGTCCCCGTCCCCGTGGCGGGCCCGGAACCAGTCGGACACCGTCACCCCGTGCCCGGGCCGTGCGACGATCCGCACCTCGTCCCCCGCCCCCACGTCCCCGGTCTCGACCACCCGCAGGTAGGCCCCCGGCCGTCCCGCCTCGGTGAACCGCCTGACCCACCCCGGCTCGTCCAACCAGTTGCGGAACACCACGCACGGCACCCGGGGCCTGGTCACCTCCAGCAGCACGCCGCCGATCCGCCACCGCTCGCCGAGGACGGCGCCGTTGACGTCGAGCCCGGCCGTGGTGAGGTTCTCGGCGAAAAGCCCGTCGCGCAGCTCCCGCCCGAGCCGTTCCTGCCACCAGTCGTAGTCCTCCCTGGCGTAGGCGTAGACCGCCTGGTCGGAGGAGCCGTGGTGCTCACGGTCGGCGCGCTCGTCGCCGGCCAGCCCGCCGAGGTGCACCGGGACGCGGTGCCCGGCCGGCTGCTTGTCGATCGCGGTCCGTCCCAGCCTCCCCGCCCATTCAGCCGTCACCGCGACGCCGACATTTACCGAGATGATGCGCATTCCTGAACGTTAGCCGAGCATCCTCCCGCGGGGCACCCCTCCCGGCGGCGACCGTGACACGACGATGACACGGCGCTGACGGAGCGCGGACATGATCAGCCGACAGTGGTGGGGCCGTACCCCCGCTTGAGGAAGGTTGATCGATCATGGCCGGACGCGTACGCGTGGCGGTGCTGGCGGGCGGCCCGTCCGCCGAGCACGAGGTGTCCCTGCAGTCGGCGCAGGCCGTGCTCGGCGCGCTGCCGAGAGATCTGTACGAGCCCGTCCCCGTCATCATCGACCGCCAGGGCAGATGGCCGGTCGAGCTGCGACGCGACCTGGTGGACGTGGTCTTCCCCGTGCTGCACGGCCCGTTCGGCGAGGACGGCGTGGTCCAGGGTCACCTGGAGACGCTGGGCATCCCGTACGTGGGCTGCGGCGTCCTGGCCTCGGCCGTGGCCATGAACAAGGTCGCGATGCGGCGCGCGTTCCTGGCCGAGGACATCCCGGTCACCCCGCACGTGTGGTTCACCGCGCACGAATGGCGCACCGCCGCCGACCACGGGGAGCTGGTGAAGACGCTCGACTGGCCGATGTACGTCAAGCCGGCCGGCCTCGGCTCCTCCATCGGCATCTCCCGCGTCACCACCATGGAGGAGCTGCGCGCGGGCGTGGAGCTGGCCCTGACCTACGACCGGACGGTCGTCGTCGAGCAGGGCGTGACCGCGCGCGAGCTGATCTGCGGCGTGCTCGGCGGCCACGACAGGCCGGACGTCTCGGTGCCCGGCGAGCTCATCGTGCCCGGCGACTGGCTCGACTACGAGGCCAAATACCTCAGCCAGGCCGAGATCGCCACCATCCCCGCCGTCCTCCACGAACGGGTCGCCGGGGAGGTACGCGAGCTGGCCCTGCGCGCCTTCCGGGCGATCGGCGGCTACGGCCTGGCCCGGGTCGACTTCCTCCACGAGGAGGACACGGGACGCCTGTACGTGCTGGAGATCAACACCATGCCCGGCTTCACCTCCCGGTCCGTCTACGCCAGGGCCTGGGCCGCGAGCGGCGTCACGTACCCGGACCTGCTGCGCCGCCTCATCGACCTCGCGTTCGTGAGGAGCGGCTCGTGATCCCGATGACGCTGGACGAGATCGCGCGGGCCTGCGGCGCGCGCCCGTACGACGTACCCGACCTTGAGGCGCTGGTGACGGCGCCCGCGACGGTCGACTCCCGCGAGGTGACGCCCGGCGGCCTGTTCGCCGCGACGGCCGGGGCCCGCGCCGACGGTCACGACCACGCGGCCGCCGCCGTCTCGGCCGGGGCCGTCGCCGTGCTGGCCGCGCGGCCCGTCGGCGTGCCCGCCCTCGTGGTGGACGACGTCCAGCTCGCGCTCGGCCTGCTGGCCAGGCAGCTGCTCCGGCGGATCAGCCCGACCGTGATCGGCCTGACCGGCTCCGTGGGCAAGACCACCACCAAGGACCTGCTGGCCCAGGTGCTCGAACGGCACGCGGCCACGGTCGCCACCGACAGGTCGTACAACAACGAGCTCGGGCTGCCGCTCACCGTGCTGCGCGCCGACGCCGACACCCGACACCTGGTGCTGGAGATGGGCGCGAGCAGGAAGGGCGACCTGACGTACCTGACCGGGATCGCGCCGCCCCGGGTCGGGCTGGTGCTCAACGTCGGCACCGCGCACCTGGAACGGATGGGGACCGGGCGGGCCGACGTGGCCGCGGCGAAGGGCGAGCTGGTCGAGGCGCTGCCCGCGGACGGGCATGCGCTGCTCAACGCCGACGACCCGTACGTCCTGGGCATGGCCGGCCGTACCCAGGCCAGGATCCTGCTGTACGGCAGGTCGCGGCGGGCGCGGGTGCGCGCCGAGGACGTGCGGATGGACGATCGGGCGCGGACGGCGTTCGAGCTGGTGACGCCCTCCGGCCGCGCCCCGGTCGAGCTCGGCCTCATAGGCGAGCACCAGGTGAGCAACGCCCTGGCCGCAGCCGCCGTCGCCACCACGCTCGGCCTGGACGCCGCCGAGATCGCGGACGGGCTCAACGCCGCTCGGCGGCGCTCCGCAGGCCGGCTGCAGATCACCGAACGACCAGACGGCATCACCGTCGTCGACGACGCCTACAACGCCAACCCCGAATCCATGCGGGCCGGGCTGCGGGCGGCCAAGGCCCTGGCCGGCGTCCGCCGCACCGTCGCCGTGCTCGGCGGGATGGGGCAGCAGGCGGACGCCTCCCGCGCCCGGCACGCGGAGGTGGGCCGGCTCGTCGCCCGCCTCCGCTTCGACGTGCTGATCACGGTCGGCGCGGGCGATCCGCTCGCCATGGCGGAGGCGGCCCGGACCTCGGACCGGGGCGTGGCCGTCCACACCGTCGAGGACGTGGCAGGGGCCGTCGAGCTGGCCACCGCCCTTCTCGAACCGGGCGACGTCGTGTTCGTCAAGGCCTCCAGCGAGTACGGGCTCGGCGCCTGCGCCAGAGCCCTCGCCACCATCAGCTAGCGAAACGGAGTTCCATGCGCGCCATCGGCCTCATCGGCGGGTTGAGCTGGGAGTCGACGGTGATCTACTACCAGATCATCAACCAGCGGGTACGCGAGCGGCTCGGCGGCAGCCATTCCGCCGACAGCCTCATCTGGTCCGTCGACTACACGACCGTCGAGGACCTCATCTTCGCCGACCGCTGGGACGAGGTGAGCGCGCTGCTGGCCGACGCCGGCAGGAAACTGCAGAGCCTCGGCGCCGGCGTCCTGCTCGTCTGCAGCAACACCTTCAGCCGGGTGAGCGACGACGTGGCGCGCGCCGCGAGCGTGCCCGTGCTGCACATCGCCGACGCCGTGGGCGCCGCGGTCCGCGACAGGGGGATGCGCAGGGTCGGCCTGCTGGGCACCCGCTTCACCATGGAGCAGCCCTTCTACCGGGACCGGCTGGCCGCCCACGGCTTCGACGTGCTCGTCCCGGGGCGGGAGCAGCGGGAGCTGGTCCATCGCGTGATCTTCGACGAGCTGGTGCGCGGGGTGCTCCGGGAGTCGTCCAGGGACGCGTTCGCCCGGATCATCGCCGGCCTCGCCGCCCGCGGAGCGGAGGGTGTCATCCTCGGCTGCACGGAGATCGAGCTCCTGATCAGCGAGAAGGACACCCCGGTTCCGCTGCTGCCGAGCGCGCGGCTGCACGCGGAGGCCGCGGCCGGCTTCGCCCTGAGCGGCTGACACGCCGGCGCGGCTAGTTCCCGAGGACGTGGCCCACGCCGGGATGAGGCCGTCGTGGCGGTGGCGTGCCGCCGCACTCCGGGCGGTGCTCGAAGTGCCACCATTCGTTGTCGTACAGGCGGTAGAGGTCGTAGCGGGCGCCGTGCTCCTCCAGCCACCGCGCGCCCTCGTGGGGGCGGACGTCCAGCGCGACGCCCTTGACGTGACCGGACTCCGCCGGCGGCAGCACGAGCATGCGCGCCGAGGCCGGGGAGCCGGAGCGGCGGACCTCCTCGTCGAACATCCGCTGCTGGACGGCGGGGTCGCGGTACCCCGAGGTGAGGCCGATGAGCTGGCGGTGCCGCCACAGCGCCTCGGCGCGCGCCGCGGTGAACGCCGCCCTGGCGCCGTCGGTGAGCCCGGTCAGGTCCTCGGCGGGGAAACGCATCCCCAGTGCCCAGCCGCAGGCGAGCTCACGGGCCCGGCCGGGACGGCGGACGAACGCCACGGGCAGCAGCAGCACGGCGAGCACCAGCGTGACGGCGGCGTACAGCCGGTCACGGGGCCGAAGTGGGATGGTGCGTGGTTCGTTCATGGCGAACCACGATCGGCGCCGCATGTGCGCGCGCGGTCAGCCGTATGTCACCGTTCGTCGACGCGTTCGTGGACGGGCCCCGCCGGCGCGACCGTGACACAATCATGACACGACGCTGACGGGGCGAGGACTTGACCGGCCGACAGTGGATGGGTTGACCGACCGACGAGTTACGGAGTGTGCGGTGAAACCCGGGGGCATGTCGCGAATCCTGCTCATCGAGGACGACCCGGCCGTGCGGGAGGGCCTGGAGCTGGCGCTGTCCCGGCACGGGCACTGGGTGCGCGCGGTGGAGTCCGGCGAGCAGGGGCTGGACCGCCTGCGCGCCGACGTCCCCGACGTCGTCGTGCTCGACCTGATGCTGCCCGGCATGGACGGGTTCGAGGTCTGCCGCCGCATCAGGACCACCGGGGACATGCCGATCATCATGCTGACCGCGCGCGGCGACGACATCGACGTCGTGGCCGGGCTGGAGTCGGGCGCCGACGACTACGTGGTCAAGCCCGTGCAGCCCAGGGTGCTGGAGGCCCGCATCCGCGCGGTGCTGCGGCGCATCGGCCGCGACCAGGCGGAGCTGGAACGCCACGGCGACCTGACCATCGACCGGGCCGCGCTGGTGGTCGACAAACGCGGCGTGCCGGTCAGCCTCGCCCCGACCGAGCTGCGCCTGCTGCTCGTGCTCTCCAGCACGCCCGGCCGGGTGCACAGCCGCCAGCAACTGCTGGAGTCGGTGTGGGAGCACGGCTATTTCGGCGACTCGCGGCTGGTGGACGCGTGCGTGCAGCGGCTGCGCGCGAAGATCGAGGACGACTCGGCGGCGCCCGTCTACCTGCAGACGGTGCGCGGGTTCGGCTACCGGTTCGGGCCGGTGTGAGCCGCCGGTGACACCCCTGGGGCTGCGGGCCCGGCTGCTGTTCGCGTTCGCGTTGCTGTGTGTGGTCACCGCGGCGGCGGTGGCCGGCGGGAGCTACGTCCAGGCCCGCAACGACATCCTGCGGCGGACGCAGGACGCCGCCGTGCAGGCGATGACCAGCCGCCTGCAGGCGCTCTACCCCTTGCCGACCACGGACCCCGACCGGGAGGAGCTCGCCGAGATCGCCGAGGCCGCGGCCGACCGGTTCAGTCTCTCGGTCGCCGTCCACGGCGGGCTGCGCGCGCCGGTCCCCCCTCCCCAGCCCCCGCCGCCGGGAGGCGAAGGCCCGGGCTTGGAGGCCCCGATGCAGGCTCTCCTGATGGTGTCACCGGAGTTGGGGCAGGCGGTGGCCGGCGGCAACACCGCGTGGCAGCGGGTGGTGTGGCAGGACAGACCCTGGCTGATCGTCGGCATGCCGCTGCTGGTCACCGAGCCGGGCCTGCCGCCGCAGCCGTCCGGCATCGAGGTCTACGTCGCGCGCAGCCTGCTCGCCGAGAAGCGCAGCATCGACGAGCTCGCCAGACGCGCCTGGCTCACCGGCGGAGCGGCCCTGGCGTTCGCGGTCGTGCTCGCGTCACTGGCCACCCGCGGCGTGCTGGGCCCGGTGCGCGAGCTCGGCCGGGCGGCCCGCCTGCTGGGCGAGGGCGAGCTGCGGACCAGGATCGAGGTCCGCGGCTCCGACGAGCTGGCCGACGTGGCGCGCACGTTCAACGACACCGCCGCGGAGCTGGAACGGCACGTCGAGCAGCTGCGCGCGATGGAGGCCGACGCCCGCAGGTTCGTGGCAGACGTGTCCCACGAGCTGCGCACCCCGCTGGCCGCGCTCGCCGCCGTCGCCGACGTCCTCGACGAGGAGGCGGCCCGGCTGCCCGATCCCGCCGCCAGGGCCGCCCGGCTGGTCAGCCAGGAGACGCACAACCTCACCGCCCTGGTGAACGACCTGATCGAGGTCAGCCGGTTCGACGCCGGCGTCGCCGCCCTCGCGCTGAACGACATCGACGTCGCCGAGCTGGTGCGCGCCACCCTGCGCGCCCGGGGCTGGCCGGAGCGGGTGGACGCCGAGCTGCCGTCCGGGGTGACGGCGCGACTGGACCCGCGCCGGGTGGACGTCATCCTCGCGAACCTGGTCGGCAACGCCCTGCGGCACGGCGAACCGCCGGTGTCGGTGCGCCTGTCCGCCGACCCGGAGTGGATCGAGCTGGAGGTCCGCGACCACGGGCCGGGGCTGGACGAAAAGGTGCTGCCGCACGTGTTCGACCGGTTCTACAAGGCCGGCGCGGCCAGGACCAGGTCCGAGGGCAACGGCCTCGGCCTGGCCATCGCGCGCGAGAACGCGCGCCTGCACCAGGGGGACATCACCGTCACCAACGCCGAGGACGGGGGCGCCGTCTTCACCTTGCGCCTGCCCCGCCGAGCATCCGACCCGGAGGGAGGCCCGGCATGAGGACTCGGTCCGCCACGCCTGCCCTGCCAGGCATCAGGCCCGGACGAAGGCCCGGTGTCAGGACTCGGTCCGCCCGCCGCGCCCTCGCCGCGCTCACCGCGAACTTCGCCGCGCTCGTCGCGGGCTTGGTCGTGCTCGTCGCCGTGGCGGGCTGCGGCGTGCGTCCCAGCGACGTCATCCTCGCAGGCGACCCGCCGAGCGGACCCGTCCAGCGGGCCACGACGGTCACCTTCTACCTGGTCAAGAAAGGCCGGGTCAGCGCGGTGACCCGGCCCGACGGTCACCTGTCCCCGGCGGAGACGCTCGCGCTGCTGGCCGCCGGCCCCACGCCGAGGGAACAGGCGCACGGGCTCACCTCCGAGGTCCCGCCCGACGCCGGCCCGTTCTCGCTGACCGCCACACCGGCCGGCGACCTGGTGGTGACCCTGGCCACTCCCGCCGGCGAGCTGTCGGCGCCGGCCGTCGACCAGATCGTCTGCACCGCCGCCGCCACGAGGCGGGACAGCTCCACCCAGGTCACCATCGTCGGCGCCGGCCAGAGCATCGACGCCCGGACTTGCCCGTCCGCCACTCAGGACGCTACGGACGGGCCGAGTTGAGCTGCGACTCGTCGTCGAACCCGGCCAGCTGTAACAAGGTCTCCAGCGCCGCCTGCCGCGTCTCCTCGACCGAGCCGCCCCGCTCGCCGAAACACTCGGCCGCCACGTCGAGCAGGGCCGTGACCACCGCGGCGTCGGGATAGGGCACGTCCACCAGCACGGTGCCGTCCGCCCCTTCCTCGCTCGCCGCCGGATCGAGATGCAGGCTCAGCAGCCGCCTGGTCTCCTCCGCCACAGCGACCCCAAGCACCGCGGCACGCTCGAAGCGCTCAGAAGCAATCATGGCAACCTCCAGTCGCACAGGTGTTCGGAACGCAAGGTAGCCGACGGCACCGACAGAATCGCCTGTGTGCACGGGGATGTGGCTAGGCTCGAACGGTGGACGAGCCGATCATCAGTGTCGAGAACCTCACGGTCGAGCTCGGCGGCAATCCTGTGCTGCGCGAGCTCACGCTGACCGTGTCCCCAGGCGAGATCGTCGCGGTCGTGGGCCCGAACGGCTCCGGCAAGTCGACGTTGCTCCGCACCCTCGCCGGGCTCCAGCCGGCCTCGGGCGGCGAGGTACGGGTGTTCGGAGCGCCGCCGGCTGACGACGCGGCGTTCTGGCGCGGGGTGGCGCACCTCGGCGACGAGCCCGCCTGGTATCCGGGGCTGACGGCGGGCGAACATCTGGAGCTGATGGCGGCCGTGCATCCGCGTGCCCGGATGGACGTAGGGACGGCTCTGGAGGTGTTCGCCCTGGTGGAGCGGGCGGACGCGGCGCCGCTCAACCTGTCCACCGGGCAGCGGCAGCGGCTCGCGCTGGCGGCCACGCTGCTGAGGCCGAGCCGCGTGCTGCTGCTGGACGAGCCGGAACGCGGCCTGGACCTCGGGTTCCGGCTGCGCCTGGCGGAGTTGCTGGCGGCGTACCGGGACGAAGGCGGCACCGTGGTCATGGCCACCCACGATTCCGGCCTGGCCGCGCACGGACGGCTGATCTCGCCCGTTGGGATGGCGGCATGAGCGCGGGTAGCGGCGTCGGCGCGCGTGGCGGGGCCGGCGCGGGTAGTGGCATCGGCGCGGGTGGCGGGGTCGGCGCCGGGCAGGGGCTGGGTGGCGTGCGGGCGGTGCGGGGGTTCCTGCGGGCGCGGAGCCGGACCCGGTCGACGTCGCTCGACCGGTACGTCACCCTCTTCTGCCTGCTGATGTTCGCCGCCGTCGCCGGGCAGCCGGTGTCGGAGCTGCTGACCGGGCTGGCCGGGGCGGCCGGGACGGTGGAGCCGGCCCGCCTGGGGGCCGGGGTGGCGCTGCTGGCGCTCGGGCTGGCCGGGTTCCTGGCCGCCGCGCGGGCCGCCGGGCCGGTGCTGATGACGGCGCCGGACGCGTCCTGGCTGCTGCTGTCGCCGCTGGACCGCAGGCAGGTGCTCGGGCGTACCGGGCGGGCGCTGCTGATGGTGGCCGTGGCGGCGGGGCTGGTGCTCGGGCTGGGGCTGGTGGCCGTGCTGGGCGCGCCCGACCAGCTCGGCTGGCGGGTGCTCGGCGCGCTGGTGCTCGGGGTGTCGGCGAGCGTGGGGGCGATGGCGCTGGCGGTGCTGGCGCGGGCGTCCCAGTCGTGGCAGATGTGGCTCGTCGTGGCGGTGGTCGCGCTCCTGGTGGTGGCCGTGGTGGCGGTCAGCGGCCAGGTCCGTACGGTGCTCGCGGTCGCCGCGGGCGCTCCCCTGACCGCCATAGCCGTCGCGGCCTCGCTCGCGGCGGCGGGCTCGGCCCTTCTGGCGCGGCAGGCGTGGCGGGCGTTCGGCCGGATCCCGGCGCGGGAGATCGCCGCCGCCTCCACGCGGGGCGGGCACGTCGCGGACGCGGCCACGGGGGTCGATCCCAGTGCGCTCACCTGGATCGCCGAGGACAACCACTGGCGGGGCAGGAGGCTCAGGTCGCGGAGGTGGCCGGCGCTGCCTGCGGCGTTCGCGACCGCCTGGCAGGACTGGCGGCGGCTGGCGCGGCGGCCGGGACGGCTGGCGTTCACGCTGGCGACGGCCGGGCTGCCCGCCCTCCTGGCGCAGGCGGGCGGCGCGCCCGGCATGCTCGGGGCGGTGGTGCTGGCGGGCGGGCTGGCGGTGGCGGCCTCCGCCGCGACCGGGGCGCGCCGCGACGCCGCCAACCCGGCCCTGGCCCGGCTCCTCGGCATCGGCCACCGACCGGGGCTGGCGGCCCGTGCGGTGCTGCCCGCCCTGCTCGCGGCTCTCTGGACGTCGGCCGCCCTCGCGGGCCTCACCCTGACGAACCCCACACCGTCCCCCGCCTCGGCCGCAACACTGGCGACGAGCAGCAGTGCCCCGATGACGGGCGCCGGGTTTGGTCTGGGTGTTGCCGAGCTGGTGTTGTGCGGGGTGTTGGCGGCGCCGGGGCTGGCCGCCGGGGCGTTGCGGATGGTGCGGCGGCGGCCGGTCGATCATTCGCTGCCGGTCATCGACACGGGTGCGGGCCCGGTCCCTCTCGGTCCCGTCCTCTGGGGGGTCACCGGGATCGACCTGGCCCTCGCCGGGTGCCTGCCCGCTCTCCTCGCGTTGTCCACCGCTCCCCCGCAGCCGGGCCCGTACCTGGTGGCTCAGGCCGTGACGGGGGCGGCGGCGCTGGCGGGCTACGTCCTGCGGGCGGGCAGGGCGACGTAGACGTAGCTGGGCACGCCCCCGTACGGGATCGCGCGGTCCCTGCGCATCCCCGCGCGTTCGGCCACCCGGAGCGAGCGCGTGTTGACGTCGCGGATGACCGCGACGACCGTCCCGAGCGGGCCGCCGACGCGTAGCGCCGCTCTGACCAGCTCCACGGCGTACCCGTGGCCCCAGGACATCGGATGGAATCGGTAGTAGAGGTTGAGCACCTCGGCGCCGTCCACGACGGCGTGGCGGAGGCCGCCGACCCCGATGAGGTCCGGTGATGTGAGCGGCCGGGCGGCCCAGTAACCGAGGCCGCGTTCGTCCCAGTCGGCCAGCCAGAGGTCCAGCATCGCGCGGCTGGACTCCAGGTCCGGGGACGGACCGGCCGGGTTGTACACGCTGGTACGCGGATCGGAGTGAAGCTCGTGCACGGCCTCCAGGTCGTCGGCCGTGACGCGAGATAGGAGCATTCGCGCCGTTTGCACCACTTCCATGGTTCCAGCGTAGCCCCTACTATCGGAAGGCAATCGGCACCGATCGAAGGGCGATCGATGGACGTTCCGAAGATCCAGAGCGCGCTGCGGACCATCGCGCGCGGCCTGGAGGAGCTGGCCGGGGCGCTCGGCGACGAGCAGGAGGCCGGCGAGGACGAGCGCACCGCGCGGGTCATCAGGGAGTGGGGCCGGCGCGGGCTCACGCAGAAGGAGGCGTCCGCGCTGTTCCAGCGGCACGGGTTCGCCCCGCAGACCACCGGCGGCTGGGCGCGCGGCGAGTGGGTCGAACTCGGCGACGACGGCCTGCGCTATCTCACCGCGAAGTCGCACGCCTGGTTGGAGGGACGGCCGTGACCTTCTCCGTACGCGTCGCCGTACGCGGCTACGAGCTCGACACGCAGGGCCATCTCAACAACGTCGTCTACCACCAGTACGGCGACCACGCCCGCTGGGAGTGCCTGCGCGCCGCGGGCGTCGAGATCGCGTGACGTGCGCGTTCGAGTGGGGCGCGGGGAAGACGTTCCGGATCAGGCAGGAGTTCCTGCGGGTGGCGGACGGCGCGCCGGCCGCCGAGCTGACCGGCGTCGGCGGCCTCATGGACCTGCGCGAGCGCCGCCTGCTCGACGACCCGGGGGCGCGCTGGCGGGCCCTCGCCCGCGCGCCCGAGGTGCTGAACCTCTGAGCGGGCGGGCCGGCGAGGAGCCTACTTCTTCGGCTTGTCGGAGCTCGAGTCGGTGGACAGCGCGGCGACGAAGGCCTCCTGCGGCACCTCGACGCGGCCGACCATCTTCATCCGCTTCTTGCCTTCCTTCTGCTTCTCCAGCAGCTTGCGCTTACGGGAGATGTCACCGCCGTAGCACTTGGCGAGAACGTCCTTGCGGATGGCCCTGATGTTCTCGCGGGCGATCACCCGGGCCCCGATGGCGGCCTGGATCGGCACCTCGAACTGCTGCCTCGGGATCAGCTCGCGCAGCTTCTTGGCCATGTCGACGCCATAGGTGTAGGCCTTGTCCTTGTGGACGATCGCGCTGAAGGCGTCGACCGGCTCGCCCTGGAGCAGGATGTCGACCTTGACGAGGTCGGCCTCCTGCTCGCCGGCCGGCTCGTAGTCGAGCGAGGCGTAGCCGCGGGTGCGGGACTTGAGCTGGTCGAAGAAGTCGAAGATGATCTCGCCGAGGGGCAGCGTGTAGCGGATCTCGACGCGGTCCTCCGACAGGTAGTCCATGCCGAGGAGCTGGCCGCGCCGCCCCTGGCAGATCTCCATGATCGCCCCGATGAACTCGGACGGCGCCAGGATCGTGGACTTGGTGATCGGCTCGCGGACGGTCGCGATCTTGCCGCCGGCCGGGAACTCCGACGGGTTGGTGACCGTGAACTCCTTACCGTCCTCCATGACGACCTGGTAGATCACGTTGGGCGCGGTGGAGATGAGCGACAGGCCGAACTCGCGCTCCAGCCGCTCGCGCACGATCTCCATGTGCAGCAGCCCGAGGAAGCCGACGCGGAAGCCGAACCCGAGCGCGGCGGAGGTCTCGGGCTCGTAGACCAGCGCGGCGTCGTTGAGCTGGAGCTTGTCGAGCGCCTCGCGCAGCTCGGGGTATTCGTCGCCGTCGATCGGATAGAGGCCGGAGAACACCATCGGCTTGGGGTGCTCGTAGCCGGCCAGCATCTCGCCGGCGGGCTTGGTGGCCGAGGTGACGGTGTCACCGACCCGCGACTGGCGGACGTCCTTGACGCCGGTGATGAGGTAGCCCACCTCGCCGACGCCTAGGCCGAGGTCGGCGGGCTTGGGCTCGGGTGAGATGACGCCGATCTCCAGCGTCTCGTGGGTGGCGCTGGTGGACATCATGAGGATGCGCTCGCGCTTGCCCAGGTGGCCGTCCACGACCCGGACGTAGGTGACCACGCCGCGGTAGGTGTCGTAGACGGAGTCGAAGATCAGCGCCCGCGCCGCGGCGTCGGCCTCGCCCACCGGTGCGGGGATGGTCCGCACGACGTGGTCGAGCAGCTCGCGTACGCCCTCGCCGGTCTTGCCGGAGACCCTGAGCACGTCGGACGGGTCGCAGCCGATGAGCCCGGCCAGCTCCTCGGCGAACTTCTCCGGCTGCGCGGCGGGCAGGTCGATCTTGTTGAGGACCGGGATGATGTTGAGGTCGGCGTTCATGGCCAGGTAGAGGTTGGCCAGCGTCTGCGCCTCGATGCCCTGGGCCGCGTCGACCAGCAGGATCGCGCCCTCGCACGCCTGGAGCGACCGGGAGACCTCGTAGGTGAAGTCGACGTGCCCCGGCGTGTCGATCATGTTGAGCACGTGGCCGTCCCACGGCAGGCGGACCGCCTGCGACTTGATGGTGATGCCGCGCTCTCGCTCGATGTCCATCCGGTCGAGGTATTGGGCGCGCATGGAGCGGTCGTCGACCACCCCGGTGATCTGCAGCATCCGGTCGGCAAGGGTCGACTTGCCATGGTCGATGTGCGCGATGATGCAGAAGTTGCGGATCAACGCGGGGTCGGTCTGGCCAGGCTGAGTGCGCACCGAAGTCCGTTTCAACAGGGTTGAGGTCAAGCAGTCTTCTATGGTGACATGCCCGGATGATTGCCCGGACCGTCATTCGCCGCGGCCTGCGCCTGCTCGCGCTTGCCTTGGTCGTCGTGGCCGCGCTGGCCGGCCTGCTCGCCGCCGCGCTCCGCGTTCAGTTTACCGGTGCCCCGGCCGAGTGGGCGAAGAGCACGGGAGATGACGCTCTGTGGCTGGGGCACATGTGGGTGGACGGCCGGCGCGGGGAGGCGGACGTCGAGGGGCTGGCGCGGCGGCTGGAGGCGACGGGAATCAAGGACGTGTACGTCCATTCCGGACCGTTCGGATGGGACGGCCGCCTCGATCCCGCCAAATACCCCAACGCCCGAAATTTCGTCCAATGGATGCATAAGCACCTGCCGAACGTCCGCGTCTCCGCCTGGCTCGGCCAATCCGTCGACAACGCCTTCGACCTCGACGACCCCGGGGCCCGCGACAACGTCCTGGCCGGCGTGGCCGCGATCATGGAGCAGGGCTACGACGGCGTCCACTACAACTTCGAGCCCGTCGGCGACGGCGACACCGAATTCCTCGACCTGCTCGAACGCACCCGCCGGCACACCGGGCTGCTGTCCACGTCGGTGCCCCAGATCGAGCCCTACCCCGGCCTGCGCCTGACCGCGCGGGCCGTGCTCGGCCACGACAAGTACTGGTCGCCGGGGTTCTTCCAACAGGTCGCGGCCCGCGTCGACCAGGTCGCCGTCATGACGTACGACTCCGGCACGCCCGCGCGCTCGCTCTACGGCGGCCACGTCGCCCGCCAGGCCGAGCTGGCCCTGGACCTGACGCCGGCGGGCAAGCACCTGCTCATCGGCGCGCCCGCCTACCACGACCACGGGCTGCCCTGGCTGGACGCGGCGGAGAGCGTCGCCGTGGCCGCCGAGGGCGCCCGCCTGGCGCTGACCGAGCACGGCCCCCGCCCACGCTTCGGCCTGGCCCTCTACGTGGACTTCGCGGCCACCGAGGAGGACTGGCGGGAGTACATGACCGGCTGGATGGCCGTAGACTCGTGACAGCCCATTCGCCCAGGCTGTTGATTTGAGGAGCCGCCTGGGTTATTGGTAACCTGTTCAACTGCGTGTGTGGCGCGCCCTCTCTCGAGCCCGCGCGCCCCATCCATCACTCAGACTTTCACCGAGGCTTCTTCGTGGCGAACATCAAGTCCCAGATCAAGCGCAACAAGCAGAACGAGAAGGCTCGTCTGCGCAACAAGGCGGTCAAGTCCTCTCTGAAGACGGCCGTCCGCAAGTTCCGCGAGGCCGCCGAGCAGGGCGACGTGGAGCAGGCCGCCGCGCTGCAGCGGGTGGCCGCCCGCCAGCTCGACAAGGCCGTCAGCAAGGGCGTCATCCACAAGAACCAGGCCGCCAACCGCAAGTCGGCCATCGCCAAGCAGGCCGCCGCCCTGGCCACCGCCAAGTAAGGCCGGCCGACCCAAGGCACGGCACGCCGGGCCTGACACTGCGGACGCCGCTCCCATAGGGGGCGGCGTTCTCGTTTTCTCCACTGTTTCGTCACGGTTTCGATATCACACCGCCGTATCGGGTGAGTCACCGTTCCAGAGATCACCTTGATTGCGTCCGGCCCCTCCCTGAAGGTGCACTCAACGGACAAGAGGGGGATCGGATGCGGGGGCCGCTGGTCGTCAAGCGGGCGTTCAGCGAGCCGCTGCTCCTGCTGGCCGCGTTCGGGGCGATCCTGCTGGCCACCACCACGCTGGTGGCGCTGACGATGTACGCCTCCTCCATCGCCGACGCGGGCGTCCGCCGGACGATGGAGACCGCCTCGTTCCGCCAGACCGCCGCCGTCATCAGCGCCCCCGTCACCGCCGAGACCTTCCCCGGCTACGACCGCGCGGTCCGCGACGAGCTCACCCGCGCCTACGGAGCCGCCCCGGCGATCGGCACCAGCTTCCGCTCCGACTCCTACGTGATGCCGGGCCAGGACGGCGAGCCGCAGCCCGAGCTGCTCAGGTTCGGCAGCTACGACGGGCTCGACCGGCACGCCAGGCTCGTCTCGGGGAGCTGGCCGCGGCCCGGCGGCCAGGCCGTCGAGGCGGCGATCTCGCTGCCCGCCGCCTCCGCCGCCGGCTTCGAGGTGGGCCGCGAGTTCACCACGAAGGGCCGGCTCGACCCGCGCCCGGTCACCGTGCGCGTGGTCGGCGTCTTCCAGCTCACCGACCCCGCGGGCGAACGCTGGGCGAACGAGCCGCTGCTCACGCGGGGCGTCGAGCGCGGCGACTTCACCACGTACGGCCCGCTGATGATCCCCCGCGAGACCTTCCTCGCCCGCTTCGCCACCAGCGTCAACGCCACCTGGACCGCCGAGCCCGACCTCGGCGCGCTCACGCCGGAGCGGCTGCGCCCGCTGGCGGACGCGCTCGGCCAGGTCGGCGAGCGGCTCAAGCAGGGCGGCTGCCCGAGCTGCGTGGCGTCGGGGCGGCTGCCCGAGATCCTCACCCAGCTCGACACGGCGTCCCTGGTGGCGCGCTCGACGATGCTGATCCCGGTGCTGCAGCTGCTGCTGCTGGCCGCGTACGCGCTGATGCTCACCGCCCGGCTGCTGGCCGAGCACCGGCGCATGGAGGTGGCGCTGCTGCGCTCGCGCGGGGCGGGCACCGGCCGGCTGGCCGCGCTCGCCGGCGGCGAGGCGCTGCTGGTGGCGCTGCCCTGCGCGATCGTCGCGCCGTTCCTCGGGCCGCCGCTGCTGGCGCTGGTCGGCGAGCTGCCGTGGATCAGGTCCACGGGCGTGCGGCTCGCGCCCTCGGCCGATCTCGGCACGTTCCTGGTCTCCTCGGCGGTGGCGCTGGCCGCGGCCGTGCTGCTGGCGCTGCCGGCGCTGGCGGGGGCGCGGCGCACGTACGTGGAGGAGCAGTCGGCGCGCGGGCGCGGCGGCGGGCGCGGGCTGGTCGAGCGGGCGGGCGCGGACCTCGCGCTGCTGGTCGTGGCCGGTCTGGCGATCTGGCAGCTGCGCCGCTACGGCGCGCCGGTCACCACGACGGCCGGCGGCGGGCTCGGCATCGACCCGCTGATCATCTCCGGGCCGGCGCTGGCCCTGCTCACCGGCGGCATGCTGGGCCTGCGGCTGGTGCCGCGGGTGTCGAAGCTGGCGGCGCGGCTCACCGCCCGGCGGCGTACGCTGGCCCCCGCGCTGGGAGCCTGGCAGGTGAGCCGGCGGCCCCTCACGTACGCGGGGCCGGCGCTGCTGCTGACCATGGCGATCGCCATCGGCGTGGTCTCCCTGGCCACCGCGGCGACCTGGCGTACCTCCCAGCTCGACCAGGCCAGGCACCAGGCAGGGGCGGACCTGCGGCTGTCCGGGCCGCCGGACGGGCCGGAGCTGGGCGCGCTCGGGCGCGGCACGGCGTTCACCGCGCTGCCCGGCGTCACCGCCCACTCCCCCGCCTTTCGGGGTCAGAGCGAGGTCAGCGGCGAGAGCGCGCTGCTGCTCGGCCTGGACGCGGCCCGGCTCGGCGAGCTGTTCCACCTGCGGGCCGACCTGTCGGAGCAGAGCGTCGCGCAGCTGTCCCGTGCCCTCGCGGGAAGTCGGGCGGGCGGGCTGGCGCTGCCCGGCGAGCCCGCCACGCTGACCGTACGGGCCGAGGCGGACGCCGCGCTGCCCGTCCGGCTGGTGCTCTCCGACGCGCTCGGCGTGTGGCGGGACCTGCCGCTCGGCCCGTTGCGGGAGGGCGGCAACCAGGTGGAGCTCGACCTGAAGGAGCTGGCCGGACGGTCCGGGAAGATCACCTATCCGCTGACGCTGCGCGGCCTGATCGCGGGCGCGTCCCGCGCGGAGGCCACGGTGAAGGTGACCGGGATCAGCGCCGACGGCCGCGAGGTGCCCGACGCCGCGCTGTCGGTCACGGCGACCGACCGGCCGGCCGCCGCGGCCTACGGGCCCGGCGCCGCGCCCGGGCCGCTGCCCGTGGTGCTCACCGCCGACCTCGCCGCCGCGCTCAAGCTGGACGCCGGGCAGACCGGACCGGTCAGCATCGACCGGCGGGTGCTCCAGGTCACGGTGGCAGGTGTGGTGGACAGCATGCCGACGGCCGTGGCCGGGCAGCAGGCGCTGCTGGTGGACTGGGGGACGTTGCAGGCGTACGAGCTGGGGGCGGCGCAGCCGCCGAGACCGGCCACCGAGTGGTGGCTGGCCGCCGCCGACCCCGCGCCCGCCCGCGCCGCGCTGCGCGAGCAGCCAGGCTGGGACGTCAGCGTCGTCGACGAGCGTGAGCTCGCCGCGAAGCTGCGCGACGACCCGCTCGCGAGCGGGCTGCAGGGGGCGCTGATGCTGGGCTTCGGGGCGGCGCTGGTGTTCGCCGGGCTCGGCTTCCTGGTGAACGCGGCCGTCGCGGCGCGCGAGCGGAGGGCCGAGTTCGCCGTGCTGCGCGCGCTCGGCACGAGTGCGCGGCAGATGTTCGGGCTGCTGGCGGTGGAGCAGGCGTTCGTCGTCGGGCTGTCGCTGGCCGCGGGTACGGGGCTCGCCGTGGTCGTCGGAGCGCTGGTGGTGCCGCACATCGTGCTGACCGGGCAGGCCTCGGCCGTGACGCCCGGCGTGCTGCTGGAGATCCCGTGGGGCGCCACGGGCCTGATGCTGGCGCTGGTGGCGGCGGTGCTGTTCGCCATCGTCGCCGGGCTGGCGCGGCGCCTGCGCCGCGGGCAGATCCTGGAGGACCGGTGAGGATCGCGCTGCTGGCCCGGGCGCACGCGGGCGCGCTGGTCGTGCTCTTCGTGCTGACCGCGCTCGCCTGCCTGCTGGTGTCGGGGCTGCCCCGGGCCACGCAGGCGGCCTTCGACCGGGCGCTGCAACGCGCGCTGATCTCCGCGCCCGCGGTGCGTACGGACCTGACCGTGGCGGGCGAGTCCCGCTCCCCCCGCGAGGACCTGCACGAGCCCGCCGCGTTCGCCGAGCGCGAGCGGCGCTGGCGGGCGCTGCTGCCCGCCACGCTGCGTCCGCTGGTCGCCCCCGCCGGGCACATGAGCGCCAAGACCAGCCTCACGCCCGTCACCGGGACCGGCGGCCACACCTACATCAACCTGGGCTGGCTGTCCGACGCCGACCGGCGGGTGGACTGGGTGGCGGGCCGCGCGCCCGGCGCGCCCTCCACGACGCGCTTCCAGGGGCAGCGGATCCCGCTGTTCGAGGTGGGGGTCGTCGAGGAGGCGCTCGACCAGATGAACCTCCGCCTCGGCGACACCCGTACGCTCGGCGAGAGCGACTTCGCGGCCGTGCGGATCGTCGGCGTCTTCCGCGCCAAGGACCCCGCCGACCGCTACTGGACCCACAACACCGACATCCTGCACGTCACCAAGCTGCAGCCGCCCGGCAAGCTGGACTTCGAGTTCCACACCACGACCCTCATCCCGGACGCCGCGCTCGCCGCGCTGAGCGGCGAGTCCCGCAACCTGACCTACCGCTGGGTGCTGCCGCTGAACGGGCAGGCCGCGAGCGCGCTGGCCGTGCCCGGCATCGGGGCGGGGGTCGCCGAGCTCGAACGCGTGCTGACCCTCCAGGCCACGGCGTCCACCCCCTACCGGCTGGAGACCGGGCTGCCCAAGGTGCTCGGCGACTTCACGGCGGGGCTGGCAACGGCGCAGACCGTCATGTACCTGCTGCTCGCCGGGCTGCTCGCGGTCGCGCTCGGCGTGATCGTGCTCGGCGTGCGGCTGCTCACCGACCGTCTGGACCAGACGCTCGCGCTCGCCCGCGCCCGTGGCGGCTCGCTGCGGCAGGTGGCGGGGACGGGCGCGGCGCTCACCGCGGCGGCGGTCGTCCCCGCCGCGCTCGCCGGGTACGCACTCGCCTTCCTCGTCCCCGGTCCCGTGCTGCCGCTCGCGCATCTCGGGCCGGCGTTCGTGCTGGTGGCGGGCGTGGGGTTCGGGGCGGCGCGGGTGGCGCTCGCGCACCGGACGCCGCTGCACGAGCGGCGCGACGACGTGGCCGCCGCCCGGCCGTCGGCGCGGCGGATCACGGTCGAGGCGCTGGTCGTGGTGCTCGCGCTGACGGGGGCCTACCTGCTGCGGGCGCGCGGGCTGTCGGCGCAGGCGGGGCTGGACCCGTTCCTGCTGCTGGTGCCGATCGCGCTGACGTTGGCGGCGGCGCTGGTCACGGTGCGGTGCTATCCGTACCCGCTGCGGCTGCTCGTCCGGCTCGCCGCGCGCGGGCGCGGGGCGGTGCCGTTCCTGGGGCTGACCCGGGCGGCGCGGGCCCGCGCGGCCGGCGGGCTGCCGGTGCTGATCCTGCTGCCCGCGCTGGCCGTGTCGGTGTTCGCGGCGGTCATCTCGGACGGCATCACCGGTACGCAGCGGCTGGCCTCCTGGCAGCAGGTGGGCGCGCCCATCAAGGTCACCTCGACGATCGAGATCCCGGCCGCGACGATCGACAGGATCCGCGCGACGCCCGGCGTCGAACAGGTCGTGACCGCCCAGACCGCGCGGGTGCAGCTCGGCTACTCCAGCGAGCGCGCCGAGGCCATCGCCGTGGACGTCGCCCAGTGGCGGCGGCTGCTCGCCGGGGCGCCCATCGGCCTGCCCGAGCTGCCCGGCGGCCCGTCCGCGCTGGTCTCGCCCGAGCTGCGGGACCGAGGGACGCTCGACATCGGCTGGCAGTCGCGGATCAAGGCCAAGGTGGCGGGCGCCATCGACGCGGTGCCCGGCTTCTACCGCACCGGGAAGTTCGTGGTCCTGCCGCAGGACGTGCTGACCCGGCCGGCCGTCAACACGCTGCTGATCAAGGGCGACGTCGCGCCGGGCGAGGTGGCGCGGCTGGTCCCGTCGGCCACCGTCGAGTCCCAGGAGGGGGCGCTGGCCGCCATCCAGGGCGATCCGCTCACCGGCGCGGTCCGTACGACGCTGGTCGTGGTGACCGTGGCGCTGGCGCTCTACGCGCTGGTGGCGGTGATCCTGTCGCTGGTCGTGGGGGCCGCCGACCGGGCCAGGGCGGTGGCGTTCCTGCGTACGCTGGGGCTGTCGGACCGGCAGGCGCAGCGGCTCACCATGCTGGAGGTGCTGCCGATGGTGCTGGTGACGGCGCTCGTCGGGTTCGGGCTGGGGCTGGCGCTGCCGGCCGCGCTCGGCCCCGGCGTCGACCTGTCCGCGTACGCCGGGGACCTGCCCGTCGGCGGCTACTCCCCCGACCTGCTCACGCCGGGCGCGCTGGCGGCCGGGCTGGCCCTGGTCGCGGTGCTCGGCGCGTACGCGCACACCGCGCTCGACCGGCGGCGCGACCTCGGCGGCGCGCTCCGCGCCGGAGACCTCTCATGAACGTGCCCCCCGTCCCCGCAGGAGGAGTCGCGATGAATCCAACCCTGTCCGAGCTGGAGGCCAAGGCCACGCGCGGGAAGGCGGCCTTCGGCAGCGACGCGCACATCGTCTGCGACAACCTCGTCCGCATCTACAAGACCGAAGGCGTCGAGGTCGTCGCGCTGCAGGGCCTCGACCTGGTGATCGACGAGGGCGAGCTGGTCGCCATCGTCGGCGCGTCGGGGTCGGGCAAGTCGACGCTGCTCAACGTGCTGTCCGGGCTCGACGTGCCGACCGCGGGGGTGGCCAGGGTGGCGGGCATGGACCTGCTGTCCATGACGCCCAAGGACCGGCTGCGCTACCGGCGGTCGGTGGTCGGGTTCATCTGGCAGCAGACGGCCCGCAACCTGCTGCCCTACCTGAACGCCAGGGAGAACGTCGAGCTGCCGATGAAGCTCGCCGGCGTGCCGCGTAAGGACCGCGGCCGGGCCATGGAGCTGCTGGAGCTGCTCGGCGTGGCCTCCTGCGCCGGCCGGCGGATCCCCGAGATGTCGGGCGGCGAGCAGCAGCGGGTGGCCATCGCCGTCGCCCTGGCCAACTCCCCGCAGCTCATCCTCGCCGACGAGCCCACCGGCGAGCTCGACAGCGAGACCTCGGGGCAGGTCTTCGAGGCGCTGCGCACCGCGAACCGGCAGCTCGGCGTGACCGTCGTCATCGTCACCCACGACCCCATGGTGGCCGGGCAGGTGGACCGGACGATCGGCATCCGCGACGGGCGTACCAGCAGCGAGACGCTGCGCCGCGAGGGCGCCGAGGGCGAGATCGTCGCCGAGGAGTACGCCGTGCTCGACCGCGTGGGGCGGCTGCAACTCCCCCGCGACTTCATGAACGCCCTGAACATGGAGCGCCGGGTGCGCCTGGAGCTGGAGAGCGACCACATCGGCGTGTGGCCCGCACGGGAGGAGCCCTCTGATGAGCGATGAACCGTTGGTCGTGGTGGAGGGGCTGCGCAAGGTCTACCGCAGCGGCCCCAAGGAGGTCGTGGCGCTGCGGGAGGTGTCGTTCGTCGTGCGGCCCGGGGAGCTGGTCGCCGTACGCGGCCGCTCCGGCTCCGGCAAGACCACCCTGCTCAACCAGATCGGCGGCCTGGACCGGCCGGACGCCGGCCGGGTGCTGGTCTCCGGCCAGGACGTCACGGCGATGTCCGAGGACGCGCTGCTGGAGCTGCGCAGGGACGTGGTCGGCTTCGTGTTCCAGTCGTTCGGGCTGATCCCCGTGCTGTCGGCGGCCGAGAACGTCGGGGTGCCGATGCGGCTGGCCCGGATGCCGGTCGAGGAGCGCGAGGCCCGCGTCCGGATGCTGCTCGCCCTGGTGGGGCTGGAGCAGCACGCCAACCAGCGGCCGTTCGAGCTGTCCGGCGGCCAGCGGCAGCGGGTCGCGATCGCCCGGTCCCTGGCGAACCGGCCCCGCCTCCTCGTGGCCGACGAGCCGACGGGGCAGCTCGACTCGCAGACGGGGCGGCAGATCATGGAGCTGCTGCGGGCGCTCGTCCGCAGCGAGGGCGTCACGGCGCTGGTCGCCACCCACGATCCCACCCTGATCACGCTGGCGGACCGGGTCCTGGAGATCAGCGACGGCGTCGTCCACGAGGCGGACCTGGCCGCACCGGCCGGTTGATCGGGGCTTACGTCCGAAAGTTCACGGCTCGTCTACTCTTTACATAGGGTTCTGGTGGTTTGTCGGTTTACGCTCGCCGACATGCATGCAAAGCCCCGGGTCCCGGCGATCCTCTTAGCGGCCGGCGCCCTCGCCGCCACGTTCGCCGCCCTGCCCGCGACCTCCGCGTCCGCGGCTCCCGCGAACGTGGTCATCAGCCAGGTCTACGGCGGAGGCGGCAACTCCGGCGCCCCCTTCACCAACGACTACGTGGAACTGTTCAACCGGAGCGACGCCCCCGTGCCGCTGGACGGCTGGTCCGTTCAGTACACCAGCGCCACCGGCACCGGGAACTTCGCCGCCAACACGGCCGCGCTCTCCGGCACCCTCGCCCCCGGCCAGTACCACCTGGTGCAGCTCGCGGCGGGCAACACCCCGAGCGCCGCGCTCCCTCAGCCCGACAGCACCGGCTCGATCAACATGAGCGGCAGCGCGGGCAAGGTCGCGCTGGTCCGCTCCGCCACCGGCCTGGCCTGCAACGGCTCCACCGCGCCCTGCTCCGCCGAGCAGCTCGCACTGCTCGCCGACCTGGTCGGGTACGGCAGCGCGAACTTCTCCGAAGGCGCCCCGGCACCCGCGCTCACCAACGCGACCGCCGCCTTCCGCAGGAGCGGCGGCTGCGCCGACACCGACGACAACGGCGCCGACTTCGAGGTCGCGGCCCCCGCGCCGCGCAACTCCGCCACAGCCGTGGCGCCCTGCGGCGCCGACCCGTCGCCTTCCCCCACGGTGACGCCGACGGCGACGCCCACGGTGACGCCGACGGTGACGCCCACTCCCACGGTGACGCCCACGCCTCCTGAGACCTGCGACATCCCGTCCACGCACCCCATCTCCCAGGTGCAGGGCAACGGCGAGACCAGCCCGCTCGCCGGGCAGAACGTCCGGGTGGAAGGCGTCGTCACCGGCTCCTTCCAGGGCTCCGGCGGGCTCGGCGGCTTCTACCTCCAGTCCCTCACCCCGGACGCCGACCCGGCGACCTCCGAGGGCCTGTTCGCCTTCACGTCCACGCCCGTCAAGCCCGGCGACCGGGTGCTCGTCTCCGGCAAGGCCGTCGAGTTCAACGGCCTCACCGAGCTCTCGCCGGTCACCGCGGTGAACGTCTGCGGCACCGGCGCGGTCAAGCCCGTCAAGGTGAAGCTGCCGCTCCCCAAGAACGTCACCTTCGAGCGGTACGAGAACATGCTCGTGACCTTCCCCGACGACCTCGTCGCCTCCGAGGTCTACAACCTCGGCCGGTTCGGCGAGATCACCCTCGCCGAGGACGAGCGGCTGTGGCAGCCGACCGACCGCAAGGGCGTGGACCCCGCGAAGGACGCGCGGCGTACGATCCTGCTGGACGACGGCTCCAACGCGCAGAACCCGGCGACGCTGCCGTACCACACCGAGGGCGCGGCGAGCGTACGGCTCGGCGACGAGGTCGAGGACCTGACCGGCGTCCTCAGCTACGGCTTCGACGTCTACCGCGTGCAGCCGACCCGGCCCGTGGTCTTCACCGCCGAGAACCCGCGCCCTGCCCGGCCCGAGAAGGTCGGCGGCGACGTACGGGTGGCGAGCCTCAACACCCTCAACTGGTTCACCACGCTCGGCTCCCGGGGCGCGACCAACGCCGCCGAGCGGGACCGCCAGCTCGCCAAGCTGGTCGCCACCATCACCGCGCTCGACCCGGACGTGGCCGGCCTGATGGAGATCCAGCGCAACGGCGACGTGGCGCTCAACGCCCTGGTCGACGCGCTCAACGCCAAGGCCGGCGCGGGCACCTACAAGGGCATCACCCACCCGAACCCCGGCACCGACCTCATCCAGACCGCGCTGATCTACAAGCCCGGCAAGGTGACCCCGGTCGGCGCGGCCCGGTCGTCGGCCGACCCGATCTTCAACCGCCCGCCGCTGGTGCAGACCTTCGGGGCGGCCGACGGCAAGGGCAAGACGTTCACCGTGCTGGTGAACCACTTCAAGTCCAAGGGCTGCACCGACGGCGACGAGACCGCCAGCGGCGACGACGCCGACCAGGGCGACGGGCAGAGCTGCTACAACGCCAAGCGCGTCAAGCAGGCCCGGGCGGTGCTGGCTCTGATCGACGACCTGCGGCTGCCGAACGCCCTCGTCCTCGGCGACCTCAACGCCTACGGCGAGGAGGACCCCATCCACGTCCTCGAGGACGCCGGGCTCACCAGCCTGAGCAAGAAGCACGTCAAGAAGGACGACCGCTACAGCTACGTCTTCGAGGGCCTGTCCGGCGAGCTCGATCACGTACTGGCCGACAAGGGGGCACGCAAGCTCGTGACCGGCGCCACGATCTGGCACATCAACGCCGACGAGGGCCGGTTCATGGACTACAACACGGAGTTCAACCCGCCCTACCTGTACGCCCCCGACCCGTTCCGCTCCTCCGACCACGACCCGCTCCTGGTGGGCCTGCGCCTCTGACCTGAGGGCGGTCCGCCTTCCCGCCCCTTTGCGCCGGCCTACCCTCCCGGCGCAAAGGGGCTCCCCGACCCAGCCACACAAACAGCTCCCCACCCGCCCGGCCCACACTCCAGAAGCACCGGCCACAGCGGGGGAGGACACAGAACCAGCAGCAGCACCAGCGACGGCAGTGCGCCGGGCCGCTACATGCTCACCTACGGCAACATCCAGTAGCTGCCCGCCGAGTTGGACCGCCGGCGGCAGAAGACGCAGCAACAGCCACAATGGCAGCGACGGCAGCAGCAGCCGAGGTCACCTACCTTGGCGGCTCGCTGCAACCACCTGCCGGTGCGGCTCCAACCGCTCACCTGCCGGTGCGGCTCGCCACGATGACCTGCACCGTGTGCTCCAGCGCGTAGGCCGGATCCGCTCCTCCGCCCTTGACCTGCTCATCCGCGTCGGCCACCGCCTGGATGGCCCTCGACAACCCGTCCGGCCCCCACCCGTTGAGCTGCCGCTTCACCCGGTCCACCTTCCAGGGCGGCATGCCGAGCTGACCGGCGAGCTGCGCCCCCCGCGCGTTGCGCGGTGCCCCGGCGACCTTGGCCAGGGAACGCAACCCGTTGGCCAGCGCGCTCACCAGCAGCACCGGCGCCACTCCGGTGCCGAGCGCCCACCGGAGCTGCTCCAGCGCCTCCGCCAACCGCCCCTCGATGGCCGAGTCGGCCACGTTGAACCCGCTGACCTCCGCCCGCCCCTTGTGGTAGCGGGCCACGGAAGCCGTACCGATCGTCCTGTCATCCGTGTCGAACACGAGCTGGCTGCACGCGGCCGCCAGCTCCCGCAGGTCGTTGCCCACCGCGTCGAGCAGCGCCTGCGCCGCGTCCGGCGCGATCCCCCGCCCGGCCCGCTTGAACTCACCCTTGATGAAGTCGAGCCGCTCACCGGCCTTGGTGACCTTGTTGATCGTGATCACCGCGGCCTTGGCCTTCTTCACCCCGTCGACCAGCGCCTTCCCCTTGACCCCGCCGGGGTGCGCCAGCACGAGCACGGTGTCGTCGGACGGCTGCTTGGCGTACGTCACGATCTCCGTGATCACGTCCTTGGGCAGATCCTGCGCGTTCCTGATCACCACCACCGACCGATCCCCGAACAACGACGGCGAGGTCAGCTGGGTCAGCTCCCCTGTCGTCACCTTGCCCCCGAGGAGGTCGTGCACCTCGGCGCTCGGATCGACGGCCCTGGCCGCCGCGACCACGCCACTCACCGCCCGCTCGGCCAGCAGTTCCTCATCGCCGAGGACGAGGGTCACAGGTGCTGGATCGGTTGCCGCCATGCCAGGCAGCATGCCATGCACCACCGACAACCCGGTACTCGAACCTCACACCCGACGCCCGGCTTACGCGGTGCATCTCCGCCGGCACCCGGCTTACGCGGTGCATCTCCGCCGGCACAAGAACCACGGGGCGAGGCGGACCGCCGGGAGATCCGCCAGTCTGACCCGAGCACCAAGGGTGAAGGCGTGTCAGAAAGTGGCCCGTCTCCTTAAGGCGCGGCTGTGCCTCAGCTCATCCCCGGGCAGCCTTTCCCCGTGGTCCCCGTGGTCCCCGTGGTCCCCGTGGTCCCCGTGGTCCCCGTGGTAATCGCGGCGCGGACCGTACGCCTCCGGTGCCCTGGGATCACCCCTCGCGACGATCGCCAGGCCGCCGTCACGCTCCACCACGGCGAGGTCGCCCGATCGGTCGGTCCGGTAGGGCGTGACGCCGATGCGCCGCAGCAGGGCGAGCGTGGACGGTGCCGGGTGACCGTAGTCGTTGTCGGCCCCCACGCTGATCAGCGCCGCCCGTGCCCCCAGCGAGGCGAGAAAGGCCGGCGACTGACGGTTCGATCCGTGGTGAGGCGTCTTGAGGATGTCGGCTCGTACGGGATGCCGACGTAACAGCTCGTCCTGGGCCTCGGTCTCCAGATCGCCACCGAACAGCATCGACCCCGCCCGCCAGCGCACCCACAGCACCACGCTCGCGTTGTTGATCGTGCTTCCCTCCCCCTGCCCGTGCGCCGGGCCTCCGCCGGCCTCGGGCGCGATGACGCTCACCTCCGACGGCCCGAACCGCCAACCGGTCCCCGGCGCCACCGCCCATTCGGGGATGCGGCGGCGTGCCAGGTCGGCCGAGATACGGGTGCTCGCCTGCGGGTTCGTACGTTGCGAGCTGACGACCACCGCGCCGACCCGCCGGTTCCTCAGCACCCCCGCTAGACCGTTGACGTGGTCGGCGTGCGGATGAGTGAGCACGAGCAGCGGTATGTCCTTGATCCCGGCTCTTCGCAGGCATTTGTCCATGACGACCGGGTCCGGTCCGGCGTCCACCACCACGCCCTGCCCGGCTCCAGCCGCGATGATCATGCCGTCGCCCTGGCCCACGTCGCACATGATCATGAGCCATCCGTCCGGCGGCCATGCCCCCACGAGCGGGCGGACGACCAGCACCGCCACCAGCGCAGCACCGGCGACGGTCAACGCCAGCACGCGCCAGGCCCGACGGCGAAGCACGATCATCACCACGGCCGCGGTGACAGCCAGCAGGCCGAGTCCCGCGAGCCCGCTCGGCCACGGGACCGTGGCGAACGGCAGATCGACCGCCCGACCGGCGACCGTGATGATCCAGCCGACGGCGTACCCGGCGGGGACCACCAACAGCGCGGCGGCGTCCGGCCAGAGCGGCGCGACGAGTGCCGCCCCGAACCCCAGCAGCGTCGCCGGCGCCACGGCCGGGGCGACGAGCAGGTTCGCGAGCAACGCCACGGGCGTCACCTGACCCGACATCAGCACGAGAACAGGCGTCACGGCCACCTGCGCCGCCGCAGGGACGGCCACCGCCTCCGCCAGCCAGCGCGGCAGCAGAAGCCGTCGGCCTTCCGGTCGCCGGCCACCCGGTCGCGCATCTTGGCGCTCGTCGGCGTCCGCCTCGTGCGCGGCCGTCCGTGACCAGCGGTCGCGCCAGCGTGGGGCGATGAGCAGGATGCCGGCGGTGGCCGCCACCGACAGGGCAAAGCCGTAGGAACGGGCCAGCCCGGGAGCGAAGAGCGTCAGCAGCAGGACGGTCGCCGAGAGCGCCGCGAACCCGTCCTTGGCGCGACCGGTGGCCAGAGCGATGCAGGCGGCCAACCCCATGAGGAGCGCTCGCAGGACGCTCGGCGACGGACGGGCCACCACGGCGAAACAGAGCATGGCAAGGGCGGCGAAACCGGCTCTCACGGGGAGGGAGAGCCGGAGCAGGCGGGACAGCGCGAGCGTCGCGCCCGCGACGATGGCGAGGTTGGCGCCGCTCACCGCGTTCAGGTGGTTCAGGCCGGTCTCCTTGAGGTCGGACGACACCTGAGGGTCCAGGCGGGAGACGTCGCCCACCACGAGGCCGGGCAGGAGGCCTCGCTGATCCGCAGGCAACGTGTCGGCGGCGGTACGCAGGCCCGCCCGCAGACTGCCGGCCACGCTCTGGAGGGGCGACGGAGCCGTCAGTACGCGCGGCGGTCCGCGTACAAGGAGGATCGCCGCCTCCAGGTCGCCAGGGGTGGGTCTGGCGAGGCGGCCGGTGACCTCGACCTGCTGGCTCGGCAGCAGGTCGCCCCATGCGCGACCGCTGGCGAAGACGGTTATGGGGACGTCGACCGACTGGTTGCGGATGCTCCCGGTGAGGTGCGACTGGATGGTCCTCAGGGTGGCCGGGACGACGTACCGGTCCTGGGCGAACTCTCGTGGGCCTTGGTGGTGCTGGGGTCTGCGTCTCGGATCGTCGGTGATCGCGATCTGGGCCGTGATGGTCGCGTTCCTGGCCGCAAGGTCGGCTACTGGTCCGGTGGTGAGGGCGTGTATCCGGAGCGCGACAGAGGCCGAGGACGCGGCTGCGGCGATCAGCGAGGCTATGACGATGTTCCGCCATGTGTGCTGCTCGGTGGCGATGGTGCATGTCCCCGCCTGGGCTGCTTGCGATTGCCGGGGTGTGGAACTTGTGGAGCGGCGTGTGGCGTCCTGACTCCTCCGGCGCGTGCGGCGGCGGGTGCGCCAGGCGGTTGTGCCGGCGGCCACGGTTGCGACGGCAGCGACGAGCATGCCTGCGGCGGCAGAGCAGCTCAGGAGGATCAAGGCGCTGGCCCAGGCGGCCAGGGCGGGCAGCATGAGGGGCCAGGAGGGCTTCTGCTCGTCAATCGGTTCGTGCTCGTTGTTCGGTCCGTGCTCGCCGTCGGGGGCGTCTGGCGAGTCCTGCCGTGACGTGGGCTTGCGCGCGGGTGCAGCGGGCGTGGTGATGACAGTTGCCCGCGGTCCGGATCCCCGCGGAGCGGATTCCCCCGGATCAGTTGGCCGCCGATCGGATCTCCGCGGGTCAGTTGATCCAGGTTCGGGTCGTCCGGGGGCGGTTGGTTGCGTGCCTGCTGGGTGTGGGCTTGGCGAAGGGCCTTTGGGCGTGGTCATGTCAGACGCGGACCTTCGGCTTGATCTCCGCGTACTTGCGTGGACCTATGCCGGAGACCTCGCGTAGTTGCTCGACGCTGGTGAAGCCGCCGTGTGCGTTGCGGAACTCGGCGATGCGGGCGGCGAGGACTTCGCCGACGCCTGGGAGTTGTTCGAGTTGGTCGGTGGTTGCGGTGTTCAGGTCGAGGACGGCGTCTGCTGGGCTCGCACCGAGGGCGGCAGCGGATGCTCCGGGGGCTCCTACGACGATCTGCTCGCCGTCGATCAGGCGTCTGGCGAGGTTGAGTGACCCTGTGGCGCTGGTACGGGAGGGGCCGCCGGCCGCTGTCACCGCGTCGGCCACCCGGGTGCCTGCGGGGAGGAGGTAGACGCCTGGCTTGCGGACCTTGCCGGTGACGTGGACGGTCAGTTTGGTCGCGGCGGTGGCCGTGGGGGGTGTTGCGGGGGCGGTCGGGGTGGGAGGCGGCAGGGGTTGTGGGGTTGGTTGTGATTGCCAGACGAAGTAGACCGCGACCGCCACCGCGAGGGCTCCGATGGCGAGCAGCACGCGGAGACCCGGCCTGCCGGGATCGAGAACTGGGGCCTGAGAGGTCAGGGCGGCGCGGAATGCCTGGAAGGAGGAAGAGATGGAGGCGGCGGCGGTGCTGGGGTGGCGCGGCGGTGATCCGAGGAGCTGGTTGCCGCTGTCCGGCGAAGGGAAGGCGTGCTGGTCGGCGTCGTCGGTGGCGGACGGAGATCCGACGGTTTCTGAGGTGAGGTCGGAGTATGAGGGGCCGCCATCGCGTATGGCGAGGAAGGCGTCGGAGTCGAGGACGGGGAAAGGGTCGGAGTTTCGGGTGGCGGCGTAGGGAGTGCTGTCAAGAGTGGCGGCGCCGTCGCGGGAACGGCGGATGTGGGGAGGTGAGTCGGTGGGGTGGAGATGGCCGTTGTCGTGGTGGCGGTGAGTGCGGGGTATGCGGTCCTTGGCAAGCTCCTGGTCCTGAGTGATGAGGGTTGTGAGGTTGTGCGGGGAGTGGCCGGGCGTGCGGCGGTAGGGGAAGAGACGGCGGGGGCGGCGCGGAGGGTTGATGAGCGACCGTAGCCGGGATTCGGCTATGGCTCGTTCTGCGGTCGGATCGGGGGTTCGCACGGCACAGACGGTAGGACTGTTGCGGGCCAGGTGAAGGGCCGAACGGGGTTCTGGGGATAGCGGTGACGGTGGGGCGTTGAGCCTGTGGATAGCGGGGCTGCATAGGCCGTTACGAGGGCCGACCATGCCCGACAGGCCCACGCGCAGAAGGTGCATGGGGTGCCGTGCCGTCGGGAGGAGGGTCAGGAGGTGTGGCGGCTCAGGAGGTGTGAGGGGTGATGGTGAGGCCGAGCATGCCAGGGCCCACGTGTACGCCGATGACCGGCCCGACCTCGACCACCTGAAGGTCGGCGAGGGCGGGGAGGCGCTTGCGGAGGCGTTCCGCGAGGGCTTCGGCTCGGGGGCGGGCGGCCAGGTGCTGGACTGCCAGGTCCACGGGCTCGTCGCCGGCCGCCTGCACCGCCAGATCCTCCAGGCGGGCGATGGCGCGCGTGGCGGTGCGGACCTTCTCCAGGAGGGAGATCTGGCCGTCCACGATGTGGAGAAGAGGCTTGATCATGAGGGCGGAGCCGAGGAGGCGGGCGGCGGCGCCGATGCGGCCGCTGCGGCGCAGGTTGTCCAGGGTGTCGACATAGAAGTACGTCCGCGTGGACATGGCGCAGCGGCGGGCGGCCGATGTCACCGTCTCCAGGGGCGCGCCCGCGGCGGCGGCGCGGGCGGCGGCCAGGACCGGGTAGCCGAGGCCCATCCCTATCGAGCGGCTGTCGATCACCTCGACCGGGATGGGGGCATCACGGGCGGCGGCTCGCGCTGAGTCCACGGTGCCTGACATTTCGGCTGATAAGTGGATTGAGACGATTCCAGTGACGCCGGAGTCGGCGAGCGCGGCATAGCAGGCGGCGAAGCGGGCGGGCGAGGGACGAGAGGTGGAGGCCGGGACCGAAGGGGAGGTGGAAATCGAGGCGGAGCCCAAGGGTGAGGTAGAGGTGGGGTCGTCGTATGGGGTGCCGCTGACGATCATGGTGATCGGGACCACCGTCACCCCGTCCACCCCACCAGCCAGGCAGGCAGTCGAATCGGTGACGACGGCGATTCGGGGCAAAGACGGCATACCCCGAGACTAACTACTGGACCGGAGTCCCACCCCGCCACACGCGGCGCGGCTTGAGGCCGAAGGACCAGGCGAAGGCGCCCTCGTGGTCGGCGTCCCACTGGACGATGTCGGCCAGGCGGCCGGGCGCGAGGACGCCGCGGTCGGGCGCGCCGAGCACGGTCGCGCCGCCCAGCGTGGCGGCCCGCAGCGCGTCGTTGACGCTCATCCCGAACGCCGACACCGCCATGGCGATGACCAGCGACATCGAGGTGATGCCGCAGTAGCCGGGGTTGTGGTCGCTGCCGAGCGCGATCTGCACGCCGTGCTTGATCATCTGGCGGACCGGCGGGAGGTGGCCGCGCTGGAGGGCGGTGGCCGGGCAGACCACGGCGGGCACGCCGTAGCGGGACATGATGGCGATGTCCTCGTCGGACATGTGGTGCAGCCCGTCGGCGGAGGCGCAGCCGAGCTCGGCGGCGAGCTGGACGGCGCCGCGGCGGGCGAAGAGGCCGGCGTGGATGCGCGGCAGCAGGCCGACGTTGCGGCCGGAGGCGAGGACCCAGCGGGATTCCTCGGTGGTGAAGTGGCCCTCGTCGCAGTAGACGTCGACGCTGTCGGCGCCGGCCGCGGCCGCGTCGGCGCACCAGGCGCCCACGGCCTCGACGTATTCGCGCTGGCGGCCGAAGTACTCGGGAGGCACGACGTGCGCCGCGAGGAACGTGACGTGCACGCGCGGCATCATCGGCTCCTTCTCCAGCTCGCGCAGGAGCCGCACGTCGGCGAGCTCGCCGTCGCGCGTGAGGTGGTAGCCGGTCTTGGCCTCGACGGTGGTGGTGCCGCTGAGCAGCCAGCCGCGCAGCCGCTCGCGTACGCCGTTGCACAGGGTCCACGGGTCGGTGCCGCGGGTCACGGTGACGGTCGAGCCGACGCCGCCGCCCGCCGCGGTGATCGAGGCGGCGCTGGAGCCGCCGGTGCGGATGGCCAGCTCGGCGTAGCGGTTGCCGGCGTAGACGGGGTGGGTGTGGGCGTCGATGAGGCCGGGGGTGACCAGCGCGCCGCCGAGGTTCTCGACGTGGTCGACGTCGACGATGTCGTCGACGACTCCGGGCACGCTCTGCGGCAGGTCGGGCGCCCGCCCGACCCACGCGATGCGGTCGTTGTGCACGAGGATGGCCGCGTTGCTGAGGACCTCGTTGCCGGTCCAGAGGCGGCCGATGTTGGTCAGGAGCCGAACGGTCACCGCATCACCGCCCTGCGCGAGCCCCCGCGCGAGCGCATGGCCCAGCGCACGGCCTGTGCCGCGCCCACTGAGTCCGCTCCGGGTCCGGACGACATGGGGGGTCTCCTGCTCTCATCCGCGTCTGTTGTGCGGTGACCGTATCGCCAGAGTCATGATCCGGCGATTTCAGTTCAGTTACGTTATTTCACATATCGGGCCGGTGTACAGGGTTATTCGGAAGAAAGACCAGTCATCCCCACCGTCACCCAGCCCCACCTCGTTCACGCGGCCCCCGTTGATGACTTCGACACCATGAGTCATCATCCGAAACCCGGAAGCCGCACCTCAGCCAAGACAGCAGACCTACGTCAGGTCTGGCCAATCGTAGCAATACCAGGGCTTCAGGGACCACTGCCGCTTTTGGGCAAGTCTGCACGCTTTGCGGCAAGGCCTCCCCAGCCATGCCGTGACGTGCCCGACAATCGGACCGCCCCACCGTACCGCAGTACGGTGGGGCGTCCCGGGTGAATCGTGAAAGTGCTTCTACGAAACGCGCTCGACCGGCTTGCCCACCCGCTCCAGCTCCTGGAACAGGCTGGGCAGCACGCGCGCGTGCAGGACCGTGCCGTCCTCGACGTGGTCCACGGAGAGCACCTCGCCCTCCTTGTGGGCCCGCGAGATCAGGTCGCCCCGCTCGTACGGCACCAGCAGGTGCACCTCGTGGTCGAGCCGCGGCAGCTCCCGTTCGATGAGCTCCATGAGCTCGGGGATGCCCTTGCCGGTGCGCGCCGAGACCACGATGCTGTGCCGCTCGCGCCGCGTGATGCGGTCGAGGACCTCCTGGTCGGCCGCGTCGGCCTTGTTGACCACGACGATCTCGGGGATGGCGGAGACACCCTCGAGGTCGGCCAGCACCTCGCGTACGGCGGCGAGCTGCCCTTCGGGGTCGGGGTGCGAGCCGTCGACCACGTGCAGGATCAGGTCGGCGTCGGCGACCTCCTCCAACGTGGAGCGGAACGCCTCGACGAGCTGGTGCGGCAGGTGGCGGACGAAGCCGACGGTGTCGGCGATCGTGAACAGCCTGCCTTCGGGCGTACGGGCGCGGCGCACGGTCGGGTCGAGGGTGGCGAACAGCGCGTCCTCCACCAGCACGCCCGCGCCGGTGACGCGGTTGAGCAGCGAGGACTTGCCGGCGTTGGTGTAGCCGGCGATGGCCACGGCCGGGACCTCGCGCCGCTGGCGCGTGTGACGCTTGGTGTCGCGCGCGGTGGACATGCCGCCGATCTGCCGCCGGAGCTTGGCCATCCGCTCGCGGATGCGGCGGCGGTCCAGCTCGATCTTGGTCTCACCGGGGCCGCGACCGCCGATGCCGACGCCGCCGGCCGCCCGTCCGCCGACCTGGCGGGACAGGTTGCCACCCCAGCCCCGCAGCCTGGGCAGCAGGTATTGGAGTTGAGCCAGCTCGACCTGGGCCTTGCCCTCACGGCTCTTGGCGTGCTGGGCGAAGATGTCGAGAATCAGCGCCGTGCGGTCGATGACCTTGACCTTGACCGTGTCCTCAAGCTGGCGGAGCTGGCCAGGGGTCAGCTCACCGTCGCAGATCACGGTGTCGGCGCCGGTCGACTCCACGATGTCGCGCAGCTCAAGGGCCTTGCCCGAGCCGATGTAGGTCGCGGGGTCGGGCTTCTGGCGCCGCTGGATGAGACCGTCGAGCACCTGGGAGCCGGCCGTTTCCGCGAGGAGCTTGAGCTCCAGCAAGGAGTTGTCGGCGTCCTCGGCGGTGCCGGAGGTCCAGACGCCGACGAGAACGACCCGCTCAAGCCGCAGCTGCCGGTACTCGACCTCGGAAACGTCCTGGAGTTCGGTGGAGAGGCCCGCCACGCGCCGCAGCGCCTGACGCTCCTCAAGGTCGAATTCGCCGGTGTCGAAGCCTGTGGTCTCGAACTCGTCGAGTGCGGTGTTTTTGTGCATTCGTGTCATCTCTATGAGGGAAACGTCTGGACACCTCGATGTCTTCCCCGATGGTGGCACGACATCCCCCTGGTAAGCACCTGGTTATCCCGCTGACACGCTGATGTCGCCCGACCCGGTCCTGATGCTGATCTTGTTCGGGGAGGAGCTGTCCTTCTTCACCGACACGGTCGCGTCGCCCGAGCCCACGTCGGTCGTCACGTCGTAGGCGCCGTCGGGGACGAACAGCGTGACGTCTCCCGAACCGGCCTTGAGCTGGGCGCTCACGGGGGCGGTGGCGTACTTGAGCTCGACGTTGCCCGAGCCGGAGTCGGCCACGACGTTCTTGCCGGTCAGGTCGGCGGCGTCCACGTCGCCGGAGCCCACGTGCACCCGTACGTTCCCGCTGAGGCCGCGCAGCGTGATGTCGCCCGAGCCGCTGTCGAGGTCGACGGCGAGCCCCTTGGGGACCTCGATCCGGTAGTCGACGCCGCAGCTCCCGAGGCTCGACGGGCAGGTGTAGGAGAGGGCCAGCGCGCCGCCCTCGACCTTGTGCTCGGGCTTGGGCTTGGAGTCGCCGCGCCAGCGCAGGGTCTCGGTGACGCGGACGGCCGCGCCGTCGGTCTCGGTGATCACGGCATCGCCGGAGGCGCCGTCGAGCCGCAGCTCGGTGACCCGGTCGGTCACCTCGTACGACACGGTGTCCTTATTGGTGGGACCGGCGACGGCGTCCAGACCGCAGCCGGTCAGCAGCGCGGCACCGGCCAGCAGGCCGCCCGCGATCGCGATCGTTCTCATGGGATCGATCTTTCCCCGGCGAGTCGCCCGCGCCCATCGGGGATGTCCCCTAAGACGCCCCGGGTGACCCCCGGTCTTTGACCCTGAAGGCGGGGCAGAGTAGCGTCACTTCCACAATCCAGAATCCAATTTCCACATAGCGGAAAAGAGGTCCTATGGAGATCACCGGCCCGAGGCTCGACCGGTTCGACGAGATCCTCACCCCGCAGGCACTCGACTTCGTGGCGGCGCTCCACCGGGAGTTCGACGGCAGGCGGCTGGAGCTGCTGGAGGCCCGGCAGGCGCGGCAGGCGGAGCTGTCGGCGGGCGGCACCCTCGACTTCCTGCCCGAGACGAAGGAGATCAGGGAGGGCGACTGGCAGGTCGCGTCCCCGGCCCCCGGTCTGGAGGACCGGCGGGTCGAGATCACCGGCCCGGTCGACAAGAAGATGACCATCAACGCGCTCAACTCCGGCGCGAAGGTGTGGCTGGCCGACTTCGAGGACGCCAACTCCCCGCTCTGGGAGAACTGCGTGGCCGGCCAGCTCAACCTGCGCGACGCGCTCGACCGCGCGATCGACTTCGAGACCGGCGGCAAGTCCTACGCGCTGCGCCCGGACGACGAGCTGGCCACGATCGTGGTCCGGCCGCGTGGCTGGCACCTGGACGAGAAGCACGCGAACGTCGACGGCCGGCCCGTGTCGGCCTCGCTGTTCGACTTCGGCCTCTACTTCTTCCACTGCGCCCAGCGGCAGCTCGACAAGGGCAAGGGCCCGTACTTCTACCTGCCGAAGATGGAGTCGCACCTGGAGGCGCGGCTCTGGAACGACGTCTTCACCCGCGCGCAGGCGCTGCTCGGCATCCCGCACGGCACTATCAGGGCCACCGTGCTCATCGAGACCTACCCGGCCGCGTTCGAGATGGAGGAGATCCTCTACGAGCTGCGCGAGCACTCGGCGGGGCTCAACGCGGGCCGCTGGGACTACCTGTTCAGCGTGATCAAGAAGTTCCGCACCCGCGGGCGGGAGTTCCTGCTGCCGGAGCGGAACGCGGTGACGATGACGGCGCCGTTCATGCGCGCGTACACGGAGCTGCTGGTGCGCACCTGCCACAAGCGCGGCGCGCACGCGATCGGCGGGATGGCGGCGTTCATCCCCTCGCGCCGCGACCCCGAGGTCAACGCGGTGGCGCTGGAGAAGGTGCGGGCGGACAAGACGCGCGAGTCGGGCGACGGGTTCGACGGGTCGTGGGTGGCGCACCCGGACCTGGTGCCGATCTGCCAGGAGGTCTTCGACGGGGTGCTCGGCGAGCGGCCCAACCAGCTCGACCGGCTGCGCGAGGACGTCGCCGTCACGGCCGCCGACCTGCTGTCGGTCTCCGAGACGCCGGGCGACATCACCGAGACCGGGCTGCGCAACAACGTGGACGTCGCGCTGCGCTACCTGGCCGCGTGGATGGGCGGCTCGGGCGCGGTGGCCATCCACAACCTCATGGAGGACGCCGCCACGGCCGAGATCTCGCGCTCGCAGATCTGGCAGTGGATCCACAACGACATCACGCTGGCCGACACGGGCGAGCGGGTGACGAAGGAGCTGGTCGAGCGGATCATCGCGGAGGAGCTGGAGCAGGCGTCCAAGGAGCCGGCGTACAATGAGAAGTTGTTCGGCCAGGCCACGGCGTTGTTCAAGGAAGTGGCGCTCGACGACGACTTCGCCGAGTTCCTGACCCTTCCCGCCTATGCCCGGATGCCGTAGAACAAGCGTGATGGAGACACTGACGGCGGCGTTGCTCTCGGTGCTGCCCCGCGATTCGGTGATCACCGATCCGGTGCGCCTGCGCACCTACGAGTGCGACGGCCTCACCTACCACCGGGCGACCCCCGGCGTGGTCGTGTTGCCGGCCACGGCCGAGCAGGTCGCCCGGGTGGTACGCCTGTGCAACGACTTCGGCGTGCCGTTCGTGGCGCGTGGGGCGGGCACCGGTCTGTCCGGCGGCGCGCTCCCCCGCGAGGACGGCGTGCTCATCGTGACCTCGAAGATGCGCGCGATCCTGGAGATCGACCTGCCGAACCGGCGGGCGGTGGTGGAGCCCGGCGTCACGAACCTCGCCATCACCGAAGCCGTGCGCGAGCAGGGCTATTACTACGCGCCCGACCCCTCCAGCCAGCAGGTCTGCTCGATCGGCGGCAACGTGGCGGAGAACTCCGGTGGCGCCCACTGCCTCAAGTACGGCTTCACCGTCAACCACGTGGAGGCGTGCGAGATCGTCACCCCTGACGGCGACCTGGTCACGCTGGACCGGATGGACCCCGGCTACGACCTGCTGGGCGCGTTCATCGGCTCCGAGGGCACGCTCGGCATCGCCACCAAGATCACCGTACGGCTCAGCCGGGCGCCGGAGGCCGTCACCACGGTGCTGGCCGCGTACGAGAGCATCGAGCAGGGCGGCCAGGCGGTCTCGGAGATCATCGGGGCGGGCATCGTGCCGGCCGCGATCGAGATGATGGACGCGCTCGCCATCGAGGCGGCCGAGGCCGCGGTGGCCTGCTCCTACCCCGAAGGCGCGGGGGCGGTGCTGATCGTGGAGCTGGACGGGCCGGCCGCGGAGGTGGAGCGGCAGTTCGCGCGGCTCAGGGAGATCTGCGCGGGCGCGTTCGAGCTGCGCGTGGCGGCGGACGCGGCCGAGCGGGCGGCGATCTGGAAGGGCCGCAAGTCGGCGTTCGCGGCGGTGGGCCGCATCAGCCCCGCCTACATCGTCCAGGACGGCGTGGTGCCGCGCACGGCGCTGCCCGGCGTGCTGGCCGCCATCGACCGCATCTCGGCCGAGCACGGCATCAGGGTGGCGAACGTCTTCCACGCGGGCGACGGCAACCTCCATCCGCTGGTGCTGTTCGACGACGCCGAGCCGGGCGCGGGCGAACGGGCCGAGGTGGTGTCGGGCGCGATCCTCGACCTGTGCATCGAGCACGGCGGCTCCATCACCGGCGAGCACGGTGTCGGCGTGGACAAGGCGCGCTACATGCCGCGCATGTTCAGCGAGACCGATCTCGACACCATGCAGCTCGTCCGGTGCGCGTTCGACCCTGAGGGCCTGGCCAATCCGGGCAAGGTGTTCCCCACGCCGCGCCTGTGCGGCGAGGTGCCGGGCGTACGCAAGGGCGTTCATCCGCTGGTCGAGTCGGGGAAGGCGGAGCAGTTTTGATCGAGGGTGCGACGGTCAGGCAGGCGGGCCCCGAGGACGCCGTCGGCGGCGTGCTCCCCCGGTGGGTCGCGCTGCCGGAGAGCGTCGAGGAGGTCGCGGCGGTGCTGCGCGCCTGCGCCGAACGGGACCTCGCGGTGGTGCCCGCGGGCGGCGGCACGAAGCTGCACTGGGGGGCGCCCCCGGAGCGCTGCGACGTGCGGCTCGACCTGGGCCGCCTCGACACGATCCTGGAGCACGCGGCGGGCGACCTGGTGGTCCGCGCGCAGGCCGGGGTGACGATGGGCGCCCTTGCCGCGGCGCTCGCGGACGAGGGCCAGGAGCTGGCCGTGGACGCGCCCTTCCCCGAGGACGCGACGGTCGGCGGCACGCTGGCCACCGCGCCCGCCGGCCCCCGCGCCTTCCGCTACGGCACCCCCCGCGACCTGCTCATCGGCGTCACGGTCGTGCTGCCGGACGGCACGGTCGCCCGCTCGGGCGGCAAGGTCGTCAAGAACGTCGCCGGCTACGACCTCGGCAAACTCTTCACCGGCTCCTACGGCACGCTCGGCGTCATCGCCGAGGCCACGTTCCGGCTGCACCCGCTGCCCGCGGCGCGGCGCTGGGTGCGCGCCGAGGTGGACGCGGCGGACCTGCCGGGGATCGCGGCGGCGCTGGCCGCCTCGCAGGCCGAGCCGAGCGCCGCCGAGGTGGACCGGCCGGAGCCGGACGCGCGCCCGGCGCTCGCGGTGCTGGCCGAGGGCGCGGCGGCGGAGAGCCGCGCGGCGGAGCTGCGCGAGCTGGTGGGCGGCGGCGAGATCTCCGACGCGCCGCCCCCATGGTGGGGGCTGGTCTCCCGGGACGAGACGCTGGTCGAGGTACGTTTCCCGGCCACGGGCCTGGCGGCCGTGCTGGAGGCGGCCGAGCGGGCCGGTCTGGCGGTGCGCGGGTCGGTGCTGTCCGGGCGGGTGCTGATGGCGCCGTCCGCACCCATGGAGCCGGAGGTCCTGGCCGGGCTGCGGCGGCGGGTGGAGGCCGCGGGCGGGCGGGTGAACGTGCTGGTCACGCCGCACGCCGGGCTCGACCGGTGGGGGCAGGTGAGCGCGCTGCCGCTGATGCGGCGGGTCAAGGAACGGTTCGATCCCGGGCGCAGGATGTCTCCCGGCCGGTTCGTGGGAGGCATCTGAGCATGGACCCTAAGCTGATCAACGACTGCGTGCACTGCGGGTTCTGCCTGCCGACGTGCCCGACGTACGTGCTGTGGGGCGAGGAGATGGACTCACCGCGCGGGCGCATCCACCTGATGAAGCAGCACGTCGAGGGCACGCCGGTGACGCCGGAGATGGCCGGGCACTTCGACGCCTGCCTCGGCTGCATGGCGTGCGTGACCGCCTGCCCGTCGGGCGTGCGCTACGACCGGCTGATCGAGCTGACCCGGGTGGAGGTGGAGCGGCGGCACGAGCGCGACCCCCAGGAGCGGGCGGTGCGCGGCATCGTGTTCAGCCTCTTCCCCTATCCGCGCCGGCTGCGGCTCACGCGGCCGGTCACGCCGCTCGCCCGGCGCATGGCCGGCTACGTCGGCAGGGCCAACCCGAGCCTCGGCGCGATGGCCGCGCTCACGCCCCGCGTCGAGCGGCGCGAGCGGCTGCCGCGCGTGGTGCGGGCCAGGGGCGAGCGCCGGGCCGTGGTCGGCATGCTGCTCGGCTGCGTACAGCGCGAGTTCTTCCCGCAGGTCAACGCGGCCACGGCGCGGGTGCTCTCGATGGAGGGCTGCGACGTGGTGATCCCGCCCCGGCAGGGCTGCTGCGGCGCGCTCAGCGTGCACGCCGGGCGCGAGGAGCAGGCCAGGCGGCTGGCGCGGCGCACGGTCCGGGTCTTCGAGCGGGCCGGGGTCAACACGGTCGTGGTCAACTCCGCGGGCTGCGGCTCCTCGATGAAGGAGTACGGCGAGCTGCTGGGCGAGGAGCCGGGGTTCGAGGTGCGCGACCTGTCGGAGTTCCTGGCCGAGCTGGGGCCGGTCGCCGAGCGGCACCCGCTGCCGCTCACCGTCGCCTACCACGACGCCTGCCACCTGGCCCACGCCCAGGGCGTACGGTCACAGCCGCGCGAGCTGCTGGCCGGCATCCCCGGGCTGGAGGTGCGCGAGATCCCCGAGTCGGCGATCTGCTGCGGCTCGGCCGGCACGTACAACATCTTCCGGCCCGAGGCCGCCCGCGACCTCGGCGACCGCAAGGCGAAGGCGGTCGGCTCGACCGGCGCGGAGCTGCTGGTGTCGGCCAACCCTGGGTGCACGATGCAGATCGCGGCGGCCATGCGGCGGGCGGGCGACGACATCCGGGTGGCGCACATGGCCGAGGTGCTCGACGCCTCCCTGCGCGGGGTGGGCCTGTGAGCGTCCAGTCGGTGGAGCGGGCGCTCGACGTGCTGGAGGCGCTGGCCGAGCACGGGGGCGAGGCGGGGCTGTCGGAGATCGCGGCGCGGACGGGGCTGCCGTACGGCACGATCCACCGGCTGCTGCAGACCCTGCTCGCCCGCGGCTACGTACGCCAGGAGTCCGACCGGCGCTACGCGCTCGGGGGCGGGCTGGTGCGGCTCGGCGGGGTCGCGGAGGGCATGGTGGCGGTGCGGGCGCAGCCTTACCTGGAGAAGATGGTGGAGCTGTCCGGCGAGACGGCCAACCTGGCCGTGCTCGAAGGCGACTTCATCGTCTACGTGGCGCAGGCGTCCTCGCCGCGCCGGCTGCGGATGTTCGCCGAGGTGGGGCGGCGGGTGCTGCCGCACAGCACGGCGGTGGGCAAGGTGCTGCTGGCGGGGCGGCCTCCGGAGGAGGCGGTCGCGGTGTTCGAGCGCACCGGCATGCCCCGCCGCACCCCCAACACGATCACCGAGATCGAGGCCATGCTCGCCGAGCTGGCGGCGGTGCGCGAGCGCGGTTACGCCATGGACCTCGGCGAGGAGGAGCTGGGCGTGCACTGCATGGCGGTGCCCGTACGCGACGGCAGTCGGGTGGTGGCGGCGATGTCGGTGTCGGGGCCGGCCGAGCGGATCGACGCGCTGGACCGGGCCGAGCTCGCCGAGGGGCTGGGAAAGATCGCTCTCGACTTCGGCAGGGAGTTCGGCCCGCACTCCTAGTAACCTGTTGCGCCATGAGCAACAGCACGACGGTCCAGTCGGTCGACCGGGCCATCGCGATCCTGGAGATCCTCGCCCGCGAGGGCGCCACCCGGGTGACCGACCTCGCGGCGGAGCTCGACGTGCACAAGTCCACCGCGTTCCGGCTGCTCGCGGCGCTGGAGCAGGGCGGGCTGGTGGAGCAGAGCGGCGACCGGGGCCGCTACCGGCTCGGGTTCGGGGTGATCAGGCTGGCCGGCGCGGCCAGCGCCCAGCTCGACCTGGCCCGCGAGAGCCGGCCCGTGTGCCTGCGCCTGGCCGCGGCGGTCGGCGAGACCGTCAACGTCGCGGTGGCGCAGGACGGCGCCACGGTCAACATCAGCCAGGTGCGCGGCCCGGCCGCGATCAGCGGCCACAACTGGGTGGGCCAGCGCACCCCCTCCCACGCCACCTCCAGCGGCAAGGTGCTGCTCGCCTTCGGCGCGCTGCGGCTGCCCGACGGCGAGCTGGAGCGCTACACCCCGCGTACGATCACCTCGCCGGACGCGCTCGGGCTGGCGGAGATCAGGGAGCGCGGCTGGGCGGTCACCGTGGAGGAGCTGGAGCTCGGGCTCAACGCCGTGGCCGCGCCGGTGCGCGGCCGCGACGGGAGCGTGGTGGCCGCGGTCAGCGCGTCCGGGCCGTCCTACCGGCTGACGCCCGGACGGCTGCCCGAGGTGGGCGAGCTGCTGGTCCGGGGCGCTCAGGAGATAAGCGAGCGCATCGGCTATTACGGTTGAGTCATGTGCAGGAGCATCAAGACCCTCCGTCCTCCGTACGTCGAGAGCGTCAGCGAGGACGACGTGCGCGCCGCCGCGCTGCAGTACGTCAGGAAGATCTCCGGATTCCGCGCGCCGGCCGCGCACAACGCCGAGGCGTTCGACCGCGCGGTCGAGGCCATCACCAAAGCGTCCGAGGAGCTGCTCGGCGCGCTCGAGGTGCGCGGGAGCCGCTGACCGGCCCGGCCGGTCAACGACCCCAGGTACGCCTCAGCAGGGCGTCTCCACGAAGACCGGGATGCCGCGGGTGCCCCACATGGAGCGGTTGCCGGCGCAGTCCTCGTAGAGCTCTCCGACGACGGTCGTGTACGTGCCGTCGGAGTAGAACGTGGTCACGCAGTAGTGGTCGATCCTGCAGGCGCGGGCCTGGGCCGGGGACGCGGTGGCGGCCGTGACGGCGGCCGCGGCGAGCAGGGTGGCGAGCAGAGGGGTGAGGACACGGCGGATCATCGGCGGTCCCTTCCGTCGTTGAGGGGGGTTGCTCCGATGATCGCCCCGCGGCGGCAGGTTGGGAAGGTTCAGCCGTGGCGCAGGACCGGCCGGCCCGCCGAACAGCCGATCTTCAGCTCGATCTCCTCGCCCTCGCGCGGCTCGAACTCCACCTTCGCCTCGGCGGCCGGCCCCGGCTCGACGCCGTCGACCGAGTAGTCCTGGGCCGGGCTCCACGAGCGCAGCGTCACCAGGCCGCCGTCGCAGGAGGCGACGACCGTGCCGCCCGCGCTGCGGATGAGCCCGCCCTGCTGGGTGCGCTCGGGGGCGGCGGCCGGCGTGGCGGCGGCGCGTACGGTGGCGGTGGCGAGCGCGGCGGCCGCGTCCTCCTCCGACAGGACGTGCCCCGAGGCGCCGGTGACCCCGGTGCCGACCAGCCCGAGCACGGCCAGGGAGGTCCCGGTCGCGACGACGGCGGTGGCGGCCCAGGCCAGCAGATATCTCTTCATCCCCGCCAGCTTCCCCCACGTCGGGCTAAGACCGGGTTAAAGGGAGGCTAAGGCGTCCCAAGACAGGGTCAGTGAGCGGCTACGTTCGTGCTATGGCCGACATTCTGCTCATCGAGGACGACGTGGCGATCCGCACGGCGCTCAGCCGTGGCCTGCGGGAGCTGGGGCACGCGGTGTCCTCCTCACCGACCGCCCTCGACGGCCTCAAGCTGGCCGTGCAGGACCGGCCCGACCTCATCGTGCTCGACCTCGGGCTGCCCGACCTGGACGGGGTGGAGCTGCTGCGGATGCTCCGCGCGGTCAGCCGGGTGCCGGTCATCGTGGCGACCGCGCGCGACGGGGACGCCGAGATGGTGCCCGTGCTGGACGCGGGGGCCGACGACTACGTGGTCAAGCCGTACAGCGCGGCGCAGCTCGACGCCCGGGTACGGGCGGTGCTGCGGCGCGCGGGCGGGTCTGCGCCCGAGCCGCTGGCGGTGGGGGCGCTGCGGGTGGACCCGCGGGCGCGTACCGCGACGCTGGACGGCACACAGCTCGACCTGACGCCGCGCGAGTTCGACGTGCTGCACTACCTGGCGGCGCGGCCCGGCGAGGTGGTGACCAAGCGGGAGCTGCTGACCGAGGTGTGGCAGCTCCCGTACGGGGGCGCCGACAAGACCGTGGACGTGCACCTGTCCTGGCTGCGCAGGAAACTCGGCGAGACCGCGGCCGAGCCCCGCTACCTGCACACCGTGCGCGGTGTCGGCGTCAAGCTGGTCGAGCCGGCATGAGGCGCTGGCTCGCGCTGCTGGTGGCGGCCACCACGTCGCTGGTGCTGATCGCCCTGCTGGTGCCGATGGCGGTGCTCATCAGGAGCGTGGCCGAGAACGGCGCCATGGACCGGGCGCTCACCGCGGCCGGGTCGGTGGCGGTCGCCGTCGGCACGCCGGACCTGCCGCTCGCGGTGGAGCAGGTGGCGCGCTCGGTGACGGTGTTCCTGCCGGACGGCACGACCCTCGGCGAGGAGGCCGAGCGCTCGGCCGCGGCGCGGCTGGCCGCCACCGGGCGCAGCGTGACCGCAGAGGCCGACGGCGGCAGGGAGGTGCTGGTCTCCGCCCAGTCGCCCGAGGGCACGGCGGTGATCAGGGTGTTCGTGCCGGAGGACGAGCTCATGCGGGGCGTGCGCGAGGCGTGGGCGGCGCTGCTCGCGCTGGGGCTGGGGCTGGTGGTGCTCGGGATCGTGCTGGCCGACCGGCTGGCGCAGGCCGTGACGCGGCCGGTGGACGGCCTCGCCCGCGTCTCGCACCGGCTGGCCGGCGGCGACCTCACCGCGCGGGCCGAGCCCGGCGGGCCGCCCGAGGTGCGCTCGGTGGCGCTGGCGCTCAACCACCTGGCGGGGCGGATCGACGAGCTGCTGGTGGCCGAGCGGGAGTCGGTCGCGGACCTGTCGCACCGGCTGCGTACGCCGCTGACCGGCCTGCGGCTCGACGTCGAGTCGCTGCGCGACCCCGAGGAGGCGGCGCGGCTGCAGGCCAGGGTGGACGCGCTGGAACGGGCGGTGAGCGCGCTCATCACCGAGGCGCGCAACCGCACCGCCGACCGGGAGTCGTGCGAGGCGGGCGCGGTGGTGCGCGAACGGGTGCGGTTCTGGTCGGTGCTGGCCGAGGACCAGGGGCGGGAGGTCGAGGTGACGCTGCCCGACGGGCCGCTGAGCGTCGCCGTACGCGCCCAGGAGCTGGCGGCGTGCGTGGACGCGCTGCTGGGCAACGTCTTCGCGCACACGCCCGAGGGCGCCGCGCTGTCGGTACGGCTGGCCGGACACCCGGACGGCGCGCTGCTGGCCGTGCAGGACGACGGGCCGGGGTTCGACCCCGCGCTGCTGGAACGCGGCATCAGCGGCGGCGGCTCGACCGGGCTGGGGCTGGACATCGTCCGGCGTACGGCCGAGTCGTCCGGCGGCCGGCTGGCCGTCTCCTCGCCGTCCGGGGGCGGGGCGCGTGTTGAGGTGGTTTTAGGAGCCGCTTAGCGCGCGGTTATCGGCGTCCGCGATGTCCTTGGGTCATGCGAAACACGAAGAAGTTCATCGTCATCGGTGCCGGGGTCGTCACGCTGCTGGCGGGCGGTGGAGCCGCCGCCTACGCCGCGACCGCCGCGCCCACCCCCTCGGCCGCGCCCGTCGCTCCCAAGATCACCGCCGAGCGGGCCATCGAGCTGGCCCACCAGCAGGTCCAGGGCGCCTGGGTGAGCGAGGTGGACCACGACGACTCGGGCAAGTGGGAGGTCGAGCTCGTCAAGGACGCCCAGGTGTACGAGGTCGACGTGGACGCCACCAGCGGCAAGGTGACCGCGCACCCCGCCAAGGCGGCCGGCAAGGACGACGACGGCAGCGACGACAACGGCCACGACCGCGGTGACGACCACGGCGGCGACCGCGACGACGACTGACCTGCCCGGCTGAGATCCCTTGACGGAACGTCCCGCCCGCCGCCCCCGCTCATGGGGAGCGGCGGGCGGACCCGTGTCCGGAGGGGTCAGCGCGTGAGGCGGTTCAGGTAGGCGTAGCAGGGGTCGCGCCGGAAGTCGTGGAAGGTCGCGCAGGGGTCGACCGGGCTCCCGGGATGCGAGGGGTGCGGCTGGGGCGGCTCCCCGCGCGGGGCCTCCGGAGGGGCCTGCGGGGTGGGAGAGCCCGTGCGCCGGAGGTCCGGCGGCGGGGCTGCGGGGCCTGGTGGCCGGGCGGGCTCGGCGCGACGCGGGCGGGGCTCCGTCAGCGAGCGCGGCTCCGTCGAGGGCCCGGGCTCCGCCGAGCGCCTGGGCTCCGCCGGCGGCCGGGGCTCCGCCGACCGGCGCGCGGAAGGGGCGGGCAGCGCGCCCGGGGAAGGCCGGGCGCCCGGAATGGATCCCACCAGCGGGAGGTCCGGGAAGGGCAGGGTGTCCGCCGGCGCTCCCGGCGAGGGCACGGCCCGCACCCAGGGCGCCGGATCCGGCGTTTCCACCTCATCATGGAGCGTTCCATCATCTTCCGACGGAGATGCGATCAATGTCATACGAGTGACGCGCGGAGTACTACCCGGTGAATCCGATCTTGTAGAAATCGGCGTTTCCCCGTGGTATTCCGGCGTTCTTTGCGAGGCCGGACCAGGTGCGCCGCTGAATGCCAGGAATATGCCGACGACCGCGGTGGCGAGGACCCCGGCCGCTCCGGCGGCCGATCCGAGGCGACCCCGACTACCAGCAGAAATGGATCTAAGGGGGGACAAGTCGTGATTCCTTTGTGATTGGTGTGCGAGCATTCCGCTGATGCGGCTAGTGTGGTCCATCACCCGCGGAAGCCGGCGAGCTTTCCCCGATACGACCGCGAGGAGCTGCACCCTCATGCAAGATCCGACCTCACCGGATCGCCACGAGATCCTGTCCGGACCGGGCGACTCACGCCCGGTGGAGAACAATCACGGCGGCCGCGCCGCCGCCCGCCAGAAAAAGACCAAGAAGACCGCCGCCATCGTGGCCGGAGCGCTCGTCGCGCTGATCGCGGTGGGCGGCGGGGGCTACGTGCTGGCCTCCGGCGGCTCCACCCCCGCCACCCAGCAGGAGGCAGGGCGGCCCGGCCCCTCGCAGGGCACCGGCGCCGACGACAGCGCCGCCGACAGCGCCGCCGACGACCTCCAGGACGACGGCGCCGACGACGCGACCATGGGCGACGCCCGTACCGACGCTCCCGACGACGGCCTGCCCGACGACGGCAGCATGGGCGACGCCGCCACCGACCAGGGCCGCGCGGCCGACCCGGGTTCGTCCGGCACGGGCACCTCCACGAGCCGCGACTCCTCCACCGGCGCCGGCACGAAGCAGACCGGCGATGGCAAGAAGCCCACCACCTCGCCCACCAAGGCCCCGCAGTCCTCCGACGCCGACAACCCGGCGGACGGACCCGGGGGCCTGGTCTCCGGCCAGTGCGCCACCAGCGGCTGCTGAACCACCTCCGCTGACGCCGGGAGGCGGCAGGGGGCGAAGTGGTCCGGAGGTTATGGCCATCATTGGACCTTCGGGACAGGCCACCTCGCGCCTAGGGTCAGGGGCATGACGATCGACCACGCCGGTGTCCTCCGCGGGCTGCACGTGCCCGGAACGCCCTTGATCCTGCCCAACGCATGGGACGCCGCCTCCGCGCGCGCCGTCCAGGAGGCCGGCTTCCCGGCCGTGGCGACCGGCAGTGCCGCCGTCGCCCGGGTCCTCGGCCACGACGACGGCGAGCGTGTCCCGGTGGACGAGATGATGTCCGCCGTGGCCCGCATGGCGCGGGCGGTGGACGTACCGGTCACCGCCGACGTCGAGCGCGGCTACGGACTCAAGCCCGCCGAGCTGGCCGAACGCCTCCTGGCGGCCGGCGCGTCCGGCTGCAACCTGGAGGACAGCGACCCGCGCACCGGCGAGCTGATCGACCCGGGCGAGCAGGCGGACTTCCTCGCCGAGGTACGCGCGGCGGCCGGTCGGGCACTGGTGATCAACGCCCGCGTGGACACCTACCTGCGGGGCTCGACCTCGCGCGAGGAGGCGCTCGCGCGGGCGGAGCGCTACCTGGAGGCGGGGGCCGATTGTGTCTACCCCATCACGCTCGCCGACGAGGACGAGATCCGCGCCCTGGTGACCGCGCTCGGCGGGCGGCCGGTGAACGTGCTGTTCCGGCCGGGCGCGCCGAGCCTCGGGCGGCTGGCCGAGCTGGGCGTGGCGCGCGTCAGCTTCGGGGGCGGCCTGCACCGGCTCGTCCACGCCCACACCGTGGCGCTGCTGGCCAAGGTCAAGGCGGGCGACAGCCCCTTCTGAAGGGCCCTCGCGACCGGCGCGCGGTGACGGGCCGCGTACGCTTGCGCTCGTGCTTGCCGCCGCGGCCGTCTGCCCGCAAACCCCGCTGATCGTGACCGGGCTGCCCCGGCTCCGCGCCGCGTGCGACGCCGCCGTCCGAGGCGTGCTCGCCGCCCGTCCCGACGTGCTGATCGTGGTGGGCGGGGCCGCGGCCACCGAGGCGTACGCGGGCGGCGCGGCGGGCAGCCTGCGCCCCTGGGGCCTGGACGCCGGCGCGGGCACGGGCGAGCCCGTCCTGCCGCTGTCGCTGACCGTGGGCCGCTGCCTCCTGGACGGGCGCGTCCCCGACGCCTGCCAGGCCGTGGACCTCGACGCCGCGTCCGCCGAGTGCCTGGCGCTCGGCGAGAAGCTGGCCGCGACCGGCGACCGGGTGGGGCTGCTGGTGCTCGCCGACGGCTCGGCCTGCCTGACGCCGAAGGCGCCCGGCAAGTACGACGAGGCCGCCGGCCCTTTCGACGACCGGGTGGCGCAGGCGCTCGACGCCGCCGACCCGGCCGCGCTCGCCGCACTCGACCCCGTGGAGGCCGACCGGCTGTGGGCCACCGGCCGCGCCGCCCTGCAGGTGCTCGCCGGAGCCACCGCCGGGGCCGCGCCGCGCGGCAGGCTGCTGGCGCGGGCCGCCCCCTACGGCGTCGGCTACTTCGCCGCGCTGTGGGACTGACGCTTCGGCACCGGCACCTTCATGAGGTCGCGGGCCAGCACGACCTCCCCGTCGTAGCTGCGCCGCACCTCGGCCACGAACGCGGGCTCGTCGGCGAAGCCGTACCGTTCGGAGAAGTGCGTGAGCACCAGCCGCCGCACACCCGCGTCGGCCGCCACGAGGCCCGCCTCGTACGCCGTCAGGTGCCCGTACTCCTTGGCGAGCGCGCTCTCCCCCGACAGGAACGTCGCCTCGATGACCAGCAGATCGACCCCATGGGCCAGCTCGAAGACGGTGTCGCAGAGCCGGGTGTCCATGACGAAGGCGACGGCCTGCCCCGGCCTGGGCTCGCTGCACTCCTCCAGCGTGACGCCGCGTACGGACCCCTTGCGCTGCAGCTCCCCCACCTCGGGCCCGCGGATGCCGTGGGCGGCGAGCCTGGCGGGCAGCATGCGGCGGCCGGGCGGCTCCTGGACGCGGTAGCCGTACGACTCCACGGGATGGGACAGGCGGCGCGCGGTCAGCGGCCCGATCCCGGCGAGCGGGCCGGAGACGGGATGCTCGGAGATCACGTCGGTGTCGGCGAACACGGTGGCGTGCCGCAGCCGCCGCCAGTAGGCCACTCCGGAGGCCGGGAACACCGCCCGCACCGGATGCCGCACCCGGTCACGCGCGATGCGCTGCACGACGCCGGGGACGCCCAGGCAGTGGTCGCCGTGGAAGTGCGTGACGCAGAGCCAGTGCACGTCGTTCGCGCGCACCCCGGCGTGCACCATCTGCCGCTGCGTGCCCTCTCCCGGGTCGAACAGGAAACCCTGGCCGTCCCAGCGCAGGAGGTAGCCGTTGTGGTTACGGTGTCGGGTGGGCACCGCGCTGGAGGTGCCGAGCACCACGAGCTCACGAGAGGACACGATGACCATCCCTGAGACCGGGGCAGCAGGCACGGTGGCGGTGGCCGAGGTGCCGACGCCGGTGGGCGCGTTCGCGCTGGCCGTCACGGAGACGGGGCTCGTGACGTCGGGCTGGGGCTCCGGCGCGGGCCTGGCGGAACGGCTCGGGCTGGTCGAGGTGCATGATGCGGATCGTACGGCCTTGGCCGTCGCCGAGCTCAACGCGTATTTCGCCGGGGAGCTGCGCGCCTTCCGCACGCCGATCGACTGGCGGCTGATGGCGGGGTCGCGGCTGCGGGTGCTCCAGGCGCTGCACGCGGTCCCGTACGGGTCCGCCGTCACCTACGGCGAGCTGGCCACGCTCAGTGGCACGGGCGTGCCCGCCCGGGGCATCGGCTCCATCATGGGCTCCAACCCGATCCCGATCTTCGTGCCCTGTCACCGGGTGATCGCGGGCACCGGGCTCGGCGGGTTCAGCGGCGGCGTGGGCGTGGAGACCAAGCGGTGGCTGCTCACCCACGAGGGCTACCTGCAGCCGACCCTGCTCGACCTCTGAGGCGGGCCCTCCGAGCGGCTCGGACACTCCCCGGCCTCCGACAGACTGGTGCGTGTGCGTCAGCAGCCTGTCATCGCCGTCGTCGGCCCCACAGCGGCCGGGAAGTCCGACCTCGCCGTGGAGCTCGCCCTCCGCCTCGGGGGCGAGTGCGTCAACGCCGACTCCATGCAGCTCTACCGGGGCATGGACATCGGCACCGCGAAGCTGACGCCCGCCGAGATGCGCGGCGTGCCTCACCACCTGCTGGACATCTGGGACGTCACGGTCACCGCGAGCGTGGCCGAATACCAGCGGCTGGCGCGGGAGGTGTTCGACCGGGTCGCGACGCCGGTGCTGGTGGGCGGCAGCGGCCTGTACGTCCGGGCGGCGCTCGACGACCTGGAGTTCCCCGGCACCGACCCCGAGATCCGGTCCCGGCTGGAGGCCGAGCTGGCCGAGCGCGGCCCGGCCCCGCTGTACGAGCGGCTGCGCGGTCTCGACCCGGCCGCCGCCGCGGCGATCCTGCCCGGCAACGGCCGCCGCATCGTGCGGGCGCTGGAGGTGATCGAGCATTCGGGCCGGCCGTTCTCGGCCACGATGCCGTCGTACGACGCGCTCTACCCGAGCGTCCAGATCGGCCTGGAGGTGCCGCGGCCCGAGCTGGACGAGCGGATCGCGCTCCGGGTCGAGCGGATGTGGGCGGCGGGCCTGGTCGAGGAGGTGCGCGCGCTGCTCGGGCAGGGCCTGGCCGAGGGCCGTACGGCCGGCCGCGCGCTCGGCTACGCGCAGGTGATCCGCTTCCTGGAGGGCGAGTGGAGCGAGGAGCAGGCCCGGGCGGAGACGGTGCGGGCGACCAGGCGTTTCGCGCGCCGCCAGGAGTCGTGGTTCAGGCGTGACCCGAGGGTGCGGTGGCTGCCGTACGACGCCCCTGATCTTGTCGAGCGCTCCCTCGCCGAGATCCCCGGACACCTCGCACCCTAAACTTGCAGAATGCGCTTCCTGAAGGGTCACGGCACCGAGAACGACTTCGTCATCCTGCCCGATCATGACGCCGAGCTCGACGTGTCGGCCACGCTCGTCGCCAGGATCTGCGACAGGAGGACGGGCCTCGGGGCCGACGGCGTGCTCCGGGTGGTGCGCACCAAGCGGAGCCACGAGGTGGCCGGGCAGGCGTCCGCCGCGGAGTGGTTCATGGACTACCGCAACGCCGACGGCAGCGTCGCCGAGATGTGCGGCAACGGCGTGCGCGTCTTCGCCCGCTACCTCGTGGACGCGGGCCTCACCGGCTCCTCGGAGTTCGCCATCGCCACGCGGGGCGGCCTGCGCCAGGTCCGCATGGAGCCGAACGGCGACGTCACGGTCGACATGGGCAAGCCGACCGTGCTCGGCGAGAGCACGGCCCACGTGGGCGGCGTCGACTATCCCGGCATACGGGTCGACATGGGCAACCCGCATCTGGCCTGCGCCATCGGCGATCCGGTCGTCCAGCTCGACCTCACGCACCAGCCCGGCTTCGACATCGGCGTCTTCCCGAGCGGCGTCAACATCGAGCTGTTCAACCCGGTGGGCGTCAGCCGCGCGGTGATGCGCGTCTTCGAGCGCGGCTCGGGCGAGACCCGTTCGTGCGGCACGGGCGCGGTGGCGACGGCGGTCGCGGCGGCGGCCCTGTCGGGCGACACGACCGGCACGTGGACGGTGGAGGTGCTCGGCGGCACGCTCACCGTCATCCTCGACGAGGACACGAGCTACCTGTCCGGACCGGCGGTGATCGTGGCCAGCGGCGAGCTGATGCTTGCAGAATGATGTTCTGCTGAGGCATGCTGGGTCTGATTCCCGAACCGAGAGGTGGGACATGGCAGACCCACGCACGACCGCAGTCCAGGTGAAAGCGCCCATCGGGCAGCTCGGCGGCGGTTTCATGATCTCCCGCGAGGCCAAGGCCGCCTGCGAGGAGCACGGCCTCGGCCCCCGCGAGTTCTACTTCCGTGGCCGCTGCGGCGTGCTCGGCGAGTGCGACGCCGACGTGGTCCACTCCATCGCCGTCTTCTTCCCCCGCGAGCACGTCGAGGAGAGCTGGAACGGCGGACGCAAGCTCGCCGCCGACCGCGCCGTCGAGGTCTACGCCGAGGTGTGCCGCGACTGGGGCCGGCGCAAGCTGGGCGGCTACGACGGCTGCGCCAGGATCGCCGAGCTGCTGGAGCCGGTGGTCGCCGCGGCGTCGTCCGTGGGCGCGCCGCTGTTCGCCGGCTGGCGGGCGGTGCCGCTCGCCGACGACCCGCCGGCCCGCGCCGTCCAGCTCATGCACTGCGTACGCGAGCTGCGCGGCGGCCTGCACGCCAACGTCGTGCTCGCCTCCGGGCTGCACCCGCTGGAGGCCACGCTCGCCGCCGAGCACGACACGACCCCGTTCGGACAGGCCACCGGCACCCGGATCGCCCAGTTCTTCTCCTGGCCGGAGCCCTATCCCGAGCCGACTCCGGAGCTCGTGGCCCGCCGGGCCGAGGTCGAGGAACGCACCGACGATCTCATGGCGCCGATCTTCTCCGTGCTCGACGACAACGAATCGGACGAGCTGATCGGCCTTCTGCGTTTTGGGCACGCTCGTTGACCTGGCAGACTGGCTGCCCATGGACGTGGACATCTGGGCCTGGGTCGGCGACACCCAGCAGCAGCTTTCCGAGGCGGGCAACGTTGGCCTCGCCATGGCGCTGGGAGACCTTCCCGCACAGGCCTATGAGGGCCGATACCCGCAGCTCGACGTCATGGCCCCCGCCATCGCGCAGCAGGCCGAGACCCTTGAGCTGCCCTGGCTTGAGTTCTACGCCCGCTACTGGCACCTCGTCGGCCGCATCGGCGACCGCGCCCAGGGCGCGGTCGCGCTCGACGACGCGCGGCAACTGCTGGCGTTCGCCCAGCGCGAAGACGTACGCGAGTGCCCGTCCGCCCCTGCGGCGGTCGAGGCCCTCGCCATCGCCCTGGCCAACACCGACGGCCCCGGCTACGCCACCGAGCGCCTGGAGACGCTGGGCGCCCACCTGGAGGCCCTGAGCCCCGAGCGGCCCGCCTTCACCGGCCTCGTCACCCAATACGTCGCCGCGCTGATCGACGCCGGCAAGGCGGACGAGGCCGTCACCTACGCCGAGTCCGCCGCCGAGCGGCTGCGCACCGCCGGCCGCGCGCCGAGCTGGGAGCTCGGCGCCGAGCACGCCCGCGCGCTGCTGGCCGCCGGCCGCGCCGAGGCCGCGCTCGACGCCCTGCAGGCCGCCTCCGACCACCAGCCCGACGACCCGGTGGCCAAGGACCACCGCGACGGCGTGCGCCGCGCGCTGATCCTCGCCACGCTCGGCCGCGTCGCCGAGGCCGTCGACGCGCTGCCCGACCTCGACGTGGTCGGCGAGCACCCGCGCGTGTTCGTCGAGTGGTCGCGCGCGGTCGCCCAGCTGGCGAGCTCCGCGCAGATCACCAACACCTGGCAGCTCGGCCGGGTGCTGCGCCAGTGGATCGACTACTTCGGCATGATGGGCGGCTACCGCGCCCGGGTCGAGCTCGCGCTGATCGCCGGCGACCTCGCCGTCGCCCGCCAGGGCGTCTGGCAGGCCAGGCTGCTGGCCGACGTCGCCGAGTCCGGCACCGCCGAGCTGCGCGCGAGCGAGGGCCTGGCCGAGCGCATCGCCGCGCTACGGGCCGCCGCCGACGCGACCGCCGAGCACGAGGCCCCCGGCCCGCTGGAGGAGCGGGTGGGCCTGTTCGACGCGGCCGACGGCTTCAACGCCGACCCCGAGAAGTGGGTGGGCTGGCTGGCGCCGCTGTCCGGCGACGACCTCGAGGCGACCCGGCGCCACACCACCACGCTGGGCTTCCTCGGCTACCCCGCCGCCGGCGCCGACATCTACTGGAAGACCCTCGTCGACACCGGCAGGATCGGCGAGGCCGACGCCGAGGACGTCGCCTACCTCACCACCCTGCTCATCGAGGCCCGCCAGGACGAGCGGCTGGAGCAGATGGCCGCGCTGCTGCCGCACGCCGCGCAGCAGGTCGCCCTCGCCCGCCTGCACAGCGCGCGCGAGCGCTGGCCGGAGGCGCTCGACGCCGCCGAGCACGCCGTCGCGGCCGGGGCCGGCATCGACGCCCGCCGCCTGCTGTCCGGCGCCGCCCAGCAGCTCGACCAGAACGCCAGGGCCGCCCAGGTGCTGGTGGAGGTCATCGACGAGCTGGCCGACGAGGACGTCTGGCGCATGATCGTCATGGCCACCTCCGCCGAGGACTGGGAGATCGTCCGCAAGGGCGCCGCCAAGATCGGCATGCCGGTCAAGTCCAAGGAGGGCCCGATCGAGGAGGAGATGGGCCTCATCCGGGTCATCCTCCCCGCGCCCGACGGCGGCCAGCGCCAGGTCCTGTCGATCCGCACCGGCCCCGCCACCGCCCGGCTGGCCCTGCCGCAGCCCCGCGGCATGGACTACAACGCCGGCGACCTGGTCGTCTTCGACCCGCAACTGCTGGAGCCGGTGCCCGACGACCCGCAGGAGCAGCAGAACTTCGTGCCGCCGTTCGCGGCCGTACGCATCCTGCGGCCCGGCGGCTACACCAGCTACTTCTTCGACGGCGCCGCCCCGAGCGAGTCCGACTGGGCCGAGTTCACCGAGGTCATGGCCGAGCGCGGCTGGCCGATGTGGGTCTACAGCGACGAGAACTACAAGGTCACCCACCCCACCTCGGGCGAGCCGCTGCCGGGCGTGTTCGGCTGGGTCGCGGTGCCGCCGGACGTCAGCCCGCAGGAGGTCGACGCGCTGCTCGACGACGCCACCGAGCGCTGGGTGCACCCGCTGGCCTGGCTCGACCTCGCCCGCGAGATCGACGTCGAGGTCGGGCGGCACGAGCGCATCGTCAAGGAATACGGCCTGTAGGAGAAGTTCGGACCAGGTCCGAGAAGGGCGGCGCGGGTGCTGGAGCGGTTCCGTCTGGACGGGAAGGTGGCGATCGTCACCGGAGCCTCGTCCGGGCTAGGGGTGGCCTTCGCCCGCGGGCTGGCCGAGGCGGGCGCCGACGTCGTGATCGGCGCCCGGCGCGCCGACCGCCTGGAGAAGACACGGCGGCTGGTCGAGGAGACCGGCCGCCGGTGCCTGGCGGTGCCCGCCGACGTGGCGAGGCCCGAGGACTGCGACGCGCTCGCCGCCGCCGCGGTCGAGGGCTTCGGCGGCGTCGACGTGCTGATCAACAACGCCGGGCTCGGCACCGCCGTCCCCGCACTGAAGGAGACGCCCGCGGAGTTCCGCCAGGTGGTCGAGGTCAACCTGATGGGCGCCTACTGGATGGCGCAGGCGTGCGCGCGGGTGATGCGGCCGGGCTCGTCGATCGTCAACGTCGGCAGCGTGCTGGCCGAGACCACCGCCGGGCTGCCGCAGGCCGCCTACACCGCCTCCAAGGCGGCGCTGGCCGGGCTGACCCGCGACCTCGCGCAGCAGTGGACGGGGCGGCGCGGCATCCGGGTCAACTGCCTGGAGCCGGGGTTCTTCGCCTCGGAGATGACCGACCAATACCGGCCGGGCTACCTGGAGCAGATGGTGGACACCCGGGTGGTCATGCGGCGGCCGGGCGATCCCGCCGAGCTGGTGGCCGCCGCCGTGTTCCTGGCGAGCGAGGCGTCCTCCTACGTCACCGGCGTCGTCCTCCCGGTGGACGGCGGCTTCCTGCTCACCTAGAGGTCAGACGCTCACCTTCAGCTGGTGGACCCGCTGCTTCGACAGCCCCATCAGGCGCGCCGTGTCCGGCTCCGACCAGTGACTGGTCAGCGTCTTCGCGGCCTCGACGGCCAGTTCCGCGGCTCGTCTCGCGTGCGTCTCGGCCAGTTCCTTCTGGCGGTGATACGCCGCCACCACGCCCGCCACTTCCTCCGGGAGATCGAAGGTGAACTCGACGGCGGGGGTGTTCTCGGGCCAGGCCCATGCGTGAATCTCCGACAGGTCGCGCTCCAGCTGGGACAGGGAGCTCGCCACACCGACGCCCTCCACCTCGCCGGAAGGGCAGCGCGACACCCACCGTCCGTTCTCATAGGTGACGACATAGGTGATGATGCCTCTCATCGGCACATCCTTTCTGTGACCGCCTCCAGGCGTTTCATGGCTTCCCGGAAGGGTTCGGGATCGCGATCAGGGTGGCAGGGATCATGGCAGGAACCGAGATGACGCCGTTCCTATGACACGTAGTGCGCACATGTCCCCCCTGAGGTGTACAGCCAGTCGCAGTAGCACCCGCGGCGGCCACTGTCGCCGCCACCTCAGCGAGCTGACGCAAGTGCGGAGGTAGTTCCTCGGTCATGACCCGAGGGTAATTTACTAGGAGCCAGCCTCCTAGCTGAATAGGAGAATCGCCACGGCTCACTCGGGGAGCAGGTCGTGTTGGGCGGCGAGGACGCCGGCGTGGAAGCGGGTGCGGGCGCCGAGGCGTTCGCAGAGCACCTGGACGCGGCGCTGCACCGTGCGCGGGCTGAGGCCGAGCTGGCGGGCGATGGCGTCGTCCTTCATGCCGCCGGCGAGCAGGGCGAGCACCTCGGCGTCGGGGACCCGGGGCCGGCCCTCGGGCTGGAGGCGGTCCTCCGTCAGGCGCAGCGGCACGGCGGCCCGCCACAGCGTCTCGAAGAGCCCGACCAGGGCGTCCAGCAGCGCCGACGGGTGCACGACGAGCGCGCTCCCGACGGCCAGGTCCTCCTCGGAGGCCAGCGGCAGGATGGCGACGCGCGCGTCGGCGACGGCGAGCTTGACCGGCACCTGGCCGAGCCGGGCCTGCTCGCCGTCGGCGACGGCGCGGCGGGCATGGGCGAGCATGCCGGGCTGCTCGAAGGCGAGCGGGCTGTAGATACCGCGTACGACGGGCGCGCCCCTGCGGGCGGCGCGGCGCGCGTTCTGGTGGCCGTCGCCGACGTCCACCGCGTACGGCGGGCGCACCAGGACCAGCAGCTCCCGGGTGGCGTCGCGTTCGAGCTGGAGGTAGCGGCGGGCGACGGCGTCGTGCCCGGTGACCACCTCCAGCACCTCCTCCGGCTGCGGCCCGCCGCGCCCGGCGGCCTCGGTGGCCAGCAGCGCGGCGGCGGCGCGGCTGTGGGTCAGCTCCTCCTGGCGGCGGGCGGCGAGGATGTCGACGGCGATGTCCGGCGGGGTGGCGACGAGCCGGAGCGGCCGGCCGGCGACGCGGGAGGTGAGCCCGAGGTCCTCCAGCCGGGGCAGCAGGCGGCGGATGGCGGCGGCCGAGGAGCCGGTCTCGGCGGCCAGTTCGGCGAGGGTCGCGGGCCCGTGCCGGAGCAGCGCGCGGTAGGCCGTCTCCTCGGCGACGGTGACCCCCAGCCCTTCCAGTAAGCGCCGCTGTGCCATGCCGACCTTCCTGACATGCCATGATCCATGACGAGCGTACGGCGGGCCGGCTCCCGTGGTCCACAGGCCGGGGAAGGTCTTGTTCCGGGGGCGGGCGGGCCTTTATGGTCGTTGCGTAGTCCGGTGCGTGTTGCGCATTAAGGAACAACCGGAGGCGCCATGAGTCGGCCCCGCTTGGTGATCATCGGCGCCGGGATCGTCGGTTGCGCCCTGGCCGACGAGCTCACCGAACGCGGCTGGACCGACGTCACCGTGCTGGAGCAGGGGCCGCTGTTCGCGGCGGGCGGATCCAGCTCGCACGCGCCCGGCCTGGTCTTCCAGACCAACCCCGCCAAGACGATGACGGAGTTCGCCGCCTACACCGTGGCCAAGTACACCGCGCTCGGCGAGCACTGCTTCCGCCAGGTGGGCGGCCTGGAGGTGGCCACCACCCCCGAACGCTGGGCCGACCTGCACCGCAAGCTCGGCTGGGCCGAGTCGTGGGGCGTCGAGGCCCGGCTGCTCGACGCCGACGACTGCGCGCGGCTGTGGCCGCTGCTGGACCGTACGAAGGTGTTCGGCGGCTTTCATGTGCCCACCGACGGCCTCGCCGCGGCGGTCGCCTGCGGCGAGACGCAGGCGGCGCGGGCGCGCGAGCGCGGCGCGCGCTTCCTGGAACGGCACACGGTCGTCGGCGTCGAGCAGCACGGCGGCCGGGTCACCGGCGTGGCGGTGCTGGCCGACGGGGAGTACCGTACGGTCCCCGCCGACGTGGTGGTGTGCGCGGCCGGCTTCTGGGGGCCGTCGATCGGGAAGCTGGCCGGCCTGACCGTGCCGCTGCTGCCGCTCGCCCACCAGTACGCCAAGTCCGGGCCGCTCGACCTGGGCCGCCCCGGCCCCATCCTCCGCCACCAGGACCGCGACCTGTACTTCCGGCAGCACGGCGACCGCGTCGGCATCGGCTCCTACGCCCACCGCCCCATGCCGGTCACCCAGGAGGAGATCCCGGCCAGGGGCACCGTGATGCCGTCGGTGCAGGCGTTCACCGAGGAGGACTTCGAGCCGGCCTGGCGGGACGCGGTCGAGCTGCTGCCCGCGCTCGCCGGCTCGACGTACGAGGACGGCATCAACGGCGTCTTCTCCTTCACCCCCGACGGCTTCCCGCTGATCGGCGAGGCGCCGCACCTCGACGGCTTCTGGCTGGCCGAGGCGGTGTGGGTGACGCACTCGGCCGGGGTCGCGCGGGCGGTGGCCGAGCTGCTGGTGGACGGGACGTCTGGGTACGACCTGCACGAGTGCGATCTGGCCAGGTTCGAGCAGGCGCAGCTCTCCCCCGCCTTCGTCGAGGAGCGCGGCAAGCAGAACTTCGTCGAGGTCTACGACGTCATCCATCCGCTGCAGCCGATGGAGTCGCCGCGCCCGCTGCGCACCAGCCCGTTCCATGTGCGGCAGCGGGAGCTGGGGGCGTTCTTCCTGGAGGGGGCCGGCTGGGAGCGGCCCCACTGGTTCGAGGCGAACACGCCGCTGCTGGAGGGCCTGGCGGACGAGCCGTTCCTGGGCGCGGCGCAACGGGACGCCTGGGCGAGCCGCTACTGGTCGCCGACCGCCGCCGCCGAGTCGCATGCGACCAGGGAGCGCGTGGCGCTCTACGACATGACCCCGCTCAAGCGGATCGAGGTGAGCGGCCCGGGGTCGGCGGCGTTCCTGCAGCGCATGACCACGAACAACGTGGACAGGAAGCCCGGCTCGGTCACCTACACCCTGCTGCTGGACGCCAGGGGCGGCATCCGGTCGGACCTGACCGTGGCCCGTCTGGACGAGGAGCGCTTCCAGGTCGGCGCGAACGGCAACCTCGACCTCGACTGGCTCTCCCGGCACGCGCCGGGCGGCGTGCGGGTGCGCGACATCACACCCGGCACCTGCTGCGTCGGGGTGTGGGGGCCGCGGGCGAGGGAGCTGGTGCAGCCGCTGACGGACCTGGACCTGTCGAACGAGGGCTTCCGCTACTTCACCTGCAGGTCTGGATATATCGGGCACGTTCCGGTGCTGGCCCTGCGGGTGTCGTACGTCGGCGAGCTGGGCTGGGAGCTCTACACCACCGCCGACATGGGGCTCAAGCTCTGGGACACCCTCTGGGCCAGGGGCCTGGCGGTGGCCGGCGGGCGGGCCGCGTTCAACAGCCTGCGGGTGGAGAAGGGCTACCGGCTGTGGGGGGTGGACATGACGAGCGAGCACAACCCGTACGAGGCGGGGCTCGCCTTCGCCGTCCGCGACGACAAGGACTTCCTCGGCCGCGACGCGCTGCGCCGCGAGGTGACCCGCAGGCTGGTCCCGCTGCTCAGCGCCGAGGTCGTCATGGGCAAGGAGCCCGTACGGCACGACGGCCACATTGTCGGCTACGTCACCAGCGCCGCCTACGGGCACACCGTCCAGCGCCCGATCGCCTACGCCTGGCTGCCGGCCGAGCTGGCCGTCCCCGGGACACCTGTCGACATTTCATACTTCGGCCGCCGCGTTCCCGCGGAGGTCGCCGCCGAGCCGCTGTACGACCCCGGGATGGAGAAGATCAGGCGTTGACCCGGCCCAGCACCCACCCCGACTTCCTCTGGCGCGACCCCGACCCCCGCCCGTCCTACGACGTGGTGATCGTCGGCGGCGGCGGCCACGGCCTGGCCACCGCCTACTACCTGGCCAGGAACCACGGCCTGACCAACGTCGCCGTCCTGGAGAAGGGCTGGCTCGCCGGCGGCAACATGGCCCGCAACACCACGATCATCCGCTCCAACTACCTGTGGGACGAGAGCGCCGCCATCTACGAGCACTCGCTCAAGCTGTGGGAGGGGCTGAGCGAGGAGCTGGACTACGACCTGCAGTTCAGCCAGCGCGGTGTGCTCAACCTGGCGCACAGCCTCAGCGACGTGCGCGAGGGCCGGCGCCGGGTCGAGGCCAACCGGCTCAACGGCGTGGACGCCGAATGGCTGGACGCCGCCGAGGTGAAGAAGTTCTGCCCGATCATCGACGTCTCCGACCGGCCCAGGCACCCGGTCATGGGCGCGACGCTGCAGCGGCGCGGCGGCATCGCCAAGCACGACCACGTCGCGTGGGCGCTGGCCCGGCAGGCGGACGCGTACGGGATCGACCTGATCCAGGGCTGCGAGGTCACCGGCTTCGAGATCACCGGCGGCCGGGTCGCGGCCGTGCGCACCTCGCGCGGCCGGATCGCGGCGGGCAAGGTGGCGCTGGCCGCCGCCGGGCACACGTCGGTGCTGGCGGAGCTGGCCGGGTTCCGGCTGCCGCTGCAGTCGCACCCGTTGCAGGCGCTGGTGTCGGAGCTGCTGGAGCCGGTGCTCGACTGCGTGGTGATGTCGAACGCCGTCCACGTCTACGTGAGCCAGGCGCACAAGGGCGAGCTGGTCATGGGGGCGGGCATCGACGCGTACAACTCCTACGGGCAGCGCGGCGGCGTGCACGTGATCGAGGCGCAGATGGCGGCGGCGCTGGAGCTGTTCCCGATCTTCAGCCGGGTGCGCGTGCTGCGCACCTGGGCCGGCATCGTGGACGTCTCCCCCGACGCCTCCCCGATCATCGGGCGCACGCCGGTGGAGAACCTGTTCGTCAACGCGGGCTGGGGCACCGGCGGCTTCAAGGCCACCCCGGGCTCCGGCTGGGTGTACGCCGACACGATCGCGCACGGCCGCCCGCACCCGCTGGCCGAGCCGTTCGCGCTGGAGAGGTTCACCACGGGGGCGCTCATCGACGAGCACGGCGCGGCGGCGGTGGCGCACTGATGCTGCTCATCCCCTGCCCCTTCTGCGGCCCGCGCGACGAGACCGAGTTCCGCTACGGCGGCCAGGCCGGCATCGCCTACCCGGACGGCGAGACCACGGACGGCGAGTGGGCCGCGTACGTCTTCATGCGCGACAACCCCAAAGGCTGGTTCCACGAGCGCTGGTTCCACGCGCACGGCTGCCGCACCTGGTTCACCGTCGAACGGCACACGGTCACGCAGGAGATCCGATGAGATTCACCTTCGACGGCCACGCCTACCGGGGCGAGCCGGGTGACACGCTGGCCGCCGCGCTGCTGCGCAACGGGGTGCGCGTGGTCGGCCGCAGCGTGGAGCTGGGCCGCCCGCGCGGCGTCTTCACCGCCGGCCCCGAGGAGCCGAACGCGCTGGTCCGCGTGGGCCCCGACCCCATGCTCGCGGCCACCACGGTCGAGCTGTACGACGGGCTGGAGGCGTGGAGCCTGCGCGGCAAGGGCCGCGTCGACCCGGACGCGCGGGACGAGCGCCGCTGCGACAAGGGCTACCTGCACTGCGACGTGCTCGTGGTCGGCGGCGGCCCGGCCGGGCTGGCGGCCACGGTGGCCGCCGGGCGGGCGGGCGCTCGGGTGATCCTGCTGGACGACCAGCCTCGGCTCGGCGGCGACCTGCTGAACAGCCGGGTCACGCTGGACGGCCGGCCCGCCCTGGAGTGGGTGGACGGCCTGGAGCTGCCCGCCCGCGTGCTGACCAGGACCACCGCCGTCGGCTACTACGACCACAACTACGTGGTGGCCGTGGAGCAGCGGCCACACGGCGAGCGGCTGTGGCACATCAGGGCGCGGCGGGTGGTGCTGGCGACGGGCGCGCACGAACGCTCGCTCGCCTTCCCCGGCAACGACCGGCCCGGGGTGATGCTGGCCTCTGCCGCCCGCGCGTACGCCAACCGCTACGGCGTGCGGCCCGGACGGCGGGCGGTGGTGTTCGCCTGCGCGGACTCCGGCTACGAGGCCGCCCGCGACCTGGCGGACGCCGGGGTGGAGGTGCTGGCGATCGTGGACCCGCGGCCCGATCCGCCGCCGGTGGAGGGGGTGGAGGTGCTGGCCGGGCAGGTCGTCACGGGCACCTCCGGCGACGCCGACGGCGTGCTGAACGGCGTACGGGCAGGTGACCGGGACTTCGCGTGCGACCTGCTGGCCGTCGCGGGCGGCTGGAACCCGGCGGTGCAGCTGTTCAGCCAGTCCCAGGGCCGGCTCCGCTACGACGAGGAGCTGCTGGCCTTCGTGCCGGGCACGTCCGCGCAGGCCGAGCGGTCGGCCGGAGCCTGCCGCGGGCTCTACGGCACGAGCGAGGCCATCGCCGACGGCTACGCGGCCGGGGCCGAGGCGGCCGGGCAGTCCGGGCTTTCCGGGCACGGGCCGCGCGTCCCCGAGGACGACCGGCGGCCCCCGCGCCCGCCGGCGGCCGTCTGGTCCGTGACCGGTCCTTCATCGGAGCCCGCCTTCGCCGACCTGCACCGGGACGTGACCGTGGCCGACCTGGCGCGGGCCACCGGGGCCGGGCTGCGTTCCGTGGAGCACGTCAAGCGTTACACGACCGCGGGCACCGGCGCCGACCAGGGCAAGACCTCGGGCGCGGTGGTCGTGGGCGTGATGGCCGCCCTGCTGGGCGCGCAGCCGGGGCAGGTGGGGACGACGACGTTCCGGCCGCCGTACACGCCGGTGTCCTTCGCCACGCTGGCCGGGCGCGACCGCGGCGAGCTGTCCGACCCGGTCAGGACCACGGCCATGCACGACGCGCACGTCGCGCGCGGGGCCGTGTTCGAGGACGTCGGCCAGTGGAAGCGCCCCTGGTACTTCCCGCGCGCGGGCGAGACGATGGCGGCGGCCGTGCGGCGCGAGTGCGAGGCCGCGCGCACCGGCGTCGCCGCCATGGACGCCTCCACGCTCGGCAAGATCGACATCCGGGGCGCGGACGCGGGCGCCTTCCTCGACCGGATCTACACGAACGTCTACTCCACGCTGCCCGTCGGCGCCTGCCGCTACGGGCTGATGTGCGGCGCGGACGGCATGGTGTTCGACGACGGCACGACGACCCGGCTGGCCGAGACGCACTATTTCATGACCACGACGACCGGCAACGCCGCCACCGTGCTCGACTGGCTGGAGGAGTGGCACCAGACCGAGTGGCCGGAGCTGGAGGTGTCGTTCACCTCGGTGACCGACCATTGGGCCACGGTCGCGGTGGCCGGGCCGCGGGCCCGCGAGGTGATCGCCGCCGTCGCGCCCGGCGCGGTGGACCTGGCGTTCATGCGCTACGCGGAGACCGACGTGCTCGGGATGCCGGGGCGGGTGTTCAGGATCAGCTTCTCGGGCGAGCTGGCATACGAGGTGAACGTGCCCTGGCGGCACGGCCGCGCGCTGTGGGAGGCGGTGCTCGACCTGGGCGCGGTGCCGTACGGGACCGAGACCATGCACGTGCTGCGCGCCGAGAAGGGCTTCGCCATCGTCGGCCAGGACACCGACGGCACCGTGACGCCGCAGGACCTCGGCATGTCGTGGATCGTCTCCTCCCGCAAGCCCGACTTCGTCGGCAAACGCTCCCACGCCCGCCCGGACACCGCCCGCGCCGGCCGTAAGCGCCTGGTCGGCCTGCTGCCCGACGATCCGGCGGCGCTCGTCCCCGAGGGCGCGCAGCTCACCTCCGGCGAGGGGACGCCGGCGCTGGGGCACGTCACCTCCGGCTACGCGAGCGCGGCGCTCGGCCGCTCCTTCGCGCTCGCCCTGGTCAGGGAGGCCGAGCCGGGCGACCGGCTCACCGCCGTGTGCGGCGGCGAGGCCCATCCGGTCACCGTCTGCTCCCCCGTCTTCCTCGATCCGGGCAACGACCGCCGCGACGGCCTGCCGCTGACCGTGGAGGTGGGCCCCTACCAGGGGGAGCCGTGGCCCGCCGAGAGCCCGGCCGCCGCGTTCGCCGCCCGCTTCCAGGCGGCGAGCACCCCGGCCGCGCGGCTGCGGGAGATCGCCTTCGAGCCCATGTGGGAGGTGCGGGGGGCGGACCCGGGGATGGGCCTCGCGCTCGGCCCGTCCTGGTGGCTCGTCACGGGGAACGTCCCTCCCGGCCCGGAATGGGTGGACGTGTCGGACCAGCGGACGGTCCTGGAGCTGTCCGGCCCCGCGGCCGAGGAGATCCTTATCACCGGCTGCCCTCTCGACCTGCATCCGTCGGTGTTCCCCGGCCATGCCCAGACCTTCCTGGGGCGGGCGTCCGTGCTGCTGGAGCGGCGGGCCCCGGACAACTACCGGGTTTATGTGCGGTCGTCTTTCACCCGTTATCTCGCAGAGTGGCTACTTGACGCTCTTGGGGGAATCTATCCCTAAGCTTTACGAAAACTGGAGCTTCGGGAGTTCGACGTGCGCGTACGGGCGTTGGTGGCGGGTCTGTCCACGGTTGCGGTGCTGGCGACAGGCTGCGGCGGGCTGGAGGCCCAGCTCTCCACCGGCGACTCCGACAAGGCGTCCAAGCCCGACAAGGGCTCGATCTCCGACGCCCGCAAGAAGCTCGCCAAGCTCCAGGTCAAGGGCCGCGCCCCGCGCACCGGCTTCGACCGCGACGAGTTCGGCCCCTCCTGGGCCGACGTCGACCGCAACGGCTGCGACACCCGCAACGACATCCTCAAGCGCGACCTGGAGGACGAGACCTTCAAGCCCGGCACGCACGACTGCATCGTGCTGACCGGCACGCTGAAGGACCCCTACAGCGGGAAGACGATCAAGTTCAAGCGCGGCCAGGACACCAGCACGGCCGTCCAGATCGACCATCTCATCCCGCTCTCGGACGCCTGGCAGAAGGGCGCCCAGCAGTGGTCGGCCACCAAGCGCAAGGAGTTCGCGAACGACCCGCTGAACCTCCAGGCCACGGACGGCCCGCTGAACGGCCAGAAGAGCGACTCCGACGCCGCCACCTGGCTGCCGCCGCTCAAGTCCTACCGCTGCACGTACATCGCCCGGCAGATCGACGTCAAGGCGAAGTACGACGTCTGGGTCACCGCCGCCGAGAAGTCGGCCATGGAGACCATCCTCGACGGCTGCTGACCTGGAAGGAGGCGGGCAGCCGGTCGCCGGCCGCCCGCCGCCTGATCACCTGACGGTCACCTCGCGCCAGTCGCTCCAGGCGTCAGCGCCGCCCGTGCCGGTGACACGGAAGCGCCACCTGAGCTCCTGTCCGGCACGCAGCCGGCTCTTCGGGATCTGCACGGTCACCAGCGAGTCGCCCGCGGCGGCCGTGGCCCGGCCGGACCAGATCGCACGCTCGGTCCTGGCCTTGCCGCCCTGCTTGCCTGCCATGGGCGACCGGGCGAGCTGCACCTCCACCGTCGGCTGGCCGGAACGGCCGGGCGCGACCCAGGTGGTCACGTGCGGGACGCCGGTCACGGTCAGCTTTCCGATGCTCGTGCCGGTGGCGGGCGCGCTCATCCGCCGCGCCGCCGTCGCGGCCTGCGCCGGAGCGCCGATCGCGGTGTTCATGTCGGACTGGATCTCGGCCGCGGTCTGCGGACGGTTGTAGACGCGCACCTCGTCGATGAGGCCCTTGAAGAACTCGCCCCAGAGGTTGTTGCCGCCGATGCGCACGTCGCCACCGTCGTCGATGATGTCGCCGCCGACGGCGGACTGGGACACCTGGACGCCGTTCACGTACAGGCGGTTGACCTCGCCGTCATAGGTCGAGGCCAGGTGGCTCCACTGGTTCAGCGGCAGGGTGGTGGTCCTGACGGCGCCGCCCTCGCCCATCTCGGTCATCACCCAGCCCGAGGGGCCGGTGCTGGTGGAGGCGTACAGGCCGTAGGAGCCGCCGAACTCGTGCTCCTTCAGCAGCACCGTGCGCCAGGAGCCGCCCGAGGCCGTGGGCCGCACCCATGCCGAGACCGTCACGCCCGAGCTCAGGGTCAGGGACGTGGAGTGCGGGACGGTGACCCAGCTGAACGAGCCGTTGAAGGACAGGGCCCCGCCGTACCTGCCGGTCGCCCAGGTGGTGTCCGCGGCGGCGCCCGTGTTGCCGCGCCCGGAGGAGTCGTTGACGGTGGTGCCGGAGCCCTCGTTCATCCCGTAGGCCGCCACGAGGCCGGGCGGCGTCGGGGTGGGGGTGGGGGTCGGCGTGGGGGTGACGGTCGGGGTCGGCGTGTCCGTGGGGGTGGGAGTCGGCGTGTCCGTCGGAGTCGGGGTGTCCGTCGGAGTCGGGGTATCTGTCGGGGTCGGAGTGTCCGTCGGCGTCGGAGTGTCCGTCGGCGTCGGTGTCGGCGTCGGGGTCGGTGTGTCCGTGGGGGTGGGGGTGGGGGTCTGGGTGGGGGTCGGGGTCGGGGCCACGGTGATCGGGGTGGCCATGTCGCTCTGGATCTCGCTCGCGCTCTGCGCGCGGTTGTAGATCCGCACCTCGTCGATCAGGCCCTTGAAGAACTCGCCCCAGACGTTGTTCCCGCCGATCCGCAGGTCACTGCCGTCGTCGGCGAGGCTGCCGGTCATCGGCGTCTGAGTGACCTGCCGGCCGTTGACGAACAATCGCAGCGCGGTGTTGTCGTAGGTGACCGCGAGATGGCTCCAGGTGTTCACCGCCAGCGGGGACCCGCCGTAGGCGGTGGTCCAACTGCTGGCGGAGGTCTGCGCCCAGCCGGTCGGGAGCGACCCCTCGGCCGAGGCGTACAGGCCGTAGGCCAGTCCCTCGCCGCCGAGTTCCTTGGCGGCCACGCTCCGCCAGGAGGCCACGGTGGACGGCCTGACCCAGGCCGACAGTGTCATGCCGGTCCTCAGACGCAGCGATGTGGCGTGCGGGACGGTGACCCAGCTGAAGGAGCCGTCGAAGGACAGCGCTTGGCCGTACTTGCCGCCGGCCCAGCTCGTGCTCTCCGCCTCGCCTGCGTTGCCCAGGCCCGAGGAGTCGGACACGGTCGTGCCCGTCCCCTCGTTCATCCCGTACGCGGCCACGAGCCCCGTCGTGTTCAGCTGCGACGTCGTGCTCGCCATGGAGGACATCGGGGTGAAGATCGATTGCGCGGCCGCGGTGGCGGCCATCAGTGAGAGCGGCAGCGCCAGCGCGCTGACGAGAGCGATGCGGCGCCGCCGCGTCCGGGGGTCCGTCCCCGGGAGTAATCGTCGTGTAGTCACTCCGGCCTTTCTGAAAATCGCGGGCAAAACGCAGCGATCATCACACAGGCCGGACTGACAGTAAAGATCGTTTTCAGTAAGGGGAAAGCTCGGCTCCGTTAGCGAACGCGCCGGTCAGAGCCCCTCAGGTGAGGGAGCAGCCGTTCGCCGCCGGGGCGGGAGCGGGGGCCGGGCGGCCGATGGTCGGCATGCCGAGCATCACGCCGGGACCGCCTCCGGAGCCGCCCTGCCGGGCCTCCCAGGCGTCGCCCGCGCGGGTGCGGCGCAGCCCGCGCACCGGGCCGTCGGCCACCAGGTGGTGCGGCGCCGCGTACGTCACCTCGACCGTCACCAGGTCGCCCGGCCGCGGCGTCTCGTCACCGGCGGCGAAGTGGACCAGGCGGTTGTCGGGGGCGCGGCCGGACAGGCGGCGCGTGGCGTCGTCCTTGCGGCCCTCGCCCTCGGCGACCAGCACATCGAGGGTGCGGCCGACCTGCTTCTTGTTCTCCTCCCAGGAGATCTCCTCCTGCAGCGCGACCAGCCGCTCGTAGCGCTCCTGAACGACCTCCTTCGGCACCTGGTCGGGCATGGTGGCCGCCGGGGTGCCGGGGCGGATGGAGTACTGGAAGGTGAAGGCGTTGGCGAAGCGGCTCTGCCGCACCACGTCGAGCGTGCCCTGGAAGTCCTCCTCGGTCTCGCCGGGGAAGCCCACGATGATGTCGGTGGAGATCGCCGCGTCGGGCATGGCGGCGCGCACCCGCTCGATGATGCCGAGGTAGCGCTCGGCCCGGTAGGAGCGGCGCATCGCCCGCAGCACCCGGTCGGAGCCCGACTGGAGCGGCATGTGGAGCTGGTGCATGACATTGGGCGTCTCCGCCATGGCGGCGATCACGTCGTCGGTGAACGCGGCCGGGTGCGGCGAGGTGAAGCGCACCCGCTCCAGGCCCTCGACGTCGCCGCAGGCGCGCAGCAGCTTGCCGAAGGCGAGCCGGTCGCCGAACTCGACGCCGTAGGTGTTGACGTTCTGGCCCAGCAGCGTGACCTCGAGGACGCCCTGCTCGACCAGCGTGCGCACCTCGGCCAGGACGTCGCCGGGGCGGCGGTCCTTCTCCTTGCCGCGCAGCGACGGCACGATGCAGAAGGTGCAGGTGTTGTTGCAGCCGACCGAGATCGCGACCCAGGCGGCGTAGGCGGACTCGCGCCTGGTGGGCAGCGTGGAGGGGAAGGTCTCCAGCGACTCCTTCAGCTCGACCTGGGCCTCGCCCTCGACGCGGGCCCGCTCCAGCAGCACCGGCAGCGAGCCGATGTTGTGGGTGCCGAACACGACGTCGACCCAGGGCGCCTTGCGGACGATCTCACCCTGGTCCTTCTGCGCCAGGCAGCCGCCCACCGCGATCTGCATGCGCGGGTTGCGGACCTTGGCGGGGCGGAGGTGGCCGAGGTTGCCGTAGAGGCGGTTGTCGGCGTTCTCCCGCACGGCGCACGTGTTGAACACGACCACGTCGGCGGTCTCGCCGTCGGACGCGGGCACGTAGCCGGCCTCCTCCAGCAGGCCGGACAGCCGCTCGGAGTCGTGGACGTTCATCTGGCACCCGTATGTGCGCACTTCGTATGTGCGGGCGCCCTCCTGGGTCACAGTCATGGCACATTCCAGGGTAGTCGTTGTACGGCTCCCAGCAGTCCGTACCGTTCTAAAAGGCCAGCTTGACGGCCGGATGTGATCGGATCGGTACCGCTCGGTTAGTGACCAGCGTCCTGGAGGCCCGTACGGTTCTACCCATGACGGACAACGGTGACGACGCTCCACTCGTACGGTTGGAGAACGTCAACAAGCACTTCGGGGCGCTGCACGTCCTGAAGGACATCAACTTGACCGTCTTCCGTGGCGAGGTCCTGGTCGTCATCGGCCCATCGGGGGGCGGGAAGTCGACCCTCTGCCGGACCGTCAACCGGCTGGAGACGATCGACGGAGGTCAGATCGTCTTCGACGGGCAGCCTCTTCCCGACGAGGGCAAGGGGCTGGCCAGGCTGCGTTCGGAAGTCGGCATGGTCTTTCAGTCGTTCAACCTGTTCGCGCACAAGACGATCCTGGAGAACGTCACGCTCGGGCCGATCAAGGTGCGCGGCCAGGGCCGCGAGGCCGCCGAGCGGCGGGCCATGGAGCTGCTGGAGCGGGTCGGCATCGCCGCGCAGGCGCAGAAGTACCCGGCGCAGCTCTCCGGCGGCCAGCAGCAGCGGGTGGCGATCGCGCGAGCGCTCGCCATGGAGCCGAAGATGATCCTCTTCGACGAGCCGACGTCCGCGCTGGACCCCGAGATGGTGCAGGAAGTCCTGGATGTCATGGTGAGCCTGGCCCGCGATGGGATGACCATGATGGTGGTCACCCACGAGATGGGCTTCGCCCGCCGGGCGGCGAACCGGGTGGTGTTCATGGCCGACGGCCAGATCGTGGAGGAGAACACCCCCGACGCCTTCTTCGGCTCACCGCAGACCGACCGGGCCAAGGATTTCCTTTCCAAGATTCTTACGCATTGAGAGAGCCGAGGTAGGACATGCAGATCCGACAGGTGGGTGTTGCCCTGGCCGCGGCCGGCGCCATGATCGCCGGTCTCACCGCCTGCGGCGGCGGCGGGGCCACCACCGTGTTGCAGAAGGCCAAGGACGAGAAGAAGCTCGTCATCGGCGTGAAGTACGACCAGCCCGGCCTCGGGCTGAAGAAGCCTGACGGCACGGTCGAGGGCTTCGACGTCGATGTGGCCAAGTACATCGCCGGCAAGCTCGGCGTTCCGGAGAGCGGGATCGAGTTCAAGGAGGCCCGCTCGGCCAACCGTGAGAGCTTCCTGAAGCAGGGCCAGGTCGACATGGTCATCGCGAGCTACTCGATCACCGAGGCCCGCAAGCCCCAGGTCACCTTCTCCGGGCCCTACTACCTGGCGCACCAGGACTCCCTGATCCGGGCCGACGACTCCTCGATCACCAGCCTGGACACGCTGAAGGGCAAGAAGGTCTGCCAGGTCAGCGGCTCCAACTCGTGGAAGAACATCACCGAGGGCACCAACAAGCAGAACCTCAAGGTCGAGGCCACCCTCGTCCCCGCGGGCGGCTACGACGAGTGCATCGCCAAGCTCAAGAGCAGCGCGGTCGACGTGGTGACCACCGACGACACGATCCTCGCCGGCTTCGCCAAGCGCGAGGGCGCCAGCGTGAAGGTCGCGGGCGCTCCGTTCACCGACGAGAAGTACGGCGTCGGCCTGAAGAAGGGCGACCTGGAGACCTGCAACGAGATCAACAAGATCATCGGTGAGATGTGGTCCGACGGCACGGCCGCCAAGCTTCTGGACAAGCACTTCGCCGGCACCGGCCTGAAGATGGAGACCGCGGCGCCCCCTGCCGAGGGCTGCGCCTGATCCCCGTCCAAGACCCGGTCACTCACCGGCGGGCGCGCCAGCGTGCCCGCCGGTGAGCTCCCCTGACGAGGAAAGTCATGGACACCTCCGCCCTTTTTGATTTCTCCCCGCTCGTCCAGGAGCTCGACAAGATCCTCCTCGGGTTCTGGGCGACCATCAGGCTCACCCTCACCAGCGCCGTCATCGCGCTCGTCCTGGGCACGATCCTGGTGGCCATGCGGGTCGCGCCGACGCCCGTCCTGCGCTGGGCCGGCGCGGCGTACGTCAACGTGGTGCGCAACACCCCGCTCACCCTCGTGCTGATCCTGTGCGCGCTCGGGCTGAGCGACACGATGCAGCTCACCTTCTCCGGCGACCCCACCACCAACTACTTCTGGTGGGCCGTGGCCGGTCTGTCCGTCTACACCGCGACGTTCGTGTGCGAGGCGCTGCGCTCGGGCATCAACACGGTGTCCATGGGGCAGGCGGAGGCGGCCCGCGCGATCGGCCTGACGTTCACGCAGACGCTGCGGCTCGTGGTGCTGCCCCAGGCGTTCCGGTCGGTCATCTCCCCGCTCGGCAGCATCCTGATCGCGCTCGCCAAGAACACCACGATCGTCATCGTGGCGAGCTACCTCGACGCGGCGGCGCAGATGAAGCAGATGTTCGACGACTACGGCGGCACCATCCCCATCTTCCTGGGCTTCGCCTTCGGTTACATGGTCCTGACCCTTCCCACCGGCTTCCTGTTCGGCTGGCTGGCCAAGCGCTTGGCGGTGGCGCGATGAGCACGAACGTCCTGTTCGACGCCCCCGGGCCGCGCGCCCGGCTGCGCAACAACGCGCTCACGCTGCTGTCGGTCGCCGTGCTGCTGTTCATCGCCTACCTGGTCATCTCCACGCTGGGCGAGAAGGGGCAGCTCGACGCGGCCAAGTGGGAGCCGTTCCTGCGGGGCGACACCTGGACCGGGTTCATCCTGCCCGGCCTGGTCGGCACGTTGCAGGCGGCGGTGGTCGCGGCGGTGCTCGCGGTGATCTTCGGCGTGCTGTTCGGCCTCGGCCGGCTCTCCGACCACCGGGTGATCCGTATGGTGTGCGGCGGCGTCGTGGAGTTCTTCCGCGCCATCCCGCTGCTGATCCTCATCTTCTTCGTGCAGGCCGGCCCGGCCACGCTGAGCGGCTACACGATGAGCGTGCCGGCGTTCTGGGCCGTGGTCATCGGCCTGACGCTGTACAACGGGTCGGTGCTGGCGGAGATCGTCCGGGCCGGCATCCTCGCGGTGCCGAAGGGGCAGTCGGAGGCCGCGTACGCCATCGGGCTGCGCAAGTCGCAGGTCATGCGGCTGGTGCTGGTGCCGCAGGCGACGACGGCCATGATGCCGGCGATCGTCAGCCAGATGGTCGTGCTGCTCAAGGACACCGCGCTCGGCTGGATCATCGCCTACGAGGACCTGCTGAACGCCGGGCTCAAGCAGTTCGCGGTCAACTACGGCAACCTCATCCCGAGCGCGATCGTGCTGGCGCTGATCTACGTGCTGATCAACCTGGCGCTCGGCGCCCTCGCGCACCGGCTCGAACGGCGCAGCCGGCGCAGCCGTACGTCCGCGGCGGGCCCGGTCGCGGCTCCTCCGGCGGTCGGCGCCGGCGGGGCCGGCACGGGGGCCACCGCCACACTCTGACGGCTCGGCTCCCCTGGCAGGGAAAGCTCCAAGAAGGGGTTACGGGTCGGTGAGGGCCGCTCGCGTGGCGGCCCTCCCGCGATCTCCCTCACGCACACTTCTCCTGTGTGAGGAGAGGTCGGTGGTGGGATGCGGAGGGCGTACCTGCGAGGTGCGGGCGCGCCCGTCTGCCTGGCCGTCTGCCTGGTCTCCTGCGGCTCCGGCGGCTCGTACGTCAACGTCGTGGACAAGGTCAGGGGCAGCGGGCAGGTCACCGTCGGCACCAAGTGGGACCAGCCGGGGCTGGGGCTGAAGCCCGACGCCGGTGACCCGCAGGGCTTCGACGTGGACGTGGCCGAGTACGTCGTCAAGGCGCTGGCCCAGGGCGAGGACGTGCGGATCACCTGGCGGGAGACGCCCTCCTCCGTCCGCGAGGCCATGCTCCAGAACGGCGCCGTGGACCTGATCTTCGCCACCTACGCGATCATCGAGGCCCGCAGGCCCAAGGTGACGTTCGGTGGGCCGTACGTGTCGGTGCCTCAGGACACGATGGTCCGCGCCACGGACACCTCGATCCGTACCGTGCAGGACCTGCGGGGCACGCGGCTCTGCCTGGCCAAGGGCTCGAACTCCTACCGGCGGATCGTCGACCCGCCGCCGGACGGCAAGCTGGGCCTGCCGGCGCGCCTGGTGCCCGCCGAGAACTACTCCGACTGCGTACGCAAGCTCGACGCCGGGCAGCTCGACGCGGTGAGCACCGAGAACCTGGTGCTGGCCGGCTACGCCGCGACCGCCCCCGGACGGTTCCGGCTGCTCAACGATCCCATCGGCGAGGAGCGGTGGGGCGTCGGGATCAAGAAGGGGGACACGGCGACCTGCGAGGCGGTGAACGCGGCGGTCGCCGCGATGTGGCGTGACGGGACGGCCACCCGGCTGCTGCGCAAGTGGTTCGGCGACACCGGCCTGACCCTCCCCTCCTCCCTCCCGCGCCCCGAACCGTGCCCCTGACCCGCCGCGGGCCCTTGATCTAACATGAGCGCAGCTCAGACGGGGGTCGGAAGTGCCGGTGATCTAGGGGGACCGGGCAGCACCGCCGGTGATCTTCCGGCAGGATGCGGGTATGCCCTTCTGGCCCTCCCCCATATCGACGCGAGACGTGGCGGCTTCGGGCAGGCGCCCTGCCTGGCCCACGGCCAGGGACGGCCGGGTGTGGTGGACGGAGGACCGCCCCGACGAGGGCGGACGCACCACGATCAGCTGCCGCACCCCCGACGGCGCCTGCCACGACCTGCTCGCGCCCCCGTGGAACGCCCGCACCAGGGTCCACGAGTACGGCGGCCGCCCCTACGCCGTGACCCCCGCGAACGAGGTCGTCTTCGCCAACCTGGAGGACCAGCGGCTCTACCTGCTCGGCGCCGACGGCAAGCCGCAGCCCCTCACCCAGGAGGGCGCCCGCTACGCCGACCTGCTGGTTCGTGACGGGCAGGTCTGGTGCGTACGCGAGCGGCACACCGGCGACGGCGTGGTCAGCCGGGACATCGTGACCGTCCCCCTCGACGGCGACGGCGAGCCTCGCGTACGGGTCACCGGGCACGACTTCTACGCCTACCCCACCGTTTCCCCCGACGGGCGACATCTCGCCTATGTCTGCTGGAACCATCCCCACATGCCCTGGAACGGCACCGAGGTCCACGTCACCAGCCTGGAGACCGGCGCGTCATGGCCGGTGAAGGGCGGCCCCGCCGAGTCCGTGCTGGCCCCCTCCTGGCGCGACGACGCCCACCTCTACCTCGTCTCCGACACCTCCGGCTGGTGGAACCTGTACGAGACCGGGCTGCGCGGCGAGGACGTGCGACCCCTGTGCCCCGCCGAGGAGGAGTTCGCCTCGGCGCCGTGGCAGCTCGGCGGCCTGCCGTACGCGGTGCTCGGCGACGGCCGGCTCGCGGTCCTGCACGGGCGCGGCGACCTGCGGCTCGGCGTGCTCGACCCTGAGTCGGGCACGCTCACCGACCTGGAGACCCCCTTCAGCGGCTGGGACGCCGCGCTCACCGCCGACGGCACGTCCGTCACCGGCGTCGGCTACGCCGCCACGATCCCCCGCTCCGTCGCGACCGTCGACCTCGCCTCGGGCGCCGTGACGCGGCTGCGGCCGGACGCCGCCGGACGGTTGCCCGACACCGCGCTCCTGCCCGTGCCCCGCGCGGTCCGGGTGCCGGGGGGCGAGGAGGTGCACGCCTACCTCTATCCGCCGTACGAGCCCGCCGTCGAGGGCCTTCCCCCCTACGTGATCTTCGTACACGGTGGCCCGACCTCCCACGCGGGCAGCGCGTTCGACCTGGAGAAGGCGTTCTTCACCACGCGCGGCGTCGGCGTGCTCGACGTCAACTACGGCGGCTCGACCGGCTACGGCCGGGCCTACCGCGAGCGCCTGCGCGGCCAGTGGGGCCTGGTGGACGTGGCCGACGTCGTCGCCGCCGCCGAATGGCTGGCCGCCGAAGGGCTCGCCGACCCGGCCAGGATCGCGATACGCGGCGGCAGCGCGGGCGGCTGGACCGTGATGGCCGCCTGTTGCCGCTCGGACGTCTTCGCCGGCGGGGTGTCCTACTACGGGGTCAGCGCCCTCGGCCCGCTCGTCGCGCACACCCACGACTTCGAATCCCGGTACGTCGAGTGGCTCGTCGGCCGCCCCGACCCGGCGGTCTACGCCCAGCGCGAACCACTCGCCCTGGTCGGCGGCGTCTCCTGCCCCATGCTGCTCCTGCAAGGGCTCGACGACCCGGTTGTGCCGCCCGAGCAGTCGGCGGCCTTCGCCGACGCGCTGTCGGAGCGCGGGGTGGCGTGCACCTACCTGGCGTTCGACGGCGAATCACACGGCTTCCGCCGCGCCGAGACCCGCACCGCCGCCCTGGCCGCCGAACTCGCCTTCTACCAGCAGCTCTTCTCGTAGGACACGGGCCCCGGCATTCGGCTCGGCCGGGCTCGGCCGGCTCGGCCGGGCTCGGCCGGGCTCGGGCCGACTGGGCTCAGCGGGCGAACTCGGTCGCCCGCGACTCCCGCACCACCGTGATCCTGATCTGCCCGGGATAGGTCAGCTCCTCCTCGACCTGCTTGGCCACGTCCCGTGCGATCACCTGGGCCTGGATGTCGTCGATCGCGTCCGGCTTGACCATGACCCGGATCTCCCGCCCGGCCTGCATGGCGAACACCTTCTCCACGCCCTCGTACGACTGCGCGATCTCCTCCAGCCGCTCCAGCCGCTTCACGTACGCCTCCAGCGACTCCCGCCGCGCGCCCGGCCGGCTGCCGCTGATCGCGTCGGCCGCCTGCGTGAGAACCGCTTCGACGGTCTTCACCTCGACCTCGTTGTGGTGCGCCTCGATGGCGTGCACCACGTCCTCCTCCTCACCGTAGCGGCGGGCGATCTCGGCCCCGATGAGCGCGTGGCTGCCCTCGACCTCGTGCGTGAGCGCCTTCCCGATGTCGTGCAGCAGGGCGCACCGCTTGACCAGCCGCTGGTCCAGCTTCAGCTCGGCGGCCATGATGCCGGCGATGTGCGCGGACTCGATGAGGTGCTTCAGCACGTTCTGGCCGTAGGAGGTGCGGTAGCGGAGCTGGCCCAGCAGGAGCGTCAGCTCGGGGTGCATGTCCGTGATGCCCAGCTCGACGAGGGCATCCTCCCCGGCCCGCGCGCAGAGGTCCTGGACCTCCTGCCGGCTGCGCTCGTGCGCCTCCTCGATGCGCTGCGGGTGGATGCGCCCGTCGAGGACGAGCTTCTCCAGGGTGAGCCGCGCGGTCTCCCGGCGTACCGGGTCGAAGCAGGACAGCAGCACCGCCTCAGGCGTGTCGTCGATGATGAGGTTGACGCCCGTCGTGGACTCGAAGGCACGGATGTTGCGCCCTTCGCGCCCGATGATGCGCCCCTTCATCTCGTCGCCCGGCAGGTGCAGGACACTGACCACCGACTCGGCGGTCTGCTCGGCCGCCACCCGCTGCACGGCCAGCGTCACGATCTTGGTGGCGCGCTTCTCGCCCTCCTTGCGGGCCTGGCTCTCGATCTCCCGTACGATGAGCGCCGCCTCGCGCTTGGCCTGGTTCTCGATCTCCTTGACCAGCTCGGCCTTGGCCTGCTCGGCCGTCAGCCCGGTCACCCGCTCCAGGATGAGCCGCCGCTCGTCCTCCACCTGCAGCAGTTCCTCGCGCCGGTCGGCCAGCTCGACCTCCGTCTCCGCCAGCTTCCTGTCACGCTCGGACTGGCGGCGGGCCTCCTCGTCCAGCCGCTGCTCGCGCTCGGCCAGGCGGGCCTCACGGCGTTCGAGGTCGGCGCGCAGCTCCTTGAGCTCGGTCTTGAGCACGCGGGTCTCCGCCTCGACCTCCTGCCGCATCCGCGCGGCGCTCTCGGCGGCCGCCTCGGACCTGCGCAGCATCTCCTCGGCGTCGACCTCCGCCTTCTGGCGGATCTCCCGAGCCTCCTCACGCGCCTGTTCGAGCTCCTCGTGCACCACCTGCACCTGCTCGGGACTCGGCCGCGCCACCCCTTTGGGTGCGGTGCCGGAAGTGCGGCGTATGACGACGAGCAGCGCGACGATCATCCCGAACGCGAGCACGAGCACCGCCACCATCAGCACCACGACCAGCGGCCCCATGTGCGCCCCGCCCTCCTCGCGTCGTCAACACCCCATAACGCGGACCCAGACCATGGGAGGGGTCACAAGCACGCCACGCGAAGCCCGTACGGTGCCGGGATCGATATCAAGCCAAGACTGACCGGGCGTCGACCCGCACAGCCGACACCTCGCCCGCCTTCATCAACCACGCTCGTTCGTCCGTCGCTCACCGGTATGGCAATCCGCACTGCGCGGAGTAACTCCTCACTGCCGTCGAGGTTATGCGTCGAACTGGTCACGAGCAAGCAAACGAGTCGTCAAGCGTGTCTTACGGGCTCGCGACCCCACATGAAGCCCAAGATCCCCACCGACGCCGCAACCACCCGTCACCGCTCCCCACCCACCCTGAAACCCCCAGACGTTCTACGGAAAGCCGTCGCCCTCCAACTCGATGCCCTCCTCATCCAGCGCCTCCCGAATCACCCGGTACGCCAGCCCCGACGAGTACCCCTTGCGGGCGAGCATGCCGGCCAGGCGGCGGGTACGGGTCTGCGGATCAAGCGAGCGGGTGGACGCCAGCTTCCGATCCACCAGCCGCCGGGCCGTCTCCGCCTCCTGATCGGAATCCAGGCGCTCCACAGCCTCCTTGACCGTGTCGTTGTCCACGCCCCGATGGCGCAACTCGGCGGCCAGCGCACGCTTGGCCAGCCCGCGCCCGTGATGCCGGGAATCGACCCACGCCTCGGCGAACGCCTCATCGTTGATCAGCCCCAACTCGGAGAACCGGTCGAGAACCGCGTCGGCCGCCGCCTCCGGCACGTCCCGCTTGCGAAGCGCCTCGGAGAGCTGAGCCCGCGTCTTGGGCGCCATCGTCAGGAGCCGAAGAACGATGGCCCGAGCCACCGACTCCGGATCCGCCGGAGGCGCGGACGCGGCCGGACTCTCCTCATCAGGCCCGTCCGGCAACCACGACCGCCCGGAGCTCCGCCGCCCCTTCCCCCCGGTACGACGCCCGCCACGCCGCCCCTTCCTCCCACCACTTCGCTGTCCGTCCTCGGCCCCGCCATCCAGAAGACTCCCACCCCAGTCCAGGGCACTGGAACTGTCAGCAGAAGCACCTTCGCCACGCCGATACCCCGAAGCCCCTTCAGGAGGCTCCGCCACAACGCCCCCAGCAGCGCCCCCCTCCGTGGAGCCACCGCCCCCAGCCGCACTCTCAGCGTTGACACCATCCGAAGTGCCACCATCCCCAGCCACACTCTCGGTGGGGACGCCCTGAGCAGTCACGCCGTGGGGGGTGACATCTTGGGCGGTCTCGCCCTGGGCGGGCATGCTCTGGGCGGGCATGCTCTGGGCGGGCACGCTCTGGGCGGGCACGTCTTGGTCCGCCGATGCGTCCACTTCGGCGGGCTCCGCTGTGGCGTGTACCTCGTCGCTGGAGTAGTCGGCGCTTCCCTCCTCCAGAGGAACGCCTCCGTCTGCAGCCTGCCCCTGAAAACCGCCCACATCGGAAGAGTCACCTGTGGGGAGGTTGGAAGGGCCGCTCGTGGGCGCATCCGGAGAGCCGCCGATCGGCACGTTGAGAACGTCAGTGGCGTCGGATGCGCTGGAACGGCTCTCAAGCTCCTGCGCCCCGTCAGCCGAGCCAGCACCCCCAAGAGCGGAGGGTTCCGGGCTGTCTGTGGTCGCGTCGTGGGGACCACTCAGCGCCATGCCGGGCGTGCCGTCCAGCAACCCCTCAGGGGGACGGCTGGACGGTATCTCGCGAGGCTCACCGACAGACGCGCCGGCTGAGCCCTCCTGCGAAACCTCGCGCAGGTCGTCGGAGGGCATGGGCATGACGCCGCTGGCCTCAGGCGAACGCCCAGCAGAATCGCTACCACCCGAGGCGGCATCTCCCCCCGAAGAGCCCGCGTCGGACGCCACGGCATCGACAGGAGACCTGCCAGGGAGCGCAGGCTCTCCATCGGAAGAGCCGGTGGAAGGTGCTGCGGGTGTGTTGACGAAGAAGGGGTGGGTGCTTGAGGCTTCGCCGGGATTGTGGCTTGAAGCGTCACCGAAGAAGGACGTGGCAGCGGCCGCCGCGCGGTCCTTGTAGGAGGCGGACGGGTGTGGTTCGTCCACGATGGCTGATGACCATGCCCCGGCAATGGTGGAGGGTGACCAGTTCTCGATGGGGGCGGCGGAACTGGGGTCGTCTGTGCTGAAGGTGGCGGCAGGGCCACCGGCGCCGGGGTCACCGCTGCCGGAGGTGGTGGCGGAGCCACCGGTGCCCGAGTCACCGGTGCCGGTGCCGGAGATGGCGCCGGGGGCACCGGTGCGGGTGGTGGGCTTGTGACCTTCGGTCTCGCCCGATCGTCGCTTGGCGCGACGGCGAGGCTTGGTGGCTTCGGCGCCGGCTGCGAGGGCTGTCTGCTGGAAGGTGTGCTGGTCGTCGGATCCGTAGGCGGCGGGACCATCGGCGCCGGAGGGGGCGACGGGGCCATCGATGCCAGAAGTCGTGGGGGGTTCGGGCTGCTCCTCGCCTGGGTGGTTGAGGGCGTCGGAGGAGTCGGAGGCGCGTTGGGAGAGGCGTTGGGCGCGCCACTCCTCCACGGAGGGCCAGCCGTCCGCGGCGGAGCGGGCCAGGTCGCGGGAACGGGAACTGGCCCGGGAACTGGCGCTGGAACGGGAACTGGGAGGGGTTGGTGAGTCAGTCACGGGTCAGGCCCACGGTGGTGCAGGGGTGGTCGGGCCAGGCGCCCCGCGGCCGGGGCGCCTGTGGCCAAGGCGTGTCACTCATGGGCGACGATCAGACGTCACCCGGCTTCGGAGTGGACTTCGAGCCGCGGCCCGAGGTGGCCGGGGCCGGGGCCGGGGCGGCGGCGGGCTCGGCCGGGGCGTCGAGGCGCGGGCCCACGCCCAGCTTGTCCTTGATCTTCTTCTCGATCTCGTTGGCCATGTCGGGGTGGTTGCGCAGGAAGTTGCGGGCGTTTTCCTTGCCCTGGCCGAGCTGGTCGCCCTCGTAGGTGTACCAGGCTCCCGACTTGCGCACGAAGCCGTGCTCCACGCCCATGTCGATCAGGCCGCCCTCACGGGAGATGCCCACGCCGTAGAGGATGTCGAAGTCGGCGACCCGGAAGGGCGGGGCCATCTTGTTCTTGACGACCTTGACCCGGGTGCGGTTGCCGACCGCCTCCGTGCCGTCCTTGAGCGTCTCGATGCGGCGGATGTCCATGCGCACCGAGGCGTAGAATTTGAGCGCCTTGCCACCGGTCGTGGTCTCGGGGCTGCCGAACATGACGCCGATCTTCTCGCGCAGCTGGTTGATGAAGATGGCGGTGGTGCCGGTGCTGTTGAGTGCGCCGGCGACCTTGCGCAGGGCCTGCGACATGAGGCGGGCCTGGAGGCCGACGTGGCTGTCGCCCATCTCGCCCTCGATCTCGGCCTTGGGCACCAGGGCGGCCACCGAGTCGATGACGATGATGTCGACGGCGCCGGACCGGATCAGCATGTCGGCGATCTCCAGCGCCTGCTCACCGGTGTCGGGCTGGGAGACCAGCAGGGCGTCGGTGTCGACCCCCAGCTTCTTGGCGTATTCGGGGTCGAGCGCGTGCTCGGCGTCGATGAACGCCGCGATGCCCCCGGCCCGCTGGGCGTTGGCGACCGCGTGCAGGGCGATCGTGGTCTTACCTGACGACTCAGGACCGTAGATCTCGACGATGCGGCCGCGCGGGAGGCCGCCGATGCCGAGCGCCACGTCGAGGGAGATCGACCCGGTGGGGATCACCTCGATGGGAGCTCGGGCGTCGTCGCCCAGGCGCATCACAGAGCCCTTGCCGAACTGCCGCTCGATCTGAGCGAGTGCGGTCTCGAGGGCCTTCTCGCGGTCGTTGATTGCCATGGGAACTCCCCCTGGAGGGTCGTGGTCCGATCAGTCGAGTGAAAGCTACGGCCTGCCACCGACATTTTCTGCGACTGCCGGGGAAGACGTGGCCCGGCGTTCTCCATGGTAGCCGAACGGCTGTTCGATCACAGCAGGAACACACGGGAGCAGGAAGGCCACCCGGAGCACCGCGGGAGCAGGCCCCTGATGATGTTCACGACCGTTCGCGACGGCGTGTTGTCATGCGTGGTGAGCTGGGGAGACTCAGTGGAGGGGCGACGGTTGGAGGCGGTGACGTGGCGAGCGGCTACACCGGTGAACGGCGCGCCCATCTGCAGGCGCTCGCGGAGCTGCTGCCGGACCACGGACTGGTGAGCCGCATGGTCGGCGGCGACGAGCCGGTGCTGTGGGCGTGGCACCCGCGTACGGGCCGTCAGACGCTCGTCTTCGCCACCCCGTCGTCCGGCGGCTGGGTGTTCCTGTGGTCGCCGAGGGGCCAGGGCGGCGCGGACGACCTCGACCGTACGGCGGACGCGCTCCGGCAGACCCTGGACGCGCCCCAGGGCCGGGAGTGAGCGCGTCAGCGCAGCTTGGACGAGACGTCCTCGACCTGGCACACCGCCCGCCAGACCGTCTTGGCGCTCTCGCCCTCGGCCAGGGCCTGCATCACGGTGCGCCCGCCCAGGGGGGCGAGCACGTAGTCGCGGGCCCACGACTCGGCGTACGTCTCGCCGAAGTGCGCGTTCATACGCCGCCAGAATTCCGTAAGCCGCATGCCATCAAGTATGGAAGCGCCCAGGGGGTGGGTAGGACATCCCCATGCCAAAGACCCACAAGTCTTCACCCCCGAAGACACCCACGACGAAGGCCAACAGGGCCAGACGCCGCCGGCTGCTGTCGGCGTTACGTGACGCCGTCAAAAAGGAGAAGGCGGAGCGCGCCGAGCGGCACGCCGGCATCAGCCAGGCGCCCCGAGCGGGCAGGCCGCGCGCCCGCCGGCCCTCGCGGCGCTAGCCCGGACACGTGCGGGGTCACAGCACCCGCGCGCCGTACATCTCACCGAGATGGTCGGCGAGCAGCTCCAGCCGCGCGCCGTCGGGGTCCTTGAAGTAAATGGAGGCGCCGCTCTCGATCTGGTGCGGCACGCCGGCCATCTCCAGTTTCCCGCGCAGGCGCTCCCACGTGGCCGGGTCCACGGAGATCGCGATGTGGTGCAGCCCTCCCAGCACCTCCTGGTACGGCCCGAGGTCGAGGCCGGGGAAGTCGAAGAAGGCGAGCAGGTTGCCGTTGCCGAGGTCGAAGAAGAAGTGGCTGGAGCCCTTGTAGTCCCGGTTCTCGATGATCTCGGTGAGCGGGAACTCCAGCAGGTCCTGGTAGAAGTGGATGGTGCGCTCCACGTCCGACGACAACAGGGCTACGTGGTGCAGACCACGGGCGCTGCTCGACGGCCGGCGCGCTAACACGTGACGGCGCCTGATCTCGGCACGGCGGGCTTCGATGGCCGCGTGGTCAATGGTCACGGTCGCTGTATGTCCGCCAGGAGGCCCGCTCAACCACCCGCCGTCCGGGCAATGCGTTTTCTGTCGGTGGAGCGAGGCAATATGGGCTCGTGAGCACGCTAGCCCAGTTCAGCCCGATGACCCAGCAGTGGTTCACGGGGGCGTTCGAGGCGCCCACGGCCGCCCAGGAGGGGGCGTGGGAGTCGATCGCGCGCGGCGACAACACGTTGGTCGTCGCGCCCACGGGCTCGGGCAAGACGCTGGCGGCGTTCCTGTGGTCACTCGACCGGCTGGCCGCCCGGCCCCGTGATCCCGGTGCGGGCGGGGGCACGCGGGTCCTTTACGTCTCGCCGCTCAAGGCCCTCGCCGTCGACGTCGAGCGCAACCTGCGCGCGCCGCTGGCCGGGCTGAAGCAGACGGCGCGGCGGCTCGGGCTGCCGGTGCCGGAGATCTCGGTGGCGATCCGCTCGGGCGACACGCCCGCGGAGGAGCGCAGGAGGTTCGCGGCCAAGCCGTCCGACATCCTCATCACCACGCCGGAGTCGCTGTTCCTGCTGCTCACAAGCCAGGCGCGGGAGGCGCTGCGTGGGGTCGAGACGGTCATCGTGGACGAGGTGCACGCGGTCGCCGCCACCAAGCGGGGCGCCCACCTGGCGCTCACCCTGGAGCGGCTGGACGTGCTGCTGGAGCGGCCCGCGCAGCGCGTCGGCCTGTCGGCGACGGTGCGGCCGGTGAGCGAGGTGGCGGCGTTCCTGGGCGGGGCGCGGCCGGCCACGGTGGTGCAGCCGCCCGCCGACAAGCAGATCGAGGTCGAGGTCGTGGTCCCGGTCGAGGACATGACCGAGACCGCCGCCGGCCCCGAGGCGGGCGGCGACGGCGAGGAGCCTCGGGGCAGGTCGATCTGGCCGCACGTCGAGGACCGGTTGTTCGACCTCATCGAGGCCCACAGCTCGACGATCGTGTTCGCCAACTCCCGCCGGCTGGCCGAGCGGCTGTGCTCGCGGCTCAACGAGCTGGCCTACGAACGTTCCCAGGGCATGGAGGCCGTCGACCTGTCGATCTGGGAGACGCCGTCCGACCTGCCGCGGCGCATGCCGGCCGAGGTCATGGCGCAGGCGGGCGGCACCAAGGGCGTCGTGACGGAGGTCGTACGCGCCCACCACGGCTCGGTGTCCAAGGAGGAGCGGGCGCAGATCGAGGAGGCGCTGAAGTCCGGCCGGCTGCCGGCCGTGGTCGCCACCTCCAGCCTGGAGCTGGGCATCGACATGGGCTCGGTCGATCTCGTCGCGTGCGTGGAGGCGCCGCCGAGCGTGGCGAGCGGCCTGCAGCGCATCGGCAGGGCCGGGCACCAGGTCGGCGCGGTGTCCAAGGGCGTGATCTTCCCGAAATACCGCGGCGACCTGGTGCAGACCGCCGTGGTGGCCGAGCGCATGCAGGCCGGCCACATCGAGGAGATGCGCTATCCGCGCAACCCGCTCGACGTGCTGGCCCAGCAGATCGTGGCCATGACGGCGATGGACGAGTGGACGGTCGACGAGCTGGAGTCGGTGGTCAAGCGGGCCGCCCCCTACACCACGCTGCCGCGCACCGCGCTGGAGGCCACGCTCGACATGCTGGCCGGCCGCTACCCGAGCGAGGAGTTCGCCGAGCTGCGCCCGCGCGTCGTCTGGGACCGCGTCACCGGCACGCTCCAGGGCCGGCCGGGCGCGCAGCGGCTCGCGGTCACCAACGGCGGCACGATCCCCGACCGCGGCCTGTTCGGCGTGTTCCTGGTGGGCGAGCGGGCCTCCCGGGTCGGCGAGCTGGACGAGGAGATGGTCTACGAGTCGCGCGTGGGCGACGTGTTCGTGCTGGGCGCGACCTCGTGGCGGATCGAGGACATCACCGCCGACCGGGTGCTGGTCTCCCCCGCGCCGGGGCAGCCGGGCAAGCTGCCGTTCTGGCACGGCGACGCGCCGGGGCGGCCGGCCGAGCTGGGGCGGGCCATCGGGGAGTTCCTGCGCGAGCAGGCCAAGGGCGGCGCGGCCGAACGGCTGCGGGCGGCCGGGCTCGACGAGTTCGCCGCGGGCAACCTCCTCGCCTATCTGGAGGAGCAGCGCCAGGCCACCGGCTACGTGCCCGACGACCGCACGCTGCTCGTCGAGCGGTTCCACGACGAGCTGGGCGACTGGCGGATAGTGATCCACTCGCCTTACGGCGCGCGGGTGCACGCGCCGTGGGCCCTGGCGATCAACCGGCGGCTGCGCGAGCGCTACGGCGTCGACGTGCAGGCGCTCCACTCCGACGACGGCATCGTGCTGCGCGTCCCCGACACGCTGGCCGAGCCGCCCGCCGACGTGGCGGCCTTCGACGCCGACGAGATCGAGCAGATCGTCACCGAGGAGCTGGGCGGCTCGGCGCTGTTCGCCTCCCGCTTCCGCGAGTGCGCGGGGCGGGCGCTGCTGCTGCCGCGCCGCACGCCGGGGCGGCGCAGCCCGCTGTGGCAGCAGCGGCAGCGGGCGGCCCATCTGCTGGGGGTGGCCTCGCAGTACGCCTCGTTCCCGATCGTGCTGGAGACGATGCGCGAGTGTCTGCAGGACGTGTTCGACGTGCCGGGGCTGGTGCGGCTCATGCGTGACATCGCCGCCCGCCGGGTGCGGGTGGTGGAGGTGGAGACCTCGCAGGCCTCGCCGTTCGCGGCGTCGCTGCTGTTCCACTACGTGGGCGCGTTCATGTACGAGGGCGACGCCCCGCTGGCCGAGCGGCGGGCGCAGGCGCTGGCCCTGGACACGTCCCTGCTGGCGGAGCTGCTGGGCCAGGCCGACCTGCGTGAGCTGCTCGACCCCGACGTCATCTCCGACGCCGAGCGCGAGCTGGCCCGGCTCGACCGGCCGCTGCGCGACGCCGAGGACCTCGCCGACCTGCTGCGCTCACACGGGCCGCTGCTGGTGCCCGACGTGAGCGTACGCGGCGGCGATCCGGCCTGGCTGGAGGAGCTGGAGCGGACGCGGCGGGCCATCCGGGTGCGCGTCGCGGGCGAGGAGCAGTGGGCGGCCGTCGAGGACGCCGGCCGGCTGCGTGACGCGCTGGGCGTGCCGCTGCCGGTGGGGGTGCCGCACGTGTTCCTGGAGCCGGTGCCCGATCCGCTGGCCGACCTGGTGGCGCGGCACGCCCGCACCCGCGGCCCGTTCCACGCCGGCACCGCCGCCGCCAGGTTCGGGCTCGGCGTGGCCGTGGTGACCGACGCCCTGCGGCGGCTGGCCGCGTCCGGGCGGGTGGTCAGCGGGGAGTTCCGGCCGGGCGGCCGGGGCGAGGAGTGGTGCGACGCCGGCGTGCTGCGGATGTTGCGGCGGCGGTCGCTGGCCCGGCTGCGCAAGGAGGTGGAGCCGGTCGCGCCGGAGACGCTCGCCCTGTTCCTGCCCGCCTGGCACGGCATCACCGGCGCCTCCGCCGCCGAGCCGGGGGCGGGCGGTGACCGGCGAGGCGGCGGCGGGACGGCGCGGGCCATGGACGCGCTGGTCCGGGCGATCGAGCAGCTCCAGGGGGCGGCCGTGCCCGCGTCGGCGCTGGAGAGCCTGGTGCTGCCCGCGCGGGTGCCCGGCTATCACCCGTCGTTGCTGGACGAGCTGACCTCGTCCGGCGAGGTGATGTGGGTGGGGCAGGGGTCGCTGCCCGGCGGCGACGGCTGGGTGTCGCTCTACTTCGCCGACACCGCGCCGCTGCTGCTGCCCGAGCCCGCCGAGATCACGATGACGGAGGTGCACGAGCGCGTGCTGGAGCTGCTGGGCGGCGGGGGCGCACTGTTCTTCCGCGGCATCTCCGACCAGCTCGGCTCCCAGGACGACCAGACGCTGGTGTCGGCGCTGTGGGACCTCGTGTGGTCGGGGCGGATCTCCGGCGACACGCTGGCGCCGCTGCGGGCCACGCTCGGCACCGGACGTCCCGCGCACCGGCCGGCGACGACCCGGCGGCGGCGGGCGGTGCTGCCCACCCGCAGCGGGCCGCCGACGGTGGCGGGGCGGTGGTGGCTGCTGCCCGCGCCCGCGGCCGACGCCACCCAGCGGGCCCAGGCCCAGGCCGAGGCGCTGCTCGAACGGCACGGCGTGGTGACGCGGGGGGCGGTCACCTCGGAGCGGCTGCCCGGCGGGTTCACGCCGGTCTACCAGGTGCTGCGGGCGTACGAGGAGAGCGGGCGGTGCCGGCGGGGCTACTTCGTCGAAGGGCTCGGGGGCGCGCAGTTCGCGCTGCCGGGGGCCGTGGACCGGATGCGCGCCATGGCGCCCGGCATCGCCCCGACGGCCGCCGGCGCCCCGCCCCCCGAACCAGGCCCAGGGGCCGCTGGGCTCGGGCCGGGGGCGGCGGAGTTCGGGCCGAGGGCCGGAGCGTTCGGGTCGAGGGGCGGGCGGGAGAGTGGGAGGCGGGCCGTGGTGCTGGCGGCGGCCGATCCGGCCAACCCGTACGGCGCCGCCCTGCCCTGGCCGCAGCGTCCCGGCGACGCCGGCCACAAGCCGGGCCGCAAGGCGGGCGCGCTGGTGGTGCTGGTCGACGGCCATCTCGTCCTCTACGTGGAGCGCGGCGGCAAGACGCTGCTGTCGTTCGCCGACGACGAGCGGCTGCAGCCGGCCGTGGACGCCCTGGCCCTCGCCGTACGCGACGGCGCGCTCGGCAAGCTCACCGTCGAGCGCGCCGACGGGGCCTCGATCGGGGAGTCGCCGCTGGCGGCGGCCCTGGAGGCGGCCGGGTTCCATCCGACCCCGCGCGGCCTTCGCCTGCGTGCCTGACCTGGCCGTGGCTCCGCGGCGGGCCGGGAAGCGATCACAATAGCCGGATGAGCTCCTTCCGCCGTTTACGCGCCGACCTCCTCACCGGCAAAAACCTGGAGATCTACCTCACGGCGCTGATCGCGCTGGCGGTGGGCGTGCTCGGCGTCTTCGACGTCGTGGACGCCAAGGTGGTGGGCGCGGCGACGCTGGCCACGCTCGCCCTCGTCGCGGTCAACGCGCTCGGCCCCCGCCACCAGGTGACCGACCTGGAGGCACGGGTCGCCGAGCTCAACCGCCTGGTCGAGACCAGGCTCGCCGGCGACACGTTCCTGGGCACCGAGCGGAAGGGCCTCGCCGAGCAGGTGGGCCGGGCGCGTGACCTGCGCCTGGCGGGGGTGACGCTGAGCCGTACCGTGCGGGGGCACGTCGAGGAGCTGCGCAAGGCGCTGGAGCGGGGGGCGACGGTCAAGGTGCTGCTCATCGATCCGTCCGGCGGGGTGCCCGAGGAGGCGGCGCGGCGCAGCACGATCGCCGGGCGCGGCGAGGTCTTCGAGCACCGGGTCACCTCCACGCTTCACCTGCTGGCGGGGTTGAGCGGGGCGATCGAGGTGCGGTTCATGCCGTTCGTGCCCGCGTTCGGGGTGGTGCTGCTGGATCCGGCGGACGACGACGGCGTCGCGTACGTGGAGCTGGGCACGCACAGCACGGCGGGCCGCGATCCGGTCTTCACGGTGACGCGCCGCCGCGACCACTTCTGGTTCGAGCATTTCACGGCGGAGTTCGACCGCTTGTGGGAGGTGTCCAGGAAGTGGGAGCCGGATCAGGACGGCTGACAATCTTGTATACGATAAGCCCGATATGACCGATCTGACGCTGGGCGCGGCCCTTCGGCCGACTCCTACCCGCATCTGATGATGGCGCCGATGTCGGGCGATCCTCGCGGGTCGGCCCCGTTCCCGGCCGCTGTCGGCCGGACGCGAAGCACCCGGACGGCAGAGCAACCGGACGGTCGAGCACCCCGACGATCGAGATGGCCCCGTCGTACACAGTCTCCGGGCCGTCGGCCGGGGAGCGGGAAGAGGGAGAGACGTTGTTCACCACCAGGCCCGAGCTGACGGGCGACTTCGGCATGGTCGCCGGCACCCACTGGCTGGCCTCGGCCACCGGCATGAGCGTCCTGGAGCGGGGCGGTAACGCCTTCGACGCGGCCGTCGCCGCCGGCTTCGTGCTGCAGGTCGCCGAGCCGCACCTGAACGGCCCCGGCGGCGAGGTGCCCATCCTGCTGTGGAGCGAGGCCGAGCAGAAGACGCACGTCGTGTGCGGGCAGGGCGTCGCCCCGGCCGCCGCGACCATCGAGCGGTTCCGCGAGCTGGGCCTGGACGTCGTCCCCGGCACCGGCCTGCTCGCCGCCACCGTTCCGGGGGCGTTCGGCGGGTGGATGCGCCTGTTGGAGCGGTGGGGCACCTGGCGGCTGGCCGACGTGCTCGCGCCCGCCATCCACTACGCCGAGCACGGCGTCCCCGTGCTGGAGCGCGTCTCGGCCACGATCACCGCGGTCGAGGGCATGTTCACCGCCGACTGGCCCACCTCGGCGGCCACGTGGCTGCCCGGCGGCCGGGTGCCGGAGCCGGGCTCGCGGCTGGCCAACCCCGTGCTCGCCGCCACCTACCGGCGGATCGTCGCCGAGGCCGAGGCCGCCTCCGGCACCCGCGAGGGCCAGCTCGCCGCCGCCCGCCACACCTGGTACGAGGGCTTCGTCGCCGAGGCGATCGCCGACTTCAGCGCCACGACCGCCTGGCGCGACAGCTCCGGAGAGGTGCACGGCGGCCTGCTGACCGGCGACGACCTCGCGGGCTGGAGCGCCACGACCGAGGAGCCGGTCAGCTTCGACTACCGCGGCCACACGGTGTTCAAGACCGGCCCGTGGGGCCAGGGGCCGGTGTTCCTGCAGCAGCTCGCCCTGCTCGACGGCGTGAACCTGGACGCGATGGGCTACCTGAGCGCCGACTACGTCCACACGGTGACCGAGGCCGCCAAGCTCGCCTTCGCCGACCGCGAGGCCTGGTACGGCGACGCCGACGTGCCGCTCGCCGGCCTGCTCGACCCGGCCTACAACGCGGCCCGGCGCGCGCTCATCGGGCCCCGGGCCAGCCTGGATCTGCTGCCCGGTTCCCCCGGCGGGCGCGAGCCCCGGCTGCCCGTCCTGCCCGGGAGCAAGGTGCCGGCCCCGGAGGGCGTGGGCGAGCCCACCGTGGACACGGCCGGGCTGGAGCGGACGCTGCCCGACGGCCAGGTCCGCGGCGACACCTGCCACGTGGACGTCGTCGACCGCTGGGGCAACATGGTCTCGGCCACGCCGAGCGGCGGCTGGCTGCAGAGCTCCCCCACCGTCCCCGCCCTGGGCTTCTGCCTGGGCACCCGGGCCCAGATGTTCTGGCTGCAGGAGGGCCTGCCCTCGTCGCTGCGGCCGGGGGCGCGCCCGCGCACCACGCTGTCGCCGTCGTTCGCGCTGAAGGACGGGCGGCCGTGGCTGGCGTTCGGCACGCCGGGCGGCGACCAGCAGGACCAGTGGAGCCTGAACTTCTTCCTGGCGCTCGTCCACGGCGGGCTCAACCTGCAGGAGGCCATCGACGCCCCCATGTTCCACTCCGAGCACTTCCCCAGCTCGTTCTTCCCGCGCGGCTCGCGGCCGGGCGTGCTGCACGTGGAGGAGCGGCTGGACGCCGGCGTGGTGGCCGAGCTGCGGCGGCGCGGGCACGAGGTCGAGGTGCAGGGGCCGTGGTCGCTGGGCCGGCTCAGCGCGGTGGCCCGTGACGGCGGTTTCCTCAAGGCCGCCGCCAACCCGCGTGGCGCGCAGGGCTACGCCGCCGGCCGATGAGCCCGGCGGAGCTGCTCTTCCTCGCGGCGGCCGGCCTGCTGGCCGGGGTGGTGAACGCCCTGGCCGGCGGCGGCACGCTCGTCTCGTTCCCCGCCCTGCTGGCGATGGGGTACCCGGGCCTGACCGCGTCCGTGACCAACGCGGTGGCGCTGTGGCCGGGCTATCTCGGGGGCGTGCTGGGCTACCGCGCCGAGCTGCGCGGGCAGCGGCGCAGGGCGGTGACGCTCGGGGCCACGGCGGTGACGGGCGCGGTGGCGGGCAGCGCGCTGCTGCTGGTCACGCCCGGCCGGGTGTTCGAGTCGATCGTGCCGTGGCTGGTGGGTCTCGCCAGTCTCGCGCTGCTGGCCCAGCCGTGGTTGCGCGCCCGTGTCGGGGGCGCGGCCGGCGGGCCGCCGAGCCGCCGGGTGTACGCCGGGGTGTTCCTCGGCGGGTGCTACGGGGCGTACTTCAACGGCGGCATGGGCGTGCTGCTGCTGGCCGTGCTCGGTCTGTTCCTGCACGACGGCCTGCACCGGGTCAACGCCGTACGGGCCGTGCTGGCGCTGGTGATCACCTCGGTGTCGGCGGTGGCGTTCTCGCTCTTCGCCGACGTACGGTGGGCGGCGGTCGCGGTGATCGCCCCGGCCAGCCTCGCGGGTGGCTTCCTCGGCACCCGCGTGGCCAGACTGCTGTCGGCGAAGGTCCTGCGTGGCGTGGTGGTCGTCTTCGGCCTGGGTGTGGCCGTGGCGCTCGCACTCCAGTGAAAGCCTGGGTTCAGGCGACGGTGGCCTCGATGAGGTCGTCCACCACGTCGTTCAGGTCGTGGCCGCGGGCGTGCACCCGCCGCTGGCGCATCGCGCCCGACCCCTTGCGCAGCAGCCGGTCCAGGCCCTCCTGTACGAAGGCCAGGTCGCCCGCCTCGGCCAGCGCCGGGCGTACGTGTTCGAGCAGCCGCCAGGCCAGCACGTTCGCGGGCAGGCGGGTGCCGTCGCGCACGTCCACACCCTCGCCCGCGAGGCCGTCCCTGGCCGCCCGCCAGTAGGCGGCGCGCAGCACCTCGGAGGAGACGGGCAGCCCGTGGTCGCCGCGCCGCACCGCTTCCAGTGAGGTCACCACCAGGGCGCGGACGAGCCCGATCAGTGTGAGGCTGTCGCTCACGTCGAGCGGCACGTCGGCCGCCCTGATCTCGACCGTGGGCAGGCTGGGCGAGGGACGGGTGTCCCAGTAGACCGTCTTGGGGTCGATCAGCGCCCCCGTGTCGTCGAGGGCCCGCACCGCCAGCTCGTAGTCGGCGTAGGAGGCGAAATAGGGCGGCGCGCCCGCCACCGGCCACCGGCCCCAGGAGATCACTCTCCAGGAGGCGTACCCGGTGTCGCGGCCGGCGAAGAACGGCGAGTTGGCGGCCAGTGCGATCAGCGTCGGCAGCCAGCAGCGCACGTGGTTGCCGACGTAGACGGCGTGCTCGCGGTCGGGCACGTCCACGTGGACGTGCAGCGCGCAGATGGTGATCTCGTCCTGGAGCGCCCGGTAGGCCACCCTGCTCTGCAGGTAGCGGGGCACGTCGGTCAGCGGCGGCGAGCTCACGTCGCCGAGCACGGGGATACCGCTGGCGACGATCGCGAGGCCGCACGCCCGCGCGGCGTCGGCCACCTCCTTTCGTACGGCGCGCAGTTGCGAGCCGAGTTCGCTCAGGTCGGTGGAGGGAGGCGTGCGGGCCTCCACCTGGAAACGGGTGATCTCATGAACCACGTCGGTCATCCCGGTGGTGGCGGCCAGTACGTCGGTCGCCCGGGGAGAGACGTGGCGGGTGCGGGGATCGACGATGAGGTATTCCTCTTCGATCCCGATCAGCGGAATCATGCCTGCACCTCGTTGGGGGGAGTGAGTTCCGCAAGGAGTTGTGCCCCGGCGACAGCTCGCGGAAAACCTTCCCGACCTGAGGGTGTCAGGCGGTGAAACCTGTGGGGCCGTAGAGGGCGTGAGGCGCTCCTGTGGCGAGCGCCCAGTAGCGGTCGCCGTAGGACCAGTGCCACCACTCGGTGGGGTAGTTGACCAGGCCGGCCGGCTCCAGGACGGCGGCGAGGAGGTCGCGGTGGGCGCGGGCGTCGGCCGAGATGCCGGGGGCGGCGGTGTAGCAGGCGCCGTCGCTCTCCTCGGGGTTGTCGTTGACCTGGGTGCCCATGTCGTACTCGACGCCCTCGGGGTCGCACAGGGTGAGGTCGACGGCCGCACCGGCGGTGTGCGGGGCGACGCTGACCGGGGAGACGTACCGGCTGGCGGCCACGTGGGCCTCCTCGACCGTCATGCCGGGGTTGGCGGCCAGCAGCTCGTCGCGGTAGCTGGTGAAGTAGAGGGACTGGGTGGCGATGGGCCGGTAGCCCTCCACGATGAGCAGGTGGTAGCCGTCGGGCAGCCCGGCCTCGGCGCGCTCCAGCCGCTCCAGCAGCCCGGCGCGCAGGTGCGCCCAGGCGCCGTCGGGGTCGGCGAGCCGCTCGTCCACCCGCAGCCGGCCGCGCACCTCGGCCAGCGGCTCGTCCGTCTCGCGCACCGGGATCGCGGCCACCCGGGGGTCCGAGATGAGCACGACGTCGTTCCTGGGGTCGTTCGGGGACTGCCACATGGGCAACGATTTTCACACAGTGTCGGAGAAGACCTGCTCCCGGGCCTGGTCCAGGGCCGCGACCAGGGCCCCGCGCAGCACGGGGTTCCCGGCCACGGTGGTGGTGACCACGGGGGGCCGGCTCGGGCAGACGCGGGCCACGGCCTCCTGCACCTTGGCGGCCAGCCGCTCGCCGCCCGCGCGGCCGACGTCGCCGCTCAGCACGATCAGGCCGGGGTCGAGCACGACGGTGATGGCCGCCGCGCCCACCGCTAGCCGCGCCGCGACCGCGTCGAGGAAGTCCTCGCCGCCGCCGCGCACCAGGTCGGGGACGGTCACCCCCTGCACGCCGTGCTCGCGGGCGAGGCCGCGCAGCGCGTCGTGGCCGACCAGCCGCTGGAACGACCCGGACTGCGGCTGGGAGACGTCGGCGGGCAGCGGCTCGCCGGGCACCGGCAGCCAGCCGATCTCGCCCGCGCCGCCGGTGATGCCGCGGTGCAGCCGGCCGTCCAGCATGACGCCGAGGCCCTGGCCGACGCCCGCCCAGATGACCACGAAGTCGTCGTGGCCGACGGCGGCGCCGTAGGTGTGCTCGGCGAGGGCGACCAGGTTGACGTCGTTCTCTATGGTGACGGAGGCGCCGAGGGTGCGGCGGAGGCTGGCGAGCACGCCGACGTGCCAGGCGGGCAGGTCGTACGACCAGCGCACGTCCCCGCTGACCGGGTCCACGACGCCCCGGGTGCCGATGACGAACGACTTCAGCCGCTCCAGCCCGATGCCGGCGGTGTCGCAGGCGCGCTGCACGGCGGCGTGGACCGTGCGGACCGGGTCGCCGCCGTCGGCGGGGTTGACGGTGATCTCGACCACGATCCGGCCTGTGATGTCGGCCACACCCACCTTGAGGCTGTCGGGCAGCACCTCCAGGCCGGCGACGTACGCGCTGGAGGGGACCACCCCGTACAGTGCGGCGTGCGGTCCCCTGCCGCCCGCCCGCTCTCCCGCGACCTCGACCAGCCCCCGCTCCTCCAGTCGAGCAAGGAGCTGACCTGCGGTTACCTTGGAGAGCCCGGTCCGCTCGCCCAGCTCGGCCCGGGTGAGCGGGCCGTCCACGAGGAGGAGCTCGAGTGCCGCGCGATCGTTCAGCCGCCGCAGCAGCCGGGGAACCCCCGGGCTTCGACTCATTACCGCACCCCTCTCGTCACGAATGGCTAACGGGCGTTTTTTTTAAGAAAGTTTCTTGTTAGTTTAGCAGCGTCGTTCGGCATTTGACGATCAGCCTGGTGCGGACCGTAGGCCAGCACCCGGGAAGGGAGAACCCTGTGAGGATCGCGAAGATCACAGCCACTACGGTCACCACGGCCGCCCTGGCCCTGGGCCTGGCCGCGTGTGGCTCCGGTGAGGCGCCCTCCTCCTCACCCAGCGCCGCGGCCTCCGCCAGCGGCCCCAAGTTCGCCGGCAAGACGCTGAGCGTCTGGCGCCTCGGCGACAGCAACCCGGCCGCGGCCAAGTACATGGAGGAGCTGAACGCCGAGTTCAAGCAGCAGACCGGCGCTGAGGTCAAGCTCGAGTGGATCCCGTGGCCGCAGGTCGCCGACAAGTTCGCGGCCGCCGCCACCGGCTCAGGCCCTGACGTGACCGAGATCGGCAACGACCAGGTCCCCATGTGGCAGAGCCAGGACGCGCTCACCCCGATCACGGACATCGCCCGCGAGGGCGACCGCGCGCAGATCCCCGAGAACCTCTACGGCTACGAGACCGTGGACGGCGAGATCTACGCCGTGCCGTGGGGTGCCGGCGCCCGCGCCGTCCTCTACCGCAAGGACTGGTTCGAGGACCTCAAGATCGAGGTCCCGAAGACCTGGGACGAGCTCGTCGCCGCCGCCAAGAAGATCCAGAAGGAGAAGGGCGAGGGGGTGGACGGCTTCGCCTTCAACGGCGGCTCCGACGCCAACCACCTGCTGGCCGCGTTCGCCTGGTCCGAGGGCGGCGAGTTCGCCGTCAAGGAGGGCGACAAGTGGGTCGGCAAGCTCACCGAGCCCGGCTTCACCAAGGGCTTCGAGACCTACACCGGCCTGGTGACGAGCGGCCTGTCCGGCAAGGCGAACCTCACGCTCAACACGGTCGACATCCGTAAGCGCTTCGCCAACAACAAGGTCGCGATGTACCTCACCGCGGGCTGGGACCTCCCCGGCATCGAGGAGGACTCGAAGGGCAAGCTGAAGAGCGACAAGCTCGCCTTCTTCCCGCTGCCCGCCAAGACCGGCGGCGTCGCCCCCTCCTTCTTCGGCGGCAACGACATCGCGCTGTGGGGCGGCACCAAGGAGGCCGACCTCGGCAAGGAGTACATCAAGCTGGCCACCAGCAAGACCTGGGCCGACCGCTACGCCAGCGAGGGCGGCCTGCTCCCGGTCTACCCGGACACCCTGGCCAAGCTTGAGGAGGACCCGGCGCAGGGCGCGTTCGCGCAGGCGTTCGCCAAGGCCCGCGCCTTCCCCGCCGACCCCAACTGGTCCGAGGCCGACGCCACCAAGATGGTGCTGCAGAACGCCGCGCGGGCCGTCATCGAGGGCAAGAAGGACGCCGGCACCGCCCTCGCCGACGCCAACAAGGAACTCGAAGAGATCCTGAACCAGTGAGCATGGCGAACCCGACTACGGTCGCCCGGGGCGGGGGCTCCTCCCCCTCCCCGGGTCACCGGCGCAGGAAGGAGAGCGGCCGCGCGCGGGCGAGCGGGCTGCCGGCGTGGAGCATCCCGTACGTGCTGCTCGTGCCCGGCCTGCTGGTGATCGCGGGGCTGCTGCTCTACCCGATGTTCCAGCTCGCGGTCATGGCCTTCCAGAAGGTGGGCCTGGCCCAGATCCGGGGCACCAGGCCGGCCGAGTGGGTGGGCCTGGAGAACTTCGAGAAGATCCTGTCCAACGACATCTTCTGGTCGGCGCTCCGCAACACCGTGGCCTTCGCCTTCGTCGCGGTCAGCCTCACGCTGATCGTCGGCACCGCCGTCGGGGTGCTCCTGCACCGGCTCGGCAGGAAGATGTCGCTGTTCGTGGTGATCGGGTGCATGTTCGCCTGGGCGGTGCCGCCGGTGGCGCAGGGCGTCATCTGGCGCTCGCTCTTCGACGCCGAGGCCGGCATCGTCAACTGGGCGCTCGACCTGCTGCCCAACTGGCTGGCCGCGCCGCCCGACGGGGCGCGGAGCTGGGTCGGCACCCCCTGGCTCACCGACACCCTGCCCCTCTACATCGCGCTGGTCTTCTGTGTGGTGTGGGCCGGCTTCCCGTTCATCGCGGTGTCGGTGCTGGCCGGGCTCAAGGGCATCCCCGCCGAGCTGTACGAGGCGGCCAGGGTCGACGGCTCGGGGCCGTGGCGCACCTTCACCAAGATCACCCTGCCGATGCTGAAGCCCGTCTTCGCCGTCCTGACGGTCCTGTCGATCATCTGGGACTTCAAGGTCTTCAGCCAGCTCTACACGCTGATGAACGGGCACACCAACCGCGAGGGCTACAACCTGTCCATGTACGCGGTCGCCGAGGCGTTCAAGCCCCCGCAGAAGCTGGGCATGGGCGCGGCGATCTCCGTCGTCCTGACGATCATCCTGCTCGTCATCACCGTCGTGTACGTCAGGCAGATCGTGAAGCAGGAGGAGATGTGACCCCCCTCGCCCGCAAGAGGCTCGGCAAGATCCTCCTCAACACGGCCGGTGTCCTGGTCTTCCTCTACGCCGTCTTCCCCGTCTACTGGATGGTGTCGACCGGCTTCAAGGAGAACGACCAGATCTTCACCACGGAGTTCGTGCCGTTCCCGACGCATTTCACCTTCGATCACTTCGCGCGGGTGCTGACCGAGGGCGTCGCGAACAACTCCATCTGGCTCTACATGCGCAACAGCGCCATCGTGGCGCTCGGGACGGTGCTCATCGGCTCGGCCTTCGCCCTGCTGTCGGCCACCGCCATCGCCCGCTTCCGCTTCAAGGGCCGCGGCATGTTCCTCGTCGTGCTGCTGGTCGTGCAGATGCTGCCGGCCGAGGGGCTGCTCATCCCGCTCTACATGATGGTCAAGCGGGTGGGGCTCGGCGACAACTTCATCGGGCTGATCGTCACCCAGGTCGCGCTCACGCTGCCGTTCGGCGTGTGGATGCTCCGCACGTTCGTCGCGGCGGTCCCCAAGTCGCTGGAGGAGGCGGCCTGGATCGACGGCGCGGGGCGCATGCAGACCTTCTGGCGGGTGCTCTTCCCGTTGGTCGCGCCCGGTCTGGTGGCGACGAGCATCTTCTCGTTCATCACCGCGTGGAACGACCTGGTCTTCGCCCTCTACCTGATGTCGCAGTCGGAGGGATACACGATGCCGGTCGCCCTGCAGTACTTCATCGGCCAGAAGGGCGTCGACTGGGGGGCGATCATGGCCGGATCCACCCTGATGACGATCCCGGTCGTCGTCTTCTTCCTGCTCGTGCAGCGCCGCATGGTCTCCGGCCTGGTCGCCGGGGCCGTCAAGGGCTGACGCGGCACCTTCCCGCACGGCGCCGCCGGCGCCGTGCACAACCCTGCCCATCTTCCACTTGATGAGGAGCCATGAGTCAGAGTGATCGGGGGCTGCGCCGCCTGGCGGCCGGCACACTGCTCGTCGCCTTCCAGGGCACCGAGGCACCCGGCTGGGTGCTGCGCGAGCTGGAGCACGGCCTGGGCGGCGTGACGCTCTTCGGCTTCAACGTGGCCGACCACGGCCAGGTGAAGGAGCTGACCACCGCGCTGCGGGGAGCCGGTGAGCCCGTCATCTCGCTGGACGAGGAGGGCGGCGACGTCACGCGGCTCGCGTACCACGTCGGCAGCCCGTACCCGGGCAACGCGGCGCTGGGGGCGGTGGACGACCCCGGGCTGACCCGCAGCGTCTACCGGGCCATCGCCGCCGAGCTGGCCTCCTGCGGCATCAACCTGGACATGGCCCCGAGCGCGGACGTCAACACCGAGGCCGACAACCCGGTGATCGGCACCCGCTCGTTCGGCGCGGACGCCGCCCTGGTGGCCCGGCACACCGTCGCCGCCGTGGAGGGCCTGCAGTCGCTGCGCGTGGCCGCCTGCGTCAAGCACTTCCCCGGCCACGGCGCCACCCGCGTGGACTCGCACCTGGCGATCCCGGTCGTGGACGTGGGCCTCGACGTGCTGCGCGAGCGGGAGCTCGCCCCGTTCCGCGCGGCCGTGGCGGCGGGGGCGAAGTCGGTGATGACCGCGCACGTCGCCGTGCCGGCCGTGACGGGCGACACGCCCGCCACGTTGTCCGGCGCGGCGCTGACCGGGCTCCTCAGGGGCGAGCTCGGTTTCGGCGGCGTCGTCATCACCGACGCCCTGGACATGCACGCCATCACCCGCAGCGTCGGCCTCGCCGGCGGCGCGGTGCTGACCCTTGAGGCCGGGGCCGACCTGCTCTGCCTCGGGCCGCTGCCCTCCTACGACGACGTCCAGGCGATCATCACGGAGATCGTCTCGGCGGTGCGCGAGGGCCGGCTGGCGGGCGAGCGACTGGAGGAGGCCGCGGCGCGGGTGGCCGCGCTGCGGGAGTGGTTCGGCGGGGACCGCGAGGTGCCGGCCGAGCGCAACGTCGTGGGCCTGCACGCCGCCCGCCGCGCCGTACGGCTGAGCGGCGTCCCGGAGCCCCTGGTCGAGCCTCTGGTGGTCGAGGTGGACACCCCGCCGACGATCGCCGTGGGCGACGTGCCGTGGGGCGTGGGGCCGTGGCTGCCCGAGGCGGAGGTCGTCCGCGTCGAGCCGTCGGCCGCCGACGCGTCCGCGCTGCTGGCCAAGGCCGCCGGACGGTCCCTGGTCGTCGTGGTCAAGGACGCCCACCGCCACCCCGCCAGCCGGGACCTCGTCTCGGCGCTGGTGGCGGCCCGGCCGGACACGACCGTCATCGAGATGGGGCTGCCGGTGTGGCGGCCGGACAGCGCCGCCTACATCGCGACGTACGGGGCCGCCCGCGCCAACGCCCAAGCGGCCGTGGAGCTGCTCAAGACCGCCTGACTCCAAGGACGGCCGCTCAGGGGGCCAGGAGCTCCTCGCGGGCCTGGTCGAGCGCGGCGAGCACGGCGCCGCGCAGCACCGGGTTGCGCTCGTTGACCGTGGTGGTGCCGACCTGGGGCCGGACCGGGCAGATCCGGGCCACGGCCTCCTCCACCCGCGACGCCAGGGCGTGGCCGCCCGCCCGCCCCACCTCCCCGGCCAGCACCACGAGGCCGGGGTCGAGGATCACGCACACGGCGGCCACGCCGAGCGCGAGCCGCTGGGCGATCTCGTCGAGCAGCGGCTCGCCCCGCTCGCCCGCGGCCATCGCGACGCTCACGCACTCGCCGGCGCTGCTGGCCGCGAAGCCGTAGCCCTGGGCCAGCTCGGCCACCGCCTCGGCGCTGACCAGCGACTGCAGGCCGCCCGCCAGCGACGGCAGCCGCCCCGGCTCGCTACGGATGTCCTCAGGCAGCGGCACCCCGGGCACCGGCAGGTAGCCGATCTCGCCCGCGCTGCCGGAACGCCCCCGGTGCAGCCGGCCGCCGAGCATGACCGCCAGGCCGAGGCCGCGGCTGGCCCACAGCAGCACGAAGTCGTCCACGCCCTGGGCGGCACCGTCGGCGCGCTCGGCGATGGCGGCGAGGTTGACGTCGTTCTCGATCGTCACCTCGCGCCGCAGGTCGCCGGCGAGCGCCCCGTGGATGCCCTCGTGCCAGCCGGGCAGGTCGAAGGAGAAACGCACGTCGCCGCTGCGCGGATCGACCACGCCGGGGGTGCCGATCACCACGCCGCGCAGCCTGCTCAGCCCCACCTTGGCGCCGCGACAGGCCTTGACGATGGCCTCGTGCACGGCGGCGACCGGGTCCTCGTGGCCCTTCGGATCGACGGTGATCTCGGCGATCGTGTGGCCGTGGATGTCGGCGACGGCCGAGGAGATGCGTTCGGGGCCGACCTCCAGGCCGGCGACGTACGCGCTGGAGGCGATCACCGAGTAGAGGGCCGCGTTGGGCCCCCGCCCGCCGGCCTGGGTGCCGACGACCTCGACCAGGCCGCGCTCCTCCAGCCTGGACAGCGTCTGCGAGGCCGTGACCTTGGACAGGCCGGTCAGGTCGCCGATCTGGCCGCGGGTCATGGGACCGGTGGCCAGCAGCAGTTCGAGCGCGGCCCGGTCGTTGATCTCCCTCAGCAGCCTGGGCACACCCGGGCGTCGCTCCACCACACTGAATCCCCACCGTCGGTCCACTGCGAATCGGTCCCCTGCGAAATCGCAAAGATTGTTGGAAGTTTAGCGCTCGTGTTCCCGAGAGACGTCGCAGGTGAACGCGAGATTTCTTCATGATCACCGTATCGGAGGGCCCTGCGCGGGACGGCTCCGGGCTCCGGATCACTTGCCCCATCTGGCGACCGTGCGGCTAACCAGTGTTGACCAGGAGGGATAATCGAGAACATGCGCCTCTCCGCTCGTGTCGACTACGCCCTCCGAGCCGCCGCCGAACTCGCCGCCGCGGGTGCCGGCCCGACCACCGTGGGCGAGCTCGCCAAGGAACAGGACATGCCTCCCAAATACCTGGAGAACATCCTGCTCCAGATGCGCCGCGCCGGGCTGGTCCGCGGGCAGCGAGGCCCCGAGGGCGGCTACGTCCTGGCCCGGCCCGCCGGCGAGATCTCCCTCGCCGACGTGATCCGGGCGGTGGACGGCCCGCTCGCCAACGTACGCGGCGAGCGGCCCGAGCACGTCGGCTACCGGGGGCCGGCCGAGTCGCTGCAGCAGGTGTGGATCGCGCTGCGCGCCACCGAGCGCGCGATCCTGGAGGAGGTCACGCTGGAGCAGGTCGCCGCCGGCACGCTGCCCGACCGCGTCCGCCAGCTCGCCGCCGACCCCGCCGCCTGGGACTGACCTCCCGGCTCAGCGCCTGGTGCACCAGAGCACGACGTCCTCGATCTCGTCGGCGGGCCCCTCCGCCAAAGTCCGTTGAACCCGCCGCCCTCGGGCAGCCGCGTCTCACCCCTCGCCGCGCCGCTCCGGACGTCCCAGTAGCACACGCGGCCCGTCCGCTTCGGGCAGGTCGTGGCGAAGACCGTACGGGCCGCCCCGTCAGGGAACACCGTTGGCGCGACGTCCGCGGCCGAGCCGCCGGGAACGGGTTCCTAGACTGGAAGGATGCCCGAGGGAGACGCCGTCCACCGCACGGCCGCCCGCCTGCGTTCCGCGCTCGACGGACGGGTGCTCACGAGGTCCGACTTCCGAGTGCCGAGGCACGCCACCGCGGACCTGACCGGCCGCGAGGTGCTGACCACGCTCTCGCGCGGCAAGCACCTGCTCACCCGCGTCGAGGGCGGCCTGACCGTGCACACGCACCTGCGGATGGACGGGAGCTGGCGCATCGTCGCGCCGGGGGCCCGGGTGCCGCCCGGCGACCAGGTGCGGCTGATCCTGGCCAACCGGGACTGCACGGCGCTCGGCCGCAAGCTGGGGATGGTGGACCTCGTACGGACGGAGGACGAGGCGCGGCTGGTCGGCCACCTGGGGCCGGATCTGCTCGGGCCGGACTGGGACCCGGACGAGGCCGTGCGGAGGCTGCGCGAGGCGCCCGACAGGACCATCGGGGAGGCGCTGCTCGACCAGCGCAACCTGGCGGGGATCGGCACGATCTATCGCGCCGAGACCTTGTTCCTGCGGGGGATCTGGCCGTGGAGGAAGGTCGGGGAGATCGAGGACCTGAGCGGGCTCGTGTCGTTGGCACAGCGCCTGCTGGCGGCCAATCTCGAACATGCGGGCACGGTGACCACAGGTGATCGCCGCCCGTCGAACGCGACGTGGGTCTACGGCAGGGCAGGAAGACCCTGTCGCCGATGCGGCACCCGCATCAGCCGAGGGGAGATGGGATCGCAGCCACAGGAACGGCTGATCCTGTGGTGTGCGGGCTGCCAGCCTCGTTAGGCAGCCACCATGTCCTTGACTTCGGGGAACACGGAATCGGAGATCGATCCGGGAACCGTCTCCGCGAGAGGCAGTCGCTCGTGCTCGGGAACATCGGCGAGCACGGGAGCAGCCTGGAGCTCGGCCAGCGCGAACTGGTCGGACACCTCACGCAGCACCTGCGAGAGTGGCACTCCGAGCGCACCGCAGATCGACGCGAGCAGCTCCGACGAAGCCTCTTTCTGCCCCCGCTCCACCTCGGACAGATAGCCGAGCGATACACGGGCCAGCGTGGAAACCTCGCGAAGCGTGCGTCCCTGGCGCACGCGCAACCGCCTCAGCACATCGCCGAGCAGCTGACGCAGCAGAATCATCTGTCGCTCCCTCCCCGGCGCGGATGTCTTCACCACGCCCCGCGCGATCGGATCGTGCCGCACATTGGTCTTCTTCGCTTCGTACATACTCCTCGCCGTCATTACCGGGCGTCGCCGCCCCTTGCTCGCCGCTTGTGCCTCGCCGCGCGACTCATCGGGCCCGCCTGCCGGGCGCTCGGTGCTTGCAGTTGGCTCACGGACCTCACTCACAGTCCCACCGTACCCGTATCCACCGACACCGCGTCAGACCGCGTAAGGCATGTTCGCTCGGGACGTAACACGGTAATCATCCGGAATGTTCCCCTATGTTCGCCTGTAGCACACTTGAGAGGAGATCAACTGCCTCGTGCACCGTCTCTACCCTTATACGTTCGCGTGACCCCTCAAGTCTCAACTCCCGCCCCCAAACCTGCCCGCCGGGGCCGGAGACGGCCACGAACACGGTGCCGACGGGCCTGCCGTCCTGCGGCTCCGGGCCGGCCACCCCGGTCACGGCCATCCCGTAGCGGGCCCCGCACACCCGCGCCACGCCCCGCGCCATGGCCGCCGCCACCTCGGGATGCACGGCCCCCTCACGCTCCAGCAGCTCGCCCGGCACGCCCAGCAGGTCGCGCTTGAGCTCGGTGGCGTAGGAGATCACCCCGCCCCGGAAGACCCGCGACGCCCCGGGCACCGCCGTGACGGTCGCCCCGATCAGCCCCCCGGTCAGCGACTCGGCCACCGCCAGCGTCGCCCCCTGCCGCTCCAGCAGCGCCAGCGCACCCGCCACATCCATCGTCGATCACTCCCCGCGTGCCCGCCTGGCCACCTTACGCAGCCTGATCGCCCGGAACACGTAATCGGCGCCGGTGAGCACCGTCACCACCAGTGCCGCCCCCATCACCACCGACCGCAGCACGTCGGGCACCATCGGCAGGAGGTAGAGGACGATCGCCGCGATCTGCAGCACGGTCTTGACCTTGCCGCCGTAGCTGGCGGGGATCACCGCGTGCCGCAGCAGCACGAACCTGAGCGCGGTGATGCCCAGCTCCCGCCCCAGGATCACCACCGTGACCCACCACGGCAGCTCCTGCAGGACCGACAGGCACACCAGCGCCGCGCCCGTCAGCGCCTTGTCGGCGATCGGGTCGGCGATCTTGCCGAAGTCGGTGATGAGACCGTACCGGCGGGCCAGCTCACCGTCGAGATGATCGGTGAGTGAGGCCACGCCGAACACTGCCAGCGCCGTGATCCGCCAGCCGGTGCCGGGCAGGAAAAGACAGACGACGAAGAAAGGGACGAGCACCAACCGGAGGACCGTGAGGATGTTGGCGATGTTCCACGGACTCACCGCACGGCGCTCGTCCTTCTTCATGGACCGGCCTTGATCCGCGCGATCAGGTCGACCCCTTCGGCGTCGACCACGACCGCCCGCACGACCTGGCCCTTGACCAGGCCGATGCCCTGCACGGTCACGGAGCCGTCGACCTCGGGACCCTGGTGGGCGGCCCGGCCCTCGTAACCGCCGTCACCCAGGTCGTCCTCGATCAGCACATCGACCTCGGTGCCGATGCGCTCCTCCGCCCGCTGGGCGGTCAGCTCCTCGGCCAGCTCGGTGAGCACCCGCACCCGCTCGTCGATGACCTCCTGCGCCAGCTTGCCGGGCAGGTCGGCCGCCTCGGTGCCGTCCTCGTCGGAGTAGCCGAACACGCCGATGACGTCGAGCCTCGCGGCTTCGAGGAAGCCCACCAGCTCGCCGAACTCCTCTTCGGTCTCGCCGGGGAAGCCCACGATGAAGTTGGAGCGCACGCCCGCCTCGGGAGCGCGCTCGCGCACGCTCTCCAGCAGCGCGAGAAAGCGCTCGGGGTCGCCGAAGCGGCGCATCCGGCGCAGCACGCCGTTGCTGGCGTGCTGGAAGGACAGGTCGAAGTAGGGGGCGATGCCCTCGGTGCCGCAGATCACGTCGATGAGCCCGGGACGCAGCTCGGCCGGCTGCAGGTAGCTGACCCGCACCCGCTCGACGCCCGACACCTCGGCCAGGCGCGGCAGCAGCTTCTCCAGCGCCCGGAGGTCGCCGAGGTCCTTGCCGTAGGAGGTGGAGTTCTCGCTCACCAGCACCAGCTCGCGCACCCCGCGGTGCGCCAGCCAGTCGGCCTCGGCCAGCAGCTCGTCGGGGACGCGCGAGACGTAGGAGCCGCGGAAGGACGGGATGGCGCAGAACGTGCAGCGCCGGTCGCAGCCGGAGGCGAGTTTCAGCGAGGCCACAGGGCTCTCGTCGAGCCGCTTGCGCAGCACGCGAGGCCCGCTGGCGGGGGCCACGCCCGACGGCAGGTCGCCGTGGCCGGGAATGCCGGCCTTGGGCGCGGCGGCGCGCTCGACCGGTGAGATGGGCAGCAGGGTGCGCCGATCACGCGGCGTGTGGGGCTTCAGCGACCGGCCGGCGAGCACGTCGTCGAGCCGGTCGCCGATCTCGGCGTAGTCGTCGAAGGAGATGACGGCGCTGGCCTCGGGCAGCGCCTCGGCCAGCTCGCCTCCGTAGCGCTCGGCCATGCAGCCCGCGGCGACGACCTTCGCGCCGGAGTCCGCGGCGGCGAGCAGCGTGTCGATGGAGTCCTTCTTGGCCGAGTCGATGAAGCCACACGTGTTGACGACGACGACGTCGGGGTCGTCGTCGCCGAGCTGCCAACCGGCAGCCTCAAGTCGCGCGGCCAGCTCCTCGGAGTCGACCTCGTTGCGGGCGCAGCCCAGGGTGATCAGCGATGCGGTGCGGCGGGATGACATGGTGAACACTACGGTATCGGGAGTTGGCCACCACCCGATGCACTGGCCCACCGGAGATGGCTAGCGGGCCTTCTGCTTGACCGGTGCCTTCGGCGCCTCGAACGAGGTGCGCACCATCTCGCCGCGCTCCCCGAGCCGCTTCACTTTCTTGCCGTTGACCTGCAGCGTCACCGCCGTGGCGTCGCTCAGCAGCAGGGTGACCTTGCCCGGCGCCCGCCACTCCGAGGTCTTGCCCGCGGTGAGCGTGCCCGAGAAGAGGCGGTGGCCCTCGCCGTCGTGCACCCCGACGTACGACGAGCGCTTCGCCCTGATCCGCAGCGTCACCATCTCCTTGGAGCGCGCGTTGCGCGACGGTGACGCCTTGGGCGACTCGGTGATGGGCGTGTTGGGCGGCACGCTCGGCCGGGCCGACGACTGCCGCACCCCGGCCACCTGCACCTGGTCGCCCGCTCCCCCGAGCATGCGCATCGTGCCGAACACGACCACGATCGCCAGCGCCACCCCCAGCGCCATCGACCAGTTGGGCCCGCGCCGCTCCGGCAGGTTGATCTTCTTGTCGGCCTGGAAGACGGCCGAGGCGCGCACCGGCTGCGGCGCCCCGCCGTGTTCCTGGTCATATTGGTGCACCACGGCCTCGGGATCGAGCCCGACGGCCGCGGCGATGGCCTTGACGTGGCCCCTGGCGTAGAACGGGCCCCCGCACTGGTCGTAGAGGTCCTGCTCGATGCAATGGACGATGGTCTCGCGGATGCGCGTGGCCGCGCTGACCTGCGCGACCGACATCCCGGCCGACTGCCTGGCTGCCGCCAGCATGGCCCCGATGCTCTGCTGTTCCTGCACGGCGAACGCCTCCCCGATGGCGTCTGGTTCCCCCACCACGACTCTCCGTAGTGGTTCCTATTCAACCAGTTGACGCCGCTCGCCCCCGCATTGGGGTCATTCGCCACGCAGGTCGGCCAGCAGACCCGGCAGATCGTCGGGCTTCACGAGCACTTCGCGCGCCTTGGAGCCCTCGCTCGGGCCGACCACGTTGCGGCTCTCCAGCAGGTCCATGAGCCGCCCCGCCTTGGCGAAGCCGACCCGCAGCTTGCGCTGGAGCATCGAGGTCGAGCCGAACTGGGTGGTCACGATCAGCTCGGCCGCCTGGATCAGCAGGTCGAGGTCGTCGCCGATCTCCTCGTCGATCTCCCGCTTGACCGGCGCCGCCGCCACGTCCTCGCGGTATTCCACCTGCATCTGCGCCTTGCAGTGCGCGACGATCTCGGCGATCTCCTTCTCCGAGACGAACGCGTTCTGGATGCGGATGGGCTTGCTCGCGCCCATCGGCAGGAACAGCGCGTCACCCTGGCCGACCAGCTTGTCGGCGCCGGGCTGGTCGAGGATGACCCGCGAGTCGGTGAGGCTGGAGACGGCGAAGGCGAGGCGGGAGGGCACGTTGGCCTTGATCAGGCCGGTGACGACGTCGACGGACGGCCGCTGCGTGGCGATCACCAGGTGGATGCCGGCCGCGCGGGCGAGCTGCGTGATGCGCACGATCGAGTCCTCGACGTCGCGCGGCGCCACCATCATGAGGTCGGCCAGCTCGTCCACGATCACCAGCAGGTACGGATACGGCTGGTAGACCCGCTCACTGCCGGGCGGCGGCTGCAGCTTGCCCGCCCGCACCGCCTTGTTGAACTCGTCCACGTGCCGGAACCCCGACGCCGCCAGGTCGTCGTAGCGCCGGTCCATCTCTCCCACGACCCATTCCAGGGCCTCCGCGGCCTTCTTCGGGTTCGTGATGATCGGGGTGATGAGGTGGGGGATGCCCTCGTACACGCTGAGCTCGACCCGCTTGGGGTCGACCAGCACCATGCGCACCTCGTCGGGCGTGGACCGCATGAGGATGGAGGTGATCAGGCCGTTGACGCAGACCGACTTGCCGGCGCCGGTGGCGCCCGCGATGAGCAGGTGGGGCATCTTGGCCAGGTTGGCCACGATGGTGCGGCCCTCGACGTCCTTGCCCAGGCCGACGATCATCGGGTGGTGGTCGGCCTGCGCCACCTGCGCGCGCAGCACGTCGCCCAGCGCCACGAGGTCCTTGTCGGCGTTGGGGATCTCCACGCCGATGGCCGACTTGCCGGGGATCGGCGACAGGATGCGCACGTCGGCGGACTTGACCGCGTAGGCGATGTTCTTGGTGAGCGCGGTGACCTTCTCGACCTTCACCGCCGGGCCGAGCTCGATCTCGTAGCGGGTCACGGTCGGGCCGCGGGTGAAGCCGATCACCTGCGCGTCGATGCTGAACTGCTCCAGCACGCTGGTCAGCGCGTTGACCACGGTGGTGTTGGCCTTGGTCTGCGGCTTGGGCGCGGTGCCCGGCTTGAGGAACTGCAGGTCGGGCAGCGCGTACGGCCCCGCCTGCGGCGACAGCACGAGCTGTTCGACCGTGCGCGGCGCGGGCGTCGGCAGCGGCGGCTCCGGCGGCCTGCGCTCGGCCTCGGCCTCCGCGGCGGCGGCGGCGACCGCCGCGTCCTCCTCGTCGGTGAGCCCGGGGACGATCTCCGGCGAGTGGTCGGCGCGCTCCTTGTCCTTCTCCGACAGCACCGGCGTGTCGTAGGGCTTGACGCCGTCGCCGCCCTCGCCTGCGGGCTTCTTCGTCCGGGGACGCTTCCTGCTCGGCTCGCGCGGCAGCGGGTCGGACTGCCGCTCGAAGAGCAGGTGCCGCAGCTCGGCCAGCCGCTCGGGGATGCGGTGCACCGGCGTCGCGGTGATCACCAGGACGCCGAACGCCGACAGGAGCAGCAGCAGCGGGATCGTGATCCACGACGGCAGGATGCTCATCGGCGGCGCCGAGACGATGAAGCCGACCATGCCCCCGGCCGCCGACACCTTGTCCATGCCCTGGCCCTCGCCGGCCGGGTACGGCGTGTCGTTGGCCACGTGGATCACGCCGAGCACGCCGACCAGCAGCGCCGCCCAGCCGATCACCATGCGCCCGGTGTCGGCGTTCTGGTCGGGGTGGCGCATGTAACGCCAGGCCAGCAGGCCGAGCAGCAGCGGCAGCGCCCAGGCCAGCGAGCCGAACACGCCGCGCACGGTCGCGTTGACCACCCCGGAGACGGCCCCGTCGGCGTTGCGCCAGGTCATGGAGGCCAGCACGATCGCGGCGGCGAACCAGGCCAGCCCGAGCCCGTCGCGCCGGTGCGCCGGGTCCAGGTCGCGGGCGTTCTTGCCCAGCGCGCGGGCCATGCTGCCGACACCGCCCGCGAACAACATCCACAGCCCGACGATCAACTTGCCGATCATCGTGAAGACCCAGCTGATCGGGTCGGGGTGGGCGACGGAGGACTTGCGGCCGGAGGCGCCCGGCCTCGGCCTGGGGCGCCCGGCCGACGCTGTGGTCCGCTTCGCGGAGGTCGAGCGGGCCGGGGTCGACCGCTTCGCCGGCCCCTTGGATGCGCTTTTCGGCGTACGGGTGGCCATGGTGCCAAAGGTACGACGGAGACACCGGACTCCGCGCGCTGACGCGCCGCACACCCGTACAAAGACCCCAGGATCAGGTGGCGAACCTGTAGGTGGTGGTGGAGGTCCGGCGCTCACCCGGCCGCAGCACCGTGGAGGGGAACTGCGGCTGGTTGGGCGAGTCGGGGAAGTGCTGGGTCTCCAGGCACAGCCCCGCGAACGGCCCGAACGGCGTGGCCGCGCCGTCCAGCATGCTGCCGGAGTAGAACTGCACGCCCGGCTCGGTCGTGGTGACGTCCATGGTCAGGCCGCCGGCGGTGACGCTCATGCCGCCGTCGAGCACGAAGCAGTGGTCGTAGCCGCCGTCGATGCGCTCGCCGAGCGCGTGCGGCTCGGTGAAGTCGAACGGGGTGCCCTTGACCGGCGCCAGCTCCCCGGTCGGGATCTTGTCGGCGTCCACCGGCAGGTAGTGCTCGGCGGCGATCCGTACGACGTGGTCGCGCACGTCGCCCTCGCCCTGGCCCTTGAGGTTGAAGTAGGAGTGGTTGGTGAGGTTGACCACGGTCGGCTTGTCGGTCTCCGCGGCGTAGTCGATGCGCAGGCCGTCGTCCTCCAGCGTGTACGTCACCGTGGCGGTCAGCGTGCCCGGGTAGCCCTGGTCGCCGTCCGGGCTGACCAGGGTCAGCGTGACGGAGGCGGGCGAGCGGTCGGTGACGGTCCACACCTTGGAGTCGAAGCCCTCGGTGCCGCCGTGCAGGCTGTTGGGCCCGTTGTTGACCGGCAGGGTGTACTCGACGCCGTCGAGGGTGAAGCGGCCGCCCGCGATGCGGTTGCCGTAGCGGCCGACGACCGCGCCGAAGTAGCGGCTGCGGGTGAGGTAGTCCTCCAGCGTGTCCAGCCCGAGCACCACGTTGCGGCCCGACACCTCCAGCGAGCGTACGACGGCGCCGAGGGTCAGCACCTCGGCGCGGAGCCGTCCGGACGACAGCTCCACCTGTTCCACCTGCTCGCCGGACGGCAGCGTTCCGAAAATCATCTTTGTGCCCTTCCCGTGGACTCGCGGACTATGAGGGCGGTGTCGAGGGTCACCGTCGCGCCCTCGCCCCCCGATTGCAGCAACAGGTCCACCGCCATCCGCCCCGCGGCCACGGCGGGCATGGCCACCGTGGTGAGCTTCGGCCGGTTGAGCCGGCCGGGCAGGATGTCGTCGAACCCGATGACACTTATCTGGTCTGGTACCCCGATGTCCATCGCGGCCAGCCCCTCGACGAGGCCGAGTGCGACGAGATCGTTGTAGGCCAGCACGGCGGTCGCCCCGCAGGCCGCGACGTCGGCGGCCACGGCCAGGCCGCCGCCCTCGGTCGGCTGGTTGGGGCCGAAGAAGACGAGGTCGAGCCCCGGCGTCTCGGCGGCGACGCCCTGCATCTCGTTGCTGGTCCACGACCCGATGGGGCCGGACACGAGCGCGATCCTGCGGTGGCCGAGCTCTGCGAGGTGCTCCAGGGCCAGCTTGGCGCCCTGGGCGACGTTCATGAGCACCGCGGGCATGCCCTTGATGCGGCGGTTGACCACCACGAACGGCACGTCCTCGGCCAGGCGCTCGATCATCTTGTTGGACAGGCGGGGGCTGCACAGCAGGACGCCGTCCACCTGCTTGGTGAACGTCCTGATCAGCTCTTCCTCGACCCGCGGGTCCTCGTCGGTGTCGGCCACGAACACGTGGTAGTCGCGGCCCCTGGCCTGCGCCTGGGCCGCCTTGATGAGCGGCGGGAAGAACGGGTTGGCGATGTCGGCCACGATGAGGCCCATGTTGAACGTGCGTCCGGTCGTGAGCGCGCGGGCCGCCCGGTTGGGCCGGTAGCCGAGGTCGTCGGCCGCGGCCAGCACCCGGCTCCTGGTGGCAGGATTGACCAGGTGCGGCGCGGAGAAGGTGCGGGAGACTGTGGACACGTGCACGCCGCAGGCGCGCGCCACGTCCTTGATCGTCGCCGCCATCGCCGTCCTCCCTTGCAAACGGTTGCCAGATCAAACCTTGACCTTTACCGCTCTGCCCGTCAAGGTTTGTGCAACCGGTTGCCATGACCGGCGATCACCAGCGGCCGCCGAGCTCCTTCAGCGTGAAGACGCCGCCCGCGCGGTCGTGCACCGGGTCCGCCAGGTCGGGCTCGCCGTGCTCGGCGATCAGGGGCGCCGCCAGCGTCTCCGAGTCGTCGCGCGAGACGTAGCCGATGGACTCGGCCTCCTTCAGCGACCACCAGCGGCGGGTGTTGTCCGAGACGCCCCACACGACGTGGAGGCCGGGCGCGACCAGCGCGGCCTCGACCAGGCGGGCCAGGTCGTCGGGTGAGATCCAGGTGGCCAGGCCGCGGGTGTCGAGCGGGCCGTCGTTGCAGGTGCCGAGCCGCACAACGGTGATGTTCATGCCGAAGCGGTCGTGGTACAGCCCGGCCAGGGCCTCCATGACGACCTTGCTGACGCCGTAGAAGGTGTCGGGGCGGGGGAAGGCGTAGTCCGGCAGGTCCTCGCCGCCCGCCGGCCTGGTGTGGAAGCCCGCCGCATGGTGGCTGCCCATGAGGACGAGCTGGCGTACGCCCGCCTCGCGCGCGGCCTCCAGCAGCACCTGCGTGCCGTCGATGTTGGCCCGCACGATGTCGGCCCAGGGGTGCTCGCGGCTCTGACCGCCCAGGTGGAGCACCGCGTCCACGCCCTTGACCGCCTCGGCCATGGCGGCCGGGTCGGCCAGGTCGGCGACGACCTGCTCCTCCCCCGGGCCGGGCTCGACCGGCTGGAGATCGGAGAGCCGCAGGACGCGGCCCTCGCGGGCGAGCCGCGGGCGGAGCAGCGTGCCGACTTTCCCCGCGGCACCGGTCATGAGAATGCGCATGTCTTCATGGTGTACACGATTCTGACCCAAATTCACATACTTGAATATTGACCGTGAAGCATGGCCTAGTTACGTTCACAGCCACGAGTTCAAGTCTTCGACTCATGTCCATGTATGTGAACGGGAGGCGGTCTGATGTCACGTCGTCTGCTGGGGGTCGCGGTCGCCGCGGCCCTCGCCGCAACGGTGACCGGCTGCGGCTCCGGGGGATCGAGTTCAACCGACGACACTCTGGAGATCTGGATCCGGCAGGTGCCCGATTCCGACTCCGCCAAAACGGCGCAGAAACTCGCCGACGCATTCACCAAGTCCAGCGGGGTGAAAACCAAGGTCGTCGCGCTTTTCGACGACTTCGAGACCAAACTCAACCAGCAGGCCGCGCAGCGGCAGCTTCCCGACATCGTCATCAACGACACCGCGCAACTCGGCAACATGCACAGCCAGGGCTGGCTCCAGGAGGTCGACAAGGCGGCTCTGGCCGGCTCCGGCGACCTCGCCGACCGGGCCTGGCAGGCCGCCGCGGGCAGCGACGGCAAGTTCTACGCCGCGCCCTTCTCCGCGCAGGCGTTCGCGCTGATCGTCCGCAAGGACTGGCGCGAGAAGGTCGGCATGGAGCCGCCCGCGACCTGGGAGGACCTGGCCAAGCTGGCCGTCGCCTTCACCGAGAAGGACCCCGACGGCAACGGGCAGAAGGACACCAGCGGCCTCGTCGCCCCCGCCGGCACCAAGCGCGGCTACGCCTCCTGGTACGCCTCCTCCCTCATCTACGCCAACGGCGCCGACTTCCTCAAGGCCAACGGCCCCGGCAAGTACGTCGCCACCGCCAACGACCCCAAGTTCGTGGAGGCCGTCCAGTACCTCCAGGACCAGTTCTGCAAGACGAAGACCGTCAACCCGGGCGCCGTCAGCAACGACACGACCGTCACGCACGAGGTGTTCGAGAAGGGCCAGGGCGGCATCTACCTCGTCGGCCCGTACGTGCTCGCGCGCTTCGTCAAGAGCCTCGGCACCGACAAGATCGAGGTCCTGCCCGTGCCCAAGGGCCCCTCCGGCGGCCCCGGCACCCTCGGCGAGGGCGAGAACGTCTACCTCATGGCGGGCTCCCAGATGCAGGACGCGCAGAAGAAGTTCGCCGAGTTCGCGATCTCCCCCGAGGGCCAGCGGATCGGCATGAACAAGGACGCCAACGGCGCCATCGTCCGCCTGCCGGTCAACAAGACCGTGGACATGGCCGCCGAACGCCAGGACCCGCGCTGGAAGGTCTTCCAGGAGTCCTACGACTTCGCGGTCTACGCGCCGCCGGTGCCGAACTGGGCGCCGATCCGGCAGACCTCCGCCGACGCCATCAACACCGTCTGGGCCGACTGCTCGGCGGACGTCAAGACGGCCATGGACGGGCTGAACACCAAGCTCACCCAGGAACTCCAGAGCCAGAAAGCGTCATGACCTCGACCGTGACCCGGGCGGGAGCCACCACCGCGCCCCCTCGCCGCCGCGCCCACCGGGTGCGGTGGCGGGGGCCGCTGGTCGCCTGGCTGTTCCTGGCGCCCGCGCTGCTGCTGTTCCTGTACTTCAAGTTCATCCCCATGCTCGTGGGCCTGTGGAAGAGCTTGTTCAAGGTCCAGACGTTCCTAGGGGACGAATGGGTCGGTCTCGACAACTACCGCACGATCATCACCGACGACCTGTTCGCCGCGGCGATCTGGCACAGCGTGGTGCTGGCGCTCGGCACCACGATCGGCTCCCTCGTGCTGGGGCTCGGGCTGGCGCTGCTCATCGAGGGGCCGGCGCGCTATCTGTGGTTCGTCAGGACGGCGGCGTTCCTGCCGGTCGTGACGACGATGGCGGCGGTGGCCGAGGTGTGGCGGATCATGTTCCACCCGGCCGACAACGGGATGCTCAACGTGATCATCGGCTGGGCAGGCGTCGATCCGCAGCCCTGGCTGGCCAGCGAGCACTCCTCGCTCTGGTCGATCATGCTCATGAGCGTCTGGCGCGGCACCCCGTACGACATGATGATCTTCCTGGCCGGGCTGGTCGGCGTGGACCGCACGCTCTACGAGGCGGCGGCCGTGGACGGGGCCTCCACCTGGCGGCGGCTGCGGCACATCACGCTGCCCGCGCTGCGCCCGGTGTTCTGGATCCTGTTCACGCTCGCGGCCATCCGCGGGCTGCGCGTCTTCGTCGAGGTCTACGTGCTCACCAACGGCGGGCCGAACAACTCCTCCGAGGTGCTGATGACGCTCATCTACAAGCTCGGCTTCCAGAAGAACGAGCTGGGCGTCGCCTCGGCCGGCGGGATCGTGCTGTTCCTCGCCACACTCGCGCTCACGGTGATCGTGCAGCTGATGCGCAGGAGGCAGGCGTCATGAGGTTCGACAGCGCACTGGGGCTGGAGTCGCGCAAGGGCCCGCTCGCCGCCGCCGCGCGCTTCGTCGTCTACGGGCTCATGGTCGTGGCCTTCACGGGGCCGCTGGTGGGGCTGCTGGTCAGCGCGTTCAGCAAGACCCTCGACCCCACGTCGTTCACCCTCTGGCCGGACGAGTTCACGCTGGAGAACTTCGTCCAGGCCGGGGAGAAGAACGTCTACCTCTACCTGCTGAACTCGTTCGTGGTCGTCGGCTTCGGGCTGCTGCTGCAGATGCTGGTGAGCGTGTTCGCGGCGTACGCGCTGGCCCGCAAGAAGTTCCGTGGCATGACGGTCGTGATGCTGCTCATGCTGGCCACGATGATGCTGCCCGAGGAGATCATCGCGATCCCGCTCTCGCTCGTCCTCGCCGACCTGCCGGTGCTGCACCTCAACCTCATCGGCACCTACGCGGGGATGATCCTGCCCGTCGGGGCCTGGGGGTTCTCGATCCTGGTGATGACCGAGTTCATGAAGGAGGTGCCGGTCGAGCTGGAGGAGGCCGCGCGCATCGACGGGGCGGGCGAGCTGCGCATCTTCGCCACCATCATCGTGCCGCTGTGCCGGCCGGCGCTCGGCGTGATCGGCGTGTTCGGGTTCACCATGATCTGGGACCAGTATCTGCTGCCGCTGATCGTCGCGACCGAGTCGAGCATGTGGACGCTGCCCATCGCGCTGCGCTCGCTCCGCTCGGACGAGGAGGTCGGCATCGGCGTGCTGCTCGCGGCCTCGCTGCTGGCGCTGCTGCCGTCGATCATCGCGTTCCTGGCCCTCCAGCGGCAGTTCATGCGCGGCCTCACCAGCGGGGCGGTCAAGGGATAGCGTCCATGTATCTGGACGCTATCCCATATGCTGGATGTGTCGGCATTGTGGAGTGAGATGGGACGAGTATGGAGCCCCAGCTGGTCAAGTCCGCCGAGCGGACCGTACGCATCCTGGAAGCGCTGGCGGAGTCGCACGAGACCCTGACGCTGTCGGAGCTCCAGCAGCGCACCGGTTTCCCGCGCAGCAGCCTGCACGCCCTCATGCGCACGCTGGTCGAGCTCAACTGGGTCGAGACCGACTCGGCCCGCTCGGCGTTCGGGATCGGGCCGCACGCGCTGCTCACCGGGACGGCGTACCTCGACAAGGATCCTGCGCTGCCCTTCGCCCAGGAAACCCTGGAGGACCTGCGGGACGAGATCGGGCAGACCGTGCACTTCGCCCGCCGGGACGGCGCGCACGTGCTCTACCTGGCGACCAGGGAGTCGCGCGAGGCCGCGCACGTCATCCCCAGGGTGGGCCGGCGGCTGCCCGCCCACGTCACCGCGCTCGGCCAGGTCCTGCTCGCCCAGCTCACCGACGACGAGGTCGTGGCCCTGCTCCCCGACCCCCTCGTTGGACTCACCGAGCACTCCATCACCGACCTGGGCAAACTCACCGGCGAGCTGGACCAGGTGCGCACCCGGGGCTGGTCCTGCGAACGCGAACAGGGCACCCCCGGCGTCGCCTGCGTGGCCGTGGCCGTCGACTACCGCATCCCGGCCACGGACGCCATCAGCTGCTCGATGCCCGCCGCCCTGCCGCCCACCGACGTCGAACGGGTCACCGAAGCGGTGATCAAGCACACCCGCAAGCTCGCTGCCACCCTCCGCCGGGAGGGCATCCGCTAGGGAAGGACCGTTGATGCGGCTAGATGGCGTTCTCTTCTTTCCGGTGACCCCGTTCGACGCCGCCGGCGAGCTCGCGGAGGCGGTGCTCGCCCGGCACGTCGCCGACGGGGTCGCGGCCGGGGCGGGAGGAGTGTTCACCGCGTGCGGCACCGGCGAGTTCAACGCCCTCGACCCCGGCGAGTACGGGCGGGCCGTCACCGCCGCCGTCACCGCCGCCGGGGGGCGGGTGCCCGTGCTCGGCGGGGCCGGCGGCACACTGCCCGCCGCCCGCGCCATCGCCCGCGAGGCCGCCGCACGCGGCGCCGACGGACTGCTGCTCATGCCCCCCTACCTCGTCAACGCCCCCGCCGCCGGCCTCGTCCGGTACGTCCGCGACGTGGCCGCCGCCGCCGAACTGCCGGTGATCATCTACCAGCGGGGCAACGCCCGCTTCACCCCCGAGGCCGTCGCCGAACTCGCCCAGGTGCCGAACATCATCGGCTTCAAGGACGGCCTGGGCGACTTCGACCTGCTGCAGCGGATCATCCTGAGGGTGCGGGAGGCCGGCCACCGCGACTTCACCTTCTTCAACGGGCTGCCGACCGCCGAGTTCACCATGCCCGCCTACCGGGGGCTCGGGGTGACGCTGTACTCGAGCGCGGTGTTCGCGTTCGCGCCCGAGATCGCGATCGCGTTCCACAAGGCGTTGACCGCCGGGGACGAGGTGCTCGTGCGGCGGCTGCTGACCGGGTTCTACCTGCCGCTGGTGGAGCTGCGCGACCTGGTGCCCGGGTACGCGGTGTCGCTGGTCAAGGCTGGGGTGCGGCTGCGCGGGCTGGAGGTCGGCGGGGTGCGGGCGCCGCTGGTGGACCCGACGGCGGAGCATGTGGAACGGCTGGAGCGGATCGTGGCGGCGGGACTGGAAATAGCAGGCACCTGACCCGCTTCCCCTCTTCCCCAGCACTCTCTCCAACCGCCACTACCCACGACCCTTCGCCAGAAGGCGTGAACCAGGAGACACGACCACGAGCCTGTGACACGAGCCCTCAGACCATGAGCCGTGCACCGTGAGCCCGGCCCCACCACCTACGAGCCCCGACCCAGGAGCCACGACCCAGGAGCCAGGAGCCACGAGCCACGAGCCACGAGCCAGGAACCACGAGCCAGGAGCCACGAGCCACCAGCCAGGAGCCACGAGCCAGGAACCACGAGCCAGGAACCACGAGCCGGTCTGAGCCGTGAGCCACCAGGAGCCATCGGCGCGCCGCCCGCCATCGGCAGCAGCCAGCGCGCCGTCCACCATCAGCAGGCATCAGCGCGCCGCCGTCCACCATCAGCAGCCACCAGCCGCCATCAGCCCCCGAGCTGCAGCCGCCCATCCACCCGCCGCGGGATCCCCAGCGGGTTGCCTTCCTTCAGCTCATCCGGCAGCAACGCCTCCGGCCAGTCCTGGTAAGCCGTCGGCGCCAGCCACCGCTCGATCGCCGTGGCCCCGACCGAGGTGGACGCCGTGGTGGCCGACGGCCAGGGCCCGCCGTGGTGCATCGCCCAGCACACCGCGACCCCCGTAGGCCAGCCGTTCCAGATGAGCCGCCCCGCCTTGCGCCCGAGCACCTCGGCAACCTCGCCGGCCTCGTCCGGATCGGTGCCGTGGACAGTGGCCGTGAGCGACCCGTCCAGCCGTTCGAGCACCGCCCGCAGCTCCCCCACCTCGCGGTACGTCACCACGATCGACGCCGGCCCGAAGCACTCCTCCCCGATCTCCGGCAGCTTCTCCGCGAAGGTGTCCAGGTCAGCGGTGAACACCTTCGGCGTCACCGCCCAGCTCCCCTCTCCGGCCTTGCCCTCGGCCAGCAGCCGCAGCTCGCCGAGCCGTTCGATCGCGCCCAGGTAACCGTCCCTGATCCGCTCGGCCAGCATCGGCCCGCCGCTCGTCCCCTCGACCGCCTCCACGATCGCCTTGCGCAGCCCGTCACCTTCGGGCACGAACATCAGCCCCGGGTTCGTACAGAACTGCCCGACCCCCAGCGTCAGCGACCCCGCGAACCCGGCCGCCACCTTGTCCACAGGCGCGGACGGCAGCACGACCACAGGGTTGACACTCCCGAGCTCGCCGTAGAACGGGATCGGCGTCTCCCGTTCGTCGATCAGCTGCTGGATCGCCTTGCCCCCGGCCACCGACCCGGTGAACCCGGCCGCCACCACCAGCGGATGCTGGACCAGGTCCGCCCCGGCCCCCATGCCCTGGACCAGCCCCAGCAGATCCGGGTACGGCAGCGCCTCCCGTACGATCTTCGCCACGCGCTCGGAGGTGTTGGGATGCCCCGGGTGCGCCTTGACGACCACCGCGCATCCGGCCGCCAGCGCCGAGGCGGTGTCGCCGCCGGCCACCGAGAACGCGAACGGGAAGTTGCTCGCCGCGAACACCGCCACCACGCCCGGCAGCGCGTGCTTCATCCGCCGCACGTCCGGCCGCGGCGGCGTCAGGGAGCCGTCGGCATGATCGATGATCGCCTCAAGGTAACCGCCATCCCTGATCACCTCGGCGAAGAGCCGGAACTGCCCCGCCGTCCGCGCGACCTCGCCGCGCAGGCGCGCCTCGCCGAGCGCGGTCTCCTGGTCGGCGAGCTGCCACAGCTCGTCCACGTGCGCGGCGAGTGCGTCGGCGACGGCCTCCAGCGCCTGTGCCCGCTCGGCCGCCGGGGTGGCCCGCCAGGCCTGCCCGGCCGCCGCAGCGGCGGAAACGACCAAGTCGACCCCGGCGGTGTCGGTCTCTGGCAGGGCGTCGCCCACGGTCTGGCCGGTCCTGGGGTCGTGTCCGTAGATCATCGAATGGCCCTTCGGAGTCTTGACACTTCTTCAGCCCGATTCTTACAGTTCTGGATACTTGTCCACAAATCTGTCTCTTGTTCACATACATGGACGGCGGTCGAGATGATCATCAGGGAGATCCACGTCACACCGGTCGCATTCCGGGATCCACCCCTCCTCAACGCCGCCGGGGTCCACGAACCATGGGCCCTCCGTACCATTGTCGAGGTCGTCACTGACGAGGGCCTGACCGGGCTGGGCGAGACCTACGGCGACCTCGGCCACCTCGGCAAGGTGCGCGAGTGCGCGCAGGCCCTGGTCGGGCTGGACGTCCACGCCATGAACGCGATGTACGCCCGCGTAGCCGCCACCGTCGGCGACGTGGTCACCGACCTGCACGGCCTGACCGGCGTCGCGACCAAGGAGAAGAGCGTCGACCGGGTCTTCGCCGCCTTCGAGGTGGCCTGCCTGGACATTCGCGGCAAGGCGGCCGGGGTGCCCGTCGTCGACCTGCTCGGCGGCCGCGTCCGCGACGCCGTCGAGTACAGCGCCTACCTGTTCTACAAGTGGGCCGGCCACCCCGGCGACAAGCCGGACCGCTTCGGCGCCGCACTGGACCCGGCGGGAGTCGTCGAGCAGGCCGCCCTCCTCATCCAGGAGTACGGCTTCAAGTCGATCAAACTCAAGGGCGGCGTCCACCCGCCGGACGAGGAGATCGCCGCGATCAAGGCCCTGTACGAGGCGTTCCCCGGCGTGCCGCTCCGCCTCGACCCGAACGCCGCCTGGACCGTCGCGACCTCCATCCGCGTCGGGCGCGAACTCGACGGCATGCTCCAGTACCTGGAAGACCCCACTCCCGACATCTCCGGCATGGCCGAGGTCGCCGCCTCCGTCCCCATGCCCCTGGCCACGAACATGTGCGTGGTCACCCCCGACCACCTGCCTCCCGCCATCGCCGCCGGCGCGATCGGCGTACTCCTGCTGGACCACCACTACTGGGGCGGCCTCGTCCGCTCCTCCCACGTGGCCAACCTGTGCGAGACGTTCGGCCTGTCGCTGTCCATGCACTCCAACTCCCATCTCGGCATCAGCCTGGCCGCCATGACCCACCTCGCCGCCGCCACGCCGAACCTCACGTTCGCCTGCGACACCCACACCCCCTGGCAGGACGGCCAGGACGTGATCACGCCCGGCGCGCTCCGCTTCACGAACGGCGCCGTCCCCGTTCCCACCGGCCCCGGCCTGGGCGTGGAACTCGACCGCGACGCCCTGGCCCGCATGCACGAGCAGTACGAGAAGTGCGGAATCGTGGCACGGGACGACACGACGTACATGCAACGCTTCGACCCAACCTTCTCCCCCACCCGCCCTCGCTGGTAACCCCTCCCCGCTCCCGCTCAACTCTGGCGCCGCTGGTAACCCTCCACCCCCGCTCCACAGCAGCCCTCAGTCGCCGTCCTGGAACAGCAGCACCACGACCGCCAGCCACCCGCTCCACTTCCCAACCCAGCCGCCCATCACGGCCGCCCTACCTGGGCCGCTCCATCACAGAGCAAGCCAACGCAACCCCACAACAGCCGCCCATCACAGCCGCCTAATCCCTTCAGGAGCCGAGTGGGTCCCATGAAAATCGCCTACGTCTACCCCTGGGACGTGGTCGGCGACCCGTCCGCACCCGACCGCCTCGCCGCGCTCGGTGTTGACGCGATCGCCCTCGCCGCCAGCTACCACTCGACCCGGGCCGCCACTCCGTACCACCCGTCACACCGCGTCCTGGAGGCCCCGTACCCCGCTTTCTACCTCCCGGTACGCCCGTCCGCCTGGTCCCGGCTGCTCCCGGCGTCCCCGACCTGGACACCGGCCGACGCCTACCTGCAGGCGAGGGACGCCCTCAAATCGGTCGGCCTCCAGGTTCACGCCTGGACGGTCCTGACCCACAACTCCCAACTGGGCACCGCGAACCCGGACCTGATCGTCCGGAACGCCTTCGGCGACCCGTACCCGTACGCGCTGTGCCCCGCCCACGACGACGTCCTCGACTACTGCGACCACCTCGTCAGGGAAACCCTCACACTCGCCGCGCCCGACGGTCTCATCCTGGAAGCTTGCGGTCCGATGGGCTTCGGCCACCAGAGCGTCCACGAAAAGACGTTCGGCGCCGACTGGACCACCGTGGACTCCGACCTGCTCTCCCTCTGCTTCTGCGCATCTTGCGCCCCTCGCTATCCGGAGCCCACCAGGGCGAGAGTCTGCGCGGTCCTCGACCGCACCCTCCCGACCTCCGGCCTCCTCACCGTGGAAGAAGCCCTCGGTCCCCTCGCAGACGAGGTACGCACCACCCGCGTCGAACTCTCCACGACCCTGCGCCGACGTCTCCTGACAACCATCCGCGAAATCGCCCCGAACATCCCCATCGCCCTGCACGCCAACCCGGACCCCTGGGCAACCGGCGCCTTCGCCGCTCTCCCGTCAGGTGACCCCGCCGCCGACGTCCTGATAGCCAGTTGCTGGGGCGATCCCAGCCAGGACGCATCCCGCCTGACTCACCTGACCACCCTGACCACGCCCACCCAGCGCGTAGGCGCCTACGTCCTCGCGCTCCCCCCACGCCCAGCGGACGCATCGATTCTGGCCGACCATCTCAGAACGTACGCCAAGGCCGGCGCCACCGACTTCCACCTGTACCACGCAGGCCTGGCCTCCCCGGCCCGCCTGGCAGCCCTGACCGAGGCCCTACGCCAGCTCACCTAACCCAAGCCCCCGCGCCCAAGGCGCGACTCCGTCGACAACCACAGCCACACCAACGGCACCCCCTCTGGAGCCGTAAGGCCCCACACATCACGCCCTGATGCAGAGTCAGACCACCAACTCAACCCCAACGATCAGCGATTGCGCCGAACGATGGAAGCGTTGAGAGCCGTCGCGAACAGAGTCCACGCCGCGTAGGGCAACAGGACAGCCCCTGCCACACGATCGACCTTCATAGCCTGCCGGACGAGCATGACATTCGAGACGTTGAGCGCCGCGATCTCGGCCAACGCCCATCGAGGCGAACGCGCCCGGAAGAAGATCGCAGACCACGTCGCGTTAAGTGCCAGATTTCCAGCCAGAGTCCGCTCGACGGCCTTCTGCTGCTGCCCGTCCCCCTGCGACAGCGCCCGCGCGCCCCCGAAGGCGATGAGCGCGTAGAGCGGCGTCCACACCAGCGGAAACGCCTGTGCCGGCGGCTGCCAGCCAGGCTTCCGCAGCCGTCGATACCACCGAGTGTGAGGATTCGTTCCGACTGATCCCACGACCGCTGTTACAGCGCTGGCCACACCAGTCCGCAGCAGCGCCTTCTTCATCGTCATCGCCATAGCAGACGCCTCTGCCCGATACGGGGCAGACTAAGCAGCATCACCCGAATCGACCGATTTAGCCAGATTCAATCGACACATATCCACAGATACCAGAAGCATCGAACTGGAGCCACATTTATCTGCGACTTCACCCAGCCCCAACCGAGAGAATACCAGATCCCACTCTCCCATAATTCCCCGAACCTTTGAACGCCACCCACTAATGCCTGGGAACACACCGACCAGTGCACAGTAAACCGAAACCAGCCAACGAACACGCCAAGAGCCATCAAGGGAACTAGCATCGCTATTTGTCATCAAAACCGCGAGCCACAGATTCCCTTCTCACGGCGACGAAATCTCCCCCCACGACGACAACCGCCCTCGCAACCCCTTGCATCGACCCGACCTCCGTTCTCCACATCAAAGCCAAACCAGACGAACGCGCCAATCACGCCCCTATATTCATATTCCACACACAACAGACAAAACGGCTACGACTCAGGTGTCCTCAGGGGCAGTTTTCTTCCCCCCGAAACTCTGGCCAAATCGGACATGCTGGGGCTCCGGGATGAACGGCTCAACACGCAGGAGTACAAACCCACTCCCGCCGCCGATCGCTCGTGCCGCAGCACCCCCAACTGCTTGCGACCATGGACAACAGCAAGCGAGACCCGGACATGAGAGGCCGGTGTCTCTCCCGACTACCGCAAAGGTAGGAATGCGTGGACGTGCAGACGGAGATCCTCGGTCTGAAACTGCGTGTTGAGGCTCTGGAGGCGTGCTTGATCGCCGACACGGACCGCACGGCAACCGTGAGTATCATCACCGCCCTCCGAACGGACATCGCCGAACTCCGAGCCGACGTAGCCGAAGATTTCGCAGCGTGGGGGGACGAGGTGGCCGGCGTTCGCTGCCAGCTCAACGACTATCTCAAAACTTCGCACTCCGACCTCGTGCGAGCCCTCGACTCACTCCGCTGCGAGATGATCGACCTGGGCATCAGACTCGACCGCCTGCTGGAAAACGGCGACTCTTAACCGAAACCAGTGCCCCCGACCCCATCGGGGGCACTTAGTCAAAGCACCATCCACCCAATACCAAAATAGGGAGTTCTAACGTCACAGAGCCGCCACTCCAACAGATCGCACCCAACGCCCAGTCATACCGGCGACAGCCAAGCACTACAGAGATTGAAAGTTTGAGGTTTCATGTCGATCTCGGGTTCGTGATCAGGCCGGTGTGTGCCAGGAAGGCGTCCAGGAGGCTGGCGCGGTACTGCATCTGCTTGAGTCGGCTGCGGATGACCTTGGCGAGTTCGTCGAGTGTGCAGGGGGCCAGATTGCCCAGGCTGCGTTTGAGGTGCGACCACGCCATCTCCACCGGGTTGAGGTCGGGTGCGTAGGTCGGCAGGTAGAACACCGTCAGCCACGGACGCGCCTCGATCAGGGCGCGCATCCGGGCGTCGAGGTGGGTGCTGACGTTGTCCCAGATCAGCACGATCGGCCCGCCGA
>NZ_FOHX01000016.1 GCF_900111685.1 Nonomuraea wenchangensis
GGCGTCCAACGCGGCCTCTAACCGCTCCACCTGCGCGGCATTCAGCCGGCAAGGCGGCCCGCCTGGCCCCTTCGACACCAGCGCCTCGGCCCCTGCCGTGCGCCATGCCTTGTGCCAGACATAGGCCGACTTACGTGAGACCCGCAGCTTCCTGGCCACCGCAGGCGGCGACATGCCCGCGGCGAACAACCCGGCAGCCTCCAAGCGGACTTGTTCACGCTTGGCTCGCGCCGCCGGGGTCAGACCACCACCATCCGGGTAACGCATCCCACCGGCATACTCCCGAACCCCGCCGCGAGCAGGCAACCGCGCGGTGACACCTCAGTTTTTCAACCTCTGTAGTAGGAGTAGGAAATGCTCCGTCCCCTGCCGATTTTCTGACCAGGCCATATCCGCCCTGGTATTTTCTGGCGCTGCATCCCGTAGAGTCCTGGCTATTTTCTAGTGGTCCCCGTGATGCACTCGCATGTGGACGCGCGGGTAGTCGAAACCCGGTCCGTCAGGGGTCCGCATGCGGCTTTCCTCGACGTCGAAACCATTCCGCGCCCGAGTTTTCTGCCCCTGGCGGAGCCTTGTTGCTGGACGCTCCAGTCGCCAGATGGGCACAGGTACTGGTCGATCCACACGGTCAGCCTGTGTCGGTAGTTGCGGGAACGAGAGTCGAACTCGCATCGTCCGGCTTATGAGGCCGGTGTGTTTCCGTTACACCATCCCGCGATGGATACCTTGACCACGAGGACCAAGGTGGTATTCAGGCCAGCGCTCCAAGCACTAGGACGAATCCTGCTATGGCTAGGGCGATGATGGCGAGGAACGCGACGGTCCATACGCCGATGCCGATGACGTCTCGTACTATCTGGCGCTTACCGTCGTCTGATCTGTGGACCATGTCTTGGCCGATTTCTGCTCGGGAATGCGAAAGACCCGCTGAGCGATGTCCCCCGTGATGGGGATCGAGTGCTCGAAGCGGGTCTTTCTGGACGGTCAGCCTGTTTTGAGCAGGGTACACCAGTAGCGGTTTCTATTACAGAATAGCAGAACGCCCTAGAATGCCTCCGCATTCCCATTCTCGCCCTTGTGGCGGTACTTGTCCTGTGCCAGGCGCTCGGCCTCGAACACGTCAGCCAGTCGGTACAGGTGCTTCTTCCCGTCCTTTTTCACGTGCTTGAGACGGCCACGGTGTACCCACACATGAATGGCCGACTTCGTCACACCGACCGCGTCAGCAGCCTGCTCAGCGGTTACCAGGACGTCGCTCATCACACGCCCCTACCCTTCAGCTCCAAGTCGGCCACGAGCGCCAGATCGACAGCGGCCTCATGGATACGCATCACGAGATCCGTGTCGAGTCCGGCCAGCCTGCTGGCCACGGCATCGAAATCATTCAGCGCCAGCCCGAAAACTGCCTGAGCCGCGAAATTGTCACTGACCGCCTTCATCGCGTTGCCAAAGCTGGCGAACGCTTCCTCGATCCTCTTGCTGTCAATCTGGTGCACGGGGATTCCCTTCTGGACGTTGCTGTTGACGGTGCCGATTTTCCGGATCACGCCGATTCCTCCTCGGCAGTCTTGAAGGGGTCGGGCGGACAGACCCACTCGCCCTTCTCCTCGTCGAATACCTGGTCCCAGGTCCCGTTCGACAAGGCGCACTTCGGGCGGATCGGCTCCGGCTGCTCGTTGGGATTCATCAGGCGGCGCTCCTCTGGGCATCGAACACCTCGGCCAGTGCCGGCCACTGGGAGTAGGCCCACAGGTGCCGGAGATCCTGCTGGCACACGCAGTCATCGTCGTCGCAACGGCAGCCAGGGTTGATGCACGCGATCAGCTCGCGCTCGGTGAAGGCCCTGATGGACTTCGAGCCGCAGATCGGGCAACGAGCCCTGATCTTGTGGACGACCTCGGCATCGCCGAGAGCCTGACGAACCTGACGGCCCATGCGCCGAGACTCGGCCAGGACGTGCTCGGCTAGGTCCTCGTCCAGAGCGATCCTGTCGAGCAGGCTGATCAGCCGAGTGATCCGGTCGGCAGAGCTGGTGGACGCCAGGACCGACAGGCCGAGGCGCTCACAGACAGCCTCCTCCAGCTCCTTCACGACCTCCTCGATTGACATCTGGGTGTCCAGGACAGCCAGGTTGAGCGGAGCCCGCGAATTGCCAGTCGGCTTCAGGCCCTTGGCAAGGTTGGTGACCCGCTCGATACGGTCGGCCTTGTGCTCAGCACCCTGCCGAGCGATCTCAGACTCGGACAGATCCCGCTCAACCCAGCGGCGCGGAGTGCCGGGAATCATTGCCTCTGACAACAGCGGAAGCCCGCCGCGAATCGCGGCGAGCTCGCTGTACGTCTTATCGACGTAGGTCACTTGCAGACCTCCTGATGGAGCTCCTGGAGCTCGGCAGTCTCGTTCAGCTTCCGGTCGATGTCGTCGAGGATCTGGCGGAGAGTCCGGTCATCGCCGTCCGCAACGCAGTTCTTCCGGTATTCGTCGCTGTAGGTCACCGCCTGCGCGATGCTGTTCAGGCTCTTCACCGGGAGCTTTTCGTTCAGCTCCCGGATTTCCCGGCTGGCCTTCTCGAAGTTGTCGGCGATGTTCGAGAGGCCGTGAACCAGGCAGCGCCGGTCGGTGCAGTTCTTGGAGCTGTGGAAGACGTTCATTGGATTTACCTTTCAGAGGGTCTCGGTGATCTGGAACCGGAAGTCCGGCACGCGCTCGGCGATTTCGGCGTTCCGGTCGCGGAGCTGACGCATCTCGTCAAGCGCCCGCTTCATGGCGATTTCCTGCTCGGTGAGCCACTCGTTGTATCGGATGCGGTCGGCCTTGGCCTCACGACGGCTCTCGATGAACTTCTTGAACATGCGGGGGTTTCCTCTCAGGCAGCGCTAGCGAAGCGCTCGGAGATGTTGCTGATGATTCGGGGATGGGGCTCGACGACCGGCTTCTCGGCCTTTCCTGAGAGCCAGGTGATGATCGAGCCGTTGCGGGGGTTCCGAGTAGGCGGAGCCATGAACCAGCCGTTTTCGCCGTGGACGTGGACTCCAGGGCCGAGGCCGTCTCGGACGGACGGGACGTAACCGCCAGGGTGCTTGTAGATCAGGTAGCCGCCGCCTCCGCCAGTCCGCGCAGTGACCGTGTTCGGGAGTAGGCCGGCTCGGTCGAGTCGTGCAGCGGTCTGAACGCCGACCGGGGAAGTGATCTCGATGGCCACCAGGCCAGAGACCGCGCCGGTCCGGATGTTGAGGATCGGCCGAGGAATTCCCCGGAACATCTCCCGGACGAGCTTCCGGTCAGCCGTGGCTGAGAAGACGCCGTGACACCGGAGGCAGGAGCACGACTCCATGGACTCGTCCGTCGTGTGGGCGATCTGGCACACCGAGCAGGTCAGATCCTCGATGTAGGACTCGGCGAACACCGGCCAGCCGATTTCCGTGTACTGGCGAGCGGCCCGAGCGATCGTGTCCTTGGTCGAGTTACCGGTGAGCATCATCAGGCAGCCACCGCCTTCAGGCTCTCGGCCTTCTGCTTGGCCTTGACCCTGGAGGACTCGGCGCACGTGGAGCAGGTCCGGAAGCCGCGCTTGTCCTTGCCGTCGTACTCGTGGCCCTTCGGGCAGGCCGTCTTCCTGGCGTTGCGAGCGCAGGCACCGTTGCCACGCCGGATGTTCTCGCCGAAGGTGGTCGGCTCCAGGTGATCCGGGTTGACGCACTTCGCGCCGATACACTCGCCGTGGTTGGCCAGGAAGTGGTCCAGGACGAGGCCCTCGGGCACCGGGCCGTTGATCTGCTCCCACAGCCAGCGGTGAGCGACCCACAGCTTGCCCTGGAAGTTGAACCGGCCGTAGCTCAGGATGTGCTTGTTCTTGCCGTACGGCTTGTTCGTGGTGCCGGTCCAGGTCCAGCAGCCGTTTTCGAGGACCGTGACCTTGCTCAGAAAGCGCTCGACGTCCTTCTCGGTGGCGGAGCTGCTCTCGTCCAGGCGGACCGTGACGGAAACGCGCAGGGGCTCGGCGTTGAATTCGGTAGACTTACTCATTGTCTGGAACTCCTAGGAGTAGCTAGGAGGAAGGACCGAGCGCTCTGGAGTCCGTTTCTCCGGGGCGCTCTTTGTGTTCCAGATGAAGTCCGCTTGTTTCGCCGATTTAGTTTTCGACTGCCCTTCCTGGCTGTCCCTTTAAGTATGACACATAGGTGTAAGGCGAGTGGTAACGCCAAAAGGCCGAAATCAAGCCTCAAGCGGTGTGAAGTTGATCACACGAGATAAATGACAGGTGTTCGCCCGGCGTTTCACAGCTATCAGCCGGTAGCTCGGGTCCTTGAAGGACCTCAGTGACTTGGAGAAGCGTGATACGGCACCAATCAGAGCAGACCATGTCAATCAGCCGATTAACTTGAGCCAGCGCATGTCACGATCCGGCCACGTCAATCCCAGGCTTCCAACGCCCGAGGGATGCTTGAGCCATGGACGAATGGGCGAAGTTGATCGAGGCGATCGCCGGCTTGGTCGGAGCTGTGGCCTGGCCGGTGGCCGTGGTTGTAGCTGTATGGCTGATCATGCGCAAGCACCGAGACGCCTTCGAGCGCCTGCTTGATCGGCTCAAGACGCTCTCGTATCCAGGCGGCCAAGTGGACTTCGACGCGGTGGTCAAGGAGCAGCAACATCGGGTAGAGCAACTACAAGACGAAGTCGTAGCGGCTGTCCCGGTGGACGGCCAGCACAGGGAGGCAGCGCTTCAGCTCGTAGAGGAGTCCAGGAAGCTGGGCGCGATTAGAACCTCGGCCAGGCTGCTAAAGGCCCTCGATCCTTCAATAACATCTAACTCCATCGAGAGCTTCATGCTGCTTAGTGCTATGCCTCCGGACGTGGCGGAGGCTCTTGCGCTGAAAGTTCGCCGTGATCTACGTGAAGCAGCGGAGCATGGTCGGCTCGGCTTCGATAACGGAGAGGACCGTCCACCGCTGGTCCTCCCTCCAAAAGACTAGTCGCCCGAGCCTTGAGCCGTGTGCGTGAAGGTCTGCACCTGTTCCTGAAGCATGTCTTTATGCGTCCGAGGCGCTGTACGTGATTCTGAGCCGTTTTTCAGGGTGCGGCTGGCACTGGGAGGCCGGTTAGCTCTGTGAGTGGCTCTGTGAGCCGACCGGAGACCGGGAATAGGTCAGGTCCTTGAAGGACCCGAGCAGAAAATCGGCCGCAGGCCGGATACCGAGCCGGGGACCATCTCAACCGACCGGCGACATGCGCAGCCAGGAATCCGGCCGTAGGCCGAGGAGCATGATGAGGCGCACATCAATATGCCGGTGACTCTGGCCGGAGGCCGAGCAGGCATATGGACCTTGAGGTCAAGGTGTTGGGCCGGAGGGCCTGTCGGTAGCCGGGTATCCATCCCCCCGATTTTCAGCTCCCAGCTATCAGCTATCAGCTCATAGCGATGAAAATACTTCGTCCTCCGGCCTTCGGGTTTTCTGGTCCTTGGACGGAGTCCCGCACGAGCCGCGCGGAGCGCGATCGTCCTGAAAGGACTCTGGTTAAGTCTCTCTGGTTAAATACTATGCTTATAGCTGGAAGTCAGTGACCTCATCCATCGGAAGTCAGTGACCCAATCCATCGGAAGTCAGTGACCTCATCGGCCTCTACCAGCGGCTTCGCCAGACCGCCCACGGTTTCAAACTTCCGGCCTCAATCAGTTACTAGGTTTGTGGATTTCCCACAGACATCCTAACTAGCATCGGCTCATCGGCCGGTGTGGCGCACAGCGCGGCAACTGGGAATTATCATCGGCGGAACCCGTTCTGGTACCGTTGATCTAGGCCGGAAAACTCGGCCACGAAAAAGGCCCGCGAGCGTTGCAGCGCTCCGGGCCGGTGAGATGAAAGATAGGTTCATCTGTGAACAGTGTATCAGTCCGAACGGTCGAGCGGGTATTCGCCGAAGTCCCGGAAACGACCGTCTTCTCGGATTACGTCACCAGCGCTGGAATTCGCGTCATCGCGCTCGTACTCGCCAGCAAGAGCGACCACAGCGCCTACGGTTCCGGTATCCGCTGGCCGATTTTCACCGCCTCGGATATCGCCGAGAAGCTCCGGATGTCGGAAAGCACCGTCAAGCGTACGGTCGCTCAGCTAAAGCGTGATGGCTTCCTCCGAACCACCAAGACCCAGCAGGGCAACCGGTACGAGATCCTGGTTCCGGCCTTCGAGAACGACACGTACCGAGGCAAGCCGAACATCAGCCACAGGGCCAAGTCGCAGGTCGAGATGAGCGTGATCACGGCCGACATCTCGGACGAGGCGTTCCACCTGCTCTACATGCTTGAGGCCACCGGCAAGAGCTACGAGGCCGTACGGATTCCTCAAAGCAAGCTCCGGACCTACTTCAAGAGCCCGAGGCCCAAAGACGATGATCCGTACATCAGCCTCCGGCAGCTCAACACCTGGCTCCGTGAGCTCGAAGGAGCTGGCCTCCTGGATCGCCGCCGTCTCGGCCAGATGGAGCAGAACGAGTACATCCTGAACAAGGAGTCCATCGTCAGGAACGGCGTCGAGATCAGCAACATGATCCGCCTGCCGGAGCAGCTCACCAGCGTCAAGGACGAGCCCGCCGAAGAGCTGGCGTACGACGTCGCTGAGGACACGAGCGGTGCCGGTATGTCGCTGGCCATGGAGTTCAAGCGTACGGTCAAGCGCTACCAGAAGGACAAGGACTGGTCCGATGCCATCCGTCGTCCGAACGCCATCAACCTCCCCGCGCTAGCCAGCACGTTCAATCGGTGGATCGAGAACGGGACCTCGTACGCGGACATCGTCAGGATGATCGAGCTCTACCCGCTCGTTGCTCCGTACGGCGCTGACCAGGCGTGCGTACCTGCGGAGGTCCGTGAGCGGCTCGTGAACAAGCCGATCTGGCAGGACTTCATCGGGCGTCGCGCCGACCTGTACGAACGTGTGGAGAAGATCAAGGAGGACGAGATCCGGTTCAACCCGGAGGCCGAAGGCTACGCCGAGTACTGGGGCGTCAAGCCGGAGGACGTCAAGCCCTTCGAGACGCCCAAGACCTGGGGCGAACTCCAGGCGGAGCGTCAGGCGAACGTGTTCGCGCCCGTGGTCGATGATGACCCGCTGAGCCCCGCGAATCGGCTCGCTCGGTACCTCGGCCGTATCGCGAGCTAATCGGATAAACGCGAGAGCCCTCGGCCGAAATGGTCGGGGGCTTTCTGCTGTCCTGGTCCTCGGTTCCTCGGTCCTGTCCTGGTCCTCGGGACCTCTTCTCGGTCCTCTGTCCTGCCCCCGATTCCCGGTCCTCACGACGGTCCTCTGGTCCCCAGTGCTGTGCCCGGTCCTCTGGCCGGTCCCCGGTCCTGAAGCTGGTCCTCTGGTCCCCGGTCCTCGATCCGGTGCTGAAGTCGGTCCTCGGTCCTGGCTCGTTGGGGACCGGGGACCGGTCCTCGGAGACCCAGAGGACAAGGGGCGCGAGGACTGCTATTTCCCATAGAAGCGTTGCTGCGTCAGCCATGCCCGCACCTCCGCCGGCTTGTACCTCAAGTGTCGACCGATCTTGAAGGCCGGTAGGCCGTAACCAGGACCCTCGCGGTAAATCCAACGCTTGCTGACGTTGAGGTAGTCGGCCACCTGTTGCACACCCCAAAGAGGGCCGTCGTCATCCCGTTTCGTACACATCGAGCAGGAGTCTGGACCACGGGTGGTATCCGGCCGATTTCGGATATGGGTATGGCTATCTATGGCTGGCTTGTTCCTGGTCCCCGTCCTCGATCCGGGCGATCCGTGACCAGTGGAAGGCCAACCCGTCTACTCATGCTGGCGCTGTTGCTCCAGCCACGCCCGTATCTCAGCCGGCTTAGCTCTCAGAAACTTGCCGACCCTGAAGAGCGGCAGACCGTAGCCGGGGCCCTCTCTCCGGACCCACCGCTGGCTCACGTTGAGGTAGTCGGCAACTTGCTGGGTGTCCCAAAGAGGCTCATCGTCCTGTCGTCTCGCACACATCGACGACCACTATGGACTACGCCTGGTGTCCGTTGACGTGCGGGTATGGCAATGAGGTGGCCATCCTCGGTCCTCGGTCCCCGCGCACGGTCCTCAGGACAGCGGCTCCAGGACAAAGGACCAGTCCTCCAGGACGGGAGCTCGGTCCTCAGGACGGTCCTCGTCTCGGTCCTCATCTTGGTCCTCGGGACCGGCCGAGAGGACAGGGCCAGAATCGGGACCGAGGGCCAGGACGAGCCATAGCACATTCGAGTTCGGAGATGTCAAGGAATTGGCTGTGTGAGAGGTCCAATAGATTTCGCAGTTATGCCCTAACTAACATTCCAGGACGATTTGCCCGTACCGTCGAGTACGTGGCACGAGCGTACAACCCTGCGACAACTGAAGAAGAGGCTTGGGAGCGATTCTTTGAAATCGTCGCCATTGGACTGGTAGAAGCTTGGCGTGAAGGCCGATATGACGATGAGCTCGGAGACGAGGAAGGCCGTCACCCTGGACCCTCTAGGGCGACGACCTTCCGCGATGCAGCCTAGCCGAATTTCGGGACGACGAGGCATCGATCGCCATCAGACTCGTCATTCGGACTAACGATCACGTAGTTAATAACCTGCTTGAGAGCCTGGCGCTTCCGGTCGTCGCTGATCCGATCCCAAGCGTCCGCAAGCCCCTTGTAAAACGACGCGGGGAGCGGACGAGCCGTCTGCTCGGACTTAAGCTTCGTGAGCTCTTGCTGAGCCGTTGACCGCTCAGCCTCTCTGGCAGCCTTGCGCTTGGCGTACTCGTCCTTGGAGATGTCGCCGGACTCGTAGACGTCAAGGAGACGGCTCAGACGCTTGTCGAGGTCATCGATCTTCTTCTTGAGGGCCGCGATATCAACGTCCTGCTTCTTGCGGGCAGCCTCGGCGCGAGCCGCTTCCTCGGTGTTGTGGCCACCAGACGCACGCTTCACGAGCCAGTCCAGGATGCTGGCGTTCGCCACGTTCAGGAGGATCGTGAGTCCGGAGCACCGCTTGGTGCTGATGCCCGAGCACCGGAACCGGACCTTGCCACGGTCGGTCTTCGTGGCAGTCATCGACCGCATGCACTTGGAGCAGCGGAGAAGGCCAGAGACGCTGTACTTGGCCTTCGGAGACGCCCACTTTCGGCCGAGGCCAGCGACACGCTTCTCAACGAACGCCTCCCACAGATCCGGCTCGATCAGGGCTTCGTGAGCTCCCTGGTGCCAGTCCCAGTTGTCGAAGCGGTTGCCCTTCGCGCCAGGTTTCTTCTTGCGGATCAGGCCAGCGGCGAAGCCAGTGTCCATGATCTGAATCCATCGGCCCTGTTCGAGGACATCACCGCCAGGAGTACGGATACCGGCGTCAGCCATGTCCACGGAGATCGTCCGGAACGGCTCTCCGTCTACCCACCGCTCGTAGACCTCGGCCAGCGCATCCCCGCGAATCGGCTCAGGAAAGTACCTCTTGTCCTGGTAGACGTAGCCGAATCGCGGCGTGCCATTGTGCGGAAGGCCCTGGGTCAGCCTGTAGGAGTGCGTCTCCTTCCAGCCGTCGCCGATCATGTCCGACTGGAGCTCAGCGATCGAAAGCATTTGATTGCGGCTGAACTTGCCCATCGTCGTGACGCTGTCTCCTGGCTCCGTGGCCGAGATAGCGATGCCGCCGACCTGGCTGAGCTCGTGGAGGTTGTTGAGGCTGTCTCGGAGATTCCGGCCGAACCGCGACCACTTCCACAAGAGGACGATCTCGTACTTGCCGCGACGTACCTCGTCGATGATGTCCGCGATCTTGCGCTTGGCGAAGTCTCGGCCTGACTGATCAAGGTCGAAGACGACGTCAACGACTTCGATACCCTCTTGCTCTGCCTTGGCGCGGGCTGCGATCTCCTGGAGCTCGGGACTGATCAGCTCCTTCCGGCCACGGGTTGAGGACACGCGGATGTAGATCTTCGCGCGCATACCGCGCAGGCCGTTTGGCGTGGCCAGGAGGGCACTGTGAAGCATGAGGGGGCTCCGACTCGGGTACTTGACACTTCGGATAGATCCTATTGATCCGTGTGTCTTTTGTTGTAACCTGCGAGTGCCAGCCCACGCACACCGTCCGCACCGACATCACGCCGCCCCCGGGCAGCTGGGTGCGCCGCATCGGCACCGGCCCCGTGGCCCACTCACGGCAGGCGCGGACGAGGTGGCGCTGCTCCTCCATCGACAACCAGCCAGGCACGTGGACCGCGCCCGGCGCGATCTCCCTCAACGGCAGCGGGAACATCGTCACCCAGCCTACGACGCGGTTGTGAGGGCGGGAGCGGCCGACGTACGCTCGCCGCAGCTCGAACCCGAGGAGTGTGAAGCATGGCCGAGTCCCGTGAGCACGTCTTCGCCGGCGTGCACGGCGCCCGCACCGTCCGCGAATGGCCGCACGACGACCCCCGATACCTCGTCCTGCTGATCCACGGATACGGCGAGCACATAGGCCGCTACGAGCACGTCGCCGACCGGCTGGTCCGCCACGGCGCCGCCGTCCATGGCGTCGACCACGCCGGGCACGGCAGGTCGGAGGGCGAGCGGGTGCTCATCGAGGACTTCGAGGACGTCGTCGCCGACGTGCACGCCGTCGAGGAGCGGGCACGGGCCGCGCACCCCGGCGTCCCCGTCGTGGCGATCGGCCACTCGATGGGCGGCATGATCGCCGCCCGGTACGCCCAGCTCCACGGCGCCGGCCTGGCCGCGCTCGTCCTGTCCGGGCCGGTGATCGGGGAATGGGAGGCGGTGCCCGCGCTGCTCGCCCTCGACGAGCTGCCCGACCTCCCCATCGACCCGGCCACGCTCTCCCGCGACCTCGCCGTGGGCGTCGCGTACGCGGCCGACCCGCTGGTCTGGCACGGGCCGTTCAAGCGGGCCACGCTGGAGGCGTTCGCCGCCACGCTGGCCGCGATCGCCAAGGGCGGCACGTTCGGCGACCTGCCCACGCTGTGGGTGCACGGTGAGGACGACCAGCTCGTGCCGCTCGGGCCGAGCCGGGCCGGCATCGAGGCCGTACGCGGCACCGCCCTCACCGAGCGCGTCTACCCCGGCGCCCGGCACGAGGTCTTCAACGAGACCAACCAGGACGAGGTGCTGGACGACGTCCTCGCCTTCCTCGACCGCGCGCTGTCCCAGCGGGGGTGATGCCGGGCCCTACCTCACGGGCTCGTAGTGCATCGCCGTGACGCCGCAGCCGAACGGCCGGGCCGAGACCAGACGCAGCTTCCGGCGCCCGGGGAAGACCGGCATCCCGCCGCCGATCGCGGTCGGGTTGACGAACAGGTGGTACTCGTCGATGAGATCGGCCTCGGCCAGGCTCGCGACGAGCGTCCCGCCGCCGTACACGATGAGGTCGCCGCCCGGCCGGGCCTTCAGCCCGTTGATCGTCTCGGCCAGGTCGCCGCCGGCGACGGTCGCGTTCTCCCACGGCGACTCCGTGAGCGTCTGGGAGATCACGACCTTGGGGGTCCGGTTCATCCAGTCGATCGACTCCTTGTCCTCACCGGGCGGACCGGCGGCCCACGCCGGGATGAAGCCCTCGGCGAGCCTGCGGCCGAGGACGATGTTGTCCACGTTCGCGGTGAGCGCGTTGATGTGCTCGCTGAGGTCGTCGGTCCAGGGGAAGGTCAGCCAGTCCATCTCGCCGTTCGGGCCGGCCATGTAGCCGTCGGCGCTGACCTGGACCTGGAGCAGTAGTTTGCGCATGGGGACGGGTTTCCCTTCGATGCCTTCGTCGTCCGCTGTGTTGGGACCACCCTGTCGGACCGACCTTACGATCTCCTTCCGGCCACCTTCAGCCGCCGCCTGGCTCGGCGAGGTCGGCCTGGAGTGGCCTAGCGGACCCGCAGCCAGACGTGCCCCTTGCCCCGGTCGCGGGTCAGCTCGACCTTCCAGCAGCCCCGCTCGGGAAAGACGAACCCCGTGCCCCACTCCTGTCCGGGACGCCGCCAGTTCGACCCGCCGTGCTCCTCGGGGCCCCAGGCGAGCCGGGCGCGGGCGCCGTCCGGGAGCGTCGCCTCGACCTTGCGCAGCGGGCCCTCCCCGGTCATCCGCCACACGATCTTGATCTCGACTCCGCGCCGCAGCGGCACCTCCCCGAACAGCAGCCCCCACAGCTCCACCCCCTCACCCGTGCCCCGCACCTCGGGAAACCCGTCCCCTTGCGACACCGCCGACCCCCGACACCCGGCCCCGTCAACGGTCACCACCGGAACGGGACTCTCGGTCCCGACGGCACCGGTCGCGCCGGGCGTACCCGCGGGGCCGCTCCGCGTGCCACTGGCCTGCGGCGTGCCCGCCGTGCCTGGTGCCGTACCACCACCGGCACCGCAACCGGCGCCCACCGCAAGCACCGCCACGAGCAGCGGCACCACCATCCATCTCATCGATCGCCCTCCTCGCCCCCCTTACACCGCCCGCCCGCGAAAGGTTCCGAGATCCACACCGATGACTTCCTGCCGCCCCTCCGGTCAGCACAACCGAGGAGGCGACCCATGAACGGTGAACGGGAACGAGTCCTGACAGCGGGTGTGGCCCTGCTGGAACGGGCGATCGACTACACGCTCGGCAGTCTGCGCGTCGTGACCCCGCCCATGCTCTGCCGCGCGACCCCGTGCGCCGGCTGGACCATGGAACGGCTGCTGGCCCACGTCACCGACTCCCTCCGAGCCCTGAACGAGGCCGCCACCGGCACCGTCACCCTCGGCACGAAGGCGCTCGACCATCTGCGCACCGCCCGGCGGCTCGACCGCCACGGCAACCCGGCACTTCTCGTACGGGACGACGCCACCGAGCTCCTCGGCACCTGGGCGGCCACGCTCACCGGCGAGCTGGTCTCGATCGGCGACCGCCACCTGACCAGCCCTATGGTGGCCGCCGTGGGCGCGATCGAGATCGCCGTACACGGCTGGGACATCGCCACCGCGTGCGGCGAGCCCCGCCCCATCCCGCTCCTGCTGGCGGACGAGCTGCTGGACCTGGCCCACCTGTTCGTGACGCCCGCCGACCGGCCGCACCGGTTCGCCGCGCCGCGCCCCGTCCCCGTGGACGCGCCCGCCGACGACCGCCTCCTGGCCTACCTGGGACGCGACCCGGCCGCCGCCGGACGGCGACCCTACCCGAACGGCCACTGCACCTGACCCGGTCCCGCGCGCCGCGCGCCGACACCGTACGATCGCCGTGTACGACAAGACAGACGATCCCGAGAAACCGGCACCTGGCCGGGCAATCGGATGAGAAGATCGTAAGCGGGCACACACCCATCGTTTGGGGCCGAAACACGTCCGGCCGGTCCGGTGGCGGCGGGGGGCACGCGAGCGCCGGATCCAGGCCGACCAACGTGGTGGCGACGACCGTTCTTCGTGCGGCCGTCGCCACCACTCCCGCTTCCCCCCGCACTCGTACGTCACCGGTGTGCGCGCAGCGCGGCCAGCACCCATCGGAAGGCCGGGACAGCCGGCGGGGACGGCTCCTGGCCTTTGACGAGGCTCAGAAGCTGCCAATACCGCTCGACTCGGGGCTCGGCGACCATCTCCAGCCAGGTGATCAGAGCGGCGATCTCCGGGGCGGGCAGATCGTCGGGGATGATCCGCCTCAGGATCAGGCTCGCCTCGTCCGCCTCCGGCGCGAGCCCGCGCGACAGAGCGGCGCCCGCGTGCTCCAGGGCCAGGGGCCGGAGGTCGAGACCGTACTCCAGCCGGTTGTCCCCCTCGCCGCTGAGAACCATCCGCCGGACCGTCCGCCGGAAGCCGTCGTCGCCCACCAGCTCGGCCAGCTCCACCCATGCGCTGACCTGTTCGGGGGTCGGGTCCTCCGGGAGATCGGCAGGAAGGTCGCGCATCCATCCCCCGACGAGCGCCGCGTCCTCATCGACGACGTCGGCGAACACGTGGTCGACGAAGTCGTCGATGATCTGCCGGCGTTCCCGCGCCGAGAGCCGGGCCAGTGCGTTGATCAAGGCGATCTCCTTGGTAGAGCTGTCTCGGTCGGTGAGAAGACGCAGGACGGACCGGCGGGTCTTCAAGATGCGGATCTCGGCGTCGAGCGCCTTGACGTGGAGGTCCGCCACTTCGCTCAGCGTGACGCGCCTCTCCAGCACCTGCTGGATGGCGTCGAGACCGAGCCCGAGATCGCGAAGCGTCCGGACCAGGTCCAGCCGCGCGACCGCCTCCGCGTCGTAGAGCCGGTATCCGCCCTCCGACCTCTGGACCGGCGGTACGACGCCGCTGTCGGACCAGAAACGGATGGTGCGCGCCCGCAGCCCCGTACGCCGTGCCAACTGCCCGATCGTGTAGAGGCCCGTCACGTCGTTCATGGCTTGAACTCTGCACCTTCCACCGGCTGGAACCTCAAGCGATTTCCCACAAGCCGTCGCCCAGAAGCGCCACGACCTGCCCCTTCGGCGCCGAGTTCCGCATGCTCGGCCAGAACCCGCGCGGCCCTGGCCCCGAGCGTGGCGGCGCGCTCCAGCGGTGGCAGTGTGCGCCCCCGTTCCCGGCGGACTTTTGGTCAGGTGGGGTCGGTGGTCAGGACCTCCAGGACCTGGTCGCCGTATTTCGCCAGTTTGTTTTCGCCGACGCCGTTGACCGTGCTCAGCTCGGCCGTCGTGGCCGGGCGGCGGGTGGCGATCTCGCGGAGGGTCGCGTCGTGGAAGATGACGTAGGCCGGAACGCCCTGCTCCTTGGCCACCGTGGCGCGCCAGGCGCGCAGGCGCTCGAAGAGCGGGGCCGCCTCGGCGGGCAGCTCGACCGCCTGCCGGGACTTCCCGGACCCGGACCCCGAACCGGAGCCGGTGCCGGAGGTGCCGCGGGTGCGGGGCGGGCGGAGGGTGTCGCGGCGCAGCAGGACCTCGTGCCGGCCGCGCAGCACCTCGCCGCTGGCGTCGGTGAGCACCAGCGCCCCGTAGTCGGACTCGACCGCCAGCAGCCCCTGCGCCAGCAGTTGCCGCACCACGCTGTGCCACTCCTGGTTGCCCAGCTCGGTGCCGACGCCGAAGACGGTGAGCGAGTCGTGGCCGTGCTGCAGCACCTTGGCGGTGGTCTTGCCGAGCAGGATGTCGACGATCTGGCCCACGCCGAACTTCTGCCGCCGCTCCTTGGCCAGCCGGAAGACGGCGGAGAGCACCTTCTGGGCGGCGACCGTGCCGTCCCAGGTCTCGGGCGGCGACTGGCAGGTGTCGCAGTTGCCGCACGGCTCGGCCCCCTGCTGGCCGAAGTAGTCGAGCAGCATCACGCGGCGGCAGCCGGCGGTCTCGCACAGCGCCAGCATGGCGTCGAGGTGCATCACCTGGCGGCGGCGGTGGGCGTCGTCGCCCTCCATGGCGAGGCGGCGGTGCTGGATGACGTCCTGCAGGCCGTAGGCCATCCACGCGGTCGCCGGCAGCCCGTCGCGGCCCGCCCGCCCGGTCTCCTGGTAGTAGCCCTCCACCGACTTGGGCAGGTCGAGGTGGGCCACGAAGCGCACGTCGGGCTTGTCGATGCCCATGCCGAAGGCGATGGTGGCGACCACGATGAGCCCGTCCTCGCGCAGGAAGCGGGCCTGGTGGGCGGCGCGGGTGCGGGCGTCGAGCCCCGCGTGGTAGGGCACCGCCGCGATGCCGTGCTCGACCAGGAACTCGGCGATCTTCTCCACCGAGGAGCGCGACAGGCAGTAGACGATGCCGGAGTCGCCGGGATGCTCGGTGCGCAGGAACTCCAGCAGTTGTTTCTTCGGCTCGGCCTTCGGCGTGATCCGGTAGTGGATGTTGGGCCGGTCGAAGCCGGCCACGAAGTGGCGGGCCTGGTCGAGGCCGAGCCGCGAGGAGATCTCGGCGTGCGTGGCGGGGGTCGCGGTGGCCGTGAGCGCGATGCGCGGCACCTCCGGCCAGCGCTCGCGCAGCTCCGACAGGGCGAGGTAGTCGGGGCGGAAGTCGTGGCCCCACTGCGCCACGCAGTGGGCCTCGTCGATCGCGAACACCGAGATCTCGCCCTTGGCCAGCAGCCGCGTCGTGGCCTCCACCCGCAACCGCTCGGGGGCGAGGTAGAGCAGGTCGAGCTCGCCCGCCAGGAACTCGGCCTCGACGAGCTGGCGCTCGTCGAAGTCCTGCGTGGAGTTGAGGAAACCGGCCCGCACGCCGAGCGCGCGCAGCGCGTCGACCTGGTCCTGCATCAGCGCGATGAGCGGCGAGATGACCACCCCGACACCGGGACGCACCAGGGCCGGGATCTGGTAGCAGAGCGACTTGCCGCCCCCGGTGGGCATGAGGACGAGCGCGTCGCCGCCGGCCACGACCTGGTCGATGATCTCCTGCTGCCCCGGCCGGAACGAGTCGTAGCCGAACACGCGGTGCAGAACCTCGGAGGGGGTATCCATGTGGCTACCTTACGTGGTCGCGGGCGGACGGTACGTGAAGTTCGCCGAGGGCGAGCGGGAACCCCCGGCACGGAACCACTGGCATGCGGGCACCGGCGCGCGACCACTCGCGTGCGGTCGTCAGGGGGCCGCGGCGCCGCCGACGATCCCTTGCCGATCGTAGGCCACGAGCGCCAGCGCTCCGGTCGCGCAGGCAGCCGCCACCGCCCCCATGACCGCGGGGAACCCGGCGACCTCCGCGATCCCGGCCGCCGCCAGCGGCGCGAGCGCCTTGGCCACCGTGATGGGCAGCGCCAGCGCGCCGCTCAGCGACGCGAACGCGGCGGTGCCGTACCGGTCGGCTATGAGCGCGGGCCGTGCGATCGTGGCCACCCCGAACCCCAGCCCGAACAGCACCACGGCCGCCACGGCCCCGCCGGTGCTGCGTCCGGCCAGCGGCAGCAGCACCGCCGCGAGCCCCTGCAGCCCGAACATCGCCGCCGTGATCAGCGCCACCCGCCAGCGGGCCTGCAGCCCCGTGGTGACCAGCCGGCCGGTGACCGACAGCACCCCGAGCAGCCCCGCCACGGTCGCCGCGAACACCGGCGGATGCCCGAGCGCGATCAGGTACGTCACCAGCAGCACCCCCATGACCGACACCGCCCCGGTCTGGGCGAGGAACCCGGCCGCGAGCAGCCAGAACGGCCGCTCCCGCAGCGCGCCGCCGACGATCGCGCCCCGGTCCGCGCGCGCCGGCGCCGGCCGGTCGCGCACCGTGAGGGCGTGCAGCGGCACCGCGGTCAGCGCGTAACCGGCGGCGAGCACCATCAGGGCCTGCCGCCAGCCGTACCGGTCAGTCAGGAACCCGGTGAGCGGCAGGAAGACGCTGGAGGCGAACCCGGCGACCACGGTGACCGTGAGCAGCGCCCGTGCCCGCCGCGCCGGATCGAACCAGGCGACGATCACCGCGAACGCGGCCTCGTACAGCACCGCCGCCGACGCGAGGCCCAGCACCGCGCACACGGCGTACAGCTCGGCCACGGAGCGCACCTGTGACCAGGCCAGCACCGCCGCCGCGCCCAGCAGCGACCCGGCCGTCATCAGGCCGCGCCCGCCGCGCCGGTCCAGCAGGCGCCCGACGACGGGCGCCGCCACCCCCGAGACCAGCACCGACAGCGTGATCGCCCCGGTCAGCGCGGTGACCCCGGTGTCCAGGTCGCGCGTCATCGGCGGGATGAACACCGAGAAGGCGTAGTAGAGCACGCCGTAGCCGGCGGTCTGGGTGATCGCGAGCGCGGCCACCATGCGGGCCCGCGCGCCCGGAGAAAGATCGTCGATCACTCCGTCGACCTTATCCCCGTGGGTAGCGTCGGGGCATGACTCCCTCTTACGTGGTGACCGGTGGCGGACGCGGCATCGGGCGGGCGGTGACCGAGCGGCTGCTGGCGGGCGGCGGCGCGGTGGTCGTCATCGAGAGCGACGCCGAAGCCCTCGACGAGGCCGGGGCCGGCGGTGTGCCGGTGGTCGGTGACGCGGCGGACGAGCGGGTGGCCGCGCGGGCCGCCGCCCTCGCCCAGGAGCACGGCACGCTGCGCGGCTGGGTCAACAACGCGGCCGTCTTCCGCGACGCCTCCGTGCACGCCTCGCCGATCTCCGAGGTCAGGGCGCTGATCGCGGCTAACCTGGACCTGGCCGTGGTCGGCTGCGCCACGGCCGTCCGTGCCTTCCTCGCCGCCGGCGGGCCGGGGGCGATCGTCAACGTCACCTCCCATCAAGCGACCCGGGCGGTGCCCGGCGGGCTGCCGTACGCGACGGCCAAGGCCGCCGTCGAGGGGCTGACCAGGTCGCTGGCCGTCGAGTACGGCAGGCGCGGCATCCGGGTCAACGCCGTCGCCCCCGGCACGGTGGCGACCGAGCGGTATCTGGCGTTCCTGGCCGGGCTGGGGGAGGAGGCGGCGGCGGCCGTGGAGGAGCAGCTCGCGGTGCTGCATCCCCTGGGGCGGGTGGCGGAGCCGGCCGAGGTGGCGGCCGTCGTGGCCTACCTGCTGTCGGACGACGCGGCGTTCGTCAACGGCGCGACCGTGCCGGTGGACGGCGGGCGTACGGTGCTCGGGCTCGACCCGGAAGCCAGGGAATGAAAACCGTTGCCATCTGGTTGAGCGGGACATGCGAAAGAACCTGCACCCCGCGTACCGTCCCGTCGTCTTCCGCGACCCCAGCGTGGGCTTCGCCTTCCTCACCCGTTCGACCCGTACGAGCGGGGCGACGATCGAGTGGGAGGACGGCCGGACCTACCCGGTCGTCGACGTGGACGTCTCGTCCGCCAGCCACCCCTTCTACACCGGTCGCGGCCGGGTCATCGACTCCGCCGGCCGCGTCGAGCGGTTCAACCAGCGTTACGGCAAGAAGTGATCAGGACCCGCCCAAGAGGCGGGCATGCCGGAACTACCGGCGGGTAAAAGTTCTCCACCGGCGTGAGAGCAGCAGTGGTGGAGCGAATGGGTCTCTCTGGAAGGGAACGCCGCATACTCGCCCAGATCGAGCAGGCCCTGGAGCGAGAGGATCCCGAGCTGGCCCGGCGGGTCGCGGCCATCAACAGGATCGAGGCGGTCGGCGGCCTGCCGGAGCGGCCCTACGGGGGCCGCGCCCGTCTGTGGGCGCTGACCCACGGGTGGGTGATCGTCGTCGCGGTCGCGCTGGTGGTCGTGTCACTGCTCGTAGCGGTCCTGGCCACCTGAACCCGACCGGGATCGGCGGCCCGAGCTGCGGTGCCGGATCACCAGCAGGTCGACGGCGGCGACGACCGCCACGGCCGCCGCGATGGCCGCCTCCCAGCGCCAGACCTCCTCGCCGGTGCTCATGGCGCGGATCGCGAAGAACACCGCCGCGGCGACGGCGAGCACCAGCGCCACCATCGACAGGACCCGCCGCGCCCGCAGTGGGCTGCGCGCGGTGAGGGGCTCCGTGCCCGTACGGTCACGTAGCCACATGATCGTCTCCTCTCCGGCGTGGAGCGGTCAGGCCAGGCATCTCAGGGCGCCGGCCAGGCGCGGGTCGAGCCCGTGGGAGGCGGGCAGCCGGCCCACCGTCGCCGCCACGAACTCCGGGTAGGACAGCGTCGCCGTCACCCCGTCCAGCGCCACCCAGACATCATCGGCCGTCTGCTCGACCTGCACCTTCGAGTCGCTCTCGGCCAGCGCGAACCGGCCGACCGCGGTCCGCCACAACGTCCGGTCGTCGGCCTCGTCCTCTGAGACCGGGGCCTCGACGTCGTCGGCGTGGGTCGCGTACTCGGAGTCGTAGTGGAAGGTCTGGTGCCCGTTGGGATAGGGCCCGGCCATCGTCTCCAGCATGGCGTCCGGGCCCAGCTCGCGCATGCGGCGCCGGGTGTCGCCGTTCTTCTCGCGCCACTCCCGCAGGACGTCCTCGACCGGCAGGTCGCGGCGCTCGCGTACGCACCACTCGTTGAAGTCCTCGTAGCCGCTGATGCCCTCGGCGGACATCCGGCTCATCAGCTCGGGCACGGTCCCGTCGAGGACCGCGTGGTTGTACATCTCCTCGCCCGCCAGGTGCGCGAGCACGTCGCGGACCGTCCAGCCCGTGCAGTGGGACGGCCGCAGCCAGCCGCTGTCGTCCAGCCCGGCGAAGAACCGGTCCAGCCTGGCCGCCTCGGCGTCGAAGATGTCGAACGGGTCGAATTCACGCAGCGGGTCGTCCTCAGCCATACTCCGGACGCTACCCGTGATGTCCCGCCTTTCACCGAGCCTTGCTGATCAGGGGCCCGGCGTCGGACCTGGCCTGCTGGTATTCGGCGGCGCACGAGGGCGCCCGGTCGGCGGGCACCCAGCCGCCCTTGGCGATGGCGGCGTTGCGCACCGGATCGGCGCCGTAGAGCAGGCAGGCGAACGTGGCCGACTCCTCCTCCCCGGCCAGGTGGCCGAGGCCGGCGTGTCCGGCGGCGAGCAGATGGCGGGCCTCGGCGGCGGGGATCGCCTGCTCGGGCCGGTCGGCGACCAGCGTGAGCGCGGCCAGGCGGTCGGCCCGGCCCGCGTCGTCCGGCAGGCCGCCCAGCGTGCCGAGGGCGTGGCCGAGCTCGTGGTGGAAGAAGGCGGTCAGCGCGGCCTCGACGCGGCGGCCGGCGGTGCGGGCGTCGGCCTCCTCGGTCTCGGAGATGCCGTTGAGCGTGCTCCGCAGCCGGTCGACCAGGGAGTAGCAGATCGTGATGCGGCTCTCGCGGGCGTCCCAGGCGGCCGAGCGCCCGTCGCAGTCGCGGGCGACGACCTCGACCGCCCGCGGCGGCCTGATCTTCGTACGCAGCGCGTCGCTCTCCTTGAGCAGCCGCCGGGCCTGCTCCGCGCGTTCGGAGCCGGCGGGCTCGAACCGCACGGCGGGAGGCGAGGCGGCCGGAGGGGACGGTGTGGGGGCCGCTCCCAGCGCGCTCGCCATGCTCAGGGCCAGGGCGGCGAGGGAGTGCGGCATGCGGGGGGCTCCTTCCCTATGGAGGGTCGCGGCGGTGCGACCTACCATGCGGCGATCAGCTGATCGCTAAACCCCTGCCCAGGTAAAACCTCGTGAAAAGCCGGAGGCCCGGCCCCCGCGAGGGGACCGGGCCTCAGGAGTGGTGCTGCTCAGCGACGCCACCAGGAACCGTAGACGCGCACGTAGTCGGCGCGGCTCGTCGAGCTGTTGAGCTCGTCGTTCCCGGCGAACGAAGCGCGGAACCAGCCGCTCTTGTACGCCTTGGTCTTGGCGAAGAACTTGCCGTCCCACTTCGTCGTGGTGGAAGTGACCCACTTCCAGGCGCTGTGGCCGTTGGCACGGTAGAAGATGTTCACCTTCTCGCCGCGGACGCCCTTCCACCGGTGGTCATCGGCCTGGAGCCGACCGGAGAAGTAGATCGACTTGCCCTTGCGGACCTTGTGCGGCTCGGCCTCGAAGCGCGAGACGCGCGTGTCGGCCTTGGTCTTGGCGAGCTCGACCGCGAAGTACGCGTCGTCCTTCGCCACTTCCTTGCCGGCGCCGTCGAACGCCACGGCCGTGGCCTTCCACTTGCCGAAGGCGTCACCGTCGGTGAAGCCGACCGAGAAGCGCCAGCTCTCCAGCGGCTTGACGTCCTTGGCGCGCAGCGTGTTGACGCCGTCCACCGGAGCCACGGTCACTTCGACCTTCTTGACGTCCGAGCCGGCCCGGACGTGAATGAACGCGGTGGTCTCCGCGCCCTTCTTGACCACGACCGGATTCGGCGTGATGCTGCGGATGAACAGGCGGGTGTCCGCCTTGGTGGCAGTGCTGGCGGAGGCGGCCCCCGCCCCCGTTACGAGCATGGCCCCGCCCACGAGGGCGGAGACGAAACCCAGTGCGATCTTTCTCATGAGGGTGCTGATTCCTCTCCCCGTATCGCTTCAGAGCCGGCCCGGGGTGGCCGGACTCCCTCTACTACTTTGAGGCACGAAAAGGGGCAAAGGTTGGCTAAAGTTACGAGAAATTTTTGATCACGGCGTTAACCTGCACTTATGTGACCCAAATTCTTTTTCGGGCTCCTTGACCTACTACAGTCTGTGCCATGACGGACGTCTACACGCTCGGCGAGCCCCTCGGCGTGGTCACCAGCGGCCGGGTCCGCCACGACGGGGAGGCCAGGCTCGACGTCTGCGGGCCTGAGCTCACGCTGGCCGTGGCGCTCGCCAGGCTCGGCCACGACTGCGCCTACCTCGGCAAAGTAGGCGGCGACGAGCTCGGCGCGCGGGTGCTGACCGTGCTGCGCGGCGAGGGCGTGGACGTGACGGACATGCGGGTGTCCGAAGGGCTGCCGACGGGCCTGCTGCTCAGGGAGAGCCGTGTCGGCCGCGAGCCGCGCACGGCGCACTACCGCGCCGGTTCGGCCGGCTCGCTCCTGTCGCCGGGCAACGTCCCGATCGACCGGGTGGGCGCGGCCAAGATGCTGCACGTCACCGGCCTCACGGCCGCGCTCGGCATCGACGCCCAGGACGCGGTGCGCGCCGCCGTCAGCGCCGCGCGCAACGCCGGCGTGGTGATCTCCTTCGCCGTCGAGTACGTCCCGGAGCTCTGGCCGTCGGTCCGCGAGGCCGAGGAGGTGCTGAGCGAGCTGGCCTGCGCCTCCCACCTGCTCTTCCTCCGCCAGGACGAGCTCGACCTGGTCAAGCCCGCCCTCACCCCGGAGCGGGAGGTGGTCGTGGACCGCGGCGCGAAGGGCGCCACCGTACGCGCCGACCGCATGCGCTACGACGTCCAGGGCTGGCAGCTGCCGGTGGTGGACCCGTCGGGCGCGGGGGAGGCGTTCGCGGCCGGCTACATCAGCGCCGCCCTGGACGGTCTCACCCCGCAGGAACGCCTGCACCGCGGGGCGCTGTTGAGCGCCGCCGCGGTGACGGGCGTCAGCGACTGGCAGGGGTTGCCCACCAGGGCCGAGCTGTGACGGTCAGTTGATCGTCAGGGTGAACGTCGAGGTCGTGTTCCTGATGTTCTGCGCGTTGCCGCTGAAGCGGAGGCCGGTGAACGTGGCCGACCCGACCGCCGGGCCCTGACCGGGCTCGGGCAGCTCGTTCACCCAGATCCCGAAGCCGGACTTGGCGTCGAAGGCGTCGCCGCTCTTCTGGGCGCCGCTGATCGAGACGTTGGTGAAGGTCGTGTCCTTCACCGGGTTGAGCGGCGTCGTCGGGCTGGAGTAGCCGGTCTGGAACATGATCCCGCTGTACGTCGGGTCCACGATGTCCAGGTTGCTGACCCTGATGCCCTGGAACACCTTGGAGGAGGAGAACACCCACAGCGCCGGGAACGTCTGCTGCCCCCAGAAGTGGCCGCCCGCCCTGACCAGCGAGATGTTGTCGAACACGGTGGGCGGGCTCGCCCCGAAGCCGTGCATCGGGTAGCCGAAGTCGAGCGAGCTGATCGTCACGCCCGAGTAGACGAGCGTGTCGGCCACGTAGATGTTCCTGAAGACGTTGTCGTAGCCGCCGTAGACGGCCAGGCCGGCGGCCCGCCAGGTGAGCAGCGAGCTGAGGTTCTCGAAGACGTTGCCGTGCTGCTCGCCGGGGTTGTTGTCGGTGGCCGAGAACAGCGCGAAGCTGTCGTCGCCCGTGCCGCGGGTCTCGATGTTGTTGACGTGGTTGCCGGTGCTGCCGTTGGTGAAGTTGAGGCCGTCGGCGAAGGTGTTCCTGATCCGGGAGTTCTTCAGCGTCATGTCGTCGGTGTTGGTGCCCCAGTACATGCAGACCTGGTGCTCGACCCAGATGTTGTCGATCGTGATGTTCGCCACGTTCGAGAAGTCGAAGACCTTGCCGGGGCCGTCGATGCGGGCCGTGTAGTTGCCGAAGTAGGCGAAGCCCTGGAACGTCGAGCCGTTCGCCGTGGCGTCGGCGCGGAAGCCGATGTCGGTGTTCTCCTGGCCGGAGGGCGGGCGGAAGCGGGTGAACCACGGGCCCGCGCCGACGATCTTGATGGCCTTGCCGTAGACCTGGAACTTCGAGCCGGTCTGGTAGTCGCCGGCGGGCAGGTAGACGCCGGTCAGGCTGCTGTCCATGCGGGCCTTGTCCAGGGCGTTCTGGACGTCCTGGTGGGTGAATCCGGCGGGGACGGCGTACTTGGCCGGGTCGGGGTTGCCGACCGCGGTGGCCTGTTCGAGGTCGATGAAGTCGATGGCGTACGTGCTGGTGTTGGCCGCGTCCTTCTGCAGGCGGATCCTGCTGCCCTTCGGCACGGTGGTGCCGAGCATGAGGTTCGCCTCGTCGTAGATGTGCCGGGGCGGGCCGGAGCCGGGGTTGTCGGTGGGCTGGTGCTCGGCGCCGTACAGCCAGGCGTGGCGGGAGGTCAGCGGGATCGCCTTGAGCAGCGTGCCGTTGACGTAGACGTTGAGCGTCGAGTCGATGCCGCCGCCGCCCGGCGCGTCGGGGATGGAGAAGCGCGTGACCAGGGTGTTGGTGTCGGCGCGGGTGGTGAACTCGACGTAGGCGCCGGTCTGGTTGAGCGTGACCGCGCGGCGGCCGGACGCCTCGCCGGCGAGCGTGCCGACGTCCCTGCTCGGGCCGACCCGGGTCGCGCCGCCGCCGAGCACGGCGTCCTCGGCCTCGTAGGTGTCGTAGGGCATGTTCGCGCCGCGGCCCACGAACAGCGGCAGCTCGCCGGTGTTGTTGGCGCGCTTGACCGGCAGCTCGTTCGCGTCGTCGGCGAGCACGGTCCTGACCGTGTACCTGCCGTTGGCCGCGGTCCAGGTGCCGAGGGTGATCGGCGCGGTGGTCGCGCCGGCCGCGATCGCGCCGCTCACCGAGCCGGTCAGGGTCCGTACGACCGTGCCGCCGGCGTCGACGACGGTGAGCGTGACGCCGTGCGCGGCCGAGCTGGAGGCGACCGTGCCCTGGTTCCTGATCGCCACGCTGAACGTCACCGTGCCGCCCGCGGCCGGGTTGCCCGGCGTCCAGGCGACCGGCGCGGCGACCAGGTCGGCGGTGTCGACCGGCCGCACGGTGAGCGTGCCGGTGGCGGTGTTGTTGGCCTCGTTCAGCTCGACGACCTTGCCCTCCTCGTCCACCTTGGCGGAGAGCTGGTACGTCCCCGCGTCCCGCGCCCCGATGTTCGCCGACACGGTCGCCGACGCCCCCGCGGCCAGCGCGCCCACGGCGGCGGTGCCGACCTTGGCGGTGCCCGCGTAGAAGGTGACGGAGGTGGCGGCGGAGCCGGCGGTGCCCGCGTTCCTGACCGTGGCCGACAGCGTGACCGCGTCGGTCTCGACCGGCGAGGCCGGGCTGGAGGTCAGGTTCGTCACGGTGAGGTCGGGGTTGGCCGACGGCGTGCCGAACACCTGGAACTCGGCGACCTGCCCGCCGGGCGCGCCCGAGTTGGCGGTGAACTGCAGCCGGACGTCGGCCGCCTTGCCGGTCACCGGGACGGTCACCGAGTTGCCCGTCGCCGGGTCGAAGGTGTAGGTCGCCGAGGCGACCAGGCCGGTGAAGGAGGTGGCGCTCTGCTCGCGGCCGAGGACCTGGAACGTCTGCGTGCGCCGCCCCCACGCCTGGCCCGGGTCGAGCTTGACGGTGATCGAGGTGAGGTCGGCGTTGGCGCCGAGCTGGACGGTGAGCTGCCCCGGGTAGGCGGCGCTCTCCCAGTACGTCCCCAGGTTCCCGTCGTTGGCGTTGGCGGCGACGTACGTGTGGGTGTGCGAGGACTCGGTGATCGGCTTGCCGAGCGCCAGGTTCGTCCCGGGCGGCGGCGGGCCGTCGTCGGCGGTGCCCCAGACCTCGAACTCCGAGAGCTGGCCCGCGGGCCAGCCGGAGTTGGCGGTGATCTGGAGGCGGACGTACCTGGTGGTGGTCGCGGCGAAGGTGACGGTGGCCGTCGGGTTGAAGGTGTAGGTGGCCGAGGCGGCGATCGTGGTGAACGTGGAGCCGTTCGCGCTGCCCTGGACGGTCAGCGTCTGCGTACGGCTGGGCCAGCCCGACGGCAGCTTGAGCACGAGCCGGTTGACGCTCGCGCTGGTGCCGAGGTCCACCTGGACCCACTGCGGGAAGGCGTTGTTGGCCGACTCCCAGTAGGTGGCCTGGTTCCCGTCGGTGACGTTGGCGGCCGGGTAGACGTCGGTGAAGCTGCTCGCGGTGGCGGCCTTGCCGGCGGCGAGGTTGGTGTCGGCCGCGGCCTGTGCGGCGGCGGCGGGGGCGGCGAGGAGTCCGATGGCTAACGAAAGGGCGGCTAGGACAGCTCTCATGGGGGTGGCCCTTCGGCGGAGGCTAGTTGGCCGAACCATAGGATGTCGAGCAGATGGCCGCAATATTTCGACTGAGTTTCGCAAACGCTGGACTGACAGGAGTCGGTCCCGGTCGGCCGTCGGAGCTGGTCAACACCAGGTGGCGGGCGGGAAATCCGTGCCCGGCCGACGCAAGCGGTGCCGTCCGATCCACGTAAGTCCTTGCAAGCGCTTGCGCTGAAGGCCGTATAGTTTGCGCATGACACGACGACTCGCAGAGGTGGCCAAGAAGGTCGGGGTGAGCGAGGCGACCGTCAGCCGCGTGCTCAACGGCAAGCCGGGGGTCTCCGACGCGACCCGCGAGGCCGTGCTGACCGCTCTCGACGTGCTCGGCTACGAACGCCCCACCCAGCTCCGCGGCGACCGGGCCAGGCTGGTCGGCCTGGTGCTGCCCGAGCTGCAGAACCCGATCTTCCCCGCCTTCGCGGAGGTGGTCGGCGGCGCGCTCGCCCAGCAGGGCTTCACCTCGGTGCTGTGCACCCGCACGGTCGGCGGCGTCTCGGAGGCCGACTACGTCGACCTCCTGCTCCAGCAGCAGGTCAGCGGCGTGGTCTTCGCCGGCGGCCTGTACGCCCAGGCCGACGCCGCGCACGGCCACTACGAGCTGCTGCACGAGCGCAAGCTCCCGACCGTCCTGGTCAACGCGGCCGTCGGGCACCTCGACTTCCCCCAGGTCTCCTGCGACGACGTGGTGGCGGCCGAGATCGCGGTCGCCCACCTGCGCGCACTCGGCCACGAGCGCGTCGGCATGGTGCTCGGGCCGAAGGACCACATGCCCTCGCGGCGCAAGCTGGAGACGTTCCTCGCCGGGGGCGGCGACGCCGAGCTGGTCGAGCACACGATGTTCTCGCTGGAGGGCGGGCACGCGGCCGCCGCCCGGCTGGTCAGGCGCGGGGTGAGCGGCGTGGTGTGCGCGAGCGACCTGCTCGCGCTCGGCACCGTACGCGCCGCGCGCCGCGCCGGGCTCTCGGTGCCCGGCGACATCTCGGTGATCGGCTTCGACGACTCCGCGCTCATGAACTGCACCGAGCCGCCGCTCACCACGGTCCGCCAGCCGATCGACGCGATGGGCCGGGCCGCCGTGGACCTGCTGGTCGCGCAGATCGACAAGGCGGTGGTCCCGGCCGACGAGCTGCTGTTCGAGCCCGAGCTGGTGGTGCGGGCCTCCACCGCGCGCTGCCCTGCGTGACGTAGTCGTTATCTTGCAATAGAGCGTCGGAATATTGCGTCCATGTGTCGCTGATCCTATGGTGTGGGCACCTCGCATCAGAAGGGTCAGACCATGCGGAGATCCACCGGACTCTTGCTCGTAACCGCGCTCGGCCTCTCGGCGACCGCCTGTGGCTCCGGCGAGTCGCCGCAGCCGGCGGCCTCCGGCGGGGCGGCGAACGTGTCGATCACGGTCGCCTGCCAGCCCGCCAAGACCGCCCCCAACGACCGCAAGGCATGGGACGAGGACGTCGCCGCGTTCATGAAGGCGCACCCCGGCGTGACGGTGAAGAGCACCGACCAGCAGCCGTGCTTCGACCCCAAGACCTTCGGGCCCAAGCTGGCGGGCGGCCAGATGGAGACCGTCTTCGTGGTGCCCATGACGAACTACGACGACGTCATCGCCCAGGGGCAGGCCCTCGACATCACGCAGTACACCGGCTCGGTCAAGAACTGGAACGACCTGCGCGCCGACCACCGCGAGCTGCTCACCAAGGACGGCAAGGTCTACGGCGTCCCCAACGTGCACTACAGCGTCGGCCTGGTCTACAACCGCGCCCTGTTCACCAAGGCCGGCCTCGACCCCAACACCCCGCCGAAGACCTGGGCCGAGGTGCGCGAGGCGGCCAAGAAGATCGCCGGCCTCGGCGCCGGCTACGTCGGCTACGGCGAGTACTCCGGCGGCAACACCGGCGGCTGGCACTTCACCCAGGCCCTCTACGGCCGCGGCGGCAGCGTACTGACCGACGACGGCAAGAAGGCCGCGTTCAACTCGCCCGAGGGCAAGGCCGTGCTGCAGACCCTGCACGACATGCGCTGGGTCGACAACAGCATGGGAAGCAAGCTCCTCGTCGGCTGGGAGTCGCTCATGATGGCCATGGGCAGCGGCAAGGTCGGCATGATGCTCGGCGCGCCCGACGTGGTCACGGACGTGGTCACCAAGTTCAAGGGCAACGTCGACGACTACGGCATCACCGGCTTCCCCGAGGCCAAGGCGTCGCTGAGCGGCGGCGAGGCATACATGATCAACCCGAAGGCCACGCCCGAGCAGGCCAAGGCCGGCATGGAGTGGATCGACTTCCGCTTCAACACCGTCGGCAAGGGCCGCTTCGACTTCGCCCGCGGCAAGGCCATCGGCAACCCGGTCGGCGTCCCCGACAACGCCGTCTACGGCGACTCGCCCACCGGCAAGGCCCTCCAGGAGGAGCGGGTGAAGAACGCCTCGCTGCCCGTGGAGAACTACCAGACGTACGTGGACGCCGCCGCCATCGTCCCGCCGAAGGCCGAGCCCCCGCACGCGCAGGAGCTGTACGCCATCCTCGACGTGCCGATGTCCGGCGTGCTGAGCCGCAAGGACGCGAGCGTGGACGAGCTCCTGGCGAACGCCGAGACCAAGGCCAACGCGATGCTGGCGGCCAAGGGCTGACCCTGATGCGGATCTTGAGGCGCAATCTGACGGCCTACGGGTTCCTCTGTGTGGCGTTGTTCTGCTTCACGGTGTTCGCCTGGTATCCGATGGTCAGGGAGTTCGTCCTGAGCTTCCAGCGGACCGATCTGATCAACCCGCCCGAATGGGTGGGGCTGGACAACTTCAAGGCGGCCGTCGCCGACCCGGCCTTTGGCGAGGCGTGGCTCAACACCCTGGAGTTCACCGCGCTGGCGCTGCTGTGCGGCTACGCCGTCCCGTTCGTCGTCGCGCTCGTGCTGAACGAGCTGCGCCACGCCCGGGCCTACCTCAGGTTCGTGGTCTACCTGCCGGTGATGCTGCCGCCGATCGTCGCGGTGCTGCTGTTCCGGTGGTTCTACGATCCGGGGCCCGGGCTGTTCAACCAGATACTCGACTTCCTCCACCTGCCGCCGCTCGCCTGGCTGGACAGCTCCTCCACGGCGCTGATCTCGCTGGTCATCGTCTCGACCTGGATGAACATGGGCAGCGCGACCCTGATCTACCTGGCCGCGCTGCAGAACATCCCGCCCGAGCTGTACGAGGCCGCCGAGCTCGACGGTGCCGGGATCTTCAAGCGGATCCGGCACGTCACGATCCCGCAGACGCGGCTGATCCTGCTGCTCATGCTCATGCTGCAGATCGTGGCGACCATGCAGGTGTTCATCGAGCCGTACATGCTGACCGGCGGCGGCCCGGAGAACGCGACCGTCAGCGTGGTCTACCTGATGTACCAGTTCGCCTTCTCGCAGATGAACTACGGCCAGGCCGGGGCGCTCGGCATGATGCTCATGCTCGCGCTGCTCGTCTTCGCCGCCTTCCAGCTCCGCACCACCCGGGAGGACCAGGCATGATCGCCGTCGGCGCGGGCACCGCCGGCCGGAAGAGCAGACGCGCCGCCGGACGACGGCCGAAACCGATGCAGGTGCAGTTCAGGACGATCGTCTCGCCCCACCAGCTCAACAGCCGGTGGGGGCGGCGGATCTACTGGCTCGTGCTGGTCTCCGTCGTCCTGCTGTTCACGCTGGCCTTCGTCTTCCCGCTCTACTGGATGGTCACCGGCGCCATGAAGACGCCGGACGAGATCGCCGAGATGCCGCCCACACCGGTGCCGCAGGACCCGACGCTGGACAACTTCGCCGAGGCGTGGGACCTGTTCGACCTCGGCACGCTGCTGGTGAACACCGCCTACTACGCCTTCGGCGCCTGGCTGTTCTCCATGGTGGTGGACGTGTCGGCGGCGTACGCGCTGTCGAAGCTGCGCCCGATGTTCGGCAACGTGATCCTCGGCGCGATGCTGGCCACGCTGATGATCCCGCCGATGGTGATCCTCATCCCGCTCTACGTGACGATCGTGGACCTCGGGCTGCTGAACAACCCGTGGGGGCTGTGGTTCCCGGCGGCGGCCAACGGATTCAACATCTTCCTGCTCAAACGGTTCTTCGACTCCATCCCGCGCGAGCTCATCGAGGCCGCGCAGATCGACGGCGCCGGACCGGTGCGCACGCTCTGGTCCGTGGTGCTGCCGGTCTCCCGGCCCATCCTCGGCGTGGTGTCCATCTTCACGATCGTCACCGCCTTCAAGGACTTCGTCCTGCCGCTGCTGGTGATGACCGACAGCGAGAAGATGCCGATCAGCGTCGGACTGTCGCAGACCGCAGGGGCGGTCACCCAGAACCAGGTCATGGGCGGCCTCGTGATCGCCGGCATCCCCATGATCATCGTCTTCTTCGTCTTCCAACGACACATCATGGCGGGCCTCACCGCCGGAAGCATCAAGGGATAATCGCATGTCGAAAACGTGGTGGCGGGGGGCCGCGATCTACCAGGTCTACCTGCGTAGTTTCGCCGACGGGAACGGCGACGGCGTGGGCGACCTCGCCGGCCTGCGATCCCGCCTGCCCTACCTGAAGGACCTGGGGATCGACGCCATCTGGCTCAACCCGTGGTATCCCTCGCCGATGGCCGACGGCGGCTACGACGTCGCCGACTACCGGGACATCGAGCCGGTCTTCGGCACCCTCGCCGAGGCCGAGGCGTTCATCGAGGAGGCGCACGAGCTCGACATCAAGGTCATCATCGACGTCGTGCCCAACCACAGCTCCACCGAGAGCGCCTGGTTCAAGGAGGCGCTGGCGGACCCGGCGGCCCGCGACCGGTTCTGGTTCGCCGACCGGCCGCTCAACGACTGGCAGTCCATCTTCGGCGGCTCCGCCTGGACGCAGGTGCCGGACGGGCAGTGGTACCTGCACCTGTTCGACCCCGGGCAGCCGGACTTCAACTGGGCGAACCCCGAGGTCCACCAGGAGTTCGAGGACGTGCTGCGCTTCTGGTTCGAGCGCGGCGTGGACGGCTTCCGCATCGACTCGGCGGCGCTGCTGTTCAAGTCGGACACCGCGTACGAGGACCTCGACGGCGTCCACGACGTCTACCGGCGCTGGCGCGAGATCGCCGACGAGTACGGCGAGCGCGTCCTCATCGGCGAGGTCTGGCTGCCCGACCAGGAACGCTTCGCCCGCTACCTGCGCCCCGACGAGCTGCACACGGCGTTCAACTTCGACTTCCTGTCCTGCCCCTGGGAGGCCGCCGAGCTGCGCCGGGTCATCGACCTGACGCTCACCACGCACACCCCGATCGGCGCGCCGCCGACCTGGGTGCTGTCCAACCACGACGTCACCCGCCCGGTCACCCGCTACGGCCGCGCCGACACCACCTTCGAGCACGGCGGGCGGCTCCACGGCACGCCGTCCGACCTGGAGCTCGGCCACCGGCGGGCGCGAGCGGCGGCGCTGCTGGCGATGGCGCTGCCCGGCTCGCTCTACGTCTACCAGGGCGAGGAGCTGGGCCTGCCCGAGGTCGAGGACCTGCCGGACGAGCGGCGGCAGGACCCGATGTACGCAAGGTCGGGCGGCACGAACCCCGGCCGCGACGGCTGCCGCGTCCCGCTGCCGTGGTCGGGGGAGGAGCCGCCGTTCGGCTTCGGCACGGGCACGCCCTGGCTGCCGCAACCGGACAACTGGCGCAAGCTGACCGCCGAGGCCCAGCTCACGGACCTCGGCTCGATGCTCAACCTGTACCGCGAGGGGCTGCGCATCCGGGGCGGGTCGCTCGGCGACGGCTCCCTGACCTGGCTGCCCTCGGAAGGAGAGGTGCTGGCCTTCCGCCGCGACTCGGGCCTGACCTGCGTCACCAACCTCGGGCCCGGTCCGGTGCCGCTGCCCGAGGGCCGCCTCCTGCTGGCCAGCGGCCCCCTGGAGGACGGCGCGCTCCCGGCCGACACCACGGCCTGGCTCGCCTAGCGGCCTCGTCTCACCGCCTGGCTCCGCTCGGGTCGCGGAGCCAGGCGGTCAGCGCCCGCTCGGCCTCCGCCTCGTATCGGGGGAACCGCTGGGCCCGTACGAGCTGCCACAACGTGCCCTGCAACGCCCGCGCCGCGCGGAAGACCGCCAGCGCGGGATCGTCGGGGTCCACGCCGTACGCACGCAGCGCCGCCCGGCCGTCCAGCCGCAGCGTGCGCCCCAGCACGGCGAGGTCCCACGCGACTGGGGCGGTCATGCACTCCTCGAAGTCGTTCCAGAGCAGCCCGCGCGGCGTGGCCAGCAGGTTGCCGGGATGCGCGTCACCGTGCACGGCCTGCCCACCGCCCCGGGGCAACCGCCCGGCCAGCTCCTCATGACCGGCGCGCAGCCGGGCGTGGACCCCGGGCTCGACCCGGCCGTCCAGGACGCCGAGCAGCCGCGCGGGCTCGTCCAGCGCCGGCCACAGGACCGGCAGCTCGCCCGGGAACCCGCGCAGGGCCTCGTGCAGCTCGGCCAGCCCCCGCCCGGCCTCCTCGGGCGAGATCACCCGCTCGGGGTCGTGCTCGGTGTACGTCCAGAACGTCACCGCGAAGCCGTCCCGCAGATGCGGCCCCGGCGGCAGCAGGCCGCTCGGCGGCACCACCGGCGCGCCCGCGCGGTGCAGGTGGGACACCACCTCCAGCTCCCGCCGCAGCACCTCGTCCGGCCGCTCGCGCCCCATCGCCGTGACGGTCGGCACCCGCGCCACGACCGGCGCGGGCCGCAGGTGGACGCGCAGGTTGAAGGAGTCGTGGAGCAGCACGGGCTCCGCCACCCGCACCCCGTGCTCACGGGCCACGGCGACCGCGGCCGACACGGCGGCGGCCGTCGTCACGCGGACTCGCGGATCACCAGCTCGGTGGGCAGGATGACCGGGTCGCCCGGCCCGCCCTCGAACAGGCCGAGCAGCAGCTTGACCATCGCCGTCGCCTGGTCCGTCACCGGGTGGCGCAGCGTGGTCAGCGGGGGCTCGGTGTACTTGGCCGCCTCGATGTCGTCGAACCCGACCACGGCCACGTCGTCGGGCACCCGGCGGCCGGCCTGGCGCAGCGACTGGAGCGCGCCCACCGCCATCAGGTCGTTGGCCACGAAGACGGCGTCCAGGCCTGGGTCGTCGCCGAGGAGCTGGCGCATCGCGATCGCCCCCGACTCGCGGGTGAAGTCACCGACCGCGACGATCGAGCGGCGGTCGGAGTCGCGCAGGACGTTGCGGTAGCCGGCCAGACGGTCCTGACCGGCGATCATGTCCTGCGGCCCCGCGATGGTCGCGATGCGGCGCCGGCCGATCTCCACCAGATGACGCACGCCCGCCTCCGCGCCGCCCACGTTGTCGTTGTCGACGAACGGGATGTCCACCGGCACCGCGGGCCGCCCGTACGACACCACCGGCACGCGCAGCCGCGACAGCGCCGACGGCAGCGGGTCGGCGCCGTGCATGGAGATGAGCATGACGCCGTCCACGTGCCCGCCGGAGATGTAGCGCTCCACCCGGGCGTGGCTCTTGGCGTTGGACGCCAGCATGAGCACGACCTGTTTGTTGGCAGACTCGAGCTCCATCGACGCCGACCTGATCACCGTGGAGAACAGCGGGTCCTCGGAGAAGACCCTGGTGCCGGGCTCGCTGATCACCAGCGCGATCGAGTCGGTGCGCTGGGTGACCAGGCTGCGCGCGGCCGAGTTGGGGACGTAGCCCAGCTCGTCGATGGCCTGCAGCACGGCGTCGCGGATGTGGGGCGCCACCGTCGTCTGCCCGTTGACGACGCGGGAGGCGGTGGCCCGCGAGACACCCGCCCGGGCGGCGACCGCCTCCAGGGTCGGGCGTCTCATGACTGCACCAGAAGGAAGAGCACGTAAAAAATCTACAGGCCGTTTCTGGCGATGACGTCGCTGTACCACAGAGCGCTGTCCTTGAGCGTACGGTTCTGCGTCGCGTAGTCCACGTGCACGATCCCGAACCGCCGCCGGTAGCCCTCCGCCCACTCGAAGTTGTCCAGCAGCGACCACACCAGGTAGCCGCGCAGGTCCGCGCCCGCCTCGACGGCCCGCCACACCTCGCGCAGGTGCCCGTCCAGGTACGCCACCCGGTCCGCGTCGTGCACCCGCCCGTTCTCCACGACGTCGTCGAAGGCCGCGCCGTTCTCCGTGACCATGAGTCCGACCTGCGGATAGTCCTGCGAGAGCCGGACCAGCAGGCGCGACAGGCCGTCCGGCACGATCGGCCAGCCCATCGCCGTGGTGGGGGCGTCGGCGGTGGCGAACCGCACGTCCTCCGACCCCGGCCAGGCGGCGTCGGCGGGCAGGCCGGGGCCGGCCTCGACGACGCACGGGTTGTAGTAGTTGACGCCGATCAGGTCGATCGGGGCCTTGATGGTGTCGAGGTCGCCGTCGCAGATGTGGCCGGTGCCGCCGTTGCGCTCGGCCGCGGCCAGCACCTCCTCCGGGTACGTCCCGTACACGGCCGGGTCGAGGAACTGCCGGGTGAGCAGCGCGTGGATGCGGTCCACGGCCGCCGCGTCGGCCTCGCCGGGCACCGCCGCCGGGTCGTTCACCTGCGCCGGGGTGAGCACGGGCGAGGAGTTGACCACCAGCATCACGCTGCCGGGCCGCAGCCGCCGGGCGGCCAGGCCGTGGCCGAGCAGCAGGTGGTGGGCCGAGCGCAGGGCGCTCGCGGCGTCGCGGCGGCCCGGCGCGTGCACGCCGTTGCCGTAGCCGAGGTAGGCCGCCACCCAGGGCTCGTTCAGCGTCGCCCAGTTCGTGACGCGGTCGGCGAGCCGGGCGTGCACGGCCTCGGCGTAGTCGGCGAAGCGGTGCGCGGTGTCGCGGTCGGCCCAGCCGCCGCGCTCCTCCAGGGCCTGCGGGAGGTCCCAGTGGTAGAGGGTGACGTACGGCGTGATGCCCGCGGCCAGCAGCTCGTCCACGAGCCGGTCGTAGAAGGCGATGCCGCGCGGGTTGACCGGGCCCGAGCCGTCCGGCTGGACGCGCGGCCAGGCGATCGAGAACCGGTACGCCGCGAGCCGCAGCTCCCGCATCAGGGCGACGTCGTCCCGGTAGCGGTGGTAGTGGTCGCAGGCCACGTCGCCGGTGTCGTCGCCCGCCACGTTCCCGGGGGTGTGGGAGAAGGTGTCCCAGATCGACTGGCCCCGCCCGTCCTCCTTGACCGCCCCCTCGATCTGGTACGAGGCCGTGGCGGCGCCCCAGACGAAGTTCTCGGGAAAAATCATCCCTTAACAGCTCCTTGCATGATTCCGCCGATGATTTGCTTGCCGAACAGCACGAAGACGGCCACCAGCGGCAGCGTGCCGACCGCCGTACCGGCGAGGCCCAGCACGTAGTCGTTGACGTAGCCGCTGGCCAGGGAGGACAGCGCCACCTGGACCGTCGGGTTGTCCGGGTTGAGCACGACCAGCGGCCAGAAGTAGTCGTTCCACGCCGACATGAAGGTCAGCATGCCGAGCACGGCCGCCGCCGGCCGCGCCGCGGGCAGCACGACGTGCCAGAACAGCCCCCACGTGGTGCAGCCGTCCACCCGCCCGGCCTCCAGCAGCTCGGTGGGCAGCGCCCGCGACAGGTACTGGGTCATGAAGAACACGCCGAAGGCGTTGACCAGCGCGGGCACGATCAGCGCGTAGTTGGTGCCGGTCCACTCCAGCTTCACCATGAGCATGTAGAGCGGGATGATGCCGAGCTGCGCCGGGACCATCATGGTGGCCACCGTGATGACCAGCATCGCGTTCCTGCCACGGAACTTCAGCTTGGCGAAGGCGAACCCGGCGAGCGTGGAGAAGAACATCACCGCGATCGAGATCGACCCCGCCACGATCAGGGAGTTGACCAGCGCCAGCCCGAACGGCACCGTGTCGAAGACCCGGGAGACGTTGGCGAAGAAGTTCCCGCCGGGGATCAGCGGCGGCGGCACCTGCGCCAGCGCCGAGTTGTGCCGCGAGGCCACGACGACGCTGTAGTACAGCGGGAACGCCGAGAAGAACGCCACGGCCGTCAGGGTCAGGTAGCGCAGCCTCATACGATGCCTCCTTTCGCCCTGCGGGTGATGAGGAAGTTGACGCCGGAGACGATCACCACGGCCAGGAACATCAGCCAGGACGCGGCCGAGGCATAGCCGAAGTCGAAGGTCGAGTTGGCGAACGCCTGCTCGTAGACGTACAGCGCCAGGGTCTGGAACTGCCGGTCGGGACCGCCGGTGGCGAAGGTGCCGCCCCCGCTGCCGGTGCTCTGCGCGAAGAGCATGGGCTCGGCGATGATCTGCATGGCGCCGATCGTGGAGACGATGACGACGAAGATGATCGTCGGCCGGATCATCGGCAGCGTGACGCTGCGGAGCTGCCGGAAGTTGCTCGCGCCGTCCAGGGTGGCGGCCTCGTACAGCTCGCGCGGCACGGCCTGCATGGCGGCCAGGAAGATCAGCGCGTTGTAGCCGGTCCACCGCCACATGATCATGACGGACAGGGCGACGTGCGAGGTCGCGGTGCCGGCCGCCCAGTCGATGCTGCCGACCCCGAACCACGACAACATCCAGTTGATCAGACCGAAGTCGCGGCCGAAGAGCTGGCTGAAGATCACCACGACCGCCACCACGCTGGTGACGTTCGGCAGCAGCAGCGAGATCCGGAACAACGTCTGCAGGCGCAGCCGCCGGTTCAGCAGGTGCGCCAGCCAGATGGCGAGCAGGAGCTGCGGGGCGGTGGACAGCACGCCGATGGACAGCGTGTTGAAGGTCGCGTTCCAGAAGTAGCCGTCGGCCAGCAGCGTCGAGTAGTTGCCGAGGCCGACGAACTCCTGGGTGTCCGACAGCAGCGTCCACTCGTGCAGGCTCACCCAGGCCGTGTAGATCAGCGGGAACAGGCCGAACGCGCAGAACAGCAGGAAGAAGGGCGCGACGTAGGCGTACGGCGACACCCTCATGTCGAGGGTGTGCCGCACACTGCGCCTACGCCGCCGCGTCGCCGCGAGGGGGTAGGTGCTCATCGAATCTTCTTGACGTCCTCGAGGACCTGGGTCCACGCCTCGTCCGGCGTCTGCTTGCCCTGCTCGACGCGGCCGAGGCCGTTGCCGATCGCCACCCGGACGTCGGCCTCCTTCGGGCCGAGGTGCTGCGGCTTGAGCGCCTTGGCGGCGTCGGAGTAGATCTTGCCGATGGGGGCGTCACCGAAGAACGGCTTGGTGAAGTTCTGGATCGACGGGTCGTCGTAGAGCGCCGGGATCGACGGGAAGGTGCCCTCCTCCTTGAAGACCTTGGCCTGGTTGTCCTTGGAGGTCAGGAAGTCGATCAGCTCGGCGGCCTCCTTGGGGTGCTTGCTCTGCTTGGGCACCATCAGGTGCGATCCACCGCTGTTGCCCGAGCCGCCCGGAACGGTGGCGATGTCCCACTTGCCGGTCGCGTCCTTGGCCTGCTCCTGGATGAAGCCGGTCATCCAGGCCGGGCAGATGATCGTGGCGAACGAGCCCTTGGCGAAGCCCGTGTTCCACGGCGGGGAGAAGGCCGCGAGCTTGGCGGTCAGGCCCTCCTGGGTGAGCTGGTTGGACAGGTCCCAGGCCTTCTTCACGTCGGGGTTGGACTCGACGATGATGGTGTCCTGGGCGTCGTACAGGCCGGTCGGGGCCTGGTTGACCATCGCACGGAAGATCTCGCCGGGGGAGTCGGTGAACTTCGCGCCGGCGACGTCGGCCGCGGCGAACTTCTTGCCGGTCTCGATGTACTGCTCCCACGTCGGCCACAGGGCGGCGACCTCGGCGCGGTCGGTGGGCAGGCCGGCCTTCTTGAACAGGTCCTTGCGGTAGCACATGGCCAGGCCGCCGACGTCGGTGCCGAGGCCGAGGACCTGGCCGCCGTCCTTGCTGAGGCCCTGCTGCCACTTCCAGTCGAGGTAGTCGGACTGGCGCTTGTCCAGGCCGAACTGCTTGAGGTCGACGAACTTGTTCGGCTGGGCCGTGAAGGTGCTGATGTAGCCGACCTCGACCGCTTCGACGTCCCCCGCGCCGGCGTTGGTGGCCAGCCGCTTGACCAGGTTGTTGTGGTGGTCGTTGAACTGGGTGACGTTCTCGACGATCTCGATGTTCGGGTGGGTCTTCTTGTACTCCTCGTAGAGGGGCTTGAAGCCGAAGTCGCCGAAGAGGCCGACGGTGAGCTTGATCTTCTCGCCCGGCTGCGCGCTCGCCGGCGCGGCGGCGCTCCCTCCGCCTCCGCCGCCGCACGCGGAGCTGAGCAGGGCCGCGGCGAGCAGGGGGACGGCAAGACGGATCCGAGGGGTCATGGAACCCTCCTGGGTTGTGCGTGGGGGGACAGGTGAGAGAGCGCTCTCTCCCGAGAGTCGTGCGGCTCACATGCTTGTGTCAACGGGGGTTAGATAACGATCGCCGTTATCCGAGAGAGCGTTCCCCGAAATGTTTCAGTCCCTTCGCGGTCTGGGCTAGGCTGCCCTCGATGCACGATCGAGCCCCCCGCTCACTGCCGCCACGGGTGCCGCGCCCGGCGCCGCCCCGCACGCTGCCCACGCCGAGCCTGGACGCGGCCGTCACCCCGCTGGTGACCCCGATCCCGGGCGACGACGAGCACCGCGCGGTCACCTTCCTCTGGCGGGGGGAGGCCCGTGAGGTGCGGGTCCTCGCAAACAAGCTGACCCACGACACCGACGCCGCCCTCATGGAGCGCACCGGCGACGTGTGGCACCGCACCTACGTCGTACGGCGCGGCTGGCGGGCCTCGTACCGGCTGCGCGTGGACGGCGTGGACCTGCCCGACCCGCTCAACCCGCGGTCATGGAACGGCTTCTCCGTCGCCGGGACCACGCCGCCGTCCCCGTGGCTCGACCCGCCCGCCGCGCCCCGCCACAAGCTGTCCAGGCACCCGATCGGCCACCGCTACGACCCCGTACGTGCCCCGGCACCCTCGTCATGCTGGACGGCGAGGACTGGACGGACGACCTGCCGGTGATCCTCGACAACCTCATCGAGGCCGGCGCGATCCCCCCGGTCACCGCCTGGCTCGTGGAGTCGGGGCCGGACCGCGCCTGGCGGCTCACCTGCGACCCCGGCTTCGTGGACGCCCTGCCGGGGTCAGCCGCCGAGTACGCGGCCGGCCATGCGGGCGTACATGCCGCCGGGGCTCGGCGCGGGCGCCAGGAAACCCGGCAACTGGGGCAGGCCCACCGCGAACGGGTCGAGCCGCTCGTACAGCTCGTTCGCGTCCGCGGGCCGGGCCTCCGGCTGCTTCTCCAGCAGTTGCGCCAGCAGCGCCGCGAGGCCGGGCGGAAGGCCGGGCACGGCCGGCGGCTGCTCCTTCACCTGCTTCTCGAAGACCACGTAGTCGGTCGGCCCGGTGAAGAGCTGGCGGCCGGTCAGCATCTCGTGCAGCACGCAGCCCAGCGAGTAGAGGTCGCTGCGCGGCTCGGCCACCCCGTGCTGGATCTGCTCGGGCGCCATGTAGGCGGGCGTGCCCAGGATCTGCCCGATCCTGGTGAACGTGGTGACGTCGGCGTCCCGCAGCAGCGCGAGGCCGAAGTCGAGCACCTTCACGCTGCCGTCAGGGCAGAGCATGAGATTGGTCGGCTTGAGGTCGCGATGGCAGATCGCGAGAGCGTGGGCCGCCGACAGCACCGCGCACGCCTGCGCCGCGATGGCCGCCGCCCACGGCACCGGCAGCGGGCCGTGCTCGCTCACCACGTCGGCCACGGTGACGCCCTCGATGAACTGCATCACCTGGAAGAGCCGCTGCTCGTGGGTGCCGAAGTCGTAGAGGACGGGCGCGCCGGGATGCTCCAGCCTGGCCAGGATGCGGGCCTCACGGATGAAGCGGCGCTCCAGCTCGTGATCGGGGCCGCTCGGCAGGCGCAGTAACTTGACCGCGACCCGGCGGTCGAGATGGCGGTCGTGCCCCGCGTAGACCGCCCCCATGCCGCCCGTACCGAGAGGGAGGTCGTCGAGCACATACCGGTCGCCGATGACCACAGCCCCTCCCTCCCGCCTTTCCGAGAAAAACTACACCGTCAGCACAGCGAGGAAGCGTGCCTGCCGAGCCCATCTCAAAGAGTGAGCCCGCCTCACGGAGTGAGGCCATCAGCAGGGTGGAGGCGGCCGTCGGCGAGGCCGTCGAGGCCGAGTCTGATGAGGGTGTGCCCGAGGGTGGAGGTCTCGCGGATGGCGTCCTCCAGCACGGCGAGCTGCCGGAACGCCTCGCCGTACGCCTTCTGCTCCTTCAGCGGCAGCCGGGGCAGCCGGGTGCGGCGCACGTCGAACCTGCTGGAGCCGGTGGTGGCCCGCCCGCCCGCGGCCCGCAGGTAGCCGGCCAGGAAGTCGGGGTCGAGCCGCCGGCCGTCCACCCGGTAGAGGGTCAGGTGCGGGCCCAGCACGGCGCCGCCGTCGGCGATCACGCGCACGCTGGAGTAGGACGCGACGACGTCGCCGGCCCGCAGCGTGACCAGGCCCTGCTGCGTGGCCGCCGAGCCGGAGGGCGGGCTGCCGCTGAGCACGTCGTCGGCGGTCAGGACGGGCACGTCGCCACCGTCGGCGACCATCTTGGCGGGCGCCTGGATCATGGTCACCAGGCCCTCCTTGATGAGGTCGCCGAGCGTGATCGCGGGCTGGTCGAGCGGCTGCTCCAGCACCTTCAGGTCGGGAGGGGCCGCGCTGGCGGCCAGGAACCGGTCGCGGACCTCGGCGAAGGCCTTGCCCACGTCGTCGTGGCGCTGGTGGCGGGCCGGGGTCATGTCGACCTCGTCGGCCAGCAGGTCGATGATGCGTACGGTCTGGTCGGAACGGTCCTCCAGGTAGGCCCGCCAGGCCGGCTCGACGAGCTCCAGGTCGCCGGCGGCGTCGAGGATCAGCACCTCGGACGGGGGCCGCTCGCCCGGCTTGGGCCGGCGCAGCAGCCACAGGTCGGCGCCGGGCAGCGCCACGACGCCCCGCAGGGCGCCCGCGCGCAGCAGGTTGGCCCGGATGCGGCGGCCCGCCTTGCGGCTGGCGGCGGCCGGGGGCATGAGGATGGCGACCGAACCGCCGGGCTTGACGTGCGTGAGGCAGTGCTGGACCCAGGCGAGCTCGGGCTCGCCGCGCGGCGGCAGGCCGTACTCCCAGCGCGGGTCGCCGGTCAGCTCCTCGTAGCCCCAGGCCCGCTCGTTGAACGGCGGATCGCACACGACGGCGTCGGCCCGCAGGCCGGGGAAGGCGTCGGCGCGCATGGCGTCGCCGGCGGCGATCTCGGCGTCGAGGCCGCGCAGCCGGAGCCGGGCCGCGGTGATGGCGGCCGAGGTCTCGCTCAGCTCCTGCCCGAGGACCTTGGCGGGGCGGCGGGGGGCCTCGCCGCCGGGTCGCGGGGCGCGGTCGAGGGCCAGCAGGAGCGTTCCGACGCCGCAGGCCGGGTCGAGCAGCGTGCCGCCCTCGGCGCGGACCAGCCGGACCATGAGCTCGGCCACGTCGTCGCGGGTGACGGAGAGCTGCCTCGAGTGGGCCTCCAGGTAGCGCTCGCACAGGAACTCGTACGCGGTCAGTGGCTCGTGCTGCTCGGCCAGCTCGGTGACGAGCCCGGCGAGCTCACCGTCCAGCCGCCCTTCGAGTCGCCCTTCGAGTCGCCCTTCGAGTCGCTTGGAGGGCTGCCCGGAGAGCTGCCCGTCACGCGACCCGTCGTGCTGCCCGTCCGGCTGCCCGTCCGGTCGCGCGCTCGTCGGCGCGTGGCGGTCGGTGAGCAGGATGCCCGCCTGGGCCACCAGCTCGCCCAGCCGCAAATCGCCCGCGGCTTTCAGGCGTTGCCATACCCGATCTCCCAGGGAGACCTGGTAGGACTTCCCATAGCGGCGCAGCCAGGATTCGATCTGGGGCAGCGAGAACAGCGGCTGGTTGGCGGTGCCGCCCACCGGTTGGGGAAAATCGTCGTGGCGGCGGCGCCAGTTGCTGACCGCGGCACGCCCGACACCGGCGAGCCGGGCGATGTCCCCGGCGTTGACGGTCGGGTCGTGGCTCATGATGCCCACAGTAGTTCACAAGAGTCTTCAGCGCATCTGCTTGTGAAGTCTTTCAACCAATGATTTACTGCGGTGTATGAAGCACAACATCCGCTATGCCGCCGGATCAGATGTGGGCCGACGCAGGGAGCAGAACGAGGACTCCGGCTACGCGAGCGGCCGGTTGCTCGTGGTGGCCGACGGGATGGGCGGTCACGCGGCGGGCGAGCTGGCGAGCTCGGCCGCGATCGCGGTCATGCGCGAGTTGGATGCCACGCTTCCCGAGACGGGCGCCGATCTGGAGGCCGCGCTGGAGAGCGCGGTGGCCGAGGCGGGCCGCCGACTGGTCGAGCTGGCCGACATCGACCCGGCGCGCCGGGGGATGGGCACCACGGTGACCGCCATGCTGTTCGACGGCTACCGTTTCGCCCTGGCTCATCTCGGTGACTCCCGCGGGTATCTGCTGCGCGACGGTGCTCTTTACCAGATGACCAAGGATCACACACTTGTGCAGTCGATGGTGGACGAAGGACGGATAACGGAGGACCAGGCCGCGGTGCATCCCCGCCGTTCCATGGTGCTGCGGGTGCTGGGCAGCGAGGGGCGGGCCGAGCCCGACATGGCGCTGCGCGAGGCCGAGCCGGACGACCGCTATCTCCTGTGCTCCGACGGGCTGACCGCCGTGCTCGGCCCGGAGATGCTGCACGAGGTGCTGACCAGCGTCGCCGATCCCGTCGTGGCCGTGCAGCGGCTCATCGACCTGGCCAACGAGGGCGGCTCGCCGGACAACGTGACCGTGATCGTGGCGGACGTGGTCGCGCCGGGCGCGGGCGACGTCGCGGTCTACCGCGTCGGCGCGGGTGCGTGAGGGCCCTCCTGGCTCACCGGTCACATCAGTCACTTAGCCGATATTTCATCTCATAGCAAGACACTTTCCGGGTGGCCCGCGCAATTTCCCGATGACGCTATTACAGTCCATCGTGGTTTTGTCGGTTTTACCCCGGAGGAGTCACCCTGGACCCGATCGCCCAGAGGCTGCTGGAGACGGTACGGCAGGAACTCGGCTACAAGGAGAAGAGCGGCCAGTTCACCAAGTTCGGCCAGTGGTACGCGGATCGCGTCCAGGACACCCAGTTCCGCAACGCGCCCTGGTGCGACATGTTCCTCGCCTGGGCGGCGGACAGATCGGGCCTCACCCCCTACGTCGGTGAGTTCGCCTGGACCCCCTCCCACGCCGCATGGTTCATGAAGCAGGGCGGCTGGACCCAGCGGCCCGAGCCTGGAGCCCTGGTCTTCTACGACTGGCGCGGCGGCAAGTCCTACAAGGGCATCGACCACGTCGGGATCGTCGAGCGGGTCGAGGGCAAGAAGATCCACACCATCGAGGCGAACGTCGACGGCGTCTGGCTCAAGCGCAAGGTCCGCGAGACCGACAAGGTCGTCGGGTACGGCGTCCCGCGCCTGGTCAAGGCCAACGCCGACCGGCTCGGCGAGATCCGCGGCACCGAGCAGCCGTTCGTCCGGCCCCCGCAGTCCGCCACCGGGGGCAGCTCGCCGCTGGACTTCCTGGGCACGCCGCCCGCGCTGCTGGCCGCGATGGTGCTGGTGACCGTCGTGCTGTCCTTACGTTTCACCCGCCGTCGCAGCGTCCATCGCCGCGTCCGCCACCGCCTCACCTGGCCGTGGCCGGTCGCGTGGCCGTGGAACGAGCCGGACGGGCCCGAGGGATCCGGGACGAACGAGGCCCGGCGGCCCGCGCCGATCCCCGAGACCTTCCGCGGCAAGCTCACCCGGGTCGGCGCCCCACCCGTCCCCAGGCAGCAGCGCGAGACGTCCCGCCCGGAGCGGGAGCCGGTCCGCCCGGAGCGGGAGCCGGTCCGCGTCGGCGGGGGACCGGGGCCGCGTGACGCAGGGCGGGAGAAGGTCCGGACGGGCTCGGACCCGGCCGCCGCCCGCCGCTCCACCCCGTCCCGCCGCAAACCGTACGATCCTCGCTGAGCCCCGCTCCGCCCCGTCACGAGGCGTTGAGCTCGACCACCACCTTCACGTCCCCCTGGACCGGCTCCAGCGCCTGCGTGGCCCGCTCCAGCGGCACCCGACGGGTGATCAGCCGCTCCAGCCACTCCCGGTCCGCCTTGGCCAGCGCCTCGGCCGCGCTCGCGAAGTGGTGCTGGTTGGCGTTGACGGTGCCGAAGACCACGTCGTTCTCCAGGACGATGTCCCGGTTGATCACCCCTGCGTCCACCCGGTGCGTACGCCCGCCCGCCGCGAGCCCGCACAGGCAGACGATCCCGCTGGCCGCCGTGGCCGTCATCGCGTCGATGACGAGCTGCCCCGCCCCGGTGCACTCGATGATGATGTCGGGCTGGAGCCGGGCCAGCGGCGCGAGCGAGGAGTCGGAGTAGTAGGTGCCGCCGAGCGCCTCCACCAGCTCGGACTTGAGCCCTTTGGGCGAGCGGTCCACGACGTGCAGCTCCAGGCCGCGCTGCCGGCCCATCATGGCGGCCAGCAGCCCGATCGGCCCCGCGCCGGTCACGAGGACCTTGGCGGGCTCGAAGTAGGCCCGCGAGCCGATCCGCCAGATCTGGTCCCACGCCTTGGCCACCACGGACGCGGGCTCGGTCAGCACGCCGACGTGCTCCAGCGACGGGTCCAGGCGCACCGCGTAGTCGGACTCGACGGTCCAGCGCTCGCTCGCGTAGCCGTCGCGCTCCTTGATGCCGCGCTCGGTGTACTGGCCGTTGCGGCACATGTCGAACTCGCCGCGCGCGCAGGCGCCGCACGGCACCGGGTCGGGGCGGCGTACCACACCGACGACCAGGTCGCCCGCCGAGAACGCCGTGTCGTCCGGCGCCTCCAGGACCCGCCCGAACGACTCGTGCCCGATGACCATGCGCTCGCGCCCGGGCGGGGACCAGCCGTACTCGGCCGCCGCCAGCTCCCTGTCGGTCCCGCAGATGCCGAGCGCGAGCCCTTCGACGAGCAGCTCGCCCGGACCGGGTGCGGGTTCGGGCAACTCCGTGACCTCCAGCGTGCCCTTCTTCCCTGGCGCGAACGTGAGTGCGCGCATCGGCCCCACCTCCTCGCCGGGTCCCCTACCCCGCAGGTTCCTGGGAAATAGTAGGACGTCCTAGTATCTTGGGATGGAGAGCCCCTCACAAAGGAGTGATCAGGCGTGCACGTCCCGGTGAACCCCGTGCGTTTCGTGACCGCCGCGGCCCTGTTCGACGGCCATGACGCGGCGATCAACATCATGCGGCGCATCCTGCAGTCGCAAGGCGCCGAGGTGATCCACCTCGGGCACAACCGCTCGGTCGACGAGATCGTCACCGCCGCCATCCAGGAGGACGTGCAGGGCGTGGCCATCAGCTCCTACCAGGGCGGGCACGTCGAGTTCTTCACCTACCTGGTGGAGCTGCTGCGCGAGCGCGGCGCCGGGCACGTCAAGGTCTTCGGCGGCGGCGGGGGAGTGATCGTCCCCGAGGAGATCGAGCTGCTGCACTCCCGCGGCGTCACCCGCATCTTCTCGCCGGAGGACGGCCAGCGCTACGGCCTGCCCGGCATGATCAACAAGCTGGTCGAGGACTGCGACCACGAGCTGGGCGACCCGCCCGCGCCCGAGGCCGTGCTCTCCGGCGACCAGGCGGCGCTGGCCCGCGCGATCACCCTCGTCGAGTCGGGCCGCGCCCCCGAGGCGCTGACGGACGCGCTCAGGCGCGCCGCGGGCGAGCGGCGCGCGCCGGTGCTCGGCATCACCGGTACGGGCGGCTCCGGCAAGTCCTCACTGACCGACGAGCTGGTCCGCCGCTTCCGCGTGGACAACGACGACAAGCTGCGCATCGCGATCATCGCCATCGACCCCACCCGCCGGCGCGGCGGCGGCGCGCTGCTCGGCGACCGCATCAGGATGAACAGCCTCGGCCCCCAGGTCTACTTCCGCTCCCTGGCCACCCGCGGCGCCCCCAACGAGGTCCCCGCCTGCCTCGACGACGTGATCGCCGCCTGCCGCGCCGCCGGGTACGACCTGGTGATCGTCGAGACGCCCGGCATCGGCCAGGGCGACGCCGGCATCGTCCCGCACGTGGACGTGCCCATCTACGTGATGACGCCCGAGTTCGGCGCGGCCTCCCAGCTCGAGAAGATCGACATGCTGGACTTCGCCGAGGCCGTGGTGATCAACAAGTACGAGCGCCGCGGCGCCGAGGACGCCCTGCGCGACGTCCGCCGCCAGCTCGTACGCAACCGCGAGGCGTTCTCCGCCCGCCCCGAGGACATGCCGGTCTTCGGCACCATCGCCTCCCGCTACAACGACGCCGGCGTCACGGCCCTCTACCACCACCTCAGGGGCCTGCTGCTGCCGGAGCCCGGCCCCGGGCTGCTGCCGAAGGTCGCCGGCCGCACCTCGCAGGCGTCGGCCGCGATCGTGCCGCCCGCCCGCGCCCGCTACCTCGCCGAGATCGCCGAGACCGTACGCGGCTACCACGCAGAGACGCTGGCCCAGGCCGAGGCGGCCCGCCGCCGCCAGCAGCTCGCCGCCGTCCGCGACCTGCTGGAGGGGGACGGCGACGACGAGCGGCTAAGGGCACTCCAGGACCGCGCCGAGCGCGAGCTGACCGACGAGAGCCGCGCGCTGCTCGCCGCCTGGCCCGCGACGGTCGAGCGCTACCGGGCCGACGAGCTGGTGGTCAAGGTCCGCGACCGGGAGATCCACACCCCGCTGTGGCGCGAGACGTTGTCCGGCAACCGCATCCCGCGCGTGGCGCTGCCCCGCTACAGCGACCACGGCGACCTGCTGCGCTTCCTGCGCGCGGAGAACCTGCCGGGGGCGTTCCCGTTCACCGCCGGGGTGTTCCCGTTCAAGCGCGACGACGAGGACCCGACCCGGATGTTCGCCGGCGAGGGCGACCCGTTCCGCACCAACCGGCGCTTCAAGCTGCTGTCGGCCGGCCAGCCCGCGACCCGGCTGTCCACCGCGTTCGACTCGGTCACCCTCTATGGCAACGACCCCGACCCGCGCCCGGACATCTACGGCAAGGTCGGCACCTCGGGCGTGTCGATCGCCACGCTCGACGACATGAAGGCGCTCTACGACGGCTTCGACCTGACGTCTCCCAGCACGTCCGTCTCGATGACCATCAACGGCCCCGCCCCGACGATCCTCGCCTTCTATCTCAACACCGCGCTCGACCAGGTCAGGGCGCGCTTCCGCGCCGAGCAGGGCCGCGAGCCCGACGAGCGCGAGGACCGCGAGCTCGCCGCGCGCACCTTCGCCACCGTGCGCGGCACGGTGCAGGCCGACATCCTGAAGGAGGACCAGGGCCAGAACACCTGCATCTTCTCCACCGAGTTCAGCCTGCGGATGATGGCCGACATCCAGGAGTGGTTCATCCGCAACGGCGTGCGCAACTTCTACTCGGTCTCGATCTCCGGCTACCACATCGCCGAGGCCGGGGCGAACCCGATCAGCCAGCTCGCCTTCACCCTCGCCAACGGCTTCACCTACGTGGAGGCTTACCTGGCGAGGGGCATGAAGGTGGACGACTTCGCGCCGAACCTGTCGTTCTTCTTCTCCAACGGCATGGACCCCGAGTACAGCGTGCTCGGCCGGGTGGCCCGCCGCGTCTGGGCGATCGCCATGCGCGAGCGCTACGGCGCCGGCGAGCGCTCGCAGAAGCTCAAGTACCACATCCAGACCTCGGGCCGGTCGCTGCACGCCCAGGAGATGAACTTCAACGACATCCGCACCACCCTGCAGGCGCTCATCGCGATCTACGACAACTGCAACAGCCTGCACACCAACGCCTTCGACGAGGCCGTCACCACTCCGTCGGCCGACTCGGTCCGCCGCGCGATGGCGATCCAGCTCATCATCAACCGCGAGTGGGGCCTCGCGCGCAACGAGAACCCGCTGCAGGGCTCGTTCATCGTCGAGGAGCTGACGGACCTGGTGGAGGAGGCGGTGCTGGCCGAGTTCGAGCGGCTGTCGGACCGCGGCGGCGTGCTCGGCGCGATGGAGACCGGCTACCAGCGCGGCCGCATCCAGGACGAGTCCATGCTGTACGAGATGCGCAAGCACGACGGCTCGCTGCCGATCGTCGGCGTCAACACGTTCACCAAGGAGGACGGCGACGAGCCGGCGCCGCACCAGCTGGAGCTGGCCCGGGGCACCGAGGAGGAGAAGCAGTCGCAGCTCGACCGGCTGCGCGCCTTCCACGAGCGCAACCGGGAGGAGGCCCCCAGGCAGCTCGCCCGGCTGCGCGAGGCGGCGATGTCGGACGAGAACGCCTTCGGGGTCCTCATGGAGGCGGCCAGGCACTGCTCGCTCGGGCAGATCACCGAGGCCCTGTTCGAGGCGGGTGGCCAGTACCGGCGTAACGTATGAGCCGTCATAGGATCGGCGATCGGGGAAACACCGGTATCCAGGAGGCATTTCATGTCCGACGTCACCTTCAAGGGCAACCCGATCACTGTGGGAGGCACCTTCCCGAAGCAGGGCGACAGCGCCCCTGACTTCCGGCTGGTCGGCGGCGACCTCGCCGAGCTGTCGCTGTCGGACCTCGGCGCGTCGACGAAGGTGCTCAACATCTTCCCGAGCGTCGACACCGGCGTCTGCGCCGCCTCGGTGCGCCGCTTCAACGAGGTGGCCGCCGAGCACCCGGACGTGAAGGTGCTGTGCGTCTCGGCCGACCTGCCGTTCGCGCAGAAGCGGTTCTGCGGCGCGGAGGGGCTGGACAACGTCACCATGCTGTCGCTCATGCGGGGCCGCGAGTTCCTGCTGGACTACGGCGTGGCGCAGGAGTCGGGGCCGCTCGCCGGCCTGGCCGCCCGCGCGGTCGTCGTGCTCGACGGCGACAACAAGGTGGTCTACTCCGAGCTCGTGCCGGAGATCACGCAGGAGCCCGACTACGACGGCGCGCTCGCCGCGCTCAAGTAGGCGGGCATGCTCACCCGGTGCGGCGTCCTAGATCTTCCTGGCGACGCCGCACAGGGTGAGCGAGGAGTCGGGGGCCGCGACGAAGTCGACGGTGTCGGCCGGCTCCGGATGCCACTCGGGGAGCCAGACCAGGCCGGGGTCCTCCAGCGCGAACCCGTCGAACAGCTCCAGGATGCGCCCCCGCTCGCGCAGCGTGAGCGGCGCGTTCGAGCGTTCGTAGACCTCGGTGGCGCGCTCGGCGGCGGCCCGCCGCGCGCCGAAGGCGTCGAGGGCTCCGTGGGAGAGCACGAGGTAGCTGCCGGGGGCCATCGCCTCGCGCAGGGTCGCGAGGATCTCCCGCGGCCGGTCGGCCTCGGCCACGAAGTGCATGACCGCCACCAGCAGCACCCCCACGGGCCTGCTGAAGTCGATCGCCCCGAGCACCTCGGGATGGCCGATGATGTCGCGGGGCTTGCGCAGGTCGCCCTGCACCACGACGGTGCCGGGCCGGCCGCACAGCAGGGCCCGCGCGTGCACCAGCACGACCGGGTCGAGGTCGACGTAGACGACCCGCGAGTCCGGGGCCACCTTGGCGGCGACCTGGTCCACGCTGTCCTGCGCCGGCAGCCCCGTGCCGATGTCCAGGAACTGCCGGATGCCGGCCTCGGCGAGATGGCGCACGGCCCGGCCCAGGAAGGCACGGTTGGCCCGCGCCGCGGCCCGCGCCTCCGGAGCCACCCGGAGAACCCGCTCGGCCGCCTCGCGATCGGCCGGGAAGTGGTCTTTGCCCCCGAGGTAGTAGTCGTAGAGCCGGGCTACGTTGGGCGTGTGCGGATCGAAGCCGAGGGACTTCTGGTCCAACCGCCGTACCCCCGATCAAGAGTTGATCATCATCGATCCCGATTCTACGGACATCTGCCGACAGAAGGGGAGCCTTGTGGATGACATCGGCGTCCCGGTGACGGTGCCGGAGACCGTGCGGCGGATCGTGTCCCTGGTGCCGTCGCTGACCGAGGCCGTGGCGGCGACCGTGCCAGGAGCCCTGGTGGGCGCGACCGACTGGTGCTCACACCCGGCCGACCTCGACGTGGCCAGGGTGCGCGGCACCAAGAACCCCGACCTGGAGGCGATCGTCCGGCTCCGGCCCGACGTGGTGCTGGCCAACGCCGAGGAGAACCGCCCGGCCGACCTGGAGGCGCTGCGCGCGGCCGGGCTCGCCGTCTGGGTCACCAGGATCGAGACGCTGGAGCAGGCGTTCGCCTCGCTGGAGCGGATGTTCCTGCACGCCTGCCGCACCGCCCGCCCGGCCTGGCTGGACACGGCGGAGGACGCCTGGCGGCGGCCCGCCCCGGCCCACCGGCGCACGGCGATCGTCCCGATCTGGCGGCGGCCCTGGATGGTCGTCGGCCGCGACACCTTCACCGGCGACGTGCTCCGCCGCCTCGGCGTGGACAACCTCTACGCCGGCCACGCCGAGCGCTATCCCAAGATCCCGCTCGCCGAGCTGGTGGCGCGCCGGCCCGGCCTCGTGGTCCTGCCCGACGAGCCCTACGCCTTCGCGGCGGACGACGGCCCGGAGTGCTTCCCCGGCCTCGACTGCGCGCTGGTCAGCGGGCGGCTGCTCACGTGGTACGGCCCGTCGCTGACCGAGGCCGCCCAGGCGCTCCCGCGCGCCCTCGGCGCCCGCTAGCCGGCCGGCTTGGGCCGCAGGGCGGCGTCCACGGCGGCGGCGGAGAGCACGTGCTCCATCACGATCACCGCCATCCCGGCGATCCCCGCCCGCCCGCCCAGCGACGAGGTGACGATCTCCAGGTTCCTCGTCGTGTACGGCAGGCTCCGCCGGTAGACGACCTCGCGGATCCCGGTCAGATAGTGCTCCCGCGTCTCGGCCATGTCCCCGGCCAGCACCAGCGCGGCCGGGTTGAGCAGGCTGACCGCCGTGGCCAGCACCACGCCGAGCGTGCGCCCGGCCTCCTGGGTGCGGGCGATGGCCGCGGGGTCGCCGGTCTGCACCAGCCGGACCACGTCCAGGCTGGACTCCTGGCCGAGGTCGGCGGCGAGGGCCCGCCCGCTCGCCAGCGAGGCCACGCAGCCGCGCGAGCCGCAGGTGCACACGCGGTCGTCGCTCTCGCGGATGCGTACGTGCCCGATGTTGCCCGCGGCCTCCTCGACGCCCCGGTAGATCTGGCCGTCGAGCACGATGCCGGTGCCGATGCCGGTCGAGACCTTGACGAGGAGCAGCGCGTCGCTCCCGCGCCAGGACGTCCACCACTCGCCCAGCGCCATCGCGTTGGCGTCGTTCTCGACCAGGATCGGCACGTCGTAGCCCGCGCCGACGGCCTCGCCCACCGGGAAGTCGTCCCAGCCGGGCATGAGGAAGGAGCGGATCACCCGCCCGCTGACGTGGTCGACCGAGCCGGGCAGGTCGATCCCGATGCCGCACACCTCGCCCGGCAGGCGGCCGGCCCGGTCCAGTAACCGCTGGAAGCACTCGCGCACCCACGACAGCACCGCCTCGGGGCCGAGGTCGATGCGCAGGCCGGCGCTCTCCTCGGCGAGCGGGCGGGCCGCGAGGTCGGTGAGCGCCACCCGCGCGTGGATGGCGCCGAGGTCGGCGACGAGCATGAGGCGCCGCCCGGCGTCCACGTCGAGGACCGAGGGCGGTCGCCCGCCCCCGGACGCCCCGACGCCGGACTCGTGGATGTAGCCGGCATCGATGAGCCGGTCGACCCGGTCGGTGATCGTCGAGCGGGACAGGCCGGTGTGCTCGATGAGTTCCTTGCGCGTCCGGCAGGTGCCGTTCCGGATGAGCTGGAGGATCTGCCCTGCCGTCAGCATGCGTGCTATCCCTTCTCTGCTCCAGCCGTCAGCCCTTCGGTCAGCAGGCGTTCACTGGCGAAGAACACGATCACGATCGGCAACGTGAGGACCACCGACCCCGCCATCAGCACCGTCGTCGGGATCTCGATGCTGCCCGCGAGCTGCGACAGCCCGAGGGAGACCGTCCAGCTCTCGCGCTTCTCCACGAGGAAGAGCAGGGCGAACAGGAACTCGTTCCAGGCGATCATGAAGGCGTAGAGTCCGGTGGCCATCAGCGCGGGCTTCGACAGCGGCAGCACCACGCGCCAGATGGTCGACAGTCTCGTGCATCCGTCGATCGCGGCCGCCTCCTCCACGCTCCGCGGCACGGTCTCGAAGTAGTTGCGGAGCATGTATACCGTGACGGGCACCGTTTGCGCGATATACACGAGGATCAAGCTGGCCAGGGACCCGCGCAGCCCGAGCATGGTGAAGAGCACGAACAGCGGGATGGCCAGCACGATCGCCGGGAACAGGTAGACCGCGAGGAACAGGAAGTGCACCTGCCGCCGGCCGAAGAAGCGCAGCCGCGCCACCGCGTACGCGCCCGGGATCGAGATCAGCAGCGTGACCGCCACCGACGCGACCGCCACGATCGCGCTGTTGCGCATGAACGTCAGGAAACCCTGCTTGGTGAGGACGTCCACGTAGGTGTCGAGAGTGAACCGTTCCGGCCAGATGGAGCCCGGGTCCAGGATGAGCTCCTGGATGTCGCGGACCGACAGCGTCACCATGTAGAGGAACGGGAAGGCGGTGGCCAGGAAGAGCGCCAGGATCACCACCGGCCTCAGCACCCGCAGCAGCCCGCGCTCGAACCTATCTCTGCTCACGTTCGCCTCCCGCGAAGAACCGCAGGTAGATGGCCAGGAAGACGACCAGGAACACGGCGAGGACGAGGGCCTGCGCGGCCGCGGCCCCGATGTCGTCGCGCGAGGTCAGGAAGTTGTAGACCCGTACGCTGACCACCTCGGTGCCGGCCCCGCCGCCGGTCAGCAGATAGACGTCGTCGAACTTGGTGAAGGTGAACACGAAGCGCAGCACCGCCAGCAGCGCGACCGTACGCCAGAGCTGCGGCATGATCACGTACCGGAAGCGCTGGGTGGGCGTCGCGCCGTCCACCACCGCGGCCTCGTCCAGCTCGCCCGGCAGGGCCTGGAGGCGGGCCAGGATGAACAGGAACGCGAACGGGAAGTACCGCCACGCCTCGAACGCGATCACCGTGAGCAGCGCCACCGGCACCTGCACGCCCAGGAACTCGCCCTTGGCCTGGGTGAGGAAGGCGATCGGCTCCCGCAGCCAGGTGTTGACGATGCCGTACTGCGGGTTGAGCATCGTCTCCCACAGGAACGCCACGGCCACGACCGGCGCGACGTACGGGATGAGGATCGAGGCCCGCACCAGCGTCCGCCCCCGGAACCTGTCGCGCAGCGCCAGCGCCGCCACCAGCCCGATCACGATGGACAGCCCGGTGCCCGCCACCGTGTAGACGAGGGTGTTGACCAGCGACGACCAGAAGCCGGGCTCGGAGACGACGTAGCCGAAGTTCTCCAGCGTGTAGTGGCCGAAGATGCCGGTCCGCCGGATGTTGATCAGCCGGGCGTCCTGGAACGCCAGCATGATCGCCCACAGCAGCGGCAGCACCACCACGACCAGCGTGATGACGAGCGTCGGCGAGATCAGCGAGAGTCCGGCCCGGCCCTCCTGCTGCCGCAGGGTGCGGGCAGGAGTCCGGCTCACTCCCTGATCCCGCGCTTGATGGACTCGACGTCGGCCTTGGCCTGGTCGGCGGCGGCCTGCGGGGTGAGCGAGCCGTCGACCAGCGCGCTCAGCGCCTTCGGCACCGGCAGCTCGCCCATGGTGGCGCCGACCAGCTTGCCCTGGCCCTGGGGGATGCCCCAGCGGGCGAAGGTGTCGGGGCTCTCGCGCAGGGTGGTGAGCACGTCGGCCGGGTAGATCTCCGACAGCGGCTTTTTGGTGTCGACGCCGGCGGGCAGCTTGTCCCACTGCTCGGCGAAGGTCGTCCTGGTGGGGAACTTGCCCTCAGGGGCCATGCCGAGCCAGCGCGCGTAGCCCTCGTCCATCATGTACGTCACGAACGCGCTCGCCGGCTCCTTGGCCGCGTCGCGGGTGACGGCCCACGAGACGATCTCGCCGTACTGGGCCGGGGCGCTGGCGTCGGGGCCCTTGAGCGCGGTGACGATGCCGGTGTTCCTGGCCAGCCACTCCGGGTCCTTGCGGCATTCGGGGCAGCTCGGCAGGGCGTCCTTCCTGAGCCCGGCCAGCTCGTCGAGAATGAACGACGACCAGATCATCATGGCCGCCTTGCCGGAGAAGTAGGTGGCTCTGGTGGTGTCGACGTCCTGTTTGCCCTTGACCGAGTAGTTTTTGGCCAGGTTCGCATAGAACTCGAATGCTTTGACGCATTGCGGCGAGTTAAGAACGACATTTCCGGAATTGTCGACCAGCTGGCAGCCGTTGGCCAGCGCCACGTGCTCGAAACTCTGCGCCGTGAACGAGTCCTTCGGCGCGATCGCCAGCGTTATGCCCGCCATCCCGCCGGTGTTCAGCTTCCGCGCGGCGGCCTCCAGCGCCTCGTACGTGTCCGGCGGACGCAGCCCGGCCTTCTCGAACAGGTCCTTGCGGTAGAGGATCAACTGCGCCCATCCGTCGCTCGGCACGGCCAGCAGCCTGCCGTCCGCCGTGTCGAGCTCCAGGGCGCGGGGGGAGAAGGTGTCCCGGCCGAGCCCGTCCACGATCCTGCCGGGCGTCTCGGTGTCGAGCAGGTCGTTGGCCTGCAGCTCCCGCACCGAGGCGAGGGGCAGCGCCCCGATGACGTCGGGCAGGTCGTCGGCGGCGGCAGCGGCGGTGACGGTCTGGCTGAACTGGTCCTCGGCGACGCCCACCAGCTCCACCTGGATGCCGGTCTTCTTGGTGAACTCGGCGATGATCTGTCTCTGGACCGCCATGCGGTCCTCAAGGTTCTCCTCGGTCCACACCGTGATCTTGGGGGCCGCGCCCTGCTCCTCGCCGCCGCCGCAGGCGGTCAGCGTGGCGGTCACCAGTAGGGCGGCGGAGAGGACGGCGGTAACCTTCTTCGGCATTGCACGCTCCTCCGGTTGGGGATATGCCGCCCTTACCCCGGGAGCAGTTGCCGCAACGTCCGCCACGCCACGCCGGGACCGGTAAGGTCGCTTTCCACAAGACACGCGGTCAGAAACCCCAATTACCTCAGCCGCATCGCGCGGAAGCCGTAGACTTACGCCGGTTACGGGCGCAACTATCGTGTGCAAAAGACCAATAAAGCTTCTACTTCTGTTTGATCATTAAGCGTAAGTGTGGGGAATGCGCGTCATCACGTTCGAGGAGCCGGGCCGTGTCCGCGTCGGCCTGGAAACTCCCGCCGAGATCGTCCCCGGCTCCGTCCGGGTCCGGACGATCTACTCAGGCGTCTCGGCAGGCACCGAGCTCACCGCCTACCGCGGAACCAACCCCTACCTCAACCGCAAGTGGGACACCGAGCGCCGCCTCTTCGTCGAGGGCCGCACCCACGCCTACCCCCTGAGCGGCTGGGGCTACCAGGAGGTCGGCGAGGTGGTGGAGGCGGCGCCCGACGTCGCCGACCCGCCCGTCGGCAGCCTCGTGTGGGGCATCTGGGGCCACCGGGCCGAGGCCGTCGTCCCGGCCGAGAAGCTGGTCGGGCACCTGCTGCCGCCCGGCGCCGACCCGCTCGGCGGCGTCTTCGCCCGCGTCGGCGCCATCGCGCTCAACGCCGTGCACGCCGCCGACATCCATCTCGGCGACCAGGTCGCGATCTTCGGCCAGGGCGTCATCGGCCTGCTGGCCACCCGCCTCGCCGTGCTCAGCGGCGCCCGCGTGGTCGCCGCCGACGCCATCCCCGACCGACTGGAGCTGGCCAGGAGGTTCGGCGCGGCCGAGACCTTCGACGTGCGCGGCGGCTCGGTCGCCGAGTTCACGCGCAAGCGCATCGCGGGCGCCGACACCGTCATCGAGCTCAGCGGCACCCACCTCGGGCTGCACGAGGCCATCAGGACCGTCCGCAGGGGCGGCCGGGTCGTGGCCGCCGGGTTCTACCAGGGCGACGGCGTCGGCCTGCGGCTCGGCGAGGAGTTCCACCACAACCAGGTCCAGCTCGTCTCCTCCCAGATCGGCGGCGTCGCCTCCTGGCTCAGCCACCGCTGGGACGTCGAACGGCTGCAGCGCACCTTCATGGAGCTCGTGCACCGCGGCGAGGTCGAGGTCGCCGAGCTGATCACCCACGTCGTCCCCGTCGAGCGGGCGGCCGAGGCGTTCGACCTGCTCGACAAGCACCAGTCCGAGGTGCTCCAGCTCGTCTTCCGATTCGAGGAGTGACCGTGAAGCTCGCCGTCCAGGAGCAACTCTTGCCCGGCCGCTCCCTGCAGGAGAAGTTCGCCTTCGCCGTGGAGGCCGGCTTCGACGCGATCGAGCTGCGCGGCAAGGGCGACTTCCACTTCGCCGGCCGGCTCACCGAGCTCAAGCGGGCGCTGGCCGACGGCGTCGTCATGCCGACGGTCTGCGTGGACATGCCGCACTTCATCGGCGACTTCGACCCCGCCAAGCGCAAGGACGCGATCCAGCAGCTCCGCTCGCAGCTCACCGTCATCGGCGAGCTCGGCGGCATCGGCGTCATGACCCCCGCCTCCTGGGGGCAGTTCTCGCTCCGGCTGCCGCCGTTCGAGCCGCCGCGCAGCGCCGAGGAGGACCGCGAGGTGCTGACCGAGGCGCTCGGCGTCCTCGGCGAGCACGCGCAGCGCAACGGCGTCCTGATCATGCTCGAACCGCTCAACCGGTACGAGAACCACATGGTCAACACCCTCGCGGACGCGGTCTCGTACTGCGCCATGGACTCCGTCAGGGTCGTCGGCGACACCTACCACATGAACATCGAGGAGGACGACCCCTGCCGCGCGCTGGCCGAGGCCGCCCCCTACCTCGCCCACATGCAGATCAGCGAGTCCAACCGGCACCAGCCGGGCACCGGCCACCTCGACTGGGGCGCCCAGCTCGCCACCCTCGACGCCTACGGCTACGACGGCTACCTCGCGCTCGAATGCCGCCTGCGCGGCGAGCCCGAGGTCGTGCTCCCGCAGACCGCGGCGTTCGTACGGAAGTTCCTGTGATCCCGCGCGAGGCCGTGCGCGTCCTGGTGTCGAACTGGGACGGCAACCACACGGTCCCCTCCCGCCGGCTGTACCCCCACCAGTGGAGCTGGGACTCCGCCTTCATCGCCATCGGCCACTCCCGCTGGTCGCCGCGGCGCGGCCGGGCCGAGCTGCTCAGCCTCCTCGGCGCGCAGTGGCGCGACGGCCGGGTGCCGCACATCGTGTTCAACCCCCGGGTGCCCGACGGCGCCTACTTCCCCGGCCCCGACTTCTGGCAGGTCCGCGCGCCCTCCGGCACCTCGACCTCCGGCATCGTCCAGCCGCCGGTGCACGCCCTGGCCGCGTGGAGGACCCACCTGGCCGAGCCCGACCCGGCGTTCCTGCGCCGCGTCTACCCCAAGCTCGTGGCCCAGCAGGAGTTCCTGCGCGCGGCCCGGCGCTCGCCCGAGGGCCTGATCGCCATCGTGCACCCGTGGGAGTCGGGCATGGACAACAGCCCGGCCTGGGACCAGCCGCTGCACGCCGTGCACGACCGCCCCACCGGCTACGTCCGGCGCGACCTCGGCACCGTCGACGCCGACGAGCGGCCCACCGACCGCGACTACGAACGTTACGTCGCCCTCGCCAGGGCCTACCGCGACTCCGGCTACCTCAGCCCCGGCGCGTTCCAGGTCGAGGACCCGCTGTTCAACGCCGCCTACGGCCAGGCCGAGCACGTGCTCGCACTGATCGCCGCCGAGCTCGGCCTCGACCCCGAGCCGCACCGGCACGAGGCCGCCGCCGTCACCGCCGCCATGGTCGAGCACCTGTGGGACGGCGCGCTCTTCCAGCCCCGCGACCTGGTCGCCGGCCGGATGATCCGCTCCGACAGCGCCGCCGGCCTCACCCCGCTCCTGCTGCCCGGCCTGCCGGGCGACGTCGTCGAACGGCTGATCTCGACCGCGCTCGACCGGTTCGCGCTCAAGGACGGCGTACTGCCCAGCTTCTCGCCCGCCGCGCCCGACTTCGACCCCGTGCGCTACTGGCGCGGGCCGAGCTGGGTCAACCTGAGCTGGCTGATCTGGCAGGGGCTCAGCGAGCACCGCCCCGAGTTGGCCCGGCCGGTCGCCGAGGGCATCGTCCGGGTGATCGCCCGGTCGGGCTTTCGCGAGTACTTCGACCCGTTCACCCTGCGCGGCCACGGCTGCTCGGACTTCAGCTGGTCAGCCGCCCTCCTCCTCGACCTCGTGGCGGAGCACGGCCTGGAGGCTCTGACGCCGCCGGGCGGCGAGGTCGCCGAGGAGCAGGGGAGCGTCACGGAAGCCGACGACATCGGTGACCAGGTGCCGGCGTAGGCGCGGGCCCCACTCCCTGAGCAGGCCGATCGTCTCGTACGACAGCCGCTCCCTGTCCCAGGCGTGCGCCAGCCCGCGCGGCACCCGGCCGATCTGCGCGCAGCGCACCGACAGGCCGTTGTGGTGGAACTCCTCGCCGAGCCGCACCTCGCCCGCGCCCTCGGTGTAGAAGGCCAGGTCCACCAGCGTGCCCTGGGGGCGGAGCAGGCGCAGCCCGAGGGCGAGCGCGCGGGCCCGGCCGCGGCACTGGAACACCACGTCCGCGCCCCGGTCCTGCGGGCCGTGCCGCCAGCGCCGCTTCAACGTCACCGCCGGGTCGTCATCCGTGTCGTCTTGGGAAGCGGCCAGGACGTCCGCGCCCAGGGCCGCGGCTACCTCCAGCCTGGCCGGGGTCTCGTCCACGACGACGACCTCGGCCGCGCCGCCGTGCATCGCGAAGCAGGCCACCAGCAGGCCGACCACGCCCGCGCCCACGACCACGACCCGCCGGCCGTGCACGCCGTCGCCGAGCCGCCGCGCGGCCGGGCCGTACAGGTCGTGGGCGGCGTGCAGCAGGCCGTTGGCGCAGATGGGGCCCATGTGGGCGACGTAGACGCCGAGCAGCGGGTCGAGGTCTTCCGGCAGCTCGACGAAGCGGTCGGCGAGCGGATCGGCGACGTACGCGGTGCGGTGCCCGTACGCCATGGCGACCCGCGCGCCCTCGCGCACGGCCGTGGTCCGGGTCTCCACCACCTGGCCGACCTGCATGTAGCCGATGCCGCGCACCGGGTACTCGATCGACGGCGTGCCCGGCACGAACAGGCCGAGCTCGCGGTCGAAGGTGGCGTTCAGGTAGGGGTTGTCGCCCTTGACGTAGGTCAGCTCGGTCCCGGCGGAGACGCCGCTGTACGCCGTCGCCACCCTGAACCCGCCCTCGGGGACTTCGGGCAGCTTCTCCTCGACCAGCGCGACCCTGCCGGGAGCCTCGATCGTGAGCACCTCACCCATCGAGCGTCACCGGCCCTCCCTCGGCGGCCGACTGTGCGAGGGCCAGGGCCAGGCGGTGGGTCCGCAGGGCCTCGCGGTACGTGGCCCGTACGTCCGCGTCCTTGCCCTGCACGGCGTCGATGAACGCGCGGTCCACGAGGGTCTTCGCGCGGCCGTCGTCCTCGATCACCCGCTCGCCGTCCACCACCAGGTGGGTCTCGGAGAGCTCCAGGGCGATGCCGTCGGCGCAGACCTCCAGCCCCACCCGGTGCTTGCGGGTGAGCAGGCAGGAGGTGGCGAGCAGCCCGGCCGCGCCGCCGGCGAAGCGCAGGACGGCGGCGCCCGCCCGGTCCACCTCGCCGTCGGGCGCCTCGCCCGAGGCCACCGCGTGCACCATCGTGACCTCGCCGACCAGCACCCGCGCCAGGTCCAGGACGTGCACGGCCTGCTCGACGACCTGGCCGCCGGACAGGTCCCGCCGCAGCCACCAGCCGACCGGCGGGACCTTGTCCAGCCAGTGGCCGATCGCGAGCCGTACGGGGCGGCCGGCCAGCAGTTCCGTGGCCCGGTCGAGGACGTCGAGATAACGCCAGTGATGGCCGACCGCGGACGGAAGAGATCTACGGTCGATTTCGGCCGCGATGGTTTCCGCGGTTCGGAGGTCCAAAGATAGTGGTTTTTCCACGAAAAGCGGCAGGTCGGACGACAAAACATCCAGTTCGGGGTTACCGTGCGCGAAAGGAGGCACGCAAACATAGACCGCATCGAGACGGCCGGCACTGAGCAGGTCCGCGTGGCTGCCATAGGCGGGGGAGCCATGCCGTGAGGCGAGAGCCTCGGCCTTCGCGAGATCCGTGTCGGCGATCCCGGCGATCGTGACATCGGAGAACCCGGACAGGACGTCTGCGTGACGGGCGGCGACATTTCCGGCACCTACGATGCCGACTCGGGTCAGTGGGGGCACACCCCCGCATATGCCACGTTCAGTTGCTATCAAACAAATATGTTCGGAAGCGCATAGGACGGGCAGGTTGCGGGTCCTCATGAGAACGGGGCTGACTGCATGAAAACAGATGTGCGAGCCTTGTCCAGGGTCCAGGAGTGGTACGGCCCCCATTCGAGCACTGCCGCCGAATGGCCCGTCGACGCCTTAATGCTGGCCAAGGGAACCACCACGGTGAGCGTCGTGCTGCCTGCTCGCGACGAGGAGAGCACGGTCGGCGACATCGTCACCGTCATCCGCAGGGAGCTCGTCGAGCGGGCGCCCCTCGTCGACGAGATCCTGGTCGTCGACTCCAACTCCACCGACGCGACCGCCGAGCGGGCCCGCGCGGCGGGCGCCCGCGTCGTGGCGCAGAACGACGTGCTCTCCCACCTGCCCCCGCTGACCGGCAAGGGGGAGGCCCTGTGGAAGGGGCTGGCCGCGAGCAGCGGCGACATCGTCGTGTTCGTGGACGCCGACCTGCGCAGCTTCGGCGCGCACTACATCGCGGGGCTGGTCGGGCCGCTGCTGGTCGACGCCGGCGTCCACTTCGTCAAGGCCACCTACGAGCGGCCCTACATCGGCGCGGACGGCGTCCCCCAGCGGGGCGGCGGCGGGCGCGTCACCGAGCTGGTCGCCCGCCCGCTCATCAACCTGTTCTGGCCCGAGCTGGCCGGGTTCGCGCAGCCGCTCGGCGGCGAGTACGCCGCCCGCCGCGCCGTGCTCGAACAGGTGCCCTTCGTGACCGAGTACGGCGTCGAGTTCGGCCTGCTGGTGGACCTGCTCGACCTCGTCGGCCTGGACGCCATGGCCCAGGTCGATCTCGGTCACCGTACCCACACCCACCAGGACATGAGCGCGCTCGGCCGGATGGCCGGGCAGATCATGCTCACCGCCTGGTCCCGGCTGGAGGGCCAGGGCCGGGTGATGGCGTCCGAGCCGCCCGCGCACACGCTGCTGCAGTGGGGCCTCGACGGCGACGCCGGGCTGGTGGACGTGGCCGTGGCCGAGCGTCCCCCGCTCGCCTCCGTGCTGGAGGAGGATCGCGCGTGAAGGTCCTCATGAACGCGGGGCCGTGGCTCACCGTCCCGCCCCCCGGCTACGGCGGGATCGAGAACGTCGTGGCCACGCTGGTGCCCGCGCTGCGCGAGCGCGGCGTGCGGGTGGTCCTCGCCACCGTCGGGAGCAGCGACTTAGAGGTGGACGAGCTGATCAGCGTCTTCGACGACGGTCAGTTCGGCGAGCTGCAGAAGCCGTACAACCAGGTCATGGGCATCGCGCACGCCCATCAGGCGCGGATCGTCGCCGAGCTGCGCGGGCGCGACGACATCGACCTCGTCCACGATCACCTGGAGGTGGTGGGGCCGGCGGTGCTGGCGGCGTACGGCGGGCCGCCCGTCCTCCACACCCTCCACTGGGACCTGCGCAAACATCCTCACTTCTACGGCGCGTTCCCGTCCTCGATCAAGGTGAACGGCGTCTCGGAGTCGCAGCTCGCCCGCGCCCCCGAGGCCCTGCGCGCCGCCTCGCTCGGCGCGATCCACCTGGCGACGCCGCTCGCCGGCCGGCGGGTCGAGGCCGAGCGCGGCGAGCACCTGATCGTCATGGGCCGGGTCTGCGGGCTCAAGGGGCAGCACGTGGCTGCCCGCGTCTGCCAGAAGCTGGGGCTGCCGCTGGTGCTGGCCGGGCCGGTCAGCGGCCGGGACAGCCAGGCCGAGCTGGACGTCGTCGCCCAGGACCCCGACCATCCGCTGCACGGCCACCCCGACGTGCGCTACCACCTCGACCAGGTGGCGCCGTACCTGGATCACGACCTCGTGAGATGGGTCGGCGCGGTGGGCGGCGAGGAGCGTGACCGGCTCTACGCCTCGGCGCGGGCCGCGCTCTTCCCCATCCAGTGGGACGAGCCGGGCGGCACCGCCGTCGTCGAGGCGCTGGCGCTCGGCGTGCCGCCCGTCGGGCTGCGCCGCGGCTGCCTGCCGGAGATCATCGACCACGGACGCACCGGCTTCCTCGCCGACACCGAGGAGGAGCTGGCCGAGTGGCTGCTGCGGATCGACGAGATCGATCCGGAGGAGTGCCGCGCGGAGGCCCGCCGCCGCTTCTCTCCGTCGGTGATGGGCGAGCGCTACCTGGAGCTGTACGAGCGGATCCTGCGCGGTGCCTGACGCGAAGGGCCGCCCGGCGGCCCTTCGCCGTCAGCGGGACGCCACGGCGGCGGCCGGCCGCACCCGCAGCGCCAGCCGGGCCGGGACGGAGGTGGCGAGCAGGGCCAGGCCGGTCGCGGCGGCGATCACCAGCGCGTACGTCCCCACCGGCACGTACGGCACCGCCGACCCCGTCATGCCCGCCCCGAACGCCGCCAGCGTGACCAGCGCGATCCCCGTGCCCAGCGCCGCCGCCACCAGCGCCGCGCCCAGCGTCTCCAGCCGCAGCATGCGCAGCACCTGCCGCTTCGTGGTGCCCGCCAGGCGCAGCGCCGCCAGCTCCCTGACCCGCCCCGAGGTCGCCATGGCCACGGTGTTGACCACGGCGATCGCGGTGAAGGCGATGATCAGCCCGAGGGCGACGAGCGTGGCCTGCTGGTTGGCGCCCCCGCCCACGCTGGGCCCGGAGGCGCCGGACAGCTCCGCGCCGTCCGGCAGCGCCGCCGCGAGCGCGTCCGCGTCCAGCGTGGGCGCCGACACGAGCAGGGCGCCCGAGGCGTCGTCCACGTGCCCGGGGACCAGCTCGTACGGCAGGGTGAGCTCGCCGAAGCCGAGCCCGCGGGCGTAGAGCGCGGCCACCGTGAGCCGCGCGGGGGTGCCGTCGCCGAGCGTGAGCCGCAGCGGGTCGCCGACACCGATTTCGAGCCGGGCGGCGGCCGCCGTGCTGACCGCGACCCCGTCCGCGGCGAAGCGGTCCATCGAGCCTTCGGTGACGCCCAGGTCCACGGTGCGCGGGTCGTAGGCGAGCGCCTGCGCCGAGAACTTGTCCAGCCCGACCCTGACCGTCGTGCGCAGCACCGGGGTGACCGCCTCGACGCCGGGCACGTCGGCGACCGTCGCCGCGTCCGCGCCCACCACCACGTGGCCGGCCCGCAGCCCTTCGCCGGCCTGTTCCAGCGCCGCCTGCCCCACCGTGGCGGGGGCGAACAGGATCGTGCACGTCATGGCCACCAGCAGGGTCAGCGGCGACAGCACCGAGGCCAGCCCCGCAGGCGTGGCCCGCAGGTTGCGCGCGGCCAGGAAGCCGCTCACCCCGGCCGCCCGCAGCGGCAGCACCCGCGCGGCGGCCCGCGCGAGCAGCGGCCCGAGCAGCGTCACGGCGACCGTCCACACCAGCGCCGTCAGCATCGTCACCGGCGTGGCCGCGGCCTCGGTCCGCAGCCCCGACAGCACCAGCGCCAGCACCACCCCGCCCGCCACACAGGCGATCCCGGCCACGGCCCGCCACCACGGGAGCCGCCCCCGGTCCAGCGCGGCCTCGCCGAGCGCCTCCACCGGCCGGATGCGCGCGATCCGCCGGGCCGACACCCGCGCCGCCACCAGCGCGGACCCGAGCGTGGCCAGGAACGCCACCAGCGGCGGGAACGGGCTGACGACCAGCCGCAGGTTCGCCGGAGTGGTCCCGAGCGCCACGAACGTGGCGTGCAGCCACACGCCGACCCCGAGGCCCGCGCCCGCCCCGAGCGCCCCGGCGGCCACGCCCACCAGCAGCGCCTCGCCGCTCACCAGCCGGCGGACCTGCTTCGGGGTCGCGGCGACGGCCCGCAGCAGGGCCAGCTCGCGGTGCCGCTGCTGCACCGACAGCGCGAACGTGCCGACCACGACGAGGATCGCCACCAGCAGCGACGTCCCTGCCAGCGCGCCGCCCATGCTGATCAGCGAGACCCTGGCCTGCTCGGCGTCCAGGAACTCCAGCCGCCCGCGCTCGTCGCCGGTGTAGGCCACCGCGCCCGACGGGAGGGGCACGTCGCCCGAGGCGAAGACGCCGACCGCGCTCACCAGGTCCGGCCGGCCCGCGAGCCTGCGGGCCTCGGCGGTGCTGAGAAAGACCGTGTCCTGGCTCGGCAGCGCCTGCGCGGTCACGCCCACCACGCGCCGCCCGCGCAACGTGCCGCCGACGGCCAGCCCGGCGCGGGCGTCCACGACGACCTCGCCGGCCGCCCGCGGCTCGCGCCCCTCCGCGATCGTGAACGGGGTCAGCCCCGCGGACTCCCACCCGTGCCCGATGAACCCGCCGAACGGGAACGTCACCTCCGTGATCACCTTGGACACGCCGGGCGCGCGGCGCAGCTCGGCGGCGGCCGAGGCGGGCAGCCAGGCGCGCTCGGTCAGCGGCTTGGCCTTCGTCTTCGTCTTGCCCTTCCCCTTGTCCACGCTCTGCCTGACGTACTGGTCGGCGGCCACGACCAGCGGCGTGCCCGCGTACCGTTCGGGGGCGACCGCGCCGCGCAGGCCGGTCTCCAGCAGCATGAGGCACGCGCACACCAGCGCCGCCGCGCACAGCAACGCCACGAACGCGCCCGCGAAGGCGCCCTTGCGGTGCCGCAGGGTCCTGACCGCGAGGCCGATCACGCGTACGCCCCCATCCTGGTCATGCGCTCGGCCACCTTGTCGGCGGTCGGCGCGCTCATCGCGTCCACGATCCGGCCGTCGGCGAGGAACAGCACGCTCCCCGCGTACGAGGCCGCCACCGGATCATGCGTCACCATCACCACGGTCTGGCCCATGCTCTCCACCACCTCCCGCAGCAGGCCCAGCACCTCGCGGGCGGTCATCGTGTCGAGCGCCCCGGTCGGCTCGTCACCGAACACCACCTCCGGCCGCGTCACCAGCGCCCGCGCGATCGCGACCCGCTGCTGCTGGCCGCCGGACAACTGGGCGGGCCGGTGCCCGGCGCGGCCCTCCAGCCCGACCCTGCGCAGGATCTCCGCCAGCCACTCCCGGTCCACGCGGGCGCCCGCCAGGCGGAGGGGCAAGGTGACGTTCTCCACCACGTCCAGCGCGGGGATCAGGTTGAACGACTGGAAGACGAAGCCGACCCGGCGCCTGCGCAGCTCGGTCAGCTCCGTCTCGCCCATGCCCGCCAGCTCCGTGCCGCCGAGGCGCACCGAGCCCGACGACGGCACGTCCAGCCCGGCCGCGCAGTGCAGGAACGTGCTCTTGCCCGATCCCGAAGGGCCCATCACGGCGGTGAACGTCCCGCGTGGGATGCTCGCCGTCACCTCGCGCAGGGCGGCCACCGCGCCCTGTCCCTTGCCGTACACCTTGCTCACGGCGTCCAGCCGCACCACATCCGTCATGTGCTCAAGCCTGTCGGCGGGGCGCGGCGCGTCCCAGAGACGCCGTCACCGATCACCCGTGACGTCGTCATGAACCGGACACCCCTACATTGGTGTGCCGTGATTCGTGTACTGCTGGCGGAGGACCAGGCGGTGATCCGCGGCGCCCTCGCGGCCCTGCTCGACCTGGAGGAGGACCTGGAGGTGGTGTCCGCGGTCGAGTCAGGGCAGGCCGCCGTGGACGCCGCCGCCGTCGGGCGGCCCGACGTGGCCGTCCTCGACATCGACATGCCGGGCGCGCTCGACGGCCTGGCCGCCGCCGCCGAGATCCGGGCCAGGGTCCCGGCGTGCCGCACGCTCATGCTCACCGGCTACGGCAAGCCGGGGCATCTCAAACGGGCGCTGGCGGCCCAGGTCGGCGGGTTCCTGCTGAAGACGGCCCCGCCGGAGGAGCTGGTGGCCGCCATCCGGGCGGTGGCCAGGGGCGAGCGGGTGCTGGACAAGGCGCTCGCGGTCACCGCCTGGGACCTCGCGGACAACCCGCTCACGCCGCGCGAGGCCGACGTGCTGCGCCTGGCGGCGGCCGGGGCCGACGCGCCGGACATCGCCGCCCGGCTCCACCTGACGGCCGGGACCGTGCGCAACTACCTCACGGCCATCGTGGCCAAGCTAAACGCGCGCAACCGTACCGACGCCGTGCGCATCGCCAGCGAGAGCGGCTGGATCTGAGGCCCGCACCCGGGCCTCCAGCGCGAACCAGCCGTCCTCGACGCCCGTGGTGAGGTGGCCGCCGAGCGCGGCCAGGCGGGTGGTCAGGTTGCCGAGGCCGGAGGAGCCGCGGCGGGCCGTGACGGCGCGCGCGCCGTCGTTGCGTACGGTGAGCCGGACCAGGCCGTCCTCGCCGGTGGTGAACACGGAGCAGCGGCGGGCGGCCGGGCTGTGCCGCAGGACGTTCGTCACCGCCTCGCGCAGCACGGCGCTCAGCGCGGTCTCCACCTCGGGCGGCAGCGGCGGGTGGGCCAGCTCGGCCGTGACCTCGACGCCGGCCGCGGCCAGGGTCGCGCGCGCCGCCTCCGCCTCGGCGGCGAGCGACAGGTCGCGGTGCTCGCCGGAGACGGCGCGCAGGTCGTGCTCGGCGCGTTCGGCCATGGCGAGGACGTCCGCCAGCTCCGCCCGCGCCCGCTCCGGCGGCAGGCGACGGGCCAGCTCGCACTTGAGCAGGATCGCGGCCAGGCTGTGGCCCAGGAGGTCGTGCAGGTCGCGGGCCGCGCGCAGACGCTCCTCGACGACCGCCGAACGGGCGAGGCTCTCCCTCGCCGCCTCCAGCTCCCTGGCGAGCTGGGCCAGGCGGAGCAGGCTGTAGACCACCAGGCCGGTGACGAGGTTGCTCACCGTGACGTTCACCGACTCGGGCAGCGGAAGGGCCAGGCGGACGGCGACGGCGCCGGTGGCCGCGACGACCGCACCGGCCAGCGGCCAGGCCACCCAGGGCCGGAAGGCCAGCAGCACCGGGCCCGCCAGGAACCCGCCCACGCCCAGCCACACCGGGCCGAAGACCGGGATCGGCGCGAAGGTGAGCACCGCCATCACGGACAGGGCCGCCATGTGGCGGCCGGTCACCGACCTGAGCTGCATCACCACGATCACGGCCAGCGTCGCGGCGGCCGGGAGGAGCAGGTGCGGCGGGATCAGGAGCAGCGCCTTGAGGCTGAACCCGACGAGCACCGCCGCCAGCAGCCACACCGACACGTCCACCGACGCGAGGCCCAGCCCGGCCCGGTCGGGACCGCCCGCCTCGGGAGCGGGGAGCGCGGCCCGCACGGTGTAGCGGCCCTGCGGGGACAGGTCGCTCGTCAGCTCGCCGCCCGCCGCCCGCACCTGGGCGGCCAGGTCCGCCAGGCCGTCGCCGTCCTCGGCGGTGCGGCGGCCGTCGTCGCGGACGCGCAGCAGCACCCGGCCGCCCTCCTCGGCGGTCTCGATCACGCACGTGCGGGCCGCACCGCGCCGGACCACGTCCGTGACCGCCTCCCGCAGCACCGCGGCGAGCAGCGCACCGGCCGGGCCGAGCGGCTCCTCGTGCCCGGCCCGCACCTCCACCGCCACCCCGGCGGCCTCCAGCATGCCCCGGGCCGTCGTCAGCTCGGGCCCCAGCGACATCGCCCGGTAGCCGGCCGCCGCCGAGCGCGCCTCCGCCAGCGACCGCCGCGCCTCCACCACGACCGCGCCCAGCACCTCGCCCGCCCCCGCCGGCGCCGCCACGGCCCGCCGTACGCCCACGATGATCATCGCCAGCCCACGCCCGAGACCGTCGTTCAGCTCGGCCGCGATGCGCAGCCGCTCCTCGCCCACCGCCGCCGCGGCCAGCGCGGGCCGGGTGCCGTGCAGCTCGTCCACCCGCTGCACCAGCCGGATGAGCCCGGGGACGATCAACGTCATCAGCACCGTGGTGACCGCCAGGTCGAGCGTGCGCGGCACGTCGCCGGTCCGCGCGTACGCGATCACCACCGCCCCGAACACCACCAGCGGCGCGACCGCCCACAACCGGGTGACCAGCAACGACCCGGCCAGGAAGCCGAGCACCACGACCGACGCCCCCGAGCCCAGCGTCACCCAGCAGACCAGCACGGCCTGCACCGCCACCAGCCACAAGGACCGCGACCGGAAGGTGAGCAGGCACTGCACGGCGAAGACCAGCGCCGTGCCCGGCGCGCCGGCCAGGACGTACACGCTGGACAACGCGGCCAGCACCGCGACGACGATCACCCGCGCGACAAGCACGGGCAGCAGCCTAGGAGAAGCCCCGCGGCAGCACGGTCACGGGGCAGGGGGAGGCCCGCAGCATCTTCATCGCCAGCTCGCCCAGGAACACCCGGTGCGGCTGCGCGTCCTCGCTGGCCGCGCAGACCAGCAGCTCGCCGGGCAGCCACTCGACGCCGGCCATCGCCGTCGCCACGTCGTGGCCCTCGGCCACCTCCGCCTCCGCCTCGATGCCGGTGCCCTCCCACGCCAGCCGGACGGCGAGCGCGAGATCGTCCCTGAGCCTGCTCCGATCCTCGGTACGCAGGTCGAACGTGATCAGCCGCAGCGGCACCCCCAGCCGCAGCGCCGCCTGCGCCACCCGCTCGACGGCGGCGTCGCACTGCGGCCGGTGCACGTAGGCCAGGGTGAGCCGGTCGGGCTCCTCGGGCGGGGCGTACTGGGCGGGCGCCACCATGACCGCTTCGGGCGACAGGTGGAGCAGGTGGTCGGCGGTGGTGCCGAGGGCGATGCGCCCGTGCTGCCCGCCGCCCGCCGAGCCGACCACGACGAGGTCGGCCCGCATCCGGCTGGCCAGCACGGCGAGGCCGCGCCCGCTGCCCCGGCTCTCGTAGGCGAGGTATCCGGCGGGGGCGTCCCCCAGCTCCTCGGCCGCGTGCGCCAGGTTGGCCTGTGCCTCGACGGCCAGCCCGGGGCTCCCGGGCGGGTAGATCGTCGCCACCGTGAGCTCGCCACCGGTCATCCGAGTGATCGCCGCGCCCAGGACCAGAGCCTCCCGCCCGCCGGGGTCGCCGGTGTAGCCGACGATCACGTGCTCTCCGATCACGAATGCCCTCTTACCCGCTTCGAGCAGGGGAATACGCGACATCGTGCGGAACGTTGTAAACGTGCGGAGGCGCAAAGCCAGTGAAGATCACTCTTGACACCACGTTCAACGGATCCCTCGGTCAGGTCACCCTCAGTCAGGCGGTTCGCGAGCTCCGGGAACACGATCTCGCCTGCACCGTTCCCGCCGAGGCGGTGGACCGCAAGGTCACCGTCTTCGCCCACTGCGTGGAGCGCGGGTTCACGCCGCTCCGCAGCGAGATCATGGCCGCCTACTACGTGGCCGAGCGCGACGCCACCACCGAGGCGTTCGACCGCGGCCTGATCACCCGGGGCGAGCTGGAGAGCCGCCAGGCGCAGCTCACAAGCCTGCTCCTCAGCTGATCTTGAAGACTTTTCCCAACATTCCGCCATAAGGTCGAGGCGTTCGACGACCGGAGTCCTTAAGGTCGTGTCCACTGCCCGTTCACGGATTGGACACCGGTGTACCGCGAGATCGTCGACTTCGCCTCCAGCACGCCCGCGTGGTTGCACACGCTCGCAGAGGTAGGGACCGACGCCGGGTTATTCCTGTTCGCGGCGCTGTTCGTGATGGCGTTCCTGCGCGCGTGGCGGGCGCCGGCGCGCGACCTGGCCCTGGTCATGGCCGGGCCGGTCGGGATCGTGCTGGCGTACGTGCTCAGCGAGGTCGTCAAGGTCCTCGTACGCGAGGACCGGCCCTGCCGGGGCGTGATCACGACCATCGCGGCGTGCCCGCCGCCCACCGACTGGTCCTTTCCCAGCAACCACTCGGTGATCGCGGCGGGCGCGGCGGCCACGCTCGTGCTCGTCTGGCGTGCCCTGGCGTGGCTGGTCGTCCCGCTGGCCGTCGTCATGGCGTTCTCGCGGGTGTTCGTGGGAGTGCACTACCCGCACGACGTGATCGTGGGCTTCCTGCTCGGGGCCGCGCTCGCGCCGCTGTTCGCGCTGCTGGTGGTGGGGGCGTTCACCCCTGCCGTACGTCTGGTGCGAACGCGTCTGTCGCCGCGATGAGCCGGTCGAGGATGCCGGGCTCGGTGTAGGCGTGCCCGGCGTCGTCCACCACGTGGAACTCGGCCTCCGGCCACGCCCGGTGCAGGTCCCAGGCGGTCGCCATCGGGGTGCAGGCGTCGTAGCGGCCCTGGACGATCACCGCGGGGAGGTGGCGGATCTTGTCCACGTCCCGGATGAGCTGTTCGGGGCCGAACCAGCCGCCGTGGGTGAAGTAGTGGTTCTCGATCCTGGCGAAGGCGACCGCCATCCGGTCCTCGCCGAACTCGCTCACCAGGGCGGGGTCGGGCCGCAGCGTGATCGTCCCGGCCTCCCACTGGGCCCACGCCCTCGCCGCCGCGAGCCGGGCCGCGTCGTCGTCGCCCTCCAGCCGCCTGCGGAAGGCCGCGACGAGGTCGCCGCGCTCCTCCTCGGGGATCGGGGCCAGGTAGCCCTGCCAGAGGTCGGGGAACAGGAAGCTCGCCCCCTCCTGGTAGAACCAGCGCAGCTCCTGCGGGCGCAGCGTGAAGATGCCGCGCAGCACCAGCTCGCTCACCCGCTCCGGATGCGTCTCGGCGTAGGCGAGCGCCAGCGCGCTGCCCCACGAGCCGCCGAACACCTGCCACCGCTCGACGCCGAGGTGCTCGCGCAGCCGCTCCATGTCGGCCACCAGGTGCCACGTGGTGTTGGCCGACAGGTCGGTGGCCGGGTCGCTCGCGTGCGGCGTGCTCCGGCCGCAGTTGCGCTGGTCGAACAGCACGATCCGGTAGCGCTCGGGGTCCCACTGCCGCCGGTGCTTGGCGCTGCACCCGCCGCCCGGCCCGCCGTGCAGCATCACGGCCGGCTTGCCGTCCGGGTTTCCGCAGGTCTCCCAGTAGATCTGGTTGTCGTCGCCGACGTCGAGCAGCCCGGAGTCGTACGGTTCGACGGGCGGGTAGAGAGTTCTCATGGGCTCTGATCCTGCCGCATCCGCTACTGGGTCCACTCGTGGCGGGTGAGGAAGGACCGGTCGCCGGTCGCGTACTCGCGGAAGGCCCGCCGCACCTCCTCCAGCTCCGCCACCGTCGTACGGATCAGCGTCCCTTCCTTGTACTCCAGCTCGTAGCCGGGCGACACCTGGATGAAGTGCTGCCCGAAGTTCACCAGCGCGGCGAACGGGTTTTGAGCCGACAGCGTGCCCAGCACGTCGTCGACCAGCCCCAGGTCCGGATCGTGCACGATCATCCCGTCGCCGGTGTGCAGCTGCATGCCCTCGTACACGCCGAGCGGCGCGACGTTGTGCACGAGGTCACGCTGCGGGTCGTAACACACCAGGCCGTGCGCCCGCGCGATGGTGAGGACCCGCGCGGACAGCTCGTCCATGCTGTCGAGGTCCATGGACACGAGCACGTGACCGTCCGGGTAGCGCCGGACCTCGCCGGGCAGCTCCTTGACGACCTCGGGCCCATCGCCGGGCTCGTGGCTCGGCCCGTCAGTCGGCTCTGCGCGCTTGACCGCCAGGTAGGTGGCGCGGGCCTGATCCCTGCCGACCGGCTCCGGCTCGTCCCAGACCATCAACTCAACGCTCATCGGTCCATCTTGTCGGACCCGCTTCGCGGCCCGCGCGCGGCTACACCGGTTTTTCCGAGTTCGGCACCAACTCCACGGTGCAGTTGGCGCACCGCCGCGCCTCCACCGGGATCTCGCTGAGACACTCGGGGCACTCCTTCGTCGAGGACTTCTTGTCCCGCTCCACCCACCGGATCAGCCGTGTCATGGGCACCACCACCAGCCAGTAGATGATCGCCGCGATGATCAGGAACGCGATGAGGTGGTTGAGGAAGTCGCCGTACTTGAACTCGCTGCCGTTGACGGTGAAGGAGTAGTTGGCGAAGTTGGGCTGCCTGCCGCCGGTGATGGCGCCGATCAGTGGGGTGATCAGGTCGGTGACCAGCGCCTGGACGAGCCCGCTGAAGGTGGCGCCGACGATCACCGCCACCGCCAGCTCGACGATGTTGCCACGGAGTAAGAACTGCTTGAAACCGCCCATGAGGTCGGCATATTGCCCGGGTGTGCGATCTGAAACCCGATCGACCCGGATTCGGGCCCGTGAGAACGTCGAGGCCGGTCAGGCCCCGGGGGCGAGCCGTTCGAGGTCGAAGCGGCCGTCCTTCACCCCGCGGATGAAGTCGGACCATTCGTCAACCGAGAACGGCAGGACGGCGCCGTCGGCGTCCTGGCTGCCCCGCACCCAGACCTTGCCGTCCAGCACGGCGACTTCGACGCATTGGCCGCCGTTGCAACTGTGCCAGTAGGCATGGTCGAGAGCAGGCGAGCGAGTCATGCACTACCTCCTGGGGGTCGGCTGTAGAGGTATTGCGCCGACGGGCATTTTACCCCGAATACCGGAGGCGAATTCATGGGCGGGTGACCGGGAGTGGGGACGGGTGTCAAAAGTGACGGGCGGCCACCCATGAGGTGGCCGCCCGTGAAAATAGTGCTCTCAGCCCTGAGGGGTTCCCTTGATGCTTCCCACGAAGGCGTTCCAGGCGTTCGCGTTGAAGACGATGACCGGCCCATCAGGGTTTTTGTTGTCGCGGACGCCTATGGTGTCGGCGGAGAGCAGGGCTACCTCGACGCAACTACCACCGTTGCAGAAAGACGAAGTACGCCAGTGGCGAATTGCGTCAGAGTGTGGCCGGGTGGACATTCTCTCCTCCGTGCACTATCAGGAGCGCCGTGACGACCCGATGGAGTTCGGGCACGACCGGAACGCAGTAAGGAAGACGCTTCGTCGGCGTCTCAAGTGTCATGCATAGACTGGCACTTCCTCCTGGCAATTGCCAGAGGATTGCGGGCAAAGGGGTTTCGAGTCGGCCTGTTATATGACTTTATGAGAACTTTGTCAGCATTTCAGCGACACGGTTCAAGGACTCCTGGAACCCGAGCGCCTCGGCCCTCAAGTGGTCGATGACTTCCTCGAAATGCCTAATCGTTTTGTCGCTTTCGAGATAGAAAAGACCCATCTGGTGCTCTACGAAGACGGTGTCTGCGATGCCGGAGTTACGGCCGAACTCCAGGAAGCGGAACGGGCTGTCGAAGCCCATGTGCGCCCCCGAGGTGAAGGGGATGACCTGGATGCGGACGTGGGGCAGCTCCGAGAGCTCCAGGATGTGCTGGAGCTGGGCCCGCATGACCTGCCTGTTGCCGACGTGGCGGTGGAGCACCGACTCGTCGAGGAGCACCCAGTAGCGCGGCGGGTCGGCCCTGAACAGCAGCTCGCTCTTGCGCTTCCCGCGCGCCCGCACCCGCTCCTCCAGGATGTCGGGCGCGATGCGCGGCAGCCAGCCGCGGATGGCCGCCCTCGCGTAGTCCTCGGTCTGCATCGGCCCCGGCACGAGCTGGATCACGTACTCGGTGATCGCCGTCGCGCCGGCCTCCAGGCCCAGCATGGGCGCGAACTTGACGTCCTCGAGCGTCTGCCACCATTCCTTCTGGCGGGCCTCCCTGGCCAGGGTCATCAGCTCGGTCATCTTGGGCTCGGCCAGGCCGTAGAGCCGGCACAGGTCCCGGACGTCGCGCAGGCTGGCGGGGCGCTGGCCGCGCTCGATCCTGCTGATCTTGGTGGGCGAGCAGAGCAGGTGTTCGGCGACCTCCGCCGCGCTGAGCCCCTTCTCGTGGCGCAGCTCGCGCAGGCGCTGGGCCAGCTGGCGCTGCCTGAGCGTGGGGTTCGGCAAGGCCATCGCACCCCTTCCGGGAGCGGCTTCGGGAGCGGCGGAGGGTTTTACCGCGATCATACCCACCGTTTCCATGATCGAACGTTAGGTAATCCTCACCGGCACGTTCGTATGGCAATTGCCATCTGCAGGTGGCTTTCTGGCCGAAGCCGGGTAAACCTTCGGCAGGCTTACAAGGAAGGATGGTGCCGGCGGAGCCTGAATGATCGACTCCGATGCCGAAGATCAGAGACAGCTTTTCGAGATGCCGCGACCTCAATGGTCCCGGACGACTCAGGAGAGCCGCCCGGGACGCCGGGCTGGGACGTGAATTGCCGCGTTTCCCAGTCGCGCGATCACCAGCTCCTGCCAGAGCGTCAGAATGATCGCCTTTGAATTTTAGCAACTTGAGGGTGAATGCGCCGATGCCGTTCACCCGAGTGAGGCCCTTGAGGCCGGGTCGGTACGCCCGCGGGGGGCGTGCGACGGCCCGATGGGCGGCGGAGGCGGACGACGGGGTCCGTCTCCGGCCGAGTTCGCAGTCTGCCCTGGGTGCTACCACCGGGCGCCGTTCGGAGGCCGCCGGGGTAGGGGGCCCACCTGGGGTGGGCTGTGAAAGTGAGCCGCCTCCGGCAACCGCGCCGCCGGGGGCGGCTCACTCATGTCCGGGTCACGGCGCCCGGCCCGTGCGGCGAGGACAGGCCGATGACTGGAACGTCCGCGATCGGGCAGTGCTGGCCCGGCTGCTTGTCGGGTGACGCGGGGGGAACAGAACATGGGGAGAGACCGCAAGGGAGCCTCGATGATCGAAGTCTGGCCGGGAGACCCGTATCCGCTCGGGGCGACCTACGACGGCGCGGGGACCAACTTCTCGGTCTACACCGAGGTCGCCGACAAGGTCGAGCTGTGCCTGTTCGACGACGACAACCTCGAGTCGCGGGTGCCGCTCACCGAGGTGGACGGGTTCATCTGGCACGGCTACCTGCCGGGCGTCGGGCCGGGGCAGCGCTACGGCTACCGCGTGCACGGCCCGTACGAACCGCAGCACGGCCTGCGCTGCAACCCGAACAAGCTGCTGCTCGACCCGTACGCGATGGCCATCGAGGGCGACGTGAGGTGGAACGAGGCGGTGTACGGCTACCGCTTCGGCAGCCCCGACACCCGCAACGACATGGACTCGGCCCCCTACGTCCAGCGCTCGATCGTCATCAACCCGTTCTTCGGCTGGGGCCACGACCGGCCGCCCGCGACGCCGTACCACGACACGGTGATCTACGAGGCGCACGTGCGCGGGCTGACGATCAGCCACCCCAAGATCCCGGAGCACCTGCGCGGCACGTACGCCGCCCTTGGCCACCCGGAGATCCTCGACCATCTCACCATGCTCGGCGTGACCGCGCTGGAGCTGATGCCGGTGCACCAGTTCGTGACGGACCACATCCTGGAGGAGCGCGGGCTGTCCAACTACTGGGGCTACAACTCGATCGGCTTCTTCGCCCCGCACAACCGCTACTCCAGCCAGGGGCAGCGCGGCGGCCAGGTGCTGGAGTTCAAGGCGATGGTGCGGGCGCTGCACGAGGCGGGCATCGAGGTGATTCTCGACGTGGTCTACAACCACACCGCCGAGGGCAACCACCTGGGCCCCACACTGGGCTTCCGCGGGATCGACAACGGCAACTACTACCGCGTGGTGGACGACGACAAGCGCTACTACATGGACACCACGGGCACCGGCAACAGCCTGCTCATGCGCTCACCGCACGTCCTCCAGATGATCATGGACTCGCTGCGCTACTGGGTCATCGAGATGCACGTGGACGGCTTCCGCTTCGACCTCGCCTCCACCCTCGCCAGGGAGCTGCACGAGGTCGACCGGCTGAGCGCCTTCTTCGACCTGGTCCAGCAGGACCCGGTGCTGTCGCAGGTCAAGCTGATCGCCGAGCCGTGGGACGTCGGCCCCGGCGGCTACCAGGTCGGCAACTTCCCCTCCCGCTGGACCGAGTGGAACGGCCGCTACCGCGACACCATCCGCGACCTGTGGCGGGGGCAGCCGGCGACGCTGCCGGAGTTCGGCTCCCGCTTCACCGGCTCCAGCGACCTCTACCAGGACGACAGCCGCCGCCCGGCCGCCTCGATCAACTTCGTCACCTGCCACGACGGCTTCACCCTCCAGGACCTCGTCTCGTACAACCACAAGCACAACGAGGCGAACAAGGAGGGCAACCGCGACGGCACCGACGACAACAGGTCATGGAACTGCGGCGAGGAGGGCGCGGCCGGCATCGCCATCGAGGCGCTGCGCGAGCAGCAGAAGCGGAACTTCCTCACCACGCTGTTCCTGTCGCAGGGCGTCCCGATGCTCTCCCACGGCGACGAGCTGGGCCGCACCCAGAAGGGCAACAACAACGGCTACTGCCAGGACAACGAGCTGACCTGGGTCGACTGGTCCGACGTGCGCGAGAACTGGCTGCTGCTGGAGTTCACCCAGCGGCTCGCCGAGCTGCGCAAGAAGCACCCGGTCTTCCGGCGCAGGAGGTTCTTCTACGGCAAGCCGGTACGCGGCCTCAACGACATCGCCTGGCTCACCCCGACAGGGGAGGAGATGACGGACAGCGACTGGAACGTCGGCTACGCGAAGTCCCTCGCGGTCTTCCTCAACGGCGAGGCCATCACCGAGCCCGACCGGCGCGGCCGGCCGATCCGCGACGACTCCTTCCTCCTGCTGTTCAACGCCCACCACGACACCATCAAGTTCACGATCCCCAAGGACTACGGCGAGATGTGGAACACGGAGATCGACACCGCGATGCCGATCATGCTCGACGTGCGGATCTGCCGCGGCGGCGAGGCGATCGAGGTCCCCGGCAGGAGCGTACGGGTGCTGCGCCGTGTCTAGGCGGCCGACCTCGACGTACCGGCTGCAGCTGACCCCCGACTTCGGCTTCGCGCAAGTCGCGGGGATCGCCGGCTACCTGCGCGACCTGGGCGTCAGCCACGTCTACCTGTCGCCGGTGCTGGAGGCCGCGCCGGGGTCGCGGCACGGCTACGACGTCACCGACCACTCCAGGATCAGGGAGGCGTTCGGCGGGGCGAGCGGGTTCAGGGAGATGGCGCAGGTCCTCGCCGCGCACGACCTGGGGGTGGTCGTCGACATCGTCCCCAACCACATGAACACGGAGAACCCCGCGTTCTGGTCGGTGCTGAAGGACGGCCCCGACTCCCCGTACGCCGCCTGGTTCGACATCGCGTGGGACGAGGACGGCAAGGTCGCGCTGCCGGTGCTGGGCGACGACACCGAGCCGGTCGTGGACGGCGACGTGCTGCGCTACCACGAGCACACCTTCCCCCACCCCGGGCACCACCGGCTGGTCGACTGGCGGCAGGGCCCCGGCTACCGGCGCTTCTTCGACGTCTCGACGCTCATCGGGCTGCGCGTCGAGGACCCCGCCGTGCTGTTCGCCACGCACGAGGTGATCTTCTGGCTGCTCGACGAGGGGCTGGTGGACGGGCTGCGGGTCGACCACCCCGACGGCCTCGCCGATCCGCGCGGCTACCTGGAACGGCTGCGCGCCCGTACCGGCGAGAAGACCTGGACGGTCGTCGAGAAGATCCTCATCGGCCCCGAGCGGCTGCCCGCCGACTGGCCCTGCGACGGCACCACCGGCTACGAGGTGCTCAACCGGGTCAACGGCCTGTTCGTGGACCCGGGGGGCGGGGAGGCGCTGGTCCGGCTGTTCACCGAGCTGACCGGGCAGCCCACCGACTACCGGCGGGTGATGCTGGAGTCCAAGCGCGAGGTGCTGGAGCTGTTCTTCCGCCCCGAGGTCGAGCGGCTGGCCAGGTCGGCGGGCTGCGCGCCCGAGGCGGTGCGCGAGCTGCTGGCCGCGATGCCGGTCTACCGCGCGTACGTGGTGCCGGGCGAGCCGCCGCTCCCCGAGTCCGTCGAGATCGTCGAGCTGGCCGCCGCGTCCTGCTCGGCGGCCGTCGGGCCGCTGGTCCACGAGGTGCTGTACGGCTCGGCGGAGACGATCACCCGCTTCCAGCAGGCGTGCGGCCCCGTCATGGCCAAGGGCGTGGAGGACACCGCGCTCTACCGGTGGTTCCCGCTGGCCTGCCTCAACGAGGTGGGCGGCGAGCCGGACGTGTTCGGGACGTCCGTGGCGGAGTTCCATGAGTTCTGCGCGGGGATGCTCCCGTACACGATGACGACGCTCTCCACGCACGACACCAAACGCTCCGAGGACGTCAGGGCGCGGTTGTCGGTGCTGTCGGAGCTGCCGGAGGAGTGGGCCGACGCGGTCGCGCAGTGGTCGGCCGCCGTGAGCTTCGACCCCCACCTCGACTACCTGGCCTGGCAGAACCTCATGGCCGCCTGGCCGATCTCGGCCGAGCGGTTCGCCGACTACCTGCTCAAGGCGGCGCGGGAGGCCAAGACCAGGATCTCGTGGGTCGCTCCCGACCCGGCGTACGAGCGGGGGCTGCGGGAGTTCGCCGAGGCGGCGGTGCGGCTGCCGATCGGCAAGTTCACCGAGCGGATCGAGCCGTACGCGATGTCGAACTCGCTGGGCGCCAAGCTCGTGCAGCTCATGATGCCCGGCGTGCCGGACGTCTACCAGGGCAACGAGAAGAGCGACTTCTCGCTGGTCGACCCGGACAACCGGCGTCCTGTCGGCTTCCCCGCCGAGCCCGCCACCCGCTGGGACGCGGCCAAGCTGCTGCTCACCCGGCAGGCGCTGCGGCTGCGGCGGCGGCTCGGGGGAGGGGCGGCGTACCTGCCGCTGGAGGCGTACGGGCCGGCGGCGGAGCACGTGATCGCCTTCGCCCGCGGCGAGGACGAGCGCGGGCGGCCCCGGGCGGTCGCCGTCGCCACCCGGCTGCCGGTGCGGCTGGCCCGTACGGGGTGGGGCGGCACGTCGCTCTCCCTGCCCCCGGGAGCGTGGCGCGACCTGCTCACCGGCGGCCTCCACACCGGCCGCGTGCCGCTCGCCCACCTGCTCGGTCAGTATCCGGTCGCACTGCTGGAGAGACATGATCTTTGAGGTCTGGGCGCCGGACGCCACGACGGTCGAGGTGGACGTGCAGGGCTCACGCCGGCTGATGTCCCCCGAGGCGGGTGGCTGGTGGTCGGCGGAGGTCGAGGACGCGGAGCACGGCACCCGGTACGCGTTCATGGTGGACGGCGACGGGCCCTACCCCGACCCGCGCTCGCGCCGGCAGCCGGACGGCGTCTTCGGGCCGAGCGCGGTCTACGACCACGCCAGGTTCACCTGGTCGGACCACGACTGGAAGGGGCGGGACCTGCGCGGTTCCGTCGTCTACGAGCTGCACGTCGGGACGTTCACGCAGGAGGGCACGTTCCACGCGGCGATCGAGAAGCTGGACCACCTCGTCGAGCTGTGCGTGGACCTCGTGGAGATCATGCCGGTCGCGCCGGTGCCCGGCGGGCGCAACTGGGGGTACGACGGGGTCGATCTCTACGCGGTGAACGAGACGTACGGCGGGCCCGACGGGCTCAAGTCGTTCGTGGACGCCTGTCACCGGGCCGGCCTCGGCGTGATCCTCGACGTCGTCCACAACCACCTCGGGCCGTCGGGGAACTTCCTGCGCCCGTTCGGGCCGTACTTCGCGGGCTTCCCCGGCAGCTACTGGGGCGAGGCGGTCAACCTGGACGGGCCCGGCTCCGACGAGGTGCGGCGCTACTTCATCGGCAACGCCCTCCAGTGGCTGCGCGACTACCACGTGGACGGGCTGCGGCTCGACGCCGTGCACGCGCTGCACGACGCCCGCGCCACGCACCTGCTGGCCGAGCTGGCCGCCGAGGTGGACGCGCTGGCCTGCGCCGCCGGCCGGCCGCTGACGCTGATCGCCGAGTCCGACCTCAACGACCCGCGCATGGTGCAGCCGCCGGAGGCGGGCGGGCTCGGCATGAACGCGCAATGGGACGACGACGTCCACCACGCGCTCCACTGCGCGGTCAGCGGCGAGAGCCACGGCTACTACAAGGACTTCGCGGCGCTGCCGGCGCTGGCCAAGGTCCTGAAGGGCGGGGTGCTGCACGACGGGACGTACTCCAGCTTCCGCGGGCGCTCCCACGGGCGGTCGTACGCCGGGGTGCCCGGCCATCGGCTGGTGGCCTGCCTGCAGAACCACGACCAGATCGGCAACCGGCCCCGCGGCGACCGGCTGCCCGTCCCGGCGCTGAAGCTGGGGGCGGGGCTGCTGCTGACCTCGCCGTTCACGCCGATGTTGTTCATGGGGGAGGAGTGGGGGGCGCGCTCCCCCTTCCTGTTCTTCTCCGACCACGTCGAGCCGCGGCTCCGGGAGCGCGAGGCGGAGCGGCGGGAGCGCGAGTTCGACGGGTTCGGGTACGTGTGGGACGCGCCCGACCCGTCCGACGAGGAGACGTTCCTGCGGTCCAAGCTGGACTGGACCGAGCTCAAGGAGGAGGCGCACTGGTCGCTGCTGTGCTGGTACCGCGACCTCGTGGCGCTGCGCAAGGCCCTGCCCGAGCTGTCTGACCCGCGGCTGGATCGGGTCAGGGTGGAGGTGGATCCGGACGGGAAGTGGCTGGTCATGTGGCGGGGGGAGCTGGCGGTCAGCGTGAACTTCGCGGAGGAGACGGTGAGCGTGCCGGTGGCGGCGGGGGCGGTGCTGCTGGCGTCCGACGATCCGGTACGGGCGGGCGAGGACGGCCGGCTGCGCCTGCCGGGTCAGTCACTGACCATCAGCCGCCCCGAGACCACCTGACGCCGCACAGGCTGCTTGTCCACAGGCTGAGCGCGTGATGTCACCGTCGTCCACAGAATCACGTTCGCCGCCCTGCCGCCCGGCCTCCGTCCCCGACCCTGGGTCCCTCACTCATCCGACGGGACCCCGATCACGGAGGCCATTCATGCAGCTCGTCCTTCCGCTGCCCCGCACCCTGACATCCCTGTTCGTCATCGCCGTGGCACGGCTCCCGGTCGCCCCCGGGTCACTCGTGCCCTGGCGGATCGCGCCGGCTCATCGCAGGGCGGCGCTCACCGCGATGGGCGCCGGCCTCCTGACCGTCGCCCGGCACGCCACCCCATGGAGACCGGCAGGGGCGACGCTCCCCGCCGATCTTCTGCGGCGCCTGCGCCGGGCCACGGCCCACCTCGTGGTCGCCGCCACCGCGCCCCCGCACCGCCTGCCCGCCGTCGCGCAGACGGCCCGCGCGGTCGCCCGCGCCCTCGCCGACGCCTGCGACGGCGTCCTGATCGACCCCCTGACCGGCGCCTCCGTGCCCGCCCGCGGACGGCGTCCGGAGGAGCCCCCGGCCTTCGACCTGGGCGACGACTGGCTCGGCTGGGACGTTCAGGTGCACGACGCCACTTGCCCGCCGTGGGACCCCGCCGACACGGCCGGCTGCGACTGCCTGCGCATGACCTCCCGCGGCCTGCGCAGGTTCGCGCTGCCCGAGATCACCCTCGACGGCGCGGCCTGCGCCCACACCCTGTGCGCCACCCACCTCCTGCGCACGGTCGCCCACCACCTGGTCGCCGGCCAGCTCGCCTACCTCGCGGCCCATCCCGGCGCCCCGCACCGCCGCCTCGACGACTTCCTCCACGTCCAGCCTGAGGGTGTGGGGGCGCCGTTCGGCGTCCGGCTGACTCCGTACGACGCGGGCCAGGGCGAGCTCGGCCGCACCGGCAGCATCCGCCGGCTCAAGGTCGGCCCGGCCCCCGGCGCCGGGCAGGTCACCTGCCTCAAGGTCGGTCCGCCCTCGGGCTTCACCGGCTCGGTCAACGACTGGCTCTGCGCCACCCGCGGCGCCCACCACGCCACCCTCACCTCCACCCCCGTCCTGGCCGCCGCCTGATCCCGTCTGAACCATCCGAGGCGGAGGGACGTCAAAGTGACGTGATTCAGTTCGAGATGATCGACGAGGATCTGCGAACGGCACAGCGGCGGGCCCGCCGCCGGCACGAACTCGACGAGCAGCGGGAGGCGATCGCCGGCCGGATGCGCGAGACGCGGGAGGCGCTGGACGCGCTCGTGGCGTGGGACCCGGAGAGTGTGGCGGTGGAGGAGGCCAAGCTGAAGGCGTTCGACCGCGCGCTGGCGTCGCTGCAACGGGAGCTGGCCGAGGTCGGCCCGGCCCGGGATCTGTACGAGGAGCTGCTGCTGCGCAAGGAGCGGCGCCTCACGGAGTCGGCCGACCCGCGCGGCGCCGAGCTCCTGGAGCTCGGCCGGCTGCTGGCCGAGCTGGACGTGGAGCTCCCGGCCCGGGAACGCGCCAGGGACGCGGGCCGCGCCGCCCTGCGCCGACCGGGCGACCGGGAGGCGGTGGCCGTGTTCGTCCGCCACCTGCAGGCCCTGGGCATGACGATCGAGCCCGACGCCCTGCACGGCGCACTGGGGCTCCGCCAGGGGCGAACGCTGGTGGACGACCTGGAGAGCCGCTGCCGCGCCCTGGAAAACCTCCGCACCCGCCTCCGCAACCGCCGCGAAGAACTCCTCCTCGCCTGATACCGGCGAGGCGGTGCTCCTCGCCTGATGCCTGCGAGGTGGTGCTCCTCGTCCCCGACCGCTGCCAGTGGGCTTTCTACGACCACTCCCGATCCCGTACGGGCCGCTGGTGCTCGATGCGCGTCTGCGGCAACCGCGTCGAACAGGCCCGCCGGCGGACCGGACAGACCACCTAGCGGGCGCACCTCGGCCGCCGCCTGGGCGGTCCGGGGTCAGCGGCTGAGGACGGCGCGCAGGACCTGCTCCAGGGTGGCCAGGGGGTCGTCGACCATGGACGGGGTGCGCCAGGCGACGTAGCCGTCCGGGCGGACCAGGACGGCGCCGTCCCCGTTGACGCCGTACCGGTCGCGCCAGCACCCCTCCACGTCCCGCAGCTCATCGCCCACCAGCAGGCGGGTCAGTTGCACGCCCAGCCGTTCCTTCGCCATGCGCCCGGCGTCCATCCAGGCGTGACCGCCCTGCCTGTCGGCCATCAGGACGAAGCCCGAGCCGAACAGGTCGATGGTGGAGATGCGCTGGCCCTCCCAGTCGAGGACCACGTGCGGTGCCCGGCTGCCGGGCCGGCCGTTCGGTACGCGGGGGTCCTCCATGATGGAGCCGTCGTCGCCGGGTTCGTCCAGGATCGACGTGGAGTGGTAGCGGTGACCGATCAGGGCGCCGCTCGGGTCGGCGAGCGGCTCCGGGTAGCCGACGCGGGCCGCCGGCGGCATGCGTACGCCGAGGTTGGCGAGGTGCGCGTCGGCGGTCAGCGCCCCGATGGGGCGGCGCTCGGCGTCGTAGGTGTCGAGGAAGTCCGGCCCGGCCTGGCCGGTGACGACGAGCCACAGCCGCCAGGCGAGGTCGGCGCCGTCCTGGAGCGCCGTGCTGCCGCCCTGGCCGCCGGTGGGCGGCATGGTGTGGGCGGCGTCCCCGGCGAAGAAGACCCGGCCGGCGCGGTAGGTGTCGGCCAGGATGTGGGCCAGCCCGAACGTCGTACGGTCCAGCACCCGCACGTCGAGGTCGGGGCGGCCGGTCGCGATGCGGACGAGTTCGACGCAGCGCTCGTCGGTGAAGTCGGCCTCGGTCTGGCCTTCGGTCAGGTTGACGCCGAGGACGTGTGCGCCGACGCCGGTGCCGGTCACGATGACGCCGGTGAAGGCGTCGTTCTGGAGGTACCAGAGGGTGACCTCGCGCTCGCGCACCAGGCCGCCGAGGTCGGCGTCGAACATGATGGAGCACGTCTGGCCCAGCTCGCCCTTGCCGGAGGTGGGCACGCCGAGGGCGTGGCGCAGGGGGCTGCGGTAGCCGTCGGCGGCCACCACGTAGTCGGCGCGGACGAGCCGTTCCTCGCCGCCGCCGGTGCGGATGCGGGCGGTGACGCCGTCGTCGTCCTGGTCGAGTGAGCAGAGCTCGGTGGAGAAGCGCAGGTCGGCGCCCAGCTCCTCGGCGGCGTGCCGGAGCACGCGCTCGATCTCGGCCTGGGGCGCGCCGATCTGGGCGACCGGGGTGACCTCGCGGAGGAAGCTCATGTCCTCGTCCTCGCTGGTCATGATCATGTGCGGGTCGGGGTCGGCCAGGCTCTTGGCGATGGCGATGCGCATGTCGTCGCCGATGCCGGCCCAGATGCCGGAGAGGGCTTCCTCGACGCCCGGCACGGGGCGCAGCAGCTCCACGGCGCGCGGGCCGACGCCGAACGCCTTGGGTTGGATGGACGTGCTCGGGTGCCGTTCGACCAGCATGACCGGCACCTCCCGCCAGGCCAGGAGCATCGCCGCGCTCAGCCCCGCGTACCCCCCGCCGACCACAAGGACCGGCACTCGCTCCTGCTCCATTGCTCTCCCCACCTCCGAGGACGCGTACTATCGCGTTTGCGGCCGAGCGACACGATATGTCGCGTCAGTTGTGAAGGTCAAGACATATCGCGAAAGTGTCTCCGTGCGGGCCGGGTCCCGGGGGTGCGGACCGTGAGGGCCAGGGCGGTCGCGGACAGGGCGGCGAGCAGGCCCCATGCCGGCGCGAACCCGTGGAAGACGTCCTTGAGCAGGCCGAGGGCGGGCGGGGTGAGGATGATGGCGACCTGGTTGACGGCCATCGCGGAGCCGAGGGCGAACCCGGTCCTGCCCGGAGGCGCCGACTCGGCCAGATGGGCCACCCATGGGCCGTACCAGCCGATGCCGAAGAACCCGAGCCAGACGAACAGGAGGGGAGCCGCCACCGGGGAGCGTCCGGCGGGCGTGGCGAGCGCGACCAGGCCCACGACCACCGCGACCAGGCAGACCAGCACCCAGGCGTAGCGGCCGGATCGGCGGTGACCGTCGGAGGCGCCGGATCGGCCGCGGTCGCTCCAGGCGGCCAGGCAGATCCGGCCGGCCGCGCCCGCCGCCTGCACGGCCACGAAGACGAGGGCCGCCGTGCCCGGTGCGAGGGACGCCGTCTCGTGCAGGTGCAGCACGGTCAGGACGCCGATGCCGCTGTGCGCCGCGACCAGGCTCGTCCTGGACACCAGGATCCTGACCATGGCCGGCTCCCGCAGCAGACGCAGCCGCCCGTCGGCCTGCGCGCCCGTGCTGGCTTCGGCCTCAGTGGGGATGCCGGTCAGGGGGAGGGGCGGGCGGCGGCAGAAGGCCGTGAAGGTGATCGCGCCCAGGAATGCCACCGCCGCGCCCGCCACCAGCGTCGCGCGCCACCCGGCGGAGGCGGCCAGCGCGGGCAGTACGGCCGCCGCGAGTACGCCGCCCAGCGGCAGACCGGCCTGCCGGACGCCCATGGCCAGGCCCCGCCGGGACGGGTCGAACCAGGACGCCACCGACTTGCTGCCCCCGGGCTGGACGGTGCTGTATCCCGCGCCGACGACCAGGAGGACGAGCAGCAGGGCCGCGTACCCGGGCGCGAGGCTTCCCACGGCCAGGCTCACGGCCACCACGCCGGCGCCCGCCCCCACGACCCAGCGTTCGTCGTGGCGGTCCAGGAGCTCCCCGGCGACCAGCAGGCCCGCCAGCGGGGCGAGCTGGGCGGCCGAGAGGAGGAGGCCGAGCTGGGCGGCGCTCAGGTCCAGGTCGTGCCGCAGGTGCACGCCCATGGCCCCGATGCCCTGGACGAAGAAGCCGGAGGCGGCCTGGGTGAACGTGGCGGCGGTCAGCACCACCCATCGGTACCGTCCGATTCCTGGGTGGCGGGTCATGCCGCCAGCCTGCTGTAATGGTCTTATGCATCTCAACCCTTACGGCGAGGATGCCGTCAACCTGGCCGCGGACCTGGCCAACCGCCGCCCGGCGACGCCCGCAGAGCTGGCCGGCCGCTGCCGCGAGGCCGGCCTGGTGCTGGAGCGCCCGGTCACGCGGGACGACCTGGTCCGCGTGCACGCGGTGCTGGACGCCTGGGAGAAGGTCGTCGACACGGAGGACGAGCACGAGCGCGCCGCGCTGGTCAACCGCATGCTGGCCGACTCGGCCGCCTACCCCCGCATGACCGACCACGCGGGGGCCTGGCACCTGCACTACCGGGACGACCGGCAGACGCTCGGCGCGGTGCTGTTCTCGCTCATCTCCGTGGGCACCGCGCTGCACCTGGTGGGACGGGGCATGCATCGGCTCAGGCGGTGCGCGGTCGGCGAGTGCACGGCGATCTTCGCCGACACCTCGCGCACCGGCCGGCAGCGTTACTGCTCGCCGCGGTGCGCCAACCGTGACGCCGTGCGCCGCCACCGCGCGAGCCGCATGGCACCCGGCACGTGAGCGTCAGGACAGGTGGCGTTCCAGGGACTCGACCTTGGCCGTCATGCCGTCCGTCACGCCTTCGCGCAGGTCGGCCTTGAGCACCAGGCTCACCCGGGGCGCGACCTCGGCGACCGCGTCGACGGCCCGCTTGACCACGGCCATGACCTCGTCCCAGTCGCCCTCGATCGTGGTGAACATGGCGTCCGTGCGGTTGGGCAGGCCGCTGTCGCGGACCACCTTGACGGCGCGGGCCACCGGCTCGGCGACCCCCTCGCCGACGCCCAGCGGGGTGATGGAGAATGCGACGATCACCCTGCCGATCCTAGCTGAGCAGGCGAAAGGCCGGGAGACGCGAAAAGCCACGACGCCGTCGAACGTCGTGGCCCACCGCTCACCCCTGCACGGTCACCCGTGGTCGTGGTCGTGCTCCTCGTCCTCTTCGTCGCTGAGCCCCTCGGAGGGCTCCACGCCGAGCACGGCCTCCCGGGGCTCGATCTCGGCGATGTGGTCGACCAGCGCCAGCACGTGGTCCGGCTCGATCAGCCACTGGAGCGCCGAGGCGCCGGTGTCGTCGGCGTTGACCAGCTCGGCCTGCTCCGTGCGCTCCTCCTCGGTGAGGTCGGCGTCCGGGTGGCGGATCTCGGCGAGGGCCGCGGCCTGCAGGGCGTTCATGTCGAGCACCTCGACGGTCAGCTCGACCGTGAGGCGGAGGTACTTCGGTTCTTCATCAGTCATGGCGACGACTCTAGGGCAGCTTCCACTCGACGGGCGCCGCGCCTTGCCCGACCAGCAGCTCATTGGCCCGGCTGAACGGCCGGGAGCCGAAGAAGCCGCTGCGCGCCGACAGCGGGGAGGGGTGGGCGGACTCGACGCGCGGCACCTCGCCGAGCATGGGGGCGAGGTTGCGGGCGTCGCGGCCCCAGAGGATGGCGACCATCGGCTTGTTCCGCGCGACCAGGGCGCGGATGGCCTGCTCGGTGACCTGCTCCCAGCCCTTGCCGCGATGCGAGGCGGGCTTGCCGGGCATGACGGTGAGCACCCTGTTGAGCAGCAGCACGCCCTGGTCGGCCCACGGCGTGAGGTCGCCGTTGGACGGCCGGGGCAGGCCGAGGTCGCTCTCCATCTCCTTGTAGATGTTGACCAGGCTGCCCGGCAGCGGCCGCACGTCGGGGGCCACCGAGAACGACAGCCCGACCGGGTGGCCGGGCGTCGGGTAGGGGTCCTGGCCGACGATGAGCACCTTGACGTCGTCGAAGGGCTGGCTGAACGCGCGCAGCACGTCGTTGCCCGCGGGGAGGTATTGCCTGCCCTCGGCGAGCTCCTTGCGCAGGAACTCGCCCATCTGGGCGATCTGCTCGGCGACGGGTTCGAGCGCCGAAGCCCATCCGGCTTCGACGATTTCATTCAGTGGACGACCGGCCATGGCCGTTGAGCTTATCTAGGTCCGGTACGCCTTGTGTGCCGAACGCCCGTTGACCCCGTACCGGAATGATCACGGGCGCCCGCCCCCGTGGCGGGCGCCCGTGAGGGTCCGTCACTTGACGGAGCCGGACATCATGCCCTGGACGAAGTACCGCTGGAACGCGAAGAACAGGATCAGCGGGATGATCAGCGACAGGAACGCACCGGACGAGAGAATGTCCATATTCGAGCCGAACTGCCGCATCTGCGACTGCAGGTACTTGGTCATCGGCTGGTTCCCCGTGTCGGCGAAGACCAGCGCGATGAGCATGTCGTTCCAGACCCACAGGAACTGGAAGATGCCCAGCGAGGCGATCGCCGGCTTGCCCAGCGGGAACACCACGGACGCGAAGATCTTCCACTCCGAGGCGCCGTCCATGCGCGCGGCCTCCAGCAGCGAGGCCGGGATGCCGACGAAGAAGTTCCGCAGCAGGAAGATCGCGAACGGCAGGCCGAACGCCACGTGGAACAGCACCACGCCCGGGATCGAGCCGAAGATCCCGACGTTGCCGTAGAGCACGGCGATGGGGATCAGCGCGATCTGGATCGGCACGATGAGCAGGCCGACCACGACGAGGAACGCCGTGTCCCTGCCAGGGAACTCCATCCAGGCGAAGGCGTAGGCCGCCATCGCCGCGATGCCGATCACCAGGACCGTGGTCGGCACCGTGATGAGCACGGTGTTCCAGAAGGAGGCGGAGAAGCCGCCGCTCAGCAGGTTCTTGTAGCTGGTGATGGTCAGCTCGGCCGGCTTGGTGAAGATCGTCCACCAGCCCTCGGCGCTGTTGACCTGGTTGGTCCGCAGCGAGACCACCATCAGGCCCAGCGTCGGCACCAGCCAGAACAGGCCGAGGATCACCATGACGACCTGGACGGCCCCGCTGCCCAGGCGATCGACGATCTTGCCGGCGATGCCCCGGCGGGGCGCGCCGGCCCCGAGGCCGGACGTGGCGTCGGAGGGAGCGCCGGACGGCGCACTCGCGGTGGCGGTGGTCATGTGTTCTCCCTCCTGAACCTGCGGATGTTCATGATCATGAAGGGAAGGACCAGAACCAGCAGGAAGATGGCCAGCGCACTGCCGAGCCCCTGGTTGTTGCCGCCGCCGAAGGACACGCGCCACATCTCCAGCGCGACCACGTTCGCCTGTGGCTGGACCGAGGCCGGCGCGATGATGAACACAAGGTCGAACACCTTCAGCGTATTGATGATCATCGTCACGAAGACGACGAGCAGCACCGGCGAGAGCAGCGGCACGGTGATCCTGCGGAACACCTGCCACTCCGTCGCGCCGTCCATGCGGGCCGCCTCCAGCGCGTCACGCGGGATCGCCGCGAGACCGGCCGCCAGCAGGACCATCGCGAAACCTGCCCACACCCACACGAAGGCGCCGATGATGGCCGGCGTGATGAGTGTCGGGCCGAGCCAGGAGAGCCCGCCGTAGGCCGCTTCGAAGTTCGCCTTCGGCAGCCGCACCGTGTAGGAGCCGGCCGGCAGGCCCTCGAAGCGGAACGAGCCGTCCTCGGCGGTCGTGGCGGTGCCGGCCACCTCGTCGCCGCGCACGGCCTCGACGGTCATGCCCGGCAGGCCCTTCTCGGTGCCGTCCACCTGGCCGCTCGTGCCGCCGCCGCCCGCCGTGAAGTCGAACCACACGACGCCGGACAACGCGTTGCCCGGCTGCGGGGCCTTGGCCGGCGCCGCGTTCGCCGGCATGACCGCGGGCTTGACGCCCACGATGGGGATCAGCACCGGCTGGCCCGCCTGGGCGGGCTGCTTGGTGACGACGGCGCCGCCCTGGTCGGCGACCGGGGACTGGTCGCCCTCGCGCGGCCGGGCCTCGGGATAGCCCTGCGAGGAGGAGAACGTGTCGTGCACCGTCGTCAGGATGGCGTTCGCCAGGCCCTTGTCAGGGCTCTGCTCGTACACCAGACGGAAGATCACGCCGGCGGCCATGAGCGAGACCGCCATCGGCATGAACACGATCAGCTTGAACGCCGTCGCCCACTTGATGCGCTCGGTCAGCACCGCGAAGATCAGGCCGATCGTGGTGACGATGATCGGCGCGACGACGACCCAGATGAGGTTGTTGCGGATCGTCGTCAGCATCCCGCCGTCGGTGAAGATCGTGGCGTAGTTGCCGAGCCCGACGAACCCGGAGCCCTTGGCGTCGAACAGGCTGCGGATGATCGAGTAGACGATCGGGTAGACCACCCAGATCCCGAGCAGCAGCGCCGCCGGGAGGAGGAAGGCGATCGCGACCGCCGGCGAGGGGCCGAGGCGTCGTTTCTTCGGGGGGGTATCAGCCGGTCCGGTGGCGGCCCCGCCCGCGGTCGTCGCGGGCGGGACCTTCGGGCCGTCCAACCGTTCGGTCACGGCCTTACCTCTTTACTTCCAGGCCTTCTTGGCCTCTGCTTCGAGCGCCTCCTGGGCGCCCTTGACGTCGCTCGGCTTGCGCACGAAGTCCTGCAGGATCTTCCACTCGCCCTTGCCGTCGGTGCCGCCGAAGGCGCTGGGGGCCAGGTCGGACATGTCGTAGCGGACGGCGTCGCCGGCCGAGACGATGGTCTGGCCGAGCTGGCGGGTCAGCTCGTCGGGGTAGTTGTCGGGGGAGACGTTCTTGTTCGGCGACAGGTAGCCGGGGAGCTTGGCCCAGACCTCGCCGCCCTCCTTGGAGGCCAGGAACTGCAGCAGCGCCTGGGCGCCAGGGGAGTCCTTCATGGCCACCGCGACGTCGCCGCCGAGGACGACCGGGGCGGTGTCACCGGCCTTGGGGAAGGGGAAGTACTTGGCGTCCTCGCCGACCTTGGCGCCGGAGTTGACCGCCTCGACGGCCACGAAGTCGGCCTCGATGACCATCGCGGCCTTCTTGTTGCTGTAGACCTTGCTCACGCAGGTCGGGAAGTCCGTCTGCATGGTGCCGGAGGTGCCATCGACCAGGAACTCCTGCTTGTCGACGATCTGCGCGATCTTCTCCAGGGCGACCTTCACGGTCGGGTCGGTCCAGGGGATCTCGTGCTTGGAGAGCTTGTCGTAGTTCTCCGGGCCCGCCGAGGACAGGTAGACGTTCTCGAAGAGGTCGGTGAGGGTCCAGCCGGAGGCGCCGCAGAGCGAGAACGGGGCCGTGCCGGAGTCGGCGATCGTCTGGGCGTTCTTGACCAGCTCGTCCCAGGTGGTCGCGGGCTGCACACCGGCGTCGTCGAAGGCGGGGGCGCGGTACCACACCAGCGACTTGTGCGCCGCCTTGATGAGCACGCCGTAGACCTGGCCGCCGGCGGAGCCGAGCTCCTTCCAGTACGGCGTGTAGTTGGTGTCGATCTCCTTGATGACGTCGGGGCTCAGCGGCTTCAGCGCGCTCTGGTCGGCGTACTGCTGGACCAGGCCCGGCTGCGGCAGGATGGCGACGTCCGGCGGGTTGTTGCCCTGGATGCGCGGGCCGAGGTAGGCGCCGGTGTCCTCGCCGGTGGAGGCGTAGGTGACCTCGGCGCCGGTCTTGTCGGTGAACGCCTTCAGCACCTGCTCGAAGTTCTTCTGCTCGGCGCCGGTCCACTTGGCCGCGACCTCGAGCTTGACGCCCTTGAGCGGCTGGTCGCCGCCGGCGGCGCTCGCCGGGGCGGATCCCGACGCGGCGGGCTCCTCCGTCGTGGAGGGCGCGTTGCCGCACGCGGCGACGGCTATCGCGAGCCCGGCCAGGACTGCTGCTGCTCTGGCTGTGCGCATGGTTTGCCTCACTGGGTTCTGATGATCTCGTCGAGTTCGGATTTCATCGAGACCGCGGCGTCGGCCGCGGACTCAGGGGTGGGGGTGCCGAGGGCCTTGGCGACCGAACTCGCGATCACCAAGCTCAGCTGGTTGTAGTTGGCGCTCACCGGACGTGCCTTGGCGGCGAGGATGCTCTCCTTGAGCACCGGCAGGTACGGAAATCGCTTGATCAGGTCGGGGTCGTCGTAGAGCTCGGTCCACACCGGCGGGAAGGACCCCTCGGTCAGGACGCGGCGCTCGTTCTCCAGGCTGGTGAAGTAGCGGATGAACTCCTGGGCGGTCTGCTGGTGCCGGGAGAAGGCGCTGACGGCGAGGTTGGCGCCGCCCAGCGTGCTGGAGCCCGGCCCGTCCAGCCCCGGCAGCCTGGTGACCGCGATCTTGTCGCCCAGCTCGACCCGGGCGGGGCCGTAGGCGTGGGGCCAGTTGCGGGCGAAGGCCAGCCGCCCCTCCTGGAAGGCGAGGCGGGTCTCCTCCTCCTTGTAGCTCAGCGACTCCTTGGGGATCCAGCCCTCCCGCAGGCCCTGGAGCAGGAAGTCGAGCGCGGTCTCCGCCTTGGCCGGGTCGAGGGTCACCCCGGTCCCGTCGCGGTTGAGTATCTGGCCGCCGGCCGACTGCAGGGCCTCGGAGAAGTTGACGGTCAGCCCCTCGTAGGCGAGGAACTGCCCGGCGTAGCCCTTGACGTCGTGCTTCTCGGTGATCTTCCGTGCCTGGTCGCGGAGCTCGGCCCATGTCCTCGGCGGCTTCTTGACCAGGTCGGTCCGGTAGTAGAGCAGTCCCGCGTTGCTCGTGTACGGGACCGCCCAGAGCTTGTTCTTGTAGACGGCCGTCTCCACGACGGGCGGCAGGAACCTGTCGAGCGGGAAGAGCCCGCGCTCCAGGGGGATGATCCAGCCGTTCTCCGCGAATTCGGCAGTCCACACCACGTCGAGCCCGAGCACGTCGTAGCGGCTGCTCTGGGCCTGGAGGTTGGCCACCATCTGAGCGCGCTGCTCGTCGGCGGCCTCGGGCAGCTCCAGCAGCGTCACCTTCTCGGCCGGGTGGGCCTGGTTCCAGCGGTCCAGCAGGGGTTGCAGGTACGCCGTGGTGTCGCGTCCGGTGGCGAAGGTGATGGGCCCGGTTCCGCCCGTCGCCGGCTCGCCGCCGCCTTTGTCGCCCACCGCCGCGCAGCCGGCCGTCGCGAGGAGGACGGTCAGCATGAGCGGAAGCGGACGGAGCACTCTTGTTTCCTCCGTGTTCAACGGGGTTACATACGTGTTAGGTAGATGCATTCATGTTATGCACACCTGTAATCTGAAGGTCAATGGATAACCGCGTAACGCGTTCGTAACACGCGTTCCCATACGCCCGGGGAGGTGAGGCGTGCGGCTTCACCTGCTGGCGCTTCTGGCGAAGGAGCCGGCTCACGGCTATGAGCTGAAACAAGCGCTGGAGCAGACCTTCGGCAGCGCCTACCCCTCCCCGAACATCGGGCAGATATACGTCACCCTGGGCAGGCTGGAGAAGGACGGCCTGGTCAGGGCCGTCGACGTCGAGCAGTCCAACCGGCCCAACAAGAAGGTCTACTACCTGACCGCCAAGGGTCGCGACCTGCTCGAGATCTGGGTGGACGAGCCCACCGAGGGCCCCCGCGTGCGCGACGAGTTCTTCATGAAGCTCGTGCTCGCGCCGCTCACCGGCATCGCCGACCGGATGGCGCTGATCAGCCGCCAGCGGCGTCACTACCTCGGGCTCATGAGCGACCTCAACGACCTGCTGTCCCGTACGCCCCCGACCGACCGGGTGGCCCTGCTGCTCATCGAGGGGGCCATGCTCCATCTGCAGGCGGACCTTGACTGGCTCGAACGGTGCCAGGAGGATCTGGCATGACCTCCGTCATCAAAACGGTCAATTTGGTCAAAATCTACCAGGACGGCGCCCTGCCCGTGCCCGCCGTACGCGGCGTGGACCTCCAGGTCGAGCCGGGTGAGTTCGTGGCCGTCATGGGTCCCTCAGGGTCCGGCAAGTCCACCCTCGTCCACCTCCTCGGCGGCCTCGACACCAGGACGAGCGGCGAGATCTGGCTCGACGGCAAGCGCGTCGACACGCTCTCCGAGAGCGCCTGGGCGGTGCTGCGCCGCAGGCGCATCGGCTTCGTCTTCCAGTTCTTCAACCTGGTCGCCAACATGACCGTGGGCGACAACGTCGAGCTGCCCGCGCTGCTCGCCGGAGCCTCGCCCAAGGTGGCCCGCGAGCGGCGCGAGAGCCTGCTCGCCGCGCTCAACCTCACCGACCGCGCCGACGCCGCGCCCGCCCAGCTCTCCGGCGGCGAGCAGCAGCGCGTCGCGCTGGCGAGGGCGCTCGCCAACCAGCCCGCCCTGCTGCTGGCCGACGAGCCCACCGGCAACCTCGACAGCCGCAACACCCGCGACGTGCTGCGCCTGCTCGGCACCGTGCACAAGGAGGGCCAGACCATCGTCATGGTCACCCACGACGCCCGCGTGGCCAGCCTGGCCGACCGGGTGGTCTCCCTGTTCGACGGCGAGATCGTCGACGACGGCCGCATCGCCCGCCGCCGCACCGGCACGGCCGGCGAGGTGATCGACCTCAGATGAGCACCGCACTCGCGGGGAGCCGGTGGATCAAGGCCGACCTGCGGGCCAGGAAGGGCCAGGCGGTGCTCACCGTGCTGGCCGTGGCCGGGATCGTGGCCGCGCTGATCACCGCGGCGACCCTCCTGGAGGAGGGCACCAACCCCTGGCGGAGCCTGTTCGCCAGGACCGACGGCGCCCACGTCTGGCTCTACACCGACGACCGCCCCGACGTCTCGCTCAACGGCATCGACGGCGTGACGCGGGTCGCCGGCCCCTACCGTTCCGCGCCCGTCACCGTGGCCCAGGACGGCAAGAAGGAGCCCGCGGCGCTGCGCGCGATGCCCGCCACGCCGCCGGGGGTGGCGCATCCGGTCGTGGCCGAGGGCCGCTGGCTGGACCCGTCCCAGCCGGACGGGGTCGTGGTCGAGCGGTCCTTCGCCGAGTCGCTGCGGCTCCGGGTGGGCGCGCCGTTCACGATCATCGCGCTGAGCGGCGGGCGGCACACCCTCTACGTACGCGGCATCGCCGACTCCGCCGAGCAGGGCTTCTACCCGCAGTGGACGCCCGGCCTGGCGTACGTGCTGCCCCTCATGCTCGACCGGATCGAGCCCATGCTGGGCCGCAGCGAGTGGGTCACCGGGCTGCGCCTGGCCGACCCCGACGCCACGCAGGTCGTCTCGCAGCGCGTGGTGGTGATGCTGGAGGACAAGCTCCAGCGGGTCTACACCTGGCGCGAGGTCAGGGCCGCCATGGAGCTGGACAACCGGCTGCTGGGCACGCTGCTCGCGCTGTTCGGCGCGGTCGGGCTGGTGGCCGCCGCGCTGGCGCTCGCCAACGCGGCCGGCGGCCGGGTGCTCACCCAGCTCCGCGACCTGGCCACCCTGAAGTCCCTGGGCTTCACCAGGGGACAGGTGGCGCTGCTGCTGCTCGTGGAGCACGGCGCGCTCGGCCTGCTCGGGGTCATGGCGGGCGCGGTCGCCGGCTGGGGCGTGATGGTGCTGATGCTGGGCTCGACCTCCGTCGCCCCGGCGCCGATGCTGGCCATCGTGGGAGGCACGGCGCTGGCCGTGCTCGCCGCCGTGGGCGTGCCCGCCTGGCGCGGCGGGCGCACGCCGCCGATCCCCGACGTGCCGTCCGGGCCGCCGCGGGGCCGGCTGTCGCGGCTGGCGCGCCTGGCACTCCTCGTACGGCTCCCGCCGGCCCTCGTGCTCGGCACCCGTGACGCCTTCACCCGGCGGACGCCGGCGTTCCTGACGGCGTTCGGGCTGGCCGTGCCGATGATGATGATCACCATCGGGCTCGGCGTGTGGGCTACGCTCGACGACTTCGCCGACCATCCCGAGCAGGTGGGCCAGCACGCCTCGCTGTACGTCCGCGCGGGCAAGGTCGAGCCCGCCGAGGCCAGGCGCATCGCCGAGAGCGACCCCGGCGTGGCCGAGGTCTATCCGGGCACGGAGGTCAACGCCCTGTCGCCCGGCGAGGCCCGGTCCGTACGGGTGCGGGCGATCGGCGCGTCGGCCACGCCCTACCCGTTCCCGGTGGTCGAGGGGCGGATGTACGGCCGTCCCGGCGAGGCCGTCGCCGGGCAGGGACTGCTCGACCTGCTGGGGGTCGAGATCGGCGACCGGGTGCGTCTCACCGTGGGTGGCACGCCGCTGATCGTGCGCATCGTCGGCCGCAACGTCGAGCCCGACCAGGACGGCGAGGTGCTGTCGGTCGGGCTGGACAGCCTGTCGGCCAAGGACGCGGTGCCGCCGGAGTTCTACGCGCTGGCACTCAAGCCGGGCGCGGACACCGCCGAGGTGCGGGGCAGGCTGCTCGCCGAGTCGGGCGAGGGCCTGGAGGTGCAGGAGGTGGTCAACCCGGCCGACCGGCTGGCGGTCATCCGGGTGATCATCGTGGCGCTGATCGGGGTGCTGGCCCTCATCGGGCTGGCCAACCTGCTCACCGCGAGCGCGCTCGGCCTGCGCGACCACGCCTTCGACCTGGCCGTGCTGAAGGCCATGGGGCTGACGCCGCGCCAGGTCATGGCGACGCTGGTGACCGCCACGGGCCTGCTGGTGGTGCTGGGGGTCGGCGCGGGCGCGGCGGCGGGGATGTCGGTGGTGACGAGCCTGATCGACCTTCAGGGCGACACGAGCGGGGTGGGGGCGGGCATCGGCCGCGCCCCCTCGGCACTGACGTTGACGATCGCCGTGCTGACGGCTGTGGGCACGGCCCTCGCGGTCGCGCTCATCCCCGCCCGCCGCGCGGCCCGTGCCCAGGTGCCGGTCACCTCTCGCTGACGACCTCGGCCGACTCCCTGCGGGCGGCCGCGCCACGCTTGAGGCTGAACCAGTAGAAGCCGTGGCCGGGCAGTGTCAGCAGGTAGGGCAGCTCGCCGATCGTCGGGAACTGCACGCCGCCGCGCGCCTCGACCGGCGTCATGCCCTCGAACCTGCGCAGGTCGAGCTCCACCGGCTGCGGGTACTTCGACAGGTTGTTGACGCACAGCATCACGTCGTCGCGCTCCTCGCGGATGAACGTGAGCACCGACGGGTTGGACGACCACATTTCCGTGTAGGCGCCGGTGCCGAACACCGGGTGCTTGCGCCGGATCTGCAGCATCCTGCGGGTGAAGTGCAGCAGTGAGCCCTCGTGGCGCTGCTGGGCCTCCACGTTGACCGCCTGGAAGCCGTAGATCGGGTCCATGACGGCCGGCAGGTAGAGCCGCCCGGGATCGGCCGTGGAGAAGCCCGCGTTGCGGTCAGGGCTCCACTGCATCGGTGTGCGGACCGCGTCGCGGTCCTCCAGCCAGATGTTGTCGCCCATGCCGATCTCGTCGCCGTAGTAGATGATCGGCGAGCCGGGCAGCGACAGCAGCAGGGCCGTGAACAGCTCGATCCGGTCGCGGTCGTTGTCGAGGAGCGGCGCCAGGCGGCGGCGGATGCCGAGGTAGGCGCGCATGCGCGGGTCCTTGGCGTACTCGTTGTGCATGTAGTCGCGCTCTTCCTCGGTCACCGTCTCGAGCGTGAGCTCGTCGTGGTTGCGGAGGAAGATGCCCCACTGGGCGTGCTCGGGCAGCTTGGGAGTGCGCGACATGATCTCGGAGATCGGCTCGCGGGTCTCCTTCTTCACCGCCATGTAGATGCGCGGCATCAGCGGGAAGTGGAAGGCCATGTGGCACTCGTCGCCGCCGGTGGTGGGGTCGCCGAAGTACTCGACGACGTCCTCGGGCCAGCCGTTGGCCTCGGCCAACAGCACCCGGTCCGGGTAGAGACGGTCGACCTCGGAGCGGATGCGCTTGAGGTACTGGTGGGTCTCCGGCAGCCCGGAGCAGGCGGTGCCCTCCCGCTCGAACAGGTAAGGGACCGCGTCCAGGCGGAAGCCGTCGATGCCGAGGTCGAGCCAGAAGCGCAGCACCTCCAGCATGGCCTCCTGCACCGCCGGGTTGTCATAGTTGAGGTCCGGCTGGTGGTGGAAGAAGCGGTGCCAGTAGTACTGCTTGCGCACCGGGTCGTAGGTCCAGTTGGACTCCTCGGCGCCGATGAAGATGATCGGCGCGTCGGGGTATCCGGTGGGATCGTCCGACCACACGTAGAAATCGCCGTACGGGCCCTCGGGATCGTGCCGCGAGGCCTGGAACCAAGGATGTTTGTCGCTGGTGTGGTTCATCACGAGGTCGGTGATGATCCGCAGGCCGCGCTCGTGGGCGGCCTCGATCAGCTGGATGAAGTCCCCGAGATCTCCGAAGTCAGGAAGGATCTTCATGTAGTCGGAGATGTCGTAGCCGCCGTCGCGCAGCGGCGACTCGTACAACGGCAGCAGCCACAGGCAGTCGACGCCGAGCCATTCGAGATAGCCGAGCTTCTCGATGAGCCCCCGAAGGTCGCCGGTGCCGTCGCCGTTGGAGTCCTTGAACCCCCGGACGAGGACCTCGTAGAACACCGCCCGCTTGTACCAGGCTGGATCTTCGGAGACGAATGCCTCGGAGATCGGCTCCGGCGTTGGGGATGCGTTGATCATATGTCGCTCACAGGAAGAGATGTGGGCAGGACGAAGTCACCGGTTCCCCGGCGTTCTTGATTGGTGACCGCGCCGCCTGGAGTCGTCATCCCTGCGAACTCCATGCCCTCGAACGAGACCGGATTTGTGATCCGCTGCCCGTTTGTGCGGCGCTTACGGGCCGAACACTACCAGCCCGTCGGCTTTCCGGAACCCGCTTCTGCTGTGCCGGGTGTAATACCCGCGAGATCCGTATGTAACCACGTTGTTACCGAGAGTTCATGAGAAAGGCGGCACCAGCTCGGAGAGGTCGTTCTCGAAGTCACTCAGCCAAAGCCCGAAGAGTACCAATCCACGCACCCAGAAGCGGTCGTTCCAGCCACTGAACCTGGTGAGTGCGTCCGGGCCTCCCGCCACCACCTCGTGCAGCTCCTCCGACAGCAGCCCCGGAACCCTGCTCACCAGCGTCTCCAGCATGCCGTGCGCATAATTTCGGGCCGGTGCCGCCGTGGAACGCAGCGGCACCCGTTGGAGCGGCTGCTTGACGACGTTCGTGGAAGGAAGGGCCGCCACCCGCGGGTCGGCCGCGTGCAGCACCTCGCGGTAGAAACGGCCCTTGTCCTTGCGGGCCACCCCGACGGAGAGCGCCGCGTCGAAGAAGTCCGGATGGATGAACGGCGCCGCGAACGACGCCTCGGGCCCCACCAGGTTCACCGCCGAGCGCGCGATGCCCCGCACCGTCCTGGTGTGCAGCACCGACAGCGGCAGCTCGGCCCGGTGGCCGTGGAGCATGGAGGTGGCCGCCGCGAACTGCTCGCGCACGCTCTCCTCCATCCACTCCGCCGCCGCCTTCGACAGGAACGGCCGCGAGGGCGCGCCCAGCGACAGCGACCCCAGCACCGCCGCCGACCGCTCGGCCTGCGTCCGCGCCTCCAGCGCGGCCCCGCTCACCATGAAGTTCTTCAGCAGCGGCCCGCCGGCCAGGCCGTCCACCAGGATCCGGCCCGCGCCGTGCACCTCCTTGGCGAAGGGGGCGTACCAGGCGTGGTGCGGGGTGAGGTACTCCAGCCTGCGGGCCACCTCGACGGCGTCCGCCGGGTAGTCCGCCGGGTCCTGCGTGATCACCCGGTGCGGGATGCCCAGCTCCTTGGTGATCGCGCGGGCGAAGGCGATGTCGGTGTCGGTGCCGTCGTCCGGGCTCGTGGTCCACGACTCGACGTCCGCGCCGCGGGCCTTGGCCACGCTCGCCAGCAGCCGGGAGTCGTAGCCGCCGCTGACCGGCACGAGCAGCTTGCGGCCGTCGTACTCGGCGTAGACCTGGTGCAGCAGCTCGACGATCTCGGCGGGGCTGGTCCACGCCTCGTACGGCTCGGTGCGCAGCCAGCGCGGCAGCCGCCGCTCGACCGACACCCGGTCGTGCCGCCACACCAGCGCGCTCGACCCCGGCAGCCGCTTGACCTCGGTGTACGGCGTCGCCTCGCCCAGCGGGAACGTCACCTGGAGTATCGACGCCCAGGCCGACCAGTCGATGGCGACCGGCACCAGGGAGAGCAGCGGCTGGATCAGCGAGGAGAAGTAGACCGCCTCGCCGAGGCGGACGTAGTAGACGTCGACCAGCCCGAGCGCCCCCGTGTGCAGGGTGACGTCCGGGCCGTCGCCGACGAGGCCGGGCGTCTCGTACGTCTCGGCGACCGTCATCCAGTCGTCGGCGGCCGGCGGGCGGCGCTCGCCCCAAGCGAACGCGTACGAGTCGGCCGCGCGGTGGTAGGGCGGCAGCGGCGCCGAGCTGAACAGCGCGGCCTCTGGCGTCTGGAGCGCCGGGCGCACCCGCGGGCCCGCGCCGGTGAGCTTGCCCAGTATGGCGGTGTCGATCCGGCCGAGAGCGCCGCAGACGTAGGGCCGCACGTTGAACTGCACCGGATCTCATCCCTTCGAGCCGCTTCTCGCAAAAGAGTATCCTTTGCCAGGCTGAGGAAGCGGAGGTCGACTTGTCCACTGAGCTTGAGAGCACGCGCCGGGCACTGCGAGACGCGGTGGCGCAGGCGGAGCGGGCCGCCGAGCTGGCGAGGCTGCTCGACGCCGCCCAGGGGCGGCTCGCCGAGGCCGAGCGCAGCGTCGAGGAGGCCAGAGCGCTCGCCGAGCGGCTGAGCGAGGCCGAGGCCGCGCTGGAGGCCGAGCGGGCCGCCGCGGACAAGCTCCGCAGGGAGCTGGCCGAGCAGCGCTTCCAGGCCGAGGTGGCCAACTGGAAGCTGTCGTCGATCAAGGTCGCCCGCTGGAACCGGCTCGGCGACGCGATCAAGAGCGGCAAGAGCAACCCGGTCCGGCTCGCCAAGGGCCTGCGGACGGCCGCCAAGCCGGTCAAGCGGCCGAGCGCCCCCAAGCGCAGGCCCGTCACTCCCGCCGCCGGCAAGGAGGAGCGCCCCGGCGCCGCCTACCAGGCGACGACCTCCACCCGCACGCTCGGCGGCGCCTCGTTCAAGCTCAAGCCGTTCCGGGTGCCGACCGGCCCGAACACCAGGCCGCACATCACCGCGGCGGTGATCGCCGACCCGCACGCGGAGGCACTGCTCCGCTACGAGTGGCGCCAGACCACCGGCTTCACGCCCCGCGACTTCGCCCGGGTGCTCCCGCTGGAGGTGCCCCACCTGCTCGTGGTCGAGTCGGTCACCGAGGGCCCGTGGGCCGAGGAGATCACCGGCGAGCCCGGCGAGGGCATCCGCGCGCTGCTGGCCTGGTGCGCCGAGCGCGGCATCCGCACCGTGTTCTGGCACACCAAGGGCGCCATCGACGCCTACGCCGCCACCGCGCAGCTCTTCGAGCACCGCTTCACCAATGACCTGTCCGTGCCCTGGCCTAGGCTGCAGTTCGGCATCCAGCCGCGCGTCCACAACCCGCTGCCCCTGGCCGGCGGGCGCATCGACCGGGTGCTCACGCTCGACCAGCTCCTGCCGGGCCACCTGGCCTACCCCGACGTGCTCACCTCCTACCGATGGCCGGCCGCCGCCGACTGCCCGCCCGGCACGCCCCAGTGGCGGCTGGCCGAGATCGCCGCCTGCGGCACGCCCATCGGCACCGAGGCCGACTCGCGGCGGGCGCACGTGGCGCTGCGGCGGGCGTACCAGATGGGGACGATGACCGAGCGCGTGGACGAGCTGCTGGAGACCATCGGGTTGCCCAGCGCCCGCGCGACGCTGGAGACGTCCGTGCTGCTGCCGATCACCGACCCGCACCTCGTGGAGCACGGGCTCGCCCAGGTCGCCAGGCAGACCGGCGTGGCCCAGGTGATCGTCATCGGGCCGCCTGAGGCCGAGCTGCGCGCCCGCGACGTGCTGCCGGACCTCGACGTCGTCTACCGCCGGCCGCACCCGTCCATGAGCGAGGGCGCGATGCTCGCCGCCGGGCTCGACCTGTGCGAGGCCGACCTGGTGGCGGTCATGGACCCGCGCGACGTCTACGGCCCCCACTACCTGGCCGACCTGCGCCGGGCGTTCCTGTTCAGCACCGCCGACCTCGTCGGCAAGGCCGCCTACTACGCCCACCTGCGCAAGCCCCAGGCCACGCTGCTCAAGCAGCCCGAGGCCGAGTACGCCTACCTGCCGGAGATCGCCGGCGCCACCCTCCTGGCCCGCAGGAACGCCCTGCGCGAGATCGGCTTCGCCGACCTCAGCGAGGGCTGGGACGAGGTCATGATGCGGCAGTGCCGCACCGACGGGATCAGGGTGTTCTCGGCCGACCGGTTCGGCTACGTACGGGTGCGCGACGAGGACCGCTGGCTGCTCGGCGCCGCCCAGCTGGTCGAGTACGGCTCCGCCGAGCCCCACGCGCTCATCTAAAGTCCTCGGCATGACGTTCCCGGAGCTGGCCGGGGTGCTGGGGGAGCCGCCCGCGCCCGAGGGGAGCTGGGAGCGCCGGGCGCTGCTCGTCTCGGCGGCGGCGCTCCGGCGGCGGATGCCCGTGGCGGAGCTGGCCGGGCGGGTCCGCGCGGTGCCCGGCGTGGCGGGCGTCGCGGCCCGCGCGAACGGGCTCCTGGAGATCGAGGTGCGCGTGCCCGGCACGCTGCTGGAGTCGTTCGAGGTCCCGGCGATCCCGGAGCCGGGCTGGCCGGACTTCCCGCGCACCTGGGACAACCCCGGATTCGTGGTGCGGTACGGGCACGCGCGGGCGCGGGCGGTAATGAGGTGGGCCCGCGCGCTCGGGGTGCCCGGGGACGGTTTCGACCCGGCGGCGCTGGACGGCCCCTGGGACCGGGCGGTGCTGCGGGCGCTGGCCGAGCTGCCGGGCCGGGCGCTGAGCAGGGAGCCAGGGTGGGAGACCTACCTGGTGCGGCTGGCCCTGGCCTTCCACGACGCGCACGAGCGCGCGCCCGCCGTGCCGCGCGGCGACGAGCCGGCGCTGCCGGTGCACACGGCGCGGGTGCGGCTGGCGGTGGCGGTGGGACAGGTGCTGATGGGTCCGGAACGACTCTGATAGATCGCAAAATATTCGGCCAAACAGCGAAAAAGCGTAAAAATATCCCCCGTGGAGCCGGATCCCGTCTCGATACGTGGTCACCAGGTCATGGTGGAGTGGCGGTTCCGATAGCCTCGATCGGGTGAGTCGATTCGCCCATCCCGCCGGGGACCGGCACGCCGAGATGCTGCCCCAGGAGCGCCCGCCGCAGGCGCCCGCCGACCTCAACCGGATCCAGCCCGCGATCTGGCCCCGAACGTCGACCCGGACCGATGGCGCGCTCACGGTCGGCGGCGTGGACGTGCGCGACCTCGCCCGCGACTTCGGCACCCCGCTCTACGTCCTCGACGAGGACGACGTGCGCTCGCGCATGCGCGACTACGCCGAGGCCTTCGCCGGCTCCGACGTCCACTACGCCGGCAAGGCGTTCCTGTGCAAGGAGATCGTGCGCTGGCTCCACGACGAGGGGCTCGGCCTCGACGTCGCCAGCGGCGGCGAGCTGGCCGTGGCGCTCAGCGTCGGCTTCCCGCCCGAGCGCATCACCGTCCACGGCAACAACAAGTCCGTCGCCGAGCTGTCCAGGGCCCTGGAGGCCGGCGTCGGGCACCTCGTGGTCGACTCCTTCGAGGAGATCGCCAGGCTCGGCTACCTCGCCGAGCAGATGGGCAAGCGGCCCAAGGTGATGATCCGGGTCACCACCGGCGTCGAGGCCCACACCCACGAGTTCATCGCCACCGCGCACGACGACCAGAAGTTCGGCCTCTCGCTCGGCCACGGCGCCGCGGCCGAGGCCGTACGCCGCGTGCTCGCGCTGCCGCAGCTCGAACTCGTCGGCCTGCACTCCCACATCGGCTCCCAGATCGTCGACACCGGCGGGTTCGAGGTGGCCGCGCGGCGGCTGGCCAGGCTGCTGGTGGAGATCAAGGACGAGCACGGCGTGGTGCTGCCCGAGCTCGACCTCGGCGGCGGCTACGGCATCGCCTACGTCGAGGGCGACGACGCGCCCGACATCAAGGAGCTGGCCGACGGCCTGCGCGAGATCGTCACCAAGGTCTGCGTGGACGCGGGCCTGCCGGTGCCCCGGCTCACCGTCGAGCCCGGCCGCGGGATCGTCGGTCCTGGCGGCATCACCCTCTACGAGGTCGGCACGGTCAAGGACGTCGAGGGGCTGCGCACGTACGTGAGCGTCGACGGCGGCATGAGCGACAACGTGCGCACCGCGCTCTACGGCGCCGACTACACGGCGGTGCTGGCCAGCCGCGCGAGCGACGCCGCGCCCATGCTGAGCCGCCTGGTCGGCAAGCACTGCGAGAGCGGCGACATCCTCGTGCGCGACTGCCACTTCCCCGCCGACCTCGCGCCGGGCGACCTGGTGGCGGTCTCCTCGACCGGCGCCTACTGCCGGTCGCTGGCCAGCAACTACAACTACCTGCCCAAGCCGGCCGTGGTGGCCGTCTCGGGCGGCAAGGCCCGGGTGATCGTACGGGGCGAGACCGAGGAAGACCTGTTGAGGGGGCAGCTGTGAAACCGCTGAGAGTGGCTCTGCTGGGCTGCGGGGTTGTGGGCTCGCAGGTCATCCGGCTCCTGCACGAGCAGGCCGACGACCTCGCCGCCCGCGTGGGCGCGCCGCTGGAGCTGGCCGGGGTGGCCGTGCGCCGGCTCGGCCGCAAACGCGACGTCGAGGTCGATCCCGCGCTGCTGACCACCGACGCCGAGTCGCTGGTCGCCCGCGACGACGTCGACATCGTCATCGAGGTCATCGGCGGCATCGAGCCCGCCCGCGGCCTCATCGTCTCGGCGCTGTCGCGCGGCAAGTCCGTCGTCACCGCCAACAAGGCGCTGCTGGCCGAGGACGGCGCCACCCTGCACGAGGCGGCGCGGGCCGGCAAGGGCGACCTCTACTTCGAGGCGAGCGTGGCGGGCGCGATCCCGCTGCTGCGTCCCCTCCGCGAGTCGCTGGCCGGCGACCACGTCAAGCGTGTGCTCGGCATCGTCAACGGCACCACCAACTACATCCTCGACAAGATGGACTCCACGGGCGCGTCCTTCAACGACGCCCTGGAGGAGGCCCAGGCGCTCGGCTACGCCGAGGCCGACCCCACGGCCGACATCGAGGGCTTCGACGCCGCGGCCAAGGCCGCCATCCTCGCCGGGCTCGCCTTCCACAGCCGGGTGACGGCCGCCGCGGTGCACCGCGAGGGCATCACCGAGATCACCGCCACCGACGTGGCCTCCGCCAAGGCCATGGGCTACGTCATCAAGCTGCTGGCCATCTGCGCCCGCTCCGACGACGGCCGCTCGTTCGGCGTGCGCGTGCACCCGGCGATGATCCCGCGCACGCATCCGCTCGCGGGCGTGCGGGAGGCTTACAACGCGGTCTTCGTGGAGGCCGAGTCGGCCGGGCAGCTCATGTTCTACGGCAAGGGCGCGGGCGGCGCCCCCACGGCCTCGGCCGTGCTCGGCGACCTGGTGGCGGTGGCCCGCAACCGCCTCGCGGGCACCCGCGGCCCCGAGGAGTCCACCTACGCCGACCTGAGCGCCCACCCGATGGGCGAGACCGTCACGCGCCTCCACATGGCGCTCGACGTGGCCGACAAGCCGGGCGTGCTGGCGCGGGTGGCCGAGCTGTTCGCCAAGCACGACGTGTCCATCCAGACCGTGCGCCAGGAGGGGCACGGCGACGACGCCCAGCTCGTCATCGTCACCCACCGCGCCACCGACGCCGCGCTCACCGCGACGCTGGAGGGGCTGCGGGAGCTCGACATCGTGCGGGCCGTGACCGGCGTGATGCGCGTGGAGGGCGACGACTAGCGCCGGAAGGCCGCGAAACGGGCGTAAGGTAGGCGCCGACTGAATCCCCGCGGTCGAGGAGCACCCATTTCATGTCCGTCACCCCGTGCGGTTTCCTGCGCACGCCGGAGAAGGGGCCGGCCCGCCTGCACTGGGCGGGCGGCGGATGGGCGGTGGACGGCCGCCCGCCCGCCGTGCCCGAGCTGCGCCCGCTGCGCGGCCTGGAGATCGAGTGGCCGGACGGTCCGGTGCCCCTCGACGGGATCGTCGAGCTGGCCGCGGCCGGCGTCCCGCTGACCGCCGAGCGGGCCCCCGACTGGGTGCCCGCCGGCCTCGCGGCGCTGCTCACCGACCGCGACTGGCTCGGCCACGCCGCCGACGGCACCCCCCGCAGCCTCGCCGACCTGCGGCGGGAGGAGCACAGCGTACGCCTGCGCCGCCTCGCCCACCCCGCGCCCGCGACCCCGCCCAGCGTCAGCATCGTCATGGCCACCAAACGGCCGGCCCTGGTCGGCGCGGCGCTGGCGCAGATGGAGCGGCAGCGCGGCGTGACGGCCGAGGTGGTGCTGGGGCTGCACGGCGTGCCGTACGAGCACGTACGTGAGGCGGTCGACAACTGCGCGCTGCCGGTGCGGTGGGTCGAGGTCGCGGAGTCGGTGCCGTTCGGCGAGGTGCTCAACCAGGCGGCGGCGCTCGCCGGCGGCGACCTCCTCGCCAAGTGGGACGACGACGACTGGTACGGCCCCGACCACCTGTCCGACCTGGTCATGGCCCGCGCCTACGCCGGGGCCGACATCGTCGGCACCACCGCCGAGTTCTTCTACCTGGAGCCCCTGAAGGCCACGATCAGGCGGACGACGTTCGCCAGCGGCGCCGGCTATCCGAGCGAGGTCTACTCCGACCACGTGGCCGGCGGCACGATCATGGTGCCGCTGGCGCGGTTCAGGGAGCTCGGCGGCTTCCCGCCGGTCGCGCGGGCCGTGGACCTCGAGTTCCTCAAGGCGGCCTCGGGGGCGGGCGCGAAGATCTACCGTACGCACGGGCTCGGCTACGTCCTGCGCCGCGGGCTGAGCGGCGACCACACCTGGCAGCTCCCGCTCGCCCACTTCGTCAAGGTGGCCGCCAACCAGTGGCGCGGGTTCCGGCCGAGCCTGCTCATGGAGGCCGCGTGACCGACCGGATCGCCCGCGTACGCGGCAACGACTACCGGACGTTGCGGCCGGAGCCCGGCTTCACACCGGAGCTGACGGTCAGCGTCGTCGTCCCCGCGTACGGCGGGCAGGACAAGCTCGACCTCGTGCTGGCGGCGCTCGCCCGGCAGACCTATCCGGCGGAGCTCACCGAGGTGATCGTCGTCGACAACGGCAGCGAGCCGCCGCTGCGCCTGCCCGGGGCCGCGCCCAAGGGCGCCCGGCTGATCCGCTGCCCCGAGCCGGGCCGGGCCGCCGCGCGCAACGCCGGGCTGGCCGAGGCCAGCGGCGAGGTCATCCACTGGCTCGACTCCGACGTTGTGCTCACGCCCGGCGCGATCGAGGCCCACATGCGCTGGCACCACACGGCGCCCTACCTCGTCGTCACCGGCTACATCAGGTTCACCGAGGCCGAGCCGCCCGCCGAGCTGCCCGACGACCTGGAGGCGCACTTCGAGCCGGCCGAGCCGCACACCTGGATCGTCGACCTCGTCGAACGCACCGGCGGGCTCACCGACAACCCGCAGCGGCCCTTCAGCCTGCACGTCGGCGGCGCCACCTCGGTCCACGCCCGGCTCGTCGCGGCGGCCGGGCCGATGGACGACGACCTCGTACTCGGCCAGGACACCGAGATGGGCTACCGGCTGAGCCAGGCCGGCGCGGTCTTCGTGCCCGAGCCGGCCGCCCGCGCCTACCACCTCGGGCCCACCATGCGGATGCGCGACAAGCCGGCCATCGACCGGGTGAGCCACGCGTTCGTGGCCGACCGCGTCCCCGCCTACCGGTGGCTGCGCGGGCATCCGGGGCGGCAGTGGAAGGTCCCCTACGTGACGGCCGTCGTGGACGGCACGGCGGGCTACGACGAGGTGCGGGCGAGCGTGGACGCGCTGCTCGCCGCGACCGTGCCCGACCTGTCGGTGCTGGTCGTCGGGCCCTGGGACACCCTGCGCCGCGAGCGCCGCGCCCCGCTCCGCGACCCCGCACTGGACCTGGTGCTGGTCGAGGGCCACTACCGGTACGACGGGCGGGTGCGCCTCGCCGCCGCCGCCGAGGACGTGGACCCCGCCGTCCCGTACGTGCTGCGGCTGCCCGCCGGCTGGGTCCCCGAGGAGGACAGCCTGGCCCGGCTGCTCGACCTGGCCCGCGACGAAGGGCTGGGGCTGGTCAACGTGCTGCTGAGCGAGTCGGCCGAGGGCGTGGTCGCGGCCCGGCTCGAACGCCTCTCCGCCTTCGCCAGGGCCCGCCTCGTGGCCGCGCCCGGCGAGGACCTGGACGACGTGGTGGACGAGGTGTCCGGCGTCACGTGGGTGGACGGCGAGACGTACGGATTCGCCGCCGAAGCGGCGGCGCCGCCCCTGGGCCGGCGGAGCGTCTACCGGGCACGGGCGGAGGCCCAGGCCGAGGCGGCCCGGCTGGCCAAGGAGAACGAGCGGCTGCGGGCGCAGGTGAGCAAGTGGAAGGAGGAGGCCGGGCGCTGGCGCAAGTCGGCGGTCGAGCTCCGGCGCGAGGTCGGCGGTCTGCGCCGCGAGCTCGCCGCCGCCAACCGCGCGGCCCAGCAGAGCCTCCGCACAGTCGTCTCCACCACCATGCGCCGCGCCCTCCGCCGCCCCCGCGACTAAAGCTACGCAGCCGCCCCAGGTCGCGGTCAGTTGGGGCGGAGGGCGGACTTCAGGCGGCCGAGCAAGGAGCGCTCGGCATCAGCGGCGGGCATCGTCACCGGCCCAGGCGCCGGGATGGTGACCGGCTCGGGCTGCTTCGGTGCGGGCCAGTAGCGGTCCGGCGGCTCGTGCCGTACGCCGTGCGTGGCCGCGATGACCGCGTCCAGGTCGGCGGGGCCGGCGCCGGGCTCGGTGAGCAGGACCGCGCGCCCCAGCGCCGACGTACGCTCCAGCCGGGCCGTCCGCCCGTCCGGCAGGTCAACGACGAGCACGCCCGCCAGGTCCTTCTGCGCCGACTCGATCATGCGCTCCAACGTCGCCCGGTGCAGCGGCACGTCCACGGGCCCCCGGTAGCGGAACGGGCACGGCGCGGGTGTCGGCGCGGCCTCGTCGATGAGCCGGATGCGTTCGTCGTGCGCGAACAGGTCGCGCAGCAGCCGCAGCTCGAAGCACGGGTCGCCGAGCACCGAACGCCGCCCGTCCCGCAGCAGCGACCACGGCCCGACCAGCGTCACCACGACGTCCTGCAGCTTGCCGCCGAGCGCCGCCGCGACCGCCTGCCGCACCACCGTCCCGGAGGTGTCGGTGACGTCGAGCACGACCTCCACGTACGGCACCAGCCACCGCCGTCCGGGATCCTTGCGCAGGTCCCTGCGCAGCGGGATGCGGTGCGCCAGGTAGGGCTCGACCGCCCGCACCGCCTGCTCCCTGTCGCGGTGCTGCGCCGGCAGCCCCAGGTGGACGGCCTGCGCCTCCAGGTCGGGGACGAACACGACGCCGTGCATGGCCAGCCGGTAGGCGAACTCGGTGTCCTCGCCGCGCGCCACGGTCGGGTCGAGACCGCCCACGGCGTGGAAGACCTCCCGCGACAGGGCGAACGTCGGCCCCGTACACACGTGGTACGGGTTGCGGCTCGCGCGCAGCCCGTCCGTCTTGGCGATCGTCGCCTCGGTGGAGCTGGAGACGGCCTCCTCCAGCGCGAACACCTCGTCCAGGCGCCGGGCCTGGAAGACCTGCCGGGGCGTGACGGCCGGCGGCTCGACGAACTTCTTCATCCCGATCGTGACCAGGTAGTCGGTCACATGGTGCCAGCGGGCCAGCGCCTCGATGTGCTCGCGGCAGGCCACCATGTCCGAGTCGAGCCGCTGGATGATCTCGCCGTCGGCGGCCTTGGCGCCGGTGTTGACGGCGTTGGAGATGCCCCAGCCGTCCCGCACCCGTACGACGCGCGTGTTGACCGGCCGCAGCTCGGGCAGGCGGATGGGCGGCTCGCTGCCGTCGTCGACGACGAGGACCTCCATCAGCCGGTCCGGGTACGTCTGCGCCGCCAGCGCCGCCAGCGTCAGGTCGAGCTTGTCCTGCCCGCCGTGCGCCGGTATCACCACGCTCACGGAAAGGGCGGGTGACCAGGCGCCCAGCGGCGGCGCCTCGATCGGCGAATAGTCGTTCTGCCTCAGAGCAGGACGCGCGTTCATGGTCGTGACCCCCTGCCGAGACCTTATCGGGAGATGCTGAGAATTTCCTCAATAGCACCGTTGTCCAACCCATACGTCCGACCCGTGTCCGAGCTGTGTCCGACTCATGGACGCGAATCGGCTGCGGTCGCCCGCACCCCGTACACTCTGTGACCAACACCGCAGGTAGGGAGTCATCATGAGCAGGTCGTGGCGTGGCCTCATCGAGGAATACCGCGAGCGTCTTCCCGTGACGACGAAGACGCCGGTCATCACGCTGCTCGAAGGCGGCACGCCGCTGGTGCCCGCGCACCGCGTCTCCGCCCTCACCGGGTGCGACGTCTACCTGAAGGTCGAGGGGGCCAACCCGACCGGCAGCTTCAAGGACCGCGGCATGACGATGGCCATCAGCAAAGCCGTCGAGGAGGGAGCCAAGGCGGTCATCTGCGCCTCCACCGGCAACACCTCCGCCTCCGCCGCGGCCTACGCCGTGCGCGCCGGGCTGACCTGCGCCGTCCTGGTGCCGCGCGGGAAGATCGCCATGGGCAAGCTCGCCCAGGCGCTCGTGCACGGGGCCACGCTGCTGCAGGTCGAGGGGTCGTTCGACGACTGTCTGGAGATGACCCGCAAGCTGTCGTCCAGCTACCCGATCGCGCTGGTCAACTCGGTCAACCCCTACCGGCTGCAGGGGCAGAAGACGGCCGCGTTCGAGATCGTCGACACGCTCGGCGACGCGCCCGACATCCACTGCATCCCGGTGGGCAACGCGGGCAACATCTCGGCCTACTGGATGGGCTACCAGGAATACTTCGACGACGGCCTGGCGACGCGGAAGCCGCGCATGTTCGGCTTCCAGGCGAGCGGCGCCGCGCCGATCGTCCAGGGCGCGCCGGTGACCCGTCCGCACACCATCGCCACCGCCATCCGCATCGGCAACCCGGCCTCCTGGTCGCTCGCCACGGCGGCGCGCGACGAGTCGGGCGGCGTCATCCAGTCGGTGACCGACCGGCAGATCGCGGCGGCGTACAAACTGCTGGCCCAGGAAGAGGGCGTGTTCGTGGAGCTGGCCTCGGCGGCGAGCGTCGCCGGGCTGCTCCAGGCGCACGAGCAGGGCCTGGTCGAGCCGGGGCGGCGCATCGTCTGCACCGTCACCGGCAACGGACTCAAGGACCCTGACTGGGCCATCTCGGGAGCGCCGGCGCCGACGGTGATCCCCATCGACGTCCACGCCGCCGCGGCGGCGCTCAACCTCGCCTGACGGGGGCGGGGAGTGAGGATCTGATGCGTGAATGAGGACCGTTGACATCCGCGTGCCCGCCACCTCGGCGAACCTCGGCCCGGGTTTCGACGCGCTCGGCCTCGCGCTGAGCCTGTACGACGAGGTCGAGGCCGGCCTCACCGGCGAGCGCGGCGTCGAGGTCAGCGTGAGCGGCGAGGGCGCGGGTGAGGTCGACCTCGGCGAGCGCCACCTGGTCGTACGCGCCATGCGCGAGGCGTTCGGCCGCATGGGGGTCGCGCAGCCCGCGGGCATCCGCCTGCGCTGCCGCAACCGCATCCCGCACGCCCGCGGCCTCGGCTCGTCGTCGGCCGCCGTGTGCGCCGGACTGCTCGCCGCCCGCGCGCTCGCGGAGGTCGAGTGGCCGGACGACGAGGTGTTCGCGCTGGCCACCGAGATGGAGGGCCACCCCGACAACGTGGCGCCGTGCCTGGCGGGCGGTCTCACCGTCGCCTGGTCCGACCACGCGGGGGCGCCGCATATGGTGAAACTGGCTCCCGACCAGCGGGTCCGTCCCGTCGTCCTGGTTCCGTCCGCGCGGCTGGCGACGGAGACCGCCCGGGGGCTGCTGCCGAAGGACGTGCCCCACAAGGACGCCTCCTTCAACGCCGGCCGGGCCGCGTTGCTGATAGCCGCGCTGACCCAGCGGCCCGAGACGGGGCTCCTGCTCGCCGCCACGGAAGATCGGCTCCATCAGCATTACCGCGCGCCTGCGATGCCGCAGAGCGCGGCTCTGGTAGAACGTCTGCGTGCAGTGGGCGTGCCCGCGGTCGTTTCGGGAGCGGGTCCCACGGTTCTTGCGTTTTCGACATCGGATACGCAGGATTTGATCGCGCCAGAAGTGGGTAATGACTGGCACATCCAGCAAATGGACGTCGACCCGGTTGGTGCGAACGTTCAGTTCCCCGAGACACGCTGATGCCTCTTTAGACCTTCAGGGAATAGCCGTGTGCGCTGGTGATGTTAGGCTGATAGCCGCACCAGATGCCCCCTTGGTGGGTGCGTGCTTGTCAGCCACACATCGCTGCATCATGCTTCACGTCGCGAGGCGTGGGCAGCGCGGCTGTCTCCCCGGAATTAGTCGCCTCCGGTTGGCCCACACCCGGTTGGCCCGAACCGAGGCGTCGACGACGGGGATCTGCGCATTCGAATCCAATCGACATCTGGCTGGCGACAGCAATCTGGGGGGTGTCAGGCACGCGCCACGGCCCAGCGGCGGCGTGACCAACCCCTCTCCAAGAGTGGCGGCCGTCTCCAGCGACAGCCGAAGATCGCAAAGTGCACCCCGACCCGGTCTGTCCCGCCGGATCGCAAGCACCTCCGGGACGCCCGGCAGAACAAAACCGGCGCCCGACCCCTGGGAAGGACCTTTTAGTTGAGCGACACCACCGAACTCCTCTCCGACGCACCAGGCGCTGAGCCCGCGTCCGGCGACACCCCCACTCGCGCCGCGGCCAAGCCTCGTGCGCGTCGCTCCGGCACCGGCCTGTCCGCCAAGGTGCTGCCCGAGCTGCAGAAGATCGCAGCTGAGCTGGGCATCAGCGGGACGGGGCGCATGCGGAAGAGCCAGCTGATCGCGGCCATCCAGGAGAAGCAGGGTGGCGGCACGGGCGACGCCGCGCCGGCCCCCGCGGCCGCCGCGGAGGCGCCCGCACCCGTGGCCGAGGCGGCCCCCGCGGCCGAGCGGCCCACCCGGGCACGCAGGGAACGTTCCCGCGCCAAGACCGCCGTCGAGGAGCCCGCGCCGCAGCCGGCGCCGCAGCCCGTGGCCGCCGCGCCGGAGCCCGTGGCCCAGGCGCCCGAGCCCGTGGCCGCGCCCGCCGCAGCCGCCGAGCCCGTCGTCGAGCAGGCCCAGGCCGCCGACGCCGGCCAGGGCGAGCAGCGCGCCGAGCGCGGCGAGAGCCGCAGGGAGCGCCGCAGCCGTGGCGAGCGCCGTGAGCGCGGCGAGCGGTCCTCCGACCGTTCCGCAGACCGTTCCGCCGAGCGGTCCTCCGACCGTTCGTCCGACCGCGGTGAGCGCGGTGACCGGGGCGAGCGCGGTGACCGCGGCGAGGGTGGCCGCACCGACGGTCGCACGGACGGCCGGGCCGACGGTCGCGCCGCCGACGCGGGCAGCCGCGGCGAGCAGCGGGGCGAGCAGCGGGGCGACCAGCGCGGTGACCAGCGCGACCAGCGCGGTGACCAGCGGGGCGGCGGCGCCGACGACGACGAGCGCGGTGGCCGCGGCCGCCGTGGCCGCTTCAGGGAGCGCAACCGTGGCCGTGGCCGCGAGCGCTTCGAGGCGGGCGAGCCCGTCATCGGCGACGACGACGTGCTCATCCCGATCGCCGGCATCCTCGACATCCTCGACAACTACGCCTTCGTCAGGACCAGCGGCTACCTTCCGGGCAGCAACGACGTCTACGTCTCGCTCGCCCAGATCCGCCGCAACGGCCTGCGCAAGGGCGACGTCATCACCGGCGCGGTCCGCCAGCCCCGCGAGGGCGAGCGGCGCGAGAAGTTCAACGCCCTGGTCCGCCTCGACACCGTCAACGGCATGGACCCGGACCAGGCCCGCAACCGGCCCGACTTCAACAAGCTGACGCCGCTCTACCCGCAGGAGCGCCTGCGCCTGGAGACCGAGCCCAACATCCTCACCACGAGGATCATCGACCTCGTCTCCCCGATCGGCAAGGGCCAGCGCGGCCTCATCGTCTCTCCGCCCAAGGCCGGCAAGACGATGGTGCTGCAGGCCATCGCCAACGCGATCACCCGCAACAACCCCGAGTGCCACCTGATGGTCGTGCTCGTGGACGAGCGGCCGGAAGAGGTCACCGACATGCAGCGGTCGGTGAAGGGCGAGGTCATCCACTCGACCTTCGACCGTCCTGCCGAGGACCACACCACGGTCGCCGAGCTCGCCATCGAGCGCGCCAAGCGCCTGGTGGAGCTGGGCCACGACGTGGTCGTCCTGCTCGACTCGATCACCCGGCTCGGCCGCGCCTACAACCTGGCGGCCCCGGCGTCCGGGCGCATCCTGTCGGGTGGTGTCGACTCCACGGCCCTCTACCCGCCCAAGCGTTTCTTCGGCGCCGCCCGCAACATCGAGAACGGCGGCTCGCTGACGATCCTCGCCACGGCCCTGGTCGAGACCGGGTCCAAGATGGACGAGGTCATCTTCGAGGAGTTCAAGGGCACCGGCAACATGGAGCTCAAGCTCAACCGGTCCCTGGCCGACAAGCGCATCTTCCCCGCGGTGGACGTCGACGCGTCCGGCACCCGTAAGGAAGAGATCCTCATGGCCAGGGAAGAGCTCCAGATCGTCTGGAAGCTGCGCCGGGTGCTGCACGCGCTCGACATGCAGCAGGCGCTGGAGCTGCTCCTGGAGAAGATGAAGGAGACCAAGTCCAACGCGGAATTCCTGCTCCAGGTCCAGAAGACCACGGTGAGCAGCGACCGCGACTAGCGGCACGACGGCGAAGGGCGGCAGGTGACTCACCTGCCGCCCTTTCCGCGTTCGAGGGGCGTCCCCGGGGCCGATACGGGGGTTAGCCCCACCCTGGAACGCGAGTCACCTCCATTCCCGCGCGAGGCCGGGCAGTGCAGGCTTGCGTCATGCGATCCGTGGCGTTGAAGGACCGGGTGCCCTGGGGGCCCAAAGGGCCGCTGGGGGTGCTGGCCGACCCCATGACGTGGCGGGCCGCGGCGTACCTGTTGGTCAGCGGGGTTGTCGGGATCGGCTGGTTCATGGTGTTGTCGTTCGCGGTGCCGGCCTCGCTCGCCCTGGCGGTGGTGTGGGTGGGCGTGCCGCTCGCCATGGCGACCGTGCTCATGTGGCGCGGCGGGGCGATGCTGGAGCGGCGGGTGCTGCGGGCGGCGTTCGGGGTGCGCATCGCGGACCCGTACCGGCGGCGGCCGGAGGGCGGGGTGGGGGCGCACATCCAGTGGCTCGTCACCGACCCCGCGACCTGGAAGGACCTGGGCTACCTGCTCATGCTGGTGCCGCTCGGCGCGGTCGAGACGGTGGTGTCGTTCGGGCTGTGGCTGACGACGGCGGGGCTGCTCCTCGCGCCGGTCATGTTGCAGGTGAGCCGGGCCGAAGGTGATGCCTACCTGGTGGAGGACGAGGTCGCCGCCTGGTTGTGCGTGCCCGCCGGGCTCGTGCTGCTCGTGCTGACCGCCTACCTCGCCCGCGCGATGGGCTGGCTGCACGGGACACTCGCGACCGTCCTGCTCGGCGCCCCCGAGGAGGAGCGGCTGCGGGCCAGCCGCGCCCGCGGGGTGGACGCGGCCGAGGCCGAACGGCGCAGGATCGAACGCGACCTGCACGACGGCGCGCAGCAGCGGCTGCTGTCGGTCGCGGTGGACCTCGGGCGGGCGCAGGCCAAGTTCGACACCGACCCCGAGACGGCGCGCGACCTCATCGTCCAGGCCCACGCCGGCACCAAGGCCGCCATCGCCGAGCTGCGCGACCTCGCGAGGGGCATCCATCCGGCCATCCTCAGCGACCGCGGGCTCGACGCCGCGCTGTCCGGCCTGGCCGCGCGGGCCCCCGTCCGGGTGGACGTCACGGTCGAGCTGACCGAACGGCCGCCCGCCGCGGTGGAGAGCATCGCGTACTTCATCGTCGCCGAGGCGCTGGCCAACATGGCCAAGCACGCGGTCGCCACGGAGGCGTCGGTGTCGGTGTTCAGGGAACGGGCCGCCGTGGTCGTGGACGTGTGGGACAACGGCGTCGGCGGCGCCCTCGTCACCCCCGGCGGCGGGCTCGCGGGACTGGCGGACCGGGCGGCCACCATCGACGGCGTGCTCGTCGTGCACAGCCCCGTCGGCGGCCCCACGATCGTGCGCGCGGAGCTGCCCTGCGAGTGGTAAGCATGGGCCATGCGCGTGGTCATCGCCGAGGACTCCGTACTCCTGCGTGAAGGGCTCGCCCGGCTGCTGGCCGACGGCGGCATCGACACGGTCGCGGCCGTCGGCGACGGCCCGGCGCTGGAGGCCGCCGTGCGCGCACACCGGCCCGACCTGGCCATCGTCGACGTACGCATGCCGCCCACGCACACCGACGAGGGCCTGCGGGCGGCGCTGCGGGTGCGCGCCGAGCGCCCCGACTTCCCGATCCTCGTCCTGTCCCAGTACGTCGAGGAGCGCTACGCGGGCGACCTCATCGGCCGGGCCGTCGGCTACCTGCTGAAGGAGCGGGTGGCCGACGTGACCGAGTTCCTGGAGGCGGTGCGGCAGGTGGCGGCGGGCGGCACCGTCATCGACCCCGAGGTCGTGGTGCAGCTCCTCAGCAGGCAGCGCCGCGGCGCGCCGCTCGACTCGCTCTCCCCGCGCGAGCGCGAGGTGCTGGCCCTCATGGCGGAGGGCCGCTCCAACACCGCCATCGCCGCGCGGCTGGTCGTCACCGAGGGCGCGGTCGAGAAGCACATCTCCGGCATCTTCGCCAAGCTGGCCCTCGGGCCGGCGCCCGAGGACCATCGGCGGGTGCTCGCCGTGCTCACCTACCTCGGCCGGTGAGCCAGCAGGTGAATCAGCAGGTGAGTCAGCGGACGTCCACGAACTCCTGCGGCGACAGCGACGCGCTGGTCGTCTTCGTGCCGGGCACCCTGACGCGGTAGTAGCCGTCCTTGCGGGCCGTGTACGTCTTGGCGTACCTGCCGGTCGAGGTGGTCTTCGCGAAACCGAGCAGCTTGTACGTCTTGGTCCCCTTGACCTTGAAGTACATCTCGACGATCTTGCGCGGGTACGCCTTCGAGCCGCGGTAGACCTTCCCCGACACCTTGACCTTCTTGCCCGCCGCGACCTTGGCCGGGGCCGAGATCGTCACCCTCGACCGCGCCTTCTTGGAGGCGCCGTTGACCGGCTCGGCGACGGTGAAGCCGGCCACGCCCTTGAGCGTCTGGCCGCCCTTGTGCGCGTAGACCTCCAGCGTCCAGTCGCCCGGCGCGGTGTCGTCGGAGAAGTAGGTGGTGCCGCGGTACTTGCCGTCCGACTCCCTGGCGAGGTCGCCCAGGTCGTAGAACTCGCCGCCGCCCGCGCTGACCAGCTTGGCCGACACCTTGGACGCGTCCTTCACGCTCGCCTCGACCGTGACCTTCACGTCCTTGCCGGTGACCAGCCTCACCGGATCGGGGGTGATCTTCGCGGCGGTGATGCCCTGCTTGCCGGCCACCCGTACGACGAAGGGCGTGTTGCTCGTGCCGCCGTCGCGGGCGACGGCGACGTTGAGCTTCCACTCGCCCGCCGGGTCGTCCGCGGCGATCCGCCATCTGCCGGTGATCCGTTGCGTGTCCGCCGTGTCGCCGGGGCGGAAGTCGAACGTCACCGTACGTACGGCCCTGCCCGGCGCCTCGATGCCGCCCGTCACGCCCGTGACCTGGGCCGGGTTCTTGAGGTTGAGCGTCACAGTGCCCTCGACCTCGTTCTGCAGCGGGACGGAGGCGCTGGCGGACGCCTCTCCCGTGAAGTCGCCGGCGGCCCTGCGGCCGGTCGCGTCGGCGACGCTCGTGCCGGTGCCTCCCAGGAGAACGGCGGCCCCCATGGCGGTCGCGAGCAGCGACCTCAGCCTTCTTCTCATCCGGAGTTCCTAACAAGAGTGAGGGATGGTGCAAAGGAGCCTATTGCGGCGGCGCGCGGAGTGCGGGGGAGGTGCGCGGGAATGCACGATGGCCTGGGATGGTTGCACGATCTGGCACACTGGTAGCTGACCATTTTGCGGTTCCGGTTCACGCCATGCCTAGCGGCGACCCGGCGGCCGCAGCCCGAGAGGACAGCGATGAAGAGCGACATCCACCCCGATTACCACGTGACGCAGGTCTCCTGCTCCTGCGGTAACACCTTCACCACCCGCAGCACCGCCAAGAACGGCGTGATCCACGCCGACGTGTGCTCGGCCTGCCACCCGTTCTACACGGGCAAGCAGAAGATCCTGGACACCGGCGGCCGGGTGGCGCGCTTCGAGAAGCGCTTCGGCAAGAAGGCCGCGGGCAAGTAGCTCACCACACGCCGGCCCGGCCGCACACCCGCGTGCGCCGGGTCGGCGTTGTCGGTAAGCGACACCACGCCCTCAGCCGATTCCCACACCTCAAGGACCCACGGTGAACCTCGACGAGTTGCTCAAGGAGTATTCCGAGCTGGAGCTGCAGCTCGCCGACCCCGCCGTGCACGCCGATCAGTCCAAGGCCCGCACCCTGGGCCGCCGCTACTCCCAGCTCACCCCGATCGTGACCACCTATCGGGAGCTGGGCTCGGTCCGCGAGGACCTCGACGCGGCCAAGGAGCTCGCCGGCGAGGACGAGTCGTTCGCGGCCGAGGCCGCCGAGCTGGAGGCGCGCGTCCCGCAGCTGGAGGAGCGGCTCAAGCACCTGCTCATCCCGCGCGATCCCAATGATGACAAGGACATCATCATGGAGATCAAGGCGGGCGAGGGCGGCGAGGAGTCCGCGCTGTTCGCCGGCGACCTGCTGCGCATGTATCTCCGCTACGCCGAGCGGCTGGGCTGGAAGACCGAGGTCATCGACTCCCAGCCGTCCGACCTCGGCGGCTACAAGGACGTCACGGTCGCCATCAAGGCCAAGGGTGACGAGGGCGTGTGGTCCAGGCTCAAGTTCGAGGGCGGCGTCCACCGCGTGCAGCGGGTGCCCGTCACCGAGTCGCAGGGCCGCATCCACACCAGCGCCGCCGGCGTGCTCGTCTACCCCGAGGCGGAGGAGGTCGACGTCCAGGTCGACCCCAACGACCTGCGCATCGACGTCTACCGCTCCAGCGGCCCCGGCGGCCAGAGCGTCAACACCACCGACTCCGCGGTCCGCATCACCCACCTGCCGACCGGCGTCGTCGTCTCCTGCCAGAACGAGAAGAGCCAGCTCCAGAACAAGGAGTCGGCGATGCGCATCCTGCGCGCCCGGCTGCTGGCCATCGCCCAGGAGGAGGCCGAGGCCGCGGCGCAGGCCGAGCGCAAGTCCCAGGTCCGCACGGTCGACCGCTCGGAGCGCGTCCGCACCTACAACTTCCCGGAAAACCGCATCTCCGACCACCGCGTCGGCTTCAAGGCGTATAACCTCGACCAGGTGCTCGACGGCGAGCTCAACGCCGTCACCCAGTCCCTCATCGACGCCGAGATGGCGGAGAAGCTCGCACAACACTCATGAGTCTGCTGCTGGACGAGATCGCCCTCGCCACCGCCCGGTTGGCTGAGGCAGGCGTGCCCTCACCGCGTACGGACGCGGAGGAGATCGCGGCGTTCGTCCACGGCGTGCGCAGAAGCGAGCTCCACACGGTCAAGGACGCCGACTTCGACGCGTTGTTCTGGGAGGGCGTCGCACGGCGCGAGGCCCGCGAGCCGCTGCAGCACATCACCGGCCACGCCTACTTCCGCTATCTGGAGCTCGCGGTCGGGCCCGGCGTGTTCGTGCCGCGCCCCGAGACCGAGGTCATGGCCGGCTGGGCCATCGAACGGCTGCGCGAGATGGACGTCAACGCGCCGCTCGTCGTCGACCTCGGCACCGGCTCCGGGGCCATCGCCCTGTCGATCGCCCAGGAGGTCGCGCTGGCCGAGGTGCACGCCGTGGAGGTCGATCCCGCGGCCTACACCTGGGCCAAGCGCAACATCACCGAGCTCGGCCAGGGCCGCACCCACCTGCACCCGGAAGACCTCGCCGAGGCGCTGCCCGAGCTCGACGGCAAGGTCGACCTGGTCATCTCCAACCCGCCCTACATCCCGCCCGGCGCGATCCCGCGCGACCCCGAGGTCCGCGACTACGATCCCGCCCGCGCGCTCTACGGCTCCGGCGACGACGGGCTCGAAGAGGTCCGCGCGGTCGAGCGCACCGCGCGCCGGCTGCTGCGGCCGGGCGGCTGGGTCGCCGTCGAGCACGCCGACCAGCAGGGCCGGGCCGTCTACCTGACCTTCCCCGAGGACAACGGCTGGCGCGACGTGCGCCTGCGCCAGGACCTCACCAGAAGGGACCGCTTCGTCACGGCCCGCCTGGGCCAGGACTGAGTCACCACCGAGGAGTACGCCGTGGGACGACGCTTTGACTGCTCAGACCCGGAGCAGAAGGCAGAGGGGCTGAAGGAGGCCACGGAGGCCGTACGCAGGGGCGAGCTCGTGGTGCTGCCCACCGACACCGTCTACGGCATCGGCGCCGACGCCTTCACCCCGGCCGCGGTCACCGCCCTGCTCGACGCCAAGGGGCGCGGGCGTGACATGCCGCCGCCGGTGCTCGTGGGCACCGTACGAGCGGCCACAGCGCTCGTGGACGACCTGGGGCCGTACGGGCAGGATCTCATCGACGCCTTCTGGCCGGGGCCGCTCACGCTCGTCTGCAAGGCCAACAGGGCCCTTTCCTGGGACCTGGGCGACACCAAGGGGACGGTCGCCGTCCGCATGCCGCTCCACCCGGTGGCGCTCGAACTGCTCAAGGAGACCGGCCCCATGGCCGTCTCCAGCGCCAACCGCTCCGGCGCCCCGGCGGCCACGACGGCCGAGGACGCGGAGACGCAGCTCGGCGAGTCGGTCGCGGTCTACCTCGACGGCGGCAAGACCACCGACAACACGCCCTCCACCATCCTCGACCTCACCACCGCCGTGCCCAGACTGCTGCGGCAGGGGGCGATCCCGGTGCAGAAGCTGCGCGGCATCATCGGGTACGTCGCCACCGACGACTGACCCTCCGGGCGGGGTGACCTGCCGCTCGACGTATACCGTCTGCTTATCCCGGCTGCGGTGGCGCTCCGGCCGTGATTACGGTGAGGCCCGGAGCGGCGAGACGTCGGGGAGTGGCCCATGGGCAAGTACGACGGCATGGATCCCAAGCTCGTGCGCGAGCTGCTGACCGAGGCGAAGCACGCGGCCACGGAGATGCGGGCGGTCGAGGACCGCGTCCGGTCCGCGCTCGGCCGCGCCGGGGTGTCGGCACGGACCACGCACCGGCCCGCCCAGGTCGCCGACGCCGTCGACGCCATGGTCAAGGACGTGAACGGGCGGCTCGCGGTGCTGGAGAAACGGGCCGAAAAGCCGGACAAACCCGACACCACCCGCCGCGCAGACCCAGTGTCCCCTGGCACCCACGAAACCCCGAAGACCGACGCCGACGGCAAGACGGGCGCGGACAGCAGGACCGGCGCTGACGGCAAGACCGACACTGACGAGAAGAAGAGCTCCGACGGCAAGACGGGTGCTGACGGCAAGACGGGCGCTGATGAGAAGAAGGGCGCCGACGGGAAGACGGGGGAGGACGGCAAGACGGGTTCTGACGGGAAGCCTGACGCTGACGGGAAGAAGGGCTCCGACGGGAAGCCCGACGCCGACGGGAAGACCTGTGACGGCACCGGGGACAAGAACGCCGGGACCGGGACCGACAAGGACACAGGCACAGGCACCGACACGGGGACGGGGACGAGAAGGGACGACAACGGCGTCACCGACACCCCCGCTAAAAACCACCCTGACGACACAGCAGCCACAAAACCCCACGTCGTCGAAGTGGACGGAGTCAAAGTCCTCCAGATCCCCTTGGACCCGCCCACGGCCGAGCAGGTCGAGGACATGCTCAGGAACGCCGACCAGATCCAACCGGCCGATATGCCCAAACCGCCCACGACCGACACCGGCGCCATCCCACCTCAGGACATGCCACGCGTCGAGGCGCCGGCAGGCGAGTACGGCAAGGGCGAATGGGCCGGAGGCGACATCCGCCCCGACGGCGCCTCCGGCTCCATCAACCCGAACGACCCCACCAGCGGCACCCCTCACCCCACCGCCCCCGGCACCGTCGATGCCGCCTACCCACGCGACGACAGCAACGCGACGACCATCACGCCGATCGACGACAAGCCCCCGAACACGGGCACGGACACGGGTACCGGCACGGGCACGGGTACGGGCACAGGCTGCGACTCCACCACCGACCGCACCCCGGGCGGCAACGGCACGACGACTGGGGGCACAGGCACGGGAGACGCCGGCGCCCCCTCAGGCGGCACGGGCGCGACCCCTGGCGGCATCGGCTCGGAGTCCGGTGGCGCGGATCCCACGCCACCTGGTGGCGGCTCCAACCAGGACGGCAACACAGGTACCGCTCCCGGCGACACCGGCACGACGACGCCAAGCGGCGAACGCACGACGCCGGACGGTGAGCGCACGACGCCGAGCGGCGACCGCACGACGCCGGGTGACGCGGGCACGGCCCGCGATGACGCCGGTTCGGCGCCGGGCGGGAACCAAGGAGTGGTCATCCCGCCGACACCGCCGGCGGCCGACGCCCCAGGGGCGGAGGGCGGCGGGGCTCAAGGTGGTGCACAGGTGCGGATCACGGCTGGGGGAGAGGTCCCCGGGTGGGCCGTGGCCGGTGGCGACGTGGGGTCCGCCGAGGTGACACAGCTCGATCAGGACGCCCCGCGCATCGTCGCCGACCATCACCGCGACCTTCAGCCCCAGGACCTCCCGTCCGTACGGATCCAGCCCGGCGACCACGGCACCGGCGCCTGGCCCGTCCAGGACCGCATCCGCCCCGACGGCCCACCGGGCACGATCGAGCCCGACCGGCCCGGCCATGCCGCCAGGCCCGACCAAGCCGACCGGCCCGACCAAGCCGACAGGCCCGACCAAGCCGACCGGCCAGACCGCCGAACCGCCCAGACGCCGGAAAGGAACGCGTGATGTACGTCGACCCGCCGGCGCCCCGCCCCAAAGCGGTGGACGAGCGCCCCCCGGCCACCTCCACCGGCCCCCTGGACAACCAGCCCGCCGCCTGGGAGTTCAACCCGGAGTACCAGCGCCTGGTCATCGCCTGGCAGACCGTCCTGCCCCAGCTGGAGTCACTCAGGACGACCCTGGACAAGGCGTTCAACCTGGCCAGGAGCCCCCAGACGTGGGACGCCCCGGTAGGCGAGCGGTACGTCCAGGACATCCGCGAGTGGCGCACCAGGTTGGCCGTCTACCGGCACGCGGTGCTGACGGCGATCAGTGACGAAGCTCACGACACGCCCCGCTGGATCCCGGCGAAGACGAGCGCCCCCCACGCCTTCCCCTAGACGTCCGGCCCCGCTCCTGGGAGAACCGGACACCGGGTCGTACAGTGGGGGAATGGGTGCGGAACCCTACTACGGCCCGGACTTCGGGCTGCTGCGGCGGAAGGATCCCGAGCTCGCCGAGGTGCTGCTCGACGAGCTGGCCCGCGAGCGCCACGGCCTGCAGCTCATCGCGAGCGAGAACTTCACCTCGCCCGCCGTCCTGGCCGCTCTGGGCTCGACTCTGACCAACAAGTACGCCGAAGGCTACCCGGGCCGTCGCTACTACGGCGGCTGCGAGGTGGTGGACCGCGCCGAGCGGCTGGCCGTCGAGCGCGCCATCAGGCTGTTCGGCGCCGAGCACGCCAACGTCCAGCCCCATTCCGGCGCCTCGGCGAACCTGGCCGCCTACGCCGCGGTCCTCCGTCCCGGCGACACGATGCTGGCCATGGCCCTGCCGCACGGCGGCCATCTCACCCATGGCTCGAAGGTGAACTTCTCGGGACGGTGGTTCGACGTCGTGCCGTACGGGGTGCGAAGGGACACCGAACTGATCGACTACGACGAGGTGCGGGACCTGGCGCTGCGGCATCGGCCGAAGGTCATCGTGTGCGGCGCCACGGCGTACCCGAGGCTGATCGACTACGCGGCCTTCCGCGGCATCGCCGACGAGGTGGGGGCGTGGCTGCTGGCGGACGCGGCCCATCCGATCGGGCTGATGGCGGGCGGTGCGGTCCCGTCGCCGGTCCCGTACGCGGACATCGTGACGTTCACCACCCACAAGACGCTGCGCGGGCCGCGCGGCGGGGCGATCCTGTGCACCGCCGAGCTGGCCGACAGGATCGACCGGGCGGTGTTCCCGTTCCTGCAGGGCGGGCCGCTGATGCACGTGGTGGCGGCCAAGGCGGTGGCGTTCGGCGAGGCGTTGCGGCCGGAGTTCGCCGGTTACGCGCGCCGGGTGGTCGCCAACGCCCGCGCGCTCGCCGAGGCGCTGGGCGCGGAGGGGATGCGGGCGGTCTCGGGCGGCACCGACACGCATCTGGCGCTGGTGGACCTGCGCGACACGGGGGTGACGGGGGCGGAGGCCGAGCGGCGCTGCGCCGCGGCGGGCATCACGCTCAACCGCAACGCCATCCCGTACGACCCGGAGCCCCCGGCTGTCACCTCGGGAATCCGGGTGGGGACGCCCTGCGTCACCACGCAGGGGCTGGGGCCGGAGGAGCTGAAGGAGGTCGGCAGGCTCGTGGCGGCAGCGGTCCGCGATCCGGGCGCCGCCGAGGAGGTCAGGGAGGGAGTCGAGGCGCTGCTGGCCATATATCGGCCATATCTCAGCGAATATTAAGCTGGTCTGTGTCGTTTTCCGGTCACACATGGCCGGGACATCCGGGAGACTAGGCTCGTGCGCGAATACCTGTTCATGGCGCTCATCGCGGCGGCGGTGACCTATCTGCTGGTTCCGCTCGTGCGCCGCTTCGCGATCCGCATCGGCGCCATGCCGGAGGTTCGTGATCGCGACGTGCACACCACGCCGACGCCCCGCCTGGGCGGTCTGGCGATGTACGGCGGACTGGTGGCGGGGTTGCTGGTCGCCAGCCAGCTCACGCACACGGGCAAGGCACTGACCGAGACCGACGTCAACGCGGTCACGGCGCTCATCGTGGCCGGCGGGCTGATCACGCTGACCGGGTTCCTCGACGACTGGTGGGGCATGGACGCCTTCATCAAGCTCGGCGGCCAGGTCGCGGCGGCGGGCGTGCTGGTCTTCTTCGACCTGCGCCTGCTCTACATCCCGCTGCCCCAGAACTGGGGCGGCTCCATCAGCCTCGACCCCACGCTCAGCACCGTGATCACCATCATGGTCGTGGTGGTCACGATCAACGCGGTCAACTTCGTCGACGGCCTCGACGGCCTCGCGGCGGGGATCGTCTGCATCGCGGGCATGGCCACCTGGGCCTACTCGATCTTCCTGGCCGTCAACATCAGCGGCCCGCGCATCACCACGACGGCGGCCATCGCGGCCCTGCTCATCGGCACCTGCCTCGGCTTCCTGCCGCACAACTTCCATCCCGCGAAGATCTTCATGGGCGACACCGGGGCGATGCTCATCGGGCTCGTGCTGGCCTCGTCCATCGTCACCACCCCGGTCGACCCGGGGATCATCGAGGGCATGAACAAGGTGCCGGTGCTGCTGCCGCTGCTGCTGCCGGCGGCGGTGCTGATCCTGCCGCTGGTCGACCTCATCACGGCGGTCGTGCGGCGCACCTCGCGGGGGTTGTCGCCGTTCGCGCCCGACCGTGGCCACCTGCACCACCGGCTGATGGACATCGGCCACTCCCACCGCAGGTCGGTGCTCATCATGTACGCCTGGGCGTTCCTGTTCGCCTTCGGCATCGTGGGCATGTCCACGATCGGCGTGCCGGTGCTGCTGTTCCCGGTGGTCATCGTGTTCGCGCTGGTGGTGCTCGTGCTGATGGCGCTGCCGCGCTGGCGGGGCCGGGCCGGCACGCACGCGGCCTCGCGCGGCAAGCGGTCCGACGACGACGGCCCGCCCACGGGCCCGATGCCGCCGATCCCGCCGGAGCCCGAGGTCGGGCGGCGGATGCAGCCGCCGGGCGGGCCGGGGGCGCAGCGTTCGGCGGCGGCCGACGGCAATCCGGTCATTCCCGCCTTTCCGAGCCGTTCTTGATCGCGAACTAGAAACGGCAGGTAAAAGCGGTCTTCCGTGAGCTTGTGATATCTTTCACGAGCAGGGACCCCCGATGCACTTGTCCGCGGGGTAGCAAACGCTCGCTTGATAACTCGCTGATGGAGCACCGATGCAGGCCAACGACGTGCGCGTACTCAAGAGCGCCGCGATTCCGACCCTCGTGGTCGGGGTGGCCGCGGTGGTCGTCGCTCTTCTGACCGCCGGCGGCAAGGGTGCGCTGGGCGCCGCCCTGGGCACGCTGCTGGTCGGGGTCTTCTTCAGCATCAGTGTGGTGGCGGTCTCCTACGCCGCCCGGGTGTCCCCGCAGGTGATGGCGATCGCGGCGATGGTGAGCTATCTCGTCAAGGTCGTCGTCATCATGATCGTGCTCAACGCGTTCCGCGACACCACGGTCTGGAACACCCTCGCTTTCGCTTGGTCGGTCGTGATCTGCACCCTCGTGTGGACCGGGTTCGAGGTCCGCGCCTTCATGAAGACCAAGATGCTGTACGTCGACCCCGAGGCCAAGGTCCCCGGACAGGGTGACTCATGAGGCCGTTCCCTTGGGCGGGGCCCGATATGACTAGTCCTCTACTCGCCTGCTATCGTCGGGGCCGCGATGAGCGCACAGGAACGCCGACCGGAGACAGACGGTCGCGACTTCGCCGACGCCATGTGGTCAGTCCCCAGCTATCTGCTCTCAGGGATGGCCATCTACGGCGGTCTCGGGTGGTTGCTGGACCGGTGGTTGGGCATGTCCGCGTTCTTCCCCATAGGCGTGGTTCTTGGGGTTGTGCTCGCCGGCTACCTGGCCTACCGGAAGTTCGGTCGCTAACCCGGCGCAGCGATCACTCCGCCGAGGTAACTCTTGTGATCCACTACGACGTTGAAGGGAACGCCGCGTGAGTGCGCTGACGGTCCTCGCTCCTCATGGCGATCAGTTCGGGGCGCCTACGCCTGAAGAGCTGTTCAACCTGCCCCCCATCATCCCGGGGGTGGACTGGTTCACCAAGCCGGTCCTGCTCGCCCTGCTCGCCTCGGTCGTGGTGATCGTCCTGTGCTGGGGCGCCTTCGCCAACCCCAAGGTGGTGCCGAGGGGTCTGCAGAACGTCGTCGAGTACGGCTACATGTTCGTCCGCGACCAGGTCGCCCGGCCCTTCCTGGGCAAGGACGCCGACCGGTGGATGGGCCTGCTGGTCTCGATCTTCTTCCTGGTCCTGGTGTGGAACCTCATGGGCGTCATCCCCGTGCTGCAGTTCCCGGTCGCCTCGCACATCGCCTTCCCCGCGGTGCTCGCCGGCCTGATCTACATCCTCAAGATCTACCTCGGCATGAAGCACCAGGGCCCGGTCGGCTACTTCAAGAACATGATGTTCCCCCCCGGCCTGCCCAAGTTCATCTACGTGCTGCTCGCGCCGATCGAGTTCCTGTCGAACCTGATCATCGCGCCCTTCACGCACGCGGTACGACTCTTCGCGAACATGTTCGCGGGTCACATGCTGCTGGCCTTCTTCAGCATGGTCGGCTTCTGGTTCCTGTTCGAGAAGCTGACCCCGCTGGGCGCCCCTGTCGGTGTCCTCGGTGTGTTGATGACCATCGTCCTGACCGGCTTCGAGATGTTCATCCAGTTCCTGCAGGCCTTCCTGTTCGCGATGCTGGCGGCGATGTACATCGGCAACTCGCTGCACGCTGAGCACTGAGTCCCACGCACACCACACGGAATGTCCATGACCGGTGATACCCACTTCACCGGCCGTTAAGTAAAGGAATAAGAACAATGAGCGTTCTCGCTGAGGTCTCCGGCAACGTCACCGCCATCGGTTACGGTCTCGCCGCCATCGGCCCCGGCATCGGCGTCGGCATCATCTTCGGTCAGGGCGTGCAGGCCATCGCGCGCCAGCCCGAGGCTTACGGCCTGATCCGCCAGAACATGCTCCTCGGCTTCGTCCTCACCGAGGCCCTCGCCCTGATCGGCCTGGTGGCGCCGTTCATCTTCTCGGGCATCTGACAGCCCTCAACTGACGAAAGGCTGCAACATGGTTGTTAAGGCAGCTTCGCTCCTCGCCGCGGAGGGGGCAGGCAACCCTCTCATCCCGCACACGTACGAGCTCGTCGTCGGTATCTTCGCGTTCCTCGTCGTCTTCCTCGTCGTCGGGCGCATGCTCGTGCCGCGCATCCAGAAGACGCTGGCTGAGCGGACGGACGCGATCGAGGGCGGCATCAAGCGGGCCGAAGAGGCCCAGGCCCAGGCGCAGGAGCTCCAGCGCCAGTACGCGGCCAACCTTGAGGAGGCCCGGCGCGAGGCCGCCAGGCTCCGCGAGGACGCCCGCGAGCAGGCCGCGCAGATCAAGGTCGAGCTCCGCGAGGAGGCGCAGGCCGAGGCCCGCCGCCTCGTCGAGGCCGCGCACGTGCAGATCGAGGCCGACCGTCAGGCCGCCTTCGCGCAGCTCCGCACCGAGATCGGCCGCCTGTCGACCGAGCTCGCGGGCCGCATCGTGGGCGAGTCGCTGGAGGACGAGGCCCGGCAGAGCCGCATCGTCGACCGGTTCCTCGACGAGCTGGAGAGCTCCAACGCGCAGGCGGTGCGCTGATGCGCGGTCTGAGCAGGACGTCGCTGGCCGAGGTCGAGGAGCGGTTCAACGCGGCGGCCGGCACTGCCGACCTCGGGACGCTCTCCGACGAGCTGTTCGCGGTGGCGGATCTGCTCGACCGCGAGCACGGCCTGCGCCGCGCCCTGTCCGACCAGGCCAGGCCGGCGGAGGCCAAGACGCGCACCGTGCGCGCGCTGCTTGAGGGCAAGGTCGGCGCGGCCGCGCTGGCCACCGTCGAGAGCGCGGTCGCGGCTCGCTGGTCGCGGGCCGGCGACCTCGCCGACGTGCTCGAACGGCTGGGCGTGATCGCCGCGGCCGCGGAGGCGGAGGGCCAGTCGCGGCTCGACGACGTGGAGGACGAGCTCTTCCGCTTCGGACGCGTCGTGGCCGGCAGCCCCGACCTGCGCCGCGCGCTCGCCGACCCGACGGCCCCCGCCGCCGGCAAGCGGCAGCTGCTGAGCGACCTGCTCGGCGGCAAGGTTGCGCCCACCAGCCTGCGCCTCATCACGCAGGTGGTTCTGCACCCGCGAGGACGTAGCCTGGAAGCAGGGCTCGAGGAGTTCGGCCAGCTCGTGGCCCAGCAGCGCCAGCGCCTCGTGGCGGTGGTGCGCACCGCGGTCGAGCTGACCGAGGCGCAGAAGCGACGCCTGGCGTCGTGGCTGCGCACCTCGTACGGGCGTGACGTGCACCTGAATGTCGAGGTGGACAAGCGAGTGCTCGGTGGGTTCTCGGTCCGCATCGGCGACGAGATCATCGACACCACCATCGTGGGACGAATCGAAGAAGTCCGCCGCCGGTTGGCCGGCTAGGCGAAATAGGGAGACAGAGTAGAGATGGCGGAGCTTACGATCCGGCCGGACGAGATCCGGGACGCGCTTGAGCGCTTCGTCCAGGCGTACGAACCGGAAGGCGCCGCGCGCGAGGAGATCGGGACCGTCGTCGACGCCGGCGACGGCATCGCCCATGTCTCCGGCCTGCCCTCGGCGATGGCGAACGAGCTGCTCGAGTTCGAGAACGGCACGCGCGGCCTGGCGCTCAACCTCGACACCCGTGAGATCGGTGTCGTGATCCTGGGCGACTTCAGCGGCATCGAGGAGGGCCAGACGGTCCGCAGGACGGGCGAGGTCCTGTCCGTGCCCGTCGGCGACGACTTCCTCGGCCGTGTGGTCGACCCCCTGGGCAACCCCCTCGACGGCAAGGGCGCCATCACCGCCGAGGGCACGCGTGCCCTTGAGCTGCAGGCCCCCTCGGTCGTCCAGCGGCAGCCGGTGAAGCAGCCGCTGCAGACCGGCATCAAGGCGATCGACGCCATGACGCCGATCGGCCGTGGCCAGCGCCAGCTGATCATCGGTGACCGCGGCACGGGCAAGACCGCGATCGCCGTCGACACCATCCTCAACCAGCGCGAGGCCTGGGCCTCCGGCGACCCGACGCAGCAGGTCCGCTGCGTCTACGTCGCGGTCGGCCAGAAGGGCTCCACGATCGCGCAGGTCAAGGCCCGGCTCGAGGAGGCCGGCGCGATGGAGTACACCACCATCGTCGCCGCTCCCGCCTCCGACCCGGCCGGCTACAAGTACCTCGCCCCCTACACCGGTTCGGCCATCGGCCAGCACTGGATGTACCAGGGCAAGCACGTCCTCATCGTCTTCGACGACCTGACCAAGCAGGCCGACGCCTACCGCGCCGTGTCCCTGCTGCTGCGTCGCCCGCCGGGCCGCGAGGCCTTCCCCGGCGACGTCTTCTACCTCCACTCCCGGCTCCTGGAGCGCTGCGCCAGGCTGTCGGACGACATGGGCGGCGGTTCGATGACGGGTCTGCCGATCATCGAGACCAAGGGCAACGACGTGTCGGCGTTCATCCCGACCAACGTCATCTCCATCACCGACGGTCAGTGCTTCCTGGAGACCGACCTGTTCAACGCCGGTGTCCGCCCGGCCATCAACGTCGGTATCTCCGTCTCCCGAGTCGGCGGTTCCGCGCAGGTCAAGGCCATGCGCAAGGTCGCCGGCACGCTGAAGCTGTCGCTGTCCCAGTACCGCGACCTGGAGGCGTTCGCCTCGTTCGCCTCCGACCTCGACGCCGCCTCCCGGGCTCAGCTGGAGCGCGGTCAGCGGCTGGTCGAGCTGCTCAAGCAGCCCCAATACTCCCCGTTCCCCGTGGAGCGCCAGGTCGTGTCGGTGTGGGCCGGCACCACCGGTGAGCTGGACGAGGTGCCGGTCGAGGACATCCGCCGGTTCGAGGCCGAGTTCCTCGACTACCTGCAGTCCTCGCGCAAGGGCGTCTTCGACAGCATCCGCGAGACGAAGGACATGGGCGACGACACGGTCACCACCCTCAAGGACGCCATCACGGAGTTCAAGAAGGGCTTCACCACCTCCTCGGGCGAGCTGCTGGTGAAGGACGAGCCGGTCGCGCCGCTGGAGGCCGGCGAGGTCGGCCAGGAGAAGATCAAGAAGGTCGTCCGCCCGGCGACGGGGAAGTAATCCATGGGTGCCCAGCTCAGGCTGCTGCGGCGGCGGATCAGCTCGGTCAAGTCGACCGCGAAGATCACGCGCGCCCAGGAGCTCATCGCCTCCTCACGGATCGTGCGGGCGCAGCAACGGATGCAGGCGGCGCTGCCGTACGAGCGCGAGATCACCCGCGCCGTGACCGGCGTCGTCAGCAACGCGGCCAGCGTCGACCATCCGCTGACCGTGGCGAAGGACAACCCCGCCAAGGCGGGCGTCCTGATCGTCACGAGCGACAGCGGGTTCTGCGGCGGCTTCAACGCGAACGTGCTGCGTGAGGCCGAGGCCCTGCGCGGGCTGCTGGAGAGCCGTGGTCTCGAGGTCATCCCGTTCGTCTCCGGGCGCAAGGGTGTCACCTGGCACTCCTTCCGCAACCGGACGATGGGCGGCGAGTGGGTCGGCTTCTCCAGGAAGCCGGCCTACGCCGACGCCAAGGAGATCGCGGGTGTCCTCATCGACTCGTTCAAGGACGAGAACGGCATCGACGAGATCCACATCGTCTCGACCGAGTTCGTCTCGATGCTGACCCAGAACGTCGTCGTCAAGCGCGTTCTGCCGTTGGAGGTCGAGGAGACCGAGGCCACGGAGTCCACGCAGATTCCGCCGTACTTCGAGTTCGAGCCGACCGCCGGCGACGTGCTGGAGTCGCTGCTTCCGCGTTACGTGGAATCCCGGATCTTCACCGCGCTGCTGCAGTCGGCGGCCTCCGAGGAGGCCGCCAGGCGGCGCGCCATGAAGTCGGCGACCGACAACGCCAACGAGCTGATGCGGGTGCTCACCCAGCAGATGAACCAGGCTCGCCAGGCCGAGATCACCCAGGAAATCAGCGAGATCGTCGGTGGCGCCAACGCGCTCGCTGACGCCGCAGCGGGGAAAGAGTGAAATGACTGCAGAGGCTGTTGAAACTGTAGAAGCCGCCGCGGCCGGCACCGGCCGTGTGGCGCGCGTCACCGGCGCCGTCGTCGACGTGGAGTTCGGCGTCGACACGATGCCCGACATCTATAACGCGCTCAAGGTCGAGGTCACCCTCGGCGGCGAGACCAGGACGCTGACCCTGGAGGTCGCCCAGCACCTCGGCGACAACCTGGTCCGCGCCATCTCCATGCAGCCCACCGACGGCCTGGTCCGCGGCCAGGCGGTCCAGGACACCGGCGGCCCGATCTCGGTGCCCGTCGGGGACGTCGTCAAGGGCCACGTATGGAACGCGCTGGGCGAGACGCTGGACGTCCCGACCTCGTCGCTGAACATCACCGAGCGGTGGGGCATCCACCGTCCGGCCCCGGCCTTCGACCAGCTCGAGTCCCGCACCGAGCTGCTCGTCACCGGCATCAAGGTCATCGACCTGCTCACCCCCTACGTGCAGGGTGGCAAGATCGGCCTGTTCGGCGGCGCCGGCGTGGGCAAGACGGTCCTCATCCAGGAGATGATCCGCCGCGTCGCCCGTAACTTCGGTGGCACCTCGTGCTTCGCCGGCGTGGGCGAGCGCACCCGTGAGGGCAACGACCTCTGGCTGGAGATGGAGGAGGCGGACGTCCTCAAGGACACCGCGCTCGTCTTCGGCCAGATGGACGAGCCGCCGGGCACCCGTCTGCGGGTCGCGCTGACGGCGCTGACCATGGCGGAGTACTTCCGCGACGTGCAGAAGCAGGACGTGTTGCTCTTCATCGACAACATCTTCCGCTTCACGCAGGCCGGTTCCGAGGTCTCCACCCTGCTCGGCCGCATGCCGTCGGCCGTGGGTTACCAGCCCACGCTGGCCGACGAGATGGGCGTGCTCCAGGAGCGCATCACCTCGACCCGCGGTCACTCGATCACCTCCATGCAGGCGATCTACGTCCCCGCGGACGACATCACCGACCCGGCCCCGCACAACGCGTTCGCGCACCTCGACGCGCAGACCGTTCTGTCGCGGCCGATCTCGGAGAAGGGCATCTACCCCGCGGTGGACCCGCTCGACTCCTCCTCCCGGATCCTCGACCCGCAGATCGTGGGCGAGGAGCACTACCGGGTGGCCCAGGAGACCAAGCGGATCCTGCAGAAGTACCGCGAGCTCCAGGACATCATCGCGATCCTCGGCATCGACGAGCTGTCCGAGGAGGACAAGGTCACCGTCCAGCGGGCCCGCCGCATCGAGCGCTTCCTGTCGCACCCGATGTACGCGGCCGAGGCCTTCACCGGTCAGCCGGGCGAGACCGTGCCGCTGGACGAGACCATCGCCTCCTTCAAGGGCCTCTGCGCGGGTGAGTACGACCACCTGCCCGAGCAGGCGTTCTTCATGGTCGGCGGCATCGAGCAGGCCGTGGCCAAGGCCAAGGAACTCCAGCGTCGCTAATCGCCATACGGTGGCGGCCCGGGCCCGGTCCCGCGCCGCCACCTGATCGGAAAGGAACCTGCACAAGTGGCGAAGCTACGCGTAGGGGTTGTCTCACCCGAGCGTGAGATCTGGTCTGGCGAGGCCGACATGGTGATTGCCAAGACCGTGGACGGCGAGATCGGTATTATGCCGCAACATGCACCTGTGCTCGGCGTTCTCGTCGAGGGCGGCGTGCTGCGCGTGAAGCGGGAGGGCGAGGTCGACCTCGTGGCGGCTGTTCACGGCGGGTTCATCTCCGTGGCCGACAATGAGGTGTCCGTGCTCGCCGAGGTCGCCGAGCTCGGGTCGGAGGTCGACGTCGCGGCTGCCCGTGACGCGCTCGACCGGGCTCAGGCCTCCATCGAGGCCAACCAGGAAGACGCCGACGCGGCGATCGAGGCCAAGCGTGCCAGGGCCCGGCTCCGCGCGGCGGGGGAAGACGTATAACAGAGCTACAGGGGGGCGGCATGGTGGCGACGGTTGTGGTTCTCGTAGTGCTGCTTGCCGCCCTCGTGGTGTCGCGCGTGTTCATGTTGCGATCGCGCGGCAACGTACCCTGCCGGTTGCGGGTCGGTGCCCGCGGCTGGCGCAGCGGGGTGGCCCGTTACGCAGACGGGGAACTCCACTGGATTCCGCTCCTGGGCGTCCGACTGAGGCCGCGCCACGCGATCGCGAGGCGCGGCCTCGTCGTTTCCGCCCGTCGCGAGCTCGGCGACGGGCTCTACGCGGTGGACTGCAGCGGCAGCACGCGGGACGTGTCGCTGGCGATGAGCGCCGACGCGCTCACGGGCTTCCTGGCGTGGCTGGAGTCCGCGCCGCCCAGTGCCTACCTCGACGTGGCCTGACGGGCCTTCAGCGCGGGCCTGAGCGCCGCGCCGGGGGTGCTCAGCGAGTGCCGCCGGGCTTCCACAGGATCTCCTGGCCGCCGTGGGCCACGCGGCAGGCGATGAACAGCAGGTCCGACAGCCGGTTGAGATATTTCGCGGTCAGCGGGTTCATGTCGTCGTGGACCTCAAGGGCGGCCCAGGTGGTGCGCTCGGCCCGGCGTACGGTCACGCGGGCCACGTGCAGCGCCGCCGTCGCGGGGTCGCCGCCCGGCAGGATGAAGCTGCGCAGCGGCTTGAGGCCCTCGTTGAGGCGGTCGCACTGCTCCTCCAGCCGGTCGACGTAGGACTGCTCGACCCGCAGCGGCGGGAACTCGGGGTTGTCCGTGACCGGCGTGGCGAGATCGGCGCCGACGTCGAAGAGCTCGTTCTGGAGCCGGGCCAGCAGCTCGGCCAGGTCGCCCGGCAGGGTGCCGAACGACAGGGCCAGCCCGAGGTGGGCGTTGGCCTCCTCCACGTCGGCGTACGCGGCCAGCCGGGGATCGGTCTTGGCGGTCGTGCTCATGTCGCTCAACCTGGTGGTGCCGTCGTCGCCGGCACGGGTGTAGATGCGGGAGAGAACGACCGGTTTGTCCTTGTCGGCGCGCGTCATGGCCCCAGCGTAATGACAAAAGTCATCCCGATCGGACGCGGGATGCATGTCCGCCTGGTGATATCGGCGACTACCTGGGCGAACGGTGCGAACGCCACTATGGACCCATGACGAAGGAGAGGACCTGATGCTGGAGATAAGCGAGCTGCGCAAGCGCTTCGCGGGCGGCCCCGACGCCCCCGGCGGGAAGGTCGCGCTGGACGGTGTGGGCTTCAGCGTGCGGCCTGGTGAGATGTACGGGTTCGTGGGCGCGAACGGCGCCGGCAAGACGACCACCATGCGGATCGTCATGGGCGTGCTCCAGGCCGACTCCGGCTCGGTGAGCTGGCAGGGCCGGCCGCTCGACTACGACGCGCGGCGCCGCTTCGGCTACATGCCGGAGGAGCGCGGGCTCTACCAGAAGATGCGCGTCGCCGAACAGATCGAGTACTTCGGCCGCCTCCACGGCCTCAGCGCGCCGGCCGCGCACAAGGCCACCGAGGAGCTGATGGAGCGGCTGGGCGTCGCCGAGCGCAGGAACGAGGCGGTGCAGGCGCTCTCGCTGGGCAACCAGCAGCGCGTGCAGCTCGCGGTCGCGCTGGTGCACGACCCCGAGGTGCTGGTGCTGGACGAGCCGTTCTCCGGCCTGGACCCGATCGCCGTGGACGCGCTGGCCGGCACCCTCCAGGAGCGGTGCAGGGGCGGAGTGCCGGTGATCTTCTCCAGCCACCAGCTCGACCTGGTCGAGCGGCTGTGCGACGCGGTCGGCATCGTGGCGCGCGGGCGCATGGTGGCCTCCGGCACCGTGGCCGAGCTGCGTGCCGCCGAGAGCGACACGTTGCGCGTGGTGGTCCGCGACCCCGCTCCCGGATGGGCGGACGGCCTGCCCGGCACGGTCACCGTCAACGGCGACCGGCACGTCCTGCGTACGACCAGCGCGGACGACCAGGAGGTCCTGCGCCGCGCGATCAAGGCGGGCCGCGTCGAGCACTTCGGCGTCGAGCAGCCGACCCTCACCGAGATCTTCAAGGAGGCCGTGGCGTGAACGGTGTGATGCTGGTCGCCCGCAGAGAGGTGGCGACGCAGATCCGCACGAAGGGATTCGTCATCGGCCTGCTGGTGACGGCTCTCGTGGTGGCGGCGGTCTCGTTCGCGCCCAAGCTCATGGACCGCCCCGACTCCTACACCATCGGCACCGTGAACAGCGAGCGGCTGCCGCTGGACCGGGCGGCGCCGGAGGCGAAGTTCGAGTGGAAGGAGTTCGCCGACGAGGCCACGGCCCGGCAGGCCGTGCTCGACGGCGACGTGGACGCCGTGGTGGTCGGCGGGACCAAGGTGCTCGCCGACGGCCAGCTCGACGACGAGCTCGGCGTGCTGCTGCAGAGCGTGAACCGCGAGGTCAAGCTCGGCGCGGCGGGCGTGTCGATCCCGCCGTTGCAGATGGAGACCGTGGGCGAGGACGCGCGCTACGACTCGGCCCGCACCGGGATCGCCGTGGTGCTCGTGCTGGTGCTGTTCATGCTGATCATCGGTCAGGTGTCGATGGTGGCGATGGGCGTCGTGGAGGAGAAGGGCAGCCGGATCGTGGAGATCCTGCTCTCCTCGATCAGGCCCTGGCAGCTGCTCGCCGGCAAGATCATCGGCCTGGGCGTGCTCGGCCTGATCAACCTCGTGGTGATCCTGGGCGTCGGCCTCGGCGCCGCGGCGGCCTCCGGCATCGCCGCGGACTTCCCGCCCGGCATCGGCGGGCTCGTGGTCGGGGTGCTGGTGTGGTTCGTGCTCGGCTACGCGTTCTTCGCGACGCTGTCGGCCGCGTTCGCCTCGCTGGTCTCCCGCCAGGAGGAGGTGGGCAGCGTGATCACGCCGCTGACCATGACCATCATGGTGACGTACTTCGTGGCCTTCTACGCCACCACCGACGCCACGGGCACGCTGGCCACGGTCATGTCGTACATCCCGCCGTTCTCGTCCATGGTCATGCCGGTGCGGATGGCGGCCACCGAGGTGCCGCTGTGGCAGGTGGCGGCGTCCATGGCGGCCATGCTGGTGGCCGTGCTCGCGGTGCTGTCGTTCGGCGCCGGCGTGTACCGCCGGGCGGTGCTGCGCACGGGAGCGCGGCTCAAGCTCACCGAAGTGCTGCGCGCCGGGTAGGCGGACGGCGGCAGATGGAAGCGCTCCAACGGGCCCGGCGCATCACGTGGATCACGTTGATCGCCGGTCTCGTCATGTTGTGGGCCTTCCTCGCGCTGGGCAGCGTGGTGCTGTTCGGCGAGGGGAGGTTCCCCTGGTGGCGTGCCGTGCCCGCGTTCGCAGCGGCGGTGGGCTTGACCTGGCTCGCCTGGCGGGCCATCGACGCCGTGATGGCCGGCCGCTACCCCCGCCGCGAGATCGTGGTGAGCGCGGTCCTCGCGGTGATCGGAACGGCGGCGGGCGGGGGAGACCCCTTCGGCTGGGGTTTCCTCATCATGGTCTGGGTCTACACGGCCACGCTGAGGGTCTCCAAGCGCACGGCGATCCTGCAGTCGGTGGGGGCCTTCGTGGTCGCCGTGGCGCTCGGGCTGCTCGGCGTGGCGACCGACGCCGGGGTGAGCGGCGCGGACCTGGAGCTGCCGGAGGCCGTGGTCTACTTCGGCGTGGTCTACGCCATCTGGTGCCTGACGATGCCCCCGTCCGGCCGGCTGTGGTTGTGGATCTGGATGCTGGCGGAGCAGGCGCACCGGGGCAGGGAGGCGCACACGCGGCTGGCGCTGGCCGAGGAGCGCCTGCGCTTCGCCCGCGACCTGCACGACCTGGTGGGCCATCAGCTCTCGGCCATCGCGGTCAAGACCGAGCTGGCCAAGCGCCTGTCGGAGGCCGATCCCGCGGCGGCGAGGGCCGAGCTCACCGAGATCAACACGCTCACCCGCAGGGCCCTGCGCGAGCTGCGCGAGGCCGTGCGCGGTTACCGCGAGCTTGACTTGACGGCCGAGCTGGATAGCGTGAAGGGAGTGCTCGAAGCGGCCGGGGTCCGCTGCGAGGTGCGCCTGCCCTATCGCGAGCTCCCCGCCGGGCTGGCCCCCGTCTTCGCCTACGCGGTGCGCGAGGCGGTCACCAACGTGCTCAAGCACAGCACGGCGACGTTCTGCGAGATCACGATCCGTTTCACTCCCGAGCGGGCGGAGCTGTCCGTACGCAACAACGGTGTCGCCCGGCGGCAGGCCGCCGATCCGGGCAGCGGACTCACCGGCATGGCGGAGCGGCTGGCCACCGTGGGCGGGGCGGTGCGCGCCCGCCCGACGGAGGACGGAGAGTTCCTGCTCGAAGCTGTCGTGTCGCTGCCTGTGGATGGGTAGGGGTGACATGCAGAGGTCCGTCCCGTGCACGTGTGCGCACGGGCGCGACCGGCTGTGCGCGTGACTGAGGAGGTGGCATGCGCGTCCAAGGCAATCCGAGAGCTCAGGTGGTGCGGATCGGGGCAAGGCTCGACGCCGGCACGTCTGCGGGGGTGCGCGAGCGGCTGCACGACGCTCTCGACGCCGGCGAGGGCGACCTGATCCTCGACCTCTCCAAGCTGGAGATGATCGACGCGACCGGTCTCGGCGTGCTCGTGGGGGCGCATCGGCGCGCGATGGGCGCGCAACGCCGCCTCGTCCTACGGGGGGTGCCACCGAGGATCATGCGGATCCTCGCGGTGACCCGGCTGAATCGGGTCCTGCTCGTGGAGGTTCCGGCTGCCGCGGTGGCCTGAGGACATATAGCGGCGGGCGGCGATCAGCCGCCGCCCGCTCATTCTCGACTTAGACAAAATCCGGATTACGGATGGCGCGCATCCCGTATGGCGGAATTCTGCGGCATTTTATCCCGGGACCGTCCCGGATCGGGGCGCGCCGAGGCTCCGCATGAAGATGTGCACCGCGGTCGCCACGAGATCGTCGATCGCCGGCTGCGTCTCGGCCAGCAGCCATTCGATGAGCAACTCCTGCAACGCCCCAATGATGCCGAGCGTCAGCAGCCGCCGATTCACGTGCGGATCCTGCGGAAAATCCGCGGCGGCCTCCTGGATGACGCGGGCGAAGGACTCTATGGCCCGCTGGCGTGACATTGACAGCACATCGCCCGACCTGCGCACCTCGACGTGCATGATCCGGGCGCGGCGCCAGTCGGCCGTGGCGAACTCGATATAGGCGCGAATCCCCGCGCGTACGCGCCCTTCGAGGGTGTCCGGTGCCTCCTGTAACGCTTTGGCCACGACGCTCAGGCTTTCCTCCACGCACCGCTGGTGCAGCGCCTGAAGGAGCTCCTCGCGTCCGCCGAAACATTCGTAGAAGGCGCGGTTCGAGATCCGCGCCTCCGAGCACAACCTTTCGATCGTCGTCGCCGCGAATCCCGGCTTCGCGTATAGCGTGTAGGCGGCCGTCATCAGCCGCTCCCGTCTGTCCGCCAGCCTTTGCTCAGCCGACATTCCCCGGTAAGACCGGTTCACATTCCACCCGTCCAACATGATCGTGGCCCCCAGAGCACACAATTATGGACGGATGATCCGTTAAGGGAAAGAGTACGAAGATTATCTTTTACGTCGGCCGTGCAAGAACGTGACAAGCCTGATCAGCCGCTCAAGCTCGGCGGGCCCCCTGGAGAACGAGGTCAGGTTCATCCCCGGCATCGCGAAACGCTGCCGGGAGATCGCTTTGGGCCTGCTGAACTCGCGCAGGCCGTCGGCCCCGTGGATGCGCCCGAAGCCCGAGTCGCCGACGCCGCCGAACGGCAGGGACGGCACCCCGGCGAACGAGATGACGGAGTTGATCGCCGTCATGCCGGTCCGCATGAGCCGGGCCAGCTCGGTCGCCCGGCGCGCGTTCCTGGAGAACACCGTCCCGCCGAGCCCGTACGACGAGGCGTTGGCCAGCTCCAGCGCCTCCTGCGCGTCGCGGGTGCGCCGGACGGTGATCGTGGGGCCGAAGGTCTCCTCGCGTACGGCGGCGGAGTCCTCGGGCACGTCCTCGACGATGACCGGGTCCACGAACGGCGGACGCACCGACCCGGGCCCGCCGGTGACCACCCGGCCCACCTTGGCGGCGTCGTCGATGTGCCGCTTGATGACCTCGACCTGGGCGGGCATGGTGATCGGCCCGTAGTCCTCGCCCGCCCGCACCTTGGTCACCCGCTCGGACAGCTCGCGCATGAACCCGTCGTAGACCGCGTCCACGACGTAGACGCGCTCGACGCCCACGCAGGTCTGCCCGGCGTTGGACATGGCGCCCCACAGGCAGGCGTCGGCGGCGGCGCCGAGGTCGGCGTCGGCGTCGACGATGAAGGCGTCCTTGCCGCCGCACTCGGCCACGATCGGCGTGAGGTTCTCGGCGCAGGCGGCCATGACGCGCTTGGCCGTGGCCGTCGAGCCGGTGAAGGCGATCTTGCGCACGCGCGGGTCGGCGGCCAGGGCCGCGCCGGTCTCGCCCAGGCCGGTCACCGCCTGGAACACCGGCTGCTCGGGCACCGCCTCGGCGAACAGCTCCGCCAGCCGTACGCCGACGCCGGGGGTGAACTCGCTCGGCTTGAACACCACGGCGTTGCCGGCGGCCAGCGCGTACGCGATGGAGCCCATCGGCGTGAAGACCGGATAGTTCCATGGGCCGATCACGCCGACGACCCCGAGCGGGAGGTATTCGAGCGTGGCTGCCAGGTTGAGGCCGATCATGCCGGTCGCGACCCGGCGGCGGCCCAGCACCTTGTGGGCGTTGCGCGCGGCCCAGTCGATGTGCGTGATCGCCAGCACGATCTCCAGCGTGGCGTCACCGACCGGCTTGCCGGTCTCCTCGTGGACGAGCCGGGCGAGCTCCCGCAGGTCGCGGGTGACGACCGCCTTGTAGTCGAGCAGCCGGCGCCGGCGCTCGGCGTGCCCGAGGCCCGCCCACCAGGCGGCGGCCGCGTCGGCCCGGCCGACCGCCTCGCGGACGGCGTCGGGGCCCTGCTTCGGGTGGCTGCCGACGATCTCGCCGGTGGCCGGGTTCAGTGAGTCGAACGTCACCGTGGTCATGGCGTCACGATAATCCGGTAAGCCATCGCTTACTAGGGCAAGGGGGGCGTGACGACCTGCGGTGCGTCGGAAAGGCGGGTCAGAACAGGGTCGGGTTCTCCGGCTCGATGCCGCGCAGCGCGTCGTAGTCGAGCGTGACGCAGTCGATCCCGCGGTCGGTGGCGAGCACCCGGGCCTGCGGCTTGATCTCCTGGGCCGCGAAGACGCCGCGGACCGGCGCGAGCAGCGGATCGCGGTTGAGCAGCTCCAGATAGCGGGTGAGCTGCTCGACGCCGTCGATCTCGCCCCGTCGCTTGATCTCCACGGCCACGGTGGCGCCGAGGCCGTCGCGGCAGAGGATGTCGACGGGGCCGATGGCCGTCATGTACTCGCGGCGGATCAGGGAGTAGCCCTCGCCCAGCGTCGTGATGTGCTCGGCGAGCAGCTCCTGCAGATGGGCCTCGACGCCGTCCTTGATCAGCCCGGGATCGACGCCCAGCTCGTGGCTGGAGTCGTGGAGGATCTCGTCCATGGTCAGGACCAGCTTCTCGCCGGTCTTGCCGTGGGTGACCGTCCAGGTGCCGCCGTCCTCCTTGAGCTTGCACGGCGGGTTCATCCAGTTGAGCGGCTTGAACGCGCGGTCGTCGGCGTGGATGCTCACGCTGCCGTCCGCCTTGATGAGCACGAGCCTCGGCGCCATCGGCAGGTGAGCCGTGAGCCGTCCTACGTAATCCACGCTGCATCGCGCGATGACCAGCCGCATGACCACCCACCTTAGCGGCTCTGGAAAACTGGGGTCATGGCGTTCGACGGGGGCATGACTTCGCGCGGGTCCGGAGGCGGCACGGGATGAGCCCACGACGGGCCCGCCGCAGGGAGTCCTCCCGCCCCTTCGGCTTCCCGACCGGCCTCGACAAGGTGGAGGAGTGGCCGGACGGCGACTGGAAGGTCCGCATGCTCACGGGCGCCTCGTCGGCGAAGAACTACCGCTGTCCCGGCTGCGACCAGGAGATCCGTCCCGGTCAGCCGCACCTGGTGGCCTGGCCCGCCTGGACGGGCGGCGACGAGGAACGCCGCCACTGGCACCAGCCCTGCTGGCGCAAGAGGCTCGATCGCGGCCCCGGCCGCAGCCGTTACTAGCCCCCGAAAGGAACGATGGTGGAGATTCGCGCGGCGACGGTGCTGCCGGCCCGGCGGGAGCCGATCGAGCTGCACACGGCCGACGACCTGACCCTGGTCGGCGAGCTGGCCCTGCCGGCCGACCGGCCCCCGGTCGCGACCCTGGTGACCCTGCATCCGCTGCCGACCCACGGCGGCTTCATGGACAGCCACCTCTACAAGAAGGCCGCCAACCGGCTGCCGGCCCTCGCCGACCTGGCGGTGCTGCGCTTCAACACGCGCGGCACCTCCTCCGAGCGCGGCACCTCCGGGGGGGCCTTCGACCGGGGCGAGGGTGAGCGCTACGATGTCGCCGCCGCGCTGGAGTACGCCGAGTTCCACGACCTGCCGAAGGTCTGGGTGGTCGGCTGGTCGTTCGGCACCGAGCTGGCGCTGAAGTGGGCGCACGACCCGCTGGTGCAGGGCGCGATCCTGCTCTCGCCGCCGCTGCACCGGGCCACCGACGACGACCTCGACGCCTGGGCCGCGTTCGGCCGGCCGCTGACCGCGCTGGTGCCGGAGTTCGACGACTACCTGCGGCCGGAGGAGGCGCGCAAGCGCTTCGCGCGGGTGCCGCAGGCTGAGGTCGTCGGCGTCGACGGCGCCAAGCACCTGTGGGTGGGGGAGCCGTACGTGCGGATCGTGCTCGACGAGATCGTCAAGCGGGTCAACCCGGCGGCCTACCCGCTTCCCACCGAGGTCTGACGAGGATTTGCGCGCGGACGCGAAGTTTGAAGCTTTTCGTGAACATAATGAGCAGAACTCTGGACTCCACGTCTGACACAGGGTGACAATCCGAGCGTCAATCGAAGATCGTGGAGACGCCGGACGGTGTCCGTTCCGCGCGTAACCCCTGCTCAGCGTGGGCGAGGCACAAATGCGGGTCGTGCGTTTACTTGGTGCGGCGGCTATGGCGTTTCCGATGGTGGCGGTGGTCCTGACACAGGCACCACCGGCCGCGGCCGAGACCCCTCCGGCGGCGTATGCCGCGGCGCCGCCGGAGCAGGCCGGGCCGCCCGGCCAGGAGAGCGCGGAGCGGCAGGCGGCGGCGCTGGCCCGCCGGGACAACCGCCTGGTCGAGATCGAGTCCATGCGCGGCGAGACCCGCCGCGTCTTCGCCAAGCCCGACGGCACATTCACTCTTGAGCAGTACGTACGCCCGATCCAGGTCCGCAGGGACGGCGGCTGGGTGCCCGTGGACACCACGCTCCGCCTGCGCCCCGACGGCGCGATCGAGCCGGCCGCCGCCGCGGTCGGGGTCACCTTCTCCGGCGGCGGCGACGGCCCGCTGGCCCGCCTGTCGCGCGGCGGCAAGACCCTGGAGCTCGGCTGGACCGGCCCGCTGCCCAAACCCACGCTGAACGGCGACACCGCCACCTACGCCGAGGTCAGGCCGGGCGTCGACCTCCAGGTCACGGCCGACGTGGACGGCTTCTCGCACCTGCTCGTGGTCAAGACGCGGGCCGCGGCGGAGGCCCTGACCGAGCTGGCGTACCCGCTGGACGCCGAAGGGCTCACGGTGAAGACCGACGCCGCGGGCAACCTGCGGGCGCTCGACGAGGCCGGCGGCGCGCTCTTCCTCGCCCCCACACCCAAGATGTGGGACTCCGAGGGCATGACCAGCCCGAAGGCGCTCAGGGAAGGCCGCTCGCCCGAGGCCCGCGAGGCCACGATGGGCGTCACGGTCAAGGGCCGTGAGCTGCGGCTCAAGCCGGACCGCGCCATGCTGACGGACCCGGGGACGCAGTTCCCCGTCTACCTCGACCCCTACTTCTCGGCCTCGCGCGGCTCGTGGACCGCGGTCTGGAGCAACTGGCCGAACTCCAACTACCTCAACTCCAGCGACGTCGCCCGGGTGGGGCACGTCGAGTCGCAGAAGAACCGCTCGTTCTTCCAGATGGCGACCGGCGCGACCATCCACGGCAAGCAGATCGTCAAGGCGACGCTGCGGACGTACGAGACGTGGTCGTACTCGTGCAGCGCCCGCAAGGTCGAGGCGTGGGGCACCGGCGCGATCAGCTCCAGCACCACCTGGAACAAGCAGCCGTCCTGGACCAGGCTGCTGAGCACGGTGAACGTGGCCAAGGGCTGGGGCGCCTCCTGCATGCCCGGCGGCGTCGAGTTCGACATCACCTCCTGGGCCGCCGACGCCGCGGCCAAGAAGTGGAACCAGATGACCGTCGGCCTCCGGGCCACCAGCGAGACCGACGTGTACGCCTGGAAGAAGTTCAAGAACAACCCCGTCGCGGTCATCGAGTACAACTCCATCCCCAACGACCCGGTCGCCGCCGACGTCTGGTCCGACCCGGGCGGCCCCTGCGTCTCCGGCGCCGACCGGCCGATCATCAGCACCGCCACGCCCAAGCTGTGGGCCAAGCTCAAGGACGCCGACAACTCGGTCAAGGGCCGCTTCGAGTGGTACAACGCCGCCGGCGTGAAGACCGGCGAGTACGTCACCGCCACCGGCTCCTCCGGCACCGCCTTCGCCGCCACCGTCCCGACCAGCCTGTACGCCGACGGCGCACTGGTCCGCTGGCGGGTACGCGGCGAGGACGGCAAGGCGAACAGCGCCTGGAGCCCCTGGTGCGAGGCCACGGTGGACGCCACCGCGCCCGGCACGCAGCCCGCGATCACCTCCTCCGAATACCCGGAGAACACCTGGTCCGACGGCCTCGGCCTGGCGGGGACGTTCAACTTCGGCCCCAACGGCGTCACCGACGTGGCCTCCTACCTCTACGGACTCGACACCGGCCCCAACACCGCGGTCGCGGCGGGCGCGGAAGGCAAGGCCACGATCCAGATCACCCCGAGGCACGACGGCCCCAACGTGCTGTCGGTCCGCAGCAAGGACCACGCCGGGCAGCTCGGCCCGATCCGCACGTACGTCTTCAACGTCAACTCCGGCTCCCCGCCGGCCGGGCACTGGCCGCTCGACGAGGGCCAGGGAAGCACCTCCGCCGACGCCGCGGGCGCCCGCCCCGTGACGCTGACCGGCGCGACGTGGACGACCGGCCGCACCGGCTCGGCGCTGCGCCTGGCCAACGGCTCCGCGCAGACCTCCGGCCCGGTCCTCGACACGAGCCGCAACCTCACCGTCGCCGCCTGGGCCCGCCTGACCTCCAACGCCGCCACCGCGACCCTGGTCACGCAGGAGGGCGGCAGGACCGGCGCGTTCGCCCTGCAGTACTCGAAGAGCGACGACCGCTGGGCGTTCACCCGCACCGCCGCCGACGCCGACGGCGCGGCGACCACGCGCGCCCTGTCGGCCGCCGCGCCCCGGCTGAACGAGTGGACCCACCTGGCCGGCGTCTACGACACGGCGTCCCGGCAGCTCTCGCTCTACGTCAACGGCCGCCTGGAGTCCACGGTCGCCTTCACCCAGCCGTGGAACGCCACCGGCTCCTTCGTCGCGGGCCGCGGCAAGGCGGCGGGGGCGGCGGCCGAGTTCTGGCCGGGCGACGTGGACGACGTGCGCGCCTACGGCCGGGCCATGTTCGCCGACGAGGTCGCCGAGCTGATCAACAGCGCGTCCACGCTGGTCGGCCACTGGACGCTGGACGAGGAGAGCGGCACCGCCGCCGCCGACTCCTCCGGCCGGGCCACGCCCGCCACGCTCGCCGGGGCCGCCTCCTGGACCTCCGGCTGGCTGGACGGCGCGCTCGCGCTCGACGGCGTCACCGGCGCGGCCCAGACCACCAAGCCGGCCGTCTCCACCGCCACCGGATTCACCGTCGCCCTGTGGACCCAGCTCGACTACCTGCCGACCAAGGACGTCACCGCGGTGTCCCAGGCGGGCAACCGGGCCGCCGGGTTCCAGCTCGGCTACGACACCGCGCAGCAGCGCTGGGTGTTCGGGATGGCCTCGGCCGACACCGACACCGCGACCCTCGTACGGACCCGCTCCGACTCCCTCGCCAACGCGATGGAGTGGACCCACTTGGCCGGCGTCTACGACGCCCTTACCGGACAGCTCCGCATCTACGTCAACGGCCGCCTGTCCGCCACCACGGTCACCGGCCACACCAGCACCTGGAACGCCACCGGACCGCTGCACCTGGGCCGGACCAAGAGCGTGGGCGCCCTGACCGGCTACTGGCCGGGCACCGTCGACGACGTCCGCACCTATGACGGCGTGCTCAACGCCGATCAGATCGCCCAGCTCGCCGCCCAATAGCCAGTCTTTTCGCCCAGTACACCCCCTCGAAGAGCAGCACCACCCGACTGGGAGAGTTCATGGATCTGCCGAGTGAGTTAGAGCTGCCCGAATCCAGGTGGAATCGCCCTCCGGAAACCTCGGAATTCGGCGACGCCCCCGACCCCTACTGGAACCGCTTCCTCCACCCGAAGCCCGAGTCCCCATGGCCGCGCCGCCTGGCGACGGTCCTGTCCGTCATCCTCATCGCCCCCATGGCGTACGCCCTGCCCGCCCAGGCCGCCCCTCGCCCTGCTCCCCAGGTGCAGAAGGAGACCCCGGTCAAGGGCACCAAGGTCCCGGTCCTGCCCCCGCTGGACAATCCGGTCACCAAGCAGGTCTGGACGGCCCCGCCCGGCGTGAGCTGGCCGAAGCCGCAGACCGCCGAGCTGGGCGGCACGGACGCCGCGGCGAGAACCCTCGCCGCGGGTGACTTCCCCGTCAGGCTGGCTCCGCAGCAGAAGGCCGCGAAGAACGCCAAGACCGCCGAGGCGGCGGAGGCCGCGGAGGCGGCGACCCCCGTCAAGGTCGAGCTGCTCGACCCCGCCAAGTCCGACCGGCTCGGCCTGACGATGCGCGTCTCATCGAGCGAGAACGGGGTGGCGGCCCGCTCGGCCGGCAAGGCGACGACCCGGCTCCAGATCGACTACTCCAAATTCCGCTACGCCTACGGCGGCGACTACGGCGCCCGCCTGCGGGTGGTGAAGCTGGAGGAGTGCGCGCTCACTGGCGCCGCGGACTGTCCGGCGCCCGCCCCGGTCAAGAGCGCCAACGACACCACCGAGGGCACGGTGACGGCCGAGTTCGAGACGGCCGGCCTGTACGCGCTGACCGCTGCGGCCTCCGGCTCGTCCGGCGACCACTCGGCCAGCCCGCTGGGCCCGTCCGCGCAGTGGAGCGTCGGCGCCCAGTCCGGCGACTTCAACTGGGGCTACCCGCTGCGCGTCCCGCCCGCGCTGGGCGGCGACGAGCCGGAGGTCGGGCTCGGCTACTCCTCGCAGAGCGTGGACGGCCGCACCGTCTCGACGAACAACCAGTCGTCCTGGGTGGGCGAGGGCTTCGAGCTCAACCCCGGCGGCTTCGTCGAGCGCCGCTACAAGTCGTGCACGCTCGACGGCAAGAAGACCGGCGACCTGTGCTGGGACCAGGACAACGCCGTCCTCTCCCTCGGCGACTCGTCGGTGGAGCTGGTCAAGGACGCCACCACCAAGCAGTGGCGGCCCAAGAGCGACGACGGCATCAGGATCGAGTACCTGACCGGCGCCACGAACGGCGACAACAACGGCGAGTACTGGCGTGTCACCACGCAGGACGGCACCCAGTACACCTTCGGGCTCAACCGGCTGCCCGGCTGGGCCACCGGCAAGGCCGAGACCAAGTCGGTGCAGACCGTCCCGGTGTTCGGCAACAACAGCGGCGAGCCCTGCTACAACAGCACCCCGGCCAACGCCTGGTGCCAGCAGGCGTACCGCTGGAACCTCGACTACGTCGTGGACCCGCACGGCAACTCCATCACCTACTGGTACGCGCAGGAGAAGAACTACTACGGCCGTAACGGCAAGCCCGAGTCCGGCACCGTCTACGACCGCGCCGCCTACCTGAGCCGCATCGACTACGGCTACCTGAAGAACGAACTGTTCACCAAGCAGCCCGCCTCGCGGGTGGTGTTCGACGTGGCCGAGCGCTGCCTGCCGAGCGGCACCATCACTTGCGCCCCCGAGCAGCTGAAGAAGGACACGGCGGCGCACTGGCCGGACGTGCCGTTCGACCAGATCTGCGACTCGGGCGTGAAGTGCACCGACCGGCTGACGCCGACGTTCTTCACCCGCAAGCGGCTGACCAAGGTCACCACGCAGATCCTCACCGCCGCGGGCACGTACGCGCCGGTGGACTCCTGGACGCTGACCCACCAGTTCCCCGCCACCGGTGACGGCCTCAGCCCGTCGCTCTGGCTGGCCTCGATCCAGCAGACCGGCCACGTCGGCGGCACGCTCTCGCTGCCGAAGACGAGCTTCATCGGCGTCCAGCTCCCGAACCGGGTGGACGCCAACGAGGGCCGCGCCCCGCTGGTCAAGTGGCGCGTGCAGGCGGTGGACAACGGCACCGGCGGTGAGCTGCGCGTCAACTACAAGGCCGCCGAGTGCGCGCCGGGCGCGCTGCCGGCCGCCGACAAGAACACCAAGCTCTGCTTCCCGCAGCGCTGGGCCCCGCCGGACGAGGCCGAGGTCGTCGACTGGTTCCACAAGTACGTGGTCGCGCAGACCATGGAAGTGGACCGGGTCGCCGGCGGCACCCCCGTCATCACCTCCTACGAATACCTGGGCGGCGGCGGCTGGCACTACGCCGACAACATCCTCGTCAAGCCCGAGCACCGCACCTGGTCGGAATGGCGCGGCTTCGGCCGGGTCAAGGTGCGCGAGGGCGACGGCCAGGACACCAAGCGCACGCTCACCGAGTTCCGCTACTTCCGCGGCATGCACGGCGACAAGCAGGCCGACGGCTCCAAGCGCGCCGTCCAGGTCGAGGACAGCGAGGGCGTCAAGCTCGACGACCTCGACCAGTACGCGGGCTTCGAACGCGAGGAGATGCTCTACGACGGCGACGGCGGCGCGCTGCTCAGCGCCACCGTGGAGAAGCCGTGGTCGGTGAAGACCGCCGAGTCCACGCAGGGCGGCATCACCAAGACCGCGTACGTGGTCCAGGCCCAGTCGATGGTCACCCGCAAGGCGGTGGCCGGCGGCAAGTGGCGGCGCACCGGCGAGGAGCGCTCGTACGACGCCACGGGCACTCTGCTCTCGGTGGAGGACAAGGGCGACCTGTCCACCGCCGACGACGACCAGTGCACCCGCTACACCTACGCGCGCAACGACACGAGCTGGATGCTCGACTTCACCAGCCGCGTCCACAAGGTCGCCGCCCCCTGCTCGGCCGGCGTGTCCACGCTCGCCACCGGCGACCTCATCTCCGACGAGCGCATCCAGTACGACGGCCAGGCCCACGGCCAGGCCCCGAGCAAGGGCGACGTGACGTCGGTCCAGGTCGTCGTCGGCGACGACGGCGGCACGATGACCGACACCACGCGCACGTACGACGTGTACGGCCGCGAGACCAGCGAGACCGACACCGTCGGCACGAAGTCCATCACCGCCTACTCCCCGGCCGCCGGCGGGCACGCCACCGAGGTCACCGAGACCAACAACCTCGGCCACGTCGAGCGCGTGCTCATCGAGCCGGCGTGGGGCGAGCCGGTCGCGGAGATCGACGCCAACAACCGGCGGAGCGAGATGGAGCACGACGCGCTCGGCCGGCTGGTCAAGGTGTGGCAGCCCGACCGCAGCAAGGAGGCCCAGCAGTCGCCCAACACCGAGTACTCCTACGTCATCCGGTCCAACGGCCCCAGCTACGTCGCCACCAAGACCCTGCGCGACGACGGCGGCGGCTACGTCACCAGCTACGAGCTGTACGACGGCCTGATGCGCGAGCGCCAGACCCAGGAGCCCGCGCCCAGGGACGACCAGACGCAGGATCCGGCGCTGCGCGACGGCCGGACGATCACCGACACGTACTACAACTCGCAGGGCGAGGAGTACAAGTCGAACACCGGCTACTTCGCCACCGGCAACCCCGGCACGGACCTGTTCGGCGTCGCCGACGCCGCGGTGCCCAACCAGGTCGTGACGAACTTCGACGGCACCGGCGAGGCCATCGCGCAGATCCTCAAGTCGAAGGGCGCGGAGAAGTACCGGGTGTCGGTCGTGAACGAGGGCGACCGCATCCACATCACGCCGCCGCCGGGCGGCACCGCGACCACCCGCATCGGCGACGCCGAGGACCGGCTCATCGAGCTGCGCCAGTACAAGGGCCCGGCCCCGACCGGCGAGTACGAGGCCACCAAGTACACCTACGACCATGCCGGCCGCCTGTCCACGGTGACCGACGCCGCGGGCAACGTGTGGCGTCACCACTACGACCTGCGCGGCCGGGAGATCAAGACCGAGGACCCCGACAAGGGCGTCACGACGATGACGTACAACGACGCCGACGAGCTGGTCAGCACGACCGACGCGCGCGGCAAGACGCTGTACTACGTCTACGACGCCATGGGCCGCAAGACGGAGATGCGCGAGGGCTCGGCCACCGGCCCGCTGCTGGCAGAGTGGAAGTACGACGCCCTGGCCAAGGGGCACATGAACGCCAGCATCCGCTACATCGGCGGGCAGGCGTACAAGGCCGAGATCAACGCGATCGACATCAACTACCGGCCGCTGCGCGAGACGGTCACCATCCCCGAGCGTGAGGGCAAGCTGGCCGGCTCCTACCTGCTCAACACGCGCTACACGGCCGACGACGACGTGCAGTCGGTCAGCTTCCCCGGCGTCGGGGGGCTGGCGGAGGAGCAGGTCGTCTACAGCTACGACGGCCTCGGCCAGGTGGTCAAGGTCGCCGGTCTGTCGACGTACGTGAACGCGGCCCGCTACTCCAAGCTGGGCGAGACCCTCCAGTACGAGCTGGGCGGCTCGGGCAGCAAGAAGGCGTGGCTGACGTACAACCACGACGAGTCCACCCGGCGGCTGAGCAGCTTCCGGCTGGACCGCGAGGGCTCGTCCGCGACCGACCTCAACCTCGGTTACACCTACGACGCGGTCGGCAACATCACCAAGATCGCCGAGGCGGGCGGTCAGGACACGCAGTGCTTCACCTACGACCACCAGCGCCGGCTGAGCTCGGCGTGGACGGCCACGGACGACTGCGCGTCCGGCTCGCCGAAGTCCGCCACGATCGGCGGCGTGGCACCGTACGCGGTGAGCTACGCCTACGACGTGACCGGCAACCGGATCAAGGAGACCAAGCACGCCTGGGGCGGCACGGCCGAGACCAGCCGGTCCTACGCCTACCCGCAGCCGGGCGGCAAGCAGCCGCACGCGCTGCAGAGCGTCGGCGCCGACCTGTTCGAGTACGACACGGCCGGCAACACCACCAGGCGCAAGATCGGCAACGCCGACCAGGCCCTGGTCTGGGACGCCGAGGGCAACCTCGAGTCGGTGACGGAGGCGGGCAAGACGACCTCCTTCATCTACGACGCCGAGGGCGACCGGCTGATCCGCAAGACGCCGACCGACGCCACCCTCTACATCGACGACATGGAGCTGCGTCTCGACTACGCCAAGAACGTGGTCGAGCAGACCCGCTACTACACGGTCAACGAGGAGCCGATCGCCGTCCGCACGCCGGACAACCAGGTGTTCTTCCTGGTCAGCGACCACCAGAGCACGGCGCAGGCCGCGGTGAACGCCGCGACGGGCGAGCTGGCGGTGCGCAGGACGACCCCGTTCGGCGAGGAACGCGGCTCGCCACCCGCCTGGTGGCCGGGTGATCGCGGGTTCGTCGGCGGCACCAAGGACGCCACGACCGGGCTGGTCCACCTGGGCGCCCGTGAGTACGATCCCAAGCTCGGCCGCTTCCTGTCGGTGGACCCGGTCATCGACGACGTGGACCCGCAGCAGCTCAACGCCTACGCCTACGCCGGCAACAGCCCCGTCACCATGAGCGACCCCGACGGGCAGTGGGTGTGGTTCGTGGTCGCGGTGGTCGTCCGGGTCGGCATCCGTTACGCCGCGAAGAAGGCGGCGCAGCGGGCGGCCGCGGCCGCGCTGCGGCGGGCGGCGCTCGCCCGGGCCAGGGAGGCGGCCAGGAAGCGCGCGCTCGCCGAGGCGCGCAAGCGGGCCATCGAGGCGGCCAAGAGGAAGGCGAGGGAGGAAGCCAGGAAGAAGGCCATGCGCGAGGCCAGGAAGAAGGCCCTCCAGGCGGCGCGCAAGAGGGCTCGCGAGAAGCTCGAGCGGGCCCGCCAGGCGGCGGCCAAGCGGCGGGCGGCCATGAAGGCCGCGAGGAAGGCGCGCAAGGAGGCCCGGGAGGCGGCGTTCAAGCGGCGCATGGCGCTCCAGGCGCGCAAGCGCAACCACTACCGCGGCCGCCTTCCCGCCGGCATCCGGCAGGCCAGGTCCGCTCCCGCGCGGCGGCCCACCAGCCATCGTGCGACGCAGCGGTCCTCGCCGCCGCGGGCGAACCGGCAGCCGGCGCAGCCGAGACCGAGCCAGGTGTACCGGAACGACGGGACCACGCAGCCGACGCAGTCGTACACCGTGTACGGCAACGGCCGGTTGTACCCGCAGGGCCGGCCGCCGTCCAACCTGCCCAACAGGGGCGGCTCGGGCCAGGGTGAGAAGCAGATCTTCAGGCCCGAGAAGGTCGAGCTCGAACCGAACAGGACAGGTCAGGCCATGCAGACCTTCAACCGGGCTCCCAAGATGATCGACAGCATCGCCGACATCATCGACGGATTCTTCGGCGGCATGTGACCTGACCGATGCGGGCTTCCGGCCCGATGACCGCGAGCGCGCCGGCGCGGAGCTCACGAGGCTCCGCGCCGGTGGCGTTCCCGGACGCCACCTCCATAGAATCTTGTTCGGTTCGGCTGGCACGCAACGGAGGAGGCGGCGTGGGCGCGTTCGATCTCAACGGTAAGCAGGCCCTGGTCACGGGGGCATCGAAGGGCATCGGGCGGGCCATCGCGCTCGCCTACGCGGCGGCCGGCGCCGACGTGGCCCTGGTGTCCCGGTCGGCCGACGCGCTCGCCGAGGTCGCCAAGGAGATCGAGGCGCTCGGCCGCCGGGCCGTCGTGCTGCCCGCCGACCTCACCGACCGCGACGCCGCCGCGAGCATGGTGGCCGCCGCCATCGACGGGCTCGGCCACCTCGACATCGTCGTCAACAACGCGGGCGGCTCGAACTTCATGGTCGAGTTCAAGGACCTGCGGCTGTCCGGCTGGGACAAGCTCATGCGGCTCAACCTCGACTCGGCCATGGTCGTCTGCCACGCGGTGGCGCCCCACTTGCTGGAGCGGGGGAGCGGGTCGGTCATCAACGTGGCCTCCGTCGCGGCGCTCGGCGCGCCCTTCCTGGCGCCGTACGCGGCCGCCAAGGCCGGGCTGGTCGCGCTCACCAAGACGCTGGCCCTGGAGTGGGCGCGGGCCGGCGTACGGGTCAACGCCCTGTGCCCCGGCTGGACGGCCACCGAGCTCAACCGCAACCTCTGGGACGACGGGAGCGGCGGGGCGGCCACGATCGCCACCGTGCCCATGCGGCGCTGGGGGACCGCCGAGGAGATGGCCCAGCCGGCGATCTTCCTGGCGAGCGGGGCTTCGGCGTACATGACCGGGCAGGTCCTTTTCATCGACGGCGGCGCCACCGCGGTCTGACCTGCTGTCCAGCGGGTCCGGTGGAAGCGGTCGCGCGCTTTGCGGCATATAGGCATGCGACATCGTGTGCTCACAGGCGTGATCCGCGTTACCGTGGGGGCCGTGCAGCTCTACACGAGATCGTCCGGGACCGGGCTCCCGGTTGTGCTGCTTCACGCGTTCCCGCTGTCGTCGGCCATGTGGCTGGCCCAGCGGGAAGGGCTGGCCAAGGTCTGCCGGGTCATCACCCCCGACCTGCGCGGCTTCGGCGGCTCCCGGCTGGGCGAGGACGACCCCTCGCTCGACCTCATGGCCGACGACGTCGCCAGGCTGCTCGACGACGAGGGCATCGAACGGGCGGTGGTGGGCGGGCTGTCCATGGGCGGCTACGTCACGCTGGCGTTCTGCCGCAGGCACCCCGACCGGCTGCTCGGCGCGATCCTCGCCGACACCAAGGCCGTCCCCGACGCCGCTCCGGCGCGCGACAACAGGGAGCGCATCGCGCGGGCCGTGCTGTCCGAGGGCAGCGACGTGCTGGTCAGCGAGGTGCTGCCGGGGCTCATCGGGCCGACGACCAAGGAGCGGCGCGCCATGGTGTTCGGGCGGGTCAAGGGGCTGGTGCAGTCCGCCCCGCCGGGCGCGGTCGCCTGGGCGCAGCGCGCGATGGCCGGGCGGCCGGACTCCACCGAGACGCTCGCGGCGCTGAAGGTCCCCCTGCTGGTCGTCGTGGGCGAGGAGGACGACCTGACGCCGCCCGCCGAGGCCAAGGCCATGGCGGAGGCGGTGCCGGGCGCGCGGCTGGAGGTCATCCCCAAGGCCGGCCACCTCAGCGCGGTCGAGCAGCCGGAGGCTTTCAACGCGGCCGTGTCGGAGTTCCTGCAGACCGAGCTCGGCGCCGCCCGCCGGTGACGGGCTCGTGCGGAGGCCCGCTCAGGAGCGGGCCTGCCGGGGGATCACCACCTCGCGGATGATCAGCGCGATGGCCGCGGCCACCGGGATCGCGAGCAGCGCGCCGACGATGCCGAGCAGCGCCCCGCCGAACAACGCGGCGATCACCGTCACGGCCGGCGTCACGTCCACCGAGCGCTTCATCACCCTGGGGTAGATGAGGTAGTTCTCGATCTGCTGGTAGATGATGAAGAAGATCGCGCAGGCGATGCCGGCCGGCACCGACTGCAGCAGCGCAACGGCCGAGACCACCACCGCGCCGATCGTGGCGCCCACAAGCGGGATCAGGTCCGTCAGCGCCACGATGAGGGCGAGCGCGAGCGCATACCTGACGTCCACGATGGACAGGAAGATCCAGGTCACCACGCCCGCGATGACCGAGATGAGCACGTTGCCGGCGACGTAGCCGCCGATCCCGGTCAGGATCTCCTCGCTGATCGCGCTGGTCCGCTCCCGGCGTGAGGCCGGCACCAGCTTCAGCATGTACGCCTTGATCGTGTGCAGCGAGCCGAGGAAGTAGAGCATGAGCACCAGCAGCGTCACCGTGGTGAACACGCCGTCCAGCACCACCAGGCTCGCGCCCATGATGCCGGTCGCGAGCGACGGCCCCAGCACGGTCGTCACGAACTGGGCGACCTGCGGGATGATCTGGTAGTCGGCGTCGAGCTGCCGCAGCGTCGGATGGTTGCTCAGCTCGTTGACGTAGCCCGGCACCGCCGCGACGAAGTCGGCGAGCTCCCGCCCCACCGGCGGCACGATCGCCAGCCCGAACAGCACGAACGCCACGATCACCCCGATGAACACGATGGAGATCGCGGCCCTTCTGGCGAGGCCGCGCCGCTGCAACGCCTCGACGGCCGGGTTGAGCCCGACGGCCAGGAACATCGCCACCACGACCAGGATGATCGTGCTCAGCGAGTTGACGACCATCTGCGCGATCGCGATCGCGGTCAGCACCCCCAGGCCGCCGACCAGCCCGAACAGGAACGGGCCGCGGGCGAGCGGCTTGCCCGGCAGGCCGTACGGCTGCGCCGGGCCACCGTGCCCCGGGCCGTCCTCGACCTTGGACGGCCCGTCCTGAGCCTTGGGCTCGGCCTCTTCGGCGGCGGTCTCGGCATTAGCGGACACGTGCCAGCAACTCCTCACTATCGGGCCGAAAACACAGAGAGAGCCTAGCGATCAAGCGATCGCCAGGCTCTCTCCCAGCCGTCAAGCAGCCCCCGTGTGGTGAATCGTTATTCCTGCCACCATTCCGCGTCGTCGTCGGACTTGGCCTCGATCTTGGGCGCGGGCGTCGTGGCCGGCGCCTCGACCGCCGGCGCGGGCGCCGGGATCGCGGGCTTCGGCGGCGCCGCGGTGACCGCGGGCTCCGGCTCCATGCCGGGCAGCGCCGCGCCGCCGAGGAGCTGACGGAGCTGGGCCAGGTGGCTGGTGATGCTGTCCCGCTGGCGGGTCAGCTCGTCGACCTGGCGCTGCATCGCCGTACGGGTGCGCTCGGCCTCGGTCTTCGCCTCGGTGACGATGGTCTCGGCGCTCGACTTCGCCTCGGCCACGATGGACTCGGAGTTCTTGCGCGCGTTGGCGACGAGCTGCTTGGCGTGCAGGTCGGCCTCGCGGCGGGTCTGCTCGGCCTGCTGGGTCGCCTTCGTGGCCCGCGACTCGGCGGTGGCGGCGCGCTGCTCGGCCTCGGCGACCAGCTTCTGTGTGGCGGCCTGGGCGGTGGCGTGGCGCTCGGCCTCCTGGCGCTCGGCCTCCTCGCGGCGGGAGGCGAGCTGGATCTCGAACTCCGCCTCGTCCTGGGCCCGCTTGGCCTCCGACTCCTCCAGCACCCGCTGCGCCTGGGCGCGCATCTCGTCGGCCTGGCGCTTGGCGGTGGTCAGCACCTCGTCGCGCTCGCGCTTGGTCGAGGCCCGGAGCTGGGCGACCTCGCGCTCGGTCGTGGTGCGGAGCTTGGCGATCTCACGCTCGGCGTCGGCGCGCTTCTCGGCGACCTCGTGGTCGGCCGTGGCCCGGAGCTTGGCGACCTCACGCTCGGTGGTGTTGGTCAGCTCGTCGGCCTCGCGGCGGGCGGTGCCCCGGATCTCCTCGGCGTCGCGCTCGGCCGCGGTGCGCATCTCGTCGCTCTCGCGGGTGGCCTGGGCGCGCTTCTCGGCGGCCTCGGCCTCGGCGGCGGCGCGCAGGTCGGCGGCCTCGACCTTGGCCGCGGCCTTGATCTCGTTGGCCTCGGACCTGGCGGCCTGGACGAGCTCGGTGGCCTGCTCCTCGGCCAGCCGGAGCAGCTGCTCGATGCGGGCGCCGAGACCGGAGTAGGTCGGGCGCTCCTGCTCCTGGAGCTGGCGCTGGGAGTCGGACAGGTCGCGCTGCAGGCCGGTGATCTGCTCGCGCGCCTGGCGAATCTCCTGGTCGAGCTGCTTGAGGTGGTCGTGGACCTGATGCCGGTCGTAACCGCGAAGCACCACATCGAATTCGCGTGCGGGTGCGTCCTCGAAGAAATTGTTGAGCTGGGCGTCGATGTCGGACTGCATGGAGGCTCGATCCTGGGTTGTCGAGACGGCTACACGTGCCGGACGGGGGGTTCGGGGCATCCGAGCCGGGAGCCTGTGCCTCACGGCAGGCTCCCTGTCCGGTTGGGAGGACCAGCGTACTCCGCCGGTGCCACCCGCGAAGCCCCGTCCAATTTTCTGCGTGACTAGTTACATATGAGCTTTTTTTACGATTTGTCGGGATCGGCAGCTTGGACCAGCTCCGTCAGCATTCCGCCCACATCCTTGGGATGCAGGAAGGCGATCCGCGAATCCATGGAACCGTGCCTGGGACGCTCGTCCAGCAGCCTCACACCCTTTGCGCCGATCTTAGCCATGGTTTCGGTGACATCGCGTACACCGAACGCGACATGGTGCACACCCTCACCCCGCCTGGCGAGGAATTTCCCCACGGGCGAGTCCTCGGAGAGAGGCTCCAGGAGCTGGATGTAGGAGCCTCCGCCCTCGCCGTCGGCGATGTGCAGCATGGCCTCCTTGACCCCCTGCTCCTCGTTGACCTCGCGGGCCACCACCGTGAGCTCGAAGGTCTCCGAGAAGAAGCGGATCTTCTCCTCCAGGTCGTGGCAGGCGATCCCTATGTGGTCGATCCGCATGAACATGTGTGGTCTACCTCCATGGCGAGCGACGTTGTACCCGTGGGTATCGTGTCAAAGACCCGACGCGCGAGCACAGGAGGCCGTTGTCATGTCCAGGTCCGTCATTGTCGCCGGAGCTCGCACCCCCATCGGGAAACTGCTCGGCTCCCTGTCCGGCCAGTCGGCCGTCGAGCTGGGCGGCATCGCGATCAAGGCCGCTCTGGAACGTGCCGGAGTCGCCCCCGAAGCCGTCGAGTACGTGATCATGGGTCAGGTGCTCCAGGCCGGCGCCGGGCAGATCCCGTCCCGCCAGGCCGCCGTGAAGGCCGGCATCCCGATGACCGTCCCCTCCATCACCATCAACAAGGTCTGCCTGTCCGGCCTCGACGCGATCGCGCTGGCCGACCAGCTCATCAGGGCCGGCGAGTTCGAGATCGTGGTGGCCGGCGGCATGGAGTCCATGACCAACGCCCCCCACCTGCTGCCCGGCCTGCGCAAGGGCGTCAAGTACGGCGGCTCCGAGGTCGTCGACTCGATGGCGCACGACGGCCTGTTCTGTGCCTTCGACCAGTGCGCGATGGGCGAGTCCACCGAGCGTCACAACACCCGCCTCGGCATCGGCCGCGAGGAGCAGGACGCGGTCTCGGCCCGCTCCCACCAGCTCGCCGCCGCCGCCATCAAGAACGGCGTCTTCGACGACGAGATCGTCCCGGTGCCGATCCCGCAGCGGCGCGGCGAGCCGGTGCTGGTCAAGGAGGACGAGGGCGTACGCGGCGACACCACGGCGGAGACGCTTGCCAAGCTCCGCCCGGCCTTCGCCGCCGACGGCACCATCACGGCCGGTTCGGCGTCCCAGATCTCCGACGGCGCCTGCGCGGTCGTCGTCATGTCCAAGGCCAAGGCCGAGGAGCTGGGCCTGGAGTGGCTGGCCGAGATCGGCAGGCACGGCAACGTCGCCGGGCCCGACGCCTCGCTCCAGTCCCAGCCGGCCAACGCCATCAAGCAGGCCATGGCCAAGCAGGGCGTCAGCGCGGACGACCTCGACCTCGTCGAGATCAACGAGGCGTTCGCCAGCGTGGTGGTCCAGTCGGCCAAGGAGCTGGGCGTGCCGCTGGACAAGGTCAACGTCAACGGGGGCGGCATCGCGCTCGGGCACCCGATCGGGGCCTCCGGGGCGCGCATCGTGCTCACCCTCGCCCACGAGCTGCGGCGCAGGGGCGGCGGGCTCGGCGCGGCCGGGCTCTGCGGCGGCGGCGGCCAGGGCGACGCCCTGCTCATCAGCGTGCCGAAGTCCTGACCCCTGTCCTTCTTCTGATCACCGCTCACCGGCCCGGTGATGGTCGCCTCTGACCGTCGCCGGGCCGTTCGCGTGCGTGCGATCGTCGCGTCACTCTGCGTCGCGATGTAAAAAATCCTAGACATGATGTCTGCGCTGCTTTACATTCCAAGTATGGCTTCCGAAGAGAAACGCGCCTGGGTGATGCTGGTGGTCACGGTCGCGGCGTACGGCATCTACGTCGCCACGATCCTCGGCCGGGCGGGCTCCGTGCCGCTCACCGAAGTCCCCTACGTGGCGCCGCTGCTGTGGAGCATCGGAGGGGCGTTCCTGGCCTCGATGGTGCTGTTCATCGCGGTGAGCACCACCGCGCCCGCCGAGGTCGGCAAGAAGGACCAGCGGGACCGCGAGATCCACCGCTACGGCGAGTACACCGGGCAGTGGTTCCTCGTCGCGGGCGCCGTGGCGGCGCTGGCCATGGCGATGGCCGAGCTCCCGCACTTCTGGATCGCCAACGTGATCTACCTGGGGTTCGTCCTGTCGGCCGTCCTCGGGTCCACGCTCAAGATCGTCGCCTACCGGCGGGGGCTGCCGGGATGGTGAAGCCCACCAAGGTCACCAACACGATCCGCGCCCTGCGCTTCACGCACGGCGAGATGACCCAGGCCGAGCTGGCCGACCGCATCGGCGTCACCAGACAGACGATCATCGCCATCGAGCAGGGCCGGTACTCACCGTCCCTGGAGGTGGCCTTCCAGATCGCGCGGGTCTTCGGCGTCCCGCTCGACGACGTGTTCCAGTACCCGGACGGAGACCACTGATGAAAGCGATCATCAGAAGCGTGTACGGCCCGCCCCGCGTCCTCGGCCTCGCCGACGTGCCCGAGCCCGAGCCCGGCGCCGGCGAGGTGCGGTTACGGGTCCACGCGGCGGGCGTCGACCAGGGCGTGTGGCACATGCTCACCGGCCTCCCGTACGTCATGCGGCTCGGCATCGGCCTGCGCCGCCCCAGGAGCCCCTGGGTCGGGGCCGACGTGGCGGGCGAGGTGACGGCCGTCGGGACCGGCGTCACCGCCTTCAAGCCCGGCGACCGCGTCTTCGGCACCTGCGGCGCGGCCTACGCCGAGCACGCCTGCGCCCGCGTGGACCGGCTCGCGGCGATCCCCGCGAACCTGACGTACGAGCAGGCCGCCGCCATCCCCACCTCGGGCATGACCGCGCTGCGCGCGCTGCGCGACTCCGGGCAGGTGCGGCGCGGGCAGCGCGTGCTCATCACCGGCGCGGGCGGCGGCGTCGGGACGTTCGCCGTGCAGCTCGCCAAGACGTTCGGCGCGCACGTCACGGGCGTGTGCTCAGGGGCGAAGGAGGAGCTCGTCCGCTCCATCGGCGCGGACGACGTCGTCGACTACACGCGCGAGGACTTCACGGACGGCAGCCGGCCCCCGTACGACCTCATCATCGACATCGCGGGCCTGCGCCGGCTGTCCCACCTGCGGCGGGCGCTCACGCCGCGCGGCACGTACGTCATCGTGGGCGGGGAGGGCGGCGGCCGGTGGCTCGCCGGGCTGGACCGCCAGCTGCGGACCGCCCTGTACGGGCCGTTCACCCGCAAGCGGCCCCGGATGTTCTTCGCCTTCCCCCGCGAGGCCGACCTGCTGACGCTGGCCGAGCTGGCGGGGGAGGGGCGGATCACGCCGGTCGTCAGCGCGACGTACCCGCTGGAGCGGGTGCCCGAGGCGATCCGCGAGCTGGAGAAGGGGCACGCGCGCGGCAAGCTCGTCATCACCGTGTGAGCCGTCGGGCCCTCGTGCCCGGACAGCGCGATGCCCCGGTCCGACCAGGATGGACCGGGGCTTCGCGTACGCTCCCGGAGCTGTTCGACCAGGAATGCTCCGGGCGCCCCCTACGGGGGCTGCTCAGCCCGGCCGCGAGGGAGGCGGCGGCCGGGCTGCTTGCAGGCGGTCATGCGGAACGGAAGCGGGCGAAGAACGAGCGGTGGCGGCGCTCGGCCTGCGGCCCGCGCAGCGCCTCCCGTACGCGCCGCTGCTCGGCGGCGGCCCGACGGAGTTCGGAGGCGTGGTGCTGCATGACGCTGTATTCGAGTTCGGCGTTCATTCGAGTGCTCCTCTGGGCTTTTTCGCGTTGCCTGTCGTCTGCACTCTCAAGATTGCTCCTAAGGCCCTCCCCGGCACATCGGGCTTATGCCTTATCTCCGGGCGTCAGGAGTCCTAGGTAGGTACCTAGGACGTTGCGGCTCAGGGCTCGTCGGTGAACTTGACGGTGACCTTCGTGAAGCCGAGCGACTTCAGCAGGCCCGTCATCATCGCCTTGGTGTTTGCGTCCGCGCGGGCGCGCAGGTCGCTCGCCACGGCCGCCTCGGTGATCTTCTTCTCCGCCAGCAGGTACAGCTCGCGCTGGTCGCCCGGGGAGCCCGACAGGAAGTCCGAGACGCGGTCGAACAGGCCGCGCTGCTGGGCGAAGACGTACGAGCGGTCGTTGTCGAGGTTCGGCTTCTCCAGCTGGGCGTGGGGGAGGCGGATCGTCGCCTCCGTACGGTCCTTCGACACCGTGACCGCGTTCGTCGCGATGGAGGAGAAGTCCACGTAGGCGTCCACGCCGCCCGCGCCGACGAACAACGTCCTGGTGCCCTTGATCGCGTCAGGCAGGAAGTTCGCGTCCTTCTCCAGGTCCACGACCACCTGGAAGGTGCCGGTCGCCGCCTCGAAACGGCTGAGGTCCTTGAGGGACTCGAGGAGGACCGGCTGGCTGCGGTCGATGGTCCGCTCGCCCGTGGGGTCCAGGTACGTCCATGCCACCCGGCCGGCCACCACCAGCAGGCCCGCCAGGACCAGCAGGACCGCCACGTATCGCCACCAGCGACGCCGTACGGGGGTGACCTCCGGTGGCGTCGTACGGGAAGTCGTCATGGTGGCATGACTACCCGCACAGCGATCATCAGTGCCAGCCCCAGGGTGACATCTCCGATTCCGCCCGCTTACACCCACTGCGCGAGAGACCTCACACTCACCCCGGCCGGCTGCTGGGCGACGGCGTAAGGGGGAGGGGAGGCGGGACGCGCCGGACGCGTCCTGGGGCGTGCGGCCGTTATGCGCGGGTGGGGGCAGGCTGGACGCCTCCCGGCGCGCGCCCGGCTCCCGTGCGCGGCCTTAGGTCCGGATGCCGCCGGCCGATGAGATGCCGCTCTGCGGGCGGCGGGATGGCCGGTCGTCGCGTCACGCCGACGCGCGCGCACCGCCCCTCGGCGTCGTCTCCCGGCTGTCCGGTCGTCCTACGCCCTGCCACCGGGCGTCCTGAGCCCCTGACTCTGGAGGCCCTGACTCTGGAGGCCCTGAGCCTGGGCGCCCTGACCCCGGACGCTCTGACTCTGGGCGCCCTGACTCCGGACGCTCTGGGGCTCGGCGGCGTAAGCCCGGTCGCCGGGCGTCGCGTCAACGGTGGGCCAGTGGCCGCGCGATCCTTCGTCGCGGGACCCGAGAGCGTCGGTCCTGCCGTGGGCCCAAGCGCGCCCCGCTCCCGTGCGCGAGTCTCCGATGCGCGGTGTTCCACTGCGCGAATCCCCAGCGCGTGGTGTTCCCGATCCCGGTGTTCCGGTGCGCGAATCCCCAGCGCGTGGTGTTCCCGATCCCGGTGTTCCGGTGCGTGGGTCTCCAGCGCGTGGTGCTCCAGAGCGCGGGGCTCCATGCGCCCAGGGGGCGTTCCCGGATGAGCCGTGGCCGAGCGGGCCGTGGCCGGACGGGGCGGAGGGCGTGGTGTGGCCGGGGGCAGTGGGGCGCGGGGCCGGGGCGTCGCCGGCAGTGGGCTGCCCGGCCCCTGTGCCGCCCCTTGGACCGGTGGCGGGCTGTCCGGTCGCCGTGCCGCCTCCCGGACCAGCGGTGGGCTGCCCGGCAGCCGTGCCGCCTCTCGCACCAGCGGTCGTCGTGCCGTCTCTCGGGCCCCAGCCCCGACCGTGCCAGTGGTCGTGGGAGGCCCAGCCGAACGGCCCCCGGCCGGTGTGCCCGCCGTACCCCGGGCCGGGCTCGGTGGCGGCGCCCGCTGTGGACCAGGTGGGCGGGCCCGCCGCCACCCATCCGGGCGCGGGCTCGGGCGCGTAGCCCAGGGAGGGCGCGGTGCCGGACGTGCCCGGCGTGCTGCCGTACGACGTGGGCGGGGCGGCCGGCGTGGCGGCCGGGTCGGGGTAGACCGGGTAGACGTGGGTCGAGTCGGGCGACGGCTGCACCGCCTGCGGCACGAGCTGCGGCCGGGCGGGGCTGCCGCCGAAGTGCGTGCTCGACAGCCGGCAGTTGCGGAAGTCGCTGTAGAACATGCGCAGCCACTCGCGCCGCTGGTGCTCGCTCAGCCAGGAGAACCACGAGGTGGCGTACTGGTGCTCGGCGAGCGGCCCGCCCGCCGGCGGCTCGCCGCGCAGCCAGACCATGACGATCTCGCGGTAGCCCTCCGCGACCACGCCGGGGCAGGGGTCGGACAGCGCCTCGATGTACTCGTACGCCGCCTTCTCCGCGAACCCGGCGGAAAGGTCGGGAAGGTGGATGGGCGCGAGGCCGAGCGAGGGCCGCAGCTTCTCCTCCAGCGGACGCTGCTCCACCCGCTTGAACGCCGCCGGCGTGCCATCGAGCCGCATGGCGATCTGGGTGAACACCGCCCCCAGCTCGGTCAGCCCGGCCCGCATCCCGGGGTGCACGCACACTGTGATCGGCCAGTCCTGGCAGGCGTAGGCGATGTCCTCGGCGGCGGCCGGCCGGGTCTGGGCCAGCACCCGCGACACGCCCATGCCCGCCGCCAGCACCGACAGCAGCGCGCACGCCAGCACCAGCGCCTGCCGCGTCACCGTCGCCGCCCAGCCCAGCAGCAGCGCCGCGGTGAGCCCGAGCAGCCAGATCGTCTGGTCGAAGAACGCGGCCCCGCTGAGCTCCTGGAACAGGTCGTAGGGCTCGCCGGTGCCGGGCGCCAGTTTGTCCGCCCAGCCCCGGTCGTCGGCCAGCCACGAGAACGCCGCGTAGCAGGCCAGCCCGGCCAGCGGCGGCGTGAACGCCTTCGGCAGCACCCACCCGGCCACCCAGCCGATGACCGAGTAGAGCGCCAGCCCCGCCATGCCCATGCCCAGCCCCGGCAGGCTCAGCCGGCCCGCCTGGTCCGTGAGGACCGTCTTGACGGCCAGCACCAGCACCGTCGCCGCAAACGACCCCAGCACCACCAGCACGATCGCCAGCGGCGCCTTCAACGCCCGCCAGGTGGTGAGCGACCGGCCGCGCAGCGCGCGGCGCTTGCGCAGCGCCACCCAGGCGGCGAAGGCCGCCGCCACCGGCCCGGTGAGCCGGAGCGAGCCGATGACCGCGGCCACGATGTTCTCCCAGGCGTCCACGCCCGGTATCAGGACGTTCCACGCCGCGATCAAGCCGACAGCGAGCAGCACGGCAACCGTGACGGCCGCGCTCTGCTTCAGCTCCTCCCGTGAAACGCCCGCGTGCTCACGCACCCTTTGCCCCGTTGACGTCCATCAAGCACCCCCCGTGCCCCTCGGCAAGACGGAAGCGGGAAGTCCGGCCGGTCCCCACAGGCTGATGGACTTGGCTTCCGCGTCACCATACGTACGAGAACCATAACTGAGCGTGATGATTGATGTCCGGATTCTTGGTCAAGGAGGATCGCCTGTCGCTCCAGATCGCCCGACGAACCGGGACGAGAGGCGCGCTAACGTAGCTGCGTGTCACAGCAGAAGCCGCTCAACCTGCCGTTCGACCCCATCGACCGCGCCGCGGAGAGCTGGCGCGCCCACTTCGGGCCCTCCGCCGCCATGGCGGCCGTGACCTCGATCATGAGAGCGCACCAGATCCTGCTGTCGCAGCTCGACGGGCTGCTGAAGCCCTACGGGCTGACCTTCGCGCGGTACGAAGGGCTCGTCCTGCTGACGTTCAGCAAGACCGGCGCGCTGCCGCTGTCGAAGATCGGCGAGCGGCTGATGGTCCACCCCACCAGCGTCACGAACACGGTGGACAGGCTGGAGAAGTCCGGTTACGTCCGCCGGCTGCCCAATCCGCGCGACGGCCGCGGCGTGCTCGCCGAGATCACCGACGCCGGCCGCGACGTCGTCCGCCGCGCCACCCGCGACCTCATGGACGCCGAGTTCGGCCTGGCGATGTACGCCGAGGACGAACTCCACGGCCTGTTCGACCAGTTGCGCACGTTGCGGGTCGCGGCGGGTGACTTCGACGGCTCGTCCATGCGGCAAGATGAAGGGCATGGCGGACTTCTCTAGGCCCGGGTCGCTCTACGGGGCGATCGATCTGGGCGCTCGTAAGCAGGCACTGGAGGCGCAGGCCCGGCGTGAGGCCGCAGGTCCTCAGGCCGCGTCGGCCTCGGTCGTCGAGGTGACCGAGGAGACGTTCACGACCGATGTCGTCGACCGCTCCATGCAGGTGCCGGTCGTCCTCGATCTCTGGTCCCCCCGCGCGCCGGCCTCCGCGCAGCTCGGGCCGGTGCTGGAGAAGGTGGTCGGCGACCTCGGCGGGCGGGCCGTGCTGGCCAGGGTCAACGTCGACGCCAGCCCGCAGATCGCGGCCGCGCTGCGCGTGCAGGCCGTGCCCACCGTGCTGGCGATCTTCCAGGGTCAGGCCGTCACCGGCTTCCAGCAGGTGCTGCCCGAGCAGGAGGTGCGCCGCTGGCTCGACGAGCTGATGGCCGCCGTCGAGCAGTTCTACCAGGCCAACCCCGCGGCCCGGCCGTCCACGGCCGAGGGCGGCGAGGAGGCTCCGGCGGGCCCGCCCGCCGACCCCGACCTCGCGGCGGCCGAGGAGGCCGTCGAGCGCGGCGACCTCGACGCGGCGGCCGCGGCCTACGAGCGGCTGCTGGCCCGCGCCCCGGGCCACGAGGACGCCAAGATGGGCCTGGCCGGCGTCACCCTGATCAAGCGCACGGAGGGCGTCGACCCCGGCGACCTCCAGCGCCGCCTGCAGGACCCCGCCGACCTCGACGCCCACCTGCTGGCCGCCGACCTCGAGATGTTGTCGGGCGCGGTCGACGAGGCGTTCGCCCGGGTCATCGCCGTGGTCAAGCGCACCTCGGGCGACGATCGCGACCGGGCGCGGCGTCACCTGCTCGGCCTGTTCGACACCTTGCCGAGCGATGACCCTTCTCTGGCGAAAGCGCGCAGAGCTTTGGCGAGCGCGCTGTTCTAGCCTGGGGATATGCGGGTCGTCACCATCTCGGCGACATACGGCACGGCCGGCGGTCAGATCGGCCCGGCCGTGGCCGAGCGCCTTGACGTGCCCTTCGTCGACCGCGCCATCCCCAGCGCCGTCGCCCGGGAGCTCGGCTGCACGCTGGAGGAGGCGCTGGCCCACGACGACCGCGCCGAGCACGGGCTGGGCCGGCTGATTTACGGCGCGATGCGGCTGCCCACCGTCGCCTTCGGCGGCGTCGACATGTACGTTCCTGGCGCGTTGCCGCACGCCCCGGAGGAGTTCGTGCGCCGCGCCGAGCGCATGATGCGCGAGACCGCCCGCGAGCGGGGCGGCGTCTTCCTCGGCAGGGCCGGCGCTCTGGTCCTCGCCGACGAGCCGGGCGCCCTGCACGTCCGGCTCGACGCCCCGCTCCCGCGCAGGGTCCGCCAGGCGGCCGCGCTCGCCGGGACGGACGAGGGCGAGGCCCGGCGCGTCCTGGACGACAACGACCGCGCCCGCGCGGCCTACTGGCGGCACTTCTACCGGGCGGATCCGGCCGACCCGGGCCACTACCACCTGGTCGTCGACAGCACCAGGATCCCCGTCGCGGCCTGCGTCGAGCTGATCGTCCTGGCCTCCGCGGCACTCGACTGACCGAACGCCCCCTAACATGGGAGGACTTCTTGGTCAGTCCCGAAGGAGCGATTGACGTGGCGACCGTCCCGAGTGTGTCGTACTCCATCACCGTGCGTCTCGAGGTGCCGGCCGGCGGCAAGGCCGTCAGCCAGCTCACCCACGCCGTAGAGTCGGCCGGGGGGGTGGTGACCGCACTCGACGTCACCAACGCGGGCCACGAGAAGCTCCGCATCGACGTGACCTGCGCCGCCCGCGACACCGACCACGCACAGGCGATCGTCGACCAGCTCGAGGCCGTCGAGAGCGTCGTCATCCACAAGGTGTCCGACCGCACGTTCCTCATGCACCTCGGCGGCAAGATCGAGATGCAGTCGAAGGTGCCGCTGCGCAACCGCGACGAGCTGTCGATGGCCTACACGCCGGGCGTGGCGCGGGTGTCGATGGCGATCGCGCGCAACAAGGAGGACGCGCGCCGCCTGACCATAAAGCGCAACACCGTGGCCGTCGTCACCGACGGCTCGGCCGTGCTGGGGCTCGGCAACATCGGCCCCGAGGCGGCGCTGCCGGTCATGGAGGGCAAGGCGGCGCTGTTCAAACGCTTCGCCGGCATCGACGCCTGGCCGATCTGCCTCGACACCCAGGACGTCGACGAGATCGTGCGCACCGTCCAGGTCATCGCGCCCGGCTTCGGCGGCATCAACCTGGAGGACATAGGCGCGCCGCGCTGCTTCGAGGTGGAGCGGCGCCTGCGCGAGCTGCTCGACATCCCGGTCTTCCACGACGACCAGCACGGCACCGCGATCTGCGTGCTGGCGGCGCTCCAGAACGCGCTGCGGGTCGTCGAGAAGAGCCTGGAGAACGTCAGGATCACGATGGCGGGCGCGGGCGCGGCCGGCAACGCCGTGCTGCGACTGCTGCTCGCCGCCGGGGCGCGCAACGTGGTCGTCTGCGACTACCTCGGAGCCGTGCACAAGGGCCGCGACGACCTCGACGAGTCGCTGCGCTGGATCGCCGACCACACCAACGCCGAGGGCTACGCCGGAGACCTGCGCGGCGCGCTCAAGAACGCCGACGTCTTCGTGGGCGTGTCCGCGCCGGGCATCCTGACCGGCGACGACATCGCGACCATGGCCAAGGGCGCCGTGGTGTTCGCGCTGGCAAACCCGGAGCCCGAGGTGTCGCCCGACGACGCCCGCGAGCACGCGACCGTGGTGGCCACCGGCCGCTCCGACTACCCCAACCAGATCAACAACGTGCTGGCCTTCCCCGGCGTGTTCCGCGGGCTGCTCGACGCGCAGGCGGCAGGGGTGACGCAGGAGATGCTGCTGGCGGCGGCCAACGCGCTGGCGGCCGTGGTCACGCCCGAGGAGCTGGGCCCCAACTACATCATCCCGAGCGTGTTCCACCCGGACGTGGCGGGCGCGGTGGCGGCGGCGGTTCGCGAGTCCGCGGGCGGTCGCGCCCGCGGCTTCACCGAGGCCTGATCAGCTCACGGAGGCCTGACCAGTTCACCGGGGCCTGACCAGTTCACCGGGGCCTGACCAGTTCACCGGGGCCTGACCAGTTCATCGGGGCCTGACCCGGGCGTCCCCCAGCGCCCTCAGTGCCGGGCGGTGGGCGCGGAGCGGGTGAGGGCGGGCATGAGGCGGTAGGACTCCTGGAAGACCAGGTTGTGGGCGTCGCCGGCGGCGATGACGCGCAGCGTGTCGGCCTGCGCCTCGGCGTCGGCGGCGTCGAAGACGTTCATCGGCCAGTCGCCCACCGTGTTCCCGCGCAGGTGCGGGTGGTGGAAGCCGGCGCCGTAGTGGGCGACGACGGCGATGGGCTGCTCCTGGGCGGCCCGCTGCTCCGGCCACGTCAGCGACCACATCGCGTTCAGCCCGCCCTCCTTGGAACGGGTGACCCCGCTGGCCACCACCTCGCCCGTCCCGAGCAGCAGGTCGGCGTCGAACTCCGCCAGCACCCGCCGCGCCACGGGGTCGAGCAGCTCGACCGCCGTGGCGAAGACACGCTCCTTGTCCTCCCGGGAGACGGCCTGGCCGTGCACGCCGTCCCGCAGGTCGCGGAAGTGGCGGAGCAGGGCTTCGTTGATGGGAGTGCTCATGCCCACCCCCTTCCCCGCCAGCGGCCCCAGCCACCTCCCGCCGCCCGCGCGGCGGGCTCAGCCCAGCAGCCCGGCGATCCGGGCCCGTACCTCCGGCGTGTCGAGCCCGCGGACGGTCAGCGTCGTACGGCGGCGTACGACGTCGTCCACGGTCGCCGCCCACTCGCGGTCGCGCGCGTAGACGGCCTGCGCCCAGATGTCCGGCCCCTCCGGGTGGATGCGCTCGCCGAGCGCCGGGTCCTCCCTGATGAGCCGGGCCAGGTCGAACGCGATCGACCCGTAGTGCGTCGCCAGGTGCCGGGCCACCAGCGGGTCCATGCGGGCGCCGCGCTCGCGGTCCGTCCACAGGCGCAGGGCCACCGCGTCGGGGCTGGCCAGGCCGGGCAACGGCACGGCGGGCAGGATGTCGGCCAGGTCGTCGCCGAGCGGCCGGCCGGGCAGGTGGGCGAGGGTGTCGAGGACGGTACGGCCGATGTGCCGGTAGGTCGTCCACTTGCCGCCCGCCACCGACAGCATGCCGCCCGCGCCGCGCGTCACCACGGTCTCCCGCTTGGCCGCCGTCACCTCGCCGGGGCCGCCGGGCAGCACGCGCAGACCGGCGAAGGCGTAGGTGATGTCCTCGCGCCGGAGCTGCGTGTCGCGCACCGCGTGGCCGGCCTCGTCGAGGATCTGCGTGAGGTCGGCCTCGGTGGGCCGCACGTCGGCCGGATCGCCGTCGTACGCCTCGTCCGTCGTGCCGAGCAGCAGGTGGTCCTCCCACGGGATGGCGAACGACACCCGGTACTTGTCGATCGGCGTGGTCAGCGCCGCCTTCCACGGCTCGTGCCGGCGCAGCACCAGGTGGGCGCCCTTGGACAGGCGGATGCTGGGGGCCGCGCCCGGGTCCTCCATGCGCCGCAGGTGGTCCACCCACGGGCCGGTGGCGTTGAGCACGAGACGGGCGCTCACCCCGAACTCGGCGCCCTCCAACCGGTCGCGCAGCTCGGCGCCGGTCACCGTGCCGCCGCTCCTGCGCAGGCCGACGACCTCGGCGTGGTTGAGCACGGTCGCGCCGGCGTCCACGGCCGCGCGTACGGTCATGACCGCGACGCGGCTGTCGTTCATCTGGTGGTCGCCGTAGACGGCGGCGGCGCGCAGCCCCTCGGCGCGCAATGCGGGCACCCTGGCCAGGGCCTGGTGCGGCGTGATGACCCGGCCCATGCCGTCGCCGAACACCGACAGCGCCGAGTACAGGAACACCCCCGCGCCCAGCTTGGCCGCCCCGTGCGGGCCGCCCTTATAGATCGGCACCAGGAACGTCAGCGGCTTGACCAGGTGCGGGGCGATGTCGGCGGCGAGGGCGCGACGCTCCCGGTGGTTCTCGGCGACCAGCCGGACGTTGCCGGTCTGCAGGTAGCGCAGGCCGCCGTGGACCAGCTTGGACGAGGCGCTGGAGGTGGCGCCGGCGAAGTCGCCCGCGTCCACCATGGCCACCCGCAGCCCGGCCTGGGCGGCCATCCAGGTCACGGACGTGCCGAGGATGCCGCCGCCGATGACCAGCAGGTCGTAGGTGGTGGTGGACAACTCCTCCCTGGTCTCCGCGCGGTCGGTCCCCGTACTGATCATCATTGCTGGAACTCCTGCTCATCGACCCAGTCGAGGGTGCGGGCCACGGCCTTCCTCCAGTTGCGGTATTCGCGCTCGCGGGCCGCCTCGTCGATCTCCGGCCGCCACTCGGCCGCCTTGTGCCAGTTGGCGCGCAGACTGTCGAGGTCCGGCCAGTAGCCGGTGGCGAGGCCGGCCGCGTACGCCGCGCCGAGCGCCGTGGTCTCGGCCACCATGGGCCTGATCACCGGCACCGCGAGCACGTCGGCGAGGGTCTGCATGAGCAGGTTGTCGGCTGTCATGCCGCCGTCGGCGCGCAGGGTGGTGAGCCCGAGCCCCGCGTCGGCGTTCATCGCGTCGACGACCTCGCGGGTCTGCCACGCGGTGGCCTCGAGTACGGCCCGCGCGAGGTGCCCCTTGGTGACGAACCCGGTCAGCCCCGCGATCACGCCGCGCGCGTCCGAGCGCCAGTGCGGCGCGAACAGCCCGGAGAACGCGGGCACGAAGTAGCAGCCGCCGTTGTCGGGGACCGTCTTCGCCAGCGTCTCGATCTCGGCGGCGCTGGAGATCAGGCCGAGGTTGTCGCGCAGCCACTGCACCAGCGAGCCGGTGACCGCGATCGCGCCCTCCAGCGCGTACGTGGCCGGCGTGTCGCCGAGCTGGTAGCCGACCGTGGTGAGCAGTCCGTGCTTGGAGACGACGGGCCGGTCGCCGGTGTTCATGAGCAGGAAGCTGCCCGAGCCGTAGGTGCTCTTGGTCTCGCCGGGGTCGAAGCAGGTCTGGCCGAACAGCGCCGCCTGCTGGTCGCCGAGCGCGGCGGCCACCGGGACGCCGTCGGCGGTGCGGCCGTAGACCTCGGCGGACGGGCGGATCTCGGGCAGCATCGCGCGCGGCACGCCGAGCGCGGCCAGCAGGTCGTCGTCCCAGGCCAGGGTGTGGATGTTCATGAGCATCGTACGGCTGGCGTTGGTGACGTCGGTGACGTGGCGGCCGGTCAGGTTCCACAGCAGCCAGCTGTCCATGGTGCCGAACAGCACCTCGCCGCGCTCGGCCCGCTCGCGCAGCCCCGGGTGCTCGTCCAGCAGCCAGCGGATCTTCGGCCCGGAGAAGTAGGTGGCGAGCGGCAGCCCGGCCCGCCCCTTGAACAGCGCCTCGTGCTCGGCCAGCGCGTGCGTCAGCGGCGCGGTGCGGGTGTCCTGCCAGACGATCGCCGGGCAGACGGGCCGGCCGGTGTCGCGCTCCCACAGCACGGTGGTCTCGCGCTGGTTGGTGATGCCGAGCGCGGCGATGTCGCCGTCGACGCCGCCGACGGCCTCGGCGAGGACGAGCTGGACCGACTGCCAGATCTCCTCCGCGTCGTGCTCGACCCAGCCGGGCCTGGGGAAGATCTGGCGGTGCTCGCGCTGGGCGACGGAGATGATGTTGCCGGTCCGGTCGAAGACGATGCACCGGCTGGACGTGGTGCCCTGGTCGATGGCGGCGATGTAGGTCGGTCGAGGCACTGGCGGTTCCTCGCTAGCTCGGGGTTCGACAATGTCGAACGACAAGAGGAATGGTATTCGGTTCCGCTGGAGGCGTTCAACTGGTCAGGCAACTGCTGGGCAACTGGTCGGGGTCAACGGGCCAGGTCGCGGGTGATCGCGCGGGCCGCGTCCCTGACGTACGAGACAAATTCCATGCGCGGCCCGCCCTCCGGCGCCAGGCGCTCCAGTGCGCCCCTGATGCCGATGGCGCCGACCACGATGCCACGGGAGTCCTTGATGGGCGCGGCGACGGCCACCTCGCCCTCGGTCAACTCCTCCATCTCGGCGGCCCAGCCACGCGCGCGGACCAGCTCCAGCTCCGCCTCCAGTCGCTCGGGATCGGTGATCGTCGCCGCGGTGTACGGGGGCAGCGGCGCGGCCGGCTCGCCGTACGGGTCGTGGGCGAGCAGCACCTTGCCGAGCGCGCTGGCGTGCACCGGCAGGTAGGTGCCGACCTGGAGCGTCTGCATGCTGTCGTCGGGCCGGAAGACGTGGTGGATCACCAGGACGTGGCCCTCGTGCAGCGTGCCGATCCAGGCGCTCTCCCTGCTCCGCCCGGCCAGCGCGTCCGCCCAGTTGATGGCCCTGGCGCGCAGCTCGTTGACGTCGAGGTAGCTGCTGCCGAGGTGGAGCAGCGTCGCGCCGAGGCGGTACTTGCCCGTGGCCGGATCCTGCTCGACGAAGCCGACCACGACCAGCGTGCGCAGGATGCCGTGCAGCGTGCCCTTCGGCAGGCCGAGCCCTCGGGCCAGCTCGGCCACCCCGAGCTGGCGGGGGCCGGAGGCCAGCAGCCGCAGGATCGCGGCCGCCCGCTCGACGGACTGGATGGTCTCTCCCACGTTCGGCACTGTAGCGCAGGGTTGTTCGATATCGCCGAACGCGGATCGCCCTGCCGACGGTCGCCCCGCGCGCCTCTACAATTGCGCAAGCGGTAAGCAATCTCGCAGCGGACGCCCGGCGGACCTGCAGGCGCCGCCACCCTTCGCACGCACCGGGACTCCCCGTCCCGGCGGCCGTGCGCGCCCCCGAGGGACGAGGAGACAGATGGACTCACCCGCCCGCGTCGCGGGAACCGTGCGGCCGGGCGGCCGCACCGCCCGGGTCCGCGCGGCCGTGCTCCAGGCCGCCCAGGACGAGCTGGTCGAGCACGGCTTCCACGGCCTGACCATGGACCAGGTGGCGGTCCGGGCCGGCGTCGGCAAGACCACGCTCTACCGGCGCTGGGGCAGCCCCGCCGGCCTGGTCACCGATCTCATGGTCGAGCTGGCCGAGCAGTCCTCGCCGCACGCCGACACCGGCTCCATCGAGGGCGACCTGCGCGCCAACGCCATGGCCGTGGTCGAGGCGGTCAACGACGGGCGGCTCGGGGCCACGTTCCAGGCGATGATCGCCGCCGCGACCTGCGACGAGCAGGCGGCCGCCGCGCTGCGCGCGTTCTACCTGCGGCGCATCGAGGAGTGGGCGGGCGTGGTCGAGCTCGCGGTCGGGCGCGGCGAGCTGCCGCCGGGCACGGACGCCACAGAGGTGATCCGGGCGGTCTCGGCCCCGCTCTACTACCTGCTCGTCGTCACCCGCGAGCCGGTGACCGCCGAGGCGGCCGAGCGGTCCGTACGCCGCGCGCTGGCCGCCGCGAAGGCGGGCGCGTTCATCCCGTAGGCGAGGTGGGGCACCCCTTGGGCAGGTCGGGGCGGCGGGGCCAGACGGAGCCGTACCACCAGAAGATCCCGCCCATCACGACCAGCCCGCCCGCGGTCGCCAGCTTGGCCATGAGGTCGGCGGGCGGGCCGGTGAAGGGGAGCTGCCCGGTGCGGTGACCCCAGGGGCAGTCGTTCTTCACCCGGGTGGAGTCGATGAGGGTCTCCGGCTGGTGCTCGGTGACCTGGTAAGCCTCGATCTCGGCGCGGCTGCCCTTGCCGACCGGCACCTGCCGCACGACGCTCTTGCGGGCCGGGATCGAGCCGCTGGCCACGCTGACCGCGTCGGACTTCAGGTCGAAGCGGACCGCCTGCCGGGTCTGGTTGCGCAGCGTCACCTTCGCCCGCCCAGAGCGGCAGCCGACGTCGTCCACGGTCATGGTGAACGCATCCCCGGAATCGGACGCCCCAGGCCAGGCAGACGCGGACGCCGGGCCGGAGGCCGCGGCGCCCACCGCCAGGGCGGCCAGGGCCAGACGGGTACCGATGCGCATGAGCTCCCCCAAGGTCCACACGTCGTGATCTTTGCTACCGCAAGTGTCTTTGTGAACACGAAAAGTAACATGAGCCCTCTAGGGCAGCGCGCACCCCCCTGCACCCTTCATGATGGAGGTATGGCGGAGGCGATCTACGTCGGCGGGTTGTTGGTGGCGACGCCGCTTCTCGACGACCCCAACTTCCGGCGTAGCGTCGTGCTGATCCTCGAACACGACCGCGACGGGGGCACCCTCGGCGTCGTGCTCAACCGGCCCAGCGACATCTCGGTGACCCAGGTGCTCCCGGTCTGGGACCCGCTGGTCACCGGGCCCTCGGTGCTCTTCGAGGGCGGGCCGGTGCAGACCGACAGCGCGCTGGCGCTGGCGGCGGTGCCGAGCGGGCAGGAGCCGCTCGGCTGGCGCAGGCTGCACGCGGGGACGCCCGCGGTGTCCCGGCTCGGCACGGTCGACCTCGACGCCCCGCCCGAGATCCTCCAGGGCGAGATCGCCCAGATGCGGATCTTCGCCGGTTACGCCGGCTGGTCCTCCGGCCAGCTGGAGAGCGAGATCGCCGAAGGCGCCTGGTATGTCGTCGACTCCGAGGTGGGCGACACCTTCCACGCCGACCCCGGGTCGCTGTGGCGGCACGTGCTGCGGCGGCAGCCGGGCGAGCTGGCCTTCGTCGCCACCTGCCCGGACGACCCCTCGTTGAACTGACCCCTCAGGCGTCCCAGCCGGGCCGCAGGGAACGCTCGGCCAGCTCGATGCTCTCCGCCATCCTGCCGGTGATCTCGGGCAGGCTCCCGTCGCTGCGCGGGCACTCGAAACCCACCCGCATCGTGGACATGGCGAAGGCCACGATCAGGTGGGAGAGCTGGTCCTCGTCGGCCCTGACGCCGCGCCGCGCGGCCACCACCTCGGCGAGGCGGCGCTCGGTCTCGGTGCCCCGCGCCACCGACTGGCCGATCAGGCGCGGGTTCTCGTCCAGGATGCGGCGCAGCTTGAGGAAACGTTCGTGCTCCTGCGGCGTCGCGTCCTCGATGTCGGCCAGCATGGCGCGCAGGGCGTGCATGAGCGCGGTGAACGGCGGCTCGTCCGGCGGCCGGGCCGCCATCGTCTCCAGCAGGATCTCCTCGCTCTGGTCGTGGAACCACAGCACCAGATGGTCCTTGCTGGTGAAGTAACGGAAGAACGTGCGGGGGGAGACGTCGACGGCCCCCGCGATCTGCTCGACGGTGGTCGACTCGTATCCTTGTTCGAGGAACAGTTCGAGCGCCGCGTCGAGGATCGCCAGGCGCGTCTTCTCCTTCTTGCGTTCGCGGAGACCCACTGCCGTCACTCCCTCGAAACCTTCCTGTCACAGTGTGACAGAAGTCATCCGCTGCCTTTTAAAAGTCGTTTGTCAGACGTCATCGTCTGCCATAGATTACCGGAGGCTTAAGAGACTTCCGCCCTGTTGAGGGGCGTGTGTGAAACTAGGGGGCTTCATGGCGAACGCGAAGGCGGTTGACGCGCCGTCCTCGCCCGAGGTGGCGAAGGCGGGGGCCGGGGGGAATCCATGGCTCGTGCTGCTGGCGGTCAGCCTGGGTGTGATCATGGTGATGCTGGACGGCACCGTCGTCGGCATCGCCAACCCGGTGATCCAGGTCGACCTGAAGGCGTCGCTGTCGGATCTGCAATGGGTGACCAGCGGCTATCTGCTGGCCCTGGCGGTGTTCCTGATCACCGCGGGCAAGCTCGGTGACCTGTTCGGGCACAAGCGGGTCTTCCTGATCGGTGTGGCCGGATTCGCCGTCACGTCGGTCGGCATCGGACTCAGCGCCGAGCTGGCCGACATCATTCCCGGCATCTCGCCGGTCGGCGCGCTGATCGGCCTGCGGGTGCTGCAGGGCCTGTTCGGCGCGCTGCTCCAGCCCGCCGCGCTGGCGCTGCTGCGGAGCGCGTTCCCGGGGGAGAAGCTCAACCAGGCCATGGGCGCGTGGGGCGCGATCATCGGCCTGTCCAGCGCCGCCGGCCCGATCGTCGGCGGCGTGCTGGTCGAGAAGGTGAGCTGGGAGTCGGTCTTCTTCATCAACGCGCCCGTCGGCGTCGTCGCGCTGATCCTCGGCGTCATGCTGATCAAGGACAGCCGGGCCAAGACGTTCGCGCGCATCGACTGGCTGGGCGTGCTGCTGCTGTCCGGCGCGATGTTCGCGCTGGTGTGGACCATCATCAAGGCCCCCGAGTGGGGTTGGGGCGACAGCACCACGCTGGGCTTCCTCGCCGGCTTCGCGGTGCTGATCGGGTTGTTCGTCCTCTGGCAGCACCTGCTCAAGCAGCGCGGCGGCCAGCCGCTGGTGCCGCTGTCGCTGTTCGCGAACCCGTCCATCTCCATCGGTACGTTCCTGATGATGATGGTGGCCTTCGCCATGTTCGGCGCCATGTTCTTCCTGGGCTTCTTCTTCCAGGGCGTGCACGGGCTGACGCCGCTGGAGGCCGGTATGCGCATGCTGCCGATGAGCGCCGGCATGATCGTCGCCTCGCCGCTCGCCGGCCTGGCGATCGGGAAGCTGGGGCCGAAGGTCACGATGGCCGGCGGCCTGCTCATCACCGCGAGCGCCATGTTCCTCATGTCCAGGCTCGGCATCGACGCCTCGTTCGTGGACACCGCGATCCCGTTCGTGCTGCTGGCCTTCGGCCTGTCGCCGGTGTTCGTGGGCGCCACCGAGATCATCGTGGGCAACGCCCCGCTCGACCTGAGCGGCGTCGCGGGCGGCCTGCAGCAGTCGGCCATGCAGGTCGGCGGCGCGCTCGGCACCGCGATCCTCGGCGCCGTGATGGCCGGTGAGATCTCCGACAGGCTGCCCGGCTACCTCGGCCCGGCGGCCAAGATGATGGCGCCGGAGCAGATGGCGGGGCTGGAGGCGGCCGCCGCGTTCGGCGTCGCGCCGCCTGGGCTGCCCGAGGTGGTCACCAGCGCCGTCCACAACTCGTTCATGGACGGCATGCACCTCGCCTTCATGGTGAGCACCTGCGTCGCGGTGCTGACCGCGGCCCTCACGCTGTTCGTGAAGGCCGGCCGCAAGAGCGAGGGCGCGCCCGTGCACATGGGCTGAGCCCGTGTTCCTGAACGGCCCCCGCCAGGCGGCGGGGGCCGTTCCGCTGTGCGGGGGAGGCGCGGGCCGCGGGCGGGCATAAACTCGATGGGGTGAGCACGAAGATCCTTCCGAAGCAGGAAACCACGCCACAGACGTCGCACGGCGACGGCGATCACGAGCGGTTCGCCCACTACGCGGACAAGCACAAGATCACCGAGAGCATGGTCACCGGCACGCCCATCCGCGCCCTGTGCGGCAAAATCTGGGTGCCCAGCCGCGACCCCAAGAAATACCCGGTGTGCCCGGAGTGCAAGGAGATCTACGAGGGCCTGCCGGTGGGCGGTGGCGGCGACCAGGGCGGCGACAAGCAGTGAGTGCGGCTGAGCGGTAATCGCGTGCCGCGGGGCCACGGCCCCGACCCCGGCGCGCGACCACCGTCTCGTCGGCATGCTCACCGGCACACCCCGGAAACGTCAACGGTGCGACAAATTACGATGTGCAGGTGACAGCACCAAAAGCACTCGACGCCCCCCACCAACCCCCTCGGCTCTTCGGGGCCGACTACCGCATCGCCACGTTCGGCATCCTGCTCGTGGTCACCCTCGTGGCCTTCGAGGGCATGTCGGTCGGGGTCGTCATGCCCGACGTCGCCCGCGACCTGGACGCCCTCGACCTCTACGGGCTGAGCTTCTCCGCCTTCCTGGTCTCCAGCCTGTTCGCGAACGTGGTGGCCGGGCTCTTCGCGGACCGGCGGGGGTTCGCGGTGCCGTTCGTGGCGGGGCTGGCGCTGTTCGTGACCGGCATGGCGCTGGCGGGCGCGGCGAACACGTCGGGGTTGTTCCTGTCGGCGCGGGCCGTGCAGGGGCTCGGGGCCGGGGCCTCGTTCGTGGCGCTGCTGGTGATGATCGCGCGGGTCTACCCGGTCGACATGCGGCCGAAGGCGTTCGCGGCGGTCTCGGCCGCCTGGGTCGTGCCGTCCATGGTCGGCCCCGCCATCGCCGGCTCCGTGGCCGGGCAGTGGGGCTGGCGGTACGTCTTCTACGGCATCATCCCGCTGGTCGTGCCCGCGCTGCTCATGCTGCTCCCGTCGCTGAAGCGCTCGGCCGCCGCCGAGCAGCTGCCCGACGGGCCGCGCTCGCGCCCGCTCGCCATGACGCTGGCCGCTGCCGCCGCCGCCGGCGGGGCCGGCGTGCTGCTGCACGGCGTCGACCGGCTGCACCAGGCGCCCGTCGCCGGCGCCGCCGAGACCGTCGTGGGGCTCGCCTTCCTGCTGTACGGCCTCTACCGGCTGCTGCCCCCGGGCGCCCTGCGTTTCGCCCGCGGGCTGCCCACGACCGTGCTCATGCGCGGCTTCCTGTCGGCCGCCTTCTTCGGGGTCAACTCCTTCATCCCGCTGGCGCTCCAGGAAGTGAAGGGGTTCGGCGTCAGGGAGGCGGGGATCGCGCTCACCACGGGGGCGCTCGGCTGGTCGGCGGGGTCCTACCTGCAGAGCCGCCAGGCCGGGGAGCCGCACCTGCGGATCAGGTTCGCGACGTCCTGCGTCACCGTCGGCGTGCTGCTGGCGCTGCTCGCCGTCCTGCCCGGGGTGACGGGCTGGGTCGCGGTGCCGGCCTGGATCGTCGCCGGGCTCGGCATGGGGGTCGGCATGGCCACGGTCAGCGTCACCACGCTCAAGCAGTCGCCGGAGAACGAGCAGGGCGCGAACTCGGCGGCACTCAACGTCACGGACATGCTGGGCTCGGCGCTCGCCATCGGGGCCGGGGGCGCGCTGGTCAACCTGGTCGGGCACGCGTCGTCGCAGATCGCCACCGGGTTCGTGGTCATCTGCCTCCTCATGGCGGTGGTCGGGGGGAGCGGGGCGGTGCTCGCCGGTCGCATGAGGTGAATTCCGTCCCTCCCGCCCCAGCGATCACGGAACGCCTGATCTCCGTCGCCAGGAGTGATAGGACAGCGGGCGAGGAGGTGTCATGGAGGATGATCACCTGGTCTGGCCGCCCCTGCCCGCGGGGGCCAGACACCGCCGCAGTCCTCCGCCGGACGGCGAGCAGGGGGCCGCTCCCCCGGAGGAGCCTGCGGGCCGCCGGCGGCGGGGGCATCCGCTGGACCTGGAGCCGGGGGAGACCGTGGAGCTCGACGAGCCCTGGAACCCGCGCATCCGGCGCACCACTCCCCACACCGCCCAGCCCCGGTCGGGCCGGACTCCGTACCCGGACGCGACGACCATCCCCAGGTCCACTTCCCGAGACGTTGACGATGACGGACAGGATGGCTGGGGCACCTTAGGGGACGCCGACCGGGACAACCCCTGGGACGCCGACGCGGGCGGTCTCAAGAGCGGTGGCAGCCCGCTCCCCCCGGCCGACGAGGATCCGGACGCCGAGTTCTGGGGCGAGTCGCCGTCGTACCCGGAGGCGGAATCCCTGCGGTCGCCGTTCCCGCCGATCCCGTCCCCCGTGTCCAGGGAGAGCTCCACGGACGCCCTGCCGCCCTCCGCCCGCCTCTACGGCACCCCCGCCGCCCCCGGCGCGCGTACGGCCGCCACGGGCGTGCCGCGCCGCTGGGCGTTCGCGCTGGCGGTGCTCCTGACCGGCGCGGCGCTCGTGGCGGCGGCGATCAACCTGGCGCCGCGCCTCGTCGCGCCGGAGCCAGGACCGGAGGCCGGGACGGGCAGGCTGAGCGACGGCCTGGCCGGGGTGGCCGTGACCCTGCCGGAAGGCTGGTACGTCGCGCCCGTGCCCCCCGTGTCCGGCTTCACGTCGGTGGCCAGGGACGGAGCCGGGAGCCTGGTGATGGCCCGCCCGCTCCCCGAACCCGCCGCGGACGCGAAGAAGGCCACGGCCGAGGCCGCCGAACTGTACTCCCGGCTGCTGCTCAAGGGCGACCGCGTCAAGGTCGTCGAGGACCGGCAGATCCCGGGCGGGCACACGCGGGCGATGCGGGCGGAGTACCGTGACGTGGTCAACCGGCCCGCGTACCTGAGGGTGACGCTTCTCACGCGGGGCGAGCGGAGCGTGCTCCTGCTCGGCCTGCTGCAACCCGAGCAAACCGCACGCAGACAGGCTCTCGACACGGTGCTGACGAGCCTCCGATAAGCCGCATAGCACGTGAGGACGACCTTGGCCAGAATCCACGGCTCACGGCACGTCTTGTCAGTGGGCCCGATTACTCTTGGGTCACTGTGAGAGAGCGAAGCACACGAACCCCAGAGGTGATGCGGTGAGCACCTTCGCCGCGTCCCACCTGTCTCCTTCCTATCCTGACCGGGCCGCGTGGGGCACCGCTCCCAAGTTGCGCGCCTGGCAGCAGGAGGCTTTCGACCTCTACTTCAGGCGCGAGCCGCGTGACTTCCTCACCGTGGCGACGCCGGGCGCGGGCAAGACGACCTACGCCCTGCGCATCGCCAGCGAGCTGCTGTCCCGCGGGGTGATCAGGGCCGTCACCATCGTCACCCCGACCGAGCACCTCAAGCGCCAGTGGGCCGACGCCGCCGGGCGGGTCGGCCTCGGCATCGACCCCGAGTTCAAGAACAGCCAGGGCACCACCTCGCGCGACTACACCGGGGTCGCGGTGACCTACGCGCAGGTCGCGATGCATCCGGCGCTGCACAGGGCGCGCACCGAGGCGCGCAAGACGCTGGTCATCTTCGACGAGATCCACCACGCGGGCGACGCCAAGTCGTGGGGCGACGGCGTGCGCGAGGCGTTCGAGCCGGCCGCCCGCCGCCTCCAGCTCACCGGCACCCCGTTCCGTTCCGACGACAACCCGATCCCGTTCGTCGGATACGAGGAGGACGCCGAGGGCTTCAAGCGCAGCGTCGCCGACTACTCCTACGGCTACGGTCCCGCCCTCGACGACGGCGTCGTACGCCCAGTGATCTTCCTCGCCTACAGCGGCGAGATGAAGTGGCGCACGCGGGCCGGCGACGAGCTGGCCGCCACGCTCGGCACCCCGCTCACGAAGGACCAGCTCTCCCAGGCGTGGCGGGCCGCGCTCGACCCCAAGGGCGACTGGATCCGCCAGGTCATGCAGGCCGCCGACCGGCGGCTGACCGAGGTGCGCCGGGGCGTGACCGACGCGGGCGGCCTGGTCATCGCCACCGATCACGAGACCGCCCGCGCCTACGCCAGGCACCTGCGCAACATCACCGGCGAGGGCGCCACCGTGGTCCTGTCCGACGACCCCGGCGCCTCGAAGAAGATCAAGCAGTTCGCGGCGTCGCAGGATCGCTGGCTGGTCGCCGTCCGGATGGTCTCCGAAGGCGTCGACATCCCGCGCCTGTGCGTGGGCGTCTACGCCACCTCCACCTCCACGCCGCTCTTCTTCGCGCAGGCGGTGGGGCGGTTCGTCCGCGCCCGCAAGCGTGGCGAGACGGCCTCGGTCTTCCTCCCGTCGGTGCCCATGCTCATGGGGCTGGCCAACGAGATGGAGGTCGAGCGCGACCACGTGCTCAACAAGCGCCCGCCGGAGGACGGGCTCGACGACTCGCTGCTGGAGCAGGCCAACCGTAAGCAGGACAATCCTGACGTTCTGGGTGACGAGCTGCCGTTCGAGACGATGGAGACCTCGGCCACGTTCGACCGGGTGCTCTTCGACGGCGGCGAGTTCGGCACCGGGGCCGAGATCGGCTCCGCCGAGGAGGAGGACTTCCTCGGCCTGCCCGGCCTCCTGGAGCCCGACCAGGTGGCGACCCTGCTCCGCAAGCGCCAGTCCGACCAGCAGGCGGCCAAGCGCAAGCAGGCGTCCGCGGAGCCGGCCGCCCAGACCTTGGCCCCGCACGAGCAGATCGCCGAGCTGCGCCGCGAGCTCAACGGCCTGGTCGGCGCCTGGAACCACCGCACCGGACAGCCGCACGGCGTCATCCACGCCGAGCTGCGCCGCGTCTGCGGCGGCCCGCCGATCGCGCAGGCGACGGCGGAGCAGATCCAGGAACGCATCGACATGATCCGCCGCTGGGCCACCCAGCGCCGCTGACCCCCGCATGCCCTCGGCCGGTCCTCAGCGGTAGCGGTTGTGGCCGAGGTGGCGGATCATGATGCGGCAGGTCTCGGGCCGGCGTTCGCGGGTCCCGTCGGCGTGGTAGACGACCTCCGTCGTCGCGACCGGGCCGTGGGGCCATTCGGCGTAGCCGCGGCGGCGATACAGCCGCTGCGCGTCGTGGTTGTCCAGGTCCACGCCGAGGGCGACGCACTCGTGGCCCTCTGCGAGCAGCCGGTCCTCGGCCGCCCACAGCAGCTCGGTCCCGATGCCCTGGTTCCGGCGTGGCGCGGCCACCTCCAGATGGGTGAGCAGCGCCACGCCGGGTAAGTGGGCGCGCAACTCGGGCTCCTCGGCGGGCGCCAGCCACACGTACACGTCGCCGACCGCCACCTCCCGCTCCCAGGCCACGAGGAGAAAGCCGTGCCCGGCGTCCTGCAGGGCCAGGCGGTCGTGGAAGTAGTGCTCCTGCCCGAGCGACCGGACGATGGGACGGAGGTCCGCACGGACGGCTCGGCGTATGTCGGGGGCGCCCACGGAAGCACACGTTCCCGGAGGGCGGCGGCACGAATCTTGCCGAAACCGGTCAATCCACCATGGATCCGTACCAATGCAGTCCGCGCTCGCCGTCCTTCACCAGCCACTTGACCGCGTCCGCGGTGGCGAACTCCAGGTGCGGGAGCTCGTCGAGGTGCGCCGCCCAGCGCCGGCGGTCGACGGACCACGCCTTCAGGTAGCGTACGCACAGCTCAGGCTCGATGCGGCGGAGCCGGCCGAGCGCGGCGAGCAGGGAGTTCTCCATCGCGTGCCGGTTGTGCCGGGGCCCCTGGGGCAGGCGGCGTACGCGGCTCAGCACGTCCTCGACGAAGCGCCGCCGCTTGGCGAGGAAGTCCCGCCAGTACGCGGCGTCGGCCGCCGCCCGCCATCCGGCCGCTGCGTCCCCGTCCAGCAGCCAGTAGACGCCTTCGGCCAGCACATCGCCGAACTCCTGCTCGCGCGCCCGCACCGGCCGGTCGAACGGGTCGTACGGCCGCTGCTTGACCTGCCCGGCCACCGCGAGGCGGCGCAGTCTCCGCTCGCCCAGCAGGTAGAACCAGTCCTCGTTGTAGACGTTGGGGAAGAAGGAGGGCGTGCGCCCGGGATCCACGGCGACGGCCAGCGCGCCCCCTCCCACGAACGACTCCTGGTGCCCGCCGGTGAGGCGATGCGCGTGGCACACCACCGAGTTGTCCGGATAGCCGCCGATGTGCATGCCGACGGCGTCGTAGGTGTCGAGCAGCGCCGCGGCCCGTTCGACGTCCGCCAGGCGGCCCACCTCGATGTCGTCGTCCAGGAAGACGATCCGCCGCCAGCCGAGCAGCCGGGCCAGCAGCAGCCCGGTGTTGCGCTTGGCGCTGAGGTCGGTCGTACGCGCGAACGGGGTGTCCCGCAGCACGGCCGTGGTCTCGAAGTCGGGCAGCCGCAGCCGGTCCACGTGGTCGACGTCGGCGCTGATGTAGCGCAGGCCGGCCGGCATGGCCTGGGCCGCCTCCCTGGCCCGGCTCCAGTTGCGGCTGTGCAGCGACACCAGGTGGCAGCCGAGGGCGAGGGCGAGCCGGGTCGCGTACGTCAGCCAGCGCGGATGCCGGATCGTCGGGACGACGATCGCGTCGATGGCGCCCCGGCCGTGCGGCGGCTGCTCGCCCTCCTCGAAGACGTCGACGAGGTGCCGGTGCGAGCCGTGGTGGTGCTCGCCGCCGCCGCGCGACCTGTCATGCTCCACGGGCGTCCGACCACTCGTGCAGCCGGAACGACTCCTGGGTCCAGTCGGGCGTGACCACGACCCTGCCCTCGATCCTGACCCGCATGAGGATGCTGTAGGACTCGGCGTCGCCGAAGCGTTCGCGCAGGTAGGTGGCGTTGCGGTCGCGGAAGCGGGCGTCGGTGAGCGCGCGGACCGCGCCGTAGACGCCTCTGGCGTACATGCCGTTGCAGATGGTCAAGGTGCGCTCGCGGTTGTCCGGGTTGACGCCGCGGTAGAAGAAGGCGACGTCTTCGAGCAGTCGTACACTATCGCCGGAACGGACCGTCGTCGGATGGTGACGAAGCGTGTCGTCACCATCGCCGACCTCGAAGTACGGGCCCCGCTCGCCGTCCCAGTCGGGCACCTGCCGCACCGGCAGGCCGGACATGCGGGCCAGCGTGGAGGCGGTGACCTCGTTGTAGTCGACGCCGCCGAGCAGCGCGACGTGCGTGGTGAGGTCGTCGGAGCGCAGGTCTTCGGTGGCGCGCAGGGTCACCTGGCTGTGCGGGTTGGCGGCCCGCAGGTGGCCCCATAACTCGAATAAAGAGTCGAGGTCGGAGTATTTGTAGAGCTCGATGTAGTCGCCCTGGGACGGGACGGCGAACGGGATCCTGGCCCGCTCCTTCTCCGGGATCTGCGAGCAGATGATCGTGATCGGCTCGCCCTCAGGGAAGTGCCATGGGCCGGTCGTCAGGGCGTCGCCGGGCCCGCCGGGACCGCCGCCCTCCGCCGTGACCTGGTGGCGCAGCGCCGTCTGGCGCAGCCGGGTCAGCTCGGCCAGGAGCTTCTTGTGCTGGTCCAGCTCATCGGAGGTCAGCTCGGACGGCGACGGCACGCGAGGGACGTCGCCCGCGAGCGAGCGCCGGGTCGCGAAGAAGGCGGCGTACTTCTCCAGGCGGTGCAGGGGAGGGATCTTGGCCGTGGTGGTGGACTCCCAGGAGGAGATCAGCGGGACGCTGACCCCGAACGCCTCCCGCAGCTGCGCCTGGGTGACCCGGAGGTCCGGCCAGTGGCTGTCGCGGAGCTCGCGCAGACGCCGGGCCAGCGCGGTCCGCGCGGAATCGTCGCCGCTCATGCCTGCCTCAATCTAACTTCAGCAATTTCTAGTGAATATCCACCTCGCTGCGGGATTCGCAGAGAACCCGCAGCTAGGCCCCGACACATGCGCTACGCGCGAAAACGCCGCACGCGAAAGACAACAGTTTAGCCAGACATCTCTGACCGATGGGAAGGAATGTCCGGCTTCAGCCGGGGGAATCATTCAGTCGGTAAGTTCGGTAAATACACTGAAGTTAACTGAATGTAGGCGAGGTGGTTCATTGCCGCGAGCCCGTTTGAGACTCCGTCACGCCCCGGCCGGAGCGGCACCCTCACCAGTTTCTCGTCTCCGTACAGGGATCACCTCATGATGTTCTCGGCTTCCCCCCTTGTCCTGACCGCTCTCCAGACCGCCGGCAGCAGCGGCTTTTCCCTGCTGCTCCTGACCGCGCTGATCACCTCCGTGGTGGCCGCGATCCGCTGGACGGCCCGGCGGACCCAGATCCTGGTGGTGATCAGTGGCACCGCCTTGCTGCTCGCGTTCCTCGTCGTGCTGATCCTCGCCTACCCCTTCGTCAGCGGACTGACGTGAGGGCGTCGCGTCCGGTTCCCGCTCCTGCTTCAGGCGGGCGCCGGACGTCGATCGACCGGGTCTGAACCATACGCATTTGGCCACAGAGCAGTGACCTTCCGTTAGAGACCCGGCAGAAGCGGCAACAACTCTCTTGGCTCGCGTTGATGCGCAGAAGGACTCCAGCCCATGTCATATGAGGCCAACCGAAAATCGACGCTCAACGTCACTTCAGGCCTCTCGCGCAACGCCGTGATCCTTCGGCTCGAAGGCGAGCTCGACGTCAACGCGGTGCCCCTGCTGCGGGAGCACCTGGAGCTCGTCTGGGAGCTGCCCCCGCCCCCGTTTCTCATCCTCGATCTCGCCGAGGTGCAGTTCTGTGACTCGATGGGCATGAACGAGCTCGTCGGCGTCATGCAGCGCTGCGAGGCCCGGGGCACCCGGCTGCTGCTCGGCGGGGTGCAGGGCGTGATGGCGCGGGTGCTCTCGATCACCGGGCTGCGGCACGCGTTCGAGGTGTTCGCGCAGTTCGACGATGCGCTCCGGCTCGCGGTCGCGGCCCCCTGACTCCGCTCAGCCGCGCGGCGGCGGGATGCGGCGGCCGTTGCGGCCGTCGACCGGGACCCGGGCGGCGTCCTTCGGCAGCGGCACCGTGACCGCCGCGGTGTGGCCCTTGACGTGCACCGGCAGGGTGTAGGCGAGCCGCCGCGCGCCCCCGGCCGGGGCCAGGTGTCCGGTGTGCAGCCAGACCAGCAGCCGCCGGCCCTGCGAGCGCATCGCGACCTCCGCCGTGTCGCACTCGTGGCGGCGGGCCGCCCAGGTCAGCACGAGGCTCGTGCCCAGCCGGGCCGAGCGCGGGGTGGGGGCGCGCTCCGGGCAGGAGGCCGGCGGCGCGACGTCGTGGGCCACGACCGTGTGGTCGGGGGTCGCGTGCGGCGTGGTGAGCCGGCCCATGACGATCGTGCCGGCCTCCAGCAGCAGCAGGGTCACGATCGCGCCCGCTCGCTCCAGGGGGCGACCCCTGAACAGGAGCCAGAGGCTGAGCGGAGCGAGGAGCAGCCAGGCCGCCCCGAGTGAGAGGGCCAGCATGGGAAACCTTCGAGTCAGAGGATCATGTCACTCTCCGTACTACTGTGGCTCCGGAGAGGGTTCATCCTCTTGAGTATCACATGACCGAAGCGTTGCGAAGCGCGTACGCAACGTGAACGGCCGTTGTGGTCAGCCCGTAACGGGAGCCCCCGTCAGCGTGACGCCCGCCCGCTCCAGCTCCGCCCGCGCGGCCTCGGTCGTCGCCGGCGTCACCCCCGCCGTGAGGTCGAGCGGCACCCGCACCGTGAGGCCGTTCTTCACGGCGTCGAGGGCGGTGGCGCGCACGCAGTGGTCGGTGGCGATGCCGACGACGTCAACCTCGCTCACCCCGCGCTCCCGCAGCCAGTCGATCAGGGTCGCGCCGTCGCCGCTCTCGCCCTCGAAGCCGCTGTAGGCTGCGGTGTAAGCGCCTTTGCTGAAGACCTCCTCCACCGCCGACACGTCGAACGACGGGTGGAAGTCGGCGCCCGGCGTGCCCGCCACGCAGTGGGCGGGCCAGGTGGAGACGTAGTCGGGGGAGTCGGCGAAGTGGTCGCCGGGGGAGACGTGATAGTCGCGGGTGGCCACCACGTGGTCGTAGCCGTGCTCGCGCACGTGGCGGGTGATCGCCGCGGCCACGGCGGAGCCGCCGGCAACGGGGAGACTGCCACCTTCGCAGAAGTCGTTCTGCACATCGACGATGATCAGCGCGGTGCCCATAAGAGCACGATACGTCACGCGAACTCGGTCGGGATCGCCGCGTACCCTCTGCCCAGGTGCAGGGCCTCCAGGGGGAGGGTGGCGACCGCGCTCCGGTGGCGCTCGCGGGCCTCGGCCAGGGACTCCCTGCCGATCACCTTGCCGTCGCGCACCAGGTCGTGCAGCAGGGGTACGCCGCCCTCGGGGACCAGGCCGCCGGTGGTGATCAGCTCGGTCTCGACGTGCCCGGAGTCGTCGAGCAGCCGGTACGCCTCCTTGCGCCCGCCCCGCGACGGCTTGCCCACCGAGCGCTTGGCCACGGCCTCCAGCTCGCCGCTCGCCGTCTCGCGCGCCACCAGCTTGTAGACCAGCGCCGCCGTCGGCACCCCGGAACCGGTCACCAGCGAGGTGCCGACGCCGTAGCCGTCCACGGGGGCGGCGGCGAGGGCGGCGATGGCGTACTCGTCCAGGTCGGAGGTGACGAGGATGCGGGTGCCGGTCGCGCCGAGCGCGTCGAGCTGCCGGCGTACCTCCTGGGCCGCGGCGGCGAGGTCGCCGGAGTCGATGCGGACCGCGCCCAGCGCGGGCCCGGCCAGTTCGACCGCCGTGCGCACCGCCTCGGCCACGTCGTAGGTGTCCACCAGCAGGGTGGTGGCGGCGCCGAACGAGGCGATCTGCGCCTCGAACGCCGCCCGCTCGCTGTCGTGCAGCAGCGTGAAGGCGTGGGCGGCGGTGCCGGCGGTGGGGATGCCGTAGCGGTGGCCGGCCATGAGGTTGGAGGTCGAGGCGAACCCGGCGATGTAGGCCGCGCGGGCCGCCGCCACGGCCGCGTCCTCGTGCGTGCGCCGCGAGCCCATCTCGATGAGGGGCCGCTCGCCGGCCGCGTTCGTCATGCGGGAGGCAGCCGAGGCGATCGCGCAGTCGTGGTTGAGTATCGACAGGATCAGCGTCTCCAGCAGCACGGCCTCGGCGAAGGTCCCCTCGACGACGAGGATGGGGGAGGCGGGGAAGTAGAGGTCGCCCTCCTGGTAGCCGCAGATGTTCCCGGCGAACCTGTAGTCGGCCAGGAACGCCAGCGTGGCCTCGTCGACGACCCGGTGCTCGCGCAGGAAAGTGAGTTCCTCGTCACCGAAACGGAAGCGTTCGAGCTCGTCGAGGACACGCCCGGTGCCCGCGACGACTCCATACCTGCGCCCGCCCGGCAGATGCCTGGCGAACACCTCGAAGACCGCGCGCCGGTGCGCCGCGCCGCTGCGCAGGGCCGCCTGCAGCATCGTCAGCTCATAGTGATCTGTGAGCAACGCAGTGCTCATGGTCATTGTCACGACTCGAAGACTACGACTCAGATAGGGCAGACTTGCGGATGTGGGTACCACCGCTCCAATCGCCGTCGAGCGTCCGTCATCGGACGTCCGGCCCGATCTGCCCTGGGTAACCATCGTGTGGAACGACCCCGTCAATCTGATGTCGTACGTGACCTACGTCTTCCAGACGGTCTTCGGCTACACCAGGGAGAAGGCCGAAAAACTCATGCTGGACGTGCACCACAAGGGCAAGGCCGTGGTGTCCAGCGGCACGCGCGAAGAGATGGAGCGCGATGTGCAGATTCTCCACTCCTACGGCTTGTGGGCGACGCTCCAGCCAGATTCGGTCAAGTAGGGCGTATGACGCTCTCGACGCGCGTGAAGAGGTGCGGGTGAGTTCGGGGTTCTCGCCGGGGGAGGGCGGACGGGTGGTCGCGCGGTTCGAGGCCGCGGAGATCTCCCTGCTGCGCTCACTGGTGTCGATGATGCTCGGCCTGGTGCCGCCCGGGGAGACCAGCGACGATCCGCTGGAGCGGGCGCTCGGCATCGGCGGGGGCGAGGCGCCGTCGGATCCGGTGCTGGCGCGGTTGTTCCCCTCGGCGTACGAGGACGCGAACGACGCCTCCGAGTTCCGCCGCTACACCGAGGCGACCCTGCGCGAGGGCAAGCGGGCCGACGCCCAGACCGTCCACGACACCGCCGCCCCGGGCCGCTTCGAGCTGACCCCGGAGCAGGCGCAGGCGTGGCTGCGCGCGCTCAACGACGTCCGCCTCACGCTCGGCACCAAGCTGGAGGTGACCGAGGAGGTGCACGACGAGATCGCGATGATGTCCGAGGACGATCCCCGCTACCCTGCGTACGTGACCTACGACTGGCTGACCTACCTCCAGGACAGCCTGGTCCGGGCCCTCTGGTAACTTCCGGGCCATGCTGTCGATCGCGCAGGAACTCGCTGACAAGATCGTCGCCCATGCCCGGGCCGACCATCCCGATGAGGCGTGCGGGGTGATCGCCGGCCGCAACGGCGTGCCCGAGCGGTTCATCCCGATGGAGAACGCCGAGCGTTCGCCGACCTTCTACCGTTTCGACTCCAGGGAACAATTCCGCGTCTGGCGCGAGATGGACGACCGCGACGAGACGCCCGTTGTGATCTACCACTCGCACACGGCCACCGAGGCCTACCCGTCGCGCACCGACATCGCCTACGCCTCCGAGCCCGACACCCACTACGTGCTGGTCTCGACCCGCGAGGAGGGCGAGATGGAATTCCGCTCCTTCCGCATCCTCGATGGGGTGGTCACGGAGGAAGAGGTAGAGTTCCTCCCATGATGGTCCGGCCTGTGCAGAGCTTCCTCTTCGCGCACACTCCGGTCGTCGTCCTCTACGACTGTCGCTGAGCGTGGAACACCTGCCACACCCTGGGCGTTGACGCCCCATGGACGACGACTGACCACTCATGAGGAGACTGACCGCGATGGCCATCGAGGTTCGCATTCCGACGATCCTTCGCAACTACACCGACGGCGCGAAGGCCGTGAACGCCGAGGGCGCGACCCTGGACGAGCTGATCACCAACCTGGAGACCAACCACCCGGGCATCAAGAACCGGCTGGTGGACGAGGCCGGCGGCCTGCGCCGCTTCGTCAACGTCTACCTCAACGACGAGGACGTGCGCTTCCTCGGCGGCCTCGGCACCCCGGTGTCCGACGGTGACACGGTGACCGTGCTCCCCGCCGTCGCCGGCGGATGACATGCGTTTCGAATCGCTGATCGACTCGGTGGGCCGCACGCCGCTCGTCGGCCTGCCGAGGCTGTCGCCGTCCGATGACGTACGGATCTGGGCCAAGCTGGAGGACCGCAACCCGACCGGCTCCATCAAGGACCGGCCCGCGCTCTGGATGGTCGAGCAGGCCGAGAAGGACGGCCTGCTCACGCCCGGCTGCACGATCCTGGAGCCCACGAGCGGCAACACCGGCATCTCGCTCGCCATGTCGGCCAAGCTCAAGGGCTACAAGCTGATCTGCGTCATGCCGGAGAACACCTCGGAGGAGCGCCGCCAGCTCCTGCGCATGTGGGGCGCGGAGATCATCTCCTCGCCCGCCGCCGGCGGCTCCAACGAGGCGGTCCGCGTCGCCAAGCAGCTCGCGGCCGACAACCCGTCGTGGGTCATGCTCTACCAGTACGGCAACCCGGCCAACTGGCGCTCCCACTACGAGACCACGGGCCCCGAGATCCTCGCCGACCTGCCCACCGTCACGCACTTCGTGGCCGGGCTCGGCACCACGGGCACGCTCATGGGCGTCGGCCGCTTCCTGCGCGAGCAGGTGCCGGACGTGCGGATCGTGGCAGCCGAGCCGCGCTACGGCGAGCTGGTCTACGGCCTGCGCAACGTGGACGAGGGCTTCATCCCCGAGCTCTACGACGAGTCGGTGCTGACCACGCGCTTCTCGGTCGGCTCGGCCGACGCGCTGCGGCGCACCCGCGAGCTGCTGGCCGCCGAGGGCATCTTCGCCGGCGTCTCGACCGGGGCCGCGCTGCACGCCGCGCTCGGCGTGGCGAACAAGGCGGTCAAGGCCGGCGAACGCGCCGACGTCGTCTTCGTGGTGGCCGACGGCGGCTGGAAATACCTGTCCACGGGCGCCTACGAGGGCACCCTGGACGAGGCCGAGGAACGCCTCGAAGGCCAGCTCTGGGCCTGAGCGCATGATCAAGGGCGGCCCGCCGGGCCGCCCTTTCATCATGTCAGGGGTCAGTTGAACAGCACCCGCAGCGAGAACGTCGCCTCCGAGTCGGTCACCTTCCCGCTCAGCCCCACGGCCCGCAGCACCTGAAGGTTGGCCTTGTCGTCACCCTTCATGGACTCCAGGTAGAGGCTCTCCACCTTGTCGAGGTCCACGAAGAGCGCGAAGTTGGCCTCGTCGCCGTCCGCGACCGCCGTCTTGTACGTCTCCGAGTCGCCCAGCGAGCCCTCCTCCGACAGCGACTTGGCGTAGGCGTCGCTGCTCGCCACGGTGAAGACGCCGTCGCCGGTGACCTTGGCGATCTGCGGGGCGGGCTGGCCGCTCGACGTGATCGCCTGCTGCACCTTGTCGAAGACGGCCTGCGCCTTGGCCGGGTCGGTGGCGATGCGCACCCCCGCCTTGATCTGGTCGCCGTCCAGGCCCTCGGAGTCGACCGCGAAGGTGACGTTCTTGCCAAGCAGCGTGGCGATGTCGCCGGGCAGGCTGAGGCCGTACTGGGTCTTGGCCTGCTGGAGGAGCTGCGTGATCTCGGCCGAGCCGGTCGCCGTGGCCTGCTTCTCGATCTCCGCCCACTGCTTGGTGACCACCTGGTCGAGGCCGGAGATCGACAGGGCGCCCGCGGTGGAGGCGGGCAGCGTGCCGAGGTTCGCCTGCGGCAGGTCGCCCTGCGGCGTCAGGCCCTTGGCCCCGCGTACGGTGCCGGCGAGCTCGACGTAGGAGCTGTCGAAGCGGAGCGCGCCGGCGAAGCGGGCGTCCTTGACCTGCTCGACCGCCGCGCGCTGGTCGGCCGGGATCTCCTTGCCCGCCGCCTCGACGAGGCCGCCCATGTCGGCCCAGAACGACAGCACGCCCTGCTCGCCGACGGCGCCCATGTCGTCGCTGAACTCGGCGTTGTCGGCCAGGCTGCCGTCGGCGGCGGCGTACTTCTCGGCCAGCGCCTGGGTGGGGGTCAGCAGGGCGTAGTCGTCGCGGAAGGCGATGCCGTACTTGTCGCCGTCCATCAGCTTGGCGATGCCGGCCTTGGCCTGCTCCTGGTCCTTGACCTGGACGGCCACCGCGACGTCGGGCTCGTCCTTGCCGGAGGGCACGGCGGCGAAGCCGATCCTGCTGCCCAGCCACGGGTCGACGTCCTTGGCGAAGTCGAGCTTGCCGCCGGAGTCCTTGTTGATGGTGTCGAACAGCGCCTTGCGCGGGTCCTCGCCGGAGAAGCTGTCCTTCGTGACCGTGAACTTCCTGGCGAGCTGGAACAGCGCCAGCTTCTGGTTGGCGGCCGGGTCCAGGTCGAGGCGGGCGTAGGCGATCGAGTTGGCGGGCAGGACGTCGGACGGCTGCGTGCCGCCGCCGCCGAGCGCTCCGACGGCCCACACCGCGCCGCCGCCGAGCACCACCACGGCGAGCGCCGCGGCGCCCGCGACGAGCCAGCTCTTGCGGCCCTTCTTGGGGGGCTGCGCGGGCGGCTGCTGCTGCTGCCAGCCCTGCTGCTGCCCGTAGAGGTCCTGCTGGGCGTAGGCGCCCTGCTGGGCGTACTGGGGCTGGGTGTACTGGCCCTGCTGGCCGTACTGCTGCCCGTACTGGGGCTGCTGGCCGTACTGCTGCCCGTACTGCTGGCCGGACGGGGCCTGCTGGCCGTACTGCTGGCCGTGCTGTTGCCCGGACGGGGCCTGCTGGCCGTACTGCTGGCCGTGCTGTTGCCCGGACGGGGCCTGCTGGCCGTACTGCTGGCCGTACTGGCCCTGCTGGATCTGCTCCTGCTGCCAGCCGCCCTGAGGAAGCTGCTGCTGGTGCGCGGGCTGGCCCTGCTGTGGCGGATAGGGCTGACCCTGGTTCCAGTTGTACGCCTGGGTGCGGTCAGGGTCCTGACCAGCACCGTAAGGGGGGTTATTCGCAGACATCACTTCACTCACAATGTGGACTTGTGGCCACATCGGACCATAGTGCCTGCTGCTTATCAGACGCTTGCAGAACGCTGGATCCTGCGCTTACGCGCGGTCAAGCTCACCCTTCAAGGCGCTGATGTGCACCTCGCCCCCGCCGTAGTCGGCCACGTCCGCCCAGGGGACGAACGCGCATCCGGCGTACAGCACCCGCGCCAGCGCCTTCGACACCCAGGGCGCCCGCCCTTCGCGCTCGCGGGTGAGCCCGAGCAGGAGCGGGGCACGGAGCTGGGAGACCACGAGCCCGTAGACGGTGCCACTCTGCTGGAGCTCGCCCTTGTGCCGGACCACCCGGATGTCGACCACGTGCCCGACCCACACCCCGTTGGCGTCCCACACGGACTGACCGATGAGCTGGGTAACAGTTGCCATGATCAAACCGTCTCAGTCCGATCACGTTTTCCCTGGTAGGCGCGCTGATGAGGCGATGCCGTAGAGTATGTGGCGACTAGAATATAGTTCCAGACTTCACGGGTGAGGCGGATGACGAAGTTCGACGAGGCAACGCAGGCGATCAAGATCGACGACACCACGTACGACGTGTGCCTCGACCCCGGCTACTCGATCGGCGGCCCGCTCAACGGCGGCTACCTCATGGCCGTGATCCTGCGCGCGGCGGTGGACGCCTCACCGTTCGAGCACCCCGTGAGCACCACCGCGCAGTTCCTCAAGGCACCGGTCCCCGGGCCCGCGCAGGTGCGGGTGGAGCCGCTGAAGGCGGGCCGGACGGCCGCGTTCGCCCGCGCCACGCTCGTCCAGGACGGCACCGCCAAGATCGAGGGACTGATCACCACTGCCACGCTCAGCGGCGCGACCCCCGACTACCACGACGACGAGGTCCACCCCATGCCGCCCGTCGAGGACTGCCTCCGGCTCCCCGACCCCAAGCCCGAGTCCGGCATGACGCTGAACGCCCAGATGGAGCTGCGCTTCGACCCGCCCACGATCGGCTGGCTCAAGGGCGAGCCGACCGGCCGCCCCGAGTCGCGCGCCTACTTCCGCATGGCCGAGCCGCAGGACCCGGACCCGTACGTGGTGGCGCTGGCCGTGGACGCCCTGCCCCCCGTGGTCTTCTCGGCCGGGGCGCGCGGCTGGGCGCCGACCGTGGACCTCACCTGGCACCTGCGCGCCCTGCCCGCCCCCGGCTGGCTCACGCTCATCGGCGGCGGCCGGATGATCTCCGACGGCTGGTTCGACGAGGAGGTCGAGGTACGCGACTCCACCGGCCGCTTGGTCGCGCAGTCCCGCCAGCTCGCCCGGGTGGGGAGGGGCTGACCGGCAGCGAAGCGTACGGATGTGACCAAGGCGACATCGCATCCTGCTCACGAGTCGCACATGTGAGCATTCTTACGCAGTGTTGATCGCCCAGGTCGCCTACCCTCTGAAGCGTGCCGGACACGAGCATCGGGATATTCGACAGCGGGGTCGGCGGCCTGACGGTCGCTCGCGCGATCATCGACCAGCTTCCCCACGAGTCCATCACCTACGTGGCCGACACGGCCCGGCAGCCGTACGGGCCGAAGAGCATCCCCGAGGTCCGCGCCTGCGCACTGGAGGTGATGGACCACCTCGTCGAGCTCGACGTCAAGCTGCTCGTGATCGCGTGCAACAGCGCCAGCGCCGCCGTGCTTCGCGACGCCCGCGAACGCTATGACGTGCCCGTCGTCGAGGTGATCCACCCCGCCACCAGGCGCGCCGTGCGCGCGACCCGCAACGGCAGGGTCGGCGTGATCGCCACCAGGGCCACCATCGAGTCCATGGCCTATCACGACGCCTTCACCGCGGCTCCCGACGTGCAGCTCACCGGCGTGGCCGCCCCACGCCTGGTGGAGTACGTCGAACGAGGCGAGACGATGAGCGGCGAGCTCATCGAGGTCGTACGCGACTACCTGGAGCCCGTCAGGGCCGCCGGGTGCGACACTCTCATCCTCGGCTGCACCCACTATCCGCTGCTCGCCGGCGCGATCTCGTACGTCGCCGGCGAGGAGGTCACGCTGGTCTCCAGCGCCGACGAGACGGCCAAGGACGTCTACCGGATCCTGCACGACCGCGGCCTGGCGTCAGGAGGCGAAGCCACCCCCCGGCACCGCTTCCTCGCCACCGGCGACCCCCGGCTCTTCGCCCGCCTCGGGCGGCGGTTCCTGGGGCCCGAGATCGACGCGGTCGAAGTCGCACCCGTGGGGGGTACCACCGTGAACGGCCGCCCGGCCCGCCCGGCGCCCGCGCCGCTGGCCGCCCTCGGCGGCGGCTGGGAGGTGCTGGACGCCGGAGCCGCGCGGCCGAGCCGCGACGCCGAGCGTCGCAACGAGAAGGAGCCCACATGAAGGTGACCGTCGTCGGCTGCTCAGGAAGCTATCCCGGCCCCGACAGCCCCGCGTCCTGCTACCTGCTCGAAGCCGACGGCTTCCGGCTGCTGCTCGACCTCGGCAGCGGGGCGCTCGGCGCGCTCCAGCGCCACATCGGGCTGTACGACGTGGACGCGATCTGCCTCTCCCACCTGCACGCCGACCACTGCCTGGACCTCTGCGGCTATCACGTCGCCCGCACCTACGGGCCGCGGGCCCCGTACCCGATGCTGCCGGTCCACGCGCCCGCGGGCGCCCCCGCCCGGCTGGCGGCCGCGTACGGCATGCCGGACGAGCCCGGTCTGGAGACGGCGTTCGACTTCGTGCCGCTGGAGCCCCGCAGCTTCGAGCTCGGCCCGTTCACGGTCACGGCGGGGCTGGTCAACCACCCGGTCGAGGCGTACGGCTTCCGCGTCGCCGCGGGTGGGCGGGTCGTCGCGTACTCGGGCGACACCGGCGAGTGCGAGGAGCTGGTCACGCTGGCCGAGGACGCCGACCTGCTGCTGTGCGAGGCGTCGTTCGTCGAGCGGCCCGACCTGCCGACCGGCCTGCACATGACAGGACGCCAGGCCGCCGAGCACGCCGCCAAGGCCGGCGTCGGACGGCTCGTCCTCACCCACCTCGTGCCGTGGAACGATCAGGCCGAGGTGCTCGCCGAGGCCGGCCGCGGCGGCTACGGCGGCCCGATCGAGCTGGCCCGCAGCGGCGCGGTCTACGACCTCGCCTGACTACGACCTGGCCTGATTACGACCTCGCCTGAACCTCGCCCGCCTCGTCGAACTGCCGCATCCGCGGCAGCGGCGAGAACAGCAGCGGCACGAACGCGAGCGCCCGGCCCGTCAGCAGGATCCAGAGCGCCTGACGGACCCCGAGCTGCGCGGCGATGAGCCCGCCGAGCAGCGCGCCCACCGGCATCGTGCCCCACACGAGGAAGCGCACCGAGCCGTTGACCCGGCCGAGCAGGTGCTCGGGGGTCACGGTCTGCCGGTAGGTGAGCTGGCCGATGTTGCTCATCGCCGCCGCGAACGAGATCGCGAACGAGGTGACCGCGAAGAACGACGCCCGCCAGTCCGCCTGCGTCATCGGCAGCAGCAGGCAGAACGGCGGGACGATCACGGCGGCCAGCCAGGTCATCCGCGCCGACCCCACCCGCCGCGACAGCCACCCCGCGCTCAGCCCGCCCACCATGCCGCCGACGCCGCCGACGGTGAGCAGCGCGCCGAGCACGCCCGGCTCCAGCCTGACCACGTCGGCGAGGAACAGCACCGACAGGCCGAGCACGCCGCTCACCGACAGGTTGGAGATGGCCGACGACGCCGTGAACATCCGCATCAGCCGGTCGTGCCACAGGTAGGCCAGCCCCTCGCGGATGCTCCGTAGCAGCGGCTCGCGCCCGTCCGCCCGGCGCGGCTCGTCCGGCGTCCTGATGGTGGTCAGGAAGAGCATCGAGGCGAGCGAGCCGATCGCGGTGGCCGCGATCGTGCGCGAGGCGCCGACCAGCTCGACCAGCGCGCCGCCGATCGCGGGCCCGGACAGGAACGACGCCGCGCGTACGGTCTCCAGCTTCGCGTTGCCGTCGGCGAGCTGCGGTCCGCGTACGAGTCTCGGCAGGTAGGTCTGGTCGGCCACGTCGTTGAACACCTGAGCGGTGCCCGCGAGCAGCGCGACCACGCATAACATCGGCATCGTCAGCACGCCCAGCTCCGCCGCCACCGGAACGCTGCCGACCAGCACGAACCTGGCGAGGTCGGACGCCATCATCACCCGCCGCCTGCGCATCCGGTCGACCCACACCCCCGCGGGCAGGCCGATCACCAGATAAGCGGTGGTCTGTAACGCCGCGAGCAGGCCGACCTCGGCCGGCCCGGCATGCAACACGAGTACGGCCACCAGCGGAAGCGCGACCCGGGAGATGTTCGCCCCGAGTTCACTGGCCAGATGTGAGCTGAGGAACCGGAGGAAGTCAGGGTTGCGCAACACCCCCGTTGTCATTGCGTAAGGATCCATGTGGCCGACACCTTTGGTCAAGAGCGTCGTGGGTCGGAGATAGGGTGATCTGCATGTCCCGACAGGATGGCCGCAACCCTGACCAGCTCCGTCCCATCACGATCACCCGCAACTGGCTGGCGCACGCCGAAGGCTCGGTGCTGGTGGAGTTCGGTGGCACGCGGGTGCTCTGCGCGGCCTCCGTCCAGGACAGCGTGCCGCGCTGGCGGCGGGGCAGCGGGCAGGGCTGGGTCACGGCCGAGTACGCGATGCTGCCGCGGGCGACCAACACCCGCAACGACCGCGAGTCGGTCCGAGGCAAGATCGGCGGGCGCACCCACGAGATCTCCCGCCTCATCGGCCGCTCGCTGCGCGCCTGCGTCGACTACAAGGCGCTGGGGGAGAACTCCGTGCTGCTCGACTGCGACGTGCTGCAGGCCGACGGCGGCACCCGCACGGCCGCCATCACCGGCGCCTACGTCGCGCTGGCCGACGCCGTCGCCTGGATGCGCGAGCGCCGCATGTGCCCCGGCGACCCGCTGATCGGCTCGGTCTCCGCCGTCTCCGTCGGGGTGGTCGGCTCGGTGCCGATGCTCGACCTCTGCTACACCGAGGACGTCGCCGCCGAGACCGACATGAACGTCGTCATGACCGGCGAGGGCAGCTTCGTCGAGGTGCAGGGCACCGCCGAGGGCGCGCCGTTCGACCGCGCGCTGCTCGACAAGCTGCTCGACCTCGCCGTGGCCGGATGCGAGGAGCTGACGCTCATCCAGCAGGAGGCCCTGGAGTCATGAAGATCGTCCTCGCCACCCGCAACCCCGGCAAGATCGCCGAGCTGCGCCGCATCCTGTCCGGGTTCGACATCGTCGGGCTGGAGGAGTTCCCCGAGATCGGCGACGTCGCCGAGACCGGCGTCACCTTCGAGGACAACGCCCTGCTCAAGGCGCACGCCGTCGCCCAGGGCTCGGGCCTGCCCGCCGTGGCCGACGACTCCGGGCTCTGCGTCGACGTCCTCAACGGCATGCCGGGCGTCTTCTCGGCCCGCTGGTCCGGCCGGCACGGCGACGACCGGGGCAACCTCGACCTGCTGCTCGCGCAGGTCTCCGACGTGCCCGCCGACAAGCTGAGCGCCCACTTCGCCTGCGTCGCGGCCCTGGCGCTGCCCTCCGGCGAGCAGCGCGTGGTCGAGGGCACGCTGCCGGGCCACCTGGTGAGGGCGCCGCGCGGCGATCACGGCTTCGGCTACGACCCGATCTTCGTGCCCGAGGGCGAGCAGCGCACGACCGCCGAGCTGGCCCCCGAGGAGAAGGACGCCATCAGCCACCGGGGGCGGGCCTTCCGGGCGCTCGCGCCACTGGTGCGCGAACTGCTCGCTACCTGATCGCCGCTGCTCGTGCCGCCGCAGGCCGCGGCCCGCTCCCGCATGCCCTCCAGGCCACGGCCGCTCGCCGGCCTGCCTTTCCGCGCGGGCCCCTGGCCGTCGTCGGAGATCCTGATCATCAGCTCGCCGGGCCAGCCAGGTGACGGGCCGGCCGAGGAGCATGGGGCCTGTCGTGGGCTCCTGGCCTTGGAGTGAAGGTCCGTGAAGCTGAGTTGCTGTGGCGAGAGCTCATGTGGGGGCGGGCGAGGTGAGGACGAGCCGGGAGGCGTTCCTCTCCGTCATCACGGTCAGAGGCGGATGCGGGCGGCGATCGGCAGGTGGTCGCTGCCCGTCCTCGGCAGCGAGTCGATTCCGGTCACCACCATCGCGCGGGTCAGGATCTGGTCGATGCGCGCCAGCGGGACGCGGGCCGGCCAGCTGAAGGCGAAATCGCGTGGCGGGGCCGTCATCAGCGAGAGCACCGGGCGTAACCCGCGATCGTCGACGGTGCTGTTGAGGTCGCCCAGCAGAAGGACACGGCCGAGCGGTTCGGCGGCCAGCACCGCGGCGAGCCGGCGGGCGCTCTCGTCCCGGCGTACGGCGTCAAATCCTTCCAGGCCGATGCGTACGGAGGGCAAGTGGGCGACGTAGACCGCGATGTCGCCGTGCGGGGTGCGGGCAACGGCGCGCAGCCCGCGGTTCCAGTCCGGGCCGACGTCGTGCGGGCGGATGTCCACCGGCGCGGCTTCCGCGAGGGGGTGACGGGACCAGAGGCCGACGGTGCCGTGCACTGTCCGATAGGGGTAGTCGGCGCGCAGCGCGTCCTCCCAGGCCGGCAGGGCTGCCGGCAGGAGTTCCTCCAGGCCGATCACATCCGGCCGGGCCGCGATCAGCGTGCGGGCCGTACCGGCCGGGTCGGCGTTCTCGTCGCTGACGTTGTGCTGCACGGCGACCAGGTGATGCGGCTGCTCCCCTCGGGGCAGCAGATGCCCCCCGAACTGGGCGAGCCAGGCGGCGAGCGGCAGCAGCGCGGCCAGCGCGCCCGCCGCGGAACGCCGCCACCAGGCCAGGCCGAGCAGCACGGGAACGGCCAGCGCCAGCCACGGCAGGAACGTCTCGACCAGGCTGCCGAGGCGACCGATCCCATTCGGCACCGACTGAGGGAAGGCCAGGACGGCGGCGACCAGCACGGCGACGGCGACCAGGACGAAACGGAAGATCGGCACGCTGCGATCTTCGCAGGCTTCCGCCACTTCCGGCATCGCCCAGGACTTGAGCGTAATCGCGGGTGGTGGCAGTAACTCGGCGTGCACCGTCTGGCTCGCCTGACCGTGCGGCTTCTTGTTGATGACTGACGGTAGTCGTATGATGGCGGAAAGCATACGTCTAGTTGTATGAGGACATCACATGGGCAAGCACAAGGGCGACCAGCCCAAGCTGAGCCGTTCCAGCCGCCCGCGCCCGGCAAAAAGGAGGGCGACAGCGACGGTGGCAAGGGAGGCTCGCACGGCGGCGGTCCGAAGAAGTGACACCTGACCTCGACCTGGCCATCGGCGGCATGATCGACGCGATCAGCGAGACCCGCGCCCCGATCGCCGACGCGATCATCGACGCGCTGCACGCCGTGCCGAGGCACCGGTTCGTCCCCCATGTAGGGGTCGCTCTGACCGAGACCGGCCCCCGGCTCATCGACCGCGACAGCGACCCTGAAGCGTGGTGGGCGACCGTGTACGGGCCGTCCGCCATCGTGACGCAGCTCGACATGGGCGCGACCGACATCCGCGCCGTGGAAGGCCACTACACCTCCTCCAACTCCTCGCCGGGCACGGTGGTCGACCTGCTCACGCAACTCCACCCCGAGCCCGGACACCGTGTACTCGAAGTCGGCACCGGCACGGGATGGACGGCCGCGCTGCTGGCCCACCTCGTCGGCGACGCCTCCCGGGTCACGTCCGTCGAAGTAGACCCGGCCGTCGCCGAGCAAGCGGCGAAGAACCTCGCGGCGGCCGGCGTGCACCCCAACCTGGTCGTCGGCGACGGCGCGGACGGCCGGCCGGAGGGCGCACCGTACGACCGCGTGCACGTGACCTGCGCGGTCCACACCGTGCCCTACGCCTGGGTCGAGCAGTGCCGCCCCGGCGCGGTCATCGTCACCCCGTACTCGCCCGGATTCGACGCCGACCACTCCCTGCGGCTGGTCACCACACCGGACGGCAGCGCCATCGGGAGATTCCCCTGCGACACCCGGTACATGATGATGCGTTCCCAAAACGTCACCACCCCGGGCGACCCGGACGACGGCAGCGGCCGGCGGTTCACCACCGACCTGGATCCCCGCACGATCACCTACGCGCCGGCGGGCGCCGATCTGGTGATATCGGCCCTGACCGGGTCGTGCATGCGCCTGGACGACGACGACCGGATGTTCCTCCTCGACCCCGGCGACCCCGGCCGGTGGGGCGTCGCCATCTACGAACCTGACGGCGAGTCGTGGGTGTACGAGCTCGGCGACCGCCACCTCTGGGAGGAGGTGACCCGCGCGTACTTCCAGTGGGTGAGCTGGGGCGAGCCGGGCCTGGAGCGGTTCGGCATGTCCGTCGATCGTGAGGGGCAGCAGCTCTGGCTCGACGCTCCCCAGGCACCCATAGGTCCACGTCGAAAGCCGGCCTGAACGCCGTACAAGGAGTGAGGGGCTGGGGATGTCGTAACCATCGCGTAAGAACCGGGTGGTGGCGCGGGGCGTAGCGTCGGCAGTGTGCAGAGGAACATCTCGGTGCCCGGCTGGGCGGGTGCGCTGGCCGGGCTGACGGCCGGTGGCGTGGCTCTCGGGTTGGCGCAGCTCGTGGCGGGGCTCTTCGGGCCGCAGACCTCGCCCGTCATCGCGGTGGGCGACGGTGTCGTTGACCTGACGCCCGCGCCCGTCAAGGACTTCGCGATCACGACCTTCGGCGAGAACGACAAGACGGTGCTCGTCTGGGGCGTGCTGGTGCTGCTCGCCGTCGTGGCGGCGGTCATCGGCGTGCTCGCGCGGCGGCGGCTCGCGTACGGGATGGCGGGGCTGGCGGCGTTCGCGGTGGTGGGGCTGGTCGCTGTCGTCACCCGTCCGGGCGCCTCGGTCGTGGACGTTCTGCCGACGCTCGCGGGGGCCGCCGGCGGGATGTGGACGCTCGCCTGGCTGCTTCGCCGTGCCACCGTCCCCGCCGTCTCGGGGGCGCCCTCCGGCCAGGATCGCGGCGAGGGGCTCGGTGACGGCGAACGGCCCGCAGTGACGGGGGCGGGTGGCGAGGCCGAACGGCCTGCTGTCGTGCGGGCGAGCGGTGAAGCGCAGACCTTCGATCGGCGTCGGTTGCTGACCGGGGTCGCCGGGGGTCTGGTGGTGGCCGGGGTGGGGGCGGTGGCCGGGAGCCGGCTGGCCGGGTCCCGGGCGGTGGACCTCGCCCGCGTGAACGTGGCGCTGCCCGCGCCCGCCACCCCGGCGAAGCCGATCCCCGCGGGCGCGGACCTGCGCATCGGCGGGCTGTCGTCCTTCGTCACCCCCAACCGGGACTTCTACCGGGTCGACACGGCCCTCGTCGTCCCTCAGGTCGATCCCGGTACGTGGACGCTGCGCATCCACGGCATGGTGGACCGGCCTGTCGAGATCACGTACGCCGATCTGCTCCGGATGCCGCTCACCGAGGCCGACGTCACGCTCACCTGCGTCTCCAACGAGGTGGGCGGGCGGCTCGTCGGTAACGCCCGCTGGCTCGGCGTGCACATGTCGGACATTCTGCGCCGTGCCGGTCTGCATGCCGACGCCGACATGTTGCTGTCCACGTCCGCGGACGGGTTCACCTGCGGCACGCCCGTGGACGTCGTCATGGACGGTCGTGAGGCGCTCTTCGCGATCGCCATGAACGGTGAGCCGCTGCCGGTCGAGCACGGGTTCCCGGTGCGTCAGGTGGTGCCCGGCCTGTACGGGTACGTGTCGGCCACGAAGTGGGTGGTGGACGTCAAGGTGACCAGGTTCGACCGGGACGAGGCGTACTGGACGCCGCGCGGCTGGTCGGCCAAGGCCCCGATCAAGACGCAGTCCCGCATCGACGTGCCGAGCTCGGGCGCCTCGGTCAAGCGGGGCCGTACGACGATCGCCGGCGTGGCGTGGGCCCAGCACAAGGGTGTGGCGGCCGTCGAGGTACGGGTGGACGGCGGCGCGTGGCGGGAGGCCAGGCTGGCCGACGTGCCGGGCCCGGACACCTGGCGGCAGTGGTCGCTGGACTGGGACGCCACGCCCGGCTCCCACACCCTCCAGGTACGCGCCACCGACACCACCGGCTACACCCAGACCGAGCAGGAGGCCCCGCCGGCCCCGGACGGCGCGACCGGCTGGCACACGATCACGGTCAGCGTGGCCTGAACCCCCGGAACTACCGGCGTACGTGCAGGCGGGCCAGCGCCGGGGTCTCGTCGTCGCGGAGCTCGCGGCGGATCCGGCCGATGACGTCCTGGTCGAGCTTGCCCACCACGGCGCCGACGTCCGTGGCCGCCGGGCAGGTGAGCGCGAGGCGCAGGCCGTCGGGTCCGAGCCGCACCTTGGCCTTGCTCAGCCCGTCCACGCTCTTGAGCCCGACGTACAGCATGGCGGTGCCGGTGCCGTTGTGGGCGCCGCGGCGGCCCCAGCCGAGGCAGAGCAGCAGCCAGCGCAGCGCGGTCAGCGCCAGCAGGAGCAGGGCGAGGGCGAGCGCCCACAGGGGCCAGGCGGCGTCGGTCAGGGCGTGGGCGGCGGGCGCGGGCAGCACCTTGGCGTTCGGCGGCAGGCCGAGGAAGCGGCCGTGGCCGCGGAGCCAGGCGAAGCAGCCGGCCGCGGCCAGCGTGCCGCCGACGACGGCGAGGCCGATGCGGTTGCCGGTGTACTGGCGCATGTCACGCCCTCCTCGAGACGGCCATCAGCCGCCTTTCCCGAGCAGCCGGACGACGACCTCGCCGGCGCCGAACGTGCCCACCCCGGCCAGGCGGTCGCCGACGGCGGTGCCGACCTGGCGGAGCATCGAGCCTGAGCTTTCGGCCTCCGTCACGACGGTGACCTCGATGGTGCGGCGGCGCAGCCGTACGTGGGCCCGGTGCACGCCGGGCACCTGCTGGGCGGCGGCCCGCAGGGTGCGGCGCAGGCCCGTACGGGTGATGCCGATGACGATGAGCGGGTCGGTGGTCTCCACCGGCACGAGCCTGGAGCGGCCGGGGACGACGGCGAGCAGCAGCATGGCGGCGCCCGCGCCAGCGAGGGCCAGGGCCGTCGTGGACGTCTCCGGCCATGAGGTACGGCCCGCCAGCTCGGCCAGTTCGTTCAGCGGAACCCAGCCGAGCGGATGCCCGAGCAGCGCCGAGACCACTTCGGCGGCGCTCGCCCCGAGCCCGCCGGCCAGCGTGAGCGACACTAGGGCGCCCGGCAGGGTGCGCGCCGGCCTGAGCGCCCGCCGCGCCCGGCGCAGGCGGCTCTGCCGCGGAGCGGCGGGCGCGGCGGAGCGTTGCCGCTGGAGCGTGGTCATCACGAGCACCAGACGTACACGGAGGCCGGGCCGCAGCCGTCCCGTCCTCGCCGCCGGTTTGCCCGATCCTTACGGGAAGCCGACTGAACACGAACGGCGCTCATGTTCATTTGTTCCGTATGTCGTTACGCTGCTCATATGGACGACCGCCGGCGCTACGACCATGCCACCGCTGAGCTGGAGCCTCCCTTCGCCATCCTCGACCTGGCGGCCATGCGCGCCAACGCGGCCGACCTTGTCCGGCGGGCGGGAGGCAAGCCGATCCGGGTGGCCAGCAAGTCGATCCGCAGCCGCCCCGTGCTCGAACGCGTCCTCGCCATGGACGGCTTCCGCGGCGTCATGGCGTTCACGCTCCCCGAGGCGCTGTGGCTGGCCGGGCACGGCTTCACCGACATCCTGGTCGCCTACCCGACGGCCGACCGGCACGCGCTCGCCGCCCTCGCGGCCGACGCCGAGGCCGCCCGGCGGATCACGGTGACCGTCGACTCCGTCGCCCACCTGGACTTCATCGAGCACGCCGTGCAGGGCGCGGGGCCGAGGGCCGAGCTGCGGCTCTGCCTCGACGTCGACGCCGGGTACGTCACGCTCGGCGGCAGGTTCCGCGCCGGGGCGCTGCGCTCGCCGATCCGCGAGCCCGAGGACGCCGCCGACCTGGCCGCCGAGATCGCCAAGCGGCCGGGGCTGCGGCTGGTGGGGCTGCTGGCGTACGAGGCCCAGATCGCGGGCGTGGGCGACGCGCCGCGAGGACAGGCCGCCTACGCGCGGGCCATCCGTCTCATGCAGGCGCGCTCGGCCCGCGAGCTGGTCGTCCGGCGCGGGCGCGTGGTCAACGCCGTACGGCAGTTCGCCGAGCTGGAGTTCGTCAACGGCGGCGGCACCGGCAGCGTCGAGCTGACGGTGCGGGAGAAGGCGATCACGGAGGTGGGCGCCGGGTCCGGGCTGTTCCATCCCCGGCTGTTCGACTTCTACCGGAGCTTCACCGGCCGCCCGGCCGCGCTCTTCGCGCTGCCGGTGGTGCGCCGGCCCCGGCCCGACGTGGTGACGGTGCTGGGCGGCGGCTATCCGGCGTCGGGGGCCGCGGGGCCGAGCCGGCTGCCGCAGCCGTACCTGCCCGCGGGCCTGCGCTACGCGCCCGACGAAGGAGCGGGCGAGGTGCAGACGCCGCTGCTCGGGCAGGCGGCGCAGGACCTGCGGACCGGTGACCGGGTGTGGTTCAGGCACGCGAAGGCGGGGGAGCTGTGCGAGCGGTTCGACGCGCTGCACCTGGTGGAGGGGGACAAGGTCGTGGAGACGGTGCCGACGTACCGGGGTGAGGGCCGCACGTTCCTCTGACCCGCCGGGCTTCGCTCGTCAGCGGCGGCGGCGCCGCAGGAGCACGATGGCCGCGCCCACGGCCAGCACCGCGCCCACCCCGATGAGCACCGGAGCCAGGCTGGGCCGCTCGTCCTCCCACACGTGGGCGGGGTCGTCGCTGTACTCGACCGGCCGCGGCGTGACCCCGAGCGCGTCGCCGACGGACGCCACGAAGTGCCCGGCCCGGGTCTTGACGTCGGCCACCGTGCGCTCGGCGACCCGCTTGGGGTTCACCCGGTCGGCGATGGCGTCGACCGTCTGCGCCAGCTCCGCGCGCGCCCGCGCGATCCGCCGCTCCAGCTCGTCGGGATCGGTGTCAGCCATGGCTCTCCTCTCGACCGTGCGCCCGGTCGTGATCAGTCTGTCAGGTCCGCGTGCGGTACGGCACGCCGGCCGGGCCGGTAGGTTGGCGGGGAGAACTCGAGGAGGGCCACATGACCGAAACCAAGCTCGCGCCCGGCGACGCCGCGCCCGAGTTCACGCTACCCACCGCCGCCGGCGGCGCCGTCTCGCTGGAGGACTACCGCGGCAAGCGGGTGATCCTCTATTTCTACCCTGCCGCGATGACGCCCGGTTGCACCAAGCAGGCCTGTGATTTCCGTGACAGTCTGGAGCAGCTCACCTCCGAGGGGTTCGTGGTGCTCGGCGTGTCCAAGGACAAGCCGGCGAAGCTGGCCCGGTTCGCCGAGCGCGACGGGCTGACCTTCCCGCTGCTGTCGGACCCCGAGCTGGCCGTTCACAAGGCGTACGCGGCCTACGGGCTCAAGAAGCTCTACGGCAAGGAGGTGGAGGGCGTCATCCGCTCGACGTTCGTCATCGACGGCGACGGGAAGATCGAGCAGGCCCTCTACAACGTCAAGGCGACCGGGCACGTGGCCTCGCTGAAGAAGAAGCTCGGCCTGGCCTGACCCGTGTAAGATTGGCCGAACTGCCGGGTGGGCAGTTCACCAGGGGTCGTAGCCCAATGGCAGAGGCGCAGTCTTTAGGTGGCTGTCAGTGTGGGTTCGAATCCCACCGGCCCTACGGTCAGCGGATTCTCCGTGCGTACGCGGCCATCGCGTCCCGCATGTACACAGCCAGCCCGTCGGCGATCCGCTCGTAGTTCTCCCTGAACCGCTCGTCCTCGACCTGCATCCGGCCCAGGTGGGCGTACTGCTCGGCCGTCGGCGTCCAGAGCCTGCTCAGCTCCCGGTAGTCCGCTCCCGGTGTCCGGGCCACTGCTCGCGGGCCTGCTCGCTGTAGCGGGCGCCGTCGAACCCCTCGAACAGGTTCTCCGGCCTGCTGATTCTGGGCACACCGTCCTCGGCCAGGGGGTCGGTGTGCCGGTCGACGATCTCCTTGATCTCGGCGAGGCCGAGGCCCATCTCCCGCAGCACCAGGATCTGTTGCAGCCGCAGCAGCTGGCCCTCCTCGTAGTGGCGGTAGCCGTTGCCGCCGATCCGGGCAGGCTCCAGCAGCCCGATCTCGTGATAGTGGCGCAGCGTCCTCGATGTCACTCCCGACATCCGCGCCACCTCGGCGATCGACCACGCCATTGCCTGCTCACCGTCCCGTACCGTTCACCAGGCCGGATCTTCCGGCTCCCTCGTGACGCTAGATATCGACGTAGCGGCAGAGTCAAGCCGGCAGAAGTCCGGGTGGACGTCGGGATCGGCTGTCAGCCCACCTTCAGGTACGGGCGGTCAGCAGCCCACTCTCCTGCTGCTCAGCGCGATGTCGTCCATCCACACGTCGTAGCCGGCGGGGGTGGGGTTCGCCTGGTAGAGCTGCCAGCCCAGCTTGATCGTGTCGAAGCGCGGGAAGACGAAGTCCACGGGGTTGCCGCCGTGCTCCCGGGTGGACACGGTGAGCTCCGGCTTGGCCACCCCGTCGAACCACAACGAGATGCGGTTGTCGGCGGCGTCCATGCGCCACTCCACGCAGGTCCACGTCCCGGCGACGGAGGGCGCGGTGGTCCGCCAGTTCGTCCAGTCCCCGGTGGGGCCGCCGTCGGCGCCGACACCCCAGTACGCGGCTCCCCCGTGGGGCGGCGGCGCGTACTGGCCGCCGAGCGGGCGGACGACCTCGGGCCCGTCGCCGGTCGCCTCGACGAGCGTGTAGTGGGCCCAGTCCGGCGCGGTCGGGAACGCGGCGGCCCGCAGCCGCACGCGGCCGTAGAAGCTGTTGCCCGGCGCGGCGAAGTCGTCCACCTTCAGGAACGCGCGGCCGTTGCCTTCGGTGTGCACGCGCAGCACCTTCTGCCCCCGCCGCCCGTCGTGCTCGACGGTGAGCGTGCCGTGCTTGGTGTCGATGCCCCAGCGGAGACTGCTCGCGCCGCCGACCGGCATGGCCTGGAAGTCCTCGCAGAACAGCAGGTTCGCCTTGGCGCACGTACGGGCGTCCGGTGCGGCCGAGGCGGGGTGGGCCGTCAGCGGCACCATCAGGACGGACGCGACGACACCGGCCAGCCATGCGCGCACGAGGACTCCCTTTACCGAAGATGTCGGTGAGCAGGGAGTAAGTTACGTCATTCGCCGCAGAGGGGGACACGGGCGGCGGCAGCCGGCGACAACGGTGCTGGTGGAGCGGCCGTGGCCGGGGAAACTTTCATCGTCCGGGGTGAGGGTGGGAGCGAGGGTCAGGGTCGCGCGGCGCTTCCTCATCGCCGCGCGACCCGGCATCGCGATCATGATCCGCCATCACGATCTCCCTTTACTCGCCCACTGAAGGGGCGCTCCCAGAGACCAGAGTGCACCAAAGGCCGTAAGCCCTGTGTAAGACCTCCCTGGATGTGCGACTTGGGTCGTAGGCGGACTTCCGCCTCCAGGCGGACTAACCCCGCTTTCTGCCTGCATATCGTGAGGATGTGTTCGGCAGGGTACGGTCGTGGTCCCGCGGCCACGAGAAGCTGGCGAGCGCCCTGCGGGTCGCTCCCCTCGCGGTGCTGTGCGGCCTGTTCGCCGTGCCGTACGCGTCCTACACCCCGCCCGGCGGGGGCCTGGCGCTCGGTGTGGCCAGTTATCTGGCGCTGTCGGCGGTGCTGCTGGCCCCGCTGCTGTGGCTGGCGCGGCCGGTCCCGTCGTACGCGCTGATCGCGCTGATCAGCTTCGGGCAGTGGCTCGCGGGCCTGGACCCGATGCCCGCCAACCTCGCCGTGCTGGTCGCGCTCTGGGCGGTCGCCTACCGTTGCTCGTTCCGCTGGGGGCTGGCCGCGATGCTGGTGGCCGAGCTGGGGATCCTCCTGGCGCTGGTCAACTGGGAGTCGCCGTCGTTCGGCACGTTCTTCGGCGGGTCGGTGTTCGTGGTCACGATCTGGCTGTTCGGCCTGTACGCCGGCACCCGCCACCGCTACCTGGAGGGCCTGGAGGAGCGCGCGGAACGGGCGGAGCGCGAGCGGGACCAGCAGGCGCGGATGGCGGCCTCGGCCGAGCGCGCCCGCATCGCGAGGGAGCTGCACGACGTCGTCGCCCACAACGTCAGCGTCATGGTGGTCCAGGCCGACGGCGCGGGCTACGCGCTCGACAGCGATCCCGAGCAGGCCCGCCAGGCCGTACGGGCCATCTCCAAGACCGGCAGGGCCGCGCTGGCCGAGATGCGCCGCCTGGTCGGCGTGCTGCGCGACGACGAGCACCCCGACACCGACTACACCCCGCAGCCGGGCCTGGACCAGCTGGAGGAGCTGGTGCGCGGCTCGGGCGTGCCCGCCAGGCTGGTGGTGGCCGGCGCGCCCGGCGAGCTGCCCGAGGGCCAGCAGCTCGCCGTCTACCGCATCGTCCAGGAGGCGCTCACGAACGCTCTCAAGCACGGCGGCCCTGACGCCCGCGCCCTGGTGGAGATCGACTTCGGCGGCCCCGAGCTGGTCGTACGCGTCACCGACGACGGCAGGGGCGCGACGGCGCCGCACGGCGACGGCGGCCACGGCCTCATCGGCATGCGCGAGCGCGTCGGCATGTACGGCGGCGCGGTGACGGCCGGCCCCCGCCCCGGGGGCGGCTACGAGGTGCTGGCCCGGCTCCCCATGGCGAGGGCGGCGTGAGAGAGGCGGCCCCGGTGATACGGGTGATGCTGGTGGACGACCAGGAGCTGCTGCGGGCGGGTTTCCGCATGGTGCTGGGCGCGCAGCCGGACATCGAGGTGGTCGCGGAGGCCGCCGACGGCGCCGCCGCCCTGGAGCTGCTCGCCACGACCGAGGTGGACGTCGTCCTCATGGACGTGCGGATGCCCCACATGGACGGCGTCGAGGCCACCCGCCGCATCGAGGGGCCGAAGGTGCTCATCCTGACCACGTTCGACCTGGACGAGTACGCCTTCGCCGCCGTCAAGGCGGGCGCGGCCGGTTTCCTGCTCAAGGACGTGCCGCCGGACGACCTGCTGAGCGCCATCCGGCACGTGCACGCGGGTGACTCCGTGGTCGCGCCGACCACGTTGCGGCGCATGCTGGACCGCTTCGCCGCCCAGCTCCCGTCGCCGGATCCGGTCGCGGCGGCCGAGCTGACGCCGCGCGAGCGCGAGGTGCTGCTCTCGGTGGCGCGCGGCCTGTCCAACGCCGAGATCGCGGCCCGGCTGGAGGTCGCGGAGGCGACGGTCAAGACGCATCTCGGCCGGGTGCTGGCCAAGCTCGGGCTGCGGGACCGGGCCCAGGTGGTGGTGTACGCCTACGAGGCCGGGCTGATCGTGCCCGCCCATCGGCCGAAAGTCTGACCGGGGTCGTCCGGAGTCGCATCCGAAGTCCCTCCTCAGGGCCCAGAGTGGGCGGCATTTCCGCTTCTAGCGTTGGTCGCGTTGAAAAAGCGCGACAAGGAGCGACGAGTGACCCGCACCCAGGCCCCGCCCGCCGTGGTGGCCACGAACCTGACCAAGATCTACGGTCACGGCGACGCCGCCGTGCACGCGCTGCGCGGCGTCTCCGTGGCCTTCCACACCGGGGCCTTCACAGCGATCATGGGGCCGTCCGGCTCCGGTAAGTCCACGCTCATGCACTGCCTGGCCGGGCTCGACACCGCCACCTCCGGCACCGTACGCGTCGGCGAGGCCGAGCTGACCGGGCTGAGCGACCGGCGGCTCACGCTGCTGCGCCGTGAGCGCATCGGCTTCGTCTTCCAGGCGTTCAACCTGCTGCCCACGCTGACCGCCGAGCAGAACATCCGCCTGCCGCTCGACATCTCCGCCCGCCAGCCCGACCAGGCGCTGTACGACCGGGTGATCGACACCGTCGGGCTGCGGGACCGGCTCGGGCACCGCCCGTCCGAGCTGTCCGGCGGCCAGCAGCAGCGGGTGGCCGTGGCCCGCGCGCTGATCAGCAAGCCGCAGGTCATCTTCGCCGACGAGCCGACCGGCAACCTGGACTCGCGCAGCGGCGCCGAGGTGCTGTCCTTCCTGCGCACCTCCGTGCGCGAGCTGGGCCAGACCATCGTCATGGTGACGCACGACCCGGTCGCGGCCTCGTACGCCGACCGCGCGGTCTTCCTGCGCGACGGCGAGTTGGTCACCGAGGTGACCGCGCCCACGCCGCAGACCGTGCTGGACACGCTCGTGAAGCTGGAGGCGTGAGGTGCTGAGAACGGCGCTGGCCGGGCTGCGCGCGTACCGGCTGCGGTTGCTGCTGACGTCCCTGGCGATCGTGCTGGGGGTGGGGTTCATCGCGGGCACATTCATCCTGAACGACACCGTCCAGGCGGGTTTCTCCCAGAAGGTCACCGCCGACGCCGGCAAGGTGGACGTGGCGGTGCTGGCCAAGGACGGCGTGCTCGCCGAGGACGTCCTGCGCCGGGTGCGCGCGGTCGCGGGCGTCACCGACGCGCAGGGCCTGGTGCGCGGGCCCGCGCGGCTGCTCGGCAAGGACGGCAAGGTGGCCGGCGACCTGCCCGCCACGGCGATCTCCGTCGTACGCGGCCCGCTGCAGCGCACCACGATCGTCGCCGGCACCGGACCCGGCACGGACGACCGCGCCGCCGTGCTCGACGAGAACACCGCCCGCGTCAACGGCTTCCGGCTCGGCGAGGACGTCGTGGTGCTCGACCCCGCAGGGGAGCGGCACACCTTCAAGCTCGTCGGGCTCCTCGACCCCGGCGTGGACCAGGAGCTCGCCTTCACCGGCGCGGTCGGCCTCACCACCCCCGCCGCCCTGCGGATGACCGGCGAGAAGGGCTACCACGAGATCGACGTCGCGGGCGGCGCTCCCGGGCTGAAGCAGGCCGTGGCCGCCGCCGCCGGGCCGGGGGCGACGGTGAAGACCGGCGACGAGCTGGCCGCCGACCTCGCCGCCGCGGCCGGGCTGGAGATGCGGACGCTGACCGTCGGCCTGCTGCTGTTCGGGGTCGTGGCGATGATGGTGGCCGCGCTCGTCATCTACAACACCTTCACCATCCTCGTCGCGCAGCGCGCCCGCGAGCTGGCGCTGCTGCGCTGCATCGGGGCCACGCGGGGGCAGGTGTTCGGCTCGGTCCTGCTGGAGTCGGGCGTGGTCGGCCTGCTCGCCTCCGTGCTCGGCCTCGCGACCGGGTACGGGCTCGCGGCGCTCGCGCTCGCCCTGCTGGCCGCGTTCGACGCCCCGCTGCCCACGGACGCCTCCGTCGCGCTCACCCCCGTCACGATCGCCGTCGGGCTGGCCGTGGGCCTCGTCGTCACCGTGGCCGCGGCGCTGCTGCCCGCCCGGTCGGCCACGCGGGTGCCGCCGGTCGCGGCGCTGCGTACGCAGGCCGACGAGCAGGCGTTCCGCATGGGCGCGGCGCGCTGGAGCGTCGCGGCGCTGTTCCTGCTGGCCGGCGCGGGCGCGACCGGGTTCGGCGTGCTGGGGATGCCGCCAGGGGGAGTGGCCACGCTGATCGTGGTCATGGCCGGCGGCATGCTGACCTTCCTGGCCGTGCTGGTCCTCGGGCCGGTGCTGATCCGGCCGCTGAGCGCGGTCGTGGGCCGGCTGCCGGCGCGGCTGGCCGGGGTGCCGGGGCGGCTGGCGCTGGACAACGCGGCACGCAACCCGCGCAGGGCCGCGACCACGACCGTCGCCCTGACGATCGGGGTGACGCTGATGACGGTGATCTCGGTGCTCAGCGCCTCGACCAGGGCGACCGTGATGGAGAAGCTGGACGAGCAGTTCCCGGTGGACTACCTGCTGTCCGCGCAGGGCGGCGAGGCCGCGGTGCCGCGTTCGGTGGCCGAGGAGCTGCGCCGGGCGCCGGAGCTGGGCTCGGTGCTGCAGATCCGCGAGACGCCGGCCGAGGTCACGGGGCCGGCGGGCGGGGCGCGGACGTACGATCTGGGCACTTTTAACGGTCCTGTCACCCCCGAGGTGGTCACGGGTTCGATGGCCGCCGGGCTGTCGGAGGGTCAGGTGGCGCTGCTCGACCGGGTGGCGACCGAGCTGGGCGTACGGGTCGGCGACACCGTCCAGGTCAGCGTGCGGGACAAGGGGCGCGCGGGGTCCGGGCGGGCCGGAGGCGCGGGGGGCGTGCCGTTGCGGGTGGTCGCCGTGCTCGACGGGGGCGGCTCGGCGCTGCCGTCGCTCACCGTCGCCGAGAGCGCGTTCGACCGCTACGCCGGGGCGCTGCCCGACGCCCGGGTGTTGGTCACCATCCGGGACGGCGTGTCCGCCGACCGGGCCAGGGTCGTGGTGCGGGAGGCCGTCGCCGACTACCCGACCGTACTGCTCAGCAGTTCGACCGAGGTGCGCGGCGAGTTCGACGAGACGCTCGACATGCTCCTCATGATCGTCGGAGGGCTGCTGGGGCTGGCGATCCTGATCTCGCTGCTGGGCATCGCGAACACGCTGTCGTTGTCGGTGCACGAGCGCTCGCGGGAGTCGGCGCTGCTGCGGGCGCTCGGGCTGACCCGGCCGCAGCTACGACGCATGCTCTTGGTCGAGGCGCTGGTGCTCGGGCTGGTCGGAGCGCTGGTCGGGGTGGTGCTCGGCGGGCTGTACGGCTGGGTGGCGGTGCTGGCGATGCTGGACGGGGCGGTCCTGTCGGTGCCGGTGGGGCAGGTCGTGCTGTTCGTGGCGCTGTCGGGGGTGGCGGGGGTGGTGGCCTCGCTGCTGCCGGCGCGGCGGGCGGCACGGGCGTCGATCGCCGGGGCGCTCGCTGCCGGGTGAGCGTCAAGTCGGGTAAAGCGGTGTGAAAGTGCATAAATCCGTCATGTGCGGATAGGGAGCGCATGCGCGCGAGGGCCGGGCGTCTCATGGGGGCGACGCCCGGCCCTCGCGCCCGCCCAGCGGCCGAGCGGGCTCAGTGGTCGGGCGGGCCGGGGCCGGGCGGTGAGTCAGCGGGGGATGGGGCCGGGCCAGAGCTCGGCGACCGTCTCCGGGTCGAGGAGCGGCCTGGGGGCCACCTCGCCGGTGGTCTCGTCGATGACGACGCACGCGCCGCCGATCGTCTCCGGCAGCCGGGCGGGGTCGTCCGGTTCGAGGTCGCGGATCCAGGCGACGTAGCCGTCGTGGAAGCCGTAGACGCCGACGGAGACGGCGTCCTCCGCAGGCAGTGCCCCGTTGACGTACTCCTCGGCCAGCGCCCGAGCCTGCTCCAGGTTCACCGCGGCCTCCCCTGCCGGTCGAGGATCACACAGAACACCCCGGTGACCGTCAGGTAAGGGGGCTCCACCGACATGTGCCCCCGCTGGGCGTCGATCCAGATGACCTCGCCCTCGGCGTTGACCGCGTTGTAGGCGTGGCTGCCGCCGCCGGGCCAGCGCACCACGATCACCGCGCTGGCCCCGTGCCCGGCCTCCATCAGCCGCCGCGCGATCATCGGATAGGCGTGCCGCCCCTGCCCGGTGTACTCCAGCCGCTGCCCGACCCACCGTTCGATCCTGGCCGTGCTGCCGTGCTCGCCGGTGAGCACGGGCCGGCCGATGCGGTCGTGCTCGGGCACCCGGGGCGCGGCCGCGGCCGGCTCGCCGTGCCAGGTGGACAGCACGGCGAGCGCGCAGTCGGCGGCGTTGGCGGCGCGGAACGGGTCGTCGGCGGGGCCGCAGCCGTTGATCAGCCTGATCCAGGTGCCGCGCGGGTCGGGGAAACGCGCCCCCGGAGGCAGCGCCTCCATGAGGTCGCGCTCCGCCCGCGGGTCGGGGCGCGCCAGCCCGCCGGGCACGTCGTACGGCCGGCACTCGGCGAGCGGCGGCGGCCGGTGCGGCCGGTCGAACCAGTCGTCCTCGCCGGCCCTCGGCGGCGTCGCCCGCGGCTCCTCGCCGATGCCGGGCGCGTCCTGCTCGCCGGCCCCGGGCAGGTCCAGCGGGCCAGGGACCGGCGCGTGCTCGTCCAGCTCGGCGGCCCGCTCGTAGTCGAGCCACCGCACCCCGTCGGCGACGACGGGGTTGTACCGCCCTTCGGGAAGGACCCATCGGACACTCGGCTTGCTCTCGCGGAACACGGCCTGCCTCCTGTCATCCCCTTCGACCACCGATCGTAGATGGGTCGTCACGGAACGGAGGGGGAAAGTGCAAAGTTCCGCCGGGCCGGGTCTCCTACTCGTAGTGGTAGCGAGCCTGCAGGATGACGACCTCGTCGTCCATGGGCGGACAGACCAGTCTGTGCTCTTCGGTGATGCGCCGCGACGCCCTCGAGCGTTGGCCGGAGAGCGTAGCAGGTAGGCCGTCTCCCGGAGCGCTTCGTATTCTTCGGCGGCGACCAGGTAGGCGTTTCCGCTCTTGGACACGATCTCCACGGCGGTGCGGTCGTTGTTGACCTCTTCGATGAGCGGGAACAGGCGGCGGCGGGCCTCGCCGGCGGTTATGGACATGACCCTCCCTTTGAGTGGTACAGCTTTACGGGTACCACTCAAAAGCGGTCAGCACTCGATGACGTTGACGGCGAGGCCGCCGCGGGAGGTCTCCTTGTACTTGTCGAGCATGTCGCGGCCGGTGTCGCGCATGGTCTTGATGGCCTTGTCCAGGGCCACGAAGTGGCGGCCGTCGCCGCGCAGGGCGATGCGGGCCGCGGTGATGGCCTTGTTGGAGGCGACCGCGTTGCGCTCGATGCACGGGATCTGCACCAGGCCGCCGATCGGGTCGCAGGTGAGGCCCAGGTTGTGCTCGATGCCGATCTCGGCGGCGTTCTCCACCTGCTCCGGCGTGCCGCCCATGACCTCGGTCAGCCCGGCGGAGGCCATCGAGCAGGCCGAGCCCACCTCGCCCTGGCAGCCGACCTCGGCACCGGAGATGGAGGCGTTCTCCTTGAACAGCACGCCGATCGCGGCGGCCGTCAGCAGGAAGCGGATCACGCCCTCGTCGTCGGCCTGCGGGACGAAGCGGGTGTAGTAGGTGAGCACGGCCGGGATGATGCCGGCCGCCCCGTTGGTGGGCGCGGTGACGATGCGGCCGCCGGCGGCGTTCTCCTCGTTGACCGCCAGCGCGAACAGCGTCACCCAGTCCATCGCCTGGAGCGGGTCCTTCTCGGGCGGCTCGGTCTGGAGGCGCCGATAGAGCTGGTTGGCGCGGCGCTTGACCTTGAGCCCGCCCGGCAGCACGCCCTCGCGGGAGATGCCGCGGCGTACGCACTCCTGCATGACCCGCCACAGGTTGAGCACGCCCGCGCGGATCTCCGCCTCGGTGCGGCCGAACGCCTTCTCGTTCTCGATCATCAGCGCGGAGATCGACAGGCCGGTGTTGGAGCAGTGCTTGAGCAGCTCCTCGCCCGTGGTGAACGGGTAGGGGAGCACGGTGTCGTCGGGCTTGATGCGGTCGGCGCCGGTGGCGTTCTCGTCCACGACGAAGCCGCCGCCGACGGAGAAGTAGACCTTCTCCCGCAGGGTGCCGCCGCCGGCGTCGTAGGCGGTGAAGCGCATGCCGTTGGGGTGCTCGGGGAGGGAGATCTTGCGTTCGAAGACGAGGTCCTCGCCGACGACGAACGGGATCTCGTGGCGGCCGTGGAGGTGGACGGTGCCGGAGGCGCGCATGGCGGCCAGGCGCTCGTCGACGGTGTCGACGTCCACCAGCTCCGGCTTCTCGCCGGACAGGCCCAGCAGGACGGCCTTGTCGCTGCCGTGGCCCTTGCCGGTCAGGCCGAGCGAGCCGTACAGGATGGCCTCGACCCGCGCCACCCGCTCCAGCAGGCCGTCCTCGTGCAGCCCCCGGGCGAACTTGTGCGCGGCCGCCATCGGGCCGCCCGTGTGGGAGCTGGAGGGCCCGATGCCGATCTTGAAGAGGTCGAAGACGCTGATCGCCATTGATGTGCGCCTCTCTTGGGACGGGAGCCGGGGCCCGGGCGGGGCCCCGGCGGGAGATCAGGACTCGCCGGAGGTGAGTGCGGTGTACTCCGCGGGGGAGAGCAGGTCCTCGGGCTCGCCCTCGATGCGCACCCGGAACATCCACCCTTCCCCGTAGGGGTCGCTGTTCACCAGGGACGGGTCGTCGGCCACGTTCTGGTTGACCTCGACCACCTCGCCGCCCACGGGCGCGTAGATCTCGCTGACGGACTTGGTGGACTCCACCTCGCCGATCGAGTCGCCGGCCTCGACGTTCGAGCCGACGTCGGGGAGCTGCACGAAGACGACGTCACCCAGGGCCTCGGCGGCGAACTCGGTGATGCCCACGGTGATGGTCAGGCCGTCGTCCAGCCCGGCCACCCACTCGTGTTCCTTGGTGTAGCTCAGCTCGTCAGGGATGTTGCTCACTTCTTCCTCCTGTAAAAGGGCAGCTCTACGAGGTCCACGGGTTCTTGGCTGCCCCGGATGTCCACTGCCAGGCCTTCGCTCACGCCGGTGTCGACGTAGGCCATCGCGATGGGCTTGCCCAGGGTCTGGGAAGGCGCGCCGCTGGTGACCTCGCCGACGACGGCGCCGTCCTGCGTCACCGGGTAGCCGTGCCGCGGCACCCGGCGGCCCCGCGCGACCAGACCGACGAGGCGGCGGCCGGGCTGGTCGTCCTTGACCGCCTCCAGCGCCGCTCGTCCGACGAAATCGCCGGGCTTGTCGAATTTCACCACTCTGCCCAGCCCCGCGTCGAACGGGGTCAGCTCCGCGCCGAGCTCGTTGCCGTACAGCGGCATGCCGGCCTCCAGCCGGAGCGTGTCGCGGGCGGACAGGCCCGCTGGCGCGAGCCCGTACGGCTCCCCGGCGGCGATGAGCGCGTTCCAGAGCGGGACGGCGTCCTGGTTGGCGACGAAGAGCTCGAAGCCGTCCTCGCCGGTGTAGCCGGTGCGGGCGATGAGCGCCTCGCGGCCGTCGACCAGACCGGGCAGTCCGGCGTAGTACTTGAGCCCGGCGAGGTCGGCGTCGGTCAGCGTGGCCAGGATCTCCTGCGCGCGGGGGCCCTGGACGGCGATGAGCGCGTAGCGGTCGGAGCGGTCCTCGACCGCCGCGTCGTACGTCTTGGCCCGCTCCTGGAGCTCCTGGGCGACCTTCGGGTAGTTCGAGGCGTTGGCGACGACCATGAACTCCTCGTCGCCGAGCCGGTAGACGATGAGGTCGTCGATCACCCGGCCCCGCTCGTCGACGATCATGGTGTACCTGGCGCGGCCGGTCGCGAGCACGGACAGGTGTCCGACCAGCGCGTAGTCCAGGGCCTCGGCGGCCTGCGGACCGGTCACGAAGATCTCGCCCATGTGGGAGAGGTCGAACAGCCCGGCCGCCTCGCGCACGGCCTTGTGCTCGGCGGACTCGCTGCCGTACCGGAGGGGCATGAGCCAGCCGGCGAAGTCGGTGAGGGTGGCGCCCAGGCTCTCGTGGACGTCGCGTAGCGGTGTCGGTCGGGACATGTGTCGCACCTCAGGACAGGAGTGGATGCCAGCATCCTCCCCCTCTGTCATCGATGCCTGAGAGCTTCGCCCGATTTTTGCCGGACTTTCACCTTCGGCGAGGCCAAGAGCCTGCTTTCCAGAGGCCACCTCGTCCGTGCGGTCCTTTGCCTTGAGAGGTTCGCGGGGAGGGCTTGCTCCTTCAGGGACCCTGACCGGCTGTCAGAGTGCTCTCCCGCACGGTTTCGACGGTGATGTCGGCAAGCCTAGTGCCGGTACGGGGCATTTGTCGCCTAGGGGGTCAGCAGGCCGCGACCAGCGCCTCGAACAGCGCGCCGTCCTCGGCCTCCTCCGGATGCCACTGCACGGCCATCGCGAACGCCGCCCCCTCCAGCTCCACCGCCTCGATCGTGCCGTCACCGGCGGTCGCGGTCACGGTCAGGCCGGGGGCGAGCCGGTCCACGGCCTGGTGGTGGTAGTGCGGGACCGTCACCGGCTCCGTGCCGAGCACCTTGGCCAGGCGGCTGCCGGGCACCGGCGTCACCGGCAGATGGCCGAACACGCCCGGCCCCGGCGCGTGCCCCGTGTGCCCTGCCACGTCCGGCAGGTGCTGGTGGAGGGTGCCGCCGAGGGCCACGTTGAGCACCTGGAGGCCACGGCAGACCCCCAGGTAGGGCAGCCCGGCGTCCAGCGCCCGTGCCAGCAGCGCGAACTCCGCCTCGTCGCGGAAACCGCGTACGTAGCCGGTGCGCTCGTGCGCCTGCGCGCCGTACCTGGCCGGGTCGATGTCGCCGCCGCCGGCCAGGACGAGCCCGTCGAGACCGCGCAGCGCCCCGGCTGGCTCGCCGGCCGGGGGCAGCACGACGGGCTGGCCGCCGGCCCGCACGACCTGCTCGACGTACATGTACGGCAGCAGCGCCACGGTCACGTCCGTCCAGACCGTGAAGCTGGCGGGCTCCACGTACGAGGTGATCCCGATCAACGGGCGACGCACGACGGGCTCCCCCTAGAGCGGCGTCACGTAGGCGCCGCTGATGCCGCCGTCCACCAGGAACTGGCTGGCAGTGATGAACGAGGAGTCGTCGCTGGCCAGGAAGGCCACCGCCGCCGCGATCTCCGACGCCTCGGCGAAGCGCCCGAGCGGCACGTGCACCAGCCGCCGCTGCGCCCGCTCCGGGTCCTTGGCGAACAGCTCCTGCAGCAGCGGCGTGTTCACCGGCCCCGGGCAGAGCGCGTTGACCCTGACGCCTTCGCGGGCGAACTGCACGCCGAGCTCCCGCGACATCGCCAGCACCCCGCCCTTGGATGCGGTGTAGGAGATCTGCGAGGTCGCCGAGCCCATCACGGCCACGAACGACGCGGTGTTGATGATCGAGCCCTTGCCCTGCCGCCGCATGTAGGGGATCGCGTGCTTGCAGCACAGGTAGACGCTGGTGAGGTTGACCTCCTGGACCCGGCGCCAGGCGTCGAGCCCGGTCTCCAGGATGGAGTCGTCGTCCGGCGGCGAGATGCCGGCGTTGTTGAAGGCGACGTCCACGCTGCCGTAGGTCTCGTACGCCGTGGCGAACATCCGCTCGACGTCGTCCTCGCGGGTCACGTCCGCCTCGACGAACAGGCCGCCGACCTCGCCCGCGGCCTTGACGCCCGCCTCCGCGTCGATGTCCACGCAGACGACCTGCGCCCCCTCCTCGGCGAACCTGCGGGCCGTGGCGAGCCCGATGCCGCTGCCCGCGCCGGTGACGACGGCGACCCGATCCTGCAACCGCTGCACTTGCTCACTCCCAGGAGATGAAGACGTTCTTGGTCTCGGTGAACGCCGCGAGGGCGTCCGGGCCGAGCTCCCGGCCGAGGCCGGACTGCTTGAAACCGCCGAACGGGGTCCAGTAGCGGACCGACGAGTTCGAGTTGACCGACAGCGCGCCCGACTCGACCGCCCGCGCCACGCGCAGCGCCCGCCCGACGTCGCGCGTCCAGATGGAGCCGCTCAGCCCGTACGGCGTGTCGTTGGCGACCCGGATCGCGTCGGCCTCGTCGGTGAAGCGGGCCACCGACACGACGGGCCCGAAGATCTCCTCGGTGAACGCCGGATCGGTCACCTCCGGGGTCAGCACGGTGGCGGGGAACCAGTAGCCCTTGCCCGCCGGGCACTCGCCCTGCAGCCAGGGGTCGGAGACGAACCCGCGGACCCGTTCCAGGTGCTCGGCGCTGATCAGCGGGCCCATCTCGGTGGCCTCGTCGAGCGGGTCGCCGACCCGGACGGCCCGCACGGCGGGGGCGAGCAGCGCCATGAACTCGTCGTACACCTCGGCCTGCACCAGCAGCCGGGAGCGGGCGCAGCAGTCCTGGCCGGCGTTGTCGAACACCGCGTACGGCGCCGCCGCGGCCGCCTTCGCGAGGTCGGCGTCGGCGAAGACGATGTTCGCCGACTTGCCGCCCAGCTCCAGCGTCACCCGCTTGACCTGGGCCGCCGCCTTGGCCGCGATCTCCTTGCCGACCTCGGTCGAGCCGGTGAACACGATCTTGGCGACGTGCGGGTGCTCCACCAGCCGGGCCCCCGCGACCTCCCCTGCCCCAGGCACCACCTGGAGCACCCCCTCGGGGAGGCCCGCCGCCAGGGCCAGCTCGGCCAGCCGCAGCGCGGTCAGCGGGGTCTGCTCCGCGGGCTTGACGACGACGGTGTTGCCCGCGGCCAGCGCGGGGGCCACGCCCCACGACAGGATGAGCATGGGGAAGTTCCACGGTACGATCACGCCCACCACGCCCAGGGGCTCCTGGAAGGTGACGTCCACGCCGCCGGGCACCGGGATCTGCTTGCCGTGGTTGCGCTCGGGCGCGGCGGCGTAGAAGTGCAGCACGTCGCGGACCGCGCCGGCCTCCCAGCGGGCGTTGCCGATGGTGTGCCCGGCGTTGTCCACCTCCAGCCTGGCCAGCTCCTCGGCGTGCTCGCCCACCAGGTCGGCGAAGCGCCGCAGCAGCCGCGCCCGGTCGCCGGGGGCCACCGCGCGCCAGGACGCGTACGCCTTCCTGGCACGCTCCACGGCCCGGTCCACCTCGGCCGCGTCGGCGAACTCGACGTCGGCGACGACGTCCTCCGTCGCCGGATTGACGATCTTCATGCTCACATCCGTTCGAAACCGCGGAACAGCTCCCAGTCGGTCACCGCCGCGTCGTACGCGGCCAGCTCCACCCGCGCGTTGTTCGCGTAGTGCCCGACCACGTCCTCGCCGAACGCCTCACGCGCCGGCTTCGACCCCTCGAACAGGGTCAGCGCGTCGCGCAGCGTCGCGGGCACGGTCTCGGCGCCGGAGTCGTAGGCGTTGCCCTCGTACGGGTCCTCCAGCGGCAGCTCGCCGTCGATGCCGTGCAGCCCGGCCGCGACCAGCGCGGCGACCGCCAGGTAAGGGTTGACGTCGCCGCCCGGCACCCGGTTCTCGATGCGCAGCGAGAGCCCGTGGCCGACCAGGCGCAGCGCGCACGTGCGGTTGTCCAGGCCCCACTTGACGGCCGTCGGGGCGAAGCTGCCGGGGACGAAGCGCTTGTAGGAGTTGACGTTGGGGGCGAGCAGGAGGGTCAGCTCGCGCAGGCAGGCGAGCTGGCCGGCGATGAAGCGGGCGCCGAGCCGCGACAGGCCGTGCGGCCCCTCGCCGGCCATCACCGGGTCGCCGGCGGTGGAGCGGAGCGAGATGTGGATGTGGCAGGAGTTGCCCTCGCGCTGGTTCGGCTTGGCCATGAAGGTGATCGACCGGCCCTCCTGGGCGGCGATCTCCTTGGCGCCGTTCTTGTAGATCGCGTGGTTGTCGCAGGTCCTGAGCGCCTCGTCGTAGCGGAAGGCGATCTCGTGCTGGCCCAGGTTGCACTCGCCCTTGGCGGACTCGACGTACATGCCGGCGCCCTCCATGTCGCGCCTGATGCGGCGCAGCAAGGGCTCGACGCGGGCGGTGCCGAGGAGGGAGTAGTCGACGTTGTAGAGGTTGGCGGGGGTGAGGTCGCGGTAGGCGCGATTCCAGGCGTCCTCGTAGGAGTTGTCGTAGACGACGAACTCCAGCTCGGTCCCGACGTAGGCGACCAGGTCCCGCTCGGCCAGGCGGGCGAGCTGGCGGCGCAGGATCTGGCGGGGCGAGGCGGTCACGTCACCGCCGTCCTCCCAGGCCAGGTCCGCCATCAGCATCGCGGTCCCCTCCTGCCAGGGCACCCGGCGCAGGGTCGCGAGGTCGGGCTTCATGACGAAGTCGCCGTAGCCCCGGTCCCAGGACGACATCGCGTAGCCGGAGACCGTGTTCATGTCGACGTCCACGGCGAGCAGGTAGTTGCAGCCCTCCGAGCCGTGGTGCAGCACCTCGTCCAGGAAGTAGCGCGCCGAGAGCCGTTTGCCCTGCAACCTGCCCTGCATGTCGGCGATGGCGAGGAGCACCGTGTCGATCCGGCCCGCGGTCACCTCGTCGCGCAGCTCGTCCACGCTCAGGAAGCCTTCGTGCACGTTCAGGTCGCTCCGATCTGGCCTGAGGCGCTTTCCCGTTGATTGGGCTAGTCTCAGACCATTGATGTGCATGGTGGGATCGTCTGTCAAGACCCGAGGACATGTTGGACGAGTCGGCGCGACTGATGACGGTGCTGCGCCCGGTGCGGGCCGGCAACGCCTTCGAGGAGACCGTGGAACGGCTGCTCCAGGCCATCAAGCTGGGCGTGGTGCCGCCGGGCGGCAAGCTGCCGCCGGAGCGCGAGCTCGCCGTGCGGCTCGGTATCAGCCGGGTCACCCTGCGTGAGGCGATCCGCGCCCTGTCCGACGCCGGTTACCTTGACGTGCGCAGGGGCCGCTACGGCGGCGCGTTCGTCACCTACGAGCCGCCCGCCCCGGACGCCCGCGAGCTGCGCCAGGCCGTCGCCGAGATGGGCCGCGACGACCTCGCCGACGCCCTGACCTTCCGCCTGGCGGTCGAGTGCGGCGCCGCCCAGGTGCTGGCCGGCATGGAGCTCACCGGCGACCGGCGCGCCCTGCTCCTGCGCCGGCTTGCCGACCTCAACGGGGCGTCCCTGGAGGACTACCGCCGCCTCGACACGGCCTTCCACCTGTCCATCGCCGAGCTGACCGGCTCCTCGCTGCTCGCCACGGCCTGCGCCGACGCGCGCTCCCGGGTCAGCGACCTGCTCAACGCGATCCCGATGCTCCAGGTCAACCTCGACCACGCCGCCGTCCAGCACCGGGCCATCGTGGACGCCATCCTCGCCGGCGACCCCGACGCGGCCCGCCGCGCCATGGCCGAGCACCTGGAGGGCACGGCCGCGCTGCTGCGGGCGTTCCTCGCCTGACGGAAGATACGTCACGGTAAGGGCGATCGCCTCGTACCATCGTTTTAAGGTCATGGGGGATTGGTTTCAGCACACCATCGTCGCCACGGGACGGCTGTCGCTGTTCTGCTTCTTCGTCATGCTCATCGTGGCGTTCATCGCGACCCGCATCAACGTCCGGCTGATCAGGGCGAAGGTCGGCTGGTTCCGCGACGTCAACGTGGGCGAGATGCACATCCACCACGTCGTCTTCGGCGTCGTGCTGATGCTCGTCGGCGGCGTCACGCAGATCGTCGTCGCGCCCGCCGCGCAGGCCGGGCACGCGATGGCGGCGGGCGTCTTCGGGGTCGGCTCGGCGCTGGTCCTCGACGAGTTCGCGCTGATCCTGCACCTGCACGACGTGTACTGGGAGGAGGAGGGGCGGACCTCGGTCGACGCGGTCTTCATCGCGGTCGCCGTCACCGGGCTGCTGCTCATCGGGCTCCGGCCGCTCACCTGGGACTACGGCCCGCTCCTGGTCAACCCGGCGGTGCTGATCGTGGGCAACCTGGTGCTGGCCGTGATCACCCTGCTCAAGGGGAAGATCTGGACCGGGATGGCCGGACTGTTCGTGCCGCCCGTGCTGCTGGTGGGCGCGATCCGGCTGGCCCGTCCCGGTTCGCCGTGGGCGCGCTGGGTCTTCGCCCGGCGCTCGCCGCGCAAGATGGCGCGGGCCCTGCGCAGGGAGGAGAAGTGGCGGCGGCCGGCGATCCGGGCCAAGATCGCCTTCCAGGAGTTCCTGTCCGGGCGGCACGACCTGCCGTCCACGCGGCGCGCACGCCGGCGCACGTGAGCGTGGACGAGCTCGCGCTCGCGATGCGGGCGCTGCACGAGCGCGGCCACGCGGGCGACCTCGCCGAGGTCGCCGCCGCCCGGGACCTCTACTCCTTCCGCGAGCTCGAAAGCCTCGCCCGGCGGCGCCACGAGACCTTCTCCGTGCGCGAGCTGGCCGACCGGCTGGAGTTCGCCGAGTTCATCGCCGACGAGGAGTTCGAGGCGTGCGGGCTGGACGAGGAGGGCGTACGGGCGGTCCGGCGCTTCGCCCGGGAGTGGCTGGAGGACATCAAGCTGCGCCGGGCCGACGACGGCGACGTGGACTACGACGCCGAGGACGTCCCCGGCGTCGACTGATCCACCGGGGTCAGCAGGGGCCGCTTGGCGGTGCGGCCGTCGCCCGAGGAACGCCCGCGCAGGCGGCGGCCGACCCACGGCCCCGCGAACGCGCCCAGCCAGCGGGCCTGCTCCGCCGCCGTCCGCCAGGCCGGCGCCGCAGGCAGGAGCGGGAACGGATCACTCCACGTGCCGTCGCTGCCCGGCAGCTCCAGTGCGTGGGCGACGGAGGCGGCGATGCGGGCGTGCCCCTCCGGGCTGGCGTGCAGCCGGTCGGGGCTCCACATCCGGGCGTCTTCGACGAATCGCATCCCGAAGGTGTCCACCAGCGTCACCCCGTGCCGGGCCGCGGCGTCCCTGATCCGCGCGTTCAGCGCGACGACGCGCGGCAGGAGCGGGCGGGCCAGCGGCATGATCGCGCCGATGTCGGGGAAGGTCACGCTGACCACCCGGGCCCCGGCCGAGGTCAGTGCCGCGAACATCTCCTCCAGCGCCTGCGCCACCCGCGCGGCGTCGAAGCCCGGCCGGATGAGGTCGTTCATGCCGGCCATGACCGTGGCCAGGTCGGGCCGCAGCGCGAGGGCGGCCGGCAACTGCTCGTCGCGGATCTGGCCGGCCAGTTTGCCCCGGACGGCGAGGTTGGCGTAGCGCAGCTCCGGGTTCGCGCCGGCCAGGACCTCGGCCAGGCGGTCGGCCCAGCCGCGGTGGCCGCGCAGGTCGTCGCCGTCGCCGAGCCCCTCGGTCTGGCTGTCGCCGAGGGCGACGTAACGGGCGTACATCAGGGCCGCTCCTTCCTGACGTGGGCCGCGCGCTCCTCCAGCGCGCGGGCGGTGCCGAGACACCAGTCGCGGATCTCCCGCTCCAGCCGGCAGCCGGCCAGGCACGACAGGTAGGGCCCGACGCGCTCGCCCTCGCGCAGGAACGTCTCCTCGTCCAGGTCGCCGCGGAAGTGCAGCAGCGTGCGCTCGAACAGGGTCAGCTTGGCGTCGGCCGCCGCGGCCCGCTCGTGGAGCTGGGCGATGACGGGGGCGGGGTCGAGGGCGTCCACGGCGTGCACCCGGACCATCAGGTCGTCGCGGAGCAGCAGCGGCTTGGGCGGGGCGGCGGCGAAGGCGGCCAGCTCGTCGAGACCGGCGCCGGTGACGGTGAACACCCGCTTGTTGGGGCGGCCTCGCTGGACGACCTCGCGGCCCGCCACCAGGCCGTCGGCCTCCAGCCTGGCCAGCTCGGCGTAGAGCTGCTGGGGGGAGGCGTACCAGAAGTCGGCGACGCCGACGTCGAAGATCTTGGTGAGCTGGTAGCCGCTGTGCTCGCCGCTCAGGAGGGCGGCGAGGACGGCATGGCGGAGGGCCATCGTCAGTCATGCCCATGAGTAGTCATGGACATGACTATAGGCAGGACGGGCGCGGGACGCTAGGGCAGGGCGGGGACGGCGGGCGGGGTGTTGGTCCAGCCGACCTCGACCAGGGTCTCGCTGGAATCCTTGCCCGGGACCTGCTTGCCGTCGTCCAGGGCCTTCTGGGCCCGCGACAGCAGCACCATCCTGCCGGTGTCCACGATCAGCCTGGTCCTGCTGGTGCTCTTGCTCTTCGTCCCCTCGGCCTTCCGCTCGATCAGCACCACGGCGCCGGATCTGCCCATCGCGTCCTTCGCGACGCCGTCCGTGCGGACGTCCGGCATCGTCAGCAGCGCCTGGTAGGCGGCGGTGCGGACCTCCTTCGTGACGGGAAGGGCGTGCAGGAGCTCCGGCAGGGTCCCCGCGACCCAGCCGTCGAGGGCGTCGCTCGGCACGCGGCCGACCTGACCCGCTCTCCTGAGCCAGTCCTTCAGGGTTCCCGGGTCCGCGGGCAGGCGCTGGACCTCGTCGTACGTCAGGTTCTGTCCCCCGAGAAAGAACTGGTTCTGGCCCCGTACGGGGTTCATGCTGCCCTTGGCGGGTGTGGCGGACAGCTTCACGGTCTTGCCGTCGATCGACTCGCTCCACTTGGACGGGGAGCCGTCACGCTGCCACGCCTTCTTGTCCGCCGCGCTCTTCGGCAGCGCCCCGAGCTCACGGAACCCGAACCACGTCCTGCCGTCGGGCGCCTGCCAGCTCTCCGAGACCCGCCGCTGGACCAGCGCGTAGGGGTCCGACCTGGAGCCGAACCGCCAAGGATGGGTGAGCGTCATCAGCGACCTGGAATGCCAGTAGGCGCCCTCGGGCGGAGCCGCCGCGGCCGCCTCCGGCGCGCCCATGAGGGCGGTGGCGCCCATGGCCAGGCCGACGCCCAGGGAGACCAGCGGCCGGATCGGCGCGGTCGCGAGTTTCATGGGGAACCTCCGTGGATTTCGACGTGATGATCTCCTATACGCCTGGGACCGCCGGAACGTTGCCCCGCGAGACTTTTTCGCCGCCGGGCAACGCCCGGGACGGCCGAGGCGTATTAGGGGGCGTGAAATCGGACAGACAGCCATGAGCGGCGCTGAGCGCGACTTCAGCGCTTTCGTGGCCGCGCGTGCCACGAGCCTGCTGCGGGTCGCCTATCTCGCCTGCGGCGACGAGACAGAGGCCGAGGACCTGCTGCAGACGGCGCTGGAGCGCACGTACCGGAGCTGGGACCGGGTGCGGTACGACAGCCCCGAGCCCTACGTACGCCGCGTCATCGTCAACGCCGCCATCAGCCGCGCCCGCCGCCGGGCCATCCTCAGCATCATCCCGACGCACAGGCCGCCGGAGAGACCGGCCCGCGTCACCGACGTCGACCTGCGCCACGTGCTCATGGAGGCGCTGCGCGCCCTGCCGCCCCGGCAGCGCGCGGTGGTCGTCCTGCGGTACTGGGAGGACCTCAGCGAGGCGCAGACCGCCGAGGTGCTCGGCTGCTCGGTCGGCACCGTCAAGAGCCAGGCGTCCAAGGCCATGGCCAAGCTCCGCTCGGCGCTCGGCCACGAAGCAGCGGAAGGAGTGATCAGGAATGCCCGCGCTTGAGGAGGAGCTCCGCCAGATCATGGCGGACGAGACCGCGAGACTGCACGCCGCGCCCGACCTGGCGGAGCGGGTCATGCGAGCCGCCGGCGGCAGGCGGACGAGGGTCAGGGGCGCGGCACTGGCCGCGGTGGCCGCCGTCATCGCCGCGGCGCCCATCGGTTACGTGACCTTGGGTTCGGCGGCCACGAGCGGCGAGCCCCCGGTTGTGGTGCAGACCACGACCGCCACGACGCTGGAGCCGCCCGCCATCGACGACACCCCGCCGGTCCCCTCCGACCCGCCGGACTTCGGCGACCTGGGGGACGGGAAGGCGTTCGGGCACGTCAAGGTGGGATATCTGCCTGACGGGCTGAGATGGTCGAACTGGTCGCTGGACCACGGCGACAGTTACACGACCAGCTACAACTTCGACGGCGACAAGCACGGCTTCTACTGCGTCCAGATCTTCATCCACGAGGACGCCGCCGTCCAGGAGCTCGACGAGCGGATCCAGCGGTTCCGCGACGAGGGCGAAGGCGAGGAGGTGACCATCGGCGACCGCACCGGCTACCTCGTCACCCAGGACGTGGGCGAGGACGGCATGAAGGGCACCCCCACGCTCTTCCTCAGGATGGGCGACAGGCAGCGCGCCGAGATCATGTTCAGTCCGTCGTACGTCAAGAAGTTCTCCGGCGCCGAGGCCGTCAGCGCCGAGCTGAGGAGGATCGCGGAGGGGCTCACCTCGACCCTGTGACCCGCTCAGAGTGCGGCGGCCGAGCGGACGGCGAGGCCCGCGCCGAGCAGCACGACCATCGCGGCGGTGCCCAGCGGGGCCAGGCCGGACACGCGGGCGGCCAGCCGGCGGCCGGCGGCGGCCCGGCGTTCCAGCCGGTCCACCAGCTTGACCAGCAGGAGGCCGGTGACGGTGAGGGTGGCGGCCATGCCGGCCCCGTACGCCGTCACCAGCGCGACGCCGAACCAGGTGCGGCCGAGGGCGATCGCGCCGAGCAGCACGATCAGCGCCGACGGGCTCGGCACCAGGCCGCCCGCCACCCCGAGCCCCACGAGCCCGGCCCGCTTGCCCGAGTGGCCGTGGCCATGCCCATGACGGGGGACGGGGCGGCGGGCGTTCAGGAGGAGGCGGACACCGATGACGGCGATCAGCGCGCCGCTGGCCACCCCCAGCCACGACAGCACCGTCTCACCGGCGAGGGTCGTGAAGGCCGTCAGCGCCAGCCCCACCACCAGCACCCCGGCCGTGTGCGTGGCCGTCACGGTGGCCCCCACCACGACCGCGTCGCGCGGCCGGCCGCGCCGCCCCGCCAGGTACGCCGCCATCACCGTCTTCCCGTGCCCGGGGATGAGCGCGTGCCCGGCCCCCAGCACCACGGCCAGCCCGACGGCGAGCAGCCCGAGCGGGAGCGTCAGCGCGTCCGCGCCGATCAGGCCGGTGAACGTCCGGTCGAGGGCCGCGAACGCCTCCCCGACGGGCCCGCCGGCGCCGAGGCCCCCGGGCACGGTCCCGCTCCCGCCCGTGGCGGGCCCGCCGGCCGACACCGTGAACGTGGCCGTCCGCTGGTCGAGCGGGTCGGACAGCAGGTCCTCCGGGTAGGTGCGGAGCTCGTCGCTGACGCTCGCGGACGGCACCGTGGAACCGCTCAGCCGTACGCCGTCGCCCGCCGCGCTGATCTCCCGCCAGCCGATCCTGTCCTGCTCGAAGGCGTCGCTGAACTCCACCGGACCCGAGGCCCGGACGGCGGCCGTGAGGCGGCAGGTCAGGCGGCTGGTCCGCAGCCCGCCCATGCCGGGCGCGTACGCGAACCCGGCCTCCGTCACCCGCCACGGCACCGCCGTCCCCGCCACGACCAGGCGTTGCGCGGCGGCCAGCGCGGCGCAGCGGCGGCCCGCGTAGCCGGCGTCCACGTCCGGATCGGCCTGCAGGGTCGGCAGCTCGGCCAGGTCGACGACGGCGAGGTTGCCGATCCCGCCGGGCGTGACCACCAGCCCGTTGTAGTGGTTGACGGTGAAGTTGCCCAGCGGGTGCGCCGCGGCCGGCCCCGCGAACAGCGCCGGCAGCAGCAGGCCCGCCAGCGCGGACAACAGGGCGAAGCGGATCGCCTTCATGAGAGCCTCGCGAGGGACGGCAGGGACGGGTCGAATCCGGGGTCCACGCGCGCGGGCCGGCCGAGGGCCCGCTCGATGCGGGCCCGGTGGTAGCGGATCAGCGGGTTGTGCCAGCCGGTTGCGGTGGCCCGCTCGGCGTACCGGAGCGCCTCCGCCGGCTCGCCGGCCCTGAACAGCGCCCACGCGAGGGCGTCGGCGGCGACGAGGTTGGGGTGGCGGGCGTATTCCGCCCGCGCGTACCGGACGGCGCGCTCCGGGTCGCGGTGGTCGGCCTCGAACTCGGCCGCCGTCAGGTCGTCGCCCACCCCGGCCGCCGTGAGCAGCCGCCGCTGGGCGTCGAGCAGCGTCCAGTCCGGCCGCAGCCCGGCCTTGATCTGGACCTCGCCCTGCTCGACCAGGTATTGGGGGAGCGGCAGCCGGGTGACGACCCGCTGGTAGAGGTCGAGCGCCTGGCGGAGGTCGCCGCCGAGGGCGCTCGCCCTGGCCTGGCCGGCCAGCGCCGGGGTGAAGGAGGGGTCGGCCTGGAGGGCGCGGGCGTACCAGTTCCTGGCCGTGGCCAGGTCGCCCGCGTGGAGGGCCAGCTCGCCCAGGTAGTGGCGGACGTAGGCGAGGTCGGCGGGCAGCCAGGCGTCCTCGTGCGCGTACTCCAGGTAGCGGCGGGCGCCGTCCTGGTCGCCGCGCAGCTCGGCCGCGTACGACGCGCGCGCGAACGCCGCCACCCCCGGCTGCAGCTCCAGCATCCGGTCCACGGCCCGCGCGGCCCCCTTCAGGTCGCCGAGCTGGGTGCGGGCGTCGGCGAGCACGCCGTGGGCCGCCGCGCTGTACGGGTTCGCCGCGACCGCCCGCCCCGCCAGCCGGGCCGCCTCGGCGAACTCGTGCCGGCCCGCGGCGAGGGCGGCCCGCGCGGTGAGCACGGCGTCGTCGTCCGGGGCCAGCCCGGCCGCGGTGCGGGCGGCGCCCTCCGCCTTCACGTAGTAGGAGGGATCGCCGGTGACGCGGGCCTGGTCGACGTACTGGGAGGCGAGCTCGGCCCAGCCCCGGTGGTCGCGGGGGAGGCGCTTGAGTCGTTCCTGGAGGGTTTCGAGCGGCTGCGCCGCCGCCGTCGCGGGGGGCGCGGCGGCGGGGGCCGCGGAGAAGGAGACGATCGTGAAGATCAGCGCCCCGGTGAGGACGAGACCGGCGAAGAACACAAGAGTGCGCATGACGGGAGCTCCGGTGCCTGAGCGGCGGTACGGACGGTGCGGGCGACCGGCCGGCTCGGGGAGAAGGCCGGCCGGTTGAGGACTCATCGCTGGTTGACGGCCACGTTGGAAGGCAGCGGGATGTACGGGAACGACTGCAGCGACGGCTTGTCGTTCCTGTCCACCTTGTCCGTCAGGCCGGGCACGAGCTTGCCGCTCAGCGCGGCTCCCGCCACCGCCTGCAGCTCGATGTCCACGACGTCGTCGATGAGCCGGCGGCCGTTCGGGAAGCCCTGGAGGTCGCCGCCGAGCACGCCGAGCCGGTTCGGGTCCTTGGAAGGCGGGATCGACATGTTGAGCCGCAGCATCTCGGACGGCCGCAGCTTGCCGGCGTCCTTGTTCAGCACCTGGGAGTTCAGGTCGGCCTTGATGGGGCCGGTCCGCTTGGCGACGCCGGTCAGGAAGATCTGGACCAGGTCGTCGCGCGGGGTGGAGGGCGCCTTGATGCCGTAGACGGCCTGGAGCAGCCGGGCCACCTCCGGGTCGTTGACCCGTTTGACCAGCGGGGCCACGTCGGCGTCGCGGGACGGGTCGAGGGCGTTGTAGGCGTCCTTGAGCCCGGCGGGGGCGACGACCTCGTTCACCAGCGGGTTGCACAGGCGCGAGACCTGCACGTACTTGCCGCCGTTGAACTTGTCGGTGGTCGAGCAGACGCCGATGACCGGGTTGCGCTCGGGGTCGCCCTTGAGCGCCAGGTCCTTCTGCGGCACCTGAAGGCCGATCGTGTTGACGTTGTAGCCGCGGGTGGTGTCCTGGCCGACCTCCGACAGGTCGCCGCCGTAGAGGAAGTCGAACACGCGCAGGTCGAGGAAGAACGCCTCGTCCGACTGTCCGGCGAACGTCCTGCCGCCGCCCGGCACGCCGGCGATGGACTGGGCGCGCAGGGTGGCGTAGTCGGGCATCGAGGCGGGGCCGAGGTTGCTGGGCGCGGCGACGCCGTCCGAGACCAGGGTCCTGGTGCCGTGGGGCGTGATGCGCTTCAGCGTGTAGCGCTGGCGGTAGAGCAGGTCCGGGTCGTCCAGCGAGGTGACGGGGCCCTTGTTGGAGAGGAAGGTGTCGTTGCCGCGCCTGTCCTCGTCGCGGAACGTCCACTGGTAGGTGATGTCGGTCCTGGCGTCGCCGTCGTTGTCGATCTTGATGTTGTAGCGGGCGCCGGTGTCCCAGGGGTAGAAGTTCGGGCCGCCGTGGGGCTCCTGGAACGGGATCCAGTTGGCCAGCAGCGTCACGGTGCCCGGTTTGTCCGGGCTGACGAAGGCGTACACGTCGGTGTTGTCGACCTGGGGCATCCCCAGGATCTTCGGGGCCTCCCGGTGTGAGGAGGCTGTGCCGGGGTCGGTGCGGAGCGCGGCCATCGACGACGCGGCGACCGCTGCGGCGAGGCCGAGTCCGACCAGAGCGCGCCGGTTGATCCGGAGCTCCATGGTGGTCCTTTCGCAGGTGCTGGTCTGGTTGCTGGTTCATTGCGAGGTCCGGCCGGGTTCCTCGACGGCCTATTCGTCCGCCGGGCGCTCGTGGATGTCGCGAGTTCCTTCTCCTCCTCAAGGAGGAGAAGTCAACCGAAGTTGACATACTTAGGTCGTCAATTTAGGTTGACCCTGCCGGAGTGGTGCGGATCACGCCGCTTCGTTCGTTGCGCAAAGTGGAAATTTCATGGAGGGGGATGCCGTGCTCAAGGAGTTATTGGCCTACGTCCGCCCGTACCGGAGGATCCTGATCCTCGGCGGGCTCCTCGGACTGATCGGCTCGGTCGCGGGGCTCGCGATGCCGCTGCTGGCCAAGTACGTCGTGGACGCCTTCGGCGCGGGCGGGTCGATGGCCGGGCCGCTGCTGGGACTGACCGTCGCGGTGCTGATCGGCGCGGTCGTCTCGGCGAGCGGCAGCTACCTGATGGAGCGCACCGGCGAGGGCATCGTGCTCGGCGCCCGCCGCCGGCTCGTGGACCGAATGCTCCGGCTCAAGGTCGCCGACGTCGACCGGCTCAAGCCCGGCGACCTGCTCTCGCGAGTGACCGGCGACACCACGCTGCTGCGCGCGGTGCTCACCAACGGCATCGTCGAGTCCGTCGGCGCGGCGTTCATGCTCGTCGGGGCCATCGTCATGATGGCGACCATGGACGCCGTGCTGCTGCTCGTCACGCTCGGCGTCATCGTGGTCGTCGGCGGGATCGTGGCCATGATCATGCCGCGCATCCAGCGGGCCCAGGCGCAGGCCCAGGAGGCCGTGGGCGAGATGGGGTCCGTGCTGGACCGGGCGCTGCAGGCGTACCGGACGGTCAAGGCGAGCGGCGCGGAGGAGCGGGAGATCGCCGTGGTCGGCGAGGCCGCCGCCCGGGCCCGCGACCGGGGGCTGCAGGTCGCCGTCTGGACCTCGCTCGCCGGGGTCTCGACCTGGGTGTCGCTGCAGATCGCCTTCCTCGCCGTGCTGGCGGTCGGCGGGGCCAGGGTCTCCTCGGGGGCGCTGGAGGTCTCGTCGCTGATCGCGTTCCTGCTCTACCTGTTCTACCTGGTCGCGCCGATCGGGCAGCTCGTCCAGGGCGGGGTGCAGCTCCAGCAGGGCCTGGCCGCGATGCAGCGGATCAAGGAGATCGAGGCGCTGCCCGCCGAGCCCGCGGAGCCCGCCGAACCATCGGAGCCTGCCGAGCCCGCCGCCGAGCCCGCCGAGCGGACCGGCGACGGCGGCGTGCCGGTCGGCGTCACCTTCCAGGACGTGGTGTTCCGCTACGGCGAGGACCGCCCGCTCGTCCACGACGGGGTCACCTTCGAGGTGCCGCCCGGCGGGCTGACCGCGCTGGTCGGGCCGTCGGGAGCGGGCAAGTCCACCGTGTTCGGCCTGATCGAGCGCTTCTACGAGCACCAGGGCGGCACGATCACTGTGGGCGGCAGGGACATCCGCGACTGGCCGCTCGGCGAGCTGCGGGCCGCGCTCGGCTACGTCGAGCAGGACGCCCCCGTGCTCGCCGGCACCCTCCGCGAGAACCTGCTCTTCGCCGCCCGCGACGTCACCGAGGACGAGCTGAACCGCGCCATCGCCCGCACCCGCCTCGACGACCTGGTGTCCCGCCTTCCCGAGGGCCTGGAGACGCCGGTCGGGCACCGCGGCGTGCTGCTGTCCGGCGGCGAGCGCCAGCGCGTCGCCATCGCCCGCGCGCTGCTGCGCAGGCCCCGGCTGCTGCTGCTCGACGAGGCCACCTCGCAGCTCGACGCGGTCAACGAGCTGCGGCTGCGCGAGGTCATCGCCGAGGTCGCGAGGGAGACGACCGTGCTGGTCATCGCCCACCGGCTCTCCACGGTCACGGGCGCCGACCGGATCGTGGTGATGGAGGCGGGCGGCGTACGGGCCGTCGGCACGCACGCCGAGCTGGTCGGCGAGGACGACCTCTACCGGGAGCTGGCGGCCACCCAGTTCCTCGTGGGATGACGCGCGCGGTGCGTTGTAGTCTGCGGGTGACAAAGATGAATGTTTTCATTCAGGAGGGTCACGATGGGCCGCAGCGTGCGCGCGCCGCGAGGCACGACGATCACCGCCAAGGGCTGGCCGCAGGAAGCGGCGCTCCGGATGCTCCAGAACAACCTCGATCCCGAGGTCGCCGAGCATCCGGAGCAGCTCGTCGTCTACGGCGGCTCCGGACGGGCGGCGCGTGACTGGGCGTCCTACGACGCGCTGGTCAGGACGCTCACCACGCTGGAGGGCGACGAGACCCTGCTCGTGCAGTCGGGGCGGCCCGTCGGCGTCTTCCGCACCCACGAGTGGGCGCCACGGGTGCTCATCGCCAACTCCAACCTGGTGCCCGACTGGGCGAACTGGGAGGAGTTCCGCCGCCTGGAGGCGGCCGGGCTCACCATGTACGGCCAGATGACCGCCGGGTCGTGGATCTACATCGGCACGCAGGGCATCCTCCAGGGCACGTACGAGACGTTCGCCGCGGTCGCCGCCAAACGCTTCGGCGGCTCCTTGGCCGGCACCGTCACGCTCACCGCCGGACTCGGCGGCATGGGCGGCGCGCAGCCGCTCGCGGTCACCATGAACGGCGGCGTCGCCATCTGCGTCGACTGCGACCCGCGCTCCGTCGCCCGCCGCATCGAGCACCGCTACCTCGACGTCCAGGCCGCCACCCTGGACGAGGCGTTGCGCCTGGCCGAGGAGGCACGGGCCGCCCGCCGGCCGCTGTCCATCGGCCTGGTCGGCAACGCCGCCGACGTCCTGCCCGAGGTGCTGGCCCGCGGCGCCGAGATCGACATCGTCACCGACCAGACCTCGGCGCACGACCCGCTCATGTACCTCCCGTCCGGCGTCGCCTTCGAGGACATGGCCGCCGAGCGCGACAAGGACCCGGCCGGCTTCACCGAGCGGGCGCGGGCGTCGATGGCCCAGCACGTGGCCGCCATGGTCGGCTTCAAGGACGCCGGGGCCGAGGTCTTCGACTACGGCAACTCCATCAGGGGCGAGGCGCGGCTGGCCGGCTACGAGCGGGCCTTCGACTTCCCCGGGTTCGTGCCCGCCTACATCAGGCCGCTGTTCTGCGAGGGCAAGGGCCCGTTCCGCTGGGCGGCGCTGAGCGGCGACCCCGCCGACATCGCCGCCACCGACCGGGCGATCCTGGAGCTGTTCCCCGACAACGAGCCGCTCGCCAGGTGGATCCGTACGGCCGGGGAGAAGGTGCGCTTCCAAGGGCTGCCGGCGCGCATCTGCTGGCTCGGCTACGGCGAGCGCAACCTCGCCGGCGAACGCTTCAACGACATGGTCGCCTCGGGCGAGTTGCAGGCGCCGATCGTCATCGGACGCGACCACCTGGACAGCGGGTCCGTGGCCTCGCCCTACCGGGAGACCGAGGCGATGGCCGACGGCTCCGACGCGATCGCCGACTGGCCGCTGCTCAACGCCCTGCTCAACACCGCCTCCGGTGCCGCGTGGGTCTCCATCCACCACGGGGGCGGCGTCGGCATCGGGCGCTCCATCCACTCCGGTCAGGTGACGGTGGCCGACGGCACGGCCCTGGGGCGGGAGAAGCTGACCCGCGTCCTCACCAACGACCCAGGCACGGGGGTGATGCGGCACGTGGACGCCGGCTACGACCGCGCCGCCGAGATCGCCGACACCCGCGGCGTCCGCATCCCCATGCGCGAGTCCTGATCAGGTCCGTGCCTCCTTGAGGGATGAGAACGAGGGGCGGGAGACGTTGGAGGAGGCGTGGCGGACGGATATCACGGCGGACTGAACGTGTTGCTCAACGGCCGCAGGCTGTCCCCGGTGCAGCGCAGGATCGCCCACTACCTCAGCGAGAACCTCGACGAGGCCATCTTCCTGTCCAGCGTCGAGCTGGCCGAACGGGCCGGCGTCAGCCAGCCGTCGGTCACCAGGTTCGCCATGGTCCTCGGCTTCGGCGGCTACCCGGAGCTGCGCCAGGCGCTGCGCCCGCTCGTGCTGGGCAGCACCGGCACGGGGGAGCCGCAGGAGAGCCTGCTCCGGGGCGCGATCGACGTCGAGATCCGCAACCTCGCCGTCGTACGCGAGCGCCTGAGCGCGTTCCCGCTGAAGGAGCTGGGCGAGCAGCTGGCCGCCACCGAGCCGCTGCCGGTGGTGGGGCTGCGCGTCTCGTGCGGCCTGGCCACCACCTTCGCCGACTACGCCCGCCGCATCCACCCCGACGTACGCCTGCTCACGCACGGCGGCTCCGAGCTGGCCGACGGCCTGCACGCCTGCCGCCGGGCGGGAGCGGAATGGCTGGTGGCCGTGGTGCTGCCGCGCTATCCGCGCGAGGCCGTACAGGCTCTCGAATACGCAGAGAAGCTCGGCTACCGGGTGGCCGCGATCACCGACAAGCCCGGCTTCCCCGCCGAGGTGGTGCTGGACGCGCCCGTCGGCGACCGGCTCGTGTTCGACTCGCACGCGGCCCCGCTGCTGCTGGCGATGGCCCTGGTGGAGGCCATGGCCGACGCGGCGCCGCTGCGCACCAGGGCCCGCCTGGAGGAGTACGAACGCATGACCGACGAGACCGGCACCTTCCTCGCGGGCGACCCGACCCCGCCCCTCGCGGGCGACGAGGGGCACCTCACCGGATGACCCGCCGCCAGCCGCCCCTGGCGAGCCCCACGGAGCGAGTCGGGCTCGCAGTAGGAAGGACCGCAGGTGTCGGTCTCGGCGGGAGCGCAGTCGGAAGAGTCTCCCTGGCCGGGCTTGCAATCAGGATTGCACAACCCTTCTGTGAGGAGACGAGGGGATGGTCGAGACCAGGGTCCTCCAGCGTTCGCCTCTGAGGATGTCGGCGAGCGGGGTCGCCCTGACGTTGCCCGCCGACATCCATCGAGCCATCACGCACGGCCAGACCTCCCCGTCCGGGCTGATGGCGGCCTTGGTACGTCCGCACCTGCCGCACAGCTCTGCGACCTGCGGGGACGTCGATGTCCCGCGACCGATGCCGCGTACCCGGTCGGTGCCGATCCTGGTGACACCCAGCGCCATGAGGTCGGCGACGGCGGCTTCCACGCGCTGGTCGGCGATCACCTCGACGATGGTCGCTCGGATCGGGATGTCGCGGCGTACGGCCTCGGCGATGTTGGCCCGGGTCCGCGCATGACTGCCCGCAAGCCCGGTAACGCGATCGTGCGTCGGGGCGTCGTCGCTGTAATAGCTCGTGGCGAGGGACACACCGGGAAGAGAGAACGGCTCGTCCCACCATGTGCGGCGGATGTGGAGCAGGTTGGGGAAGATCTCGACCGCCAGACCTGCGGCGACCGCCTGGCGAAGGAGCACGGGAAAAGCCGGATGACCGGTTGCTTCTCCTCCAATGAACTGGATCTGGGAGATGCGCATGTCCGCCGTCGCGCTGATGACGTCCGCCCAATCGGTGGCCGTCATGCTGCCGTGGCTCCCGCGAGGGCCTGAACTGGCGTAACAGTGCGCGCACCGAAGCGCGCAGCGTCCGGTCAGTTCCAGCTCCGCGACTGTGATGGTCACGGGGGTCCCCTTCGGCTGTCGTCGGGATTCGATGAGGCGCGGTACGGCCGGCGGCCCGAGTTCGACAGTAGACGTCTGTAGACGTCGCTGAAAGACGATAGGTGTTTTGTGACGTCAATTGCCCTTTATGGTTGACCGATGGCACGGGGCGACGTTGAAGAACGGACCGACGATCTCGGCGCGATACTTCCGAAGACCGATCCCGCTGGGGCTGATCTGGTTTACATGATCATCGCCGGGCACATCGCGGGTCAGATCGAGCGCGGCGAGCGTGCGGTCGGCTCCCGTCTGCCCTCCGAGCTCGAGCTCTCCAACATGTGGCAGGTCGCGCGGATGACGGTCCGGCGTGCGATCCGGGAGCTGGCGGAGCGGGGGCTGGTTCGTGCTGTGCACGGCAAGGGGACGTTCGTGATGGAGCCGCGGGGTGAGGCGTCCGGCCGGTGATCCCGGTGGTCGCCCGGCGGGCAAATATGCTGATCTCCATGACTGAACGACCGACGGCGCTGGTCACCGGCGCTTCCCGAGGTGTCGGCGCGGCCGTCGCCAGGGCTCTCGGGCCCACTCACCACGTCATCCTGGGCGGCCGGGACGAGAGCGCGCTGGCCGCCGTGGCGGCGGAGCTGCCCGACGCGCGGCCGTGGCCGGTGGAGCTGACCGGGGTCACCGAGGCCGACGTCGCCGGCGTCGAGCGGCTGGACCTGCTCGTGCACAGCGCCGCGATCACCCGCATGGGGCTGATCGCCGAGCAGCCGGCCGCCGTCTGGCGGGAGATGTTCGAGGTCAACGTCGTCGCCGTCGCCGAGCTGACCCGCCTGCTGCTGCCCGCGCTGCGGCGCGCCAAGGGGCACGTGGTGTGCGTCAACTCCGGCGCGGGCCAGCGCGCCAACCCGCACTGGGCGGCGTACGCGGCCAGCAAGTTCGCGCTCAAGGCGTTCGCCGACGCGCTGCGGCAGGAGGAGCGCGACGTGCGGGTCACGACCGTCTACCCGGGCCGCATCGCCACGGACATGCAGCACCAGGTCCGCGAGTACGAGGGCGGCCCGTTCGAGGCCGACAAATATCTGAGCGCCGAGAGCGTGGCGCGGGCCGTGCTGGCCGCGGTCAACGCAGGGCCGGACGCCCATCTCACCGAGCTGACGCTGCGTCCCGCCGCCGGCCCGGTCAACTGAATGGATCCATTCACTACAGTAGGGCCATGCTCGAACCACTCACGCAGATAGGACGAGACGCGGCGACCGGCGGCTACGTCAGGGACGCCTGGTCGCCGGCGGACATGGAGCTCCGGGAGTGGTTCGCCGGCGAGGCCGCCCGGCGCGGCCTCGACCTGCGGGAGGACCGCAACGGCAACCTGTGGGCCTGGTGGGGCGACCCGTCGCGGCGTCCCGGTGTCGTGACCGGCAGCCATCTCGACTCGGTGCGCCAGGGCGGCGCGTACGACGGCCCGCTCGGGGTCGTCTCCGCCTTCGCCGCCCTCGACCTGCTGAGGGAGCGCGGCGGCGTTCCCGCTAGCCCGATCGGCGTGGTGTGCTTCACCGACGAGGAGGGCGCCAGGTTCGGCGTGCCGTGCATGGGGTCGCGGCTGCTCACCGGGGCGATCAGGCCGGAGCGGGCGCTCGCGCTCACCGACGACGACGGCGACACCCTCGCCGACGTCCTGGCCAGGGCGGGGCGCAGGCCGGAGTCGATCGGGCGGGACGACGAGACGCTGGCCGGCGTCGGCGCGTTCGTGGAGCTCCACGTCGAGCAGGGCCGCGGCCTGGCCGACCACGGCCGCCCCGTGGGCGTGGCCGCCGCCATCTGGCCGCACGGGCGCTGGCGCTTCGACTTCCGCGGCCGGGCCGACCACGCGGGCACCACGAGGCTCGCCGACCGCGACGACCCGATGCTGCCGTTCGCCCGCATGGTGCTGGCCGCCCGCGCGGCGGCCGAGCGGCGGGGGGTGGTGGCGACGGTCGGCAAGGTACGCGTCAGTCCCGGCAACGCCAACGCCGTCCCCGGCCACGTGGCCGCCTGGCTGGACGCCCGGGGCGCGGCCGAGGACGACGTCCGCGCCCTGGTGGCGGAGCTGGCCGAGGGCCACGAGGTGAGCGAGGAGTCCTGGACGCCGGTCGTGGGCTTCGACCCGGCGCTCAGGGACCGCCTGGCCCGGGTTGCTGGCGGCGGCACGCCCGCGCCCGTCCTGCCCACGGGCGCCGGCCACGACGCGGGCATCCTGGCGGCGGCGGGGGTGCCGGTCGGGATGTTGTTCGTCCGCAATCCCACCGGCGTGTCCCACAGCCCGGAGGAGCATGCCGAGCAGGCAGACTGCGAGGCGGGAGTGGTGGCGCTGGCGGACGTGCTGGAGGATCTGTGTCGCTGACGTACTGGTGCGAGCAGGCGTGGCTGCCCGACGGCGTCGCCGAGGGCGTGCTCGTCGTCGTCGAGGGCGACCGCATCACCAGGATCGGCCAGGGGCCACCGCCGCCCGGGGCCGAGCGGCTGGCCGGGCTCACCGTCCCCGGCCTGGCCAACGCCCACTCCCACGCCTTCCACCGGGCGCTGCGCGGCGTCGCCCAGGAGGGCAAGGGCGACTTCTGGACCTGGCGCGAGCGCATGTACGACGTGGCCGCCCGCCTCGACCCCGACTCCTACCTGCGCCTCGCCACCGCCGTCTACGCCGAGATGGCGCTGGCGGGGGTGACCTGCGTGGGCGAGTTCCACTACCTGCACCACGGGCCGGACGGCACGCCGTACGACGACCCCAACGCCATGGGCCACGCCCTCGTCCAGGCGGCCCGCGCGGCCGGGCTGCGCATCACGCTGCTCGACACCTGCTATCTGACCGGCGGCATCGGCGCCCCCCTGTCGGGCCCGCAGGTCCGCTTCGGCGACGGCGACGCCGAGCGCTGGGCGGCCCGCGCGGACGCCCTCGCCGCCGCCTACGAGGGGCAGCCCGACGTGGAGATCGGGGCGGCGGTGCACTCGGTCCGCGCGGTGCCGCCGGAGCAGATGCCGCTCGTCGCCGAGTTCTCCCGCCGCCACGCCGCGCCGCTGCACGCGCACGTCTCCGAGCAGCGGGCCGAGAACGCGGCCTGCGTCGAGATGTACGCCGCGACCCCGGTCAGGCTGCTGCACGAGCACGGCGTCCTGGGGCCGCGCTCGACCGCCGTGCACGCGACCCACCTCACCGACGTGGACGTGGAGCTGCTCGCCCAGTCGGGCACGGCGGTGTGCATGTGCCCCACGACCGAGCGCGACCTCGCCGACGGCATCGGCCCGGCCCGCGAGCTCGCCGACCGGGGCGCGGCGATCACGCTCGGCTCCGACAGCCACGCCGTCGTCGACCTGTTCGAGGAGGCCAGGGCGGTCGAGCTGGACCAGCGCCTGGCCAGCGGCAGGCGCGGCCACTGGAGCGCCGGCGACCTGCTGTCCGCCGCGACCTGCGCGGGCCACATCTCGCTCGGCTTCCCCGACGCGGGCCTGCTCGTCCCGGGCGCCTGGGCCGATCTCGTGTCCGTACGCCTCGACAGCGTGCGTACGGCGGGCGCGGCCGGGCTGGAGGCCGTGGTGTTCGCGGCCACGGCCGCCGACGTGCACTCCGTCGTCTCCGGCGGGCGCCGGGTGGTCACCGCGGGGCGGCACGTGCTCGGCGACGCCGGCGCGCTGCTGTCCGAGGCGATCAAAGCCCTGCGCTGACCACAACCCGCGCCGACCACCACCCGCGCCGACCACACCCCGAGCCGACCACACCCCGCCCTGACCACACCCGTCCCATCATGAATCGGAGCCCTGCCATGACCGCGACCCTGTTCGACGGGATCGGGCTGCTCTACACCGGCGACCCCGAACGCGAGGAGATCCAGGACGCGGCGCTGCTCGTCGAGGACGGGATGGTCTCCTGGGTGGGCCCGGCGGCCGAGGCCCCCGACGGGGCCGACGAGCGTGTGGACGTGGCCGGGCGGGCCGTCATCCCCGGCTTCGTCGACTCCCACGCCCACCTGATCTTCGCCGGCGACCGCACGGCCGAGTTCCAGGCCCGCATGTCCGGCGAGCCGTACACCGGCGGCGGCATCAGGACCACCGTCGCCGCCACCCGCCGCGCGGGCGACGCCGAGCTGGCCACGCACGCGCTCGCGCTGGTCCGCGAGATGGCCGGGCAGGGCACCACCACGGTCGAGATCAAGAGCGGCTACGGTCTGACCGTCGAGGACGAGCGCCGCTCCCTTGAGCTCGCCACCGCGCTCACCGACGAGACCACCTTCCTCGGCGCCCACGTCGTGCCCGAGGGCGTGGACGCCGACGACTACGTACGCCTGGTGGCAGGGGAGATGCTGACGGCGTGCGCGCCGTTCGCGCGGTGGGTGGACGTCTTCTGCGAGCGGGGGGCGTTCGACGGCGACCAGACGCGGGAGATCCTGACCGCCGGCCAGAGGGCCGGGCTCGGCGTGCGGGTGCACGCCAACCAGCTCGGCGAGGGGCCGGGGGTGCGCATCGCCTGCGAGCTGGGCGCGGCTTCGGCCGACCACTGCACGCACCTCACGGCGGCCGACGTGGACGCGCTCGCGGGCTCGGGGACGGTGGCGACGCTGCTGCCGGGGGCGGAGTTCTCGACGCGCTCGCCGTACCCGGACGCGCGCCGGCTGCTCGACGCCGGGGTCACCGTGGCGCTCGCCACGGACTGCAACCCGGGGTCGTCCTACACCTCGTCGATGCCGTTCTGCGTGGCGCTCGCGGTGCGCGAGATGCGGATGACGCCGCTGGAGGCGATCCGGGCGGCCACGTACGGCGGGGCCCGCGCGCTGCGCCGTACGGACGTAGGCTGGTTGTGTCCCGGCGCCCGCGCGGACCTGGTCGTGCTCGACGCCCCGTCCTACGTCCACCTGGCCTATCGGCCCGGCGTGCCCCTCGTCCATCAGGTCTTCCAGGGTGGTCTCCTCCTTCAGTAGGACATCCAGAACCCTCCCTCGGTCGTAGTGCTTTAGGGAATCTTTGCCCGGGGTCACACGTTGGCCGGGTATAGGACGCAGCTGCGGAACGAGGTGCCAGGGGATGGCAAGGCCTACGGGGAGTCGCACGCAGGAGCAGCACGTCGCGGACCGAGATCTGCTGGGGACATACCTGGCCGAGATCGGCCGCGTCCCGTTGCTCACCGCGGAGGAAGAGGTGGAGCTCGCCAAGCGGATCGAGGCGGGACTGTTCGCGGAGCACCTGCTCGACAGCGGGGGCTCGGAGCCGCGCATCGGGGACGCGGCGGACGAGGAGCTGGAGCGGCTGGCGATCTCGGGCCGGCGCGCGAAGGACGAGTTCATCCAGGCCAACCTGCGCCTGGTGGTGGCGGTGGCGCGGAAGTACTCCGGCCGGGGGATGCCGCTGATCGACCTCGTCCAGGAGGGCAATCTGGGCCTGGTGCGGGCGGTGGAGAAGTTCGACTACCGGCGGGGCTACAAGTTCTCCACCTACGCGACGTGGTGGATCAGGCAGTCGGTGGGGCGGGCGATCCACGAGCAGGCGCGGCCGGTGCGGCTGCCCACGCACGCGGGGGAGCAGATGACCCGGCTCATGCGGGTGCGGCGTGACATGCTCGCCGAGTTCGACACCGAGCCGACCGACGACGATCTCGCCGACATCCTGGAGCTGCCGATCGAGCGGGTGCGCGAGCTGCGCCGCTGGGCCTCCGACCCGGTGTCGCTGCAGCTCGGCGTCGGCGACGAGGACGAGACCGAGCTGGGCGACATGATCGCCGACGAGACCTGGGCCGACCCCGAGCAGCAGGCCATCGACATCCTGGAGCGCGAGCGGCTCGACCAGTGGCTCACCGGGCTGGAGGGGCCGACCAGCGAGATGCTGCGCTGGCGTTACGGGCTGGTCGACGGCCGCGAGCACACGCTGACCGAGGTGGGGGAGCGTTACGGCATCGGCCGCGACCGCGCGCGCCGCATCGAGCGCGACGCCCTGGCCCGGCTGCGCAAGATGGCGACCGCCGCCGCGTGACCCGCTGACGGCCCGGCTTCCTCATGGGGCCGGGCCCTAGTAGTACTTTGTTAGTTCGAGTCTCTATGAGACGGTCGTGGCATGACTCCGGCGGAGCTGGCTGATGTCCGTGGCCGTCTTGAGGACTTCGCGGGTGAGGTGTTCACCTCCTTCGCGCGTCGGGAGCAGCGGTCCAACGGCGGGTTGTACCTGCGAGGGCTGATGCTGGACGGGCGGCGTAAGTCGATGGTGCCGATGGCGGAGCGGCTGGGGGTGGATCACCAGCGGCTGCAGCAGTTCATCACCTCCTCGACCTGGGATTACGTGGCGGTACGGCGATGTCTGGCGCAGCGTGCGGTCAGGGTGGTGGCG
>NZ_FOHX01000038.1 GCF_900111685.1 Nonomuraea wenchangensis
GCGAAGTCCTCAAGACGGCCACGGACATCAGCCAGCTCCGCCGGAGTCATGCCACGACCGTCTCATAGAGACTCGAACTAACAAAGTACTACTAGAGTCCTCTGCATCGTTCCAAAGGGGGTCTGGTGAGCGCTCCGGCTGAGTCGCCCGTGGGTGGCACGATCGTCACACCCGTCCGCAGACGCCGGAGGATCCCCGGATCCGTCCTGACCTGGATGGCGGTGACCCCTTTCGCGGCCTGGGCCGCCGTCAGGGTGGCGGGGCTGGAGCGCGGCTCGCTGCCGACGCAGATCATGACGGCGACCCCGTACGCGGCGGCGGGATCGCTGCTCCCGCTGCTGATCGCGGCGGCCGGGCGGCGGCGCGCGGCCACCGCCGTGGCGCTGGTGGCGACCACGGCGCTCGGTCTCGCCGTGCTGCCCCGGGCGCTCGGCAGGGCCGAGGCCGCCGCCGGGCGGCCGTTCAAGGTCATGACGATCAACATGCTGTTCGGGCGGGCCGACGCCGGGACGATCGTGCGGATGGTGCGCGAGTTCGACCCCGACGTGCTGAGCACGCAGGAGCTGACGCCCGGCGCGGTGTCCGACCTGGACGTGGCCGGGCTCAAGGAGCTGCTGCCCCACCGCGTGCTGCAGGCCGAGTGGAGCGCCGGCGGCAGCGGGATCTACTCCAAGCACGAGCTGCGCGAGCTGCCTGACGTGGTGCCGGACGTCGGGCACAAGATGCCGGCCGCGGTCGTGTCGGTGCCGGGCGGGGAGCCCGTCGAGTTCGTGGACGTTCATCCGTACCCGCCGCTCGGGCCGAACGTCGTCAACTGGAACAAGGCACTGCGGACGCTGCCGTCCGCCTCCCCCGACCGGGTGCGCATCCTGGCCGGCGACTTCAACGCCTCGCTCGACCACGCGGCGCTGCGCGGGCTGCTGTCGCGGGGCTACAAGGACGCGGCCGACCAGGTGGGGGCCGGGCTGATCCCGACGTGGCCGGCCAACAAGAAGGTGCCGCCGATCATCACCATCGATCACGTGCTGGTGGACCGGCGGGTGGCGGTGCGGGCGGTGGACGTACGGACGGTGCCGGGCACCGATCACCGGGCCGTGCTGGCCGAGCTCACGCTTCCTTGAGCAGGGCTCGGGTGTTGTCCCAGCCTTCGAGACCGGGGTCCAGGCGGTGGACGTCCTGCGGGCTACGCAGGCGGTGCCAGCCAGGAGTGGTGGCGACCCTGCGGGGGCCTGGGGCCTGCGCGCGGAGCGTGGCCACGGCGGCGGGATCGTCGAGATCGGGGTCGGCCCAGGCCGGGGCGGGCAGCGCGCAGGCCAGGGCCACGGCGCCGCCGTCCTCCGCCGGGCAGACCGTGATCTCCGCGCGGCCGAGCTCGCGGAACAACTTGCCCACCAGCAGCGGCGGCAGATCGGGCGCGTCGGCGCCGATCACCGCGGCCTGGTCGCCGGGGAGCCGGGACAGCATGGACGTCAGCGGCTCGTCCTCGTCGATGTCGATGATCTCGGTGCCGGGCCAGACGATCTCGTCGAGGCCGGGAACGCTGGTCACGAGGACCGGGGTGACGAGGTCGAGCCCGGCCACCATCTCGTAGGTGTCCTCGGCCATCGCCTCAAGGAACGCCTTGGGGTCGACGCCCTCGGGCGCCGCGTTCGCCATGCGCTGACGGACGAGGACCGCGACGACGCGGATCAACATTCCTCCGGGGCCGAGTGGGCCGCGGCGGAGAATCCTTCAAGGAAGCCGCGGGCCCGCTCCGCCTTGGGGTACTGTTCGACCAGAGCCCAGAACGCGGCGCCGTGGCTCGGCACCAGCAGGTGCACCAGCTCGTGGATGATCACATAGTTGATGACCCACTCCGGCAGTCCCTTGAGCCGCGTCGAGATGCGGATCGTGCCGTTCTCCGGGGTGCAGGAGCCCCAGCGGTGCTGCTGGTTGTCGACCCAGCGGACGCTCACCGGCTCGGCGTCGCCGCCGAGATACTTCGCCGACAGCTCCCTGGCTCTCTCCAGCAGCGCCTCGTCCGTCGGTCTGCGGCGGCTTTCCTTGGCGGCCAGCCGATCCAGCATGCGGCTCACCCACTCATCCGCGTCTTCGCCGCTCAGCCAGGCGGGCAGGAGCACGATGGTCTTGTCGCCGTCGCGGTATGCGGAGACCGTACGCCGGCGACGAGAACTTCGACGAACCTCGACTGTCTCGGGGGGCACATATGCACGTTAGCCGAGTTGAGGGAAATTCCACAGAGGGGCGGCGCTGTTTCTGCTGGTCAGATGATTAAGAGCCGGTGAATTTGGGCATGCGCCTTTCCCGATGCGCGGCCAGGCCCTCGAGCAGGTCCGACGTGGCCATGGTGACCGGCTGGGCCAAGGATTCCCACCTCAGCGCGGCTTCCAGGTCTTGATGGTCTTGGTTGAGGGCCAGTTTGGTGAGCCTTGTGGCAATGGGAGCGTTCTGAGCGATCTTCTGGGCGAGGGCTCTGACTTCGGGGATCAGGTCATTCTTCGGGAAAGATCGATTTACCAAACCTTTATCCGCTGCTTCCCTTCCGGTCAGCGTGCGACCGGTCAGCAGCATCTCGCGGGCCAGACCCACCCCTGCTCTGCGGGGCAGCAGGTACGTCGCCGCCATCCCCGGATGCAGCCCCAGCGAGGTGAACGGGACCAGGAGCTTCGCGTCGTCGGCAGCGTAGACGAGGTCGCAGGCCAGCGCCACGCACAGGCCCGCGCCGACCGCCGGGCCGTTGACGGCGGCGATCGTGGGGATCTCCAGCCGGTTGACCAGGAGCCACGTGCGGTAGAAGGCGAGCATGCGCTCGCGCAGCTCGGGGACGGCTTCGGCGCCGCGCTCGCCTAGCCAGGACAGGTCGCCGCCTGCGGAGAAGGCGGTGCCCGCGCCGGTCACGACGACGCAGCGAGCGTCGGGGTCGGTGGCGAGCGCGGTCATCGTCTCGCGCCAGCGGTCGGTCATGGCGTCGGTCATGGCGTTGCGGCGGTCGGGGACGTTGAGGGTGATGAGCACCACGCCGTCGTCGTCGCGGTCAACCAAGAGCTCGTTCATGAGGGGAGCGTACTCGGGGGCCTCGGCGGGCTTGATCGCGGTTGAGCGGGGTGGCGGGCGCGCGAGCAGCGGGCGCAAGCAGCAGGTGACGGCGGCGGGCTGGGCGGACGGCAGGCGGGGCGGACGGCAGGCGACAGCGGCGGGCGG
>NZ_FOHX01000026.1 GCF_900111685.1 Nonomuraea wenchangensis
GTGAAGGGGGAGTGGAAGTGGAGGGGGGACGGGGGGCGGGGGATCGGGTTGTCGAGGAGGCGGCGGAGGCGTTCGTGGGCGTTGCGGACGCGGCTGGAGACCGAGCTCTGCACGCGTCCCGCGTTGCGGTCGTAGGCCATCTTGTTGTTGTCGCGCATGAGGCCGCCGGCGGCGACGCGGTGGGCGGTGGTGGCGGCGTGCTCGCGCACCTGGCGCACCTCCGCGCACCAGGCCGCGTACGCCTGCTCCCAGCGGGCCCGTGCCGTCGCCTTGGCGGCGAGGAAGCCGTCGTAGCCGCCGCCGAAGCGGGTGACGGCCCCGCCCTCGACCTCCAGGACGGCGGTGGCGACGCGGCCGAGGAAGACGCGGTCGTGGGAGACCACGACGACCGTGCCGCGGTGCTCGCGCAGGCGGTCTTCGAGCCAGGTCAGGGCCGGCTCGTCGAGGTGGTTGGTGGGCTCGTCGAGGAGCAGGACGCGGGGCGCGGCGGCGAGGACGCAGGCCAGCCCGAGCCGGGCCAGCTCGCCTCCCGACAGGCTGCCGAGAGCCCGGTCGCGGCCGACGTGGGCGAGGCCGAGGCCGTGGAACGCCTTGTCGACGCGGGCGTCGGCCTCGTAGCCGCCGCGCGCTTCGTAGAGGGTCTGGAGCTCGCCGTATTCGGCCAGGGCCGCGGCGGCGGTGTCGCCGGTGGCCGTCGTGAGGGTCGACTCCAGGCCGCGCAGGCGGCGCTCGATGGCCCGGAGCCCGGCCAGGGCGGCGTCCACGGCCTGCTGGACGGTGTGCGTGGGCGGCAGGTCGAGGGTCTGGCCGAGGTAGCCGACGTCGTCGGTGGCGGTGGGTACGGTGATCTCGCCGTCGTCGGGACGCTCGACCCCGGCCAGGAGCCGGAGCAGGGTGGACTTGCCCGAGCCGTTCTCGCCGACGACGCCCGCGCGCTCGCCCGCCTTGACGGACACGGTGACGTCGTCGAGCACGACGCGCTCGCCGTAGGACTTGGAAACGCTGTGAAGGTGGATCAGGATGGAACTCCAATCGCAACTGCGGTAGCGTTAGCTAAGCACAACCGAGCAAGCAAACGCAACTGGAGTAGTTTTTGGAAGCGGGTGGCAGCAAGCGGCCGGGAGGGCGCAGCGCGCGCGTACGCGACGCCGTACGCCAGGCGACCCTCGCCGAGCTGGCCGAGCACGGCTACACCGGGCTGACGGTGGAGCGGGTGGCCGAGCGGTCCGGCGTGCACAAGACGACCGTCTACCGGCGCTGGGGCAACGTGGAAGGGCTCATCTCCGACGCCCTGGAGCTGGCGCGCGACGAGCCGTGGCCCATCCCCGACACCGGGACGATCGAGGGCGACCTGCGGGGCGTCGTGCAGCTCGTACGGTCGGGGTTCGCCGATCCCGAGCTGGGGCCGGTGTCGTTGGCGTTCGTGGCGGCCGCCGTGCAGAACGACGCGGCGGCGCGGGCGCTGCACGACTTCTTCGTGGCCAGGCACGAGCAGTCGGCCGAGGTCGTACGGCGGGCGGTCGCCCGGGGCGAGCTGCCCGACGTGGTGGACGTCCGCGAGGTGATCAGGGTGGCGGTCGCGCCCGTCTACTACCGGCTGTTCGTGGCGCACGAGCCGGTGAGCGAGCGGGACGCCGACCGCGCCGCCGACGCCGCACTCGCCGCCGCGCGCGCGGGGGTTCTCTGACCGGCGATCAGGGGTCGGCCTTCTTGCCGCGCAGCTCGAAGTCGTCGAACGTGGTCTGCAGCAGCGACCCCTCGGCCTTCGTCGTACGCGCGAACAGCCCGAGCGACCCGTTGCTGATCCCGTCGGGGTCCTCCACCCGGAGCACCCGGTCGTCGTTGACCCACATGGTCAGCCGCGTCGTCGTGTCGATCTGCTCGCACGCCACCACGATCCTGACCGGCCCGCCGGTCAGCCCGTCCACCTGCACCGGAGGGGTGAGGGTGCCGCCCGAGCCGTCCAGGACCCGCCGGATCCTGGCCTTGCCCCCGGTGTCCAGCCCGAACTCGTAGTAGCCCTCCTCGTCGGTGCTGTGGCAGTAGACGCCGTACTCGCCGGTGCCCGACGCCTTCTTGACCTCGGCGGTGACGCCGATGACCACCGATGTCGGCAGCATCGGCGTGGGCTTGGCCGTCGGGTTGGGCGTGGTGGTCGGCGTGGCGACGAGGAAGGGGATGGGAGCCTTCGCCCACCGCTCCTCGTAGCCGCTGCCCTGCTTGACGTCCAGCCCGTACGTCCCGTCCGTCCGGTATCCGTAGGAGGCGTCGGCGTTGGCGTCGTAGGTGCCGTTCCAGCCGCCGGAGGTCTGGGTGAAGTCCTCGGCGTACAGGATGCCGAGGTCGGGCGGGCCGCCGGGCGACAGCAGCGCCCACGCCCCCACGGACGCGGCCACGAGCAGCGCGGCCCCGGCGGCGGCCGCCGCGTACAGCTTGCCGCGCCGCGCCCCGTACACCGGCCGCGGCAGGGTGGGGCCGGGCGCGTACGGGCCGCCGGCGTGCTGCCAGGTCGCCTGGACCGTCCGCGTGGCCTGCTCCGGCTCGGCGGCCCGCCCGACGAGGTGGTCGAGGAGCTGCTGGGCGGTCGGCCGGGTGGCCGGGTCCTTGCGCAGCGCGGCCCTGACCAGCTCGCGCATCCCGGGATCGACGTCGTCGAGCGCGGGCTCGGTGTTGAGCACCTGGTAGACGATGGTGGGCAGCGTGTCACCAGGGAACGGCGCCCGCCCGCTCGCCGCGAACGCCACCAGGCACCCCCACGAGAACACGTCGCAGGCCGGCGAGACCGGCTCGCCCCGCAGCACCTCGGGCGCCATGTAGCGGGGCGTGCCGACCAGCTCGCCGGTGCCGGTGACGCCGCCGAGCGTGTCGAGCGCCCGCGCGATGCCGAAGTCGATCACGCGCGGGCCGACCGGCGACAGCAGCACGTTGGACGGCTTGAGGTCGCGGTGGACGACCCCGGCCGCGTGGATGGAGGTCAGCGCGGTCGCCACGCTCACGGCCAGCGCGTCCAGGCTGGAGCCGCGCAGCGGGCCGGACTCGCGTACGGCCTGCTCCAGGCTGGGGCCCGGCACGTACTCGGTGACGACGTAGAGCTGGTCGCCGTCGAGCGCCGCCTCCAGCACCGCCGCCGTGCAGAACCTGCGCACCCGGCGCGCGGCGTCGGCCTCCCTGCGGAAGCGCAGGCGGAACTGCTCGTGCTGGCTCAGCTCGGGGTTGATGACCTTGACGGCGACCCGCTGGCCGGCGGGGTCCTCGGCGAGATGAACCGTGCCCATGCCGCCCCGCCCCAGCACGCTCAGCACCCTGTAGCGCCCGATGTGGGAGGTTTCACCGTTCTTCACGCCGCGCAAGCTTACCGACACCGCCGTGATCGCGGGAGCATGGTCACAAGGCATCTCCCGACGCGGCGAGGCAGGCGCGGATCCTGGCCAGCGACGGCGGTCCCGCCGGCCCCGTCACCAGCACCCGGCACCGCGCGGCGGTGGCCGCCGCGACGCCCGCCGGGCTGTCCTCGACGGCCACGCAGCGCTCGGGGGCCGCGCCGAGCCGCCGGGCCGCCTCCAGGTACGGGTCCGGATACGGCTTGCCGCGCGCCGTCTCCCCGTCGGCGACCACCAGGTGGAACGAGTGGCGCAGGCAGGGGAGCACCAGCTCGACCACGCGCCGAGGCGACGCGCTGACCAGGGCCGTGGGGATGGACGCGGCCGCGAGGTCGGTCAGGAGCTCGCGGGCCCCGGGCAGCACCGGCACGCCGTCGCGGGCGAGCCGTTCGGCGAAGGCGTCCACCAGCCGCTCCGCCAGCGCGGCCACAGCGGCTCCGGACGCGGCGGCGGGGAGGAGGTGGGCGGCGGCGTCGGCGGCGGTACGGCCGCGTACGTGCGGCACGTCGGCCTCCTCCAGCCGCCGCCCGAGCGACGCGGCGGCGACCCCGGCCACCGCCCGCCACCACGCCCCCTCGGTGTCCACCAGCGTCCCGTCCAGATCGAGCAGGACGGCGTCGGGATCAGACGGCATCGGCGGCCACGACGGGGGCGGGCGTCGTGACCGTACGGGCCGCCACCAGCACGGGCCGCTCCACCAGCCGCACCGCGACCCGCGTCCCGGGCCCGAGCCGCGCCGCCTCGTGGCCGGGCACGTCGGCCAGCACCTCGCCGCCGTCCACGGCGAGCCTGAGCCGTACGGACGAGCCACGGAAGGACGCCGCCAGCACCTCGGCGGGCCCGTCCTCGGCGGGCTCCACCCTGACCGCCTCCGGCCGGACCAGCACGTCCACGTCCGAGCCGTCAGGGACGGGGCCGTCCACGGGCAGGCTCTGGCCGAGCACGCTCACCCGGTCGCCGCCGAGCCGCCCGGCGAGGTGGTTCATGGTGCCGACGAACTCCGCGACGAACGGCGTGGCGGGCCGGTCGTAGATCTCGGCGGGCGCGCCCACCTGCTCCAGCCGCCCGTCCCGCAGGACCGCGACCCGGTCGGCGACCGACAGCGCCTCCTCCTGGTCGTGGGTGACGAAGACGGTGGTGATGCCCAGGTCGAGCTGGAGCCGCCGGATCTCCTCGCGCAGGATGACCCGTACCTTGGCGTCCAGCGCCGACAGCGGCTCGTCGAGCAGCAGCACGCGCGGCTCCAGGGCGAGCGCGCGGGCCAGCGCGACCCGCTGCTGCTGGCCGCCGGAGAGCTGGTGGGGGTAGCGGTCGGCGTGCTGGGGCAGGCCGACCAGCTCCAGCAGCTCGTCCGCGCGGGCCCGCCGGGTGGCGGCGGGCACCTTGCGCACGCGCAGCCCGAAGGCGACGTTGTCGCGGGCGTTCAGGTTGGGGAACAGCGAGTACGACTGGAAGACCATCCCGGCGTCGCGCTTGTTGGCGGGCACGCGGGTGACGTCCTTGCCGTCCACGAGCACCGCGCCGGAGTCGGGCCGCTCGAACCCGGCCACGCACCGCAGCGCCGTCGTCTTGCCGCACCCGGAAGGACCGAGCAGGGCGACGAACTCGCCGGGCTCGATGAGCAGGTCGAGCCCGTCCAGCGCGACCGTCTTCCCGAACTCCCGCCGCAGCGCCCGGAATTCGACGGACGCCGGAGCCGATGCGGTCATTTCCTCTTCTCCTTACCGAAGACGGTCGAGACGGCCAGCAGGAGCAGCCAGATGATGAGCAGGCTCAGGATCGAGACGGCCACCGAGAGCTGGCCCTTCGACCCGGACACGGTCACGATCCACACCGCGAACGGCTGGTAGCCGAGCAGGCTGGCGACGGTGTACTCGCCGAGGACGAGCGCGAGCGTCAGGAACGACGCGCTGGCGAGGGCCGAGCGCAGGTTGGGCACGACGACCCGGAACAGCACGTACGGCCACGAGGCCCCCAGGTTGCGCGCCGCCTCCACCAGCGTCCGCACGTCCATCGTGCGCAGCCCGGCGTCCAGCGACCGGTACACGAACGGCAGCACCAGCACCACGTACGCGAGCACCAGCACGATCGGGAACCCCGGGTCCTGGACCGCGATGATCGTGGCCCAGAACGGCGTCGGCGCCAGCAGTTCGGTGCCGTTCCGCAGCGCGGTGGACAGCCCCGCCACGAACGTGATCGGCGGCACCACCAGCGGCAGCGTGCACAGCACCTCCATGACCGGCCGCAGCCGCGGCGCGAACAGCCGTACGGCCAGCATCGCGGGCAGCGCCAGCAGCAGCACCACGGCGATCGTGGCCGCGGCGAGCCCCAGCGACAGCGTCAGGGAGCTCGCGAAGCCCTCGGCCGTCAGCAGTTCGGCGTAGGGCGCGAACGACACCCCGGAGCCGGGCGAGTAGAGGGTGTACCAGAGCGAGGCGCCGAGCGGCACCAGGAAGTAGAGCCCGGCCACCAGGAACACCAGCCCGCGCCACACCCGCGGCCGGGCGGGCGCCTTCGCGGGGGCGGCGGTGGCGACGGGCTCCAGCCCGGTCAGTGCAGCCATCGCGAGGTCCTCCTCTGCAGCGGCAGGTAGATCGCCATGACCAGGCCGGCCACCACGATCATGTCGAGGCTGAGCGCCAGCGCGATGTTCTCGTAGCCGATCAGCACGTCGCCGGTGAGCGCGGCGGCGATCTTCAGGGTGACGAGCGGCACGACGGTGCCGACCATGGCGTTGGCGGTGGCGTAGGCGGAGAAGGCCGAGCCGAACAGCAGCACCACCCCGCCCAGCATGGCCGGGGCCAGCACCGGCAGCGCCACGTAGCGCCAGTAGTGCCAGGCGGTGGCGCCGCTGTTGGCCGCCGCCTCCCGCCACTGCGGGCGCAGGCCGTCCAGCGCCGGCGCCATGGCGAGCACCATCAGCGGCACCGAGAAGTACAGGTAGACGACGGCGAGCCCCCAGAACGTGTAGAGCGACCCCGACGGCAGCCCGACCAGCCCGCTGACCACGCCGGAGTTGCCGAGCGTGGCGATCCAGAAGAACGCCAGCGGCACCCCGCCGAAGTTGGCCAGCACGCCGGAGGCGGTCAGCACCGCCTCCCGCAGCAGCCGCGAGCGCGAGGTGACGACGGCGTAGGCGAGGAACGTGCCGAGCACGGCCCCCGCCAGCGCCACCACGGCCGACAGCTTCACGCTGCCGAGCAGGGCGGTCAGGTAGCCGCCCTGCAGGCTCAGCGCCAGGTTGGCCGTGCTGGGCCGCCCCTCCGCGGTGAACGCCCCCGCCACCAGCACGACGGCGGGGACGCCGAAGACCAGCGCGAAGAACGCCAGCAGGGGCAGCGCGCCCAGCCAGCCGCTCGACCGGGTACGGCTCATCCGGAGATCGCGGCGTCCCAGCCGCTGGCCAGCTTGGCCTTGGCCGCGTCGACCTGCTCGGTGGTGGGGAAGGTCGGCTCGCCGTCCACCTTGGGCAGCTTGTCGGCGAGCGCCTGGTCGGCGGTGCCGTCGGAGGTCATGGCGGGCAGCAGCACGGGACGGGCGAAGCCCTTGAGGAACAGGTTCTGGCCCTCGGCGCTGTAGAGGTACTCCTGCCACAGCCGGGCGGCGGCCGGGTGCGGGGCGTCCTTGTTGATCGCCTGGGCGTACATCTGGAAGTACTTGCCGTCGGAGGGGATGTTGACCTGCCAGTCGATGCCCTTGCCGGCCATCTGGGGGGCGTAGGCGGCGTTGTTGTAGTCCCAGTCGATGCTGATCTGGGTCTCGCCCTTCTCGATGGTGGCCGGGGTGGTCTCGACCGGGTTGTAGTTGCCGGTGTCCTTGAGCTTCTTGAAGAAGTCGATGCCGGGCTGGATGTCGTCGTACGAGCCGCCGTTCGCGAGCGCGGCGGCGTACACGCCGGCGAAGGCGGAGCCCGCCTTGGTCGGGTTGCCGTTCATCGCGACCTTGCCCTTGTACTCGGGCTTGAGCAGGTCCTGGAAGCTGGTGGGGCAGGTGGCGATCTTCTTGGCGTCGCAGCCGATGGACACGTAGCCGCCGTAGTCGTTGACCCAGAGGCCGGTCTGCTCCTTCTGGCCCTCGGGGATCTTGTCGAAGGTCTGCACCTTGTACGGCGCGAACAGCCCCTCGGCCGCGCCGCTGAGCGCGAACGACTGGCCGAGGTCGAGCACGTCGGGGGCGCGGTCCTGGCCCTTGCGGGTCTTGACGGCGTTGATCTCGTCGGCGCTGGACGCGTCGGGGGTCTCGCTCTCGATCTTGATGCCGTACTTGGCCTGGAACTTCTCGATGATCTCGCCGTAGTTCGCCCAGTCCGGCGGCAGGGCGATGACGTGGAGCGCGCCTTCCTTCTTGGCGGCCTCGACGAGCTTGTCCAGCCCGCCGAAGTCGGCGGCGGAGGTGGCGGTGGCGGCGTTCGCCCCGCCCTGTGACGCCTCGGTGGTCTGCTGGGTGCCGGGGGCGGCGCCGCAGGCCGCGGTTGCGAGTGCGAGTATCGCGGCGATTCCGGCCGCTCGGGCGCGAGAGGTGAGCACGACGCCTCCATTGTGCAGGGGGTATGGCACGAAACTAGGGGAGCTTGTACAAACAAGCGAGCACCAGTTAGTCGCATGAACGTTGCTCTTTCATGAACGGGGAGGGGCGGGCGTGGCTGCTCGCTATGAACTGATCGCCGATGACCTGCGGGAAGGCATCATCTCCGGCGCGTACCCGGTGGGCTCGCAGCTCCCCAGCGAGGCCGAGCTGGCCCGGCGGCACGGCGCGGCGCGCGGCACGGTGCGCCAGGCGGTGGCGGTGCTCGCCGCCGAGGGACTGGTGGGCTCCAGGCAGGGCGCCCGGCGCATTGTGCTCGGCGCGGCGCGCAGCCAGAGCTTCGCCGAGCTGCACAGCTTCGCGCAGTGGGCGCGCGCGGGCGGCCACCGCTTCGGCGGCCAGGTGATCGAGCAGCGCCGCCGCCCCGCGAGCGCCGCGGAGTCGGCGAGGCTCGGCGGCGGCGAGGTGCTGGAGGTGCTGCGGCTGCGCACGCTGGAGGGGGAGCCGGTGCTGGTCGAGCGGACGGTGTACGCCGCCTGGGTGGCTCCCGCCGTCGAGGCGCTGCCCGCCGACTGCGAGTCGGTCACCCAGGCCCTGTACGACACCACCGGCCTCGTGTGCGCCTACGGCGAACACCTCATCGACGCGGTCGCCGCCGGCGCCCAGGACGCCCGCCTGCTGGGGGTGCGCCGCGGCAGCCCGCTGCTGCGCCAGCGCCGCACCACGACGACGCAGGAGGGCCGCCCGGTGGAGTCCTCCGACGACCGTTACCGCGCGGGCAGCGTGGCCTTCAGCATCCGCAACTCGATCGGCGCCAACCCGCTCGTGCGGCAGGCGATCGACTTGCGTTCCGCGCCCGGAGAACATATGTTCGAGTCATAAGCGCCCGCCTTCCCCCGGGTGGCTCACGAACACGACCAGAGCCGCGTGGGAGAAGCGTCTTGAGCAGACTCTATGGCGATCCGATAGAGGTGTGGACGAGGGACGGAGAGCCGATCCAGTTCGTCTGGCGCGACCGGCTCTACCTCGTCCGCCGCGTCCTCGACCACTGGGTGGTCGCGCGCGAATGGTGGAAGACGAGCGAGGGAGATCCGGGCGAGCGCCGGTTCTGGCGCGTGGACGCCGGCCCCGGCCGCGAGGTGGGCTCCTACGAGCTGCGCTACGACACCGCCGCCAACGGCTGGCTGCTGCTGAGGGCGTGGGACTGATGGCGCCGCCGTTCCCGCATCTCCATGTGTGCTCGGCCTACTCCATGCGCTACGGCACCGCCTTCCCGCAGGCCCTCGCCCAGCGCGCCGCGGAGCACGGCATGGACATCCTGGCCCTGACCGACCGCGACGGGCTCTACGGTGCCGTCAAGCACGTCCAGGCGTGCGCCGACGCCGGGATCGCGCCGGTCGTCGGGGTCGACCTGGCGCTCGACGCCCCGCCGGCCGGTCCGGCGCCCGGCATGCGCGCCGAGCGGCCCCGCACCGGCCCCGAGGCCGAGGACCGCGTCACCGTGCTGGCCCGCGGCGAGGGCTGGTCGCGCCTGGCGCGCCTGGTCACCGCCGCCCACCGGGCCGGCGAGCGCGGCCGGCCGAAGGTGACCCGCGAGCTGGTCGGCGCATGGGCGGGCGGGCCCGGCGGCGAGCACGGGTTCGGCGCCGACGACGGGCTCGTGGTGTTGCTCGGCCCCCGTTCCGACGTGGGCCGCGCGGTGGCCGCGCGGCGCGACGAGCACGCGCGGACGCTGCTCGGCCTGTGGCGGGCGGCGGTGCCCGCCGTGGTGATCGAGCTGGTCGACCAGTACGGCTTCCGCGACGCGACCACCGCCGTGCGCATGCTCGGCCTGGCCGAGTCCATGGGCGTGCCCGCCGTGCTCACCAACGCGGTGCGCTACCTCGACCCGGCCGACCACCAGGTGGGCGACGTGCTCGACGCGGCCCGCCAGCTCGTCCCCCTGCACCCGCGCCACCTCGACCGGACGACCTCGCACGCCTATCTCAAGAGCACCAAGGAGATGTGGCAGGTGGCGGCCAAGGTCTGCGGCGCCGACCGGACGCGGGTGGGGCGGCTGCTGTTCACCACCAGGCGGCTGGCCGAGGCGTGCGCGATGGACCCGCTGCGGCTGCTCGCGCTCCGCAACGACCCGCCCGACCTGCACCTGCCCGAGATCGGCAGGGACCCGGTGCCGCTGCTGCGTCACCGCGTCGAGGACGGCCTGCTCCGGCGCGGCCTCGGCCGTGACGCGGACGCCCGGCGGCGGCTCGGCGAGGAGATGACGATCATCGAGCGCAAGCGCCTGTCCGGCTACTTCATCGCGGTGGCCGGCATCACCGACATGATCCGCGGCATGGGCGTGCGCTGCGCCATCCGCGGCTCGGGCGCCGGCAGCCTGGTCAACTACCTCATCGGCATCGGCGAGGTCAATCCGCTCGACCACGGCCTGCTCATGGAGCGGTTCCTGTCCGAGGGGCGCGTCGGGCTGCCCGACATCGACGTGGACGTCGAGTCCGCCCGCCGACTCGACTGCTACAGGGCGATCTTCGACCGGTACGGCGAGGACCGCGTGGCCTGCGTGTCCATGATGGAGACCTACCGGGCGCGCAGCGCCATCCGCGACGTCGCCGGGGCGATGGGCCTGCCGCCGCACGAGATCGACACGATCGCCAAGGCGTTCCCGCACATCAGGGCCAGGCAGATCACCGCCTCGCTCGCCGACCTGCCCGAGCTGCGCGGCAGCCGGCTCGGCGACGCCGGGCTGGACCGGGTGTTCCGCCTCGCCGAACGGCTCGACGGGCTGCCCCGGCACATCGCGCTGCACCCGTGCGGGGTGCTCGTGGGCAACTCCGGCCTCCTCGACCGGACGCCGGTCGAACGCAGCCTGCTGGAGTTCCCGATGTCGCAGTTCGACAAGGAGGACGTGGAGGAGGCCGGGCTGCTCAAGCTGGACGTGCTGGGCGTGCGGATGCAGTCGGCGCTGGCGTACGCGCTGGGCGAGGTCAAGCGCGTGGACGGCGTCACCGTCGAGCTGGACGCCCAGCGCGGGGAGGACCCGGACGTTCAGTACGTCCCGCACGACGACCAGGAGACCTACGACATGATCTGCGCCGCCCGCACGATCGGGTGCTTCCAGATCGAGTCGCCCGGTCAGCGGGAGCTGGTGGCCAAGCTGGAGCCGCGCGCCATGCACGACCTGATCGTGGACATCTCGCTGTTCCGGCCGGGGCCGGTCAACTCCGACATGATCACCCCCTACCTGGAGGCCAGGCAGGGGTGGCGGCAGCCGCACTACCCGCACGAGCGGCTGCGCGAGGCGCTGCGCGAGACGCACGGCGTCGTGGTGTTCCACGAGCAGGTCCTGAAGATCATCTCGGTGATGACCGGGCGCGACCTGTCCTTCGCCGAGCTGCTGCGGCGCACCCTCGGCACGCCGGAGGGACGCGAACGGGTGCGCAAGACGTTCGTGCCACTGGCGCGGGCCAACGGCTTCGACGACGCGGCCGTGGACCGGGCCTGGCGGGTGCTGGACGCGTTCGGCGGGTTCGGGTTCTGCAAGGCGCACGCGGCGGCGTTCGCGCTGCCCACCTACCAGTCGGCGTGGCTGAAGCGGCACCACGCGGCCGCGTTCTTCGCGGGGGTGCTCACGCACGACCCCGGCATGTACCCCTCGCGGGTCATCGTCGACGAGGCCAGGCAGTGCGGGGTCAAGATCCTGCCGCTCGACGTCAACAAGTCAGGCAAGGACTGGCGGGTGGAGCGGCTCGGGCCGCGCGTGCCGGTGCGGGTGCGGCCCGACCGGCTCGCCGCCGGCCCGCGGGACGCGCAGCCTCGGCGGCGCGAGTTCCGGGCCGAGGACCTCGGCAAGGGGTACGCGCTGCGGGTGCCGTTCTCGGCGGTCAAGGGGGTGAGCGAGGCCGAGGTGGAGCGGATGGTGGCCGGGCAGCCGTACACGTCGCTGGCCGACTTCTGGGACCGCGCCCGGCCCTCGCGGCCCGTCATCGAGCGGATCGTGCAGGTCGGCGGCCTCGACGCGCTGCACGACCTGCGTCCGGGCGGGCCGCGCTGGAAGCCCGGCGAGCTGACCCGGCGCGACCTGATCGCGCGGATCGGCGCGCTCGAACGCTCGTCGGCGAGCGGCGTGCGGGCCGGGCCGCGCGCCTCCAAGCACTACACCCGCCCCTTGGAAACCCGGCCGTCCGAAACCCAGCCGTCGGCGCAGCTCCCGCTGGGCTTCACCGAGCACCTGCCGCCCGGCGAGCTGCCCGAGATGACCGAGGCCGAGATGGTCGAGGCCGAGCTGGAGATCCTCGGCATCGACGTCAGCCGGCACGTCATCAGCTTCCACGACGAGCTGCTCGACCTGCTCGGCGTGGTACGCGCCCGCGACCTGCTGCGCCGGCGCAACGGGTCCGAGGTGCTGGTGGCCGGGGTCAAGGTGGCCACGCAGACGCCCGCGGTGCGCTCCGGGCAGCGGGTCATCTTCACCACCCTGGATGACTCCACCGGGCCGATCGACCTGACCTTCTTCGAGTCGGTCCAGGGGCACTGCGCCGCGACCGTGTTCGGGGCGTGGCTCATGCTGGCCAAGGGGGTGGTGCGGCGCACCGGCGTGCGGGCGGTGTCGCTGCGGGCCGTCGACTGCTGGGACCTCGCCGACCTGGACGGCCTGTGGCGGTCGCAGGGCATCGACGCGGTCCGCGACCTGCTCAGCCGTACGCCGGGGGAGCCGGCGGGCGTGGGCGGGCGGCGCATCGAGTATCCGAACGGGTTCCGGCTGTCGCCCTACTCCGACATCGCCCCGGCCGTCACCCCGCCCCGCCGGCTCTGGCACGCCAGCCCCGGCAGCTCCGGCCCCACCGCCGCCTGACCCCTTCGCCCGGGGCCGGGCGGGTCACATGGGGTGGCTGAGGGGGGTGGAGCCGGAGGCGGGTTCGGCGGCGAGGGGGCGGAGGGAGGCGAGGGGGGAGCGGGCGGCGCGCTGGAGCCGGGTCAGCTCGCGGACGGTGCCCGCGCACAGCGCCGCGGCGACCGCCGCGCACAGCAGCTCGGGCGCCCCCACCCCGGTCAGGCCGCGGGCCGCGGAGTCGAGCGGCAGCCGGATCGTGACCAGCGCGAGCGTGGCCAGCCAGCTCACCCACCACCCGGCCAGCAGCGCCAGCCATCGGCCGCGCCGCCCCGCGGGCGGCCGGGTGCCGCGCCAGACCTCGTCCAGGAGCAGCGCGGGCGCCACCAGGTTGACGCCGGGGATCAGCCAGGCCGCCGCCACCGGCGCGGTCGCCGCCGAGCGGTCGTTGGCCTGCCTGGCCCGTACGAGCCACGTCGCGTACGCGGCCCCGGCCGCGACCGAGGTGCCCGCCACCAGCATGATCAGCACCGCGAACACGGTCACCGCGCCCACGACCGCCTCCGCCTCGGCCCCCTGGGGCCGTCCGCCGAACGCGGCGAGCTGGGCGGCGAGCTGCCGCCCGCGAACCTGCTCGAAGATCACCAGAGCGGCGAGGGAGAGGACCTGCGCGGCGAGCGTGACGTAGACGGCGGAGGCGGCTCTGCTGGGCGGTGCCTGGGTGTGGCGCACGATGTTCTCTCCCCGGGCCTTGCGCTGCGGTTCTGATTCACTTTTTATCCCGCGAGGCCCGCCGTTAATCAGCTCACCACGCCGGATTCCCACGCCCAAGCAGCGATTTCGACCCGATTGCGAACGCCGAGCTTGGCGAAGATGCTGCCGAGGTGCGTCTTGACGGTCGACAACGACACGAACAGCTCGGCGGCCACCTCCTGGTTGGTGCGCCCCCGCGCGATCAGCCGCACCACGTCCAGCTCGCGCTCGGTCAGCGGGTCGTTCATGGGCGGCGGCGCGGCCCGCCGGGGCTGGGCGAGGTGCTGCAGCAGCCGTACGGTGACCGACGGCGACACCAGCGCGTCTCCGGCCGCGGCCGCCCGCACCGCCTCGATGAGCAGCGTGGGCCCGCTGTCCTTGAGCAGGAAGCCGGTCGCGCCGGAGCGCAGCGCGCCGTAGACGTACTCGTCGAGGTCGAACGTGGTGACGATGACCACCCGCAGCGGGTTCTCCACGCCGGGGCCGGCCAGGATCCTGGTCACCTCGATGCCGTCGAGCCTGGGCATCCTGATGTCCAGGAGGCACACGTCGGGCCGCAGCCGCCGCGCCTCCGCCACCGCCTCGGCCCCGTCGGCCACCGCCGCGACGACCTCCATGTCCGGTTGCGCATCCAAGATCATCTGAAAGCCGGTACGTACTAGTTGCTGGTCGTCGGCGACGAGAACCCGAATAGTCACGGCCCCAACTCTAAAGAGATCGGCCGTTCGGTCGAGACGGGATGGCCGCACGGCCGATCCGGTGGATACGGGCCTGCCGGGAGGCTGAGGGGCATGAACGACGTGCTTGTTGGACGGGCCCTGGTCAAGAGGTTCGGGCAGACGGTCGCCCTCGGCGGCGTGGACATCGCGGTGCGGGCCGGTGAGGCCGTGGCGATCATGGGGCCGAGCGGGTCAGGCAAGTCCACCCTGCTGCACTGCCTCGCGGGCATCATGCGGCCGGACGAGGGCGAGGTGCACCTGCTGGGGCAGCGCATCGACGCGATGGGGGAGCGCAAGCGCAGCGCGCTGCGGCGTACCCGGTTCGGTTTCGTCTTCCAGTTCGGGCAGCTCCTGCCCGAGCTGCCGGCGGAGGAGAACGTGGCCCTGCCGCTCATGCTGGGCGGCGTGTCCCGGCAGCAGGCGGTCCGGCAGGCCCGCGAGTGGTTCGCGCCGCTCGGCCTGCCGGGCATGGAGACGCGGCGGCCGGGCGAGCTGTCCGGCGGGCAGGCCCAGCGGGTGGCCATCGCGAGGGCGTTGGTGACCAGGCCGGCGGTGGTGTTCGCCGACGAGCCGACCGGGGCGCTCGACCAGCGGACCGGGCAGGACACGATGCGGCTGCTGGTGGAGGCGACCCGGCACAACGACGCCTCGCTGATCGTCGTCACCCACGACCCGAACGTGGCCGCCTGGTGCGACCGCACCGTCGAGGTCCGTGACGGCCACCTGGTGACCATGAGCGGAGCGACGGCGTGAACCTGGATCTGACGTGGCGGCTGCTCAAGGGCGGCGGCCGTAAGGGGCTGCTGGGCGTCTGGCTGACGCTGGGGGCCGTCGCCGTGTCCACGGCGCTGCTGCTGTTCGCCGTGGCCGCGAACCTGGCCTTCGACGCCCGCGCCGAGCGCGGTGCCTGGCGCAACCCGGTGCCGGTGGCCAAGGACGCGGCCGCCAAGGACGCGGTGGCCGTCGAGGCGTCCCGCTTCGACTACGTACGCGACCGGGCGATCACCGTCGTGGATCTCGCCGCGCTCCGGCCCGACGCCGCTCCGCCGCCCGGCCTGCCGCGCTTCCCGAAGCCGGGGGAGACGTGGCTGTCGCCCGCGCTCGCGGAGCTGGCCCGTGAGCTGCTCCCCGCCGAGCTGGGCGACCGTTACCCGCGCCCGGCGGGCGTCCTGGGGGACGAGGCCCTGGTGTACCCGGGGGAGCTGGTCGCGGTCGTCGGCCACGCGCCGGACGCGCCGGCGATGACCGCCGAGCGCAGTGACGACTGGATCGTGGGCAAGCCGCCGGTGAGGGTCGCGAGCCTGGCGGGGACGCCGAGCGAGGACGCGGAGGCGTACAAGGTGCTCGCGGTCATCGCGAGCGTGCTCATGGTGGTGCCGCTGCTGGTGTTCGGGGGCGCGGCGGCCCGGCTCACGGTGGCCAGGCGGGACCGGAGGCTGGCCGCGCTCCGGCTGGTCGGCGCGACGCCCGGGCAGGTGGTGCGGATGACGGTGGCCGAGGCGGTGCTCGTGGCGCTGGCCGGGGCGCTGGTCGGGGCGGTGGCGTTCGCGCTGGCCGTGCCGCTGCTGACGCTGATCGAGATCCAGGGCGGCGCCTGGTTCGCGGGGGACCTGTTCCCCGGCCTGGCGGTGCTGGCCGGGGTGCTGGTGGCGGTGCCGCTGCTGGTGGGGTTGTCGGCGGTCGCGGGGCTGCGCCGGGTGGTGGTGAGCCCGCTCGGCGTGGCCAAGCGGGAGACGCCGCCCGGCATGCGCTTCGTCCGGGTGCTCGCGCTGCTCGCGGTGCTGGCCGCGTTCCCGATGCTGACCCAGGGGACCAGCGTGGCGATCGTGGCCGTGGCGCTCGGGCTCGCGTTCCTGTGCCTGAACCTGGCCGGGCCGTGGGTGGTGGGCCTCATCGGCCGGATCACGGCGGGCACGGCGCGCGGCCCCGCCCGGCTGCTGGCCGGGCGCAGGCTGGTGGACGACCCGCGCTCCGCCTGGCGGACGGTGAGCGGGGTGGCGCTGACCGGGTTCGTGGCGGGCTTCCTCGGCCTGCTCAGCCCGGGCGCGTTCGCGCAGGCCGACGGGCCGCCGCAGCTCCGTGTCCTCGCGCCCGCCGGGCAGGCCGAGCAGGTGGCCGGGCAGGCCCGCGAGCGGCTGGCGGCGGCGAAGGTGCCCGCCGTGGTCACGGTCGTCAAGCGGACCGTCGTCGCCGCGCCGTCGGGCCCGCTCGACGCGGCGGCCATGGACCGGGCGCGTACGGCGCTCGCCGGGCTCGTCCCGGGCCGCACCCCGACGACCGAGGCCGACGAGCGGGGCTTCGGCGATCAACTGCTGGCCGACGTGCGGGTGGGGACGATCGTGGTGCTGTCGGTGTCGTTCCTGGTGGCCATCGCGAGCGCGGGCATCACGGCCGCCTCGTCGGTCCTCGACCGGCGGCAGACGTACGGGCTGCTGCGCCTCGCCGGGACGCCGCTGGAGGTGCTGGACCGGGCCAGGCGGGCCGAGACGCTGATCCCGCTGGGCGTGATGGGCGGCGGCGCGATCCTGGTGGGGGCGTTCTGCGCGACGCCGTTCATGATCGGCGGGGTCAGCGTGGCCGGGGTCGTCACGCTGGTGGTCTGCGTGGTGCTCGGGTTCGCCGGGGTGATCGGGGCGGGGGCGCTGAGCCGGCCGCTGCTGAGGTCGGTCACGGCCGATCCCGCGCCCCGACCCGACTGAACCGGCTACCCGAGGACCAGGTCGCGGACCAGTTTCAGCGTGGGCTCGTCGCGCGGGCCCATGACGAGCAGGCTCGTCACCGGGCTCTTGCGCCACAGCTCCAGCCGCTCCCTGATGCGGCCGGGCGGGCCGACGAGCGAGATGCCGTCGGCCAGCTCGTCGGGGATCGCCCGGAACGCCTCGTCCTTGCGCCCGGCCAGGTAGAGCGCCTGGATGTGCTCGGCGGCCTCGCCGTAGCCCATGCGGCCGATGATGTCGGCGTGGAAGTTGCGGTGCCGGGCGCCCATGCCGCCGATGTAGAGGGTGAGCATGAGCTTCACGCCGTCGAGCGCGGCCCGTACGTCGTTGGAGACCACCACCGTCACCATGGCCGCCACCTCGAAGCCGGCGGGGGCGCCGGCGAGCGCGCCGCCGTACATCTCCTCGATCTTCTCGGGGAAGGCGAACAGCGGCAGCCAGCCCTGGGCGATGTCGGCGGCGAGCGCGACGTTCTTGGGGCCCTCCGCGCCCAGGTAGACGGGGATGTCGGGGCGCAGCGGGTGGGTGATGAGCTTGAGCGGCTTGCCGAGGCCGTCAGGCAGCGGCAGCGGGTAGTGGGGGCCGTCGGCGGTGACCGGCTCCTCGCGGCGCCAGACCTTGCGCATGATCTCGACGTACTCGCGGGTCCTGGCGAGAGGTCTGGCGAACGGCTGGCCGTACCAGCCCTCGACGACCTGCGGGCCCGAGGCGCCCACGCCGAGCAGCAGCCGGCCGCCGGTCAGATGGTCGAGCGTCATGGCCGTCATGGCGGTCGTCACCGGCGGCCTGGCCGACAACTGCGCGACCGACGTGCCGAGCTTGATGCGGCTGGTGCGCGCGCCGTACCAGGCGAGCGGGGTGAACGCGTCGCTGCCGTACGCCTCGGCCGTCCACACCGAGTCGTAGCCGAGGCGCTCGGCCGCCAGCACGGATGCGGTCGCGTCGTCGGCGTTGCGCTGCCAGTAGCCCAACTGGAGCCCGAGCTTCATGTGACACCTCCGGAATTAAGTTCTATTACCCCCGTGAGGGGGCCGGGTGTCAATGGAGGATCCTCCGGGCAGTCACAGTCCGTGGTCAAAGGTCTCTGTCGCGTAGCGTGCGTCCTGCTCCTGCTGTTGCCCGCGGCCGAGCCCCTGGTGGCCGCGAGCGCGTCGCGGCCGAACATCGTCCTCATCGTCACCGACGACCTGGAGGCGGGCACACTGGCGTACTTCCCCCAGATCACCCGGCATCTGGTGCGCCGGGGGGCCACGTTCGACCGGTTCTTCGTGACGAACTCCTGGTGCTGCCCGTCGCGGGCGTCGATCCTGCGCTCCCAGTACGTCCACAGCCATGGCGTGCTCACCAACACCGCACCGGAGGGCGGTTTCGACCGCTTCCACACCCTCGGCCTGGAAGACTCCACCATCGGCACCTGGATGCAGTCGGCCGGCTACCGCACCGCGCTGATGGGCAAGTTCCTCAACCACTATCCGGGGCGCACCGCCACGGAGACGTACGTGCCGCCCGGCTGGAACGAGTGGGCCGTCCCGGTGACCAACCTCTACGAGGAGTACGGCTACCGGCTCAACGAGAACGGCGCCCTGACCGAGCACGGCTGGGGCCAGGAGGACTACCTGTCGGACGTGCTCGCCGACAAGAGCCGGCAGTTCATCAAGAGCTCGGACAAACCGTTCTTCCTCTACCTGGCGCCGATCGCGCCGCACAACCCGGCCAACCCCGCCTGGCGGCACGAGGAGGCGTTCCCCCACGTGACCGCGCCCCGGACGCCGTCGTTCAACCAGGCCGACGTCAGCGCCGAGCCGCTGTGGCTGCGCGGCAGGCTCCCGCTGTCGCAGGAGCAGATCGACGCCGTGGACCGCCGCCACCGCGCCAGGCTGCGCGCGATGCTCGGCGTGGACGACCTGGTCGGGGCCGTCGTCGACGCGCTGCGCGAGAGCGGGCACCTCGACGACACCTACATCATGTTCACCTCGGACAACGGCTTCCACCTCGGCACCCACCGGCTGCCGCAGGGCAAGACCACGCCGTACGAGGAGGCGATCAGGATCCCGCTGGTGGTGCGCGGGCCCGGCATCCGGCCCGGATCGAGGATCGGCCAGATGGGCGCCACCGTCGACCTCGCGGCGACCGTCGCCGACCTGGGCGGGGCCACGCTGCCTCCGTTCGCCGAAGGGCGGTCGTTGAAGCCGCTGCTCAAGGGGTGCAAGCCGGCGGTGTGGCGGCACAACGCGCTCATCGAGTTCCACCGGCCCACCAACCGGTCGTCGGCGCGGCAGACGCCGGTGCCGGACTACACCGCGCTGCGCACCGAGCACTACACCTACGTCCGCTACGCCACCGGCGAGAAACAGCTCTACGACCTGCGGACGGATCCGTACGAGCTGCAGAACCTCGCGGCCACGGCCGACGCCAAGCTACTGGCGAACCTGGACACCAGGTTGGACACGATGGCACGCTGCTCGGGCGCGAGCTGCCGCCAGGCCGACGCCCTTCAGTGAGTGAACAGCTCGGGGTAGGCGTCGGCGAGGTGCTCCGACACGGCCGCGGCGGCCTCGCCGGGGTCGCCCGCCTCGATCGCGGCCAGGATGCGGACGTGGCCGGCGCGCAGGATCGCGGTGTCGCCGAGGCGTTCGACCGCCTCGACCGAGAATTTGCGCATCGTGTCCCGGAGTGAGCGCATGACGGCGGAGACGAGCCGGTTGCCGGAGGCGTCCGCGAGCGCGCAGTGGAAGGCGGTGTCGTGCTCGACGAACTCCTCGGCGGTGCGCGCCGCGTCCATGCCGGCGAGGGCGGCGGCCAGCGCCTCGCCGCCGGCGCGGGCGGAGGCGGCGCGGGCGGCGGCCCACTGCTCGATCATGTGCCGGGTGTCGATGACCTCGCGCAGCTCCAGGGTGGCGAGGCCGAGGTGCAGCCGCAGCAGGCCGGTCAGGGCCGAGTCGGGGCGGGCGATCAGCACCGCGCCCGCGTCGGGACCCCGTCCGACCTGGGAGGAGACCACGCCCAGCGTCTCCAGCACGCGCATCGCCTCGCGCACGGACGAGCGGCTGACGCCGAGCTGTTCGGCGAGCCGGCGCTCGGCGGGCAGGCGGTCCCCGGCCGTGAGGCCGTCCTCGGCGATGCGCCGCTCGATCTGCGCGAGCACGTCCTCGAACGTGCGCGTGCGCTTCACCGGACCCCACCCACTGCCGTCCACCCGGGCCTCCCTGCTATGGTCTGACCATATTGTGGTCAGACCATACCTTTCGAGAGGAGAGGCGTGCGAGTCGCCCTGTTCATCACGTGCGTGAACGACACGCTCTTCCCCGGCACCGGCAAGGCCGTGGTGTCCCTGCTGCGCAGGCTCGGCTGCGAGGTCGACTTCCCCGCCGCCCAGACGTGCTGCGGTCAGATGCACGTCAACACCGGCTACCGCGCGGAGGGGGTGCGCCTGGCCCGGCACTTCACCGAGGTCTTCGCCGGGTACGACGCCGTGGTGGCCCCGTCGGGCTCGTGCGCGGCCATGGTCCGCGAGCAGTACCCCAAGCTGGCCCGGCCGGGCAGCAAGGGGGCCGCGGCGATCGCGGAGGTCGCGCCCAAGGTGTACGAGCTGTCGGAGTTCCTGATCGACGTGCTCAAGGTCGAGGACGTGGGCGCGTACTTCCCGCACCGCGTCACCTACCACCCGACCTGCCACTCGCTGCGCGGCCTGCGGCTCGGCGACCGGCCCGCCCGGCTGCTGCGCCACGTGCGCGGCCTGGAGCTGGTGCCGCTGCCCGGGGCGGAGGAGTGCTGCGGCTTCGGCGGCACGTTCGCGGTGAAGAACCCGGCGGTCTCGGCGGCGATGGGCGCCGACAAGACCCGCAACATCATGGACACCGGCGCCGAGGTGCTGTGCGCGGCCGACAACTCGTGCCTCATGCACATCGGCGGCACGCTGAGCCGCCAGAAGACGGGCGTGCGGACGATGCACCTGGCCGAGATCCTGGCGTCCACGGAGGAGAGCCAATGAGCGCGACATTCCTCGGCATGCCCGGAAATTTCCCGGAAAACTCGCAGAAGGCCGTTCAGGACTCCCAGCTCCGCTACAACCTCCGCAAAGCCACTCACACCATCCGCGGCAAGCGGGCCGACGTCGTCGGCGAGCTGCCCGACTGGGCGGAGCTGCGCGCCGCCGGCAAGGCCATCAAGGACCACACGCTGCGCAACCTCGACCGCTACCTGGTCCAGCTCGAACGGGCCGTCCAGGACGCGGGCGGCACCGTCCACTGGGCGCGCGACGCCGCCGAGGCCAACCGCATCGTCACCGGCCTGGTCAAGGCCACCGGCGAGCGCGAGGTCGTCAAGGTCAAGTCGATGGCCACCCAGGAGATCGAGCTCAACCAGGCGCTGGCCGCCGAGGGCATCACCGCGTACGAGACCGACCTCGCCGAGCTGATCGTGCAGCTCGGCGACGACTTCCCCAGCCACATCCTGGTGCCCGCGATCCACCGCAACCGGTCGGAGATCCGCGAGATCTTCCTGGAGAAGATGCCGGAGACCCCCGCAGGGCTCACCGACGACCCGCCCGCGCTGGCCGAGGCCGCCCGGCTCCACCTGCGCGAACGTTTCCTGCGCAGCAAGGTCGCGATCTCCGGGGCCAACTTCATGGTGGCCGAGACCGGCACGCTGGTCGTGCTGGAGTCCGAGGGCAACGGCCGCATGTGCCTCACCCTGCCCGAGACGCTGATCAGCGTGGTGGGGATCGAGAAGCTCCTGCCCACCTGGCGGGATCTGGAGGTGTTCCTCCAGCTGCTGCCCAGAAGCTCCACAGGTGAGCGGATGAACCCGTACACCAGCATGTGGACCGGCGCGGTCGAGGGCCAGGACTTCCACCTCGTGCTGCTCGACAACGGCCGCACCGGCGTGCTCGCCGACGAGGTCGGCCGCCAGGCGCTGCGCTGCATCCGCTGCTCGGCCTGCCTCAACGTGTGCCCGGTCTACGAGCGCGCGGGTGGCCACGCCTACGGCTCCGTCTACCCGGGCCCGATCGGCGCCATCCTCACCCCGCAGCTGCGCGGCATGGGCTCCGAGCTGGACGCCTCGCTGCCGTACGCCTCCAGCCTGTGCGGCGCCTGCTACGACGTCTGCCCGGTCGCCATCGACATCCCCGAGGTCCTGGTGGACCTGCGCGCCAAGGCCCCGCACGCGGCGGCCGAGAAGGCCGGCATGAAGGTCGCCGGCTGGATACTCGACGACCACCGGCGGCTGGCCGCGGCCCAGCGGCTCGCGTCCAAGGTGCGCGGGCTGGTGCCGAAGAAGCGGCTGCCCGGCCCGATGTCGGCCTGGACCGACACCCGGGACGTGCCGGAGATCCCGGAAGAATCGTTCAGAGACTGGTGGGAGCGGAATGAGCGCGCGTGAGGAGATCCTGGCCCGGATCGCCAAGGCCGTGGCGGGCACCGAGGACGTCGAGATCCCTCGCGACTACCGCACCCAGGCTGCGACCGGCGATCTCGTCGAGCTGTTCGCGGAGCGGGTGGACGACTACCGGGCCGTCGTCCACGTCCTGCCGGCCGCCGAGGTGCCCGGCTGGATCAAGGAACGCCTGGCCGGCCGCCGCATGATCGTCCCCGACGGTTTCGACCTGGACGGGCACGAGAGCTGGCCCGACCTGCACACCGCCGACGGGGTCGTCACCGGCTGCGCCGTCGGCGTCGCGCTGACCGGCACGATCGTCCTCGACCACGGCCCCGGCCAGGGCACGCGCGCCCAGACGCTGGTGCCCGACTACCACCTGTGCGTGGTGCGGGCCGACCAGATCGTCTCCTCGGTGCCCGAGGCCGTCGCCCGGCTCGACCCGGCCCGGCCGCTCACCTGGATCAGCGGCCCGTCGGCCACCAGCGACATCGAGCTCAACCGGGTCGAGGGCGTGCACGGCCCCCGCACCCTCGAAGTGATCATCAGTACCTGAGCGCCGTGGCCGTCAGTACCTCAGCACCGCCGCCACGTCCTTGACGCCGTCCGTGAACCACAGCTCGGCGTCCGTCATCGCGGTGGCCCTGACCAGGGCGGCGTCCGCGCGCTCGCGCACCGGCTCGGCCACGCCCCAGTGCCGCAGCTCGCCCCGGTCGGTGTCGAGCTGGGCGCCGCCCTCGCCGATCCAGATCGGCTCCGGCCGCTCGCCGGGCAGCAGCAGCGCCTGCACCCGCCCGTCGCGCAGCGCCCGCGCCACCTGCGACAGGCCGACAGGACCGCCGCTCTCCTGGTGGCGCTCCAGCAGCTCGGCGCGGCGGCGGTCGAGCCAGTCGTCGAGCGCCTGCTCGACGTCCTCCTCGAACTGGCCGTGGTCGGAGCGGCTGCCGTGCTCGACCATCACCACCCGGTCGGTCGCCTTGGTGCCGAGGTGGTGCATCAGGTACGAACGGGACTTCGGCTCGCCGGCCACGATGATCAGCTCGGTGCCGAGGCGGCGTACCTGCTCGTCGATCTCGTGCGCGACCGCCTGCGCGTTCTGCTCCCAGGCGTTCTCGACGGACACCTCGTAACGGCGCTGCGACCAGCCGCCCTGCGCGGTCTTCTGCAGCGGCCAGGTGGTGGCCGCCACCGTACGCTTGCGTGGGGCCCCGCTCCCGTAAACCGTCAGCTCCGCCCCCGCGTGGTCCACGATGACCCGCAGGTGCGGCACGTTCTCGCCGCGCTCCAGCAACATCGGCGCGACGTTCGGCAGCAGGGACCAGGTCGCCCGCTCGTACGGCGGCCGCGACAGCGGCTCGGCCAGCACCACCTCGCCGTGCGCGGCGAACAGCGCCTGCCCCGCGGCCGCCCGCTCGGCCACCTCCTCGAGCGCCGCGACGGTCGCCGGGTCCACCCCGTCGAGCGCGTCGCGCACGCTGTGCCAGTGCGTCTCACGCTCCGGGCCGGTCAGCGCCCCCAGGTAGACGGAGGCGTACGGGCCCCGCCGCTCGTACAGCGGCCGGATGAAGTCGAGGCGCACCCGTCACCACCTCCGCTTCTCCACGCCGAGCCCGAGCGCCTCGCCCACGTCGGCCATGTTCGTGTACTCCCGCTCGGGAAGTGAGCGCACCATGTCCGTCACCCGGTCGGGGGCGTCCGCCTCCTCCGCCTGCCGGACCAGGTCCGCCTTCGACTTGGGCCAGTGGGTGTCGCTCAGCCACTTGGCCAGGTCGGCGCGCGCGTCCACGCTCCGCCCCGTCATGCCTTCCGGCACGCCGGGCTCGTGGCCGGGCGGGTACGACCGCATGGATTCCTCGCCTGCTGCCGGCATGGACTCGGGCTCCTTCCACTCCTCGGCGTGCGTCGTGCCGCCGCCGCGCATCATGCCCTCGGTCTCGTGCTTCTGCTGGCCGTCCAGACGGGGGCCGTGCTTGTCGCTCCCACGTTGCATGTTCGCGTCACCTCTCTCCTCAGCGCCCCTACCCCCGCTTTCGTGGGCAAACATCGCCGCTGTGTACCCTGCCGTGCGTGTTCGATGCCGACATCACCATCGCGACGGCCCGCCTGACCCTGCGGCCGTTCGCCCCCCAGGACGCGGCGCGGATCCGGTCGATCGTGGGGTCCGGCGCGGCCTTCCTGCCCCCCGGCGCGCCCGCCAAGGCGTCCGGCGTCGAGCAGTGGCTCGACCGGGGCGTGCACGAGCTGCGCAGGTCGGGGCAGGGCGTGCACCTCGCGATGATCGACCTGGACGGCCTGGTCGTGGGGGCCATCAGCCTCTTCAAGACCTCATGGGAGGCCGGTACGACCGAGGTCGGCTACGGCGTGCACCCGCTGTACCGGGGCCGCGGCCTGGCCACCGAGGCCCTGCGCGGCCTCACCGAATGGGTCTTCGACAGGACCCGGCTGCGCCGGATCGACCTGACCGCCAACCTGGACAACCTGCCGTCGCTGCGCGTCGCCCAGAAAGCGGGCTTCACCTGGGAGGGCGTGCTGCGCGGCGCGGTCCTGGAGGACGACGGTCCGCACGACCTGGTCGTGTTCGGCCTGCTGCGGGGCGACGGCCGTTCTCCGGCCGCCATCCTGCCGCGCGCCGAGCTGCGCACGCCGCGCCTGCTCCTGCGCGCGCCCGAGCCCGCCGACGCGGCCGACCTGGCCGCCACCGGAGCCGACCCGCTCACCCAGGCCAGGACCGGCGTGCCGCGCGGCTACAGCGTCGAGCACGCGCTCGCCTTCATCGACCACGCCGAGCGGGTACGCGTCCGCGGCGCCGGCATCGCCTGGTCGGCGATCGAGCAGGCGACCGGCCGCTTCGCCGTCAACGTGGACCTGCGCGACGTCGACTGGAGCCACCGCACCGCCGAGATCGGCTACATGACCGCTCCCTGGGCGCGCGGCAACGGCTACGCGGGCGAGGCCGTGCTCGCGGTCGCGCGCTGGCTGTTCGAGCGGCAGGGCTTCAGCCGGCTCCAGCTCCGCGCCGCCGTGAACAACCCGCAGTCGCAGCGCGTCGCCGAGAAGGCCGGCTTCGTCCGCGAGGGCGTGGCCCGCGCCGCGCTCGTGGGCGAGGACCTGGCCGTCTTCAGCCTCCTGCCGTCGGACCTGGAGTTTCCCGCGTAGCCGGAAGGCACGCCGTACTGGCTCTCGCACCCCTTTGTGAAACCCGCCGGCAACCGTCACCCTTGAAGGGGAGGTGGAGGCACGATGATCACGGTTGTCGGCTGGGACGGGACCGAGCTGCCGCCCGCCGCGCTCGACCGGCTGCGCGAGGCCGCCCTCGTCGTGGGCCCCGACGTCCTGCTCGGCCGGCTCACGCTCAACGCCGCGACCGTGGCCGACGGCGCGCTGCTCCAGGCGCTGGACGACCATCTCGAGAACGGCGACGGTCTCGCGGTCGTGATCGCCGAGGGCGATCCCGGGTTTTTCGGCGTCGTACGCACGTTGCGGGCGCGCGGCCTCAAACCGGACGTCCTGCCCGCGACCTCGCTGGTCACCCGGGCCTTCGCCTGCGCCGGGCTCAACTGGGAGGACGCGCTGGTCGTCGCGCCCGCCGGCCCCCACCAGCTCGGCAGGGCCGTCAACGCCTGCCGCGCCCACCCTAAGGTCGCGCTGCTGGTCGCGCCCGGCGTCGGCCCCGCCGAGCTGGCCCGCGAGCTGGCCCCCACCACGCCCCGCGCGCTCATCGTCTGCGAGGACCTCGGCGGGCCCGAACAGCGGGTCACGCACAGCCGCATGGGCGAGGCCACCACCCGGCCGTGGAAGGACCCCGACGTCGTCCTCGTCCTCGACCCGCTCCACCAGGCCAAGGAGCCGGGCTGGGTGGCGGGGGCGCAGCCGGGTCCCGCCGAGTGGGCGCTGCCGTTCGAGGGGGGCGGGCTGCCGCCCGAGGTGCGGGCGTACGTGCTGGCCAAGCTCGGCCCCCGCCTCGGCGACCTCGTCTGGGACGTCGGCGCGGGCGTCGGAGAGATCGCCGTCGAGTGCGCCAGGCACGGCGCGGCCGTCGTCGCCGTCGAACGCGAGGAGGCCAACTGCGCCCGGCTGCGCGCCAACGTGCTCGCCCACGGCGTCAAGGTCGCGCTCACCCGGGGCCAGGCCCCGCCCGCGCTGGAGCCCCTGCCCGACCCCGACGCCGTGTACGTCGGCGGCGGCGGGGCCGACGTGGTGGCGGCCTGCGCCGCGCGCCGCCCGCGCTCGCTGGTGTGCGCGCTGCGCACCGTCGAGCAGGTCTCGGCCGTGCTCGACCGGCTGCGCGAGCACGGCTACCGTGGCACGGGCACCCAGATCATCGCCTCGGCGCTGACCGTCAACCTCGACGGGACGCACCGCCTGGCCGCCGCCGACCCCGTTTTCGTCGTCCACGCGACCCCCGCGCACGGAACGTGACCTGTTCCCTACTGCCGCGCATCGGTTATCCTCGCGTGTCCTTGTCCACCGCACCGGAGATTCCCTCACCATGAAGCCGCCGCTCCTGCTGATCGGGCAGGGCTCGCACGATGACGCCTACGCCGCGGAGTTCGGCAGGTTCGTACACCGGCTCCGCTGCCGCCTCGACCGGACGGCCGTCGACGTCTCCGGCGGCTACCTGGAGCGCGCCACGCCGGGGCTGAGCGACTCCGTCGCCTCCCTGGTCGCGAGGGGCCACCACCGGCTCGTCGCCCTGCCGCTCAGCCTCAGCAGGACGAGCGACGACCTCGGCGCCGCCATGGAACGCGAACAGCAGCGCCACCCCACCCTCATGTACGACTACGGCCGCCCGCTCGGCCCCGACCCCCGCGTGCTGTCGCTGCTGGCCGAGCGGCTCACCGAGGCCGCCGCCGACCTGTCCAAGCCGCGCGCGCTGGAGCCCGCGGGCGCCCGCCCCCGGCTGCGCGCCGTGGACACCCCCGTCGACGAGGACCTGCACGTCGAGCCGGGCGAGACCGGCATCGTGCTGGTCGGCGAGGGCTCGACGGACCCGGCGGCCAACGCCGAGATCCACCGCGTGTCCCGGCTGTTCTGGGAGACGCACGCCTACGACTTCATGACCGTCGAGACCGCGTTCGTGTCGGTCACGCCCCCCGGCGTGCCCGGCGGGCTCGAACGCTGCCGCCGCCTCGGGGCCAGGCGCGTGATCGTGGTGCCTTACCTGCTCTTCGCGGGCGGCATGCTGGAGCGCGTGTGGGCGCAGGCGCTGGCGTACGGCGCCGGCCACCCCGATCTCGACATTCGCTGCGCCGAGGTGATCGGCGACTGCGAGCCCCTGGCCGACGTCGTCATCGAGCGTTACGAGGAAGCCCTCCAGCTCGTCCACTGATCCCCCAGATCCTTCTTCCCGGAGGTACGCCGTGCTGGCCGAGACCCTCGCCGCGATCCGCGCCGCCGACCCGGTGGCGATCGCCGAGGCCCGAGCGTTCCAGGACCGCCTCACCAAGCCGCGCGGCTCGCTCGGCGTGCTGGAGGACGTCGCGGTCCGCCTGGCCGGCGCGGCCGGCGCCTGCCCGCCGCCCCTGCCCGCCCCGGCCGCGCTGGCCATCTTCGCGGCCGACCACGGCGTGCACGCCGCGGGGGTCACGCCCTGGCCGCAGGAGGTCACCGTGCAGATGGTGGCCAACTTCCTGGCCGGCGGCGCGGTCGCCAACGCCTTCGCCGCCCAGGCCGGCGTCCCTGTCACCGTCGTGGACGTCGGCGTCGCCGCCGACCTGCCCGACGCGCCCGCCCTGGTCAAGCGGAAGGTCGGCTACGGCACCGCCGACCTGTCGCGCGGGCCCGCCATGACCGTCGACCAGGCCGTCAGGGCCATGGAGGCGGGCATCACGGTCGCCCGCGACCTGGTGGCGGGCGGGGCCCGCTGCCTGATCACCGGCGACATGGGCATCGCCAACACCACCGCCTCGGCCGCCCTCATCTCCGTCTTCACCGGCGCCGACCCGGCCGAGGTGACCGGCAGGGGCACCGGCATCGACGACGAGACGTACGAGCGGAAGGTCGGGATCGTCCGCGAGGCGCTGCGCGTGAACGGCCTCGACGGCGGCACGCTCGGTTCCTCGGCCAGCGAGGCGTTGCGGGCGCTGGCCGCCGTCGGCGGGTTCGAGCACGCCGCGCTCGCCGGCTTCATACTCGGCGGCGCGGCGGCCCGCGTCCCGGTGCTGCTCGACGGCGTGATCGCCGGGGCCTCGGCCCTGGTCGCCGCCGCCCTCGACCCGTCCGCGCTCGACCACTGCGTGGCCGGGCACCGCTCGGCCGAGCCCGGCCACGCCGCCGCGCTCGCCCGTCTCGGGCTGCGTCCTCTGGTGGACCTGGAGCTCCGGCTCGGCGAGGGCACCGGAGCGCTGCTGGCCCACCCCGTGCTGTGCGCGGCCGTACGGGTGATGCACGAGGTCGCGACGTTCGACTCGGCGGGGGTCACCGAGAAGCCCGTGTAAGGATGGTGCTCACTGGAGGTGAGCCTGTTGTCCCGATACGGCGCTATGTACGGCCCGGATTACACGTTCCTGGGGGTGGACCGCTGCGACCTCGGGGATCCCGCGTCCTACGAGGGCGCCGACGTCGTGATCCTGGGCGCCCCTTTCGACGGCGGCACCTCACACCGGCCGGGCGCCAGGTTCGGCCCGCAGGCGCTGCGGCAGGCGTGCTACCTGCCGCACGACGGATCACGTCCCAGCCTGGCGCTGCGCGTGGACGCGCTGAAGGACCTGCGCGTGCTCGACGCCGGCGACGTCGAGTGCTACTCGGGCGACGTCGAGAACTCCTTGCAGGTCATCGAGGACGCCGTGCACCGGATCGCGGCCTCCGGGGCGGTGCCCCTGGTGCTGGGCGGCGACCACACGATCGCGCTGCCCGACGCGCGCGGCACGGCCAGGGCGCACCTCCCCGGCCGCACCTCGATGATCCACTTCGACGCGCACGCCGACACCGGCGACATCACCTTCGGCCACCTGTACGGCCACGGGCAGCCCATGCGGCGGCTCATCGAGTCAGGCGCCATCCGCGGCGACCGGTTCCTGCAGATCGGCCTGCGCGGCTACTGGCCCGAGCCGGAGACGCTGTCGTGGATGGCCGGGCAGCGGATGCGCTCGTACGAGATGACCGAGATCGTCGCCCGCGGCCTGGACGAGGTGCTGACGGAGGCGTCCGCGATCGCGCTGGACGAGTGCGACCAGATCTTCCTGTCGGTCGACATCGACGTCTGCGACCCGGGCCACGCTCCCGGCACCGGCACGCCCGAGCCCGGCGGCCTGACGGCCCGCCAGCTCCTCGACGCCGTACGCCGCATCTGCTACGAGCTGCCCGTCGCCGGCATGGAGCTGGTGGAGGTGGCACCGCCGTACGATCACGCGGACATCACCGCCTTCCTCGGCAACCGGGTTATCCTTGAGGCTCTGTCAGCGATGGCCAGACGCCGCAAGGACGACGAGGGCGGGCCGCGCTGGGATCCGCGTCAGCCGCTTCTCGACGGTCGTTGACTTGTTCCCGTTAACCTGTGCGCAGTAAATGAAGGATGCGAAGCCGGTAGGTTTACCTCTTAACACAACCTGCGCGAACGGGAGATTTCCCCCATGGGTCCCTACCTCCTCGGCCTGCGGCTTTCCGGCCGCCGGGTGCTCGTCGTGGGCGGCGGCCGCGTCGCCCAACGGCGGGTGCCCGCGCTCCTGGAGGCCGGTGCGGAGGTCACGGTCGTCTCGCCGAGCGTGACCCCGGCACTCGACGACCTCATCGCCGCCGGGCGGATCATCTGGCACGCCCGGCCCTACGAGGTCGGCGACTGCGACGGCGCCTGGCTCGTCCAGGCGTGCACCGACGACAGGTCCGTCAACACCGCCGTCGCCGCCGAGGCGGAGGCCAAGCGCGTGTGGTGCGTGCGCGCCGACGACAAGGACGCCGCCGCCGCCTGGACCCCCGCCAGCGGGCGCGTCGGCGAGATCAGCGTGGCCGTCACCGCGGGCGGCGACCCCAGACGGGCCGCCGGCATCCGCGACGCCGTGGTCGAGGCCCTGCGCGACGGCACCGTCGACGCCCGCCGCAACCGCACCAAACCCGTCGGCGTCGCCCTCGTCGGCGGCGGCCCCGGCGATCCCGGGCTCATCACCGTACGCGGGCGGCAGCTCCTCGCGCAGGCCGACGTGGTCGTCGCCGACCGGCTCGCGCCGCGCGCCCTGCTCGACGAGCTCGCCCCCGACGTCGAGCTGATCGACGCCGCCAAGGTCCCCTACGGCCGCTCGCTGTCCCAGGAGACGATCAACGACATCCTGGTGGACCGCGCCAGACAGGGAAAGTTCGTGGTGCGGCTCAAGGGCGGCGACCCGTTCGTCTTCGGGCGGGGCGGCGAGGAGATGATCGCCTGCGCGGAGGCCGGCATCCCGGTGCTCGTCGTCCCCGGCATCACCAGCGCCGTCGCCGTCCCCGCGGCGGCCGGCGTCCCGGTGACCCACCGGGGGGTCAGCCAGGAGTTCCACGTCATCTCCGTGCACGTGGCGCCCGACGACGAACGCTCCACCGTCGACTGGCCCGGCCTGGCCCGTTCCCAGGGCACGCTGGTGCTCCTGATGGCCGTCGAGCGGCTGCCGAAGGTGGCCGAGGCGCTCCTTCGAGACGGACGTTCGCCGGATACTCCCGTAATGGTGGTGCAGGACGGTACCCTTCCGACGCAGCGGGCGGTCGTCGCTTCGCTTTCCACCGTGGCCGACCGCGTGTCCGCGGCTGGGATACGACCGCCGGCGATCGTCGTCGTCGGGGACGTCGTCAGGGTCGGCCAGGAGGTCGAGATGGTTCGAGCGGAGCGCCTGCCGTGAACACGGCCATGGATGACGGGCGGCCGGAGTCGCTGGGGGAGCAGACACTGTCGTTCCCCTCGATAAGCGACGACGACACCTTCGACGCCTTCACCCCCACCGGGGATGCCAAGAAGAACCCCGCGGACACACCCCGCGAGCCGCGCCGGCCCCGCGACGCCCAGGAGCCCCGCGAACGACGGCCCGGCGAGGCGGAGCACGTACGCGAACTACGCCGCGCCGTCGAGCCGCAGCAGGGCCGGGAGCCTCAGCAGAGCCGCGAGCCACAGCAGGTTCAGGGCCGGGAGCCGCAGCAGGGCCGGGAGCCGCAGCAGGCGCACGAGCCACTTCCCAGGCGTCGCCCCACGTCCCCCAACCGCCCGGCCTTTCCCGGGCACCCCGCCACGGGCGCCCTTGAGGGCCAAGGCGGGCCGAGCGAGGTCAACCTCTTCGGCGCCCCGGCCAAGCCCGCCGAACGCGTCGACTTCTTCACCCCCCGCAAGCCCGCCGCCGACACTTCCCCCGCCCCAGAGGACACCCCCTCAGCGGACCGCCCCGCCCCCGGCGGCCCCTCCCTCTTCACCAGACCCGCCGCCCTGAACGTCCCACCCACCGACGACCAGCCCAGCGCCGTGGACCAGGGGGTCGCCACCGACCCGTCCACTGACGACGAGGCAAGCTCTCCAGAGGACCTGAGCCCGTCGGAGGACTCGGACACCTCACCAGACCTCCCCCCATCCGAGGACCCCGCCCCCTCGACCGACGCCGTCTCCTCCGGGGACGCTGACGTCTCCGCCGACCCGGATCCGTCGGCAGAACCGGACGAGCCAGAAGCTGAGCCGCACGACGGCGAAGAGCCCACCCCCGCCCCGTCCGCAGAAGCCGCCGCACCCGCGGACGACCCCTTGGCGGAGAACGCCTTCCGCCAGGCCGAGGCCACCACCCTCGACGAGGGCGAGGAAGACGACGAAGGCGAAGGCGAAGGCGCGGAAAAGGACACGGAAGAGGACACGGAGAAGGACGCCGCCTCCGGCGAGCAGCCGCCCGCCGACGGCACCCGTACCGAAGCCCTCCCACCGGAGACCGTGAAAGCGCTGACCGCCGCGCTCGACCAGCTCCGCGAGAGCATCACCGACCTTCGCCTGGGCCTGGACCTCCCCGGCGTCAAGGAGGCCAGGCAAACCCGCACCGACATCCTGGCCCAGCTGGACAACTACGTCCTGCCCAGGGTGCGGACCAGCACGGCCCCCGCCCTGATCGTGGTGGCCGGCTCCACCGGCGCGGGCAAGTCCACGCTGGTCAACAGCCTCGCCGAGCGCAACGTCTCCCGCACCGGCATCCGCCGCCCGACCACCGGCACCCCCGTCCTGGTGTGCCATCCGGACGACCGCCAGTGGTTCGCCGAGGGCGAGCTGCTCGGCACCGTACAGCGGCTCGACCAGCCCGAGCCCACCGCCAACCGGGGCGGCGGCGCGGGCACGGGCACCAACGACGGCCTGGTCCTGGTCTCGACCGAGAAGCTTCCGCAGGGCGTGGCGCTGCTCGACACCCCCGACATCGACTCGGTCGTCGAGGAGCACCACGAGATCGCGCACCGCATGCTCGACGCCGCCGACCTGTGGATCTTCGTGACCACGGCGGCCCGTTACGCCGACGCCCCCGCCTGGAGCCTGCTCAAGCTGGCCAAGGAGCGCGGCGCCCGGCTGGCGATCGTGCTGTCGCGAGTGCAGCCGAAGGCGGTGGACGTCGTGCAGAAGCACTTCGTCCGCATGCTCACCGAATACGGTCTGGGCGACATCGACCGGTTCGTCATCCACGAGTCGGAGGTCACCGACGGCAGGCTGCCCGACAGCGAGGTCACCGACCTGCGCCTGTGGCTGGCCGAGCTGTCGGTCGACGAGGAGCGGCGCGCCCAGGCCGTCCGCGAGACGCTCAATGGCGTCCTCGACAGCTTCCGCACCCGCGTACCCGCGCTGGCCAAGCACCTGGAGGCGCAGGTCGCGTTCCGCGCTGAGCTGCGCAAGGACGTGGAGGCCGCGTTCTTCGGCGCGCTGAGCGACATCGACAAGGCGGCGAGGAGCGGTTCGCTGCTACACGGCGAGGTGCTGGCCCGCTGGCAGGACTTCGCCGGCTCTGGCGACCTCATGCGCTCGCTGCAGCTCCGCCGGCGCGGCCGGGCGGCCAGGCAGGCGCCGGAGCGGGTGACCGCGTTCAGGGCGGCGATCCGCACCGGCCTGGAGTCGGTGATCGTCGCCGCCGCCAACCGCGCCACGGCCGAGGTCGTCGCGCGCTGGCGGCACCGCGCCGAGCTGGGCGGCAAGCTCGGCGAAGGGCTCGACCACCCCTCCGACACGCTCGTACGCAACGCCGGGCGGGCCATCGCGTCCTGGCAGGATCACCTGGGCGAGCTCGTACGGACCGAAGGCGTGGCCAAGCGCTCGGTGTCGAAGATCGTGTCGTTCGATCCCGACTCGCTGGCCCTGATCTTCACGGTCGCCATGTTCAGCGGCGCGAACGGCGAGGGCGTGCCGCACCGCCTGGTCAACGCCCTGCTCGGCGCCGAGTCGTTGCGCGGCATCGGCGCGAAGGCGCTGAGCGACCTGCGGGCCAGGATCGGTATGTTGTTCGACGAGGAAGCCATGCGTTACGTGCAAGCGCTCGACTCCGCGGGCGTGCCCGACGAGTCCGCTGCGACCCGCCTCTACCAGGCGACTTACAACCTTGAGGTCGCTCGATGACCACCACGACCACCCCCAGGCCGGGGCTCGCCGCGCGGCTGACCGCGCTCACCAAGGTGGTCGAGGTGGGCGCGGGCCGGCTCGACAAGAAGCTGCTCGACGAGGCGACGGCGCTGCTGCAGCGGGCCGGCGAACGCCTCAAGCTCTCCTCCGAGCACACCGTCGTCGCGCTCGCGGGCGGCACGGGCAGCGGCAAGTCGTCGTTGTTCAACGCCATCTCGGGGCTGGAGCTGTCGCCCACAGGCGTACGCCGGCCGACCACCGGCCGCACGCACGCCTGCGTGTGGGGGGAGGACGGTTCCGCGCCGCTGCTCGACTGGCTGCAGATCCAGTGGCGGCACCGCTTCTCCCGGGCCAGCGCGCTCGACAAGGGCGACACCCAGCTCAACGGGCTCGTCCTGCTCGACCTGCCCGACCACGACTCGATCAGGGCGCTCACCGACACCGAGGCCGACCGGCTCATCGGCCTGGCCGACCTGGTCGTGTGGGTGCTCGACCCGCAGAAGTACGCCGACGCCTCCACCCACCGGCGCTACGTCACCGAGCTGGCGGGGCACGACGCGGTCACCGTGTTCGCGCTCAACCAGGCCGACAAGCTCGCCACCGAGGAGCTGGCCGAGCTGCTCATCGACCTCAACGACCTGCTGCGCCGCGAAGGCGTCGAGCACCCGAGCGTGGTGCCGACCTCGGCGGTCACCGGGCGGGGCGTCGAGAGCCTGAAGAGCGTCATCGCCACCGCCGTCTCCCGCCGCCGCGCCGCGATCCAGAAGCTGGAGGCCGACCTGCAGCGGCTGGAGCAGCGCATCGCCGAGACCATGCCGCTCGGCGAGTCACTGTCCGCGCCCGCCTCCGTGGACGAGGCCCGCCGCATGGGCCTGACGGACGCGCTGTGCGACGCGGTCGGCGTCCCGGCGGTGGGCGAGGCCATGGAGAACGTCTACGCCGAGCGTTCCGGCAAGTGGGTGGGGTGGCCCTACCCGCGCTGGATCGACAGGTTCCGCGCCGACCCGCTGAAGAGCCTTCGGCTGGAGGACGTCAGCGAGGAGATCCGCGGGATCACGACCGGCTCGGTGAGCGCGCAGTCGGCCGAGGTCGCCAACGCGGTGCACGCCCTGGCCGACGGTCTGTCCATGAACATGCACCCCGTGTGGCGCACCGCCGTCCGGCAGGCGGCGAAGTCGCGGGCCAAGCAGCTGCCCAAGGCGCTGACCGAGGACCTGACGGAGGTGGCCCCCCGCCTCGACCACGTGCCCGGCTGGTGGTGGGCGCTCAAGGTGTGGCAGTACGCGCTGGTGGCGGCGTTCCTGGCGGGCGTGGTCTGGCTGGCGGCCGGGCTGCTCATGCCGGGCTCGCTGCCGTCGTCGCTGGAGCTGCTGGGCGACAGCGCGACGCTGCCGTGGGTGGGCCTCATGATGGCCTCGGTGCTGGGGCTGGGCGTCCTGTCCGGCATCGCGGCCCGCAACTTCGTGGAGCTGGGGGCCTCGCGGGAGCGCGAACGCCTCGAACGCGAGATGCGCCGCCGGGTCGCCGCCGTGTCGGCCACGATGGTCGTCGAGCCCGTCGAACGCGAGCTGGCCCGCCACCACACGTTCTACACGGCGCTGCGCGACCTGTCCGCCTGACCTCGCGCCTTCCTCCCGGCCACGGGTGGGGGCGTGAGCGGGGGGCGTGCGCCCTTCGCCCGAACGCCTCCATCCACAGAATCCCGTTCGCCCGCCCGTGGCCGCCGCCGTCTGCGGCACCTTGTCACCAGGCCGCGGGCACCCCGCCCGCCGCCGTCCGCAGCAGGGGAAGGCACAGGATGAACGACATCTACATCACGCTCACCGGCAACGTCGCAGCAGAGCCCAGGCAATACACCTTCGAGGACGGCCTCAGGGTCACCTCGCTGAGGGTGCTCACCTCACATCGCTACTTCGACAAGAAGACCGGCCAGTGGACGGACGGCGACCGCGTCTGCTTCACGGTCCGCTGCTGGCGCGCCCTCGGCGACAACGTCGCCACGTCCGTACGGGCCGGGCAGCCCGTCGTGGTGTCCGGCAGGCTGCGCATCCGCGAGTTCGGCCCGGAGGGCGACCGCCGTTTCATGCCGGAGATCGAGGCCAGCGCCGTGGGCCATGACCTGCGCTGGGGCACCGGCGCCTTCACCAAGCCCGAGCGGGGCGGCGGCACGACCTCGATGAGCAAGGAGATGCGCGACCGCCTCGACGAGGAGACCCAGGACTGGGCCATGGCCACGCGCCCCGGCCGCGCCTCTTCGCCCAACGTACGCATCCTCGGCGCCCCCGACCAGGAGCAGCCCGACCTCTTGGACGACGACACCGAGACACACACGACGGAGGAACGAGCGGCAGCCTAGCCCGGCTACTGCTGTGTGGCGCGGGGCTGACGTACGGGCAGGCCGGCAGCGTGCCACCCGGGCTGGCCACCGCGCCCGGCAGCGTGCAACCCGGCCCGGCCACGCGCGCCAGCGTGCGACCTGGCCGAGCTGCGCGGGCCAGGTGGCACGGGCCGGGTTGGGCGGGCCAGCCTGCGCAGTCCCGTTCGCCGTGTCCCGTCAGCCGGTCGCATTCGCCGGTCCTGTCCCCCGGTCCTGTCCCCCGGTCCCGTCAACCGGCCCTGCCAACCGGTCCGCCCCCGGTGCCGTCTGCCGGCTCCGTCCACCGGTCCCGTTCGCTGGGTGCGTTGGCGTGGGCCGGTTCGCGCGAGAGCGGCGGGCGGCGGCGGGCGGAGGGCGACAGCGGGCGGCGTACGGCTGCGGGTATGGAACGCCCTGACCCGCTCCCAGGCGGACAACCGGCCGTTCAGGCAGGGGCCGCCGCCGAAGGAGCGGGGGGAGATGGGCGGGGAAAGCTGGGGGAGGGGGGGCATCGGCCAGGCCCGTTCCTTCACCCCGAGGGCGGCCGATCACGTGTTCACCAGCATTAAATCCCGAGAGAGCATCTATCAGGTCCAGATGACGCCCCGCACCATGGCTGCTCCTTTCCGGCACGGCCCGCTCCCGGAGTGAGCAGGCACGGTCCATGCCAACGTATAGGTTCCCATCGCACAACGCACACTCCGCAATTATTGTGTTACACATCGTTAGTTAGGGAGGAGACGAGATGGCGGCGACCAGTCACGCCTCGATCCAGCCTCGCCACGGTGTGTCAACACTGGTCGGCCGCTGGCCGTTGCTCGGGCAACGCCGGGCGCTCGTGATCTACCTGGCCGCGATGGTCGCCCTCGACCTCGTCGCGATCACGGTGTTCGCGGTAACACTGGACTTCCGGTGGCCGGACGTCTACACCTTCGCCGCTCTCATGGGCTGCGGCGCGGTCTGCATCGAGGCGACCCGGCGGCTCGGCGTGCCGGCCGGAGTCTCACGCGACCTGCTGTCGGCCTGGTGGTTGCCGGTGGCGCTGCTCCTGCCGCCGCTCTACGCGCTGTTCGCGCCGATCGTCCTGCAGGCGCTCCTACAGGTACGGGTCCGGGCGACCGTCCTCTACCGGCGGGTCACCAGTGCGGCCGCCATCGGCCTGGCGGGATGCACGGCTTCGGTGCTGTTCCATCGTTTCGTCGCGGAGCCGGGGCTGCTGTCGCAGGGGAGCGGACCGCCGATCATCTTCGCGGTCTTGGCCGCCGTCCTCTTCGCGCTGCTCAACATCGCCCTCATCGCCATCGCAGCCCTGACCGCCGAGCCGGACATGGGCTGGCGCGAGGTCCTCTGGGACAAAGAGAGCCTCCTGCTCGACATCGTCGAGTTGTGTCTGGGCATCTCCGTCGCGATCGTCTGCGGGCTCAACCTGGCCCTGCTCCTGCTCGCCCTGCCGCCTGTCGTCCTGCTGCAACGCAGCCTGCTGCACGCTCAGCTCCAGGCGGCGGCGCGCACCGACGCCAAGACCGGGCTGCTCAACGCCGCCGCCTGGCATCGCGAGGCCGACATGGAGATCGTCCGGGCGCGGCGCACGGGCGCGAGTCTGGCCCTTCTGATCATCGACATCGACCATTTCAAACGCGTCAACGACGCCCACGGTCACCTGGCCGGCGACCAGGTGCTCGTCGGGGTGGCGTCCACGTTGCGCGGCCAGCTTCGCGAGTACGACGTGGTGGGCCGCTTCGGCGGCGAGGAGTTCGTGGTGCTGCTGCCGGGCGCCGACGCCCACGAGGCCCGCCGTGTCGCCGAGCGCCTGCGCACCCGCATCCGCCATCTGGCCGTCCCCGCCGATGACACCCTGATCAGGGTCACCGTCTCGACCGGCGTGGCTCTGATGTACGTCCACGGCGACGACCTCATCGAGTTGCTGGCCGCTGCCGACCTGGCTCTCTACCGTGCCAAGGAGCTGGGCCGCGACCGTGTCTGCGTGTCCGTCATCCAGCCCCAGCCCGGCTCCCCGCCCGACGAGCAGCCCCATCCGGAGCCCCATCCCCTCCCCGAGCCCGGTCCGCATCCACACCCCGAGATCCCGCCTCAGTCCCAATCCCAGATCCAGGCCCCGTCCCTGCCTCTGTCTCCCTCGTCGCCTCCTCAGGCTCTGCCTCGATCGCAGTCCCAGCCCCAGCACCAATTCGACCCCGACTCCGCCCCTCGTCTCGGCCCTGACCTCGACCCTCCGCCCCTGCCCGGATCTCAGCCCCAGCCCCAGCCCTAGGCCGGGTTTCGGCCTCAGCATCGGGCCCGGTCTCAGGCCCAGAGTGAGCGTCAGATTTCGGTTCAGCCCCAGGTCCAGGTCCGTTCTCTTCCTCGGCCCGAGGTCTGCGAGCTGCCGTCGGAGGAGGGCGCTCGAACTCAACAGGTGTCCCTCCTGTCTCCGAAGACCTCCGCTTCCGTCAGGGCATCGCGTACGTGCCGTCGGGGGTGCGGAGCAGGGAATTCGGGGCGGTGGGGAGGAGCGGCGGAAGCCTGGGTCAGGAGCCCCTAAGCTAGGGGGCATGCCGGAGTACATCTACACGCTGCAGCGCGTGCGTAAGGCGCACGGCGACAAGGTGGTCCTTGACGACGTCACGCTGTCCTTCCTGCCCGGAGCCAAGATCGGTGTTCTGGGGCCGAACGGCACCGGGAAGTCCACGCTGCTCCGGATGATGGCCGGTTTGGAGCAGCCGTCCAACGGTGATGCGCGGCTCATGCCCGGGTTCACGGTGGGCATGCTCCAGCAGGAGCCCCCGCTCAACGAGGAGAAGACGGTCCTCGGCAACGTGCAGGAGGGCGTCGCCGAGACGATGGCGATGCTCCAGCGCTTCAACGAGATCGCCGAGCAGATGGCCACCGACTACAGCGACGAGCTGATGGACGAGATGGGCAAGCTGCAGGACCAGTTGGAGCACCGCAACGCCTGGGACCTCGACAGCCAGCTCGAGCAGGCGATGGACGCCCTGCGCTGCCCGCCGCCCGACGCCGACGTGACCACGCTGTCCGGTGGTGAGCGCCGCCGGGTCGCGCTGTGCAAGCTGCTGCTGGAGGCCCCCGACCTGCTGCTGCTCGACGAGCCCACCAACCACCTCGACGCCGAGAGCGTGCAGTGGCTGGAGCAGCACCTGGAGAAGTACGCCGGCACCGTGCTGGCCGTCACCCACGACCGCTACTTCCTGGACAACGTGGCGGGCTGGATCCTGGAGCTCGACCGCGGCCGGGCCTACGCCTACGAGGGCAACTACTCGACCTACCTGGAGGCGAAGGCGCAGCGGCTCAAGGTCGAGGGGCAGAAGGACGTCAAGCGCAAGAAGCGCCTGGAGGACGAGCTGGAGTGGGTCCGCTCCAACCCGAAGGCCCGCCAGACCAAGAGCAAGGCCCGTCTCCAGCGGTACGAGGAGATGGCGGCCGAGGCTGACAAGTTCCGCAAGCTGGACTTCGACGAGATCCAGATCCCGCCGGGCCCGCGTCTCGGCACCACGGTCATCAGGGCCGACGAGCTCACCAAGGGCTTCGGCGACCGGCTGCTGATGGAGGGCTTGACGTTCGACCTGCCGCGCAACGGCATCGTCGGCATCATCGGCCCCAACGGCGTCGGCAAGACCACGCTGTTCCGGATGATCACCGGCAGCGAGACGCCCGACAAGGGGTCGATCACGGTCGGCGACACGGTCAAGATCTCGTACGCGGACCAGAGCCGCGGCGGCATCGACCCGAACAAGAACGTCTGGGAGGTCGTCTCCGACGGGCTCGACCACATCAAGGTCGGCAACGTCGAGATGCCGTCGCGGGCCTACATCGCGGCGTTCGGGTTCAAGGGCCCCGACCAGCAGAAGAAGGCCGGGGTGCTGTCGGGCGGCGAGCGCAACCGGCTCAACCTGGCGCTCACCCTCAAGCAGGGCGGCAACGTGCTGCTGCTGGACGAGCCGACCAACGACCTCGACACCGAGACCCTGTCGTCGCTGGAGAACGCGCTGCTCGACTTCCCGGGCTGCGCGGTCATCACCTCGCACGACCGGTGGTTCCTCGACCGCATCGCCACGCACATCCTGGCGTGGGAGGAAGGGTCGAACTGGTTCTGGTTCGAGGGCAACTACGCCGACTACGAGAAGAACAAGGTCGAGCGGCTGGGTGCGGACGCGGCGCGTCCGCACCGGGTGACGTATCGCAAGCTGCACCGCGACTAGCGAGCGGCAGCGCGCCCGGCACCCCCCGGGTCGTACGTGAAGCGGCAGGCGCCGGTTCCCCCCTTGGGACTGGCGCCTGCCGCTTCGTCGTTTCAGGCGGTAGGCGAGTAGGAAGGGGTCAGCCTTCCGCCTTCAGGGCCACGTTGACGGGGGTCCGGGTGGTGCGCCGCCAGGGGCCGTTGAACATCAGGATCGCGGGGACGAACAGCACGAGGCAGCCGAGCGCCACGTACAGCCAGGTCTGCCAGCCGGTGGCCTCGACGACGCGCGGGATGACGAGCAGCCCGACCACCGCGATGCCCTTGGACAGGAAGCCGAACAGGCCCCACGCGGTGCCCTGCAGGCGCGGGTCGGCGTCCTCGGCGTCCTCGGAGTAGTTCGCCATCCACGGCGCGTACGCCACGCCGAGCGAGCCGCCGAGCAGCGCGCCGACGACCATGAGCGTCCCGGAGGAGACCTCGGGCCGGCCGAGGAGCACGGCGAGGAAGGCGGTGACGAGCACGGCGGCGATCGTCCCCCCGAGGGTGAACGGCTTGCGGAGCTGGAGCCGGTCGGACAGGCGGCCGGTGACGATGAGCGTGATGAGGTTGAGGCTCCAGAACGCGGCCATGATCGTGGACGCCTCCGCGCTGCTCACGCCGAGGGCGCCGACCAGCATGGTCTGCCCGAACAGCGACAGCGTGATGTAGAGGACCAGCCACAGCGAGATGCCGACGACGTGCGCCCAGATGTTGGGCCGGGAGAACAGCGCCGAGATGCGGGCCGGCCGCGTCACGTCCACGGCCTCGGTGGCGGCGCGCTCGGTGTGCTGGATCCTGGCCCGCAGTTCGGGGGAGAGGTCGGCGATGTTGAGCGCGATGACGATGGAGATGACCAGCGAGAAGCAGCCCATGATGACGAACTGCGAGCGCCAGGAGTCGTTGAAGATCGGCAGGGTCCAGCCGGCGACGGCGGCGGCCAGGAAGTTCGCGCCGACCGGCCCCCATGTCCAGAACCCGAACGCCTGCGCCCGGCCGAGCCGCGGGGAGAAGTCGCGGATCAGCGGGGCCGTGCTGGCCATCGCCACGCCGTCCACGAAGGCCAGCACGATCCTGGCGATCAGCAGGTCGCGTGGGCTGTGCACGAGCGTCATGGCGAAGCAGCACACGGCGGTCAGCGCCATGAGCGGGATGAGCAGCCGCACTCGGCCCACCCGGTCGGTGAGCCGGCCGCCGAGGATGGAGGCGATCGCGCCGGCCACGGCCGCCGCGCCGGACACGGCGCCGTACGTGGCGAGCGTCATGTCCAGGTCTTTCAGCAGCAGCGGGACGACGGGCGCGATCTGCCCTTCGTAGGAGCCGATGAGGATGGCCAGGACGGCCATGGTGAGGATCTTCATGCGCCGGGCGCCGGTCGGGTACTCGTCGAGCTCGCGGACGTAGGACAGCCTCATGGACGGCCTTTCTGATCGGGCTGGACCCCCGCCTAGTTCTAGAAGCTAGCTCTAGAATCGGTTTCTGTGATGCTGCTCCTCACAACCGGCCTCCGTCAAGGGTGAGCCGCGGTCCGCACGCTAGAATGAAATTCTAGGATTCGACGGAGTAAGGGAGTCTCGCCTTGGACCTGGAACTGGACGGCCTTGAGGTGACCTTCGACCACACCGCCGTGGCCGCGCCGCGCATCAGGGACCTGCTGCCGATCTACGGCGACCTGCTCGGCGGCCGGCATCTGGGCGGCGGGGGCGACAACCGGGTCAGCGGCTACCGCACCCTGCAGCTCACGTACGCGAACGGCGGCAAGGTCGAGCTGATGGAGCCGCTGGCGGGCTCGTCCTTCTTCGACAGCTTCTTCGAGCTCACCCGGGGCCGGGGCGGCGTCCACCACCTGAACTTCCACGTCAACGACCTGGACGCGGCCGTCGCCCGGCTCACCGCCCGCGGCTTCCGCCTGCACGGGCTCAACCGGGCCGACGCGCGCTGGCAGGAGGTGTTCCTGCACCCCAAGGAGGCGCACGGGGTGCTGATCCAGCTCGCCCAGCCGGGCTTCCGCGACGCGAACGAGCCGCGGCCGAGCCTGGAGGAGGTGCTCGCCGGGCACGGCCGTAACGGCAACGGCATCCCCAGCGCCTGATCGGGCAACGGCTCCGGCCCTGCCTTGCGGGGCGATGATCGTCGTCGTGGGTCTTCCCTCTCTGGCGCGGCCAGATCTAGAGTGAGATTCTAGAACCAGATTGGGGAGGCCGATGAAGCCGGCACCTAAGCCCACACCCGACACCCAGCCGTTCTGGGACGGCACGGCCGCGGGAGAGCTCAGGATCCAGCGCTGCCAGACGTGCGCGCGCCACTACTTCTACCCGCGCCCGTGCTGCCCCCATTGCGGCAGTGACCAGGTCGAATGGGTCCGGGCCAGCGGCCGTGCGACCCTCTACTCGTACGTGATCAACCACCGCCCCGCCCCCGGCTTCGAGGACGAAGGCCCGTACGCCATCGCGGTCGTCGAGCTGGAGGAGGGCGTACGCATGATGACCAACCTCGTGGGCGTCGAGAACGTCCCCGAGAAGCTGCCGCTGGACATGGAGCTGCGGGTGGTGTTCGAGCGGCGCGGCGAGGTGTCGGTGCCCCTCTTCGAGCCCGCCGCGACGGACGCGGGAGGCGCCCGATGAACGTCGTGATCGCCGGCGCCGCCGAGACCGACGAGGTCGGCCGCCTCCCGCACCACTCGACCCTCCAGCTCCACCTTGAGGCGGCGCGCAACGCGCTCGCCGACGCGGGGCTGACCAAGGACGACATCGACGGCGTCGCCACGGTCGGCACGCCCGGCCCGATCCAGGTGGCCCACGCCCTCGGCATCACCCCCGCCTGGCTGGACGGCACGGGCGTGGGCGGCTCGTCGTTCCTGTTCCACGTACGGCACGCGGCGGCGGCGATCCGCGCCGGGCTGTGCCACACCGTGCTCATCACGCACGGCGAGTCGGGCCGCTCGCGCGTCGGGGCCGGCCGGTACGGCATGGGCCCGGACTCGCTGCTGGGCCAGTTCGAGGTGCCGTACGGCGTGGTCGGGCCGCCCACGTCGTTCACGATCACCGCGCTGCGCTACATGAAGGAGACCGGCCTCACCCACGAGCAGCTGGCCGAGGTGGCGGTGGCGCAGCGGCGCTGGTCGCACCTCAACCCGCGGGCGATGTTCCGCGATCTCATCACGGTCGAGGATGTCTTCGCCTCGCGCATGGTCGCCTACCCGTTCCACCTGCTGGAATGTTGCCTGGTCACGGACGGCGGCGGCGCCCTGGTCGTCACCTCCGCCGAGCGTGCCCGCCGCTCCCCGGTCCACCTGCTGGGCTCGGGCGAGTCCGCGGAGTCGCCGATCATCTCGCAGATGGAGGACTTCACCACCTCCAAGGCGTTCCGGCGGTCCGGGGAGGCCGCGTTCGCCGAGGCCAAGATCACGCACGAGGACGTCGATCACCTCATGGTGTACGACGCCTTCGCCCACGTGCCGATCTACGGCCTGGAGGACCTCGGGTTCGTGGGCCGGGGCGAGGCGGGGGCGTTCATCGCCGAGGGGCACACCTCGCCCGGCGGCCGGCTGCCGATGAACACCAACGGCGGCGGCCTGTCCTACACCCATACCGGCATGTACGGCATGTTCGCCATCCAGGAGGCGGTGCGCCAGCTCCGCGGCGAGGCGGCGGCCCAGGTGCCCGGCGTGGAGGTGAGCGTCGTGCTGGGCAACGGCGGCATGTTCGCCTCGGCCGCGACCCTCGTCCTCGCCAACCGCCTGCCCTGACGAACGTGACGGCGCGCCGGCCGGGGACCCTGGGGTCCCCGGCCGGCGGTCAGTCGCGCCAGGTCACCAGCGCGTCCAGGGCCTCGACGCGGGAGCCGGTGACGAGGAGTGGGTTGATCTCCAGGGACTCCAGGCGTTCGCCGAGGCTCCCGGCGAACGCCGCGATCCGCGCCACCACCCCGGCCACCGCGTCGAGGTCCGCAGGCTCGGCGCCCCTGGCCCCCTGCAGCAGCGCCACGCCGCGCAGCTCCGACAGGGCCCGGCGGACCTCGGCGGCGTCCACCGGCAGCACGCGCAGCGCCGCGTCCCGCAGCACCTCGACCCACACCCCGCCGAGCCCGACGGCGAGCGTCAGCCCCCAGGCGGGGTCGCGGACGATCCCGACCAGCAGCTCGATCCCGCCGCCGCGCTGCGGCTGCACGAGCACCCCGTCCGCGTCCGGCACCGCGGCCATGAGCTCGCCGTGGATCCGCCGGACCGCGGCGGCGTCCGGCACGCCCAGGCGGACCCCGCCGATGTCGCTCTTGTGGCCGAGCCCTTCCGCGGCCACCTTGAGCACGACGGGATAGCCGAAGCTCTCGGCCGCCGCGACCGCCTCGTCCGCGGTCCTGGCGAGCGCCGACGGGACGACGGGCAGCCCGGCCTCGGCCAGCAGGGCGGCGGCCCGGTGCTCGGCCCACACCCCGGCCGCTCCTTCGGGAACAGGGACGGAGGCGGGCGGAGCCGCGACGGGCCGGGACAGGGCGTGCTCCCGTGTCTCGGACCAGCGGACCGCGGCCGCGATGGCCTGGAGGCCGTGCTCGATCCCGCCCGCCACGTACGGATAGCCGGTCTCCCGCTGCACCCGCCGCCCGAACTCCGTGACGTCCGTGAGCACGTTGCTCACCACGACGACCGGCACCGGCGACTCGGCGATGCGCCGCGCGCTCGCCGAGTACAGCGCGAAGACCGGCGCCGGGTCGGGCGGCGCGACCTTGGGCGGCTCGGACAGCAGCAGCACGACGTCGATGCCGGGATCGGCGGTGACCACCTCCAGCGCCCGCCCCAGCAGGGTCCGGTCGATGAGGACGTAGCCGGTGACGTCGAGGGGGTTCTGCACGGTGCCGAACGCCGGCACGATCTCGGCCAGTTTGGCCACGGTCTCGGGCGCGAACGCCGGCAGCTCCAGCCCTTCGTCCTCGGCCCGGTCGGCGATGATCTCCGACGCGCCGCCCGAGGGCGTCACGACGCCGACCCGCCGGCCGGGCAGCGGCCCGGTCGCGGCCAGCAGGCCGGCCGTGATGATCAGGTCCTCCAGTGAGCGCACCCGGATCACGCCGAGCTGCCGCAGGGCGGCGTCGATGACGTCGTCGTCGCCGACGAGCGCGCCCGTGTGGGCCTGCGCGGTACGCGAGGCCAGCGTGCTGCGCCCGATCTTCAGCGCCACGACGGGCTTGCCGGCCTCCAGCGCCCGCCGCGCCACCCGGGAGAACTCGGCCGGGTTCCTGATCGTCTCCAGGAACAGCGCGATGACCTTGGTCGCCGGGTCGTCCACCAGGTGGTCGACCACGTCGGTGACCGTGACGACCGACTCGTTGCCCATCGAGGTGAGCAGGCTGACGCCGACGTTGCGGGCCAGCGCGAAGCCCAGCACCGAGCTGGCCAGCGCGCCGCTCTGCAGCACCACCCCGACCGAGCCGCGCAGCAGCGGCTCGGGGATGGGCAGCCCGTACGGGGTGATCCCGGCGGCGGCGTTGATGTAGCCGTTGCCGTTGGGCCCGAGGACGGTCAGGCCGTGCTCGCGGGCGAAGGCGGCGAGCTCGGCCTCCATCCGCGCGCCCGCCTCGCCCGACTCGCCGAAGCCCGCCGTCAGCACCACGTAGTCGCGGATGCCGAGTTTGGCGCCCTCCTTGAGCACGCCGAGCACCGCCGGGGTCGGCACCATGACGTACGCGAGATCGACGGGCTCGGGGATGTCGGTGAGGCTGCGGTGGGCGGGCTGGCCGTGCACCACGCCGCCGCGCGGGTTCACCAGGTGCACCGGCCCGGGGAAGCCGTGCGTACGCAGGTTGAGCAGGGTGCTGACCGACCAGCCGGACTTGTCGGTGGCGCCGACCAGGGCGATCGAGCGCGGGTTGAACAGTGCGTGGACCGACATGCGATCACTCCCCGATGAGACCCAGCCGCGCGTGTCCCTTGATCAGGTTGCGGGCGATGGTGCGGCGCTGGATCTCGTCGGTGCCCTCGAAGATGCGCAGCAGCCGCAGCTCCCGATACCAGCGCTCGATCGGCAGCTCCTTCGTGTAGCCCATACCCCCGTGGATCTGGAGCACCCGATCGACGACCTGGTTGGCCATGACCGCGCCGTTGAGCTTGGCGATGGAGGAGGCGTGCCGGGCGTCCATGCCCTCCTGGACCCGCCAGGCCGCGTACAGCGTGAGCCACTTGGCGGCCTCGATCTCCACCTGGGAGTCGGCGATCATCCACTGGATGGCCTGGTACTCCGCGATCGCCTGCCCCATCGACTTGCGGATCTTGGCGTAGTCGACGGCCATCTGGAGCATGCGCTCGGCCGAGCCGATGGCGCGGGCGGGGATCATGTAGCGGCCCTGGCCGATCCACTGCATGGCCAGCTCGAAGCCCTTACCCAGCTCGCCGAGGATGTTCTCCTCCGGCACGCGGACGTCCTGGAACACCAGCGACGCCGGGCCCCACTCGCCCATGGTCGGGATCGGCTCGGACGTCCAGCCCATCTCCCTGTCCACGAGGAAGCAGGTGACGCCGTGCTCCTCGGCCACGGCGAACACCATGACGAAGTCGGCCTCGCTGCCGTTGGTGATGAAGGTCTTCTCGCCGTTGATGATCCATTCGTTGCCGTCGCGGACGGCCTTGGCGCGGATGTTGCGGGCGTCGGAGCCCGCGCCCGGCTCGGTGATCGCGAAGCAGGAGCGGCGCTCGCCCTCGATGGTGGGGACGAGGTAGCGGCGCTTCTGCTCCTCGGTGCCGGCGTAGAGGATGTTGTCGGCGGTGCCGCCGAAGGTGAACGGCACGAACGTACGGCCCAGCTCCATGGCGATGATCGCGGACATGACGGGGCCGAGGGCGGCGCCGCCGTACTCCTCGGGGGTGTTGATGCCCCAGAACCCGGACTTCCTGGCCTTGGCGCGCAGGTCGCGCAGTATGTCGCGGTCGAGCGCGGGGCGGCCCTCGCGCTCGTTGCGCAGGACCTCGGGCTCCAGCGGCATGACCTCTTTCTCGATGAAGGACCGTACGGTGTCGCGGATCTGCCGTTCCTCGGGGGTGAGCGAGAAGTCCACGGCCGCCTCCTGCCTGCGGAAATTTCTAGAATCTTTCTCTAGGAATACATTCGGGGCAAGGAGGTCCGGTGTCAAGAATCAGATTCTAGAATTTGGAGGCGATACGATGGCACGCATGGCACGCAAGTCGTCGTGGGAGTGGAGCCGCACCGCGCAGACGCGCAAGAGCATGCTGCAGGCGGCCCGCGAGGTCTTCAGCGAGCACGGCTTCGCCGAGGCCAACGTCTCCGAGGTGGTGGCCCGCGCCGGATCCAGCGTCGGCAGCCTCTACCACCACTTCGGCGGCAAGACCGAGCTGTTCCTCGCCCTCTACGAGGACCACCAGGCGGCGCACGAGCAGGCCTCGGCCGCCAGCGTGTCCAAGGCCAAGAAGGAGGGCGTGAGCGACCCGGTCGAGCTGCTGATCGCCGGGGCGCGCGCCTACCTCGCCGGGGCGTGGGAGCGCCGTGACCTGGTCCGGCTGTTCATCGACGGCGACGGGCCGCCCGGCTTCGAGCTGATCAGGCGCACCCGGGGCCGCGAGTGGGTCCGCCAGAACGCCGTGCTCCTCGGCGCCGGCGGCGACCCGCTCGACCGGTTCACCGTGGCCGTGCTGACCAGCATCATCGGCGAGGCCGCGCGCGAGGTCGCCACCTCCGACACCGAGGAGGAGGCCCAGGAGGTGATCGAGGCGGCGATGACGCTGATCCACCGCCTCGACCCCCTGCGGGTGCTCGACGAGAGCTGAGACCTGGGCTCAGGCGACGGTGGCCCGGCCGCGGTCGATGACCACCGTGCCGTCGTCCTTCGCGGTACGGAACAGCACGTCGCCCCCGTCCGCCCAGATCGACACCGTCAGCGACTCCCCGGGGAAGACGGGGCTGCTGAACCGGCCCGACATCGCCCTGAACCGGGCCGGGTCCGAGCCCGCGACCGCGTGCAGCAGCGCCCGCCCGGTCACCCCGTACGTGCACAGCCCGTGCAGGATCGGCCGGTCGAAGCCCGCCCGCGCGGCGAACTCGGGATCGCTGTGCAGCGGGTTGTAGTCGCCCGACAGCCGGTAGACCAGCGCCTGCTCGGGCCGCGTCGCATAGGTGATCTTGTGGTCGGGGGCCCGGTCCGGCGCCCGCCAGTCGTCGCGCGGCCCGCGTTCGCCGCCGAAGCCGCCCTCGCCCCTGATGAACACCGAGCTGCGGCTGACGATGACCGGCTCGCCGGTCTCCAGGTCCACCGCCCGCGCCTCGGAGGTCACCAGCGCGCCCGAGCCCTTGTCGTAGATGCCGGTGACCGTGCTGGAGGTGCGCACCCCGCCGGCCGGCGGCAGCTCGCGGAACAGCTCGAACGCCTGCTCGGCGTGGACCAGCATGGCCCGGTCGAAGTCGCCGAGCCGCCGCCCCGGCGACTGCGCGGCCAGCACCGCGAACGTCGGCAGCACCCGCTGGCCCTTCTCGGTCGCGAACTCCAGCTCCGAGAGGCCCGCGCCGACGCCGAGCGCGTACAGCATGGTGTCCCTGGCCGTCCAGGTGCGCTCGTGCGCCGGCCCCTCCTGGCCGACGACGCCGTGGTCGAGCGGCATGTCAGTCCTCCCGTCCCGGGATGCGGCCGTTGGTGAGCGCGTTGGGCGCGGCCTTCTCGACCAGGGCGGGGACGACCGCGCCCAGCTCGGCCGGGTCCCACCGCGAGCCCTTGTCGACGCCGGGCCCCGCGTGCCAGCCCTCGGCCACACTGATCGCGCCGCCGCGCACGTTGAACACCCGTCCGGTGATGCCGCGCGCCTCCGCGCTGGCCAGCCAGACGACCAGCGGCGCGATGTCGTCGGGGTCGGCGCCCTTGGCCCCGGCGGGCATGAGGTTCTCGGTCATGCGGGTGAGCGCGGCGGGGGCGACGGCGTTGACGGTGACGCCGTAGCGCTCCAGCTCCCGCGCCGCGATGACGGTCAGGCCCGCGATGCCCGCCTTGGCCGCGCCGTAGTTGCCCTGTCCCGGGTTGCCGTAGATGCCGGAGGACGAGGTCGTGTTGATGATCCGGGCATCCACCGGTTCGCCCGCCTTGGCCTTGCCCCGCCAGTAGGCGGCGGCGTGGCGCAGCGGCGCGAACGTTCCCCGCAGATGCACCCTGATGACCGCGTCCCACTCGTCGGCGGTCATGTTGACGAGCATCCGGTCGCGCAGGATGCCCGCGTTGTTGACCAGCACGTGCAGGTCGCCGAAACGCTCGATCGCGGCGCGCACCAGGCGTTCGGCGCCGTCGAAGTCGGAGACGTCCTCGCCGTTGACGATCGCCTCCCCGCCCATGGCCTCGATCTCGGCCACCACGTCCGCCGCGGCCCCGGACGAGCCGGTGCCGTCCACCTCCGCGCCCAGGTCGTTGACCACCACCTTGGCCCCCTGCCGGGCGAACTCCAGCGCGTGCCCGCGCCCGATGCCCCGCGCCCCGCCCGTGACGATGACCACGCGGCCGTCGACTATCCCGCTCATCCGACACCTCGATCCTTGACCGGCTGACGATGCGAATTGGATTCTAGTATTAAAATCTAGAAAGGACAGGGTCTCTTGACGCTCGCGACCACCACCCCCATGGGCCAGGCCTGGCGAACGTTGTCGGTCGTGAGCCTCGCCAGCGTGCTGACCGGTCTCGGCGGCAGCTCGATGAACGTCGCGCTGCCCGAGATCGCCCGGCACACCGGAGCGGACGCCACGGCGGCCGGCTGGATCCTCCTGGGCTTCCAGTTGACCACGACCGTGCTCATGGTGGTATTAGGCCGGCTCGCCGATCTGTTCGGCCGGCGCCGCATGTACCTGCTCGGGCTGGGCGTCTACACCTTCGCCGCCCTCCTCGCCGGCTTCTCGCCCAACGCCTGGGTGATCGTCGCCCTCCGCGTCGTGCAGGCCGCCGGGGCCGCGATGCTCCTCACCAACAGCGCCGCCCTCGTCAGCGACGCCTTCCCCCGCGAGCGGCTGGGCGAGGGCATGGGCGTGTACGTGGCCTCCTTCTCCATCGCCGGGCTCATCGGGCCGACGCTCGGCGGGTTCCTGGCCGAGAGCCTGGGCTGGCGGTGGGTGTTCTGGTTCAACGTGCCCATCGGCGTGGCCTGCCTGGTCTGGGGCGCGCTCGTGCTGCGCGGCCCCGCGCCCGGCGACCGGGACCGCGGCCTCGACCTGCCCGGAAGCCTGCTCGTGCTGGTCACGCTGGGCGGGCTGCTGCTCGCGCTGTCGGAGTTCACCAGGCTCGGCTGGAGCCACCCGATCGTGGTGTCCGGGCTGGTGGCCGCCGTCGCCGGGCTGCCGCTCTTCCTGGCCAGGGAACGCCGGGCCACGCACCCCGTGGTGGACCTGGGGCTCTTCCGCGACCGGGCGTTCGCCTTCGGGACGCTCGCCTCGTTCCTCAACGCCGTCGCCCGCATGGGCATGGTGTTCCTCGTCGCCCTCTACTACCAGGCCGTACGCGGTGAGGACCCGGTGCAGGCCGGACTCAAGGTGCTGCCGCTCGCGGTGGCCGCGATGACCGCCTCCGTGGTCTCCGGGTTCCTGCAGCGCCTGCTCACCGCCCGTACGCTGGCCGTCGGCGGCGCAGCCGCCACCACCTGCGGCCTGATCGTCATGCTGACCGTGATGTCCACCGACGTCCCCTATCCGGCCATGGCGCTCGGGCTGGTGCTCATCGGGCTCGGCTCGGGGGTGTTCCTGCCCTCCAACACCACCGCCATCCTCGACGGCCTGCCCTCCCACCGGCTCGGCATCGTCAACGCCATGCGCCTCATGCTCCAGAACACCGGCAACGTCGTCGGCACCGCCCTCGTCCTGTCGATCATCACCTCCCCGCTCCCGGCCGCCCTGCACCAGCAGGTCTTCGCCGGCACGCTCGGCCGGCTGTCGGGCGGCGCGGTCGACCAGCTCGTCGCCGGCTACCGCTACGCGCTCGCCGCCATGGCCGCGATCTCGGTGCTGACCGTGCTGGCCTGCCTGGCCCGGCGCAGGGCCACCTGACGGAAACCGGTACGGTGGCGAGGTGGTTGAACGCAACGGTCCCCGGCGACACATCTACCTCCGCGCGGTGCGCTTCGGCGACGTCGACTCCCAAGGGCACGTCAACAACGTGCGCTTCCTCGACTACCTGGAGGACGCCCGCTTCGGCATGTTCGCCATCGACCCGCACAACGCGGGGGAGGAGCCGTTCGGCGGCCTGGTCGTCACCCGGCACGAGATCGACTACCGCCGCCCGCTCGGCTTCCGCCCGCAGCCGGTGCGCGTGGAGACCTGGGTGGAGGAGGTGCGGGCGGTGCGCTTCCGGCTGCGTTACGAGATCCGCGACGACGACGAGCTCTACGTCACGGCCACCTCCGTGATCGCCGCCTACGACGTCGAGCGGGCCGCCCCGCGCAGGCTCACCGAGGCCGAGCTGGCCTACCTCAAGCGCTTCTCGTAATGAAGCGCTGGTGGATGCTGGCGCTGGGCGTCAACGCCCACGCCGGCGTCACCCTCGGGCTGTTCGGCTTACCGCTGGTCATGCCGGAGATCCAGCGCCACTTCGGGGTGTCGCTGCCGGTGGCCGGCATCATCGCCAACGCCTCCGCCTTCGGCATCCTCGCCGCCCTCGTCGCGTGGGGCGCGCTGGCCGACCGGCACGGCGAGCGGGTGGTGCTCGGCACCGGCGTGGGCCTGGCGGCCGTGCTGTTCGGCGCCGCCGCCCTCGTCGAGAGCGCCTGGGCGGTGGCCGCGCTGCTCGCCCTGGCCGGCGCGGCGGGCTCGGCCGCGATGGTCGGCGGCGGACGGATCGTGCTGCGCTGGTTCCGGCCGCCAGAGCGCGGCGTCGCCATGGGCGTGCGCCAGGTCTCCTTCACGCTGGGCATGGCGGTGGGCGCGTTCACGCTCCCGCCGGTCGCGGCGGCGTACGGGCTGCCCGGGGTGCTCCTCGTCTGCGCGGGCGTGAGCCTGCTGGCCGCGGTGCTGGCCGCGATCTTCCTGACCGAGCCGCCGCACGAGGTCGCCGGGCAGGGCGCGGCGCCGGTCGGCTCGCCGTACCGGCAGCCGGCGCTCTGGCGGGTGCACGCCACGAGCGCGCTGCACGTGGTGCCCCAGATCGTGGTCAGCACGTACGGCGTCACCTGCCTGGTCGAGCTCTACGGCTGGGACACGGTGTCGGCCGGCCGGCTGTTCGGCGTGGCGGCGATCGGCGGGGCCGCGGTGCGCGTCGCGGCCGGTCGCTGGTCGGACCGGGTCGGGCTGCGCATGCGGCCCCTGCTGCTGATCACCTTCGCCAACCTCGTCGTGCTGCTCCTGCTGGTCGCCGCCACGCTCACCCGCACCTGGCCGGGCACCGTCATGCTGGCGCTGGCCGCCGTGATGACCGTGGCCGGCAACGGGCTCGCCTACCTCGCGGCGGGCGAGCTCGCCGGACCGGCCTGGGCGGGGCGGGTGCTCGGCACCCACAACACCGTCCAGAACACCGTCTCCCTGGCCGCCACGCCGCTCGCCGGCGTGCTCATGGAGAGCGCCGGGTTCTGGGCGGGCTTCGCCGCGGGGCTGGCGTGCACGCTGCTGTCGGTGCCGGTCGTGCCATGGAGGGGTGAGCGGGCCGGGCGAGGATGAGGGTCACTCGGCCCGGCGCAGCCACGCGGCGGTGTCGGCGGGCAGCAGGCCGCCCTTGACCGGGCCGCTCGCCAGGATCACCTCGTCGTGGGCGGGGAGGCGTACGGGGTGGGTGCCGCAGTTGACGGCGCAGGTCAGCGGGCCGCGGGTGAAGAAAAGCGCACCTTCGGGAGAATCCACCCACTCCAAGGTATAAGGAATTTCCTCCACCAGTTCGCGGCGCCTGGCCAGCGCCCGCCGGTAGAACTCCAGCGTCGAGTCGGCGTCGCCCTCCTGCTTCTCCACGCTCAGCTCCGCGAACGACGGCGGCTGCGGCAGCCACGGCTCCACCGAGTCGGGGGAGAACCCGTAGGAGGGGGCGTCCACCGTCCACGGGATCGGCACCCGGCACCCGTCGCGCCCCGGCAGCTTGCCCTCCGACTGGAAGAACACCGGGTCCTGGCGGGCCTCGGCCGGCAGGTCGGTCACCTCGGGCAGGCCCAGCTCCTCGCCCTGGTAGAGGTAGGCCGAGCCGGGCAGGGCCAGCATGGTCAGCAGCGCCGCCCGCGCCCGCGCCAGCCCCGTGCCGGGGTCGGCCGTGCCGTAGCGGGTGCGGTGGCGGACCACGTCGTGGTTGGACAGCACCCACGTCGCGTAGGGGACCGCGCCGAGCGTGTCGTCGATCACCTGCTTGAAGGCCGTCGGCGACCAGGGCGCCTGCAGCCAGGCGAAGTTGAAGCTCTGGTGCAGCTCGTCGGGGCGTACGTAGAGCGCGAGGTCGTCGAGGCTGTCGGTCCAGACCTCGCCCACCGCCATGCGCTCGCCCGGATAGCTGTCGAGCAGCCGGCGCCAGTCGCGGTAGACGCCGTGCACCTCGGGCTGCCCCCAGACGGGCGAGGCCGCCTTGAACGACTGGTCGCCCACGTCGGGCAGGCCCTCCGCCTTGTAGAGGCCCATCGCCACGTCGATGCGGAACCCGTCGACGCCGCGGTCCAGCCAGAACCGCAGCACGTCGTGGAACTCCTCGTGCACCTCGGGGTTGCGCCAGTTGAAGTCGGGCTGGCCCGGGGCGAACAGGTGCAGGTAGTACTGGCCGTCGGGCGTCTGCGTCCAGGCCGGGCCGCTGAAGGTGGACTGCCAGTTGTTGGTCGTGTCGCGGAAGATGTAGCGGTCGCGGCCCTCGCCCCGCAGCGCCGCCTGGAACCACGGATGCTGGTCGGAGCTGTGGTTGGGCACGATGTCGACCAGCACCCGCAGCCCCAGCCCGTGCGCCTCCGCGACCAGCGCGTCGAAGTCGGACAGGGAGCCGAACAGCGGGTCCACGCCGCGGTAGTCGGCCACGTCGTAGCCGCCGTCGGCCATGGGGGAGGGGTAGAACGGTGTCAGCCAGATGGCGTCGATCCCCAGCCGCTTCAGGTAGGGCAGCCGCTGCCGCACCCCGGCCAGGTCGCCGACGCCGTCTCCCGAGGCGTCGGCGAAGCTGCGTACATAGATCTCGTAAACGACGGCGTCACGCCACCAGGGGATGTCCATGACGGCTCTCTGCCCAGTCAGGCGGGAGCATTCACCAAGCTGTGGGCGGCGTAGACCAGATAGTCCCAGAGCCGGGTCTCCTGCTCCTCCGGCAGGTCGAGCGAGTCGACGGCGTCCCGCATGTGCCGCAGCCAGGCGTCCCGCTCGGGCTCGCCGATCACGAACGGCATGTGCCGCATCCGCAGCCGGGGGTGCCCGCGCTGCTCGCTGTAGGTCTTGGGGCCGCCCCAGTATTGGACGAGGAAGCCCCGCAGCCGCTCCTCGGCGCCCGTCAGGTCGGGCTCCGGGTAGAGCGGCCGCAGGACCGGGTCGTCGGCGACCCCCTCGTAGAAACGGTGGACGAGGCGCCGGAAGGTCTCCTCGCCGCCTACGGCATCGTAGAAGGAGGTCTCAGTCACAGCATTAGCTTAGGCAATCGCGACCATGGGAATGCCCGCGGTGTCCATGGCCGTCTTGACCCGGAGCCGGAGCTCCCGCGCCACCTCGGCCTGCGCGGACGGCAGGGTCTTGACCGTGACGCGGAACACCATGGAGCTGTTGGAGAGCTGCTCCACGCCGTAGACCTGGGGCTGCTCGACGATCTTGCTCTCGCGCAGCTCGGAATCGGCCCACATCTCCTCGGCGGTGTGCTCCAGCAGCACCTTCACGGCGACGATGTCGGCGTCGTAGGCGACCGGGACGTCCACGAAGGCGCGCGACCAGCCCTGCGACTCGTTGCCGACGCGGGTGATCGTGCCGTTGCGTACGTACCAGACGCGGCCGTCGGAGTCGCGCAGGCGGGTCACCCGCAGCGTCACGGCCTCGACCGTGCCGACGGCGGCGCCCGCGTCGATCACGTCGCCGACGCCGTACTGGTCCTCCATCAGCATGAACAGGCCCGCGATGAAGTCCTTCACCAGCTCCTGGGCGCCGAAGCCGATGGCCACGCCGAGGATGCCGACGCTGGTCAGCACGGGCGCGATGGGGATGGTCAGCCGGTCGAGCACGGTCAGCACGGCGGTGCCCAGGATGACGATCGAGGCGATGTACCTCAGCACCGAGCCCATGGTCTCGGCCCGCTGCTTGCGCCGCTCGTGCAGCAGCACGTCGAGGCCGTCGGGAGCCGCGCCCTTGCGGAACCTGCTGGTGATCGAGCCGCCCGCGGCCGCCCGGTTGACCACCCGGGTGATCACCCGATGGGCGATGTTGCGGATCACGAACGCGAACACCACGATCAGCACGATCGTGATGGCGGTCGCCACCAGCGGCGCCCAGGGCGCGTTGTCGAACACGCCCGCCAGCGTAGAGCAGAGCACCGTGTCGTTCTGGCAGACCGTGCTCACTCCGTGCGTGAGCTCGTCCAGGTCGGGCAGGACCGTGGACGTTGACGAGGGCTGTGGCGACGGCGTCACCAGCAGTAGCACTGGGTGGATCCCCCTCCGGAAGCGGTTCGATCGGCTTGGATCGATTTGATCTAGTTGATCTAGTTCGGATCCAAAATACCGCCGACCGAACCGCCCGCCGTCACATCACGCCGGGGAAGACGGGGACGCGGGCTCTCTGGGCCGCGGAGGGAGAGAGCCCACGCTCCGATGACGGACGGCTCGGAACGGGACACGCACCCGGAAGCATGTCCAGCGCCGGTTCCGGGAGGGATCCCCCGAACACCCGCCCCGGTGGGACGGGTGGCTTGGCCGCGCGCACGGGTGCGAGCCGTGCGCGCGAGATCTTCCGCCCTGTGAGAGGGCGGGAACCGGCGGAGTGACCAGGGCGCCGTCGATCGGAGCCCTCCGCACCGGTCACCCCGCCGGCTCCGAGGAGCCGCCGTGGCCGCGGTGAGCCGTGATGGCCGCGTTCCATCCGGATCACCGCCGTCATCACTCGCCCACGGCGGCGAGCACTCGGGCGACCTTCGTCGCCGCACCGGCCGGGTCGTCCGCCGTGTGCATCCGCTCGCCCCAGGACCAGCAGTACCACCAGTCCGGCATGTCGGATACGGTGGCCGACCGGCAGGTCACGTTCTCGGTCAGGCTCGTCGCCTTCGGGTTGATCACCCGTACGAACTGCCGGCCGCCCTGGGTCCGGATCACTCGGGCGAGCAACCCGCGGGCGCCGAGCTCCTTGACCAGACGCTCAAGCCGCTCGTAGTCGTCGTCCCCCACCGTTCGTCCTCCCTAGGAATCGCTGCTGGTGGGCCAAAGATGGCTCAAGTCGGCGGCGGGCGCAACGAGCCGAACGCGGCTACGGGGAGTTGCTTCTCCCTCATGGGATGTAAGAAACAGCACCAGGGAGGACGATCCTTAACCGTAGTCTTGTCGCGGAGCGTTTCCATCCAGTCTCCGTTGCTTCATAGTCATGGGTAGGCGCGCTGCGACTTGATGACTATGATCAGTCATCAGTTGCGGACCGGTCGAGACTTGCGTGAGAGGGGCCGGGATGTCCGGCAGGCAGCACAGGGAGACGGAGATCGCGCGGCGCATCCGGGCCAAGGGCCTGGCCGCGGGGCGCACGTCCGCCCAGATCGCCGACGAGATCCACGAAGCATGCGCGTCGCAGTTCAGCACGAGCCGGATCAAGGCGCACCGCCTGGCACACGGCATCGCGCTGGCCGACGTGATCGAGCAGGTCAGGGCTCTGTTCGATCGAGATCAGAAACCAGCGCCGGGCATCGGCGAGACGCTGCTGTCCGCGTACGAGAGCGGACTCAAACGTCCCGGGCCCGAATACCTCCACTACCTCTGCACGGTCTACCGCGTCGAGCCCTCCTCGCTCGGGTTCGACGCGCCGTGCATCTGCGGGCACGGCCACCGCGTGCTCGGCCCCGGGGGAGGCGAGCCCATCCCCCGGCCGCTGACACTGGCCGAGCGCGATCTGGTGCTCCATCCGATGGTGATCGACCCGGAGACCGAGGAGGACGAGAACATCCTCCGCCGCACGCTCTTAAACCTGCTCAACACCGACACGGACCTCTCGGAGCAGCTCGACGGCCCGGTGCTCGGCGCGTGCGAGGGCATCAGGCGCCGCATGGACGAGACGCTCGTGTCGGCCACCGTCTCCGCCCAGATGCTCGACCAGTGGGAGGAGGCGACGGTCAGTTTCGGCCGCCAATACACCACGACGGCCCCGCTGCGGCTGCTGTGCGACGTGCTGCTGGAGCTGAGCGCGGTGCGCACGGCGATGTCCCGCCGCCAGCCCATCGACCTGACGGAGCGGTTGTGCCGGATGGCCGCCCAGCTCTCCGGGCTGAGCGGCATGATCCTCATCAACCTCGGCGACCACCGCCTGGCCCGCGCGTTCTTCCGCACCGGGCGGGTGGCGGCCGACGAGACCGGCGACCGCGCGCTGCGGGCCTGGATCTGCGCCCGCGAGTCCCTCGTCCCCCTCTACTTCGGCGACGCCCGCGAGGCCCTCCACCTCGCGAAGAAGAGCCGCGACCTGGCCGGCAACACCCCGTGCGTGGCCCAGGCCATGGCCCCGGTCGTCGAGGCCAGGGCGCTCGCCATGATGTCGGGCATCGACAGCAAGAAGGAGATCGTCGACCAGGCCAAGCGGGCGCTCGCGCGGGCCAGGAACGCCTTCACCCACATGCAGGAGGGGGACAAGGAGGACCTCGCCTTCGGCTACACCGAGAAGCAGCTCTACTTCTACCAAGGCGACGTGCTCACCAAGCTCGGCCAGACGCTGGAGGCCGAGGTGGTGCTCGACCAGGCGCTCAGCGCCTACGAGGACCACATACTCGACCAGACGCTGATCCGGCTGGACCAGGCGCAGTGCCGGCTGATCGACGGCGACGTCGCCGAGGCGGTGTCCGTCGCGACCAAGGCGCTCCACCTGGTGGGCAACGAATATCTGACCGACTTCATCGTGCGCCCGGCCACGGCGCTGGAGCAGGCGATCGTGGCCCAGGACCCGCACGCCCCCGGGCTGGAGGAGTTCAGGGCCGCGCTGCGGCGTCCGAGGGCGAAGCTGAAAGGGGGCGGTGCGTGAAGCTGACGATTCGGCGCTATCGCTGGTCCGATCTCGACACCATTCTCGCGCTCCACCAGATCTGCCTCGCCCAGGTGGGCCTGTTCCCCGGCGACGGCGTCTACTACGACGACGACTTCCCCCGCATCCAGGAGCTCTACCTGGCCTGCGGAGGTGACTTCCTCGTCGGGGAGACCGGCGGGCGGGTCATCGCGATGGGCGGGCTGAGACCCGTCGACACCGGCACGGCCGAGGTCTGCCGGTTGCGCGTCCATCCCGAGTTCCAGCGGCGCGGCTTCGGCGCGGCCATGCTGCGCGCGCTCGAACAGCGCGCGGCGGAGCTCGGGTTCCGCCGCGTCCGAGGAGACACCACGCTCAACCAGGGCGCGGCGCTGTCCCTCTACCGGCGTCAGGGTTGGCAAGAGCTGTCCAGGGAACGCGTGGGCGACCTGACCGTCGTCTACGGCGAGAAACGCCTGGAGCCTCCCGCGGTCCTCGACGCGGCGTCCGGCGCGCTCTAGCGCGGCCCGGTCGCGTTTCCCCCTCCTGAGGCCATCCCCCTCCGGCCTCGTCCGGCGTGACCGCTCCGCCGATCCTCCCGAATTTTCGCCTTGTTGCGGACAGGACCCCGCCATTTCCGTGAAACGGGATAAGTGAGGAGATGAGGCGACCTCCGGTGCGGGCGAGGTAGGGATGTACGAACCCGCGGGTGAGTGTCTTCACTCCAAGTGGTAGAGGAACCTGCCTGGCTCGCTGCCTGTACATCTGTGGCTGCAAATAGTAGTGAGATGCTTCTGACATGGCAGGCGTGCCCGCTCCCCGACCCCTCCTGGGAGCCGTGCTTCTGTTGTTCGTCAGCGCCGCTTGGGGGTCGGCGTTCCCGCTGATGAAGGACCTCATCCATCGGTTACCGGTCGAGGACCTCCTCGCCGAGCGCTATCTGCTCGCTGCGCTGACGCTCCTCCTGATCCGGCCGCGCTGCCTTCGGGGGCTGCCGCGCGAGACGTGGATCAACGGAGTGATCCTGGGCATCATGTTCGGCGTCGGGCAGACCGCGCAGGCCGTGGCGCTGCACGGGCTGCCGTCGGCGGTGTCGGGGTTCGCCGTGGGGTGCAGCGTGGTGATCACGCCCATCCTGGCGCTCCTGATCCACAAGGCCCGGGTGCAGACCCGCATCTGGTACGGAGTCGTCTTCGCGCTCGCCGGGATGACCGCGTTCACGCTGATGCGCGGGGTCGAGGAGCACGAGATCTCGCTGATCGCACTCGCGGCCACCCTCGCCGCGGCGGCGCTCTACTCCGGCCACACGCTCATGCTCGGGCAGATCTCCAAGCATCGGGTCTTCCAGCCGTACGCGCTGACCGCGATCCAGCTCGCCACCATCGGGCTGACCACGGGCGTCGCCGGCGCCAGGGACGGCATCACGCTCCCGTCGAGCGGGCCCGACTGGCTGCTGCTGGCGCACCTGTCGGTGGTGTCGTGCGCGCTGGGGTTCCTCGCCCGCTCGTACGGCCAGGCGCACGTGCCGGCCATCCCGAGCGCCGTCCTCATGTCGTCGCAGCCCGTCTTCGTCGCCCTCATCGCGGTGATCTGGTTCCACGAGCAGGTCGGCTGGAGCATGGTGGTGGGCGGCGGGCTCATGGCGGCCGCGATGCTGCTCGCCGTCCCCGCGCGCGCCACAGCGGACAAGCGGGCCGACGCGCCGGAGCGGGCCGACGCGCCGGACAAGCGGCGTGGGCCGGGCCGCCGCGAGCTGCTCGACCTGTCCCGCAGGGCCGCGAGGGTGCTGAGCGACCTCCGCGTCAAGCGCGATGAGTCACCGCCCCCCTGTGCCGGGCCGACGCCGATCATCGCCAAGAGCGCCTGCGTGGACACCGCCTCCTGCCCCTGGCACACCCGGTCGCTCAAGGGCGGTGGCGAGCCCAGCCTCGAACGCCTCATCGAGCGCGCCACCCTCATCGTGCGCGCCAGGAGCCTCCCCGGCCCCGGCTGCTGCCGATCGGTCACGCTGCTGGGCCGCTGCCTGTGCGAGCTGATGGAAGAATCCGAACGCAGGCGCATGGAGTCGAGTCCCCGGTGGTTCGGCACCAAATAGGTTAGAGAAACCAGTCAAAAGGCAACTACTTCTTATCCCCGCCCCTCCGGCTTATTCACCGCGAACCTTGATATTCGTGGGGTTGCCCTACTGATAGGGCATCACCCCCCGCGAGTGGAGAGGCACGTCATGAAACGCATCGTCGTCCGCAAGCCTGGACCCGTGAGGCTGGCCGGGACCTCCAGCGTCATCCACAAGGGGTGACCGAGGGCGGGTCCCACCTCAAGGTCGAGGGTCCACCGCCCGAGAGCTGGCGGGCCGCGCGGCTGCTGAGGCCGATGATCGACGCGCACCGGCGGGCGCGCGGCCCCTACACCGTGGCGGCGGCGCTGCTGCGCCGGCTGGTGCCGGAGACCCTCGACCGCTCGGCGGAGCTGGTGGCGGCCCACGACATCGAGATCCGGGCGGCGGCTCCCGAGCTCGCCGAGCTGGTCCCGGCCCGGCGGGTGACGATCGACGCCGGGCTGAGCGACGACGAGCGCATCCTCGTGCCCGCGCCGCGCCGCACGCTGCGGCTGGCCAACGGTCTCGCCGAGTTCGTCCGCGACGCCGTGCCGCCAGGACGGGCGCTGGCCGTGTGCAACCTCGCCGAGGCCGACCCCACCGACCTCGAACTGCTCGACGTCCTGGCCCGCCGCGTACCGCCCGGCACGCTCACCCTCCTCCTCTGCACCGGCGGCCCGGAGCCCCCTCCCGACACGCGGGACGCCGCCGCGCTCTGGGCCGTCGTGGACCGCTCCATGCGCGAGGGCTTCCTGCACACCGTCGCCGAGCTGGGGGAGCGCGGCCTCGCCAAAACCGAGCCGGGCGGCGCCTCGTGGTGGCGTTTCGCGCAGCGCACCGCGACCGCGCTCGGCGGGCTCGGCCGCACCGCCGAGGCGCGGGCGCTCTGGGACCGGGTGCGCGAGGTCAGCCAGGACCCGAAGATGCACGCGGCGGCGGCGTACGGCACCGCCATGCTGGACGCCCGCCACCCCGACCCCGCCCGCCGCGACCTCGGCCGCGCCCAGCGCTGGATCAACCTGGCCATCGCCGTCTCCTCCCTCCTGCCCGACCCCGCCGAACGGGCCTTCAAGCTCGGCTTCGACCGCAACGGCCTGGCCCTGATCGAGCTGCGCAGGCAGCGGCCCGAGGCCGCGCTGGCGCTGGTGGAGTCGGCCATCGAGCTGGCCCGCGAGCTGGGGGAGCGGCATCCGCTGCACCGCATGGTGCTGCTGGCCAACCGGGCCCAGCTCCTCGCCGCGCTCGGCCGCGACAAGGAGGCCCTGGACGACTACGGGGCCGCCATCGCCCTCGACCCCGCCTTCCCCGACCACTACCTGGACCGCGGCAACCTGCTGCTCAGGCTCGGGCAGCACGAGGAGGCGCTGGCCGACTACGAGCGGGCCATGCGGGCCGGGCCGCCGCTGCCGGAGGCGTACTACAACCGGGCCGAGCTGCGCGTGACGCGCGGCGACACCGCGGGCGCGCTCGCCGACCTCGCCCGGGTCATCGAGCTCGACCCCGGCCACCTGGACGCCCGCATCAACCGGGCCGGGCTGCTGGCCGCCTGGGGCCGCGACGAGGAGGCCGCGGCCGACGTGGCCGCCGGGCTAGCCCTCGCGCCGGGCAACCCGCACCTGCTGACCGTGCTGGGGCAGCTGGAGACGTCGGCGGGCCGGTTCGCCACGGCCGCGGCGGCGCTGGACGAGGCCGTGTCGGCCGCGCCCGGCCTGGCGGCGGCGTGGGGGAACCGCGGAGTGCTGCGGTACGCGACCGGCGACCTCGAAGGCGCGGTCGAGGACCTGAGCCGGGCCATCGACCTCCAGCCCCAGCCCGACCTGTTCGGCAACCGCGCGGTCGCGCTGCGCGCCCTGGGCCGTACCGCCGAGGCCGAGGCCGACGAGCGGCGCGCCGGCGCGTTCTCCTGAGCCCTCGCAGCAGTACGGGCGGCCTTGCGACTGATCTCCCCGGCCTTGGTTGCCCGCGCTCGCCCGCACGGGATTGGATGGAAAGATGATCACGGGCAGGACGGACGCGCGACCGCGGGTGGCGGTGTCGAGCTGCCTGCTGGGCGAGCTGGTCAGATACAACGGAGGCCACAGCCGCGACCGCTTCCTCACCGACGCGCTCGACCCGTACGTCGACTGGGTCCGCATCTGCCCCGAGATGGAGGCGGGCCTCGGCACGCCCCGCGAGACCCTGCGGCTGGAGGCAGCCGACGACGGCCCCCGGCTGATGACCCGCACCACCCACGCCGACCTGACCGACCGGATGCGCGCGCTCGCCGCCGAGCGGGCCGCCACGCTCGACGTCGACGGGTACGTCTTCAAGGCCAAGAGCCCCACCTGCGGCATCCACGGCGTGCCCGTCCACCGCGCCGACGGGATGCCGGCCGACCGGCGCAACCGGGGCCTGTTCGCCGAGACGATCATCGCGACCCATCCGCTGCTGCCCGTCGAGGACGAGGGCCGCCTGCACGACGCGCTGCTGCGCGAGAGCTTCGTGGAGCGGGTGTTCGCGCACGCCCGGCTGCGGGCGCTGCTCGCCGGCGACTGGCGGCCACGTGACCTGGTCGCCTTCCACGCCCGGCACAAGATGCAGCTCCTCGCCCACGACCCGCTCCGCTACCGGCAGGCCGGGCGGGTGGTCGCCGAGGCGGGCGTCCGGCCTCATGAGGAGGTGGCCGCCGCCTACGCCGCGATCTTCCGCGAGGCGCTGGCGAGCAAGGCCACGCTGGGCAGGAACGTCAACGTGCTGCAGCACGCCATGGGCATGCTCGCCCTCGACCCGACCCGGCGCGCCGACCTGGTCGAGGTGATCGAGTCGTACCGGGCCGGCCTGGTGCCGCTGAGCGTCCCGACGACGCTGCTGCGCCATCACGCGCGGGGCGAGGCGGCCGAGTACGTCCGCGACCAGACCTACTTCTCGCCCTACCCGGACGACCTGCGGTTGCGCAACCACGTGCCGGCTCCCGGGTAGCTAGCCTCGGTGGGATGGAGCACGTGAGCGCCCGCCCCGCCGCCCGCGTCGTCTGCCTCGACGGCGACGGCCGGGTCCTGCTGCTGCACTGGTACGACCGCGTCGCCCACGCCGACGTGTGGGAGCCGCCCGGGGGCGGCATCGACCCGGGAGAGACGGCCCTCGACGCCGCCCGGCGCGAGCTGACCGAGGAGACCGGTTTGCCCGGCTCGGCGGTGCTCGACCGGCGGGTCGAGGTGGCCCGCGACTTCTTCTGGCTGGGCGTCCGCTACGTCAAGGACGAGTCGTTCTACCTTGCCAGGTTCGCCGGGGCCCGGCCGGTGGTCAGGCCGGACGGGCTGACGCAGGAGGAGCGGGAGGCGTACCTCGGATACATCTGGGCCGAGGAGCTGCCCGTCCTGGGGCTGGAGCCGCCGGGCCTGGCGGAGGTCGTCCGCCGCCTCACCGACCCGGGACGGTAGCCCGGCGGGGCTTCGCGCCGCCCAGCTCGGTCAGCGTCGTCGCCATCAGCTCGCGCAGCAGCGCGCCGGACAGCTGGTCGTGCACCTGCTCCACCGGCAGGCCCTTGCCCACCCGCTTGCGGTAGTCCTCGCGGGCGGCGGGGTCGGGGAAGGGCAGCGCGGTCATGCCGACGACGACGCTCACCCGGGTGCCGCCGCGCGGCAGCAGGGCGACGGCGTGGGTGCGCAGGCAGGTCTCGTCGGGGGCGCCGTACCAGCCGCACTTGATCGCCGCCTCGGCCGAGCCGAGCGCCTCCCGGATCCCGAACGTCTGCTCGCCCTCCACCTGCCGCATCCATTCGAGCACCTCGGCGGCCACCGGGTCGCCGGCCGCGGCGGACTGGGCGAGCACCGCGTACGCGGTCGCGACCTCCTCGGCGGCGACCTCGACCGAGCCGAAGCGCGAGGGGTCGCCGTTGGGCGGGGCCCAGGACACGCCGGTGCGCTCGCGCAGGTCGTCGAGGATGACGCCCGGCCCGACGCCGAGCCACAGGTTGAGCGTGTCGGAGTTGGAGGAGACCACGACCGCGGGCTCGGCGTGCCGGCGCCAGCGCTCCCGGTCGGGGATGCGGTCCGCGGCCACCCACGCGTAGAGGGGTTTCAGCAGCGACGCGCAGCGCAGCCGGGTGAAGCCGGCGCACGCGGACACCGTGCGGGGCGGCGGCCCGCCGTAGCCGCGCCGGATCCCGGCGGCCTGGGCCGCGGCGCTTGGGTCAAGGTCGTCGAGCAGGTCGTTGAACGCCACGCACCCCACCGTAGACCCTAGGGGCGCTCTCCCCAGCGGCCTTCGTACCACTCGGCGCCCGGTGGATCGCCGGGCAGCGGGGTGCGGCCCGGGGCGCGCAGGCCGTCGAGCGCGATGGCGAGCAGCCGCCGCCTGACGTGCTCGTGCACGGGGTCGGGCGGGCCGGGCGCGGGGCGGCTGAACTGCTCGATGAGCAGCGGGAGGTCGAGGGTGGTCACGTCCTGCCTGAGCACGCCGGCCGCGTGCGCCCGCGCGACGAGCCGGCCGGCCAGCTCGGTGGCGCGCTGCGAGGCGCGCCACATCTCGGGGGTGACCTCGATGGTGCCCGCGACGGGGGCGAGCGCGCCGGAGCGCAGGTCCACGCAGGCGCGTACGTACGCCTCCAGGCCGGACCAGGGGTCGTCGTCGGCCAGGGCCGTCTCGGCGGCCTCGGCGACGCGTTCCATGGCGATGAGGCACAGCCGCTGGAGCAGCTCCTCCTTGGTGCGGTAGCGGCGGTAGAGGCTGCCCATGCCCACGCCCGCCTGCCGGGCGATCGCCGAGACCGGCGCGTCGAACCCCTGCGTGGTGAACACCTCGTGGGCCGCCCGCAGCAGGCGCAGATCGTTGCGCGCCGCCTCGGCCTGCCTGCCGCGTCCGGACATGGGGACCACGATAGCCGAATTGCGGAGCGCTGCGCTCCGATATAGATTTCGGAGCGTAGCGCTCCGAATAACGGAAAGGCTGGGACATGCGCGCGGTGGTCCTGAGGCGGTACGGCGGGCCGGAGGAACTGGTCGCCGAGGAGGTGCCGGACCCGGTCGCCGGGCCCGGGCAGGTGCTGGTGCGGGTCGCGGTGGCGGGCGTGACGTTCGTGGAGACGCAGGTGCGCGCCGACCGGGGCCCCCGGCGGGCCGAGCTGCCCGTCGTCCTCGGCAACGGGGTGGCGGGCACCGTGCTCGCGGTGGGGGAGGGCGTGGACCAGGCGCTGACCGGCACGCTCGTCGTCACCACCCTCGGCGGCCAGGGCGGCTACGCGGAGCTGGCGGTGGCCCGCGCCGCGGACGTCATCCCCGTGCCCGAGGGGCTGTCACCCGAGCACGCCGTCGCGCTGCTGGCCGACGGGCGCACCGCGCTCGGCCTGGTGAGCGCCGCCGCCCCGGCGCCGGGGGAGTGGGTGCTCGTGGAGGCCGCGGGCGGCGGCGTGGGCAGCCTGCTCGTGCAGCTCGCGAGCGCCGCGGGGGCGCGCGTGGTGGCGGCGGGATCCGCCGCCAAGCGTGAGCTGGCCGCGAGCCTGGGTGCCGAGCTGACCGTGGACTACACGCGGCCGGGCTGGACCGCCGAGGTGCGCGCCGCGACCGGCGGGCTCGACCTCGTCTTCGACGGCGTGGGCGGCGACGTCGGCGCGGCGGCGCAGGGGCTGCTGAAGGACGGTGGCCGGATCAGCGTGTACGGCATGGCCGGCGGCCCCATGACCACCCCCGACCCGCGCGTCAAGGCCGTCGCCTGGCCGGACACGGACCTGCGCGAGCTGTCCAGGGCGGCGCTGGCCGAGGCCGCGGCCGGTCGCCTCCGCCCGGTGATCGGCGCGGTCGTCCCCCTGGAGTCCGCGGCGTCCGCCCACGCGGCCATCGAGGCGAGGACGGTCGTCGGCAAGACCCTGCTGGTGCCCTGACCGGGCTCTCAGACAACGGGCTCTCAGACCGGTGACCTGGCCAGGGCCAGCGCCAGGGCGAGCGGCGGCAGCGCGACCAGCGTCAGCGCCGCCGCCACCCGCCACCCCCGGTGGACCCGCGACTCGGTCACGAACGCCGCCACGGCCCCCGCCACCGCGAACGCCGCCCCGGCCGCCGCCAGATCCGCCCACCGCGACGTCCACGAGGGCAGCGCCTCCCCGGCCAGCCGGAACACCACCAGCGCCCCGGCGGCCACCAGCGCCACCCGCCGCGCGGGCCGTACGTCCACCCGCTCCAGCACCCGTACGGACCCGGCGAGCAGCGCCAGGCTGATCACCACGAGCAGGCCGACGGACGGCGCGAGGCACCCCCAGTCCTCGCAGCCCACGCCGAGCCAGGCGACGCGGACGGTGGCCCACCACAGCACCCCGAGGACGGCGCACACCGCGGCCGCCCGCCCCATTCGCCCCGCCATGACCTCCATGTTCTCATTCAAGGCTGGCAGGCGAGCCGGTCAGCGCTTCATGGCGCCGTCCGCGATGGCGTCCGCCGCCTCGCCGATCGCCACCCCGACGATCTCCAGCCGCCGCACCAGCTCCCGCTCCTTCATCTTCTCCGGGGTCAGCTCGTCGCCGGAGAAGATGCGCGAGATCTCGTACTGGTACATCCGCCGGATCGCCCCGCCCGCCTTCTTCGCCTCCAGCGCGTCCACCTCGACCGCCGATGGGCTCGCGGCCAGGTCGCGTACGGCCTGCTCAAGGGCGTCGATGCCGACGATGACCTGGTCCAGCATGGGCGTGAAGCGGATCTGCTCCGGCACCCGGTACAGATGGGACTCGCGCACGAAGTCCCGCAGCGAGTCCAGCACGTCGTCGATCGAGCGCGACAGCCGGAACAGGTCCTCCCTGTCGATCGGCGTCACCAGGGCGGACTGGAGCTCGTCCACGAGGCGGGCCCGCTCCTCGTCGCCCAGGTGCTCGATGGAGCGCATCCGCTCGTGCGCCCCCGTGCGCCCGACCTCGCCGCCGATCATGGCCATGGCCAGCCAGGCGCCCTCCTTGGTGGCCTCGAGCTGGCCGAGCAGCGCCTCGGTCACCCCGGCGTCCATCCGCCCGGAGATGAGGTCCCTGATCCTCCGCAGCCGCTTCACAACGCTCTCAGTCCTTTCACCGCCAGGGCCAGGACCCATCCCGCCAGCGCGCTGGCCGGCAGGGTCAGCAGCCAGGCCGTCGCGATCTTGATCGCCGCGTACCAGCGCACCCGGCTGCTGCCCCGCGCGACGCCCGCGCCGATCAGGCCGCCCGCGATGGCCTGGGTCATGCTCACCGGCATCCCGACGGCCGCGCAGCCGATGACCGCCAGCCCCGACGCCAGCTCGGCGGCCACGCCGTGCGCGGGCCTGGAGACGATGATCTCCCGGCTCAGCGTGCGGCCGGCCCTCGGCAGTCCGTAGAGGACGCCGACCCCGAAGAGCACGGCCACCAGCGACGTGTACGCGACCGGCGCGCCACGGAAGCCGATGGCGATCATGAAGAGGGCGAGCATCTTCTGGGCGTCGTTGGCGGCGTAGGCGACGGTCTGCAGCAGGTAGCCCAGCCGGTGCCACCGCCCGAGCCCCCGGGAGCCCACGACCAGCGTGAGCAGCCGGATGATCACCCACGCCAGCAGCCCGCCCGCGATCGGGGCGGCGACGCCGAACGCGAGCACCTGCGCCACCGTCGCCCCCGACACCGGCAGCCCCCAGCCGAGGCCCGCCCCGGTGAGCCCGCCCACGACGGCGAGGGTGAGGCTGGTCGGGCGGCCCTTGACGCTGAGCGTGACGACCACGCCGAGCGCCGCGAGCACGGCCGCCGACGTCGCGATCCGCCCGCCGGGCTGGTCGAAGTGCGCCAGCCGGTCCACGAACGTCAGCGCCACCTGGTAGGACAGCAGCGGCACGGCCGCCACCGTGACGATCAGCCCGAGGACACCGGCCGCCGGCCGCACCGTGGGCAGCTTGAGCCCGGTGGCGAGCAGCGCGCCGCCGTCGTTGATCCCGGACACGATCGCGAACAACGCCGCGACCACGACCAGGACGACGGCGTCCAAAGGCACGTGCTCCACCCCCGTCGGCTCAGGACGATGAGGCGGGACCCGGCCGTGTTATCCAAATCGTCCGTAATGGTGGATAACTACCCCATATTCGATCGCCCAGCGTGTCCCCGGCGACACTCCTCACGCCGGTACGCTCGACGTGACGCCCGATCCACGTCCACGACCCTAAGCGCGAGAGTGACCGCATGACCAGCCCAGCCGAATACATCCTGACGCTCTCCTGCCCCGACCGCCCCGGCGTCGTGGCCGCCGTCTCCGGCCTGCTCGCCCGCCACGGATGCAACATCATCGAGAGCCAGCAGTTCGGCGACCGGGAGGCGGAGCGCTTCTTCATGCGCGTGCAGTTCGCCGGGGAGCCGGCCGAGGACGACATCAAGGCGGCCTTCGCCGCGCTCGCCCCCGACTTCGCCATGGAGTTCACGGTGCGGGACGTCGCGCGCAAGCCACGCGTGCTGATCATGGTCAGCAAGTTCGACCACTGCCTCAACGACCTGCTCTACCGGGTCAAGGCCAGGACGCTCGACATCGACGTGGCCGCCGTCGTCTCCAACCACCCCGACTTGCGCCCGCTCACCCAGTCGCACGGCATCGACTACCACCACCTGCCGGTCACCCCGGAGACCAAGCCCAGGCAGGAGGCCGAGGTGCTGGCCCTGGTCGAGCACTACCAGGTCGACCTCGTGGTGCTCGCCCGCTACATGCAGGTGCTCTCCCAGGACCTCTGCGAGAAGCTGGCCGGACGGGCGATCAACATCCACCACTCGTTCCTGCCGTCGTTCAAGGGCGCCAAGCCCTACCACCAGGCGCACGACCGCGGCGTCAAGCTGATCGGCGCCACCGCCCACTACGTCACCTCCGACCTCGACGAGGGGCCGATCATCGAGCAGGAGGTGGCCAGGGTCAACCACAGTCACTCGCCCGAGGACCTCGTTGCCATCGGGCGCGACGTCGAGTGCGTGACGCTGGCGCGGGCGGTCAAGTGGCACGCCGAGCAGCGGGTCCTGCTCGACGGCCACAAGACGGTGGTGTTCCCGCGCTGAACCCGCGCGGGGTCAGGGCCCTGCCGGTCAGGGACGGTAGGTCCCGAACCACCAGGTGTTGCCCTCGGGGTCCGCGCAGCCGTACTCCCTGGACCCGTACGGCTGGTCCACCAGCGCCATGGTGACCCGGGCCCCCGCCGCCACCGCGCGGTCGTGGTGGGCGTCCACGTCGTCCACCGCGACGTAGATCCCCGGCCCGCCCGGCCGGCCCTGGCCGATCATGACGAGGTCGTCGCCCACCAGCAGCTCGGCGTGGTGGACCACGCCCTCGTCGTTCTTGGACACCTCGTGCGCCCGGAATCCGAACGCCTCCGTCAGGAAGTCGAGCGCCGCCCCGCAGTCCTGGTAGCGGGCGAGCGCGTACACGGTTCGCATGGGCTCAGGATGCCGCCCGGCCGCCCCGGGGTCTTGGAGAAATCTGACCGGGCGTGACGCCGCCGAGCGCCCGGAACTCCCTGTTGAGGTGCGCCTGGTCGTAGAAGCCGCACTCGGCGGCCACCAGCGCCGGAGCCGCGCCCGAGCGCAGCAGCCGCGCCGCCCGCCCGAACCTGATCACCCGGGCCGCCGTCTTCGGCGGCAGCCCCACCTGGTCCTGGAACCGCGCCACCAGGTGCCGGTGGCTCCAGCCGAGCGCGGCGGCGAGCTCGGGCGCGCGGACCCGCCCGCCCGACTCCAGCAGCCGCGCCCACGCCCACGGCACCTCCGGACCCACCTCGGGCCCCTGCCGGAGCCGGGCCAGCAGCAGCCGGTCGGCCAGCGCCAGCCGATCCCGCCAGGACGGCGTGGCGGCCAGCCGCTCCACGGCGGCCTCCGCCCACGGACCCAGCAGCTCGCCGGCCGGCAGGACCCGGTTGGTCAGATGACGCATCGGCAGCCCGTGCAGCCGCCGGGCGCCGAACGGCGTGAGGAACACCTGCACGCCCTCCGTCGGCCCCGCCGTGCGGGTGACGGTGAACCGGTCGCCGAGCCCGCCGGCGAACGCCGTGAGCCGCTGCCCGTCCACCTCCATCGGCGTGCCGAAGGCGAGGATGAGCACGGCCCCGGGCATCGCCGGCTCCGCCCGCGTCACCGGCGCGCCGGGGCGCTCGCGGTAGGCGGTCAGGCGGGTGACGTAGGGGCGCAGGGCAGCGCTGGGGACGGCCTCGACCATGGCCAGCCCCAGCGCGCTCACTCTCCCGACTCTAGAGCCCGGTGTAGGCGGCGAGGAAGGTCAGCGTGTCGGCCGACAGGTCGACCGAGCGGCTGACCGAGCGGGCGCCGTGGCCCACCTCGGTCTCGTTGCGCAGCAGCACCGGCCGGTCGGAGGCCGTCGCGTGCTGCAGCGCCGCGCACATCTTCCAGGCGTGCAGCGGGTGCACCCGGGTGTCGGACTGGAAGACGGTGAACAGCGTCGCCGGGTATGCGACGCCCTCCTTGACGTGGTGATAGGGCGAGTAGCCCCAGAGCCAGCCGAACTGCTCGGGGTCCTCGGCGGAGCCGTACTCGACGTTCCAGGTCGCGCCCAGGCCGAACAGCTCGTACCTGACCATGTCGAGCAGCGGGGCCGAGCAGACCACGGCGGCGTACAGGTCGGGCCGCTGGGTGAGCGCCGCGCCCACGAGCAGGCCGCCGTTGGAGCCTCCGGAGATGCCGAGCTGACCGGCCGTGGTCACCCCGGTGGCGATCAGGTGCTCGGCCGCGGCGTGGAAGTCGTCGAAGACGTTCTGCTTGTTGGCCAGCATGCCGTCGCGGTGCCACTGCTCGCCCTCCTCGCCGCCGCCGCGCAGGTTGGCGATGGCGTAGACGCCGCCAGCCTCCACCCACGCGAGGATCGAGGCGGAGTAGCCGGGGGTCATGGAGATGCCGAAGCCGCCGTAGCCGTAGAGGATCGTCGGGCGGGGGCCGCTCGCCTCGCCGGGCGGCGAGATGACCAGCATCCGGACGTCGGTGCCGTCCGCGGAGCGGTAGACGACCTGCTCGGTGCGTACGTCCGGCACCTCGACGGCGCCCGGCGAGGCCGCCCACAGCGTGGTCTCGCCGGTGCGGGCGTCGTAGCGCTGGATGGTGGGCGGGGTGGTGTTGTCGGTGTAGCCGAACCAGGCCTCGTGGCCGCCCTCGGGGCGCTCGGCGATCCCGCCGATCGAGCCCAGGCCGGGCGTGGGCACCTCGCCGAGGCGCTCGCCGGTCTCCAGGTCGTGCAGGCTGATCTCGCTGATCGCGTGGCGGGTCCAGCCCACCAGCAGCACCGGGCGCTCCAGGTCGTCGAGGATGGCGAAGTCGTTGAGCACCGCCTCGGGGTCCTCGGGGATCAGGTCGCGCCAGGTGTCGTAGCCGGGCTCGGCCGGGTCGGTGACGCACACCCGGCCGCGGGAGGCGTCGCGGTCGGTGTGGACGTACAGCCGGCCGTCGCGGCCGAAGACCAGCCCCACCTGCGCGTCCACGCCCTCCTGGACGACCCTGAGGTCGGGGCGGTCTGCCGGGGAGGCCGTCAGGTCGGCCACCCAGAGGTCGTTGCGCGGCGCGGTGCCCTCGTGCGCCGAGACCTGCAGCCAGCGGCCGTCGCGGGAGACCCCGACGCCGTAGTAGTTGGTCATCTTCAGCCCCTGGCCGAAGATCATGACGTCGTCCTCCGTGGAGGTGCCGACGCGGTGCAGGTAGACGCGGCGGTGGAACTGGCTCTCGTTCTCCGGCACCTCGGTGCTCGGCAGCCGGCGTACGTAGTAGAACGCCTCGCCGCCGGGCAGCCAGGCGACGGGGGAGTAGCGGCAGCGGTCGATCGGCCCCTCGACCCGGACACCCGTCGCCACGTCCATGATGTAGAGGACGGACTCCTCGTTGCCGCCCACCGAGAGCTGGTAGGCCAGCAGTCGCCCTTCCTTGTCGGGCTGGACGGCGTCGAGCGTGGTCAGCCCGGACGGGTCGATGGCCATCGGGTCGATCAGCGCCCGCTCGGTGCCGTCGGCCTCGACGACGTAGTAGACCGCGTGCTCCTGGTCGGGCGTGCGGCGGCTGAAGAAGTAGCGCTCGCCGCGCCAGGCGGGCACGCCGACCGAACCGGACCGCAGCAGCTCGGCGATGCGGCTCTTGAACCGTTGCGGGCCCCTGCTCCGGCTGAACAGCTCGCCCTGCGCGAGCAGCCACCCCTTCGTCTCTGGACTGTCGGGATCCTCCAGCCATCGATAAGGGTCCGGCACGGGCGTTCCGTGCAGTTCGTCGATGATGTCTTCGCGGCGCGCGGTCGGGTACGGCTCTCGGGTCATGCAGGGAACCCTACTGCCACGGAGCAGGCGTAAAACGCAGGTGAAGCGGGCATAAAACGTACCGTGCGTCCCTTTGGTCAGTCCGGTGAGTGGTTATGGGGTGGCGGGGACAGCGCGGCTAACGCCAGACTTGCTGACAGGACGGTGCCGTGGTGACCATCCGCTGGGCCGTCCGGCGGAGGTCCACGTGACGGAAGCACGAGTGCCCCAGGAGGGGCCGATAGCCGGGACATGCCACGGCATGTCCCCTCTCATACGCAAGCAGCGGGGAGCGGCCCGATGACGCGCCAGGTCCTGCTGCTGAACGCCACTTACGAGCCGCTCACCACCCTCTCCCTGCACCGCGCCGTCGTGCTGGTGCTCCGGGGGAAGGCCGACGTCGTGCACCGCGACGGCAGGGGCGCCGTGCTGCGCTCCGCCAGCTGCACGCTCGACGTGCCCTCGGTGATCAGGCTCCGCAGATATGTCCGCATCCCCTACCGGTCGCGCATCCCCCTGACCAGGGCGGCGCTCATGCGCCGTGACAACTACCGCTGCGCCTACTGCGGCCAGCGGGCCGAGACCATCGACCACGTAATCCCGCGCTCGCGGGGCGGCACGCACACGTGGGAGAACTGCGTGGCGTCCTGCACCCCCTGCAACCACAGCAAGGCCGACAAATACCTGGAAGAGCTGGGGTGGACGCTCCGCGTCCTCCCGGCGGTGCCGCGCGGGGCACACTGGCGGCTGATCGGCGCCTCCCTCGTCGGCGACCCCCAATGGGCGCCCTACCTGGAGGCGGCGGCCTGACCGCCTGCTTTGTCCGGGCAGGCCGGTGCCTGGCACCATGCCAGGCATGTGGACCTTCACCTCGGACCCCGAGGAGTACGCCGCGGTCGCCGAGCCCTTCCTGCTCGGCGACCCGGTGGGCAACACCGTCCCGCTGACCGTGCTGGCCGACCTGCGCGCGGGCACGCCGGCGAAGGACCCGCGGTTCGGCTGGTGGACGGTGGACGGGCAGGTGCGCGGGGCGGCCTTCCGTACGCCGCCCTATCCGATCGGGCTCGCCGTCATGCCGGTGGAGGCGGTCGCGCCCCTGGTCGAGGCGCTCGGCAGGAGCATCCCCGCGATGGTCGGCCGGGTCGAGCTGACCGACGAGGTCGTCCGCCTGATGGGGCCGCCCGCGCGGACCGTCGCCGAGCGGCTCTACCGGCTCGGCACACTGAGCGTCCCCGAGGTGCCGGGGCGGGGCAGGCTCGCCGCGCCCGCCGACTTCCCGCTGCTGGTGAGCTGGTACCACGCGTTCGGCGAGGAGGCCGGGCTCGGCGAGGGCGACCCGGCCGAGCGAGTGGCCCAGCGGCTGACCAGGCGCGAGCTGTTCGTGTGGGAGGACGGCGGCGCGCCGGTCGCCCTCGCGGCGCTGTCGCAGGCGGCGGGCGGGGTCTGCCGGGTCGGGCCGGTCTACACGCCGCCCTCGCGCCGCCGTCGCGGCTACGGCTCCGCGATCACCGCCCACGTCAGCCAGGCCGCACTCGCGGAGCGGGGCGAGGAGGTCGTGCTCTTCACCGACCTGGCCAACCCCACCAGCAACGCCATCTACCAGGCCATCGGGTACGAGCCCGTGTCCGACTACGCGCACATCACCTACGCTTAGGCCATGCCCCGTTACGACTTCCGCTGCCGCGCGTGCGGCTCCACGTTCGAGGTGTCCCGCCCGATGTCGGCCTCCGACGCGCCGGCGGCCTGCCCCGAGGGCCACGAGGACACGGTCAAGCTGCTGTCCACCGTCGCCATGACCGGCGGCGCCGCCGCACCCCGCCCCAGCGGTGGTGGCGGCGGCTGCTGCGGCGGGGGCTGCTGCTCCTCCTGACCCCGCCGGGTGTCAGGCCGGGGCGGCGGTGAGCCGGCCGCCCCGGAGTCCTACGCCGCTCCGGCCCTGACCCGCTTGCGGCGCTGGAACGGCAGGAACCGGTCGGCCAGATGCGGCCGCGCAGGCGTGAGCGTGGGCTCGACCGCGAGGATGCGGTCGAACCGGAAGGCCCTGATCCCGCGGCGCATCCGGCACACGCCGACGAGATACCAGTATTCGCGGTGCACCAGGCAGGTCACCGGCTCGACGTCGCGGACGGTGACGTTGCCCCCGGCGTCGCGATAGTGCAGGCGGATCATGAGCCGGCTGGTGATGGCGTCGGCCATCAGCCTGGCCCGGGAGGCGATCTCCAGGGGCAGCGGCTCGGTCAGGGTGGTGAGCGTGGCGGCGATGACGTCGTCGTCGAGCTCCAGGTGCTGGAGCGCGTGCTGCAGGCCGCGCCGGGCGGTGACGGCCTGGGGCCCCGCGCCGAGGTGGGCGAGGGAGAGTGCGAGGGCGGCGATCTCGGCGGTCGTCAGCGGGCGAGTATCGTGCTTCACGACTGTCGTCATACCCAAAGAATACGGACCGCGACCGACATTTTTCGAAAACCTGTCCGGAAGGACAGGTGCCGGAAAGCGCCGGAGCGGCGGAGGGAAACCCCGCCGCCGCCGCCCCGGGAAGCCGCGCTACTTCGACAGTTGTGACAGGTCCCGCGAGGCCCCCGTCGAGGCGGAGGTCGTCATCGCGGCGTAGGCCTGCAACGCCACGCTCACCGGCCGGTTGCGCTCGCGCGGCCGGTAGCCGCCCAGGTCGGCCAGCAGCCGCTCGCGCCGCGCCGCCAGCTCCGCCTCGGGGACCCGCAGCTCCATCGACCGGCCGGGGATGTCGATCTCGATGAGGTCGCCGTCCTCGACCAGCGCGATCGTGCCGCCCTCGGCCGCCTCGGGGGAGGCGTGGCCGATGGACAGGCCCGAGGTGCCGCCGGAGAAGCGGCCGTCGGTGACCAGCGCGCACGCCTTGCCGAGGCCCTTGCCCTTGAGGAACGAGGTCGGGTAGAGCATCTCCTGCATGCCGGGACCGCCCTTGGGGCCCTCGTAGCGGATGACGACGACGTCGCCCTCCTTGACCCGCCCGCCGAGGATGCCCTCGACGGCCTCCTCCTGCGACTCGAACACCACCGCCGGGCCGCTGAAACGCCAGATCGACTCGTCAACCCCGGCGGTCTTCACCACGGCGCCGTCGCGCGAGATGTTGCCGTAGAGCACCGCGAGGCCGCCGTCGGCGGTGTAGGCGTGCTCCAGGTCGCGGATGCAGCCCTCGGCCCGGTCGAGGTCGAGGTCGTCCCAGCGGTTGCCCTGGGAGTACGCCTTGACCGTGCGCACGTTGCCGGGCGCGGCGTGCCAGAGCTCGACGGCCTCCGGCCGGACGGCGGGCGACTTGACGTCCCAGCCGGCCAGCAGGTCGGCCAGCGTGCCGCCGTTGACCGTGGGCACGTCGCGGTGCAGCAGCCCGGCTCGGTCGAGCTCGCCCAGGATGGCGGGGATGCCGCCGGCCCGGTGGACGTCCTCGACATGGTATTTGCTGGTCGCCGGGGCGACCTTGCACAGGCACGGCACCCGCAGCGAGATCTCGTTGATCTCCTTGAGGCCGAAGTCGACCTCGGCCTCACGGGCCGCGGCCAGGATGTGCAGGATCGTGTTGGTGGAGCCGCCCATGGCGACGTCGAGCGCCATGGCGTTCTCGAACGCCTCGCGGGTGGCGATCGAGCGCGGCAGCACCGACTCGTCGCCCTCCTCGTAGTAGCGGCGGGTGATCTCGACCAGCGCGCGGCCGGCGTCCTCGAAGAGCTGCTTGCGCGCCTTGTGCGTGGCCAGGGTGGTGCCGTTGCCGGGCAGCGCCAGGCCCATCGCCTCGGTCAGGCAGTTCATGGAGTTGGCGGTGAACATGCCGGAGCACGAGCCGCAGGTCGGGCAGGCGCTCTCCTCCATCTCCAGCAGCTCCTCGTCGGAGACCGACGCGTCGGCGGAGGCGATCATCGGGTCGATGAGGTCGAGCTTGCGGCCCGGGGTCTTGCCGGCCTCCATCGGGCCGCCGGAGACGAAGACCGTCGGGATGTTGAGCCGGAAGGCGGCGAGCAGCATGCCCGGCGTGATCTTGTCACAGTTGGAGACGCAGATGAGCGCGTCCGCGCAGTGGGCGTTGACCATGTATTCGACCGCGTCGGCGATCAGCTCGCGGGACGGCAGCGAGTAGAGCATGCCGCCGTGGCCCATCGCGATGCCGTCGTCGACCGCGATCGTGTTGAACTCGCGGGGGATGGCGCCCGCCTCGCGCACCGCGCCGGCGACGACGTCGCCGACCTCGCGCAGGTGCACGTGACCGGGGACGAACTGCGTGAAGCTGTTGGCAATGGCCACGATCGGCTTGCCGAAATCGCTCCCGGCTACGCCGGTCGCCCGGAGCAGGGCCCGGGCACCGACCATGTTCCTGCCGTGGGTGACCGTACGTGACCTGAGGGCGGGCATCGCGCTTCTCCCATCGCTGTCGAGTCTTCACATCGTACGGCCACCGCCCGGTTGCTGAGACAAACGTCCACGCCTCGGACGAGGCGACGACCCGGCGGGAGAGCGCGCGAAAGCGCCGCACGCCCGCCCGAATGAGGCGGCGTGCGGCGCTACCGGTCGTCCGTCAGCCCTCGCCGTAGCGGGGCGGCAGCACCTTGCCGGCGATCTCGAAGATCTTCTCGATCTCGGCGTCGGTCAGCGCCCGCTCCCGCTTGGTGATCCACTTACGGGCCCGGTCGCCCTGGTAGACGTCCACGCCCCGGATCGTCATGATCTTCCACGGCACGGGCGGCCCGTAGATCGCGAGCGAGGGCACGACAGGCACCTCGCGCCCGAACGCCGCGCTGATCAGCTCGCTCGCCCTCGACGCCTCGAACTTGGCGTGGGTCAGCCGCTCCTTCTGGTCGAACGGCCCGTGGTAGAGCTTCTTGGCCATCTGCACGCGGACCGGAAGGCGTTTGTCCCACTTCTCGGAGTCGACGGCGTAGACGCCGGTCGGGCCGACCACGAGGTGGTCGATCTGCTGCTCGGTGTCGGGGATCGCGCGGGCGTGCAACGTGCGGTAGCCCAGGCGTTCCAGCTTGCGTAGTTGTGCCTCGGTGCGCCGCTCCGCCACGGAGGCGCGCCGCCACGCGGGCACGGACGAGTTGGAACGTGCCCGGTAGGCCGCCTCCAGAATGGCCGCGACCACGCCCGCGGTCACGCCGATGCGCCAGTCCTGCGCCAGGAAACCCACCACGATCGCCGCGGCGACGCCCACCAGCAGGCGCGTGCGCAGCCGGCGGAAACGCGGTTGTGCCAGCAGATCGCGCACGGACGCGCGTGGCACGGGCGCGTACGTGGAGGTGGGCGCCGATGGCGTCGAGGCGGCGGTCTGCTCGCTCTCCGGCCGGTCGCTCACCCAGATCGGTGACGCGTTGTGACCGTCTTCTCGCTGGTTGTCGGTGTCCACGTGACTCACCGTAGCCCGGAAATCTTGCCGAATCCTAGTGTTGCCCTGTCCATAGTTTTATGGCCCAGCTCATCGTGTTCCACGCCCGTTTTCGGGGTATTAACTATGTTCTTCTCTAGAGATGTGCACGGCTCTCCCATGATCATAACTCCCGCCCGCGCCCGGGTCTGGCCGGACTCGCGCACGAGGTCTACGTTCGTGGTGTGAACAGCGCGGCAGAGATCCTGCTTTACCTCTTCGGGGTGTCCTTGGGGCTGTTCGTACTGATCAGCCTGCTGGTGATGGTGCCTGGTCGCGGCGCCCAGCGGCGCGCGGAGGCGGGGCCGGTGTGGCTCGGCGGGCCGTCCCGCAGCGAGCGCGGCGTGAGCACGTCGGGGCTCGTCCTCGCCGACCGGGTGGCGCACTGGGCGGAGGTCCCCGAGAACGACTGGGTGGCCGCGGCCGAGACGGCGGAGCCGAGCCGGCACGTCGGCGGCGCCTCCGCCGGGTGGTGAGGTGACGATGGGAGCACCGGGATGAGCGCACTGACCAGCGCCCAGGCCGACGACCTCCGCCAGGCCCTGCGCATCGCCGAACGGCGGAGCGGGCTGCGCTTCGGCCTCTTCCTCGGCGAGCCCGCCGCCGGCGGCCGGCGGCACTTCGCCGAACGCCTGCACGCCGCGCTCGGCGCGGAGGCCGCCCACGCGGTGGTGGTGCTGGTGGACCCGCGCGGGCGCGGCATCGAGATCGTCACCGGCGAGAGCGCCCGCCCTCGCCTCACCGACGCCGCCTGCCGGCTGACCGCGATGTCCATGGCGACGGCCTTCAGCGCCGGCGACCTCATCGGCGGCCTGCTCTACGGCGTCAACGCCCTCGGCGAGCAGGCGACCGCCCGCCGCTGACGCGGCGCGAGCGGGGGGTCAGGCGGCCTCGTGCCGTTCGAGCAGCCGTACGACGTGCTCGCTGACGCCGCGCAGGAGCGTGGAGGGCTCGATGGGGGCGTCGGCGATGGCGGCGAACAGGGAGGGCAGCCCCGGCAGCGGGAACCCGTCGTCCTTGGAGGCCGCGGCGCCGACGGCGTTCTTGTCCAGCGCGAGGCGGCTGCGCTCCCAGGCGTCGAGCACCTCCTCCGGCGACGGCACCCCGAACCCGTGCCCCACGGGCGCGGCGTGCCGCAGCCGCACCAGCGGGGTCTCGGCGAAGGCCAGCGCCGTACGGGCGCGCAGTTGCAGGTCGGCCCGGGGCTCGGGATCGATCCAGTCCATCGACGTGCAGGGGTTGCGGCAGGTGGCCGCGCACACCGCCAGAGCCCCGGCGACCTGGCTGTGCTGCCGGTCGAAGTAGGCCCGCCAGCCCTCCGCCGGCTCCACCGACACCCGCAGGGTGCGGTTGGTGGCGGACTGCTCGGACTTGGTGTGGTCGCACTCCCGGTCGCCGATCACCCCGAACCGGCTCCCCGGCGCGCTCAGCCCTGCGGGCCAGCGGGCCGGATCGCCGGCGTGGCCGAGATGCGGCTCGAATGCCAGCAGCGGCAGGTATTCGCTGGCGATGTGCACGGCGGCGATCATGGGGCTCAGCTCCCGCCGGTGCCACCGCACCGCGATGGCCTCCAGCAGCAGCCCGTACGCCGGCCGCAGCGACTCCAGCGCCCCCCTCGGCTGCTCGCGCGGCGTCTGCGGCATGTGGCAGGCCCGCGCCCGGCGCCTCAGCTCGGCGGGCACCACCCTGGCCTCGGCCGCGAAGTCCTCCGCGTCGAGGGAGAGCAGCCGCTGCCCGAACTCGCACACCTCCGCGATCTCCGCCGCCGGCGCGAGCGCGCCGAGGTCGGCGAAGGCGTAGCGGCGGGCCAGGGCGATGAGCAGGTCACGAGTCGTATCCACGGGACGACCTTCTCACGATCGCCGAGTGTTCGCGTACACCAGCAAAACGCGCGGGCAGCCGATTACGGGCACCCGGCTACGGGCACGGCTCGCGGACGCACTGGATGTCGCCCGGCGGGTCGCTCGGCGGCTCCGTCGCGGGCGGCTCGGGGCCGGGCTGCGTGGGCTCGGGGGTGGGCTCCTTCGTCGGCTCCTTGCTCGGCTCGGGCGTGGTCGGCGCGGCGGTGGGCGTCTGCGTGACCGGCGCGGTGGGCGTGACCGTCACCGAGGGGGTGGGCCGCGGGGTGACGCCCTTCGTCGGCACGGCGGTGGGACTCTGCCGGACCGGGGGCACGTTCTGCTGCCGCGAGGTGGGCGGGGTCTTGGGGCCGGTGGTGGCCGTGGTGTCGGCCACGCTGGTCGGCGCCACGGTGGCCTCGCCCGACGACTGATCAGGGCGCAGCCACACCGCTCCGGCGACGCCGGCCGACACCAGCACCGCGGCGGCGACGGTGAGCGCCACCCGCGCCGTACGCCGCCCGCGCCGCTCGGGACGCGCGGGCAGAGTGCCGGCGGCCGTTCCCGCGGCAGTCGCGTCCGCCGCGCCGGGCAGCGCTCCGGAAGCGGTCCCGTCGACGCCGGGAAAACCTGCAGGGCCGGTCACTGGGCCGGTTGAAGGGCCGGCCGTGACCGTGCCCGCGACGCCGGTGCCCGGCGCCGCCGTGGGCCCGGTGTCGCCGGCCCCGTGCGGCGCGACGCCCGGGGAGGCCAGGGCCTGGCGGGCGGCGGCGGCCATGGCGGCGGCCGACTCCCAGCGCTGCTCGGGCGTCTTCTGCAGCGCCCGCGTCACCACGGCCCGCGGTCCCGCGGGCACCTCGCCGGGCAGCTCCGGCACCGGCGAGTTGAGGTGCTTGAAGATGATCTGTACGGGCGTCTCGCCCTGGAAGGGCGGCTTCCCGGTCAGGCACTCGTACGCCACCACGCCGAGCGCGTAGACGTCGACCGCCGGGGTGACCTCGCTGGAGGTCGCCATCTCCGGCGCGCAGTAGCCCGCCGAGCACAACATCTGCCCGGTCGCCGTGAGGTGCCCGGCCGAGACCGAGTGCGCGATGCCGAAGTCGGTGAGCGCCACCCCGCCGCCCTCGCGGACCATGAGGTTGGCCGGCTTGACGTCACGGTGCACGATCCCCTGCGCGTGCGCGGCGGCGAGCGCGTCGCCGACCTCGGCGACCAGCCGCATGGCGGCGGCCGGGTCGAGCGGGCCGCGGCGCAGCACCCGGTCGAGCGACTCGCCCCGCACGTGCTCCATGACGAGGAAGGTGACCTGGCGGCCTGAGATCTCGCAGGTGCCGTAGTCGTAGACGTCGACCACGCCGGGGTGGGTGAGCGTGGCCATGGCCCTGGCTTCGTTCTGGAAGCGCTGGGCGAAGGTGGCGTTCTCGGTCAGCGCGGGCGTCATCACCTTCACCGCGACGGAGCGGCCGAGCACGTTGTCCTCGGCACGCCAGACCTCGCCCATGCCGCCGCCGCCGAGGCGACCGGCCAGCACGTAGCGGTCGTTGAGCGTGGTCCCGGCGCCTAGCACGTAGTCGAGGCTAACACCGGCTCCGAGGTGGCAAGGCCAAGTCGGCGCAGGTGTCGGGCGCCCCGGCGGGTCCGGGCGGCGCGCCGCCCGCCCCGGTAGAGAACTGTCACCCCATGGCTATGGTGCGCCGGGCGGAGCGGTCCTCCGCCCGGCGCGCGGGGTCAGGAGGCCGCCGCGTCCTTCTCCTGGTTGCGCAGGGCGCGGCGGACGCCGTCGGCGCCCTCCAGGATCAGCCGGCGCAGCGCCTGCGGCGGCTGCTCGGCCGCGAGGTAGTCCTCGGCGGCCCGTACGGTCGCCTCCTCGATGAGCAGCGCGGGGAAGCAGCCCACCGCGAACGACGACGCCTGGTCGAACGTCCACTCCTTGTAGACGCGCCCGACCTCGTCGAAGTACTTCTCCCGGTACGGCGCGAGCAGCTCGGGGTGGTGCGGGTCCTGGAACCCGCCGATCGTGGCGCGGGCGATGTGGTTGGCGAGCTCGCCGCCCAGGATGCGCCCCCACGCCGCCGCCTTGGCCTCGGCGGTCGGCAGCGAGGCCCGGCACTGCGCGGCCGAGCGCTCGCCGGTCGCCGTGGGGTCGCGCTCCAGCTCGGCCGCGATGCCCGCCTCGTCGATCCGGCCGCCGACGACCAGTGCGTGCACCAGGCTCCAGCGCAGGTCGGCGTCCACGGTCAGGCCCTCGGGCACGGCGGTGCCGTCGAGGATGCCGGCCAGCAGGTCGAGGTCCTCGGCGGAGGTGGCCGCCGGCGCGAACGCGTGCAGGTAGGCGAGCTGCTGGTCCGAGCCGGGCGCGGCGGCGGCGAGCAGCGAGCGCAGCTCGTCGGCCAGCAGTCGCAGGCCCTCGGCCCGCCAGGCCGGGTCGGCGTACTGCTGGACGGACTGGCGGGCCTGCCGCAGGATCGCCTGGAGCACGGTGATGTCGGTGACCACGCTCGCGCCCGAGATGACCAGCCGGACGTAGTCGCGGGCCGGCAGCTCGCCGTCGCGGGTCATGTCCCAGGCCGCCGACCAGCACAGCGCCCGCGGCAGCGAGTCGGTGAACGCGGCGATGCCGCCGTTGACCAGCGTCCGCAGCGAGTCGTCGTCCAGGCGGATCTTGGCGTAGGTGAGGTCGTCGTCGTTGAGCAGCACCAGGTCGGGCCGCTCCGCGCCGACGAGCTCGGCCACGGGCGTCCGGGCGCCGACGACGTCCAGCTCGACCCGCTTGGTACGGGTCAGCGCCCCGTCCACCAGCGAGTACAGGCCGACGGCGATGCGGTGCGAGCGCAGCGTCGGGTAGTCGGCGGGAGCCTCCTGCAGCACCTCGAAGCGGGTGAAACGGCCGTCCTCGACGTCGAACGACGGGCGCAGCGTGTTGACCCAGGCGGTCTCCAGCCAGTCCTTCGACCAGGCGGACAGGTCCCGGCCCGAGGTGCGCTCCAGGGCGTCGAGCAGGTCCTTCAGCTCGGTGTTGCCCCAGGCGTGGTCGGCGAAGTAGTCGCGCACGCCGGCGAGGAAGTTCTCCAGCCCCACGTACGCGACGAGCTGCTTGAGCACCGAGGCGCCCTTGGCGTACGTGATGCCGTCGAAGTTGACCTCGACCGCCTGCATGTCCGGGATGTCGGCGGCGATGGGGTGGGTGGAGGGGAGCTGGTCCTGGCGGTAGGCCCAGGCCTTCTCCACGTTCGCGAACGTCGTCCAGGCCCCCGTGCCCCACCGCGTGGCCTCGGCCTGGCAGAGCACCGACATGTAGGTGGCGAACGACTCGTTGAGCCACAGGTCGTCCCACCAGCGCATGGTGACGAGGTCGCCGAACCACATGTGCGCCATCTCGTGCAGGATCGTCTCGGCGCGCCGCTCGACCAGGGCGTCGGTGACGCGGGAGCGGAAGACGTAGTCCTCCAGGAACGTCACGCAGCCCGCGTTCTCCATCGCGCCGGCGTTGAACTCGGGCACGAAGAGCTGGTCGTACTTGCCGAAGGGGTAGCGCACCCCGAAGACCTTGTGGAAGAAGTCGAAGCCCTGCCGGGTGACCTCGAAGATGTTGTCCGCGTCGAGGTGCTCGGCGAGCGAGGCGCGGCAGTAGATCCCGAGCGGGATGCCGTCGTGCTCGGAGGTCGCCTTGTGATATGGCCCGGCCACGAGCGCGGTGATGTAGGTGGACATGACCGGAGTGGTGTCGAACGTCCACCGCTTGGCCGCCTGCACGGTGCCGTGCCGCCCGGCCTGCTCGGGCAGGTCCTCGACGTTCGTGGGGGCGGCGTTGGAGACGACCTCCCAGTCGGCCGGGGCCAGCACGGTGAGCTGGAAGGTGGCCTTGAGGTCGGGCTGGTCGAAGCATGCGTACATCCGGTGGGCGTCGGCCGTCTCGAACTGCGAGTGCAGGTAGACGCCCTGGTCGACCGGGTCGACGAAACGGTGCAGGCCCTCGCCGGTGCGCATGTAGGAGCAGTCGGCGTCCACGCGCAGCTCGTTCGACCCGGCGATGGAGGGGAGCGGGAAGCGGCCCTTCTCCGCGTCGTAGGCCGACACGTCGAGGTCCTCGCCGTTCAGGGTGACCTGGCGGAGGTGCGCGCCGTGCAGGTCGATGAAGGTGGACGAACCGGGGACCAGGCCGGAGAAGCGGACCGTGGTGACGCTTTCGAAGCGCTCCTCACCTTCCGTCAGATCGAGGGCGACCTCGTACGACTCGACCTTCAACAGTCGGGCGCGTTCGCGCGCTTCGTCCCTGGTCAGGTTGCCTGCCAAGTTCCGCTCCTTTTCAACCGCTTCGTCGGGGTTGTCGGTATCCTGTCACGGCGGGAATAGGATCCGAGCCACCTCAGGTTATGGCCCCACATGGCTGAGAAGATTCCCGTGGACCTCTGGTTCGATCCTTCCTGTCCCTTCGCATGGGTAACGTCACGATGGCTGCTCGAAGTCGAGAAGGTTCGGCCCATCGAGCCCCGCTTCCGCTTCATGTCGCTCCACTACCTCAATGAGGACAAGGACGTGCCCGCCGAATACAAGGAGCGGGCACTCAAGGCGCACGGATCGGTCCGGGTCGTGGCGGCCGCCGCAGCCAAGCACGGCGAGGAGTACATCGGCCGGCTCTACACCGAGCTCGGCACCCGCCTGCACAACGAGGGACTCGGCAAGGACCCCGGCGAGCTGCGCGGGATCAACGAGGCCGCCCTGGAGGCCGTGGGACTCGACCCGCAGCTCGCCGACGCCATGGAGTCGGACGAGTGGGACGCCGGCATCCGGGCCTCGCACGACGAGGGCATCACGCTCGTCGGCCAGGAGGTCGGCACGCCGATCATCCGCGTCGGCGCCAACGCCTTCTTCGGGCCGGTCATCACCAGGATCATCAGGGGCGAGGACGCCGGTCGCCTCTGGGACGGCGTCGTCGCGGTGACGGAGTTCGACGACTTCTTCGAGCTGAAGCGCACGCGCACCCGCCGCCCGCAATTCACCTGAAAACCCGCCGTCAGCGCATTTCGGATACCCCGCGGGGAGGAAACACCCTGATCGCGGTGGAGAATCCTTATCCCCGGCTCCGTGAAGCTCCCTCGCGAACGTCGGGATGCGCTGTCAGGATGGGGACATGCGTCAGCTGTACATCGGCGGCTCCTGGACCGCCTCAGCGTCCGACGAGTCCATAGAGGTCGTCAACCCGGCCACCGAAGAGGTCATCGACCACGTGCCCGCCGGCTCCCCGGACGACGTGGAGTCGGCCGTGGCCGCGGCGCGAAGAGCGTTCCCGTCCTGGTCGCGCACCGCGCCGGCCGAACGCGGCAAGCTGCTCGCCGCCGCGGCCGAGCTCCTGCGGCAGCGCGCCGACGACGTCGCCGCGGCGATCGCCACCGACATGGGATCGCCGCTGGGCTTCGCGCTCAAGGTGCAGACCCTGATGCCCGCGGGGGTCCTCGCCTCCTTCGCCCAGCTGGCCGAGAGCCACCCGCGCGAGCAGCGCGTCGGCAGCTCCCTGGTCGTCAAGGAGCCCATCGGGGTGGTCGCGGCCATCACGCCTTGGAACTACCCGCTGCACCAGATCGTCTGCAAGGTGGGCGCGGCGCTGGCCGCCGGGTGCACCGTCGTGCTCAAGCCGAGCGAGGTCGCGCCGCTGGCGGCGTACGAACTGGCCGCCATCCTCGACGAGGTGGGCCTGCCGCCGGGCGTGTTCAACCTCGTCAGCGGGCGCGGGCCGGTCGTCGGCGAGGCCATGGCCGCCCACCCCGAGGTCGACATGGTCTCCTTCACCGGCTCCACCGCCGCCGGTCGCCGGGTGGCCGCGCTCGCCGCCGAGACCGTCAAGCGGGTGGCGCTCGAACTCGGCGGCAAGTCCGCCAACGTCATCCTCCCCGACGCCGACCTCAAGCTCGCCGTCAAGGTCGGCGTGGCCAACTGCTTCGTCAACGCCGGGCAGACCTGCTCGGCCTGGACCCGCATGATCGTCCACCGCGACCAGTACGACGAGGCCGTCCGCCTGGCCGTCGAGGCCGCCCGCGGCTACACCGTCGGCGACCCCTTCGACGAGTCCACCCGCATCGGCCCGCTGGTCTCGCAGGTCCAGCGCGACCGGGTGATCCGCTACATCAACCGCGGCCAGGAGGAGGGCGCCCGGCTGGTGGCCGGCGGCACCGAGCGGCCGCACGAGCGCGGCTTCTACGTCGAGCCCACGGTGTTCGCGGGCGTCGAGCCCGGCATGGCGATCGAGCAGGAGGAGATCTTCGGGCCGGTGCTGTCCGTGATCCCCTACACCACCGAGGACCAGGCCGTCTCCATCGCCAACGGCACCCGCTACGGCCTGGCCGGCGCCGTCTGGGCGGGCACCGAGGAGCGCGCCCTGGGGCTGGCCCGGCGCCTGCGCACCGGCCAGGTCGCCGTCAACGGCGGCCGGTTCAACCCGCTGGCCCCGTTCGGCGGCTACAAGCAGTCGGGCGTCGGCCGCGAGCTCGGCGAGTACGGCCTGGAGGAATACCTGGAGATCAAGTCGCTCCAGCTCTGACGCCTTCGCGTGGGCCTGGTGGCTCAGACCAGCAGGCCCCCGCTGGCGATCAGGTTCTGGCCGGTGATCCACCGCCCGTCGGGCCCGGCCAGGAACGCCACCACCGAGGCGATGTCGTCCGGCCGCCCCAGCCGCCCGAGCGCCGTGAACCCGAGCGTGCGCTCCAGCGCCTCGGGCGGGTTGGCGCCGCGCAGCATGTCGGTGTCGGTCGCGCCCGAGGAGACGACGTTGACGGTGATGCCGCGCCCGCCCAGCTCCCGCGCCGCCACCTTGGCGAACTGCTCGACCGCGCCCTTGCCGCCGCAGTAGAGCGTGAGCGTCGGGGCGGGCACCCGGGTGTTGAGCGAGGAGACGGTGACGATGCGCCCGCCGTCGCGCATCACCCCGGCGGCCCAGCGCATGGCGAGCAGGACGGCGCGCACGTTCACCGCGAACGAGCGCTCGAAGTCGTCGTCGGTGAGGTCCGTGAGCAGCTTCTGCCCGGTGGTGGTGGCCGCGTTGTTGACGAGGATGTCCACCCCGGGCAGCCGGGCCTCCGCCTCGGCGAACAGCCGCTCCAGGTCCTCCTTGACGCCGAGGTCCGCGCGCACCGCCGTCGCGCCCGTCTCCTCGGCGACCCGCAGCGCGGCCTCCTCCGACCGCTCGTAGCAGAAGACGACCTCCGCGCCGTCCTGCCGCAACCGCTCCACGATCGCCCTGCCGATGCCGCGGGAGCCTCCCGTGACCAACGCGCCCTTGCCGGAAAGCCCTTTGCCGGAAAGCACAGTCATGCCGCCAAGCTACGCCCCCGGGTCAGGCGCGCGACATGATCCCGCGGGCCTCGTCGCGCGGCAGGCGGTCGACGTACAGGCGGCCGTCGAGGTGCTCGGTCTCGTGCTGGAAGCAGCGCGCCAGCGAGCCCCGGGCGCGCACGCGCACCGGCCGCCGCAGCCGGTCCACCCCCTCCACGGTCACGCCCGCCGCCCGCGCGACGGAGGCGTAGATCGGCCGTCCGGTGCCCCGGTCGGGCACCGACAGGCAGCCCTCCTCGTCGGCGATCTCCTCCGGGTCGTCCACCGTCAGCACGGGGTTGATCACGTGGCCTTTGCGCTTGTTGATGTCGTAGACGAACAGCCGCCGCGACACGCCGATCTGCGGGGCCGCCAGGCCCACCCCGTCGACCGCGTACATCGCCTCGAACATCTCCTCGATCAGGCGGCGCAGCTCGCGGTCGAAGTCCGTGACCGGCTCGGCGGGCGTGCGCAGCACGGGGTCGCCGATGACGCGGATCTCTCGCATGATCCCTGCCTCCGTAAGGACTGGTGCTCAGAAGTGATCCTTACTCTAGTGCGCGAGCCGCCACCCCGGGGCTGTGGAAGACTGGGCAGGTGCGTGTCTACATCGGTGCCGACCATGCCGGCTATGAGCTCAAGAACCATCTCGTGTCCTGGCTGAAGGACCACGGGCACGAGGTGACCGACTGCGGTCCCTTCGTCTACGACGCCGAGGACGACTATCCGGCGTTCGTGCTGCGCGCCGCCGAGGGCGTCGCGGGCGACCCGGCGAGCCTCGGCATCGTCATCGGCGGCTCGGGCAACGGCGAGCAGATCGCCGCCAACAAGGTGCGCGGCATCCGCGCGGCCCTGGCCTGGAGCGAGGACACCGCGCGCCTGGCCCGCGAGCACAACAACGCCAACGTCGTCAGCATCGGGGCGCGCATGCACTCCCTCGACGAGGCCACCCGCTTCGTCGAGGTCTTCCTGGGCACGCCCTTCTCCGGCAGCGAGCGCCACAGCCGGCGCATCGCGCAGCTGGCCTCGTACGAGACGATCGGCCAGCTCCCGCCGCTGCCCTGACGGCCGCCAGGCCCCTGGCTAGCCGTTCTGTCCCTTGCGCCGGGTCTCGCGCTTCGGCATCTCGTCACGCAGGGGCCGCCGGTCGGCGGCCTCCTGCTGCTCCTTCGCCGGCCGCGACACGTCGCGGGCGCGCATCGCGATCGTCGCGGTGATCTGCAAGCTCTGCAAGGCCATGCCCCGAGCGTACGTCCGGAGCCCCGGCTCCAGAAGCTCGGGGCAAGGACGACCGGGCCCTAGAAGACCCGGCCGGCCCACGGCCTGGGGCTCCAGGACATCGCGGTGGCGAGCCCGCGCACCGCGCCCGGGGTGTGCTCGCGCAGCAGCCCCGCGCCGAGCATCGGGCCGAGCTGCCCGTCGCCCATATACGCCGATCCCAGGGCCGCCACCGGCACCGTGAGGTCCGGCTCGTCCTCGACCTGCTTGCACTCCGCGCCCGACGGGTCCGCGGTGAGCCGCCAGCGGCCCGCGTTCCACGGGCACACGTCGTCGGCCACCTCGATCACCAGGTCCACCGGGGCCGCGTAGGCGCGGGCGGTCAGCGCGCGGTCCACCTCGACCAGGCGTACCCACAGCTCGTCACCATAGGTCGCGCGGAGCTGGCGCGGGTCGGCGAGGAGCGCCTGCAGCGGGTCGTCCACCGGACGGCTGCCCGCCCGCAGCGTGTCCGTCAGGTCCCGGTCCAGCAGGTGGCGCCACAGCAGCGCGTACGCCGCCGGATCCGCCGCCTCCAGCTCGTGGAGCCGCACCTCGCCCTTCGGCAGCCCGTCGTCGCCCCAGGACGAGCTGACCCGGAACAGCGCGTAGCCGCGCACGCCACCGTCGTCCTCCGCCAGCACGCAGCGCAGGGCGCCCATCCCGCCCCGGTCGAACTCGTCGTCGGCGAGGTTGCCGTCCCAGAAGGCGGCGTGCCGCGCGTAGCGGCCGGGCCGGGCGGTCACCACGGACGCGAACAGGGCCTCCAGCTCGGCCCGCACCTCGGCCGGCGGCGCCACCCTGATCCGCAGCGACGGGTCCGCGGGCGCGTCCGCCACGAACGCCGCGGCGCGCTTGGTGACGCGGAAGGACAGCTGGCTCGCGGCCCGGCCGTAGCCGAAGCGGCCGTAGATGCCGGACTCGGAGGCGTACAGCGCGGCCACCGCCTCCCCGCGCTCGCGGATGTCGGCGAGCTGGCGGCGCATCATCTGCGACAACACGCCGCGGCGCCGGTGCGAGGGCAGCACGCTCACGGACGTCACCCCGCCCACGGGCAGCAGCCGTCCGCCAGGAACGGCCATGCTGAGGCTGAACACACCGGTGGTGCCCACCATGACCTCGCCGTCGAAGACGGCCAGCGTCCGGTCGAACTCGGTCTCGGCCTTGAACCGCTCGGTCAACTCGGGCGGCGCTGTCCAGCCGAAGCCCTCGTTCATGACGTTGACGTACGCCGCCCACTCGGGCTCGGCGATCGGACGGATGGGGAAGCTCATCCGTCCACGGTAGGAGCGGGCAAAGGGGGGGAGCTACCGAATATCCGCACGTAATGATCAAGGCCTTGGTCAAGTGGACTGCCCAAACGGGATGCGGACCGATACAGTCAGGCCCATCATGAGTTCCCGTCCGGCGCCGCTGATCCCGCCACGGGTCCGCGCCGCGCTGGCGCGGGTGCCCTTCCTCGTGTCCGTCGTCCGCTTCGTCCGCAGAGGGCCGCTCGCCCGCGACCGCAACCTGCTCATCACCCTCGCCGTGCTCGCGCTGCTCATCGGCGTGCTGGCCGCCGAGGTCTCCACCGAGTGGTTCTCGCCGTCGCTGCTCATCCTCGTCACGCTGGTCGGCGGGCTGCAGTTGCGGCTGCGCAGCCTGGTCACGCTGCTCGTGGCCGTGGGCGCGGCGCTCGGCTACGTCGCGATCACGCTCGGCGCGGGCCGGGTCGGGGTGGGGCTCCTGGTGACGATCGGGTTCACCACCGTGCTCGCCGTGCTCATGGCGCGCACCCGCGGCAAGCTCGGCGTACAGGGGCTGCGCGGTGACGCGATGCTGCTGGAGCTGCGCGACCGGCTCAAGAGACAGGGCGAGCTGCCGCCGCTGCCCAAGGACTGGGGCGCCAAGGTGGTGCTCAAGCAGGCCGGCGGGTCCTCCTTCGGCGGCGACTTCCTCGTGTCCATGCGTGACGGCGACAGCGTCGAGATCGCCCTGGTCGACGTCTCCGGCAAGGGCGTGGACGCGGGCACCAGAGCGCTGCTGCTGTCGGGGACGTTCGGCGGCCTGCTCGGCTCGGTCGACGACTTCCTGCCCGCCTGCAACGCCTACCTCCACCGCCAGCGGGGCGACGAGGGCTTCGTGACCGCCGTCCACCTGCGCCTCGACCTCGCGACCGGCGACTACACGATCACCTCGGCCGGGCATCCGCCGGTGGTGAAGTTCGACGCGGGCACCGGGAGCTGGCAGGTCGCCTCGGCCAAAGGCGTCGTGCTCGGCGTGGTGCCCGACCTGCACTGCGAGCCCGACAGCGGCACCCTGCGCAAGGGCGACGCGCTGCTGCTGTTCACCGACGGGCTCATCGAGCAGCCCGGCCGCGACATCGACGCCGGGCTCGACCGGCTGCTCGGCGAGGCCGAGCGGCTGCTGCCCTCGGGGTTCCGCGACGGCGCCCGCGCGCTGGTCAACGCCATGGCCTCGGGGCACAACGACGACTGCGCGCTGGTGCTCATCTGGCGGCCGTGACCGTGACGACCGACACGGGTCAGGTCGTGAGAAGGGTCACCGGCAGGCGGCGCGGGCCTGCTGCGATCCTCTGAATGACGGCACCGACCCGGTTGCGCGCCCCCGTCCTGCATCTGCGCCCTCGGCCGCGATGCGCGCAGCACGTCGAGCTCCCGCCGGGTGAGCGGGTCGCGTTCCCGTCGCAACGCGGCCACCGCCAGCTCCGCCGCCACGCCCAGGCCCGGCAGGTCCGCGCGCACTGTCAATGCCTGCCCAAAATGCCACAAGCCCTTGAGGACCGGGGAAGTCGACTACCCTGAATCTGTCTGGACCGTCCGCCTTGCCCTGGAGCGCGCATAGATGAACTGGCTCTATCTGGTGGGAATCATCCTCTTCCTACTCGGGTTGATGTTCTCCATCGCGCTGCACGAGATCGGTCACCTCATCCCCGCCAAGCTCTTCGGCGTCAAGGTCACCCAATACATGGTCGGCTTCGGATCGACCGCCTGGTCCAGGCGCAAAGGCGAGACCGAATACGGCATCAAGTGGATCCCGTTCGGCGGCTACATCCGCATGATCGGCATGTTGCCGCCGCGCCCCGGTGACGACCCCAACAAACTGCGCAACACCGCCACCGGCCCCTGGCAGGGCCTCATCGAGTCGGCCAGGGACGCCGCACAGGAGGAGGTGCGGCCCGGCGACGAGGACCGCGTCTTCTACCGCAAGAAGTGGTGGCAGAAGATCATCATCATGTCCGGCGGGCCGCTGATGAACTTCGTGCTCGCGTTCGTCTTCTTCAGCATCCTGCTGGTCGGCATCGGCCTGCCCGCCTGGGCCCCGGTCGTCTCGCCCGAGACCTCCACCTGCGTGATCCCGGTCACCGAGCAGCGCAAGACCTGCCAGGCCGGCGACCAGCCCACCCCGGCCGCGCAGGCCGGGCTCAAGCCCGGCGACCGGATGGTCACCTTCGACGGCCAGAAGATCACCACGTGGGAGGACGCCACCCGGCTCATCCGCTCGCACGGCCCCGGCCCGGTCGAGCTCGGCGTCGTACGCGACGGCAAGCCGCTGACGCTCGACGTCACCCTCATCGCCCAGGACCGCCCCAACCTCCAGGACCCGAACAAGATCGACAGGAACGTCGGCTTCCTCGGCGTCCTGCCCACCGAGGTCATGCAGCGCCAGAGCATGGGCCAGGTCGTCGGCTACATGGGCGAGCTGACCGGCCGCGTGGCGGGCTCCCTGCTCAACCTGCCGGACAAGATGGTCGGCGTCTGGCACGCGGCCTTCTCCGGCGAGAAGCGCGACCCCGAGGGCCCGGTCGGCGTCGTGGGCGCGGGCCGCATGGGCGGCGAGATCCTGGCCAGCGACCTGACCAACGAGAAGAAGATCGCCATCTTCGTCAACCTGCTGGCCGGCTTCAACCTGGCGATCGGCATGTTCAACCTCATCCCGCTGCTGCCCCTGGACGGCGGCCACATCGCCGGCGGGATCTGGGAGGGCATCAAGCGGGCGTACGCGAAGATCATGCGGCGGCCGGAGCCGAAGTACGTGGACATCGCGAAGGTGCTGCCGCTGACGTACGCGATCGCGCTCGTCATGATGGTGATGGCCGGGCTCCTGGTCTACGCCGACCTGGTCAACCCGCTCACCCTGACCGGCTGACCCCTCCCGGCGTGGTCGTTCCTGGTGCTGTGACCGGAAACGATCACTGGGTCGGCGTCCATGGCAGGGCCGCCGAGAACAAGGTCAGGCCGCTGTTCACGCACTGGACGAGTACGTGTCGGTGGTCGTAGGCGATCAATGACGGGTGATGGGCCGGCCGGTGGCCAACTTCGGCGCGGCCCGCGCGTCACCCTTCGCCGTCGGCGAGTCGCCCGCCCGGCCCTGTCACGCCGGTCAGAAGATCGTCGAGCCCTGCCCGGATGGCGTCCAAGGCGAGCTCCTGCTCCCCGCCGATCCGGTAGGCCAGCAGGTTCGCGGCCAGTGGGGCGAGCAAGGCGTCGGCCAGGTAGGACGCCTCGCGGCCCGGCCGGGCCTCGGCGACCAGGATTGCCAGGTGGCGGTGGTAGGCGTGATAGGCCCCGCCGAAGCGGGCGAACGGCCCTGCGGTCTCCGCTACGAGCAGTAGATCGAGCTGGTCCACGGTACGGCTGGCCAGCGCGTGCAAGAACGCGCGGATCCGCTCGGCGGCAGGCGCGCCAGGACCGAGTGGCGGCGGCCCGTTCAGATATGCCGCCTGGAACTCGCGCTCGCGCCGATCGATGAGCGCGTGGGCGAGCCCGGCCCGGTCGCCGAATCGGCGGTACAGCGTGCCGACCCCCACGCCCGCCGCGGCTGCCACGTCCGCCATGGCCAGCGCTTCCACGCCACGGGCGGCCATGATCTCCTCCGCCGCGGCGAGGATCTTCGCGCGGTTGCGAGCCGCGTCCGCGCGCTCGTCACTGCGCTGATCAACGGCCTGGTCGCCCGCGCCGTCCTGTGTCGAGGGTCGCCGGCTCTGCGTCACGCCGCAATCTTATCGAGTTGCTATCCGGAATCGGTTCCGTTACTTTCTATCCGGAATCGGTTCCGCATAAGTGGAAGGATGAACACCATGCTCTATGGACGGGTGGCGCTCGTCACCGGAGGCAGCCGCGGCATCGGCGCGGCGATCGCACGCCGGCTGGCAGGCGAGGGCGCGCACGTCGCCATCACTTACGCACGCTCCCCCGAACAGGCGAGGGCCGTGGTGACGGAGATCGAGACGATGGGCGCCCGCGGGCTCGCCATACAGGCAGAAGCGACTGACGCTGCAGCACTGACCGAGGCGGTCGAGCGCACCGTAGCCGCGCTGGGAGGGCTGGACATTCTGATCAACAATGCCGGCATCGCCCCATACGGCCCGATCGAGGACGTCACATTGGAGGACGTGGACCGAACGCTGGCCATCCATGCCAGGGCGGCTTTCGTGCTCGCCCAAGCCGCCGCGCGGCACATGGGAGACGGCGGGCGGATCATCAGCATCGGCAGCAGCCTGGCCGAGCGCGTGCCATCACCGGGCTGGGCCCTGTACTCGATGAGCAAGTCCGCGCTCATCGGGCTCACCAAAGGGCTGGCCCGCGATCTCGGCTCTCGGGGCATCACCGCCAACCTCGTCCACCCCGGTTCGACCGATACCGATATGAACCCGGCCGACGGGCCGGACGCGCCTCAGGAACGCTCCTACACGGCGCTGGATCGCTACTGCGATCCTGACGACATCGCCGCGACCGTGGCGCACCTGGCCGGACCGGGCGCGCGCAACATCACCGGGACGTCCATCACCGTGGACGCCGGGACCACGGCCTGACCGCGATGGCATGGCTGCTAGTGATTGCCGCCGCCCTGCTGGAGATCGTGTGGGCTTAGCCCTCGCCAGGTCCGACGGATTCACCAGACCCGGCCCCGCGGCGGTCGGCGTGATCGCCGCCGCGCTCAGCTTCGTCCTGCTGGCCTTCGCGCTTCGCGTGCTCCCGGTAGGCACCGCGTACGCGGTCTGGGTCGGGCTCGGCGCCCTCGGCGTCGCGCTCGCCGGAATCCTCATCTTGGGCGAGAGCGCGTCCGCGGCGCGTCTGGTCTGCCTCCTCCTCATCCTCATTGGCGTGGTGGGCCTCAGACTGCTGGAAGGCTAGTTGTTCTGTCCCATGAGGTTGGGCACGCGGCTGGAGGGTGCCAAGCCGTTCAGCGCGGTGTGTCCGCGATGGTGATCGTAGGCGTGCAGCGCCTCGATGGTCGGAGTTGGCCAGGGTGGACTGGCGCAACGGTCCTTGTTCTTGGTGGCCCAGCCGCGGATGCGCCGGTTCTTGTGCGCCGATGATCGTTTACGGTCACTGCACTAGATGGACTTCACCCAAGAGCGAGCCGCCTTGGGCGGCATGGCGAGTTCGTCCTGGACGAGCTGGATCGCCTGCTCTTCGTGACCGCGCACCTTGAGCTGGCGAACGCAGCCCACGAGTTCCGTGGCCCTCACAGCGTCGGTGTACTTGAGTACGCGACGCTGCCGGAAGGACTGGACCAGTTTCACGAAGAAGAGGATCCATAACGAGAAGAAGATCAGGACGAAGCTCCCCACGAAGACGGCGGAGAGCAGAGCGCCGGAGCTGGGCATGACGTGATCTTAGGTGCGGCTGGCCGGCCGACCGCGGTGGCACCGCTGCACAAGCCCCGGTGGTGATAGCTCGATCTCGCGGCTGATGGTGCGGCTCCGAGCCTTGGTCACGCAGAAGGCCCCTTCGGAATCGGAAGGGGCCTTCTGAGCTGGTCGGGGCGACAGGATTTGAACCTGCGACTTCTTGCTCCCAAATCCTGAGCGGGGCGCGTCTCAGCAGCGACTCTCCGGCTACGGCCAGCGGCGGGAGTGCTCTGGCGTCCGCGAACGTCCCGCCGCATCCACTCCGGTTGCCACCCAGTTAGTCACTCAGATGCGGCGCCGATCCAGCACTTCTAGCGGCGCTGTTCCCACTCGTCACCGACATGCTCCAGGAATTTCCAGACGCTATAAGCAGCATCCGCATAGGCGAGGGCTTCGCCAGGAGTCGGCACGTGGTCACCATGCGCCACACGATTTCGAAGACTCCTGAAGCTATCCAGTTGTCGCAAGATGTCCCTGGGCAGAACATCAGCACCGACCAACGCCCGAGCAGCAGCCTGTGCGCTTCGATTCCGTCCATCGCTGGGAAGGCCAGCGAGTTTGACCAGTCGATGTAGCGATAGCTCGATCTTCAACCAAGCATCGATGATCGCAGCGGACGGCGCCTGCTCGGCCAGCATCACGAAGCGGTCGATAGCCGCCCTCTCCTCGGCGGGGATACCTGACACAGGCTCTGCCTCGTCATCGGCCTCCTCAGGAGTTCGGCCATCACCAAGGGCGGGTACCTCGCCGAGAGACTCTGCTTCCTGCTCGAGCTGAGCCAGTTCCTCACCAAAGGTGATCGTTTGGCCTAGACCCTCGTACGTCTTGATCCGCTTGATCAGGTCAGTGAGAGGCTTCCTGAAGAGGAAGACCGCGATCAGGGCCAGGACTGGCCAAGACAGCAGGTGGCCAAGGATCTTGTCAATGAACTCAAACCAGCCCATGGGCGGCAATGATTCCGAATGGCGGGCGTCCGTGCATGAGGTTTGCAGAACTTGTTCCAGCCCGCGCGTCCCACCCTGATCACCTCGTACGCCGTCGACTCACCGCGTAGCGGCAGCGGGCCGGAGCCGGAGTGTCAAGCTCGGCTTCGCGTGTACGTTCACCGGTCGCTGTTCCTCGATCATGCGTTGTCCTGCGGTCAGAGCCGGGCTTGATACGGAGGAGCCGGTCTGCTGGGCTTGCCTGAGTCGATGGTGTGCGAGGTGATCAGCCCCCAGCCACCCATCAACGTACAGTGCCGTGTGGCGATCACCTCGGTGCCGGAGTGCTCCCGCCGGAGGCGTGCTTTGACCTTGTCGGCTCAGTCCGGGAGCCAGCATCTCGCATGGTGCTTGTGAACGTCCTGCATGCGTCTTCTGCCTGCGCTCGTTGGTGCGGCGGGGTGGCCGGGCGGGACCGGCCCGGAGAGGCCGCACGCCCGCCCGGACCGCCCGGCCGCCCGCCGCCCATCGGGCGGCGGCTTGAACCCGTACAGAAGGTTGTAACCACTCAGCCGCCGCCAGGCCGGACCGCACTGCCCTACCGCTGCTCAGATGCCTCTGTTGGCTCCCAGAGGTGAAACCGTTTGAGTTTTCCAGCGGTACACCCATTCCGGCTCAAGGACGCGATTCTGCACGATTAGGGCGACGCGATCCACCTCCACCTTGACCGGCTCGGCTTCGACACCACTCAGCGCCGTCACGTAGGGCTGCGCGGGTCCTGGCGTGTTGATGTAGGTCAAGCTCACGTGTGGGCGGAACCCCTTGACCTGCTCGGCCGCCGTAGGTGCCTCGCCTGTCACCTCGGCGATGCCGTTCCTGATCTCGCCCCAGATCTCGTGCAGCGGCTCCGCTGGTGTAGGCGCCAATACGACAGCTTCATTGAGGATGACCGGCCGGGCAAAGGTCAGTTCTGCTGGCGCAAGCTTGCCCAGCCGTACGGCCACGGCCTGGGTGATCTCCTCAAGCCTCTCGTCGGGTACCTCGTCAGCGAAGCCGATGCCTTGCACGGTGAGGTGGAGCCATTGGGCGGGTACCGGGTTGTGTCCGTTAATCGTCGCCAGCGCCTGTTGGTAGCGCTCGGCGAGTCGGTGGAGCTGCGGTGCATGCTCGAAGGTCAGGTGCCAGGTGTAGACCAGACGGCCCGGCCGCCAGCCTTCCCGTGGCCACCAGTGGGAGCGCACCTCGTCCGCGTTCTGTAGGGTCATCGGCCTACCTCAGATCTGGGAGGGAACGTCCGGGACGTTCGCTTCCTGGTCGATCAGGTACTCATCGATGATGGTTACCCGGTCCGCCGGCCAGATCGACTCCGACACCTCCAACACCGTGTCATCTTCGGCGCGGGCGGTGTGGATGACGTGCATGACGTGGCCGCCTTGCGGCAGGCCGAGGGTGACGATCTCCTCCGGTGTGGCGCTGCGGGCGATCCACTGGTCGCGAGCATGGTGGTACCGCTTGCCGCTGAGGTCTTCGACGCAGAGGAACAGTGCCTTGGGTACGACGTCGCGCTTCTCCAGGAAGGTGCCTCGGGCGATGTCGGCCGGGATGTAGCTGGCGCCGATCTCCTCGGGAGTGTTGGTCTCCTTGTCGTAGAGCACGCGGCGGCGAGTGATGACTTCGGTGCCTTCGGAGATCCCCATGGCTTCGGCGATGCGTGCCGGCGCCTGCTCCGTCCCGGCGAACACGATGTCGTGCCGGAGGTGTGAGGTGAGGAGCTTGCCATCGCTGCGGGCTCGGCCGTAGCGGCATCGGGAGCGGCGTTCGAGCCGGTGGTCCTGCCGTACGAAGGTGCCGATGCCGTGCTTGGACTCCACGATGCCCTGGGACCGCAGGACTCCTACGGCCTGGCGGATGGTCGGCAGGCTGACCTTGAAGCGCTCTGCCAGTGCCGTTTCCGCGGGGAGCCGTTCTCCAGGTTGGTAGCGGCCTTCCTGGATGTCGCGCCGCAGGGCCTCCGCGATTTGCTGGTATTTCGGGGCGAATCCGCCCAGACCTGATGTCACTGTTCCGCCTCGCTGATGTCCGAACAGTAAAAACTGCTCTCGCCACGAACTCTACTCCTCATTAGGAGTTGACGACAGGAGCACTGCGGGTAATCATCGTGTTGCAAGTCCTCATTAGGAGTTGAGGACCTGAGGTCTGGAGGACCACCATGCGCAACATCCCCGTCGACATCTCCGCCCTGGCCTTCACCGTTGCTGGCGAGCCCGAGCCGAAGATCGTGGACCGCGCCACGGGCGAGGTGAAGAGGGACGCGGAGGGACGGGAGCTCTACACCATCCCGCTCCTGCCCAAGCCGAACGACGACCGACGCAACCCGGTGATCGTGGTGACGTTCCCGAGCGAGACGTTCCCGCAGATCCCCGAGGGCGTGCAGGTCCGGCCGATCGGCCTGGCCGCGTTCTTCTGGTCGATGAACGGCCGGTCCGGGCTCGGCTTTCGCGCCGAGGCCATCAGCCTGGCCAACCCCAAGGCGGCCTAGCCGCACCTGTAGCACCCCTGGAGCGGGCGCATCGCCTGGCAGCTAACCGCCCGCTCCGGGGCCTTCCCTTCGAGGGTTCGAAAGGACAGTCCGATTATGTCCGACTGGCTGATCCCGCTGGCCATCACCGTGGCCACGGCCTGCACGGTCCTGCTGGCGTGGCGCAAGCTGCACTCCGTCTCGCTCTGGCTGGCTGTGGGCTACCCGCTCAAGGCCCTGCACGTTTACTTCACCTGGGGCAACGTCGCCCACGGCTGCACGCTCACCCGAAAGCGCCGCCGCTGGCGCTACACCCTCGACGGCCTTCCGGTCCTTGGACATGCAAGCATCACGCTGTCCCGGAAGCGGAAGATCCGCCGCGTGGACATCGACAAGCCGCCCCGGCTGGGCATCATCCGTCCGTGCCGTCTCGGCTTCCGAGTCAACGTCAAGCTGATGGATGGCCAGACGCCCGACGACTATGCCGCACGCCTGTCCAATCTCGCGCACGCCTGGCGGGTGCACTCCGTCCGCCTCATCTCTTGGAAACCAGGCCGCGTCACCCTGCTGGCCACGAACGGCGATCCACTCGCGACAGTGGCCACGCCAGTCCTGTCAGAAGGGTTGCTGCGGGTACGTGTCGGTCTGCTGGAGACCGGCGCGCCCTGGGTGCTCGACTTCCGCACCGTTCCGCACTGGCTCAACACCGGAGCCACCCAATCCGGCAAGTCCACGCTCCTCAACGCCCTGATCACCGGCCTGTCCGCACAGCCGGTGGCCCTGGTCGGCTTCGACCTCAAGGGCGGCGTCGAGCTGACCTCCTACGGCCGGCGTCTGTCCGCCATCGCCACCGAACGGGCCGAATGCCTCGGCCTGCTCGACGACCTCATCTGCCTGGTCAAGACCCGGATGGCGCTGTGCCGCACCAACAAGGCCCGCAACGTCTGGAAGCTGCCGGAAGACCTGCGGCCGACGCCGGTCGTGGTCCTGGTGGACGAGGTCGCCGAGCTGTTCCTGATGGCCCACAAGGGTGAGAAGGACGAGATCGCCTCCACCGCCACCGCACTCCTGCGGCTGGCCCAGCTCGGCCGCGCGTTCGGCGTCTACCTGTTCGTCTGCGGACAGCGGGTCGGCTCCGACCTCGGCCCCGGCGTCACCGCCCTGCGTTCCCAGCTCTCCGGCCGCGTCTGTCACCGAGTCAACGACCCCGAGACCGCGACCATGACCCTCGGCGACAGCGACCCGGCCGCCCTGGACGCGGCCCGGCAGATCCCGGCCAACATGCCTGGCACAGCCATTGTCGTCGGCGAGGACGGCCGCTGGTACCGGGCCCGCTCCGTGTACGTCAGCGAAGAGGTCGCTGAGGCCGCCGCCCAGGCGCACGCCGACCTCGCCCCGAAGTGGGCCGATCTGCTCACTGCCGCCGACCTGCTCACCGTGACCGATGCGGAGCTGGAAGCCCTGGCCCGCGAAGGCGAACCCACCTAATCACCTGTCCGCCCAAGGACTGGCACGAGCTTATTGTCGCCAGGCCCCTACCCGACCCATGCCTGAAACCGAAGGGAGGCGGCTCCGGATGGACCGCATTCGCTCCACCATCTGCGACACCGCACCCGTACTCGTCCTGGCGGTCATCGCCGCTGTCGGGTCTTTCACCCACATCAGCGAGCTGGCCGCGCGGCACGGCCAACTCGGCTGGCAGTCCTGGGCGGTCGCCGTGTGCATCGACCTGATGTGCGTCATGGCCGCCCGCGAACTGCAGCGCGACAAACGCACCGGCCGCCGTCGACGCGGACGGGTCACCTGGCCCGCGCTCGTGCTGACCGGCGGCATCGTCCTCACCTTGGCGGCGAACCTGGCCACCGCCCGGCCCACGGTGTGGGGCTGGATCACCGCCGCGACTCCGGCCGTGGCGTTCCTGGTCTCGGTGTCGATGCTGGAGCGCCGCGCATCCCATCAACCCCCGGTGCCGGCCGAAACCGATGCCGTAGAGACCGACACCGAGACTCCCGAGGTCGTCCAGGTCGAGCCCGTCGAACTGCCCTCGGCCGAACCCGTGCCCGAGTCCGCTGTGTCCCCCGGCCTGCTGGCCTACGCCCGTCGCCTGGCCGACGACCACCACACCAAGCACCGCAAGCCCATCACCGGCGATCAACTCGCCACCCGCATGCACGTCTCGGCCGACGTGGCCAACGACCTGCTTGCCCTACTCCGAAGGGAACCCGTCGTCGCATGAACCACCACGACCTCATCGAGGCCGCCCGCTCCTGGGCCCACGGCTCCTACCCGATGGAAGCCGCCGTGGAACTGCTGATCCACCACGGCACCTGGCTACGCCGACCGGACTTCCAAGCCCTCGCCGTGGACCTGGAGGAACCGTTCGCGGTCATCGACTGGCAGGCCGCCCACGACGCGCTCACCGCGGGCCACCTGCCCTGCTCCGGCGGAGAGGCCGCCATGCTTCGCATCGCCCTGAGCATCGCCTACGCGCTGCCCGTCGAACTCAGCCCGGCTCTCACCTGCCTGGACGCGATCAACCTCGGGCACGTCGTCGCCGCTGTCCGCCACGCCAACGGCAACCGGGCCGCGTGGATTCCGGTACAGGGCGGCCCGGCATGAACCAGCTCTACTGCCGCCGCTGCCTCGGCTCCGGCACCGTCACCAGCTACTACCCGCCAACCCGTCCCGACCCAACCGTCGCCGAGAGCTGCACCACCTGCCGAAGGAGGCGAATCCGGTGACCACGAAGCGACGCCGCACCAAGGACACCTGCTCGACCTGCCACGGAGAAGGCCAGGTGGAGACCAGGGAGATCGTCGGGCGCGGCAAGAACGCCGTCCGCATCGACACCTGGGCCTTCTGCCTGGACTGCTGCGGCGGAGACGCCAAGTGAACGCCGACGAGATCCGCGCCTACGCCTGCGCCACCTGTAACGGCACCGGCCTGTACGACGACGACACCTGCCGCGACTGCTCCGGCACCGGCATCGACAACCACAACTGAACAGCAACGACGCCACCACGGGACGGCTCAAGCCTGGCAGCCACGCCGCCCCCGTGGGGCGTCACCCTCCGCACTCAACGAAGGAACTCCAGTATGCGCCAACGGCCCTGCCCGGAATGCGCCGGCTACGGCTCCGTCCGCGTCCGCTCCGTCCGTACCCACCGACTGATCACGATTTACTGCCCGTGCTGCGAAGGCTCCGGAACGGACGCCTCATGACCGAGGCTCCCGAACGCCCCGCACCCGCCGACCTGCTCGGCCCGGTCATTCGCGATCTGACTCGCCGGTCCGGCCACGACATCAGTCGCTGGCTTCGCCAGGTGGATCGCCTTCGCGGCTGCCGTGAACCGATCCGCCTGTCCGGCGAGTCCGCCACCATTGACCACCGTACGGGCGAACTGCTCAGCCACTACACCACCGCCGACGAACCCCACGGCCAACTTCTCGTCCGCTGTGGCAACCGCCGCGCCACCCGCTGCCCGGCCTGCGCTGAGACCTACCGCCGTGACACCTTCCACCTCATCCGCGCGGGCCTGCTCGGCGGCGACAAGGGCGTCCCGTCCACCGTCCGCACTCACCCGCGCGTGCTGGCCACCTTCACCGCGCCCACCTTCGGCCCGGTCCACCGAGGCCCCGCCAAGGACGGCAAGGCTCCGATATGCCATCCGCGCCGCAACGGACCGTCCTGCTTCACCCGCCACCAGCAAGGAGACCCGGCCATCGGCCAACCACTCGACCCGGGCACCTACGACTACATCGGCCACGTCCTGTGGAACGCCCACGCCGGAGACCTCTGGCGCCGCTTCACCATCTACCTCCGCCGGCACCTGGCCGCCGCCGCCGGACTGTCCCGCAAGACCTTCAACGAGACCGTCCGCATCTCCTTCGCCAAGGTCGCCGAGTACCAGGCCCGAGGCGTCGTCCACTTCCACGCCGTCATCCGCCTCGACAGCCGCACCGACGACAACACGCCCGTCCCGCCGCCCGCGTGGGCGACCGCCGGACTCCTGGACGACGCCATCCACTCGGCTGCCCGAGCCGTCCGTCTGCCCGCGCCCGACCTCGGCCAGCCCACCCGCCACCTGGTCTGGGGTCACCAGATCGACGTCAAGCACATCCCTCCTGCCGCCGCAGACGACGGCGACATGACCGAGGAGAAGGTCGCGGGCTACATCGCCAAGTACGCCACCAAGGCCGCCGAGACCTCGGGCACCCTCGACCGGCCGCTCACGCACGCCACCATCCACCAGCTCGCCCGCCTGGACATCGCCGACCACCCGGCCCGCCTGATCCGTACCGCCTGGACGCTCGGCAACCCGTCAGCTCACCCCGACCTCGCCCACCTCAGGCTCCGCGACTGGGCCCACATGCTCGGCTTCCGGGGCCACTTCTCCACCAAGAGCCGCGCCTACTCCACCACCCTCGGCGACCTCCGCCAGGCCCGCATCGACTGGACCCGCGCCCGCCTGCCCTACGACCCGGACACCACCTTCGTCCTCGGCCATTGGCAGTACGCGGGGCAGGGCTTCACGCCCGGCGAACAGGCCCTCGCCGCCTCCATCCACGAAGGAGATGACCATGGCCGATGACACCCAGCTCTACCGCGTCCCCGACGCCATGGCCAAGCTCCGCATGAGCCGCAGCGTCATCTACGAGCAGATCCGCTCCGGCCGTCTCCGCTCGGTCAAGCAGGGTCGCTGCCGCCTCATCCCCGCCAGCGCCCTGGCCGAGTACATCGCCCTGTTGCAGCGGGAGGCGTCATGACCAAGCGCCGCAGCCGCGGGGAGGGCGGCCTGCACTGGGACGAGTCCCGTCAACGCTGGATCGCGTCGTTGACGGTCGGCTACACCCCTGCTGGGAAGCGGATCGTCAAGAAGGCCAGCGGCAAGACCAAGACCGCTGCCAAGGACAAGCTCAAGCAGATCGTCCGGGACTACGAAGACGGGCTCGCCATCGCTCCATCGGACTACACCGTCGAGCGGGCCGTCTCCGACTGGCTGACTTACGGGCTCAGCGGCCGGAGCGCAGGCACGGTGGCGTCCTACACGACTTTGTGCCGAACCCACGTCATCCCGGCCCTGGGCAAGCGGAAACTCCGCGACCTCAGTGCCGAGGACGTGGACAAGTGGCTCGCCGACAAGTCCAGGACTCTCAGCAGCCGGACTCTCCAGATCATCAGGTCGTGCCTGAACCGCTCGATCAAGCGGGCAATGGCGCGGGACAAGGTCAAGCGGAATGTGGTCGAACTCTGCTCGATCCCGGTCGGCAGGAAGGGCCGCCCGTCGAAGGCGCTCACATTCGCCCAAGCCGGCGCCGTGCTCAAGGCAGCAGAGGGATCTTGGATGCATGCCTACGTCGTGGTGTCCCTGCTCACCGGTGCCCGTACAGAAGAACTCAGGGCTCTGACCTGGGATCACGTGGATCTGGAAGGGAATCCGCGCGCAATCCCGCCCGTCCCTCCGCACGTGGCGGTGTGGCGCTCTGTCCGGGCGGGAGGGGACACCAAGACCCGCAAGTCCCGGCGTACTCTCGCTCTACCTCGGCGGTGCGTGGACGTGCTGCGTGCGCAAAGAGAGCGACAGCGTCAAGAGCTGGGGGAGACCTGGGTTGCTGCCGGGCTCGTCTTCGCCTCGACGGCGGGAACGCCGCTCGACGCCTCCAACGTGAGACGAGCGTTCCGCAACGTGATCAGGAACGCCGAAGGGCTGGACGCCGCCGCGTGGACACCCCGCGAACTGCGCCACAGCTTCGTCTCGCTGCTCTCGGACAACGGCATCCCGCTGGAGGAGATCTCACGACTGGTCGGGCACAGCAGCACGGCAGTGACCGAAGCCGTCTACCGCAAGCAGATCCGCCCGGTCCTCCAGGCCGGCGCCGTCGCCATGGACCGCATCTTCGCTGCACCGGAGGATGAAGAAACCCGGTAGTCACTCACTTGGTCACGCAGAAGGCCCCGCCCGATTCGGGAGGGGCCTTCGAGCTGGTCGGGGCGACAGGATTTGAACCTGCGACTTCTTGCTCCCAAAGCAAGCGCGCTGCCAAGCTGCGCCACGCCCCGCTTCGCCGAGTGCGCATGCGCCCCGGGACTCCGGTACGCTTACGCTCTGACGACCGGATGAAGTCTAGACCAGAGTTCGACCGGTTCGCGCGGACGTAGCTCAATGGTAGAGCCCTAGTCTTCCAAACTAGCTACGCGGGTTCGATTCCCGTCGTCCGCTCCAACAGGCGAAAGGCCAGGTCAGTCGCATGCGGCTGCCTGGCCTCGCCTTTTTCGTGATCGACGTGCCTGTGCGGCCGGGAGTAGCGTCGCCTCATGACCTGGGTCGAGATCGTGCAGACGCTTGCCCTCGTGTCCGTGGCCATAACGCTGATCATGAGAGCGCGTCGGCGCGGCAGGACCGCACAGGATCGCCGGCAGCTCCGTACGGCGATCATTCTGATGTTCGCCTGCTGGTTCGGCGGGATGCTGCTAGTGCGGATCACCGCCTGGACGGCCTGATCCGGGATCCACGGCTCGCGGGCGGGCGATCGTAAGCTGAGAGGGATGATGCGCGCGCGACCTATCTCCCGTGACGTCCTGGTCGAGGAGCTGGCCGAGCTGATCGCCGGCCGGCCGCGGGAGGCGTGGGTGCGGGTGGCCGTGGACGGCGCTCCCGCCACGCGGCCGGAGGCGCTGGCCGACGAGCTGGTCGCGCCGCTGCGGTTGCGCGGGAGGCCGGTGCTGCGGGTGTCGGTCGGCGACTTCCTGCGTCCCGCGTCGCTGCGGCTGGAGCACGGCAGGACCGATCCCGACGCCTTCTACGAGGACTGGCTGGACGTCAAGGCGTTGCGGCGGGAGGTGCTGGAGCCGCTTGACGCGGGCGGTTCGGGCCGGGTGCTGCCGGCGCTGTGGGACAGCAGGGTGGACCGCGCCTACCGGTCGCCGTACGAGGAGCTGCCGCCAGGCGGGGTGGCGCTGGTCGACGGGACGTTGCTGCTGGGGCACGGGCTGCCGTTCGACGTGAGCGTGCACCTGTGGCTGTCGCCGGGCGCGCTGAGCCGCGGCACGCCGGAGGAGGAGCGGTGGCGGCTGCCCGCGTACGAGCGTTACGAGCGCGAGGCCCACCCCCAGCGCCGGGCCGACGTCGTCGTCAGGGCCGACCATCCCCATCGGCTGGCGGTGCTGATCGGTAGCTGAGAGTTACTGGATCGCCGTGCGTGACGGGCGCAGACTGCAAGAGTGATCCCGAGCAACTGGTACAACATCGTTCCCGACCTGCCCGCTCTTCCGCCGCCACCGCTGCACCCAGCCACCCGCGAGCCCGTCGGGCCGGACGACCTGGCCCCGCTGTTCCCGATGGAGCTGATCGCGCAGGAGGTCGGCGTCGAGCGGTTCGTCCCGATCCCGCAGGAGGTCATGGAGGTCTACCGGCTCTGGCGGCCGACGCCGCTGATCCGGGCCCACCGCCTGGAACGTGCCCTCGGCACGCCGGCCAGGATCTACTACAAGTACGAGGGCGTCTCCCCGGCCGGCTCCCACAAGCCGAACACCGCCGTTCCGCAGGCGTACTACAACGCCAAGGAAGGCGTCCGGCTGCTCACGACCGAGACCGGCGCGGGGCAGTGGGGATCGTCGCTGGCCTTCGCCTGCGCCCAGTTCGGTCTGGAGTGCCAGGTCTGGATGGTGCGCGCCTCCTACGACCAGAAGCCCTACCGCCGCTCGCTCATGCAGGTGTACGGGGCGACGGTGCACGCCAGCCCGTCCCCTGTAACCGGCGCGGGCAGCAAGGTCCTGGCCGGCGACCCCGGCTCGCCGGGCAGCCTCGGCATCGCGATCAGCGAGGCCGTCGAGGTGGCCGCCGCGACCCCCGACGCCCGTTACGCACTCGGCTCGGTGCTCAACCACGTGCTCATGCACCAGACGGTCATCGGCGAGGAGGCCCTGGAGCAGCTCCCGGAGCTGCCCGACCTGGTCATCGGCTGTACGGGCGGCGGCTCCAACTTCGCCGGGCTGATGTTCCCGTTCCTGCGGGAGAAGCTGGCGGGCCGCCTGGACACGGTGTTCCGCGCGGTGGAGCCGGCCGCCTGTCCGTCGTTCACCCGCGGCGTGTACGCCTACGACTTCGGCGACACCGCCGGCCTGACGCCGCTGCTCAAGATGCACACGCTGGGGCACTCGTTCGTGCCGGACCCGATCCACGCGGGTGGCCTGCGCTATCACGGCATGTCGCCGCTGCTGTCCCACATGTACGACCTGGGCCTGTTCGAGGCAGTCACCCGCGCCCAGAGCGAGTGTTTCGAGGCCGGCGTCCGCTTCGCCCGTACCGAGGGCATCGTGCCGGCCCCCGAGCCGACGCACGCGCTGGCCGAGACGATCGCGGAGGCGTTGCGCTGCAAGGAGAGCGGCGAGGAGAAGGTCATCCTCACCGCGCTGTGCGGGCACGGGCACTTCGACCTCGCGGCCTACGACCGGCACCTGGGCGGCGAGATGGAGGACTACACGCTGCCGCAGGAGCGCATCGACCAGGCGCTCACGGAGCTGCCGACCTGATCACGACGTGAGCGGGTGGCCGCGCGGCAGGCGGCCACCCGGTGGTTCCTAGCGTGCGGTGGGGCGCTTGCCGTGGTTCGCCTTCTTCTTCTTGCGCGCTTTGCCTTTGCGTGCCCGTCTGGCCATGAAGCTCGCCTCCCGCGTTCGGGGTCCGGCATGGATCCCCACAGTCCTCCCACCGCGCCGACCAGGCAAGTGATCCTCGCGAACTAACATTCCCCAACATTCTCGTGTCATAATTTGGTGGAATCTGTTGGAAGGGGCAAGGGTGCTCGCACAGCAGCGTCAGCAGGCGATCCTCGAACGCGTACGCAGCAACGGCGGCGTGCGCGTGGCCGACCTCGTGCGCGAGCTCGGGGTCTCCGACATGACCATCCGTCGCGACCTCGAGGTGCTGGCCGAGCGCGGCCTGCTGGAGAAGGTGCACGGCGGCGCGACCGCCCTCGGCCCCGGTTCGACCGAGGAGCCGGGCTTCACCGCCAAGTCCGCCCGCCAGCAGCCGGAGAAGCAGGCCATCGCGCGCCGCGCCGCGCAGCTCGTCCGGCCGGGCACCGCCGTCGCGCTGTCGGCGGGCACCACCACGTGGGCCCTCGCCCATCACCTGATCGCCGTGCCCGAGCTGACCGTGATCACCAACTCGATCCCGGTCGCCGACGTCTTCCACCGCAACCCGCGCGCCGATCGCACGGTGGTGCTGACCGGCGGCGTACGTACGCCCTCGGACGCCCTGGTGGGCCCTGTCGCCGTGGCCGCGATCCGCCGCCTGCACGTGGACACGCTCTTCCTCGGCGTCCACGGCATGAGCGTCCGGGCCGGCTTCACCACGCCCAACCTGCTGGAGTCCGAGACCGACAGGGAGCTGGTGAGCGCCGCCGGCCGCCTGGTGGTGCCCGCCGACCACACCAAGTGGAACACGGTCGGCATCAGCACCATCGCCGAGCTGAGCGAGGCCGACCTGGTCATCAGCGACGCGGGGCTGCCGGAGGACGCACGCACGGAGCTGGCCGACCGGGCCGGCGAACTCATCATCGCGGAAGAGGGCACGCTGTGAAGCGCACCATCACCCAGCTGGCCGACGGCCGGGAGCTCATCTACTTCGACCGGCGGGACGACGCCGACCGGAGCGCGGCGGACCGGCGCGAGCTCGGCCCCCGGCCGGTGGCCTCCGAGCTGCGCTACGACCCGCTGACGGAGGAGTGGATCGCGATCGCGGGGCACCGCCAGACGCGTACGTTCCAGCCCAAGGGGACGGCGGCCGAGTGCCCGCTGTGCCCGTCGGCGCCCGGCCGCGACACGGAGATCCCCGCGTACGACTACGACGTCGTGGTGTTCGAGAACCGTTTCCCATCCTTCTCCCGAAATTTCGGTACGTACGAGGATGTGGGCGGCCTGAGCGAGGCCCGCCCCGGCGCCGGCCGCTGCGAGGTCGTCTGCTTCACCTCCGACCACGACTCCAGCTTCTCCCGCCTCTCCGACGACCGGGTCGAGCTGGTCATGGAGGCGTGGGCCGACCGCACCGCAGAGCTGTCCGCCATCGAGGGCGTGGAGCAGGTGTTCTGCTTCGAGAACCGGGGCTCGGAGATCGGCATCACGCTCGCGCACCCGCACGGCCAGATCTACGCCTACCCGTACGTCACCCCGCGGACCAAGCTCAACCTCGGCGCGGCCTCCCGGCACAAGGGTCCAGGCAACCTGTTCGCCGACGTCCTCGCCGCCGAGCGCGCGGCGGGCACGCGGGTCGTGACCTCCAACGAGCACTGGACGGCGTTCGTGCCGGCCGCCGCGCGCTGGCCGTTCGAGGTTCACGTCTACCCCCACCGGCAGGTGCCTGATCTGCCGGCGCTGACGGAGGCGGAGCGGGCCGCGTTCGCGCCGCTCTACACCTTGGTGCTGCGGGCCTTCGACGGGTTGTTCGGGGCCGTGATGCCCTATATCGCGGCCTGGCACCAGGCGCCCGTACGCGAGGGGCGGGACCTCGCCCACCTGCGGCTTGAACTGTTCAGCATCAGGCGGGCGCCGGAGAAGCTGAAGTACCTGGCAGGGTCGGAGTCGGCGATGGGGGCCTTCGTCAACGACGTGCTGCCGGAGGAGGCGGCACGCATGCTGCGATCACAACTTGATCACTAATAGATTTCTACTTAAGGTCGCATTACTTGGGATCTACCACTAATATCCCCATAAGCAACGGCCGTACCAGTCGTCGCACGCCTAATCCCGGGCGCGTCGCCCGGGAGCCGGGGACCCACGCACCTGGGGTGAATCCACTTCGGTGGTAGGGACGCACTCTCACGCCCGAACCCGTCAGCTAACCCGGCCGGCAGAGGGAGAGGAACCCAGTACGTGGCGGCTTCGTCCCCCGTGCCCTTCGCCATCGGCCTCGTCACCGCCGCCGCAGTCCTCCTGTCCACGCCTTCCCCCGCGCAGGCGACCGCGCCCAAGCCGACCGAGTCACAGCTGCGCGCCCAGCTCAAGCGGCTCAACACCAAGGTCGACAAGCTCATCGAGCAGTACAACCTCAAGCGCGTCGAGCTGGCCAAGGCACAGGAGACCGCCAAGACCGCCAAGGAACGCCTGGCCACCGCCGAGCGTACGCTCGCCGCCTCCGAGCAGCGCGTCGCCGAGCTCGCCCGCCTCCGCTACCAGAACGGCGACCTCCCGGTGCCCGGCTTCATGCCGAACGCCGCCGGCGCGGCCGTGCTCGACCAGCTCACCGCCGAGCAGCAGGCGCTCGTGCAGGGCGTGGCCACGGCCCGCGACGAGAAGAAGAAGGCCGCCGCCGAGGCCGAGGCGCTGGCGGTCAAGATCCGCGCGGACGCGGCGTCGGTCGCGAAGCAGCGCGACGAGGCCGAGGACGTCATCGACGACATCAAGGACAAGCTGGCCGACCTGGTCCCGTACAGCACCGGCCGCAACTCCGACGGCAGCTGGGCCCCCCAACTGCCGTCCGGCGCGGACAACATCACCGCGCGCACCCGGCTCATGCGCGAGCAGGTGACGAAGAACTTCGCCCTGCCGTTCTCGGTGGGCTGCTTCCGCTCCGGCTCCAGCGGCGAGCACCCGCTCGGCCGCGCCTGCGACTTCATGATGAGCTCCGGCGGCACCATGCCCAGCGCGGCCAACAACGCCCTGGGCGACCGCATCGCCGCCTGGGCCCTGCAGAACCAGAGCAAACTAGGCGTCAAGTACGTGATCTGGAAGCAGCGCATCAACATGGGCTCCGGCTGGCGCGCGATGTCCGACCGAGGCAGCATCACCGAGAACCACTACGACCATGTCCACATCTCCATGAACTGACGAGCCGGGGGTCAGGACTGTCCCGGGCTCCGCGGGACGAGCAGACCTCGGTTGAACGCCTCCGTGACGGCGGCGGCCCGGTCTCCGACGCCCAGCTTGGCGTAGATGTTCAGAAGGTGGCTCTTGACCGTGGCCTCGGTGATGAACAACCGGGCGGCCGCCTCACGGTTGGTGTTCCCGGCCGCCACGAGACCGAGGACCTCGAGTTCCCGCTGGCTGAGCAGCTGCGGCGCGGGTGTCCTGACCCGGTTCATCAGCCGTGCCGCCACCGAAGGGGAAAGGACGCTCTCGCCCTTGGCAGCGGCCCGGGCACCGCGGAGCAGGTCCTCCCGGGGAGAGTCCTTGAGCAGGTAGCCGGTCGCGCCCGCCGCGATGGCCGGCAGCACGTCGGTGTCGGTGTCGTAGGTGGTCAGAACCAGGACGCGCGCGGTGACGCCGAGCCTGGCCAGCTCGGTGATCGCGGCCAGCCCGTCCATGCCCGGCATGCGCAGGTCCATCAGGATCACGTCGGGCCGGAGCCGCTGCGCGAGCCGTACGGCCGCGGCGCCGTCCGCCGCCTCGCCCAGGACCTCGAATCCGGGCGCGGAGGCGAACATGCTGGTCAGCCCATCCCTGACGACGGGATGGTCGTCCGCGATCAACAACCGGATCGGGGTCTCGGCCGCGCGGTCGGTCATGGGTGGCTCCCGGCCGGCAGGGTGGGGATGCGGGCCGAGATCCCGGTGCCGGCGCCGGGCTCGGACTCGATCTGCAGGGTCCCGGACAGTCCTTCGACGCGCTGACGCATGATGGTCAGGCCGAATCCGCCGCCGCGGGCCGGCGGCGGCGAACCGCCGTCCGTGGCCGTGCCGGCCTCGAGGCCCGCGGGATCAAAGCCCTTGCCGTCGTCACGTACGTCCAACGCGACCTCGTGCTCCAGGTAGGACAGGGTCACCCCGACCCTGGTCGCGTACGCGTGTCTGGCCACGTTGGCCAACGCCTCCTGCGCCGTGCGCAGCAGCGCGAACTCGGCCTCCGGCGTCATCGGCCGCGCCGTGCCCGTCGTCGTGACCTGAACGGCGAGCCCGTGCACCTTCGACCACCGGCCGGCGACGTCGGCCAGCGCGTCGCTCAGGCGCGCGGTCTGCAGGGGCTCGGGCCGGAGCGCGTCCACCGCGCGCCGCGCCTCGGCCAGGCTCTCCCTCGCGAGGTTCTTGACGGCGTCGAAGGGCCGCCGCCACGGCACCGGGACCTCGTGCATCTGCTCCGCGGCCTGGAGTTGCGTGATGATGCCGGTGAGCCCCTGCGCCAGCGTGTCATGGATCTCGCGAGCCATCCGCTGACGCTCGTCGAGCACGCCGGCCTCTCTGGCCTGGGCGAGCAGCTGGGCATGCAGGCCGGCGTTCTCGGCGAGCGACGCCTCCAGCAGCCGGTTCGTCCGGCTCAGCTCCTCGAGTGTCTGCTCGCGCCGCTCCTCCTCCTTCTCGGCCATCCGCAGGACCCAGGCGCAGGCGCACATCATGGCGATGTTGAAGGCGACGACGGTCACGTGCATCGTCAGGCCGAGCGCGTCCGTCCTCGGAATGCCGGACGCCTGCGCCGTACCGGCCAGGACCGCCGTCGCGGCCACGCCCAGCAGCCGCCACGGCCAGCGCAGGACCGTGAAGGAGTAGATGTAGGCGGCAGGGGTGAAGAGCCCGAAAACGGGGTGACGAGCCACCAGGACGGCGGTGATCACGAGCAGCCCGGCGACGAACGCCCCCATGATCCGTGGCCGGTCCCGCCATCCAGGACGCAGGGTGAACATGCCGAGCATCCACCCGGCCGCCAGCCCGCACAGGCCGAGGTCGATGAGCAAGGAGCCGCCCGCCCAGCGCTCCACGAGCAGCAGGATCACCACGAGGAGCGCCAGCAGCGCGTACGGCACCACGTCGACCAGAAGGAACGGCGGCTGCTGCGAGATCTTCCTGCTCAAGGCTCCCTCTCCCCGCGGGATTCTAGTCTGCGCGGCTATTCCCAGCGGAACCAGCGGACCGCGGCGAACGCGCACACCACCGCATAGGCCGCCAGGGTCAGCAGCGGCACGGCCGACGGGAAGTGACCCAGGTACGCGTCCTGGAACGCCCCCATTCCCGCGCCGAGAGGGGTGTAGTGGGCGATGTCCCGCAGCAGCGGCGGCATCTGCGAGATCGGCACCCAGAGCCCGGCGAAGAACATCATCGGGAAGAACAGCACCGTGCCGATCGCCGTCGCCGGTCCCCGCCCGGGCGCCAGTGCGGTGATCAGCAGGCCGATCGCGAGCAACGCGCCCGCCGCGAGCAGCCAGGCGAGGGCGAAGCCCGGAAGGTGCTGCGGCAGGTCGACGCCGAACCCGAACCCGGCCACCGCGAGGAACAGGACCATCGCGACGACGGCGATGGCGAAGTTCGCCACGAGCTGGGCGGCGAGCACGCGGGCCGGGCCGACCGGAGTGGTGCGCATGCGCCGCAGCACGCCGTTCTCCCGGTATCCGGCGAGCGTGGTCGGCAGGGAGGCGGTGGCCAGGATGGCCAGGTTGAAGAGGACCAGAACAGGGACGTACAGGTCGAAGTACGTCAGGCCGCCGCTGCCCTCCACAGGCTCCCGCAGATCGGGGACGCTGCCGAGGACGATCAACAGGACCAGCGGGAAGCCGATGCCCCACAGAGGGGCGACCTTGTCCCGGACGCACAACGTGCTCTCGGCCTTGACGAGCCGCCAGGTCGCGGAGCCTCGTTCGGCGGTGGGCAGGGCTGACATGGACATGAGGTCCTCTCTCTGACGTGTCACCGGGGGTCGGGTCCGTCGGGGCGCCTGCCGGTCAGCCGGACGAAGGCGTCCTCCAGGCTCGCCTGCTCGACGCGCAGCTGCTCGGCCACGATCTGGTTGCGGGCCAGCACGGTGGTGACGGCGTTGAGCGCGTTGTCGTTGCCGTTCACGACGACCAGCTCGCCCTGACGGGTGACGCCCGAGACGTCCGGCAGGCTCGTCAGCAGGCGGTCGTCCACCGGCCTGGACGGACGGAACCGGATCCGCTGCCCGATGCGCGCCCGCTCGGTCAGCCCGGCCGGGGTGTCCACCATGACGACGCGGCCGGCGTCGATCAGCGCGAGCCGGTCGCACAGCCGCTCGGCCTCCTCCATGAAGTGGGTGACCAGCACGATCGTCGTCCCGCGAGAGCGCACGCCCTCGATCAGGTCCCAGGTGTCGCGCCGGGCCTGCGGGTCGAGACCGGTGGTGAGCTCGTCGAGGATCGCCACCCGGGGACCGCCGATGAGCGCCAGCGCGATCGAGAGCCGCTGTTTCTGGCCGCCGGACAGTTTGGCGTACCTGGTCTTCGCCTTGTCGGCCAGGCCGAGGCCGTCCAGCAGGGCGCGCCAGTCGGCGGGCCGCGGATAGAAGGAGCTGTAGAGCTGCAGTGCCTCGGCGACCTGCAGCCGCTCGGGGAGGTGGCCGGCCTGCAACTGGACGCCGAGCCTCCGGGTCAGCTCGGCGCGGTCGTGGAGGGGGTCGAGCCCCAGCACCCTGATCTCACCGCGATCCGGGACGCGGAGGCCCTCGACGCATTCCACGGTCGTCGTCTTGCCGGCGCCGTTCGGGCCGAGGATGCCGAAGATCTCACCCTCACGGACGGTGAGCGAGACGTCGTCGACCGCGATCTTGTCGTCATAGCGTTTGTGGAGGTTGCGTACCTCGATCACTGGTGGCATGCGCGCGTCCTTCCGGGCTCGGCCCGTCGGTGATTGGCGCGTTCAGCCTGCTACGACCCGTGCCTGCGCCGACACCGACCAGGAGACGGGACCTGGCCGCCGGACGGTGGAGTCCCGGACCCAACCGATCGGTGGATCGGCGCGCTCGCGCGGAGGGCCGGCGGTCTCGGGACGCCCGATAGGGTCGGGGCTCATGGAAGACCCCCGCACTCCGCCGCCGCTGACCGGCGACGAGCGCACCGTGCTCGGCAACTGGCTCGAATGGCACCGCGCCACCCTCGCCGTCAAGTGCGCCGGCCTGACCGCCGAGCAGTTGCGCCTGCGCAGCGCCGAACCCTCCGGCCTGTCCCTGCTCGGCCTGGTCCGGCACATGGCGAACGTCGAGCGCGCCTGGTTCCGCCGGGTGCTCGCCGGCGAGGACGTACCGAAGCTGTGGGACAAGGACCGCGACAACGACGCCGACTTCAAGGAAGTGGACACCGCGTCGGTGGAGGAGGCGTTCGACACCTGGCGGGACGAGGTCGAGCGCGCCCGCGCCATCTCGGCCGCCAGGCCGCTCGACGCGGTGGGGGAGCGCAACGGCGGCGACTGCTCGCACCGCTGGATCCTGGTTCACATGATCGAGGAGTACGCCCGGCACAACGGCCACGCCGATCTCCTGCGCGAACGCATCGACGGCGTCACGGGCGAATGATCAGACCAGTGTGATCAGGCCAGTCTTATCAGAGCTGCGTGATCAGGGCTCGGTGCGGAAGAGCGCCCACACGGCCTTGCCGCCGCGGGCCAGCCGGTCCCAGCCCCAGCTCTGGCTGTAGGTCTCGACGATGTAGAGGCCGCGGCCGTTCTCGGAGATGAAGTCGGGCTCCTTGCGCCGCGGCACCTCGTCGCTAGGGTCGGCCACGGCCAGCAGCACGTGAGGGCTGACCCGCATGAGCAGCAGCTCGATCTCGCGCCGCCCGGAGGAGCGCATCGCGTACCTGACCGCGTTCGTCACCAGCTCGGAGACCACGAGCGCGGCGTCGTCGCTCAGGTCGTGCAGCCCCCAGCCCCGGAGGGTGGAGCGGGTGACGTCCCTGGCGGTCTTCACCGAGTCGGCCTGGAAGGGCAACGGGCACGAGGTGGTGTACGGCTTGCCGCCACGACCAGTGAGCAACTGGTCGAAACCGACTTCGCGGGTGATCTGGAGGCAGTCGGCAGTGGCCAGAGGGTCCTCTACCATCCCGCCAATACCTCCCCGTAAAGCCTTGGTTAGTGCATGTTTGGCCCACTATGCACTAAGCCATCATGGGTCACGACGGCTGCGCCTGCAAGACCCAAATGCACGTGCAGCTGCAATGTGCAGCCGCAAGCGGCGTTTTCCCCGGTCGACACGGCGAATCGGACACCCGGTTGGGACCTTGTCATAGCAGCCAATGTGGTGTCACTGTGTGGTGCGGACCTTGATAGGAGGCAAAGTGACGCAGAACCAGCCGGGTTCCGGGCCGACGGCGCTGCGCATCCTCCTGGGCTCCCAACTGCGCAAGCTCAGGGAAGCGAAGAACGTCACCCGCGAGGAGGCGGGCCACCTCATCCGTGGCTCCGAATCCAAGATCAGCCGCATGGAGCTGGGCCGGGTGGGGTTCAAGGAGCGTGACGTGGCCGACCTGCTGACCCTGTACGGGGTCGTCGACCAGCAGGCCCGCTCCGCCGTGCTCGACCTGGTGGCCAACGCCAACGAGCCGGGCTGGTGGCACCGGTTCAACGATGTCCTGCCCACGTGGTTCCAGGCGTACGTCGGTCTGGAGGAGGCCGCGACCAGGATCAGGACCTACGAGGTCCAGTTCGTGCCAGGACTGCTGCAGACCAAGGAGTACGCGAGGGCTGTGGTGACCGCCGGGACGGCGGGCATCGGAGCGGAGGAGATCGCCAGGAGGGTGGATCTCCGTCTGGAGCGCCAGAGGATCTTCGAGCGGCCGGACGGCCCGGTCTTCTGGGCGGTGATCGACGAGGCGGCGCTACGCCGGCCGATCGGCGGCGCCGAGGTGATGAAGGCCCAGCTCGAACACCTCATCGACCTCATGCGCCAGCCGAGCATCACGATCCAGATCATGCCCTTCAGCTTCGGCGGGCACAGCGCGGAGGGCGGGGCGTTCAGCGTCCTGCGCTTCCCCGACCCCGACCTGCCCGACGTCGTGTACGTCGAGCAACTCGCCAGCGCCCTCTATCTGGACAAGCGCGAGGACGTGGACCGGTACACCGAGGTCATGGAGCGGCTCTGCGCCGTCAGCACCACTCCGGACGAGACGACCGAGCTGCTGAGGAAGATCGCGGACGAGTTCTGACGGCATGCGGACGTCGTTGTGACCGCCGGGACGTCGTTGTTGGGTATGCATCTGCCCTAGACTGGACCACCGGCGTTGGATGCCGCCGAGGCGGAGCATGCCCAACACCGCTCATGTGGGCGCGGCGCGTGAGCCGACCGAATGGACGCGCCCGCGATCACTCGTAGCTTGATCAAGGAGACCATTCCGTGAAGACCGCTGTCGAGGAGCTCAGCCCGACCCGGGTCAAGCTCACTGTCGAGGTGCCGTTCGACGAGCTGCGCCCGAGCATGGATGCGGCGTACAAGAAGGTCGCGCAGCAGGTGCGCGTCCCCGGGTTCCGGCCTGGCAAGGTTCCGGCCCGCATCATCGAGCAGCGCTTCGGCCGGGCGGTCGTCCTGGAGGAGACCCTCAACGACGCCGTGCCCAAGCTGTACGGCCAGGCTGTCGACGAGGCCGACGTGTTCCCGGTCAGCCAGCCTGACATCGAGGTCACGAAGATCGACGACGGTGAGCAGATCGAGTTCACCGCCGAGGTCGACGTCCGGCCCAACTTCGACGTGCCCGACTACCAGGGCCTCGAGGTCACCGTCGACTCCGCCGAGGTCACCGACGAGGACGTCGACCGCCAGCTCGACGCGCTGCGCCAGCGCTTCGCCACGCTGACCGGCGTCGAGCGCGCCGCCACCGCGGGCGACTACGTCGTGATGGACCTGCGCGCCGAGATCGACGGCAAGAACATCGAGGAGCAGGCCGCCAGCGAGGTGTCCTACGAGGTCGGCGCGGGCTCCGTGCTCCAGGGCCTCGACGACGCCCTGGAGGGCATGTCCGCCGGCGAGGAGAAGAGCTTCACGACCGAGCTGGTCGGTGGCGAGAACGCCGGCGAGCAGGCCGACGTCATCATCAGCGTCAAGTCGGTCAAGGAGAAGGTGCTGCCCGAGCTCGACGACGAGTTCGCCCAGCTCGCCAGCGAGTTCGACACGCTCGACGAGCTCAAGGCCAGCATCCGCGAGCAGGCCCGTCGCAACAAGCTGATCGACCAGGTCGTCCAGTCCCGCGAGAAGGCCCTCGACGCGCTGCTCGACCAGCTCGACCTCCCGCTGCCCGACAGCGCGCTCAAGGCCGAGATCGACGCCCGCAAGCACAACCTCGACCACCAGGTCGCCGAGAGCGGGCTGAGCCGCGACGCCTTCTTCCGCCTCTACCAGACGACGGAGGAGGAGCGCTTCGCCGAGTTCGAGAAGAACTCCGCCCGCGCGCTCAAGGTCGGCTTCGTGCTCGACAAGATCGCCAAGTCCGAGGAGCTGGGCGTCTCCGAGCAGGAGCTGACCAACTTCGTCGTGCGCCGCGCCATGGAGATGGGCGTGCAGCCCAACGAGCTGGCCAAGCACCTGGCCGACAACGACCAGCTCACGCTGGCCATGGTCGAGATCGTCCGCGACAAGGCCAAGTCCGTCATCGGTGACGCCGCCAAGGTCGTCGACACCGACGGCAACGAGGTGGACCTCAAAGCCATCTACACCGAGATCAACGGCGAGGCCCCCGTCGAGGAGGAGGCCGCTGCCGAGGACGGCACCGCCGACGACAAGGGCGAGGCGTAACCCTCACCCGGCGTTCTCACCGGCGCTTCGCAGGAGCCCTCGGACTCTCCGTCCGGGGGCTCCGCCGTTTCCTGAGCGCGCGGCTTCCCTGAGTACGTGCCTGAGCGTGTGGCTTCCCGGCCCGGCCGCGACCGCTTCGGAGGGGCTGAGACGCCCGCCACAGGGCGCGGCGCCTCCTGGCCCCTCCGACCCGCCGTCACGGCCCCTGGCCACGCGTCCCGCCCTCTGAGGGCGCTCCAGGGACATCCCGCCCCGCGCCCCGCCGGACCCCACCTGTCCCTGCGGACGCCGGACATGCGCCGTCAGCGAACAGTCCGGCAGAGCGGGCATGACCTGTGGGCGGCGCGCGTTAAGGTCACAAGCAAAGCCAATCGATTACGACGCATCGGAAGGTGACGCTGTGACCAGCCCGCCGACCTTCTATCAGCCTGAGTCTCGAGGCCGTGAGAACGGCTCCGCCTTCCGGCTTGAGGACCAGCTTTACCAGCGCCTGCTCCGGGAGCGGATCATCGTGCTCGGGCAGGAGGTCAACGACGAGATCGCCAACCGCATCTGCGCTGAGCTGCTGCTGCTCGCGGCCGACGACCCCAGCCGCGACATCACGCTTTACATCAACTCGCCGGGTGGCTCGGTGAGTGCCGGCATGGCCATCTACGACATGATGGAATATGTGCCGAACGACGTCTCCACCGTGGTCATGGGCATGGCGGCCTCCATGGGCCAGTTCCTGCTCACCGCGGGTGCCAGGGGCAAGCGCTACGCCCTGCCGCACGCTCGGGTCATGATGCACCAGCCGTCGGGCGGCATCGGCGGCACCGCCGCCGACATCGCCATCCAGGCCGAGCAGATGCTCTACGTGAAGAAGACGCTGGCCGAGCGGATCGCCTTCCACACGGGGCAGTCGCTGGACCAGATCGAGTCCGACTCCGACCGCGACCGCTGGTTCACCGCCGAGGAGGCCAAGGACTACGGCTTCATCGACCACGTGGTCCGCAGCGCGCGACAGGTGCCCTCGGCCGGGCCCGTCTCCTAGGGGGAGCTGACATGAACATCCAAAGCCGTTACGTTCTCCCCTCCTTCGTCGAGCGCACGTCGTACGGCGTGAAGGAGATGAACCCTTACAACAAGCTCTTCGAGGACCGCATCATCTTCCTCGGAGTGCAGATCGACGACGCGTCGGCCAACGACGTGATGGCCCAGCTGCTCACGCTGGAGTCGCTCGACCCCGACCGTGACATCAGCATCTACATCAACTCGCCGGGCGGTTCGTTCACCGCCATGACGGCGATCTACGACACGATGCAGTTCGTCCGGCCGGAGATCCAGACCGTCTGCCTCGGCCAGGCCGCCTCGGCCGCGGCCGTGCTGCTGGCCGGCGGCACCCCGGGCAAGCGCTTCGCGCTGCCCAACGCCCGGGTGCTGATCCACCAGCCGTCCACCGAGGGCGGCGGCCAGGGCAGCGACATCGAGATCCAGGCCCGCGAGATCCTCCGCATGCGCACGCTGCTGGAGGACATCGTGGCCAGGCACACCGGTAAGGCCTCCGCCGAGGTCCGTAAGGACATCGAACGCGACAAAATTCTCAACGCGGACGAGGCAAAGGCGTATGGTCTGATCGACGACATCATCCCGTCCAGGAAGAAGCGAGCTCAGGCCGTGGCTTCCTAGACGAGACGTGACGCACCGGAGCGCTGCCCAATAGGGCACGTTCCGGTGCGACTCGCCGCTAGGGGGCTCACTGAGGGCCCAGAAGACGGTAACGTCGAAACCTGAGCGGTTCGGCCAAGTCCGGAGGATGTCCGGAGACACTGCTCTCGCGAGAGCAGGGCGGTCCCACGCAAAGGAGTATCTGGGGTGGCACGCATCGGCGACGGGGGAGACCTGCTGAAGTGCTCTTTCTGCGGAAAGAGCCAGAAGCAAGTCAAGAAGCTCATTGCCGGTCCAGGCGTCTACATCTGCGATGAGTGCATCGATCTCTGCAACGAGATCATCGAGGAGGAGCTCTCCGAGTCCTCCGAGCTCAAGTGGGACAACCTGCCCAAGCCGAGGGAGATCTACGAGTTCCTCGACGCCTACGTCATCGGTCAGGACAAGGCGAAGAAGGCGCTCTCGGTGGCGGTCTACAACCACTACAAGCGGGTGCAGTCGGGCGACCGGGGCAGAGACGACGGCCTGGAGCTGGCCAAGAGCAACATCTTGTTGCTCGGGCCCACCGGCTCCGGCAAGACGCTGCTGGCGCAGACCCTGGCGAAGATGCTCAACGTGCCCTTCGCCATCGCCGACGCCACGGCCCTCACCGAGGCCGGCTACGTCGGCGAGGACGTCGAGAACATCCTCCTCAAGCTGATCCAGGCCGCCGACTACGACGTCAAGAAGGCCGAGACCGGCATCATCTACATCGACGAGGTCGACAAGATCGCCCGCAAGAGCGAAAACCCGTCGATCACGCGCGACGTCTCCGGCGAGGGCGTGCAGCAGGCGCTGCTCAAGATACTGGAGGGCACCACGGCATCGGTGCCTCCGCAGGGCGGCCGCAAGCACCCGCACCAGGAGTTCATCCAGATCGACACCACCAACGTGCTGTTCATCTGCGGCGGCGCGTTCGCGGGCCTCGAAAAGATCATCGAGTCGCGCATCGGCAAGAAGGGCATCGGCTTCAACGCGATCATCCGGTCCAAGGAAGAGATCGACACCGCCGACATCTTCTCCGACGTCATGCCGGAGGACCTGCTGAAGTTCGGCATGATCCCCGAGTTCGTCGGACGCCTGCCGGTCATCACCTCGGTCCACAACCTCGACCGCGAAGCGCTCATCCAGATCCTCACCGAGCCGCGCAACGCGCTGGTGAAGCAATACCGCAAGCTCCTGGAGCTCGACGGCGTCGAGCTGGAGTTCACCGACGGCGCCCTGGAGGCCATCGCCGACCAGGCGATCCTGCGCGGCACCGGCGCCCGCGGCCTGCGCGCCATCCTGGAGGAGGTGCTCCAGTCCGTCATGTACGAGGTGCCCTCCCGCCAGGACGTCGCCCGCGTCGTCATCACCCGCGAGTCGGTGCTGGAGCACGCGATCCCGACGCTCGTCCCGCGCGACCAGCTCGCCGTCAAGCAGCAGCGCACGCCGCGCGAGAAGTCTGCCTGACCCGGCTCACGCCGTTCACGCCAGAGCGCCCGGTGGCAGCACGCCACGCGGGCGCTTTCGGCACTTCGGACCCATTTCCATCCCGCATTCGAGCAAGCGAGGCGTTTTCCGCTTGCCGCCCTCCCTAGAATTGGTCACTGTGACAACGCCAGAGCTGCCTACTCAATACACACCGGCCGACGTCGAGACCCGGAGCTACGAGCGCTGGGTATCCCGGGGCTACTTCGGCGCCGACCCGGGCAGCTCGCGCGAGCCGTACAGCATCGTCCTGCCCCCGCCCAACGTGACCGGCGTCCTGCACATCGGGCACGCGCTCGACCACTCCATCCAGGACGCGCTCACCCGCCGCGCCCGCATGCAGGGCCGCGAGACGCTGTGGCTGCCCGGCATGGACCACGCCGGCATCGCCACTCAAAACGTCGTGGAGCGCGAGCTGGCCAAGGAGGGCCTGTCCCGGCACGACCTCGGGCGCGAGGCGTTCGTCGAGCGGGTCTGGCAGTGGAAGGAGGAGTCCGGCGGCCGGATCCTCGGCCAGATGCGCAAGCTGGGCGATGGCGTCGACTGGTCGCGCGAGCGCTTCACCATGGACCCGGGCCTGTCGCGGGCCGTGCAGACCATCTTCAAGCGCCTGTTCGACGACGGCCTCATCTACCGCGCCGAGCGCATCATCAACTGGTGCCCGCGCTGCCACACGGCGCTGTCGGACATCGAGGTCGAGCACAGCGAGGACGAGGGCGAGCTCGTCTCGATCCGCTACTCCGACGACCTCGTGGTCGCCACCACCCGCGCCGAGACGATGCTCGGCGACACCGCCGTGGCCGTCCACCCGAGCGACGAGCGCTACGCCCACCTGGTCGGCACCATGGTCGAGCTGCCGCTCACCGGCCGGATGATCCCGGTGGTTGCCGACGAGCACGTCGACCCGTCCTTCGGCACCGGCGCGGTCAAGGTCACCCCGGCCCACGACCCCAACGACTTCGAGATCGGACGGCGCCACTCGCTGCCGTCCATCACCGTCATGGACGAGCGCGGCATCATCACCGCGCACGGCCCCTTCGAAGGGCTCGACCGCTTCGAGGCCAGGCCCGCCGTCGTCGCGGCGCTGCGCGCCGAGGGCCGCATCGTCGCCGAGAAGCGCCCCTACCTGCACGCGGTCGGCCACTGCTCGCGCTGCAAGACCGTCGTCGAGCCGCGGCTGTCGCTGCAGTGGTTCGTCAACGTCTCGCCGCTGGCCAAGGCCGCCGGCGACGCCGTCCGCGACGGCCGCACCCGCATCCACCCGCCGGAGATGGCCAAGCGCTACTTCGACTGGGTGGACGACATGCACGACTGGTGCATCTCCCGCCAGCTCTGGTGGGGCCACCGCATCCCGGTCTGGTACGGCCCCGACGGCGAGGTCGTCTGCGTCGGCCCCGACGAGGACCCGCCCGCCGGCTACACCCAGGACCCCGACGTCCTCGACACCTGGTTCTCCTCCGGGCTGTGGCCGTTCTCGACGCTGGGCTGGCCCGACCACACGCCGGAGCTGGAGCGCTTCTACCCGACGTCCGTGCTCGTCACCGGTTACGACATCCTGTTCTTCTGGGTGGCCCGGATGATGATGTTCGGGCTCTACGCCATGGACGGCGAGCCGCCGTTCCGGGTCGTGGCGCTGCACGGCATGGTCCGCGACCAGTACGGCAAGAAGATGTCCAAGTCGTTCGGCAACGTCGTCGACCCGCTCGACTGGGTCGAGCGCTTCGGCGCCGACGCCACCCGCTTCACGCTCCTGCGCGGCGCCAACCCCGGCGCGGACGTCGCGGTGAGCGAGGAGTGGGCGGCCGGCTCCCGCAACTTCTGCAACAAGATCTGGAACGCCACCCGCTTCGCGCTCATGAACGGCGCCGCCGTCGGCTCGCTCGACGGCGCCAACCTGACCGCGGCCGACCGGTGGATCCTGTCGCGGCTGCAGACCGTCATCGGCGCGGCGGACGCCGCCCTGGAGGACTTCGAGTTCGCCAAGGCGGCCGACCTGCTCTACCACTTCGCGTGGGACGAGGTCTGCGACTGGTACCTCGAACTGGCCAAGATCCAGCTCGGTGAGGGGCTCGACCACACGCGGCTGGTGCTCGGCAACGTCTTCGACGCGTTGCTGCGGCTGTTGCACCCGCTGGTGCCGTTCGTCACCGAGGAGCTGTGGCGAGCGGTCACGGGCGGCGAGTCGATCGTCGTGGCCCCGTGGCCGGTGCCCGACCCCCGCTACGCCGACCCCGAGGCCGAGGCCGAGATCGTCGCGCTGCAGGATCTCGTGACGGAGGTCCGCCGGTTCCGCTCCGACCAGGGGCTCAAGCCGGGTCAGAAGGTCGCGGCCCGTCTGGGGTTGGCCGGCACGCCGCTCGCGGCGCAGGAGACGGCCGCGCGGTCGCTGCTGCGGCTGACCGAGCCCGGCGAATCCTTCAGCCCCACTGCGCGCCTGGAAGTGGGCGGGGTGAGCGTCGAGCTCGACACCGCCGGCGCCATCGACGTGGCGGCCGAGCGCAAGCGGCTGGAGAAGGATCTTGCCGTCGCGCGCAAGGAGGCGGCGCAGGTGGCCGCCAAGCTGGGCAACGAGCAGTTCATGGCCAAGGCGCCCGACAACGTGGTCGCCAAGGTCAGGGGCCGGGCCGAGCAGGCCGCGGCCGACATCGCGAGGCTTGAGGCACAGCTGGCCGGGCTGGGTGTTTGAACCTTCGGGGCGCAGGGAAGGTCTATTCGTTACCGAAGAACGACCTTCCCCGCCCGTGAGGGCTGCTAGAGTTTTGTGTGTAGGGCGAGTACGCCCTGCCACTCCTCACAACGAACCCCGATCTTCGGGCTGGGTCCGGCCAGGCGGTTGGACAAGGGCCGAAAGTTGGAGTAAGTTACGAGGGTTGCCTCGACGAGGGGCAAGTCCGGAAGCTCCCGGAACGGGCGGTTTGACAAGAATCGTCCGGATCTGGTAGGCTGAAGGAGAAGCGAAGTGCGCCTCCGGCGCTGACACTCGAAAGAGTGTCCGGTCGAGGATGATCGCGTCCGTTTCTTGAGAACTCAACAGTGTGTTAAAAGCCAGTGCATGTGCATCACACATGTATGACCCCGTCATTTTTGACGGATTCTTGCTTGGATGATTCATCCGGACAAGCTGTTTTCACAGACATTGTTTGGAGAGTTTGATCCTGGCTCAGGACGAACGCTGGCGGCGTGCTTAACACATGCAAGTCGAGCGGAAAGGCCCTTCGGGGTACTCGAGCGGCGAACGGGTGAGTAACACGTGAGCAACCTGCCCCTGACTCTGGGATAAGCCCGGGAAACTGGGTCTAATACCGGATATGACCGCCTCCGGCATCGGATGGTGGTGGAAAGTTTTTCGGTT
>NZ_FOHX01000011.1 GCF_900111685.1 Nonomuraea wenchangensis
GCCGTGCGGGACGATGCCCCATCATGCTGCCCAGCCTGAACCTCGGCCTACATGATCGGAAGTCTGACCAGCAACATCATCAGAAGGCTCCTAGGCCCTGGCCGGGGGCCAGATAGGTGATCGTGCCGGAGACCCGGGCGGCCGCGGCGGCCACCAGCCGCGCGTAGGCGTGGCCGGCGAGCAGCCGCCCGGCCTCCTCGACGGTGAAGAACCCGTAGTCGTCGAGCTCCTCGGCCTGCAGCGTGATCGGCGTGTCGGAGCTTATCCCGCCGCAGTCGAACATGAAGTTGACCATCGGGAAGGGCACGTTGCGCGCCCCGTCGATCCAGGCCACGGTCAGCAGCGGGCCGACCTCGACGGTCAGCCCGACCTCCTCGGCGACCTCCCTCGCGCACGCCTGCGCGGGGTGCTCCCCGGCGTCGATGATGCCGCCGGGAAAGCCCCAGTGCTCGCGGTAGTTGGGATCCACCAGCAGGACCCGGCCGCGCTCGTCCGTGATGTACGCCGCCGCCCCGCAGACCGCCCGGTTGACCGTGACCCAGAAATCGTCCACCACCGCACTATGGCAGAACCTGGAGCAGCGCCCGGCTCCTCGCCCGCGCCGGCTCGGCGAGCCGCTGCAGCTCCGCCCCGGCGGCGTCCAGCACGACCAGCGTGTTGCCCGGCGATCCCGCCACCCGCACCACCAGGCGGCCGTCGGCCAGGTAGGAGGCGCCGATGAGCCGGCCCTTCACCTTCGGCGTCTGCCGCCGGCCCGTCACGAGGTCGAGCACGACCGGCTTGAACGCGGCCGGCCAGCTCCCGTCGCCCAGCGCGTCGGGGTCGGCCGGGAACTCCACGACGGCGCGGCGGCCGTCCGGCGACAGGCTCTGCACGTGCGTGACCTGCTTGACGCCCTTGGCCCGGACGGCCTTGCCGGTCCTGACGTCGAGCCGGTAGACGGCATCGGCCTCGCCGGTGTAGCCGGCGAGATAGCGGCCGTTCGCCGACCAGGCGAGGTGGCAGACGCCCTTGGAGCGGCCGAGCGTACGCGGCGGGGTGCTCGCGTCGGCCTTGACGGACATGACGGCGTCGCCACTGCCCGCGTAGGCGACGCGGGTGGAGTCGGGTGACCACACGGGGGTCAGGCAGGGGGTGCCGCCCTGGAGGCCGCTCGCCAGGGTGACGGTCCTGCCGCCCTCACGGACCTGGAGCCGGCCGCCGTCCGTCACCCAGGCGGCCTTCCTGCCGTCGGGCGAGGCGGCGACCTGGGGCAGCGTGCCGGTCCTCGCGAGGGTGTGCCACGCGCCGTCCTGGTAGCGGTCGAGCCGGTCGCCGCCGTACACGGCGGAGCCCGTCAGCGGCTGCGGGGCGGCGGCCACGGCCTGCGTGGGGGCCGCCAGGGTGAGACCGAGCACGACGCCGGCCACGATGCGAATCTTCATGCCAGGCATCGTGACAGGTCAGCGTGCTCATAGACGTACGAACGGCTCGCTGAAGTGGGAGGTGGCGAGCACGGCCCGCTCGGCCCGCAGCCGCTCCAGCACCTCGGCGCGGACGCGGGCGGCGGCCTCCCGGTCGTCGTCGTAGCAGTAGTGCACGCCGGGGTCGTCGAGCTGGACCGGGTGGAGCACGAGGTCGCCGGTCATCGCGAGGTCGCCGGCCCGGACGATCTGGTGGCCGGGCGTGTGGCCGGCGGTCAGGTGCACGTGCACGCCGGGCGCGACCTCGACGTCGCCCTCGACGACCTGGAGCTGCGCCTTGACGGGAGCGATCAGCCGGTCGAGCGTGCCGTCCGTGGCGGCATCGAGCTCGGCGCGCTGGAGCACGAGACGGGCGTTCTCGAAGGCCGGGCGGCCGTCGTCGGTCACCACGCCGCTCGCGTGATCGCTGTGCAGGTGGGTGAGGACGACGGTCTCGACGTCGGCGGGCGCGACGCCGGCCGCGGCCAGCTCGCCGAGCAGCGTCCCGGGGACCGGCGCCCAGCTCGCCGCCAGGGAGCCGTGGCCGCCGATGCCGGTGTCGACCAGCGTCAGGCGGCCCGTCGCGGAACGCAGCAGGTAGCAGTGGAAGTGCAGGACCCAGGGCTCGTCCGGGAGCCCCGAACCGGGGAACATCTCGGGCAGCGGGCGGCGGATCGCCGCCCCCATGGGACCCACGGCGTCGCAGAGAGGCGTCACCTCGACGCCGGAGACGATGATCGGCTGATGCGGCACGGGGCCCAGACTAGGCCCTGGCGCGCGACCGGCTCCGATCAGGTCAGGCGGCCACCGGCTGGAGCGGGGCGACGTACTCGTTCTCGAGGTCGGCCGCGTAGACGGCGCGGCAGCAGCTGGCGCAGCGGTACATGATCGGGCCCTCGTCGAGCTCGTGGTGGCACCGCGGGCAGTGGTTGACGGTCTTCATGATGGTGCTCCCCCAAGGAGTTCTTTCTGTCTGCGTCTAGGAAACCCCGGCGAAGTTGCAGGGGCCCTGCATGTCACTTGACATCGTGAAGCCGCTGCGCTGGGGGTTCTGCGCCTCAGAGAATTGTCACGCGCGAGGCCGCGGATTCGCGGGGGAAACGCCGACAACCGCCCGGGAATAGTCCGAGAGGGCTAGACGTTTCATGGGTCAGATCGTGTGGTATGTTCCCACCAAGCGTTGAGCTGATGCTCCGCCGATCTTCATCACAGCCTCGCCCCGGCTCTCTCCGGAAGGCCCGGCTGCTTCCTCATCATCCGCCGGCCACACCTGTGGGCCCGGCACCTTCCCAAGAGGTTCACCATGTCTGTGCACACCATTCCGCAACAGCGTGCGGACTCCGCCGACCGGCGGGTGAACGGCCTGCTCGACGTACGCGACAAGAACGCGTTCATCAGGGCCGGGCACCTTCCCGGAGCGGGGGACGTCCGCGTGCCCCCCGAGAAGATCAAGCAGTTCGGCCTGCGTCCCGGCGACCACGTCGTGGCGTCGTACACGGGCGGCAGGCTCGTGAGCGTCGAGTCGGTCAACGGCTCGTCGCACTGGCGGGAGCGGCCGGCGTTCGCCGAGCTCGTGCCCGTCCATCCGGACGAGCGGCTGCGCGTCGAGACCGAGTCGCTCAGCACCCGCGTCATCGACCTGTTCGCGCCCATCGGCAAAGGCCAGCGCGGCCTCATCGTCGCCCCGCCCAAGGCCGGCAAGACGATGGTCCTGCAGGCGCTGGCCACCGGGATAGCCCGCAACCACCCCGAGGCCCACCTGCTGGTGGTGCTGGTGGGCGAGCGGCCCGAGGAGGTCACCGAGATGCGCGCCGGCATCCCCGGCGAGATCTTCGCCTCGACCTTCGACCACCCCGACCGCGACCACGCCGCCGTCGCCGAGCTGGCCGTCGAGCGGGCCAAACGGCTCGTCGAGGACGGCCGCGACGTCGTCGTGCTGCTCGACTCCCTGACCCGGCTCGGCCGGGCCTACAACAACCTCGCCCCCGGCGGCGGCAAGGTGCTCACCGGCGGCCTCGACGCCGCCGCGCTCCACCCGCCCAAGCGCTTCTTCGGCGCCGCCCGCAACGTCGAGGGCGGCGGCTCACTCACCATCCTCGCCACCGCGCTCGTCGACACCGGCTCCCGCATGGACAACAGCCTGTACGAGGAGTTCAAGGGCACCGGCAACATGGAGCTGCACCTCACCCGCGAGCTGGCCGAGCAGCGGCTGTTCCCCGCCGTGGACCTCGACGCCTCCGGCACCAGGCGCGAGGAGATCCTGCTGCACCCCCAGGAGCGCCAGATCGTCTGGGCGCTGCGCCGCTCCCTGTCCGGCCTGGACCGGCAGCAGGCCGCGCGGATGCTCATCGGCAAGCTGCGCGCCACCTCTTCCAATGCCGCCTTCCTGCTGGAGACGGCCGCCGCCGCCTGAGCGCAGAATAAATCGGAATGTATTCGAGACTGGCCGGGCGCGCTTCGCGTACAACTGCGGTGGGAGGTCAGCATGGCTACTCGTACCGAGTTGATGAACGCGCTGCGCCGCGCGCAGGAGTTGTCGGACCAGCACTGGCATTCCCTGGACCGGCCGCTGCTGCAGCTGTCGAGCGGCCGGACGTGGACGGGCCCGACCGCTGACAGGTTCGCCGGCGACCTGGCGCACCAGCGCGCGGAGCTGTGGCGGGGGCTGCGCGGGGTCATCGACCACCTCCACGAGACGATCTCCCACCAGACCGTGATGGGGCCGAGGGACGAATGACTTTTTCCTCCATCCATGCCGGAGAAATGCACCAGCTCGGCTCCGGCGTGCAGAATGCGGGAAAAAGCCTGACCGAATGCGCGGCACAGCTCCGGGCGATCCTGAACGAGGTCGAGCTCACGCACCCCGGAGTGGCGGCGATCGGCCGCATCGGGCAATGGCTGACCGACCAGGCCCCCGACCTCTACCGGCGGCGCGACCTGGCGTACGAGGCCGAGAAGGTCGACGTGGACGTCTTCGGCAACCCGCTGCCCGGCGCGGTCGTCCCGGCCGGGATGACCCGGATCGACGAGGCCAGGCTCATCCCGGCCACGGTGCGCGCCGAGGCGGCGCGCGCGGCCCCGCTGTTCACGGCCGCCGCCCGCGGTGACACCGGCGCGCTGGGACAGCTCGCCGCCTTCAAGCAACGACTGTCCGACCCACAGTTCGCCACCGCCCTCCTCGAACAACTCGGCCCCCGAGGTCTGCTCGCGGTCCCCGCCGCCATGGGGACGCGAGTGCGCAAGGCCCTCGACGCCGACGACGATTCGGCGGCGACCGTCCGGCGACAGAACCGCGACGTCCTGTCCATGCTGAGCAAGGCACTGGCCACGGCCACCGATGCGACCAAGGACGCGCATCTCGGCCGCAAGTTCCTGGCGGAGCTGAAGCGGCAAGGACGCACGGAGCTCCCCGCTCCGAACATGGGCGGCCTCACGAACCCCGGCTACTGGTCGCTCGGCCAGATCCTCGCGGCGGCGCCGAAGCAGGCGTACAGCGAGTGGTTCATGACCACCATCGGCCAGGACATGATCCGCTGGGACCGCGACTACCTGAAACAGCACCGCACCCGGTTCCTGCCGAAGGACACGGACGTCTACAACCTGCCCGCCCCCACCGACACGCACCCCTTCCAGGACTCCGACACCATTGGCGCCGCCGACCCGCTCGCCGCGCTCCTGACCGTCGCGAGCACGTCCCGTGAACGCGCCCAGGCCCTGCTCGACGACAGGGACCTGCTGAAGTACCTGATGAGCGACCGGCGCCCGCAGTGGGCGATGGGCGATCACGGCGAGTCGCTGGGCGAGGCCATGGAGGCCGCCATGAAGGGCGCCGACGCCGACTCCAAACGACTGGCGGTCAGGGCCACACAGATCCTCGCCGACGAGGTGAAGCCACACGTGTCGTTCAACGACGCCGGGGAGGTCGAGATCGACAACCCCTCGGAACTGGATTGGCTCTCGGGCATCCGCGACAACCTGGGCCGCATCCTCGCCGAGCACACCGACGACGTCGTGTTCTCCTATTTCAGGAATCAACCGCGGGCGGATGACAACGAGCTCATAGGAAAGGTCAATGGGAAGCACACGGCTTACTTCAGCCCGACCGACCTCGATCTTGTCATGCTCGATGTGACCGCTGATGACCGGGGCTACCAAGCCCTGCTCCTCGGGGAGATCGCGGACATGCGAGGCAAGATCGATCAAGGGCTGGCCACCGGCAACGAAAAACTGCTGAACAACACGATCGCACTCAACTCCACAGCGCTGGGGCACCTGGTGGAGGCGCGCCGGATGGCTCTCGTCGGCCGGGGCAAGGAGGCGGACGCGGCGGACGAGGAGTTGCGGAAACTGGTCCAAGAGGGGATCGGCCTCGTTCCCGTTCCCTTCGCCGGTCAGGTGGGGAAGGCAGGGCTCGCAGCAGCCGGCAGCATATACGAGAACTTCGTGAAGGACGGTTACACGAAGGCCGGGGACTGGCTTTTGAAGGAGAGTGGCCACACGGGCGGAAAGGCGATCAAGGCCTTCGGCGACGCCGCCTCGAATGACATAGCCGCCCAGGAACTGGTGAAACAGATGCTCGCATCGTCCGCTGTGGCTCATGAATCCTATAGGGGCACCGGCCTCGATAAGCAGGATTTCGTGGTGGGCGACCCGCCGAAGTTGAAGAATCCGCGCGACATGAGCCGAGGCGAATACGACAGCTTCATGCGCTGGATAGCCGAGAACACCACGGTGCCCGGCGATTTCAAGGAAGCACAACAGAGTGCCACTGTAGGGGCCAAGGAAATTCATGACAACCTCAAGGCTGCAACCAAAGATAAGTAGGTTCGCAGGGTGGCTCTGCGCGACCGCCGCTGTCACGATGATCGCCGGGTGCACGCCGGACAAGCCCACGACTCCTGCGACCCCTGATCCCCTGCCCGTACAGAGTTCCGTTGCCGACCGCCCCCCTTACCTCTGTTACTTCATCCCGCAGGCAGCAGTCGCCGACCTGACGGGCTACGCCGGTCGCTACAAGGCTGGCGACGACAAGCGCAGCGCCATCGGGGACAGCTGCGTCATCTCGAACGAAGAGCAGAGTCTCTTCATCACGAGTTACGAGGTCTCGGGCTCCCGGAGGACCATAACGCAATACCTCGAATGGGCGCAGAAGAGCAATCCGACCGAACTTCCGAAGGAACTCGGTGAAGGATTGATCGCCGATTTCGACATTCGGCTCAATCCTTACCGAACGGCGGAAACCTTGTTCCGTTGCGGATCCGAAAACTCTCTCATCGCCATCACTGTCAAGCGCAATCCCTCCCGGGATCAGGACCACGACCTCATTCAGTTGATGAAAATCGCTCAGCGGCGGTTCGCCGAGATGTTCAAATGCCAGCCGGGCGGTCCGCCGCAGGGCTAGCGCGACGCGGGAACGCCGGTCGCCCAGATCCGGCCGGATCTCGGTCCTCGCCTGCGCCTGCCAGGCCGGGCTCATCGGGCCTCACCGCGCAGGATCTGCTCGAAGGTGCGTCCGGCTGTCGCGATCAACGTCCACGCTGTTTCGTGGACGGTCCGCTGGTCCCGGTCAGTACGGCGGACGAAGCCCTGCCCCGCGGCGGCGCACAGCTCGTACGTGATCGGCCGACATCCACACGTCCACGAGACCACACGGACACGCGCCGCCCGGCGGGCCGGTTCCTGCCAGGCCAGCACCACATGGCCCGGCAGAGGCGACGCGGCATGCGGCCCGTGGAAGTCACGCATCTCCCTAACCACGCCGTCACCACGTCCTTCCCTCGAAGATCTCCACAAGGTTCTTGAGCGCAACCTCGACGCGGACCAGCACAAGATCGCGGGCATGATCGCCTGGGGGCAGCCGGTATCCGCACTGCTCAAGCAGGACCCGGACCTCGGCCGCCAGTGGTTCGAATCGCAGGTCTGTGGCTGGGCGTGTCATGGGTCGGGCCTCCGCCATCTGGTCAAGGGCCCGGCTCCAGCGCTGTCCCGCTGGCGTGGGCCATAACTTCAGCGAACGTGAGATAAGGCACTGTAACGCAGGTTGGCCATGGCTGGCCAGGGCCTGGCCTGCCTATCCTAGGAGAATCCTGGCCGCCTAGCCTTCCCGTCGTGAGAATCGATCCTGATGGGCTGCGTGCCCCCTACCTCCAACTTGCGGACGCCCTTCGCGCCCGCATCGAAGCAGGCGAGATTCCGCCGGGCCGCAAGGTGCCGTCTCAGATGGAGCTGGAGCAGGAGTCCGGACTGTCCCGGAACACCGTGAAGAAGGCGCTCGACGTGCTCAAGAACGAGGGCCTTCTGATCACCGCGCCCGGTCGCGGGCTGTTCGTCACCGAACGCCACGACACCAAGCCGACGAAGTAGACGACGGCGTACCGGTCTTCTTGCGTCGCCACTTAGTGCCGACAAACCCATCGCCCTGACTCGTCATCAGCGACGAGAACGGCATTCGGCTGGTTCGACATATGCCTGGTACATGACTTGTTCTAAGAGCCGTACCGGGATATCTAGGATGCGGCTGCGCTCAACCCTCGAGGCCCCGTACCGCTCTATCGCCAGCTCGCGAACCTCCTGCAGAAGCGGATCGGCAACGGCGAGCTTCAGCCGGGCGCGCTCGTGCCGTCCGAGGCCGACCTCATAAGCGAGTTCGGGGTCGCGCGCATCACCGCCCGGCATGCGATCCGTGAACTGCGCGAGGCGGGCGTCATATACACGATCAGGGGCGATGGCTCTTATGTTGGGCCGGAGAGCGCGTCGCGGCAGGCCAGGGCTGGGTGGAGGTTCCAGACGATCGCCGACGACCTGGCCGCGCGGGTCCGGGCCGGGGACTTCCAGCAGGACGTGCCGCTGCCGTCCGAGACACAGCTCGCGCAGCACTACGAGGTGGCCAAGGGCACCGTTCGGCGCGCTCTGGCATTGCTCCGCGACCAAGGGCTGGTGTTCACGGTGTCGGGCCGGGGCACCTATCCGTCTCCTCCCGCATAGGAGCTCTTCTCGCGCCTTGGCCTATGGCGTTGAAGGGCGGGCGAGGCGGGTGCACGAGAATGGGCCGCATGCTGGCTGACATCGTCGAATTCCTCATGTGCCCGGTCTGCCGCGCCGACCTGTGGCTGGATGGGCGGGCGCTGCGGTGCGCGAACGGCCATGTGTTCGACGTCGCCCGGCAGGGGTACGTCAGCCTGCTCGTCGGCTCCCGCGCGCCCGGGACGGCTGACAGTGCGGAGATGGTCGCCGCCCGCGCGGCCTTCCTCGACGCCGGGCATTACGCGCCGCTGGCGGCGGCCGTGGCCGAGGCCGTACGGGCGAACGTGGGCGCAGAACGTGAGCCGATTACCGAAACCAATGACGGCAGCCCGTTGAGGGCGTACCGTGGGGCGGTAATGGAGGCCGGTCGCGGCCTGGGGCAGGCAGAAGGCCCCGAGTCCGGCCGGGACAGCGCCGAGGGTCGTCGCGCGGAAGGCAGGTCCGCGCCGGTGATCGTCGACGCGGGCGCGGGCACCGGGCACTACCTGGCAGCCGCGCTCAATGCCGTGAACGATGGCATCGGGATGGCGTTCGATGTATCGAAACACGCAGTACGCCGGGCGGCGCGGGTGCATCCGAGGGCGGGCGCGTTCGTGGCCGACGTCTGGAGGCCGCTGCCCATCAGGGACGAGGTGGCGGACGTGGTGATCGACGTCTTCGCGCCCAGGAACGGCCCGGAGTTCGGGCGGATCCTGCGGCCGGGCGGGGTCGCGGTGGTCGTCACGCCGGCCGCCGAGCATCTGAGCCCGCTGGTGGGCGAGCTGGGGCTGCTCTCCGTCGACGAGGAGAAGGAGCGCCGGGTCGCGCGCGGCATGGAGGGCTTCGCGCTGGCCGGGCGGCGCACCGTCGCGTTCGACATGGAGCTGGACGCCGGCGAGATCGCCCAGGTGGTCGGCATGGGCCCGAGTGCGTGGCACACCGATCCGGCCGAGCTCGACGCCCGTATCGCGGCATTTCTCTCCCATAGCGGGGAGAAAGTGGTGACCCGCGCGGCGTTTCAACTGTCTATCTTCGAGCCCGCACCGCGTTCAAGACCTGCTCCTTGACTGACGTGTGCGACTGGTGTTACTGATGGGGCATTTAGTCCGAAATTCCCCCACATTCCCCAAGTATTTCTCCCACACAGACGCAATACTGGACGGCATCCCGGGCCCGTTGGCACGGGACATCAACGGGAGGGGGCGCGCCGCATGAAGGCGGAGGAACGCTGGCAGGCCAGGTTCCGGGCCTCGCGCATGACGCTGCCGTCCTGGGCTCGCCAGGCCCCGCACCGCTCCATCTACCGCTCCAACGCCACCGGCAAGTGGGAGGTCTACGCCTGGGACCGCGTCACCGGCGCCGTCCGGCAGGTCACCGACCGGCCCAAGGGCACGGCGTACGCGGCACTCGACCCCACCGGCCAGTGGATCTACTGGTTCGCCGACACCGAGGGCGACGAGTTCGGCGTGTGGTGGCGCCAGCCGTTCACCGGCGGCCCCGACCAGGAGGTCGCGCCGGGCCTGCCGCCCGGCCAGCCCGGCGGCATCGCGCTGTCCATGACCGGCGTGGCCGCGATCAGCTGGGCCAGCGAGGGCACCTTCCACATCCATCTGGGCCGCGCCGGCGAGCCGTTCCGCCAGCTGTACGAGCACACCGAGGCCGCCTGGGTGGCCGCCATGTCGCTCGACGGCTCCCTCATCGCGATCAACCACGGCGAGTACGGCGACTTCCGCCACCCGGCGCTGCGCGTCGTCCGCCCCGACGGGGGCGTCGTCGGCGAGCTGCACGACGGCCCTGGCAAGGGCGTGACCGGCCTCGGGTTCGCCCCCGTCCCCGGCGACCGCCGGCTGCTCGCCCTGCACGAGCGCCGCCACCGCAACGAGCCGCTGGTCTGGGACCCGGTGACCGGCGAGCAGCGCGAGATCTGGCTGAAGGACTCCGGCGACCTCGACGCCGACTGGTACGACGACGGCCGCGCCCTGCTCATCCTGCGCGACGACCGGGCCCGCAGCCACCTGCACCGCTACGACCTCGGCGGCGGCACCCTGACCTCGATCGAGACCCCGCACGGCGTCATCGACGAGGCCGCGCCCCGGCCCGGCGGCCAGGTCGAGTACTCCTGGTCCAGCGGATCCAGGCCGCCGGTCATCCGCTCCACCAACGGGCAGGTCGTGGTCAACTCCGGCGGTCCTGCCGCGCCGCCCAGCGTGCCGGTCGAGGACCTCGACGTGGAGGGCGAGGGCGGGCGCATCCACGCGCTGATCTCCAAGCCGGAGCACGGGCTCGCCCCCTACCCCACCGTCTTCCTGCTGCACCATGGTCCGGCCATGCACGACCGCGACTCCTTCTCCCCCACGGTCGCGGCCTGGGTGGACGCGGGCTTCGCCGTGGTACGGGTCAACTACCGCGGCTCGACCGGCTACGGCACGGCCTGGCGCGACGCGCTCCACGGCGACGTCGGCCACATCGAGCTGGCCGACGTGGCGGCCGTACGGCAGCGCGTCGTCGAACGCGGCATCGCCGACCCCGCCAGGCTCGTGCTGGCCGGCGGGGCCTGGGGCGGCTACCTCACGCTGCTCGGCCTCGGCACCCAGCCCGACCTGTGGGCGGCCGGCATCGCGGCGGCCCCGATCGCCTGCCACCAGACGTCGTACGAGGACGAGGCCGAGAGCCTGCGCGCCTACCACCGGGCGCTGTTCGGCGGCTCGCCCGACGAGCGGCCCGAACGGTACGCCGCCAGCTCCCCCATCACGTACGTGGACCGGGTGAGCGCGCCGCTGCTGATCCTCGCCGGCGAGAACGACACGCGCTGCCCGTTCCGCCAGATCGAGAAGTACGTGGCCAAGCTCGCCGAGCACGGGCGCGAGCACGAGCTCTACACCTATGACGCCATCCAGGGCTCGCTGGTGGTCTCCGAGCAGATCGCGCAGATCGCGTTGCAACTCGACTTCGCCAGGAAACATGTGAAAACGCGCTGACATATGACATGTCGTAAAGAGTTGGCGGTTCCGGTGTCTTGATCGTCGGCCGTCCGCGCTGGCAGGCTCGCGCGGAGCGCCGTCACGACCGGGTCCCCGGGACGTACGGGCCCCGCTCGCCCGGCCACGCCCTCCCCGGCCCCCGCTGCCGTTCGGTCCTGCCCCGACCGGCGCGCCCGCCGGCGCGGAGGGCGGGCCCGGCGCCGGACATCAAGAAAGAGCGAGGTCAGCGGGCGCGCAGGACGACGATGGCGAGGTCGTCCGCGCTGGGCTCGGTGGCGAAGTCGGCCACCCCGCGCCGGATGCGCTCGGCCACCGCCCGCGCCGACAGCCCCGCGCACTCGGCCAGCATCCTGGCCAGGCCGCCGTTGTCGTCGAGCAGCCGCCCGCCGTTGCGCCGCTCGGTGACGCCGTCGGTGACGGCGAGCAGCACGTCGCCGTGTTCGAGGTGGACGGTGTCGGCCTCGAAGAGGACCTCGTGGAAGACGCCGAGCAGCGACTGCGGCGTGGTCACCGCCTCGACCTTGCCGTTGGCGCGCAGCCGCAGCGCCTCGGGGTGTCCGGCCGAGACCAGCCGTACCTCCAGCCCGCTCGCCACCGGCGTGATGTCGCCGTGCAGCAGCGTCAGGAAGCGCGCCCGGTCCCCTTCCTCCAGGATCGCCTGGTTGAGCCGCCCGAGCACGGCGGCGATGCCGTAGCCCTCGCGTGCCAGCAGCCGCAGCGTGTGCCGGGCCAGGCCGGTCACGGCGGCCGCCTCCGGCCCGGTGCCGCAGACGTCGCCGATGGCGAAGCGCCAGGAGTCGTCGCCCGCCTTGAACAGGTCGTAGAAGTCGCCGCCGACCTCGTTGGCCTCACCGGCGGGCTCGTAGATGACGCCGTAGTCGAGCCCCGGCACCTCGGGCTCGTTGGGCGGCAGCAGGCTGCGCTGGAGCGCGCGGTTGGCGGCGGCCTGCTGGGCGTACAGCCGGGCGTTGTCCATCGCGAGCGCGGCGCGCCTGGCGATGTCGTCGGCGAACTGGATGACCTCGTCGGGGAAGCGGTCGGGCCGGCCGAGGCACATCAGGCCGAGGCCCCGGCCGCGCGCCGTGAGCGGCACCGCCAGCACCTGGGAGTCGGGCAGGTGGATGAGCGAGGTGACCCGGTCGTCGGCGGCACTGACGTCCATGCCGTCGAGCTGCTCGCGCAGCCCGTCGATCCTGGCCTCGTCGGCGTGCCACAGGTAGACCAGCCGCAGCGGCCCGGAGTCGCCGTCGGAGGTGTAGACCGCGCACCAGCTCGACAGGCGCGGCACCACGATCTGGGCGATGATGGCGGGCACCATGTCGGGGTCGAGGGTGCCGGCGAGCAGGTCGCTCGCGTCGGCCAGGAACCCCAGCCAGTGGGGCCCGCGTGAGCTCTCCTCCACCCGCTCGGCGGCCACGCGGTCCACAGAGCCGGGTAGCGTGAGCCTTGCCCAATGGACACGGGAATCGCCCCTGAAGGTGACTCCCCACTCCTCTACGTTCGCGGAAGGAGCCTTCGGATCACCCTGGGAAACCATGCGCTGCCGGAACTCGACCCGCACCGCATCCCCAAAATGCTGCCAAATGACTTCAAAGGGCTCGTCAGCGACTTGCTCTGCCAAATCTCCCGCGACCTGTTCGGCGGTGTGGAGCACGCCACCGGCGGCCCACGCGGTCATCACCTCGCGCGTGAACCTCATCGCGGCCGTCACAGCGGTCTCGCCCGGCGCGAACGTCGCAGCCAGCACCGCATGGGGAGAATCAGTCATCCCAACGTGCCTACCACACATCGCACTGGCTTGGGGTAAATCCAAGGGCAGGACTACGAGCTACTCAACGTGACAGACTTGAATCACTCGCGAGGCCCGATGCGAGTGAAGGAGGCCCCATGACCACGGCCAAGGCCGCGCCGACCCCGGAGGAGAGGACTTACACCGAGTCCGATCTCGTTCCCATCCTGGAGACTCTCTTCTCGTGGCGTGACGGCGATTTCCGGCGGCGGGTCCCCCACGCACCCCCGGGCATCCTGAGCGAGGTGCGGCTGCTGCTCAACGAGGTGGCCGACCGTCGCGAGCATCTCGCCAACGAGCTGGTCCGCGTACGTAAAGAAGTGGTCAAGGAAGGCCGCTTCAGCGAGCGGCTGACGCCCGGCCCCGGTGTGGGCGCCTGGGCCGAGAGCGTCGAGTCGGTCAACATGCTGATCGACGCCCTGGTCAGCCCGGTCAGCGGCGCCGCCGACGTCATCGACGCGGTGGCCAAGGGCGACCTGTCGCGGCGCATCGACCTCGACCGCTCGGCCCGCGGCGAGGTGCGCCGCCTGGGCAAGGCCATCAACGGCATGGTCGACCAGCTCGCGCTGTTCAACTCCGAGGTGACCAGGGTCGCCCGCGAGGCCGGCACCGAGGGGCGGCTGGGCGGCAGCGCCAACCTGCGCGGCATGTCGGGAAGCTGGCGCGACCTCACCGAGGCCGTCAACACGATGTCCTCGCGCGTCGCGGCCCAGGTGCGCGACATCGCCGTGGTCACCACCGCGGTCGCCAAGGGCGACCTGAGCCGCAAGGTGACGGTCGACGCCGTGGGCGAGATGTTCGAGCTGAAGAACACCGTCAACACGATGGTCGACCAGCTCTCCGGCTTCGCCGAGGAGGTCACCCGCGTCGCCCGTGAGGTCGGCACGGAGGGCCAGCTCGGCGGCCAGGCCCAGGTCACCGGCGTGTCGGGCGTCTGGAAGGACCTCACCGACAACGTCAACTTCATGGCCAACAATCTCACCTCGCAGGTGCGCAGCATCGCGACCGTGGCGACGGCCGTGGCCCAGGGCAACCTGTCGAAGAAGATCACCGTCGACGCGCAGGGCGAGATCCTCCAGCTCAAGGACACCCTCAACACGATGGTGGACCAGCTCTCGTCGTTCGCCGACGAGGTGACCCGCGTGGCCCGCGAGGTCGGCACCGAGGGCAAGCTCGGCGGGCGCGCCGAGGTCAAGGGCGTGTCGGGCGTCTGGAAGGACCTCACCGACAACGTCAACTCGATGGCCAACAACCTGACCTACCAGGTGCGCAACATCGCGCAGGTCACCACCGCGGTCGCCAACGGCGACCTCACCCGCAAGATCGACGTGGACGCCCAGGGCGAGATCCTGGAGCTCAAGTCCACCATGAACACGATGGTCGACCAGCTCTCCTCCTTCGCCTCCGAGGTCACCCGCGTGGCCCGCGAGGTCGGCACCGAGGGCCAGCTCGGCGGCCAGGCCCAGGTGCGCGGCGTGTCCGGCGTCTGGAAGGACCTGACGGACAACGTCAACTCGATGGCCAACAACCTCACCTCGCAGGTACGCCAGATCGCCGCGGTCTCGTCCGCCGTGGCGCAGGGCAACCTGTCGAAGAAGATCACCGTCGATGCCCAGGGCGAGATGCTGCAGCTCAAGGACACCCTCAACACGATGGTGGACCAGCTCTCGTCGTTCGCCTCCGAGGTGACCCGCGTGGCCCGCGAGGTCGGCACCGAGGGCCAGCTGGGCGGCCAGGCCCGGGTGCAGGGCGTGTCGGGCGTCTGGAAGGACCTCACCGACAACGTCAACTTCATGGCCAACAACCTGACCTACCAGGTGCGCAACATCGCCGAGGTGACCACCGCGGTCGCCAACGGCGACCTCACCCGCAAGATCGACGTGGACGCCCAGGGCGAGATCCTGGCCCTGAAGACCACCATCAACCGCATGGTCGACCAGCTCTCCTCCTTCGCCTCCGAGGTCACCCGCGTGGCCCGCGAGGTGGGCTCGGAAGGGCAGCTCGGCGGCCAGGCCCGGGTCGAGGGCGTCGAGGGCACCTGGAAGCGGCTCACCGAGAGCGTCAACGAGCTGGCCGGCAACCTCACCACCCAGGTGCGCGCCATCGCCACCGTCACCAGCGCCGTCGCCCGCGGCGACCTCACCCGGTCGATCGCCGTCGAGGCGCAGGGCGAGCTGGCGGAGCTGAAGGACAACATCAACTCGATGGTGGCCAACCTCCGCGAGACCACCCAGGCCAACCAGGAGCAGGACTGGCTCAAGTCCAACCTGGCCCGCATCTCCCGGCTCATGCAGGGCCACCGCGACCTGTTCGAGGTGGCCAAGCTGACCATGAGCGAGCTGACGCCGCTCGTCTCGGCCCGCTACGGCGCCTTCTACGGCATCGACCCCGAGGGCGACCACGAGCTGGTGCTGATCGGCGGCTACGGCGTGCGGCCCGACAAGGCGCCGCGGCAGCGGTTCGCGATCGGCGAAGGCATCGTCGGGCAGGCCGCGGCCGAGGGCCGGCACATCGTGCTCGACGACGTGCCGCCGCAGTTCATCACGATCGACAGCGGGCTCAGTCAGTCGACGCCCGCGCAGATCGTGGTGCTGCCGATCCTGTTCGAGAACCGCGTGCTCGGCGTGCTGGAGCTGGCCTCGTTCACGCCGTTCGGCGAGGTGCACCTCGACTTCCTGCACCAGCTCGTCGAGACCATCGGCGTCACCATGAACACCATCATCGCCAACTCCCGCACCGAGGACCTGCTGACCGAGTCGCAGCGGCTCACCCGCGAGCTCCAGGAACGCTCCGACGAGCTGCAACGCCAGCAGGAGGAGCTGCGCAGGTCCAACGCCGAGCTGGAGGACAAGGCGGCGCTGCTGGCCAAGCAGAACCGCGCCATCGAGATCCAGAACTTCCAGATCGAGCAGGCCCGCCGCACCCTGGAGGAGCGCGCCGAGCAGCTCGCGGTCTCCTCGCGCTACAAGTCCGAGTTCCTCGCGAACATGTCGCACGAGCTGCGCACGCCGCTCAACAGCCTGCTGGTGCTGGCCAAGCTGCTCACCGAGAACGCCGAGGGCAACCTCACCTCGCAGCAGGTCGAGTTCGCCCGGACCATCCACAGCGCCGGCTCGGCGCTGCTCCAGCTCATCAACGACATGCTGGACCTGTCCAAGGTCGAGGCGGGCCGGATGGACATCCACCCGATCCAGGTGGCGCTGCCGAAGATGGTCGACCTGCTGGAGGCGGCGTTCGCGCCGCTGGCCCAGGACAAGGGGCTCGCGTTCACCGTCGACATCGAGCAGGACGTGCCGCACGAGCTGCGCGCCGACGAGCAGCGACTGCAGCAGGTGCTGCGCAACCTGCTGTCCAACGCGGTCAAGTTCACCCCGCGCGGCGAGGTCAAGCTGCGCGTGTCGATGGCGCCTCCCGGCGTCGACTTCGACGACGACACCCTGCACGACGCCCGCGACCTGCTGGCGTTCCAGGTGATCGACACCGGCATCGGCATCGCGCCCGACAAGCGCGACGTCATCTTCGAGGCGTTCCGCCAGGCCGACGGCACCACCAGCCGCAAGTACGGCGGCACCGGCCTCGGCCTCGCGATCTGCCGCGACATCGCCCGGCTGCTGGGCGGCGAGATCCACGTGGACAGCGAGCTGGGCAAGGGCAGCACGTTCACGCTCTACCTGCCCGCTTCCTACACCGGGCCGCTCGCCGCCACCGACGGCGGCGTGGCGCGGCGGCAGCTCATGAGCCCGCCCTCCGACGAGCCGGCCGCGCACGTCGTCCCCGAGCCGCCGCTGCCGCTCGACCTGCCCATGCCGGAGCTGGTCGAGCCGCCGGTCGAGACCCCGTCGCAGTGGCAGGGCGACGACCCGCTCAACGGCGCCAAGATCCTCATCGTGGACGACGACATCCGCAACGTCTTCGCGCTGACCAGCGTCCTGGAACGGCACGGCTCCACGGTCGTCTACGCTGAGAACGGCCGGGAGGGGATCGAGCAGCTCGAACGGAACGAGGACGTCGCGCTCGTGCTGATGGACATCATGATGCCGGAGATGGACGGCTGGGCCACCACCTCGGCCATCCGGCGCATGCCGCAGTTCGCCGACCTGCCGATCATCGCGCTCACGGCGAAGGTCATGCGCGGCGACCGCGAGAAGAGCATCGCCTCGGGCGCCTCCGACTACGTGCCCAAGCCGGTCGACGTCGACCGGCTGCTCGAACGCCTGCGGGGCTGGCTCAGCCGCGGCAAGGGCGCCGCATCCGACTCACCCGCCGAAGGGGCGTGATCGTGCCCGATCGTGCCAAGATCCTGCTGGTCGACGACCGCGAGGAGAATCTGATCGCGCTGGAGGCCATCCTCAGCTCGCTCGACCTGGTGCCGGTGCGCGCCCGGTCGGGCGAGGAGGCGCTCAAGGCGCTGCTCAACACCGAGTTCGCGCTCATCCTGCTTGATGTGCGGATGCCGGGCATGGACGGGTTCGAGACGGCCGCGCACATCAAGCGGCGCGAGCGGACCAGGAACATCCCGATCATCTTCCTGACCGTGGTGGACAGCGCTCCCGACTACGCCTTCCGCGGCTACGCGGCGGGCGCGGTGGACTATCTCACCAAACCGTTCGACCCGTGGGTGCTGCGGGCCAAGGTGTCGGTGTTCGCCGAGCTCTACAACATGAACAAGCGGCTGGCCGAGCAGGCGTCCCTGCTGCGCGAGCGGCTCACCGGCGAGCTGCCGCCCGGGGCAGGCGACCACGCGTCGGTGCTGCCCGAGCTGTCGCGGCGGCTGACGGCGGTCGAGGACGAGCTGGCCCGGATGCGGGAGCTGGTCCGCAAGTCGCAGGACCAGGCGCTCGCCGCTCCGCTGTCCGACCTCACGGATCGGGTCACGCACCTGCGCGCCGGGTTCGACGCCCTGTCCTGACGCCCGTTCCTAGCGGCTCGGCCTCGGCCTCGCCCTCGCCCGCGCGCAGGAGAGCGGCTAGCTCCGGGCGCGCTCCAGCGCGTCCCAGAACCCCCTGCGCAGGGCGTGGCGCACCTCGTCGTGGAGCAGGAAGTCGATCGGCAGCGACGACCCCTGCAGCAGCCGGGCCTCCAGGTCGGACGGCATCCGGGGCTTGCGGGCGAGCACGGCCTCCAGCCACAGCGCGGGCGCGTCCCTGGCGACAGACTCGCCGAAGTCGTGCCCCTCGCGGTGGGCGGCCTTGACCGCGTCGGACAGCGTGGTGGCGCCGGCCGTGGCCGCCGCGGGGACGACGGGCGCGGCGTGCGGCCCTGAATAGCTGCCGAGCTGCGACGGCTGGTAGCCCCCGCTCCCGGACTGCGCGGCGAACTGCCCCGTGCTGGGCGACGCCGAGGGAGGCTGGGCCTGCGCCGGCGGCTGCGCGGACGGCTGGACCGGGATGGGCCCGGTGACCGGCGCGGGGGACGGCGGCTGCTCGATCTGGTAGTTGGTGTAGGTCGGCAGCACGGGCGGCGTGGACGAGGACGACTGCCCGCGCCCGGAGTGGGCCGAACCGTTCGCGGAGTGCTGCCCGGTCGAGCCCGACGACCCGGCCGCGTGGCTCCCGGACGGCTGCGGCGCGGCCAGCGGCACCGACGAAGAAGGCAGCGACGAGGAAGACGGCAGCGAGGAAGACGGCATCGAGGAAGAGGGCAGGGACGACGGGGGCGGCTGCGCGGGTGGCAGCGCGTGGGTGCCCTGGCCGTTGGTGATCGGCTGGGCCTGGTGATGGTGGTGCCCGTTGGACGACTCGCTGACGCCGGAGACCATCGCGACGTAGGGCCGCAGGTGCACCGCCCCCAGCTCGACCAGGTCGTCGCACTCCTGCCGCAGCGAACGGGACACGGCCCAGCCGCCCTCGGCGGCGACGTGGATGACCGTGACCCGCATGCCGAGGTCCTGCGCGTCGCAGACGACCTGCGTGAGGTCCTCGTCGCCGCTGACGACGACGGCGTCGCAGATGGCGTTGTTGCGGGCGAGCGTCATGAGGTCGCGGTGGACCTGGGCGTCCACGCCCTCGCGCCGGCCGGGCCTGATGCGCGACAGCCTGAGCTTGAGCCCGGGTATGTCGGCCAGCGCGTCGTGCTCCGGCGTGCGCCGGCCCTCGACCGTGGCTTCGTACCAGTAGCAGCGCAGCAGCGGCAGCCCGGTGCGCTCGCGCGACAGGCCGGTCATGAGCTGGAGCAGCCCCGGGTAGTCCCAGGCGACCGCTTCGCGATGGCGTGTGCCGTGCACGGCCATCGCTCCGTCTGCCAGCAGATAGCCGGCGTCCACGAACAGCGCGCAGCGATCCACTGACACCGCCCCTTTCTTGGTGGTCCGACCTTGCTGGCTCTGCACCGTCAGAGACCGGACTCGGCGGCCCTCTCTCAGGGTAATGAAAGCTGGTGATCGTCCGAGGGTTAATCCCGACGATTCGCCCCTCGGCCGTCGATGCACCGGACCGCCTAGGCGAACCGTACCAGTTTGTCCCTTTCGCGGTCACGAGCGCGCTCGCACGCTCAGCGCCACCGCCCCGAACAGGACCACGTCCTTGTCGGTGGCGATCGTCAGCCCGGGATCGGCCCCCAGCTCCGCGCCCACCGTGTCGACGTCGACGCCGAACGTCATCTCCGCCGCCCCGGTGGCGGAGCCGTCGAAGACGTTGGCCCGGTCGCGGTCGCCGCCCGCCGGGGTGAGGGCGCCGCTGCCGAGGGAGACGCGGTCGCCCGTGAGGCCGGCGTCGCCCTCCCAGGTGACCAGCTCGGCCCGCGCGGGAGCCGCGGCGGGGGTGAGCCCGCCGATCGGCAGGCGTACCCGCCGCCGCGGCCCGCCGACGACGGTGGCGCTGTCGAGCACGACGGCCTGGCTGTACGGCTCGCGCGGATCGGTGACGACCAGCACCAGGCTCCATCCGGCGTACCCCGCCGTCCCCTCCACGGCGGGCGCGTCGGCCGCCCACCACAGGCCGCTCCTGCGCGCCTCGGCCGCCAGCATGCTCACGTCGGCGAACGCCTGGTAGGCCGGCCCGTTGGGCAGCTCGCGGACGGCCGCGTTCGAGGGATGGACGGTGACGTACGACCGCCGCCCCGGAGGCCGCACCCTGATCGGGCCGGCCCGGTCGCCGCTCGCCGACCAGTAGAGCCCGGCCCACACCACCCGCCCGCCCTTCGGCAGGACGAGCCGGGCGGCGCTGGAGGAGCGGGTCGCCGGGTCGTCGTCGCGGTCGAGCGGCGCCATCGGCCACAGGTCGTTGTCCCGCTGGTCGCCCTGCCGCGACCGGGCCTCCGCACAGCCCACGCGCTCCTCGGGACAGGTCAGCAGGGCGTTGCCGACCGCGCGTACGGTGACCTTGCCCTCGGTGGCGAACCTGGCGGGCGCGCCGCTCGCCCGCACACCGTCCTCGGCCTGCGCCCGCACCCGCACTCCCCCGGCCTCGACCCGCAGCGCGGGCCCGGCGCCCTCGGGTGCCTTCTCGTCGACCCGTACGCGCAGGAACACCGCCGTGCCCTGGCCGGGCGGCAGCGGCGCCCGCTCGCACCGGGCGCCGCCGCCGGAAGGGCGGCAGGCCCAGCCGTCGGCCGTGCCGGCCGGGCCGTGGAGCGCGGCGGCCTGGTGGAGGCGGGCCGTGGGGACGAGCGTGACGCCCTTCGGCAGATCGACCAGCGCGGCCAGCTCGCCGCTGGGCGCGTCGCCGTCGTTGCGCAGCCGGATGCCGACGATGCCGGGCTGGGCGCGGACGAGCGCGCCGAGAGGATCGATGGCGGCCCGCAGCCGGGCCTGACCGGGCGAGGTGCCCGCAGGCCCGGCAGCCGTGCCCATGGACGGCGCCAACGGGGAACGCGGCCCCGGCCACAGAGGGGACGGCACCAGCACGGGACCCGCCCCCGGCCACAGCGGGGACGGCGCCGGAGCGGGACGTGCGCCTGGCTGCGGCGGGGACGGAGGAGGCGGGGCGGGGGCGGACGAAGGCGGGATCTCCGGTGAGGCCGCGACGAGGCGGCCGGTCGGTTGGTCGGCGGAGATCAGGAGGATCGCGGTGGTCATGGCGGCCGCGACCGCGAGCCCACCGCCCAGCGTGGCCCGCCGCCGTCGCGTCGCCCGGCGGAGCACGGCGAGGACCCGCAGCAGCCCCGCCGCCCCGCCCGTGCCCTTGGCCAGCGCCGCGGCGTAGCCGCCGAAGACCGGGCCGACGATCAGCGGCCCCACCATCACCCGCAGCCCGCGGTTGACGTCGGCCAGCTCCAGCAGCACACCGTTGCACTCCTCGCACCGGCCGACGTGCTCGTCGATCAGCCGGGAGTCGCGCCGCGCCAGCCCGCCCCGCACGTACGCGCCCATCCTGCCGAGCACCGGCCGGCACTCGCGCCGCGGCTGCGAGCCGAGATGCGCCTGGAGGTACGCCTGCCGCAGCCCCTCCCGCGCCCGGTAGGCCAGGGCGGCCACGCCGTTGGCCGACAGGCCGAGCAGGGGCGCGACCGCGGCGGGCCGGCACCGTTCGACCTCGACGTGCCAGAGCACGGCCCGCCACCGCTCGGGCAGCGACAGGTAGGCGCGGGCGATGAGCGACTTCTCCAGCCCGACGAGCGCGGGTTCGACGAAGGGCAGGCCCGGGTCGTAGTCCTCGAACTCGCCGGCGGTGAGCCCGCGGCTCTCGACGCGGGAGCGGTCGTGGACGGTGCGGCGTACGACGGTCAGCAGGTAGGTGCGGAAGCCCCACTCGGGGCCGCCGCCCCGGCCCACGAGATCGAGGATCTTGGTGAACGCCTCGGCGACGACGTCCTCGGCCTCCGTGCCGCGGACGAGCTGGCGGGCCAGCGCCCTGGCCGCGGCGGAGTGGCGCCGGTAGAGCTGCCCGTAGGCGGCGGCGTCGCCCTGTGCGGACGCGCGCAGGAGATCCGCGTCGCTGCGCGGCGGTTCGACACTCATGGTGACCTCGCGATTACGTGGCGTTGCCTCGCGCATACATTCCGCAGTCCCCGTCGTGGCTAAACCGCGGGACCGGCTTTGACCGCGAGGCCGTACCGGCGAGGTCCGGCCTGATCAGGACCCTAAGCTTGGAGGCATGACAGACCGCGACAATCTGCTGGCCGAGATCAAGAAGAAGGCCGTCGTGCACGGCAAGGTCACGCTCTCCTCGGGCATGGAGGCCGACTGGTATCTCGACCTGCGGCGGATCACGCTCGACGGCGTGGCCGCGCCCCTCGTCGGCAAGGTGATGCTCGACCTGACCGACGACCTCGGCTACGACGCCGTGGGCGGCCTCACCCTCGGGGCCGATCCGGTGGCGGCCGCCATGCTGCACGCGGCGGCGGCGCGCGGGCGCGCGCTCGACTCGTTCGTGGTGCGCAAGGCCACCAAGCAGCACGGTCTCCAGCGGCGGATCGAGGGGCCCGACGTGGCCGGGCGGCGGGTGCTGGCCGTGGAGGACACCTCGACCACGGGCGGATCGGTGCTGACCGCGGTGGAGGCGCTGCGCGAGGCCGGGGCCGAGGTGGTGGCCGTGGCCACGATCGTCGACCGGGGCGCGCGCGAGCGGATCGCCGGCGAGGGGCTGGAGTATCGCACCGCGTACACGCTGGACGACCTGGGCCTCTGACCGGCGCTCAGCCGGAGGAGGCGCGCACCGTGAACGCCTGCCTGGCGCCCGGATCTCCCTGCGGGCGGGGCAGGCCGTTCTCGGTGACGCGGACGGTGCCGCCGTCGCTCACCACGACGTCCAGCTCGTCCTCGAAGTAGTTGACCTCTTCGCCCCTGCTCATCTCGCGGTGCTGGAGCACGTCGCCGCCGGGCACGCGTACGGTGACGGTGGGGCACGTCTCCGCCAGGCACTCGATGCGCACGGTCGGCACCCGCGCGTCCGGCTCGTCCACGGGGGTGGCCGCCGCGGAGACGCGCTCGCGCTCGGCCTGCGACGGCGCGCTGAGCGTGCCGATCAGCGCCCGCGCGCCGATGACCAGGAGTGTCACCAGGGCACCCGCCGCGACAACGGCCAGCGCCATGCGGGCGAGACCCATCGGATCCGACCTGTGGCGTCCCACACAGGGAGCGTAGCGCGTGGTATGCGGCTCTTCCGGATCTTCGCCGGCTCAGAATCCCAGAAGGTCTCAGAAAGGGTCGCCGACGCGGTGGTGCTTGCCGTTGGGGGCGGGCAGCCGCTTCGCCTCACGGCGCTTCTTGATCACCTCGACGAAGATCGGGATGAGCGAGATCAAAACGATGACGAACACGCCCGGCAGGATGTACTTGTCGATCTGCTTCGGATCGACCTGGCCGCCCAGGAAGTGGCCGAGCAGGAGCAGGCCCTCGACCCAGACGACGCCGCCGATGACGTTCCATACGAAGAAACGCCGGGGGTGCATCTCCAGGACGCCCGCGACGGGATTCATGAACGTACGGACGATCGGCACGAACCTGGCCAGGACGACCGCCTTGGCCGGGCCGAACTTCTCGAAGAACTCCTCGGCCCGGAGCACGTGCTCCCTCTTGAACAACCGCGAATCGGGTTTGTCAAACATCCTCCGCCCGAAACGCGCCCCCAGGAAATGCCCGAGCTGGGCCCCGGCGATGGCGCACAACGGCGTGCCGATCACCAGGAGGGGGAAGGAGAGCGGCTCGATGCCCATGCCCGCCGCGACGGACGCGGAGCTGAAAATCCCCGCGGCCACCAACAACGAGTCTCCGGGCAGGAAGAACCCGAGCAGCAGACCCGTCTCTGCGAAGATGATGGCCAGCACGCCGATCGTGGCGAAAGTGCCGAGAATGGTGAGCCACCACGTCGGGTCGAGGAGATTCAAGAGCCAGTCCACGGGCAGAGCCTACCCTTAGCGGGCATGAGTGAGGTGTTCCGTGCACGGGCGTTGTCTCTACCACGCCGGGTAGTGAGCCGGAATACTGGGCCCTGGCGCACAGCCGTTACTTCTCAGGGAGATGAATCATGCCTATTGCGACTCCAGAGGTCTACGCTGAGATGCTCGACCGGGCCAAGGCCGGCGGATTCGCCTACCCGGCGATCAACGTGACCTCATCGCAGACGTTGAACGCCGCGCTGCGCGGGTTCGCCGAGGCGGAGAGCGACGGCATCGTCCAGGTCTCCACCGGCGGCGCGGAGTTCCTGTCCGGCACGACGGTCAAGGACATGGTCACCGGCGCGACCGCGCTGGCCGAGTACGCCCGCATCGTCGCCGACAAATACCCGGTCACCGTGGCCCTGCACACCGACCACTGCCCGAAGAACAAGCTCGACGGCTTCATGCGGCCGCTGATCGACATCTCGCTGGAGCGGGTGTCCAAGGGCCTCGACCCGCTCTTCCAGTCGCACATGTGGGACGGCTCCGCCGTACCTCTGGAGGAGAACCTGGAGATCGCCCAGGAGCTCCTCGACAAGTGCGCGCGGGCCCGGATCATCATGGAGATGGAGATCGGGGTCGTCGGCGGCGAGGAGGACGGCGTCGTCGGCGAGATCAACGAGAAGCTCTACACGACCAGCGAGGACGCGCTGGCCACCGCCGAGGCGGTCGGCGTCGGCGACCGCGGCCGCTACATGCTGGCCGCGACCTTCGGCAACGTGCACGGCGTCTACAAGCCGGGCCACGTCAAGCTGCGGCCGGGCGTGCTGAAGGAGATCCAGGAGGCGGTCGGCGCCAAGTACGGCAAGGACAAGCCCTTCGACCTGGTCTTCCACGGCGGCTCCGGCTCGACGCAGGAGGAGATCCAGGAGGCCATCTCCTACGGCGTGGTGAAGATGAACATCGACACCGACACCCAATACGCCTTCACCCGCCCGATCGCCGACCACATGTTCCGCAACTACGACGGCGTGCTCAAGGTGGACGGCGAGGTCGGCAACAAGAAGACGTACGACCCGCGCTCGTACGGCAAGGCCGCCGAGACCGGCATGGCCGCCCGCGTCGTCGAGGCGTGCCAGCACCTCAACAGCGCTGGGACGAAGATCTCGTAGCCACGCGCCTGGCCCGGCGGGTATGACTTGTCCTATGGATAACCTTCTCGCCGGGCCGCCCCCGACTCATCTGCCGGACCTGCCCGAGGCCAGGGAAGCGCTGGAATCCGGCGCCAAGGCCTCCGACGTGGCCGCCCGCTACCCCGCCCACCCGGCGGCGTGGGCCGCGCTGGCGGAGGAGTACTTCGCCCAGGGGCATGCGGTCACCTCCTACGCCTTCGCGCGCACCGGCTACCACCGCGGCCTCGACCAGCTGCGCCGTAACGGCTGGAAGGGACACGGGCCCATCCCCTGGGAGCACGAGCCCAACCGCGGCTTCCTCCGCTGCCTGTACTCCCTGGCCAGGGCCGCCCAGGCGATCGGCGAGAAGGACGAGGCCGAGCGCTGCCTGCAGTTCCTCAAGGACAGCACGGAAACCGGCTACGAGGCACTGACGAAGGGGTAGGACCGCGCGGCCCCCTTGGGACGAAAGGACACGTTCGGGTAGTCTCTCTACGCAAGAGCCCCTGTCGCGCTTGCGCCAGGGGTTTCGTTTTGTGCTCGGGAGACTGAACCATGCCGGCTGCCGTTCTCGTTGGTGCCCAGTGGGGCGATGAGGGCAAGGGCAAGGCCACCGACTTGCTCGGTGGCGACGTCGATTACGTCGTCCGCTATCAGGGGGGCAACAACGCGGGCCACACGGTCGTCATCGGCGACCAGAAGTACGCGCTGCACCTGCTGCCGACGGGCATCCTGTCGCCGGAGGTCGTCCCCGTCATCGGCAACGGCGTGGTCATCGACCCGGGCGTGCTGCTCAGCGAGATCGACGGGCTGGCCGCGCGGGGGATCTCCGCCGAGCGGCTGCTGATCTCGGCGAACGCCCACCTGATCATGCCCCACCACAAGGCCCTGGACAAGGTCACCGAGCGCTACCTCGGCAAGGCCAAGATCGGGACGACCGGGCGCGGCATCGGGCCCGCGTACGGCGACAAGATCGCCCGGATGGGCGTGCGCGTGCAGGACCTGCTCGACCCCGGCATCCTGGCGAAGAAGATCGAGGTCGCGCTGACCGAGAAGAACCAGGTGCTCACCAAGGTCTACAACCGGCGCGGCATCGAGCCGCAGGCGGTGCTGGAGGAGTACCTCGGCTACGCCGAGCGGCTCAAGCCGCACATCGCCGACACCTCGCTGGTGCTGTCGAAGGCGCTGGACGAGGACAAGTTCGTGCTGCTGGAGGGCGGGCAGGGCACGCTGCTCGACATCGACCACGGCACCTACCCGTTCGTGACGTCGTCCTCGCCCACCTCGGGGGGCGCGTGCGCGGGGGCGGGCATCCCGCCGAACCGGCTCACGAAGATCATCGGCATTCTCAAGGCGTACACCACCCGCGTCGGCTCGGGCCCGTTCCCGACGGAGCTGACCGACGAGATGGGCGAATGGCTGCGCACGACCGGCGGCGAGTACGGCGTGACCACGGGCCGCAACCGCCGCTGCGGCTGGTTCGACGCGGTCATCGCCCGCTACGCCACCCGGATCAACGGCGTCACCGACTACTTCCTCACCAAGCTGGACGTGCTGTCCGGCCTGGAGCGCATCCCGGTGTGCGTCGCCTACGAGGTGGACGGCGTCCGCCACGACGAGATCCCGATGACGCAGACCGACTTCCACCACGCCAAGCCGATCTACGAGGAGTTCCCGGGCTGGCAGGAGGACATCACCGGCGCCAAGACCTTCGCCGACCTGCCGCCGAACGCGCAGGCGTACGTGCGGACGCTGGAGGAGATGAGCGGCGCCCCGATCAGCGCCATCGGCGTCGGCCCCGGCCGCGACCAGACCGTGGTGGTCCGTCCCCTGGTCTGACCGCTCAGGTGGTCTGACCGTTCAGGCGGCGAGGACGGCGGCGGTCATCGGGGTGTGGAGGGTCCAGCCCAGGGTCTCGTAGAGGGCCTGGCCCTCGGCGGTGGCGACGAGGACGCCGGCGCGCGCTCCGCGGCGGGCGGCGTGGATCGCGAGCGTGCGCATGACGGCGGTGCCGAGGCCGCGGCGGCGGTGGCCGGGCGCGGTCTCCACCCGGTCCACGACGACCGTTCCGCCGGCGACGGCGAACTGGCCTCGGGCGGCGACCTCCCCGGCCGGGGTCAGCAGGCGGGCGGCCGTGACCCCGGACCGGGTGGTGACGGCCAGGGCGTAGCCGGTCGGGGGCTCGGGCGGCGCGAGGCGGGCCAGGCCGGTCAGGCGGGCGGTCATCATGTACTCGTGGTCCTTGACGAGCCAGGGCCGCGGCAGCAGCGGGGCGATCGCGTCGGCGGGGGCACAGAGCTTGAGCCAGGTGCCCGGCGTGGTGAGCGTGGCGGTCAGGCGGCGCACGGTCTCCGGGGTGGGGTGGGCCACGATGTGGCGGGCGACGTGGCCGGGGAGTCCGACGTCCACGCGCAGGCCCCACGGTACGCGGACCGGCCCGGGGGTGTTGCGGGAGATGACCCAGCCATCAACCCATGCCCGGACTATTGGGAAATGGGCAGGTTTAAGAACCTTTGCCATAGAGAACAGCCTATTGTCCCTTGAGGAGCATCCGACCGGGCGTAGCAGGATAAAAAGGACACGGCGTGGCACTGCCCCTGGACGCCCCGCTCCAGATAGGGTCCCCGTGTGCGCGTTGAGATTCATGGTCACCGGGGCGCCCGGGGCCTGTGGCCGGAGAACACCCTGCCGGGTATGAGCCGCACGATGGAGCTCGGCGTTCACGCGCTGGAGCTCGACGTGGCGCTCACCGCCGACCGGCGTCTCGTGCTCACGCACGACCTGACGGTCTCCGCCGTGACGAGCGCCGACCGGCGTCCGCTGCGCGACGGCGACCCGCTCCACCCCTACGTCGGCAAGCCGGTCAACGCCCTCACGCTGGCCCAGCTCCACACGCTCGACGTGGGCGTACGGCTGCCGCGCCACCCCGAAGACCCGTTCGCGCTCACCCAGGTCGCCATGCCGGAGACCAGGATGCCGACGCTCGGCGCGGTGCTCGGGCTGGTCAACGCGTACGACGCCGAGAGCGTACGTCTGCACGTCGAGCTGAAGTCCGACCCCATGAGGCCGGAGCTGACGGCCGACCCCGAGATGTTCACCGAGCTCGTGATCGACGAGCTCGACCGGCACGGCCGGCTCGGCAACGTCGCCGTGCTCAGCTTCGACTGGCGGATCATCCGGCACGCCGCGCGTCTCGCGCCCGGCGTGCGGCGCTTCGCGCTCATCGAGCCCGACACCCTGCACTGGCACGACGACCTCGGCCCCGACGTGCCCGCCGCGGCCCGCGCGGCCGGGGCCACCACGCTCTCGCCCGAGCACGTCATGGTGGACGAGAAGCTGATGGCGCAGGCCGCCGCCGCCGAGCTCGACGTCGCCGTGTGGACGGTCAACGACGTCGCCCTCGGCGCCAGGATGCTCGACCTCGGCGTGTCCGGCATCGTGACCGACTACCCCGACCGGATGCGTGAGCTGTGGCGCGAGCGGGGGCTGGAGCTGCCGCGGCCCGTCGCCCCGCTCAAGCCGGTCGGCGTCTGAGCGTTCAGAGCCGGCCCTTACACGTTCAGAGCCAGCCGTTGCGGCGGAAGCCGCGGTGCAGGAGCACGCAGGCGGTGACCATCACGGCGAGCACCGCCGGATAGCCCCACACCTGCTTGGTCTCCGGCATGAAGTCGAAGTTCATCCCGTAGATGCCGGCGATCATGGTCGGCACCGCCAGGATGGCCACCCACGAGGAGATCTTGCGCATGTCCTCGTTGGCGAGGGCGTTCGACCGCGCGAGCGCGGCCTGCAGGATCGAGCTGCACAGCTCGTTGGAGGACTCCACCTGCTCGCAGACCCTCGACAGGTGGTCGCCGACGTCGCGGAAGTACTCGCGCATCTCCGCCGGGATCACCCGCCGCTGCGGCAGCGCGGACAGCGGCGCCTGCAACGGCGTGACCCCCCGCTTCATCTCCAGCATCTCCCGCTTGAGCTGGTAGATCCGGTTGATGTCGCGGGAGCTGACGTCGGCGAAGACGGTGGCCTCGACCTCTTCGAGTTCGAGCTGCATGAGGTCGGCCACCTGGAGGTACTGGTCCACGACGTGGTCGGCGATGGCGTGCAGCACGCCGGCCGGGCCGCGGTTCATCAGCTTGGGCTTGTCCTCAAGGCGCTCGCGCACGATCGTGAGCGGGCAGTGCTCGCCGTGCCGGACCGTGATCACGAAGTCGGCGCCGAGGAAGACCATGATCTCGCCGGTGGCGATGATCTCGTTGTTGCCGCTCGACTGGTCGTGGTCGAGGTAGGCGATGGTCTTGAGGACCATGAACAACGAGTCGCCGTACCGCTCGACCTTGGGGCGCTGGTGGGCCTTGACGGCGTCCTCGACGGCCAGCGGGTGCAGGCCGAACACCTCCGACAGCCACTCGACCTCGGGGGACTCGGGCTCGTGCAGGCCGACCCAGACGAAGGCGTTGGCGCCGTCGGTGTCCTTGTTGTGCTCGCGTACGAGGTCGAGCGCCTCGGCGATGCCCGTGGCCGGGACCTTCTTGCCGCGCACGTACGCGCCGAACTCGACGACGGACTGCACCGGCGGCACACAGGGGACGGCGGCCGGCTTCACCATCGGGTGAGAGGCCCGCTGCATAGGGTAACGGTTGATACGACGGAAAAGCGTGGACGAGCGCATGGCAGTCCCTTTCCGCCCGACATGGCGCGCTCCACGCGACGAAAAAGTCACCTCACTGGCGTGGAGGCACGATCAGGCTGCCTGATTGGAGTGGTCGGGGGCATACGGGAAGTACGTGCATGAGTGGCACGTACTGCTGGGATCACCAGGATTCATCCCGGACCACCTCCAATCGCAAGAGACGCCGCAAAGCCGCCTTAACCTACCACAGGCGGGTGAACTCAAACGACGATACCCTTCCGGCGGCACACCTCTCAGGGAGAACCGCGCGAAGTTCACCGGCTCTTCCGGCATTCGACGCATCCGAGACCTGCACCGGCTTGCGGTCCCCCGGGCCTGCGACAATGGAGCCCGTGCGCGTTCTAGTCATTGGATCCGGAGGGCGTGAGCACGCCCTGTGCCGTTCGCTGAAGCTCGACCCGCAGGTCACCGAGCTCCATTGTGCCCCCGGCAACGCGGGCATCGAGCAGGTCGCGACCGTCCACGCGGTCGATCCGCTCGACCCCGGGCAGGTGGCCGAGCTGGCCACGCGGCTGCGGGCCGACCTCGTCGTGGTCGGGCCCGAGGCCCCGCTCGTGGCCGGCGTGTCCGACGCGGTGCGCGAGGCGGGCATCGCCTGCTTCGGTCCCTCACGCGACGCGGCCATGATCGAGGGCTCCAAGGCGTTCGCCAAGGAGATCATGATCGCCGCCGACGTGCCCACCGCGCGGGCCTTCACCTGCTCGACCGAGCAGGAGGCCGCGGCGGCGCTCGACGAGTTCGGCGCCCCCTACGTCGTCAAGGACGACGGGCTCGCGGCCGGCAAGGGCGTCGTGGTCACCGACGACCGCGAGCGCGCGCTGGCGCACGCGCGGGCCTGCGAGCGGGTCGTCATCGAGGAATACCTCGACGGCCCCGAGGTGTCGCTGTTCGCGCTCTGCGACGGCAGCACCGCCGTGCCGCTCCAGCTCGCCCAGGACTTCAAGCGCGCCTACGACGGCGACGAGGGCCCCAACACCGGCGGCATGGGCGCCTACACCCCGCTGCCCTGGGCCCCCGAAGGGCTGACCGACCAGGTCATGCGGGAGATCGTCCACCCCACGATGGCCGAGCTGTCCCGGCGCGGGCTGCCCTACCAGGGGGTGCTCTACGTCGGGCTGGCGCTGACGGCGAAGGGGCCGAAGGTCGTCGAGTTCAACGCGCGCTTCGGCGACCCCGAGACCGAAGCCCTGCTCGACCGGCTGGAGACGCCGCTCGGCGGCCTGCTCATGGCCTGCGCCACCGGCGAGCTGGGGCTCGACCCGGTCTTCAGGCCGGGCGCTGCGGTCACCGTGGTGATCGCGGCCGAGGGCTACCCCGAGGCGCCGGTCAAGGGCGACCCGATCACCGGGCTCGCCGACTCCGAGCACGCTTATGTCCTGCACGCCGGCACCACCCGCGAGGGCGGGGAGGTCCGCTCCGCGGGCGGCCGGGTGCTGGCCGTGGTCGGCAACGGCCCCGACCAGGAGAGCGCCCGCGCCAACGCCTACGACCTGGTGGCCCGCATCGGGCTGCGCGGCTCCCACCACAGGACGGACATCGCCCGATGAAGCACGTGCACTCCGGCAAGGTACGCGACCTCTACGAGACCGACGACGGCCTGCTGCTGATGGTGGCCTCCGACCGGATCTCCGCCTTCGACCACGTGCTGCAGCCCGACATCCCCGACAAGGGGGCTGTTCTCACGCAGCTCTCGCTGTGGTGGTTCGATCAGCTCAAGGACATCGTGCCCAACCACGTGGTGGCCCCCGGCGACGAGGCGCGCGCCGTGCTGTGCCGGCCGCTGCGGATGGTGCAGGTCGAGTGCGTGGCGCGCGGTTACCTCGCGGGCGGCGGGCTGAGCGAATACCGGGCGGGCGGCGCGGTCTCCGGCGTGCCGCTGCCCGAGGGGCTGAAGGACGGCTCGCGGCTGCCCGAGCCGATCTTCACGCCCTCGACGAAGGCGCCGCAGGGCGAGCACGACGAGCCGATCCCGTACGAGCGGGTGGTGGAGGAGATCGGCGCGGAGACCGCCGCGGAGCTGCGCAGGATCACGCTGGCCGTCTACACGCGCGGCGCGCAGATCGCCGCAGAGCGCGGCATCATCCTCGCTGACACCAAGATCGAGCTCGGCTGGGACGCCGACGGCGTGCTGACGCTGGGCGACGAGGTGCTGACGCCCGACTCCTCACGGTTCTGGCCGGCCGACGAATGGCGGCCGGGCCGGTCCCAGCCGTCTTTTGACAAGCAATATGTACGCGACTGGCTACTTTCGCCCGAATCTGGATGGGACAAATCCTCCGGAAACCCCCCACCCCGACTTCCCGATCACGTTGTCGAACGCACCCGGCAGCGATACCTAGAAGCGTATGAGCGGCTCACGGGGGCTCCCTTTAGCGGATGATTCGGCTGGGTCATCTGGTGCGAGCGACTACTGTTGGCCCGATCGACCCCTTCCCCGTTGATTTCAAGGAGCCGCACGAAATGGTCCGTTACCGCGTGCGCGGTGGCAACGCACTGCGTGGAACCGCGTTCATCCAGGGCGCGAAGAACGCCGTGCTACCCATGATCGGTGCGGCCCTTCTCGCCGCCACGGGGCGCACCGTCCTGCGCAACGTGCCGATCATCGAGGACGTCCGGCGCGCGGTCGAGCTGGCCGAGGCCGTGGGCGCCTACGTCGAGCTGCACGAGTCCGAGCGCACGCTGGTCATCGACGCCTCCAGGGTGAGCAGCCCCGTGCTGCCCGCCGAGATCGCGCGGCGCTTCCGCGGCTCGGTGCTGTTCACCCCCGCGCTGCTGCACCGCCTCGGCGAGGCGATCGTCGAAGGGGTCGGCGGTTGCAACCTCGGCAGCCGCAACCTCGACTTCCACTACCTCGGCTACAAGCGCCTCGGCGCGATCGTGGACGAGGAGGAGACCGTCATCCACGTCAAGGCCAGCGGCCTGACCGGCGCGACGCTCTACCTCGACACCCCGTCCCACACCGGCACCGAGAACCTCATCATGGCCGCCTGCCTGGCCAAGGGCACGACCGTGATCGAGAACGCCGCGCTGGAGCCCGAGGTGCTCGACGTCATCGACATGCTCACCAAGATGGGCGCGCGCATCAGCGGCGGCGGCACCGGGTTCATCACCGTCGAGGGCGTGGAGGAGCTGCACGCGGTCGAGCACACCGTGATGCCCGACCGGCTCGACGCCGGCGTGTTCGCGATGGCCGCGGCGATCACCGGGGGCGAGCTCAACCTCGTCGGCACCGGCCTCGACCTCGGCGTCGTGCGCTACAAACTGGAGCAGATGGGCGTCGAGTTCGCCCGCCAGGGCGCGGTGCTGCACGTGCGCTGCGAGGGCCCGCTGCGCCCGATCAACATCATCACCGACACCTATCCCGGTTTCGCCACCGACCTCCAGTCGCCGATGATGACGGTCGCGGCCCTCGCCGAGGGCACCAGCTACATCCACGAGCGCATCTTCGACGGCCGCTTCGCGCTGGCCGGCGAGCTCAACAAGATGGGCGCCAACGTCGAGGTGGACGGCAGCCGCGCGGTGGTGCGCGGGCGCACCCCGCTGACCGGCGCCCAGGTGACCGCGCACGACCTGCGCTCCGGGATCGCACTGGTGCTCGCCGGCCTCGCGGCCGAGGGCGAGACCGTCATCGACTCGGGTTACCTGATCGACCGCGGCCACGCGCATCTCGCCGCGCGAATGCGCGCGCTCGGCGCGGACATTACACGAGAGATTTCCGAACACTAAAAAACGGCGGAAAAACCTCGTTGAGCTGCTAGGACATACTGTCGGGCGGTCAACCAGAACGGCTTTCCGGAAAAGTCGGGCGTGACATTACGGCCCCCGCGAGCGATCGTTCCAAAAGAGAGCACTGCAACGGACGGCAGGATGGGACGAACATTGGTCGAGAGGGCCGAAGAAACTCCCCGAGTGTCACGCCCGGGCGCCATGACCCCGGACCTCACCATCGGCGTGGTCGGACCCCACGACCTGGTCGAGCGGGTCATGCTGATGGGTCACGCCGCTGCACCGCTGCCGTGTCGCCTTGTCGCCGCCGCTTATCGCGACGAGCAGGAGGCGCCCGACAAGGTGACGCGGCTCGGTCCAGGTGTCGACGCGTGTCTGTTCGCCAGCCCGGTCCCTTATGACCTGGCCCGGCGTTCCGGCGTGTTGACGATGCCCGCGACCTACGTACAACTCGGCGGAGCGGCATTGGTGGCGGCGTTGGCGAAGGCGGCGCTGGACACTCGGATCGACCCCCAGAGGGTCAGCATCGACGTGATAAGCCGGGCGGACGTCGAGGAGGCGTACACCGACCTCGGCATCCCGGCCACGGACGTGCACAGCCGCGACGAGCCGGGAGCCACCGGCACGATCGCGGCCTACCACGAACGCCTGGCTCGCCAGGGGGTCACCACGGGGGCGCTCACCTGCCTCCCCGCGGTGGCCGAACGCCTGCACGCGGCGGGGGTGCCGGTCATCAGGATCCGGCCCACCTCGGCGGCGGTGCGCACGGCGTTGCACACCGCGGCGCTGCTCGGCGCGCACCACCGGCTGGAGGAGTCGCAGCTCACCGTGGTGCTGGTGGAGGTGCCGACGCTGCGCGAGCCCGTGCGCCGCGCCGCGCCCCGCTACTGGCGCGACGAGCTGCGGCTGTCGCTGCACCGGCTGCTGGTCCAGGAGGCGAACCGGATCAACGCCACCGTCTGGCCGATCGACGATCACAGCTACCTGGTCACCGCGACCAGGGGCTCGATCGCGGCGGCCACCGACGGGTTCCGGGTGTTGCCGTTCGCCGCGCGGATCCGCGACGAGCTGGGGCTGGCGGTCGAGGTGGGCGTGGGCATGGGGCGGACGACGCACGACGCGGAGTCGCACGCGCGGGCCGCGCTGGCCCGCACCCAGGCGGGCAAGCAGGCACAGGGCTTCGCCGTGGACCGCGAGGGGCGGGCGCTCATCCCGGCCCCGCGGATGCCGCCCGCCGGGGGCACCGCGCTCAAGCCGAAGGGCGTCGAGGTGCTGGCCAGGCTGGCGGCGAAGCTGGAGGGCGGCGACACGGTGGTGGACGCGGAAGGAGCGGGCAAGATGCTGGGGGTCACCCCCCGGACGGCCCGGCGGTTGCTGCGCACGTTGGTTGACGAGGGACTCGCGTGGCCGCTACCGCCCAACCGCACCCCGCAGCCGGGCCGGCCCCGGCAGCTCTACCGGCTGATCGTGGAGAAGCTGGGCCCGAGGTGACCCGTTCCGGCGGGGTCGGTCCTGTACTCGGCAAGGGGTCGTGGTGACCGGCGTTTTGACCGACGCTGTCACCTTTGCGCACCTGCGCATTGACACTTGCCCAGTTGTTGGTTGACCCGGCCGGATCCGGGTATGTTCTCGGACGCCCCCGATCGACAAGATTCGGACGGGGGCGCCAACTTTTTCGGCCACCGGCCGCCAGAAGGCCGCTGCGCGGCGCTGTAGTGGCGCTGCGCAGCGCCGTGGGCTCCGCGACGGGTTCCGGTCAGCAGCCGCAGGCGATGGCCCCTACCGGTGCCGTGAGCGGGTCGGCCACCGGTGCCGCTAGCGCGCCGGCCACCGGCGCCGTGAGCGGGTCGGCCGGTCGGCGGGTGACGCCGGAGGCGGTCTCGACCGCGAAGCCCTCCCGCGCCCAATACTCGAAGCCGCCGATCATCTCCTTGACCTGGTAGCCGAGGCGGGCGAACTCCAGGGCGGCGCGGGTCGCGCCGTTGCAGCCCGGCCCCCAGCAGTAGGTGACCACCTGGGCGTCCGGCGGCACGAGCCCGGCGGCCCGATCGGCGATCTCGCGGGTGGGCAGGTGGACCGCGCCCGGCACGTGCCCCTGGTCCCAGCTCTCCCTGCTGCGGGAGTCGATCACCACGAGGCCGGGCAGGTCGGCGGCGAGGCCGGCGGCGACGTCGGAGACGTCGGTCTCGAACGTCAGGCGGGCGGCGAAGTGGGCGACGGCCGCAGTGTTGACAGCAGGCATGTTGGCAGCAGGCATGTTGACAGCAGGCATGGGACTCCTCCCGGTACGGACTTCCGGACGCCGCGATCCTGGCAGCCGGTACAGGGACCCCGACAGTGGCACGAATGCCCACTATCGCTCATATTTCGCCACCCGTCCCACAGTCCGATACCCGCGAGCGTTCTGTCACACCCGCCCGGTAAAGTCACGAGCCATGACCGGCAACGCTGCTGACACCCCCCGCCCCCTCATGGTCTGGGGTGCGTTGGCCATCGTCTACGTGGTGTGGGGCTCGACCTACCTCGGCATCAAGATCGCCATCGAGACCATGCCGCCGATGCTCAGCGGCTCACTCCGGTTCGCCGTCGCCGCCCTCCTGCTGGGTGCCTTCCTGCTGGTCAGGAAGGGCAAGGCCCCGTTCCGCATGTCGGGCCGCCAGTTCGGCGGGGCCGCGCTGGTCGGGCTGCTGCTGCTGACCGGCGGCAACGGCATGGTGGCCGTGGCCGAGCAGCACATCTCCACCGGCCTCGCCGCGCTGCTCGTCGCGTCGGTGCCGCTCTGGCTGGTGGTGTTCCGCATCGCGGCCCGTGACCGGCCCGCGCTGCTCACGCTGCTGGGCGTGCTGGTCGGCTTCGGCGGGGTCGCCGCGCTGTCGATCGGCGGCGGCGGCGAGGCGGCGAGCACGACCGGGATCGTGGTGATCCTGGTGGCCTCGCTGTCGTGGTCGATCGGGTCGTTCCTGTCGGCGCGCATCCCGATGCCGCCCAACGTGTGGGCGGCCAGCGCGGTCGAGATGGCGGCGGGCGGTCTCGGCCTGCTGGTGACCGGGCTGTCGTTCGGCGAGCGACTCGACGTGGCGGCGGTCTCCGGGCGCTCGTGGGCGGGCCTGGTCTACCTGATCCTGGTGGGCTCGCTCGTGGGCTTCACCGCCTACACCTGGCTGCTCGGCAACGCGCCCATCTCGCTGGTGTCCACCTACGCCTACGTCAACCCGGCCGTCGCGGTCGTGCTCGGCGTGCTCGTGGTCAACGAGGTGGCCACGCCGCAGATGATCGCCGGCGGCGCGGTCATCCTGGTGGGCGTCGCCCTGGTGGTCTCCACCGAGCGACGCGCCAAGGTCAGGACCGCGGCCACCGCCGAAGAGGTCCAGGTTCAGACGAGCAGTTCCTGAGTCGTACGAGGTGCCGGCGTCCGGCGATCGGGGATAAAAGGGTCGTTCGCCGCGACGGATCTGGCGATGATGGGCGTCATGAAGAACCGCGACCCTCAGCCGCGATCCCGTCACGAAATCCTGGCCGAGTTGCACAGCTCGCTGGACCGCCGCTACCGCCCGGAGGATGTCGCCGCCCTGGTGCTGCGGGCACTGGAGGGAACGCTGACCGGGCGCCAGCGTGCGGTGCTGACGCGCGCGGCCAAGCACTCCTCGCGGGACGCGGCGTCGTTCTCCTCGATGCCGAGCGACTACGCCCGTCCGGTGGGCGGGGCTCAGGTGGTGGCCGCGGCCGGCGGGCTGTTCGGGCAGCCGGCGGAGGTGGATCCGGACGATCCTGAGTCGCTGCTGGAGTTCGCCGCGAGCCTGGGCCGCTCGATCCGATGGACACCCGGTCACACCGACTTCCTGGCCGACCGGCTCAATCGGCAGGCCCGCGACACGGCCGGGATGGACATCTCCAAGCGGCAGTACAACCGGCGGTTCCGGGTGCTGCGCAGGCTCTCGGCCAAGGCCAGGACCTTGGCCGTCGAGCAGGACAAGCGGCGCCTGCTCATGGTCGGGGTCACCGGATTCGCGGCAGAGGTGCCGCTGGAGCGGTTCGTGGCGGACGCCGACGCCGCCTGCTTCGTGGCGTACTACACCGCGCGCCGCAAGCTGCGCAGAGAGTTCAGCCTGGCGGGGCGCGACAATCCGTTCGACGAGGTCGCTTCCGTGCTGCTGGACCGGTGCACCAGCCGATCCGACTGGTGGATGATCGCCCAGGCGCGCACGAGCCCGGACGTGCTGGAGCGCCTGACCGAGCACGAGCGGGGCCTGCTGCTCGGCCGCTGGTCGTCGGTGCTGCGGCACAGCGCGGCCATGCTGCGCGAGCGCTGGCGGCCGGGCACCGACAGGGAGACGATGATCGTCCAGCGTGGGCACGACTCCACTACCTGGAACAACCTGGCCGTCGCCTACAACGCCGCCCGCGCGGGCTGGCTGGCCTGTCTGAGCGCGCTGAACGCCCTGGACCTGCTGGATCCGGCATGTCCCGGCAAGATGATGCGGCTGATGGCCGCCGACCTGGCCGCCTGGCACCATGCCGTCGGCGACGGCGTCGATCCCAACACGAAGGTGTGGGCGGCGCTACCGCCGCCGTGGGAGGTGCTCGACGGCACCGCGACCTGCACACGCGCCGAGGTGGAGTCCGCCTGCCGCCGCGCCGGCCTCGACCCCGCCTCCTCCGGCTGGACGGCGCCCGCGCCGCCGGGGGCCACGGCGGTGTTCCGGCCCACGCCGGAGCTGGTCCACGGAGTGACCATCGGCGACCCGGTCTGGGCGGCGTTGCTGCGCCGGGCCGGCGTGTTCAGCGGCAAGCAGGTCAAGCCGGAGCTCGCCGCCGACGCCGAGCACGGGCTGCGGTCCGGAGTGGTGCTCAGTGAGCTGCCGATGAAGGACTTTCCCGGATAAAGGGGTGGCGAAGCCGGGCGGCATCGCGCACACTGGTGGCCGCCCCGCCGTAGTTCAGTGGTAGAACGCCTGGCTCTTAACCAGGTGGACGCCGGTTCGAGCCCGGTCGGCGGCGGCGGGACTCGTTGTAGCTCAGTGGTAGAGCGCCCGGCTCGGGACCGGGTGGACGCCGGTTCGAGCCCGGCCGACGAGGCGGCTCAGGACTCGCCCGTCCGGTGGGCGAAGCTCGCGGCGGCGGCCAGGAAGGCGTCGTTCGCCTCGGGGTCGGCGATCGTCACCCGGCATCCCTCCGGATGGAACGGCCGCACCGCGACGCCCTCCGCCGCGCAGGCCGCGGCGAAGTCGGCCGTGCGCTCGCCGAGCCGCAGCCAGACGAAGTTGGCCTCGGAGTGGGGCACCGTCCAGCCCTGCGCGGCCAGCGCCTCGCTCACCCGGGTGCGCTCCTTGACCACCCGCTCGACCCGGTCGAGCAGCTCGTCCTCGGCCTGGAGCGAGGCCACGGCGGCGAGCTGGGCGAGGTGGTTGACGGCGAACGGCACCGTGGTCTTGCGCACCGCGGAGGCCACCGGCTCGTGGCCGATGAGGTAGCCGACCCGCAGGCCCGCGAGGCCGTACGCCTTGGAGAACGTGCGCAGCACGCACACGTTGGGCCGGTCGCGGTAGAGCTCGACGCCGTCGGGGACGTCCTCGTCGCGGACGTACTCGCGGTAGGCCTCGTCCAGCACCACCAGCACGTCCTCGGGCACGCGGTCGAGGAAGGCCGTCAGCTCGCGGCGGCGGATCGCGGTGCCGGTCGGGTTGTTGGGGTTGCAGACGAAGATGAGGCTCGTCCGGTCGGTCACGGCCTCGGCCATGGCGTCGAGGTCGTGGTCCTCGCCCGCGAGCGGCACGCGTACGGACGTCACCCCGGCGAGGTCCGCCAGCAGCGGGTATGCCTCGAACGAGCGCCAGGCGTAGACGACCTCCGCCCCGGGCTCGCCCACCGCCTCCAGGAGCTGCTGCGCCACCGTCACCGAGCCGGGCCCGGTGGCCACGTGCTCGGCCGGCACGCCGTAGCGCGCCGCGATCGCCTCGGTGAGCGCGACCGAGCCGGCGTCGGGATAGCGGTGGATCTGCCGCGCGCCCTCGGCGACCGCCTCCACCACGGAGGGCAGCGGGTCGTAGGGCGACTCGTTGGAGGAGAGCTTGTAGGACCGCCCGTCGGGTGCGGCGACCGCCTTGCCCGGTTTGTACGGGGCCATGCTGTCCAGGATCTGGCGGAAACGAGGCATGCCCCTACCTTAGTTCCTGGCGGGCTCGTCCTTGAGCGAGCGCAGCATCGGCGGGTGCAGCAGCTCGGCCGGCCCGCGCCGGAAGAGCTTGGCGGGCCGGCCGCCGTCACGGGTGGTGGTGCCGCCGGTCTCGACGAGGAAGCCCTCGGCCTTGGTGACCTTGCGGTGGAAGTTGCGCGGGTCGAGAGTCCGGCCCCAGACGATCTCGTAGACCCGCCGCAGGTCCGCCACCGTGAACTCCGGCGCGCAGAAGGCCGCGCCCAGCGAGGTGTACTCCAGCTTGGCGCGGGCCCGCTCGACGCCGTCGAGCATGATGCGGCGGTGGTCGAAGGCCATGACCGTGAGCGAGTCGACCGGCTGCCAGCTCATGTGGGCCTTCTCCGAGGCGGGCAGGTCGGGGGCGAGGCCGAGGTAGGCGACGCTCAGCACGCGCTGGCGCGGGTCACGGTCGGGGTAGCCGTAGGTCTGGAGCTGCTCCAGGTGCACCGGCGCGCCGGGCAGACCGGCCCGCTCGGCCAGGATCCGCCTGGCGGCGTCGGGGAGGTCCTCGTCGAGCTGGATGAAGCCGCCCGACAACGACCAGCGCCGCAGGAACGGCGGGTTGTCGCGACGCCAGACCAGGGCGCTCAGGGCGTTGTTCCGCACGGTGAGCACCACCAGGTCGACGCTGACCGGCACGCTCGGGACCATGAACCGCACGTTACACGCACCGGCGAGCGGGCCGCGAACGCCCCGTCAGGTCGTGATCCGCACGTGCAGGGGCTCGGTGGAGGTCAGGCCCGCCGGCCCCTTGACGGTGATGCGCACCCATTCGCCGGCCGGCACCTGGCTCCAGTCGAACGGCACCCACGCCGTCACCATGCCCTCGGGCAGCTCCTCCAGCGGGTCCTCGTCCAGCCAGCCGACCTCGGAGACGACCAGGTCGCGTACGCCGCCGGACCACTCGACGGAGACGGCGCCGTCCTTGAGGTTGTAGCCGCGCACCTCGACGCCGTCCTGGATGTCGCGCGAGTGCCTGATGGCGTCCACGGCGATGGGCCGACGCCAGTCGGCGGTGATCTCCTTCTCCAGCGACGGCTCGCCGCAGGTCATGAAGTCGCTCCACATGTAGGAGACGACCTTCTGGACGTACCGGCCGGTCATGGTGACGGCCTGGTCCAGGCGTTTCTTGTCGGTCTTGCCGCGGGGGTTCTGCGGGGCGCAGGACTGCTCGCCCGACGGCTCGAACGCCTCCACGTTCGCCCACAGGTCCACCTGGTAGCCGGCCTGGACCATCTCCTCGCGGGCCAGCGACATCTCGCGGTAGTAGTCGCGGGTGGAGCCGTGGTAGGCGGCGCCGTACGTGGCATCGCCGACCATCGTCCGCAGCCGCTCGTCCACCTCGGCGCCGCGCTCGTCCGGCCAGAACAGGCCCACTTTGCCGGTGCCGCGGCTGTCCTGCGGGGCGATGATGCCGACCCCGGTCTTGGCCAGCTCCTTGAACGCCTCGGCCACCTGCTTGGGCGTCTGGCCGAAGGCCTTGCGCTTGCGGGCGTCCATGTAGGGGCTGATGAGGATGGGCTTGCCCGGCAGCTCCTGCTCGACGATCGTGTGCTGGTCGGCGTAGACCTCCAGCGTCGGGTTCGAGGCCAGGGTGTCCGACATCTGCACCTCGAACGGCTGGTAGACGCCGCCCAGGGAGTCCCGGTCGGCGACGCGGGCGCCGTAGTCCTGGAGGATGCGCCGGGTGAGGGTGGTCAGCGTGCCGAGATGCTTCTTGTTGGCCCTGATCGGGGTCTTGGGGTCGCGGGGCGCGAGCGGCAGCGCCGGGTAGACGCGCATGCCGAACTGGTCCCCGAGGTCGAGGAGCTGGGTCAGGCTGTCGGTCGGGGCGCCGGCGACGAGGATCAGGTCGTAGGAGGCGCCCTTGCCGGAGAAGTCGCAGGTGGAGTCGTCCGAGCCGTCGGGCTGGGTGATGATGCGGAAGTAGGTGCGCTTGCCGGCCTTCACCGCGTGCTCCACCTCGGGGCAGCGGAACAGGTCGGGGCCGAAGGACTCGTCGGTGCGGTAGACGTACGTGCGGCCGATGCGGTTGTCCGGATGGGCCTTCATCAGGTCGCGCTCGGCGGCGTCGTGGCAGCTCATGCCGTCCTCGCGGCAGCCCTTGTAGAGGGAGTCCAGCTCGCCGTCCCTGGTCAGGATCTCGCCGGAGGACGAGACCGTACGGAACTGCAGCCCGTAGCCGATCCTGATGATGGTGTCGCCGCCGACGTCGTGGATCTCCTTGAGCTGCTTGCGCCAGGTGCAGGGGTTCGACCTCGGGGTGATCCAGTAGCCGGTGACGGCGTAGGGGGCCTTCTCCCGGGTCTCGAACGTTCCACAGTCGTCGGTGAACTCGCTCACCTTGGGCGTGGGCGCCTCGGCGGACGGGGTCGGCTTGGCCGGGGTGGTCGTCACCACCGACGCGACCTTCCGCTCGGGGCCGGGTTGCAGCACGATCACCACGGCGGCGACCGCGGCCAGGATCGCCACGCCCAGGACGAGGAGGAGCCAGCGCACCTTCGACGACCCGCCGCCCGCTATGGCTTGACCCCCGCCCAGGCTTCGAGCTGGGCGACGAAGCGCTTGGCGGAATTGGGCCAGTGGTGGTTGGCGCGGGCCGCCGCGTAACCGCGCGCGCCCTGCGCCTTGCGCTCACGTACGTCGTCGCGGAGCGTCAGCACGGCCTGGGCCACCGCCTTCGGGTCCTGCCAGGGCACGACCACGCCGCTGTCGTAGCGCTCGACCAGCTCCACGGCGCGCGGCGAGGGGGTGGTGATGACGGGGATGCCGTGCGCCATGTACTCGACGATCTTGGTGGGCATCGAGTGGCGGTAGTTGGGCTCGTCGTGCAGCAGCGACAGCCCGGCGAGCGCGCCGTCGAGCCGCTTCAGCGCCTCGTCGTTGGGCATGAAGTCGCGCCACTCCAGCAGGCCCTCGGTCACGGCCTGGTTGAGCACCGGACGGCTCTGCGGGTCGGCGTAGCCGATGAGTTCCACCGCCACCCGGTACGGCTGCAGCAGCTTGGCCACCTCGACCGCCTCCAGCACACCCCGGGCCCGCGACAGCCAGCCGAGATAGACCACCCGGTCGTCGCCCGGCGGGGTGACGGAGTCGGGCACCCAGGTCTCGTTGGGCACGATCGGGTGGGCGTCCTTGAACCGGCCCGCGTACGCGGTCTCGGCCAGCAGGAGGTGCAGGTGACGCTCGGCGGTGCCTTCGAGCAGCCGCGCGAGGAACCTCACCGGCGGGCGCAGCGGCGAGGGCAGCCACGGCTTGAGCGAGAGCGTGGCCGGGGTGTCCTCGTGCACGTCCCACACCACCGGAGGCCGGTTGCGCACGCCCCACACCGCGAACAGCAGCTCGGGATCGTGGATCAGGACCAGGTCGACCTTGTCGCGCATGCGCTTGAACAACCGGCGCGCCGCCCAGACCGCCGCCACCCGCTTGCGCTGGGCGGCCCTGGGAAGGTCGACGCCGTTCACCCAGGGTCTCGGAACGACCCCGAAACCGGTGAAGGAGGCGGCATACGTGACCTCATGACCGGCATCCACGAGCGCGCGAATCTGCCGATGCAGGATTCTCGCGTCCTCGGGGTTATGCACCACCGTCATGACGAGCACGTGCACTGCGCGCAGCCCTCCGTCGCTACAGCCGCTCGACGCGTTCACCCTCGGCGAGGACGCCGCGGGTGTCGAGCACGAGCCTGGCCTTCGCCTCGACCATGTCGAGATCGAACGCGGCATGCTGCTGAAGCAGCAGCGTGACGTCCGCGTCGACCACGGCCTCGGCCAGATCCTCTTCACGCGGCACCGGGGTGCCGTCCACCGACCACTCCTTGACGTACGGGTCCGCGAACGAGAGGTCGGCGCCCAGTTCGAGCAGCGCGCGGGCCACCGGCAGTGCCGGGGTTTCCCTCTCGTCGGCGATATCCGGTTTGTAGGTGACGCCGAGCATAACGACTTTCGCACCGTTCACGGGCTTCTTATGCCGGTTGAGCAATCGCTGGACGCGCGCCACCACGTACGACGGCATCCGTTCGTTGATCTCCTGCGCCAGCTCCACGAACCGGAACGGGTAACCGAGCTTGCGCACGGTGTAGGACAGGTAGGACGGGTCGACGGGGATGCAGTGCCCGCCGACGCCGGGTCCCGGCAGGAACTTCTGGAAGCCGAACGGCTTGGTCGCCGCGGCCTCTATCGCTTCCCACAGGTTGACGCCGAGCTCGTCGCAGAAGATCGCCATCTCGTTGACGAGGGCGATGTTCACGTGCCGGTAGGTGTTCTCCAGCAGCTTGGCCATCTCGGCCTCGCGGGTGCCGCTGACCGGCACGACCTGCTCGATGAAGCGGCCGTAGAACGCCGTCGCGCGGTCCCGGCAGGTCGCGGTGTAACCGCCGACGACCTTGGGGGTGTTGCGCAGGCCGAACTTGGGGTTGCCCGGGTCGATGCGCTCGGGCGAGAAGGCCAGGTGGAAGTCCTCGCCGGCGGTGAGTCCCGAGCCCTCCAGCAGGGGGCGCACCAGCTCGTCGGTGGTGCCGGGCCACGTGGTGGACTCCAGCACGACGAGGGTGCCCTTGGTGAGGTTGCGGGCGACGGCCTTGGAAGCGCCCTCGACGGCGGAGAGGTCCGGGCGGTGGTCCTCGTCCAGCGGCGTCGGCACGCAGATGACGATCGTGTTGCTCCGGGCCAGCACGCTCTCGTCGAGCGTGGCGGTGAAACCGTTGGCCAGCATGTGCTCGAGGTCGGCGTCGGTCAGGTCATCGACGTAGGACTGTCCGGCGGTGAGCGCCTCGACCTTGCGGGGGTCGACGTCCACACCGACGACGCGCAGACCAGCGGCAACCGCCTCCTTGGCGAGCGGCATGCCGACGTAGCCCAGGCCGATGACAGCCAAGTCCATTTCTGTCACAGCAGTGCCTTTGGGAGCCGGATACAACACTTCATGGTGGCAAAGGTTATCTCAAGTCCACCTAGCTCACGCCTAATGCCACCGAAACCGTCACAACGTACAGCCAACACGAAGGTCAACTTTCGGCAAGCGACTGGTAAAGGGACCGGTAGGTCTCGGCGACACGGCTCCAGGTCCGCTTGGCGGCCACCTCCGCGCGCCCGGCCTCGCCCATCTCGGCCCGCCTGGCGGGATCGTCCCTCAGCCCGGCGACGGCCTTCGCGAGCGCCTCGGGATCGCCCGGCGGCACCAGCAGGCCGGCGCCGTCGGAGCCGACCAGCTCCGACAGGGCGGGCAGGTCGCTGAGCACCACCGGCTTGCCGAGCGCCATGGCCTCGACCGGCTTCAGCGGCGTCACCAGCCGGCAGACCCGCAGGTCCTCGCGCGGGCAGGCGAAGATGTCGATGGCGTCCTGGGCCTGCAGCGCCTCGTCGGGGCCGACCCGGCCGGGCAGGATCGCGTCCTTGAGCGACAGCTCCTCGACCAGCGCCAGCAGGTTCTCCCGCTCGGCGCCGTCGCCCACGATGAGCACCCGCACCGGCGTGCCCGCGTCGCGCAGCAGCGCGGCGGCCCGCAGCAGGGTGGCGAAGCCCTCGTAGGCCACGATGCTCGACACCGAGCCGATGACGGTCTCGCCGGGGGCGATGCCGTGGGCCGTGCGGAAGGAGGCGCCGTCGTAGCGGGCGGTGAGCAGGGAGTCGTCCACGGCGTTGGGCGCGAGGTGGATGCGCTCCCTCGGCACGCCGCGCTCGACGATCTCGGTGGCCATGGTCTCGGCCAGCGTGACCACCGCGTCGGCCTCGCGCATCAGGAACGCCTCGCGCTCGCGCTGGAGCACGTGCCGCTCGCTGCCGACCCGGATCGGGTCGCGGGAGGCCCAGGTCTCCTCCAGGAAGCCGCGCACCTCGTAGACGAACGGCGTGCCCGTACGGTCGCGCACGGCGTGCGCCACCGAGCCGTTGCGGTGGTCGGTGGCGGCGTGCAGGACCTGCGGGCGGAGCTCGGTGACGAGCTTGGTGACCGCGTCGGCGCCCCTGACCATGCGGCCGCGCATCTCGAAGGGCACCTCGCCGTGCCCGTCCGGCAGGTGCCGGTAGTAGGGGATGCCGTCGATCTCCTCGTACGGCGGCGCGTCGGCGTGCCCCTGCATCATCGGCCAGCCCCAGCTCGTGACCACGTGCGGGTCGAGCCCGGCGGCCTTCTGCGAGGTGACGATGCGGTGGGTGCGCACGGTGTAGCCGGCCTGCGTGTACGGCAGCGCGTTGGTGACCAGATGCAGGACCCGGCCCTTGACCCGCTCCAGGATGGCCACCTTGGGGCCGGGCGGGATCGGGTCGGGGCTGATGGCGGCCAGCTCACCGCGGTAGTAGGCGGCCCTGCGCTTGACGAACGGGTATTTCGTGTGGGCCTCCAGCACGGCGGCGGCCTCGCTGACCCGGCCGGCGTCCCACAGCGTCTTGGCCTCGTTCCACGGACCCTTGAGCATCCGCATGCCGAACTTGCGCACCATGCGCCGGGCGCCGCGGGCGGCGGGCCAGGCCACGCCGCCGACGATGGGGCGCAGCCGGGGCGGGAGCGCGTCGGCGGCCGCCTGGGCCACGCGGACGGGGTCGGACTTGACCTTGGTCGCGACGACGCGGGAGACGATGATCGGGTGCTGGACGAAGCCCTTGAGAAGCCCGCCGACACCGGCGCGGGCGGACTTCGCGGAAACCCTGCCGGCGCTTTGGGAGGAGTCTTGACGACTGGCGTCGGATGCCACGCGGTGACCGTACCATAGGCAGCGTTTTTCCCCTTCCGCTATGAAAGGCGAGGTCATGAGGGAGAACCCCCTGGTCCTCCACGTATTGGGAGCTCGTCCCAATTTCGTGAAAGCGGCCCCGGTGGTGCGGGCACTCGGCGAGCTCGGCGTGCGGCAGGGCATCATCCACACCGGTCAGCACTACGACGCCCTGATGTCCGACGTGTTCTTCGCCGACCTCGGCCTGCCGGAGCCGGTGGCCAACCTCGGGGTCGGCTCGGGCAGCCACGCCAAGCAGACGGCGGCCCTGCTCGTCGGGCTGGAGGAGGTCGTCCAGGAGCACGAGCCCGACCTGGTCGTGGTCTATGGCGACGTCAACTCGACCCTCGCCGCCATCCTCGTCTGCGCCAAGCTCGGCGTGCCGACGGCGCACGTGGAGGCGGGGCTGCGCTCGTTCGACCGGGGCATGCCCGAGGAGGTCAACCGGGTCGTCACCGACGCCCTCGCCGACCTGCTCTTCGCCACCTCGCCCGAGGCGCTCGCCTACCTGGCCGGCGAGGGCGTGCCGGCGTCCAAGACCCACCTGGTGGGCAACCCCATGATCGACAGCCTGTACGCGGCCCTGCCCGCGCTGGACCCGGCCCCCGTGGTCGCGCGGCTCGGCATACCGGATCGGTATGCCGTGGCGACCCTGCACCGCCCGGCCAACGTGGACACCCCCGAGGCCGCCAAGGAGCTGGTGGACGCGGTGCTGGAGGTCTCGCGGCAGGTCCCGGTCGTGGTGCCGGTGCACCCGCGCGGCAAGGCCCGGCTGGCCGAGGCCGGTCTCGTGGACGGCGGGACGGTCAGGGTCGTCGATCCGCTCGGCTATGTGGACTTCCTCTCACTCGTCCGCGGGGCCGCCCTGGTCGTCACCGACTCCGGCGGCGTGCAGGAGGAGACCACGATGCTGGGCGTCCCCTGCCTCACCCTGCGGCCCAACACCGAGCGGCCGATCACGATCACGCACGGCACGAACCGCCTGGTCACCCCCGCTCTGCTGCCCGCGGCGGCCGAGAAGGCGCTGGCCGACGGCGCCGCCACCCCGGCCGGCGAGCTGCCGGTGCTGTGGGACGGCAAGGCCGGGCCGCGCATCGCCACGGTGATCGCCGCCTGGCTCAAGGGCGACAACCTGGCACCGGCTTCCCAGGCAAAGCGCCCCGAATAGCCATCATTGGCGGCGTAACATGGCAAATCTCCCCTGAGCGTTAGGCGTCATCACCATGGCCGAAACCCCTGAGCCCCCCTCGTTCCAGCGACTCGGTCCCGTCAACTGGCTGCCCGAGGAGCGCAAGGTCGTCGAGCGTCACGAGGCGGAGCTCAGGGAGCTTCGGCGACGCCTGGAGATCGCCGAGGCCAAGGCCGCGTACGCGGCGTGGAAGCTGGAGGCGACCCAGGCCAAGCGGACGTACAAGCTGGGCGAGGCCCTGGGCTCGAAGAGCCCGGGGAAGATCATGGACGCGGTCCGGTCGAAGGAGCGCGCGCCGAAGCCGCCGATGCCCGTCACCGAGGCCGTCGAGCTGGCGAACCACCGGCCTCCGCTGGTCGAGGTGCCGGCCGCGAAGTGGCCGGCCGGGCCGGTCAACCGGCCCGACCTCAAGGTCGCGGTGATCCTCGACGACTTCTCCCGCATGGCCTTCCGCTACGAGTGGGACCAGATCGAGTTCGGGCTCAAGGACTGGCCGGAGATCTTCGCCGACAAGCGGCCCGACCTGCTGTTCTGCGAGTCGGCCTGGCACGGCAACCAGGGCCGCTGGCGCTACCAGATGACCGGCACCAACGCGCCCAAGGAGCCGCTGCGCGAGCTGGTGGCCTGGTGCAGGAGCGAGGGCATCCCGACGGTCTTCTGGAACAAGGAGGACCCGCCGAACTTCGACTTCTTCATCGACACGGCCAAGCTGTTCGACTACGTGTTCACGTGCGACGGCGACATGCTGCCGAAATATCGGGAAATTTTGGGACACGACCGGGTGGACGTGCTGCAGTTCGCCGCCCAGCCGCGCGTCCACAACCCGATCCAGCAGAAGCAGGGCCGCCTCCACGACGTGGTCTTCGCCGGGATGTACTTCCGCGACAAGCACCCCGAGCGCCGCGAGCAGATGGAGGTCGTCCTCGACCCGGTGCGCGAGCTGGGCCTGCACATCTTCGCCCGCAACGGCGAGGTGGACGAGAAGTACGCCTGGCCGGAGAAGTACCGGCCGCACATCGTGGGCGAGCTGCCCTACGACCAGATGCTGGCCGCATACCGGATGTACAAGGTCTTTCTCAACGTCAACTCCGTGCTCGACTCGCCGACCATGTGCGCGCGGCGGGTCTTCGAGCTGTCGGCGTGCGCGACCCCGGTCGTCACCGGCTGGTCACGGGCCATCGAGGAGACCTTCGGCGACCTCATCCCCGTCGCGCGCGAGCCGGTCGAGTCGTACAACCAGGTGCTGCACCTGATCAACAGCCCCGAGCTGCGCGCCAGGATGGGCCACCTCGCCATGCGCGAGGTCTTCGACAAGCACCTGTTCTCGCACCGCGTGGACCAGATCCTCCAGGACCTCGGCCACCACGTCGAGCCGCGCACCCGCACGATCTCGGTCGTGCTGCCCACCAACCGCGCCTCCCAGATCGAGCACGCCATCTCGTCGGTGGCCAAACAGCTCCACCGGCCGCTCCAGCTCGTCATGGTGCTGCACGGCCTCGACATCGACCCCGTCGTGGTGGCCGACAAGGCCCGCATGGCCGGGATCACCGACGTCGTGGTGCTGCCCGCCGCCGCCGAGCTGTCGCTCGGCGCGTGCATGAACCTCGGCATCTCGGCCGCCGAGGGCGACCTCATCGCCAAGATGGACGACGACAACCTCTACGGCGAGCACTACCTGTCGGACCTGGTGCGGGCCTTCGATTACTCCGACGCCGAGCTGGTCGGCAAGGGCGCGCACTACGCCTACTTCGAGGGCTCCAACACCACGATGCTGCGGCTGCCCGGCCTGGAGCACCGCTACTCGTTCCTGGTGCAGGGCGGGACGTTCCTCGGCAAGGCGGACATGTTCCGCTCGTACCGGTTCGCCGACATCACCCGGGGGGAGGACACCGAGCTGGTGCGGCGGCTCAAGGAGGACTCCGTCAAGATCTACTCGGCGGACCGCTTCAACTTCGTCTATTGGCGCAGCGCCGACGCCTCGATGCACACCTGGCAGGCCGACCACATCAAGCTGACCCGCAACGCGCAGTTCGCCTTCGTCGGCCGGCCGGACGACCACGTGCTGATCTGATCACCGGTTGACGCGGGCGAGGTTCTGGTCGGCCAGCTTGGCGAGCTCGTAGAGGCCGTCCGGCTGCACCTGACGGCCCACGACCAGCATGCTCATGATGAGGTTGCCCCGCCGGATCATCACCGAGCCGATCTCGGCGCTCTCCTTGGCGCCCGCGGCCGTGGTGAGGTAGGCGCGCGACTGGTCGCCCTTGGCCGGCATGGAGAGCATGCGGGTCCGGTAGACGACCTTGGCGCCGTCGACGTCGGCGGTGTAGGAGGCGCACTTCGCCGGCAGGGGCGCGGGGAAGGCCGCCGACGGCAGCGCGACCACGGCCTGGGTGATCGAGCCGCGCTCGGCGGCGAAGGCGATCACGGCGGCGGGGGCCTTGGCGACGTCGGGCCGCGCGGCGTCGAGCTGGGCCGCGCCCGCGCACTCCGGACGCTCCAGCCGGGCCTGGCGGACCGCGGCGAGGCCCTGCTGGGTGGACTTGAGCGAGCCGAAGGCGCCCAGCTCGGGACCGTACGAGATGTGCATCCCCTCGGGCACGGGCAGCAGCGCGGCCCGCAGCTTCGCGGCGTCGGCGGGCGGCGACCCTGGGCCCTCCGCCGGCTCGACGGCCGCGTTGGCGGCGGCGGCTGGCGGGGCCTGCGCCTCCGACGAGCATCCGGCGACGGCCATCATGCTCAGGAATATGCCGGAAACGGCCTTAAGCATGAGTTCTCCCATTCCATTGGCGGCATTCTCGTGAACGTTAGAGGAGTCGCGGGCCCGCCACCCCGGCAACGTCGCTATCCGTGGAATTAAGCGATTTTGTCCCTGCCGGTTGAACAACCGCTCTCACCTGCGGCGACGACCTCGTCACGGATCAACGAGCCAAACCGGCATTCGCCGTAATAGGCCGCGCAAAATGTTTCTCTGGGCGCTGCGCGTCCCCGCACCCACCCATTCCGGGGCTGCCGATGATCGCGCCATGACTCTGACGCCACGGGACCTCGGGATGAACCTGTCCATTTCCCGCCGTGACTTCTTCGACGGCATCGCGGTGAGCGCGCTGGGGAGCATGGTCTCCGTGAGCCCGGCCTCCGTGAGCCCGGCCTCCGTGAGCCCGGCCGAGGCGCAGCGGCAGACCGTGGTGCCCTCGTCCCCCTCCTACGGCTTCCGTGGCGGCGCCCCCGAGGCGCTCAGCGTGCCGCACGCGCTCAGGGACGGCCGCTTCTGGCAGTACGCCGGCCCGGCCGAGCCCACCGGCGAGAGCTACGACCTCGTCGTGGTCGGCGGCGGCCTCAGCGGCGTCAGCGCCGCCTGCGAGTGGCTGCGCCGCCGCCCGGACGCGAGCGTGCTGGTCATCGACAACCACGACGAGATCGGCGGGCAGGCGCGGCGGGTGATGTTCCACCGCCAGAGCGCCCGTGGCCGGACCGCGGCCGGGCTGGTGGACGCGGTCATGTGCGACGCGGAGAGCTTCGGCGCCGACACGCTGGTCCGGCTCACCGGCGACTGGGTCGCGCGGCTGCCGATCGCCGCCCGCGCGAGGGACGAGCTGCGCAGGCTCCGCCACGACCCGCCCGACTGGTTCCCCGGGCTGCCGGCGGAGGCCAAGCAGGAGCGGCTGGCCGGGCTCACGTACTCGGCGTTCCTGCTGGAGGCGTGCGGCGCGCACCCCGACGTGGAGCGCTTCTGCCGGAGCATGTCCTGCCCCGAGTGGGGCTACGACACCCGGGCGCTCGGCGCGATCGACGCCTGGGGCACCGGCTATCCGGGGTTCGGCGGCCTCGGGCTGGAGAAGGACAAGCCGTCGCGGTACAACTCGCCGACGGTCAGGAGGCAGTGGGGCGCCGGCGACGCCGAGCTCCACCTCTTCCCCGAGGGGAACCAGGCGCTGGTGCGCACGATGGTCGGGCGCCTGCTGCCCGACCCCGGCTCCCCCGACCGGCCGGGCGACCGGGTGCGGTTCCGGCTGTCCAGCCCGGTCGTGTCGGTGCGCGACGGCGAGGGGGCGGCCGAGGTCGCCTACTTCGACGGGCACCGGGTCAGGAGCGTCGCGGCCGGGTCGGTGATCCTGGCCTGCTGGAGCGCGGTGATCCCCTACCTGGTGCCGGAGCTGCCCGACGAGCAGCGCCGGGCGCTGGGCGAGGCGGTACGGGTGCCGCTGCTGCACGCGAGCGTACGGGTGCGCGACTGGGACGCCTGGCGGCGGGCCGGGGTGCGCAGGGTGCGGTGGACGGGGGCGTACTGGTCGCTCGCCGAGCTCGAACCGCCCGCGCGGGCGGGCGGGCCGGCCGAGGTGCACCTGCTGGCCACGCCGTGCCGGGCGGAGCTGGGGCCGAAGGCGGGGGCGGCGGCGGGGCGGCGGGAGCTCATCAGGACGCCGTACGAGGTGCTGGAGCGCACGATCCGCGAGCAGCTGGCCCGGCTGCTCGGCCCGGCCGGCTTCGACCCCGCGCGGGACGTCGAGGGCATCACGGTCAACCGCTGGGGCCACGGGAACGCGCCGGAGTACTGCCGGCCGTGGCACACCTTCTACCCGGACGGGCCGTACCCGGCGGAGGCGGCCCGCCGCCGGTTCGGGAGGATCGCGATCGCGGGCTCGGACGCGGCCCCCGCCGCGCGCGCCGACGCCGCCGTGACCGCGGCCTTCCGCGCGGTGGAGGAGCTGACGCGGTGAGATCCCCGCTGGTCGAGCCGGAGATGGGCGGCGACGGCCGGGTGCGCGGTCCGCCACTGGCGGGGGATCTTGTCCCAATAATCACGGTAATGAACGTGTTCCTCCCACTGCGCCGGAAGCATAAACGGTGCTAGTCTCCTGTGCGATCTTCCGGAGGTGTATTTACACAAGGTGTGGAAATGCCCCCGACTCGAGGTTGGGACATGGGCTCGCGAAACCGGTCTATTCGGTTCAAGATCTTCTTATTGCTGCTGCTACCCCTCCTGTCTCTGAGCGCGCTCTGGGGTTTCGTCCTCAACCTCACCATGGGCGACGCCCAGTCACTGCTCCGCGGCGGCACGCTCTACCGGACCATCGGCGTCGCCTCCTCCGACCTGAGCATTCAGCTCCAGGCCGAGCGCATGCGCACCGCCGAGGCGCTCACGACGCGTGAGCTCACCGATGTCCTCGGCGCCCAGCGCGCCCGTACCGACCGCGCGGTCGAGGACCTCCGCCACGCCGTCGCCGAGGCCGGAGGAAGCGCCGCCGCCGACGTGAGCGGCCCGCTGAGCGCCCTCTGGCCCGCGCTCGACCGGCTCGGCCCCGTCAGGGCGGACATCGACGCCGGGCGCGGCTCCCGCCTGGCCGGGCTGAACGCGTACAACACCATCGTGGACGCGCTGTTCACCGTCTACGCCCGGCTGCTCACCATCAACGACCTGGCCATCGTCCAGCAGGCCACCGCGGTGCAGAACATGGGCCTGGCCAGGGAGTACATCGCCAGGGAGCAGGCGCTCGTCCTCATGGGGATCGGCCTGCAGCGCCTCACCGGATCCGAGGTCTCCGCCTTCACCGAGTACGCCGCCTCCCGCCGCTTCCTGCACGCCCGCGGCCTCGCCGGTCTCGACGTGGAGCTGCGGCGGCCGTACGAGCGGCTCTTCGCCTCCGACACCTTCCAGACCTTCATCGCCATGGAGGCGCGGATCGCCCAGACCGGCACGCCGCCCACGAACGGCGCCGCCTGGACCGACACCCTCGACAAGCTCAGCGCCCAGCTCGACAGGGACGCCAGGATCGCCTCCGAGGCCCTGGCCGCGCGCACCTCCGACACCGCCTCCGCCACCGTCGCCCAGATCGCCGTCGCGGGCGGCATCGGGTTGATCGCGGTGCTCGCGTCGATCATCATCTCTGTACGCTTCGGCCGCCGCCTGGCCGGAGAGCTCGGCGGGCTGCGCGCGGCCGCGGTCGAGCTGTCGGAGCGCCGCCTGCCCGATCTCGTGGCCAGGCTGCGCAAGGGCGAGGACGTCGACGTGAAGAAGGAGGCCAAGGCGATCAAGGTCAGCGGATCCGCGGAGATCACCGACGTGGCCAGGGCCTTCGGCTCCGTGCAGCGCACCGCCGTCAACGCGGCCGTCGGCCAGGCCGCGCTGCGCCGCGGCGTCGGCCAGGTCTTCCTCAACCTCGCCCGGCGCAAGCAGGGCCTGCTGCACCGCCAGCTCGCGCTGCTCGACGGCATGCAGCGGCGCACCCACGACCCCGACAAGCTCGAAGAGCTCTTCCGCCTCGACCACCTGACCACCCGCATGCGGCGGCACGCCGAGAGCCTGATCGTGCTCTCCGGCGCCGCGCCCGGCCGCGCCTGGCGCAAGCCCGTGCCGGTGATCGACATCGTCCGGGCCGCCGTCGCCGAGGTCGAGGACTACACCAGGGTCGAGGTCCAGGCCATGCCGGTCAGCGCCTTCGACGGCGCCGCCGCCGCCGACCTCACCCACCTCGTCGCCGAGATCATCGAGAACGCCACCATCTACTCGCCGCCGGACACCGTCGTCCAGGTGCGCGGCGACCAGGTCAGCAACGGCTACGCCATCGAGATCGAGGACAAGGGCCTCGGCCTGTCCACCACCGAGTACGCGGCCACCAACCGCATGCTCGCCAACCCGCCCGAGTTCGACCTGGCCGACAGCGACCGGCTCGGCCTGTTCGTGGTGGCGCGGCTCGCCGAACGGCACGGGATCAAGGTCATGCTGCGGCGCTCGCCCTTCGGCGGCACCGTGGCCATCGTCCTGGTGCCGCGGTCCCTGGTGACCGAGCAGAGCGCGCTGACGGCCGGCAGCGGCGGCGAGGAGATGGCCGCGGTGCCGAGCCGTACGAGGAAGAAGGCGCTCGCGGTCGTGACCTCGGGCACCCACAAGGGGCTGCCCCGGCGGGTACGCCAGGCCGGCCTCTCGCCCAGGCTCGCGGAGGCGCCCAAGAGCCCGCCGCAGCCGCCCGCTGAGGAGAAGCCCGCCGAACGCTCTCCCGACGAGGTCCGCGACCTGTTCTCCGCCTTCCAGCGGGGAACCCAACGCGCCCGAGAAGAAGCCTCTGAGGAGGGGCCATGAGTAAGGGGGATGCATGAGTGTGCCGACCACCAACACAGGTGAGCTGAACTGGCTGCTTGACGACCTGACGACGCGGGTCGCGGCGGTGCGCCAGGCGGTCATCCTGTCGACCGACGGGCTGGCGATCGGATACTCCAAGGGGCTCATCCGGGAGGACGCCGAGCACCTGTCGGCCGTGGCGGCCGGTTTCCAGAGCCTGGCCCGCGGCACGGGGCGCCACTTCGGCGGCGGCGACGTGCGCCAGACCATCGTGGAGATGGAGTCGGCGTTCCTGTTCGTGACCGCGGCGGGGCAGGGCACCTGCCTGGCCGTGATCGCCGAGGCGAACGTGGACGTCGGGCACATCGCGTACGAGATGGCGATGCTGGTCAAGCGGGTGGGCCAGCACATCACCACCAACCCGCGCGCTGGAGCGTCATGAGCGACAGCCCGCAGTGGTTCGATGAGGAGGCCGGACCCGTCGTCCGGCCCTATGCTCTCATCCGTGGCCGTACGCGTCCCTCCGGGGACGTGTTCGACCTCGTCGCGATCGTGCGCGCCGTCGGCGAGACGCCGACCGGCGAGCTCGGTCCCGAGCAGCAACTGATCCTGCGGGCTGCCCGGGCTCCGATCTCGGTGGCCGACCTGGCCGTCGAGCTGGACCTGCCCGTCGGCGTCGTCCGGGTGCTCCTGGGCGACCTGCGTGACCACGGCCTCATCTCGGTGTCATCGCCCTCCGCCGGAGGCTCGCGCACGAACGAGCGCATTCTCAAGGAAGTGATCAATGGACTCCGTGCTCTCTGAGGATCCAGTCGCGCTGAAGATCCTCATCGCCGGCGGCTTCGGCGTCGGCAAGACCACCCTCGTCGGCTCGATCAGCGAGATCAAGCCGCTGCGCACGGAGGAGGTGCTCTCCGACCGCGGGGTCGGCGTGGACGACCTCGACGGCGTGGAGGCCAAGACCACCACGACCGTCGCGATGGACTTCGGCCGCATCACCATCCGCGAAGGGCTCGTGGTCTACCTGTTCGGCACCCCCGGGCAGGAGCGGTTCTGGTTCATGTGGGACGAGCTGTCCTACGGCGCGTTAGGGGCCGTGGTGATCGCCGACACCCGGCGGCTCACCGACTGCTTCCCGTCGGTCGACTACTTCGAGCAGCGCGGCACGCCGTTCGTGGTGGCCGTCAACTGCTTCGAGGGCGCCGACCGGCACAGCGTGGACGACGTGCGCATCGCGCTCGACCTCGACGACGACGTCCCGGTAATGCTGTGCGACGTACGCCGGCGCACCTCGGCCAAGGAAGTGATGATCACCCTGGTCGAGCACTCCCTGAGGACACTCACCTCGGCGAACTGACGGGCACGCACGACGGCGCGGCTGAGGGCGCTACAGCGCCCTCAGGCCGTTGATCACCTCGCGGAGCAGGCTCTCCGTGGGCGAGGAGGCGCGGTCGCGCTGCGGGCGCACCGCCACCAGGCCGTACTCCAGCAGGTCGCCCAGCAGCACCCGGATCACGCCGACCGGCAGGCCCACCTCCGAGGCCAGCTCGGCCACCGGCCTGGACTGGCCCGACAGGCTGGCGATCACGCGGCGGTGCTGGGCGCTCAGCTCGGCGCCCGGCGGGGCGGGCAGCCCCGTCGCGCCGACGTTCGCCAGCAGGTCGAGCGCCGAGGACGCGGGCCTCGTGCGTCCACGCGCCACCGCGTAGGGCCGCACGACCGGCCCGGCCTCCTCATCGACCCACTCGTGCTCGCGGCTCACGACTGAGATCCCCCATCCTGGTCGCTGTCCTGCCGGCCGCGCTGCCACCCGGACTGGAGCGAGGAGAGCAACGCCCTGGCCTCCTCGGGTGAGCGCTCCGGCGGCGCGGGCGCGGGCTCCGGGGGCGGCGCCTCCTTGAGGCGCGGCGGCAGGCCGTTCTGGCGCTGTCTGCGGGGCAGGCCCGTCGGGGGCCGACCGTCGGCGGCCTGGGGCGGGCCCGCCTGCTCGGCGGGCTTCGGCGCGCTCGTACGCGCCCGCCGCGGCAGAACCGCCGGCCCGTCACTGTCACGCACCGGCGAAACGGCAGGACCGCCGGCGCCCCGGAACGGGGAGACCGCGGGCACGTCGTCGCCGCCGCCGAAAGGCGCTTCGCCGCCCCGGAACGGGGAGACCGCGGGCGCGTCGCCGCCGAACAGGGAGGGCGGGGCGGGGTCCAGGCTTGGCCGGGGGCCGAGCTCGTCGTCCATGGGCTGCGCGGGTTGCGGGAGGGCGGGGCCGCGTCTGCTGGTGTGGACGCGGCGCGGCAGACCACCGTTCGCCGCGATGCCGTTGCCCGCGATGCCGTTGCCCGCGATGCCGTTGCCCGCGATGCCGTTGCCCGCCGGGCCGTCCGTACGCACCACCGACACGGACACCGGCTCGAAGTCCAGCGCCTGCGGCGGCGTCACCAGCGGCTCCACGAGCGAGCCCGGGACGAGCACGATGGCGGTGGTGCCGCCGTACGGCGACGGCTTCAGCGTCACCTTGATCCCGTGCCTGGCCGCCAGCATGCCGACGACCGCGAACCCCAGGCGCTCGGTCTGCGCCGCGTCGAACTCCGGCGGCCTGGCCAGCCGGCAGTTGATGGCCTGGCGGGTGGCCTCGTCCATGCCGAGACCGCGGTCCTCGATCTCGACGGCGAAGCCCCTGCCCACCATCTCGCCGCGCACCGAGACCTCGTTGCTGGGCGAGGAGAAGGCGGCGGCGTTCTCGATGAGCTCGGCGAACAGGTGCATGAGGTCGGCGACCGCGGCGCCGGAGACGCCGGCCTCGGGCATCGGGTAGACCCGGACCCGGGTGTACTCCTCGACCTGGGCGGCGGCGCCGCTCAGCACGTCCTCCATCGGGATGACGCCGCGCCACCTGCGCCCGGCCGAGCCGCCCGACAGCAGGACCAGGCCCTCGGCGTGGCGGCGCATGCGGGTGGTCAGGTGGTCGAGCTTGAACAGCCGATCCAGCGCCTCCGGCTCCTCCGTCTGGCGCTGCATCTCGTCGAGCAGCTTGAGCTGGCGCTGCAGCAGCGACTGGCTGCGGCGGGCCAGGTTGCGCAGCGCCTCCGACAGGCCCTCGCGGAGGTGGGCCTGCTCGACCGCGGCGTCCACGGCCGTGCTCTGCACGCTGTCGAAGGCCGCCGCGAGGTCGGCGACCTCGCTGGTGGCGTTCCTGCCCACCCTGATGGGCGGCGCCTCAGCCTCGATGTCCACGCGCTCGCCCTTGCGCAGTTTCGCCACGACGTCGGGGAGCCTGATCTCGGCCAGGTCCAGCGCGGTACGCCGGAGCGCCGCGAGCTCGCGGGTGATGCGGCGGCCGAACCGTACCGAGATGAAGATGGAGACGATGACCGCGACGAGGCCGAGCGCGCCCGCGACGGCGGCCTGGACGACGATGGCGATGCCGGCCGGCTCCATCCGGGACAGCAGCCGGTCGCCGGCGCGCCAGATGGCCTCCTGGTATTCCTCCTGCACCTGGTTGGCGATGCCGCGCCAGAGCTCGACGTCCAGCGGCTGGCCGCCGATGGTGCTCTCCACCAGGTTCTCCATGGTGACGTACCTGGGGGAGTAGTAGATCCGCTCGAAGGGGGCGCGCAGCTCGGTGTCGAGGTTGGCCAGCGCCTTCGGGAACAGGTACGTCCTGGAGCCGTCGATGCCGGCCAGCATGTGGAGGTCGTGCATGGTCGCCCGGCCGTTCGAGGCGATGATCAGCGCGTGCTCGCGGCTGAGCAGCTCGCGTACCTCGTCGGCGGCGATCACGCCCTGGGCCTGGAGGGAGAGCTCGACGTCGGTGCTCATGTTGAGCCGCGAGTACAGCAGGTGGATCTCGTCGGAGATCCTGGCGAACTCGGTGACCAGGCTGCCGGGGGTGAGCCGGCGCTCGTCCACCTTGCGGCGGATGTCCGGGATCCGGTCGATGGCCGAGAAGACCGTCTGGAGCTGGCTCTTCATGTCCGGCGTCAGCGCCGCCTGGACGTCCTCGGCGGCCGCGCTCTGTGTCAGGCGCTTCCTGCTCGCGTCCACCTTGGCGCGGGAGTCGGCCAGGGCGCGGGGATCGGTGATGTTGTTCCCGATGCGCTCGGCGGAGGCCAGGCGCTCCTGCTGGAGGTTGCCGATCAGGCCGTCGGAGTTGTTGATGACGCCGGTCCAGATGGTCTCGACCTTGAGCAGGTTGAGCGCCGCTCCCGCCGTGGTGCTCGCGGCGAAGCCCCACAGTGCGACCAGGGAGACCAACGGGATGACGAGCAGCGTCGAGATCTTGAATCGGATGGATCTGCCCGATGCCATGACACCTGCTCCCGGATAGAAGATCGCGGGAGAGAATAGCATTGAAACGCCTGGTTTTAAGATCGACTAGCGATAAATCTGTGATATGTCGGGAAATCTGCGGCTTTGGGGCCCCTGGTGGCACCCCATGTGAGCTGCCGGAAACCGTCCGATCCCGCCCCGGCGTCAGGCCGCCGTCGTCAGCCCGCTCCGCACCGGGGTGGCCGGCCGGACCAGGGCGGGGCGCCGCCGCCACGACAGCCACGCCAGCCAGAACGCCAGCACGCCCAGCAGCGTCACCTCGGCCCCCAGCAGCAGCCGCTCCACGAGCCCGATCATGACCCGCTCCCCCGGCAGGGCCACGTACGTGATCGCCAGCAGCCCGAACCCCCCGGCCAGCGTCACCCACTCGACGACCCGCGCCACGGGCTTCCACGCGGCGTCCGCGTTGAGCCGGGGCACCAGGAGCGCCCCGGCGGCCGGCAGGCTCACGAAGGCGGCGACGGAGACGTACCGGTGGACCTGCGCCGCCAGGTCGAGGTTCTGCCCGATCGGCGTCGTCGGGATGACCGCCGCCACCACCAGCGCCCCCGACCACAGAAGGAGCAGGCGCTCCGGCAAGCCTCTCACCGGAGCGCCCGCGGACCGCAGCCCCGCCAACAGGGCCAGCGACCCGAGCCCGAGCACCGCCATCGCGACCTCCGTGACGCCCCCGCGGTCGGAGACGGCGTACTCGCTGATGGTCACGTTCATGGGGTCGAGGTAGGGGTCCGGGCCGAGCTGACCGGCCACCACCGCGATCACCGCGAACACGATCGAGCCACAGGCGGCGGCCGGGAGGAGCTTCTTTGCTGCGGTCATGACACCACCATCCCGCCGCCGCCCCTCCCCCGGCATCCGGCGCCACCCCCGGTCCGCCCCTGACCCGACCCTGACCTCCTCAGGGTTCCGGGCGCGCAAAGGACCGCGCAGCGTGCCCGGGTCTGGTGGGCGCGCTGCGCGGCGTGCGGGGAAGGATCAGCCGGTACGGAGGGTGAGCCCGTACGCGCTCAGAGCCTCATTGACCGGCTGGTGGTAGGTGGTGCCGCCGACCGAGCAGTTGCCCGAGCCGCCCGAGGTCATGCCCTGGGCCTGGTTGCCCGAGATGAACGAGCCGCCGGAGTCGCCGGGTTCGGCGCAGGCGCTGGTCCTGGTCAGGCCGGTGACCGTGCCCTGCGAGTACCTGACGGAGGCGTTGTGCTGCTGGATGGTGCCGCAGCGCCAGCCGGTGGTGGAGCCGGAGCGGCAGATGGACGCGCCCACGGACGCCTGCGTGGACCCGCGTACGGTCACGTTCGCGCCGCCGGAGCCGCGCACGTACGGCGTGGCGGTGTTGCCGCTGTCGGCGGCGACCCACGCGTAGTCGTTGCCGGGGAAGGACGAGCCCTGGAAGGTGCCGGCCGGGTTCGAGGTCCGGTTGCCGGCCCGGCCGCAGTGCCCGGCCGTGGTGAAGCCCTGGACGCTGCCCTTGGTTACGGGGAAGCCGACGCTGCACCGGCTGGAGCCGATGTAGTACGGCGCGCCGCCGATGATGTTGATGAAGAGCGTCGGCTGCTCGGCCGTCGCCGCCACGCTCACCGCGCCGCGGTCCACGCCGGCGGCGGCGACCAGCGCCTCGGCGGCCTCGACCGTGGGGGCCTGGACGGAGACGGTGTTGGTGGTGACGTCGACGTACCAGAGGGTGGCGCTGTTCTTGGCCTTGCGTGGTGCCTGGTCCAGCTTCTGCTTGACCGCGTCGAGGTCGGCGAGTGAGCGCTGGACGACCACGGGCTGCGCGCCGCGCGCCGAGATGGCCTGAGCGGCGGCGGCGTCGGTGGTGGCGACGTTGAGCTTGGTGGCGTCGGCGTTGAGCCAGGCGCCGCCGTACGAGCCGCCGAGCTGGCTGCTCAGCGCGCTCTCCGTGGCGGCGGCGCGTTCCTCGTTGGCGAGCCGGGTGACGACCTGCGCCTCGGAGAGGCCGAGGTCGCGCTCCATGGCGTCGATCACGGCCGGGGGGACGGACGGGGAGGCGGACTGAGGCGCGGGTTCTGCCGCTGCCGCGGCCGAGCTGAGGGGGGTGGCCAGGCTGACGGCGAGGATGACGCCGCCGGCCAGCGCCCAGCGTTTACTCGACATGTGCACTCCTCGGGTGGGGGTGCTGTCAAGCTAACGGTTGGTAGGGCGGCTGTTCAGATGTTAATGAGGCCCTATTTCGGTGTTATGGAGGCTTTTTGGCCCTGGTCCAAAAGGTGACATTTACCGCCTTAAAGGTGAACGCCGAGGTAGGCCGGTAAGGTCCCGGTGCTGGAGGTGTTGTCGGTGCGCAATGGTGTTCGTCATGCTCTCGGCGCCGGCGCGGGGCTGCTGGCCACGCCGCTGGTGGCGGCGGGTTTCGCGTACGGTCACGGTCAGCTTCGCTCCGCTCCCGACTGGCTGCCGCTCGCCGCGCTCGCGGGCGCGGCCCTTCTGGTCGGCGTCCTTTCCGGATCGCGGCTCTCCCCGCTCGCCTCGCTGCTGCCCGGCCTCGCCCTGACCGGGCTCGCGGTCACGGCGGCGGCCCGCCTCGACCTGGCCTGGCTCCGGGCGCCCGGCGCATACCTGACCGGCGAACAGCTGGCCGGCTACGAGCGGCTGGTGAGCTTCGGCGCGCCGGTCGCCGGGTGCGTGCTGCTGGCCGCCTCCGCCTTCCCGTCCCGGTGGCGGGCCCGCCCGGCCGCGCCGGAGGCGCCTCCTCCCCCGCAGCCGGAGAAGGAGACGCCCGTGCCGCCGCCGTTGCCGAAGCGGATCCCGTCCCGCTACTGAGCGACGGCCCGCTCCCTGCGGCCGGCCAGCACGGCGACCACCACGTACGGCACCGCGAACAGCGCGAACGCGACCCCGTTCGACAGCCGCCCGGAGACCGCGCCGTAGCCGGCGTAGACGACGAGCGTGACCACGTTCATGCCGAGCCCGGCCACCGACGTGACGGTGGCCCTGGCCGCCCCGCCGATCCGCTCCTGCAGCCGGGCGTCGGCCACCACCCCGGCGAGCTGGAAGGCGCCGAACGCCCCGGCGATCAGTACGAACCCGGCCGGATGCCCGCTCAGCGCCCCGGCCGCGAGCGCGACGGCCGCCCCCGCGACGGTGAGGCCGTAGGCCCGGTCGGGCAGCCGCGCCGCGACCCCGGCCAGCAGCCCGCCGGCCGTGGCCCCGATCCAGACGACGAGCACCAGCAGGGGCACGGCGCTCTCCGCGACGCCGGTCTCCAGGCCCAGGAACGGGATGTACTCCTCCAGCGCGCCCCAGATCGCCGTGACGACGGCGACCAGCAGCAGCGCCCGCAGCACGGCGCGATCGGCGCGCGCCACGGCGAGCCCCGAGCGCAGGACCGCGAGGTAGCCCTCCTCCCCGGCCGGGCGCGGGGCGCGGTGCTCGGGCAGCGTCAGCGCCGTGACCGCGCAGAGCACGCAGGCCGCCACGCTGGCCGCGCCGACGACGGCGTAGCCGCCGGCCGCGAAGGCGGGCACCGCCAGCCCGATGGCGAGGGCGTTGGCGACGAGCCCGGCGGCCTCCGCCCGGCCCATGACGGCGGCGTAGCGCCCTTCCTGGCCCCGGCGCTGCAGCTCCTCGTACGCGAGGGCTTCGTAGGAGCCGGACACGAGGGCGCCCTGCGCGCCCCACAGCACGAACCCCGCGGCGAAGGCCCAGAAGGACGGGACCGAGACCCACAGGGCGTAGCCGGCCCCGGCCAGCAGCGGGCCGAGGAACAGCAGCAGCCGCCTGGACACGGTGTCGGCCCAGGCCCCGGACGGGACCTCCAGCACCATGCCCGTCACCGACCAGATGACGAACAGCACGGATGCCTCGGCGACGGACACCCCGGCGTCGGCGAACAGCAGCGTGTAGACCGGGTAGAGCAGGATGAATTCGCCTAAGAACGCATAGGCGTAGAGCTTGATGACGAGCATGAGGCCCTCCAGCAGGACGAACAGGATCTCCGGGAGCTCGTCGCCCCGGAGGTCCGCGCGCCCCGCGCGGGCCTGTGGCCGTCAGTCATCAATGTCGTCGGATCATGCCCGCGAGTCTAGCGACCCCGCGGCCTCGACGCGGGCGCGGAACGGCCTCCTTTCGAGCGCCGTCACCGCCGCCCGCAGCACCTCCGACAGCGGCACCGGCAGCTCGGCGTCCAGCTCGCCGACCGCGCGCTCGGTGGCCGCCCACTCGGCCTCGATGAGCGGCAGCGCGGCGCGGGCCCGCTCGGTGAGGTGGACGATGCGCTGCCGGGCGTCCGCGCCCTTCTCCAGGGTGACCAGCTCGCAGCGGCGCAGCTGGACCACGGTCTGGCTGGCCGCGGAGTGGGTGACGCCGATCGTTCTCGCGAGGTCGCGGATGGGCATCGGCCCCTCCGCCACCAGGACGCGTACGTAGGGGGAGAAACGGGGCCGGTAGCCGGGCAGGCCGTGCTCTGCGTAGATCTCGGCGATGGCGGAGTCCATCAGCTCGTGGACGTGTCGCAGCAAGGCGCCCAGCCCGGTCGTCACGCGGCCCCTCTCCTGGTCCCGTCTCCTGGTCCCGTCTCGCGGTCCCGTGCAATGTAACAGGACTGTTGGATATGCCTGCTACGCTGCGGTGCGTGGCGAGGGCAGTCAGCGTGGTGGTGCGCTATCGCAAGGCGGTGACGTACGGCGTGCACGCGCTGCTCGCCGCGCTGGAGACCGCGGAGGTCGAGCACGAGCTGCGGCTCGGCACCACCCCCGAGGAGACCGCCGGGCACATCAGGGACTCCGGGGCCGACCACGTGCTCACGCTCTGGTCGTTCTACTCACCGGACGCCGAGGCCATGGCCGCCGAGCTCGCCGTGGTCAAGGAGCTGAGCGGCGGGCGCGGGCTGCACATCGCGGGCGGCGTGCACGCCACGGCCGAGCCGCAGCAGGTCATCGACGCCGGCTGGGACCTCGCGGGCATCGGCGAGGGCGAGTCCACGATCATCGCGCTGGTCCGGGCGCTGCGCGAGGACGCCCCGCTCACCACCGTCCCCGGCCTGGCCGTCAGGGACGCCGACGGGGTCGCGCTCCGCACCCGGCCCGCGCCGCAGCTCCCGCTGGACGCGTTCCCGTCCTTCGTGGGCAGGAACGGACCCATCGAGATCACCCGAGGCTGCCGTTACACCTGTCGTTTCTGTCAGACGCCGTTCATGTTCGGCGGCCAGTTCCGGCACCGGTCGGTGGCCAGCGTGCGCGAGCACGTCCGGTCCATGGTGGAGCGCGGGCTCAAGGACATCCGCTTCATCACGCCCACGTCGCTGTCGTACGGCTCCCCCGGCCCCGACGCCGACCTCGGCCCGGTGGAGGAGCTGCTGGCGGGCGTGAAAGAGGAGCTGCCGCCGCACGGCCGGGTCTTCTTCGGCAGCTTCCCTTCAGAGGTGCGGCCCGAGCACGTCACGCCGGAGGCGATGCGCCTGCTCAAGCGGTACGTCGCCAACGACAACCTGATCATCGGCGCCCAGTCGGGCTCGGACAAGGTGCTCGCCGCCTCCGGGCGCGGCCACGACACCTCGCCGGTGCGCGACGCGGTCCGCATCGCGGTGGAGCACGGCTTCCGGCCGAACGTCGACTTCATCTTCGGCATGCCCGGCGAGGACGAGTCCGATCAGGCCGCCTCGCTCCGGCTCGCCGCCGACCTGGCCGAGCTGGGCGCGCGCATCCACACGCACACGTTCATGCCGCTGCCCGGCACCCCGTGGCGGGACGCCGAGCCGGCCTTCATCCCGCTGACGACCATGCGTGAGCTCGACCGGCTGGCGCAGCGCGGCGACGCGTACGGGCACTGGCGCAAGCAGGCCGAGCACTCGGCCCGGCTGGCCGAGACCGCCAAGAACTACCCGCGCCGCGCCCGGCGCCGGCGCGCCTGACCGGCTTGGGCCGGGACCCGGGCGGGCCGGGCTCGGGCGGGTCAGGCGGGGCGGTCCGGGCCGTCGTCCTCGTCGTCGAAGGCGGCGCTCAGCACCCGCTCGAAGGCGTCGCTGACCGGCCGCAGCGCCTGCGAGAACGCGTTGACGAGCGGCCCGATGATCTCGGACACCTCGGACATGAGGTCGGGGCTCTTGCTCTCGGGAGGCGCCCAGCGCATGGCGTCGGCGCTCAGCGTCTCCCATTCCTCGACGACACCGTCGATGGCGTCGAGCACATGATCAGGATCGCTTGGCATGACGGCTCCCCGCGGCGAGAAAGGGGTCACTACCACGGTAACCCAGCCGGGGGCGCGGCGACCGTTCAGGCCGGGACGGAGACTCCCACGCCGCCGCGCGTCTGGGCGCCGAAGCGCTCCTTCTCGGCGGCGAGGTCGAGCGGCCTGATGCGGGAGCGGGCGGCGAGGATCTCGTCGGTCAGCAGCGCGGCCGGCACCAGCCAGGACACCTCGAACTCCAGCCCGTCGGGGTCCTTGGCGTACAGGGCCTTGGTGGAGCCGTGGTCGGAGGAGCCGACCAGCGCGTCCAGCTCGGTCAGCCGGGCCGCGATCCGCTCCAGCTCGTCGAGCGTGTCCACCTCCCAGGCCAGGTGGTAGAGGCCGACGGAGGTGCGCCCGGCGCCGGACGGCGCCGCGTCCGCGCCGATCTGGAACAGGCCGAGGTCGTGGTCGTTGGCGGAGCCCGGCGCCTGGAGGAAGGCGGCGCCGCGCATGCCCATGACGACCTCGAAGCCGAGGGCCTCGCGGTAGAAGGCGACGCTGCGCTCGACGTCGCGGACGTACAGGACGGCGTGGTTGAGGCGCTGGACCGGCATGATGATCCCCTTTCGCGGGTGTCTCCACTCAAGTATATGAGAGTTCAACTAAAATGGGAGTGTGACGATGACGACCCGATGGCTGAACGAGGACGAGCAGCGGACCTGGCGCGCGTTCCTGGCGGCCACCCGGCACGTCCAGGAGACGCTGGACCGGCAGCTCCAGCGCGACGCGGGCATGCCGCACGCCTACTACGAGATCCTCGTGCGCCTGTCCGAGGCCCCCGAGCGCACGCTGCGCATGAGCGAGCTGGCCAGCCGGGCCGGCAGCTCGCAGAGCCGGCTGTCGCACGCCGTGGCGCGGCTGGAGGAGCGCGGCTGGGTGCGCCGCGAGCGCTGCCCGGCCGACGGCCGCGGCCTGTTCGCCGTCCTCACCGACGACGGGTACGCCGCGCTCGCCGAAGCCGCGCCCGGCCATGTGGAGGAGGTCCGGCGGACCCTGTTCGACGTGCTGGAGCCCGGCCAGGTCGCGGCTCTGGAGGCGATCTGCGCCGCGATCGGGTCATCTTCCGACGGGACACACGGCGGAGGTAGCGCGAAAAGTGTCGGGCGGAGGTCGTAGCGTTCTCCCGGTACCCGAGCGAGGAGAGGCCGATGCACGACACCGAAGAGGCGCTGTTCCGGGCGGTCCATGGCATAGCGGGGCGGTTCGCCGGCCAGCCCGTGCCCGTGGTCATGGAGGCGTTGCTGCGCGGCCTGCCCAAGGCTCCCGGCCTCCAGGTGATGGAGATCCGCAAGATCGCCGAGGAGATCAGCGTCGGACGCGACCCCTCGGGCTTGTGACCGACTGATCACAGAGGGGGACAACGGGCACAAAACGGCACGGCGGGGTTACCATTTCTCCCGTCTGAACCAGCTTGCGCTGGAACACGCGTTAGGAGTCCGTGGGTGACGCTGGTCGCTGGGGTCGATTCTTCGACGCAGAGTTGCAAGGTCGTCGTTCGTGACGCGGAGACGGGCGCGCTGGTCCGCGAGGGCCGCGCCCGGCATCCCGAGGGCACGGAGGTGCACCCGTCGCACTGGTGGGCGGCGCTGCTGGAGGCCCTGGAGGGCGCGGGCGGGCTCGACGGGGTCGCGGCCGTCAGCGTGGGCGGGCAACAGCACGGCATGGTCTGCCTGGACGAGTCCGGAAATGTCGTACGCGAGGCGCTGCTCTGGAACGACACCCGCTCCGCCCGGGCCGCCGCCGACCTCACCACCGAGCTGGGCGGCCCCCAGGCGTGGGCCGACGCGGTCGGCTCGGTGCCGGTGGCGTCGTTCACGATCACCAAGCTGCGGTGGCTGGCCGAGCACGAGCCCGACAACGCCCGCCGCACCGCCGCCGTGTGCCTGCCCCACGACTGGCTGACCTGGCGGCTGGCCGGCGCGCTCGCCTCCGGCGTCCCGTTCTCCCGCGAGGGCTGGGCGGACGCGCCGCTCGCGCCCCTCGACGCGCTCACCACCGACCGGGGCGACGCCTCCGGCACCGGCTACTGGTCGCCGTTCACCGGCTCCTACCGCACCGACCTGCTCAAGGCCGCCTTCGGCGGGACGCCGCTGCTGCCCAAGGTGCTCGGCCCCACAGGCCGGGCCTACGAAGGTGACGTCCTGCTCGCCCCCGGCACCGGCGACAACATGGCCGCCGCGCTCGGCGTGGGCGCCCGCCCCGGCGACGTCGTGGTCTCACTCGGCACCTCGGGCACCGCGTTCGCGGTCGCCGAACAGCCCAGCGCCGACCCGACGGGCGCGGTGGCGGGGTTCGCCGACGCGACGGGCCGCTTCCTGCCGCTGGTGTGCACCCTCAACGCCGCCCGCGTCCTCGACGCCGCCGCCCGCATCGCCGGCGTCGGCCTCGGCGAGCTCAGCGACCTCGCGCTCCAGGCCCCCGCAGGGGCCGGCGGGCTGACCCTGGTGCCCTATCTGGAGGGCGAACGCACCCCCAACCGCCCCACCGCCACCGGCTCGATCCACGGGCTGACGCTGGCCACCGCCACCCCCGCCCACCTGGCCCGCGCGGCCGTCGAGGGCATGCTGTGCGGCCTCGCCGACGCCCTCGACGCGCTGCGCACCCCGCCGGAACGGGTGCTCATGATCGGCGGCGCCGCCCGTTCCGAGGCCGTCCGGCGCATCGCGCCGACCGTCTTCGGCGTGCCCGTCACCGTGCCGCCCCCCGCCGAGTACGTCGCCGACGGAGCCGCCTACCAGGCGGCGACGCTGCTGACCACGCCCGAGTGGCGGGCGGAGGAGACGGCCACTTACTCCGGCGAGGCCGTCCCCGAGATCCGCGCCCGCTACGCCCGCGCCACCGAGCACATCCTCGACTGACGACGGCGCTCGCGCCCGCTCATCGGCCCGACCGACGACCCGACCGCCGGCCCGCTCATCGGCCCGCGGTCGGGGCGTGGGGCTCGCGCCAGAGCTCCCGGCCCGCGGCGTCGTACCCGACGACCTCGAACCCCTTCCTGTAGATGTCGCCGTCGCGCCCGTGCCTGCCCGCGAACAGCCGCACGCCGATCCCCCACGGATCCTTCCTGGCCGCCGCGGTCGCCTTCCGTCCGTCCGGGAAGACCAGCTCGACCTCGGTCGTACGCACGTCCGCCACGACGCCGAACCAGCGGCGCTCGTGCTCGTGCAGCAGCACCGGGATCCTCCGCCCGCCCAGGTCCCGCAGGAGGTCCTTGGCCCGTACGAGGTCGGCGGCCACCGGGTCCCCGTCCAGCCGCCAGATCAAGGTCCGGTCGGGTACGTCGAACACGTTGGCGCTCAGCCCGCCGCCCAGCCGCAGCACCGTGCCGACCGGCTCGGCCGTCGCCTCCGGCACCGTCAGCGGCGTGTGCGCCGCCGTGGCCACCGTCATGCCCCGCGCGTCGGTGAACTCGAAGCCCGTCACCCGCGTCGAGGCGGGCAGGGTGACCGTCCAGATGGCGCGGGGCGCGCCCTTGGGACGCCTGATCTGCCCGGGCGTCCTGTCGCCCGCGGCCGAGACGGCCCTCACCCCGGTGACCCGGTCGCCGGCCGTGCCGTAGTACAGCGTCTTCTCGGGCGGCGGCCACGTCTCCGTCGCCCCTTCCAGTGACGCGTTCCCGTCGACCGGCCTGGCGTTGCAGGAGGACATCGACCCGCCCGTCCTGACCCGGTACAGCCGGCAGAAGGCGAGCGCGCCGTCGGAGCGCCGCGCGTACCAGAGCTCCACGGCCCCGCCGAGCGCCGGGTCGTCCTCGACCAGCCGGTCGCCCAGCGGCGGCTTGCCCGCCAGCCCGACCTCGACGTCGGGTGGCGGCACGGACACGTCGACGCCGGCGGACGGCACGGGCTGGAGCACGCCGGTGGCCACGTCCCCGCCACCGCCGCCCAGCCCCATCGTCCCGACGGCCACGACCGCCGCCGCGCCACCCGCCACCGCCAACATCCGCATCCGGTCCCGCCGCCTGCCCCGCGACCGCGCCACGACCCGCCCGGGCAGCCCGGCCGGCGACTGCGGCGCGTCCTCGGCCGCGTGCCGGAGCGTGCTCCGCAACAAGCCCTCCACCCGCTCGTCCTCCGTCATCATGAAACGCCCTCCTCGCTCTTGCGGCGGTCGTCTGACAGGGCGGAACGCAGCTTGCCGAGGCCCAGGGAGGCGTGGCTGCGCACGGTCCCGCGCGAGATCCCGAGCACCCGGGCGATCTCCTCGTCCGCCAGGTCCTCGTAGTAGCGCAGGACGAGCACGGCCCGTTGCTTGCGCGGCAGCCCCTTCAGCGCCTCCCACAACCCCTGCTCCGCCTCGGACGGCAACAGGTCGTGGCGTACGTCGCCGGGCCCGCCGGGCAACTCCCCGAACAGGTGCTCCCGCCTGCGCCGCCGCCAGACGCTGATGTGCAGCCTGGCCATGATCGTGCGGGTGTACGCCTCGGGGTCCTGCTTGCGCCGTACGCGGGGCCACGCCCGATGCAACCGGATCAACGCCTCCTGCGTCAGATCGGCCGCGTCGTGGGCGTTGCCGCTGAGCACGTAGCCGTACCGCAGCAACGCGTCAGCCCGGTCCGCCACGAAGCTCTCGAACCTGGAGTCATCCTCCAAGATCCAACCTTTCCTCGTTCCGTCCCCCTGTAGACGGACCGAGGCCCCGAACTGTTGAACCTCAGCCGGTCGCTCCCGAGGCGCGGAGTGCCGCCAGCGCCTCCGTGACGTAGTCGGGCAGCGGTCGTACCCGCCCGTCGAGGTGCCACTGCTCCAGGGAGCCGAAGTAGACGCCGAACCAGTAGGCGCGGGCGGTGACCCGCGCGGCCGTGGCCGTCATGCCCTCGGCACGCAGGAGGTCCGCCAGACCTCGGCTGCCTTCTTCGAGGGCGGCGTACACGGCCGCGCGTACGGGCGGCTCCTCCAGGACGTAGCGCATGCCGCGCCAGGCTTGTCCCGTTCGGCCGGCGTCCGGGCCGGAGCGCTCGGCGATGAGGGTGACGAGCCGCTGGAACGACCCGGGAATGTCGTGCACGTCGAGGTAGCGCCCCACCTCGGCGAGGTCCGTGGACGCGTACGGGTCGGTCGTGAACAGCCCTTCCTTGGAGCCGAAATAGCGGTAGAAGGTGCGCGGCGAGACACCTGCCGCCGCGGCGATCTGATCCACCGTGACCTGCTGGTAGCCGTGCTCGTCGAAGAGGTCCATCGCGGTGTCGATGATGTGGTGCACCGCCGACTGCCGGTTCCGTGCGCGCAGGGGCATCGCCATGGCTTCAGCGTAGCCCTCGTGTCAGTTTGGCAGTCTCTGCCATATTGACAGTCATTGCCAGCGGTGAGATGGTCGCCACACCAGTCGTCGAGGGAGGTGGCGGGCATGCCCCCACACGCAGTGGCCGGCCATCTGGTGATCGTCCTTGCGCCGCTCACGGCCCTGCTGGCCTTGATCTACGCCTGGCGTCCCACGTCCCGCAGCGGCACGCGTCTGCCCCTGGTGGTGCTCGCCGCACTCGATCTGGCGCTCGCGGTCTGGGCCGAGCAGGCCGGCTCGACGCTGTACGAAGAGTTGCTTGCGAGCGCGAAGGACGCCGGGCACGAGTTGCCGCCCACGGTCCTCAGGCACGCCCACCTGGGCGACGCCTTGACCGTCTGCTCGTTCGCGCTCCTGGCGACGGCGCTCGTGGTCGTCTGGCGGGTGCTCGCCCCGGGGCGCGGGCGCGGCACAGGGGCGGTCGTCGCCTCCTGCGTGCTGACCGCCGCCGTCGTCGGGGTGTGGTGGTTCACCGGGGCGGCCCTGGTCGAAGCGCTGCACGCGGTGTGGGCCCAGCACCCGCTGTGGCGGCCATGACCCCGCCAGGGAGCGGCGCCCACGGCGGGCCGCTGTACGCGCTGAAGCGCCTGATGTACCGCCACGGGCGCCCCGGCCGGCTGGCGCGGGCGATGAACCGGCTGGACATCCTGCAGTTCGCCGCCGGCCGGCTCTCGCCCCGCAGCGCCGCGGTCCTGGAGGTACGCGGCCGGGCCAGCGGCCGGACGATCTCCGTACCCGTCGCCGTGGCGGATGTCGGCGGGCGGGATCACCTGGTCTCGATGCTGGGAGAGGAGGCGAACTGGGTGCGCAACGTCCGCGCCGCCGGCGGCGACGCGGTGCTGCGCCGCTCCGGCGGCGGCGAACGCGTGCACCTCGAAGAGGTCGTGCCGGAGCTCCGCGCCCCGATCCTGCGCCGTTATCTGGAGCTCGCCCCGGGCGCCCGCCCGCACATCCCCGTCGACCGTCGCGCCCCCGAGCAGGCCTTCGCCGCCGTCGCCCCCTCCTATCCAGTGTTCCTCATCCGGTACGTGGAGCGTTGATCACAGCCGGTTCACTTGACGGTGGTCACGAGGTCGGCGGACGCGAACGGATTGATCTCCTGCAGGAACCCGTTGGTCAACAGCACGCTCACCGGCACCTCGTCGTTCGTCTGCGGGAACCCGGGGACGAGTCTGCTGATCACGTGGTACTGCGTGCCGCCGCCCGGCATCTGGAACGCGGGAGCGGCCGGGCCCACCTCGACGCCGAACGACTTGAGCACCTCGAACGCGTGATAGTTGCACAGGTTCATGGGAGCCATGGAGTTGGTGTTCAGGTTCCGCGGCGGCAGCCCCCGCCGGATGAACAGGTCGCCGATCGGCGCCAGGAACGCGCCCGCGTTGCTGCCGAACCGGTCGAGCCTCATGCCGGGCTGCAGGATGGTCGTCTTGAGCAGCAGCCGGCCGTTCGGGAAGTTGCCGGAACGGCCGAAGCCGGAGTCGGGCGGGAAACGGTAGTTGTTCTGGGCGTAGTCCCAGTAGCGCGAGAGGAAGTGCTGCGGGGAGAGGCCGCCCAGTGGCACGTAGCCGTGCAGGAGCGCCCCCAAGTAGCCGGTTCTCGGCAGGATGGTCGGCCCGAGGTCGGGGTCGCCGGTGATGTAAGGGGGGCCGCAGATCCGCTTGCCGGCCACAGGGACGGTGGCTGTCCGCGCCGGCTTGTCCTTGCTCGGAGTCGGCGTGCCGAGCTCCGACTGCTGGACGAGCCGGGTCTCGGGCTGGACGGCGCTCTCGCCGTACGCGGTCGCGCCGCCCATGGCGCTCAATATCGTGCAAATCGCGGCAGCCAGCATGGCGCCCGGTCGGTTGTACGGCATGACTTTCCCGTCGATCCTGAATGGCGAACGAATAAGAATTGATCACGGGCGAATGGACGACCAAGCGCCACATATAGTGATCGACTCCTACATTCCCGCCATCATCGGAATCGCAATCTCGGGCAGTCTAAGAGAAAGGCAAAGATCGAAAGCTAAATAGCCACATGAGGCCATTTATATTCGATGTCGGATATAGGCACTATTGAAGGCATTTGTGGAGACTCCGGGCCGGGCCCTACGGGGCGATCGACCAGAGCTGGCAGGTGTTGTTGAGCCACATCCACAACCGGGCCGGCGTGCCGTTCGCCGTGCCGCAGTTCTGGTTGTCGAGCACCATGCCGCTGTTCTCCACCACGAGCTCGTACCGGCCGTTGCCCGCGGGGACGACCGCCCACTGCTGGCAGGTGTTGCCGAGCGACTGCCACAGGTTGACGGCCGTGCCGAGGGCCAGCCCGCAGTTGACCGCGTCGAGCACCTTTCCGGCGTTCACGTTGGTGATCGTCCACTTGTTCGCGCCGACGCTGTTGAAGCGCCACTGCTGGCAGGTGTTGCCGAGCGCCTGCCACTGGTCGATCTGGGTGCCGTTGGCCGTGCCGCAGTTGACCGCGTCGAGCACCTTGCCACTGGCGAGGTTCGTGAGCCGGTAGGTGGCTCCGTTCACGGGGAAGGTGACGCTCTTGCCGTAGCCGACGGAGACGATGTTGGCCTGTACGGCGTTCTCCGTGGCGTCGCTCGGATAGCCGCTGGTCATGACGCCCTCGAAGAACGATCCGACGGAGCCGTTGCTGTTGTCGCCGCCGATGCCGAGGATGATCGCGCCCTGCTTGGTCATCGGGCGGTAGCCCGCCTGGGTGGGCAGCGGTCCGTCGTACCGCGTCGCCAGGCCGCCGGACTGCGCGTTGCCGTCCTTGATGGCGTACGTCGAGGTGCCGTTGTTCTTCAGCATCGCCGTCACGAACGCGGAGTTGCGTCCGGTGTTCGCGGTCCAGGAGCCGTTGCCGCCGGCGAACAGCCCGTTCTCCAGGTCGGCCGCGACGCGCGGTCCGCCCGCGCACGGCGAGAACCAGCAGAGCGTGCCGAAGTAGATCGCGTCCATGTCGCCGTTGCCGGTGTCCATGTTGTTCGTCTCGGCGTTGCCGTAGTCGAAGCAGCACCGGTCGTTGACGTGCGTGCCCTCGGTCACCATGTACATGCCCTCGGGCTGGCTGCCGGTGGCGACGCCGTTCGTCGCGTTGTTGCGGTAGCCGTTGCCCGCGGACATGTAGATGCCGTAGACCTTGTGGCCGCCCGCCGTCACGGGCAGGGCCGCCGCGTTCGCGCCCTGGTCGGCCGTGGGGTTGGCGCCGCCGCCCGGAGCGATCGTGAGGTCGTTGTGGCGCGAGGTCTGGTCGTAGATGCGGACGATCGTGCAGTACGTGCCCGAGCAGAAGGAGTCCTGGGTGGCGGCGTTCGCGTAACCGCCGGCGCTGAGCACGCCGATGTTGGCCGTCGCGCCGTCGGACCAGCGCCGCACCTGGTAGAGCGGCCCGTTGTAGGAGCCGAAGAGGGCGCGGGTGGTGCTGTGGGCGGCGACGCACGGCGTGCCGCCGCTCGCGTAGATGTCGCAGGACGAGGTCCCGGCCGCCTGTGCCGTGCCCGGTGACACGGCGACCAGCGTGGTGACGACGAGCGCCGCGAAGGAGGCGACGGTGAGTGCCGTTCGCCGCCAATGACGCGGAGACCATAAACCCATGGTGTGCCTTTCTTGTACGGCGAGGCAGCGCGGTGCCAGGCGGTGACCTTTGGGGGGAAGGGTGCATTGTTAGCGCTAACATTTTTTAGCCGTATGCGTTTCTATGACAAATGCACTTTGCCCGGGTTTCCGCTGTGTTTCGACCAAAGTGTCATCGCCTATGCGGCGACTGTCAATACCGCCGTCAGATCGCCGCCGCCAGCGCGCCGTGCGTACGTCCGAGCAGGCCGGGCACTTCCGTCTGCTGCCCGGCCTGCTCGAGCCGGGCGACCCTCCTGGACGCCTCGACGACCAGTGCGGCGCGGTCGTGCCGGCGCCTGCCGAAGGCGTCAAGGGCCTCCAGGACGTCCGGAGTCCGGGCAAGTTCCTCGGCGAGCACGACGGCGTCCTCGACGGCGAGCGCCGCACCGCTCACGAGCTGCGGTGACGGCGTGTGGGCGGCGTCCCCTACCAGGACCACCCGGCCGGCGTTCCAGGGGAGTTCGGCGAGGACGGTGTTCACGGCGCGCCTGACGACGTCCTCCGGCTTCCTGATCGACTCCCGCACCTCGGCGACCCGGCCGCCGAACGGACGCAGGCGCTCGCGCATCCTGTCGGCGAGCTCGTCGTCGGGCAGGACGTCGGGGGTGGGAAGGTTCTCGGTGAGGAAACAGTAGGCGTACGCGGCCGAGATCGGGATCAGCCCGGCGTTGTCCCCCGGACCGAAGAAGGTGAAGAGGCGATCGGCCCAGGCCGGTCTGGGAACGACCGCCCGCCACACCATCTGACCGGTGTAGGCCGGCGTCACGTCGATGCCCAGGAGCTCGCGGGTCTTCGAGCCGGCACCGTCGGCGACGACCACCAGGTCGACGTCGCGGGTGGTGCCGTCGCTGAGTACGGCGGTCACGGACGTGCCGTTCTCCACCGTCTGCGCAACCGTCAGAGCCGTCCGGAGCACGGCGCCGTGCGAGGCGGCCGAGTCCCGCAGCACCCGGGTGAGCTCGCTCCGGGCGATGCCCGCCTGGGCGGGACGCCCGGGTCCGAGCAGACCGGGGAGCTCCACCTCGGCGATCAGGTTGCCGTCGCTGTCGCAGTTCGCGATCGTCGTGATCCCGTACCCCAGGTCGATGAGCCTGTCGGCCAGGCCGAGGGTGTCGAGCGCGCGAAGGGCCGGGCCTGTGAGGCTGAGGCCCCAGCCCGTGACCGCCCAGTCCTCGCGGATCTCCACCAGTTCGACGGAGTGGCCGCCCTGGCGCAGGGCGATCGCCGCGGTGAGGCCGCCGATCCCCCCACCGACGACGAGAACACGGGAGGGGTCGGCACTCATGGGTCGCTCCTTCGTCAGGCCTGGCGCAGGGATGACGCTAGGAAGGGCGGTCCGCCGATGTCCAACAATCTGTGGTGATCTGATGGATTGACCAGGTCAATGGGCCGAGCGGGGTCAGCCGGTCGCCTCGCTCCCGAAGTCCGCCGCCAGGTTGACGATCGCCCGGCGGAGCCAGCGGTTGCCCGCATCGGTATCGGTCCGCCTCGTCCACCCCATGATCTCCGTGATCGGCTGCAGCCTCGGGATCGGCGGATCGAGCAGCCGGATGCCGGCGGCGTCCTCGAACCGCTTCGCCAGAGTCTCGTGGACGAGCGTGATGAGGCGGGTGCCGCGGAGGAGGAACGGCGCCATGCCGAAGCCGACCGTGATCTCGATGTTGCGCGGCACGCCGAGGAAGTCCAGTTGCATCTCCTGGAGGGAACGCTGGTGCCCCGACGCCGCCGCGACGTAGGGCAGGGTGCTGAACTGCTCGATCGTGATCGTCTCCCCGACCTCCGGATGGTCCCGGTCGACCGCGACGACGTAGCGATCCCGGTAGAGGTGCTGGTAGGGGAAGTCGATGCGTTCCTCGATGGCCTCCCTCGGCATGAGGAGGAGGTCCACCTCGTGCTTACGCAGGCGAGCGGGCGCGTCGTCGCCCGTCGGGAAGATGCGCAGGCGGACGCCGGGCGCCTCCGTCGACAAGCGGGCGATCAGCGGCTGCAGGAACGTCATCGTCAGGTAGTCGTTCGCGATCAGGGTGAAGGTCCGCTCGGCGGTCGCCGGATCGAACTGGTCCCTCCGCGTGAGGACGCTCTCGACGCCGGTCATCAGGTCGTGGACCGGCTGGGCGAGTGACTCCGCCAGCGGGGTCGCCACCAGGGTCCGGCCCTCGCGGACCAGGATCGGGTCGTTGAAGAGCTTGCGCAGGCGGGCCAGCGTCGAGCTCATGGCGGACTGCCCGATCGACAGGCGCTGCGCGGCCTTGGTCACGCTCCGCTCGGTCATCAGCATGTCGAAGGCGAGGAGCAGGTTCAGGTCGACGTTGCGCAGGTCCATGGAAGAAACCTATCGATCCCGTCAATGCAGACCATTGCCAGATATTGTTTGTGACCATTGATTGACATCACTAGGTTCCCCTCCAAGCAGAGCGTGACCCCAGTCACGGGACTCTACGTTCGCCGGGAGGAGCAATCAGTGACGGCCAAGCCGCTCATCACCCACCTGAGACACGTCGGCATCGCCATGCCGGACCTCGACCGCCAGTTGGCGTTCTACCGCGACCTGTGGGGCCTCACTCCGGTCGCCGACGACACCGGTGTCCACTTCCTGGCCGCCGAGGGGTCGCCCGAGCAGTACGTCGTCCGGCTCCGCAAGGACGACCAGAAGCGGCTCGACCTGGTCTCCTTCGGGGCCGCGTCGGTCGAGGACGTCCACACGCTCTGCGAGCGGCTCCGTACGGCGGGGGTCCGGATCATCTCCGAGCCGGACGACGTCGACACCCCCGGCGGCGGCTACGGCTTCCGCTTCTTCGACTGCGACGGCCGCGTGATCGAGGTCTCCACCGACGTGGCGACCCGCGCCTTCCGCAGGATCGAGGAGCACGAGTCGATCCCCGTGCGGCTGTCGCACTTCGTGATCAACTCCGCGAACCCGGAGCAGACCGTCGCCTGGTACGTCGAGCACCTCGGCTTCAGGCTCTCCGACAGCCTGTGCATGGGCGACCGCGGCGAGTTCATGTGGTTCCTGCGCTGCAACGACTGGCACCACTCGCTCGCCGTGTCGCGTGGCCCGCACCACGCCGTCAACCACATCTCGTTCGAGCTGCGCGGCCTCGACGAGTACATGCGCGGCACCGGGCGGCTGCTGCGGGCCGGCGTCCAGAAGATCTGGGGGCCGGGCCGTCACAAGGCCGGCGACAACACGTACTCGTACTTCTTCGACAAGGCCGGCAACACCGTCGAGTACACGACCGAACTCCAACTCGTGGACTGGGACGAGTGGCATCCGTCCGTCTTCGACGTCTTCAAGCCCGACTTCATCGACCAGTGGGGCACCTCGAACCCGATGAACGAGTTCGTCTCGAAGTGGATGCACAACGACCCGGACCGCGGCCTGTTCGTCGCGCCTCCGCTCTGAGAGGGAGACAGCCCATGACTTCAGGAGAGTACAGGTCGGAGGCGTTCGCCACCCCGGTGGACGCCCTGCTCGACCGGGTCGAGCAGAGCATGCGCAACGACCTGGTGCCGGCCGAGATCTTCAACAACGAAGAGCTCTTCCGCGCGGAGATGGAGCGCGTCTTCACGCGCGTGTGGGTGTTCGTGGCCCACGAGTCCGAGATTCCCGGCGCGGGAGACTTCGTCCAGCGTCGCATCGGGGTCGACCCGGTCATCGTCACCCGCGACGGTGAGGGCGACATCCACGTCCTGTCCAACTACTGCCGGCACCGCGGTTCGCAGGTGTGCCAGACCGACAGCGGGAACTCACGTTTCTTCACCTGCCCCTACCACGGCTGGACGTACGCCAACGACGGCAGGCTCATCGGCACCCCGATGATGCAGCGCGCCTACGGCGAGCCACTCGACCCGAACCTGTGGAGCCTGAAGAAGGCGCCGAAGGTGCAGTCCTACAACGGCTTCGTCTTCGCCTCGCTCTCCGACGACGTCCCGCCGCTGGAGGAGTGGCTGTCGGGGGGCGCCTCGTGGATGCTCGACCTGATCCTGAACCTGGCGCCCGGCGGCATGCGCGTCGCCGGCCCGCCCGAGCGCTACATCGTGCACGGCGACTGGAAGACCGCCGCGGAGAACTTCGCCGGCGACGTCTACCACCTGCCGACCCTGCACTTCAGCATCCAGGAGGTCGAGCTGATCCAGAGCATCCAGTTCACCTGCGACATCTCCGGCACCTACGAGTTCGCCAACGGCCACACCTTCATCGGTCACCACTGGACCGAGGCGATCGGCCCGTTCTTCACCTACGGAGGCTACGGAGCCGTTCCCGGCTACGTGGAGAACTTCGACCTGAGCGGCTACGACGAGACCCAGAAGTGGGTCGCCGAGCACATGCCCCCGACGGTGGGCACGATCTTCCCCAACCTCTCCTTCATCCGGATCTTCTCGCCGCTCCCGGACGGGCCGCCGGGCGTGTTCACGAGCTTCCGCCAGTGGCAGCCGATCGCCCCCGGCAAGATCGAGCTGTGGAACTGGCAGTTCGTCTGGAACTTCCAGGACGAGGAGTCCGCCCGGCGTGACTACGTCGGCGGCCAGTACTGCTTCGGCTCGGCCGGCCTCTTCGAGCAGGACGACACGGTCGCGTGGGAAGGCGTCCAGCGCGCCGCCGCCAGCCCGTGGATGCGCAAGGAAGGGCTGGAGTTCAACTACCAGCAGGGGCAGAAGTCGCCGCTCGATCTCCGGCCCGATCCGGACTGGAAGGGGCCGGGCGTCCACCGGAAGACGACGTACGGCGAGTATCCCCAGTTCAACTTCTTGCGGCAGTGGCTCGCCACCATGCGGGAGAACGCGCCGAAGGGAACGAGCCGATGAGCCTGGCCGTGGACCCCGCCACCTACACCCTCGCCGCCCAGTTCCTCGCACTTGAGGCGCGGCTCCTCGACGAGGGCCGTGAGGAGGAGTGGCTGGAGCTGCTGGACGACGACCTGCTGTACACGGTGCCGTCCCGTCAGGCGGCGTTGCCCCGGTCGGCGGAGATCAACCGCGACGCCTGGCGCGTCCGTGACACCAAGGCGCACATCGTCACCCGCGTCAGGCGCGGCGACCAGGGGCACGCCTACTCCGAGGTGCCGCCCTCACGCACCTCCCGCCTGGTCGGCTCGATCCTGGTCGAGCCGACCGATCAGGCGGACGTGATCGCGGTCCGCTCGACGCTGCTGGTGTACCGCCAGCGCGGCATCGACGTGCACTTCGACCTCATCCCCGCGCGGCGCGCCGACCTGCTCAGGCTGACGGCCGACGGACCGCGGCTGCTGCGCCGCGAGGTCGTCCTCACCGAGACCACGCTCAAGACCCCGAACCTGGGAGTGTTCCTGTGACGCGGAAGGTCGTCGTCGACAACACCCTGTGCCGCAACTACGGGATCTGCGCCGGCATCCAGCCGGAGATCTTCGTGATCCCGCCGGGCAGCCCGTTCCCGGTCATCGGACGCGAGATCGTCGAGGACGACGATCTCGAGGAGGTCAGGGAGGCGGCCCGCTCCTGCCCTGCCCAGGCGATCACGATCGTGGAGTCCTGATGGCCCGCTTCCCGACCGGGGCCGTCATCGTCGGCGGGAGCGCCGCGGGTCTGGCCGCCGCGGACGGCCTGCGTGAGGGCGGCTACGCCGGCTCGATCATCGTCCTCGACGAGGAGGCGGACCCCGGCTTCGACCGGCCGATGCTCTCCAAGGCGCTCATCGGCGAGGCGGCCGGGACCGGGCCCAACCGGCTGCGCGGCCCCGAACAGCTCGCCGGCAAGGACATCACGGTCCTCGGTTACCACCGGGCCATGGGACTCGACGTCGACCGCCGGTTGGTGGTGACGAACTGGGGCGAGGCGATCCCCTGGGAACACCTCGTCATCGCGACGGGCGTGGACGGGATCCGGCTGAGGACGACGGCCGGCAACGCTCTGCCGGCGTTGCGCAACCGCGATGATCTCGGCCGCGTCCGCCGGTTGTTCGACTCCGGGCGGCCCGTCACCTGCGTCGGCGCCGGCTTCGTCGGTCTCGAGGTCGCGGCGGGACTGCGCGGTCGAGGCGTGGACATCACCCTGATCAGCGACGGGGAGCTGCCGCTTGAGCCCTGCCTGGGCCGGGACGTCGCGGGCTGGCTCGTCGGCCTGCATCGCGCGCACGGCGTGAGGTTCGAGCTCGGGACCGCCGTCACGTCGGTCGAGGAGGCCGGCGACGGCTACCTCGTCGGCCTCGGCGACGGCCGGCGGCTCCCCGCCGAGACGGTGCTCGCCGCGGTCGGCACCACTCCGAACACCGACTGGCTGCTGGGCTCGGGCGTCGAACTCTCGCGCGGCGTCCTCGTGGACGCGGCCGGACGCTCGAACGTGCCCGGCGTGTGGGCCGCCGGCGACGTGGCGACCACCGTCGAGGCCGGGACCGGCGCTCACCACCGTTTCGAGCACTGGACGCACGCCGTCGAACAAGGCCGCCACGTCGGCCTGAACATCGCCCGCGGCCAGGCCGCGCCTTTCGAGGGCGTGCCGTACTTCTGGACCGAGGGCTACGGCCACACCCTGCACGTCCTCGGCACGCATCGGCCCGGCGACCAGGTGACCGTCGTCGAAGGCAGCCTTGAGGCGGGCGCGTTCGTCGCCGTCCACGCCGACGGCGACGACCTGCACGCCGTCAGCATCAGCGGACACCCGGCCGCGATCCGTACGTACAAGAAGCTGCTCAAAGCCGGTGCGGGGCATGCGGCGCGGTCCTGACACCCCTATCGAGGTCTGACATGTTTCGCTACTTCCCGACCAACTACGTCTGGAGTCTGTCGGCCAGCATCGCCATGAACTGCGGCGGCCAGATCGGCGAGGTGGACCGCATCAGCGCTCCGCTCGCCGGCATCGCCGAGGGCGGCGACGACGCGGGCACCGAGAAGTTCTTCTGGTCCTGGGTGGAGTTCGCCGACACCCTCGTCTCCCGGGCCGAACAGGAGCTGGCCGACGGGCACCCGCTGTCGGCCGGACCGCTCTTCCACCGGGCCTCGGTGTACTACTTCGTCGCCGAGCGGATGCAGAGCCACGACTTCGAGCCCCGCAAGGAGGCGTACCGCAAGTCGGTCGAGGCGATGAAGCGGGCGATCGTGCACAACCGGTATCGCGCCGAGTACGTCGAGGTCCCGTACGGGGAGGTCTCGTTCCCCGCCATCTTCACCTGGCCGGAGGGCGAGCCCCCCGAGGGCGGCCGGCCGGTGATGGTGTTCTGCAACGGGCTGGACTCCACGAAGGAGCTGCTCTACACCTGCGGGCTGCCGGCCGAGCTGGCCCGGCGCGGCATCGCGACCCTCTGCGTCGACCAGCCGGGGACGGGCGCCTCGCTGCGGGAGCGCGGCCTGCGCGCCGTCCACGACAGCGAGCGCTGGGCCGGGGCCGCCGTGGACTACCTGGAATCGCGCCCGGACGTGAATCCCCTGCGCGTCGGCATGAGCGGCATCTCCCTGGGTGGCTACTACGCTCCCCGGGCCGCCGCCTTCGACAAGCGCTTCAAGCTGTGCGCCGTCTGGGGGGCGAACTACAACTGGGGCGAGCTGCAGAAACGCCGGCTGCAGCGGGAGGGTGAGAACCCCGTGCCGCACTACTGGGGGCACGTCCAATGGGTGTTCGGCCGGAACAGCCTGGAGGAGTTCATGGCGTTCGCCCCGAGGATGACCCTTGAGGGCGTCGTCGAGCAGATCACCGTGCCGTTCCTCGTCACCCACGGTGAGGACGACCGCCAGATCCCCATGGAATTCGCGATCCCGCAGTACGAGAACGCGATCAACAGCCCTGACCGGCACTGGAAGCTTTTCACGAAGGCAGAGGGAGGGTCGTCCCATGCGGGCGCCGACAACGAGACCGTGCCGGCCAACTACATCGCCGACTGGGTCGCGGACCGGCTCTGAGCTGCGGGGGAACCGATGATGGCACAACAGGTCGCCGTGGTCACGGGCGCGGCGAAGGGGATCGGCCTCGCGATCGCGAGGAGACTGTCCGACGAGGGCTTCGCGGTCGTCCTCTCCGACATCGACGTCGAGGAGGTGAAGGCGCGCGCGGCTGAGCTTCCGGAAGCGCTGGCCGTGGAGCATGACGTCCGCAGTCCGGAGCACGCCCGCAGGCTCGTCGAGGAAACCCTGTCGCGCTACGGCAGGATCGACGTGCTGGTCAACAACGCGGGGACGAACATCCACTCCCACCCGACCGCGGAGATCACCGACGAGGACTTCGACTTCGTCCTGGACATCAACGTGAAGGGCACGTTCTACACGACCCGTGCTGTGATCCCCGTGATGACCGAGCGCGGGAGCGGACGGATCATCAACATGTCCTCGATCCTCGGGCTCAAGCCGGCGCCCTACGTGGCTCCGTACGTCACCTCGAAGTTCGCGGTCACCGGGATGACGCTCAGCCTCGCCGCGGAGCTCGCCCAGCACGGCATCACGGTGAACTCGGTGCATCCCGGCATCGTCGCCACCGCCCTGCACGAGCGGGTCACCGAGGGCATCAGCCAGCTGCGCGGTCTCAGCGTGGGCGACGCCTGGGAGTGGTTCCGCGAAGGCATCCCGATGGGCCGGTTCCAGACCGCCGAGGACGTGGCGGCGCTCGTCGCCTTCCTCGCGTCCGACGCCGCGAAGGACGTCACGGGCTCATCGTTCAAGATCGACGGCGGCATGGGGGTTGTCTGATGGTGACAGAGACGACGATCGAGCCGGGATGGGCCGTCGGCAGCGACGTCGGCGGCACCTTCACCGACCTCTGGCTGCGCTCACCGTCGGGCGACACGTGGGTGTGCAAGTCGCCGACCACCGACGACGTGGTGACCGGCGTGGTCAACGCGGTCCGGCTGGCGGCGGAGACCGCCGGTGTCGACCTCCGCCGGCTCGCACCCGCCGTCACGCGGTTCGGTCACGGCACCACCGTCGGACTGAACGCGCTGCTGACGGGGCGCGCAGCGCGGACCGGGCTCATCACGACGCGCGGTTTCGGTGACGTTCTGGAGATCGGGCGGCTGCGGCGCGGCACGGCCGGTCTCCAGGGGCTCGACCTGGGCGACTACCATCTGCGCGGCCGGACTCCCCCGCTCGTCCCCCGCACTCTCGTCGCCGAGGTCCACGAGCGCGTCGACTCCGACGGGCTCGTACGCACCCCGCTGGACGCGGGCTCGGTCCGCGAGGCGGTGCTCAAGCTGAAGGACGCCGGGGTCGAGGCCGTCGCGATCTGCCTGCTCTGGGCGACCGAGAACCCGGCGCACGAGCGAGAGGTGGCGGCCGCCGTCCGTACGATGATGCCCGGCGTCTTCGTCTCGCTCTCGCACGAGATCGCGCCGTCGGTCGGCGAGTACGCACGCGCCTCGACGACCGTGGCCAACGCGGCGCTCGGCCCGATCCAGGGCCACTACCTCGCCCGCCTGGAGGAAGAGCTCGCGGCCCTCGGCATGACGGCCCCGATCATGATGACCACGAGCGCCGGCGGCGTCGTCCCCGCGCGTACGGTCACCGAGCGTCCCGTGTCCAACCTCCTCTCGGGTCCGGCGTCGTGCGTCGTCGCCGGGCAGAAGCTCGGCTCCCTGCTCGGCACGACGCACGTCCTGACGATGGACGTCGGCGGCACGAGCTTCGACGTCGGCGTGATCGTCGACGGAGTCGCCCTCATGACCGACGAGGTGACCTTCGGCGGCGCCGACATGCGCGTGCCGAGCATCGACATCGCGAGCATCGGCGCCGGCGGCGGCTCCATCGCCGCCGTCGAGGGCGGCGTCCTCAGCGTCGGTCCGCGCAGTGCGGGCGCCCACCCGGGCCCGGTCTGCTACGGCAAGGGCGGCACGGAGCCGACGACGACGGACGCGGATCTGGTGCTCGGCGTGCTCGACCCGGAACAGTTCGGCTCCGGCGGCATCGTGCTCGACCGGCAGGCGGCGGCCGCCGCGATCGAGGAGAAGGTCGGAAGGCCACTCGGGCTCGACGCGATCGAGGCCGCGCGGGCGATCCGCGTCGTCTTCGACAACGTCATGGCCGACCTCCTGCGCGCGGTGACGATCGAACGTGGCCACGACCCGCGCGAGTTCACCCTCGTCGCGGGCGGCGGAGCCGGCCCTTCCCACGCGTGGGCCCTCTGCCGTGAGGCGGGCCTCGACGGGTTCATCGTGCCTCCGGCCGCGACCGCGCAGTCGGCGTTCGGCGCCGGCACCTCCGACCTCAAGACGACGGCTTCCCGGACCTGCTACCGCCGGGTGCTGCCCGAGGTGGGCCCCGCCGAGGAGGACGCGGCGGTGATCGCTGCCGCACTGGAGCGGACGCGCGCGGCGGTCCTCGCCGAGATCCCCGACCCGGCCCGCAGCACGGTGACGCACGTGGCGTCGATCCGCTACTTCGGCCAGGCGCACCACCTCGACGTCGCGATCGGTGACGCGCCGGACGAGGACGCCGTCGCCGATCTGCTGCAGAGGTTCGAGAAGGAGTACGAACAACTGTGGGGCAAGGGCTCAGGCTTCCGCGAAGCCGGGTTCGAGATCCTCGCGGTGCGCTCGGTCGCCGCCCTTCCCGCCACCGAGATCGGCGGAACCGGCACCGGCGAACGGTTCACCAGGCTCGGCACCCGTCCCGTCGTCTTCGACGACGCCGGCCGCCCCGACGAGACCGACGTCTACTCCGTACGGTGGCCCGCGCCCGGCCAGCGGATCGTCGGGCCCGCGCTCGTCCAGCTCCCGGGCTGCGTCGTGGTGGTACCGCCCAAGGGCGTGGCCACCACCGACTCCCTCGGGCTCATCCACGTGAAGGTGAACTGATGACGTCCCCCACAGAGAGCGATCCGGTCGTCCGGCAGGTCATCCGCAGCCGGCTCATCGCGATCACCGACCAGATGCGGCTCGCCCTCCAATCGGTCAGCGGAAGCCCGACGGTCACGGAGGCCAGCGACTTCTTCACCGGCGTCTATCTGCCGGACGGGTCGTTCGTCACCATGGGCCACCAGGTCACCTTCGAGGCGCCACCGGTCGGCTCGCTGATCCGTCACCTGCTGGCGAAGGGGACGAAGCTCAAGGACGGCGACCGCATCATCGGCAACGACCCGTTCATCGGCGCACTGCACCAGAACGACGTCCAGATGTGCGCGCCGCTCATGGTCGACGGGGAACTCCTCGGATGGGCCGGCGTGATGGCCCACGAGACCGACATCGGCGGCATGGACTTCGCGTCCTGGTCGCCGAAGGCGACGGAGGTGTGGCAGGAAGGGCTTCGCATCCCGGCCGTCAAGCTCGTGGACGGGGGCGAGCTGCGCGAGGACGTCCTTGAGATGATCCTCGCCGCGTCGCGCCTGCCCGCGCAGGTGGGCCTCGACATCCGGGCCTTCATCGCCACCCTCAACGTCGCGGCCGAGCGGATGGCGGAGCTCTCGCACCGCTACGGCAAGGACACCGTCCTGTCGGTCATGCACGCGATGGTCGACGACGCCGAGTCGCTCATGCGTGCGCGCCTGCGCGAGCTTCCCGACGGCGTCGTACGCACGCGGGACTTCCTGGAGCACGACGGGAAGAAGGACATCCTCTTCGTCATCGACTGCGTGCTGAGCAAGCGCGGCGACTCGCTGCGTTTCGACTTCTCGGGCTCCTCACCCCAGGCCAACGGCTTCATCAACTCCTCGCGAGCCGGGCTGGCCGGCGGCGTCGCCGGCGCCGTGATCCCCACGCTGGGCTTCGGCATCCCGTGGAACGAAGGCATCCTGCGCCCGGTCGAGATCTCCGCGCCCGACGGTCTCATCTGCACGGCCGTGCCGCCGGCCCCGGTCGGCTCGGCGACCGTCGAGGCGGTGTGGACGGTCAGCAACGTGGTCTCCGCAGCTCTCAACCGCCTCCTGTTCGCCTCACCGAAGTACGCGCACCGCGCCCAGGCCGTCAGCTCGGGCACCATGGCGACCTTCAACCTCTCGGGCCGCGACCGCCACGACAAGGTCTTCGGCCTTCACCTCATGGACCCGCTCGCGGGAGGTTTCGGCGCGTTCGCCGACCACGACGGCCAGAACGCGGCCGGCCCGATCAACGCGCCGTGCCCGTCGATCGCGGACGTCGAGACGAACGAGCAGAAGAACCCGCTCTTCTACCACTACCGCCGGCTCGCCACCGACACGGGAGGCCCCGGCAGGCGCCGCGGCGGCGTCAGCGCCGAGATCGGCCTCACCGTCTCGGTCCCCAAGGCCGAAGCGCTGGTCATGACGCACGGCGCCGAGGTGCCGAACTCCATCGGCATCGGCGGTGGCCTGCCCGGCGGGCTCGTCGCCCAGCGCTTCACCCCCAGGGGCGGCGCGGAGACGGACCTGGGCCCGAAGCCCGGCTCCTTCCCCATCACTCCGGCCGACCTCTTCGAGGTCACCTGGCAGGGCGGCGGCGGCCTCGGCGACCCGCTCGACCGCTCCCCGCAGGACGTGCTGGACGACGTGCGCTACGGGCTGGTCTCCGAGTTCGAGGCGCTGGAGACGTACGGCGTCGTCCTCGCCGAGGACGGCCGGCGTGTCGACGAGGCCGCGACGTCGGCAGCCCGCAGGGGGATCCGGGCCGCGCGCCTCGGCGTGGATCCGGGCACCCTGCCCGAGCCGGCTCCCGTGAGCGACGAGCCCGTCGAAGGCGCCGTACGCCTCGCCGACCGTCTCATCGCCGTACGTGACGACGCATCGGGCCGGTGGCACGTGCGCACGCTGGACGGCACCGTCCTGTCCGTCGGCTCCACCCGCTGGCGCGAGGGCGCCCACCGCTTCCGGCCGGCTCTCCCCGCGGCCTCCGGCGCCACCCTGCACCCCGACCTCACCGTGACGGGCTGGGCGGACCCGGCCACTGGAACACTGCTCGCGATCGACGTGCACCGGCACGACCAGGAGCCGTTCCACGACATCGACCTGGAACCGATGTGGAGACGACCATGAGCCGCAAGATCATCCTCACCGTCGCCCCGACCGGCGGCATGGCGACCAAGGACCAGAACCCGCACCTGCCGGTGACCCCGCGGGAGATCGCGGACGACGTCGCCCGGTGCTGGGAGCTGGGCGCGAGCGTGGTCGCCGTGCACGCCCGGCGCGAGGACGGCCTCGCGACCTGCGATCCCGAGGTCTACTCCGAGATCAACCAGTTGATCCGGGCCCGTACCGACATCGTCATCAACAACTCCACCGGCGGCGGCATCCACGGCGACCTGCCGGTCCGGCTCAACGACGAGTTGTGGGAGCTCGACTGGAACGAGCGGATCAAGGGCATCGAGGGCGAGCACTGCGAGATGGCCACGCTGGACTCCCACACCATCACGGCCTCGTTCGAGGGCCGCGAGCACCTGGTGACCACGACGCCCAAACGCGTGCGTCGGCTGCTGGAGGAGATGACCAAGCGCGGGATCAAGCCCGAGTGGGAGGTCTTCGACCTCGGCCACATCCTCTCCGACTTCACCGAGCTCGCCGCGGAGGGGCTCGACACGAAGCCGTACTACTGCAACATCGTGCTCGGCGGCCAGCGAGGATTCCAGGGTGCGCTGCCCTACACCCCGAAGATCCTCCAGTTGCTCGTCGAGCACCTGCCGGAGGGCACGATCTGGGGTGTCTCGGGGATCGGCCCGACTCAGCTTCCCGCGACCACGCACGGCCTGCTGCTCGGTGGGCACATGCGGGTGGGCCTGGAGGACAACCTCTACTACGCGCGTGGCGTGCCGGCGACGAACGTCCGGCTCGTGGAGCGGGCGGTGCGCATCATCAAGGAACTCGGCCACGAGCTCGCCACCCCGGCGGAGGCGCGCGAGCTGCTCGGACTCAAGCAGCTGAGCGCCGCATGAGCGTGCATCGGGTACGCGGCGTGGTCGCCTTCCACGAGACCGACGCCTCCGGGCTGTACCACTACACGAACGCCCTCAAGTGGGCCGAGAACGCCGAGCACGTCCTCTACCGGTCGGTCGGCCTGCCGGTCGCCGGTTTCCCCCGGCGGACCGTCCGCGCGAGCTTCGAGCGGCCGCTCGCGGACGGCGCGGAATACGTCGTCGAGCTCCGGGTCGAGGCGCTGGGGAACACCTCGATCACCTACGGGTGGCGGATCCTCGAGGCGGAGCACGTCGCCGTGAGCGGCGCGCACACGGTCGTCCACCTCGACGACTCAGGAAAGCCCTGCCGGGTGCCCGACGTGCTGCGCGCCGTGCTGCGCGACCTCATGGACGACCCGGCGTGACGGACCCGGCGGCGGCGCGCTCCAGGAACAGGTCGCGCTCGCGCGCGTTCCTGGTCAGCTCGGCCGCGCGCCGGAACTCGGCGCTCGCCTCCTCGGCCCGTCCGAGCCTGGCCAGCAGGTCCCCGCGGACGGCGGGCAGCTGCGCGTACCCCTGCAGGGCCCGCTCGTCCCGGAGGCTGTCGGCGATCTCCAGGCCGCGTGCGGGCCCGTACGCCATGCCGACCGCGACCGCCCGGTTCAGCTCGACGATCGGCGAGGGCGTGAGGTGCGCCAGCAGCCGGTAGAGGGCGGCCATGCGCTCCCAGTCGGTGGCCTCCGGGGTGAGCGCGCGGGCGTGGCAGGCGGCGATGGCGGCCTGCAGCCCGTACGGCCCGAGCGTGCCCAGCTCCTCGGCGCGGCGCAGCGCGGCCAGGCCGCGGCGGATCAGCAGCCGGTCCCAGCGGCTGCGGTCCTGGTCGAGCAGGAGGATGGGCCTGCCGTCGGGCGCGGTCCTGGCCGGGAGCCGCGAGGACTGGATCTCCATGAGCGCGAGCAGGCCGTGGACCTCGGGCTCTTCGGGCATGAGCCCGGCCAGCACGCGGCCGAGGCGCATGGCCTCCTGGCACAGCGACGGGCGGATCCAGTCGTCGCCGGCGGTCGCCGCGTACCCCTCGTTGAAGATCAGGTAGATGACCTCCAGGAGGGAGGCCAGCCGCGCCGGCAGCTCGGCGGGCGGCGGCAGCTCGATCGGGATCTTCTTGTCGGCGAGGGTGCGCTTGGCGCGCGAGATGCGCTGCCCGACGGTCGGCTCGGGAACCAGGAAGGCGCGGGCGATCTCGGCGGTGGTCAGGTTGCCGAGCAGGCGGAGGGTGAGCGCCAGCCGGCCCTCGACGGGGAGCGCCGGATGGCAGGCGGTGAAGATCAGGCGGAGCAGGTCGTCGCCGATGTGGTCGTCGAGGGCGTCGTCGAGCTCGGCCTCCGCCGACTCCTGGCGCAGCTCCTGGTCCAGGCCGATCTCCTGCAGCTTGCGCTGGTAGGTGTCGCGACGGCGGAACTGGTCGATGGCCCGATGCTTGGCGGTGAGCGTCAGCCACGCCCCCGGATTGTCCGGCACGCCCTTGCGCGGCCACTCCTCGAGCGCGGCCACCAGCGCGTCCTGCGCCAGCTCCTCGGCCAGCCCGATGTCGTTGACCATGCGGGCGAGGGCCGCGATGACCCGGGCGGACTCGATCCGCCACACCGCCTCCACCGCCCGATGCGCAGCGTCTACCGTCATATGTCCTTGAATATCACTGGGCCGGGGACCATGTCCCCGGCCCGGTGAAGCGGCTGATCAGGCCGACGGGGCGAAGTCCTCCGGCCCGAACAGCCGCAGGATGTCCGACTCGCCCTCCCAACCCGGCCACAGGTCACGGTGCAGCTTGACGAAGCGGGTGGTCCACTCCACGATCTCCTCCTTGCTCCTGACCTCGTACAGCGCGTAGCTGATCAGCTCCTTGGCCTCGGCGAACGGCCCGTCGCTGACGGTCAGCCGGCCCCCGCTCACCTCGACCCGCGCTCCCTCGGAGCTGGGGGCCAGGCCGCTGTTGTCGAGCATGACCCCGGCCTCGGTGGCCTCCTGACCGAGCTTGAAGATGGCCTCCATGAGGTCGGCCGGCGGCGGTCCGGCGGGCTGGGCGGTGGCCTTGAACGTGACCAGGTAGCGCATGTGAATCTCCTCGTTCCAGAGAGTTGTTGTTACGGGTGGTCAGGCGGCGTGACGGTACAGGCTCAGCGACATCAGCGACAGCCAGCACCAGACCGCCACGATGCCGGCGACGAACATCAGGTTGGTCCAGGCGGATCCGGAGCCGCTCGCGATGCCGACGAACGAGCCGAGGAACAGCGTGCCGGTGACACGGGAGTACAGGGCCCAGCCGCCGCGGCCCTGGCGGGCCTGCCGGGAGGCGATGACGTAGCAGGCCGCCGCCATGCACAGGAACCCGACGCCGCCGACGGCCATGTGCAGGGTCCCTGACAGGGTGATGGCCCCCGGGCCCTCCGGGGTTCCGGCGGGGAAGCCCATAGCGGGGTCGGCGGGGAAGACCGCGGCACCGATCATGCTGGCGCCGAACACGCCGACCAGGGCCGGCGCCCATCGGGCTCCCCGCCCCGGCGTCAGTGCGCGGCGCAGGCCGGCGGCGGCGGCGATGGTGGCGAGGGCGGTGAGGACGAAGTTGGCGGTCTGGATCCAGCCGAGCTCGCCGTTGGCCAGGAAGCTCCACGGGTGGCGGGCCAGGTCGAAGCCCTCCCGGGTGAACGCCTGGGCCAGGGCGACGGTCACGTAGAAGGGTCCGGCGACGACGCCGCAGCCGAGGAGCAGGCGCTGGGTGGAGATCGGGCGGGCGTGGGTGAGCTGCTGCGTGGTCATGGTCGTCAACCTCCTGTCGGCGGGACCGGCGCATCCGGACCGTCTGCATACGCTGCGAACGGGCCGGGCCGATTTCGACACACGGTTTCAAGATCTTTTGAGATTCTTCCGGACGCGGCTCCGCCCGGGGGCGGGGGCGGGGTCCGAGGCCGCCGGCGGGCGGTGGCGGTCCGGCCGTCCCCGTCGGCCTCGGCGGCCCCTCCCGGCCGGGATCGTCGTGGAATTCTCCGGGAATTCACCGGGCGGAACAAATGGACGGTCGTATTCTTCAACCGCGCGCAAACAAACGACCCTGTCATGTCCGGCGGCTCCCTTTACGGGCGATGATCGGGTTTATCGCCGCGACCCAGCGGACAGCCCTCATTCATGCCATGGGGGAAAATACGCAAACGGCCGTCGCTGCCATGACGTCCGAGCATTCCAAGAAGGCGTACCGGCACTGCGAGCAGATCATGCGCAGTCAGGCCCGCAACTTCTCGTACGGTCTGCGGCTGCTCCCCGTCCCCAAGCGGCGTGCGCTGAGCGCCGTCTACGCGCTCGCCCGCAGGATCGACGACATCGCCGACGGCGACGGCCCGGCCGGGCGGCGGCTGGCCGACCTGTCCGCGGTCCGCGAGACGCTGGACGCGGCCGGCCCCGACGCGCACGACCTCGTGCTGGTGGCGCTGTTCGAGGCCGCGCGCCGCTATCCGATCCCGCTGCGCGCGTTCGCCGATCTGGTCGACGGCTGCGTCGCGGACGTGCACGGGAGGACGTACGCGAGCTTCGACGACCTGGTCGGCTACTGCCGGTGCGTCGCCGGCTCGATCGGGCGGCTGTCGCTGGGCGTGTTCGGCTCGGACGACGTCGAGGCGGCCACGCCGCTCGCGGACGCGCTCGGCGTGGCCCTGCAGATCACCAACATCCTGCGCGACCTGCGCGAGGACCGCATGGCCGGGCGGATCTACCTGCCCGCGGAGGACCTCGAACGGTTCGGCTGCACCCTGGACGTCGACGCGTCCGGCCGGTTCCTGGACCCGCCGGAGCGCCTGGCCGACTTGGTCAGGTTCGAGGCCGACCGGGCACGCGACTGGTTCGCGGTCGGGATGCGCCTGCTGCCCATGCTGGACGCGCGCAGCGCCGCCTGCACGGCCACCATGGCCGGCATCTACCGGTGCCTGCTCGACCGCATCTCGGCCGATCCCCACCGCGCGGTGGCGGCTCGGCTGTCCTTGACGACGAAGGAGAAATCCGTGGTCGCGGTGCGGGCCCTCGCCCGGGCCGGGCGCGGGAGAGGCCGGCCGGCCGACCGTGCCGGGTCGCATTGATCACTGCCGCGCTGCTGGCGGTGCTCGCGGCGCTGTGCAACGCCGTCTCCTCGGTCCTGCAGCGGCGCGCGGCGCTGACGGTGCCGCAGGATCCGAAGGCGCGGATGGGCCTGATCCTGGCGCTGGTGCGCAAGCCGGTGTGGCTGCTCGGGATCCTGGCGCTGATCGGGGGCTTCCTGTTCCAGGCCAGCGCGCTGTCGCGGGGAGCCGTCGCCCTGGTCCAGCCGGTCATGGTGGTCGAGCTGCCGTTCACCATGATCATTCTGTCGCTGGCGTTCGGCGCCGTCCTGGACAGGCACCTCTGGCTGGCGATCGCCGCGTTGTCGGGCGGGCTCGCGATATTCCTCATGGCGGCGTCGCCTCAGGTGGGGCGGTGGCTTCCCGACGCGATCGGCTGGATCGTCGCCACCCTCGTGACCGTGGTCGTCGTGGCCGCGCTGGTCACGGTGGGGGTCCTGGCCAAGGGGCCCCTCCGGCCCGCGGCGATGGGCGTGGCCGCGGGCATCGGCTTCGCCTTCACCGCGACGCTCATGAAGAGGGTCACGACCATCGCCCAGGAGGACCTGAGCGCGCTGCCGCTGACCTGGCAGTTGTACGCGATGGTGCTGGCCGGCCTGTGCAGTCTGGTCCTCCTGCAGCACGCCCTGCACAGCGGCCCGCTGGTGGTCGCGCAGCCCGCGCTGACCATCAGCGACCCCATCGCCGGCATCCTGTACGGCGCGCTGCTGTTCGGTGAGCCCATCCGCTCCGGCTCATGGATCGTGTTGGAGGCGATCGGCATCGGGAGCCTGGCCTATGGGGTCATCCAGCTGGCCCGCTCGCCGCTCATCCAGGCCCAGAACGCGCCCCTTCGGTGAGGAGACGAGGCCCGCCTCGGCCGGCATCGAGCGGAACAGGGCGGAGGCGCGGTCCGTACGGCGCTTGCGCGTCGGCGCGTCGTCGAGCAGGTCCAGCGCCTCCAGCAGCGCGGCCGCGTCGCCGGTGCACGCGCTCACCCCGGCCGCGGCCATCGCGCGCGCTCCGTCGCGCCCGTGGCCGCTGATCGGCCGGTGGATGACGACCGGCAGCCCGGCGGCGAACGCCTCCTCGCAGGTCAGGCCGGAGCCGTTGTCGACCAGGGCGTACGCGGCCGCCATGAGCTCGGGGACGTCGTCGCGCCAGCCGAGCGCGGGCCCCAGCCCGGCCGCGCGCAGGCGGCGCCGCAGCTCGGCGTTGTCCCCGCACAAGACGAGCGGCGTGTACCGCCCCGACCTCACCAGGGCGCGCGCGGTCGCGACGATCTCCCCGGCCCCCCATGACCCGCCCGACACCAGGACGAGCCGGTCGCCGGGATCCACGCCGACACCGCGGGCCACCCGCCCGGGATCGGCCACGGCCCGCCCGAACACCGGGCGGACGACGGGCGCGCAGCGCAGCGCCGGCCGACGGGTGCATGCGGCTACATATCCAATGATGTCGGGATTCGGGCACAGGTACCGGTCGTTGCCGCGGTGCAGCCACAACCGGTGCACCGCGAAGTCCGTGACCAGCACAGTGCTCGGGCAGGCCAGCCCGCCGCGCTCGCGCAGCCGTCCCGTGATCTGCGCGGCCAGATGGAACGTCGAGACCACCTCGTCGGGCCGCCAGCCGTCCACGAGCCGGCGCAGGCGGGCCGCCGCGAGAACCGTGAGCGGAGACGTCCCCGGCGCCCGTTTGCCGACGAAGAAGACCTGGTAGATGAGCTCGTAGAGCCAGGGGGCGCGCAGGATCATCCAGCGGTACCCGTGGCGCAGCGCCGTTCCCAGCCGGAGCGGGAAGAGCAGGAGGACATCGATGATCCGCGCTTCGGCGTTCTCGGCCGCGAGCCGCGCGGCCAGCTCGGCCGCGACCCCGTCGTGGCCGCTGCCCATCGACGCGGTGAGGATGAGCACCCGCCGCCGCTTCCCGGCTCTCCCGGGCGGACGGGCGGCGCGGCGATGAGCCGGATCGCCCTGCCGCTCGGGCTGGCCTGCCTGTCCCTGCTGCACGCGGCCCCGGCCGCCACCTGGCTGCCGTCGGTCCGGCGGTGGATGCCCGCTCTCGCCGGCGCCGGCGACCCCGGCCACGTGGCGCTCACCTTCGACGACGGTCCTCATCCCGGCTCCACCCCGCGTTTCCTGGACGAGCTCGGCCGCCTCGGCTGTCACGCGACCTTCTTCGTCCTCGGCGAGCTGCTCGAACGGCACCCGCGACTGGGCCGCCGCATCGTGGCCGAGGGCCACGAGCTGGCCGTGCACGGCTGGCGGCACGGCAACGCCCTGCTCGCCCCGCCGGGACGGCTGACGGCCGAGATCGGCCGCGCCGCCGGCCTGGTGCGGGCGGTCGCCGGGGTCCGCCCGGCCTGGTACCGCCCGCCCTACGGGGCTCTCAGCCTGGAGGCGCTGCTCTCCGCCCGCGTGCTGGGGCTGCGTCCCGTGCTGTGGACCGACTGGGGCCGGGACTGGGAGGCGGCGGCCACGCCGCGCTCGGTCCTCGCCACCGTGGCGGCCGGGCTGCGCGGCGGGGCGACCGTCCTGCTCCATGACTCCGACCACGCCTCCGTTCCTGGTTCCTGGCGATCGGCGCTCGACGCCCTCCCCGCGCTCGTGGAGCGCTGCCGGCTCATGGGCCTGAGGGTGGGACCGCTGCGCGACCACGGCGTGGCGGCGAGCCGCCGTTAAATGCTGTGCAGCGGGTTCCCATAATGGCGAGTCCCCTTTCCCCGTGCATTCAAACGCCGATTTACCGGCGGCACCGACCAGTAAATGCCGAGGCATTGGAATGCAAACAGATCGCCCTCAGGTTTGCGCTGCCCGGACACGGATAATTTCCCTGTCGTGCTGTCTCGGAAGGGCTATTCACAGGAGCTCGCGGAAAAGGCGCGCCGGGAGAACTTCCCGGTGGCCTCGCGACTGCTGCCGCGTCGGCACCGCGACCACCTCATGGCCGTGTACGGCTTCGCGCGCTCCGTGGACGACGTCGGCGACGAGGAGCCTCCCGGTGACCGGCTGCGCCTGCTGGACGAGTTCGAGGCCGATCTGGCACGGCTCTACGACGGGCAGGCCACGCGGCTGCGGCCGGTCCGGGCGCTGGCCCGTACCGTCAGGGAGTGCTCGATCCCGGCCGAGCCGTTCCGCCGCCTCATCGAGGCCAACCGGCGTGACCAGTCGGTCACCCGCTACGAGACCTTCGACGACCTGCTCGGCTACTGCGAGCTCTCGGCGAACCCGGTCGGCCGGCTCGTGCTGCACGTGTTCGGGGAGGTGAGCGAGCCCCGCCTGGCCCTGTCGGACCGCGTGTGCTCGGCGCTGCAGATCATCGAGCACTGCCAGGACGTGGGCGAGGACCACCGGCGCGGGCGCGTCTACCTGCCGCAGGAGGACCTGCGGCGGGCCGGCTGCCCGGCCGGCCATCTCGCGGCGCCGGCCACCTCGCCGCAGTTGCGCGCGGTGGTGGCCGTGCAGGCCGCGCGGGCCGCGAAGCTGCTGATCGAGGGTGAGGCGATCGTCGCCTCGCTGGCCGGTTTCGCCCGTACGGCGGTGGCGGGCTACGTCGCGGGAGGCCACGCGACCCTGGCCGCGCTGGACGGCGCCCGCTACGACGTCCTGGGCCGTGCCGTCCGCCCGCGCCGCCTGCGCCTGCTCACGGAGTGGGCGCGGGTCCTCATGACCACGAGACCGTCCGACACGGCGCTCCAACGCCTTCCGTCGGCATGAGGGGCCGCGATGAGGTCCGGCCTTCCCCTGGGACGCCTCCGATGAGGCCCCGATCGGACTCCGAGCCGGTGGCGGTGATCGGCGGCGGCCTGGCCGGCATCTCGGCGGCCATCGCGCTCACCGAGGCCGGTTGCCGCGTGACGCTGTACGAGGCCCGCCCGAGGCTGGGCGGCGCCGCCTGCTCCTTCCAGCGCGACGGGATGACGGTGGACAACGGCCAGCACGTCTTCCTCCGCTGCTGCACTGCCTACCGCGGACTGCTCGAACGCATCGGCGGCACCGGGCTGGTGGACCTGCAGAGCCGGTTCGACGTGCGGGTGCTGAGCGCGGCGGGCCGGTCCGGGCGGCTGCGCCGGGCCGCGCTGCCCGGCCCGTTGCACTTCGTGCCCGCCCTCGCGGGCTACCGCCTGCTCCGTCCCGGCGACCGGGTCCGCGCTCTGCGCGGCTCCATCGCGCTGAGCAGGCTCGATCCGGCCGATCCCGTCCTCGACGAGGTGACGTTCGGGAGCTGGCTCGCCGAGCACGGCCAGCGGGCCCCGGCCCGGCAGGCGCTCTGGGACCTGCTCGCGGTGGCGGCGCTGAACACGGGGGTCGAGGAGGCCGCGCTCGGCCCGGCGGTGAAGGTGTTCAAGACCGCGCTGCTCGGCCGGCCGGACGCCGCGGACCTCGGCATCCCGCTGGTTCCGCTCGGCGAGCTGCACGACACCGCCGCCAGGGCGGCCATCGTCCGGCGCGGCGGCGACGTACGGGTGGGGGCCAAGGTCAGCGCCATCGAGCCGGGGCCGGCCGTCGTCGTGGACGGCGCCAGGATCAGGGCGTCGGCGGTCATCGTGGCCACCCGCCACGAGCAGGCCGCGAAGCTGGTGCCCCTGGACGCGGCGCCCGGCAGGGACACGTGGAACGCCCTGGACGCGAGCCCGATCATCAACGTGCACGCCGTCTACGACCGGCCGGTCATGCCGGCGCCGTTCGTCGCGGTCACGGACTCGCCGGTGCAGTGGGTGTTCGACAAGACCCGCGTCGCGGGCCTGCGCCGGGGCCAGTACCTCGCGGTGTCCGTGTCGGTCGCGGACACCTGGATCGACCGGCCGACCGCGGACCTGCGCGAGGTGTTCGTCCCCGCGCTGCGAGCGGTTCTTCCCGCCACGCGCGGGGCCCGGCTGACCGACTTCTTCGTCACCAGAGAGCGGCGCGCGACGTTCCGCCAGGCACCCGGCAGCGGGGCGCTCCGCCCGCGCAGCACCACCCACTGGCCCGGCCTCTACCTCGCCGGCGCCTGGACCGACACCGGCTGGCCCGACACCATGGAAGGGGCCGTACGCAGTGGACTGCATGCGGCCGGCCTGGTCAGGCGGCACCTGCGACGTCAGGAGACGACGCCATGACCCTGACCCTGCCGGCCGCGGAGGCCGCCCGCGAGCTCGTGGAGCCGGTGCTGCGCGAGGCCGTCGGCCGTCTCGACCCGCTCTCCGCGCGCGTCGCCCGCTACCACTTCGGCTGGGCCGACGACCAAGGCGCTGCGAGCGGCGGCGGGAAGGCGCTGCGGCCGACGCTCGCGGTGCTGTCGGGCCGGGCGGCGGGAGCGGACGTCGAGCGGTGCCTGCCCGCCGCCGCGGCGGTGGAGCTGGTGCACGCGTTCTCGCTCCTGCACGACGACGTCATGGACGACGACCCGGTACGCCGGCACCGCCCGGCCGCCTGGACCGTCTTCGGCCGCCCGCATGCGCTGCTCTGCGGCAACGCGCTGCTCACCCTGGCCGGGGAGCTCCTGCTGGAACAGGGGACGCCCGGCGGCGCGGCCGCGGCCCGCGCGCTCAACGAGGCCGTGCTCTCGCTCGTGGCGGGCCAGGCCCTCGATCTGGAGTTCCAGGACCGCGACGACGTGACGAGGGAGGAGTGCCTGCGCATGTCGCGGTGCAAGACCGCCTCGCTGCTCGCCTGCGCCTGCTCGATCGGCGTCACGGCGGCCGGCGGCCCCGCGCGGCTGGCCGACGCCCTGGCCGCGTTCGGCACCGAGGCGGGCCTGGCCTTCCAGCTGGCCGACGACCTGCTCGGCATCTGGGGCAGCACCGAGGCGACGGGCAAGCCGGTGCTCGCCGATCTGCGGACCCGCAAGAAGAGCCTGCCCGTGGTCGCCGCGCTCACCGGCCCGACGGCGGCCGGCCGCCGGCTCGCCGAGCTGCTGGCCCGGCCCGAACCGCTCACGGAGTCCGACCTGCGCGACGCCGCCCGCCTGGTCGAGGAGGCGGGCGGGCGGGCGTGGGCCGAGGCGGAGGCCGGGCGGCGCCTCGACGCGGCGACCCGGTGCCTCGACGACGCCGACCTGCCTGCGGACGTACGAGCTGAATTCCTGCACCTCGCCCGATTCATCGCATCCAGGGACCACTGACATGACGACTCTTGAGACCAGGAACGTGCTCACCGGAGCCGAGCACGCCCTTCAGAGCGCCTGCGACCACCTGCTGGGCCTGCGGTCCCCGGAGGGCTGGTGGAAGGGCGAGCTGCAGACCAACGTGACCATGGACGCCGAGGACCTGCTGCTGCGGCAGTTCCTCGGCATCCGCACCGAGCAGGACACCGCGGAGGCCGGCCGGTGGATCCGCTCGCAGCAGCGGGCCGACGGCACCTGGGCCAACTTCCACGAAGGGCCCGCCGACCTGTCCACCACCGTCGAGGCGTACGCCGCGCTGCGGCTGGCCGGCGACCCGCCCGACGCGGCGCACATGCGCGCCGCCCGCGGCCAGATCCTGGACATGGGCGGCATCGAGGCGAGCCGGGTGTTCACGCGGATCTGGCTGGCGCTGTTCGGGGAGTGGCCGTGGCGGCGGCTGCCGGTCATGCCGCCCGAGCTGATGTTCCTCCCGTCGTGGTTCCCGCTGAACGTCTACGACTGGGCCTGCTGGGCCAGGCAGACGATCGTGCCGCTGACCGTCGTGACGGCGTACCGGCCGGTGCGCGGGCTGCCGTTCGACCTGGCCGAGCTGCGCACCGGACGGGAGCCGGACCGGGCCGCCGGCGGAGGCTGGGAGCGGGCCTTCGGCGTCCTCGACAGGGCGCTGCACCGCTACGAGCGGCGCCCTTCGCCGGTGCTGCGCCGGGCCGCTCTGAGGCGCGCCGTCGACTGGATCGTCGCCCGTCAGGAGGCCGACGGCTCCTGGGGCGGCATCCAGCCCCCGTGGGTCTACTCGGTGATGGCGCTCCACCTCGCCGGCTATCGGCTCGACCATCCGGTGATGACCAAGGCGATCAAGGGACTCGACCGGTTCACCATCCGGGACGAGAGCGGACGCCGGCTGGAGGCGTGCCAGTCCCCCGTCTGGGACACCGCGCTGGCGGTCAACGCCCTGCTCGACGCCGGCACTCCCGCCGACCACCCGGCCGTCACCGGAGCCGCCGACTGGCTGCTGCGCGAGGAGATCACCACGACGGGCGACTGGGCCGTACGCAGGCCCGGCCTGCCGCCGGGCGGATGGGCGTTCGAGTTCGACAACGACGGCTATCCCGACATCGACGACACCGCGGAGGTGATCCTGGCGCTGCGCAGGCTGGACGTCCCCGGCGTGCGGCCGGCGATCGAGCGCGGGGTCCGGTGGATGGCCGGCATGGCGAGCTCCGACGGCGGCTTCGGGGCGTTCGACGCCGACAACGACCGCATGCTCTGCACCAAGCTGCCCTTCTGCGACTTCGGCGCGGTGATCGACCCTCCGTCCGCCGACGTCACCGCGCACGTCGTCGAGGCCCTGGCCAAGGAGCGGCCCCGCTCCCCCGAGCTGCGCAGAGGCGTGGTCTGGCTGCTCAGGGCACAGGAACGGGACGGCTCGTGGTTCGGCCGGTGGGGCGCCAACCACGTCTACGGCACCGGCGCCGTCGTGCCTGCCCTCGTCGCCGCCGGGGTCAACCCGGGACATTCCTCCATACGCCGCGCCGTCGCCTGGCTGGAACGACACCAGAACGACGACGGCGGATGGGGAGAGGACCTGCGCTCCTACCGCGACCCCGCCTGGATCGGCCGGGGCGCCTCGACGGCCTCGCAGACCGCCTGGGCGCTGCTGGCCCTGCTGGCCGCCGGCGAACGCTCGCCCGCCGTGGAGAACGGGGTGCGCTGGCTCGTCGAGCACCAGCGGCCAGACGGCAACTGGGACGAGCCGTACTTCACGGGCACCGGCTTCCCCGGCGACTTCTACATCAACTACCACCTCTACCGGCTCGTCTTCCCGATCAGCGCCCTCGGGCGTTATCTGCGCCGCGACACCCCTCCGGACGTCCGATGACCGGCCTGCTCATCTGTGCCGCGCTCGGCATCGAGGCCCACGCGATCAGGCGCGGCCTGCCGGCTCACCTGACGGACGTCAGGGTGGTCGCCATCGGGATCGGCCCGCGCCGGGCCGCCCGCGCGGCCGAGCGGCTGCACGGGCAGAGGGCGGTCGCCGTCGTGGGCTTCGGCGGCGCCGTCGCCGCCAGCCTCCGGCCGGGCGACGTCCTGGTGGCGGACGAGATCCGGTACAGGGGACGCGTTCATCCCTGTCCCTGGGCCGCCCTGCTCGCCGAGGAGCTGGCCCGTGCCGGCCTGCCCGCGAGGGTCGGGCCGCTGCTCACCGTCGATCACCTCGTCAGGGGCGCCGAACGCCGTCGCCTCGCCGGTCAGGGCGTGCAGGCCGTGGACATGGAGAGCGGGCCCCTGGCCCGCGCCGCCGCGGACCGGCCGCTCGCCGCCCTACGGGTCATCGTCGACGCGCCGCGGGCGCCGCTGCTGCGCCCGGCGACGCTGGCCCGTGGCCTCGCCGCGCGCCGCACGCTCGCCGCCGTCGGACCCGTCCTGGTGCGCTGGGCGGCGGCCGCCGGCCCGCACCGGACCATCGCCCAGGAATCCGTGCCCTTCCCGCTACTGAAGGAACCGCTGACATGACGATCCCGCTTCGGCAAAGCCTGCGCATCGGCGGCTACATCCTCGGCCAGCGGCTCAGGGGACGGTCCAAGTTCCCGCTGCTGGTGGAGCTGGAGCCGCTGTTCGCGTGCAACCTCAAATGCGCCGGCTGCGGCAAGATCCAGCACCCCGCCGACGTGCTGAGACGACGGATGCCGGTGGACCAGGCCGTCGCGGCCATCGAGGAGTGCGGCGCGCCCATGGTCTCGATCGCCGGCGGCGAGCCGCTCATGCACCCGCAGATCGGCGAGCTGGTCCGCCGCCTCGTCGCCATGAAGAAGTACGTCTTCCTGTGCACGAACGCCCTGCTGATCCCCAAGAAGATCGACGAGTTCGAGCCTTCCCGGTACTTCGCCTGGACGGTGCACATCGACGGCGTCCGCGAACGGCACGACGCGGCGGTGTGCAAGGAGGGCGTCTTCGACGAGGCGGTCGCCGCCGTGCGCGAGTGCCAGCGGCGCGGCTTCCGGGTGACGACGAACACGACGTTCTTCTCCTCCGACAGCCCGCAGACCGTCATCGAGGTGCTCGACTACCTCAACGACGACCTGGCCGTGGACCAGATGATGATCTCGCCCGCGTACGCGTACGAGAAGGCGCCCGTACAGGATCGGTTCATGGGCGTGCGGGAGACGCGCGAGCTGTTCCGGGAGGCGTTCAAGGGCGGGAGGCGGCGCCGCTGGCGGTTCAACCACTCGCCGCTGTTCCTGGACTTCCTGGAGGGCCTGACGGAGCTTCCTTGCACGGCCTGGGCGATCCCGTCGTACTCGCTGTTCGGCTGGCAGCGGCCGTGCTACCTGATGGCCGACGGGTACACGCAGACCTACCGCGAGCTGATCGAGGAGACCGACTGGTCGGCCTACGGCCGGGGCCGCGACCCGCGGTGCGACAACTGCATGGCGCACTGCGGGTACGAGCCCACCGCCGTCCTCGCCACGCTCGGCTCGCTGAAGGAGTCGCTCCGGGCCATCAGGAGCGGCTGAGCGCGGGTCAGCCGAAGCGCCGCGCGAGCAGCCGGAACGGGCCGGGGGCCGCGCCGCGCAGCCTGGCCGGCAGCCTGAGCCAGCCCGGCACGAACGACTCAGGCCGGCCGTGCAGGATCGCCGCCACGACGGCCCGTGCCACCCGCTCGGGCGGGATCGGCGCCGGCCGGCCGCGCGTGTACGGGGCGCCGCGCCGCACGAAGAAGGGCGTGTCCACCACGCCGGGCAGCAGCACGGACACGCCGACGCCCGGCGCGTGGTGCAGCTCGTGGCGCAGGCCCTCCGCGAAGACCATCAGCCCTGCCTTCGTGGCCGAGTAGACCGCCTCGCGCGCCACGCCCACCGCTCCCGCGATGGAGGCCACGAACACGACGTGCCCGCGGCCCGCCGTCAGCATCCCGGGGAGCAGCAGCCGCGTCAGGGCGATCGGCGCGGCGAGGTTGACGGCGAGCAGCCGCTCGGCGCTGCCGGCCGGCATCTCCACGAACGACCCGGCCCACCCCACCCCGGCGTTGTTGACCAGGACGTCCACGTGGCCGGCCCGCGTGGCGAGCTCGCCGGCCTCCGTGGCGACGTCGCACACCACCATGTTCCCGCCGGTCGCCGCGGCGACGGCCGCGAGGCGTTCGCGGTCGCGTCCCGCCAGCGTCAGCCGGGCGCCGGTGCCCGCCAGCGCGTGCGCGGTGGCGGCGCCGATCCCCGAGGAGGCCCCGGTGATCAGCACGTGGGCGTCCGCGAGCCTCATCGCGTCGGTCCGCAGGTGTGCTGCGTACTCGCTTGGGCGAGGAGTTCGGCGAGGTGGAGCGGGCGGCTGCCGTTTCCGGTGTGTTCGAGCTGGGTGCGGCAGCTGAAGCCGTCGGCCAGGACGAGCGTGCCCGGCTCGCTCTGGCGGATGGCGGGCAGCAGCTCGTGCTCGGCGCAGGCGAGCGAGGTGCGCAGGTGTCCGGCGGTGAAGCCGAAGTCGCCGGCCAGGCCGCAGCAGCCGCCGACGGTCTTGAGCTGGACTCCGGCCTGCTGGAGCAGCCGCTGATCGGCCTCGTAGCCGAGTACGGCGTGCTGGTGGCAGTGCGGCTGGGCGACGGCGGCGCGGCCCACGTGCGGCGGTCGCCAGCCGTCGGTGCCGGTGAGCAGCTCGGCGAGGGTCTTCGTCTGCTCGGCCAGCCGGGTGACGTCCTGGTCGCCGGGCAGCAGGTTGGCGGCGTCGTCACGGAAGACGGCGGTGCAGCTCGGCTCCAGCCCGACGATCGGGATGCCGCTCCTGAGCAGGGGCGCGAGCGTGTCCAGGGTCCGGCGCAGCACGCGGCGGGCGACGCCGAGCTGCCCGGTGGAGATCCAGGCCAGCCCGCAGCACAGGGTGCGCGGCGGCACGATCACCCGGTATCCGGCGGCTTCGAGCACGGTGACGGCCGCGGCCGCGATGCGCGGGGCCAGGTTGTCGGTGAAGGTGTCGGGCCACAGCAGCACGTCGCCGCGTTCGCCGGTGCCGCGCGGCCCCCGGCGGCGGTAGGCGTCGCTGAAGCGGATCCCCGCGAAGGACGGCAGGGGCCGCGCCGGCTCGATCCCGCCCAGCCGCTTGACCAGCTGGGACAGGCCGGGCGTGTGGGTCAGGACGTTGACCAGGCCGGGCGCGAACGAGGCCAGCCGGGCCCACACCGGCAGCCAGCCCATGCTGTAGTGGGCGGCGGGCCGGAGCCGGCCCGCGTAGTGGTGGGCGAGGAACTCTGCCTTGTACGTGGCCATGTCCACCTCCACCGGGCAGTCGCGCTTGCAGCCCTTGCAGGCCAGGCAGAGGTCGAGGGCGTCGTGGACGGCGGTGGAGCGCCAGCCGTCGGTGACGGTGGAGTCGCGGTGGCCGTTCAGCATCTCGAACAGCAGCCGGGCGCGGCCCCGGGTGGAGTGCTCCTCCTCGCCGGTGGCCCGGTAGGAGGGGCACATGACGCCGCCCTGGTGGCTGCGGCACTGGCCGACGCCGACGCAGCGCATCACGGCCCGCTGGAAGCTGCCCTGGTCGTGGGGGTAGCCGAACTCGGTCTCGGGCTCGGCGGGCGTCCACGCGCTGCCCAGCCGCAGGTCCGTGGTGATCGCGTTCGGCGAGACGATCTTGCCGGGGTTCATCCGGTCGTCGGGGTCGAACACCGCCTTGACCTGCTGGAACGCGGCGACGACGGCCTCGCCGAACATCTTCGGCAGCAGCTCGGCCCGCGCCTGGCCGTCGCCGTGCTCGCCCGACAGCGAGCCGCCGTAGGAGACGGCCAGGTCGGAGGCCCGGTCGAGGAAGGCGCGGAAGGCCGCCACGCCGTCGGCGGTGAGCAGGTCGAACGGGATGCGGGTGTGCACGCACGCCTGGCCGAAGTGGCCGTACAGCGCGGCGTCGCCGTAGCCGAACTCGTCCAGCAGGCGGCGCAGGTCGCGCAGGTAGTCGCCAAGGCGCTCCGGAGGGACGGCCGAGTCCTCCCAGCCGGGCCAGGTGTCGGCCATGCCGGGCCCGCGCGCGGTCGCGCCGAGGCCCGCCTCGCGCAGATCCCAGAGCTCCGACTCGGCCTCGGGGTCGTCGAAGAACGCCACGTCCGGGGCGTGCCCGTCGCGGCCGATGTCCGCCAGGAGGGCGTGCGCCCGCCGGTCGGCGTCCTCCTGGTCGTCGCCGGTGAACGACGCCATCAGCCAGGCGCCGCCCTCCGGCAGCCGGGTCACCGCCTTCCCGTGCATGTGCTTGCGCGTCTCGTAGCCGATGAGCTTGTCGTCGATGCCCTCCAGCTGGAGCGGCTGATGGGCGGCGATCGGCAGCACGGCGTCGCCGGCCGCCGCGATGTCGTGGTAGCCGAGCACGACCAGGCTCCGCGCGGCCGGTACGGGCACCAGCGCCAGCTCGGCGCGGAGCACGGTGACCAGCGTGCCCTCCGAGCCGACCAGCGCCCGTGCCACGTCGAACGGGCCGCCGGGCAGCAACTGGTCGAGGTTGTAGCCGGAGACCCGGCGCGGGATGTCGGGGTAGCGGCGGCGGATCTCGTCGGCGTGCTCGCTCATGATCTCGCGCAGCCCGCGCAGGATCTCGGCCGGCCGGCCCCCCTCGGCGGTGATCCGGGCGTACTCCTCGTCGCTCGTGGGGCCCACCCACATGCGTGTCCCGTCGTAGCAGAGGATCTCCAACCGGACGACGTTGTCGGCGGTCTTGCCGTAGAGCTGGGCGGTGGACCCGCACGAGTTGTTGCCGATCATGCCGCCGATCGTGCAGTGGGAGTGCGTGGACGGGCGCGGGCCGAACATCAGGCCGGTCGGCTTGAGCTGCCTGTTGAGGTCGTCCAGCACGATGCCGGGCTCCACAACGCAGGTGCGCGCCCGCTCGTCCACGGAGACCAGCCGGTGGCAGAACTTCGACCAGTCGATGATCACGGCGGTGTTGCAGGTCTGGCCGGCCAGGCTGGTCCCGCCGCCGCGCGAGGTGATCGGCGCCCCGTGCTCGCGGCAGACCGCCACCGCGGCGACCGCGGCCTCCACCGTACGCGGCAGGACGACGCCGAGCGGCACCTGCCGGTAGTTGGAGGCGTCGGTGGAGTAGGCGCCCCGGCTGCCGGGGTCGAAGCGGACCTCGCCGTCGACCTCGGCGGCGAGGTCCCGTTCCAGGTCGCGTACCCGCACGTAGGGCTGCGCGCGCCGGAGAGCGGGCGTGGGAAGCGTGGCAGGACGGGTCATCACCTTCACCGGCCCATCTGGGAGATCTTGTCCTTGAACAGGGTGGTCGCGATCGACGCCTTGTGCGGCTGGCCCTTCAGGAACGCCTCGGCGAACTTCTTCGCCTGCTCGTACGTCACCTTGCCCGGCATCGGCGGCTCGTCGGGGTTGACGTCGGCGTCGACCAGCGCCGGGCCGTCGTGCGCGAGCGCCTCCCGTACGGCCTCGGGGAGGTCACGGGGGTCGCTCACCTTGCGGCCGTAGCCGCCGCAGGAGCGGGCCCAGGCGGAGAAGTCGGCGGCCGGCTCGGCGAAGCGCACGCCGTGCTCGGGGTAGCCGAGCACCATCTGCTCCCAGAGGATCTGGCCCAGCGCGTTGTTGTTGTTGACGATCACCTTGATCGGCAGGCGGTGCTGGGCGGCGGTCAGGAACTCGGCCATCAGCATCGCGAACCCGCCGTCCCCGACGAACGCGATCACCTGCCGGCCGGGGAAGGCGTGCTGCATGGAGACCGCGTACGGCAGGCCGGGCGCCATGGTGGCCAGGTTGCCCGACAGGTAGAAGCCGCGCTCGCCGCGGATGGTCCAGTGCCGGGCCGCCCAGGTGGCGATGGTGCCAGAATCGCAGGTCAGGATCGCGTCGTCGTCGGCGACCTCGTCGACGCAGGCCATGAGGTACTGCGGGGCGATCGGATGACGGTCGGACGAGCGCAGGGCGGCCATGTCGGCGCGCCAGCGCTCCATCGCCTTGGCGTACTTGGCCAGGTGACCGCGGTCGCCGTTCCGCTCCAGCAGCGGCAGGAGCGCGGCGAGTCCCTGCTTGGCGTCGCCGATCATCGGCACCTCGGTCGGCATGCGCACGCCCGCCCGGACCGGGTCGGCCTCCAGCTGCACCACGCGGGCCTGGCCCGGCTCCGGCAGGTGCTTCGTGTAGGGAAAGTTGGTGCCGATCATGAACAGCGTGTCGCAGTCCTCGACCAGCTCCTCGCCCGGCCGGGTGCCGAGCAGGCCGATGCCGCCCACGGCGAAGGGCGAGTCGTCGGGGATGACGGCCTTGCCGGGCAGAGTCTTGATCACCGGCGCGCCCAGCACGTCGGCCACCGCCAGCACCTCGCGCCGGGCGTGCAGGGCGCCGGCGCCGGCCAGGATCGCCGGCCGCGTGGCGGCGTTCAGCACCGACGCCGCCGCCTCCAGGTCCTCCTGCCGGGGAACGCCGGGGGCGCTCAGATAGATCGGCGCGGTGGCCGGCGGGCGGGCCGGCGCGACCCCGGGATAGGGGTCCTCGTGGGCGGGGGCGACCTGGACGTCGTTGGGGATGGTCAGGTGCGCCACCCCGCGCCGGGCGTACGCGGCCCTGATCGCGAGATCGACGACGCCGGGCAGCTGCGCGGGGTTGTCGACCAGGAGGTTGTACTCCGTGACGTCCTCGTACAGCCGGTCCAGGTGGACCTCCTGCTGGTAGCCGGTGCCGAGCACGCTCGTCTCCTGCATGCCGGTGATGGCCAGGACCGGCTGGTGGTCCAGCTTGGCGTCGTACAGGCCGTTGAGCAGGTGGATGCCGCCCGGCCCCGAGGTGGCCAGGCACACCCCGATCCGCCCGGTGGCCTTGGCGTGCGCGGTGGCCATGAACGCCGCCGCCTCCTCGTGGTGCACCAGCAGGAAACGGACGTCGTCACGGTGGCGGCGAAGGCCCTCCATGATGCCGTTGATCCCGTCGCCCGGCAGGCCGAACACGGTGTCCACACCCCAGGCGACCAGCCGTTCTATGAGCGATTCTGCGACGATACGGGTCATGCCCGGCGTCCTGCCCGGCCTGCTGGAGCGGAATGCTGACGAATACGGAAAGTGTTCGTCAGTCCGGGGCCAGGGCGGCGGCGGTGTTGATGACGGACACGTGGCTGTACGCCTGCGGGAAGTTGCCGGCCTGCCGGTGGCGGGCGGTGTCGTACTCCTCCGAGAGCAGCCCGACGTCGTTGCGCAGGCCGAGCAGCCGGTCGAACAGCTCACGCGCCTCCCGGCGGCGGCCCAGCATCGCCAGCGCGTCCGCCAGCCAGAACGAGCAGGCCAGGAACGTGCCCTCGCGGCCGGGCAGCCCGTCCACACCCTCCTGCTCGGGCCGGTAGCGCAGCACGAAACCGTCCTCCATCAGCTCGCGCCGGATCGCGTCCACGGTCCCGGCCACGCGCGGGTCGTCCGCCGGCAGGAAACCGAGGCGCGGGATGAGCAGCAGCGCGGCGTCCAGCCCGGTCGAGCCGTAGTACTGGGTGAAGGTGTTGCGGTCGGCGTCGTAGCCGCGCGCGCACACCTCTTCGTGGATCTCCGCGCGCAGCGCCCGCCACCGGTCCACCGGCCCGCCCAGCCCGTACGTCTCCACCGCCCTGATCATCCGGTCGGCGGCCACCCAGGTGAGGATCTTGGAGTGGGTGAACTGCCGGCGCGGGCCGCGCGTCTCCCACACCCCGTTGTCGGGCCGCCGCCAGGCGCCTTCGAGATAGTCCATGATGCTCCGCTGCAGGTCCCACGCCTCCTCCTCCACCGCGAGACCCGACCGCCTGGCGAGGTGCAGGCATTCGAGGGTCTCGCCGTAGACGTCGAGCTGGAACTGACCGGAGGCGGCGTTGCCGACGACGACCGGGGACGAGCCGTCGAAGCCGGGCAGCCAGTCCACCGTCCACTCGGGGATGCGCCGGGCTCCGTCGACGGTGTACATGATCTGCATGTCGGCCGGGTGACCGGCGACGGCGCGCAGCAGCCAGTCCCGCCAGGCGCGGGCCTCGGCGTCGTAACCGGCCGACATGAGCGCCTGGAGGGTGAACGTGGCGTCGCGCAGCCAGCAGTAGCGGTAGTCCCAGTTGCGGGAGCCGCCGAGCTGCTCGGGCAGGGAGGTGGTCGGGGCGGCGACGATCCCCCCGGTCGGCTCGTACGTGAGGGCCTTCAGCACCAGCAGGCTGTCGCGTACGGCGGAGCCGTCGGCGCTCCGGTGGTCGCACCGGCTGATCCAGTCGCGCCACATGTGCACGGTCGCGTCCAGGGACTCCCGCGCGTCCACGGCGTGCGGTCGCCGCAGCCACGAGTGCTGCCAGGTCAGCACGAACGCCGCCCGGTCGCCCGGCCCCACCGTGAACTCGGCCGTGGTGAGCCGGCCGTTCCCCTCCTGGCGCAGCGGGACGGGGGCGCGCAGCCAGGCGGCGTCGGGCCCGGCCACGGCGGCCAGGAGGCCGTGCTCGTGGCGCAGCCAGGGCTCGTCACGCCCGTAGTCGAAGCGGAGCGTCATCTCCATGCGCATCTCGACCCGGCCGCGTACGCCCTCGACGATGCGGACCACGTCGGGCGCCTGGCGGCGCGGCGGCATGAAGTCCAGGACCCGCACCGCGCCGCCGTCGCACTCCCACGTGCTCTCCAGGATCAGCGTGCCGTCCAGGTAGCGGCGGGAGGAGCAGGGGCCGCCGCCGGCCGGGGCCAGCAGCCACCGGCCCGCGTCGGGATCGGCGAGCAGGGCGGCGAAACAGGCGGGGGAGTCGAAGCGCGGCAGGCACAACCAGTCGACCGAACCGTCCCTGCCGACCAGGGCGGCGGTCTGCATGTCCCCGATGAGGGCGTAGTCCTCGATCCTCCGCATCCCCGTCACCTCCAGTCATCTCCCCGTCACCTCCAGGTCTCAGGCGGCTCTCAAGCAGTGCGGTACGGCCGCGCCGCGTCGGCGCGCAGGGTCAGGCCGTGCCCCGGTTCCCCCGTGGCCGGGGCGGCCAGCCCGCCGCTGGGATCGGCGGCCCCGTCGAACAGCTCGGCCTCGATGCGCTGATGGTCGTGGAACCACTCGATGTGCCGCAGGTTCGGCGTCGCGGCGGCGGCCGGCAGGTGCAGGTTCGGCGCGCAGTGCGCGGAGACCTCCAGGTTGTGCCCAGCCGCGATCGCGCAGGCGGCGAACCAGCCGGTGTAGCCGCCGCAGCGGGTCGCGTCCGCCTGGAGGCAGTCCACCGCCTCCGCCTGGCACATCCGGGTGAAGTACGCCGGGTCGCCGCCGTACTCGCCCGCGGCCACGTCGGCGCCGATCCGCTGCCGGACCTGCCGCAGGCCGGCCAGGTCGTCGGAGGAGACCGGCTCCTCGAACCAGCGCACGTCGTGCTCGCGCATCCGCTCGGCCTGCCGGACGGCCTGCTTGGCGGTGTAGCCGCCGTTGGCGTCGACGTACAGCTCGGCGTCGTCGCCGATGACCCGACGGGCCAGCGCGACCCGGCGCAGGTCCCGGGCGGCCCTGGTGCCCGACGACTCACCGATCTTGATCTTGACGCGGCCGATGCCCAGCTCGTGGACCCAGTGGGTGAGCTGCGCGGCGGTCACGGCGTCGTCGTAGGTGGTGAAGCCGCCCGACCCGTACAGCGGGACCCGTTCGCGGGCCGGCCCGAACAGTCCGGCCAGCGACGTCCCCAGCAGCCGCGCCTTGAGATCCCACAGAGCGACGTCGAGGGCGGAGACGGCGTACCCGGCGAGGCCGGGCCGTCCGGCGTTGCGCACCTGGCGGACCAGGGCGTCCCAGATCGCCGGGATCGCCAGCGCGTCCCTGCCCTCGACCACCGCGGCCAGCGCCTCGCCGACGAACCCGGCCGCCGCGGCGGGCGCGTACGTCCAGCCCGTCCCCGTCATGCCCTCGGCACGGACCATGGTGACGACCAGCGTCGTGGCGTCCCAGGCGAGCGTGCCGTCCCCTTCGGGCCGGTCGGTCGGCACGCGGTAGGCCGCGGCGGTCACCTGCTCGATCCTGCTCATGTGACGGGCTTCTACCCTGTCCGACCTCGGCAAACGAGGTCAGAAGACGGTGTCGAAGGCACCCCAGTTGTTGCCGATGGCGGCGCCGGTCCCCGACTTGAACCCGCCACTGCCGTTGCCGGCGTAAAGGTGAAGGTCCTTCGTCGCGGAGTTACGGACGATCACGTCGGCCTTCCCGTCACCGTTGAAGTCGCCCGGCGAGAAGATGACGTCGAACGCACCCCAGTTGTTACCGATCTCATCACCGGTCCCCGCCTTGAACCCACCACTCCCGTTGCCCAGGTAAAGGTGCAGGTCCTTCGTCGCGGAGTTACGGACGATCACGTCGGCCTTCCCGTCGCCGTTGAAGTCACCGGGCGAGAAGATGGTGTCGAAGGCGCCCCAGTTGTTGCCGACCACATCGCCGGTCCCCGCCTTGAACCCACCACTCCCGTTCCCGAGGTAGAGGTGCAGGTCCTTGGTCGCGGAGTTACGGGCGATCACGTCCGACTTGCCGTCACCGTTGAAGTCGCCCGGCGAGAAGATGGTGTCGAAGGCGCCCCAGTTGTTACCGACCACGTCACCCGTCCCCGCCTTGAAACCCCCGCTGCCGTTACCGAGGTAGAGGTGCAGGTCCTTCGTCGCGGAGTTACGCGCGATCACATCCGCCTTCCCGTCGCCGCTGAAGTCGCCCGGCGAGAAGATGATGTCGAACGCACCCCAGTTGTTACCGACCACATCACCGGTCCCCGCCTTGAAACCCCCACTGCCGTTCCCGAGATACAGATGCAGGTCCTTCGTCGAGGCGTTACGCGCGATGACATCGGCCTTCCCGTCGCCGCTGAAGTCGGGCTTCGAAAGCGCGGCGGAGACGGTGTCCACGATGATCTGGGCGTCGGCGGCCTGGACCTGGTAGAGATCCGGATAGGCGGACACCTGGACCGCCTGGCACACCTCGCCGACCGGAGCCGTCTTCCATCTGTCGCCGGGGTAGAGCCTGATCATCTTGTCGAGGAAGGCGTTGGTGGCCCACGTCGGGTTGAGGCGCTGTGTGCGCGTTCCCCAGGAGGCGCGCTGCTGGAACAGGCCGAGGCTGTCGTGGTCGACCTCCTCGCTGATGTTCTGGATGCTGGACTCCACGATGGTCGTGGCGATGGCGATCACCGCGGCCCGGGGGGCCAGGCCGCGGTCGCGCACGGCCTTGATCACCATCCGGGCGCAGGAGACCCGGTAGGCGGACATGTAGCCGCGCATCTTGGCCTTGAGCGTGCTGTTGAGCTGGGTGGCCAGAGCGGCGTCGGTCGAGGTGGTGCCGTTGGAGTCGCAGGCGGCGAGCTGGTAGGCGGCGTTGAGGCTCACGGTCGGCTCGGGTTCGGCCGCCATCGCCGGGTACGTGGATAAGCCGAGAGCGGTGATGACGGCCGCGGCCGTCGTGCCGAAAGGAGTTTTGCGCATGGGAGTCCTCCAAAGGGACCGGCGACGCGCGCCGGCCCCTGGTCGAAGTAAGGATCAGAAGATGGTGTCGAACGCGCCCCAGTTGGTACCGATCTGGTCGCCCGTCCCCGCCTTGAAGCCCCCGCTGCCGTTGCCGAGGTAGAGGTGCAGGTCCTTCGTCGAGGCGTTACGGACGATCACGTCGGCGTTCCCGTCGCCGCTGAAGTCACCCGGCGAGAAGATGACGTCGAACGCGCCCCAGTTGTTACCGACCACGTCGCCCGTCCCCGCCTTGAAGCCCCCGCTGCCGTTGCCGAGGTAGAGGTGCAGGTCCTTCGTCGAGGCGTTACGGACGATCACGTCGGCGTTCCCGTCGCCGCTGAAGTCACCGGGCGAGAAGATGGTGTCGAAGGCACCCCAGTTGTTGCCGATCGCGTCACCGGTCCCCGCCTTGAACCCGCCACTGCCGTTCCCCAGATACAGATGCAGGTCCTTCGTCGAGGAATTACGGGCGATGACATCCGCCTTGCCGTCACCGTTGAAGTCGCCCGGCGAGAAGATCTTGTCGAACGCGCCCCAGTTGTTGCCGATCGCATCACCGGTCCCCGCCTTGAAGCCGCCACTGCCGTTCCCCAGATAGAGGTGCAGATCCTTCGTCGAGGAATTACGGGCGATCACGTCGGCGTTCCCGTCACCGTTGAAGTCGCCCGGCGAGAAAATGACGTCGAACGCGCCCCAGTTGTTGCCGATCTGGTCGCCCGTCCCCGCCTTGAAGCCCCCGCTCCCGTTCCCCAGATACAGATGCAGATCCTTCGTCGAGGCGTTACGGGCGATGACATCGGCCTTGCCGTCGCCGCTGAAGTCGGTCCCCGAGGACCCTTGGCCGCAGTTGTTGCTGGTGACGTTGCGCCAGGTCTGGCTGTTGGCCGAGCCGTAGGTGACGCCGTTGAAGGTGGGCCTGACCCGTTCCGAGCCCGCGTACCCCCAGGTCGCCGAGCCGTTGCCGTCGGCGTCGTACCCCAGCTCGAAGTGCAGGTGGGGGTGGCCGTTGCTGGTGGGGCCGGTCGCGCCGACCCGGCCGATCGTCGATCCCATCTGCACCTTCGCGCCGACCGAGACGCTGCGGGACTGCAGGTGGAGGTACGTGGTGAAGTAGCCGCCGCCGTGGTCGATCTGGATCACGTTCCCGGCGTTGCTGTGGTAGAAGGACTGGTTCACCCTTCCGGCGGCCGGCGCGACGAGGAGTGCGCCGTTGGTCCCCTGCTGGTCGGGTTCCTTCACCATGTCGAGCGCGGGAGCGTGCGCCCAGGTGTCCAGCCGCCACTGTTGGCCGCAGGGGAAGGGGAGCTGGAGGTTGGGGGCGGCCATCGCCGGGGTCGCCGCGGCGACCAGGCCGAAGGCGGCGATGAGCGAGGTGGTGATCGCCGCCCTCACGGGCGTGCTTCTGAACATGACATTCCTCCTGGCGCGGATCGGACGCCCCTCATCGAATCCCGCGACAGGGACGCGGACCAGGACGTTCGACCTGACGTTCGACCTGACGCCAGGTCACACGGGCGGTGCCGGCATGCCTAGCCGGCACGCGAGGTCTGCCGCGGCGGGCGCTTGCAGCGCCTGGTAGATCTCGTACGCCTGCACGAGCAGCTCCCGCGTGGCGGGATCGCCCTGCTGCTCGGCGGCGTCCGCGAGGGCCACCAGCGTGCGCGCCTGGAGGGCGGGGACCTGCTCGTCGACCCAGTACTTCAGTGACCGGCGGAGGCGTTCGGCGGCGAGGGGGTTGCCCTGGCGGGCCTCGATCTCGCCCAGGCTCAGCTCGGTGAGCGCCAGTCCCCAGCGGTGCCCCTGTTCACGGAACAGCGCGGCGGCGGCGGTCAGCGCCTGCTGGACCTCCTCGAGCCGGTGCGGCTCGTGCGCCAGCGCCTCCCCCAGCACGCGCAGGCTCTGCGCGGTGCCGATCAGGTCGCCGATCTGCTCGAAGATCGTGGCCGCCTCCCGGGCCGCCGCCTGCGCCTGCCGGTGCCGGTCGCAGGCCCGCAGTGCGCCGGAGAGGCCCCGCAGGGCGTACGCCTCGGTGAACCGCGCGCCGCACGAGCGGGCGATGCTGAGCGCGGAGGTGATGACGTCGACCGCCTCGTCCGTTTCGCCCCGTTCGCGCAGCACGAATCCGAGGCTTGTGAGCGCGAGGGCCCTGGCGAGCGGCAGGTCGGCCTGTCCCAGCCGTTCGGCGGCGGTACGCAGCTCGGCCTCCGCCTCCTGGACCCGGCCGATGAGGCTCAGCATGAAGCCGATCTCCTTGCCGGCGAGGGCGGAGCCGGCCGGGTCGCCGATCTCTTCCGCCAGCGCCCGCGCGGAGTTCAGTGCCGACATGGCGGCCTTCGGATCGTCGAGCTCGATGAGGCAGCTGCCGAGCCCGCGCAGCATCGTCGCCTCGCCCGCGCGGTCGTCGGCGCGCTGGCAGGCGGCCTGCGCCACGCTCATGGCCCGCCGCCAGTCGTCGTAGTAGCCCCGCAGCTCGTAGAAGTCGGCGCTGCAGCCGGCCAGGCAGCGCGCGGTCGCGGCGAGACCCGCCTCCGCGCAGGCCGACACCAGCACGGCCAGTGCCTCCCGCTCGGCCTCGAACCACTCGACGGGGCGTTCGGCGACGGCGGCGGCGGCCCGCTGGTCGGTGACGGCCGCCGGATGGTCCCTGTCGTCGAGGTAGAAGCGCAGGCAGTCGAGGTGGTCCTGCGCGTGCCTGGCCATGGCCAGCCAGCCGGTGGCGGCGCGGGCCAGCGCCGCGGTCCACTCGGATCGGGGGATCGTGGCTTCGCGCCGCTCGCGCGCGTACAGCCGGGTGATGTCGTGGAAGCGGTATCGCGGCTGGCCGGCCCGGTCGGAGCCGAGCGCCTCCAGCAGCCGCGCGTCGAGCAGCTCTTCGAGTACGGCGGTTCCCGCGGCGGGATCGACGCCCAGCAGGGCGGCCACCGCCCATTCGGGGAAGGACGGCACCCCCAGCTCGCCGAGCAGCGCGAACGCCCGGGCGGCGGTGGGGGTGAGCCCTTCGTGGGCGAGGTGCAGCCCCGGGCGTACGGCCAGGTCCCCGTGGCGCAGCTCGTTGAGTCGTCTGCGTTCGTCGGCCAGCCGCTCGTTGAGCGCCTCGACGCTCCAGTGCGGACGCGCGGCCAGCCGCGCCCCGGCGATCCGGACGGCCAGGGGCAGTCCGCCGCACGCCGAGACCAGCTCGTCGGCCGCCGCGGGCTCCGCACGTACCCGGTCCTCGCCGGCCACCTGGGAGAGCAACCGGACGGCCGTCGGGCCGGACAGCGGCCGCAGGTCGATGGAGGTCACCCCAGGCAGGCCGGTCAGGGGTAATCGGCTGGTGACCACCATCGCGACGCCCTTGGCCGGCAGGAGCTGCTCCACCTGGCGGTAGCCGCCGGCGTCATCGACGACGAGGAGCACCCGCTGTACGGCCAGCCGGTCCCGGAACAGCGCGGCGCGCGCGTCCACGCCCACGGGCAGGGCCGAGCCGTCCACGCCGAGCGCCCGCAGCCACTGGGCGAGCACGTCGGCGGGGTCGACGGGGTCGGCGGTGCCGCCGCGCAGCGTCGCGTAGAGCTGCCCGTCGGGGAACCACGACGCGAACCGATGCCCCGCGTGCACGGCCAGGGCCGTCTTGCCGACGCCGGGCGGCCCGGAGAGCACCGCCAGCCTCGCGTTGTGGTTGCCCGGGTCGAGCACCGAGGCCAGGAGGGCGAGCTCGTCGTCGCGGCCGACGAAGTCGGGTGCGTCCGCGGGGAGTTGCCGGCACGTCGAGCCGGCGTCGGGGACGCTCTCGCCCGCGGGGTCGCGGTCCGTCCGGCCGGTACGGCTCGCCCAGAACAGCGTGTGACCGGCCGCGATGAACTCCTCCCGCTCCTCACCCTCCAGGTCGAGCGCCGTGGCCAGTTGCTCCAGCGAACGGGGGCGCGGACTGCGGCCACGGCCCCGTTCCAGTTCGGCGACCGAGCGGGAGCTGATGCCCGCACGCTCGGCGAGCGCTTCTTGGGTGAGTTGGCGGCGGAGCCGGTGGGATCGAAGCAGTACGCCGAACGCATCCCCCACGTTTGCGCCTCCCGTGTTGGCGGCTGTGAGGGCCACACCATACGTCGTGATCAACGTCCGGCTCAACGTCAGGGCGAACGTCATGGTGCGGGATTCGGACGTCCGCTTTGCTGAGGACGGCCGGGCCGCGCTGGGCGGCCGGCCGCACGTAAGGAGGGTCACATGACCCGCATGATCACCGGTTTCACCGACCGCCTCGTCGGCGCACTCGTCCCGAAGGCGCAGGCGCGTGCCGCGAGCTGCGACATCCTGTTCTGCTACTGCAAGGGTGTCTACCTGTACCAGCGGAAGCGGTGCCTGCGCGTCGACGGCACCTACGAGTGGGGCCCCTGCAACATTGTGACCAAGGGCGCCTGCTGAGTGACGTTCTCTGTTGTGGTGTGCCAGGGCCTGCTCGTGGTGGTCTTCCTCGCCTCCGCGGCGAGCAAGCTGCGCAGCGGGCGGGCCCTGCGCGCCCTGGCGACGTCCCTGACCGCGATGCGGCTGGTCGGCCGCTCGCGGGCGACCGCCGTCGCCGCCGCCCTCGCCGTCTCCGAGGGCGGCGTCGCGGTGCTGCTGGCGGTCCCGTCCACCCGGCGGGCCGGTTTCGCCGCCGCGGTCGTCCTGCTCGCGGTGCTCACCGCGGGAGTGGCGGTGGTGCTCAGGCGCGGCAGCGAGGTGCCGTGCCGCTGCTTCGGCGCTTCGCCCGCCCCGCTGAGCGTCCGGCATCTGCTGCGCAACCTCCTGCTCACCGCCGCCGCGCTGGCCGGTCTGACGCTGCCGGCGGGCTCCCTGACCCTGGCGGGATGGCTCATCGCCCTCCTCGCAGGTGGCCTGGCCGGCGTGATCCTCACCTTGCTGGACGACCTGGTCGAGCTTTTCCTGCCCGTTCCGACCTCCTAGAGGAGACTCGATGGCATATGTGGTCGCGGCCCTGGTTCTCGTCGGCCTGATGAGCGCCCTCAACCTGTTGCTCGTCGTCGGCGTCGTACGTCGGTTGCGCGAGCACTCCGCGGAGCTGGCCGCCCTGCGGAGCGGCGGGACCGCCGCGGACGCGGGCGCGCTCTCGTCGTTCGGTGAGGTCGCGCTCCGCGACGGCTCGCCGGTCGGCGCGTTCACCGCCGTCGCGGTGGAAGGCGAGCCGGTCACCCTCGGGACGTTCGGCGACCGCCCGCTGGTCGGCTTCTTCTCCCCCGGTTGTGCGCCGTGCGAGGAGCAGTTGCCCGCCTTCGTGGAGTTCGCGGCGAACCGGCCGGGAGACCGTGACACGCGGCTGGCCGTCGTCGTGGGCGCCGGCGAGGAGACCGCGGAGACCGTCGAACGTCTCAGCCCGGTCGCCACGGTGGTGGTGGAGCCCGACGGCGGGCCGGTGCAGCAGGCGTTCGGAGTGACCGGGTTCCCGGCCTTCATCCTGGTGTCGGACGGCCTGGTGGCCGCGTCGCACTACCAGCTCCACGCCCTCGCCGACCGGGACGCCGCCGCCCTGCCGGCCGCGGGTTGAGACTCACCGCTCCGATGTCACCACATGTCGCCAGGCGGGCGTTGTCGCTCGCTCGACACGCCGCTCCCGCGCAGGCCACGGCCTACCTGGGGCTGTCCCTCCTCAGCGGGCTGGCCCCGCCGACGGCCGCGTGGCTGACGAAGTTCATGATCGATCAGCTCGTGGCCGGCCAGGTGCGGTGGCTGGACGTGCTCGGGCTGACCGCCGCGCTGGTCGCCGTCGGGGTAGCCGTCGCGTTCGTCCCGCACGCCGTCCGCTATCTGCAGGCGGAGACGGGCCGGCGGGTGCAGCTGCTGGCCAACTCCCGGCTGTACGCCGCGGTGGACCGTTTCGTCGGCCTGCGCCGTTTCGAGGACCCCGCGTTCCTCGACCGCCTGCAGATCGCCAGGTCGAGCGGCGTGAGCGGCCCTGGCGACGTGCTGGACGGCAGCCTCGGCGCGGTCCAGGCCGTGGTCACGGTCAGCGGCTTCGCGGGCACCCTGCTCGTGCTCGACCCCTGGATCGCCGTCGCGGTCGTGCTCGCCGCCGTCCCGGCCCTGCTGGCCGAGATCGCACTCAGCAGGCGGCGGGTCGCGATGGTGACCGAGATCGGCCAGGCCGAACGCCGGGAGCTGTTCTACTCCGGCCTGCTGACCGATCCGAGGACCGCGAAGGAGCTGCGGCTGTTCGGCGCCGGCCCGTACCTCTGGCGTCGCATGGCGGCGGAGATCAGGACGATCAACGACGCGCACCGCAGGATCGACCGGCGGCGGCTTGCCGTCCAGGGCGGGCTGGCCGTGCTGGGTGCGACGGTGGCGGGCGCGCTGCTGCTGTGGGTGGTCCGCTCGGCCGTGGCGGGGACGCTGACGGTCGGCGACGTGGCGCTCGTGGTCGCCGCGGTCGGCGCCGTCCAGGGAGCCCTCGCCAACCTGGTCACCGAGGTGGTGTGCGTGCACCAGGCGCTGGCGCTCTTCGAGCGTTACCTGGCCGTGGTCGACGCCGGCCCGGACCTGCCGGTCCGCGAGGACCCGACGCCGGCCGCGCCGCTGCGGCGCGGCATCGAGCTGCGCGACGTGTGGTTCCGCTACGCCGACGACCAGCCCTGGGTGCTGAGCGGGGTGAGTCTCACGCTCCCCGCCGGGCGAGCGACCGCCGTCGTCGGGCTCAACGGCGCGGGCAAGACCACGCTGATCAAGCTGCTGTGCCGCTTCTACGACCCGACCCGCGGGGCGATCCTCTGGGACGGCGTCGACCTGCGGGACCTCGACCCCGTGGAGCTGCGGCGCCGGGTCAGGGCCGTCTTCCAGGACGCGACCGCCTACGACCTCACAGCCAGGGAGAACATCGGCATCGGAGACCTGACCGCGTTGTCCGATCCTCCCCGGATCGAGCGCGCGGCGCGGCAGGCCGACGTGCACGAGGTCATCGCCAGGCTCCGGCACGGCTACGAGACGATGCTCACCCGGATCTTCTACTCGGAGGCCGACCGGGCCGACCCGGACACCGGGGTGGTCCTGTCCGGCGGACAGTGGCAGCGGCTGTCGATCGCCCGCGGTCTCGTGCTCGACAGGCCGGACCTTCTCGTGCTCGACGAACCGAGCTCCGCCCTCGACGCGGAGGCGGAGCACGGGGTGCACGCCCGGCTCAGGGCGCACAGGAGCGGGCTGACCAGCGTGCTCATCTCGCACCGCCTGGGCGTCGTACGGGAGGCCGACCTGATCGTCGTCCTCTCCGGCGGCCGGATCGTCGAGCGCGGCACCCACGCCGACCTGCTGGCGCACGACGGGGAGTACGCGCGGCTCTTCGCGCTCCAGGCGGCCGGCTACCGCACCGCCGACCCGGAGACGGTCGCATGACCACCGTCCTCGCCGGGGCCTGTGGCCTGGCGCTCGCCGTGCTCGCGGTCGTCGTGCTCCGGCGGCGCGTCGTGGTGGTGTCGGTCAACGGGCCCAGCATGGCGCCGACCCTCCGGCACGGAGACCGGGTGCTGGTACGGCGGACTCCCGGGGAGACGCCGGCCAGGGGCGACATCGTGGTGGTCAGCGAGCCGGGACCGTGCCGGCCGGGAGCGCCGGCGGGCGCTTCCGACCCGTCGCTGGTGGTCAAGCGGGTCGTGGCGGTGGCGGGCGACGCGGAGCCCGCCTTCCTGCCCGACTGGGCGCGGCGGCCTGAGGGCGTCGTACGCGCCGGAGAACTCATCGTCCTGGGCGACAACCCCGAGTCGAGCTGGGACTCCCGTCAGTTCGGGGCGGTGCGCGCCGAGCGGGTGCTCGGCGTGGTGCTCCGCCCACTCAGAAGTCATCAGAAAGGGAAACGATCGTGAAGCGAATCATCGCGGCCGCGGCCGCGGCCGGTGCCGTGCTGGCCGGCCTCCAGGCGCCGGCCCACGCGGACACCCCCACCATTTTCGGCTCTTCCGTCTATCAGGCGCCGGGCCAGACGTTCACGCAGGCGCTGGCGGCCACCGACGCCGCGTACGGCAAGCCCCCGGCGCTGCGGGTCTTCTACTCCGGCGCCCCCGGGGCCTGGACCGACGCGAAGCTCAACACCCCGGGCCGGACGACCATCGTGTCGTTCAAGTACTCGCCGAAGGACGTGCTGGCCGGCAAGCACGACGCCCATCTGCGTTCGTGGTTCGCGAGCGCGCCCCGGGACCGCGACGTCTTCTGGTGCTTCTACCACGAGCCCGAGAACGAGATCGAGGACGGGGTCTTCACCGCGGCGGACTACAGGGCGGCGTGGAGACGCATCGACGGCCTCGCCGACGAGGCCGGGAACGCGCGGCTGTCCGCCACCACGATCCTGATGGACTGGACGCTCACCCCGGCCAGCGGCCGGCGCTGGCAGGACTACTACCCCGGCTCCCAGTACGTCGACGTCATGGCCTGGGACGTCTACGGCTTCAACGAGGCGAACTCCGAGACGATGGCCGCCCACAACGCGGCCCGTCCTGGCCTGGAGGTCGCCCGGTCGCAGGGCAAGCCGTACGCCGTCGCGGAGCTCGGGGTGCGGGACCACGCCAACCGTCCGGCGATGCTCCGCGACATCGCGAAGTGGATGCGGAACACGGCCGGCGCACGCTTCGTCACGTACTTCGACGCGTACGGCTGGCCGGAGTACGCCCTGGACGGCGACGAGGCGAGCGCGCGGTCGTGGCGCGAGGCGGTGACCGGCACGCTGTTCGCCGGCACTCCGGCGATGACCACCACCGCCGGCCCGGCGGCGCCGACCTCGACCTCGATCGAGTGGACGACCCGGGTCGATCCCGCTGGGAAGAGCGGGTGGGTGTCGTGCGCGTCGTGGACCCCCGCGACCGGCGGCAACTTCTCGGAGGGACCGCGGCGCCGCGTCAGCGGCAATCCCGAGACGATCACGTGCGCGAGAGCGGGCCTCCTGCCGAAGACGGCGTACCGGGCCCGGCTCAAGTGGTGGGACGCCGAGACCGGCGGAACGGTGCTCCACACGAGCAACACCGTGGACCAGACGACCGCCCCTGCGTAGGCACGGGTTCGCCGGTCAGCGCTTCTTGGCGCTCCGCCGTCCGAGGACGAGCAGGACCGTGCCGATCGGGGCGAACAGCAGGCCCAGCCCGCCGGTGATCACCGGGCCCAGGAACGCCGACCAGAACGTGGAGATCCGCGCGTCGGCCGGGTCGTCGGGGTCGTAGGCGACGGGCACGCCTTCGCCCTCCGTGTAGGCCGGTGGGTTGCTGCCGGTGGAGCTCTGGAACGAGTACCGCCTGCCGCCGGCGGTGAACTCCACGGTCGGGTACCACGTGGTGCTGCGGCGCAGATAGCCGTCGGAATCCCGTGACGTGGTGGTCCGCGCGGTCAGCCCGGTCACGGTCCCCTCCGTCCGCTGGGCCGAGGCCAGGAAGCTCGCCGTGGAGGCGGCCATCGCGATGGTGACGCCGAGCAGGACCAGTCCGGCCAGCGCGAAGATCGCGCCGATGAGGGTGAGGGGCCGTCCGTTGTGCATGGGACGAGTGTCCCAATACGCACGGCTTTCGTCGCCCCGGCGGTGAGCGCGGAGCAGCGGCCCGTCAGGCGTGGGGGCGGGCGGCGGCGGCGACGCGCTGGATGGCCTGGACGGCGAGGCCGGGCTGGTCGAGGTAGATGTAGTGCTCGCTCTTCGTGGCCGTGCTCAGCTTGGCGCGGCCGGACAGGGCGAGCCACTTGCGCTGGCCGGCGGACCAGGCCCGCTCCAGGCGGGGGCCGTACTGGGGGACGGCCGCGAGGTACTGCTTCCCGTGCTTGACGACCTCCACGGGGATGTTCCCTGCCGAGCGCACCTTGCCGTCGGCGATGACCAGCTTCTCCGGGTTGCCGCCCTTGAAGACGGCGAGGTTCTGCGCGCGCAGCTCGGCCGCCGGGCCCTTGGCCGACGCCGGGATGGCCTTCTTGACGTCGGCGAGCATCGTCGGCGACGTGGCGTCCAGCAGCACCAGGCCCTTGACCCGGTCGCGGTGGTCAGGGGCGTACCTGGCGGCGATCAGGCCGCCGAGCGAGTGCCCGGCGAGCACCACCGGCCGGTCGCCGGCGACCCGGTCGAGCACCCCGGTGAGGGTCTTCCCGACGGCGGCGAAGTCCTGCGGGCCGGCGGGGGCGTCGCTCGCGCCGGCGCCGAGCCGGTCGTAGGAGCAGACCCTGTTCCGGCCGCTCAGGGTCTTCTGGAGCGGGGCCAGCTTGTCCAGCCCGTCGCCCATCCCGGCCAGCAGGACGATGACCGGCTCCCCCTTCGCCGAGCGGCCCGAGCAGGACACGTTCACCGTCCGGCCGGCGACCTTGATCTTCGCCGGCCCGGAGGCGGCGGCGAAGGGGTCCCAGTTCTCCAGCTCGGTGCTCGCGAACGGGTCCCACTCGGCCGCCGACGCGGCCGGGGCCCCGGCGATCCCCACGCCGACGACGGTGCAGCACAGGGCGGCCACGGCGGTTGCCTTGAACGTGCGGAGCATGGTGTCCTCCAGGTGATCTCGGGAAGCGGTCCGAACCGCTGCTGTCACGTCGAGAACGTTAGGGAACGGGCGCCCCTCGGGTCGTCACCGCACGGTGGACATCCGCCGGTAGCTCTCACGGGGGACAGCCGCGCCTGCACGCCGTCGCGGACCGCCCCCGTGTGTGGCCGGCGATCAGCCGGCCTTCTCCCGCTGGCTGAGGACGCTGGACAGGAACGCCCTGGTCCGTTCGTGGCCGGGGTTGGCGACCAGCTCGGCGGGCGGGCCGCTCTCGACCACGACGCCGTCGGCGAAGAACGTCAGCCGGTCGCCGACCTCCCTCGCGAAGGCGATCTCGTGGGTGACCACGACCATCGTCATGCCGTCGGCGGCGAGGCCGCGCATGACCTCCAGCACCTCGTCCACCAGCTCCGGGTCCAGCGCCGACGTGGGCTCGTCGAACAACATCAGCTCGGGGCTCATCGCCAGCGCCCTGGCGATGGCGACGCGCTGCTGCTGGCCGCCGGAGAGCTGGTGGGGCCGCTTGTGCGCGTGCTCGGCGAGCCCCACCCGCTCCAGGTGGTCCATCGCCGTCCGCCGCGCCTGCTCGGCGGGCAGGCCGAGGACGTGGACGGGGGCGCAGGCCACGTTCTCCAGCGCGCTCTGGTGGGCGAACAGGTTGAAGCGCTGGAACACCATGCCGATCCTGCGGCGGAAGGAGGCGAACTCCTTGGGCGACCACGGCCGGTAGCGGCCCTCGCGGAGGCTGTAGCCGACCTCCTCGCCGAGCACCCGCAGGCTGCCGCCGAGCACCGGCTCCAGCCCGTTGACGCAGCGCAGGAAGGTCGACTTGCCCGACCCCGACGGCCCGATGACGCAGCTCACCTCGCCGGGCGCGACGGCGAAGTCCACGCCGTTGAGCACCTGCGTGTCGCCGTAGCTCATGCGCACGCCCGTGGCGTGCACGACCGGGCTCACGCCGCCGCCTTGGACAGGAGCCGCGCGCCTCGCCCGCCGCCGCGGACCAGCCGGACGGCGTCGGAGCCGAAGCGCCGCTCCAGCCTGCTCTGCAGGAAGGTCGCGATGGCGGTCATGAGCATGTACCACAGGCTGGCCACGATCAGCAGCTCCATGATCAGGTTGTTCGCCTTGTAGATCTGGCTGGCGTTCGTCATCAGGTCGTGCCCGGCGACGACGTAGACCAGCGAGGTCGTCTTCAGCATGGAGATGAACTCGTTGCCGGTGGGCGGGATGATGATGCGCAGCGCCTGCGGCAGCACGATCACCCGCATGCGCTTGGCCGGGGTCATGCCGAGCGCGTACGCCGCCTCGGTCTGGCCCTTGTCGACCGCCTGGATGCCGGCGCGCACGGTCTCGGCGAAGTACGCCGCCAGGTTCAGCCCGAGCCCCAGCATGGCCGCCGTGAAGCCGGTCATCACCTCGTTCGTGTCCCACTTGACGCCGATCATGGTGAACGGGATCTTGAGCACCAGCTCGGGGAACAGGAACGCCAGGTTGTACCAGAAGATGAGCTGCACGAGCACCGGCGTGCCGCGGAAGAACCAGATGTAGAGCGTGGCGAGCCCGCTCAGCACCGGGTTGTGCGACAGCCGCAGGATCGCCATCCCCACGCCCAGCAGCAGCCCGAGCACGGTCGCCAGCACCGAGATCTCGATGGTGACCCAGATGCCGTCCAGGATGCGGTCGTGGAAGAGGTATTCGGCGACCTTGTCCCAGTGCAGGCGCGGGTTCACCACCATCACGTAGACCAGCCAGCCGACCACCAGGATCGCGACGGCCGCGGCGGCGAGCCGGCCCCAGCGCCGGGTCCTGACGACCGGGATGCGCTCTCCGGAGGGCCCGGTGAAGGGTTCCGTGCGCATGCTCACTTACCGCCGTTGATCACCGCGGACTGCACGGCCAGCTTGTCCAGGTTCCAGGCCGCGAGCAGCTTGCCGTACTCGCCGCTGGCGATGAGGGAGTCGAGCGCGCCCTTGACCGAGTCGATGAGCTGCTGGTTGTCCGGCTTCATGCCGATGCCCCACGGGCTCTCCGTGCCCTCCAGCGCGATGGCCTCGATGTCCAGCTTGGGGTCGTCGAGCTTGTACGCCGCCACCACGTAGTCGGTGATGGTGGCCTGCGCCCGGCCGCCGGTGACCTGGAGCAGGGCCTCCTGGTCACCGGGGAACTTCAGCAGGTTCACGGCCTTCTTGCCGGACTTCTCGCAGTCGGCGGAGTACTGCTCGGCCAGCTCCATCGACGAGCCGTTGTCCACCACGGAGACCGTCTTGCCGCACAGGTCGGCCGGGCCGTTGACCCCTGCCGGGTTGCCCTTCTTGACGATCATGCCGGCGCCGGCCTGCACGTAGTCGACGAAGGTGACCTGCTTCTGCCGCTCCGGCGAGTCGGTCATGGAGGAGATGACGAAGTCGTACCGGCCGGTCAGCACGCCGGGGATCTGGGAGTTGAACTCCTCGTCGGTGATCGTCACCTTGACGCCGAGCTTCCTCGCGATGGCCCTCGCCAGCGCGGGATCGAAGCCGATCGCCGTCTTGCCGTCGCTCGCGTACAGCTCCATGGGCGGGTAGCCGATGGAGCTGACCACCTTCAGCCCGTCGGACTTCAGCTTCGCGGGCACCTTGGCGGCCAGGCTCTCGTCCGGCGTGATGGCGTTGATGACGTCGGCGGCCTTCTCCTCGGCGGGCGCCTGGTCCAGCGTGACCGCGGGCGCGGCGCCCGCGGAGTCGGCCTCGGTCGAGCCTCCGTCGAGGGACTGGGCGCCACAGGCCGTGGTGGCGGCCAGCAACGCGCCGGCGGCCAGGACGGTGATGGTACGGATCTTCACGAGGGGGGCTCCTTCTCAGAGGCGCTGCCAGCGGACTTCGCCGCCGACGACGGTGGTGAGGACCTGGGTGCGGAGCACGGCCTCCGGCGCTTCCAGGTAGGGGTCGGTGTCCACGGCGATGAAGTCGGCGAGCATGCCGGGGGCCAGGACGCCCTTGCGGTCGCTCTCACCGGCCGCGTACGCGGCGCCGAGCGTGTGCGCGGTGATCGCCTCCGCCATGCTGAGCCGCTGCTCGGGCTGCCAGCCGCCGGCCGGGGTGCCGTCCGCGCGGGTACGGGTGACGGCGGCGTACAGCGCGGCCCACGGGTCGGGGCTCTCCACCGGCGCGTCCGAGCCGAAGGCCAGCGCGACCCCGGCGTTGAGCATGCCGCGCCAGGCGTACGAGGCCAGGTCGTGCCCGGCGAGCAGCGAGTCGACCAGCGCGATGTCCGTGGTGCAGTGCACCGGCTGCATCGAGGCGGCGACGCCGAGCCTGGCCATCCTGGTCAGGTCCTCGGGGCGCAGGTGCTGGGCGTGCTCGATGCGGTGCCTCAGGCCGGGGGTGGGCCCGATCTTCTCGTACGCGTCGAGGACCAGCCGGTTGGCGCGGTCGCCGATGGCGTGGGTGGCGACCGCGATCCCGGCCGCCGCCGCGGTGCTGAAGATCCGGACGAGGTCTTCGTACGGAGTGACCGCGATGCCGGTGTTGTCGTGCTCGCCGGCGAAAGCTTGGTGCATGTGGCAGGTGTGCGAGCCGAGCGCGCCGTCGCTGAACACCTTGACCGGCCCGGTGCGGAACCAGTCGTCGCCCTGGCCGGTGCGCCGGCCCTCGGCGATGGCCGCCTCCAGGTGGACCGTGGGGATCGCCTTGTGCACGCGGATCTTCAGCTCGCCGGCCTCGCGCAGCTCCAGGTAGGCGGCCCGGCAGTCCTCGCCGTCGATGTCGTGCACGCTGGTCAGGCCGAAGGCGAGCAGCTCCTCCTGGCCGGCGCGGAGCCGGTCGCGCAGGTCGCCGGTGACCATGAGGGCGCGCAGCGGGTACGAGGCCGACTCACGCAGGATGCCGGTGGGCTCGCCGTCGGCGAACCTGACGATCTCGCCGCCGACCGGGTCGGGGGTGGTGGCGTCGATCCCGGCCATCCGCAGGGCGGCGGAGTTGGCCCAGACGGTGTGGCCGTCGACGTTGGGCAGCGCCACGGGCAGGTCGGGGCAGACCGAGTCGAGGGCGTAGCGGTCGGGCTGGACGGGCGGGTCCCAGATGTTGCTGTTCCACCGGCCGCCGAACAGCCATCCGCCCGGTCGCAGCCGCGCGGCGTGCTCGGCCACCGTGGCCAGGGCCTCGTCCAGGGAGCGCACGTCGCGCAGGTCGACCCCGCCGAGGCTCTGGGCGTACTGGGCGGTGTGGATGTGGGCGTCGTACAGGCCGGGCAGGACGGCCGCGCCGTCGAGGTCCACCAGCTCGGCTCCCGAGCCCGCCGCCTCGCGCACCTCGGCCTCGGAGCCCACGGCCACGATCAGCTCGCCGTCCACGGCCATGGCCTGGGCGACGGGCCGGCCGGTGTCTCCCGTGCCGCCGGTGCGGATGGAGGCGTTGCGATATACGCGCATGCTCTTGAGATCTTCCAGGGGTTCGAGGAGTGGTCCGACTGACTGTAGGGGTGGCGAAAACAAGGTCGGAAGCGCTATAAACACGACATTTAGCACCGCTCAGAGCAAGGAAAGCTTATGCTGAAGCCCGAACATCTCCGCACGCTGCGTGAGGTCGTGCGGTTGGGATCCTTCGCCGCGGCGGCCAACCGGCTCGGCTACACCTCCTCCGCCGTCTCCCAGCAGATGGCCTCGCTGGAGCGGGAGACGGGGGTGCGGCTGTTCGAGCGCTTCGCCCACAGCGTGCTGCCGACCAGCGCCGCCGAGGTGCTGGCGAGGCAGGCGGAGACGCTGCTCGCCGACATCGAGCGCATGGTGGCGACGGTCAGGGAGGTGCACAGGAACAGCGAGCCGCAGGTCCGCCTGGGCGTCTTCCCCAGCATCTGCGACCTGGTGTCGAGCGTGCTGCGGGACCTGGAGCCGGAGGAGCGGTCCGGGATCCGGCTGTCGGTGGCCGAGCCCTCGCAGCTCATCGCGCGGCTGGGCGCGGGCGGCGAGATGGACGCGGCGATCGTCTACCAGGTGGGCAACTCGGGCCTGTCCTGGCCCTCGACGCTGTCGAGGCGGTGGGTCGCCGAGGACCGCTACCGGCTGGTCCTGCCACGGGCCTGGCCCGACCTGTCACCGCACCGGGCCGAGCAGCTCGTGGACCTGCCGTGGATCATGCACCATCCGGGCAGCAGCGACGCGACGCTCTTCGAGGCCATGCTCGGCCACTGGAAGCTGCATCCGCGCGTGGTCTGCCACTCCGACGACTTCAAGGTCACCCTCTCGCTGATCGGCGCGGGGCTCGGCGCGGCCCTCATCCCGGACCTCGCGCTGCGCGACCACAGCCCGGACGTCGTCGTGGTCGACCTGCCCTGGCTGAACATCAGCCGCAGCATCTTCACGCTGGCCCGCCCCGAACGCGAAAGCGCCCGCCTGCAGACGCTGCTTGACAAGCTGGCGTTCTGAGGCGGGCGGTTCGGACGGCTTATCGGACCAGCGATTCCTGGGGAGCGGCGCGCAGCGTGGACAGTGCCCAGCGGCCCGGTCCGAGCACGGCGACGAGCAGGAAACCCCAGCAGAAAAGGGCGGCTTTCTCGCCGCCGTTCTCGATGGGGAACAACGCCTGCGGCTGGTGCACGACGAAGTAGGCGTAGGCCATGGTGCCCGAGCAGATGACGGCGGCGGGGCGCGTGGCCACGCCGAGCAGGACCAGGCCGCCCGCGACGAGCTGGATCACGGCTGCCCACCAGCCCGGCCATTCGCCGAAGGCCGGCGCGGGACCGCCCTGCGGGCCGCCGAGGACGCCGAACAACGTGGCCGCGCCGTGGCAGGCGAACAGCAGTCCCATCACGATCCTGTAGAGGGCCACGAAAAGGTCCTGCTGCTGTTTGAACAGTGATTCCATGAAGGCGTCCTTTCACGAAATGGGAGCGCTTCCAGAAGAGTCAAGAATGTGGCTTCACCATGTCAACTGCGGTTAGTCAGGAAGATCGGCCGCGAAAAGCAGAAGAAGGGCGCTCACTTGGTTTGACGCCATTCCGACAAACATTTCGGACTGGTGAAATTTTCAACCGCGTACGATCGCCACCGGGCAGGGCGCCTGCCGCAGCAGGCCCGCGGCGACGGAGCCGAACCGCCCGTGCGGGCCGCCGACCACCACCAGGGTCGCCTCGGTGACGGCGCCGACCGTCTCGGCCGCCCGCTCGTTCGCGACGCGGAGCTCGATGGTGAGGCCGGGATGCCGGCTGCGCCAGGGCGCGACCGTGGCGGCGAGCCAGTCCTCCGACGCCTCCTGGAGTGCCATCGGGTCGAGCGCCGGGTACGTCATCCCGGCCCACGCCACCGGAGGCTGGTGCCAGGAGTGCACGACGAGCAGCGGCAGGCGCCGCGTGACCGCCTCCTCGCAGGCGAAGCCGAGCACGGCGTCGGCCTTGCCGTCGTCGGCCACGCCGGCCACGATCGGGCCCGGGTTCGGGACGCGCGGCAGCGCGCCCCTGCCGCGTACGACGATGACCGGGCAGCGCGCGTGGGCCGCGGCGTGGCTCGCCACGGAGCCGATGACCGCCCGCGCCATCCCGCGCAGCCCGCGCGAGCCGAGCACGAGCAGCTCGGCCCGCGCCGACAGCTCCTCCAGGCGCTCGGTGGGCGAGCCCTCGTACAGGTCGCCCCGCACGTCGAGGCCGCTGGAGCCGGTCCGCGCGCAGTCGGCGCCGTGCCACAGCACGTGCTCGGCGGCGCGGCGGAGCGAGTCGCGGCCCGCCGGGTCGCCCTCGCCGTACGGCCACTGCCAGGCATGGCAGACGGTCAGGGGAAGCTTCCGCAGCTCGGCCTCGTCCATCGCCCAGTCCAGTGCCTGCATGGAGTGGTCGGAGCCGTCGTAGCCGGCGAGCACGCCCAGTGACTGTTCCACGGTCTCCACTCTGCGCGGACGGCGGCGGGGTCGGACGAGGACACGGTGGCCGCCTCTCGAAAGCTTGCCCATTCCGTGGCCGCCCTTGGTCCGCGTGCCAGTTCGGTTTTATGCGAGGTTTATCCGGAAGTGGGGCAAGATGCCGTTGTGGCTCCTGCCACGACTTTTGTCGGAAGGGGACACGGGGGTGAAGGGCTGAGCACAGCGCGCATGGGAGTAGTCAACAAGGGTTTCAAACGACGGGCACGACTCCTGCGCGAGGCGCTACGCCCCCCACGGCAGCTCACCGGCACCGCGCCGGGCGCCATGGGGCCGCAGGTCCGGCGCCCGCCGAAGCGCACGCAGGTCGTCGACTACAGCGTTCCGATCATGCCGCGTCTGGTGCGCTCTCCGGTCTTCCTGATCGCCCCGGTGCGCTCCGGCTCCACGCTGCTGCGCATGCTGCTGAACGCCCACTCCCGCGTCCGCGCCCCGCACGAGCTGCACCTGCGCACCGTCGGCGTACAGCTCGCCCCCGGCTTCTCCGAGGCCGCCATGCTGGAGCTCGGGCTCGACCAGGTGGAGCTGGAGCACGTGATCTGGGACCGCATCCTGCACCTGGAGCTGCTGCGCAGCGGCAAGGACGTCGTGGTCGACAAGACGCCGGGCAACGTCTTCGTCTGGGAGCGGCTGAAGTACGCCTGGCCGGACGCCAAGTTCCTGTTCCTGCTGCGCCACCCGATGGGCGTGGTCTCGTCGCTGGAGAACCGCAAGGAGAACACCGCGTCCAGGGAGGCGCTCGAGGCCACCGCCTGCAAGTACTTCAAGCCCCTGGAGCAGGCCCGCCGCGCCCTCGGCGGCCTGACCGTGCGCTACGAGGACCTGACCGCCGAGCCGGAGCGGACCACCCGGGAGGTCTGCGCCTACCTGGACGTGGAATGGGAGCCCGCCATGCTGTCGTACGGCGAGCACAACCAGGAGCAGTTCGTGCCCAACCTGGGCGACCGCAGCGACAACATCAAGTCCGGCCGCGTCCAGGCCGCCCGCACCTTCACCGGAGCGGACGGCCTGTCCCCCGCGCTCGCCGAGTACGCCGCCGCATGGGGCTACTCATGACGGCGTGAGCGGCAGGCTCGCCGTGACGGCGGTGCCGCCCTCCGGGCGCGAGGTGATGGCGCAGGTGCCGCCGATCTCGGCGGCCCGCTCGCGCATCGAGGTCAGCCCGACCCCCGGCGACGGCTCCTCGGGCAGGCCCACGCCGTCGTCGGCGACCGTCACCAGCAGGACGCCGTCGCCGCGGGCCAGCGTGACCACGATCCGGCTCGCGCGGGCGTGCCTGCGGGCGTTGGTGAGCGCCTCCTGGACGATGCGGTACGCGGCCGTCTCCACCCCGGCGGGCAGCTCGCCCAGCGGCTCCCCCGGCGTGCGGATCCGCACCCGGGGGCCCGAGGTGGCACGGGCGAACTTGCGCAGCGCCCCGGGCAGGCCGAGCTCCTCCAGCACGGGCGGGCGCAGGCCGTCCACCAGCTCGCGGACCGACTTCAGCGTGGCCGTCATCTCCTCCCTGAACCGGACCAGCAGCTCGTCCACCGAGTCCGGGTCGCGTTCCAGGCGGCGGCGGGCCTCGTCCAGGGTCATGGTGACGCTGGTCAGGCTGGGGCCGAGCCCGTCGTGCAGCTCCCGGCCGAGGCGGCGGCGCTCCTCGTCGCGGGTGGCGGTGATGCGCTCGCGCGAGTCGTGCAGGTCGGTGCTGAGGCGGACCGCGTGCGCCAGCTCGGCCAGGTGCTTGGCCATGACGCGAAGCTGCTGCCGGCTCTGCCGGCCGCCGGCGAGCAGCAGGCGGCCGGCGTGCTCGCCCTGCCAGACCAGCTCGACCTCGCGCGGCCGGGCGCCCAGCTCGCCGTCCACGAACGACACCGCCGGCTCCCCCGCCACCCGCACGCCCGCGCCCCGCGCGCCCAGCGTGGTGCGCACGATCGACAGCGCCTCGGCCAGCGCGGCGGCCGGGTCGCCGGCCCGCTGCACGGCGCGGCTGAGCAGGTCGGCCGCCCGGTAAGGATCGCGTTCGACGTTGAAGAGCCGGTCCACCGAGCGTTGCAGGCGCAGCCGTACGGGGTGGAAGACCGCGGCCGTGGCGAGGGCGGCGGCCAGCCCGGCGACCGCCCCGTAGTCGCCGGCGACGCTGTCGGCCGCCCAGATGAGCCCCGAGTACGTGAGGCCCGCGACGAAGGCGAGCGTGCCGTACACGAGGGTGCGGTCGAGGATGAGGCGGATGCCGTAGAGCTGGTGGCGCAGCGCCGAGGCCACGACGGCGATGGGGATGCCGGCCGTCAGGAAGATGCGCAGCCCGATCACGACCGGGTCCTCCGACCCCTGGGTGCCCACCCAGTAGCCCACGAAGATCACCATCGCCCAGAGGTACCAGGCGATCTGCCGGCGCACCTCGGGCGTGGCCGCGCGGTACCGGAACCCCAGCGAGGCGACGCTCAGCAGGCTCAGCAGGATCATCGGAAGCCCGATCCAGGACTCGACGACCTCGGGGATCCGGCCCAGCGCCGGCACGCCGAACGGGTTCTCGATGGGCAGCCCCAGCTCGAACTCGGGGTCGGGGCTCAGCCCGAGCAGCAGCGCGTGACCGCCCATGAGGACGAGATGGCCGTAGAGCACCGGCCGCCACCGCTTCGAGGGCAGCCGGCCGTCCGGGAAGAGCAGCGGCATGATCCCGGAGAACGTCGGCACCACCAGCAGCCACAACCAGAGGGACGGCCACGCCAGGTAAGGCGTCAGCGGGCCGGGCGCGTAGGTGTGGGTCCAGGCGGTCAGGGCGAACAGCAGCAGGTAGACCGCCCAGAGCACGCCCGTCCCCCAGAGCAGCCACGGGAACAGCAGCCGCGGCCGGTGCGTGACCAGGAAGGCCCCGGCCGCCGGGAACAGCAGCCCGACCGGGTCTGGGCCGCCGTCGAGCTCGTTCCAGCCGGCGAGCTGCGCGCCGAGGACGCTGGTGACGATCGTGGCGACGGGCGCGGCCGCCGCCAGGGTCCACACGACGACGAGCAGCGCCCGGCGTGTGGCCGGGGTGCTTCCGTTGGCGGTTGTCACGCAGGCTCCTTCACCGGAAGTTCCACCACGACCTCGGTGCCGCCGCCGGGGCGGGTGTCGTGCTCGTACGTGCCGCCCAGCTCCTCGGCGCGGTGCCGCAGCCGGGCGGCGCCCTCGCGGCGCTGCTCGGGCAGGCCGATGCCGTCGTCGGCCACCGACAGGCAGAGGCTGCCCGGCCGCCGGTCCACCCGGATCAGCGCGGTCGTGGCGCGGGCGTGCCGGCGCACCCCGGCCACCGCCTCGTGCGCGATCCGGTACGCGGCCACCTCCACGGCGGCGGGCAGATCGCCGAGCGGGCCGGACACGGCGACGTCCACGCGCGGCCCGGGGCTGTCGGCCAGCGTGCGCAGCGCGCCCTCCAGGCCCAGCTCGCCCAGGTCGGCGCCGTCGAGGGCGGGCGGGCGCAGGCCGTACACCAGCTCGCGCACCTCCACGATGGCCTCGGTCATGCGCCGGCGCATCCTGGTCAGCAGCGGATCGACCGCCTCGGGGCCCCCTGCCAGGCTGATCCGCGCCTCGTCCGCGCTCAGCGCCAGCTCGGTGAGGGTGGGGCCGAGGCCGTCGTAGAGGTCGCGGCGGAGCTTGTGCCGCTCCTCCTCGCGGGTGAGGAGCATGCGCTCGCGGGAGCGCCGCAGGTCGGCGCTGAGGCGTACGGCGTGGGCGACCTCGGCGAGCTGGCGGGCCAGCATGTCCAGCAGGGCGCGGTCGCGGGGCTCGCCGGCCACCAGGAGCCGGCCCATCGAGGTGCCCTGCCACTCCAGCGGCAGCACCGTCGGGCTCGCGCCCACCTCACCGTCGGCGAACCTGCGCGAGCGCCCGCCGGGCAGCACCACCTCGACCGAGACGCCGGGGGCGCGTAACGCCCTGCGGGTCGCGGCGACGGCGGAGGCCAGCGCCTCGGCCGGTCCCGGAGCCTCCTGCACCCGCCGGTTGACCCGGTCGGCCAGCCGGTACGGATCCCGCTCGATCCCGAACAGCCGGTCCGCCGCCCCCTGCAGCCCCACCCGTACCGGATGGAACAGCGCGCCCGCGACCAGCGCCGCCACCAGCCCGGCCGAGGAGGTGAGCGGCCGGCCGAGCGCGATGATGCCGAAGTAGACCGCGCCGACGACGGCGGTGAGCGCCAGGCCGACCAGCGCGCGGTTGAGCAGGACGAGCGCGAGGCGGCTCCGCCGCATGCCGGAGAGGGCCGCCACCCTGACGAGCAGCGGTCCCGCCACTCTCAGCAGCATGAGCTTGATGGTCATGGGTCGCGCACATCGTCAGTGGCAGATTTCATCGCGTCTCCGGCACGCATGGCCCTCATGATTGTGGTGTCGCCTTGCGTACCGGTTGCGGCCTGCCAAAATCGGCCGCTCGCCCTCAGGAGTGAGCGGCCGGATCGCTCCCACCGGCGATGTCCCGGACCCCCTCCGCCGAGCACGATGAGCGGCATGAACCTCCGTGCCGCCTTCATCGCCGCTCCCCTGCTCGTCCTCGCCTACGGCGTGATCCGCATCCTCGACGGGCTCGACGGCAGCCGGGGCCCCGGCCTCGCCTGGACGGCCGGGCATCTCGCCTTCGTCGCGGCCCTGCTGCTGTTCGTCCCGATCTACTGGCGGTTGCGGCGGATGGCGGGAGGCGGCGCGCTCGCCACCGCCACCGCGACCGCCGGCACCGTCGGCGCGGCCGCGCTGGTCGCGCAGTTCGGGATCGACCTCGTCGTCGGCTTCATGTCGGCCGACCACGCCGCCATGGGCGTGCTGTTCGACCAGGTGCGGTCCGTGCCCGGCGTGTCGCTCGCGGTCTACGACGTCCTGCCGTTCCTCTTCTACGTCGGCCAGCTCGCCCTGGTCACGCAGCTCGCCGTGCAGCGTCAGGTCAAGGCGTGGACGCCCGTGCTGGTGCTGGCCGACCTCTCGCTGGCGTTCGTGGACAAGGACCTCATCCCGCTCGGCGCGCTCTTCCTGCTCGTGTCGTTCGTGCCGCTGGCCCGCGCCTCCGCCGCCGCTCCCGTCCGGCCCGCCGCCGCGTACGCATGACGCGGGCGGCAGGATGGGATGCCGTGTCCGACGTACGGCTCCTCGTCCCGCTCCGCCGGTGGGCGAACACGCTGCCCCCGATCTGGGTGGACGCCGGTCTGGCGGCGCTGATCTGGGTCGCGCAGCTCTGGCCGTTCATCAGCCGCGACAACCCCGCGGGCGGCCCCTGGCACTGGTGGGGGTACGTCGTCGTCACGCTCTCCACGCTGCCGCTGATCTGGCGGCGGCGCGCCCCGGCCGTCGCCCTGATGGCCGCGCTCCTGGCGATCGCCTGCTACGACCTCGTGGACGACGTGGCCGCCCAGCCCGTCTGGTACGGCGCCCTGGTCGCCCTCTACACGGTGGCCGCGACCTGCACCCGCTGGGTCAGGATCATCCTGTTCGCCCTCTCGTCCGGCGGCGGGCTGCTGCTCGTCGGCTCGTCCGACACCGCGATCCGCGGCGTGGTGCTGTTCGTCACCGCCTACGCCGTCGGCCGGGCGGCGGCCGCCTCCCGCGCCCACGCGGCGGCGCTGGAGGAACGCGCCGCCCAACTCGCCCGCGAGCGGCAGGTCGCCGCCGAGCGGGCCGCCGAACGCGAGCGGGCCAGGATCGCCCGCGACATGCACGACATCCTCGCCCACGCCGTCAGCCTCATGGTGGTGCAGGCCGAGGCCGGCCCCGTCGCGGTCGCCGCGGACCCGGCGCGGGCGGTGGCCGCCTTCGACGCCATCTCCGCCGCGGGCCGGGACGCGATGGGCCAGCTCCGCCGCCTGCTCCAGGTGCTGAAGGAGGAGGAGGGGCCGCGCGAGCCGCAGCCCACGATCGACGGTCTGCCCGCCCTCGCCGAGCAGGTCAGGGCGGCCGGGATCGAGGTCGTCCACACCGCGACCGGCGAGCCGCGGCGGCTGCCGCCGGACGCCGAGGTGGCGGCGTACCGGATCGTGCAGGAAGCTCTCACCAACATCGTCAAGCACGCCGGCGCGACCCGCGCCGGCCTCACCCTCACCTGGCGGGACGACGCACTGATGATCGACGTCACCGACGACGGCCGCGGCCGGGGACCGGCGCTCCCCTCCGGCGGCAACGGCCTGATCGGCATCCGCGAGCGCGCGGCGGCCTGCGGCGGCGACGCGGAGACCGGACCGCTCCCCGGCGGGGCCGGGTTCCGCGTCCGCGTCCACCTGCCGCTTCCGGGAAAGGCGGCGGCGTGAGCGTGCGGGTGGTCGTGGCCGACGACCAGGAGCTGGTACGGGCCGGGTTCGGCATGATCCTCGACGCCCAGCCGGACATCGAGGTCGTCGCCGAGGCGGGCGACGGCGCGCAGGCGGTCGCGGCGGTGCGCGAACACCAGCCGGACGTGCTGCTGCTCGACATCCGGATGCCGGTCATGGACGGCATCGAGGCGGCCCGGCTGGTCTGCGCGGACGGCTCCTGCCGGGTGATCATGCTGACCACGTTCGACCTCGACGACTACGTCTACGACGCGCTGCGCGCGGGCGCGAGCGGGTTCCTGCTGAAGGACGTGCGCCGCGACGACCTCGTCCACGCCGTACGGGTGGTCGCCGCCGGGCAGTCCCTGCTCGCCCCGGCGATCACCACGAAGCTGATCGCCGAGTTCACCAGCAGGGCCGCCCGCCCGGCCGGGCAGGTGTCGCCCGAGCGCCTGGCGGCGCTGACCACGCGCGAGCGGGAGACCCTGCGGCTGATCGCGCGCGGCCTGTCCAACGCGGAGATCGCGCAGGCCATGGTGGTCAGCGAGCACACGGTGAAGACGCACGTCAGCAACGTGCTCACCAAACTCGGCCTGCGCGACCGGGTGCAGGCGGTGATCGCCGCCTACGAGAGCGGCCTCACCGTCCCCGGCGACCCCGACTGAGGGGCTTCCGCGCTACTCGGCCTCGCTGCCGGCCTTCACGAAGCTGCCCAGGTTGGGCACGGTGTAGACCTTGTCGGCGCTTCTGAGACGTTCCATGGCCTTACGTATGGTGGGGCGGGCGACTCCGAACTCTTCCATGAGCTTGACTTCGGAGATCTTGAACTTCGGGCCCCACTCGCCCGAGTCGATGCGCGCGTTCAGAACCTCGAGGATCTGCTCCCAGCGGGAACGATCCTCGTCGAACTCCCAGCTGCGCGTGTGCTCGACATATCTGGCCACATCATGAGAGTAGGAGGGCGTTTCACGCCCCTTCACGGCGGATCGTGTAGCTTCACGGAGCTGCATGGAATAGACAGGTACTTACAGGCTTGCTAGCTTGAGGCATGGCGTCAACGAAGGACGGTGAGCCTGTGCCGACTGACTACGACTTCCACGGAACGCACCCCGTCTCGCCGCGGCCGGACGCGGTGCGGGTGAAGTGGATCGAGGTGCAGCCCAGCCTGAGTCCGGCGCGTGTCCGGCGCTACACCTGCGAATGCCGCCCGCTGATGTTCGAGGACTGCCGGGCCGGCGGGCAGGCATTCATCCGGCGGTACGACCGTTCCGTCGTACCGTGGGCCATCGCCGAGAGCCCGCGAGTCAAGATCCGCGAGGCCGAGATTCTGTGGCGGCAGCTCATGGCCGGCCAGGCGAGGTGACGATCCACCTCTTCGCCAGGCCGCTCATAGTTGAATCGCCGCCAATTCCGGCTGCGTGACGCATCGGGATTCAGTCGCGATCAATGTAAGTATCGAGCGTCACAAAGATATTCAGCCTCGCCATCACCCTTATCAAACTCTGGGTGAGGATTATTCCGTCTTGAGGCTCACGCGGGGTCCAGCTGAGATGGAGACTTACTTCAGGCGGCGTCGCTCCATCAACCAGTAGGAGGTCTTGAGCGTTCACCAGAAAGGACTCGATCGCCTCTAGCTGGACGCTCAACGGACGATCCGACTCCATCTCATAGTCGACGTGCCAGCCATCCTGGTCAAGAACCAGCTTCCCAGGAGCAGCCATGCGTTCAATATCCGCGCTGGGAGCACCTGAGGCCCGTACTCGCACAGTTGATATAGCCCAGGGTTCGTTCACTTCTCATCCAAATCCGATAGATGATCTGGAATGTTACCGATGGAGACCACTCCTTGACTGCCGTCGGACAACTTCTGGATGCGTGACGCCGCTCTCGTCGTACAGCGGTCAAAGCCCCGACCAACGATAACGCCGTACGAGTCGATTGGCTCGATCGCCAACCTTCTTGTGATTCCCCCCAGCGTGTTTGACCCCGAAGAACGGCCGGGTCGCCGGGTGACGGCGACCCGGCCGGGGGCTCAGCCGAGCACCGGGAAGTTGGAGCGGAACACCCCGTGCGGGTCGCGGGCGCGCTTGATCTCGCGCAGCCGCTCCAGCGTGGCGGCCGGGAACGCCGCCGCGGCCGACTCGCCGTCGCCGAGGAACGTGAACGGCTTGAACCCGGTGGTGTGCGAAGCCAGCGCCCCGGCGATCGCGCCCATCCTGGCCGTCCCCGCCGCCACCAGCTCGGGCACCGGCGCGGGGGCGATCATGCTCAGCAGGTACGGCTCCGCCAGGTGCCCGCAGGCGCCACCGTCCGCCCGGGGCCGGGCCAGCGCGCCGCCGAGGTGGCGGACCTGGACCGTGGCCAGCGGCGCGATGCCCTCGCCCGTGGCCGCCAGCAGGGCCGCCACGGCGTCGTCGCCGAGGTCGGTCAGCAGCTCGCCGCGCGACAGGACGGGCATGGGCTCGGTCGGCTCGGCGCAGATGGAGCCCAGCTCGGCGACCGGCAGCTCGCCGCGCGTGTCCAGCAGCACGCCGGGCACCGACTCCAGCGGACGCAGCAGCTCGCGGCCGGTGGCGGCGTCGCCGAGGAAGGCGAGGTCCACCATGACGGCGGCGAGGCCGCGCAGCGGCTCCGGCACCTCGGGGAAGGGCGGGAACTCCGCGAGGGTGAACCACAGGCTCAGCTCCTCGGGCGCGTCCGCGGTGATCTTCCGGAAGGCGGCCATGACCTCGGCGGCGCGGGCGGCGGGCCACAGCAGGCGGCCACCGTACAGGCGGGACGCGGGGAACAGCTCCAGCTCCAGCGCGGTCACCACGGCGAAGTCGCCGCCGCCGCCGCGCAGCGCCCAGAACAGGTCGGGGTCGGAGTCGGCGGTGACGCGGGACGTGGCGCCCTCGGCGTCCACGATCTCCAGCGCGCGTACGGCGCCCGCGGCCAGGCCGCGGGCGCGGCCGTACCAGCTGAGACCGCCGCCCAGGGTGTAGCCGGTCACGCTGACGACGGGGGAGCTGCCCGCGGGCCCGGTGAGGTCGTGCTTGGCGGCGGCGGCCAGCAGCTCGCCCCACGAGGCCCCCGCCTCCACCCGCGCCACGCGCTCGTCGGGGCGGATCTCGACGGCCCGCATCCGGGACGTGCGGATCAGGATCTCGCCGTCGAGGCCGCTGGTGGCGCCGTGGCCGTTCGGCTGCGTGGTGACCCGGAGCCCGGACGCGGCGGCCTGGCGTACGACGGCGGCCACGTCGGCGGCGCCCTCGGCCTCCACCACGGCGGAGACCCGCTGCGGCACCGCGCGGTTCCACGGCAGCGCCGCCTGCTCGAAGCCGTCGTCGCCGGCGGACAGCGTCAGCCCGCGGAGTGCCCTGTCGTCGATGGTCATGTGATCCCCCTGTGGTGTCGATGTCGTCGATCGCCAAGGGTGGACCACAGCGCTAAACGATGGGTTGGATGTGACTTGTGCCGGACTTGTCCAAGAGAGTCAGGTTGATCTGCCCTATGTACGTGCCGACGACCATGACACCGTCGAAGGGACGGTGACGCACCGAACCTGGAGGAGCCGTGTGCGCGTTCCACATCATCGACCTGGGCGCCATGCAGATCCTGGACTCCCGCGGTCGCCCCACCCTGTCGGTCACCCTCACCCTGGCCGGCGGCGCGACCGGGTGGGCCGGCGTACCCTCCGGCGCCTCCACCGGCGCCCGCGAGGCCGTCGAGCTGCGTGACGGCGACAACGGCAGGTACGCCGGCGCCGGCGTCACGCGGGCCGCGGCACGCATCACCGGCACGATCTTCCACCTGTTGAAGGGCCGGCCGTGGTACTCGCTCGCCGACGTCGACCAGGCCCTCATCGAGCTGGACGGCACGCCGGACAAGAGCCGGCTCGGCGGCAACGCCACCGTGGGCGTGTCGATGGCCGTCGCGCGGGCCGTCGCGGCGGCGCACGGTCAGCAGTTGTGGGAGTTCCTGTCGCCGTCCACGGTGCGGCCCAGGATGCCGGTGCCGCACTTCAACATGGTGAGCGGCGGCATGCTCGCCTCCAACCAGCTCGACTTCCAGGAGTTCATGATCGCCCCGATCGGCGCGCCGTCGATGGCGGAGGCCGTACGGGCCGGGGCCGAGATCTACGCCGTGCTGCGCGCGAACCTGGCCGCCGCCGGCCGGCCCACCGGGCAGGGCGACGACGGCGGCTTCGCGCCCGACTTCACCCGCCCCCGCGAGGTGCTGTCGGCGCTGATGGAGGCCATCGACGACGCCGGCTACACCGCCGCCCGCGACCAGGTCGCCATAGCGCTGGACCCGGCCGCCACCCGGTTCCGCCGCCCCGACGGCGCCTACGAGGTGGCCGGCGAGCGGCTGTCCGGCCCCGAGCTGGTCGAGCTGTACGCGGACCTCGCCGCCGACTTCCCCATCTGGAGCATCGAGGACGGCATGGCCGAGGACGACGCCGACGGCTGGCGGCTGCTCACCGAACGGCTCGGCGAGCGGCTCCAGCTCGTCGGCGACGACGTCTTCTGCACCAACCCCGCCGTCATCGAGCAGGGCATCGCCGGCAACATCGCCAACGCGGCGCTCATCAAGGTCGACCAGGCCGGCACCGTCACCGAGACGCTCCAGGCCATGGACCTGTGCCGCAAGCACGGCTACGCGCGCATGGTCTCCCACCGCTCCGGCGAGACCGTGGACGACTTCGCCGCCGAGCTGGCCGTGGCCACCGGCTGCGGGCAGTTCAAGGGGGGCGCGCCGGCGCGCGGCGAGCGCGTCATCAAGTACAACCGGCTGATGCACATCGCCGCGCAGCGGCCCGACCTGCCGTACGGGCTGGCCGAGCGGTGAGTCGCCCTCCCCCGGCCGGCCCGTCGCGGCGCCATCCCCTGGTCAGCCCGCCGAGGCGGCCTCCTCCAACGCCCGGATGTCGATCTTGCGCATGCCGAGCATCGCCTTCATGGCCCGCTCGGCCCGGCCGGGGTCGGGGTCGGAGATCAGCTCAGGCAGCCGGCTCGGCACGATCTGCCAGGACAGACCCCACCGGTCCTTCAGCCAGCCGCACTGCGACTCCTCGCCGCCATCCGCGGTGAGCCTTTCCCACAGCTCGTCCACCTCCTCCTGCGTCTCGCAGTTCACGTACAGCGAGACCGCCTCGTTGAAGGTGAAGTGGGGGCCGCCGTTCAGCGCGAGCAGGCGCTGGCCGGCCAGCTCGAACTCGACCATCATCGCCGCGCCGGCCTCGCCGTCGCGCTGGACGCGGACGATCCGCGAGTCGGCGAACAACGAGGTGTAGAAGGTCGCTGCCTCCTCGGCCTGGTTGTCGAACCACAGGAACGTCGTGATCTTCTGTGTCATCGCCGAGACCCTTTCACTAGCCTGTATGGCGTTTCGTCAGCAACGCGTCGAACGGGCTCCGGCCGGATCGACACGGCGGCCGGATTTTTTTCGCGGGGAGTTCGTACATGAACAGAAAAGCATTGGTGCTGGGCGGCGGCGGGGTCGCCGGGATCGCGTGGCTGACCGGCGTGCTGGCCGCGCTGGCCGACGCGGGCGTCGACGTGACCGCCGCCGACCGGATCGTCGGCACCTCGGCGGGCGCCACGGTCGCCGCCCAGGTCACCTCCGGCCTGCCGCTCGCCGACCTGCTGGCCCGGCAGGCCGACCCCGCCCTGCAGACGCCGGAGCTGGCGAGCGGGGTCGACATGGCGGAGCTGTGGACCCGGTTGCAGGCCGCGTACGGGAGCTCGTCCGACCCGGCCGAGCAGCGGCGCAAGGTCGGCGAGCTGGCGCTGTCGGCGTCTACGGTGCCCGAGGCCGAACGGCGGGCGGTCATCGAGGCCCGGCTGCCGGTGCACACCTGGCCGGACCGCGACCTGGTGATCACGGCGGTCGACGCGCACACCGGCGAGCCGCGCCTGTTCACGCCCCGGTCGGGGGTGGAGCTGGTCGACGCGGTGGCGGCCAGTTGCGCGGTGCCCGGCGCGTGGCCGTGCGTACGGATCGGCGGGGCGGCGTACACGGACGGCGGGGTGCGCTCGTCCACCAACGCCGACCTCGCGGCGGGCTTCGACCCGGTGCTGGTGCTCGCGCCGATGGCCGAGCTCGGCGAGCCGTCGTGGAGCGGGCTCGGCGGCGCGGTCGAGGTGATCGAGCCCGACGAGGCGTCACTGACCGCGTTCGGCACCGACCCCCTCTCCCCCGCCTCCCGCACACCGAGCGCCGAGGCCGGCTACGCCCAGGGCAAGGCCGCGGCCCCCGCCCTGGCGGCCTTCTGGGGCTGAGCCGGGTGTCCGCGAGCGGCGCCCGCCGAATCCCAGCGAGGCCGTCCCGGATCATGGGCCGGGACGGCCTTCGTCGTTCGGGTCGGACAGGTCACCGCGCGAAGGCGCACTGGGCGGTGACGGTCGCACTGGTCACCTCGGAGAGGGCCGGGTTCCTGAACACGACCCGCCACTGGGAGCCTCCGCCTATGGCCTGGTTGACGGTCACCACGGGTTCGTCTCCCCGGCCCCGCGACGCCCAGCTGAAGCCTCCGCCGAGGACCTTCTTCCCGGCAGGGCAGATCGCGTCGCCGCCGGCGAAGGCGTTGGGGCGCAGGGCGACCGTCGTCTCGACGATCTCGTAGCCGGCGATCGGCTTGTCGTACCTGGGGCCGTGGGAGCGCTGCGGGCCGTCGGAAGCGAACAACGGCGTCTGGAACGAGGCGGCCAGAACGGCTCCTGCCAGCGCCGTGGCCATGGCGAATACGTGCTTCGGTGAGATCATCGGGCCTTCTCCTTCTCTGTGAATGCCGTGGTCAGGGCATTCGGCAGATACCCCTGTGGCAGCTGGGGAGCGTCGGCTTCCCTCCATGGCCTGGCAAACAGTCGGCGAGCCGTCCAGGTCGCCGTACGGTGAAGGGGTGACCGACGTACAGAGGTCCGCTGTGCTGGCGCCGTTCGTGGTGACGCTGAGCCCCTACGAGCTCGGCCCGGACGGCGTGCATCGAGGGCTGCCGTCGTCCACGGTGTCGATCACAATCCCGGAGGCGGAGTCGCTGGAGATCGGGTGGCCAGGGCGGCCCGGCTCGCGTGAGCGGTTTCGGGCCGTTGTGGCCGGTCTGCATCTGGACGCGGCCGAGTTGCGGCAGGTGGGCGGGACGCGCGGGGTGTGGCTGACGCTCAGCCCTGTGGGTGCCGGTGCGCTGCTGGGGGTTCCGGCGTCGGCGCTGGCGGGGGACGTCGCCGATCTCGCCGACGTGGCCCCGGCGATGGCGGACCTGCCGGAGCGGCTGGCGGCCTGCCGGTCCTGGCCGGAACGCCGGGCCGTCGTCGAGAGCGCCCTGCTCTCCGAGCGGACCCAGCACACCGGGGGCGAGGAGCTGCGGGCCACGCTGGCGGCGCTGTCCGGGGCCGGCCGGGTGCAGGAGGCGGCTCGGCGGCTCGGATGCTCCCGGCGGCACCTGAGCGGTACGGTCCGCCGGGAGCTGGGGGTGACGCCGAAGGAGTACCAGCGGCTCCTCCGGTTCGAGACGGCACGCGGCGGGCTCGTGGACGCCGCCCGTGCCGGAACGGTCAGTCTGGCGGCGGTGGCGGCCGCGTCGGGGTTCGCCGACCAGGCGCACTTCACCAGGGAATGGCGGGTCATGGCCGGGTGTACGCCCACCGAGTGGCTGCGCGCCGAAGGACTCACCGCGTAGGGCGTGCCCAAATCTTCAAGACCGCTGCCTTCGCCCGGCCCGACGATGGGCTCATGATGTCTGACATTCGCCTTTTTCCCCGTCTTGTCGTGCCCGACCCGGAGCTCGCGTCGGCGTTCTACCAGGCCGCCCTGGGCGCTGAGCAGGTCTTCAGCGCCCCGCCTACCGACGACGGCCGGCCCAGCGTCATCGACCACCGCGTCGGCGGGGCGTCCTTCCGGGTCTCGCCGGCCGTCGCGGCGTGGGGGTGGCTGTCGCCCGACGATCTCGGCGGGTCGGCGGTCCTCCTGGAGGTCGAGGTCGGCGATCCCGACGCGGTCGGCGAACGCATGGTCGCCCACGGCGCCGAGGTGGTCGTGCCGATCGAGAACCGGCCCTACGGCAAGCGCTCGGGCCGCGTACGTGACCCGTTCGGCCACCTGTGGATCATCAGCGGCGAGCTCAAGCCAGACGGACGGTGACCGTGACCGAGGCGCCCTCCCGGGCGGCGAGGTCGCGGAAGGACAGGGTGGAGCCGGTCAGGAGGGCTTCCCCGGCGAGCAGGCCGGCGATCGGCCGGTCCCAGGTGACCGTCAGCTCCTCCAGGTCTCGGCGGGGATCGGACACGGCCAGCGTGGCCGTGCCGTCGCCGTGCTCGCGGGCCAGGACCGCGCACGGCGCGGAGGCGGTCAGGCCGCCGGCCGATCCGGCGAGCCAGAAGTTCGCCGCGGTGAGGCCGAGGGCGGGCACGCGCACGGCCTGCGCCCCGGTGGAGTTCGCGAGCACCCGCAGCCGGCCGGGCTCGGCCGCGCGGGCCCGCGTCTCCTCCGCTGTCGCGCCGGGCAGCAGGACGTAGTGGTAGCCGGCCGAGCGCGGGTCGGTGCCATGGTCGAGCCAGAGCGTGACGTAGTCGCGGGCGACCCCGCCGCCCGCGCGGCGCTCCCGCAGCGTGCGCACCCGCCCGCCGGGCACCAGGGGCACCAGGTAGCCGCCGTGGCCCTCCAGATGCGCCCAGCCCTCCCCCAGGGTGAGCCGCGCGGCGGTCCTGCGGTTGTCGACGATCGTCTCGACCGGTGCGCCGTCCTCGGCGGTGATGCCCGCGCCGAGGCAGACCACGGCGTCGTCGAGGAAGAACCACGACGCGAACGCCTCCAGCGTGCTCTCCAGCCCGCTCAGGTGCTGGCCGACGGCCGCGTACGTGCCGTCCGTGGCCCCGCCGACCCACCGCCACGGCGTACGGGTGTCGCCCCACGCGCCGCCCGCGCCGTCCGGCAGCCGCTTGGCCGAGACGGTCGTGCCGGGCAGGCGGCAGGGGTCGACGGTGGGCCAGAAGGAGTCGGAGTAGTGGTCGCCGTGGCCGTCCGCCCACCAGTAGAGCATCCCTGAGCCGGTGTGCCAGCCGCGCAGGTTCTCGCCGTTGCCGTGCTCGTAGTGGCCGATCCGGTGGGAGGACATGCTGAGCGCCGCGCACCAGCCGGGCCGCCGGTGCACCGCCCGCGCGCTCATCGGCAGCAGCCGGTGCCCGACCGGCTCGGGCGCGGCGGGCACCGCCGGATCGGCCTCGACCGCCGCCAGGCGGGCGTGCGCGGCGGGCTCCAGCGCGGGCCGGTGACCGCTCCGCGCCGCCCAGCCCTTCACCATCGCCTGCCAGCGGGCCCGGTAGCCGGCCGGCGCTACCTCGCCGAGCAGCAGGATCGCGTCGGCGAGCGCGTGGCCCCGCTCGTGGTCGCCGAAGGGGCGGCGGCCGATGTCGCGCCCGCGTACGAGGTCCATGCACGCCCCGTCGTGCACGAACGGCGCGAACGACCGCTCCACCACCTCGAACGCCACCGGATGCGTGACCTCCCACGGCGAGCCGCGCAGCAGCGCGAAGATCAGGGCCGTGCCCGACAGCAGCGTCACCCCGTAGGAGCCCTGGTAGGGGACGTACTCGTGCTGGATGAACGAACCGTCCCGGTAGAAGCCGTCGCCCTCGCCGACGTAGCGGAACACCGGGGCCAGCGCGGCGACCGCGAGGTCCGCCCTGCCGTGGTCGGCGTCGAGCATCGCCCGCAGGAGCATCACCAGGCACAGGTCCACGCGGTTGGCGGCGGTGCTGGTGCCGCTGTAGGAGCCGAGGCGGTGCTCGGGGACGAAGTGGTCGACGGCTCCGGCCAGCTCGCGCCGGCGCTCCTCGCCGAGTTGCGGCTCGACCAGCAAGGACGCGTCGAGCAGCGCCTTCGGGACGCCGATCTGCCAGTGCCACCAGTTGCCGGCCGGGTAGGCGCCGGCCGCGTACACGTGCCGCCGGTAGTGGTCGATCCCGGCGGCCACGGCCTCGGCGAGCGCGGGGTCGCCGGTCAGCCCGGTGCCGGGCAGCGCGTAGGCGCGGGCCATCGTACGCAGGCGGCGCGGCGTCGCGACGAAGGAGGGGAACGGCTGGTCCGGCCAGAGCCGGCCGGGACCCGGCGCCATCGTGTCCCGGTGACGGGCGGCGGCCCGGCCCAGGGCGGCGGCCCGGCCCAGGGCGGCCGGCTCGGCCCGGTACGGTTCGGCCGCCGGGTCGTGGCCGGAGCCCGCGGCGAGCTCGCGCCAGCGGCGGCGTAAACGGACGAAGCAGTCGTCGGGCGTGCGCGCGACCCCGGCCGGTGTCAGCGCCCCGGCCAGCCCGGCCGCCGCCACCCCGCCGGCCCGCAGGAACGCCCGCCGCCGCACCCTTCCGATTATCGGCGCGCGAACGAGCAGCAGGGCGCCTGGGCGGGGCTTTCCTACGCCGTCACCGCGACCGCGCGACGAGCCTGAAGGGGCCGACCTGCCGTGGATCCCCGTCGCGCAAAGCCTCGAACTCGCCCATACGACATCCTCAGCGCTCGCGTCGAGGGTGATTGTGATCGATGAGCCGCGGGGCTGTGAAGGGACTCCGCGCTCACCCGGGCAGCAGGGCGCCGGCGCGTTTGATCGTGCGGACGATGGGGGCCGTCTCGATCTGGCGGATCGCGGGCAGCGCGCCGAGGTCCTCGGTCAGGTAGCGGTAGAAGGCCGCGTCGTCGCGGCACACGACGCTGGCCGTCAGATTGTGCGAGCCGGTCGTCGCGCCCGCGAAGGCCACCTCGGGATGCCGGGTCAGGGCCCGTCCCGTCGCGTCCAGCTCGGCGGGCGGCACCGACATCCAGAGCTGCGCCTCCACCTGGTAGCCGAGCAGCGCGGGCAGCACGTCCATGTCGAAGAAGAGCACGCCGGCCGCGCACAGCTGCTCCATGCGGCGCTTGACCGTGGACTCCGACCAGCCGGTGGCCGCGGCGAGATCGGCGTGGACCGCCCGGCCGTCCAGCGACAGCGCCCGGAGCAGCGCCTCGTCGCCGGGCCCCAGGGAGACCGGCTCGCCGGCGGAGCCGTGCGCCGGGTAGACCCGGCCTGCCTCCAGGCGGGCCACCTGGCCGGGGGAGAGCGCCGCCAGCCCGGCCCAGCCGATCCGCCCACCGACGAACACGTGCAGCGTCCGGTGGGCCGCCACCGACAGCACCCGGCTCGTCCTGGCCAGCTTGTTCAGCAGCAGCGCCTGCCGCTGGGCGGGCGTGCGCTGGAGGGTGCCGCAGGAGATCTCGGTGCCGCCGGACAGCAGGTGCACCCAGGAGGTGTCGGGGCGCCGCCCCAAAGCCTCGGCGATCGAGCTCGCCGCGTCGGGCGTGCACCGCAGCCGCAGCGCCCACGACTCGTAGCCGAGCCGCCGCCCGTCCACCACGCCGACGACCCGCAACATCCCGGTGGAGCGCAGCCGCCGGTAGCGGCGCGCCACCCGCTGGTCGGACACGCCGAGCACGTCCGCGATCCGGCTGAACGAGGCCCGCCCGTCCACCTGGAGCGCGTGCAGCAGCCCTCGGTCCACCTCGTCCAGCGTGACGTTTTCCACCAGGAGAGCGTAGCTCGCACGGAAATCCTGCAGAACGGCCCGGTTTCCTGGCGAGGACCGGCACGCGTCGCCGACCTTGGCCCCCATGACACATGTGACAGACCCACGGACGGCGGCCACCACGGCCACGAGCTGGCGGCCGCTGGTCGCCGCCTGCCTCGGCGCCTTCATGCTGCTCGTCGACGTGACCATCGTCATGGTCGCGCTCCCCCCGATCGCCGCCGACCTGCGCATGTCGTTCGGCGACACGCAGTGGCTGCTCGACGGCTACGCGCTGGCCCTCGCCGCCCTGCTGCTGGCGGCCGGATCCGTCGCGGACCACGCCGGCCGCCGGCGGGTCTACCTGGTGGCGCTGGCGGTGTTCGCGCTGGCCTCGCTGGCCTGCGGGATCGCCCCGAACGGCGCCCTGCTGCTGGCGGCCAGGGTGGTGCAGGGCGCGGGCGGCGCGGCCATGATGGCCACCACGCTCGCCCTGGTCAGCGCCACCTACGAGGGGCGGCAGCGGGGCATCGCGTTCGGCGTGTGGGGCGGCGTGAACGGGGCCGCCGCCGCCGTCGCGCCCGTTCTCGGCGGCCTGCTCACCGAGCACCTGCACTGGCGGGCCATCTTCCTGGTGAACCTGCCGATCAGCCTGGTCGCCGCCTGGCTCACGCTGCGTTCGGTCAAGGAGTCGCGGCTGCCGGGCGGGGCCGGGCTCGACTGGGCGGGGATGGCGACGTTCACGGCGGCGGCGGGAGGGATGACGTACGGGCTGATCGAGGCCGGGCAGCACGGCTGGGCGGCGGCGCGGACGCTCGTGCCGCTGGCCGCCGCCGCGGTGGCGCTGGCCGCGTTCCTGGTGATCGAGCTGCGGAGCCGGCGGCCCATGCTGGACCTGCGGCTGTTCGCGAACCGGTCGTTCAGCGGGATCATGGCGGGAGCCGGGCTGCTCATGCCGGCCGCCTTCGCCTGCCTCGCCTTCACCTCGTTCTGGCTGCAGCAGTCCCTGGCTCTCGGGCCGGTGCTGGCGGGCGTGGCGCTGTCGCCGATGGCGGTCACGTCCCTGGTGGTCGCGGTGGCCGCCGCCCGGCTGTTCCCCCGGCTGTCGCCGCGCGTCGCGCTCGGCGGCGGGCTGCTGCTGATCGCCGCGGGCGCCTTCCTCCAGGGCCGCCTCGGCCCGGACGCGGGCTGGACCGCGCTCGCGCCCGGTCTGGTGGTGGTAGGCATCGGCGTGGGCCTCGCCATCCCGGCGCTCAACTCCGCCGCCATGGCCGCCGTCCCGCCGCACCGGGCGGGCATGGCGGCCGGCGCGGTCAACACGGTCAGGCAGCTCGGCTACGCGCTCGGCGTCGCCGCGCTCGGCCTGCTCTACCAGGGCACGGGCAGGGCGGCGTACGCGGCGCTGAACGAGGTCTACCTGGCCGCCGGGCTGACCGGGCTGGCGGCGGGACTGCTGGTCCTCGCCGCCGTCCGGCGGTAGTCCGCTTACTTGTCGTACTCGTAGGCTCCGGCGTCCACGGGGCCGTCGCTGCCGTCGATGGCGCGCCCGGTGATGTCCTGGTCGCTGAAGCGCGTCACGCCGAGGTCGATGGCCGGGCTGCCGGCGCGGAGCTTGAGCGGCTGCGCGGCGTCGGTCAGGTCGAACAGCGGGTCGGCGGTGACGTTGGCGGTGCCGCCCATCTGGTGCTGGCGGGCGCCGAAGAACACGTTGTGGTGGTTGTCGGTGACGCCGGGGCCGTAGGCGGTCTTGACCACGGCCTGGACGATGTTCTGGGACATGGACAGGTGCGCGTTCGTGCAGCCGGCGTCGCAGACCACGCCCTGCGAGTCGGCATGGGTGAGGCGGACGCTGTTGTTGCGGAAGACGGTGCCGAGGACGGGGCCGTTGGGGTCGGGCTCCTCGCCGGGCTCCTGCGGGCCCCTCGTCACGAGCGCGGCCTGGGTCAGCGGCCCGGTGATCACGTTGTACTCGAAGACGTTGCCCGAGGTGCCGTCGGGGTCGGACGGGCTGCCGTCGGGGTTGACGTCCCTGCTGGTGCCGAGCTCGGTGAAGGTCTCGTTGTCCACGGCGATGTTGTGGTGGATCCGGTTGCGGGAGCCGAGGAAGATCTCGACGGCGGCGCCGTCCATGCCGTAGTCGTAGCTGAAGGCCGAGGAGCCGCGGATCTCGTTCCAGCCGATGTTGGAGTCGTCGCCCTGTACGAGGATCGCGAACGCGCCCGAGTCATCGTTGTCGTCCACGTTCTTGGGGGTGAGCGTGCTCATGTGGTTGTTGTCGACGAAGTCGTTGGCCGTGACCGCCGTGTAGCGCACGCCCTGCTCGATGTAGACGCCGGCGGCGGCGCCGGTGATGAGGTTGCGCTCGACCACGTTGTCGTGGCCGGAGACCTTCACCCCGGCCCACGTGCAGCGCGCGCCGTCCCGCGCGACCCCGACCTGGAGGTTGTAGAGCTCGATGTGGGTGCCGGCGAGGCTCACGCACGCCTCGGCGTGTCCGGTGATCACCGGGCGGGCGGCGGCGGTGCCGTACGCGTCCACGACGATCGGGGCGGCGGAGGTGCCCGAGCGGGTGATCGCGAGCTGCTGTCCCTGCCAGGTGCTGCCGCGGGCGAGCAGCAGCCGGTCGCCGGGGGCGAGGGCCGCGGCGGACGCCTTGGTGAGCGTCTTCCACGCGGTGGCGGGCGAGGTGCCGGCCGCCGCGTCGCTGCCGTTGACGGCGTCCACGTAGTACGTCCTCGCCGCTGCCGCCGACGCCGGTGAGGTGGTGAGGGCTGCGGCGAGCGCGAGGACGGCGACCGCGGCGCCGGTGCGCGGGTTCCAGACAGACATACGGCCTCCAGAGCGGCCAGGGCTCGTCCCTCGACGAAGATCATCCCCGGCTCGCGGCTGACACTGTAGCCGTGATCTTGCTAGAAGTCCTGACTTGACAGCGATTGAGGTGTTATGCCCCAGGTCGGATGGGCACGACGGCGCACGCCGGGCCCTGGCGGGGCAGGGCGAACCAGGTGCCCTTGCCCACCAGCTCGGGGTGCGTGGCGTAGCGCTGGGGGTGGCAGCCGTAGAAGCCGTCGGAGAGCCGGGCCACGATGCGCAGGCCGCGCCCGTGCTCGGCCTCCAGATCGGGCGGCCCCGGCTCGGGCGGGGCGGGGCCGCCGTCCACGACCACGCACATGATGTCCTTGGCGTCCACGTGCAGCAGCAGCTCGTACGGGGCCTCGCCGTACATCAAGGCGTTGGTCACCAGCTCGCTCACCATGAGCACGGCGTCGTGGACGAGGTCAGGGTGCAGGTCGAGGGCCGACAGGTGCCGGCGGATGACCGTACGGGCGTGACCGACCGTCCGGGCATCCTCCCGCAGCGGCCACACGTACCGCGTCCCGCGCCGGCGGGGCGATCGCAGGGTGGTCGTCATACCGTCTCGCTTCCCGGGGTTCACAGGTGAACTGAAGCGGCTGTCGAAACGTGTACGCACGAGACGGCCGTCCGGGTCGAAGTTTCCGGTGAGAAATCGGCGGACTTCCGGAAAGGAGGACAGAACCTCAGCGCAGCAGCGACCACACCGCCGCCGGCGTCAGCGGCACGTCCGTGACCCGGCCGGCGATCTCGGGAAGGGCAGCGGCGACCGCGTTGGCGACGGCGGCCGGCGGGCCGATCGTGCCCGCCTCGCCCACCCCCTTCATGCCGCCCGGCGTGATCGGCGACGGCGTCTCCAGCAGGACGACCTGGATGTCCGGAACCTCCCGGGTGGTCGGCAGCAGGTAGTCGGTGATCGGCTGGCCCTCCTCGGTGTAGCCGATGTCCTCGGTCAGCGCCTGCCCGAGCCCCTGGGCGACGCCGCCGTGGATCTGGCCCTCCACCACGGCGGGGTTCACCAGCACGCCCGCGTCGTTGACGACCCAGTAGCGCTCGACCTCGACCGCGCCCGTCTCCGGGTCCACGGCCACGGCCGCCGCGTGCGCGCCGTAGGCGAAGGTGTAGCCGGGCGGGTCGTAGCTGACCCGCTCCTCCAGCCCTGGCGGCATGCCCTCCGGCAGGTCCCAGCCCCGCCACGCGGACGTGGCCAGCTCGCGCAGCGGCACCGACGCCTGCGGGTCGCCCTTGACCCGTACGGCGTCGCCGGCGAGCTCCAGGTCCTCCGGCGCGGCCTCCAGCCGGTGCGCCGCGATGGCCACGAGCTTGTCCCGCAGCCGGGCCGCCGCCCGCACCAGCGCCCCGCCGCCGAGCGTCAGCGCCCGGCTGGCGATCGACCCCACCGACGAGTACGGCGTCGCCGCCGTGTCCCCCAGCACCACCCGCACCCGCTCCAGCGGCACCCCCACCCGGTCGGCGGCGAGCTGCGCCAGCGCGGTCTCGATGCCCTGGCCCATGCCGACCACGCCCGACGCGACGACCACCGAGGCGTCCTGCTCCATCCGCAGCACCGCCGTCTCGTAGCCGCCGGCCTGCACCCCGATGGCCTTGAGGTCGTCGGACGGGCCCATGGCGGTGCTCTCGACGTGGCAGGACCAGCCGATGCCGCGCCGCCGGCCGTCGTCCTTCACCACCGGCTCGACCAGGTCGCGCAGCGTCCGCAGGGCGCGCGGATAGTCGCCGGAGTCGTAGCGCTGATGGACGCGGGTCACGCACGGCAGCTCGTCCGGCCCCAGCATGTTGCGCAGCCGCAGCTCGACCGGGTCGATCCGCAGCCTGCGGGCGGCCTCGTCGATCAGCCGCTCCCGCGTCAGGGTGCCCTCCGGCTGGCCGAAGCCGCGGTAGGAGCCGGTGGGGGTCGTGGTGGTCACCACGGCCCGTACGCGGACGGCGACGCGCTCGAACCGGTACGGGCCGGGCAGCAGCGTGGCGGTCACCGCCGCCGTCGAGGCCCCCGCGTTCGACGGGTGGGCGCCGAGGTCGGCGAGCACGTCCGCCTCCAGGGCCAGGAACCGCCCGTCGTGGTCCAGCGCCAGCCGTCCCCGGTGCACGGCGGCCCGCGCGGGCAGCGTGGCCAGCAGCCGGTCGCCCGGGGCCTCCGTCCAGGCCACCGGGCGGCCGAGGCGGGTCGCGGCCAGGCAGATCAGCGTCTCGTCCGGGTAGACGTGCTCCTTGGCGCCGAAGCCGCCGCCGGTGTCGCCGGCGATCACCCGTACCTGGTCGTGCGAGAGGCCGAGCGCCTCGGCCAGGTGCTCGCGCACGTGGTGCGGCGCCTGCGTGGAGATGCGCACGGTCAGCTCGTCGCCGGACCAGTCGGCCACGACGCCGCGCGGCTCGACGGGATGCGGCGAGACCCGTCCCATCCGGAACGTCATCTCCACCACGTGCGCCGCCCCCTCGATCACGGCCGCGCAGTCGTCGTCGCCGAGCAGGAAGTCGGTGACGACGTTCGTGCCCAGGTCGGGGTGGAGCAGCGGGGCGTCCTCCGCCAGCGCCCGCTCCACGCCGACGACCGCGGGCAGCTCACCGAGCTCCAGGTCGACGAGGTCGGCGGCGTCCCTGGCGGCCTCGGGGGTGCGGGCGACGACGAGGGCGAGGGGCTGGCCCGCGTACCTGATGGTCTCGTCCAGCACCGGATAGCCGGTGAGGCGCTGGCCCGGGGAGAGGTTGACGCAGGGCAGGCGGAGGCCCGCGGCGTCCGCCGGGGTGATCACGTCGAGCACGCCCTCGGCCGACCAGGCTCCCTTGACGTCGCAGCCGAGCAGCCGTCCGTGCGCGATGGGGCTGCGGATCACGTGCGCGTACGCCTGGCCGGGCAGCCGGACGTTGCCGACGTACCTGGCCCGCCCGGTCAGCAGCCGGGCGTCTTCCCGTCGCGGCGTCCTGGCGCCGACATAACCGTCTCCCATGGGCCGATTGTGAGCGCGCTCCGGCGAGCGGTCCATACGATGCACGGGTAGTGGCAGGTCAGAGGGGGTGGCCGATGCAGACGTTCCTGCCTTATCCGGACTTCGTGGCGACCGCGGGGGTGCTCGACCCGCTGCGGCTCGGCAAGCAGCGGGTGGAGACCCTGCAGATCCTGCGCGCCCTCACCGTCCCCGGCTACGGCTGGCGGCACCACCCCGTCGTCAAGATGTGGGCCGGGTACGAGGAGGCCCTCGTCCGCTACGGCCTGGACGTCTGCGACACCTGGTGCGCCCTGGGCCGCGCCGACACCTGCGCCGCCACCATGACCACCGAGCTGACCCGGCTCCGCGGCACCCCCGAGATCCGCCGCCAGCCCGAGCTCGCCACGGCCGGCGAGCTGCCGCCCTGGCTGGGCGACGAGGCCCTGCACCGCAGCCACCGCTCGGCCCTGCTGCGCAAGGACCCCGTCTACTACCGGCCGAAGTTCGGCGACGAGGAGCCGGACGACCTGGAGTACGTCTGGCCCCGCTCCGACCGCCTCCCGCCTTCCGCGTAGCCCGTGAGCGGGAGGCCCGCGGTGATCAGGGCCTCGGCCCGCGCGGTCGCGAGCATCGCCCCATAGGCGATGATCCGCACCAGCGCGGCGTCCCCGCCCCCGGAAGCCCCTGCGGTGTCCGTCGCGGTGCCGCGCCAGGCGGCCACGTCGGCGTCCGTCACGCGGTACGGCGCCAGGGCCGTGAGCAGGGCCAGCCGGGCCGCGGGCCGCTCGGCGGGCGGAAGGCCGGCGAGCGGGCCGTCCAGCCGGGCGCCGCTCATCGGCGGGTGCTCGCCGTCCCAGACGGCGACCGCGCCGGCGACGGCGGCCCGGGCCGCGGCGCTGAGCAGGTCGCCCCCGTCGTCCGCCACCGTGCACAGCGCCGCGTAGGCCACGCCCGCCGGCGTGCGCCCCGCCCAGCCGGGCGCGGGACGCCCGCCCAGACCGGCGATCAGCGGCAGACCGGCCCCGGACGGCAGCCGCCTGCGCACCGTCCGCGCCATCACCCGTCCGCCCGCGCTCCGCACCAGCCGCGACCTCTGCAGGTTGCCCGGCAGCAGGTTCTCGGTGAGCAGCGCCGAGGCGACCCGGTTGACGAAGTGGAAGGTCAGGGCGGTCCCGACGTACTCGGGGGCGTGCTCGGCGGGGAACGGCGCCGGTCCCCGCTCCTTGGCCCAGGCCAGCAGCCGCGCGTGCCCGGGATCGTCGGGGACGCCCCCGGCGGCGACGGTCTCGGCGAGCCGGTGGTCGCCGGTCGCGTGCAGCAGCGTCGTGTGCGCCGCCACGCAGAACGGGCACCGGTTGGCCAGCGACACCCCCAGCGCCACGACCTCCTTGCCGGTACGCGAGACGTCCCCCGTGAGCAGCGTCTCGCGCAGCAGGGCCCAGGTGGCCGCCAGCACCTCGGGCGCGGGCGACAGGGTCTGGAAGACCGCCATGCGCGCCATGCCGAAGTCCTCGGCGAGCTGCCGGTAGACGTCGGCGACCCGGCCGGTCGCGGCGTCGGGCGGCACGGGGGTCACGTAGCGGAACTGGCCCCTGTTTCTGGTGGTGTCCATGCCGGACATCGTGCGGCCCCGGAGGGCCCGCGGTCGTCGTGCCGCCGGATGCTTCTCCCCGTACGCCGCCGGACCGGGATGCCCGCCGCGTACTACGCCGGAAGTAGCCGGAGAATACGCCCTTCTGCGGAGGATCATCGCGGGGAAAGACCCTAATCTGCAGAGGTGAGGTATCTGGAGCGATTGGGGCCGTCTGCCCAGGACGCGCTGCTCGCCGGGGTCGTCGCCGTCATGCTGACGGTCAACGTGCTCGTCGGCTCGCCGCACCGGGACCCGGCCGGCCTCGCGATCGACCTCGTGGCCGTGCTCGCCGGCTCGCTCGCGCTCGCGGCCTGGCGGCGGGCCCCCTTGCTGGCGCTGGCCGGGAGCACGGCCGCCATGCTCGGCTACGCCGTGCACGCCCAGCCGGGACCGCCCGCCGCGTTCCCCGTGATGATCTCGGTGTTCGGCGCGGTCAGGTACGGGCACCGGCTGCTCCCCGCGCTCGCCGCCGCCGTCTTCCTGGGCGCGAACCTCGCCAAGGACCTCGCCACCGTCACCGACCGGAGCGACAAGGACATCCTGCAGGCCACGATCCTGCTGCTCGGCTGGTTCGTGGCGTCGGGGGTGGCGGCCACGGTCACCCGGCACCGGCAGGCTTACCTGGAGCAGGCCGAGCAGCGGGCCGCCGAGGCCGAACGCACCCGCGAGGAGGTCGCCAGGCGGCGGGCGGGCGAGGAGCGGCTTCGCATCGCCAGGGAGCTGCACGACTCGCTCACCCACAGCATCTCGGTCATCAAGGTGCAGGCCGGGGTGGCCGTGCACCTGGCGCGCAAGCGGGGCGAGGAGGTGCCCGCGGCGCTGCTGGCGATCCAGGAGGCGAGCGGTGACGCCATGCGCGAGCTGCGCGCCACCCTGGAGGTCCTGCGCGACGACTCAGCGCCGCCGCCGGACCCCGCTCCCGCCCACGCCCCGGCCCTCGCCCCGGAGGAATGCGTGCCGAGCGGGCTGGACCGGCTCGACGACCTGGTGCGGCGGGCCCGCTCGATCGGCCTGCCGACCACGGTGACCGTCGCGGGAGCCCGGCGCGCGCTGCCGCCCGAGGTGGACCGGGCCGCGTACCGGATCGTCCAGGAGGCGCTCACCAACGTCTCCCGCCACGCCGGGGCGGCGGCGGCCCAGGTGCGGGTCGAGTACGCGGACGCCGAGCTGGTGGTCCAGGTGGACGACGACGGCTCGGCGTCGGCCGGCGAGCCGCCCGTCCCCGGCACCGGCCTGCGCGGCATGCGCGAGCGCGTGTCGGCGCTCGGCGGCCGGCTGCGGACCGAGCCCCGCCCCGAGGGCGGCTTCACCGTCCACGCCGCGCTGCCGCTGCGGGAGCCGGCGTGATCCGCGTGCTGCTCGCCGACGACCAGGCGCTCATCCGCGGCGGCTTCCGCGCCCTGCTGGAGGCCGAGGACGACCTGGAGGTGGTCGCCGAGGCGGCGAACGGCGAGCAGGCCGTCGCGCTGGCCCTGACGCACCGCCCCGACGTGGCCCTGGTCGACATCCAGATGCCGGTCATGGACGGCATCGAGGCCACCCGCAGGATCGCCGCCGACGACCGTCTGTCCGGCACGCACGTCGTGATCCTCACCAACTACGGCCTCGACGAGTACGTCGTGGACGCCCTGCGCGCCGGCGCCGGCGGCTTCCTGGTGAAGGACACCGAGCCCGCCGACCTGCTCCAGGGCGTGCGCGTGGCGGCCCGGGGCGACGCGCTGCTGTCCCCCGCGATCACCCGCCGCCTGATCGGCGAGTACGTCGCCCGCCGCCCCGGCCCGTCCCCCGAGGCCCTGGGCGTGCTGACCAACCGTGAGCGCGAGGTCACCGCGCTGGTAGCCCGCGGCCTGTCCAACGACGAGATCGCCGCCCATATGGTGATCAGTCCGACCACCGCGAAGACGCACGTCAGCCGGGCGATGACCAAGCTGCGCGCCCGTGACCGGGCGCAACTGGTGGTGTTCGCCTACGAGTCCGGGCTGGTCGCCCCCAGGAGCGGCGGGATGGACGTCCCCGGATGACGCATGGCGAGCGGATGAACATATCGGGTCCTTACCATCCGGGCGTCCGGGTCCGGGCCCGCACCGGCCGCTGACTGGATACACTCGGGCTCGATCCACGGCCGAGAACTGTACGGCGAGGCTCTTGGCCAGGGGCGGCCTGCCCTTCGGCCCCGTCCCTTGGGGAGTCACGTGAGCAGCGGGCTTGTCGACGCGCCGGCCTCCGAACCGGGCGCGCAGCCGCGCCGGCGCCGCCGCTGGCTGCGGTGGACGCTGGCGATCTCGGTGGCCGTCGTCCTGCTGGTGGTGGGCGTCGCGGTCGGCGTCCTCGCCAAGCTCAACGGCAACATCAAGCACGAGGACGTCACCCCTGACGACCTCGGCGCGACCCGCCCGCCGAAGGTCGCCGGCACCGCGATGAACGTCCTGGTGGTCGGCTCCGACCAGCGCGACGGCAAGAACGCGAAGTACGGCCGCTCCATCGCAGGCGAGCGCACCGACACGATCATGCTGATGCACGTGTCGTCCGAGCGCGACAATGCGATGGTCGTCAGCTTCCCGCGCGACTCGCTCGTGCAGCTTCCCGCCTGCCGGGCCACGGGCGCGTTCCCGGGGCAGCGGGCGCACCTCGGCATGATCAACGAGTCGTTCAACTCCGGCGGCATCGGCTGCACGTGGAAGACGATCGAGCACCTCACCCACATCCGCATCGACCACTTCGTGAAGGTCGACTTCACCGGCTTCAAGGGCATCGTCAACGCCCTCGGCGGCGTCGAGGTCTGCCTGCCGCAGCGCGTGGACGACAAGAAGGCGCTGCTGCACCTGCCGGCCGGCCGGCAGAAGCTCAACGGCGAGCAGGCGCTCGGCTACGTCCGCGCCCGCTACAGCTTCGGCGACGGCTCCGACATCGGGCGCATCCAGCGGCAGCAGATGTTCATCGCCTCGATGGTCAAGCAGGTGATGAGCGGCGAGACGCTGACCGATCCCGCCAAGCTGTTCGGCCTGCTCGACGCCGCCACCAAGGCGGTCACCACCGACCGCGACCTGACCACGGGCGTGATGAAGGACCTCGCCACCAGCCTTCAGGGGCTCAACGCCGGCAAGATCCGGTTCATCACCACCCCGTGGCACTACTCCCTCACCCAGCCGGGCCGGGTGGAGTGGACGCAGCCGCAGGCCAACCGGCTGTTCCAGATCGTCGCCAAGGACCAGAGCGTCGAGGGCGTGAAGGGCGGCCAGGCCAAGGTGGGCCGCTCCAAGATCCAGATCGAGCTGCGCAACGGCACCTGGCGCGGCGGTCTCGGCACCCAGGTCGCCGCCTTCCTCGAACAGCGCGGCTACCACATCACCAAGATCGGCGACACCGCCCGCAAGCCGTACGCGAAGACCACCGTGCTCTACGGCCCCAACGGCGAGACCCGCGTCCCGACCCTCACCGGCGACCTGCTCGGCGCGTCGCTGCGCAAGCTGCCCGCGGCCCGCACCAACCAGCTCGTGCTGGTGATCGGCAACGACTGGAAGGGCCTGAAGGAGCTGCGCTCCGACGACAGCGAGGCGATCAAGGGCTTCGACGCCACCCACGACTCCTGCGCCACCTGAGGCCCGTCCCGCGCCGGATAAAGTCCTTTTTGTGCTGTACGGGAGAGTCACGGAGACCAACGCCGTCACGGTCCTGCTCGACTCGGCGCGCGACGGCGAGGGCGGCGCTCTGGCGCTGCGCGGGGAGGCCGGCGTGGGCAAGTCCGCCCTCCTCGACCTGGCCGCCTCCCTCGCGGTCGCGAACGGGATGCGGGTGCTGCGCGCCGACGGCATCGAACCGGAGTCCGACCTCGCCTTCGCCGCCCTGCACCAGCTCCTGCACCCGGCCACCGGCCTGCTGGACGCGCTGCCGCGTCCGCAGCGCGACGCGCTCTCCGCGGCCCTCGGCCTCACGGACACCCCGCACTCCGACCGGTTCCTGGTGGGGGCGGGGGTGCTGTCGCTGCTGGCCGAGGCGGCGGCGCCGAGCGGGCTCCTCTGCCTGGTGGACGACGTCCAGTGGGTGGACCGGGCCTCGGCCGACGCCCTGCTGTTCGCGGCCCGGCGGCTGCGCACCGAGCGCGTCGCCGTGCTCTTCTCCGTACGCGGGGACGCGCTGCTCAAGGGCGTGCCCGAGCTGCGGGTCGGCGGCCTGGACGAGGAGAGCTGCGCCGCCCTGCTCGCCGCCGGCGGGCCCGTCGCGCCGGACGTCGTACGGCGGCTGACGGCGCTGACCGGCGGCAACCCGCTCGTGCTGCGCGAGGGCGTGGCCGCGCTGTCGCCGGCACAGCTCGCCGGGCAGGCTCCCCTGCCGGATCCGCTGCCGGGGGGCGCGCAGCTGTTCGGCGAGCAGGTGGCCAGGCTGTCGCCGGACGCCCGGCGGTTCCTGCTGCTCGCGTCGCTGGAGGCGGAGCTCGCCCTCGTCGTACGGGCCGCCGGGGCCGCCGGGGAGGTGCTGCACGAGGTGGAGGCCGCCGGGCTCGTCACCGTGGCCGACGGGGCGGTACGGTTCCGGCATCCCCTCGTCCGCTCGGCCGTGCACGCCGCCGCCACGTCCACCGAGGTACGGGCCGCGCACGTCACCCTGGCCGGCCTGGTGGCGGGCGACCGGCGGGCCCTGCACCTGGCCGCCGCCGCCCTGGGCCCGGACGAGACCGTCGCCGCCGAGCTGGCCGCCGCCGCCGGGCGGGCCCGCACGCGCGGCGGCCACGGGGACGCGGCCACCGCACTCGCCCGCGCCGCCGAGCTCACCCCCGACCCCCTGCGCAGGGCGGAACGGCTCAAGGACGCCGCCACCGCCGCCTGGCTCGCCGGCCGCCCCGGCCAGGCCCAGAGCCACCTCGCCGAGGCCCGCGAGCTCGCCGAGCACGGGGAGGGCGGGCTGCTGGAGGAGATCGCGCAGCTCCGCGGCCGGTTCGAGCTGAACAGCGGCGACGCCTCCGAGGCCGTCAGGATCCTGGCGGCGGGCGGCGGCATCGAGATGCTGGCCGACGCCTCCGAGGCCGCCGGCTACGTGGGCGACGTGCCGGCCATGGTGGAGCTGGGCCGCCGGGCGCGGGCGCACCCGCCCGGCTTCCTCCGCGACGTGGTGGCCGGCATCGGCGCCATGCTGGAGGACGGCAGCGGCGGCGAGCTGCTGCGCGGGGCGCTGGACCGTACCGGCGAGCTGACCCTGGCGGCGGACCTGCTGTGGGCGTCGGCGGCGGCGAGCTATCTCGGGGAGGCCGACGTCTCCGCCGAGCTGGTCGAGCGGGCCGGGCGCGCGGCCCGCGTGTCGGGGATGGTGGGGCAGCTCCCTGTCGTGCTGGAGTTCGTGGCCACGGGCGAGCGTTTCAAGGGCCGCCTGGCCGAGAGCGCCGCCGTCGCCGAGGAGGGCCTGCAGCTCGCCCGCGAGGCCGGCTACACCAACTCCGTGGCCGCCCACCTCGCCAACCTGGCCGTCGTGGCCGCGCTGCGCGGCGAGGAGGAGCGCTGCCGCGCCCTGGCGGAGGAGGCGCTGTCCATCGCCGTCCCGCACCGGATCGGCCTGCGCGCGGGCGTCGCCGGCTACGCGCTGGCGCTCCTGGACCTCGGCCTCGGCCGGTACGCGGCGGCGCACGCCAGGTTGGCGGCGCTCGCCACGGCCGGTCCCGGCGCCGGCCATCCCACGGTGACCTGGCGCTCCACCCCGGACCGGGTGGAGGCCGCCCTGGCGGCGGGCGAGCACGAGTCGGCGGCGGAGGCGCTGGCCGCGTACGAGCAGTGGGTCGCGAACGCCGTCACCGACGAGGCGCGGGCGCTGCTGGCCCGCTGCCGCGCCCTGCTCGCCGCCCCCGGCGCGGACGCCGAGCTGTTCGAGGAGGCGCTGCGCCGGCACGGCGAGCCGGTGGAGCGGGCGCGCACCGCGCTGCTGTACGGCGAACGGCTGCGCCGCGCGCAGCGGCCCGGCCAGGCGCGGAACCACCTGCGGGCGGCGCTGGAGACCTTCGAGCGGCTGGGCGCGGCCCCCTGGGCGGAGCGGGCCCGCGGCGAGCTGCGCGCGGCGGGCGAGGCGGCGGCCCGGCCCGCGGCCGACGATCCCGAGACCGTGCTCACGCCGCAGGAGCTGCGCATCGCGCGGCTGGTCGCGGAGGGCGCCTCCAGCAAGGAGGTGGCGGCCCGGCTGTTCCTCAGCCCGCGCACGGTCGAGTACCACCTGTACAAGACCTATCCCAAGCTGGGCGTCACGACCCGTACTGAACTGGCCCGGCTACTGGTGAAGGCCAGTAGTCCTACTGAAGGCGTGCGCGCCCGCGCCGGGCAAGGTTGAGCCCATGACAACGAACATGATCGAGACCGACGGCGTGGACCTCTGGACCGAGGAGTTCGGCGACCCGGCGCACCCGCCGATCCTGCTGGTGATGGGGTCGATGTCACAGGGCGTCCTGTGGCCGGACGAGCTCGTCGGGCGGCTGGTCGCCGCGGGCCGCCGGGTCATCAGGTACGACCACCGCGACACCGGCCGCTCGGCCACCTTCGACTTCGCCGAGCAGCCGTACACCTGGCACGACATCAAGGACGACGTGCTGCGGGTGATGGACGCGTACGGGCTGGAGTCCGCGCATCTCGTCTGCCACTCGGCGGGCGGCCTGCTCGGCCAGTTCATCGCCGTGGAGCGGCCGGAGCGGGTGCGCACCCTCACCGTGATCGGCTCCTCGCCGCTGGGCGGGCACGAGGGCGCGACCATCCTGCGGGCGCTCACCGGGCAGCCGCAGCCGGAGGGGAGCCTGCCGCCGCCCCGGCCGGAGTTCGTGGCGTACTACACCGAGCTGATCACCGCGCCGCCGCCCGCGGACCGGCGCGAGCAGGTGCAGCGGATGATCGACGAGGCACGGGTGCTGCACGGCACCGCGCTGCCGTTCGACGAGGACGCCGAGCGCCGGCTCCAGGAGCGGGTGCTGGAGCGGGCCCGTGACCTGTCGTCGGTGGTCAACCACCGCCTGGCGCACGCCGCCTGCCCGGACTTCGAGCCGGAGGGCGTGCTCGGGCGGGTGCAGGCGCCGACGCTGGTGATCGAGGGCACGCACGAGCCCGCCAAACCCGGGCACGGAGCGCTCATCGCCGAGCAGATCCCCGGCGCGGAGCTGCTGATGATCGAAGGGATGGGGCACATGATGCCGCCCCCGGTCCACGCGGAGCTGGCCGCCGCGATCATCCGTCACACCGCGCCATGAACCGCCGACGTCACGCCCGGGCGTGTCGCGAAACGCGCGCCCGGGCGTGTCGCTGGACACACTCCGCCCGGCTCCGGCTCGGCGGGCACCCGCCCGCCCTGCCGGGCCGGGCGGGTCATCGCCCGCGCTCGGACTCCTGCTCCGACACCGTGGAGGGGTAAAGCTCCTCGCGCCGCGTGTCGGCACCCAGCTCCTCGCGAAGCCGGTCGTAGTCGATGTTGTGGTTGGCGTACTTCAGCTGGCGAGCGACCTTCGTCTGCTTCGCCTTGGCTCTTCCTCGACCCATGGCTACTCCCTAGTCCCCGTCGTCATACTATCCAACGACGTTACGACTTGAAGAATTATGCAACTGCGCTGGATTAGTCTGGGCAGTATGCACGTGGAGGTCTATCAGGCCAAGGCCGACTTCTTCCGTACGCTCGGCCACCCCGCTCGCATCAGAGTGTTGGAGCTTCTTCAGGAAGGGCCCCTACCCGTCAGGGACCTGCTGGCCCAGATCGACATCGAGCCGTCGAGCCTTTCCCAGCAGCTCGCGGTCCTGCGCAGAGCGGGGATCGTGAGCGCCATCCGGGAGGGCAGCACGGTGGTCTACACGCTGGCCACGCCCGAGCTGGCCGATCTGCTCGGCGCCGCCCGCCGTATCCTCACCGACATGCTCGCCGACCAGGGCGAACTGCTCGCCGAGCTGAGAGCCGAGGTCACCTAGCCGCCAGGCGCCGCACCCGCTTCGGATACCAGGCGGTGAAGCCGGCGGGCAGCGCGAACGAGAGCACCTTGACGGCGACCACCAGCGTGGTGGCGTGCGGTGCGGCCGCGAGGACGAAGGTCAGCGAGATCGCCGCGGCGGTGAAGGCCACCGCCCAGACGGCGGTGATGACCACGTTGACGCGGCGGAACCGCGGCGTGTCCCAGACCTCCCGGGGCGTCGCGGCCCGCGCGATGCCCAGCGTGAACGGCCTCCGGATGGCCAGCGAGCCCCAGGCCGTGCCGGCCAGCCACACGTTGACCAGCGCGGGCCCGTACGGCGTGAGCGGCGAGTGCGGGGCCGCCAGGGACAGCGCCGTCAGGCCGGCGAAGAACAGCGCCGCGCTGGTCTCGATGACCATCTCGGCCCAGTCGCGCCCGGCCCGCCGGTCCACCAGGACGAGCCCGACCGCGATGACCAGGCCGGCGATGGCGCCCCAGCGCCACTCGTCGCCGGTCGCGATCACGGCGTAGACGATCCAGGGCAGAAAACCGAGCAGACCACGCATGTCCCCGAACCTTCCGATATTCCTATTGTGACAGGTCGAAGCTAGACCCTCCTTCTTCGACGTGTCAATATAGGAATATGAGCCTTAGACACGCCGTGCTGGGACTGCTCTCCGAGGGACCCGCGAGCGGCTACGACCTGATGAAGCTGTTCGACGTCTCGCTGTCCAACACCTGGCCGGCCACGCAGAGCCAGCTCTACGCGGAGCTGGGCAAGCTCGCCGACGCCGGCCTCGTCACGGTGGCCGCGGAGGGGCCGCGGGGCCGCAAGGAGTACGCGATCACCGAGAGCGGCCTGGCCGAGCTGCGCCGCTGGATCACCGACGTCGAGCCGACCCGGGTCAACCGCAGCGACATGCTGCTCCGGGTGTTCTTCCTCGCGCGGATCCCGCCCGAGCGGGCCAGGGCCTACCTGCGCGAGCAGGCCGACCTCGCGGCCGAACGGCTGGCGCACATGGAGGACATCCGGCCGTTCGTGGAGAGCGGCACCGACAACCTGTCCCGCTACGGGCGCATAGCCCTGGAGTACGGCCTGCGCCTGAGCCAGGTCCAGCGGGAGTGGGCCGAGTGGGCGGAGAGCCAGATCAAGTAGGCTCCTGCCATGGTCTCCGAGCTGTTCGATCCCAAGGCGTGGCAGGCGGTCGAGGGATTCGACTTCACCGACATCACCTACCACCGGGCGGTCGACCAGGGCACGGTGCGGATCGCCTTCGACCGCCCCGAGGTGCGCAACGCCTTCCGCCCGCAGACGGTGGACGAGCTCTACCGGGCGCTCGACCACGCCCGGCAGACGACCGACGTCGGCTGCGTGCTGCTCACCGGCAACGGCCCCTCGCCCAAGGACGGCGGCTGGGCCTTCTGCTCCGGCGGCGACCAGCGCATCCGGGGCAAGGACGGCTACCAGTACGCCGACGGCTCGGCCTCGACCGGCCGCCTGCACATCCTGGAGGTGCAGCGGCTCATCCGCTTCATGCCGAAGGTCGTGATCTGCGTGGTGCCAGGCTGGGCCGCGGGCGGCGGCCACAGCCTCCACGTCGTGTCCGACCTCACGCTGGCCAGCGCCGAGCACGCCCGCTTCAAGCAGACCGACGCCGACGTCGCCAGCTTCGACGGCGGCTTCGGCTCCGCCTACCTCGCCCGCCAGGTCGGGCAGAAGTTCGCGCGGGAGATCTTCTTCCTCGGCGACACCTACACCGCCGAGGACGCCCACCGCATGGGCATGGTCAACGCCGTGGTGCCGCACGCCGAGCTGGAGAGCACGGCGCTGGAGTGGGCTCGCAAGATCAACGGCAAGTCGCCGACCGCGCAGCGGATGCTCAAGTTCTCCTTCAACCTGATCGACGACGGGCTGGTCGGGCAGCAGGTGTTCGCGGGCGAGGCGACGCGGCTCGCCTACATGACGGACGAGGCGGCCGAGGGGCGCGACTCGTTCCTGGAGAAGCGCGAGCCCGACTGGTCGCCCTTCCCCTGGCACTTCTAGGGTCCCTGGCACTCCCAGGTCCCCTGGCACTTCCAGGGCGGGCCGTCAGGCCACCCGCAGGACGATCTTGCCCTGGATGTGGCCCTGTTCCGCCCGCTCGTGGGCCTTGGCGGCGTCGGCGAGCGGGAAGACGCTGTCGACGCCGACCCGCAGCCGGCCGGCGTCGGCCAGGCGGGCCAGCTCCGCCAGCTGCGCGCCGTCGGAGCGCACCTGCCCGAACACGAAGGTGATGCCCAGCTCGGCGGCGCGGTCGGGGTGATACTCGCCGAGGAAGATGGGGCTGAGGGTGCCGCCCCGCCTGATCACCGTGAGGAACCGATGCCCGTGCGGGCCGCCGACGGTGTCGAAGAGGTGGTCGACGCCGCGTACGACGTCCTCGGCGGCGGTGGCCGTGTAGTCCACGAACTCGTCCACGCCGAGGTCGCGCAGGAAACGCTCGTGGCGTCCCGAGGCGACGCCGATCACCCGGGCGTCCTTCGTCTTGGCGAGCTGGACGAGGAAGTGGCCGACGCCGCCGGCCGCGCCGTTGACCAGCACGGTCCTGCCCGGTTCGAGCCGGACGAGGTCGAACAGGAACTGATAGGCGGTGAGCCCCGCCATCGGCACGCCCGCCGCCTCGACGTGGTCCAGCGCGGCCGGCTTGCGGGCCAGGTGGGAGGCGGGCGAGGTGGTGTACTCGGCGTAGGCGTTGCCGCCGCCCTCGGGGAAGCGCAGCAGGCCGAACACCTCGTCCCCGACCTGCCACTCGGTGACGCCGGGACCGAGCGCGGCGACCACGCCCGACATGTCCGTGCCCGGGGTGAAGGGCAGGGTGCGCTTCGGCCGCAGGTCCTCGGGGATGATCCCGTAGGCCGATCTGGCGTACCAGTCGGGCGGGTTGAGCCCGGCGGCGTGGACGCGCACGAGCACGTCCCCGGGCCCCGGCTCGGGGACCGGGACCTCCTCGGGCACCAGCACCTCGGGCCCGCCGACCCGGTGCGCGCGGACGGCGGTCATCGTCTTCTCCGGCATGGTCACGTCCTTTTCGGTACGATGTGGAGCACTGCTCCGCAATATAACCGGAGCAGTGCTCCGCATACAATGGGAACGGATCACGTGACGGAGAAACAGCCCCGCGCTCCCCGCACCGACGCGCGCCGCAACCACGCGCGCATCCTGGAGGTGGCCCACGCCGTCGTCGCCGAGCAGGGCACCCAGGCCTCGCTCCGCGACATCGCCCGCCGCGCCGGCATCGGCCTCGGCACGCTCTACCGCCACTTCCCGACCCGGGACGAGCTGCTGGAGACGCTGCTCGGCGAGCGCTTCGACCGGCTCGCCGCCACGGCCACCGCGCTGGAGACCGCGCACCCGCCGGCGGACGCCCTGACCGAATGGCTGGCCGAGTACGCCGCCTTCGCCGCCGTCTACCGGGGCCTCACCAGCTCGGTGATGGCGACGCTGGAGGACGAGACCTCCTCGCTGCACGCCTCCTGCCTCGCCATGCGGCAGACCGTGGGCCGGCTGCTGGGCAACGCCCAGCAGGCGGGGCTGGTCCGCTCCGACGTGACGGCGACCGACCTGTTCGCGCTGGTCAACGCCCTCGGCTGGATCGCCGAGCAGGCTCCGTCGCTGGCCGCCCGGCGCGACCACCTCCTCGGGCTCGTCCTCGACGGCCTGCGCCCTGCGGCCGGTCGCCCGTGAGGATCGTGGTCCCTGAGGCGCTGACCGCCTCGCACGTCAAGTGGGACGGCGAGGCCGGCCGCGCCTGGTCGGCCGGGCTGCCCGCGCTGGCCGAGCGCTACCTGGAGGAGTGGGAGCTGCGGCCGGACGGCGAGCCGGGCCACGGCGTGGTGTCCCTGGTGCTGCCGGTGATCCGCGCGGACGGCACGCGGGCCGCGCTCAAGCTGCAGCCGGTCAACGACGAGAACGCCACCGAGGCCGTGGGCCTGCGCGCCTGGGACGGCGACGGGGCGGTCCGCCTGCTCGCCGACGACCCCGCCACCGGCACCCTGCTGCTGGAGCGCCTGCACGCCGGGCGCTCGCTGTCGGCGCTGCCTGACGACCTGGCGGCGCTGGAGATCCTCACCGCCCTCCTCGCCCGCCTGACCGGCCATCCGGCCCCGCCCGGCCTGCGCCGCCTGGCGGACATCGCCCAGGACATGCTGGACGACGTGGCCCAGGCGCTGACCGCGCTGCCGCGCGAGCCGGACCGCCGCCTGCTACGCCACTGCGCCGACGCGCTCGCCGAGGTCGTGGCCGAGCCCGGCGACCGCCTGCTGCACTGGGACCTGCACTACGACAACGTGCTGGCGGCCGACCGTGAGCCGTGGCTGGCCATCGATCCCAAGCCGCTGGCCGGCGACCCCGGCTTCGACCTGCTGCCCGCGCTGCACAACCGGTGGGACGACCTGGTGGCGACCGGCGACGTGGCGCGGGCGGTGCTGCGCCGCTTCGACCTGATGGTGGCCGGGCTCGGCCTCGACCCCGGCCGCGCGGCCCGCTGGACGCTGGGCCGGGTGCTCCAGAACGCCCTGTGGGACGTCGAGGCGGGGGCGGACCACCTCGACGAGGCGCACGTGACGCTCGCCGCCGCGCTCCGCCCCCGGCTCTAGACCGTCAGCACGATCTTGCCCCGGCCGTGCCCGGTCTCGATCTCGCGGTGCGCCTCCGCCGCCTCCGCCAGCGGGTACGTCCGCCGCACGGGAAAGACGAAGCGTCCCTCGGCGTACAGCGTCGCGTAGCGGCCCAGCCGCTCGGCCGTGCGCTCACCGCGCGTCACCCGCACGCCCAGCTCGGCCGCCCGCCCGTGCTCCACCAGCGTGACGATGCGGCCGGGGTCTGCGACCAGCTCCAGCGAGACCTCCAGCGCGTGGCCCCCCGCGCCGTCCAGTGCGGCGTCCACGCCGCCGGGCGCGAGCGCCCGCACCCGGGCGGCCAGCCCTTCGCCGTACACGATCGGCTCGGCGCCCAGCTCGCGCAGGTGGTCGTGGTTGACCTCGCGGGCGGTGCCGATCACCCGGACGCCGCGCGTGCGGGCGATCTGGACGGCGGCCGTGCCGACGGCTCCGGCCGCGCCGTGCACGAGCAGCGTCTCCCCCTCCTTCAGCCCGAGCTCGTCGAGGGCCAGCTCGGCGGTCTGCACGCCCGAGGTCAGCCCGCCGGCCACCTCCCAGGGCACGCCGGGCGGCTTGGGCGCGACGTCCGTGGCGGGCACCACGATGTACTCGGCGTAGGCGAACAGCCGGGAGAAGCCCAGCACCTCGTCCCCGGCGGCCACGCCGCGCACGTCCGCGCCGACCTGGTCCACCACCCCGGCGAACTCGTTGCCGGGGATGCGCGGGAAGCTCACCTCGCCCAGGTAGGGCGGCAGCCAGCCGCCTCGTACCGCCGCGTCGAAGGGCTGCACCCCGGCCGCCCGCACGCGCACCCGCACCTGGCCCGGCCCGGCCTGCGGGGCCGGCAACTCCATCAACTTCAGCACCTCGGGGCCGCCCGGCGCGGCGAACGCCGCGGCCCTCATCGACTCGTTCATGGGACCAGCGTGCTACCTCAACCTTGGTTGAGATCAAGCTCGTTGGACTTCGCATCCCATCTCGGGAACTTTCCGCTTTACTCGCACTTTATATAGATATAGTCCATTGGACATAGCTACGGGGATGGACACAACGGGGCGAGATGGGCGAGTTCTTCAGCACGGTGTTGAGTTTTCCGACTGTCGTTTTCAGCTTCCTTCTCGTGGTGGTCGTCGGTTATTGGCTGATCGTGGTGACCGGCGTCCTGGAGCTGGACGACGGCGACGCCGTCTGGCTGGGCCTCGGGGGAGCTCCGGCCGGCGTCACGCTCTCGCTGCTGATCGCGCTCTCCTGGCTGCTGTGCCTGATCGGCAGCCAGGTCGTGAGCGGCGGCCCGCTGATCGCCGTGCCCTTCGCCGCCGCCGGCCTCGCCTGGCTCGTCACCCGCGGCCTGCTCAAGCCGCTGCGCCGGCTGGTCCCGGACGGGGACCGGCACTCGCGCGGCGACTTCGTCGGGCAGCCGTGCGTCATCCGCACCGGCTCGGCGACCCCCGACTTCGGCCAGGCCGAGGTCGCCGCCGCCGACGGCTCGACCGCGCTCGTGCAGGTCCGTACGACCGGCGCCGACCGCCTGTCCCGCGGTGACCGGGCCCTCATCTTCGACTACGACAAAGACGGCGAATTCTTCTTGGTCATGCCTCATGAGAGTGAGATTTGATGGACGTCATCTCGACAGGGTTCGGGGTATTCCTAGCGGTTGTCCTGGTTGTTGCGATCGGCCTGATCGTCATCATCGGCCGGCTTTTCCGTAAGGTCGAACAGGGCAAGGCGCTCATCGTCTCGAAAGTCAACAAGGTGGACGTGACGTTCACGGGCGCGGTCGTGCTGCCCGTCGTCCACAAGTCCGAGATCATGGATATCTCGGTCAAGACCATCGAGATCGAGCGGACCGGCCGCGAGGGCCTGATCTGCCGGGACAACATCAGGGCGGACATCAGGATCACCTTCTTCGTCCGGGTGAACAAGACCGCCGAGGACGTCATCAAGGTCGCCCAGGCCATCGGCACCGCCCGCGCCAGCGACGAGGCCACGCTGCAGACGCTGTTCAACGCGAAGTTCTCGGAGGCGCTGAAGACCGCCGGCAAGCACCTCGACTTCGTCGACCTCTACACCAAGCGGGACGAGTTCCGGGACGAGATCGTCCGGCTCATCGGCACCGACCTCAACGGCTACAGCCTGGAGGACGCCGCCATCGACTACCTGGAGCAGACCAGCATGCTCCAGCTCGACAAGAACAACATCCTCGACGCGCAGGGCATCCGCAAGATCACCGAGCTGACGGCCATCGAGCACGTCCGCACGAACGAGTTCCAGCGCCGCGAGGAGAAGGAGATCACCCGCCAGAACGTGGACGCCCGCGAGGCCATACTCGAGCTCCAGCGCCGCCAGGCCGACGCCGAGCTGAAGCAGCGGCGCGAGATCGAGACCGTCAAGGCCCGCGAGGAGGCGGAGATCGCCCGCGTCCAGGCCGAGGAGCGGCTGCGCGCCCAGAGCGCCAACATCAAGGCCGACGAGTCGATCGGCGTCCAGCGCGAGAACCTCGCCCGCGAGGTCGCCGTCGCCGAGAAGAACCGCGAGCGGGTCATCGCCATCGAGAGCGAGCGCATCGAGAAGGACCGCGTCCTGGAGGTCATCGCCCGCGAGCGGGAGACCGAGCTGTCGCGCATCGCCAAGGACAAGGAGGTCGAGTCCGAGAAGCGGGTCATCGCCGAGGTCATCCGCGAGCGCGTCGCCGTCGACAAGACCGTGGCCGAGCAGGAGGAGGCCATCAAGCGGCTGCGCGTGGTCGAGGAGGCCGAGCGCACCCGCCAGCAGGTCGTCATCGCCGCCGAGGCCGAGGCCCAGGAGAACCTGGTCAAGGACATCAAGGCCGCCGAGGCCGCCGAGGCCGCCGCGCAGTTCCGGGCCCGCGAGGAGCTGGTGCTGGCCGAGTCCCGTCAGCAGGCCGCCGAGCTGGAGGCGCGGGCCAAGATCCGGCTCGCCGAGGGCGTCCAGGCCGAGGCCGCGGCGAGCGGGCTGGCCCAGGTTCAGGTCAAGGAGCGCGACGCCGCGGCCATCGAGAAGGTCGGCCGCGCCGAGGCCGTCGCGCTGCGCGAGAGGCTGACCGCCGAGGCCGCCGCGGTGGGCGAGAAGCTGAAGTCCGAGGCCGAGGGCCTCACCGAGAAGGCCGCCGCGCTGGCCGCGCTGGACGAGGCGAGCCGGGCGCACGAGGAGTACCGCCTGCGCCTGGAGGCCGAGAAGGAGATCAGGCTCAAGCACATCGACGTCTCCCGCTCGGTGGCCGAGTCGCAGGCGAGCGTGCTAGCCGCCGGGCTCGCCAACGCCAGCATCGACATCGTGGGCGGCGAGTCGACGTTCTTCGACAAGGTCGTCGGCTCGATCACGGCGGGCAAGGCCGTGGACGGGTTCGTGGAGCACTCGCAGGTCGCCACGGCGCTCGCGGCGCCGTACGTCAACGGGCAGGCCAGCATCGCCGCCGACCTCGCGAAGGTCATCGGCGGGATCCGCACCGAGGACCTGAAGAACGTCACCGTCTCCGCGCTGCTCATGAAGCTCATCCAGGACGGCGGCCCGCAGGCCGGCGCCATGGGCGAGCTGCTGGACACCGCGCGCCGACTCGGCGTGGCCGACTCCCCGGTGAACGCGCTGGCCGGGGCCAAGTGAGCGTGACGGAACCAGGGCTGGAGGCGGGGACCTACGAAGTTCTGCGCAACCGCCTCCAGGCCCAGGCCAAGGCCCTGGCGACGGCAGCGGGGACGCTCAACGGGGAGCGGCTGAAGGTGTTCGGCGGCGCGGAGCTGCGCCTGCTCGGCACCGAGCGCATCCGTACGGAGAACAACTGCGTCCCCAGGGACATCGTCTCCGTCGGCGGTGTGATGTTGTTCGGCTACAACGTCTTCATCGGGCTGAAGCCCGAGACGAGCGTGGCCGACGTGTTCGCCGTGCACCGCTTCACCCGCGACGGCGACCGCTTCGGTTTCGCGGCGGACCGGCTGGACGCGCTGGCCGATCCGGCGTTCGCCAAGGACTTCGCCGAGCTCTACCGCTACTACAAGGAGACCCGGCTCCAGCAGCTCCGCCGGGTGGACGGCAAGCTGCTGGCGGTGTTCCGGACCGGCCCGGCCGACCTGCGGGTGCTGCGCTGGGCCGTGGACGCCGCCGGCGTACCGACGTACATGGACAACCGGGGCGAGCGCGACCACGTCTTCCCGCCGTCGCACGACTTCGAGTGGACGCCGACCACCCGCGACGACCACGTACTCGGCCGGCATCCGCACATCTCGATCCAGGGCGAGGTGTTCGTCGAGACCGTGGGCGGCGACCTCACGATCAAGGTCGAGGACAACACCGAGACCGGCGCGGGCGTCTACAGCGAGCCGGTCAGCGAGCCGCTGCAGAGCCTCGCCGACGCCGACGTCGAGTACGCCCGCGTGGGCCCGCTCATCCTCATGCGGATCCGGCCGTACAAGGAGACCGAGTGGCGGCACCTGGTCTTCAACACCCGCACGAAGGCCGTCGCCCGGCTCGACGGCATCGGCCAGGCGTGCCGGCGCCTGCCCGAGGACCAGGGGCTGATCTTCCCCGGCGGCTACTACCTGTCGACCGGGGTCAGCAGGACGTTCGACACGGACGTGAGCGACCTGGAGTTCGAGCGGGTGGTCCGGTCGCCCAACGGCGAGGACGTCCTGTACGTCTTCCACGCGCGGGAGGACGGGCGCTCGCTGCTGCTGCCGTACAACGTGATCAGGAAGGAGGTGGCCACGCCCATCGTCTGTCACGGGTACTCGCTCTTCGACGACGGCACGATGGTGGTCTTCCGCGCCACCTCCGAGGAGCCGACCCGGGTCCACCCGATGCAGGTGTGGCAGACGCCGTACGTCTCCGACACCTACGCCGCCGCCCAGCCCGCCGGCGGGCATCCGCTGGAGCGCATCGGCAACGCCGAGCTGGTGCGCGGCATCTCCGACTGCCTGTCCGTGGCCACGATGGTCGAGGAGATGGCGCCGTCGGCGGGGACGTTCGAGGGGCTGATCGCGGCCTGCGCGCGGGCCTTCGACTCCTACCACTGGCTCGGCGAGCACGGCCTGCACGGGCCGCTCGCCGACGTACGGGCCACCGCCGAGCAGGTCCTCGACGAGTACGAGAACGTCGAGCAGCTCACCCGCCAGGCCCGCGACACCCTCGACCAGGCCACGGAGGAGACCACCCACCTGGTCAGGCAGGCCCGCGCCGACGTCCCGGAGAGCGCCGACGCCTGGGTGAGCACGCTCGCCGCGCTGCGCAGGGCGCAGGGCCACCTGGTGACGCTGCGCGAGGTCCGCCACATCGACCTGGCCGCGCTGGACGCCCTGTCGGAGTCCGTGGCCGAGGAGCTGGCCGCGACCGGGCGGCGGGCGGTGGGCTTCCTGTCCGGCGCGGACGCGTTCACCTCCTACCACGCGGCCGTCGAGCGGCTGGCCGCCGAGGCCGCCGCGATCGCGACGGTCGCCGAGGCCGCGCCGGTCGCCGAGCGGCTGGCCGAGCAGGCCGAGGGGCTGGAGGTGGTGACCGAGGTCGTCGGCTCGCTGGAGATCGCCGACGCGACCGTGCGCACGTCCGTGCTGGCGCGCATCGCCGAGGTCCTGGGCGGCGTCAACCGGGCGCGGGCCCTCCTCGACGGGCGGCGGCGCGAGCTGCTGGGGACCGAGGGGCGGGCCGCGTTCGCCGCCGAGTTCGCGCTGCTCGGGCAGGCCGTGACGGGGGCGCTGGCGGCGGCCGGCACGCCCGCCGCGTGCGACGAGCAGCTCGGCCGGCTCATGCTGCGGCTGGAGGGCCTGGAGTCGCGTTTCGGGGAGTTCGACGACTTCGCCGCGCAGCTCACCGCCAAGCGGGACGACGTCTACGAGGCGTTCTCGGCGCGCAAGCAGGCGCAGCTCGACGAGCTGGCGCGGCGGGCCGACCGGCTGTTCGCCTCCGCCGAGCGGGTGCTGGGGGCGATCACCCGACGGCTCGGGACGCTGGCGTCCCCGGACGAGGTCAACACCTATTTCGCCACCGATCCCATGGTGGCCAAGGTGCGCTCGACGGCGGGCGAGCTGCGGTCGCTGGGCGACGCCGTACGGGCCGAGGAGCTGGACGGGCGGGTCAAGGCCGCCCAGCAGGAGGCGGGACGGGCCCTGCGGGACCGTCAGGAGCTGTTCTCCGACGGTGGCGAGGTGCTGCGCCTCGGCCACCACCGCTTCGCGGTCAACACCCAGCCGATCGACCTTACGCTGGTCCCGCACGACGGCACCATGCACTTCGCCATCACCGGCACCGACTACCGCTCCCCCACGCCCGCCTCCTTCGCCGACACCCGGCCGTTCTGGGACCAGCTCCTCGTCTCGGAGACCGCCGACGTCTACCGCGCCGAGCACCTGGCCGCCTCGCTCCTGCCCGCCGTCGCCCCCGGCGCGTCGCTCGCCGACCTCGTACGGCAGGCCGCCGAGTCCCGCTACGACGAGGGCTACGAGCGCGGCGTCCACGACCACGACGCGACCGCCATCCTGGACGTGCTGGTCCGGCTGCGCGAGGACGCGGGGCTGCTGCGGCATCCGCCGGAGGCGCGGGCCCTCGCCCAGCTCTTCTGGGCGTTCGGGACCGACGAGGTTTCACGTAAAACATTCGCCACCCGGGCCGTGTCGCTGACCCGCGCCCGCGACCTGTTCGGCCCCACGCCCGCGCTGGACGCCCTGGCCGGGGAGCTCGGCGAGCTGATCGCCGCCTTCGTGGCGGAGCTGCGTACCGGTGCGGCGGAAGGCGCGGGGGCGGCCGGCGAGTACCTGGTCGAGGAGCTGGGGAGCGGCCCGGACGGGTTCGTGACCAGCAAGGCGGCCCGCGACGTCCTCGACGGCTTCCGCGCCGGCCTCGGCCAGGCCGGGACGCGGGAGTTCGAGGAGGACCTGAAGGCGGTGCCGCTCCCCGAGCGGGTGCAGCTCGCCCACGCCTGGCTGACCGCCTACCACCAGGGCCCGGAGACGGCCGAGGCCGTCGCCGTGCTGCTCTGCGGCGACCTGCCGCGCCACGACTCCAGCGCCGCCACCACCGCCACGGTGACCGGCCTGCTCGGCACCCATCCCCGCGTCAGGAACCGGGCGCTGGAGATCCGGCTGGAGGAGTTCCTGCCGCGCACCCGCCGCTTCCGTGAGGAGCGGGTGCCGGCCTTCCGGGCGTACCAGCGCCGCCGCACCGAGCTGGTCGAGGGCGAGCGGGCCCGGCTGCGCCTGGACGAGTACCGGCCGAAGGTGATGAGCGCGTTCGTCCGCAACCGCCTGCTCGACGAGGTCTACCTGCCGCTGATCGGCGACAACCTGGCCAAGCAGCTCGGCGCGGCGGGCGCGGGCAAGCGCACCGACCAGATGGGCCTGCTCCTGCTCATCTCGCCGCCCGGCTACGGCAAGACCACGCTCATGGAGTACGTCGCCAGCCGGCTCGGCCTGGTCTTCGTCAAGGTGAACGGCCCCGCGCTCGGCCACCGGGTCACCTCGCTCGACCCGGCCGAGGCCCCCGACGCCACCGCCAGGCAGGAGGTCGAGAAGATCTCCTTCGCGCTGGAGACGGGCAACAACACGCTGCTCTACCTCGACGACATCCAGCACACCTCGCCGGAGCTGCTGCAGAAGTTCATCTCGCTCTGCGACGCCCAGCGCCGCATCGAGGGCGTGTGGAACGGCCGCACCCGCACCTACGACCTGCGCGGCAAGCGGTTCGCGGTCTGCATGGCGGGCAACCCGTACACCGAGTCGGGCCGCCGCTTCCGCATCCCCGACATGCTGGCCAACCGGGCCGACGTCTGGAACCTGGGCGACGTGCTGTCCGGCAGGGACGAGCTGTTCGCGCTCAGCTACGTCGACAACGCGCTCACCAGCAACCCGGTGCTGGCCCCGCTCGCCGGCCGCGACCACGCCGACGTGGAGCTGCTGATCCGGCTGGCGAAGGGCGACCCGGCGGTCCGGCCCGACCAGCTCCGGCACCCGTACACCAAGCCGGAGCTGGAGCAGATCCTGTCCGTCCTCGCCAAGCTGACCCGGGTGCAGGAGGTCGTGCTGGCCAACAACCGGGCGTACATCGCCTCGGCGGGCCAGTCGGACGCGGCCCGGACCGAGCCGCCGTACCGGCTGCAGGGCTCCTACCGGAACATGAACAAGCTGGCCGAGCGGATCGTACCCGCCATGAACGAGGACGAGCTGGAGTCGGTGATCGACGACCACTACCTGGGCGAGGCGCAGACGCTCACCTCCGACGCCGAGGCGAACCTGCTCAAGCTGGCCGAGCTGCGCGGCAGGCTCACCCCGGCGCGGGCCGAGAGGTGGGCGGAGATCAAGCGCGCCTACCTCAAGGCGAAGGCGCTCGGTGGCGCGGAGGACGACCCGGCCACCCGTACGGTGGGCGCGATCGGCCTGCTGGCCGACCGGGTGGGCGAGGTCGGCACGGCCATCAGGGAGGCCGGCCGCGCCTGACGCTCTACAGGGCCGCGGCGACCGATTCGGGGCTCGCGGGCAGCAGCGGCAGCCGTACGTCCGGGGTCGGGATGAGGCCCCGGGCGTGCAGGACGCCCTTCAGCACGGTCGGGTTGGGCTCGGCGAACAGCGCGGCCGACAGGGCGGCCAGCCGGTGCCCGAGCGCGCGGGCGCGGGGCACGTCGCCCGCCTGCCAGGCGTCCGCCAGGTCGGCGAACTCGCGGGTGCGCAGGTGGGCGGAGGCGAGGATGCCGCCCGCGGCGCCCAGCGCCAGCATCGGCGAGACGTACAGGTCGTCGCCGCACAGCACCTCGAACCCGTCGATCGGGTCGCCGAGCAGGTCGAGCGCGTCCTGGTCGAGGCCGCCCGTCGCGTACTTGACCCCGGCGACCATCGGGTGCTCCCCCAGCCGGCGCAGCGTCGCCGCCCCCACCTGCTGCCCGGTGCGGTAGGGGATGTGGTAGATCACCAGCGGCACGGGCGTCTCCTCCGCCAGCGCCGTGAAGTGCGCCTCGACGCCGCGCTCGCCGGGCCGCAGGAACGACGGGACGGTCACCAGCGCCGCCCCCGCCCCCTCCGGCAGGGCGCGCAGCGCGCGGGCCGTCGCGCGGGTGTCGCTCCCGCTCACCCCCACCGTGAGCAGCGCGCCGCGCCCCGCGCAGACGCGGGCGCAGGTCTCGATCACCAGGGCCCGCTCGTCCGGGTCGAGCGCGGCGGCCTCGCCGGTGGTGCCGAGCGCGACCAGCCCGGCCGCGCCGTCGTCCAGGACCTGGGAGGCGAGCTTCTCGACGGCGTCGGCGGCCACCTCGCCCTCCGGCGTGAACGGGGTGACCAGCGGCACGTGGATTCCTCTCAACATGCCTCCGAGCCTGGCCCGTGCCCACCCTTAAGGTCCAGTTCGGATTCGTGACGTGGAACGTAAGCTGAACTTATGCTCGATCCCCGTAAGCTGCACCTGCTCCGCGAGCTGGCCAGGCGCGGCACCATCGCCGCGGTCGCCGAGGCGGTCACCTTCACGCCGTCGGCCGTCTCGCAGCAGCTCAGCGCGCTCGAACGGGAGGCCGGCGTGCCGCTGCTCGAACGTACGGGCCGCCGGGTCAGCCTCACCCCGGCCGGCCGGCTGCTCGTCGAGCACGCGCAGGCCGTGCTCGAACAGCTCGACCGCGCCTCGGCCGCGCTCGCCGCCGTACGCGGCGGCCCGTCAGGACCGCTGCGGATCGGCGCGTTCCCGACCGCCGTCCGCGTCCTGCTGCCCGCCGCGCTGGCGGCGCTCGCCGCCGAGCATCCCGGGCTGGAGCCGATGGTGGCCGAGATCGACCCCGCCGACGTCCCGTCCGCGCTGGGAGCGGGCGAGCTGGACGTGGCGCTCGTCCACGAGTACGACTTCGTCCCGCCCGTCACCGACGGCTCCGTGGGCGCCGAGCCGCTGTTCGCCGAGCCCATGTACCTGACCAACCATCCGTCGCTGGCCGCGGCGCGCGAGGAGGCGTGGATCATCGGCAAGCCGGGGACGCTCTGCCACGCCATGGCGGTGCGCGCCTGCCAGGCGGCCGGGTTCGAGCCGCGGGTGCGGCACCACGTGGACGACTTCGACGCGGTGCTCGCCTTCGTGGCGGCCGGGCAGGGGGTGGCGCTCGTCCCGCACCTGGCCGCCGCCGCGCCCCCGGCCGGCGTCACGCTCACCCGCCTGCCGCTGAGCCGCCGCACGCTCGCCGCCTTCCGCCGCGGTCACGGCGACCACCCGGCGATCCGCGCCGCCATCACCGCCTTCCGCACCGCCACCCCCGCGCTGCCCCCGGCCCCCTGACCGCCCTCGCTGAGGCCGGGCCGGGCCCGTCAGAGGTCGAGTACGGCGGCGACGATCTCGCGGGAGCCGGCCGAGTCCTGGTCGTAGTCGCCGGCGGTCACCGCCACCACCAGCTCCTCGCCCGGCACCACCACGAGAAGCTGCCCGCCGTTGCCGATGCCCTGGAGGCGGCGGCGCTCCTCCTCGACCACGTACCAGTGGTAGCCGTAGGTGAAGGGCCCGTCGATCGGCACCCGCGACCGCAACACCTCCCGCAGCCAGCCCTCGGGGACGATCCCGCGCCCGCCGTCGAGCACGAGCTGCCCGACGGCGGCCAGGTCCACCGGCCGCAGCCGCAGCCCGGCGGCGGCCGACGCGACCCCGTCGCCGCCCTTCGTCCACGCGAAGTCCGTGATGCCGAGCGGCCCGAACAGCGCCTCGGCGGCATACTCCTCGACCGGCCGCCCCGTCCCCCTGGCGATGATCCCGCCGAGCAGGGCGGTCGCGCCGCCGCAGTAGCGCCACCGCTTGCCCGCCTCCTCGGCGACCGGCCGCTCCAGCACGTACCGGTAGCGGTCGGGGGCCAGCTCCATGGCGATCTCGCTGTTGGCGGGGCTGGTGTAGGGGGCGTCCTCGTTCCAGTCGAGGCCGAGCGTCATGGTCAGCGCGTGCTCGATCGTCAGGTGCGCCTTGCCGGGGTCCTCCGCCAGGTCCCGGTACTCGGGGAACTGCGCCGTCAGCCCCGCTCCAGGCTCCGGCACGAGGCCGTCGCCGAGCGCGATGCCGTACAGCAGCGCCACCACGCTCTTGCTGACCGACCGCAGGTCGTGCAGGGTGTCCCGGCCGAACGTGACGTGCCCGAGCGGCTCACCGAGCCGATGGTCCGGCCCGGCGCCGTACCGCTCCAGGACGACCTCGCCGCCGCGCATCACCACCAGCCCGTGAAACCCGGGCGCCCGCCTTTCCCGCAACACCGCCTCGACCCGCTCGTCCATTCCCACGGTCTCCTCCTCGAACAAAGTATGATCGCTTCTTACTAAGATAGAGTCTTACTATGACAGCGGGATTCTCCGGGCGCGAGCACGAGCTGCGGGTGCTACGCGAGCAGCTTGATCTCGTTCTCGCCGGGAAGCTGACCACGCGCGGCAGAGCCCTGCTCGTGACCGGTCGCCGGCGCGTGGGCAAGTCCCGCCTGGTGCAGGAGTTCTGCGACCGTTCCGGCCTGCCTTACATGGTCTTCCAGGCCTCACGCGGGCGCTCGCCCGCCGCCGAGCGCGAGGACTTCCTCGCGGCCGTGTCGTGCGCCGGGCTGCCGGACGCGGCGCTGATCAGCGGCAACCGCCCGCAGGACTGGAACGCGGCCCTGCGCGCCCTGGCCACCGCGGCCGGAGACACTCCTTGCGTCGTCGTCCTCGACGAGGTGCCCTGGCTCGTGGAGCAGGACCCCGAGTTCGAGGGGGCCTTGCAGACCGTATGGGACAGGTTCCTGTCCGCCAGACCGATCCTGCTGATCCTCGTCGGCAGCGACCTGACGACCATGGAGGCACTGCAGGAGTACGGAAGGCCGTTCTTCGGACGGGCCGGCCATACCACCGTCAGGCCGCTCCACCTGGGCGACGTGGCGGCCATGACGGGCCTGCCCGCGGCGGACGCCGTCGACGCCTTCCTCCTGACCGGCGGTTTCCCCGAGATCGTGAGGTCGTGGGAGCCGGGCATGTCCCGGGAGGAGTTCCTGGGCCTCAGCCTCGCCTCTCCTCTGTCACCCCTCCTCGCCGCCGGTCAGCTCACTCTGCTCGGCGAGTTCCCGGGAGGCGGCCACGCGCGTACGGTCCTGGAGGCGATCGGCACCGGCGAGCGCACCTTCGCCGGCATCGCCGCGAGGACGGGAGGTGCCGCGCCGCTGCCCGCCGGCACCCTCGCGCCGATCCTCACCACACTTGCCGCCAAGCAGGTCGTCGCCGCCGACCTGCCGCTGTCCACCAGGCAGGACACCAAGAACAAGCGCTACCGCATCGCCGACCCCTACTTGCGCTTCTGGCTCGCCTTCCTGCATCGCGCGATCGCCGAGAGCGAGCGCGGCCGTCCCGACCTCGCGATGCGCCGGATCGGGCGGTCCTGGACGAGCTGGCGTGGCCGGGCGGTCGAGCCGGTGATCCGCGAGACCCTCGCCCGCGCACTGCCGGACGACGACTGGCCCGGCACGGAGGAGGTCGGCGGTTGGTGGAACCGGCAGAACAACCCGGAGGTGGACCTGGTCGGCGCCGACAGAGGTCCGGTCGCGAGCGAGGTGCACTTCGTCGGATCGATCAAGTGGCTGGAAAACCGCCCGTTCGACCGGCACGATCACGAGGAGCTCGTCCGGAGCAAGCCCTTCGTGCCGGGGACGGGCGACCGCACGCCCCTCGTCGCCGTCTCGCGGGCCGGCGCCGAGCCGGGCCTGCCCCTCGACCGGGTCTGGTCGCCGGAGGATCTGGTAGCCGCCTGGAGTTAGCCCGGGGGGCCGAGTTCGGTCAGGGCGGCCTGCCAGGGGTCGGGGTCGGTGTCGTCCGGCGGGGGCAGGACGCGGACGCCGTCCGCGCGCAGGTCCGCGACCGCGCGACGGAACGGCAGCCGCGAGGCGAGCGCGGCGTTGACGAAGGGCAGCACGACCACGGGGATGCCGAGCCCCGGCGCCTCGGCCAGCACCCCCAGCGCGTACGTGTCCGCGACCCCCAGCGCCAGCTTGTTGACCGTGTTGTACGTCGCCGGCGCCACGATCATGGCGTCCGCCCGCGGCGGCTTCGGCTCCGACGGCTTGCGGTAGCGGCTGCGTACCGGCCGCCCGGTCCGCGCCTCCAAGGCCGGGACGTCGATGAAGTCCAGCGCCGCCGGCGTGGCCACGACCTGCACGATCCAGCCGAGCTCCTGCGCGCCGGCGACGAGCCTGGCCACGTCACCGGCCGCGTAGACGCCGCACACGACGACGTACAGCACCTTGCCCGGCGACCCGATCACCTCGCCAGCATCGCACGCCCCCCGGCGGTCAGGTGGACGGGGTCCCGGCCGCCGAGAGCGGGGCCGCGATGTCCTCCAGCCCCTTGCGTTCGGCCTTGACCCCGAGGAACACCTCCACCAGGCCGCCGGCGATCATCACCAGCGCGCCGATGGCGAACGCGAGCGCCGTGTCCCCCGGCACGCCGCTCTCCACGAGCGAGGAGAAGACCAGCGGTCCCGCGATGCCGCCCGCGGCGGTGCCGATCGCGAAGAAGAACGCGATGGCCATGGCCCTGGTCTCCATCGGGAAGATCTCGCTCACGGTCAGATAGGCCGAGCTGGCGCCCGCCGAGGCCACGAACAGCACCACGCACCAGCACGCGGTCAGCGTCACCGCCGTGAGCACGCCCTGGTTGAACAGCCAGGCCGTGCCGAGCAGCAGCACTCCCGAGCCGATGTAGGTGGCCGAGATCATCGGCACCCGCCCGACGGTGTCGAAGAGGTGGCCGAGCAGGAGCGGGCCGAGGAAATTGCCGACGGCGATGACCGCGAAGTAGTAGCCGGTGTGCGTCTCGATGCCGTAGAAGGTGGACAGGATCTGCGCGTACCCGAAGGTGATCGCGTTGTAGAGGAACGCCTGGCCGATGAAGAGCGACAGGCCGAGCACGGTGCGCTTGGGGTAGAGCGCGACCATCGTGTGCGCGATCCGGACGAAGCCGATCGACCTGCGCTGGTGGATGGTCATCGAGCGGGAGGGCTCCGGCAGGTCGCCGCCGATCTGCCGCTCGACGTCGTCGACGATCTCCTCCGCCTCCTGGCCGCGGCCGTGGATGAACAGCCAGCGCGGGCTCTCGGGGACGTGCCGGCGTACGAGCAGGATGGCGAGGCCGAGCACCACCCCGAGGCCGAACGCCACCCGCCAGCCGATGTTGACCGGCAGGTCGTTGAGCAGCGGCACGGTCAGCAGCGCGCCGCCAGCCGCGCCGAGCCAGTAGCTGCCGTTGATGATGATGTCGATGCGGCCCCGGTGCTTGCTCGGGATCAGCTCGTCGATGGCGGAGTTGATGGCCGCGTACTCGCCGCCGATGCCGAAACCCGTCATGAACCGGAACAGGAAGAACCACCACGCGCTGAACGAGAACGCCGTCATCAGCGTCGCCGCCAGGTAGACCAGCAGCGTGATGAGGAACAGCTTCTTGCGCCCGAACCGGTCGGTCAGCCAGCCGAAGAACAGCGCCCCCGAGCAGGCCCCCGCGACGTAGAGCGCGGCGGCCATGCCCGCGACCTGGGCCTGCGTGATGTCGAGACCGCTGCCTGGCTTGGCGAGCTGGGCGGACAGGTTTCCGACGATGGTGACTTCGAGCCCGTCGAGGATCCAGACGGTGCCCAGCCCTATGACGATCATCCAGTGCCAGCGGGACCAGGGGAGCCGGTCCAGTCTGGCAGGCACCTTGGTGGTGACGGTGCCGACCTCCACGTCGCTCATCAGATACCTCCGAGGAGACCCCCGCCTTCAGGCGGGGGAGGGATCGGACTCCTTCCCTGCTGTGCAGGAGTAGGCGGTACGCCGTCAGGCGAACCGCCGTTTTCCCGAATCAGCCGACGTGCCAAAGATCTCGCACATACAATCGAAAGGTGGCGCAGCTCGTGAAGCGGGCCTACAAGTACCGCTTCTACCCGACCCCTGAGCAGGCCGAGGAGCTTGTCCGGACGTTCGGCTGCGTGCGCCTGGTCTACAACAAAGCGCTCGAAGAGCGGACCCGCGCCTACAAGATGGAGGGTCGCGGCGTCTCCTACGCGGAGTCGTCGGCTGCGCTGACGGCGTGGAAGAAGACGCCGGAGCTGGCGTTTTTGTGTGAGGTGTCGTCGGTGCCGTTGCAGCAGGCGCTCAGGCACCTGCAGGCGGCGTTCGCGAACTTCTTCGCCCGCCGGGCCAAGCATCCGACGTTCAAGAGCAGGAAGAGGTCGCGGGCGTCGGCCGAGTACACCCGTTCGGCGTTCCGGTGGCGTGATGGCCGGCTCACCCTGGCCAAGATGGGCGCGCCGCTGGACATCGTGTGGTCGCGTCCGCTGCCCGAGGGGGCCGAGCCGTCCACGGTCACCGTCAGCCGGGACCCGGCCGGGCGCTGGTTCGTGTCCCTCCTGGTGGAGGAGAAGATCGCGCCGTTGCCGCCGGTCGAGCGGTCGACGGGCCTGGACGCGGGCCTCACCGCGCTGCTCACGCTGTCGTGTGGCGAGCAGATCGCCAATCCGCGTCATGAGCGTCGTGAGCGGCGCAGACTGGCCAAGGCGCAGCGGGCGCTGGCCCGTAAGGAGAAGGGGTCGAAGAACCGGGCCAAGGCCCGGCTCAAGGTGGCACGGGTGCACGCCCGGATCGCCGACCGCAGGCGCGACTACCTGCACAAGGTCACCACACGGCTGGTACGCGACAACCAAGTGATCGCCGTGGAGGACCTGTCCGTCCGCAACCTGCTCAAGAACCATGCGCTGGCCCGCGCCATCTCCGATGCCGGCTGGCGGGAGCTGCGGCGCATGCTGGAGTACAAGACGGACTGGTACGGGCGCACGCTGGCGGTCGTGGACCGCTTCTTTCCCTCCTCCAAGTTGTGCTCGGTCTGCGGGACGCTGCAGGAAGCGATGCCGTTAAGTGTCCGTGAGTGGGTCTGTGCGTGCGGCGCGGTCCATGACCGAGAGGTGAACGCGGCCAAGAACATGCTGCTCGCCGCCGGGCCGGCGGAGAGCTGAAACGCCTGTGGAGCTGGTGTAAGACCTCAAGCGGGAGTCCTCCTCCCGGGCGGGCGACCGGCGGTGAAGCAGGAAGACCGGCCGGCGACGGTCGGACTCCCCCTCGTTCACGAGGGGGAGGATGTCAAAAGGGCAAACAACGTTCTAGGCGGGCTTCCTGGCCTCCACGATGCCGGTGCCGAACCATGGTCCGCCGTACCAGAACCGCCAGCCGGCGTCGCGGCGGCGCACGTCCACGACGCCGAGGTCGCGCAGGGTCTGCTCGTACGCGGGCGTGTGCTGGAAGTCGGCGACGAGCAGCAGCCCGCCGGGCCGCAGCACCCGGTACGCCTCCCGCACGGCCCGCGCCCGCCCTTCCGCGTCCGGGATGTTGTGCACCGCCTGGCTGGAGACGACCACGTCGAACGCGTCGTCGCCGAAGGGCAGGTCGCGCAGGTCGCCGGTGACCAGTTCGACCCGGTCGGAGACGCCTTCCGCCTCGGCGTTGGCGCGGGTCCGCGCCTCGGCGTTGCCGGACTGGTCGGCCGAGCGCCACAGGTCGACGCCGGTGGCGCGGCCTTCCGGCAGCCGCTCGGCGGCCATGAGCAGCACCGCTCCGCGACCGCAGCCGAGGTCGAGCAGGCGCTCGTGGCCCTTCAGCCGGCGCAGTTCCTCGGCCCAGACCGCGAACTTGCCGCGCCGGGTGGTGTAGAGGTAGCTGGCCGCGCTGGCCAGCGTGTAGAGCCCGCCGAGGAGGAAGGCGAGCCCCGCGAGGAGGATGTCGAGGGCGTACGAGACCGCCGCGAGAGCCACCAGCACGAGCGCTCCGAAGAACAGCCCGGTCAAGGCCCACGGCGCGTCGAAGCCATAGCTGCCGTGTCGCTTGCTCACCCTCACGTTATATCGCAAGATAGGGATTTGACGGCGACTTGACGTGACCCTTCACTTTCGCACCGGCAATCACGCACATCCCCATTACTAGGGTGGCCGGGATGGATAAACAGCGGGGATTCGGGCTGGGCGCCGGCATCGCGTTGACGCTGGCCTCGGCCATGTTGTGGGGAGTCGCGCACCTCGCCGCCGACCGGCGCAGGACGGGGTTCGCGCTCATGGCGGCGCACGTTCTCACGCTGGCCGCGATCCTCGTCGTCTTCACCGGCTTCAGCACGCGCCTGCTCTCGCTGGCCGTCCAGCCCCGCTGGCTCACCTGGCTCACCGTCGGGCTGGTGGTGCTCGCGCTGGCCTGGACGTTCGTGATCGTCTGGTCGTTCGTCCTGGTCCGCCCGCCGCGCGCGGACCTCGTCGGCCGGGTGCTCACCACGTCGCTGACCATCGCCCTCTGCGCGCTCGTGCTCGGGCCGGCCGTCTACGCCGTCCGCCTCGCCCACGTCTCGCGCGACGTCGTGGACAGCCTGTTCCCGGCGGCCGGCAGCTCCCCCGTCATGTCGCAGGACCCGTGGAACGGCGCCCAGCGGGTCAACTTCCTGCTGCTCGGCGCGGACGCCGCTCCCGGCCGGCCGGGGGTGCGTACCGACAGCGTGACCGTGGCCAGCGTGGACACCCGGACCGGCGCGACCACGCTGCTCGGCCTGCCGCGCAACCTCGAGCACGTGCCGCTGCCCAGGGGCCCGGCGCGCGACCGCTTCCCCTTCGGCTTCACCGGCACGGACCCCGGGACGCCCGGCCTGCTCAACGAGATCTACCAGTACGCCGAGGACCACCCCGAGATGGTGCCCGGGGTCGGGCGCGGCCGGCGCGGCCCGGCCCTGATCAAGGAGACCGTCGGCGGCATCCTCGGTCTCCAGGTGCCCTACTACGCGATGGTGGACATGGCGGGCTTCGCCGAGATCATCGACGCCATGGGCGGCGTCGAGGTCACGGTGAAGGAGCCCATCGTGTACGGCCGCTACCGCGAGGGCCTGCTGCCCGCCGGCACCCGCAGGCTGACCGGCCAGCAGGCGTTGTGGTTCGGCCGCTCGCGCACCGACAGCGACGACTACGTCCGCATGGGCCGCCAGAAGTGCCTGCTCAACGCCGTGGCCAAGCAGGCCGACCCGCTGACCGTGCTCAACAGCTTCGAGCGGCTGGCGGCGGCCACCAAGCGGGCGATCTCCACCGACCTGCCGCAGGACCTGCTGCCGGCCGTGGTGGAGCTGTCCGAGAAGGTCAAGAACCACAAGATCCACAGCCTCAGCTTCGTCCCGCCGCTCATCAGCACCGTCTATCCGGACTGGTCGCTGATCCGGCACAAGGTGTCCGAGGCCCTGGACGAGCCGCGTTGGTCCAGGTCGGAGCAGGCGTCCGCGTCCCGGCACAGCGCCGACGACGCGGTCAACCTCGACGCCGCCTGCCAGTAGTCCCATATTCCTACTTGACGTATAGGGAACTATGCCTTTTGATACTCGCATAGCCGACTTATTAAGTAGGAATTGAGGGCTGGGCATGAACGCTCGCAGGGTGCTGGCCGCACTGGCGCTGATCGCACTCGCCGGGGGAACGGCCGCGTGCGGGAGCGACACCGGGGGCGCCGGCGACGGCGGCGGGGCCGCGGCCACCGAGGTGCGCCTCGGCTTCTTCCCGAACATCACCCACGCCACCGCCCTGGTGGGCGTCGAGAAGGGCCTCTACGCCAAGGACCTGGGCGTCCCGGTCAAGACCAGCACGTTCAACGCCGGCCCCGCCGCGATCGAGGCGCTGTTCTCCGGCGCCATCGACGCCACCTACATCGGCCCGAACCCGGCCATCAACGCCTGGCAGAAGTCCAAGGGCCAGGCCATCAAGATCGTCGCCGGCGCCGCGTCCGGCGGCGTCTTTCTGGTCGTCAAGCCCGGCATCGACAGCGTCGAGGACCTCAAGGGCAAGAAGATCGCCACCCCGCAGCTCGGCAACACCCAGGACGTGGCGCTGCGCTACTGGCTCACCAGCAAGGGGATCAAGACCGACACCAAGGGCGGCGGCGAGGTCCACATCGTGCCGCAGGAGAACTCCCAGACCCTCCAGACCTTCGCCACCGGCGACATCGACGGCGCGTGGGTGCCCGAGCCGTTCGCCAGCCGCCTGGTCCTGGAGAGCGGCGGCAAGATCCTGCTGGACGAGCGCGACCTCTGGCCGAACAAGGAGTTCGTGATCACCCACCTGATCGTCAGGCAGGAGTGGGCCAAGCAGCACCCCGACCTGGTCAAGAAGCTGCTCCAGGCGCACGTCGAGGCCAACAAGATCATCGCTGACGACCCCGAGGGCGCGGCCCGGACCGCCAACGCCGCCATCGAGAAGCTCACCCAGAAGCCGCTCAAGCCCGAGGTGCTGAAGAGCGCCTTCAAGAACATCACCTTCACCAACGACCCGATCGCCTCCTCGCTCACCCTCAGCGCCAAGCACGCCGAGGAGGTCGGGCTGCTCGAACCGGTGGACCTCAACGGCATCTACGACCTGGGCCCGCTCAACGAGATCCTGGCGGCGGCCGGCCAGCAGGCCGTCGCGGACAGGTGAGCTGACATGAGCACCACGCAGCTCGGCGCCGGCCCCGGCACGGACGCGGCCGTCCGCCTGGAGTCCGTCTCCAAGACCTACGGCCACGGCAGGAACGCCCTGCTCGCGCTCGACCAGGTGTCCCTCGACGTGCGGCCCGGCGAGTTCGTCTGCATCCTCGGCGCGTCCGGCTGCGGCAAGAGCACGCTGCTGTCGCTGGTCGCCGGGCTCGACCGGCCGAGCACCGGGCAGATCTCCACCTACGACCACAAGGTCGCGATGATGTTCCAGGACCCGGCGCTGTTCCCGTGGCTGACCGTCGCCGCGAACGTCGAGCTGGCCTTCCGCGCCGACGGCGTGGCCAAGGCCGAGCGCAGGGCCAGGGCCGCGGAGTTCCTGGAGCTGGTGCACCTCGGGGGCTTCGGCCGCAAGCGCCCGCACGAGCTGTCGGGCGGCATGCGCCAGCGCGTGGCGCTCGCCCGCGCGCTCGCGCAGTCCTCGTCCTCCTCGGAGGGCTCGGCCGTGCTGCTCATGGACGAGCCGTTCGGGGCGCTCGACGCCATGACCCGCGACCTGCTCCATGACGAGCTGGAGCGGATCTGGCGGGAGCGGTCGCTGTCGGTGCTGTTCGTCACCCACAACGTACGCGAGGCCGTCCGGCTCGGTGACCGGGTCGTGCTGCTGAGCAGCCGGCCCGGCCGGGTGGCGGAGGAGTTCCCCGTCGAGCTGGAGCGGCCCCGCCGTACCGACTCCGCCGAGGTCGCCACGCTCGCCGCGAAGATCACCGACCGGCTGAAGGAAGAGGTCGCCCGGCATGGCCGTTGACACGCAGCACGCCGAGCGGATCGCCGGGCTCGACGCGCTGGAGCTGGGCGGCGAGCGGCGGGCCGGGCTGGCCGCCCGGCTGTGGGCGCGCCTCTGGCCGATGCTCACCGCCGTCGTGCTGGTGCTGGTGGCCTGGCAGCTCGTCGTCATGAGCGGGCGCTGGCCCGAGTACGTCTTCGCCGGGCCGGTCGAGACCTTCCAGGCCATGTGGGAACGCTTCGGCGAGGCCGACTTCTACCGGGCCGTCGCCACCACCATGCGGCGGGCGTTCACCGGGTTCGCGCTGGCGGTGCTGGTCGGCCTGGTGATCGGGGCGGCGGTGTCGCGGGTGAAGGTGCTGCGGGCGGCGTTCGGCGCGCTCATCACCGGGCTGCAGACGATGCCGTCGATCGCCTGGTTCCCGTTCGCGATCCTGCTGTTCGGGCTGACGGAGAGCGCGATCACGTTCGTGGTGATCCTGGGGGCGGCGCCGTCCATCGCCAACGGGCTGATCACCGGCGTGGACTACACGCCGCCGCTGCTGCTGCGGGCCGGGCACGTGCTCGGGTTCCGGCGGCTCAGCCTCTACCGGCACGTGATCCTGCCCGCGTCGCTGCCGTCGTTCCTCGCGGGGCTGAAGCAGGGGTGGGCCTTCGCCTGGCGCTCGCTCATGGCGGGCGAGCTGATGGTGATCATCGCGTACCAGTCCTCGCTGGGCGAGCAGCTCGCCTACGCCCGCGAGGTGTCCGACTCGCCCGGCCTGATCGGCACGATGATCGTCATCCTGTCCATCGGCATCGTCATCGACCTGCTCTTCGAGGCGGCCGACGGAATGCTGCGCCGCCGCTGGGGCCTCGACCAAAGGTGATGCGGCTCTCCGCGAGAACCGACTACGCGCTGCGGGCGGTCAGCGAGCTGGCCGCCGCGCCTCCCGGGCCGGTGCCGGCCGAGCGCATCGCCGCGGCGCAGCAGATCCCCCGCCGCTTCCTCGACAACATCCTGCTCCAGCTCCGGCGGGCCGGGCTCATCCACAGCATGCGCGGCCCCGAGGGCGGCTACTGGCTGGCCAGGCCGGCCGAGGAGATCACGCTGGCCGACGTCATCGGGGTGATCGAGGGGCGGCCGGAGTTCCAGGAGCACGGGGGTTATCCAGGGGCGGCCGGGCCGCTGGCCGCCGTGTGGGCGGCGCTGCGCGAGCACGAGGAACGACTGCTCGCCGAGACCACTTTCGCGCAGATCGTGGCCGGTCGCTGACGCGCTCTCCATCGAGAGTGCACGTTTTCCTGGTTCAGGTGTGGCATGATGCTGCCGACGGAATGACAACGATTTTCATCCTCACCTGGAGTCCCCGTGAGAGTGGCCTTCGTCGGCAAGGGCGGCAGCGGCAAGACGACGCTGTCGGCGCTGTTCGCCAGGCACCTGGCCCATCAGGGCGCGCCGGTGGTCGCCATCGACGCCGACATCAACCAGCACCTGGCCCTCGTCCTCGGCCTCGACCGGCAGCCCGAGCCCCTCGGCGAGCACCTGACCGAGATCAAGGAGCGCCTGCGCGGTGACAACCCGCGCATCCCGTCGGCCGCCGACATGATCAAGACCACTCCGCCGGGCCGTGGCTCCCGCCTGCTGAGCTTCGACGACCTCGCCGCCGACCCCTACGGGCTGACCACCCCCGACGGCGTCCGGCTGCTGGCGGCCGGCGCGTTCAACGCCGACGACCTCGGCGTGGCCTGCTACCACTCCAAGATCGGCGCGGTGGAGCTGCTGCTCAACCACCTGGTCGACGGCCCCGGCGAGTACGTCGTCGTCGACATGACCGCCGGCGCCGACTCCTTCGCCTCTGGCCTGTTCACCCGCTTCGACCTGACCTTCCTCGTCGCCGAGCCCACCCGCCAGGGCGTGAGCGTCTACCGCCAATACCTGGAGCACGCCGCCGCCTACGACGTCGCCGTCGCGGTCGTCGGCAACAAGGTGCACGGCCCCGGCGACGTCGAGTTCCTGCGCGCGCACGCGGGCGGCGACCTGCTCGGCTGGATGGAGCACTCCCCCGCCGTCCGCGCGATGGAGCAGGGCCGCCACTTCACCCTCGACGACCTGGAGCCGGCCAACGCCGACGTGCTCAGCCTGCTGCGCAAGAGCGTGGACGAGCGCGAGAAGGACTGGGCGCGCTTCGGCCGCCAGACGGTGGAGTTCCACCTGCGCAACGCGCGGGCCTGGGCCGACGAACGACTCGGGCGCGACCTCGCCGATCAGGTCGATCCCGACTTCGTCTATGGCCCGTGACGACCATGAACCTGTGCCCGCCAGGCATCTGGAGAGTCACCATTTTTCAACCTAGCGTCATTGATGACCCATTCGAGAGGAGAAATCAGCATGTCGCTGACCGTTCCGAACGACCTGCTCGACCAGGCCAGGACCGGTGAGATCGACGACGCCGCCTTCGTCGCCTGCGTACGCGACTCCCTGCCCTACGCGTGGACCCTGATCAGCGAGCTGGTCAGGCAGCGTGAGCACAGCGGGGCCGACTTCGCCGACAACCAGGTGCCGCCGCCGTCCGAGGAGGCCCGCGGCCAGCTCCTGCGCTGCCTGGCGAGCGACTCCATGCGCGGCGCGCTGGAGCGTCACTTCGGGGTGCGGCTGGCCTTCCAGAACTGCCACCGGGTCGCCGTCTTCGACCCCACGGCCACGAGGGCCCTGGCCGAGTTCGTCACCCCGAGGGCACAGATTCTCAACCAGAAACCGGAGCTGGTGGACTGCTGAGGCCGCCGGGCGGCGAGCCGGCCCAGCCCGGCTCGCCGCGCAGCAGCGGCAGCACCTCGGCCCCGAACCTCCGCACGTTCTCCAGCGTCCGCCGGTGCTCGCCGATGCCCTCCACCAGCAGGATGACGTGCTCGATGCCGGTGCGGTCCGCGGTGCGCAGGATCGACTCGGCGCAGTGCTCGGGCGAGCCGACCGGGTGGATGCGGGTGAGCAGGTCCACGTACGCGCCGACGTCCCGCGACGGGCGCGGCCGGCCGTCCACCGGCCGATAGCCCGCCAGGCCGGGGCCGAGCCAGCGGGGCATCGACTCCTTGAGCTCGCGCACCGCCCGCGCGGTGGAGTCGGCCACGTGCCCGACGGCCGCCGCCACGTGCCGGACCGCCACCCCAGGAGCTTGCTCCTCGTACGCGGCCACGGCGGCGGCCTTCTCCTCGTCGCCCACGTGCAGGCCGAGCAGCATCGGCAGACCGCGCGCGGCGGCCAGCGCCACGCTCGCCGGCGACGTGCAGGCGACCAGCGGGCGGAGGGGGGCGCGCGGCACCGTACGCACCTCGCGGAAGCGGAAGAACTCCCCGTCGGCGGACACCCGCTCGGCCGAGAGCGCGGCGAGCAGCAGGTCCAGCGACTCGGCGAAGCCGCGCTCGTAGCGCTCCAGCCCCGTCCCGAACACCTCCAGGTCCACCCACGGCCCGCCCCGCCCCACGCCCAGCGTGAAGCGCCCGCCGGACAGGTGGTGCAGCATCGCGGCCTGTTCGGCCAGCGCCACCGGGTGCTGCGTGGACAGCACGCTCACCGCCGTGCCGAGCCCGATGCGCGTGGTGCGCCCGGCGGCGACGGCCATCAGCGTGGTCGCCGACGGGCAGACGCCGTACGACATGAAGTGGTGCTCGGCCACCCAGGCGTCGTCGAAGCCCGCCTCCTCGGCCGCCACGACCAGCTCGACCGCGTCGGCGAGCACCCGCCCGGCCTCCCGGCCGGGGAACTGCGCGGCGACGACGAAGATGCCTGTGCGCACGCCCCCGATGATGACCGATCGGCGGGGGCAGGCCCAGCCTCAGCCGAAGAGCGCGGCCTGGCCCTCGCCGGCCAGCGGGTCGCGATGCCGCTTGAGGTGCCGCCACTGCGGCAGGTCGTCCAGGTAGGACCAGGACAGCCGGTGGTGCGCGGTGGGGCCGAGGCGGGCCAGGGTCTCCTGGTGGAGCGGCGAGGGGTAGCCGGCGTTGTCGGCGAAGCCGTAGTCGTCGCAGCCGAGCGTCGCCATGTGGGCGTCGCGCCGCACCTTGGCCAGCACCGACGCCGCCGCCACCGACACGCTGGCCGCGTCGCCCCTGACCTCCAGCCGCACCGGCCACGGGGCGCCGATGTAGTCGTGCTTGCCGTCGAGGATCACCGCGTCGGGACGGACCGGCAGCGCCTCCAGGGCGCGGCGGGCGGCCCGGCGCAGCGCCTCGGTCATGCCGAGCGCGTCGATCTCCTCGTGCGTGGCCTCGCCGTAGCCGACGCCCGCCGCCCAGCCGGCCAGCTCGGCGGCGAGCGGCCCGCGCCGGGCGGGGGTGAGCTGCTTGGAGTCGGTCAGTCCCGCCGGGGGCTCGGACAGGTCGGTGACGACCGCGCAGACGGTGACCGGGCCCGCCCACGCGCCCCGGCCCACCTCGTCCACGCCCGCGACCGTGCGGACGCTGGGCTGGGCGAGCAGGAGCTGCTCGATGTCGTACGTCGGCGCCATGGCAGCAGACGCTACCGCTCATTCCCCGAGCGGACTGCCGAGATGACTGTCGAGGAAACCGCCCGCCGGCGCGTCGCCCGGCCTCGGCCGCTCGGCCGCCCGCACCGGCTCCAGGTCGGCCGCGATGTAGCGGGCGGCCACGTGGATGGCCCGCAGCGTCACCGACACCGACGGCCGGTGCACGCTGGAGCCCCGGGCCACCGCGTGCACGTCGCGGCCGACGGGGTTGCCGGGGATCGGGCGTACGGCCAGCCCGCGTACGCCCCCCGCGAGCGCGAGCGCCGGCACGGCGGCGATGCCGATGCCCTTGGCGACCAGCGACAGGATGGTGGTCAGCCCCTCGAACTCCCACGGCGTCGGCCGGATGCCGCCCACGTCCACCAGCAGCCGGTCCACCGCCAGGCGCGACGGCTCGCCGTCGGGCGTCGCCATCCACGGCTCGTCGCGCAGCTCCCGCAGGTCGAGCGGCACGTCGGGGTCGGCCAGCCGGTGTTTGCGGGGCACCACGAGGACCAGCGGGTCGCGCAGCAGCGGGAAGACGCGCAGGCTGTCGCTGTCGCGGACGCGGCCGTACCAGTCGTCGACGAGCGCGATGTCCACCTCGCCGGAGCGCACCTCGCGCATGCCGCGCCCGGAGCGGGCCTGGCCGAGCCGCAGGGTCAGGCCGGTGTGCCGGCGCAGCGAGCGGGCCAGCGCGGGCGCGAAGGCCACCGCCGCCGTGGGGAACGCGGTCACCATGACCCGCCCGGACGGGGTGCCGGCGTGCGCCGACAGGTCGGACTCGGCCTCCTCGACCATGGACAGGATGCGCTCGGCGTGGGCGACCAGCCGGCGGCCGGCGTCGGTGAGCTCGGCGCTGCGCGCGGTGCGGTCGATGAGCGCGGTGCCCGCCTCGCGTTCGAGCGCCTGGAGCTGCTGCGAGACGGCGGAGGGGCTGTAGCCGAGCGCGGCGGCGGCGGCCGCGATGCTCCCCCGGCGAGCGAACTCGCAAATCAGGACCAACCGCCGCAATTCGAGCATCAGACTTCCTTACGCCTACCCACGAAAAGCCTCGCTTGTGGTGATGCCTTCATCCAATCACGCTGGGAACGTGACAGCCATGACGGTTACCCTGTCCGCCACCCTGGCGGCCAACGAGGACATCGAACGAAGACGGCGCGCCGGGGAACGCGTGCTCCACCTGGCCTTCGGCGAGGCCGGGCTGCCCGTCCACCCGGCGCTGCGCGACCGGCTGGCCGCCGCCTCCGAGCACAACGGCTACGGACCGGTCGCCGGCGCGGCCGGGCTGCGGGAGTCGGCGGCGGGCTACTGGGACCGGCGCGGGCTCCGCACCGACCCCGAGCTGGTCGTCTGCGGACCGGGCAGCAAGTCCCTGCTGTACGGCCTGCTGCTCGCGATCGGCGGCGACATCGTGCTGCCCATGCCGAGCTGGGTCAGCTACGCCGCGCAGGCCGACCTCGTCGGGTCCCGTCCCGTCCTGGTGCCGGCGCCGCAGGGAGAGGGCGGCGTGCCCGACCCCGACCGGGTGGCCGCCGAGGTGCGCGCCGCCCGCGCCGCCGGCCGGACCGTCAGCTCCGTGCTGGTCACGCTGCCGGACAACCCGACCGGCCGGCTGGCCTCGCCGGAGAGCATCGCCCGCCTCGTGGAGGTGGCGAGGGAGCTCGACCTGACGATCATCTCGGACGAGATCTACCGCGACCTGGTGCACGATCCCGCCCTGCCGTACACCTCGCCGGCCGACCTCGCCCCCGAGCGCACGGTGATCACCACGGGGCTGAGCAAGAGCCTGGCGCTCGGCGGCTGGCGGATCGGGGTGGTCAGGCTCCCCACGGGCGCGCACGCGCTGCGCGGCAAGCTGCTGGCGGTGGCGAGCGAGATCTGGTCGGCGCCGGCCGCTCCCGTGCAGGAGGCCGCGGCCTACGCCTTCGGCGAGCCGGAGGAGCTGGTGGAGCGGGTGAACCTCAGCCGCCGGCTGCACGGCACGCTCGCGCGGGCGGTGCACGCGTGCTTCGCCGCCGCCGGCGCTCGGGTGCCGGAGCCGCAGGGCGGCTTCTACCTCTACCCCGATCTCGGCCATCTCGGGCTCGGCGGCTCGGCCGAGCTGACCAAGCTGCTGCTGGAGGAGCACGGCATCGGCGTGCTGCCGGGACACGCCTTCGGCGACGACCCGGCCGCGGCCCGCGTACGGGTGGCCGTCAGCCTGCTCTACGGCACCTCGCCCGAGCAGCGCATGACCGCTCTGACCAGCGACGACCCGCTCCGGCTGCCCTGGATCGCGGACAGTCTCGACCATCTTTCCCGCGGCCTCGCCGGCCTCGCGCTCGACCGGGCGTGAACCGGGCCGGACCGCCGTCCCGCCGCCATGTCACGGTTAGGCGAATTTCTGCCCAAGAGCCGGTTGAACGTCCCCCAAAAGGGGCCTCTGACCTGCGAAAACAGCCCGCTCGCGGAAACCCGGGAAAGATCTTCCCAATGGCATGGTCACACACACCCCGTGCACCCTTCATCATGTGCACATGCCCGCTCTTGTCACCTTGTCCGGGCGCCTCGTGCGCCTGGAGCCTCTCAGCCTCGCGGTGGTCGATGACCTCGTCGCCGCGGCGAGTGAAGACCGTGCCACGTACGCCTTCACTCGCGTTCCGGACGGCCGGGACGAGATGGTCTCCTATGTGGAGGCCGCCATGGCTGAGCAGGCGGAGGGCCGCACGCTGCCCTTCGCCATCCGGTGGCTGAACACCGACCGCGTGGTCGGTGCCACCCGTCTCATGCACCTGGAGTATTGGCAGGGCCCCATGCCCTGGCCTCCGGGTACGCGCGGCGCGGTGGGCGACATCCCGTCCGTGGCGGACATCGGTTACACCTGGCTGGGCGCGAGCGCCCAGGGCACGGGTGTCAACCGGGAGAGCAAGTTCCTCATGCTCTCGCACGCCTTCGAGACCTGGGACGTCCACCGCATCACTCTCAAAGCAGACGTACGCAACACCAGATCCCGGGCCGCCATCGAGGCCCTCGGCGCACACTTCGACGGTGTGCGGCGAGCGGACAGCCGAGGCGCCGACAATACGGTCCGAGATACCGCGTTCTACTCGATCCTGAACTCCGAATGGCCGCTCGTCCGCGAGCGCCTGCTCAGCCGGATGGGACTGTTCGAGGCAGCCTGAGTCTCCGTTCACCTCAGCCCCGCTCACGCAAGTGGGCGGGGCCTGTATTTTTCGGCCCCGCCGACGCTCTGCAAGAGGGCGTACTCAATCTAGGTGACGATCGCACCTCGATCTATTATTTGGACACAAAACGTTCCATTGGCGGGGAGACAGACGGCATGGCTGGTCAGAGCGGTGAAGGCGGCCTGTGGTTCGCCGTGCTCGGTCCTGTCCGCGCGTGGCGGGACGGCCGGGAGCTCGACCTGGGCACCCCACTCCAGCGGTCCATACTCGGGATGCTGCTGCTTCGCGAGGGCCGCGCGGTCTCGCCCAACGAGATGATCGACGCCGTGTGGGGCGAGGACGCGCCGCCGCGGGCCCTCGGCGCGCTGCGCACCTACGTCTCCAGGCTGCGCACCGTGCTCGAACCCGACCGGGTCGCCCGCTCCCGCCCCGAGCTGCTGACCTCCATCGGCCGCGGCTACGCGCTGCGGCTGCCCGACGACGCCCTCGACCTGACCCGGTTCGAGCGCCGCATCGCCGAGGCCGAGACCGCGCGCAGGGCCGGCCGGCCGCGCGAGGCCGCCGACCGGCTGCGCGCCGCGCTCGCCCTGTTCGAGGGCGAGCCGCTGGCCGGCACCGCCGGCCCGTACGCCGAGCACCAGCGCGACCGCCTGGCCGAGCGCCGCCTCAGCGTCGTCGAGACCCTCATGGACGTCGACCTGGAGCTCGGCGACCACGCCGCGGTCGTCTCCGAGCTGATCGCGCTCACCGCCGACCACCCGCTGCGCGAACGGCTGCGCGCCCAGCTCATGCTCGCCCTCTACCGGTGCGGCCGGCAGGGCGACGCGCTCAACGTCTTCACCGAGACCCGCGAGGCGCTGATCGACGAGCTGGGCATCGAGCCCGGCCCCGAGCTGACCGCGCTTCACCAGCGCATCCTCACCGCCGACCCCACGCTCGCCCCGCCTCCGGCCCCCGCCGAGGAGCCCACGGCCGAGCCCGTGAGGCCCGCGACATCCGCCGACGGGCCGGCCGAGGAGCCCCAGCCCGGCGACGAGGAGCCGTACGCGGCCCCCGAGCTGCCGAGGCCCGCCCAGCTCCCCGCCGCGGTCACCGACTTCACCGGCCGCAAGGAGCAGGCCGCCCGGCTGCGCTCGCTGCTGTCCACCGCCTCCGCCGAGGGCCTGCCCCTGGTGGCGATCTCCGGCATAGGGGGCGTCGGCAAGACCACGCTCGCCGTGCACGTCGCCCACCAGGTGGAGGAGGTCTTCCCCGACGGCCAGCTCTACGCCGACCTGCGCGGCTACGGCGACGGCGCCACGGCCCCCGAGTCCGCGCTCGGCGGCTTCCTGCGCGCGCTCGGCATCCCGCCCGACGTCATCCCCGACGGCCTCGCCGAACGCTCGGCCCTCTTCCGCTCGCTCCTCGCCGAGCGGCGCGTCCTGGTGCTGCTCGACAACGCCCGCGACGCCGAGCAGGTCAGCCCGCTGCTGCCCGGTTCCCCCGGCTGCGCCGCGATCGTGACAAGCCGGGTCAAGCTGGCCGACCTGCCCGCCGCCCGGCTCGTGGACCTCGACGTGATGGAGCCGGACGAGGCCCTGTCGCTGTTCGCCGCCGTCGCCGGGCCCGAGCGGGTGGCCGCCGAGCACGGCGCCGCCATGGACGTCGTCGCCGCCTGCGGGTTCCTGCCGCTCGCGGTGCGCATCGTGGCCGCCCGCCTGGCCGCCCGCCCCTCCTGGACGGTCGCCTCGCTGGCGCCCCGCCTGGCCGACGAGCAGCGCCGGCTCGACGAGATGCGCGTCGGCAACCTGGCCGTGGAGGCCACATTCGCGCTCGGCTACGGCCAGCTCGCGCCCGAGCAGGCCCGCGCGTTCCGGCTGCTGTCGCTGCCGAGCGGGCCCGACATCTCCTCCGAGGCCGCGGCGGCGGTGCTGGCGCTGCCCGCGTACGAGACCGAGGCGCTGCTGGAGTCGCTGGTGGACGCCAGCCTCCTGGAGGCGCCCGGCCCCGGCCGCTACCGCTACCACGACCTGCTCAGGCTGTTCGCCCGCCGTGAGCTGAACAAGGCCGAGCCGCCCGAGGCGCTCGCGCTCGCGCTGGGCCGGCTGCTCGGCTTCTACCTGGCCTCCGCCCAGTCGGCGCACCGGCTCGCCTATGAGGGCAGCGCGATCGCCGACAACCTGGTGGTGGTCGGCACCGGCCGTACGTTCACCACGGTCGACGAGGCCGTGGCGTGGCTGATCGCCGAGGGCGACTCGCTGTTCGCCGCCATCGGCCAGACCGCCGCCTCCGCCCGCTCCGGCGAGCAGTTGCTGCCCGCCGGCGACCTGCTGGTGGCGATGGAGCCGCTGCTGGAGTCCGGCACCCACACCCGCGAGTTCGACCAGGGCACCAGGGCCGTGCTGGCCGCCGCGCTGCGGATCGGCGACGAGGGCAGCGAGCTGCGCTCCCGCTACGTGCTGGGCCGGGTGCTGTTCGCGGCCAACCGGTTGCGCGAGGCCGAGGAGCAGTTCAGGCGGGTGCGCGAGCTGTCGGCCGAACGCGCGGAGAAGGTCGTCACCGGCGAGGTGCTCAACGCCCTGGCCGTGGTCGTCGGCAGGCAGCGCAGGCACGCCGAGGCGCTGGCGCTGTTCGACGCGGCCATGACCTGGTATCGCGAGAACGGCGTGCCCGCCGGCGAGGCGCTGGTGCTCAGCTACTCCGCCCGCGAGCACCTGGGCCTCGGCCGGCCCGACGACGCCATCGCGGCGGCCGAGAAGGGCCTCGCCATCTTCACCGAGATGGGCAGCGGCGCCGGGACCGCCCGCGCCCGCTACCATCTCGGCATCGTGCTGTCGCGCGTGGGCCGGCTCACCGAGGCCGTCCATCACCACGCCGAGTGCCTGGCGTTCTTCCGGGCCAGCAAGCAGCGGGTCTGGGAGCAGCGGGTGTGCTCACGCCTGGCGGAGACGTTCATCGCCGCCGAACGTTATCCGGAGGCCGTCCGCCACGCCGAGCAGGCTCTCGTCGTCTCCCGCGACATCGGCCACCCCTACGGCGAGGCGCTGTCGCTGACCGTGCTCGGCAAGGCCCTGCGCGGGCTCGGCGACCTCTCCAGGAGCCTCGCGTGCCTCCGGCAGGCGTACGACGTCTTCTCCCGGCTCGGCGCCCCCGAGGCCGGCGATCTCAAGGTCCTGCTGGACGGCGTGCCCCACAACGCCGTCGTCGAGACCTGAGTACAGCTCGTCGTCCAGACGTGTCATCCACACATGGTTGATCAAGGCTGTCCTCGGCATTCACGATCGGCGCTCGTGATCGGCAAGATGAGCAGCCCGGCCGGTCATCCTCACCGCCGCGCTTCGCTAGGGGGCCCGGTCATCCGGATGCTCCACGCGACGGCCAGCCGCCTCACTGCAAGACGACCGGCCGGACCCGACACGGCCCTCGAACCCCCCAGGTCCGTGTCGTAGGTCACAGTCTTCACCCGTGGAGTCAACGTCCGATCAACGCCGGATCAAAGCAGGAAGTAGCCCTCCGCGATCAGCGGCCGGATCGCGTCGGCGTCCGGCATCTCGCCCTCTCCGACCAGCTCGGCGATCACGTTGAGCAGCGGGCCGAGTGCCAGCTCGCCGTCGCACACCCCGGCCAGCGCGGCCTCCACCGTGCCGACCTCCCTGCTGCGCCGCAGCCCCTGCGTCTGGCGCAGCACGATGCGGATGGGGTCCTCCGCGCCGGGCAGACCGACGCGCTCGTCGAGCAGGCCGGCGGCGGTGCGCAGCCGGGCCGTGTCGAGGGCGTCCGCCCGGTGCGCGGCGGCGATCGAGTCGAGCACGTCGTCGACGTAGTCGCCTACCGGGAGCACCACCTGGTGGTCGAGGTGCTCGACGCGGACGACCGGGTCGAGGGTGCCGGACGCGCGCATGGTGATCCAGCCGAAGCCGACGCCCTCCACCTTGTGCTCGTCGAACCAGGACAGCCAGCGGTCGTAGAGCTCGGTGTAGCGGGGGGTGCCCTGCCGGGCGGCGTCGCGCAGCCAGAGCTCGACGTATTCGGCCGGGTCCTGGACGTCGCGCTGCACCACCCAGCCGTCGCAGCCGGTCTCGCGCAGCCAGCCGCCCACCCGGTCGTGCCAGTCCTCGCCCTCGACGTGCAGCCAGTTGGCCAGGAAGTGGGCCTGGCCGCCGGGGTTGAGCCGGGCGGGCGTGCGGCGGACGAGCTCGCGGCAGAAGGCGTCACCGGCCTCGCCCGACTCGCGGTAGGTCAGCTTCCCCTCGCCGCCGGGCGCGATGACGAACGGCGGATTGCTCACGATCAGGTCGAACCGCTCGTCCTCGACCGGGTCGTACAGTGAGCCCGCCCGTGCCTCCACGCCTTCGACACCGGACAGCGCCCAGCTCAGCCGGGCCAGCTCCAGGGCGCGCGGGTTGAGATCGGTGGCGACCACGCGCTCGGCCCGCCCGGCCAGGTGCAGCACCTGGACGCCGCAGCCGGTGCCGAGGTCGAGCGCGCTGCCCACCGGGCGGCGGGTGACGAGCTGGGCCAGGTTGGCCGAGGCCCCGCCGGCCCCCACGACGTGGTCGGACCGCAGCGGCGGGTCGCCCGGCCGCACCTTGCGGTCGGAGACGAGGTAGCCGCCGGTCTCCCAGGGCTGCAGGTGGACCGTCGCGCGCACCTCGCCGCCGCCGGCCTCCTCGACCAGGCCCGAGTCCAGGACCTCCGGGCCGAGCGCGGCGGCGGGGACGGGCACCCCGAGCCACCACAGCCTGATCAGCGTCGCCAGGGGGTCGCCGCCGGCGGTCGCCCGCAGGGCGGGCACCAGCTCCTCGCGGGCGAGGGCCGAGGCGGCCATGCTGCCGAGCCGCTCGCGTACGCCGTCGATCGTGTAGTCGGTTCGGAGGAGGAGTTGGCGCAGTCGTTCCACCCGCCCATCCTTTCACCGTGGACGCACGCACATGATCTGACACCCACAGTGCCCATACTGTTACACAAGTACCCAAGTGAACTGCAAGCGATGGCTAAGCGCGGCGGGGTATCTCTATGGAGGCAAGGAACGACTCTTAGGAGTGGGTCTCATGCTGATCCCCTGTTTGGCCTGCGAATCCCGCTTCGGGCCCGACGAGTACTTCAACGCCTGCTCCGACTACAACCGCGGCCTCGACCTGGTGTCCTGGACGTGCCCCCACTGCGGCAACCGCGACGACCTGCGGGTGCTGCCCGGCGAGCTCGGCTTCGGCTATCCGTGCCGGGGGCGGTTCGACGTGCACGACCGCGTACGGGTGCCGGGGCTGCGCCGGCAGCGGGGCGAGCTGCGGCTGGACATCTCTTTGGAGCGCTCCAGCTGGCGCGTCCACACCCGGCTGCGCCAGCCCGCCTGAAGGAGGGTCAGGCCGGCCGGGCGAACGGCACGGCCGGCCGCGCGTCGCCGCGCAGCACCCGCTCGATGTCGGCGACCAGCGCCTCGGCCAGCTCCTCGCGCGTCTCCCCGGTGGCCTCGCCGAGCCGGGGCGTCAGCACCACGTTCGGCAGCGCGATCAGCGGATGGGACGGATCCAGCCACTCCCCCTCGAAGTGGTCGAGCCCGGCGCCGCCCAGGTGCCCCAGGCGCAGCGCCTCGACCAGGGCCGTCAGGTCGTGGAGCGCGCCGCGCGAGGTGTTGAGGTAGATCGCGCCCGGCCGCATCGCGGCGAACTCGGCGTAGCCGAACATGCCGCGCGTCTCGGCGGTCAGCGGCAGGTGCAGCGAGACCACGTCGGACTCGGCGAGCAGCTCGTCGAACGAGTGGGTGGCCTCGGCGACCCAGGGATCGCAGGCGATCACCCGCATGCCGAGCCCTTCGCACCGCCAGCGCATGGCCTCGCCGACCCGGCCGAGCCCCACGATGCCGAGCGTGCGGCCGGTGAGCCGGCGCCCGCGGTGCCGCTGGGCGGGCGGCACCTTGCCGCGGTTGGCGAGACCCCTGCGCACCTCGTTGTCGGCGGTGACGATGTGCCTGCTGACCGCGAACATCAGCGCCAGCGTCAGCTCGGCCACCGCGTCGGCGTCGCGGTCGCCCGCGTGCAGGACGGGGACCCCGCGCGCGGCGGCGAGGTCGAGGTCGACGCTCGTGGGCGCGCCCATGACGGCCACGACGTCCAGGTCCAGGTCGAGGACCGAGGCGCGGACCTGGTCCCCGTCGGTGACGAGCACGGTGGCGCCGGTCTCCACGACCAGATCGGCCAGCCGCTCGTCGGTGAAGCCGAGGTCCGGGCGCGCGGGAACCTCGGTCAGCTCGGCCACCTCGGCCAGGCGGGCGAGCGCGCTCTCCGGCAAGGCGGGCAATACCAGAGCCCGAGGTCGTCTCACAAACAGCACGATAACACCACGAACCGTGCTCAAATCATCGCTCCCCGCGCAGGCGCTACACTCCCCGCGCGGGCGGCTGCACGGGCGTCACCCGGCGGGCTGTCGCAGGCTGTGCCAGGCCGCCTCGCCCAATCCCTTGATCTCCTCCTCGGTCGGCGTGTGCGCCCCCGCGAACCAGAGCCGACACATCTCCTGCGACGGGCCCAGCCACAGGACGTAGCACATGGTGGGGTGCACCGGCTGGAGCAGGCCGTTCTTCATGTGCGGCCGCCACCAGTCGGACACCTGACGGAAGAACGCCCGCCTTGCCTCGGCGACCTCCGCCCCGCCCGGCTCGTGCTTGCGCGGCGGCCGCTCGCTGATGAGCAGCCGGGCCCGCTCAGGATGCTCGCCGGCCCAGCGCATGTGGAAGGCGACGACGGCCTCGATGCCGGCGCGCGCCTCCTCGTGCTCGGTGAGCTTGGCGAGGAAGGCTTCCTGGTAGGCATCGAGGATCTCGGCGTAGAGGACGCCGAAGACATGCTCTTTGCTGGCGAAGTGGTGGTAGAAGCTGCCGACGCTGACACCGCTCTCCTCGCGGAGGCTGGCCAGCGTCGTGGCCGACACCCCGTCCTGGCTGAAGCGGCGGAGGGCGCCCTCGATGATGCGGGTCCGGCCGTCGCGTCCGTTCTTGACACTCTTCACACTGTCAATGGTGTGGCAACAGAACCTTGTTCCGCAAATAGGACGGCCGGATCGATCATAGCGGTCACTTCGACCGCCCCGGAGCACACCGTCATCCTGGCGTCCGGCCACAGCCTGCGGACCAGTCGCAGCGCCCGCCGGTTCTCCCCCATGACGTCCATGGCGACGGTACGCGCGCCCCGGACGAAGGCCCTGAGCAGGAGCATACGGATCAGCTGCGGACCGAGCCCACGACCCTGCCAGTCGTCGGTGACGACGACCGCGATCTCGACGTCGGCGGCGCCGCCCTGGTAGCTCATCGCGTGCCCGACGATCTCGCCGTCCGACGTGGTGACCACGAGTACGTCACGCCGCTCGTTCACCGCGACCAGGGCGCGGACGAGGCTCGCCGCCGGCGAGGGGAGGCCGGTGAAGAACCGCAGCGTCTGCGTGTGCGGCGACAGCCCGCACAGGAAACGGCGGACCCGTTCCTCGTCGTCGGCCGCGGCGAGGCGGATCTGAGTTCCTAACATGGACCCAGCCTGCCCGGTCAGACCTGAGTCTGTCAATCGAACTCAGATATAATGAGGAAATGAACGTTCCCTTCCGGGTGGACAACTGCTCGATCGAGCGCACCCTGGACATCGTCGGGGAGAAATGGACCTTCCTGGTGCTGCGCGAGGCGTTCAGCGGCGTGCGGCGCTTCGCCGACATGCAGGCCGTCACCGGCGCCCCCCGCCAGGTCCTCAGCGCCCGCCTGGCCCGCCTGGTCGAGGAGGGGCTGCTGCGCAAGGAGCCCTACCGCGAGCCCGGCCAGCGGCAGCGCGACGAATACCGCCTCACCGAAAAGGGCCGCGACCTCTACCCGCTGCTGGTCGCGCTCATGCACTGGGGAGACAGATACCTGGCGGACGACGAGGGCCCGCCCGTGCTGCTCACCCACCGCGACTGCGGCGCGCCCATCGAGCTCCACTTCCGCTGCGAGGACGGCCACGAGGTGACCGGGCCGCGCGACGTCACCCCGCTGCCGGGCGCCGGCGCCCGGATCAGGAGCGCCTGATCAGGGCGAGGCGCGTACGAGGGCACCGGCAGGTCTGCCTACCCTGGAGAGCGTGTACCGGATCCTGCTGACGCCCCGATGGCTCGGGCTCACCCTGGTGGTGCTGCTCGCCATCCCCGCCTTCGTCTTCCTCGGGCGGTGGCAGTACGGGCGCTTCGAGGAGCGGTCGGCCAACAGCGAGCGGGTCACCGCCAACATCGAGGCGCCCCCGGTGCCGCTGGAGCGGCTGGCCGGGCCCGGCGGGCGGGTCGAGGCCGCCGACCGGTTCCGGCAGGTGAGCGTGGCCGGCTCCTACGACCCGGCCCACGCGCTCGTCGTACGCCGCCGCCCCCAGGACGGCCGCCCCGGCTTCTACGTCCTGACCCCGCTCGTCACCGCCGACGGCACGGGCGTGCTGGTCAACCGGGGCTGGGTCCCGGCCGGCGCGACCGCCGACACCCCGCCTGCCGTGCCCCCGCCGCCCACCGGGCAGGTAACTGTCACCGGACGGCTACGCCAGAGCGAGACCGAGCAGTCCTCCGGCATCCGCGCGGTCTCCGGCCTGCCGGCCGGGCAGGTGCTGCTGATCGACGCGGGATCGATCGGGCGGCAGGTCCCGTACCGGCTGCTGGACGGGTACGTCGAGCTCATCTCCCAGGAGCCGGCCGGCGCCTCCGCGCCCGAGCCGGTCCCCGCGCCCGACGTGGGCGCCGGCGGCGGGCTCAACCTGGCCTACGCCTTCCAGTGGTGGTTGTTCATCGGCGTGGCGATCGGCGGCTGGATCCTGCTCCTGCGCCGCGAGCTGGCCGAACAACGAGATGGGCAGGGCGACGGGCAGGGGCCCGGCACGCCCGTCGATGCCGAGGAGGCGCGGACCCCCTCGACGTAAGGTGATGGGGTGATCCGGCACATCGAGTTCGCCAACCTCTGCAACTTCCGTGACATGGGTGGATACCCCACCTCCGACGGCCGCGCCGTCCGGTGGCAGCGGCTCTACCGCGCCGACTCGCTCGGCTGGCTCGACCGGGACGACCTCGCCGCCTTCCGGGCGCTGCGCGTGCGTACGGTCATCGACCTGCGCCACCCGTTCGAGATCGAGAGGATGGGGCGGGTCCCCGAGAGCGAGGGGCAGCGCTACCACAACCTGCCCATCGAGGGCCGCCGCTGGGACGTCAACGCCTACGACGAGGCGCTCGGCGTGGCCCGCTACCTCGCCGACCGCTACCTGGAGGTCACCGAGGACGGCGTGGCCAACCTGCGTACGGCGCTGGAGACGATCGCCGACGCCGGCAACGCGCCCGTGGTGATCCACTGCGCGGCCGGCAAGGACCGCACCGGCGTGCTGGCCGCGCTGGTGCTCTCGCTCGCGGGGGTGAGCGAGGACGACATCGTGGCGGACTACGCACTTACCGGCCTGGCCACCGAGCGCTTCGTGGCCGACTGGCGGCGGCGGCACCCGGACGCGGCGCTCTGGCCGGGCTTCGGGCTGGCCCCGGCCGAGGCGATGCGCTTCTTCCTGACCGATCTGACGGCCAGGCACGGCTCGCCGGAACGGTACGTCGCGCAGGTCGTGGGCCTCTCCCCCGCCGCGACGGAGGAGCTGCGCCGGCACCTGCTGACTGAAAGCCGGCCGTAGGGGTAGGTGCGCGGCAGGGTCCGCGCGAGCAGCGTCCTCGCCGGAACAGGCGGACCCGAACGCCCGGGATCGTCCGGCGATCCCCCTCCCCGGCGGTCCCGGGCCTCGGCGACACGGGGCCGTTTTGGCTGCTTCGGAGACCCAACGGATACGTCGCAGCTTGTTCGACGTTATCCCGTCGTCGTACGGTTACCTGCGTGACTACGCCGCTGCTCCCCGACCCCGAACCCCGGCGGCGCGACTATGTGATCATCTCAGCCGATGATCACCTGATCGAGCCGCCCGACCTGTTCGAAGACCGACTGCCGGAGAAATACGCCGACGTCGCGCCCAAGGTCGTGGAGACGGAGGCGGGTCACCAGGCCTGGCGCTACGGCGGCGCCACCTACCCGTGCGCCGGCATCGACGTCGGCGCCGGTCTGCCCCGCGAGCAGTGGACGCTCGACCCGGTCCGCTTCGAGAACCTGCGCCCCGGTTGTCATGACATCGAGGCCCGCGTCCAGGACATGGACGTGGCCGGCATCTGGGCCGCGCTGTGCTTCCCCGGCATGCTCGCCCAGCAGGCGGGCATGCCGTTCGCCAGGACCCGCGACCAGGAGCTCGGCCTCGCGCTGGTCCGCGCATGGAACGACTGGCACATCGACGTCTGGGCGGGCACCTATCCCGAGCGGATCATCGGGCTGCAGCTCCCGTGGCTGCCCGACCCCGACGTGGCCGCCAAGGAGATCAGGGCCAACGCCGCGCGCGGCTTCAAGGCCGTGGTCTTCCCCGAGTTCCCCAACCGGATGCGGCTGCCGTCCATCCACACCGGCCACTGGGACCCGTTCTTCGCCGCCTGCGAGGAGACCGGCACCGTCGTGTGCCTGCACACCAGCGACTCGTCGTGGTCGCCCGTGCCCTCCCCCGACACGCCCATCGAGGCGATCACCACGCTGATGCCGACCACCGCCATGTTCGCCTGCGCCGACTGGCTGTGGTCGGGGCTGCCGCTGCGGTTCCCCGCGCTGCGCATCCTCATCGTCGAGGGCGGCGTGGGCTGGCTGCCGCTGCTGGCCGAGCGCGCCGACTACGCGCTCGACCACCCGGTGGCGGGCGAGGCGTCCTGGGACGGCGGGCTCAAGCCGAGCGAGGTGCTGCGCCGCAACTTCTTCTTCGGCACGCGCGACGACCACGCGCTGTCGGGGGTGCGGCTCGCGGTCGGGCTCGACCACGTGCTGCAGGAGAGCGGCTATCCGCACTCCGACTCGACCTGGCCCGACACCCAGAAGGCCGTCTCGCGCAACCTCGGCCCGCTGCCGCCCGCGGACATCGCCCGGGTGGCCTACGGCAACGCGGCCCGCCTGTTCGGGCACCCGCTGCCGTCGCGGGCCTGGCTGCGCATGGAGGAGATCTAGGCCTCCCCTTCCACCTGCCCCAGGATGATCCGGCGCTCGTGCTCGACGTAGCGGCCGCTCTCGCCGAGGAGCGCGGTCGCGAGCCACAGGAACACGCCGAAGTCGTCGGCGACGCCGATCAGGGTGAGGAAGTCGGGGATGACGTCGATCGGCGAGATGATGTAGACGACGCCGAGGGCCATGAGGCCGAGCCGGCCCTTGCCCATGCCGCCGTACTCTCCGCGCATCACCGCGCGCACCATGCGCGGGATGGCGCGCACTCTGGTCATCAGTGCGGGCGATCCAGGCTTGGTCACCTCGCGGTAGGTGCGCCACGCCGCCGCTGCCCGTGCTGCCTTAGCCATCATGCCCAACCCCCTACCCCTGGCTTTTCACGATATAACGCGACCCCGGGGTGAGAGGTTCCTGACGATCACCGCATGGCGTCGTGCGCGAAGGGCTGGACCCGCTCGATCTGGGCCGCCACCCGGACCAGCAGGTCCTCCCGCCCGTACGCCGCGACGAGCTGCACCCCGACGGGCAGCCCGGCGACCGTGCGGTGCAGCGGCAGGGAGATGGCCGGCTGGCCGGTGGCGTTGATCGGCGAGGTGAACGCCACCGCGTGCGCCGTACGGCCGAGCGCGAGCGTGAGATCGTCGGCCGGGATCCAGCCGAGCGGGAACGGCGCGACCCCGAGCGACGGCATCAGCAGCAGGTCGTGCCCGGCGCTCCACCAGGCGGCCATGCGGCGGCGGAAGGCGTCCGTCCACTGCGTGGCCCGGATGTGCTGCGCCGCACTACGGCTGCGCGCGGCGGTCACCATGGCGGCGTTGCGCGGCTCCAGCTCCTCCGGCTCGACCGGCTTGCCGCGCAGCTCACCGAGACCGTCGACCGTGGCGGCCAGGTTCTCGGCCACGATCGCGCCGAAGTGGGCGGGGAAGTCCGGGTCGCCGAGCGCTTCCGGGCCGCCGGGCGTCACGTCGTGGCCCAGCGACTCCAGCAGGGCCGCCGCCGCGGCGACCGCCGCCGCAGGCTCGGCCGCCTCCGGGACGTCGGCCCTGGGGTGGGCGGTGAGGTAGCCGACGCGCAGCCGGCCCGGGTCGCGCCCGGCCTCGGCGGCCAGCGGGCCGGGCAGCGCGGGCGCGTCGTACGGGTCGCCCGCGTGGAGCCCGGCGACCACGTCGAGCGCCGCGGCGGTGTCGCGTACGGTCCTGGTGACGAATCCCGGGCACGAGAAGCCGCTCCAGCCCTCGCCGAGCGCCGGGCCGAGGCTGACCCGCCCCCGCGACGGTTTGAGCCCCACAAGGCCGCACAGGGACGCGGGGATGCGGATGGAGCCGCCGCCGTCGCTCGCCGTGGCCAGCGCCACCATGCCGGCTGCCACGGCCGCGGCGGAGCCGCCGCTGGAGCCGCCCGCCGAGTACGCCGGATCGTACGGGTTGCGGGTCGGCCCGAACGCCGCCGGCTCGGTGGTGATCGTGCTGCCGAACTCGGGCGTGTTCGTCCGCCCCAGGATGACGAACCCCGCCTCGCGCAGCCGCGTCACGCCGTAGCCGTCCGCGGCGTCCGCCACGCCGTCGCGGACCGCCGAGCCCGCCGCGTACGGCTCGCCCGCCTGCCGCCAGCCCAGGTCCTTCAGCAGGATCGGCACCCCGGCGAAGGGCGCCTCGCGCGGCAGCCGGTCCAGCTCGGCCAGCGCCCGCTCGAACCGGGGGAAGACGACCGCGTTGAGCTCGCCGTCGCGGGCCTCGATGGCGGCGATGGCGGCCTCGGCCAGCTCGCGGGGCGACAGCTCGCCGTTCCTGATCGCCCCGGCCTGCCCGACCGCGTCCAGCCTCAGCGCGTCATGCACGGTCCGCCTCCCCCGCCTTGGGCGACAGGTCGCGTACGGCCTGCTCGATGGGCACCTCGCCGCCGGGGATGGGGGCGAGGATCGGGGTGTCGAGGCCGTTCGCGACGTACTCGCGGATCCTGGCCCGGCAGGTGGCGGCGTCGCCGTGCACGATGAGGTCGTCCACCACCTCGTCGGGGATGGCCTTGAGCGCGGCCTGGCGGTCGCCGGCGGCCCACGCCTCGCGCATGGGGCGCAGGAGCTCGCCGCGGCCGAGCCAGTCGTGGAAGGCGGCGTACACGGGGACGGTCAGATAGCTCGCCAGCATCCAGCGGGCCAGCTCGCGGACCTTGTCGGTGTCCTCGCTCACACACACGAACAGCCGGGCGATGAGCTCGGTGTCCGGGCCGATCTCGGCGCGCACCTTGCGCACGTCGTCGGGCGAGAGCCAGTTGGTGATCGCGCCGTCGGCCTCCTCGGCCGCCAGGCGCAGCATGCGGGGGCGCAGCGCGGCCAGCACGATCCTCGGCGGCGTCTTCGGCGCCCGCTCCAGCTTGAAACCCTTGATCTCGAACGTCTCGTACGCCTCCGTCACCTTCTCCCCCGCCAGGGCCTTCTTCAGGAAACGCAGGGTGTCGCGGGTGCGGGCGTAGGGCTTGGTGAACGAGCCGGCGTTCCAGCGCTCGACGATCGCCGGGGAGGAGGCGCCGATGCCGAGCACGAACCGGCCGGGCGCGAGGTCGGCGATCGTGGCCGCGGACATGGCCAGCAGCCCCGGACCGCGCGTGGAGACGGGGACGATGGCGCTGCCCAGCCGGACCCCGGGCGCCCACTCGGCGGCGAGGGCGAGCGGCGTGAACCCGTCCACGCCGTTGACCTCGGCCGACCACGCGTCCGTGTAGCCCAGTCCGGGCAGCTCGGCGATCAGCTCCCGGGACCTCGCGAGCGAGCGGTCGTAGAAGGGGATGGTCATGCCCCAGTTCTGCGTCATCGGCGCGCCTCCAGAATGATGTTCCGACGAGGCGACCATACCAACCGTTTGGTATGCCCCCTAGGCCCGCTAAGCCCGTAGCTCGTGGACGGCCGCGATGAAGTCCTGCGTGATGCCACGCAACCCCGGCAGATGCGACAGCCCGACCAGCCGGTCCACCAGCGGCACCGTCACCTCGATCAGCCGGTACGTCCGCGCGCACCCCGGCGAGGTGTCGTGCACCCAGAACAGCACCATCCCCATGGACAGCAGCCACAGCAGCTCGGGCAGCTCCTCGCGCAGCTCGGCGTTCATCCGGTCGGCCGACCCCTCGACGACCTCGCGGTAGAGCGCGATGGACGCCTCACGCGCCGGCGACGACTGCTTGCTGAACGGGCTCAGCGGGTTGGTCGGCTCGGCCGCGTGCTTGAAGAACTTCACGGCGAACTCGTGGTACGGCTCGGAGACGCGGACCCACTCGCGCAGCACCCCGCTCAGCCTGGCCGCGAACGATCGCTCGGCGGCCAGGAACTCCCGGCAGGCCGCCTCGTGCTCGGCCTGGGCGCGGTCGTAGTACGCCTGGATCAACGCCTCCTTGCTGGCGAAGTAGTAGTAGGCGTTGCCCACGGACACTCCGGCCTCGGCGGCGATGGCGCGCATCGTGGTCCTGTCGAAGCCACGCTCCCTGAACAGTCGCAAGGCCGTCTCGACGATGACCTCTCGGGTGCTCTCCGATCCTCGGTTTCGGGCTTCGGACACGTTCGTCACTGTACGTCGTGAAACGCGGTTCAGTCATGAAGCCGCACGGTGATCACCGCCACAAGGCAAAGTTGCATCCGCGGCGGGAGTTATCTCATGGGAATGGTGGGATTGTCGTTTGTGGCGGAAGGGCTATTTCCGCGAAAAAGGCATCGACATGTGGATACGTGGAACAGCACGACTCACTGCGGTCGCGCTCCTCGGCATTGAGATCACCATAATCGCATCGGCCTCGGCCGCCGCCGCCGCGTCCCACCCCGGAGGGACGCAGGCCGCGAGCGGCACGACCGACACAGAAACCCGCTACGGAGCACCGCAGCCGGAGCAGCCCGCCATCCTGACGGCGCTCGCGGACGTGCCGCGGTCCCGGGTGGACCGCGCGGCCCTCGGCCGCCTCCAGCAGCATCTGGAGGGACTCGACGGCCACGGCCGGCCACCGCACGGCGACGCCCGCCTCCCGCAGGGCGACGCGTGGGTCCCGCAGCGCGACGCGTGGGTCCCGCAGCGCGACCTCGGCTTCGCGCGGACCGCCGGCGAGAGGCCCCCGTGGCTGATCGCCGAGGACGGGTACCGCGAGCACTCCGACGAGCAGGCGAGCACAGAGGCAGGAGCGCAGACGGACTCACAGACAGGTCCACAGATGGGGGCGCCGTTCGGCGACGAGCAGACCGGCCGTGCGCTGGCCGAGGCCCTGAGCAACCCCGTACGCACCGGCGTCGTACGGATGCCGCGGGCCCACCGGCACGTCGTCCACAACCGCGCCAGGGTGCTCGACAAGCAGGCCCAGGTGGACCTCACGCGCGTGCTGCCCCGCCAGGCGGCGATCCGCATGTCGCACGCCACGGCGGACGGCCTGCTCAAGGTCGCCGGGCTGCGTACCAAGTCGACCGGCAACTGCACGGACAAGCACCACCACCACTGCACCTCGCTGGACAGGGTGCGCACCGGCACGGTCGCCCGGATCATCCAACTCAAGCAGGAGAGCCACTGCCCCATCCTGGTGACCGGCGGCACGGAGGACGGCCACGCGCCCGGCCAATACAGCCACGGCAACGGCTACAAGCTCGACATCAGCCACAACTCCTGCATCGACCAGTACATCACCAAGAACAGCAAGAAGTCAGGAGTGCGCGGCGATGGAGCACGGCTCTACCGCTCGCCCTCGGGCACGACGTTCGCCGACGAGGTCGACCACTGGGACATCCTGTTCCGGTGACAGGCGGACCGAACCCGACGCGGCGGAACCCGCGGTGGACGGAAACGGAAGCCTACGAAAAGAGAAGTGGACGCCGCACCGATCGTGCGACGTCCACTTCTGAAGTGCGACCAGCCGGTCTACAGCTCGCTCGCGACCAGCTCGGCGATCTCGGCCGCGTTGAGCGCGGCGCCCTTGCGCAGGTTGTCACCGCACACGAACAGGTCGAGCGTGTTGGGGAAGTCGATCGCCTGGCGGACCCGGCCGACGTACGTCGGGTCGTTGCCCACCACGTCGAGCGGCGTCGGGTAGACGCCGTTGGCCGGGTCGTCCATGAGGACCACGGTCGGCGCCGCCTCCAGCACGCGGTGCGCCTCGGCGACCGTGATCGGGCGCTCGAAGCGCGCGTGCACGGCCAGCGAGTGCGTGGTGATCACCGGCACCCGGACGCAGGTCGCCGAGACCTTGAGGTCGGGGATGCCGAGGATCTTGCGGGACTCGTTGCGGAGCTTGAGCTCCTCGGAGGCCCAGCCGTCGTCCTTGAGCGAGCCGGCCCACGGCACCACGTTGAACGCGATCGGCGCCGGGAACGGCGAGTCCTCCGGAAGCTTGTTGGCCAGCGCCTTACGCACGTCGCCGGCCACCTGGCCGATCGCGCGGTCGCCGGCCAGCGCCTCGACCTCGTCGTACAGGCGGGCCGAGCCGGCCACGCCCGCGCCCGAGACCGCCTGGTAGGAGGCCACGACCAGCTCGGTCAGGGTGTACTCGGCGTGCAGCGCGCCCATCGCCGCCATCATCGACAGCGTCGTGCAGTTGGGCGTGGAGATGATGCCCCGCGGACGCCGGCGGGCGTCGAGCGGGTTGACCTCGGGCACCACCAGCGGCACGTCGGGGTCCATCCGGAACGTGCCGGACTTGTCGATGGCGATCGCGCCGCGCTCGGCCGCGATCGGCACCCACACGGCCGACACCTCGTCGGGCACGTCGAAGATGGCGATGTCGATGCCGTCGAACACCTCGGGCGCGAGCGCCTGCACCACGACGTCCTCGCCGCGCACCTGGAGCACCTTGCCGGCCGAGCGCGGGGAGGCGACGAGACGGATCTCGCCCCAGATGTCCTCGCGGGTCGACACGATGTCGCGCATGACCGTGCCCACGGCGCCGGTCGCGCCGATCAGCGCCAGATTGGGCCTGCTCATCGTCCAGTACCTCCGTACACCGTTGCTTCGACCTGGTCGGCGTCGAGATCGAAGGCGCGGTGCGCGGCCGCCACGGCCGCGTCGACGCCGTCCTGCTCGACGACCACTGAGATGCGGATCTCGGACGTCGAGATCATCTCGATGTTGACCCCCGCGTCGGCGATCGCCGCGAAGAACGTCGCCGTGACGCCGGGGTGCGAGCGCATGCCCGCGCCGATCAGCGACACCTTCCCGATCTGGTCGTCGAAGAGCAGCGACTCGAACCCGATGCGCGACTGGATCTTCGTCAGCGCGCTCAGCGCCGTCTGGGCGTCGGCGGTGGGCAGCGTGAACGAGATGTCCGTGCGACCCGTGGCCGCGGCCGAGACGTTCTGGACGATCATGTCGATGTTGATCTCGGCGTCGGCCAGCGTTTTGAAGATGAAGGCAGCCTCGCCGACCTTGTCGGGCACCCCGACAACAGTGATCTTGGCCTCGCTCCGGTCGTGTGCGACGCCGGAGATGATCGGCTGCTCCATCTCGGTTCCTTCGGTGTAAGGGTCGGAGACGACCCACGTCCCTTCCTGCGTGCTGAAAGAGCTCCGGACGTGGATCGGCAGGTCGAAGCGGCGGGCGTACTCGACGCACCGCAGGTGCAGGATCTTCGCGCCGCAGGCGGCCATCTCCATCATCTCGTCGTACGAGATCCTGGGGATCTTGCGGGCCGGGGGCACGATGCGCGGGTCGGCGGTGAAGACGCCGTCCACGTCGGTGTAGATCTCGCACACGTCGGCGTCGAGCGCCGCCGCGAGCGCCACCGCCGTGGTGTCCGAGCCGCCGCGGCCCAGCGTGGTGATGTCCTTGGTGTTCTGCGACACGCCCTGGAACCCGGCCACGATCGCGATGTGGCCCTGGGCGATCGCCTCCTGTATGCGGCCGGGCGTCACGTCGATGATGCGCGCCTTGCCGTGCGTGGAGTCGGTGATCACACCGGCCTGCGAGCCGGTGAACGAGCGGGCCTCGTGGCCGAGGTTGGCGATCGCCATCGCCAGCAGGGCCATCGAGATGCGCTCGCCCGAGGTCAGCAGCATGTCGAGCTCGCGGCCCGGAGGCAGCGGCGACACCTGCTCGGCCAGGTCGAGCAGCTCGTCCGTCGTGTCACCCATCGCGGAGACGATCACGACCACGTCGTTGCCGGCTTTTTTCGTCGCGACGATCCGCTGCGCGACCCGCTTGATGCAGGACGCGTCGGCGACGGACGAACCACCGTACTTTTGCACAACGAGCGCCACGAGAGTCTCCCGGTTCGGACTTTGAGCTGCCAGTCTACTTGGGTCGTCTCATGTTCTTGCTGTGTCATACCACTATGTGGACCGGTATGCCCTGCGCTGCGGGCCTTTCAGACCGTGGTCGCCTCGCCCGCGGCGTCGAGGGTCGACTCCTCCGCCACGTCGAGGCGCGAGTGCGCGGCCAGCGCCTGCAGCGCCCGCATCGCCGCGCCCGCGTGGTTGCCCCAGGTGTTGAAGTAGGAGTACTGCCACCACCACAGCGCCTCGTGCGGCCGCCCGGCGCGGAAGTGCCGCAGGCCGTGGATGAGGTCGGCGGCCACCGCGGTCAGGTCGTCGGACAGCCGGTAGGGGGTGACGCCCGTGTCCTTGTACGGGTCGAACACCTCCGCGTAGTCGTCCACCGGCCCGAGCCGCTCGGCCAGCGCCGTGCGCACGCCGTCGATGTCGGGGTCCTCGCTCATCGGCGGCTCGTAGTTGCCGGAGAGGATGACGTCCCGGTTGGCGCCGAGCTTGGCGCCCGCGAGGCTCACCTGAGCGACCTCGACCAGCAGCAGCGACCAGATGGCGTCGCCGGCCTCCCCGCCGGCGACCCTGGTCAGCCCGTCCACGTAATCCTGCGCGTGCCTGGAGATCTCCTCGGCGAGCGTGCTCCACTCGTCAGACATCCAGCAGCCTCCGTCCTTCGAACGCGCGGCCCAAGGTCACCTCGTCGGCGTACTCGAGATCGCCGCCGACGGGCAGCCCGCTGGCCAGTCGTGTCACTTTGATGCCCATCGGCTTGACCAGACGGGCGAGGTAGGTCGCCGTCGCCTCACCCTCGAGATTGGGGTCGGTGGCGAGGATGAGCTCGGTCACCCGGCCGTCGGCCAGGCGGGTCATGAGCTCGCGGATGCGCAGGTCGTCGGGGCCGATGCCGTCGATCGGGCTGATCGCGCCGCCGAGCACGTGGTAGGTGCCGCGGAACTCGCGCGTCTTCTCGATCGCCACGACGTCCTTCGGCTCCTCGACCACGCAGATCACGTGCGTGTCGCGGCGCGCGTCGCGGCAGATGCGGCACTCCTCCTCGGAGGCCACGTTGCCGCACACCCGGCAGAAGCGGGTCTTCTCCTTGACCTCCAGCAGCGCGTGCGCCAGCCGCTTGACGTCGGCTGGATCGGCCGCGAGCAGGTGGAACGCGATCCGCTGCGCGCTCTTGGGACCGACGCCGGGCAGCAGGCCCAGCTCGTCGATCAGGTTTTGGACGACCCCTTCGTACATGCCTAGAACCCTGGCAACTGTCCGAGGCCGCCGCCGCCCAGCCCCTGCGCCAGCGGGCCGAGCTTCTCCTGCTGCAGGTCGGCCGCCGCGCGCACGGCGTCGCGGACCGCCGCGATCACCAGGTCGGCGATCGTGTCGGCCGTGTCCTGCGGGTCGGCGGCGTCGATCACGCTCGGGTCGATCTTCAGCTCCAGCAGCTCGCCCGATCCGTTGACGACGGCCGTCACCAGGCCACCGCCGGATGAGCCCTCGATCTGCGCGTCGTTGAGCTCCTGCTGGGCGCTCACGAGCTGCTGCTGCATGAGCTGGGCCTGCTCCAGCAGCTGCTGCAGGTTGACATCCCCTGGGTTCACCGTCGTGCGCTCCTCGTGGCTCCGCGTTCGTGACTGCCACGAGCCTACGGTGTTTGGGCGGCGACATGCACTGCGGGACGCCCCATGTTTCGGCAGCGGCCGTCCGCGGGCCGTGACCGGGGCGGGTGGACCGCCCGTTCTGGACGGCCTGTTCGCCGTGCCGCACGCCCTGCCGTGGAAGCGATGTCGCACCTGCCATAGGTGTGATCCTTGGTGTTATTGGCCGGATCCCGGCCCCCCTCCAGTGTCCGAGACCCGGCCATCACGCCGGCGGAGCGGCCGCACCACGCCGACGCGTCGGGCCAGAACGTTAGGCGAGCCGACGTTGCACACACGTTGCGCTCGTCCGGACACCCTCAGCGACCCCCGATCGGGTTGCGTTGCCCGGCCGTAAGGCGGATGCTCTATGTGACTACTTGGAGTGACCGATGAGTTACACCCCTCTCGACGCTTACTCCCGCCTTCTCCGCGGGGCCCACGAAGCCGCGGCCACCGGACGGGTCTGGCCGCACCCGCCCCGCGACCTCATCCGCGACTCCTGGCGCCGCTCCCTGGCCGCCGGGGTCGACATCGAGGCCGGCGGCGCGCCCCTCGTCTACGACCCCGCCCACCTCGACGACATCCGCCGCGCCCACCCGCTGCACCCCCTGCTGCCGCTGCTCGCCACCACCCTCTCCGGCCTGATCGGCGGGACCGGCCACATCATGATCGTCACCGACGGGCAGGGCCGGGTGCTGTGGCGCGACGGCGGCGCCGCGGTCCTGCGCCGCGCCGACCAGATCGGGCTGTCCGACGGGCACGAGTGGGTCGAGCCCGCGGTCGGCACCAACGGCATCGGCACCGCCCTCGCCGCCGGCCGTCCTGTGCACGTCTACTCGGAGGAGCACCTGATGCGGGTGCTGCGCGTGTGGTCGTGCAGCGGGGCCCCGATCACCGACCCCGACTCCGGCCGGATCATCGGCTGCGTCGACGTCAGCGGCGTCTCCCGCTCGCTCCACCCGGCCACGGTCGCCCTCGTCGGGGCGGCGGCCCAGCTCACCGAGAGCCAGCTCGCGCTGCGCATGCACGAGCGCGACGAGCGGCTGCGGCGGCGCTACGAGTCGCTGCGGGTACGGCCAGGCGTCCTGCTCTCCCCCACGGGCCGGGTCATCTCCGGCGATCCCGGCGGGCGGCTCGGGGAGCGCGTCCCCCTCTGGGACGACACCGCGCCGCCCTCGACGCCCGCCCTCTCGGACCGCCTCCTCGGGGGCGGCCCCGGCGGCGGGCCCAGCGGCGGGCCCGGCCTGCTCCGGCCGCCCGCCTCCGCCGGCGAGCGCCCGAGGCCGTCCGGGCAGCGCATGATCCTGCGCGACGGCAGCATGGCCGTACTGGAGCCGTTCTCCGACGGCTACCTCCTCCGCACCGTCCCGGCCGCCGCGCCGGCCACGCTCACGCTGTCGTTCCTCGGCGAGGGCGTGCCGTCCGTCACGTTCGGCGACCACGACCGCACCCTGTCGCTCCGCCACGCCGAGATCCTGGCTCTCCTCGCGCTCCACCCCCACGGGCTGACGGCCGAGCAACTGTCGTTCCACGTGTACGGCGACGCGGGCAACCCGGTGACCATCCGGGCCGAGATCCACCGGCTGCGGGCACAGCTCGGCAAGGCCATCTCCGCCAAGCCCTACCGGCTGGCCTGCCCGGTGGAGGCCGACTTCCTCCTCCTGCGCCGCAGCCTGGCCACCAGGGACGCGGCGGCGCTGGCCCGCGCCTACAAGGGGCCCCTCCTGCCGCGCTCCGAGTCGCCCGAGATCCGCCGCGAACGGGACGAGCTCGAAGCCCAGGTCCGCGCCTGCCTCCTCCGCCACGGCTCGCCGGAGCACCTGTGGGCGTACGCGCAGACGTGCAACGGCCGCGACGACTACGAGATCCTCGAACGCCTCGCCGCGCTCCACCCCACCGACGCCCGCGCCGCCGCCGCCCGCACCCGCCTCCTCCCCTGAGGAGGCCAGGTCACGTCAGGTGTGGTCGATCTCGCCGATCACGCGGGCGCCCAGCTCGCGTTCCAGGAGCGCCATGCCTGTGACCGCGTCCACGTCGGCGTCCGCGTCGTTCAGCGGATCGACCTCGTCCGCGTCCGGCCCCTTGGCGCGTCCGGGGACGGCGTCCGGCCAGGCGGCCGCTCCGCCCCGGCCCCCCGGCGACCGGGGACCGGCCTGGGCGGCCGCCTTGGCCGCCGAACGGGCGGCGGCCAGACCGGCGCTCGGCATGGCGCCGACCGGCACCGTACGCGTCGGGTCCGGCGACGGCGGCAGGCTCGGGCCGGGGTCGTCCGGGGCGTCGGGCCAGGACTCGTCCGTGGTGGGACGCGCGGGAGCGATGACCGCGACGGCCGCCGCCGGAGGCTGCCCGGGGTCCTGAGCCCCCTGGTCGTCCTGGGAGCCGGCGTGCGAGGAAGTGCGGCCCTGGTGCCCCGCCCCGCCGCCCTGCGTGGCGGGAGGAGGGCTCTGGACGTTGGGCGCGGGCGGCGGGTTGTACGCCGGCTGCGCGGGCGGACGCCCGCCACCGCGCCCGGGCGACGACGACGGCGGCGGCCCGTTCCCCACGACCGCCTCCACCCGCCAGGTCCCGCCGAGCACGTCGCTCAGCGCGCTGGCCACGACGGCGTCCTTGCCTCCGCCCGTGAAGTTCTTCATCGCGCCGACCTGGCTGAACCCCAGGGTGACCACGTTGCCCTCGACGCCCGCCACCTGGGCGTTGGTGCTCACGTTGGCCCAGACCACGATGCTGCGCTGCTTGAGCGCCGCCAGCACGGCCGGCCACTGCTGCTGCATGACCCCCAACCCGGCCCCGGCCTGTCCGCCTGCCGCGGGCACGGCCTGAGCGGACGGGGCAGGCGGAGCCGCCGGAGCGGGCGCGGCGGCCGGTGCGCCGGGACGAGCCGGCTCTGGCCAGTCGTCCGCCGCGGCGGAACTCTGGTCACCAGCCGAAGCCCCGCCACCCGTGGACGCCGAGGGCGTAGCGGCCTGGTCCGGAGAGGCGTCGACCTGCGGCCCGTCAGGGGCCGGAGCAGCGGAACCACCGCCGGAGGCAGGCCCCGCGGCGGCGAGGCGCGCGGAAGCCGCCCCAGGCCGCGGAATCACGACCCCACCGGCACCCCCACCGGCGACGCCGGCCGGGGCGGTGGGTGAGGCACTGGGAGCGACGCCGGGCGCGGGAGTGAGCGGGACGCCGGGCGCGGCGGTGGCGCGGGCGGCCATGGCGGCGACGGTGCCGCCACGCTCAAGACGTTCGAGGCGGGCCAGCAGCGCCGCCTCCCCTTGCGCGGCCCCCGGCAGCAGCACCCGGGCGCACATCAACTCCAGCAGCAGCCGCGGCGACGTGGCACCGCGCATCTCGGTCAGCCCGGCGTTGAACACCTCGGCGGCCCGGGTCAGCTCGGCGGGCCCCATGGACGCGGCCTGCTGCACGAGCCGCTCCAGCTCGTCCGCCGGCCGGTCGAGCAGGCCGCTGGTGGCCGCCTCGGGGACGTTCGCCAGGATCACCAGGTCACGGAAGCGTTCGAGCAGGTCGGCGGCGAAGCGGCGCGGGTCGTGGCCGCCCTCGATGACCCGGTTGACCGCCTGGAACACCTTGCCGCCGTCACGCGCAGCGAACGCGTTGACGACCTCGTCGAGCAGGTCGCCGTCGGTGTAGCCGAGCAGCGAGACGGCCTTGGCGTAGGTGATGCCGTCCTCCTCGGCCCCGGCGAGGAGCTGGTCGAGGATGGACAGCGAGTCGCGCGCTGACCCGGCCCCGGCCCGTACGACGAGCGGCAGCGCGGCCGGCTCGAACGGGACGCTCTCGGAGGTGAGGATCTCCTCCAGCAGCGCGCGCAGCGTCGCGGGCGGCATCAGCCGGAACGGATAGTGGTGCGTACGCGACTTGATCGTGCCGATGACCTTCTCCGGCTCGGTCGTCGCGAAGATGAACTTCAGGTGCGGCGGAGGCTCCTCGACGAGCTTGAGCAGCGCGTTGAACCCCTCGCGGGTCACCATGTGCGCCTCGTCGATGATGTAGATCTTGAAACGCGCGGAGACGGGGGCGAAGAACGCCCGCTCGCGCAGGTCGCGCGCGTCGTCCACGCCGCCGTGGGAGGCGGCGTCGATCTCGATGACGTCGAGGTGGCCGGGGCCGGTGGGGGCGAGGGCGACGCAGGACTCGCAGACGCCGCACGGGTCGGGGGTCGGGCCCTGCTCGCAGTTGAGCGAACGCGCCAGGATGCGGGCGCTGGAGGTCTTGCCGCAGCCGCGCGGGCCGCTGAACAGGTAGGCGTGGTTGACGCGGCCGGTACGGAGTGCCTGCCGCAGCGGGTCGGTGACGTGTTCCTGACCCTTGACCTCCGCGAAGGTCCCGGGCCGGTACTTGCGATAAAGCGCAAGGCTCATGCGACCATCCCGCCTGCGAGGGGGCTCCAACGAAGAGACCCCCCGCACACCCGCCAGAGCCCGCTTATCCTTGCTGCCTTCCGGCCCTGGGGAGGTTCACAGGATGACGCCGCGCGAGGGGTCCTAGGACAGTCTAGCCGGACCCGGCAGTGCTCGCTCCACCTCCGGCCCTCGCACGAGCCTTGGGCAACCAACGCGTAAAAGGTGGTCTGGACACCGCTGGAAGTCCTGTAAGCTCGTCGGCGGAGGATTCGCCTAGTGGCCGAGGGCGCACGCTTGGAAAGCGTGTATAGGGCAACCTATCGGGGGTTCAAATCCCCCATCCTCCGCGCCTGGTTGAGGCAGTGTGCAAAGGGGCCGACCCCATCCAAGTCGGCCCCTTTGCTGTTTCCGGCCCTCAATCCCTCGGCCAAATTACGATGGCGGACCATGGGCACGGACTGGGCGCCTGCGGCCGTGAGCGACGTCGCGCGGGAGGACCTCGGCAAGCTCACACGGCTGGCACGCGCCCATACGCGCTTGGCCTACGCACTCGGCCGCACGCACCGCACCGCCGCTCCTGACGAGACGAACCCGCCGGAAGAAGAGATCGACCACGACACAGCCCTCGCCCGGTGGCGCGACGTCGACCAGCGGCTGCGCTCGCTGCTGGTCGTCGACTTGGACAACCCCCACCGGGTCTTCGTCATCGGCATCAACCCCATCTTTCCGCCCGAATGGCGGAATGCGGCCTGGGCGACACTCCTCCCCGACGAGTTGGCGGAGTGGTCGGTCCGATGGCGACACTGGCACGCCGAGACGACCGCCGGCGGGTTCCGCCACTATCACGACCGGCTGCGTACATGGGAAACGAGCCGCCTGCTCGCCGAAGCCCAGGCCGATCTCCTCGCGACAGCACGGGCCACCGAGGACCGCACCAACGCCTGGACCCGCAAACCCGCCTTCATCGAGGCCCGCCGCCACGTGCTCGCCCTGCCGCCCCCGCCCGTCGTACCCGCCCCCGGCCCGCCGCCACGCGCCGCCGGCGACGACAGGGCGACGCCCGGGCAGCAGGAGCGCCAAGAGGCGGTGACGCGGCACCGCGTACCGCTGGACCAGGCCGCGCTTGAGTTCAGCCGTACGGTGCCGAGCGCCTTCAAACGCAGCCTGCCTTCGTTGCCGATCTTGGAGGTGGAGGAGTTCTTCGACTGGCTGGACCCGGTCGTACGCGCCGGTCAGGGTCTGTACCTCTGGATCTGAGCCGGAGTGCTGCGCGCCTTCGAAGCCGTTTGTCGGGCCTTGCTGCGACTATGCCGCTCACGCACTCAAGGTGCGTGTCCTTCGTCCGCGATCTTCCGCCGGAGGAAGCCCTCCGCCGGTTCGGCCCGGACGAGGAGACCATGGAAGAAGGGGTGACATTCGGCGAGGTGGACCTTCGCTCGGGGGAGAGCATGAGGGACGACTCGGCCGGTCACATCGGAGCCGCCCAAGTCGATGACTGGACCGTGGTCATCGAGCCGGGGGGATGGCGAATGGCCGTTGACGACACGATCTACGCCCGGGTCTCGCGAGGAACCGAGGTCGTGTCGGTCTGCTGCCACGAATACGCCGACGACACCTTCGCCTACATCGTCGACGGCACGCTGGTCGTCTCGTTCGACCCGATGTACCCAGAAGAGCGATCGGGCAGTGATCCGGACCGCTTCGTCTTGAAGATGCACGAGGTCGGGCTGGATCCCGACCACGACATCGATGGACCGGGGATCGACCACCCGTTGGAAAGTTCGTTCGCCTTGGCGAGCAGCATCACCGGCCTGTCGCTCTCTACGGACCTGCGGAACCTGCGGTTCCTCGGCGCGGAACCGCTGTAACACCAGGAGCTTCGTCAAGCTTCTGAGCCGGATTCCTGCTCGAACTCGGCCTTGCGTCGATCGACATAGGCAGGCCAGTCGGTGCGCGCCGCGACGACGTCGTCGATGGACAGTTTGATCACTCCGCAGAAGGCGAGGGAGCAGGCGCGTGGCATGGAGGCGTCGATCAGGGAAATCCCCTCGATCTGATCGCCATCGTTGAAGGTGCAGAGTACGGGGTGGAAAGAGCAGTCTTCGTAGATGTCGCCGGGGCTGATACGTCCGGGCCGATCTCTGGTCACAGAAAAAGTGTGCTGGGTCGCTGCGACAACCTTGTCTTCAGCGGGCACGGCAAGCCCGGATCAAATAGGCCCCCTTGCTGTCTTCCGGCTCCGTTCTTCTTCTCATCCTGCTCTCTCAGCGCGTATTGACATGCAGCCCGGCGGCTGCCTAAGGTAAAAGGCAGCCGAACGGCTGCGTATCTGGAGTGGCGGGATGGACGAGGTATTCAAGGCACTGGCCGACGCCAGCCGCCGGCGGCTGCTCGACAGTCTCAACGCCCGTAACGGGCAGACCCTGCGCGAGCTGTGCGCCGGGCTGGACATGGCGCGGCAGTCGGTGAGCAAGCATCTGGCGGTGCTGGAGGCGGCCAACCTGGTGACCACCGTGTGGCGGGGCCGGGAGAAGCTGCACTATCTCAACGCCGCGCCCATCAGCGAGATCACCGAACGCTGGATCAGCCGTTACGACCAGGCCCGGGTCGACGCCCTGGCTGATCTGAAGAGAGTTCTGGAGGAGACCCCGATGGAAAAGCCCGAGTTCGTGTACACGACCTACATCGGCACCACGCCCGAACGACTGTGGCAGGCGCTGACCGACCCCGCCTTCACCGAGCGCTACTGGGCGACGACGTTCAAGACCGACTGGGCGCCCGGGTCCGAGATGACCTGGGACAACCACGGTGTGGTGATCAGCGATCCCGAGCAGGTCGTCCTGGAGTCCGAGCCCTACCGCCGGCTGTCGTACACCTGGCACACCTTCACGCCGGAGCTCGCGCAGCGGTTCGGGTGGGACGAGGAGCTCCTCGTCAAGCTGGCCGGTGAGCGGCGGTCGAAGGTCACGTTCGAGATCGAGCCGGTCGGCGAGAAGGTCAGGCTCACCGTCGTCCACGACGGCTTCGACTCCGGCAGCACCGCGGCGCAGATGGTCAGCGTGGGGTGGCCCGAGGTGATCGCCGGGCTCAAGACCCTCATCGAGACCGGCGCCCCTCTGCCCGGCTGACCAGCGGCGGCCTTGCTCAGGTCAGGTCCAGGACCGTCAGGCCGAGCTTCGCGCGTCCCGCGACGGTCCTCATCGCCTCGGCCGCCTGGTCGAGGCGGTAACGGCCGGTGACGGGCGGTTTGAGCGTGCCGTCCGTGAGCAGGGCCTCCAGGGCCCGGCGGTTGGCCTCCGCCTCGTCGGAGTGGTGGCGCTCGAAGTCGCCGATCTCGTAGCCCATCACCGTCGAGCCCTTCAGCAGGACGAGGTTGAGCGGGACGCGCGCGATCTCGCCCGTGGCGAACCCGACGACGACGAACCGGCCGCCGTACCCGGTCGCGCGCAGCGCCGGCTCGGAGAACGGACCCCCGACCATGTCGAGCACGACCCCGGCGCCCTTCGGGCACAGCTCCTTGAGCGCGCGCTTGAGATCGCCGCCGCTGTAGTCGACCAGCTCGTCGGCGCCCAGGTCCCGGCAGAACTCCAGCTTCGCGGCGCCGGCCGCGCAGGCGATCACCCGGGCGCCCAGGGACTTGCCGATCCCGATGGCCGCCGACCCGACCGCGCCGGAGGCGCCGAGGATCACCAGGTCCTCCCCCGGCTCGATGCGCGCGGTGGACACCAGCGCGTCGTACGCCGTGCGGTACGTGCTCCCCGTCAGGCACGCCAGCTCCGGCGACAGCCCGGCGGGCGTGGGCCGCAACTGGGCCTCGGCCACGCAGACGCGTTCGGCGAACGCCCCGATGAACGCCATCCCGTGGACACGCTCGCCCACCGCGAACCGCGAGCAGCCCGGCCCCACGGCCGCCACGACGCCGGCCACGTTGTTGCCCGGGACGTACGGCACCGGCACCGGGATCTGGTAGACGCCCGTCGCGATGAGGGTGTCGACGAAGTCCACCGACGCCGCCCGCACGTCCACGAGCACCTGGCCAGGACCCGGTGACGGGTCGGGCACCTCCTGCACGGCCAGGCTCGTCAGATCACTGGTGTCGGTGCACAGGAGAGCGCGCATGGCCGGCTCCCGCCTCTCTGTCGATGTCGCCGCGTGGATGGCAAGCTAACGCACCGAGGCGAGGCCGCGCCCGGCCCCCTATGGCTCTCTATGGCTCTCTATGCTGCTTGTTGCACATTATTCGCAATAACAGAGGGAGAGTCCCATGCGGTCGCTGTTCCTGCACGCGCCGAACCGGCGCCGGCCCCGCGTGATGCTGGAGCGGATGCTGGCCCTGGTGGACGACGACACCCCGGCCGACGGCCCGGAAGGCCCCGTCGCGGTGCTGGAACGGCGGCTGGCCGGACTGCTCGGCAAGGAGAGCGCGCTGTTCTTCCCCAGCGGCACCATGGCCCAGCAGGCCGCGCTGCGCGTGCACGCCGATCGGCGCGGCCGTCGTACGTTCGCCGCCCACCCCCAGACGCACCTGGACGTGTGGGAGGAGCAGGGCTACAACGCCGTACACGGCCTGACGTTGCGCCGGGCCGGCGACCCGTACGAGCTGATGACCGCGAAGGACCTGGCGGCGGCGGTCGGCGAGCCGCCGGCGGCGGTCGTCTGGGAGCTGCCGCAGCGCGACCTCGGCGGACTGCTGCCCGAGTGGGACGACCTGTGCGAGCAGACCGCGCTCGTCCGCGCCGCCGGCGCCGCCACACACCTGGACGGCGCCCGCCTGTGGGAGGCCCAGAGCTATTACCGGCGGCCGTTCGACGAGATCGCCGCCCTGTTCGACACCGTCTACGTCTCCCTCTACAAGAGCCTGCAAGGCGTACGCGGCGCGGTGCTCGCCTCCGACGCGGCCACGGTGAACGTGGCGGCGGTGTGGCGGCAGCGGCTCGGCGGCGGCATCGGCGACGCGTGGCCGCTCGCGCTCGCGGCGCTGGTCCACCTCGACACCCTGGCCGACCGGATGCCCGCGTACCGCGAGCACGCCATCGCCGTCGCGGCCGCCATCAACGCCGACGGCGCCGCCCGCGCCCATCCCGACCCGCCGCAGACCCCGCTGTTCCACGTCCACCTGCCCGCCGACCGACGCGCCGTCGAGCAGGCCGGCCAGGAGATCCTCGCCGAGCACGGCATCCAGCTCTGGGGCCGGGTACGTTCGGCGTCCGAGCCGGGCCGATGTGCGTTCGAGGTCACCGTCGGCGAGAACGCCATGGAGTTCAGCCCGGACGAGGTGGTCGCCCTCATCCACGACGTGCTGGCCCGCGTCGCCAGGGGGCGCCCGTGAAAGCGTTGTCCGTGCTCGCCGTCACCGCCGTGGTCCGCAGGGACGCCGAGGTCCTCATGGTCCGGCAGCGGAACGCCGGCGACCCTGCCCCGGTCTGGGACCTGCCCGGAGGCATGGTGGAGACCGGGGAGTTCCCCGAGGCGGTCGTCCGCCTGTCCGCGAATGGGGCCGCCCACGTGCGCGAGCCCGCCGTCGCCTGCCTCACCCGCCCCGGAGCCGAGGTGACCTTCTGGAGGTGGCCGGGCGGGCGGAAATGAAGTGCGCCGGCGGGGGCCGCGGTGTCACGATCCTCGCGTGGACGAAGCAGCCGCGTACCGGATAGCGGCCTCGTCGCCTACGCGGTCGCGGAGGTCAGGCCGGACGGCTGCCGGATGCTCCAGGTCAAGACCCTCGGAGCGGGGCACCCGGACCCCGGCTACGTCAGGACCAGGGCGTTCTACCGGGCCGGGCAGCCCGTGCCTGATCATGGTGAAGTGGTGCCACTGACGCTCGCGTCGGCGTCGAGGGCGGCGGTGATCTTGCGGGCCATGTCGGCCATCGTGGGGCTGGGCTCGCCCCGGTGAGCGCGGGCGGCCGTCTCGACCGCGACGAGGACGGTGCCGCGGAAGTTGTCGGCCTCCGCCGGGTCCTGCCGCCTGAGCAGGCTCATGGCCGCCGTCAGCGCGGGCAGCACGTGGTCGGCGAGCGCGGCCACGGACCTGCCCTTCAGCTCGACGTCACGGGACTTCTCGGCGAGCACGTGCCCGACCAGGCCGGTCGCCGAGTGGAGGGCGAGGGAGCCGCCGGTGGCGGCCTTGTGGGGCCGGCCGGCGGCGTCGGCCGCGGCCATCAGTGTGACGGCGCCGTACGCGGCGGTCCGCAGGGTGAGCTTGTCCTGGTCGGTGAGGGTCACGGACATGGTGGTGGTACTCCTTCTCCAAGCCGGGGGTACGGGGTCAGTCTTCGATCGCCTGGTAGAGCGTGGTCCAGAAGTCGTGGATCAGCCGTGCCGAGCTCGGGACCGACATGCCGACCTGGGTGAGCAGGATGCCGGTGAGCCCGTTGACCGGGTCGGCGTAGGTGGAGGTGCCGCTTCCGCCGTCCCAGCCGAACTGGCCGACGGGCGCGTAGTCGCCGCGGTAGGTGCGCACGGCCATCCCCATGCCCCAGCCGCCGTGCTGCCCCTGCCCGAAGGACACGTGGACGTTCTCGGTGGCCAGGGCGTTGCGGGCGGCGTTCTGCTCGGGCGTGAGGCGGTTGGTGGTCATCAGCTCGACGGCCGGCCGGGACAGGATGCGCTCGTTCCCGTGCACGCCCTTGTTGAGCAGCATCGTGAAGTAGGCGTGGTAGTCGTCGGCGGTGGACACCAGGCCGCCGCCGCTGCCCTGGAACGCCGGAGGCCGGCTCCACCGTCCCCCTTCGGCCTCGTCCCACACGTGGAACTCGCCGGTGAGCGGGTCGGGGGCGTACAGGACCGGCAGCCGCTCGATCTTGTCTGCGGGCACGTGGAAGCCGGTGTCCCGCATCCCCAGCGGCTCGAAGACCCGCTCGCGCAGGAACTCCTCGAACGGCCTGCCCGTGACCCGCGCGACGAGCACGCTGAGCACGTCGTGGCTGATCTGGTACGCCCACCGCTCACCGGGCTGGTACGCCAGCGGAAGCTCGCCCAGGCGGCGCATCCACTCGTCCGGCCCGGGCATCGGCTCCGGCAGGTCGGGCGTGAGCCCTCGTTCGATGATCGCGCCCATGATCGGCGCGCTCAGCAACGTCATGTCCATGCCGAGCCCGAACGTGGACGTCAGCAGATCCCGTACGGTGATCGGCCGCCGCGCCGGCACGGTGTCGTCCAGCGGCCCGTCCGGCCGCCTCAGCACCCGCCGGTCGGCCAGCTCCGGCAGCCACTCCTGCGCCAGGTCGTCCAGCCGCAGCCGGCACTCGTCCACCAGGATCATCGCCGCCGCCATCGCCACCGGCTTGCTCGTGGACGCCATCCTGAAGATCGTGTCCCTGCGCATGGGCGCGCCGCCGTCGTGGCGCATCGTGCCGATCGCCTCGACGTGCGTCTCACCGCCCCGGCCGACCAGTGCCACCAGGCCGGGGATCTTCCCGGACTCGACATGCCGTTCCAGCACGCCACGCAGCCTGCGCAGCCCCGCCGCGGAGAAGCCGTTGCTTCCGTGTTGCATCATGTTCTCCTCGTATGCGTCGTTCGCGTGAGACCAACCATCGGCGAGCGCGCTGACACGGGGCCGTCGCCGGACTGACACGGCCACTGACGCCGCTTTCCAGGCGTTATGCCGTCTTCGTCGCCTCGCGATCGCCGCGACGACCGGGCGACCTACGATCGAGAGGTCCGGCCCACCCCCCGTCCCGGAGGATGAACGCGTATGGCCGAGTCGTACCGGGTCGAGGTGATCCCGCAGCCGGTGTCCCTCGCGCGGATCTGCATGTGGGTGCAGGCGGGGCTGGGCGCGGTCGGGCTGCTCCTGCTGCTGACGCTGGTGGGCGGGATGGAGGCGAACGCGGCCGGGGCGGCGCTGCTGCTGTTCGCCGTCCCGCTCGGCGCGATCCTGCTGATCGGGTTCGCCGCCTACCGGATGACCTCGCGGCGCCGCTGGGTGCGCGTGGCCGGGCTGGTCGTCGAGTCGCTGCTGGTGCTCAACGGGCTCTGGTCGCTGCTCGGCGAGGTCAGCCTCGGCACGCTGCTGAACATGGCGCTGGCCGCCGCGGTGGTGTGGCTGCTGTTCACCCGCCAGTCGGCCGCCTGGTTCGACCGATAGCCGCGGGCCGCCCCGCCCTCTTGCATCTAACGTCTTCTTCTGGGAAGTGTGTCCGTCGGGCACCCCCGGAAGGACTGTTGACTATGGACTTCAAGGACCAGGTTGACCTCGACGCCTCACAGGTGGAGGACGCGGGCAGGGGCGGAGGCGGCTTCTCCGCCGGCGGTTTCCCCGGCGGGATGGTCATCGGCGGCGGCGGCATCGTCAGCCTCATCGTGCTGGTGCTGGTGTTCGTGCTCAACAACGTCGGCGGAGGCGGCGGCGAGAGCCAGCCGTCCCAGGGCCGGCCCGCGGCCGACCTGTCCGAGCAGTGCAAGACGGGCAAGGACGCCGACCAGAACGAACGCTGCCGGGTCGTCGGCGTCGTCAACAGCATCCAGAGCTACTGGAAGAGCGAGATGGCCGGCGACTACAGCCAGGCCAGGACCGTGCTGTTCAGCGAGAGCGTCAACACCGGCTGCGGTGCCGCGGACTCGGCCGTCGGCCCCTTCTACTGCCCGAACGACCGGCGCGTCTACCTCGACCTCAGCTTCTTCGACCAGCTCCACAGCCAGTTCGGGGCCAAGGGCGGGCCGTTCGCTCAGGCATACGTGATCGCCCACGAGTACGGCCACCACGTCCAGAACCTGCGCGGCCAGCTCTCCAACGGCAACAGCTCGGTCCCCGTCGAGCTGCAGGCCGACTGCTACGCCGGCGTCTGGGCGCGCAACGCGGTCGAGACCGGTTTCTACGAGAAGCCTTTCACGGACGCCGACATCGCCGAGGCGATCGACGCCGCGGCCGCCGTGGGCGACGACAGAATTCAGCAGCGTTCGCAGGGCAGGGTCGATCCGGAATCGTTCACGCACGGCTCCTCGAAGCAGCGTGTCGCGGCCTTCCAGCGCGGTTACCAGAACGGCGGGCCCGGCGACTGCGCGCAGTCCAGCCTTGGCTGATCCCGACTATCAGCGCGAGGAATCCGATTTCGTCCTAAAATCAGCAGGGTGATCTTCAAGCAAGTCGGCGACGGACGTCCATATCCCGACCACGGTCTGATGAACCGCGAATGGGCGCAGATCCCTCCACGGCAGGTCAGGCTCGACTCGTTGATCACCACGAAGGCCATGCTCGACCTGCACTCGCTGCTCGCCGCCGACTCCACTTTCTACGGGGACCTTTTCCCGCACGTGGTCCAGTGGCAGGGCGAGCTGTATCTGGAGGACGGTCTGCACCGCGCCCTGCGCGCGGCCCTGCATCAGCGGTCCATCCTGCACGCGAGGGTTCTCGAACTGCCCGACTGAGCCGGCCATGGCCACGAAAAAGGGAGTCGCGAAACGCGGCTCTCTTTTGTTATGCCAACCATGAGGGAGTCTCGGGCGTCGAAGCAGAGCCTTTCAACATCATTTGAGGGAGCGCCGTGTCCTACCCGCCGCCACCGCCGCCCTACGGGTATGGGTACGGCTACGGATACGCGTACGAGCCTCCGTTACCGGACCCCCTGCCGCCCGACCGGGGCAATCTCGCGCTCATCCTGCTCCTCGCGATCGGGCTGCCGCTGCTGCTGCTGAGCGGCGCGGGATCGGTCTACTTCGTGCTCACCGCCGGCGAGGCGAGCGTGGCCGCCCGGCACGCGGCCGAGGCGGGGACCGACGACGACGCGCCGGACGTCCTGTTCGACCAGGACCCGAGCGGGCCGCCCGCGAGCGGGTCGCCGTCGCCGGAGCCCGTGCCGTCGACCACGCCGGGCGACCAGCAGTCCGCCGCCGCCGCGCTCGGCCGGCCGCTCACCCTCACCGGCACCGATCCAGGGGTGATCGTCGCCGTCACCGTCGAGCAGCTCGTCTCCCCCGCCACCCCGGCGGACGAGCTGTTCAAGCCGGCGACGGGCAACCGCTACGTGGCCGTCCAGCTCGCGCTGGCCAACCAGGGCCAGTCCGCCTACAGCGACACCCTCGGCATCGGCGCGCTGCTCGTGGACGGCGCGGGCCAGGAGTACCGGGCGAACCCGACCGCACGGGTACGGGAGGCGCAGCCGTTCGACGGCACCGGTACGGTCACGATCGGCGCAGGCGAGAGCAGGAGAGGCGCGCTCGTGTTCGAGATCCCGGAGACGGCCACACCGGCGACGTTCAGGTTCGCGCTGGACGGCGGCCTCGCCACCCAGAAGGGCGAGTGGCGGCTCGGCTAGCGAAGGGCCGGGAAACGCCGAAGGGCCCCCGGTGGTCCGGAGGCCCTTCGTCGAGGCGCGGTGGTGGTGGGATTTGAACCCACGGATGAGTTGCCCCATCACACGCTTTCGAGGCGTGCGCCCTCGGCCACTAGGCGACACCACCGCGAACGAGCTTACCGGATTCTGCGAGTGGCAAAGAACCGCTTGAGTACGCCGGAGCACTCCTCCGCCAGAACCCCCATGACGACCTCGGGCCGATGGTTGAGCCTGCGGTCGCGTACGACGTCCCAGAGCGAGCCCACGGCCCCGCCCTTCTCGTCCACGGCCCCGTACACGACGCGCTCGACCCGGGCCAGCACGGCGGCTCCCGCGCACATCGTGCACGGCTCCAGGGTCACCACGAGCGTGCACCCGTTGAGCCGCCAGCCCCCGCGCGCGGCGGCGGCCCCGCGCAGCGCGAGCACCTCGGCGTGCGCGGTGGGATCGGCGGTGGACTCGCGGTCGTTGCCGGCCGCGGCCAGCGGCTCGCCGCGCTCGTCGAGGACGACCGCCCCGACGGGGATCTCGCCCCTGGCGGCGGCCGCGGCCGCCTCGGCCAGGGCCAGGCGCATGGCCTCCTCGTACGTCACCCGGCAGGACCTCGCGACGGCGCGGCTCAGCGCAGCCGGTCGAGCTCGTCGGCGAACGACAGCCGTTCGGCGATCACCGACAGGATGTCGGCCGGCAGCAGGCCCTCCTCCATGCTGAGCTCCAGCAGCTCCTCCGAGCTCACGCCGAGGTCGCTCAGCAGCTCGAAGTCGCCCGCCGGGCGCACGCCGAGGCTGTTGCCCTCCTTGTCGGGCGCCACGCCGGCGAACTCGGCGAACAGCTCGCCCAGCCGGTCGGAGGCGATGGCGTGCGCGTCGGACAGGAAGACCCGCGGCTCGTCGTCGCCGCGGTAGCGCACGAGGGCGAACCATTCGTCCTCGACCTCGACGCACAGGAGGGCGAGCTCGTCGCCGATCAGCCCCAAGGTCTCCGTCACGGCGTCGCCGAAGTCGTCGACGATCTCAGCTTCGCTCAGATCGACCTCGGCACCGTTCCAGCCGTCGGGGGTCCACACAAAGGCCGCAGAGAAGGTGTTGGCCGCCATGTCCGCGCTCCAGGGGGGTCAGCCGAAGACCGATTCGATGGCACGCTCGAACGGCTCGGAGAAGCCGAGCCGCGCGGCGATGCTGGACAGCACGTCTTCGGGCAACAGGTCGATGTCGCCGGAGAGGATGCCCAGCTCCATCTCGTCCAACCCGAGATCGGCGAAGATCGACAGATCTCCGGCGGGGAGCACGGTCTCCTCGTCCTGGAGGATCTCGTCGAGCTCCTCCTCGTCGGGGACGGGCACGTCCAGGTATTCGAGCACCTGACGGGCCAGCGGGAAGTCCCAGGAGGCGGCGATGTCGGAGAGGAAGACGTCCACCCGGTCGCCGAGGCCCCGCAGCGCCACGAAGAACTCGTCGCCCACGGCGACCAGCGCGATCGTGCCGCTCTCGCTCGGCTGCTGCTTGAGCACCTGGATCAGGCCGTGCAGGTCGGAGGTGAGCGCGACGGGCAACAGCTCGGCGTGCCACCGTTCGTCCTCGCGATAGACCACGATGGCGAAGTCGAGCGCGTCTTCGTCCGTCATCGCCATCCCCACCCGATTTCTGACACGACAGATATCACCAGCACCCAATCGTTCCAGAACCGGGCACCCGGCGTGTGCCTCTCCGACCAAATTGTGATCAAAACCAAAACCGCGAGGTGCCTCGGTGTCTCCCAGGGGATACCGTTGTCCTCCATGGAAACCCTCGTCGTCGACCATCCGCTCGTGGCCCACAAGCTCACCGCGCTGCGTGATGCCGGCACCGACTCGCCGACTTTCCGCAGGCTCGCCGACGAGCTGGTGACCCTGCTGGCCTACGAGGCCACGCGCGACGTGCGGATCACCGACGTCACCGTCCAGACCCCGGTCGCCACCGCGCACGGCGTGCGGCTGGCCAAGCCCTACCCCCTGGTCGTGCCGATCCTGCGGGCCGGGCTCGGCATGCTCGACGGCATGACCCGGCTGCTGCCCACGGCCGAGGTCGGTTTCCTGGGGATGATCCGCAACGAGTCCACCCTCCAGGCGGAGACGTACGCCACCCGCCTGCCCGACGACCTGTCCGGCCGGCAGTGCTATGTGGTCGATCCGATGCTCGCCACCGGCGGCACGCTGGCGGCGGCCGTGCAGTTCCTCTTCGACCGGGGCGCCGTCGACGTCACCGCCATCTGCCTGCTGGCCGCCCCCGAGGGGCTCGCCTACATGGACAAGGTGTTCGCCAACTCCGGCAAGCCCATCCGCGTCGTGACCGCGGCCCTCGACGAGCGGCTCAACGAGAGCGGCTACATCGTTCCCGGCCTCGGCGACGCGGGCGACCGCCTCTACGGCGTCGTCTGACTCCGCTCAGCCGCTCTTTTGGACCGGTCCCGCGATTCGCTCGCGGGGCCGGTTTTTCCGTCACACTCGGTCGTCACTTCGTTACATTCTGTGGTTAGGTGGGTACGAAGAGACGCGAAGGCAACATGCGCGTGGGGGAGCACGATGAGCGACATGCCGGCCGACGAGGTGTCCTCGTGAACGAGCACACCGAGGCCGATCCGATGCCGTACGCCGAGGTCGAGGCGGTGCTGCGCGACGAGTTCGCGGGCGTCCACTCCTCGACCACGGTCACGCGCTGCGTCGAGGCGGCGCACTACGGCGCGCTGGAGGTCACCGGCTACGCCCATCCCAGCCTCGTCGAGCGCATCGCGCGCAAGCACCTTCACGTGCTGGCTCTGGTGGCCAGCGAGCGCGGTTAGACCAAGATCAAAACTAACCCGCCAACTCACCTTTACCCGGGCACCCGGGTGGGTAATGTATACGGCGGGAGTGGGTAAGTGGCTCGGAGGCGACGACGGTGCAGGTCAAAAAAGTCCTCACATACAGCGGCATCGGTTTTGTCGCTTACTACCTGTTGGCCCGACCAGCTGATGCCGCTGACGCGGTGAAGGGGGCGTTCGACACGGTGTTCAACGCAGCCGACTCACTGGCGCAGTTTGTGAACAACCTCTCATGAGACTGGTGACCCACGGGGACTCAGCCCCGGCGTCGGTCAACCGTTACCTCCTCCCACAGGAACAGCAGGTCCTCATGGTGCGGCGCCACCCCGCCATCCTGCTCCGCCCGGTCGCCGAGGTCTTCGGCGGCCTGGTCGTCGCCGCGTTGCTCAGCAAGTTCTTCGGCGGCACCTCGGCGGGTGGCACGGCGCTCGTCGTCGTGTGGTGGCTGTGGCTCCTGCTGCTGATCCGTTTCGTATGGAAGGTCGCGGAGTGGTCGGTCGACTACTTCGTGGTGACCTCCAAGCGGATGTTGCTCACCACGGGGCTCATCACCCGCAAGGTCGCGATGATGCCCCTGGGCAAGGTCACGGACATGAGCTTCCAGCGCTCGCTGCTCGGGCGCATGCTCGGTTACGGCGAGTTCATCCTCGAGTCCGCAGGTCAGGACCAGGCTCTGTCAACGGTCGAGTACATTCCGTATCCGGAGACCCTCTACCTTGAGGTCTGCCAGATGCTTTTCCCCAGCAAGGACGACAGCGACGATTAATCTCCGCGCGGCAAATTCTTCACGCAGGGATACCAGATTCGGCTACTTCATGCAATCATTGCGTGTTGTTGACCCTTCCCCGCCCTGAGAGATGAGATGCCGAGTCAGGGAACCATCGGTGACCGCGTCCGTGGATTGCGGCTGAACAGGCGGATGTCGCAGGCCCAGTTGGCCGGACCCGACCTGTCTGACAGTTATGTCTCGCTCATCGAGTCGGGCAAGCGCACGCCGACTCCTGTAGTGGCCCGGCTGCTGGCCGAGCGGCTCGGATGCACCACCGAGTTCCTCCTTCACGGGATCGAGCCTCGGCAGCGCATCGACACCGAGCTCGGGCTGCGGCATGCCGAGCTTGAGCTCCAGCACGGCGATCCCGCCGTCGCCGCCGACCGCTTTACCGAGATCGTGAAGGCGGCCGACGAGGAGAACGCCATGCTGACGGCGCAGGCCCGGTTCGGGCGGGCGCGGGCACTGGAGGCGCAGGGCCGGCTCGGCCAGGCGGTCGAGGCGTTCGAGCGCCTGCGCAGGGAGGCCGCGGCCCACCCCGAACGGCTGGCCGACCTGCCGCTGACCATCGCGCTGAGCCGCTGCTACCAGCGGGCCGGCGACCGGCTGCGCGCCCGCGACCTGGCCGCGCACGCCCTGGAGCAGGCCGAGCGGCTCAACGTGACCGAGGGCGAGATAGCGGTCGATCTGGCGGCGGCGCTGGTCGAGGCGCGCGGCGAGAACGAGAGCGACTCCCCCGAGCTGACCTACGTCAAGAAGGTCCTCGACATGACCGGTTTTTCCCCGGTTGTGGACCGTTCCGGGGAGATCCGGTCGCTGTGGGAGGCGAGCACGGCCGCCGCGGCGGGCGAGGATTCCGCCCTCGCGGTGCGGCTGGCCGACGACGCGATCATGGCCGGTCGCGAGACGCGGCTGGCGCTGCAGCTCGCCCGGGCCGCCATGCACTGGGCGAGGATGGTCACGGCCCCGCTCGAGGAGTCCGAGCAGTTGGTGTCGAGCGCGTCCGCGGTCTTCGCCGCCTTCCCGTCGGCCGCCGCCGCCTACGCCGAGAGCCTGGTCGTGCACGCCCGGGTGCGGGTGCGTTCCGGTGACCTCGCGCACGCGGCGGAGCTGGCCGGTCGGGCGCTGGGCCTGGCGGGCGAGGAGTTCGGCACGTCGGCCGCCGAGGCCCGTCTGGTGCTCGCCGCCGTGGCGCTGGAGCTGGGCGGCGACGCCGCGGCCGAGCTCGCCACCGCGCACCGGCTGCTGAGCGCGCTCGACCGACCGGTGTTCGGCACCGACCGGCAGGCCGCACGGTGCTGGCGGGAGCTGGGTGACCTGCACGGTCGTGTGGGGTCCGTCGCACAGCAGACCGCCGCGTATCGTAAGGCGCTCGAAGCCGCCGGAGTCCGTTCGTCCATGGTGGCGGTGACGACCGACACGACCGTGTCCCGCTGAATTCCTCCGGGAGCTCCAGATTTGGCGTTCCGAGTCTGGAATAATTAGGGTCTACCAGTCATTGACTCATGGGATGACTGGCTTTCCCGGAGGAGGCGGACTGTGAGTCTGCGTACGGCGCAGCGGGCTTCGCTCGTCGACCAGGTGATCGATCAGCTCAAGGAGCAGATCACCTCAGGGTCGTGGACGATGAACGGCAAGATCCCGACCGAGACCGTGCTGGCCGAGCAGCTCGGGGTCGGGCGCAACACCGTTCGCGAGGCCGTACGCGCGCTCACGCACGCCGGGCTGCTGGAGTGCCGACAGGGCGACGGCACCTACGTCCGGGCGACCAGCGAGCTCTCCGGCGCCATGCTGCGCCGGCTCAAGCAGGCCGAGCAGCTGGAGATCCTGGAGGTGCGACGCGCGCTGGAGGTCGAGTCCGCGCGCCTCGCCGCCACCCGCCGCACCGACGAGGACATCACCCGCATCGAGGCCGCCCTGGCCGAGCGGGAGCGCGCGTGGGACCTCGACGACCCCGAATACTTCGTCGAGGCCGATCTCGCCTTCCACATGGCGGTCGCGCACGCCACCCACAACCTCGTCCTCATCGACCTGTACGAGGACTTCTCCGCGGCGCTGCGGGCCAGCATCACGGCGGCCGGCACGTCGCTGAACAAGACCTACATCCCGCACGACGCGATCGCCCGCGCCATCGCGGCCGGCGACGCCACGGCGGCCGAGCGGGCCGGTCACGCCTGCATGGAGCACATCCTCATCGCACTCACCGAGTCCGGCGACTCCTGACGGCCCCGGAGGGGTGTGAGGTGCGCAGGAGCCGGCGTCAACGCGAGCAGCCCGACCTCGGCATCCTGTCCAGCCGGACGCTGTTCGCCCTGCAGCGTGAGCTGTTCGCCAAGCTGGGCGAGCAGGGGCATCCGCGACTCCGGCCGCGCCACGGGGCGGTGCTCGCCTACCTCGACGAGGAGGGCAGCCGGGCCACCGACCTGGCCGCCCAGTCGGGGCAGCACAAGCAGGTGATCGGCACGCTGGTGGACGAGCTGGTCGAGCTCGGCTACGTGGAGCGGCGGCCCGACCCGGCCGACCGCCGCGCCAAGCTGATCGTGCCCACCGGGAAGGGGCTCGACTTCCTCGCCAGGTCGGACGCGGTGCTCGCCGAGATGGAGGCCGCGCACGCGCGGGCCGTGGGCGAGCGGGCGTACGCGGAGTTCAAGAGGGTCTTCAAGCTCGTCGCCGAACGCCAGACCAGCACGCCGGGCCCGTGAGGGGCCGCCGGGCTCAGCTCTGGCGCAGGGACATGACGAGGTAGCGGAAGGCCGGCTGCGCGTCGCCGGGGACGTCCTGGATGAGCGCGGGCCGGGTGGGCGACTCCAGGTTGATGCGGGCCAGCTCGCCCTCGATGCCCACCAGCCCGTCGAGCAGGAACTGCGACTGGAAGGCGATCTGGATGTCGTCGCCGCGCAGCTCGCACGGCACCACCTCGGTGCCGCGGCCGACGTCGCCGCCGCCCGCCTGGATGAGCACCTGCCCCTGCGTGAACGACAGCCGGATCGCGGTGTTGCGCTCGGCCACCAGCGCCACGCGCTTGATCGCGTTGACGAACGGACCCACCGCCACGTCGGCCCGGATCGACCAGTCGCTGCTCAGCCGGGAACGGTAGTCGATGAACTGCTCGTCGAGCAGCCGCACGGTCGTGCTGCGCCCGACGCTCTCGAACCCGGCCACCCCGTCGCCCATGGCCACCGCGACCTCGCCGCCGCGCAGCGACTTGGCCACCTCGACCAGCACCCGGGCCGGCACCATCGCCGAGACGGACACGTCGGGGGTGGCCGGGCGCCAGGTGAAGTCGCGGGCGGCGATGCGGTAGCGGTCGGTGGCCGCCATCGCGACCGACTCGCCGTCGATGTCGACCCTGATGCCGGTGAGCATCGGCAGCGTGTCGTCGCGGCTCGCGGCCGGGGCGACCTGGCCGACGGCCGAGGCGAACACGCCGCCGCCCACCGCGCCGACGACCGGCGGCATCGCGGGCAGGGTCGGGAAGTCCTCGACCGGCATGGTGACCAGCCCGAACTCGGCGCTGCCACAGGTCAGCACCGCCTCGGGCCCCTCGGTGACAATCTCGACGTCGTCGGCGGGCAGGCTGCGGCTGATCTCGGCGAGCAGCCGGCCCGGGATGAGCACGGTGCCCTCCTCGGCCACGTCGGCGTCGATCGTGGCCCGCGCCGAGACGTCGTAGTCGAACGCCGACAACGTCAGCTCCTCGCCGGCCTCCAGCAGCAGCCCGGACAGGACGGGCACCACAGGGCGGCTGGGCAGGACTCGGGCAGCCCATGCCACCGCTTCTGCCAGAACATCGCGGTTAACCCGGATTTTCACCTGTCACACCCCTTCGTCGCCATGCCCCTACGAAAATAGCCGAGGCCACCGACAACCCCGGGCCCGCAGTGGTGCCGGTGGTGCGGGAGAGTCAGGCGCGGCTCTGGAGGTAGGCGAGAACGGCCAGCACCCGGCGGTTGTCGTCGTCCGAGGGGGCGAGGCCGAGCTTGGCGAAGATGTTGGCGGTGTGCTTGGCGACGGCGCTCTCGCTCAGGTAGAGCCGCTGGGAGATGGCCGCGTTGGAGCGGCCCTCCGCCATGGCCTCCAGCACCTCCCGCTCGCGCGGCGTGAGCGCGGCCAGCGGCTCGCGCCTGGCGTTGCTGGCCAGCAGCTTGGCGATGACCTCCGGGTCCATCGCGGTGCCGCCCTCGGCGACCCGGCGTACGGCGTCGACGAACTGCTCGGCGTTGAAGACGCGGTCCTTCAGCAGGTAGCCGATGCCGCCGGAGCCGTCGGCCAGCAGCTCGCGCGCGTACAGCTGCTCGACGTGCTGCGACAGCACCAGGATCGGCAGGCCCGGCACCGACTTCCTGGCCGCCAGCGCGGCCTGAAGTCCCTCGTCGGTGAACGTGGGCGGCAGGCGCACGTCCACGATCGAGACGTCCGGCCGCAGCTCCAGCAGCCCCTTGAGCAGCTCAGGGCCGCTGTCCACCGCTCCCACGACGGTGAAGCCGTGCGCCTGGAGCAGGTGCACCAGGCCGTCCCTGAGCAGGTAGAGGTCTTCGGCGATGAGCACGTTCATGGGCACCAGGGTTTGGTCGGGGTGGCTTCGATCATCCAGCGCTCCCGGTTGTGCACGGCCGGGATGCGGATGGCCATGATGTGCATGGTCAGCCCGAGCGCGATCATCGCGGTGATCGTCGGCCACTGCCAGGGCTCCGGTAGGTGGAGGGCGAGGAACCAGGTCTTCTCGTCGAAGTCGATGAGCTTGAAGATGGCCGCCACAAAACCCTGCGGGAAGGTCGGGCACCAGGCGGTCGCCCACAGCAACCCGACGATGACCATCTTGTGGCGGGGCAGTTTGGGCAGGTCCGACGCCCAGTGCTGGGGCAGCACCTTGGGCAGGTGCATCGTGACCGTGGTGGGGCCGCCCGGCGGGCTGTTCAGCGCGAGCACCCCGTCGAAGGCGGCCAGGCGCCGCTCGATGCCGGCCAGGCCGCTGCCCTTGGTGGGGTCGGCGCCGCCCATGCCGTCGTCGGTGACCGTGATGCGCAGGTCGGCCTCCCTGGAGCTGATGTCCACGGCCGCCGTACGGGCCTCGCCGTGCCGGGCGGCGTTGGACAGCAGCTCGCTGACCGCGAAGTAGGCCGCGGCCTCCACCGGCGCGTCCGGGCGGTTCGGCAGGTCCACGTCCACGGAGACCTTCAGCGGGCTGTCCATGCCGAGGGCGCGTACGGCGTCGCCGAGCCCGCGCTCGGCCAGCACCGGCGGATGGATGCCGCGGATGACCCGGCGCAGCTCGGTCAGCGTCTCCGAGGACGCCTCGCGGGCCTTGGCCAGCAGCGCCTTGGCCGCCGACGGATCCTGGTCCACGAGCTGCTCGACCGCGCCGAGCGTCATGCCGATGGCGACCAGCCGCGCCTGCGTGCCGTCGTGCAGGTCACGCTCGATCCTGCGCATCTCGGCCGCCTGGGAGTCGGTGGCCAGGTTGCGGGTGCGCCTGAGGTGGGTGACCTGGTTGGCCAGGCGGCTGTTGGCGGTCGCGCCGAGCAGCAGGTCGCTCCACAGCGCGTACAGGCGCAGGCCCTGGGCCGGGAGCAGCAGGAACACCGGCGCCAGCGTCAGCTTCATCAGCGGGTCCAGCAGCAGCCAGCAGTCGTCGCGCCAGGTGGCCGGGTCGGTGATCAGCCACTTCCAGCGGTCGTTCCACGCGGGGATGCGCGGGGTCTTGTAGAGGGTGCGGTCGTGGCGGTAGAAGCCGTCCGCCTGCGGCACCGGGGGCGGCGGCTTCGGCAGGTAGGGGGCCTCGATGGCCAGGCCGGTCCAGCTCCGGATGAGCCGCCGGTTGAGCTCGGCCACCCGGCGCACCATGCGGACCTGCGGCGGGAACAGGAACACCATCCCCAACGCCACCGACAGCACCAGCATCACGAGGGACACGGCGATCAGCGGCACCTGGACGACGAGCAGCGCGAGCAGCGTCGCGACCCGGCCGTACCTCCTCAACATGCTCCCAGTGTGCCCAAGCCATGACCTCCGGGTCACTGCACCTAGGTACACCCTTGCCCGGCATCCAGCCGCATTCCCCAGCGGACGCGGCGTTCCTACCGTCGTAGCCATGAAAATCATCGAGGTCAGGAACCTGCGCAAGCAGTACCCCAAACACCTGGCGGTCGACGACGTGTCGTTCGAGGTCGCCGAGGGTGAGATCTTCGGCATCCTCGGGCCCAACGGCGCCGGCAAGACCACGACGGTCGAGTGCGTGGCGGGCCTGCGGGCGCCGGACGGCGGCACCGTACGGGTGGCCGGGCTCGACCCCCGCCGCGACCGCGCCCAGCTGCGCGAAGTGCTCGGCATGCAGCTCCAGAGCGCCAACCTGCCGGAGAAGATCAAGGTGTGGGAGGCGCTGGACCTCTACGCCTCCTTCTATCCCGACCCGGCCGACTGGAACGAGCTGCTGGAACGGGTGGGGCTCGGCCACAAGCGGCACACGACGTTCAAGAAGCTCTCCGGGGGGCAGCGGCAGCGGCTGTCCGTGGCGCTGGCGCTGGTCGGCCGGCCGCGCGTGGCCGTGCTCGACGAGCTGACCACCGGCCTCGACCCGCAGGCCCGCCGCGACGTCTGGGAGCTCGTCGAGCAGATCCGCGCGTCCGGGGTGACGATCGTGCTGGTCACGCACTTCATGGAGGAGGCCGAACGGCTCTGCGACCGGCTGGCGCTCATCGACGCCGGCAAGGTCGTCGCCACCGACACGCCCGCCGGGCTGATCGAGCAGGTCGGCGGGGAGCAACGGGTACGCTTCCGGCCCTCCGCGCCGGTCACGGACGACGTGCTGCTCGCCCTCCCCGGGGTGCGCGCCGTCGAGCGGCACGGCGACCAGGTCGCCGTCAGCGGCGCCGGCAACCTCGCCGCCACCGTCACCCTCGCCCTCGCCCGGCACGACATCGTGCCCGGGGACCTGCGCATCGAGCAGGCCACGCTGGACGACGCGTTCCTCGCGCTCACAGGAAGGAAGCTGTCATGAAGAAGATGCTCCTCGTGGAGACCAAGCTCTACCTGCGCGACTGGCCGTCGCTGGCCTTCTCCATCGCGCTGCCGGTCGTCCTCCTGGTCGTGCTGGGGCTCACCATCCCCGGCATGGGCGAGGCGACGGAGACCGGCGAACGGTTCGTCGACGCGCAGTGGCCGAGCCTCATGGTCCTGCTCTCGCTGCTCACGCTGGTGTGCAGCGTGCTTCCCGCAGTGCTCACGACGTACCGGGAGCAGGGTGTGCTGCGGCGGATGTCCACCACGCCGGTCAGCCCCGCGCGGATGCTGACCGTGCAGCTCGTCATCAACCTGGCCGTCGCGGTCGTGGCCACGGCCATCCTCGTCGTCGGGACCATGCTGGTCTTCGACGCCGCGCCTCCCGGGCAGTGGCCGGGCTTCGTGCTGGTGTTCCTGCTCGGCACGGCGGCGCTCATGGCGATGGGGCTGGTCATCGCCGCCCTCGCGCCCAACGGCAAGGCTGCGCCGGGGATCGGGTCGCTGGTGATGTTCCCGCTGATGTTCGTCGCGGGCATGTGGATCCCGCGCCAGGCCATGCCGGACGCCCTCCGTACCGTGAGCGACTACTCGGTGGCCGGGCCGTTCGCCCAGGCGCTCAAGGACACCTGGGCGGGCCACGCGCCGCAGCCGCTGCACCTGATCGTGATGGCCGCCGGGCTGGTGGTCTTCGGCGGGCTCGCCGTACGGCTGTTCCGGTGGGAGTGACTGCGGCGCGCCGCTTCCCGAGCAACCTCAACTAAGCTTCCGGTATGACCAAGGTCGCCTGGAACACCAAGGAGCTCACGGTCGGGCAACTGGCCGAGCGGAGCGGCGTCGCCGTCTCGGCCCTGCACTTCTACGAGGCCAAGGGCCTCATCACGAGCCGCCGCACGGCCGGCAACCAGCGCCGCTACAGCCGCGACAGCCTGCGCAGGGTCGCCTTCATCCGGCTGGCGCAGCGCATCGGCATCCCGCTCAAGACCATCAAGGACGCACTGGACGAGCTGCCCGGCGAGCGCACCCCCACCCGCGCCGACTGGGCCCGGCTCTCGGCCGCCTGGCGCGGCGAGCTGGACGACCGCATCCTGCAGCTCCAGCGGCTGCGCGACGACCTCACCGACTGCATCGGCTGCGGCTGCCTGTCGCTCGACCTGTGCCCCGTCGCCAACCCGCACGACCGGCTCGGCGACGAGGGGCCGGGAGCCCGGCGCATCGACACCCGGCTGTCCCCGCCGCCAGGAGCCTGCTGCAACACGGCCGGGGACCGGCCCTAGCCCGCCGTGCGCTGGGCGGGCGGGACGATGAGCGTGGGCCGCTGCGCGTGGTGCAGCACGTGGTTGGAGACGCTGCCCAGCAGCACCGAACGCACCCCGGCCAGACCCCGCGAGCCCGTGACGATGAGCGAGGCGTCGAGCTCGTCGGCCACGTCCACGATCGTCTTCCACACGGACTCGTTGTCGGCCACGGCCCGGTGGGTCACCTCGGCGAGGCCCGACGCGACGGCCAGCTCGGCGCCCTCCCTGGCGCTGGCCTCGGCCTGGGCCCGCGCCTCGTCCTCGGCCTCGGGCGTGAGCACGCCGGCGGCGAGGGGGTATTTACGCAACTGCACGAGCAGCGGCTCCCACACGGTCAGGACGACGACGGGCCCGGCGGCGAGGTGCTTGGCGGCGAACTCGATGGCGGCGCGCGCGTCGGCCGAGCCGTCGTAGGCGACGAGGATGGTCATGGCGGACTTCCCTTCATTACGGTCATCCGCTGCAGCACCGGGATGATCAGCTCCATTCCGCCGCCGCCTGTCTGCTTCATCACATGGAGGGTTCGTCGCCTTGTCGGGCTCCGGCCGCAGGGCGTCTGCGCTGGGCTAATTGCCGGGAAGGGAGCGAGCAGCAGTATCCCGCAACCCGTCGCGGTGCCGCGACAACAGTCGCCAGTCCGGGCCTCGCCCCGGCTGACAGAACAGGCCTGTCAGCCGGGGCGGCGGAGGGTGCGGCGCACGGCCAGGCCGCCGAGGGCCGCCGACGCGAGCGCCAGGATCCCCGCCTCGGTCCACTGGAAGCGCCAGAACCTGGACGGCGGATGGTAGTACACCGCGTACCGGTAGCCCTTGCCGAACAGGCACGCCTGCCACGCCTCAGCATTCTTGCTGCTCTGCCCCACGTCCACCCGCCGCGGGCAGCCGCTGTCGGCCGGCTCGGCGACCTCCCTCCCGGACGGCTCCACCCAGGCGGCGCTCACCAGCCGGGCGTCGGGATCGTCCAGCAGCACGGTGCCGGACAGCTCGGTACGTGCCGGCTCGGCGTAGTAGTCACTCAGCTGGAACAGCGTGAACATCGACACCGCCACACCGGCCACGACCAGCGCCATCGCGGGCAGTGTACGCCGGAACAGGGTGCCGGCCGCGGTGCCGAGCGCGAACGCGTACAGCCACCACGCCGCCGGCTCCACCCCGACCATGTTGAACACGCCGATGTTGCCGAACGTGGAGTCGACCCCCGTCCTGAACACCGGCCGCCACAGGCTCACCATGAGCGACAGCAGCAGCCCGCCCGCCACGACTGCCCCGCCCAGGAGCGACAGCTTGACTGCCAACCACCGCCACACGGGCACAGCCTGGGTCCAGGCCAGGCGGTGGGTGCCGCGCTCGTACTCGCGGCCGAGTAGTGGCGCGCCCCAGAACGCCCCGATCAGCGCCGGCGCCACCAGCGGCATCCAGCCGAAGACCGAGTAGACCGCGTCGTAGCGCTGCCCGAGCGCCACCGCCAGGTCTCCGCACGCCACGGCGGCCCCGGGACAGCCGGGCGGGGCGTGCTCGGCAACGTACCGGCTCGCTTCCATCGCCGAACCCAGCAGCAGCACCCCCAGCAGTACCAGGAAGGTCGCCGTCACGAGGATCTGCGCCCGGTGCTGGCGCCACGTCACCCAGATCACGCGCCCACCCCCGTCAGTCCCGGTAGCGCCGCCGACTCGGGGCTGCGCAGGTAGCCCATGACAAGCTCCTCCAGCCCGGGGCGGCGCGCCTGCCAGCGTGGATCGAGCGGTGGCGCGCCCCTGACCAGCATGCTGACCTGCCTGCCGGTACGGCTCCCGCCCACCATCTGCGTGCCGGCCGCCGATGCCTCGTCCGGCCCGGTGAGCACAAGATGCCCGTCGAGCAGTTCCTCGATGTCGCCGCTGACCTGCAGCCGACCCCCGTTCAGCACGACCAGCCAGTCGCAGGTCTCCTCCAGGTCGGAGACGACGTGCGAGGACAGCAGCACGGTCAGCTCCCGTCCGGCTACCTCCGCCATGATCGAGCGCATCACGTCGTGGCGGGCGAGCGGGTCGAGGTTGGCCAGCGGTTCGTCCAGTATGAGCAGGTCGGGCCGGCCGGCGAGTGCCAGCGTGACCGCGACCTGCGCCTGCTGCCCGCCGGACAGCCCGCTCACCTTCCGCTTCAGAGGGATGCCCAGCCCGGCGAGCCGGTCGGCAGCGGCGGCGTCGTCCCAGCGGGTGTTCATGCGGCGGCCGAAGGTGAGCATCTCGGCGACGGTGAAGCTCTCGTACAGCGGCTTGTCCTGTGCCACGAACGCCGCCTCGCCGGCCACGCGGACGCTGCCTCGCGCGGGCCGTAGCAGGCCGACGGCCGCGTGCATGAGTGTGGTCTTGCCCGCTCCGTTGGGCCCTACAAGCGCCGCCACGCGCCCGGTGGGCACGGACAGTGAGCAGTCGCGCAACGCCCACGTGCGGCGATAGCGGACTCCCAGCCCGGTCGCCTCCAGCGCGGGACTCATGCCACGCCCTCCTTCGCGGCGTCGGCCAGGACCACGGTGAACAGCACCCGCAGGTCCTCCTGATCGAGCCCGGCCGCGCGGGCGTCGTGCACCCAGGCTTCCAGGCTGCGCCGCAGCCGCGTGTGCTCGGCGAGCGTCGCCCCCGTGATGCCCTGCCGGACGAACGTCCCCATCCCCGGCCGCCCCTCGACCAGCCCTTCGCGCTCCAGCTCCCGGTACGCCTTGAGCACGGTGTTGGGGTTGATGGCCAGGCTCTCGACCACCTCGCGGGCGGTCGGCAACTGGTCGCCGGGCCGCAGCGTACCGAGCCGGAGCGCTTGTTTGACCTGGTGAACGAGCTGCAGGTACGTCGAGACCCCCGAGCCGCGGTCCAAGTTGAACTCGATCAAACAAAACACCCTTTCACTATTCGAATAGTGAAAGGGTGTTGGAATGGGGCGCTCGTTGTCAACCTGTGGTCGCCAGGCGACGCCATGTCCGGTAGGGCGACGGGTCTGGAGACGGCCGGGCTGACCAGCGCGCGGATGACACCGGCGCATGCGATCGCTCGCCCCCCATCACGAACGAGTTCCACGGGCTCGGAGACGAGGAATCCGCGAACCCGCGCGCTTCACTCCAATGCCCGTCAAAGCCCTCAGTGCTGGGCCATGTCCACGAACCGGCTGTAGTGACCCTGGAACGCCACCGTGACCGTCGCCGTGGGACCGTTACGGTGCTTGGCCACGATCAGGTCGGCCTCACCCGCCCGCGGCGACTCCCGCTCGTAGGCGTCCTCCCGGTGCAGCAGGATGACCATGTCCGCGTCCTGCTCGATGGAGTTGTGGACGCTGATCCCGTTGGCCACGAAGTTGTGGGTGCCGAGGACGGTGGCGTCGTACACCGGCTGCTCGCCGAGGCTCTCTACGGAGGCGACCTCGTCCCAGAACACGTCGTTCGTGGCCAGCAGCTCAAGGTCGGCGTCGTCGAGGATCGTGGAGATCCGGCGCAGGCGCTCCGGGCCCGGAGCGCCCTTCGTGGCGCCCCGCACCGCCAGCGAGTCGCCGACGAGGTCCCAGACCTGGCGCGGAACGGCGCCGGCGCCGGTGTCGCCCACGAGCCGCCGGAGGGCGGCGGCGCACCGCCCGGCCTGCGGCTCGAACCGCTCACCGGCGACGCCGATGTCGTCGAGGAACCGGAGCTGGTTGTCGGCTCCGGTGACCCACAGCCGATGGGCCTGCCTGACCTCTTCGATCCTCGTCATCACGTTGAACCTCAGCAGCAGCCGCGCGACGTCGTCGACCAGGCGGCGGCTCGTGGAGGTGCAGGAGAGCCGCGCCTCGCCCACCTCGTCGTCCCACCCGACCTGGCCGCCGCTCGCCCACAGCCCGCGCAGGAACAGCGCGATCTGCCGCTTGGGGAGGGAGAAGACCCCCTCGGGGACGGCTCCGCCCTCCCCGGCCAGGTGTGCGTGCAGGGTCACCTGGTCGTCCGGCCACTCCTGGAGGCCGCGGGGCGCGGAAACGTGCCGCGGTGCGGCCACGCGTGCTCCGGGGGCGAGCTCCCCCAGCGGGCGCCACCCGTCGAACGTCATGAAGGGGTGATTGGCCGTCGCCTCGATCTCCCTGCCGGAGCTGAGCCGCAGCAGGAAGACCTCCTTCGTGCCGCTGGGGAACACGTGCGTCATCGTCCGCGGGACGAGCCGCAGCTTCTCGTCCAGGGACCACACCGGGATGTCGCGCGCGCCGGACTCCAGCAGCTCGCCCAGCGACGTCTCCGCGCCGGTGTCCGCTCGCAGGACACGCGTGCCGGCGGTGAGGCAGCCCGACTCGCGGAGGTCGCTCACCTGCGGGCGCTTGTCGGTGCGCTGCTCGGGGCCACGGTTGAGCTGGGAGATCGCGATGACCGGCACCTCCAGCTCCTTGGCCAGCAGCTTGATGGCACGCGAGATCTCCGACACCTCGTTCTGGCGGCTCTCGGTCTTCTTCGGCGAGCTCATCAGCTGGAGGTAGTCGATGACCACGAACCTGAGGTCGTTGCGCTGCTTGAGCCGGCGGCACTTGGCCCGGATCTCCATCATCGACATGTTGGGCGAGTCGTCGATGAACAGCGGCGCCTCGGCCACCTCGCTCATCCGCCGGGCCAGCCGGGTCCAGTCCTCGTCGCTCATCATGCCGGAGCGCATGGCGTGCAGCGCGACCCGGGCCTCGGCGGACAGCAGTCGCATGGTGATCTCGTTGCGCGACATCTCCAGCGAGAAGATGACGGTGGTCATGCCATTCTTGATCGCCGCGGAACGGGCGAAATCCAGACCAAGGGTGCTGTTATGGGTGGGGATGCAGGTGCGGCCGGCAAGGTACATGTGATCGTCGTTGTCCACCTGGACACAGCGGACCGGCCTGCTCGCGATCGCACGCACGTCCACGATGTAGCGGAGCCTGGTGCTGGGACGAGCTTCGCCGGTCTGCCGGATGGCCTTGCGGGGCAGGCGGAAGAGCTTGTCGGACGCAGTGAAGTTGATCATGTAGACCGTGGAGGAGTCCGCGCTCCTCCCTCTGACCTGCTTGGTCCGCATGGTCGCCTTGTAGCCGAGGCTGAGGATCAGTTCGTGGACGTCGGCGGCCAGCCGCCGGTTGGTGACGGCGAACTGGATCTGGCCTCCGGTGTTGACGTGACCGTCCGAGTCGAGCAGCCCGGCCAGCAGGGCTCGCCGCTGCCCCTCCGAACCGCGGAGGTAGGCGGCGGGAATGTGCTTGTCGTGAAGCACGCCCAGAGTACGGAGAATGCCCTGCACGGTTCCGTGTGAGCGATGGCACGCCTGGCAGCGCCGCAATCCGCTTGTCGGGGCGCCGCAGTCGGGGCACGTGGGGACGGGCACCGGCGCCGAGACGAAGCGTGCCCGTCCGCCGCAGCTCCTTCCGCACGTACGGACTTGTGAAGTCCGTGGGACGAACTCCTGGCCGCACACCACACACGTGCGGCCGGCCGGCGAGTCCGGTGCCGGCAGCGTGAGCTGGTAGGAGATGGAGGAACCCACGCGCGTGACGCACAGGCCCTCGGCTTCGAGATTGGTGATGACCTCCGGATCGGCCGTGCTGATGCGGGCGCCCGCGCTGTGACCGTCGCCCAGCCAGATGCCGAGCGCGTACGGCGCCAGCGGCAGTGCACGCTCGTCGAGGTCGAACGGCGCGGTCACCGCCACCGCGTGGTTCGGCCGACCGTCGGAGGTGCGCAGGGTTGCGGCGATCTCCTCAGTGGTGACCGTCTGGCGAGGAACCGCCGTGATGGTGGCGTTCTTGGGCGTGGTGACCCTGGCGTGCAGGGCGGCGAAGAGATCTATCGCCCGGTAGGCGGGAGTGCGCCACTCGTAGCTGCGCATCGCGCCACCGACGGAGGCGACCACCTTGTCCGCCATGCCCACCTGCTTCTGCACGACGTGCAGGACATGGCGGAACTCCTCCCCCACGAGCTGAAGCGCCTCCTGGTGCGTGACCAGCCTCTCCCGGTCGCCGAGCGCGGCCTCGTAGGCGATCCTGACCTTCTCGACGGCCTCCCGGGCCCAGTGGTAGGAAGGGCCGCTCCGGCGCTGCTTGCGTTGGGCACGGGTGATGGTGCGCCACTGATGCTGGGCGTCCGCGACGATCACGGTGCCGTCACTGAACTCCACCTCGTAGCAGGGGCGGCCGTGCATCACCTCAGTGGCCGCCACGATCCTGGTGGGCCTGCCGTCCGCGCCGATCAGCCGGTCACCCACCTTGACGTCGCCCATGGTCGTCCATCCGTCGGGCGTGGGCAGCGGCGTGTCGAGCGCCAGCGCCTTCCCGATCGCGGGTCGGGCGGCGACCACGATCATCTGGCCGGGGTGGAGGCCGTTGGTGAGCTGGTCGAGGTCCTGGAAGCCGGTGGGCACGCCGACCATCTGGCCGCCGCGGCTGCCGATGGCCTCCAGCTCGTCGAGGGCGCCCGGCATGATGTCGGCCAGGGGGGCGTAGTCCTCGGAGGTGCGGCGCTCGGTGACCTTGTAGATCTCGGCCTGGGCGCGGTCGACGAGGTCGTCGACCTCTTCGTTCTGGCCGCCGTAGCCGTAGGAGACGATGCGGGTGCCGGCCTCGATGAGGCGGCGGAGGATCGCCTGCTCGCGGACGATCTTGGCGTAGTAGCCGGCGTTGGCGGCCGTGGGGACGACGGCCGTGAGCGTGTGGAGGTAGGCGGCGCCGCCCACGCGGGCCATCTCGCCGCGCTTCTGCAGCTCGTCGAAGACGGTGACGGCGTCGGCGGGCTCGCCTCGGCCGTAGAGGTCGGTGATGACCTCGTAGACCATCTGGTGAGCGGGGCGGTAGAAGTCGTCGGCGCGGATGATCTCGACCACGTCGGCGATGGCGTCCTTGGACAGCAGCATGCCGCCGAGGACCGACTGCTCCGCCTCGATGTTGTGCGGCGGCGTGCGCTCGAAACCGGGCCCCGCCGGGATCTCTTCGTCAATGCTCACCGCGCCCCCTCGAACAACCTTGCAGGCGGTCGCACCACCCCCACTTGTAGTCGACCGGTCTGACAGTTTCCCGGACCTGGGGCCCGGACGCCAACGTGGCCTGTGGACAACCCTGTGGTCAAGCTGTGTACGACTGCCCCCAACATGTGAAATGCCTGTGGATGACGCCTGGGGATAACTTCTGAGGATTTCCGTCAGCAAGCCTTCTACCTGCGGAAACGTTGTCCACCGGCTGTGGAGGAAAGAAAGTTGGCGCCGCATGTCGTGTAATGGGCATAATGGATGAATGCCCATTACGTCCAGAGACAGGGAGATTCTCCGGCTGGCGATCCCGGCGTTCGGCGCGCTGGTGGCCGAGCCGCTCTTCCTGCTCGCCGACTACGCCATCGTGGGCCACGGCCTCGGCACCACGGCGGTGGGCGCGCTGGGCGTGGCGGGAGCCGTGCTCGGGACGCTCATGAACCTGTGCGTCTTCCTCGCCTACGGCACCACGGCCTCCGTCGCCCGACAGACCGGGGCGGGCCGGCGCGACCGGGCGATGCGCAGCGGCGTGGACGGCGTCTGGCTGGCCCTCGCCATCGGCGTGGCGCTGATCGCGGTCGTCTGGCCGCTGGCCCCGGCCCTGGTGAGCCTGTTCGGCGCGGACCCGGGCCAGTCCGCGGAGGCGGTGACGTACCTGCGGATCAGCCTGTTCGGCGCGCCCGGGATGCTGGTCGTGCTGGCCGGCACCGGCGTGCTGCGCGGGCTCCAGGACACGTTCACGCCCCTGGCCGTGGCCGTCGGCTCGTTCGCGCTCAACGCGGCGCTGAACGCCTGGTTCGTGCTGGGGCTCGACTGGGGCATCGCCGGGTCGGCGTGGGGCACAGTGCTGGCCCAGACGCTCGGCGGGGCCGTCTACCTGGTCGTGGTGGCGAGGGGCGCGCGGCGGCTCGGCACCTCGCTCGTCCCGAGCCTGGGGGGCATCAGGCAGGCGGGCACGGCGGGGCTCGCCCTCCTCGTACGCACCGTGTGCCTGCGCGTCGTGCTGGTCGCGGCCACGATGATCGCCACCAGGATGGGCCAGGCCGAGCTGGCCGCGTACGCCATCGCCACCCAGGTGTGGACGCTGCTCGCCTTCGCCCTGGACGCCATCGCCATCGCGGGCCAGGCCATCACCGGCCGCTCGCTCGGCGCCGGGGACGTGGCCGCCACCAGGGCGGCCACCAGGCGCATGGTCCAGTGGGGCCTCTGGTCGGGCGCGGTGCTCGGCCTGCTGGTGCTGCTCGCGCGCCCGCTGGTGCCCGGGCTGTTCGACGCCGACCCACAGGTGACGGAGCTGCTGCTGGCGCTGCTGTGGCCGGTGGCGCTGTTCCAGCCGGTGTGCGGGATCGTGTTCGTGCTGGACGGGGTGCTCATCGGGGCGGGCGACCAGCGCTATCTGGCGTGGGCGGGGGTGTGGACGACGCTGGCGTACCTGCCGGCCGCCTTCCTCGCCTCCGGGCTCGGCGTGGTCGCCCTGTGGTGCGCGCTCGGGGTGTGGATGATCGCCCGGCTCGTCACCCTCACCAGGCGGGCGGCGGGCACCGCCTGGCTGGTGACCGGGGCGTAATCGTCCCGTGCTTGCTGTTGTCCAAGTGGTGAGACAGAGTCGGAGCGTTCCCTGAGCGGGGTGTTCCTTGACCAGTATCTTGCGACGACTGCCGCCCTCCGCGGCCACCGGCTTACGCACCGGCGCCCGGCACAGTCTGGCAGAGGTCTACCGACCGGCCGACCTCGTCGTGCTCGGCCTCGGCGTGATGATCGGCGCCGGCATCTTCTCCGTCGCCGGGCGGCAGGCCGCGACCGCGGCCGGGCCTGGCGTGATCCTCTCCTTCATGATCGCGGGCATCGCGTGCCTGCTCGCCTGCCTGTGCTACGCCGAGCTGTCGTCCACCATCCCGGCCTCGGGCAGCGCCTACACCTTCACCTACGTCATCTTCGGCGAGGTCTGGGCCTGGGTCATCGGCTGGGCGCTGATCCTGGAGCTGCAGCTCGCCGCCGCCGTCGTGGCCCGCGCGTGGGGCGAGATCGCGGTCGGCGCGCTGGCGAACGCCGGCGTCCGCCTCCCCTCCCCCGGCCGGGTCGCCGACCTGCTCGTACTGGCGATCCTGGTGCTGCTCACCGGCGTGGTCGCGCTCAGCGCCCGGGTCGGGCTGCGCGCGCTGTGGGTCATGGTGGCGGCCAAGCTGCTCGCGATCGGCGCGGTCATCGTCGTGGGCCTGCCGCACCTGGACGCCCGCAACTTCGGCGACTTCTACGTCCCGCCGAAGACCCTCGCCACCGCTCCCGCGACCGTGCTGGAGATCGTGGTGGGCGAGAGCCACGCGTTCGGCTGGTTCGGGATCTTCTCGGCGGCCTCGGCCATCGCCTTCGCCTACATCGGCTTCGACGTGGTCGCGACGGCGGCCGAGGAGACCGTGAACGCGCCGCGGGCGGTCCCGAGGGGCATGATCCGCAGCCTGGTCGTGGCCACCGTCGTGTACGTGGCGGTGGCGCTGGTCATGGTGGGCATGGTGTCGTACACGAAGATCTCCGTGGACGCGCCGCTGGCCAGCGCGTTCCGCGCGGCCGGCGAGGGCTGGATGGCGCACGTCATCGACGTGGGCGCGCTGCTCGGGCTGACCACCGTGATCCTGGTGCTGATGGTGGGGCAGACAAGGGTGCTGTTCTCGATGGCCCGCGACGGGCTCATCCCGCGCGGCCTCGCCGCGGTCAGCCGCCGCTACCACACACCCTCGCGGGTGACGCTGGTGATCGGGGGCGTCGCGATCGTGCTGGCGGAGTTCGTGCCGGTGCTCACGCTGCAGGAGCTCGTCGTGCTGGGGACGCTGTTCGCCTTCGGGTTCGTGGCGGCCGGGGTGATCGTGATGCGGCGGCGGATGCCGCACCTGGAACGCGGGTTCCGGGTGCCGCTGTCGCCGGTGGTGCCCGCGCTGTCGCTCGTGGCCACGTTCTGGCTCATGGTGAACCTGCGGCTGCTCACCTGGCTGTGGTTCGCGCTGTGGATGCTGTTCGGGCTGGGGGTCTATCTCGCCTACGGGCGTCGCCACAGCGTGCTCGCCCGCCCGGCCGCGCCGGTGCCCGCCCGCAGCGGGGGGCGGCACCGGCGCTAGAAGCGGCCCGAGTGCACCACGCTGCGCAGGAACTCCTTGGTCCTCGGGTGCTCCGGCGCGTCGAAGAGCTGCTCGGGCGGCCCCTTCTCGACCAGTACGCCGCCGTCGAGGAAGCACACCGTGTCGGAGATGTCGCGACAGAAGCTCATTTCGTGCGTGGTGAGGACCATCGTCATGCCGGAGTCCTTCAGCTCCCTGATGATCGCCAGCACCTCCACCACGAGCTGCGGGTCGAGCGCCGAGGTGACCTCGTCGAGCAGCATCAGCCGGGGCTGCGTGGCGAGCGCGCGGATGATCGCCACCCGCTGCTGCTGCCCGCCGGAGAGCTGGTCGGGGAAGGCCCGCGCCTTGCCCTCCAGCCCGAACCGCACCAGCAGCTCGTGCGCCTGCTCCTCCGCCTGCGCCTTGGCCACGCGGTGCACCTGGCGGGGGGCGAGCGTGATGTTGTCCAGCACGGTCATGTGCGGGAACAGGTTGAACGACTGGAAGACGATGCCGATGCGCTTGCGCACATCGTCCACGTCGATGCGCGGGTCGGTGATGTCCTCGCCGTCGAGCAGGATCACGCCGTCGTCCACCGTCTCCAGGAGGTTGACGCAGCGCAGCAGGGTCGACTTCCCCGAGCCCGACGCGCCGATGAGGCTCACCACCTCGTGCGCGTCCACCTCCAGGTCGATGCCCCGCAGGACGCTCTGCCCGTGGAAGTGCTTCCACACCCCGTCGATGCTCAGCAGGCTCATGCGCCGCGCCTCCTCCTGGTCCGTGCGGCCAGGTGGTCGGTGAACCGGGCCAGCGGAATGGTCAGCAGCAGGAACAGCAGCGCCGACGCCAGGTAGGGCGAGTACTTGAACGAGTGAGCGACGTGGATCTGTGCCATCCTGAGCGCCTCCAGCGGCCCGATGACGGCGACCAGCGCGGTGTCCTTCTGCAGCGAGACGAAGTCGTTGAGCAGCGGCGGCACCACCCGGCGGGTGGCCTGCGGCAGCACCACGAAGCGCATGGTCTTGGCGTGGCTCAGCCCGAGCGAGCGCGCCGCGGCCACCTGGCTCGGATGGATCGACTCGATGCCGGAGCGGAAGACCTCGGCGACGTACGCGCCGTACGACAACGTCAGCGCGATGATCCCCAGCGTCGCCAGGTCCGTGGGGATGCCCTGCAACCGCAGCGCGGGCAGCCCGAACCCGACCAGCAGGATCAACAGAATCGTCGGCACGCCGCGGAAGATGTCGGTGTAGAGCGTGGCGAGCGCCCTGATCGGGAAGAACGCCGGCGTCCTGATCCCCCTCGCCAGCGCCACGAGCAGGCCGACGGCGAGGACCAGCACCTCGGTGATCAGGAACATCTTGATGTTGAGCACGAACCCGCTCAGCACGTCGGGCAGCGCGTGGACGAACTCCTCGCCGTCCAAGAACGTCGCCGCCACCCGGGGCCAGCCGGGCGAGCTCGTGACCCCCCACACCACGAGGACGAGGAACACCACCGTCGAGACCGTCGCGATCGAGGCCGAGCGGCGCCCGTGGGACCGGCGGAGCCGTTCCCGCTCGTGCTGCCGCTCGCTCTTGACCCAGTCGCCCGGGCCCTCTACGGGGCTGATCCGGTCGCTCATGAGAGCTCGGGCGCGCCCACCGCCGAGCCCAGCCACTCCTGCTCGATCTTGGCCAGCTCGCCCTTGGACTTCAGCGCGTCAACGGCCTTGTCCACGCACGGCTTGAGCGCGCTGCCCTTCTCCATGACCAGGCCGAACTCCTCCGGCGTGCCGCCGGTCGAGCTGAACTGGCCGACGATCTGCGAGCCCTCGACCTGCGCCGCGGTCACGTAGAAGGCCGTCGGCAGGTCCACGACGAGCGCGTCCACCTGCTTGTTCTTCAGCGCGTTGATGGCGTCGACCTGCTCGTTGTAGACGTTGGGGTCGGCGGACGGCTTGATCACGCTCTTGACCGCGTCGAAGGAGGTCGTGCCCACCTGCACGCCGATCTTGGCGTCCTGCAGCTCGGCGAGGGTCTTGGCGGTGGCGTACTTGCCGCCCTTGAGCGCCACCACCGCCTGCTTAACGGCGTAGTAGCCGTTGCTGAAGTCGACGACCTCGGCCCGCTCGGGGGTGATCGACACCTGGTTGATGTCGAAGTCGAAGGTCTTCTTGCCCGGCGCGAACGCCGAGTCGAACTTGACCGTCGCCCACTCGATCTCGCTGCGGTCGAAGCCCAGCTCGCCGGCGACGGCGAAGGCCACCGCGCTCTCGAAGCCCTGGCCGTTGCTCGGGTCGTCGTCCTTGAACCACGGCTCGTAGGCGGGCTTGTCGGTGCCGATCGTCAGCTTGCCCGCGTTGACCAGGGTGAGCTGCTCCTTCGTGCACGCCGTGGAGGCGCTGGGCGCGGCCGGGGCCGAGGAGGCGGTGGGCGCCTGCTCGTCAACGGGAGCGCAACCGACGAGCGCCACGGCCAGCGCGAGCAGCATGAGGGGACGGGCCATGGCCAAGCCTCCAGGGGGAACGTACCGGGGAACGAGTGGAATTGTACGGGAGCAGGAAAAAGCCCCTCACCACAGGGTGAGGGGCTTCGTCGGGGCCGACCTCAGTCGGCGACGACCTCGACGTCCAGCGAAGCCGACACCTCGGGGTGCAGCTTCACGGTGATGCGGTGCGAGCCGACGCTCTTGATCGGGTTGACGATCTCGATGCGGCGGCGGTCGAGCACGGGCCCGCCGGCGGCCTTGACGGCGTCGGCGATGTCGCCCGTGGTGACCGAGCCGAACAGGCGGCCGGAGTCACCTGCGCGGGTGGCCAGGCGCACCTTCAGCGCGCCGAGCTGGCCCGCGACCTCCTTGGCGGTGCCGAGGTCACGGATCTCGCGGGCGTCGCGAGCCTTGCGGATGGTATCGATCTGCTTCTCGGCGCCGCGCGTCCAGCGCATGGCGTAGCCGCGGGGAATGAGGTAGTTACGGCCGTAGCCGTCCTTGACCTCGACGACGTCGCCAGGGGCACCGAGGCCGGAGACCTCGTTGGTGAGGATGAGCTTCATGTCGACAGAACCTCCTTAGCGCGCGGTGCTCGTGTAGGGCAGCAGAGCCACCTCACGGGCGTTCTTGATCGCGGTCGCGACATCGCGCTGGTGCTGGGTGCAGTTGCCCGTCACCCGGCGCGCACGGATCTTGCCACGGTCGGAGATGAACTTCCGCAGCAGGGCCGTGTCCTTGTAGTCGACATAGGAGATCTTGTCGTGGCAGAACAGGCAAACCTTCTTCTTGGGCTTGCGCAGTGCCGGCTTGGCCATCGTGGTGCTCCTCTCAGAGCCCCGCCTTTCGGGCGGGAATGGTCTCGGACTGATGGACAGGGATTAGAAGGGAGGCTCGTCGCTGAAGTCGTTGCCGCCGCCGAAGCCGCCGCCGCTCTGCTGGCCGCCGCCACCGCCGTAGCCGCCACCGCCACCGCCGAAGCCGCCGCCTCCCTGAGGCGGGGCCGGGGTCGCGGAGGCCCACGGGTCGTCGGCCGGGCCGCCGCCGAAGCCGCCGCCACCGCCCTGACGGGAGGTGCGGTTGACCTTGGCGGTGGCGTTGCGCAGAGACGGGCCGACCTCGTCGACCTCGACCTCGTAGACCGTGCGCTTCTCGCCTTCCTTGGTCTCGTAGGACCGCTGCTTGAGCCGCCCCTGCACGATGACCCGCATGCCGCGCTGCAGGCTCTCGGCGGCGTTCTCCGCCGCCTGCCGCCACACGTTGCAGGTCAGGAAGAGGCTTTCGCCGTCCTTCCACTCGTTGGTCTGGCGGTCCATGAACCGCGGAGTGGACGCGACGCGGAAACGAGCCACCGCTTGCCCCGTCGGGGTGAAGCGCAGCTCGGGGTCGTCGACGAGGTTGCCGACGATGGTGATTACGGTGTCGCCTGCTGCCATGGCTTGCGCTCGCCTTCCTGCACGCCTCTTCTTGGGTTACGGCTCAGACTACGGCTGCCTCCCGACAAAAAGTCGGCAGTCAGTGCACGTCGGGGCGGAGCACCTTCGTGCGCAGGATGCCCTCGTTGAGGTTCATCTGCCGGTCGAGCTCCTTGACCGTCGCGGGCTCCGCGGACAGGTCGATGACGGCGTAGATGCCTTCCGACTTCTTGTTGATGTCGTAGGCGAGCCGGCGGCGGCCCCAGACGTCGACCTTCTCCACGGTGCCGCCGTCATTGCGGACCACGGTGAGGAACTGGTCAAGGGACGGCGCGACGGTGCGCTCGTCGAGTGAAGGGTCCAGGATGACCATTACTTCGTAACGACGCATGCGGACTCCGACCTCCTCTGGACTTTTGCGGTCACGACGCTCTGCCGTGACAGGAGGATGCTGACGCATGAACCGGGGACGCCCATTTCGGCGCCGCCGGGGCGATGGATCACCCATCACAACGCAGCGTGTCCCAGGTTACCAGCCACTGGTACATGGGAAGGCATCTAGCAGACAAGGGGGTGGTGGCAGTGCCACATGTGCTTCAGCCCTCCCAAGGGGAGCGGTTCAGGCTCACGCTCAACAGTGACGGGGTCTCGCACCCCACCGAGAACATCCTGTCGGTGGCCACGCTGGTGCTGGGTCTCGTGGCCTTCATCTCTACCTTCTGGCCGGCCGCGCACGTCGTCTCGTCCTGGGCGGGCACGCTCGGCTTCGCCGTCGGCATGTTCTCCCAGTACGTCTCGGTGACCACGCCGCAGCGCTCGGTCAACATCGTCGGGCTGGTCGGCTCGTTCGTGGGTGCCGCGCTCGGCATCGCCCACGGCGGGTTCCTCCCCTAGTGATCACTCCGCAAGGCGACGGCCCCGGTTCGACCGGGGCCGTTGTGCTGTGTCGCTCGTGTTGTGTCGCTCGTGCTATGTCGCTCAACCGATGTGCAGGTCGATCCCCAGCAGCACCAGGAACCAGAGGAACACCGCCAGCAACGCCTCGGCGACGTCCCTGAGCAGACCGGGTGTGATGTAGTCGTAGACCCAGGCCACGTAGATGCCGACGATCACGTAGACCAAGACGATCAGCGCACGTAAGCGCCACCTCGACATGTCGATTCTCCTCGGGTAGGGGGCCCTTGGCGACTGCCCTCTGGTGCGTGCACCAAACGGATAAGCTCGGTGACATGGTGCGCATCGGAGCTCATGTCGATCAGGACGACCCGGCCGCCCGCGCGGGGGAGATCGGCGCGGAGGTGGTCCAGTTCTTCCTCGGCGACCCCCAGGGCTACGCCAAGCCGGTGCTGCCCGCCAAGCCGGTCGAAGGCGTGGACGTCTACATCCACGCCCCCTATCTGATCAACGTGGCGACCACCAACAACCGCATCAGGATCCCCAGCCGCAAGCTGCTGGAGCAGCATCTCAAGGCGGCCGCCGGGCTGGGCGCGAAGGGCCTGGTGGTGCACGGCGGGCACGTCAACAAGAGCGACGACCCGCAGACCGGCTTCGACAACTGGCGCAAGGTGTTCGAGCGCATGGAGAGCCCGATCCCCGTGCTGATCGAGAACACCGCGGGCGGCGGCAACGCCATGGCCCGCACGCTGGAGCGCATCGGCCGGCTCTGGGACGCCCTCGACGGCTTCGACGTCGGCTTCTGCCTCGACACCTGCCACGCGCACGCGGGCGGCGAGGAGCTGGTCGGCCTGGTCGAGCGGGTCAAGGCCATCACCGGCCGGATCGACCTCGTCCACTGCAACGACTCGCGCGACGAGTTCGGCTCCGGCGCCGACCGGCACGCCAACCTCGGTCAGGGCAGGATCGACCCCGAGCTGATCCTGGCGGTCTGCCGCGAGGCCGGCGCGCCCGTCGTGGTGGAGACGCCGGGCGACGGTCAGGCGGACGACATCGCGTTCCTGCGGAAGAACCTGTGACCTTTACACACAGGCTGTGGATAACTTCCCTGGATTACCGAGACGGAAAAACGGGTAAGGGTTTCACCCTGCCCACGCGCCGCTGAGGAAACGCAGCGTGTTCAGCAGCATGAGCGGCCCGCACACCATCACGTACACCGCGATCACCCATCGCCGTCTGGTCGCCACCTTCGCCACGAGCACCCACAGCGGGAACCACAGCAGCAGCGAACGCGGGATCGACAGGTAGTACGCCGACGTCATCAGCGCCCCTGCCTGCGCCCCCGTGTAGACCAGCTCGCTCCACCGGCGCAGCGCGAGCAGCCACGCGAGCGCCGCCACCGCCACCACGGCTCCGGCGATCTCCATGCGGAAGGCCACCGCGAACTCGTCGCCGCCCATGGCCGAGCCCCACGTCGTCCGCCACGCCTCCCAAGGCCAGACGAACTCCCGGCCCCACCCGGCCTCCTGGGCGTGCTTCCACGCCAGCCAGTCGCCCGAGCGGGAGTAGTGGTAGAACGAGTACGCCACCAGCGGCAGGAAGGGCACCGCCAGCCACCCCGCCCGGCGCGGCGACTCCCGCCGCGCCACGAACTCCACGACCAGCGCCACCGCCAGGAACAACCCGGTGATCCGCACGCCGGACGCCCCCGCCGCGAGCAGCGCCGCCGCCGCCCAGCGGCCCTGCCGGGCGGCCAGCCACGCCGGGATCGCGAAGGCCAGGAACAACGCCTCGCTGTAGCCCGCCGACAGGAACACCGCCAGCGGGAAGGTCAGCAGCGCCGCCACCGCCATCCACCCGTCGGCGCCCTCGAACTCGGCCAGCCGGGCCAGCGCCACCATCGCGACCGCGCCCGCCACCAGCGAGATCAGCAGCCCGGCCGTCTCCCAGTCGGGCACCACGAGGTGCACCACCCGCAGCGCGGCCGGCAGGCCGGGGAAGAACGCGGGCAGCCCGGCGTCAGGGGGACGGCCCGGCTCGCCGTCGTAGCCGTACTGGGCGATGGTGATGAACAGCCCGGCGTCCCACTTGCGCCACCGGTCGGCGTAGCCGGCGAACGTCGCGCCGAGCAACGTCGCCACCAGCAGCCCGGCCCGCGAGCCGAACCAGAGCAGCAGCGCGTCCCGTGCGGCGGCGCGAGTGATCATCGCAGGACGGTGGCCAGCGTGAACCGGTCGGGCGCGCCGGCGAAGACCCCGCCCGACTGGTCGTCGAGGTCCGCCTGCCGGACCACGTCCTTGTCAGGGCGCAGGATGTCGCGCACCACGAACGCCATCATGATCGCGATCGTGATGATCCGCCCCCAGACCGCCGTGAAGTAGGTGTCATCGCCGATGCCCAGATCGTCCCGGTCGAGCGGCGACTGCGAGAGCAGATAGAGCCAGATCGCGGCGAAATACCACAGCTCGGCGAGCTGCCACAGCGCCAGCGGCTTCCAGTTGGGCCGGGCCAGCACCGCGAACGGCACCAGCCACAGCACGAACTGCGGCGACCACACCTTGTTCGTCATCATGAACGCGGCCAGCGCCAGGAAGCAGAGCTGCGCCAGCCGCGGCCGGCGCGGCGCGGCCACCGCCAGCACCGCGATGCCCGCGCACATGAGCGCCAGCGACACCATGCCGAGCGTGCTCACGTCCTTCTCGCCGAGGATGTGCCAGCCCTTGGTCTGGAAGAACAGCCACGGCGAGCCCCAGTCGACCCCGCGCTCGGCGGAGAAGACGTAGAACCGGCGCCAGCCCTCCCACGCCAGGAGCATGAAGGGCAGGTTGACGACGAGCCACGCGCCCGCCGCCGAGCCCATGGTGACCAGGAACGGCCGCCACTTCGCGGTGCGCAGGGTGAGCAGGAACAGCGCCCCGGCGAACATCAGCGGGTAGAACTTCGTGGCGATCGCCAGCCCCAGCAGCACCCCGGCGAGCACCTGCCGCTGCCTGGCCCAAGCCAGCAGCATGCCCATCGACAGCGCGCCCGCGACGAGGTCCCAGTTGATGTACGCGGCCAGCACCACGGCCGGCGAGATCGCGTACCAGAGCGCGTCCCAGCGGCGGGTGGGCCCGGCCACCGCGGCCATCAGCAGCACGCCGATCACCAGGCAGACGCCGAGCAGGATCACGGTCAGGTCGTAGAACTTGACCGCCTGCCCGACCACGTCGTCCTCCACCCACCGGACGACCCAGCTGATCACCTGCATGACCTCGCCCAGCACCACCGGGTATTCGACCTGCTTGTCGAAGGGCACGTCGGCGAAGTAGGGGTTCTGGGTGGACAGACCGCGGTCGAAGAACAGCGGGTAGATGTCGGTGTAGCAGAAGTTCGTGTACGTCGTGACCTGGTCGTTCCAGCCGCCGGTGCGGCAGGGCAGGCGCACGACGTACGCGAGGCTCGCCCCCAGGGCCGCGATCAGCCCCAGAGGCAGGAAGGGGATGGCACGCGCCGCCAGCGGGACGCGTGCCGCGAGGCTGTTCACCAGTCCTCTCGTCCCGAGGGACGCGGCCCGGGCGCGAACGCGCCGCCGAACCCGCCGAACCCGTCGTTGTCGCCCTGGTCGACGCCGCCGTCGTCGTTGATGCCGAAGTTGTCCTCATCGCCGGGGCCCTGCTCGTTACAGGGCTGGACCAGGCAGTCCTGGTTGCCGTTGCCGTTGTCCTCGTTGCCGCCGAAGGGGTCGTCGACGTCGGACGGGTCGTGGGTCTTCGTCGCCGTCGGCGTGGGCGTCGGGCTCGGCACGATGTTCTCCGGCAGGCCCACGTCGGACTTCTGCGGGAACTGCTCGATCGGCTTGCCCTCGTGCGCGGCCAGCATGAACTTCTGCCAGGCGATGGTGGGCGGGCCGGCGCCCTCGAAGCCGAGCGAGACCTCGCGCGGCGTGGTGTAGGGGTTGTCGGGGCCGTACTTCTTGCTCGGCTTGCCCTTGGGCGTGATCGGGCAGTTGGAGTGGAGCGGCGGGACGGTCTTGCCGCTCTTCGTCACGCACTGCTCGCGGTAGAACCCGACCGCGGTGGAGATCTGCGGGGTGTAGCCGACGAACCAGGCGCCGTTCTCGTCGTTGTTGGTGCCGGTCTTGCCGGCGGCCGGGCGGTTGCCGAGGCCCTTGCCCCGCGCGGTGCCGCTGCGCAGCACCTCCTGCATGGCCACGGTGGCGTCGGCGGCCACGCCGGCGTCGATGACGTTCTTCGACACCCGCTGCTCGCCGTAGACCAGCTTGTTGCCCTGCTTGACCTCCTTGATCACATGCCAGCGGGTGTACTTGCCGCCGTTGGCGAAGATGGAGTAGCCGGCGGCCTGGTCGACCGGGGTGACCGGGGCGCTGCCGATGGCGAACTGGTAGTGGTGCTCCTCGATGTCGGCCTTCATGTCCTTGGGGTTGAACCCGGCCGCCTCGACGAGGTTGCGCACCTCGTCGAGCTGACCGGGCAGCTTGTACGCCATGGACACGAACGCGGTGTTGACCGAATCCGCGGTGGCCTTGACGACGTCTACCGCGACGCCGACGTTGTGGCTGTTCTTGATGCCGCCGGGCTGCTGGCCGGGCAGGACCTTCGGCACCGTCTCGTTGCCGGGCACGTAGCTCTTGAGCGAGTAGCCGGCCTGGAGCCAGGCGGCCAGCACGTACGGCTTGAACGCGGAGGCGGCCTGCTTCTTGGAGTCGAAGGGCTCGTTCCAGGGGTCGGAGACGTAGTCGGTGCCGCCGTAGAAGGCGATCACCCTGCCGTTCCTCGGGTCCACCGCGGCGAGACCGGCGTGGTACTCCTTGCTCATCGACGACATCGTGCTGGTCACCGCCTCCTTGGCGGCCAGCATGAGCTTGCGGTCGAAGGTGGTGACGATGCGGAAGCCGCCGCTGCGGACCTCGTCCTCACTGAGCCCACGGGACGCCAGCTCCCTCAGCACCACCTCGACCATGTAGCCCTTGAGACCGCCCATCTCGTTGTTGGTGTTCTGCTTGACCACCTTGGGGAACTTCGCGGTCTGCGGGAGGGTGCCGTACTTGTCCGGCCACTGCCTCGCCATGTACTGGACGACGGTCTGGAAGCGGTTCTTCAGGCCGTCCGCCTCGGGCGTCCAGGCCGGCTGCTGGATGCGGGCGGCGAGGTAGGCGGCCTGCGAGGGGGTCAGCTTCGCGGCGGAGGTGTTGAAGTACGCCTTCGCGGCGGCCTCCGCGCCGTAGGCCCGGCCGAAGGGGACCGTGTTGAGGTAGCGCTGGAGGATCTCGTCCTTGGGCAGCGTCTGGTTGAGCTTGACCGCGATGAAGATCTCGTTGACCTTGCGCTTGACCGACACCTCGCGGCTCAGGCCGTCGTAGTAGTTGCGGGCCATCTGCTGGGTGATGGTCGAGGCGCCCTGGACCTGCTGGCCGGTCGCGGTCATGTAGACGGACCGGAAGATGCCGGAGATCGAGATGCCCGAGTCGTCGTAGAACTCGGGGTTCTCGATGGCGATCACCGCGTCGCGCAGGACCGGGGACATCTGGGACAGCTTGACGATCTCACGCTTCGTGCCCAGGCTGGCGATCTCCCTCTTGCCGTCGGCGTAGTAGATCGTGCTCTGCTGGGCGATCGCGTCGGCCTGGGTGCCGGTGGGCACATCGGTGTTGGCGTAGGCGACCATGATCATGCCGAACAGGCCGGCCGCGATGACGACGAAGCCGGCGACGACGAGCTTCCAGCTCGGCAGGAACCGGCGCCAGCCGCCGCGGCCGCCGTCGTCCTTCTCGCCGGGCGGGCCGGGAGGGCCGGGAGGCTCGGGCGGGCCGCCCTGGGCGCGCCTGCGCGAGCGGCGCGGGCCCTCGGCCATCATCGTGTCCTGGTTGCTGACCGCGCGGGTGTCGGCACGATCCTGCCGGGCGCGGCGCCCGGGACGCGGCGGCGGCTGGTCGCCGTGGCCGGGGGCACCCGGGGGGACGCCCTCGCGCCGCGGCGGCATGGGCTCGCGCCGGGGCGGCTGCGGCTCGTAAGGCTGCGCGCCGTAAGCCTGCGAGGGCTGCCCGTCGTACTGCTGGGCGGCCATCGCGCCCGTCTGCTCGTACGCGGCTTCAGGACGACGCGGCGGCTGCGGCTGGTTCCAGGAAGATTCGCCGGTTTGAGGTGGAGAACCTTGGGGCACAGAACGGGATGAAGTGGAGCGACGGCGCCTCCCCGGGCGAGCCGTTCCCTCATTCATGCTGTTACTCACACGTCCTCGCACTGTCGTCGGAACAAAAGCGGCGGTTGGGCGTGAGGTTCCTCGGCCGCCCTCGGTGGTGTAGTCACGCCTGGCCTGCGGGCTCAGGCGGTCCGTTCCCGAGGACGTACGAAACCGTCAGGTGGTTCCAGGAACAACCCTGACAGACCTCGACGACGTACACCCGGAACTCATCGTAATCATGTGCCATGGCGGCGAGTTCCGAAGCGGCCTTTGCCTGTCCGGCATGTGAGCCGAGCGAATCGCCATAGACATACGTCACGTGGGTGACGTTCTCCCTCTCGCACACCGGGCAGAGACGTTCGGTCGGCTCGCCGAAGTGGCGTGCCGCGCGAAGGAGGTACGGCTGTGCGTCACAGACGTCGCCGCGCGAAGTGCGCCCGGAACGCAGGGAGCGGACGACCGCCCTTTTCGCGAGGCCGTAATCCACCACCCTTCGCTGTGACCACATGAGCGCCAGACTACGGCGTTTCAGCGGATCATCCCAACGCCTTGGGAAATCCACAGATTGCCGCGATATAGCGGAGCGACGTATCCTGGGGATGTATCGGCTCGATACATCGACGCGAGAGGAGGGCGGTTCCCATGGCCGGTGGACAGGGCAGGGTCCTGGAACTGGCCGTGCTCGGGTCGCTGCACGAGACGCCACTCCACGGCTACGAGCTGCGCAAACGCCTCAATGCCCTGCTGGGCATGTTTCGCGCGTTCTCCTACGGCTCTCTGTATCCCTGTCTGCGATCGCTCCTCGCTCGCGGCCTCATCACGGAGGAGCAGCCCGCTCCCACCGCGATCGTCGGCGGCCGATCAAAGATCGTTTACAGGCTGACCGCCGAGGGCAAGGAACGGCTGCAGGAGCTGCTGACGCAGGCCGGGCCCTCCGCATGGGAGGACGAGAGCTTCGGTGTGCACTTCGCGTTCTTCCGGCACACCGAGGCCGAGGTGCGGCTGCGCATTCTCGAAGGCCGCCGTAGCCGGCTTGAGGAGCGGCTCGACGCGGTGCGGACGGCGCTGGCGCGCACCAGGGAGCGTCTCGACAGTTACACGCTCGAACTGCAGCGTCATGGGCTCGAGTCGGTCGAGCGCGAGGTGCGCTGGCTCAACGAGCTGATCGCAACGGAGCGTCGGGCCTCTGAAGGGCCCGAGAGGGATACCACGTCAACTGATGAGTAAGGGAGCGAGTGCGATGGGTTCGGTTCGCGTGGCCATTGTCGGTGTCGGCAACTGCGCGTCGTCGCTGGTCCAGGGCGTTCACTACTACAAGGACGCCGACCCGGACACACGGGTCCCTGGCCTGATGCACGTGAAGTTCGGCGACTACCACGTCGGCGACGTCGAGTTCGTCGCGGCGTTCGACGTGGACGCCAAGAAGGTCGGCCGCGACCTCTCCGAGGCGATCGTCGCCAGCGAGAACAACACGATCAAGATCTGTGACGTGCCGCCCCTGGGGGTGACGGTCCAGCGCGGTCACACCTTCGACGGCCTCGGCGAGTTCTACCAGGAGATCATCGAGGAGTCCGACGAGGCTCCGGTCGACGTGGTCCAGGTGCTCCGCGACAACCAGGTCGACGTCCTGGTGTCCTACCTGCCGGTGGGCTCGGAGGACGCCGACCGCTTCTACGCGCAGTGCGCGATCGACGCCAAGGTGGCCTTCGTCAACGCGCTGCCGGTCTTCATCGCCTCCGACCCCGAGTGGGCCGAGAAGTTCACCGAGGCGGGCGTGCCGATCGTCGGCGACGACATCAAGTCGCAGGTCGGCGCCACCATCACGCACCGCGTGCTGGCCAAGCTGTTCGAGGACCGCGGGGTGGAGCTGCTGCGCACCTACCAGCTCAACTTCGGCGGCAACATGGACTTCATGAACATGCTGGAGCGCAAGCGCCTCCAGTCGAAGAAGATCTCCAAGACGCAGTCGGTCACCTCGCAGATCCCGCACGAGATGGGCAAGGCCGACGTGCACATCGGGCCGTCGGACCACGTGCCGTGGCTGGACGACCGCAAGTGGGCGTACGTGCGGCTGGAGGGGCGCTCCTTCGGCGACACGCCGCTCAATCTGGAGTACAAGCTGGAGGTCTGGGACTCGCCGAACTCGGCCGGCATCATCATCGACGCCGTACGCGCCGCCAAGATCGCCCTCGACCGGGGTGTCGGCGGGCCGATCCTGTCGGCTTCCTCCTACTTCATGAAGTCGCCGCCGAAGCAGTTCTCCGACGACGAGGCCCGCGAGTACGTCGAGAAGTTCATCCGGGGCGAGGTCGAGCGCTGACCCGCTGACCCGCTTGACCTACGCGAACGGCGCCGCGCTCCCGCTGGAGTGTGGCGCCGTTCGCGCGTTCAGCCCCGGGCGGCCGGCGGCAGCTCGGCGGCGGAGGCCGGCTCCCAGGTCAGCGGGTCGCAGCCGAGCTCGGCGAGCAGCGGCACCTGCTCGCGGCACCACGGCGAGAGCGCCAGCAGGCCGTTCTGCGCCCCCTCGGCGAACTCCTTCCACGGCATCCACATCGTCTCCCCCACCTCCTCCGGGTTGGGCTGCGCGGGCCCTTCGACGACGACCCGGTAGACCGGGCAGAGCTCGTGCTCGACGATGCCGTTGGCCATGACGGCGCGGTAGGAGAAGCCCGGCAGCATCAGGTCGGCGCCCGCGGAGCGCAGCCCCAGCTCGTACGCCAGCCGCCGCACCACGGCCCGGCCGAGCGCCTCGCCCGGCAGCGGGTGGCCGCAGCAGCTGTTGGTCCACACCCCCGGCCAGGTGACCTTGTGGTCGGCCCGCCTGGTGAGCAGCACCCGGCCTTCGCCGTCGAAGACATAACTGGAGAACGCCAAGTGCAGCGGCGTCTCCGGACCGTGCACCGACGTCTTGGGCGCGGTGCCGAGCGCGCGGCCGTCACGGTCTACCAGCACAACGTGTTCCTCGGTCGTCACGCTTTGAAGCGTACGCAATGACGGCCACCACGAGAAACATCCGGACCGGCCCGCTGCGCCCGCCTCTCGCGCATCGGGACCGGCGCGGGCTTGGCTAGGCTGACCGCGTGTCCTTCGTCGCCGATCTCCGCGTGGTCCTCCGGGGCAGAGACTTCAGGCACCTGTTCGGCACACGGCTGGTCTCCCAGTTCTCCGACGGGATCTTCCAGTTCGCCGTGACCGGGTTCGCCTTCTTCAGCCCTGAGAGCCAGACCACCGCGTTGCAGGTGGCGGCGGGGCTGGCGGTGCTGCTGCTGCCCTACAGCCTCCTCGGGCCGTTCGTGGGGGTGTTCATCGACCGGTGGCCGCGGCGGCAGGTCCTGGTGCTCGCGCCCGTGGCGCGCGGCGCGCTGCTGCTGGTGGCCGCCTGGCTGGTCGCCGCCGACGCGCCCGACCCCGCCTTCTACGCGGCGGCGCTGGCCGTGCTCGCGGTCAACCGGTTCTTCCTGGCCGCGCTCGGCGCCTCGCTCCCCCACGTCGTGCCGACCGAGCGGCTGCTCTCGGCCAACGCCGTCGTGCCGACCTCGGGCACGGTGGTGACGTTCGTCGGCGTGGGCGTCGGCTTCCTGCTGCGCTCGCTGGTCGGCGGCGACGACTCCGGCGTGGCGGTGCTGCTGGTCGTCTCCGGCGTGGTGTTCGCGCTGAGCTCGCTGATCGCCCGCCGCATGGAGCGCATGCTGCTCGGCCCCTGGCCCGACCTCGACCAGCCGCAGGCCCGCGAGGCGCTGCGCAACGTCGTGGTCGGCCTGACCGACGGCGCGCGGCACCTGCTCGGCCACCGGATCGCGGCCGGCACCATGGGCGCGATGGCCGCCCACCGCTTCTTCTACGGCATCGCGACCGCCCTCGGCATCATCCTCTACCGCTACTACTTCACCGACGGCGATCCCGACGCCGCGCTCAAGGGCATCGGCCTGGTCGTCGCCACCTCCGGCGTCGGCTACTTCGTGGCGGTGCTCATCACCCCCTACGCGACCGAGCGGTTCACCATCGAGCGCTGGGTGCCGATCGCGCTGACCGCGGCGGGCGTGCTCACCGCGGTGCTGGTGCTGCCGTTCCAGGAGTGGGGTCTCGCCGCCGCCGGGTTCGTGCTGGGGGTGGCCGGGCAGAGCGTCAAGATCTGCGCCGACACCACCGTGCAGCGCGACGTCTCGGACATCTACCGGGGGCGCGCGTTCTCCATCTACGACATGCTCTTCAACGGGATGTACGTGCTCGCCGCGGCCCTGTCGGCGGCGATCCTGCCGGCCGACGGCAAGTCGTACCTCGCGGTGGCGATCATGTCGGTGGGCTATCCGCTCGCGGCGCTCGCCTACCGGGCGATCGCCGCGCGCTCACGTGCGGAACTCGGCCGACCTGGGCCGCCCTCAGCCGAGCTCGGCTGACCTCGACCACTCCAGCAGCGCCTCGGTCGCGGCCTCCTTGCCGATCATGCCCTTGTCGAGCCTGAGGTCGAGCAGGAACTTGTAGGCCCTGCCCACGACCGGCCCCGGCCCGACGCCCAGCACCCGCTGGATCTCGTTGCCGTCGAGCTCGGGCCGGATCTTGGCCAGCTCCTCCTCCTCGGCCAGCCGGTCGATGCGCTCCTCCAGGTGGTCGTAGGTGCGCGAGAGCGCCAACGCCTTGCGCTTGTTGCGTGTGGTGCAGTCGGCCCTGGTCAGCTTGTGCAGCCGGGAGAGCAGGTGACCGGCGTCGCGGACGTAGCGGCGCACCGCGCTGTCGGTCCACTCGCCGGTGCCGTAGCCGTGGAAGCGCAGGTGCAGCTCGACCAGCCGGGAGACGTCGGCCACGACGTCCTTGGGAAACTTCAGCTCGCTCATGCGCTTCTTGGTGATCTGGGCGCCGACCACCTCGTGGTGGTGGAACGACACCCGGCCGCCCGCCTCGTGCCGGCGCGTCTTGGGCTTGCCGACGTCGTGCATGAGCGCCGCCCAGCGCAGGATGCGGTCGGGCTTGCCGTCCTCCTCCTGGGCGATGGCCTGGTCGAGCACGGTGAGCGTGTGCTCGTAGACGTCCTTGTGCCGGTGGTGCTCGTCGATCTCCAGGCGGAGCCTCGGCAGCTCGGGCAGCACGTGGGCGGCGAGGCCGGTCTCGACCAGCAGCCGCAGCCCCTCGCGGGGGTTGGCGCCGCAGATCAGTTTGTCCAGCTCGTCGCGGATGCGCTCGGCGGAGACGATCTCGATCCGCTCGGCCATCGCGGTCATCGCCGCCAGCGCGGCGGGATCGACGGCGAAGCCGAGCTGCGAGGCGAACCTGGCCGCGCGCAGCATGCGCAGCGGGTCGTCGCCGAACGAGCGCTCGGGCGGGCCGGGAGTGCGCATCACCTTCGCGGCCAGGTCGTCGAGCCCGCCGTAGGGGTCGACGAACTCGTGCCCGGGCAGGCGCACGGCCATCGCGTTGACCGCGAAGTCGCGCCGCTCCAGGTCGGCCTGCAGCGTCTCGCCGTACATGACCTCGGGCTTGCGCGACTTCGGGTCGTACGACTCGCTGCGGTAGGTGGTGATCTCGATCAGCCAACTGCCCTTGCGCACGCCGACGGTGCCGAAGTCGATGCCGATCGTCCACACCGAGTCGGCCCAGTCACGGACGATCTCCAGCACCCGCTCGGGGCGCGCGTCGGTCGTGAGGTCGAGGTCGTTGCCGACCCGGCCGAGCAGGATGTCGCGCACCGGGCCGCCCACCAGGGCCAGCTCGTGCCCTTGCGCGGCGAACAGGCGGCCGAGCTCGTCGGCCACCGGGGCGATCTTGCGGAACAGGTCGGTCATCGCCCGCCGCTGGCCTTCGGTCAAAGTTGCATCCACCACAACCGGGTCGGTCCTTCGTCATCCGGAACATATCCCCCGAGCCACATGAGGTCCGGGTTACCGTCGGTCAAGGGACCGTCGGGGGCCATGGCAACGAGGTCAGGAGGTCTACATGAAGGACGCCCTCGCGATCCACCGCTGGCTCCTCGCCCACCAGGTCCATCATGAGATCGTACGCCTTCCGCGCCCCTTGGCTCGCGCGGAAGAGCTTCCCCAGGCGCTCTCCGCGGCCCCCGGGCGATGCCTGACGGTCACGGTGTTCGAGGTGGCCACCAGGGTCGGCGGCGAGGCCGTCGTGGCCGTCGCCTCCCCGGTGTCCGCAGGCCCGCGTCCCGGAGCCGTGGCCGGTCTGCTCGACGACCGGTTGAGCGCCGGCGCGGGGCCGATCTTCACCGCCACCGGCGAGCGCCGCACGGCGCTCCGCATTCGTGCGCTCGACCTGCTGACTCTCCTGCCAGGCAAGACGGTCGACCTCCGCCTGGCGAGGCCCGGAGGATCACGTGCGGCGGTCGCGCGGCGGCACTGAACCCGTACCATTGCGGGCGTGCGTCGTCGTACTCCAGCCCGGGCAGCCGCGTGATCCGTAAGACCGCGCTGCTCGCCGTGCTGTCCGCCGCGTTGCTCGCCCCCACCATGGCGGCGGCGCCGAGCACGGCTGCCACGAGCGCTCAGACCAGCAGACAGACCCTCTCCGTCGCCATCACCGCCATCACGCCCGCGGTGCCGCGATCCCCGACCGACATCATCAAGATCAGCGGCACGGTACGCAACGACACCGGCGCCGACATGGCCGGCCTCCAGGTGCGCCTGCGCTACGACGCCCAGAAACTGCCCGACCGGGCCTCCATGGACGCCTACATGAGCGACCAGTCCACCGCGACGCTGCCGGTCAACGTCTCCACCCGCAACTCCTACATGGACCTGCAGCCGCTCGCCGCCGGCGGAGCCGTCCGCTGGGAGATCCAGGCCACGCCGGTGCAGCTCGGCCTGCGCGAGTTCGGCGTCTACAAGATCGCCGTGGATGTGGCCCAATATCGCGTGCCGCTCCAGGCCGAGCGCACCTTCCTCACGTACGCGCCGCCGACCCCGCAGAAGCTGCCGCGCACCAGGCTCGCCGTCGCCCTGCCGGTCATCGACCAGCCCCACCGGGCCACCGACGACCCCGTGTTCGTCGACGACAAGCTGAGCCAGGCCATCGCCGGCAAGGGCCGCCTCGCCGACCTGCTCCGCATCGCCCAGTCCGCGCCCAGCAGCGTCACGTGGTTCGTCGACCCCTCGCTGCTCGACGACCTCAACACCATGGCCAAGGGCTACAAGGTCAAGACCAAGGACGGCGAGCAGAGCCGGCCCGCCGATCCCGCGGCCGGCCGGTGGCTGCAGGATCTGCGCACCGCACTCGCCGCCGCCCCCGTCGTCGCGGTCCCGTACGCCGACCCCGACCTCACCGCGCTCGCCCACCAGGGACTCGACGACCAGCCCAACCGGGCGATCGCGCTCGGCGGCAAGAAGGCCAAGGAGCTGCTCGGCCGCGACGTCAGGACGACGATCAACTGGCCGGCCGGCGGCCTGCTCGACCCCGACGCGCTCGACCTGCTCTCGGTCAGCGACGACAAGGTGGACACGGTCCTGCTCGACGCCGCCAACCTGCCGGCGGCGCAGCAGCTCACCGTCACGCCCGACGCCGCCTCGACCCTCGACTCGGTCGAGGGGCCGGTGACCGCGCTGGTCTCCGACCCCGGGCTGAGCCGCCTGTTCGAGCCGGAGACCAGCACGTCCCTGCTGCTCAGCACGCAGCGGTTCATCGCCGAGACCGCGATGATCGCCGCCGAGCCCGGTCAGACCCTGCCGAGGTCGCTGGTCGTCGCGCCGTCCCGGCGCTGGGACCCCAACCCGACGCTCGTCACCGGCCTGCTCAAGACCGCGAAGCAGCTGCCCTGGCTGCAGCTCACCGCACTGGAGACGATCAAGGCGGGCAAGGCGTCCGTCCCGCGCGCCGGCCTGACCTACACCGACCAGAACCGCCGCGAGGAGCTGAGCGGCAAATACCTGGCGCCGGTGAAGGAGACCGCGGAGCGGGCCCAGCTCACCACCCTGATCTCGGCCACGCGCCCGCAGTCCACGTTCGACGCCGCGGTGCTGCGCGCCACCTCCTCGGCCTGGCGCAACAGCACCCGCATGGGCCGCTCGGTGACCACCGCGGTGAGCAAGGCCGTGACCGAGCGCATGGACCGCGTCCAGATCACCGGCGCGGGGCCCGACCGGCCGCGCACGCTGGCCGGCAGCAACGGCGTGGTCCCCATCAGCGTGAAGAACGCCAGCGGCGCCGAGATCAGGATCTTCATCGACGTCCGCTCCGACGACCAGAAACTGCTGCAGGTCACCTACGAGCAGGACGACGAGCCGCTGTCCATCGGGCCCGGGCAGAGCGGCACGGTCCAGGTGCCGATGAACGCCACGCCGGGCACCAGCGGCGACGCCACGGTGACCGTCCAGCTCAGGACGGCCGACGGCAAGGCCTACGGCAAGCCGCAACGCCTCACCATCCGCACCACCGGCTACACCGGCATCGCCGCGGTGATCGTGGGGGCGGGGCTCACCGTCATGCTGGCGGCCGTGGTCACGCGGGTGTTGCGGCGCAGGGCGGAGCGCAGGCGCGCGGCGTCCGCGGGAAACCGGGAGAGTGAGACCGAATGAGCCGCATGCTGCGGGCCAGCGCCTTGATGGCGGCCGGGACGATGGTGTCCCGGGTCACCGGGTTCGTACGCACCATGGTGCTCGCCTACGCCATCGGCACGCGGGCCCTGGGCGACTCCTACAACGCGGCTTACGCGATCCCGTACAGCATCCTCGACCTGCTGCTGCTGGGCGTCCTGAGCAGCGTCGTGGTGCCGATGATCGTGCGGGCGCAGCAGCAGGACCCCGACGGCGGCCGGGCCTACGAGCAGCGGCTGCTGACCGTCGCGACGGTCGCGCTGACCGTCGTCGCGGTGCTGGCCGTGCTCGCCGCGCCGCTGCTCATCGACCTCTACACCGACTGGGCGCCGGGCAGCAGGAAGTACGAGGTCGGCGTCATGCTGGCCCGGTTCATCCTGCCGCAGCTCGCCTTCTTCGGCATCGGCGCGGTGGCGGGCGCGATACTCAACACCCGTGACCGGTTCGGCGCCCCGATGTGGGCGCCGGTGCTCAACAACCTGGTCGTGATCTGCGTGTTCGTCACGTACGCGCTGGTCAGCCAGGGCCGCGACAACATCGACGCGGTCACCACCGCCGACCTGGCGCTGCTCGGGCTCGGCACCACGGCCGGCATCGTGGCCCAGGCGGCGGTGCTGATCGTCGCGCTGCGCCGGGCAGGGTTCTCCTTCGTGCCCCGCTTCGACCTGCGCAACGCCCGCCTCGGCGAGATGGGCAAGGCCGGCGTCTGGACGATCGGCTACGTCGTCGTCACCCAGCTCGGCTTCATGCTGACCACCAACCTGTCGTCCTCGGCGGGCGACCAGGTGTCCGGCCACGGCATCAGCCCCTACACGCTGGCCTTCCAGCTCTTCCAGCTCCCGTACGGCGTGGTCGGCGTCTCCGTCATCACGGCGATGCTGCCGCGCATGAGCCGGGCGGTCGGCGAGGGCCGGCTCGCCGACGTGCGCGAGGAGTTCGGCTCCAGCGTGCGGCTCATCTGCGCGCTGATGGTGCCGGTGTCGCTGCTGCTCATGGTGCTGGGGCCGGCGATCACCGTGCCGATCTACGGCCACGGCGCCAACAGCGTGGCCGACGCCGTCTACATCGGCAACGTGCTGCAGGTGTACGGGCTGGCGCTGGTGCCGTTCGCGGTCTTCCAGCTCCTGCTGCGGGTCTTCTACAGCTTCGGCGACACGCGGACGCCGGTCTACGTCGGGGCCGGGACGACCGCGGTCAACGCGGGGCTGATGGTGGTGTTCTACCTGGTGCTGCCCGCCAGGTACGCGGTCATGGGGCTGGCGCTGGCGTACGCGATCGCGTACGGGCTGGGCGCGCTGCTCGCCTGGATGCTGGCCGCCCGCCGGGTGGGCGGCCTCGACGGGTGGACGGTCGGCATGGCGATGACCCGGATGTACCTCGCCTCGCTGCCCACCGCCGTGCTGGCCCTGGCCGCGGTCTGGGGGGTCACGGAGGCGTTCGGCGGGCTGCGTTTCGTCAGTTCGCTCATCGTCCTGGCGGTCGGCGGCGGGCTCGGCCTGGTGCTCTACCTCGGTGTGGCTCACAGAATGCGCATACCGGAGGTCAACTCGATCGTTGGGATGGTCGCGCGACGGGTAGGTCGGTAAAGAAACTCGGCACTACGATGGAGTCCGACACGCGCGAATGGAAGCAGGAGGGGCGTGGGCGGATCCACCCGGCATAGCGTGCCTTCGTGGGACACCACCACGCGGGCGAGTCCAACCATGTCCGATCGGCCTAGCGGAGTGAGCCTGTGAGCACGTCGGCCGTCGCCCCCGGCACCCGCCTCGCCGAGCGCTTCCGGCTTGAGGACCGCGTCAGCGAGTCCGACGGCGCGACGCTGTGGAAGGCCATCGACGAGATCCTCGCGCGGCCGGTGGCCGTGCACACGTTCGCACCCGACTTCCCGCGCGTGCACGAGGTCGTGACAGCCGCCCGCGCGGCGAGCCGGCTCACCGACCCGCGTCTGACGCAGGTCTTCGACGCCGCCGAGGACGACAAGCACGCCTACGTCGTCAGCGAGTGGGTCACCGGGGAGACGCTGACCGACCTGCTGGCCAACGGCCCGCTGGAGCCCGAGCGGGCGGCCGGCCTGGTGGCCGAGGCAGCCGAGGCCCTGGCGCACGCCCACGAGGCCCGCCTCTACCACCTGTGCCTGCGCCCGGCCCACCTGGTGTGGACGACCGGCAACACCGTCAAGGTGCTGGGCGTGGCCGTCGACGCCGCGATGTACGGCCTGACCACCGACCAGCCGGCGCTCGACGACGCCGAGGGCCTCGGCCGGCTGCTGTACGCGGGCCTGACCGGCCACTGGCCGGGCGACGAGGAGGAGGGCGGCCTGCCCGCCGCCCCCATGACCGACGGCCACTTCTGCACGCCGCGCCAGGTCACCGCGGGCGTGCCCGGCTATCTCGACACTGTCACGGTGCGGGCCTGCCTGCCCGAGTCGCGCAAGGGCCAGGGCGCGCTGTCCAGCCCGGCGGACATCACCGAGGCGCTGGCCGGCGTGGCCCGTCCGATGCCGATCCCGATCTCCTACCCGAGCACGCCCGCGGTGGCCTCCGCCTCGCACACCGAGGGCCTCGACGTCACCCACCGCAACCAGACCACGGTCGCGCCGCTGCCGCCCGTGCAGCGGCGGCAGCAGGGCGGCGGCAGCGCGCTCAACCGGGTGCTCATGACGATCGTGGTGCTGCTGGTCATCGCCGCGGTCGGCGTGGGGGCGTGGACGGTCGGCCGCAGCCTCGGCAGCGGCACCGAGCCCGAGGCCCAGCCGACCACGCCGAGCGCCACCAGCCCGTCCTCCTCCACGCCAGCGCAGACGGTCAAGCCGGCCAAGGCCCGGGGCTTCGACCCGCTCGGCAACGACGGCGACGAGAAGTCGGACAAGGCCGGGCTGGCGATCGACGGCAAGCCGAGCACCTATTGGGAGACCGAGGGCTACACCAGCCCAGAGCTCGGCAACCTCAAGAAGGGCGTCGGCCTGCTGCTCGACATGGGCAAGTCCGTGCAGGTCAGTGACGTGGTGGCGACGCTGGGCAGCAGCCCGGGCGCGAACGTGGAGCTGAAGGTGGGCGACGCGCCCGAGCTCGGCTCGTTGAAGACGGTCGCGACGGCGAAGGACGCCTCGGGCAAGACCACGTTGAAGCCCGATCAAGCCGCAACCGGACAGTACGTTTTGATCTGGTTTACGCGTGTTCCGGCAGATGCGGGCAAGTTTCATGGCACCATCTATGAAGTAGTGGTGCACTCTCCCGGATCGGCATAATCAGGAAACTCTCTTGTGAACTCCCCACCCGAGACACCTTCAGCAGCGGATCGGCCTGCGGTCACGGACGCCGACCTGCTGACCGCGCACATCAACGGGGATCCTCACGCCTTCAGCGAGATCGTCAAACGGCACCGCGACCGCATGTGGGCGGTCGCCCTGCGCACGCTCGGTGACCCGGACGAGGCCGCCGACGCCGTGCAGGACGCCTTCGTCTCCGCCTATCGCAAGGCCGCCACGTTCCGCGGCGAGGCCGCCGTCACCACCTGGCTGCACCGCATCGTGGTCAACGCCTGTCTCGACCGCATGCGGCGCAAGTCCGTCCGGCCGGTGGCCGACGACGAGCTCATCGAGGCTGCCGAGCGCGAGACGCCCCTGCCGGACCAGACCCTGGAGCGCGAGGTCTCCATGGAGGTTTCGGCCGCTCTGAAACTGCTGCCCGCCGACCAGCGCGCGGCCCTGGTGCTCGTCGACATGATGGGCTATTCGGTCGAAGACGCAGCTCAGGTGCTGGAGGTGCCGAGCGGCACCGTGAAGAGCCGGTGCGCCCGCGGGCGCGCGAAACTTGCCCCAATTCTTTCGCATCTGCGGAACCGATCAGACCTCAATCGCGTCTCATCCGCGAAGGGAGCAGAACTTCGTGACGGGTGATACGCACTACGATCTGGAAACTCTCGCCGAGTTGGCCGAGGGTCTCCTGAACGCTGTCGAGGCACGCCAGGTCCGCGAACATCTCGCGGTCTGCGACCCCTGCGGGGAGCTGCTGGCCGACCTGGCGGCGGTTCGCGAGGTGCTCGCGGCGACCCCCACACCGGCCATGCCGATGGGCGTCGCACTGCGCATCGACAAGGCCCTGGCGGCCGAGGCCGAGACAGGGCGCGGCGGCGTCGGTCTCGCGGAGCCACCGGACTGGGACGAGCTCATGCGGGACGCCCCCTGGGAGCGGCCGGTCGGGGCGCCAGAGCCCGTGGGCTCGGTCAACGGCTCCACGGCGGACGTCCATGAGCCGGTACGCCTCGGGGTGGTCTCCGACGACGGCACCATCGTCCCCGCCAGGACCCGCTCGGCCAGGAAGCGCCGGTGGGCGCTGCCCGCGGTGGCCGCCGCGGCGGCCGCGGCCGTGGTCGGCACGGCGGTGGTCTCGACCAACCTGCTCGCCTCCGGCGGCTCGTCGGGCGGCTCCGCGCCGGTCGCGCTGCCGTCCACCGGTGTGTCGAAGAGCCCGCTGGTGGCGCCGGCGTACAAACTGACCGACAGCGGCTACAACTACAGCGACTACGCCCTCCGCCAGCCGATGGAGCAGTTCTTCGGCTTCGCGCAGGCGCAGCAGCCGCTCGGCGGCGACAACGCGGCAGCCAAGGCGGCCAAGTGCGTCGCCAAGGTGGGCGAGCGCAACGGCCTGGAGACCTTCGCGGCCGACCAGGGGCAGTACAACGGCCAGGAGGCGCTCGTCGTGGTCTCCTGGAAGGACCGGACGGCCAAGAGGATCCGCATCGACATCGTCGACCCGTTCAACTGCAAGAACCTGCGTAAGGCGGCCCTCGGGCGCTGGTAGTCCCTGTACCTGTGAAGAGCCCGCTTCGGCGGGCTCTTCTTTTTTGTCCTGTGCACAACCCTGTGGAAAAGTACGCGCAACGAGGTCCCGCCGCAGGTCGCCGCGCGATTCGTGCGGCCTGCGGCCGGGTCGCGGGTAGGGAGGGGAATCAGGGCGGCCTAGGATCTGTTGACGCCGGTGCAATCGCAGACGAGGAAGGCGTGGAGCGTTGAGCGACGTTCGTAACGTGATCATCATTGGATCCGGGCCAGCCGGCTACACCGCGGCCGTCTACTCCGCGCGCGCCGAGCTCAAGCCCCTGGTCTTCGAGGGCTCCGTCACCGCCGGCGGCGCGCTCATGAACACCACCGACGTGGAGAACTTCCCCGGGTTCCCCGACGGCATCATGGGGCCCGACCTCATGGACAACCTGCGCAAGCAGGCCGAGCGCTTCGGCGCCGAGCTGGTCGCGGACGACGTGGTCGAGGTGGACCTCGCGGCCGAGCCCAAGGTCGTCAAGACCCACACCGACACCTACTACGCCAAGTCCGTCATCCTGGCCATGGGCTCCGGCTACCGCGAGCTCGGCCTGGAGAACGAGAAGCGCCTGTCCGGCCACGGCGTGTCCTGGTGCGCCACCTGTGACGGGTTCTTCTTCCGCAACAAGGACATCGTGGTCGTCGGCGGCGGCGACACGGCGATGGAGGAGGCCACGTTCCTCACCCGGTTCGGGCGCATGGTCACCGTGGTCCACCGTCGGGACGAGCTGCGGGCCAGCAAGATCATGCAGGACCGCGCGCTCGGCAACGACAAGATCCGCTTCGTCTGGGACTCCGAGGTCGTCGACGTGCTCGGCGACACCAAGGTGGAGGCCGTCAAGCTGCGCAACGTCAAGACCGGCGAGGAGTGCGAGCTGGCCACCGACGCGCTGTTCCTCGCGATCGGCCACGACCCGCGCACCGACCTGGTCAAGGGCCAGATCGACCTGGACGAGAACGGTTACATCAAGGTCGCCTCCCCCAGCACGGCGACCAACCTCCCCGGCGTGTTCGCCGCGGGTGACGTCGTCGACCACACCTACCGCCAGGCCATCACCGCGGCCGGCACCGGCTGTGCGGCCTCGCTCGACTCCGAGCGCTGGCTCGCCGACAACGACAAGTAAGGAGCGCACCGTGAAGGCAGTCACCGACGCCACGTTCGAAGCCGAGGTACTCAAGAGCGACAAGCCCGTGCTCGTCGACTTCTGGGCGGAGTGGTGCGGCCCGTGCCGTCAGGTCTCGCCCATCCTCGAGGAGATCGCCAAGGAGCACGGCGACAAGCTGGAGATCGTCAAGCTCAACATCGACGAGAACCCCGAGATCCCGCGCCAGTACGGTGTGCTCCAGATCCCGACGATGAACGTCTACAAGGGTGGCGAGGTCGTCAAGCAGATCATCGGCGCCAAGCCGAAGGCCATGCTGCTGCGCGAGCTCGACGGCGTCATCTAGGCCGCGTCCTCCGGCGGTCCTGACGATCGTCTCTCGTGGTGCGCTTCGCCCCGCACAGAGCCTCCCGCGACCACGCGGGAGGCTCTCCTGCTTCCCGGCACCTCTGGACGGGTCCCAGTGGGTGGCAGGAGGACCGTGCTCCCCTCGGGAGCTCCCGTGGGTGCCCCGCCGCGCGGCAGGCCGTCACACGGGACGCAGGGCCCGCTCGGGGCTCATGGACCCGAGCAACCGCTCCAGCGCCACCTCGACGTCCTCCCGCCACGACACAGCGCTCTTCAGTTCGAGCCGCAACCGCGGAAAACGCAAATGCGGACGAACAGTCTTAAATCCCACAGAAAGCAGATACTCGGCAGGAACCACGCAACTAGGTTCTTCCCACTTGAGATCCCCGAATGCCTCGATGGCTTTCACCCCGCGCCGCGTCAGATCCTTGGCCATCCCCTGGATGAGCATCCGCCCCAGCCCGCCACCGGAGAACTCCGGAATGATGTGCGCCGTCATGAGCAGCACCGCGTCGGCGCTCACCGGCGAGGTGGGGAACGCCACCGACCGCGGCGTGTAGAGCGGCGGGCTGTAGAGCACGAACCCGGCAGGCACGCCGTCGACGTACGCGATCTTGCCGCAGCTCCCCCACTCCAGCAGGGTGGCGGAGAGCCAGGCCTCCTTCTCCAGCCCCGGATCCCCGGAGTCCACCGCGCGCTCCCCGCTCATCGGGTCGAGCTCCCAGAACACGCACCGCCGGCACCGCCGCGGCAGATCTTCAAGATTGTCCAGGGTTATGTTGACCAGCCGGCGCGACAACTACCGCCCCTATCGTTGACCCGGAAAAGCGCGCGAAAACCGCGTCCCCAGGTGGCATCGTAGCTCAGTGAAGAGAACGTCAGCGGACACCACGACGGCGTAGCCCTGTCACGTACGACATGTCCGGCTGGCGTAATCTGGTATTTCCGCCCGATATGACACCTAGGAGGTGGGCCGTGACGGAAGAGCTTGATCACGGTCAGACACCAGCGCCGACCCAAGGGTCGCGCATCGACGCCTACGTCGATCGGTACGCCGCGCGAGCTACCGGGATGGTCGCCTCCGAGATCCGAGCTCTTTTCGCCGTCGCGTCGAGGCCCGAGGTGGTCTCGCTCGCGGGCGGCATGCCGTACGTCACCGCCCTTCCTCTCGACATGGTCGGCGAGCTCGTCTCCGAGCTCGTCACCCGGCGCGGCCCGGTCGCGCTCCAGTACGGCTCCGGCCAGGGCGATCCGCATCTGCGCGAGCAGATCTGCGACGTCATGCGCCTTGAGGGGATCCAGGCCGCGGCGGACGACGTGGTCGTCACCGTGGGTTCGCAGCAGGCGCTCGACCTGATCACCCGCATCTTCATCGACCCGGGCGACGTGGTGCTCGCCGAGGGCCCCTCGTACGTAGGGGCGCTGGGCACGTTCTCCGCCTACCAGGCCAAGGTGGTCCACATCGCCATGGACGATCAGGGCATCGTGCCCGAGTCCCTGGCCCAGACCATCTACGCGCTGGAGACCGCCGGCGCGCCCATCAAGTTCCTCTACACGATCCCCAACTTCCAGAACCCGGCCGGCGTCACCCTCAACATCGCCCGCCGCCAGCAGGTGCTCGACATCTGCCAGCGCGCCGGGGTGCTGATCATCGAGGACAACCCGTACGGGCTGCTCGGCTTCGACGGCGAGCCCATGCCCGCGCTGCGGGCCGACAACGCCGACGGGGTCGTCTATCTGGGCTCGTTCTCCAAGACGCTGGCCCCGGGCTTCCGGGTCGGCTGGGCGCTCGCCCCGCACGCGATCCGCGACAAGCTCGTGCTCGCCATGGAGTCCGCGGTGCTGTCGCACTCGTCGTTCACACAGCTCGCGGTCGGCCAATACCTCGCCACGCAGCCGTGGCGGGAGCAGATCAAGACGTTCCGCGAGCTCTACCGCGAACGGCGCGACGCGCTCCTCGACGCACTTGAGTCGCTGATGCCGCCCGAGGTCACCTGGACCCGGCCGGCCGGCGGCTTCTTCGTCTGGGCCACCCTTCCCGAAGGGCTCGACTCGAAGGCCATCCTGCCGCGGGCCGTGGCCGAGCGCGTGGCCTTCGTCCCCGGCACCGGCTTCTTCTCCGACGGCAGCGGGGCTCGGCACATGCGCCTGTCCTACTGCTATCCCGAGCCCGACCGGATCCGCGAAGGCGTGCGCCGGCTCGCCGGCGTGATCGAGCAGGAGATGCAGCTGCGCGACACGTTCGGCACCGGCTCCGTACGCGAGCACAGCGGCGTCGACACGCCCGGCCCCGACCTCGCCTGACCCTCGTCCGGCCCGGCCGCCCGCGCCGGGCCGGACACCACTCCGCCCGACCACCTCACGTACACCGTTCGCCCTCCACGCCGGTACGCTCGGACAGCGTTCTGTCAGCAGAGGAGAAGTGATGAGCGAGTTGGGCCACGTGCTGGTGCTGGCCGGAGGCCTGTCCTACGAGCGGGAGGTGTCCCTGCGCTCGGGCCGCCGGGTCAGCGAGGTGCTGCGCACCGCGGGCGTCGACGTCGAGACCCGCGACACCGACGCCTCCCTCGTGCCCTCGGTCCTCGCCGATCCTCCGGACGCGGTGTTCGTCACCCTGCACGGCGGCGCCGGCGAGGACGGCGCCATCCGCTCCGTGCTCGAACTCCTCGACGTCCCCTACGTGGGCGCCGACCCCGACGCCTGCCGGGTGGCCTTCGACAAGCCCACCGCCAAGGCGGTCGTCCGCTCCGTCGGCCTGCGCACGCCGGAGTCGGTCACGCTGCCCAAGGAGACCTTCCACGACCTCGGCGCCACGGTCGTGCTCGGCCGGATCATCGAGCGGCTCGGCCTGCCCCTGTTCGTCAAGCCGGCGCGGGGCGGCTCCGCGCTGGGCGCCTCCATCGTCCGCACCGCCGAGGAGCTGCCCGCCGCGATGGTCGGCTGCTTCGCCTACGGCGACACCGCCCTCATCGAGCGCTACGTCGACGGCGTGGAGGTCGCCGTCTCGGTCGTGGACGTCGGCGACGGCCCGATCGCCCTTCCCGCCGTCGAGATCGTCCCCGACAAGGGCGTCTACGACTACGCGGCCCGCTACACCGCCGGGCACACCGAGTTCTTCGCCCCGGCCCGCCTGTCCCCCGCCGCCGCGGCCGCGTGCGCCGAGACCGCGGTCACCGCCCACACGGCGCTCGGTCTGCGGGACATCTCCCGTACGGACCTCATCGTGGACGCGGACGACGTCCCGCACTTCCTGGAGGTCAACGTGGCGCCGGGGATGACGGAGACCTCGCTGCTCCCTATGGCCGCCGAGGCGGCCGGCCAGGACCTCGGCGACCTCTGCCGAGCCCTCCTCCAGAACGCCGCCGCCCGCGCCCGCGCCTGACCCCGGGTCGTAGCCTTACCGTGTGCTGATCGATCCGATGTACCCCAAGAGCTTTGCCAGCGACAACCACGCGGGCGTCCACCCGGACATCCTCGAAGCCATGGCGTCGGCGAACCGGGGAGACGCCCCCGCCTACGGCGACGACACCTGGACCGCCGGCTTCGCGGAGAAGGTCAAGGAGGTGTTCGGCCCGGAGGCGGAGGGCTTCGCGGTGCTCAACGGCGCGGGCGCGAACATGGTGGGCCTGGCCCTCACCCTCCCCCGCCGCTACGACGCCGTCGTCTGCGCCGACAGCGCGCACATCGCGACCCACGAGGGCGGCGCCGCCGAACGCCTGCTCGGCGTGAAGCTGATGACGGTCCCCACCTCGCACGGCAAGCTCCGCCCGGCCGACCTCGAGTCCCGCCTGGGCGGCCTCGGCAATCCGCACGAGTCGCAGCCGGCGGTCGTCTCCATCTCGCAGGTGACGGAGCTCGGCACGTGCTACACCCCCGACGAGATCGCCGCCCTCGCCGCGACGGCGCACGCCGCCGGCCTACGCCTCCACGTGGACGGCGCCCGGCTGGCGAACGCCGCCGCCCATCTCGGCTGCGACCTGAAGGCCGTCACCACCGACGTCGGCGTGGATGTCTTCAGCTTCGGCGGCACCAAAAACGGCGCGCTGGCCGCCGAGGCCGTGGTCGTCCTCGACCCGTCCCTCGCCGAGGCCGTGCCCTTCCTCCGGCGGCAGTCCCTTCAGCTCGCCTCCAAGATGCGCTTCATCTCCAGCCAGCTCACCGCTCTGCTCTCGGACGACCTCTGGCACCGCAACGCCCACCACGCCAACCAGATGGCCGCCCGCCTGGCCGCCGGTCTCGCGGACGTCCCTGGGACGTCCCTCGCCTACCCCGTCGAATCCAACGCCGTCTTCGCCCAGCTTCCGCACGCCGTCACGGAAACCCTCCGCCGCCGCTACCTCTTCCACTACTGGGACGAGCCGGCCGGCATCGTGCGCTGGATGACCGCCTTCGACACCACCCCGGAACACGTCGACGACTTCCTCACCGACCTCCACAAGGCCGCAGCCGCCCTCTGACCCCCCTTTGTTTCACGTGAAACCCGCCACCTCTGTTTCACGTGAAACCCCGAAAAGCCGTCAGCCCCGACTTCCGGACACATCCGAAGCCGGGGCTGACAGCCACTGTTTCACGTGAAACAGCAACAGATAGAGGTGGCGGTGGTGGCGGCGTCCTTACTCCTCGGCCTCGCGCATCGCCCGGACCGCCTCCGGAGCCATTGTCCCGATGATCCGCTCCAGATCGTCGATCGTCGCGAACTCGACCACGATCCGCCCCTTCCTCCGGCCGAGGTCCACCTTCACCTTCGTCTCGAAGTGATCGGAGAGCCGGTCGGCGAGGTGGGTGAGACCGGGAGCGGTGGGCTTGGCGACCGGACGCTCCCGCGTCGGCCCCTTCGCCGCCTTGGCGCTCCCCATGGCGACGATCTCCTCCACCGCCCGCACCGACAGGAGCTCCGCGACGATCCGCTTGGCCAACGCGATCTGCTCCTCGGCCGAGCTGAGCCCGAGCAGCGCGCGGGCATGTCCAGCGCTGATGAGCCCGGCGGCGACCTTGGGCTGAACTTCCGGCGGCAGGTTCAGGAGCCGAAGGGTGTTGGTGATGTGCGAGCGCGAACGGCCCACCTTCGCGGCCAGCTGTTCGTGCGTCGCCTGGAAGTCGTCAAGCAGTTGCTGGTACGCCGCCGCCTCTTCGAGCGCGTTCAGCTGCTCTCGTTGCAGGTTCTCGATGAGGGCATCACGGAGAAGGTCGGTGTCCTGGGTGTTGCGGACGATCGCGGGCACCGGATCGAGGCCCACCTTCTGACACGCCCGCCAGCGCCGCTCCCCCATGATGAGCTCGTACTGGCCGCCACCGACCGGCCGGACCACGATCGGCTGCAGCAGCCCCACTTCACGGATGGACGCGACCAGCTCATCCAGCCGCTCCGGGTCGAAAACCTTACGCGGCTGACGCGGGTTGGGGACGATCGCCTTGAGCGCGACCTCCTTGAAGTACGCTCCAGCGATCGGCTTCGGGCCGGCCTCGCTCACCGAGGGCGCGCCGTTGCCATTGGCCGGGGCGGTCGCCGTCGCCATCCCGGGGCCGTCAACAATGGGACCGGTCGGGATGAGCGCCCCGAGCCCCTTGCCCAATCCCCGCCGCTGCTGACTCACTGCGTCTCCTCATCCACCCAACCGATTCCGGTCACCTCAGGAGAGGTTACCGTTGCGAGCGTCGCCGAGTGCCTCCTCGCCACACACCGTCCGGCGGATTTGCCCCAACACACCCACAAACTCACCCAACCCTGCCCGCCGTCGCGCCACTCCCCCAGGATCACACCGGCGCACTCATCGACTCCGTGACTCGCAGCCGCCACCACCACACCCACTGATGGAGCACCATGCCCGGTGCGTAGGCAGCCGCCGCCATCGGCGGGCATCGCCAGCTTCCGTGGGTGCCCCTCATAGTCCTCAAGCGCGTCACTAGGCATGCCGGGGCCAGAAGCAGCGATCCGAGACCGGCACCCGCGCGCCGCTGGACTCCTCCAGCCACACGCCGCCTGCTGAGCCGACGTCAATCGCCGACCGAGCTACAGCTACCGCCGAGCAGAGGCTCCGAAACAGCTATGCCGAGCCGTGTCGCGCCCGGCGGTGTCGCGCCCTGCGGTGCCGAGTCCCGCCGTGTCGAGTCCCGCCGTGTCGAGTCCCGCCGCGTCGAACCCAGCGGCGTCGAACCCAGCGGCGTCGAACCCAGCGGCGTTGAGCCCAGCGGCGTCGAACCCAGCGGCGTTGAGCCCAGCCGCCAGCGCGGCCGAATCACCCGTCACCGCCCACAGGCCGCACCCAGTCGCAGGGCGCCGACCACGGTCCGCCCCGCTCACGGGACCCAGGCGGCCCAACGCAACCAGCCGATCCCACTCGGGACCGGCGCAGACGGCAGAGGCAGGGGGGCGTCAGGCGACCGTGGCGCGGTAGGCGATCTCCCGGGCCGCGTCCATGTAAGCCATCGCCCCACTCGATCCCGGATCGTACGTCATCACCGACTGCCCATAGCTGGGTGCCTCCGACAGCCGCACGCTCCGCGGGATCACCGTGTTCAGCACCGTCTCCCCGAAGTGGGACCGCACCTCCTCCGCCACCTGCGACGCGAGCCGCGTCCGCCCGTCGTACATCGTCAGGACGATCGTGGACAGCCGCAGCGTCGGGTTCAGGTGGGCCTTGATGAGGTCGACGTTCCGGAGGAGCTGGCCGAGGCCCTCCAGCGCGTAGTACTCGCACTGGATGGGGATCATGACCTCGTCCGCCGCCACCAGCGCGTTGACGGTGAGCAGGCCGAGCGACGGCGGGCAGTCGATGATGATGTAGTCCAGCTCGATCTCGTCGTACGCCGCCAGCGCCCGACGCAGCCGCGCCTCCCGCGCGACCAGCGACACCAGCTCGATCTCGGCCCCGGCGAGGTCGATGGTGGCGGGTGCGCAGTAAAGGTTGGGCATCTCGGGCACCTGCTTGACGATGTCCGCCATGGGCAGGTCGTCCACCAGCACCTGGTAAACGTCCGGCACGTCGCCACGGTGCTCGGTGGCGAGGGCGGTGGAGGCGTTGCCCTGCGGGTCCAGATCCACCACGAGCACCCGCTGGCCGTGCATCGAGAGCGCGGCCGCGATGTTCACCGACGTGGTGGTCTTGCCGACGCCACCCTTCTGGTTGGCCACCGCGATCACCCGTGTCTTCGCCGGGCGGGGCCAGCCGGCGTCGCCCGCGCCGGACCCGTCTCCAGCTTGAACGGCCGTCGGGGTTGCGGATGTTTCACGTGAAACCACTGAGCTGAGCGCCTCTCGTACCAACGGCGAATCACCGGGGTTCAGGGGGGTCTGGGTCACGATGGCCATCCTTTCAACCGATGGTGTGCCGGTGCCGGGAATTTGCTGTCGCGACACGCCCATTTCGGGCCAGCCAACCCCGGTGGGACTCGAGGACGGACGACGGTCCGGCCATCCGAGGCCGCTTGACGCGACTGGCACAACCGTCACCTCCTCCGTCGCCGCCCGGCTCGCTCCGGCGCGCGACCCGCTACCACCCGAACCAATGTTGCAGGCGGCTCGACCTTACCGTGCCCGACGGTCACAAGCTCGGCCGTTCGTGCTCCGCTGGCGCGCAATTGGGCTTCGGCCTCGGCCAGCTCGCCGGCCGCCCGCTCCCCCTTCATGGCGATGAGCTCGCCGCCCTCGCGCAGCAGCGGCATCGCCCACGTCAGCAGCCGGTCGAGCGGCGCGACGGCACGGGCGCTGGCGACGTCGAAAACGCGCTTGCCGGCCAGCTCCTCCGCCCGGCCGCGCAGCACCTCGACGTTGCCGAGCTTGAGCGTCGCGACGCATTCCTCCAGGAACACGGTACGGCGCAGCAGCGGCTCCAGCAGCGTGACCCGGATATCCGGCCGGACGATCGCCAGCACGATTCCCGGCAGCCCGGCGCCGGAGCCGATGTCGACCAGTTCGACGTCGGCGGGCACGGCCTCGGCGACGACCGCGCAGTTGAGCAGATGGCGGTCCCAGATCCGCGGCACCTCCCGCGGCCCCAGCAGCCCGCGGACCACGCCGGGCCCCGCCAGCAGCTCGGCGAACGCGTTGGCGCGATCCCAAGCCTCCCCGGCGAAGACGTCCCGCGCTATGTCCGGCGGCGCCGGCAGCTCATCGCTCACTGGTTGGAGGCCCTTTCTCGGTGCTGGTGTCGTGGCCGGACGTGACCGTCCCCGCCGGGGACCTTCCGCGTCCCAGGCTAATCGGGCGATCACAAAGGAAGACTAGCGGGCCGCCCCCAGGGTGACCTTCGAGCACGCCGCCCGCCGTGGCGGACGGACCGGCAGCATGGGGACATATATGCTGACATCACCGCATTGAGGCTGGCCTAGGTACGTACCAGGATAAAAGAGAACGGCCGCCTGCCGCTCGCCAGGGGGCGGGGGCAGACGGCCGCGACGAAGCGGAGGATCAGGCGGGCAGGACCACCACGTAGCGGTTGGGCTCCTCGCCCTCGGACTCGCTGCTGAGCCCGGCGGCGGCCACCGCGTCGTGGACGATCTTGCGCTCGAACGGGGTCATCGGCTGCAGCGACCTGGGCTCGCCGCGGTCCTTGACCTGGTTGGCGACCTCGGTGCCGAGCTTGGTCAGCTCGGCGCGGCGACGCTCCCGGTAGCCGCCGACGTCGAGCATCAGCCGCGAGCGCTCGCCGGTCTGGCGGTGCACGGCCAGGCGGGTCAGCTCCTGCAGCGCCTCCAGGACCTCTCCCCCGGGGCCCACCAGCTCGTTGCCCTTGAGTCCGACGACGGAGACGAGCGCGCGGTCGCCCTCGACGTCCATGTCGATGTCGCCGTCGATGTCGGCGATGTCAAGAAGACCCTCGACGTAGTCGGCAGCGATCTCGCCCTCCTGCTCCAGGGCGGCGAGATCAGGAGCATTCTTCTGCTCGGCCTCGGTCATGGCCGGCCTCTCCTTCGTGGTCACGACTTCTTGCTGCCGGTGCGCTTGCTGCGAGGCTGGCGGCTCGGCTGCTGCCTGATGATCTTAGGCTCCGGCGGGGCCGGAGGGGCCTGCTCCTCCGGAGGCGTCTTGCGGATCTTGGCGATCAGGCCCTGCTTCGGCTCCACGGGGATCGCGTTGCCCTTGGCGTCGAACTGCGGCATCGGGTGCCGGCTGTAGAACCAGTGCTGCTGGCCGAGCGTCCACAGGTTGGTGGTGACCCAGTAGAGGATCAGGCCGAGGGGGAAGTTCAGGCTGAAGAAGGCGAACAGCGGCGAGATGTACATCAGGATCTTCTGCTGCTGCGCCATGGGGTTGTCCGGCATCTGGGCCATGGAGCGGGTCACGCTCTGCCGGACGGTGAGGAACGTGGTCAGCGAGCTGATCGCGACGAAGAAGCCGATGACGACCTTCTGCATCGTCGTGGGCGCCTCGAAGAACGTCGCGGGCAGCGGGGCGCCCAGGATGAGCGCGTGCTTGGCGCTGTCGACGAGTTCCTGCGACATGCCGAACTTCGCCTCGTCCGCCGCGATCGCCCGGAGCACGGTGAACATCGAGATGAAGATCGGGAACTGGGCGACGACGGGGAGGCAGCCGCCGAGCGGGTTGGCCCCGGCTCCCTGGTACAGCGCCATGACCTCCTGGTTCATGCGCTGCTTGTCGTTCTTGTAACGCTTACGGAGCTCCTGGACCTTCGGCGCCAGCTCCTGCATCTTCCGCGACGACCGCATCTGCTTGAGGAACAGCGGGAAGATCAGGATCCTCATGAAGATCGTCAGCGTGATGATGGTGAGCGCCCACGTCAAACCGCTGTTCGGGTCGAGGAACGTGCTGTAAGCACTGTGGATCCAGGTGATGACTTGGGCGACGGCTGTGTACAGCCAGTTGAGCCAGGACAGCTCCACCGAGCTATCTCCCTTGCGTTTCGTGGGACCGGACCGGGCGTGGGGGCACCGGGTCTATACCTCCGGGATGGAATGGGTGGCACCGCCCGATGCGCCGGACAGTCAGCCAGATGCCACGCAACGCACCATGCGTGGCGATCGCCTCGAGGCCGTAGGCACTGCACGACGGATAAAAACGGCAGCGTGGGCCGAGCAGCGGGCTGATGAACGCCCGATAGAACCGGATCGGGACGATCAGCACCCGAGCCGCGACGCTCGGCACCTCGTGCACCTGCTCCGTCATCTCTGTCCACCCGTCGAGGCATCGCGCCGCCTGAGCAAACGATCCAGCGCGGCGTCGAGCTCGGCGGCCAGGTGCTCGAATCGCGCGGACGCGGCCGGTGGATTGGCGCGTACCACAAGCAGGCTACCTCCCGGCAGCCGGTCAAGACGCTCCCGCATCAGGTGTCGGAGCCGTCGCTTGACCTTGTTCCGGGTGACAGCGCCGCCGACGGCCTTGCTCACCACGAAACCCACCAGGGGTGGCTCTTCCCCGGAAACGCGAAAATGCACCACCAAAGTGGGGCGACCCGCGCGCTTGCCTCGCCGCACGGCCGCCTCGAAATCCTCCCCGCGCCGCATGCGGGATTGCCGGGACAGCACCGTATATGCCTATCGCCCGCCGGCGAGATTCGCCGGCGGGCCGATTATCAGGCGCGGGACGGTCAGGCCGACAGCTTCTCGCGGCCCTTGCGGCGGCGGGAGGCCAGGATGGCGCGGCCGGCCCGGGTGCGCATCCGCAGCCGGAAGCCGTGGGTCTTCGCGCGGCGACGGTTGTTCGGCTGGAAAGTACGCTTGCTCACGGGTGGGCTCCAGGTCATTGGTGCGCCCGGCGGGCGCGGTACACACACAGGATGGCCTGCCAGGAAAGCGAGGGCACGCGAAATAGCCGTCGCGTGACAAGCCGACCGTCGTACGTTACGGGCCAATGCCCTCCCAGGTCAAACCGGGCGGGTTGTCCACCAATCCACAGGCGAGTTTTCCCCAGGCCGCACACGTCCACAGTTTGTGCACTCAGGTGCCACTAGGCTGTGGACAACGCCTTGAACACAGCTGTGCACAGAGCTACTGTCGGCCCCTCCGGAGCCGCGGTAACGCGGCGGCGCCACTGTGCACAACATGTGGAGATCCTGTGGAAAAACTGAGCGTGACGCTCGCCTCCCGGGCTGTGGACAAAGGCGTCCGAAGATCGTCAGCGACCGCCGGCATGTGGATGAACGACCGCGGAGGCCGCGAGAGGGAGGAGGGGGAACCGCACTGTGAGCAGTGTCGACCTCGGCACGGTGTGGGCGAGGGCCCTGGGCAACTTCCTCAACGAGAACGTGCCGATCCAGCAGCGTACGTGGCTGTCGATGGTGCGCCCGATCGCCCTGGCCAACGACACGATCGTGCTCGGCGTCCCCAACGACTTCCTCAAGGACCTCATCGAGGGCAAGCTGCGGCCGCTCGTCGCGCACGCGCTGTCCCAGGAGCTCGGCCGGACGATGCGGCTGGCGGTGATGATCGACACGACGGCCCCCGAGCAGCCCGTCGTCGACCTTCATCAACAGCCTGTGGCTCCGAGTTATCCCCAGAGTGTGGAGAACCAGCCGCGTTTTACACAGCATCTCCAACCGCAGGCCCAGCAGGCTTCAGAGCCTCCGCAGTTCTATTCTCCACAGCCCGAGGCGGAGCGTCCGTCCACAGAATATCCACAGCAGGGCTTCGCTTTTGAACAGGCGCAGCCTTACTCGCCGCCCGGCACCCCGCCCGCGGAGAAATCGCCGGAGCCGACCCCGAATCGGTGGGAAGCAAAGAGCAACAAACCCAGCGAACCCGCCCGGCTCAACCAGAAGTACACATTCGAGACTTTCGTCATCGGCGCCAGCAACCGGTTCGCGCACGCGGCCGCCGTGGCCGTCGCGGAGTCGCCGGCGAAGGCGTACAACCCGCTGTTCATCTACGGCGACTCGGGGCTGGGGAAGACCCACCTGCTGCACGCGATCGGGCATTACGCGCAGAGCCTCTACGACGGCGCCCGGGTGCGCTACGTGAGCTCCGAGGAGTTCACCAACGACTTCATCAACAGCATCCGCGACCACAAGGCCGACGGCTTCCGTGGCCGCTACCGCGCGATCGACATCCTGCTCGTGGACGACATCCAGTTCCTGGAGGGCAAGGAGCAGACGCAGGAGGAGTTCTTCCACACCTTCAACACCCTCCACAACGCCAACAAGCAGATCGTCATCTCCAGCGACCGCGCGCCGAAGCAGCTCATCACGCTGGAGGACCGGCTGCGCAACCGCTTCGAGTGGGGCCTGATCACCGACGTCCAGCCGCCCGAGCTGGAGACGCGCATCGCCATCCTCAGGAAGAAGGCCATCCAGGAGGGCCTGGCCGCGCCGCCCGAGGTGCTGGAGTACATCGCCAGCCGCATCTCCACCAACATCCGGGAGCTGGAGGGCGCGCTGATCAGGGTCACCGCGTTCGCCAGCCTCAACCGGCAGGGCGTCGACCTGCAGCTCGCCGAGGTGGTGCTGAAGGACCTCATCACCTCGGAGTCCGACACCGAGATCACCATCGCGGCGATCATGAGCGAGACCGCCAACTACTTCGGCATCAGCATCGACGACCTGTGCGGCACCTCGCGCAGCCGGGCGCTCGTCAACGCCCGGCAGATCGCCATGTATCTCGCCCGGGAGCTGACCGAGCTGTCGCTGCCGAAGATCGGCCAGCAGTTCGGCGGTCGCGACCACACCACGGTGATGCACGCCGAGCGGAAGATCCGCTCGCTGATCGCGGAGCGCAAGTCGATGTACAACCAGGTCAACGAGCTGACAATACGCATCAAGCAGACACAGCGCGGATCCTGAACGTTATGCACAACCTGTGGAAAACACTGTGGAGCAGCGGAAACGTCGATTCGCGGCCCCTCGGCGCCCGGCAATGCCCCGAAAAATCCACCCACAAGGGCTGGGGACAAACCTGGGGACATCTGGGGGAAACCTGGGGACAGCCCGTGGATAACGTGTGGACAGCGTGTGCACAACGGATCTGGGGCTCCAGAAGGGCCTCTTCTACCCCGTGGATAACCTGTGGAAACATCGTGGATAACCCCGGGTTTCCCGTGGATGAAGCGACCATGATCTGGGGACAGCCTGTGGGCAAGGATTCGCCGTCCCCAGGCGGCCCCAGTTACCCCCAGGCGTCACACACAGCCTCGGTGGATGAATTCAGGGCCACTGACCTGGGCGAAGGCCAGTTGTCCACAGTTTCCACAGCCCCTAGTGTGATGACCTCTTCTATCTCTTACTAAGAAACTCAAAGACCCATAGTTGGGCTTCTCCCGGAGCGCGAGTGCGGGAGAGTGGATCCTCGAATCAACGACAGACCCAGGAGGCGGATCACCGTGATGTTCCGGATCGAGCGAGACGTACTCGCCGAGGCGGTGGCCTGGACGGCACGCAGCCTTCCGGCGCGCCCGTCGGTGCCCGTCCTCGCGGGCATGCGCCTGGAGGTCACCGACGACCAGCAGCTGAAGCTCTCCGGCTTCGACTACGAGGTCTCCGCCCAGGTGACGCTGGAGCTGCACACCGGCGAGCCCGGCGTCGTCCTGGTCTCGGGCAAGCTGCTCGCCGAGATCACCCGCGCCCTTCCCGCACAGCCTGTGGACTTCGTGGTCGACGGCGCCAAGGCGGTCGTCACCTGCGGCAGCGCGCGGTTCACCCTCCTCACCATGCCTGTGGAGGACTACCCGTCCCTGCCGGCCATGCCGCCGGCCGCGGGCCGGGTCGGCAGCGACGTGTTCGCCTCGGCCGTCTCCCAGGTGGCCGTCGCAGCCGGTCGTGACGACACGCTGCCGATGCTCACCGGCGTCCGCATGGAGATCGACGGCGACACGGTGACCCTCGCGGCCACCGACCGCTACCGGCTCGCCGTACGCGAGCTGAAGTGGCAGCCGGGCCAGCCCGACTTCTCCGCCATCGCGATGATCCCCGGCAAGACGCTCGCCGACACCGCCAAGGCGCTCGGCAGCACCGGCGCCGAGGTCGAGATCGCGCTCAGCTCCGCGGGCGGCACCGGCGAGGGCATGATCGGCTTCTCCAGCGCCGGCCGCCGCACCACCACGCGCCTGCTCGACCCCGAGTTCCCGAAGTACCGCTCGCTGCTCCCCACTGAGTTCTCCGCGCGCGCCGACCTGTCCACAGGCCCGTTCGTCGAGGCGGTCAAGCGTGTGGCACTCGTCGCCGAGCGCAACACCCCGGTACGCCTCGCGTTCCGCAGCGGCGAGGTCGTGCTGGAGGCCGGCAGCGGCGACGAGGCCCAGGCCGTCGAGGCCCTGCCTGTGGACTACGAGGGCGAGGAGATGAACATCGCCTTCAACCACCAGTTCCTTCTGGAGGGTCTCGGCGCGATCGACTCCGACATCGCCAGGCTCCAGATGACCACGTCCACGAAGCCCGCTATCCTCACGGGTGGCAAACCTGTGGAGGACGGTGCCACCACCGACTACCGATACCTGATCATGCCCATCCGCCTGTCAGGCTGATCCTGTCATCGGGGATGATGAAATCCTGACGAGGGGGTAGGGAAAAAGTCATGCAGATCGGCATGGTGGGACTGGGCAAGATGGGCGGCAACATGGCCGAGCGCCTGCGCCGCGGAGGTCACGACGTCGTCGGCTACGACCGCGATCCCTCGATCAGCGACGTCGAGAGCCTGAAGGGCCTCGTGGAGCGCCTGGAGGCGCCACGGGTCGTCTGGGTCATGGTGCCGGCGGGCAGGCCCACCCAGTCCACCGTGGACGATCTGGGCGAGCTCCTCGACGAGGGCGACATCGTCGTCGACGGCGGCAACTCCCACTATGTGGACGACCAGAAGCACGCCGCCGAGCTGGCCAAGAAGGGCATCGGCTTCGTCGACTGCGGCGTGAGCGGCGGCGTGTGGGGGCTGGAGAACGGCTACGCGCTCATGTGCGGCGGCGACAAGGAGCACGTCGACCGGCTGATGCCGATCTTCGAGACGCTCAAGCCCGAGGGCGAGGACGGCTTCGTCCACGCGGGCGACGTCGGCGCCGGCCATTTCGCGAAGATGGTCCACAACGGCATCGAGTACGGCATGATGCAGGCCTTCGCCGAGGGCTGGGAGCTGCTGGAGGCCTCCGACGTCGTCAAGGACGTACGAGGCTCCTTCTCCAGCTGGCGCACCGGCACCGTCATCCGCTCCTGGCTGCTCGACCTGCTGGTCCGGGCCCTCGACGACGACGAGCGCCTCGACCAGCTCCGCGGCTACGCCCAGGACTCCGGCGAGGGCCGCTGGACCGTCCAGGCCGCCGTCGACCACGCGGTGCCGCTGCCGGTCATCACCGCCGCCCTCTACGCCAGGTTCGCCTCGCGCCAGGACGACTCCCCCGCGATGAAGGTCGTGGCCGCGCTGCGCAACCAGTTCGGCGGCCACGCGATCAACGCGACCGAGGGCAGCACCGCCAAGGGCGCCGACGCGCCGGGCGCGGACGTCAACCCGCCCAAGGAGACCGACCGCTGAAGGCGCGCCTCCGCGGGCGGCGCCTCCATAGGCAGCCGCGGCGGCGGGAGTTCTCCACAGACCGCACGCCGGTGAACCCAGCGACCGGCGAGGCCGACTAACCTCTTTGAGGTGCACGTCGCCCACCTCTCGCTGACCGACTTCCGGTCCTACGCCTCCGTGGAGCTCGGCCTGGAGCCGGGCGTCACGGCGTTCGTGGGGCCCAACGGCCAGGGCAAGACCAACCTGGTCGAGGCCCTCGGCTACGTCGCGACGCACTCCAGCCACCGCGTGGCGACCGACGCGCCCCTCGTCCGCCAGGGGGCCGCCAGGGCGATCGTGCGCTGCGCCGTCCACAGGGACGACCGGCGGGCGCTGATCGAGCTGGAGATCAACCCCGGCCGGGCCAACCGCGCCCGGCTCAACCGCGCGCCCGTCTCGCGCGCCCGCGACGTCGTGGGCCTGCTGCACACGGTGCTGTTCGCCCCCGAGGACCTCGCGCTGTCCAAGGGCGACCCGTCCGAGCGCCGCCGCTTCCTCGACGACCTGCTGGTGGCCAGGGCGCCGAGGTTCGCCGGGGTGCGCGCCGACTACGACCGGGTGCTGAAGCAGCGCGGCGCCCTGCTGCGCACGGCCGCGCAGGCCCGCAGGGGCAGCCGTGGCGCCCGCAGGCAGGAGAGCGACACCGCGTTCGCGGCGGCGGGCGCGGGCGACGTCCTGAGCACCCTGGAGGTGTGGGACGCCCACCTCGCCCGGCATGGTGCCGAGCTGCTGAAGGCGCGGCTGGAGCTGATCGAGGCGCTGCGTCCCCTGGTCGCCGGCGCCTACGCGGCGCTGGCCCCGTCCAGCGCCCCCGCGACGCTGGCCTACCGCAGCACGTTGTCCACAGGTGGGGATGACGACGAGGGGGGTCAGGGGGGCGAATTCCCCGGTGAGCGGGGATCTTTCGATACACAGACGTTATCCACAGACTTGGGGAAAACCCTTGAAGAGCGTCTGCGGGAGCGGCTAGTGGAGGTCCGCCAGTCGGAGCTGGAGCGGGGCGTCACGCTCGTCGGTCCCCACCGCGACGACCTGGTCCTCGGCCTGGGCGACCTGCCCGCCCGGGGCTACGCCAGCCACGGGGAGTCGTGGTCGTTCGCGCTGGCGCTGCGGCTGGCCGCCTACGACCTGCTGCGGGCCGACGGCGGCGACCCCGTGCTGATCCTCGACGACGTCTTCGCCGAGCTCGACAGCCAGCGCCGGCGCCGGCTGGCCGAGATGGTGGCGCCCGCCGAGCAGGTGCTGATCACCGCCGCCGTGCCCGACGACGTGCCGAAGGAGCTCGCGGGCGCCCGGTTCGACGTGGTGGAGGGGAGCGTGACCCGTGTCAGATGAGGACAACCCGACCGCCCGTACGGCCAGAGGGGCGGCCATGGCCAGGGAGAAGCTCGCCCAGGCCAAGGCCGACGCCGCCAAGCGCGGCCAGCTCCCCCGCCGCGAGCCCCGTCGGCGGGGAGCCGGCCCGCGACGGGAGGCCGGCGACCCCCAGCTTTTCGGCCGGGCGATAGCCGACCTGCTGGCCGACCGTGGCTGGGAGCGTTCGGCGGCCGTCGGCGGCGTGTTCGGGCGCTGGCCCGAGATCGTGGGTCCCGACCTGGCCGCCCACACCAAGCCCGACTCGTTCGAGGACGGCGAGGTGCTGATCCTGGCCGACTCGACGGCCTGGGCGACGCAGGTGCGGCTGCTCGCGCGCACCCTCGTGCGCAGGCTCAACGAGGAGCTCGGCGAAGGCACGGTCACGAAGGTCAAGGTCAAAGGGCCGCAGAACGCACCGCGTCCATCAGGGGGTTTGCGGGTGACCGGAAGCCGTGGCCCGGGAGACACCTACGGTTGAGCTCCGGGGGCGATCAGAACAGCCGCAGACGCGATAAGCCCCCTTTCCGCTGGGGGGATGCTGGGCCGGGGGCAAAACGAGCTAGAGGCGACCACAGGCGCGTTCATTGCCACCACGGGGCTCCGGAAGCGGTAGAATGAAAAAGGATTCCGGACACGTCCGCTTGCGTGTCACCCCGGCAGCAAGCCGACTCCCCTGGGTGACCGCGCATCGGGGCACTCACGACGGTGACGGGCACGGCAGGGGCAGCTTCGCATCACGATCGCCTCCCCCGCCGCGTGTCCGCGGCAGGAGGATTTCGCAGTTGTCCTACGACGCTAGCTCAATCACCGTACTCGAAGGGCTTGAGGCGGTTCGCAAGCGCCCGGGTATGTATATCGGCTCGACCGGCGAGCGCGGCCTGCACCACCTTGTCTACGAGATCGTGGACAACGCGGTGGACGAGGCCCTGGCCGGTTACGCGAAGCGCATCGAGATCACGCTGCTCGCCGACAACGGCGTCCGGGTGGTCGACGACGGCCGCGGCATACCTACGGGCATCCACCCTGTGGAGAAGCGCTCCGCGGTCGAGGTCGTGCTGACCACGTTGCACGCCGGCGGCAAGTTCGACAGCCAGGCCTACGCCGTCTCCGGCGGCCTGCACGGCGTCGGCTCGGCCGTCGTCAACGCGCTGTCGACCGCCATGGACGTCGAGATCAAGCAGAACGGCCACTACTGGCGCATGCGTTTCGAGCACTCCAAGCCCGTCGCGCCGCTGGCCAAGGGCGAGGGCACCGACGAGACCGGCACCACGATCACGTTCTGGCCCGACCCCGACGTCTTCGAGACCACCACCTGGAACTACGAGACGCTCTCGCGGCGCTTCCAGGAGACGGCGTTCCTCAACAAGGGCCTCATCATCACGTTCACGGACGAGCGGCCCGACCACGTCAACGGTGAGACGCCGCACACCGTCACCTACCACTACGAGGGCGGTCTGTCCGACTTCGTCAAGCACCTCAACGCCAAGAAGGAGCCGGCGCACGCGTCGATCATCGCCTTCGAGGAGGAGGGCGACGGCATAGCGGTCGAGATCGCGATGCAGTGGAACAACTCCTACTCGGAGTCGGTCTACACGTTCGCCAACATGATCAACACGGCCGAGGGCGGCACCCACGAGGAGGGCTTCCGCGCGGCGCTGACGTCCATCGTCAACCGCTACGCGCGCGAGCAGAAGTTCCTCAAGGAAGGCAAGGACGACAACCTCTCGGGCGAGGACGTCCGCGAGGGCCTGACCGCGATCATCTCGGTCAAGTTGTCCGACCCGCAGTTCGAGGGCCAGACCAAGACCAAGCTGGGCAACACCGAGGCGAAGTCGTTCGTCCAGAAGGCGTGCAACGACCACCTGCGCGACTGGCTGGAGCGCAACCCCGGCGAGGCCAAGGACATCATCAACAAGTCGCTGCAGGCCTCCCGAGCGCGCCTCGCCGCCCGCCAGGCCCGCGACCTCACCCGGCGCAAGTCGCTCCTGGAGTCCGGCAGCGGCCTGCCCGGCAAGCTGGCCGACTGCCAGTGGAACGACCCGGAGAAGTGCGAGCTGTTCATCGTCGAGGGCGACTCGGCCGGCGGCTCGGCCAAGGGCGGCCGCGACTCGCGTTTCCAGGCGATCCTGCCCATCCGCGGCAAGATCCTCAACGTCGAGAAGGCGCGGATCGACAAGGTACTGAAGAACAACGAGGTGCAGGCGCTGATCACCGCGCTCGGCACCGGTGTGCACGACGAGTTCGACATCGGCAAGCTGCGCTACCACAAGGTCATCCTGATGGCCGACGCCGACGTCGACGGCCAGCACATCAACACGCTGCTGCTGACGCTGCTGTTCAGGTTCATGAGGCCGCTGATCGAGGCCGGGCACGTCTACCTGTCCTGCCCGCCGCTGTACAAGATCAAGTGGGACCGGAAGGGCGAGGACGCCTCCTACGCCTACTCCGACCCCGAGCGGGACGCGGTCATCGCCGAGGGCGTCGCCAACGGCAAGCCCGACCCCCGGCCCCGCGACAACGTGCAGCGCTTCAAGGGCCTCGGCGAGATGAACGCCGGCCAGCTCTGGGAGACCACGATGAACCCGGCGACCCGGTTGCTGCGGCTGGTCACGCTCGACGACGCGGCGCAGGCCGACGACCTGTTCAGCGTGCTCATGGGCGAGGACGTGGAGGCGCGGCGCGACTTCATCATCCGGAACGCCCGTGACGTGCGCTTCCTCGACGTTTAAGGAAATTCACCTGTGACGGACGTGAACACCACTCCCCCGGCTGAGCGCATCGAACCTGTGGACATCCAGTCCGAGATGCAGCGCAGCTACATGGACTACGCGATGTCGGTCATCGTGTCCAGAGCGCTGCCGGACGTGCGCGACGGACTCAAACCCGTGCACCGGCGGGTGCTCTACGCGATGTACGACGGGGGCTACCGCCCCGACCGCGGCTACTTCAAGTGCGCCCGCGTCGTCGGTGACGTGATGGGCACCTACCACCCCCACGGCGACACCTCGATCTACGACGCGCTGGTCCGCCTCGCCCAGTCGTGGTCGCTGCGCTATCCGCTGGTGGACGGCCAGGGCAACTTCGGCTCGCCGGGCAACGACCCGGCGGCGGCGATGCGCTACACCGAGTGCAAGCTCGCGCCCATCGCCATGGAGATGCTGCGCGACATCGACAAGGACACCGTCGACTTCCGTCCCAACTACGACGGCAAGTCGCAGGAGCCCGACGTCCTCCCGTCGCGCTTCCCGCAGCTCCTGGTCAACGGCTCCGGCGGCATCGCGGTCGGCATGGCCACCAACATCCCGCCGCACAACCTGCGCGAGGTCGCCTCGGCGGTCAAGTGGGCGCTGGAGAACCCCGAGGCCACCGACGACGAGCTGCTCGAAGCGTCGATCAGGCTGGTCAAGGGCCCCGACTTCCCCACCAAGGCGCTCATCGTCGGCCGGCGGGGCATCGAGGACGCCTACCGCACCGGCCGCGGCTCCATCACCATGCGGGCCGTGGTCGAGGTCGAGGAGGAGAAGGGGCGGCAGGCGCTGGTCGTCACCGAGCTGCCCTACCAGGTCAACCCCGACAACCTCGCGCTGAAGATCGCCGAGCTGGTCCGCGAGGGCAAGCTCACCGGCATCGCCGACGTACGCGACGAGAGCTCCTCGCGGGTCGGCCAGCGCCTGGTGATCGTCCTCAAGCGGGACGCGGTCGCCAAGGTCGTGCTCAACAACCTCTACAAGCACACCCAGCTCCAGGACACCTTCGGCGCCAACATGCTGGCCCTGGTCGACGGCGTGCCGCGCACGCTGCGCCTCGACCAGTTCATCCGGCACTACGTGGCCCACCAGATCGAGGTCATCGTCCGGCGCACCCGCTACCTCCTCCGCAAGGCCGAGGAGCGCGCCCACATCCTGCGCGGCCTGCTGAGGGCCCTGGAGCGGCTCGACGACGTCATCGCCCTCATCCGGGCCTCGGACTCCGCCGCGCACGCCCAGCAGGGCCTCATGTCGCTGCTGGAGATCGACGAGGTCCAGGCGCAGGCCATCCTCGACATGCAGCTGCGCAAGCTCGCCGCCCTGGAGCGCCAGGCCATCCAGGACGAGTACGACTCCCTCATGACGCAGATCGCCGAGTACAACGCGATCCTCGCCAGCGAGGCCCGCCAGCGCGAGATCATCAACGAGGAGCTCGCCGAGGTCGTCGGCCGCTACGGGGACGAGCGGCAGACCGAGATCATCGCCTACGACGGCGACATGTCGATCGAGGACCTCATCGCCGAGGACGAGATCGTCGTCACCATCACCCGCGGCGGCTACGCCAAGCGCACCAAGACCGACTCCTACCGCGCCCAGAAGCGGGGCGGCAAGGGCGTACGCGGTGCCCAGCTGCGCCAGGACGACATCGTCGACCACTTCTTCGTCACCACCACCCACCACTGGCTGCTGTTCTTCACGAACAAGGGTCGGGTCTACCGGGTCAAGGCGTACGAGCTGCCCGAGGGCGCGCGTGACGCAAGGGGCATGCATCTCGCGAACCTTTTGGCCATGCAGCCCGACGAAACAGTCATGGAGGTTCTCGACCTGCGCGACTACCACGTCGCGCCTTACCTCGTCCTGGCCACCCGCAGCGGCCTGGTCAAGAAGACCCGCCTGTCGGAGTACGACTCCCCCAGGTCCGGCGGTCTGATCGCGATCAACCTGCGGGAGGACGACGAGGTCATCGGAGCCCGTCTGGTCTCCGAGCACGACGACCTGCTGCTGGTCTCCAAGGGGGCGCAGGCCATCAGGTTCACGGCCTCCGACGAGGCGCTCCGCCCCATGGGGCGGGCGACCAGCGGCGTGATCGGCATGAGGTTCCTCGAAGGCGACGAACTTCTCGCCATGAATCGCATGGCCGACGGTCAAGACGTGCTTATCGCCACGAAGGCGGGGTACGCAAAGCGGACGCCAGTGGAGCAGTATCCGGTTCAGGGCCGTGGCGGTAGAGGGGTGCTGACGGCAAAGATCGTGAGTTCCCGTGGCAAGCTGGTTGGAGCCGTCATGGTCAACCCCGAGGACGAGGTCTTCGCGATCACGTCCGCCGGTGGTGTGATCCGGACGAGTGCCGGCGAGATCAAGCAGTCCGGCCGTCAGACCATGGGAGTTCGATTGATGAATCTCGCTGAAGGCGACAGCGTGGTGGCCCTCGCCCGGAACGCGGAGTCCATGGAGACTTCGGTGGACAGTGATGAAGACGGGGGAGGAGAGTAGTCCATGAGCGCCCAGGGTGGCCCCGCCAGGACCCAGGCGGCTTCGGGTAACGGACAACAGCCCAAAAAGCCCGGAGAAACCGAGATTTTCAACCCGGTCGACGACGGCCAGGACACCACCTCGCCCGCGCAGGGCAAGCCCGTCCCGGCCAAGGACGAGCCGCAACAGCGCTCCCATGCGCCCGGCGCGCCTGTGGACGGCAACCGCAACGACGGCAACCGCAACGACGGCATGCGTAATGACGGGATGCGCAACGACGGCATGCGCGCCCGTCCGTCGCTGGCCACCGAGGCTCCGCCGCAGGTGGAGCTGCCGAGCGGCAAGAACAAGAAGAACTCCGCCAACTCCGGCGGCGGCCGGCTGCCCCGCAAGGCCCACCTGGTCCTGCGGCGCATCGAACCGTGGTCGGCCATGAAGTTCAGCTTCGTGGTGTCGCTGGTGTGCTTCGTGGTGCTGTTCGTGGCCGTGGCCGTGCTCTACGGCGTGCTGCAGGCCCTCGGTGTGTTCGACAGCATCGTGGACCTGGTCAACCAGCTCGGCCAGGGTGAGCAGGGCCAGAGCTCGATCCCGATCGACATCGCCTCGTGGTTCGAGCCGGTGCGCATCCTCGGCTACACGGCCCTGATCGGCGCCGTCAACGTCGTGCTGATCACCGCACTCTCCACGCTGGGCGCGGTCATCTACAACATCTCCTCCGACCTCGTCGGAGGCGTCGAGGTGACCTTCAGCGAGGCCGAATAGCGCGTACACGGAAGGCCGCTCGCGCCGTCCCTCCCGGGCCCGCCGGGGGCCGGGGACGGCGCGAGCAGCTCTCCGGACGCGGTAAGCTTTTCCTCGTCCGCACAACCGGTTCGCCTCCACACCAGGGATGCGATACGGTTCCATGTGCAGCGGGGCTATAGCTCAGTCGGTTAGAGCGCTTCCCTGATAAGGAAGAGGTCCCAGGTTCAAGTCCTGGTAGCCCCACCCAGTTCGACCAGCGAAAAGGCCGCTATCCGAGTTTCGGAGGGCGGCCTTTTGTGTTCGCGGTGGCTTCCGGGTGATGGAGTGGACATGGGTGGCCGGACGGTGCTGGTGACGGTGAGAGCGCTGGCCATCGCAACGGGAGCGCTGCTGGTCATCGGGCCGTTGGTCCGCCGGCGGGAAGGGCGGCCTCCGACTTCCGCCTCGTCTCCGAGCAGCGGGTCGCGGCGGCTGAACCCCTCGGCAAGCCGCTGAAAGGTCACACGGGCGGGGTCAAGGCGGTGGCCGTGGGCAGGTGCAGCGACGGCACTCCGGTGGCCGTCTCCGGGGACATTCCGCCCGGTCCCGACGAGGACGGTGGCACGCCACCGAGTTGGATCCGGATCTGGAACCTGGACACCGGCAAGCCGATCGGCGCGTCCATCGAAGTCCCGAGCCGCGGCGGCGTCGAGGTGGTGGTCGGGCGGCGGGGTGACGGCTCCCCCGTCATCGTCTCAGGGGATGACGACGGCAACCTGCTGATGTGGGACCTCGACACAGGGGAACGCGTCGGCGAGCCCCTGGGCGGGCACACCCGTCCGATCTCCGCCCTGGCGACCGGGCGACGCAGCGACGGAACCTTTGTCGTCGTGTCCGGCGGCATGGACAAGACCATCCGGATCTGGAGCCTGCGACGAGCTGCGTGAGCAGGTCGTGCGCGCTCGATCACCGGTGTGACGCAACCTTCCAAGGGACTTGTGCATGTAGATGGCATGAGATCCGAGACAGTCCATCCTCCACCCCGTTCGGGGGGTGTCGAGTCCTCGGCCGACACGGTCGTGACCGAGTTGTTCCTCGCCCACCGTCTCGCGATGGTGCGCCTGGCGTTCCTGCTGGTCGGTGACCAGGAGACGGCCGAGGACGTGGCCCAGGACGCGTTCGCCGAGGTGTACCGCAGGTGGAACCGGCTGGCCGACCGGGGGCAGTTGCTGCCGTACCTGCGTACGGCCGTGGTCAACGGGTGCCGGATGGTGCTGCGGCGCAGGACGATCGTCGGGCGGTTCCGCGCTCACCGTGAGGTTCCCTTCTGGTCGGCGGAGGCGGCGGCGCTGCTGGGTGAGACCCGGCGAGAGGTGTTCCTGGCCGTACGGGCTCTGCCGCGACGCCAGCGTGAGGTGCTGGTGCTGCGGTTCTACCTGGACCTGTCGGAGGCGGAGATCGCCCAGGCGATGGGGGTCAGCCGCGGAACGGTCAAATCGACGGCATCCCGGGCGCTGAAGGTGCTCGCCGCGAAACTGCAGGAGGAGCGATGACCCGGAACGTCGAGGACCGGCTCCGCGACGCGTTCACCGTCGGCGCGGAACTGGTGTCCCCGGAGAGCCTGAAAGGCGTCGCGGCTCCTGTCGTGGCCAGGCCGCGCAGAACCTTTCCTGGGCTGCCGGTGCTGGCGGCCGCCTCCGTCGCCGTGGTGCTCGGCGCGGTCGCGATCTTTCCCTCCTGGTCGCGGCAACCCGTGACTCCTGGAGGGTTCACCGCCGTCGTGGACGCGCTGGCGAGGCGGGTCGAGCAGCCGCGTGAATACTGGCGCAGCGAGACGGAGACCCTGACGAGGGGACGGCCGTCCAAGCAGACGTACAACGTCGAGGAGCGTACCCGCAGGGTCTACTGGGCGACTCCCCGCGGCACCGCCGTGGCGACCACGCCGCTCCAGACCCGGCCCGTGACGACCGCCGACGAGCGGAAGTGGCGTGCGGCGGGTGCGCCCGCCCTGTGCGGTTTCGCGGTGGGCTGCAAAGGCGTGGAGGACCGGCGAGGCAGGACGGACTACTGGTTCGCGGAGGGTTTCGAGTTCGGCCCGGTGTCGTTGACCCGTCCGCAGCTCCTGGCGCTGCCGCAGGATCCGCAGCGGCTCGAAGCGGAGTTGCTGCGGGCCCTGCGGAGCCAGGGCCGCCTGGATCCGCCCGGCCCCGGCGTTCAGGTCAAGCAGCCCTCGGAGCAGGACCTGTTGTGGCTGACGGGCGAGTGGTTGCTCACGCAGATGCCCACCCCGCCCGCCGTGCGGGCGGCCGTCCTGCGCATGATGGCCGCGTTGCCGGGGGCGCGGATCGTGGACGAGGCCAAGGACGCCGAAGGGCGAAGCGGTCTGGCGATCGTGCGCAAGGCCGAGCGCGATCCGATGGAGTCGCGTCTGGTGATCGATCGCTCCAGCGGCGACGTGCTCGGGACGATGACTCTGGTGGCCGGGCCACTGCCCGCACGCGCCGGTCTGGAGGTCGGTGACCTGGCCTCCGCGGTGGTGGTCAGGAAGCGAGGCTGGACCGGCGAGGGGCCCCGGCTGCCCGACGGGTGCGTCCAGGAGGCGGGGAAGACCTGTCGCGGCTCGTGAGCGGGTCGTTCAGTGACCGCCGGCGGCTGCCGCGAGGGCCCGGAGGATCTGGTCGCGTACGGGACGGGGCTTGGCGGGCAGGAGGGCGGGCAGGTCGCTCCCCCGGGCCTGGAGGTTGCCGGCGATGACGTTGGAGAAGGTCGAGAGCGTGTGCGTGACCTGGTAGGGCTCCAGACCGAGGCCGGTCAGCGCCTCGCGGGCGGCCGACAGCGGGATCGGCCGGTAGCGGACCGGCCGGTCCAGCACGCCGGTCAGCGCCTCGGCGAGGTCGCCGCCGCCGACCGCCTCGACGCCCTCCAGCTCGTACGTCCGGCCCGCGTGCCGGCTGCGGCGGCCTGCGGCGAGGTCGTGCCGGATCTCCGCCGCCACCCGGACGGCGACGTCGGCCAGGTCCTCCCGCGCCACCGCCGTCATCCGCCCGGTGCCGAGCGCGGCGGTGAACACGCCGGACTCGGCGGCCGTGGCGGCGCCCAGCACGGCGAGCCCGGCCGGGATCTCGGCGTACAGGCCGTTGCGCAGGATCGTCACCTCGAACGAGGCGGCGGCGAGGCGCGCCTCGGTCCAGCGGTGCGGCGGCGCGATGGTCAGCGGCTCGCCGGAGCGCGCCAGGCTGGTGTAGACGACATGCCGGACGCCCGCGGCCTCGGCCGCGTCCACCACGGCGCCGTGGCGGGCGAGCACCACGTCGTCCTCGGCGTACCCGGCCGAGACGAACACGAGGACGTCCACGCCGTGGAAGCCGGCGGCGAGCGAGGCCGGGTCGTCGAAGTCGATCCGGCGGGCGGTCACGCCGTCGCCCGAGCGGGTGCCGCCCGCCACCTCAAGGCCGTCCAGGGCGGACAGGCCGCGGTGGATCAGGCCGCCGAGCCCGCCGGAGATGCCGGTCACGAGAATCATTCGGTGCTCCCCGATGTTGATCTGGATCAGAACGTGACCGATCATCCGCGCCCGGCCGCGGCAGCGTAAGGAGGCACTTTCGTGTCAGTGACGAACACCGCGGTAATCCCGCAGGTCAGCGGCTCATCCCCCGCCGGGCCGTGTGGTGATGACGACTGCGGGATCCGCGACGTGCTCGACCGGCTCGGGGATCGATGGACCGTGCTGGTGCTGGTCGAGCTGACCAAGGGGACGCGCCGTTTCCGTGAGCTGGAACGCGCGATCCCCGGCATCTCGCAGCGGATGCTCACGCTGACCACGAAACGGCTGTGCCGCGACGGGCTGGTCGAACGTACGCTCTATCCGACCGTCCCGCCGCAGACCGACTACCGGCTCACGGCCATGGGCAGGAGCCTGGCGGGCATGGTGTCCGCCCTCGCCGACTGGTCCCGCGAGCACAAGGACGCCGTCGCCGCCGCCCGTACCCGCTGGGACCAGCAGCACCCGTAGCGCGGCTCAGACCTCCTCCACGCTGCTCGGCTCGCGCCGGGACAGGTCGATGCCGAGCTCCTCCGCTGCGCGGAAGACGTCCTCGTCGGTGTCGCGCATCTCGATGGACATGCCGTCGCTGGAGAGCACCTCGACGTTGAGGCACAGCGACTGCATCTCCTTGATGAGGACCTTGAAGGACTCCGGGATGCCGGGCTCGGGGACGTTCTCGCCCTTGACGATGGCCTCGTAGACCTTCACCCGGCCGACCACGTCGTCCGACTTGATGGTGAGCTGCTCCTGGAGGGCGTGGGCGGCGCCGTACGCCTCCAGCGCCCACACCTCCATCTCACCGAAGCGCTGGCCGCCGAACTGGGCCTTACCGCCGAGCGGCTGCTGGGTGATCATGGAGTACGGGCCGGTCGAGCGAGCGTGGATCTTGTCGTCGACCAGGTGGTTCAGCTTGAGTATGTACATGTAACCGACGGCGATGGGATAGGGGAACGGCTCGCCGCTGCGGCCGTCGAAGAGCATGGCCTTGCCGCTCCGTCCCACCAGGCGTTCGCCGTCGCGGTTGGGCACGGTGTTGTCGAGGAGGCCGAGGATCTGCTCCTCGTGGGCGCCGTCGAAGACCGGGGTGGCGACGTTGGTGCGTGGCTCGACCTGGCCGAAGCCCTTGTCGCGCAGGTGCTCGGCCCACGCCTCCTCGACGCCGGAGATGTCCCATCCCTGGGCGGCGATCCAGCCCAGATGCGTCTCCAGCACCTGCCCGACGTTCATGCGGCCGGGGACGGCCAGCGGGTTGAGGATGATGTCGACCGGGGTGCCGTCCTCCAGGAACGGCATGTCCTCGACCGGCAGGATCTTGGAGATGACGCCCTTGTTGCCGTGCCGGCCGGCCAGCTTGTCACCGTCGGTGATCTTGCGCTTCTGCGCGACGTAGACGCGGACCAGCTCGTTGACGCCCGGAGGAAGCTCGTCGCCCTCCTCGCGGGAGAACACCCGGACGCCGATGACCTTGCCGGACTCGCCGTGCGGCACCTTCAGCGAGGTGTCGCGCACCTCGCGAGCCTTCTCGCCGAAGATCGCGCGCAGCAGCCGCTCCTCCGGGGTCAGCTCGGTCTCGCCCTTCGGGGTGACCTTGCCGACCAGGATGTCGCCGGTCCTCACGTCCGCGCCGATGCGGACGATGCCACGGTCGTCGAGGTCGGCCAGCACCTCCTCGGAGACATTGGGGATGTCCCGGGTGATCTCCTCGGGGCCCAGCTTGGTGTCGCGGGCATCGACCTCGTGCTCCTCGATGTGGATCGACGACAGCACGTCGTCCTGCACCAGGCGCTGGGACAGCACGATGGCGTCCTCGTAGTTGTAGCCCTCCCACGGCATGAACGCCACCAGGAGGTTCTTGCCCAGCGCCAGCTCACCGCCGTCCGTGGAGGGGCCGTCCGCGATGACCTGGCGGGCCTCCACCCGCTCCCCCTCGGCGACGATCGGCTTCTGGTTGATGCTCGTGCCCTGGTTCGAGTGCCTGAACGTCGCCAGCCGGTACGTCGTGCCGGTGCCGTCGTCGTTCCTGACCGTGACGTAGTCGGCGCAGACCTCCTCGACCACCCCGGCCTTAGCGGCGAGCACCAGGTCACCCGTGTCCGTGGCGGCGCGGTACTCCATGCCGGTGCCGACGAACGGCGCCTCGCTCCGCAGCAGCGGGACGGACTGGCGCATCATGTTCGCGCCCATGAGCGCGCGGTTGGCGTCGTCGTGCTCCAGGAACGGGATCATCGCCGTCGCCACCGACACCATCTGGCGCGGCGAGACGTCCATGTAGTGCACGTCGTGGCCGCGGACGTACTCGGCCTCGCCGCCCTTCGTGCGGACCATCACCCGGGGCTCGGCGAAGCCGCCGTCCGCCGAGAGAGGGGAGTTCGCCTGGGCGATGACGTACCTGTCCTCCTCGTCGGCGGTCAGGTAGTCGATCTGCTCGGTGACCCGGCCGTCGACGACCTTGCGGTAGGGCGTCTCGATGAAGCCGAAGGCGTTGAGCCGGGCGAAACAGGCGAGATAGCCGATGAGGCCGATGCTCGGGCCCTCGGGGGTCTCGATCGGGCACATCCGGCCGTAGTGGGACGGGTGCACGTCACGCATCTCCACGCCCGCCCGCTCCTTGGACAGGCCGCCCGGTCCGATGGCGGACAGGCGCCGGCGATGCGTCAGCCCGGTCAGGGGATTGGTCTGGTCCATGAACTGCGACAGCTGCGAGGTGCCGAAGAACTCCTTCATCGACGCCACGACCGGCCGGATGTTGATCAGGGTCTGCGGCGTGATCGCCTCGACGTCCTGGGTGGTCATCCGCTCCCGCACGACCCGCTCCATGCGGGCCAGACCCAGGCGCACCTGGTTCTGGATCAGCTCCCCCACGTTCCGGACCCGCCGGTTGCCGAGGTGGTCGATGTCGTCGACCTCGACGATCACCTCACCGCCCGCGCCCGGCATCGACTCCTCGCCGGCGTGCAGCCGGACGATGTACTCGATCGTGGCGACGATGTCCTCTTCGGTCAGGGTGCCCTGCGTGATCTCCGCATCGACCCCGAGCTTCTTGTTGATCTTGTAGCGGCCCACCTTCGCCAGGTCATACCGCTTGGCGTTGAAGTACAGATTCTCCAGCAGCGTCTGCGCCGACTCCTTGGTCGGCGGCTCACCCGGCCGCAGCTTGCGGTAGATGTCCAGCAGCGCGTCGTCCTGACCCGCCGTGTGATCCTTCTCCAGCGTCGCCCGCATCGACTCGTACTGGCCGAACCGCTCCAGAATCTGGTCGTTCGTCCAGCCCAGCGCCTTCAGCAGCACCGTCACGGCCTGCTTGCGCTTACGGTCGATCCGCACACCGACGCTGTCACGCTTGTCGATCTCGAACTCCAGCCAGGCACCCCGCGACGGGATCACCTTGCACCCGTACAGGTCCTTGTCGGAGGTCTTGTCCACAGTGCGCTCGAAATACACACCGGGCGAACGGACCAGCTGCGAGACCACG
>NZ_FOHX01000019.1:0-114169 GCF_900111685.1 Nonomuraea wenchangensis
GTTCGCCCCGGAACCACCGCAGCACCAGGACCGCCTGCCAGAACGGGGTAAGGGCGCGGCTCCCTTTGGGGGTGCCGAGCCGGCGGCGCTCGTCGTGCAGCAGTCGGGCAACATAGTGAATCAGCGCGCGGGAGACGTCGAGCGTGGCACGATGAGCAATCACGTGGAGCCTTCCGGGTGACGGGATTTCTTGTGGTGAGAACTCATCTACCGGAGGCTCCACGTCTGTCTCCGGCCTTCGACGACTTCTCCCGAAAGGCCCGAAACGTTACTGCGGGCGTCCCGGACATCCCCTATCACCCGAATTATTTCGCTGAGATCACCTCACTGAGGCCTTTCATCCGTGGGTGAGCTCGTAGTTTTGCAGGACGGGGATCGGCTGGCATCGCCGAGGCGGTGGAACTCACGATCAACGAAGTCACCCATGCTCGCGCCACACGAACCGACCTCGTCGTCGTTGACCAGATCGGTTGGAGACGTCGTTCGGATGGCAGCATCGCCACTCGTGGTGGTCGCCGGCGACATTGGGTAGGTTGGGAACCTGCCGACCAGGACCTTCAGGTAACCCGGTATCGCTATCACCTACCAGATCGATGATCAAGGCTCCGTTCTTTCTATCGCAAGCCAGTGACCTCATCGGTTTGAACGCGTGGCGTGAAGTCCGTTAAGGGTCGATGTGGCAGTCAGGCAGGCTACGTCGATTGCAGGTAGCCGCTGATGGTCGGCGGGGTTGCTGCACTTTGCTGCTGCATGTACTGCCGTGCCAGTCGTCGGATACGAGCTGTACCGTATCTATGATCTCCCAATTGCACCTCAAGCTCTCCACCGCCCCGAAGTTTTTCGAGTGTTTGACTTATCGTTATGTGCATCAGAAGGGTGGTATTGAGTCGTCGATTGCGTGAAGGGTGCTAGTAAGTTCCAAGGCATTCAAGCCGGTACTCGTTGTGCCCCGAAAGTGCCCTGATTGATCAACGGCGGGGAAACGGCGCAGCTCAAGGGAGAGAAAGGGTGACGAGTCGGCCTGTAGGCCGGGTTCTGTCCTTCGTGTGAAGGGGCGACCATCCATCTAGGGCCGTCGTTGCCGGCGGCCTCGAGCGGTCTACCCGCGCGGCTCGGGCGGGCAGCCCTCGAACGTCGCGCGCGGAACGCTCCGAGAAGCGTTCCTTCTTGACCTTGCTCCGGGTGGGGTTTACCTAGCCGCCCACGTCGCCGTGGGCGCTGGTGGTCTCTTACACCACCCTTTCACCCTTACCTCCCGGCGTGCGGGAGGCGGTCTGCTTTCTGTGGCACTGTCCCGCGGGTCACCCCGGGTCGGTGTTACCGACCACCCTGCCCTGTGGAGCCCGGACCTTCCTCGGCGGGCCCGCTGGGAGCCCGACGCGGTCGCCCGGCCGACTCGTCTGGCAAAGGGTATCAGTTTCAAGCCGTTCTCAACTCAGCCGCAAGATCGGACCGGTGGAATGGGCAAGGTCATCGCCTGAGGGGGGCGATGCGCAGGCGGCCGTGCCGGGGCCTTGGCGGACCCCGGCACGGCCACAGCTCCGCGTGCGTAAGTGTGATTCAGCGCAAGTGTGCGGTGTCGTTGAAGGACTTCACTACGGCGGGGCCGTCGGCGTAGTACTCGATGAGGCTCAGGCAGGCCAGGTCGAGGTGCATGCGGTAAAGAGACTCCAGCGGGGCCATGAGCGCCTGGCGCAGGAGCATCTTGATCGGGGTGACGTGGGAGACGGCGAGGACGGTCTTGCCTTCGTACCGCTCCACCAGGCGCTCCCCCGCCGCCTGCACGCGGCGGGCGGCCACGGCGAAGCTCTCGCCGCCGGGCGGGGCGGCCTCGGGGTCGGCCAGCCAGGCGGCCAGCTCGGCGGGCCAGCGGCGCTGGACCTCCGTGAAGGTGTGTCCCTCCCACTCGCCGAAGTCGGCTTCCCTTAGCTCGTCGTCCACCTCGACGTCGAGGCCGGTGCGGGCCGCGATGGCGGCGGCGGTCTGGCGGGCGCGCTTCAGCGGGGAGGAGACGATCACGTCGGGACGGTACGGCTCCCGAGACAGGCGTACGGCGGCGGCCTCCGCCTGGGACAGGCCGTTGGGCGTGAGCTCGGGGTCGCCGAGGCCGGAGAAGCGGCGTTCGAGGGAGAGCTCGGTCTCGCCGTGGCGGAGGAGGAGCAGGGAGGTGGCGACGCGGGTGGGAGGACGCCACCCGGTGCCCGTCTCCACGTTCTTCCCGGCGGCCCGGGTGCGTTGCTGGGCGGCGGCCACGGAGGCGGTGGGTGCGGAGAGGTCCGAGGTGCGCGCGGCGGATCCCCTGGCCGGGGCGGAGATGCCGCTTACGTCCAGGAGGTCGGTCTGCTCAAGCGAGGGCGAGGGGGAAGGGGGCAATCCCGGTTCGGCGCTGTCGCTTGTGCCGCCGGCCCTCCAGCGCAGCCCCTGGGCGGCGGCGTCCATGGCCTCGTTGGCCAGGCGGTCGGCGTGCTGGTTGCGTTCGCGCGGAATCCAGGTCCACTCCGTGACCCGCAGCCGCCGCACCAGCGCCCCCGCCTCGGAGGCGAGCGGGCGCAGCCCTTCGTTCTTGATCTTCCAGCGGCCGGCCATCTGCTCGACGACCAGCTTGGAGTCCATCCTGACGGCGACCGCCGCGCCCTCGCCGCCCACCCGCAGCACGGCCTGCAGCCCGGCGATGAGCCCGCGGTATTCGGCCACGTTGTTGGTGGTGACGCCGATGGCCTCGGCGGCCTCGGCGAGCACCTGGCCGCTCGCCGCGTCCTTGACGACCGCGCCGTAGCCGGCCGGGCCGGGGTTGCCGCGCGAGCCGCCGTCGGCCTCGATGACGTAGTGGGTCACAGGGTGGGTCACAGGCCGGACTCTGCGGTGCGGACGAGGATCCGCCGGCACTCCTCGCAGCGGAGCACCTCGTCGTGGGGCGCGGCCTTGATGGAGTTCATCTCGGCGATGGACAGGGCGACCTTGCAGCCCTGGCAGCGCCCGTGGCGGAGCATGGCCGCGCCGACGCCGTACTGCTCCCTGAGCTTCTGGTAGAGCTTGAGCAGGTCGGCGGGGATCTCGGCGGCGACGCCGGTGCGGCGGCCCTGGACGTCGGCCGCCTCCTTGTCGATCTCCTTCAGGGCGGCGTCGCGGCGGTCCTCGGCGGCCGAGCGCGCGGCGGCGGTCTCGTCGCGCTTGGCCACCAGGTCGCGCACCTTGCTGTCGGCGGCCTCGCGCCGCTCCATGATCTCCAGCACGACCTCCTCCAGGTCGCCCTGCCGCTTGTGCAGCGAGGCGATCTCGGACTGCAGGCTCGCCAGGTCGCGGGGGGAGGTCACGGCGCCGGAGTCGAGGCGCTTCTGGTCGCGGTCGGCGCGGGTGCGTACGGCGTCGACGTCGCTCTCGGCCTTGGTCTGCTCGCGGGCGAGGTCGCCGGCCTCGGTCTCGGCCTCGATGACCTGGGTGGCGAGCCTGGCGTACTGCTTGGAGCGCTCGTCGATCTCGGCCAGCTCGGGCAGGGTGCGGCGGCGATGGGCCAGCCGGTCGGCCACGGAGTCGAGCTCTGCCAGGTCGAGCAATCTCTTCTGGGCGTCAGGCGCAGCTTTCATGATCAATATCCTCTTGTCCAAGCATCGGTGACCGTGGCGGAGACACGCGTCTCAACGGTAACGCCACTGGCGTGCAGGATGGACGCCGCGCTGTCCAGCCACGGCCACTCGGTCGCCCAGTGCGCGGCGTCGATCAGCGCGGGCCCGCCGGACTCGACGAACTCGCTGGCCGGATGGTGCCGAAGGTCGGCGGTCAGGAACACGTCGACGCCGGCCTCGGCGGCGGCGCCGAGCAGGGAGTCGCCCGCTCCCCCGCTGACCGCGACCCGGCGCACCGGCCGGGAAAGGTCGCCCGCCACTCTGATGCCCCACGCCGTGCGGGGCAGCCCCTCGGCCGCCCGCGCCGCGAACTCGCCCAGCGTCGTCGGCTCGGCCGGCTCCCCGATGCGGCCGAGGCCGCGCCACGGGTCGTCGGGGAAGGGCCGCAGCGGCACGAGGTCGCCGGTCAGGCCGACGGCGCGGGCCAGCGCGTCGGAGACTCCGGGGTTGGCGACGTCGGCGTTGGTGTGGGCGGTGTAGAGGGCGACGCCGCGCCTGATCAGGGTGTGGATCAGCCGGCCTTTGGGGGTGGTGGCGGCCACGCTCGTGGTGCCGCGCAGGTAGAGGGGGTGATGGACGACGATGAGGTCGGCGCCCCATTCCAGGGCCTCCTCGGCCACGGCCGCGACGGGGTCGACGGCGAGCAGCACCCGCCGCACCTCCTGGTCGGGGTCGCCGGTGACCAGCCCCACCGCGTCCCACGACTCCGCCCGGGCGGGCGGGTAGGCCGCCTCGAGCACTCCGATCACGTCCGTCAACGTCACAGCAGCCACCTGCGAAGACTATCGGCCTTCCGGAGGGTCGCGACGGATCGACGTTCGGCGTAATGTAAGTGGACACTGACTGGCGGAGGGTGGCATGGCACCAAGCGTCGCGATCATCGGAGCCGGCTTCGGCGGACTGTGCATGGCGATCCGGTTGGAAAGGGCCGGGATCCGCTCGTACACGATCTTCGAGAAGGCGGACGACCTCGGCGGGACCTGGCGCGACAACAGTTATCCGGGGGCGGGCTGCGACATCCCGTCCCACCTTTACTCCTACTCCTTCGAGAAGTACGCGAGCTGGACCCGTCGTTACCCGGACCAGCCGGAGATCCTCGGCTATCTGGAGCACTGCGCCGACAAGTACGACGTACGACGGAAGATCAGGTTCCGCAACGAGGTCCGGAGCGCGGCGTTCGACGGCCGCCAGTGGCAGATCACCGCCGCCGGGCCGGACGGGGGCGAGCGGACGGAGGCGTTCGACGTCATGGTGGTGAGCGTCGGCCAGCTCAACCGCCCCCACCTCCCCGACATCCCCGGAATGTCGGACTTCACGGGCGTCTCCTTCCACTCCGCCCGCTGGAACCACGACCACGACCTCACCGGCAGGCAGGTCGCGGTGATCGGCACCGGCTCGTCGGCGGCCCAGCTCATCCCGCCCGTCGCCGAGCGGGCCGCGCGACTGCACGTCTTCCAGCGCACACCCAACTGGGTGATCCCCAAGCCGGACGCCACGTTCGGCCCGCTGACCAAGCTCGCCCTCCACTACGTCCCCGGCCTGCAGCGGGCCTACCGGGAGTGGATCTACCGGTACGCCGAGGCCACCCTCTACCCCGCGCTGGCCGAGGGCTGGAGCACCGGCCTGCTGAGGAAGCGGGCGCTCGGCCACCTGTACGAGCAGGTGCCGGACCGGGCGCTGCGCGCCAAGCTCACCCCCGACTACCCGCCGGGCTGCAAACGGGTCGTCATCGACAGCCGCTTCTACCCCGCCCTCACCAGGGACAACGTGGACGTGATCACCGACAAGATCGTTCGCATCGGCCCACGCGGCGTCGAGACCACCGAAGGGCTGCGCGAGGTCGACACGATCGTCTACGCGACCGGGTTCAGGAGCACGGAGTTCCTGACCCCGATGGAGATCACCGGCCGCTCCGGCCGGTCACTGCACGAGCGGTGGGCGAACGGCGCGGAGGCCTATCTCGGCATCTCGGTGCCGGAGTTCCCCAACATGTTCCTGCTGTACGGCCCCAACACCAACCTCGGACACAACTCGATCATCTTCATGCTCGAATGCCAGGTCGCCCACATCATGGCCTGCCTGCCCCGGCTGGCCGAGCAGGGCCCGATCGAGGTGCGCCCCGAGGTGATGGCGGCCTGGACCCGGCAGCTCGACACCGCCATGGAGCGCATGGTGTGGGGCGGCGGCTGCCAGAGCTGGTACAAAACGGCCGAAGGCCGCGTCACCAACAACTGGCCGGGCTCGACGACGCTCTACCGCAGGCTCACCGGCAAGGCACCGGGCGGCGCCTACCGGCCGAGCCCGGCACGGTAACGTCCGAGCATGACGCTTCACCCCTTGCACCGGCGTGCCGTCGTCGCCGACACGCACAACGACCTGCTGATGGCCGTCTCCGCCCGCCCGCCGCACGTGTGGTCGTCGTTCTTCCGCGAGCGCTGGCTGCCGCAGCTCACCGCGGGCGGCGTCGACCTGCAGGTCCTGCCGGTCTTCATCGACGACCAGTATCGTCCCGAGGGCGCGCTGCGGCAGACGCTGCGGATGATCGAGTGCGCCCACGTGATCGCCGAGGGCAACGCCGACCGGGTCGCGCTCTGCCGCGACGCCCGCGAGATCGACGCGGCGCTGGAGTCGGGCAGGATCGCGCTGGTGCTGGCGCTGGAGAGCATGCCGGGCCTGGACGCCAGCGTCGAGCTGATCCCGACGATGCACCGGCTGGGCGTGCGGGTGGCGTCGATCGCGCACTTCGGTCGCACGCCGCTGGCCGACGGCAGCGCCGAGGACGCCACCGGCAGCGGCCTGACCTCGCACGGCGTCGCCGTGCTGGCGGAGATGGAGCGGCTCGGCGTCATCTTCGACGTCTCCCACCTCGGGGCCTCCGGCGTCGCGCACGTCCTGGAGCTGGCCACCAGGCCGGTCATCGCCACCCATTCCTCGGCCCGCGCGCTGCGCGACCACCACCGCAACCTCACCGACGAGCAGCTGCGCGGGGTGGCCGCGACCGGCGGCGTGGTCTGCGTCAACTTCTTCGCCCCCTTCCTGGCCGAGCAGCCGGCCGGCTACACGCTGGACCGCCTGCTCGACCACATCGAGCACATCGCCGGCGTGGCCGGCCTCGACCACGTCGGCCTCGGCCCCGACTTCGTCAAGGAGGTCTACGACGACCTGCTGCCGCCGTTCTGCGAGGGCGAGAACGACCGCGGCGTGGACCCGAAGGCCACGGTGCCCGGCCTCGCGGGACCGGAGGGCCTGCCCCTGGTCACCGAGGGGCTGCTCGCCCGCGGCCTGCCGGAGAAGGACGTCGAGAAGATCATCGGCGGCAACGTGCACCGCCTCTTCGGCGAGCTGCTGACCTGAGCCCGGGGCCGGGCCCGTCGGCTACACCACCGGGCCGAGGGTCCGGCTCATCAGGCACCTGTTGGGGAACTCGTGGTGGTAGGCGATCCGCCGGCCGTACCAGCCGCCCGCGACCTTGACGTCGACCGGCGCGTAGACGTGGAGACACGGGCCGGGGTCGACGTCGAGCTCCTCCACCGTGCCGTCCACCGACTGCAGCGCGCGGCAGGCGTCGCCGGGCCGCGGGTGACTGCCGCCGTCGGGGTCGCAGGTCAGCAGGTAACGGTAGGCGCCGCCGCCTTTCGCGGCGGTGACGGTGATGACGAGATCCGCGCCCGCGGCGGCCGAGGCCGGCGAGGCCGCGAGCGGCACGGCCACGAGCGCGGCGGCGCAGAGGGCGGCGGCGGTGCGGAGGACGGTGGGCACTGCTTTCATGGAACCTCCTGGTCACGGGCGTCCCGGTCCGGGACGGCGCCTCCCATTATGACTACGAGGAGTGACGGAATGGTGACCATCGGTTGGTCGGACGCGGCGGCGAGGGCCGGCGTGACGATCAGGGAGCTGTCGGAGATCGACGAGTTCCAGCAGGTCAACCGGCTGTTCGACGACATCTGGCACCCGGAGCCACGCAACGTGCCCGTCCCCCTGGAGCTGATGATCGGTTTCGCGCACGCCGGTGGCTACGTGGCCGGGGCCTACGAAGGCGACACGCTGGTCGGCGCGTCCGTCGGGTTCCTGGCAGCCGACCGGACGCTGCACTCGCACGTCACGGGCACGGTGGCGGGCCGCGGCATCGGCTACGCGCTGAAGCTCCACCAGCGCGACTGGTGCAGGAAGCGCGGGCTGAGGCGGATCACCTGGACCTTCGACCCGCTCGTCCGCCGCAACGCCCGCTTCAACCTGGTCAAGCTGGGCGCCCGCCCGGAGGAGTACCTGGAGGACTTCTACGGGACGATGGCGGACGCGATCAACGAGGGCGACGCCTCCGACCGGCTGCTCGCGGCGTGGCCCGTGGACCAGGACCGCCGGGCGGCGGCGGACGCGCCCGCCGTGGACGAGCCGCCGCGCGCGCTCCTGGCCTGCGAGAACGGCCGCCCGGTCTTCCACCTCGCGGGCGGCGAGGTGGTGCTCGTCGGCACCCCGCCCGACGTCGAGGAGCTGCGCCGTACCGACCCCGGCACGGCCGCGGAGTGGCGCGCGGCGGTCCGCACGGCGCTCGGCGGGCTCATGGGCGCGGGCGGCGAGGTCATCGGGTTCACCAATCAGGGCGAGTACGAAGTATGGGTTCACTAGCCCTTTCACACCAGTTGGGGATCTTTGTAAGGTGATCGGTGAGTCACGCCTAGCAAGGAGATCCGCATGGCGGAGTTCACCCCCACCGTTCCTGCGCGAGTCCTTCCCCCCGTCACCGTCCGAGACCTGCCCGAACCACCCCGATCGACCTGGCGCGTCATCGGCCCCGGCTTAGTCGGCGCCGGCGTCGGCCTGGCGTCGGGCGAGTTCATCCTCTGGCCGTACATCGCCTCCCAAGTCGGATTGATCTTCGTCTGGGGCGCGGCGGTCGGCATCATCACCCAGTGGTTCCTCAACATGGAGATCGAGCGCTACACGCTGGCCACCGGCGAGACCGCGCTCACCGGCTTCAGCCGCATGTGGCGGCACTGGGGCCTGGTCTTCGTCCTCATGACGCTCTGCTCCAACCTGTGGCCGGGCTGGGTGACCAGCTCGGCCACCATGGTCACGTACCTCACCGGGACCGGCGCGGGCAGCGTCCGGTGGATCGCGATCGGCATGCTGCTGCTGATCGCGCTCGGCCTGACCCTGGCGCCGGTGATCTACACGGCGCTGGAACGGGTGATCTTCGTCAAGATCGCCCTGGTCGTGACGCTGATCGTGGTCGCGGTGCTGTTCGCCATCACCGCCGACAGCTGGGTCGAGCTGGGCAAGGGCATGACCGTGGACGCCGGGTTCCCGGTGCCCGAGCTGGAGTTCGCGGTGCTCATGGGAGCCATCGCGTACGCGGGCGCGGGCGGCGGCCAGAACCTGTGCCAGAGCAACTGGATCCGCGACAAGGGCTTCGGCATGGGCCTGTACGTCCCCCGCCTGGTCAGCCCGGTCACCGGCCAGGAGGAGGCGGCGCCCACGACGGGCTTCCAGTTCGCCCCGACCGCCGCCAACCTCGCCCGCTGGCGGCGGTGGTGGCGCTTCGCCAACGTCGAGCAGGCGTGGACGTTCGCCCTGGTGTCGTTCGTGACGATCGCCCTGATGTCGATGCTGGCGTACTCGACCGTCTTCGGCCGGGAGGGGCTGCAGAACAGCATCGGCTTCCTGGAGGTGGAGGGCCGGGCGCTGCAGGAGACCGTCGGCGCGTGGTTCGGCGTGCTGTTCTGGGTGATCGGCGCGCTGGCGCTGTTCGCCTCGGCGATGGGCATCGTCGACTACACCTCGCGCCTCGCCTCCGACACGATCAAGACGGTCTACCTGCGTGACAAGCCGGTGTCGGTCAACCGCGTCTACTTCCTGACCGTCTGGGCGCTGGTGCTGGTCGGCATCGTGATCCTGCTGCTGGGCTTCGACCAGCCGCTGATCCTGCTGGTGTTCTCGGCGAGCTTCGCGGCCGTGATGATGTTCGTGTACTCGATCCTGCTGATCGTGCTCAACCGGCGGGCCCTGCCCAGGGAGATCAGGGTGCGGTCGTACCGGCTGGGGGCGCTGGTCTGGTCGGTCGCGTTCTTCGGCTCGCTGACCGTCCTGACCGTCGTGCAGCAGGCGCAGAAGCTGTTCTGAGCTCCCGAAGGCGGAACGGTTCCTGCCGCGAAGGCGGGCAGACTGGGCGTCATGCTGGAAACCTCCGCCCGCCTGCTCAAGCTGCTCTCGCTCCTCCAGGCGCACCGCGAGTGGTCCGGCCCCGAGCTGGCCTCCCGGCTCGGGGTCTCGACCCGGACCATCCGCAACGACGTGGAACGGCTGCGCACACTCGGCTACCCGGTGCACGCCACGCCGGGCGTCGCGGGCGGCTACCGACTCGGGGCGGGCGCCGCGCTGCCGCCGCTGCTGCTCGACGACGAGGAGGCGGTGGCGGTGGCCGTCGGGCTGGGCCGGGCGGCGGGTGGCGGCGTGGAGGGCATCGAGGAGACGTCGGTGCGCGCCCTCGCCAAGCTGGAGCAGGTGCTGCCGGCGCGGCTGCGGCGCCGGGTGCAGGCGCTCAACTCCTACACGGTGCAGGCGCCGTACCGGATGCCCGACGGGCCCGCCGTGCCGCCCGAGCTGCTGACCACGATCGCGAACGCGGCCCGCGACCACGAGCGGCTGCGTTTCGACTACACCGGCCACGACGGCGACGACACGGTCCGCGACGTCGAGCCGCACCGCCTGGTGCACCGGCGGGGCCGCTGGTACCTGGTGGCCTACGACGTCGAGCGGCGCGACTGGCGTACGTTCCGGGTGGACCGGGTCCGGCCGCGCACCCCCGGCGGCCCCCGGTTCGGCCCGCGCGAGCTGCCGGCGGACGGCGACGTGGCGGCGTACGTGGAGCGCGGCGTCAGCACGGCGATGGTGCGCCACCGGGCGACGCTGCTCGTGCACGCCCCGGCCGGGCGGCTCGGCTACCTGGCCAGGTTCGGGATGGAGGCACGGCCACGTGACGAGGCGAGCTGCCTGGTGGAGGTCGGCGGCGACGACCTCGAGGGCCTGGCGGTGTGGGTCGGGTTCATCCGCGAGGACTTCGAGGTGCTCGACCCGCCGGAGCTGGCCGAGGCCGTGGGGCGGCTGGCGGAGCGCTACCGCCGCGCGGCCGGCGGCCGGTCCGGGCCCGGCGAGCGGCCGGGCCCGGACCATGGTCTATGACGTGCCTTCCAGGTACTCGGCGCGTACCTTCGAGCGCGACAGCTTGCCCGTGGGGGTGCGCGGCAGCAGCTCGCGGTACTCGACGACCTTCGGGTGCTTGAACCTGGCGATGCGCGGCCCGCAGTGCTCCAGCAGCTCGGCGGTCAGCTCCGGCCCCGCCTCGACGCCCTCGGCCGGCTGGACGAGCGCGACCACGTTGTGCCCCCACTCCTCGTCCGGCACCCCGATGACGGCCACGTCGGCCACGGCGGGGTGCTCCAGGAGCGCGGCCTCGATCTCGGCCGGGTAGATGTTCACCCCGCCGGAGACGATGAGGTCGGTGCGCCGGTCGCACAGGAACAGGAAGCCGTCCTCGTCGAGATAGCCGATGTCGCCCGGTGTGTACCACTCTCCGCGCATGCTGGCGGCGGTCTTCGCCGGGTCCTTGCGGTACTCGAAGCCGCCCATGGAGGATTTGACGTAGATCATGCCGGGCTCGCCGGGCGGCAGCTCCTCGCCGTCCTCGTCGAGGATCTTCGCCTCGAACATGGGCGCGGGCCGGCCGACCGTGCCAGGCCTGGCCAGCCAGTCGTGCGGCTTGACCGAGAAGGCGATCGTGGACTCGGTGGAGCCGTAGTACTCGTAGAGCACCGGCCCCCACCAGTCCATGATCTGCTGCTTGACCGCGACCGGGCAGGCCGCCGCCGTGTGGATGACCTGGCGCAGGCTGGAGACGTCGTACTTGGCGCGTACGTCCTCCGGGAGCTGGAGCATCCGGTGGAACATGGTCGGGACCATCATCGCGTTCGTCACCCGGTAGCGCTGGACCAGCTCCAGGATGTTCTCCGGGTCGAACCGCGGGGTGATCACCACGGTGTGCCCGAAGTGCAGCGCGAACTGGGTGTGCGCGCACGGCGCGGAGTGGTACATCGGCGAGGTCACGAGGTGGGTCTCGTCGCCCGGCTTGAGGTCCACGACCTCGCCGAAGAACCACGCGTACAGCGGCACGATCGCCTCAGGCGCGGCGCCCGGCAGCGCGCGCTGGACGCCCTTCGGGAAGCCGGTCGTGCCGGAGGTGTACCACATGACGGCGCCGCTGGTCCGGTCGGCGGGCGCGTCGCCCGGCTGCCCCTCGGCGAGCCCGGCCGTGCCTACCTCGCCGCCGGACACCTGGTGGTCGGGGCCGGTGACGACGACCTTGGCGTCGCAGTCGCGCAGGATGTACGCCACCTCGGCCTCGGTCAGGTGCCAGTTGATCGGCACGTAGTAGAGGCCGAGCTGGCCGGTGGCCATGAGCATGACCACCGCGTCGATGCCGTTGGGCAGCACGCCCGCCACCACGTCGCCGACGCCGAGCCCGCGGGCGCGCAGGCCGTGCGAGACCTGGTTGACGCGGGTGAGCAGCTCGCCGTACGTGGTGCGGGTGCCGTCGGTGTCGATGACGGCCAGGCGGTCGGGGTGGGCGGCGGCGATGGCGTAGAAACCGGGAGTCTTGTCGAGGTCCATCACAGCTCCAGGAGCTCCGCGAGTCGGGCACGGTGGATCCGGGGCGGGCCGAGCAGCACTTCGTCGGCCTTGGCCCGCTTGTAGAACAGGTGAGCGTCGTGCTCCCATGTGTAGCCGATGCCGCCGTACAGCAACAGATGGTCGCGGGCGACCTCGAAGCAGGCGCGGCCGATGTACGCCTGGGCGAGCGCGGCGGCCTCCGGCAGCTCGTCGGGGGCCTCGTCGGCGGCCCAGGCGGCGTACCTGACGATGGACTCGGCCTGTTCGAGCTTGTTGTGCATGTCGGCGAGCTTGTGCTTGACCCCCTGGTAGGAGCCGATGTAGCGGCCGAAGGCGACGCGGATCTTGGCGTAGGCGACGATGGCGTCGAGCGCGGCCCGCATGACGCCGAGCTGCTCGGCGGCGAGCGCGACGCACACCCGGTCCATGACGCCGTCGTCCCTGCGGGCGCCGAGCACCCGGCAGGGCGCGCCGTCGAGGACGATCTCGGCCTGGCCGCGTGTGATGTCGAGGGCGTCCAGTGCGGTCCTGGTGACGCCGGGGGCGGTCAGCTCGACGGCGACCATGACCGCGCCGCCGTCGGCGGCGGTCGCGGGCGTGACCAGCACGTCGGCCTCCATGCCGCTCAGCACCTGCGCCAGCCGCCCGCTGACGGACGTGCCGTCGCAGGCCGGCAGGTCTCCGGTAGGCAGGCCCAGGGTGGCGGCGAGACGGCCGTCGGCGATGCCGGACAGCAGCTCCTTGTCGGGCGTCGCGGTCAGCGCGATCGCGGCGAACGCGGTGGCGAGGAACGGTCCCGGCAGCAGCGCGGCGCCGGTCTCCTCCAGCGCGACCGACAGCTCGGTGAGGCCGGCGCCGGCGCCGCCGTACTCCTCGGGGATGATCAGGCCGGACAGGCCCAGCTCGCCGTTCAGCCGGGCGTAGACCTGCGGGTCGTAGCCCTCGCGGGCCTTGCGCAGCGGCGAGGCCGACCCCAGGAAGGACCTGACGGACTCCTGGAGCTGCCGCTGCTCTTCGCCGAGTACGAGCTTCACGCCTGCGTCCCCACCTTCAGGTCCTTGAACGGCACGTTCTTGTCCACCCGCGGCTCCGGCGGCAGCCCGAGCACGCGGTCGCCCACGATGTTGCGCATGATCTCGTTGGTGCCGCCGCCGAGCGCCATGCCGGGCGCCATGGACAGGGCCTGGGCGAGCGGGTGGTCGGCCAGCGCCGTCTCCGGCCCGACGAGCTGGGTGGCGAGGTCCGCCTGGAACAGCGTGAGCTCGGCCAGCAGCAGCTTGGCGCCGCTGCCCCGCGCGCCCGGGAAGATGCCGGCCTTGGTCTCCTGGGACAGGCGCTGGTTGAACAGGGCCAGCGCGCGGCTGCGGATGTGCAGCTCGACGAGCTGGTCGCGGACCAGCGGGTCGCTCGTGTCGAGGACCCTGCGCAGCGCCTCCACGGAGGCCGGGTGGTCCTTCGAGCCGCCCATGCCGACGCCCGCGGAGATCGACAGCCGCTCGTGCAGCAGCGTCGTGACGGCCACGCTCCAGCCGTCGTTGACCTCGCCGACGCGGTGCTCGTCGGGGATGATCACGTTGTCGAAGTAGATCTCGTTGAAGTTGGACCGGCCGGACATGTCCTTGAGCGGGCGGACGGTCACGCCCGGGTGGTGCATGTCCACCACGAACATGGTGAGGCCCTTGTGCTTGGGCACCTCCACGTCGGTACGGGCCAGCAGCAGCCCCCAGTCGGCGTGGTGGGCCACCGAGGTCCACACCTTCTGGCCGTTGATTACCCAGTGGTCGCCGTCGCGCTCGGCCTTGGTCTGCAGGCTGGCGACGTCGCTGCCCGCGCCCGGCTCGGAGAAGAGCTGGCACCAGATCTCCTCGCCGCGCAGGAGCGGGCGGACGAACCGTTCGCGCTGGGCGTCGGTGCCCCGGTCGACGAGGGTCGGGCCGGTCATCCCGAGGCCGATCGAGAAGACGTAGGTGGGCAGGGTGTAGTCGCGGGCCTCGGCGGCGAAGGCGCGCTCCTCCGCCTGCGTCAGCCCCTGGCCGCCCCATTGCGCGGGCCAGGTGATGCCGGAGTAGCCGGCGTCGTAGAGCTTGGCCATGAACTCCTTGGCCCTGGAGATGGCGTCCGTCCCGGGCGGATCGTCGTGCGGAGCGTTCTCCTCCAGCCAGGCCCTGGCTGCACGCCGATAGTCAGCAAGGTTCACTTCGACTCCTCGGTATCAGTGCTCACTTACTCTAATCAGGCGAACGCGGGACGCATAGAGCATCGCTCTGCGACGCCGCGTACCTGGGGGTGGCGGCACGGGCGAGCGGGTAAGGGATGGTTTCCGGCCCTGATCGACTGCGGACGAGGACCGGCCGATACCATGATCAAGAAGATAGTCAGCTTGGAAAAGAGTTACCCGTTGTGACATCAGGTTTCAGCCGATTACGGCGCGAGGATCTCCTGAAGACCGCCTGCGAGGTGATCGCGGAACAGGGCTTCGGCCACACCAGGACCGTCGACATCGCCCGCGCCGCGGGCGTCAGCCAGGCCCTGCTCTTCTACCACTTCGAGAGCAAGGAACGGCTGTTCGCCCAGGCTTTCATGTACGCCGCCCGGCAGCACCTGACCACGCTGGAGGACATCGAGCAGTCCAAGGCCGCGCCGCTGGACCGGCTGCGCAGCCTGCTGCGCGTGTGCGCCCCCAGCATGCAGCCGGAGGGCTGGCGCCTGTGGATCGACGCGTGGGCGGAGGCGATGCGCAACGCGGAGCTGGAGCAGATCTCCCGCCGGATCGACACCCACGGCCGGCTGCTGCTGCGCGCGATCATCGAGGACGGCGCGGCGGCGGGCGAGTTCACCTGTCCGGATCCCGACGGGACGTCCTGGCGGATCTTCGCGCTCATCGACGGGCTGGCCATCCAGACCACCGTGCATCCCAAGGTGCTCTCGCGGCGGCGGGTCAACACGCTGATCCGTACGGCGGCGGCGAACGAGCTCGGCGTATCCCTCGAAAAGCTGTGAAACACCCCCCTTCCCGAGTTATTGGACGATTCGTACAATTACTTGGTGAGGAGAGGAGTGCATGCGATGACACGCGCACCGAGCTCTATCACCGCCAGGGAAGCCGACGAGCAGGTCTCCGGCCACGCCGCCTACCGGGCGGTCATCGACCGCCTGTCGAAGGCGTCGGTGGACAAGCACTGGGAGCCCTACCGCGACATCCCCTGGGACGACCCCGAGTACCGGGTGGACCCCGCCGACCCCCGGTGGGAGCTGCCCGGGGTGGACAAACTGGGCGGACACCCCTGGTACCGCGCCCGGACCCCCGAGACGCGCGCCGCCATCGGCCTGTGGCGGGTGGCCACCGCCATGAAGATCGGCCTGCAGTTCGAGAACCTGCTCAAGCGCGGGCTGCTCAACTACGCCTACCGGCTGCCGAACGGGTCACCGGAGTTCCGGTACGTCTACCACGAGACCATCGAAGAGGGACATCACGGGATGATGTTCCAGGAGTTCGTGAACCGTACCGGGATGCCGATCCGGGGCATGCCCCGGCCGCTGTCGTTAGTCGCGCAGGTCGCGCCGCTGATCCCGCTGATCTCGACCGAGCTGTTCTTCGTGTTCGTGCTCGGCGGCGAGGACCCCATCGACCACGTACAGCGCAAGGTGCTCAAGGACGACCGGCCGCACCACCCGCTGGAGGAGACGATCATGCGCATCCACATCGCGGAGGAGGCCAGGCACATCTCCTTCGCCCGGCACTACCTGCGTAACCGGGTGCCTCGCATGCCCGCGTACCGGCGGCTCATGCTCGGCGTCGCCGCGCCGCTGATCCTCGGAGTGATGGCCCGCATCATGCTCGCGCCGCCCGGCGCGATGATCCGGCACTTCCGCATCCCCCCGAACGTCGTCGCCGAGGTCTACCTGCGCAACCCCGAGGCGCGGCGCGAGATCCGCGACTCGGTGGGCAGGACCCGTGAGCTCTGTGTCGAGCTGGGACTGGTCAACCGGTTCACCCGGCGGCTCTGGCGGGCCATGGGCATCTGGGCGGAGCCGCGGGCGGCGGGCCGGTGAGGACCGCGATCGTCACCGGAGGGGCGTCCGGGATCGGGCGGGCGCTGGCGCGGGCGCTCGCCGCGCGCGGCGTCGCCGTCACGGTCGCCGACCTGAACGAACCCGCCGACCTCGCCGGCTGGGGCAAGGGCGAGCTGGAGTACGCGCGGGTGGACGTCACCGACGCCGAGGCCGTGGCCGCGCTCGTCGCCCGGGTGGCCGGCGAGCGGGGCCGGCTGGACTTCATGGTCAACAACGCCGGCATCGCGGTCGGCGGCACCGCGCTGGAGATGACGCGGGCGCACTGGGACCGCACGATCGACGTCAACCTGCGCGGCGTCGTGCACGGGGTGCTCGCGGCCTACCCGATCATGGTGCGGCAGGGGCACGGGCACATCGTCAACACCGCGTCGCTGGCGGGGCTGGTGCCCGCGCCGCTGATGCTGCCGTACACCGCCACCAAGCACGCCGTCGTCGGGCTGTCGCTGGCGCTGCGGGCCGAGGCGGCCGAGCACGGCGTACGCGTGTGCGTGGTCTGCCCCGGGTTCGTGGACACGCCGCTGCTCGACAACGCCAACCCCGGGCTGCCCGCCACCAGGGTCGGCGCGGCGGCGCGGCAGGCGATCGGGCACGGCCCCGGACGGCTCTACTCCGCCGACGCGCTCGCCGCGGACGTCCTGCGCGGCATGGCCCGCGGCAAGGCCGTCATCTCGGCGCCCGCGTCGGCGCGGATCGCCTGGCGGCTGGCGCGGCTGTGGCCCGGCGGCGCGGTGCGGGCGGCTCAGCTGGCGTCCCGGCTGGTCAACCGCGGGCAGGACGGCCGGGAGAACGGTCCGCGGGACGGCGGGCCACGACCACCTCGGTCTGCCTGACGTGCTCCCACTCGCCTGAGGGGTTGTCCGCGAGCAACTCCCTCCTCGCGTCCTCGACGAACGCCTCCAGCCGCTCGCCCAGCAGCGGCGGCGTGCTGTAGGAGTAGGAGAACTGCAGGCCGAGCACGCTGTCGAGGTCGGACGTCACGCGCCGCTCGTAGCAGGCCGTGGTGAGGTCGGAGAAGGGCGAGGCCGCCAGGACGTCGTGGTGGTGCAGGCCGGTCGCCTTGTAGGAGTCGGACGCCGTCCGCGTCCCCTTCCCCACACCGAGGCGGGCGCGCACCCGCCGCATCGCCGGCTCCCACGGCTCCTCCGGCGGCTGCCGGGACGGCCCCAGCAGCACGACCACGCCGTCCGGCGGGAGCAACCGGTCCAGCTCGGCCAGCACCGCGCGGCGGTCCATCCAGTGGAACGAACGGCCCATCACCACGTGCCCGAACGGCGGCAGCGCGGCCAGCCCGGTGGAGTCGCCGGACAGCCAGCGGATGTTCGGCACGTGCGCGCCCAGACGCCGGCCCTCCGCCAGCATCTCCGGGTCCGGATCGACGGCCAGGACCTCGCGTACGTGCGGGGCCAGCGGGATCGCCACCGTCCCCGGGCCGCAGCCGAGGTCGAGCACCGTCGCGTCCCTGCCCAGGACGGCGGCCACGTGGGCGATGGCCTCCTCGCCGTGATCCAGCCGGTGTCTCGCGTAGTACGGCGCCGCGCCGCTGAACGGGCTTCCCATGGATGGGACCATATACGGGTTCTTGACGTGTTCGATGGAAGGCTTTCGGCTTTGAGGCGGCTACTCACGGTCCTGCTGCTCGCCTGTGTCGCGGCGGTGGTCGTTCCTCCGTACGCGGCTCAGGCGCACAACGTACTGGTCGGCAGCGACCCCCGGGACGGGGCGACGCTGACGGCGGCGCCTGAGCGGGTGACGCTGGTCTTCGACCAGGCGGTGCGGCAGGGGTACGCGCAGATCGGGATCACCGGGGCGGACGGCTCCTCCTGGGCCGACGGGGACGCGGTCGTGGCGGCGGAACGGGTGTCGGTGAAGCTCAAGCCGCTGCCTGGAGGCGGGGCTTACGTGGTGGGCTACCGCATTCTGTCGGCCGACGGGCACCCGGTGACCGGCAAGCTCACCTTCACCCTGGCCCCAGCGGCCGCCGCCTCCCCGGCGCCCGCGAGGGCCACCCCGGACGCCGCGGCCACCCCCGGCACGGCGTCGGCCCCGGAGGCTGTGGCGGCCTCGGACGCCGCAGGGGCCTCAGGGGCGGCGGCCGAGGCGGCGGCGAACGGCGGGGCCGGGATGGCGGTCGTCTGGATCGTCGGGGCGCTGGTGCTGCTCGCCGCCGGCACCGCCGTCGCCCTCCGCCGCACCCCACCCCCGGCCCCCGCCACACCAGGCACCCCGCCCCCGACCCCGACGGCACCCGCCGCCCCGGACGCCGCCTCCACGACCGACCCCGCCGCCCCCGGAGCCACTGACTCCACGGGAGCGGCGGAGGCCGGTGAGGGGGTGCGGGCGTGAGTGTCGCGGCTGCCTCCCTCGCCCGCCCCCGGACCGGCGGGCGGCTGCTGGCCGGGGCGTTCGGCGTGTGCGCCGTGGTCGCGGCCGTGGCGGCGAGCACGTTCACCGCGCAGGAGGCCGTCCCCGGCATCCCGATGCCCGGCCCGGTCGTCGAGGTGGGCCTGCCCGTCGTACGGGTCCTGCTCGACCTCGCCGCCGTCGCCGTGGTCGGCCTGAGCCTGCTGCCGAAGCTGCTCGGCTTCGACACCCCCGACCGTACGGAGCCGATCCTGCTGCGGGTGCGCCCGCTGGCCGTGATCGCGGCCTGGGCGTGGGCGATCTGCGCCCTGCTGACGATCGTGTTCCAGACGGCGGAGCTGAACCCGGGCGTCGTGCCCACGTTCGGAATGATCGCCGCCTATGTCGGGACCGTCGGCACGGGCCAGGGCCTGCTGTTCAGCGCCGCGTGCGCGCTCGCCGCGGCCGGGATCGGGCTGATGGCGGTGCGGTTCGGCGAGAAGGTCCCCGCCGAGCTGCGGATCATCGTGGCGCTGTTCGGGCTGCTGCCCATCCCTGTGACCGGCCACGCCGTCGATTCGGTCTGGCACGACCCGATCATGGTCTCGATGGAGATCCACGTGATGGGCTCGGCCGCCTGGACCGGCGGTCTGATCGCGACCGTCGCGTTCGTGGGACCGCACCGCGACCTGCTGGCGGTGACGCTGCCGAAGTTCTCCCGGCTGGCGACGTTGTGCCTGCTGCTGGTCGGCCTGTCGGGCCTGGTGACCGGGCTCGGCACGATGGCGCTGACGCCGGGCGTGACGCTGCCGGACGCGATCGTGACCAGCCACTACGGGCTGCTGGTCGTGGCCAAGACCGCGCTGGTGGCCGCGCTGGTGCCGCTGGCCGCGCACATCCGGTTCCGTCTGCTGCCCGCCATCAGGACCGGCCGGGCCACCGCCCTGGTGGGCTGGGCGGTGGCCGAGGTGTCGGTGATGGGCCTGGCGTACGGGGTGGCGGTCGCGCTCACCCGCGCCTCCATCGCCTGACCGGCCGGCCGGGATCGGGGCTCAGGCGGTGGCGACCGCCGGGGCCTCGATCGGCGCGGAAGCGGGGACGCGCCTGCGGGCGACCCACTCGGCGGCGAGCCAGGCGGCCAGCAGCCCCAGCCCGGCCCACACGGCGGAGGCCGTGGCGAGGGGCGGCGCGCCGGCCAGCCCTTCCTGGCCCTTCACGGCGCCGTACACCGCGCCCATGATCGTGCTCTGCGCGACGAGCGCTCCGTACGCGACGGCGGTCGCCCCCACGGCCCCCACGACGGCGCGTACGGCGGGCATCCGCAGCAGGAACGCCACGTCCACCATGAGCCCGGCCACGACCAGGAAGAACGGCACCGCCGACGGCGGGAAGCCGGTGAAGGTCAGCAGCGGCCAGATCAGCGTCCGGAAGGCCACGTACGCCCCGGCGACGAGGGTGGCGGCGCCGAAGCGGCCGATCAGCAGCCGCGCCACCACCAGCACCGACAGCCCGGCGACCACGGCGTAGACCGGGTAGAGGAAGTCGGGCACCGGCAGCGCGAAGCCGAGCATCATCGTACGGTCCACGGGCCGCCCCATCTGGTCGGCGGCGAACTGCAGCAGGATCGGCTCGGCGTAGACGGCGTTGTTGTCCCAGGCGCCGACCGACAGGATGCCGTACTCCTGGTGCTGCTCGGGGAAGTGCACGTTCTCCAGGAAGAAGGCGAGGAACGCGGCCAGCACGAGCGTGCGTTCCCTGCCGGGCGGCGCGCCCATGAACCAGCCGCGGATCACCCCCGCGATCATGAAGAACGTTCCAACGTAGAGCATGATGTGCGACGGGCTCCACGAGGTGATGTCGAGCCCGTTGACGCGGTGGTTGATCAGGTCGAGCGGGACCGCGACGAGGAAGATCCCCGTGCCCCACTGGATCAGCCTGAGCGCGAGCTTGTCGACGCCGTAGCCGGTGTAGCCGTGGATGATCGTCAGCGCCACCACGATCGCCGTGCCCGCCGAGTTGAGCAGGTGGGGCGGGGCGAGGTCGTCGCGCAGCCACTTGAAGTGCCACGAGACGTCCCAGGCCGAGCCGAGCAGCTTGAGCGTGAGCGCCACCAGCCATCCGAAGTAGAGCACCCTGAACAGGTCGTTCGGCGTCTCGCGCCCCGCCTGGCCTCTGGTCCAGTACGGCAAGGCCCACTCAGCGGCCTTTTTGATCGATGCTGGAGACTTCACGGGAGTGAATCTTACGGTCCTCGGCGACTCCGGGTCTCGTCCCCTGAACACAAGGGGCATCTCCCCTCCTGCTGCGACAATCCGCCATATGTCCTACGAACTTCGGGCGGCTCGGCCGGAGGACTCCGGCGTCATCGAGGAGGTCCGCCTGGCCACCTGGCGCGTCGCCTACCGCGACATCATGCCCGCGGACTTTCTGGCCGGGCTGGAGGTGCGGCCCGAGATCGTCCGCAACCGCGCCGACGCCCTGGCGAGCGGGCAGGTGAGGGGCCGGGTGGGGGTACGCGATGACGTACGCGGGTTCGCCCTGTACGGCCCCTCGCGCGACGAGGACGTGCCCGGTATGGAGGTGTACGCCATCTACGTGCTGCCCGAGGAGTTCTCGACCGGCATGGGGCGGGCCCTGATGGCCTCCGCCGTCGAAGACCTGGCGTCGTCCGGGCATCGGGAGGCCGGGCTGTGGGTGCTGGCGGCGAACGCGCGGGCGCGCCGGTTCTACGAGCGGTTCGGGTTCAGCCTGTCCGGCCGGTCGAAGATGCTGCCCGACCCTCCCCTGGAGGAGGTCCACTACCGGATGGACCTTGCAGGGGGCGCGCGGTCAGGCGTACCGGCAGGCGCTTGAGCCCGTTCTGGAAGTTGGAGGTGAGGCGCCGGGGCTCGCCGGCGAGCTCGACGTCCCAGCGGAGCAGCTCCCTGAGCGTCGCGCGGAACTGCACGCGGGCCAGGTGCGCACCGAGGCAGACGTGCGGGCCGAAGCCGAAGCTGACGTGGTCGTTCGGGGCGCGGGCGAGGTCGAGGCGGTCGGCGTTGGGGAAGACGGACGGGTCGCGGTTGGCCGAGGCGTGGTAGACGACCACCTTCTGGCCCGCGTGTACGTGGTGCCCGCCGAGGGTCAGGTCACGGGTCGCCGTACGGCGGAAGTGGATCACCGGCGGCCAGAACCGCAGCAGCTCCTCGACCGCGGACTCCAGGAGGAACGGGTCCGCGCGCAGACGGGCCAGCTCGGCCGGGTGCTCCAGGAGCGTGAGCAGGCCGCCGGGGATGCCGTTGCGCAGAGTCTCGTTGCCCGCCACGGCGAACAGGAAGAACATGTTCTCGAACTCGCTCTCCGTCAGGCCGCCGCGCCGCATGGCGGACATGACGGACCCGTCGTCCACGGGCGTCGTGGCGAGGGCGTGCGCGTAGCCGAACATGTCCGCCAGCGCCGCCCGCGACCTCGGGTTCACGCCCGGCCGCGGCTCCGGCCTGGACGCGACAGCCCGGCGGCCCATCGGCGTGAGCGAGGCGACGTCGGCCGTGGACAGGCCCGCGTGATCGGCGTCCTGGTAGCCGATGACCCGCGAGGCCCAGTCGTACAGCAGCCGCCGGTCCCGCGCGGGCACCCCCATCACGTGGGCCAGCGTCCATACCGGCAGGTCGGCGGCCACCTCCACGAAGTCGCACGTGCCGCGCGCGAACAGCGCCGCCGCGCGTTCGGCGATCGCCTGCTCCAGCGTACGGACCGCGCGCGGGGTGAAGGCCGCCGCCACGATCCGGCGCAGCCTGGAGTGGTCCGGCGGGTCCATGTTCAACATCATGTCCTGGACGAACGCCAGGTCGGACGGGGTGTCGGGGTCACGGATCTGGGTGGCGCCGAGGTGCGAGGAGAAGTCCTCGGGGGTGCGGAGGACGTGCTTGACGTCGGCGTGCCTGAAGACGGCCCAGAAGCCGGGGCCCTCGCGCCACGGGCCGACGGCGGGCTCGGGTATCCAGCGGACCGGGGTCTCCTCGCGGAGGCGGGCGAAGAGGTCGTAAGGGACGGAGTTCTCGTACGTGGACGGCAAAAAGACCCGAACCGCCTCCGCGTCCGTCGCCGCCGCCATGTCCGATCGATGCGCCGTCATCCCCCGCCCCTTCCTGCCGGCCCTCTCGCTCCGCATACGAGCCTTCCCCCGCCCCCGCACGCGGTTATCCACAGGCAGGCACTTCTCGCCTTCGCAATGCCGGGCGAGCGTGCATGATGACCGCGTGACCTCAGCAGACCTGACACCGCAGACTCCGGCACCGGCCGGCGGCATCGTCCCGGAAGCCCTGGACGCCATCCTCCGTGACAACTTCGCCCCGTGGATCCAGCGGCTCGGCCTACGCGTCGAGGAGGCGGGCGAGCGCCGCACCGTCCTGCGCCTGCCCTGGTCCGACGAGCTGGCGCGCGAGGGCGGCGGCCTGTCCGGGCAGGCGATGATGGCCGCCGCCGACACCGCCACGGCCCTGGCCGTCTGCGCCGCGCGCGGCGGGTTCGTGCCGATGACGACCGTGCAGCAGTCCACGACGTTCCAGCGTCCGGTGTCGGGCCGTGACGTCCTGGTCGACGTACGCATCACCAAGCTGGGCCGCACCCTCGCCTTCGCCGAGATCACCCTCACCGCAGAGGGCACCGCCGAGCCGGCCGCCCACGCCACCACCGTCTACGCCCTTCTGGGCTGACCTTTCAGTGATCTACCTGTTCCCGCAGGTCAACGGCACCGAGCACGACCGTGACGGGCCGCCGGGACGTCCGTCTCAGAAATCTCTCAGGTGCGGAAAGTAGGCTCTCGGCATGAAACGTGTGGCCGCGCTGGTGGCAGCACTCGCCCTGATCGGGGTGACGACCTGGCTGGTGTGGCCGTCGGCTCCGCAGGCGCGGGGCCAGGACCAGGCGATAAGTGTCGTCGACGGAACCGACGATGACCAACGGGTGCAGCTGGACGCCACCTTCTTCCCTCCCTCCGGCGGCGGCAAGGCGCCGGTCGTGCTGCTCGCGCACGGGTTCGGCGGCAGCAAGCAGAGCATGAGGCAGCAGGCGGCGCAGCTCGCCCAGGACGGCTACGCGGTTCTGACCTGGTCGGCGCGGGGCTTCGGACGTTCGACGGGCGAGATCGCGCTCAACTCCCCCGACTACGAGGTCAAGGACGTCAAGCAGCTCATCGACTGGGTGGCCAAGCGGCCCGAGGTCCAGCTCGACGCCACGGGCGACCCGCGGGTGGGCATCGTGGGCGGCTCGTACGGCGGGGCCATCGCGCTGATGACGGCGGCCTTCGACCAGCGTGTCGACGCGATCGTCCCGCAGATCACCTGGGCCGACCTGGCCGACGCCCTGTTCCCCAACAACGCCGTCCAGGCGACGCCCGCCGGGCTCGGCGACCCCGAGACGGGCGTCTTCAAGCGCATGTGGTCGGGCATCTTCTTCGGCCGCGGCCTGTCCCTCGACAGCTTCGCCCAGCAGAGCCAGAGCCAGGCGCAGGGCCAGGGCCCGGCGCAGAACGGCCAGAACGGCCAGAACGGGCAGAACGGGCAGGGCCAGAACGGGCAGAACGGGCAGAACGGGCAGGGCCAGAACGCTCAAGGCCAGAACGGCCAGGGGCAGGGCGGCCAGTCGCGTGGTCAGGGCCTTGGGCAGACGGCCATGCCGATGACGCCCGAGGAGGCGCGGTGCGGCCGGTTCCTGCCGGCCATCTGCGACATCTACCAGACCGTGGCCAAGGACGGCCGGGCCACCTCCGAGGCGATCACGCTCCTGCGCGCCTCCAGCCCGGTCACCGTGGCCAACCGCATCAAGGCCCCCACGCTGCTGCTGCAGGGCCAGCGCGACTCGCTGTTCCCGCTGAGCCACGCCGACGCCAACGCCAAGGCGATCGCCTCCGCCGGCACCCCGGTCAGCATCGCCTGGTTCGACGGCGGGCACGACGGCGGCAACGGCGAGGCCGACTGGCTCTACGAGCAGACCTCCGCCTGGCTCGCCCGCTACCTCAAGGGCGAGGGCTCGGCGCAGGCGGCGCCGCCAGTCAGCGGCTTCACGGTCACCCGTGACGGCGGCCGCGACCCCGGCACCCGCCAGCGCATCCGCCTGCACCCCGAGACGTCGTCCTACCCGGGCCTCGGCGGCACCGACACGACCACCGTCCAGCTCGCCGGCCCTGAGCAGAACATCGTCAACCCGCCCGGCGGCGCCCCCGCGGCGATCTCGACCGTGCCCGGCGTCGGCTCGCTCCTGGGCGGCCAGAGCGGCGGCGTGTCGATCGACATGCCCGGTCAGAGCGCGGTGTTCGAGTCCCCGCCGCTGACCGCGCCGCTGCAGCTCACCGGCAGCTCCACCGCCGTGGTCAAGGTGACCGGCGAGGGTGAGGCGACGCTGTTCGCCAAGGTCTACGACGTGTCCGACGGCTCGCAGCTTCCGGTCCTGCCCGCCGGGCAGGTGGCGCCGTTCCGGGTGACGTTCCCGGACGGCGGCGGCAGTGTGGAGGTCACGGTCGCGTTGCCCGCCGCCGACCACAACTTCGCCGCCGGACACCGGCTGCGCCTGGTGGTGGCCACGACCGACATGGGGTTCGCCACGCCGGCCGAGCCCGCCACCTACCAGGTGGCGCTCTCTTCACCGGAGCTCACCGTCCCGACGGTGCGCACCCTGTCGGCCCCGCCGGCCGGGATCGCCTGGTGGGTGTGGGCGATGCCGCTGACCGCGATCGTGATCGCCGCGATCCTCCTGGCCACGGGCCGCACCTCCACTCGCGCCACCACCGGCCGCGTGTCCGGCACCCGGGCCACCGCCGACCGTACGACCGCCACCCGCGCCATCACCAACGGCGCCACCGCCCCAGACCCCACGACCACGCAAGCCTCCGACCCCACCTCCACGCCCGTTCCCGAGCCCGCCTCCGCGTCCGCCCTCCAACCTGCGTCCGCGCCCGAGCCTGCTTCCGTTCCCGGCCGCGGGGACGATCAGGGCGTGGACGACGACGGCCAGGCGGTTCCACTGGAGATCAAGGGGCTCACGAAGGCGTACCGCAACGGGGAGCTGGCCGTCGACGGGCTGTCGTTCCGCGTCGAACGGGGCCAGGTCCTCGGTCTGCTCGGCCCCAACGGCGCCGGCAAGACGACCACGATGCGGATGATGATGGGCCTCATCCGCCCCGACGACGGCGAGGTCCGCATCTTCGGCGAGCGGGTGACGCCGGGCGCGCCCGTGCTGTCCAGGCTCGGGTCGTTCGTGGAGGGTCCCGGCTTCCTGCCGCATCTGTCCGGCCGCGACAACATCGAGCTCTACTGGGCGGCGACCGGCCGTCCCCCCGCCGACGCGCACTTCGAGGAGGCGCTGGAGATCGCGGGCCTGGGCAAGGCGCTGGAGCGGGCCGTACGCACCTACTCGCAGGGCATGCGGCAGCGGCTCGCCATCGCGCAGGCCATGCTCGGCCTGCCGGATCTGCTGGTCCTCGACGAGCCCACGAACGGTCTCGACCCGCCCCAGATCCGCGAGATGCGCGAGGTGCTCAAGCGCTACGCGCGCGACGGCCGCACCGTGATCGTCTCCAGTCACCTGCTCGCCGAGGTGGAGCAGACCTGCAGCCACGTCGTGGTCATGCACCGGGGGCGGCTCGTCTCTGCGGGGCCGGTGTCGCGGCTGCTCACCTCGGCCAAGCCCGCCAACGGGCACGGGCCGCGCCTGGAAGACGTGTTCCTCGACCTCATCGGAGACAAGTCATGACCGCCGCGCCGGGCTACGCGCCCCGCCGCACCCTGCCGCTGCGCGTGGAGATCGTCCGGCAGTTCAAGCGGCGGCGGACGCTCGTCATGTTCGGGCTGCTGCTGGCCCTGCCGTGGATCCTGGTGATCGCCTTCCAGTTCGGGCCCCAGTCCAACAACGGCGGGCAGTCGCTGCGCATCTCCGACCTGGCGACGCAGAGCGGCCTCAACTTCGCCGCCTTCGCCCTGTCGGTGTCGGCCAACTTCCTGCTGGTGGTGGCGGTCGCGATGTTCTGCGGCGACACCGTGTCCAGCGAGGCCAACTGGTCGTCGCTGCGCTACCTGCTGGCCGCGCCGATCCCCCGGGACCGTTTGCTGCGGCAGAAGCTGATCGTGGCGCTCGGCTACTCGGCGGCGGCCGTGATCTGCCTGCCGGTGATGGCGCTGGTGGCGGGCACGCTGGCGTTCGGCTGGAACGACATCCAGGTGCCGGTCACCGGGGAGGTCATCCCGGCGGTGGACGTGCTGCCGCGCTTCGGCATCGTGATCGGGTACGCCCTCGTCAGTCAGCTCGTGGTGGCGGCGCTGGCGTTCCTCGTCTCGACCATGACCGACTCCCCGCTCGGGGCGGTCGGCGGGGCGGTGGGGCTGTGGATCGTCTCGACGATCCTGCAGGCGGTCGAGGCGCTGGGGTCGCTGCGCGAGTTCCTGCCCACCTACTGGAACAACGCCTGGACGGACGCGCTCACGCCCGAAATGGACTGGGGCGGCATGGTCAAGGGCGCGTCGGTGTCGATCACGTACGCGGCCATCCTGGTCGCGATCGCCTTCCGCCGCTTCCGCCGCAAGGACGTGGTGAGCTGAACGGGACCGGCCGGGCCGCGTCCCCGTACCAGCGGGGACACGGGCCGGCCGGCCGCGTGAGGACGCGCGTCTCCTGAGCCGCGCGCCTCCTGAGCCGCGTGCGCGAGGGCGGTCTCCAGGAGAAGAGCCGGCCACCCGTCTCGCAATGGACTCGCAGGTGTGCCCGTATGGGGTGTCGGCGGGCGAGTTCAGCGGCTCGTCGTAGGGGCCGGGCCTGTGTCAGGAGGAGGGTTCGCTGCGTCGCTCCCGGGCCGGTGACCGACGCCCGGCTGCAGAGGTTCAAGGGAGGAGTCGCGTGAGCAGCTTTCCGAGCCGGCGCTGAACCTGCCGTGGCGCCGGGCGCCCACGCGTGCTTTCCTGGCTTCAAACTGCCTAGCGGCCAGGGGGTTCCGTGAGAAGGATCAGCTGGCTGACGTTGCTCCCGGCGTTCATTCTCGCCATCGCGGCCTGCCAACCACGCGTCAGCCGGTGGGTGGACGTCGAGAACCGCACCGGTGAAACCGTGACCGTGAAGTGGCTCGGTGACACGAGTTACGACCGGCAGCTCTCCGCCGGGGAAGCAGTCCGGATTCCGGTCGTGTCGGGAGGATGCCTGCGCGACGGAGCCGAGGACGTGATCGTGGCCGAGACCACCAGTGGACGCCGATTCACCTTCGGGCCGCCCGCCTGCGAAGGCGGGAAGTGGACGCTGCCCGCCCGGTGATCCACGCTTGAGCTCCGTGCCGAACCGCTCCGGCTTTCGTTCAGCCGAGCGGGTCTGGTCGCCGGTCAGGTAAGGGCGCGTTCGAAGGTGATCAGGGTGGTGCCGGGGCCGTTGTAGGCGGGGTGCGGGCCGTGGACCGTGAATCCCATGCGCCGGTGGAACGCGATGGATCCCTCGTTCACGGGCGAGGTGATCGCCTTCACCACCTGCCGTCCGTGTCCCCGGGCGATGCCGAAGAACGCCTCGTACAGCCTCCGGCCCAGGCCGGTGCCCCGGGCGGCCGGGGAGACGCCGACGAAGTGGATGTACGCCTCGTCCTCCGCCGACGGCGAGGGGAAGCCGACGAGGAAGCCGGCGAGCTCGCCCGCGCCGGTCGAGGCGATCAGGCTCGTCCGGTGGAAGTGGTCGAGGAAGAGCCGGGGCAGGGAGGGGAGGATGGGACGGCCCCACCACGTGTCGACGACGGCGGCGATGGCGTCGTAGTCGCCCGGTGTGGCGGGGCGCAGCGCGGGCGTGATCATCGCGGCACCCGGACGGTCACGGGGCCTTCAGTCCCAGTGCGGGGGCCGGTTGTCCAGGTAGAAGCTGTCCGGGTCCTCGTCGGGGAGGTCGTCGCCCCAGCCGAGGTCCAGGTCGTCCGAAGTCTGTTCGGGGTAAAAATCTTCCACGACCGACATGCTACCCAGACATAGAAAGCAACACCGCGCGTGTCCCCAGGTCCAGGGACACGCGGCATTCGCGGGGGTACGATGCCATGGTTGGTGTCGCCTATCCCCCGTGAGGCTGCGCATGGCCACCCCGACAGGCTGGCGACGAGAGGGTAATCTTCCGGCGGAGCTCACCAGCTTCGTCGGCCGCACGCGGCTGCTCGCCAACCTCAAACGGCACCTGGGCGAGTCCCGGCTGGTGACGGTCACGGGCATCGGAGGCGTCGGGAAGTCGCGCACGGTGCTGCGCCTGGCGCACCAGGTCCGCGCGCAATATCCGGACGGCGTCTGGTTCGCCGACCTGGCCCGGCTGCAGGACGCGGGCATGGTCAAGCACACGATCTCCTCGGCGCTGCGCATAGCCGACCAGTCCTCGCGGGCGGAGTCGGAGTCGCTGTCGGAGTGGGTGGGCGAGCGCGACATGCTGCTCATCATCGACACCTGCGAGCACGTGGTGCAGGGCTGCGCGGAGCTGGTGCACGAGTTGCTGGAGGCGGCGCCCAACCTTAAGGTGCTGGCCACGAGCCGCCAGTCGCTGCACCTGCCGTACGAGCACGTGGTCCCGGTCCCGCCGCTGCAGGTGCCCGGCGACGACCCGGCGGCGAACCTGTTCACCAACGAGTCGGTGCAGTTGTTCGCCGCCCGCGCGGGGGCGAGCGTGCCGGACTTCCAGCTCGACGAGAGCAACATCGGCACGGTGGCCGAGCTGTGCCGGCGGCTCGACGGGATCCCGCTGGCGATCGAGCTGGCCGCGGTGCGGCTGCGGGCGCTGTCGGTCGACCAGATCCTGGGGCTGCTGGCCGACCGGTTCAGCCTGCTGGCCGGGGCGAGCCGTACGGCCCTGCCCCGTCACCAGACGCTGCGCGCGGCGATCGGCTGGAGCCACGAGCTGTGCGAGCCGGCCGAGCGGCTGCTGTGGGCGCGGCTGTCGGTGTTCGCGGGCGACTTCGAGCTGGACGCGGCCCGTTTCGTCTGCTCCGACGGCCGTCTGCCTTCGGAGGACATCACGGATCTCGTGACCGGCCTGGTGGAGAAGTCGGTCCTGCTGATCAGGAGCAACCACGCCGGCGTCCGCTACAAGCTGATCGACACCCTGGCCGAGTACGGCGACGAGTGGCTGGACAAGCTCGGCCAGCGCGAGCAGATGCGCCAGCGGCACCTGGAGTACTACCTGAGCCTGGCCCAGCGCAGCGAGGACGCCTGGTCGGGCCCGCGGCAGATCTACTGGTTCGTACGGATGCGCCAGGAGCACGACAACGTGCGGGTGGCGCTGGAGCACGCGCTGAAGACGCCAGGCAAGGAGATCCTGGCGCTGACGCTGCTGTCGTCGTTGTGGTTCATGTGGGTGTGCTGCGGTTTCGCCCGCGAGGGGCGGCTCTATCTGGAGCGGGCGCTGCAGGCCAATCCCGAGTTCAGCAAGGAGCGCTGCAAGGCGCTGTGGGTGCTGTCGTACGTCAAGAGCGCCCAGGGCGACAGCGCGGGAGCCCAGTCGTCGGCCGAGGAGTGCAGCACCGAGGCGGTGCGGGTGGGCGACTCGCGGGCGGTGATCCTGGCCTCGAAGATGCAGGGCACGGCCGCGCTGCTCCAGGGCGACCTGCAGAAGGCGAGCGCGCTGCTGGGCGTGGCGATCGAGTTCAACACCGACAACAAGGAGCTCAACCCGGGCCTGCTGCCCGCCATCGTCGAGCTGTCGCTGGTGCTGTGCTCGCAGGGCGAACTGTACGAGGCCGAGTCGCTGCTGCAGGACTGCCTGCAGGTGTGCCGCGAGCGCGGCGAGCTGTGGGTCAGCTCCCACGCGCAGTGGGCGCTGGCGGGCACGAGGCTGGCGACCGGCCGGGCGGACGAGGCGCTGCACAACGTCCGGGAGGCCCTGCGCATCAAGCGGCACTTCCACGACACGCTCGGCACGCTGCTGGCGCTGGAGACGGCCGCGCGCATCTTCGCCGCGCTCAATCACCCGGCGATGGCCACGCAGTTGCTGGGGGCGCTGCAGCAGAACTGGAAGACGGCCGGCCTGCCGCAGCTGGGCGCGCCCTGGATGACGGACGACCACGACGAGTGCATCCGGGCGTGCAAACGGGAGCTGGGCGAGCTGACCTACAAGGACACCTTCGAGGAGGGCGCGCGGCGCGATCTGGACGAGGCGTCCGCGCTCGCGCTGGGCGAGCTGGACGCCACGGACGAGAACCGGGCCTGAGAGTCCGGTCGGTCAGAGCCTTCAGGCCAGCCGTCATGGCGCCTGAAGGCTCACCGACGAGGAACGGGCCTTGATCGAGCCTCGCCTGCCGTTGGGCGAGCGAGGCCCGATCCCGAACCTGCGGCAGCAGTCCAACGCGGTGATGTGACGGTTTCGCGCCGGCAGCCCCTGGCGCGACCTGCCTACCCGAGTACGGCCCTGGTCCACCGCCTACGAGCCTCCGACCGGCCTGGAGATCCGGACTTCGTACCGGCTCCAGATCGTCCTCCGCAGCCGCGCCCTTGGGGAGCGGCGTGCGCGTCAGTCGAGGAGCAGTTCGACGGGCATGTTGCCGCGGGTGGCGTTGGAGTAGGGACAGACCTGGTGGGTGGTGTCCAGGAGGGTTCGTGCCTGCTCCGAGGTGAGGGTGTCGGGCAGTTTCACGCGCAGGATGGCATCCAGCCCATAGCCGCCCTTGCCATTGGGTGACAGACCGACCTCCGCGGTGACCGAGGCGTCGGACACGTCGAGGCCCTGCTGGGCCGCCACGAGTTTGATGGAGGTGGCGAAGCAGGCGGCGTACCCGGCGGCGAAGAGCTGCTCGGGATTGGTGCCGGCGCCGTTGCCGCCCAGCTCTTTCTGCAGGGCGAGCCGGACGTCCAACCGGCCGTCCGAGGAGACCGCCCGGCCGTCGCGGCCTTCTGAGGTGGCGGTGGCGGTGTAGACGCGCATGGGATTTCCCTTCATGGTCGCGGAGTTCTCGTGCCTGTCGCGCCGCCGTTGGCGACGAGTGCCGAGTTGGGCGCGGACCGCTGCGGGCAGCGGCGCACATCCAGCGAGCAGCAGACCGCATCCCTTCTCCGGGTGCCGGCTGCGGTCTCGGTCATGCAAGGACGCCCTGTTCATAACGGACTGATCGGTCCGGACCGATCGGTCCAATGTTGGGGGCAGGTCGCTACGCTGTCAACAGAGATTCTGGAACTCATCGCGAAGGGATCAAGGGTGACGCGCACACCGGTTCCCGGCACCCGCCGGCGCATCCTCCAGACGGCCGCACGCCTGTTCAAGGAGCACGGTGCGCGGGCCGTGGGCATGCAGCAGGTCGTCGAGGAGACGGGGCTCGGCAAGAGCGCGCTCTACCGCGAGTTCACCAGCAAGGACGAACTGGTGAGGGCCTGGGTGGCCGAGCTGCACGACCATGCCTGGGCACAGATCGACAGCGCGATCGCCCGGCACGAGGGCGATCCCGCCCGCCAGCTCCTGGCCGTCGTGGAGCACGCCCAGGAGAGCACCCAGGACTCCGACGCCCACGGCTGCACCTTCTACAACACCTCGGCGGAGTTCCGCGACCCCGGCCACCCCGGCCGCAGGGAGGCCGTCGACCACCTCGAGCGGCTACGCGAGCGGCTGTCCGCCCTCGCCACCGCGGCACGCGCCACCGACCCCGACGCCCTGGCCGACATGCTGATGCTCATCATCTCCGGCCTCTACGCCAACGCGGCCACGCTCGGCCCCTCCGGCCCCGCCGCCCGATCCGTCGCCGCCGCGCGCATCCTCATCGACCAGCACGTCCCCGCACACGTACCCACTCCTGAGGGCAGGAGGGCTTGATCCGCTTCGACGGACATTCACGATCAGCTCGGGGAAGAACAAGCCGCGCCCTCGCCACTCGTTCACGCCGGCTTCGATCTGAGCCTGTACGAATCCAAGCTCCCCCGCCCAGAGCGGGCTCAGGTGGAGCAAGCGGACAAGCACCAGACACGATCTTGTCTGCGGGAACGAACCGTCGTCATGACGAGCCAGAGCCGTCTTGACTGCGTTCTGACGCGGTGTGCGAGCTCCAGGACCTCCCTCTGCCGCGGTAACGGGCGCACGGGCCGGAAGGATTCCTCATCGTGGGCTTCTATGTGCGCACCAGCCTCAGGGTTGGACCGTTCCGTTTCACCCTCAGCCAGGCCGGGATGGGCGTCTCGACCGCGATCCCGGGCCTTCGGACGGGGATGGGCCCCCGCGGCAACGTCGTGCGCATGGGACGCGGAGCGGTCTCCTACCGGACCGTCGCGCCCGGCCGTGACGTGGTCATGCACGATGTCGTCCGCCTGGTCCCGGCCCAGCCGAGTGACGTCGTCCAGCAGTTGCGGAAGGCCGCCGGGCGCCGGCCGTACTGGCCGTTCGCCCTGGCCGCCCTGCTCGTCGCGGGGCTGCTGACCGGACGCTTCAGCCTGGTCGTCATCGCCGTCGGGCTGCCTTTCGTGCTCTGGGTGGCGTTGCGCGATCGGGCCGCTCGCGCGGTGGTCATCATGTACGACGTGACCGACGAGGCCGCTTCACGCTTCGACCACCTCGTCAACGCGATCACCGGCCTCCAGCGGGCCCACGGGTTCTGGCTGATCACCGCATCCGGCGCGATCACCAGCACCTACCAGTTCAAGGTGAACGCCGGCGCCTCCAAGCTGCTGCGCCGAGTGAACGCCTCAGCCCTGCTGGCGGGACCACGGATCCTGGTCACCAACGTCGCCGTCCCGACCCTCACCGCGGGCAGCCTGTCGGTGCACTTCCTCCCTGACCGCGTCCTGATCCGGGACGGCCGCCACGTCGCCGACCTCGCCTACCAGCACCTCCAGGTCGCTGTGGAACACGCCCGCTTCATCGAGGAGGGCCCGGTGCCAGGCGACGGCACGATCGTGGACTCCACCTGGCGCTACGTCAACGTCAAGGGCGGCCCCGACCGCCGCTTCAAGAACAACGCCCGCCTGCCCGTCCTGCTGTACGGCAGGCTCGTCCTCCGCAGCCACGGCGCGCTCAACCTTGTCTGGGACGCCTCTCAGGTCCCGCTCGTCCACGCTGTGGCGAACGCCCTCCACCAGTCCATCTCCGCTCGACCACCTGTGATCCACTCCTGAGGTGGCCTACTACCTCGCCGCGCGTCGAACGGGAGGCCTCGGCGGCGAGCAGTCGCAGCCGTCAATCGCAGCCGCAACTGCAGCCGTCGCAACCGCAACCGCCGTCCTCGCCCGAGCAGCAGGAACAACAGTCACCGCAGTTGCCGCAGCACTCGTAACCGGAACAGTCGAAGCGCCCGCAGCAGGAGCTCTCGCGGTCCTCGTCCCAGGCGGGCCGGTACAGGCCGCAGGTGCAGCAGGTCAGCGCGGCGCATGCCAGCGACAGCAGCCCGCCGGGATCCCGCTTCGGCGGCCGTCGTCCCGGCGGCGCGCAGGTCGGCGTGCGCGGCGTCGCAGTGGCGGCGCGCCTCGTCCGGGCCGGTGCCGGTGGCGGTCAGCGGGTTGTACGCCCCGGACGCGCCGTCGTCGGCCAGATCCTCCACCGCGTCGATCAGGTGGGCCAGCCTCCCGAACCCGCGACCGGCCGCCTCCAGGGCCTCGCGGTTGTGCGGCTTGCCCGCGAGCACCCCCGTGTGCGCGAACGCCGCCGCCACGGCGTCCTCGGTCGGCCCCGTCAACTCTCGTAATCCGGGCGCCGCGCGGCTGCGCGAGGGACTCTGGGCGGGGACGCGTTCCAGGAGGGCCTGGCGGGCGGCCGCCGCCGTCAGCGGGGTGGGGTCGAAGCCCAGCGTGCCGGCCGTGGCCGTACCGGCGGAGGACCAGCGGCCCGCCAGGCGGGTGGCGCCGGCGGCCAGGGGCGGCGGGCGTACATGCCGTCACCGTCCGCCACGTGGTCGTTCACCTTGCCGGCCGCCAGAAGCAGCGACACCGAGGCCGCCAGCCGTACCCCCTTGGACTCCACCACGTCGGCGCTTCTGAAGCCGCGCAGCGCGCACGGGCCCGCCTTCCGGCGCAAGGTGGGCGCGGACGTCTGGGCCTCGGTCAGGACGGACACGAGCAGGCCGTCGTAGTTGGTCACCAGACGGGACAGGTGTCCGTGCTCGTCGCGGAGGGCCAAGCAGAGTCCGCACAAGTGGCCCATCCAGTCCGCGTAGAGCCCCTTGCACAGGACGTGCCGACACGGGCGGACAATGCCGAACATACGTCCCCTTATGATCCCAGCGGAGAGCCAACCGTAGCAACAGGGCGTCAGAGGATGCGGCAACGACCGCCCGCGCATTGCTCGCCATACCCGCCACCCAGGTTCTGCCGCCGGCGCACGCCGGCTAGACGGCTCGGGGCCAGCGGGTGTCGTCGGGCCACGCGCCGATGTAGCGGGCGCTGCCGAGCGAGAACTCGATGTGGCCGCGCACCCAGTGTTCGAGGCCGCGGACGTACTTCCGGACCGGCAGGGTGGCCCAGCGGTCGAGCGCCAGGCTCCGGTCGAGGAAGGCGGCGACGGCCTCGTTGTGCATCTGCGCGACCTCGACCAGGGCGTCCTGGAGCGTGAGGGACTTGTGCGTGGCCAGCACGGTGACGAGGTTGTGCCGGGCTTTGTCGTTGCCGCGTTCCTTGGCGTAGGACAGCAGGTCGTTGTCCCAGCCGATGAGGTCGCAGGCGAGGTCGGAGAGCATCCGCACGTCGGGGTGGTGCCACTCCTCGGCTTCGAGGCGGTAGCCGCCGCCGACGTCGATGAGGGCGAAGCAGGTGTACGTGGCCCCGGTGATGCGGCGCATCATGACGTAGTCCTCGGGGGTGGGGATCAGGTCCACCTCTCGGTTGGCGGCCTCCCAGATCTGGGCGAACAGGTATTCCTTCACCGTCGTCCGCCAGCGGTCCACCTGGGCGGGGGTGGCGAGCTCGGAGATGCGGTGGAGGAGCTCCTGGAGCGCGAGGCCGAACGCGTCGCTCTCGTCGGGGTCGCGGCGGCCGTCCAGGATTTCGAGGAGCGGCGGCAGGGCGCGGGCCAGCGCGGAGGCGCGGTGTCCCATCAGCTCGCCCTCGCAGAAGGCGTCGTCGAACGCGAACAGCCAGTTGTACCAGTCGTTGATCAGCCGGAGGCTGTCACGCGGCACCGCGGGATTGGTCCGTGCCGCGAGCATACCGATCTTGGAGCGCCGGAAGTGCTCGATGGTCTCGGCGCCTTTGAGCATGTGCGAGGCGGCCAGCCAGGTGTGGCTCTCCGCATCGACCTCGACGGCGTGCTCGTTCGTCTCGCTGGGGAACGGGCACGGCAGCGGAGGGATGTGGAGTGGTCGCCCGGAGAAGGAGTGCGCAGAAGTAGCCACGCCCTAAGCATGACTACGGACTGCTCGAATGGCCACAGTGCGCATGTTCACCGGCTTTAATTCTTATTTCACACTGTGAATCCCATCGCGCGAACCATCGGATAAAGTGCGCCGCTCGCCCTCCCGTCGCGCCGGGTCCCGGCCGTACGGAACATCATGCCTCGATAGGGTGCCGTGCGCGGAATCGTTCCGACCCGCCATAGGTTCTGGAAAGAGTACCTAGGGAAAGGTTGTCCAACCGTGTTCGACCCGAAGGATCTCTACGAGCTCGCCGATGAGCTGCCCGAGCTGCGTGAGCCGGTGTTGCTGTACCACTTCGACGGCTTCGTCGACGCGGGGGGCTCCGGGCGTCTGGCGCTGGGCCACCTGCTGGCAGAGCTGGAGCACCGGGTTGTGGCGACGTTCGACGTGGACCGGTTGCTCGACTACCGCTCCCGCCGGCCCATCATGACGTTCGACACCGACCGCTGGGTGGAGTGCGAGAGCCCGGAGCTGGCCGTTCACCTGTTGGAGGACGCGACGGGGACGCCCTTCCTGCTCATGCAGGGGCCCGAGCCCGACCGGGAGTGGGAGCTTTTCACCGCCGCGGTGAAGACGCTGGCGGAGCGGCTGCGGGTGAGCAAGCTGGTGACCTTGCACGGCATCCCGATGGCCGTGCCGCACACCCGCCCGCTCGGGGTCACCATGCACGCCAGCCGGCCGGAGCTGGTCAACACCCAGAACAGCGCGTTCGGTCGGGTCCAGGTGCCGGGCAGCGTGGCGGCGCTGATCGAGCTGCGGCTCGGCGCGCAGGGCTTCGACGCGATGGGGTACGCGGTGCACGTGCCGCACTACCTGTCGCAGGCGGAGTACCCGACGGCCGCGGTGACCGCGCTGGAGGCGGTGACGCGGGGCACCGGGCTGGTGTTCCCGATGGACGGGCTGCGCGACGCCGCCCAGCGCACCACGGCGGAGATCGAGGAGCAGATCCGGGCCTCCACCGAGCTCTCCACCGCGATCACCGGCCTGGAGCAGCAGTACGACGCCTTCGCCGCGGGCGCCGAACGCGAGAACCTCATCGCCGAGTCGACCCCGATGCCGACCGGCGACGAGCTCGCCGCCCAGTTCGAGCGTTTCCTCGCCGAACGTGAGGATCCGCCCGCCTCCTGAGCACGCGCCGCCGGGCCCCCGGGGCGGTTTGGGTAGCCTGGCCGGATGAGCGAGATCAGGGTCGGGCTGGTCGGGTACGGAGTCGCCGGGGCGTTCTTCCACGCGCCGCTGATCGCCGCCACTCCGGGGCTGCGGCTGGCCGCGGTCGTCACCCGCGATCCGGGGCGGCAGTCCGAGGTGGCCGGCCGCTACGGCGCGCAGGGCGTCGCCGACGTACGGGAGCTGTGGGAGCGCAGCGACCTGGTCGTGGTCGCCTCGCCCAACAGGACGCACGTGGCCACCGCCGCCGCGGCCATCGAGCAGGGGCTGCCGGTCGTGGTGGACAAACCGCTGGCCGGCACCGCCGAGGAGGGCCGCGAGCTGGTGCGCCTGGCCAAGGAGCGCGGCGTGCTCCTGACCGTCTTCCAGAACCGCCGGTGGGACGGCGACTTCCTGACCGTGCGGCGGCTGGCGGAGGAGGGGGCGCTCGGCGAGATCCGGCGCTTCGAGTCGCGCTTCGAGCGCTGGCGGCCGACGCCCAAGGGCGGCTGGCGGGAGAGCGGCGGCCCCGAGGAGATCGGCGGGCTGCTCTACGACCTGGGCAGCCACCTGGTGGACCAGGCGATGCGGCTGCTCGGGCCGGTACGCGAGGTCTACTGCGAGAGCGACGTACGGCGGCAGGGGGTCTCCTCCGACGACGACACGTTCGTGGCGCTGACGCACGACGGCGGGGCGCGTTCGCACCTGTGGGCCAGCTCGGTGGCGGCGCGGCTCGGGCCTCGTTTCCGGGTGCTGGGGTCGGCCGCCGCGTACGTCAAGCACGGCATGGACGTGCAGGAGGAGCGGCTGCGCGCCGGGATCGCGCCCGACGCGCCCGGTTTCGGGGAGGACGAGGAGGACCGCTGGGGCGAGCTCGGCACCGTCGAGCGGCACCGGCGGGTGCGCACCGAGCCGGGGGCCTACCTCGACTTCTACCGGGGCGTGGCGGCGGCGCTGCGCGACGGCGGGCCGCCGCCGGTGGACCCGGAGAGCGCGGTGGACGTGCTCACCGTGCTGGAGGCGGCCCGGCTGTCGGCCACCCAGCGCATCGTGGTCCACCTGCCCTGAGCGTCGTCAGTCCCGTAGCCGGTTGTCAGTCCCGTAGCCGGGCGCGCATGGCGGCCGAGTCGTCCGCGGTCCAGCCGTTGGCCGCCAGCCAGCCCCTCGGCCCGCCGAACCGTTCGTCCAGCACCCTGAAGAACTGCTCCAGGTAGCGGGCGCGGGGCGCGTGGTCGTCGGCGGGACGGGAGTCGAGGTCGCCGCGGTAGGTCTCGCTGGCGCGCAGGCGCTCCAGGATCAGCTCCAGCCGCTCGCCGGTCGCCACGTAGTCGGCCACGATGGCCTCCCGCGTCGCGCCCGCGACCTCCAGCGCCAGCGCGCACAGCACGCCGGTGCGGTCCTTGCCCGCCGCGCAGTGCACCAGGGCCGCCCCGTCGTCCAGCGCCATCGTGCGCAGCGCCTCGATCACCGCGGACGGCCGGTCGCGCAGGTAGCCGAAGTAGAAGCCGGTGACCCGCAGTTCCTCGTCCAGGGCGCGCTCGGCCCACGGCAGCACCCGTTCGCCGTCGATGCCCGCGGGCGCGGTGTCGGCCTCGACGTCGGTGTAGCGCCCGCCCTCGGCGAACAACGTCAGATGGTGATGCCGCACCTCCGGCACCCGCGTCAGCGGGCCGGGGCCCTCCAGCGTGACCTCCGGCGTGGAGCGGAGGTCCACCACGTGCCGCAGCTTCAGCTCGCCGACCAGCAGGTCGACGTCGCGGGGCGTGAGCCCCTGCAGGTTGTCGGACCGGAAGATCCGTCCACTCTTCGTGACGCCTCCGTCGCCAAGGGCGACGCCACCCAGGTCGCGCGCGTTGACCGCGCCCTCAAGCTCGATCCACCTCGTCATTTCGCTCATCATCTTCGACCCTATATGTCCAGCAAATATGAGCGGATTCGAGTTTCATAACGCAGCATTAACGTATGGATCCACGAGCTCTGCCTCCACGGCTGGTGATCGATCCCTCGCTGCCCCGGGAGATCTCGGTAGAGCTGCGGTCGAGCCCGCACATCCTCCGCATGGCTCGGGGCGGCAAGCGCATGGACACCACGTTCAACCCCGCGCTGCTGTTCGTCCTGCCCGCCATGCTGCTGCTGATCGGCATCGTGGTCGGCTTTCCGCTCGCCGTCGTGGCGACCGCCGGGGTCGGGCTGATCACGCTGTTGCGGTGGATGGCGGTGGAGGGCGCGTACCGCACGACGAAACGGCGGCTGCGCCTCGCCTACGCGCACGCCGACCACTACGTGCTCGCCGAGGACCTGGACTACCCCTGCCAGCAGTTGCTGCGCCGGGCCCAGAACGCGGTCGAGGTCATCCTCGGCTCCAAGGTGCACCGGGCGGGCCTGATCGACACGATCGACAACCAGGTGACGCTGCCCGAGGAGGTCTGGCAGATCGCGCAGCGGCTGCGCAAGCTGTCGGCCATGCACGCCGAGCACGGCAAGCTGGTGCCGCGCGAGCTGCCGCCCGGCATGGAGGAGGCGTTCAAGCCGTACTCCAACGCCCTCGACGCCGCCTGGACGTCGCTGTCGAAGCGGGTACGCCACCTGGAGAAGTACGCCAAACAGGTGATCAAGACCGACAAGGTCTACCAGACGCACCGGCGCCTGGAGGCGCTGGCCGCCAGGACGCCGGACTACCAGCGGCTGATCGCCGAGACCGTCCACGACGAGCTGGCGCACCAGCACATCAGGGAGCTCGCCGACCAGGCGGCGCACGCGCGCAAGATGTTCGAGGAGAGCATCACGCAGGCCAGGCAGGCGGCGGGAGCGCTGCTGCGCGCCCCGCTCACCTGAAGGCGCCCGAGCGCTCAGGGGGCGGCCCGCCGGAGCAGTTCGAGGGTCCTGCGCATGCCCGCCTCGTTGCCGAGGCTGCGGTAGAGGTCCCTGGCCTGCTCCAGCGGCCCCACGGCGGCCTGCCGCCCGCCCGCGTCCAGGTGGACCTCCCCCAGGTAGCGGAGGCTGAGCGCCATCCACCATCGGTCCTGCAGCTCCTCGAAGGCGGCGACGGCGCGGCGCAGCTCCCGCTCCGACTCCTCGATGCGGCCGAGGCGGGCCAGCGCGCGCCCCGCCGAGACGGCGGTGCGCGCCACGCCCCACGAGTCGCCGAGCGCGGCCAGGATGTCCTCCGCGCGGTGCACCTGGTCCAGCTCGCGCAGCCCGCCGGCGGGGTCGCCGACCTCGCCGGCGGCCCGCAGGCAGCGGGCCTCCTCCCACAGCTCGCCCCGCTGCCGGAACATCTCACCCGCCCGGTCGAGGCTGAGGCCCGCCCGGGTGAACAGCCCTGCGGCGATCCTGCGGTCGCCCTCGCGCTGCTCGCCCCGCGCCTGCGCCGCCAGCACCTCGCCGTAGACGCGTAGCGTCTGGGCCTCGGAGTAGCGGTTGCCCTGGCTCTTGAACACCTCCAGGGCCTCCTCCAGCAGCTCTCTCGCCTCCTCGGGCCGCCGCTCGGCCATCCGCATCTCGGCCAGGTTGCGCTGGGTGCGGGCCATCCACCACGGGTCGTCCTCGCCCTTGAACGCGGTGATGGCGCCGATCAGGTAGTCCTGCGCCCGGTCCAGGTGCCCGTCGTTGAACAGCGTCATGCCGATGGTGCGCCTGGCCCGCGCCGCCCACCAGCTCTCGCCGAGCTCGGTGAAGACGTCCATGGCCCGCCGGGCCTCCTCCAGTGCGCGCTCGCGCAGGCCGAGGCCGCCGTGCACGGCGGCGCTGTCGAGCAGCGCGATGGCGAGGGCCCGCGCGTCGCCGGCGCGTTCGGCCGCGGCCCGGCCGATCTCCGCGACCGCCTTCCAGTCGGCCCAGTACGCGCGCAGTGAGTGACACAGCGAGCAGAACGCGCGGGCGAGGCCCCAGGTCAGCTCCCACAGTTCGAGCCGGCGGGCCAGATCGACCATGGCCAGCAGCGCCAGGCGCTCGGCGTTGAGCCAGTCGGCGGCCCGGACCTCGCCGTCGGCGGTGGAGCGGCGGCCGCCCTTGCTCCAGTCCTGCGGCCAGCGGTTCTGGGCGGCCTCCTCGGCGCGGCGGCGGTAGCCGTACAGCACCCGCTCCAGCGCGGCGCGGCGGCGGGCCGGCTCGTCCTGACCGGTCAGCTCGGCGGCGAAGACCTGGACGAGGTCGTGCAGCCGGTAGCGCATCGTGCCGGTCTGGTCGGTGCCCGAGTATTCGGCGAGCTGGGCGTCGATGAGCGCTTCGAGCTGGTCGCCGCCCTCCAGGCCGCTGATGTCGAGCAGCTCGCCGGCCACCCAGCCGGGCACGTCGGGCGCGGGCAGCGCGCTGAGCAGGCGCAGCAGGCGGCGCTGCATGCCGGTGCAGTCGTCGTAGCTGAGCTGCACCGACGCGCGCACGCTGGTCTCGACGGTCTGGGCCACTTCGAGCTGGTCGAGGCGGCGGCGGGTGTCGGCGAGCCGGCTCGCCATCTCGCGCAGCGTCCACTGCTCGCGGGTGGCGAGGCGCCCGCCGCAGATGTTGATCGCGAGCGGAAGGTGGTCGCACAGCCGGACGATCTCCTTGGCGGAGTCGAGGTCGTCCACGACGCGGGCGCCGCCGGCGAGCCTGGCCAGCAGCTCGACGCCGTGCGCCTCGGTGAGCACGCCGAGGCGGCGGTCGTGGGTGCCGCTCAGGAACAGCGGGGAGCGCGAGGTGACCAGCACCGCGCAGCCGGGCTCGGCCGGGATGATCGGCCTGACCTGGTCGGCGTCGTGGGCGTTGTCCAGGCCGATGAGGATCTTGCGGCCCTTGGTCCAGGTCAGCCAGAGCTTGCGCAGTTCGTCCAGTCCGCCGGGGTCGGTGGTGAGGCGTACGCCGAGCGCGCGCAGGAAGCCGATGAGGACCTCGTCGGGGCGGACCGGGGCGCCGAGGCCGCCGCGCAGGTCGGCGTAGAGGCGGCCGTCGGGGAACCAGCCGGCGATCTCCTGGCTGAAGCGGGTCATGAGGGCGGACTTGCCGACGCCGCCGCGGCCGTAGACGGAGATGACGAGCGGCGGCGCCAGGTCGCCGGCCCGGCGGCGGGCGGTGGCGACGTCGCGCAGCTCGGCCAGGGCCTCGGCGCGGCCGGTGAAGTGCTCGGGAACGGGCGGCCACTGGTCGGGCGCCTGGCCGCCGCCGGCGCGGGCCGCCGCACGGCGTCTCGGCTGCGACTCGGTGGTGGCCCAGGTGGTGAGGCCGACGAGGACGGCGGCGGCCACGGTCACGCCGACCTTGGCGCTGGGCGGGATGTCCCAATCGACGCTGGCCGCCAGGATGCTCGCGGCGGCGGCCGCGAGGCCGGCCGACACGGACGCGGCCCACGGCACCTTCGCGCGCCTGCGCCGGGGCCTGTCGGGTAAGTCCTCGATCTTCTCCGGCAGGTCGTCGCTCAACCGGTACCCCCTTCCGAGGGTCGATTCAAGCCGATGGGGCACGGCCGCGCCAGCCGTGCCCCACCGTTTCCCCGGAGGGATCTCGCTACAGGCCGATCACCTGGCAGGTGGCTGTCATCTTCTTGGTCGGGTCGCTCTCGGAGGTGGCCGTGAGCTTGACCTGCGCCAGGCGGTCGCCGCCGGCGTCGCGGACCGCGTTCACGGTCACGGTGTCGTGCTTGCCGAAGGCGACGGCGGCCAGCTCGTTCGGGACCTGGACGTTCCAGCCCTTGCCCTTGACCTCGGCCGACAGCCGGTAGACGTCGGAGCCGAGGTAGGCGCTGACGTCCTCCGGGTGCTGCCCCTGCGCCGGGGCCGCCTTGCCGGTGTTGAACAGCGGGAAGGTGCAGGTGGAGAGGTTCTTGCCGGTGGGGACGCCGGCGCCGGGCAGCAGCTTGACGCCGCGCCGCTGCGGGCCCGCGCCGTCCAGCGAGCGGACGGCCACCTTGTACGTCAGCTCGCCGTCCTTGTTGCGCTTCAGGTCGAGGACGTAGAAGTGCAGGCGGTTGGCCTCGTCCACGTGCTCGTACTGGCTGCCGGAGCCGGTGCCTGCGTGGAAGAGCGCGTCGGAGAGCTGGCGGTAGTCGCCGATGGTGATCGGGACCTTGGTGCCGTCCGGCAGGACGTAGTCGGTCATGCCGATGTCCTGCGGGTTGGCGTCGATCACCCACTCGAACGGGGAGCGGTCCTGGTTCTTGGTCTTGGCCAGCAGGACGCCCGAGTCGGGGGTGAAGGAGTCGGCGCCCATGCGGTCCACGACCTCGACCGTGTAGTTCTCGTAGCCGCCGCCATCGCACAGCGGGTCGGCGGCGTTGCAGGAGCTGTTGTCGGCGCCGTCGAAGGCGATGTTGACGCCGGACAGCTCGTCCTTGCCGGGCTGCACGGCCCGCGCCAGCACGTCGGCCACGACCAGGCCGGACTGGGCGAGGGCGGGGCGGGACAGGCGCAGCACGTTCTGCTCGTCCACCATGTTGAGCTTGATCTTGTTGCGCAGCATGTGCTGCGCGCCCATGGACCCGCCCGAGGTCGGCGGGATGAGCCAGCGCGAGTGCGGGCCGCCGGGGCCGTTGAAGCTGCCGCGGCTCAGCATCTCCCAGATGCCGGTGTAGGCGCGTTTCGGCGGCACCGAGTACGGGTTGTTGTAGTTGTCGGCGATGCCGAAGATGTGGCTCAGCTCATGGGCGTAGACCCCCATGCCGGAGCTCTCGGCCTGCACCGAGTCGATGCCGAAGCGGGCGTTCGGCCAGAAGGTGGAGCCGGCCTGCCAGGAGGTCCACTCGACGTAGCGGGTCCTGGACCAGTTGGGCAGGTTGGGGTCGTCGGGGCCCCACTCGTCCGGCACGTCCTCCTTGGTGGGGAACTTCATCATGCCGAACTCCTGCCAGGTGGACGACTCGTCCTGGCCGGCGCTCAGGTAGAAGACGAAGTCGAACTGGGCGGCGCCCTCCTGGCCGACGTCGGCGAGCCAAGCGGCGTTGCCGTCGTTACGCAGGTTCTTCGTGCAGGTGTCGCCGGCGGGGCAGGCGTCCCGCTGGTACTCCATGGCGTACTCGTGGTCCTTGCCCGGCATCGTGTACGGGCCGAACCCGGTCAGCTCGACCCCGATGCGCCCGCCGGAGTCCTCCATCCAGTACTCGTGGATGGTGTGCCCCTTGTTGAGCGCGTTGGGGGTGTTGAGGAAGTCCTGGTAGAACTTCGCGACCTGGTCACGCGGGACGTCGTGGGCCTCGGCGCTCGGGTTCGCGAAGATCGTCGAGCCCTTGGGCTGGGTGACGACGAACGGCTGGTTCGGGTAGTCCAGCAGGACGAGCGCGCCCTTGAAGGTGCGCTGCGAGCCCTTGACGTTGGGGTCGTTCCACTTGGTGCCGGGCGGCTTCTTGTAGTCCGCCCAGGTCATGTTGTCGGGATTCTCCCAGTTCTGCGGGTCGATCGGCTGGATGCCCGACGTCGTGGGACGCCCGCGCAGGGTCTGGGCGCTGTCCATGGGCGTGTCGCTCTGCCACGGCTGCGTCTGGGGCCAGTGGGCGCGGCGCCACGGGTGCTCGGGGTCGCTGGGGGGTGCTGCGGAAGCTGGGGTCGCCACCAACGCGATCGGAACCATCACGATGGTCGCGAGCAGCCCCTTGAATAGCTTCTTCGGGACAATCACGACACGACGCTATAGACGTTGTTGACCCAGATCATCGCGCAGTTGTAGGGAAGACCCATAGCGAGTTGTCCTACAAACGCAGAAATATCCAGGTGAAGGGGTCTCCGTGGCGGATCTCCAGCGGACCGTGGACGAGCTCGCCGCCCGTCTCGGCCGCCCCCTGCTGCTGGAGGACCGGGTGCAGCGCGTCGTGGCCTACAGCGAGCAGAACGGCGCCATGGACGACATCCGCCGCGACTCGATCCTGCGCCGTCGTACGACGCCGGAGGTGCGCGCCTGGTTACGGTCGGCCGGCATCCACGAGGCCACCGCCCCCATCCGCACCGCGGGCGCGCCGCACCTGGGCCTGCTGCCGCGGGTGTGCGTACCGGTCCGGCACTCGGGCGGGCTGCTCGGCTTCCTGTGGTTCATCGACTCGGACCCGCCCATGTCGGCCGCCCAGGTCGGCGAGGCCCTGGCCGCCCTACCCGGCCTGGCGCTCGCGCTCTACCACGAGAGCCTGGCCTCGGAGCTGGCCTCGCACCGGGAGCTGGAGGCGGTCACCGGGCTGCTGCTCGGCGAGCGGGACGCGGCCAGGCAGCTCATCGAGGCGGGCGCGTTCCCGCAGGCGCGGGCGGTCACCGTGCACGTGGTCAGGCCGCTCGCGGCCGAGCCGTCGGACTCGCTGCGGCTGGCGCTGGAGCAGGGGCTGCTGGCGCTGCGGCGGCGGCTGAGCGGGCACCATCCGCTGCACCTGGTCCGCTACGACCACGGCGTGCTGCTCACGGCCGGGGCCGCGCTCGCGGCGGCCGAGCTGCACGCGGCCATGCAGGTGCCGGTGGTCGTCGGGGTCGGGCGGGAGCGGGCGGCGCTGGCGGAGGCGGCGGAGTCGTACCGGGAGGCGCGGCACGCGGCCGAGGTCGCCGCCCGTGTCCCCGCGCTCGGCCGGACGACCGAGTGGGACCGGCTCGGCGTGTACCGCATGCTCACCCACCTGCCCGCCCAGGAGCTGCATCCGGGGCTGGAGGAGCTGCTCGCCGACGACCAGCACCTGCCGCTGCTGGAGACCCTGGAGATCTACCTCGACCTGGCGGGCAGCGCGGTGGCCACGTCGCGGGCGCTGCGGCTGCACCGCACCTCGCTGTACTACCGGCTGCAGCGGGTGGAGGCGCTCGCGCGTACCGATCTGAAGGACGGCGAGGAGCGGCTGGCCCTGCATCTCAGCCTCAAGCTCGCCCGCCTGTCGGGACGTTACTCACCTCGGGATTTGCCCTAGCGATTTGCGTACTTGGACCTGATTGATTCCCTGGCCCGGCTCACGTTTAATGCCCTGAAGGGTTATCGGACGGAGAGTGCTGATGCCGCTGGCGACGCGTGCGGGACCGATGCTCGCCCGGCCGCGCTCGGGACGGCGGCGCCCGTCCGCGCCGGTCGTGCTCCACTCCGCGCCGATCGTGCTGCCCGTCAGCGCCGCGCCGCTCCGCGACGGGGCCGTGGTGGTCCGCGGCGACCGGGTCCTGCAGGTGGGGGCGCGGGCGGAGCTGCTCGCGTACTTTCCTGTCGAGACCGAGCACCGCTGGCCCGGGATGATCGTCGCCGGAGCGGTGGACGCCTGCGCGGCCGGGGCGCCCGAGCCCGGCGTGACCGCGCGCGCCACGGTGGTCCGCGATCCGCACGAGCCCGCCGGGCTGCCCGGCATCGCCTACGTCGAGGTGCGCAGCGCCGCCGAGGAGGAATGGGAGTCACGCGAGCGGGACGCCGTCATCACCGCCATCCGCGAGGCCGACCGGCCGGGCGGGTGCGGGCTCGCCGCCCGCACCCGGGATCCGCAGGTGCTGGAGGACGTGGCGATGCTGGCCCGTACGTTCGGGCTGCGGCTGCTGGCCGACCTCGACACCCACGCGCCCGTCGCCCTCGACGAGGCCGGGGTGCTCGGGCCGCTGTGCCACACGATCTGCTCCCGGCCGCTGGACCCCGGCGAGCGCAAGCTGCTGCGGCTGCGCCGCACGGCCGTGGCCGTCGGCCCCGCGCATCCCGCGGCGGACGTGCTGGCCCTGCTGGAGGAGGGCAACATCGTCGCCTTCGGCTGTCTCGGGCTGCCGGGCGGGCCGCTCGCGCTGGCGGCGGACGTACGGCGGCGGGCCCGCGAGCTCGGGCTGCGCCCCCGCGCGCTGGACCGGCGGCTGGTGGCGGCGGCCACGCTGGGCGGGGCGCGGGCGCTGGGCATGGACCAGGGGGCGGGCCGCATCGGGACGCTGGGTCCCGGGGCGCGGGCCGACTTCGCGGTGCACGACGCGCGCGGGCGTTATCCGTACGCGGCGCTGCTGGCCGGGGCGCCGTGCGCCGGCACGGTGCTCGGCGGCGCGATCGTCGCGGGCACCCCTGAGTAGCGCGGTCACCCCTCGCGGGCCTGCTCCAGGTCGCGTCCCCTCGCCTCGGCCGCCGCGTCCACGGTGGCGAGCAGCTCGCCCAGCTGCTCGCGCTGCCCCGGCGTGAGCACGGCGAACAGCTCCTCGCCCGCCCGCCGGCGCGCGTCGCGGGCCCGCTCGTCGGCCGCCCTCCCCTCCGGCGTCAGCTCGACCAGCGTGGAGCGGCGGTTCGCCGGATCGGTACGCCGCCGCACCAGCCCCGCCTCCTCCAGCGCGTCCACGACGGGCGTGAGCGAGCGCGGCACGATGCGCAGCTCCTCGGCGAGCCGGACCATGCGCAGCGGCCGCCCCGGGTCGGCGGCGAGCACCCGCAGCGCTCGCGCGTGGCTCGGGCTGAGCCCCATCGGGACCAGCCGCCGCACGTAGCCGTGCCGCAGCCGCCGGTTGACCAGGTGCATCAGCTCCGCCAGCTCTCTCTCACCCATGCCGACAGTTTAGCCGGAACAAATATGAGTTAACCTCTGTTTGAGTGCCCATCTGAAAGGAGCACCACTTGGCGGAGGAACCACGGGCGCCGCTGCGGCGCATCATCACCCTGTTCCGCCCCTACCGGAGCCGGCTGGCCCTGGTGGGCGCGCTCATCCTGCTGTCGTCGCTGGTGTCGCTCGCCTCGCCGTTCCTCCTCCGCGAGGTGCTGGACGTCGCCATCCCGGCCAGGGACGCCGGGCTGCTCGCGCTGCTGGCCCTCGGCATGATCGCGGTGGCCGTCACCACCAGCGTGTTCGACGTGCTGCAGACGCTCATCTCCACGACGGTCGGCCAGCGGGTGATGCACGACCTGCGCATCGCCGTGTACGCGCACCTCCAGCGCATGTCCCTGGCCTTCTTCACCCGCACCAGGACCGGCGAGGTGCAGTCCCGCATCGCCAACGACATCGGCGGCATGCAGCAGGTCGTCACCTCGACCGCCTCCTCCCTCGTCTCGAACCTCACCACCGTGATCGCGACGATCGCCGCCATGGTCGCACTCGACTGGCGGCTGACCGTGATCTCGCTCCTGCTGCTGCCGCTGTTCGTGTGGATCAGCCGCAGGGTCGGCGCCGAGCGCAAGCGCATCACCTCCGAACGGCAGCGCAAGCTCGCCACCATCGCCTCGATGGTCCAGGAGTCGCTGTCGGTCAGCGGCATCCTGCTCGGCCGCACGATGGGCCGTTCCGACGCGCTGACCGAGCGCTTCGGCCGCGCCTCCGACGAGCTGGCCGACCTCGGCGTACGGATGAGCATGTCCGGGCGGTGGCGGCAGGCGTCCATCCAGATCGTCATGGCCGCGATGCCGGCGGTGGTCTACTGGGCGGTCGGCCACACGGGGGCCATCTCGGTCGGGACGCTGGTGGCGTTCACGACGTTGCAGACCAGCCTGTTCCGGCCGGCGGTGTCGCTGCTGCGGCTCGGCGTGGAGGTGCAGACGTCGCTGGCGCTGTTCGGGCGCATCTTCGAGTACCTGGACCTGCCGGTCGACATCCGGCCCGGCACGCGGACGCTGGAGCGGGTGCGCGGCGAGGTGCGTTTCGAGGGGGTCGAGTTCGCCTACGGCGACACGCCCACGCTGAGCGGCGTGGACCTCACCGTACCCGCCGGGTCGAGGGTGGCGGTCGTGGGCGAGACGGGCGCGGGCAAGACCACGCTGAGCTACCTGCCACCCCGCCTGTACGACGTCACCGGCGGCCGGGTGACCATCGACGGGGTGGACGTGCGGGAGCTGACGTTCGAGACGCTGAGCGCGACCGTCGGCGTGGTCTCGCAGGAGACCTATCTCTTCCACGCCTCGATCGCCGACAACCTGCGCTTCGCCCGTCCGGACGCGAGCGACGAGGAGCTGGAGGCGGCGGCCAGGGCCGCGCGCATCCACGACCACATCGCGGCGCTCCCCGACGGGTACGACACGCTGGTGGGCGAGCGCGGCTACCGCTTCTCCGGCGGCGAGAAGCAGCGCCTGGCCATCGCGCGCACGCTGCTGCGCGACCCGCCGGTGCTGATCCTCGACGAGGCCACGAGCGCGCTCGACACGCAGACCGAGCGGGCGGTGCAGGAGGCGCTGGACGCGCTGGCGCGGGGGCGTACGACGATCACGATCGCGCACCGGCTGTCCACGGTGCGGGACGCCGACCAGATCGTGGTGCTCGACCGGGGCCGGATCGCCGAGCGCGGCACCCATGAGGAGCTGATGGCGGCGGGCGGTCACTACGCGGCGCTCGTCAGCCGGGATCGGCCGGAGCTGCTGTCCGCATAATCGCCTTTTAAACGTGTTCTGCCTCACATTTCGGTCAGGCCGGAATGTGCTTCCCGGATCCGCACGTTCGGACCTCCGGTTTGCAAGTTCAAGGCTAGGACCCCCGTGTTGCCCCCGTCATCCTCCACGTTCCGCGCTCTCCGCCACCACAACTACCGGTTGTGGGCTGGGGCCGACATCGTCTCCGTCACCGGCACCTGGATGCAGGTCCTCGGCCTCAACTGGCTCGTCCTGACGATCACCGACTCCGCGACCAGCGTCGGCGTCAGCCTCGTCGTACAGGCGTTGCCGACCCTGCTGCTGGGGATGTGGGGCGGGGCGCTCGCCGACCGGCTGCCGACCCGTCCCGTCGTGATCGCCGCGCAGCTCGCGCAGGCGGCGCTGGCGGCCGCGCTGGCCGTGATCGCGTACACGGGGGTCTCGTCGGTGGCGCCGATCTACATGGTGGCGCTGCTCAGCGGCGTGATCGGGGCGCTCGGCGGGCCGGCGCTCGGCCGCTTCGGCGCCGAGGTCGTGCCGCCCGACGACCTGCCGAACGCCATGGCGCTCGGCTCGATCCTCAGCTCCGGAGCCCGCATCCTGGGCATGAGCCTGGCCGGGGCGCTGCTGCCGCTCACCGGCGACGGCGGCCTGTTCGTCATCAACGCGGCCACGTTCTTCGTGGTCATCGCGGCGGTGCTGGCGATGCGGCGCGCGGAGTTCCACCAGCTGGAGGCGGCCGAGCGGCGGCCCGGCGCGGTGCTGGAGGGACTGCGGCTCGTGCTGCGCACCCCCTGGCTGCTCGTGGTGCTGGCGCTGTGGTTCGTCTCGGGCAGCGTGGGCCGCAACTTCCAGGTCACGATGGCCGCCATGAGCGCCGGCCCCCTGGGGGCGGGCGTGGGCGGCTACGGCCTGCTGTCCACGGTCTTCGCCGTCGGCACGGTGCTCGGCGGCTTCCTCGCCGCCTCCCGGCCACGCCTCACCGTCCGGCTGCTGCTGATCACCACGTTCGTGACCGGGGCGGCGCAGGCGCTGAGCGGGCTCATGCCGGGGTTGTGGACGTTCGCGGCGCTGATGGTGCCGATCGCGGCGGGCGCGGTGACCGTGGACACCACCGTCAGCGCGCGGGCGCAGCTCGACAGCCCCGAGGCGATGCGCGGCCGGATCATCGCGGCGCTGTCCATCGTCAGCGCGGGCGCGGGCGCGCTCGGCGGGCCGCTGCTGGGCTGGCTCAGCGACACCTTCGGTCCCCGGCTCGCCCTGGAGATCGGCGGCGTGTGCTGCGTGGCGGCCTCACTGCTCGCGGCCGTGGCGCTGGCCCGCCTCTCGGGCCGGACCCTCCGGCAGGCGGTACGGCCCCGCCCCGCGCCCGCGCAGATCTAACCGTTCGGATAGGTCTTCCTTACCCCAGTTGCCTGCCCTTCCCGCGGGAGCTAACCTGTAATTGCAGTTGGAGGTTAGATACAACCTAGAGCGCAGCGAGGAGGTCCCGACATGCTTCTCACCTCGATCGACCCGTTCATCCAGGAGTTCGAGCGGCAGTTCAACCGCCTGGCCCGGCAGACCTTCGACAACGGCTCGGCCATGCCGATGGACGGCCTGCGCCGCGACGACGACGTCGTCCTGCGCTTCGACCTTCCCGGCATCGACCCCGACTCCATCGAGGTCACCGTGGACCGCGGCGTCCTCAGCGTCAGCGCGCGCCGCGAGGAGGAGCTCGGCGAGAACGAGCGGGTGTTCGTGCGCGAGCGCCCCATGGGCGTCTTCACCCGCCGGGTCTACCTGTCGGAGCACCTCGACAGCGACCGGATCGACGCGGGCTACGCCAACGGCGTGCTCACCGTCCGCATCCCGGTGCTGGAGCGGGCCAAGCCGCGCAAGGTCGAGATCCGGCGAGGCGACACCAAGGCCATCAGGGCGTGACCCACGCGGCGCGGGGGCGGGCGTCCACGTCCGCCCCCGTACCATGAGGAGGTCATGATGGCCGATCTGCCCTTCGACGACGAGCACGCCCCGCTCTACTCCCTCGGGCAGGTGGCGGCGATGCTCAACGTCCAGCAGGCCTACCTGCGCCGCCTCGACCAGCACGACGTGGTCACGCCGCGCCGCTCCGAGGGCGGCCAGCGGCGCTACTCCCGCCGCGACATCCTGATCGTCCAGCACGTCACCCGCATGGCCGACGAGGGCATGACCCTCATCGCCATCCGCCGCATCCTGGAGCTCGAACGCGAGCTCGCCGCACTCCGCGAGGAGCTGAGGCGCACCCGCGAGCGCCTGCGCGAGCTGGAGTGACCCCGGCCGATTGGGATGCCTTCCCTTGGGTAGCGCTTGACCCCATGGCAACCGACGTCATCACCCTGATCACCCAGGACCACCGGACCGTCGAATCCCTCTTCGACCGGCTCAAGAAGGGCGAGGGCGACACCAAGGCCACCGTGGCCGAGCTGCACGCCCTCCTGGTCGCGCACGCCCGTGCCGAGGAGGACCGCGTCTACCCCGGCATCGACGCCCACCACGGCGTCGAGGAGCACAAGGAGGCCGAGGTCCTGCTCGACGCACTCGTACGGGCCACGCCCGGCACCCCCGAGTTCCGCTCCACGCTGGAGAAGCTCGTCGAGTCGGTGCAGCACCACGTCGAGGAGGAGGAGAGCGACCTCCTGCCCCAGCTTCGGAAGTCGGCCGACGACAAGCGGCTCCAGGAGCTCGGACGGGCCTTTCAGGAGCGCAGGAACGCCGAGCTCAAGGCGCTCGGCGCGACCGCCCCGACCACCGGCGACACCACCAAGGCCGAGCTGTACGAGCAGGCGCAGCGGGCCGACATCCCCGGCCGTTCGCAGATGGACAAGGAAGAGCTGGCCAAAGCCCTCAAGCGGGCTGATTCTTAGGATTTCGTACCTGTCCGGGGGTAGGGGAACCTTATGAGTCAACTACCTCCGGACCGGTTCGGAATGAGCGACGAACAGGACATCGAGGTCTCGGAGTGGACCGACGACCTAGGGCTCAACCACGAGGTCGTCCCCGACGACCCGAGGCACCGGGACACGCTCGACGAGCGGCTGTGGCGCGAGGCGCCCGAGCGCCTGCACGAGCCGCGCTCGATGCACCGGCTCACGCAGCCCGACGAGGGCCTGGAGCCGGATCGGGAGGACGAGGAGGTCGCCGAGGACCAGGGCCCCGACGGCGGCGACCTGTCGGCCGAGGAGCGGGCGATCCACATCGACCTGGGCGAGGACCTCGACGAGGACTTCAGGTGAGCCCCGCCGACTTCGGATGAGCCCCGCCGACTTCGGGTGGGCCGCGCCGTCTTGAGGTGAGCCGCGCCGCCGCTACGTCAGCCGCCGCGCCGCCTCCAGGACCTCGTGCAGGTCGTCGACGATCACGTCGGCGACCCGTGCCTCCGGCCGCGCGGCGTGCAGATAGCCCCAGGGGCCGCGGCGGAGCAGCGCGGTGCGCATGCCAGCCCGCCCCGCAGGGAGCACGTCGTTGTCGAGCCGGTCGCCGACGTAGAGGATCTCCTCCGGCTCCCGTCCCGCGACCGCCGCGACCTTGGCGAAGAACTCCGGCTGCGGCTTGGCCACCCCCCATCCGTCCGAGGTGTGGACGGAGTCGGCCGGCAGCTCCATCGCGGCCAGCGCGTCGTAGGCGCGGCGCGGCTGGTTGCCCGCGATGATCACCTGGTAGCCGGCCTCGCGCAGCGCCCCGAGCGCCGGGCGGACGTCCGGGTAGAGGTCGTCGCCGTCGAAGTGGTTGCGCAGCCCGTCCGGGTCGTCCCGCTCCCACGCCGCCTCCTCGGCGTCGAGGTCGATGCCCGGCCGGATGATCTCGAACGCCTCGCTGTGCGACCGGTCCAGCGCCGCCATGCCGCCGAGCGCGCCCATGAGCACGAAGTAGCTCACGCCGATCCGCTCGGCCCACCGCGTCCAGATGCGCGTCTCGTCGATCAGCGTCTCGCCGACGTCGAACACCACAGCCTTGACCATCGATTTCCCCCGCATCCGACATTCAACCGCAAACCGGAATTCTGCCACGCGCTGGGGCCTCTCCGAGTGGCGGCTGTGCGATACTTAGCGTGCCCGTTCGAATACGAAGGGATAGGTCCGATGGTAGCCATGGCGACCGAGCCTCCGGCCACTCAGCCAGAGGACACCAGCATGCGTGTGCCGCACACCGCGAGAGATTTGTTCGATGCCCTGCCCTCCCTCCCCGGCTTCCGGGCCGAGGTCATCGAGGGGAAACTGATCGTGAGCCCGATGGGCACCCCCGAGCACCTGTGGATGGCCGCCGATCTGCACGACGCCCTCCAGCCGCTCCGCCGGGAGCGGGGCTGGCGCGGATCACCCCAGGGCCCGTCCGTCTGCATAGAAGGCCCCCGCGACTCCCTCGCGCCCGACTACGTGCTGGTGCCGCCGCACTGTGCGCGCTGGGGGCAGGAGGTGCTGTCGTCCTACGTGATCATGGTCGCTGAGGTGGTCTCGCCCAGCAGCGTGCACATCGACCGCGAGGAGAAGCGGCACCTCTACGCCGTCGGCCGGGTGCCCGTCTACCTGCTGATCGACCCCGTGCCCGAGGTGCCTGCCGTCACCGTGCACAGCGACATCGCCGACGGCGTCTACCGGTCGATCTCCACCGTCCCGATGGGCAAGCCGCTGCGCCTGCCCGCCCCCGTCGACTTCGAGCTCGACACCTCGGTCTTCATGATGTGAGCTTGTCCATCGCCTTGGTGATGCGCTTCTCGCTGATCGGCGTGGGCGTGCCCAGGGTCTGGGCGAAGAAGCTGACCCGCAGCTCCTCGATCATCCAGCGGATCTCCACCACGTCGGGATCGCCGCGCCGCGCCGGCGGCAGCTTGTCCAGCAGCTCGTGGTAGTCGTCCTCGACCTTGTGCACCCGGTCCATCCACTCCTGGTCGCGCCACGGGTCCTCGGGCAGCTTCGTGAGGCGGCGCTCGACGGCGCGGATGTAGCGCAGCAGGTCGGACAGGCGGCGGTGACCGGTCGCCGTGACGAACCCCTTGTAGATCAGGTGGCCGAGCTGGTCGCGCACGTCGTCGGTGGCGGCGCTCGGGCGCATGGCGTCGAGTCGGGCCGTCGCCTCGTGCCACACGGCCAGGATCTGCTCCACCTTCGCCAGCACCCCGGCCGCCGTGTCGTGCAGCTCGGCGCGGACGTGCTGGTAGAGCCGGTCGAAGGCGACCGGGTCCCAGGCGGGGCCGCCGGCCTCCCCCATGAGCTGGTCGACGGCCGCGTTGACCACGTCGTCGAAGAGCGCGACCGCGCCGCCGTGCGGGCTGCGCGACAGCGCAAGCTTGGCCTGGTTGTTCAGGCCGGCCAGCAGGGACTTGGCCGGGTTGGTGACGTTGAGCAGGAGCAGGCGGCGCACGCCTGGCCAGTGGGCGCGGCGCTGCTCGGCCTCGGTCTCGAAGATCTTGATGGAGACGGACTCACCGGCGTCCACGAGCGCCGGGTAGCCCTTCATCCGGCCCTGCTCGAACACCTTCGGCAGGCTGCCGAAGCTCCAGGTGCGCAGGCCCGTACGCTCCAGGTCGTCGCCGGCCTCGGCGAGCGTCCGGCGCAGCCGGGGCGCGAGGCGGCGCTTGAGCGCGTCGAGGTCCTTGTCCTCGGCCAGCGTGCGCTTGCGTTCGTCGATCACGCGGTACGTGATCCGCAGGTGGTCAGGGATCTGGTCGAGCTGCCAGGACTCGCGCGGCACCCGTACGCCGGTCAGGCGCAGCAACTCGCGCTCCACGGCGGCCAGCAACGGCTCGCCGCCGGGCTTGACCGCGGCCAGCACCTGCTTGGCGTAGTTGGGGGCGGGCACGAAGTTGCGGCGCAGGTTCTTCGGCAGGGAGCGGATCAGCGCGGTGATCAGCTCCTCGCGCAGGCCGGGGATCTGCCAGTCGAAGCCGTCGGAGCCGACCTGGTTGAGCACCTGGAGCGGCACGTGCACGGTGACGCCGTCGGCGTCGGCGCCCGGCTCGAACTGGTAGGTCAGCCGCATCCGCTGGCCGAGCTGCTTCCACGTGTCGGGGTAGTCGCGGGCGCTGACGTCGGCGCCCTCGTTGACCAGCATCTCCGGCGAGAACGTGAGCAGGTCGGGCGTCTCCTGCCTGGCCGTCTTCCACCAGGCGTCGAAGTGCCGGGCCGAGACCACGTCGGCGGGGAGGCGCTGGTCGTAGAAGTCGAACAGGGCCTCGTCGCCCACCATGATGTCGCGCCGGCGGGCGCGGTTCTCCAGCTCCTCGACCTCGCCGAGCAGCTTGCGGTTGTCCTTGAGGAAGCGGTGGTGGGTGTCCCAGTCGCCCTCGACGAGGGCGTGCCTGATGAACAGCTCGCGGCACAGGTCGGGGTCGATGCGGCCGTAGTTGACCTTGCGGCCGACGACGAGCGGCACGCCGTAGAGCGTGACCTTCTCCATGGCGATGACCGCGCCCTGGTTCTTCTCCCAGTGGGGCTCGGAGTAGCTCCGTTTGACCAGGTGCTGGGCGAGGGGTTCGACCCAGGCGGGCTCGATCTTGGCGTTGACCCGCGCCCAGAGCCGGGAGGTCTCGACGAGCTCGGCCGACATGATCCACTGCGGCTGCTTCTTGGCCAGGGCCGAGCCGGGGAAGATCGCGAAGCGGGCGTTGCGGGCGCCGAGGTATTCCTGAATCGGGCGGCGGCCGCCGTCGGCCGGGCGCTGCTTGTCGAGCACGTCCTTGACACCGATGTGCGACAGCAGGCCGACCAGCAGCGACACGTGCACGTGGTAGGGGTCGGCGGGGGTGCTGTCGGGCTGCACGCCGAGCGACTGGCGGAGCTGGCTGTAGATGTCCTGCCACTCGCGTACGCGCAGGTAGTTGAGGAACTCGGCCTTGCACAGCCGGCGGAACGCGCTGGAGGACAGCTCCCGCTGTTTCTCGCGCAGGTAGTTCCACAGGTTGAGGTGGGCCATGAAGTCGGAGTCGGGGTCGGCGAAACGCCGGTGCTTCTCGTCGGCCTGCTGCTGCTTGTCGGCCGGCCGCTCGCGCGGGTCCTGGATGGACAGGGCGGCGGCGATGACCATGACCTCGCGCAGGCAGCCGTTCTTCTCCGCCTCCAGCACCATGCGGCCGAGCCGCGGGTCGACCGGCAGGGTGGCGAGCTTGCGGCCGACCGGCGTGAGCCGGCCCTGCTCGTCGAAGGCGCCCAGCTCGTGCAGCAGGTTGACGCCGTCCTTGACCTGGCGGCGGTCCGGCGGCTCGACGAACGGGAACGCCTCGATGTCGCCGAGCCCGATCGCGGTCATCTGCAGGATGACCGAGGCCAGGTTGGTCCGCAGGATCTCGGGGTCGGTGAACTCGGGCCGGCCGAGGAAGTCCTCCTCCTCGTACAGCCGGATGCAGATGCCGTCGGAGGTGCGGCCCGATCGGCCCTTGCGCTGGTTTGCGCTGGCCTGCGAGATGGGCTCGATGGGCAGGCGCTGGACCTTGGTGCGGTGGCTGTAGCGGGAGATGCGGGCGAAGCCGGGGTCCACGACGTATTTGATGCCGGGAACGGTGAGCGAGGTCTCGGCCACGTTGGTGGCGAGGACGATGCGCCGGCCGGTGTGCGACTGGAAGACGCGGTGCTGCTCGGCCGCGCTGAGCCGGGCGTAGAGCGGCAGGATCTCGGTGCTGCGGAACTCGGCCTTGGCCAGGGCGTCGGCCGCGTCGCGGATCTCCCGCTCGCCGGACAGGAACACGAGGATGTCGCCCGGCCCCTCCGTGACCAGCTCGCGGCAGGCGTTGACGATGCCCTGGGTCTGGTCGTCGTCCTCCTCCAGCGGCCGGTAGCGCACCTCGACCGGGAAGGTGCGGCCGGAGACCTCGATGATCGGCGCGTCGTCGAAGTGCCGGGAGAAGCGGTCGGGGTCGATGGTGGCGCTGGTGATGACGACCTTGAGGTCGGGGCGCTTGGGCAGGAGCTGCTTGAGGTAGCCGAGGATGAAGTCGATGTTGAGGCTGCGCTCGTGGGCCTCGTCGATGATCAGGGTGTCGTACTGGTCGAGCATCCGGTCGTTCTGCAGCTCGGCCAGCAGGATGCCGTCGGTCATCAGCTTGACGAGCGTGCGCTCGCTCGCCTGGTCGGTGAAGCGCACCTTGTAGCCGACGACCTCGCCGAGCCCGGTGCCCAGCTCCTCGGCGACGCGCTCGGCGACCGTACGGGCGGCGATGCGGCGGGGCTGGGTGTGGCCGATCAGGCCGCGTACGCCCCGCCCCAGCTCCAGGCAGATCTTCGGGATCTGGGTGGTCTTGCCGGACCCGGTCTCACCGGCGATGATCACGACCTGGTGGTCGCGGATCGCGGCGAGGATGTCGTCCTTGCGCTGCGAGACCGGCAGGTTCTCCGGATAGCGGATGGCGGGCACGGCGGCGCGGCGGCGTTCGAGACGCCGCTCGGCACGTTCGACGTCGGCGAGGATCTCCGCGACGATCTTGTCCCGGGTGTCGCGGGAGCGGACCCGGCGCATGCCGTCGAGCCTGCGCCGCAGCCGCCGCTGGTCGCGCGGCATGAGCTCGGGCAGGCGGGACTGGAGGTCGGCGAGCGGAGAGGACACGGAAGGCGTTCCCATACTGCTTTCAAGGATATTTGAGCCGCGCAGAAGCGGAGCCAACGGCCCATCGTGCCCCACCGCCCGCGACCGGCGCATCCCAATATCGGCAGGTCACTGGTCAGCGGGGTCGGAGCGGGTCAGGGGCGGGCGGCCAGGGCCGCGCCGATGATGCCGGCCTCGTTCTGCAGCCCGGCGGGCACCACGCGGGTGCGCAGCTTGATGTGCGGCAGGAACTTCTCGGCCTTCTTGCTGACGCCCCCGCCGATCACGACGAGCGACGGGGAGAACAACATCTCCACGTGCTCCAGGTATTCCTGGACCCGCTCGGCCCACTTCTCCCAGCTCAGGTCGTGCTCCTCGCGGGCCCGCGAGGAGGCCCGGTGCTCGGCGTCCTTGCCGTGGAGCTCCAGGTGTCCCAGCTCGGTGTTGGGCACCAGCACGCCGTCGCGGAACAGGGCGCTGCCGATGCCCGTGCCGAAGGTCAGCATGAGCACGGTGCCCTTCTCGCCGCGCCCGCAGCCGAACCTCATCTCGGCCACGCCGGCCGCGTCGGCGTCGTTGAGCACGCTCGCGCCGCCGAACAGCGCCGCCGCGTCCACCCCGATCCACGACCGGTCGACGTTGGCGGCCGTGCGCACCACGCCCTCCACGATCACGCCGGGGAAGGTCACCCCGACCGGCCCGGTCCAGGCGAAGTGTTCCCGGATCTGGCGTACGGCGTCCGCGACCGCCTCGGGGCGCGACGGCTCCGGGGTGGGGATCCGCAGGCGCTCCTCGGTCAGCTCTCCGGCGTCGGTGTCCACGGGGGCGCCTTTGATCCCCGAACCGCCGATGTCGATGCCCAGCACGTTCATGCCTGTCCCTTCCCCCATCCGGCGCGATGAAATTCGCCTGACGATTTTTCCCCATGACGGAACCTGAACCTGCCTTCGCCCGTCCACGTACCTCCCGTCACAAGCGCTAACTAGGAGGCAACGGATGCGGCCACGCATCATCACACTCTGCGCTGTTGCGGTCGTCTTGGGAGCGACTCTCACCACTCCCGCACACGCCACCACCAGGACTCGTTTCGACGTCACCAACCTTGTGTCGGACGTCCAGGGCAAAGCCCCGGTCACCGACGCCAAGGTCGTCAACCCGTGGGGCCTGGCCATGGGCAAGACACTGTGGGTCTCCAACACGGGCACCGGCACCGCCACGGTCTACTCCGGCACCGGCAAGAAGGAGCAGACCGAGGTGTGGATCCCCGGCGGAGCACCCACCGGCCAGGTCTTCAACCCCGGCAGCGGCTTCACCGTCAAGGGCAAGCCCGCCACGTTCATCTTCTCCAGCCCGAGCGGCGCCATCACCGGCTGGAACGCCGAGGTGGACCCGAAGAACGCCGTCATCGCCGCGTTCACCCGGGGCGCCGACTACAAGGGGCTGGAGCTCGTCCAGACCGAGGACGACGCCTTCCTGCTGGCCGCCGACTTCGCCGGTGGCCGCGTCCACGCCTTCGACCAGGACTTCCAGCGCATCAACCTGTCGCGCTGGCAGTTCAGGGACCCGGGGGTGCCGAGCAACTACCACGCCTACAACGTGGCGGTGGCCAACGGCAACATCTGGGTGTCGTACGCGCTGCGCGACCCGTCCACCGGCAAGCCGGTCTTCGGCAACGGCAAGGGCTTCGTGAGCCGGTTCAACGCCTCCGGCCGCGTCACCGGCCGCATCTCCCGCGTCGGGCTCAACGCCCCCTGGGGCATCACCGCGGCGCCCAAGGGCTGGGGCCAGTACGCCGGCGCCCTGCTCGTCGGCAACTTCGGCGACGGCACCGTGCACGCCTACAAGCGCAGCCGTCACCTCGGCGCGCTGACCACGGCGAACGGCCGGCCGATCGTGCTGCCGGGCCTGTGGGACCTGGAGCCGGGCACCGCGGCCACCGGCGGCGAGCGTTCCCTGTGGTTCTCCGCGGGCATCGACGGCACCAAGCACGGCCTGATCGGCGTCATCACCCCGCAGGGCGTGAAGCCGACCTCCACCGGCGCGGCGGCCAACCCGTCCGCCTCCCCGAGGCACCCTTCGGGGCACAAGACGAGCGCCCCAGCCACCACCTCGCCGTCCTCCCAGAACCCGTACGGCGGGTATTAGGCCGGCGCTCTCGCGCCGCCGTCCCCGGCGGGCTGCTCGCCCGGCGAGGAGCGCAGCTCGCCGAGACAGCGAGCCGGGGACGGCGGTCCCGCAGGCGTTTCCGGCGCGGCCGGCGCGAGCCGCGCCGGAAACAACCCCTTCAGGACCCAGAGGTCAGAACGCGCCGGCGAGCACGGCCGCCAGGTCGGCCGCCGTCCGGAAGTGCACCCCGGTCATGCCGAGGGCCCGGGCGGCCTCGACGTTCGGCAGCCGGTCGTCGACGAACAGGCACCGCTCCGGCGGCACGCCGGCCCGCTCGGCGGCGATCTCGTAGATGCGCGGGTCGGGCTTGGCCACCCGCACCCGGTGGCTGCTGACCAGGTCGTCGGCGAAGTGACGCAGGCCCAGCCGGTCGAGATGCTCCTCCACGGTGTCCATGGCGTTGGTCACGAGGATCACCGGGACGTGCCGCTGAGCGCTCGCCAGCAGCGCCCTGACCTCCTCGTCGACGAAGAACGGCACCTCCAGGAACTCGGCGACCGCCTGCCTGGCCGCCTCTCCCCCGCCGAGCGCGGCGACGACGGACTCCGCCCATTCGCTCTCGGTGGCGAGTCCCAGCGTGGGCGGCCCGATCAGGGCGGGATCGAAGGCCGTCTTCCGCAGCGGCAGGCCGTAACGGGCCTCGATCTCGGCCTGGACGCCGTGGTCGAACTGGCGCAGCACTCCGTCAAGGTCCGACAGGACCGCATCAAACCGGATCACAGTGCTCATTGTCGCAGCTCGCGCCTTTTCCCGTACCACCGGAAGGCCCCTGAGCGATCGTCGGCACTACCATCTCCGAGACAGGATTCGGTATCGGAACGGTAGGGCATGAACGATCACCGGCTGCCAAAGGAGCTGTGCCGGCTGTTCCCCGACGGCGGCAGGGGGCGCAGCCTCGGCGCGTCGCTGCCTCCGGGCGAGCTGGTCTGGCCCGATCCCGGTTACACGGGGCAGGGCCGGGCGGTGACGCCCGCGTTCTGGATGAGCTCCGACCCGGTCGCCGGCGAGGACTGGGCGCTCATGCGCGCCTGGCATCCGCACAGCGGGCTGTGGCCGCTGCTGCTGGACGAGTCCGCGCAGCCGTGGGCGGTGGGGCAGGTCGTCCCCGACGATCCCCGCCAGATCGACCACTTCACCCCCGAGGGCTTCATGACGGAGGTGTGGCAGGAGTGGGTGGCGCAGATGCCGGCGGACGCGATGGAGGAGCTGGAGCCGTACGGCGCGATCTGCCCGGGCCCGGCGCCGCCGGGCGAGCTGAGGGCCGATCCTGAGGCGGTCGCCGACTGGTACGCGGACCGGCTGGCCGCGCGCGGCCTGCCGCTCGGCCTGGTCGCCGCGGGACGCGGGGCGGACGCGCTGGCCGTGATGGGCTGGCAGGGGGCGCTGCACCACAACGAGTGGATGGTGCCGATGGCGGCGGTCGTGCGGAGCTGGGAGGAGCGGTTCGGGGCGCGGGTGGTGAGCGTGGGCTTCAACACGCTCGAACTGAGCGTGGCCGCCCCGCCGGTGGACCCGGAGCACGCGCTGCACGTGGCGGCCGAGCACTGGACGTTCTGCCCGGACAACGTCGTGCAGGGCCCCGGCGACCTGCGGGGGTACGCCGAGCAGATCATCGGCGGGCACGCGTGGTCGTTCTGGTGGGACTGAGCCCATGTCAACTGAGCCCGCGTCAACTGAGCCCGCGTCACGGGACGCGGGCCACCGCGCCGTAGGTGCCCGACGCGCTCGGGTCGTCCAGGCCGCCGGCGTCGTGACCGTCGGGCCGCCACTCCGGGACCCACACCAGCCCCGGATCGACCAGCTCCAGGCCGTCCAGCAGCGCCGCCACCTCCTCCCTGGCGCGGATCGCGTGACCGGGCAGCGTCATCGCCAGCAGGTCGTGGATGGCGGGCAGCAGCTCGGGCGGCACCGCGTCGAACGTGGTCTGCAGCAGCGACAGGAAGCTGCCCTCCGGCACCGCCTGGCGGACGCGCTTGATCACGTAGTGGAAGTACTCCTCGTCGTTCAGGCTGTGGGTCGACAGCAGCAGCACCGCCACGGGCCGGTCCCAGTCGAGGAAGGTGCGCATGACGTGGTCGTCGAGGACCTCGTCGATGTCGCGTACGTCGCCCTCCACGACGCGGACCAGATCGGTGACGGGCTCGATGGTCGCCCGTGCCCCGGCCAGCACCATGGGGTCGTTCTCCACGTAGACGACCCTGGGCCGGCCGCCCGGGAGCGCCTCGCGGGCCACGTCGTGCAACTGCCGGCCGGCGGGCAGCCCGGAGGGAACACCGCTGCCGACGATGACGAATTGTTCGACGCGCTCGGCGGCCAGCCAGCGCACCACTCGGCGCACATGGTGGAGCACCGCCCGCGCGGCTTTCGTGGTGATCGGAGCCGCGATGTCATAACGCCGCATCGCATCCCGGTCGGCCACGAAGTTGTTCTTTCCACCCGCGGCCGCGTCGAGGATGCGGGTGGCACTGGCCTGGGTCATCTCCAGCTTCGCCAGGTTTCGGATGGCACGCTGACGCATTGAGTGTTGCCCCTTTCCCCTCGCCCACAATCTCGGGAAAAGTTGTCCTTTCGGACCCCACTCGATGACCCAGAACCTATGATCCCCGCCGGGTGAGAGAAAACAACACGAAATGCCATTAGTTTTGGGTATATCTGGCTAACCGCCGAGAACGATCACTTTCCGAGCGAACGCGAAAGCCTTTCGCAATGGGCGCTCAGCAGCTCGACGGTCTCCTCGCGGGTGGTCGTCGTCACCGACAGCTTGGTGAACGCCTGGTGGTAGGCCTCCACCGCGCCGTTGTCGGTGAGCAGCTCGTCGCGCTCGATGCCGTGCGCGCAGGCGATGTCGGATTCGTACGCCTCCGCGAAGCGCCAGAGCGTGAAGGGGCCGGTGCGCGGCACGTACGCCGGGTCGTCCATCGGCACCACGTGCAGCGAGACGTTGGGCCGCTTGGCCTGGTCCATCAGCGTCTCCAGCTGGCGCAGCTGGATGTGCCTGCCGACGATCGAGCGCAGCAGCACGCTCTCGTCGATGATCGCCCACAGCACGACGCCGCTCTCCCGGTTGAGCGCCTCCTGGCGGGCCGTCACCAGGGCGAGCGCCTCCTCGACCGTCGGCTGGCCGAGCGTGGCCGGGCCCATCACGGTGATCGCGGCCCGGGCGTAGTCCTCGGTCTGCAGCAGCGGCGGCACGAACTGGGTGTGGAAGGTGCGGATCAGCGTGGCCCGCTGCTCCAGCGCGTAGGTGGTGGCCAGCCAGACCGGGATGGAGTGCGCGTCGTACCAGGCGGCCTCGCGCTCGCCGCGGGCCAGCGACAGGACGTACTCGCGGATCGGCGGCGAGCCGACGCCGAAGAGGGTGAGCAGCCGCTCGACGGTGATCGGCGGCGGCGCGAGCCGGCCCTCCTCGATGGCGGGGATCGGCGCCGCGCCCTTGCCGAGCGCGGTCTCGACCTGCTCGACCGTGAGGTCGGCGGCCAGCCGCAGCCCGTGCAGCCGGCGGCCGAGCGCGCGGCGCTGCGGGCCGCTCAGCGGGGCGGCGGCCTCGGGGATGCCGTCGGCGGGCTCGGGCCCGGGCTCGTCGGGCAGGCCCTCGGCCCTGCGCGCGAGGTCGACCACGCCGCGCAGCACGCTCAGCGACGCCTCGGACAGGCCCGAGGCGGACAGGCCGAGCGTCGCGGCGCGCACCTGGAGGTCCTCCACCGCGCCGGACTCCAGGTGGTCGTCGCCGACCAGCCAGCCCACGCTCACCTGGAGGCAGGAGGCCAGCGCCCGCAGCACCTGGAGCGTCGGGTTGGTCTGTTTGCCCGTGCGGAGCTGGCTGACGTAGGCGCGGGTGATGGGGATGCCCGCCTCCGTCAGCGTGGAGGCGACCTGCGCGCCCGTGAATCCGCGCTTGGTCAGCGCGAGATCGAGCCGCTCGGCGAAGTTCGCCACGGCACACCTCCTACTGCCCGTGAACTTTTCCAGCGTAAGGGACGCGGGGCCCGGTGTCCCCCGCCATGCGGGCTAGCTCTGCCCCGCGGGTGGGAACCAACTTATGCGGAAACTGTCAGTTGACATAGCCCCCTTCCAAAGCAGACTATCGGAGCACGTTGATAAGTGAGGCTTAACGGCCGGAAGATTCTGGAGAGAGTTCCCCGACGAGGAGGTGGCCGGAGGTGACCATGGAAGTCTCGGGCGGTTCCTGGTTCCAAGAGGATTCGGTCCCTTCCCCGCAGGAGCGCGTGGTACACCGCATCTGCGGCCGCGTCGCCGGGGTGGACGTGCACGTCGCCGATCTGCCACTGGGCGGCGTACAGGTCTGGCTGGACGACGCCGGCGACCGCTGGCGGCACTACCACCGGATGGCCCGCGAGCTGCGGCTGGCCGGCTGGCACACGGAGACCGGGCCCGACCGGCTGCTGCTGCTCGGCTGGAGCTCGGTGTGCCTCAGCCACCGCGCGAGGATGCTGGGCGCGGCGCTGTCGGGACGGCTCGCCGACTTCGACCGTACGGCGTTCACCGCCGTCATGGCCGCCACCCGGCTGCTGCACGACGGCTTCCCCGCCCAGGACCTCGCCGCCGAGGTGGAGGCGCGCTGCCGCCACCTGCTGCGCTGGCCCGAGCGGCTGGCCGACCTCGACGGCCTCGAACGTACGTCGTCGCTGGAGCCCATGCGGCTCCGCCTGGCCCAGGTGGCCGGGCTGGAGGCCAAGGTGGGCCGGCGCTGCGGCGAGCACCTGGCGCTCGCGGCCAAGGTCGCGCGGATGGTCGCCGGCGGCGCGATGCCGGCCGCCGCCCGCGCGGGCGGAACGCGGTCCCGGCACGCCGGCCGGACGGCCGAGCGGGCCGGCCTGGGCCAGCGGGCCGGGCTGACCGAGCGCATGGTCTGCGTCAGCGTGCCGAACCGGGCCTTGAGCGCGGTGACCTCGCGATGACGACCGCTTCACTCCACACGTACGCGCCGCCGCCCGGGAGCGGGCGCCGGCCGGTCACGACCGGCCGGCCCGGCCCGCTCGTCCCCCCAAGGGGACCGGCGGCGCGCCTGGCGCTGGCCCCGGCGCTGTCCTGCCTTCCCGGCACCGTGCGGCACGTGCCCGACAAAGTCGGCGCGGTGCTGTTGGCCAGCGCGGTAGCGGCTGGCGTGCTGGCCAACCCGGAGGACAGCGCCTGGGGTCGGCTTGGTCCGCGTTCGCCGGGGTGCGGGGTCTCGCCCCGCCCCCGGCGGCGCGCGGCCCCGACGACAGATCACTTCACCGAAATGCTGATGACCACTAGGGACGGGATCATCTCTGGCGGGGGTCCCGTCCCGTGCGGAGGCCGCGCGAGGCGCGTCTCCGTGTCCGAGGCCATCGGCATGGGGGCGATGCCGGGCAGTGCGATCGGCGTGACGGGCGCCGCTGTGCTGATCGGCCGGCCGTTCGGGAACGGTCCGGTGCCCAAGCGTTCCTCCGTGCTGGTGGCCGTCCTGATGGCCGCCGTTCCGCTCGACTCCGCGGCGCTGGTGCGGGTCGCCGCTGCGTCGGGCCATGAGACCGCACGTCGATCTCACCATCGATCTCAACGTCGATCTCAGCGCGCGGCAGGTGGAGGGCCGGCGATGCCGAGCCGGCCCTCCGCCCACTCCGTGCGCGACCGGTTTCATCGGGTCACCAGCCCAGCCATGCACCGATAGACAGGAGCGGACATGCTCACGGACGAGACGCGCAGGTCACGACCACACGAGGTTCGCCCGGCCCGGCCAGGGCCGCCGCACGACGAACCCGGCGCCGAGACGGAAGCACGCGGCGCGCACCGGCTGCGCAGAATTCGCAAGGTGCCCGCCCAGACGCCGACCGACGCCCGTGCGCACTGATCCCGCCGCTCCCGAGGAGACCTCGATGCGCACTCGTTCGGTGGTGAGCCGCGGCAGGGTGGGCGTGATCGTGGCGCCCGCGAACCCGTCGGCGGAGCCGGAGCTGACCCGCCTGCTCGGGTCACGGGCCGACATGCACGTGGCCCGCTTCCCCGTACGGCGCGGGCTGCCCCTGGCCGAGCGCCTGGAGAGCTACAACGACGAGCTCCCCCTCATGGTGTACGCCTTCGACGGCCTGCCGCTCAACGCCATGGTCATGGCCTGCAGCGAGCCCCGCTACCTGCTCGGCCCCGACGAGGACCGCGAGCAGTGCGCGAGGCTGAGCGCGGCGGCCGGCGCGCCGTTCGCCTCGTCCACCCTCGCCACGCGCGAGGCGCTGGCGCACGTCGGGGTGAGCGACATCGTGCTGGTGTCGCCGTACCAGCCGTGGCTGACGGAGCTCGCCGAGCGCTTCTGGAAGACCGCCGGGCTGACGGTCACCCAGACGGTGCAGGTGCGCGCCAAGACCGGCTACTCCTCGTACGCGGTCACCCCCTCCGAGCTGATCAGCCAGGTCGAGCTGGCCGACGTGCCCGAGGACGCGGTGCTGCTGTTCACCGGCACCGGCCTGCCCACGCTGCCCGTGCTCGGCCCGCTGAGCACCGGCAACGACCGGCTGCTGCTCACCTCGAACCTCTGCACGGCCTGGTGGGCGCTGTCACGGGCCACCGGCCAGCACGTGACGCTGAGCCGCGTCCCCCACCGCAGCCGCGTCCCCGCGCAGGGAGGTCACGTCCCGGCGCAGGCAGGCCCCGTGCCGCCGCAGGGGAGCCCGGTCCCCGCGCAGGGGAGGCGCCCGGCATGAACGGCGTCATCGTGGTGGGCGCGGGCCCCGCGGGACTGACCGCGGCGCTCTCGCTGGCCAGGGCGGCGATCCCGGTCACCGTGCTGGAGAGCGGGAACGAGCCGCCACGCCAGCCGCGCGCCTGCACCTTCCACCCGGCCACGCTCGACCTGCTCGACGGGCTGGGCGTGGCGGCGCCGCTGGTCGCCGGGGGGCGGGTCGTGGACCGGGTCCAGTGGCGCGACCGGCTCGGCACCGTGCTCGCCGAGATGGGCATGAACCGGCTGGACGGGCTGACCCGGCACCCGTTCCGCGTCCACGCCGACCAGAACGCGCTCACGCCGCTGCTGCTGCGGGCGCTCGCCGTCTACGGCGACGCCGACGTACGCTTCGGCGCCCGCGTGGACGGCGTGGCCGAGGGCGGTACGGGCATCCGGGTCCGCGTGGGCCACACCTGGACGCGGGCCCGCTACCTCATCGCGGCCGACGGCGCGCAGAGCACCGTACGGGCCGCGCTGGGGCTGCCGTTCCCCCGGTCGGGGCACATCGCGCAGGCGCTGCGGGTCTTCACCGACTCGCCGCTGGACCGGCTGCTGCCGAGCCTCGCGCCGCTCACGTACGTGCGCGACGTCCAGCACTCGTGCACCCTGTTCGGGCTCTCCGACCACTGGCGGATCATCTTCAAGATCCCCGTGGACGGGCACGAGCCGCTGTCCCAGGGGAACCTGTCGATGCTGGTGCGCCGGGCGCTGCCGGGCGCGGGCGGGCCGATCCGGGTGGCCGGCGCGGACCGGTTCGGCCTGTCGCGGGGGGTGCTGCCCTCGTACCGGTGCGGGCGGGTGCTGTTCGTCGGCGACGCGGCGCACCTGACCTCGACAGTCGGCGGGCTCAACATGAACGCCGGCATCCACGACGCCGCAGAGGCCGCCCAGGTGATCGCCGCCGTGCTGCGCGGCCGTGCCCGGCCGGCCGCGCTGGAGGCGTGGGCGTGGCGGCGGCGCTCGGTGCTGATGCAGCGGGTGCTGCCGCGCGGCGAGACCCGGCTGGTGGGCGTGCGCGAGCACGACAGCGCCCGGCTGGCCGCGGCCATGGACGGGTTGCGGGCGATCGCCGGCGACCCCGACGCGACCCGGGCGTACCTGGCCCAGGCGTCCCTGCTCGACAACGTGCCGGGACGAACGTGACGAGGAGGTGACGCCGGATGTGGCGGACGCTGTCCGACGACGCGCGGCAGGCCATCCGTGACCTGTGCGACCAGCACGGGGCGCGCCTGTACGACTACTGCCGCACCGAGCTGGCCGAGGACGACGCCGAGCAGGCGGTCGCCGGCACGCTGCTGACGGCTCACCTGTACGCCGAGCGCGTGGGCGACCCGGCCCTGAGCCGGCCCTGGCTGTACGCGCTGGCCCGCGCCCACCGCGCCGTCGTCGCCAAACCGGCCAGCATCGGCTCCTGGTCCCGCCCCGGCCGCATGTCGGAGCTGCTGCCCGAGGCCCTGCTGTCGCTGGAACGGCCGCAGCGCGAGCTGCTCGACCTGTCCGTACGGCACGGCCTGGCCGACGCCGAGCTGGCCACGATCTTCGAGCTGGACGCGGCCGAGGTGCGCGCGATCGTCACCCGGGCCGCGGCCGGCCTGGAGGAGTGGTTCGCCGCGATCCTCGCCGCGCGCGGCCCCGACGGCTGCCCCGACCTGACCGCGCGGGTGTCGGCGTGGGTGGCCGCGCCCGGCCGCCGGGCCAGGGCGAGGCTCGGCCGCCACATCCAGTCCTGCGCGACCTGCCGGGCCGCGCCCAGGACCGTGACGGCGGCGGCGCTGCTGCGCCGCCTGCCGATCGCCACCGTGCCCGGCACCCTCGCTGACCGGCTGGCGTCCGCGCAGCCGCTGCCCGGAGAGGGTCCCCTCTGGCGGGCGGACGGCTTCCCCGTGCAGGCGCGCACACTGGTGGAGACCGGTTCCGCGGAGACTGGCCGCTGGGCCGGCGCTCCACCGGTCGCCGACGCCACGCCGTCCGTCCCCGTCGCCGACCCCACGACGGCGACGCAGGGAAAGCCCTGGTCGGCGGCGGGCGCGGCCGCCGCCGACCAGGAGCTCCCCGCCGCGCCCGCGGCGCGCGGGCGGCATCCGTTCGCGCCGCAGAGCCGGACCAAGGCCTTCCGCGGGGGCGCTTACACCGACAAGCTCGTCTACAGCACCACGCTCAAGGGCGAGAGCAACGGCCACGCCAGGTCCCCCGACGCGATCATCCGCTACGGCGGCATCACGATGAGCGGCGAGCCGGACGGCGCGGGCAAGCAGTGGCAGGACTACTGGAAGGAGCCGCCGCCGGACGACCCGGAGGCGGGCGCGCCGATCCGCGCGGTGTCCCGGCTGGCGCTCGTCCTCGGCGTGGGCCTGCTGGCGGCCGGCCTGGTGTGGGCGCTGCTGAACGCCCGCGACCACCCGGCCGTGGTCACCAAGGCGGCGGCGCAGACGAACGTGCTGCTGGAGCGGCCGTCGAAGTGGGTGGCCGAGGTCACCGCGCCCACGGCACAACCGGTCCCGGCCGGGCGTTCCGGGCTGAGCAGCGTGCCGAGGACGGCGGAGCTGCCCCGGCCGGCGCCGCCGGTGGCGCGGCTGACGCCGGCGTCGATCTCGCTGGGCGCGGCCCGCGCCGGGTCGTTCACGCTGGCGTGCACGGGCCGCTGCACGATCACCTCGGTCAGCGCCACGTCCGGTCTGTCGGTCTCCGGGCGCGACTTCCGGGTACGCGAGCAGGCCGCCGACTGCGGCGACCGGAACCGCACCGGCCGGATCCTGGTCCGCTGGACCGGGACGGCCACCGGCGACGGCGTACGCACCGGCGGCACGAGCACCGCGCGGGGCACGCTGGCCCTCGCCGTGAGCTGGACCACCGACCGGGGCCCCTGCGAGTAGGGCCCCGGCGGGCGGGTCTAGAAGAAGGTGAACCCTTCCTCGGGCTGCGGCAGCTCGACCCGGTCAGGTCCGCGGAACCTGGCCGTGTCCTGCGGCACGTCCGCGAGCGGCGTCCCGAGCACGAACGGCACGGCGACGGAGCTCCGCGACAGGTCGACGGTGACGGTGGCGCCGGTCCCTCTCTCCCCCGTGTAGGTGGAGTCGGTGCCGGCGATCACCAGGCCGATCCTGTGGCCCTTCCTGAAGGTGTAGTCCTGGGGCAGCGTCAGCCACTTGACGGTGCCGTACGTGCCGACCGGCAGCGGCTTCGCCTGGCTGAGCGAGTCACGGTTCTGCACGTCGATCCAGCCGCGGGCGACGATCTCCAGCGGGCGGGTGGCGACGTTCGTGACGACCTTGCGGTAGCAGCCGTCGTCGGCCGCGGTGCTCTCGCCCCAGCAGTCCTCCTCGGTGAGCGTGGTGATGCCCTGGCCGCGCCGCCAGTCGACGCGGGCGCTCTCGCCGAAGTCGACGAGCAGGGCGGTCAGGTTGGCGGTCGGCTTGTCCAGCTTGACCCGCAGGTCGGCGGTGGGCGTGCCGGACAGGCGCAGGTCCAGCGGGAGCGCGCCGGTCGTGAACGCGACCCGTCCTGGACGGGCGGTGCCGACGTCGGCCACCATGTCGTTCTCGCTCATGGCGACGTCGGTGAAGGTCGCGGTGCTGTTCCTGGCGGCCGGGCGCAGGCCGAGCGAGCCGTCGGCCGCGGGCCGCAGCGACGCCTTGAGCGCGAGCGGCGCGGGCCAGTCCCGCTGCGTGATCCACTGGGCCGGGCCGATCTCCACGTCGGCGCGGGGCTCCTGCGCGATGCCGTTGCGCACGCCGTGCAGATAGTGGTCGAACCAGCGGTGCAGGGTGTCCACCCAGAGCCCGCGCCGGCCCTCGAAGTCGAACGGGTCCACGTGCTGCGTCTGGCCGACCCAGATCTTGCGCGGCACGCCCCGGTCGGCGAGCGCCTTCCACCAGGTGGAGAAGTTGTCCGGCCGGACGTTGAGGTCGTTGACCGTGTGCACGGCGAACACGCTGGCCCGGACCTTCGAGGCGTCGCCGAGCAGGCCCTTGATGTAGTCGCGTTCGGCCCAGAAGGCGTTGTAGTCGCCGGTGTCGTCGCCGTCCTCGGCGTCCATCCGGTCGCGGACCGCCTGGCACTTGGCCTCGGGGTCGGTGTCGACGTAGTTGGCCAGCCAGGAGGCGTAGTCGTAGTTGTAGATCACGCCGTTCGAGCGCTGGTACTTGTACCAGGAGCTGATGGCCGAGATCGGCACGATCGTCTTCAGCCCGGCCACGCCGGTGGCGGCGACGGCGTTGGCCAGCGTGCCGTCGTACGACTTGCCGATCATGGCGGCGCTGCCGGTGGTCCAGTCGGCGACGGCGGGGCTGCCGTCGGCCCTGGTGGCCTTGGCGCGGCCGTTCAGCCAGTCGATGACGGCCTTGCCGCCCAGCACGTCGGCCTTGCCGCCGACGTCGGGGCAGCCGTCGGACTTGGTGGTGCCGAGCATGTCGACGTTGAGCACGGCGTAGCCGCGGGGGACGAAGTAGTTGTCGTAGAAGAGCGGGAACTTCACGACGTTGCCCGCCGCGTCGTAGACCTTGCGCTCGCCTTCGTTGCCTCGGCCGGAGTTGTCGTAGTAGGGGCTCTCGTCGATGATCACCGGCACCTTGAGGCCGGGGCCGGACTCCTTGGGGCGGATGATGTCCACGCGTACCTTGTCGAGCGCGCCGTCGGCGTCGCTGTCGACGGGGGACTCGACGTACACGTGCTCGCGGACGGCGTCGGCGTAGGAGAAGACGGGTTGGGTGCGGCCGTTCTCGACGGTTATGGCGGGGGTGGCTGCGCTAGCGGGGAGCGCCGTGACGGTCGTGGTCGCCAGGGTGACAGCGACGGCCACGAGGGCGGGGCGTAAGGATGACACGCATGGCCTCCAATGGGGCATCCGGGACGAATCGCAATCTCTCAGACAGCCGGTGACGGTGACAAGATCTGACTCGCGGATGTCGGCGCCGGATGCGTGGCGGGCGCAGCGCTTAGGGTGAGAGTCCCACCCGAAGGAGAAGAGGGGGCACATGCGCAACGTCGCGCGGACCTCGCTCGTCGACGCGGCGATCGACGAGCTCCGCCGGGAGATCGCCGGCGGCACCTGGCCGGTCGGGACGAAGATCCCTTCCGAGAGTCAGCTCGCCCAGAGCCTCGGCATGAGCCGCCTGTCCGTGCGCGAGGCGGTGCGCGTCCTCGCCCACGCCGGGCTCCTGCACACGCGGCAGGGCGACGGCACCTACGTCACCGCGACCGACGAGTCCAGGGTCGCGCTGCGCCGCCGCCTCGACACTGCCGCCGCCATGGACATCATCGACGTACGCCGCGGCCTCGACCTCGTGGCCGCCCGCCTGGCCGCCGGCCGCCGCACCGACGAGGACCTGCTCGCGCTGCGCGAGATCCTCGCCCGCAGGGCCGACGCCGCCCGGGACGGCGACCTCGACGGCTTCGCGGACGCCGACGTCGAGTTCCACGTACGGGTGGCCGACTCCGCGCACAACGCGCTCCTCGCCGACCTCTACCGCGGCATGAGCGACGCGCTGCGCGACAGCGTCCGCGACCAGGAGGAGGCGGCGCTGACGCCGGACACCTCGCACGAGGAGCTGCTGGGCGCGATCGAGGACGGCGACCCGGGACGCGCGGTCGCCGTCTCGATCGCCATCCTCGACCAGCAGGCCCGCGACCTCTGACCACCCTCGCCCCGTAGGGGGTCAGCCGGAGATGACGATGGTCTCGGCGGAGGGGTCGCGTGGCGGCGGCTCCTCGTCGTCCGCCGACCGCCGCCTGACCAGCCACCACCCCCCGGCCGCGAGCGCCGCTCCCCCGGCCGCCGCGAGCGGGAGCGTCCACGCCGGCACCCCGGCGGCCCCCGCCACCCGGGACGAAGTGACCGAAGGGGGCGGAGCGGACGGCGGGAGTGGGTCGGACGGCGGCGCAGGTGGCGCGGACGCCGCCGTGGCCCGCGCGACCGGCGCCGGCTCCGCGGGCAGGTCGGGGAAGCCCGGTGGCCGCACCGCGCCCCAGTAGTCCACCCCCTGCGCCACGAACCCGTCGATCGACTCCTTCCGCACCGGCTCGGCCTTCAGCCCGCCGGGCACGGACACCGTCCCGGCCTGATGAGGCATGAACATCCCCTGCAGCCCCTCGATCTTCCAGTCGCCCGCCGGCAGCACCACGGAGGCGGCGTAGTGCCCGGCCTCCGGCAGCGGCGTGCCGGGGAAGGTGAGGCTCTCGCCGTCGGGACGGGTGAAGCGCAGCCCGACCGGCGACAGCTCGCCCTCGTACGGGTGGGTGCCGTGCTGCAGCACCCAGAACCCCAGCGTGTACGACGTCCCCGCCACGAACCGGTCCGGCGCCGGGTCCAGGGACGTCTCAGCCCACGCCCCGCTCGTGCCGCCGAGCCAGCCGGCGACCAGCAGAGCCAGAATCCATTTCATGTGCGAGATACACCGCCCACCGGGCGAAGGTTCCCGAACAATCGACATTTCCCGATAGGAGGCGCGTCTTTCCCGTGCGTGACGCGCACAATAAAGGCAGGGCGAGGAGCGAGGAGGCTGCCGCCGTGTCCGCCGCCGGACGCCAGAACCTCGACGCGATGCTGGACGTGCTCGTCTACGAGAACGTGCTGGTGGCGTGGCGGCGCGCGCCGCTGGGCGGCTACCTCATCGTCTCCCACGAGGGCGAGGAGATCAGGCTGACCGCGCAGCAGGCGGACATGTGGTCGCGGGGCGCGTTCGCCGTCTATCTGGCGCTGGTCGACGCCCGCCGGATCAGCCCGCGCATCCCCGGCGACGGCGCGCGCCAGTAGCCGGCGCGGATCAGGGGTTGCGCGCCCGTCCCAGGATGTGGGTCAGCGTCGGCGACGACGGCAGCGGCTTGAAGGGGAAGCGCTCGCACTCCTCGACGACGAGCCCGCTGTCGCGCAGGGCGCGGGCGGTGTCGCGGTTGGGCCGGCAGTCGCCGGTCACCAGCCGCCACAGCGGCGTGACGGCGTGCTGGAGCAGGCTCACCGCGGGGCGGGCCGAGCGTACGTGCTCGAAGAAGCGCACCTCGCCGCCGGGCCGGAGCACGCGGCGCACCTCGGCCAGTGCGGCCCGCTGGTCCGGCACCGAGCACAGCACCAGCGACAGCACCACCGCGTCGTAGCCGCCGTCGGCGACCGGCAGCGCCCCGCCGTGGCCGGCCACCACCCGTACGGGCACCTTGGCGGCCGACGCCGCCCGCTCGGCGTACGTGCGCAGCACGTCGTCCGGCTCGACGGCGACGACCTCGCGCACCTCGGCCGGGTAGTGCGCGAAGTTCAGTCCGTTGCCCGCGCCGACCTCCACGACCCGCCCGGACAGGCCGGCCAGCAGGCGCTCGCGCAGCTCGCCGGTGGCGTGGGTCTCCGCCTCGGCGCTGAGCCTGGCGTAGGCGCGGGCGAAGCGCGGATGCTGGAACCGCGACAGGTCCTGTGGCAGATCACCCATGGTCCCACCGTAGGTCAGGACCGGACGAGGCGCGCGATCGCGTCCGAAGCCTCCTTGACCTTCGCCTCGGCCTCGGCCCCGCCCTTGCGGGTGGCCTCGGCCACGCAGTGCGCCAGGTGCTCCTCCAGGAGGGACAGCGCGAACGACCGCAGCGCGCTGGTCGTGGCCGAGACCTGCGTGAGGACGTCGATGCAGTACTTGTCGTCCTCGACCATGCGCTGGAGCCCGCGCGCCTGTCCCTCGATGCGGCGCAGCCGCCGCAGGTGCTCCTGCTTGCTGTCGGTGTATCCGGGCATCACGGTCGTCCTTCCGCTCGCTACACCGACCGCAACGCCATACCCCCCTACCGTATTCCGGAGCCCGCTCCGGTCAGGACGCCTTGTTGGTCATGAGGTCCGTGATCTTCCACTGGCCGCTCTGGTCGGCCAGCAGGAACAGCTCGCGGTAGGCGTCGCCGCCCTGCTTGCTGCGCGCGCGGACCACCGCGTACTGCGGGCCGAGGTCGCGCGAGTCCTCGATGGTGTGCGTGGCCTTGGACATGTCCTTGTTCTTGAGCTGCTCCTGGAAGAGGCTGCGGATCGCGCTCCCGCCGGTCGCCGTGGCCTTGCCGGCCAGGGCGACCACCGCGTCGTCGGAGAAGGAGCTGGTGACCTTGTCCACGTTGCCGGATTTGATCGCGTCGAAGAAGCCCTGGACGGCCGAGCGCGCCTGGGCTGCGCCGGCGGTGCCGGTGGGCGAGCCCGTGGGCGTTCCGGACTCCATGCCGGTGCCGGTCTCCTCCGGCGACATCATGCCGGTGGGCGAGGCGGGGCTCGCCTCGCCCTTCATGGCCTGTGAGTCGGTGCTCGCGGCGCAGCCCGCCACCAGCAAGGTGGGGACGACGGCGGCCAACAGGAGTGCTCTGCGGTGAGAAATCTTGCTCATGGCCGCTTTGATGCCCCGGCGGTCGATCAACGAATGCGCGGTTTAGGCACTTCCGACGGGTTCTTTACTCGGTCCGGTATTACTCGCCGGAATGACCCGATATGCCGAGACCGTTCAGAGCTTCGATCGTTGCCGGGGCGAGACCAGCGAAGCGGGAGCCCCCGATACCGTCCCTCCAGTGCCGCGAACCCAGGCGAATCCGGACCCCCTTCCGCAACGCGAGGACGCCGAGCGTTGCGACAGCTCCGAGACGGGGCGCCGCTGCGTCCTGCCCGCGGGCCACCGCAGCCCACACGTCTACCCGCCGGCCGAGGAGCCTCTGCGCTGACGGCTACGTACGCACCTCCACCTCCACCGCCGCACCGGCCAGCCGCACCCCGTGGACCGGCACGCGCACGCCCCGCTCGTCCAGGCAGCGGCCGGTGGCCAGCGAGAACACCTGCTTGTGCAGCGGCGAGGCCACCGTCGGCTCGCCCTTCCTCGTGCCGACGATGCCGCGCGAGAGCACGTACGCCCCGCTGAACGGGTCGAGGTTGTCCAGCGCGTGCAGCCCGCCGTCCCAGGTGCGGAACAGCGCGACCTGCCGGCCCGCCACCAGCACGCACACGCCACGCTCCGGCAGCAGGTCGTCGTAGCCGCACACCGGCATCCACGCGGCGCTCATCGGGCCATCACCGGCTTGATCTGGCCGCGCTCGCGCTCGAACACGATCGACGGGTCGGGGACGCCCGGCGCGTTGACGAAGCTGACGAACCGCCGCAGCTTGTCCGGGTCGTCGAGGGTGGCCGACCACTCGTCGGCGTACGTGGCCACGTGGTGCGCCATCTGCGCGTCGAGATCGGCGCAGATGCCCAGCGAATCTTCCATGATCACCTCACGCAGGTGGTCGAGGCCGCCCTCCAGCGACTCCAGCCACGCGGCGGTGCGCTGGAGGCGGTCGGCGGTGCGGACGTAGTACATCAGGAACCGGTCGATGGTCCTGACGAGCTCCTCGGTGGACAGGTCGGAGGCCAGCAGGTCGGCGTGGCGGGGCTGGAAGCCGCCATTGCCCGCGACGTACAGGTTCCAGCCCTTCTCGGTGGCGATGACGCCGAAGTCCTTCGAGCGGGCCTCGGCGCACTCGCGCGCGCAGCCCGAGACCGCGGACTTCAGCTTGTGCGGCGAGCGCAGGCCCCGGTAGCGCAGCTCCAGCTCGATCGCCAGGCCCACCGAGTCCTGCACCCCGTAACGGCACCAGGTGGAGCCGACGCACGACTTCACCGTCCGCAGCGCCTTGCCGTAGGCGTGGCCGGACTCGAACCCGGCGTCCACGAGCCGCCGCCAGATCAGCGGAAGCTGCTCGACGCGGGCCCCGAACAGGTCGATGCGCTGACCGCCGGTGATCTTCGTGTAGAGGCCGAAGTCGCGGGCCACCTCGCCGATCACGATCAGCTTCTCGGGCGTGATCTCGCCGCCGGGGATGCGCGGCACGACCGAGTACGTGCCGTTCTTCTGGATGTTGGCGAGAAAGGCGTCGTTGGTGTCCTGGAGCGCGGCCCGCTCGCCCTCCAGCACGTGCCCGTTGTGCAGCGAGGCCAGGATGGAGGCCACGGCCGGCTTGCAGACGTCACAGCCCCGCCCCTGCCCGTGCTCGGCGATGAGCTGCGAGAACGTGGTGATCCCGCGGACCCGTACGATGTCGAACAGCTCGGCCCGCGAGTGCCCGAAGTGCTCGCACAGCGCCTTGCCGACCTCGACGCCCGACCGCTCCAGCAGCCGCTTCAGCATCGGCACGCACGAGCCGCACGTGGTGCCCGCGCGGGTGCACGCCTTCAGCCCCGCCACGTCGGTGACGCCCTGGTCGGCGACGGCGGCGCGGATGTCGTCCGCGCACACGTTGTTGCACGAGCAGACGAGCGCGTCCCCGGGCAGGTCCAGGCTCGCCCCCGCGCCGCTGAAGAGCAGGTCGGACGGCGGCGCGGGCAGCTCCTTGCCCACGAAGGGCCGCAGCGAGGCGTACGGCGAGGCGTCGCCCACGCAGATGCCACCGAGCAGCGTCCGCGCGTCGTCGCTGACGAACAGCTTCTTGTAGACGCCGGCCACCGGGTCCATGTAGGTGACGTCCAGCGCCCCCGTCATGGCCCCGAACTGGGCGACCTCGACGCCGAGCAGCTTGAGCCTGGTCGACAGGTCCGCGCCGGTGAACGTCGCCGAGCCGCCCGTGATCCGGTCGGCGGCGACCTCCGCCATCGTGTTGCACGGCCCGGCCAGGCCGTAGATCATGCCGCCGGCCAGCGCGCACTCGCCGATCGCGTAGATCGACGGGTCGGAGGTGCGCATCCCGGGATCGACGACGACGCCGCCCCGCTCGCCCACCTCCAGCCCGGCGGCGCGGGCCAGCTCGTCGCGCGGCCTGATGCCCGCGGAGAACACCACGACCTGCGCCTCCAGCAGCCTCCCGTCCGGCGTGCGCAGCCCGGCGACCCGGCCCGCGCCGTCCACGACGACCTCCCGTACGCCCGAGCCCGCGTGCACGCCGAGCCCCAGGCCCTCGATGTGCCGCCGGAGCACCGCGCCGCCGCCCTCGTCCACCTGCCGCGGCATCAGCCACGGGCTCATCTCGACGATGTGCGTCTTCAGCCCGAGCGCCCGCAGCGCGTCGGCCGCCTCCAGCCCGAGCAGGCCGCCGCCGACCACGACGCCCTCGGCCGCGTCCTTGGCGGCGGTCCTGATGGCGTCCAGGTCCTCGATCGTGCGGTAGACGTGGGCGTGCTCCGCCCCCGGCACCGGCGGCACGAACGGCGCCGAGCCGGTGGCCAGCACCAGCACGTCGTACGGCAGCGCGCCCCCGTCGGCGGTGAACACTTGCCGCGCCTGCCTGTCGATGCCGGTGACGCGGGTGCCCAGCCGGGTGAGCGTGCCCTCGGGCACGTCGTAGGCGAGGTCCTCGGCGCTGGTGCCGGACAGGTACGAGGTCAGCCGCACCCGGTCGTACGCCGGCCGCGGCTCCTCCCCGATCACCGTGACGCGCCCGCCGAAGCCCTTGTCCCTGAGGCTTTCGACGAGCCGATGGGCGGCCGGCCCGTACCCGACCACGACGAGCTCCTTCATACGGCGATCCCTTCCTGCTCGCACAGCCAGCCGACGATGCCTTCCACGGCGTCGCGGCAGGTTCCGCATCCGGTGGTGGCGCGGGTGGCGGCGGCCACCCCGGCCAGGTCGCGCGCCCCCGCCTCCCAGCACGCCCTGATCTGGCCCTTGGTCACGTTGTTGCACTGGCAGACCCTGGCGGCGTCCGGCATGAGCGTCGGGCTGTCGGCCACGGGCGCCGCCGACAGCCCGGGGAACAGCAGCCCCGCCCGGTCGCCCGGCACCGGCCCGCCGCGGTCGAAGAGCTGGGTGAGCGTGCCGACGGCGTCGCTCTCGCCCAGCAGGATCGCGCCGACCAGGCGGCCGTCGCGGATGACGAGCTTGCGGTAGGTGCCGCGGGCCCGGTGGCTGAACCTGACGACCTCGGCGTGCTCCTCGGTGAGGTGGGTCTCGCCCATGGCGGCCAGTTCGACGCTGCGCGCCTTCAGCCGGGTCACCAGGCGGGAGCCGCGGTAGAGCGCCTTGCCGCCGGTGATGACGTCGGCGGCGACGGCGGCCTGCTCCCAGGCGGGGGCGACCAGGCCGTAGACGGTGCCGTCGTGCTCGGCGCACTCCCCGATCGCGAAGATCGACGGGTCGTCGGTACGCAGCTCGTCGTCCACGACGACGCCCCTGCGCACCTCCAGCCCGGCCTCGGCGGCGAGGCCCGTGACCGGGCGCACCCCGCAGGCCAGCACCACGAGCCCGGCCTCGACCAGCTCGCCCCCGGCCAGCCGGACGCCGTCCTCCAGCACCGCCTCGGCGGAAACGCCGGTACGGGTCCGCACGCCGAGCCCGGCCAGCGTCTCGCCCAGCACCTCGCCGGCCTCGACGTCGAGCTGACGCTCCATGAGGTGCCCGGCGAGGTGCAGCAGCGTGACCGGCAGTCCGCGCCCGGCCAGGCCGCGGGCCGCCTCGACGCCGAGCAGCCCGCCGCCGACGACCACGGCCCGGCCGGCGTGCTCGGCCGCGGCGAGGATGCGGGCGCAGTCGTCCAGGGTGCGGAACGGCACGGCCCGCTCCACGCCGGGGATCGGCGGCACGACGGCGTCGCTGCCGGTGGCCAGCACCAGCAGGTCGTACGGCTCGCGCCGGCCGCTCGCGGTGACGACGTGCCTGGTCTCCCTGTCGAGGTGGGCGACGGCGTCGCCGAAGACGGCCTCGACGTCGTGGGCGGCGTACCAGGAGGCGTCGAGCAGCCGCACCTGGTCGGGGCGGGAGCCGCCGGCCAGCACGTCGGACAGCAGCACCCGGTTGTAGGGCCGGCACGTCTCCGCACCGAACACGGTGATCCTGATGCGGGGGTCGCGGGCGCGCACCTCGCTGACGAGCCGCGACCCGGCCATCCCGTTGCCCACGACGACGAGCCTCATGAGTCCCTCTCCACCCTGACCGCGCAGACCTTGAACTCCGGCATCCTCGACGTCGGGTCGAGCGCCGGGTTGGTGAGCCGGTTGGCGCCCTCCCAGTGGAAGGGCATGAACACGGTGTCGCGCCTGATCGTGTCGCTGATCCTGGCGACGGCCCTGGCCTCGCCCCGCCTGCTGGTGAGCCGCACCACGTCCCCGGCGGCGATCTCCAGCCGCTCGGCGAGGTCGGGGTGCAGCTCGACGAAGGGTTCAGGGGCGGCCTGGACGAGCGGCGCGATCCTGCGCGTCTGCGCGCCGCTCTGGTAGTGGGCCAGCACCCGGCCGGTGGTCAGGTGGACCGGGTAGTCCTCGTCCGGCTCCTCGGCCGGCGGCCGGTGCCGGACCGGCACGAACATGGCCAGGCCGTCCGGGTGCGCGAAACGGTCGAGGAAGGGGCGCGGGGTGCCCGGGTGCCCCGGCTCGGGGCAGGGCCAGAAGACGCCCTTCTCCTCGGCGATGCGCTCGTAGGTGATGCCGGAGTAGTCGGCGGGCCCGCCCCTGCCGGCCCGGCGCAGCTCGTCGAACACCTCGGCGGGCTCGGTGGCGAACCGGTGCCCGAGCCGCGCGGCGAGGCCCGCGATGACCTCCAGGTCGCTGCGCACGCCGTCCGGCGGGGCGACGGCCCGGTTGCGCAGCAGCACGCGCCCTTCGAGGTTGGTCATGGTGCCGGACTCCTCGGCCCACTGCGTCACCGGGAACACCACGTCGGCCCGGGCGGCGGTCTCCGACAGGACGAAGTCGCAGGCGACCAGCAGGTCCAGGGCGGCGATCCGGGCGGCGACGTGCTCGGCGGCCGGGGCCGAGACCAGCGGGTTGGAGCCGAACACCAGCAGCGCCCTGGGCCCGCCGGGGCCGCCGAGGGCGTCCAGCAGCTCGTACGCCGACCGCCCCGCCCCCGGCAGCGACTCCGGCGGCACGCCCCACACCCCGGCCACGTGCGCCCGCGCCGCCGGGTCGTCGATCCTGCGGTAGCCGGGGAGCTGGTCGGCCTTCTGCCCGTGCTCCCGGCCGCCCTGGCCGTTGCCCTGCCCGGTGACGCACCCGTAGCCGGAGCCCGCGCGGCCGGGCAGGCCGAGCGCGAGGGCGAGGTTGACGAAGGCGGTGACCGTGTCGGTGCCCTTGGCCTGCTGCTCGACGCCGCGGCCGGTCAGCACGTACGCGTTGGCCGCGGCGGCGAGTGCCCGCACCGCCTGCCGCATCCGGTGGACGGGCACGCCGGTGATCCGCTCCACCCGCTCCGGCCACCACTCCGCCAGCGAGGTCCGTACGTCCGCGAAGCCGGTGGTGCGGGCGGCCACGTACTGCTCGTCCACCAGGTTCTCGGCGACGACGAGGTGCAGCAGGCCGAGGGCGAGCGCCAGGTCGGTGCCGGGGGCGGGCTGCAGGTGCAGCCAGGCGAGCCGGGCGGTCGGGCTGCGGCGCGGGTCGACGACGATCAGGCGCGGCCCCTCCAGGTGGCGGACGAGCGGCGGCATGGTCTCGGCCACGTTGCCGCCGGCCAGCAGGACGACGTCGGCCGCGGCCAGGTCGGTGACAGGGAACGGCATCCCCCTGTCCATGCCGAACGCCCTGATCGAGGCGGCGGCGGCCGAGGACATGCAGAACCGGCCGTTGTAGTCGATCTGGCTGGTGCCGAGCGCCACCCGGGCGAACTTGCCCAGCATGTACGCCTTCTCGTTGGTGAGGCCGCCCCCGCCGAACACGGCCACGGCGTCGGGGCCGTGCTCGGCGCGGATCACGGCCAGCCGCCCGGCGACGTGGTCGAGCGCCACGTCCCACTCCACCGGCTCGCCGTGCAGGAGGGGTGTGGTCAGCCGCTCGCCGCTGGTGAGCAGCTCACCGGCCGTCCAGCCCTTCTGGCAGAGGGCGCCCGAGGCGTTGGCGGGGATGTCGGTCCTGGGCCGGACGGCCAGCTCCGGGCCGATCTCCATCCCGCACTGCAGCGCGCAGTACGGGCAGTGCGTCTTCACCGGCTCGCCCACCGGTCAGACCCTGGCGTGGGCGAGGCTGGCCACGACCCGGACGCCCACCCTGCGGACGTAGCACCACCAGGTGAGCGCGAAGCAGGTGGCGTAGAACAGGCCGAAGGCGAGGAAGGCCGGGGCGGGCGAGCCGGAGGCGGCGAACGACATCCCGAACGCGCGGTTGATGAGGAATCCGCCGAGCGCGCCGACCGCCGAGATGACGCCGATCGCGGCCGACGCCTGCCGCTTGCCGTACAGGAGGGCTTCCTCGCCCTCGCCGCGCTCGGCCACGGCCTTGGCCTGGAAGATCGCCGGGATCATCCGGTACGTCGAGCCGTTGCCGATGCCCGAGGTGAGGAAGAGCAGCTGGAAGGCCAGGAAGAACGGCCAGAAACCGCCGCCCTCGCCGGCCGCCCAGACCAGCAGGACGCCGCCGCCCATCGCGGCGAAGTTCCACAGGGTGACCGGCGCGCCGCCCAGCCGGTCCGCCAGCCAGCCGCCGAACGGCCGGACGAGCGAGCCGAGGAGGGGCCCGGCGAAGGCGACGGCCGCGTATGGGGAGTCGGGGAACAGGCTCTTGCTGAGCAGCGGGAACGCCGTGGAGTAGCCGATGAACGAGCCGAACGTGCCGATGTACAGCACCGACATGATCCACGTCTGGGCCTTGCCGGCCACCGCGATCTGCTCGCGCGGGTTCGCCCTGGCGGTGGTCAGGTTGTCCATGAAGAACCAGGCGCAGGCCGCCGCCACCACGATGAACGGGATCCAGAACCACCCGGCCGCGGCCAGCCCGAACGCGCCGATCACCAGCGGCATGACGAGCTGCACCGAGCTCACCCCGACGTTGCCGCCCGCCGCGTTGAGCCCGAGCGCCACCCCCTGCTTGGCACGGGGGTAGAAGTAGGTGATGTTGGCCATGCTGGACGCGAAGTTCCCGCCGCCGACCCCGGCGACGGCCGCGATCACCAGGAACAACCAGTAGGGCGTGCCTGGATCGTTCACCGCGACCGCCAGCAGCACCGCGGGGATCAGCAGCAGCAGCGCGCTGACCACGGTGAAGTTGCGCCCGCCGAACCGGGCGGGGCCGAACGTGTACGGCAGCCGCAGCGCCGAGCCGATCAGGTTGGGCAGCGCGACCAGCCAGAACAACTGGTCGGTGGTGAACTCGTAGGAGCCCATCCGGGTCGCGACGATGCTCCACAGGGTCCACACGGTGAAGCCGAGGTGCTCGGCGAGGATCGAGAAGATCAGGTTGCGTCGTGCGACGCGCTTTCCTGAGCTCTCCCAGAAAGCTGGGTCATCGGGGTGCCAGTCGGCGATCCAGCGCGCCATCGACCTCTCCTACGCTCGGCGTCGGGGAGCTCCAACGTAGGAATCGGTCGTTACGCACGCGCACGTTCCGTGGCTGTGCGTCCGTTACAGGTGATTCACCGCGGTAACAAGGCACGCACAACCGTCACGCCGGAAACGTGCGCGTAATGCCCGGTTACCGCCGCCTTCCTGGGGTAACGACACTTTCAGCAAGGGGGGAATCATGATCAAAACACTTCACAAGATGGGCATCAAGTCCAATCACATGTACGCTGCCGGGCTCTGCTCGGTCGGCCTGGCCTTCGCTTCCTGGTTCGCGTCCAGGCAGACCGAGCATGCAGGGCTCGACCGCGCGGACCGATGGGGCATCTTCATCGGGGAGTGGGCGCCCACGTTCATGGCGATGGGGGTCGCGCTGCGCATCGAGGAGACGCACCGCGAGCTGGAGGAATCCGAGATGGAGACCTTCGGCAAATCGGCCGACATGCGCAGCCGGACGCACGCGGGGGTCTGACCGGCACGTCACGCGGGTCACGTCACCGTGCGTGACCCGCGTGACAGCCACAGCCATGTTGAGGACCGCCGTCTCACGCAGGATCGAGCGCGCGGTCCGCCAGCCGCCGCAGCGGCTCGTCGGTGAGCCGATACTTGTACCAGTCGTCCTGACGCACCGCGCCGAGTCTCTCGTAGAAGCCGATGCTCGGCTCGTTCCAGTCGAGCACCGCCCACTCCATGCGCTGGTAGCCGCGCTCGGCGCAGATCCTGCCCAGCTCGCCCATGAGCGCCATCCCGAGGCCGCTGCCCCGGTGCTGCGGGCGCACGTAGAGGTCCTCCATGTAGACGCCGTGCACGCCTCGCCAGGTCGAGAAGGTCAGGAACCACAGGACGAAACCGGCGACCTCGCCGTCGACCTCGGCGATGTTGGCGTAGACGGCGGGATGCTCGCCGAACAGCGCGGCGCGCAGGCCCTCCTCGGTGGCGCGCACCTCGTGGGCGGCCTTCTCGTACTCGGCCAGTTCGCGGATCAGATCGAGGATGACGGGCACGTCGTCGGGGGTAGCGGGACGAATCATGCCCACCAGGGTATGGCCAGGCCAGACCTGCCCCGCTCCTCCGTTCCCGCGCCGCGTTCCGCTACCAGCGGTCGTGGACCTGCGGGCGGATCAGCTCGTCGTAGACCTCAGTGACCGCCTCCAGCGTCGCGGGCGGCAGCGGGTCGAGCCCGGCGGCGGCCGCGTTGGCGGCGGCCTGCGCCGGGTTGCGGGCGCCGGGGATGACCACCGAGACCCCCTCCTGGTCGAGGATCCAGCGCAGCGCGAACTGCGCCATCGTCGCCCCCTCCGGCACCAGGGGAGCCAGCCGCCGCACCGCCTCCAGGCCGGTCGCGAAGTCGACGCCCGAGAACGTCTCCCCCACGTCGAACGCCTCGCCGCGCCGGTTGAAGGTGCGGTGGTCGTCGGGCGCGAAGGTGGTGTTCTCGTCGTAGCGGCCCGACAGCAGGCCGCTGGCCAGCGGGACGCGGGCGATGATGCCGACCCCGGCGGCGCGGGCCGCGGGCAGCACCCGCTCCAGGGGCTTCAGACGGAAGGCGTTGAGGATGATCTGCACGCTCGCCACGTTGGGGCGGGCGATGGCGGTCAGCGCCTCCTCGCAGGTCTCCACGCTGACGCCGTACGCGGCGATCTTCTCCTCCGCGACCAGCGTGTCCAGGGCGTCGAAGACGGCGTCCGTCGAGTAGACCGGCGTCGGCGGGCAGTGGAGCTGCACCAGGTCGATGGTGTCCACGCCGAGGTTCTGGCGGGAACGCTCGTTCCAGGCGCGGAAGTTGGACATCACGTAGTTGGCGGGGATCTGCTCCATCCGCCGGCCCATCTTCGTGGCGACCGTCAGGCCGGGGCGGCCCTTGGCGAAACGGCCGACGATCTGCTCGCTGCGGCCGTCGCCGTACACGTCGGCCGTGTCGATGAAGGTGACGCCCGCGTCGGCGGCGGCGGACAGCGTGGCGAAGGCCTCGTCCTCGGAGACCTCGCCCCAGTCGGCGCCGAGCTGCCAGGCGCCGAGGCCGATGACGCTGACCTCACGACCGGTGCGTCCCAATATGCGGTGTTCCATCAGGGTGGCTCGCTTCCTTTGCGTACTGCCTCATATTCCACCACGGCCTGCTCACGGCCCTTCGCTGACGGCAGCAGGCAAGCCGTCACCGGGGGCGGTAGCAGCAGCGAAGGCCGGTGTGCACGGACGCGCGCAGTTCCTCCCCGATCACCGGATCGACCCCGGCGATCCGCGCCAGCGCTCGCCGGATCGCCTTGCCCACCGCGATCCTGGCCCGCTCCTCGCCGCCCGCGAACGGCCGCGCCCGCCCGCCGATCCCGGTGGCCGCCGCCAGCTCCGCCACCAGCCACTCGCGCTCCAGCCGCAGCGCCGACGCCCGTTCCAGGTCGTTCATCTCCTCAAGCTCGTCGATCTCGGCCTGGAGCTGCGTCAGCCGTTCGCGGTAGGAGTCCCGGGCGAGGTCGTCCAGCACGGGCTGCGCCGAGGAGCCCTCGCCCTCCTGCGACCAGGTGCCCGCCGCCAGGTCGGCGGCCAGGATCTCGCGCCCTGGGTGGGCCACGAGCGCCGCCAGGTGGCCCATCCCGACGCTGTGGTCCGCCACCGCGACCCGCCCGCCCAGCTCGATCCGCCAGTGCCGCCCATCGCGGAGGAACCGGCAGGTCCGCCGCGCCTCGCCGGCCCGTCCTGCCGCGCTGCCGACCACGCCGGGCAGCGCCATCCCCAGATCCCTGGCCTCCCGCGCCGCCGCGGCCAGCTCGGCCCGCGCCGCCCCGTCCCGCGGCCCGTCGCGCAACGCCAGCGTCTGCCCCAGCCGGCACCGCGACAGCGCCGCCGCCGGCCAGTGCCCCAGCGCCAGGTTCGCCTGCACGGCGGCGCGCAGATGCCGTACGGCCAGGTCCAGGTCTCCCGTGGTCAGCGCGGCCATGCCCAGCGGGTGCTCCACCGACCCGAAGCACACGACCCCGAGACTGCCGATCACCGGCAGCCCGGCGTACGGGCTGAGCAGCGCGTACGCCCGCGCCGCCGTCCCCGCGTCCTGCAGCAGGTGGGCCGTCTCGGCCACGAAGTACATCGAGACCAGCCAGGAGCTCGAACGGGGCAGCTCGGCGAGGTCCCGCCCCCGTACGCGGGCCAGGTGCCCGGCCGCCAGCCGATGATCCCCGGCGACGGCCGCGACCAGCGCCAGACCCGCCAGGTAGGAGTTGTCGACCGGGCTGAGCGTGGGCGAGCTGGCCAGGTCGCGCAGCCCGGGCAGGAGCTCGGCGGCGCGCCCCTGGAACCAGCGCACGGCGCCGAGCTGGCCGCCGAGCCAGCCGGTCGCGTCCAGGTCGCCGGCCTTGACGCCCCGCTCGAAGCACTCGCCGGCCAGCCGCTCCGCCTCGTCGAAGCGGCCCGCGCGGACGGCGAGCATGACCTCGATGGCGTTGAGCACGTACCCGACCGCGAGGTCGCCGTGCTCGCGCAGCAGCTCGCGCAGCTCCTCCAGGCAGCGCTCGGCGTGCGGGTCGGCGGCCAGGAACAGGTCCACGGTCCGCCACATCAGGCCCATCAGCAGGTCGCTGCGGCGCTCGGTGACCACGGCCAGGCCGATCAGCTCGCCGGCCAGCTCGCGCCTGAGCGCCGCGTGCTCGGGACCGAGCAGGCAGTGGTGGGCCAGATTGAGCGCCTCCGCGACGGCGAGCGGGTCCCCCGAGTCCCGCGCCTCGCGCAGCAGCCGCAGGATCCCGTCATGCGTGCCGTTCCGGTAGTCGTCCTCCCCCTGGAGCCGGACGCGCAGCCGCAACGCCGGCGGCGAGGACGGGTCGAGCAGCGACAGCGCCCGTGACTGCCGCGTACGCACCTGCTCGGACTCCGCCGACGTCCGGTGCTCCCGCGCCCAGCGCCCGCCGAGCCCCAGCGCCGCCAGCGCCAGCGCGATCGGGTCGCCGGACTGCTCGGCCTGACGGTAGGCGGCGTCGAACCAGCGCCGCGCGGTCTGCAGATCTCCGTTCACGTGCAGCGCCCGCTCCCCCAGGACGAGCGACAACCTGACATCCGAACTCGGGGCCGGCACCACCTCCGGCCGTTGTGCCACGCCCACACTCCCCTCCTGTCGGTCTCATAGGCTGAGCACGCGAACGGCCTCCCGAATACCGTTCGAGGATTGAGGACGTCCGGCATCGCCGGGCGGTTCAATTGAGTCGAAACTGTCGGTGCCGCACGGAAGAATGCGGAGCACCATGATTCCTTTCAACGCCGTACGCACTCCGGGTGGCGACATCGTCGTCTTCTACGTGGGCTCCGAGCCCCGCCTGACCCCCGACCAGGCTCTCGCGTTCGCCGACCAGCTCCGCGCCCTCGCCGCCGCCGCCTCGCAGCAGGCCCCCGCGATGGCCGCCGCCGTCTGACCTTCCCGGCCCACCCTCCGGCCGAAGCCCCGCCGGCCCCTCAACAGCTCCTCCTCCAGCCCGCCCGCGCGCGGCCACCGCGATCTTCGTCGGCCCCGTCCGTCACGATGACTGCACACCTGACCGGATTTGCCCGCACCCCCACCCCACCCGAGGAGCCGGCGCACATGGACGTGACAACGACATGGGTGTTCTTGGCCGCTGCCGGTTGCGTCCCGGCCGCACTCGGCATCCACACCCTGGCCACCGGGCGGATCATCATCCTGTCGAAACGCCGGCGCGCGAAACTCCGGCCCCGCCCGTACGGCCTGAGCCAGCTCCTCATGGGCCTCTGCCTCGTCCTCCGTCCACTGTCCAGCGTCGTGACGAGCCCGTTGTCCGCGCTGTACTACGTGGTGCTTTTCGCCTCGGTCGGATGCCTGGTGGCAGCGCTCTGCTTCCTGATGGCCGCGATGATCCCCCAGGACCCACCCTGACCCTGGCAGCGGCAGGCCGCCCACAGAAGCAGCGGCAAACCGCCCACGAAGGCAGCGGCAAACCGCCCACGCCCCCTCCGGCAGAACGCCCACGTAACCGCCTCTACCTGCGATAACCTGCGGGACCGTGACGTACACCTCTCTGTACCCGCGCCACACCCAGGCCATGGCACTGGAAGCGCTGGCCGACACCCGCGTGGTCGTGCTGAACGGCGCCCGCCAGACGGGCAAGAGCACGCTGGCCGCACTGATCGCCGAACACGTGGCCGACGCGCGTCAGCTCTATCTGGACGATCCGGCGACCTTGTCCGCCGCCGAAGAGGATCCCGTCACCTTCGTCCGGCACGACGGGCTGCTGCTGATCGACGAGATCCAACGCGCCCCTGCGCTGCTCCTGCCGATCAAGCACGAGGTCGACAGGGATCCCCGGCCGGGCCGCTATCTGCTCACGGGCTCCGCGCGCCTGCTGGGACTGCGCGACCTCCCTGACGCCCTGCCGGGCCGGACGGAGACCATCGAGTTGTGGCCACTCTCCCAAGGGGAGATCGACGACGCTCCCGACGGCTTCGTGGACTGGGTCTTCACCCACGAACCCGACGCCGCCATGCGTTCCTCTTCCCTCCGTAAGAAGGACTACGTCGAGAGGGCGTTGCGCGGCGGCTATCCGGAGGCGGTCCGGCGAGATGCGGGACGCCGGCGTAACAGGTTCTTCGACTCGTACATCACCGATCTGATCACGCGTGACGTGCGTCAGATCTCCGACATCGAACGTCCTGCTGAAATGCGCAGGCTGTTGAGCGTCGTCGCCGCCCGTATGGGCGGACTGGCGGTGATCCAGTCGATCGCCGGCGACGTGGGACTACCCCGGGTGACTCTCGCCCGCTACCTGGACCTGCTGGAGTTGGTCTTCGTCATCAAACGGATCCCGGCCTGGTCGTCGAACCTCACCCGCCGCGCCGTCTCCACCCCGAAACTGATCCTCACGGACAGCGGTCTCGGCGGCCGCCTGATCGGCATGTCGTCCGAACGCGCCAGAGACGTCACCGCTCCCGTAGGTCCCCTGCTCGAGAACTTCGTCACCGGCGAGGTGGCGCGGCAGCTCACCTGGGCCGACGAACCAGTCCAGCTGTTCCACTACAGGGACCGCGACCAGGTCGAGGTGGACATCGTCCTGGAACACGCCTCAGGCGAGGTGGTCGGGATCGAGGTCAAGGCCGCGGAGACCGTGCGCGGCGACGATTTCCGCGGCCTACGCCACCTGGCCGACCGGCTCGGCGCACGGTTCCGTGCGGGCTTCGTGCTCTATGCCGGGGAGCAGGCGCTGGCGTTCGGCGAGAAACTGCGGGCCCTTCCCATCGCGGCCTTGTGGACGCTGGGAGACGTATAGGAGAGCCAGCGCGGGCCGGCCGCTAGGTCAGCCCTCCTGCGCTCGCTGCTGCTTGAGGCGGAGCGCCTCCTTGCGGGCCTCGGCCTGGACGGAGCGCTCGTGCTCCAGCCACGCCGGGTTCTCCGCCTTGATCTCATCGATCTCGGCGGTGGTGAGCGGCTGGGTGATGCCGCTTCTGGCCAGCCCGGAGATGGAGACCCCGAGCTTGGCGGCCACGACCTGCTTGGGATGCGGGCCGTTGCGGCGCAGGTCGGCGAGCCAGGCGGGCGGCTTCGCCTGCAGGGCGTTCAGCTCGTCCCTGGAGACCGGCCCGGCCTGGAACTCGGCGGGGGTCGCCGAGAGGAGGACCCCGAGCTTCTTCGCCGCGGTCTCGGGCTTCATCGTCTGGACGGTCTTCGGTTTGGGCGACGGCATGACGCCAAGGGTAGTCAGTCGGAACGGGTTCCCTGACATCGGTACGCTGAGGCGGTGACCGATGGCGAGAGCGGCAGGACGTTCCGGTTGGCGTACGCACCCGGGGTGACACCCGCCAAATGGGTCAACATCTGGACCGAGCGGCTGCCCGACGTGCCCCTCACCCTGGTCGCGGTCCCCGCCGCCGAGGTGGTGGCGCTCCTGCGCGACGGCGGCGCGGACGCCGGGTTCGTCCGGCTGCCGGTCGAACGCGACGTGCTCAGCGTGATCCCCCTCTACGTGGAGACCACGGTGGTCGTGGTGCCGAAGGACCACGCGGTGGCCGCCGCCGACGAGGTCACCCTCGCCGACCTGGCCGACGACGAGATCCTCCACCCCCTGGACGACACCCTGGAGTGGACGGCCCTGCCGGGCCTGCCCGCATTCACCCGCCCGGCCACGACGGGCGAGGCGGTCGAGCTGGTCGCGAGCGGCGCCGGGCTCCTGGTGGTCCCGCAGTCGCTGGCGCGCCTCCACCACCGCAGGGACCTCACGTACCGGCCGCTGCTCGACGCGCCGCAGTCGCAGGTCGGCCTGGCCTGGCCCACGGACGCGACCACGGACCTGGTGGAGGAGTTCATCGGGATCGTACGCGGCCGCACGGTCAACAGCTCCCGAGGCCGCACCCCCGCCCCCGCCGCCGAGAAGCCGGCCCAGCGCCGCAAGGAACGCAAGCCCAACCAGACCTCCTCCGGCCGCCGCACCGCATCTCCGTCGCCGAACCGCAGAAGAAAAGGCAACCGAAGCCGCTGATCCGCAGAAGCGTCACCTCAAGTGACAGCGACCATCCTTCCGTGGCCGTAGCGACCAACTCACCACGACAGCAGCGACCAACTCACCACGACCTGCCCTGATGCAGGGCATGGTCACCACGCCCCGCCCGGGCCTTCGATCCACCATCAGGCGGAGCAGAGCGGCACGCAGACGTTCCCCTTCGGCGACCGGATGCTGGCCACCACTCAGTCCTCGACGCTCGCCTCGCCCGGGTCCGCCGATTCGAGGCGTACGCACTCCACGCCGTGCGCGGCGAGGATGGCCAGGTATCCCGGCACCCGCCGGATGAGGTGGCCGGCTGACGCCTTGAACCAGGCCGCCGCCTGCGGGTTGACGGCGCGGTCGTAGACGGTGGGGTCCACGGTGGCGGGGTCGGTGAAGTTGGCGTCGTACCAGGCGTTGTTCTCGCGCCTGAAGGCTTCCTCCGCGTCCGACAGACGTCCCTGCTTGGCCAGGGCGTTGACGAGGCCGAACACGCCCGGACAGATGCCTCGTCTGTTCGGCACGGGGCTTTGGAACCGTACGTACATCTGCGCTCCTTGACGGCTCGGCCGCGACGTGACGACGGCCCGGACAACGGCGACGGCCCCCCGGCGTTCCCAAGCCGGGGGGCCTTGAATGTTGCCGCCATATCTGAGGCCAGCAGCGTTTAAGAGAGCAGATCAGCTCTGACGATGTGCGCTCTGCCATTGAGCCACCGCGGCATGAAGAGCCGCGGGCCGGATTCGAACCGGCATCTCAACAATCATGGCCTGCCCTCGGTCGATGTGGCTCTCGACGGTCAATGCTGAGCTTCGAGCGAGAATCTGAATGTGATCGGCTGCCTCTGCCGGGTTGGGCTACCGCGGCGCGAACCGCGGGGAGGGCTCGAACCTCCGCTTGGGCCGTTCGTCAGCTTCAGCCTCAGCCTCAGCTTCGCGCTTTCGCGCACCCCGCGCTCAACGGGGAGTCTCTACGTCAGCCGAACAGGTACGCGAACACCGCGTCGCCGACCCTGCGGTCCTCGACGCCGACGCTGTTGGCCTCTTCCCGGGCGTACTTCACGGCGTCCTGCAGCTTCTGCACCCGAGCCAGCAGCTCGTTGACGCGGCGGGCCGGCAGGGCGCCGGAGAACGCCGTCTTGGTCCAGTAACCGACGACGATGTCCTCGGTGAACACCTGCACCTGCGCCGGATGCTTGTCGGTCGCCTCCGCGAGCACGTGGTTGCGCGGCACCTTCTTGGTGCGGGTCGTCTTGACCGGCTCCGTACGCCACGCGCCCGCGTTGTCGTCGAACGTCCACGTCTCCGCCGGGTCCAGGGTCGGCAGTTTGGCGATGAACGCGTACAGGTCGACGAGCTGCTTCTCCAGGAACAGCAGGTAGGTGACCGGCGCGCCTTCGATGAGGGTGGTCCCGTCCACGACGACGTCGGCCTTGGCGACGGTGTTCGTCCAGTCCTTGGTCGCCGTGACGTCGAACAGCTTCGTGAGCGCCTTGCCGACCTCGGCCAGCACCTCCTCCGCCTTCACCTGGACGCGGGTGGACTCCGGCGGGAGCTGCTCGCCCTCGTCGTCGATCGGCTGGTAGGTGCGCGACAGGCCCGACAGCAGGGGATGCTTCTGGATGGTGTGGTGGGCGTCCGCGACGGCGCGCTGGCTGCTGGCTTTGACGCCCTTCTCCACGGCGAGGATCTGGTTCAGCTTCGCCACGGCGAGGGTCCGTTCATGCGAGGGGTGGACGGGATGAGGCGAAAGCGTACAGCGGTCCGCCCGAAGCCCCGCAACTCGTTTAACCGTCCGGCGACGCTCATCCACCTGGGCAGTCGCTGTCGCCGCCGCTGTACTCGGCGCAGTAGCCGGACGGCAGAGGCGGCGGAGGACGTCGCAGCTCCGCCTGCCGCGCCTCCTTGTACAGACCCGCCAGGACGAAGAGCACGCACGCCGTCGCGACGACGCCGAAGATCCAGGCGCGTACGACCCTGCCGGTGAAGACGCAGATGCCGGTGGCGAGGACGGGCGCGACAGTGAAGATCACCGCCGCTGCGGCCAGCCACGCGTTCAAGACGCCACGGTCGAGTTCGGCGTCACGGGTGAGGGCGGAGACGATCGCCTGAAAGAGGCACAGCGGAACGCCGATGAACCAGATGATCGCCAGCAGGCCGAGGACCATGCCGCTGACGTTGCTCGACTCCGTCTCCTCCGCCTTCACGACAAGGGACTATTCCGTCCGCTTGCCATGAAGCACAAGTCAGGAATTGAGCTGCTTGCGTCCTTTGTCCGTCAGCGACGCCAGGTGCACAGCCACACCGAAGGTGGTGAAACCCGACCTGGCCGCAGCCGTGAACCCTGCGATCACTGCCTCTGACGGATGATCCCTGACCAACACGTCATAGGCCGCGAACTCGTGGTCCCGGATGGCGGCGAGAACCATGTCCGTGGTCAACTCCGAGTGACTCACGATCTCCTCCAGCAGGTCGCCCTGCCCCCACAGTCTCACCGTCTCGGCTCCCTCGCCAGATTCTGTACGGTCAGAGCTTGTCCCAAGGCCCGAACGTTCGCGCGGGCGAGCGGACCACCACGCTCGCCCGGCGACGCGCTTCGTCATGAACGCGTGAGGGGTCGGGTCCCCGACGCGCCGGTGGCCGCGAGGTGGCGGCGGCGGCTCGGCATCATCATGGTCGGGTGGGAGATGCTCCAGGCCGCGCTCGCGCAGATCAGCTCCTTGATACGCGCGGCGGTCCGCCCAGTGAAGACGGTGGACGTGACCTGGTCGTCGGGGGTCACGCGCTGGATGATCCCGTCGCGGCGCCCAAGACTGATGCACTGCACCGAGTAGCCGATCGTGGTCTCGGGAACCTTGCGACCGGTCAGGCGCGCGGCGATGACGTCGGCCGCCAGCCACGCCATCGGATTCGCCGAGGCGCAGGACATCCGCAGCGGCCCGCCACCCGCTCCTTCGGCGTACGCGGCGTCGCCGACGGCGTACACGTCGGGGTGCGAGACCGATCGCATGCCGGCGTCGACGACGATCCGGCCGGTGTCGGACACCTTCAGGGTGGTGGCGGCCGCGATCGGGTGCACGGTGAAGCCCGCGGTCCACACGGTCACCTCGGCCCGGATCTCGCCGCCCGCGCCGGTGACCACGCCGTTCGCCTCGATCCGCGTGATGTCGACCTGCTCGTGAACCGTGATGCCGAGCCGGTCCAGAGCTCCGCGCAGGTGGCGCTGGGCCTTGTCGCTGAGCCAGCCGCCGACGCGGCCCCGGGCGGCGACCGCGACCTCCATCTCGGGGTGGACTTCGGCGATCTCGGTGGCCGCCTCGATGCCGGTCAGCCCGCCGCCCACGATCAGCACGGTCCCGCCGGGCCGCACCTCGCTCAGGCGCGCCCGCAGCCGGAGCGCGGCCTCCTTGCCGGCCACGTTGTGGGCGTGCTCCGCGACACCAGGGACGCCGGCGTCGGCGATGGTGCTGCCCAGGGCGTACACGAGGGTGTCATAGGCGAGGGTCTCACCGCCGAGCTCGACGGTCTTGCCTTCCACATCGACGGCGGTGACCCGCGCGGTCCTGACCTGTACGCCGGTGCCCGCGAAGACGTCGCGCAGCGGGCGGGGCCGCAGATCCTGCCCGCTCGCGAGCTGGTGCATACGGACCCGCTCGACGAACTCAGGGTCGCCGTTGACCAGGGTGATCTCGACGTCGTCGCGGTGCAGCCGCTTGGCGAGGCGACCGGCGGTGTTGGCTCCGGCGTACCCGGCTCCCAGGACGACGATGCGGTGCTTCATGGCTCGCTCCTATCTGGTTCGCGTTCACCTCCTGAACCGGACAGGCGCGCGATCCCTGACAGGAACCGCCTGTGATGTGGGTCACCAGCTCACCGGGAGCGGGCGATGAGGCCCAGCGGCCGCCCACTGGCGCGCGACGCGCTGAAGTTTGTCGGGGTTGACCTGGATGTGGATCGAGGCGACCCCGTCGGGGGTCGCCTCGAGGCAGAGCACGCCGACGACCTGCTCGCCGACCTCGACCAGCACGGCAGGACCGCCGTTGACGACGACGGCGTGGAAGACGGGATCGCCGCCGACGAGGGCGCGCTTGGCGTCGCTCCGCTGGAACATCCCCCGCAGGTACTGCGCGATGCCCATGGCTCCGATGACCGGTTTCCTGCGCGCGACGACCTTCCCGCCGCCGTCGGCCACGCTGACCGCGTCGTCGGCGAGCAGCTTGATCAGTGGCTTCGTGTCGCCGCTGAGGGCCGCGGCGAGGAACTCCTCGACGATCTTCCGCGCGGCGACCACGTCGATCTCCGTACGGGATCGTTCGACGGCCAGATGCTGCCTGGCACGCCGGTAGACCTGCTGGCAGTTCGACTCGGTGAGGTCCAGGATCTCGGCGATCTCGCGGTGCGCGTACCCGAACGCCTCGCGCAGCACGTACACGACGCGCTCATTGGGGGTCAGCCGCTCCATGAGGGTGAGCATCGCCATGGAGACCGACTCGCGCTGCTCGAAGGTGTCGGCGGGACCGAGCATCCGGTCCCCGTCCAGCACCGGCTCAGGCAGCCACTGCCCCACGTACGTCTCCCGCCTGGCCCGGGCCGAGGTGAGCTGGTTGAGGCAGAGATTGGTGAGCACCTTCGTCAGCCACGCTTCGGGCGTCTCGATCCGTTCCCGGTCGGCCGCGTGCCAGCGCAGGTACGTGTCCTGCACCGCGTCCTCCGCATCACCGGCCGACCCCAGCAGCCGGTAGGCGATCGCCTCCAACCGGCCCCTGAAGCTCTCAAACTGATCGATTTCGTACGTGCAGAGCGACATCGCCCCATGATCCGCCATGCCCGCAGGTCACGTCCACACGGCCGGCTCCGGAATGCCGGACCGGAACAGCGTGAAATATAACCAGAACCCGAGTAAATGTAACCAGACCATGGTTACATTTACCCATGGGCCAGCACGTGCACGAGTTGATCGCACGTCTCCGGACGACCAGGGGCGACTACGACGATGTCGAGGTCAAGTCGGCGGCAGGAGGGTTGCCGCAGTCGCTCGGCTCAACCCTGAGCGCGCTCGCGAACCATCCAGGTGGATGGGTTCCCGGTCATTGTCGCCAGGGTGCATGAATGCGATCCGTCAGCCAAGCCGTGTCGGATCGCGGCGTCGGGCACGGCATACATGCGGGGATATGACGGAGACTTCCCGCTGTCAGATTTGGAAGAACAGGCGTTCCTTGCCGCCCGGAAGCCGCCGCTCTTCGACCGGCAGCCTGTTACAGGAGCGACCCGCGAGGACCTGGACGACGACCTTGTCACAGCCTTCCTACGTTCGGTGCGCGAACGGGATCCCCACGGCCTCGGCCGTTTCCCGGACGATGCCGAGTTGCTCCGACGTGCTGGAGTGACCCTGCCCGACGGCACTCCGACCGTCGCGGGTCTTTTGGCTTTGGGGGTCCATCCACAGGAATGGTTTCCGCGCTTCGTCATTCAGGCTTCGGCGGAGCCGTTGCCGACCGATCCCGCAGGATCGCGGGCTCGAAATCAGACAACGATCACTGGGGCCATTCCACGGATGCTGGAAGAGGCCCTGCGCTGGGCACGACGAACCTTTGACACCAGCGTCGTGTCAGCGCCGGACGGGACTGTTCGTGATCAGCCCGCCTATCCGTACATCGCCTTCCGCGAGATCATCGCGAATGCTCTCATCCATCGCGACCTCGATCATTGGTCGTCTGGCATGGCTGTGGAAGTTCGGCTCCGCCGTGACCGGTTGATTGTCTCCAACCCGGGGGGCCTGTATGGCATCACGGTCGATCGGCTAGGCCAGGATGCCGTCACCTCCGCACGCAATGCGCGACTCGTTGCGATCTGCCAACACGCTCGCACGCCAGAAACAGGCGCGCGAGTGATCGAGGCGCTGGCAACCGGTATTCCGATCGTGGCCAATGCCCTGGCAGAAGCCGAACTCCCACCTGCGCATTACATCGACGCCGCCATCCGATTCACCGTCGTCCTACGGCAGCAGACAGTTCCCGTCATCCACCCGGGCTCCAATCTGAACGAGACGGAGCTGCGCGTCTATGACGCCTTGGCGGCCCGGACACGCAGTGTCGCCGACCTCAAGCAGGAACTGGACCTGTCCGCACCCAACATTCGTAAGGCACTCCGCGAACTGCGATCGAGAGGGCTCGTTGAGCAGTTGGGGGGCCAAGGACGGCCGACAACCTACCGGAGAGTCTCGGAATAGAGGGATGCTGATGTCTTTGCACGCCGGTTCGCCCCGTCGGCGTCACTGATGCTCAGGCGCGCGTGGCCGCTTGCGCGAGCCAATGACCTAACAGTCCGAAGAGTGATCGCCACGGGGTTTTCTGATGCAGGTGGGCGGTACTGGGTGCGAACCAGTGACCCCTCGCTTGTAAACCACATCACGGTCAGGTGGGACGGTCAGCGATACGACCTCTCACCTGGCCGTTCATTCCCTGAACGATCATCGACGTCCGCGCCCGTCCACGGCGGTTGTCACCCAGTTAGTCACTCAGGCTTCGAGCGCTTCGCCTGCTCGGCCTCGATCTCCTTGCGCTCTTCGGGCGTGGTCACGAAGCTACCCATGCCGGGCTCCGTACGGATCAGCCCGTCCGCGCGAAGGGCGCGCATGACCTTCTGGCCGGTGGCATTGGCGATACCGAACTCTTCGATGAGATCGATCAGGGACGGGATGCGCTCCCCTGCCTTGTAGTCGCCCGTGCGGATGCGCTCGGCGATGATCGCGTGCACCTGCCGCCACCTGGGCTGATTCGCCTTCAACTCCACCATTGCAGCAACGTTAGGGAGACATGCCGCGCCATGGCGATGGACAGCGCGCTAGGTACGCTATGGCGCGCTATAGCTTGAGAGGCTTATGATGCGGCCATGACACCAGCCCAGAACCTCCTCGGCCTCGGAATCGGTGAGTGCGCGAGCCGCCACGTACGCATGCTGAGAAAAGATCATCAACGCGTGGAGTGGGCGTCACCATGCGGCACTATCGAACGACTTCGCCCGCTGGCCTGGACCTGCCCGTGCAAGGCCACGGTGTACGAGCTGTGCTCCAGCGGGGCCAGAGGTCTCATCCGGCGTACTGTCCAGCACAGCGCAGGGCACGTGGTACACGAGACGCGCATGATGTCGATCAACGATGCCTGGACCCTCTGGGCCGCTCTCTTGGATGGCGCCGCCCGCTGAGCCATCAGAGAGGCATCTCCTCTCCAGAGGCGACAAGTGCGGCCACCGTCTTGTCACCTCGTACGCCGTCGACTCACCGCGTAGCGGCAGCGGGCCGGGGACGGAGCGTCAAGCCCGGCTTCGCGTGTACGTTCGCCGGTCGCCATTCCTCGGCCATGTGTTGCCCTGCGGTCTGAGCCGGGCTTGATGCGGAGGAGCCGGGCTGCTGGGCTTGCCTGAGTCGATGGTGTGCGAGGTGATCACCCACCGCATGTCGTGGCGTACGACGAGAGTCGTGCCGCCTGGCTGCCGGTGGCGCAGGCGGGCTGGGAGCACAGTGACTCTACCGGCACCAGATCCGGCCCGTGATCATGCAGGGAGCTGCGGCGATGGACAAGATCTTCGGGAGTTAGTCACTCACTCAGTCACTCAGACGCCGTTTCCAAGATCAGAGATCAAACGTTTACGCAGGTGGGCGGTACTGGGTTCGAACCAGTGACCCCTCGCTTGTAAGGCGAGTGCTCTACCGCTGAGCTAACCGCCCCTGATCGGCACTACACCTTACGACACCAACGGGGCCGATCGCACATCCACGTCCCACCCGGGCCCCAGCTCCGGCCGGCCGGCGGCGCGCCAGCCCAGGAGGGCGGCGCCGAGCATGCCGGCGTCGACGCCCAGCGCGGCCGGGAGCAGCGGCGGGGCGTCGCGGAAGGCGAGGCGCTTGACCAGGCGCGTGCGTACGGGGTCGAACAGGGCCGGGCCGGCCTCGGCGAGGCCGCCCCCGAGGACGATGGCCGAGGGGTCGAGCAGCAGCGTGTACGTGGCCAGGGCGAGCGACAGCGCCTCCACGGCCTCGTCCCAGATCTCGATGGCGATCGGGTCGTCGGAGGTGACGACCTGCTCGGCCCTGACGCCTTCGAGGCCGGCCCGCTGGCTGTAGCGGCGGCCAACGGAGGCGGCCGACGCGTACGTCTCCAGGCAGCCGAGCTGGCCGCAGGCGCACTGTTCGCCGTCAGGGAAGACCGGGGTGTGGCCGATCTCGCCGGCCCAGCCGGAGGAGCCGCCGTACGGCTCGCCGCGGATGACGGTGGCGCCGGCGATGCCGGTGCCGATGGGGAGGAAGAGGAAGTCGGCCACGTCGCGGCCGGCGCCGAGCACGCTCTCGGCGAGGCCGCCCGTACGGACGTCGTGGCCCAGCATGACCGGGATGTCCAGCGTGGTGAACGCCGAGGCGGGGACGTCCCGCCAGCCGAGGTTGGTGGCGTAGATGGCGGCGTGCTCGGAGACCAGGCCGGGCACGGCGAGGCCCACGCCGGCGGGCTCCCCGTCACCCGCGGCGGCGAGGTGGCCGATGAAGTCGGAGATGGCGGCCACGACCGCGTCCCCGCCCTCGGTGCGCGGGGTGGGGCGCCGCTCGCTCAGCAGCACCTTGCCGGAGTCGCTGACCAGGCCGCCCTTCATGGACGTGCCACCCACGTCGAGCGCGACGACGAACGACGAGCTACTCGACGTACTACTCAATGCGGACACGATAGGAGACGATAGCGCAGCTCATCCGGTGGCCGGGAAGTCGCCTGACGGGGGTCAGGCGCGGCCGAGCACGCGGTTGAGCGCGGCCTCCACCTCCGCCGACAGTCCCGGCGGCGTCTCCATCGCAGGCGGGCAGCCTGGCGCCTTGCCCGAGCGGGCCATCCAGACGGCTCCGCAGGCCCGGCACTCCACCTCCCCGAGCCGGCAGATGAGCGCCGTGGACCCGCAGGTGCCGCAGTGGTCCAGGTCGAGGTCGTGCAGGCGTTGACAGTCCGGGCAGATCAGGACCTGGGACTCCGCGCGCACCCCGCGCTGCCACGGGCTGGAGCCGCGGACCGGGTCCGTCTGCCGGGCCCCGCAGCGGTAGCAGGGCATCGTTGCCTCCGAAGTCAGTGCCGGTGTCAGTGGATGTCGGCGAGCGCCTTGACGTAGTCGGCGACGTCGCGCGCGGCGGAGATCGGGTTGATCACCGACCATCGGGTCACGCCCTCGCCGTCGATGATGAAGGTGCCCCTGCGTGCGAGCCCCTTCGTGTCATCGAACACACCGTACGCCTGGGCGACCTGTCCGTGTGGCCAGAAATCGGAGAGCAGCGAGAAGGGATAACCCTCGCGATCCGCCCAGGCACGGAGGGTGAAGACGGAGTCGACGGACACCGTCAGCACCCGCACGTCGTCGCCGAAGGCGGTGTCGCGCAACGCGTCCAGCTCGCTGCCGCAGATGCCGCTGAAGGCAAGCGGATAGAAGACCAGCACGACCTTGCGGCCCCTGAGCCCGGACAGGCGCACCGGAGCGCCGTGCTGGTCCTGCAGCTCGAAGTCGGGAGCCGGGGCGCCGACCTCGACAGGATGTGCGTTCACGCCCATATCCTGCCGCATGCCGGGCGCCGTGACTCCCCGGGTGGTCGAAGCTCTCTGCGGGTCCTTACCTCCGGCCCTTTGGCGTCACGAGCCGGGTGCCGGACCAGTCGGGGGCTGCCGAGACACTGCTGGTCTGCGACAGGCCCGCGGTGGCGGCGTCCTCCCCGATGTCGCTCGGCTCCACATGGCCCTCGCGTCCGGACTTAGGGGTGAGCAGCCAGATCTGGCCGCCCTCGGCGAGTGCACGCATGGCGTTGGTCAGCGTGTCGAAGAGGTCTCCGTCGCCGTCGCGCCACCACAGCAGCACCACGTCCACGACCTCGTCGCTTTCCTCGTCCAGCAGTTCGGTGCCGGTCAGGTTCTCGATGGAGTCACGGAGATCGTCGTCGACGTCCTCGTCCCAGCCGATCTCCTGCACCACCTGACCCGGCTTGAGGCCGAGTCGTTCGGCCAGGCCGCGCTCGCCCTGCGCCTGACCCGCGGTCGCGCTCACGTTTATCCCTCCTGCTTGAGTGGCCCCGCTTATGCGGTTTATCGCTTCGGGACAGTCCACACGCTGTGACCCTCAGTCGTCAACGGTCGCCACGGGTACGGCCGTACTCGGCCAGTTTCAATGCGACAAAAACGACAGGCGAACCTGGCGTTGCGTGTTGTCGACGTTGAGGTCCACGACGGCGATGGACTGCCACGTGCCGAGCGCCAGCCGCCCGCCGAGCACCGGTACGGTCGCGTACGGCGGAATCAGCGCGGGCATGACGTGCGACCTGCCGTGACCGCGCGAGCCGTGCCGATGACGCCAACGGTCGTCGGCCGGCAGCAGCTCCCGCAGTGCCGCGATCAGGTCGTCGTCGCTGCCGGAGCCCAGCTCCAGCAGGGCGACTCCGGCGGTGGCGTGCGGCACGAAGATGTGCAACAGGCCGTCCTCGCCCTGACCGTGTACGAATTCGGCGCACTGGCCGGTGATGTCGTGCACGGTCTCTCGCGAACCTGTGGCCACAGAGATGATTTCTGATCTCACGAACTAATCTTACGTAGGCACATCGACGGCATCAGGGCCGGGAAAGACCGGCCCGCTGCGCCCGTCGCCGGAGCGTGCCACGCGGGGCGGCTCCCCGTACGAGCCCCTGACCTCCGTGATGACACCGCTCCTGTCCTTTTCCTCCACGCCGTCGGCGTGTGCCAGGAGACGGTCTCCTGCCGTTGCCTTCATACCTCCCACACTGGTACCCCGAAAGCCGGACGAAAAGACCATGTCCCTAGAACGAATGATTTTTACCTCCCTCTCCTGGGGGAGGACCCGGGACTGACCGGGACGTTACGCTGCGCGGGTGTGGGGTTCCGGGCTGCGCGGGCGGATGGCGGCCTCGTACGTGCTGGTCACGACCACCGCCGTGTTCCTGGTCGAGGCCGTGATCGCGGCGACGTTCCTGATCCCGCAGGCCAACGCCTCCGACCTGGCGGCGGTGCTGCGGGAGCAGGCGTCGAGCGACGCGCAGCTGATCGGCCTGGAGGTGGCGAGGCTGAGCCCCGCCGCTCCGGTCCGCACCAGGCTCCCCGTTCCCGATGTCCCCGACGTTCCCGATATGCCGGACGTCCCCGACGTCCCGGGCGACGCCCTGAGAAGGGCCGGCGCGGACGGCCGTGAGCTGCTGCGGGCGGCCGTGGCGGCGGCCGGGAGCCGTACGCTCGCGGGCGGCGCGCGGCCGCACGCCGAGCCGGGCCTCGCCATGCTGGAGACCGTCGTGGACGTGAACGGCGTGATCCTGGCCGCCGGCGCCCCCCGCATCCACCCCGTGGGCAGCGAGCTGGACGTGCCGCTGCCACCGCTCGGCCGCGAGGACGCGGGCGACGGCCGCACCGTGACGGGGCGGGCCGTCTGGCACGTCAGCCCGGTCCTGCGCAAGGAGCCGGCCGGGCCGCTCGGCTTCGAGGTGATCGGGTACGTGCACGTCCAGGCCCCTGCCGACGCCGAGGTCGCGTCCGTCCCCGACCTCACGCCCATGATCGTCCCGACGCTGCTGGTGCTGGGCCTGGTGCTGCCGGTGGGGCTGGTGTTCGGGCTGCTGAGCACCCGGCGGCTGATCGGCCGCCTGCGCCGGCTGGCCGCGGTCACGACGGCGGTGGCGGCCGGCGACTTCCGCCCCCGGGTCGCGGTCTCCGGCTCGGACGAGGTGAGCACGCTGGAGCAGTCGTTCAACGTCATGACCGACCGGCTGGGCGCCGCGGTCGAGTCGGCCAGGCTCACCGCGCGTACCGAGGCCAGACAGGCCGAGCGCGGCCGGATCGCGCGGGAGCTGCACGACTCCATCTCCCAGGACCTGTTCTCGCTGAGCCTGCTGGCCGCGGGCATGCGCCGGGCGGCTCCCGAAGGGCTGCGCGGTCAGGCGGAGGCGATGGAGCGGACCTCCGCCCGCGCGATGCGCGAGATGCAGGCGCTGCTGCTGGAGCTGCGGCCGGTGGCGCTGGAGGACGCCGGGCTGGTGCCCGCGCTGGAGGAGCTGTGCCGGGCGTACGAGACCAGGCTCGGCGTACGGGTCGAGGCGGTGCTGGAGGAGGTCGCGCTGGAGGCGGCGGCCGAGCACGCGGTGCTGCGGCTGGTCCAGGAGGCGCTGGGCAACGCGGTCAAGCACGCCGCCCCCTCCCGGGTGGAGGTACGGCTGGGCCGGGACGCGGACGGCGCGGTCACCGTCTCGGTGTCGGACGACGGCTCGGGCTTCGACCCGGCGGACGTGGCCGGGCGGCACGGGATGGGGCTGTCGCTGATGCGCGAGCGGGTGACGGAGCTCGGCGGCCGGCTCGACGTCCGCAGCGACGCGAACGGGACGACGGTGACGGCGACGGTGACCGCGGCAGCGACCGCAATGGGGGCGGTGAGGCGCGCGTGAGCGTCCGGGTGCTGATCGTGGACGACCACGAGGTTGTCCGGCAGGGCCTGCGCTTCGTCCTGGAGCAAGAAGACGGGATCGAGGTCGTGGGCGAGGCGGGCGACGGCGAGGCCGCCCTGCGGGCCGTACGCGCCCTGCGGCCGGACGTGATGCTCCTCGACCTCGTCATGCCCGTCATGGACGGCCTGCGGGCGCTGCGGGCCCTCAGGGAGGCAGGCGACGGCCCGGCGCCCGCGGTCATCGTGCTGACGTCCTTCCAGGAGGAGGACCGGGTGGTGGAGGCGGTGCGGCTCGGCGCGCTGTCGTTCCTGTCGAAGACGAGCGCGGTGGACCGGGTGGTCGAGGCGGTCCGCGCGGCGGCCCACGGCGGCAGCGTGCTGGAGCCGGGCATCGCGGCGCTGCTGGTCCGCCAGGTGCGGCGCGCCGAGCGTCCCCGCCCGCTCGACACGCTCACGCCTCGGGAGCGGGACGTGCTGGCCGCGCTGGCCCGTGGCCGCTCGAACGCCGAGATCGCCCGCGACCTCCGCATGGGGAGGGAGACGGTCAAGTCGCATGTCAGCAGCGTCCTCGCCAAGCTCGGCGTGTCGGACCGCACCCAGGCCGCCATATACGCCCTCCAGCAGGGGCTCGTGCCGCTCGACGAGGCTCTTTGACGGCCCGGCGGGGAGCCCGGCGGCGGTCCTCGGGAGGCGTGACCGCTAGACTCGGCCGGCCGCCCGGTGACAGCCCCGTCCCTTCTAGGGAAGGGCGGGCGCGGCGGGCAGGGCCCCGTGGAGCAGGACCGGGACACGCGAGCGAAATTTCGTTCATTTTGCTGTCTTGTTAAAATGCTCCTGGGATGTAACCTTTGACTGCGAATCGTCCTACCATCGGTGGTCTAGGCCATCTGAGAGTCCCTGCCAGCAGGGACACGCTGGTTACCGGCCAGTAGAGATGCGTTTTCTACGGCTAGAGACCAGGATGGAAGACGACCAGACCAGACATCAGTCATTCTCGGAAGGCGAGACCCAGTGGCTTCCGGACGCCAGCGATTCTCGATCATCAGCGACGGCCTACCCAGCCAGCTGCCTGATGTCGACCCCAGTGAGACCAATGAGTGGCTCGAGTCTCTCGACAACGTCGTCAAGACCGAAGGCCGCACCAGAGCCCGCTACCTGATGCTGCGCATGCTGGAGCGGGCCCGCGAGCACCAGGTCGGCGTGCCGGGCCTGCGGAGCACCGACTACATCAACACGATCCCGCCGGAGCGCGAGCCCTGGTTCCCGGGTGACGAGCACGTCGAGCGCCGCATCCGCGCCTACATCCGCTGGAACGCGGCGGTCATGGTGTCCCGGGCCAACGCCCGCACCAACGTCGGCGGTCACATCGCGACCTACGCCTCCGCCGCGTCGCTCTACGAGGTGGGCTTCAACCACTTCTTCCGCGGCAAGGACCACGGCGAGTCGGGCGACCAGGTCTTCTTCCAGGGACACGCCGCGCCGGGCATCTACGCCCGCGCCTTCCTGGAGGGCCGGCTCAACGAGGCGCAGCTCGACGCGTTCCGCCAGGAGCTCTCGCACGGTTTCCACGGCCTGCCCTCCTACCCGCACCCGCGGCTCATGCCGGACTTCTGGGAGTTCCCGACGGTCTCCATGGGCCTCGGCCCGATCGGCGCGATCTACCAGGCGCGGTTCAACCGCTACCTGCTCAACCGCCAGATCAAGGACACCAGCCGCAGCCACGTGTGGGCGTTCCTCGGCGACGGCGAGATGGACGAGCCCGAGTCGCTCGGCGCCATCGGCGTGGCCGCCCGCGAGGAGCTGGACAACCTCACGTTCGTCATCAACTGCAACCTGCAGCGGCTCGACGGCCCCGTACGCGGCAACGGCAAGATCATCCAGGAGCTGGAGTCCTACTTCCGCGGCGCCGGCTGGAACGTCATCAAGGTCGTCTGGGGCCGCGACTGGGACCCGCTGCTCGCCGCCGACGTCGACGGCGTGCTGGTCAACCAGATGAACACCACGCCCGACGGGCAGTTCCAGACCTACTCGGTCGAGTCCGGCGCCTACATCCGCGAGAACTTCTTCGGCTCCGACCCGCGCCTGCGCAAGATGGCCGAGCACCTGTCCGACGACGAGATCCGCAAGCTGTCGCGCGGCGGCCACGACTACCGCAAGGTCTACGCGGCCTTCAAGGCGGCCCGCGAGCACGTCGGCCAGCCGACCGTGATCCTCGCCCAGACCATCAAGGGCTGGACCCTCGGCAAGGACTTCGAGGCGCGCAACGCCACGCACCAGATGAAGAAGCTCACCAAGGCCGAGCTCAAGGAGTTCAGGGACCGGCTCTACCTGCCGATCCCCGACTCGGCGCTGGAAGGCGACCTGCCGCCCTACTTCCACCCGGGCGAGAACGACGCCGAGATCCAGTACATGAAGGAGCGCCGGGCCGCGCTCGGCGGCGTGCTGCCCAAGCGGGTCCAGCGGGCCAAGCCGATCAAGCTGCCGGGCGACGAGGTCTACAAGAGCTTCGGCAAGGGCTCGGGCAAGCAGCAGGTGGCCACCACCATGGCCTTCGTCCGCCTGCTCAAGGACCTCATGCGCGACAAGGAGATCGGCCACCGGTTCGTGCCGATCATCCCCGACGAGGCTCGCACGTTCGGCATGGACGCCATGTTCCCGTCGGCGAAGATCTACTCGCCGCACGGCCAGACGTACGAGGCCGTCGACCGGGAGCTGCTGCTGTCGTACAAGGAGGCCGTGCAGGGCCAGATCCTGCACGAGGGCATCAGCGAGTCGGGCTCGATGGCCTCGGCGATCGCCGCCGGCACCTCGTACGCCACGCACGGCGAGCACATGATCCCGATCTACATCTTCTACTCGATGTTCGGCTGGCAGCGCACCGGCGACCAGATGTGGCAGATGGCCGACCAGCTGACCCGCGGCTTCCTGCTGGGCGCCACGGCCGGCCGCACCACGCTCAACGGCGAGGGCCTGCAGCACGAGGACGGCCACACGCCGCTCATCGCCTCCACCAACCCGGCCGCGGTCTCCTACGACCCGTCCTGGGCGTTCGAGGTGGCCCACATCGTCAAGGACGGCCTGCGGCGCATGTACGGCGACCAGCAGGAGAACGTCTTCTACTACCTGACCGTCTACAACGAGCCCTACCTGCAGCCCGCCGAGCCGGCGAACCTCGACGTGCAGGCCCTGCTCAAGGGCCTCTACAAGTTCGCCGACGGGCCGCAGACGCAGGGACCGAAGGCCAACATCCTGTCCTCGGGCGTCGCGGGCCCGTGGGCGATGGAGGCGCAGCGCCTGCTCGCCGAGGACTGGGGCGTCTCCGCCGACGTGTGGTCGGCCACGTCCTGGTCGGAGCTGCGCCGCGAGGCGCTGGCCTGCGAGGAGCACAACCTGCTCAACCCGGAGGCCGAGCAGCGCGTCCCCTACGTCACCCAGGCGCTGTCCGGCGCCCAGGGGCCGTTCGTGGGCGTCAGCGACTACATGAAGGCCGTCCAGGACCAGATCGCGCAGTGGGTGCCGGGTGACTGGTCCTCGCTGGGCACCGACGGGTTCGGCCTGTCCGACACGCGCTCGGCGCTGCGCCGCCACTTCCACGTGGACGCGGCCTCGATCACGCTGGCGGTGCTGACCCAGCTCGTACGCCGCAAGGAGCTCGACGCCGAGGTGCTGCGCGAGGCCATCGCCCGCTACCACCTCAAGAACGGCGTCACCGAGGCCGGCGGCGCGGAGAGCAACGACACCCAGTCGATGGGCGTCTGACACATCCATCAGGGACGCTCCCGCGAATCTCCTCGCGGGAGCGTCCCCGTGTTCGGGGGACGGACGGGTGAGGCGGCGCGTTAGGAGGGGTACGGGCCGCCTCACCCACGTTTGGTGCGAGGTCACGTATTGTGGGCAGTCTTCCCCCGGAGTTGACGAGGGGAAGTTTGTGCCATGCGAGGTGTCCTAGCCGTCGCGCTGCTCGTCGGGGCCGCCGGTTGTTCCGCTGTTCCGGCCGAGCCCGTCGCGCAGTCCGTCCCAGGGCCCCAAGCCGGCGCCGGCCAGGTCGAGTGGGGCCCGTGCACCGACATCAAGCGCCCTGACGGCGAGCCGCCGGCCCGCCAGGACAGCTCGGTGCGGTGCGGCAAGCTCACGGTGCCGCTCGACTACGACAAGCCCGACGGCGAGAAGATCGACCTGGCGCTGATCAAGATGCCGGCCACGGGGCAGCGGCTCGGCTCGATGGTGTTCAACTTCGGCGGCCCCGGGGCCTCCGGCGTGGACACCCTGGACCAGGCGGGCAAGGCCCTCGCCCCGCTGCGCACCCGCTACGACCTGGTCAGCTTCGACCCGCGCGGCGTCGAGCGCAGCTCCGGCGTGCGGTGCGGCAACGGCGCCGAGATGGACCGGTTCACCGCCCTCGACACGCTCCCGCCCGACGACCGGACGCACCGCGAGGGCGAGCAGATGAACAAGCAGTTCGCCGCGCTGTGCCAGAAGAACTCCGGCAAGATCCTGCCCTACGTCGGCACCGTGAACGCCGCCCGCGACATGGACCGCATCCGCGCCGCCGTCGGCGACCCGAAGCTCAACTACGTCGGCATGTCGTACGGCACCCAGCTCGGCGCCGTCTACGCCACGCTGTTCCCCAAGAACGTGGGCCGCATGGTGCTGGACGCGCCGCTCGACCCGACGATCACCTTCGAGCAGCGCACGGTCGCCCAGACCCGCGGCTTCCAGCACGCCTACGACAGCTTCCTGCGGGCCTGCGTGAAGGACGGCTCGTGCGCGGTCGGCAAGGACGTCCCGACGGCCAACACCAACGTCGAGAACCTGATGAACGAGCTGACCGCCAAACCCCTCAAGGTCAGGGACCGCGAGCTCACCCAGGGGCTCGCCTCGACGGGCGTGGCGGCCGCGCTGTACTCCGAGCTGACCTGGCCGTTCCTGGAGCAGGCGCTCGGCGAGGCGCTCCAGGGCCACGGCGAGGCGCTGCTCTACCTGGCCGACACCTACACCGGGCGGTCCACGGACGGCAGCTACTCGACGCAGATGACCAGCTTCCCCGCCATCACCTGCGTGGACACCGCCGAACGGCCGAGCGAGACCGACCTGCGGCGCACCGAGCAGCAGGCGCTTCAGATCTCGCCGCTGTTCGGCAGCGAGGGCTCCGGCGGGCTGTGCCGGGTGTGGCCGGTCAAGGGCAGCGACCAGGCGCGGCACGTGAACGCGACCGGCTCCGCGCCGATCGTGGTGATCGGCGGCAAGGGCGATCCGGCCACGCCGTACGAGTGGGCGCCCAAGCTGACGGCCCAGCTCAAGACCGCGACGCTGGTGACGTACGAAGGCGAGGGGCACGGCGCCTACCTGTCGGGCAGCAAGTGCGTCCGGGGGCTCGTGGACAGTTACCTCATCAACGGGAAAGTGCCGCAGAAGGGCGCCACCTGCCCGGCGGCCTAGTCTGGTCCGGTGAACTACGAGCCGCAGATCGAGCAGGAGACCGAACGCCTGGCGGAGCTGGCGGAGCTCGCGGGCGACCTGTCCGCGCCCGTGCCCTCCTGCCCCGGGTGGACGATGGCCGAGCTGGTCACGCACGTCGGCCAGACGCACCGCTGGGCGGTGCACGTGCTGCGCGAGCGGGTGCAGGAGCGCATCTGGTCGCGCCAGGTGCCGAGCGGGCTGCCCGAGGGGCGCGACGGGGACGCCGGATGGCTGCGCGCCGGGGCGGCCGAGCTGGTGCGCACGCTGCGCGAGACCGACCCCGACCTGCCGGTCTGGACCTGGGGCCCGGACCGGCGGGCGGCCTGGTGGCCGCGGCGGATGGCGTACGAGCTGGTCGTGCACCGGGTCGACGCCGAGCTCGCGCTCGGCATCGACCCGGTGGTCCCGGCGGCGACCGCCGCGGACGGCATAGAGGAGTTCCTGCACAACCTGCCGTCCGCGGTGTGGGTCACCCGGCGGCTGGCGGAGCTCGGCGTGGAGGGGGCCACGATCCACCTCCATGCCACCGATCCCGCCGACGCCGCACCCGTCCCCGGGGGCGTCCGGGGCGAGTGGACGATCACGCAGGGCCCCGAAGGGCGCGTCGAGTGGACGCGCGGCCACGCCAAGGGCGACGTCGGCGTACGGGGCCCGGCCGCGGACCTGCTCCTGCTGCTCTACGGCCGCCGCTCGCCCGACGCCCTCACGGTCCACGGCGACAGCGACCTCCTGACCCGCTGGCTCACCACCGCGGCCTTCTGACCCCGCTCTGCCGGCCCTGGGCCGTCGGAGCAGGGTCGCCGTCGGAGCCGGGTCAGGGCCCTGGACGCGCCGCCGCTCGGCGATCGGCGGCGTGTCCAGGGCGCGGGGTGACTCCGCGCCGCCCGCGAACCCCTCGTCGTGAGCCCTGAGGGGTAGGGCGGGCACGCGCGGCCCCATGGCGGCCGGGATCGGCGGGGAAGGTGCTTCCCCCGGCCGGCGCACGGGTGGTCACCTGCGGTGGAAGATCCCGAAGAGGCTGCCCGAGGTGTCCTGGAGGTAGGCGAAGTCGGTGCCCGGCCCGTCGCCGACGACCTTGGTGATCACCTTGCCGCCGAGCGCCTCGGTGCGCGCGCAGGTCTCCTCCACGTCGGCCACCTGGACGTGGAAGACCGCGTGGTCGGGGAACTCTCCCTTGGTGTTGAAGAGCCCGCCCGCCGGCTCCCCGCCGCCCGCATAGCCGATCATGCGGTAGTCCATCGGCCCGCCGCCGTCGCCGTCGGCGAACGTCCAGCCGAACAGGCCACCGTAGAACCGCTGGGCGCCTTCGGGGTCGCCGGTCGCGACCTCGAACCAGGTCACCGTGTTGTCCATCGCCATCTCCCTCTTTCTCGAACAAGACAACGATCCACCCGTTGGGCGACAACCCTATGTCGGTGTTTCCTCTTGACTTTTCGAACATCTGCGTGACCTAGTCGAGGAGCGTCCCGTGCACGATCATCTCCGGGACGTCGGTGGCGAAGCCCTCAAGCGGCCGCTCGGGGCAGCGCTCGGCGGTGACGGTCGCGGCGGCGATGCGGTCGAGCCGGAAGACGCGTACGTCGTCGCGGAGCCGGCACCAGGCCACGAGATACCAGAACCCGCCGCGCCCGCCGAGGAAGACGCCGGGCTCGACGTCGCGCGAGGTGAGCGCGCCCTTGGCGTCTGCGTAGTCGAGCCGCAGCACCCGCCGCCGCAGCAGCGCCTCCTCGATGGCGCGCGAGACGTGCTCGGCGCCGAGCGGCTTGGCCTCCTCGCCGCTCTCGCCGGGACGGCGGACGAGCTGCACCCGGCGGGCCAGCTCGCGGGCCAGCTCACCCTCCGGCCCCGGCATGGCGGCGACGACCTTGCGTAAGGCGCTGTGGGCGTGGCGGCCGAACGGCTGATCGCCCGCCTGGCTGAGCGCCACCGCGATGGCCACGGCCTCGGCCGGGCTGAAGTTGAGCGGGGGCAGGGACATCTTCTTGTCGATGGCGTAGCCGCCCTTGCGGCCCGGCTCGGCGTAGATGGGGACGCCCGACTCCTGGAGCGCCGTGATGTCGCGCTCGATCGTGCGCACGCTGACCTCGAACCGCTCGGCGAGCGCGCGGGCGGAGCGGCAGCGGGGCGCGATGGCGCGCAGGTCCTCGACGAGCGCGTAGAGCCGGTCGGTACGATTCACAGCCGTGACGCTACGTGCCGCCACCGACAATCGCGGCCCGCGGCGCTCCCTCGCCACAGCCTCCTGTCCGCCCGGCCATGATGTTGTCACCGCACCGGCCACCGTTTCGGGCCTTCGGAGGTGCTTCCCGGCCCGGACGGCTTTCCGATCGAGCAAAATCCGGCGAATCCCGACCACCCACCTCCGAGCCACAGGGTGACATGTCGATAACGGGGAGTTATCAACCGCCCGGGGCGAGGAGTAGCGTCCAGGCCATGCGACCGAGAACGATTTTCATCGCTGTCCTGGCCGGCTGCGCGACGCTCGCCCCGGCGGTTCCCGCCGCCGCGCAGGCCCGCGGCACCGCTCCCTCCTGCGTCGCCCGCATCGCCGACGAGCAGCCGCACGGCCTGATCGTGTGGGTGCGCAACGGCTGCGGCAAAACCATGCGGGTCAAGGTCATCATGGACTGGGCCCGCGACACGGACTGCGTCACGCTGCTCGACGGGCGCTCGCGCGAGTGGACGTACAAGACCGGGTCCTACAACCGCACGGTCACCTGCTGAGCCGTTCGGGACGGGAGCGGGTCCAGTCGAGCAGCCGGTCCAGCGGCCAGGTGTTCACGATCCGACCGGCCTCGATCCCGCATCTGGCCGCCCGCTCGCAGCCGTACCGCTGCCAGTCGAGCTGGCCGGGCGCGTGCGCGTCGGAGTCGATCGCGAACAGGCAGCCCATCTCGTACGCCAGCCGCATCAGCCTCTTGGGCGGGTCGAGCCGGTCGGGCCGGGAGTTGATCTCGACCGCCACTCCGAACCTGCGGCACGCCTCGAAGACCAGCTCCGCGTCGAACTCCGACTCCGGCCGCTTCACCCCCCGCTCGCCGCCGCCCCGCACCACCCGCCCGGTGCAGTGGCCGAGCACGTCCACCCGGGGGTCGGCGACGGCGGTCACCATGCGGCGGGTCATCTCCTCGCCGTCCATGCGCAGCTTGGAGTGCACGCTGGCGACCACCACGTCGAGCCGGTCCAGCAGCTCGGGCTCCTGGTCGAGCGAGCCGTCGAGGTTGACGTCCACCTCGATGCCGGTGAGGATCCTGAACGGCGCGAGCCGTTCGTTGAGCGCGGCCACCACGTCGAGCTGGCGCTCCAGCCGCTCGGCCGACAGCCCCTTGGCGACGGTGAGGCGCGGCGAGTGGTCGGTCAGCGCCCAATACTCGTGCCCGAGCGAGCGCGCCGCCTCGGCCATCTCCTCGATCGGCGAGCCGCCGTCGGACCAGTCGGAGTGGCTGTGCAGGTCGCCCTTGAGCGCGGCCCGCAGCGCGGCGGTCTCGGCGTCCAGCTCCACGCCCTCGGTGGCCCGCATACGCCGCAAATACGTCGGAACCTGGCCATCGAGACTTTCGTTGATCACCAGTGCGGTGACCTTCCCGATGCCGGGCAGGTCGCCGAGCCCGCCGTCGCGGGCCAGCCGCAGCAGCTCCTCCTCGGGCAGCTCGGCGACGACCGCGGCGGCGCGGCGGAAGGCACGTACGCGGTACGTCGGCTCACCGGCGCGTTCGAGCAGGAAGGCGATCTCGCGCAACGCCTCGACCGGGTTCATGGGTCCCTTCTACCCCATGTCCTCGGGCGGGGCGCAGTTGCCGATTGAACGCGGCCGAGAGCCACCGGTAGGCTGATCCGCCACTGAAAGCAGGAGCTACATGGCAATACCGCCGCAAAACAAGTCGAAGCCGCCGCAGGACCGTAAATCCTCCAAAGTCGTCCAGCTCACCATCCTCGGCGTCATCTCCGTGGTCCTCGTCGGCTACTGCGCCGCGACCGCGGACGACGACGACGTCACCGCCGACTGCGTGGTGCAGCTCGCCGACGGCACGTACGAGGTCGTGGACGACGACTACTGCGACGACGACGACGGCCATGCGCACTACTACGGCGGGTCGCGCGGGGCGTACATGTGGTACTACGGCGGCATCCGCACCGGCAACAAGATCCGGGGCGGCACCACCTACCGGCCCTCCAACGTGGACATCTCCTCCCGCAGCGGCAAGTCCATCCAGCGCGGCGGTTTCGGCAAGAGCTGGAGCGGCGGGAGCTGAGGCATGCGTCGCGAGCACAGCACTCCCAGGGACGGCTGGGAGAAGACGATCGAGGGACAGGGCCTCGCCTACCACCGCGCCGCCCACCCCACGGGCCTCGCCCGGCCCTACTGGGACGAGTCGGTGCACTACGTCTTCTCGATGGCGGAGATCGAGGCGCTGGAGGAGCAGGTCGAGGAGCTGCACGGCATGTGCCTGCGCGCCGTCGAGCACGTGGTGAGCACCGGCCGCTTCGCCGACTTCGCCCTGCCTGAGTGGTCGTGGGAGGAGGTCGCGCGCTCGTGGGAGCGGCGTGACCCGCACCTGTACGGCCGCTTCGACCTGCGCTACGACGGCACCGGCCCGGCCAAGCTGCTGGAGTACAACGCCGACACGCCCACCTCCCTGCTGGAGGCGTCGGTCGTGCAATGGTTCTGGCTGCAGGACGTCCACCCCGGCGACGACCAGTGGAACTCGCTGCACGAACGGCTCATCGACCGCTGGCGCGCGCTGCGGCTGCCGCCCGGCCCGGTGCACTTCGCGTTCACCAACGCCGACGAGACCGGCGAGGAGGCCATGACGGTCGCCTACCTGCAGGAGACCGCCGAGCAGGCGGGGCACCCGACGATCTCGGTCGCCATGGAGGACATCGGCTGGGACGACCTAGGCCGCCGCTTCGTGGACGCCGGCGACCAGGTGATCCGCTCGGCGTTCAAGCTGTATCCGTGGGAGTGGATGCTCTCGGACGACTTCGGCCACCACGCCGTGCGCCACGCCACCTGGGTCGAGCCGCTGTGGAAGGCGCTGCTGTCCAACAAGGCGCTGCTCGCCGTGCTGTGGGAGCTCTATCCCGGGCATCCCTCGCTGCTGCCCGCCTACCTCGACGGGCCGCGCGAGCTCACCTCGTACATCTCCAAGCCGCTGCTCGGCAGGGAGGGCGCCTCCATGAGGATCGTCACCCCCGGGGGCACGCGGGAGACGCCCGGCCGCTACGGCCGCGAGGGCTACGTCCATCAGGGCTTCGAGGCGCTGCCTGAGTTCGGCGGCGAGCGCCCGGTGCTCGGCGCCTGGGTGGTCGCCGACGAGGCCGCCGGGCTCGGCATCAGGGAGAGCACGGGCCTGATCACCGACGACACCTCCTCCTTCGTCCCGCACCGCATCGCCGACTGACATCCCCCGACAGAACAGAACCAAGGAACAGACGTGACCCTTCTGGAAACCCTCGCCCGCGGCTCCGGCGCCATCGCCTCGTACGCCGCCGTGGGCGTACTGCTCATGATCGTGGGCTTCTACGTGATCGACTGGGCCACGCCGGGCAAGCTCAGCGAGATCATCCGCAGCGGGCGCAACCCCAACGCCACCCTGCTGGCCTCCTCCGCCATGGCGGCCGTCGGCCTGATCGTGGCCGCCTCCATCTGGTCCTCCGGCGGGCGGCTGGCCGAGGGGCTGGCGGGCACGGCGGTGTTCGGCCTGGTCGGCATCGTGGTGCAGACCGTGGCGATGCTGGTCTTCGACCGGATCGTCGGCATCTCCGTACGTGACCTGGTCCAGGAGCCCGAGCTGCAGCCGGGCGCGCGGCTGCTGGCGGTGACGCACGTGGCCATCGGCCTGATCACCGCGGTCGCCGTGATCTGAGTCGCCGTGATCTGA
>NZ_FOHX01000019.1:114179-198123 GCF_900111685.1 Nonomuraea wenchangensis
GTCGCCGTGATCTGAGTCGCCGTGATCTGAAGTCGCCGTGATCTGAAGTCGCCGTGATCTGAAGTCGCCGTGATCTGAGCACGGGCCGCGCGACCCGCGGGGCGCGCGCGGCCACCGACGTCGCGTTCATCGCGAGCCACCTGGCACTCTAGAGTGCGTGACAGACCGGACCCGGGAGGACACCACACGCAGGCTTGAGCGGGCCATGGGCTCGCTCGGCACCGCGGCGCTGGCCCGCATGGACGAGCAGCTTCCCTGGTTCCGCGCGCTCAGCGCCGAGGACCGCTCCTGGGTGGGGCTCGTCGCGCAGGCCGGCATCGCGGCGTTCGTCGAGTGGTTCTCGAGCGCCGGGGAGGACCGGCCGACGCCCAGCATCGAGTTCTTCGGCACGGCTCCGCGCGAGCTCAAGCGCTCGATCTCGCTGCAGCAGACCGTCGACATCGTGCGCGTCGTGGTCGAGGTCGTCGAGGCGCAGACCCACGAGCTGGCCGCGCCCGGCGGCGAGGACCAGCTCCAGCAGGCCATGCTGCGCTACACCCGCGACGTGGCCTTCGCCGCCGCGCACGTCTACGCCCGCGAGGCCGAGGCGCGCGGCTCGTGGGACGCCCGGCTGGAGGCGCTGATCGTGGACGCCCTGGTCCGGGGCGAGGTCGACGACGGACTCCACTCCTGGGCCGCGGCGCTCGGCTGGACCTCCTCCCCCGTGGTCGTCATCGCCGGCCACGCCCCCGAGGGCGACCCCCGCGCGGTCATCGACGGGCTGCGCGAACGTGGCCGGCGCATCGGCATGGACCTGCTGGCCGGCGTGCAAGCCGACCGGCTCGTCGTGATCGTCGGCGGGGCCGACAACGTCAACGCCGCCGCCAAGCAGGTCGTGGCCCGCTTCGGCATGGGGCCCGTCGTGATCGGCCCCGAGGTGCCCGACCTGCACGCCGCCCCCCGGTCCGCGCGGGCCGCGCTGGCCGGGCTGAAGGCCTCGGCGGGCTGGCCCGACGCGCCCCGGCCGGTGCACGCCGAGGACCTGCTGGCCGAACGGGCGCTCGACGGCGACGAGGACGCCAGGGAGCAGCTCATCGAGAACGTCTACCTGCCGCTGGCCGGCACGCCGCTGCTCGACACGCTGGCGACCTATCTGGAGCAGGGCACGTCGCTGGAGGCGACCGCGCGGCTGCTCTTCGTCCATCCCAACACCGTGCGCTACCGGTTGAAGAAGATCACCGAGCTGACCGGCTACCAGCCCACGGAGGGCCGCTCGGCCTTCACGCTCCAGGTCGGACTGATCCTCGGCAGGCTCGCGGAAGCGGCCGTTACATGGCGACCCCTAACGTAATCGGCCCGAAATCCTCACTGTGGGGTTCCTACAAATAAGCCTGGACAAAGTTCGTATGGATCTCCAGCCGCGTGTCGAACCTCTACAGGGCATGGTGGAATGCGTGCTTGTACTCGTCGCTCCGGGCCAAGGTGCCCAAACTCCAGGCTTCCTCGCTCCCTGGCTCGAGCTGCCCGGTCTGGCCGACCGGCTCGGCGCCTGGTCGGAGGTCGCCGGGATCGACCTGATCGCCTATGGCACGACCGCCGGCGCCGACGAGATCCGTGACACGGCCGTCGCCCAGCCGCTGCTCGTGGCCGCCGCGCTCGCCTCGGCCGAGGCTCTGGGCGTGCAGCCCGACGTGCTCGCCGGCCACAGCGTGGGCGAGTTCGCCGCGGCCGCGCTGGCCGGGGTGCTCACGGCCGAACAGGCGCTCGCCCTCGTCCGCGAGCGCGCCCAGGCCATGGCCAAGGCCGCGGCGATCACCGAGACCGGCATGACCGCCGTGCTCGGCGGCGCCGAGGACGAGGTGCTGGCCGCCATCGACCGTCACGGGCTCACGCCCGCCAACATCAACGGCGCCGGCCAGATCGTCGCCGGGGGCACGCTGGAGCAGCTCGCGGCGTTCGCGGAGGACGCCCCGGCCCGCGCCAGGCTGCGCCCCCTGTCCGTGGCGGGCGCCTTCCACACCCGGCACATGGCGACGGCCGTGGAGAGCCTGCGCGCCGCCGCCGAGGGTGTCACGCCCGCCGACCCGCGGGTGACGCTGCTGTCCAACGCCGACGGCCGGCCGGTCACCGCCGGCACCGAGTTCGTCGAACGCCTGGTCAAGCAGGTCAGCAGCCCCGTCCGGTGGGACGCCTGCATGGAGACCATGGCCTCGCTCGGCGTCACCCGGATGATCGAGCTGCTGCCCGGCGGCACGCTGACCGGCCTCGCCAAGCGCGGGCTGCGCGGCGTCCAGACCGTGGCGCTGAAGACCCCAGACGACCTCGAAGCGGCCAGGGAGCTGATCAAGTGAGAATTCCCGACATCGCCCCCGGCGCCCGGGTGCTGGCGCTCGGCCATTACCAGCCGGCCAACGTCGTCACCAACGACGACCTCGCCAGGACCATCGACACCAACGACGAGTGGATCCAGTCACGCGTCGGCATCAAGGAGCGCAGGGTCGCCCCCGCGGGCGAGTCGGTCGAGGACATGGCCGCCATCGCGGGCGGCAAGGCGCTCGCCGCGAGCGGGCTGTCGCCCGACGACGTCGACCTGGTGATCGTCGCCACCTGCACGCTGGAGACTCAGATCCCCAACGCCGCGGCCATCGTGGCGCACCGCCTCGGCATCACCTCGCCGGGCGCGTTCGACGTCAACGCCGCCTGCGCGGGCTTCTGCTACGCGCTCGCCACCGCCAGCGCCGCCGTACGCGGTGGTTCGGCCAGGAACGTCCTGGTCATCGGGAGCGAGAAGCTGTCGCAGTGGGTCGACTGGACCGACCGCTCCACCGCCGTGATCTTCGCGGACGGCGCGGGCGCCGCGGTCGTCGGCCCCGCCGAGACCCCCGGCATCGGCCCCGTGGTGTGGGGCAGCGCCGGCGACAAGTCCGAGGCGATCCAGATCCAGGACCGCACGACCTTCCTCCACCAGGAGGGGCAGACGGTCTTCCGCTGGGCCACCACCGCGCTGCACCCGGTGGCGCTGGAGGCCTGCGAGCGGGCGGGCGTCGACCCGTCCGAGCTGTCGGCCTTCGTCCCCCATCAGGCCAACTTGCGCATCATCGAGGCGATCGCCCGTAAGCTGGGCGCCGAGAAGGCTGCGGTGGCACGCGACATCGTCACCGCCGGCAACACCTCCGCCGCCTCCATCCCGCTCGCGCTCTCGCGCATGCTGGAGCGCGGCGAGGTGCAGTCCGGCGGGCTGGCACTCGTGCTGGGTTTCGGCGCGGGGCTCACGTACGCGGGCCAAGTGATCGAGATCCCGTAGGATCCCGCCCGCACCACTCGCTTGCGCGGTCCACGACCGCGCGGATCCAAGAAAGATCAAAGGAGAAGAACGACATGGCTGCCAACGAGCAGGACATCCTTGCGGGCCTCGGCAAGATCATCAACGAGATCACCGGCATCCCGGCCTCCGAGGTGACCCCCGAGAAGAGCTTCGTGGACGACCTCGACATCGACTCCCTGTCCATGGTCGAGATCGCCGTGGCCGCCCAGGACGAGTTCGGCGTCGAGATCCCCGACGACCAGCTCAAGAACCTGAAGACGGTCAAGGACGTCCTCAACTTCATCCAGGGCTGAAACCACCGCAGTACGCAACTGATCACCAGCAAGGAGCGCGAAACGTGAGTGCGAACCGGGTACGTGTCGTCGTCACCGGGCTTGGCGCGACGACGCCCGTCGGTGGAGACGTCACCTCGACCTGGGCGGCGCTCCTCGCCGGTCAGTCGGGTGTCGAGACCCTCACCGCGGACTGGATCGACACCGTCCCCGTGAGGTTCGCGGGGACGGCCGCCGTCGATCCGGCCGAGGTGCTGCCCCGGCCCGAGGCCCGCAGGCTCGACCGCAGCGAGCAGTTCGCGTTGGTGGCCGCGCGGGAGGCCTGGCAGGACGCCGGCGCTCCCCAGGTGGCTCCCGAGCGGCTGGGCGTCGTGGTCTCCAGCGGCATCGGCGGCATCACCACCACGCTCAACGCCTACGACACCTACCGTGAGCGGGGCTGGAACCGCCTGTCGCCGTTCACCGTGCCCATGCTCATGCCCAACGGCCCGGCCGCCTGGATCGGCCTCGACCTGGGCGCTCAGGCGGGCGTGCACGCCACCGTCTCGGCGTGCGCCTCCGGCGCCGAGGCCATCGGCAGCGCCATGGACATGATCAGGGCCGGCCGCGCCGACGTCGTGGTGGCCGGCGGCACCGAGGCCGCCATCCACGGGCTCAACATCGCGGCCTTCGCCGCCGCGCGGGCCATGTCCACCCGCAACGACGACCCGGCCGGCGCGTCCCGCCCCTGGGACCGCGACCGCGACGGGTTCGTGCTCGGCGAGGGCGCCGGCATCGTCGTGCTGGAGTCCGAGGAGCACGCCAGGGCGCGCGGCGCGCGCGTCTACGCCTACTGCGCGGGCGTCGGCTACTCCGCCGACGCGCACCACATCACCCAGCCCGAGCCCGAGGGCCGGGGCATCATCATGGCCATGACCCAGGCGCTCAACAACGCGGGCGTCTCCGGCCAGGACATCAAGCACGTCAACGCGCACGCCACCTCCACCCCGGCGGGCGACGTCGGCGAGGCCCAGGCGATCGCCAAGGCCATCGGCACGCACCCGCTGGTCACCTCGACCAAGTCCATGACCGGGCACCTGCTCGGCGGCGCGGGCGGCATCGAGTCCGTCTTCACGATCAAGGCGCTGCAGGACCGGATCGTCCCCGCCACCATCAACCTGCACGACCTCGACGACGGCATCGAGGTGGATCTCGTCCACGGCGAGAATCGCAAGCTGCCCGAAGGCGACATCGCCGCGGTCAACAACTCGTTCGGCTTCGGCGGGCACAACGTGTCCGTCGTGTTCAAGGGGGCTTAAATGACCGTGCTCGACAACGGGGTGATGGCATCCGGCTCCGAACAGGAGCCCGCCGATCCCCGTGACCCACTCGTCCGCCTGTCGGCCCTGCTCGACGAGGGCTCGCTGCGGCTGATCACCCCGGAGGACAAGAGCGGCGTCCTCGCCGCCATGGGCCGCGTCGAAGGCGTGCCCGTCGTCTCCTTCTGCAGTGACGCCCGCTTCCAGGGCGGTGCGATGGGCAGCGAAGGCTGCGAGCACATCGTCCACGCCTACGACGTCGCCGTACGCGAGCGGGTGCCGGTCATCGGCATCTGGCACTCCGGCGGCGCGCGCCTCACCGAGGGCGTCGAGTCGCTGCACGCGGTCGGCAAGGTCTTCGCCGCCATGACCAAGGCGTCCGGCGTCGTCCCGCAGATCTCCGTGGTCGTCGGCCCCGCTGCGGGCGGCGCCGCCTACGGGCCGGCGCTCACCGACCTGGTCATCCTGGCCGACACCGGCCGCATCTTCGTCACCGGCCCCGACGTCGTCCGCAGCGTCACCGGCGAGAACGTCGACGCCGCCGCCCTCGGCGGCCCCGAGCCGCACAGCAAGCGCAGCGGCGTCGTGCACGTCGTCACCAAGACCGAGACCGACGCCTACGTCAGGGCGCGCCAGCTCGCCACGCTCCTCGGCCACCAGGGGCGGGTGCGCGCGGGAGAAATCGAGGAAGTGGACTTCTCCACGCTGCTGCCGGAGTCCGCGCGACGGGCCTACGACGTCAAGCCGCTCGTCAACGGCCTGCTCGACGAGCCCGGCATCGAGCTGCACCCCAAGTGGGCGCCGAACGTCGTCACCTCGCTCGGCCGCCTCGGGGGCAGGACCGTCGGCGTGATCGCCAACAACCCGATGCGGCTCGGCGGCTGCCTCGACGCCACGTCCGCCGAGAAGGCCGCCCGGTTCGTACGCATGTGTGACGCGTTCGGCGTGCCGTTGGTTGTCCTGGTGGACGTTCCCGGTTACCTTCCGGGCGTCGGGCAGGAGCACGACGGCGTCGTACGGCGCGGAGCCAAGCTCCTGCACGCCTTCGCCGAGGCCTCGGTGCCGCGCGTCACGCTCGTCACGCGCAAGGCGTACGGCGGGGCGTACATCGCGATGAACTCCCGCGCACTCGGCGCCACCAAGGTCTTCGCCTGGCCGACGACCGAGGTCGCGGTCATGGGGCCCGTGGCGGCGGTGCGCATCCTCAAGCGGCGCGAGCTGGCCGCCGCGCCCGAGGAGGAGCGGGCGTCGCTGGAGGAGCGGCTGGCCGAGGAGCACCAGAAGCTGGCCGGCGGGCTCGAACGCGCTCAGCAGCTCGGGGTCATCGACGAGGTGATCGACCCCGGGGAGACGCGCGGCGCCATCGCCAAGGTCCTCGCCCAGGCCACCCCCGCCCGGGGCGCCCACGGCAACATCCCCCTGTAACACTGACTTTTCCGAAAGGCCCCGCACCGCCCTCTTCCGGACGGCAAGTGCGGGGCTTTTCCGCGTCCTGGGCAGCGGCGGGCCCCGCACAGCCCAAAAGGTCCTGCGCAGGCTAAAAGCCCCACACCCCAAAAGGCCCCGCACCGGCGATCGGTGGGGGCCTTTTGCAGGGAGGTCGGGTGGGCGCCGGTCAGACGGCGGCGTGCAGCCAGCGGACGGGAGCGCCGTCCCCGGCGTACCGGAAGGGCTCCAGCTCCTCGTCCCACGGCCGGCCGAGCAGCTTGTCGAGCTCCTCCTCAAGCACGCACCGCCCCTGGGCGGCCAGCATCATCGCGGCCCGGAGCCGGTCCTCGGGCACCATGATGTCGCCGTTGACCCCGATGACCGCCGTGAAGGCGCCCAGGGTCGGCGTATAGCAGTGCCGGGACCCGTCCACGCCGGGCGAGGCGTCCTCGGTGATCTCGAACCTGAGCCGCTGCCAGCCCATGAGGGAGGAGGCGATGGCGGCCGCGATGCCGGGCCTGCCCTCCCACTCGGCCTGCGCGCGTACGACGTTGGGCGCGGCGGGCTGCGGCGTCCACGTCAGGTCTACGGGCACGCCAAGGACACCCGCGACCGCCCATTCGATATGAGGGCACAGCGCGGGCTGAGCCGAGTGGACGTAAAGGACGCCACGAGCAGACACCGGACCTCCCGTTCGGTACGAGGTGCGCCTTCCCCAACGGCCTCGCACATAGGGATGATCACAAGTGACTAGGGAGAGACTACCGTCGGTCGCCATCCGGCACCAGTGGGGGGCCATACCAAGTTGGTGCGGGAGTGTCGCGTGACACCTGGTGCAGGCGGGAAACATACGTCGCCATGAACTTCCAATCTGTCGGCGAGGCGCTCATCCGGCCAGGTCAGCTGCTGGGCGACCGGAGCACGCTGTCCGCCGTCGCCCGCTGGACCCAGGCAGTCTCCGAGGCGGACGGTGTCTGTGTCGCGCACCTGTCCCCCGGGGTGGATCCCTGCGAGCTCGCCTCCGAGCTGCACGCGCGGGGCATGCGGGCCTCCCCCAATCACGTGTTCCGCGGCCAGCCGCTGTTCTTCGGCGGCCCTGCGTCAAGGCCGTTCCCGGTGGAGCCGATCCCGTACCGGCCGGTCAGGAACCGTTCCGCGGCGACGGTGGCGGTGCTCGACACGGGCGTGGCCAAGCATCCGTGGTGGTCGGGCGCGGAGTGGTACGCCCGCGTGGCACCGGAGGACGCCGACGCGGGCGAGGGACAGCAGGCGGGGCACGGGACGTTCATCGCGGGCCTGCTGGCGCGCCTGGCGCCCGGCGTGTCGCTGCGCGTGCGGCGGGTGCTGGACTGCGACGGCATCGGCGACGAGGCGAGCGTGATCCGCGCGCTGCACCGGCTGCGCGAGGACCCGCCCGACGTGATCAACCTGTCCTTCGGCGGCCACACCTTCGACGACCGGCCGCCGCCCCTGCTGAACGACGCGATCGCGGCGCTGAGCGACACCGTGACGGTGGCCTGCGCCGGCAACACCGCCTCCGACCGCCCGTTCTGGCCGGCGGCGCTGCCCGCCGTGGTCGGCGTGGCGGCGCTGGAGTCGACGGAGCGGCGGCGGGCCCCCTACTCCGGGTACGGCACCTGGGTGGACGCCTGCGCGCGCGGCGACTGGCTGGAGAGCAGCTATCTGGACCTCGGCGAGTTCGGCGGGTTCGCGACGTGGAGCGGCACGTCGTTCGCCGCGGCGCTGGTGTCGGGGACGATCGCGGCCGCGGCCGTCGCCGAGCCGGCCAAGGACGTGGCGTGGCGGCTGCTCGACGGGGAGGAGGCCCGGCAAATTCCCGATCTGGGAGTTGTCGTTCCGGCGAGTCTGTAGAGTTTACGCTCAGTCCACGTTCGATCACGGGGAGGAATGATCGCCTCCCCGGCCTGACGTGAAGGAGTCCCCGTGCACCCCCAGCGCGCCCCAGCGGAGCTGCTGCGAGCCGCCGCCGACGGTGACCGGTCGGCGTGGGACGCGCTCGAGGCCGCGTACGGCCCCCTCATGTGGGCGGTGGCCCGCGCCAGCGGGCTCGGCGCCGCCGACGCCGCCGACGTGGTGCAGGGCGGCTGGCTGCGGCTGCTGCAGCGCCTGGAGGACATCAGGGAGCCCGAACGTCTGGGCTCGTGGCTGGCCACGGTCGTGCGCCGCGAGGCGCTGCAGGTCCTGCGCGAGGGCAGCCGTTCCGGCGTCCACGTCCTGGCGACGGTCGAGGAGCCCGAGCCCGGCGCCGCCGTCCTCGGCGACGACGACCGGCAGTTGCTCTGGAAGGCGGTCTCCACCATGCACGAGCCCTGCCGCACTCTGCTCCAGCTGGTCGCGATCGACCTCGGGAGCCGGCAGACCGCGGCCCGGCTCGGGCTGCCCATCGGCAGCGTCGGCCCCACCCGGGCCCGCTGCCTGGAAAAACTGCGCACTCTGATCTCATCTCAGGAGATGGCGCAATGATCGACGACGAATACTTCCTGGCGGCGCTCCGGCTGGCCGCCGGTGCCGATCCGCCCCCGGCCCACGTGGCCGCCGCCGCGCGCGAGGTCTACGGCCTGCGCGTCGCGGGCTCGCTGACCGCCGCCCCGGTCGCCGAGGCGGCGCTCACCGGCGCGGGGGCGCGCGGCGACGACGGCTCGCACCTGGTGCGGTTCGTCGCCGACGGGCTGACGTTCGACCTGGAGGTGACGGTCGGCGACGGGCTCATCGACGTGGCCGGGCAGGTGCTCCCCCACCCGGGTGAGGACACGCTCGTCGACGTACGCACCCCGCATCTGACGTTGTCCCGGCGGATCAGCCGCAACGGCTGCTTCGCGGCCACCGGGGTGCCTCCGGGCTGGCTCAGCGTGGTCTGCCACCGGCCGGGGCACGCGCCCGTACAGACCCGCTGGGTGCGCATCCGCCCGTGATCCACCCGGCCCCCTGGATCCGCAGCCCTGACGGGAGGGGCATGTCCTCAGCCGACCGTCACCATCATGGCCGGCCATGAGCGACGCCCCCTGTCCCCTCGTCGAGGCGGCCGAGGCCGCCATGCTGCGTTCGCTGGTCGATCCCGAGCACGCCCTGCGCGCCGCCGGCACGGTGCTCGCCGCCGCCCGCCGGGCCGGCGCCCACGAGGCCGAGGCCGTGGCGCTGCGGGCCATGGCGCTGGCCGACCGCGAGCTGGGCGACCTCGACAGCGCCGAGCACCACCTGCGGGCCGCGATCGCCGTGCCGGGCGCGCCGCGCGAGCGGGTGGCGCAGGCACGGCTGTCGCTGGTCACCGTACGCACCGAGCTCGGCCACCCGCTCCAGGCCCTCCGCGTGGCCGCCCTGGCCTGGGCCTACCTGCGCCCGCTCGACCGGGCCAAGCTCGACACCCAGCGCGCGGTCGCGCTCGCCCACCTGGGCCGCCACCAGGAGGCCATCGCCTCCTGCGACCGGGCGCTGCGCGCCCTGGTGCACGCCCCCGGCACCGTGGACGACCGCAGGTTCCTCGCCGGCGGGCTGCTCAACCGGGGCCTGGTGCGCTGCTGGCGGGGCGAGTGGGAGGCAGCCATGCGCGACCTCACCGCGTGCCTGGAGATCTCCCAGCACGCGGGCCTGCGCCACCTCGCCCGGCTCTCGGCCGCCAACCTGCCCTTCCTCGCCGTACGCAGGGGCGACATCGCCGGCGCCTTCCACTACTACCGGGAGGCCGAGGACACGCTGTTCGGCTATCCGGAGCGCCTCGCGACCATGCGGGCCGACTTCGCCGGCGCCCTGCTGGCGGCGCACCTGCCCGGCGAGGCCAGGGCGATGCTCGACCTGGCCGTGCCCGACCTGGAGTCCTGCGGGGCGCGGGTGGCGCTCGCCGAGGCGCGGCTCAAGCTGGCCCAGGTCGAGCTGCTCACCGGCGACCCGCACCGGGCGCTGCAGGTCGGCGAGCAGGCGGCGGAGGAGCTGGCCGGGCAGGAACGCACCTCGTGGCTGCCGCTGGCCAGAGAGGTCGTGCTGCGCTCGCGCCTCGCCCTCGGGCCGGTCACGCCCGAGCTGGTGTCCGACCTGATCGCCTGCGCCGACGAGCTGGAGGACGGTCTCGCCCAGCTCCCCGGAGCGGCGGCGCTCCGGCTCACGGCGGCCGAGGCGGCGCTCGCGGTGGACGACCATCCGGCGGCCTCGGCGCAGCTCGCCCGCCTGACCCGGCACGCGGGCGTGGACGAGCGCCCCGACGAGCCGTTCTTCGGAGGGCGGCTGGCCGGCGAGTGGCAGGTGCCCGCGCCGGTGCGGCAGCACGCGCTGGCGCTGGAGGCGGCGCTGCGCGAGGACGTGCCCGGCGCCTTCCGCGCGGTACGCGAAGGGCTGGCCGAGGTCGGCGAGGGCGTGGAGTGCTTCGACGACCCGTCGGTGCGGGCCCACGCGGCGCGGGCCGGGGAGCGGCTGGCGGCGTTCGGGCTCTCGCTGGCGGTGCGGGACGGCCGGCCGGACGACGTGTTCGAGTGGGCCGAGCGGTGGCGGGCCGTCACGGCGCCCGCGCACGGCTCCCCGGCGCTCGATCCCGAGCGGCTGCGCGCGGAGCTGGGCTCGGGCACCCTGGTGGAGTTCGTGATCGACGGGGAGTCGCTGCTCGCGGTGCTGGTCTGCGGGGATCGGGTGCTGCTGCGCTGGCTGGGCGGGGTGCGGGCGGTCGAGGAGGCGGTCGTACGGCTGCGCTACGCGCTGCGGCGGCACGGCGAGCGGCGCGACTGGTCCGGGTCCGCGGGCCCCGACGGCGCGAACGATCTGGAGGTCGCGGCCCAGGAGGTGGACCGGCTGCTGTTCCGGCCGCTCGACGCCGAGCTGGGCGACGGGCCGCTGGTGGTGGTGCCGGTCGGAGCCCTGCACACGCTGCCCTGGAGCGCGCTGCCCTGCCTGCGCGAACGTCCCGTCGGCGTGGCGGCCAGCGCCGCCGGCTGGCTGCGGGCGCGGGCGCGGCAGGACCGGCGCGGCGAGGACGCACCCCGGGTCGCCGCGGCGGCAGGGCCGGGGCTGACGCACGCGCACGCCGAGGTGGCGCACGTCCTCGCCTGCCATCGCCTCGCCGCCGAGATCCCCGCGCGGGGTGGCCGCGTCCTCGACGCCCTCGGTGAGGTGGACGTGCTGCACCTGGCCGCGCACGGCGTCTTCCACGCCCGCAGCCCTCTGATGTCCGGCATCACCCTGGACGACGGGCTGCTGATGGCCTACGACCTGCTGACGCTGGAGCGGGCGCCGGAGCTGGTGGTGCTGTCGGCGTGCAACTCCGGCATGTCACGCGCACCGGTCGAGGGGGCGCCGCTCGGGCTGCCGGGGACGTTCCTGGCGCAGGGGACGTCGTGCGTGATCGCCGGGATGGTGCCGGTGCAGGACGAGGCGGCGCGGGCGGTGATGAGCACCTTCCACGAGCTCGTCGCGGTCGGGCAGCCACCGGACGCGGCCCTGGCCGCCGCCGCTGCCAAGACCGGCGTGTACGAGTTCACCTGCTTCGGCGCCGGCGACCGGCCACTCTACTGACCGCCCCTCGCTCTACTGACCGGCCGCCCTGCCGGACGTCGTTCTAGTCGCCGGTCGCGACCGGGCGGGCGGGGTCGGTCACCCAGTGGGACCAGGAGCCGGCGTAGAGGGCGGCGGGCAGCCCGGCCAGCTCCAACGCCAGCACCTCGTGCGCCGCCGTCACGCCGGAGCCGCAGTAGGCGCCGGTCGGTACGCCCTCCCCCGCCCCAAGCGCGGCGAAGCGGGCCCGCAGCGCCACCGGGTCGAGGAACCTGCCGTCGGGGCCGACGTTCTCGGTCGTCGGCGCGCTCACCGCGCCCGGGATGTGCCCGGCCACCGGATCGACCGGCTCGACCTCGCCCCTGAACCGCTCCCCCGCCCTCGCATCGAGCAGCACGCCGCCAGTGGCCAGCGCCCCGGCCTCGTCGGCGGTCAGGACCGGCATGCCGCCGGGCCGGGCGGTGAAGTCGCCCTCGGCGACGCCAGGGGCCTCCTTGGTGAGCGGCAGGCCGGCGGCCGTCCAGGCGGGCAGGCCGCCGTCGAGCACGCGTACGTCCTGGTGGCCGAAGTAGCGCAGCGCCCACCAGGCGCGGGCGGCGGAGGTGGAGCCGGCGTCGTCGTAGACGACGACCGGCCGCCCGTCGCGCACCCCGAGACGGCGCATCGCGGCCTGGAACGCCTCCGCGCCGGGCAGCGGGTGCCGCCCGCCACCGCCAGGAGGCGCGGCGAGGTCGTGGTCGAGGTCGCAGAAGACCGCGCCGGGCAGGTGGCCCTCGCGGTAGAGCTCGACGCCCGGCGGGCCGCCGAGCCGCCAGCGGACGTCCAGCAACGTCACGTCGCCGCCGAGCGCGGCGAGGTCGGCGGCGGTGATCAGCGGGCCCGTCACGGGCGTACCTCCAGGAGCGGGACGTTCTGCTCGGCGGCGGTCATCGAGCCGTGGTAGCCGGTGAACAGCGCCTCGATGCGGTGCCGGGAAGGGGCGATGATGGCCAGGCCGTCGTACGGGACCGCCACGACGTCGCCGATGCGCTCCAGCCACTCCTCGCGGACGCGGGGCCCGAACCAGCCGGAGTCCACCGCCTCCTGGCGCGAGACCACCCACGCCTTGCCGTGGAAGGTCTCGGCCCACGCCTCCAGGACGTGGCGGGCGGCGCCCGGCTCGGTGTAGACGTGCCTGGCCCGCGCCTCGCCGCCGAGCAGCGCGACGCCCTCCATCAGCTCGGGGACCTGCTCGGCGTCGACCTTCTCGGTGGCGTTGACCATGCCGTGGTCGGCGGTGACGTAGAGGGCGGAGCCGGACGGCAGTCCCTCGGCCAGCCGGGCGGCCATGTCGTCCACGACGGCGAGCTGGTGCAGCCATTCGTCGCTGCCCCAGCCCGTCATGTGGCCGGCGGCGTCGAGATCGCCGTAGTAGACGGTGACGTGGGCGTGGGGCTCGCGCAGGGCCTCGTGCACGCGGGCGATCCGGTCGTCGACGGTGTCGGCCGCGAGGTAGCGTACGCCGCGGTAGACGGCCCTGGTCAGGCCGGTGTTCTCGAACTCGGCGGGGGCCACGTAGCTCGGCCGGACGCCGGCCTCGGCGGCCCGCTGGTAGACGGTCTTGGCGGGCTGCCACTGCTCGGGGTCCATGCTCTGGCCGCCGGGGAGGCTCCAGCGCAGGCAGTTGAACAGGTGACCGGTGCCGGGGACGGCGAGGGTCAGGCCCAGCATGCCGTGCTCGCCGGGGGTCATGCCGGTGCCGAGCGAGCACAGGCTCGTGACGGTGGTGGCGGGGAATCCGGCCGTGAGCGTGCGGGCGGTCAGGGAGGACAGGAACGGGGCGGCCTCGGGGTGAGCGCGCAGCAGGTCGGCGCCCAGTCCGTCGACGAGGAACAGGCAGACGCTGTCGGCGGGCGCCAGAGTCAGGCGGGCGTTCTCGGGACGGGCGGGCTCGGGGACTCCCAAGGCGGCCAGCAGAGCGCCGGGCAGGTCGGCCAGCGACCCCCCGCCGTAGCCTGGCAGCAGCATGCCCACATCCTAGCCGTACGGGGGGAGACGGCCTGCGGGCACGCCACGGGCAGGCCGGGACCGCGTGCGGCGGCATTTCACAACGCACGGCCCAGCGGGCCACCAGCGCGGCGGAGTGGGCTCTCGGTCGCTGGATGAGTCGGTCAGGCGCCGGCGGCGCGGGCGGTGGCCTCGGACAGGGCCTTGGCGAAGGCCAGGACGTGCGTGACCGCCTCCGGCCCGTCGGCCGCCTCGCTGACCCGGAGGGACAGGTCGTCGGCGGTGATGGCGCCGGTGTAGCCGTGGTCGGCCTCGCAGTTCTCGTCGCCGCAGGTGGCGGGTTCGAGATCGACGTGGGAGATGGCTCCCCAGCCGATGGTGAGCGTGGCCTCGGTGGGCGGGACGCCCGGCACGTAGGACGCGGGGTCGGGGACCACGCGGGTGACGGCGACCGACTGGACGCGGCTCAGCCGGACGGCCTCCGTGGTGGTGGAGGCGTGGGAGGTCGAGACGCCCTCGACCGCCGGGTGCTCGTCGGTGTGGCAGACCAGCAGGCGCGTCGCCGTCAGCACCAGGACGGTGACGTGCCTGCGCACCTCCATCGCAGGATCGAACGTGGCCTCGTGATGCACCACGAACGCGGTCACTGCCTCCTTGCCCAGCGCGGATTCGACCGCATCGGTGACGAGGTCGGGATAGTAGCCGCTGCGCTCGATCGCTTCACGCAGGCCCGCGGCTGAGACTCGGGTTTCCCTCATGGCTCCATCCTGCCAGGGGTCGGCCGTGCACTCACCCGCCGGATATAACGCTCTATAACGTCTTTCGGACAGGCAGCAAGGGGCACACCGGCCAGCTGTTTCGCCGCAAGCCGAAGACGCCCGCGCCCACGGCGGTCCAGGACGGCCCTGATCACGACAACCTGCGCGGGCCCCCGTCGAGCCGCGGCCCCGCCGGGGTGCGCAGGGTCGCGCGGGCGCCGAGGATCATCACGCTCGACTCGCCGACGAGCACCTGGTCGAGGTCCAGCCGGGCCACCTCGGGCAGATCGTTGGCCAGGCGGCCGACACGTACGAGCAGATCCTCCAGTGCGTCGACGGCGACGGGCGGGTAGCCGTACTGACCGAAGAGCAGCGGGGCGGCGCGTACCGACCGGACGAGCGCGGCGGCGTCCTCCGCCGTGAGCGGCGCCAGGCGGTAGCCCTGGTCCTGCAGGAGCCGCGCGGTCACCTCGCCCAGCCCGAACGACACCACCGGCCCGAACGCCGGATCCTCGACCACCCCCACCACCGTGGGGACCGCGGGCTGCGGCGCCATCCGCTGGACGGCCAGCACCTTCTCGCCGAGCTGGTCGGCGAACTCGGTGTAGGCGTGGCGGACCATCTCGGGGCCGGTCAGGCCGAGGCGTACGGTGCCGGCCCGGCGCGAGGCCCCGGGGTCGGCCACCTTGAGCACCACCGGCCAGCCGAGGCGTTCGGCGGCGGCCACGGCCTCCTCGGGCGAGCGGACCATCTCGGCGGGCCACACGGTCAGGCCGTAGCAGGAGAGCAGCTCGGCCGCGTCGATCTCGACCGGCGGGCCCGGCTCGGCGAACGCCGCCGAACGCACCCCGCGCCGCGCCCTGGCGGCCTCCACAGCGGGCCCGGGCTCGGGGGCGGACAGGAGGTCGTGGACCAAGGTGCGGGCGCGGTCCGGGTCGAGGTCTTCGAGGGCGGGCGGCGGGGTGGCGGGCTGGGAGCGCCAGGCCGCGTACCTGGCCGCCTGGGCGAGCGCGCGGACCGCCTCCTCAGGAGCCGCGTACGAGGGAATGGACCCCCGCGCCGGCGCGGGCCGCTCCCGCGAGGCCCCCGGCTCGGTCACCTGGAGCGCGGGATGCATCCCCAGATGCCCCTCGAACGTCGTCAGCACCGGCTTGCCGGAGCCCTGGGACACCCGCAGCAGCTCGGCCGCCACCGCCTCGGCGTCGCCCGGCAGCGGCGGCATGTAGATCACGACGGCGGCGTCCACGCCGGCGGAGGCCAGCTCCCCCTCCAGCGCCGCCCCGAACTCGGCGGCTCCCGCCGCGGCCCCCAGGTTGACCGGGGGACGCGGTTCGAGGCCGGCCGCGAGGCAGGCGTCGGCGGCGAGCAGGCCGAGCGCGTCGGAGTTGGTGACCAGGGCGACCTTGGGCCCGGCGGGCAGCGGCTGGTAGGCCAGGAGCTGCCCCACGTCGAAGAGCTGGATGAGGTCGTCCACCCGGATCAGGCCCGCCTGGGCGAACAGCGAGCTGATCGCCGTGTCGGGCAGCCCCAGCTCCTCGGCCGAGTGCCCGGAGGGCGTGCCACCGCTCTTGACGACCACGACCGGCTTGCGGCGGCTGATGCGCCGGGCCAGGCGGGTGAACTTGCGCGGGTTGCCCAGCGACTCCAGGTAGAGCAGGATCACCTCGGTCGCGTCGTCCTCCTCCCAGTACTGCAGGAGGTCGTTGCCGGACACGTCGGCCCGGTTGCCGGCCGAGACGAACGTCGAGATGCCCATGCCGCGCTGCGCCACGCGCTGCAGCAGCGCGGTGCCGAGTGCGCCCGACTGGCTGAAGAAGCCGACCTTCCCCCGGCCGGGGACGGTGGCGGCGAGCGTGGCGTTGAGCCGTACGGCGCGGTCGGTGTTGGCGATGCCGAGGCAGTTGGGGCCGACCACGCGCAGCCCGTAGGAGCGGGCGGTGCGCGCCAGCTCGTCCTGCCGCTCGCGGCCCTCCGCGCCCGTCTCGCCGAACCCCGACGACACGACGACCAGCCCGTGCACGCCCTTCTGGGCGCACTCCTCGACGACGTCGAGCACGCTCCCGGCGGGCACGGCGACGACGGCGAGGTCGACGTCGCCGTCGATGGCGGTGACGCTCGGGTAGGCGCGTACGCCCGCCACCGCCCGCACCTCGCGGTGCACCGGGTAGACGGGGCCGGTGAAGTCGGCGGCCAGCAGGTTGCGCAGCACGGTCTGGCCGACCCCGCCGGGCTCACGGGAGGCGCCGATGACCGCGACCGAGCCGGGCGTGAGCAGCCGGGCGATGGAACGGGACTCGGCGCGGTGCTCGCGGGCGGTGGTCACCTCGGCGGAGGTCTCGGTCGGGGTCAGGTCGAGCGTCATGCGGACGACGCCGTCGGCGAACCGGCTCTGCGCGGTGTAGCCCGCCTGGCGTAGCACGCCCATCATGCGCATGTTGGCGGGCAGCACGTCGGCGACGAAGGTCTCGATGCCGTGCTCGCGGGCGGTGGCGGCCAGGTGCTCAAGCAGCACGGACGCGACGCCGCGGCCCTGGTGGGCGTCCTCGACGAGGAAGGCGACCTCGGCCTCGCCCGGACCGGTCTTGTCGTAGCGGATGACGGCCACCATCTCGGTGCCGATCGTGGCGATCAGCGCGACGCGGTCGACGTAGTCGACGTTGGTGAAGCGCTCCACGTCGCGGTCGGACAGGCGTGGCCGCGGGCCGAAGAACCGGAAATAGATCGACTCGTCGGACAGTCGTGAGTAGAAGGAGCGAAGGCGGTCCGCGTCGGCGGGCCTGATGGGGCGTACGTGAGCGGTGCCGCCGTCGGCCAGGACGACGTCGGCCTCCCAGTGGGCCGGATACTGTGCCTCCACAGCAACGAGCGTAGACCCGCATCCCAAATGCCAAGACCAGAGGCCGTTTTGGGCAACGCTTGTGCATCGACTCTCACCTCGTGTCACCGGTCAGCCCCACGGTCGGCCCGGAAGCTGTTAGTTTTGCCGTGGCCAGGGTCGTTCTGAAGGCAGCAAGGTGGTGGCATCATGACGCGGGTCGTCGTGGTGGGCGATCTCATGACCGACGCGGTGGCGCGCGCCCGTTATGCGCTCGCCCGAGCGAGCGACACCCCGGCGGTCGTCACCATGCATGGCGGCGGGTCCGGGGCCAACATCTCCTCCTGGCTGGCCGTCGAGGGCGCCGAGGTCGCCTTCATCGGCCGCAGGGGCGCCGACATCACGGGTCGCAACCGCGACATGGAGCTGATGGGCTACGGCGTCGACGCGCGCCTGGTGATGGATCCCGAGCGGCCCACAGGCACCTGTGTGGTGCTCGTGACGCACAAGGGCGAGCGCACCATGCTCTCCGATCCCGGTGCCAACGCCGCGCTGTCCCCCGAGGACCTGCCGCGCGACCTGTTCACCTCGGGCGCCCACCTGCACCTGTCCGGCTACACGCTGATGAACGAGGGCTCGCGCGAGGCGGGTTTCGCCGCCCTTGACATGGCCAGGCGCTCAGGGATGTCGATCTCCGTCGACTGCGCCTCGTCCGCGCCGCTGGAGCGCACCGGGGCCGAGCCGTTCCTGGAGTGGACCAACGGCGCCAAGCTGCTGTTCGCCAACATCGACCAGGCCAAGGTCCTGACCGGCCGCGACGACGCCGAGGCGGCGGCCAAGGTGCTGACCGCGTGGTTCCCGCAGGTCGTGATCAAGATGAACAAGGAGGGCGCGCTGTGGTACAGCAACGGCCGCCCCGACCCCGTACGCGCCGCCGCCGAGCCGGTCGAGAAGATCGTGGACGGCACGGGCGCGGGTGACGCGTTCTGCGCCGGGTTCCTGCCGCCGTGGCTGGAGGGCAAGCCGCCGGCCGAGTCGCTGGCCTCGGGCTGCCGGCTGGCCGCCAAGGCGATCATGCACCTGGGCGCCCGCCCACCCTTCTAGCCCTTTCCGGCCCCCTTCCACGTGGAAGGGGGCGCCGTCCGGCGGCCGGGGCCGATGGGCGTCAGCTGACCGTGGCGAGGGCCAGCGGCAGCACCGCGGGCGCCCCCGCGTGTCGCACCAGGGCCGTGGCGAGCGTCATCGTCCAGCCGGTGTCTACCCGGTCGTCCACGAGCAGCACCGGCCCGCCGCACTCCGCGACGCGCCCGGCGAGGTCCTTGGGCATGGCGAGCGTGGCCCGGATCGCCTGCACCCGCTTGGCGCTGTTGAACTGCTGCCCCGGCGAGCCCGCCCGGTAGCCCAGCTCGCCCAGGTAGGTCAGCCGGCCGATCTGCGCCAGGCGTTCGCCGAAGGAGCGCACGAGCTCCGGCCGCGACGCCGAGGGCAGACTGACCACGGCGACCGGCCGCTCCCGCCAGTCCCAGGCGGCCAGCACCTGAATCACGGCCCGCAGCAAGTCGTCCGGCACCGGACCGTCGCCGCCGTGGAACAGCTCACGCAGCCGGTTGCCCCACCCGATGTCGGTGAGCCGGCCGAGCGCGCGGCCCGGCTCGGCGCCCAGCTCGGGCTTGATCCGGCCGGACAGGTCGGGCAGGCCGGTCGGCCACTGCCGGCGCGCCTCCAGCTCGACGCCGGGACGGCTCAGCCGCTCGCGGGCCTGCTCGACGGCCTGCGGGGCGATGTCGGGCGAACGGTGCCTGCCGGTGCAGTTGTCGCAGCGGCCACAGGGATGGGCGGCGTCGTCGTCGAGGTGCCGGCGGAGGTAGTGCTCGCGGCACTCGGTGGTGGTGAGGTAGCCGAGCATGGCCTCCTGCTCGGCGCGGCGCTCGGCGGCGATGCGGGTGTAGCGCTCGGTGTCGTACGCCCACTCCTCGCCGGTCGCCTCCCAGCCGCCCTTGACCCGGCGTACGGCGCCGTCGACGTCGAGCACCTTGAGCATCATCTCCAGCCGGCTCCGGCTGAGGTCGACGGCGGTCTCCAGGGCCGGGGTGGACATGACGCCGCGCTCCTCCAGCGCCGCCAGGGTGGCGCGGACGACGGGCTCGGGTGGGAAGGCCAGCGAGGCGAAGTAGGCCCAGATGTCGCGGTCCTCGGCCCCGGGGAGCAGGATGACCTCGGCCCGCTCGACGCCGCGCCCGGCCCGGCCGACCTGCTGGTAGTAGGCGACCGGCGACTGCGGAGCGCCCACGTGCACGACGAAGCCCAGGTCGGGCTTGTCGAACCCCATGCCGAGCGCGCTCGTCGCCACCAGCGCCTTGATCTTGTTGGCGAGCAGCGCCTCCTCGGCCGCGAGCCGCTCGGCCGGATCGGTCTGGCCCGAGTAGGCGGCCACCTCGTGGCCCTGCTCGCGCAGGTAGCCGGCCACCTCGTGGGCGGCGGCCACCGTCAGGGTGTAGACGATGCCGGAGCCGGGCAGCTCGTGCAGCGTCTGGGCGAGCCAGGCCAGGCGCTGCTCGGCGGAGGGCAGGCGGACCACGGACAGGTGCAGGCTCTCGCGCTCCAGCGGGCCGCGCAGCACCAGCGTGTCCTCACCCATCTGCTCGGCGACGTCGCGGGTGACGCGGGCGTTGGCCGTGGCGGTGGTCGCGAGGACGGGGATGCCGGGCGGCAGCTCCTCGAACAGCCGGGCCAGCCTGCGGTAGTCGGGCCGGAAGTCGTGCCCCCAGTCGGAGATGCAGTGGGCCTCGTCCACCACGACCAGCCCGGCGCTCTCGGCCAGCTCGGGCAGCACGTTGTCGCGGAAGTCGGGGTTGTTGAGCCGCTCGGGGCTGACCAGCAGCACGTCGACCAGGCCGTCGGCGACCTGGGAGTAGATCTCCTCCCAGTCCTCCGGGTTGGCGGAGTTGATGGTGACGGCCCTGATGCCGGCGCGCTCGGCGGCGGCGATCTGGTTGCGCATGAGCGCGAGCAGCGGCGAGACGATGACCGTCGGGCCCTCGCCCAGCTCGCGCAGCAGCGCGGTGGCCACGAAGTAGACGGCCGACTTGCCCCAGCCGGTGCGCTGCACCACGAGCACCCGCCGCCGGTCGACGACGAGCGCCTCGATGGCGGCCCACTGGTCGTCACGGAGCACGGCGTGCTCGCCGGCCAACGCCCGCAGGCGCTCCTCGGCCTCTTCGCGCAACACCTCGGCGTCGGGGGCATCAATCATGCCTCCTTGTTACCAGCTCCCTCCGACGTTTCGCGCCTCCACGCCGGAACCCGGCCCGCCGGGATCCGGCCCGCCGCTACCGGTCGGCGTGCTCGGGGAAGGCGTTGATGGTGACGCGGTGCATGCGGCGGCGTTCGGTGTAGTCGGCGACCGCGTAGTGCTGGGTGGGGCGGTTGTCCCAGAAGGCGAGCGTGCCGGGACGCCACTGCAGGCGGCACTGGAACTCGGGCGAGCGGATGTGGTCGATGAGCATCGGCAGCAGCGCCTCGTTCTCGCGGTCGGTGAGGCCGACCAGGCGGGTCGTGGACGCGCGGTTGACGAACAGCGCCTTCCTGCCGGTCTCGGCGTGCACCCGCACCACCGGCCGCTCGATGGGCGGCCACTTGGCCTGGATCTCGGCCAGGTCGAACGGGTGCCCCTTGGAGATGGCCTTCCTCATCGACATCGTGATGTCGTGCACGGCGGTCAGCTCGTCGCACAGGCGCTGGAGCGGCTTGGAGAGCGACTCGTAGGCGAGGTAGGTGTTGGCCCAGCAGGTGTCGCCGCCCACGCTGGGGAGCTGGACGCAGCGCAGCAGGGAGCCCATCGGCGGGGTGGGCTCGAAGGTGTTGTCGCTGTGCCACTCGTCGCCGCCCTCGCCCTTGGGCGAGGTCTGGTCGAGCACGTGGATGGGGCTGCCGGCGTCCTTCTTGAACGCGGGGTGGTTGAGGGTGCCGAAGTTCAGGGCGAACTGCAGGTGGTGCTCGTCGTCGATGTGCTGGTCGCGGAAGAACAGAACGAGGTGCTTGAGCCAGCCCTCGCGCAGGGTCGCGACCTCTTCCTGCGACAGCGGCTTGCGCAGATCGACCCCGGTCACCTCGGCGCCGATGTGCTTGGTCACGGGACGGAACTCGATCATGACGTCTCCGGGGTCAGGGGAACCGGTGCCCCGAACGTACGACCCAAGCGCTTGCTTGGTCAAGGGGACTCGTTCCGCCCACAGGTCGCGGGCACCCGAATACCTTCGGCACAATGTTCGACATGGCCCGACGCACGACAGCACCCCCGCCAGAGGACTTCGAGGAGCGCATCGTCGACATCGACGTCTCCTCCGAGATGCGCACGAGCTTTCTGGAGTACGCCTACTCGGTGATCTACCAGCGGGCGTTGCCCGACGCGCGTGACGGCCTCAAACCCGTGCAGCGGCGCATCCTCTACTCGATGGCCGAGATGGGCCTGCGCCCCGACCGCGGCCACGTCAAGTCCTCGCGCGTGGTCGGCGACGTCATGGGCAAGCTGCACCCCCACGGCGACTCGGCGATCTACGACGCCCTCGTCCGCCTGGCGCAGCCCTTCTCCATGCGCCTGCCGCTCGTGGACGGCCACGGCAACTTCGGCTCCCCCGACGACCTGCCGGCCGCCATGCGTTACACCGAGGCCAGGCTGGCCCCGGCGGCGATGCTCATGGTCGAGTCCATCGACGAGGACACCGTCGACTTCAAGCCCAACTACGACGGCCAGGAGACCGAGCCGGTCGTCATGCCGTCGGCCTTCCCCAACCTCCTGGTCAACGGCACCAGCGGCATCGCGGTCGGCATGGCCACCAACATGGCGCCGCACAACCTCGTCGAGATCGTCGCCGCGGCCCGCCACCTGATCAAGAAGCCGGACGCCACGCTCGACGACCTGATGGAGTTCGTGCCCGGTCCCGACCTGCCGACCGGCGGCACGATCATCGGGCTGCAGGGCGTGCGCGACGCCTACGAGAGCGGGCGCGGCACGTTCCGGATGCGGGCCAAGTGCTCGATCGAGCAGATCACGCCGCGGCGCAAGGGCATCATCGTCACCGAGCTGCCCTACAACGTGGGCCCCGAGCGCGTCGTCACCAAGATCAAGGAGCTGGTGACCAGCAAGAAGCTCCAGGGCATCGCCGACCTCAAGGACCTCACCGACCGGCACAAGGGCCTGCGCCTGGTCGTCGAGATCAAGAACGGCTTCATCCCCGAGGCCGTCCTGGAGGAGCTCTACCGGCTGACGCCGATGGAGGAGTCCTTCGGCATCAACAACGTGGCGCTCGTCGACGGCGAGCCGCGCACGCTGGGCCTGCGCGAGCTGCTGCAGGTCTACGTCGACCACCGCGTCGAGGTCGTACGCCGCCGCTCGGAGTTCCGCCGCCGCAAGCGCGAGGAGCGCCTGCACCTGGTCGACGGCCTCATCGTCGCGCTGCTCAACATCGACGAGGTCATCCAGGTCATCCGCTCCTCCGACGACTCCGCGCAGGCGCGGACCCGTCTCATGGAGGTCTTCGACCTCACCGAGATCCAGTCCGCCTACATCCTCGACACGCCGCTGCGCCGCCTGACCCGCTTCGACAAGCTGGAGCTCGACGCCGAGAAGGAGACGCTGACCGGCGAGATCGCCAAGCTGACCGAGATCCTGTCCTCGGAGACCAAGCTGCGCCAGGTCGTCTCGGGCGAGCTGGCCGACGTCGCCAAGAAGTACGGCACGCCGCGCCGCACCGTCCTGCTGGACGCCGCGGGCGTCAGCCGCACGGCGGTGGTCGAGCTGCAGGTCGCCGACGACCCGTGCCTGGCTCTGCTGTCGTCCACCGGCCTGCTGGCCCGCACCGCCGACGCCACGCCGCTGCCCGGCGAGGGCGAGCGGTCCGCGCACGACGTGCTGGTCTCGGCGGTGCGCACCTCCGTACGCGGGGAGGTCGGCGTGGTCACCTCGCTGGGCCGGCTGATCCGGGTGCAGGTCGTGGACCTGCCGACGCTGCCGGCCACGGGCGCCCCGCCGTCGCTGTCCGGCGGCCATCCGGTCTCCGAATACGTCTCCCTGCAACCCGACGAGCGGGTGGTCGGGCTCGGCTCGCTCGACCCCGACGGGCCCGGCCTGGCGCTCGGCACGCAGCAGGGCGTGGTCAAACGGGTGGTGCCCGACTATCCGGCCAACCGCGACGACTTCGAGGTGATCACCCTCAAGGACGGCGACACCGTGGTGGGCGCGGTCGAGCTGGAGTCGGAGTCGCACGACCTCGTGTTCATCTCCTCCGACGCGCAACTGCTGCGCTACCCGGCCTCGCTCGTACGCCCGCAGGGCCGCCCGGCCGGCGGCATGGCGGGCATCCGGCTGGACGGCGGGGCCCGGGTGATCTGGTTCGGGGTGGTCGATCCCGAACGGCCCGCCGTGGTGGTCACCGTGGCCGGCTCGTCCACGGCGCTGCCGGGCACGCAGGTCGGCGGCGGCAAGATGTCCGACTACGCGGAGTTCCCCGCCAAGGGGCGGGCCACCGGCGGCGTTCGGGCGCAGCGTTTCCTCAAGGGCGAGGACGAGCTGCTGCTGGCCTGGGCCGGGCCCACGCCGGCCAAGGCGGTCTCGTCCGTGGGCAAGCCGGTGCCGCTGCCGGAGGAGCTGGGGCGGCGTGACGGCTCCGGCGTCCGGCTCACGCACACCATCGGCGCCGTCGGGGGCGCCCTCGCCTCCGGTCCCGAGCTCCCGCCGTCGGGCGCGAAGGCGACCGAGGACGAGTAGCCCCGCCGGTCCCCGGCCCGCCTCGACGTCTCGCGGGCCGGGGGCGCGGAGCTAGGCTCACTGGGGTGACGTCGTGGAAAGAGCATGCGATCTGGTGGCACGTCTACCCCCTCGGCTTCACCGCCGCCGAGCCCGCGGCCCTGCCGCACGGCGCCCCCATCCGCCACCGCCTGCGCGCCCTGGAAGGCTGGCTGGACTACGTTGTCGAGCTCGGCTGCTCGGGCCTGCAGCTCGGCCCGATCTTCGCCTCCGAGACCCACGGCTATGACACGATCGACCACTTCCGCGTCGATCCCCGCCTCGGCGACGACGCCGACTTCGACCGCCTGGTGGCCGCCGCGGACGCCCGCGGCCTGCGGGTCGTCCTCGACGGCGTGTTCAACCACGTGGGCCGCGGCCATCCGTTCTTCGGCGATCCGGCCCACGCCCACTGGTTCGTCCCTGAAGGGGAGGGGCACCGGACGTTCGAGGGTCACCACGGCCTGGTGACGCTCGACCACGAGCATCCCGACGTGCTCGACCACGTCGTACGCGTCCTCGACCACTGGCTGGCGCGCGGCGCGTCCGGCTGGCGGCTGGACGCCGCGTACGCGATGCCGGCCGCGTTCTGGCGGCGGGCGCTCGCGCGGGTCCGCCCGCGCCACCCCGAGGCGTGGTTCGGCGGCGAGGTGATCCACGGCGACTACGCCGCCTACGTGGCCGGGAGCGGCCTCGACTCGGTCACCCAGTACGAGCTGTGGAAGGCGCTCTGGAGCTCGCTCAACGACGGCAACTTCTTCGAGCTGGCCTGGGCGCTCAAGCGGCACGACGAGCTGCTGGACACGTTCACGCCACTGACGTTCGCCGGCAACCACGACGTGACCAGGCTCGCCAGCCGTCTCGACGACGAGCGTCACGTCGGCCACGCCCTCGCCGTGCTGTTCACGGTGGCCGGGCTGCCGAGCGTCTACTACGGCGACGAGCAGGGCTTTCGCGGGGTGAAGGAGGACCGGCCCGGCGGCGACGACGCGGTCCGGCCCGCCTTCCCGGGGCGGCCGGAGGAACTGGACCCGGCGGGGTGGCCGGTCTACCGGCTGCACCAGCGGCTCATCGGGCTGCGCCGCCGCCATCCGTGGCTGGCGCGGGCCCGTACGAGCCTGCCCCATCTCACCAACACCGCCGTCGCGCTGGAGGCGGCGGGCCCCGGCCGCGTCCTGACCCTGCTCAACGTGGGCGACGAGCCCTACCGCTTCCCGCTGGACGGGACGGGGCTGGTCGTCGCGGACGCGTCCGCCACCGGGGGCGACCCGTGTCTCGTCCCCGCGCACGGGTGGAAAATCCTCACTCTGTCCTGACTCGGACTGTTATGAAACCGGGGCGGCCACCGATCACAGAGGGAGAGAGCGCTCTCCAAATCGGGAGGTATCCCCGTGTTCCGCAGCAGACCCCCCTTATGGGCGACCGCCCTGGCTTTGCTGGTCCCGCTTCTCGCCGCCCCGTCCGCCCCCGCGCGGGCCGCCGCAGACCTGCCGGTCCTCGCCGACTTCGAGTCCGGCGCCGTCCCCGCCGGCGTGTACGCCTGGGGCAACGACACCGCCTCCACCCCCACGCTCACGATCGAGCCCGGCGCCGCCCGCCCCGGCGCCCCGGCCACGAACCGGGTGCTGAGGAGCGGCTACGCCATCAGCCAGTGGGGCGGCTGGTCCCAGGACCTGACGGCCACCCAGGACTGGTCCCCGTACGAGGGCTTCTCCTTCTGGGTCAACGGCGAGGGCTCCGGCCGGCGCGTCTTCTTCGAGATCAAGGACGGCGGCTCCGGCCCCGGCGCGGCCGAGCTGTTCGAGTCGTCGTTCACCGACGACGCGGCCGGCTGGCGGCAGGTCAAGGTGCCGTTCACGGACTTCACCCGCCGCGCCGACTACCAGCCGGGCGGCGCGCCCGCGGACGGCGAGCTGGACCTGCTCGCCATGTGGGGCTACGGGATGCGCCTGCCCACCGCCGCGGGCTCCCTGGAGTGGGACCAGGTCGAGCTGTACGGCACCGCTCCCCCGCGTCCCGCCCGCCTGAGCACCGACCGGCCGGTCTACCCGGTCGGCGAGCGGTCCGAGGCCAAGGTGAGCGTCACGGTCACCACCGCCACCGGAGCGCCGCTGACGGACGGGCTCACCGTCGCCTACCGGACCGGCTCCGGCACCGCCACTCCCGGCGCGGACTACCTCCCCGCCGAGGGCACCCTGACCTTCCCTGCCGGTACGGCGTCCGGGTCGTCCCGCTCGTTCACCGTGAAGATCCTCAAGGACGGCGCGAACGAGGTGGCCGAGACCATCCCGGTCGAGCTGTCCGGCACCGGCGTCCGGCCGCCCGCCGAGGCCCCGGTCATCGTGATCGACGCGCACGGCCTGCCGTACCTGGACGCGCGCAGGCCCGTACGCGAGCGCGTCGCCGACCTGCTCGGCCGGATGACGCCGGAGGAGAAGATCGGCCAGATGACGCAGGCCGAGCGCATGGCGCTGGCCAGGCAGAGCGACATCGCCGCCTACGGTCTCGGCTCGCTGCTGTCCGGCGGCGGCTCCACGCCCACGCCCAACACGCCGCGCGCCTGGGCCGACATGGTGGACGCCTTCCAGCTCCAGACCCGGCGCACCCGGCTGCAGGTGCCGCTCATCTACGGCGTGGACGCCGTGCACGGCCACAACAACGTGGTCGGCACCACGATCTTCCCGCACAACGTCGGCCTGGGCGCCGCCCGCGACCCCGAGCTGACCGAGAAGGCGGGCGAGGTCACCGCCCGCGAGGTCAGGGCCACCGGCGTCCCGTGGAACTTCGCGCCCTGCCTGTGCGTGTCGCGCGACGACCGCTGGGGCCGCGCGTACGAGTCGTTCAGCGAGGACCCGGCCCTGGTGAACCGGATGGCCACGGTCATCGACGGCCTGCAGGACAACGGCGTGCTGGCCACCGCCAAGCACTACGCCGGCGACGGCGGCACCGTCTACGGCTCCTCCACGACCGGCGACTACACCATCGACCAGGGCGTCACCAAGGTCACCAGGAAGGAGCTGGAGGAGATCCACCTGGCGCCGTTCGCCGAGGCGGTCCGGCGCGGGGTCGCCACCGTCATGCCGTCGTTCTCCAGCGTGGACCTCGGCGCCGGGCCGGTGAAGATGCACGCCCACCGGGAGCTGCTCACCGACGTGCTCAAGGGCCGGCTCGGCTTCAAGGGCTTCGTGGTCACCGACTGGCAGGCCATCGACCAGATCCCCGGCGACTACGCGAGCGACGTGCGCACCTCGATCACCGCGGGCATCGACATGGTCATGGTGCCGTACGCCTACCCGGAGTTCGCCGCCACGCTCAAGGCCGAGGTCGAGGCCGGGCGGGTGCCGATGTCGCGGGTGGACGACGCCGTCGCCCGCATCCTGACCGCGAAGTTCCGGCTGGGCCTGTTCGAGCACCCGTACGCCGACCGCGCCCACCTCGGCGACGTCGGCTCCGCGGCGCACCGCGCGGTGGCCCGCACGGCCGCCGCGAAGTCCCAGGTGCTGCTGAAGAACGACGGCCGCCTGCTGCCGCTCAACCGCACGTCCAAGGTGTACGTGGCCGGCTCCAACGCCGACGACATCGGCAACCAGAGCGGCGGCTGGACGATCACGTGGCAGGGCTCGTCCGGGCCGATCACGCCCGGCACGACGATCCTCCAGGCGATCCAGGGCCGCGCCGCCTCCGTCACCTACTCGCCCGACGCCTCGGCCGGTCTGGCCGGGCACGACGTGGGCGTGGTGGTCGTGGGCGAGACCCCGTACGCGGAGGGCTTCGGCGACGTCGGCCGCCAGGGCCGCACGCTGGAGCTGTCGGCCGCCGACCGGGCCGCGGTTGACCGGGTGTGCGGGGCCATGAAGTGCGTCGTGCTCGTCGTCTCCGGCCGCCCGATGCTGCTGGGTGACCTGTCGGGTGTGGAGGCCGTGGTGGCCGCCTGGCTGCCGGGCACCGAGGGGGACGGGGTGGCCGATCCACTGTTCGGGGCGGTGCCGTACACCGGGCGGCTGCCGTTCACCTGGTTCCGCGCCGTGGAGCAGATTCCGATCAACGTGGGTGACGCCGCCTACGACCCGCTGTTCCCGTACGGGTGGGGCCTGCGGACCGATCCCGCCCGCGACCGGCTCAGGGCGGCGCGCGACCGGCTCGCCACCGGCGACGGCCCGGCCAGGGCCGCCGCGGCGGCGCTGACGCCCGCACTCACCGGCCGGAACTGGAACGGGGACGGCTCGGTCCGCGACGCCCGCGCGGTCCTCGCCGCCGTGGGCACGGCCGCCACGCTGCTCGAACGCTCCCGTACCGCCGCCTTCGCCCAGTCCGACGCCGTCGTCTCGGTGGCGAGGGACCTGGCGCAGAGCGGGGGCCGGCGGCCCGACCTGCAGGCGACCGCGGACCACGAGCTCGCCGCCGGCCACCTGAGGAAGGCGGTGGACCTGCTGGCGCAGGCCGCCCGCTGACCCGGCGAAGGCTCAGCTCAGGCAGAGACAGAACGGGTGCCCGGCCGGATCGAGGAAGACCCGGAAGTCGTCGTCCTTCTCGTCCGGCTGGTGCTCGTGCTTGACCGCGCCGAGCTCCAGCACCTGCTTCTCGGCCTCGTCGAGGTCGCTGACCAGCAGGTCCAGGTGGATCTGCTGGGGCCGCTCGGGGTCGGGCCAGGTGCTGGGCCGCAGGTCGGGGGCGAGCTGGAAGGCGAGGCGCTTCGGCGCGCCGCCGTCGCTGACCACCACCCAGTCGTCCTCCACGGACGTGATCGGCCAGCCCAGCAGCCGGGAGTAGAACTCGGCCAGGCCCTTGGGGTCGGGCGTGTCGAGCACGACGGTACGGAATTGCGCGATGCCGCTCATCTGTCACCTCTCGAGGCGTCGAAGGGGTCCCGCCGGGGGACGGGAACCGTTACCCGGGCGACGATCCGGCACACCTCTCCGGCCGGATCCCCGCTCAGACGGCGATCACGGCAGGGAGGGACCTCAGCAGCTCCTGCGGATCGCCGCCCTCCCAGCGCCGGATCAGCCGGGTGCCGGCCTCCCCCGGATCGAACTCCTCGCCTCCCAGCGGGCCGAAGCAGCCCGCTTCCTCCAGCAGGAGCAGCAGCGGATCGTCCTCGGGCAGGCCGGCCGCGTGGGCGGCGGTGTCGAGGAGGGCCAGCGCGCACCGGGCGTTGCGGCCGCCGTCGTTGGCCTCGACCCGGTCGAGGCTCCGCCGGGCCTGGGCACGGAGATACGCGGCGAGCGATTCTGACCTACTCACGACAGACCTTCTTCGATCACTTACATTCGGGCTACGTACTTTGGCTACGCACTTTGGGCTACGACATCATCACGCATGGTGACATGTTTTCGTCGGAGGTTTGCGAAGTCGGCCGCGTGTCGCCCGCCCCCCGGTGACGACGAGCCTTCTGACATGGGGGATCATCGGTGCCATGAGTGCGTTCGACGACCTGTTTGCCGCCAACGCTGAGTTCGCCAAAGAGTTCGGAAGCTCCGATCTCACCGGCCGCGCCGCCCGTGGGCTGGGCGTGGTGACCTGTATGGACTCCCGCATCGACCCCCTCGGGCTGCTCGGGCTCAGACCGGGCGACGCCAAGATCCTCCGCAACGCCGGCGCCCGCGTCACCGACGACGTGCTGCGCACCCTCGTGGTGGGCGTCTACGTGCTCGGCGTCGAGCGCGTGCTGGTCATGCCCCACACCGACTGCGGGATGACCAAGGTCACCGACGCCGACATCCACGAGCTCACCGCCGAGCGCGGCGTCGACACCCGCAGCCTCGACTTCCACACGGTGCCCGACCAGTGGGCGGCGCTGCGGCACGACCTGACCCGCATCAGGACGAGCCCGTTCCTGCCGACCGGCATGCCGGTGACCGGCGCCATCTACGACGTGCACACCGGCCGGCTCTCACCGGTCGAATACTGAAAGACGCCGTACGAGGCCACGGACCGGCGCGCCGCAGATCGCCGGGCAGGGCCGTCAGGGCGTCGTGAGCACGCGAACGGCCCCTCCCCCACACCCGGGGAGGGGCCATGACTTTCCGGACGACCTGAAGGGCCTTTCAGGCGTCGATCGCGTCGCGGTCGACCTCGGCCGCGCTGGTGACGAGGAACTCGCGCCGCGGCGCGACGTCGCTGCCCATCAGGAGGTTGAAGATGCGCTCGGCCGCCTCGGCGTCCTCGATGCGCACCCGGCGCAGGATCCGGTGGCGCGGGTCCATCGTGGTCTCGGCGAGCTGGTCGGCGTCCATCTCACCGAGGCCCTTGTAGCGCTGCACCGGGTCCTTCCAGCGCTTGCCGCGCCGCTCCAGGTCGCGCAGCACCTTCTGCAGCTCGGCGTCGGAGTAGCAGTAGATGTACTTGTCCTTGCCGCGCCCCGGGTTGGTGAGCTCGATGCGGTGCAGCGGCGGCACCGCGGCGAAGACCCGCCCGGCCTCCACCATCGGCCGCATGTAGCGGTAGAAGAGGGTGAGCAGCAGGCAGCGGATGTGGGCGCCGTCGACGTCGGCGTCGGCCATGAGGATGACCTTGCCGTAGCGGGCGGCCTCGATGTCGAAGGAACGGCCCGAGCCCGCGCCGACGACCTGGATGATGGCGGCGCACTCGGCGTTCTTGAGCATGTCGCTCACCGACGCCTTCTGGACGTTGAGGATCTTGCCGCGGATCGGCAGCAGCGCCTGGAACTCCGAGTCGCGGGCCAGCTTGGCGGTGCCGAGCGCGGAGTCCCCCTCGACGATGAACAGCTCGCTGCGGTCGACGCCCTCGCTGCGGCAGTCGACCAGCTTGGCCGGCAGCGCCGAGCTCTCCAGCGCGCTCTTGCGGCGCTGGTTGTCGCGGTGCTCGCGGGCCGCGATGCGTGCCTTGGCGGCGGCGACGATCTTCTCCAGCACGGCCCGCAGCGGCTGCTTGTAGCCGCGCGGCGGGTTGGCGAACAGCTCCTTGAGCTCGCGCGAGACCACGTGGGAGACGATGCGGGTGGCCGCCGAGGTGCCGAGCACCTCCTTGGTCTGGCCCTCGAACTGCGGCTCGGGCACCCGGACCGTGACGACGCCGGTCAGGCCCTCCTGGATGTCGTCCTTGGTGACGGGGTCGTCGCCGTTCTTCAGCAGCCGGGTCTCGCGCAACACCTCGTTGATCGTGCGCACCAGACCGCGCTCGAAGCCGGTGAGGTGGGTGCCGCCCTTGGGGGTGGCGATCACGTTGACGAACGAGCGCACGGTGGACTCGTAGCCCTTGCCCCAGCGGATCGCCACGTCGACGCTCAGCTCGCGCTGGACCTCGGTGGGCGTCATGTGGCCCTGGTCGTCGAGCACCGGAACGGTCTCGTGGAAGTGGCCGACGCCCTGCAGCCGCAGCACGTCGCAGACCGGCTCGTCGCGGGCCAGGAACTCGGCGAACTCGGAGATGCCGCCCTCGAAGCGGAACTCCTCCTCGATGCGCTCCTCGTGCCTGCTGTCGTAGACCACCAGGGTGAGACCGGGCACCAGGAACGCGGTCTGCCGCAGGCGCACGTGGATCTCGTCGAGCGAGACCTCGGCGTCGGGCAGGAAGATCTGCTTGTCGGCCCAGAAGCGCACGCGGGTGCCGGTGACCTTGGCGGGAAGCTCGCCGCCGAGGCGCAGGCCGGACTTCTTCCTGAACTTCGCCGTGGGCCCGTCGCCGTCGAAGACGCCGGTGACGCCGCGCCTGAAGCTGATCTCGTGGACCCGCCCGTCGCGGTCGACCTCGACGTCGAGCCGCGACGACAGGGCGTTGACCACCGAGGCGCCGACGCCGTGCAGGCCGCCGGAGGCGCCGTAGGAGCCGCCGCCGAACTTGCCGCCCGCGTGCAGCTTGGTGTAGACGAGCTCGACGCCGGCCAGGCCGGACTTGGGCTCGACGTCCACGGGGATGCCGCGGCCGTTGTCGCGGACCTCGATCGAGCCGTCGGCGTAGAGCTCGACCTCGATGCGGTCGCAGTAGCCCGCCAGCGCCTCGTCGACGCCGTTGTCCACGATCTCCCAGAGGCAGTGCATCAGCCCGCGGCTGTCGGTGGACCCGATGTACATGCCCGGGCGCTTGCGGACCGCTTCAAGGCCCTCAAGCACCGACAGGTGACGAGCCGTGTAACCCGCCTCCACTAGCGTCACTCCAGCTCCCCGGGTGTTGAGCATCGAACACGTGTGCGCAGCTTACCGTTCTTCCCTTGCGCACGCGTACAAGCTTGCCATGGCGGCACGTTTCCCGTTACCAACCGGCTGATCCTCATTACTTTCGGACACATTCCGCTCTGGGCGTACAGCGGGGGAGGTTGGGAAGGCCCACGTCCGGTTAGATGTTGTTCCAAGTGACTGACGCCAGATCCTCGCTTCGGCGGGGGTGACCCGAAAGGCGATACGTGACTGGAGCACTCGCCCCCGTTAAGCCGCTGACGGCCCTCGACCGCTGCGACCGTTGCGGCGCCCAGGCCTACATTCGCGCGACCCTGCCGGTAGGCGGGGAGCTGCTGTTCTGCGCCCACCACGGGCGTCAGCACATCGCGGCGCTGCGCGAGAAGGGCGCCGACATCCTGGACGAGTCGGCTCGACTCAGCAAGACCCCGATGAACGCCCCCGACGGCGAGCGCTGATCCACAGTGCCCGTCGTGTCGACATAACCGCATAGGACCAACAGAACGGCCACCCCGGGTCCTGCCCGGGGTGGCCGTTCTGCATGATGTGATCCTCGTCACATCTCCGTTCAGCGGACGCGGTAGTGGTAGCGCGCCGCCACCTCGAAGCCCTCGCTGCGGTACAACGCCTGGGCGGCCTGGTTGGGCGCGGTGGTGACCAAGTAGGCCGAGCCGGTCCCCGCGTGGTGCGCGAGCGCGCGCAGGATCGTACGCGCCAGGCCGCGCCGCCGCGCCTCCGGGCGAGTCGCCATGCAGTAGACGCCGAGCGTGTCCCCCTGGGGGACGGCCCGGCCCACGGCCAGCGTCTCGCCGTCCTCCTCGTAGGCGGCGTACCACGCGGGCACGCCGGCGCAGACGCGGGCGGCGTGGGCGAGGCCGCTCTCGTACCGGCCGTCCACGGCCCACCAGGTGTCCAGCCAGTCGGCCCACGGCTGGTCCTCGATCCTGACCCGCTCCCCGCGCCACGGGGCGAGGGACGCGGCGGTCATCACGAGGGTGGGATCGACCAGCTCGTACCCCCTGCGCTCCAGCTCCTCGTCCAGTCCCGGCATGGCCCCGGGCCCCATCGAGAAGGCCGGGCGCAGGTCGCGGTCGCCGTAGAACGCCTCGGCGGCCTCGATCGCGGCGCCCAGGTCGGCCGGACGGCCGAGAGGCAGCACCGAGTTGGCCCGTTTGGTCACGCCGCCCGCGTACCGCAGCACCCATCCGTCGTGCTCGTGTTGCTCGTACGCCGGCCACGCTTCATGGACAAGTCGGTCAAAATCCACCCGCGCAGCGTAGCCGACGGGTCACCACCAGGGCCGGAGCAGGTCGCCCATAAGCTAGTGACCTGTGTTGACACTGCTGCCCCCGTCCGAGGGCAAGGCCGCGGAGGGAAACGGCCCGCCCCTCGGCGAGCTGTCCTTCCCCGCCCTCGACCGGGCCCGCCGGCGGGTGCTGAACGCGCTCGTACGCGCCTCCAGACGCCGCGACGCCCTCGACGTGCTCGGGCTGACGCCCGGCCTGGCCGGCGAGCTGGACAGGAACACCGCGCTGAAGACCGCCCCCACACTGCCCGCCGCCGAGCTCTACACCGGCGTCCTGTACGACAACCTGGGGCTCGGCACCCTGGAGGGCGAGGCGCGCCGGCGGGCCGAGGAGTCGGTGCTGATCTTCTCGGGGCTGTGGGGCGTGGTGCGGATCGACGACCGGATCCCGCCCTACCGGCTGTCGATGAGCGTGAGCCTGCCGCCGCTCGGCGGGTTGCCGGCCTTCTGGCGGCCCCTGCTCGCCAAGGCGCTCGACCCGCTGCCGGGGCTGGTGGTGGACATGCGGTCGGCGACGTACGCGGGCGCGTGGCAGCCGGGCGAGCGGTCGGTGGCGGTGCGTGTCTTCCGCGACGGCAAGGTCGTCAGCCACATGGCCAAGGCGACCCGCGGCGAGATCGCCCGCGACCTGCTCCGGCACGACACCGTCCCGTCCTCGCCCGAGGAGCTGGCCAAGACCCTCACCGACCTCGGCCGCACGGTCGAGCTCACTCCCCCGCCCCGCCCCGGCCGCCCCTGGACGCTGGACGTGCACCTGTCCTGACGCTGACACGAGGAAGGGCCCCCGCCGGAACACCGGCGGAGGCCCTTGCGCTCGGACGTCGCGGCTCAGTCCAGGTAGTCGCGCAGCACCTGGGAGCGGGACGGGTGACGGAGCTTGGACATGGTCTTGGACTCGATCTGGCGGATGCGCTCACGGGTGACGCCGTAGACCTTGCCGATCTCGTCCAGCGTCTTGGGCTGCCCGTCGGTGAGCCCGAAGCGCATCGACACGACGCCCGCCTCCCGCTCCGACAACGTGTCGAGAACGGAGTGCAGCTGCTCCTGGAGCAGCGTGAAGCTGACGGCGTCGGCCGGGACGATCGCCTCGGAGTCCTCGATGAGGTCGCCGAACTCGCTGTCGCCCTCCTCGCCCAGCGGCGTGTGGAGGGAGATGGGCTCGCGCCCGTACTTCTGGACCTCGACGACCTTCTCGGGCGTCATGTCCAGCTCACGGGCGAGCTCTTCCGGCGTGGGCTCGCGGCCGAGGTCCTGCAGCATCTGCCGCTGGACGCGGGCCAGCTTGTTGATCACTTCGACCATGTGGACCGGGATGCGGATCGTCCGCGCCTGGTCGGCCATGGCCCTGGTGATCGCCTGCCGGATCCACCACGTGGCGTAGGTGGAGAACTTGTAGCCCTTGGTGTAGTCGAACTTCTCCACGGCCCTGATGAGGCCGAGGTTGCCCTCCTGGATCAGGTCGAGGAAGAGCATGCCGCGGCCGGTGTAGCGCTTGGCCAGCGAGACCACGAGCCGGAGGTTGGCCTCCAGCAGGTGGTTCTTGGCGCGGCGGCCGTCCTCGGCGATCCACTCCAGCTCGGCGCGGACGTCGACCGGCAGGCCGTCGGCCTCGCCGCTGCCGAGCTGCTCCTCGGCGAACAGGCCGGCCTCGATGCGCTTGGCGAGCTCGACCTCCTGCTCGGCGTTGAGCAGGGGGACCTTGCCGATCTGCTTGAGGTAGTCCTTCACCGGGTCGGCGGTGGCGCCGGCGGCCGCCACCTGGGCGACAGGGGCGTCATCGTCGTCGTCGGAGAGGATGAGGACCTCGTCCTCGCTCTTCTGCGTGGCGGCGATCTCGGCGGGCTTGGGCTCGTCGGTCTCCTCGTCGTCGGAGTCCTCGCTGTCGCCCTCGGCCTCGGAGTCCTCCTCGACGATGTCCTCGACCTCGAGGTCCTCGAGGTCCTCCAGCTCCACGTCACCGTCGAGCTCGAGGTCCTCGACCTCGTCGGACTCGCCGCGCGCGCCGTCGGCGGCCTTCGGCTTGGTCTCGGCAGGCCCAGCGGCGGTCTTCGGCTCGGCCTTCTTGGCGGCGGCGGGAGCCGCGGCCTTCTTGGCCGCCGGGGCGGCCTTCTTCGCGGGGGCCGCCTTCTTGGCGGCCGGCTCGGCTTCTGCGGCGCCGACGACCGCGGTCACGGTCTCGGGCTGCTGCTCTTTGGCGGCCGCCGCCGTCTTGGTCTTGACGGGGGCGGCGGTGCGGCGCTTTGCTGGACCACGAGACTTCTTCGGCGCAGCCGAATCCGCGGCGGTCACCACCACGGTCACGCCCTCTTTGCTGAGGTTCCGCAAGAATGCGGCGGCGTGCGACATGGGGATGTCCGCCTCCTCGAAGGCCTGACGGACATCCTCAGACTCGAGGAAACCCTGCGAGCGCCCACGCTCGAGCAGTCGCTGAATGACGGGCTCGTTCAGCTCTTGTGGCTTCGAGCGAGTCGAACTTGCAGGCGACACGAACACCTCTCGAACGAACGCGTGGCGACAATGGACCCAGATGCCCGCTGGGGGGCTGTTGCCTCTCTCGGAGATCGGTGAGGCCGTGCGGACCGCGACGGACCTGCACAGCATTGTGGCACGACCCCGCACTCCATACGGCCACCTCCCGGCGGTTGACCTCCACCCTAGGCCGACCAAGGCAGTAGTGCGTACGTAAGCGCGCCACTGATACCCGAAAGCAACCGTTATGACTGTTTCATTCGGTCACTCTTCGTGGCTGGCGGAACGTGAATTGCGAGCGCGGTAACGTCATCATCCTGTTCATATCCAGACAACATCCGGTCAACCAGGAAGTCCAGCAACATGTGAGGACTCTTCACCACCTCAGGCGGCGCTTCGGTCACAACACTGCAAAGGTCCGCGAGTCCGGCGTCCAGCCCGCGTTTGCGGTTCTCCACGAGACCGTCGGAATAGAGCACGGCGGTGTGTCCAGGCGGCACCACGAACCGGAACTGCCTGCGACTGGTCGGCCAGCCCAGCGGCGTGCCGGGCTCGCCGTCGCACAGGATCGCGGTGCCCTGCGGCGAGACCAGCACGGGCGGCGGGTGGCCGGCCAGCGCCAGCGTGCCCTCGCCGGTGACGGGCTCGACGACCATGTAGGCCAAGGTGGTGACCTGCTCCTCTTCCTCGGTGGCCTCGAAGACGCGGTCGAGGCCGGTGAGGACGGCCGCGGGCGGCGGGTTGGTCAGCGCCAGGGCGCGCATCGCGTTGCGGATGCGGCCCATGCCGGCCGCGGCCTTGACGCCCTTGCCCATGACGTCGCCGACGACCGCCGCGACCCGCCCGTCCTGGAGGACGAACGCGTCGTACCAGTCGCCGCCGACCTGGACGTGGCGGCTGCCCGAGCGGAAGCGCTGGGCCAGCTCCAGGCCCTTGACCACGGGCAGCCGGTCGGGCAGCAGGCTGCGCTGCAGCGTCTCGGCGGTGCGGTGCTCACGCTCGAACAGGGTGGCCCGCTCGACCGCCAGCGCGCACTGGCCGGCCAGCGCCTCCAGGAAGACGCCGTCCTCCTGGGAGATCTTCTGCGGGCGCGTGAAGGAGAATCGGAGCGCTCCCAGCGCGCGGCCCGCGGCGAGCAGCGGCAGGCCCACCCAGGCCCGCTCGTCGCTGCTGGCGAGGTAGTTGCCCAGCACCTCCTCGTCGCCGCCCGCCTCCAGGAGCTGGGCCCGCAGGCTGTCGGGCGACTCGGCGAAGACCGGCCGGCGGCTGTTGACCGCCATGGTCATGACGCTGGAGCTGGACAGCGGGATCTCCTCCCCGGAGGCGCCGGACGCCTCGGGGATGCCCTCGCCGTTGATGAGCTTGAGCGCGGCGCGGTCGGTGTCGAGCAGCGCCACGGCCGAGCGGTCGGCGGCGAGCGCGGTGCGGCCCACGTCGATGATGACCTGCACGACCTGCTCGACGGTCAGCGCCTCCGCGAGCATGGCGGTGGCGCCCTGCAGCCGGGCGGTGCGCAGGGCGGCGGCGCCGAGCTGGTCGGTCAGCCTGCCGCGCATCTCCTCGGCCTCGCGCTGCGGAGTGACGTCGGTGTTGGCGCCGACCCACTCCACGACCCTGCCGTGGCGGATGATCGGCACGGCCCGCACCTCGAAGTGGCGGTAGCCGCTGGCCCGGGTGCGCACCCGGTAGTTCCACTCGAACATGGTGCGCCCGCGCAGCGCCTCCCGCCAGGCCTCCTCGGTCTGCTGGCGCTCCTCGGGGTGCACGACCTCCAGCCAGCCGTTGGCGAGGTATTCCTCCAGGCCCTGGCCGGTGATGGCGCGCCACTGGGGCGCGTCCTCGACGACGGAGCCCGTCGGCGAGGTGATCCAGACGAGCTGGGACTGCGCCTCGACCAGCGAGCGGTAGCGCTCCTCGCTGCGGCGCAGGGCCTCCTCGGTCTGGCGGCTCTCGGTGACGTCCATGCCGACGAGCGCGACGGCGCGCAGCTCGCCCGAGTCGTCGTGGACCGGCGAGAACGACAGCGACCAGTGCCGGGTGTCGCCCTCGGCCGACCGCACGCGCACGCGCCCCTCGGTGACCGGCGCGTCGGTCTCGATCACGGCCTGCACGGCGTGCGTGATGATCTGGCTGAGGTCGGCGGTCAGCACCTCGACCGGCTGCCGGCCGACCAGGCGCTCCTCGGGCACGTTGACGACGGCGCCGCAGAAGACGTCGTTGACGCGCTGGACGCGGCCGTCGCCGTCGAAGAACGCGAAGGCGAACTCGGCCTCGGACAGCATGCCCTGGAAAAGGGCGGAGTCTGAGATGTCCACATCCGACTCCCGGGGACGGGGAACGGAGGTCTCGGCGCTCATCGTCCGCACCTCCGTCGCGTGCCAGGGTCTCCCACGCGGCACATCTCCATAGTCGTGTCTGGGTGTAGCACAGCTCCGGGCGACCGGATCCTGCAGTACATCATCGGCGATGGGCATGTGCGGACGGAAGCCCCCGCCGCGGCCCGGTCGCCCCTAAGGTCAACGCATCCTGTCAAAATCGCTCCACGTCGCGCAGCAAGATCAGGTTACAGCGCAGCTATTCGGCCTTGGCCGCGCGCTTGGCCTCCTGCTTGGCGGCACGTACGCGGACCAGGCTTTCGGCGTCGACCACGTCGGCCACCGAACGGTGCGAACCCTCCTCGCCATAGGCTCCCGCCGCCTCACGCCAGCCTGAAGGTTGAACACCCAACTGCTTCCCCAGCAATGCCAAAAAAATCTGGGCCTTCTGCTTGCCGTATCCCGGAAGGGCCATGAGTCGTTTCAACAACTCCTTGCCGTCGGGCGCCCCGGCCCAGATGTTCTCGGGCAGCCCGTCGTAGTGCTCGACGAGGTGGGCCGCGAGCGCCTGGACCCTGGCCGCCATGGCCTTGGGGTAGCGGTGCACGGCCGGCTTCTCGGCGAGCAGCGCGGCGAACGCCTCAGGATCATACGAGGCGATCCGCTCGGCCGTGAGGTCGCCTCCCAGCCGCTCGGCGATGGTGTGCGGCCCCGTGAACGCCCACTCCATGGGGATCTGCTGGTCGAGGAGCATGCCGACGAGCAGGGCGAGTGGATTGCGGCCGAGGAGCTCGTCCGCCTCGCTCTTCTGGGCGAGCTGGATGCGCATGGAGACAGCTTGGCATGGATGGGCGCCGGGTGAAGTGAACACAGGCGTCGCGGAGGCTTGACAGTCGTCCGAGAAAGGATGAAATGAGAGCGCAAGTCGCCCAGCACACGTTCCTGAGGGTTTGCCCCCGGGCTTCCAGAGGAATCTGACACCTATGCTCGCTCTGGCCACACGGTTCCTGCGCGAACCGGTCAGTCTCCGGCTGGCCGAAGAGTTCCTGACCGTACCCGTGGACACCATCGACCGCTGCGTGGCCGACGTCTGCGCGTGCGCCCGGCACCTGGGTGTCTCCGCGACGCCCGAGATCGTGGAACGCATCGCGCGCGAGCACCTGCTCGCGATCGTCAACTCGGCGCCGCCGCCGCGCGCCCCGCGCTGACACCCCGACAGGCCGAGACCCCGACGACGGTGAGATCCCCGATAACATCGGGGTTACCAGGCCGAGTTCTCCGCACCGTTTGCGCCTGGAATACGAGAGAGTGAGGGTGTGCGCCGACACCGACGAGATCCCCGGGAGAGCACCCCGCCCGACGACGTGTTCCAGGAGATGGTGACGGCGGCCCGCGAGCTGCTGGCCGTGCGCACGCCGCTCGACGCGGAGCTGATGGTCTCCGACATGATCGGGGCCTGGTGGGGCAGACGGGTCCGGGGCGGCGACGTGGAGCAGGTGCTCGGCGAAGGGCTGGTCGACTACGCCGCCAAGGCCGGCACCCCGGCCTCGCTGACGTTGCTGATCTGCCTCGCCTATCTCGGCACCGCCCGCCAGGGGGCCAAGGCCGAGGGCGCGGCGCTGGCCATGATGGAGTCGGGCGTGGCGCGGCCCGGCTGGGCCGACAAGGTGGGCGCGGTCAAACCGGCCGGCTGCTACGTCTCCCGCGACGCCTACGGCGACCAGGACACCGTCATCTGCACCTTCGCCTACCGCTGGAACGAGGCATCCCACCCGACCGACCGGCACGCGCTGGTGCTGGTCGTCGACTACAACATGAGCGGCATGGCCCGCGACGCCTGGGTGTCCTCCCAGGTCGACAAGCTGCTGGAGCAGGCGAGGGCCGAGGCGGCGGGCAACCCGATGCTGCTGTTCGAGGAGATCCAGCCCGAGCAGGCCAGGGCGCTGCTGGAGTCGGCGATGAAGGCCACCAGGGAGCCCAAGACGCCCCCGCCGGTGAGCGACAGCTACAGCGCCTACCACGCCTTCGCCCGCGCCCGGCTGAAGGCGCTGCCCCCGGGACGCAAGCGCCCGGCGCCGCTGCACATCGAGGCCCCCTACAGCAGGGAGCGGCGGGCCATGCTGGCGGCCGAGTTCCTGGCCTCCGACGCGGCCGAGCACCTGTCCGACCCCTCGGCGGCCTCGCGCTGCGCCGACCACATCATCGACTACGGCTGCGAGCAGGACTTCAACCGGCCGCTGCGGGTCAGCCCGACCAAGTGCGAGACGTTCCTGCTCGACTGGCTGCCCCGCAAGGTCATGCTGAGCGCGGCCGAGCAGGACGCCATGCCGCACGTGCTGTCGGCGTGGGTGCGCTTCGCCGCGCTCCGCACGGGCCTGCCTGAGCAGGGGCTGCGGGCCACGCTCGACGCCGTGTGGGAGGCGACGGGCAAGTTCCCCGTGGCCTACCGCGATCCGACCTCGTTCGGGCTAGACCGGCCGCTGCTGGAGCGGCTGCTGCCGGACGGCGATCTGTCGGCGCTGGCCAGGCGCGCCTTCGCGTTCCCCTATCTCCAGGGCGTGCACAACGGCATCGACCTCGACCGGCTCAACCCGTCCGACGAGGCCGACCGGCGCACGCTGCTGGAGATCGACCACGGCGGCGCGATCGACCAGGAGCACCTGGCCTGGCACGAGGAGATCGCCACCCGGCTGTGGGAGGGCGACCCGCCGCAGCTCTGGGAGGCCGCCCAGCGCCTGCTCGACCTCGGCCACGACCGGCACGACGTGCTGCACGTGCTCATCGAGATCGCCGAGCGGATCGGCGGCGACCCCGACGAGCTCGCCGCCGCCCTCGACGACATCGCCGACATCCCGGACGAGATCTGACATACAGCGACCGCGTCCGCGTTCGGCCCGCCGGAGCAGCGACGACTTAGCATGATGGTGTCATGGTGATTGACCTCAACGCCGATCTCGGCGAGAGCTTCGGGATCTGGCGGCTCGGCGACGACCTCGCGCTCCTCGACGTCGTCACGAGCGCCAACGTGGCCTGCGGCTTCCACGCGGGCGACCCGGTGACGATCAGGCGCACCTGCGCGGCGGCCGTCGACCGGGGCGTGGCGATCGGCGCCCAGGTGTCCTACCGCGACCTCGCGGGCTTCGGCCGCCGGGCCATGGACGTCGAGCCCGAGGAGCTGTGCGCGGAGGTCCTCTACCAGCTCGCGGCGGTGGACGGCATCGCGCGGGCGATGGGCGGGCGGGTGTCGTACGTCAAGCCGCACGGCGCGCTCTACAACCGCGTCGTGCGCGACCGCGAGCAGGCGGCCGCCGTGATCGACGCGGTGGCCGACTACGACGTCACGCTGCCGGTGCTCACGCTGCCCGGCTCGGTCGTGCACGAGGTGGCCGCCGCGGCGGGCGTGCCGACGGTGAGCGAGGCGTTCGCCGACCGGGCGTACACACCTGAGGGGACGCTGGTGCCGCGCGGGCAGGAGGGCGCGGTGGTCCACGACCCGGCGGAGGTGGCCGCGCGGGCCCTGGAGATGGCGGTCAAGGGCGCGGTGACGGCCGTCGACGGCAGCTCCGTGCCGATCTCAGCGCGCTCGATCTGCGTCCACGGCGACACGCAGGGCGCCGTCCGCCTGGCGCAGGAGGTGCGGGACGGCCTGCTGGCGGCCGGGGTGGTCCTGCAGGCGTTCACATGATCCGCCCGCACATGATCCGGCCGGCGGGCGAGCACGGGCTGCTGGTCGAGACGGGCTCGCTGGAGCTGTCGCACCGCGTGGACGCCGCACTGCGGCGCGAGCGGCCCGACCGGGTCGTGGAGATCGTCCCCGGGCCCGGCACCGTGCTGGTGGTGGCCCCCGGCGGCGACCGCGAACGGCTGCGCGAGCGCCTCGCCGACGTGCTGGCCAGGGAACGTGACAGGACGCCTGACGCCGGGCCGGCCGGCGCGGCGCCGGTGGTGACCGTCCCCGTGGTCTACGACGGCGCCGACCTGGAGCCGGTGGCGGAGCTGGCGGGCGTCGGCGTGGACGAGGTGATCGCCCGGCACACGGGGTGCGAGCTGGTGGTGGGATGGCTGGGGTTCGCGCCGGGGTTCGCGTACCTCACGGGGCTGGACCCGGTGCTGCACGTGCCCCGGCTGGGCACGCCGCGCACCTCGGTGCCCGCCGGGTCCGTGGCGGTCGCCGGGCCCTACTCCGCGGTCTACCCGAGCGCGTCCCCGGGCGGCTGGCGGCTGCTCGGGCACACGACCCTGCGGGTGTGGGACGTGGCTGCCGATCCGCCGTCGCCGTTCCGTCCGGGGACACGGGTACGGTTCGAGCCCGCATGATCGAGGTGATCGCGCCCGGCCCGTACGCGACCGTCCAGGACCTCGGCCGGCCCGGCTTCGCCCACCTGGGCGTGCCTGGCTCCGGGGCGGCCGACGCGGCGAGCATGAGGCTGGCGAACCGCCTGGTGGGCAACCCCGAGGGGCTGGCGGGCATCGAGCTGACCTTCGGCTCGGCGCGGCTGCGCTTCCTCATCGGCGCGTGGGCGGCGCTGGCGGGCGCGCCGGTGCCGGCGGGGCCGGTGCGCGGGGCGGGCATGGGGGCGCCGTTCTGGGTGCCGGCGGGGGCGGAGCTGCGGCTGGGGGCGCCCTCGCGGGGGCTGCGGACGTACCTGGCGGTGCGGGGCGGGATCGCGGTGCCGCCGGTGCTGGGCAGCCGGTCCACCGACTCGCTGTCGGGGCTCGGCCCCGAGCCGCTGCGCGCGGGCACGCGGCTGCCCGTGGGGCCCGCCGAGGGCGGGCTCGTGGCGGACTACGCGCCGCTGCCGGAGCTCGGGCCGGCCGTGCTGCGGGTGCTGCCGGGGCCGCGGGACGACTGGTTCGTCCCGGCGGCGCTGGCTGAGCTGTGCGCGGCCCCGTACGTCGTGACGCAGGACAGCAACCGGGTCGGCGTGCGGCTGCGCGGCCCGGAGCTGGTGCGGGCGAGGCAGGGCGAGCTGCCGAGCGAGGGAATGGTGACGGGGGCGGTCCAGGTGCCGCCGAGCGGGCAGCCGATCGTCTTCCTCGCCGACCATCCGCCGACCGGCGGCTATCCGGTGATCGCCGTGCTGCGCGCGGCCGACCTGGCGGTGGCCGCGCAGCTCCGTCCGGGCGACGAGGTGCGTTTCACCCTGCAGCGCTCGCGCTGAGGCGGCCGGTCACAGCTCGATGCGGCCGGTGACGCAGGTGACGGTCGATCCGCCGACCCACACGTTCCCGCTGTCGTCGGTCGCGATCCGCACCCGTCCGGCGCGGCCGATGGCGGTGCCCTGGGCGGCGACGTACGGGGCCGTGGCGCGGCCGGTGCGCAGCAGCCACTGGGCCAGCGAGGCGTTGAGGCTGCCGGTGACCGGGTCCTCGACGGTGGCGCCCTGGAGCGGGAAGAAGGCGCGCACCTCGTACGCGAGGTCCGACCCCGCCGGGTACGGCCCCGCCACGCCCACGTCGCACGGCACGGTCCCGGGCCGCAGCGCGAGCACCGACTCGGCGTCGGCGAGCAGCAGCGCCACCCAGCCGGGGCCGTTGTCGGCCCACTCGGCGTCCACGACGGCGTCCCTGGGGATGCCGAGGGCCTCGGCGAGGCTCGCCACCAGCGGCTCCTCCACGGGGCCTGAGCGGATCAGCGGCGGCGCCTGGAACGCCAGGCCGTCGCCGGTCCGCCGCACCCGTACGAGCCCCGCCCCGCACTCCTGGACGATCTCGCCGGGGTCGCGCGGCGTGCCCCCGGCCTCCAGCCAGGCGTGGCAGGTGCCGAGCGTGGGGTGCCCGGCGAAGGGCAGCTCCTGGGAGGGGGTGAAGATCCGTACCCGGTAGTCGGCCTCGGGGCTGGTGGGCGGCAGGACGAAGGTGGTCTCGGACAGGTTGGTCCAGGCGGCGAGGCGCCGCATCTCCTCGGTGCCGAGCCCGTCGGCCTCCAGCACGACCGCGAGCGCGTTGCCGAGGTAGGGGGTGGCGGTGAACACGTCGACCTGGGTGAAGGCGCGCAACATACTCCGGAGTCTGACAGACGGGGCTTTCCGCGCGGTGGCGCGGACCGCACACTGTACGTTGTGGCGGACTTTGACGTAGTCGTCCTGGGCTCCGGGCCCGGCGGACAGAAGGCCGCGATCGCCGCGGCGAAGCTCGGCCGGCGCGTCGCCGTGATCGAGAAACGGCACATGATCGGCGGCGTGTGCATCAACACGGGCACGATCCCCTCCAAGACGCTGCGCGAGGCGGTGCTCTACCTCACCGGGCTCAACCAGCGCGAGCTGTACGGCGCCAGCTACCGCGTCAAGGACGAGATCACGGTCACCGACCTCGGCATGCGCACGCAGCACGTGATCGGCCGCGAGATCCAGGTGATCCGCAGCCAGCTCGCCCGCAACCACGTGACGGTGCTGCACGGCACCGGCCGCTTCCTCGACCCGCACACGATCGGCGTGTCCGGCGACGACGACGGCGCCGAGATGAAGATCACCGCCGACCGGATCGTGATCGCCACCGGCACCTCGCCTGCCCGGCCGGACAGCGTGGAGTTCGACGACCGTACGGTGATCGACTCCGACGCGATCCTGCGGCTGGAGCGGGTGCCGGAGACGCTGGTCGTCGTCGGGGCGGGCGTGATCGGCATCGAGTACGCCTCCATGTTCGCCGCACTCGGCACGAAGGTGACGGTGGTGGAGCGGCGCGAGCGCATGCTGGAGTTCTGCGACCTGGAGATCGTCGAGGCGCTGAAGTACCACCTGCGCGACCTGGCGGTCACCTTCAGGTTCGGCGAGAACGTGGCGGCCGTCGAGCGGCGCGGCAGCGGCGCGCTGACCGTGCTGGAGAGCGGGAAGAGGATCCCCGCCGACTGCGTGATGTACTCGGCCGGCCGCCAGGGCAAGACCGCCGAGCTGTGCCTGGAGGCCGCGGGTCTGGCGGCCGACCGGCGCGGCCGGATCGAGGTGGACGACAACTACGCCACCGCCGTCCCGCACATCTACGCCGTGGGCGACGTGATCGGCTTCCCCGCGCTCGCGGCGACCTCGATGGAGCAGGGCCGGGTGGCCGCCCAGCACGCCTGCGGCGAGCCGGTCGAGGAGCTGGCCGAGCTGACGCCCATCGGCATCTACACGATCCCGGAGATCAGCTTCGTCGGGAAGTCGGAGGACGAGCTGACGCGGGAGAAGGTGCCGTTCGAGGTGGGCGTCTCGCGCTACCGGGAGCTGGCCAGGGGGCAGATCATCGGCGACTCGTACGGCATGCTCAAGCTGCTGGTGTCCTCGGAGGACCGGCGGCTGCTGGGCGTGCACGTGTTCGGCACGGGGGCGACCGAGCTGGTGCACATCGGGCAGACCGTCATGGGATGCGGCGGCACCGTGGACTACCTGGTGAACGCGGTGTTCAACTATCCGACGCTGGCGGAGTCGTACAAGGTGGCGGCCCTGGACGCGATGAACAAGATGCGGGTGGTGGCCCGCCTCACCGCGGAGATGTGACCCCGGCCCTCACTCGTCGGAGGTGCGCCTGCTCCTGGCGGCGGGCTTCTTGCGCCCGGCGACCAGCGTGTCGCCCGGGGTGGGCGCCGGCTCCTCGGAGCGCTTGGGCGCGGTGGCGCGCGGGCGCGGGTGCGGCGCGGTGTCCTCGGTGGCGGGGCTCTCCGCGGGCGGGGTCTCGGAGGGGGTCTCGGGCCGGGCGGCCTGCTGCCCCTCGGCGGTGGCGCGGGACTCCCCGGCCTCGCCGGCGGGCCGCGCCGGGGCGTCCGGGTCGCGGAAGGACGCGATGACCCGCTCGGCGTCGTGGTCGGCGGCGAACTCGTCGGCCGCAGCCGCCTCCCGCCGCCGGATGACCACCATGTGGTCGACCGACGCCCGCCCGGCCCCCACCACGGCCAGCAGCAGCGACGCCGCGCCGAGCAGGATGATCTCATTCATGGTGATCGGGTTGAGCGGCGGCGCGACGAGGAAGACCGCCAGCGCCTCGGCGAAGAGGAACAGGCCGGTGACGGAGACCGCGAGCCCGGCGATCAGCAGGGCCCCGCCGATGAGCTCGGCGAGCATCGTGACCGTGGCCCATGCCTGTGGCGCGGGCGCGCCCTGCTCCAGGAACTTGGAGCCGGTGAGCTTGAGGCCGTCCTCCAGCTTGGCCCATCCGTTGGCGAAGAAGATCCCGCCCACGCACAGGCGGGCGACTAAGGCCGCGACATCACGGGAGACCTGTTTCACGCTAGTTGACTGCCCGGTACGGGACATGGCACACCTCAATCACGGCGGAGCAGCACGGCCACCGAGACGGCGGTCAGGCTCAGCAGGACGACGCTCACGACGACGGTCGTGTGCAGGGCGTTGACGAAGGCCCACCGGGCGGCGTCGAGCAGCGCGCCACCCGCGCTGCCGCCCACCTGGTGCGCCACGTGCGCGGCCGAGGCGAGGGACTGGCGGGCCTCGTCCATGCCGGCCGCGGACACCCCGGGCACGGCGGTCAGTGCGGGGGCGTAGGCGATGGCGGTGATGGTGCCGAGCACGGCGACGCCGAGGCCGGCGCCCAGCTCGTACGCGGTCTCCTCGATGGCCGCCGCCCCGCCCGCCCGGGACTCCGGTACGGCGGACATGATGGTGTCGGAGGCGGCCAGCAGCGCCACCTGCACCCCGAACCCGATGCCGACGAAGCAGACGGCCAGCATCACGGGGTGTCCTTCGACGCCCCAGCCCAGCGTGGGGGTGAGGGCCAGCGCGACCAGCCCGAGCCCGCCGCTCATCGTGGCCCGCAGGCCGAGCCGCGGCAGGATGTGGGCCGCCGCGAGCCCGCCGCAGATCGCCGACAGCACCAGCGGCAGCATGCGCACGGCCGCGCGCACCGGGCTGTCGCCGAGCACGAGCTGCAGGTATTGGGCGAGCATGAGCTGGAGCCCGACCAGCGCGAAGACGCCGAGCAGCACCCCGGTGACGCCGGTGGTGAACTCACGCCGCCGGAACAGCCCGAGCTCCAGCAGCGGCACGGCCAGCCGCCGCTGCCGCCGGACGAAGGCGACGAGCAGCCCGGCTCCCGCCAGGAACACCAGCAGCGACGCCCACATCGGCATGAGGGTGCCCGAGCCCGCCTCCTTGAGCCCGAAGGCCAGCGCCAGGATGCCGGCGACCGACAGCGCCGCGCCGGCGGCGTCCCAGGGCCGGTCCCTGCGTACGGGCGAGTCGGGCAGCAGGCGGATGGCGGCGGGCAGCAGCACGAGCAGGATCGGCACGTTGATCAGGAAGACCGCGCCCCACCAGAAGCCGACCAGCACCCCGCCGACGAGCGGCCCGACGGCGGCGCCTGCCGCGGCCACCGCGCTCCAGACGCCGAGCGCGATGGCCCGCTCGCGCCGGTCGGTGAAGACCTGGCGGATGAGCGAGAGCGTGGCCGGCATGATCATCGCGCCGCCGACGCCGAGCAGCGCCCTGGCCAGGATCAGCGTCAGCGGCGTCGGGGCGAACGCGGCCCCTGCCGAGGCCAGGCCGAACAGTACGAAGCCACACAGGACCAGGCGTTTGCGTCCGTACTTGTCGCCGAGCGTGCCGAACATGATGAGCAGCGGCGCGACGACGAGCGAGTAGACGTCGATGATCCACAGGAGCTGCACCGCGCTCGGTTCGAGCGCGGCGGTCAGCGCGGGCACCGCGATGTGCAGGACCGTCGCGTCCACCGTGATGAGCAGCAGCGCCAGGCAGAGCAGCGCCAGGACGGACCAGCGTCGCTCGCCCGGCCGGCTCGCGGAAGTCTTGACGAGCGGTGCGGCCTGTGTGACGGTCATGGGCCTCCTTGCAGGCCGATCCGCTGACAGGGCCCGCACGCGCAGGTGGTCGGCCGCTAGCGCGCCACGGTCTCGCGCCCGCCCCTCTAGGAAGGCGGCGCCCCGGCTCGTGCGCTCCGGCTTGCGTGGCAGCTTAGGCCATGGCACGCGCTTGTCATAGCGGTATCGCCTGATCCACGGTCTGGCGCACCTCTCTAGAGAGATACAGCCATATGTCGGCATCTATCCAACGTCGGCGCCCCATCCGATCATGGGAGGTGTGGGGACCGATCCAAGTGGTAAGAACGATGACATTCAGGATAGGTCCTCACGCGAGTGGTGTGACGAGGCGCTGACCAGGCTGAACGCCGGCCGCCCCGAATCCGCCCTGGAGGCCGCCCGCCGCGCCGCCGACCTCGATCCCGGGGCCGAGTGGGCGTACCGGCTCATCAGCCTCGCCCACGAGCGGCTGGGCCGCGACGCCGACGCCCTGCCCGCCGCCGAGCGGGCCGTGGCGCTCGCGCCCGGCTCCTGGCTCGCCCGCCTGCGCCTCGCCGCGGTCCTGCGCCGCCGCCCCGGCCGCTGGAGCGACGCGGTCGAGCACGCCGAGCAGGCCAGGAGGTTCGCGCCCGAGGAGGCCGGCCCCGAGGTCCTGCTGGGCGACCTCGCGCTGCTGCGCGGCGAGCACGCCCGCGCTGCGCACCGCTACCGCGCGGCGCTGGCCGTCGCCCCCGCCCATCCGCAGGCCCGGGTGAACCTGGCGCTGGCGCTGCTGCGCTGGGAACGGCCCCGCCCGCACCACGACCCGGCCTGGCCCGTGGACCCGCGCGAGACCGGCAGGGCCAGGAGGGCGCTGGAGGTCTGGTCGCGGCAGGCCCGGCTGCTGGTCGCCGTGACCACCGTCGCCATCGCGGCGGCGGCGCTCGCCCTCGACCGGGGGGCGTCGGCGCGGCTCGCCGGGTTCGCGGTGCTCGCGCTGCTGGTGCCGCTCACGGTGCGGCAGGCCCGGCGGGTCAGGATCTGGTCGTACGTGCCCGCCATGTTCGGACGGGACCCGTGGCTCGGCGCGGGCGTGGTGGCCGCCGTGGTGTCGGTGCCGGCGTTCGCCGTCTGGCTGGTCCTCGGGACGGCGCCCGCCGTGCCCCGCGCGCTCGACCCGGTGTGGGCCGGGCTGGCGGGCGTCGTCGTGCTCGGCTGGCCGGCGCTCGCCGCCGTGCGGGCGATGGCGGAGTCCTGGCGTGGCCGGCCGCTGCGCGCTCTGGAGCAGGCGCTGCTCGCCGGCCCGGACCGTACGGCGCGGCGGGACGTGGAGGTCACGCTCTGGATCGTCCTCGTCAGGACATGGTCGGTGCTGGTGCCGCTGGTGGGCGTGGCGCTCGTGGTGGAGCCGCGGGCGGCCGTGGCGGCGCTGGCGGTGCCGTACCCGGTGGTGCGCGGCTGCCTGCGCGCCCGCCGTATGGACGACCGGTGGCTCGTGGCCGCGACGCTGCTGGTCGTGCTGTCCGCCGCCGCCTGCGCGGCCGGCGGGCTGCTGGGCTCGGCGTGGGCCTGGCGGATCGGGCTGGGGGCGCTCGCGGCGGCGGTGGCGGTGTTCGTGGCGCGGGCGGCGCGGGCCTGGTGGCGGGGCGGCCCGGGGCCGTGGCGGGCCGCGCTGATCATGTGCGACCTGCCCATGGGGTCCGGGCCGTCGGCCGCGCTGACCGCCGAGGCGCGCCGGGCCATCTCCTACGCCCGCGGCGTCGTCCTGGCCTACGGAGACGGCCTCGGCCCCCGGGTCGCCGGCGCGGCGGCCACCGTCACCTCCACCGGCGAGCTGCGCCTGATCGCCGGGACCGAGGCGTGGGAGGCGATCGAGGCCGATCCGCGCGTGGCGGTGTTCGCCGCCGACCCGCTCCAGCGGCGGTACTGGGTGGAGGTGCGCGGCATCGCGCTCGCCGACGCCGACGTGCTGCGGGTGACGCCCAAGCAGGTGTCGGTGGGCGAGTTCCCTGGGCGGCACCAGCGCCGGTGACTAGAGTTTTGTTCTATGCGGATCCTGCGTACTCCCGACGAACGCTTCGCCGGACTGCCCGACTTCCCCTACGAGCCCCGATACGCCGAGGTGGGCGACGGCCTGCGCATGGCGTACGTGGAGGCCGGCCCCGCCGGCGGCGCGCCGGTCGTGCTGCTGCACGGCGAGCCGAGCTGGTCCTTCCTCTACCGCCACGTCATGATCGAGCTGGCCGCGGCCGGGCTGCGGGCGATCGCGCCCGACCTGATCGGCTTCGGCCGCTCCGACAAGCCCGCCGACCTCGCCGACCACACCTACGCCAGACACGTCGAGTGGACCCGGGCCCTGCTGCTCGACGCGCTCGGCCTGCGCGGCATGACCGTCGTCGGCCAGGACTGGGGCGGCCTCATCGGGCTGCGGATCGCCGCCGAGCACCCGGAGCGGGTGGCCGGGATCGTGGCCGCCAACACGGGGTTGCCCACGGGTGACATTCCCATGCCCGAGGTCTGGCACCGGTTCCGTGAGTCCGTGCTCAACGCCCCGGCGCTCGACATCGCCCGGTTCGTCCAAGCCGGGTGCAGGACCCCGCTGCCGTCCGAGGTGCGGGCCGCCTACGACGCGCCGTTCCCCGACGAGACGTACAAGGCGGGCCCGCGGGCCATGCCGGGCCTGGTGCCCACCTCCCCCGACGACCCGGCCGCGCCCGCCAACCGCGCTGCCTGGCAGGTTCTCACCACGCTCGAGCGCCCGTTCCTGGTGGCCTTCTCCGACAGCGACCCGATCACCGGAGGTATGCGGCCGATCCTGCTCAAAACGATGGCAGGGACCTCCGGCCTGGAGCATCCCGTGATCAAGGGCGCGGGGCACTTCCTCCAGGAGGACGCCGGCGCCGAGCTCGGCCGGCACATCGCCGCCTTCGTGACCTCGGCCCAGCGTGTCAGAAACGCCTAATCGTCCGTCCAGTGCGGTATAACCGGGGGCGGACCGGGGAGGCGTGATGCGTGAGTCCGGCAGGGCCCAGGCCGCGGGGCGGGCCGCAGCGCGGGATCTGTTCGAACAGGTGCGGGAGCGCTACTTCCGGATCCCCCCTGGGGTGCGGCGGGTGCTCTACGTGGTCGTGCTCGTCGCGACGATGGGCGTGGGCGCGGCGCTCGGCTGGGACCTGCTGAGCACCTTCCCCCTCGTCCTGCTGGCGCTCGCCTTCGTCGCGCTCACCATGCGCTATCCCCGCGCCGCCGCCACCGCGCTGGTGGTGCTGTGCTGGATGGCGCTCGCCCTGCAGGTGTTCGGGCGGCTCTACCCCGGCGGCTCGTTCGCGGTGCACCTGATGGTCGCCCTGGCCCTGCCGGTCGCCGCCGCCGCGCACCTCATCCGCTGGGTCACGCCGTGGGTGACCACCCTGGCCGCGCTCATCCCCGCCGGCCTGCTCGCCGCGGTGATCCACCTGATGTCGATCACGGCCTCCGTCTGGACGGCGTACATCACCGCTCTGGCCGTGCTCGTCTACCGTTTCGTGCAGGCGCGCCAGGCGAGGGCCGCGAACGTCGTCGAGGAGCAGGTCAGGGTCAGGGCCCGCGAGGGCCGCCCCGAGACCGCCCAGGACAAGCCCGGCGGGCCGCCCCAGATCTCCGTCGAGGACGCGCTCGCCGAGCTGGAGAGCATGATCGGGCTCGCCCCGGTCAAGGAGCAGGTGCGCTCCATCGCCGCCTCCATCGAGGCGTCCAGGCTGCGGGCCGAGGCGGGCTACGCCAGCGAGCGGCCCACCCGCCACTTCGTCTTCGTCGGCCCGCCCGGCACCGGCAAGACCTCGGTGGCCCGCGCGCTCGCCAAGATCTTCTACGCGTTCGGCCTGCTGGAGACCCCCTACGTCGTCGAGGCGCAGCGGGCCGACCTGGTGGGCGAGTTCCTGGGCGCGACCGCGATCAAGACCAACGAGCTGGTCGACCGGGCGCTCGGCGGGGTGCTGTTCATCGACGAGGCGTACGGGCTGGTCAACTCCTCCGACGGCCAGCCCGACCGGTTCGGCGCCGAGGCCGTGCAGACCCTGCTCAAACGGGCCGAGGACGACCGCGACCGGGTGATCATCATCCTGGCCGGCTACGAGCAGGAGATGAGCGGCTTCCTGTCCAGCAACCCCGGCCTGGCCAGCCGCTTCGCCACCCGCGTACGCTTCCCCGGCTACTCCCCCCAGGAGCTCGTCGAGGTCACCGAGCTGCTCCAGCGGCGGCGGGGCGACCAGATGAGCGCCGAGACCCGGCGCGTCCTGCTCGGCCTGTACGACGACGTGCACCGCCGCGGCCTGGTCGACGAGCTGGGCAACGCCCGCTTCGCCCGCAGCCTGGTCGAGGCCGCCGCGCAGGCCCGCGACGTGCGCGTGGTGGGCGCGGGCGGCACGCCGACCACCACCGATCTCGTCACCACCACCACGCCCGACGTCACCAAGGCGTTCGACGACCTCACCGCCCGCTTCCGCGGCTACGCCGCCACCCCCACGCTGGAGGAGGCGCTCGCCGACCTCGACCGCATGGCGGGCCTGGCCCCGGTCAAGCGGCAGGTGCACGCCATCGCCGCGCAGCTCCAGGTGGCCCGCATGCGGCAGGAGCGCGGGCTGCCCACGCCGCAGCAGATGCGCCACTTCGTCTTCGTCGGGCCGCCCGGCACCGGCAAGACCACGGTCGCCCGGGTGCTCGGCCGGATCTTCGCCGCGCTCGGCCTGCTGGCCAGGCCCGACGTGGTCGAGGCGCACCGCGCCGACCTGGTCGGCCAGCACCTCGGCGCCACCGCGATCAAGACCAACGAGCTGATCGACCGGGCGCTCGGCGGCGTGCTGTTCATCGACGAGGCCTACAGCCTGGTCAACCCCGGCTACCAGGGCGGCGACGCCTTCGGCGCCGAGGCCGTGCAGACGCTGCTCAAGCGGGCCGAGGACGACCGCGACCGGCTCGTCGTCGTGCTGGCCGGCTACGAGCGCGAGATGGACGGCTTCCTCGCCACCAATCCCGGCCTGGCCAGCCGGTTCAACCAGCGCGTGGCCTTCCCCAGCTACTCCCCCGCCGAGCTGAGCGAGATCGCCGTCCTGCTCGCGTCGAAGGCGGGCGACACCTTCGACGAGGGCGCGCTGCGCAACCTCGACGAGGTCTTCACCTGGGTCTGCGCGGAGCGGCTCATCGACGGCCTCGGCAACGGCCGCTTCGCCCGCTCCCTGTTCGAGCGCGCCGCGATGCGCCGGGACGTACGGCTCGCCGGGCAGGCCGGCGCCGGCTCCGCGGCCAGCGCGGCCGAGCTGACCACGATCACGAGCGAGGACGTCGCCGCCGCCGTGGACGAACTTTCCGGCCGCTGACTTCTTCCCGCTGCGTGCGCCACCCCGTCACATGGTGTAGCTATATGACTGCGTAGCGTGCTCGGCGGAGGGAGGGCGATGGCCGGGTTCCTGGTCCGCAGGCTGCTCGGCTACACCGTGCTCGTCGTGGTGGCCGCCAGCCTCTCCTATCTGCTGGCCGCCGTCGCCCTCGACCCGCGTTCCAACTACGCCGACCGCACGCCCAAGCCGCCGCCGGCCGTGGTCGACGCGCAGCTCGCCGCGCTCAACCTCAACGACAAGGTCCCGCTGCTGCAGCGCTACGCCACCTGGGCGGGCGGGGTGGTCCGGGGCGACTTCGGCAGGACGATCACCGGGTCGCCGGTCGGCGACGACCTCAGGCGGCGCATGGGCGTGACGTTCCGGCTGGTGATCCTGGGGGTGTTCTTCGGCAGCCTGATCGGGGTGCTGGCCGGGGCGCTCGCCGCGGTCCGGCAGTACCGCTGGTTCGACCGGCTCTCCACGGGCCTGTCGTTCGTGGTGCTGGCGGTGCCGGTGGTCGTGGTGGCCAACATGCTGATCCTGCTGGCCTCCTGGGCCAACGAGCGGGTCTTCGGCCATCAGGTGCTGCTGGTCAGCGGCGAGTACACCGACGGGCTGACCGCCGGGTTCTGGGGCCAGGCCATCGACCGGGTGCAGCACCTCGTCCTGCCGACCGTCTCGCTGTCCATCGGGCTCGCCGCCGTCTTCAGCCGCTACCAGCGCAACATGATGCTCGACGTGCTCGGCGCCGACTACGTGCGCACCGCGGTGGCCAAGGGGTTGAGCCGGCGCAAGGCGCTGCTCCGGCACGCGCTGCGCACGGCGCTGATCCCGGTGGCGACCTACTTCGCGTTCACGTTCGGCGCGTTGCTGACCGGGGCCACGTTCACCGAGAAGATCTTCGGCTGGCACGGGCTGGGCGAGCAGCTCATCAACTCGATCTTCAGCAACGACGTCAACACCGTCGCCGCCATCTCGCTGCTCGCGGGCGTCGCGGTGCTGTGCGCCTCGCTCGCCGCCGACCTGCTGCACGCGGCGCTCGATCCGAGGGTGCGGTCCGCATGACGCTGTCGCAGGAGGAGCTGGCCGAGGAGCTGAGCGACGGCGCGACCACCCGCGTCCATTCGCGGCTGCGGGTGGTGGCCGGGCGGTTCTTCCGCTCCCCGCAGGGGATCGCGGGGTTCGCGGTGCTGGCGGCGATGTTCCTGCTGGCCTTCGCCGGGCCGCTGGTCACCCGGTGGAGCTACACCGACAAGGACTTCACCGCGTTCCTGCAGCCGCCCTCCCCCGACCACTGGTTCGGAACGCTCCAGACGGGCGCCGACGTCTTCGCCCTCACCCTGCGCGGCATGCAGAAGTCGCTGGTCGTGGGCCTGCTGGCGGCGCTCGTCTCCACGGCGCTCGCGGCCCTGGTCGGCGCGTTCGCCGGCTACTTCCTCGGCTGGACCGACCGCGTGCTGAGCTGGACGACCGACCTGCTGCTCGTGCTGCCCGCCTTCCTCGTGCTGGCGATCATGTCGCCGCTGTTCGGGGCCGGGCAGTGGGCGTTGTTCGTGGTCATGCTGGCGCTGTTCCTGTGGATGGTGACCTCCAAGGTCGTCAGAGGGATGACGATCTCGCTCAAGGAGCGGGAGTTCATCCAGGCCGCCCGCTACATGGGGGTGCCGCCGGTGCGCATCGTCTTCCGGCACGTGCTCCCCAACCTGTCGTCGCTGCTCGTCGTGGACGCCACGCTCAACGTCAGCGCGGCCATCCTGACCGAGACGTCGCTGTCCTACTTCGGGTTCGGCATCCAGCCGCCTGACGTGTCGTTCGGCACGCTGATCGCCGACGGGTCGAGAACGGCCACGTACGCGCCGTGGACGTTCTGGTTCGTGGCCGGGCTGCTGGTGGTCACGGTGCTCGCGGTCAACCTCGTCGGCGACGCGCTGCGCGACGCGTTCGACCCCGCGGCGAAGAGGGCGCGATGAGACCGGTCCTGGAGGTCACCGACCTCGGCGTCACCTTCGGCGGCGTGCCCGCCGTGCGCGGCCTCGGCTACGCGGTGCGGCCCGGCGAGGTGCTGGCCGTCGTCGGCGAGTCGGGGTCGGGCAAGTCCGTCGCCGCGGCGGCCGTCATGGGCCTGCTGCCGCGTGGCGCGCGCGTCACCGGGTCGGTGCGGCTGCACGGCAGGGAGCTGATCGGCGCGCCCGCCCGCGAGCTCGACGCGCTGCGCGGCCGGACGATCTCGATGGTGTTCCAGGACCCGCTGTCGGCGCTCACGCCGGTCTACCGGGTGGGCGACCAGATCGCCGAGGCCGTGCGCGTGCACCAGCGCGTGAGCAGGGAGAACGCCCAGGTCAAGGCGGTGGAGCTGCTGGAGCTGGTCGGCATCCCGCGCCCGGCCGAGCGGGCGCTCGCCTTCCCGCACGAGTTCTCCGGCGGCATGCGGCAGCGCGTGATGATCGCGATGGCCATCGCCAACGACCCCGACGTGATCATCTGCGACGAGCCCACCACCGCGCTCGACGTCACCGTGCAGGCGCAGGTGCTGGAGGTGCTGAAGACGGCGCAGCGCGAGACCGGCGCGGCCATCATCATGATCACGCACGATCTGGGGGTGGTGGCCGGCTTCGCCGACCGGGTCCTCGTCATGTACGCCGGCCGCCCGGTCGAGGTCGGCGGCGTCGACGACGTCTACTACCGGCCGCGCATGCCCTACACCGTGGGCCTGCTGGGCTCGGTGCCGCGCATCGACCGGCAAGGCGGGCGGCTGACGCCCATCGAGGGCAGCCCGCCCTCCCCCGGCGCGCTGCCGCCCGGCTGCCCGTTCGCGCCGCGCTGCCCGCTGTGGGTGGCCGCCTGCGACGAAAGCGAGCCTCCGTTGTACGAGGTGGGCGAGGGGCATCGCGCGGCATGCATCCGCTGGGAGGAGGTGCGCCCCGCCGACGCTGCCGACCTCGCAGGCCCCGCAGGTACCGGCGGGGACGGCGGGGACGGCGGGGAGCCGCCGGCCGGGCCTCGGGAGCGGCATCGGCGGACAGTGCTGGAGGTCAGCGGGCTGGTCAAGGACTACCCGCTGATCAAGGGCGCGGTGTTCAGGCGGCGGGTGGGCACCGTGCACGCGGTGGCCGGCGTCGGCTTCGACATCCGCGAAGGTGAGACGCTGGCCCTGGTCGGCGAGTCGGGCAGCGGCAAGACCACGACGCTGACCCAGATCCTGGAGCTGGCCGCCCCGCAGGCCGGGCGCATCGTCGTGCTCGGCCGCGACACCTCCCGGCTCGGCCGGGGCGAGCGCACCGCGATCCGGCGCGACCTGCAGGTGGTCTTCCAGGACCCGCTGGCCTCGCTCGACCCGCGCATGACCGTCCACGACATCGTGGCCGAGCCGCTGCGTACGCACGGGCGGCGGCAGCCGGGGCGGCGGGTGGCCGAACTGCTGGCGCTGGTCGGGCTGGATCCCGAGCACGCCGCCCGCTATCCGCAGGACTTCTCCGGAGGGCAGCGGCAGCGCGTCGGCATCGCGCGGGCGCTGGCGCTGGAGCCCCGGCTGCTGGTGCTGGACGAGCCGGTCTCGGCGCTGGACGTGTCGATCCAGGCCGGAGTGATCAACCTGCTCGGCGCGCTGCGGGCCAGGCTCGGGCTGTCCTATCTGTTCGTGGCGCACGACCTGGCCGTGGTGCGGCATCTCGCCGACCGCGTGGCGGTCATGTACCTCGGCAGGATCGCCGAGATCGGCCGGATCGACGCCGTCTACGACGCCCCGATGCACCCCTACACCCAGGCCCTGCTGTCTGCGATCCCGCTGCCCGACCCGGCGCGTGAGCGCTCCCGGCGGCGGATCCTGCTGGAGGGCGACCTGCCCAGCCCGGCCGACCCTCCGACGGGCTGCCGCTTCCGCACCAGGTGCCCCAAGTTCCGTGGCGAGCTCACCGACGACGAGCGCGGGCTCTGCGTCCAGGTGGAGCCCGACGTGCGGACGCTGGGCGAGGACCACGGCGCGGCCTGCCATTACGCCGAGAGGCGTGTCGTCGTATAGACCAGGAGGAACCGCTCGATGAAAGCAGCACGTCTCGTCCTCGCCCTGGCCGTGGCCGCGCCGCTGGCCCTGGCGGGCTGCGGGGGCCGCACCGGCGGCGGTGGCGAGGAAGGCGCCGGGGGCCGGGGCGACGACCGTACGGTGAGGGCGTTCGACATCAACCCGCGCCCGCGCGACCAGGTCAAGAACGGCGGCACGCTCCGGTGGGGCATCAACGAGCTGCCCGCGCAGTGGAACCGCAACCACGTCGACGGCAACCTGGCGGTGGCGGCGTCGGTCAGCAACGCGCTGCTGCCCTCGCCCTTCTACTCCGACGAGAAGGCCGAGATCACGCCCGACCGCGACTACGTGCTGGAGGCCGAGGTCACGGCGCGGCGGCCACGGCAGGTCGTCACCTACACGCTCAACCCGAAGGCGCACTGGTCCGACGGCAAGCCGATCACCTGGGCCGACTACCAGGCCCAGTGGCGGGCGCTCAACGGCAAGGACCCCGCCTACCGCATCGCCTCCGCGACCGGCTACCAGGACATCGAGAAGGTGGCGCGGGGCAAGGACGACCACGAGGTGGTGGTGACGTTCGCGCGGCCGTTCGGCGACTGGCAGTCGTTGTTCGGGCCGCTGCTGCCGGCCGCCACCAACTCCTCGGCGGAGGCGTTCAACACCGGGTGGCTCAACAAGATCCCGGTGACGGCGGGACCGTTCAAGTTCGGCGGGTTCGACCAGACGGCCAAGACGGTCACGCTGGTGCGCGACGACGCGTGGTGGGGCGACCGGGCCAAGCTCGACAGGATCATCTACCGGGCGGCCGAGCAGGACTCGCTGATCGGCGCGTTCAGCAACGGCGAGCTCGACATCATCGACGTGGGGCCGTCCGCGCCCGACTACGCGCGGGCCAGGGCCACCTCGGGCGCGGAGGTGCGGCAGGCGGCCGGGCCCGACTTCCGGCACTTCACCTTCAACGGCTCCAGCGAGCTGCTGCGCGACCGCAACGTACGCCGGGCCGTGCAGCTCGGCATCAACCGGCAGGCCATCGCGCAGTCCGACCTGCAGGGCCTCGACTGGCCGATCGCGCTGCTCGACAACCACTTCTTCATGAACACCCAGGAGGGCTACCAGGACAACGCCGGCGAGTACGGGGCCTACGACCCCGCGCGGGCCCGGCGGCTCCTGGACGCGGCCGGCTGGCGGCTCGACGGCGCGGTGCGGAAGAAGAACGGCAAGCCGCTGGAGCTGCGCTTCGTGGTGCCGTCCGGGGTGCAGATCAGCAAGCAGGAGGGCGAGCTGGCGCAGAGCATGCTCGCCCAGATCGGGGTGAAGCTGACTATCCGGTCGGTGCCCAGCGGTGACTTCTTCACCAGCTACGTCATCCCCGGCAACTTCGACATCACGCCGTTCTCCTACATCGGCACGCCGTACCCCGTGTCCAGCAGCTTCGGCATCTACGCGAACGCGCCCGACGGCAAGACGTGGAACGCCAACTTCGGCCGTACCGGGTCGGCGGCCATCGACGAGGCCATGAGCCGGGCCGCGCAGAGCCTGGACCCGGCCGAGGGGCGCTCGCTCGCCAACGCCGCCGACCGACTGCTGTGGCAGGAGGTCAACGTCCTGCCCCTCTACCAGCGGCCACAGAACGTGGCCGTGAAGGAGACGCTGGCCAACGTGGGCGCGCGCGGCTTCTACGACCTGCACTACGAGAACATCGGCTTCACCGCCTGAGCCCGTGATCCCGTCGGCGGGAATGTCGGCCGGGTCCGGTAGAAAAGGCGGGTGACGATTCGGGTGAGCTGGGGGCAGATCCTCGCCTGGCGGCTGCGCAGGCAGTTCGTGAGCGGCGCCGACGGCGGAGACGCCGTGAGCGTCGCCCGGCGGCTGTGCGGCGTGCAGGCGCAGGTGGCCTCGTCGGCGGAGCTGGCCGTGGCGGTCCGGCAGGCGGAGCCGGAGCGCGGGGAGGTGCCCCGTGCCCTGTGGTCCGAGCGCACGCTGGTCAGGACCTGGCTCATGCGGGGCGGCACGCTGCACCTGGTGCCCGCCGACGAGCTGGCCTCCTACTGCGCGGCGCTGGCGACGCTGCGGTTCTGGGAGAAGGGCTCGTGGCAGCGCGGTCACGGGGTGACGGCCGACGAGGTCGCCGCGATCATCGAGGCGGTTCCCGAGGCGCTGAAGGGCGAGCCGCTGACCCGGGAGGAGCTGGTCGACGCCGTGGTGACGATGACCGGCCGGACCCGGCTGCGCGAGGCGCTGGCGTCCGGCTGGGGCGCGCTGCTCAAGCCGCTCAGCCGCCTGGGCGAGCTGTGCTACGGCCCGCCGCGCGAGGGCAGGGTGACCTTCACCACCCCCGCCGGCTGGCTGCCGGGCTGGCCGGGCGAGCTGCCGCCGTACGAGGAGGCGGGCGTGCGGGTGGCGCGTGCCTATCTGGGCGCGCACGGCCCGGCCACGCCGGAGATGTTCGACGCGTGGCTGTTCGGCGGGACGGCGCGCAAGGCGGTGCTGAAGGGCTGGTTCGGCGCGCTGGCGCCCGAGCTGACCGAGGTCGAGACCGACGACGGGCTCACGCTGCTCGCGCTGTCGGAGCACGTGGACGAGCTGGCCGCCGGCCGCCCGTCGGCGGCCGTGCACCTGCTGCCGGGCTTCGACCAGTACATCCTGGGCGCGCCGCGCACGCTCGCCCCGCTCATCCCGCCGGAGCTCAAGGCCAAGGTGAGCCGGCAGGCGGGCTGGATCTCCCCCGTGGTCGTGCACGAGGGGCGGGTGGCGGGCGTGTGGGAGCATCGGGACGGCGACGTGGTGCTCGATCTGGCCGTTCCGGTGCCGGCGGAGCCGCTGGCGGAGGCCGTCACGCGGCTGCGTCCCCTGCTGCCGTAGTCCCCTGCTGCCGTAGCCAGGGGTCAGGTGGTGGCGCTGCCCGCCATCACCCGGTCGACGATGCCTTCGCTGCCCTCCTGGCGGGCGCAGTGCGCGCAGCAGTACCAATGCTCGCCCGACTGGACGCCGTGCCCGATGACCTTGGTGCCGCAGTGCTCGCAGATCGGCGCCATGGCCTCGATGGCGCACTGGAAGCAGTCGAAGGTGTGCACCGCCCCTTGCGCGTGCACCTCGAAGGCCATGTCGTAGTCGTTGCCGCAGCTCTCGCAGATGGCCATGGTGATCCCCTCGGTAGTCGATCCGCCGGTGGGATACCCGGTTCCTGGGCGCTCCCTTCCCAAGAAACCGCCATATTCCGTCTACTTCCCCCGGTTTCCCTCGTTCCGCCACGAACCGGGCGGGAGGCTCCCGTTTGCCATCACGGTCAGGACCCAGTAAAGATCGTCGCCGACCCTGTTCCCCCCGTTGAAGGGATGACCGTGCTCACACGTACCGTCCTCGCGGCCGCCCTGGCCGCCGCCGGGCTCGCCGCGCTTCCTTCCTCCGCCTACGCCGCCACGGCGGCGTACACGCCGGAGCGGATCTGCGGCTCCGGCTTCCATCGTGTCCAGGACGGCCACCGCGCCATGAAGACGCGCGACGGCGCCGTTTTCGGGCACGTCTACCTGATGTACAACAAGCGCAGCGGCCAGAACTGCGTCGCCGCGATCAAGACCGCGTTCCGGGGCGTCCGCTCCGTCACCGGCGCGTACCTTGAGGTGCGCGGCGGCGGCAGGTCGGAGGACGCGCAGAAGTACCGCTACTACGCCGAGACCGGCCACCTGGCCGGGAGCTGGAAGTGCGTACGGTACGCCGGCTGGACCCGCGACCCGGACAACCGCGTCGAGGCGTGGGGCGGCCGCCAGAGCTGGGGCAACTGCAAGGGCTGAGATTTCCCGGCCCGAAGTTGTCACATCGCGGCGGCCTGCCCCGTCCATCACCCGTAAGCACGAAACACCTACGGGAGGCTGCCATGAGCCAGCGGATCAACCTCATCAAGCACGTGCCCGACATCTACCACCACTTCATCGAGGCGGAGAAGATCCTGCGCGGGAGCGAGCTGCCCACCGCCACCTTCGAGCTGGTGAAGCTGCGGGCCAGCCAGATCAACGGCTGCGCCTACTGCGTGGACATGCACAGCCGCGACATGAAGAAGTCCGGCGAGAGCGACGAGCGCCTGTGGATGGTGGCCGCCTGGCGCGAGGCCACGGTGTTCACCCCGGCCGAGCGGGCCGCGCTGGCCCTCGCGGAGGAGGCCACCCGGCTGCCCGACCGGGAGGCCGTGCCGGACGCGGTCTGGGAGCAGGCCCGCGAGCACTACGACGACAAGCAGCTCGCGCTGCTGATCGCGGCGATCGCGATGATCAACGCCTGGAACCGGATCGGCGTGACCGCCCGGCTCGCGCCCGGCGCCTGACCGGAGACCGGCAGGAGACCGGCAGGAGACCGGCAGGAGCGGGCTGGAACGGGCGGGAGCCCGTTCCAGCCCCGGGCCCGGCCGCGCTGACCGGGCCTTTCTTCATGCTTCTTACACCGAACTTACGGGGGTGTCGGTAGATAACATCAGTAACAAAAACATCACGGGGGGCTTACGATGAAGAGGCTTGTGGTGGTGCCGCCACACATCGCCAGGCACAAGGTCCGCGACATCCGTTCGGCGGACCGCCGCCACAAGCCCCCCGTCGATCCCAAGGTGGTCGACCTGCGCGCCTACACCGGCCGCAACGTCATCCGCTTCCCCGGCGGCCCGGCGCCCGCCGCCTGACGCTAGGAGGCGTACAACTTCTTGGCGTAGGTCGCGCCGTAGTACGTCTCCAGCTCCTCCACAGACTCCTCCACCTTCTGCGTCTCCTTGGTGAGTCGCGCGTGCGAGGGCAGGTCGTCGCCCCAGGTCTCGGGCTTCCAGAGCGACGAGCGCATGAACGCCTTCGCGCAGTGGAAGAAGATCTGCTCGATCTCGACGACGATCGCCAGGTGCGGGCGGTGGCCCTTCACGATCAGCTCGTCGAAGAACGGGGCGTCGCGGACGAGCCGGGCGCGGCCGTTGATCCGCAGGGTCTCGTTGCGGCCGGGGATCAGGAAGATCAGTCCGACGTGCGGGTTGCGCAGGATGTTGATGAAGCCGTCGGCGCGGCGGTTGCCGGGCCGGTCGGGGATGGCGATCGTGGCGTCGTCGAGCACGTGGACGAACCCGGCCGGGTCGCCCTTGGGCGAGACGTCGCACGCGCCCTGCTCGTCGGAGGTGGCGATCAGGCAGAACGGCGAGGCGGCCAGCCACTGGCGGTCGCGCTCGTGCAGCCGCACCCGCTCCTTGGTCGCCGCCCTCGGCATGACCTCACCGAGCAGCTCGCGCAGCTCGGCCTCGGACCCGATTTCCGCCCAGCTCATGTGATCTCCCTTCGGGGGTTTCCCCCATTTTGTCAGGGATCGGGGCGAGCATCCTGTGCGGTGATCGAAGGGTGAGACTGACCAGGTCCGTACGCGCGTCGTCCCGCAGCCCCGGCCCGGGCCGCACCTCGACCTCCTCCAGCGGCACGCTCCGGCCACACGTCCCGCAGATGGAGTAGGGCTCCAGCAGGGAGCCGCAGGTGACGTGGTGGTAGAGCCGCCGGTGGCCGTTCGCGGCCAGGTGGCGCTCACCCCACTGGGCGAGGGCCAGCACCGGCACCCACAGCTCGCGGCCCATGGGGGTCAGGACGTACTCGTCGCGGGGTGGCGCGTCCTGGTAGCGGCGCCGTTCGAGCACGCCGGCCTCGACCAGCGCGCTCAGCCGCTGGGACAGCACCGCCTTGGGGATGTCGAGATGGGCCTGGAAGTCGCCGAAGCGGCGCACGCCGCACATCGCGTCGCGGATCACGAGCAGCGTCCAGCGTTCGCCGAGCACCTCCAGGGTCTTGGCGAAGGAGCAGTCCTGGCCGTCGTAGTTCTTGCCGAGCGCCATGCCACCCATGTTAGTTCATTCACCGAACCGTGATACCGTCCCGCGCTATGAGTTCATTGACCGAACCGACTCGGCTCGTGCGGCGCGGCACCCTGGCCGTGGCCTCGGCCGCGCCGCTGCTGGTGCTGGCCAACTTCACGCTGCCGATGGTGACGCTGCCGGAGATGGCACGGGACCTGCGGGCGGGGCCGACCGGGCCGGTGTGGATGCTCGGCTCGATCGCGCTCGGGCTGTCGTCGCTGCTGCTGGTCTCCGGCGGGCTGGCCGACGACCACGGCCGCAGGCGGGTGCTCGTCGCCGGCTCACTCGTGCTGGCCGCCGCGAGCGCCGTGGCCGCGGCGGCCCCGTCGACGGCGGTGTTCGTGGGCGCCCGGCTCGTCCAGGGCGGGGCGAGCGCCGCGATGCTGGCCGCGAGCCTCGGCATCGTCGGGCACGCCTGCCCGGCGGGGCCCGAACGGGTGCGCGCCACCGCCAGGTACGGCGCCATGATGGGCCTCGGCACCCTGCTCGGCCCGCTGCTGTCCGGCGCGCTCGCCGCGCTGACCGGCTGGCGTACGGTCTACGCGCTGATGGCGGCCTCGGCCACGGCGCTGGCGGTCGCCGCGGCCCGGATGCTGGAGGAGTCGCGCTCGCCGGCGCGGCGCCGCTTCGACGTGCCCGGCGTGGTGCTGCTCAGCCTGGGCGTGGCCGCGCTGGTCGCCGGGGTGACCGAGGGGCGAGCCGGCTGGACGCGGCCTGTCGTGCCGGCCGCGTTCGTGCTGGCGGCGGTGCTGCTGGCGGCGTTCGTGGCGGTGGAGCGGCGGCGGGCGGAGCCGCTGCTGGACCTGGCGTTGTTCCGGCGGTCGTCGTTCCTGCTGGCGACGGGGTCGGCGCTGGTGGTCGGGGCGGCGATCGTGGGGCTGCTCAACTACCTGCCGACCGTGCTGCAGATCGCGCACGGAATGACGGCGCTGGACACGGCGCTGCTGTGCTCCGTCTGGTCGGGGCTGTCGTTCGCGGGCTCGCTGCTGACCCGGCACGTCCGGCTGGGCTCGGCCGCGCGGCTGGCGCTGGGGCTCGCGCTGACGGCGGCCGGGTTCGCGGCGCTGCTCGGCGTGGGCGCGGCGCTGTCGCTGCCGCTGGTCGTCGCCGGGCTGGCGGTGAGCGGCGCCGGGTCCGGGCTGATCAACTCCGCGATCACCCATCTGGCCGTCGAGAGCGTGCCGGCGCACCGGGTGAGCATGGGGTCGGGGGCCAACAACACCGCCAGGTACGTCGGCTCGTCCCTGGGCGCGGCCGGTGTGGCGGCGGTCGTCGGCGCGCTGGGGCCGGCGCGCGGCGCGGACGTGGCGATCGCGGCCTGCGTCGCGCTGACTGCCGTGACGGCGCTCGCCGTCTGGTCAGCCGCCCGCTCGTCCAGCCGATCGGCTGGCGGCCCGATCACCAGCGTCGCGCCTGGGCCATGACCCCCAGATAGGCGTCCCGCTCCACCGCGAACCTGACCGGGTCCAGTTCCCTCCGCTCGGCCCGCAGATGGAGGATGGTCAGCTCGGTCGCGGCCTGCTGGTAGTCGCTCATGGCCCGGCCGAGACCCGCCCGCCTGGCCCATTTGCGGGCCGCCTTACGCGCGGGGAGCGTGGTGAGCATCCGTACGTCGGCGTCGGAGATCAGCCCGGTGGGCTGGTAGATCGGCAGGTAGAGGGCCATCTTGCCGACGAGGTGGCGGCGCTCGTTCACGGTCACGACGACCAGCACGACCAGCGTCGCCATGATCACCAGGTAGGCGCCGCCCAGCCAGGTGAGCGAGCCCGTGCTGGCGGCGCCGTTCCACAGCGCGTGCAGGAAGACGGCGCCGAGGTAGCCCAGCGGGATCATGGCGTACCGGAAGGTCGTGCGGCGGGTGATCGCGTAGGCGACGCCGAGGCCGATCAGCGAGGTGTAGATCGGATGGCCGAGCGGGTCGATCAGCCCCCGCACCACGAAGAGCTGGATCGCCGCCCCCGGCCCGTCCGCGCCGAACGCGAGCAGGTAGTAGCCGACGTTCTCCACGGCGGCGAAGCCGAGGCCGGCCATGGAGGCGTACACGATGCCGTCGGTCAGGTTGTCGATCTCCTGGCGGCGGCGCAGGAGCAGCAGCAGGGCCGCGCCCTTGAGCGCCTCCTCGATCACGGGGGCGAGGTAGACGGTGCCGATGCTCTCGGCGACCGCGGAGCCGTAGCCGGTCTTCACCCACTCCTGGCCGACGAAGGTCAGGGCGATGCCGAGGACGATCGCCACCCCCGCGCCCCACGCGAACGCGAAGGCGAGGTGCAGCTTCGGCTCCGGCTCCAGCCGGTCGAGGGAGAGCACGGCGGCGAGCAGCACCGGCAGGGGCGCGAACGCGAGCAGCACGGACAGCCCGAATCCGACGGGACCGCCCGCGGCCAGCATGACCGCCAGCGTGACCAGCGCCAGGAGCCCGGAGACGACCAGACCGATCAGCAAAGCCTTGCTGGGGCGCTGCGCGAGCGTCGGTGCTGTCATGGTGGTGCCTCTCTTCCCTTCGGTCCGCCCACTATGCGCCCCCGGCATCGACAAGCACTTAACGGCTGCTTGATTCCCGGTAGTACGGGTCCGCCACCGAAGCCTCACCGTCTGTGTACGAATACACCTCCTTGCCGGAGATGAACACCCTCAGCGCCCGGCTCATCACGTCCAGGGGGTCGCCGGACCAGATCACCACGTCGCTGTCGAGCCCCGGGCGCAACGCGCCGACCCGGTCGGCGAGACCCATGATGCGGGCCGGGTTGACGGTGATCGAGCGCAGCGCCTCGGCCGCGTCGAGCCCTTCCTTAACCGCGAGCGTGGCCTGGTGGACGAGGAAGTGGATCGGCACCACGGGATGGTCGGTGGTGATCGCCAGCTCGACGCCCGCCCGCGCGAGCACGCCGGGGTTGCGCAGCGAGCGCTGACGCAGCTCGACCTTCGACCGGCTGGTGAACAGCGGGCCGATGATCACCGGCACGTTCCGCTCGGCCAGGACGTCGGCCAGCAGGTGCCCCTCGGTGCCGTGGTTGATGATCAGCCGGTAGCCGAACTCGTCGGCCAGGCGCAGCGCGGTGGCGATGTCGTCGGCCCGGTGCGTGTGCTGGCACCAGGGCAGCTCGCCGTCGAGCACGCGGACGAGGATCTCCATCGTGCCGTCGCGGTCGAACGGCTTGTCCTCGCGGGCCGCCGCGTCCTTCCTGGCCCGGTAGTCCTGGGCCTTCATGAACGCGTCGCGGATCACCGCGGCGACGCCCTGACGGGTGGAGGGCAGCTTCTTCTGGTCGCCGTACACGCGCTTGGGGTTCTCGCCGAGCGCGCTCTTGACGCTCGCCGGCTCCTTGACCAGCATCTCGTCGACGGACCTGCCCCAGCACTTGACGGCGACGGTCTGGCCGCCGATCGGGTTGCCGGAGCCGGGCTTGATCACCACGGTGGTGACGCCGCCGGACAGGGCGTCGGCGAAGGCCAGGTCCGCGGGGTTGATCGCGTCGAGCGCGCGCAGGCGGGCGCCGTTGGGGTCGGTCATCTCGTTGGTGTCACTGCCGGCCCACCCTTCGGCCTCCTCGTGCACGCCGAGGTGGCCGTGGGCCTCGACGAACCCGGGCAGCACCCACGCGCCCGCGGCGTCCACGACCGTGCAGTCCTCGGGGATCCGCACGTCCGCGCCGACCTCGGCGATCTTCCCGTTCGTGATGAGGACGGTGCCGCCGTCGATGGGGTCGCCGTCAACCGGTACGACATATCCGCTGGTAATAGCAAGGTTCACGATTTGTAACTTATCGGTATGGGGGTAGGGACCCCACATGATCGTGGAACTGTATCGACGATGGCTGCTCGACATGTGGAACGGCGACTTCGCGCTCGCCCATGAGCTGGTCACCCCCGGTTTCGTCGGACACTGGCCCGGCATGGACGTGCACGGCCCCGACGGGCTGGCCGAGGCGCTGCGGCAGGGACACGCGCCGTTCGAGAACGTCACGCTCACGCTCGACGTGGGGCCGATCGCGGACGGGGACCAGGTCGCGGCGCGGTGGACGTTCGCCGGGACGTACCAGGGCGGTATGCCCGGCGCGACCGCCGAGCCGGGCACCAGGATCGCCTTCAGCGGGCACGACCTCCTGCGGGCCGAGAACGGCAGGTTCGCCGAATACTGGGTGATCTCCGATGTCCAGACGCTCAACCGTCAGCTAGAGATAGGGTGATATCTCCGCAATCCGGACGGGGGTGGCAGGTGTCGGAGCAGTACGCACCGGGCACGGACCCGGCGTTCCGCTCGCTCGCCGACGACGAGCTCTCGGCGCTGCTCGGCCGGCAACGCTTCGGCGCGCTGGCCACCGGCGACGACGGGAGCGGCCGCCCCCAGCTGTCCACCGTGCTGTACCGGTGGGACGCCGAACAGCGCGTCGTCCGCATCGCGACCCTCGCCGACCGCGCCAAGGTGCACCGGCTCCACCGGGACCCGCGCTGCGCACTGTACGTCGCCAGCGACGGCTTCGACGCGTACGCGGTGGCCGAGGGCTCGGCGGAGCTGTCACCGGTGACCAGCGAGCCGGGGGACGAGGTGGGCAGGGAACTGCTCGCCATGCAGGCGGGGCTGGCCGACCCGGCGGACGAGGGGGCGTTCCTGCGCCGGATGGTCGCCGACCGGCGGCTGGTGATCCGGATCAGGGCGGCACGCCTCTACGGGACGGCACTCGCGCCCGCGCCCGCGTAGCCGGCTCGCGGTCAGTCGTCCGGCGGCGCGTTCTTCGCGTGCTTGCGCCACACCGGATAGGGCAGGCCGGCCCCCCGGTTGATGACGAAGCCCTGAAGGACGATGACGCACACCGCGACCATCATGATCAGCAGGTGGACAGGGGTCCGGATCAGGCCCAGCGAGACGATCAGGGTGGTGGCGCCGGCCGGCGGATGCGCCGCCTGGAAGACCGGCATCAGCCCGCAGGTCAGGCCGAGCGCGATGGCGCAGGCCAGGATCCGCTGCCAGTCGATCTTCTCCAGGTCGGGCGGCACGTTGAGCAGGCCGGTGACCGCCAGCGAGAACCATCCGGCCAGCACGCCGATCAGGTGCCCGACGAAGGCGTTGTGCGGCGCGGACGCGGCCGCCAGCGGCGTGAAGAAGAGCAGGAAGGCCGTGGGTCCCAGGGACGGGAAGACGAACGGTGCGTCGGTGTTGTAGGCGATGATCGCCATGAGGAAGATCGAGATGAAGCTGTTGACGCCCGTGTAGAGCGAACGCACCACCCACTTGGGATACCGCTCCTCCAGCGACTCCAGATGGTAGGGCTTCGCCCCGCGGGTCATACGTCGCTCCGCTTCCACCCCGGCCGGAGCGCGGCGGTGCCGATGTTGCGCGGGTCGCGGGCGCGGTAGACGATGTACGGCCTGAACAGATACTGCACGGGCGCGGCGAACGCGTGGACCAGCCGGGTGAACGGCACGATCGCGAACAACAGCAGCCCGGAGATCGCGTGGATCCGATACTCGATCGGCGTGCGCGCCATGAGCGCCACGTCGGGCTGGAACACGAACAGGCTGCGCGCCCAGGGCGAGACGTCGATCCGGTAGTTGTAGTGCAGCGTCGAGGTGTTGATCAGCGTGGTGGCCAGCCCGAGCGACAGCGCGGCGAGCAGGAAGATGTACATGATCTTGTCGTTGACGGTCGTGGCCAGGAAGACCGGCCCGGTGGTGCGCCGCCGCCAGACGAGCAGCGCGATGCCCGCGTAGGTGAGCACGCCGGCGGCGGCGCCGAGCGAGAGCGCCATGAAGCTGTAGGCCGTCTCGCTGACCCCCAGCGCGGCGGTCCAGCTCGCCGGGATGAACAGGCCGAGCAGGTGGCCCATCAGCACGATGAGCAGCCCGATGTGGAACATCGGGCTGCCCCACCGCAGCAGCCGCGACTCGTACAGCTCCGACGAGCGGGTCGTCCAGCCGAACTTGTCGTAGCGGTAGCGCCAGATGAGGCCGGTGACGAGGACCGCCACGGCGATGTAGGGGAACGCCCCCCACAGGAAGACGTCGATGGGCGAGATCACTGGAGACCTCCTGGGGTGGCGACGGGGTGCGACGAGGGGAGTCCGACGGCGCTCAGCCCGACCAGTTCGGGGCCGACGCCGGGCGGGCGGCGGGCCATCCTGGCAGCCTCCTCGGCGGTGCGCGGCGAGGCGCCGGGCAGCGTGCCGCACACCGCTTCGAGCAGCCGGGCGTACGGCGTGGCCGCTTTGACCAGGGAAAACTTCAGCAGTTCGAGCCCGGCCCGGTGCTCCTGGAGCAGGTTCGTGCCGTCCTCGCGCTCCAGGGTCGCGTACTCCAGGACGACGGGCAGGTAGTCGGGCAGCTCGTCGCTGCCCGGCGGCGTCAGGCCGTGCGCCCGGTATCGCTCCTTGATCGCGGCGAGGGAGAACCCGCGGCGGCGGGTGTCGCCGTCGCTCCACCAGGTCAGGTGCAGCGAGCGGCGGTTGCGCAGGTCGAAGACCGCCACGTAGTGCTCCTCGGCCCGCAGCGGATCCTGGCCCGCCAGGTGCTCGGCGAACGCGGCGACGGCCGCCACCGGCGGATGCGCGCCGGTCTCGGCGAGCGCGGCCCTGATCAGCGGCAGCCGGTCGAACAACGCCTGGTCGGGGTAGCGCAGGCACAGCCCGGCCGCCCGGCGCACCACGGCCACACCGTCAGCGGACAGCGAGGAGCGCCGCGAGGTCCACGGTGGCTTCATCACGACTCTCCGCGCTCGTGTCGCTCGCTGATCTCGCCCGGTTCCGCGCCCAGCCCCTCGCCCTTGTCCACCCGGCCGCCCCGGTGGCCGTCGCCGCCTTTCGACCGGTACGGGAACAGCCCCTCGGGAAGGCCGCGGCCGTCCCAGTTGAGCAGGTTGATCCGGCCCCGGTGGCCGCCGGTCTCGGCGGCCTCCTCCGAGGTCTGGCGTTCGCGCAGGCCGTGGAAGGTCTCCACGGACAGGGGCGCGGGCCGGCCGGACGCCTCGCCGAACGGCCCCGACGACTCGGTGCCGCCCATCCCGGGGCCGCCCTCGTAGTCGAGGCTGCATCCGCTCAGCGCGGTCTCCTCCAGGTTCCGTACGTCTCCGGCGGCGGTGGTCGGGATGACGTAGCGTTCCTCGTACTTGGCCAGGGCGAGCAGCCGGAACATGCCGTCCAGCTTCTCGACGTCGAAGCCGACCGAGGCGGCGATCTCCGGGTCGACCGGCTCGCCGAGGTTGATCCGCCGCCGGTGGGAGCGCATCGCGGCCAGCCGGCGCAGCGCCAGCTCGACGGGGGCCGGGTCGCCCGCCGTGAAGAGCTCGGCCAGGTAGGAGACCGGGATGCGGAGCGTGTCGATCGCGCCGAACAGGTTGAGGTGGTCCTCGCCGTCGTGGCCGGAGGCGGTGATCGCCTCCACCACGGGCGACAGCGGGGGCACGTACCAGACCATCGGCAGCGTGCGGTACTCCGGATGCAGCGGCAGCGCCACGCCGTAGGTGGCGATCAGGTCGTAGACGGGCGAGCGGCGGGCCGCCTGGATCCAGTCGTGCGGGATGCCCGCCGCCTCGGCGGCGCGCCGGACCTCCGGGTCGTGCGGGTTCAGGAACAGGTCGAGCTGCGCCGGGTAGAGGTCCTGCTCGCGCGGGGTGGCCGCGGCGGCCGGCGCCCGGTCGGCGTCGTAGAGCAGCACGCCGATGTAGCGCAACCGGCCGACGCACGTCTCGGAGCAGACGGTGGGCTGGCCGACCTCGATGCGCGGGAAGCAGAAGGTGCACTTCTCGGCCTTGCCGGTGCGGTGGTTGAAGTACATCTTCTTGTACGGGCAGCCCGTGACGCACATCCGCCAGCCGCGGCAGCGGTCCTGGTCGACCAGCACGATCCCGTCCTCCAGGCGCTTGTAGAGCGCGCCGGACGGGCAGGAGGCCACGCAGGACGGGTTGATGCAGTGCTCGCAGATGCGCGGCAGGTAGAACATGAAGGTCTGTTCGAGCTCCATGCGCACCTTGTCCTGGATGCGCTGCAGGACGACGTCGTCGGCCTCGTGCTCCGGCATGCCGCCCAGGTTGTCGTCCCAGTTGGCCGACCAGGTGATGTTGTCCATCCGCTTGCCGCTGATGAGCGAGCGGGGCGCCGCCACCGGGAAGTCGTCACCGGCGGGCGTGTCGAACAGGGCGTTGTAGTCGTAGGTCCACGGCTCGTAGTAGTCGCGGATGTTCGGCAGCAGCGGGTTGGCGAAGAGGCTGGCCAACCGCCGCGCCCGGCCGCCCGCCTTGGGGACCAGCCGGCCCCGCGCGGTCAGCTTCCAGCCGCCCCGCCAGCGTTCCTGGTCCTCGTAGCGGCGCGGATAGCCCTGACCGGGGCGCGTCTCCACGTTGTTGAACCACACGTACTCGACGCCGGGACGGCTCGTCCACGTCTGCTTGCAGGTGACCGAGCAGGTGTGGCACCCGATGCACTTGTCGAGGTTCATCACCATGCAGATCTGGGCCATGACGCGCATCAGTACTCGACCTTCTGTGCCCGCCGCCGGATCACCGTGACCTCGTCACGCTGGGTGCCCACCGGGCCCATGTAGTTGGGGAAGAAGGAGAGCTGGGCGTACCCGCCGATGAAATGGGTGGGTTTGACGAGCACCCGGGTCAGCGAGTTGTGGATGCCGCCCCGCCGTCCGGTCGTCTCGCTCTTCGGGACGGCGATGACGCGGTCCTGGGCGTGGTGCATGTAGACCGTCCCCGCCGGCATCCGGTAGGACACGATGGCCCGGGCGACCACCACGCCGTTGCGGTTGACCGCCTCGATCCAGTCGTTGTCGGCGACGCCGATGGCCTCGGCGTCCTGCGGGCTGATCCAGATGACCTGACCGCCCCGCGACAGCGAGAGCATGATGAGGTTGTCCTGGTACTCGGAGTGGATGGACCACTTGTTGTGCGGTGTGAGGTAGCGCACGGTCACCTCGCGCGCGCCGTCCGGGCCGAGGACGGGCTCCCCGAACAGCCGGTGCATGTTCAGCGGCGGCCGGTACGTCGGCAGGTTCTCCCCCAGCTCGGCGACCCATTCGTGGTCGAGGAAGAAGTGCATGCGGCCGGTCAGGGTGTGCCAGGGCTTGCCGTGCTCGGTGTTGATGGTGAAGGCGCTGTACTGGCGTTCGGCGGTCTCGATGCCCGCCCATTCGGGGCTGGTGATGGTGGTCTGCGGATGCGCCTGGGTGGCGGCGTAGTTGATGCGGAGCCCGGCGTCGGCGGCGGCGAGCCCGGCCAGCCCCCCGCTGCCGCCCACCTTCCTGGCCAGGGTGCGGAACCCCTGGTCGGCGAGCCGCCCGTTCGTCGACCCGGACAGCGCCAGGATCGCCTCGCACGCCTTCTTGCCGGTGTCGATCAGCGGCAGGCCGTCGGCCGGGCCGCCGCGTGCGACGCCGTTCGCCAGTCCGAGTTGCCTGATCTCGTGGTCCACCTGGTAGGTGACGCCCTTGCAGGGCACGCCCTTGGACGCGGCGAGCGGGCCGAGGGTGCGCATCTGGGCGGAGATCGCCGTGTAGTCCCGCTCGACGATGGCCATGCTCGGCATGGTCCTGCCGGGGACCGGGGTCGATCCGTCGGTCCGCCAGTCCCGCGCGGTGCCCGCCGGGACGCCCAGCTCTCCGGGCGTGTCGTGCTGGAAGGGCGTGGCCACCAGGTCGTGCCGGGTGCCCAGATGCCGGCCGGCCAGCTCGGACACGACGTCGGCGATGTCGTTGAAGATCTCGAAGTCGGTGCGGGCCTGCCAGGGCGGCTCCACCGCCGGGTTGAACGAGTGCACGTACGGGTGCATGTCGGTCGAGTTCAGATCGTGTTTCTCGTACCAGGTCGCGGCCGGCAGCACGATGTCGGACAGCAGGGTCGTGGACGTCATCCGGAAGTCCAGCGAGAGCAGCAGGTCGAGCTTGCCCTCGGGCGCGGGGTCGCGCCAGCGCACGTCGCGCGGCCTGACCTCCTCCGGCGCCTCGGTGGCCCGAAGGTTGCTGTGCGTGCCCAGCAGGTGGCGCTGGAAGTACTCGGCTCCCTTGGCGGACGAGCCCAGCAGGTTGGCTCGCCACGCGATGAGGATGCGTGGCCAGTTGTCCGGATGGTCCGGGTCCTCGGCGCAGAACTTCAGCCGGCCCGCCGCCAGCTCCCCCGCGATATGCTCGCCCGGGTCCCGGCCGGAGGCGCGGGCCTCGTCGGCCAGGTCCAGCGGGTTGCGGTCGAAGGTCGGGTAGGAGGGCATCCAGCCGAGCCGGGCCGACTGGGCCAGGATGTCGACCGCCGTCATGCCCGCGAAGTGTCCCTTGCCGAGCGGCGAGGCCAGGGCGTCGGCGCGGAAGTGGTCGTAGCGCCACTGGTCGGTGTTGAGGAAGTAGAAGCCGGTGCCGATCATCTGCCTGCTCGGCCGCTTCCAGTCGTTCGCGGTGGCGAGCGTGGTCCAGCCGGTGAGCGGGCGGCACTTCTCCTGGCCGACGTAGTGGGCCCAGCCGCCGCCGTTGCGTCCGATGCAGCCGGTGATCAGCAGCAGCGTGATGAAGTTGCGGTACGTGGTCTCCGAATGGAACCAGTGGTTGGTGCCGGCGCCCATGAGGATCATGCACCGGCCGTCGGTGCTCTCGGCGGTCATGGCGAACTCGCGGGCGGTCCTGATCGCCGCGGCGGCCGGCACCGAGGTGATCGACTCCTGCCAGGCCGGGGTGCCCGGTGAGGCCGCGTCGTCGTAGCCGGTCGGCCAGTCGCCGGGCAGGCCGTCCCTGCCGACGCCGTAGCGGGCCAGCATCAGGTCGTACACGGTGGTGACCAGCGGGCCGCCGGGCGTCAGCCGCCGGGCGGGGACGCCGCGCCGGAGCACCGCCCCCGAGCCGTCGGCGGTGTCGAACCGGGGCAGCAGCACCTCGGCGCCCACGGCGTCGGGCAGTCCGTACAGGGTGAGCCGGGGCAGGACGCCGCCGAGGTCGAGGTTCCAGCGTCCGTCCTCGTGCGACCAGCGGTCGGCGACGGAGCCGGAGGGGACGACCACGTCGCCGGTGGCCTCGTCCAGCAGCACGGTGCGCCACTCGGCGTTCTCGGCCGCGGCGTGCCTGCCGCCGAGGTCGGTGGCGCGCAGGAACCGCCCCGGGACGTACGCGCCGTCCTTCTCCTCCAGCCGGACGAGGAACGGCATGTCGGTGAAGCGGCGCACATAGTCGAGGAAGTAGGGCACCTGCCGCTCGACGAAGCACTCGCGCAGGATCACCTGGCCCATCGCATGGGCCAGCGCGCCGTCGGTGCCGGGATGGGGATGCAGCCAGTCGTCGGCGAACTTGCTGTTGTCGGCGTAGTCCGGCGAGACCACGACCACCTTCTGACCGTTGTAGCGGGCCTCCACCATCCAGTGCGCATCGGGCGTGCGGGTGACGGGGACGTTGGAGCCCCACATCATCAGGTAGGCCGCGTCCCACCAGTCGCCGGACACCGGCACGTCGGTCTGGTCGCCGAACACCTGCGGAGAGGCCACCGGCAGGTCGGCGTACCAGTCGTAGAACGACAGCGCCTGGCCGCCGATCAGCGACAGGAACCGGGTCCCGATCGCGTGCGACAACATCGACTGGCCGGGAATCGGGGTGAACCCGGCGATCCGGTCGGGACCGTGCTCCTTGATGGTGTGCACGTGGGCGGCGGCGATCATCTCCAGCGCCTCCTCCCAGGTGGTGCGCACCAGCCCGCCCTTGCCCCGCGCCTGCTGGTAGCGGCGCCGCCGCTCCGGGTCGCCGACGACGTCCGCCCAGGCCAGGACCGGGTCGCCGAGCCGCCTGCGGGCCTCGCGGTACATCTCCACGAGGACGCCGCGCGCGTACGGGTAGCGCACCCGGGTCGGGTGGTAGGTGTACCAGGAGAACGCCGCTCCGCGCGGGCAACCGCGGGGCTCGTACTCGGGGCGGTCGGGGCCGGCCGTCGGATAGTCGGTCTCCTGGGTCTCCCAGGTGATGATCCCGTCCTTGACGTAGACCTTCCACGAGCAGGAGCCCGTGCAGTTCACTCCGTGGGTGGACCGTACGATCTTGTCGTGCGCCCAGCGGTCGCGGTAGAAGATCTCGCCCGCCCGCCCGCCGCGGTAGGACACGTCCCTCAGGTCGTCGGAGTAGGTCCCCCGGCTGAAGAAGTCTCCGATCCGAAGGAGGGCTGTCGCGGCTCCCTCCTTGGGCTCCTCAGCCGTTCGCTCGTTGACCATGTCGTGTTATCTACCAACGGTGACGGAGAGCAACCGATCGGGAGCTTATATGTAATGCAATGACTCATGACCGGCGGCTTCGGTCGATCATCCTCGGACGTACCGGCGTGTCGGATGCTCATCACCTGGGCATCTCTGGTCTACTCTGCACTCAACCCGTAGTCATCGCCACTTGTCACTGTCGGTTCATCGGCCCTCTCCCCGACGGAGGAGACCCATGCCCCGACACCTCGCCCTCACCCTCTGTGCCGCCCTTCGCCGTGGCGCCGCGCTCACCCTCGGGATCGCGCTCGGCCTCGGCACGGTGGCCGCCCCGCCCGCCTCGGCCGGGGCCTGGGCCTCGGCCACGCGCCCCGTGGACGTCGCGCACCGAGGCGCGTCCGCGTACGCCCCCGAGAACACCATCGCCGCCTTCCGCCTGGCCGAGGATCTGGGCGCGGACCTGTTCGAGCTCGACGTCCAGGAGACCAAGGACCACAAGCTGGTCCTGATGCACGACACCACCCTGTCCCGCACCACGAACGTGAAGGACGTCTATCCCGATCTGTCGCCGTGGCGCGTCGGCGACCTGACGCTCGCCCAGATCCGCCGCCTCGACGCCGGCTCCTGGGCCGGATCCCGGTACGCGGGCGAGCGGGTGCCCACGCTCGGCGACGCGCTCGACGCGATGGCCGGCTCCGGCATGGGCCTCCTCCTGGAGGTCAAGGCCCCGGAGCTCTACCCGGGCATCGAACGGCGCATCGCCGACGAGCTCCGCCGCCACCCCGCCTGGCAGGCGCCGGGCCGGCTCGTCGTGCAGTCGTTCGACTGGCAGTCGATGCGCGCCCTCCACAGCCACCTGCCGCAGGTGTCGATCGGGCTCCTCGGCACGCCACCGGCCGACGAACTGCCGCAGCTCGCGAAGTTCGCCGACCTCATCAACCCGTCGTACACCACGCTCACGGCCGCGTACGTCCAGCGCGTCCACGCCCTCGGCATGCGTACGCTCGCCTGGACCGTGGACAGCCCGACCGCCATGCGCACCCTGTTGGACCGGGGCGTGGACGGCATCATCACCAACCGCCCCGACGTGCTCCGCGAACTCCTGGACTCCTGACCTGCCGTCCCCTGGCCAAGCACGTCAGGTGCTTGACGTACTTGGCCAGAGCGGCTGACCGGGCATCTCTCGCCCGGCGCCCCTGATCAGCTGCAGCCGCTGGTGGAGCCGCAGCCCTCGCAGACGTAGCAGCTGCCCGCCGGACGCATCTTGGTGCCGCAGGTCATGCAGAGCGGAGCGTCGGCGACGAAGCGCCGGTGGCTCTCCAGCGTCAGCTCCTGACCCGTCGCCGCCGACTCCGGCTCGGCCTCGGCGGCCTGCTTGGGCTTCTGCTTCTCCTCGATGGGCGCCGACTGGGCCAGCGCCTCACGGTCCACCGCCTCCTGCAGCGCCGCCGGGTCCTCCCCGCGCTGCTGCGCGGCCCGCTCCGCCGCCGAGAACAGGCCGAGGGCGGCCCGCTCGTCGTACGGCAGGTAGTCGAGGGCCAGGCGGCGGAAGATGTAGTCCATGACGGACGCGGCCATCCGGATGTCCGGGTCGTCCGTCATGCCGGCCGGCTCGAAGCGCATGTTGACGAACTTGGAGACGTACGTCTCCAGCGGCACGCCGTACTGGAGCCCTATCGAGATCGCGACCGAGAAGGCGTCCATGACGCCCGCCAGCGTCGACCCCTGCTTGGACATCTTGAGGAACACCTCGCCGAGCCCGTCGTCGGGGTAGGACGAGGCGGTCATGTAGCCCTTGGCGCCGCCCACCGTGAAGCGGGTGGTGGTGCTCGGCCGCTGGTTGGGCATGCGCCGGCGGGTCGGCCGGTTGACCTCGATGACCTTGATCTCCGGCTCGGCGGCCTCCACGACCTCCGCGACCGGCTCCTCCTTCTTGGCGCCGTTGCCGACCGAGAGCGGCTGGCCGACCTTGCAGTTGTCGCGGTAGACGGCCAGCGCCTTCAGGCCGAGCTTCCAGCCCTCCATGTAGACCTGCGCGATGTCGTCGATCGTCGCCGACTCCGGCAGGTTGACCGTCTTGGAGATCGCGCCGGACAGGAACGGCTGCGTGGCCGCCATCATGCGCACGTGGCCCATGGGAGCGATCGCCCGCTCGCCCATCGCGCAGTCGAACACCTCGTAGTGCTCCTGGCGCAGCCCCGGCGCGTCGACGACGTGGCCGTGCTCGGCGATGTACTCGACGATGGCCTCGATCTGCTCCTGCTGGTAGCCGAGCAGCGTGAGCGCCCGCGGGATCGTCTGGTTGACGATCTGCATGGAACCGCCGCCGACGAGCTTCTTGAACTTGACCAGCGCCAGGTCGGGCTCGATGCCGGTCGTGTCGCAGTCCATCATGAGGCCGATCGTGCCCGTGGGGGCGAGCAGGCTGGCCTGGGCGTTGCGGTAGCCGTTCTTCTCGCCCAGCTTGAGGCACTCCGACCACTGGTGAGACGCCTCGGTGTGGATCGCGGCGTCCATGGTGCCGACCGTGCGCAGGCTGTCGTTCGCCGCGGCGTGCTTGCGCATGACGCGCTTGTGCGGCTCGGCGTTCCTGGCGTAGCCCTCGTACGCGCCCACGACCCCGGCCAGCTCGGCGCTGCGCCGGTAGGACACGCCGGTCATCAGGGACGTGATCGCCGCGGCCACGGCCCGGCCGCCGTCGGAGTCGTAGGCGTAGCCGGTCGCCATGAGCAGCGCGCCCAGGTTGGCGTAGCCGATGCCGAGCTGCCGGTAGGCGCGCGTCGTCTCGCCGATCTTCTCGGTCGGGAAGTCGGCGAAGGAGATCGAGATGTCCATCGCGGTGATGATCAGCTCGGTCAGCTTGACGAAGTCGGCGACGTCGAAGGTGTTGTCGTCCTTGAGGAACTTCAGCAGGTTGATGCTGGCCAGGTTGCAGGAGGAGTTGTCCAGGTGGACGTACTCGCTGCACGGGTTGCTGGCGGTGATGCGGCCGGTCTCGGGGGTGGTGTGCCAGTCGTTGATCGTGTCGTCGTACTGGACGCCGGGGTCGGCGCACTCCCAGGCGGCCTTCGCCATCTTCTGGAACAGGTCCCTGGCGTCGATCTCCTCGATGACCTCGCCGGTGAGGCGGGCGCGCAGGCCGAACTTCTCGCCCTTCTCCACCGCGTGCATGAACTCGTCGGAGACGCGCACGGAGTTGTTGGCGTTCTGGTACTGGACGGAGACGATGTCCTTGCCGCCCAGGTCCATGTCGAAGCCGGCGTCGCGCAGCGCGCGGACCTTGTCCTCCTCGCGCGCCTTGGTCTCGATGAACTCCTCGATGTCGGGGTGGTCGACGTCGAGGACGACCATCTTGGCCGCCCGGCGGGTCGCGCCGCCCGACTTGATCGTGCCCGCGGAGGCGTCCGCGCCGCGCATGAAGCTCACCGGGCCGCTGGCGGTGCCGCCGCTGCTGAGCAGCTCCTTGGACGAACGGATGCGGGACAGGTTGACCCCCGACCCCGAGCCGCCCTTGAAGATCACGCCTTCTTCCTTGTACCACTCCAGGATCGACTCCATCGTGTCGTCCACGGAGAGGATGAAGCACGCGCTCACCTGCTGCGGCGACTGCGTCCCCACGTTGAACCACACCGGCGAGTTGAACGCGAACACCTGGTGCGCCAGGGCGTGCTTCAGCTCGTGGTCGAAGATCTCGGCGTCCTCGTCGGTGGCGAAGTAGCCGTGCTCGATGCCCGTACGGGTGTAGACGCCCACGACCCGGTCGATCAGCTGCTTCAGGCTCCACTCGCGCTGCGGCGTGCCCACCGCGCCGCGGAAGTACTTGGTGGTCACGATGTTGGCCGCGTTGACCGACCAGAACTCGGGGAACTCGACGCCCCGCTGCTCGAAGTTCACCGAGCCGTCGCGCCAGTTGGTCATGACGACGTCGCGGCGCTCCCACTGGATCTCGTCATACGGGTGCACGCCCGGCTTGGTGAAGATCCGCTTCATCTTCAGTCCCTTGCGCGGACGCTTGCCCCCGCGCGCCACTGAACCGCTGGCCGTCTCCGTCACGACTCCCCCTTCTCCGCCTTCAACTGCCTGATCTCGGCCTCGAAGTCCGCCAGGCTCTCGAAACCGCGGTACACCGATGCGAACCGCAGGTAGGCCACCTCGTCGAGGTCCCGCAGCGGGCCCAGGATGGCCAGGCCCACCTCGTTGGACGGGATCTCGGCCGCGCCCTTGGCCCTGATGGCCTCCTCAACCCGCTGCCCGAGCTGAGCCAGTGAATCCTCACTGACCGGCCTGCCCTGACACGCCCGCCGCACGCCCGCGACGACCTTGTCCCGTGAGAACGGCTCCGTCACCCCGCTGCGTTTGCTCACCATGAGCAGTACGGTCTCCTGGGTGGTGAAGCGGCGCCCACATTCCGGACAGGTGCGGCGTCTCCTGATGGCCGCGCCGTCATCCGTGGAGCGGCTGTCGATGACCCTGGTGTCAGGGTGGCGACAGAACGGACAGTGCACGCGCTCGCCTCCTGGACCCGGCCACCACAACGCTCCGCCAGACCGTCATGACGGGACGCTCGCGCACACCCCATGGAGAACCATGGAGCGGTCACGGAAACACAAGGTGTGGTGAACTACATCGGTGTAACTACTAGATGTTGTGGTCCAACCGTAGAAGCGAGCGACCATGAACGCAAGTTGAGCGAGGCCGCCCGACCGAAGTCGCTGATCAGCCCCCGCGTCTCCGGAGGCGTCCGGCGTGTCGTCCCGGAGGGCGTCACATCCCTTGCTGACCGCCACGGTGGTGAACAAACCTCACAACGGTACCGGACACCTCAACGTGCCCGGCCGCCTCCGCGATTCCCCTGGCCAAAGGCCCTTTTACGGGATGAGACGCATCCGCAAATGGGCGTAGCTCGCACACGACTCGCCACCACGACCCCACCGACCCCGGCCGCGCCTCCCCTGGGCACGTACAACCGGTCGCCCTACCGGATGGTGAAGGCGCCAGGTAAGCCGCCGAGCCGCGCGGGCTCCTCCACCGCACCTCCGGAACCCTTGCCCCCGGACAGCACGTCGGCGGCCTCCCCCAGCGCGTGCACCGCCACCGAGGGGAGCCCGGCGTGTCCAGGCGCCGTGGCCTTCACCGCCGCGTGGCCGGCCGCCCGGGTGCCGAGCCAGAACCCGCCGAGCGACAACAACACCATCGCGACGACCACCACGGCCCGCCCGCGTCGCGTCAACCGCACCGGCGGCGGCGCCACCTCCGCCCGCCGGCGAACCGCGCCCAGCCGGCTGCGCCGCCCCCTCGGACGCCCGCCGCCCGCAACCGGCCGTCCCCACCGTGCTCCGCCACGCGAGCCCGCCGCGACACCACTCCCGGCCGAGGAGAGCCCGCGCCCACCGGACGTGCCACCGCCCGTCGAAGCCGGGAGGACGACACCCCGTCCAGCCGCCTCGGAGCCGCCACGGGCACCAGACACGGCGCCCCTGCCTCGGGACTTGATCGCAGCATCCCGCGGCAACGCGGTTGCACCTTTGGTGAAGCGGCGGGGGCGTCTGAGTCCGAGGCGGAATCGTCCGCCGGTTCCGGGCCCTCCCCGACCCGTACCGGCCTTCGACGATCCTCGCCGCCCCTCGCCCCGAGCAACCCGCTCCTCCCGCCGTCGACCTCCGGGCCCGTCGGCAGCGCTCCCTGCCGAACCCTGGGCGGGGGCGGGAGCGTCGTCCGGCCGCCTCGGGCCGGGTATGCGGCGGCCCGCTGTCGACCCCCGCCTCACCGCTTTCAGCGAGCCACGCGTCTCGGACGAGCCCTCGACTCCGGGACGACGACGTACGGACGCCCGCCGGCGGTCCTCGCGACCCGGAGGCGGCTCCTCGCAGGCGCCGTCCTCGTCCGGGCGGGGCGGCGGCACCAGGCGCAAATGGGGCCTCCCCTGCCCCGAGCGGCCGCCAGGCGAAGAGCCGTCGCGCCTTCCCGAACCGCCCGGAAGGAACCCCAACCTCTTGCCGGAATTTCCGCGGGACCCGGCCTCCGCCCGCGTATTGTCTGGACGTCGGTCCTTGCCCTGCGTGGCGTCGGCGATGAGCGTGAGGCGTTTGGCGTCTTCGCTGGTCGTGTCCGTGTTTGTGGTCGTTCGCATGGTTGACCTCCCGCCGTGTGGCCCGAGGAAAAGGCCAAATAAGATCAGCAAATCGAACACGGTGTCGATCGAACTCCCGTACGATGTTGTACACCACACTGGCCCCAATTTCGAGGAAGACTCGAACAATTGTTTGAAGATGATCTTCATTCGAGATACGGTCGCGGTGTGCTACATGAAGACCACAGAACGGGAGCTTCGCCGGTGAGGCGGGCATCCGGGCGAGGAGGAGCAGCATGACCGAGCGGGATGACGCGAACGGGGTCAGCGACCTCGCGGTGCGCCGACGCGACTCCCTGGGCCTGACGCCCAGGCAGCGCAAGATCCTGGAAGTGATCCGCGACTCGGTGCAGCAGCGCGGATATCCGCCCTCCATGCGGGAGATCGGCGAGGCCGTGCAGTTGACGAGCACCTCCAGCGTGTCCCATCAGCTGACGGCTTTGCAGCGCAAGGGCTACCTGCGGCGCGACCCGCACCGCCCCCGCGCTTTGGAGGTGCGCCTGCCGGGCGAGCCCGTGATGTGGGTCGACCCCGACGCCACGGACGAGGAGCTGACGGTCAGCCGCCCCACCGCCGCCTACGTCCCGCTCGTCGGGCGCATCGCCGCCGGTGGGCCCATCCTGGCCGAGGAGAGCGTCGAGGACGTCTTCGCGCTGCCGAAGCAGCTCGTCGGCGAGGGCACCCTGTTCCTCCTGCAGGTCGCCGGTGACTCGATGATCGACGCCGCCATCGCCGACGGCGACTGGGTCGTCGTACGCCAGCAGCCGGTCGCCGAGAGCGGCGACATCGTGGCCGCCATGATCGAGGGCGAGGCCACGGTCAAGACGTTCAAGCGCAAGGACGGGCACATCTGGCTGGTCCCCCACAACCCGAACTACGAGCCGATCCCCGGCGACGAGGCCAGCGTCCTGGGCAAGGTCGTGGCGGTCCTGCGCCGGCTCTGACGGCGGCCGGCTGTCGGCGGGAAGCGGGCGGAGTCCGGGGCACCTCGTCCGCCGCGCCACTGCCTGGCCTTTCTGTTCTGGCGCACACCAGAAGCTGGTTGACGCTCCCGAGCCCGACCGGAAACCGGAGACCGGGGTACGGCACCGCACCGCCGACCCCGGCCCGCCCCGACCTCACCCCGACCCAGGCCCAGGCCCGGCTCTGCGACGCCTGGGCACGCAGGGAAGCCGGCCGAGCGGTCCGCAGCTCGTGACCGACGGAAGGGGTCGGCCGGCCGTCGACGACGTTCGTGGGTGAGCACCGATCCGCATCCGCCGTCGTGCCGTCAGGCTCCAACTCCCAGCACAGGCTCTCCGAGCCCCACGTGCACTCCAGCAGTTTCGGCGGATCGACCCGGACGATCTCGCCCACGCCATAGCGAGGGTCAACGACGGCTGTTCGCCCTTACGCGGGCGACGAAGAGCCTGCCCGCGGAGCCGGGGCGGAAGGAACCACACAGGCGAGGGCCTCGCGTACGACGCCGGCGAAGGAACCGGCGCTGCCGGAGGCGAGCCAGTGCCGCCCCGCCACGCGGATGGCCCCGGCGACCGCGGCGGCGGTGACGGCGGGGAAGAGGTCACGCTGCGGGTCCATCCCCGCGCGGGCCGCTATCGCCTCGGCGAGCGGCCCCTCGGCCATGGTGAACGCCTTGAGCGCCTCCCCCTCCAGCTCGGGCGTCGACATGATCATCCGCAGGCCGGCCCTGTCGGGCTCGGGGTCGGTGTAGAGCTCAAGCATGGCCGCGACGATCGCGCGATCCAGCGGCTCGTCGGCCGGCCGGGCGGCCAGCGCCTGTCCCGCGCGCCTGGACTGGTCGGCTTGGAAGGAACAGATCGCCTCCTCCCGGCTGGAGAAGTAGTTGTTGTATGTGCGCGGCGAGACCCCCGCCGCCGAGGCGATGTCCTGGACGCGCACCAGCGCCAGCCCTGAGGGCCCCTGGTCGATGGCCAGCCGAAGCGCGGCGTGACTGATCGCCTCGCGCGTGGCCTGCTTGTGGCGCGCGCGCAGGTTCATGGCGTCGTCGGTCATGACAGAACTCTACATTGATTGCGTGCCACGCACTTAGTGCGCACCACGCAACATATGGCTATAGTGTCGGCAGGCGGCCGGCGGTGAAGCCCGTCCATTGCCCACCATCCGGCCGGGACGGCGAGGTCTTCGAGGGCAGGCCGGCCGCTCTCGGCGAACCGTCCGTCGCGGGCGCCGTCCCGGGCCTCCCCCATCCACGAGCACAGGAGCAGGAATGACGTCCAAGATGATCGCGTTCGACGAGGACGCCCGGCGCGGTCTCGAGCGCGGTATGAACCAGCTCGCTGACGCCGTCAAGGTGACCTTGGGCCCCAAGGGCCGCAACGTCGTGCT
>NZ_FOHX01000010.1 GCF_900111685.1 Nonomuraea wenchangensis
GTAAGGCTCCCGGTAGACGACCGGGTTGATAGGCCGGAGGTGGAAGCGCGGTAACGTGTGGAGCTGACCGGTACTAATAGGCCGAGGACTTGACCACAAAGCATTCTTTCTGAGATTTTTTGCTCGCGTCCACTAGGCAATTCTGAGACTGCAAACACGTCTGTGTTTGTTTGTTTCGGAGGGTTACGGCGGTTATGGCGGGAAGGAAACACCCGGTTACATTCCGAACCCGGAAGTTAAGCTTCTCTGCGCCGATGGTACTGCACTCGGGAGGGTGTGGGAGAGTAGGTCACCGCCGGACAATCTTTATGGAGGGCCCCGACGCTTAGCGTCGGGGCCTTTCTGTGTTTACGGCTTCGCACGGAGGACGAAGACGCCCCAGCCCAGGTACTGGCGGCCGTACTCCAGGTGGGAGCGGCGTGCCCGGGTCAGGAAGTCGCGCATCGCGGGCGCGTCAGGATCATCCGGGTTGTCACGCAACCAGTCGCTGATCGTCCACCACTGACTGGCTACGTACCTGTCCCAGCTGTCCGGGCTGGCCAGGACCATGTCCAGCAGCTCGAAGCCGGCCTCCTCGATGCGGTCGTTCGTACCGATGAGCGAGGTGACCAGGTTGTCGTCCTCCATTCCCAGTGCTGCACGGGCCTCACGCGGAGCCGGGGTCTGCCAATAGCAGTCGCCGACGAGGATGATGCCGTTCGGGCGGAGGTGCCGGCGCATGAGGGACAGGGTGCCCTTGAGGCCGTTGCCGATCCAGGTCGCGCCGATGCAGGAAACGATGTCGAACGATTCAGGTGCCGTTTCGTACGTGCCGGCGTCGGCTTCCACGAATTCGACGCGTTCGGACACGCCCAGCTCCTCCGCGCGGGCTCTTGCTGCTCCGAGAAAGACCTGGCTGATGTCCACGCCGACGCCTTCCAGGCCGTGTTCGGCGGACCAGCGGGAAAGGAGCTCTCCTTTACCACAGGCCAGGTCCAGCTGGCGGGTGCCAGGAGTGATGCGGCAGATCTCGCCGAGCAGGGCGAGTTTGTCGTCGGTCATCGGGTTCAGAATGCGGTGCCGGTCCTCGGCGATTTCGTGGAAACGTAGTGACATGACGAGAAGTCTCGCGCGTCCCGAATTTATGACCAACCCATTTATGGGCATGAGCCGGTCTCGTGGACGTACTTCGGCTTGCTAGGCTGGAGGGACCGGGCCACCTCCACGGTGGCCTTCGTCGCGTAAGGCCCGAGGGCGGGCGGCGACCAGCCACGGTGGACCGTCGTTGTGAGTCCGCTGGGTGAGCTCAACGAAATGGACCAGAAGTGAACAGAGAAAACGGACCGGACGACGGAGAGCGCGGGCGCGGCGACTTCGAGGACAGGCGCTCCGGAGGGAGCGACAGGAGCGGGGGATACGGCTCGCGCGGGCGGGACTCCGGTAGCGACCGTCCGTTCCGTTCCGGCGACAGGGGCCGCTCGTACGGCCGGGACGACCGCGGGCCGCGCAGGGACGACGGCTCCCGCGAGGATCGAGGTCCGCGCCGTGAAGGCTCCGGATATGGCGGCAGGCGCGAAGGCGGTTATGGCGACCGCGGGCCGCGCCGTGAGGGCCGCGAAGGATTCGACCGCGGGCAGCGAGGCGACGACCGTCGGCCGTACCGCGATCGGGACGATCGGGGCGGGCGCCGCGAGGGCGGCGAGGAGCGGCGAACGTACCGGGATCGGGACGATCGTGGGCCGCGCCGCGAGGGATCGGGTTACGGCGACCGTGGTCCGCGTCGCGAGGGCGGCGGCTTCCGGGACGACCGGGGGCCCCGTCGCGAGGGGTCCGGCTACGCGCCGCGCCGTGAGGGCGGCGGCTTCCGGGACGACCGGGGGCCCCGTCGCGAGGGGTCCGGCTACGCGCCGCGCCGTGAGGGCGGCGGCTTCCGGGACCGTGATGACCGCGGGCCGCGCCGCGAGGGCGGTTACGGCGAGAGCCGAGGCGGCCGTGGAGGCTACGGCGGCGACCGGCGCGAAGGTGGTTACGGTGACAGGGGCCCCCGTCGCGAGGGCGGCGGGTTCCGGGACCGGGACGATCGTGGACCGCGCCGTGAGGGGCCGGGTTACGGTCCCAGGCGAGAGGGCGGTTACGGCGATCGCGGGCCGCGTAGTGAGGGTGGCTTCCGCGATGACCGGGGTCCTCGTCGTGAGGGCGGCGGGTTCCGGGATCGGGATGATCGTGGGCCGCGTCGTGAGGGATCGGGTTACGGCGATCGTGGGCCGCGTCGCGAGGGCGGCGGCTTCCGGGACGACCGCGGGCCGCGTAGTGAGGGTGGCTTCCGTGATGACCGGGGTCCTCGTCGTGAAGGTGGCGGGTTCCGGGATCGGGATGATCGTGGGCCGCGTCGTGAGGGATCGGGTTACGGCGATCGTGGGCCGCGCCGCGAGGGCGGCGGCTTCCGGGACGACCGGGGTCCGCGCCGTGAGGGCGGTTACCGCGATGACCGGGGTCCTCGTCGTGAGGACGGCGGGTTCCGGGACAGAGGTGACCGCGGGCCGCGTCGGGAAGGCGGCGGGTTCCGGGATCGGGATGACCGTGGGCCGCGCCGCGAGGGATCGGGTTACGGCGACCGTGGGCCGCGCCGCGAGGGCGGCGGGTTCCGCGATGACCGGGGCCCGCGTCGCGAGGGCGGCGACCGCGGCCCTCGGCCGTTCTCGCGGGACGACCGCGCCAGGCGTGACGATCACGGCGGAGCCGGCACCCGCGCCAGATACGGCAGGTCCGACCGCGACTCCGAGAACGCGCAGCGCGAGCAGATGCCCGAGATCGCGCCCGACATCACCGCGGACGAGCTCGACAAGGAAGTCCTTGAGGAGCTGCGTTCCCTGCCTAGCGACCTCGCCAACCTGGTCGGCCGGCACTTGGTCGCCGCCGAGCGGGCCCTGGAGGACGAAGACCCCGAACGGGCGCACGAGCACACCAAGGTGGCGCGCCGCTTCGCGGCCCGGATCGGGGTCGTGCGGGAGGCTGCCGGCATTGTCGCGTACCGTGCCGGACATTTCTCCGAGGCCCTGAGCGATCTGCGGGCGGCGCGGCGGCTGACGGGGTCCGACGCGTACCTGCCGGTCATGGCCGACTGCGAACGCGGCATGGGACGTCCCGAGCGGGCCATCGACCTTGTGCGTTCGCCCGAGGCCGAGCGCCTCGACCGGGCCGGGCGCATCGAGCTGACCATCGTCGAGTCCGGCGCGCGCCGTGACCTGGGCCAGCACGACGCAGCCGTGATCACGCTCCAGCGCCTGCCGGAGTTGCGCGACCCGCAGCCGAGGCCGTGGTCGGCGCGTCTGGCGTTCGCGTACGCCGACGCCCTGATCGACGCCGGGCAGACGGAGGCGGCGACCGAGTGGTTCGCGCGGGCCATGGCGTTCGACGAGGACGGCGAGACGGACGCGGCCGAGCGGTACGCCGAGCTGACCGGCTCCGTCATCGAGGACGTCGAAGAGGACACGGACTACGAGGACGACTTCGACGACGCCGGCACGGCGGACGGCGGAGAGAGCGCCCCGATCGTGGACGAGGAGCCGGAGGACGACGACGCCTCTCTCGCCGAGGCAGACGACCTGCTGGAGGAGGAGCCCGAGCCTGCCGGCGCAACGGATGGCGAGGACGTCGCCGACCGCGCTGCTGCCACCGATGTCGCGTCGGACGAGGCTGCCGGCCTCGCCGATGAGGTGACGGAGGCGGCGGAGACCAGGGAGGCCGACTCCGCCGACGAGTCCGACAAGACCGATGATTCGGCTGATTCGGATAGTTCTGACGGGGAGGATGGCGCAGACGACTCCGCTGCGCAGCAGGGCAGCCCGGCAGGCGCTGTCGTCGCTCCGACGGAGACTCCTGGCATAACGCCGGCTTTCATCGAGCCGAACTTCGGCGATGTCCTGGAGGAGGAGGACGGGCCCGCGCCCAAGCGGCCGAAGGCGGACGACTAGCATTGCTCGCCCAAGGCTGAAAGCTGGACACAAGCTCCGCCGTACCGCCGCGATGTGCGCGGTACGGCGGAGTTTGTGCATTCTGCGGCCGAACGCCCCATGCGCGCGCCGGGTCTCGCCCCGTCAGGCTCGCACGTGCGTGATGCCGGTCCGTCTGCCGGTGACATGACTGTTCGTGCCGTTGCTCCCCGTCCGACTACTCGACGCTGGGCCCGCCCGAAGGACCACCGTGCGACAGCGGGTGCCAGGTCCGCCAGTGTGACGCTGCAGCCTGACTGTCGCCGCTGGGCATGCCAGTGCTGTCGCGTTGAGCCGTACGACGCCACATGCTTCGGTCGGTCTTCCGGCACCGACGTGACTGCTGGTCGGCCATTGGCGTACTGGCGGTGGTCCCCGTACCTACGGCAGAGAGACCTCCGGGCACGTCCGATGGGCTTGATCGCGGGGCATTCCCCGTGATCAGCCGAGCTGACCGCTCTCGCGCGATGGCTGCGCGCCGCCTGTTCGCAGGTCAGTAGGTCGGCGGGTTGGCGGGAGCTTACGGCGACACGCGGTCGAGCCAGTGGAGGATGCCGGCGACGTTTGACGGAGCTCCGCTCAACAACTCGAACTGCTCGGCCGTCGCGTCGTCCGCCTTCAGCGCGGTGTAGCGCTCCTTCGTACGGTCTCGGACCATGGCGATGGCATGGTCCAGGTCCAAGCCCTCGGAATGGGCCTGCCGGGTCAGGTCCACCCAGACGCGGAGCTCCTCGGCGGACCGGTCGAGGGTGTCCTGAACTGCCTCGACCGGGCCGTAATGGCTGAAGAGCAGACGCTGAGGCCCGAGCGCCTTGAACAGGGCGATCGAATCGAGGGCGGTCTGCAGGTCGAAGTCCGGCGGCGGCGTGGCGGGACGCAGGTCGCCGGTCTCGGGGAGGTAGACGCCTGCGGCGTCGCCCACGTACAGATCGCCGGTCGCGGAGTCGACGAGGCCCACGTGATGCTTGGCGTGACCGGGGGAGTAGTGGCTGCTCAGTGTGCGCCCGTTGCCGAGATCGATGGCGCCGGTGTCGCCGAGGGCGACGATGCGTTCAGCCTCGGTGGGGGACAGCTCTCCGAAGAGGGTGTCGAGCCGGTCGCCCCACACCATCCGGGCGCTCGCCATGAGCCGCGAGGGGTCGGCCAGGTGCCGCGCGCCCTTCTCGTGAACTACGACCTGGGCGGACGGGAAGAACCTGGCGATGTCGCCGACACCGCCGGCGTGGTCGAGGTGGATGTGGGTCACGACGACGGTGGCGAGATCCTCCGGACCGACGCCGAGGGACGCGAGCGCGTCACGGACTACCGGGGCGGACGTCGAGGTACCGGTCTCTACCAGACATGGCCGGTCGCCCAGAATGAGGTATCCGGCGGTGATGCCCGCGTATCCGGCCATTCTGGTGTCGATCTCATAGACGTCGCCGCCTAGCGCGGTGATGTTGTCCACAGGTACTCCCGAGCGTGCAGCCGTTGTCCCCAGAATGGCGTTCGGCCGTTCCGGGCTCCTCCTCATCGTAAAGAGTGATCTCGGCAGAGCGCCGACAGGAGGGACGAGTAATGGACCGGAACGAGGTCTTGCTGGTGGGACGGCTCTCGGCGGAGCCCGAGGACCACACCCTGCCGAGTGGTGACACCGCCACGAAGTGGCGCATCATCGTACGGCGGCACCGGCGGCAGCGACGTGGCGCGACGCTGACGGACAGCGTCCCGTGCGTCACCTTCAGCCCGGAGACGGCGGACGTCGTCCGCGGCCTCAAACCACGAGACTATCTGCAGGTCATCGGCTCCTTCCGCTGCCGTGTCTTCGGCCCGGCAGGGGCCAAGACCTGGAAGTACGAGGTGGAGGTGACCAGCGCGAAACCCGTGGATACGGTCGTGGTCGCGGAAGATCCACCGGACGGGGGCGGGGACGGCGTCGGCGAGGAGGTCCAGGGGACGGTCACGCCATTGGTGCCGAGGCGGGTGCTGCAACTGGCCAGGGCAAGCTGATCTCCTGCCTCATCCACCGTGGCGAAGGGGATGAGAACACGCGGGCGAAGGGCTGTCGCGCAGGGCCCCGTGCGCCTCGTCTGCCGGCGACGAGGCGCACGCCGCTGGTTCCTGGGTGCGACGAGGTGCACGCCGCTGGTCCCCAGGGGTGGCGAGGTGAGCGTAGTCGGGGCCGTTGTGGGCTCGCTCAACGGTGAGCTTCGGCTTCGGTGCGTTGTGCGCCGGGTCTGGCGCCGCGTTGGCTACGGCCTCAGTTGGTGACGGGCTCAGTTGGTGACGGGCTCAGGTTGGCTGTGGGTCCCGCTTGGCTGCGGGTCCAGCTCGCTACGGGCCCAATCGGCTATGCGCCCAGTCGGCTATGCGCCCAGTCGACAGTCGGCTACGGGCGGAGGTTGGCTGCAGGCTTGGGTTGGCTGCGGCCCGGTTGGTTGCGGGACGGTTTTGTTGCGGGCAGGGACGGGGGACAGCCTGGGGCCTGAGAGTGGTGTCCTGCCTGGGCAGCTGTTTGCCGGTCAGTTGATGGCGAAGGTGCGGAGGACCAGGCCGGTTCGGGGTTTGGGGCCGAAGGAGGTGGATTTGCGGGGGACGCGTTCGCCGCCGGCGGCGACGGCCAGAACGTCCTCGGTCGCCAGCGGCTTGAGGATCACGGCAGTGCCGCCGGTGCTGGTCGCGAGTTCGGCGGCGGCCTCGATGTCGTGATGCACGATACGTACCGCCTGCTCGTCGTCACGCATCCCCCACACCTTCGGCAGGATGAACTCGCTCAGGATGGAGGTGTTGAGCGAGTTCCAGCGGTCGGAGTGGTCAGCCGGCATGGCACGAGCGAGCTGGACGGGATCGGGGTCGGTGATCAGGTATGCGCCGGTTGCGTCAGCCAGGAGGAAAGCAGGGTCCGGGCTGTTCTCGAACGCGGCCAAACCCTCTGCGAGGGTGCTGAACTCCTGGACCCGCCAGGATTGGCGGGCCTGGGCGGCCGCCTTCGCCAGGGGGAGGCCGGGGATGACGCGGTGGATCGCTTTGAGGTCGGGCGGATAGGCGGTCGAGTCGACCAGCAAGGCCAGACCGAAGTCCCAGGGGGCTACCAGAGTGGTGGAAGGAGGCTCGTGCAAGTCGTCGTCTGTTGACGAGGAGGGGGCTGGTGAGGGGGCGGCGGCGGTGCCACCAGGCATTGCGGCGCTGCTGGTGAACCCGGCGCTGCTGGGTGTCGCGTTGCCGGATGCCATGCCTCTGAGGGCGGTGTCGCTGGGCGTGAGTGAGGGTTCGGTAGGAGGGTTGGTCAGGCGTTCCTGGCGTTGGAGGACGCGGTAGGTGGCGTAACGGTGGTGGCCGTCGGCGATCAGAGCTTGGCGGTCGTGGAGGTCGGCGTTGACGGTGGCGATCTCGGACGCGTCGGTGATCGCCCATAGGCGGTGGGTGACGCCGTCCTCGGTCTCGGCCGACACCAGGGGGCGACGCCGGGTCGCCACCTCTTCCACGAGGCGGGTCGTCGGGCCGCCGGCGCCGTCGTAGAGGAGGAAGATCGGCTCCAGATTCGCCTGGGTGGTGCTCATGAGGGCCAGGCGGTCGGCGATGGGGCCGGGCATCACGTCCTCGTGCGGGAGGATGACGTGCTGACCCGGGTCCGTCAGGGCGACGTCGCCGATCAGGCCGCGTTGCAGGAAGTGCGGGCCATGCTGCTCGTACACGTACAGGGCCGGGTGGTCGTCCGGGACCAGGATGCCTGCGTGAAGCCATGCCTGCAGGGTGTCCCGGGCCTCGGCGTAACGCGTCTCCGGCGGGGGCTCGTCGCCGGCAGCGAGGGTGTCGGTGGCAGGAACGGTCTGAGCGGCCGGAGTGGTGTGAGCGGTAGGAAGGGTGGGGGTGGGAGGAAGGGGGTGGGCGGGGCCGGGGTGGGAGGTGCGGGGAAGGATGAGGCGGACGACGTTGTTGGGGTGCAGGTGGAGGAGCGTGTCGACGTCCGCGTCGGAGATCAGGTCGTAGGGCGGGGAGGTCACCTTGGCAGGATCTTCGACGGCGAAACGTACGCCTCGGAAGGGCCGTAGCACCAGTCCATCGGGCACTGGCAGTTCAGGAGTCCCCATACCGGGCATGCTGCCATAGATGGTCATGCCTTCCGGAAATCGCCCCTCGGTTTACAACCGTGCCCTGCCTCCGTGGCACAGGGCAGGGCGTGTTCGTCGTCCAGCGATGGAGGGAGTCTCGCCGATGGTTGGAGAAGGAAACGCTAATGATGAGACCTCGGGTGCTCCCCGGGGCAGTGTTTACGATTGGTACCAGCGTGGGGTAAAGCTGCTGAAGGATGGCAGTCCAGCGGCGGCGGCCGCGTTGCTGGAGCGGGCCGCGGAGGTCGAGCCGGAGTCGCGCAGCATTCGGGAGGCGTTGGCGCGGGCGCAGTTCAACTCGCGGCAGTACACCGAGGCGGCGGCGAGTTTCCGGCAGATCGTCGAGGCCAATCCTGCTGAGGACTACGCGTACTTCGGGCTTGGGCTGGCGTTGTGGCGTACCGGGGACGTCGAAGGGGCGCAGGAACCGCTGGCGATCGCTGTTGCGATGCGTCCCGATGAGCGGCATTACGTGTCGGCGTTGAAGAGTGTGCGTGCCACTTTGAGGGCTCGGCGGGAGATGTAGGCGTAGGAGGGGCGGCTCGTTCCTGCGGGCTGGTGGTGGGTGGCGGGTGGTCATCGGTGGGCGTTCTCCGGCTTGTGCCGGCGGTGACGGGCGGATCGCCGAGGCTGGCTTAGGCACATGTGTTGCACCCGTCGGTGAGGTGGGAGCGGTCTTCATGGCCGGATCGCCGGGTGCGCGAGGGTGGCGGGGCGCGACGCTAGAGTCTCACGCGGCGTTGTGAGTCGAACGGAAGAGGCGCGGTGCTGATCGACGGGTACGACACTTTGCTGCTCGACCTGGATGGCGTGGTCTACCTGGGCCCCCGGGCGGTGCCGGGCGCGCCGGCGGCGCTCGGTGAGGCGCGGGCGCGGGGGGTGCGGCTGGCGTACGTCACCAACAACGCCTCGCGGACGCCCGCCGCCATCGCGGCGCACCTGCGGGAACTGGGCGCCCCGGCCACCGCCGAGGACGTCGTGACGTCCGCGCAGGCGGCGGCGCGGCTGATCGCGGAGCGGGTGCCGCCGGGGTCGGCGGTGCTCGTGGTGGGTGGGTCGGGGCTGCGGATGGCCGTACGGGCCCGGGGGCTGCGGCCGGTCTCGACCGCCTTCGAGGCGCCGGTCGCCGTGGTGCAGGGGATCGCGCCGGGGCTGTCGTACGGGCTGCTGGCGGAAGGCGCGCTGGCGGTGCGGCAAGGGGCGTGGTTCGTGGCGTCCAACGGGGACAGCACCATGCCCACCGGGCGTGGCGAACTGCCAGGCAACGGGGCCATGGTCCGGGCCATCGCGACCGCGACCGGGGTCGAGCCGGTGTACGCGGGAAAGCCGGACCCGCCGTTGCACAGGGAGTCGATGATTCGCACGGGGGCCCGAAGGCCGCTGGTGGTGGGGGACCGGCTGGACACCGACATCGAAGGGGCGTCCAACGCCGGGGTGGAGTCCCTGCTGGTGCTGACCGGGGTGGCCACGGCGGCCGATGTGCTGACGGCTGAGCCACGGCATCGGCCGACGTTCGTGGCCGAGGACCTGGGGGCCCTGCGCGCGGACTATCCCGAGGTGCGGGATGGCGCGTGCGGTGGATGGCAGGCGCGATGGCGTGACGGCGTGCTGCAGTTGGAGGGCGACGGCAGCCGGATCGACGGGCTGCGGGCGGCGTGTGACGCGGCCTGGGCGGCGGCCGGGGAAGGGCGGGTGGAGGAGGACGCCGTCAAACCGGTCCTTGAACGGATCGCCGGTTGAGCTGCCCGTGATGACCGAGCGCCTTGGCGACGGTCGGGCCCTTCCGGTGGTCGGGTGCTCGCTCGGGGGCTGAATCGGGGGTCGCAGACTGTCGTCGGCTGACTGGGTGATCGCCGGGTTGGTGGGACGTGGTCTTCGGTGGGTGGATTCGTTGTTCGCTCGTCGCCGAAAGGTGGGGAGGCGGTCAGAGCAGGCGGCGTAGGCGGAGGAGGTCGCCGAAGCTGGCGTCGACCTTCACCCGGCCCCCGAGCAGCGCTCGCGCCAGGTCCAGCTCGCCGTCCACCAGCGCGATCAGGTCGTTGCTCACGATCGTGAGCTTGACGTCGGTAGGCTTGCCGCCCGGCGGCGGCTGCTCCGCGAACGGATCCAGCCCCCCGTGGTGCAGCCGCCCATAGAAGGTCACGTCGAGATCGGAGATCCGGCAGCTGACCGTGCGTTCGACCACGTGCTTGGCACGGTCCTGCTCGTCGATCTCGTCGAACTGCGCGACGAGCTTGGCCAGTGCCGTACGGCACTCCTCGACGCTTGCCATGGTGAGCATCCTCTCCTTCTTGGTCGGGCCTATGCGGACCGTAGCGTTCCACATGACTAGCACCCCCGTACGACGTACAACGTGTGACACGCCTGCCAAGGTCCCGGGCGCTCGCGGGAGGCGTTACGGTCGAGACATGAGTGAGCTGCCGCACGAGACCGGCGACGACCGGGTCGACGCCATCGTGGCCGGCCTGGGTCGCCTGGGCGAGCTGCCCGTGGGCGAGCACCCGCGGATCTTCGACGAGGCGTTCTCGGCGCTGGAGGCCACCCTGGGGGCCGTGGACGACGACCCGGCGCGGGCCGTGCACGAGATGGCGCGCGCGGCCCACCAGGCGGAGAACCGGGCGACGGCTCACCCCGCCGACCATCGGCAGCCGGCCCCCCAGCCTGGTGACCCGCGATCCTCTCAGGGCATGGGGTTCCCGTCGCGGGGAGACCGGTGAGCCGGCGCATCCGCCTCGACAGCGAGCTGGTGCGCCGCGGCCTAGCGAGGTCGCGCGAGCAGGCGGCCCAGCTCATCGACGCCGGCCGGGTCACCGTCGGCGGCCAGACCGCGCGCAAGCCCGCCACCCAGGTCGAGACCGCCTCCGCCATCGTCGTCGCCCCCTCCCCCGACGGCCCCGACTACGTCTCGCGCGGCGCGCACAAGCTGCTTGGCGCGCTGGAGGCGTTCCCGGCGCTCGCCGTCGAAGGGCGCAGGTGCCTCGACGCGGGCGCGTCCACCGGCGGGTTCACCGACGTGCTGCTGCGCCGCGGCGTGGCCCACGTGCTGGCCGTCGACGTCGGCTACGGCCAGCTCGCCTGGTCGTTGCGCACCGACGAGCGGGTGACGGTGATGGAGCGGGTCAACGTCCGCGACCTGACCCCGGAGATGGTGGGGGAGCCGCCGACGCTGGTCGTGGGCGACCTGTCGTTCATCTCGCTGCGGCTGGTGCTGCCCGCGCTGGCCGCCGTCGCCGCACCGCGCGCCGACTTCGTGATGCTGGTCAAGCCGCAGTTCGAGGTGGGCAAGGAGCTCGTGGGGGCGGGCGGCGTGGTCCGCGATCCCACGCTGCGCGCGCAGGCCGTGCGCGACGCCGCGGCCAAGGCCCTGGAGCTGGGGCTGAGCGTACGCGGTGTGACCGCGAGCCCGCTGCCGGGGCCGTCGGGCAATGTGGAATACCTGCTCTGGCTGGGCAAGGGAGAGGGCGGGTCTCCGGTCGCCGACCTGGAGGCCGAGATCGAGCGTGCCGTGGCGGAAGGGCCGCAATGAAACGGACCGTGCTGGTCGCCGTACACACCGGGCGGGACGCCGCCGTCGAGAGCGCCCGCCTGGTGATCAGCCGGCTGGTGGACGCGGGCATCGCCGTGCGGGTGCTCGAATCCGAGTACGCCGAGATCGGCTCCACCGGAGTCGAGGCCGTCCCCGGCGACGACCCGGGCGCGGTCAAGGACGCCGAGGTCATGATCGTGCTCGGCGGCGACGGGTCGCTGCTGCGCGCCGCGGAGCTGGCCAGGCCGGCCGGCACGCCGCTGCTGGGGGTCAACCTGGGGCATGTCGGGTTCCTGGCCGAGGCCGAGGTCGACGACCTGGCGGGGGCGGTCGACGCCGTCGTGGCCGGCCGGTACGACGTCGAGGAGCGCATGACGATCGACGTTCTCGCCCGGCAGAACGGCAAGATCCTGGCCGACACGTGGGCGCTCAACGAAGCCACGGTCGAGAAGCAGGAGCGCATGCTGGAGGTCGTCGCCGAGATCGACGGCCGGCCGCTGTCACGGTGGGGCTGCGACGGCGTGATCTGCGCCACGCCGACCGGCTCGACCGCCTATGCTTTCTCCGCGGGCGGGCCGGTCGTGTGGCCTGAGGTCGAGGCGCTGCTCATGGTGCCCATCAGCGCCCACGCCCTGTTCGCCAGGCCAATGGTGGTCTCGCCACGCTCCACGCTGGCCGTGGAGATCCTGCCGGAGACTCCCGGCGGGGTGCTGTGGTGCGACGGTCGGCGCCGTTTCGAGCTGCCGTCCGGCACGAGGGTGGAGGTGCGCAGGGGCGCCGAGCCGGTCCGGCTGGCGCGGCTGCACGGTGTCGAGGACACCGGCGCGCCGTTCACCGACAGGCTGGTCGCCAAGTTCGAGCTACCCGTCCAGGGCTGGCGCGGAAGGGTGCGACCCTGAGTGAATGGAAGCAGGACCGCGTAGGATCGCGTGGGCACACGTGTTCGGGGAACGGGCCGTGTGATCGGCAGGCACAGCAGTGACGGGAGTGGGCAGTGCGACCAAGGGTCGAGGAGGTCCGCATCCAGGGGCTCGGCGTCATCGACGAGGCCGTCCTAGAGCTCAGCCCGGGCTTCAACGTGGTGACCGGTGAGACGGGCGCGGGCAAGACGATGGTCGTGACCGGGCTCGGGCTGCTGTTCGGCGGCCGGGCCGACCCTTCCAGGATCCGGCCGGGGGCCGAGCGGGCCAGGGTCGAGGGCACGATCGTCGTCGAGCCCGGCGGCCGGGTGGCCCAGCAGGTCGAGGACACCGGCGGCGACGTCGAGGGCGGCGAGCTCATCATCTCGCGCACCGTCTCGGCGGAGGGCCGCTCCCGGGCCTGGCTCGGCGGGCGCACGGTGCCCGTCGGCACTCTGACGTACCTCGCCGACGACCTCGTGGCCGTGCACGGGCAGATGGACCAGCAGCGGCTGCTCCAGCCCGCCAGGCAGCGCGCCGCGCTCGACCGCTATGCCGGTGACGAGCTGGTCAAGCCGTTGCGGGCGTACACGCAGGCGTACAAACGGCACAAGCAGGTCACCGCGCTGCTGGAGGAGCTGACCACCCGCGCCAGGGAGCGGACCCAGGAGGCCGACCTGCTCCGCTTCGGCCTGCAGGAGATCGAGAAGGTCGACCCCAAGCCGGGCGAGGACGCCGACCTGCGCGAGGAGGAGGAGCGGCTCTCGCACGCCGACGCCCTGCGCAGCGCTGCCACCACGGCCCACACCGCGCTGCTCGGCGACCCCATGGAGGCCGCGGGCGGCGCGCACGACGTGATCTCCCTGCTCGGCGAGGCCCGCGCGGCCGTCGAGGCGGTGCGCGACTTCGACGCCCAGCTTGCCGGGGTCGCCGACCGGCTCGCCGAGGCCGGCTACCTCATCTCCGACGTCGCCACCGACCTCGCCTCCTATGCCGAGTCGATCGAGGCCGACCCGTCCCGGCTGGCGGTCGTACAGGAGCGCCGCTCGGTGCTGTCCGGGCTCATCCGCAAGTACGGCGAACAGAGCGCCGACAGCGCGGGCGTCCTCGCCTGGGCGCAGCGCGCCGCCGCCCGCCTCACCGAGCTGGAGGGCGACGATGAGCGCATCGACGAGCTGACCCGCGAGCACGACGAGCTGACCGACAAGCTCACCGACCTCGCCGCCGAGCTCACCCAGGTGCGCGAGGCCGCCGCCGAGCGGTTCGGCCTGGCCGTCACCGAGGAGCTGACCGCGCTCGCCATGCCGCACGCCCGGGTCGTGGTGCAGCTCACGCGGAGCGCAGAGTTCGGGCCGGAGGGCGTCGACGAGGTCGAGCTGCGGATGGCCGCCCACCCCGCCGCGCCGCCGCTGCCGCTCACCAAGGGCGCCTCCGGCGGCGAGCTGAGCCGCGTCATGCTCGCCATCGAGGTCGTCTTCGCGGGCGCCGACCCGGTGCCGACGTTCGTCTTCGACGAGGTGGACGCCGGGGTTGGTGGCAAGGCGGCGGTCGAGATCGGCCGCCGGCTGGCCCGGCTGGCCCGCACCGCGCAGGTGATTGTCGTCACACATCTGCCGCAGGTGGCGGCCTTCGCCGACCAGCATCTGGTGGTCGAGAAGGCCAGTGACGGCAGCGTGGTGCGCAGTGGCGTCACCACCCTCGACCACGAGGGCCGCGTACGCGAACTGTCGCGCATGCTGGCCGGTCTGGAGGATTCCGAGCTCGGCCGGGCGCACGCCGAGGAGCTGCTGGGGCTCGCCGCCGCGGACAGGTGATCGTGGGTGACATAGTGGACACGCCACGTGATGCGTGGCCTCTCCGCTGTTCGGCTCTGGCAGGATGGTCATGATGAAGGTTCCGGGAAGCAGATTGCCGGGCCTCCGCGGCAGGAAGGTCGGTGACCTTCCCGGCATCACGGCAGTGGCGAGGATCGACCGGCGCACCAAGAGGCTCACCAAGCGCCTCGGGCCCGGTGAAATTGCGATTATCGACCATGTCGACGTGGACCGGGTCAGCGCGGAGGCGCTGGTCGCATGCGGTGCCGCCGCCGTGGTCAACGTCGCGGCCGGCATCAGCGGCCGCTACCCCAACCTGGGGCCGCAGATCCTGCTCGAAGCCGGCGTGCCGTTCGTCGACAACGCCAGCGCGGAGTTGTTCGAGCGCGTCAAGGACGGCGACGTCGTCCGGCTCTGCGACGGCGTCGTCCACCTGGACGACGACGTCGTCGGCAAGGGCGAGGAGCAGACCCTCGAAGCGGTCGAGGCCGCCATGGCCGAGGCCAGGGCAGGGCTGTCGGTGCAGATCGAGGCGTTCGCGGTCAACACCATGGAGTACGTCCGCGGCGAGGGCAAGCTCCTCATCGACGGCGTCGGCGTGCCCGAGATCCGCACGGACATGGAGGGCAGGCACGTCCTCATCGTCGTGCGCGGCTACCACTACAAGGAGGACATCGCCACCCTCCGCCCCTACATCCGCGAATACCGGCCCGTCCTGGTCGGCGTGGACGGCGGCGCCGACGCGCTCCTGGAGGCCGGCTACCTGCCCGACGTGATCGTGGGCGACTTCGACTCGGTCTCCACCAAGGCGCTGACCTGCGGCGCCGAGCTCGTCGTGCACGCCTACCGCGACGGCCGTGCTCCCGGCCTGGAGCGCGTGCACCAGCTCGGCCGCGAAGCGGTGATCTTCCCCGCCACCGGCACCAGCGAGGACATCGCGATGCTCCTCGCCGACGACAAGGGCGCCGAGCTGATCGTCGCCGTCGGCACGCACGGCACGCTGGAGGAGTTCCTCGACAAGGGGCGCTCCGGCATGGCCAGCACCTTCCTCACCCGGCTGATCATCGGCAGCAAGCTCATCGACGCCAAGGGCGTCAGCAGGCTCTACCGCAGCCGCATCTCCACCTCGCAGCTGCTGCTCCTCGTGCTCACCGCGCTGTTCACGATGGGCGTCGCGCTGGCCTTCTCGCCGCTCGGCAAGACCTGGCTGAACGGCCTGCAAGACGTCTGGAACGCGTTCATCTTCTGGCTGGTCGGACTCTTCTCGTGATCGATTTCCGCTATCACCTCGTCTCCATCGTCGCGATCTTCCTTGCGCTGGCGGTGGGCATCATCCTGGGCACCACCCTGCTCCAGGACCCCGCGCTCGACCTGGCCAAGCGCACCAGCGACGAGCTGACCAGCGCCAACAACGGCCTGCGCGCCGACCTCGACGCGCTGCGCGGGCGGCAGGCAGGCAACGACGCGTTCATCACCGCCCGCACCCCGCAGATGGTGGCCTCCGAGCTCGCCGGGCAGCGCGTGCTGCTCGTCGAGACGCCCGGCTCCAGCACGAACGTGCGCGAGGCCGCCCAGCAGGTGCTCGACGAGGCGGGCGCCAAGGTCAGCGGGCGGGTCACGCTGACCGAGAAGTTCCTCGACCCCGAGAGCAAGGGCGTCCTCGACGGGCTGGTCGACCAGCTCAAGCCCGCCAACATGGTCTTCCCCGCGACTGCCACCAGCTACGACCGGGCCGCCTCGCTGCTGGCCGGCGCCCTCGTCACCAACGATCCCGCCCAGGCCGGCACCGCCAACACCGCCACCGCCGGTGTGCTCGACGCGTTCGAGACCGGCGGCCTGCTCAACGTCGAGGACAACCCGGCCGAACGGGCCACGCTCGCCGTCATGTTCGCGCCGGAGAAGCCGTTCGAGGGCGAGACCGCCGAGACCCTGGCCGGGGCGCTGGTCTCCGTCGCCGACGGGTTCGACGCGGCGGGCGGCGGCACCGTGCTCGCCGGGACCGCCGCGAACATCGCGCTGCCCGGCGACCTCATCGGCGCCGTCCGTGACGACGGCGAGGTCTCCAAGCGCGTGTCCACCGTCGACACCGCCGACATGCCCATGGGCCGGGTCGTGATGGTCTACGCTCTGCGGGAGCAACTGGCCGGGCACGCCGGCCAGTACGGCATCGGCAAGGGCGCCACCGGGGCCCTGCCTGCGGCCGTCACCCCCAGCCCGACCCCATCCGCCCAGTCAGGGAGCTGACATGGCCCGAGGACTGCTCCACGCCTTCGCCGGCGCCGCCATCGGCGCCGTCGCGGCCCGCGCCGCCTACGCCGTCTTCACCCGCAACCGGCAGCCCGACGACCTGACCGGCCGCTGGACGCGCAAGAACCACCGCGGCGAGCCCATCACCCTCCTGGGGGGCCCCGCGTTCGTGGCGGGTGCGGGCGCGGCCGCCGCGCTCACGCCCGGCCTGCCCGGCCGGCTGCGCCTGGCCGCCCTCGTCGCGGGCGGTGGCAGCGGCGCGCTCGGCGCCTACGACGACCTGTACGGCACCACGTCCTCCAAGGGCTTCAAAGGCCACCTGACCGCGCTTGCCCGCGGCGAGGTCACCAGCGGCGCGGTGAAGATCCTCGGCATCGGCGCCACGGGGCTCGGCGCCGCTGCGCTCGCCGGCGGCGGCCCGCTCGACGTCCTGGTCAACGGGGCCGCCATCGCCGGCGCCGCCAACCTCGCCAACCTCTTCGACCTTCGCCCCGGCCGCGCCATCAAGGTCGCCCTGCTGGCCGGCGGGCCGCTGCTGGCCGCCTCGCTGCTGCGCGGCTCACCCGCCGCCGCGGCGCTGGCCGCCGTGCCGCTCGGCGCCGCCGCCGCGCTGCTGCCCGACGACCTCGGCGAGCGCGCCATGCTCGGCGACGCCGGCGCCAACGCCCTGGGCGCGCTGCTCGGCCTCGCCGCCGTCACCCGGCTCGGCCGGCCCGGCCGCTACGCCCTGCTCGGCACCGTGGCGGCGCTCACTGCCGCTTCGGAGAAGGTCAGCTTCACCAAGGTCATCGCCGGGAACCCGGTGCTCAATCGCATCGACATGCTCGGCCGCCGGCCCGTCGCGCCCGCCTGACCCGGCCGGTCCCGCGTTGTCCACAGGTGGCGCCCCTTGACGCGCGAGTGTCGGCGCGGCCTGCCAGGATGATGTCCGCGCGGAAAGTCCGCGCGGGGGCGAGGGAGGCCGGATGGGAGTCGTGACGGCGCGGGGAGTGGCCGGCGGGGCCGTGCTCATCGGGGCCATCACGGTGCTCGCGCGCGTCGCGGGCTTCGCCAAGCAGTACGCCTTCGCGCAGACCGTCGGCACCAACTGCCTGGCCTCGGCCTACATGACGGCCAACCAGATCCCCAACATCGTCTTCGAGGTGGTCGTCGGCGGGGCGCTGGCCGGGATGGTCGTGCCGGTGCTGGCCCGGCACGCCGGCGGGGGCGAGGACGACCGTGAGCGGGCCGGCTGGATCGGCTCTGCGCTGCTGACCTGGGTGGTCGTGGTGCTGGTGCCGCTGGCGGTGCTCACCGCGGTGTTCGCCGGGCCGGTCATCGGCCTGTTCTTCGGGTCGCAGCTCGAAGGGTGCCTCGACGTCGAGGCGGTCACGTCCGTGGCAACGCGCATGCTCGTGGTGTTCGCGCCGCAGATCCCGCTGTACGGCGTCGCCGTCGTGCTCTACGGCGTGCTGCAGGCGCACCACCGCTTCGCCGGGCCCGCGGTGGCGCCGCTCGTGTCGAGCATCGTGGTGATCGTGGCATACCTGATGTTCGTGCCGCTCAGCGGCGGCGACAGCGATCCGGCCTCCGTGCCCGGGCCGGCTGAGCTGGCGCTGTCCGTGGGCACCAGCCTGGGGGTGCTGTCGCTGGTGCTCACCGTGCTCGGGCCGACGGCGCGGCTGGGGCTGCGGTGGCGGCCGGTGCTGCGCTTCCCCGAGGGAGTGGCCGGGCAGGTGCGCCGGCTCGCGCTCGCGGGCGTCGCGGCGCTGCTGGCGCAGCAGGCGGCCATGATCGTGGTGGTGCTGCTGGCCAACAAGGTGGTCGGCACCGGGGCGATCGCGGTCTACAACTACGCGTGGGCGATCTATCTGGTGCCGTACGCGGTGCTGGCCGTGCCCATCGCCACCAGCGCGTTCCCCCGGCTGTCCGCGCAGGCCGGGGACCCCGAGGCGTTCGCGAGGCTGGCGTCAAGCACCACGCGGGCCGTGGTGCTGGTGTCGGGGCTGGCGGCAGGCGTGCTGGCGGCGGCCTCCGGGCCGGGAGCGGTCGTGTTCCTCGGCATGAAGAGCGAGGTGCCGGCCGTGGATCTGGCGCGGGCGGTCGCGCTGTTCGCGCCGGGACTGGTGGGCTACGGGCTCATCGCGCAGCTCAGCCGGGTGCTGTACGCGGCCGGGCGCGGGCGGGAGGCGGCGGCCGGCACCGTGGCGGGATGGGCGGTGACGATGGTCGCGCAGACCGGTCTCGCGCTGGCGCTGCCCGAAGGGTGGCAGATCGGCGGGATGGCGCTCGGGATGAGCGTCGGCATGACCGCGGGAGGGGCGCTCCTGCTGGCCGCCGTCGTACGGGCGCGGGGCGGCGGCGCCGCGGCCGGACTTGGACGGGCCCTGGGGGCGGCGGCCGGCGGCGGGGTGCTGGGCTACCTCGCCGGCGACGCCGTGGCCGGCTGGCTCGGTGCCGAGGGGATCTGGGCGAACGTGGGCGCCGCGGTGCTCGCCGCCGTGGTGGCGGTGGGCGTGGGCGGCGCGGTCGTGGCCGTGACGGACCGGCCCGACGCCGCCGCGGTGACCGCGCTGCTCCGCCGCCGCCGGGGCTGATGGGCGGGCAGGCCGTTGATGGGCTGTCAGCACCAAGCGTCGTCGAACTGGAGCGGCCGTCGGCACTGTGAGGTCGGTGCAGAGCACCGGTGGTGTGGGGGCGGCGAGAGGTGAGGGGCCGGGGCCGGCTGGTGGTAGGTGAGGGACGGGCGGTGGGGTGAGGGGCCGGAGTTCGGCTGGTTGTTGGTGAGGGTTGGACTGAGGGAGGGGTGGGCGTGCGGGTGGCGTTCGTGCTGGGCACCACGTCCGGCGGTACGGGTCGGCACGTGCGGATGCTGGCCGAAGGGCTGACGCGGCGGGGGCATCAGGTGCTCGTGGCGGGGCCGCGCAGCGTGGAGGAGCAGTTCGCGTACGGCGAGACAGGGGCGCGCTTCGTGGAGGTGGCCGTGGCGGACCGGCCCCGTCCGGTGGCCGACGTGCGCGCGGTGCTCGCGCTGCGGCGGGTGACGCGGGACGCCGACGTCGTGCACGCCCACGGGCTGCGCGCCGGGGCGCTGGCGGCGCTCGGCGGATGGGGGCGGCGCCGGCCGCTGGTGGTGACGCTGCACAACGCGCTGACCGCGGGCGGGCTCGTCGGGTTCGTCTACGGCGTGCTGGAGCGGATCGTGGCCAGGCGGGCCGACCGGGTGCTGGTGGTCTCGCCCGACCTCGGCGACCGCATGACGGCGCTCGGGGCGCGGGACGTACGGGCCGCCGTGGTGCCCGCGCCGCCGCTGCGCCCGGCGAAGCGCACCCCGCGCGAGGTCGCGGACGAGCTGGGCGCGGGGGAGCGGCCCATCCTGCTGACGGTCGCGCGGCTGGCCCAGCAGAAGGGCCTGGAGACCCTGCTCGATGTCGCCGCCGGGCCGTGGGAGGAGGCCCCGGCCGACGGCGAGGGCAGGACGGGGCGGGGGAGGCCGCTGTTCGTGGTCGCCGGGGAAGGGCCGTTGCGCGGGGAGCTGGAGCGGCGGATCGCGACCGAGGGGCTGCCTGTGACGCTGCTCGGCAACCGCGACGACGTGCCCGACCTGCTCGGCGCGGCGACCGCGGTGGTGACCGCCACCCGCTGGGAGGGCCAGCCCCTCAGCATCAGGGAGGCGCTCATGGCCGGGAAGCCGGTGATAGCCACCGCCGTAGGGGGAATTCCGGAGATCGTGGGAGATGCCGGAATTCTCGTCCCTTACGGGGACGTCCGCGCGCTGCGCGAGGCCGTACGGACGTTTCTGGAGGAGCCCGGGACCGCGGAACGGTTGTCGGCGGCGGCCGTGCGGCGAGGACAGGAGATGCCGGACGGCGACGAAGCGACGGAGAATGTCCTGGTCGTGTACGAGACAGTGCGGATGCCACGGGATGATTAGGTCAGGTCAAGACGTTCTCGTATACTGCCTGGGTTAGGGAGGGGAGTATCCCTTCGCGACAGCCTCGTCATCACGGTGCAGCCCCGCTCCACGGGGCCCCCGGGGCTGCCGGTCCGCGGTTCGCGGGCGGGAGAGACCTCCGGCACTGAGTCCTGCATGCCGGAGGTTTGGAACATCATGGTACCCCTGTGGGCTTGGCTGGCCGTGATCGGCGGACTCCTGCTCGTGATCGCCATCGACCTGTGGATCGTGGACCGGGGCGAAGCCCGCGAGTTCTCCATGAGGCAGGCCGGCTACTGGGTGACGTTCTACGTCATTCTGGCCATCGCGTTCGGGGTGGGGCTGTGGGCCACTCTCGGCGGCGACAAGGCCGGGGAGTTCTTCGCCGGCTACATCACCGAATACAGCCTCAGTGTCGACAACCTGTTCATCTTCTTCATCATCATGAGCAGGTTCGCCGTCCCGCGGGCCTACCAGCACAAGGTGCTGCTCGTCGGCATCCTGCTGGCGCTGGTCATGCGCGGCATCTTCATCGCGCTCGGGGCGGCGGCGCTGGAGCGCTTCAGCTGGCTGTTCTACGTCTTCGGCGCCTTCCTCGTCTACACCGCGGTCAACATCGTCCGCCAGCACCTCAAGGGCGAGGAGGAGGAGTTCAACGAGAACCTCCTGCTCCGCTGGGTGCGCAAGGCATTCCCGACCACCGAGGGCTACGCCGGATCGAAGATCACCGTCAAGATCGACGGCCAGCGCATGGTCACCCCGATGCTCATCGTGATGATCGCCATCGGCACCACCGACCTGCTGTTCGCGCTCGACTCGATTCCGGCCATCTTCGGGCTCACGCAGGACCCCTACATCGTCTTCACGGCCAACGCGTTCGCCCTGATGGGGCTGCGTCAGCTGTACTTCCTCCTGGGCGGACTGCTGCAGCGGCTGGTGTACATCAGCTACGGTTTGGCGTTCATTCTCGGGTTCATCGGGGTTAAGCTGGTATTGGAAGCGTTGCACTCCAGCAATGTCTCCTGGGCGCCCGAAATTCCCATCTGGGTCTCGCTCACGGTCATCGGCACCACCATGGTGATCACCACCGGGGCCAGCCTGATCAAGGCGCGCATCGACGCGCGGAGGGGCGAGCAGCCGCATCCTGAGCAGGTCTAGCGTGATGGGCTTCGAGGCGCTTTGCTTTGTGTAGCCGTGCCGTGTAATAGTTGCGAGTTCTGTAACATCATGGCAAAGCGCCCAGTCCAGTCACCACCAAAGGTTGTACGTGTCAGACGATTCTGCTAAGTCGAGCCGCATCCGGCTCGCACGCGGGGTCTCCCCGTGGCTTCTCCCGACGGCGGCCACGGCGGCCGCCACCGCGCTGCTGACGCGCAAGGACCGGCGATGGGCGCTCGCGGCGGTGCCGTTGAGCGCGCTCACCGGGGGAATGCTCTGGTTCTTCCGCGACCCGGACCGGACCCTCGGACAGGGGCGCGTCCTGTCGCCCGCCGACGGCGTGGTGCAGAGCATCGACCCCTGGCCCGACGGCCGCACCCGGGTCGCGATCTTCATGAGTCCACTGAACGTGCACGTCAACCGCGCCCCTCTTGCGGGAAATGTCGCCTCCGTGCAGCATGTGGCAGGTGGGTTCCTGCCGGCGTTCAACAAGGACAGCGACCAGAACGAGCGTGTGGTGTGGCATTTCGAGACCGCGCTGGGTGACATCGAGATGGTGCAGATCGCGGGTGCGGTCGCGCGCAGGATCGTGCCCTATCTGACCGCGGGCGCGAAGGTCGCGCAGGGCGACCGGATCGGGCTCATCCGGTTCGGCTCGCGGGTCGACATCTACCTACCCGAAGGGATCTCGCCCGCGGTGTCCGTGGGCGAGAAGACGGTTGCGGGGGTGACCAGAATTGACCGCGGCTGACGCCGGCAGTTGGCAGGCGAGCGAGGAAGAACCGCGGGGCCCGGTCGGCAAGGCCTTCCGCCTCTCCGCGGCGGACTCGCTCTCGCTCGGCAACGCGGTCTGCGGCTTCCTCGCCGTTTGCGTGCTCGCCTACTCCGCCATCCAGCAGCTCCAGGTCGCGGGCGGGCGCTTCACGCCCGATCCGAGCTACTTCGCCACCGCGATCGTGCTGCTGCTCATCGGCGCCACGTGCGACCTGTTCGACGGCCTCGTGGCGCGGCGCTTCCGTGCCTCGGCGATGGGCGCCGAGCTCGACAACCTCGCCGACGTCATCAGCTTCGGGTTCGCGCCCGCGTTCATGGTGGTGATCTGGGGCGGGTTCACCGAGCAGGTGCCGTTCGCGGCGGTGCTCGTGGCGGCGGCGTCCGTGCTGGTCGCCGGTGTCGTACGGCTGGCCAGGTTCGCCTGCGTCAAGACCAAGAGCGGCGACTTCATGGGGCTGCCCATCCCGATGGGCGCCATGACGGTGATCTCGATCGTGCTGCTGTTCCAGCCGAGCATCTGGACGCTGATCGGCGTGCTCGGCGTGGCCTGGCTGATGGTCAGCCGGATCGAGTACCCCAAGCCGAAGGGGCAGCTCGCGGCGGTCGTCCTCGGCTGGATCATGGTCAACGTGGCCTTCCTCACCTTCTGGGTGGCCTGGCCCGAGGGCGGTGACCTGCCGATCAAGATCGGTGCGACCATGCAGATCGCGCTCGTGGCGGCGATCCCGCTGCGGATGATGTTCTACAAGCGGGAGCAGCGCCGGGTGGCCGAGCGAATCCACAATTGACGGGATTTTTCGGCATAATTCGGCTTTTTTGATGGATCCAGGTCGGCGACGCCGCGCGAGCACCCGCCCGCGTACGTGGCATCTCGGCGAGCCGGCCATGGAGCAGGAGCAGCGCGCGGGCTGACGGCGACGCTCCGCGCGCACCCGCCCGCCGCTGACCTCGCAGCCGGCGCGGCTACCAGCCCCGGGCCTTCCACTCCGGCAGGGAGGGACGCTCGGCGCCGAGAGTGGTGTCCTTGCCGTGGCCCGGGTAGACCCAGGTCTCGTCCGGCAGGCGGTCGAAGACGCGGGTGACCACGTCGTCGTAGAGCTGGGTGAAGCGCTCGGCGTCCTTCCAGGTGTTGCCGACCCCGCCCGGGAACAACGAGTCGCCGGTGAACAGGTGCGGCCCCGCCTCGCCGCCGTCGTACAGCAGGGCGATGGAGCCCGGCGTGTGACCGCGCAGGTGGATGACCTCCAGCGAGACGCCGTCCAGCGGGATCGTCTCGCCGTGCTCGACCGTGCGGCCGGCCGGCACCGGGAGCGCGGGGGCGTCGAGCGGATGCGCGATCACCTGGGCGCCCGTCACCTTGGCCACCTGCTCCAGCGCCTGCCAGTGGTCGCCGTGCTGGTGCGTCGTGACGATCGCGCCGAGCGGCTGGTCGGCGATCAGCGCGAGCAGGCGGTCGGCCTCGGCGGCGGCGTCGATGAGCAGGCCCTCACCGGTCTCCGTGCAGCGCAGCAGATAGGCGTTGTTGTCGAACGGGCCGACGGCGAGCTTGGAGATGGTCAGCGCGGGCAGCTCGCGCACGTCGGCGGGACCGCCGACCTGGACGTCACCTGTGTAGGTCATGAACAGTCCTTCTCGGGGGCGTCGCGGGCAGATCAGCGGGGCCGGCATCGTCGGCCACGACGGCGGGGGTGAGGACCACCCCGCGCGGCCGGGCAGGAACGTCCGCCCCACGAGCACCAGCCTAACGCCCTCACCCCTGGATCTCCCCGCGCGCCGGACCGGCATGTCGGCCGGCGGCCCGGCCACGTCCCGTCAGGGCATAAAACTCCAGGTCAAGGCGTTGAGTTCCGAAGGCATCCTGGCGAGCTGCCGGATGGCCGTAATCTGAGAGGGACGGGTTTTCGGAGGACGCACCGCGGGCCGCCGAAATTGTCGGAGCCCCCGTCTACCATCCCCCGTGGACCTATCCGCCTTTCGACTACCGGGATCGCCGTGGCCGACCGCCTGATCGTGCGTGGTGCACGAGAACACAACCTCAAGGACGTCTCGCTCGATCTGCCGCGAGACTCGCTGATCGTCTTCACCGGCCTTTCCGGCTCGGGCAAGTCGAGCCTGGCCTTCGACACGATCTTCGCTGAGGGCCAGCGGCGCTACGTCGAGTCGCTGTCGGCGTACGCCCGCCAGTTCCTCGGCCAGATGGACAAGCCCGACGTCGACTTCATCGAGGGCCTGTCGCCCGCGGTGTCGATCGACCAGAAGGCCACCAGCAAGAACCCCCGTTCGACCGTCGGCACCATCACCGAGGTCTACGACTACCTCCGCCTGCTGTGGGCCCGCATCGGCAAGCCGCACTGCCCCGTGTGCCGGCGCCCCATCGCCCGCCAGACGCCGCAGCAGATCGTCGACCGCGTGATGGACCTCGACGAGGGCACCCGCTTCCAGGTGCTCGCGCCGGTCGTGCGCGGGCGCAAGGGCGAATACGCCGAGCTGTTCCGCGAGCTGCAGACCAAGGGCTTCGCGCGGGCCAGGGTCGACGGCACGGTGGTGCGGCTGGAGGAGCCGCCGACACTGAAGAAGTACGAGAAGCACGACATCGAGGTCATCGTCGACCGGTTGTCGGTCAAGGAGTCGGCGCGCCGCAGGCTCAACGACTCCGTCGAGACGGCGCTGCAGCTGTCCGGCGGCACGATCACCCTCGACTTCGTCGACCTGCCCGAGGACGACCCGGGCCGTGAGCGGTTCTACTCCGAGCACCTCTACTGCCCCTATGACGACCTGTCGTTCGAGGAGCTGGAGCCGCGTTCGTTCTCCTTCAACTCCCCGTTCGGCGCCTGCCCCGAGTGCACCGGCCTCGGCACCAAGATGGAGGTCGACCCCGACCTGGTGGTGCCCGACCCGGAGCGCACGCTGCGCGAGGGCGCGCTGCACCCGTGGTCCGGCGGCCACACCAGCGAATACTTCGTACGGATGATCGAGGCCCTGGGCAACACCATGGGCTTCGGCCTCGACACCCCGTGGGAGCAACTGCCGAAGAAGGCGCAGAAGGCCCTGCTCTACGGCTGCGACGAGCAGGTCCACGTCCGCTACAGCAACCGCTACGGCCGCCAGCGCTCCTACTACACCGACTACACCGGCGTCATCACCTGGGTGCAGCGCCGCCACGCCGAGGCGGAGAGCGACTCGAGCCGCGAGCGGTTCGAGGGCTACATGCGCGAGATCCCGTGCCCGGCCTGCAAGGGCGCCCGGCTCAAGCCGGTCACCCTGGCCGTCACGGTGGCCGAGAAGTCGATCGCCGACGTCGCCTCGATGTCCATCGGCGAGTGCGCCCGGTTCCTGGCCGAGCTCAAGCTGTCCGACCGCGACATGCACATCGCCGAGCGGGTGGTCAAGGAGATCAACGCCCGCCTCGGGTTCCTGCTCGACGTGGGCCTCGACTACCTCACCATGGACCGCGCCGCGGCCACCCTGGCCGGCGGCGAGGCCCAGCGCATCCGGCTGGCCACGCAGATCGGCTCCGGCCTGGTCGGCGTCCTCTACGTGCTGGACGAGCCCTCCATCGGCCTGCACCAGCGCGACAACCTGCGGCTGCTCGACACGCTCGTCAGGCTGCGCGACATGGGCAACACGCTGATCGTGGTCGAGCACGACGAGGACACCATCGCCGCCGCCGACTGGGTGGTCGACATCGGCCCCGGCGCGGGCGAGCACGGCGGCCAGGTCGTCGTGTCCGGCACCGTACAGGAGCTGCTGAGCAGCGAGGAGTCGCTGACCGGGCAATACCTGTCGGGCCGGCGCAGCATCGAGGTGCCGTCCGGGCGGCGCAAGCGCGACAAGAAGCGGCAGATCACCGTCAAGGGCGCGCGCGAGCACAACCTCAAGGGCGTCGACATCGACTTCCCGCTCGGCGTGTTCACCGCCGTCACCGGTGTGTCGGGGTCGGGCAAGTCGACGCTGGTCAACGACATCCTCTACAACGCGCTGGCCAAGGAGCTCAACGGGGCGCGCACAGTGCCGGGGCGGCACTCGCGCATCAACGGCATGGACCTCGTGGACAAGGTCGTCCACGTCGACCAGTCGCCGATCGGGCGCACCCCGCGCTCCAACCCGGCCACCTACACCGGCGTCTTCGACCACGTCCGCAAGCTGTTCGCGGCCACGACGGAGGCCAAGGTCCGCGGCTACCAGCCCGGGCGCTTCAGCTTCAACGTCAAGGGCGGCCGCTGCGAGGCGTGCGCGGGCGACGGCACCATCAAGATCGAGATGAACTTCCTGCCGGACGTCTACGTCCCCTGCGAGGTCTGCCACGGCGCCCGTTACAACCGGGAGACGCTGGAGGTCCACTACAAGGGCCGGACGATCTCCGAGGTGCTCGACATGCCGATCGAGGAGGCGCTCGGCTTCTTCGACGCCATCCCGGCGATCCGGCGTCACCTGCAGACCCTGCACGACGTGGGCCTCGGCTACGTACGGCTCGGGCAGCCGGCCACCACGCTCTCCGGCGGCGAGGCGCAGCGCGTCAAGCTCGCCTCCGAGCTGCAGCGGCGGCAGACCGGCCGGACGATCTACGTGCTCGACGAGCCCACCACCGGTCTGCACTTCGAGGACATCCGCAGGCTGCTGGGCGTGCTCGGGCGGCTGGTCGACGGGGGCAACACCGTCATCGTCATCGAGCACAACCTCGATGTCATCAAGACGGCCGACTGGATCATCGACATGGGGCCCGAGGGCGGCTCGCGGGGCGGCACGCTCGTCGCCAGCGGCACGCCGGAGGAGGTCGCGCTGGTCGAGGAGAGCCACACGGGGCGGTTCCTGCGAAAGATCCTGTCTGTCTGAGCGCCTTTACGAGCGCCGGTTGAGCCGACGCCGGTCCCGCCGGGAAGCCGTACCCGGAGGCGGGACCGGCGGGGTACGGCAATACAGTTGTCGCACGGGTAACGGCCTGACCTGCAGGGGGTCAGCGGCGACGCGAAGGGTCGAGGCGATCATGACAGCTATGGAGCGGGGCGGAGCCATGCCTGGAATCGGGCGGCCTGAGGACACGACGCTGCAGGAGCGGAGCGGCGTGGTCGGACGGGCGGCGGGTGACATGGCCGGACGCGAGGACGGTGGCGTGGCCGGACGCGAGGACGGTGGCGCCGGACGGGGGTCGGCGCGGGAGTCCGTGCGAGAGTCCACGCAGGGGTCCGGGGGCGTGCCCGGGCGGCGTGAGGTGCTGGGGGTGGCAGGAGTGGCGGTGTGCGGCGTGGCGCTGGCCGCCTGCGGCACGGGCGACGCCAAGTCGCGGCCCACCCTGAAGGGGCAGGTCATCGCCAAGACGGCCGACGTGCCCGTGGGCGGCGGCAAGCTCCTCGGCGACCTGAAGCTCGTGGTGACGCAGCCGCAGCAGGGCGTCTACAAGGCGTTCAGTGCGGCCTGCACGCACAAGGGCTGCACCGTCAGCACGCCGAAGGACAACGTCATCACGTGCGCCTGCCACGGCAGTGAGTTCGCCGCCGACAGTGGCGCCCCCAAGAAAGGGCCGGCCACCGCGCCGCTGACCGCCATCGAGGTCAAGGTGGAAGGCGACGGCATCGTGGTGGCCTGAGCAGGTATTTCTACGTGGTCCCCCGGATTGGGTTCGGGCACGCTGAACCGGCGCGCGGGCGCTGCCCGTACCTGAAGGAGAAGCAACCTGGGAGGACGCACCATGACGGATACGACGCGCCGGACGATGATGCTGGGCGCGGGAGGCGCCGGGCTCGCGGCGTTCCTGACGGCGTGCGCGAGCTACGGCACGCCGACGACCGAGGCCAGCGCGGCGCCCGAGGACGAGCCGGCCGACGAGGCGTCGTCCGCGGCGCCGAAGAAGAAGTCGGCCAAGAAGGCGCTGGCTGACGCCTCCGACATCGAGGTGGGCGGCGGCAAGGTCTTCGAGGCGCAGAAGATCGTGGTCACGCAGCCGGTGGAGGGCGACTTCAAGGCGTTCTCGGCGGTCTGCACGCACGCGGGCTGCACGGTCGCCACCGTCCAGAACAAGACGATCAACTGCCCGTGCCACGGCAGCAAGTTCAGCATCGAGGACGGCTCGGTCACCGACGGACCCGCGCCCGAGCCGCTCAAGGAGAAGAAGATCACGGTGGACGGCGGCAAGATCCGCCTGGCTTAGCGGACCGGTGGGCGTCTCTCATGCAGGTCTCATGAATTTCTCACCTGGCTGCGGTTGGGTGATCCGCATGGGAGATGACCTTCGAAGCCGACGGGTAGTGATAGCGGGCGTCGGCGCAGGTGGCCTCACGCTGGCCCTCGCGGCCTGTGGCGGCACCGACACGGCGACCGGCACCGATGCGCCGACCAGCGGCGATGCCACCGGCTCTGCCGCGCCCAAGGCGGGCGCAGGTGAGTCCAGCGCGCCGCAGGCCGGCGGCGCAGCACTGGCCAAGACGGCCGACATTCCCGTGGGGGGCGGCACGATCCTCAAGGACCAGAAGATCGTGGTCGTGCAGCCCACCGAGGGGGAGTTCAAGGCGTTCAGCGCGGTCTGCACGCACAAGGGGTGCGTGGTGGGCAGCGTCGACGGTGGCACCATCGTCTGCCCGTGCCACAACAGCAAGTTCAACATCGCCGACGGGGCTGTGACGGGCGGGCCTGCACAGGGGCCGCTGCCGGAGCAGGTGATCAAGGTCGAGGGTGACCAGATCATCCTGGCCTGACCGATGGTGATCCGATTGACGGTCGCCTGAGCGACGGTGATGAGCGCGCGAGGACGCGGGTCCGCCCATGGCGCGAAGGCGGGCCCGCGTCCTCGTGTCCCGGCGCCGGCGGCGTGCGGTGGGGTGCGGTGGGGTGGGCTCCTTGGTGGGCGGATGAGTCTGTCGGTGGGGGCTACTAGGCTTCAAATGTGGCGAGATCTGCGCGCAGTCCTGTGAGTTTCCGGCCGAAGCCGGGTTCGATCCCCGAGTCCCCGGGGGTCTACCGGTTCAGGGACGCCCACGGCCGGGTGATCTACGTCGGCAAGGCCAAGAGCCTGCGCCAGCGGCTCAACTCGTACTTCGCCGACTTCTCCGCGCTGCACCCGCGCACGCAGTCGATGCTGACCACCGCCGCCGACGTGGACTGGACCGTCGTCGGCACCGAGGTCGAGGCGCTGCAGCTCGAATACTCCTGGATCAAGGAGTTCGACCCGCGCTTCAACGTCAAATACCGCGACGACAAGTCCTACCCCTACCTCGCGGTCACGATGGGGGAGGACTTCCCGCGCGTGCAGGTCATGCGCGGCGCCAAGCGCAAGGGCACCCGCTACTTCGGCCCCTACTCGCACGCCTGGGCCATCCGCGAGACCGTCGACCTGCTGCTTCGCGTCTTCCCCGTACGCACGTGCAGCGCCGGGGTGTTCAAGCGGGCCGGGCAGATCGGCCGCCCCTGCCTGCTCGGCTACATCGACAAGTGCTCCGCGCCGTGCGTCGGCCGGGTCACCCCCGACGAGCACCGCGAGCTGGCGGAGGACTTCTGCGACTTCATGGCGGGCAACACCAGCCGCTTCATCAAGCGGCTGGAGAAGGAGATGCGCGCCGCCGCCTCCGAGCAGGAGTACGAGCGCGCCGCCCGGCTCAGGGACGACGTCCAGGCGCTGCAGCGCGCGCTGGAGAAGCAGGCGGTCGTGCTCGGCGAGGGCACCGACGCCGACGTCATCGCCCTGGCCGAGGACCCGCTCGAAGCCGCCGTCATGGTCTTCTACGTGCGCGGCGGGCGCATCCGCGGCCAGCGCGGATGGGTGGTCGACAAGGTCGAGGAGACCACGCCGGGCGAGCTGGTCGAGCAGTTCCTGCTGCAGATGTACGGCGAGGCCGGCGCCGAGTCGATGCCGCGTGAGGTGCTCGTACCCGCTCTGCCGCCCGACTGCGAGGCGGTCGCCGAGCTGCTGAGCGAGCAGCGCCGGGCCCGCGTCGAGGTCCGCGTGCCGCAGCGCGGCGACAAGCGCACGCTCATGGAGACCGTCGCGCGCAACGCCAAGGAGTCGCTGGCCCAGCACAAGATCCGGCGAGCCAGCGACCTCACCACCCGCAGCAAGGCGCTGCAGGAGATCGCCGACGCGCTCGACCTCGACCAGGCGCCGTTGCGCATCGAGTGCTACGACGTCTCCCACCTGCAGGGCGAGAACGTCGTCGCGTCCATGGTGGTCTTCGAGGACGGCCTGGCGCGCAAGAGCGAATACCGGCGCTTCTCGGTCAAGACCAAGGAGGGCGACGTCGCCTCGATCCACGAGGTGATCCTCCGCCGGTTCCGCCGCTACCTGCAGGAACGGTCCGACACGGGCGAGCTGGTCCCCGACGAGTACGACGAGGACGGCGGGCACGGCGGGGAGGGCGCTCACGGCCCGATCGACCCTGAGACGGGCCGGCCGCGCAAGTTCGCCTACCCGCCCAACCTGGTCGTGGTCGACGGCGCCGGCCCCCAGGCGGCCGCGGCCCAGCGCGCGCTCGACGAGCTCGGCATCGACGACGTGGCGGTGTGCGGGCTGGCCAAGCGGCTGGAGGAGGTCTGGCTGCCGGACGACGACCAGCCGGTGATCATGCCTCGGTCCAGTGAAGGGCTCTATCTGCTGCAGCGGGTGCGTGACGAGGCTCACCGCTTCGCCATCACCTACCACCGGTCGAAGCGGTCGCGCAGCGTCAAGGAGAGCGCGCTCGACGGCGTTCCCGGGCTCGGGCCAGCGCGGCGGCAGGCTTTGCTCAAGCACTTCGGGTCGGTGAAGAAGCTGCGTGAGGCGAGCGTGGCCGAGATCTGCGAGGTGCCGGGCATCGGGCCGGCCATCGCCGAGGTCATCGTCGCCACCCTGGCGGGCGGATCTGCCGGGCCCGCGTCCCCGGAGGGCATGACGGGTAGCGCTGCCGCCGGCCCCAAGGACACAGCAGCTGAGGTGGCGGCGGGTTCTGGGGGCGGGACTGAGGCGGCGGCGCGTTCTGAAGACGGAGCTGAGGCGGCGACGCGTTCCGGGAACGGAGCTGAGGCGGCGACGCGTTCCGGGAACGGGGCTGAGGTGGCGCTGGGTTCTGGGGGCGGTGCTGAGGTGGCGGCGGGTTCCGGGGAGGGGAGCGAGGCGGTGGGGTTTGTGGCCGGGGGTGGAGCCGGGGAGGTCGCGCCTCGGGAAGGTGGAGCGGGGTGAAAGGGCGACGGCGTGCAGGGGCCGCGTCGCGCTCTGCGATCGCCGCCGTCCGCTATGGTGGATGGCGTGCCGCGATGACCGGGCCGGGCGTGCCGGAGGGCCGCCGTGCGGGATGCGCCCGGATCGCTGGGCCGGCGGGCGACGCCGGCCGGGAAGGGCGTTGACATGGACAGCCGTGAGGGCAGTGCCGGTGACCGGACTGACGGGCGGAAAGAGCAGATGAGCGCCGACCCGGCGTTCGTCATCGTGACCGGCATGTCCGGGGCGGGCCGCAGCACGGCGGCCAAGGCCCTGGAGGACCTGGGCTGGTTCGTCATCGACAACCTGCCGCCGGGGCTGCTGTTCGCCATGGCAGAGGAGGCGGGCAAGGTCAAGCTGGCCGCCGACAAGGTCGCCGCCGTGGTCGACGTGCGCAGCCTGGCCTTCACCACCGACCTCAACGCCGCCATCGAAGAGCTGGAGGCCCGCGGGGTCCGGGTGCGGGTGGTGTTCCTGGAGGCCAGCGACGAGGAGCTGGTGCGCCGGTTCGAGAACGTCCGCAGGCCCCACCCGTTGCAGGGCGAGGGGCGGCTGGTCGACGGCATCACCCGCGAGCGGGGCATCCTGCGCGAGGTGCGGGCCAACGCCGACCTGGTGATCGACACCTCCTCGCACAACGTCCACGACCTGCGCAACAAGATCGTCGCGTACTTCGGCGGGGAGGACCGGCCGGGGCTGCGGCTCAACGTGGTGTCCTTCGGCTTCAAGTACGGGTTGCCGGTCGACGCCGACCTCGTCGTGGACTGCCGGTTCCTGCCCAACCCGCACTGGGTGCCTGAGCTGCGGCCCATGAACGGGCTCGACGCCTCCGTCAGCGACTACGTACTCGGGCAGCCGGGCGCCAAGGAGTTCCTCGACGCGTACGAGGAGGTCCTGAAGGTGGTCGCGTCCGGCTACGCCCGCGAGGGCAAGAGCTACGCGACGCTCGCGGTGGGCTGCACGGGTGGCAAGCACCGCAGCGTGGCCATGGCCGAGCAGGTCGCCGCCCGGCTGCGTGACCGCGGCATGGAGGTCCAGGTGAGCCATCGGGATGTGGGGCGGGAGTGACCGATGACGGCGTCGCGGCACCGGCGGACACGCGCGCTGACGACGACCCGCCCGCCGACGGCAGAGGGCCACGGGTCGTGGCGCTCGGGGGCGGGCACGGGCTGTTCGCGTCCCTGTCCGCATTACGGATGGTCACCGACGAGCTGACCGCGGTCGTGACCGTCGCCGACGACGGCGGCTCCAGCGGCCGGTTGCGTCGTGAGCTGGGCGTGCTCCCGCCCGGCGACCTGCGCATGGCGCTGGCGGCGCTGTGCGGCGACGACGAATGGGGCAGCACCTGGAGCGAGGTGGTGCAGCACCGCTTCCGCAGCGAGGGCGACCTGCACGGGCACGCCGTCGGCAACCTGCTGATCGTGGCCCTGTGGGAGCTGCTGGGCGACCCGGTGGCCGGGCTCGACTGGGTCGGGCGGCTGCTGGGCGCGCACGGCCGGGTGCTGCCGATGGCGTCCGTGCCGCTGGACATCGTCGCCGAGGTGGAGCTCGACGGCGTCATCTCGACCGTACGCGGCCAGGTGGCGTGCGCCCTGACCCCCGGCCGCGTCCAGGCCATCTCCCTCGTGCCCGAGGACCCGCCCGCGCGGCCCGAGGCCGTGGCGGCGGTGTCGGAGGCCGACTGGGTGGTGTTCGGGCCTGGATCGTGGTTCACCAGCGTCCTGCCGCACCTCAAAGTGCCCGAACTCGCGAGGGCCCTGCACGCCACCCGGGCCCGCCGGCTCGTCACGCTCAACCTGGCGCCGCAGGCCGGCGAGACCGACGACTTCTCCCCCCAGCAGCATCTGGAGGTGCTCCGGCAGCACGCGCCGGACCTGTCGATCGATGTCGTCCTCGCCGACACCGGCGTGGTCGACGACCCCGACGCACTGGAGAAGGCCGCCGCCGCGCTCGGCGCGCGGCTCGTCATGGCCGACGTGGCGGCCGGCGACGGCTCTCCCCGGCACGACCCACGACGTCTTGCCTCCGTCCTGGACGAGATTTTCCTCCGGAAGCGTTGATCCTGGTCGGCGTGGCGCGAAGGTGCGAGAGACTGGCGTGAGCCGGTCTGAATGGGGGAGAGGACTAAACGCTTATGGCGATGACAGGTGTGGTGAAAGACGAACTGAGCCGCCTGCCGGTGCTGAAGCCCTGCTGCCGCAAGGCCGAGGTTTCCACGCTGCTGCGGTTCGCCAGCGGCCTGCACCTGGTGGGCGGGCGGATCGTGATCGAGGCGGAGCTCGACACCAACGCCACCGCGCGGCGCCTGATCAAGGACATCGGTGAGGTGTTCGGCCACAAGGCGGAGGTGCTCGTGCTGGCCCCCGCCGGCCTGCGCAAGGGCTCCCGTTACGTGGTGCGCGTCTACCGCGACGGCGAGGCGCTCGCCCGCCAGACGGGGTTGATCGACAACCACGGCCGTCCCGTACGCGGCCTGCCGCGGCAGGTGGTGGCCGGCGCCGCGTGTGACGCCGAGGCGGCCTGGCGTGGCGCGTTCCTGGCGCACGGCTCGCTCACCGAGCCGGGACGGTCGATGTCGCTGGAGGTCACCTGCCCGGGGCCCGAGGCGGCGCTGGCGCTCGTGGGCTCGGCGCGGCGGCTGAAGATCCACGCGAAGGCGCGTGAGGTGCGCGGCGTGGACCGGGTCGTCGTACGCGACGGCGACGCCATCAGCGCGCTGCTCACCCGCCTGGGGGCGCACGACAGCGTCCTGGCCTGGGAAGAACGGCGGATGCGCCGCGAGGTGCGGGCCACCGCCAACCGGCTGGCCAACTTCGACGACGCCAACCTGCGGCGTTCGGCGAGGGCCGCGGTCGCCGCCGGGGCGCGGGTGCAGCGGGCGCTGGAGATCCTCGGCGACGAGGCGCCTGAGCACCTCGTGGTGGCCGGGCGGCTGCGGGTGGAGCACAAGCAGGCGTCCCTGGAGGAGCTGGGGCAGATCGCCGACCCGCCGCTGACCAAGGACGCGATCGCGGGGCGGATCAGGCGGTTGCTGGCGATGGCGGACAAGCGGGCGTCCGATCTCGGCATCCCCAACACCGAGGCCAACCTCACCGTCGACATGCTTGCTCCCTGACGCTTTTTTAGATCCATCCTTTACGGCAAGGCCAGGTCGGCCGCACGCGCCGACGTGGGTGCCCGTCCGTCATGGCCGGTCGTGAAGGCTCACGGGGCGCTCGCCGTGACGAGCGCCTGCTCGGCCGGGTTCCGTGGTTCATGGCGACCGTCGCGCGACCAGCGTGGCGACCAGAGCGGAGACCGGCGTGGGCTGGTGTGGTGGGTGACCGGCATGCGGCTGGCGTGGCGATGGGCAAGCGGCTGGTGCGCAGCTGGCGTGGCGACCCGCATGCGACGGTGTGGCGACCGGCATGTGACCGGCGCGCGGCAGGCCCAGGCCGGATGCCGCCCGCGGACACCGGAAGCGAGCGCCCTTCGTCACCGGCAGCGGGCCGCCCCTCGCCGTCGGGAGCGATGCCGAGGTGGCGGTGCCGAAGGGGCGGTGCCAAGGTGGCGGTGCTGAAAGGGCGGTGCCAAGGCGGCGATGCCGAAGTGGCGGCGTCGAAGCGGTGGCGGCGACGTGGCGGCGACGTGGTGGCGACGTGGTGGCGACGTGGCGGCGAGGCCGGTGGCTGGGTTAGTCGCGGGCCGGTTTGCGGGGAGCGAACAGGTCTGTGGTGGGCTGCTGGGTCGGGGGCTGGGCGGGTTCGAAGGGGGCGCGGTACTCCGCCTCCTCCCGGCCGTCTCCCTCGGTCTCCGCCCCGCGGCGGTGGGCGCGGCGGACGCCGAGGACGCGCAGGGTGACCAGCAGGAGGGCGGCCAGGGCGGCGACGGCGAGGTAGAGCCAGGCGGCCCAGGTCTCCGCGATCGGGTCACGGTAGAGGTTGGGCGCGTGCGGGAGGCCGGCGGTGAAGTTGTCCCATGTGATGTCCGCCACGGTGACGTCCGGCAGGGCGGCGGGGTCGGGTCCGTCGGGCGGGGTGCGCAGGGAGGCGCCGATCATGATCGAGGAGCCGAGCACCTGCCCGGCGGCCATGGCGGCCCCGGCGTAAAGGGCGGACACGGGGATCAGCGTGAGCGCGCGCGGGCGGGCCGCGCCGGCCCCCAGCGCGACCAGGAGCGCGACCAGCAGGGACGACACCAGCGAGAGTGGGTGCCCGTTGCCGAACGCCGTGACGCCTGTGGGCAGGCGGTTCTGGAACAGCACGGCCGCCCCCAGCGCGGCGGCGGCGACGAGCGCCGCGATCAGGCCCAGCGCTAGTCCGGTAAGCAGCCCGGACCGGTTATGTGACATCTCAGCCCCCAGAGAATGCACGATTTTACTCTAATGAGTCGGGCACTTTACTCGAAGGTCGCAAAAAGTGTGTGTAGCACCCGCGTGCGCAGGGCGGGGGTCGCAGTGGTCTAAACCAATTTAGGTCCGATAGTGTTCGGGTTGAGGTTTCAGCCCGCCATCTGTTCGAGGAGATCGCGTGAGCATCCGCGTAGGCGTCAACGGCTTCGGCCGCATCGGCCGCAACTTCTGGCGCGCTGTCGCCGCCAGCGGCAAGGACATCGAGATCGTCGCGGTCAACGACCTGACCGACAACGCGACGCTCGCCCACCTTCTGAAGTACGACAGCATCCTGGGCCGCCTGCCCTACGAGGTGAAGGCCACCAGCGACGAGATCACCGTCGACGGCAAGGCGATCAAGGTCTTCGAGGAGCGCGACCCGGCCAAGCTGCCCTGGGGCGACCTCGGCGTGGACGTCGTCGTCGAGTCGACCGGCCTGTTCACCGACGCCAACAAGGCCAGGGCGCACGCCGACAACGGCGCGAAGAAGGTCATCATCTCCGCTCCGGCGAAGAACGAGGACGTCACGATCGTCATGGGAGTCAACGACTCCTCCTACGACCCGGCCAAGCACACGATCGTCTCCAACGCGTCCTGCACCACCAACTGCCTGGCGCCCATGGCCAAGGTCATCCACGACTCCTTCACCATCGAGAAGGGTCTGATGACCACCATCCACGCCTACACGCAGGACCAGAACCTGCAGGACGGCCCGCACAAGGACCTGCGCCGCGCCCGCGCCGCCGCGCTCAACGTGGTGCCCACCTCGACCGGCGCCGCCAAGGCCATCGGCCTGGTGCTGCCGGAGCTCAAGGGCAAGCTGGACGGCTTCGCGATGCGCGTGCCGATCCCCACGGGCTCGGCCACCGACCTCACCGTCGAGGTCGGCCGCGACGTCACGGTCGACGAGGTCAACGCCGCGGTCAAGGCCGCCGCCGAGGGCCCGCTCAAGGGCATCCTCACCTACACCGAGGACCAGATCGTCTCCTCCGACATCGTCACCGACCCGGCCTCCTGCATCTTCGACGCCGGCCTCACCAAGGTCATCGGCAACCAGGTCAAGGTCGTCGGCTGGTACGACAACGAGTGGGGCTACTCCAACCGCCTCGTCGACCTGATCGAGCTGGTCGGCCGCGGGCTCTGACCCGGTTGACCCGGCCGGCCCCGGCCGGCCACGACCATGTGCCGGGGCGCGCGCCGCGCGCCCCGCGGGAACAGGAGCATGAGAGCATGCGCACGCTCGACGATCTCGACGTGAAGGGTCGGCGCGTGCTGGTGCGCGCCGACCTCAACGTCCCCCTCGACGGGGAGACGATCACCGACGACGGCCGCATCCGCGCGTCGGTGCCGACGATCAAGGCGCTGGCCGGCCGCGGCGCCAGGGTCGTCGTCTGCGCCCATCTGGGCAGGCCCAAGGGCCAGGTCAACCCGAAGTACTCGCTGCGTCCGGTCGCCGTCCGCCTGGGCGAGCTGCTGGGCCAGGACGTCGCCTTCGCCACCGACGTGGTGGGCGACAGCGCCCGCGCCACGGTCGAGGCGCTCCAGGACGGCCAGGTGGCGCTGCTGGAGAACCTGCGCTTCGAGCCGGGCGAGGACTCCAAGGACGACGCCGCGCGCGGCGCGTTCGCCGAGCAGCTGGCCGGCCTCGCCGAGCTCTACGTGGGCGACGGCTTCGGCGCGGTGCACCGCAAGCACGCCAGCGTCTACGACGTGCCGAAGATCCTGCCGCACGCGGCGGGCGGGCTGATCGTCGCCGAGGTCGAGGTGCTGCGCAAGCTCACCGAGCAGCCCGAGCGCCCGTACGTCGTGGTGCTGGGCGGCGCCAAGGTCTCCGACAAGCTCGGCGTCATCGCCAACCTGCTCACCAAGGTCGACCGGCTGCTCATCGGCGGCGGCATGGCCTACACCTTCCTCAAGGCCCAGGGTCACGAGGTCGGCAGGTCGCTGCTCCAGGAGGACCAGCTCGACCAGGTGCGCGGCTTCCTCTCCGAGGCCGCCGAGCGCGGCGTGGAGCTCGTGCTGCCGGTCGACGTGCTGGCCGCCACCGAGTTCGCCGCCGACGCCGAGCACGAGACGGTCGAGGCGACCGCGATCCCGGCCGACCGCGAGGGGCTCGACATCGGGCCGAAGACCCGCGAGCTGTTCGCCGCCAAGCTGGCCGACGCCAAGACCGTCTTCTGGAACGGCCCGATGGGCGTGTTCGAGTTCGACGCCTTCTCCGGCGGCACCAGGGCCGTGGCCGAGGCGCTCATCGCCTCCGGCGCCTTCACCGTGGTGGGCGGCGGCGACTCCGCTGCCGCCGTGCGCGGGCTCGGCCTGCCCGAGGACGGCTTCTCGCACATCTCCACGGGTGGCGGCGCCAGTCTCGAATACCTTGAGGGGAAGACCCTCCCCGGACTCGCCGCTCTGGAGGAGTAGGTGTCGCAGCGCAAGCCGCTCATGGCGGGCAACTGGAAGATGAACCTCAACCACCTTGAGGCCATCGCGCTGGTCCAGAAGCTGGCCTTCGCTCTCAACGACAAGGACTTCGACCGGACCGAGGTCGCCGTCCTGCCGCCGTTCACCGACCTGCGCAGCGTCCAGACCCTGGTCGACGGCGACAAGCTCAGGATCGTCTACGGCGCCCAAGACCTCTCCGCGCACGACGGCGGGGCCTACACCGGCGAGGTGTCCGGCCCCATGCTCGCCAAGCTGGGCTGCACCTACGTCGTCATCGGCCACTCCGAGCGGCGCCAGTACCACGGCGAGGACGACGACGTCGTCAACGCCAAGGTCCAGGCGGCCTACCGGCACTCGCTCACGCCCATCCTGTGCGTCGGCGAGGGCCTGGCGGTGCGCCAAGAGGGCGGTCACATCGCGCACAGTCTCGGCCAACTCGACGGCGCTCTGCGCAAGATCTCGGCCGAGCAGGCAAAATCGATAGTGGTGGCCTACGAACCGGTGTGGGCGATCGGCACCGGCGAGGTGGCCACCCCCGACGACGCCCAGGAGGTGTGCGGAGCATTGCGAATCAGACTCGCTGAGCTCTACGACGCCGAAGTGGCCTCGGCGGTCCGTATCCTTTACGGAGGCTCGGTCAAGTCAGGAAATGTCGCAGGAATCATGGCACAACCGGATGTCGATGGCGCCCTCGTGGGCGGTGCCAGCATCGACGCCGGGGAGTTCGCCAAGATCTGCCGATTCTCCGACATGCCTGGCTGAAAGAGCCGTTCGGGGGGTGCGACTTGACAGTACGTCGTACCCTCAGAAGGCAAGTTTGAATCGTCACGCGTAACAGAGCATTGAAGGAACAGGCATACCGTGGAACTCGGAATCTCCATCGCCCTCATCCTGGCGAGCCTTCTCATGATCCTGCTCGTCCTGCTTCACAAGGGCAAGGGTGGTGGCCTGTCTGACATGTTCGGCGGCGGTTTCTCGTCGAACTTCGGCGGTTCCTCCGTGGTGGAGCGCAACCTCGACCGGCTGACCGTGATCACGGGCACCATCTGGTTCGTCTGCATCATCGCTCTCGGGCTGCTTGTGAAGCCCTGAGCAACAAGTTCAACGCGTGACAGTGATTCTCCCCCCGTGTTCGCGCGCGGGGCGATCGAGCGAGGAGTTCATCCGTGGGTAGTGGCAACGCGATCCGTGGCAGCCGAGTCGGCGCCGGCCCTATGGGGGAGGCCGAGCGCGGCGAGGCAGCTCCGAGAGTGCGGGTCTCGTTCTGGTGCGCCAACATGCACGAGACGCGCCCCAGTTTCGCCAGTGACGCGGCCGTCCCCGAGCTGTGGGACTGCCCTCGTTGCGGCCTCCCTGCCGGACAGGACGAGTCGAACCCCCCTGCCCCGCCGAGGAACGAGCCGTACAAGACGCACCTCGCGTACGTCAAGGAGCGCAGGAGCGACAAGGACGGCAAGGCGATCCTGGAGGAAGCACTGGAGCGCCTGCGCGCCAACAAGTCCCCCTGGTAGACGGCGTCACGACGAACCCCCCGCCCGTGAGGGCGGGGGGTTCGCGCGTGTCCGGGGCCTGCTACTGGTGGACCGGCTCGCCGTCGACGAACGTCATCCGCACGCGGGTGGTCCAGATCTCCTCGGGTGGCAGCGCGAACGGGTCGCGGTCCAGCACCACCAGGTCCGCCGGGCGGCCCGCCTCGATCACGCCGGCGGGTGAGCGGTTGATCCAGGCCGAGCCGGAGGTGTAGGCGGCCATGGCCGTGGCCAGGTCGAGCCGCTGGCCCGGCAGGAACGGCGTGCGCGCCGTCGGATAGCCCGCGTGCACCGAGCCGCCGGGCTCGGTGCGGTTGACCGCCACGTGCATGCCCTGGATCGGGTCGGCGTCCGACACCGGCCAGTCGCTGCCCGCGCACAGGCGGGTGCCGTGCTCCAGCAGGTCCCTGAAGGGGTACTGCCACGACGAGCGCGGCTCGCCAAGGTAGGGCAGCGTCAGCTCGTCCATCTGGGCGTGATGGGTGGCCCACAGCGGCTGGAGGTTGGCCGTGACGCCGAGCGCCGCGAAGCGCGGCACGTCCGACGGCTCGATGATCTGCAGGTGCGCGATGTGGTGGCGGTTGGCCGGGTCGGTGCCCTCGAAGCTGTCCAGCGCCTCGCGGACCGCGCGCTCGCCGATCGCGTGGAAGTGCACCTGGAAACCGAGCCGGTCCAGCTCGGCGACGTACTCGCGGAGCTTGGCGGGGTCCACGTAGGACAGGCCGGTGCCGCCGCACAGGCAGTACGGCTCCAGCGTCGCGGCCGTGAAGTTCTCCGTGATGCCGTCCTGCATGATCTTGACCGAGCCGGCCCGGAACCGGTCCAGGCCCTCCGCCTCGGCCCGGCGCGCCACCAGCTCGTCGATCTGCTCGGCGCCGCGGGTTCTGTCCCACCACAGGGCACCCGTCACACGGGCCCTGAGCCGTCCCTGGCGGGCCGCGGACAGGTAGGTGGGCAACTGGTCGTCGGAGCCCGCGTACGAGCCCACGATGGCGTCCTGCCAGCCCGTGACGCCCAGCGAGAACAGGTGCCGCTGCGCGTCCTCCAGCGCCGCGTCCAGGTCACCGGGGGCGGGACGTGGGGTGAGCAGGCCGACGAGGTCCATGGCGCCCTCGTGCAGGACGCCCGACGGGGTGCCGTCGAGGTCGCGCTCGATGCGGCCGTCGGCCGGGTCGGGGGTGTCCCTGGTGATGCCGGCGCGCTCCAGGGCGCGGCCGTTGACCCAGGCGGCGTGGTGGTCGCGCTGGATCAGGTAGGCCGGCCGGTCCAGGTGGTCGAGCTGGGAACGGTGGGGGAGGCCGCCGGGGAAGGCGGACATGTCCCAGCCGCCGCCGTCGATCCACTCCTTGTCCGGGTGGCGCCGGGCGTAGGCGTCGATCGCGGCGAGGTAGGCGTCCAGGCCGTAGACCTCCGACAGGTCGCACTTCGCCCGCTCCAGGCCCGCTTGGACCGGGTGGATGTGGGCGTCGGTGAAGCCGGGCGTCAGCAGGCCGCCGGCCAGGTCGACCGTCTCGTGCGACGGCGCGCGGCGGGCCAGCTCCCCCTCCGCGCCCACGGCGGCGATCCGGCCGCCGGACACCAGCACGGCCGTCTCCCGGACGCCGTCCGGGGTGAAGACGCGGCCGCCGCGGAAGAGGATGTCCATCTGGTCTCCTTCGTGATCTTTACGGTTCAGTGCCCCGTGATGAGGTCGGCGAAGCGGGCCAGGACCGACGTGCGGGGCATCGTGCGCTCGCGCTCGTCGGCCACCCGGTACAGCCGGTACATCGCGTGCACGCCGATCCAGCGCAGCGGCTCGGGCTCCCACGCGCGGACCCTGCGGCCCACCCACGGCAGGGACGTGAGATCCGTCTCCTCGCCGAGCACGAGGTCGCGCAGCGTCCGGCCGGCCAGGTTCGTGGTGGTGACGCCGTGGCCGGTGTAGCCGCCCGCCCAGCCGAGGCCGGTGGAGGGGTCCACGTGGACGGTCGAGCACCAGTCGCGCGGCACGCCGAGCACGCCCGACCAGGCGTGGGCGACCGAGGAGGAGCGGGCCGCGGGGAAGAACTCGGTCAGCAGGCTCCACAGCGCCTCGACCGTCCACTCGTGGGTGTGGCCGCGGGCGTCGATGCGGGAGCCGTACAGGTAGGGGCGACCCCGGCCGCCGAAGGCGATGCGGTCGTCAGCGGTGCGCTGGGCGTACATGTAGTAGTGGGCCATGTCGCCGAGCAGCTCCGCGCCGCGCCAGCCCACCTCGTCCCAGAACGACTGCGGCAGGGGCTCGGTGACGATCATGGAGCTGTTCATCGGCAGCCACTGGCGGCGCAGGCCGCGCAGGCGGGAGGTGAAGCCCTCCGTGGCGCGGATGACGTGGCCGGCGGTCACGGTGCCGTACGGGGTGACCGCGCGGTGCGGGACGATCTCGGTGACCGGCGTGCGCTCGTAGATGGACACGCCGAGGTCCCTGACCACCCTGGCCAGGCCCTGGGCGAGCTTGGCGGGCTGGATGCGGGCGCAGTGCGGGCTCCACGAGCCCTCGATGGCGCCGGCGACCCGCAGGTGGTCGTCGGGGTTCACCAGGCGCAGGTCCTCCTCGCCGATGCCCCAGGGGCGGGCCGACTCGACGCTCTCGCGCAGGCGGGAGACCTGGGCGGGGGTACGGGCCACGTTCAGCACGCCGCCCTTGACCAGGTCGCAGTCGATGCCCTCCTTCTCGCAGACGGCGATGACCTCGTCGATGGAGGTGTACATCTCGCGCTGCAGGCGGCGGGCGCCCTCGCCGTAGCGCTCGTGCGAGCCGGCCAGGTCGCCGGTCAGCCAGCCGCCGTTGCGGCCGGAGGCGCCGAAGCCGGCGAACTCCTGCTCCAGCAGGACCACGCGGAGGGACGGGCGGGCGCGCTTGAGGTAGTACGCGGTCCACAGGCCCGTATAACCGGCGCCGACGATCGCCACGTCGGCATCGAGATCGCCGTCGAGACGGGGGCCGGGGGCGGGGACGCCCATGGACCGGTACCAGAAGGACACGTCGCCGTTCACGAACTCGGACGACAAGGGAACACGCACGCTCATGCCCCCTTATCCTGCTATATCCGGACACTGTGCCGCATCTCGCAACGAAATTCGTGATGGATCCTCAACGAGACCGAGGTGCGCAAGAAGGCACCCAGATTGCCGAGGCCCATTGGGCGGGTGGGTCGGGCCGGGGTGGGGTTCGGGTCGCCGCGTCCGACGTGGGCCGCCCACCGAGGGTCCCACCGAAAGGATCCCGCCGAAAGGATCCCGCCGGGAGGGGCCCGCCGGGAGGGGCCCGCCGGGAGGGGCCCGCCGGGAGGGGCCCGCCGGAAGGCGCCCACCGGGAGGGGCTCGCCGTACCGGCCTCTCTTATCGGGATAAATAGGTTCATTTCGCGATGAAACACGTCGTTAGCGGACGTGTAACACCTTCAGGGCATGCTCGCCGCATGGGATTCTTGCGCATTCGCACCACGGTGGACGAGCGGCCCGGGCGGCTGGCCTCCCTCGCCTCGGCCCTGGCCGAGAGGGGCGGCAACATCCTCGGACTCAGCGTCCAGTCAGACACCGGCGGCACCGTGGACGAGTTCGTCGCCGACATCCCCGCAGGCCCGGAGGCCGTGCGCGAGGCCCTTGAGGCGGCCGGCGGCCGTGAGGTGCGGGTGGTCCCCGCCACCGCCCACGAGCTGACCGACGAGCCCACCCGCGTGCTCCTGCTGGCCTCCCGGCTGCGTACGATGCCGTGGCGACTCCCCGAGCTGCTGGCAGAGCTGCTGCGCGCCGACGACGCCCGGTGGATCTATGGTGATGCCGTGAGTGATCTCCCAGACCCGACCAGGCTCGTCGTGCCCGTCGCCGCCAAGCGCGCGGTCCGGCTGCGCCGCGCCGAGCTCCCGTTCACGCTGACCGAGGCCGCCAGGGCCGCCGCCCTCGCCCGGCTCGCCCAGCCCGCCGCCGGCCAGATGGGCGTCGAGCGCGCGGTCAAGCTGTCCGACGGCGTCGAGGTCACGGTGCGCCCGCTCACCTCCATCTACCGCGAGGCCGTACGCGACCTGCACGACAGGTGCTCGCCGGAGTCGCGCAGGTTCCGCTACTTCACCGCCATGCCCACGCTGCCGCCCCACATGTTCGACCGGCTGTGCGACAGGAACCGGGGACACTCGCTGGTCGCCGGGCACGACGGGCAGGTCGTGGCGATGGCGAACCTGATGTTCACGCCGGACCCCGGCATCGCCGAGATGGCCTTCCTCGTCGAGGACCGCTGGCAGGGGCGCGGTCTGGGCGTGGCCATGGCGCGGATGCTGGTGCGCGCGGCCCGCGACCTTGGATACGCCGAGGTCAGGGCGACCATGCTGTCCGACAACGCGCGGATGCGCCGGCTGCTGGTGTCGCTGGGCGCCACGCTCGGCTACACCGACGACCCCGGCGTGGTGGAGGCGCGGCTGCCGGTCGGCGCGATGGCGGCGGTCTGACGGCGGTTCAGCCGACGCCCTCCTCGCCCTCGCCCTCGCCCGTCCTGTGGTCGGAGGTGTCGGCGTGCGGGTGGATGCCGAGGTGGCGTTCGATGCGTTCCAGGCTCTCCTGGATCTGGGCGAGCCGTTCGTTCAGTGAGCCGGTGCCGGCGAAGAGCATCTCGGGAGGGCGCTCCCTGGAGCCCCGCCCGACGCGGTCGAGCACGCGCTGGCGCAGCCCGGCCGGGTCCGCGCCGACGTCCACGAGCGCCTGGGAGGCCAGCCCTTCGCCCTCCCTGATCAGCCCGAGCAGGATGTGCTCGGTGCCGATGTAGTTGTGGCGCAGCTGCAGCGCCTCGCGCAGTGACAGCTCCAGCACCTTCTTGGCGCTCGGCGTGAACGGGATGTGCCCGCTCGGCGGCTTGCCGTCGTGCTCCGTCTCGCGCTCCACGAACGCGCGTACGCGGTCCTGCTCCACCCCGCTGCTCTCCAGCACCAGCGCGGCCAGCCCCTCGCCCTCGGCGATGAGGCCCAGCAGGATGTGTTCCGTGCCGATGTAGCCGTGGCTCATCGTCCGCGCCTCCTCCTGGGCGAGGACGACGACCCTGCGCGCTCGGTCGGTGAAGCGTTCGAACACCGGGGGCCTCCGTTCGGCTGGGGGGCTGCCTCCACTATGCGCTAGAAAACCCGCCATGTGGGGTATTTGTCCTGTGTGGATCTTGACGAGGTGGCGGACCGCCTGTACGGGCTCTCGCCCCCGGAGTTCACCGCCGCGCGTACGGCCGAGGCCCGCGCGGCCAGGGACGCGGGCGACGCCGGGCTCGCCCGCGAGATAGCCAAGCTGCGCAAGCCAACAGTGTCGGCGGCGGCCGTCAACCGGGCCGCCCGCGCGCACCCCGGCGAGGTGGCCGAGCTGCTGGAGGTGGGGGAGCGGCTGCGCGCCGCCTGGCAGGAGCAGGACCCCGGCGCGCTCGCCGAGCTGACCCGGCGCCGCGGCGAGGTCACCGGCCGGCTCGGCCGGCTCGTCAGGCAGGAGGGCGAGCTGTCGGCCGCCGCGACCGCCGAGGTGGAGCAGACACTGGACGCGGCCGTCGTGGACGCGGGCGCCGCCGAGCAGGTGCGCCGTGGCCGGCTCGCCAGGCCGCTCGCCTACAGCGGCTTCGCGCCCGCGCCCACGCCGCGCGAGCGGCCGGCCCGGAAGACGAGGCCGGAGCCGGAGCGGGGGGAGCGGGCGGGCGGGAAGAGGAAGCCCGCGGCTGGGCCGGGTGCGCGGGCGGGAGGGAAGAGGAAGCCCGCGCCCGAGAACGAGGCCGCCGCCGCTCGCGCCCGGGAAGAGGAGGAGGCCGCGGCGGCTCGTGCCCGGGAAGAGGAGGAGGCGGCGAGGAAGGCCAGGGAACGGGCCGAGGCGCAGGCCGCGCACCGGGAGTGGCAGGAGGCCCTGGAGATCGCCCAGCGGGACTTCGACGAGCGCGCGGCCAAGGTCGAACGGCTGGAGCGCAAACTCGCCAAGGCGCGCCGCAGGCTCGACGACAGCGGGAACCGGCTGGAGGTGGCGCGCCGGGAGGAGCGGCAGGCCCGGCGGCGGCTGGATCAGTGAGCGTCGCTGGAGGATCCCGGCCGAAGGAGCTTCGACCGTACCCGTTCGGCCAGGTCGCGGCGGTGTTGTGACTCGTACAAAGCCAGTGCCTCGCTCCAGGCGGCGTGGGCCCGCTCCGTCTGCCCGAGCGCGTGGTGGGTGTCGCCCAGGCCGACCAGGGTGTCGGCGGCCTGGAAGGCGTTGCCGTTGCCCGCGCGCACGGCCAGGCATTGCTCGTAGAGGTCCAGGGCCCGCTCGTGGGCGCCCTGCCGCAGGGCGAGCCCGCCGAGGGTGTCGAGCGTGGCGGCCTCGCCGCTCTCGTCATGATGGTGGCGGAACAGCGTCAGCGCCTGCTCGCACAGCTCGCGTGCCGTCTCGTGCTCGCCCAGTTGCAGGTGGATCCAGCCCAGGGCGCTGAGCGCGTTCGCCTCCCAGACGAGGTCGCCGGCGTCGTGCTGGATGCGCAGCGCGGCCCGCGCGTGCTCCAGCCCGCGCTCGGGCTGCCCGCGTACACTCCAGACCCAGGCCACCGTGTGGTGCACCTGGGCCTGACCGGAGCGGTCGCCGGCCTGCTCGAACAGCTCCAGCGCCCGGTTCAGGTTCTCCAGCCCTTCGCCGAGCCGGTCCGCGCCGATGTGGGCGTAGGCGTATCCGGCCTGCCAGTGGCAGAGGGCGAGGACGCGCAGGTCGCCGATCCGCCGGGCGGCGGCCAGGGCGACCGTCCAGACGCCGAGCCGTTCGCGGGTGAGGTAACGCCGCAGCAGGAACGTCGTCAGCCCCCACGCGAGCCGCCAGCACGCCTGGTCCAGGCCCAGCTCCTCGGCGAGGAGCTGGGTGGCCGTCAGACCCGGCAGCTCCGCCTCGAACCAGGCGAGCGCGGCGGCGGCGTCCGCGAAAGGCACCGCGCCTGGAGGAGAGACGCCCCTGAGAGGGGCGGGCGAGGAGGGGACGGCGAGCCGGTGCGGCGACAGGAGGCGGTCGGCGGCGCAGGCCGTGGCCGCTTGCGTCTCGACGAGGCGGGACAGCGCCTGGCCGAGCTCCCGCGCGGGCAGGTCCAGGGCAGCCCGCTCGGCGGCGTAGAGCCGTACGAGATCGTGCATCCAGTAGCGGGCGGGGGTGAGCCGGCGGACCAGGCCGGCGGCCTCCAGGGCCGACAGCAGCGTACGCGTCGCGGACATGGGCAGCCCGGCCAGCACCGCCGCGGCGGCCAGCCCGACGTCGGGGCCCGGAGCCGAGCCCAGCAGGAGGAAGAGCCGGGCGGACGTGGCGTCCAGCGCGGCGTAGGAGGACCTGAACACGGCACGCAGGCCGGCGCCGAGGTCGCCGGTCTCCAGGGCGTCGAGCCTGGTGGCCGGGTCCCGCAGCTCCTGCGTCAGCGCGGCCAGGGGGAAGCCGGGGTCGGTGGCGGCGCGGGAGGTCAGCACGCCGAGCGCCAGCGGCAGGCCGCCGCTGTGCTCCACCAGCGCCGCGACCGCGCCAGGGTCGGCCGCCATCCGATCCGCGCCGAGGTGCCGGCGGAGCATGCGCCGGGACTCCTCCTCGGAGAAGGCGCCCACCTTCAGCAGCCTGGCGGAGTGGGTGGTGTGCAGGGCCGTGAGCGGGTTGCGGCTGGTGACGAGCACGGTGCAGCCGGGGCTGCCGGGGATGAGCGAGGTCACCTGGGCGCTGTCGCGGGCGTTGTCCAGGACGACGAGCAGCCGCCGGTCCGCCAGGAGCGAGCGGTACAGCGCGGCCTGCGCCTCCTGCCCGGTGGGGATGACGGCGTCGGGCATGCCCAGCGCGCCGAGGAACTGCCGCAGCACCGTCCCCGGCGGCACCGGCTCCTCGGCCTCGTCGAAGCCGCGGAGGTTCACGTAGAGCTGGCCGTCGGGGTAGCGGTCGCGCCGGGCGTGAGCCCAGTGCAGCGCGAGCCAGGTCTTGCCGATGCCGCCCGGCCCGCTGATCGCGGCGACGCCCACACCGTCGGTGCCGGGCCGGCGCAGGTCGTCGAGCTCCTCCAGCTCATGGTCGCGGTTGGTGAAGGACGGAGGCGGAGCGGGGAGCTGGCACGGCACGGGCAGCACGACCGCCGGCCGGGCCGCCGCCGGTGCGCCGGCCTGCGGGCCGCCGCCGTCCGGTCCCGGCGGGCCGGCGCCGTCCCCGGCGCTGACGGGCGGCGGGTCGGAGCGGAGGATCCGCGACTGCAACCGCCGCAGCTCGTACGTCGGCTCCAGCCCCAGCTCGTCCACCATCCGCCGGCGCAGCCGCCGGTAGACCTCCAGCGCCTCGGTACGCCGCCCGCTCTCGTACAGTGCCCGCATGAGCTGCCCGTGCAGCCGCTCGCGCAGCGGAGCCTCGTCGGCCAGCGCGCTCACCTCGGACACGACGTCGCCGTACCGGTCCAGCGTCAGCAGCACCTCCTGACGCTCCTCCAGCGCGTCGAGCTTGAGCCCGTGCAGCCGCTCGGCCCGCGCCTCGGCGAACGAGCCGGTGACCCCGTCGAGCGGCGCGCCCCGCCACCAGCTCAGCGCCCGTTCGTAATGCGCGAGGGCCTCGGCGTGGCGCCCGGCGGCGGCGGCCTCGCGGGCCAGCGCCACCTGTGACCGGAACAGCGTGAGGTCGATCCCGCCCGCGCCGGGCGACAGCAGGTAGCCGGGCCGGCGGGTCTCGATGACGTCGGCGCCGACCGCGGCGCAGGCCCGGCGTACCTCGGAGACCAGCATTCTGACCCGGGCGGCCGGCGCGCTGGGCATCGGCGGGTCCCAGACCGTCTCGGCCAGGCGCGGCGTCGAGACCACCTGGCCGGCGTGCAGCAGCAGCACGGTCAGCAGCGCTCCCTGCTTGCCGGTGAACGTGACCCGCCCGGCGCCGGCCTCCAGCACGACGGGCCCGAGGAGCCGGAACAGCGGCGCGGGCGCGTCGTGTCCCCGAGCTTCCACCAGCGGCTCCAGAGTCTCCAGTGCCTTGCGACTTCGCGAAAGTGTAGGCGCGGACGGCCGGGAAGATCGTCGAATCGCCGCAGAAAGAGGTCCGGCGAGGGCCGCATGTCCCGTCGCCGGCGCCGGCATGCGCTTTTCCTGCGCCTTCCATACGGGCCCGCGCGCATGCTGCTGCCGTGAAGGACGGCACCGGGAGGACGACGACGGTGAAGTTCAGACTGCTCGGCCACATGCACGCGACCTCCGGCGACGGCGAGGAGGTCGAACTCGGCCCGGCCAAACAGCGCAGCGTGCTGGCGATGCTCCTGTCGGACGCCGGCGAGGTGGTCCTCGCCGACCAGCTCGTGGACGGCCTGTGGGGCGCGGCGCCGCCCCCGGGCGCGCGCGGCACCCTCTACTCGTACGTCGCCCGCCTGCGCAGGGCGCTGCACGCGCACGGCGTGGAGCTGCGACGGCACACGGGCGGCTATGTCCTGCAGGTGGAGCAGGAACAGGTGGACCTGCACCGGTTCCTGAGGCTGGTGGACGAGGCGCAGGCCGTCCACGAGGGCCCGTGGGCGGCGGCCCTGCTGCACGAGGCGCTGAGCCTGTGCAGGCGGGAGCTGCTGGTAGGGCTGCCCGGCCCTTGGGCGGCGGGGACGCGAACCCGGCTGGAGCAGGTGCGGGTGGCCGCCGCGCTCCGCTACCACGAGATCCAGCTCGCCGCGGGCCGCGGGGAGGAGATCGTGGCGCGCATCTATGAGCTGGCGATGGCCCACCCCCTGGACGAGCGGCTGGCGGCCCAGCTCATGACGGCGCTGTACCAGTGCGGACGGCAGGCCGAGGCGGTTCAGGTGTACGAGGCGGTCAAGGAGAACCTGGGCAGCAGACTCGGCGTGGCGCCGGGCCCGGACCTGCGTGGAGTGTTGCTGCGGGTGCTGCCGGACCGGCACCCCGCCGCGCCGACCGCATCGACGGCGGCTCCGCACGCGGCTCCTCACGCGGTTCCCGTGGCGGGCGTTCACCTGCTGGGTGCTCCCGTGGTGGGTGCTCCCGTGGTGGGGCGGCCGCGTCAGCTTCCCGCCGCGCTCGCCGACTTCACCGGCCGTGATCAGGCCCTCGACGAGGTGGTCCGCCACCTCGCCGGGAGCTCGGAGCACGGTGTCGGGCTGGCGGTGATCGCGGGCCCTGGCGGCGTCGGCAAGTCGGCGCTGGCGGTGCAGGCGGCGCACCGGCTGTGCCAGTCGTTCCCCGGCGGGCAGCTCTACGTCGACCTGCACGGCCTGGACCCGCGCCCCGCCGACCCCGCCGAGGTGCTCGAACGTTTCCTGCGCGCGCTCGGCGTCCACCGTACGGCGATCCCCGACGGGCTGGAGCCGAGGGCCGAGATGTACCGCGACCTGCTCGCGGAGCGTCGGGTGACGGTGGTGCTTGACGGCGCCGGCGGCGAGGCGCAGGTGCAGCCCCTGCTGCCGGGCGCGCCGGGCAGCGCGGTCCTGGTCACCAGCAGGTACCGGCTGCCGGGCCTGCCGGGGGCGCGGCCGTGGCAGCTCGGCATGCTCCCCCGCCATGACGCGCTGGACCTGCTGCGCGCGATCGCCGGGCGTGAACGGTTCGAGCGGGAGCCGCGGGCGTCGGACGAGCTGGTCCGCCTGTGCGCGGGGCTGCCCCTGGCGGTACGGGTGGCGGGTGCGCGGCTCGCGGCCAGGCCCCACTGGCCGGTCGGCCGGCTCGCGGCGCGACTGGCCGACCCGCGGCTCTGCCTGGACGAGCTCAGCCACGGGACGGCGGACGTGCGGGCCACGCTCGCGGCGGGCTACCGGCTGCTGGAGGAGCCGGCCCGGCGGCTGTTCACGTCGCTGGGGCTCGACGGGAGGACCCGCTTCTCCGCCGCCACGGCCGCCGCCCTGCTCGGCGCGGACCTGCCGGCCGCGCACGACCTGCTGGCCAGGCTCGTGGAGGTCTGCCTGCTCGACGCGGCCGGCGGCGACGAGTTCGTCATGCACCCGCTGACCGTCGTCTACGCGCGCGAGCGCGGCCAGGCCGAGGAACGCGCCACCGCCAGGACCGGATCCTGAGCCCAGGTCCTGGGCCTCTGGTCAGCAGGTCCGGGTCAGCAGGTCCGGTAGCGGCCCCGCTGGTAGATCAGCGGGCGGTCGTCGCGGGGCGGGCCCAGCGCGGTCACCGCCCCCACCACGATCGCGTGGTCGCCCTCGTCGTGGACGGCGTGCGTGCTCGCCTCCAGCACCGCGAGCGCCGCGTCGAACAGCGCCACGCCCCGCACGCCCCGGTGGCAGGGCCAGCGGGTGACCCCGCCGACCGGCCGCCCGGGCTGTGCGAAGAAACGTCCCGCGTCCTCCATGGCGGCCGGCAGCACCGACACGCCCCACACGCCGGACGCCAGCACCGCGTGATGGAAGCGGCTGCCCCGCCGCACGCAGAACAGCACGAGGGGCGGGTCGAGCGACACCGACGTGAACGAGTTGGCGGTCATCACGTGATCGACCCCGTCGAACCGGGTGGTGACGAGTGTCACCCCGGTCGCGAGGCGTCCCATCGCCTGCCGGAAGGACCCGGCGTCGACCGCCGGACCGGTCACGGCGGGGGCGGCCTGACCGCTCACCACGTGACCAGCAGATGCTCGGGGTGGGGTGTGAGCCGCCCCGGCTGGCGCCGCGGCGGCTCGCCGGGGTTGGCCAGCCGCAGCCCGGGGAACCTGCGCGGCAGCGTGCTGAAGAGCACCTGGAGCTCGACGCGCGCCAGCGGCGCCCCCGGGCAGTAGCGGGGGCCGTACCCGAAGGTCAGGTGCGGGTTCGGGTGGCGGGCGACGTCGAAGCGCTCGGGGTCGGGGAACACGCTGGGGTCCTGGTTGGCGTCCAGCTTCCTGACGAGGATCAGGTCCCCGGCCCTGATGCCGGCGCCGCCGGTGTCGAGGTCCTCGTGGGCGTAGCGGACGATGCCGAGCTGCTCGGTCGCGGGGTCGACCGGCATAGGGCTGCGCGCCCGCAGGACCTCCTCGACCGCGGCCGGCGCGAGCGCGGGGTCACGCCACACCGCCTCCCGTGCCTGCTCGTGACCGAGCAGCAGCAGGACGCCCTTGTCGATGGCGGCGACCGTGGTCTCGTTCCCGGCGAACAGCAGGGTCGTGGCCAGCGCGACCACCTCCGCCTCGGTCACCTCGCCGGAGCCGTCGGCCACGCTCAGCAGGTCGGAGATCGCGTCGTCACCCGGACGGCCGCGCTTGGCCGCGACCAGGTCGGTCATGTACGCCCGCAGATTCTCCATGCCGGAGCGGGCCCGTTCGTGGTCCTCGGCATGCGTCCAGTCGTCCGACCAGCGGCGGAAACGGTCGCGGTCCTCGGCGGGCACGCCCAGCAGTACGGCGATGACCAGGGCGGGCAGCGGCTGGGACACCGCCTGGTGGAAGTCGGCCGGCCGCGGCAGCCCGGACAGCTCGTCCAGCAGCCGGTCGGTCATCTCCTGGATACGCGGCCGAAGGGCCTCCGACTGGCCGGAGGAGAACGCGCGGGCCATGAGCCGCCGCATCCTGGCGTGCTCGGTCCGCTCGGTCCGCACCGTGCCCCAGGGGCGGCCGAGCAGCATCGAGTCCGAGAAGCGCGGCGCGTTGTCCGGGTCCGGGTGCGAGCGTCCGACCCTGGCGTCCGCCAGCAGCGACCTGGCGGCCGCGTAGCCGGTGACGAGCCAGGCGGGGTCGCCCGCCGGGGTGGTGATCCGCCGGATCCCCGGGCAGGTCGCGGCCGGCGGGTCCTGCAGGTGCTCCATCTCTCCTCCTCATCGGGGGACGTCATCGGGGGACGTCTTCGTCAGGGGGCGCCGATCGTTCGCGCACCGCGCCGATGGCCCGCGTACGGGCGACGAACGCGGTGACGAGCAGGGTCACGACCGCTCCGCCCGCGAGCGCGGCCGCGAAGCCGATCATGCCGGCCACGGCCGCCATGGCGGCGGAGGCCAGGGGCAGCGTGGCCAGCGAGATCGCCTGGTCGGTGGCGACCACGCGGGACAGGCGGTCCTCGGGGATCCGCACGGTGACGAGCGTGGTCCACACGGTCGCGTACATGGCGAGGGCGCAGCCGGTGAGCGCCTGGCACACCATGACGGGGACGGGCGAGCCGGCGAAGGCCAGCGCCACGTTCGCCGGGACCGTCGCCGCCACCAGCAGGCAGGCCGCCAGCGCGGGCCGGGCGGGCGTGAAGACGAACGAGGCCAGCCGTCCGAGCAGGAACCCGGCGCCCAGCCCGGCCTGGATGAGCCCCCAGGCGGCCGCCCCGCCGAACCGTTCCCTGGCGATCACCGGTCCCAGCACGTTGAACAGCGCGAGCCCGCAGAACACGAACGTGGCGAACTGCGCGGTGAGCAGCCACAGCCAGGTCTGCCCGGCGAACTCCCGCCATCCCTCTTGCACGCCGGCGAGCAGGGACGACTTCGCCGCCGGACGCGCGGGGAGGGTACGGCGGCGTACCCGGGCGAGCAGGGCCGCGCTGAGCGCGAAGCTGACCGCGTCGAGCGCGATGACCGGGCCGGGGCCGGCCGCGGCCACCAGGACGCCCGCGGCTGCCGGGCCCGCGATCATGGCCGCGCTGGAGGCCAGGCCGAGGCGGGCGCTCGCGTCCCTGCGCCCCGGCTCGTCCACCAGCTCCGCGATCAGGCCCATGGCCGCCGGGTCGAAGAACGACGTCGCCGCGCCCAGGAGCGCCGCCAGGAGCATCAGGACCGGTACGGTCGCCACGCCCAGCAGGACGGTCACGGCGACCGCCGCCGTCACCGCGCCCGCCACGAGGTCTCCGGCGATCAGGACGCGCCGGCGGTCGAGCCGGTCGCACCAGGCGCCGGCCGCCGGAGTCAGGATGATCTTCGGCACCAGCTCGGCGGCCATGACCGCGCCCAGGGCCGCCGGTCCGTGCCCGGCCTCCAGCACGGCGAAGACCAGCGCGACCGTGAACAGGTGGTCGCCGAGGAGCGAGAGCAGCCGGGCGCCGAGGAAGAGCCGGAACGACCCGCCCGGCCGCGACTGTGCCCGCGTCCGTGCCCGTACCTGCGCCTGCGCCTGTGCCCGTGCCTGTGCCTGTGCCCGTGCCCGTGCCGGCGGCGCCCCGCCCCGCACTCGGCCGATCATCCTGCTCCGCCCGTCATCGTGGTCCGCCGGTCATCGTGGTGTGGGCCTCACTCGCACGCGCTGAGCAGCCGGTCGCTGTCACGTTCGCGCACGTCCGCCCGCGTGGCGGCGGCGCGGCCGGACAGGTCGCGCCGCTCGTCGCGCGAGGCGTCCAGCACGGCCACGGACCGGCGGATCACGCCCGCCGTGCCCGCCTCGTCGAGGCCGGCCCCGAGCGTCAGCGACACCAGCTCGCGCAGGGCGCGGTGGGGGAGCCGGCGCAGCCGGTACATCTGCCGGACCGCGGCCCCCCGTACGTCCTCCGCCTGGTCGTGTACGGCCTGCCGGTGGACGCGCCGCCAGCCCTCGATCTCCTCGTTGACGCGGCGCTGCGCCGCGTCGCGGAAGTCGCCGAGCGCGACCCAGATCCGGTGGACGTCGGGATCGCCGAACCACTCGGGATCGTCGGGATGCGGCATGGGCCCCGCCGCCCACCGGTCGTACAGGGGCGTGCCCGGATAGAAGGTCAGCCTGCTGTACGCCGTCGTCGGGTATCCGGCGTCGGCCTTGGCCGCCTCCAGGAAGTCGAGGCTCTCCGCCAGCTCGACCGGCGTCGTCCAGGGGTCGAACATGATGAAGTCGATGATCGTCCGGATGCCGCTGGCCTGGACGAGCCGGATCGCCTCCAGGTTCACCGCGACGCTCAGGTCCTTCTGGTAGCGGTCGAGCACGCTCTGGCTGCCGCTCTCGATGCCCATCTCGATCGACGAGCAGCCGGCCGCGGCCAGCGGGCCGAGCAGCGTGGGGTGCTTGACCAGGTGGTCGGCCCGCGCGGCGAACGAGAAGGTGCCCGGCCTGCCCGCCTCCGTCAGGGCGTCGGAGAAGCGCTGCACCCAGCCGGGCGCGTACGGGAAGAGGTCGTCCACGAACGCGAAGTGCTCCGCACCGAAGTCACGCTGGACCAGTGCCATCTCCTCGGCCACCGACTCCGGCCGCCGTACCCGCCGCATCGGCCCGTCCTCGCGGCGGTAGAAGGACTGGATGTCGCAGAACGAGCACCGGTACGGGCACCCCCGGCTCGCCGCGATCGTCGCGCACGGCACCACGTCGAGCGTGGGCCAGCGGCGCACGCCCGCGTACTCGCTCAGCGGCGGCAGCAGGTGACGGGCGGGCAGCGGCAGCGAGTCGAGCGACGACAACAGTTTGCGTGAGCCGTTCCAGACCAGCTCGTCACCGTCGCGCCAGCTCAGCCCGCGGATGCCGGCGAAACCCGCGCCGCTCGCGTGCGCCTCGACGAGCTCGGCGAGCGTCTGCTCACCCTCGCCGGTCACCACGGCGTCGAGCTCGGGCACCTCGGCCAGCACGCTTGTCGGCAGGACGGCGCTGACGTGGTGGCCGCCCGCCACGAGCAGCGCCGTCCCGCCGCCGGCACGGTAGCGGGCCGCCGCCTGCCCGACCAGCGGGAACGACGGCGTGGTGGTGGAGAAGCCGATGAGGCCGGCCCGGGAGGCCAGGCACCGCTCCACCAGGGCGTCGATCCCGCCGGCTTCGCCGTTGCCCTCGAAGATCTCGACGTCGTGGCCGCGTTCGAGCAGGTAGGCGGCGAGGTAGGCGATGCCGAGCGGCTGGCTGCGCCGCCCGAAGGACTCCTGCGGCGGTGTCGGCATGTTCGCCAGGAGTATGCGCATGGCTGACCGTCCTCGGGTAGTGATCATCAGTTACGCAGGACGAGCGAGGCCGAGACGTCGAGACTGTCGATGTCGTGGAACCACCCGCTCGGGATGTAGAGCACGTCTCCTGGCGACAGGGTCGCGGCCAGGCAGGGGGGCGGCGCGGCGCAGGACGCGGCGTACGCCTCGTACGGGCCGGGGAACGACCTGATGGCGGCGATCTGCTCCAGCACGGCGGGATCGGACTCCGGCGGGAAGAGATGGGCGCGCTTGTGCCCGGCGATCTGGCCGAGCAGGCCGTCGCCGCCGTCGCGGTGCACGGGGGTGCGGCTGCCGGGCGAGGCCAGCCAGACGGCCGTCACGTCCGGGTTCGCGGGCGAGGCGAACAGCCCGGCCGGGTAGCGCAGGCCGGGTTCGAGGCGGTCGCGCACCAGCGGATCCGACAGCCGGACGCGGAGCTGGGCCCGCCACGGCCCCGGGGCCGCGGCCCGCTCGGTGAAGGCGGCGATGGTCATGGCGGTCTCCAGCACCCCGCCGCGCAGGTCGGTGTGGGTGGAGATGGGGCCGCTCGGGCTCTCGTAGCAGGGGAAGGTCTCGTCGGGGAAGATCCCGGCGAGCGCGTCGCCCGCCCACAGGGACAGGGCGGGCAGCCCGTGGGCGGCCCCTGTGAGCACGACGGGCCGCCGGTGCAGGAAGTCGTCCTCGAACCGGTCGACGACGGACGCGGAGAAGGGCACCGCCGCGATCTCGGCAGCCACATCGGTCGTCATACCGCCGTCCTCTCGTCCCAGAGCCGCCGGGGACCCGCGGGCGCCACGGGCTCCTGGTCGCGCAACGTCTCACGCAGGTGGTCGCGGCAGGGCACGGCCAGGCCGGGCAGCCCCGTGCGCGGCAGCAGCTCGCTGAGCCGCAGCCCGGCGGAGACCGCGCCGGGGTCGATCGACAGACAGGACAGGTAGCAGGAGACCGCCTGCTCCGGCTCGCCCAGCCGCTCCCTGAGCCGGCCCGCCATGAACCAGGCCATCGGGCTGGTGGACGGGCCGAGCCAGGCGCTGCGCTCGTAGGCTCCGGCGGCCTCCCGCCACTTGCCGCGCCGCTCCAGCACCTCGCCCAGCACCATGTGCCGCATGGGGTCGAGCGGGTTGCGGGCGGCGCTCTCGCGGATGCGGCTCTCGGCGAGGTCGAGGTCGCCGAGCCACTGCGCCTCGCGGCAGCGGGTCTCCATCAGGATCGCGAGGTTGTCCTCCTTGAGCAGCTCCCGTTCCGGGGTGCCGGCGACCAGGCCGCGCGCCAACTCCTCGGCCTCGGCGAGCTGGGCCGTCACCTCCGCCCGGGCGCCGCGCATCATCGGCTCGAACGAGACCGCGCGCAGCATCATGCTGCGGGTCAGGTCGCGGTGGAAGGCGTCGCCGCCGGTGTCGAGCCGGGCGAAGGCCGCGCGGGCGACACCGGCGTGGTGGGCGACGGCCGCGGCGTCCTTGGCGATCTTGCCGAAGAGCACGCACAGCAACATCGCGGCCGACAGGCGCGCCCGGCTCCCTGGAGGCGCCGTGCGGGCCAGCCGCAGCAGGTCCGCCGGCCAGTAGCCGGCGGCGGTGCCCGGCGGGGCCAGGGCGTAGCCGGTGGCGAGGTTGGCGCGGGCCGCGCCCAGGACGTACGCGAGATCGGCCCGGCCCTCCTCGGCCTGGTGGCCGGCCGTGTCCTGCTCGCAGAACAGGCCCAGCGCGAACCGGTCGAACCCCAGCTTGACCAGCAGCTTGGCGAGGGCGACCCGGCGCGGGACGGTCAGGTCGGCGACGTGGTCGATCCACTGGAGCAGCCGGGTCGTCCGGCCGTCGCCCGACTCCGTCAGCGCCTCGCGCGGCGAGGTCAGCGCCACCCGTGGCGCGCCGAGATGCCGGGCGAGCAGCGGGCGGAAGGCGGGCGGGTGGACCTGCTGGTGCCAGTGGAAGGGCGGCCGGCCGTGCTCGACGTTGCGGAAGGCCAGGGCCACTCCGTGGGCGTGCAGGGCGCCGTAGGAGGGCTCCCTGAGGTCGAGGTACGGGCCGTACAGCAGGCCGAGCGGCCCGTGCAGGCCGGGGCCGCCGCCGGGGATGTCCGGGGGGAGTGGCCATTCCGGGGAGCCGTCCGGCGGCTCCTGGAAGGTGACGCGCACGGTGCTGACCGATTTGAAGCGCGCGCTGACGGGGGATCTGGCGGACATGCCGATGCTTCTTTCGGTGTCTCGGCGGCTCAGTCGCCGCACACGTCGCAGTCGGGGTCGCGCTGGAGCGGAGCACGGCGCGCCTCGCCGGAGGGGGCGTCCACGCTGATCATGCCGTTGAGCGTCGCGGGGGTCTCGGTGCCGGCCAGGAAGGACACGGCCTCCCACGTCGCCAGGCCGCACATCAGCAGGTTCAGGCCGGGCATGGTGCGCGAGGTGTAGGGGTAGTGCAGGTCCACCTGGTCGCTGACCCCGCCGTACCGGGGGTGGACGCGTGCCGAGGCGCGCTCGTAGCAGCGGTAGCAGGCGGTCTTGCCGGGCACGCAGAGCGGGCCCGCGCAGGCGTTGAAGAACATCAGCAGCGGCACCCGCCGCCGCACGCAGGCGCGGGTCGTCTCCAGCCGTGACCCCCTGGGCGGGTAGTCGGCCACGTGGATGACCAGGTCGACGTCGTCGAGCAGCTCCTCCAGCTCGCCGGCCGACATCAGGTAGCGGGGGACGGCGGTGAACTCGAGGTCGGGGGCCCGCTGCTCCAGGCGTTCCTTGAGCGCCTCGGCCTTCGGCCTGTCGATGTCGTCGGCGGTGTAGAAGAGCTGGCGGTGCAGGTTGTCCCGCTCGACCGCGTCGCCGTCCACGCCGACGAGCCGCCGTACGCCGGAGGAGACGAGCGAGGCCGCCATCATGCTGCCCGCGCCGCCCAGCCCGACCAGCAGGACGCGCGAGCGCTTGACCGCCAGGTGGATGTCGAAGCGGCTGCGCTGCTCGGTCTCGAAGTCGGCGTAGTAGGCCAGGTGGCGGCGGTAGGAGGCCAGGTCGTCCAGGGACAGCCCCTCGGGCACCGGGACCTGCGCGTCCACGAGGACACGCTGGTCGCCGAGTTTGCGTACCAGCTGGCGGACGGCGGTGGGGGAGACCTTGGGGTGGACGTCCTGGATCGCGTCCACCACGCCGTCCACCGAGCGGCTGCCGTCCAGCAGGTCGAACAGGTCCCGCACGGCCTGCGGCGTGAGGCCCGCCTCGGGCTGGGCCCGGATGATGATCCTGCGCGGGTCGCGCGCGATGACGATCGCGTCGTCGTCGAGCTGGAAAAGACCCCACCCGCCTACGCGCTGGGGATGTGCATTGGCGGTTTCGTACACGACGCTCCCTTTCCGGTACGGGCCGCGAAAGAATGGCGGAAACAATGTCGCGGAAAATGGCGGGGAAAGGCGGCGCCCGATCCGCTCCGGGTGCCGCCTTTCATCCTTTCCTAGTATTCGTAGGTCAGGATGGCCGCCGCGTCGGGCAGGCCCTCGATCGTCGAGCTGATCTGCTTCTCCTGCTCCTCGACGCTGACGACCTCGACGTCCGCGTCGGTGGCCGTCAGGGCGCCGGCCTCGTGCAGTTCCGCTGACTCACGCCGTGGTTCCGACATTTACTCTCCCTTTCCTTGCCGGTTGACCACGAATGTAGTTATGCGTCGTCCGGGCGGTCAACGGCGCGCGGAAATGTCGCGGAACATGGCCGGGAGTTCTTCTTGGACGAACCTGGAATCGGTCTGGACGAGAAATGTCCGCGCACCTCGCGAGGGCGGCTCAGGGGCGGCTCAGGGGCGGCTCAGGGGCGGCGGGCGTGGGCGATGTGGGCGCGGACGGGGAAGCCGTCGCGTGCGTACGGCGCCGCCAGCCGCTCGTAGTGCGCCCGGACCAGGCCGGCCACCGCCGCCGGCTGCCGCCCGATCGTCCCGAACCGGGCCCCGCCCGCGCCCACGACCTCCGTCCACCAGGCGTCGAGGTCCACCCGGTGCCGCCACCGCACGCTCTCCACCTCCGCGTCCGCGAACCCCGCCGCGGCCAGCAGCGCCGCGAACCGTTCGGGGCCGGCGTCGGCGGCGAAGGGCCGGGGCGGCCCGGACGCCAGGCCCGCCGCCTCCATGGCGTCGGAGAGCACGGCGGTGGCGGTCATCTCCCCGGCCGCCCACCAGCTGAGGGCGAGGGTCCCGCCGGGCCGCAGCACGCGGCGCAGCTCGCGCAGCGACGCGGCGGTGTCGGGCACGTGGTTGATGACGAAGTTCCCCGCGACGGCGTCGAACTCCCCGTCGTCGAACGGCAGCTCGGGCAGCGTGGCCCGCCGGACCGCCGCGCCGGGGAAGCGCCGCGCGGTCAGCTCCACCATGGCCGGGTCGGCGTCGACGGCGGTCACCTCGGACCCCAGGGCGAGCGCTGCCTCGGTGACGACCCCGCTGCCGCAGCCCACGTCGAGCAGCCGCCGCGCGCTCCGGGAGCGGGCCAGCAGAGGCGCGACGGCGTGCCGGCTCAGCCGGGCGAACCCGCGGTCGTAGGCGTCGGCGTTCACCACGCCCTCACCCTAACCCGGGCCAAAAACTCACATATCTGCGTCAGATTCCCCCGATTTCCCTACCGGGACGCGAATCTCCGCGCTTAAGGTCATCGCCATGACCACCACGACAGCGCCCGCGCCCGGCCCGGCCCTCGACGCGTTCATCGCCGCGCTCCCCAAGGTCGACCTGCATGTCCACCTGGTCGGATCCGCCTCGATCCCCACCGTCCTGGAGCTGGCCCGCCGCCACCCCGGCGCCACCGAGGTGCCGCGCGAGGAGGAGGAGCTGCGCCGCTTCTACACCTTCCGCGACTTCCCGCACTTCGCCCGCGTGTACGCGGCGGTCAACCAGCTCGTCCGCGAGCCGGAGGACGTCGCCACGCTCGTGCTCGGCCTGGCCCGCGACCTCGCCTCCCAAGGCGCCCGGTACGCGGAGCTGCAGGTCACCCCGTACGCCCACCACGTCGTCGGCCTCCCGATGCGCGCGGTCACCGAGGCGCTGGACCTCGCCGCCCGCCGCGCCGCCGCCGAGCACGGCGTGGAGATCGCCTACATCTTCGACATCCCCGGCGAGTACGGCGAGCAGGCCGCCAGGGTCACCCTCGACCACGCCCTCCAGGAACCTCCCGCCGCGTTGGTAGGTTTCGGCATCGGGGGCATCGAGCAGGAGCGGGCCAAATACCGGGACGCCTATCGGGCCGCGTTCGCCGCCGCCCGCGCCGCCGGCCTGCACAGCGTCCCGCACGGCGGCGAGATGACCGGGCCCGAGACGATCTGGGAGGTCATCGAGGGTTACGGCGCCGAGCGGATCGGCCACGGCATCAACTGCCTGGCCGACCCCCGCCTGATGGCGCACCTGCGCGAGACCCGGCTCCCGCTGGACGTCTGCCCCACCTCCAACCTCCGCACCGGGCAGATCGCCCGCATCGAGGACCACCCGCTGCCCCGGATGCTGGAGGAGGGGCTGTACGTGACGCTGAACAGCGACGACCCGCCGATGTTCGCGACCACGCTGGCCGAGGAGTACCGGGTCGCGGCCCGGGTGTTCGGCCTCGGCCGCGCCGAGCTGGCGGAGCTGGCGGCCAACGGGGTGCGGGCGTCGTACATGGCGGAGGAGCGCAAGCGGGCACTCCTCGCCGAGATCGACGAGCTGACCGGCCCCGCACAGGGTCCTGCGGAAGGCGGGGCCGGCTGAGCGTGCGTCAGGGGGAGGCCAGGCGGCCCAGCTCCGGCGGGATCTTCCCGGCCGCCGCCCGGTCGAGCAGGAACAACGTCCGCTGCCGCCCCCGCGCCCCGGCCGCCGGCACCTGGACGGGCCCGGACGCCGACAGGGCCAGGTGGACCGCACCGGCCTTCTCCTCGCCGGCCGCGACCACCCACACCTCGCGCGCCGCCCGGATGGCCGGCAGCGTCAGCGAGATCCGGGTGGGCGGCGGCTTGGGCGAGCCGTGCACGGCCACCACGGGGCGGGTGTCGTACAGGGCGGGCAGGCCGGGGAACAGCGACGCCACGTGCGCGTCGGGACCCATGCCGAGCAGCATCACGTCAAACCCGGGCACCGGCCCGTGGTCCTCCGGCCGGGCGGCGGCGCGCAGCTCGGCGGCGTAGGACTCGGCGGACTCCTCCGCCGTCATGCCCGAGTCGGGGCCGCGCATCACGTGCACCCGCGCGGGGTCCACGTCCACGTGGTCGAGCAGGGCCTCGCGGGCGCCGGTCTCGTTGCGCTCCGCGTCGCCCGCAGGCAGGAAACGTTCGTCGCCCCACCAGATGTCCAGCCGCCGCCAGTCGACCGCGTCGCGGGCGGGCGTGGCGGCGATCGCGGCCAGCGTGGCGATGCCCACCGTGCCGCCGGTGAGCACCAGCGAGGCCGAACCCTTGGCCGACTGCGCGTCGACCAGCCGGGTGATGATCCGCGCCGCCACCGCCTTCGCCAGCACGTCGGCGTCGCGGTGGACGATGATGCCGGGGGCGCTCACGGACGCCTGTTTCGTTGTCACGGTCTCTCGTGTCATCCCTTGTAAGTCCGTGCGAACCGCTTCACCGCGGCCTCGTAGATCTCGTCGCTGTCCAGCCTGCGCAGCTCCTCGGACATCAGCTCCGAGGTGGTGCGCCGGGCCAGGGCCACGTTCCTGTCGGGCTGGCCGGGACGGCAGAGCGTGGCCAGGCGGGCGTCGGCGCGCACCACGGCCAGCTCGCCGTCGCTGGTCTGCAGCCGCACCGCGGTCAGGCCCGGCCCGTCGGAGTCGGTCACCTTGACCGTCGCGCCCAGCCGCTCCGACAGCCACGCGGCCAGCAGCGGCGCGCTCGGGTGCCCGGCCGCGGCCTCCACCACGCCCTTGCGCACCTTGCCCACCGGCTGGTCGAACGCCGCCGCGAGCAGGCTGCGCCACGGCGTCAGCCGCGCCCACGACAGGTCGGTGTCGCCGCGCGCGTAGCCCTTGGCCCGGGTCACCAGCGACTGCACGCCGCCGCCGTCGAAGCCCTTGGCGTCGGTGATGCGGCGCTGCGCCAGCGCGCCGATCGGGTCCTTGGAGGGCACCTCCGGCGCCACGCCCGGCCACCACACGACCACCGGCGTGTCCGGCAGCAGCAGCGGGCTGACCACCGAGTCGGCGTGATGGGCCAGCTCGCCGTACAGGCGCAGCACGACCACCTCGCCGGGGGTGTTCTCGCCGATGCGCAGCTCGGCGTCGAGCCTGATCGCCTCGTCCGGCTCGCGGGTGATGAGCACGATGATGCGCGAGGGATGCTCGCGGGCCGCCTCGGTCGCGGCGCGCAGCGCGTCGTACTGGTGCCGCTCCTCGCAGACCACCACCAGCGTCAGCACCATCCCTATGGCCGGCGCGCCCATCTGGTGGCGCAGATGCGTGAACTGCGCGGAGATCTTGCCCGCCGTCGTGTCCGACAGCATGAACGTCGTCATCTAAAGCCTCCTCCACACCCGTCCGTCGCGGGCCATCATCGCGTCGGCCGACTGCGGCCCCCACGAGCCCGACTCGTAGGGCTCGGGCTGGCCCTGCGTGGTCCAGAACTCCTCGATCGGGTCGAGGATCGTCCAGGACAGCTCCACCTCCCGCTGGTGCGGGAACAGCGGCGGGTCGCCGATCATCACGTCGAGCAGCAGCCGCTCGTACGCCTCCGGCGACGACTCCAGGAACGACTCGCCGTAGGCGAAGTCCATGGACACGTCGCGCACCTCCATGGCCGTGCCCGGCACCTTGGAGCCGAAGCGGACCGTGATGCCCTCGTCCGGCTGGACCCGTACGACGAGGGCGTTCTGGCCCAGGATCTCGGTGTCGGTCTTGCTGAACGGCAGGTGCGGCGCGCGCTGGAACACCACGGCGACCTCGGTCACCCGGCGGCCCAGCCGCTTGCCGGTGCGCAGGTAGAACGGCACCCCCGCCCAGCGCCGGTTGGCGATCTCCAGCTTGATCGCGGCGTAGGTCTCGGTGGTCGACTCGGGGGAGATGCCGTCCTCCTGCAGGTAGCCGACGACCTTCTGGCCGCCCTGCCAGCCCGCGGAGTACTGGCCGCGCGCGGTGTAGGCCTTGAGGTCGGACGGCAGCCGCACCGCCCGCAGCACCTTCTCCTTCTCCCTGCGCAGCGCGGAGGCGTCGAACGAGGTCGGGTCCTCCATCGCCACCAGCGCGAGGAGCTGGAGCAGGTGGTTCTGGATCACGTCGCGGGCCGCGCCGATGCCGTCGTAGTAGCCCGCGCGCCCGCCGATGCCGATGTCCTCGGCCATCGTGATCTGCACGTGGTCGACGAAGCCGCGGTTCCAGATCGGCTCGTAGAGGTTGTTGGCGAACCTCAGCGCCATGATGTTCTGGACCGTCTCCTTGCCCAGGTAGTGGTCGATCCGGAAGATCGAGCTCTCCGGGAAGGCCGACGTGGTGATCTCGTTCAGCTCGTGCGCCGACTGCAGGTCGTGCCCGAACGGCTTCTCGATCACCACCCGCCGCCACGAGCCCTCGGGCGCGTCGGAGAGTCCGGTCCGCTTGAGCTGCTCGACCACCACGGGGAAGAACTTGGGCGGCACCGACAGGTAGAAGGCGTAGTTGCCGCCGGTGCCGCGCGTCTGGTCGATCTCGTTCAGCGCCATGGCGAGCGCGTCGAAGGCGCCCTCGTCGGAGAACTCGCCGGGGACGAAGTGGATGCCTTCGAGAAGCTGCTTCCAGACCTCCTCCCGGAACGGCGTCCGGGCGTGCGCCTTGACGGCGTCGTGCGTCAGCTGGGCGAAGTCCTGGTCCTTCCAATCCCGCCGGGCGAAGCCGACCAGCGAGAAGCCGGGCGGCAGCAGCCCCCGGTTGCCCAGGTCGTAGATCGCCGGCAGCAGCTTGCGCTTGGCCAGGTCACCGGTCACGCCGAACAACACCATCACACAGGGCCCCGCCACCCGGGGCAGCCGCTTGTCGCGGGGGTCGCGCAGCGGGTTGGCCTCGGCGGCCTCGATCGTGGTGGCGGTGCCCGCGACGGCCGCCGCCACGGTCACGGCCTCCTCCATGGGTGCTGCCGGGTCTGTCATCTCAAACCTCCTGTGCGGCTGCGAGCAGGTGCGCGACTCCGGCCGCGCGGTCGGTCAAATGCAGGCGTACGGCGGGCCGCCCCCGCGTCTCCAGCGCCTCCAGGTCGCCGAGAGCCTGGGCGAGCTGGAGACGGCCCAGCGTGCGGGACCGGCCGGGAACCGCCACGTCGTCGGCCACTGCCCCCGTGATCTGCAGGAACACCCCGTTCTGGGGCCCGCCCTTGTGATACTGGCCTGCGCCGTGCAGATAGCGCGGCCCCCATCCGAAGGTCACCGGACGGTCGGTACGCAGCGCCAGCAGCGCCCGCAGCGTGGCCGGGTCGGCCATCATCCAGGCGTCGGTCATCTGCTCGAAGTCGGCGCCCACGGGCACCGGCGCGTCGAAGGCCGCCAGGCGGTCGAGGTAGGCCGTCACCGCCAGATAGCCGTCGGAGGGGACGGCGTGCAGCAGCTCGGCGAACAGGCCGCGCAGGTCCTTGGCGGCGACGGCGCCGTACACCTCGACCGGGCCGTCCGTGAAGACGGGCGCGCCGGCGGGAAGGTCGGGCAGGGTGAGCAGGCCGGCGGCCTGGCGTTCCTGCTCGGCCGCGTCGGGACGGTCGTCGGGGTCCACGCCCAGCGCCAGCGCGGCCACGGCGGTGGCGTACTCCCAGACCAGGAACTGCGCGCCGAGCCGGCCGTCCACGCGGACGTCGCCGAGGTCGGTGTCGAGGCCGACGACGAGCTCGTCCGCGGCGGCCAGCGGGTCGGCGCCGACGACCGGCAGGATGCCGCGGCCCTGCTTGCCGGTGGACCCCGCGACCAGCGCCTCGACCCAGTCGGGCAGCCCGGCGATCGGCGAGAGCCGGTCCTCCAGCAGCAGTTTGCCGCGCCCGGTGAGCGCCGCGCCGCCGAGCGCCGCGCCCAGGTCGAGCCCGGGGTTGCCGACGTCGCGCGACAGCAGGGGGAGCACCTCCTCGGCGTCGTCGAGCAGCCGGGCCACGTCGGCGCCCGCCAGCGCGGCGGGCAGCAGCGCGGCGGCCGACAGCGCGCCCTCGCCGGCCGGCACGACGGCGTAGCCGCGCTCGCGGGCGTGCTCGGCCGGCGGCGTGCCGGGATCGGCGACGGCCACCACCCGCGCGGCGGGCGCGAGGCCCGCCCGCTCGAACAGCTCCTCGTACAGGCGCAGGCACGCGTCGCCCTCGGCGGTGCCGGCGGCGGCCACCACCACCGTGGACTCAGGGCGGTCGGCCAGCGCCCGGCGCACCTGGCCGGGGTCGGCGGTGTCGAGCACGGTGAGCGGCACGTCGGCCGTGTCGCAGATCGCCTCGGCGGCCAGCGCGGCGCAGCCCGTGGCGATCAGCACGACATGCGGCCCCTCCTCGCCGGGCCCGACGGCGGCGAGCAGCCGCGCCGACACCGCGTCCAGCTCGGCGAGCAGCTCGCGGGGGACGCGGAAGGGCCGCCCGCCCTCCGTCTCCCCCTCGGCGTCCTCGTCCCACAACGTGGGGTCGCCGGCGGCGAGCCGGGCCGGCACGCCGTCGGCGACGAGGCGCCCCGCGAGGGAGGAGGCGGCCTCGGCCACCCCCTCCTCGCGGTAGTGCACCTCCATCACGGAACCAGGTTCTTGGTGACGCTCTCCAGAAGCTCGTTCCAGGACGCCTCGAACTTCTGCACGCCCTCCTCCTCCAGCAGGCGCACCACGTCGTCGTAGTCGACGCCGGCGTCCTTGAGCGCGGCCATGGTGTTCCAGGCCTGCTCGTAGAAGGGGCGGACGGTGTCACCGGTGATGTCGGCGTGGTCGGCGCTCGCGTCGAGCGTCTTCTCCGGCATCGTGTTGACGGTGCCGGGGGCGACGAGCTGGTCGACGTAGAGCGTGTCGCTGTAGTCGGGGTTCTTGACGCCGGTCGAGGCCCACAGCGGGCGCTGCGGGCGGGCGCCGGCCGAGCGCAGGCGCTGCCAGCGCTCGGAGTTCATGACCTCCTCGTACGCCGCGTACGCCAGCCGCGCGTTGGCCACGCCCGCCTTGCCCTTCAGCTCCGGCTTGCCGAGCTGGTCGAGGCGCTTGTCGATCTCGGTGTCGACCCGGCTGACGAAGAACGAGGCCACCGACTCGATGGAGGCCAGGTCGAGACCCTTGGCCTGCGCGGCCTCCAGGCCGGCCAGCCAGGCGTCCATGACCTTGCGGTAGCGCTCCAGCGAGAAGATCAGCGTGACGTTGACGCTGATGCCCTCGGAGATCGCCTGGGTGATCGCCGGCAGGCCCGCCATGGTCGCCGGGATCTTGATCATGAGGTTGGGCCGGTCGACCATCCACCACAGGGCGCGGGCCTCGGCCACGGTCTTGTCGCTCTCGTGCGCCAGGCGCGGGTCGACCTCCAGCGACACGCGGCCGTCGACGCCGCCGGTGGCGTCGAACACCGGGCGCAGGACGTCGGCCGCCCAGCGGATGTCGTAGGTCGTGATCGCGCGCACCGCCTCCTCGACGGTGACGCCGCGCACGGCCAGGTCGTGCAGCTGCACGTCGTAGGCGTCGCCCTTGCTGAGCGCGCCCGCGAAGATCGTCGGGTTGGACGTGACCCCGACGACGTTCTTCTCGCGGATCAGCTGCTCCAGGTTGCCGCTGCGCAGACGCTCACGGCTGATGTCGTCGAGCCAGATGGCAACGCCCTGGCCGGACAGCTTGTTGAGGATCTCGCTCATCGTGTTGTCTCAGTTTCCCGTCGTCTCGCCCTTGTCCTGACCCAGCTTCGCCAGGCTCGCCTTGGCCGCCGCCGCGACGCGCTCTGCCGTCAGCCCGAACTGCTCGTACAGAGTCCTGTACGGGGCCGACGCACCGAAGTGTTCGAGGCTGACCACCTCGCCGCACTCGCCGACGTACTCGTGCCAGCCGAGCGCGATGCCCGCCTCGACCGCGACCCGAGCCCTGATCGACGACGGCAGGACGGTCTGCCTGTAGGCGGAATCCTGCCCGTTGAACCACTCGACACACGGCATGGACACCACCCGCGTGGGAATCCCCTGCGCCTCCAGCAGCTCGCGCCCGTGTACGGCCAGCTCGACCTCACTGCCGGTGGCGATGATGATCACCCTGGGCTGGCCGTCGGAGGCGTCGCGCAGGACGTAGCCGCCGCGGGCCACGCCGTCGGCGCTGGTGCCCTCGAAGACCGGCAGGTTCTGGCGGGTGAGCGCCAGCGCGGCCGGCCGGTCCTTGTGCTCCAGCACGGCCTTCCAGGCGTAGGCCGTCTCGTTGGCGTCGGCCGGGCGCACCACGTCGAGGCCGGGGATCGCGCGCAGCGACCACAGGTGCTCGATCGGCTGGTGGGTCGGGCCGTCCTCGCCGAGACCGATGGAGTCGTGCGTCCACACGTAGATCACCGGCAGCTTCATCAGCGCGGCCAGGCGCACCGACGGGCGCATGTAGTCGGAGAAGACGAGGAACGTGCCGCCGTACGGGCGGGTGCCGCCGTGCAGTGCGATGCCGTTGAGAATGGCGCCCATCGCGTGCTCTCGGATGCCGAAGTGCAGCGTGCGGCCGTAGCGGTTGCCGGGGAACTCCTTGGTCTGGAACTCCTCGGGGATGAAGGACGGCTCGCCCTTCATCGTGGTGTTGTTGGACTCGGCGAGGTCGGCCGAGCCGCCCCACAGCTCGGGCAGCACCGGCGCGAGCGCGTTGAGCACCTCGCCGCTGGCCTTGCGGGTGGCCATGGAGGCGCCCGTCTCGAACGACGGCAGCGCCGCGGCCCAGCCGGGCGGCAGCTCGCGGTGCGAGATCCGGTCGAGCTCGGCGGCGCGCTCGGCGTTGGCCAGCCGCCATTCGGCGTAGTGCTTGTCCCACTCGCTCCGGGTGGCGCGGCCCCGCTGGACCACCTCGCGGGCGTGCGCGAGCACCGCGGCCGGCACGTCGAAGGTCTTGGCCGGGTCCATGCCCAGCACCTGCTTGGTGGCGGCCACCTCGGCCTCGCCCAGCGCCGAGCCGTGGATCTTGCCGGTGTTGCGCTTGTTGGGCGCGGGCCAGCCGATGATCGTGCGCAGCCGGATGAACGACGGCCGGCCGGTCTCCGCCTTGGCCGCCTCCAGCGCGTCGTAGAGCGCCTGGACGTCCTCGTGGTAGTCGTCGCCCGCGGTCCAGTCGACGCTCTCGGTGTGCCAGCCGTAGGCCTCGTAGCGCTTGACGACGTCCTCGGACTTGGCGATCAGCGTGTCGTCCTCGATCGAGATGTGGTTGTCGTCCCACACCACGATGAGGTTGCCCAGCTTCTGGTGGCCGGCGAGGGCGCTGGCCTCGTGGCTGATGCCCTCCTCGATGTCGCCGTCGCTGACGAAGCACCAGATGTGGTGGTCGAACGGCGAGGCGCCGGCCTCGGCGCCGGGGTCGAACAGGCCGCGCTCGCGGCGAGCCGCCATCGCCATGCCGACCGCGTTGCCGAGGCCCTGGCCCAGCGGGCCGGTCGTGGTCTCGACGCCGGCCGTGTGGCCGTGCTCGGGGTGGCCGGGCGTGAGGCTGTCCCACTGGCGCAGCCGGCGCAGGTCGTCCAGGGTGAGGCCGTAGCCGGACAGGTAGAGCTGGATGTAGAGCGTCAGGCTGCTGTGGCCGCACGACAGGACGAAACGGTCGCGACCCAGCCAGTTGGGGTCGGTCGGGTCGTGACGCATCACACGCTGGAACAACAGGTATGCGGCGGGGGCCAGGCTCATGGCGGTGCCGGGATGACCCGAGCCCGCCTTCTCCACTGCGTCCATCGCCAGGGCTCGAACGACGTCGACCGCCTGATCGTCCAGGTCGGTCCATTCAAGGGCTGGCACGAGTTCGCTGCTCAAGTGCTCGGTCTCCGGATTCTCGATGTCTTCGGCTGTGGATGTCTTTGGCTGTGCCGGTTGGCTATCCCGCCCACAGGGACCCTAACCGAGTGGAGCAGGCGATCAATTCCAATCGGCGCGAGCGTGTCCATGCACGGCGCAAAGCCCCCCATTGGCCGGACCGGCCGTCCCTGCGACTACAGTTTGTTTGTTCGCAGAGGCGTCACGGCGCCCACCATGGATCCGCTCTAATCAGAGGTTACGCGTTGACCCCGCACAGGCTGGAAGCGCCTTGACGGTGCTCACCAACAGGCAGGCGACGGCCCGATCTCCGCAGGTGGAGGCGCCGCGCTCGATCGGCATGATCGTCAAGGCCTACATCGCGCTCACCAAACCGCGGATCATCGAGCTGCTGCTGATCACGACGCTGCCGGTGATGTTCCTCGCGGCCGGCGGCCTGCCGCCTCTGTGGACGTCCGTCGCCGTCATGGTGTTCGGCACCCTGTCGGCGGGCAGCGCCAACGCGCTCAACTGCTACGTCGACCGCGACATCGACCAGAAGATGCGCCGCACCCGCCGCCGCCCGCTGGCCAGGCACCAGGTGTCGCCGCGCGGCGCGCTGATCTTCGGCATCGTGCTCGGGATCCTGTCGACCGCCGGTCTGTGGGTCACCACCAACGGTCTGGCGGCGCTGCTCTCGCTCGGCGCGATCCTGTTCTACGTCCTCGTCTACTCGATGATCCTCAAGCGGCGCACGGCCCAGAACATCGTCTGGGGCGGCATCGCGGGCTGCATGCCGGTGATGATCGGCTGGGCGGGCATCACCGACCGGCTCGACTGGGCCCCGCTGGTGCTCTTCGGCGTCGTGTTCTTCTGGACGCCGCCGCACACCTGGACCCTCGCCATGCGCTACAAGGAGGACTACGCGGCGGCCAAGGTGCCGATGCTGCCGGTGGTCGCCACCGAGCGGCGGGTCATCATGGAGTCCATCGCCTACACGTGGGCCACCGTGCTGTGCTCGCTGGCGCTGTGGCCGGTGGCGGGCACCACGCTGTTCTACCCGGTCGTGGCCGCCGTGCTGGGCGTCATGTGCCTGTGGGAGGTGCACCGCCTGCTGGGCCGGCTCAACGCCGGCAAGACGGGGGTCGACCTGCGGCCCATGCGCTTCTTCCACTGGTCCAACGCCTATCTCGCGCTGCTGTTCCTCGCCGTCGCCATCGATCCGCTGCTGGCCTGACCCGGGGGCGGGCTCTGCGTGTCCGTACGGTGAGGAGTGGGTGTCCGGGGCGACCTACCGGCACCGGCCCCGACACGCTGATCCGTTAAGGTCACCCTATGGCGAGCCGTGATCCACGCTGGGTGTTGAAGGACCGCCCGTCCACGACGTTGATCATCGGGCTGGTCCTCACCGGCATCTGCGCGCTGATCTCGTTCTCCTTCGACATCTTCAACGGCGAGCCGGTGCAGTTCTTCATCGCGCTCGCGCTCGCCCTCGCGCCGGTCCCGCTGCTGCTCGCCGCCGTGCTCGCGCTCGACCGCATGGAGCCCGAGCCGCGCAGCAACCTCATCTTCGCCTTCGCCTGGGGCGCGGGCGTCGCGGTGCTGGTCGCCGGTGTGATCAACTCGCTCAACCTGCACTACTTCATGGACACCGTCAAGCTGTCGCAGGACAGCGCGCGCAACGTCGCGGCCACCTTCGGCGCTCCCGTGGTCGAGGAGACGATGAAGGGCCTGGTGCTGCTGGGCCTGCTCAGGTTCCGGCGGGCCGAGCTCGACGGGCCGACCGACGGCATCATCTACGCCAGCATGGTCGGCCTCGGCTTCGCCATGAGCGAGAACGTCAGCTACTACCTGGCGGCCCTGTCCACCTCCGGCGTCAAGGGCCTCGCGGTCACCGTGGTGCTGCGCGGCATCCTGTCGCCGCTGGCCCATCCGCTGTTCAGCTCGATGATCGGCGTGGCCGTGGCGTACGCTGCCCAGCGCGGCTCCGAGCGGGTGTTCCTCATCCTGGCCGGCTGGTCGGGTGCGATGATCCTGCACGGCCTGTGGAACGGCCTGGCCTCCTACGGCGGCTTCCCCGGTCTCGTGGTGGCCTACCTGACGCTGCTGGTGGTGCTGGTCGTGCTCATCGGCGTGGTGTTCCGCGACCGGCGGCGGATCGTGGCGCTGATCCAGCGCTATCTGCCGGCGTACGAGCCGACCAAGCTCGTCAACGAGGCCGACATCTTCATGCTGTCGGCCTTCTCCCGCCGCCGCCAGGCCCGGCAGTGGGCCAAGGCGTACGGCGGCAAGCGCGGGCTGCGCGCGATGGCCGACTACCAGCTCGCGGCCACCGAGCTGGGGCTGCTGCACGAGCGGGCGGCCCGCCACATGGTGGACGAGCAGACCTTCCACGAGGAGCAGCGGGCGCTGCTGGAGTGCATGAGCACCGCGCGCGGGCAGTTCCCGGTGCCGTCCGCGCACGCCCGCTCGGTCGCGGGCGGCACGCCCCCGCCCGGCTACGCGCCGGGCGCTCCCGGCTGACCGGCGTCAGGGGCGGGGCGCGGTGAGCGCGCGGGCGAGCGAGGTCTCCCGCGGGCCGGGGAACACCGGGTCGGCGTCGAGGACCTTCGCGTCGGCGAACGCCTTGGCCGTGGCGAACAGCTCGCGGGCGGCGTACACGTAGGTGGTGCCGGCCCAGCGGCGGGAGGAGTCGTCGCCCGCCCCGAACGCCTCCAGCCCGGCCGTGCGGCACAGCGTCACGGCGCGCGGCACGTGGAACTCCTGCGTGACGACGGTGACGCTGCGGGCGCCGAAGACCTGCCTGGCCCGTACGCACGAGTCCCAGGTGTCGAAGCCGGCGTAGTCCAGCACCATCGCCGCGTCCGGCACGCCCTCGGCGCGCAGGTAGTCGCGCATCGCGGTGGGCTCGTCGTACTCCTTACGGCTGTTGTCGCCGGACAGCAGCAGAGCGCGCACCTTGCCTGCGTGGTAGAGCTCGGCGGCGATGTCGAGGCGGCGGGCCAGCATCGGCGAGGGCCGCCCGGCGTACAGGCCGGCGCCGAGCACCAGCGCCGCCTCCGCCGGTGGCACGCGGGCGGTCCAGCCCGCGCCCTCGGCCATGACGCGGTGGCCCGAGCTGCTCAGCCAGGCCCAGGTCATGGGCGCGAGCGCGAGCACGCTCAGCAGCACCAGCCCGTGGTACGCGCGCCGCAGCGTCTTCCGGGAGGGGTGCACCTTTCCCCACATATCGCACCCCTTCCGGGCCGGGGGAGTGGCGGACATCTCACCACACACCCTGGCATAACCGATCACACAGTGGCGGCCACTTCGGTGGGGGAGGGGCCGGCCGGAGCGGCGGGCAGCGGCTCGCGGGAACGCAGCGAGGTGACCACCCGCAGCGCGGCGATCCACACCAGGGTCGAGCCGAGCACGTGCAGCAGCACCAGCGCGGCGGGCACCGCCAGGAAGTACTGGGTGTAGCCGATCACGCCCTGCGACAGCTCGACCACGAGCAGCGCGAGGGCAGCCCGCCTGGCCGCCAGGGGCGCCCCCGACACGCGCAGCCCGAGCAGCAGCGCGAACGTCAGCCCCACCACGATGTAGGCCACGTCGGCGTGGAACCTCGCCACGGCCTCGATGTCGAGGTCGAACCGGGAGGCGATCTCGTCGCCCGAGTGCGGCCCCGTGCCGCTCACCACCACGCCGACCACCAGCAGCACGAACGCCGCGGCCAGCAGCACGTGACCGAGGACGCGCAGGTCCCGGTGGACCACCGATCGGACCGGGCCGTCGCCCTCGCCCGCGCGGGCGTACAGCAGCCAGCAGGCCGCGATGAGTCCGGTGGACAGCAGGTAGTGCATGCCCACCGTGAACGGGTTGAGCGCGGTGCGCACCACCAGGCCGCCCCACAGCGCCTGGGCCAGCACGCCGACCGGCTGCAGCAGGGCCAGCCGCATCAGCGCCCGGCGGCGCGGCAGGAGCCGCCAGGCCGCGAGCACGCAAGCCGCGCCCACGGCCAGCACCAGGAAGGTCAGCAGCCGGTTGCCGAACTCGACGAGCATGTTGAGCATCGACACCTCGGGGTGCGCCACCGGCACGAAGCTGTCGGGTGTGCACTGGGGCCAGGTGGGGCAGCCGAGCCCCGAGGCGGTGACGCGCACGCCGGCGCCGGTCACCGTGATGCCCGCGTTGGCCACCACCGAGGCCAGCGCCCAGGCGCGCATCGACCGTGGGGTCGGGGCCCAGAACGAGGCCAATCCGCGCACGAGAGGGTTGGGGTGGTCAGTGGAGAGCTTCACGTCACCGATGGTACGGGCCGTGGCGACCGGTCCCCGAACCGGCAAGGGGGCTTCTCAGCCTCGAAAGTATGTGACATATTACAGCCGTAAGCGGTCCCCCCACTCCTGGAGGAATCCCTGATGGCCCTGGCGGAACGCAAGCCCTGGCGCGGCGTCATGGTCGCCACCGCGCTGCCCCTGCGCGACGACCTGTCCGTCGACCTCGACGGCTACGCCGACCACTGCCGCTGGCTCGTCGACAACGGCTGCGACGGCGTCGTGGTCAACGGCTCGCTCGGCGAGTACCAGACGCTCACCGCCGAGGAGCGCGCCGCGGTCGTCGAGACCGCGGTCGCCGCCGTCGGCGGCGCCAACGTCATGGCCGGAGCCGGCGCGTACGGCGCCGCCGAGTCCCGCCGCTGGGCCGAGCAGGCCCGCGAGGCCGGCTGCGGCTCGGTGCTCCTGCTGCCCCCCAACGCCTACCGCGCCGACGAGCGGGCCGTCCTCGCCCACTACCGCGAGGTGGCCGCGGCCGGGCTTCCGGTCGTGGCCTACAACAACCCCTACGACACCAAGGTCGACCTCACCCCCGCGCTGCTGGCCCGGCTGCACGAGGAGGGCCTGATCGTGGCGGTCAAGGAGTTCACCGGGGACGTGCGGCGGGCGTACGAGCTGGCCGAGCTGGCCCCCGGCCTGGACCTGCTGATCGGCGCCGACGACGTGCTGCTGGAGCTGGCCCTGGCCGGCGCGACCGGCTGGGTGGCCGGCTACCCCAACGCCCTGCCCGCCGCCACCTCCGCCCTCTACCGGGCCGCCGTCGCGGGCGACCTCGCCACCGCGCTGCCGCTGTACCGGACGCTGCACCCGCTGCTGCGCTGGGACTCCAAGACCGAGTTCGTCCAGGCGATCAAGCTGTCCATGGACCTGGCCGGCCGGCGCGGCGGCCCCTGCCGCCAGCCCCGGCAGCCGCTGACCGGCGAGCAGGAGGCGGCCGTCCGGGCCGTCACCGAGAAGGTGCTCGCGGAAGGGCTGAGGTGAGGATTCCGGCATGAGAACCACGCGCGTCTTCCACGCCGTCGACTCGCACACCGAGGGCATGCCGACCCGCGTCATCACCGGCGGCGTCGGCGTGATCCCCGGCGCCACCATGGCCGAGCGGCGGGTCCACTTCCGCGACCACCTCGACCACATCCGCAAGCTGCTCATGAACGAGCCCCGCGGCCACGCCGCGATGAGCGGCGCCATCCTCCAGCCGCCCACCCGGCCGGACGCCGACTTCGGCGTGCTGTTCATCGAGGTGTCGGGGCTGCTGCCGATGTGCGGCCACGGCACCATCGGCGTGGCGACCGTCCTGGTCGAGACCGGCATGGTCGAGGTGACCGAGCCGGTCACCACCGTCCGCCTGGAGGTCCCCGCCGGGCTGGTCGAGGTGGACGTGGCCGTCGAGGACGGCATGGCCGTGTCGGTGACCCTGCGCAACGTGCCCTCCTACTGCGACCGGCTGGGCGCCGTCGTCACCGTGCCGGGCTTCGGCGAGATCCCGTACGACCTCGCCTACGGCGGCAACTTCTACGCCATCGTCGATCTCGACGCCTACGGCCTGCCCTTCGACCGCAAGGCCAAGAACGAGATCATCGCCGCCGGCCTGGCCACCATGGAGGCCATCAACGCCGCCGACCGGCCCGTGCACCGCGAGGACCCGCGCATCCACGGCTGCCACCACGTCTACTTCGCCGCCCCCGGCTCCGACGCCCGCCACTCCAGGCACGCCATGGCCATCCACCCCGGCTGGTTCGACCGCTCCCCGTGCGGCACCGGCACCAGCGCCCGCATGGCCCAGCTGCACGCCCGCGGCGAGCTGCCCCTGGAGCAGGACTTCGTCAACGAGTCCTTCATCGGCACCCGCTTCGTCGGGCGGCTGCTGGAGGAGAGCACCGTGGGCGGCGCGCCCGCCGTCCTGCCGTCGATCACCGGCCGCGCCTGGGTCACCGGCACCGCCCAATACTTCCTCGACCCGCGCGACCCCTTCCCGGAGGGCTTCCAGCTGTGATCACCACCGTCGACTACCACACCGGCGGCGAGCCGTTCCGCATCGTCACCGGCGGCGGGCCCGACCTCCCCGGCGAGGACGTGCCCGCCCGCCGGATCGCCGCCATGGAGAAGGCCGACGACCTGCGCCGGCTGCTCTGCCACGAGCCGCGCGGCCACGCCGACATGTACGGCTGCTTCCTGGTCCCGCCGGACGACCCCGGTGCGCACCTCGGGGCGCTGTTCTGGCACAAGGACGGGTTCTCCACCGCCTGCGGCCACGGCACGATCGCGCTCGGCGCGTACGCCGTGCACGAGGGCCTGGTGGCGGCACCGCGGGACGGCGTGACCGACGTGGTGATCGACGTGCCCTCCGGGCGGGTCACCGCCCGGGTGCGCACCTCCGGCGGGCGGGTGCGCGGGGTCACGTTCGTGAACGTGCCGTCGTACGTGCTCGCGCGGGACGTCCCGGCGGACGGCGTCCAGGTGGACCTGGCCTACGGAGGCGCGATCTACGCCTCGCTGCCGGCCGCCGCCGTGGGCCTGTCCGTGGAGCCCCGGCACCTGACCGCGCTCATCGGGCACGCCCGGCGGATCAAGGCCGCGCTGGCCGGGCACCCGGCCACCCGGCACCCCCGCGACGAGCGGCTGTCCGGCGTCTACGGCGTGATCTTCCACGACGTGCTGCCGGACGCGGACGGGGCGGCGCACCAGCGCAACGTCACCGTCTTCGCCGACGGCGAGGTGGACCGCTCGCCCTGCGGCTCAGGCACCGCCGCCCGGCTGGCGCTGCTGCACGACGACGGGCTGCGCGGCACGCTGGTGCACCACAGCGTCGTCGGCAGCTCGTTCGTGGCGCGGGTGGCCGAGGTCGTCGCCGAGGGGATCGTGCCGGAGATCGAGGGGATGGCGTACCGGACCGGGCGGCACGTCTTCGAGCTGGATCCCGAGGACCCGGTCGGAACGGGGTTCGTGCTGCGATGACTGATCTGCCCTACCTTGACGCCGCCACGGTCGAGCGGCTGGTGCCGATGGGCCGGGCCGTACGGGTCCTGGAGGACGCCCTGCGCGCCGGGCTCGACCCGGAGGACACCCCGCAGCGGCCCGTGGTGACCGTGCCCGCCGGACAGCTCCTGCTCATGCCCGCGGCCACCGCCCGCTACGTCGGCGTCAAGGCCGTCTCCATCGCGCCCGCCAACCCGGAGCGGGGGCTGCCCCGGATCCAGGGGACATATCTGCTGCTCGACGGCGCCACCCTGGCCCCGCTGGCCGCCCTGGACGGCATCGCGCTCACCTCGCTGCGCACCCCGGCGGTCTCCGCCCTGGCCGTCCGCCACCTGGCCCGGCCGGAGGGCGGCCGGCTCCTCGTCTTCGGCAGCGGGCCGCAGGCATGGGGGCACGTCCTCGCCCTGCGCGAGGTCCGCCCGGTCACCGGGGTCACGGTCGTGGGCCGCGACCCCGCCCGCGCCGCCGCCCTGGCCGAGCGCTGCCGGGCCGCCGGCCTGCCCGCCCGCGCCCACGGCCAGGAGGAGAGCGCCGCCGTCGCGGCGGCCGTGGCGGAGGCGGACCTGATCGCCTGCTGCACGACCGCCAGGGAACCGCTGTTCCCCGGTAAGCTCGCCCGCGACGGCGTCACCGTCGTCGCCGTCGGCTCCCACGAGCCCGACGCCCGCGAGCTGGACGGCGACCTCGTCGCCCGCGCCACCGTGGTCGTCGAGGCGCGCACGGCGGCGCTGGAGGAGGCCGGCGATGTCATCGTTCCGATCCGCCACGGTACGATCACCTCTGGTCATCTCGCGGGCGACCTCGCCGAGCTGGTCGCGGGCGCGGTGCCGGTGGGCACCGGGCCGCGGGTGTTCAAGAGCACCGGCATGGCGTGGGAGGACCTCGTGGTGGCCGCCGCCGCCTACGAGGCGTGGGCGGGCGGCGAAACCGGCGAGGGAGCGTAGACAGGGAGGGCGGATGGCTGCCGCAGACCGGCTCGACCTGCCGGCGGTGGGGGAGCGACAGAGCCTGCGCGAGCAGGTGGCGCAGGCGTTGCGCGCCGCGCTGATCGCCGGCGAGATGCGGCCCGGCGTGGTCTACTCCGCCCCGGTGCTGGCCGCCCAGTTCGGCGTCTCGGCCACCCCCGTCCGCGAGGCGATGCTCGACCTGGCCAAGGAGGGCCTGGTCGAGGCGGTCCGCAACAAGGGCTTCCGGGTGACCGAGCTGTCCGACCGCGACCTCGACGAGCTGACCGAACTGCGCCGTCTCATCGAGGTGCCGACGGTGGCCAGGCTGGCCGGCACCATGGAGGCCGCCGCGTTCGAGCGGCTGCGGCCGATCGCCGAGGAGATCGTCGTCGCCGGCGAGGCCGGTGACCTGCTCGCCTACGTCGACGCCGACCTGCGCTTCCACGTCGAGCTGCTGGCGCTGTCGGGCAACGCGCGCCTGGTGTCCGTCGTACGCGACCTGCGCAACCGGGCCCGGCTCTACGGCCTGTCCCAGCTCTCCGAGCGCGACGCGCTCGGCGACTCCGCCCGCGAGCACCTGGCGCTGCTCGACGCCCTCGCCGGCGGCGACGGCGAGGCCGTGGCCCGGCTCATGGACGAGCACATCGGCCACGTCCGCGGCATCTGGGCCGCCCACGCCGGCTCCTGACGATCCCGCGCACGAGTTTGCACATTCGGGGATCGGACATTCCCCGCGCGAGGTAATCTCATTGCGGGCCCGCCGGAAGACACACATCCGGGCCCGCCCGCACCACCCACACACCCGCCCCCGCGGCCCGACCGGCCGCGCTCCCCGTCGCGAGGAGCAGGGCGGCACCCCACAAGCTCGGTCACGCGGAATCCCGCCCTCCGCTGGCCTTCCTCGGGCTCGGCACAACCCCGCCCATAGACGCCGAGCCCTCCGCCGCGCGCCCGCGAGTTCCCGTCCCGCGGCGCGCGGCGGACCCTTTTCCCGCGGGTCTCTCCTACGCCTTGCCGCGCCTGGCCGAGCCCAGGCTGGCGGCGACCACGCACACGATCGCCACCCAGTGCTGCGCGTCCAGGACCTCGCCCAGCAGCAGCACGCCGATCAGCGCCGCCACGGCCGGCTCCAGGCTCATCAGGATGCCGAACACCTGCGGCGGCATACGCCGCAGCGCCTTCAGCTCCAGCGAGTACGGGATCACCGACGACAGCAGCCCCACGCCCAGCCCGATGAGCAGCAGGTGCGGCTGCAGCAGCTCGGCCCCGCCGGTCGTGACCCCGACCGGGGCGATCACCACAGCCGACACGATCATCGCGAACGCCAGCCCGCTCGTCCCGGGGAACCGCCGCCCGGCCGCCGCCGACAGCAGGATGTAGCCCGCCCAGCAGGCCCCCGCCACCAGCGCGAAGCCGATGCCGGCCCAGCTCGCCGCGGCCGAGTCGCCCCAGGGCGCGAGCAGCGCCACCCCGGTGGCCGCCAGGGTCACCCACAGCAGGTCGATCCGCCGCCGCGACGCCGCGACGGCCACCCCCAGCGGCCCCAGGAACTCGATCGCCACGGCGATGCCCATCGGCAGCCGCGCCAGCGCCTCGTAGAACGACAGGTTCATCAGCGCCAGCGTCAGGCCGAACCCGACGCCGACCGCCCAGTCGCGCCAGGTCAGCCCCTTCAGCCTCGGCCGGACGAAGGCACCCATGATGACCGCGCCGGCCGCGATGCGCAGGAACACCACCGCGCTCGGCGGCAGCACCGCGAACAGCTCCTTCGCCAGGCCCGCGCCGAGCTGCACCGAGATGATCGCGAGCAGCACCAGCGAGGACGGCGGGATCGAGTCGGCCGCCGCGCGCAGCAGGTTACCCGGCCGCGGCAGGCCGGAGCCGCGCTCGATCGGGTCGTCCAGGGCGAAGGCGGTCACGGAGCCGGCTCCTCACGGGAAGGCGGGATGAAGGGGAACGGACCGGTAGAGCCTACTTGGGGTCCGCGACATTTCCGCATTTAGGGGCACGTTTAAAGTGGTACGCCATGGACGCGACCCCCACCCCCGCCCCCGCCGGCCTCGCCGCTCCTCCACTGGGCGTGTCCGCCGCCTCGTTCGTCAGCAGCTTCGACCGCTTCGCCGTCAGCCCCATGCTCGTCGTGATCGCCACCGACCTCGGCGTGCCGCTGTCGGCGTCGGTCACCGCGGCCAGCGGCTACTTCCTGGCCTACGGACTCACCCAGCCGCTCTGGGGCGTGCTGTCGGACCGGTTCGGGCGGGTGCGGATCATGCGCGGCGCGCTGGTGGGCGCGGCCGTGGCCGGGCTGGTCTCGGCGCTCATGCCCGCGCTCTGGGCGCTGGTGGCCGCCCGGGTGGTGACCGGCGCCTGCTTCGGCGCGGTGATCCCGACCGGGCTCACGTACGTGGGCGACACCGTACGGCCCGCGCTCCGGCAGCGCGCGCTCACCGACCTCATGAGCGCGACCGCGCTCGGCACCGCCCTCGCCACCGGGCTCGGCGGCGCGCTCGCCGGGCTGGTGAGCTGGCGGGCCGCCTTCACCGTGCCCGCCGCCTGCGCCCTGGTCTGCGCGCTGGCCCTGCGCTCGCTGCCCGAGCCGCCCCGCGACGGCGCCCCCGCCGCGATGCGGCGCTTCCTCGGCATGGTGCTCGGGCAGCGCTGGGCGCTGCTGGTCTTCGCGCTCGCCTTCGCCGAGGGCGCGATCATGCTGGGCGTGATGCCGTTCCTCGCCCCGGCTCTGGAGCACTCCGGCGTCGCCGCCGCCCTCGCCGGGCTCGGCATCACCGCGTACGGGCTCGGGCTCTGGGTGCAGGCGAAGCTGGTCAAGCGGCTGTCGGGACGCTGGCCCGCGCCGCTGCTGATGACGGTGGGCGGGGCGCAGCTCGTCGCGGGCTTCGCGCTGGCCGCGGCCCGGGTCAACCTCGTCACCGTGGCCGTCACCGCGCTGCTGCTCGGCGGCGGCTGGTCGTTCCTGCACTCGTCGCTGCAGACGTGGGCGACGTCGGTCGTGCCGCAGGCCAGGGGCACCACGATCGCGTTCTTCGCCGCCGCGCTCTTCGTCGGCAGCGCCCTCTCCTCGTGGGCGGCCGGGCCGCTGGCCGAGGCGGGCCGCTATCCGCTGCTGTTCGGGCTGGCCGCCGCCGCGGCGGCGCCGCTGGCCGCCGTGGCCGCGCTCACCCGCCGCCGCTACGGCGCCGTACGCGCGGGCTGACGGCCCCCAGGCTCATTCCCAGCGGCCGTCTGTCGCCGGGCTCACTCCCAGCGGAACGTCCGCGACACCAGCCCCAGCGACAGCACCGCCCAGGCCGCCAGCACGCCCAGGGGGGCCAGCGGCAGCGCCGCCCCCTCGGCGAGCACCGCGCGCAGCCCGCCGGTCAGCGCCGAGATCGGCAGCACCTCCAGCGCCGGCCGCAGGCTCTCGGGGAACTTCGCCAGCGGGAAGACCACCCCGCCGGCCCCGAGCAGCACCAGGTAGACGAGGTTGGCGGCGGCCAGCGTCGCCTCCGCGCGCAGCGTGCCCGCCATGAGCAGGCCGAGCCCGCTGAAGGCCGCCGTGCCGGCCACGATCAGCAGCGCCGCGGCCAGGAACGACCCCTGCGGCCGCCAGCCCAGCGCCAGCCCGACGCCCACGATCACCGCCGCCTGGATGACCTCCACGGCCAGCACCGCCACGGTCTTGGCCAGCATGAGCCCGGACCGCGACAGCGGGGTCGCGCCGAGCCGCTTGAGCACGCCGTAGCGGCGCTCGAAGCCGGTCGCGATGGCCTGCCCGGTGAAGGCCGTGGACATCACTGCGAGGGCCAGCACGCCGGGGACCAGGAAGTCGACCCGCCGCGCGCCGCCCAGGTCGATCAGCGGGGCCAGCGAGAAGCCCACCAGCAGCAGCACCGGGATGATCAGGGTGAGCAGGAGCTGCTCGCCGTTGCGCAGGGTGGCGCGCAGCTCCGCGCCGGCCTGCGCCAGCACCATGCGCGGGAACGGCGCCGCGCCCGGCGCGGGGGTGAGGTCCAGCGTGCCCGTGACCCGCTCGTACGTGCTCAACGCAGCTCCCTGCCGGTCAGCTCCAGGAAGACGTCCTCAAGGGTGCGCCGCTCGATGCGCAGGTCGTCGGCCGTGACGCCCTCGGCCGCGCACCAGGCGGTGACGGTGGCCAGCAGCTCGGGGCCGACCCGGCCCTCGATGATGTAGTGGCCGGCCGGCGACTCCTTGGCCGCGCTGCCCGAAGGGAGCGCGTTGAGCAGCTCCTCCAGCGTCAGCCCCGGCCGCGCCCGGAACCTGAGCTGCCGCTCGGCCCCGGTGAGCGAGGCGGGCGTGCCCTCGGCCACCACCCGTCCCTTGTCGATGATCACCACGTGGTCGGCCAGGCGTTCGGCCTCGTCCATGTGGTGCGTGGTGAGCACCACCGAGACCCCGGCCGAGCGCAGCTCGCCCACCAGCTCCCAGCAGGCGTGCCTCGCCTGCGGGTCGAGCCCGGCGGTCGGCTCGTCGAGGAAGACCAGCTCGGGGCGGCCGATGACGGCGGCGGCCAGCGACAGCCGCTGCTGCTGCCCGCCCGACATGCGGCGGAAGGGGGTGCGGGCGTGCCCGGCGAGCCCGAGCCGCCCCAGCAGCGCGCCGGGGTCGAGTGGCCGGGCGTGGAAACGCGCGACCAGGCGCAGCCACTCGCCGCAGCGCACCGCCGGCGGCACCCCGCCGGACTGCAGCATGACCCCGACCCGGGCGCGCAGCTCGGGCCGCTCGGGGGTCAGCCCCAGCACCCGCACGGTGCCCGCGTCGGCGGTGCGGAACCCCTCGCAGATCTCGACCGTGGTCGTCTTGCCCGCGCCGTTGGGGCCGAGGACGGCCGTGACCGCGCCACGCTCGGCGCGCAGGGCGAGCCCGTCGAGCGCGACGCCGGCGCCGTAACGTTTGACCAGGTCGAGGATCTCGACGGCTGGGGATTCCATGACGACGAGTCTAAGGACTGCGCGGGGCGGTCCGGGCCTCAGGTGAGTCCGTGGGCGTGGGCTCCTATGGAAAGATAGGGAAATATCTGATAACCGGGAATTAGGAGGACCGGACAGCGGTTTCCCTACCTCGGCCCTCGTGGGCCACCTGGTTCGCGAGGAGAGGGGATTGCATGTCCGTGGCCGCAGCCACGTCCACCGCCGTCAGAGCCGAGCGGAAGGAGCGGCGGGCGCTGCTCCTGGTGCTTCTCGGCGCGCTCTCGGCCATCGGGCCGCTCTCCATCGACATGTACCTCCCGGCGCTGCCCGCCATCACCTCCGAGATGCTGAGCGGCCCCGCCCAGGTCCAGCTCACGCTCACCTCCTGCCTCATCGGCGTGTCGGTCGGGCAGGTCATCGCCGGCCCGCTCAGCGACGTGCGCGGGCGGCGGATGCCGCTGATCGTGGGCGTGGCCGGGTTCATGGTCGCCTCGCTGCTGTGCGCGTTCGCGCAGTCGGTGCCGATGCTCATCGCCTTCCGCCTGCTGCAGGGCATGCTCGGCGGCGCGGCCCTGGTCATCGTGCGCGCCGTGGTGCGCGACCTGTACGAGGGCGCCGCCATCGCCCGCATCTTCGCCACGCTCATGCTGGTCAGCGGCCTGGCGCCGATCCTCGCCCCGATCGCCGGGGCGCAGCTGCTGGCGTTCACCTCCTGGCGGGGCGTCTTCATAGCGCTCAGCCTGGCCGGCGTCGTGCTGCTGATCGCGGTGCTCGCCGGGGTGCGCGAGACGCTGCCGGCCGGCAGCCGCGAGAGCGGCGGGCTCGGGCACACGGTCCGCACGTTCTGGCACCTGCTGCGCGACCGCTCGTTCATGGGGTACGCGCTCACCGGCGGCCTGGCCTTCGCCGCGATGTTCGGCTACATCTCCGGCTCGCCGTTCGTGCTGCAGGAGGTCTACGGCGCCACCCCGACGCAGTACTCCCTCATCTTCGGGCTCAACGCCCTCGCCCTCACCGTCATGGCCCAGGTCGGCGGCCGGCTGTCGGGGCGGGTGCCCCCGGCGGCCCTCGTGGTGGCGGGCCTGGCCACCAGCCTGGCCGGCGCCGCCCTGCTCATGACGGCCGCGCTCACCGGGCTCGGTCTGTGGGGCATCGTGGCGGGCCTGGTCGTCATCATGCTCGGCCAGGGCCTGACGCTGCCCGGCACCAGCGCGCTGGCGCTGGGCTCGCAGCCCGCCCAGGTGGCCGGCAGCGCGTCGGCGCTGATGGGCGTGCTGCAGTTCGCGCTGGGCGCGGTCTCGGCGCCGCTGGTCGGCGTCGTCGGCGCGGGCACCGCCGTGCCGATGGCCTCCGTGATGCTCGGGCTCATCGTCTGTGCCACCCTGGCGTTCGGCGTCCTGGGCCGTACGCGGGTGCCGAGCAGGAGTTAGGTAAGGCTACCCTGCGTGACAAATTCCATTGCCGAGCTGCCGCGATCCATTTGTGAGCCGGGAAGGATTTACGGCACACTGATGTTGTGAAAAACATGCCCACGATCGAGCCCGGAAGCGAACGCGGCACCCGTGCCCGCGTCGCCCGGCTGATCCTTGAGCATGGTCCCGTCGCGGCCGCCGCCCTCGGCGAGCGGCTCGGGCTCACACCCGCGGCCGTCCGGCGTCACCTCGACGCCCTGCTGGCCGACGGGATGATCGAGCCCCGCACGGTGCGCCCGCGCGGGCAGCGCGGGCGGGGGCGACCGGCCAAGCTGTTCGCCATCACCGACGCGGGGCGCAGTGCCTTCGAGCACGCCTATGACGACCTGGCCGGCAGCGCGCTGCGCTACCTGGCCGAGCGCATGGGGCAGGACGCTGTGGCCGACTTCGCCCGCTCGCAGGTCTCCGGCCTGCTCAAGCGGCTGGAGCCGGCCATGCGGACGGTGCCGGCCGAGCAGCGCGTACAGGTGCTGGCGCAGGCGCTGTCGGCGGAGGGTTACGCCGCCTCGGCCAGCAAGGCCAAGTCCGGCGGCGACCAGCTCTGCCAGCATCACTGCCCGGTGGCCCACGCGGCAGCGGAGTTCCCTCAACTCTGCGAGGCCGAGACGGAGGCGTTCGCGCAGCTCCTCGGCACACCGGTGCAGCGCCTGGCCACGATCGCGCACGGCGACGGGGTCTGCACGACGCACGTGAGCCCGCAGACGCTGGGCGAATCCGCACACAGGGACAAGAGTCCTCACGATAAGAGCAAGGAGACCGGAAGGTGACTGTCACCGACCGCCCGGAGCTGGAAGGCCTCGGGAATTACAAGTTCGGCTGGGCCGACCCTGACATCGCCGGGGCGACGGCCAGGCGCGGCCTGTCCGAAGAGGTCGTCCGCGAGATCTCCGCGCTGAAGAACGAGCCGGAGTGGATGCTCGACCTGCGCCTCAAGGGTCTCCGGCTCTTCGGCAAGAAGCCGTTGCCCACCTGGGGCGCCGACCTCACGGACATCGACTTCGACAACATCAAGTACTTCGTGCGCTCGACGGAGAAGCAGGCCACGTCCTGGGACGAGCTGCCCGCCGACATCAAGAGCACCTACGACAAGCTCGGCATCCCCGAGGCCGAGAAGCAGCGCCTCATCGCCGGCGTCGCCGCCCAGTACGAGTCCGAGGTCGTCTACCACAAGATCCGTGAGGACCTTGAGGAGAAGGGCGTCATCTTCGTCGACACCGACACGGGCCTGAAGGAGCACGAGGAGCTCTTCAAGGAGTACTTCGGCTCGGTGATCCCGGTCGGCGACAACAAGTTCGCCGCGCTCAACACCTCCGTGTGGTCCGGCGGCTCGTTCATCTACGTGCCGCCGAACGTCGAGGTCGAGATCCCGCTGCAGGCCTACTTCCGGATCAACACCGAGAACATGGGCCAGTTCGAGCGCACGCTCATCATCGTCGACGAGAACAGCTACGTGCACTACGTCGAGGGCTGCACCGCGCCGATCTACTCCAGCGACTCGCTGCACAGCGCCGTCGTCGAGATCATCGTGAAGAAGAACGCCCGCTGCCGTTACACGACCATCCAAAACTGGTCCAACAACGTCTACAACCTGGTCACCAAGCGCGCCGTCGCCTACGAGGGTGCCACCATGGAGTGGATCGACGGCAACATCGGCTCCAAGGTCACGATGAAGTACCCCGCCGTCTACCTCATGGGCGAGCACGCCAAGGGCGAGACCCTGAGCGTCGCCTTCGCCGGCGAGGGCCAGCACCAGGACGCCGGCTCCAAGATGGTGCACCTGGCGCCCAACACCAGCTCCAGCGTCATCTCCAAGTCGGTGGCGCGCGGCGGCGGCCGCACCTCCTACCGCGGTCTGGTGCAGATCGAGGAGGGCGCCCACGGCAGCGCCAGCACCGTCAAGTGCGACGCCCTGCTGGTCGACCAGATCAGCCGCTCCGACACCTACCCCTACGTCGACGTCCGCGAGGACGACGTCTCGATGGGCCACGAGGCCACGGTCTCCAAGGTCAGCGAGGACCAGCTGTTCTACCTCATGAGCCGCGGGCTCGACGAGGACGAGGCGATGGCGATGATCGTGCGCGGCTTCGTGGAGCCGATCGCGCGTGAGCTGCCCATGGAGTACGCGCTCGAGCTCAACCGGCTGATCGAGCTGCAGATGGAAGGAGCCGTCGGCTGATGGGCCTGAACGAGAAGCCCCTGTCGACCCTGCACGAGAAGTCGTCCTACGACCTGGGCGACTTCGACGTCCCGACCGGTCGCGAGGAGGCCTGGCGGTTCACGCCGCTCACGCGGCTGAAGGGCCTGCACAACGGCAAGGCCGAGGCGGCGGGTCACGTCCGTCTGGACGTCGACGCCGCCCCCGAGGTCACCGTCGAGACGGTCGGCCGTGACGACGCCCGCGTCGGCAAGTCGTTCACGCCCACCGACCGGGTCAGCGCCCAGGCGTGGAACAGCTTCGAGAAGGCCACCGTCATCACGGTGCCGCGCGAGGCCGTCGCCTCCAAGCCGACCGTGCTCACCCTCACCGGTGAGGGCGACGGCGCCGCCTACGGCCACCTCGTGGTCAAGGTGGAGCCGCTGGCCGAGGCCGTGGTCGTGCTCGACCACAAGGGCAGCGCCGTCTACGCCGACAACATCGAGTTCGTCGTCGGCGAGGGCGCCAACCTCAAGGTCGTCAGCCTCCAGGACTGGGACGACGACGCCGTCCACGTCTCGCACCACCACGCCCAGCTCGCCAAGGACGCGACCTTCCGCAGCTTCGTGGTGACGCTCGGCGGCGACCTGGTGCGGCTGTCGCCCAGCGTGGCCTACACCGCGCCGGGCGGCGACGCCGACCTGTCGGGCGTCTACTTCGTGGACGCCGGACAGCACCTGGAGCACCGCCTGCTGGTCGACCACTCCCAGCCTCACTGCAAGAGCAACGTCGACTACCGCGGCGCGCTGCAGGGCGACCGGGCGCACGCCGTCTGGATCGGCGACGTGATCATCAGGGTCGAGGCCGAGGGCACCGACACCTACGAGCTCAACCGCAACCTCATCCTCACCGACGGCGCCCGCGCCGACTCGGTGCCCAACCTGGAGATCCTCACCGGTGAGGTCGCCGGCGCGGGGCACGCCTCCGCCTCCGGCCGCCTCGACGACGAGCACATCTTCTACCTCCAGGCCCGCGGCATCCCCCACGACGAGGCGCGCCGCCTGGTCGTGCGGGGCTTCCTCGGCCAGCTCATCGAGAAGATCCATGTCGAGGAGCTGCGCGAGCGCGTCATGAGCGCCGTCGAGGCGGAGCTCGCCCGATGAGCGACGCCGGCAGCTTCGAGAAGGTGTGCGCGCTCGCCGACATCCCCGACGGGGGAGTGATCGGCGTCGAGGTGGGGGAGACCCCGGTGGCGCTGGTGCGCAAGGGCGAGCAGGTCTTCGCCCTGCACGACGTCTGCTCACACGCCGAGGTCAAGCTCAGCGAGGGCGAGGTCTACGACGACACGCTGGAGTGCTGGCTGCACGGCTCGTGCTTCGACGTGCACACCGGCAAGCCGACCGGCCCGCCCGCCATCAAGCCCGTGAACGTCTACACAGTCAAGATCGACGGCGATGACGTCCTCGTCTCGCTCTCGAAGGAGTCATAAGCAACCATGTCCACCCTTGAGATCCGCGACCTGCACGTCGCCGTCGAGGACAAGGAAATCCTGCGCGGCGTCAACCTCACGGTGAACTCCGGCCAGACGCACGCCATCATGGGCCCCAACGGCTCGGGCAAGTCGACGCTGGCCTACGCGATCGCCGGCCACCCCAAGTACACCGTCACCGGCGGGCGGGTCCTGCTCGACGGCGTCGACCTGCTGGAGCTGTCGGTCGACGAACGCGCCCGCGCGGGGCTGTTCCTCGCCATGCAGTACCCCGTCGAGGTCCCCGGCGTGTCGGTCTCGAACTTCCTGCGCTCGGCCGTCACCGCCGTCCGCGGCGAGGCGCCCAAGCTGCGCGAGTTCGCCAAGGACCTGAAGAACGGCATGGACGCGCTGTCCATCGACCCCGCCTTCGCCCAGCGCAACCTCAACGAGGGTTTCTCCGGCGGCGAGAAGAAGCGCCACGAGATCCTCCAGATGGAGCTGCTCAACCCGAAGATCGCCGTCCTCGACGAGACCGACTCCGGCCTCGACGTGGACGCGCTGCGCGTGGTGTCCGAGGGCATCAACCGCTTCCGCGCGACCGGCGACACCGGTGTGCTGCTGATCACGCACTACACCCGCATCCTGCGCTACGTGAAGCCCGACTTCGTGCACGTCTTCGCCGGCGGGCGCATCGTCGAGGCGGGCGGGCCGGAGCTGGCCGACAAGCTCGAGGCCGAGGGCTACGAGCAGTACACGAAGGCATCTGCATGACTTCCACCAGCTTGGACGTGGAGCGGATCAGGAAGGACTTCCCGGTCTTCTCCCGCGAGCTGCCCGACGGGCGACCGCTCGTCTACCTCGACTCGGGCAACTCCTCGCAGAAGCCCAACCTGGTCATCGAGACCATGCGCGAGCACCTGGCCCTGCACTACAGCAATGTGGGGCGGGCCATGCACGTGCTCGGCGCGGAGTCCACGGAGGCGTACGAGGGCGCCCGTGACAAGGTCGCGGGCTTCGTCGGCGCGTCGCGCGACGAGGTGGTCTTCACCAAGAACGCCTCCGAGGCGCTCAACCTCGTCGCCTACTCCTTCGGCAACCCCGTCAACACCGACCCCCGCTTCACCCTCGGGCCCGGCGACGAGATCGTCGTCACCGAGATGGAGCACCACTCCAACATCGTGCCGTGGCAGCTGCTCGCGCAGCGCACCGGCGCCACGCTGAAGTGGTTCGGCGTCACCGACGAGGGCCGGCTCGACCTGGCCGACGGCGTGATCACCGAGCGGACGAAGATCGTCTCGGTGGCCCACCAGTCCAACGTGCTCGGCACCGTCAACCCGGTGGTCGAGCTGGCCAGGCGGGCCCACGAGGTGGGGGCGCTCATCCTGCTGGACGCGTCCCAGTCCGTGCCGCACCACCCGGTGGACGTCGCCGCGCTGGACGCCGACTTCGTGGCCTTCACCGGCCACAAGATGGTCGGCCCGTCCGGCATCGGCGTGCTGTGGGCGCGGGCCGAGCTGCTCGACGCCATGCCGCCGTTCCTCGGCGGCGGTGAGATGATCGAGGCGGTCTGGATGGACCGCTCGACCTACGCCCCGGCCCCGCACAAGTTCGAGGCCGGCACGCCGCCGATCGTCGAGGCCATCGGTCTCGGCGCCGCCGTCGACTACCTCACCGGAGTCGGCCTGGAGGCGATCGAGGCGCACGAGCGCGAGCTGACCCGCTACGCGCTGGAGGCGCTGCGCGAGGTGCCGAGGCTGCGCGTCATCGGCCCCGAGACCCTGGAGGCGCGGGGCGGCACGGTGTCGTTCACGATGGAGGGCATCCACCCGCACGACGTCGGGCAGATCCTCGACGACCAGTTCGGCGTCGCGGTGCGCGTCGGGCACCACTGTGCCCGCCCGCTGCACCTGCGGTTCGGAATACCCGCGACCACGCGGGCGTCGTTCTATCTGTACAACACCACGGGCGAGATCGACGCCCTGGTTCGCGGCCTGCATCACGTCCAGAAGGTGTTCGCATAGCCATGATCGGCGAGTCGATGTACCAGGAGCTGATCCTGGAGCACTACAAGCACCCGCAGGGGCGCGGGCTGCGCGAGCCGTACGACGCCGAGGTCCATCACGTCAACCCGACCTGCGGCGACGAGATCACGCTCAGGGTCAAGGTGGACGGCGACAAGGTGCTCGACGTCTCCTACGACGGGCAGGGCTGCTCGATCAGCCAGGCTGCCGCCTCGGTGCTGCACGAGCTGACCACCGGCTCGTCGGTCGCGGAGTCGCTGTCGGTCGTCGACGAGTTCACCCGGCTCATGCAGGGCAGGGGGCAGGTGGAGGCCGACGAGGACGTGCTCGGCGACGCGGTCGCCTTCGCGGGCGTGGCCAAGTTCCCGGCCCGCGTGAAGTGCGCGTTGCTGTCCTGGATGGCCTACAAGGACGCAGTGGTGAGGAGTGCCGCCCAATGAGCAAGCCAACGGAGACGCCGACGACCGAGTTCGACGGTGAGATCACCAGCGAGGAGGTCATGGAGGCGCTCAAGGACGTCGTCGACCCCGAGCTGGGCATCAACGTCGTCGACCTGGGCCTGATCTACGGCCTCAACCTCGACCCGGCCGGCGGCGGCAAGCCCGTGGCCACCATCGACATGACGCTCACCAGCGCGGCCTGCCCGCTGACCGACGTCATCGAGGACCAGGCGCACTCGGCGCTCGACGGCATGGTCTCCGACGTGAAGATCAACTGGGTCTGGCTGCCGCCATGGGGCCCGGACAAGATCACCGATGAGGGCCGTGAGCAGCTTCGTATGCTAGGCTTCAACGTCTGACCTCTGTTCGCTGCACGGCTGGCGTCCGACGTCAGCCGTTTCAGCGTGTCATAAGGGTTTTCGGAAGGTCCGAACCCGGCCGGGAAATATCCGATACCATCCCGGCGTTGGATCAGATGCACCTGACGCCTCATCGCGCGTTTCAGCATCGCCTGCGGCCGGTGCGCCGGTGCATCCTCCCCCTCTTTCTCTGATCTGGTACGGCGTGTGCCGTACATCTTGGCTCGTCCTTTCGCAGAAGTGACGTGCCACTTCGACGGAAAGGCACGACTTTCGTGACCATGCTTGACGCTGTCATGCCCGCGCTCGACGAGAGCATCTCCGGCGCGACCTCCACGGCCGCCCCGGAAGCGGGCCCGTCCGAGTTCGAGCTCCTGGGGCTGCCCAGGCCGCTCGTCTCCGGACTGGCCAGACAGGGCATCGAGAGCCCCTTCCCGATCCAGAGCGCCACCATCCCCGACGTGCTCGCCGGCAACGACGTGCTCGGCCGTGGCCAGACCGGCTCCGGCAAGACCCTCGCCTTCGGCCTGCCCACCATGGCCCGCCTCGCCGGGGTCAGGCCCGTTCCCGGGCGGCCCCGCGCGATGATCCTCGTACCGACCCGTGAGCTCGCGCTCCAGGTCCACGACGCCCTCGAACCTCTCGGCCGCGGCCTCGGGCTGCGCATGAAGGTCGTCGTCGGCGGCATGTCCATGGGCAAGCAGATCGAGGCGCTGCGGCGCGGCGTCGACCTCGTCATCGCCACCCCCGGGCGGCTCGGCGACCTCATCCGGCAGGGCGAGTGCTCGCTCGCCGACGTGGAGGTCAGCGTCCTCGACGAGGCCGACCACATGTGTGACCTCGGCTTCTTCCCGGTCGTCACCGACCTGCTCGCGCAGACCCCCTCCGACGGGCAGCGGCTGCTGTTCTCCGCCACCCTCGACGGCGACGTCGACAAGCTGGTGCAGCGCTTCCTCAAGGACCCGATCACGCACTCCGTGGCCCCCGCGACCTCGCCGGTCGACACCATGGAGCACCACGTGATGCAGGTCACCCGCGACGACAAGTTCGACGTGGCGGCCGAGATCGCCAACCGTGAGGGACGCACCATCATCTTCGTGCGCACCCAGCACGGCGTGGACCGGCTGTGCAAGCAGCTCGCCCGCGTCGGCGTCAAGGCCGGCGGCCTGCACGGCGGCAAGCGCCAGAACCAGCGCACCCGCATCCTCGCCGAGTTCCGCGAGGGCTCGGTCAACGTGCTGGTCTGCACCGACGTCGCGGCGCGCGGCATCCACGTGGACAACATCTCGCTGGTGCTGCACCTCGACCCGCCCCAGGACCACAAGAGCTACCTGCACCGTGGCGGGCGCACCGCGCGGGCCGGCGAGAAGGGCACCGTCGTCACGCTGGTGCTGCCGAACGAGCGGCGCTCCACCGACGCGCTCACCCGCCGGGCCGGCATCCACCCGTTCCGGCTCAAGGCCGCCCCGGGGCACCCGCGGGTCGCCGAGGTGACCGGCGCCCGCATCCCGAGCGGCGAGGCCATCCCCGTGTGGGAGCCCGACGTGCGCAAGCCGCTGCGGCCGCGCCGTGAGGGCGGCGGGGCCGGCGGCTCCGACCGCCGCAACCGCCGCCCGCGCCGTGACTTCGACGGCGAGCGCCGCCCGCGCCGCCACGAGGACGGCGAGCGTTCCTTCGGGGGCGAGCGTTCCTACGGGAGCGGCGAGGACCGGCGTCCGCGCCGGCACGGCGACGAGTCGCGCACCGTGGGCGAGGGCCGCGACCGCGGCTACCAGCCGAGGCGCGGCTTCCGCGAGGGCGACCGGCCCGTCCGCGAGGGCGGCCGTGACGGCTACCGCGGCGGCTCCCGCGACGACCGCGGCTCCAACGGTGCCCGCGGCTACAACGGCGACCGCGGCCCCTCGGGGGAGCGCGGCTTCTCCGGTGACCGTGGTTTCTCGAACGACCGCGGCTCCTCGGGCGACCGTGGCTACAACAGTAACCGGGGCTTCTCGGGCGACCGTGGCTACAACGGTGACCGGGGCTCCTCCGGTGACCGTGGCTTCTCGGGCGACCGCGGCGTCTCGAACGACCGTGGCTTCTCGGGCGACAACCGGCGCGGTGGTTTCCGCGGCGAGCGTGGCTACCGTGGCGACGACCGTGGCGGGCGCGCCGGCCAGGACCGCGGGTCGCGCGGCGACTGGCGCGGCTCCGACGACCGCGGCCAGCGCCCCCGCCCGTTCTCCGCGGACCGCCGCCCCGCGCGCTGACCGACCCCGCTGAACCAACCCACCGCCCGCCACACCCCCGAGGTGCGGCGGGCGGCGGCGTTCCCGGGACAGGTCAGCCTTTCAGGCCGCTCAGGGCGATGCCCCGGGTGAAGTACTTCTGGAAGATCAGGAAGAACACGATGGTCGGGACCGAGGCGATGAACCCGCCCGCCATGATGGCGCCCTGATGGTCCGGCGCCCCGAAGTACGAGTTGAGCCGGGCCAGCGCGACCGGCAGGTTCGCCATCTCGTCGCTCTGCACGATCACCAGCGGCCACAGGAAGTTGTTCCACTCGGCCAGCACGATGAAGATCGACATCGCGGCGAGCGCCGGCCGCAGCAGCGGCAGCACGATCTGCCACCAGATCCGCCACTCCCCGGCGCCGTCCACGCGGGCCGCCTGGATGAGCTCGTTCGGCACCGACTGCAGGAACTGCACGAGGAAGAACAGCACGAACGCCTTGGCCAGCCCCGGCACGATGTACGCCGTGTAGGTGTCCAGCCAGCCCAGGTTGCGCATGATGACGTAGTTCGGGATGAGCGTCGTCTGCCAGGGCACCATCATCGACGCGATGATCATCAGGAAGATGACCCGGCGGCCCCTGATCCGGTGCTTGGCGATCACGTACGCCGCCAGCGAGCAGATCAGCAGCGCCCCCACGGTGATCGCCGTGGTGACGAGGACGCTGTTGAACAGGAACCGCCAGAACCCGAACTCCACCTGGAACCGCTGGAACACCCCCTGCAGATGCCCCGGGTTGACCCGTTCCGCCGACCATTCGGGGTCGTGGAAGTTCACGAACGACGGCGACTCCGGCACGAACGACGGCGGGATCCTGGACAGCTCCGTCGGCGGCTTCAGCACCGTGATGACCAGCCAGTAGAACGGCACGACCATCGTCAGTGACAGCAGATAGAACGGCAGGCGCAGCAGGTGCCGGTTCCGCCGGGCCCGGCCGCCCGCGCGCGGCTGCTCGTGCCGGGCCCGCCGCCGCGCCGGGGCGAGCCGGTCCATGGGGGCGACGGCCATCACAGCTCCTTCATCGCGCGCCCGACGCGCAGGTTGACGAGGCTCAGCACGAAGATGATCAGGAACAGCACCCAGGCGATCGCCGAGGCGTAGCCCAGCTTGAAGTGGGTGAACCCCTGGTCGTAGAGGTAGGGCACGATCATCAGCGCCGAGTCGAGCACGCCGCCGATGTTGTTGGTGCCGCGGAAGACGATGTAGACCGCCTCGAACACCTGGAACGCCCCGATCAGCCCGGTCACCACCACGTACGTGGTGACCGGCCGCAGCAGCGGCAGCGTGATGTGGCGGAACCGCTGCCAGGTCGAGGCGCCGTCGATCCTGGCCGCCTCGTAGTACTCCTCGGGGATGGAGCCGAGCCCGGCGACGTACAGCACCATGCCGTAGCCCATGCCGCCCCACACCGACATCAGCACCAGGATCGGGATGGTGAGGCTCGGCGTGGCCAGCCAGGGCACGGTCGAGCCGCCGAGCCAGTGGACGATCGTGTTGGCCAGGCCGGCCTCGCTCGGGAACAGCACCCATTTCCACATGAGCATGAGCGCGATGGAGGAGGTCACCGACGGCAGGAAGAACAGCGTGCGCATGATGCGGTGCGGCCAGCTCGGGCCGTTGAAGGCCAGCGCCAGCCCCAGCGACAGCAGGGTGCCGAGCACGACCGAGGCCACCACGTAGAGCGCGGTGTTGCCGAGCGCGTGCCGGAACCTGGCGTCGCCGGCGAGCTCGGCGAAGTTGTCCAGGCCGGTGAAGACGGCCGGGTTGACCCCGTCGAACGAGGTGAAGCTGAGGTAGAGCGAGTTGGCCAGCGGCCAGAGCAGGAACGCCGCGAACAGCGCGAGGAACGGCAGCAGCATCGCGTACGAGGTGCCGTAGCGGCGCAGCCGGTCGACGGGGACGCGGCGCAGCCGGCCGCCGATGGGGACGGGACCCGCCATTGTCGGCCTCCTAACCGGCGTTGCGCTGCATGACCTTGGCCGCCTCCGCGAGCGCGGTCTTCGCGTCCGTCTTGCCGAGGATGGCCGACTGGAGCTGCTTGGCGACGTCGGAGGCGCTCTCGTCCCAGCCGGGGCAGCCGGGGGCGGCCTTGCCCGTGCCGATCGCCTGCGCGAAGACCTGCGCCTGCTCGGGCGTGAACGTCGAGCCGCCCACGATCTTGTCGGGGCGCGGCGGGATGTAGGAGATGTTGCGCTTCCTGGCCTCGTCGGCGACGGCGGCGATGGCCTCGTCGGTGTACATGAACTTCACGAAGTCCGCGCCGGTCTGGGCGTACTTGCTGTAGGAGGTGACGCCGATCGCCCGGCCGCCGATGAACGTGGTCGGCCCGGCGGGCCCGGCGGGCAGCGGCGCCATCGCCCACTTGCCCTTCAGCTTGGGCTTGTTGGTGTCGAGGCCCTTGGCGATCCAGTTGCCGGCCACCACCATCGCGGTGCCGGTGTCGAGGGCGTCGGAGCCCTCGACCGTGGCGGTGGGGGCGCCGTGCTCGCGGTAGAGGTCCACCCAGTACGTCAGCGCCTGCTCGGCCTGCGGGGTGTCGAGCGAGGGCTTGCAGTCGGCGGTGTAGAAGGCGCCGCCGGCCTGGTAGAGGTAGTTGAAGTAGCCGATCCAGTCGAGGTTGCCCCAGTCCTGGCTGTAGGGCTTCTTCACCCCGGCCGCCTTGAGCGTGCCGATGTCCTTCACGAGCTCCTCCCACGTCTTGGGCGGGGCGTCGATGCCGGCCTTGTCCAGCAGGTCGGTGCGGTAGTAGAGGGCCAGGGTGGACATGTCGAGCGGCACCCCGTACACCGAGCCGTCGGGGGAGACCGCCGACTCCCACTGGGCGGGCTGCGCCTGCCCCTTGAGCGCGTCGATCCCGTGCTTGCGCAGGTCCACCATGGCGCCGCGGGCGCCGAACTGGATGGTCCAGGTCATGCCGCCGGAGAGGATGTCGGGGCCCGTACGGCTGGTCGCGGCGGCGAGGAGTTTGGCGTAGGCGTCGTCCCAGGACAGGGTCTGCACCTTGACCGTCACGTTGGGGTGCTTCTGGTGGTAGAGGTCGGCGGCCTTCTGGAAGGTCGCCGTCTCGTCGTCGCCGCCGGTGGACCAGAAGGACAGGGTCATGGGGGCGTTCTGGTCGGCCTGCTCCGTCCGGGTCTGGCCGCTCGTGGCGCAGGCCGTGCTGAGGGCGGCCACGAGGATCGTGCTGCACGCTGCCATGGTTCGTCGCATGGGCATGGTTCGTCGCATGGGGCCATCCGATCTCTCCGTCGGATGGGCGCCGGACTTGCGCCGGCGGACGTGCGGATGTGCCTGCGGGTCCCTTGGCCGGCGCCCATTTCTTGTGGGAGCGGATTTCACCACTTAAGCGGGTAAGCCACAATAGGCGATTTTGTGAGAGAGCGCGTTCCCGGCTCCCGCGACGGCGATGACCTTCGGTTACGGCCCCAGCGGAAATTTTCCGTCACAATGAAAGCGGAGCGGTGCTCCCCCTCGGCAGCAGGCGCGCGGGCGGCTCAGGGGCGCCGTCCGGCAGCTCGCCGGCGATCACCCGGAGCAGGGTGCGCGCGGCGTGCGCGCCGTAGGCGGGGACGTCCCGGGTCACGGCCGTCAGCGGCGGCCGGACCACCCGCGCGAGCGGGGAGTCGTCCCAGGCCACGATCGACAGCCCGGCGGGCACGGCCAGCCCCATCTCCTGGGCGACCGACAGGCCCGCCACCGCCATGATGTCGTTGTCGTAGACGATCGCCGTGGGCCGGGGCCGGGCGCTGAGCAGCAGCCTCGTCGCCCGCGCGCCCTCCTCGCCGGTGTAGTCGGTGTGCTCGACCGGATGCCCGCCGAGGCCGGCCGCCGCGCAGCCCCGCGCGAACGCCTCGTCCCTGATCCGGGTGTGCAGCAGCGCCGGCAGCCCCGCCACCCTGGCCACCCGCCGGTGGCCGAGCGCCGCGAGGTAGCCGATCACCTCGGCCATCACGGCGGCCTCGTCCGACCACACGGCGGGCAGCGGGCCCGCGCCCGAGGGATGCCCGGCCACCACGGCGGGCATGCCGAGCCGCTCCACCTCCGCCACCCGGGGATCGGCGGCGCACAGGTCCACCAGGATCGCGCCGTCCACCCGGCCCTCGCCCCACCAGCGCCGGTACACCGCGATCTCCGCCTGACGGTCCGGCACCACCTGCAGCATCAGCGCGCACGAGCTGGCCGCCAGCTCGTCCTCGACGCCGCTGACCAGCTCCATGAAGAACGGCTCCACGCCGAGGAAACGGGCCGGCCGGCAGAGCACCAGGCCGATCGCGTCGGCGCGGGAGCCGCTCAGCGAGCGCGCGGCCAGGTTGGGTCGCCAGCCGAGCTCCTGGGCGATGGCCCTGATGCGCGCCCGCGTCTCCTCCGAGACGCCGGGGCGGCCGTTCAACGCGTACGACACGGCCCCCTTGGACACGCCGGCCCGCCGCGCGATGTCGGCGATCGTCGGCCTCTTCACGCCCGCTCCCTCCCGCGCCCGATAAACCGCTGAACCGTATCAGCGACATTGGCAATCTCCGGTCCGATCCGGGCACAATGCTTTTCCGGTTCATAAACCGGAAACGGCTCCGTGTACAGTCCCATTGGGTTCCGCGCCGCCGTCGGATCCGCCGTGGGCCGATCGGGGGCGTCTCGCGTGGCGGACGGCGGGCGGCGTCACCTCGTCCCGCAGACTAGGCTTGTCAGGCACGCCATCGACGACGAGAGAGACCATGAAGACCTTCGAAGAGCTGTTCGCCGAGCTGTCCGAGAAGGCCCGCACCCGGCCCGCGGGGTCGGGCACCGTGGCCGCGCTCGACGCCGGCGTCCATGCCATCGGCAAGAAGGTCGTCGAGGAGGCCGCCGAGAGCTGGATGGCGGCCGAGCACGAGTCGGACGACCGGGCGGCCGAGGAGATCTCCCAGCTCCTCTACCACGTGCAGGTGCTCATGATCGCCAAGGGCATCGGGCTCGACCAGGTCTACAAGCATCTCTAGGGCGCGCCCGCGCCCGCCGCCGCACCCGACCTGGAGAACTCGAGAGACCGAACGAGGACCTGACATGCTGCGTCTGGCAGTACCCAACAAGGGCGCGCTCAGCGAGGCCGCCCAGGCCATGCTCAAGGAAGCCGGCTACCGCTCCCGCAGGGACAGCAAGGAGCTGGTCGTCGTCGACGAGGACAACGGCTGCGAGCTGTTCTTCCTGCGCCCCCGCGACATCGCCGTCTACGTCGGGGAGGGCACCCTCGACGTCGGCATCACCGGCCGCGACATGCTCGTCGACTCCGGCGCGCCGGTCGAGGAGATCATGCCGCTCGGCTTCGGCGGCTCCACCTTCCGCCTGGCCGGCACGGCCGGCGCGATGACCTCGGTGCACGACCTGGAGGGCCGGCGCATCGCCACCTCCTACGCCGGGCTGCTGGAGAAATACCTCTCCGACCAGGGCGTGGACGCCCGGGTGATCAAGCTGGACGGCGCGGTGGAGACCGCGATAAGGCTCGGCGTGGCCGACGCCATCGCCGACGTCGTCGAGACCGGCACCACGCTGCGCAACGTCGGCCTGGAGGTCTTCGGCGAGCCGATCATGCGCTCCGAGGCGGTGCTCATCAAGCGGCAGGGCGCGCCGGAGACGCCCGGCGCGGGCCAGTTCGTCCGCCGCTTCCAGGGGGTCGTGCACGCCCGCGACTTCGTGATGATGGACTACGACATCCGCGCCGAGCGCATCGAGGAGGCCATCGCGCTCACGCCCGGCATGGAGGGCCCCACCGTCTCGCCGCTGCACCGCGAGGGCTGGGTGGCGGTGCGCGCGATGGTCCGCCGCAAGGGCCACCAGCAGGTGATGGACCAGCTCTGGGACATCGGCGCGCGGGCGATCCTGGTGACCGACATCTACGCCTGCCGCCTCTGACAGCCTGCCGCCTCTGACATCCTGGCGTTTCTGACGAGCGGGGGCCGCGTCTGACAAATGTCACGGTCGAACCCGGAAGGATCACACTGCCCGGGTCCCGGCCGTGACTTTAACGTTCGACGCATGAACGCCATCACGTTCGATCACGTCAGCAAGCACTACGGGGACGTGCTCGCCGTCGACGACCTCTCCCTCGCCATCGAACCCGGCTCGACCGTCGCGCTCCTCGGCCCCAACGGCGCCGGCAAGTCCACCTCCATCAACCTGCTGCTCGGCCTGCTGCGCCCGAGCTCCGGCCAGGTCACCGTGCACGGCCGCGCGCCGGACGCGGCCGTACGCGACGGCGAGATGGGCGCCATGCTCCAGCACGGCACGCTCATCCCCGAGCTGACCGTGAAGGAGCTCGTGGACCTCGTCCGCCGGCTCTACCCGCGCCCGCTGCCCCTCGACGACATCCTGCGCCTGGCCGACCTGACCGAGCTGGCCGGCCGCCGGGCGAACAAGCTGTCCGGCGGCCAGTCCCAGCGCGTGCGCTTCGCCCTGGCCGTCGCCGGCGCTCCGAAGATCCTGCTGCTGGACGAGCCGACCGCGGCCATGGACGTGGAGTCCCGGCTGCGCTTCTGGGCCGCCATGCACGACTACGCCGCCGGCGGGCGTACGGTGCTGTTCGCCACCCACTACCTGGAGGAGGCCGACGCCCACGCCGACCGGGTGGTCGTCATCGCCCGCGGCCGGCTGGCCGCCGACGGCACCGCCGCCGAGATCAAGGCCGGGGCGGGCGGCCAGATCGTCCGCTTCGCCCTCGGCTCGCAGCCCGCGGCCGGCCTCGACCGGCTGCCGGGCGTGACCTCCGTCGAGATCGCCGACGGCGAGGTCACCCTCCACACCGGCGATCCCGACGCCACCCTGAACGGGCTGTACCGAGGCACCACGCTCGACGTACGGCACGTGCGGCTGTCCGGCGCCGACCTCGAAGCCGCCTTCCTCGCCCTCACCCGGGAGCCCTCCTGATGCTCTACTACGCCAGGACCGAGACGCTGCGCATGCTGCGCAACCGGCGCTACCTCATCTTCGTGGTGGCCTTCCCCGTCCTCCTCTACCTGATCAATGCCAACATCTACGGCGAGCAGACCGACGCCGGCGGCGTCAGCTACGCGGTGATCCTCATGGTGTCGATGGCGGCCTACGGGGGCCTGGCATCGTCCATGATGAGCTCCGCCGTGCCCTGGGCCACCGAGCGGCAGTCGGGCTGGCTGCGCCAGCTCCAGATCACCCCGCTGCCCGGCTGGGCGATCATCGTCACCAAGCTGGCGACCGCGCTGCTGCTCGTGCTGCCGTCGCTGCTGCTGGTCAGCGTCGTCGCCATCGTGCAGCAGGGCGTGTCGATGCCGCCCGCGCGGTGGGCGGGGCTGCTGCTGGCGATGTGGCTGGGCACGATCCCGTTCATCGCGCTCGGGCTGGCCATCGGCTCGGCGCTGTCGCCCGACGCCGCCCAGCCGGCCGCCATGATCTGCATGTTCGCCCTGGCCATCGCCGGCGGGCTGTGGTTCCCGCCGGAGATCTTCGGCACCACGATGAAGGCCGTCGCCGAGGTCACCCCGTCCTACCACTACGCGGCACTCGGCTGGAGCGTGGCGGGCGGTCACGGGCTCGGGCTCGCCGACGTCCTGGTCGTCGCCGCCTGGGGGGTGGTGCTCGGCCTCGCCGCCGCCTTCCTCTACCGCCGGGCTACAGTGCGGGCATGAGCTTCGCCGAGCGGATCAGCTTCGGCGGGGAGGACGACCGGCCCTCGCTCCGGCGGCGGCTGCTCGGCCTGTCCGTCGGGCTGGTCTACCTGGTCTTCCCCGTCGCGGAGATCGTGACCGGCGCGATCACCGGCGTCCGCGCGGTCTGGGCGGGGGCGGTGCTGGCGGCGTTCGTCGTGCTGTTCCTGGCCACGGTCGTGAGCGCCCGGAGCTTCCTGGAACGGGGGCGGTGGACGTACCCGCTGCTCGCGCTCACCACCGCGGTTGGGGTCACCGGCGCGCTGGTCTTCGGCGGCTCCTTCCTCAGCATGCCGGTCTACAGCGTCGTGCTGTGCGGGTTCACGCTGCCGGCCGCGGCGGCGCTGCTCGCCATGCTCGCCAACCTGGGCCTGCTGGTCGGCGGCGGCCTGCTCCACCACAGCTCGCCCGAGACCATCATCATCCTCGGGCTGCAGGTGGTGACGCTCGGCGTGCTGTTCATCAGCGTGCGCAACACCCGGGGGCTGACCGTCAAACTGCACCGGGCGCAGGGCGAGGTGGCCCGGCTGGCCGCCACCGAGGAACGGCTGCGCATCGCCCGCGACCTGCACGACCTGCTCGGCCACAGCCTGTCGCTGATCGCGCTCAAGAGCGAGCTGGCGGGGCGGCTGGCCGAGGGCGCGCCCGAGGTGCAGCGCGAGGTCAGGGACATCGAGTCGGTCGCCAGGAAGGCGCTGTCGGAGGTACGCGAGGCCGTCACCGGCTACCGGCGGCGCGGCCTGGTCGAGGAGCTCGACAACGCCAGGTCCGTGCTGGCGGCGGCCGGCGTGCGGGCCCGCGTGCAGGTGTCGGGCACGCCCCTGCCGGAGCCGGTCGAGGGCCTGCTGGCCTGGGCGGTGCGCGAGGGCACCACGAACGTCGTACGCCACGCGCGGGCCGGCCGCTGCGAGATCAAGGTGACGTACGAGGACGGGCTGGCCGTCCTGGAGGTCGCCGACGACGGGCGCGGCAAGGAGCCCGTCCTCATGGGCAGCGGCCTGTCGGGGCTGAACGAGCGGGCCGTCGAGGCGGGCGGCGCGATGGCGGCGGGACCGGGCCCGCGCGGGTTCCGGCTGCGGGTGGAGGTGCCGGCGTGATCCGGGTGGTGCTGGCCGAGGACCAGGGCATGGTACGGGGCGCGCTGGCGTCCCTGCTCAACCTGGAGCCCGACATCGAGGTGGTCGGCGAGGCCGCCGACGGCGCGGAGGCGGCCGAGGTCGTCGCCCGCGCCCGGCCCGACATCGTGCTGCTCGACATCGAGATGCCCGGCACCGACGGCCTGGCCGCCGCCGCGACCATCACCCGGCGCACGCCCGGCTGCCGGGTGATGATCCTGACCACGTTCGGGCGGCCCGGCTACCTGCGCACCGCGATGGAGGCGGGCGCGGTCGCCTTCCTCGTCAAGGACAGCCCGGCCAGGGAGCTGGCGGCGGCCATCCGGCGCGTGCACGCGGGGGAGCGGGTCATCGACCCCGGCCTGGCCGCGGCGGCGCTCAGCGCGGGGCCCAACCCGCTGTCGGGGCGCGAGCGCGACGTGCTGTCCGCCGCGGCGGACGGCTCCACCATCGGCGACATCGCCGAGCGGCTGCACCTGTCGGAGGGCACCGTGCGCAACTACCTGTCCTCGGCGATCCAGAAGACCCACGCCCGCAACCGCATCGAGGCCGTGCAGCGGGCCCGTACGCAGGGCTGGGTCTAGCGCGTCATGGAGGTGACCTCCCTGATGAGGTCCGAGACGCGGACGATGCCGAGGCAGCGGTTCATCTCGTCGGTCACCACCAGGTCGTCGTAGACGCGGCCGGCGTCCCTGCTGGCCGCCTGCACCGCGGCGATCGCCGGAGTGGTGCGCGGCACCGTACGCGGCGGGTCGGCCAGGCGCCGCGCGGGCTTCTGACTGTGCAGGGCGTGGCCGAACCGGGCGGCGAACGACAGCAGGAAACGGCCGCGGTCCAGGCTGCCCTGGGGGCGCTGGTACTCGTCCACCAGGATCACGCTGGTGATCGTCGGCTCGTGGCCGAAGGCGGCGACGGCCTCCTCCGCCCTGGCCTCGGCGGGCAGCGTCACCGCGGGGATCAGCAGCTCCTGCACGCGGGGGCCGAGCAGGGCGGCGCCGGGGCCGGGGTCGGTGACCGGGAGCGGGACGCGTACCTTGCCGTCGGGGCCGGGGGCCAGCAGGGGGCCGTGCGCGAGGCGTACGCCGAGGCCGCGGACCGTCGCCGCCTGACTCTCGCGTTCGACGCCGGGCGCCATCACGTGCGCGCCGATCCCGCGGGCCAGCGTCACCACCGACCGGGCGACGCTGGTCGCGCGGTGGTCGCCGGGGACGCGCGCGACCAGCTCCGGGGCCAGCGCCACCAGGTACGGCGAGACGTCCGCGGCCAGCTCCGGCGAGGGCCCGTTGGAGCCCACGTCGGCGAGGCCGAGCAGGTAGCCGATCGTGCGCAGCCCGTTGAGCGCGACCTTGAGCAGCGGCTGGTCCTGCTCGTAGCAGGTCCCGGTGAGCAGCAGGATCGCCTCGCGCGGGTGCCGCCCCGCCCGGCGCAGGGCCTCGTGCAGCGGGGTCAGGGCGCCCGCGCCCGACAGCACGACGTGGACGGGCAGCTCCAGCATCATCGGCAGCGGGGTCGCCCGGAGCTCGCCCGAAGGGTCCACGCCGGCGCCATGGGCGATGATCGCCCCCGTGTCGAGATCCACGAGGGGGCTGGTGAGCAGGGAGGTCGCCACGAGGACAGGATCCGGCGGAACCCGCACGCCACATAAGACCCGCGAAACAGATTTAACCGTCATTTCCCCTTGAGTTGTCCCGGGCCGCATCCCCGGCCCCATCCCCGGCCCCGTCGCCCGGGAGCTGTCGGCTAGCCTTCGAGGCATGAGCGGGCGTCCGGCTAAGGGTGGGGGCCGGTGGGTGGTGGTGCCGCCGGGGCGGGTGCATCCGTGGATCGACGGGTTCGCCGAGCGGCACGGGCCCTTCACGGCGAGCGGCGACGGGCACGTGGTCCGGCTGCGGGCCCGCGACGGCGCCCTGGCCGAGCTGCACGTGCCGTTCCCGCCGATGGCCGCCGGGCCGCCGCACGTCAGCGGGCTCGTCGCGCACGTACGGGCCGAGCGCCGGGTGGGGGTGTTCCTCGTCCGGCTCGGCGGCTACGCGGCCGGCGTCTTCCACGGCGACGAGCTGCTGGCCTCGAAGGTCGGCTCGCGGCTGGTCCAGGGGCGTACGGCGGCGGGGGGCTGGTCGCAGCAGCGCTTCGCCCGGCGGCGGCGCAACCAGGCGAGCCGGGCCGGCGACGACGCCGTTGAGACGGCGGTGCGGGTGCTGTCGCCGCACCTGGGGGAGCTGGAGGCCGTCGTGCTCGGGGGCGACCGGCGGGCGATGGACGCGCTGCGCCGCGACCGGCGGCTCGCGCCCCTGCTGGCACTGGAAGCCCAGCCGTTCCTCGTGGTGCCCGACCCACGGCTTGCCGTACTCCGCGACACCCCGGCCACCTTCCGCGCAGTCCGCGTCCGAGTGGTAGACCACGAACCTCCGCCCGCTTGAGCCTCCGTTCCCGTCTGGGACTGCCGCGTTCTGGGGCGGCCCAGTCTGGGAGGGTCCCGTGGAGTGGGCCTCGCCTGGGGGGCTGCCTGAGCCGGTCGCCTGGGGTGGTCCGTCCGGGGTCCATTTCCCAGCGCACCCGCTTGAGGAGACCCGCCTGAGTCGGCCTACCTGAAGTGGCCGGCCCGAGGTGGTCCGCCTGGGTCCACCCCATCCCAGCCCGCCACCCGCGTGCGTCAGGGCGTCGTTGTGAAGGTGGTTCGGTGGTCGGTGAGGAAGTCGTCCAGGGTGCGGGGCGGTCGGCCGGTGATGGCCTCGACCTCGGTCGTGGTGGGCGCCCAGCGGCCGTCGCCCGTCTCGGCCATCAGCGCGGCCAGGTCCGTGGCGAACGGCGCCGGCATGCCCTGTCGCTCCAGGTGGGCGGCCATCTTGGGCACCGGGAGGTCCACGTACCGGATGGGACGGCCGAGGGCGGCGCTGACGCGTTCGGCGATGCGCTCGTGCGGCAGCGACTCGGGCCCGGTGAGCACGTGGTCGCGCCCCGGCCCGGCCGGGCGGGTGAGCAGCGCGGCGGCCACGTCGGCGATGTCCCTGGCGTCGATGTAGTTGACCGGTCCCGGCCCGTACGAGCCGTACATGCGCCCGTCCCGGACCTCGCCCGGCAGGTTCTGCATGAACCCGGTCGGCTGCAGGATCGCGTACGGCACGCCGGACGCCCGCAGGTGCTCGTCCACCTCGCCGTGCATGCCACCCCCGAGCAGCCCTCCGGGACGGGCACCCCGTACGGAGACCGTGACCACCTGGGCGACGCCCGCCCGCGCCGCGAGGTCGATGACGGCCCGGTGGGCCGAGGCGAAGCCGGGCCAGAGCGAGCTGTTGAGAAACAGCCGGTCGCCGGGCGACAGCAACGCGCCGATGGTCTCGGGCCGCTCGAGGTCGGCGAGCGCGTACGGGCACGGCAGGTCGGCGGGCCGGCGGACGGCGGCGAGCACGTCGTGCCCGGCCAGCTGCCCGGCCAGTGCCCGCCCGATGGTGCCCGTGGCCCCGGTGATGACGATCATGAGGTCTCCTAAGCGGACGATCAGATTCCGGTTGGCCGCACGGTACACTAACCGGAATCTGATCGTCCACTTGATCGACCGGAGGAGAGGGGAGACGCCGGTGCGCGCCGACGCGAGGCGAAACCTGGGCCGGATCGTCGAGGCCGCCGCCGCCGTCCTGGCCGAGCGCGGCGTCAACGCGCCCATGGAGGTCATCGCCCGGCGCGCGGGGGTCGGCGTCGGCACCCTCTACCGCCGCTTCCCCGACCGCCAGGCCCTGCTCGCCGCCGTCGGCGACCACTACGTGCACAGCATGGCGGAGGCCCTCGACCAGGCCGCGGACGAGGCGGCCGACGCCTGGAGCGCGATCCGCGCCTTCGTCTCCTGGGCGGCCGAGCCGGGCCGGGCCGCGCTCGCGACCGCCCTGGCCGCGCTGCCCGACGAGGCGTACACCGGCAGGGACGGGTTCGCGCGGACGCGGGACGGCTGGCTGGAGCGGTTCGGCGAGCTCGTGGGCCGGGCGCAGGAGGACGGCGCGATGCGCCGGGACGTCGGCGTCGAGGACCTCGTCCACCTGCTGAACGTCTTCACCTGCCACCCCGACCGGCTGCCCGCCCCCGTCGCCGCCGACCCCGGCCGTTACCTGCGGCTCATGCTGGACGGCATGAGGGCGGAGGGGGCGACCGTGCCCCTGTGACCGTTTTGAGCTATTGAGACGATTCAAAAGAATCTTGACCCCGGCTATGATGGGCCGAGTTCACCGTGGAGCTCCGTACGCGGACCACGTGAGAGCGGCGAATCATGCACCCGCAGCACGGCCTCGTGAGGATCGATGGCGACCAGGAACATCAAGGAGGTCGCGCAGCTGGCGCGCGTCTCCGTGGGGACGGTGAGCAACGTGCTCAACCGCCCGGAGATCGTGTCACCGGCCACCCGCGAACGCGTCTTCGACGCGATCAAGAAACTCGGGTTCGTCCGCAACGAGGTGGCCCGCCACCTGCGGGTGGGCCGCAGCAGGACGGTCGGCCTCGTCGTGCTCGACGTGGCCAACCCCTTCTTCGTGGACGTGGCCCAGGGCGCCGAGTCGGTCGCCGAGGACCACGACACGATGGTGGTGCTGTGCAACAGCGCCGGCGACCCCGGCCGCGAGCGCCGCCACCTCGACCAGCTCGAACAGCAGCGGGTGATGGGCATCCTCATCACCCCGGTCGAGGCGGAGAACCCATGGCTGGAGGAGCTGGCCGCGCGCGGCACGCCGGTCGTGCTGGTCGACAGCCCGGCCACCGGGCTGCAGTGCTCGGTGGCGGTCGACGACCGGCTCGGCGGGCAGCTCGCCGGGGCCCACCTCGTCGAGCGCGGGCACCGGCGCGTGATGTTCGCCGGCGGCCCGATGTCGGTCAAACAGGTGGCCGACCGGCACGCGGGCGCCGAGGCGGCGATCGCCGCCACCGGCGGCGCCGTCGAGCTGCTGACCTGTACCGCGCCCGCGCTGACCGTGGCCGGCGGGCGGGCCATCGGGGAACGGGTGGCGGCGCTGCCGCCGGACGAGCGGCCCACGGCCGCCTTCTGCGCCAACGACATGATGGCCCTCGGCTTCCTGCAGGCGATGGCCGCGCACGGGCTGCGCGTGCCCGAGGACCTGGCCATCATCGGCTACGACGACATCGACTTCGCCGCGGCGGCGGCCGTGCCGCTGTCGTCCGTCAGGCAGCCGCGCGAACTGCTCGGCCGCACCGCCATCGACCTGCTGCTCGAAGAGGTGGCCGACCCTGAGCAGCACCGGCACAGGCAGGTCATCTTCCAGCCGGACCTGGTGATCAGGGAGTCGAGCGCCCCGCGCCGCGATCCCTGACGCCCGCCCCCGGTCACGGCCTCTCGCGCGCGCGACGGGCCGCGTCCGCGCATGCCCGTACGGCCCCCCGCCCTCACGACGAGGACCCGAATCTCCGCGAATCTCGTCATTGACTTTGAGTCGATTCAACACTAATTTCGCACCAACCGCCGTTCACTCCCGTGTAACCGGGCAGGAACGGCGGCGCAACAGCCCACCCCCGTGTCGGGGCGGATGCCACGAGAAGGTGGTGCCGGATGACTCGTCCCGCCATGTCGATCAGAATCCAAGCTGCCTGCTCAGAGGCCATCTGGGCGGTCCGGCTCAACCTGATGTGGCTCGTGTTCACCCTCGCAGGAGGGGTGGTGCTCGGGCTCGGGCCCGCCACCGTGGCCGCCTACACCCTGGCCCGGAGACACGCTCGTTATGAATCGTTTCAGGCTTGGCGCGAATTCTGGGGCGTCTACCGGCGCGAGTTCGTCCGGGCCTCGCTGCTGGTCCTGCCTCTGGCGGTGGCCGGCGTCCTGCTCGTCGGCAACTATCTGTACCTGTCCGCGCTCGGCCCCGGCATGGGGGCGATGCGGATCGCGACCCTCGTGGCGCTCGTCGCACTGGCCGGTGCGGGAGCCTACGTGGGCCCGCTCTACGCGCATCACGACCTGCCGCTGTGGGCGTACGTGCCCAAGGCGGTCCACCTGGCGCTCATGCGCCCGGCCTCGTCCGTGCTGCTGCTGCTCGTGCTCTCCGCCATCGCCTTCGCGACCTCGGCGGCGCCCGTCCTCGCCCCGTTGATCAGCTTCGGCGCGTGGATCCATCTCAACACGTGGCTCTGCCTGCGCTTCTTCGAGGAGAACGAGGCGCGCCTGCATTCGAAAGGGAACTCATGAGCGCATCCCGTCGCCGGCGGCTCCTCGCCGGCGTGTTAACGGTAACGGCTGCTCTCACCGCTTCGGCCTGCTCGGGCGGCGGGGAGGCGCCTCAGTCCGACCCGAACACGATCACGTTCATGTCGAAGCTGTTCGGCACCGCGCCCGACCCGAAGGGTGAGCTGCAGCAGGCCGTCGAGAAGTTCCTCGGCAAGAAGCTGCAGATCACCTGGGTGCCCAACGCCGAGTACACCGACAAGCTCAACGTCACCCTGGCCTCGGACAACCTCCCGCAGGTCATGGTGGTCGACCCGCACCTGCCGGCGTTCGTGAAGTCCGCTCAGGCCGGGGCGTTCTGGGACCTGACCGACAAGCTCGACAAATATCCGAACCTCAAGCCCGCCGACGAGCGGAGCGCGCTCAACTCCTCGATCAACGGCCGGATCTTCGGCCTCTACCGGATGCGGCCCCTGCTGCGCTCGGCGATCGTCATCCGCAAGGACTGGCTGGACAAGCTGGGCCTGAAGCTGCCCGAGTCGGTCGACGACCTCTACGACGTCGCCAAGGCGTTCACCGAGAAGGACCCCGACGGCAACGGCAAGAACGACACCTACGGCCTCATCATCCCGAAATGGCCGGGCAACTACGCCAGCGCCAGCCCGTACGACGTGATCGAGACCTGGTTCGGCGCCCCCAACGGCTGGGGCGAGCGCGACGGCAAGATCGTCCCCGGCTTCGACACCCCCGAGTTCCTCGACGCCAACCGCTGGCTGAAGAAGATGGTGGACGGCGGGATGATCAACCCCGACTTCGCCACGCTCGACACCGCCAAGTGGAACGAGCCGTTCCACCAGGGCAAGGGCGGCATGATCATCGACGTCAACATCCGCTCCCGCCAGGTCCTCGACCTGTTCTACCAGGAGGACAAGGAGAACTACGGCGACAAGGTCGCCATGGTCGGCAACCTCAAGCGCTCCGACGGCCAGAAGTTCTCCTACCCGTTCACCGGCTACGCCGACGTCCTCGCGATCTCCAAGCAGAGCGTGCGCACCGAGCAGGACCTCGACAACGTGCTGAAGACCCTGGACAAGCTGGCCACCAAGGAGGGCCAGAACCTGGTCACCAACGGCATCGAGGGCCGCAACTACAAGGTCGAGAACGGCGACACCGCCGCGCTCATCAACGAGGACGACCCGGCCGTCAAGGTCATCCAGGACAACGCCGACGACGCCTTCATCCAGCTCAGCACCAAGGGCACCGTCGACATCGGCGGCATCGCCTACCAGCGGGTGCCGTCGGGGAAGCCGTACCAGGACATGCTCACGCTGCAGAAGCAGCTCATGGAGGAGGACCTCAAGACGGCGGTGCACAACGCGGCGCTGCCCGTGGTCTCCGACACCGCCGTCGCGCGCGGCCCGCAGATCGACACGATCGTCCCCGACGCGCGGATCAAGTTCCTGTCAGGCGCGATCACCGAGGACCAGCTCAAGGGCGAGATCAAGCGCTGGTACGACAGCGGCGGCGCCCAGGTGACGACCGAGATCAACGACCTCGTCAAGAAGCTCGGCCAGTAGCGGCCGCCCGACCCCGCCCGAGAGCCCCGGGGGCCCTGCCGCCCCCGGGCTCTCCCACGAAAGGAGGCCGCTCGTGGCCACCGACCTGGCGGCGCCTCCCGGGAAGGCGGCGCCCAAGGAGAGCCGGAAAGGCGCCGCCAAGGTGCCGCTCCGCACCGCGGTAGGCCGCTACCGCTGGCTCTACCTGATGCTCGTCCCCGGCGTCGCGTACTTCGTGATCTTCAAGTACCTGCCGATGTACGGGCTGACGATCGCCTTCCAGGACTTCCTGCCCTTCCTCGGCTACTCCGGCAGCCCCTGGGTCGGGCTCAAGCACTTCGAGGAGCTGTTCGCCGGACCCGACTTCGGCCGGCTGATGTTCAACACGCTCCTGCTGGCGCTGCTGCACATCCTGTTCGTCTTCCCCGCGCCCATCATCGTCGCGCTGCTGCTCAACGAGGTGCGGGTCGGCTTTCTCAAGCGTTCGGTGCAGTCGCTCATCTACATCCCGCACTTCCTGTCCTGGACGATCGTCGCGTCGCTGACGTACGTGCTGTTCGCGGCGGACTTCGGCGTGCTCGCCGGCTGGATGCGCGAGCTCCTGGGCGACACCGCCAAGATCGACTACATGGCGCAGGAGGAGTGGTTCAGACCGCTGATCATCCTCCAGCAGCTCTGGAAGCAGACCGGCTGGGGCACGATCATCTACCTGGCCGCGCTGGCCGGTGTGGACCCCAACCTGTACGAGGCCGCCCGCATGGACGGCGCGGGCCGCTTCCGCCAGCTCTGGCACGTCACGCTGCCCGCCATCCGCCCCACGGTCGTGGTCATGGCGATCCTCGCCTCCGGCAACCTGCTCGACTCGGGCTTCGAGCAGATCTGGCTGATGACCACCTCGCTGAACCGCTCGGTCGCCGACGTGTTCGACACCTACGTCTACTACGCCGGCATCACCCAGGGCGCGATCAGCTACTCCACCGCCGTCGGCCTGTTCAAGGGCGTGGCCGGCGTCATCCTGATCTTCGGCTCGAACTGGCTGGCCAAGCGCCTCGGCCAGCGTGGACTGTTCTGAGGAGCCCGGCATGGCCACCATCACCAAGACCAAGAAAGCCGGCCTCCCGGTGGGGAACGAGGCCGGGCTCGGCAGCCGGGTGTTCGACACGCTCAACGTGATCGTGCTCGTCGGCCTGGCGGCGATCACGGTGCTGCCGCTGCTGTACGTGCTGGCCGGCTCGTTCGCCGGCGAGGCGGAGATCTCCTCCCGGCCGTTCTTCCTGTGGCCGGAGAAGTTCGTCACCGAGTCCTACGCGTACATCTTCGACACCCCCACCTTCCTGCGCGCGCTGCTCACCACCGTCGTCGTGACGGCGGTCGGCACGGTGGTGCAGGTGCTGCTGACCTTCACCATGGCCTACCCGCTGGCCAAGCGCTATCTGCCGGGCCGGACGCTGGTGCTCAACCTGGTCATCTTCACGATGGTCTTCTCCGGCGGCATGATCCCCACCTACCTGGTGGTGCGCGACCTCGGGCTGCTCGACAGCTATTGGGCGCTGATCCTGCCGCTGGCGATCAACCCGTTCTACCTGATCATCGTCAAGAGCTTCTTCCAGGAGCTGCCGCAGGCGCTGGAGGAGGCGGCGCGCATCGACGGCTGCAACGAGATGGGCGTCTTCTTCAAGATCGTCCTGCCGCTGTCCAAGCCGATCATCGCCACGTTCTCGCTGTTCTACGCGGTGGCGATCTGGAACGACTACATGTCGCCGCTGCTCTACATCAACGACCCGAGCAAGTGGACGATGCAGATCCTGGTGCGCCAGCTCACCAGCACCGACGCCGCCAACGCGCTCGCCCAGATGGACCGCACGTGGGTGCCGCCCGAGCAGGGGCTGAAGTTCGCCGTCGTGGTGATCGCGACGCTGCCGATCCTGCTGTTCTACCCGTTCCTGCAGAAGCACTTCGCCAAGGGCGTGCTGCTGGGAGGCGTCAAGGAGTGACCGTCACCGTGCTGCTGGCGGGGGACTCGACGGTCGCCTCCTGCCCGGCCGCCGAGGCGCCCATGTCGGGCTGGGGCGCCCAGCTCGGCGCCCGCCTCGGCCTGCCGGTGCGCAACTTCGCCAAGGGCGGCGCCACCACGGCCAGCCACCGGGCCGAGGGGCTGTGGGCGGCGCTGCTGCGCGAGGCCGTCCCCGGTGACCTGGTCGTCCTGCAGTTCGGGCACAACGACCAGAAGGAGCCGGAGCTGCCGTACCGGGAGAACCTGCGGGCCTTCGTCGCGGAGGCGCGCGCCGCGGGGGCGCGGCCCGTGCTGTGCACGCCCGTGCAGCGCCGCCGCTGGGCGGGCGGCCGGCTCGTCCCCACGCACGGCGGCTACCCCGGCCAGGTCCGCGAGCTGGCCGCCGCCGAGGGCGTGCCGCTCGTCGACCTGACCGCGGCCACCACCGCCCTGTACGAACGGCTCGGCCCCGAGGGGTCGAAAGCCCTGTTCACGCACTTCCCGCCCGGCGTGCACCCCCTCTACCCGGGCGGCGTCGCCGACGACACCCACTTCTGCTTCCGCGGCGCCGACGAGGTGGCCGCGATCGTCGCCGAGCGACTGAAGGAGATCTCATGACCGCGCTGCGCTGGCTGGACCGACCGGGCGACCAGGGGGTGGCCTGGGGCGTGCCCTGGCCGAGGGGGACGGTCGCGCCGGGGACGCCGTTCGCGCTGAGCGACGACGCCGGCCGCGAGGTGCCCGTGCAGAGCTGGGTGAGCGCCACCTGGCCGGACGGCTCGGTCAAGTGGTCCGCGCACGCCGCCGGCGCCGGCCCCGCCGCCCGGGAGTACCGCCTGGAGCCCGGCCGCGAGCCCGCCGCGCTGTCCACCCCCGTCACCGTCACCCGCGAGGCCGGCGCCCTGGTCGTCGCCACCGGCGTCGTCACCTGGACGGTCGAGGAGAGCGGCGGCACGCTCGCCCGCTCGGTCGCCCGCGACGGGCGCGAGATCGCCAGGGACGTGCGCCTGGTCAGCCTGCGCCAGGCCGGCCCCACCCCCGACGAGGGCGCCGCCCCGCCCCGCGAGCGGCGCACCGGCCTGGTCGAACGGGTGACGGTCGAGCAGGACGGCCCGGTGCGGGCGGTGCTCAGGCTGGACGGGCGGCACGGGGACTGGCTGCCGTTCACGGTCCGGCTGTACTTCCACGCCGGGGCCGAGGACGTGCGGATCACGCACACGTTCGTCTGGGACGGCGACCCGGAGCGGGACTTCCTGGCCGGCCTCGGCCTGCGCGCCGACGTCGTCATGCGCGACGAGCCGCACGACCGGCACGTACGCCTGGCCGGCCCCGACGGCTTCCTCACCGAGGCCGTGCGCGGCCTCACCGGGCTGCGCCTCGACCCCGGCGAGCGGGTCCGCCGCGACCAGGTCGCCGGGCTGCCCTGCGGCGAGATCGCCCCCGAGGTCGCGAGCCGCCTGCACCTCGTCCCCGCCTGGAACGACTACACCCTCGACCAGTCCTCCGCCGACGGCTTCACGCTGCGCAAGCGCACCGGCGAGGGCTGCTCCTGGGTGACGATCCCGTCGGGCACCCGCTCGGCCGGCTACGGCTACGTCGGCGGCGTGAGCGGCGGCCTCGGCTTCGGGCTGCGCGACTTCTGGCGGCTGCACCCCACCCGGCTCGACGTCAGGAACGCGGCCACCGGCCTCGCCACGGCGACCGTCTGGCTGTGGTCGCCCTCCGCCCCCGCCATGGACCTGCGCTTCTACCACGACGGCATGGGCCAGGACACCTTCGAGGAGCAGCTCGAAGGTCTGGAGATCACCTACGAGGACTACGAGCCGGGCTTCGGCGATCCGCGGGGCATCGCGCGTACGCACGAGCTGACCCTGCGCGCCCTCGCCGCCACGCCGCCCGCCGCCGACCTCGCCGCCTTCGCCGCCGCCATGAACGAGCCCGCCCTGCTGACCGCCACGCCGGCGCGGCTGCGCGAGGCGGGCGTGCTCGGCGTCTGGGAGCTGCCTGACCGCTCCACGCCGGCCCGCGCCGAGATCGAGGACCGCCTCGACTTCCTGTTCGACCTGTACGTCCGCGAACGCGAGCAACGCCGCTGGTACGGCTTCTGGGACTACGGCGACGTCATGCACACCTACGACCCCGACCGCCACACCTGGCGCTACGACGTGGGCGGCTACGCCTGGGACAACTCGGAGCTGTCGCCGGACCTGTGGCTGTGGCTGCAGTACCTGCGCACCGGCCGCGCCGACGTCTTCCGCTTCGCCGAGGCCATGACCCGCCACACCGGCGAGGTCGACGTCTACCACCTCGGCCGCTGGAAGGGCCTCGGCAGCCGGCACAACGTGCAGCACTGGGGGTGCAGCTGCAAGCAGGTCCGCATCTCCAACGCCGCCTACCGCCGCTTCCACCACTACCTGACCGCCGACGAGCGCTCCGGCGACCTCATGGACGAGCTGAGCGCGCCGGAGGAGACGTTCACGGCCGTCGATCCGCAGCGCAAGGTCCGCGAGGACGTCTACACGCCCGACCCGTCGGCGCTGTCGGTAGGGCTCGGCACCGACTGGGGCGCGCTCGCCGCCGCCTGGCTGACCCGCTGGGAGCGGCACGGCGACGAGCGGGCCAGGGACCGGCTGCTCGGCACGATGGGCGACATCGCGGCGATGCCGCGCAGGTTCCTGACCGGCGAGGCCAGGATGGACCTCGCCACCGGCCGCTTCGACACCTCGGTGGACAAGATCTCGATCTCGCATCTGTCGTCGCTGTTCGGGCTGCCGGAGATCTGCGCCGAGCTCATCGCCCTGGTGGACGTGCCCGGCTTCGAGGACGCCTGGGTGGAGTACTGCCGGCTCTACCTCGCCACGCCCGAGGAGCAGGAGGCGGAGGTGGGGCGGCGGCTCGGCGGGATCTCGCTGATCCAGGCGCACAGCCGGCTGACGGCGTACGCGGCGGCGCGCACCGGGGACGCCCGGCTGGCCGCCTGGGCGTGGCGCAAGTTCGGCCGCGACGAGGGCGACCAGCTCAACACCAACCCGTTGCAGCGGCAGGAGAAGTGGGAGCTGACGACGGTGGACGGCCCGTCGGTGCCGGCCCCCGTGCGGGAGGCCCCGTTCGTCAGCACCAACAGCGCCGCGCAGTACGCCCTGGCGGCCATCCACAACCTGGCCCTGATCGGGGAGCGCCTGGACTGACAGGAGCGGCGGGAAGAGGCGAGGGCCGCCGGGCGTTAGGGAACGGCGGAGCGTCAAACCAGAGGTGGGGCTCCAGCGGGGAGCCCTACACTGATCGTATGCACACTCCCGATTGATCAGGCGTAGCACGCCCAAAACCCTCGTTTCCTAGCTCGGGAGTGTTCCGCCACCATGATCATCGCCAATGATATCGAGCTGCGCGCCGGCGCGCGCCTGCTCATCGAAAAAGCGTCATTCCGGGTCAACCCGGGCGACAAGATCGGGCTCGTCGGCCGCAACGGCGCCGGCAAGACCACACTGACCAAGGTGCTGGCCGGCGAGGCGCTGCCGGCCGCGGGCACCGTCACCACCAGCGGCGCGATCGGCTACCTGCCGCAGGACCCGCGCACCGGCGACCTGCAGGTGCTCGCCCGCGACCGCATCCTGTCCGCCAGGGGCCTCGACGAGGTGCTGCGCGAGCTGCGCGCGGCCGAGCTCGGCATGAGCTCGGCCGACGATCGCACCCGTGAGCGCGCGGTGCGCCGCTACGGCCGCCTGGAGGACCAGATGCACGTGCTCGGCGGCTATGCCGCCGAGTCGGAGGCGGCTTCGATCGCCTCCAGTCTCGGGCTGCCCGACCGGGTCCTCACCCAGCCACTGAAAACGCTTTCTGGCGGTCAGCGCAGGCGCGTGGAATTGGCCCGAATTCTTTTCAGCGGAGCGGAAACTCTCCTTCTGGACGAGCCGACAAACCACCTAGATGCGGACTCAATCGGCTGGCTTCGCGATTTTTTGCGCAGCCATCAAGGTGGCTTGGTGATCATCAGCCACGACGTCGGGCTTCTTGAAGCGACGGTCAACAAGGTCCTGCACCTCGACGCCAACCGGTCTGTGATCGATCACTACAACGTCGGCTGGACGGCCTACCTCGCCCAGCGCGAGACCGACGAGAAGCGCAGGAAGCGCGAGCGCGCCAACGCCGAGAAGCAGGCGGGCGCGTTGCTGGCGCAGGCCGACAAGATGCGCGCCAAGGCCACCAAGGCCAAGGCCGCCCAGGACATGATGCGCCGGGCGCACCGGCTGCTCGCCGGCACCGAGGAGGAGCGCCAGAGCGACAAGGTGGCGCGCCTGCGCTTCCCCGACCCCCAGCCGTGCGGTCGCACCCCGCTCACGGCCCAGGGCCTGTCGAAGTCCTACGGCTCACTCGAGGTCTTCACGGACGTGGACGTGGCCATCGACCGAGGTCACCGGGTCGTCATCCTCGGTCTCAACGGCGCGGGCAAGACCACCCTGCTGCGCCTGCTCGGCGGTCTGGAGACGCCCGACACCGGCGAGCTGCGGCCCGGCCACGGCCTCAAGGTCGGCTACTACGCCCAGGAGCACGAGACCCTCGACGCCGACCGCACGCTGCTGGAGAACATGCGCTCGGCCGGCGGCGAGTTCACCGACACCGAACTGCGCAAGGTGCTCGGCTCGTTCCTGTTCACCGGCGACGACGTCGACAAGCCGGCCGGCGTCCTGTCCGGTGGCGAGAAGACCCGGCTCGCCCTGGCCATGCTGGTGCTCTCCAGCGCCAACGTCCTCCTTCTCGACGAGCCCACGAACAACCTCGATCCCGTCTCCCGCGAGCAGGTTCTCAACGCTCTGAGGTCGTATTCAGGAGCGATCGTCCTAGTGACCCACGACGAGGGTGCCGTTGACGCCCTGTCACCGGATAGGGTGATCTTGCTACCGGACGGAACTGAAGACGCATGGAGCGACGAATTTTCCGATCTTGTGGCACTTGCCTGATCTTAATTTGAGTGGGTACGGATCTTTTCCCGTGGAGTAGGTAGCCGATCCCGCTGAAATGACTGATCATGGCGGAGTAACGCTGCGGAAGTCCGGCACTACAGGAGGTACTCGTGGCCGAGACACTGAAGAAGGGCACCCGGGTCACCGGGGCCGACCGGGAGAAACTGGCCGGCGACCTCAAGAAACGCTACGCCGCGGGTGAGAGCATCCGCGCCCTGGCCGCTTCGACCGGTCGGTCCTACGGGTTCATCCACCGCATCCTGAGCGAGTCCGGTGTGACTCTGCGCGGGCGCGGCGGGGCGACTCGAGGCAAGTCCAAGCGCTGACGGCCGCCTCGGAACGTGCGACCGCAGCCGCCCGTCCCTAGTCAGCCAGCCGTCGCGCCCGAGCCAGAACGATATTCTGTAGGCTCGGGCGCGACGGACAGCACTTCGGACCGGAGGAGTGGGCGATGGCGGAAGCTCAGGCGCGACAGCGCGGGGAGCACGCGGAGGACGTCTCTGCCGAGCGTTTGGCGGAGAGCGGGCTTCGCTTCGAGGTGGACGGTGAGATAGCGACGATCACGCTGGACCGGCCGGACAAGCGCAACGCGCAGACGTTCGCGACCTGGTCGGCGCTGGCGGCCATCGGCGACAACCTGCCCGAGCAGGTGCGCGTCGTCGTCGTGAAAGGTGAGGGACCGTCCTTCTCGGCAGGCATCGACCTGCGGATGTTCACCCCTGAGGGGGTGCCGGGTCAGGGCTCGTTCAGCTCGGTGGCCAGGTCCGGTGACACCGATTTCGAGCACAACATCAGAAAGGCTCAAGCCGGGTTCCTCTGGCTGCGCAGGCCGGAGATCGTTTCCATCGCCGCGGTGCACGGGCACGCCATCGGCGCGGGGTTCCAGCTCGCACTCTCCTGTGACCTGCGGATCGTCGCCGACGACGTCAAGTTCTGCATGAAGGAGCCGGCGCTCGGGCTCGTGCCCGACCTGACGGGGACCAAGCCCCTGGTCGAGCTGGTCGGCCTGGCCAAGGCGGTCGACATCTGCCTGACCGCCAGGATGGTGCACGCGGAGGAGGCCATGCGCATCGGCCTCGCCGAGCAGGTGGTCGCGCGGGACGACCTCGACCGGGCCGTGCGCGACAAGGCGGCGGAGCTGCTGTCCACCAACCGGGACGCGGCCGCCGCGACCAAGCGACTGCTCCAGGGAGCGCGGGCCCGCACCCTGGAGGAGCAGAGCATCGCCGAAGGGCTGGAGCAGGCCGTGCGCATCAAGACGCTCTTCGGAGGCTGACCTTCTCCGTGAAGTCCACTTCGTCCCCTCGTGGCATGATTTCGCGCTGAGCTGAGACGGGAATCGGCGGCGCCATCCGGACGCTGTGTCCGGCGGAGGAGAGGGGATCCCCCGGATGTCGATGATGGGAGGGGGCTTCGGCCCTCACGTGTGGAGCTCGTTGCGCCGCGACGAGTCGGTGGTCAGGCAGCGCCTGCGCCCCGGGATCGCGCGGCGCATCGCCGGTTACGCGCGCCCCTACACCCAGCAGATCGTGGCGTTCCTGCTGCTGGTGGTGGCGGGCGCGGTGATCGTGGTCGCCAACCCGCTGCTGATGAAGGCGATCATCGACGACGGCATCCTGCCGAAGCGCCCCGACGTGGTGATCTGGCTGGCCATCGCCATCGGCGCGCTCGCGCTGCTGGACGCCGGGCTGACGCTCGTGCAGCGCTGGTTCTCCGCGCGCATCGGCGAGGGCCTCATCTACGACCTGCGCACCGAGGTGTTCGACCACGTGCAGCGCATGCCGGTCGCGTTCTTCATGCGCGCCCAGACCGGCGCCCTGGTCAGCAGGCTCAACACCGACGTGATCGGCGCGCAGCGCGCGCTCACCAGCACCCTGTCGTCGGTCGTGTCCAACGTGGTGAGCCTGGTCCTGGTGCTGGGCGCCATGCTGGCGCTGTCGTGGCAGGTGACGCTGGTCGCGCTGGTGCTGCTGCCGATCTTCGTGATCCCCGCCAAATACGTCGGCCGCCGCATGTCCGCGCTGACCCGCGAGCAGATGCAGCTCGACGCCGAGATGAGCTCGGTCACGACCGAGCGCTTCAACGTCGCCGGCGCCATGGTCGCCAAGCTGTACGGCCGCCCCGAGGACGACGCCGAGGTCTTCGGCGCGAGGGCCGCCAGGGTGCGCGACGTCGGCGTCCGCGTCGGCATGTACGGCACCGTCTTCCGCGTCGCGCTCGGCCTGGTCGCCGCGCTCGCCACGGCCCTGGTCTACGGCATCGGCGGCGTCCTGTCGGTCACCGGCTACTTCGAGCTGGGCACGCTCGTGGCCCTGGCCGCGCTGCTGATGCGCCTCTACGGCCCGCTCACCTCGCTGTCCAACGTGCACGTGGACGTCATGACCGCGCTGGTCAGCTTCGACCGCGTCTTCGAGATCCTCGACCTCAAGCCCATGGTGGCCGAGCGCGACGGCGCCGTGCCGGTGCCGGAGGGGCCGGTGACGATCGAGTTCGACGACGTGCGCTTCCGCTACCCGGCCGCCGAGGAGGTCTCGCTCGCCAGCCTGGAGTCGGTGGCCAGGCAGGACACAGGACCCTCCCACCCGGTGCTCAAGGGCGTGTCGTTCACGGCCCGCCCCGGGCAGCTCATCGCCCTGGTCGGCCACTCCGGCGCGGGCAAGACCACGATCACCTCGCTGGTCTCGCGCCTCTACGACATCGACGCGGGCGCCGTCCGGCTCAACGGCCTCGACGTGCGCGAGGCCACTCTCGCCTCGCTCCGCGACACCGTGGGCGTGGTCATGCAGGACCCGCATCTCTACCACGACACGATCGGGGCCAACCTCCGCTACGCCAGGCCCGAGGCCACCGACGAGGAGATCCGGGCCGCGCTGAAGGCCGCGCAGATCGGCGACCTCGTGGAGTCCCTGCCCGAGGGGCTCGACACCGTGGTGGGCGACCGCGGCTACCGGCTGTCCGGCGGCGAGAAGCAGCGGCTCGCTCTGGCCAGGCTGCTGCTCAAGGCGCCCCGCGTGGTGGTGCTCGACGAGGCGACCGCGCACCTCGACTCCGAGTCCGAGGCGGCCGTGCAGGTGGCGCTGAAGACCGCGCTGGAGGGCCGCACCTCGCTGGTGATCGCGCACCGGCTCTCCACGATCAGGGAGGCCGACGAGATCCTCGTCGTGCACGAGGGCCGGATCGCCGAGCGCGGCCGGCACGAGGAGCTGCTGACGCGCGGCGGCCTGTACGCCGAGCTCTACCGCACCCAGTTCAGCTCGTCAGGTAGCCCAGCCGGGTGAGCTCCTTGCGCGCCACCCGCTCCACCAGCTCCACGTCCTGCGGGCGGAGCCGGGAGCGCCAGGCGCCGGCCCCGGCCTCGTGGCCGTACAACGCGACCTTCGGCACCCGCGTCTCCAGGTGGTCGGCGAGCGTGGCCGCGGCCTGCGCGGGGCCGCGCACCAGGTCCTCGTAGCGCAGGGTGAGGAGCTGACCGGCGGGCAGGGAGCGGCGCAGCTCGGCGCTCAGCCGCACCGCGCTGCGCCAGCGCAGGGCGCACTTGCCCGCGGCCGGCATGCCCTTCCAGTGTTCGAAATGCTCGTCCTTGCTGACGCCGAGGAAGGCGTTGGGGAACTCGGTCCCGTCGCCCAGCATCGCCGGGCGGAACCACGCCAGGCAGGCGGGATCGGCGAGCATGTCGGCGGCGACGTCGCGGCCGTCGCGGACGAGCTGCACGAACCGGGCGTCGGGAAAGGCCTGGAGCAGCACCGGCGCGCTGTAGATGAGGTCGGGGCTGCCGTCGCCGAAGCGCACGATGTCGCCGGTGGCCACGCACGGGCCTGCGCCGGTGACGCCGCCCGCCTCGCGGCACGGCGCCGCGCACTCACCGCACGAGCCGGGCAGCACCTGCCACGACTCGGCTAGCGCGTCCCGCAGCACGCGCACGGCCCCGGAGGTGCGGGCGATGGACGGCTTGCGGGCGAAGGCGTAGAGCACGTGCGCCACGCTCGACCGGCCCATCGTCATGTGGAAGCCGGGGGCGCGCTTGAGGGCGCGGGCCAGCAGTGCGGCGCCGGAGTGCGGAGCGCCCAGCAGGAACACCGGGCGGCGGACCTTGACGCCGTTGACGACGAGGATGTGGGGCGGAAGTCGCATACGCGACACAAGTGTGACACCGTTTGCCTGGTGAACGAGCCAACCGCGCCGCAGGCCCATGTCCAGGAGTTGATCGATGCAGCAAGCTGACCTGCGGCCCGGTGACACGGTCGCGATCGTCGCGCCCTCGGGCCCGCCCCCCGCGACCCTGCTCAGAGAGGGCGTGCGCCGGCTGGAAGGGCTCGGACTGAAGGTCGTCGTGGGCGCGCACGTGCTCGACCGGCAGGAGCTCGACTACCTCGCGGGCTCGGACGCCGACCGCGCCGCCGACCTGCAGTCCGCCTGGTGCGACCCGGCGGTCAAGGCGGTGTTCTGCTGCCGCGGCGGCTACGGCGCGGGCCGGCTGCTCGGCCTGCTCGACTGGGACGCCATGCGGGCCGCCGGGCCCAAGGTGCTGCTCGGCTCCAGCGACATCACGGCGCTGCACAACGCCTTCGCGATCGAGCTGGGCGTGTCCACCCTGCACGGCCCGATGCCGGCCTGCGAGCTGCTGGGCGGCGAGGCCGGCCCCGAGCCGCGCACCTGGGCGAGCCTCCAGACGGCCCTGTCGGGCGCGCAGGAGAGCGTGCGCGGCGATCGGGTGCTGGTGCCCGGCCGGGCCGAGGGCGAGCTGTCAGGGGGCAATCTGTCGCTGCTGGCGTCCATGTGCGGCACCCGGTGGCAGCCGTCGTTCGAGGGGCGTCTCGCCTTCCTGGAGGACGTGGGGGAGGAGCCGTACAGGATCGACCGGATGCTCACCCAGTTGCTGCAGGCCGGGGCGTTCGACGGGGTGCGCGGGATCGCGCTCGGGTCGTGGGTGGAGTGCGGTGATCCCTACCCGGTGCTGCGGGACCGGCTGGCGCCGCTCGGCGTGCCCGTTCTGGCCGGGCTTCCGGCCGGCCACGGGTCCCCGCAGAGTAGCCTCTGGCTGGGCAGACTTGGAGTTATCGATACCGAATCGTGCTCCCTGTCTGGTCCGGACGGCGATGGGCAGCAGGCACCCTAGGAAGGACGAATCCGGAAGAAAGGGACAGCGCGCGTGAGCTTTTTCAAGCGAGAGCGAGAGCCCGCGCGCCGGCCCGACGCGGACGCCGACCTCGACTCGCTGCTCGCGCTGGTCGCCGAGTCCAGGGGCTTCGTCTGCGAATTCGCCGCCGACGGCGGCTCGCTCACGTTGCGGGGCGAGCCCACGCTGACCGTCCGGCTCACCGGGCTGCGCCGCGAGGCGGGACGGCGGGCCAGGGAGGACTGGCCCGTGCTGGTCAGCGAGCACCTGGCGCACGCCGTCGCCACCGCTGGGGAGCCCGCGGACCTGTGCGACCTGGAGCAGGCCGCCCCGCTGCTGCGCACCCGGGTCGAGTCGGTGGACGAGCTGGCCGACCCGGCGAGGATCGTGGGCCGCCACCTCAACGCCGACCTGGTGGAGCTGCTGACCGCCGCCGGCCGCCCGGTGCGGCCCGAGGAGGCCGGGTGCTGGCCCGTGCCCACGGCGCAGGCGCTCGACCTGGCCGTGGCGAACGTACGCCGGGAGGAGCGGCTGCCGGTGGAGCCCATCGAGCTGTCCGGCACGCCGGTGCTCCGGCTCACCGGGACGGCGCCGTCGGCCGCCACCCACCTGCGGTGGCTGGACGACTACCTGACGGTGCCGCCGGACGGCGTGCTGGTGGTGCTGCCGGATCCGTACACGCTGCTCGTGCACCCGGTGGACGGGATCGGCGTGGTGCGCGCCATCGAGCGGCTGCGCGTGCACGCCGCCCGCACCGGCGGGCTGAGCCCGCAGGTGCACTGGTGGCACGGCGGGCGGCTGACCCTCATCAAGGCCGACATCGTCATGAGGGGCGGCCAGACCCGCCTGGTGGTGGCCCCGCCGCCGGAGTTCGCGCGGGTCCTCGCCCGCCTGGCGGTCTGAGGCTCAGCCGGCCACGTACTGCCGCAGGTGCCGGGCCGTGAGCGTCTCGCCATCCGCGACCAGCTCGGCCGGGGTGCCGGTGAAGACCACCCGGCCGCCGTCGTGACCCGCGCCTGGACCGAGGTCGATGATCCGGTCGGCGTGCGCCATCACGGCCTGGTGGTGCTCGATGACGATCACCGAGTTGCCGTCCTCGACCAGCCGGTCCAGCAGCCCGAGCAGCTGGTCCACGTCGGCCAGGTGCAGGCCGGTGGTGGGCTCGTCCAGCACGTACGTCGTCCCGCCCCGCGCCATGTGGATGGCCAGCTTGAGCCGCTGCCGCTCGCCGCCGGACAGCGTGGTCAGCGGCTGCCCCAGCCCGAGGTAGCCGAGGCCCACGGCGGACATCCGCTCCAGGATCCCCTTGGCCTGCCCGGTGGTGAAGAACCCGGCGGCCTCGGCCACGGGCATGCCGAGCACGTCGCTGATGTTCTTGCCGCGCAGCGTGTACGTCAGCACCTCCGGCGTGAAGCGCCGCCCCTCGCACTTCTCGCACACCGACGCGACCTCGGCCATCATCTGCAGGTCGGTGTAGATGAGGCCGATGCCCTTGCACGCCGGGCAGGCGCCTTCGGAGTTGGCGCTGAACAGGCCCGGCTTGACCCCGTTGGCCTTGGCGAAGGCGGCCCTGATCGGGTCGAGCAGGCCGGTGTAGGTGGCCGGGTTGCTGCGGCGCGAGCCGCGGATCGGCGACTGGTCGGCCACGACCACGCCCTCGCGGCCGGCGACGTAGCCGTGGATGAGCGAGCTCTTGCCCGACCCGGCCACGCCGGTGATCACGGTCAGCACGCCGAGCGGCACGTCCACCGTGACGTCGCGCAGGTTGTGCAGGCTCGCGCCCTCGATCCGCAGGTGGCCGGAGGGCGTGCGGGGCCGCTCGCGCAGCTTCGCCCGGTGGCCGAGGTAGCGGCCGGTGAGCGTGCCGGAGGCGCGCAGCCCGTCGAGGTCGCCCGTGTAGCAGACCTGCCCGCCGCCGGCGCCCGCGGCCGGCCCGAGGTCCACGACGTGGTCGGCGATGGCGATCGTCTCCGGCTTGTGCTCGACGACCAGCACCGTGTTGCCCTTGTCGCGCAGCCGCAGCAGCAGGTCGTTCATCCGCTGGACGTCGTGCGGGTGCAGCCCGGCGGTGGGCTCGTCGAAGACGTACGTGACGTCGGTGAGGCTGGAGTTGAGATGGCGCACCATCTTGACCCGCTGCGCCTCGCCGCCCGACAGGGTCGCCGACTCGCGGTCCAGGCTGAGGTAGCCGAGGCCGATGCCGGTCAGCGAGTCGAGCGTGGCGAGCAGGCCGTCCAGCACCGGGCCGACGGCCTCGGCGGAGAGGCCGCGGACGAACTCGGCGAGGTCGTCGACCTGCATGGCCGAGCACTCGGCGATGTTGCGCCCGGCGATCCTGGCCGAGCGGGCCGCCTCGTTGAGCCGGGAGCCGCCGCAGTCGGGGCAGGTGGTCAGCTTGAGCGCGCGGTCGGCGAAGGCGCGGGCGGCCGGCTGCATCGACTCGCGGTCCTTGCCGAGGTAGGAGCGCCGGACCCGGACGGCGAGCCCTTCGTAGGTGAAGGAGTTGGAGCCGTACTTGATCTTGGTGGGGGGTTTGTGGAGCAGGTCCTCCCACTGCTGCGGGGTGAAGTCCTTCAGCTTGACGGCGGGGTCGTAGAGGCCGGAGGCGGCCAGGACCTGCCAGAGCCAGCTGTCCACCGCGTGGCCGGGGACCTTGACGGCGCCCTCGTTCAGCGACAGCTCCCTGTCGACCAGCGCGTCCACGTCGATCTCCGAGGCCTTGCCGAGGCCCTCGCAGGCCGGGCACATGCCCTCGGCCAGGTTGAAGCTGAAGGCGGAGGCGGAGCCGACGTGGGGGACGCCGACGCGGCTGAAGATGATGCGCAGCATGGTGTGCGCGTCGGTGGCGGTGCCCACGGTGGAGCGGGCGTTGGCGCCCATGCGCTCCTGGTCGACGATGATCGCGGCGCTCAGGTTGTGCAGGGCGTCCACGTCAGGGCGGGCCTGGCTCGGCATGAAGCCCTGCACGAACGCGCTGTAGGTCTCGTCGATGAGCCGCCGCGACTCGGCGGCGATGGTGTCGAAGACGAGCGAGGACTTGCCCGAGCCGGACACCCCGGTGAAGACGGTGAGCCGGCGCTTGGGGATGTCGAGGGAGACGTCCTTGAGGTTGTTCTCCCGGGCGCCACGGACCTGGATGAGGTCGTGGCCGTCGGCGGCGGTGTGGTCGTGGCGGTGCGTGGGAACCACGGGACCCCTTTGTCGGCGAGATTGCTTAGGGCGTAAGGAGTTAGCCGGGACAGCGTACATCGTCCCGGGTGCTCCGTGTTCGGCGTACAGCGTACCGTACGCCCTACGCCCCAGCGCTCAGGCGGACAGGGGGTTCGCGTGCCGGTGGTGCAGGCCGATCACCGGGATCTCGTGCAGGCTGCCCGAGTACAGGAACTGGGTCATGCCGATGAGCAGCCGCCGTACGTCCTCCTGGGGGCGCACCACCAGGCGCAGGAACTGGCTGGTGGTGCCGAGCTTGTTGCCGCACTCGCGGACGTACACGCCGTGCTCGGTCAGCAGGTGGTCGCGCAGCGGCACCCCGTCGTGCCCCGGCGGCAGCTTGACCAGCAGGAAGTTGCCCTGCGAGGCGTACACCGACAGCCCCGGCATGGTGCTGAGCTGCTGGAACATCGCCCGCCGGTCGCTGGAGAGGCGTCGCAGGCTCTCCTGGTACTCGGCGCCGAACTGCTTCATCAGGAACACCATGACCTCGGCGAAGGAGTTGAGGTTCCACTTGGGCAGCGCGTCGCGCACCCGCCCCGCCAGCGCCGGGTTGGCGACCATGTAGCCGAAGCGGATGCCGTGCAGGCCGAAGTTCTTGCCCAGGCTGCGCAGCACGATCACGTTGGGCCGCACCGCCGCCTCTGCCGCCACGCCCGGGTACGGCTCGGCGTCCACGAACTCGCCGAACGACTCGTCGATGATCACCAGGTCGAGGTCGATGAGCTCGTCCATCAGCCGGACGACCTCGTGCTTGGGCAGATAGCCGCCGTCGGGGTTGTTGGGGTTGCAGATCACCGCCACGCGCGAGCCGCGGGTGCGGACGAACGAGACGTAGTCGGCCACGTCGAGGGCGAAGTTGCGGCTCTCCAGCAGCGGATACATGTCCACCCGCTTGCCGGTCTCCAGCGGCTGGTCGGTCCACCGGCCGAAGGTCGGGATCGGCACCGCCAGGCTCTCGCGCACCAGCAGGTGGTCGATCCAGGTGATCAGCTCCGTGGAGCCGTTGCCCATGGCGACCGTCTGAGGGTGCAGCCCCAGCGTGGCGCACAGCTCGGCGGTGATCGTGGCGGCGTCGCTCGGGTAGAACTTGAGTATCGTCTCCAGATTCCTCCCGAGGTGCTCGAAGATCTCGGGCGTCGGGAAGTACGGGTTGCACGGTATGCAGAAGTCCACCGGTGCGCGCTCTCCGGCGGAGCCGCGCAACAGTGAGAAGTACGAAGGGCTGTGCGCCTGTGTACGCAGCAGGCTGAGCTCCACGACACCTCCATGGAACACCACGTGTCCGATGTGTGGAGATACGCGCTACTTGCCGCAGTGGTTCATGAGGGTCTGGGGGTCCTGGTCAGGGTCAGGATCGCGATGTCGTCGCGCGGCGGCGCGCCGGTGAAGCGACGCACGTCCGCGCCGACCGTCTCGGCCAGGCGGCGGGGCGGATGCCTGGCCCACGTGCGCAGCCGCGCGGCCAGCGGGTAGAACGAGCCCTCGCTGTCGCGGGCCTCGGTGACGCCGTCGGTGCACAGCAGCATGGTCGCCCCGGTGGGGAAGGCGAACCAGGCGACGGCACGCGGGCCGGGAGCCAGGTCGGCCAGGCCGAGCGGCACCGCGGGCTCGCCGAGCCCGGCCTGGTAGGCCCGCCCGTCCTGGATGATGTACGGGGCGATGTGCCCGCAGTTGACCGCCTCCACCACGGGGCCGCGGCGGATGTCCAGCACCAGGGCGGTCACCAGGCGGTGGGGCTCGCCGCCGCGGCCGGCGCCCAGATTGTGCCGGGTCACCGCCGACTCCATCGCCTCCACCACCCCGATCAGGGTGGGCTCGCGGTAGGCGGCCTCGCGGAAGGCCCCGAGCACGGCGAGCGCGGTGCCGATCGCCGGCAGGCCCTTGCCCTGGACGTCGGCGATGAGCAGGCGGGTGCCGTGGGGGGAGGCGGCCACCTCGTACATGTCGCCGCCCACCATCGCGTCCTCCTCGACCGGCTGGTAGAGGCCGTCCACGACGACGTCGCCGCTGCGCAGGGGGAGCGGGCGGACGATCTGCCGCTGGAGCGCCGCCGCGGCCGAGCGCAGCCGGTAGACCTCCTCCTCGCGGTGCACCCGGTAGCGGCAGCTGATCATGGCCGCCACGCCGAACAGCGCCGCGAACCCCGCGGCGAGCAGGTTGTCGCCCAGGTCGGCCCCCAGGTAGGCGAGCGTGCCTACCATCGCCAGCACCACCCACGCGGACGCGAACGCGGTCTGCCGCAGGTTGCCGAGCCCCGCCACGATCGAGGGCAGGAAGACCAGCAGCGGCAGCAGGCGCACCGCCGTCCCGGTGAACGTGTCGAGGGCGATCAGCGCCATGGTGACGCAGACGAGCGCCCCCAGGAACACCGGCGTCGAAAGGGAAGGGCCCACACGCCGCCGTTCACCGCCATTCGCCACGGCCGTCCCTCATTCCGCGCCGTCGTTCCCCCGTCCCGGTGAGTCGTGCCCGGCTCGGCGGGTGCGGAAAACAACGGGACCGGGCCGGGCGCGGACAATTACCCGCCATTCCTATAAGAAATTATCCGCCGCTGGCACCGCCGTCATGGGCGGGTTGTGCAGCCCTGATATGCCCACGACTACGGAAAGTAAACGTCCGTGACTCGCATGAAGTGATATGTCGGGTTTGATGAGGATTTATCCGGTGCGGAGGGTTAGCCGAGTGTGACGATTTCTCATCACGGAACACATTGACAGAAGTAAATGATCTTGTAAATATCTGTGTTACCGCATTCCGAAAAATAACCCTGAGAAAGGGGAACGTGTACATGGGCGAACCCGGCACGTTGCAAGACCGCGAGTGGACCCTGTTGCCGGCCGCGGTCGTCAGGACCGCCGGGTTCCCCTGGGAGCTCGTCCAATCCCTGGCCTGTCCCAGGGCCGCGGAGACCGCGGCCGCCGTCGCCCTGCTGGAGACGCGGGCCCTCGGCCTGCTCGCCGGCGCACCGGCCCGCCGCGAGGCCCGTCCGTCCGGCCCGCACGCCGGCCGGACGGGCGCCTCCCGGCTGCCGCGCGGGCTCCGCGGCCGCCTGCGCCGCCTGCGCCCCCTGCCGCCCGGCACCCCGGGCCCCGAGGACTGGCTCGCCGACTGGAACCACGTCACCGGCCTGCTGGAGGAGGCCAGGCTCGCCCTCGCCGAGGTGGTCGCCGCCGACACCGCGCTGGCCAGGGCGGCCGTCGCCGGCGTCGCCTCCGACGAGCGCTTCCTCGACGCCCTCGTCTGCTCCGCCCCCGCCGCCTACCGTGAGCTGCGGCGCGGCCCCGCCGACCCCGCCAGGCTCGCCACCCACGTGCAGCGGCTGGCCACCCGGGCCGCCCCGACCGGCTTCCACGCCCCCATCGGCGCCACCCGCGTCGAGCCCGCCCTCCCCAGCGGCTATACCTGGGCCGGATACCGCGAGCTCAGCAGCCGCCACGCCTACCCCGCCGCCCGTGTCGGCGAGGCGCTCCAGCAGCGTCTCCTCGCCGACCCCGCCGTCGTCGCCGGGCTCGTGCCCCGCCTGCGCGCCGGCGTGGCGCCCCCGAGCGACGCCGCCGCCTTCGCCGCCCGCTGCGACGGCCGCCGCACCGTCGCCGAGATCGCCGCCGACTGCGGCATCAGCATGGAACGGGCCTCGGCCGCGCTCGCCGTCGCGGTGCGCCGCGGGCTGCTCACCCACGACCTCTGCCCGCCCGCCACCGTCCCCGACCCGGTCGGCTGGCTGCTGGCGCGGCTGCCCGGCGACGACGCGCCCGCCGTGCAGGAACGCGGCCTCGTGGCCGCCCGCGGCGTGCCCGCGCAGCAGCCGCGGCCCGCGCTCGCCGGCCCCCGCGCCGCCGGGAGCGCCGACCTGCCCGTCGCACGGCGCGTCCGCGAGATCGCCGGCCTGCTGGAGCACTACCCCGCCGCCGCGCCCGAGGTGAAGCTGGCCGTGCAGAGCCGCATCGAGGCCCTCGCCGGCATCGGGCAGCGGGCCGGGCGCGACGAACGCCTCATCGTGCACGAGGCCGCCGCCGGCACCCTCCGCCTCACCGCCGGCGGGCCGCTCGCCGCTGACCTGCGCGAACGCGTGCCCGCCGCGCTGGCCCTGCTCGCCGAGGAGGCCGAGCTGACCAGGCTGCGCACCAACCGGCTGCTCGCCGCGCGGCTCGGCGCCGGCACGTTCGCGCTGACCGAGGCGCTGGGCGCGGCCGGCGATCTTGAGGTGTGCCACGGGGACCGGATCGCCGGGCTCGTCCGCGCCGCGCCGCCCGGCGCCGCCGTACTCGACCTGGCCGCGGTGGCCGGCGCGCCCGTGCCGCCGGGCGCGCCCGTGCTCTGCGCGGCCGACGTCATGGTGGCGGCGGCGTCGCTGGAGGCGTACGAGGGGGGCGTCACCCCGCTGGTCATCGACGCGCTCCACGACGCGCCCCGGCTCGGCCCGTGGGAGCCGCCGCCCGTCCGCGACGGCGCCGCGCTCGTCGCCGAGCGGGACGCCGCCGTGGCCCGCGTGCTCGACGGCTTCACCGCGCTCAACGTCGTCTCGCCCCGCGCCGACGGCCTGCCCCCGCTCGAACTGCCCGGCCCCGTCCTGGAGCACGGCGGCGCGACGGCCGGCCCCCGGCGGCGCCGGCTCGGACTCGGCGACCTCTACGTCCACAGCGACGGCCACCGGGCCGTGCTGCGCGCCAAAGGCACCGGCGAGACGCTGATGTTCCACAACGGCGGGCCGGGCAGCGCCCTGCGCACCGCGCTCGCGCTGCCCGGGCTCCGCCCGCCCGTCCTGCCCCGCCTGCCCGCCCTGCCCCGCCTCACCTGGGGGAACGTCGTGCTCGCACGGCGGCGCTGGCAGCTCGGGCGGGCCGCGTCCGAGCCGCTGCGGCACGCCTCGGGCTCGGGCGAGCGCGACCTGCTGCTCGCCATGGCCAGGCTGCGCGAGACGCACGACCTGCCCCGCACCTTCTTCGCCGCCGCCGGCCCCGCCGACCGGCACCCCCTCTACGTCGACACCCGCGCCCCCTCACTCATCGCCGAACTGGCCGCCCTGGCCGGGACCGCCGGCGACCGGCTCACGCTCACCGAGGCCCTGCCGGGGCCCGACGACTGCTGGCTGCGCGAGGGCGGGCTGCGCTTCGCCGCCGTGCTGCGCTGCGTCTACCTGCGGCCCGCCGGGCGTCCCGGCGCCGGCCCGTGCCCCCGTCCCCGGACGGAGGAACGCGCCTGATGGACGTGCCCGACGTGCTCGTCGTGCCTCCGCTGGCGGACTTCACCACCGTGGTGGCGCCGCCCGCCGGGACGGCGCTCCTCGACCTCAACGAGCATCTCGTCCGGCGGCTCGCCGACCCCGCCCGGCTGCGGGCCGCCGCCGACCGGCGGCCAGGAGGGCCGCTCACCGCGCTGATCGGGCGGGCCGCGGCCGCCATCCTGGCGCGGGGGGCGTACGACGACGCCCACGTACGTGCCGTCGGCGCCGCGCTGGGCCTGGCCGCGGATCCGGCCGTCCGGCTCGCCGTGGACGCTCTGGAGCTCACCGAGGGCAGCGAGGAGAGCAGCCGCGACCTGCTCGGCGCGGCCCGCAGGTGCGAGCTGTTCGCGCCCGAGATCGAGCTGGCCAGGGAGGTGACGCGCGGGCGGCGGGCGCACGTCCTGATCGACCGCGCCGACCAGCTCCCGGCCGCGTTCGCGCTGGTCGCCGCCCTGGGGGAGGGCGTGACCCTGTGCGGGCGGCACGTCGCCGAGCACCGGGGGGCGCTGCGGCGGATCCCGGAGCTGGCCGGGGTGAGGTGGGGCGGCTGGTCACCCGACCAGCTGATCAGACCGCCCTGGTGCGGACGCGACGGAGGGGAGGCGACCGGCTCGGGACGCGGGGGCGTCGAGCCGGTGCGGTGGATCGTGGGGACCCGGCCGGTGCCCGGGGGCGGGGCGCCGTGGGCGGGGCGGCTGGACGTGGCGCGGGCGGCGGCGCTCCCGGGGGAGGCGCTGGCCCGGTGCCGGGGGCTGACGCTGATGCTCACCCGCGTCGACTTCCTGGGCGTGGCCACCGGCCTCACCGGCGGGGCCGCCGACCTGCGCCGCCTGCGGGCCGCGCTGCCGCCGGGCGTGCCGGTGACGGGCGAGCTGGCGGTGGGCGCGCCCGGCGTCACCGCCGAGGCGGCGGAGGAGTCGGCGGAGCTGCTGGCGGGCGGGCTCGCGGGGGTACGGCCGGCGGGGGTCCGGCCGTACCGGATGGCGGTGCGCGCGCCCTGGACGGCGGGCGGCGTGCTGCGGCGCCCGCCCAGGGCGGGCCACGACCTGGCCCGGTGGACGGAGTTCGACGCGCCGGGCGGCATGTCGCAGGACGAGGTCACGATCCTCCTGCGGCGGTGGCTGGAGCGGCTGCCGGGCGTGCCGGCCGGGCGGCTGGCGGCCTGCTCCGTCGCCGGGCCCGCCGCCCCCGGCCCGCCGGGCGCGGCCTGGGACCCCTGCACGGAGGTGGTCGCGGGCGCGGGGCCCGACGGGCGGGGGCCGGGGACGTTCGCCGTCAACCTGCGTTCCGGCCGGTCGATCCGGCTGCACCACCTCCTGGTCGCCCCGGTCAGCCGCCTGGCCGCCGACCCGCACGCCCTCGACCACCTGGCCGAGCCCGCCCGCCGCCGCCTGACGGCCGAGCTCGCCGCGGCCGGCGTCCTGCGGTAGGGCGGGGAGGAAGTGACCGGGGCACGGCACCGCGTTGGCGGGGAGGGGGTGACCGGGCACGGCGCCGCGTCGGGCACCATGGAAGGCGTGACACTAGGCGGCACCATGGAGGCGTCACCCGGCGGTCTCGACGAGCTGGACGCGCTGGTCGGCCGGGGCGGGGTGGCGGTGCTGAGCGGCGCCGGGCTGTCCACCGAGTCGGGCATCCCCGACTACCGGGGACCGACCGGGCAGGCGCGGCGGGCCGAACCGATGACCTACCAGCGTTTCGTCGCCAGCCAGGAGGCGCGGCGGCGTTACTGGGCGCGCAGCCACGTCGGCTGGCGGCAGATCGGCCTGGCCAGGCCCAACGCCGGGCACCGCGCCGTGGCCGCGCTGGAGCGGCACGGCCTGGTCAGTGGCATCGTCACCCAGAACGTCGACGGCCTGCACCAGGCGGCCGGCGCGGACCGGGTGATCGAGCTGCACGGCGGCCTCGACCGGGTGATGTGCCTGAGCTGCCGCGAGCGCACGCCGCGCGCCGAGCTGGACCGCCGGCTGCGCGAGGCCAATCCCGGCTGGGCGGCCACCAGCGACGTGATCAACCCTGACGGCGACGCGGTGCTCACGGACGAGCAGGTCGCCGGGTTCCGCGTGGTCGACTGCACCGGCTGCGGCGGCCTGCTCAAGCCGGACGTGGTGTTCTTCGGCGAGAACGTTCCGCGCCCGCGCGTCGAGGAGTGCTTCGCCGTCGTGGAGAGCGCCCGCGCGCTGCTCGTGCTCGGCTCCTCGCTGGCGATCAGGTCGGGGCTGCGGTTCGTGCGGCGGGCGGCGGCGCGCGGCGTCCCGATCGCGATCGTCAACCAGGGCCCGACCGGCGGCGACGCCGACGCCGCGCTGCTCGTGGACGCCCCGCTCGGCGCGACCCTGACCGCCCTGGCCGGCCGGCTGGGTGCACAATAGGGCGCATGCCCGCCCGACCGTGCCCCTGCGGCCTGCCCGCCCCCTACGACGACTGCTGCGGCCGGCTGCACCGCGGCGAGACGGCGGCGGCCACCGCCGAGCAGCTCATGCGCTCGCGTTTCAGCGCGTTCGCCGTGGGCGACGCGGCCTACCTGCTGCGCACCTGGCATCCGGCCGGCCGCCCGGCCCGGCTCGACCTCGACAAGCGGCTGCGCTGGACCCGGCTGGAGGTCCTGGAGGCCACGGGCGGCAGCGTCGTGCACACCGAGGGCACGGTCCGCTTCCGCGCCCACTACGTGGAGCGCGGGCGGCCGGGCGAGATGGAGGAGCACAGCCGGTTCGTCCGGCTGGACGGGCGCTGGGTCTACGCCGGGGCGCTCTGAGCCGTCACAGCTCCGGCTTGCGGGCCACCCCGCCCACGAACGTGTGGTAGGTGATGCCGGGCATGGCGTGGTCGCCCTCGTCCGGCCGCCACTCCGGCAGTGGCACGAGGCCGGGCTCCAGCAGGTCCAGCCCGTCGAAGTAGGCGAGGATCTCCGCGCGGGTGCGCCACCGCCCGGTGCCCATCGTCTCGTTGAAGATCTTCTCCGCCGAGTACGCCTGCCGCGACACCTCGGGCAGCTCCGGCCCCGGGTTGTGGAAGTGGGAGACGGCGAGGTAGCTGCCGGGCACGAGGCGGTCCATCAGCCGCCGGGTGATGCCGCCGGGGTCCTCGTGGTCGGCCAGGTGGTGCAGGATGCCCAGCAGCAGCAGCGCCACCGGCCGGTCGAAGTCGATCAGCCGCCGGACCTCGGGATTGTGCAGGATCGCCTCGGGGTGGAGCAGGTCGGCCTCGACCACGGTGGTGGTGTCGTCCACGGCCAGCAGGGCCCGGCCGTGGACGAGCACGATCGGGTCGTGGTCGACGTAGACGACGTGCGTGCCGGGCGCGACCGACTGGGCGATCTCGTGCACGTTGCCCTGGGTGGGCAGGCCGGAGCCGATGTCGAGGAACTGCCGGATGCCGGCCTCGCCGGCGAGGAAGCGCACCACCCGGCCCAGGAACTCGCGGTTGGCCCGCGCCGCCTGGGGCGCGTCCGGCGCGACCTCCAGCGCCCGCCGCGCCGCCATCCGGTCGGCCTCGTAGTTGTCCTTGCCGCCGAGCATGAAGTCGTAGACGCGCGAGACGCTGGGTCTCGTCGTGTCGATCCCGCGCGGCGCGCGCTCCTGCTCGCTCTCGGCCACCGTCGGCTCCTCCTGCCTGCGACGTCACGGGGGACGTTGCGGATGATCGTACGACGCCGGACCCCGGAAGATCCCGACTTTCTGCCATTTATCCCGATCAGGCGGACTCCCGTACCACCAGCTCGGTCGGCAGCACCACGGGCTCGACGGGACCGGCCCCGTCCAGCAGCGCGAACAGCAGCCGCATCGTCTCCTGCGCCATCTTCGCGAGCGGCTGGCGGATCGTGGTCAGCGGCGGATGCGTCGAGACCGCCACCGCCGAGTCGTCGAACCCGCCCACCGCCACGTCGTCCGGCACCCGCCGCCCGGCCGCGCGCAGCGCCGCGAGGGCCCCGGCCGCCATCAGGTCGGAGGCGACGAAGACGGCGTCGAGGTCGGGGGAGCGCTCCAGCAGCTCGCGCATCGCCCGCTCGCCGCTCGCCTGCGTCCAGTCGCCGTGCGCGATGAGCCGCTGGGTGGCCTTGCGGCCCAGCACCTCGGCGAAGCCCTCCAGGCGCTGGATGCCGCCCGGCGTGTCCATCGGCCCGGTGATCATCGCGATCCTGCGCCGGCCCTGGCGGACGAAGTATTCAGTCATCTGCCGGGCGCCCATGCGCTCGTCCGCGGCCGCGTACGGGATGACGTTCTCGTGGCCGATGACCGCGCCGACCGACACCGCGGGCGGCCCGCCGGAGCCCAGGGCCTCCACCAGCGGGTCGCCCGCGTGCGTGGAGACCAGCAGCACCCCGTCGGCGTGGCCGCCGCGCACGTAGCGGACCACCCGCTCGCGGTCGCCCTCGTCGCCGGCCATCATCATCACCAGCGACAGGTCCCGCTCGGCCAGCATCCTGATCGCGACCCGGATCAGCGTGCTGTAGTTGGGGTCCTCGAACAGCTTCTCGTGCGGCTCCGACAGCACCATCACCACCGAGCCGGTGCGCTGGGTGACCAGGCTCCTCGCGGCGCGGTTGACGACGTAGCCGGTCTCGGAGATCGCCCGCTCGATGGCCACGCGCGCCGCGGGGCTGACGTACTTGTCCCCGTTGAGCAGGCGGGAGACCGTGCCGCGGGACACGCCCGCGGCCGCGGCCACATCGTGGATCGTAGGGCGTTTCATTTCACGGCTCCGGAGGACAGATCGGTCCTCCAGTATCGCTGCATCGTGAGGAACAGCGCGATCAGCGGCACGATCGACAGGAACGCCCCGGTGAGGATCAGGTTGTAGAGCGCGGGCTGGTTGGCCCCCGCCATGAGCAGCGTGTAGAGGCCGACCGTGAGCGGGAACTTGCCGTCGTCGCCCAGCATGATGAACGGCAGCAGGAAGTTGTTCCAGATCGCCACGAACTGGAACAGGAAGATCGTCACCATGCCGGGCACCATGAGCGGCATCGCCACCCGCGCCATCAGCCGGCCCTCGCCCGCCCCGTCGATCCGGCCCGCCTCCAGCAGCGAGTCGGGGATGGCCGCCGAGGCGTAGATGCGGGCCAGATAGATGCTGTACGGGTGCAGGATCTGCGGCAGCAGCACCGCCCAGTACGTGTCCGCCAGCCCGAACTTGCTGAACAGCAGGTACTGCGGGATGGCCAGCACCACGGCGGGCACCAGGATGCCGCCGATGAGGATGTTGAAGATCACGTTCCGGCCGGGGAAGCGGTACTTCGCCAGCGCGTACCCGGAGATCGCCGAGACCGCGGTGGACAGCAGCGCCCCGCCGCCCGCGTAGAGCAGCGTGTTGCCCGCCCACAGCCAGAACACGCCGTCGCGGTAGGCGAAGAGCTGCTCGACGTTGTCGAGGAAGCCCGTGCCGAACGCCAGCGTCGAGGTGCTGAACAGCTCGCCCGGCGACTTGGTGGCCGCGATGAACACCCAGAACACCGGGAACAGGCAGTAGACCGCCCCGAGGAGCAGCAGCGCGGTCGGCGCGATGCCCCACGACCCGCGGCCGGCCGGGCCGCGCGAGCGGCGGCGGTGCGAGGTGGCGGCGGTGATCCCGGCCATCAGCCCTCCCCGAAGGCGTGGTTGCGGACCACGCGCAGGAACCCGAACGACAGGACGAGCGAGACCGCCGCGATGACGATCGAGGTGGCGGCGGCCGAGTAGAGGTCGCCGGTGACGAAGGCGTCCCGGTAGACCTTCATGAGCGGGCTCCAGGTGGAGCTGATCGTGTTGGTCAGCGGGCGCAGCGTGGTGGGCTCGGTGAACACCTGGACGGTGGCGATGATCGAGAACACCGTGGTGAGGATGATCGCCGGGGTCAGGATCGGGATCTTGACCCGGAGGGCGATCTGGAGCTCCGAGGCGCCGTCGAGCCGGGCGGCCTCGTACAGGTCGCGCGGGATGGCCCGGAGCGTGGTGTAGAGCACGAGCATGTTGAAGCCGGTGCCGCCCCACACCGCCACGTTCGCCATGGAGTACGTGACGGTGGTGGGCCCGAGCAGGTCGGCGTCGAGCACGGAGCGGATCGGGCTGAGCGAGGGCAGGTAGAGGAACCCCCACAGCAGGGTGGCGGCCACCCCCGGCACCGCGTACGGCAGGAAGATCGCGATCCGGGAGAACCGCGCCAGCCGCACCCGCGCCGAGTCCAGCAGCAGCGCGAACAGCAGCGCGAGGCCGAGCATGACGACCAGCACGAACGCGCCGTACCCGAGCACCCGCAGCCAGCCCTGCCACAGCTCGGCGTCGGCGAGCGCGGCGGAGAAGTTGTCGAAGCCGACGAACACCTCCCGTCGCGCCCCCTTCCCGAGCCCGAGCCCCGACACCTTGGTCCGGCGCGTCGCCAGGTAGACCGTGTAGCCGATGGGCACGGCGAGGAAGAGCGTGAACAGCACGACCGCCGGGGTCAGGAAGAGGTACGGCCAGGCGCTCCTTCGTCCCTGGTTCATTGGGCGATCTGGAAGCCGGCCTTGCGCATGTCGGCGACCGTGGTGTCCTGCATGGACTGCACGGCCTCGGCGAAGGACGACTTGTTCTGGACGGCCTTGTCGAAGGCGTCCTTGAAGGCGTTGTACGTCACGCCGACGTTCGGGCCGAAGGTGAAGCCGCGGGCGCCGGCGGAGACGGCGGCGGCCTGCTGCCAGAAGTCGGGCTGGTTGGCGAAGTACTCGGGGGCCTCGCCGAGCGCCGACTGGGCCTTGGTGGCGGCCGGGTAGATCGCGGCCTCCTCGACCAGCAGCTCGATCGCGGCGGGGTCGGTGTTGAGCCAGGTGGCGAACTGCGCGGCGGCGGCCTTGTTCGGGGTCTTGGCCGACACGGCGGTGGACGAGCCGCCCCAGAAGCCGCTGACGTTCTCGCCGGCGTTCCACTGGGGGAGCGGTGCGGCGGCCCACTTGCCCTTGGCCTTGGGCGCGTTGCTCGACAGCACGCCCGGCGCCCAGACGGCGGACGGCCAGGTGAGCAGCTTGCCGTCGTTGAGCGCCTTGTTCCACTCGGGGGTGAAGTACGGCATGTCGTCGATAGCGCCCTCCTTCACCAGGCCGCTCCAGTAGTCGGCGACCTTCCTGGTGGGCTCGTCGGCGATGTTCACCTTCCAGGACTCGCCCTCGATCGACCACCACTGGGCGCCGGCCTGCTGGGCGTAGCCTGTGAACGCTCCCGGGTCCTTGCTGGAGAACGTGCCGAGGTGGACCTTCGGGTCCTTCTTGCGCACGGCGCGGGCCGCGTCGGCGTACTCCTGCCAGGTCTTCGGGACCTCGATGCCGTACTTGTCGAACAGGTCCTGGCGGTAGAAGAGCATCATCGGGCCGCTGTCCTGCGGGATGCCGTAGACGCCCTCGGTGCCGAGCGTGACCAGGCGCCACAGGCCCTCGGTGAACTCGCCCTGGATCGCGGCGGTCTCGGCCTTGATGTCGGCCACCGCGTCGGCGGCGATGAACGAGGGAAGGTGCTGGTACTCGGCCTGGACCAGGTCGGGCGGGTTGCCGGCCTTGGCGGCGGTGAGGTACTTGGCGGCCGCGTCGTCGCCGCCGGCCTGCTTGCTGACCGTGACCTGGATGTCGGGGTGCGCCTTGTTCCAGACGTCCACGATCTTGTCCATGTTGGGGGCCCAGGTCCAGTAGGTGAGCTTGACCGGTCCCTGGGCCGCGGGGGCGGAGCTTTGCGGCGCCGCGGAGCTCTGGGGGGTGGGCTCGCCGGACCCGCAGGCGGCGAGGGTGGCCGTGAGCGCGACGGCCAGCGCTGCTCCGAGACGGTTGGCGCGCATGCGTACCTCCGTAAGGTTCTGTGAACGTGCACAGAGTGGAGCAGCGCCGAAATGCCCGTCAAGAGGCGTTACGTTCTCGTTAACCCGCGAAAAATCCCTGATCCGTCCCCGGGCTGTTCCCAACGGCGTGGGGAGGGATTACTGTGCACGTTCACAGAAGATTTCCAAGGGGGATGGATGTATCCGGAGCGTCCTGCCGGCCTCGCCTTCGGCGGGGACTACAACCCAGAGCAGTGGCCGCGCGAGGTCCTGGAGGAGGACGCGGCCCTCATGCGGGAGGCCGGGGTCAACCTGGTCAGCCTGGGCATGTTCTCGTGGGCGCTGATGGAGCCGGCCGAGGGACGTTACGACTTCGGCTGGCTGGACGAGATCCTCGACCGGCTGCACGCGGCCGGCGTCGCCGTGGACCTCGCCACCCCGACGGCCGCGCCGCCCGCCTGGTTCGTCGCCGCGCACCCCGACGTGCTGCCGGTGACCAGGGACGGCGTGCGGATCGGGTTCGGCGGGCGGCAGAGCGCCTGCTCCAGCGCGCCGGCCTTCCGTGAGGCGACCGCCCGGCTGGTGCGGGCGCTGGGCGAGCACTACCGCGACCATCCGGCCGTGGCCATGTGGCACGTGCACAACGAGTACGGGGCGCCGCTCGGCGAGTGCTACTGCGAGCACAGCGTGGCCGCCTGGCGGGGGTGGCTGCGGGCGACCTACCAGGACCTCTCCGCGCTGAACGACGCCTGGGGGACCACCTTCTGGGGCCAGACCTACACCGACTGGTCGCAGATCGACGCCCCGCGCTTCAACCACACGGTCGTCAACCCCGCCCAGCGCCTGGACTACGCCCGCTTCAGCGACGGCCAGCACCGCGAGCACTACGCGCTCCAGCGCGACATCCTGCGCGAGCTCACCCCGCACCTGCCCGTCACCACGAACTTCGCCGGCACCGTCAACTGCAAGTCCACCGACCTCTGGCAGTGGGCCCGCGAGCTCGACGTGGTGGCCAACGACCACTACCTGCGGGCCGAGCAGCCCGACAACCACATCGACCTGGCGATGTCCGCCGACCTCGCCCGCTCGGTGGCCGGCGGCGCGCCCTGGATGCTCATGGAGCACTCGGCCGGGGCGGTCAACTGGCAGCCGCGCAACCTCGCCAAGCGGCCCGGCGAGATGCGCCGCAACAGCCTCGCCCACGTGGCGCGCGGCTCCGACAGCGTGCTGTTCTTCCAGTGGCGGGCCTCCAGGTTCGGGGCCGAGAAGTTCCACTCGGGGCTGGTGCCGCACGCCGGGACCGACTCCGGGCAGTGGCGCGAGGTGGTCCGGCTGGGCGCCGACCTGCGGCGGCTGGCCGGGGTGCGGGGAAGCCGGGTGCGGGCCGAGGTGGCGCTGGTCTGGGACTGGGAGTCGTACTGGGCGCTGGAGCTGGACTGGCGGCCGTCGGTGGACCTGTCCTTCCGCGAGCGGATGGACGCCTTCTACGAGGCGTTGTGGCGGGAGCACGTCACCGTGGACTTCGTCCACCCTTCTGCTGATATTTCGGGGTATCGGGTGGTGGTGGCGCCCAGCGCGTACCTGCTGACCGAGGCCGGCGCCAAGAACCTGCACCGGTACGTCGAGGCGGGCGGGCACCTGCTGGTGTCGTACTTCTCCGGCATCGTGGACGAGCACGACGCCATCCACCCCGGCCCCCACCCGGGCGCGCTGCGCGAGCTGCTCGGCCTCTCGGTCGAGGAGTTCCACCCGCTGCGGCAGGACGAGACCGTCCTCCTGGCCGCCGAGCCGGACGCGGCCGGGACGGAGGCCCTGCCGGGGCGGATCTGGTCGGAGCGGGTGCGCCCGGCGGGGGCGGTCACCGTGCGCGCCTTCGCCGCCGGCCCCGACGCCGGCCACCCGGCCTTCACCCGGCACGACCTCGGCGCGGGCACCGCCTGGTATCTCGCCACCGCCCCCGTCGGCGGGCGGGCGCTGCGGGACCTGCTCGGCCCAGTGCTCGACCACGCGGGCGTGTCACGGCCGCGCGGCCTGCCCGAGCACCTGGAGCTGGTCCGCCGGGGCCGCCACGTGTTCCTCGTCAACCACGGCGACGAGCCGGTGACGGTCGAGGGGGTGACCGGCGTCAGCGTGTTCGACGGCGTGCGCTGCGACGGCCGGGTCACCGTCGCGGCCGGCGCCGTCACGGTCGTCGAGGAAACCCCCCGAACCGAAGGAGAACGCGCATGAGGCGCATCCTGACCGTCCTGTCCCTGCTGTTACTCACCGCCGCCTCACTGGCGGCCCAGCCCGCCCAGGCGGAACAGGCGCACGGCCCCGGAACGCGCCTGGCGATCCGCGGCGCCGACGTCTCCAGCCTGGCCAAGTCCGAGGCGCTCGGCGGCGTCTACCGCGACGCGCTCGGCCGCCGCGCCGACGCCCTGCGCGTCCTGTCCCAGGCGGGGCTCAACTTCATCCGGCTCAAGGTCTGGGTGAACCCGGCCGACGGCTACAACACCAAGGCCAGGGTGCTCCCCGTCGCCAAGCGCGCCAAGGCCCAGGGGCTGAAGCTGCTCGTCGACTTCCACTACTCCGACACCTGGGCCGACCCCGGCAAGCAGTACAAGCCGGCGGCGTGGGAGTCGCTGAGCTTCGACCGGCTCCGGCAGGCCGTCGCCGACCACACCTACGACGTGCTCGACGCGCTGCGCCGCCAGGGCACCCCCGCCGACATGGTCCAGGTCGGCAACGAGATCAACGGCGGCCTGCTCTGGCCCGACGGCTCCAACGCGAACTGGGCGAACACCGCCGCGCTGCTGAACGCCGGCTACGACGCCGTCAAGCGGGTCTCGCCCGCGGCCAAGGTCGTGCTGCACCTGGCCAACGGCGGCGACAACGGGTTGTACCGGTGGTGGTTCGACAACGCCGCCGCGTACGGCATCAGGCACGACGTCATCGGGGTGTCGTACTACCCGTACTGGCACGGGACGCTGGAGGGCTTCCAGGCCAACCTCAACGACGTCGCCACCCGCTACGGCAAGCCGATCGTCGTGGTGGAGACCGGCTATCCCTTCACCACGGCCGACGACGACGGCTGGGAGAACCTCATCGTCTCGCCCGAGCCGTACCCCGGCTACCGGTCCACGCCGCAGGGGCAGGCGGCGATGCTGGCGAAGGTCGCCGACATCGTCAGGCAGGTCCCGAACGGTCTCGGCCTCGGCCTGTTCACCTGGGAGGCGACCTGGACCGGGGTGCCGGGCAACGGCTGGGACCCGGCCGACCCGTCCTCCGGCAACGCCTGGGAGAACCAGGCGCTCTTCGACTTCGCCGACCGCCCGCTGCCCGCCATGGCGGTGCTCGGCGGGGTCTAGAACGGTGACCTGAGAAGGCGGCCCGGGAAGGCGGCCCGGGAAGGCGGCCCGGGAAGGCGGCCGGGCGGCATACCGTGGACGTATGCGCCTGACCGCCTTCACCGACATCTCCCTGCGCATCGTGATGCGGCTGGCCGTGGCGGACGCCGACGAGCTGCTGACCACGCGGGCCGTGGCCGATGTGCTCGCCGTCCCGTACACCCACGCGGCCAAGGCCGTCGCCAGGCTGAGTGAGCTGGGGCTGGTCGAGGCCAGGCGGGGGCGGGGCGGCGGGATGCAGCTCGCCGCGGGCGGGCGCGCCGCGACGGTCGGCGGCATCGTGCGCGCGCTGGAGGGCGGCGACGACGTGGTGGGGTGCGAGGACGCCGTGCCCTGCCCGCTGCGGGCCGCCTGCCGGCTGCGCGGCGCGCTGCGCGAGGCCCGGGAGGCGTTCTACGCCGCGCTCGACGGCGTCACCGTCGCCTCGCTGGTCGAGGCGCCGACCGGGCCGGTGCTGCTGTCCCTCGCGCCCCCCGGGGAAAGGGCCGCCCTTCCGGCCAAATAATATGAATCCCAGATACCAATTAAGAATCTGGGGGTTCATCCATGCTGTCCGAGGAGAGCGCGGCCGTCGTCCGCGCGACGCTGCCCGTCGTCGCGGCCCAGCTCGACACCATCACCGCGCGGTTCTACGACACGATGTTCGCCGACCGCCCCGAGCTGCTCGACGGCCTGTTCAACCGCGGCAACCAGCGCAGCGGCGAGCAGCGGCGCGCCCTGGCCGGCTCCATCGCCGCCTTCGCGACCATGCTCCTGGAACACCCGGACGAGCGCCCCGACATGATGCTGTCGCGCATCGCGCACAAGCACGCCGCCGTCGGCGTCACCGAGGACCAGTACGTCATCGTCCACAAATACCTGTTCGGCGCGATCGCGGAGGTCCTCGGCGACGCCGTCACCCCCGACGTGGCCGCCGCCTGGGACGAGGTCTACTGGCTCATGGCCGGCGCGCTCATCGCGATCGAGTCCCGCGTGTACGCCGCCGCCGGCGCCGAGGGCGGCCGCACCTGGCGCACCTGGCAGGTCGTGGAGCGGCGCGAGGAGACCCCGGACGCCGTGTCCCTGCTGCTGCGCCCGCTCGGCGACGAGCCCGTCCCGCCCGCCCTGCCCGGCCAGTACGTGAGCATCCGCGTCCGCATGCCCGACGGCGTCCACCAGCTCCGCCAGTACACCCTCTCCGGCGAGGAGGACGACGGCCTGCGCCGCGTCACGGTCAAGCGCGTCGCCGACGGCGAGGTCTCCGCCCTGCTGCACGCCACCGTCGCCGAGGGCGACGAGCTGACCCTGTCCGCGCCGTTCGGCGACGTCGCGCTGCGCGACGGCGACGCCCCGCTCGTGCTCGTCTCGGCCGGCATCGGCTGCACCCCGATCACCGCCATGCTCGGCCACCTGGCCCGCACCGGCGACCCCCGCCAGGTGCTGCTCCTGCACGCCGACCGGGACGTGACGAGCCACCCGCTGCGCGCGGACATGACCCGCCTCGCCGCCGCGGCCGGCGCCGAGCAGGTCCTCTGGTACGAGCGGGACGCCCCCGAAGGCGCCCGTACCGGCCTGATGGACCTGGCCGGCGTGCGGATCCCCGAAGGCGCGCAGGTCTACATGTGCGGGCCGGTGCCGTTCATGCGGGCGGTCCGCGGCGACCTCATCAGGGCGGGCGTGGCGCCGAAGGACATCCACTACGAGGTCTTCGGCCCCGACCTCTGGCTCGGCGCCGCCTGAGCCTCCCGGGCGCGCGGGTGGCGGGTTGGCATGATGGGGCCATGACACCCGACGAGCTGCTCACCACCACCCGCAGCGTCCGCAAGCGCCTCGACCTGACCAGGCCCGTGCCGATGGAACTCGTCCGCGAGTGCCTGGAGATCGCCTTGCAGGCCCCGACCGGCGGCAACGCCCAGGGCTGGCACTGGGTCGTGGTCACCGACCCGGAGCGGCGCAAGGCGATCGGTGACTACTACGGCCGGGCCACCCGCGCCTACCTCGCCTCGAAATCCTCGGCCGGCGCCCTGTTCCAGGACGACCCGGAGCGGGCGGAGGTGCAGCGGCGGGTCTCCGACAGCGCCGCCCACCTGGGCGAGCACATGGGCGACGTCCCGGTCCTGGTGATCCCCTGCATCGAGGCGCCCAGGCTGCCCGAGGGCAACCAGGCCGGGCTCTGGGGCTCGCTGCTGCCGGCCGCGTGGAGCTACATGCTGGCCGCCCGCGCCCGCGGCCTCGGCACCGCCTGGACGAGCCTGCACCTGGTGTACGAGACCGAGATCGCCGAGCTGCTCGGCATCCCGTCCGAGGTCCGGCAGGGCGCGCTCATCCCCACGGCCTACTACACGGGCGAGGCGTTCAAGCCGGCCCGCAGGCAGCCGCTTGACGACGTTCTCCACCTCGACGGCTGGTGACCGGTTAAGATCACCGGCGTAATCCCCCCGTATCCCAAGGAGCCGGCGATGCCCGAGAGCGAGCAGGAAAGCGCACCACAGGGGATAGACACCAGCAGGCCGAGCGTGTCGCGCGTCTACGACTTCATGCTCGGCGGCACCGACAACTACGCCGCCGACCGGCAGGTCGCCGAGCTGGCGCTGAAGATCGCGCCGGACGCGCCACAGGCCGCCAGGGCCAACCGGGCGTTCCTGCGGCGCACGGTCCGCCACCTCGCGGGCGAGGCCGGCATCCGGCAGTTCCTCGACGTCGGCTCGGGCCTGCCCACGCAGGGCAACGTGCACGAGATCGCCCAGGAGGTCGCGCCGGGCACGCACGTCGTCTACGTCGACCACGACCCGATGGTGCAGGTCCACGGCGGGGCGCTGCTCGCCGACGACGACACGACCGCCGTCGTGCACGCCGACGCCCGCGAGCCGGAGAGCATCCTCGCCGACCCGCGCACGCGCGCCCTCATCGACTTCGACCGGCCGGTGGCGCTGCTGATGTTCGGGCTGCTGCACCACCTGGCCGACGAGGAGGACCCGGCCGGCATCGTGGCCCGCCTGGTGGCGCCGCTCGCCTCCGGCAGCCACGTGGTCATCTCCCACTTCCACAACCCGGGCGCGGCCCACCCCGAGGTCGCCGCGCAGGCGGCCGAGGCCGAGAAGCTGTTCAACGAGCATCTCGGCACCGGCCGCTGGCGCACCCGCGAGGAGCTGCTGGCCTACTTCGACGGCCTGGAGCTGCTGGAGCCCGGCCTCGTGCCGCTGCCGGAGTGGCGGCCGGACGAGGGGTACGACCCTGATCTCGGCATCACCTACCACACCTTCGTCGGCGGGGTGGGGCGCAAGCCATAGGGGCTCACTCCGGCAGCTTGCCCGTGGCCACCACGTCGCGATACCAGTGGGCGCTGTCCTTCCAGGTGCGCTCCATCGTCTCCCGGTCCACCCTCACGATGCCGAACCGCTTGGCGTAGCCGTGCGCCCACTCGAAGTTGTCCATCAGCGACCACACGAAGTAGCCGCGCACGTCCGCGCCGCCCGCGATGGCCTCGGCCACCGCGGACAGGTGCCGGCGCAGGTAGTCGATCCGGTCGGCGTCGTGGACCAGCCCGTCCTGCCCGACCGGGTCGGGGAACGCGGCGCCGTTCTCGGTGATCATGAGGGGCAGGCCGGGGTGGTCGCGGTGCAGGCGCAGCAGCAGCTCGGTCAGGCCGGTCTCGTCGATGTTCCAGCCCATCTCGGTGTACGGGCCCGGCTGGCGCACGAACTCCACGTCCTCGCAGGCGATCCACGGGGAGGCGGCCCCGTCCTGGTGGCCGTCGGCCGTCTCCTTCGCGCCGGAGCCGTCCCAGTGCCGCACCAGCGTCGGGTTGTAGTAGTTGACGCCGAGCACGTCCAGCGGCTGACAGGCGGCCGCCTCGTCGCCGTCGCGCACGAACGACCAGTCGGTCACCGAGGAGGTGGCCTCGATGAGGTCGCGCGGGTAGGCGCCCTCCAGCATCGGCCCGAGGAAGGCCCGGTTGGCCAGGGCGTCCGCCTTGCGCACCGCCGCCGCGTCCGCCTCGGACACGCCGCGCACGTGGTGCAGGTTGAGCGTGACCGACATGTCGGCGTCCCCGGCCGCGGTCGAGCGCAGCGCCTGCACCGCCAGGCCGTGCCCGAGGTTGAGGTGGTGGACGGCGGCGAGGGCCGCGGCCGGGTCGGTGCGCGCCGGGGCGTGCACGCCGGAGCCGTAGCCCAGGTAGGCCGAGCACCACGGCTCGTTCAGCGTGATCCAGGTGTGCACGCGGTCGCCGTACCGCTCGCCCATCAGGCGGGCGTACTCGGCGAAGCGCAGCGCGGTGTCGCGGGCCGGCCAGCCGCCCGCGTCCTCCAGCTCCTGCGGCAGGTCCCAGTGGTAGAGGGTGGCGACGGGGGCGATGCCGCGGGTCAGCAGGCCGTCGATGAGCCGGTCGTAGAAGGCCGCGCCCGGCTCGTTGAGCCCGCCGGCGCCGCCCGGCTGGACGCGCGGCCAGGAGATCGAGAAGCGGTAGGCGCCGACGCCGAGCCCGGCCAGCAGGTCGAGGTCGGACTCCAGCCGGTGGTAGTGGTCGCAGGCGAGGTCACCGGTGTCGCCGTTCGCGACCAGCCCGGGGGTGTGCGAGAAGGTGTCCCAGATGGACGGGCCGCGGCCGTCCTCGTTCCAGGCGCCCTCGACCTGGTAGGCGGCGGTGGCGGTGCCCCACAGGAAACTCTCGGGGAAGGTGGTCATGCTGCTCCTTCAAGGATGATCTCTATCTCGTCCGTGTCCGGCCCGGCGGTCGCCCGCACGCCGCCGGCCAGCAGGTTCCAGGACGTGGCCGGGCCCTCGACACGCCGGGCCCGCACCCGCTCGCCGGCCCGCGACACCTCGAAGACCGCCCCGACGCCCCCGTCCACGGTGGGAACGGTAACAGTGCGGTGATCTCCGTCCGCGAGCCGGTACGCCTGCAGGGTCACGCCGTCGGCGTAGTCGTAGTCGGGCCGGTCCTCGCGCGCGCCGACCGGCAGCACCGCGCCCGGCCGCACCAGCAGCGGCAGGCTGTCGAAGCCGTGCACCTCGGCGTGCCAGCCGGGCCCGGTCACCGTGCCGCCGTCCAGCAGGCGGGTCCACTCGCCCGCGGGCACGTAGTAGGAGACCTCGCCCTCCGCCGACAGCACCGGCGCGACCAGCAGGTCCTGGCCCAGCATGTACTGGGCGTCGAGGTGGTCGCAGGCCCGGTCGCCGGGGAACTCCAGCTGCATCGCCCGCATCACCGGCAGCCCGTCCGTGGTCGCGCGCACCGCGGCCCCGTACAGGTAGGGCATGAGGCGGGCCTTGAGCCTGGTGAAGGCGCGCAGCACGGCCACCGCCTCCTCGTCGAACAGCCACGGCACCCGGTACGACGAGCTGCCGTGCAGCCGGCTGTGCGACGACAGCAGCCCGAAGGCCACCCACCGCTTGAACACCGCCGGATCAGGCAGGCCCTCGAACCCGCCGATGTCGTGGCTCCAGAACCCGAACCCGGCCAGGCCGAGCGAGAGCCCGCCGCGCAGCGACTCGGCCATCGCCTCGAACGTGGACTCGCAGTCGCCGCCCCAGTGCACCGGCAGCCGCTGCCCGCCGACGGTCGCCGACCGGGCGAACAGCACGGCGGGGCCGCGCTCGGCCAGCACGTCGTGGACGGTCCGGTTGTAGAGCAGCGTGTAGTAGTTGTGCATGCGCTCGGGGTCGGAGCCGTCGGCGTAGGCCACGTCCGTGGGGACACGCTCGCCGAAGTCGGTCTTGAACGCGTCCACGCCCATGTCGAGCAGCGCGCGCAGCTTGCCCGCGTACCACTCCCGGGCGGCCGGCGAGGTGAAGTCCACCAGCGCCCGCCCCGCCTGCCAGTGGTCGTCCTGCCACACCGTGCCGTCCGGGCGGCGCAGCAGGTGGCCGAGCCGCCGGCCCTCGTCGAACAGCGCCGACGCCTGCCCGACGTACGGGTTGATCCACACGCACACCCGCAGCCCGCGCTCCTTGAGCCGGCGCAGCATGCCCTCGGGGTCGGGGAACGTCTCCGGGTCCCACTCGAAGTCGCACCAGCGGTATTGCCGCATCCAGAAGCAGTCGAAGTGCAGCACGCTGAGCGGGATGTCCCGCTCGGCCATCCCGGCCACGAACGACGTGACCGTGGCCTCGTCGTAGTCGGTGGTGAACGACGTGGACAGCCACAACCCGAACGACCAGGCGGGCGGCAGCGCCGGGCGGCCGGTCAGCGCGGTGTAGCGGCGCAGGATGTCGGCCGGCGTCGGGCCGTGGATCACGAGGTACTCCAGCTCGTGCCCCTCGACGCTGAACTGCACCCGCGACACCGTCTCCGACCCCACCTCGAACGACACCCGGCCCGGATGGTTGACGAACACGCCGTAGCCGCGGTTGGTCAGGTAGAACGGGATGTTCTTGTAGGCCAGCTCGCTGGCCGTGCCGCCGTCGTCGTTCCAGATGTCCACCGTCTGCCCGTTGCGCACCAGCGGGCCGAAGCGCTCGCCGAGCCCGTACACCAGCTCACCGGCGCTCAGCCGGAGCTGCTCGGCCAGGAAGTGCCGGCCGTCGGCGTCCTCCATGACGGCGAGGCTCCTGCCGTCGCCGCGGGTCAGCTCCCTGCCGCCGGCGCTGAACACCAGCTCCCACGGCGCGTCCCTGCGCAGCCGCGCGGTGAGCGAGCCGCTGGTCAGGCTCGCGTGCTCGGCGTCCACGGCGATCTCGGCCACGCCCGGCTCCCCGTGCAGCTCGAAGACGGGGGAGTCCGGCACCGAACCGGCGAGGTGCACCACGCGGACGCTGATCGCGTCCGGCATCGGTGAGGAGACGTCCACGCGCAGGACCGGGCCGTCGATGGTGGCGCCGCGGTGGGTGATCGGGCGGGTGGGCGCGAGGATCCGTAACGACCCGCCCGCCTGATCCGCCGTGACGTCGTGCGCAGCGGCGGCGTACGAGGCCCGCACCCCCGGTCGCATCCGCCAGTAACCGTCCTTGAACTTCATCCCGTCCGCCCCAGAGGTCGAGTCACGTGTGCCGGCGCAGCGCGGCGACCGCGCGCGGCGGCAGGGTCACGGGGCCGTCGGCGACGGCTCCGGTCAGCAGGTCCTCGCAGCGTCCTCCCGGGTCCACGCGGGCGGTCGCGGCGCCGTGGTTCAGCAGGAACAGCACCTCGCCGCGGCGTACCGCCTCGACGCCGGGCGGCAGCTCGGCGACCTCGCCGCGCACGCCCGCGTCCGCCAGCGCCCGCGCCATGACCTCGGCGAGGGCGGCGGGCTCCGGCAGGGTGGCGACGTACCAGGCGACGCCGTCGCCGGCGCGGTGCCGCAGCACCGCCGGCCGGCAGGCCAGGTCGCCGCCGGTGAACTCGGCCACGGCCTCGGCTCCTTCGGCGGCCATCAGCTCGGTCCAGGTGTGCGCGGTGAACGTGTCCCCGTCGCGCCAGCGGCAGCCGACCTCGCCCGCCGCGGGCAGCCACTCCTCGCCGGACGCGCCGAGCGCCGCGCGCAGCGGCGCCGGGAACCGGCCGGTGCGTACGTGCCCGTCCGGGTCCACCACCCCGGAGAACGGGCCGACGAGCAGCGTGCCGCCGCCCCGCGCGTACGCGGTCAGCGCCTCCGCGTCCCGGTCGGCGACGAGGAACAGGTTCGGGACGACGACCAGCGCGTACCCGCCGAGGTCGGCGTCCGGCGGCACCACGTCTACGGCGACGCCCCGCTCCCACAGCGGCAGGTAGTAGGCGAGCAGTTGCTCGTCGGCCCGCAGCCGGTCGCTCGGCCGGCCCGGCTCCTCCAGCGCCCACCAGCTCTCCCAGCCGAACACCAGCGCCACCCGCGCCGGCACCGGCTGCCCCGCCACCTCGCCGAGCCCGCGCAGCTCCCGTCCGTGCGCGCGCACCTCGCGGTGCAGCCGGGTGTCGGGGCCGGCATGCGGCACCATCGCCGAGTGGAAGCGCTCGGCGCCGAAGCGGGAGGCGCGCCACTGGAAGTAGCACAGGCCGTCGGCGCCCCTGGCCAGCGCCTGCAGCGACTCCAGCCGGAGCTGCCCCGGCGGCTTGGGCAGGTTGTGCGGGCGCCAGTTGACCGCGCCGGCCGCCTGCTCCATCAGCAGCCACGGCCGGCCGCCCGCCAGGCCGCGCATGAGGTCGTGGACCAGCGCGGCGCGCGCAGGGGCGAGCGGGTCGCCCGGGTCCGGGTAGCAGTCGTTGGAGACGACGTCCTCCTCGGCGGCCCACCTCCAGGCGTCCACCGGCTTGAACAGCCCCATGAAGTTCGTGGTGACCGGGATGTCCGGGGTGTGCTCGCGCAGCACGTCACGTTCGGCGCGGAAGTGGTCGAGCAGCGCGTCGGAGCAGAACCGCTGCCAGTCGAGGCTCTGCGTCGGGTTCACCAGGTAAGGGGCCCGGCGCGGCGGCAGGATCTCCGCCCAGCCGGAGTAACGCTGGCTCCAGAACGCGGTGCCCCACGCCGCGTTGAGCGCGTCCAGGCCCCCGTAACGCCGCTCCAGCCAGGCGCGGAACGCCTGCGCCGAGACGTCGCAGTGGCAGACCTGGCCGTACTCGTTGCCGACGTGCCAGAGGGCGAGCGCGGGGTGTCCCGCGTAGCGGGCGGCGAGGTCGCGCACGATGCCGAGCGCCCGCTCCCGGTAGACGGGCGAGGACGGGCAGAACTGGTTGCGCGAGCCGTACCAGAGCCGGTGCCCCGAGGCGTCCACCGGCAGCGTCTCCGGCTGGAGATGCCCCAGCCACGGCGGCGGCGAGGCGGTCGGGGTGGCGAGGTCCACCGCTATCTCGGCGCCGGCCATCAGGTCCATGACCTGGTCCAGCCAGCCGAAGTCGCGGGCCCCCGGCTCCGGCTCCAGCCGCGCCCAGCTGAACACGCCGACCGTCACCAGGTTGACCCCGGCGTCGCGCATCAGCGCGGCGTCCTCGGCCCAGACCTCCTCCGGCCACTGCTCGGGGTTGTAGTCGCCGCCGAACAGCAGGCCGCGGCCCGCCGTGAGGCGCCGCAGCCCGCTCATGAGCCCGCTCGCGGGGGACCCGAGCTGCCGCCGGGCACCAGCCGGCACGGCACCAGCCGCTGGCGCGGCGGACCGTCGCCCTGGAGCCGGTCGATGAGCATGCGCGCGCCGAGCCGGCCCAGCTCGGCGCTCGGCGGCTCCAGCGTCGTCAGGCTCGGGTGGAACATGGCCGCCGCCCGCGCCGATGACAGCACCAGCACCAGCGTCAGGTCCTCCGGGACGCGCCAGCCGCGCGCCGCCACGCCCGCGAGCACGCCGGCCGCCGCGTGGTCGTCGGCCACGGCCAGCGCCGTCACGCCGGGGCGCTCGGCCATCAGCCGCTCGAACGCCTGCCTGCCCTCTTCGGCCGAGCCCGGGCGGAAGCCGTCCGCGTAGCCGAGGCCCGCCTCGCGGGCGGCCGTGGCGAACTCCCCGGCCATCCGGGCCGCCGGGCCGTAGCTCTCGGCGTACCGGCCGGGGGAGAGGTTGAAGAAGGCCAGCTCGCGGTGGCCGAGCCCGGCCACGTGCGCGACCGCGTCGCGGGCGGTGGCGGCGAAGTCGATGTCGGCGTGGTCGATCGCGTCCGGCTCGCGGGTGCGGCCGATCATCGCGAACGGCACCCCGGCCGCCGACAGGAACTCCGTCCGCTCGTCGTCCAGCCGCACCTCCATGAGCAGCACGCCGTCCACCAGGCCCAGGCCGGTGAGGTGGCGCAGCTCGTCGACCGGGTCGGCGCTCTCCGGCGACAGCAGCAGGTGGTAGCCCAGCTCCTTGGCGGCCTCGGCGGCGCCGGTCGCGAAGAGCATCTCCGTGTGGCCGAAGCCGCCGGCCGGCGTGGGGAACAGCAGCGCGAGGATCCTGGTCCGCTTGCTCTGCAGGCCGCGCGCCAGCAGGTTGGGGCGGTAGCCGAGCTCGGCGGCGGCCTGCTCGATGCGCCGCTTGGTGGCCGCGGCCACCGGCCGGGTGCCGTTGAGCGCGGCGGAGACCGTGCTGACCGCGACCTGGGCCCGCTCGGCCACGTCACGTAACGAGGACATCAGACCCCTGACGGGAGGTTGTCGAAACGTTTCGCACAACCTAAAGTCCGATTTGTGCGGATGTCAACGGTCTACGCGCGGGCCGAGCGCCGGCGCAGGATCACCCGGGTCAGCGGCGGCTCAGCGCCAGGCTGTGGACCGGGTGCTCGCCCTCGGTCTGCAGCCGGTACTCGCGTCCCGACTTGGCGCGGTTCTCCGCGATCACCCGCTCGGAGGCCGGCTGCTCGCCGCCCATGACGGCCTCCTGCATCTTCTCGAACCGCTCGTGGGCCTCCTGCACGTAGCCGGTGCCCAGCGTCGTGTAGTCGATCTGGGTGGCCAGCAGGTCGCGCAGGTAAGCCTTGTTCGGCTCGAACGTCACCGGCGCCGGCAGCTCCGGCGCGCACACCTGCTCGGGGTCGCGGCCGTCGTACTTCTTGAACAGCTCGGCCGCCAGCCGCAGGTGCTCCAGCTCCATGTTGAGATGCAGCTCCCAGATGTTCTTCACCTTGGGGTCGGACTCGGTCTGCATGAACGAGTGGTAGAGGTAGCACTCGTTGTACTCGTGGTTGAGCAGCATCTCCCACCAGCTCTCGCCCGGGTCCACCAGGGACTCGTAGTGGGTGACGTGCTCCTCCTCCACCATCCCGATCTCCTGGTAGAGCTGCCGGGCGATCGGCTCCATGTAGGTCGGCCCGACGTTCATGTAGAAGTTCATCGTCTGCTGCTCGGCGGACATGACCGTCAGCGCGTGCAGCTTGGAGATCGGCGCGGCTTTGGAGCGGTCATAGGGCTCGCGCACGTTGTCCACCGGGTTGCGGTGATGCAAGTAGGTCGGCCGTCCCGGCATGACCTCCGTCAGGTTGTCGACGATCTTCTCCGCCTTGCGGTGCTCGATCATCTCGTACAGGTTGGCGTAACGGTAGAGGTGGTCGAAGTCCTCCAGCACCCCGAACTGGTAGGCCTGCTGCAGGTACGGATCCGGCTCCATGCGGGCCACCCACGCCGTCAGGTCCACGGCGACCTGCTCGTAGGAGATCGTCGTCTCCAGCACCGAGGACACGCCGGGCAGCAGCCAGTTGACGGCCTTCTGCTGCTGGGCCTCGATGTAGCGGGAGCGGGCGAGCTGCTGCTTGAGCTCGATGTCCGGGCAGTGCCGGGCGAGCTGGTGGCTGAACAGGATGGCCTCGATCTCGATGCCGTTCATCGTGATGATCCGGCAGAGCGTGTAGGGGTCGCAGTGGTCGGGATCGACGGGGGTCACGCTCAGCTCGCGCCAGTTCCGCAGCTGCTTGTCCAGCGGGATACCCCGCTCCTGCAATGGGTTGAAAGGCATGACGCCGGGCTCCTTGCGTTGGTCGGGAACATCCGGTTTCCGGCCTACCCGGCACCTTTGGGGACAACCTCTCCTCCTGATCGGCTGAGAGACTGGAGATGGTAATGCCGCCGCAGGTCAGGGCAGGGTCAGGAGGCGGTGCCGCTCGCCGTACCACTCGACGGTCATCACCGTGGCGTCGTCCTGCAGCCGGTCGCCCTGGTGCCGCAGGATGGCCTGGATCAGCCGGCGCAGCGTCTCCGGCGCCGACACGCCGTCGGCCTCGTGCCGCACCACGAAGTCGGCGAAGCGCTCCAGCCCGAACACCTCGCCGTCCGGGCTGCGCGCCTCCACGATGCCGTCGGTGTAGAACAGCAGCCGGTCGCCGGGTTCGAGCTGGTAGCGCAGCAGCCCCCTGGACACGCCCAGCCCGAAGCCCATCGGCGGATCGGGCACGGGGACGGTCTCCAGCGTCGCCACCCGCCGCCCGCCCCGGATCACCAGCGGCGGGTGGTGGCCCCGGTTGACCCAGCGCAGCAGGCCGGTCCGCAGGTCCAGCGAGGCCAGGAGGCCGGTCGCGTACCGGCCGACGAACTGCGCCCTGATCGCCGCGTCCACCGCCTCGCTCACCTCGGGCAGCCCCGTGCCCCGGCGCCGGTCGTGCCGGGACGCGGCCATCGCGACCGAGGCGGTCAGCCCGGCCGCCGTGTCGTGCCCCATCGCGTCGAACAGCGACACGTGCAGGACGTCCCCGTCGATCGCGTAGTCGTAGGCGTCGCCGCCCACCTCGTACGCGGGCTCCATGGCGGCGCTCACCACCACGCCCTCGCTCGCGAACGTGCCCGGCGGCAGCAGGCTCCACATGACCTCCGCCGACAACGTCATCGGCCGGGACCGCACCAGCCGGGAGTAGGAGTCGCTGTGGGGGCGCTTGCTGACGACCAGCACCGCGATCAGCGCGGCGAGCTGGGCGGCCCGCCACTCGGCCAGCTCCGGATCCTCGTCCGGCACGTCGGTCCCGAGCACCCCGACCCGCTCGGTGCCGTCCAGCAGCGGCATCCACAGCCGGCGCCGGCCGCCGCCCGGGCCCGGCATCGCGTACACCAGAGACACCGTCTGGAACGCCCGGCCAGGCAGCGTGGTGTCGACGCCCAGCCGCTCCGGCGGGCGGCCGGCCGCGTCGCGCTGACCCGGCAGCGGCACCAGCGTCTGCTGCTGCAGGTCCACGACGTAGATCAGGGTGCCGGAGAAGCCCATCGTCGCGGCGTGCTCGGCGACCAGGGCCGGCAGGTCCTCCATGGTGGCCAGGTGGCTGGCCGCCAGCAGGCCGCCCAGGGCGCGCTCGCCGTCGCTCCGCATCGACCTCTCCTTCCGGGGCGGATGGACGGCCCCTACCCGCGCGGTACGGGCTCACCCCGGCGTCGGGACCCGCCACCACAGGTGCGCGGCCGACGGCGCCTGTGTGACGCCGAGCCGTTCGAGGTGGACGGGCGCGCCGCCCGGGCGGTCGAAGAGGCGGACGCCGTCGCCGAGCAGGACGGGCGCGACGAACACCAGGATCTCGTCCAGGACCCCCGCCTCGAGGCACTGCCGGGCCACGTCCGCGCCGAGCACGTTGACGTACTTGCCGCCCGCCGCCTCCTTGGCGGTGGCGACGGCGGTGCCGAGGTCGCCGGCGAACACCACGCCCGGCACCGGCTCGGCGGGGGCGTGGTGGGTCAGCACGACCTGCGGGCCGCTCCAGCCGCCGCCGAACGCCTGACCCTCGCCTTCCGTGCCCCGGTGCGGGTCGTCGCCGCCGTACGTGCGCCGGCCCACGAGGAGCGAGCCGATCCGCCCGGCGAGGTCGTCGGCGAAGGGATCGGGGCCGAGGTACGGGGTCAGCCAGGACATGTCGCCGCCCGGCCCGGCGATGAAGCCGTCCAGGGACATCGTCGCGGAGTAGAGGAGTTTGCTCATGCCCCATGGGACACCGTCCACGCCGAAAACTCACCGCGCCCCGCAGGGCTCTACCAGCCGAGCTCGGCGCGGAACGCCGCCCGCGCCTCGGCGAACGCCTCCCGCTCCAGCACCGCCCCCTTGTAAGGCCCCTCGGCGACCGGCTCCTCGTGCAGCCGCGCGGGCAGCTCCTCGCGGCCCGCCAGGCCCTCCCTGGCGGCGTAGGCGCGCATCGCGTCCAGCCGCTCCTGCCCGGCCGCCAGCAGCTCCGCGACCGGGAACTCGCGGCCCAGCACGGCGGCGGCCAGCCCGGTCAGGTGGTCCAGCGTCAGCGGGCGGGTGGGGGAGGAGGCGAACAGGCACACGTTGAGCGCGTCCAGGGCGCTCCACAGCCGCAGCAGGCGGGCGGTGCGCGCGCCCCGCTCGGCGTCCAGGCGGCCGGCCGGCGCCGGCTCCGCCCCGATCCTCGCCGCCTCGGGGAAGCAGTACGTGAGCCCCTCCACCGGGTCGAAGTCCAGGTCGTGCTCCAGCGCGTCGTAGCGGGGGCCGCCGGGAGCGAGGGCGTAGCCGAGACCGAGCCCCGGCTGGACGCGCGGATCGAAGCAGGGCAGCTCGGCGCCCTTGACCGTCATCGCGTACCGGGCGGCCTCCGGGCCCAGCGCTGCCGCCGCGCGGGCGGCGCCCCCGGCCAGCAGCTCGCCGAGCGCGCCCGTCCGGTGCGCCACGTCCGCGACCAGGCCGGGCAGGGCCGCCGCGTCACCGAAGGCGGGCCCGCCGGGCAGCAGGCCGCGCCCGGCGCACTCCATGGCGAAGGCCAGCGTGCCGCCCAGGCTGACCGGGTCGAGACCGAGGTCGTTGCAGAGGGCGTTCGCGGCCAGCACGGTGTCGAGGTCGTCGATGCCGAGGTTCCAGCCGAGCGAAGGGAACGCCTCCTGCCCGAGCCCGCCCGAGCGGCGCTCCGGCGCGGACGGCGGGGCGTACACCTTGAGGCAGTCGTTGGGGCAGCCCGGGCAGGCGCCGCGCAGCGTCACCGCGCGGCCCGCGTAATCGCCCTCCTGAGGGGCGCGCAGCCCGGTCGCGGCCGTGACGGAGAAGTTGCGCACGGCGACGTAGCCGGGCGTGGGCGGCTCGTCCGTCCATCCCGCGAACCCCGGCTCGCCGTGCTGCCAGGCCGCCAGCCGGTTGACGGACAGCGCCTCCCGGTAGAAGGCGGCGACGCCCGCCAGCGCCCCGGGGTCGGCCACTGCCGCCTCGGCGTCGCCCGCGCACACCAGGGCCTTGAGGTTCTTGGCGCCGAACACCGCGCCGATGCCGTACCGGGCGGCCGGATGGGCGAGGTCGGCGACGACGCTCGCGTACCTGACCAGGTTCTCCCCGGCCGGGCCGATCGCCGCCACGGAGGCGTCGCGGCCGTGCCTGGCCCTCAGCGCGTCGGTGGTGGCGGCGGTGCCGAGGCCACGCAGCTCCTCCGCGTCCCGCACGCTGACCTCGCCGTCCTCCACCAGCAGGTACGACAGCCGCGCCGCCCGCCCGGTCACCGCCAGCGCCCGCACCCCGGCCGCCCGCATCCCCGCCGCGAACGGGCCGAGCGCGTGCGCCTCGCCGGCCACCCCGGTCAACGGCGACTTGGCCAGGAACACCGCCTTGGCCAGACCGGGCGCGCGGACGCCGCCGAGCCGGCCGGCGGCCACGAACAGCAGCGCCCGCGGGTCGTACGGGTCCAGGCCGGGCGGCGTGCGCTCGGTCATCAGCCGCAGGCCGAGGATCGTCCCGTCATGGTGGCCGGACTCGTCGTCCCGGCGCTCGCGTTCGACGGATCCGCTGGTCAGGTCCACGATGATCGGCACGGCACAGCCTTTCTGAGAAACGATGCGGTACGACATCACACCTCACGGCACGGACGCAAACCAGCGGGGGCGGCTGCCGGGAGCGGGACGACGGCTCAGCCGGTGCCGAGGCTCCACAGGCGCAGCCGGCGGTCCGCGCCGACGGCGACGACGACGGGACGGGTCACCGGCTGCTCGGCGAGCGCCAGCGCGCGGATGCCGCCGCCCTCGCCGGAGCCGAACTCGCCGACGAGCTCCCCGTCGGCGAGGCTCCAGACGCGCACGAACGCGTCCCCGCCCGACGGCGTGTGCGCCACGACCGCGACCGGCACGCCGCCCAGGGTGCCGGTCACCAGCGCGGCCGTCCCCCGGTCGTCGGGGCTGCGGTCGCTGAAGTCCCACTTCTTCCTGCGCTTGCCCGACTTGAGGTCGTACACGCGCAAGGTGGCGTCCAGATGCGTGGAGACCAGCACCGGCTCGCCCTTCAGCTCGGCGCACGCCAGGAGCTCGATGCCGCCGATCTCCTCGGTCTTGAACGTGCCCGACACCACGCCCGTGGACAGGGGACGCACCCGGACCCGGTTCGCGCCGTCGCCCGTCACCAGCACGTCGGTGTCGCCCAGCCGGCCGAAGGCCAGGCCGTTGACACCCTGGAAGTGCTCGGTGCTCGTGGGACCGATCTGCCTGCCGGTCGTGACGTCCCACAGGCGGACGGTGCCGCGCAGGTCGCGCAGGCTGTCGTACTTCTGCGACACCGCGACCACCCGGCCCTCGGCCGTGACGGTCACCGCGATGATCGGATCCGTGGCCTTGTGCGCGGCCAGGCTCTTGCCGGACGGGCTCCACAGGCGCATGCGGCCGTCGGCGTGACCGGAGGCGATCACCGGCTCGCCCCGGCTGTTGCCGTACGCGACGGCCGTCGTCGCCGCGCCGCCGTCGCCGAGCCTGCGGGCCGGGCCGGCGGTGAGGTCCCAGGCGACGACGGAGCCGTTGCCGCCGCCGAGCGCCACGAACGGCCCGCGCGCCCCCATCGCCGCCGACGGGGCGCCCGTGCCCGAGGGCAGTGCCGCCGGGTCCCCGATCAACGTCCCGAACGGCTCCGCCGCGACCGGCGTGGCGGCTGTCTGGGTGGTGAGGGGGACGGGTGACCCGGTGGCAGGCGGCGTCCCCGTGGCGCCGGTGCCGATGCCGGTGCCGATGCCGGTGTCAGGAACAGGCGGCTGACCCAGCGTCCCGTCATGGCCCGCCGCGCCGCCGTCCGGCCTGAGCACGACGAACGCCGACACCGCCGCCGTCGCCAACGCCGCCGCCCCGGCGCTCAGCACCGCCCGCCGACTGGCCCCCTTCCGCCCACCTCCCGGCGACGTCTCCGCATCCGTCATCCCACCGTGATACGCCCCTTGGAACCCACGACCTCGCGCATTAGGGCCCCGCCCCTCGACAGTCCCCTGCCCCCGAAGCCCTCCGGACCCCCCGTACCCCTCGGGGGTCGGACGCCCTGCGCCTCCGCCAGGCCCAGTCCCGGGCACACCACTCCCACCGGGCCCCGACCACGGGCCTGCGGGCTCCGACGCGGGCCCGCCACCCCCACGGGGCGCAGGCCACGGGCCGACGGGACTCGACGCGGGCACGCCGTCCCCGTCGCCCCGCACAGCAGCGGCCTGCCCCGCTGCCACCCCGCCAAGCCCGGCGGCGCCCGCCACCCCGCCGCGCCCAGCGGCGCCCGGCATGGCTTCGGGGCCCGACGGCGGCGCGCCCGGCCCGTTGAAGGCCGCGCCCGGCCCAGCGGGGGTTGGGGTGGCGGGTGGAGTGGGCCCTTCCGGAGGGCCGGGCGGGGGAAAGGGGACGGCTGGGCCGCGGTGGGTCATCAGGCGCTTCATCAGCTCCGTGGGCGACGGCCGTAAGGCCGGGTCCCTGGCGAAGCACGCCCGCAGCACCTCCGCCAGCCGCTCAGGCACCCCGTCCAGGTCGGGCGAGCCGCTGAGCACGGCGTTGAGGATCGCCGGGACCGTCGCCCCGGCGTAGGCGGGCCGCCCGGTGGCCGCGAACACCATGGTCCCGGCCCAGCTGAACATGTCCGACGCCGGCCCGACCCGCTGCCCCTCGAACTGCTCGGGCGACATGTACGTCGGCGTCCCCACCACCCCGGACGCCATCGTCGTCGCGTCCAGCGCCTTGGCGATGCCGAAGTCGATGACGATGGGCCCCTCGGGCCCGATGAGCACGTTGCCCGGCTTGAAGTCGCGGTGCACGATCCCGGCCTGGTGGATGGCGGCCAGCGCGGTCAGCGTCGAGATCGCCAGCCGGTCCAGCGTCCCGCCGGTGCGCGGCCCCTCCGACCGGACGACCTGCTGCAGCGTGTCGCCCGCGACGTACTCGCTCACGATGTAGGGGCGCTCGTCCGCCGTCCCCACGTCGAGCACCGCCGCCGTGCAGAACGCGGCAACCCGCCGCGCCGCCTCGACCTCGCGCAGGAAGCCACGGGTGATGGCGTCGTCACCGCTCAGATGGCTGTGCAGCAGCTTGACGGCGACCTCGCGCCCGTCGTCGCCGACCGCCTTGTAGACCGTTCCCTGGCCGCCGGAGCCGAGCACGCCGACGAGCCGCCAGCCGGCCACCCGTTCGGGGTCGCCCGGCCGGAGCGGGCGGATCTGCGGCATCCCCGCTCCTTCCGCGGACATCAGTGTGAGCGTTCCACACGATAGCCAACATCCGCTCGGAAGGGCCTCCTGGGACGGGCGGGTCAGCGGGCGCTGAGGGGACGCATGTCGGTCCAGACCTCCTCGATGTGCGCCAGGCAGTCGTCCTTGCCGCCGCGGAACCCGGTCGCCCGCCAGCCTGCCGGTACGTCCCGGTCCGCGGGCCACACCGAGTACTGCTCCTCGTGGTTGATCACGACCTGGTAGTCGTCCATGCGTCCTCCTTGACCGGGGCCCCGCGTTCGCGCAGGGCCTGGAAACCGATGAGGTCGTCGGGCAGCGCGTCGGGCACCAGCGCGTCGAAGTCCCACAGGACCCGCCGCCGCCTGGCGACCAGCACGCAGGCGGCGATGGCGGCGCCGAGCAGCACGTACAGCAGGCCGATGCCGCGGCCCTCGCCGGTGCCGATGACCCGGCCGACGGTGTCCGCGAGCGCGCCGCCGTCGGCGAGCAGCGGTTCGAGGAGGGACGTGCCGAGCGGCGCGACGACGGCGTACCCGATGGGCAGCGTCGAGAAGGCCACGAGCTGGTTGAGCGCGAACACCCGCCCGTGGTAGCGCTGCGGGATCTTCACCTGCACGATCGTCGTGTAGACGCCGTTGAGCAGCGTCAGCGACAGGAACAGCCCGAACACCCCCGCCGTGACCACCACGAGGTCCGGCCGCGCGCCGATCACCACGGCCGAGAGCGCCAGCGTCAGCGTGAACATGAGCTGCCCGCGGAAGCGCCGCACCCGCGGCCCGCCCCACACCGCCATGACGAGCCCGCCGAGGAACACCCCGAGCCCGCCGGCGAACGACACCCGCCCCACGTCGGCGATCGTTCCCGACGACAGCACCAGCGGCGAGATCATCAGGAACAGCGCGGCCATGAACAGGTTGACCACGGCGAAGAACGTCACCATCCGCCGGAAGCCCTTGTTCCCCCACGAGTAGCGCAGGCCGTTGACCAGCTCGGCGGCCACCGTCTCGCGGCGGCGCAGCGCCATCGTGGCGGGGAAGCGGATGAGCAGCAGGCTGCCGATGGCGATCGCGTAGCTGATCACGTCGAGGGCCAGGATGCCCTCCAGGCCGATGAGCGACATCAGCCCGGCCGCGGCGAGCGGCACGATGAGCTGCGCGACGCCGTTGATCATGCCGACCACGCCGTTGGCGTGGCCGAGGAAACGTTTGGGCACGAGCTGCGGCACGGCCGACTGGTACGCCACCCGCTGGAACGCCAGCGCCACCGACAGGCCGACCAGCAGCGGGTAGATGTGCCACACCTGGAGGTTCCCGGTCCACAGCAGCAGGCCGAGCAGCAGTTGCGTGCCGAACGCGCCCACGTCGCCGAGCAGCATCACGCGGCGGCGGTCGCTGCGGTCCACGATGGTCCCGGCGAGCGGCGCGACGATCATGCCGGGCACCAGCGCCAGCACCGAGAACAGGGCGAAGTCGACGAGCGAGTCCGTGGTCAGGTAGATCCAGAGGGGGACGGCGAACTCGGTCAGCGCCGAGCCGACGATCGACACCGCCTGCCCGGCCGCCACCGCGAAGAAGCGCCGCATGCTGGGCCGCGGCCCGGGGGCCACGCGTCGGTCCGGTGTACCGGCCGCCCCGCGCCAGGGCGGGCCCCCGGCGGCCGCCCTCGCCTCGGCCGCCGGGACGCCCGCGGTCCGTGACCCGGCACCGGAGGACGACGCCTCGGGAAGCGCCGCCGGGGTCTCGTGGGAGACGCCCTCGATCCACCACGTCCGCCCGCCGTCACCGCGCTCCAGCCCCGCCGTCTCCCCGGAGGCGAGGGCGGCGTGCGTCCGGGTGACGATCTCCGCGAGCTCCCCGGCCCGGTACTTGACGAAGAAGTGCGCGGCCTCGTCCAGCACCGCGCACGCGGTCACCGGCGACAGCACGTGCCACTCGCGGAAGCGCTCCTGGTAGAACTCCATGATCGGGTCCCGTTCCCCGGCCACGGCGATGACCGGCGCGCCGAGCCGGTCGCTGTCCTCCTCGAACAGCCGGGTGAAGTAGCGTTCGGCCGCCCGCGTGCCCTCCCGCCGGTTGCGGACGATCAGCCGCAGCTCCTCGGGGCTCAGGTCCGACACGTCCAGGCCGGCCGCCGTGAGCGCGTTGATGCGTCCCTGGTCGCCGCGCAGGTCGTCCAGGCGGTCCCGGAGCCGGGCCGTCCGGCCGCCCGGCCGGGCGAACGGGAAGATCCCGCCCAGGTAGACCGCCTCGACCTCGCGTCCCGAACTGTGCAGCGACCGCGCGATCTCGGCGGTGATCATCGCGCCGAGCCCGCAGTGCCCGTACAGCACGACCGGGCCCTCGATCCCGGCCAGGATCTCCTCGGCGCAGCGCCGCGCGACCTCCTCCGGCGGCATCGCCTCCTCGCCGAGCTCGTGCCCGGGGACGGCGATCGAGTACAGCGCCCAGTCGCCGGGCAGCGCGTCGGCCAGCGGCTTGTAGATCACCGCGCTGCCGCCCCCGTACGGCGCGCACACCAGCGTGGCCGTCGTCGCGGCGCGCGCGGGCGTGAGCCGGCGCAGCAGCCCGCCGTCCCCTTCGCGAGCCCGCTCCTCCCCGTCGAGCAGCGCCGCCGTCTCCCTGACGGTGGTGTGCGTGAACAGGTCCATGAGCGTGACCCGCCGCTCAGGCGCGATCCTGCGCAGCCGCGCCAGCACCCGCATGGCCAGCAGCGAGTGACCGCCCAGCTCGAAGAAGTCGTCCAGCGCGCCCACCCTGGCGAGCCCGAGCACGTCGGCCCACACGGCCGCGACGGCCTCCTCGACCGGCCCGTCCGGCGGGACGAAGGCGGCGCCGTCGTCCGGGCGGTCGTCCTCGGGGTCGGGCAGCGCGGCGCGGTCGACCTTGCCGTGGGACTTCAGCGGCAGGTGGTCGAGCCAGACGTACCGGGCCGGGATCATGTAGTCGGGCAGCCGCTCGCGCAGCCAGGCGCGCACCTCGGCGGCCGGCGCCCGCACGCCGCCCTCCACCGGCAGCAGGTAGCCGACCAGGCGGTCCCCGCGCAGCTCGGCCACCGCCTGCGCCACCCCGGGGAACTCGGCGAGCACGGTCTCGACCTCGCCCAGCTCGACCCGGTACCCGCGGATCTTGACCTGCAGGTCGCGGCGGCCCAGGAACTGGAGTGTGCCGTCCGGCAGCCACCGCCCGAGGTCTCCGGTCCGGTACAGGCGGGCGCCCGGCGGGCCGTCCGGGTCGGGCACGAACCGCTCGGCGGTGAGTCCTGGCCGGCCCAGGTAGCCGCGGGCCAGCCGGTCCCCGCCGAGGCAGAGCTCGCCGACCACTCCCACCGGCACGGGGCGCAGCCGCTCGTCGAGCACCCGTACCCGCGCGCCCGGCAGCGGCCGGCCGATCGGCAGCGTCGTCTCCCGCGCCGGGAGCTCCGGGTCCACGGCGAACGTGGTGATGCCGACCGTCGCCTCCGTTGGCCCGTAGTGGTTGACGACGGCGCACCGGCCGCGTCCCGGAGCCTCGTACGCCGCCAGCTCCCGCGCCCACGCCCACGAGGACGCCTCGCCGCCGAGGATCAGCAGCCGGCGCGGCAGCAGCTCGGCGGGCCCGGCCTCGGCGAGCAGCGCGGCCAGGTGCGACGGGGTGATCTTCAGGTAGTCGGCGGGGCTCGTCTGGAAGTGCTCGGCCAGCTCGCGCGCCGACGTACGGGACGGCAGCAGGTCGAGCCGGCCGCCGGTCATCAGCGCCAGGTAGAAGACCGTCACCCCGAAGTCGAAGGCCAGCGACTGCGGCAGCGCGAACGACGCCCCTGGCTCGACGCCGAACCGCTCGCGCACGCCCGCCAGGTACGTCACCACCTCCCGGTGCTGCACGGCGACCCCCTTGGGCCGTCCCGTGGTCCCGGAGGTGTAGATCACGTACGCCAGGTCCGACGGCCCGACCCTCGCCTCGGCGGGCGCGTCCCCGTCCGGCACCCGGTCCGGGTCGATCTCGGTCAGCCCGTCGGGCAGCGCCCCGCGCGCCCCCTCCGAAGTGATCGCCGTGCGCACCCCGGCGTCCTCGACCAGGTACGCGAGCCGCGCGGCCGGCTGCTCGGGATCGAGCGGCACGTACGCCGCCCCGGCCGCCAGCACGCCGAGCAGCGCCACCGCCGTCCCCGCCGACTGCTCCAGGCACACCGCCACCCGGTCGCCGGGCCGCACCCCGCGGGCGCGCAGATGCGCGGCCAGCCGCCGGGCCCGTCCGGCCAGCTCGCGGTAGGTCAGCCGGTCGCCGCCGAAGGTCACGGCGGTCGCGTCCGGGGTCCGCCCGGCCTGCGCGAACACCAGCTCGTGCAGCAGCTCCGCCTCCGGGGGCGCGGGCGGCGCGGCGGTCTCCAGCGCGGCCAGCCCGGCCCGCGCGTCCGCCGGCAGGATCTCCAGGCCGGACACCGGCGTGCCCGGCGCGGCCACGGCGGAGCGCAGCAGCGCCTCCAGCGCCGCCGCCATCCGCTCGGCGGTCCCCGCCTCGAACAGCGCCGTGTTGTAGACGAACGTCCCGTCCAGGCCGCCCCCGGCCGCCTGGTGCAGGTAAAGGCTCAGGTCGAAACGGCTGGTCACGGTGTCGGCGTGGAACCACGCCAGCTCCAGCGGCCCCGCGTCCACCGGCCTGGCGGTGTAGTTCTGCAGCGCGAACATCACCTGGAACACCGCCGGCCGGCTGACGTCCCGCGTCACGTTCAGCTCGCCCACGAGCTGGTCGAACGGCAGCTCCTGGTGGGCGAAGGCGTCCAGCGCCGTCTCCCGTACCCGCGACACCAGCCCGTCGAACGCCGGATCGCCCGACAGGTCGGCCCGCAGCGCGAGGGTGTTGACGAACATGCCGACCAGGCCGTCCAGCTCCGGCAGCCCGCGCCCGCTCACCGGGCTGCCCACCGCGAACGAGCTCTGCCCCGACCACCGGCCGAGCAGCGCCTGGAACGCGGCGAGCAGCACCATGTACGGGGTCGCCCCGAGCGACTCGGCCAGCGCCCGCACCGCCCCGGCCAGCTCCGCGTCCAGCCGGAACCCGTGCGCCGCCCCCGTGAACGTCTGCTCCGCCGGGCGCGGCAGGTCCGTCGGCAGCTCCAGCGCCGGCACCCCGGCGAGCTGCGACCGCCAGTAGTCCACGTCCGCCCGGTACGCGGCCGAGCCGGTGCGCTCGCGCTGCCAGAGCGCGTAGTCGCCGTACTGGACGGGCAGCGGCTCCGGCTCGCGGCCGGCCAGCAGCGTGAACAGCTCGCCGAGCACCACGTCCCAGCTCCACCCGTCGGCCACCGCGTGATGCGCCGCCAGCATGAGCACGTGATCGTCCGCGCCGTCGGCTTCGGCGGGGCCGAGCCGGATGAGCAGGACCCGCAGCAGCGGGCCCGCCGCCAGGTCGAACGGCCGGGCCAGCTCCGCCGACACCAGCGCCCGCGCCTCCTCCGGCGTCCCGGCCGCCGCGACCAGGAACTCGGGCGCGGGCTCGGCGTCGATCACCAGCAGCGGCGTGCCGTCCTCGGCAGTTGTGAACCGGCTGCGCAGGCTCTCGTGCCTGGCCGCCACCTCGCGCACCGCGCGGCGCAGCGCCTCCGCGTCCAGCTCGCCGGTCACCCGCGCCGTGCAGGAGACGGTGTAGGCGGCGGTGCCGGGCGCGTACTGCTCCAGGAACCACAGCCGCTCCTGCGCGTGCGACAGCGGCGGCGGCGTGCCGGGCGGGCGCGGCGGGACCGTGGTGGCGGCGTCCCGCCGCCGCAGCCGCTGGGCCAGCAGCGCCCGCTTGGCGGGCGACAGGCCGCCGGGGGAGGAGAGCGTGGTCACAGGACCTCCGTGGGGTCGAGCAGGCGCAGTGCCTCCTCCTCGGACAGCTCCTCCAGCTCGGCCAGCAGGATCTCCTCCGTCGCCGCCGCGAACCCGGCCAGCGTGCGGTGCGTGAAGAACGTCCTGATCGGCACGTCCACCTCGACGGTGGCGCGCAGCCGGGCGGCGGCCCGCACGGCCAGCAGGGAGTGGCCGCCGAGCCGGAAGAAGTCGTCGTCCACGCCGACGCGGGCGACGCCGAGCAGCTCGCCCCAGACCTCGGCGACCAGCGCCTCGGCGTCGGTGCGCGGCGCGACGTAGGCGGGTCGCGCGCCGGCCCCTGCGGTGCCGACGGTGGGCGGGGCGGGCACGCGTTCCAGCCGCCCGTCCGGGTGCCGCCTGACCCGCTCACCGGTACGGACCCCGCCCCGCCACAGCTCCCCGATGGCGTCCGGCGGCACGGGGCAGCCCCACGGATCCAGCACCCGCTCGCCTGGTTCGTCCAGGTTTGCCGGTCCGTCCGGCGCGGGCAGTTCGGACAGGCGCCGGGCGGGGTCCCTCGCCGCGGCGCCGAGCAGCGTCAGGAACCGGCCGGCCAGCCGTGCCGCGGTGGCCTCCGTCAGCACCTCCGGGTCGTGATGGAAGGCCAGGACCAGGCCGTCGCCGTCCGGCCGGGCCTCCAGCGCCAGGTCGTAGGCGAGGTCGGCGGGGCGCGGCGCGAACGGCTCGCCGAAGGCGGCCTCGGGCGGGGCCTGCTCGCGCACGGTGAGCGTGGTCTGGAACAGCGGCTCGCGGCCGGGGTCCCGTTCCACGCCGAGCGCGGTGACGAGCCGTTCGGGGGAGAGGTCGGCGTGCTCGTCCGCCTCCCGTTCGGCCTCCCGCGTACGCCGCAGCAGCTCGGCGAAGCCGGGGTCGCCGGACAGGTCGCCGCGCAGCACCAGATGCCGGGTGAGGTGCCCGGCGACCCGGGAGAGCTCGGGCCGCTCCCGCCCCGGCACCGGGCGGCCGATCATGAAGCCGGTCTGCCCGGTCTGCCGGGCCAGCAGCACCTGGTACGCGGCCAGCAGCACCGTGGACAGCCCGCCCCCGGCCTGCGCGCCGAGCCGGCGCAGCTCCGCGGTCAGGCCGCCGCTCAGCCGCACCTCGTGGCAGGCGCCGGCCCGCGAGGAGGTGACGGCGGGCCGGGGCCGGTCCAGTGGCAGGTCGAGGACCGGGGCCCCGGCCAGCCGGGCGCACCACTGCTCCAGCGCCGGCTCGGCCAGCCGCTCGCGGCGCGCCCGCCAGAGCGTGACGTCGCCCGCCTGTACGGGCGGCGCGGGGAGGTCCCGGCCCTCGTACAGCGCGGCCAGGTCGGCCAGCAGCATCGGCAGTGTCCATTCGTCGGCCGCGATCGGGTGCGCGGCCAGGCAGAGCACGTGGTCGTCGGCGGCCAGGCGGATCAGCGCCGCCCGCACCGGCGGCGCCGCCCCCAGGTCGAACGGCTCCCCGGCGATCCGCGCCACCAGCTCCGCCGCGACCGGCTCCGCGACGGTACGGGGCCGCGCGGTCAGGTCGTGACGGGCGAGCGGCAGGGCGTGCGCGTCCTGTACGACGGCGCGCGGCCGGCCCTCGGCGTCGGCCTCGTAGCGGGTGCGCAGCGCCTCGTGCCGGGCGGGCAGCGCCGCGACGGCGGCGGCCAACGCGTCCTCGTCCAGGGGACCGCGCAGCCGGCGCGCCTCGCTCAGGTGGCTGGAGGTGTCCCCCTCCAGGTACGAGTGCAGGAACCAGAGCCGTTCCTGCGCGGGCGACAGCGGCGGCGCCACGCCGGTCTCGCGTGGCCGCGGCGGGACGTCCTCGCCCGCCCGCGTCCCCGGCACGGGCAGCGCCGCGCGGTCGATCTTGCCGTTGGGGGTGAGGGGCAGCGACTCCATCGGTACGACGAGCGAGGGCACCATGGGTCCCGGGAGCCGTTCGGCGAGGCGTTCCCGCACGTCGGCGGGGGCGTCGCCGGTGAGGTAGGCGATGAGGGTGTCCTGGTGGACGGCGGCGACGGCCTGCCGGACGCCGGGCAGGTCCTCCAGCGCGGACTCGATCTCGCCCAGCTCGATGCGGTGGCCGCGCAGCTTGACCTGGGTGTCGGTGCGGCCCACGTACTGGAGGGTGCCGTCGGTGCGCAGCCGTACGACGTCGCCGGTCCGGTAGAGCCGCCCGCCCGCCGGTCCGAACGGGTCGGGGACGAACCGCTCGGCGGTCAGGGCGGGCCGGCGGTGGTAGCCGAGTGCCAGGCCGTGCCCGCCGAGATGCAGCTCGCCGGTGTGCGCCGGCTCGCCGTGCTCGTCCAGGACGTAGACCTGGGTGTTGCCGATCGGGCGGCCGACGAGGACGTGCCCGGCGTCCGGCGGCACCTCCCAGGCCGTGGACCAGATCGTCGTCTCGGTGGGGCCGTACACGTTGAACAGCCGCCGCGTACGCGCCCGCAGCTCCCGCGCCAGGGGCTCGCTCAGCGCCTCCCCGCCCGCGAGCGCGGTGACCTCCAGGGCGCTGAAGCCCCCGGCGAGCAGCACCCGCCACCCCGACGGGGTGGCCTGCACGTGCGTGACGCCCTCGGCGCGGACGAGGCCGGCCAGCAGCGCCCCGTCCAGGGCCGCCTCCGGCCCGGCGATCACGGTACGGCCGCCGGTGATCAGCGGCAGGTACAGCTCCAGCCCCGAGATGTCGAACGACAGCGACGTGAGCGCCAGCCAGGCGTCGTCCTCGCCGGAGCCCAGGAGGTCGCGCATGGAGACCAGGAGGTTCAGCAGCGCCCGGTGCGGAACGGCGACCCCTTTGGGGCGGCCGGTGGACCCGGAGGTGTAGAGCAGGTAGGCGGGATCCTCAGGCTGTATCGTCACCTCCGGCTTCGCCGCGCTGTATCCGGACAAGTCGGCATCGAGGGACAGCACGACGGCGGCGGCGGCGGCCGGGACACGTTCCCGCAGCTCGTCGGGAACGAGCACCGCCCGCGCGCCGGAGTCCTCCAGGACGAACCGCACCCGGGCGTCCGGATAGTCCGGGTCGAGGGGGAGGTAGGCGGCTCCGGCCTTGAGCACGGCGAGCATGGCGGCCAGGGCGGGGGCGGAGCGGCCGGCGTACAGGGCGACCACGTCCCCGCGCCCCACGCCGATCTCGGCCAGGCGGTGGGCCAGGCGGTTGGCGGTGGCGTCCAGCTCGCCGTAGGTCCAGCGGGCCGCGCCGTCCACCACGGCCACCCGATCCGGGTCCCGCGCCTCGATCAGCGGCAGGAGGCCGGGCACGGCGGGCAGCGGCATCGCGGTGTCGTTCGGGCCGCGCACCAGCCGCTCCCGCTCCTCGCCCGTCACCCGGGCCAGCCGCGACAGGCGCGCCTCCGGCTCGGCGACGACGCCGGCCAGCAGCGCGGCGAAACGGCCGGCCAGGCGCTCGACGGTCGGCGCGTCGAACAGCGCGGCCTCGTACCCGAAGACCAGGTCCAGCGCGCCCTCGGCGGGCCAGGCGTCCAGCGTCAGGTCGAAGCGCGCCGGCGCGTACGCGGCGTGGAACACCTCGGCCGTGGCCTCGCCCACCGGCACCGGCGCGCCGTCGTCCTGCGTGTGCAGGATCATCATGGTCCCGAACAGCGCCCGGCCGTCGCCCACGCCCAGCCGCTCCATCGGCACGTCACCGTGCCCGAGCGCGCCGAGCACCGACTCCCTGGTCCGCGCCAGCAACTCGGTGAACGCCGGGTCGCCCGACAGGTCGGCGCGCAGCACCAGCGTGTCGGCCAGGAAGCCGATCAGCGGCTCCAGCTCCACCCGGTCCCGCCCGGCGACCGCCGTGCCGACCGTCAGGTCGTCCTGCCCGGCGTGCCGGCCCAGCAGCGCCTGGTACGCCGCCAGCAGCACCATGAACAGCGTCGTCCCCGTACGCCGGCCGAGCTCCTCCAGCGCCGCGACCGTCTCGCGCGGCAGTCTGGCCCGGTGGAACGCGCCCCGCCGGGCCAGGCCGGGGGAGCGGGGCCGGTCGGCGGGCAGCTCCAGCGGCGGCGCGCCCGCCAGCCGCTCCCGCCAGTACGCCAGCGCCGTCTCGCCCGCGCCCGCCGCCTCCCGTTCACGCCGCCAGTGCACGACGTCCCCGTAGCCGACCGACAGGGCGGGCAGCTCGTGACCGGCGTAGCAGGCGGCGAGGTCGGACAGCAGCACGTTCTGCGACCAGCCGTCGCCGATCATGTGGCTGAACACCACGCACAACACGTGCTCCGCCGCCGAGAGCCGGATCAGCGTGGCCCGCACCGGCGGCGCGGCGGCCAGGTCCAGGGGCGCGTTCACCCGTTCTGTCACCAGCCGCAGGGCCGCCGCCTCCCGCTCGTCCTCCGGCAGCGCCGACAGGTCCAGCCGCTCGACCGGCACCGGCCCCGGCGGCTCGACCACCGCGACGGGCATGCCGTCCACCTCGGCGAAGCGGGTGCGCAGCGGCTCGTGCCTGGCCGCGACGCGGGTCAGCGCGTCCGTCAGGCGGCCGTCGTCGAGCGGGCCGCGCAGCCGCCGCGCCAGGTAGATGTTGTAGGAGGCGTCCTCAGGGTCGAGCCGGTACATGAACCACAGCCGCTCCTGGCTCGGCGACAGCGGCGGCGCGGTGCCCGCGGGGCGCGGCCGGAGCGGCGCCGACGGGGCCGCCCGCTCCTCCAGCGCCCGCGCGAACCCCGCCACCGTCGGGTGCGCGAACAGCGCCGCCACCGGCGCCTCGACGCCGAGCCGCCGGGTGATCCTGGCCGCCGCCCTGGCGGCCAGCAACGAGTGCCCGCCCAGCAGGAAGAAGTCGTCCTCCACCCCGAGCCCCGGGGGCAGGTCGAGGACCTCGGCGAAGACCTCCGCCACCGCCCGCTCGGCCGCCGTCCGAGGCGCGGCCCCCGCCCCCGCCTCCGGCGCGGCCGGCTCCGGCAGGGCCTTGCGGTCCACCTTCCCGTTGGGGGTGAGGGGCAGCGACTCCATCGGTACGACGAGCGCGGGCACCATGGGCGCCGGCAGCCGTTCGGCGAGGCGTTCCCGCACGTCGGCGGGGGCGTCGCCGGTGAGGTAGGCGATGAGGGTGTCCTGGTGGACGGCGGCGACGGCCTGCCGGACGCCGGGCAGGTCCTCCAGCGCCGACTCGATCTCGCCCAGCTCGATGCGGTGGCCGCGCAGCTTGACCTGGGTGTCGGTACGCCCGAGGTAACGCAGCCCGCCGGGCTCCACGCGCACGAGGTCGCCGGTCCGGTAGAGGCGGCTGCCCGGGGGGCCGTACGGGTCGGGGACGAACCGCTCGGCGGTCAGGGCCGGGCGGCGGTGGTAGCCGAGTGCCAGGCCGTGGCCGCCGAGGTACAGCTCGCCGGTCTCCGCCGGCTCGCCGCGCTCGTCCAGGACGTGGACCTGGGTGTTCGCGATCGGGTGGCCGATGGAGACGTCGACGGGCTCCTCGGGGACCTCCCACGCGGTGGACCAGATCGTCGTCTCGGTGGGGCCGTACACGTTGAACAGGCGTCCCGTACGCGCCCGCAGCTCGCGGGCCAGCGGCACGGTCAGCGCCTCGCCGCCGACCAGGGCCGTGACGTGCGGGTCCGCGTACCCGGCGGCCAGCAGCACCCGCCATCCCGAGGGCGTGGCCTGCACGTGCGTGACGCCCTCGGCGCGGATCAGCCCGGCCAGGCGGTCACCGTCGCGGGCGGCGGCGGGCTCGGCGATCACGGTCCGCCCGCCGGTGACGAGCGGCAGATACAGCTCCAGCCCCGAGATGTCGAACGACAGCGACGTGAGCGCCAGCCAGATGTCGTCCTCGCCGGAGTTCAGCAGGTCGCGCATGGCGATGAGGAAGTTCAGCAGCGCCCGGTGCGGAACGGCGACGCCTTTGGGGCGGCCGGTGGATCCGGAGGTGTAGAGCAGGTAGGCAGGATCCATCGGATCAACCGCCACCTTTACATTTACCGCGCTATATGCGGATGAATCGTCGTCAAGGGATAAAACGGACGCCGTGCTGACCGTGGGCAGGCGTTCGCGCAGCTCGTCCGGCACCAGGACGGTCCGCGCGCCGGAGTCCTCCAGGACGAACCGCACCCGCGCGTCGGGGTAATCCGGGTCGAGGGGGAGGTAGGCGGCTCCGGCCTTGAGCACGGCGAGCATGGCGGCCAGGGTGGGGGCCGAGCGGCCGGCGTACAGGGCGACGACATCCCCGCGCCCCACGCCGGCCTCGGCCAGGCGGTGGGCCAGGCGGTTGGCGGTGGCGTCCAGCTCGCCGTAGGTCCAGCGGGCCGCGCCGTCCACCACGGCCACCCGGACCGGGTCCTGCGCCTCGACCAGAGCCGTCATGGTGTCGTTCGGTTCGCGGAGTTCGCGCATGCGCCATCCTTCGTCGGACAGGCGGGGGACAGGCGGATTTCATGGGAACGCTCCCACGGCTTCGTCAGCGTAAGGAGGCTTTCCGGTCGCGGTCAACGACAGTTGAAAATTTGATGGAAATAGCCCTTGAAACCGGACGATAACCCTTCTAGCTGCGGTTCCTTACAAGCCAGTTTCGGAAACATTACAGAGACTGTTCCCTTGACAATGATGTGTCGTGATTCCAGGCTCGTTCTGGGGGCGCTCCCGGGGTCTGAATTGGGAGCGCTCCCAAATAGACAGCCCTGCCCTCTGAACCTCCGGAGAACGGTAATGACACCGACCGAGGAAGCCGTCATGGGGATCTGGACCGGTCTCCTGAGTACTCCTCCGCGCTCCCTCGCCGACGACTTCTTCGCGCTCGGCGCGCAGTCGCTCACGGTCGTGCGCTTCCTCGCCGAAGTGCAGGACAGGTACGGCGTGGAACTGCCCGTGGACGAGCTGTTCGCCGGTGACTTCACCGTCGCGGCGGCCGCCAGGCTCATCGACGAGACGCTGCTCGGCGAGATCTCCGAGGACCAGCTCGCCGAACTGCTCGACGAGCTGGAGGGCATGTCCGAGGACGAGGTGCGCGCCCTGCTGGACGAGGGCACCCCGCTCGGCGAGTCCTCGCCGTGACGCCCGGCGGCCCGCTCACCCGCGTCCTGCTGGTGGCGCACGGCAGCGACGGCGACGTGCTGCCGTTCGTCCGGCTGGGCGGCGTGCTGCGCGAACGCGGGCACGACGTGACCCTGCTGACCCACGCCCCCTACCGAAGCCGGGTGGAGGCGGCGGGCCTCGACTTCGTCCCCATCGACACCCACGACGCCTACGCCCGCTACTCCGCCGACACCGCCCTCCTCCCCGACGGCCTCGACACCCTCGACTGGCTCTCCTTCTACCGGCGCAACCGGCTGTTCGAGCAGTTCGCGGGCGAATGCCGGGCGCTCGCGGCCCGGGTGACGCCGGGGCGGACCGTCCTGGCCGGGCGGCACACCTCCGCCCTGTCGGTCCTCGCCGTACGCGAGCTGACGGGCGCGCCGGCGGCGTGGATCGCCGTCGCGCCGATCCAGCCGCTGGCCGCCGAGGTCGCCCGCCACCTGCACCAGCACGTCCTCGCGCCCGGCATCGACGCGGCACGCGGCGACCTCGGGCTGCCCCGCGTACGCGACTGGCGGGCCTGGTTCTCCTCCGCCGACCTGCGGCTCGGGCTCTGGCCGCGCTGGTTCGACGAGGCCGGGCCGGCCACCGGGCCCGCGACCCGGCTGACCGGCTTCCCGCTGCCCGACGACGGCTCCGAGGACCCCGTACCCGCCGAGGCGGCCGCGCTGCTGGACGGGACGGTCCGGCCCGTGCTGATCACCGGGGGAACCGGGCGCATGCTGCGGCCCGGGTTCCACGAAGCCGCGCTGGCCGGGTGCCGGCGGGCCGGACTGCCCGCGTTGCTCGTCGCCCCGCACGCCGAGACGGTCCCCCAGCCGCTGCCGCCCCACGCGCGGCGCTTCGCGCGGCTGCCGTTCCGCGAGGTCGTCCCCCAGGTGGCGGCGGTGCTCCACCACGGCGGGATCGGCACGCTGACCAGGGCGCTCGCGGCCGGGACCCCGCAGGTGATCCTCGCCCACGGGGCCGACCGGCCCGACAACGCCGCCCGCCTGGAGAGACAGGGCCTCGCCCGGTGGCTGCCCGAGGGAAGCTGGGACGCCGGCGAGGTGGCCGGGGCGCTGCACGCGGCCCTGCGCGACGGCCCTCACCAGCCCAGAACGGGACCCCGCGACGCCGCCGACGGCCTCGCCATGGCCGCCACCCATCTCGAACGCCTCCTCCACGCCCCGTCCCGTCCCGGCGACCCCCTCCCCGAGGAGGAGCCGGGCGGCGGCGGAGGCGGCCGTGGTGAGGCGGCGAGGCAGGCCCGTCCCGGCGACCCCCTTCCCGAGTCGCGCGGTGAGGCCGGGCAGGGGGACGCGGCGAGGCGGCTGGCCGCGCTGTCCGCCGAGCGGCGCAGGCTGGTGGCCGCGCGCCTGCGCCGGCGGCCGGCCGAGCAGGAGGCGTCGTGAGGATCCTGCTGGCGCAGAACCTGATCCACCTGCCCTCCCACGGCGGGGCCAACAAGTCGAACCGCCTCCTCATGGAGCGTCTCGCCGCCCTCGGCCACGAGGTGCACGTAGTGGCCCCCCTCTCCGGCGCCCTCGCCACCGACCCGTCGCCGCTCTCCGGGGGTGGGCGCCCGTCCGCTCTCGACGAGTTGACCCGCCGGGGTGCGATGCCGGTCGCGTCCGACGACCCGGACGAGGTCGCCTACCTGCACCACGGGGTCGTCGTGCACGCCGTGACCGATCCGGCCGCGCTGCCCCGGCGGGTGGCGGAGGTGGCGGCCCGCCTCGTGCCGGACTGGACGCTGGTCCCGTCCGACGATCCCGGCCTGGTGGTCCTGGGCGCGGCGCTGCGCGCCACCCCCGGCCGGGTCGTCTACCTGGTCCACACCCTGCAGCAGCTCCCTTTCGGGCCGGGCGCGTTCTACCCGAGCGCGGGCGGCACCCGGATGGTCCGCCGCGCCGCTGGGGTCGTGGCCGTGAGCCGCGCGGCGCGGGACTACTGCCTCCGGCACGCCGGTCTGCGCTCCACCGTGATTTATCCGCATATATACGGTGACACCGCTCCTCCAGCGGTGGCCTCCACCGCCCCGTACGTCACCATGATCAACCCCTGCGCCTACAAGGGCCTGCCGATCCTCCTCGGCCTCGCCGACGCACTCCCCGCCGTCACCTTCCAGGCCGTCCCCACCTGGGGCGCCACCGCCGAGGAGCGCGCGGCCCTGGCCCGCCGCCCCAACATCCGCCTCACCCCTCCCGCCGACGACCTCGGCCCGATCCTGGCCCGTACCCGCGTCCTGCTCATGCCCTCCCTCTGGGACGAGACCTTCGGCTACACCTGCGTCGAGGCCATGCTGCGCGGCGTCCCCGTCCTCGCCGCCGACGTGGGCGGCCTGGCGGAGGCCAAGCGCGGCGTGCCGTACCTGCTGCCGGTCACCCCCATCGAGCGGTACGAGTCCGCCCCCGGCCATGCCCGCCCCGTCCCCGTCGTGCCCGCCCAGGACCTGACCCCGTGGCTGGCCGCCCTGCGCCGGCTCATGGACGACCCCGCCCACCACGCCGACCTGGCCGAGCGCTCCGCGGACGCCGCCCGCGCGTTCGTACGCGGCCTGGATCCGGACGCGCTGGAGACGTACCTGGCCGCGCTGAGGCCGGCGACCGCGGAACAGCGGCAGGACCCGCCGCAGGACCCGCACCGGCGCGCCGCGCTGGCCAGGCTCGCCGCCGCCCGCGCCGTCGCCGCCGCGAAGGGAGCCGCCCGATGACCGGCGTGATCGTCGAGGACGTCGAGCACGGCCGCCCGAGCCCGCTCGCCCTCGGAGACCTCGACCGCCTGCTGCTCATCAGGCACTTCGAGAACGCCCTGCTCCGGCTGTTCGGCGAGGGCCTGCTCAGCGGCACCACGCACACCTGCCTCGGCCAGGAGCACGTCCCGGTCGCGCTCAACCCCCTCCTGCGCGAGGACGACTTCACCTTCAGCCATCACCGCGGCCACGGCCACTTCCTGGCCCGCTACGGCGAGGAGGCCGGCGCGCTGCTCGCCGAGATCATGGGCCGCCGGGGCGCGCTCTGCGACGGGGTGGGCGGCAGCCAGCACATCTACCACCGCACGTTCATGTCCACCGGCGTGCAGGGCGAGAGCCTGCCGGTCGCGGTCGGCATGGCGCTGCGGCTGCGCAGGGCCGGGCACGGCGCGCTGGCCTGCGCCTACCTCGGCGACGGCACGTGGGGCGAGGGCTCGGTCTACGAGGCGCTCAACCTGGCCGCGCTGTGGGGCGCGCCGCTGCTGGTCGTCGTGGAGAACAACGGCATCGCCCAGTCCACGCCCACCGAGCGCGGCATGGCCGGCACGATCGAGGGCCGGGTGGCCGCGTTCGGCATCCCGTACCTGCGGATCGACTCGATCGACCTGGCCGCCGTACGGGCCGCGCTGACCGGGCCGGTCGCCGCCGTCAGGAAGGACGCGTTCCCGCTGGTGGTGGAGTTCGTGACGCGGCGGCTCGGGCCGCACAGCAAGGGCGACGACACGCGCACCCCCGACGAGCTGCGGCGGGCCAGGGCCGGCGACTGGTACGAGCGCTACGCCGCCGCCTTCCCGCGCCGCTTCGCCGAGGCGGACGCGACCTGGCGGCGGTACGTGGACGACCTGGTCGCCGAGGTCTCGGCGCGTCCCCCGGCGCAGTGGACGGTGCGATGAGGGAGCCCGTCCGCGCGGAGCGGGTGTCGGAGCACCTGAACCGCGCGCTGCACGACGTCCTGGCCGCCGACCCCACGGTCCACGTGCTGGGCGAGGACATCGCCGACCCGTACGGGGGCGCGTTCAAGATCACGAAAGGGCTGTCGTCGCGGTTCGGGGATCGGGTGCGCTCCACCCCGATCAGCGAGGCCGCCATCGTCGGCACGGGCGCCGGGCTGGCGCTGGGGGGCGACAAGGCCATCGTCGAGATCATGTTCGCCGACTTCGCGGCGCTCGCCTTCGACCAGCTCATGAACTTCGCCAGCAAGTCGACCACCATGTACGGCCGCCCGGTCCCGATGCCGCTGGTCGTACGCTGCCCGTCGGGCGGCCGGCGCGGCTACGGCCCGACGCACAGCCAGAGCCCGCAGAAGCACTTCCTCGGCGTCCCCGGGCTGTCGGTGCTGGAGCTGACCCCGTTCCACGACGCCCGCGCCCTGCTGGAGGACGCCTTCGCCGCCGGACGGCCGGCCCTGCTGTTCGAGGACAAGGTGCTCTACACGCGGCGCATGTTCCGCGACGGCGTCGTGGACGAGCTGTTCCGGTACGAGCTCGTGAACGGCCTCGCCCGCGTGGCCGTCGAGGGCGTGGACGGCCACGACTGCACGATCATCGCCCCCGGCGGCATGGCACACCGCGCGCTGGAGGCGATGCGGGAGCTGCTGCTGGAGCACGACGTGCTGTGCGAGCTGCTGGTGCCCGCCCGGCTCTACCCGTTCGATCTCGGGGGCGTGCTGCCGCGCGGCCGGCAGGTGTGCGTCGCCGAGGACGGCGCGGCCGGGGCCACGTGGGGCGCGGAGGTGGCGACCCGGTTGTATCCCGTGCTGTGGGGGCGGCTGGCGCGGCCGATCACGCTCGTCAGCGCGGCCGACAGCGTCATCCCCGCGGCGCCCCACCTGGAGCGCGAGGTGCTCGTGCACGCCGACACCATCCGCCTGGCCGTGCTGGAGGCGCTGGCATGAACGCGGTCGTCGTCCCCAAGATCAACAGCAATGACGCCCGCTACCTGCTGGTGGAGTGGGTGGCCGCCGACGGGGCCACGGTGGAGCCCGGTGACGTCCTGGCCCTCATCGAGACCTCCAAGACCGTGGAGGAGCTGGCCGCCGAGTGCGGCGGCGTGCTGCGGCACCGGGTGGCGGCGGGCGCCGAGTGCCTGCCCGGCCAGACCATCGCCGACCTCGCCACCCCCGCCGACCTCGCCACCCCCGCCGACCCGGCCCCTCCTGCCGACCCGGTCGCGCCCGCCGCCGGGGGTGCGCCGGCGGGCGGCGCCGATGGGCCGGGGGACGGTGTGGTGATCACCGCGCCGGCCCGCCGCCTCATGGACGAGCTCGGGATCGGTGAGGACGCCGTACGCGCCCTGGGCCGGAAGGTCATCCGCCGCGACGACGTGGCCGCCCTCGCTCAACCCGCCCCTGACCCCACTGCCCCCTCCGAACCCGATGCCGAGGAGATCGTCTTGCCCGTGTCACAGCGGCGGGTCGCCGACGTGGTGGCCCGCGCCCACCGGGAGGTCCCGGCCGCCTACACCGTCGTCAAGGTCGACGTGGAGGAGGCCCTGCGGCTCGGCCGCGAGCTCACCCCCGCCCTGCGCACCCTGATCGGCCTGCCGGAGCTGCTGGTCAAGGCCGTGGCGGGCCTGGCGGGCCGGTTCGAGCTGCTGTTCGCCAGGCCGGTCGGCCCCGGCCGGGTCCGCCGCGCCTCCACCGCGCACATCGGCGTGACCATGGACGTCGGCAAGGGCCTGTTCGTGCCCGTCGTCCACGACGCCACCGGCCGCACGCTGCGCGAGATCTCGCGGACGCTGATGGCGTACCGGGTGGCGGCGCTGCGCGGCGGCCTGCGCGAGGAGGACCTGTCCGGCGGCAACGTCACGCTCACCCTGCACAACGAGAGCACGGTCACGCTGGCCGTCCCCATCGTCTTCCCCGGCCAGCTCTGCGCCCTGGCCCTGGCCGCCCCCCAGCAGGAGCTCGTCCCGGCGGAGGGGCCGGCCGGGTTCGCCGTCCGGCACACCGTGCACCTCGGTCTCGCCTACGACCACCGCTACGTCAACGGCCACGACGCGATCGTCTTCCTCGACGCGCTCCGCGCCGCGCTCGAAGCGCCCGCCGGCCTCGCCGCGGACCCCACGTGACCCGTTCGGCCGAGGTGCCCGCCGACCGGCGGGAGCTGATGGCCCGGCTGCTCGCAAGCAAGGCCGCCGCCGCGGCCGTCCCCGTCCTGCCGCGCACCGGGGAGCCGATGGAGTGCTCGCACGAGCAGCGCCGCGGCTGGCTGGCCGCCCGCGCCGCCCCGGAGACCGCGCCGCCGAACGTCACCCTGGGCCTCGCCCTGACCGGCGAGCTGGACCTGCCGCGCCTCGCCGCCGCGCTCGCCGCGCTGGTGTCCCGGCACGAGGCGCTCCGCACCCGGTACGTCGCCGCCGACGGCCTCCCGCGCCAGGTGGTCCGCCGGGCCCAGCCGGTGCCGCTGGAGCTCGTGGACCTCACCTGCCTGCCGGAGCCCGAGCGCGAGCCCGAGGCGCTGGCCCTCGCCCTGGCGGCGGCGGGGGAGCGGTTCGACCTGGAGCGCGGGCCGCTGCTGCGGCTCACCGTGTACCGGGTCGGGCCGCTCGAACACCGCCTCTTCCTGGTCTGCCAGCACATCGCCTGCGACGGGACCGGCGTGGCGCTGGTCGCGGCCGACCTGGCCGCCGCGTACGCGGGCGAGGAGCTGCCGCCGCCGCCCGTCCCCCAGTACGCCGACTACGCCGCCTGGTCGGTGGGCCGGGCGGCCGAGCGGACGCCGCGGCGGCTGCCGTACTGGAGGGAACGCCTGGCCGGCCTGGAGCCCCTGTTCCCGCGCCTGCCCTTGCCCATGCCCCCGCTCCCGTCCGCGGACGCCGCAGCAGGACGGGCGTCGGCGACGGCGCGGGTGCGGGTCGGGCGGGCCCTCGTGGAGCGGCTGCGTGGCGGAGGGGGTGACGGCCCGGCGGGGGGCGGGCCCGTCACGCCCTTCGCCGCGCTGCTGGCCGCGTACCTGGTGCTGCTGCACGAGATCAGCGGGCGGCGCGACCTCGTGGTGGGCGCCGTCACCTCCGGCCGTGGCCGCCGCGAGCTGGAGCCGGTCGTCGGCTCGTTCGTGAACCTGGTGCCGCTGCGCGTCGGGCTGGACGGCCTGACCGGCTTCCCCGGCCTGCTCGCCCGGGTCCGGGAGAGCGTGGCGGGTGCGCTCGCCAACGAGATCCCGTTCGACGCGCTCGTCTCCGGCCTCGGGGCGCACCGGCTGCCCGGCGTGCACCCCTCCTTCCAGGCGGCCTTCGTGCACCGGGGCGATCCGGCGCCGCCGGCCGGCTGGGCCGGTCTCGACGTACGCGTGTGGGAGCACGAGGTGGACGACGGCGGCTTCGACCTCGGGCTGACGGCGACGCCGCGCGGCGGGGCGTACGAGCTGGCGTTGACCGGCCGCCTGGTCCGCTTCACCGCCGCTGACCTGGCCGTTCTCGCCAAGCGCCTGGCCGCCGTGGTGGAGCGGCCGTCGCTGCCGTGCTGACCGTGCGCTCCCGCGAGCGACTGCCGCAACGGCGAGGCTCGGTTAAAGTGGATGAGTTCGGTCAAAACGACTACGGCATAGGGAGGCAGAGCCCGTCACGGCGGGTTCGCTGTTGTGACAGGTCTCATGAGCGGCCTTGGGCAGGACGGAGCCGACGCCCTGTGGCGTGGCTCCCCGCACCCGGTTCTGGTGGTCGACGCCGCGGGCCTGATCACCCGGGTCAACCACGCCGCTCTGCGGCTGCTGCCCGCGGCGGTGCCCGGCGCGCCCCTGGCTGACGCCGCGCCCGCCTGGCTGTCCCACGCCCACATCCACGCCCACGCCCGGCTCGACCCTCGCCTGGACGACCTGCGGGAGCGCGGCCCCATCGGGCCGGCCACGTTCGAGGCGCAACCGGTGCGCGAGGGCGACGCCGTGGCCTGGTGGCTCGCCGACGTCACCGACCTCGAACGCGCCACTCGGGCGCTGCGCCTCGAACGCGAGCGGACCGCGTTCCTGGACACCGCCTCCGGCGAGCTGCTGTCCTCGCTCAACCTCGAACGCTGCATGGAGGTGACCACCCGCCTGGCTGCCCGCCACCTGGCCGACGCCGCGATGGTCATCCTGCCTCCCCACCGCCGCCGGCACCCCGTCGCCTACTGCGGCCCGGACGGCACCGTCGTCCGCGAGGAGCTGGCCCTGGACCCCGAGGACGTGCCGGGCCTCGCCGAGGCGCTGCAGGGCTACCCGCCCCTGCCCTCCCGCTGGATCGATCCCGCCGCCGCGCCCGCCTGGCTGGCCCGCGACGGGATCGGCGAGGTCGGCTCGATGGTGGTGAGCGCGCTCCCCGGGCACGGCGTCCCCGCCGGCGCGCTCGTCCTGCTGCGCCGCGGCGGCCAAGCCTGCTTCTCCGAGGGCGAGGAGGTCATCGCCCGCCTGTTCGCGGCCCGCGCGGGGGCCGCCATGTCCGCCGCCCGGCTGTACGCCGAACAGGCCGCCATCACCGAGACCCTCATGCGCGAGCTGCTGCCGCCCCGCGTCCGCAGCCTGCACGGCGTCGAGGTGGCCGCCCGCTACCGCCCTTCCGAGCAGGCCGCCCGCGTCGGCGGCGACTTCTACGACCTGCACGCCGCCGCCGAGCCCGGCGGCGAGTCGCTGGTGGTGCTCGGCGACGTGGCCGGCAAGGGCCTGGAGGCCGCCGTGCTCACCGGCAAGATCCGGCACACGCTGCGCGCGCTGCTGCCGCAGGCCGAAGACCACCAGCGTGTGCTCGAACTGCTCAACGGCGTGCTGCTGACCGGCGGCGACCGCACCCGCTTCGTCACGCTCGTCCTGGCCTCGCTGCTGCGGGTCGGCAACCGCGTACGGCTGCGCCTCACCAGCGCCGGGCACGCGCCGCCGCTCATCGTGCGCGCCGACGGGCGCGTCGAGGAGGCCCGCACCAGAGGCACCCTCATCGGCATGCTGGAGCGCGTCACCAGCGTCACCGACACCGTGCTGCTCGAACCCGGCGAGACGTGCCTGTTCTACACCGACGGCATCAGCGAGGCCAGGGGAGGCCCGCTGGGCGACGAGATGTACGGCGACGAGCGCCTGAAGGAGGAGTTGCGGCAGTGCGGCGGCATGCCGCCCGAGGCGATCGCCGAACGGGTGGAGATGCTGGCCTCCCAGTGGGTAAGAGGTGGCGATCACGACGACATGGCCGTCATCGCCATCACCGCGCCGCGCGGCGCGCATCTCAGCGCGGTGGGAGGCAACGGCCGGGGAAGGTTCACGGCATGACGCACACAGACGAGTCCCTTCCCGGGCTCTCCGCCTGGCAGGAGAAGCTCTGGAACGCCGCCGTCGCCGGCGACGAGTACGCCGCCGCGGACGCCGCGCTCGCCGCGCTCGACTCCGGCATCCCGCTGGAGACCCTGCTGCTGGAGGTCGTCGCGCCCGTGCAGGGCCGGGTCGGCAGCGAGTGGGAGGCCAACCGGCTCACCGTCGCGCAGGAGCACGCCGCGACCGCCGTCAACGAGCGGGTGCTGGCCGCCGTCGCCCACCACCCCGTGGCCCGCGCCGCCGCCTCCGGGCCGCCCGCCGGGCGGGTCGCGGTCGCCTGCATCGACGGCGAGTGGCACGCCATGCCCGCCAGGATCCTGGCGGAGGTGCTGCGGCTGCGCGGCTGGCGGGTCGACTACCTCGGCGCCCAGGTGCCGACGCCGCACCTCATCGCCCACCTGCACCGTACGGCCTGCGACGTGGTGGCGCTGTCCAGCTCCATCCCCGTCCGGCTGCCCGCCGCGCACGCGGCCATCACCGCCTGCCAGGCGACCGGCACCCCCGTGATGGCCGGCGGCGCGGCCTTCGGGCCGGACGGCCGTTACGCCCGCCTGCTCGGCGCCGACGCCTGGGCCCCGGACGGGCGGGTCGCCGCCGACCGCCTGGCGGCCGGACCGCTGCCCCGCCCGCCCGCGCCCCGCCAGGCGGTCGAGGACCTGCCGCACCTGGACGACCAGGAGTACACCCTGGTCAGCCGGTCGGCCCGGCGGCTGGTCAGGGACGTCATGAGCGGTCTGGAGGAGCGGGTCCCCGCGATGGCGGCGTACACGCCGCAGCAGCGCCGGCACACCGCCGAGGACATCGCGCACATCGTGGACTTCCTGGCCGCCGCGCTCTACGTGAACGACCCCGAGCTGTTCGGCCGCTTCCTCGGCTGGACGGCGGGCGTGCTGGTCGCCCGGGGTGTCCCCGCCGGTACGCTGCTACCCGCGCTCGACCTGCTCGGCGGGCGGCTGGAGGACTTCCCCCGGGCCGCGGCCATGATCGCGTACGGGCGGGACGCCGTCCGCGCCGCGTCCCCCTCCCCGTCCCCCGAACACCCCGGAAAGACCGCATGACCGCTTTCGTCCCCCTCCCGCTGACCCTCGTCCTGGACACGCCCCGCCCGGGGGCGCTGCGTGTCGCGGTAGGCGGCGACCTCGACTTCACCACCGCCGGGGAGCTGCTGACCACCGTCGCCGCCGCGCTCGACGGCGGAAGCCTCACCGACGTGCACCTCGACTGCGGCGGGCTGCGCATCTGCGACTCCAGCGGCCTGTCGGCCCTGCTGACCGTCCACCGGCACGCGGCGGCGGCCGGGGCGCGGCTGCACCTCGACGAGCGGCCGCCCACGCTGGATCGGCTGCTGGACGTCAGCGGCACCTATGAGCACCTCACGGGCGAGCCCGCCATGTCGGACCGGTGGCACTCCACCACCTCCGACTGAAGCCTGGGGCATGATCCGGGTAGGTTGGCCGACCATGGAGGATCTCCGACCCCCGCACAACGACCGCGCACCGCACCCGTCGCCGGCCCGCCCGCCGGCGGCCCATCGGACGAGGGGCGCCGGCCCGGCCCGCCTCGCGCTGGTGGCCGCGACCGCCGTCGTCACCGGGCTCAGCGGCTGCGGCGCGATCTCGTCGGCCGATCCGGCCGGCACGTCCTCGCCCGCCGCCCGCCCGAGCGGCGCGACGCCGGCAACCCGGACCGGGGAGCCGTCGGACGGGCCGGCCGAGGCGCGGCCGACGGAAGGCGCCGGAGCCGCCCGCGCGCTCCCCGCCCCCGGCAAGCCGCTCCCCGCGACCCCCGCCGAGCTGGCCACCGCCCTGCGCGAGACGACGGCCGCGCTGAACGCCGCCGTCGACCGATGGAAGCCCGCCAAGGGCGCCCCGCCGCGTGACGTCGAGCTGCTGGCCCTCTACCAGCAGCGCCTCTACCGCCACGCCGCCCGCCACCGCACCCTCGCCGACCGCGCCTTCGCCCGCCTCCCCGCCGCTTTGGCGGCCCAGGCCAGGGACAACGTCGGCGCCATCCGCGAGCTGCTCGCCCTGGCCCGCCCCATCAAGCCGTCGGCGGTGTTCAAGGTCCAGCCGGCCCGCCCGGCCGCCGAGCTGCTCGGCCACTTCAAGCGCGGCGAGCGCCGTTTCGGGGTGGAGTGGGAGGTGCTGGCGGCGGTGATGTTCGCCGAGACGAAGTTCGGCAGGGTGCGCTCCGACAGCCATGCGGGCGCCCAGGGCCCGATGCAGTTCATGCCGGCGACCTGGCGGGCGTACGGGATGGGCGGCGACGTCCAGGACCCCCGGGACGCGATCATGGGCGCGGCCAACTACCTCCGCGCCACCGGCGCGCCCCGCGACTACCGGCGGGCCCTGCACGCCTACAACCCGTCGCAGGCGTACGTGAACGCCATCCTCCTGCACGCCCGCCAGATGAAGCGCGACCCGCGCGCCTACTACGCCTACTACAACTGGCAGGTCTTCGTGCTCACGACGGCGGGCGAGCGCCGCCTGACCGGCCCGAAGTGATCGGGCTCAGTCCGTCGTGACACCGGCCGGGCCGTCATGAGGTGAGGACAGGGCGCGGGCGGCGTGCACCAGCGGCACGTGGCTGAAGGCCTGCGGGAAGTTGCCGACCAGCCGCCCGTAGCGGGGGTCGTACTCCTCGGCCAGCAGCCCGACGTCGTTGCGCAGCTCCAGCAGCCGCTCGAACAGCTCCGTCGCCTCCTCCCTGCGCCCCTGCATCGCCATCACCTCGACCAGCCAGAAGCTGCACGCGAGGAAGGCGCCCTCGCCGCCGGGCAGGCCGTCCACGTCGTTGTCCTCGGCGATCGGGTAGCGCAGGACGAAGCCGTCCGACATGAGCTCCTTCTCGATGGCGGCGACCGTGCCCACCACGCGGGGGTCGTCGGCGGGCAGGAAGCCCACCATGGGGATCATCAGCAGCGCGGCGTCCAGCTCGGACGACCCGTACGACTGCGTGAAGGTGTTGCGCGCGCAGTCGTAGCCCTTCTCGCAGATCTCCCGGTGGATGGTGTCCCGCAAGGTGCGCCACTTCTCGACGGGGCCGATGCGGCCGAAGCGCTCGACGTACTTGACGGCCCGGTCGAGCGCCGCCCAGCACATCACCTTGGAGTGGACGAAGTGCCGGCGCGGCCCGCGCACCTCCCACAGGCCCTCGTCGGGCTCGTCCCAGTGCTCCTCCACGTAGTCGAGGAGCTGGCGCTGGATCGTCCAGGCCCGGTCGTCGGCGGCCAGGCCGCGGGTGCGCGAGACGAAGAGGCAGTTCATCACCTCGCCGTACACGTCGAGCTGGAGCTGGCGGACCGCCTCGTTGCCGATCCTGACCGGGCGGGAGTCCTCGTAGCCGTCGAGCCAGTCGAGGCGCAGCTCGGGCAGGCGGCGCTCGCCGGCGACGCCGTACATGATCTGCAGGTCCTGGGGCCGCCCGGCGATGGCCCGCAGCAGCCAGGACCGCCAGTCGGCGGCCTCCTCCAGGTAGCCGTTGGAGATGAGCGCGTCGAGGGTCAGCGTGGCGTCGCGCAGCCAGCAGAAGCGGTAGTCCCAGTTGCGCACGCCGCCGAGGTCCTCCGGCAGCGAGGTGGTGGGGGCGGCGACGATGCCGCCGGTCGGCGCGTACGTGAGCGCCTTGAGCGTGATGAGCGAGCGGTTCACCGCCTCCCGGTAGGGGCCGCGGTAGCTGCACCGCGCCATCCAGTCGCGCCAGAACGCCTCGGTCTCGGCGAGCTGGTCCTCGCACTCGATCGCGGGCGGCATCTCCTGGTGCGAGGGATGCCAGGTGAACACGAACGGCAGCCGCTCGCCCTCCTTGACGGTGAACGTGGCCCGGTGCGCGTAGTCGCCGCCCTTCAGCGGCACGGGCGCGTGCAGCCACACCGAGTCGGGCCCGCCGATGGCCTGGAGGTGGCCGTTCGTCCGGCGCACCCAGGGCACGATCCGGCCGTAGTCGAAGCGCACCCGCAGCACGGTGGAGACCTCCACGCTGCCGGTGACGCCCTCGACGATGCGCACCACGTCGGGGGCGCGGTCGCGGGGCGGCATGAAGTCGATGATCCGTACGGTGCCCGTCGGGGTGTCCCACTCGCTCTCCAGGACGAGCGTGTCCGGGCGGTACCGCCGCCGGTCGGCGTGCTTGCGGCCGGTGGGGCCGAGCCACCAGTGCCCGTTGCGCTCGTTGCCGAGCAGGGACGCGAAGCACGCGGGGGAGTCGAACCTGGGCAGGCACAGCCAGTCGATGGAGCCGTCCCTGCCCACGAGCGCGGCCGATTGCATGTCTCCGATGAGGGCGTAATCCTCGAGGCGCATGCTAAGACGCTACTCGCCGCGCGGGTGGTGCCGCGCTCACGAGAGCGGGAACCAGCGGGTGAAGAGCTGCGTCAGCGGGCCGACGGCCAGCGCGAACACGAGGGTGCCGAGGCCGGCCGTGCCGCCGAGCAGCCAGCCCGCGGCCAGCGCGGTGATCTCGATGAGGAAGCGGCCGAGCCGTACCGACAGGCCGAGCCTGGTCAGCCCGGTCATGATGCCGTCGCGGGGTCCCGGGCCCATGCCGGCGCCGATGTAGAGGACGGTGGCGAGGGCGACCGCGCAGACGCCGGCGGCGACGTACAGGGCCTGGAGGGGGAGCGCGTGCGGCGTCGGCAGCAGCGCGATCGCGGCGTCGGCGAACAGGCCGAGGAACACCACGTTGGCGATCGTCCCGAACCCGGGGCGCTGGCGCAGCGGGATCCACAACAGCATCACCAGCGCGCCCACGGCGATGATGACGGTGCCGATGGACACGCCCGTGCGCATGGCGACCCCCTGGTGGAAGACGTCCCACGGGCTGTTGCCGAGCCCGGACTCCACCTGGAGGCCGATGCCGACGCCGTACAGGGCGAGGCCGCCGTGGAGCCGGGCCAGCCTGGCCGGGAGGGAACGCGGCATGGGAAGGGTCGTGCTGTCGCTCATAATGGCATCAGAGTGGCAGGGTTCGACTTGCCAAAACAGGGCCAATAACGAAAAGTGGCCCTATGCGGCATCTCTCGGCTTCCCAGGTGGCCCGGCTCGCCGGCGTCGATCGCGGCGCCCGCCCCTACTACCGGGCGCTCGCCGACGGCGTGCGCGCCCGCATCATGGACGGCCAGATCCCGGTACGCGTCCGCATGCCCGCCGAGCGCCACCTCGCCGAGGCGCTGCGGGTCAGCCGCACCACGGTCACCGCCGCCTACGACCTGCTGCGCGAGCGCGGCTACCTGGAGAGCCGCCAGGGCTCGGGAAGCTGGACCGCGCTGCCCGACCCCGCCTCCACCGCCGACAACCCCTGGCTCAGCACCTGCGGCGACGGACTCATCCAGCTCCACAGCGCCGCCCCGCCCGCGCCCGCCGCGCTGCGCGAGGTGATGCTGGAGGCGGTCGAGGACCTGCCGCGCCACGGCATGGGCAACGGCTACGACCCCATGGGCGTGCCGCTGCTGAGGGAGCGCATCGCGGCCCGTTACACCGCCCGCGGCGTGGCCACCCGCCCCGAGCAGATCGTCGTCACCGCCGGCTCCCAGCACGCACTCCACCTCGTGCTCGGCCTGCTCGCCGGGCCGGGGGACGCGGTGCTGGTGGAGTCGCCGACCTACCCGCACGCGATCGACGCGGCCCGGCTGCGCGGCGCCCGCATCGTCCCGGTCGGGATCTCCCACGAGGGCTGGCGGCCCGACCTGCTCACGGGCGCGATGCGGCAGTCCGGGGCCCGCCTCGCCTACCTCATGCCCGACTTCCAGAACCCGACCGGCGCCCTCATGGACGACGCCACCCGCGCCGCCGTGACCGCCGCGGCCCGGCGCCACGACGCGCTGCTGCTCATCGACGAGACCTGGCAGGAGCTGGCGATCGACGAGGTGCCGCCCACCTCGCCGATGGCCGCCTTCGACACCGACAGCCGGGTGATCAGCGTCGGGTCGGCGTCCAAGCTGTGGTGGGGCGGGCTGCGCGTGGGCTGGATCCGGGCCACCGCCGCGCTGGCCCGCCGCCTCGCCACGCACCGCGCGGTCGTCGACATCGCCGGCCCCGTGCTGGAGCAGCTCGCCGTGGCGCGGCTGTTCGACCGGCTGGAGGAGACCCGCGCCGAACGCCGCCGCGCCCTGCGCGCCTCCCGCGCCGCCCTGGTGGACGGGCTGCGCGAGCACCTGCCCGGATGGACGTTCACGGTGCCGCGCGGCGGCGGCACGCTCTGGGTCCGGCTGAACGGTGACGCCGCAACCCCGCTCGCCGAGGCCGCCGCCGGGCACGGCGTCCGGCTCGCGCCCGGCCCCTGGTTCGGCCTGGAGGGCACCCTGGAGGGCTACCTGCGGCTGCCGTTCACCCTGCCGCCCCAGGCGCTGGCCGAGGCCGTCGTCCGCCTGCGCGCCGCCCGCGAGCACGGCCCCGTCGGCTCCGTCCCCGTCCCCGACTCGCTCAGCGCGATGGTGTGAGCGGCCCGCTCACTGGGAGGCGCCCCTGGCCATCGGGAAACGCCATTTGAACCGCATGGCCGTGATGCGCAGCCCGAAGGCCAGCAGCGCCGCGGCGAGGGTGGCGGGCCAGCCGTGCATCCCGTATGACGACAGCGCCGCCATCACCCCGGACCCGAGCATCGCCGGCACGGCGTAGAGCTGGCGGTCGTAGAGCAACGTCGGGATCTCCCCGGCCAGCACGTCCCGCAGCATGCCGCCGCCCACCGCCGTGACGACGCCCAGCAGGGTGGCGTGCAGCGGGTTGAGCCCGTACTCCAGGGCCTTCTCGGTGCCGACCGCGCAGAACAGCCCGAGCCCGGCCGCGTCCAGCACCAGGATGGCGGGCATCACCCGGGCCACGTGCGGGTGCCAGAAGAAGACGATCACCGTGGCGGCCACCGGCACCAGGACGTAGCCGAGGCTCTGGAACGCGATCGGCCGCACGTTGAGTATCAGGTCGCGGACCACGCCGCCGCCGAGCGCGGTCATCGAGGCCAGCACCAGCATGCCCACCCCGTCCAGCCGTTTGCGCACGCCCATCAGCGCACCGGACAGGGCGAAGACGAAAATTCCGACAAGATCCAGGATTTCTGACACGGTGGATTTCTACCGGATCGAGGAGGGAAGGGCCTCCGCGTGGTAGTGCTCGGCCATCAGCACCCGCAGCCGCCGCGTGAACATGAACAGCGCCACCCCCGCCACGATCGCCATGACCGCCAGCACCAGGTAGTAGGCCGGCTCCGACAGCACCGCGCCGAGCCGCCCCGTCTGCCCGCCGACCGCGTCGCCCACCGAGACCGCGATGAACCACACGCCGAGCATCTGCGCCTTGAACGCCTCCGGCGCCAGCTTCGTCGTCACCGACAGCCCGACCGGGCTGAGCGACAGCTCGCCGAACACCTGGATCGCGTACACCAGCACCAGCCACCACACCGACACCCGCCCGGACTGGGCCAGCCCCGCCGCCACCGCCATGACCACGAAGCTCAGCCCCACCATGACCAGCGCGAAGCCGAACTTCTGCGGCGTGCTCACCCGCGTGCCCAGCTTGACCCAGAGCGCCGCGAACACCGGCACGAAGATCATGATGAGCAGCGGGTTGAACGACTGCGTCGTGGCCGGCTGGATGTGGACCCCGAACAGCGACAGGTCGGTGTGGTCCGCGGCGAAGGCCAGCAGCTTGCTCGGCGCCAGGTCGTAGATCATCCAGAAGATGGCCGCGGCCACGAAGAGCCAGATGTAGGCCTTCATCCGGTCGCGTTCCTCCTGCGACAGCTCGTGGCTGCCCAGCATGATGTACGAGAAGTAGACGATCGGCACGATGAGGATGACCACGGTGATCACGATCGTCAGCCGGTCGATCGTGAGCGTGCCGCTCGCCGCCCAGATCGCCAGCGCGGCCACGACCACGGCGGCGCCGAGACCCGCCACACGGCCGAAGCGGCGCCGTTCGGCGGGCGTCAGCCGCAGGCCCGGCCGCTCGCCGACGCCGCGCAGCGCGCGCCTGCCCCACACGTACTGGGTCAGGCCGAGCGCCATGCCGACGGCCGCCGCGCTGAAGCCGAGGTGCCAGCGGTCGCCGTCGGCCAGCCAGCCGACCACGATCGGCGCGAAGAACGCCCCCAGGTTGATGCCGAGGTAGAACAGCGAGAACCCGGCGTCGCGGCGGCCGTCCTCGTCCTCGGAGTAGAGCCGGCCCACCATGACCGAGATGTTCGGCTTGAGCAGTCCTGTGCCTGCGATGATCAGCAGCAGCCCGAGCCAGACGAAGAACGGCGCCGGCACCGGGATCGCCATGCTGATGTGCCCCAGCATGATGACGAACCCGCCCCAGAACACCGACCTGCGCGCCCCCAGGACGCGGTCGGCCACCCAGCCGCCCGGCAGCGCCACCAGGTAGATGAGCGCGCCGTAGACGCCGACGACCGCCTGCGCCGTCTCCGGCGGCAGGCCCAGCCCCTGGCGGGCCGGCGAGGCGGCCATGAACGTGTAGAGGATCGCGCGCAGGCCGTACCAGCTGAACCGCTCCCACATCTCGGTGCCGAAGAGCGTCGCCAGGCCCCACGGATGTCCGAAGAACGTCCTGCCGCTGCCCCGCATCGCCGTGCCCCCACTGTGACGGATCGCATCCGATCCATCACTCTACGTCAGAGATGCCGCTCTTTCCGTGCAAGGTCTTGCCGCTGTCCGGCCCCTGTGGTGCGATGCAAGCCATTCATGCAAGTGAATACTGACTGGAGGCGCGCCATGGCCGAAGTCCTCGAGGTCCGGGCCGAGATCGAGCAGCAGATCGCCGGTCGTACCGTCTGCGCGCAGCTCGCCGAGCTGGCCGAGCGGCACCCCGACGCCCCCGCCTACTCCGACCCCGGCGACCCCGACTCCGGCGAGGACTGGCGCACGCTCACCTACGCCGAGGCCAGGCAGCGCGTCCTGGAGATCGCGGCCGGCTTCGCCGCCCTCGGCTTAGAGCGCGGCGAGTCCGTCGCGCTCATGATGGTCAACCGCAGCGAGCACGTCCTCGCCGACCTCGGCGCCGTGCACGCCGGGGGAGTGGGCTGCACGATCTACAGCACGTTCGCGCCCGAGCAGATCGAGTTCGTGGCCGGCGACGTCGGCGCCCGCTTCGCCGTACTCGGCGGCCCCGCCGAGCTGGCCCGCTGGCAGCCGGTGCTCGACCGCCTCGGCGGCCTGCGCAGGATCATCATGCTGGAGGGCGCACCCGCAGGCGACGAGCGGTTCATGGCCTGGACGGACTTCCTGGAGCTGGGCCGCGCCCGGCTCGCCGCCGACCCCGCCGCCGTCGAGGAGCGCCTGCGCGCCGTCACCGCAGGCGACGTCGTCACCGTCCTCTACACCTCCGGCACCACCGGGATGCCCAAGGGCGTGCCGCTCACCCACACCAACGTCTTCTACGAGGTCGCCGCCACCGACCGGATCACCGCGCTGCCGACGCTCGGCACCCAGATCTCCTACCTCACCTACGCCCACATCGCCGAGCGCATCCTCAGCCTCTACCTGCCGCTGGTGAAGGCGTCCCACGTCTACTTCTGCACCGACCTCGCCAACCTCGGCGCCACGCTGGGGCAGGTCCGGCCGATGATGTTCTTCGGGGTGCCGCGCGTGTGGGAGAAGATGATGGCCCGCCTCCTCGCCGTGCTCGCCGGCCAGCCGGAGGAGCAGCAGGCCGCGGTCCGCGAGGCCATGGCGGCCGGCCGCGCGTACGTCGAGGCCGGACAGTACGGCCACACGATCACGCCCGAGATCCAGGCCGCGTACGACAAGGCCGACGCCGCCCTGCTCGGGATCATCCGCGGCATGATCGGCTTCGACCGCGCCCAGTGGACCGCCACCGGCGCCGCCCCCCTCCCGCCCGAGGTGCAGAACTTCTACGCCGGCCTCGGGCTCAAGGTCATCGACGTGTACGGCATGACGGAGACCACCGGCGCCTTCACCGGCAACAGCCCCGACTGCTACCGCCTCGGCACCGTCGGCAGGGCCGAGCCCGGCGTCGAGGTGCGCATCGCAGAGGACGGTGAGCTGCTCACCCGCAGCCCGCTCAACACCCTCGGCTACCTCAACCGGGCCAAGGCCACCGCCGAGCTCATCGACGCCGACGGGTGGCTGCACACCGGCGACATCGGCAGCGTGGACGACGACGGCTTCTACCGCGTCGTGGACCGCAAGAAGGAGCTCATCATCACCGCGGGCGGCGAGAACATCTCCCCGGCCGAGATCGAGAACCACCTCAAGCAGCACCCGCTCATCGGCCAGGCGCTCGCCTACGGCGACCGGCGGCCCTACCCGGTCGCCGTCCTCACCCTCGACGCCGAGGTCGCGCCCGGCTGGGCGCAGGCGCGCGGCATCACCTACGGCTCACTCGCCGAGCTCGCCGCGCACCCCGACGTGCTGAAGGAGGTGGAGAGCGCGGTCGAGACCGCCAACGCCAGGCTCGCCCGGGTGCAGCAGGTGAAGAAGTGGGCGCTGCTCGGCACCGAGTGGACCGCCGAGACCGAGGAGCTCACCCCGAGCCTCAAGCTCAAGAGGCGGATCATCCACACGAAGTACGCCGATGTCATCGAAGGCCTCTACTCCGGCTGATCCCGTCTTTTACCGGCTTTACCAATAGGGGCGTGTGTCAAGGGTTTGGCCATGACCGGGCGGTTCCTACCGTCTTGATCATGACCAGAGGACTGCTACTCGCCTCGCTCGCGGCGGGGACGCTCGTGGCTCCCGCGTCCGCGTCCACCGCCGCCGCCGGGGTCCCCGTCAGGCTGCTGCCTGTCTCCGCGCCCGTGCCCTCCTCGGAGGAGGGGCCCGTCATCCGCGCCATCAGCGTGCGGCCCGCCGACCCCGTCGTCGGGCCGCGCGGCTCCGTCCGCCTGGTGATCGACGTGGTCGCCAAGGGGACGTCGGGCAAGAACGGCGTCACCGTCAAGGTCGAGCCTGGCGCTCCGCCCGGCCCGGTGCTGGCGTCCAAGCCGCTGCCCGACGAGCCGCCGTCCGACCCCACCCCCGCCGAGCAGCCCGACCCGGAGTTCCCGGCTGACCCCTTCGGACCGGGATCCTCGTCCGACCCCTCCGGATCCGGATCCTCGGCGGAACACTCCCGACCGGGGGCCCCGGCCGAGCACTCCCGACGCGGAGCCCCGGCGGAACACTCCCGACCGGGAACCTCGGCCGAGCACTCCCGACGCGGGGCCCCGGCGGAACGCTACCGACCGGGATCCTCGCCCGAACGCTCCCGACCGAGGGTCCCGGCCGAAACCGCCGACCCGGAGTACCCGGTCGAGTATTCCCAACTGGGGCTCCCGGACGTTAATCCCGAGCTGGGGTTCTCGGCCGGGCCTTCCGGGGTGACCGCCGCCGGCGAGCTGTCCGGGCTCGCCGACCCGGTCGCGCAGGCCACGCCGACCGTGGCAGCCACGCCGGCCGAGGATGCCGCGCCAACCGTGGCAGCCACGCCGGCCGCGCCGACTGATTCGGCGACACCGGCCGACCCGGCGACGCAGGCCGAGCTGACCGCTCCCGACGCCCCGGCGACGCCAACCGATTCGACCACCCCGACCGCCCCGACCGCCCCGGCGGCGCCGGCCGGCTCGACGGACTCGCCCGACTCGACCGGCTCGACCGACTCGACGCCGACCGAGTCGGCCGTTCTCGCGGCGTCGTCGGACCTGGCCCTGGCGTCCACGGCCAAGCACGCCGGCGCGACCTCGAAGGCGCGGGGGCCGTACCTGCACCTGGTCCCGCTCACCAGCGCCGTCGTCGCGAGCCCTGGCGCGCGGCGGGAGGCCGACGGCTGGGAGACGTGGCGCTTCCTCCCCGACAAGAGGCTCAGCCGCTACTACCCGACCGGCACCTGGACGGTGGCCGCCACCGCCCGCGGCAAGGACGGCCGGACCGTGACCGAGTACGCCACCTTCCAGTTCCGCCGCGCGACCCGCCTGTCGCCCGTGCACGTCGAGAAGGCCGGGTCCGGCGGCGCGGTCCGCGTACGCGGTTCGCTGACCCGCGTCGACCCGCGCGGCCTGACCGACTACGGCCCGTACGGCAAGCAGCGCCTGGAGGTCCTGTGGCGCCAGGACTGGCACTCCGAGTGGCGGCAGGTCGCCCAGACCGTCACGGACGCCGCGGGCGGCTTCGATACCAGGATCTGGGGCCGGCCGCAGGGCTACTGGCGGGTCCGCTTCCCCGGGAACACTCACTACGCCGCCTACACCTCCAGGACCCGACGAACCCAGAGGTAAGGGACTTGTAGCTGAAACGTGATCTCCTTTGCCGCAACTTTCCTTGACCTTTACGAGTCAATGGTTGACGTGTCCTATTTGGGGCGCGTTCGTGACGGGGAAGGAATCATGAAGATGCGACGAATCGCAGCCGGTCTGGCGGCCGCCGCCCTGGGCGCCTCGGTGCTCGCCACGGCGGCCACGCCCGCGTTCGCGGACGAGCCGGACCCGGACTTCGCCGGCGGCAACACGAGCCTGGCGCTCGACGCCAACCCCGAGCCCGCCTGGCGCGGCAAGCCGATCCGCCTCGACGGCAAGCTGTCGGTGCAGTGCGAGGATGACTACATCAGCGGGTTCGTGCAGGTGCTCCACTCCGACGCCTGCAAGAAGCAGGAGCGCTGGCACCGCCTGGCCTGGAAGCGGATCGTGATCCTCTTCCAGCCGAACGGCACCGGCAAGTGGGAGTACGTCGACTCGGTCAGGACCGGCCGCGACGGCTACTTCCACACCCGCGTCCAGGCCCGTACGTCGGGCACCTGGCGTGCCGTCTTCGAGGGCGCCAGGCACCTGGAGCCGTCGGAGGCCACCGACTACGTCAAGGTCATCGGCCGCCGCCACCACTGAGGCCCGGCCTGCTGCTCCCGCCGGACGCCCGGCCGCTTCGGCGGCCGGGCGTCCGGCATTCCCGGACGTGCGGCGACAAGGTGGTTTTGAGTACGGCCGGAACCACGTCGTAGGCTGGCTCTCTGGCGATCGAAATGGAGGTGACGCCCCGTGTTGCGAGACTCGTTCGGACGGGTGGCGACGGATCTCAGGGTGTCCCTCACGGACAAGTGCAACCTGCGCTGCACCTACTGCATGCCTCCCGAGGGGCTGGACTGGCTGCCGAGCGCCCAGCTGCTCACGGCCGACGAGATCGTCCGCCTGGTGGGTGTCGGCGTCGAGCGTCTGGGCATCACCGAGGTCCGCTACACCGGCGGCGAGCCGCTGCTGCGGCGCGAGCTGGTAGACATCGTGGCCCGCACCGCCGCACTGGAGCCCCGGCCGCAGGTCTCGCTGACCACCAACGGCATCGGCCTCGCCCGCCTGGCCGGGACGCTGGCCGACGCCGGGCTCGACCGCGTCAACGTCTCACTCGACACCCTCGACGCCGACACGTTCAAGCGTCTCGCCCACCGCGACCGGCACGCCGACGTCATCGCCGGCCTCGCCGCCGCCGACCGCGCCGGGCTGCGCCCCGTCAAGATCAACGCGGTGCTCATGCGCGGCGTCAACGAGCACGAGGCCGTCCCGCTGCTGCGCTGGTCGCTGGAGCAGGGCTACGAACTGCGCTTCATCGAGCAGATGCCGCTCGACGCGCAGCACGGCTGGAGCCGCGAGGCCATGGTCACCGCCGACGAGATCCTCGGCCTGCTGTCGGAGGCGTTCGACCTGACGCCGGACGACCAGGAGGAGCGGGGCAGCGCGCCCGCCGAGCGCTTCCTGGTGGACGGCGGGCCCGCGCGGGTCGGCGTCATCGGCTCGGTCACCCGCCCGTTCTGCGGCGCCTGCGACCGCGTCCGGCTCACCGCCGACGGCCAGGTCCGCAACTGCCTGTTCGCGACCGAGGAGTCCGACCTCAAGACCGCGCTGCGGGCCGGCGCCACGGACGAGGAGCTCGCGGCGCGCTGGCAGGCGGCGGTCGCACGCAAACGCGCCGGCCACGGCATCGACGACCCGTCCTTCCTCCAGCCCTCCCGCCCGATGTCCGCCATCGGCGGCTGACCCCCATGACCGACGGCCCTCAGTCGGGGGAGCCGGGCGCCACGCCCGGCGGCCCTGAGCGAGGCGGGCCCGCGGGCTGGTCCCCGGCCGCGACCTTCGACGCCGTGGTGCTGGCCGGAGGCGAGGCCAGGCGGCTCGGAGGGCGCGACAAGCCGGGCATCACCGTCGGCGGCCGATCGCTCGTCGAGAACGTCGTCGCCGCCGCGTCCGGCGCCCGCCGCACGATCGTGGTGGGCCCCGAGCGCCCCCTTCCCGGCGTACGGTTCGCGCGCGAGGACCCGCCGGGCGGCGGGCCCGTCCCCGCCCTGGCCGCGGGACTGGCGCACGTGACCGCCCCGTGGGTGGCGCTGCTCGCCGGGGACCTGCCGTTCCTCACGCGGGCGCACGTCGCCGCGCTGCTGGAGGCCGCGCCGCCGGGCGCGGGCGCGGTGATGGTGGACGACGGCGGGCGGGAACAATGGCTGGCGGGCGTCTGGCCGGCCGCCGAGCTGCGGAGCGCGCTCGCCGCCTACGCAGGCCGCTCGCTGCGCGGCCTGCTGGCCCCGCTGGTCGGCGCGCGCCTGACGCCGCCCGGACGCCCCTGGTTCGACTGCGACACGATCAACGACCTGGAGGAGGCACACATGCACGTGCTCGACGAATGGACCGCCCTGGCCTGCAAGGAGCTGGGCATCGACCCGGCGGCCGTGGACCGCGACCAGATCCTCGACCTCACCAAGGAGGTCGCCCACGGCGTGGCCCGCCCGGCCGCGCCGCTGACGGCATACCTGCTGGGCCTGGCCCAGGGCGCGGGCACCGCCCCCGAGGACGCCGTCGCCAAACTGACCACATTGGCGAAGAACTGGCCGGCGGCGGCCACCGGGACGCTGACAGACGGCTGACACTCGAACGAACTCTTGAAGTCAAGCCCGCTCCCGCCTGAAGATTTCCTGTGAATAACAGGAGGGGCGGGAGTGAAAACGATTTCGGGAAAGCAGTCCTATCGGACCGGGCCGGCGTCGCCGTTCTAGATCATCTGCTGACGCAGGTTTGACCGGGAAAAGGGCGACGCCGGGTGGTTACGGGGGCAAACCACCCGGCGTCGCTTCATCGGCGTTCCGACGGGGGCCCGGAACGCCGGCACCAGCACTCCGACGGGGGACCGGAGCGCTTGGCTAAAGCGTACACCTACAACCCATGGGATGCGTCAAGACTTAGTCACGACCCGATCTCGCGTCGATGCAGCGGTATCTCGCTTTGGTTAGCCTCAGGGTCCTGAAAGGCAGGAGGTGGGGCGGGCTCGCCCCTCTCATTGGCCCCGATTACCGCTATGTATGGCAAAAACACGGCGCCGGCGATGAAGAGCAGCCTGAACGGCCACGGCACGGGCACCACCACCGCGAGGATCAGGCACAGCGTGCGGATGCCCATCTGGACGAGATATCTGACCTCACGCCGGTGGATGTCCGCCGTCAGCGACGGTTTGGCGTCGGTGACCTGGTGGACGTCCGGGTTTCTGCGCCACCGCTTCATACCTTCCACGGTAGTCCTCGGAACACGAGCTCGGGACGGCGCACCCGGGCGGCGGAGGGGGTCATGCGATCATGGCCTTCGGGTAAGGAGGAGAGGGATATGTCGGACCGAACGTACCGGGTCACCGAGATAGTCGGGACCTCGGGAGAGAGCGTCGACCAGGCCATCCGCAACGGCATCAGACGGGCCTCGGAGACGCTGCGGCACCTGGACTGGTTCGAGGTGACGGAGATCCGCGGCCACATCGACGCGGGGGAGGTCGCGCACTTCCAGGTGGGCATGAAGGTCGGCTTCCGCCTGGAGGACGCCTGAGCGCCCTCTGAGCCCCGCCCACGCCCCACTGACGACTCAGCCCGCCCCCACGGCCGCGCGGCTGCCGCCACGGCCGCGCGGGCTGCCCCGCCGACACCGCTGCCGCTGCCGCCCGGACCCGGCCGCCGGCAGTCGACACCGACCTGGGCCCGCCGTATCGCGCCGATCTGGGCCTCAGGCGGGCCCGTCCGGGCCCGCCTGCCCGGCCCTGGGGCCGGTGTCCGCCCGGGCCCGCGGCTTGCCTCGGCCCGGGGCCGGGTCAGCTTGCCTGGCTCACCGTGGACATGTTGAAGTCCGGTACTCGCACCGCCGGCATGATCGTCCGCTGGAAGTAGTCGTTCCACTCGCGCGGCAGGGTCCGCGCCTCCGCCCCCACCTCGGAGATCCGCCCGAGCAGGTCGACCGGGCTCTCGTTGAAGCGGAAGTTGTTGACCTCGCCCACGACCTCGCCGTGCTCCACGAGGTAGACCCCGTCACGGGTCAGCCCGGTGACGAGCAGCGTCTGGGGATCGACCTCCCGGATGTACCACAGGCAGGTGAGCAGCAGCCCGTGCCGTGTGCCGGCGATCATCTCCTCCAGCGACGGCGACGGCGACGTCCCGCCGCCGGGCCCGCGCATGATCAGGTTGTCGACGGCCGGCGTCACCGCCAGCCCGCTCAGCTCGGCCGAGTAGCGGGTCTGGTGCAGCGCTTCCAGCCGCCCGTCCCTGATCCAGTCGGTCGGCCCCAGCGGCAGCCCGTTGTCGAAGACCGAGCTCTCCCTGCTGGAGGCGTGCGCCGTCACGAACGGCGCGCACGCGATGCCCTCCGCACCCGGATCGCTCGACAGCGTCACCGGCAGCGTGCCGAGCTGCTCGCCCACGCGGGTGCCCCCGCCGGGTTTCGCGAACACCGACCGCCCGTCCAGAGCGTCGCGCGCCCCCGCCGACCAGAACAGGTAGATCATCAGGTCGGCCACGGCGCTCGGCGGCAGCAGCGTCTCGTAGCGGCCCGCGGGCATGTCCACCCGGTTCTTCGCCCACTCCAGCCGCTGGGCCAGCGACGCGCCGAGCGTGTCGACGTCGACGTCGGTGAAGTCTTCCGTCGACACGCCGGTCCAGGCCGACCGCTTGAGGTCGGCCGACTTGGCGTTGAGCTCCAGGCGGCCGGTCGGCTGGTCGTGCCGCAGCCGCACGTCCGTGGACGTGCCGAGGAACGTCGAGGTCAGCCGGTGCTCGGCGAAGCCGTAGAGCCTCCTGCCGCCCGCCTCGGCCGTCGCGAACGCCTCGCCCAGCGCGGGCGCGAACGCCCCGAACACGCCGATGTCGGTGGGCCGTACGTCCTCGTCCCAGTGGGCGGAGGCGGGACCCGCCTCGACGAGCGGGCGCGCGTCCTCGGCGGGCTGGGCGTCCCTCGCCGCCTTGTCGGCCGCCGCCACGACGTCGGCGAGCTGGTCCTCGCGCACCGCCGCCCGCGACACCACGCCGGCCCGCTCGCCCGCGATCGAGATCACCGTCAGCCGGGACGAGCGCGCCACGCCGTTCGTGGTCAGCGTGTTGCCGGCGAAGCGCAGGTTGGCGGTGGACTCCTCGTCCACCAGCACCACGCAGCCGTCGTTCGTGGAGAGCGCCAGGGCCCTTTCCACCATCTCCTGGGGAGTCACTTCCCGCCCTCCTGCACGGTGTTGAGTATCCGTACGCCTCTGAACAGCGCGGACGGACATCCGTGGCTGACCGGGGCGACCTGCCCCGGCTGGCCCTTGCCGCAGTTGAACGCGCCGCCCAGCACGTACGTGCCCGGCCCGCCGACCGCCTCCATCGACTGCCAGAAGTCCGTCGTCGTCGCCTGGTAGGCGAAGTCCCTGACCTGCCCGGCCAGTTTCCCGTGCGAGATGCGGTAGGCCCGCTGACCGGTGAACTGAAAGTTGTAGCGTTGCATGTCGATCGACCAGCTCTTGTCGCCCACGATGTAGATGCCCCGCTCGACCCCGGCGATCAGCTCGTCGGTGCCCGGCCCGTCCGGCGCGGCCTGGAGCGAGACGTTGGCCATGCGCTGGATCGGCATGTGCCCCGGCGAGTCGGCGAAGGCGCACCCGTTGGAGCGCCCGAACCCCTTCATCAGCGCCATCCGCCGGTCGAGCTGGTAGCCGACCAGGATGCCGTCCTTGACGATGTCGAAGCTCTGCCCCCGCACGCCCTCGTCGTCGTAGCCGACGGTGGCCAGGCCGTGGGTGACGGTGCGGTCGCCGGTGACGTTCATCAGCGGCGAGCCGTAGACCAGCTCGCCGAGCTGGTCGAAGGTGGCGAAGCTGGTGCCCGCGTAGGCGGCCTCGTAGCCGAGCGCCCGGTCGAGCTCGGTGGCGTGGCCGATCGACTCGTGGATGGTCAGCCACAGGTTGGACGGGTCGATCACGAGGTCGTAGTCGCCGGCCTCGACCGACGGGGCGGCGAGCTTCTCGGCCAGCAGCTCGGGCAGCCGGGCCAGCTCGCCCTGCCAGTCCCAGCCGGTGCCCGTCAGGTATTCGTAGCCGCGCCCGACCGGCGGCGCGATCGTCGACATGTCGTCGAAGCCGCTCTCGCCCGCCTTCATGGCGTTGAGCTTGGGGTGCACCCGCACCCGCTGCTGCGTGGTCACCGTGCCGGCCGTGTCGGCGTAGAACTTCTGCTCCTTGACCTGCAGCAGCCGCGCCGAGACGTGGTCGGCGCCCTTGAGCAGGCCCGCCGACCAGTCGGCCAGCAGGGCCACCTTGTCGGCCGACGGCACCTCGAACGGGTCCACGTCGTACGCCGACACCCACACCGCCTCGGCGTGCACCGGCTCGGGCGCCAGCTCGATCGGCTCCCTGTTGATCGGCGCCGACACCTCGGCCACCCGCACCGCCTGCTCGGCCACCCGCGCCGCGGCCTCCGGGGTGAGGTGGATCCCGGCGGCGAACCCCCACGTGCCGGCCTTGACGACGCGCACCGCGTAGCCGAGGTCGTCGGCGTCCGTGGCGCCCTCCAGGCGGGCGTCGTACAGGCTCAGCGTCTCGGCGCGGACCCGTTCGAGCCGGAAGTCGGCGTGTTCGGCGCCGAGGTCCCGAGCGCGTTGCAGGGCGGCGTCCGCGAGCTGCCTGAGCGGCAGTTCCAGGAAATCGGCATCGATCTGGCGCATGTCCACGATCCTAACCCTGTGATCTTGTCTCACCCGGACAACCGGATACCCGCCGGTAGGAGATAGCGTCTGGTGTCATGGCACGCTCTGTACTCGTCACCGGGGGCAACCGAGGCATCGGCCTCGCGATCGCCCGTGAACTCGCCGCCGCAGGCGACGCCGTCGCGGTCACCTATCGATCGGGGGAGCCTCCCGAGGGCCTGTTCGGCGTGCGCTGCGACGTCACCAGCACCGAGGACGTCGAGGCCGCCTTCGACAAGGTCGAGGCCGAGCAGGGCCCCGTCGAGGTCCTCGTCTCCAATGCGGGCATCACCAAGGACACGTTGCTGGCGATGATGAAGGAGGACACCTTCACCGACGTCATCGACGCCAACCTCACCGGCGCCTACCGCGTCGCCAAGCGCGCGATCCGGCCCATGATGAGGCTCAAGCGCGGCCGCATCGTGCTCATCTCGTCCGTCGTGGGCCTGTCGGGTCAGGCGGGCCAGGCCAACTACGCCGCGTCCAAGGCGGGCCTGGTCGGCTTCGCCCGCTCCCTGGCCCGCGAGTACGGCTCCCGCAACATCACGGTCAACGTCGTCTCGCCCGGCTTCGTCGCCACCGACATGACCTCGGGGCTCGACCAGGACAAGATCGTGGCCAACATCCCCCTCGGCCGGCAGGCTGCCCCCGAGGAGATCGCGCGCGTCGTCCGCTTCCTGGCCAGCGACGACGCCTCCTACATCACCGGGGCCGTGATCCCCGTCGACGGCGGACTTGGAATGGGGCACTGACGTGGGCATTCTCGACGGCAAGCGGATTCTCGTGACGGGCGTGCTCACCGACGCCTCGATCGCCTTCTCGGTCGCCAAGCTGGCCCAGGAGGAGGGCGCGACGGTCGTGCTGACCGGGTTCGGGCGGCTCAGCCTGGTCGAGCGCATCGCCAAACGGCTGCCGACCACGCCGCCGGTGCTGGAGCTCGACGTCCAGAACACCGAGCACCTCGACACGCTGGCCGACCGGGTCGGCGAGCACGTCGACGGCCTCGACGGCGTGGTGCACTCCATCGCCTTCGCCCCGCAGACCGCGCTCGGCGGCAACTTCCTCAACACGCCGTGGGAGGACGTCTCCACGGCGATGCAGATCTCGACCTACTCCTACAAGTCGCTGGCCGTGGCCTGCCTGCCGCTCATGAAGGAGGGCGGCGCGGTGGTCGGCCTCGACTTCGACGCCTCCAAGGCGTGGCCGGTCTACGACTGGATGGGCGTGGCCAAGGCCGGCCTGGAGTCGTGCAACCGCTACCTCGCCCGCGACCTCGGCAAGCACGGCATCCGGGTCAACCTCGTGGCGGCCGGCCCGCTGCGCACGATGGCCGCCAAGTCGATCCCGGGCTTCAAGGAGTTCGAGGACAGCTGGCCGGACCGGGCGCCCCTCGGCTGGGACCTCGCCGACACCGTGCCGGCCGCCCGCGCCTGCGTGGCGCTGATGTCCGACTGGTTCCCCGCGACCACGGGCGAGATCGTGCACGTGGACGGCGGCGTCCACGCCGTCGGCGGCTGACACCCGCCGCTTCTCGACACCCGCCGCTTCTCGACGCCAGCCGCTTCTCGACGCCAGCCGCTTTACGACGCCAGCCGCTTTACGACGCCAGCCGCTTTACGACGCCAGCCGCTTTACGACGGCCGCGGCCTTTCGATGGCCGCGGCCATCCGGCGGTCGTCGCCTTCCGACGGCCGCCGGGGCCCGCGTCAGGCGAGGCGCTGGCGGCCGCTGCCCGCGCGGGCCGGCTCGAACGGGATCGACTCGACCGGCTCGGTGCGCTGCCGCCGCTGCTGCACGATGCGCGTGGCCAGCACCGCCGCGCCGAGCAGCGCGATCGTCAGCACGGTGCCGAGCACGTCGGAGGCCGGGGGAGTGGGCCGGACCACCCGCTGGTCCCGCAGCGGCACGGTCAGCTCGCGGGCGAACGGGTTGGGCCACAGCAGGTCCACCCGGGGCTCTTCCGGATCGGCGGAGCGGGCGCTCTCCTCGCGCTTCTCACGGCCGTCGTCGCCGTCGGGCCGGGCGCGGGCGCTCCCCGTCGGTGACGCGCTCACCCCGGGGACGGCCGACGCGGTGGTCCTGCCCGGCGTCGGCGTGGTGGCCGGCTTCTTCACCGAGGGTAAGGGCGAACGGTCGCGCCGCGGCGGCGCCGAGGAGGTCGTGCCGGTCCGCGGCACGGGCTCGCCGGCGCACGCGGCCGGCGTCTCGCACTCGGCGTCCTCCCTGCCGTGGGACTTCGTCGTACGTGTGGCGTCCGGCGAGGGCGAGACGGTCTCGCCGGAGGTGTCCGGCCGGCCGGTGGGGACGGCCTCGCCCACCCGGCCGAGCACTTCGTCGGTGGTCTTCTCCACGGGTTTGGTCACCGGGTCGGTGATGCCGCCCGTGAGCGTGTCCACGGTGTCCGTGAGGGTGCCCACCACGTCGCACAGGGTGTTGGTGACCCCCGACAGCAGGCCCCCCTCCCGCGTGCAGTCCTGGGCGCCGGCTGTCGCCGCCACGGCGGGCGCCGCCCCGGGGACGGCCACCAGTGCCACCGCGAGAACTCCGGCCGAGATCGCGGTCCTGCTCCCCATCCGTCCCCTCCTGCGTCGCTTACGAGGAAAATCTTGATGGACGCCGCGCGCGGGCGCACGTTTTCGGCAGGTGAAGTTGCGATTCGGTATCGACTAGTGATACGCGAGAGAGCTTTGCGTTCCCGTCAGTCGAGTGACGACACGTCGTCCAGCGCGTCCCGGATCTCGATGGGGAGCACCACCTCCTCGGCCGGCAGCACGCCCTTGAGCTGCGCGTGCGTACGCGCCCCCACGATGGCCGCGGCCACGCCGGGCTGGTCGCGCACCCACGACAGCGCCACGGCCAGCGGCGAGACGCCGAGCCCGTCGGCGGCGGTCATCACCGCCTCCACCACCGCGCGGGAGCGCTCGTCGAGGTAGGGGCGGACGAAGTCGGCGAAGTGCGGCGTCGCGGCGCGCGAGTCGCCCGGGATGCCGGTGCGGTATTTGCCGGTCAGCACGCCCCGGCCGAGCGGCGACCAGGCCAGCACGCCGACCCCCAGGTGCGCCGCGGCGGGCAGCAGCTCGCGCTCCGGCTCGCGGGCCAGCAGGCTGTACTCGGCCTGCGCCGAGGTGATCGGGATGCGGCCGGGGATCGACTTCTGGGTGACCGCGGCGGCGGCGAGCTGCCAGCCGGTGTAGTCGCACACGCCGGCGTAGACGGCGCGGCCGGAGGAGACGATCGCGTCGAGCGCGGCCAGCGTCTCCTCCAGCGGCACCTCGTCGTCGTAGGTGTGCAGCTGCCACAGGTCGACGTAGTCGAGCCCGAGGCGGTTGAGCGAGTCGTCGACCGCGGCGATGAGGTGGCGGCGGGAGGCGTCGCGGGTGCGGCGGCCGGCGGGGGTCACCACGGCCTTGGTGGAGATCACCAGCTCCGAGCGGGGCACCGACTCGCGCAGCAGCCTGCCGAGGAGCCGCTCGGCGTCGCCGCCGGTGTAGACGTCGGCGGTGTCCACCAGCGTGCCCCCGGCGTCCAGGAACGTGCGGAGCTGGGCGGCCGCCTCGTCCGCGTCGGTGTCACGACCCCAGGTCATCGTGCCAAGCCCCAGCCGGGACACCGACAGGCCGCTGCGGCCGACATAGCGCTGCTCCATGATCCCGCCAGGTTACCGCCCGGGTGGCCGCGACGTCGTGATAGACGCCGTACGGGGCACGGACGCGCCGTCCGGGCCCGCCCGTCCCGGTGCCGGGCCGGATGCCGGTTTCGACACTGTGATCGAGGGCTGCGACACTTGCCCGGTGACCACGCTGCTGCTGGCCCGCCACGGGCTGACGGACCTCACCGGCCCGGTGCTGGCCGGCCGGACTCCTGGCGTGCGGCTGAGCGAGGCGGGGCGGGCGCAGGCCGTGGCGCTGGCCGGCCGCATCGCCGGCGTCCGGCTCGACGCGATCGTCTCCAGCCCGCTCGAACGCTGCCAGGAGACCGCCGCGGCGGTCGCCGCGGGCCGCGACCTGCCGGTGCGGACGGACGAACGCTTCATCGAGTGCGGCTACGGCGAATGGACCGGCCGGCCGCTGAAGGAGCTCGCCAAGGAGCCGCTGTGGCAGGTGGTGCAGGCCCATCCGAGCGCGGCGGCGTTCCCCGGCGGGGAGTCGGTGGCGGACATGCAGCACCGGGCCGTCGCGGCGGTGCGGGAGTGGAACCAACGCCTGGGGGAGAAGGGCGTCTACCTCGTCTGCAGCCACGGTGACGTGATCAAGTCGATCGTCGCCGACGCCCTGGGGCTGCACCTCGATCAGTTCCAGCGGATCACGGCCGATCCGGCGGCCCTCACCGTGATTCGCTACGCCCCCCTGCGTCCCTTTGTTCTCAGGCTCAACGATATGGGGGAATTGCGGCTTCCTGAGGATTCGGAGGAGAAAGACGGGGGAGAAAATCACACCGGGAGCGATGCCGCCGTCGGCGGCGGACCCGGAACCACGTAAGGTCAGGCTATGCCGGTCTTCGACTACGACCCACCAGAGAGGTTCGTCGCCGGCGCCCTGGGGCAGCCGGGCGCGCGGGTCTTCTATCTGCAGGCCAGGGCCGAGGGCAGACTGACCACGGTGGCGCTGGAGAAACTGCAGGTCGCCGCGCTCGCCGGCCGGCTCGACGAGCTCCTCGACGAGGTGCTGAGACTCAGCGGTGGCACCGCGCACGTGCCCGCCGTGGCGCCGGCCGAGCTGACCGACGACGCCCCGCTCGACGTGCCCCTGGCCGAGGACTTCCGGGTCGGCACGATGGCGCTGGCATGGGACGCCGAGCGATCGCAGGTGGTGATCGAGGCGCAGGAGGTCGTCGACGAGGACGACGTCGACGGCTCCGATCCGGCGATGCTGCGGGTGCGCATCAGCGCGGGGGCCGCGCGCGCGTTCACCAAACGGGCGCTGCAGATCGTCGCGGCGGGCCGGCCGCCGTGCCCCTTGTGCGGGCAGCCGCTCGACGCGAGCGGGCACGTCTGTGTACGCCTCAACGGATATCGCGGGGGTGAGGCGGCTTCATGACCGCTCCGGAGAGCGAACCGGCCGTCAAGCCGTCCAGTCCGCCGGGCATGAACGAGGAAGAGGCCCTCGCCCTGCTGCGCGACGGCCGGCTGGAGGTGGCGGGCCGCCTGGTCGAGGCCACCAACATGACGCTCTACTGCTCGGTCACGCTGGGCGAGCGCACGGCGGCGTGCGTCTACAAGCCGGTGCGTGGCGAGCGCCCCCTGTGGGACTTCCCCGACGGCACGCTGGCCGCCCGCGAGGTGGCCGCCTACGAGGTCTCCCGGGCCACCGGCTGGCGCATCGTGCCGCCCACCGTCTACCGCGAGGGCCCGTTCGGCCCCGGCATGTGCCAGCTCTGGATCGACACCGAGCGCGAGATCGACCTCATGCGCCTGGTCAAGAGCCGCAACCCGGTCGTACGCCGGATGGCGGTCTTCGACGCGATCGTCAACAACGCCGACCGCAAGGGCGGCCACCTGCTGCCGCTGCCCACGGGCCACGTCTACGGCGTGGACCACGGCGTGTGCTTCTCCGTCGAGGACAAACTGCGCACGGTGCTGTGGCAGTGGCGCGGCAAACCCCTTTCCCGCGAGGCCGTCGCCGTGCTGGCCAAGCTGGAGCGCGACCTGGAGTCGGGCACGCTCGGCCGGCGGCTGCGCGAGCTGCTCACGCTGGCCGAGGTGGAGGCCACCTGGCAGCGGGTGCGGCGGCTGCTCGACACCGGGGTGCATCCCTACCCGTCGGAGGGCTGGCCCGCCGTCCCCTGGCCCCCGATCTGACGCACATTTCGGCATTTACTACCCTTTGCCCATGTGCACGCTGATCGTACGGACGGGACGCCCCCTGACCCTCATGGGCGTGCGGGACGAGTTCACCGACCGCCCCTGGGAGGGGCCGGGGGAGCATTGGCCGGACTACCCGGGCGTGATCGGCGGGCGCGACCTCAAGGCCGGCGGCACCTGGCTGGCGGTCAACCCGGCGGCCCGGCGCGCCGCCGCCCTGCTCAACGGCCGTGGCAAGGCCGCCGCCGAGCGGACCAAGGTCTCGCGCGGCGATCTGGCGCTGCGGGCGGCGTACACGGGGGAGGGACCCCGCGGCGACCTGTCCCGCTACGACCCGTTCCATCTGGTCCTGGCCACGCTGGACGGGGTCCGGCTGTTCAGCTGGGACGGCGAACGCCTGACCACCGCCGACCTGCCCGACGGCACCAGCATGGTGGTCAACGAGGGCCTGGACCCCGCCAGCCCGCGCGTGCTGACGCACCTGCCGCGCTTCGAGGCAACGGAGACCTGGCGGGACCTCATCGCCGCCGAGCCGTCGGCCGACCCCGGCGCGCTCATCGTCCGGCACGAGCTGCCCGACGGGCGGATCTTCGCCTCGCTGTCGGTGATGGAGGTCGCCCTGTCGCCGGACGAGGTCACGTACGACTTCACCGACCTGACCCCGGAAACGGACGGATAGGCTCAAAGACATGAGATCGTGGTCTGCCCAGAACGTCCCCAAGCTCCCCGGTGAGAGCATTCCGCTGCGTCTCTACGACACCTCCGCCAAGCAGGTGCGGCAGACCGATCCCGGCCCCACCGCCAGGATGTACGTCTGCGGCATCACCCCCTACGACGCCACCCACCTCGGCCACGCCAACACCTACCACGCCTTCGACCTGGTGGGCCGGATGTGGCTGGACGCCGGCCACGAGGTCCACTACACCCAGAACGCCACCGACGTGGACGACCCGCTGCTGGAGCGGGCCGCCCAGACCGGCGTCGACTGGCGGGAGCTGGCCGAGCGGGAGATCGAGCTGTTCCGCGGCGACATGGAGGCCCTGCGCATCCTGCCGCCCCGCGAGTACGTCGGCGTGACCGAGGTCGTCGACCGGGTCGCCGAGTCGATCGTGCGGCTGTCGGACAAAGGCGTCACCTACGACCTCGACGGCGACGTCTACTTCAGCGTCGCCGACGCCCCCAAGTTCGGCCAGGTCTCCGGCTACGACGAGGACGAGATGACGGCGCTGTTCGCCGAGCGCGGCGGCGACCCCGACCGCCCCGGCAAGCGCCACCCGCTCGACTGGCTGCTGTGGCGCGCCGAGCGGCCGGGCGAGCCGGCCTGGGAGTCCCGGCTGGGCAGGGGACGTCCGGGCTGGCACATCGAGTGCACCGCGATCGCGCTGGACAGCCTGGGCGCGGGCTACGACGTCGCGGGCGGCGGCTCCGACCTGATCTTCCCGCACCACGAGTGCGGCGCCTCCGAGGGTCACGCGCTGACGGGGGAGTGGCCGTTCGCCAAGTTCTACACCCACGCGGGCATGGTCGCGCTGGACGGCGAGAAGATGTCGAAGTCCCGGGGCAACCTGGTCTTCGTCCGGCGGCTGCGCGCCGAGCACGACCCGATGGCGGTCCGCCTGGTGCTGCTGGCCCACCACTACCGCGCCGACTGGGAGTACGTGCCGGAGCTGACGGCCGAGGCCGAGCGCAGGCTGGCCACGTGGCGTTCGGCCGTCGCCCTGGAGTCGGGGCCGCCGGCCGAGGACCTGCTGACGCGGGTGCGCGAGCGCCTGGCCGACGACCTCGACACGCCCGGCGCGCTGGCGGCGATCGACGCCTGGGCGACGGACGCGCTTGCCGGCGGCGGCTCGGATCCCGGCGCTCCGGCCCTGGTCGCCGACCTGGCCGACGCCCTGCTCGGCGTCAACCTCCGTCCCTCCCCCTGAAGGCCCCCGCCTGAAGATCCCCGCCTGAAGACCCCCGCCTGACGGCGTCAGATGGCCCGCTCCAGCAGTTCCAGCGCGCCGAGTTCGGCGCGGAACCACTCGATGGTGCGGCGCAGCCCCTCCTCAGCCGGCACCAGCGCCCGCCAGCCCAGCCGCTCGGCGGCGAGCGTGGTGTCGGGGCGGCGCACCTTCGGGTCGTCGGCGGGCCGGTCGACGAAGGTGATCTCCGACGACGACCCGGTGAGGTCCCGGATCAGGGTGGCCAGCTCCAGCATGGTCACCTCGTCCGGGTTGCCGATGTTGACCGGACCGGCGAAGTCGCTGCGCGCCATCGCCAGGATCCCGGAGACGGTGTCCTCGACGTAGCAGATCGAGCGGGTCTGCGAGCCGTCGCCGGTGATCGTGATCGGCTCGCCCGTGAGCGACTGCCGGATGAACGTCGGGATCGCCCGCCCGTCGAACGGGCGCATGCGCGGCCCGTAGGTGTTGAAGATGCGCACGATCCCGGTGTCGGTGCCGCGCGCGTGCCGGTAGGCCGTGGTCAGCGACTCGGCGAAGCGTTTCGCCTCGTCGTACACACTGCGCGGCCCGACCGGGTTCACGTTCCCCCAGTACGTCTCCTTCTGCGGGTGCTCCAGCGGGTCGCCGTACACCTCGCTGGTGGACGCGAGGACGAACCGGGCGCCCTTCTCCCTGGCCAGGCCGAGCGCGTGCAGGGTGCCGACGCTGCCCACCCGCAGCGTCTCGATGGGATAGCGCAGGTAGTCGGCGGGCGAGGCGGCCGAGGCGAAGTGCAGCACCAGGTCCAGCCGGTCCGGCACGTGCACGAACCCGGTCAGGTCGCTCTCGACGAGCCGGAACCCGGGGCGCTCCATTAGGTGCTCGACGTTGCGCGGGCCACCGGTGAGGAAGCTGTCCATGCAGACGACCTCCGCGCCCTCCTCCAGCAGTCGCTCGCACAGGTACGAGCCGAGAAACCCGGCGCCTCCCGTGACCAGAGCCCTCATGACGTCACCTCCAGGGCAGCTTCGACGACTTCGGAAACCTCGATCTTGAGCAGGCCGGGATGCGGCCGTTCGCCGTGCGGGTCGCCGTTCTCGCCGGCCCACAGGGCCACGTGCCGCCAGCCGGGCGGCGGCCCCCACAGCGCCGGCGAGACCGGCCCGAACAGCACCACCGACGGCACGCAGAACGCGGTCGCCAGGTGCGCCACGCCGGTGTCGCCGCACACGACGAGCCGCGCCCGGCCGATCAGGTCGATCAGGTCGGCCAGCCCGGTGCGCCCGGCCAGCACCCGCTCCGGCGGCAGGGCGGCCAGCTCGGCGACCCTGCGGGCGATCGGCACCTCCTGCTCGTTGCCGGTGACCACCACGTCCTCCAGCGCCGCCGCGACCTGCGCGAAGCGCTCGGGAGGCCACCGCCGCGCCGGGAACGACGCGCCCGGATGGACGATCGCCGGGCCGCTGCGGTCGGAGATCCCGAGCGTCAGGTCGGCGGGGTCGGCCGGGATGCCGTGCCACTCCAGCAGCTCGCACCAGCGGCGTACCTCGTGCACGCCGTCGCGCCACATCGGGCCGGTGCCGTAGCTGATCAGCCGGCCCGGCCGGGTGGCCCGCAGCGCCTCGATGCTCTGCGGGCCCTTGCCGTGCAGGTTGACGGCGATGTCGGGCCGCTCGTACGGCAGCTCGTCCACCGGCACGGGCCCCGGCCCGGCGACGTGCACCTGGCCGTCCACCGCGCCGATCAGCGGCAGCAGCGGCTCCAGCGCCCGCGGCGCGGCGAGCGTCACCCGGTGGCCGGGGAACGCCTGGCGCAGGGCCCGCAGCGCGGGCACGGCCGTGAGCAGGTCGCCCAGGCCGAGCCCGCGCAGAGCCAGGAGCTCTAGGGCCATGACGTCTCCGTCGACGGACAGATCACGAGCTCTCTCACCTCGCATCCGACCGGCTGCCGCAGCGCGAACACGACCGTCTGGGCGACGTCGGCGGGGTCGTTCAGCCCGGCCTCGGGACCCGGTTTGTACTGGTCGGGACGGCCGTCGAAGAAGCTCGTGCGCATCCCGCCGGGGACGAGCAGGGTGACCCCCACCTCGCCGCGCAGCTCGACGGCCAGCGCGCGGGTGAGGCCGACGACGCCGAACTTCGAGGCCGAGTACGCCGAGGCGTCGCTCAGCGGACGCAGCCCCAGCGTCGAGGCGCAGGTGACGATCCTGCCCCGGGTGTGCTTCAGGTAGGGCAGCGCCGCCCGGATGACCGACGCCGTGCCCAGCAGGTTGACCTTGACGACCCGCTCCCAGTCGTCGGCGGGCACGTCCTCCATCCGGCCGCAGACGTCGATGCCGGCGGCGGTGACGACGCCGTCCAGGCCGCCGGCCCGCTCGGCCAGCTCGCGGACCGCCCGCTCGGCCTCGCCCCGGTCGGCGAGGTCGGCCGTGACGTGCTCGAAGCGCTGGTCCGGCGGGCGTACGTCCACGACGAGCGCCCGCCAGCCCTCCTTCTCCACGGCCTCGGCGGTCGCGAGGCCGAGTCCGGAGGCTCCCCCGGTAATCAAGATCTTCACTGGATCTCCCTGATCAGGTTGGTTGTGGAACGCCCCGGCAGCGTGCTCAGCACGACGATCTCCGCGCCGAGCCTGCCGAGGACCTCGGACTCGGGCAGGAACTCCCCCTCGTAGTCCCCGCCCTTGACCCACACGTCGGGGCGCAGCAGCGCGATGGCGCGGTCCGGGGTGTTCTCCTCGAACACCAGCACCGCGTCCACGCAGCTCAGCGCCCTCAGCACCTCGACCCGGTCGCGCACGTCCACGACGGGCCGCTGCGGGCCCTTCAGGCGGCGTACCGAGTCGTCGGAGTTGACGCAGACGACGAGCGCGTCGCCGAGCGCCCTGGCCCGCCGCAGCAGGCTCACGTGGCCCGCGTGCAGCAGGTCGAAGCAGCCGCCGGTGGCGATGAGCCGGCCCCCGTTGGCTCGGGTGAACTCGGCCACCTCCAGCGCCGTGCGCGGCCGGTCGCCGAGCTGCTGCTCGGCGACCTTGACGTTGGCGGCGCCGCCGCGCTCGACGAAGCGCGAGGCCTCGCCGACGCCGATGGTCACCGCGTCCCTGACGTCGAGGCCGTCGCGCAGCGCCAGCGCCGCGGCGCCGGCGAAGCGGTCGCCCGCGCCGCACGCGTCCCTGCCGCCGGCCTGCACCGGCGGCGGCACGTGCGCGAACGGGCCGCCCTCCACGGCGAGCGCGGCCCCGTGCGCGCCCGTCGTCACGGCCACGGCCCGCGCCCGCAGCTTGCGTACGAGCTGCCGGGCCGCCTGCTCGGGCCCCGCCCACCCGGTCGGGCACAGCGCCCGCGCCTCCGCCTCGCTCGGCGTCAGCAGCGCGCAGCCGGGCATCGGCTGCTCGCCCCGGGGATGCGGGTCCCAGACCACCGGCACGTCCGTGCCGTGCAGCAGCTCGCGCGCCATCCTGGCCACGCCCCTGCCGTAGTCGGACACGAGCACCGCGCCGGCCCGCCGTACGGCCTCCATCGCCGCGTCGGTCGGCGCGTAGCGGGCCAGGCCGTCGCCGCTGTCCAGCCTGACCAGGGTCTGCCCGCGCGAGCGGACCCTGGTCTTGCGCACCGTGCCGCCGCTCAGCGGCAGCCGGAGCAGGTCCAGCTCCTCCGACAGCAGCCCGCACAGGCGGTGCCCGTCGGGGTCCTCGCCGATGGCCGTAACCAGCACGACCTCGGCCCCGTCACGGGCGGCCAGCAGCGCGGCCAGCCCGGCCCCGCCCGGCCGCGCCAGCTCCGCGGCGACGTCCACCACGGGAACCGGCGCGTCCGGGCAGAGCCGGCCGGAGTCACCCTCCACGTCGACGTCCAGCAGCGTGTCGCCGATCACCACGAGCGGCCCCATCTAAAGTGCCTCCTCTAGCGCCTCGCACAGCAGGTGGATCATCGCCAGGTGCACCTCCTGCACGGTGGCGGTCTCCTCGGAGGGAACGACCACCGCGCCGTCGCACAGCTCGGTCAGCGGATTGGGGCCGGGGCCGGTCATGGCCCAGGCCAGCACCTCGCCCTCGCGGGCGGCGCGCGCGGCGGCCAGCACGTTGGGGCTGGAGCCGCTGGTGGACAGGCAAAGGAGCACGTCGCCGGGACGGCCGTGCGCGCGCACCTGGCGGGCGTAGACCTCCTCGGCCCCGAAGTCGTTGGCGATCGCCGTCATCGACGAGGTGTCGGCGTGCAGCGCGATCGCCGCGTACGGCTGCCGGTCGTCGCGGAAGCGGCCGACCAGCTCCGCCGACAGGTGCTGCGCCTCGGCGGCCGAGCCGCCGTTGCCGCACACCAGCAGCCGCCCGCCGCAGCCGAGCGCGCCGGCCAGCCACGCCCCCCAGGCGCGTACGACGGCGGCCTGCTCGTCGACCTTCTCCAGCGTGTCCCAGAGCTTTTTGAGATGGACGTCCATCCGCTAACCCCCCATCGCCTCTAGGCCGCACGGCCTGCCGCCGATGACCTGCGCGTAGACGGTCTCGGTGCGTTCGGCGACCCGCGGCCAGCCGTAGCGCTCGCGGGCGCGCCTGGCCCCCGCGGCGCCGACGCGGGCCCGTTCGTGCTCGTCGCCGAGCAGGTCCAGCAGGGCTCTGGCCAGCGCGCGCGGCCGGCGCGGCGGCACCAGCACGCCGCAGCCCGCCACGGTGTCGAGGTGCCCGCCGACGGCCGAGGCCACGACGGGGACGCCGCAGGCCATGGCCTCGACCGTGACCATGCCGAACGGCTCGTACCAGGGGACGGTGACCAGCACGTCGGCCGCGCGCATCAGCGCCGGGACGTGGGCGCGCGGCACGCTGCCGATCACGTGCACGCGCTCCGCCAGGCCGTAGGCGGCGGCCAGCGCGCGCAGCCGGACGGCCTCCTCGTCGTCGGGGCCGCCGCCGGCGATCACCAGCTCGGCCCCGGGCACCTGGCGCAGCGCCGCGATGACGGTGTCCACGCCCTTGCGCGGCACCATCCGGCCGATGCTGAGGATCATCCTGCCGGCGGTGCGCGGCGCCTTCGGCCCGTCGGGGCGGAAGTGCTCCAGGTCCACGCCGCAGGGCACCACCGTGATGCGCTGCTCGGGGACGCCCATCGCGCACAGCTCGCCCACCTCGTCGCCGCAGGTGGCGAGGACGGCGTCGGCGCGCTTGCCGATCTCCCGCTCGGTGTCGATCCGGTGCGCCGGGCTGGTGTCGGCCTCGCCCTGCCAGCGCCGCTTGACCGTGCCGAGGGCGTGGAACGTCTGCACCACGGGGAAGCCGTCGGCGGCCTGGAGCGCGGCCTGTCCGCTCATCCAGAAGTGCGCGTGCGCGACGTCGGGCGGGTCGATCGCCCAGCGGTCGGCGAGGAAGTCGGTGAACTCGGGCATGTACGGCGGCAGCTCGTCCTTCGGCACGTGCGCCGCCGGCCCGGCGGGGACGTACTCGACGACGACGCCGGGCGCCAGGCGTACCGAGCGGGGCTGGGACCGCGACGAGCGCCGCGTGTGGACGACGACCTGGTGGCCGCGCCCGGCCAGCGCGAGGGCGAGGGCGGCCACGTACACGTTCTGGCCGCCCGAGTCCACGCCGCCGACGGCGGCCAGCGGGTCCGCGTGCTCGGAGATGAGATCGACCTTCACTGCGTCAGCTCCCTCACTGCCTTGACCACCTGCTCACTCGTGACCTGGGACAGGCATGGGTGTCCGGGGACCGGGCAGGTGCGCGCCCTGCTGTCCCTGCAGGGCGCCTGCTGGTCGCCGAGCAGCACGGTCGGGACCCCGTACGGGGCCCACCGGGCGGCCGGGACGACGGGGGCGAACAGGCTCACGACCGGCGTGCCGACCGCCGCCGCGAGATGCGCGGGGCCGGTGTTTCCGGCCACGAGCACGCTCGCCCGCTCGATCACGGCGGCCAGCTGGGCCAGAGTGGTCGCGCCGCCGAGGTCGGCGGCGGCGTCGCCGGCGACGTAGGCGGTGAGGTCTCGTTCCGTGCCGGTCACCGCGACCCGGTGCCCGTCCTCCGTCAGCTCCCGCACGGTCTGCCGGTGCCGTTCCGCAGGCCAGTTGCGCGCGGGCGCCGAAGTCCCTGGATGCACCACGACATAAGCGCCTTTGTCGGCCTCGGCGCCGACACCGAAGAAGTGCCCGGTAATCGAGGCGATATCCGGCAGGGGGTGTTGAACAGCGAGTTTGCCGTCGTCGCCCGGTGACGGCGGGAACCCCGCCGCCCGGGCCACGGCCAGCATGCGCTCGGCCTCGGGCACGTCCACGCTCTCGTCCCACCGGTGGCGGACGTCGAGCAGCGAGCCCGGGTAGTCGTTGCTGATCGCGGCGATCCGCCCCACCCCGGCCAGCCGCAGCAGCAGCGCGAGCGGCAGCGCCGACTGGTGGAAGGAGGTGAGGATCACCGCCTCGTCGATGCCGCGCAGGCGGGCTACCAGGTCGTCCACCTGCTCGCGGCCGACCGGCGGGGGAGTGTGGTCGATCCACGGAGCCCGCCACGTGAGCACGCGGTCCACGCCGGGCAGCAGCTCGGCGGCGGCCCGGCCGTTGGGGCCGGCGAGGAAGACCACCTCGGCGGCGTGCGCGGCCACGGCCCGCACGGCCGGACCGGCCAGCAGCACGTCACCGGCGTCGTCCAGCCGGGCGACGAGCACGCGCCCCCTGCCGCCGGGCCCGCCGGCGGCTCGCAGCGTCCTGTCGCTCATCGGCGCACCTTCCATTCCCCCCGCATCCGGTGCAGGCACGCGACCGGCGGGATCACCACGCTGGTGACGGCCATCCGCCACAGCTCATCGGGTGTACGGGGACCGGGCGCGATCCTGCGCCAGGCGAACTCGGCGGTCAGCGCCGCCCAGGCGGCCCCTGCCGCCACGGCCAGGGCCGGGACCAGCCGCGCCGGGGTGCCGGGGACGAGCGGCCCCCGGACCCGCGTGGCCAGCGCGCCCAGCGCCAGCGCGGACAGCCCGGCCACGCTGGTCGCCGCGTGTGCCCGCAGCCGGCCGCGCCCGCCGCCGATCAGGTCGCGCCAGCCGGGCCCGTGCAGGCGCCGCATGAGCGCGTCATCGGCGTTGCCGCGCTGGAAGCGCACACTCGCCCAGAAGCCGTCCTGGCGGACCGGGTGCCGGGTGACGCGCGCGCCGCGCACCAGCCGGTGCCCGGCCCGCGTCACGCGCAGCGCCAGGTCGGCGTCCTCGCGGTAGGCGCGGGGGAAACGTTCGTCGAAGCCGCCGGCCTCCTCCAGCGCGGCGCGCCGGTAGGCCATGTCGGCGGTCACCCACGACGCGTCGGTGAGCCCGGCGGTGTGCCGTTCGCCGTCGGTGGGCGGCCGGTGCCGCGGCAGCGGGACGACGATCCGGCCCTGGCTGCCCGCGACGTCGCGGGGCAGGCCGGCCAGGTCCGCGCGGAGCGCTTCCGCCCAGCCCGGCTCGGGGATCACGTCGTCGTCGAGGAAGACGATCCAGGGGGTGTCCGCCGCACGCCATCCGGCGTTGCGGGCGGCCGCGGGGCCTCTTCCGCCACTGCGCACGAGGCGCACGTGGGCAGGCGGATGTTTCAGAACGGTGGGCATGCCGAACTCCCTTGAGTGGCTGCCACCGCCATCACCGACTGTACATGACGCGACGCGTTGAGTAGTAGCGGGACGGTCGTCCACCACGACGACGGGCACGCCGGAGCCGATCGCGGCGATCGTCTCGCTCAGCGTCGGCCGCCCGACGGTGGGGATCACGACGGTGATCACGAGCCGAACACCTCCCGCCGGCGTACCACGTACGGGCCGAGGACCAGCACCTCCACCGGCGCGGACCCGAAGCACTCCAGGGCGTCGCGCGGGTCGTCCACCATGGGCCGGCCGGCGGTGTTCAGGCTGGTGTTGACCAGCACCGGCAGCCCGGTGCGCCGCTCGAACTCGGTGAGCAGCCGCGCCACCAGCGGCTCGCCGTCCGGCGAGACCGTCTGGACGCGGGCGGTGCCGTCCACGTGCACGACCGCGGGGACGCGGGCCGCCCACTCCGGGCGCACGTCGTGCACGAACAGCATGTACGGCGACGGCACCGGCCCCCGCCCGAAGACGTCACGGGCCCGCGACTCCAGCACCATCGGCGCCACCGGCCTGAACTGCTCGCGTCCCTTGACGTCGTTGAGCCGCTCGGTGTTGGCCGCGTGCCCCGGGTGCGCCAGCAGCGACCGGTGGCCGAGCGCCCGCGGGCCGTACTCCGACCGGCCCTGGAACCAGGCCACGATGCGGTTCGCGGCCAGCTCGGCCGCGATCTCGGCGGCGAGGTCGGCGGGCCGCGTGTACGGCACCCGCGCCACGTCCAGCCAGGCGCCGAGTTCGTCGTCGGTGAAGTCGCGCCCCAGCGCCGCGGTGCCCATGGGCGCGGCCGGCTCGCCGTACGCCTGCGCGAGGTGCAGCGCGCCGCCGAGCGCGGTGCCGGAGTCCCCGGCCGCGGGCTGCACCCACACCTCCGTGAACGGCGTCTCCTCCAGCAGCCGCGTGTTGGCCACGCAGTTGAGCGCGACGCCCCCGGCCAGGGCGAGGCGGCGCTCGCCGGTGCGCTCGTGGAGCCAGCGCGCCAGCTCCAAGAGCACCTCCTCCAGCCGCGCCTGCACGCTGGCGGCCAGGTCGGCGTGGTCGGAGGTCCACGGGGCGCCCTTGGGCAGCGCCTTGGCGTAGACGTTCCAGTCGACCGGCTCGACGCGGAACCCGCCGTCGCCGGTCGGCCGGATCACCTCGCGCAGCGCCTCCAGGTGGCGGGGGCGGCCGTAGGAGGCCATCGCCATGACCTTGTACTCGTCGCTGGAGCGCAGGAAACCCAGGTGCTCGGTGACGTCCTCGTACATGAGGCCGAGCGAGTGCGGCAGCTCCTGCGCGGCCAGCACCTCCAGCTCGCCGTCCCGGTAGCGGCCCGCCAGGTGGGAGACGTTCTCGCCGCGGCCGTCGCACACCAGCACCGCGCAGTCGCGCCAGGGCGAGGCGAGGCCCGCCGAAGCGGCGTGCGCCACGTGGTGCGGCACGTACGTCACCTGCGCCGGGTCCAGCCCCGGCAGCGCCGTGGCGAGGAACAGCGGGGCGCGCACCGCGTACCTCGTGCGCAGGTCCTCCCAGTCGCCCTCCGGCCGCCGCACCACGAGCGACGGGTCGTAGGAGTAGGCGACCGCGTCGACGTCCTCGGGGGCGAGGCCCGCCTCGCGCAGGCACCACGCGGCGGCCTGCTCGGGGAGCTCCCAGGCGGAGAACGCCAGCGGCCGCTTGCCGTGCTTGCGGCGGCTGAAGCGTTCCTCCTCCGCCGCGGCGACGATCCGCCCGTCGGCGACGAGCGCCGCCGCCGGGTCATGGAAGATCGCGTTGATGCCGAGAAACCTCATCGTGCCTCCCCCGATGGGATGTCGAGAACCGCTACCGAGAGAAGCGGTTGTCAAACCTCGCGCAACCGTCCGAACTGCAGAAATGCCCACGAAACGCCCGCCCCAGCCTGGCGATGGTCACGCTCCGTGGTTGTTTGCCGGGATGGTCCCCGGGTAGCTGGGCGGCACGCCACGGAGGCGAGAGGTGGGTGAGAGGTGTTCGAACGACGACGTCCCGGCGCCGTGCTCTTCGACCGGGACGGGACCTTGATCAGGGACGTGCCCTACAACGGCGACCCGCGCAGGGTCGAGCCCATGCCGGGAGCCGTCGAGGCGCTCTGCCGCCTGCGCCGCGCCGACGTGCCGGTGGCCGTGGTCACCAACCAGTCCGGCGTGGCCAAGGGCCTGCTCACACCCGACGAGATGGACCAGGTGAACGCGAGGGTGGAGGAGCTGCTCGGGCCGTTCGACGCGTGGGCCATCTGCGTCCACGACGACGGCGACGGCTGCACCTGCCGCAAACCCGCGCCCGGCCTCGTGATCAGGGCGGCCGCCGTGCTCGACGTCAGCCCGCGCGAGTGCGTGGTCGTGGGCGACATCGGACGGGACATGGAGGCGGCGCGCGCCGCCGGCGCCCGCGGCATCCTCGTGCCCACCGCCGTCACCCTGCCCGAGGAGATCGACCAGGCGCCCGAGGTCGCCGGCGACCTGGCCGACGTGGTGGACCGCGTGCTCAGCGACGCCGAGGGGCCCGTGCCGGCCGTCTCCGCGCCGTGGGCCCGCGCCATGGGCTGGAGCCGCTGGTGAGGATCCTGCTCTGGCACGTGCACGGATCCTGGACCGACGCCTTCGTCCGCGGCGCGCACGACTACCTGCTGCCGCTCGTCCCCGGCCGGGGACCCGACGGACGGGGGCGGGCCGACACCTACGACTGGCCTGCCGCCGCCCGCGAGGTCCCCTGGGACCGGCTGCGCGACGAGCGCGTGGACGTCGTCGTCTGCCAGCGCCCGCACGAGCCCGCCCTGGCCAGGGAGTGGCTCGGCCGCGACGTGCCCACCGTGTACGTCGAGCACAACACCCCGGCCGGCGACGTGCCCCGCACCCGGCATCCGCTGGCCGGTCAGGACGCCGTCACACTCGTCCACGTCACCCACTTCAACGAGCTCTACTGGGACAACGGCCGCGCGCCCACCCGCGTCATCGAGCACGGCGTCCCCGACCCCGGCCCCCTCTGCACCGGCGAGCTGCCGAGGGCCGGAGTCGTGGTCAACGAGCCGGTACGGCGCACCCGCGTCGCCGGCACCGACCTGCTGCCGCGCTTCCACGAGCGCGTCCCGCTGGACGTGTTCGGGATGAAGGTCGAGGGGCTGCCGTACGGCACCTACGAGGACCTGCCGCGGCACGTCATGCACGCCGAGCTCGCCCGGCGCCGGGTCTACCTGCACCCGTACCGGTGGACCTCGCTCGGCCTGGCCCTCATCGAGGCCATGCACCTCGGCATGCCGATCGTGGCGCTGGCCGCCACCGAGGCGATCGAGGCCGTGCCGCCGGAGGCCGGGGTGCTCTCCACCAGGGTGGACGTGCTCGCCGACGCCCTGCACGCCTTCGCGCGGGATCCGGAGAGCGCCGCCCAGGCCGGAAAGGCCGCCCGCGCCGCCGCTCTGGCGCGCTACGGGCTCGACCGCTTCCTCGCCGACTGGGATCGGCTGCTCAGCGAGGTATGACCGCCTTCGGTCCGGGTAGGCGCCATGAGCATGATGATGCTCGACTGGACACGCAGGGCCGCCTGCCTCGACCAGGACCCGGAATTGTTCTTCCCGATCTCCATGGAAGGGCCGAGCCAGTCACAGGTCGAGGAGGCGAAGGCCGTCTGCCGTGGCTGCCCGGTGCGTGAGCCGTGCCTCGCGTACGCGCTCAGCACCCGCCAGGCGTACGGCGTGTGGGGCGGGACCGACCCGGAACAGCGCCGGGAGCTCAGCCCGACGGCAGCGCGGCGGCCAGAAACCGTTCCCGCTCAGCCGCTTCGAGGTGATCGCTGAACAGCACGCCGTCGAGATGGTCGGCCTCGTGCTGCAGCACCCTGGCCAGCACGCCGAGCGCCCGAAGGGTCACCGGCTTGCCGAACATGTCCCGGCCACGCGCGGTGACCATGTAGGAACGTTCCAGTGGCCACCACACTCCGGGCGCCGACAGGCACGCCTCGTCGGCGACCACCCGCCGCTCTGACAGCTCCAGCCGCGGGTTGACCAGATGGCCCGCGCGGCCGTCGTAGTCGTAGACCAGCACCCGTAGCGGCTCGCCGACCTGCGGGGCGGCCAGTCCCGCGCGGCCCGCGCCGGCCCGCATCGTCGCGGTCATCGCCTTAACCAGCCGGCGCAGCTCGCGGTCGAAGTCGCGCACCGGCTCGGCCGGCTCGCGCAGCGCCGGGTCGTCGAACGTGCGAATGGGCAGGACCGTCACCCGTGGCTCCCCGATAGGCGGCGTTGTCACGCTGAGAGCTTCCCATGATCGTCAGGTGCCAATCGCGCGGGTTCCGCCTTGTAGCACAGCGGTAACAGAAGAGACCCCGCGGCGAAACCCCCTGAAAGCAGTATCGAAGGGTGATCTCACTTGCGTCACTCGCGCCTGTGATGCCTGGCCGGGCGCTCGGGGCCCGGCCAGGCATCCACGAGTACCTGGAGGTGACGGCATGACCGCACTCCCCGTCGGCGACGGCGCTTCACCGGAGACGGCGCCGGACGCCCTGGCCGGATTCACCGTCGGCGTGACCGCGACCCGGCGGCGCGAGGAGTTCGGCGCGCTGCTGGAGCGCCGCGGCGCGCGCGTGGTCAGCGCCCCCGCCATCCGGCTGGTGCCGCTGGCCGAGGACGCCGACCTGCTCGCCGCCACCCGGCAGGCACTCGAAGCGCCGCTCGACGACGTCGTCGTCACCACCGGCGTGGGCTTTCGCGGCTGGATGGCCGCCGCCGAGGGCTGGGGCCTGTCGGCCGACCTCGGCGCGCACCTCACCCGGTCCCGCCTGCTCACCCGCGGCCCCAAGGCCAGGGGAGCGGTGCGCGCCGCCGGGCTCAACGACCACTGGACGCCCGCCACCGAGTCCTGCCAGGAGGTCAAGGAGCACCTCCTCGCCCAGGACCTGCGCGGCCGGCGCATCGCCGTCCAGCAGCACGGCGAGCCGCTCAGCGAGTTCGTGGCCGAGCTGCGCGCCGCCGGCGCCGAGGTGATCGAGATCCCGGTCTACCGGTGGCTGCCGTACCGGGACATCTCGCCGCTGCGCCGCCTCATCACCCAGACCGTCTCCGGGGCGGTGGACGCCGTCGCCTTCACCAGCGCCCCCGCCGTCCACGCCATGCTGAACACCGCCCGCGCAGAGGGCCTGGAGGACGCGCTGCTCGCCGCCTTCGGCGGGCCGGTCGTGGCCGCCTGCGTCGGCCCCGTCACCGCCGACCCGCTCACCTCGCGCGGCGTGGCCACCCTGCAGCCGGACCGCTCGCGGCTCGGCGCGCTGGCCCGCGCCCTCGCCCGCCACCTGCCCGAGCACGGCGTCACCCGGCTCGCCGCCGGAGGGCACCAGCTCGAGATCCGCGGCCACGCCGTCGTCGTGGACGGCGAGCTGCGCCCGCTGCCGCCCGCCCCGATGGCGGTGCTGAAGCGCCTGGCCGACAAGCCGGGACACGTCGTGTCCCGGGCCGACCTGCGTACCGTGCTGCCCGGCAGCCTCGCCCGCGACTCCGCCGAGCACGCCGTCGAGATGGCCGTCACCCGGCTGCGCCGGGCGCTCGGGCCGGGCGGCATCGTCGAGACCGTGGTCAAGCGCGGCTACCGGCTGGCCTGCCCGTACGAGGCGGGGATGTGACGGGACACGCGACGGGGGGCGCGGCTCCTGCACTCGTCCTGGCGGCGCACGGCACGCGCAGCGCCGCGGGGGAGGCGACCCTGGCCCTCCTGGCGGAGACGGTCAGGAGGGCGCGTCCCGGGCGGCGGGTCGAGCTGACCTATCTGGAGATCAGCTCGCCCCTGCTGGCCGACGTGCTCCCGGCCGTGCGCGGGCCGGTGGTGGTGGTCCCGCTGCTGCTGGCCGGCGGCTACCACGTCCACATCGACCTGCCGGAGATCATCGCCGCGCACCGGCCCGACGCGGTGGTGGCCGACCGGCTCGGGCCGCACCGGCTGCTGACCGGCGTGCTCGCCCGGCGGCTCGGCCGGGCGGGGCTGCGCGCCACGGACGCGGTCGTGCTCGGCGCGGCCGGCTCCTCCGACCCCGCCGGGCTGGCCGACGTGCGGGCCGCCGCCCGCATGCTCGCCGTGCGGCTGGCCAGGCCGGTCACCGCGGCCTTCGCCTCGGCGGGCTCGCCGTCCCTGGAGGAGGCCATGGAACGGCTCGCCGCGACGCCGGCCGCGCGCGTGGCGGTCGCCTCGTACGTGCTGGCTCCCGGCTTCTTCCACGACCGGCTGGTGACGGCCGCCGCCGGCCCGGTGAGCGACCCGCTGGGGGCCGACCCGGACGTGGCGGCGCTCGTCTGGCACCGCTACGACGAGGCCGTGCGGGGAGATCAGGCCGCGCGAGCCGCTCAGACGGCGGCCGGCGCGGAGGGCGCCGGCTCCAGCCGCAGCTCGCGCACCACCTCACGGGCGCTGGCCTCGCGCGACGGGCAGGTGTCCGCGCCGACGAACATCTCGACGTAGGCCCGGTGGAAGCAGCCCGCGATCAGCAGGCGGGCGGTGGCCTCCGGATCGGCGTCGGCCCGCACCCTGCCGATGCGCTGCTCGGCCGCCAGGTAGGCGGCCAGCGGCGCGGTCTCGGTCCACGGACCGAGGCCCGTGTCGCGGACGGCCTGCCGGAAGCGCACGGTGACGTTCGGCGAGGTGAACGCGGGCAATGCCGCGCTTTGTACATCTATGTAATATTGAATGCCTGCTCGTGCTATTGGGTGAAGATTGTCGGCTACGCTCCCTTTTCCGATCCGATGCGAGAGATCGTGGAGCATGCTCAGCCAGGACGGCAGCCGGTCCTGGAGCAGGGCGAGGAAATGGTCCACGGAGCCGCCGCCGCGGTCCTCCCGGAGCGAGACGGCCATCTCCAGGACGCGCCGCCTGGCGTCCTGGCTCCGCTGGTAAGGGTCTACATGGGATGTTGCCATGGCGTGCCTAACGTGCGCGGTCAGAGGAGTAGGCATCGCGGCACGAAGCCGGTCGAACGCGATTTGTTGGTATGCGTGGGATGGGTGGCTCGGATCCCAACTTAGTGCAAACTTCTACAGATCCCCGATTATTACCTGAAACCTCGAAAAAGTGTTGGATTTAAGCCCTGAGGGTTAGCTGTCAGTGTCCTCCCAGGACAGCCCACGTGTCCATGCCGGACACCAGCGCCCCTGACAACCCCAGGAACCCAACAGCCACTGTCCCGACCGGGTTCAGCGGACTGCGGGACGCCGCGACCCGTGAGCAGCCCGCCCGCGGGCGCCCCCGTCCAGGCGCGGCGGCTAGGGCGCACGCCGGCTGAGATGCCGCGCCGGCTCAGATGCCGCAGCGGGCCGGACCTCGCGGCGGCTCAGGCGCCGCGGCGGGTCGGATGTCGTGGTGGATCTGGTGGTTCTGGTGGCTCAGGTGTCGGTGTCGCGGTCGCGGCGGCGCAGGTAGCGCTCGAACTCGGCGGCGATGGCGTCGCCGCTGGCCTCCGGCAGCTCGGCGGCGTCCTTGCGCTCCTCGAGCTCCTTGACGTAGTCGGCCACCTCGGAGTCCTGCGAGGCCAGCTCGTCGACCCCGCGCTCCCAGGCCCGCGCCTCCTCGTCGAGGTCGCCGAGCGGCATGGGGATCTCCAGGACGTCCTCCAGCCGGCGCAGCAGTGCCAGCGTCGCCTTGGGGTTGGGCGGCTGGGCGACGTAGTGGGGGACCGACGCCCACAGCGAGATGGCGTCGAGCCCGGCCTGGCCGAAGGCGTGCTGCAGGACCCCGACGATGCCCGTCGGCCCTTCGTAGCGGCTCAGCTCCAGGTTGGTGGAGCGGGCCAGCCCTTCGTCGGTCGCGCCGCCCAGGATGGGGACCGGCCGGGTGTGGGGGGAGTCGTTGAGCAGCGCGCCCAGCATGACGGCCAGCTCCACGCCGAGCTCGCGGCAGACCTCGATGATGTCGGCGCAGAACGAGCGCCACCGCATGTTGGGCTCGATGCCGCGCAGCAGCACCACGTCGCGCTCGACGCCCGGAGGGCGGGCGCGCAGCAGCCGCGTGGTCGGCCAGACGATGGACTGGGTGAGCCCTTCGCTCATCTCGACCACCGGCCGCGTCACCTGGAAGTCGTAGTAGTCGTCGGGGTCGAGGGCGATGAGCGGCTCGGCCTTCCATGCCGACTCGAGGTGCGCGATGACGCCGCTGGAGGCCTCACCCGCGTCGTTCCACCCCTCGAACGCGGCAATGAGCACCGGGTCGACGAGCTCGGGGAGCCCTTCGAGCTCTATCACGGGTCGCCTCCTCTCTCCATTGTCCCGCTTAGCCTATGCGCTGAGGAGGCTCCGGCGTCACTGGTCTCCTCGCGAACCCCTTGCCCCGCACGGCCTCCCGTCACTCCCACCGGTACGGAACCCACGGCCGGTCCAGGGCCGTCTCCCTGCCCGGACCGCACAGGTGTTCGCTAAGCGCACAACCCAGAGAGCGTGACCGGGGAGGGGCGCGCGGTCAGCGCCCGCCGTCCGTCGTACGCGCGATCAACACGTCGCACGCCGCCCGGTGCAGCACCCCCGAGGGCACGGAGCCGAGCAGCCGCCCGGCGAGGCTGTTGAGCCCGCGGTTGCCCACCACCACGAGGTCGGCGCGGTGCCGCGCGGCCAGGGCGATGAGCACGTCCACGGCGTCGCCCTCCTCGGCGGCCAGCACCACGTCGGCGGCCCCGGCCGCCACCGCGTGCTCGCGCGCCGCGCGCAGCGCGTCGTCCGCGGGGGTGGAGCCGCTCACCTTGTAAGCCAGCTCGCCCAGCCGGTCGGCGGCGGACGCCCGCTCGCTCTCCCGCATCGGCAGGTACGCGCAGGCCAGGACGAGGGTCGCGCCGGACGCCGCGGCCAGGGACGCCGCCGCGGTCACGGCGCGGAAGGAGGAGGGGGAGCCGTCGGTGCCGACGAGCACGGTGCGGTAGGCCATGAGAGCCCCAATTGGACGCGAAGTTCAATTGACAACCGGCAGACTAGCGCCCGGCCGCCCGGACCATCGCGAAACCCCCAGAACGATCTTCTGCCCCCGCTCCGACCAGCGGCCGGAACGCACCCGATAAGCTCTACCCATGAGCATCTCCCCGTCCTTCCGCGAAGTGCTGGACCAGCGCGTCATCGTCGCCGACGGCGCCATGGGCACGATGCTCCAGGCCCAGGACCCGACGCTCGACGATTTCCATGGCCACGAGGGCTGCAACGAGGTGCTCAACGTCTCGCGCCCCGACATCGTGCGCGGCGTGCACGACGCCTACTTCGCCGTCGGCGTCGACTGCGTCGAGACCAACACCTTCGGCGCCAACCTCGCCGCGCTCGGCGAATACGACCTCGGCGACCGCGTCTTCGAATACTCCGAGGCGGGCGCCCGCATCGCCCGCGAGGCGGCCGACCACTGGTCCACGCCCGAGCAGCCGCGCTTCGTCCTCGGCTCCATGGGCCCCGGCACCAAGCTGCCCACGCTCGGCCACCTGCCCTACGCGAGCCTGCGCGACGCCTATCGCGACAACGCCGCCGGCCTCGTCGCGGGCGGCGCCGACGCGCTCATCATCGAGACCTGCCAGGACCTCCTGCAGGTCAAGGCCGCCGTCATCGGCGCCAAGCGGGCCGTCGAGGACTCCGGCCGCGACATCCCGATCATCGCCCAGGTCACCATCGAGACCAACGGCGCAATGCTGCTGGGCAGCGAGATCGGCGCGGCGCTGACCGCCATCGAGCCGCTCGGCGTCGACGTCATCGGGCTCAACTGCGCCACCGGCCCCGCCGAGATGAGCGAGCACCTGCGCCACCTCGCCCGCCACTCCCGGCTCCGGCTGAGCTGCATGCCCAACGCGGGCCTGCCGGTGCTCACCTCCGACGGCGCCTACTACCCGCTCAGCCCCGGCGAGCTGGCCGACGCCCACGAGGCCTTCACCCGCGACTACGGGCTGTCCCTGGTCGGCGGCTGCTGCGGCACCACCCCCGAGCACCTGCGCCAGGTCGTCGAGCGGGTGCGCGGCGAGCAGCCCGCCGCCCGCCGCCCCCGCCCCGAGCCGGGCGTCTCCTCGCTCTACCAGACCGTCCCGTTCCGCCAGGACACCTCCTTCCTGGCCATCGGCGAGCGCTGCAACACCAACGGCTCCAAGGCATTCCGCGAGGCGATGCTGGGCGGGCGCTGGGACGACTGCGTCGAGATGGCCCGCGAGCAGGCCCGCGGCGGCGCCCACATGCTCGACCTCTGCGTCGACTACGTCGGCCGCGACGGCGTGGCCGACATGAAGGAGCTGGCCTTCCGCTTCGCCACCGCCTCCACCCTGCCGATCATGCTCGACTCCACCGAGGCCGAGGTGCTGCGCGCGGGCCTGGAGATGCTGGGCGGCCGGGCGGCGGTCAACTCCGTCAACTACGAGGACGGCGCCGGCCCCGACTCCCGCTTCCAGAAGATCATGCGCCTGGTTCGCGAGCACGGCGCCGCCGTGGTCGCCCTCACCATCGACGAGGAGGGCCAGGCCCGCACCGCCGACTGGAAGGTGCGCGTCGCCAGCCGCCTGATCGAGGACCTGACCACCAACTGGGGCATGCGGGTCGAGGACATCATCGTCGACACCCTCACCTTCCCCATCGCCACGGGCCAGGAGGAGACCCGCCGCGACGGCCTGGAGACCATCGAGGCCATCCGCGAGCTCAAGCGCCGCTACCCGGACGTGCAGACCACGCTCGGCGTCTCCAACATCAGCTTCGGCCTCAACCCGGCCGCCCGCATGGTGCTCAACTCGGTCTTCCTCAACGAGTGCGTCAACGCGGGCCTCGACTCCGCCATCGTGCACGCCTCGAAGATCCTGCCGATGGCGCGCATCCCCGACGAGCAGCGCCAGATCGCCCTCGACATGGTCTACGACCGCCGCCGCGAGGGCTACGACCCGCTGCAGCGCTTCATGGACCTGTTCGAGGGCGTCGACGCCGCCGCCCTCCGCGCGGGCAAGGCCGAGGAGCTGGCCTCGCTGCCGCTGTGGGAGCGGCTCAAGCGGCGCGTCATCGACGGTGAGCGCAAGGGCCTGGAGGCCGACCTCGACACCGCGCTGGAGCAGCGCCCCGCCCTGGAGATCATCAACGAGGTGCTGCTCGACGGCATGAAGACCGTCGGCGTGCTGTTCGGCTCCGGGCAGATGCAGCTGCCGTTCGTGCTGCAGTCGGCCGAGGTCATGAAGGCCGCGGTCGCCTACCTGGAGCCCCACATGGAGCGCCTGGAGGGCGAGACCAAGGGCCGCATCGTGCTGGCCACCGTCAAGGGCGACGTCCACGACATCGGCAAGAACCTCGTCGACATCATCCTGTCCAACAACGGCTACCAGGTCGTCAACCTCGGCATCAAGCAGCCGGTCTCGGCCATCCTGGAGGCCGCCGACGAGCAGAAGGCCGACGTCATCGGCATGTCCGGGCTGCTGGTCAAGTCGACGGTGGTGATGAAGGAGAACCTGGAGGAGATGAACTCCAGGGGCCTGTCCGACCGCTACCCGGTGCTGCTCGGCGGCGCCGCGCTCACCCGCGCCTACGTCGAGCAGGACCTCGCGGAGCTGTTCGAGGGCGAGGTGCGTTACGCCCGCGACGCGTTCGAGGGGCTGCGGCTCATGGACGCGTTCATGGCCGTCAAGCGCGGCGAGAAGGGCGCGACGCTGCCGCCGCTGCGCGAGCGGCGGGTCAAGACCGGCGCGGTGCTCCAGCGCACCCCGGTCGAGGAGCTGCCCGCCCGCTCCGACGTCGCCGCCGACAACCCGATCCCCGCGGCCCCGTTCCACGGCGACCGGGTCGTCAAGGGCGTCTCGCTGGCCGACTACGCGGCCTTCCTCGACGAGCGCGCGCTGTTCCTCGGCCAGTGGGGGCTCAAGCCCACCAGGGGCGGCGAAGGCCCCGGCTACGAGGAGCTGGTCGAGACCGAGGGTCGGCCTCGCCTGCGCATGTGGCTCGACCGCATCCAGACCGAGGGCCTGCTGGAGGCGGCCGTCGTCTACGGGCACTTCCCGTGCGTCAGCGACGGCGACTCGCTCGTCATCCTCGACGACGCGGGCGGCGAGCGCACCCGCTTCACCTTCCCGCGCCAGCGCCGCGACCGTCACCTGTGCCTGTCCGACTTCTTCCGGCCGAAGGACTCCGGCGAGGTCGACGTGGTCGGCTTCCAGGTCGTCACCATGGGCGCGAAGATCGCGGAGGCCACGGCCGAGCTGTTCGCGAAGGACGCCTACCGCGACTACCTCGAACTGCACGGCCTGTCGGTGCAGCTCACCGAGGCGCTGGCCGAATACTGGCACGCCCGGGTGCGCGCCGAGTGGGGCGTCGGCGGCGACGAGTCGCTCGACGACATGCTCAAGGTCAACATCCAGGGCTGCCGCTACTCCTTCGGCTACCCCGCGTGCCCCAACCTGGAGGACCAGGTCCAGCTCTTCCAGCTCCTCCAGCCCGAGCGCATCGGCGTGACCCTGTCGGAGGAGTTCCAGCTCCACCCCGAGCAGGCGACGTCCGCGCTGGTGGCGCACCACCCCGAGGCCAAATACTTCAACGTCTGACAGCGGCGGCACGGGCAGATGAGGGCATGAGGCACATGGGCATGGAAGCCGTCTTCTTCGACATGGACGGTCTGCTGGTCGACAGCGAGCGGGTCTGGCTGGAGATCGAGACCGGGGTGATGGCCCGGCTGGGCGCCGCGTGGACCCCCGAGCACCAGGCCCACCTGGTCGGCGGGTCGATGGAGCGCACGATCGGCTACATGCTGGCCGTCTCGGGCGCCGAGGTGCCGCCCGACACCGTGCGCTCGTGGATGGTCGACGGCATGGTGGCCAGGCTGTCGGCCGGGGTCGAGCTCATGCCGGGGGCCGCCGAGCTGCTCGACGCCGTACGCGACGAGGGGGTGCCCACCGGGCTGGTCACCTCCTCGCTGGGCGAGATCGCCGACGCCGTGCTCAAGGGCGTCGGGCGTGAGCGCTTCGACGTCATCGTCACGGCCGACGACGTGACGCACACCAAGCCCGACCCGGAGCCCTACCTCACGGCGGCCCGGCTGCTGGGGGTGGAGCCGGTGCGCTGCGTCGTGCTGGAGGACTCCCCGAGCGGGGTGGCCGCGGCGACGGCGGCCGGCTGCGCGGTGGTGGCCGTCCCGAGCATCCTGCCGATCGAGCCGGCCCCGGGCCGCCTGGTCGTCCCCTCCCTCACCGCCGTCACCGTCGCCGACCTCCGCGCCCTCCTGCCCGCCTGATCCCGGCCCCCGCGCCCGGTTCTCGGACGTCCGGTCCTGGGCGTCCCATTCGGCCCTGAGCGTCCCTACAAGGGCCGCTACGCCCGTTCGGTGGGGAAGGATGCCCTCTGCCCCTGAACGGAGCACAGGGGACGAAGGGCGTTCCCCTAGGGGACGGCTGGTTCTCTCGGAGGAGAGCGAACGGCCGTTCGCATGCCAGGATGGAGGCAGGAGCCGAGACGAAGGAGTGGCCGGATGAACTTCGACCAGATCGCGTGGTTTCCGCTTTGCGCGGGTGCGACGGTGGCGGGCCTGGTCCTGAGCTTCCTGGCGTTCCGCCGCAGGGGAGCGGCGTCGGGCCTGCGGGTGGCGGCGTGGGCGCTGCTGCCGGTGGCGGCCTATCTGACCAACGCGCTGCCGGCGCTGTGGACCATCGGCACCACGGCCGTGGGGTTCGTCACCGGCCTGGTGCTCAACCCGGCGGTGTGGGCGGGGGTCGCCGTGGCGGGGCTGTCGGCGGTGCTGTTCGTGGTGTCGGGGTTCATGCGCGGACGCAGGCTCTCCGCCGGGCGGAAGGACACGGGCGAGGGGAAGGGCACGGGCGAGACGCCCGCGCAGCGGCCGGCCCAGCCGGGCGGGGCCAAGCCCGCCGCATCGGCCGCCGCGCCCAAGCCGGCCGTCGCGGGGCGGCAGCGCAAGGCTCCCGCCGACGACGACTTCTCCGACATCGAGGAGCTTCTCAAGCGGCGCGGCATCAGCTGACGCGGCCTGTGTCACGAATCCGAGACGCAACCGGGACCCGGCCACGACATTCAGATCAAGATCAATACGAATGAGTTTCGCATCAATCACAGATTAGCCACATAGCGGCCTGAGGGGCTGGTCATAGCAGCTCAGGCCATAGATTCTGCCTCCTGAGGTCGCGACTCGCGGTCTAAGTCCAGTCCAAATAGACAGCGTCGTCTGGATCCAGGGGGCAATTTCGCATGACCGCGCCGCTTGACGTTCCCGGTTCCGCCGCAGAAGCGCAACCGGAGTCGGTGCTCGCGGGAGCGGGCAAGGACATCCAGGGCCGGTCCCTCACCAGGATCGCCTGGATGCGGCTGAGGCGGGACAAGGTCGCCCTGGGCGGTGGCGTCGTCGTCGTGCTGCTGATCCTCGTGGCGATCTTCTCCGGGCCCATCATCTCGGTCTTCGGGCACGACCCCCTGGAGTTCCACCAGGAGGCCATCGACCAGAGCACGCTGCTGCCCCAGGGCTCCTTCGGCAACATGGGCAGCGAATACCTGCTCGGCGTCGAGCCGGTCAACGGCCGTGACATCTTCAGCCGCATCGTGGCCGGCGCCTGGATCTCGCTGCTCATCGGCTTCCTCGCCACCCTGGTGTCGGTCGTCATCGGCACCGTCCTCGGCGTGGTCGCCGGCTACTTCGGCGGCTGGGTCGACCAGGTCATCGGCCGGATCATGGACGTCTTCCTCGCCTTCCCGCTGCTGGTCTTCGCGATCGCGCTGGCGGGCGTCGTCCCCGACAAGGGGTTCGGCCTGGAGGGCAACGGCCTGCGCATCGCCATGCTGATCTTCATCATCGGCTTCTTCAGCTGGCCCAGCATCGGCCGCATCGTCCGGGGCCAGACCCTGTCGCTGCGCGAACGGGAGTTCGTCGACGCCGCCCGCAGCCTCGGGGCGCGCCACGGCTACATCCTCTTCCGCGAGGTGCTGCCCAACCTGCTCGCGCCGATCCTGGTCTACGCCACCCTGCTCATCCCGACCAACATCCTGTTCGAGGCCTCGCTCTCCTTCCTGGGCGTGGGCATCAACCCGCCCACCCCGACCTGGGGCGGCATGCTGTCGGAGGCGGTGCGCTTCTACACGCTGCCGCACTTCGTGCTCTTCCCGGGCCTGGCGATCTTCATCACCGTCCTGGCGTTCAACCTGTTCGGCGACGGGTTGAGGGACGCCTTCGACCCCCGCGCGCACTGATCTTCGCCTACGCTCCATCCCCCATCTCACTACCAAGGGGTTAGTCAATGAGAAGGAAATCCGCACTGGCGGCGGCCGCGACAGCGGCGCTGGCCATGGTGCTCTCCGCCTGTGGCGGAGGTGGCGGCACGCCGCAGCAACCCGCGCAGTCGGCGTCCGGCGGTGCCGCGCAACCCGCGTTCAACGCCTCGCTCACCGGTGTGTACAACCCTTCGACGAAGAAGGGGGGCACGATCAAGGCAGCGCACTCCTCCGACTGGGACAGCCTCGACCCGGCCGACACCTACTACGGGTACTCGTTCAACTTCGGCCGCCTCTACTGGCGTACGCTGACGACGTACAAGACTGGTCCGGGCCCCGACGGCAACCAGGTCGTCCCCGACCTCGCCGAGGGCCTGGGCGAGCCGAGCCCGGACGGCAAGACGTGGACCTACAAGCTCCGCGCGGGCCTCAAGTTCGAGGACGGCACGCCGATCACGGCCAAGGACGTGGCCTACGCGGTGGCCCGTTCGTACGACAAGGAGACCTTCCCGCACGGCCCCTCGTACCTCAACGAGCTGCTGGCCTGGCCGAAGGACTTCAAGGGCGTCTACAAGACCCCCGACGTCGACTACAAGTCGGCCGTCGAGGCGACCGACGACACCACCGTGGTCTTCCACCTGGTCAAGCCGTTCGCGTCCATGGACTACATCGTCCAGATGCCGATGACGGCGCCGGTGCCGAAGGACAAGGACACGGGCGCGAAGTACCGCGAGCACGTGATCTCCTCGGGCCCGTACAAGTTCGAGACCAACGAGACCGGCAAGCGCTTCACGCTGGTCCGCAACGACCAGTGGGACGCCTCCACCGACCCCAACCGGCCCGCGCTGCCGGACAAGTGGGAGGTCCAGCTCAACGTCAACGCCGATGACCTGGACAACCAGCTCATGTCGGGCAGCATCCAGCTCGACATCCCCGGCACCGGCATGCAGCCCGCGGCGCTCGGCAAGGTCCTGCCGGACCCGGCGCTGAAGGCCCGTACCGACAACCCGACGATCCAGCGCCTGTGGTACATCTCGGTCATCCCGGACAACAAGCCGCTCGACAACGTCGAGTGCCGCAAGGCCGTCATGTTCGCCGCGGACCGCGTCGCCAACCAGACCGCCTACGGCGGCCCGGTGGCCGGCGGCGAGATCGCCACGAACGTCATGCCGCCCGGCATCGTCGGCCAGGAGAAGTTCGACCTGTACCAGACGCCGGAGAACAAGGGCGACGTCGAGAAGGCCAAGCAGGCCCTCGCCGCCTGCGGCCAGCCGAACGGCTTCGAGACCACGATGACGTTCCGCGCCGACCGCCCGCGTGAGAAGGCCCTCGCCGAGGCCATGCAGCAGGCGCTGTCCAAGGCCGGCATCAAGCTGACGCTGAAGGGCTTCCCGGCCTCCAGCTACTTCTCCGACTACGCCGGCAACGTCGACTACGTCAAGAAGAACGGCATCGGCCTGGCCACGCACGGCTGGGGCTCCGACTGGCCCGACGGTTACGGCTTCATGCAGGCCATCGTCGACAGCCGCACCATCCGCCCGGCGGGCAACTACAACCTGAGCGTCAAGAACGCCGAGGTCGACAAGCTCATCGACCAGGCCGCGGGCGAGCTGGACGCCACCGCCCGCGCCAAGCTGTGGGTGGACGTCGACAAGAAGGTCATGGAGGACGCCTCCATCCTTCCCGTCGTCTGGGCCAAGGCCCTGCTCATGCGTGGTCAGGGCGTGACCAACATCGCCTACAACGAGGGCCAGCAGATGTACGACTACGTGCTGCTCGGCGCGGAGTGACCAGGCGAGGCTCGGGGATCTAGCGAAGGCAGGTGAAGGCAGGAGTGGCCGGCCCGGGGCGGGCCGGCCACTCGGCCGGCAGCGGTGCTCACATACATCATCAGGCGTCTGATCGGCGCGCTCGCGATGCTCATCGTGGTCAGCATGGTCACCTTCGGCATCTTCTTCGTCGTGCCGCAGTGGGCCGGGGCGACTCCCGAGGCCCTCGCCTCGCGCTACGTCGGGCGCGCGGCGACCCCGGAGACCGTCCACCTGGTCGCCGAGCGGCTCGGCTTCTACGACCCGGTCGTCGTGCAGTACGGCAGGTTCGTCAAGGGCATCTTCACCGGCGCCCAGTACGACTACGGCGCCGGCGTCGAGCAGTGTCCCGCTCCCTGCTTCGGCTACTCCTTCATCAGCGGACAGCCCGTCTGGCCGGACCTGGTCGACCGCATGCCGGTCACCTTCTCCCTCGCCATCGGCGCGGCGATCCTGTGGGTGCTGGGCGGCGTCGCCATCGGCGTGCTGTCGGCGCTGCGCCGCGGCAGCTTCTTCGACCGGCTGTCCATGGGCACCGCGCTCGCCGGCGTGTCGCTGCCCATCTTCTTCACCGGCATGGTCTCCCTGGTCATCTTCAGCTACGGCCTCGGCTGGACCCCGCCGGGCGGCGCGTACACACCGCTGGCGGAGAACCCGGCGCTGTGGGCCTACGACCTGCTGCTGCCGTGGATCACGCTGGCCTTCCTGTTCGCCGCGACCTACGCCCGGCTCACCCGGGCGGGCATGCTGGAGACCATGGGGGAGGACTACATCCGCACCGCCCGCGCCAAGGGACTGAAGGAGCGGGAGGTGATCGTCAAGCACGGCCTGCGCGCCGCGCTGACGCCGATCCTCACGCTCTTCGGCATCGACTTCGGGCTGCTGATCGGCGGCGCCGTCCTCACCGAGACCACCTATACTCTGCCGGGGCTCGGCCAGTACGCCATTCTGGCGATCAGGAACCAGGACCTGCCCCAGGTCATGGGCGTCGTGCTGGTCGCCGCGCTGTTCGTGGTGGTCGCGAGCCTGGTCGTCGACCTGCTCTACGCCGTGGTCGACCCGAGGGTGAGGTTGTCGTGAGCTTCCTTGAGGTCAAGGACCTGAAGATCCACTTCCCGACCGACGACGGTCTGGTCAAGTCCGTCGACGGGCTGACGTTCGACCTCGAACGCGGCAAGACGCTCGGCATCGTCGGCGAGTCCGGCTCCGGCAAGAGCGTCACCAGCCTCGGCATCCTGGGGCTGCACAAGGGCGGCCGCGCCCGCATCTCCGGCGAGATCTGGCTGGACGGCGAGGAGCTGAACGGCGCCTCCGCCGAGCACGTACGCGGCCTGCGCGGCAAGAAGATGGCGATGATCTTCCAGGATCCGCTGTCGTCGATGCACCCCTACTACACGGTCGGCCACCAGATCATCGAGGCCTACCGCATCCACAACGACGTCAGCAAGCAGGTCGCCCGCAAGCACGCGATCGACATGCTGGGCCGCGTCGGCATCCCCGAGCCGGCCCGGCGCGTCGACAGCTACCCGCACGAGTTCTCGGGCGGCATGCGCCAGCGCGCGATGATCGCCATGGCGCTGTCGTGCGACCCCGAGCTGCTCATCGCCGACGAGCCCACCACGGCGCTCGACGTGACCGTCCAGGCCCAGATCCTCGACCTCATGGTCGACCTGCAGCGCGAGTTCAACTCCGCGCTGATCATCATCACCCACGACCTGGGCGTGGTGGCCGAGCTGTCCGACGACATCCTCGTCATGTACGGCGGCAAGTGCATCGAGTACGGCCCCGCCGACAGCATCTTCTACCGCCCCGAGCACCCCTACACCTGGGGCCTGCTGGGCTCCATGCCCCGCCTCGACCGGGAGCCCACCGAGCGGCTGCTGCCGATCAAGGGCTCGCCGCCCTCGCTCATCAACGTGCCCCCAGGCTGCGCCTTCCATCCGCGCTGCCCGTACGCCGAGCGCACGCAGGGCAAGGCGGAGACCGAGGTGCCCGCGCTGACCGAGACCGAGGGCGGCCACCTGGTGCGCTGCCACATGAGCCGGGACGAGCGGCGCGGCCTGTGGGAGAACGAGATCAAGCCAGTGCTGGAGACCCAGTGACCGAGCCCAACTACGCCAGTGAGCCGCTTCTTTCCGTGCAGGACATGGAGAAGCACTTCCCCGTGACCAAGGGCCTGCTGAAGAGACAGGTCGGCGCGGTCAAGGCGGTCGACGGCATCAGCTTCGACGTCTTCAAGGGCGAGACCCTCGGCCTGGTGGGCGAGTCGGGCTGCGGCAAGTCCACGACCGGCCGCCTGGTCACCCGGCTGCTGGAGCCCACCGCGGGCAAGGTCGTCTTCGAGGGCCAGGACATCACGCACATGAGCCAGGGCCGGCTGCGGCCGCTCCGGCGCGACATGCAGATGATCTTCCAGGACCCCTACTCGTCGCTGAACCCTCGTCACACGGTCGGCGCCATCGTCGGCGCGCCGTTCCGCATCCAGGGCGTGCAGACCGAGAACGGCATCAAGAAGGCGGTCCAGGACATCCTTTCCCTGGTCGGCCTCAACCCGGAGCACTACAACCGCTACCCGCACGAGTTCTCCGGCGGCCAGCGCCAGCGCATCGGCATCGCCCGCACGCTCGCGCTGAAGCCCAAGCTCATCATCGCCGACGAGCCGGTCTCCGCGCTCGACGTGTCCATCCAGGCCCAGGTCGTCAACCTGCTGGAGGACCTGCAGAACGAGCTGGACCTCACCTACGTCGTCATCGCCCACGACCTGTCGGTGGTGCGCCACATCAGCGACCGGGTCGCCGTGATGTACCTCGGCAAGATCGTCGAGATCGCCGACCGCAAGCGGCTCTACAGCTCGCCCATGCACCCCTACACCAACGCCCTGCTGTCGGCCGTGCCCGTGCCCGACCCCAAGGCGCGCAAGGGCCGCGAGCGCATCCGGCTGGCCGGCGACGTGCCGAGCCCGCTCAACCCGCCGCCCGCCTGCCGCTTCCACACCCGCTGCTGGAAGGCGCAGGAGATCTGCAAGACGGTCGAGCCGCCGCTGGGCGAGGTGGCGAGCGGGCACCGCGTCGCCTGCCACTTCCCCGAGAACGCCGTGGAGACCCCGGCGGCCACGGCCGCCGCGGAGCAGAGCTGAGGCCGGGCAGAGCTGAGACCGTACGGCGCCGGGCGTCCCCGAGGGAGGGCCGTCCGGCCGCCCGGCGTCAGGACAGGGCGCCCGGCGTGATCAGGCCCGTCTCGTAGGCCAGCACCACCGCCTGCACGCGGTCGCGCAGCCCCAGCTTGGTCAGCACGTTGCCGACGTGCGTCTTCACCGTCGTCTCGCTCACCACCAGCTTGGCGGCGATCTCGGCGTTGGACATGCCTTTGGCGATCAGCCGCAGCACCTCCAGCTCGCGCTCGGTCAGCCGGTCGAGCCGGGCCGGGGCCGCCTGCTCGTACGCCGACGGCAGCCGCGCCGCGAACCGGTCGAGCAGCCGCCGGGTCACGCTCGGCGCGACGATCGCCTCGCCCGCCGCCACCACCCGGATCGCCTGCACCAGCTCGTCCGGCGGCACGTCCTTCAGCAGGAACCCCGACGCGCCCGCGCGCAACGCCTCCACGATGTACTCGTCGAGGTCGAACGTGGTCAGCACCAGCACCTTCGGCACGTGCGCCGACGGCGCCGCCTCCCGTACGATCCGGCGGGTCGCCTCGATGCCGTCCACCCCCGGCATCCGGATGTCCATGAGCACCACGTCGGGCAGCAGCGCCCGGGTCTGCTCCATCGCGGCCTTGCCGTCGCCGGCCTGCCCCACCACCGTGATGTCGGGCTCGGCCTCGAGGATCAGGCGGAAACCGGTGCGCAGCAGCGGCTGGTCGTCCACCAGCAGCACTCTGATCGTCATTGGCCGTCCTTCAACGGGAACCTCGCCCGCACCTCGAAACCGCCCCCCGGTAGCGGACCGATGTTCAGGATTCCACCATAGAGTGCCACTCTTTCGCGAATGCCCACCAAACCATGACCCTGCCCCGAGGAGGGATCCTTGGCCGTGCCGCCCGTACCGTCGTCCACGACGCGTACGTCCAGCTCGCGCGGCTCGTGCCGGACGGTGACCACCGCGCGGGCCCCGGCCCCCGCGTGCCGCAGGCTGTTGGTCAGCCCTTCCTGCACCAGCCGGTACGCCGCCAGGTCCACCCCGGCGGGCAGCGCCCGCGCCTCGCCCTCCACCAGCAGCCGGACCGGCAGCCCCGCCTCCCGCATCTGCTCCACGAGCGCCGGCAGGTCCCGTACGCCCGGCTGCGGCCCCAGCTCGGCCCGCGCGTCGGCGCGCAACACCCCCACGATCGTGCGCATCTCGGCCATCGCGGTGCGCCCGGTGTGCTCGATGGCCGACAGCGCCTCGCCCGCCAGCCCGGGATCGGCGGCGAGCACCCGCCGCGCCGCCGCGGCCTGCACGACCATGACGCTGACGTGGTGGGCCACCACGTCGTGCAGCTCCCGCGCGATCCGCGAGCGTTCCTCGGCCCGCGCCGCCCGGGTGTCGGCCGCGTGCGCCCGCTCCAGCCGCGCCGCCCGATCCTTCAGCTCCTCCAGGTAGGCCCGCCGCAGCCGCAGGCTGCGCCCCGCGCCCCACACCGCCGCCACCAGGATGACGACCGCCACATGATCGGTCCAGGCCGCCGCGCGCAACGGGCCGGCCAGAGCCCCCATGGCGTACGCCGACAGCGACACCAGCAGCCCGGCCAGCGCCATCGCCAGCCCCCGGTGGGAGGCCACCGAGTAGAGCAGCACCAGCCCGGCCAGGCCCGGCACGCCCGCGCCGTAGCCGGTCGCCGTCAGCAGCAGGCCCGGCACCAGGGCCGCGCACAGCGCCGTCAGCGGCCGGCGCCGCCGGAAGGCCACGGGCACGCCCGCCACGGCCACCAGCGCCACGCCGACGCCGTCGGGCGGCCGCAGCCCCCCGGACGCCGGGATCAGCGGGTCGTCGAGGGTGTGGAGCACCACCGAGACGACAGCCACCACGGCGGCGAGAACCGAGTCGTGGAGCCGGGTTCGGTCGATGCGCACGGCTTCACTGTAGGACCGCCCGCGAGTTCGGTTCCTCCTCCCCGGGGAGGATTAGTCCTGCTAAAGCTCGTCGGTCGCGGCCCGGCGGCTGCTGCGGACGGTGTCGCCCGGCTGCCGGTCGGGCACCGGGGGAGGGGTGCCGCCGAACTCGGGGCACAGTGCCTGATGGTCGCACCAGTCGCACAGCCGGCTGCGCCGCGCCCGCCACTCGCCGCTCTGCATCGCGCGCTCGATCGCCGTCCACAGCGCCATCACCTTGCGCTCGGTGGCCTGCAGGTCGGCCTCGTCGGGGGCGTAGCGCAGCACCTCGCCCTGGCCGCCGAGGTAGACGAGCTGCAGCAGTCGCGGCACCCGGCCGCGCAGCCGCCACAGCACCAGCGCGTAGAACTTCATCTGGAACAACGCCTTGGCCTCGAAGTCGGGCCCCGGAGCGCTGCCGGTCTTGTAGTCGACCACCCGGACCTCGCCGGAGGGCGCCACGTCGAGCCGGTCGACGTAGCCGCGCAGCATCAGCCCGCCGTCGAGCACCGCCTCGACGTAGAGCTCGCGCTCGGCCGGCTCCAGCCGGGTGGGGTCCTCCAGCGTGAAGTAACGCTCCAGCATGCCGCGCGCCTGCGCCAGCCACTCGGCCTGCTCCTCCTCGCCGGAGAACATCTCGGCGTATTGGGGGTCGTCGTCGAGCAGCCGCCGCCACTGCGGCTCCAGCAGCTCCAGCGCCGCCGCCACCGACCGGCGCGGTGCCGGCAGGTCGTAGAGCCGCTCCAGGACCGCGTGGACCACCGTGCCGCGCACCGCCGCCGGGGACGGCCGCTCGGGGAGCTGGTCGATCACCCGGAAGCGGTAGAGCAGCGGGCAGGTCATGAAATCGCCCGCGCGGGAGGGGGACAGCGCACCGATGATCACCGGCTCGGTCAGCGTCATGGACGCACTCTAGGTCACGACCCCGACAGATTGACCCCCGGCGCGACGATGAGCGCCTGCCGCGCCGCGTAGCATCAAGGCAGCGAGACCACCACACCGGTGGGGCCCGACCGCACGCGGCCCCGCCGGAAAAGACGTACGAGGAGAGCGGTGAGCGAGCAGAGCCCCCGGCAGGAGTTCTCCGGCGTCCCGATGGGGAGGCTGTTCGGCATCCCCGTCTACGTGTCCTGGACCTGGTTCCTCGTGGCCGGCTTCATCACCGTGATGTTCGGCCCCTACTTCGGCCGGATGTTGCCCGGCATCAGCGAGGCCGCCGCCTACGGCGTGGCGCTCGTCTTCGCGGTGCTGCTCTACGTCTCGGTGCTGCTGCACGAGCTGGCGCACAGCGTCCTCGCCAAGGCCTACGGCCTGCCGGTGCGCCGCATCACCCTCTACCTCCTCGGCGGCGTCTCGGAGATCGAGAAGGAGCCGCCCACGCCGGGCAAGGAGTTCCTGGTGGCCGCGGCGGGGCCGGGGCTGTCGCTCGGCCTGGCCGGGCTCGGCTGGCTGGCCGACGTCTACCTCATCAACGACGGCGGCATCGTCGAGGTGCTGGTGCTGCAGCTCTGGTTCGCCAACCTCATCGTCGGCGTCTTCAACCTGCTGCCCGGACTGCCGCTCGACGGCGGCCGGATGTTGCGCGCCGGCGTGTGGAAGGTCGCCGGCAACCCCGGCACCGGCACGATCGTCGCCGCATGGGGCGGCCGGGTGCTGGCCGTGCTGCTCGTCGCCGTGCCCGTCGCGTCGGCGCTCATGGGCGGCGGCCAGGCCGACATCACCGACGTGATCTGGCCGCTGGTGCTGGCCTCCTTCATCTGGATGGGCGCCTCGCAGTCGCTGCGCGTGGCCAGGATCCGCGCCCGCATCCCGCGGGTCAACGCGCGGGCCCTGGCCCGCAGGGCGGTGCCGGTGAGCGGTGACACGCCGCTGTCGGAGGCGCTGCGGCAGGCGGGTGAGCGGCGCGCGGGCGCCATCGTCGTGGTCGACCACGACGGCCGGCCGGTGGCGATCGTCAGCGAGGCCGCCGTGCAGGCCACCCCTGAGCACCGCCGTCCGTGGGTGAGCGCCGCCTCCCTGGCCAAGTCCATCGACCCGGCCATGATGCTGGCCGCCGACCTCGCGGGCGAGCCGCTCATCGACGCCATGCGCGAGGCGCCGGGCAGCGAATATCTCCTCGTGGAGCCGGGCGGCGAGGTCTACGGCGTGCTGTCCACCGCCGATGTGAACCGGGTGTTCACCGGCGTCTGATTTGTCCCACTCGTTTAAGCCGCGGCCCCCGGATAGGGTCGTGTCCAGCGGTTTCCGGGTTCGGGCGCGGACCTGGGCGATTTCTGCGATGCGATGACTGGCCGATAGTGTGCTGTTTGGCCAAACTTGCACAGTTGAGGGGTTAGTTGCGGTCCACCGGTTCATCGAATCGAGACGACGGGGGCGCGGCACGGCTCCGTCGTCTGGGTATGCGTATGGCTGGTGGCCGGCACCGCAGTGCGGGCGCCGTGACAACGCCGGCATCCGGGGAGGAGAGTTGAGTGACCGAGCGCAGCGAGGGCACCTATGAGCGCGGCACGGTCGTCATGAGGGAGGACGCATGACCGACCAAGGCTTCGGAGTGGTGCGCCCGCTTCCTGGTGACGGACTCGTGGCCTACCTGGGCGGGCTGCTGCTGGTGTGCGATCCGGGCGAGGCCACCGCGGACGGCCTGCTCGACGCGCTGCGCGAGACCGCGGCCTCCGGCGGCGACGGCCGGGCACTGGCCCGCCGCGCGGCGCAGGTGCTGGCGGCCAACATGGCGGGCGACCCGGCCGCGTGCGCGGTCGCGGGCCCGGTGACCGGCGGCGTCGCCGTGCTGGTCAGCGGCTCGGCCTCGGCGAGCGTCGTCACCTCCGCCGGCGAGACGCGGCTGTCCGGCAGCGACTCCCTGACCTGGGCCGACCGGCTCGTCACCGGCACCGTCGAGCGGGTCGAGCTGAGCCTGCCCGGCGCCGGCTCCCCGCATCCCGCCGTACGCCTCGACGGCGGCGTGGTCCACGGCGGCGGCCTGGTCAGCGACCTCGCCGACCTCGCCGACCGTCCCGCCGGGCGGTCGTCCGCCGCGCCCGCGCAGTCCCGGCCGCTGACCAGCGAGATGCCGGCCACGGCCTTCCACATCGAGGCCGACCTCATCCAGCCGCCGGCCCAGCAGCAACAGCAGCACCAGCCCCAGCCGCAGCCGCAATCCCAGCCGGTGGAGCGGCCGCCCTACCCGCTGGCCGACCAGCCGCCGGCCGTGCCGAGCCCGCCCTCGGGCCCCCAGCCCGTCCCTGCGGCCATGGAGCAGGCGCCCTACCACACCCCGCAGGACCAGCCCTACCCGTCGCACGACCAGCCTTACCCGTCGCAGGACCAGCCCTACCCCTCGCACGACCAGCACTCGCCCTACGGGCCGCCGCAGGACCAGCCGCCGCCCTACCCCTCGCGCGAGTCGGCGCCGTCCCTGCCCGAGCCGGCCCACTACCCGTCCTACGACGAGCAGCCGCCCTCCGGCAACGGCCTGCCCGACCAGCAGGGGCCGCCGCCCTTCGGCGGGCCCGAGCACTTCGGCGACCAGCCCGCGCCGCCCCCGCCGCTCGGCCAGCCCGACCACTTCGACCACCCGGGCCCGCCGCCGCAGCAGCAGCAGGAGCAGCAGCAGCCCGAGCACGGCGACCGGCCGCTGGTCTACGGTGTCGACTGCAAGAACGACCACTTCAACGACCCCCGCGTCCCCTACTGCGCCGTCTGCGGCATCGCCCTGGTCCAGCGCACCCTCGTCCCCTACAAAGGCCCGCGGCCCTCGCTCGGCGTGCTCATCCTCGACGACGGCACCGCGCTGCCGCTGGAGAGCGACTACCTGCTCGGCCGCGACCCCGAGCGCGCCCCCGAGGTGGCCGGCGGCACGGCCCGCCCGGCCAAGGTGACCAGCCCCGACGGCTCGGTCTCGCGCCGTCACCTGCGGGTGGCGCTCGACGGCTGGGACGTCAACCTGGTCGACCTCGGCTCGGTCAACGGCACCCAGATCCAGCCGCCCGGCGACCCCAACTTCTACGACATCCCGCCCAACGAGCCCGTCACCATCGCGCCCGGCACCACCGTGCGCGTGGGCGTCTCCCGCACCCTGCGCTACGAGGCACACCGCGGCTGAGCGGGCGCCGGCCGGGCCTCGCCGCTGAGCGGGTGCCGGCCGCGTCCTGCTCGCTGAGCGCCGGTCGGCCACGTCCCGCTCGTCGAGCGGGCGCGGCCGTCCGTGGTGTGCTCCGGAGCCAGGGTTCAGGCCGGGCGGAAAGCCCGTACGCCGCGCAACAGCCGCACCGCCGCCTCCAGGCCGCTGGCCGCCTCCAGCGCCCGCCCGGCCGCGATCGCATACCTGCTCAGCAGGTGCTCGTCGGCGTCGCAGAAGTCCCGCCCCGCGACCCACACGTACAGGTGGTCGCACGACACCGCGGGCACCGGCGTCGCGAGGAAGCCCGGCTCGCCCACGCGGGCGTCGTACGCCATCCGCACCGGCTCCACGGCCGACGCCAGCTCCTTCAGCACCCCCGACTCCGCGAGCCAGCTCCGCACCCGCAGTGGGTCGCCGGGCGGGGTGTGCGCGTACATCGACCGGGCCTCCTCGCGCAGCGGGTCCGCGCGGACGAAGCCCGCGTACGAGGTGTTCGCGACCGCCGCGGCGGCCCGCGCCAGCCGGTCGACCAGGTCCGCGGCCTCCAGTCCTGAACAGGCGGAGATGAGCTCGCGCATGGAGACGTCGACACGGTTGTATGGCATCGCGGCGATCCCTCGGCCGGTCGGAGGCGAGATCGCGCGAGCCGATCACGCGACCCTCGAAAGCGGCTGCCCCGACTATCACCCCCGACGTGGCCGTTGACTAGCCCTCAACAGGAAATCGGGATTTCTCCGCTTCCGGCCGTCCGGCCGGCGCCTGGAGCGGCGGCGTCAGGAGGGGCGGACGCGGGCCCAGGCGAGGTCGTCCACGCGCCTCCCGCCGCCCTTCGGGAACATCTCCCTGTGCACGCCCTCCCGGCTGAACCCGGCCCGCTCCAGCACCCGGTGCGAGGCGACGTTGCCGGCCTCGGTGCCGGCCACGATCCGGTGCAGCGGCGTACGCTCGAACGCCCAGTCCACCAGCAGCCGTACCGTCCGCGTCATGAACCCCTTGCCCCGGAAGCCCGGCATCAGCGAGTAGCCGACCATCGCCTGCCCGAGCGCCGGCGTCACCTGGGTGAGCTGCACGTGCCCGGCGAACGCCCCGGACCCGGCGTCACGCACGGCCAGCTCGATCCGCTGCCCCGACACCCACCAGTAGCCGGTGTAGCGGCAGCGCCGCTCGTGGTCCTGGAGGGAGCTCGGCGGCCCCACCTTGTAAGCGGCCACGACCGGATCGGCCAGCATCCGGTGGAAGTCGCCCGCGTCCTCCGGGGTCATCGGCGTCAGCCGTACCACGCCGTCGGACAGCTCCCCGCCGTCGAAGAACGGCAGGTAGGGCTCCACCGGCGGCGCCGCCTCGCCCGGCAGCCGCCCGAAGGTCACCAGGTCGGCGGGGCGGCCGTCGCGCAGCAGCTTGGCCTCGCGCCGGTTCCCCTCCTCGCGGAAGCCCGCCTTGTAGGCCACCCGGAGGCTGGCCACGTTCTCCACCTCGGCCTCCAGCTCGACCCGGCGTACGCCCTGGTCGAACAGCCAGTCGGCGACCGCCCGCGCGGCCGTCGAGGCCACGCCCTTGCCACGGGCCCATGGCGCGACCAGGTAGCCGAGCTCGGCGACCCGCCAGCGGTCGGGCGGCCGGACGCCGATCGAGCCGGCGTACTGGCCGTCCTGGGTGATCGCGAACTCGGCGCCGCCGGCCTCCCACTTGGCGCGGGCCTGCTCGACGTAGGCGCGCGCGTCCGACAGCCGGTACGGAGAGGGCAGCAGCGGCAGGAACCGGGCCGTCACCGGATCGTCGCAGGCTCGCGTGATCGCCTCGGCGTCGGAGTCGGAAGGAGGCCGCAGGACGAGGGGACCCGAGGAGATCACGTGGCGCGCGAGCATCACCCATACTTATCGTGCGTCCGGAGCCGCCCGAAAGCCCTATAACCTTGCGGCCATGGGTTTCCGCAGGCATGGGCCTTTCCGCGTGGGGGATCAGGTGCAGCTCACCGACCCCAAGAACAAGCGCCACACGATCACGCTCAAAGAGGACGGCGTCTTCCACACCCACAAGGGCGCCATCCCGCACAGCGACCTGATCGGGCAGCCCGAGGGCTCCGTGGTGCGGTCCTCCGGCGGCACCCAATACCTCGCCTTCCGCCACCTCCTGCAGGACTACACACTCGCCATGCCGCGCGGCGCGGCCGTCATCTACCCCAAGGACGCCTCGATGATCGTCGGCATGGCCGACGTCTTCCCCGGCGCCCGTGTGATCGAGGCGGGGGTCGGCTCCGGCGCGCTCACCTGCTTCCTGCTGCGCGCGGTCGGCCCCGACGGCCACGTGACGAGTTACGAGCGCCGCCAGGACTTCGCCGACGTGGCGCGCAAGAACGTCGAGAACTTCTACGGCGGCCCCATGGACGACACCTGGCGGCTGGTGGTCGGCGACCTCAACGACTCCATCGACGAGGCCGACGTCGACCGGGTGATCCTCGACATGCTCGCGCCGTGGGAGTGCGTCGACGCCGCCGCCAAGGCCCTGACGCCGGGCGGCGTGATCTGCTGTTACGTGGCCACGACCACGCAGTTGTCGAAGACCGTCGAGGTCATTCGCGATCACGGGTGTTTCACCGAGCCGCATGCGTGGGAGACCCTGGTTCGCGACTGGCATGTCGAAGGACTCGCGGTGAGACCTGATCATCGGATGATCGGCCACACGGGGTTCCTCGTCTCCGCCCGCCGCATGGCGGACGGAGTGACGCCCCCGCCGAGACGCCGCCGACCGAAGGGGACGACCGAAGAACTATGACAATTTGGCCACGAGGGTGCGTTGGTGCGTGACACGGGAACAGATCGTCGTGTTCCTGTGCTGGCAGTATTAAACGCACTATTGAGGATTAATCGCCGAACACTGAATGTCACTCTACGAACACTGCCCGGCCAGGTTACGGAGGGGCCCGAGATAGGTAAGGTCCTTAGTAGTCGCCCTCGACTGGGAAGGAGGTGACGGGCGTGGCAGCTCGCGATGATGCTGAGGCTCGAGCCGCGCAGCGCGAACGGGAGGTCGCTGATCTTTCAACACAGGTCTCCTTCCTGCAGGAGGAGATCACCGCGCTGAGGCGGAAGCTGGCCGAGTCACCCCGTCAGGCCAGAGTCCTCGAAGAGCGCCTCCATGAGGCACAGGCGAATCTCGCGGCCGTGACCGGCCAGAACGAACGCCTTGTGGCCACACTCAAGGAGGCCAGGGACCAGATCGTCGCTCTCAAGGAGGAGGTCGACCGGCTGGCGCAGCCGCCGTCCGGCTTCGGCACCTTCCTGGAGGCCAGAGAAGACGGCACGATCGAGGTGTTCACCGGCGGCCGCAAGCTGCGGGTGAACGTCAGCCCCGCCGTCGACGTCGATTCGCTGCGGCGTGGCCAGGAGGTCATGCTCAACGAAGCGCTCAACGTGGTCGAGGCGCTCGGCTACGAAGAGGTCGGCGAGATCGTGATGCTCAAAGAACTGCTCGACGAGGGCAAGCGGGCCCTGGTCATCTCGCACGCCGACGAAGAGCGCGTCGTGCGGCTGGCCGACTCGCTGCAGGGCCAGCCCGTCAGGGCCGGCGACTCGCTCCTGCTGGAGCCCCGCTCGGGCTACGTCTACGAGCGCATACCCAAGTCCGAGGTCGAGGAGCTCGTGCTCGAAGAGGTCCCCGACATCTCCTACGAGGAGATCGGTGGCCTGGGACGGCAGATCGAGCAGATCAGGGACGCCATCGAGCTGCCCTACCTGCACGCCGACCTGTTCCGCGAGCACATGCTGCGGCCTCCGAAGGGCGTGCTGCTCTACGGCCCGCCCGGCTGCGGCAAGACGCTCATCGCCAAGGCCGTCGCCAACTCCCTGGCCAAGCAGGTCGCGGAGAAGACCGGTCAGTCCGGCAAGAGCTTCTTCCTCAACATCAAGGGCCCGGAGCTGCTCAACAAGTACGTCGGCGAGACCGAGCGGCACATCCGCCTGGTCTTCCAGCGGGCTCGTGAGAAGGCCTCCGAGGGCACCCCGGTCATCGTGTTCTTCGACGAGATGGACTCGATCTTCCGCACCCGCGGCTCCGGAGTCTCGTCCGACGTCGAGAACACCATCGTCCCTCAGCTGCTGTCGGAGATCGACGGCGTCGAGGGCCTGGAGAACGTCATCGTCATCGGCGCCTCCAACCGCGAGGACATGATCGACCCCGCGATCCTGCGGCCCGGCCGCCTGGACGTGAAGATCAAGATCGAGCGGCCGGACGCCGAGGCGGCGAAGGACATCTTCTCCAAGTACCTGCGTCCCGACCTGCCCCTGCACCCGGACGACCTGTCCGAGCACGGCGACTCCCGTCAGGGCACCATCCAGGGCATGATCCAGAGCGTCGTCGAGCGCATGTACACCGAGAGCGAGGAAAACCGCTTCCTCGAGGTGACCTACGCCAACGGCGACAAGGAAGTCCTCTACTTCAAGGACTTCAACTCCGGAGCGATGATCCAGAACATCGTCGACCGGGGCAAGAAGATGGCCATCAAGCAGTTCCTGGAGACCGGCCAGAAGGGCCTGCGGGTGCAGCACCTGCTCACGGCCTGCGTGGACGAGTTCTCCGAGAACGAGGACCTGCCCAACACCACCAACCCCGACGACTGGGCTCGCATCTCCGGCAAGAAGGGCGAGCGGATCGTCTACATCCGCACGCTGGTCTCCGGCAAGCAGGGCAGCGAGGCCGGCCGGTCGATCGACACCGTCGCCAACACCGGCCAGTACCTGTGACCCCTTCCCGAGAGGGCCACGGCACCTGACGCCGGCACGAAGGACAAGCGGGAGGGACTCCGGGCCCTCCCGTTTCCTTTTGCCTCGGCCGGGACGCCGAGCGGACCTCGTGCCCGGCGACACGCGCGATAGGCATGCGCGACCCGCCTCCGCGGGCGCACACTTGGCGATGTGACCACTTCCGATCAGGCCGGGCTCGATCGGTCCGGGTTCCACCGGACCGGGCCCGATCAGGCTGGGGTCGATCGGGCCGGTTCTGACTGGGCCGGTTCTGATCGGGCCGGGTCTGATCGGGCCGGGTCTGACTGGAGCGGGCTCGACCAGGCGGGGCTCAAGCGCGTCGAGGTGCACGTCGAGGGCATCGTGCGGGGCGTCGGCTTCCGGCTCTTCGTGCACGCGCTCGCCCGGCGGCTCGGCCTGGCCGGCCAGGTGCGCGACGACGTCGACGGCGTGCACATCGAGATCGAGGGCGCCGGCCACCACGTCGCCGAGTTCCTCACCTCGCTCGAACACGACGCCCCCGCCCTGTCGGAGATCGAACGGGTCACCGTCGTACGCGCCGAGCCCACCGGCCGCGGCGGCTTCACCATCGCCGCCGCCGACCCCTCGGGCCAACGCCGCACCGTGGTCCCCGCCGACCTCGCCACCTGCGACGACTGCCTGAGCGAGCTCGCCGACCCCGCCGGCCGCCGCCACCGGCACCCGTTCGTCTCCTGCGCCGGCTGCGGGCCGCGCTTCACCGTCGTCCGCGCCGTCCCCTTCGACCGGCCGCTGACCACCATGGCGGGCTTCGCGATGTGCCCGGGCTGCGCCGCCGAGTACCACGACCCCGGCGACCGCCGCTTCCACGCCCAGCCGATCTGCTGCCCCGGCTGCGGGCCCCGGCTGCGGCTGCTCGACGCGCGCGGCGGCGAGCTGCCGGGCGATCCCGTCGCCACCGCCGCCGCCCTCCTGCGCGCGGGCCGGATCGTGGCCGTCAAGGGCCTCGGCGGCTACCACCTCGCCGTCGCCGCCTCCAGCGAGCCGGCCGCCGCCACCCTGCGCCTGCGCGGGCACCGCCCGGACGAGCCGTTCGCCGTCCTGGCCGCCGACCTCGCGCAGGCCGGCCTGCTCTGCGCCGTCGACGAGAACGCCGCCGGGCTCCTCAGCAGCCGGGCCCGCCCGATCGTCCTCCTGCCCCGCCGCGACACCCCCCACGCCCGGCGGATCGCCCCCTCCGTCGCAGCTTCCGCCGCGCCCGGGACCCGGAGCCTCGGCGTCATGCTGCCCTGCACGCCGCTGCACCACCTGCTGCTCGCCGAGGTCGCCGAACCCCTCGCCCTCACCGGCGGCACCGCTGACGAGCCCATCGCGTACGACGACGCCGACGCCCTGGCCCGGCTCGGCGCGGTCGCCGACGCCTTCCTCACCCACGACCGGCCCATCCACGTCCGCGCCGACGACAGCGTGGTCCGGCCCACCGCCGACGGGCCCGCCGCGGGGGTCGTCGTGCTGCGCCGGGCCCGCGGCTACGCGCCCGAGCCGCTGCCGCTGCGCCACTTCGTCCCCCGTACCGTGCTGGCCTGCGGCGGCGACCGCGAGAGCACCTTCTGCCTGGCCCGCGACCGGCGCGCATTCGTCTCCCCGCACCTCGGCGACCTGGAGGACACCGAGGCCCGGCGCTCGTACGCGGCCGGCATCGAGCACTTCCGCGCCCTGTTCGACCTGTGCCCAGAGATCGTCGCCCACGACCTGCACCCCGGTTACCGCTCCACCCGGCACGCCCTGGCGATCCCCGGCGTCGAGCACGTCGGCGTCCAGCACCACCACGCCCACATCGCCTCCTGCCTGGCCGACAACGGCGAGCGGGGTCCCGTGATCGGCGTCGCCTTCGACGGCCCCGGCCACGGCACCGACGGCACGATCTGGGGCGGCGAGTTCCTGCGCGCCGACCTGGCCGGTTTCGAGCGGCTCGGCCGCCTGGAGCCCGTCCCCATGCCGGGCGGCGACGCCGCGGTCCGCGAGCCCTGGCTCATGGCCGCCGCCTACCTCGGCCCCGGCGACGGCCCGCCCAAGCTGGACGTCGTACGCCGCAACGCCGAACGCTGGGCCGCCGCGCTCGCCCTCGCCGCCGGCTCCCCGCTCACCTCCAGCGCCGCCCGCCTCTTCGACGCCGTCGCCGCGCTCCTCGGGGTGCGCGACCGGATCACCTACGCCGGTCAGGCCGCGTACGAGCTGGAACAGCACGCCGACCCCGCCGAGACCGGCTCCTACCGCGCCCGCCTCACGCCGGGGGAGCCGTTCACCGTGCACGGCGCCGACCTCGTCCGGGCCGCCGCCCGCGACCTGGAGTCGGGCCGGCCCACCCCGGTCATCGCCGGCCGCTTCCACAACGGCGTCGCCGACGCCGTCGCCCACGCCTGCGCCGCGCTCAGGGACGCCACCGGCCTCACCGCGGTCGCCCTGTCCGGCGGCGTCTTCCAGAACGTGCTCCTCGTCGAGCGCACCGTGCGGCGACTGCGCGCGGCCGGCTTCCGCGTCCTCACCCACCGGCGAGTGCCGCCCGGCGACGGCGGCCTCAGCCTGGGGCAGGCCGTCGTCGCCGCGGCCCGCGATCGGTCCGGCCTATCACGCTGACGCTCCGTGACGGATGTGAACAGTGGAACCAGGGGAACCAAAGTGATCGCTGTGACGTCAAAAGGGGCGTGCACACCCCCAACCGGCCGAAGCATGCCCGGGAGAACGGCCGGTTGGCCGAGCTCGACCTCCTCCGGTTCCTCGCCGCCCTCGCGGTCGTCGCCTTCCACTACCTCGTGGCGTACGCCAGCGTGTGGGGCGACCGGCCCGCCGAGCTCTTCCCCGCCGTGGCCCCCGTGGCCGGGCTCGGGATCCTGGGCGTCGAGCTGTTCTTCATCATCAGCGGGTTCGTCATCCTCATGACGGTGTGGGGGAAGGGGCTCGGGGCGTTCGCCCGTTCCCGGCTGGTCCGGCTCTACCCGGCGTACTGGCTCAGCCTCGCCGCCGTCGCCGCGCTCTACGGCCTCACCGGCGCCAAGGCCCTGGACCCCAAGCTGTCCACCGGTGAATACCTGCTGAACGCGACCATGTTCCAGCGGCTGTTCAAGGTCACCGACGCCAGCGGCGTCTACTGGTCGCTCTGGGCGGAGCTGCGCTTCTACCTCCTCATGGCCATCCTCGTGATCGTCGGCGTCACCTACGGGCGCGTCCTGGCCTTCTGCGGGATCTGGCTGGCCGCCGCCCTCGCGCTCAAGCTGCTCCAGCACGGCGACGTCGCCGTCCCGCCGGTGATCACCGAGACCGTCATGCCCGACTACGCCCCCTACTTCGTCGCCGGCATGGGCCTCTACCTCGTCCACAAGCACGGCCACGCCTGGCTGCCGTGGATCTACGTCGTCGCCGGCTACGCCATGTCGCTCGACAGCGCCCTGGCCCGCGTGCACCGCCGCATCGACGCCGCCGGGTTCAAGAACATGCCGGTCACCGACACCAGCGTGATCATCGCGATCACGATCGTCTTCGCCCTCATGGCGCTGGCCGCCACCGGGCTCCTGCGGCTCAAACCGTCGAGGACGCTGACCGCGCTCGGCGGCATCACCTACCCGCTCTACCTGTTCCACAGCATCGTCGCCGTCGCCGTCATCCCCGTGCTCAGGGGCGACCTGCCGCCGTGGATCGTCGCCTGCTGCGCCACGCTGATAGCCGTGCTCCTGTCCTATCTGGTGTACGTCTTTGCCGAACGTCCCATCCAGCGCATACTCAAGCCCCGCGGGCGGGCGGGCGGCTCGGCGGCTTCCGCCGTACAGATGGAAAAAGCGTCGGTGCCATAACCTTGTGGCCCTGGGGCACTGTGAAGGGCATAGGCTCGGGCATATAAACGGCGGATAGACAGACCCGGACGAACAGAGGATGTTGCATGACGGTGCGTCGGGTGATGGGCATCGAGACCGAGTACGGCATTTCCGTACCCGGCCAGCCAGGCGCCAACGCGATGGTGACCTCCTCGCAGGTCGTCAACGCGTACCTCGCCGCCTCGGCGGCCCGCGCGCGCCGCGCGCGCTGGGACTTCGAGGAGGAGAACCCCCTGCGTGACGCGCGCGGGTTCGACCTGGCGAGAGAGGTCGCCGACCCCACGCAGCTCACCGACGAGGACCTCGGGCTGGCCAACGTCATCCTGACCAACGGGGCCCGGCTCTACGTCGACCACGCCCATCCCGAATACTCCGCGCCCGAGTGCACCAACCCCCGCGCCGCCGTCATCTGGGACAAGGCGGGCGAGCGGGTCATGTACGACGCCGCCACGCGCGCCTCTGCCATCCCCTCCAACGCGCCCATCCAGCTCTACAAGAACAACACCGACGCCAAGGGCGCCAGCTACGGCTGCCACGAGAACTACCTCATGCGCCGCGCCACGCCCTTCGCCGACATCGTGCGCCACCTGACGCCGTTCTTCGTCAGCCGGCAGGTCGTGGTCGGCGCGGGCAAGGTCGGCATCGGCCAGGACTCGCGCGGCGAGGGTTTCCAGATCAGCCAGCGCGCCGACTTCTTCGAGGTCGAGGTCGGCCTGGAGACCACGCTCAAGCGGCCCATCATCAACACCCGCGACGAGCCGCACGCCGACCCCGAGAAGTACCGGCGCCTGCACGTGATCATCGGCGACGCCAACATGTCGGAGATCTCGACCTATCTCAAGCTCGGCACCACCGCGCTCGTGCTGGCCATGATCGAAGAGGGCTTCCTCAGCCGCGATCTCGCCGTCGAGAGCCCCGTCCAGGCCCTGCGCGCGGTCTCCCACGACCCGACGTGCCGCTACGAGATCGCCCTGCGCGACGGCCGCAAGCTCACCGCCGTCCAGCTCCAGATGGAATACCTGGAGCAGGCGCGCAAGTTCGTCGAGGAGCGCGGCACCGCCCAGGACGAGATGAACAAGGACATACTCGACCGCTGGGAGTCGGTGCTCACCCGCCTGGCCGAGGACCCCATGCAGCTCGCCCGCGAGCTCGACTGGGTCGCCAAGCTCGAACTCCTGGAGGGCTACCGCAGCCGCGACGGCCTGGCCTGGTCCCACCCCCGGCTCCAGCTCGTCGACCTCCAGTACAGCGACATCCGGCCCGACCGCGGCCTCTACAACCGCCTGGTCGCCCGGGGCCGCATGCAGCGCCTGGTCTCCGAGGAGGAGGTGCAACGCGCCGTCGAGCACCCGCCGAGCGACACCCGCGCCTACTTCCGTGGCCGCTGCCTGCGCCAGTACAGCGAGTCCGTCGCCGCCGCCTCCTGGGACTCCGTCATCTTCGACATCCCGGGCCGCGAGTCCCTGCAGCGCGTCCCCACCCTGGAGCCCCTGCGCGGCACCAAGGCGCACGTCGGCGAGCTGTTCGACCGCTGCCACACGGCCGCCGACCTGGTCGCCGCGCTCACCGGCGGCGAATGACCGTCCGCTGACGCCCCGGGCCGGCCGCCGCTCACAGGAGGCCGACGCCCAGGGTCAGCGTGCCCACCGCCAGGCCGGCGCCGCCCGCGACGGTGAGCCAGATGAGCTTGTTCGGCCTGGTGTCGCCCGGGCGGGCCACCGACAGGAAGAACCCCAGCGGCATGAGGATGGGCGCCGCCACGATCAGCACCCTGGTCAGCGTCCTGACGCCCTCGGGGAGCGAGGTCTGGTCCACGTACAACATGGCCACCAGGGCGAACAGGACCAGGACGCCCGCGTGCGCGTGTCCGGCCCGCCACAGGCCCCGCCGGACCGGGTTGTCCCGGTAGCCCGGAACGTCGCGCATCAAGAACGTCAGCAGCGACACACCACCGAACACGATCGTCGGGACTGTGATGAGGACCACACCTGCCACGGTCAGCGACATAGTGGACATTTCTGAACCTCCGTGTACGTAGGGGATTCATTATTGGATAGCGATGCTATCCAGTCAACCGATACAAGATCGCGCAAGGTTGGGCGCGAAATGTCGGACGGTTCGGGGAAGATATGCCTAGAGGCAGTCCCCCAAGCGGAGGTAGGACATGGCAACCAAGGACACCGGCGGCCAGAAGCAGGCCGGACGGCGCGAGGCCGAGGTTGAGGAGACCGAGGCCTCGGCGGCGCCGGACGTTCAGGAGCGTCAGGAGAAGCTCACCGACGACGTCGACGCGATCCTCGACGAGATCGACGAGGTCCTCGAGGAGAACGCGGAGGAATTCGTGCGCAGCTACGTCCAGAAGGGCGGGGAATAAGGACCCGGCACGGCACCATCACGATCGAGAGTCACGGCACCACCGAGGACGACGTCGAGCGCGCGCTCGCCCACCAGGGCGGGCCCTGCTCCGTCGCCCTCGGCACCCTTCACTGAGCACCTGAGCGGCCCGACGGGCGGCCGGCCAGGCGGCACCTCATGAGACGAGCACGCGAACGGGCAAGCGCTCCGGCCGGGCCGGAGCCTCGCTGCCGACCTCCGCGCGGGCACTGATCCGATCCGTGCCCCTTCCGCGCTGTCAACGGCCGCGACCGGCCGCGGACCCCCGCCGAACGCGCCGAGCACACGTGGGCACACGCGGGCACACGCCGCGGCGCCGCATGCCGCCGCCGGAGCGCTGAGCGGACACCCCCGCATCCGGGCGACAAGCCCTCCACCTGGTACGCCGTGAGGCGCCTCGGAGGCAGGCCGGCGGTGGCGGCCGTAAGGAAACGATCCGGACAATGATCGGCCCCCGCAGGGGTAGGTTGGCCGCGGCGGGGGAGGGTTCGCCGTGAGCTGATCGTGGGAAGTGCAGACAGCGACGCAACAACAGTAGGGTCGCCCTAGGGACAGTGACGTTTGGGAGGGAGTCGCGTGGCATCGCACAGGGATCTGCCCGTCGGCTTGGTGAACCAGCTTTTCCAGAACAACGGGAGCTCCTCGTTCACGGAGTTCATGAGCTCGTACGCGCCGGAATTGCTGCCACGGCGGGATGAGGTTCTGGCCACCCCGATCGGCGACCAGGTTCCGCACGCGACCACGATCGTCGCCGCGACCTTCGCGGGCGGCGTGATCATGGCGGGCGACCGGCGGGCGACGTCGGGCAACGTGATTTCGCAGCGTGACGTGCAGAAGGTGTTCAGGACCGACGACTATTCCTGCATGGGCATCGCGGGCACGGCGAGCACCGGCATCGAGTTCGCCCGGCTGTTCCGGGTGGAGCTCGAGCACTACGAGAAGCTCGAAGGCCGCACGATGTCGGTGGCGGGCAAGGCCAACCGCCTGGCGACCATGATCAGGGGCAACCTCGGCATGGCGATGCAGGGGCTGGTGGTGGTGCCGCTGTTCGCCGCCTACGACCCTGACAAGGACGAGGGCCGCATCTTCAGCTACGACGTGGCGGGCGGGCCCTACGAGCGGGAGCGGTTCGACGCGATCGGCTCCGGCTCGATCTTCGCCCGTGGCTCACTGAAGAAGCTCTACCGCGACGGCGCGTCGGCCGACGACATGGCGATGACGCTCATCCAGGCGCTCTACGACGCGGCCGACGACGACTCGGCGACCGGCGGCCCCGACGTGACCAGGAAGATCTGGCCGGTCGTGGGCGTCATCGACGCCGACGGCTTCCGCCGCCTCTCCGACGAGCAGGTCGCCGGCTACGTCGACCAGATGCTCGAAGCCCGGATGATCTCGCCCGACGGCCCCATCGCCCCGCTGCGCTAGAAAGGACCACCTGCCCGTGTCCATGCCTTTTGGATATGCGTCCCCTGAGCAGATCATGCGGGACAAGGCCGACTACGCGCGCAAGGGCATCGCGCGGGGCCGGTCGGTCGTCGTGCTCCAATACGTCGACGGCATCCTGTTCGTCGCGCCCAACCCGTCACGGGCGCTGCACAAGATCAGCGAGATCTACGACCGCATCGGCTTCGCGGCCGTGGGCCGCTACAACGAGTTCGAGGAGCTGCGGCTCGGCGGCATCCGCTACGCCGACATCAACGGCTACACCTACGACCGCTCCGACGTGACCGGCCGCGGCCTCGCCAACCTCTACGCCTCCAACCTGGGCCGCATCTTCACCGAGTCGATCAAGTCGCTGGAGGTGGAGGTCGTGGTCGCCGAGGTCGGCGAGACCAAGGACGGCGACGCCATCTACCGGCTCACCTTCGACGGGTCGGTCTTCGACGAGCACGGCTTCGCCGCCATGGGCGGGCAGGCCGAGGCGGTCGCGGGGCGGCTGAAGGAGCGCTACCGCGAGTCGATGTCGCTGGCCGACGCGCTGGAGGTGGCGCTGGCAGCGCTGACCGAGCCGGGCGGGGAGCGTCCGCCGGTGGCCCAGCTCGAGGTCGCGGTGCTCGACCGCAACCGTGAGCACCGCAAGTTCCTGCGGCTGACCGGGGCCCGGCTGGAGCGGCTGCTCGCCCAGACGACCCAGCCGCCCGCCTCGCCGCCCCCGGCGTCCGAGTCGCCGTCGGAGTCGTCCGAGTCCTCGGAGCCGCCGTCCAAGGGTTCCGCTGGTTCGTCCGGTTCCTCCGGGGACACTCCGCCGCCCACGGGCCCCGAAGGCCCGGTCGACGACGGCTCCTCACCCCTGTAACCCCGCACCCGCTGCTCCCCGGCGGGGCCGCCACCCGCGCGGCCCCGCCGTTCACCTTGCCGGGCCGTGTGCGTTGCTCTCGCCGTGGGCGCTGCCGGGCCGTGTACGTCGCTCTCGCCGTGCGCGTTGCCGGGCCGTGGGCGTTGCCCTCGCCGTTCACGCTGCCGCTCCGGGTGACTGCCGGACCGGGCGGGCGGTGTGAGCTGGATCACTGTGCTGGGGGCGAACCGGACGCGTGCTGTGCGGGTCTCAAGGTCCGTGAACACATCGTTGCGCACCCTCCTCGCCGGCGGCGCGGCCGCCGTCGCGCTGGTGGCGGCCGGCGGCGCCGCCCAGGCCGCGACCGCCGCCTACCCGCGCTACAAGGCGCCGAAGATCTTCGGCACCACCTTCCAGCCGGACCCGAAGCACGACTTCACCAAGCGCATCAGCCCCCGCCACGACGGGATCCTGCGCGGCTGGATCACCCACGTCAGCGGCGGCGTGGCCGAGTACCAGCCGATCAAGTGGAAGCGGGACAAGCACACCGAGGGCTACTTCGTGGGCCCGGGCGAGGGCGACGCGACGGCCTACGCCTCGCCGATCGCGAAGAACGTGGAGTTCCTGTCGGCGTACGGCTGCAAGCAGGCGGGCGGCTCGCTCACGGTGAGCAGGTCGACCGGTCTGGGCGCCAAGCGCTGCCCGGCGTCGGTGCTGGTCAAGCGGCACGGCAAGCAGCGTCAGCCAGCCCTCATCACGGTCTACCGGGGCAAGATCGTCAAGGTCCAGGAGATCTACGTCCCGTGAGCGCGCCGCCGTGCTCATTCAGGGGCGGGCACGGCGCGGCCGGCAGGGACGAAACACCCCATACGGGGGCCGACATCGAAAACACCCGGCAAGATCTCTCCCGCTCGCCGATCCATGGGCATAGTGTGAGGTGATGGATCGTCGCATCTTCGGGCTGGAGAACGAGTACGGCGTGACCTGCACGTTCAGGGGGCAGCGCAGGCTGTCCCCGGACGAGGTCGCGCGCTACCTGTTCCGGCGAGTCGTGTCCTGGGGCCGATCGAGCAACGTCTTCCTCCGCAACGGCGCCCGCCTCTATCTCGACGTGGGCAGCCATCCTGAGTACGCAACACCCGAGTGTGACAACGTCATCGAACTCGTCACTCACGACAAGGCGGGCGAGCGCATCCTCGAAGGTCTCCTCGTCGACGCCGAGAAGCGGCTGCGCGAGGAGGGCATCGCCGGCGACATCTACCTGTTCAAGAACAACACCGACTCGGCGGGCAACTCCTACGGCTGCCACGAGAACTACCTCGTCGGCCGGCACGGTGAGTTCGGCCGCCTGGCCGACGTGCTGATCCCCTTCCTGGTGACGCGGCAGATCGTCTGCGGCGCCGGCAAGGTGCTGCAGACGCCGCGCGGGGCCGTCTACTGCGTCTCCCAGCGGGCCGAGCACATCTGGGAGGGCGTCTCCAGCGCCACCACCCGGTCGCGGCCCATCATCAACACCCGCGACGAGCCGCACGCCGACGCCGAGCGCTTCCGCCGGTTGCACGTCATCGTCGGCGACTCCAACATGAGCGAGACCACGATGCTGCTCAAGGTCGGCGCCACCGACCTGGTGCTGCGCATGATCGAGTCCGGCACGGTGATGCGCGACCTGTCGCTGGAGAACCCGATCAGGGCCATCCGCGAGGTCTCCCACGACATGACCGGGCGGCGCAGGGTGCGCCTGGCCAACGGGCGCGAGGCGTCGAGCCTGGAGATCCAGCAGGAATACCTGTCGAAGGCGAAGGACTTCGTGGACCGGCGCGGCGGCGACGACATCGCGCACCGCGTGCTGGAGCTGTGGGAGCGCACGCTGCGCGCGGTCGAGACCGGCGACCTCGACCTGGTCTCGCGCGAGATCGACTGGGTGACGAAATACCAGCTCATCGAGCGCTACCGCAAGAAGTACGACCTGCCGCTCTCCTCGCCCCGGGTGGCCCAGCTCGACCTCGCCTACCACGACGTGCACCGCAAGCGCGGCCTCTACTACCTGCTGCAGAAGCGCGGCTCGGTGGAACGGGTGGCGTCCGACCTGAAGATCTTCGAGGCCAAGTCGGTGCCGCCGCAGACCACGCGGGCGCGGCTGCGCGGCGAGTTCATCCGCAAGGCGCAGGAGAAGCGGCGCGACTTCACCGTCGACTGGGTGCACCTGAAGCTCAACGACCAGGCGCAGCGCACCGTGCTGTGCAAGGACCCGTTCCGCAGCGTGGACGAGCGGGTGGACAAGCTGATCGCCGGAATGTGAATCGCCGGCTGGGCAGGACGCGGGCGGTGCGTTTACCTCGGGCGTACCCGAGGTTCGGGTAGGGTGACGCGAATCTGACGTCTTTTCCGAGGGAAACGCATGCGCCGCGTTCTGGCCGTTCTGGCAGCGATGCCGCTGATCTTCTTCGCCGCGGGATGCGGCTCCGACGACGCCGCCTCCGGCGGGTCCACCGGCGTCAAGGTCGCCGGGGACCCCGGCGCCAAGCCCACGGTGACCTTCCCGTCCGGCTCGCCGGCCACCAAGTCGTCCTACGAGGTGATCCAGCCGGGCAGCGGCACCGAGATCAAGACCGGTGACAAGGTCATCGTCAACCTCACCGTCTGGGACTGGGACGGCAAGGCCAACGCCGTCCAGGGCTCGTCGTACGACACCAAGGCCCCCGAGACGATCTCGGTCAACGAGCAGCTCCCGCAGGTGCTGCAGGAGGGCTTCACCAAGGTCAAGCACGGGGGCAGGCTGCTGGCCGTGCTGGCCAACGACTCGGTCCCCCAGGGGCAGCAGCAGACCTCTCCGGCCGAGCCGACCAAGGTGTTCGTCTTCGACGTGGTCGGCACGCAGCCGCCCGCGCTGAAGGCCGCCACCGGCAAGGAGACCAAGGAGTCCATCAAGGGCGTCAAGGTCGAGAACCCGGGCGGCGAGAAGGCGCCGACGCTCACCACCAAGACCGGTGAGAAGCCTCCGGGCGAACTCGTGGTCAAGACGGTGATCGAGGGCACCGGCGCCAAGGTGCAGCCCAACCAGACGCTCGCCGTCCACTACACGGGCAAGATCTGGGGCACCGACAAGCAGTTCGACTCGAGCTGGGAGCGGGGCGAGCCGGCCGAGTTCCCGCTGAGCGGCGTCATCCAGGGCTGGCAGCAGGGGCTCGCCGGGGTGCCGGTCGGCAGCCGGGTCGTCATGAGCATCCCGCCGAACCTGGGCTACGGCGACCAGGAGCAGCCGAACATCCCGGCCAACAGCACCCTGGTGTTCGTCGTGGACGTCCTGGGCGCCTACTGAGCCGCCCGGCCCCGGTGCCCGCCATTTGGGGGTTTCGCGGGGTTTGTGGCGGGTCGGCGCGGTAGCATCGCGAGCCCCGGGGACCGCCCCGGGGCTCGCCGCGTAGGGGAGGGCCCGATGCTCCGCCATGTCGCCGCGCCCAAGCTTGGGCAGGTACTTGCGCGGATGCTGGTGCCGGTGCTCGTGGCGGCGGGGGTCGCGGGGTGTACCGGCGCGCCTGCTCAAGGGCTGGAGCTGAAGGTGGCCGGGGCGTTCGGCGCGCGGCCCACGATCGACTTCCCCGACGGCAGACCCGCGTCCGGCCTGCAGGTGGACGAGCTGACCACCGGCAAGGGCGCCCGCCTGGAGCCGGACGACGTGGCGATCGTGCAGTACACCGCCCACGTCTGGGACGGCCGCCGCAACCGCCTCGTCGACTCCAGCTTCACCCGTGGCGCGCCCGCCGCGTTCCCCGTGGGCGGCCTGCTGCCCGGCCTGGACCGCGCTCTGGAGGGCCGTACGGTCGGCAGCCGGGTCATCGCCGCCGTCCCGCCCGGCGACGGCTTCGGCCCCAACCCGCCGCGCGGCGTGGGCCCCTCCGACGAGCTGTTCTACGTCGTGGACATCCTCGGCGCCCACCACAAGGGCGCCTCGGTCGAGGGCCGCGCGGGCACGCTGGCGGGCGTGCGCGTGAGCGCCGGCGCGCGCCCCGCGCTCCAGGTGCCCGCCGGCGCTCCGCCGGCCCGGTTCGCGTCCACGGTGCTCGAACGGGGCTCCGGCCCCAAGGCCCGGCCCGGCCGGCTCGTCGTCACCCAGTACGCCGGCGCGGTCTGGGCGAGCCGCCGCGTCTTCGACACCACGTGGACGAACGGCCTGCCGAAGGCGTTCAAGCTGGGCGACGGCGGCCTCATCAAGGCGTGGGAGCGGGCACTGACCGGCGTCCCCGCCGGCAGCCGGGTGCTGATGGTCGTCCCGCCCGCGTACGGCTACGGCGCCCCCGGCTTCCCCGCGTACGGGATCAAGGGCTCCGACACCCTCGTCTTCGTGGTGGACGTGCTGGCCGTCTACTGAGCGCCGTCCGGCGGGGCGAGGACGCGCACGTAGACTCCCGACCGTGAGCACCGACGACCTCGACGCGCTGGCCCTGCTGAACGACCCCGTACGCCGCAGCCTCTACGAGGCGGTCGCGGCCGGTGGCGGCGACGTGGGCCGGGGGGAGGCCGCCGAGGCGGCCGGGGTGTCGCGGACGCTGGCCGGCCACCACCTCGACAAGCTGGTCGAGGCCGGGCTGCTGGAGAGCGGGTTCCGGGCCCCGGCGAAGAAGGGGCCCGGCAGCGGGCGGCCGGCCAAGGTCTACCGCAGGTCCAGGGGCGAGCGCTCGGTGAGCCTGCCGCCCCGCGACTACGTCACCCTCGCCTCGGTGCTGGCCGACGTGGTGGACCTGCTGGGCGCGGAGGAGCAGGCGGAGAAGGCGGCGCGCGGCGCGGGGGAGCGCATCGGCGCGCGGCACGCGGGCGAGCCGGTGGAGCGGGTGCTGGGGGAGCGGGGCTATGAGCCGTACGAGGAGGACGGGCTGCTGCGGCTGCGCAACTGCCCGTTCCACGTGCTGGCCACGGACCAGCCGCTGCTCGTGTGCTCGATGAACCTGGCGCTGTGCCAGGGGCTGCTGCGCGGGCTCGGCGAGGACCCGGCGCGGGCGCGCCTGGACGCGCGGCCGGGGGAGTGCTGCGTCGCCCTTTCTAAAACAAATGAAGATTGACATAGAAGGGATCGGGGTGATGTGCTGAGCGTCATGCATCTCGCCCAGCTCAACCTCGCCCATCTGCGCGCGCCCATCGACTCCGCCGAGCTCGCCGAGTTCGTCGCCCTGCTCGAACCGATCAACGCCATCGCCGACGCCGCCCCCGGGTTCGTCTGGCGGCTGAAGGAGAGCGAGAGCGACCCCACCGCGACCGTCCGCCACGACTACGGCGACTACCTGCTCGTCAACTTCTCCGTGTGGGAGTCGCTGGAGTCGCTGTGGAACTACGTCTACCGCTCACCGCACCTGGAGGTGCTGCGCCGCCGCAGGGAGTGGTTCCAGCGCATGGCGGAGCCGACCATGGTGATGTGGTGGGTCCCCGAGGGCACCATCCCGACGCTGGCCGAGGCCATGCAGCGGCTCGAACGCCTCAGGACCGAGGGCCCGAGCCCCGAGGCGTTCACCTACAAGGACGCCTACACCAGCAGCGAGGCCGCGAACCTGCCCGCCGCCGCCGAGGCCAGGAAGTAGGCCAGGTCCTCCTCCAGGCCCCGGCCCATCGTCGAGAGCCGGACCGGGGCCGCCCGCAGCGCCTCGTGCAGGCCGTCCACCGGCACCGGCACCAGGCGGTGCCGCACCGCCAGCAGTTCGGCCTGGTCGCGCACCCGCGCACCGAACTCGCCCGGCAGATCGGGCACCGGCACGTCGGCCGGGCAGAGCGCCACCCGCCCGAACGCGGTCAGCGAGTGGTGCGACACCCCGTGATGCCGCTCGCGCAGGTCGCCCTCGCTGACCCGCAGCGCCGCCACCGGCCGCCCCCGCAGCACCCCGGCCGCGTTGACCGCCTCGCCCGCCTGCACGCCCGAGAAGCCCCAGCGGGTGCCCGAGCCCAGGTTGCCCGGGCCCTGCGCGACGATGGCCACGTCGGCCTCCAGGACGTGCCTGGCCGCCAGCAGCGCCGTGTGCACGGTCACCGCCTCCAGGTCGCCGCCGAACGCCTGACCCGCCGTCACCACTCCCGCCAGCCAGCCGCTGTCGCGCAGCCGCGCCACCGACATCGAGAACCACGCGGGCAGCGCCCCGCCGTCCTGCATGACGTACGCCACCCGCGTGCCCGGCGCGGCCTCGTACAGGCCGGCGAGGATCGGCGCGAGCGCCGAGTGCAGGTCGGCCACCACGACGGGCATGTCGTCCAGGGAGTCGGCCTCGCGCAGGACCTCGTGGTGAGGCGAGCCCTGCTCGTCCGCGCCCGCCACCGTGGCCTGCAGCGGGGTGTACCGGGCCTTCACCAGGTGCCCCGGCCCCTGAGGATCTTGCGGCAAACGGTTCGGGACGGCCACCACCATGGCGTAACCTCCCGTACCGAGACCCATCGCGAGTGCGGTCGTGTTGAGCAGCACCTCGTCGCCGGGTTCCGGGCGCCCCACCAGCGGGGGGTACGCAAGCGCCCGGCACTCCCCCTCGGGGACGGCGACGTCCAGTTCCACCGCTCCCGGCCACTCGCGTCGGATCCGTACGACCTCGCCCTTGCGCCATCTGATCACGGGGGCAGGGTAGCGTCGATGAAGGAGGAGTGAGGCAGATGTCGCGCCGGAAGACGGAACGGCTGCTCAATCTCGTCATCTGTCTGCTCGCCACCCGGCGCCCGCTGTCGGCCGAGCAGATCCGCCAGGCGGTGCCCGGCTACGACCGCGACGGCGACGAGGCTTTCCAGCGCATGTTCGAGCGGGACAAGAACGAGCTGCGCGAGATCGGCATCCCCATCGACGTCGTCCGCGACCCGTGGGAGGACGAGCCGGGCTACCGCATCCAGCGGGAGTCGTACGAGCTGCCGGAGATCACCCTGGAGCCCGACGAGGCCGCCGTGCTCGGCCTGGCCGCCCAGGTGTGGCAGCGCGCCAGCCTGGCCGAGGCCGCCTCGGGGGCGCTGCTCAAGCTGCGCGCCGGCGGCGTCGCCACCGACCAGCCGGTCGGCACCGGCGCGCTGGAGCTGCGCGTCGACACCCGCGACCCGGCCTTCCCCGCCCTGTGGGAGGCCGTGCGCGACCGGCGCGTGGTGCGCTTCGACTACCGCGGCGCCGGCAGCGAGAGCGTACGCGCCCGCACGGTCGAGCCGTGGGGCGTGGTGAGCCGGCGCGGCCGCTGGTATCTCGCCGGGTTCGACCGCGACCGGCAGGCGCCGCGCGCCTTCCGGCTCAGCCGCATCACCGGCCAGGTCGCGCACGTCGGCAAGCCGGGGGCGGTACGCGTCCCTGAGGGCGTCGACCTGCGGGCCATGGTCGGGTTCCCCGACGAGACGACGGACGAGCGGGTCGCCGTCGTACGGGTGCGCCAGGGGGCGTGCGAGGGGGTGCGCCAGCTCGCCAGGGCCGTCCACCCCGGCGTGGACGGCTGGGACGAGGCGGAGCTGACCTTCTCCGACCCCGAGCGGCTGGCCGGCTGGATGGCCAGCCTCGGCGGCGACGTCGAGGTGGTCGAGCCGCCGGACGCGCGCGAGGCGGTCATCCGCAGACTGAAGGGGGCCATGGCGTGAGCGGGCCGGCCAGGAAACAGGGGGAAAGCGTATGAGCGGGAGCGCGGACCGGCTGCCGCGGCTGCTGGCGCTGGTGCCTTACCTGATGTCCCATCCGGGGGCGCAGGTCGGCGAGGTGGCCGCGGTGTTCGGCCTGAGCGAGAAGCAGCTCATCGACGACCTGCAGCTCGTGTGGATGTGCGGGCTGCCCGGCCACACCCCGGGCGACCTCATCGACGTCTCCTGGGACGGCGGCGAGATCATCATCGACAACGCCGACACGATCGCCCGGCCGCTGCGGCTCGGCATCGACGAGGCCAGCGCCCTGCTGGTCGCGCTGCGCATGCTGGCCGCCACGCCGGAGCTGGCCCTGCCCGCGGGCAGGGACCAGGCCAACGGCGTGACCGGTGACGCGCTCGCGCGGGTGACGGCCAAGCTGGAGCGGGCCGCCGGCGAGGGCGCCGCCACCGTCAGCAGCCAGGTCGCCGTGGACGTCGACGCCGCCCCCGACGCGCTGCCCCGCGTCCGCGAGGCGCTGACCGGCGGACGGCGGCTGTCGCTGCGCTACTACGTGCCTGGCCGCGACGAGGTCACGCCGCGCGAGGTCGATCCCACGCGCGTGCTGGTCGTGGACGGCCGCGCCTACCTGGAGGGCTGGTGCTACCGGGCGGAGGCGATGCGGCTGTTCCGGCTCGACCGCATGCTCGGCGTGGACGTGCTCGACGTGCCCGCCGACCCGCCCGCCGAGGCCGAGCCGATCGACGTCACCCGTGGCGTCTTCCGGCCCTCGCCCACGGACGAGCTGGTCGAGCTGGAGCTGAGCGCGGCCGGGCGGTGGGTGGCCGAGTACTACCCGTGCGAGGAGGTCGCCGAGCTCGGCGAGGGCCGGCTGCGGGTGGCGCTGCGGGCCCGCGACGAGGACTGGATCGTCAAGCTCGCGCTGCGGCTCGGCGACACCGGCCGGGTCGTCGCGCCGCCCCGGATGGCCGAGACCGTACGCGCGGAGGCCGAGCGGGCCCTCGCCCTGTACGCTCACGGGTCATGACGTGGATCCTGCCGGCGGCCGTCGTCGTGCCGGCCGGGCTGATCGCCCTGGGGGTCCTGACGGCCCGCGTGATAGGCGCCGCCCGTGCCCTGAACAGGGAGGTTGCTCGAATTAACCAGCAATTCAGGCTGAAAGCGGACTCCAGGGGATGAGGCAGGGCCGTCGGCAGCGTACGATCAGGTTTGGACAGCACTCGGCTTACCTGTAAGGACGTCACATGAACCTGGGAGCTCCGGAGATCATCCTGATCCTGGTGGCATTGGTCCTGCTCTTCGGGGCCAAGAAGCTGCCGGACCTGGCCCGTGGCGTCGGGCGGTCCCTGCGCATCTTCAAGGCCGAGACCAGCAAGATGAACGACGACGATGACGAGCGCCCCACCGTCGTCCAGGCTCAGGCCCAGCCGCAGGCCCAGCCCGCGCCCCCGCAGCAGATCCCGGCCCCCGCCCCGGCGCTGTCCGTGGAGGAGCAGGCCCGCCAGCTCGAGGAGCAGGCCGCCCGGCTGCGTGCCTCGGCGCAGGCCGACAAGCGCGTCTGAGCCTTTCCTTCATCCGTCCCTCGTCCCCGAGGACTCACTAGATGGCGCTGCTGAAGAAGTCGGGCCCGAAGCCGTCGCGGGACCCGGAAGGCCGGATGCCGCTCATGGAGCACCTCCGGGAGCTCCGCAACCGGCTGCTCATCGCGATCGCCGCCGTGGCCGTCGGTCTGATCGTGGGCTGGATCGTCTCCGATCCGGTGTGGGAGATCCTCAAGGAGCCCTACTGCCACACGGCCCAGGCGCGGCAGCTCACCGGTGAGTGCAGCCTGACCTACAACGGCATCTTCTCGTCGTTCTTCATCACGCTGAAGATCGCGCTGATGGTCGGTCTCGTGGTGTCCTCGCCCGCGTGGCTCTACCAGATCTGGGCGTTCGTCACCCCGGCGCTCTACCGCACCGAGAAGCGCTACACGCTGACGTTCCTGGGGCTGGCGATCCCGCTGTTCGTCCTCGGCGCCTGGCTGTGCTACTTCATCATGGACACCTCGCTGTCCTTCCTGCTGGGCTTCTCGCTGGACGGCACGGTGGCGACGATCGCCATCGACGACTACCTCGACTACGTGCTGATCATGTTGCTGATCTTCGGGGTGTCGTTCGAGCTGCCGCTGCTGCTGGTGTTCCTCAACATCATCGGCGTGGTCTCGCACGCCGCGATCGCCAAGCACCGGCGGCTGGTCATCTTCCTGATGTTCGTCTTCGGCGCGGTGATCACGCCGGGCGGCGACCCCATCACCATGATGGCGCTGGCGACGCCGATGATCGTGCTGTTCCTGGCCGCCGAGCTGTTCATGTACATGCGCGAGCGCAGGCGGCCGGCGGACGAGTTCGCCGGGCTGTCCGACGACGAGGCCTCGCCGCTGTCCGACGACGACAGGCCCCTCGACGACCCGCCGCTCCAGGACCCGCCACTCCGCGACGTCACGCCCAGCGACGTCACGCCCAGCGACGTCACGCCCAGCGACGTCACGCCCAGCGACGTCACGCCCAGCGACGTCACGCCCAGCGACGCCACGGCCAGTGACGCCACGCGCAGCGACGCCGCGCCCGGTGCCGCCGCGCCTGGTGACGCCACGATCGGTGACAAGCCGGCCGGTGACAAGCCGGTCGACGGGGATCCCGCAGGGCGATAACCGGCGGAGGATTCCGGTTCCGCGCGATAGGCGATAGGTTCCGGGCGTGTCCCCCCAACTCGCCGTGCTCGTCAACCCGGCCGCCCGTGGCGGCCGGGCCCTGCGCCAGCTCGAGCCCGTGGCGCGCCGGCTGCGCGCCGGCGGGGCTGAGCTGTCGGTCATCGTCGGCTCCGACGCCGCCGACGCGCTCGAACGCGCCTGCACCGCCGTCGCCGAGCGCCCCGACGCGCTCGTCGCGTTCGGCGGCGACGGCCTGGTGCACCTGGCCGTGCAGGCCGTGGCCGGCACCGACGTGCCGCTCGGCATCATCCCGGCCGGCACCGGCAACGACATCGCGGCCGCGCTCGGCGTGCCGTGCAAGGACCCGATGGCGGCCGCCCGGGTCGTGCTGCGGATGAAGTCGCGGCTGGTCGACGCCGCCCGCGTGCGTGCCGGGCGGGCCGAGGAGCTGTTCGCCGGGGTGCTGTGCTGCGGCTTCGACTCCCGGGTCAACGAGCGGGCCAACCGGCTCACCTGGCCGGCCGGGTCGGCCCGCTACGTGGTGGCCATGGTGGAGGAGCTGCGCTCGTTCCGGCCTGTGCCCTTCCGGCTCGTCCTCGACGACGACGAGGTGATCGAGCGGGAGGCGACGCTGGTGGCGGTGGCCAACACCCGCTCGTACGGCGGCGGGATGCGGGTGTGCCCCGACGCGCTGCCCGACGACGGGCTGCTCGACGTGCTGACGGTCGGGGCCCTGCCGAAGAGCGAGTTCCTGCGCGTCTTCCCGAGCGTCTACCGGGGCACGCACCTCGGGCATCCGGCGGTGTCGGTGCGCCGGGCGCGGAAGGTGCGCCTGGAGGCCGCCGATCCGGACGGCCTGGTGGCCTACGCCGACGGCGAGCGGGTCGGGCCGGTGCCCGTCGAGTGCGAGGTCCGGCCGGGCGCGCTGCGCGTCCTCGTTTGAGATCTACTTTGTAAAGGCGTCGGGCTCGGATCGCCCGCACCCGGCCGCGTACGGAAGGACGGACCGGAATGGCGGTTTCGGTAGGCTGACGGGTATGACAACGCCAGCGGAACGCTATGCGGCCTTCCGTCAGAAGCACGCCGACGACGGGGCCGCGCTCACATCGTTCCGAGGTCTCTACGACTTCGAGCTGGACGACTTCCAGCTCGACGCCTGCCGCGCCCTGGAGGCCGGTGACGGCGTCCTGGTGGCGGCGCCGACGGGGTCGGGCAAGACCGTCGTCGGCGAGTTCGCCGTCCACCTGGCCCTGCAGCAGGGCATGAAGTGCTTCTACACCACCCCCATCAAGGCGCTGTCCAACCAGAAGTACAACGACCTGGTCAAGCGCTACGGCACCGCCAAGGTGGGCCTGCTGACCGGCGACAACAGCGTCAACGGCGAGGCCCCCATCGTGGTCATGACCACCGAGGTGCTGCGCAACATGCTCTACGCCGGGTCGGCCACGCTGGCCGGGCTCGGCTTCGCGGTGATGGACGAGGTCCACTACCTGGCCGACCGGTTCCGGGGCGCGGTGTGGGAGGAGGTCATCATCCACCTGCCGGAGTCGGTCCGGCTGGTGGCGCTGTCGGCGACGGTGAGCAACGCCGAGGAGTTCGGCGAGTGGCTGGGCGACGTGCGCGGCGACACCACGGTCATCGTCGACGAGCACCGTCCGGTGCCGCTGTGGCAGCACATGATGATCGGCAACCGCGTCTACGACCTGTTCGTCAACGACGACCTGACGCCGCGCATCAACCCCACCCTGATGCGGGTGACCAGGGACGCCGAGCGGCTGATGGCGGGCCGGGGCAGGGGGCGCGGCTACGGCCGGCCGCAGCGGGCCCGGCCGCCGGACCGGGTGCAGGTGATCGAGAAGCTGGACTCCGAGGGGCTGCTGCCGGCGATCACGTTCATCTTCTCGCGGGCGGGCTGCCAGGCGGCGGTGCAGCAGTGCCTCTACGCGGGCATCCGGCTCACCACCGACCGCGAGCGGCACGAGATCCGCCAGCTCGTCGACGAGCGCACCGCCCACCTGCCCGACGAGGACCTCGCGGTGCTGGGCTACCTGGAGTGGCGCGAGTGCCTGGAGCGGGGGCTCGCCGCGCACCACGCGGGCATGCTGCCGGCCTTCAAGGAGGTCGTGGAGGAGCTGTTCACGCGGGGGCTGGTCAAGGCGGTCTTCGCGACGGAGACGCTGGCGCTGGGCATCAACATGCCGGCCCGCAGCGTGGTGATCGAGAAGCTGGACAAGTGGAACGGCGAGACGCACGCCGACCTGACGCCGGGGGAGTACACCCAGCTCACCGGCCGGGCGGGGCGGCGCGGCATCGACGTCGAGGGCCACGCCGTGGTGCTGTGGCAGCCGGGCATGGACCCGCTGTCAGTGGCGGGGCTGGCTGGCACGCGGACCTATCCGCTGCGCTCCAGCTTCCAGCCGTCGTACAACATGGCGGTCAACCTGGTGGGGCAGTTCGGCCGCGAGCGGGCGCGCACGCTGCTGGAGGAGTCGTTCGCGCAGTTCCAGGCCGACCGGGCGGTGGTGGGGCTGGCCAAGCAGCTCCGCAAGCACGAGGACGCGCTGGAGGGCTACCAGGAGGCCATGACGTGCCACCTGGGCGACTTCCCCGAGTACGCCGCGCTGCGGCGGCGGCTGTCGGACCGGGAGGCCGAGCTGTCCAAGCAGCGCGGCGCGGCCCGGCGGGCGGCGGCCGTGCGGTCGCTGGAGGCGCTGCAGCCGGGCGACGTGATCCGGGTGCCCGGCGGCCGGCGGGCGGGGCTGGCGATCGTCCTGGACCCGGGCCGCAACCCGCGCGGGCAGGGCCCGAGCCCGCTGGTGCTGACGATCGGCAAGCAGGTCAAGAAGCTCGATCCGGCCGACTTCCCGGTGCCGGTCGAGCCGCTGGAGAAGCTGCGCATCCCGAAGAACTTCAACGGCCGTTCGCCGAAGGAACGCGCCAACCTGGTCTCCACGCTGCTGGCCAAGATCGGCGACCGCGACCTCGGCAAGCCGCCGCGCGTGCGTGACCACGCGGTGGAGGACGACGAGATCAACGAGCTGCGCCGGCGCATCCGGCAGCACCCGTGCCACGGCTGCGACGAGCGCGAGGACCACGCCCGCTGGGCCGAGCGCTACTACAAGCTGCTGCGCGAGACCGAGGGGCTGCGCCGCAGGGTGGAGGGCCGCTCGCACGTCATCTCGCGGACGTTCGACCGCATCTGCTCGGTGCTGGAGCAGCTCGGCTACCTCGACGGCGAGACCGTCACCGACGAGGGCCGCCGCCTCGGCCGCCTCTACACCGAGCTCGACCTGCTGACGGCCGAGAGCCTGCGCCAGGGCCTGTGGGAGGAGCTGGACCCGGCCGAGCTGGCGGCGTGCGTGTCGGCGCTGGTGTTCGAGTCGCGGGCGGCCGACGACGCGCGCCGGCCGAAGATCCCCGCCGGACGGGCCCAGGACGCGCTGACGGCCATGCTGCGGCTGTGGGGGGAGCTGGAGGGCATCGAGTCCGACCACAAGCTGTCGACGCTGCGTGAGCCGGATCTGGGCTTCGCGTGGGCGGCGTTCCGGTGGACGAAGGGGCACACGCTGGACGCGGTGCTGATGGACGGCGTCAACGGCAACGAGCTGGCGGCCGGCGACTTCGTCCGGTGGATCAAGCAGCTCATGGACCTGCTGGGGCAGCTCCAGAACGCGGCGGCGCCGGGCAGCAGGATCCGGCAGACGGCGGGCAAGGCGGTCGACGCGATGCGGCGCGGAGTGGTGGCGTACTCGTCGCTGACCTGACCCGCCGGGTGCGGCGGGTGGGGGCCGGCTCCCGGGCCCTCACTCGTCGCCGGAGGCGATGCCCGCGACGGCGAGCGCGAGCCCGAGCACGCCGGTGACGATCGAGGCCACTGTCAGCGCGCCGCCGTCGAACATCAGGTGGAGCAGGCCGAAGTCGCGGTCGAAGACGTGGACGGCGACGAGGGCGCCGAAGCCCTGGATCATGAGGAGCACACCGAGGAACGTCATGCGTCCCATCGTGGCGGCCCGTGCGGGGCCGGCCATCGGCCGAAAGTAGCGGGCGGGGCCGACTTGTGGCGATGTTCGGGAAGAATCGTTGGCGGCGGCGTGACGCTTCTTTGGTTCTTTTACTCGTTTGCGGCGGATTTAACAAGAACGATGAAACGCCGTTCTTGGCGCGCTTTACTGGTCAAGCTTTCACCGTTTCGGCTGAAATGTCGTGATTTATGCGACTTGGGCGGGTAACGTCCGAATTGTCAAGTGTTCAGCCGTTCAACGGGGGAGGAATCATGGCGAACACGCAGCTCACACACGTCGGGTATCAGCAGGGATGGGGCTGCCGGCGTCGCCACTGGCGCCGCCGCTGGGCCTGCGGCCGGCGTAGGTGGTGGGGCTGGGGGTGCTGACAGTGCATCGTGAGAGCCGGCGGCTCAGCCGCCGGCTCTCCTTTTCCGCCTCCGGCCGCGAACTCGCCCCGGCGGTCACCCTTCGCCGGACTTTTCGCGAGTTCTGGCCGGACACCCGCGGGCTGCGGCCGTTGTTCGCGGCCGGAGTGGTGTTCGCCGTCCTGGCCGCGCTGTGCGAGGTCGCCGCGATCCGCCTGTTCGGCCACATCACGGACGAGGTGCTCACCACCCGGAACCTGGAGGCATTCTGGGTCCCCGCGTTCAGCTGGCTGGGGCTCGCCACGGTCGCGGGGGCGGCGTCGTTCGCCGGTGCGTACATCACCGCCCTCGGCGCCGAACGATTCCTGCTGAGACTCCGCGACCGCGTCTTCGGCCACCTGCAGACGCTCGCGCCCGACTACGCCGAGAAGCGGCGGCTCGGCGACCTCATGGCCCGGCTCACCGACGACGTCGAGGCCATCGAGGAGCTCGTCGGCTCCGGGCTGGTCAAGGCGATCACCACCGCCGCCAGCGTGGTGTTCTTCGCCGGGGCCGCGTTCCTCGTCCGCTGGGACCTGGCGCTCGTCACGCTCGCCCTGATCCCGGCGTTCCTGGTGGTGTCGAAGCTGTTCGCGGCGAGGTTCCGCGTCGCGGCCGCGCGCGAGCGGCACAGCAACGGCGCCATGAACAGCGTCCTGGAGGAGGGGCTGGCCAACCAGCCGCTGGTGCAGGCGTACAACCGGCAGCGCGACGAGGCGCGCAGGCTGCACCGCGAGGGACGGACCTGGCTGCGCGCCAATCTGTCGCAGGCGTGGCTGTCCGGTCTGTACGGCCCGGTCGTGCAGGTGATCGAGACCGTCTGTCTGATCATCGTCCTCGGCGTCGGCGCCTGGGAGATCGCCGCCGGCCGGCTGACCATCGGCGGCCTGCTGGCCTTCGCCGCGTACCTGGCCCTGCTCTATCCGGCCGTCCAGGGGCTCGGCGAGCTGGCGCTCACCGTGTCGGAGGCGGCCGCCGGCTCCGACCGGATCATCGAGGTGCTGCGGGCCAGGCCCGCCGTCACCGACGCGCCCGCGGCCGTCGCCGCCGGTCAGGGCCGGGGCCGCGTGGAGTTCGACCGGGTCGGCTTCGCCTATCCGGGACGCGCCTCGCGGCCCGCGCTGCACGAGGTGTCCTTCGTCGCCGAACCAGGGGAGGTGCTGGTGATCACCGGGCCCAGCGGGGCGGGCAAGTCCACGCTGGCCAAGCTGCTGCTGCGCTTCTACGACCCGGACGAGGGCCGCGTCCTGCTGGACGGCGCCGACGTCCGCGGCCTGACGCGCGAGTCGCTGCGCGAGAACGTCACCGTGCTGCACCAGGAGACGATGCTGTTCTCCGGGTCGGTACGCGACAACATCGCCTACGGGCGGCCCGCCGCCTCCATGGAGGAGATCATCCGGGCTGCGGAGACGGCCGGCGTGCACGACTTCGTCCAGGATCTGCCCCGCGGGTACGACACGCCGGTGGGGCAGCGCGGACGGCTGCTGTCCGGCGGGCAGCGGCAGCGCGTGGCGATCGCCAGGGCCGTCCTGCGTGACGCGCCGGTGCTGGTGCTCGACGAGCCCATGACCGGGCTCGACGAGGAGACGGCCGCGCAGGTCATGGCGCCGCTGGGGCGGCTCATGACCGGGCGGACGACGATCCTCATCACGCACGACCTGCGGCAGGTGCCGTCGGGCGCGCGGGTGATCGGGCTGCGGCCGGTGCCGAGGCACGAGCGCATCCGGCTCAAGCGCGCCGGCGTCCCGCGCCTGGCCAGGGACCGGACCGGCGCGGGACACGGGGCCTCGCGCACCGGCCGCCAGGAGGCCGCCCACGCCGTGCGGTCGTCCGGGCCGGTGCCGGTGCCGTTGCCGCGCGAACCACCGGAACCACGCGGACCACGGGAACCACGCGAACCGCGAGAACCACGTGAACCGCTCGTGCCCGAACCGGGCGGCGTCGACGCCGGGCCGTGATCCGGTGGCGCCGTGCACGGAACACCCGTCCTTCCCGAGGGCGGGTGTTCTCGTGTCATCGGGGCTGTATGTCCGGGAAGTCCGCCGGTAGAATCGGAGAGATCCCTCCGGTTGCCGGTGAAGGCGGGTGGAGCGCATGGGCGACGATCACAGCACGGCCAGGCCGCTCCGCGCGGACGCCCGCCGCAACAGGGAACGGGTGCTGCAGATCGCCCAGGAGGCCCTGGCCAGCGACGGCCTGACCATCTCCTTCGACGAGATCGCCCGCCGTGCCGGGTTCGGCGTCGGCACCGTCTACCGGCACTTCCCCACCAGGGAGGCGTTGTTCGAGGCGGTGCTGCTCGGCCGGATGGAACGGTTCGTGGCCGACGCGCGGGCGCTCGCCACCGCCGAGGACCCGGGCCGGGCGTTCTTCGGCTGGTTCCGTACGGTGGTCGAGCAGGCCTCGGTCAACCAGGCGCTGTGCGAGATGCTGGAGGGCGGCACGGTCCCCGCGTTCCGGCGCGGGACGACGCTGGAGGCCGACTTCGCCGCCGCGCTGGGCCGGCTGCTGCAACGCGCCCAGCGGGCCGGGGCGGTGCGCGGCGACCTCCGTACGGAGGACGTGCAGGACCTGCTGCGCGGCTGCCTCACCGCCGAGCGGCGGGCGCGGGCGAGGGGCGGGAAGGTCGCGATGGCCGAGGTGGTCTGCGACGGCATGCGCTCACATCCGCGCTGAGCCGTCGCGCCCCCTCAAGAGCCGTCGTGTCCTCCCAAGAGCCGTCGTGTCCTCTCAAGAGCCGTCGAGGGCGAAGCGGACCTCGCGGGTGGCCGGATCGGCCTTGGTCAGGCGGACCGTGACCTGCGCGCCGAGCGGCAGCGTGCCGTCGCAGCGGGCGATCACCGCGGGCTCGACGAGCTGGACCTGCCCGCCGCCGCGCCGCTCGTCCACGTCGATCACCACCGCCTCGAACGCCTCCCCGACCCGCCCCCGCAGCAGGAACGCCTCCACCAGGTCCACGCACGCCCGGTCCACCGCCGAAGCGCGCCGCCCGGACACGGCCATCAGCTCCGGCAGCCCGGAAAGACCCGCCCGCACGTCGGCGGGCACCGGCTCACCGGCCGCGACCGCCAGGCACACCTCGGTCGCGTACCTGTCGACCAGCCGCCGCAGCGGGGCCGTGACGTGCGCGTACGGCGCCGCGACCGCCGCGTGCCCCGCCTCCTTCGGCGGCGCCCCGTCGAACGCCTCGTAGCCGGAGCCCCGCAGCAGGACCCGCGACTCGTGCAGGAACGCCGCCTGCCGCGGGTTCTTCGGATCCAGGCCGTGCACCACCTCGCCGTAGCCGGCGCCGTCCGGCCACGGCACGCCCAGCGCCCCCGCCACCAGGCGGACCTTGGCCAGGTCGTCCGGCCGGGAGGCGGGCAGCACACGCAGGATGCCGATCTCGGCGTCGAGCATCATCGCCGCCGCGGCCATGCCGGTGAGCAGCGAGATCTGCGCGTTCCACGCCTCGGCCGGCAGCGGCACGCGGTACTCCAGCCGGTAACCGTCGCCGGTGGGCACGACCTCCTGCTCGGGCGTCGGGAGGGTGACGCCGCCGCGCTCGCGTTCCAGTGCCAGCCGCAGCCGTCCGATCTCGGCCAGCAGCCCGAGCACGCCGTCGGCGGTGCCGGTGTCGACGGCGGCCTGCACGTACGCGTAGTCGAGGCGTTCGCGGCTGCGGACCAGGGCGCGCTGCACGTCGGCGCCGATCGTCCGGCCGTCGGCGTCGAGGTCGATCCGCCACACGGCGGCCGGGCGCGGCAGGCCGGGCAGCAGGCTGGCCGCGTCCTCGGACAGGACCTTGGGATGCAGCGGGATCTTGCCCTGCGGCATGTAGACCGTCTCGCCCCTGGCCCGGGCCTCGGCGTCGATGATCCCGCCCGGGCGGACGAACGCGCCCACGTCGGCGACGGCGTACCAGACCCGGTAGCCGGCGTGCAGCCGTTCCAGGTGGAGTGCCTGGTCGAGGTCCATGGAGCCGGGCGGGTCGATGGTGACGAACGGCAGGTCGGTGAGATCCTTGCCGCTGAGCCGCGGCACCTGCGCCACCCACGCCGCCTCGTCCAGCACGACGGGCGGGAAGCCGGCGGGCAGCGCCAGCTCGCGCCCGATGCGGTCGAACCCGTCCTCCAGCTTCAGGGGGATCTCTTCTGGAACCTGAATCATCGACACGCGCACAACCTATCGGGGCGTTTTAAGGAGGGTCAGTCAGGGGTTTTTATGAAATTCCCGCTTTTGACGTGATCGCTCACATTACGCTGCTGCCCCGGTAGGTACGAGGGGGAGCACAACGTGTGGATCGCAGTCGCGGTGCCGGCCGCCGTCGTCGTCGGGATCGTGGTCTGGTGGCTGCGCCGTGACCGGCCCGCCGGTACGGAGACCGACGGCCCCGGCTTCGCGGCCGGGCGGGCGCCGGAGCGGGAGCCGGGCCTGACGCCGGAGGCGGACGCCGCGTTCGTGGAGGGGCTGGGCGCGTACGACGCCACGGGCGAGGCGCTGCGGCCGGACTGGGGGCGTGACGTGCTCGCGGTGGACGGTACGCCGCCGCGGCTGATCTCGCTGCGGCTGCTCGCCGACGGGTTCGCGGCTCTGGGGGAGGCCGCCCTGCACGACCCGCAGGGCGCGGTCGCGGGCCTGATGGCCGAGTACGCCGCCGCCGAGCGGCCCGGGGTGCTGCACCTGCGGGCCGAGTGGCCGGCGGACGAGGTGGACGGGATGGACCGTACGGCCTTCGCCGAGGCCGTACGCGCGGTCGTCTGCCCGCCGGACGCGGCCGGCGTCGAGGGCTTCGCGGACGGCGCCTCCCTGATCGTCTCCGTCACGGTCACCGAGCCGCCCGCCGGGCGGAACACGCTGATGCTGGACCTGGGGCGGGTGCTCGACCTGTACGCGGAGGCGCGCGAGAAGCGGCCCGACGCGACGCCGGAGGAGGCGCTGCGCGAGATCGTGCCCGGCATGCTCGCCGCCGGCGGGCCGGGCCTCACCTGGGTACGCCCCCCGACCGAGCAGGAGCGCCAGATGGTGACGACGGCCTGCGCCCCACCCCCGGCCTGACCCGGCAGACAGTGGCCCGGCGTCAGCCGCCGCCCTCGGCGCGGCCCTCGCGCCAGTACCCCATGAACGCGACCGCCCGCCGATCCATCCCCCGCTCGCCCACCAGGTGCCGCCGCAGCGTCTTGATCACGCCCGCCTCGCCCGCCAGCCACGCGTAGAGCGGTTCCGCGGCGTCCTCCTGCGGCACCTCCCACAGCTCCTCGGCGTCCACGTCCACCTCGCTGAAGCCGTTCAGGCCGGGGCCGGGGGACGTCAGCAGCCGTCCGGCGGCGGCCCGGACGGCGGGGACGAGTTGTGCGCCGCGCTCGCCGCCGTTCCTGGGGAGCCAGCCGACGCGTACCGAGCAGGAGGTCTCGACGGGCAGGGCGTCGTCGGCGAAGGGCACCTCCATCAGGGCCTCGCCGGTGACCCCGGCGGGCAGGCGCTCCAGGACGGAGCAGATGGCGGGCACGGCGGTCTCGTCGCCGGCGAGCAGCACGGTTGCGCTGCCGGCGGGCAGCCGGAACTCCAGCCCGCCGTGCTCCCCGTCGTAGCGGGCGTCGGGCCCGAGGATGGCGGCCTCGTCGCCGGGCTGGACCCGCTCCGCCCATTGGGCGACGGGCCCGCCGTCGGGGTGCATGACGACGTCCACGTCCAGCTCCCTGATGTGCGCCCGCACCTGGCGCGCGGTGTAGGTGCGGATCGGGTTGCGCCTGGCGTCGTCGAGCTGCCGCCATTGCGCGTACCAGTCGGGGCCGGTCGGCAGGTACGACAACCCGCAGCCGGGCAGCGGCAGGACGAGCTTGATCCGCTGGTCGTAGCCGTTGTCGGCGAAATGGCAGAGGTCGTCCCCGGTGAACGTGACCCGCAGGAACGACGGGCTCAGCCGCTCAAGCCGGTCTACCTGGACGTGGAACATGTGAAACGGCGAGCTCATCCCCGACTCCTCCAGCAAATTTAGGTGAGCCTAACCTAAACGATCGCCGGAGGGCCGGCCACCGCACGGAGCGCCGCGACCGGCGTACGGATCGGAGTCGCCGCAGGTGAGAGCCTGGATCACCGGCCCCGACAAGCTTCTGTGATGAAAGTTTCAGCCGCGATTGACAGCGGGAAAGCGCTTACCTATGTTGTGGCGTGTTCGCTCTCACGTACGTCGATCATGTATGTGAACGAATGCTCGCTGGGGGGACACCATTCGCGGACCTGACGGGTCTGCTCGGGCCAGCAAGGAGCAGAATCGTGCGACACACATCCATCGGCAGGACGGGCGCGGTCCTCGCGGGCGTCGTCACCCTCACCGCCTCCGCGGTGACCGGCGTCGTCATGGCGTCGGCGGCGGCCGCCGCTCCGGCGCCCGGGGCGTACACGCTCGTGAACGACGCGAGCGGCCTCTGCCTCACCGTGCCGGGCGCCAGTTCGTCCGACGGCGTGCAGCTCACCCAGAGCGGCTGCGGCGGCTCAGGCCAGGTCTGGAACCTGGCCGCCGGCGGCTCCGGCTACACGGTCAAGGCCGCGCACAGCGGCAAGTGCGCCGGTGTGGAGGGCGCGAGCACCTCCGCGGGCAAGGCCGTGCAGCAGGAGAGCTGCACCGGCGGCTCGTCCCAGACCTGGACGGTGACCGAGTCCGGCGGCACCGTCAGGATCGCCAACGCCAACGGCGGCAAGTGCCTCAACACCAAGGACAACTCCACCTCCTCCGGAGCGCTGGTGCAGGTGAACTCCTGCGACTCGGTGGCCACCAAGCAGTGGAGGCTCGCGCCCACGAGCGGCGGCACCACCGGCCCGACCCCGACGACCACGCCCACCACGCCGCCCCCCGGCGGCGGCACGCCGAACGGCCTGGTCGGCTGGGCCACGCAGGGCGGCGGCACCACGGGCGGCGGCGGCACGAGCCCGACCACCGTCACCTCCTCCTCGGCGCTGACCAGCGCCCTGTCCGCGAGCGGCGCCGGGGTGATCCGGGTCTCCGGCACGATCTCCTGCTCGGGCATGCTGAAGGTCGGCTCCAACAAGACGATCATCGGCAACTCCGGCGCCGTCATCTCGGGCTGCGGGCTCAACATCTCCCAGGCGTCCAACGTGATCGTCCGCAACCTCACCTTCAGGAACTGGAACGACGACGCCATCAACGTCCAGTACTCGACCCGGGTGTGGATCGACCACAACAGCTTCAGCAACGGCTACGACGGCGCCGTCGACGTCAAGCGGGCCAGCGACTACGTCACCATCTCCTGGAACCGGGTCAGCTCCCACGACAAGACGATGCTGCTCGGCCACGACGACGGCAACGGCTCGGAGGACCGCGGCCACCTGCGGGTGACCTACCACCACAACTGGTTCGACGGCACCAACCAGCGCCACCCGCGGGTGCGCTTCGGCAACCCGGTGCACGTCTACAACAACTTCTACGGCAACATCGGCAGCTACGGCGTGGCCTCCACCCAGGAGGCGGGCGTGCTGGTCGAGGGCAACTACTTCGAGAACACCGACGACCCGTACCACCGGGGCGAGGGCGACTCCGGCCCGGGCAACCTGGTGGCGCGCAACAACTGCTTCGTCAACTCCGGCAGCGGCCAGGCCGGCGGCAGCGTCGCCTCCATCCCCTACTCCTACACGCTGGACACCCCCTGCAACGTCAAGTCCATCGTGACCGCGGGCGCGGGCGCCGGGCGGATCTCTGTCTGACGCCGTTCCCGCCCTGATCGAGGCCCCTCCGGCGACCGCCCGCCGGAGGGGTCTTCCCTCGCCCCGGCGGGGCCGGGTTCGATAGCGTCTTTCCGCGCGTCACACCCCCTGAGCCTGTTGCGTGAGGAGCCCGGCTTGTCCTTCCTGATGCTGTCCGCCGCGGATGTCGCCCTCCTGATCGACGCCTCCGGTCCCGGCCTGCCCCGCGTACGCCACTTCGGCGCCGCGCCCGGCACGGACGACGGGGCCGAGCTGCTTCCCCTGCTGGCGTCCCTGGTGACGGCGCCGCCGCTGCTGCCCGCCCAGGGCGACGGCTGGTACGGCCGCCCCGGCCTGGCGGGCTCCCGCGACGGCGAGCACTGGCCGGTCCGCTGGACCCTGGGCGGCACGGACGTCTCGGCGGAGCCGGGCAGGGGCGGCACCGTGGCGGTCACCGCCGCCGACGAGCGGGCGGGCCTGTCGCTGGTGAGCGAGCTGGGCATGGACGCCTATGGCGTGGTGACGCTGCGGCACACGGTCACCAACACGGCGGCCTCGCCGTACCGGCTGGCGGGGCTGGTGTGCGCGCTGCCGGTGCCGGCGCGCGCCGGCGAGCTGCTGGACTTCACCGGGCGCTGGGCGCTGGAGAAGGTGCCGCAGCGGCGGGCGTTCGCGCACGGCGTGTGGAGCAGGGAGAACCGGCGCGGCCGGACGGGGCACGACGGGACCGGCCTGCTCGTGGCGGGCGCCGCGGGCTTCGGCTTCCGCTCCGGCGAGGTGTGGGCGGTGCACGCCGGCTGGAGCGGCGACCACGTCCACTACGCCGAGCGGCTGCAGGAGGGCGCGGCGCTGCTGGGCGCGGGCGAGCTGCCCGAGCCCGGCGAGATCGTCCTGCGGCAGGGCGAGAGCTACAGCACGCCGCTCGTCTACTTCACCTGGTCGGCGGAGGGACTGGACGGCGCGAGCGCCCGGCTGCACGACCACCTGCGCGCCGCCCGGCCGCTGCCGGTCCGGCCGGTCACGCTCAACAACTGGGAGGCGACCTACTTCGACCACGGCCTGGACCGGCTGCTGGAGCTGGCCGAGCGGGCCGCGGCGGCCGGGGTCGAGCGGTTCGTGCTCGACGACGGCTGGTTCCGCCACCGCCGCGACGACCGGGCCGGCCTCGGCGACTGGTACGTCGACGAGGGCGTCTGGCCGGGCGGCCTGCACCCGCTGGCCGAGCGGCTGCGCGGGCTCGGCATGCAGTTCGGCCTGTGGTTCGAGCCGGAGATGGTCAACCCCGACTCCGACCTGGCCCGCGCCCACCCCGACTGGGTGCTCGGCCAGGCGGAGCGGCTGCCGCCGCCGCACCGCAACCAGCAGACGCTCGACCTGGCCAGGCCCGAGGCGTACGCCTACCTGCTGGAGCGGATCGACGCGCTGATCAACGAGTACGCCCTCGACTACCTCAAGTGGGACCACAACCGCGACATCGCCGAGCCCGTCCATGACGGGGTGCCCGGCGTGCACGCGCAGACCCTCGCGGCCTATCGCCTGCTGGACGAGCTGCGCGCCCGCCATCCGGGGCTGGAGATCGAGTCGTGCTCGTCGGGCGGCGCCCGCGTCGACTACGGGGTGCTGGCCCGTACCGACCGGGTGTGGGCCTCCGACAGCAACGACGCGCTCGACCGGCAGGCCATCCAGCGCTGGACCGGGCTGCTGGTGCCGCCGGAGCGCATGGGCGCGCACGTCGGCGCGCCGCATGACCACATCACCGGCCGGTCGCTGCCGCTGGCCTTCCGCGCGGGCACCGCACTGTTCGGGCACATGGGCGTGGAGTGGGACCTCACCTCGGCGAGCGAGGCGGAGCTGGAGGAGCTGGCCGTCTGGATCGCGCTGCACAAGCGGCTGCGGCCGGTGCTGCACGCCGGGCGGGTGGTCCGCGCCGACCATCCTGACCCGTCGGCGCTGCTGCACGGGGTGGTGCTGCCGGAGCGGGCGGTGTACGGCTACGCGCAGCTGAGCTCGCGGCCCGAGTCGGCGCCCGCGCCGCTGCGGCTGCCCGGCCTGGACCCGGCCGCCCGCTACGAGGTGCGCGTGGCCGGTCCGGTGCCCGGCTCCGCGCTCATGCCGTGGTGGGCGAGCGAGCCGGTGCGGCTGCCGGGGGCGGCGCTGGCCGAGCTGGGGCTGCCCGCGCCCGCGCTCCAGCCCGCCTCTGTGGTGGTCATCGAGCTGGAGCGGGTCTGACGGCCCGCCCCGGCGGCTACCGGGGCACGTTGTAGGGGTAGGGGGCCGGGTACGCGGCGGGCGCGGGCCGCCAGTCCGCCCAGTCGATCCGTACGCGCTCGCGCCGCCGCCGGTCCACCTTGACCGGCAGCACCGTGCCGGGCGCGAGGATCCCCATCGGGACGCGCGGCAGCGACTGCCGGTGCGTGACCCGGTAGATCTCGCCGTCCGCGGCGCGTACGGCGAGCACGAAGCGCGCCACCGGCCGTTCGTCGACCGACATCCCGGTGTCGGTCACGGACTCGACGACGGCCTGCGCGGGGACGCCGGTGGCGAGCAGCCGCCGCCCGCCCCGCGCGGCGACGGCGACGGGCACCCAGACCCCGGCCGTGATGAGCATCGTCACACCTGCGATCGCCAGGGGCAGCCATGTTCCGGAGCTCACTGTCTTTCCCCGTTCTTCCTGTTCTCCGACCTTCCTGGTGTTTTCTAGGCAACGTCGTTTGCATGCCGCTTGATCGTCGCTTGCGAAATAACGGCTTCCATGCGGGCCGCCGACGGGAACGCATGGAGGCAGGGCACAAAGCCCGGTAGCCTTCGTGTCGATTCACGACAAACACCCCATCTTCGGGAGCACACTTTGACAGCTCACGGCGACGCCGGCCAGCTCCGCATGGACGAACTCCTGCGGGCCAAGGAGGAGACCGTCCTCAAGCGCTGGATCGACCTCGCGGGCGCCACCGTAGGAGGCAGGGCCGACCGCAGCGTGCTGGCCGGGCGGCTGCGCGAGGTCTACCAGGCACTGCTGCAGTTCATCGGTGAGGGAGGGGACGCCTCCGACCTGCGCGGCCTGCTCGCCGACCTGTCGCGGAAGCAGGCCAGGGAGGGCTTCACGCCGGCGGAGACCGCCGCCGTGGTGTTCAGCCTCAAGGAGGCGGTCTACGGGCTGATCGAGTCGGAGGACGACGTCACGGCCCTGCGCGGCTACATCTGGCTGGCGCGGCAGATCGACGACCTCGGCCTGTTCACGTTCGAGACCTTCGTCAGCGCCCGCGAGAAGATCATCACCGACCAGGCCGAGCAGCTCCTGGAGCTGTCCACGCCGGTGGTCAAGCTGTGGGACGGCATCCTCGCGGTGCCGCTGGTGGGCACGCTCGACTCGGCCCGTACGCAGGTGGTCATGGAGAAGCTGCTCCAGGGGCTGGTGGAGACCGGCTCCGAGCACGCCGTGATCGACATCACCGGCGTGCCGGCCGTCGACACCCAGGTGGCGCAGCACCTGCTCAAGGCCGTGGTGGCGGCCCGGCTCATGGGCGCCGAGTGCGTCATCTCCGGCATCCGCCCCCAGATCGCGCACACCATCGTCACCCTCGGCATCGAGTTCGGCGACATCGTCACCAAGGCCTCGCTGGCCGACGCCCTCGCCTACACGCTGCGCAAGAGCGGGGTGCAGGTCACGCAGCGGGCCGACAAGCACGTCGTCGTCGGGTTGGAGCGGGTTTGATGGAACGTGTCCCCGTTCTCAAACTCGGTGACCTCCTCATCGTCTCCATCCAGATCGACCTGCAGGACCAGAGCGTGCTCATGCTGCAGGAGGACCTGGCGGACGCGATCGTCGAGAGCCGGGCCCGCGGCGTGATCATCGACATCACCGCCGTGGAGATCGTCGACTCCTTCATCGGGCGCATGCTCTCGACCATCGCGTCGATCTCGCGCATGCTGGACGCCGAGACCATCGTCGTGGGCATGCGGCCCGCGGTCGCGATCACGCTGGTCGAGCTCGGGCTGTCGCTCGGCGGCGTCCGCACCGCGCTCAACCTGGAGAAGGGTGTCGCGATGCTCAAGGAACGCGGCGGAGCCGACCCGGTAGCGGTGCCGGAGTGACGTCCGCCGTCGAGCTCGTCATCGCGGGCAACAGCGACGTGGTCATCGTGCGCCAGCAGGTGCGCAACAGCGCCCAGCAGGTCGGCCTGTCGCTGGTCGACCAGACCAAAGTGGTCACCGCGGCCAGCGAGCTCGCCCGCAACGCCCTGATGTACGCCGGCGGCGGCCAGGTGCGGATCGAGGTCGTCAACAACGGCGTACGCGACGGGCTGCGCCTCGACTTCACCGACGAGGGCCCCGGCATCCCCGACCTGGACCTGGCCCTGACCGACGGGTGGTCCACGGGCGGCGGCCTCGGCCTCGGGCTGAGCGGATCACGCCGGTTGGTGGACGAGTTCGACCTGGAGTCCAAAACCGGCGAAGGGACGCGGGTCACAGTGATCAAGTGGGCGAGATGATCCGTTCCGGGGACGAGTCCTGGGTCCGGATCGAGGACGCCAGCGCGATCGGGGCGGCCCGCAGGGCCGCGGCGAACCTGGCGGAGGCGTGCGGCTTCGACGAGCACGACCGCGGGCGGGTGGGCGTCGCCGTCAGCGAGGCGGCCTCCAACCTGGTCAAGCACGCGGTCGAGGGCATGATGCTGATCCGGGCCCATCCCGAGGCGGCGACCGCCGTCGAGGTGATCGCCCTGGACAAGGGGCCTGGCATGCGCGACGTGCGCAGCGCCGTACGCGACGGTTACTCCACCGCGGGCACGCTCGGCGTCGGCCTCGGCGGGATCGCCAGGATGGCCACAGCGCACGAGGTCTATTCCCTGCCCGGACGTGGCACGGTGGTGACCATGTGCTTCACCGCCGCCGACGCGCCGGCCCCCGTCTCCCAGGTGAGCGGGCTGACCCGCCCCATCGGGGAGGAGGTCGTCTCGGGCGATGCCTTCGCGTACGTGGAGGGCGGCGGCACGGCGATCGCCCTGCTCTGCGACGGCCTCGGCCACGGGCCCGCCGCGGCCGCCGCCTCCCGCGAGGCCGTACGGGTCTTCGAGCAGCACCACCACCTGCCCGTGCTGGAGCTGCTGGAGCGCGTCCACCGGGCGCTGACGGGCACCAGGGGCGGGGCCGTGGCCGTCGCCCGGCTGGACCGCGAGCGGGGTGTGGTCCGCTACGCCGGGCTCGGCAACGTCTCGGGCTGGATCGTGCACGCCGAGGGCCGGCAGGGCATGATCTCCGTGCCGGGCATCGCCGGGCACCAGCGCAGCCGCCTGCGCGAGTACGAGTACGCCGTCCCGCCGCACAGCGTGCTCGTCATGCACTCGGACGGGCTCACCGACCGGTGGGACCCGATCTCCTTCCCCGGCCTGGCCGCCCGTTCCCCCGTCGTCGTGGCCGCCACCCTGCTGCGGGACGCCGGCACGCGCAGGGACGACGCCGCCGTGCTCGCCGTCGGGACGGCCCCGTGACGCGCGACCTCATGGGGAGGGCGCCGTGAGAGCGGCCCAGCTGGCCACGGTCACCGTCGCCGGCGAGCCGGACGTCTTCGCCATGCGCCAGGTGGGCCGCGAGGTCGCCGCCGCGCTCGGCATGTCCCAGCAGGACCAGATCCGGGTGGCGACCGCGCTGAGCGAGCTGGGCAGGGAGATCGTCATCGAGGGCGCGGCCGGCATGGTGGTCGTCTTCGCCCTCGACCTCGGCGACCTCGTGATGGAGGTGAGCTTCCCCGACGCCGCCGCCCGTCACGTGGACGAGGGCGTGACCATGGCCGGGCGGCTCATGGACGCGGTCGACGCCGGCGAGCGCGGCCGGGTGGTGCTGCGCAAGCGGCTGCCGGCGAGCGCGTCCGCGCTGTCGGCCGCGCAGGTCCGCGCCAAGGTCAACGCCCTGGCCCCGGTCAGCGCGCTGGACGAGCTGCGCCAGCAGAACCACGAGCTCGCCTCGACCCTGGAGGCGGTCCGCCAGCTCAACGCCGAGCTGGAGGAGACCAACCACGGCGTCATGGCGCTGTACAACCAGCTCTCCGCCGAGCTGGAGGAGACCAACCGGGGCGTCGTCGCGCTCTACGCCGAGCTGGACGAGAAGTCGATGCAGCTGCGCGAGGCCAGCGACGCCAAGAACCGGTTCTGGGCCACGGTCAGCCACGAGCTGCGCACGCCGCTCAACTCGATCATCGGCCTGGTCCGGCTGCTGACCGGCCCCGGCGGGGAGCCGCTGGGCGAGGAGCAGGCGCGGCAGGTCGAGCTGATCGGCTCCTCGGCCGAGACCCTGCTCACCCTGGTCAGCGAGCTGCTCGACATCGGCAAGGCCGAGTCGGGGCGGCTCGACCCGCAGCTCACCACCGTCGACCTCGTCGCCCTGGCCGAACGGCTGCGCATGACGATGGGGCCGGCGCAGAGCACCGATCGGGTCACGCTGCGCGTCAACGTCCCGCCGCCGCCGTTCACCATGCAGGCCGACGAGGCCATGCTCACCAGGATCCTGCGCAACCTGCTGGCCAACAGCCTGAAGTTCACCCAGGAGGGCGAGGTCGTGCTGGAGGTGGCCCACGACCCGGCCGCCGGCGAGACGGTCTTCACCGTCGCCGACACGGGCATCGGCATCCCCGCCGAGCACCTGGAACGGGTCTTCGAGGAGTTCTACCAGGTGCCGGGGCCGGCGCAGACCCGGGCCAAGGGCACCGGCCTCGGGCTGGCGTACGCGCGGCGGCTGGCCGAGGCGATGGGCGGCACGCTGACCCTGGCCAGCACGCTGGGGGAGGGCACCACGGCGGTGCTGCGGCTGCCGTACGAGTCGCACGACGTGCCCGTCGCGCAGCGGATCCTCGTCGCCGACGACGACGAGAACTTCCGCGCCGGGGTGCGGCGCATGCTCACCGGGTTCGCCGCGCACATCGACGAGGCGCCCGACGGCGCCGCCGCGCTCGCCGCGATGGCCGCCGCGCCGCCCGACCTGGCCCTGCTGGACCTGCTCATGCCCGGCCTCGACGGCACGGCCGTCCTGCAGCGCATGGCGGGCGACGAGCGGCTGCGGGACGTCCCCGTGATCATCGTCACTCTGGCGCAGGCGCACCGGCGTCCCGAGCGGGCCGAGGCCGTGCTCGGCAAGCAGGGACTGCGCAGGGACGTGCTGCTGAACGCCATCCGCCAGGCACTGGGGAGCCGTGATGAGTGACGCGACGCCGCCGGAGGCGACGATCCTCGTCGTCGACGACACCCCCACCAAGCTCTACATCCTGTCGAGCTGGCTGCGCCGGGCCGGGTACGCGGTGGTCGAGGCCACCGGCGGCCTGGAGGCGCTGCAGCGCATCGCCGAGCTCCATCCCGACCTGGTGGTGCTCGACGTACGGCTGCCGGACATCTCCGGCTACGAGGTGTGCGAGCGCATCAAGAGCGATCCCGCGACGTCCTCGATCCCCGTGATCCAGATCTCCGGCGCGGCCATCACCGCCGCCGACCGGGCGCTCGGCCTGCACCGGGGCGCCGACGGCTACCTGGCCGAGCCGGTCGAGCCGGACGAGTTCGTCGCCACCGTGGAGGCGGCCCTGCGCTACCACCGGGCGCGGCAGCGGGCCGAGCGCCTGGCCGCCCGCCTCGGCGCGCTCACCGACCTCACGCTGGCCATGAACGCCGCCCAGACCTTCGACGAGCTGCTGTCCACCGCCGTCTCGGGCACCAGCCGCATCCTGGGGCGGAGGACCGGGGTGGTGGCTCTCGCGCCCGACGGGCGTACCCGCAGGCTGACCGCGCTGCCGCCGGACGGGACCCCCACGTTCAGGACGGTCCAGCCGCCCGTGCTGCAGTTCCTCGGCGAGCGGGCGCTCGGCCAGCGGGCCGGCACGGAGTTCCTCATCATCCCGCACGACTACTGGTCGGGGATCGCGCCCGACACCCCGTCCCGGCAGGACATCACGGCCGTGCTGTCGCGCACCAAACGCGACCGGCCGCCCGTGCTGCTCGGCGTGGAGCCGGACCCCGAGCTGGACCAGGACGAGCTGAGCATGCTGCGCCAGCTCGGCCAGGCCGTGGCGCTGGCGGTGGAGGCGCTGCGCGCCTACGCCGAGGAGCACGCGATCGCGCTGACCCTGCAGCGCAGCCTGCTGCCCTCGCGCGTCCCCCAGGTGGCGGGGCTCGACATCGTCTGGCGCTACCAGCCGGCGGTGGACAACGTCGAGGTGGGCGGCGACTTCTACGAGGTGCTGGAGCTGGGCGAGCAGGTCCTGGTCGCGGTCGGCGACGTCCAGGGGCACTCGCTGCTGGCCGCCACCGTGATGGCCGAGCTGCGCCACGCGCTGCGCGCCTCGCTCATCGGCAAGGTGGAGCTCGACCAGTCGCTGTCGCTGCTCAACGACGTGCTGCGCCGCTACCACCCGCGGATGACCGCGACCGTGTGCCTGACGCTGCTCGACCCGGCGACCGGCGAGGCGCAGATCGCCAACGCCGGCCACATCCCGCCACTGCTGCTCGACGGCGACGGCGGGGCCCGCTACCACGAGCGCTTCGGCAACCTGCTCCTGGGCGTGGCCGAGGAGGTCTACCGGATCGACCGAGTCGTGGTGCCGCCGGGCGGGTCGGTGCTGATGTTCACCGACGGGCTCGTGGAGGACCGCGACAAGTATCTCGACGACAGCCTGGAGATCGCCCGGCGCGCCGCCGAGGAGATCGGCGACGACATGGACGAGGCGGCCGGCCGGCTCATCGACACCTTCGGCGCACGGGAGGACGACGTCGCCCTGGTGATCGTCCGCCGCCGCCCCGATGATCGCCCGCCGCTGCCCGCCGAGGGGTGACGCCGGACGCCGCTCACCGCTCGATGAGCGTGACCTCCAGGGAGTAGTGCGAGGCGCGGTAGACGTGCGAGCCGTGCTCGACCGCCCGGCCCTGGTCGTCGTAGGTGGTGCGGACCATGGTGAGCAGCGGGGCGCCGCGGCGCTCGGCCAGCAGCCGCGCCTCGGCCTGGGAGGCGGCGCGGGCCCCGATGCGCTGGTTGGCCACCCGCATGCGTACGCCCGCGGCGCGCAGCAGCTCGTACAGGCCGCGGGTCTGCAGGTCGGCGCGGGTGAGCTGGGCGAGGCCCAGCGGCAGCCAGTTGTGCAGCACGGCCAGCGGCTCGCTCGCCGCGAAGCGCAGCCGCTCCAGGTAGAGGATGTCGGCGCCGGGCTCGACGCCGAGCACGGCGGCGACGTCCTCCTCGGCCGTGCGCGGCTCCAGCGCCAGCACCTGCGTGGCCGGCTCCTGGCCGGCGCGGCGCAGGTCGTCGTAGAGGCTGGTCAGCTCGACCGAGCGCTTGACCTGGCCGTGCACCACCTGCGTGCCGACGCCCCGCTTGCGGACCAGCAGGCCCTTGTCCACGAGATATTGGATCGCCTGGCGGATCGTGGGGCGCGACAGGCCGAGCCGGTCGGCCAGCAGGATCTCGTTGTCCAGCCGCGAGCCGGGGGGCAGGTCGCCTCGCCGGATGGCCTCGGCGATCTGCTCGGCCACCTGGAAATAGAGTGGCACGGGGCTGGATCGATCCAGGTCGATCGCCAGATTCGAGGTCATGCTGATCAGCTTAACCGAGGTCAGAATGTCATGACAAACGATCGGCGCGTTAGGGTGGGAACGATGGATGCGACAGAGCTGCTCGACACCGCCGCCGAGGCGGCCAGGTCCGTGGGCCCCCGGCTGCGCGAGGCGTTCCGGTCCCGGCCCGCGGTGGACACCAAACGCGACTTCCACGACCCCGTCACCGAGCACGACCGCGCCGCCGAGGAGGCGATCCGCGCGGTCATCGAGGCGCGCGCCCCCGGCAGCGCCGTGGTCGGCGAGGAGGGAGGGGCCACCGGCTCCGGCGACCTCGTCTGGTACGTCGACCCGATCGACGGCACCGCCAACTTCGCCGCCGGCCTGCCCTACTTCTGCGTCTCCATCGCCGCCGCCGTGCACGGCGAGCTGGTGGCCGGCGTGGTCTACGACCCGGTGCGCGACGACGCGTTCACCGCGAGCACCGAGGGCGCCTGGTGCAACGGCGAGCCGATCCGCAGCCGCGGCGCGGCCGGCGACCGTGAGGCCATGCTGCTGTGCTCCTACCCGCAGCCGGGCGACCTCGAGGCCGAGGGCGACGAGGCGCTGCTGCGCTACGGGCGGCTCCTGCGCGCGTTCTCCACCATCCGGCGGCCGGGCAGCACGGCGCTCAACCTGGCGCACGTCGCTGCCGGCTGGTCCGACGCCACCTACGGCACCGGGTCCCAGCCCTGGGACGTCGCCGCCGGGGCGCTGCTGGTGCGCCAGGCGGGCGGCGTCTATCTGGGTGACCCCCTGGTCAAGGGCGACTACCTGGCGCACGTCGGCGGCTTCGACCTGGCCGGCTCGGCCCTGGCCGAGGTGAGCGGCCGCCTGCGCCGCACCCCGTCCTGACCGCCCCGCCCGGCCCCCTCAGTCGAGCGACGCGACGAGGGCGGGCAGGGCGGCCAGCGTCGTGATGCGCGGGAAGCCGGCCGGCGCCCGCTCCACGCCGAGCCGGTCGAGCCAGGCCGAGCGCATGCCGGTGACCGCCGGTGCCGTCACGTCCCTCACGACGTCGTCGCCCACTAGCAGCACCTCCTCCGGCGCCAGCCCGAGGGCCGCGGCGGCGCCGGTGTAGGCGGCGGGTGACGGCTTGAAGTGCCCGTCCAGCACCTCGCCGGTCAGCACCGTATGCAGCGGGCCGGCCAGGCCGATCGCGCGGACCTTGGCCTCCTGCATCGGCTGCGTGCCGTTGGTGAGCACCCCGAGCGCCGGCCCTGCGGACCCGGCCAGGGCGGCCACGGCCGCCGCCGCGTCGGGGAAGGCGGTCCAGCTCCGCCGGTAGCGGGCGGCGAAGTCGGCGTAGGCCGCGTCGAGGCCGTCCGTCCCGGGGCCGGGCTCGGGCACGTCGAGCTCCCTGCACAGGGCGCGCAGACGCAGCCGGCGCTGCTCCTGCACCGTGCACTCGCCCGCCTGCCAGCGCGCGAGGTAAGGCCCCTCCAGCGCCGCCCACAACGCGGGCGCCTCGGCCCCGCGCGGATGGCCGGGGAAACGCGCCGCGAGCCAGTCCGCGATCGCCGCGTCGGCGGCGGCCCGGTGGTCGAGCAGCGTGCCGTCCAGGTCGAACAGGACCCCCTTGATCATGGCCCCGACGATACCGGGCGCGCCCCGGGCGCGGCAGAGAGGGCGATGCGCTCGGCGGTCTCGTGCGGCGGGTAGCCCAGGGTCAGGCCGCGCACCGACAGCGGCGCCCGGGCGAAGCGGGTCTCGGCGTCGTCGGTGAGCACGTAGCGGACGGCGGGGGAGTCGCGCCGGTGCTCGTCGAGCGCCGCCGCCTCCGGCTCGGCCAGCTCAGGCGGCAGCGCCTCCAGGTAGTCGGCGATGAGCGAGTCGAGGTCGAACAGCAGGGCGTAGCGCGCGGCGGTGCCCGCCACCACCCGGACCAGCTCGCCGGCCGGCTCCGCCCGGTAGACCAGGCCGGCGCCGCCGCTCGCGGCGAACCAGCGCAGCGCCTCCTCCACCGGCAGCGTGAACGCCCCGTACGGCTTGCGCCCGTACAGCAGGGCCTCGGCGATCCACCGGTCGCACCACAGCTCGTCCCGGTAGGGCGTCGGCGCGGCCGGGTCCACCGTCAGGCCCTGGGCGAGCACGGGGTTCCATGCCGACACCAGCGGGCTGCTGAAGCGCGGCATGCGGGGGCCGCGCCAGTGGCTGAGCGGGTAGCCGTACCAGACGGTGACGACCTCGACCCGCCGGTCGGGCAGGGGGCGCTGGTAGGTGCCGTTCATGATGTGGCCGCCCTCGGGGTGCCGCCAGGGGCCGGGGGCGATGCCTGCGCCTGTGGGGACCGGGGGAGTCCGGTAGTCGGGATGCAGGATCCACGTGTCCGCCACGGTTGAGGCCCTTCCCGATCGGCGTGGAGTGCGGGAGCACCAGAGTGGCATCGTGCATCACCGCTCACCCCGTTGCAAAGAGGGCGTCGGTGGAGGCGGGTCAGGTGCGGGCGCGGAAGGCGCCCGCCTGCCGGACGTGCTCGATCATGGCGTGCTCGGCCGCCTCGCCGTCGCCCGACGCCAGGGCCGCCAGGATGGCCTCGTGCGCGTCGAGCTGGGCCTGGACCTGGTCCGGCGCCAGCCACAGCGACGCCTCCGCCGGCACGGGGACGCTGTTGCGCACCGCCCGCGCGTGCGCGCCCAGGAACGCGGGCCCGCCGATGTCCACGATGCGCAGGTGGAAGCGGAGGCTCTGCTCGCCCAGCCGGTCGCCCCGGCCGTGCGCGGCGTCCTCGACCATGGCGGCGTGCAGCTCGCGCAGCTCGGCCAGCTCCTCGGCCGTGACGCGGGCGGCGGCGAGCCGGGCGCCGAGCCCTTCGACGACGGCGCGCAGACCGTAGTACTCCGCCAGCGCCTCCTCGCCGAGGTCCACCACGGTGGCCCCGTGGTGCGCCTCATATCTGATGAGGCGGTCCTTCTCCAGCCTGCGCAGCGCCTCGCGCACCGGCGTGACGGACACGCCGAGCCGCCTGGCCACCTCGCCGGCCCGCAGCGCGGTCCCGCCGGGGATGCGCGCGTTGCGGAGGTCGTCGAGCAGCGTGTTGTAGACGTAGTCGGCCTTGCTGACAGGGGGCCGCGGCTCCAGCGCTGACATGTCGTCCAGTGTCCCGTACGTTCTCGTCGGATTGACCTATGACATATTTCTTATAACTTACATTTCATGACGATCCTCGGCGACCTGCGGGTCATCGACGCGGCGACCCTGTTCGCCGGTCCCTCCGCCGCGATGATGCTCGGCGACTTCGGCGCCGACGTGATCAAGATCGAGCACCCCCGGCGCGGCGACCCGTCGCGCGGCCACGGCGCGTCGGCCGGCGGCGTCGGCCTGTGGTGGAAGACGCTCGCCCGCAACAAGCGCACCGCCGCCGTCGACCTGTCGCGCGCCGAGGGCCAGGAGATCCTGCGCCGCCTGTGCGAGCGCTCCGACGTGCTGATCGAGAACTTCCGCCCCGGCACGCTCGAACGCTGGGACCTCGACCCCGAGGACCTGCTGAAGCTCAACCCCCGGCTGATCGTGGCCAGGATGACCGGGTTCGGGCAGCACGGGCCGATGGCGCGGCAGCCGGGGTTCGGCACGCTGGCCGAGGCGATGAGCGGCTTCGCGGCCATGACCGGTCAGCCCGACGGCCCGCCCACGCTGCCGCCCCTGGCCCTCGCCGACGGCATCGCGGGCCTCGCCATGTCGTACGCGATCATGCTCGCCCTGCACGCCCGCGAGCGCACCGGTCGCGGCCAGGTGATCGACCTGGCCATCATCGAGCCGATCATGGGCCTGCTGGGGCCGCAGATGACCGCCTACAAGGCGCTCGGCGTGGTGCCGCAGCGCACCGGCAACCGGTCCAGCAGCAACGCCCCCCGCAACACCTACCGCACCCGCGACGGCCGCTGGCTGGCGATCTCCACCAGCGCCCAGCCGATCGCCGAGCGCGTGGTCACCCTCGTCGGCCGGCCCGACCTGGTCGAGCAGCCGTGGTTCGCCACCGGGCAGGGCCGCGTCCAGCACGTGGACGAGCTGGACGAGGCCGTCGCCTCCTGGATCGCCGAGCGTGACGCCGCCGAGGTCGTAGCCCGCTTCGAGGAGGCGCAGGCCGCCGTCGCGCCCATCTACGACGTCACCGACATCGCCCAGGACCCTCAGTACGAGGCGCTCGGCACCTTCGTCGAGCTGCCCGACGAGGAGCTGGGCACCGTCACCATGCAGAACGTCATGTTCCGCCTGTCGGACACCCCGGGCGAGATCCGCTGGCCGGGGCGTCCGCTCGGCAGGGACACCGACGAGGTGCTGGGCGAGCTCGACTACTCCCGCGAGCGCCTGGCCGAGCTGCGCGAGGCCGGGGTGATCGCATGATCCCGCCGGTGACGTGGTTGTACGTCCCCGGCGACCGGCCGGAGCGGTTCGCCAAGGCGGCCGCGTCCGGGGCCGACGTCGTCATCATCGACCTGGAGGACGCGGTCGTGCCCGCCCGCAAGGACGAGGCCCGCGCCAACGCCGTCGCCTACCTGCGCGAGCGGCCCGCGGCCGGCGCCGCCGTGCACGTCCGGGTCAACGACTTCACCACGGCGCGGGGCCGGGCGGACCTGGAGGCGGTCGGCGACCTGGCCGACGGCGTACGGCTGCCGAAGGTCGAGGACCCCGCCGTGCTCGACGGGATCGCGGACGGGCGGGCGTACCCGCTGCTGGAGTCGGCGGCCGGGATCCTGCGCGCGGCGGCCGTCGCCGCGCATCCGGCCGTGGCCGGGATCGCGCTCGGCGAGCAGGACCTCGCCGCCGAGCTGTCGATCACCGCCGAGGCCGCCATGGACCACCTGCGGCTCCAGGCGGTGCTCGCCGCGGCGGCGGCCGGGCTGCCGCCGGTGCCGATGTCGGTGTATCCCGACGTCAGGGACGAGGACGGGCTCGCCGCCTCCTGCCTGGCCGGGCGCGCGATGGGCCTGTTCGGCCGGACCGCGATCCACCCCCGGCAGATCCCGGTGATCCGGCGGGCGTTCCGGCCGGGGGAGGAGGAGGTCGCGCGGGCCGAGGAGGTCGTCGAGGCGGCCGAGCGGGCCGGGCGGGCGGGGCTCGGCGCGGTGGCGCTGCCGGACGGCCGGTTCGTGGACGCTCCGGTGCTGGCCCGCGCCCGCCGTACGGTCGCGCTCGCCCGCCATCTCGCCGCCGAGGTCTGACGTCTAGGAGCCCGTCCACCAGCGGGACGACAGCTCCTCGTCCGTCGCCGCCGGTCCTGGCAGCTCGCGGCGGGCCGGCGGCAGGCGCAGCGCGTCCATCATCAGGGTGAGATAGCGGTGGCGCAGCTCGGAGATCCGCCGCTCGTCGCCCACCCGGATGGAGGCGATCTGCTCCAGCAGCAGCGCGATGTCGGCGGTGGTGAGGTCGGGGCGCAGCACGCCCGCCTCCACCGTGCGCCGGTGGATCTCGGTGGCCAGCGCCCCCGCCCGCATCGCGTCGCGGCCCAGCTCCTCCGTCGGCTGGAACGTCCCGGCCAGCTTGATCGTCAGCGAGTTGGTGTCGGCGTCCACGATGCCGCGAAGGTAGCCGGCGAACGCCTCCCACGGGTCGCCCTCCTCGGCCAGCGCCCGCTCGGTGACCTCGATGTAGAGTTTGAGCCCGTCGCCGCACAGCTTCTGCAGCAGGGCCTCCTTGCTGGGATAGCGGCGGTAGAGGGCGCTGATGCCGACGCCCGCCTTCTCGGCGACGGCGGCGATGGGGGCGCCCGGGTCGGCGGTGAAGACCGCCCGTGCCGCCTGGAGGATCAGCTCGTCGTTCCGCGCGGCCTGTGCCTTGCGGCCGCTCATGGGTGCGCTGGTCATGCTCGCATTATAGGGAACGAAGTCTTCCGTTCTGCAACTATGCGTGTCCTTATGTCTATACAACACGTTGACACTGATGTAGAACCGGGCCAAGCCTGTTGGTCTTGGAGGTGTCCTTGTGAGACGTACCCCGATCGTGCTGGCACTGTTAGGAGCCCTCGCCCTCACGGGCTGCTCGTCCCCGTCCCCGGACGGGCAGAGCGCCCAGAGCAGCGCTCCGGCGGCCGGATCCCCGGCCGAAAGCGGCGGCAAGTACGCCGTCATCACCCACGGCGGCGCCGGCGACGCCTTCTGGGACGTGGTCAAGAACGGCGCGGAGGCCGCCGGGAAGCAGTACGGCGTCACCGTCACCTACCAGGGCGACGGCGACCCGGCCAAGCAGTCGCAGCTCATCGACCAGGCCGTCGCCGAGAAGGTGGACGGCATCGTGGTCTCCATGGCCAACCCCGACGCGCTGAAGGAGGCGATCGGCAAGGCCGTCACCGCGAAGATCCCGGTGGTGACGATCAACTCGGGGGCCGACTCCTCCAAGGCGTTCGGCGCGCTCACCCACGTCGGGCAGTCCGAGGACGTGGCCGGGCGCGGCGCGGGCGAGCAGCTCAAGGCGGCCGGCGTCACCAAGCTGCTGTGCGTCATCCACGAGGCCGGCAACGTCGGCCTCGACCAGCGCTGCAAGGGCGCCGAGGAGACCCTCGGCGGCTCCGTCGAACGGCTCCAGGTGGACATCGGCAACCTGGCGGACGTCACGTCCAAGGTCACCGCCAAGCTCCAGTCCGACAAGCAGGTCAACGGCGTGCTGGCGCTCAACCCGGCGGTCGCCGTGGCCGCCAGGGACGCCGTCAGGGACTCGGGCTCGACCGCCAAGGTCGCCACCTTCGACCTGTCGGCCGACGTGGTGGCCGCGATCAAGGCCGGCGAGGTCCTGTTCGCCGTGGACCAGCAGCAGTACCTCCAGGGCTACCTGCCCATCACGTTCCTGCACCTCTACACCACCAACCTCAACACCGTGGGCGGCGGCCTGCCGGTCAACACCGGGCCCGGCTTCGTCACCAAGGACAACGCCGACCAGGTCGCCAAGCTGGCGGAGGCGGGCACCCGATGAGCCCGGGGACGGCGCCGGCGACGGAGGTGGCCGCCGACGAGCGGATCGCCCGCGTCGGCCTGGCCCGCCGCCTGCTCATCCGGCCCGAGCTGGGCGCGGTGGTCGGCGCGGTGCTGGTGTTCGCGTTCTTCGCCGCCCAGTCGCCGGTGTTCCGCTCGCCGGCCGGCGTCGCGAACTGGCTCGACCCGGCCGCCACGCTCGGCATCATGGCGGTCGCGGTCGCGCTGCTCATGATCGGCGGCGAGTTCGACCTGTCCGCGGGCGTGCTGACCGGCACCAGCGGGCTCATCCTGGTCACGCTGGCCACCCGGTTCGGGCTCAACGTGTGGCTCGCCATGCTGGCCGGGCTGGCGGTGGCGCTGGCCGTCGGGTTCGCCAACGGGCTGATCGTGACCCGCACCCGGCTGCCCAGCTTCATCGTCACGCTCGGCACGTTCCTCATGCTGCAGGGCGTCAACCTCGGCGTGACCAAGGCCATCACCGGGACCGTCCAGGTCGGCGGGCTGCGCAGGGCCGACGGGTACGACGGCGCGAGCACCCTGCTGGCCGGGACCATCGACGTCGGCGGCACCTCGTTCCGGGTGGCGATCCTGTGGTGGCTGCTGGTCACGGCGGTGGCGACGTGGGTGCTCATGCGCTCCCGGGCGGGCAACTGGATCTTCGCGGTGGGCGGCGACGAGCGGGCGGCGCGGGCGGTCGGCGTACCGGCCGCGCGGACGAAGATCGCGCTGTTCATGACGACCGCGTTCGCCGCCTGGCTGGTCGGCTCGATCCTGGCGCTGCGCTACACCTCGGTCCAGGCCAACATCGGCATCGGCCAGGAGTTCATCTACATCATCGCGGCGGTCATCGGCGGCTGCCTGCTGACCGGCGGGTACGGCTCGGCCGTCGGCGCCGCCATCGGCGCGGTCATCTTCGGCATGGCCGACAAGGGCATCGTCTTCCTCGGCTGGGACGCCGACTGGTTCAAGTTCTTCCTGGGCGCGATGCTGCTGCTGGCCACGCTGGCCAACCGGCTGGTCCGCCGCTACGCCGAGGAGGTACGGCGTTGATCCTGGAGACCCGCGGCATCGGCAAGAGGTTCGGCTCGGTGCTGGCGCTGCGCGAGGTGTCGATGGGCGTGGCGGCCGGTGAGGTGCTGTGCGTGCTCGGCGACAACGGCGCCGGCAAGTCGACCCTCATCAAGATCCTGTCCGGCGTGCACCAGCACGACACGGGGGCGCTGCTCGTGGACGGCGAGGAGGTGCGCCTGTCGAGCCCGCGCGACGCGCTCGACCGCGGCATCGCCACCGTCTACCAGGACCTGGCGATGATCCCGCTGATGTCGGTGTGGCGGAACTTCTTCCTCGGCTCCGAGCCGCGCAAGGGCCTCGCCTTCGACGTGGCGAGGGCCCGCCGGGTGGCCCGCGAGGAGCTGCGGGCCATGGGCATCGACATCCGCGACGTGGACCAGCCGGTCGGCACGCTGTCCGGCGGGGAGCGGCAGTCGGTGGCGATCGCGCGGGCCGTGCACTTCGGTGCCCGCGTGCTCATCCTCGACGAGCCCACCTCGGCGCTCGGCGTCAAACAGGCCGGGGTGGTGCTGCGCTACATCGCCCGCGCCCGCGACCGGGGGCTCGCCGTGATCTTCATCACCCACAACCCGCACCACGCCCACCCGGTGGGCGACCGGTTCCTGCTGCTCAACCGGGGCGCCGGCATGGGCGAGTACGCCAAGGCCGACATCACCGCGCAGGAGCTGACCGCGCTCATGTCGGGCGGGGCGGAGCTGGAGGAGCTGGCGCACGAGTTGCGGCGCGAATGACGCTCTTGGGCGGGAATTGACGGTTCCCGGCGGGTGCCTGGAGGCGGAACGAGGCACAACCATCCGGGCAGGGCGCAACGCGAGAGCCCGGAGGTCGTCCCGTGACCACGACGGTCAGCAGGAAGGTCGTGCTGGAGCACGGCGGCGAGGAGTGCCTCGACGCCGGGCGGACCTGGTCGCGCGCATGACCTACCGGATCAGGAGGAACGGCCGGGAGCTGCTGCGGAGCGGCCCGTTATTACGTCGCTCCCGGCCGGGGCCCGCGGGCCCCGGCCGGATCTCACGCACCGGCGGGGGTGGGGGAGCGGCCCGTCCACATGGCATGCTCGTGACAGCCGGAAGGAGGCCCCCCGTTGCCCGCCCGCCATGATGGCCGCCTGCTCGCGGTCAGTGACCTGCATGTCACCTACGACGAGAACCGCGCGATCGTCCAGGAGCTGAAACCGTCCTCGCCCGGCGACTGGCTCCTGGTCGCGGGTGACGTCGCCGACGGACTGGAGGACATCCGCTGGGCGCTGCGGCTGCTCGCGGGCCGCTTCGAGCGGGTGGTGTGGACGCCGGGCAACCACGAGCTGTGGACGCCGCACGGCGACCCGCCCGAGCTGCGGGGCGTGGCCCGCTACGAGCACCTGGTCGCCATGTGCAGGGAGCTGGGCGTCCTGACGCCGGAGGACCCCTACCCGCTGTGGGAGGGGCCGGGCGGGCCGGTGCGGATCGTGCCGCTGTTCCTGCTCTACGACTACACGTTCCTGCCGCCGGGCACCTCCTCGAAGGAGGAGGCGCTGGAGTACGCCCGCGGCACCGGTGTGGTGTGCACCGACGAGTACCTTCTGCACCCGGACCCCTACCCCAGCAGGGAGGCGTGGTGCGCGGCGCGGGTGGCGGAGACCGAGCGGCGGCTGGCGGAGGCCGGCGACGACGTGCCGCTGGTGTTCGTCAACCACTACCCGCTCGTCCGCGAGCCGACGAACGTGCTGTGGTACCCGGAGTTCGCGCAGTGGTGCGGCACCACCGCCACCCGCGACTGGCACCTGCGCTTCCCGACGGCCGCGATGATCTACGGCCACCTGCACATCCCGCGCGTCACCTGGTATGACGGGGTCCGCTTCGAGGAGGTCTCGCTCGGCTATCCGCGCGAGTGGCGCCGCCGCCCGCCCCGCGACCTGCTGCGCGACGTGCTGGCGAGCCAGGACCCGCCGCCCGCGCCATGAGCCCGCTCACATGAACGCCTGGGCCAGGGCGGCCCCGCAGTACGCCGCGCCGAGCCCGGCGACGACGCCGGCGGCGGCGTTGGCCACGGCGTGGAAGCGGGCGCCCACCTCCAGCAGCCGCACCGTCTCGTAGCCGAACGTCGAGTACGTCGTCAGCGCCCCGCAGAACCCGGTGCCGGCCAGCGCCATCAGCGCGCCGTCCGCCGGCAGCGCGACGAGGAACCCCAGCAGCGCCGACCCGGCCACGTTGACGGCGAGCGTCCCCCAGGGGAAGACCGTGTCGTGCCGGGCCTGCACCGCCCGGTCGGCGAGGTAGCGCAGCGGCGCGCCGACCGCCGCGCCGGCCACGATGAGCAGCAGCGTCATCCCGCCGCCCGCCTGCCGGCGACCCGCCGGGTCAGCCACATGCCGGCGGCGACGGCGGCCAGCGCCACGGCCATCGTGGCGGCCAGGTAGGCCAGCCCGACGAGCGGCGCGCCCGCCTCGACCGCCCGCCGCGCGTCCACCACGTACGTCGAGAACGTCGTGTACCCGCCCAGCACCCCCACGCCCAGGAACGGCCGCACGAGCCGGTGCGCCGGCCGCACCTCGGTGATCACCACCATGAGCACCCCGATGAGCAGGCAACCCGACACGTTGACCCAGAACGTCGCCCACGGGAACCCGTCCGGCGGAGCGGGCAGCGCGGACTGCAGGCCGTGGCGGGCCAGCGCCCCGAGCGCGCCGCCGGCCGCGATCGCGGCCAGGACCGGCCAGTGCAGCTCGGCGCGCTGCGCCGGGACGTGAAGATCGACGTCCGGATCGATCGGGCGTTCGGTCACATAACCCTCCCGTGTCGGAACAACTCAAGCCGGGAATTTCTCTAGAGATCTGGAAGCGCGCTCGGAGGCCCGATTGAGCACGAAGGACGCCCTCGCCCTTCTCGCAGGAGCCATCATCGTCGTTTCCCTCGTCGGCACGGCCAGGACGCCACCGGCGACGGCGGCCAGCCCGCTGGGCAACACCGGCGGCACCTTACCCGGTCTGGCCCCCATCATCTCCGACGCCGACAAGGCCGAGGCACGCGCCCTCATCCGGCGGCTGCGCACCCGGGGGCTCGGCCCCAACGCCGGCTACGACCGCGCCCGCTACGGCGAGAACTGGGCCGACACCGCGCCCGGCGTGCCGTACGCGGGGAACGGCTGCCGCACCCGCGACGACCTGCTGGCCCGCGACGGCCGGAACGTGAAGTACCGCGCCGGCTCGCGCTGCGAGGTCGTGTCGCTCACGCTGGACGACCCCTACACCGGCCGGCGCATCCGCTGGCGCAAGGACCGCGCGGGCGAGGTGCAGGTCGATCACGTGGTGCCGCTCAACTACGGCTGGCGCATGGGCGCGCCGCGCTGGCCGATGTCGAAGCGGCTCGACTTCGCCAACGACCCGCTCAACCTGCTGCCCGTGTACGGCGCCGCGAACGAGGAGAAGGACGCCGCGGGGCCGTCGGGCTGGCTGCCGCCGCAGCGGCGGGTGCGCTGCGCGTACGTCACCCGCTTCGCGCAGGTCGCCGCGAAGTACGGAGTCCCGGTCACCCCGGCGGACAAGAAGGCGATGCTCGCCCAGTGCAGATGACGAGGACGATCAGCGCGGGTCGATCCAGTCGAAGCCGCGGCCGAAGGTCTGGGCGGCCAGCACCCGCTGCCCCGCCGTGCTGGGGTGGAAGAAGTCCCACTTGCTGACGTGCTCCAGCGTGAACGGGAAGGAGAAGACCGCCCCGCCGTCGGTGCCGCACTGCGGGCCGTAGGCGGCGCAGACCTCGGCGGCGGCCCGGTTGTAGCCGATCACCCGGGCGCGTACCCGGGCCCGGCGCTCGACGTCGGCCTTCTTCGTCGAGCTCGGGTTGGTCAGCATCGTCGGGCAGACCCGGCCGAGCGTCCAGAACGTACGGGCCACAGGGTTGTCCTTGCCGACCTGCCACAGCCGCCGCAGGTCGGGGATGCTCGCGAACAGCACCCGGGCCTGCGGCATCCCGGCGCGCAGCGTGGCCAGCGCGGTCTCCAGGCGCTGCCGGTAGGTGGCGACCGGGGTCATGGCCTTCTCGGTGCGTACGCAGGCGTCGGTGGCGCCGATGAGCACGGTCACGTAGTCGGCCTTGGCCTCGATCGCCTTGTTCACCTGGCCGAGCAGGTCGGCGCTGGTCGCTCCGGGGGAGGCGAAGTTGAGATTGTGGCCCTGGAGCGTTCCAGACAGCTTCGACAGGCGCAGGTAGTGGCTGGAGACGGCGGCGTGGTCGCCCGCCGACCAGGAGCGCGAGGTGCAGGAGACATACCAGCCGCAGGCGTTGAAGCCGGTGGAGATGGAGTCGCCGAGAGCGGCCATGACCTCGGGGACCGGCTCGGCGAAGGACGCGGGGGTCGCGGCGGCGGCCGGAGCCGCGAGCGGACCGGAGAGGACACTGGCTGCGGCGAGAACAGGGGCCAGGCGACCGAACATGGCCCCAAAGGTAGAGAGCCGGCCGGCCCCCGGCCATCGCGTCGGGGCAGGTCTGCCGTTTCAGGACCGACTTCATATGGCGGCTTGACAGGCCGAAGGCCGGACGGCCGTGCCGGCTCCCCAGGCGTTCCGCTTTTTTCCGGATTTGCTTGCCTTAACGTGGCATTCATGGGGGTCAGAGTCGAACATGTTCAGGTGACGCATAGCATGTCTTGAGTGAGTGTCGCGCTCGGAACAACCCGCCCGCTGCCGGTTCGCACCACACCGGTCGGCGATCCCGGCGACCTGCTGGCCTCCCTGCCCAGGTCGTCGCCGTACGCCTGGATCAGGAACGGCGAGGGGATCGTCGGATGGGGTGAGGCGGCCCGCGTCGCCGTGCCCCCGGGCTCGGGCCGCTTCGCCTGGGCCCGCGAGTGGCTGGCCGGCGTGCTCGGCGGAGCCGGGCTCCCCGGCGCGGGAGGACCGGGCACCGGCCCGGTCGCCTTCGGCAACTTCACCTTCGACGAGGACGCGCCCGGCTCGGTGCTCGTCGTGCCGCAGGCCGTGCTGGCCCGCCGCGACGGCCGCGCCTGGCTGACCACGATCGGCGACGCGCCGCTGGAGACCGTCACGCCGGTGCTCGACCCCGGCCGCATCAGCTACGGCGACGGCAGCCTCACCGCCCCCGAGTGGGAGCACGTGGTGGCCCGCGCCGCCGCCCGCATCCGCGACGGCGAGCTGGAGAAGGTCGTGCTCGCCCGCGACCTGGTCGCCACCGCCGAGCGGGCCATCGACGTGCGGCTGCTGCTGTCGCGGCTGGCCGGCCGCTACCCCGAGTGCTACACGTTCTCCGTCGCCGGGCTGGTCGGCGCCACGCCCGAGCTGCTCATCCGGCGCACCGGCCAGGAGATCGAGTCGCTGGTGCTGGCCGGCACGACCGCGCGCGGCACCGGCCCCGCCGACGACCTCGCCCGCGGGGCAGCGCTGCTCGCCTCCGCCAAGGACCGGCACGAGCACGAGTGCGCGATCGCCTCCGTACGCACCGCGCTCGGGCCGCTCTGCTCGTCGCTGGAGACGCCCGACGAGCCCGAACTGCTCGTCCTGCCCAACGTCCAGCACCTCGCCAGCCACGTCACCGGGCGGCTCGCCGACGGGGCGTCGGTGCTCGACGTGGTCGCCGCCATGCACCCGACGGCGGCCGTCGGCGGCACCCCGACCGACCTGGCGTCCAAGGTCATCCGCGAGCTGGAGGGCATGGACCGCGCCGGCTACGCCGGGCCGGTCGGCTGGATCGACGCCAACGGCGACGGCGAGTGGGGCATCGCGCTGCGGTCGGGGCTCGTACGCGGGCGGCGGGCCCGGCTGTTCGCCGGCTGCGGCATCATGGGCGACTCCGACCCGGCCGCCGAACTGGCCGAGGCGCAGGCCAAGTTCCGCGTCATGCAGTACGCCCTGGAGGGATAGGACGCTCAGGCGGGGACGTGCACGTCCTCGCCGACGCTCACCCGGGCGCGGCCCGCCGTCAACGTCGCCACCCAGTCGCCGAACGCCGCCACCTCGTCCTCGCCGACCGCCACGCTGAAGGTGACCTGGGCGGCGTAGGCGACGTCCTCGACCGCGTACCGCGAGGCGCGCAGGTCGTTCTCCACCCGGCCGGCCTGGTCGTGCGCCACCGCCACGCGCACCCGCCTGGCCGGCACCATCCGCACCGGCTCGGCCCGGTCCAGGGTCTCGGTCACCGCCGAGCCGTAGGCGCGCACCAGCCCGCCCGCGCCGAGCAGCACGCCGCCGAAGTAGCGCGTCACCACCGCCACCACGTCGTTGTAGCCGCGCCCGACCAGCGCCTGCACCATGGGCGTGCCCGCGGTGCCGCCCGGCTCGCCGTCGTCGTCGCCCTTCTGGACGCGCTGCCCGACGACGTAGGCCGTGCAGTTGTGGGTGGCGCCGGCGTGCTCGCGCCGCCGCCCGGCGATGAACGCCGCCGCCTCCTCCACGCTGCGCGCGGGCGCGACCGCGCAGATGAAGCGCGAGCGCCGCACCTCGGTCTCGTGCTCGACGGGGGCGGTGAGTGTGAGGTACGGGGCAGACACATTCGACAGGGTATGCCCTCGCCCGCGGCGCTCGGCGGGCTACCATCGCCCTTTAGACCTCAGGGGAGGGTCTTATGCGGAATTCGACGCAAATGCTGGTGGACGTCGCCGACGACGTCATGCCCTTCGCCACCCTCGCCATCGGCGCCTACGGGGTGAGCGTGCTGGCCAGGACCAGCGAGTCGGCCGCCGGCACCCCGGTCGCCCTCGGCACGCGGGTGCTGCAGCGGGTCTTCGGCCGGGGCGACGCCCACACCCGAGGACTCATCGAACGGGTGGCGGGGGCGACAGGGGACGGCACGGAGGCGTTGCGGTCGGCGCTAGTGGCGGCCTTCCGCGACGATCCGATCCTGGGCCCCGAGGTGGCCGCGATGCTGCTCCGGGCCCCGGTGGGCGCAGACCGGGCCTGAGCCCGCGCCCGGATCGGTGCCTGAATCCGCGCCTGATCCCGCGGCCTCACGTGCCTCCGGCCGGCACGGCGTCGGACGCGCGCGGGCCCTGGCCGCGCAGGCGGTCCATGTCGCGGGCGGCCGGATGCAACCCCGCGAGCGTGGTGGTCAGCCCGTAGACCACACCGCAGGCCACCAGCACCGGCGCGAGCCCGGCCGCCGCGACCGCCGCCCCGGCCAGCACCCCGGCGACGGGGATCCCGGAGAAGGCCAGCGACGTCTGCAACGCGCCCACCCGGCCGAGCAGGTCACGGGGCACCCGCTCGTACGTGACCGCCCCCAGGATCGGGTTGAGGAACCCGCCACAGAACCCGCCCACCCCGAACACCGCCAGCACCGCCCACACCGGCACGCCGTCCACGGCCAGGATCAGGTACTGCGGCGGCCCGGCCACCAGGAACGCGGCGAAGAAGACCGGCCGCCGCCGCAGCCGGTGCGCGAGCGCCGCCGCCACCAGCCCGCCCCCGATCGCGGTCAGCCCCATGAAGCCCCGGCTGAGCCCCCAGATCGCGGGCCCGCTGCCCGACTCCTCGGCCCACACGGGCCCGAGCACCTGGGCGAAGGCTGCGTCCAGCAGGTTCGTCACCGCCACCGTGCCGATCAGGACCAGCAGCAGCGGCTGCCCCCGCAGGAACGCCCACCCTTGCCCGAACCGCCGCCAGTACCCGTCCGGGCCGTCCTCTTGAGTGGACGGGGCTGCGGCGCGGCGGCCCATGCCGTGCGGCAGCGCCCAGGCCACCACCACCGATCCCAATGCGAAGCAGACGGCGCTGACCGCGAGCCCGGCCGGCGCGCCCAGGGCGGCCACCATCGCCCCGCCCGCGATCGGCCCGACGAGCTGGGCCAGCCGCTCCACCACGCCCATCAGCCCGGTGGCCCGTTCCAGCGGCACCCGTCCGAGATCGGCCGCCTCGGGCACCATGATCGACTTGGCCAGGTCGCCGGGCCCGCGCGCCGCCCCGATGACCGCGACCAGCGCGGCCAGCACGCCCAGCGGCAGCAGTGACAGCGCGTGCAGCAGCGCGATGGCCCCGGCCGCGCCCGCGCTCACCACGTCACCGGCCAACGACACGCGCCGCGGCCCGATCCGGTCGAGCAGCGGCCCGGCCATCAGCTTGACCACCACGTACGGCGCCATCTCGGCGAATGCGACGACGCCCGTCCAGACCGGGCTCCCGGTGGTCACCAGCACGAACCAGGGCACCGCGATGGCCGACACCCGCGTGCCGGTGAGCGACACCGCCACGGCCGCCAGCACCCCCGCGAGCGGCCTGGGTAACGCCGTCGCGGCCATCAGCCCTCCCCGGCCCCGTCGTCCGTCCCGTCGTCGAGCTCGGGCAGGATTTCGGTGATCAGCACGACCCGCCGGGCGTCCGGGGGCGCCTCCTCGCCGTCGCGCCGGTAGCGGGCGATCACCTCGCCCAGCTCCTGCCGCAGCCGCCATCCCTCCTCCTCGGTGAGCCGCAGCGCGAAGGAGCTGAGGTCGAGCACCCGCCGCCAGCCGCGCGGCATGGTCTGCAGCTCGTTGAGCGCCTGCTGGGTGCGCAGGTTGTACAGGGCCGCGATGGAGTGCATGTAGGCGTGCACGGCCTCCGGCTCGGCGTCGGTGAGCCCTTCGTCGGTGAGCCGGGTGACCCGGTGGATCGAACGCCACCAGCGCTCCCGGGCGTTGCCGCGCTCGGCGTCCTCCTCCACGAACCCGGCCGCGCCCAGCTTGCGCAGGTGGTAGCTGGCGGTGCCGGAGTTGACGCCGAGGCGCTCGGCGAGGCGGGTGGCGGTCGAGGGGCCGTGCTTGCGCAGCAGCTCCACGAGCTGGACGCGTACGGGGTGGGCGAGCGCCCGCAACCCTTTCGCGTCGAGGACGACGACGCCGCTCTCCAAGGGATCGGTCATGGCTCCACCCTAGACTGCGAACACTTCTTTGCGAAGAGTTGTTTGCGGTCCGCGAAGTCGAGCAATGGTGGGTTCAGGACGGAGTTGACATCATTCCCGCATGCCTATCGAGCAAAATATGCTCCTGCTGTTCACCATGACCACGATCATCGCCATGATCACCCCTGGGCCGGACATGCTGTTCGTCCTGGGCTGCGGGATGCGTGGCGGCCCGCGCGCCGGCCTGCTCGCCACGGCCGGGGTGGCGACGAGCGAGGCCGTCCACGTCGCCGTGGCCGCCGCGGGGCTCGCGGCCCTCTTCGAGATGGTGCCGGTCGCCTTCACCGTGGTACGGATCATCGGAGCCGGATACCTGATCTACCTCGGCGTGCAGATGATTCGTCACCGCAAGGGTGTGGATCACGAGATGCCCGTGGACGGCGAGGGAGGGATGCCCGGACGCCGGGCGTTCACCAGCGGCCTGCTGACCAATCTGCTGAACCCGAAGATGGTCACCTTCACCATCGCCTTCCTGCCCCAGTTCATCAAGCCGCAGCTTGGTCAGGTCTGGTTGCAGTTCGCGATTCTCGGCGCCGTTCTGATCGTGCTGGAGTTCGTGGTGGACGGCACGGTCGGCGTGCTCGCGGGCAGGATCGGCGGCTGGCTGCGCCGTCGGCGCGCGGCTCGCCGACGTGTCGACATCGCCACGGGAGGCATCTTCATCGGCCTGGGAGTGCGGCTGGCCGTCGAGCGGTGAACGCGCCGTAAGGACTCGGCGGGCGGGGGACGCCCCCGCCCGCCGCTCATGGGGTCAGGGCGTGGCCTCGGGAACGACCGGCACCGCCACGAGCCGTACGGCGGGCTCGGCGGTGGCCTGGGCAGGGCTCTCCGGGACGGATGGCTCGGCGGGCGACTGGGCGGCCGGCTGGGCCGTACGCGGGACGTAGGTGCCGTCGCGGCGGGCGAGCAGCTCGGCCAGCAGCGCGTCCCACTTGAGCCCGACCGCCTCCACGCTGTACGTCTCCGCCGTCTCCAGCGCACGGGTGCCCAGATCGCGGCGGAGCTGCTCGTCCTCGATGACCCGGATGATGCCGGCCGCCAGGTTGGCGTTCGTACGCGGCTTGACCAGCAGCCCGTCCACCTCGTTCTTGATCATCTCCTTGGGGCCGTGCGGGCTGTTGAAGCTGACGATCGCCAGCCCCTTGGCCATGGCCTCCAGGATCGTCATGGGGAAGCCCTCGTGGCGCGAGCTCATCACGTACAGCGACGCCTTCTCCAGCTCGGCCCCGACGTCGGTGGTGGGCCCCGGCAGCTCGACCTTGTCCTGCAGCCCCGCCTCGGCGATCTGCGTCCGCAGGTTGTCCTCCTGGGGCCCGGCGCCGAAGATGCGCAGCTTCCAGTCGGGGTGGACGGCGGCGACGGTCTCCCAGGCGGTGATGAGCCGGTGGAAGCCCTTGATCCGGGTCATGCGGCCGACCGCGACGGCGACCTTGGCGTCCAGCTTGGACGGGTCGCCGGACATCGGCGGCACGGCGTTGGGAATGCGGGTGAGCTTGCGCGGCTTCTTCGGCAGCGCCTCGCGGTAGTCGTTCAGGTCGGCCCTGGTGAGGGTGACGAGGGCGTCGAGGCGGCGGTAGCGCCACTTGATGAGCTTCTGCACCGCCTCGGGCTGCGTGCGCAGCGCCACGTGCTCCTGCCCGATCGTGATCACGCCCGGCAGGGCTAACTGGGCCATCACGAGGTTGAGCCCCGGCCGGGTGCCCATGAGCACACCGGTGTCGAGCGAGCGGATGTAGCGGGCCAGCCGCAGGTCGGTCCAGAGGTTGAAGCGGTGGTAGGCCGACTCCTCCTTGGGGATCAACCGGCTCGGCCGCTTCGACAGCAGCGCGCGCAGCGGGTTGCGGCTCGGCCGCAGCCGGTCGTCCAGGAAGCGGAAGCGCACCCGCGGGTCAATGGGGAAGAACGGCTCCTCGGCCTCCTTCAGGATGCTCACGATCTCCACGTCGTGCTCCTCGGCCAGGTAGCCGGCCAGGTTGAACACGGTCCTGATCGTGCCGCCCATGCCGTAGGCGTGCAGCAGCAGGATACGGATCCGCCGCGTCGAGGGGGGTGGCGCGTTCCGCGCCTTGCGCCGGTTGTACCCCCGATAGAGCCGCAGCGCGGCCGACTTGCCCTTGCGTGCGAGTGCGCGCACCTGACGAGTCCCCCTTGAGAACGAGAAAGCGATCAACAACACTTCACGGCCGCGCGCGAGGTCGTGTAGTCCCTGCGCCGGCCGGCGTTCACCTGAGCGTCTTGCGTGAGCGGGAAGCACTGTTCATCCCCGGTGTGCTTACCTCACCTATGATCATTAGACGCTGCGAAGGTGACTAAGGTTGCATACGCGGCCGATGCCGCGGATCGGGCGTGTGCGGGGGATGCTCGGCCAGCAGCTCCAGCGCCACGTCGATGGCCCGTTCGAGCTGGGTGTCCACGCCGCGCGCGTAGTCCTGCGGGGTGATGTCCACTTCGATGTCGGGATCGGTGCCGTAGTTCTCCACCTGCCAGCCGACGTCGTCGAAGGCGAAGGAGAACTCCGGCTGCGTCGTCACCGTGCCGTCGGCGAGCTGGTGGCGCGGCCAGATGCCGATGACGCCGCCCCAGGTGCGCCGGCCCACCAGCGGGCCCAGCTTCAGCAGCTTGAAGGTGTGGCTGAAGATGTCGCCGTCGGAGCCCGCCCACTCGTTGGTGATGGCGACCAGCGGCCCGCGCGGCGACTCCGGAGGGTACGGCTCCGCCGCCCCCCACCGCGGGTAGTCGTAGCCGAGCCGGCGCCGGGCCAGCTTCTCCAGCAGCAGCGCCGAGACGTGACCGCCGCCGTTGAACCGTACGTCCACGACGAGCGCGTGCCGGTCGTGCTCGGCGAGGAACCCCCGGTGGAACTCGCCGAACCCCTCCGGCCCCATGTCGGGCACGTGCACGTAGCCGACCCGGCCACCGGAGCGCTGGTGGCAGCGGGCCCGGTTGAGGTTGACCCAGTCGCGGTAGCGGGCGGGCTGCTCGTCCGCCAGCGTCCGCACGGTGACCGCGAACACCTTCTCGCCGCGCCGCAGGGTCAGCTCGACCTCCTCGCCGGCCTGGTTGACCAGGCGCTCGTTCGGGGTCGCGACGCCGTCGCCGATGGGCGCGCCGTCGATGGCCAGCACCGCGTCGCCGGGGCGTACGTCCAGGCCGAGCCGGTTGAGCGGCGAGGTCGCCTTCGGGTCCCACGGGTCGCCGGTGACGAGGGAGGCGATGTGGTAGACGCCGTCGCGGCGCTCCCAGTCCACGCCCAGCTTGCCCTGTGTGTAGTCGGGACCGGGACGGTACTCGCCGCCGCTCTCGTAGGCGTGGCTGGTGGCCAGCTCGCCGTGCAGCTCCCACAGCAGGTCGGAGAACTCGCCCCGGGTCGTCACCCGGTCCACCAGCGGCTGGTAGCGGTCGTACACGGCCGGCCAGTCGACGCCCGCCATGTCCTCGCTCCAGAAGTTCTCCCGCTGCAGCCGCCACGCCTCGCGGAACATCTGCCGCCACTCGGCCTCCGGGCACACCGACACCTTGATCCGCGACAGGTCGATCCAGCCGCTCTCGCGCCCCGGCCGGTCGTCGTCGTGCCCCGGCACCTCGCCCGCCTTGACCACACGCAGCCGCGAGCCGGTCCGGTACAGCAGCGTCCGGTGGTCGCGGCCCAGCTCGAAGTCCGTGACGCCGTCGGCGAAGGTCTCGTTGTCGTTCTTGGCGAAGTCGTACAGGTGCAGGACGTTGTCGCCCTCCACGGGGCTGGTGAGGATGAGCGCCTTGCCCTTCAGCCCGGCCACCCGCTCGTAGCGGCCCTCGGGGAGCGGGAAGGCGGTGACCCGGCGGGCCAGGCCGTCCACGTCCACGCGCAGCGCCTCCGGCCGCTCCTCGCCGCCCTCGTCCTCGTCATCGTCCCCGTCCTCGTCCTCGTCGTCCTTGCGCTCCAGGGGACGCTGGCGCGGCACGAACGGGTCCGGCACGTCGGCGCGCAGCGCCACCGCGTACGGGCGGGTGCCGAGCGGGAAGCCCAGGTCGAACTGGAGCTGGTCGTAGACGGGGGAGAAGGTCCGCTGGCCGATGAAGTAGAGGTAGCGGCCCTCGGGGTCGAAGGCCGGCATCGAGTCGATCAGCACCGGCTCGGTCGCCTGCACGGTGCGCCCGCTCTCCGGATGGTGCAGCTTGATCGCGGTGGTCTGGGGGTTGAGCGGGGCGGCATAGGCGAGCCAGGAGCCGTCGGGCGACCAGGCGGGGTCCTCCGGCGAGCCGTACGGGTTGGCCTCCACCAGGTCGCAGCGGCCCGTGGCGAGGTCGAGCAGGTGCAGCTCGTAGCGGTGGTTGACCACGGCCACCCGGTCGTGCGCCGGGTCGGGCACCAGCGCGGTGATCCGGCCCAGCCGGGCGACCTCGGTGCCGGGGCCGCCCTCGCGGCTCTCCAGGACGACCAGCCGCTCCTCGTCGCCGTCGTCGCTGGCCGCCGCGATCAGCCGTACGCCGTCGTTGAGCCAGGTCAGGAAGCGGTAGCGGACGCCGTCCTCGACGCCCTGCCGGCGTACGGGGCCCTCCCAGCCGGCCATCGTGTACGCCTTGCCGCGCGTGGTGATCGCCAGCGCGCTGCCGTCGGGGCTGAGCGTGGCGCTCTCCAGGTAGTCGGCCGCCTCGACGAAGCGCCGGTTGCGCTGGGTGCGCGAGCTGGCCAGCGCCACCTCCAGCCGGCGCGGACGCTCGCCGGGCTCCAGCAGGTAGAGGTCCGCGCCCGCGTGGTAGACCAGCCGGTGCCCGTCGCCCGACAGGTTGCGGGCGTAGTAGTCGTCGTGATGGGTGTGCTTGCGCAGGTCGCTGCCGTCGGGCAGGCACGAGTAGACGTTGCCGACGCCCTCGTGGTCGCTGATGAAGCACACCCGCCCGCCGCTCCAGCAGGGGGAGGCGAGGTTGCCAGGAAGCTGGATCAGCCGCCGGAACTCGCCCTCGCCAGTGGGGTCGATCCACAGGTCGCCGACCGTGCCGCCCCGGTAGCGCTTCCAGCGGGCCGGGTCGGCGGTGTTGCGGCCGAGCACGATCATGCCGCCGGGGCCGTGCGCGATCGAGTTCGCGGGACCGTACGGCAGCCGCTCCGGCACCTCGCCCGGCGCCACCCGGTGCAGCCACTTGCGTCCCTCGAACGGCTGGGACTGGTCGCTGGCGTAGAGGATGCGGCCCTCGGGGTCCCAGCCGGTCACCGTGCAGCGCGCGCCGTGGAAGGTCACCCGGCGGGCCGCGCCGCCGGAGGCCGGCATGACGTAGACCTCCTCGGGGCCCTCCTCGCGGCCGACGAAGGCGAGCTGGTCGCCACGGGGGGAGATGCGCGGATAGCCGGCCTCGGCCAGCCCGGCGGTGAGGCGGAAGGCCCGGCCGCCCTGGGCGGAGACCATCCACAGGTCGTCCTCGGCGGCGAACACCACGACGTCCTGGAACACGGAGGGGAAACGCAGGTAGGCGGACATCGCGGCAGCTCCACGGTCGATGCGACAGCCGGGAGCCGGGCTCCCGGCTGTCCGATCATGTCACCATAGATCAGCTCTCGTCGGAGCCCTTCCTGGTTTCTTTCTTCGTCTCCTTGGCCTGCCTGCTCGTCTTGATGGCCTGCTTCTTCGACTTGCCCGACTTAGTGGCAGGTTTCTTCTTCGTGTCTGCCATAGGAATCCCCCCTGTACGGACAGAGCGCACGCGTGATTCGTGCACCAAGCTCATTGCTACCCATTTGTGCACGAAACCCGACATGCCGCCTATGTACCCCTTACAGCAGGCGAAGCTGCTCGGCCGGCGGACCCTCGGCCGGGCCCGAGGCTGAGCGGAGGGGGCGGGGCGGGCGGCGGCGGGCCATGGCCGGGACGGCGCGGCCCACGCCGAACCGCTCGGCCAGCTCGCGCACCTGAGCCGCGACGCGCTCCTGGTAGGGCTTGGGCGCGTAGGCGCCGCGCCCGTAGAGCTCCAGGTAGCGCGGCACCAGGCGTGGATGCTCGCGGGAGAGCCAGCGCAGCCACCACTCGCGGGCCCCGGGCCGCAGGTGCAGCACGATGGGCGTGACGTGGGTGGCGCCAGCCTCGGCGATCTCCTTGACGGTGCGTTCGAGCTGGGCGGGGGAGTCGGTGAGGTAGGGGAGGACCGGCGCCATCAGCACGCCGCACGCGATGCCGTGGTCGTTGAGCGTGCGGCAGACCTCCAGGCGGCGCAGCGGGTGGGGCGCGCCCGGCTCCACCGCCCGCCACGCCTCCGCATCGACGAACCCGGCCGAGACGGCGGCGCTCACCTCGGTGACCTCGGCCGCCTCGGCGAGCAGGTCGAGGTCGCGCAGGATCAGCGTGCCCTTGGTGAGGACGGAGAACGGGTTGGCGGCCTCGCGCAGCGCGGTCAGGATGCCGGGCATCAGGCGGTAGCGGCCCTCGGCGCGCTGGTAGCAGTCGACGTTGGTGCCCATGGCGATGTGGTGGCCGCCCCAGCGCGGCGAGGACAGCTCCTTACGGGCCAGCTCGGCGGCGTTGACCTTGACCACGATCTTGGAGTCGAAGTCCGCTCCGGAATCCAAATCAAGATATTCGTGCGTTTTCCGGGCAAAACAGTAAACACACCGATGGCTGCAGCCGCGATAGGGGTTGATCGTGTACTCGAACGGCACGCGACTGGCGGCGGGCACGCGGTTGACGATCGAGCGGGCCCGGATCTCGTAGAAGGTCATGCCCTGGAACTCGGGCGTGTCGAACGTCCGCGTGACCGCTCCCCGAGCGAACAGCGGCACGGACGGATCGGCCTCACCGTCGGCGGTCAGGCGCAGGTTGTCCCAGCGCATGCCATGATTAGAACAAAAGTTCGAGCTTGATCGCAAACCGAAAAGAGGGTGCAATTACCTGGTCAGGCCGTGGCTAATGATCTTCATGGTTGGGCAGGAAGAGGCCACAGAGCTTGCGTTCCGGAGGTGCACGTATGGCCTGGTCGCAGGACGAGGAGCGGATGCTCGCCGAGATCGAGCAGCACCTCGTCGAGGATGATCCGCGACTCGTCGCACGGCTCGAGTCGTTCAACGAACGAGTCCGTCGCAGCGAGGCCAGGTCGCAGGGGCAACCCGGCGGCTGGCGCCGGCCACGCCGCTCGACGGTCATCATCCTGGTCAGCTGGGTGCTCATCGCCACGCTGGTCTCCACACTCCTGATCATGGTCCTGCACAACGAGCCCGCCTCGGGGCTGTCGCTGGGCGCCGTGCCCGGCGAATCGGCAGCCGAGCTCGCCCCCGACACCGCCGCCGCCCCCGCCTCGGCCGGGACTCACTGACGCCTCAGTGCCGTCAGGTCCGGGACGCCCAGCGCGTCCGGACCCTTGCGACGCCTCGGCGCAGCGCTCCGGTCCGGCGACGCCTCCGCCCCGCCCATCCCAGGACGCCTCAGCGCGACCTGCCCCGGCGCCGCTCGGTCCAGGCGCGGCGGATCTCGTCGTAGCCGAGCACGGTGATCCCCTCCTCCCGTAGCAGCTCGCGGGCCCGCGGCGAGGTCAGGAACTCGTAATCGCCGCGGCGTACCCGCCACCCGTCGGGATCGGCGGCCTGTGACGCGCGCCCGCCGAGGCCCGGGTGCACCGCCCACTCGCTCAGGCCGGGCGGCAGCTCGCGCAGCGCGCGTGCGTACGCCTCGGCCTTGCCGGCCACGTCCAGGGCGAAGCTGTCCAGGAAGTCGTGGTCGAGCGCGGGCAGACCGCGGGCGCGCAGCAGCTCCCGCGACGGCTCCAGCCAGGCCCGCACCGCCAGGCCGTGCTCGTCGGCCAGCTCCAGCGTCAGCTCGAACACGTCCGCGCGCCCCCCGTCGGCCAGGCAGTGCCAGTCCAGGTGCGACGGCTCCAGGCCGGCGTCCAGCACGGCGTGGAGCTGCGCCCGGAACTCGATCTCGATCTCGTCGAGGCGGGCGCGGGCCAGCACGCCGGGAGCGTCCTCGAAGGAGGGGAACCCGCCGGCGGCGTCCAGCAGCGACGGGATCAGCGCCCGCGGGGCGAGCGGCCCCCACGGGCGGCCCGGCTGCTCGCACACCAGCGTCAGATGGACGCCGAACGGGATCTCCGGACGGTCACGCAGCAGCGCCATCGCATGCGCGGCCGCCGGGCAGGGCGTCATGAGGCTGCACGAGGCGGCGACGCCGTCCTCGATCGCCCGTACGACGGCCTCGTTGACCTCGGGGTGGAGCCCGAAGTCGTCGGCGTTGACAATCAGCAGGCGCGCCTCGGGCGGGAATCCCAGCAACGAGGCGGACGGTTGTGCAGTCATCTCCTCACCATGATCGAGGTGAACGGCTTGCACAACCTGTTTTCACGGCGTCGCGACGCGGATCTGCGGCTCGTGGCGCACCGGGAAGTTCACCGACGAGGCGATGAAGCAGGCCTTGTGGGCGTCGGCGTGCAGGGCGGCGGCCTTCTCCGCCATCTCAGGGGCGGCCACCGTGACCTCGGGGCGGAGTACGACCTCTGTGAAGTGGCCGCCCGCCGAGGTCTGCGCCATCGTGCCGCCGGCGCGGTCGACGTACGCCGTGACGACGACGTCGTTGACCGCGCACAGGTGCAGGTACGACAGCATGTGGCACTGCGACAGCGCCCCGACCAGCAGTTGCTCCGGGTTCCAGCGGGACGCGTCGCCGCGGAAGGCCGGGTCGGAGCTGCCGGGGATGACGGCGGCCGGGCCGTCGGCGGACAGCTCGTGGTCGCGGGCGTAGTCGCGGTAGCCGCTGGTGCCGGTGCCCCGGTCGCCGGTCCAGGTCACGACGGTGGCGTAGGTGTGATCGCGATTCATGGGCGGTCTCCCTCGGATGACGGTTCGTACGGGTGGCTCGTGGTCGTGCGGGTGTCCAGGACGTGGGCGCGGGCGACGGCGGCGGCCTCCTCGGGGCGGCCCGCCGTGATCGCGGCGAGCAGGTCGTCGTGCTGCGCGGACACGTACGCGTGCCGGGCGGGCGGCGCCAGCGAGCGCAGCGTGGACACCTGGATCTGGTCCCAGACGCGTTCCAGCGTGCGCAGCGCGAGGGCGTTGCCGGCCAGCTCCGCGATCGTCCGGTGGAAGCGGCGGTTGAGCGGTACGGCGTCGGCCAGGCGCCCCTCGGCCGTGGCGGCCGCCGTCCGCGCCGCGACGTCCTGCAGCGCGCGCAGGTCGGCGGGGGCGATGCGGCCCTCACGCTGCCGGACCGCGGCCAGCTCGGCGGTGAGCGCCTCCAGGGCGCCCCGTACCTGGTAGGCCTCGTCCAGGTCGTCCTCCTCCAGGGCGACGACCGTGACGCCGCGGCCGGCGGGCCGGACCAGGCCGTCGGCGGCGAGCGCCCGCAGGGCCTCGCGCACGGGGGTCCGGCTCATCCGCAGGCTCGCGGCCACCTCCATCTCGGTCAGCCGCGCGCCCGGCGGATAGACCCCGCCGAGTATCAGCTCCCGCAACCGGCTGCACGCCACGTCGGTCTGCATGAAAAGGATCTTAGTACTTTGCATGCAATGCATGCAAAGCCCAAACCATTGCCCGCGAAATACTCGCAGACGTATACTCGCAAACGAGTAAGGAGGACGAACATGGCGAAGCGTCGGCCGGTGCGCAACCTGCTGGGACTGGCCGTGCTCACCGTGCTCGTGCAGCGCCCCATGCATCCGTACGAGATGGCCTCGGTCCTGCGGGCCCGCGCCAAGGACCGCGACATGCGGATCAAATGGGGCTCTCTCTACACGGTGGTCGGCAACCTGGAGAAACACGGCATGATCGCTGCCGTCGAGAACAACCGCCAGGGCGCCCGCCCCGAGCGCACCGTCTACCGCGTCACCGACGCCGGCCTCGCGGAGGCCGCCGACTGGACGCGGGAGCTGCTCGCGGCCCCCGCGGACGAGCCGTCGGCGTTCGAGGCCGGGCTGTCGGTTCTGGGCGGCCTCGGCCCCGACGAGGTCGCCGAGCTGCTGCGGCGGCGGCTCGCCGTCCTGGAGCGGCACCTCGCGGCAGACCGGGACGAGCTGGAGCGCGACGGACGGGAAGTGCCCCGGCTGTTCCTCCTGGAGGCGGAGTACGCCCTCGCGATGCGGCGGGCCGAGGCCGCCTGGGTGCGCGGCCTGCTCGCCGAGCTCACGGACGGCACGTTCCCCGGCCTGGACGCCTGGCGCGCCTACCACGAGACCGGCCGGCTCCCCGACGACGTGGCCGCGGCCGCGGAAAGGGGACGCAGGGACGACTGAACCCGTAAGAACCCGGCGGCGGTGCTGGCACACCGCCGCCGGGTGACCTCGCATCCGACAGACCCGCGGAGCGGACCCCGGCCACGAGGTGGCAACGGCAACAATAGCCGGGCTCCCCGCCGCGGTCCCGACCATGGGGAGCAAACATGATCACTCTTGACCGCGTGACGTCGCAGGACGGCACGGAGATCGCCTACCGCTGCCTCGGCGGCGACGGCCCCGGCCTGGTGCTGCTGCACGGGGCCATGCAGACCGGGCACGGCAACATCGAGCTGGCCGAGGCCCTGTCCGGCGCGTTCACCTGCTACGTGCCCGACCGGCGCGGCCGGGGCCGCAGCGGCCCGGCGGGGCCACGCTACGGGCTCGCCCGCGAGGTCGAGGACCTGTCCGCGCTGCTGGCCGCGACCGGCGCCGAGCACGTCATGGGCGTCAGCTCGGGCGCCATCATCGCCCTGCGCACCGCGCTGGCCCGCCCGGAGCTGCGTACGGTCATCGCCTTCGAGCCGCCCCTCGACCTCGACGGCTCCAACCCGACCGGCTGGCTGGAGCGCTTCGACAGGGAGCTCGCCGCGGGCCGCGTCCCCGCGGCGCTGGTCACCGGCATGCGGGGGACCCGTATGGGCCCGGCGTTCCTCGGCCTGCTGCCGCGGCCCCTGCTGGAGGCCATGACGACCGCCATGCTCAAGCGGCAGGAGAGGACGGCCGCCGACGGCGAGCCCACGTTCCGCGAGCTCGCCCCGACCCTCCGCCAGGACGTCGAGGTCGTCGCCGAGACCGCCGACGACCTCGACGCCTACCGTCGCGTGGAGGCCGAGGTCCTGCTGCTCGGCGGCGCGAGGAGCCCCGCCTACCTCAGGAACGCGCTCACCGCCCTGAGCGGAGCGCTGCCCCGCTGCCGCCGCGTGGACCTGCCCGGCCTCGACCACAGCGCCACCTCGAACGCCTCGATGGGCGGTCGGCCAGAACGGGTCGCGGCGGAGGTCCGCAGCTTCCTGCCGACGGCGGGCTAGGAGTCCTCTGATGATGTTGCTGGTCGGGGTTCCGATCATGTAGGCCGAGGGTCAGGCTGAACAGCATGATGGGGCATCGTCCCGAACAGCCGGTCGGGCCGGATGTATGGAGCACCTGCCGGGAGTTGATCCCGGCAGGCAGTGTCTACGCTTTCCTGGCCGAACATCGCGATGAGTTGTTTCCCGAGGAGATGTTCGCCGATCTGTATGCCGCGACTGATGGGCGGCCGAGCATCCCGCCGCAGGTGCTGGCGTGTGTGCTGGTGTTACAGGTGTTGCTGCACAGTTCCGATCCCGAAGCCGCGCTGGCGGTGCGCTGTGATCTGCGCTGGAAGGCCGCTTGCGGGCTTGGCCTGCAGGATCGGGGCTTCGACCCCTCGCTGCTGGTGTACTTCCGGCAGCGGCTGCGCAAGTCGGGCGACCCGAATCGGATCTTCGCCCGGGTCAGCCGCCTGGCCGCGGACAGCGGGGCGCTGCGGGCGCGGACGAGGCGGGTGCTGGACTCGGCGGTGCTGGACGACGCGGTCGCGACCCAGGACACCATCACCCAGTTGATCGCGGCGATCCGGCGGGTGAGCAGGCAGGTCCCGGGCGCCGCCCCACTGATCGCCGAACGCTGCCACGCCACCGACTACGACCAGGCGGGCAAACCCGTGATCGCCTGGGACGACGCCAAGGCCCGCCAGGAGCTGGTGTCCGGCCTGGTCACCGACGCGCTCACGGTGGTGAGCGCGTTCGAGACGGCCGCGGTGGCGGGCGAGCTGGAGGAGACGGCAGGCCAGGCCCTGGCGCTGCTGGCGCTGGTGGCCGGCCAGGACGTCGAACCGGCCGAAGGTTCCGACGGCACCGACGGGCGCTGGCGCATCGCCCGCAAGGTCGCCACCGACCGGGTCATCTCCACCGTCGACGCCCAGGCCCGGCACGTGCACAAGACCGTGCATCAGCGTCAGGACGGCTACAAGGCGCACGTCGTGATCGAACCCGATACCGGGCTGTTCACCGGTGTCCGGCTGACCATGGCCACCGGCGCCGGCAACCACGAGGCGGTGGTCGGCGTGGACCTGCTGGCCGATCCGGGCGCCGGTACTGCGGTGTTCGAGGTGCTCGGCGACAGCGCTTACGGCACCGGCGACGCCCGCGCCGCGCTGGCCGCCGCCGGGCACACCCTCATCATCAAGCCCGCACCGCTGCGCCCGGCCGTGGCCGGCGGCTACACCCGCGACGACTTCACCGTCGATGAAGCCGCCGGCACGGTCACCTGCCCGGCCGGGGTGAGCCGGCATATCACCCGCACCCGCCACGCGGTCTTCGGCATCGCCTGCCGCACCTGCCCACTGCGCGAACGCTGCACCACCAGCAAGGACGGCCGAACCCTGCGCCTGCACCCACACGACGCGCTGTTACACCAGGCCCGCCAGGAATGGGCCACCGATCCCGACATGAGAGCCATCTACCGGCAGCACCGGCCCATGGTCGAACGCTCCATCGCCTGGCTGGTCGGCGCGGACGGCGGCGCACGCAGGCTCCGCTACCGCGGCGTCTTACGCAACGACCTGTGGCTTCATCTCAGAGTGGCGGCCTTGAACCTGCGCCGCCTGATCAACCTCGGGCTTGCCGGCGTCCAGGGCCGGTGGACCCTGCAGCCCCACACCGGCTGAACCACCGAATGCGGGGCAACGGCTACACGGCCTGTCGTCCAATGCCTCGATCACCCTGCCAGCCCCACCACCTGCTGTCCATCTCCGAACAACATCTTCAGAAGGCTCCTAG
>NZ_FOHX01000021.1 GCF_900111685.1 Nonomuraea wenchangensis
CGCAGACATCCGATCTGCGTAAGTTGTCAAGCCATGGCCTTCGATGGTGGCTGGAAGGCGACATCTTCGTTGTAGGTCACGCCCTTTTGCAGGCAGTGGTGGAGGCAGCCGAGCAGGCGGTTGAAGGTGTTGCGTAGCGCGCTGGAGTGTCGCTCGCCTTCGGCGCGTCGCCGGTCGTAGTGGGCTCTGGGGCCCGGCGCTCGTAGGGATGCGAAGGCCCAGACGTACCCGGCGGCGGCCAGGCGCTGATTCTTCACTTTGCGGTGGTGGACGACCAGGCTTTTGCCCGAGGCGCGGGTGATTGGAGCTGCGCCGGCGTAGGCCTTCAGCGCGCGTGCGTCTGCGAAGCGGGTGCGGTCGTCGCCGAGTTCGGCGAGCACGCGGGCGCCGGTGACGTCGGCCAGACCCGGGAAGCTGGTGATGACGGCAGCGTCCGGGTGCTGGTGGAAGGCTTCGTTGGTGGCGTCGGCAAGATCGTCGGCGGCTCGGCATGCTGCATCCAGCTGTAACAGCAATGCTTGGGCCTGACGTCCGAGCGCTTCTTCGACCAGTGGGAGCTGGCGAAGGTGTTCTTCACTGAATAGTGCCTGCAGCCGGTCGGCCCAGGTGGCGATGTTGCGCTGCCGGCCCGAGGCGCGCAGCAAGGCGTGCAATCTGCGGGTGGTGAGCTTGGCGGCCGCGGTGGGCGTGGGCGCCGCCTGCAGGATGGTGCGGGCTTCGCGGGAGGTCAGGCCGATGTTCTTGACGTGGAAGGCCGTCAGCGCCGCGGGGAAGTATTCGCGCAGCAGGGATCGCAGCTGGTTGGACAGCTGCTGCCGGCTCCAGATCGCGTCTTGTTGTGCCCGGGCCAGCACGGCGATCGCCTGAACCAGCTCGGAGTCCTGGGGCAGCGGCCGGTGGCAGGCCGCGTCCACGCGCAGGATGTTGGCCAAGGTCATGGCGTCGGCGTGGTCGGACTTGGCGCGGGCGACGGTATGGCGTTCGCGGTAACGGGCCACGGCCAGCGGGTTGATTGCATATACCTTGCGCCCAGTGGCCCGCAGGCAGGACACCAGCAGACCACGTCCGGTTTCGATCGCGACGGGGATGGGGCTGTCAGGACGGTCACCGTGCTCGGCCAGCAGCTCGACCAGGACCCGCCAGCCGCGGGCATCGTCGCTGATGCGCCGTTTGGCCACCAGCTTGCCGCCTTCATCGACGAGGGCGACGTCGTGGTGCCGTTCACTCCAGTCGATTCCGCATGTCACCGTCACCGGCGCCTCCTTCGTTCGATCCTTGGCTCAGGTGAGCCGCGCAGGGGCACGCCACGCCCTAATGAGAGAGCTCGACGGCTCGACATCCGATCAGCAGTTCGTGGCCCCAGCCCGCCGCAGGTCCGCGTTCTGCGCAAGGGCTCGAGCGCCCGGGTAGATACGAGCGGTGTCTCCTGCGGCTGGCTCACGCCACGATCGTGACCGAAGAAGCGGCCTGGCGGGTGGCGGCCGAGAGGGAACGAGGTGCACGGCCTGAGCAGAGGACTCCGAGGTCCGGTATCGACTCAGGGCATGGGCTCGGTCCCCGTCAACCGCCACCCGCCGGCCCCTCGCCCCAGTCCGCACGGCCTGCGGTCAGGAGTCAAACTCCGATTCGAATCCAGGCATCTGGAGCGAGCGCCCGAGTCGGCGAAACTCGGGGTCGTACGGAGTCATTAGGTTCGAATCCTGCCGGGGGCACTCACCTGGATCGGCATTTCAGACCCCTGACCTGCGGCTTCACAGCCGCAGGTCTATTGTTTTGTACCTTTGATAGGCAGCCGACAGTGCCCGCGTGCAGCCGAGAGACCATGATCAGGGGATATACGCGGGATTGATCTTGATAGCGTTTCCCCAGCTCAGGCCCCGATTACGGCGATCCTGGCCGCCGGCAACCAATACGACCGCACCGACAGTGCGTGGACGCGATCAGCCGGGCCGGTTGCCGGTCGGGATCACGATCTTGGTCTGCGCCCCCTTGGTGAGGTAGTACGTGGTCCACTTCTTGATCATCTCGTCGAGGAGCCAGGCGGCGGACGGCACCAGCGGCAGCCCGATCGCCCCCTCCCTGAACTGGACCAGCAGCGGCCAGGCGGTCTTGATGACCGGGTCCCACAGCGGCTCGCGTGGGATGCCGTTCCACTCGGCCACCTGGTCGCCGGTGAGGTAGCGGGAGAACGCGTTGACGAGCGGCTTGTCGATGCCGCCCGGGCTGGTCAGCTCCGCGAGCATGTTCCGCAGGATGTTGTTGAGCTCCACGCCCTCCGCCGTCGGCCCCATGTTCCTGGGCAGGACGATGTCCGACTGAGCGTAGGAGGTATCCCAGGTGGCGGGGATGAACTCGTCCCTGATGCCGAGCATGTGCGCGAGCAGTTGCAACGAGTGCAGGTACGCCGTGGACTCCCCGGAGGAGATGCGCACCTTCCACGCGCGCATGCCGCGCATGGAGAAGGTCGCCAGGGTGTGCCAGGTGACGAGCATGTCCTCCTGGCTGATCGGGATGGGGCCGGACCAGTGGGGCGACGACTTGAGCAGATGCCGTACGGCCGCGTGCACCAGCCGGGTCTTGACGGCCTCGACGACGGCCGTGCCGCCGGGACCCCAGGCGTTCTGCGGCCGGACCGCGTACGCCAGGACGTTCGTCTTCGCGACCCGGTCCTTCAGGTCGGCGCCACCGGCCGAGTAGTAGACCGCGCGGGCCTCCTTGGGAATGGCGGTGGCCAGCATGCCGGCGCCGACGATGGTGAGGACGACGATGTAGTTCCCCTTGAGGACGTGGAAGCGGGCCGCGGCCTCGAGCTTGGCCTGGTCGGCCCACGGCGGGAGCTGGCGTGCCTGCTCGATGAAGGCCCGGAGGTCTTCAGGAAGCCCGGCGGGCAGGGGCTGGTCATTGCGGTTCCAGTCGTACAGGAGCCGGTTGACCTCGGGGATGACGCCACGGTCGAACAGCGAGGCGAGAAGTGGATCGGCGACGTCGTCCCACACCCACCGGGGGTCGGCGCCGCTGCCGGAGCCCGCGACCGAGCCGCTGGCCGGCCAGGTCCAGCCGTCCGCCAGGGTGTTCGCCTGGGCCGGTGAGGCGATGCCCAATGCGCCGAGCGCTCCCAGCGCGGTACCTGAGATCAGTATGTCGCGCCTGCTCAACTCTGCCATGGCCTGCACTCCTTCGAGGTGGGGGGTCTCGCTCAGGGCAGTCTTGATCGGCTCGCCGGAGATCCATTCAGCAGGCAACGCGCCGTCGCCGCGCCTGCCGGGTTCTCCCACGCCGCTTCCTCCTTCTCGTACGATGGCGAGAAGTGGGTGATACTAAGCAACAGAATTTGAGTCTGTGTATCATCATGAGAACACGTTGTTACGGACACCACAAGACCCGCTCTTGAGACAGACTCGATGCAGAAGGTGAGCGTGGAACAGGGTCGTTGCTGGAGCGCGCCTACGTGGACGCCGTCGAACGCGTCGACGACAACGACGAGCTACGGGCTCGCATCTCGACGCGGCGTACGAGCAGTTCTGCAGGATGGGCATCAGGCGCTCCACCATGGAGGACGTCGCCCGGCGGGCCAAGGTGTCGCGCATCACCGTCTACCGGCGCTTCGAGAGCAAGCACACGCTGGTCGAGCACGTGGTGCGCCGGGAGTTCCGCCGCTACTTCGACCGGTTCCTCATCGACATCGAGCAGGCCGGCACCGCCGCCGACAGGGTGGTCCTCGGCTTCGTCAGCTCGTTGCGCGCCATTCGCGGCAACCCGCTGATCGGCGGCCTCCTCGTCTCCGAGCCCGACCTGCTCGTCCCGTCCATGATGACCGATGGGGGTCAGACCCTCGCCACCGTACGGGAGTTCGTCGCCGGCCGGCTCCGCCGCGAGCAACGCACGGGCAACGTGTCGGCCGCCCTCGACGCCGACCTCGTGGCCGAGATGATGGTGCGCGTCTCCACCTCGTTCCTGGCGATCCCCAGCGCCGTCATCGACCTCGACGACGACGACGAGCAACTGGTCACGGTGGCCAGGCGCTTCCTCGTGCCCATGCTCGAACCCTGACCTCCAGGTCCTGCTCCCCCGCCGCCCGCCCGCGCTGATCCGCTTCCGGTCATGTTCTGATGGTGGCCGAGCCGCCGAACTCGGTCCAGGATGAGTCCAGGATGACTCCTGCAGATGTTCTTGATCTGCGGGCAGCGCCGGCGCGGGCTACGCCCTGGCCGCGGACGTCCCTAGCGGGCGGCCACCAACCCGCCGCTCCTTCCCCGCCGGATGGCCCGGAGGGCCGGGCTCAGTCGACCGGGGTTTGCCGTCAGCAGGGCCAGCCAGCTCGTACACCAATCCCGTGGACGCAACCCGGTGTTGGTCGTTGTGGAGGGTGGGGTGACAGGATGGTTTGTTCTGGTTGAGTCGGGTCGATGTCCTGCGTTTTGCGGTGGTATGTCGGACCCTGGGGAAGTTCAGTGGTCGTGGGCCGGCTCTTCGGGTGGGAACACTACGTGTTCGGCGTTTCTTTGCAGGAAACGCCATGCCTCGGCGCGGCCGGAGCTGACGGGGAATGCCTCCACGGTGAATTCCTGGTCCAGTTCGACGTGGAGGTCGCCGAGGGGGGATATGCGCACGGTGGTTACGGTGGGTTGTAGTTCTGCGAAGGTGGCGTCGACGCGGTCCGCCATGAAGTCGTACATGGTCCGTTCGCTGTCGGGCCGGCCGGTGTCGCGGACTTCGCTTTCGCGCCAGGCGAGGTCTGCGGAGCCGAGGATCGCTCGGCTCCGGTAGGTGATTCGGAAGGGGCATTGGAGGTGGAGCGCGAAGGCGCTCCACCTGTCGTCTGTCAATGCGTCCGACGGTGCGGGGTCGAATTCGATGATTCCCATGTTCAGTGCCCGGCCGACGCCGATCGCGTGCAGCCCCAGGAGAGTGCCGAGACGTTCCTCCAGGCGAGGATCATCGTGAGGCGGGTCGGGAAACAGGGTGGTCCTCCGAACGGCTCTGGCTCTGGCTCCGGCGCTGCACTTTGGGTGGGCAATCCTATGGGCTCCAGGTGGGGCGGGCGCGTCAGCTGAACCTCCGGCAGACCAGAGGAGCACACCATCATGTCGATCACCTTCACCGAGCAGGACCAGCTCACCCTCCGTACCGCCGCCTGGGGCGCCGTCTTCCTGATGTCCGCCGCCGGCTCGGCCCACAAGGCCGCCACCGAAGGCTCCATCGCCCTGACCAGCGCGACCGGCTCCATCGGACACGTACTCGCCAAGGCCCCCAAGGGCGTGAAGTACGGCAGGACCGTGGCCGCCCTCGCCGACCAGGTGCTCCCCGCCCTGACGGCGTCCATGACCCTGCTCGAGCAGCACGACCCGGCCGAGGCCGACAACTTCCACCGTACGGTCCACGTCGCCGTCGAGGCAGCCACCCGCCCCCAGCACGGCACCCCCAGCCCCACCATGACCGAGATGGCCCGCAAGATCACCGAAGCCCTCGACGCCGCTTGACGACACCCTGCGGCGGCCGCGCACCGGCCCCGCGGCGGGGTCGATACGCGGCGGCGGGATCAGTCCAGCCAGCGGCCGGCGCCACGTACGGTGACCTCGAGCAGCTCCGCCGGATTCGCCGGGTCGGGATAATAGATGATCATGGTCGTGCCGGCCGGGAGCAGCATCTTGACGGCCTGGACGCACCCCGCCACCACCTGCCGCTGCCGATCGGGCGCGGTGCCGTCGATCGGCGCCGCGTCACAGACGCCGCCGGGATTGTTCATGACCAGCCGCAGCGTGCCGTCCCGGAGCGCCACCTCCTTCGTGGCGACGCGATAGGCGAGCTGCGTTTCGAGCTGCGTCGCCGGGGGCGCGACGGGCAGGCCGAACTGCTGCCCGTACAGCAGGCTGAGACGCTGTTCGAGGGCCGCCAGGTCGTCGTGCAGCCCGCTTTCGACCGTGTAGTTCGCCCATTTCGACAGATCGTCGGCCGGTGGCAGGCTTGCGATCGGCAGGCCGTTCGCGTCGAGCACCCGTCCGGACTCGTCGACGATGTAGCCCTGGTTGTTCAGCGGCTTGATCGATTCGCTCACGTTCCTGAGCTGTCGCGCGGCATCCGCGTACGGGCACTGCCCACCGTCCTGGACGCATCCGATGGGAAGGATGCGGAGGAGCGAGGTCGCCAGGTCGGACTCGTGGATCGCCGAGAGGATCGTCCGGTCGGACAAGTGCTCGCGCAGGTACATGGTCCCCCAGATCGAGTTGTACTCCGCGAACCGGAGCTCCTCCGGGACGAGCGACTCCACGAAGGTGCCCTTCCACTGGCTCGCGTACTTGTCCCAGTCGGGGTCGGTCTGGTCCAGGAGCCCGGTGACGCAGTCCGAGAAGTTCTTCTTCGCGCTTGCCGAGCCGCCCACGCCGAGGGACTTGCACTTCTTGACGACGTTCCACTGGGAGGCGGCGTTGAGCAGGTCCAGCCCGGTCAGGGCCATGTACTCCTCGGCGAGGCGGTGGGTCTCCGTCTCCCGGTCGGAGATCCCCCTTGCCGCGAAGTAGAAGAGCGGGCTCATGACGACGGACATGCAGGCGTCCTGGGCCTTGCCGACGAACTGCTCCCTGCAGTGCTTGATGCGTTCCTGGGCGTAGCCGTCCGGGTCGTGGAGCGGGCCCTTGGGGTCGTTGAGGAGCTTTTCGACGTAGGCGTTGCAGTCGTTGTATCCGGGCAGGCCGTCCTCGGGCCCCCACTTGCAGTGCCCGTACCACTCGGCCTTGAGGTCGCCCAGACGTTCCTTGGCCTCCGCCCGGTAGTGGTCGAACACCTCGGCGGCGATGCGCGCCGCTTCCGACGCGCTCTTGCCCGCCAGGATCTGCGCCCCGTACGCGGCGTCGTAGGCGGCGTAGGCGCCGGCCGCGTCCTGTGCCGCCGAAACGGCCGAGGCACGGGCCCAACGAGCGGAAAGGGACGCCCTCCCCGCCGACAGCTGGGCCTGCTTGGTCGCGTTCGCGGCGGTGCGGACGGACTCGGCGGCCCGCTCCGCGGACGCGGCGGCGTCGCGGGCGTGGGCGACGGCCTGGGTCGCGAACGTACGCGCCTGCTCGGCCGCCTTCCCCGCCTCGGTCGCGTAACCGATGGCCTCCTGCGCCGCGCCGCGGGCCTGCGCCGCCGCGGCCTGCGCGGTGCGCGCGAAGTCGACGGCGCGCTGCGCGATCTGCGCTGTCTCGATCATCAAGGAGGAGGCGATGTAGTTGTGCGTCGCGGTCGCGTGGTCGCGCTCGGCCGCGCGGTGCCGGTCCACCTCCAGGAACTCGACCTGCATCGCCGTCGTGCCGGCGAGGGCGACCTGGGCGGCGTTGCGCACCTCGGTGCCGTTGGAGTCGTCCCCGGCGATCGCGCCGACCCTCGACCGGATGTCGATCGGGTACGTGGTGCTGTGCGTCACGTCCAGGAACTTCTTGAGTGCGTCGGGGTCGTCCGATCGCAGGGCGAGGTTCGCCGCTTCCTCGGTCTGCGTGTCGCCGGCGCCGCGGGCCTCGGCGAGGATCCGCCCGACCTGCTCGCGTTCCTCGGCGGCGAGCTCGGGGTAGTCCGGGTCCTTGAGGAACGCGACGACGCCGGCCCACCCGCCGTCGAGGGCGTGCTGGGCGGCGGCCCTCATGGCCGGGGTCCCGGTGACCATGAGACCGGTCAGGGTGGTGCGGTCGTCCTGCTCTTCGGCGGCCGCGAGCCCGCTCCTGACGAAGGCGAGGACCCGGACGGGATCGTCCTCACCGAGCGCGGCCACGGCCGCCGAGCTGGTCCACGTGCCGGGCACGGTCGCGAAGTACCGGGCCACCTGCCGTGCCTTGCCGACCGCCAGGGCCGGATCGGCCTGCTCGCCCGCGACCTCGGCGACCTCGGCGACCTCGGCGATCTCGGCGATCAGCGCGTCGATCTGCGGGGTGTGATATTCGCTCATCGGCGCCCCGAAGCCGCGAGCGTCCCCCAGCTTGGCCTCGGCCGCCTCCTGGCTGACGTGCCGGGCGAAGGACAGCTTGAGCTCGAGCTCGTCCTGGAGCCGTTCGGCGTCCGCCTCACGCGCCGCCTTGTACACGACCTGGGCCGTCTCCGCCGCCCGCAACGCGTCCTCCGCGGCGTGGTAGGCGTTGTTCGCGTGCTGGGTCGCCAGTTCGGTCGCGTTGACGGCGCCGCCCGCGTGCTGCGCCGCGCTCGCCGCGGCGCTCGCCGCCGCCTCCGCGTAGGACACCGCGCGCGTCGCGGCATCGCGCGCCTTGCCGGCCGCGTCCTTGGCGATGTCCGCCTGGCGCACCGTCTCCACGGTGGCGCGCTTGGCCCGGTCCGCGCTCGCCCTCGCCCGCGAGGCGGCGGCGAAGGCGGCCTTCGCCTCGGCGCTGGACTGCCCCGCGTAACGGCCGGCGGCCTCGGCCGCGCGGCCGGCCGCCTCGGTGTTCGCCCTCGCCGAGTCGGCCGCGGCGACCGCGGCGTACGCCTGCTGGGTCACGGCGGTGATCTGGTCGATGGGCGAGATCCAGGCGGAGATCGCCGGCCCGATCGCCTGCATGACCTGGTTGTGCGCCGCCGCCGCGGCGGCGGCCGTCGCGTCCGTCTCCGCCGCCGACGCGGCCGCCCACGCCTCGTCGGACTTCGCGTGCGCCCGCGCCGCCGCGGTCGCGGCGCGTCCGGCTGCCCCGGCGGCCGCGCGCGCCGCGTCCGCCGCCGCCCGCGCCGCCTGTGTGGCGACGCGGGCCGCCGCCGCGGCGCGATCGGCCGCCTCGGCCGCGCGCCGGGCCTGGCGCTTGGCTTCCGCCGACTCCTGCCCGGCCAGCGAGGCGAGGCGTTCGGCCTCCGCCGCCTCGTTCTTGGCCGCCAGTGACTCCGCCTTCGCGCGTTCGGCCTGCGCGACCGCCGAGATCGACTCGAAGGCCGCGCGGCGCGTCGCCTCCGTGGCGCTCGCCCGCAGATCGCCCAAGGTCTGGTTCTCGTTGTCCCTGGCCTGGGCCACCCCCCAGTCGATCTGGATGAATCGCTCCTGCGTCTCCAGGCTGCCGTCCGCGAGCGCCCGGTTCGCCGCGGCCCGCACTTCCGGGCCGCCTTCCGCCATCGCGCGGTTGACGACCGCCCGCAGGTCCAGCCGGTACGGCAGCCGCCACCCCGACTCGATGAACTGCCCCAAGGCGGCACGCGTCCCGTTGCGCAACACCGCGTTCGCGGCGGCCTTGACCTCCGGGCCGCCGGCCGCCTTCATCTCGTTCACGCCGGCGCGCAGGTCGATCTCCCGTGCGGTCTCCCAGCCGCCGTCGAGGAACGCCGTCACGGCACCGGCGTCGTCCGAGAGCAGGGCGGCGTCGGCGGCGGCGGCCACCTCGGGCCCTCCGTGAGTCTTGATGCGGCCGAGCTGTTCACGGTCGTCCTGTGCCGCGAGCCGGGGAAGCTGGGCGACGAACGCGCAGATCGCCGCTTCGTTCCCGAGCAGGGCCTCCTCCGCGGCCGGACGGACATTCACGCCGCCCGTGACCCAGGCGTCCAGCACCACCTGGCGTTCGCAGGCCGGCGCGGCCAGGGGCGCTGACGCCGCCCGTGCTTCACCGACGGGGCTGCCCATGACGAGCAGCGAGAGAACGGCGCCGATCGTACTTGTCGTCTTCCATAAGGACCTGTCGCGCATCGCAGTCACTTCCGCCCGTTGTCACCGAATGAAGAGGCCGGGTCACCGAATGAAGAGGCCGGCCGGCTGCGTCCGCCGACCGGCCGTCCCGTGCTCAGTTCACGACCCGCAGTTCCAGGAGGGTCTCGCGGCAGTTGTCGGGATAATCCGGGTGATTCTCGTCGCACGTGACATCCGTACGTCCGAACTGCTCGCTCTCGTCGCGCTCGACGCGCTTGGTGCGCTCCACGCCCGAGGCCACGTTCACCACCGTCGCGTCCACGTCGTGGCCGGCGCCCGGCGAGCGGCTGTCCCCCTGGACCTCGTAGACGTTCGGGATCCTGAGCTTGACGTATCCCCCGGTCGCGACGACCTTGAAGCACACCGCCGTCACGCCGAGATGCGGCTCGCCGACCTCGGTCTGACCGTTCAGCAGGCCCGGGAACACCTTGATCACGCCGACCCCGTTCTCGGGGGAGGCCGTGCACGAGACCCAGATGAGCCCGCCGTTCCCGGAGAGCAGCTGGAAGTGCTTCGCCTCGGCCTGTTCCGTGCCCCAATCGTCCTGGCCCGAGGTGCCCGCGAACTCGTGCCGGAAATGCGCGGGATAGGTGAAGTTCTCGACGATGGAGTCCGGGGCGATGACGGGCCACACGGTCTCCCAGGCGGGCACCGCGTTCGGATAGGCCCGACCCACGAACCACGCGATCCCGTCCAGCGGCCGATAGAGCAGCAGGTGGCCCTGCCCGCCAGAGCTTCGGAGGTCGAAGGCGATGATCCGGTCCCTCGTGCTCTTCAGGTCGTAGCCGCCGATGCCGGTCGAGCTGTGGAACACGGCTCCGAACGTGTTGCCGGCGCCGTGCTTGAGCACCCAGGCCGTCTGCCCGCCGGGACGGTAGAGCAGCAGATGATCGAGCTTCCCCGTGTCCTCGTAGTCGAAGGCGATGATCTGGTCCGCCGTGCTCTTCAGGTTGTAGCCACCGAGCCCGCCGTCGGCCGTGGAGTAGACCGGAACGTGGCTGCCGTCCGTACCCCGCTTGAGGATGGAGACCATCCCGGCCCCCGGCCGGTACGCCACCAGATGGTCGGACTTTCCCGAATGGCCATAGTCGAAGGCGATGATCCGGTCCGCCGCGTTCATCAGGTCGAAGTCACCGATGCCGATCGAGCTGCGGAACACCGCCTTGAACGAGTTGCCCGCCCCGTGTTCGAGGATCCAGGCCGTGTGCCCGCCCGGGCGATAGAGCAGCAGGTGATCCAGCTTCCCCGTGCTCCCGTGATCGATGGCGATGATCTGGTCCGCCCCGCTCTTCAGGTCGTAGCCGCCGATCCCCGTGCCGGTCGAGGAGTAGACCGGCGTGAACGTGGTACCGCTGCCGTGCTTGAGGATGTGGACCATTCCGGTCGCCGGCCGGTACAGCACCAGATGATCAAGCTTGCCCGAATGGTCATAGTCGAAGGCGGTGATCCGGTCCGCCGGGCTCTTCAGGTCATGACCGCCGAGCCCGCCGCCGGCCGTGGAGAAGACCGGGACGTAGGTGCCTTCCGCGGCGTTCCGCTTGACGATGGAGACCATCCCGGTCCCCGGCCGGTAGAACAGCAGATGATCGAGCTTTCCCGAATGCTCGTAGTCGAAGGCCACCACCTGGTCCCGGGCGTCCTTCAGGTCATAGCCACCCAGCCCGGTCGAGCTGGATCCGGACGTGCGGAAGGACGTGGTGGGCTCGGCCGCGACCAGGCCGATCCAGCTCGCCAGGTCGTCCACCCGCACCGCGTCGGCCCCGCGCGGCCCGTCGGCGGCCGCGCCGAGGCAGCCCCCCTGCCCCGCGCCCGAGCTGAGCCCCACGAGCTCCGGGCGGGTCTCGTCCGGACGGAAGACCGGCGCGCCCGAGTCGCCCTGGCAGGCGCTCACGTCGCCGCCGTCCGCTCCGGTCCAGCCGAACGAGGCGGTGTCCACGGTTCCGGCCGTGACCGGCGCGCCATGCAGCCGGCTGGGCGCCCACTCCTCATCGGTACGGCCGAAGCCGGCGACCTGCAGCGCGTCCCCCGCGGCGGGAACGGTGGAGCTGATCGCTACAGGTGCGACGTCGAGCACCCGCAACGCCAGCCGGACCAGCACGACATCCCGGTCGCGGTGCGGGTGGATCCACTCCACGGGCAGCACCCGCCCGCCCGTATCGGACAGGTCCGTCCTGCCGACCGTCACCGTCGTCGCCACCGTCGGCGCCCCGCTCTTGACCGGCTGTCCCGGGGAGGCGAAACACGTGGTGGTGGTGATCACCCACTGCGGGCTGACCAGGGCTCCGGTGCATCCGTGCGCCTCACCGACGCTCACCTTCGCCACGAAACCCCACTTGCCGTTGACGACCGGGCCCCCGCCCCGCACCGCCTGCGCCGGCGTCGCCCCCGCCCAGAGCACGGCCGAGGAGACGGCCATCAGGAACGAGAGGGTCGTGATGTGTAATAACCGGATCATTCGCTGGAGGTTCACGGCACGATTGTGGGAGCCGCGATCACGGCGAACCAGGGCATCCACCGGTCACTGAGCGGCCGTTTGCCCGACGAGGAGCCCCTTCATCGGCCCACTGGGTTTGGTAGATCTTTTACGCTCTCCTGTCGGACGAAATGTCGCCGGCGCCTCTTCGGCCTGGGCTTCCCGTTCCGTCAGAGCCGTCGATCACTCCTTCTGGAGCGCCTGACCTGCGGGAACATCCGGTACGCTCGCGCTACCCACAGGCTTCCGGTTTGTACTCATCAGTCACTTGTCATCACTTTTGTCAGTGATTTGTATGGGTAAATCCGGTCTCGTCCGGAAGGTCCCCAACTTCCATGACGTCAGATATCCAGAAGTTGATCGACGCGGCCCAGACACCTCATGATGGGCCGCGCACCGACATGGACCAGAACGGATCCCACCAGGGCGGCTCCCACCATGAGGGCGCCGGCTCGTCATCCGTGGCAACCCGTCCCGCGCCAGAGCCGACACACGCCTCCGACGACACGCCGCCGCACGAGAGCACACCGCCGTCCGGCACTCCAACGGCAACGCCTACCGCGACCCCCTCCGCGACCCCGACTCCCACGACGTCGGACTCATCGTCCCCCACCCCTACGACGTCGGATTCGTCCTCCCCCACGCCCTCCACCTCCGAGTCCCCGTCGGCCACCCCCACGGCCACCTCCGAGTCACCTTCAGCCACCCCCTCGGCATCCGACTCGCCCTCGGCCACCGGCGAAGCCGAACCGGCCGCCACCTCCACTTCAGCGCCGGCGACGGCAACTTCGACCGCGCCGACCTCCGCGCCGGAGGCAGCCGTAGCCGACGAGGTCTCCAACCCCGCACCGCCGACCCCCAGCGCCACACCTTCTACGGCCGTCCCCGCACACCTCAACGCCTCGGTGTCCACCGAGCAGGCGGGCTCCTCCACCGCGACGATGGTCACCTCGGCCGTGGTGCTCGTGGTCGCCCTGCTGGCCGTGCTCGCGGTGCTCGTGGTCAGGTCCCGCCGGACCCGCCCGGCCACCGCCGGACACGTCGAGCCCGTACCCGCGGCTCCGGTCCCCCAGCACGGCTTCGCCAAGCCCATCGAGGACTACCCATGGACGCGGCAACTCCTCGAAGCCATCGAGAACGTCACCGCCCTCGACGAGCAGGACAGAGCCAAACCAAGCGCGCCGCACGACTCCGGCACGGACCCTGAGGCGACCGCCGCCTGGACCCCGCCCTTCAAGCCCTACATCCCGCCCCCAGCCGGCGATGACGACGACACCAAGCCGGGAAGCACCACTCCGTAGTCGTACCGGTCCTGCTCACGTCTTTCCCCGGGGTCGGCGGGCGGCCAGTTCGATCCGGACGAACAGCACCACCAGCACGACCATCACGACCGACGGGGCCACGAGCCACAGCCAGCGCTGGGCCCACCAGCCGGGAGTCGGCTGCGCCGGCAGGGTGCCGCCCAGCCCTTCATAGACCCACAGCACCACCAGGTACGCGGTCATGTGCCAGAGAAAGATGGTCAGCGCGCCCACGTTGAGCGCCACCACCGGCTTCCAGACGGCCGGGCGGCGCAGCAGGCGTTCGGCGGCCGGCGTGATCAGGACCAGCAGCCCGAGCTGGAAGACGGCCAGGGCGGCGATGGCGGCGTTGGTCGGGAAGATGTTGGATTCGACGCCGGCGGTGGACACCATCGAGGCGGGGTAGCCCGCTACCGCTGTCAGCACAACCAGCCCGGCCAGCCCGGTCCCGGCGACCGCGAGCCGCTGCGCCAGCGGCCGCCGCCCCAGCTCCCAGCTGCGCCAGGCGTAGCCGAGCTGGTGGCAGAACAGCCACACCAGGGCGGCGGTCACCCAGCCCGCCCAGGTCAGGCCGGCGCCGCGGTGCGCCACGCTGCCGAGGGCGATCAGCAGGACGAGCGCCGCCAGGACCCCGGCTCCGTAGCGGGCGTTCAGGCTCGCGGTGATCGGCACCGTGGCGATCAGCAGGCCGTACACGGCCAGGAACCACAGCGGCGTCAGGTAACCGGGGAACCACTCCCACATCCATCGGTGCGAGCCGGGCAGGGCAGCCGCGATCAGCTCGCCGGCGAGCCAGATCAGGGCCCAGGCGGCGGTCGGCCAGAGCAGCCGCCGCAGCCGGCTCCGGACGAACCCGACGGCGATCGTCCCACGTGCCCGGGCCCGTTGCCAGCCGACCAGGTTGGCGTACCCACCGACCAGGAAGAACACCGGCATGATCTGCAGCACCCAGGTGGCGAGCCAGCCACCGGGCACGGCATGGATCGGGTTCGGCATGGTCAGGTTGCCGTGGGCGGTGCGGTGGGTGACCGACAACGTCCAGTGCCAGAGGGTGACGACCACGATGCACAATGCGCGGGCGGCGTCGACCACCCGGTCGCGGGACGCCGGCGTGGCCTCGACCAGCCGGTCCAGCGTCGATCGTCGGTCCGTGGCGCTCCGGGGCTGCCGGTCTTCACGTCCTCCGCTCAGCTGTACAGCTCCTCGATGTCGGCCGCGAAGTCCTTGTGCACCAAGGCACGCTTGACCTTCAGGGTCGGGGTCAGATAGCCGTTCTGCTCGGTCAGGTCGGCGGAAAGGATCCGGAACCTGCGGATCGACTCGGCCCGGCTCACCATCGTGTTGGCCTCGTCCACGGCCGTCTGCAGGCTGGCCAGCAGCTCCGGATCGTCACGGAGCTCGGCCGGGCCGGCCTGCTCGGGCCTGCCGGCGGCCCGCTTCCACGACGCCAGCGCCTCGATATCCAGGATGATCAGCGCGGCGGTGTACGGCCGCCGATCGCCGACGACCACCGCCTGGCTGATGAGCGGATGGTTGCGCAGGCGGTCCTCCAGCGGCTCCGGGGCGAGGTTCTTGCCGCCGGCGGTCACGATGATCTCCTTCTTGCGGCCCGAGATCGTCAGGAACCCGTCCTCGTCAAGGGCGCCGAGGTCGCCGGTGAGCAGCCAACCGTCCGCGGTCAGGGTCTCCCTGGTCTTCTGCTCGTTGCGCCAGTAGCCCTGGAACAGGATCGGGCCCTTGATCAGGATCTCGCCGTCGTCGGCGATCCGGATCTCGACGCCGGGCAGGGGCGGCCCCACCGTGCCGATCTTCTGCGCGTGGGGCAGGTTCACGGTCGCGGCGGCGCTGGTCTCGGTCAGACCGTAGCCTTCCAGCACGGTGATGCCGATCCCGCGGAAGAAGTGGCCCAGCCGTACGCCCAGCGGCGCCCCGCCGGAGATGGCGTAGCCGACCCGGCCGCCGAGCGCGGCCCGCAGCCGCCGGTACACCAGCCGGTCGCACAGGCGGTGTGCCAGGCGCAGGCCCCGGCCGGGCCGCCCGTCGTCCAGCGCCTGGCTGTAGGCCACGGCGGTCCGGTCGGCCCAGTCGAAGATCTTCCCCTTGCCCTGGGCGTGGGCCCGCTGCTGGGCGTCGTTGTAGACCCGCTCGAACACCCTGGGCGACGCCAGCAGGAACGACGGTCGCAGGGCGGCCAGGTCCTCGGCCAGCCTGGCCCGGTCGGCGCTGTGCGCCAGGCACACGCCCCGCTCCAGGCAGGCCACCTGGATCACCCGCGCGAGCACGTGCGCCAGCGGGAGGAACAGCAGGGTCGAGGCGTCCCGGCCGAAGATGTGCTCCAGGCTGTCGATCGCGGCGCGCGCCTCGTACAGCAGATTGCCGTGACTCAGCATGCACCCCTTCGGGCGGCCGGTGGTGCCCGAGGTGTAGACGATCGTCGCCAGGTCGTCGGCCGTCACCGTCCGGCGGCGCTCACGCAGCAGGACGTCGTCCACACCCCGCCCTTCCTCGCGGAGTCGGTCCAGGCCGCCGCCGTCGATCTCCCACATCCGCGGCGGCCTGGGCAGGCCCTCGGACGCCTCCTCGACCAGGCGGCGATGCGTTTCGTGCTCGACCACCACCGCGACCGGGCCGGCGTCCTCCAGCACCCAGCGGATCTGCTCGACCGAGGAGGTCTCGTAGATCGGGACCGGCACCGCCGCCACCGTCCACAGGGCGTAGTCCGCCACCGTCCACTCGTAGCTGGTGGCGGCCAGCAGCGCGACCCGGTCACCGGGCTGTATCCCGGCGGCGAGGAAGCCGGCCGCCAGAGCGCGGACGTCGGCCGCGAACCGCCCGGCCGTCACCGGACGCCAACCGCCCTCCGACCGGCGCCTGAACAGGACCAGGTCGCCGTTGACCCGGTCGTCGGCGAACACCACGTCGGCGAGCTGGGTGTCCGGGGCAACGGTTGTCGGAGCGGGGATCGTATAGACGGGCATCGTCCATCTCCCTCTGCAGAAAAGGTCGACCAGGCGGCACCGGGCGCCGTACGTACGGCGGCGAGAAGCAGCCCTACAGCCTGTTTCCCCAGGTCACCGAGCGCACACGTGACCGCCCGGCGTGCTCCGCGGCGATAAGCGGCCGGAGCCCGGCAGGACGGGCCGGGTTCGTACGACGCGCAACACAGCGGCGCCGCACAAGTACGAGAGCACCCCGGCCCATGAGAGCCCGGTCGGCCCGTGGTAGCCGGGGCCGGAGAAGGCGACGAAGATCAGCCCGGCCAGCACGGCGGCCAAGCCGACCACAGTCGCGCCATCGCGCCACGGACCGCGTCCCTCGGCGGGACGCAGCGCCGACCGCCGCAGTTCGATCCGCCCGAAGAGGGCGACCAGGACGGCGAGGACGACGGCACAAGCCGCGATCCACGGCACCCGCCACAGCAGCCACGCCGTGGAGTGCGGCGGAGGCTGCTGCAGCACACCGGTCGGGAACAGCAGAGCGGCCGCGACCGCCGCCGCCGTCATGTGCCAGAGGAACACAGTCAGGATGACCGCGTTGACCGCGATCACCACGCTCCACGGGCCCGTCCGGCGCAGCCATCGGTTGGCCGCGGGCGCAAGGGCCAGGACCAGTCCGGTCTGCGTGGCGGCGAGCGCCATCAGCGCCAGAGTCGGCGGGGCCGTGTTGTACCCGACCATGCCGACCGGGTACGGGCCCACCACGGTCAGTCCGATCAGGGCGACCAGGCCGCCGGCCGCGAGCGCGAGCGCCTTGCCGCGGCTCAGCCGCAGGAGCCCGTCCCGCCAGCAGAAGCCGAGCTGGTAGACCGCCATCCAGGCGAACAGGTACGTGCTCTGACCGACGACCGGCACGTGCAGGCCCCTCCGCAGCAGGTCGGCGACGGCGACGACGACCACCATCGCCAGCGGGGCGGCAATCCCCGCGCGGCGGTGCAGCGCGTGCAGCCACGGCGTGAGCACCACCAGGACGAAGTAGGCCAACAGGAACCACAGCGGGATGGAGGCAAGCCACGCCGCGTGGCCGAGCAGCTCGCTGCCCACCCCGGCCACCGTTGCGGCCACCGACACCAGCGGCAGCACCACGAACAGCGCGGTCGTCGGCCGCAGCAGCCGGTCGGTCCGCCTCAGCACCCAGCCGATGCCGTCGCCTCCGGAGGCGCGGTGCGACGCCATCGAGGCGCTGCCGGCGTAGCCACCGACCAGGAAGAAGATCGGCATCACCTGGAACAGCCAGGTGACCGGGTCCAGCCAGCTCAGGACGTCCAGCGCGTTGTACCCGGACAGCCTGCCGTCCCGGTAGGTCACCGCGACGACGAACCAGTGCCCGAACACCACCAGGCAGATGGCCAGCGCGCGCCACATGTCGACGCTGCGCTCACGACTCTCCGGCGTACGCGCCGCCAGGTCGCGCACCATCGCCGCCAACCCCCGCATGACTGCAACCCTCGCTCACCATGGATCATCGCGCGACACTTCGCCACCGGAGCGGAGGCACTGTTGACCCCGTCCCCCTGACCTGGGGTTTCTAATCGGCGTTCCACTGCGTGCGGCCGAGCCGTTCAAGCACCGACAGCCCCGGGGGGCTCTTGGCGCGCCCGAGGCTTCCGGCTCCCTTACCGGACAAGATCCACAATTACCGATTTTTCTAGATCAACAAGCTGTAGCTTGGGGCGATCCGTACGGGTAGCGCGTGCGCCGCCCATGAAGGAAGGACGATGTCATGCGACAGAAAGCCGCACGTTTCGGCGTGACACTGGCCGTGGCCGGCACCCTCGCCGCCGGCGCCCTGGCCGCCGCCCCGGCCGGCGCCACGACCACGGCCGCGGGCTGGGTCCCGTACCAGGCGTACCGGACGCTGACGAACTGCGTCAAAGCGGGGACGGCCAAGCTCGTCATGGAGAACTACAAAGAGTACGAGTGCCGCTGGGACAGCCCGTACTACATGCTCTGGCTGAGGAAGTAGTCGCGGGCGGGCGCGGCCGTACTCGGTCGCGCCCCGCGTGAGCCTGGCCTCGTGCAGCGGTTCAAGCGCGACAAGGCCAAGACCAGTGGACGAGTGGAAGCAGCGCATGTTCAACGTGTACCTGCGTCTGGTCGCCGATGACGGTGACCCGGAGACGGTGACCCAGGCGCTCGGTGTCGCACCCGACGAGTCCACCCGGCACGGCCGCCCGTCCTCCAAGACGGGCAGGCCGTACGGGTTCAGTTCATGGACCCTCGCACTCGGCCGGCAGGTGGGGTCGGACCAGCTGGACGAGGTGTTCGACAGGCTGACGGCCTGGGGCGACCGGGGCGCCCGTACGCTGCGCGATCTCGCCGGCGATCAGGGCTGGGAGGCGACGTTGATCGTGGTGCAGGAGTTCCGCGACGCCGAGGAGCCCCGGGAGAAGGGCATCTCGATGGGCGCCGACCTCATCCGCTGGCTGGCGGCGGCGCGGGCCGGTGTCGAGGTCGATCAATACCTCATGCTTCCGCCGGAGTGAGCCGCCCGCTGATACTCCGCGACCCATGTGCGCGAAGGCGCCTGCAGACAATTGTGGTCCAGGGCGAATCCCGATGCTCTTCTCCTGAAATGCGGGCACAGCATCCGCCTTTTGGTGAACACCCCGGTCGCACTCACTCCATGTGATACGTCAATGACGGTAGGAACCTACTGGAATTTCACTTGGAACGACCTGCGAACAAGCTTGATCACTCACCGCCGACCCCCTGTAGCAGGTTGTTGATGTCGAATGTGTCCGACCTGGGAGTTCGCGGATTCGTCGGCGTTCACTGGTTGAAGGACACTTGCAATTGACTGCGAAAGAATTGCCGCGGATGCCATTCAGTTCCAAGACAGTTTCAAGTCGCCGTACCTATACCTGAACCCAGTCAGACAACGGGGGCGTGCCTGTCGATATCTGCGGCGGGGCAACGGATCAACGCCGATGCCCGGCCCATTTATCGTCCGGCGGCTGCGCCAAGGGATGACGCATGTGGGGGTGCGGTTATGGACGAGCGCAAGGCGCGTGAAGACGAGATCGACGTCGATCGCCACGTACTGGAGGACATCGCCAGAGCGGCCTTGGCGCGAGCGGACCTGGTGGCGGTGGACGGCGAGGAGAACGCCGCCTCTTGGGAGTTCCGAAGCCGCCGGCCGTGGATGTACGTGACGCCGGACGGCGTGGCGCGCCAGGCGCAGGGCTGGAAGCTGCACGTCTCGGCGACGCCGCTGTCGGCCCCCGTGGTGCTCGCCCGCGTGGTGGAGGTGCTGGCGCGGCACCGCTGCCCCTTCAAGTTCGCGGCGACGCTGGCCGAGCTGTCCAACCTGGTGTCCAGGGAGCAGGACCGCGGAGCGGTGGGCAAGTTCGTCACCGTCTATCCGCCCGACGACCGGGCGGCGACCGCGATCGCCGAGGAGCTGCACGAGGCGACCATGGGCCTGCCCGGGCCGCGCATCCTGTCCGATCGCGCCTACAAGCCGGGCAGCCTGGTCCACTACCGCTACGGGGTGTTCTCGGCGCCTCTCGTGCTGGACAACGACGGCTCCTACGCCTCCCGGCTGACGGCCCCCGACGGCACGCTGGTGACCGACAAGCGCAACCCCTGGTACTCACCGCCGCCGTGGGCGTCCTGCCCCTTCGAGTCGGGCGAGGCTCCGGTCCGGTCGGCCGCGCCGGAGGCCGTGCTGCTCGCCGACCGGTTCGTGGTGCGTCAGGCCGTCCGGCACAGCGCCAAGGGCGGGGTGTTCCTGGCCGAGGACCGCGAAACCGGCGGGACCGTGATCGTCAAGCAGGCCCGGCCGCACATGGGCGCCAAGCTGAGCGGACGCGACGAGCGTGACAACTTACGTCACGAGTGGCAGATGCTCGGCCTGTTCGGGCCGCTCGGCATCACCGCGCGCAGGGTGGCGCTCTTCGACAAGGACGACAGCCTGTTCCTGGTGCAGGAGCGTGTCGAGGGGGCCGTGCTCACCGCCTGGGCGGGCGAGCGCCCACGCGAGACAGTGCTGCACCTGGTGGGGCGGCTCGTCGACCTGGTCGCGACGGTCCACGATCAGGGCTACATCGTGCGCGACCTGACCCCGAACAACGTCATCGTCACCGACGACGGCGACGTTCGGCTGATCGACCTGGAGACCGCGGCGATGCCCGGCACTCCGGTCGGGCGGGCCCGCACCCGCGGGTACGCGCCCCCGGAGCAGGAGCGGGCCCCCGCCCATGGGCCCTGCCCCGGCGTCGATGTGGACCTGTACGCGCTGGGCGCGACCGTGTTCTACCTGGTGACCGCGTGCCAGCCGATGTTGGCGCCCGACGAGGGCGAGCAGGTCAAACCGTGGGACTCCCGGGTCCGTACGCTGGTCGAGGTGGCCGTCTCAGGCGATCCCCTGGCCACTGAGCTGGCTCCCATGATCGTGGGTCTGATGGCGGAGGATCCTGCCCGGCGGTGGGATCTCGCCAGGGTCCGCACGTTCCTGTCCGGTCTGGTCACTGGTCCGCATTCGCCAGCCGTGGCGGGAGGCCGTCACCGGCTCGGCACCGCCGAGCAGGACCGGTTGCTGCACGACGGACTGGCGTACACCTGGCGCAGCATGTCCTCGGACTCCCCCGACAGCGGGAGGGGGCCGGAGGCGCGGCTGTGGCCCAGCGCCGCCGGGGCCGGGTACGGCGTCAACGCCGATCCGTGCGGCGTCCAGTACGGTGCGGCCGGCGTGCTCCACCTGATGGCCTCCGTGGTGGGGCCCGATGCCGTACCCCTGCCGCAGGAACTGCGCGCCCCGCTGACGACGGGTCTGCGTGACGGCGCCGGCTGGATGATCCGCCGGCTCGCGGATGAGCATCGCCCGTCACCGGGGCTGTATTTCGGCCGGGCCGGCATGGCCTGGTCCCTGCATGAGGCGGGCAGGGCGCTCGACGACCACGACGTACGCTCGGCGGCGCTCGGCCTCGCCCTCGACCTGCCGGTCAGCTGGCCGAACCCCGACATCTGCCATGGCCTGGCCGGGACGGGGATGGCGCTGTTGCACCTGTGGAACGCCACCGGTGACACGAGGCTCCGCGACCGGGCGGGCGAATGCGCCGACGAACTGCTCAAGGTCGCCCAACATACCCCCGACACGGTGTTGTGGGCCATCCCGCGGGATTTCGACTCCGCGCTGGCGGGGGTGGTGCACTACGGGTTCGCCCACGGCGTCGCCGGGATCGGCGCGTACCTGCTGGCGGCCGGCGTCGCGCTCGGACGCGAGGACTGCCTGGAGACGGCCGCCGCGGCCGGTCGTACCCTGATGGACGCGGCCGACCACCAAGGCGCGGCCGCGCTGTGGGCGGAGGGCCCACGCGGCGGGGCGAAGCTGTCCCACTGGTGCAACGGATCCTCGGGCGTAGGAACGTTCCTGGTACGCCTGCACGCGGCCACCGGCGACCGGCGCGCGCTGGAGGTGGCGCGGGCCGCCGCCGTCGCCGTACACGGCCACCGGCTGCGCTCCGGCACCGCGGCCTGTCACGGACTGGCCGGGGACGGGCAGTTCCTGCTGGACATGGCGGATCTGACCGGCGAGCCAGTCTACCGCGAGCAGGCCGGGGAACTGGCGAGCCTGTTGTGGGCGCGCGCCACGATGCGCGACGGGCTGCTCGTGGTGCCCGACGAGAACGGCCTTGCGGTGACGTTCGGCTGGAACACCGGGCTGGCCGGCGTGCTCGCCTTCCTGTGGCGGCTGCGCCACGGCGGGCCCCGCCCGTGGATGGCCGACGCCGCCTGGAGGGCGTCATGAGCCCCCTGCCGACGACCCCCACGGGCCTGCCCATAGAGCTCAGACGGATCAACTTCCGGTTCTCCGCCACAGGGGATCATGCCGCGTGCCTGACCGCCCATGGCCGCGCCCGGCTCATGCCGGAGCTGTGGGACCTCACCGGCCCCGCACCACGGCCACGCCTGGTGCCCACCAAGGACGGCGAGGACTCCTGGACCTTCCCGCTCCCGTTCCCGCTTCCGGCCGATGACGTCGGTGTGCTGCTCTGCCGCCACGGCAAGCAGTCCGCGCGGCTGCTGCTCGCCGTCCCCGGAACGGAGGGCGCGCCGGCCGAGGAGCACGAACTGTTCGCCTCGCGCCGCCCCGGGCTCGGGCTCATCGGCGGCATCGCGCCGGGCACCGCCGCCCTGCTGTTCGAGAACGGCGAAGGCCGCCGTACCAAGGTGTGGCGGGTGTCAGGGCACGCCGAGCCTCTTGAGCCGGTCGCCGAGCTGACCGGCGCGGCCGGCGGCGGGGTCTGGCTCGACGCGGACGGCCGGCGTCTCGCGCTGGCCCGTCCCGAGCCGGGGGCAGGTGGCACGTTCGTCCTCGACCTCGTCACCGGTCTCTCGGCGCCGCTCGAAGGACTGGCGGACGGCGAGCACCTGCTCATGGCCGCGCCGCGTACCGGGGTGCTCCTCACCGCGGCACGGCGGGACGGCGCGTTCCGTCTCGGCGTACGGCACCGCGACGACCCGGCGCCGACGGCGTTCCCCGAGCGGCTGAACCGCATCGAGGGCAGCGTCACCCCCTTGACCCTGGATCCCGGCGGACGGCACCTGGCCCTCTCGGTCACCCGCCGCAGCCGCTCCCACCTGCTGCTGCACGACCTCGTGGCGGACACCACCGTCGAGGCGGAGCTGCCGGCCGGGACCCTGCAGCCCACGGCCCGCTGGACCACCGGCGGACTGCACCTGCTGCACACCACGCCAGACCGCCCGCTCGGCGTGGTCACCCTGCCCGACCCGCTCCGGTCCCGCGCCCGCGCCACCGCCGAGGAGCACCCTGGACGCTGGACATCCGCGCGAACGGTCGACTACCCAGGCCCGGCCGGGCCCGTCGAGGCCGTCGTGTACGGCGATCCGGTGGCGAGCGAGCGGGTGGTCCTGGCGTTGCACGGTGGCCCGGAAGCCGCCTGGCACTTCGGTTTCGAGCCGTTGTTCCAGCGGATGGCCGCGGCCGGCATGGCGGTGGTCGCGCCCAATCAGCGAGGGAGCACCAGCTACGGCGCCGCGCACCGCGACGCCATCCGTGGCGCGTGGGGCGGCCCGGACCTCGCGGACATCCTTCACCTGGGGCGCACGCTGGCCGACGCCCGCGGCCCCGGCCGGCGACGGCCCATGCTGTACGGCATCAGCTACGGCGCCTACCTGGCCCTGCTGGCCGTCGCCGCGGAGCCGGACCTGTGGGCCAGAGCCGCCGTCATCGCACCCTTCCTGTCCGGCCGGGAGCTGTACCGGGACGGGCCGCCCAGCGTACGCGCGCTGCTCGACCGCCTCGGCGGCCAGGTGGAGCTCGACGACGATCTCGGCCCGCGCGACCTGGCCCGGCTGGCCGATCGCATGCGGCCACCGATCATGATCGTGCACGGTGAGCAGGACCCGATCATCCCGGTCACCCACTCCCGGCGGCTGCACAGCCGGCTGCTCGCGGCCGCCCACCCGGTGGCGCCGGTCTACCTGGAGATCCCCGGCTCCGACCACGACCCGCTGGTCTCCAGCGAGGGACACCTGGTCGCCGACCGGCTCATCGACTTCCTGAACGAAAGGGCCGCACCGACCGCCGGCCCACTCGCACTCCTGCGCGACGGCACGTCCGTACCCGCTTAGCAGGAGCCCCCACAAGCTCCGGCCTCGTCGTCGTGACGGGGCCGGTGGAAAGGCCGTCTCGAAACGAGCGGCACAACGGTTGACGAAAGGAAATCACCATGGAGCTCAACATCGACGCCCTCGACATGCTGCCCGCCGGCCAGGAGTCGGACCTGTACCCCTGTGTCATGACCTGGCTGTGCGACTGGACCTGCTACGCCACCTTCACCTCCTGACGAGGCGGCGGTCGTGACCAGCGTGCTCGGCCCTGATCGGGGCTGAGCACCGGAGGTGGTCCCGTTCCTGGACGTTCGTCGTCCCGGAACGGGACCACCGTTCATCGAACCCTCGCGAAGAGAGACGCCGCGTCAGGCGACGAGGAAAGGACCATGCCATGAGCACCCCACAGGGGCCCAGCGACGTCATCTGGGACATCACGTACGCCTGCCCGCTGCGCTGCGTGCACTGCTACTCCGAGTCCGGCAGACGCCCGGCCCGGCAGCTGAACCGGGACGAGATGCTCAGGGCCGCCGACGCGATCGTCTCGCTGCGCCCGCAGGCTGTGGAGTTCGCCGGTGGCGAGCCGCTGCTGGTCAGAGACCTCCTGGAGGTCGCCGGGCGGATCAGCGGAGCGGGGGTGGCGGTCAACCTCTACACGGGCGGATGGACCTTCGACCGCCGGTGGGCCGAAGAGGCGTCCGAAATCTTCTCCCGGATCACCGTGAGCGTGGATGGGGCGAGCGCCGGGGTGCACGACCGGATCCGCGGACGGGCCGGTTCGTACGAGCGGGCGATGCGCACGCTGGCCATCCTGGACGACGTCTCAGGGGAGCGCGTGGCGCGCGGCGCCGACCCGGTCGAGTTCGGGGTCGACTACGCGGTCGTGCGGTCCAACCTCCATGAGCTGGAGGAGTTCAGCCGCGCGGTCGCGCCCCGGTTCCCGAACCTGCGCTTCCTCACCTTCGCCGCCGCGGTGCCGTCCGGCCTCGCGAGCAGGAAGGACTTCGCCGAACATGAGCTGCTGGACTTCGACCGACTGCGCACGCTGGTGAGCCGCGAGCACGTCGAACGGCTGCGTTCCCTCGCCCCGCGCTCGGTGCAGCTCATGACGTCGAACAACATGATCTTGATGATGCACCCGGAACTCGTGAAGCGGCACGGCTTCCCCATGCTGCAGGTGGAGCCGGACGGCGAGGTCCGCGCGATGCCGATCTACGAGGGCACCGTCGGCAGCCTCCTCACCGAGGACGCCGGCACGCTGTGGGAGCGCGTCCAGGAAAGATGGAGCGACCCGTTCGTCGTGGAGACCCTGTCGGCGGTCCGCTCGATGCAGGACTGGGCCGAGGCGACCCGGCGCCTCGACTACCACTTCGGCACGGACGAGGTCCGCCGCCGCATCGACCGCCGCCCGCCGTACACGCTGGACGAACGGACGAGTGGCCAAGGGCACATCGCGTCCATGGCCGGCCCTGCCTCTGGTCACCAGCTCTGAACGGCCGACAAGCTCCCACAGCCGCCGGCGTTCTTCTGGACCCACGAACGTACGACTCCCCTGTCCGCATGACGCGGTTGGCATATGGGGACATCGCCTGCGTGCCGGCAGCAGGCCGGGCAAGGTGCTGCCCGTTGGCGGCAGCCTGGCGACGCGCCGCACGGGCTTGAGGTCAGGAGGTGGGTCGGATGCAGGAGTGCTGCGCCTCGAACCAGTCGGTGGCCATGTCGGTTCCCGTGAAGCGCCCGATCAGGGTCAAGGCGGAGCTGATGCTCTCCTCCCGGTCGACGCGATCGTCGAAGACGTCGTCCGCGCTGATCTGGAAGCGCAGCCCATCCATCAGGTGATCGAGTGCGTACGGGTCATCGCCGAAGCGTAACTCCGGCTGGGAAGGGCTGAATGAGGTCACCAGACGTCCGTCGCGGGCGTAATGGAGGTAGTCCCTGTTGCTGATGTCCACGCTGAGGCCGAAGGCCTCGCGACCGCCTGCGGTCGCGGACAGCAGATGCTCACGGTCGGCGTTCGCCGGCACGATGCTGATCCAGTCTCCGGCCTCGGCGACCCAGACCGATTCGTCGTCGATGTTCTGCTCGAGGATCTCACTGAGGTGGCACGGGGTGCGGGTGGAGAGGTCCAACTGGTAGATCGGAGCGAGGGCGTCGAGGTCCGCACCTTTGATCCAGACGGCGCTGAATCCCAGCGCCCACAGATCCATGTCGCCGTCGAGCCCTTCGGTGAAGAGGGTCGAGGCCAGAAGGTCGTGCAGGTAGGTCGGTGATTGCATGGCCGCCTCCTCACAGGTGGGTTACGGGTTGCCTTGACTGATTGTCATGAAGAAGGGGTCGGCGGGGCGCCTTCCTTGATCCTTACGAAGAAGGCGTTGCCCGGCCGGTTCTGCAGGCCCCCTTCGAGGGTTGCGTTGGGAAGGACACGATAGCGGGCGTAGAAAGCGCCCAGGTCGCGGCCGGCAGCCTGATTGTGATCCGTGCCCACCATGCGGAGTGAGGCGTTGAGAGAAGGAACCCAGACGCTGCCATTGGCCCAGACTGTGCCACTGCCCGTGCCGGGGTTGTTCTTCCCGGAGGAGTCGGCCGCGCTCGTACCCGAGCCCTCGTTCAAGCCATAGGCGGCCACGAGCCCTGTTCCCGGACGCCGGAAAAAGGGTTTGCCTGGGGGGTGGGCTCGGGGAAAAGTGGTGTGCATGAGGCTCTGACGACACCACTCCCCCGCTCTTCCGAGATGCCACGGCGCGCACTTCCCGCCGTGATGTCGCATGCCCACACCCTTGTTCCGCTTGTTCAGCGAAGAGAGCGTCTTTGTCTCAGCACCCTTCCCCCACGGCCACGGTCACCGTGTTCGCCTCCCCCACGAGCTGGATCGAGTCCGATGCCGTCGCACAGTGCCATCAGGTGGCCGCCCTCGACGGGATGATGCACGTCGCCGCCATGCCCGACCTGCACCCCGGCAAGGGCGCGCCCATCGGGGCGGCCATGACGTCGGCCGTCCTCTATCCGTTCCTGGTGGGCTCCGACATCGGCTGCGGGATCGCCGTGTTCCCCATCAAGCTCAGGCGGGTCGTGCCCGAGAAGCTGGCCGCGCGGTTCCCCGATCTCGATCGGGCGCCGGATGCCGATGATCCCGCCTGGGATGTGGTGAAGGGTGGCATTCCGGCCGGTCACGTCGAAGGGCTCGGGACGGTCGGCCGGGGCAACCACTTCGTGGAGCTGGCCCGGATCGGGACGGTCTTCGAGCCTGAGCACGCGAGCCGGCTCGGGCTCGATGCCGGTGACCTGGTGCTCGTCGTCCACAGCGGTTCGCGGGGGTTGGGCGAGCGGATCCTGCGGGCCCACACCGAGGTCCACGGCGCGGGTCCCGCGCCTGATCCCGCCGCCTATCTGGCGCTGCACGACGACGCCGTACGGTGGGGGTCGCTCAACCGGCGGCTGCTGGCCGCCCGCGTGGCCCACGCCCTGGGGGCCGAGCCCACCGAGCCGATCGTGGACCAGTGCCACAACCTGGTCGAGGTCCGCGACGGGCTCTACCTGCACCGCAAGGGCGCGGCGCCGGGTGACGGGCGCGACGTGCTCATCGCCGGTACGCGCGGCACCCCCTCCTACCTCGTGGCCGGGCACGCCGGGGCGGACGCCGGCCATTCCGTGGCCCACGGCGCGGGCCGCAAGATGTCGCGGGCGGACGCCCTGCGCCGGGGGCGGGCCAAGCACACGGTCGAGGAGCTGCGTCGTACGCCGGTGGGGTCGCTGGTGGTGTGCGGGGACCGGCAGCTGCTGTTCGAGGAGGCGCCGACGGCGTACAAGCGCATCGAGCAGGTGATCGCCGACCTCGTCGCCCATGGCCTGGCCACGCCCGTGGCCACCACGGTCCCGCTGGTCACGTACAAGACGGCCGAACTCGGAGCGGCGGACAAGAGCCGGCGCGGGCGGGGGCGTTCGTGAGCGTGCATCTGCTCCTGTCGGCCGGGCGCGGCCCTCAGGAGTGCGCGTGGGCGCTGGCCCGGCTGCTGCGCCGCCTGGAGGTGGACGCCGCCCGGCACGGCCTGGAGACCCATCGGGCCGACACCGTTCCCGGCGAACGGCCCGGCACCTACCGATCCGTCCTCGTCCGGATCTCCGGGGCGGGCGCCGAGGCGTTCGCCGCCTCGTGGACCGGGACTTTGTGCTGGCAGGCCCCCAGCCCGTACCGTGCCGGCGCCGGCCGCAAGAACTGGTACGTCACCGCCCAGCCGTGCCAGGTCGACGCCCCGCGCACGGCGTTCAGGGAGGCGGACGTCGACATCGTCGCCTGCCGCACCGGCGGTCCCGGCGGCCAGCATCGCAACAAGGCCAGCACGGCGGTGCGGGCCACCCACCGGCCCACCGGGATCGTCGTCGTGGTCGACACCGAGCGGCAGTTCAGTCTCAACCGGGGCATCGCGCTGCGGCTCCTGCGCGAGCGGATCGAGCAGGGCGACGAGGCGGCGGAGCGCGCCGTCACCGCCGCCCGCCGCCGCGTCCACGACGAGCTCGTACGCGGCGACCCCGTCCGCGTCGAGCGCCCGTCGTAGGGCGAGTCAGCGTTGCAGGCCGTCCCAGGACCAGCGGGGGATGCTCAAACCCTCCGGCACGTCGGCCGCTGACTCCGGATAGCGGGCCATGGTCGTGGTGGTGGCCCAGGCGAAGTAGTCGTGGAGCACCTGGCGGAGCGGCTCCCCCTCGGCCAGCCCCACGTCATCGAGAGCCTGGTCGAAGCAGGCGATCGCGCGGCGGTCCATCTCCTCGTGCTTGCCGTTGCCGCTGTGCAGGCGCACGACGAACGTCTCGTCGCCGCACTCCTTCGAGTAGCCGGCCGGCCCGCCGAGCGCCTCGGCCCAGTAGGCGGCCAGCCGTTCGCTGTGCCGAGGGTGGAAGCCATGGCTGAAGGCGTGGCCGACCACCTCGTCCACCATCACGCGGGCATGCCACGCCTCGGCGAGGCGGAGCAGGCCCTCGCTGCCGCCCGCGGCCGTGTAGACGGTCTCCATGCACCCGAGGATGCCAGGCCCCACCGACAATTCGCGGGTGCGCCGTGGTCAGGTGCGGGCGGGTGGGCGGAAGACCTGGTGGCTGTGCCAGGCGATGTGGTCCTGTTCGACCCTGGACAGGCTGGCCTGGGGTTCCCTGGCGGGGCGGCCCGCCAGGGAGAGGACCAGGTCACGGGAGGACTGCGAGCGGCCGGCGTACCTGGCTGAGACGGTGATCGTGCGCTCGGCGGTCAGGCCCAGGACGCCCTTGTCGAACAGTTTGTGGTGGATCGCGCACAGGCACAGGCCGTTCGCGACGTCGTCGGGGCCGTCGAAGGCCCACCAGCGTACGTGCGCCGCGTCCAGGCCGACCACCGTGCCGTCCAGCCAGCCCTCGTAGGAGCAGAAGGCGCAGCAGTACTCGTACGCCATGAGCACCCGGGCGCGGAAGGCCGGGTCGCGGCGTACGGCGGGTTTCGGGGCCTGCGCGGAGGTTTCGAGGTCCAGGCCGGCCAGCAGGCACAGGTCCGGGTGCAGGGACGGGGCGAAGTGCGCGTCCAGGAGGTGGCGGGCGATCCGCGCCAGCAGGCCCGGCTCCTCCGCCAGGGCACGCGCCAGGTCGGGATGGAGGCGGCCGGCGGCTCCGCTGTCGCGGAGCCGCCGCAGCCCGGGGCCCGGACTGCCCGGGCCGTGGCGGGTGTCGACCAGCCAGAGGCCGTCGGTCGTCAGGTGGTGGAACGGGTAGCCGGGGCTGGTCTCCCGGGGCGGGCCGTACTCCTTGAGCAGTTGTTTGAGCTCGGCCTCGGCGGCGCTGAACGGAATGGGCCGGTTGCCGTCACGCTGGAAGCGGCCCAGGGCGTACAGCAGGAGGAGCGGCTTGTGCGGGGCGCGCTCGCCTCCCCTGGTCCAGCGCCGGATCTCGGCGATCCGCTCGATCCAGTCCACGGTCGGCCAGTGTAGAGCGGTTCGCGCCTGTCAGGGGATGCGTCGCGCAGGCCGGGGGCCTTGCCGTACCAGATGCCGAGGACGCCGTCGTAGCGGGCGTCGTCGAAGGTGCCCGCGAGCTGGCTGCCCTCGACGGCGGTGGCGGCGCTCTCCTCGTTCAGCCCGGGGAGGAAGACGACGTCGCTCGCTTCGAGGAGCCGGCGCTGCCGGTGGAGCGGCCGGTGGTCCAGCGGAGGCCGCGTAGCCGCCGCGACGGCTGGCCGGATGACTAGTGGCTAGCTCTTTCACGACGCTTCGCTCTACGATCGCGTTCCGACAGCGTCAAGGTCAGGAGGCGGCGATGGGACGTGCGATCGAAGGGATGCCGGTGCTGGTCACCGGAGGGGGGTCGGGCATCGGCGAGGCGGTGGTCCACCGGCTGGTCGAGGCGGGCGCGAAGGTGACGCTCTCCGGCCGGCGGGCGGACCGCGTCGAGGCGGTCGCCGAGAAGGCCGGCCCCGGCGCGCGCGCCGTCGTCGGCGACGTCACCCGCGCCGAGGACCGCGAGCGCATGGTGGCCGCCGCCGTGGAGCACGGCGGCGGGCTGGAGGCGGTCGTGCACGCCGCGGGCAACATGTACCGCAGCGCGGTCACGGACCTCGACGAGCAGGCGCTGCACGACGTGTTCGCCTCCAACACGATCGGCCCGCTGATGCTGACCGCGCTCGCCGTGCCGCACCTGCGGGAGCGGTCCGGGGCCGTGGTGTTCTTCGGCTCGGTGCACACGCAGCGGGCCTTTCCCGGCGCGTCCCCGTACGCCGCCACCAAGGGCGCGCTGGAGACGCTGACCGGGGTGCTGGCCGCCGAGCTCGGCCCGCAGGGCGTACGGGTGAGCTGCGTGCGGCCGGGCGGGGTGCTCACCGAGATCAACCAGCGGGCCGGGCTGATGGACGACGCGACCGCCGCCGCGCGCATGCGCTCGCTCGGCCCCGCCCACGCCCTGGGCCGGTCGGGTACCGCCGACGAGGTCGCCGAGGCGGTCGAATACCTGCTGGCCGCCGAGTGGGCGACCGGCAGCGTCCTCACCATCGACGGCGGCCTCGGGCTGGGCGTCACGCACGCGTGACGCCCGCAGGCGGTCAGGAGACGGGCCGGCCGGGAAGCACCCAGTCGTCGGTGACGAGCTTCCAGGCCGAGCCGTCCCACTCGGCCACCTTCGCGCCGGTGGTGCCGACGTGCCCGCCGCCGGCCGCCGGACCGAACGTGATCGGCGGGTAGATCCCGGACTTGTGGTCCTTGAGGGACTCCGCGGTCTTCGTGAAGTTCGGCCAGCTCAGGTCGTCGCCCATGCGGGAGACGATCTCGAAGAAGATCCTGGTGTTCGCGTACGCCTGCAGCGCGTACGCGCTCCCCGCCTCGGACGGCGCGGCGGCCTGCTGGGCGGCGCGCCAGGCGGCGGCCTCGGGCGCGTCGGAGACCGGCAGCTCGGAGATGAGCGTGCCGTGGATGCCCTTCGCCGCCTCGCCCGCGGGGCCGAACGTGCCGGCGCTGCCGGTGGTCACCGTCGAGGACGTGCCCATGATCCGCGGCTCCCAGCCCAGCTCGCGGACCGCCTTCATGACCAGCGCCGACTGCGTGTTGTCGGTGCCGAGCACGATGGCCTCGGGGCCCGCGTCGCGTACCTTGAGCACCGCGGAGCTGACCTCGGTGGAGTTGGGCTCGGTGGTCTCGTTCGCGACGACCTCCAGCCCGGTGGCCGCCGCCTCCGCCTTGACGCCGTCGCGGATGGCGTGCCCGAGCTCGTTGTCCTGGTCGATGACGGCGAGCTTCTTGACGCCCTTGCCGGCGAGGAAGTCCACGATCACCCTGGCCTGGTCGTGCTGGCTGGCCGATCAGCACCCCGGCGAGCGCGGCGACCAGGCCCGCGGTGACCGCGGCGAGCGGCCAGGGCCAGCCCTGCGCGACCAGGTACGTCGTCGCGTACGCCCCGACGCCGAGGAACCCGGCCTGGGCGAGGGCGATCTGCCCGGACCCGCCCATGATGAGGACGAGTCCCAGCCCGGCGGTCGCCGTCACCATGACCAGGCACGCCTGGAAGAGCAGGTACGGGTTCACCAGGCCGGGCAGCGCGAGCACCACGACGATGGCGAGCAGCGCGATCGCCGTCTTGCTGGACGTCGAGACGTACGCGCCGGCCAGGTTCTCGGCGACGCCGAGCGCAAGCCCGCCGACGAACGCGCCGATCACGCTGGAGAACCCGCCGAGCGTCGCGGCGACGAAGCCCTTGATGAGCAGGCCGGAGCCGTTCTGGTCGGTGAGCAGCGACGCCTGGCCCTGGAGCAGCAGCGCGATCGTGGCGATCGCGCCCGCGAGCGCCCACGAGGTGCGGAACACCGTGGTGACCGAGACGCCGAGCAGCCGCGGCGTCACCCGGTCCTCGGCGATGGCCTGCATGCGCACGCCGAGCGGGGTGCGGAAGAACAGCACGAGCGCGACCGTCACCGCCAGCCCGGCGCCGATGCTGAGCAGCTGCTCGTAGGCCACGATGATCTGGCCGGCCACGGTGAACGAGCCCGCGAACGGCGAGTCGATCTTGCGGGGCTCGGAGCCCCACACGAGCTGGACGACCGCGTTGATCACCACGAACACCGCGATCGTCATCAGGACCGTGGCGAAGTGGTTCTCCGCCAGGATCGGGCGGATGGCCGTGCGCTCCACGACGACGGAGAGCACGACGCCGACGAGCAGCCCGGCGGGCACCGCCGCCCACCAGGACAGGCCGGCCCCGTCGATGAGCGCCCAGGTGCAGAACGCGGGTAACAGCCCCAGCTCCGCCATCGCGAAGTTGGGCACGTCGGTCGCCTTCAGCACGAGGACGATGGCGAGCGCCATGAGGGAGTATCAACTGCCCGCCTGCAGCCCGCTGATGATCTGTTGCCACACGGTTGCGCCTCCAGCGTTGGTCGTGAGGATGCTAACGCCTAAGGTGGAGAGGTAACAGACCCTATTTGGCGACGATGAGGGAGGGCGCGGCGCGGCCCCGGACACACGGACGGCGGGCACCCCGCAGGGGGATGCCCGCCGTCCGCCGCGGTCAGCTCCGGCCGCCGCCGTCTCCATTGGCCGCCTCCGTCGTCAGCCCTGGCCGCGCCCGCCCGGCGCGCCCGCCTTCCTGAGCAGCGTGGCCGCCGCGCCGTGGTCGGCGCGCAGCCGCGCCAGCGCCGGGTCCGACGTCCAGAAGGACTCGAAGTCGTCGGCCGCGAACCGCTCCACAATCAGGTGCATCGCGATGTCGTGGCGGACGTACTCGACCGCCACCAGCACCACGGCGGGGTCGTCGGTGTAGACGCCCCAGGCGTCCTCGTTGACCACGCCGCCGATGACCGCCTGCCGCCGGTCGGCGACGACGACGAGCAGCCGGCAGCCGAGGTTCTCCAGCGCCACCTGCGGGCTGGAGAAGCGGTGCGGGGTGGTGTGGCCGACCGGGTCGGGGTCCTCGCCGAAGACGACGGTGGACACGTCGACGCCCTCGGCCTGCGCGCGGCGGGCGAGCGGCTTGAGCGGCTCCAGCTCCGCCGGCCAGCCGGACAGGAACAGGTCGCGGCGCGCGGCGGCGACGACGTCCTCGGCCCTGGTGAGCAGGGAGGACCGGTCGGCGAGGTTGTGGATCAGCCGCACCTCGGCGGGCGCGGCCACCTCGGGCAGCGTCTCGCTCAACGTGGTGATCGACTGGTCGAACTCGCGGCGCATGCGGTCGAGCAGCGACGCCGGCGGCAGCGAGATGTAGCCGACGCCCGCCTCGCCGAGCCGTACCTCGTAGGCGGCGCCCCGGCTGACCAGCTTGCCCAGCGTCTCGTAGACCGTGCTGCGCGGCACGCCGGAGCGTTTGGCCACCTCGTAGCCGTTGAGCGGCGTGCCGGCGGCCACGAGCGCGACGTAGGCCTTGGCTTCGTAGCCGGACATGCCGAGACGCTGAAGCTCTTCGATCACTCTCTGCTGGGACACTTCGCCATCGTCGCACTCCCCCGGCCTGAGGACGAATCGCGAGGACCGCCTCCCCGCGGCCGGGCCGGCAGGGCCAGTCTAGTCAAGACTTCGAATAGTCGTTAACCTTCCAACGCATAACGAGGTTCAAGGGGGTCCCCATGGCCGACAGCATCTTGATCACCGGAGGCGCCGTCCTCGACGGGACCGGCGCGCCACCACGGGCGGGCGAGGCGGTGCTGGTGCGGGGCGACCGCATCGCCGCCCTCGGCGCCGACGCCCTCGCCCAGGCCGAGACGGACGGCGTGGACGAGCGCGTGGACGCCACCGGCCGCACGGTCATGCCGGGGCTGATCGACGCCCACACCCACCTCAGCTTCGGCGAGCCGACCGGCAACGACGAGCTCTTCCACCACCGGACCCAGGGCTACAGCTCCATGTTGTCGGCGTACCACGCCCGCAAGGTGCTGCGCGCGGGCGTCACCGGCGTGCTCGACGCCGACTGCCTCTGGTCCATCGGCGTCGAACTGCGCGACGCCATCGAGACCGGCATCGTGGAGGGCCCGCGCATGCGCGCGGGCGGCCAGGCGCTGATGACGATGCTCGGCGGCACGGCCGGCCGGATGATCGCCGACGACGGCACCACCGGCTACGCGACCGTCGTGCACAACCGGGACATGATGGTCAGGGAGGTACGCCGCCAGATCAAGCACGGCGTCGACTGGATCAAGATCATGGTCACCGGCCAGATCCCGACCATGAAGGGCCCCGAGGTCAAGGTCTGGAACCTCGACGAGCTGCGGGCCGTGTGCGACACCGCCCACGAGCTGAACACCAAGGTCGTCGCTCACTGCCGCAACTCCGACAGCACCCGCGACGCCGCGCGGGCCGGCGTCGACCTGATCTACCACGCCTCGTACATGGACGACGAGGCCCTGGAGGCGGTCGTCGAGTCGGGCAGCGCGCTCTGCCCGACGTTCACGCTGCTCGGCAACCTCGCCGACTACGGCGCCAAGGTGGGCAGCGCGCCCGAGCTGCTCGACGTCTTCCGCGCCGAGATCGAGATCACCGCCGCGCAGATGGCGAAGGCGCACGCGGCCGGGGTGCCGTTCCTCGCCGGCTCCGAGACCGGGTTCGCGGTCACCCCGGTCGGCGAGTGGCACGCGCGCGAGCTGGAGATGTTCGTGCAGTACATGGGGATGAGCCCCATGGACGCGATCGTCGCCGCCACCCGCAACGGCGCGTCCGCCCTGCGGATGGAGGGCCAGGTCGGCACCCTGGAGGCGGGCCGGCTGGCCGACATCCTCGTCGTGGACGGCGACCCGCTCCAGGACGTCACGATCCTCCAGGACCGTTCCCGCCTGGCCGAGGTGATCAAGGGCGGGCGGCGCGTGGACCTCGTCACGCCGATCCCCGAGCGGCGCATGCGCTCCACCGACCAGGTCCGCTTCCTCGCCTCCTGCCCGCTCACCCGCGGCCTCGCGCTGACGGAGGAGCAACTGGAGAAGCTGGCCCATGTCTGACCGCCCCGCGCTCCGGCGCGCGCCGGTGATCGACGTGCACGCCCACGCCGTCCTGGAGGTCGGGCCCGGGGCGGAGCTCGGCACGTCGCCCGACGGCACGCCGTTCTACCGCGTCGGCGACTACGTGCTCCACGGGGTGCGCTACGCGGGCACCTCGTTCATGGACGTGGACCTGCGCGTCGCGGCCATGGACGAGGCGGGCATCGACGTGCAGCTGCTCTCGCCCAACCCGCTCACCTACTTCAACCGGCTGGAGCCGGGCGCGGCGGCGGCGTACGCGCGGGCGCACAACGACGCGCTCGCCGCGCTGGCGGCCCGGTACCCGGCCCGGCTGCTCGCCGCCGCCCAGCTCCCCGCGCAGGACGTCGCGGCGTCGGTCGCCGAGGCCCGCCGCGCCGTGCGCGAGCTCGGCATGGCGGCCGTCTACCTCGACACCGACCCCGCCGGCCGCACCCTCGACGACCCGGACCTCGACCCGCTCTACGAGGCGCTGGTCGAGCTGGACGTGCCGCTGTTCGTGCACCCGTCGCCGCTCGGCCCCGACGGCCCGCCGGAGGACCCCCGGCTGCGGCGCTTCGACCTCGACCTGCTGCTCGGCTTCGCCCGCGACGAGACGCTTGCGGTGGCCGCGCTGGTCTTCGGCGGCGTGCTCGACCGGCACCCCGGGCTGGACGTGTGCGTCTCGCACGGCGGCGGGGCCGCGCCGTTCGTGGCCGGGCGCTTCGCTCGCGCGGTCGGCAAGCGCGTCTGGGCGGGAGACCGGCTGCGGGAGAACGGGTTCGAGCACTACTACCGCCGCCTGTGGTTCGACACCCACGTGCACGACGCGGACGCGCTCGCCCTGCTCGCCGCGCGGGCCGGCACCGGGCGGCTGGTGTTCGGCACCAACTTCGCCGGCTGGGACTCCGGCGCGCACGAGACCCCGGACCTCGATCCCGCGCTGCTCGCCGCGAACGCCGCCCGGCTCCTGCGCCGCAAGGAATGGCTCCCTATGACCGCGCCCGCGCGGACGGCGTGAGGACGACCGTGCGTGCCGTCGTCCTGTCCGGTGGGCTCACCCACGACTTCCCCGCCACCACCGCCTGCCTGGTGGAGCTGCTCGCCGAGCGGCGGCTCGCCGCCGAGGTGCACACCGACGTGGACGCGGCGCTGCGCGCCCTGCCCGGCGCGGCGCTCCTGGTGGTCAACGCCCTGCGCTGGACGATGACCGGGCCCGGCACCCCGGACCGCTACCGGCGGCTCGCCGGGGCCGAGGGGGCGAGCCCGTCGCCGGGCGCGCGGGCCGCGCTGGCCGCCCATCTCGCGGCGGGCGGCGGCGTGCTCGGGATGCACACGGCGGCCATCTGCTTCGACGACTGGCCCGAATGGGGACGTACGCTCGGCGGCTCCTGGGTGTGGGGCCGCTCGCACCACCCGCCGCTGGGGCCGGCCGTCACGGTGCGGCCGACGCCGGCGGCGCACGAGCTGGTGGCGGGCATCGGGCCGTTCACCGTCGTGGACGAGGTCTACGGCGACCTGGAACGCGTGCCGGGGCTCGTCCCCCTGCTGACCGCGCGGCAGCCGGGCGGGCCGGACGCCGAGCACCCCCTGCTGTGGGCGCGTGAGCACGGCGGCGGGCGGGTGGTCTACGACGCGCTGGGGCACCATCCGGCGTCGTACGAGGTGCCGGAGCACCGGGAGATCGTCCGGCGGGCGATCCGCTGGACCACCACCGGCTGACCCAGGGCCGGGCGCGGGAGCCGCCCGCGCCCGCCCTCCTCCGCCTCGTCAGCTTCCGCCGGGGCCGACCGAGTCCACCGACTGAGGGCGCGGCAGGGCGGCCAGGGTGCTCTTGATCAGCCCGCCGTCCACCGCGAGGGTCTGGCCGGTGACGTACCCGGCCTTCTCGGAGCCGAGGAAGAGCACCGCCGCCGCGATGTCCTCGGCGGAGCCCAGGCGGGCGAGCGGCACCGCGCCCTCGCGGACCCGCCGCACCTCGGCGTCGGCGTAGATGGCGTCCGACATGCCCGCGTGGATCAGGCCGGGGGCGACGCAGTTGACCCGGATGCCGAGCCTCGCCCACTCCATCGCCATGTGCTCGGTCAGCCGGACGATGCCCGCCTTGCTGGCCGAGTACGCCCCCGCGTGGGGCGCGGCGGCGAGCCCGTTGACGGAGGCGAGGTTGACGATCGCGCCCCCTCCGGCCTTCCCCATAGGCCCGGCCAGCGTCCGCGCCACGATGAACGTGCCGGTCAGGTTGACCCGCAGCGCGCTCTCCCATTCGGCGAGCGGCAGGTCCAGCAGCGGCCCGAACCGGACGATCCCGGCGTTGTTCACCACCAGGCGTGGCGGCTCAGGCAGCAGCGCCGCCGCGGCGCGTACGGACTCCTCGTCGGCGACGTCCACGGCCGAGGGCACGCACCCGTCGCCGATCTCCGCCGCGGTGCGTTCGACGGCCGGGCCGTCGATGTCCCACGCGGCGACCCGGTAGCCGGCCTTCACCGCGAACTCGGCGATCACGGCCCCGATGCCCTGTGCCGCCCCCGTGACCACGGCCCATTCTGTCATTCCGTCTCTCCCCTGCTCTGCCTGGCCGGGCGGTCTCGATCGCCCGGCTCCAGGCGTCGTCTTCACTACAGCAGCGCCTGGTAGGCGCCGCCGTCGACCGGCAGCGCCGCGCCCGTGAGGTAGCCCGCGTGGGCCGAGCACAGGAACGCGACGACCGCGCCGAGCTCGGCCGGCTCGCCGAGCCGCCCCGCCGGCACGTCGCCCAGCGGCGGGCGCTCGCCGTACACCTGTGTGACGCGCTCGGTCCTGTGGAGGCCGGGTTGCACGGAGTTGACCGTGATCCCGTCGGCTCGGCGGCCCTTGATCCCCAGGTCCACGGCTACTCGGGGTGCCGAGCGGCGAGTCCCGGACACTGCCCAGAAGACGTCGACTCAGAAGACGTCGGCTCAGAAGACATCGATCTCCTCGTCGCCTTGGAAGACCCTGATCGCGCCGGAAGGACAGTCGCGGGCCAGGTCGAAGAACTCGTCGTCGCCGAGCGCGGGCCCGCCGGGCACCCGCTCGACGATCTCGTCCTGGTCGAACCGGAACACGTCGGGCCGCTCGGCGACGCACCTGCCCGAGCTGATGCACACGTCCCGGTCGAGCTCGATCCGGTAGGTCACGCCTCACCGCCGAACAGCACCGGGTAGGAGCCCCAGTAGGGCCGCTGGGTGTTGGCGTCGCGCCGCGGCGGGTCGTCGGGGTCGCGTCGCACCCGGGCCGCGAACATCCGCCGGACCACGGCGGTGACCAGGCCGAACAGGTGGTCGTCCAGGTTCGTCCCGCTCCTCGGCACCACGCCGGCGGCGAGGTCCTGGCCGATGCACACATGCATGCCGGCGGCGAAGCTCAGCCCGAACGGGGCCACGTTCGGCGGCAGCGTACGGTGCGGGTCGAACGCGGCGGCGTCGGCGCCGAAGACCTCGGCGTCGCGGTTGACCGACTGCAGGTCGATCACCACGATCGCGCCCTGCGGGATCTGGATGCCGGAGCGCAGGGTGACCGGGGCGAGCGCGCGCCGCCGGCCGATCGGGCTCGACGGGTTGAGCCGTACGGTCTCGTGCACGCAGCGCTGCACGAACAGCGGGTCGGTGGCGGCGAGCCCGGCGTCCTCGGGGTGCTCCTCGATCCAGCCGAGGATGTGGTCGACCGCGCGGACGAACGCCGTGGCGCTGGTGTGGGCGCCGGCCAGCAGGAAGAACGCGACCTCCCTGCGCACCACCTCGGCCGGCAGCTCCAGCTCGCCGGCGTGGCGCAGCAGCGTGGCCAGCACGTCGCTGGGCACCTCGACGTCCTCGCCGGCGGCCTCGCGCGCCAGCAGGTCGCGGCGGCGGGCGATCGACGGGGCGAGGAACTCCGCGTCCCAGTCCTCCAGCGCCTGGGCGATCACCCGCCGCTGCTCGGCCTTGTCCTTCGTGGAGTGCGCGAGCGTGGCGCCCTCGACGAACTTCATCATGTAGGCGTAGAGCCGCCCGGTCTCCTCGGCCGTCCCCTCGGGCCGGTCCACGCCGGCGGTGAGCGCGGCGAGGTTGAGCATCAGCTCGTGCCCGAGCCGCACCAGATCGACCCGGCCCTCGGCCCGGTACGGCGTCAGCGTCCGCTCGATCACCTGCGGGAACAGCTCGCGTTCGTAGCGCTCGAACACCTCGCGGCGGAACATCCGGTTCTCCACGCGACGCCGGGAGCGGTGCTCCTCACCGTGCAGGTTCACCAGGACGTCGGCCATCACGACCTCGCCCTCGTCGTAGAGCGACTGGCGCAGGTCCTTGCTGCGATAGGCGTCCTTGGCGTCGGCGAACGTGGTGAGGACGATGGTTGTCTCTTCGGCGGCGACGGCTGTCATCTGGACTTGCTCCTCCGTTGACGCACCGGGTCGGGGGGTTGCCGGGATCTCCGGCTCAGCGTCTCGTGTCGCACCGAGCGGCGTCAATACCCTAACGACGCCACCCAAGGATCGCGCGGATCCCGTGCGGGATCTTCCGTGCAAAGGCGCGCGCTGCTAGCGTCGTTAGTGTTCTAACACCTCGCACCTCCAAGGAGTGTGACGATGGCGACGATCACCCTTGACGGCCATGCCGACGTCCGTGACGCCTTCCGGCAGCGCGACCTGAAGCAGGCGCTCTACGACGAGGGCGGCGTGGTCATGGCCGACTGCCTGCTCGTGCTGCACGGCGACGACCACCGGGTGCGGCGCAGGGTGGAGAACCGGCTGTTCCGGCGCGGCACGTTCCGGCACTGGGAGCGGGAGTTCCTGCACGACGTCGTACGCGACACGCTCGCGCCGTTCGCCGCCGCCGGTCGCGCCGACCTGGTCGAGCTCGGCTACCGCACGATCATGAGCCTGACCGCGCTGGTCGCCGGCATCGACCGGCCCACCGGCGACGCGGCCGAGGCCGACGCACTCTACCGCTACGCCAAGACGTTCTCGGAAGGCGCGACGCTGGTGCACACCACCCGCGACCCGGACGTGGTCCGGGCCGAGGTGGCGGCCGCGCTGGAGGAGTTCGACGCCGGGTTCCTGCGGCCGTCGCTCGCTCGCCGCAGGGACCTGCTGGCCCGCCAGGCGGCCGGTGAGCTGGGCGAGGCGGACCTGCCCCGCGACGTGCTCACCGGCCTGCTGCGTCACTGGGACGAGCTCGGCATCGACGAGGACGTCCTGCTCCGCGAGTGCGCCTTCTACCTCCAGGCCGGCTCCCACAGCACCGCCGACGCCTTCACGCACTCGGCCGACGAGTTCTTCGCCTGGGTCCGCCGCGACCCCGAGGCGGCCGAACGCGCCCGCCACGACCCGGCCCTGCTCCAGCGGTGCGTGCACGAGACCCTGCGCCTGCATCCGGCGAGCCCGGTCGCGCAGCGCCGCGCGCTCGCGCCCGTCGTGCTGCGCGGCGGCATCGAGATCCCCGAGGGCGCGCTCGTCGTGCTGGACATCGCGGCGGCCAACCGGGACCCTCGGGTGTTCGACCGGCCGGACGTGTTCGACCCGCTGCGCGAGGTGCCGTCCGACGTGCCCCGCTGGGGGCACGCCTTCGGCGGCGGCATGCACGCCTGCATCGGCACGGAGCTCGCGGGCGGCGTACCCGCGAGCGAGAAGGCCGGCGACGAGGCTCATGAGCAGGTGCTCGGCACCGTCACGCTCATGCTCTCCGCGCTGCTCGCCGCCGGCGCGCGCCCCGACCCCGAGCTGCCGCCCCGGCGCGACCCGCACTCCTCCCGCGACCACTTCGCCGCCTACCCGGTGGTGTTCGGATGACGATCCCGCGCCGCTCGGAGCGGGTGCGCTGGGACGTCGTGACCGCGAGCTGATCGCCGCGTTCCGCGACTACGTGGACCTCGCCCCCTGGCGGGCGGAGATCGCCGGCGTGCTCCCGGGGTGAGCGCCCCGTGGACCTCGACGACCTGGACCTCGCCCTCCTGAGACTGCTCCTGGAGGAGCCGCGCGCCGGCCACCGCGAGTACGCCCGGGTGCTCGGCGTGCTGCCGCTCCTCCAGCAGGTGCGCGGCGAGCGCTGAAAGCGGGGCCCGCGCCAGGGCCAGGGCCTCCGCGTCGCGGGCGGCGGGGCCGGCGGCCTCGCCGCCCCCGCTCACAGCGCCGCGAGGGCGCGGCCGACCAGGACCTCGGCGAGGTGCGCGCGGTAGGCGGCGCTCGCGACCGCGTTGTCGGCGGGCGCGCAGCCGCGGGCGGCCAGCGCGCTCGCCTCGGCCGCCGGCACGCCCGCCGCCAGCGCCTCCTCCACCGCGCCCGCCCGCAACGGCGTCGGGCCCATGCCGATCAGCGCGACCGCCGTACGCCCCTCGGGCCGCGCCTGGGCGGCCACCCCGACGACCGCCCAGTCCAGGGCGCGGCGGCTGAACTTCTCGAAGGCGTACCCGAGACCGGTGGCGGCCCGCAGCCGGATCTCCACCAGCAGCTCGTCGGCGGCCAGCGCGCTCGTCCGCACCCCGGTGAAGAACTCGGCCGCCGGGATGTCGCGGACGCCCGACGGGCCGCGCGCCACCAGGACGCCGTCCAGGGCGAGCACCGCGGCGGCCAGGTCGGCGGCCGGATCGGCGTGCGCCAGCGAGCCGCCGATCGTGCCCCGGTTGCGTACCTGCGGGTCGCCGATCCGGCGCGCGGCCGCGGCCAGCAGGGGCACGTGCTCGGCGACCAGCGGGTCCCGCTCCAGCGTGCGGTGGGTGGTGAGCGGGCCGACCACGACCCGGTCGCCGTCCAGCCTGACGTACGCCAGCTCGCGCAGCCGGCCGATGTCGACCAGGACGCCGGGCTCGACCCGGCGCAGCTTCATCGCCGGCAGCAGCGAGTGGCCGCCGGCCAGCAGCCGGACGTCGACGCCGTGCCGGGCGAGCTCGGCGAGTGCCTGCTCGACCGAGCCCGCCCGCACGTACGAGAAGCCCGCCGGGATCATCGCGCACCTCCGTTGGCCGCCGCCCACTGGACCGACTCGACGATCATCTGGTAGCCGGTGCACCGGCACATGTTGCCCTTCAGCCCGTCGCGGATCTCCTGCTCCGACGGGTCGGGACGCTCGGCGAGCAGTGCCGTGGCGGCCATGACCATGCCCGGCGTGCAGTAGCCGCACTGCAGGCCGTGGCACTGGCGGAACCCCTCCTGCACGGGCGACAGCCCGCCGGGCCCGGCCAGCCCTTCGACCGTGGTCACCTCGCACCCGTCGGCCTGCGCGGCGAGCACGGTGCACGACTTCACCGCGACGCCGTCGAGCAGGACCGTGCAGGCGCCGCAGCTCGTGGTGTCGCAGCCGACGTGGGTGCCGGTCAGGGACAGCAGGTCGCGCAGGAAGTGCACGAGGAGGAGCCTGGGCTCGATCTCCCTGTCGTGCGACCGGCCGTTCACGATGATCTCAACTCGCATGGTGCATGGCCTTCCAGACTCGTTCGGGGGTGCAGGGCATCTCGACGTCACGCACCCCGAGGTGGGCGAGCGCGTCCACCACCGCGTTGACCACCGCCTGCGGCGCGGCGGTGGCGCCGGCCTCGCCAATGCCCTTCACGCCGAGGGGGTTGAAGCTGGACCTCGTCTCGATGTGGTGGGTCTCGTAGCGGGGCAGGTCGAGCATGCCGGGCAGCATGTACTCCTCCAGCGAGGCGGCGAGCGGCCGGCCCTCGGCGTCGAAGGACACCTTCTCGTACAGCGCCTGCGCGATGCCCTGCGCGACCCCGCCGTGCACCTGGCCGCGGGCGGTCATCGGGTTGATGACGGTGCCGCAGTCGTCCACGCAGACGTAGCGCACGACGTGCACCCGCCCGGTGTCCCGCTCGACCTCCACCACGCAGCCGTGCGCGCCGCTCGGGTAGCTGAGGTTCTTCGGCTCGTAGTAGGCCGTGGACTCCAGGCCGAGCCGGGTGCCCTCGGGCAGCAGGTGCGGCTTGAAGGAGCGCTCGACCACGGCGGCCAGGGGCACCGCGGCGTCGGGCACGCCCTTGACCTGGAAGCCGTCGCCGACCCGTACCAGGTCGTCGGGGTCGGCCTCCAGCAGGTGGGCGGCGATGCGGCGGGCCTGGTCGGCGACCTCGACGGCGGCCTGACGCACGGCGTTGCCGGCGACCGGCATGCCGCGGCTGCCCATCGTGCCGATCCCCTCCTGCACGACCGCCGTGTCGCCGTAGAGCACGCTGACGGCCTCGAACGGCACGCCGAGCTCGTCGGCGACGATCTGCGCCATCGCGGTCTGGTGGCCCTGCCCGTGCGGGGCGGTTCCGACCAGCACGATCACCGAGCCGTCCGGCTGGAGCCGCAGGTTCGCCGACTCCCAGCCGCCGAGGTAGCCGAACTGCTCGAACAGCGGCGTCGGCCCGAACCCGGCCATCTCCACGAACGTCGACAGCCCCACCCCGAGCAGCCGCGCGCCGGGGTCCGCGCGCCGCCGCTCCTGCTCCGCGCGCAGCGCGTCGTAGTCCAGCTCGCCCAGCAGCAGCTCCAGCGCCGCCGGATAGTCGGCCTCGTCGTAGACGATGCCCTCGAACGGCGTCTGGTACGGCATCTGCTCCGGCCCGATCAGGTTGACCTTCCTGACCTCGGCGGGATCCTTGCCCAGCTCAAGGGCGACGAGATCGACGACCCGCTCGATCAGGAAGCTCGCCTCCGGCCGCCCCGCCCCCCGGTACGACGCCGTGGGCGTGGTGTTGGTGAGCACGCTGCGGTAGCGGGCGGCGATCTTCGGGATCCGGTAGCAGCCGCCCAGCATGTACGACGTCAGCGTGGGCAGCCCGATGCCCACCGGGTCGGGCACGCCGCCGATGTTGACCGTGATCGTGACGTCGAGGGCGAGGATGACGCCGTTCTCGTCGAACCCGACCTCGACCTCCTGCACCTGGTCGCGGCCGTGGTAGGTGTGCGTCATGTGCTCGCGGCGGGCCTCGACGAACTTGACCGGCCGGCCGAGCCTGCGCGACAGCTCGGGCGCGAGGAACAGCTCCGGCATGAACGACGACTTGACGCCGAACGCGCCGCCGACGTCGGGGGCGACGACCCGTACCAGGTGCCTGGCCAGCCCGAACACCTGGGCGATCTCCGCCCGCACCCGGTGCGGCGCCTGCACGGTCGCCCACACGGTGACGCCGTTCCCGACCCAGTCGGCGAGCACGCCGTACGGCTCCAGCGGGGCTCCGGCGACACGCTGGTTGACCAGCCGGGCGCGCAGCCGGCGCGGGGCGGCGTCCAGCTCGGCCGCCACGCCGTCCGGCGTCACGGGCTGCTCCAGCGCGACGTTGCCGGGCAGCGGCGCGAAGATCGGCACGGCGTCGGGCGCGAGCGCCGCCTCCAGCGTCGCCATCACGGGCAGCGGCTCGTACGTCACCTCGACGGCGCGGGCCGCGTCCGCGGCGGCGTACCGGTCGGCGGCGACCACCACGGCGACCGGCTCGCCGACGTAGTGGACCTTGTCCCCGGCCAGGTAGTGGCGCTCCAGCCCCGGTACGGACGGTCGCGCCGGCAGCTCCGCGAAGTCCTCCGCCGTCCACACCCCGACGACGCCCGGCAGCGTGGTGGCCGCCGAGGTGTCGATGCCGGTGATGAGCGCGTGGGCCTCGGTGCTCTGCACGTAGACCATGTGCAGCAGCCCTGGGCGTTGGATGTCGTCCACGAACGTGCCGCGCCCGGTCAGCAGCGCGGCGTCCTCCTTGCGCGGTACAGCCGAGCCGATCATCGTCACAGGCCACCTCCGTCGAGGCTTGGGGGCAAGCGTCGTTAGACGTATAGCTACCCATCTTGGCGGGTGCCCACAGGCGCGGCAAGACCCATGTGAGGCAATGTGACCGTAGTCGCCAGGACTCTTACGACGGGTGAAGGATTGAGTCAGCGCGTCGCGCCGAGCGCCCGGAGCGCCCGCCGGCACACGGCGTGCCAGGCATCGCCGCCTCCGTCGCGGACCAGCACGCTGGCGACCACTTCCTCGTCGCACGTGGCTCCGTGCCACGAGCACTTCCCCTGAACCGCCCGTGGCCCTCCGGCATGGTGGCGGGGGTCGAAGTCGGTTACCTCCACCAGCCGGGACTTCCTCACCCTCCCGGACATCGGCTCGGCCGTGGGGACGAAGCCGTACTCCGCGAGGCGCGCCCGCGCCCGTTCCCCCTCGACCTCCAGACCCTGAACGTGTACGGTCCCGGCCGGCGACGAGTGGGCCCGGTTGCGGACCAGGGTCAGTTGCCCGGCGGTGTTGCGGTCGCGCTTCTGCGGCAGCGGACGTCCTTTGTCGCGCATGGCCGCGCGTACGTGGTTGTAGATGGCGTCCAGGTCCAGCAGCGGGCCGTGTCCCTGGATCCCGTTCTGGAAGATGCTCAGCAGTTCGGCGGTGAAGGCGGTGTGCGGCTCGCCCACGGGCGCGAGCGCCTTCTGGTTCTCCGCCGTCGCGGCGAGCACGTAGGTGCCCTCGGCGCCGGCCTCGTCGATGGCGGCCGTGACGGGGTCGGCCATCGTGCCCAATGCCCGCCCGCTGTGGCAGCAGTCGAGGACGACGATCCGGCGGGCCGCGCGGCTGCCCAGCAACGCGTCCCTGACGTGGGCGTAGGAGACCGCGGTGTACGGGCGCTGCGAGTCGGACCCCACCAGCGCCAGGCGCAGCTCTCCCCGCCGGGGCTCGGTCAGCCCGTGGCCCGCGTAGTAGAAGACCATGGTGTCGGTGGCCTCGTCCGCCGCCCGCACCACGGGATCCAGCATGTCCGCGCTGGTCACCGGATCGGCCACGATCGTCACGTGATCCGCGGGAAGCCCCCAGACCTCCTCGGCGGTCAGGACGTCGGCGAGGGACAGGAGGTTGTCCTCCACCGACGCGAGGGCGGGGAGGAAGTCGTAGTGCGCCGTCCCGATCAGCACGACCCTGGAGAGGGCGGGATCCGGGACCCTGCTCATGACCGCTTGGATTCGAGCGCTCGGACGATCTTCTCGACCGTCTCCGGATCACCGTCGGACAGGACGATCTTCGTGCCGTCGCGCTCGATGGTGACGGAGGGTTTCGCCGGTCGCGTCGCGCGCCAGGCGACATAGGCGAGCGCGAAGTTGAGCGCCTGGAAGCCGCTGTCGACGATCAGCTCGATCACGTCGAGCGCGGAGCCCATCTCCCCGTCCTGGACCGGAGGCCCGGCCAGCCTGACGCGGGCGTGCCTGCGCACCTCCGGGTCGTCCAGCAGCCATTGACGAAGGGACTGTAACTCCTCTTCGGAATGGTCGCCGTCGAATCGCATGCGGATGGACATCCTGACCCTCCTCCACGTCATGACCAGATTACTCACCGGATCGGCGTACGAGGGCGGTTCCACCACAGGGAAAGGGACAGGGCCGTGACGACGAGGAGGGCGCCGCCGCCGGCGAAGAACGCGGCCGTGTCCACCCGCTCGCGGATCACCTTGAAGGAGCCGGGCAGCGAGTCGAGGGCGTCCTGGAGCTGGTCGGCGTTCTCGGCGCGGTGGTAGGAGCCGCCGGTGGTCCTGGCGATCTCCTTGAGTGTGGGCTCGTCGATCGAGCGGATGTTGCGGCCTCCCCGGTCGAAGCCGCCCCGGCCGCCGCCCCAGCCGCCGAAGCCGCCGAAGCCGCGGCCGTCGAACTGGGAGTTCTCGCAGACCATCGGGGCCGGGTTCGTGGTGCCGAAGCCGATGGTGAAGACGCGCAGCCGGCGCAGCGCCGCCTCCTCGGCGGCGGTCTCCGGGGCGACGCCCTGGGTGTTGGCGCCGTCGGTGAGCACGACGATCGCGGCGCCGGCATAGCCCTGCTCCGCGCCGCCGGCGGTGGCGTTCGCGCCCGTGGGCGGGACCGACGGGTCCACCTCGGCGATCGCGTCGATCGAGGCGAGCATGGCCTGGCCGATCGCGGTGCCGCGGCCCACGGTGAGGCCGTCCAGCGCCTCGATCAGCTCGTCGGTGTCGTCGGTGGGGGGCACGAGCAGGCCCGCCGAGCCGGCGAAGGTGACCAGTCCGATCCGCGGCCCGCCGCGCTGCGACTCGATGAAGTCCGCCGCGGCCTTGCGCGCGGCGGTGAGACGGTTGGGGTCGACGTCCGTGGCGCACATGGAGGCGGAGGTGTCCAGGGCGAGCAGGATCGTCGCCGACCTCATCGGCACCGCCACCGACGCCTGCGGGCGCGCGGCCCCGACCGCGAGCAGCACGAGCCCGGCCACGAACAGCGCCGGCGGGATCCGCCGGGTCCAGCGCGTACGTCCGGGCAGCGCGGCCCGTACGAGCGCGATCGAGGTGACCCGCACGGCGGCCCGCCGCCGGCGGCGCAGCGCCCACCAGCGGATCGCCAGGATCAGCGGCACGACCAGGACCGACAGCAGCGCCCACGGCCACGAGAACGTCACTCAGATCACCCGCCCCGACCTGAACACGGTGAGCGCCGCTCCCCCGGTGAGCAGCGCGAGGGCGAGCCCGATCAGCCCGCCGGCGAGCGGCAGCGGCTCGTCCGAGACGGTGACCCGCAGGTCGATCGTGTCGGCGATCCCGTCGAGCCGCGCGGCGTCGGAGGCGGGGTGGTAGGCACCGCCCGTCATCTCCGCGATCTCGGTCAGGACGTCCTCCTCCAGCGCGGTGTGCCGGCGCAGGCCGTCCACCCGCACGGTCGCCCCGGCCGTGGTGCCGACCCCGACGGTGTGGATGTGGACGCCCGCCTTCTGGGCGATCTCGGCGGCGCGTTCGATGTCGCCGCCCCGGTTCTGGCCGTCGGTGAACATCACGATCGTCGCCGACGGCCAGTAGCCGAGGTCGGGTACGTCGCCGCCGGGATCGAGGGGCACCTGCTTGCCGGTGATCGCCACGAGCGAGGCCCTGATGCCGGCCCCGAGCGAGGTGCCGCCGGTGATCCTCAGCCGGTCCACGGCCTTGAGCGCGACGGAGTGGTCGGCGTCGGCGCGGGCGGTGGTGCGCGCGCCCTGCTCGAAGGCGACCACGCCGATGTCGACGCTGTCCGGCTGCGCCTCGATGAACGCGCGGGCCGCCCGCTGCGCCGCGGCCAGCCGGTTGGGCGCGACGTCGTCGGCCCCCATGCTGTTGGAGACGTCCATGGCGAGGATGACGGTGCCGGCGGTGCGCGGGACCGGCACCATGGCCGCCGGTCCTGCGGCGGCGACGGCGAGCACGCCGACGCCGGCGATCGTCAGCCCGGTCCCGAGCGACCGCCGCCCGCCCGGCAGGGCGACACCGGCCGCGGCGAGCGCCGCCGTCCTCCGCCGCCCCAGGACGACGGCCGCCCAGACCAGCGCCGCCGTGACGAGCAGCCCGACGACCAGCAGAAGGGGCGAGGAGACCGTCATGGCTTCCTGGCCCCGGTGCCCGCGACGATCTCGACCAGCGCCTCGCCCAGGTCGCGGTCGGTGTCGACGCGGTGGACGGGCACCCGGGCCCGGCGCATGCCCGCCGCCAGCCGGGCCTCGCGGTCGTCGACCGCCTCGCGCAGGCGTACCCGCAGCAACGGGTCGGCGGAGTCCACGACGAGCTGTTCCCCGGTCTCGGCGTCCTCGACCACGATCAGCCCGGCCTCGGGCAGCACGTCGTCGGCGGCGTCCGTGATCCGCAGGGCGACCACCTCGTGCCGGCGGGCCAACCGCTGGAGCGAACGTTCCCAGTCGCCGTCGCCGATGAAGTCCGACAGCACGACGACGAGCGCGCGGCGGCGGGCGAGCCGCCCGGCCGCGTCCAGCATCGCGGCCAGGTCGGTGGTCGCACCGGCCCCGGAAGTGGCGGTGCGCTCCAGCTCGGCGGCGATCCGCAGCGTATGCCGCCGGGACGTGCCGGGCGGCACGACCCGCACCGTCCCGGTGTCGTACAGCAACGCGCCGACCCGGTTGCCGCCCCGCCCGAACAGCCGGGCGAGGACGAGCGCGAGCTCGGCGAGCACGTCGTGCTTGCCGCGTCCCGGCCGCCCGGCCGCCATGGACGCCGACCGGTCGAGCACGAGCCACACCGTCAGCTCGCGGTCCTCGGTGAACACCCGCAGGTGCGGCTCGTCCAGCCGGGCGGTGACGTTCCAGTCGATGTGCCGGGCGTCGTCGCCCTCCGTGTACGCCCGCAGCCCCGTGAAGTCGATGCCGGAGCCGCGATGGGCGGTGCGGTGGGCGCCCTGGAGCCGGCCGTCCAGCCTGCGGACGACCTTCCACTCCAGGCGGAGCAGGAGTCTCTCGGGGGCGGTGGCCATGGCCTTACCGGTTCTGCAGGACGACGTCGGGGGCGCGGACGGCCCCGAGGACCCTCGCGATGATCGTGTCGGCGTCCACGTCGTCCGCCAGGGCCTCGTACGACAGCACGAGGCGGTGACGCAGCACGTCCAGCGCGAGCTCCGACAGGTCGTGCGGCAGCACGTAGTCGCGCCCGCGCAGGAACGCCAGCGCCCGCGCGCCCGTGACGAGCGCGATCGAGGCCCGAGGGCTCGCCCCGTGGGTGACGTAGTGCTCCAGCTCGCCGAGCCCGGCCATGGCCGGGGAGCGGGTGGCGGTGACCAGCCGTACGGCGTAGTCGACGACGGCCGGATCGACGTAGACCTGCCTGGCCCGTTCGCGCATCGCCATCAGGTCCTCGGTGGTCACCATCGGCTGTGGCGGCTCCGGCGGGCGCAGCGCCCGCTGGACGATCGCCTGCTCCTCGGACTGCGTCGGGTAGTCCACGACGACCTTCATCATGAACCGGTCGACCTGGGCCTCGGGCAGCGGGTACGTCCCCTCCGACTCGATCGGGTTCTCCGTCGCCATGACCAGGAACGGCTCCGGCACCCGGAACGTCTCCCGCCCGATCGTCACCTGGTGCTCCTGCATCACCTCCAGCAGGGCGCTCTGCACCTTGGCCGGGGCGCGGTTGATCTCGTCGGCCAGCAGCAGGTTCGCGAAGACGGGGCCGAGCTCCGTCCTGAACTCCCCCGAGTGCTGGTGGTAGACCCGGGTGCCGACGAGGTCGGCGGGCACCAGGTCGGGGGTGAACTGCACGCGCTGGAACTTGCCGGCGATCGCGGCGGCCAGCGACCGTACGGCGAGCGTCTTGGCCAGGCCGGGCACGCCCTCCACCAGCAGGTGACCGTCGGCGATCAGTGCGACGGCCATGCGCTCCAGGAGCGGGTCCTGGCCGACGATCGTGCGTTTGACCTCGTACAGCACCTGTTCGAGCGGGTGGACATGTGTCATACGGTTTTCCTTCTCGTCAGGTCAGATGGCGCCCGTCGAATCGCCTGGCCCGTCGCCGTCACCTCCGCCCAGAGCCGCCCCGATCGGCACCGCGAACGCGATCCCGGCGAACGCCTCGTCGCCTCCCGGGTCGGCGATCGACACGACGACGCCGATGACCAGGCCGCGGGCGTCCAGCAGGGGGCCGCCGGAGCTGCCCGGGTTGACGGAGGCGTCGAACTGGATGAGCCCCTTCAGGTCGCTGCCCTTGGCGGCGCCGGCGGTGGCGCGGTTCAGTCCGGACACGACGCCGGTGGAGACGCTGTAGGTGAGACCGAGCGGGTTGCCGATCGCCACGACGGGCGCGCCCACCTCCACGCCGCCGCCGAGCGTGGCGGGGACGACGATCTCGGGCAGTTTCGTGGGCTTGAGTGTGGCGACGTCCCTTTCCGGGAGGGAGGACGCGACGGCGGCCTTCGCCTTGGTGCCGTCGGCGAAGGTCACGGTGACGTCCGCGGCGCCGTCACCGGCGGAGCCCTTGACGACGTGGTACGCGGTCAGGATCGTGCCGTCCTCGTTGGCGATCACGCCGGTGCCGAGCGCGTCGCCCGACCGGATGACCACCACGGAGGGCCCGACCCGCTCGAAGACGTCGGTCACCGTGAGCGACGCGCTCGGCGTCGGCGTCGGGGTGGGCCGGGGCGCGGCCTCCTCGCCGCTCCCTCCGCCGCCTCCCAGCCAGTACGCCAGCACCGCCACGACGACGAGCAGGCCGCCGGCGGCGGCGTACCGCCGAGCCCTCCCGGCCCCGGCTTCCCGAGCCTCGGGCGGGCCGGCCTCCTGCGGCACGTGCTCCATCGCTCCATCGTCATAAAAGTCCGCTCAAAGTGCCACAAACTTCACCTGAGAACTCCATGAGAACCGCTCACACCCCCACCCCACCGGCGGCCTCAGTAGAGTGGCGGGGTGGCAGGTGAGCAAGCCGGCGCTCGGGTGGACAGCTGGATCTGGTCCGTACGCCTGACCAGAACCCGGTCGGTCGCGTCCGACGCCTGCCGGGGCGGTCACGTCCGGGTCAACGGGGTGCGCGTCAAGCCCGCGCACGTCGTCCGGGTCGGCGACGAGGTCCGGCTGCGGCACGACGGACGCGAACGCGTCGTGATCGTCTCCAGGATCATCACCAAGCGGGTCGGCGCCCCCGTGGCCGCCGAGTGCTACGTCGACAAGAGCCCGCCGCCTCCGCCCCGCGAGCAGGCGGGGCCGGTGGCCGTACGCGACCGGGGCGCGGGCCGCCCCACCAAGCGCGAGCGCCGCAGCATCGAGAAGCTGCTCGGCCGCCGCCCCCGGCCGGAATGAGACCCGCGGTCAGCGGAAGGGGATGTTGACCCACGGGCTGTTCGGGTCGCTCGTCAGGACCCGGTGCGCGTGGAGCATGTCCCCATACCAGTCACCGAACTCCTCCTCGTCGAAATGCAGGCAGCGCCCGAGGATGTAGGCGGCAGAGAAGTCCTCCCACGAACGGTAGGAGATCAGGCTGAGCTGCCCGGCGCGCAGGACCGCCCGCTCGGCCTCCGCCAGGTCGCAGTAGCGGGCGCCCAGCCCCCAGCGGGCCATCTTCGAGGCGCGCCCGTAGTCCCACGCCTCCACCGTGTGGACGAATCCGTTCTCGGGGAGCAGCCCGTCCGCGCGGAACCTGGCCTCGTACCTCGTGATCCGCCCGATGAGCCGCTGCGCCCCGGCGACCTGGGCCTCCGTCTCGGCGTCGCTGTCGCCCGCCCGGAGGCTCCGCAGGACGCGGGAGGTCACCTCGCGCCAGTGGCCGACCTCCACCAGGCCGCCGAAGTCGCGGGCGAGCGCGCTCCGCACTCCCAGGACGGTCCCCCAGAACGGGCTGCTCATCCGGCCGTCGAGCAGCGCCTCGACGGCGCTCGACCACTCCTCGCGGCCGGTGATCCCCCACCATTCCTTGAGCCGTCTCCGCTCGCGGACGTAGCCGGTGCCGTGCCAGCCCATCGCGTTCCAGAGCGAGGCGTTGGCCACGCAGAGCAGGGCCCCGCAGGCGAGGCCGTGCGCGACCGGGCCGTGCAGCGGGCCGCCGGTCCACAGCGTGCGCAGCGCGTTCCTGCGCGGGTAGGTGTTGCGCTCGGCGTGTCGGCGCCACACCGACCGGTGCTCGGCCGTCGCGGGGAAGTACGCCTCGCAGGGGCTGCCCGGGTCGACGCACAGCCACTCGTCGTCCTGGGGCCAGTTACGGGCGAGCTCCCCCAGGTCGTCCTGGAAGAAGACCGGGTCGGGCGCCGGCGCCGGCAACATCCCCGCGGTGCGGAACACCAGGACCTTGGTGCCGGGCCGGGCGGCCCAGGGCGTGGGGGTGTAGCTGACCCAGCCGGGCCGGGAGTCGGCCGTGGCGCGCGGCATCGCGTGGTAGAGGTCCGCGGTGGCGAGGACGTCGAAGTACGCGGCCCAGTCGCCCCGCGTCCTGGCCGCGTACAGGCCGGCTTCGACGTCCGTGGGCGGGCGCCACCCGGGGACAGGTGGCGCCGCCGCACCGGGGCCCATGCCGTTCCACGTCTCCACGCCCCGTGATGTTACAAGCGGGCTCAGCCTCCGACCGCGGGCACGCTCTCGGACATGGCCGGCGACGCGGGGGCCGGGGCCGTGAGGAGTTCGGCCAAGTGGCCGGCGACGGCCGCGATCGTGGGCTGCTGCCACAGGAGGGTCGCCGGCAGCCGGCGGCCGAAGCGCTGCTCCAGGCGCCGCCTGACCATGACCGTCATCACCGAGTCCAGCCCCTGCTCCACGAGCGGGCGGCGGACCGCCAGGTCCTCCTGGTCGAGCCGCATCACGGCCGCGATCTCCGCGCGGACCTCGCTCTGGACGCGCTCGCGCAGGTCCTCGGCGGACAGGCCGGCGTACGACCCGGCCGCCTCCCCCAGCTCCTCCTCGGCCGCCGTGGGCGCGTCGATCACCGGGTAGCGGAGCCCGGACAGGCGGCCCACCACGCGCCCGCCGGCGTCGGCGATCAGCGCCCCTACCGTGTCCTCGCCCGCCGGATCGACGGCGGCCTCGATGATCACGGTCTCCGGCGGCGGGCCGGTCAGCACCACCTCGTCGATGTGCACGACCATGCGCAGCACCGGGTCGCCGGGGAACACGCACGGGGCCACGGACATCACCGCGTCCATCGCCGCCGCCCAGGTGGGCTCCGCGCCGTCCGGCCATTCGGTCCGTACGGTCGCCCGCAGCACCCCGTCCCCGCTCAGCAGCGTCCCGATCGTCCAGTCGAAGCCCGTGGAAGGGACGCCGACGGCGGCCAGGCGCCGGTGGACGTACCCGGGGTCGATCGGGGCGAGACCGGCCGGGTCCGGCAGCGTACCGGAGAGCTCCGTGGCGGGGGCGCCGACGGACGCCGTCACGTGGACCAGCCAGTTCGGCTCCGGCTCGCCCGGCCCGGCGGGCGTGCGGGAGGCGAGCCTGATCGCGGGCGGCTCGTGCACGACCTGGACCTGCCGCCGTCCCGAGGTCATCAGCGGGTGCGTCATCTCCACGTCGGTGAGTACGGGCAGCTCGCCGGCCGCGTCCAGGAACGTGTTGACCAGCACGGCGGCGGGCACGATCTCGACCCCGCCGACGGCGTGGCTGCCGGGGTAGGGCCGGTTGGCGTCCTCCAGGACGGTCCGCCACATGCGGGCCTGGCTGCCCGCGAGGCTTGTCCCGGCGCCGAGCAGGGTGTGGGCGTTCACGTCGTGGCCGCGGTTCTCGGCGGACCCGGCGGCCGGGTCCCGCCAGTGGCGGCGGCGCTGCCAGGCGTACGGCGGCAGCGGGGCCAGGCCGCCGTCCGGCTGCAGCCGGCTCCAGTCCACCTCGACGCCGGCGCAGTGAGCGCTGCCGACCGAGGTGAGGAAGGCCGCGCGTTCCGGCTGGTTCCTGCGCAGCGAGATGCCGACGAACACGTCCTCGTGCCCGCTCTCCGCGAGCGTCTCGGTCAGGGAGTGCGCGACCACGGGGTGCGGGGAGATCTCCAGGAACGCGCGGTGGCCGTCCTCGGCGGCGGCCGTGGCCGCGGCGGCCAGGCGCACCGGGTCGCGGAGGTTCGCCGCCCAGTACGCCGAGTCGAGCACGGGCGTGGACCGGGGATCGGCCAGCGCCGTCGTGTACATCGGGACGCGGGGCGCCCCGAAGGGCAGGTCGGCGGTGACCGCGGCCAGCTCGGCGGCCAACGGCTCCATCTGCGGGCTGTGGAAGGCGACGTCCGAGGCGACCCGGCGGACCATGATGCCCTCGGCCGGCCACTCCTGCAGCACCTCCTCGACCGCCGCGACGTCGCCGGACAGCACGGTGGAGCCGGGCGCGGAGGCGATGGCGGCCACCAGGTCGCGCCGTCCGGCCAGCCGCTCGGCCGCCTCCTCGAACGACAGCCCCACCATGGCCATGGCGCCCTTGCCCTCGGCCTGGCGCAGCAGCACCGAGCGGCGGCAGATCAGCCGCGCGCCGTCGGCGACGCTCATCGCGCCGGCGGTCACCGCCGCCGCGATCTCGCCGACGGAGTGGCCGATGACGGCCGCCGGGGTCACCCCGTGGGCGGTCCAAAGCCTGGCCAGGCCGAGCTGCATCACGAAGATCATGGTCTGGACGCGGTCGATCCCGTCCAGCTCGCCCTCGGCCAGCACCTGGCGGGGGGAGAAGCCGATCTCCTCGGCGAAGACCGGCTCGACCTCGTCCACAAGCGCCGCGAACTCCGGCTCGCCGGCCAGCAGCTCCCGTCCCATGCCGCGCCACTGGCAGCCCTGCCCGCCGAACACCCACACCGGGCCCGGGCCCGGCTCGGGCAGCACGTCCCCGGTGAGCACGGCCTCGGCCGGCAGGTCGCCGGCGAGCCTGCGCAGCCCGTCCGCCAGCTCGTGCCGGTCGGCCGCGAGCACCACGGCCCGGCGGGCCAGGTGGGTACGGCGCCGGGCCAGCGTGTGCCCCGCCGAGGCCAGGTCGAGCCCGTCACCGTGGAGCCCGCCACCGTTGAGCCCGTCGCCGTCGAGCCGGTCGGCCAGCGTGCCCGCGTACTGCCGCAGGGCGGCCCCCGACGCGGCCGACAGCGGGAAGACGCGCAGCCCGGTCCCCTCGCCGCGAGGCGTCTCGGGGGCCGGCGGCGCCTGTTCGAGCACGATGTGCGCGACCGTGCCGCCGTAGCCGAAGCTGGAGACGCCCGCCCGGCTGGGGTGACCGCGATCGGGCCAGGCCGAGCGTTTCGTCACGATCCGCAGCCCCGAGGTCTCCCACGGGATGGCCGGGTTCGGGGTGGCCAGCACGCTCGGGGGGATCTCCCTGCGGTCGAGGGCGAGCACCGCCTTGATGACGCCGGCGATGCCGGCGGCCCCTTCGAGGTGGCCGATGTTGGACTTGACCGAGCCGATGAGGCACGGATCGTCCGCGGTCCGTCCCGCGCCGTAGACGGCGCTCAGCGCCGCCGCCTCCAGCGGGTCGCCCAGCCGGGTGCCGGTGCCGTGCGCCTCGATGTAGTCGAGCGTGGCCGGCGCGACGCCCGCCTGCCGGCAGGCCCGGCGCATGACGTGCTCCTGGGCCTCCCCGCACGGGGCCATGATGCCGTTGGTGTGCCCGTCCTGGTTCACGGCGCTGCCGATGACCAGCGCGAGGATGCGGTCGCCGTCGCGCCGCGCGTCGGAGAGCCGTTTGAGCACGATCACGCCGCAGCCCTCGCCGCGCCCGTAGCCGTCGGCCGTCGCGTCGAACGACTTGGACCGCCCGTCAGGGGCCAGCGCTCCGGCCGCGCCGAGCGTCACGGTCTGCCCCGGCGTCACCAGCAGGTTGACGCCGCCGGCGAGGGCGACGTCGCTCTCGCCGAGCCGCAGGCTCTGCGCGGCCAGGTGGAGCGCGACCAGCGACGCCGAGCACGCGGTGTCCACGGCCATGCTGGGCCCGCGCAGGTCGAGCGAGTAGGAGACGCGGTTGGCGACGGCGCAGGTCGCGGCGCCGATCCCGGTCCACGCCTCTATCTGCGGCACGTCCTCCAGGAGCATGCTGCCGTAGTCGGCCGTGCAGACCCCGACGAACACCCCGGCGTCGGTGCCGGCCAGCCGGTGCGGCGGCAGTCCCGCGTGCTCCAGTGCCTCCCACGCGGTCTCCATGAGCATGCGCTGCTGCGGGTCCATCAGCTCGGCCTCACGCGGCGACAGGCCGAAGAACTCCGCGTCGAAGCCCTCGACGTCGCGCAGGAAACTGCCGTGCCGTACGGCGTCCCGCAGCGCGGCGGCGTGCTCGGGCCCGCGCTCCTCGTACGGGCGCCAGCGTCCGTCGGGCAGCGGCCCGGTGGTGTTCCTGGCGGCGCACAGCAGGTCCCAGAACTCGTCCGGTGAGTCGGCGTCGCCGGGGAAGCGGCAGCCGATCCCGATCACCGCCACCGGTTCGGCCTGGACTCCGCTCGGACTGTCGGCCATCGCGTTCTTTTCCCTTCGCTGACTGCGGATCAGGACCATGAGGGCTTGCCGAGGATCTGGACCACGGCGCTGGAGACGGTGACGCCCGGTCCGGTGCCGAGCATCAGCAGGTGGTCGCCGGGGCCCAGCTCCCCGGTCAGGAGCAGCCGGTCGAGCGCGAGGACCTGGTCGCTGGCGCCGCAGTGGCCGATGGTGCGGCCGTAGTCCCAGGTCGAACGGGACATCGGCAGATCCAGCGCGGCCATGCAGCGCTGCTCGACGATCTCCTCGGAGTAGTTCATGAAGGCCACCCTGGCGAGGTCGCGGGCCTCGACGCCGCTCTCGGCCAGCGTGCGCTCGACGACCTCCATCAGCGCCCGCTGGATCTTGAACAGCGCCGCCGTGCTCTCGCCCTTGGGCATGACCTGCTGCCGGAACTGCTCGTTGCGCGCGCCGAAGCTCATCCGGCGGCCGACGGTGACGCCGGGCGGGAACAGCGGCTCGGTGCCCCGGTGCAGCTCCTCGGCCTCGGGCACGGTCACCGTGCAGACCGACGCGAGGCGGGCGAACCCCTCCTCCTTGGTGAGGACGAGCGCGCTGGCGGCGTCCCCGCCGATGTAGCCGGGGCCCATCCGCCACCGGTCCATGAGCGGGGTGCCGTAGTTGTCGGCGGCCACCAGCAGGGCGGCCTGCCGGCCCGGCGCGGCGGCGAGGTGGCTCGCGGCCAGGTCCAGGGCGAGGAACATGCCGTTGCAGCCCTGCCGGATCTCGGTGGCGAGCACGTCGCCGCCGACCAGGTGGCGTTGCAGGTAGGAGTGCGGCGGCCAGCCGTCCGGGCCCTGGTGCCAGGTGGAGGCGTACAGCAGGAGGTCGAGGTCGGCCGGTGCGCGGCCGCTGCGCTTCAGCGCGCTGCGCGCCGCGTGCAGGGCCATCTCGGGAGCCGGCAGGTCACCGGCGACCGCCGCCCCGGCCAGGTTGTGCAGCTCGGCCTCGTCGGCCGGGTACCAGCCCTTCTGCACGGCCTTCTCGACGCTGACGATCGTGCGGGGGACGAAGGCGCCCACTCCGCTGATGTAGGTGTCCGTCCACTGCATGACTCTGTCCTCGTTCGCTCCGGACGGCTAGCCGATCTTCGCCGACTCGAGTTCCCTGATCAGCGCGACGATGGTCGCGACGTCCTTGAAGTTGTCGGGGTCGAGCTTGGCGGCGGGGACGGGGACGCCGAGCTCGCGCCTGATGAAGTTCAGCAGCCGCGCCGTACGCAGGGAGTCGAGCAGCCCCGACACCAGGAGCGGGGTCGTCTCGTCGACCTCCAGCTCGACGTCGTCGGGGACCAGGCTCTCCTGGATGAAGGCCACCAGCCGGTCGCTGATCTGGTCGGCGGTCACGCGCGCACCCCTTCCGGTCGCGTCACGGGGGTGGGGGCGAGCACCCGGAACACGGCCGCGGCCACGGACGTCCCCGAGCCGAACCCGACCATGAGCAGGTGGTCACCGGGCACGAGCCCGCCGGTCGCCAGCAGGTGCTCGAAGGCGATGAACTGGTCGACCGCGCCGCAGTGGCCGACGCGCCGGCCGTAGTCCCAGGTCGTCTGGTCGAGCTCGATGCCGAGCCAGGACATCTGCCCGTCCAGGTCCTCACGGCGGCCGTGCGGGAAGGCCACCTTCGTGATGTCGGACAGCTCGATGCCGGCCTCGTCGAGGGTCTGCTCGACCTGCTGCATCATCGTCTTCTGGATGGTGAGGTGGATCCCGGTGCCCCGGTCCTTGAGCAGCCGCTGACGGAACTCCTCGTGCCGGTCGCCGAAGCTCAGCCCCCGCCCGACGGTGGCGTCCGGCGGGAACAGCGGGTAGGCGCCGTCGTTGACCGCGTCGGCCTCGGGGATCGTGGTCGCGTTCACCGCGATGAGTTCGGCCATCCCGTAGTCCTTGCCGAGGACGAGCGCGCACGCGGCGTCGCCGATCAGCGCGCCGGGCGTCATCCGCCAGCGGTCCACGAGCGGGGTGCCGTGGTTGTCGGCGGAGACGACCAGCGCCGTCTCCCTGCCGGGGTCGGCCCGCAGGTAGCTCGCCGCCAGCTCCAGCGAGCTGATCATGCCGACGCAGCCGCTGCGGATCTCGTACGCGGGCACGGCGCCGCCGAGGAGGTGCATCTGCAGGTAGTGCTGGGGCTGCCAGCCGTTCGGGCCCTGGTGCCAGACCGACGGGTAGAGCAGCAGGTCGAGCTCCTTCGGTGACGACTCGTCCCAGCGCCCGTAGGCGTCGAGGACCGCGCGGCGCGCCATCTCGGGGGCGGGCAGGTCACCGGCGACCGCCGCGCCGAGCTGTCCGAAACGCTCGGCCTCCTCGGATGGGTACAGTCCCTCCTCCACCGCCTGCTCGACGCTCACGATGTCCGGCACGAAGACGCCGAGGCTCCGGACGAACATGTCAGATGTACGCACACATCCCCTAACTGATCGACGGGCACCACGAAGGACGGCGTCGCGTCGGGACGCCGGCGAAGCTTTCCGTAAACGGGTCAGGCGATAACGCGGGATGGGCCGGCTGCCGAAATATTTCGGCCCGCTCTTTGATCGGCCCTCACGAGAGCGAAAGGATAGGCGCAGCTCGCCGGGAAAATCAATATAACTGTCCGCGATCTGGACGATTTCCTTCCGTGATCGGAACCCACCGGAACGTGGTGGATTTGGGAAATGCCCTTTTTCCCGGCGAGCTGCGGTTCATCCTTTTGGACGGTTCCAGAACGCCTTTCCGAAATTATCGGCGCTCAGGCCGCCGGGGTGCAGACCACGCCGTTCAGCCTGAACTCGGACGGTTTGGCGTTCGTCCCGCTGTAGGTGCCGTTAAGACCGAAACTCTGGGCGGAGCCCGGCCCGATATAGGAGTTGTGGCCGGCGTCGCGCGCGGTCGCCTGGGTGCCCGACTGCGTCACGGTGGCGTTCCAGGAGTCCGTGACCTGCTGGTTGCCCGGCCACGTCCAGGTCACGGCCCAGCGGTCGACGGGCGTCGTGCCGGTGTTGGTGACGGTGACGGTGGCGGAGAAGGCGCCGTCCCAGGTCGTGGGCGCGTAGGCGACCTTGCAGGCGGTGCCCATCTTGAGCCCGCCCCGGATGTGGTTGGCGAAGGTGTCCCAGGTGGGGTTGGGGGACCCGGCCGTGGTGGTGCTTGAGCAGTTGGCGGTGGTGTAGGTGGTCTGGGTGCCGTAGCGGGCGGGGTCCATGACGAAGTCGATGCCGTGGTCAGCGCCCGGGATGGAGATGAACTGGCCCTGGCCGCAGCTCGCCTTGATCTTGTTGTAGAGCAGGACGCTCTGCCCGTGCGGCACCAGGAAGTCCGCCTGGCCGTGCAGGAACAGCAGCGGCGGGTCGTTGGCGTCCACGTAGTTGACGGGGTTGGCCACGGCCACCTTGGCGGGGCAGGTCTGGATGGGGCAGCCGATCAGCATCGACTCCGGCGAGGCCGGGGAGTCGTGGTCCAGCCCGCCGGTGGGCAGGTTCTGGGAGTTCATCTGCAGGAAGTCGGTCGGGCTGAAGAAGGCGAGCCCCGTCTGCACCGAGCTGGAGACGCCGGTCGTGCCGACGGTGCCCTCCAGCGAGGCGACGCCGCCGGTCAGCGTGGCCATCTCCGTCAGCCAGCCGCCCGAGGAGTCGCCCATCATGGCGAAGCGGTTGGGGTCGAGCTGGTAGGTGGCGGCGTTGGCGCGCAGCCAGCGGATGGCGGCCTTGACGTCGTGCACCTGGGCGGGGAAGACCGCCTGGGTGCTGGAGCGGACGCTGACGCCGGCCACCGCGAACCCTCTGGGGTTGAACACGGCGGCGATGGCCGCCGCGCCGGTCTTGCCGTCGTCGCTGGACCACGCCGAGCCGCTGTGCCAGATGATCAGCGGGCGCGGCGTGGTGCCGCCGGCCGGCAGGTAGAGGTCGAGCAGGTGTCCTTTGGAGCCGGCCGGTTGCGCGGGCGCGTACGCGAGATTGCTGATCACCTGGTCGGCCTGGGCCGGGGGCGGAAGGACGAGCGACACTGCGAGGCCGGCCAGCATGGTCATGACCATGCCGACGATCGCGGCCGGGCGGGAACGAACTTGCATGGTGCGCCTCCGGTGTTTCGGATGATCGCCGCTTGCCAGGTGGCTGTCCGGCTCTCACCCGTGCCGGGGCAGCCGCGATCGGCGCGTCAGCCGTCGCGCAGGTGAGAACACACGCCCCCGTGCGGATTCGCCCTCGCAATCGATCGGGCTCGCAATCGATCAGGGCGAGGCGACGATATGCCAGGGATGTGACGGTGGTCAAAGCCGTCCCGGAAACGCCCGAGAATCACCGGCGAAACATGCGCCGCCCTCACGAAAAGCCGCGTGGAAAGTTTCGGTCCCGCTGCTGTTGATCTCTGACCCGATGCCTGCCAATCTAATGATCCGCTCGGTTGATCCGCCCCATCGCAGGAGGATTCATGCGAAAGGTTCGTGCGGTTCTCGTCCCGGTCCTTATGGCCGCGGGATTGTCGTTAACGCTCGGCGCCGCGCCGGCGAACGCGGAAAGGCTCGCCGGTGTCTACCGCACGTACGCGGAATGCCAACGGGTCGGCGCCTACGGCGAGAGCCAGGGCTGGTGGGACGACTGGCGCTGCGAGTGGAAGGCCGCGTACTCCTACTACTTCCTCTACTCCTGACCCTCTCTCTGCCTGGTCAGCGCAGGGTGGCGGCGAGCGTGCGGCCGTAGGTGCGGCGGGTCACGGCCTCGACGAGCGTGCCGCCGGGCACGCGGCGGACCGTCACCCCCTCGTCGGCCCGGTCGAGCCGGAGCGAACGGCCGTGCAGCAGAACGGTGACGCGGTCGCGCCGGGTCGTCGGGTCCGCGACGGCGACGCTCACCCGCGAGCCCGACGAGCCCGACGAGCCCGACGAGCCCGACGAGCCCGACGAGCGGACGACGACCGCCGCCGGACCGTCCACCAGCAGGCGGCCGACGTGGCGCGGACCCGCGGTGAAGACGTTCGCGGCGATCAGGCCCAGCCCCTTGTGCTCGATCGCCTGCACGTGCCGGTCGTTGGCGAGCACGCTCAGCGGCCCCTTGGCGTAGGCGCGCAGGCCCGCCTCGGTGGCGTTCGGGACCAGGGCGTAGGCGAGGGCCGGCAGCGCGCCGGAGGCCGGGTGGGTGACGGAGGCGGTGAAGACGTTCTTCGTGACCGCGGTGTCCGGGTTGGACGTGCGGACGACGCGGCGGCTGCGCGTCACCGTCTCCAGGACGGCGCTGACCGGCTGGCGGCTGAGGAAGGCGTAGCCGACGGCGGTGCCACGGGTGGCGTTGGCGTAGCGCAGCCAGCGCGGCTCGCCCGTCGTACCCGGCCGCCACGGCGAGCCGGTCCAGGTCTCGCCGGTGAGCGCCACCGCGTCGGCGGGGGCGGCGAGGCGGCTGTCCACCGTGGTCACCGCGGCCCGCCCCGACTGGCCGGAGACGTCCGAGACCAGCACCACGATCTCGTCGTCGAGCAGGAACCACGACTTGGTGGCGCGGGCGTTCCGATAAGCGACGAAGTCGTCGGGCAGCAGGCCCGCCTGCTTGGCGGCCCAGGCGGCGTCGTCCGACTGGACCATCCCGGCCACACCGTACGCGCCGAGCGTCGCGCCGCCCGAGAAGGCGTTCCCTGCGACCGGGAAGTACACGTAGGCGTTCTGGGACTCCGAGGACGCGGTGAAGTTCAGCGGGTGGTCCGGGTTGTCGTACCAGAGGCGGCCCCCGTACAGCTCGGGGACCGTGCGGCGCTCCTCGACCGGCGCGGTCACCCCGGCCAGCCGGTACGGCGAGACCGCCGTGAAGTAGTCCACGCCGAACACCGCCCGCTGGTCCTCCCCCGCCAGGTAGAGGTAGTAGGCGCCGTCGCCCTGGAACCAGGGCATGAGGTTCTCGCCGCTCATGTACTCGTACTTGCTGACCCGCTCGGAGCTGCGCGCGAGGGCGAAGGCGTAGCCGGGGCGGCGGTGGACCGTGCGGTCCATCGCGTTGAAGGCGACGCTGCGCTCGGGCGGGTTGAGGTCGGCGGCCTGGATCGAGGCGTCGGCGCGGATGGCGGCGTAGCGGGCGATGCTGACCGGCGAGACGAAGGCGGCGGTGTCGGCGGCCGGCAGGTGCTTGACGTACTTCTTCAGCGCGAGAGCCTGCTCGGCCGGCACGTGGTCGGCCAGGTCGGCGACGGCCTCCACGACCACTCCGACGTCGGTGTAGCCGGTGTTGGTGCGCGAGACCGCCCGCCCCTTGACGATCTCCATCATCCAGCCCTCGAAGATGAGCGGGGCGAAGCCGTCGGCGACCCAGCGGTAGACCACGCCGGGAAGGTCCTCGGCGCCGGCCGCCGCCGTCGCGCCGTCCAGCGTCTTGAGCGTCTGGACGACGCGCGTCAGCAGGGCGCGGCCGTAGGAGCCGGTGTAGGCCACCGAGCCGTGCTGGATGAAGGAGCCGTCGCGGTAGTAGCCGTCGGTGACGCCGTGCTGGAGCGCGTACGGGTCGACGGTGGCGAAGACCGTGGACTGGTCGGCGACGGCCTTGGCGACGCGGGCGTCGTCGCCGGACACCGCGCCCTGGAGGATGCGGTTGGCGGTGATGTCGGCCAGGTTCGCGCCGGTGTGGAAGCGCGAGTCGAGGTCGACGTCGCCGTTCTTTCCGTTGCGGAGGTAGGCGTCCATGGAGGCCACGTAGGTGGCGGTGAGCTCGGGCCGCTCCGCGCGCAGCCGGTCGGCGAGCAGCGCGAGCGTCCTGGTGACGTGCGTGGGGATGCCGATCTCCCACGTGTGCCAGTTGCCGTAGTAGCCCTTCGCCTGGTCGCCGTAGTAGCGCTCGTGCAGCCACAGCAGACCGTCGGCGACCCGGCGCTGGGCCGCGGCGTCGTCCGCGAGCTCCCCGCCGGGGACACGGGTGGCGAGCGCGATCTCGTACAGGTACTGGAAGGCGAGCCGCAGGTTGACGTCGTCGGAGCCGAGCGCGAGGCCGGCGAACAGCTCGCCCGCGCCCGCCCGGTCCATCGCTGCGAGCCGCTGCCTGGCCGTGGCGAGCACGGCGGCGAGCTTGGCGGCGACCTCCGGCCTGGCGTTGACCTCGGGGGTGCCGGCGAGCATGGCGACGGTGTTGGCGATCAGCCGCGCGTGGTCGAACCCGCCCGCCGCGGCGGCGGCGCGCAGCGGACCGGCCACGGCCAGCAGGCCGGCGGCGGGGAGGAGGGAGAGAACCTGGCGGCGGGAAGGCTGCGGCACGGGGGCTCCAGGCCGTTGGGGGACGGGCCGCGCTCACCTTACATGATCTCTTTCAGCCCGCACAGGACCGAGTGGAGCGTCGCTTATGCGGGTGAGCGTCCTGTGCATGGACCGGCTCACCCGCCCGGCACCACGATGGGGGCATGCTGATTCTCGCCCTGCTCACGCTCGTCCTGCACGGACTGCTCGCCGGCCTCTTCTACGCCTTCTCGATGTCCGTCATGCCCGGCCTGAACGCGATCGAGCCCGCGCAGGCCGAGGCGGCGATGCGGAGCGTCAACCGCAAGATCCTCAACCCGTGGCTGTTCCTCGTGTTCCTGGGCTCGCCGGTGGCGGCCCTCGTGGCCGGGCTGCTCGCGGGCGGCGCGGCGGCGGGGTGGTTCCTCGCCGCGGCCGGGGTCGGTTTCGCCGGCTCGTTCCTCGTCACCGCGGCGGTCAACGTCCCGATGAACAACGCGCTGGACGCGGGCACGATGGGATGGAAGGACTATTCGCGCAGGTGGACGGCGTGGAACACGCTGCGGGCGGTCGCCTCCACGGTGAGCCTGGCGCTGGTCGGGGTGGCGATTGGCGCGCTGTGACGGGGTAGGGGGCGGACATGCTCGAAAATCTGTGGCAGTACCGTCCTGAGCTGCAGCTACGCGAGTCGCTCGACCTCGTCGGCTTCGAGGTGGACGCGACCGACGGCAAGATCGGCACGGTGGACGAGGCGAACAACGCGGTCGGAGAGAGCTACGTGGTCGTGCACACCGGCCCGTGGATCTTCGGCAAGAAGGTGCTCATCCCCGCGGGGGCGGTGGAGCACATCGACGAGGCCGCCCGCAAGATCCATATCGGCAGGACGAAGGAAGAGATCAAGAAGGCGCCGGAGTTCGACGAGAAGACCTACCGGGACACCCGCTACCACGACGAGGTCGGCGGCTACTACGCCGGCTTCACCGATTCGAGGTGACATGCCGGGTCATGGACGCGGACCGCACCCACGCCCATGACCCGTGCGCTCAGAGGGCCAGCAGGGGCACCGGCGACGGCCGCTCGCAGGTGCTAGCCACCGTGACCGCGGCCCCCGAAGCGGCCGAGGCCAGCAGCGACTCCATGACGTCGAGGACGTGGAAGGCCAGCGTCCCGCTCGCCCGCGGCTCCTCGCCCGCCGGGGTGGCGGCGAGGTCGGCCAGGCCGACGCCGCGGCCCGCGGCCACGTAACCGGCCGAGTCCGGCAGGTCGCGCCAGCCCGCGTCGCCCACCGCGGAGAGCTGGACGACGCCGTCGAAGTGGTTCGGGTCCGGGACGACCAGCGAGCCGCGCTCGCCGTGCACCTCGATGTTCGGCGCCCTGGTGGCCGCCGCGTCGAAGCTCATCACCAGCGTGGACAGCGCGCCCGAGTCGTGCACCAGCACGCCGGTGACGTGCGTGTCCACGGACACCGGGATCTCCTCGCCGCGCCGCGGGCCTGAGCCGATCGTGCGCTTGCCGCGCAGGCGGGAGGCCGCCCCGATCACGGAGGTGACCGGGCCGAGGAGCGTCACCAGGCTGGTGACGTAGTACGGCCCCATGTCGAGGAGCGGGCCACCGCCGGGGACGTAGTAGAAGTCGGGATTGGGGTGCCAGCGCTCGTGGCCGGCCGTCACCATCGTGGCGGTGGCGGCGACCGGGCGGCCGATGAGGCCGTCGTCCACGGCCTTGCGGGCGGTCTGCGTGCCGGTGCCGAGCACGGTGTCGGGCGCGCAGCCGACCCGTACGCCGGCCGCCTCGGCGGCCCTCAGCACCCGCGCCGCGTCGGCGGAGTTCGCGGCCAGCGGCTTCTCGCCGTAGACGTCCTTGCCGGCCGCGATCGCCTGGAGCGCGACCTCGGCGTGGGCGGCCGGGACGGTGAGGTTGAGCACGACGTCCACGCCGGGGTCGGCCATCAGGTCCGCGGCGGGCAGGACGGGGGTGCCCGGCCAGGCGGCGACCGCCGCGGCGGCCCGGCCGGGGTCGAGGTCGGCGACGGCCGCGAGGCGCAGCCCCGGCAGGCGGTCGATGGTGGCGAGGTACTGGGCCGAGATCGCGCCGCATCCCACGACGCCGACGTTCAGCGGCTGGCCCACAACATGCCCCTCTCGATGATCGTGCGTACGCTGTCGTGCTGGAGGACGTCGAGGCTGTGGCCGGGGGTGGTGACGAAGATGCGGCCCTCGCCCCAGCGGCGGGTCCAGAGCGCGGGCGAGGTCACCTCGCGGTGCCACGGGTCCCAAGGGCGGACCTTCTGGGTGGTCGTGGCGAGCACGTCGATGTAGGCATCGGTGAGCACCCAGTACTGCTCGGTGACGAGGTCGAAGTCGGTGAGGCCGGCGGTGATGGGGTGCCCGGCGGCCTCGGGCAGCAGGTTCACCGTGTAGGGGACGAAGTTGTCGGCCTGCGTGCCCTCTTGCTCGTCGGGGTGCTTGCCTGGGTGGCAGGCGAACTGGCCGCCGATGAGGTGCAGGTAGTCGGAGGAGTTGCGGTAGGAGTCGGCGATGCCGCCGTGCCATCCCGCCATGCCGGTGCCGGCGCGGATGGCGGCCTCCAGGCCCTTCAGCTCGTCGGGCTGGATGGTTCCCATGGTGTAGCACTGCACGACGAGATCGACGCCGGACATGTACGAAGCGTCCGCGTACGGTGCGGGCGAATCCGCCCTTCGCACCTCGAACCCGTTCTTCTCCAGGAAGGGGATGAAGAGCTCCGTGGCCTCCACCGGGGCGTGCCCTTCCCAGCCGCCCCGGACCACGAGAGCCCTGCGGCCCTGGTCACTTGCCATGCTTTCGCCTATCGCCGAATGGGTCGAACGTTCCGATCGTCGCATCCCGGCATAAGCAATACGGAAGTGGGCAGCGCTTTCCGGGCAGGACCCCACGGCTCGGCACGAGGGGCGGCAGCTTACGGATGCCTTAGTCCGGCGGGGTTCTCATGAGTTGAATGTCAGCGAATGAGACGAAAGGTAACGCCTATGCAGGCCGATCATCATCGCGACAGCCGGATCCGGCGGCCGGTGTTCGTCGCCGCCACCGCCGTGTTAATGGCGGCGGGCGGGGCCGGCGTGGCCACGGCGGCGGCGGGCGCCACGCCCACCGAACCGCCTCCCGCGACCCCGACCGACACCCTCAGCCCGACCCCCACGGACACGGTCACCGTCACCGACCTCCCCACCGACACCCCGACGGAGACCCCCACCGAGACCCCTGTTCCTGAGCTCGCGCCGCTCAGCCCCTGGGGCTTCGTCGGAGCCATGCACGGCGAGTTCGCGGTGGCCACGAAGGACGGCTGCGGCTCGGTGACGCTCTCCACCCAGACCGGGCGGGCGACCGCCGTCACCGAGGACTCCATCACGGTACGCAGCCAGGACGGCTTCGAGCGGACGTACACGATCGGCGAGGACACCAAGACGATCGCGGGCCGGCGCGGCAACAGCGCGGTCAAGCAGGACGACTGGGTGTCGGTCACCGCGACCACCCCGACCACCGCGACCACGCCGACCGCCCCGGCCACGCCGACCATCCCGGCCACGCCGACCGTCCCGAGGGCCCCGACCACGCCGAGCACCCCGAGCGCCGCTCCCCAGGACGGCACCCCGCCGCAGGACGGCACCGCGCCCCAGGACGGCAGCGCGCAGGACGGCACCGTCCAGGACGGCACGGACGGCGGCACCGCGCTCTACGTCTACGACCTGTCGCGGCCGGTCAAGCGCTCGTGGAAGGGCTGGGGCCAGCTCCGGCAGTGGTGGGCTCCCCCGCCGTCGTGGCGTACGCCCGCCGAGTGCCCCACGCCGTCCGCAACCCCGACGGTCACTCTGCCCGAGAATCCGACCGAGACCCCGACGACAACCCCGACGGAGACGCCCACCGACACCCCCACCGACACGCCCACAGAAACCCCGACCGAGACCCCCACGGAAACGCCGACGCCCACTTCCTGACCCACCGCGCGTCCATTTCCGAGCAGCACCTCCACGTCCCTGGTCACCGCCCGGGACGTCACCCCCCTCCTCCCTCTCCCCGCCCTCTTCGGGCAACTCCGGGCACAAGTCAGGCATTGACGAAAAATCCTTACATGGTACTCATAGATCGAGTCGGAAAGCTTCAATCCCTCGATCCGTCGAGAACCCCCCGGAGCTCACCCGAAGGGAGACGCGCATGGCGCGTACCACGTCCGGCCCGCCCGCCGACTTACTCGGCCCCGTCCAAGGAGAGGTCTCCTGGTTCTGCTGCGGCAATTCCTGGGGACCGTGCAGCAGCACCGGCAAGGGAGCCTGCGGAACCTGCAACTCCGGCAGCCTCCAGCACGCCTGGCCCAACACCTCCGACGCCTGCTGGGCCATCACCCGCCCCGACTCCTGCGGAGTCGGCCTGTCCCGCCGCACCTGCGGCTACCGGCACCGCACCACCGCCCTGTGCACCGGTACGAGCGTCGTCACCTCCATCGCCGACTGCGGCCCCCAGACCGACCTGTTCTGCGGCGAGCGGAGCTGCTGCGGCGCGACCTGCGCGAGCAACCGGCTGATCGACCTCACCCCGGCCGCCTTCAGCGCGATCGCCAGTCTGTCCTCGGGCCTGCGCCCGGCCGAGATCTCGACGGCGTGAGGGGGACGGGCATGCGCAGCAGACGGGATGTGCTCAAGTCCGCCGTGCTCGGCGGCGGCGCCGGCGTCATGGCCGCGACCGCGCTCGGCTCGCTCGGCCCCGAGGCCGCCTTCGCCACCGCCACTTCCGCCGCCCCCGGCGTGGAGCCCGGCGCCCCCGACCCGAACTTCGCCGAGGGCCGGATCCGCTCGATCAAGGACAACACGCTGCTCGTCCTCGGCTCGAACATGGTCTTCCACACCATCCGCGTCGTGGACGGCACCAGTCTGTGGAAGCTCGGCCCGGTCGGCTTCGACCAGGCCAGGCCGGGCGACGGCCTGTACGCCCGCGGCGTCCGCATGCCCGACGGGATGCTGGCCGCCGAGGCGGTGTGGCTCAACATCGTCAACATCAAGGGCCACATCACCGACATCAAGGACCAGACCCTGCGTCTGGACCACAACGGGCACGAGGTGCTGTGCCACGTCGTACCCGGCAGGTCGGTCGCCATCCACTCCGAGTCGCCGCCCACCGCGGACCTGTCCCTGCTGAAGGTCGCCCAGCACGTACAGATCCTGGGCGCCTGGCGGCCGGACACCAACGAGGTCGACATCGCCACCGTGTTCTCCCCCCACTAGGAGGAGCAGCCTGATGAACGGGATCGCCGCGTCGCAGCCGTACGTGATCGCCCTCTTCCTCCTCTGGGCCGGACTGATGAAGCTGTTCGGCAGGCGGATGCGGGCCCAGGCCGGGCGGAGCGCCCTCGCCAGGCTCGTCGGCGCGGCGCGCGCGGTCCCGGCGCTCCGCCTCGTCGGGCTGGCCGAGCTCGCCGTGGCCGCCGCGCTGCTCGTCCCGCCGCTCCACCCCCTGGACGGCGCGGCCGCCGGGCTGCTGGCGACGGGCTTCCTCGGCTACCTCGGCTACGCCTACGTGGCCGCGCCGACCTCGTCCTGCGGCTGCCTGGGCGACCACGCCAAGCCCGTGGACGTACGGTCCTTCGCCCGCGCCGGGCTGCTGCTCGCCGCAGCGCTCCTGGCGATGACCGCGCCGGCCGCGCAGCCGCCGTTCGTGCCCCTGGCCGTGCTGGAGGTCGTGGCGCTGCTCGCCCTCTCCTCCGAGCTGGACCGGCACTGGCTCGTCCCGCTGCGCCGCCTCCGGGTCCGCCTCCGCCCGCCGCTCGCCGCCCCGGCCCCCTCCGGGGACGTGCCCCTTGAGACCTCGCTGCACCTGCTGCGCCGCAGCCCCGCGTACTGCTCGGCGTCCGCGCGGCTCACCTCCGACGTACGCGAGACCTGGGACGAGGACGGGACCCGGTTCGTGGTCTACGGCGCGGGCCCGAGCACGGCGGTCTTCGCGGTGCCCCTGTCCGGCGACGACCCGCGCGCCGTCCGCGTCGCCCTGGTCGACGAGGCGGCGCTCGCCCAGTGAAAGGATCGGATCACGTACGATCCGAAAGGCACCTGCACATGGCTCCGAACATCGCCACCGCGCGCCGGGTCGACCGGCCCGAGCTCCTCGACTTCCTGCGCCCCCGGCATCACGGCCTGCTGTCGACCACCCGCGCCGACGGCCGCCCGCAGCTCTCGCCGGTCACCTGCGGCGTGGACGCCGACGGGCGGATCGTGGTGTCCACCTATCCCGAACGCGCCAAGACCCGCAACGCCAAGCGGGACGAGCGCGTGTCCATCTGCGTGCTGTCCGACGACTGGAACGGCCCCTGGGTGCAGGTGGACGGCCACGCCGAGGTGCTCGACATGCCCGAGGCGCTGGACGGGCTGGTCGAGTACTACCGGTGCATCGCCGGCGAGCACCCCGACTGGGACGAGTACCGCGAGGCGATGCGCCGCCAGGACAAGTCGTTGATCCGCATCCACATCGACCGCTGGGGACCGATCGCCACCGGCGGTTTCCCCGCCCGCCTCGCCCAATAGGGAGTCGCGCGGACCATTGGGCTCCAAGCCGATCGCAAGTATCGGGACCTATCTGTAGTGGGGTCAGGTTCTTTGCCCGATCACGGAGACCCCTCATGCGTCTGCTCGCCCTGTTCGCCGCCGCCGTCGTCCTCCCCCTGGCCGGGGCCGCCGCGCCCGCCTCGGCCACACCGGCCGTCTGGAAGTGGGGGCCCGTCTACTCCGCCGACGGCATGGCCGGCTCGTGGGGGAAGGTCTACCTCCACCAGTTCGGCTACCTCGTGGAGGGCAAGCTGGAGGACACGCGCGGCAAGGGCTGCGCGTGGGCCGTGCTGAAGGCGCAGGACTCGCGCAACGGCCGCTGGAAGTCGTACGGCTTCTACAACTGCCGGCCGGGCGTGGGCTCGTTCAAGAAGGACTACCGCAACGTGCTGCAGATCCGCATGCAGGTCTGCCGCGGCACCGCCTCCCGGCCCACCGGCGAGTGCTCCAAGTGGAAGCCCGTGCTCAAGCAGGGCTGACCCCCACTTCAGAGCCCGTAGACCGTCAGCAGGGCGAGGCCCGCGGCGAGCGCCGTGAAGGCGAGCGTACGCGGCTGCCGGGCGGCCTCGCGGCGCGCGGACACCACCAGCGTGACGAGCACCGCCAGGGCCGCCGCCAGGTGCAGGCCGTACCAGACGGGGATGGGCAGCCGCACCAGGACGAGCTCGTCGGCGGCGCCGCGTCCGGCCACTCCGGCGACGGCGATCAGGCCGAGCACCGCCAGGGCGTACCTGACGCGGCCGAGCAGCGCCCAGACCACGGCGCCCACCGCGAACACCATCATCACCTTGGTGTGGGACTGCCGCGCGAGCAGCCCGGCGGGCTCGTCGAAGCTCATGGTCAGGATCGAGTCGTACGCGGCCGTCATCATCGTTCCGCGCAGCGGCTCGTACGCGCCCGCGTACGGCACCATGCGCCCGCTCGGCGTGTAGAAGTACGCGAGGTAGGCGCCGGTCAGCAGGAGGAAGGCGAAGCAGTAGAGGAGCGTCTCCCCCACGAGTTGCCGAGCTCGGTCCATTCCCGGAATTTGATCATACTCAGGGCAGCTCGGCGATCAGGGCGGCTCGGCGATTCAGGGCAGCTCGGCGATGGCGGCGCGGCTCCAGAAGCCGCCGTCGGCCGACAGCGTGCCGGCCGCCCAGGTCGTGCCCGAGCGGGCCGACCCCTCGACCTTGAAGAACTGCGAACGCTTCAGCCCGGGGATCGCCGGCAGGCGCGGCAGCGGGACCGCGGACTCGCCAGGCGCCGCCACCCGCCAGGTGTCGCGCAGGCGCGGGCTGCCGGTCACGACGAGGACGCCGCCCGCTGGGCCGGCGGCCAGACGGGGGCAGCAGTAGCCGCTGTCGCCGGGAGCGTTCTGCCTGCTCCAGCTCCTGCCGTCCCAGTGCAGGAGGATCGGCGGCGGATCGGCCGGCTCGTCGTCCACCTCGCCGTGGTTGAAGGTGTGTACGCCGATCGCCCACACGTCGTCCTCGCCCAGCACGACCAAACCGTCCAGCATGGCGCTGCCCTCGGGCGGTTTGGGCTGGGCGAAGGCGTACGTCGGGGTGGGCACCAGCCGCCAGGAACGCCCGTCCCAGCGCATGGCCGCCGGCTGGTCCAGCTCGCTCTCGGTGACGCCCGGCCCGGAGGAGCGGAAGCCGACGGCCCACAGCCCGCCGGAACCGGAGCCGCCCAGGGCCGACGCGTACGCGGGCAGCGGCACCTTCGTCCAGGACCGGCCGTCCCAGTGGGCGGCGTCCCTGCGGCCGGAGCCGTAGACGGCCCAGGCGTCGGCGGGCCCGAGCACCGCGAAGCCGGTGACGTACGGGGAGTCGATGCGCCCGGGGACCCGATGCCAGGCGGAGCCGTCCCAGCGTACGGCCGTCAGCGCCTGGACCTGGTCGTCGGCCCCGAGCTCGGGAAGCAGCAGCCAGACGTCGTCCGGGCCGGAGGCGGCGATCCTGACGTCCGCGCCCTCCGGCACCGCGGGCGCCCCGGGCGGCGGGTCGGCCCGGCGCCAGGCGGTGCCGTCGTGGTGGAGCAGCAGGAGCCGGTCACCCTCGGAGCCGGCGGCCCACGCCTCCCGGGGGCCGGCGGCGGTGACGCCGGTGAGGCGGGAGCCGGGCTGGTCGCTGACGTACGCGTAACGCCAGCCGCCGTCGGAGGCGGCCGGGGTGGCCACCGGGCCCGGCGTCGGGGCCTCTTCTGACTGCGCCGTACGCGTGGACATGGGCGACGGCGACGGCGAGCCACTCGCCCCCGGCCCATCTGCGCCCCTCACCGTGCCCCCCGCCGCGCATCCCGCCGCCACCAGCAGGCTCGACGCGACCAGCAGCGACGCCAAGGCCCTCATCAGGCGAGGAGGCGGGCGGCGATCTGGATCCAGTCGTCGTCCTCCTCGGGCGTCTCGTGCGCCGTGACCCGGTCGGCCGCCTCCGCGAACGCCTGCAGCCCGCGCAGCAGCGCGATCCGCCCGGCCGGCGGCATCTCGCTGAGCACCCGGGCGAGGTCGTCCCGCCGCAGTTGCTGCAACTCCTCGATGAGGGCGCGGCCGGAGGGGGTGAGGGAGAGCGTCAGCTCGCGCCGATCCTCCTCGCAGTGGGAGCGCCGGACCAGCCCGGCCGCCTCCAGCCGGTCACAGAGGCGGCTCGCGGACGAGGGCACCGCCCCGAGCGCGGCGGCCAGGCGGCCCAGGTTGATCGTCTCGTGCTTCTCGATGGTCAGCATCGCCTGGAGCTGGATGGAGGACACCTTCGTGACGAACGCCTGACGTGAGCGGCCCCAGACCGCGACCAGGGCCGCCGCCTCCCTCTCGATGAGGCCCCATTCCGCCGGCGGCAGTTGGCCGACGAAGGGGTCGAACGCTTCAACGGGTGGAACAGGCTCGTCAATCACACGCTATCCACTCAGTGAGGTGATGCCGGTCATGGTCGTTCTCGCCCGGGATGCGGCCCGGATGGCTTCGGCCCCGGCTTGGGGTCCGGTGTCCAGTCGAGACATACCACGACCGCATCATCCAGCACTTCCATGCCCCTCCGGAAGTCCAGCAGTCCCCGGATCATGGTCCGGACCGCCTCGTCGGCCGGCTGCATCCGCGTGGACTTGATCAGGGACTCCAGGGAGGAGCCGCCGAACTCCGTACCGCCCTGGGAGCGCGAGGAGTAGACGCCGTCGCTGGCCACGATCAGCCGGTCGCCGGGCTCCAGCCGCAGGTGCTGCTCGGTGTAGGCGGTGTTGCCGAACATGCCGAGCGGCAGCTGCTGCTCCAGCTCGATGTGGCGGACCTGGCTGCCGCGCATGAGCAGCAGCCGTGGCGAACCGGCGTCCACCAGCGCGACCTCGCCGGTCTCGGCGTCGAAGCTCATCAGCAGGGTGGAGACGTGGAGGTGGCCGCCGTACTGGCTGTAGATGGCCTCGTCGGCGAGGCCCGCCTGCTCCTCCAGGCCCGCGCCGGAGCGGCGGGCGTTGCGCAGCGCGGTGATGGTGAGCGTGGTGAGCATCGCGGCCTCGACCCCGGCGCCCATGCCGTCGGTGACCGACAGGATGAGGCCGCGCGGGCCGCAGGACCAGTCGAAGTTGTCGCCGTAGACGGCGTAGGCGGGTTCGAGCTGGCCGGCCAGGTGGTAGCCGTCGCCCTGGTGGCCGACGCCGGGCAGCAGCGCCCACTGCATCTCGGCGGCGAGGGTGAGGCGGGCGGCGCGGCGTACGCGGTGGTAGCGGTCAGTGGTGCGGTAGGCGTCGCACATCATGTGGCCGAGCGCGGTGGCGATCTCCTGGAGGTCCTCGACGACCTCAGTGCCGGGCGACGTGCCGAAGCTCAGGCTGAGGACGCCGACCCGCTCGCCGCACGCGCTGACGGGCAGGTGCAGCAGGCAGCCTTCGCGCTGCGGCGTCTGCGAGGCGAACGCGCGGCCGGCGGGCGTGCCGTCGATGGCCAGACCACGTACGCCCGGCGCGTACTCTTCGAGAACGGGACGGAGCGTGACCAACGCCGGGTCGGCGAGCAGCACCTCGACGCGCTCGACGGCGAAATGCAGAGTCACCGTGTCACGCAGCGCCTCGGCCACGGCATAGGGCGGAGCGGCCTGCATCGCCTGTCGCACCGCGTGAACGCCCTCGGAAATGCTGCCCAACGCATGTCCTCTTCTCCAGGCGCGATTGCGCGCGCCACCGACAAATTTGCACGATAGCAAATAACTCTGAGGTCACGTTCATCCCGACCCGAACCTCCGACCGGAGTGATGATCCTATATATTTGCCACACGACAACTAACCGGACGGCCATGGGAGAGGATCCGGGTTGGGTGACAGTGAGCCCGCAGAGCCCGCGGCGACCCGCTCGTTGCCCATCCGCGCCGAACGCGACCTGCTCACCGCCCGGCACGCGGTCCGCGCTGCTTCCCTGGAGGCCGGTTTCGGGCTCATCGCCCAGACCAAGCTCATCACGGCGGCCAGCGAACTCGTACGCAACTGTTATGTACACGGCGGCGGAGGCAGCCTGCTGATCGAGCACCTGATACCGCCGCCCCGGGCCGGGCTCCGGCTGACGATCTCCGACGAGGGCCCCGGCATCCCCAACCCGGACGTCGCGCTGACCGACGGCTACACCACGGGCCGCGGGCTCGGCCACGGGCTGGGCGGGGCGAAGCGGCTGGTGGACGAGTTCCACCTGGAGAGCGCGCCGGGCCGCGGCACGACGGTCGTCATCACCCGCTGGACGTGAGAATTCCTCACGCCATAGCGGATCTGCTCACCTTCGTACGCGGGCCGCGCGCATCCGGACCGCCGAGGTGCATGATCCCTCCATGGCGTACGAGGCGGCAGCCGTGTCCGAGGCGGCATCGGTGCACGAGGCGGCAGCGGCCTCCGACGCGGCGGCGGTGTCGGAAATGGCGGCAGTGTCCGAGCTGGCGGCAGCGTACGAAGCGGCAGCCGTCTACGAGGTGGCGGCGGGACCGGGCCTGCCACGGACAGCGCGGCGATTCGACCTGGTCTTCGCGGGCCTGTTCCCCTGGCTCACGCCACTCGACGACGAACGCCCGGCGCTACCGCCGCACCCGCTCGCCCCCCTCCCCGACCTCGCCGCCCAGGCCGCAGACTCCCTGCTGGTACGCCACGCCTCCCCCGAACTCAAGTCCGCCGCCCGGACACGGCTCGCAGCCGGCACGACCGCCGAGCAGGACCAACTGGAGGTGTGGGCCCGCCTCCTCGCCGACGCACTCCGCAACCGAGTGGAGTCCGAGCAAAAGGACCGCAGTTACTACCTCCTCCAGTCGCCCCTGGAAGCGATCTTCCCGCTGACCGCCCACCTCATGGGGGTCCACCTGGGCGAGCACCCATTCCCCATGCTGCTCCCCGCCCTGCCCATCGCCGCCGCCACCCACGACCTCACGGGCCCCCACGACCCGGACGGGGCTCTGCTCAGGGGCGTACGCGCCGCAATGAACACCTGGGCCACAGCGGGAGTCACCACCCCCGCCTTCCCAGAGCCCGAAACCGAGATCAGGGCCGGGACCGAAACCGGGGCCGGGATCGGGATCGGGACCGGGACTGAGACCAGGGCCGGGGCCGGGGCCGGGATCGGGATCGGCGAACTGGTGACACTCTTCTGGCGCCACGACGACGCCTCACCCGACCGCGCCACAGCCGCCGCCCACTTCCTGCGCCAAATCCCCCGTCAAACCCTCGACATGATCATGAAAAGCCCACCCGTCCAGCTCACCCCGCTCGGCGCGTACGGCATCCGCAGGCTGCTACTAGCCCACCGCTGGACAATCAGCCCAACCACTCCCGCCCCCTGACCACACTCGAGCCGGACCCTCGCCCCGCCCCGCCCGCCCCCGGACCGTACGCGCTACCCCCTCACCCCGATCCTCCTCCCCTCCAAAAACCCCCGCGCCCCAGCAACCCGCTCACCCCTGACCAACCGCGACGAACCCCGCACCGGCCCGATAGTTGGGCGACTGATGCCGGAAGTAGGTGTTGTAGACCTCGCAGTAACGCCCGCCCTTCGCCAGCAGGGTCGCGTGATCCCCCTCCTCCACAATCCGCCCGTGATCAAGCACAATGATCCGATCGACGTGCTCGATAGTGGACAGCCGGTGCGCGATCACGATCGACGTACGCCCCGCCAGCACCGCATCGAGCCCTTCCTGGATCTGCGCCTCGGTCAGCGGATCGACGCTCGCGGTGGCCTCGTCGAGCACCACGATCGCCGGGTCCTGGATGAGCAGCCGGGCCAACGCGACAAGCTGCCGCTGCCCCATGGACAGCGCCCGGCCGTGCTCGCCGACGTCCGTGAGCAGCCCGTTGGGCAGGGCGTCGATCCAGTCACCGCCACCCACGGCCGCCGCCGCGCGCTGGACTTCCTCGTCGCTCGCCTCGGGCCGCGGATAGCGGATGTTGTCGGTCACCGTGCCGCTGAACAGGAACGGCGCCTGCGGCACCGCGCCGATCTGCCGCCGGTAGGCGCCCAGCTCCAGGCTGCGGATGTCCTGCCCGTCGATGAGCAGGCTGCCTTCCTGGAACTCGTAGAAGCGGGTGATCAGTTTGCTGAGCGTCGACTTCCCCGCACCCGTGTGCCCCACCAGCGCGACCGTCTCCCCCGCCGCGATGGTGAGGTCGAAGTCGCGCAGCACGGGGCTGGCCGGGTCGTAGCCGAAGGTGACGCCGCGGAACTCGATGCGGCCCGCCGGCTTCCCGACCGGCCGCGCGTCGGTCTGCACCACGCGGGGCGGCGCGTCGATCAGCGCGAAGACCCGTTCGGACGCCGACAGCCCCTGCTGGAACTGCGACCAGAACGCCGCGATCGACGTCAGCGGGAACCAGAAGAGCGCCACGCTCTGCAGGAACAGGTACCACTCTCCCGCCGTGAGCCCTCCCGCCAGCACCCGCGCCCCGCCGAGCTGCACCAGCGCGACCGTGGCCAGCCCCGCCACCGTGAACAGCACGGGGAAGATGGTGGAGAAGACGAACCCCTGCCGCAGCGTCACCTGGTAGCTCTGCTGGTTGATCGGCCGGAACTCGTCGTAGACCTGCCGCTCCTGCCGGAAGTTCTTGGCGACGGCGATGCCGCCCATGGTCTCCTGCAGGTTGGCGTTGACCCGGCTCAGCGAGCGCTGCGCCCGTCGGGTGCTGATCCTCGCCATCCGCCGGAACAGCAGCGCCAGCCCGACCACGACCGGCACCACCAGCAGCGTCATCAGCGCGAGCTGCGCGCTGCGCACGAACAGCAGCACCGTGACGAAGCCGACCATCAGCACCTGGCTGATGAGGTCCATCGTCAGGGTGGATACGGTGGCGAAGTCGTCGGTGTCGGAGGTGACCCGGCTGACGATCCGGCCGGACGGCGTCTCGTCGTAGAACGACAGGTCGCGGGCCAGCACCGCGTCGAAGGCGTCCTCGCGCAGTTGCAGCACGACGTCGCCGGTGACCTGCGCGCTGTGCTTCTGCCGGAGGTAGTTGAACACCCACGACAGCACGCCGGTGCCCAGGATCGCCGCCACGAGCGCCGGGCCGGCCGCGCCGATCGTGCCGTCGGCGATGGCGTCCACGGCGAGGCTGCCGATCGCGGGAACCGCCGCCTGGCTCGCCGACAGCAGCACGATCATGCCGGCGACCAGCAGCATCGGGCCTAGCTTGGGCCGGAAGTAGGACAGAATGCGCCGCAGCAGGTCGCGGTCGTTGTAGGTGCGGTCGTAGTCCTCGGCGTCGAGGCCATCCATGATGAACCCCATCAGCGCACCCCTCCCTGCTCCCCCGCCAACACCCGACCACCCTCACCCTGAACACCAGCGTCCTGAAGGCCGTCACCGTCCTGGACGTCGATCTCGTCATAGTGGGCGAACACCCGCCGATAGAGCCGACTCCGCGCGATCAGCTCGTCATGCGTACCGAAGTCGACGACCTCTCCACGCCGCAACAACAACACCTTGTCGGCCCACCGAATCTGCGAGAGCCGATGGGTGATCAGCAACGTGCTGCGCCCCTCCAGGATGCGCCCGACGGCCTGCTGGATCTTGTCCTCGGTCGCCGAGTCGATGGCGCTGGTGGAGTCGTCGAGCACCAGGATCGCCGGGTCGGTGAGCAACGCCCGCGCGATGGCCAGCCGCTGCCGCTGTCCTCCGGAGAGCGTGACGCCGCGCTCCCCGATGACCGTCTCGTACCCGTCCTCCAGCTCCCCGATGAACTCGGCGGCCTGCGCGTCCTCGGCCGCCCGCACCACCGCCTCGTGGTCGGCCCGCTGGCCGAGGCCGAAGGCGATGTTCTCGCTCACCGACCGCGAGAACAGCACGATGTCCTGCTCGATCGTCGAGATCTGCGACCGCAGCGAGTCGAGGTCCCAGTCGCGTACGTCGACCCCGTCGACCAGTACGCGCCCGCCGGTGACGTCGTAGATGCGCGGCACCAGCTTGGTGAGCGTGCTCTTGCCCGACCCGGTCTCCCCCACGATCGCGACCGTCTCGCCCGGCTTCACGGTGAACGACACCCCGCGCAGCGCCGGCTCGCCGTCGGCCGCGTAGCCGAAGGTGACGTCCTCGAAGACGATCTCGCCACGGATCGGCGCGGCGTGCCCGTCGGGCCGCTGCTCGATCTCGCTCTCGGCGGTCATGATGTCGAGGATGCGGCGGGAGGAGACGATGCCGATCTGGATGAGCGAGAACGTGAAGATCGACATCTGCGTGGGGAACCCGAGCATGCCCATGAGCCCCATGAACGCGACCAGCTCACCGACACTGATCGCCCCGATGCCCTGCAGATAAAGCCCGTGCCAAAGTGCCCCCGCCATCGCGAACGAGAACAGCAGCGTCGGCAGATAGCGCGCCTGCACCAGCCCATTACGTACGAACGAGTCGCGGTAGCGCCGCGCGCTGGCCCGGAACCGCAGCCGCTCCTGCCCCTCCTGCGCGGTCACCTTGATCACCTCGATGCCGCGCACGGCCTGGCTGAGCCCGGCGTTGAGCTCGCCGAACTCCTCCCGCATCCGCGTCGCCACCGGGTTGAGCCTGCGCATGTAGTGCCGGAGCGCGATCACGAACACCACCGCGAACACCCCCGGCACCAGCAGCAGCCGCGGATCGATGGCCGCCATGAAGAACAGCGGGACGATGCCGGTGAGCCCGGAGTCGACGATGAGGTCGGCGCCCGGCGTGATCATGATGGAGAGCTGCCGGATGTCGTTGGCGGCCCGGGCCATCAGGTCGCCCACGCGCTGGCGGTTGTGGAAGGTCTGGCTCTTGCCGAGCAGGCTGACGTACAGCTCGTCACGCGCGTCGCGCTCCAGCCGCTTGGCCAGCACCTCGCTCGACAGCCGCGCGACCATGTCGAACACCCCGCGCGCGAGCACCACCGCCAGCATCGCGAGCGCGATGAGCCCGAGCGCGTCCAGCGGCCCGCCCCGGTGGCCGAGCACGGAGTCAAAGGCGTCGCCGATGTACTGCGGCACCATGGCGTTGAGCGTGGTCATGACCACGGACCCGCCGAGGAACCCGACCAGGTGGAACGGGTGCCGCCGCAGGTGCGACCAGAGCCAACGCACGGGCCCCCGCCGGTCGTGACGTGGGCCGGCCACGGAGAACTCAGAACTGCTGCTCATCACAGGCGCCGCCCCCGACCACGGATAGCTGACAGACTCGAACTCGCTTTCTACCACCGGCCTCCGACAGTTTCCCAGCGGTTTTGCTCGCCCCGTCCCCCACCTGATCGTCGGCCCACCCGACGCCCACCACGGCCAGATGTGGAACGACCTCCGCGTCGCGCCCAGTAGACAACAGTCCGCAGAATCGCGAGAATCACCCCGCTACGCCCTATCCGTGCCACCGAGCGCACAACCCGCAACCACCCGAGAAAAGCCAGAACGAGACCCCTTTTAGGCGCGCACAAAATCACTCTTTCACCCGGCCCCATTATGCATATTCCCGCCCCGTCTTATACCGATTGACTGTGCAGCCGGAAATTGCGCTCTGTACCTCACATAACCCGGATACGCTGCGCATGGTCATTCGCCCGTCGACCGGCCACAGGGGACCCAGCATGGCGACACAGGAGCAGATCCATGCCGCCCGGCGGCAGATCGAGCAGTTGCGCGATCAGCACAGCGGCGATATCCGCGGCCTGATCCACCTCATTGACGCCGGCGCGATCAAAGGCCCTGCCGCCGACAGACTGGTACGCGACATCAACGGCTGGGACCAGGCGTACCGCGGCCTGTTCGACCGCGCACTCAACCTGCTGGACACCCTCCACCCCGACGGCGCGCCCTCATGACCCCCGGCCCGACGACACCCCTCGCCATCGACCCGACGCTGATGACCCAGCTCATCTCGCTGATGAAGCGCCTCAGCCAAACCGTCCCCGAGACCGGCGCCCAGGTGGACAAGGCCCTGAGCACGGTCCAACTCAGCATGTCCGGCCCCGGCACCGCCCGCGACATCGCCCACCAGATCGGCACAAAGGTCCCCGAACTACAACGGCGACTCGACCTGATGCTCGCCGCCCAGAAGGTCGCGCTCAGCAGATCCCAGGCCCTGTGGGCCGACGAGTCCCAGTGGGTGTCCGACACGCCCGCGGCGGGCGCCGCGACGGCCGCCCGCCTGGCCGCCGCCCTCCGCACCGCCATGAAGAAGGGAACCATCGACGCCAAAACCCTCGCCGACCTGCAGAAACACCAGAACGACCCGTACTTCGCCATCGCCTTCGCCACCCAGCTATCCCCCAGGGAGCTCAAGCAACTGCTCACATCCCTCTACCGCCGCAACACCACCGTGCTGGGCGCCGACCCGGAAGCGATCGCCGAGCTCGACAAACTGTCCGCCGCCCTGAGCACCACCCTCGGCACCGCCTCACGCGGCGCCGGCCCCCTCAAGCTCCCGAAGGGCTACGTCGACCAGCTCCTGGAACACCTAGACACCCCCGAGACCGCCTTCGCACTCAACAAACTCCTGCGCACCGGCCACTTCGACGACACCTTCCTCCGCGAGCTGGCCACCAAGGTCTACGACTACGAACGCAAACAACCTCCGGGCTCCCTGTACTGGCGCAACATGACCCCCACCACGCAGCCCGCCAACGACCTCCCGGCCGCCTACAAGGACCCGCTGGCCGCCGTAGCCGCCGCCCTCGCCCACAACCCCCGAGCCGCCCAGGACTTCCTCACCGACCCCCAGCGCAAGCCCCTCGACTACCTGATGCGCGAGCGCACCTGGTACGAGGCCACCGACAGCGACCTCGGCCACGCCCTCGAAGCCGCCACCACCACCTTCCGCGACCACGACCTCCCACCAGGCGGCTCCCGCGGCTACAAATCAGCCCTGATCGCCTCCTGGGCGTTGCACTTCTGGACCAACCCATCCGCCCAGTCCAACCTCCCCAACACCCGTCAGAGCGTGGGCAACATACTGAGCTCGTACATGAGTGACCTGAACCGCGCAGCCGAAGATCGAGTAGCCCACAACCCCGGCGTTATCTCTCGCGACCCCGACACGAACCTCAAAGGCACGCAACCCTACGGCGCCATACTCGACCGCGACGGCATCAAAGGCGTGATGCGTTGGACCTTCGCGGATCCGGCAGTGCTCAAGACAGTGGTGACGGCACAAGGGAAATACAGCATCGACGTACTGAACGAGCGGGCCGCCGAGATTGCGAAGTTGAATCGGGCCGACTTTGAGAAGTGGCACAGGGCTCATCCGCAGGCGACGACCGCCGAGATCAACGCTCAGCGCCAGAAAATTTTGGAAGGTCGAATGACCAGCTCAGATGGAGCAACTTTTGGTCAGGCCATCGAAAGACTCAGTCGCACCCTTTATGTTATCACTGACGCAGGGAACATCGCCAACATCACGAAAGCCGACCAGCACGACAAGGTGTTCGCTGCTTTCAAGGAGGCCATCACCAGCGTCGCCGACCTGGTCCCCGGCCCTCAGGGGAAGATCGCCGGATTGTTGTTCGACAAGGCCAAGTCGGAGGTGTACGGCAAGTTCACTGGCGAGCAGGGAGCTGCGGCACGCAGCCAGGCCAATACAACGATCGGCCAGACCATCGACATGTTCACTGACATCACGGCGGACGCGATGATGCAGCACGGCCTCTTCGGCGATGGAGAAGTGCCCACGAGGACACACCCGTACGCTTCCCTGAACTTCCCTCGCGGCTCGGCCGGTGATTTCATGAACGGCAAGAAGATCATTCCGTGGAGCCAGATGACCGCGGATCAGCGTGAAGCGTATACGGAATGGCTCAACAACCCAGACACAGGAGCCGTGTTCCGAGACCCCTCGAACGCCGTAGGAGAAGGCTTCGATCAAGCGACCCGCATCGAAGGACAAGGCGGATGAGAACGCCCCTCCTCCCCGTACTGCTGACGGCGGTGCTGCTCGCGACGTCGGCCTGCTCCTCCTCGCCACCGCCTGACAACCGACCGCTGGGAGACGTGACGGCGAAGCCGCAGGAGTGCGGCCTGATCTCCAGGGACGCCATCGCTCGAGCCATCGGCCTGGATGATTTCCTCGCCACAGGAAGCCGGCCTGGAGAGCGCTTCGACCGGTGCATCGTACGGAAGCTGCAGAGCGACGAGATCGGAGCAGAGCTCTCGATCACCTTCGACAATCCGTCGAGCTTGTCGTTGGACGAGTTGGAGGGCACGAAGCAGCACGATCGTGGAGTGGACCTGCCCGCCGATCTCGGCCCCGGCTTCACCGCCCAGTTCGAAGGCAAAGATGGACTCCGCACGTATGCCTACGCCTGGACGCCTGACACTCGCCGCCGACTCTCCATCTGGATCACCCCGGGCGCCCCAGGCCGAGACCACCGAGCGGACGCCATCGAGTTCGTCCGCCAACTTAGGCCCATCCTGCTAGCGCCTTCTACTAAGTGACGCAGCGTGTGCTTGCCGCTCTAGGGCAACCGGCTCTGCCTGGCCTACCACCATCACGGTTGGGCTTCATTCAAGCCCTGAGAGTCACTCTAGATCCGGAAAAGCTTCCCGGATGATGCTAAGAAGCATGGCTGCTCCAGCCTGATCGAACTGTAGGGTCTGACTAACTTTCTTCGGGGACTGCCTGCCATCAGACCCATAGGTGCTCAGCTGGAGTAGGCGCCCTTCAGCCGCATGCACCATTTGATAACCACACTCGACCTCGGTCGGGTGAAGCCCAGTGTTTTGAGTCGTCCTAGAGAACGAACGCACGACCGCCAAAGCATCCTCCTCGCAGATGAATGACTGCACTATCTCGTAGAGGTATACGGCAAGCGCACCTCTTATTCAGCCTATTTGAGAGGGAGCTCAATCACGATCTTCCGCCGGCGCAGTAGCGGATACAGTCATCCAATACGGTTGGCGGCGGTTCGGCCCTTGTTCCAACTCTCGATGACCATCTGGTAGCACTGGCTCTCTCGTGATCCGGTGCCGCTGTTGTTGTAGCCGCCGTTCGATGCGCGGGTCAACGCTTCGGACCTCCAGCGCGCGGCCAACCCTCGCTTGAGCATCTTCTTGGCCAGGTCATCGTCGTCAACATTTGCGCCGTGACGCCCCAGGAACATGGCCACACCTCCCAGGATCACGCCGTCCCAGGACTCCTTGTCCCTCCCCCAAGCCAGCTCAACAACCCGCAACGTTCGATCCAGAACATCGGGTCCATACTGCTTCGTAATCCTCAGCACGGCCGACACTGCGCCGACGCTGTTCGTCGAGCTTGATCCCAAGCCGAGCCGGTGATCCTTCAGCACTCTGTCGATACTCACACAGAGCTCATCCCCTGCGGTCAGCCCGACCCTGTACTCATCCAGAGTGCTGACTTTTGCTGACTCTCGATTCTTGATGAGGAAGAGAGTCGCCTCTTGCTGCTGGTCAAGGCCATAATGGATCTCCGCTTTCAGAGTGCGAAGCCCCCTCAGCTTGCAGGCCTCGGTTCGATGCATGCCGTCAACCACATACCGAATGCCGTCGGCGCGCTCAGAAACCACGATCGAGCCGAGAGCATCCACGATAAGCCCATCCGCGATGCTCTTCGCGCGCTTCGGATTGAGCTTACGCTGTGCATCCTCGTCAATTTTCAGCGTGTCGATCTCAACTTCGACACCGTAGTCGACACGGTGATCCGGCAGTACGTACTGGAAGCGAGACTTGGCCACTCGATGAACTCCGTTCTGGATGCTAGCTGGGCTTCGGCTTTCTAAGGCTCTTGCGGCGGCCCCTGGTGGGTACCGACGCTCTTGAGGAATTCGGTAGCCACCTTCACATCCGTCGTTGACACCGTCCAGCGCTCACTTCCGCTTCGCTTGTCCCAATGCAGGACGGGCGGAGCCTGTTGAGCTCGACGAGCCACAGCTCGGCGCTGTCCACTCTGATCAGCGATTAAGCCACCCAATGCGGTGAGAGCTACGAACACAACCACCGCAGCCCAGGCCCACGCGTTGTACTTCATCTCGGTAGCAAGGTTGACGGCAATGCCCAAGCCAGCCGACATCACAGCGCCCCAAAGCGCCCAGGATTTGCGGCTCATATCCGAGAACCTCTCAGGACGGACTCTCAACGAGGTGGGCCGTCCTGGTCACATGCACGACACCCCACTCAGGCCTGACGAGAGCGTAATTGAGATCCTCAATCGGCACAACCAGAACCTATAGGAACTAGCATCACAAGTGCCCAACAAGCATTGGTAGTCCGGCATTTTCCCAGGTCACAGCTTCGCCTGCCTTTGGAATACCTCTTGGCTTCGTGACGTACGCATGACTCGACCTCAGAGCCTCATTCCACACGACAACCGGACAAAGCGTTCTAATGAGGCATAAATATACCCATCAGAGGTGGTGTCGATACCCAAGGGCTCGGCTGCTCGGCTGACAGTCGCCGCACGACACCTCCGCCCCAGGATGACCAATGACCCGCATGCCGACTTGATAACAGCGAGATAACGCCCGTCGGAGTGGCTTCGCTACCTTAAGAGGTCACTCGTGGGCACTCTGGCGCCTGGCGAGGTCTCGTGAAGCGACCGCGTCCCAGTGCGCCATCGTCTCTCTTCCAGATTTATTGCCGATAGAACGGACGGTGCACGAGCGGGCGGCTACTACTCCTCCTTGGGCCAGCGCTCCCGCGGTGCCACGAAAGTCCCCCGGCCCTGGATGGTGACTACCCAACCCTCCTCGCGCAGGAGTTCCATCGCACGGCGTACTGAGCCGCGAGCGATCCCGTGCTCCTGCTGCAACGAAGTCTCGGAGGGCACCGTCTGCCGTTCCTCCAAGTCGCCCGCCTTGATTCGCTCCCTGATGATCCGGGCCAACTGCTCATAGATCGGGGTCGGGTCGAGCTGGTCAACTGTCATACCCAGCACGTTAAGTACGTACTTGCAGGGTCTTACATACGGTACGAGCTGTACGTGCTAGACGGGCTGTACGGGCTGGACGTATTGTTGAAGGGTTGGAGTAAAGCAAGGGCCCGTCCGGCGATGCAGCGCCGAGACGGGCCCGTCAATCGGACACGGGAGGTCCGATCCATGGGCAACTCAACCACAGACCTACGGTTCACGCCCCTGCTGGCTGCCGAGGTTCAAGCCGTGCTCGAAAAGCACGGCTACCGGCTGCCAGCGGGTGGAGATCACGTACAGGCTTTGGTGCTGGCACGGGTTGAGGGCGCGCTCCAGAACCTCGCGGCGATCTTCGAGGGGAGGACCTGGTGATTCGGTGGGATGAGTTCGCCGACTACCACGGTCCGCACGATGAGCGGCCGAAACCTGGTCATATCGTTCTGACCTGGCATGTGCCCGGCAACCGTACGTCGCGCGTTCGCGTGGTCGCGCATACGTGTGAGTGCCGGGGCATCGTGTACGAGCTCTGCCACGTCGCCGGGCAGGGCTTCGTACGACGGACTGACCGGATACAGGGGGAGGTGCGCGAGACGGGCTGGACGAGCACCACGCTCGCCCTGGACACCTTTCATCGGATCCTGTTGGGCCAGGCGCGATGAGAGCCCGGTAACGGCTCTTGTTGGTGGGACGGGGGGCGGCGATGCTTGGGGGAGGGTCGGCTGGGGGGAGGGGTGGGTATGGGCTCCGGGTCGTGGTGTGTCGTTGGGCTCGACAACGGCGGGAATGCCAACAACGCCACCGTTCTCGATGATGCGGGCCGGTTCCTCGTTCCTGGGATGGTCGAGTCGCCGAGCCGGGTCAGGGAAGGGCCGAAGGCGGCGCTGCGGGCGCTGGCGGAGGCGATGGAGCAGGTGCTGGAGGTCGCGAACGTACGGCGGGCGGCCGTGGCGGGGGTTGGGCTGGACACGCCGGGGCCGGCGAGCGCGTACGGGGTCATCTCGTCGCGTGGGTCGACGAATTTTCTGCATCCGGAGTGGGCTGGGTTCGACATTCGTACGGCGCTGGAGGATTTGCTGCAGGTGCCGGTCATCTACAGCAATGACGCCAATGCGGCGGCGTTGTATGCGCATCACACCTATTTCGGGGCGGAGGAGGCGGGGCGGCGGTCGTCGGTGGCGGCGATCGTCGGTACGGGGCTCGGTGGCGGGGTGGTCGAGTCGGGGCAGGTCGTGCGGGGGGCGGCGGGCATGGCCGGGGAGCTTGGGCACATTCCGCTTCCGCCTGGTGGGGTGTTGGAGGACGGGCAGGGGTTGCCGGAGTGCAATTGCGGCAATGTGTGCGATGTCGAGAGCTTGGCCTCGCTGACCGGGATCGAGAAGAATTTGCTGCCCTACTGGCTCGGGCGGCATCCGGGTCATCCGCTCGCGGCTGAGCCGTTACCCGTGGCGGCCAGGGCGCTGCGCGGGTACGCCGAGCGTGAGGATCCGCTGGCGTTGAGCGTGTTCGAGCAGCAGGCGAAGGCTCTGGGGATGTTGTTCACGATCGCGGCGAACTTCACCGATCCGCACGCGTACTTCCTGGGCGGGGGTGTCGTGGCGGCCGGGGCGCGGTTCCGGGAATGGTTGCTGGGGCGGGTGCGGGCGCACACCGCGCTCCGGGTCGAGCAGCGGGAGGCGGCGGTGTTCGCGCTGGTGCCGGATCTGGACATGGCGGGGGCGAGGGGGGCGGCGATCGCCGCACGTGAAGCCCTGACGCGAAGCCAGAGTTGACCTCGACTTTGGTTGAGGTTGAAGACTGGCGAGGACGTTTCTTCCGCGATGAAAGGCGGCGTCCTCATGCGTGCTGTTCAGGTGGCCTCGTTCGGTGGGCCGGAGGTGCTGGTCCCGGTGGAGGTGCCCGATCCGGCGCCCGGTCCTGGGCAGGTGGTGGTCGGGATGGCGGTGGCGGATGTGATCTTCCTGGACACGCTGCTGCGTGCCGGGTGGGGGCAGGAGTTCTTTCCGCGGGAGCTGCCGTACGTGCCCGGCGGCGGTGGCTCCGGTGAGGTGCTGGAGGTCGGTGACGGCGTGGATCCGGGGTGGGTCGGGCGGCGGGTCGTCGCGCGGACGTCCACGGGGTATGCCGAGCGGGTCGTCGCCGGGGTCGAGGAGATTGTCGCCATTCCGGATGGGCTGGCGTACGAGCCGGCGGCGGCCCTCGTGCACGACGGCGTGACCGCGCTCGGCATGGCCCGGCTGGGAATGCCGGAGGAGGGGGAATGGGTGCTGGTGTCGGCGGCGGCCGGCGGGGCGGGGTCGCTGCTGGTGCAGCTCGCCGTGGAGGCGGGGGCGCGGGTGGTGGCGGCGGCGTCCAGTGACGACAAGCTGGCGCTGGCGAAGGAGCTGGGCGCTGAGGCGGGCGTCGATTACACGCGGCCGGGGTGGGTCGAGCGGGTACGGGAGATCACCGGGGGCGGGGCCTCGCTGGTGTACGACGGAGCCGGCGGATCCCTCGGTGCGGCGACCGCAACGGCCGTGGCCGATGGTGGGCGGTGGGTCACGTACGGGACGGGCGAGGGTTTCAGCGCGCCCGACCAGGAGGCGGCGACACGGCGGGGCGTACGGCTGCACTTTCCGCTGATGGAGGGGCCGCCCGCGCCGGCGGAGGTGCGTGAGCCCCTGGAGCTGGCGCTGCGCCGGGCCGCCGAGGGGCGGTGGCGGCCCGCGATCGGGGCCGTCCACCCCCTGGAACGGGCCGCCGACGCGCATCGGGCGCTGGCGGCGCGAACGACGATCGGCAAGTCCCTCCTGTCGGTCAGCTGAGCGGCAGCGGCGGCTCGGAGTCCTGGCGCGGGCCGAGGATGCGGCGTTCGGACTCCTCGATGCGTACGTCGTTGATGCTGGCCTCGCGCCGCCGCATCAGCCCGTCCTCGTCGAACTCCCACTGCTCGTTGCCGTAGCTGCGCCACCACTGGCCGGAGGGGTCGCGGCTCTCGTACTGGAAGCGTACGGCGATGCGGTCGCCGGACACCGCCCACAGCTCCTTGCGCAGCGCGTAGTCCAGCTCGCGGTCCCATTTGTGGCGCAGGAACGCCCTGATCTCGTCGCGGCCCCGCAGGAACTCGTCGCGGTTGCGCCAGACGGAGTCCTCCGTGTACGCGAGCGCGACGCGGTCGGGGTCGCGGGTGTTCCAGGCGTCCTCGGCGGCCTGGACCTTGATCCGGGCGGTCTCCTCGGTGAACGGCGGGACGGGCGGGCGGGTCATGGGGCCTCCTTGGCGGCGGTGAGCGGAGAACGAGCGTTCTCCCGTATCCTAGAGAACGCTCGTTCTCCGAGGCAAGGAGGGGTTGTGGAGCACGCGGAGCGCGTTCTCACCGCGGCTGCGGACCTGTTCTACCGGCGTGGCGTACGGGCCGTCGGCATGGACGAGGTCCGGGCCGCCTCCGGCGTGTCGCTGAAGCGGCTCTACCAGTGCTATCCGTCGAAGGAGGCACTGGTGGTGGCGTACCTGGAGCGGCGGGACGAGCGCTGGATGTCCTCGCTCACCGGTTACGTGGACGGGCGGACCGACCCGATCGCGGCGGTGTTCGAGTGGCTGGAGCGGTGGTTCGGGGAGGACGGCTTTCGTGGGTGCGGGTTCGTCAACGCCTATGGTGAGCTCGGCGCGGACTCCGACGCCGTACGGGAGGTGGTGCGGCGGCACAAGGAGCGGCTGCGCGCTTACCTGCACGGGCTGGTTGCCGGGGCGGTGACGGATCCCGGGCTGGTGGCCGAGCAGCTTCTCGTGCTGATCGACGGGGCCACCGCGGTCGCCATGGTGAGCCCGCGCGAAGCGGCGGCGACGGCGGCCCGCGCGGCGGGCCTGGCCGCCGCCGCGATCACGGCACCGGATGAATCCCCCTGAGGCGACAGGACTCGGGGGGATCATGCGACAATCCCCGTTCATGGCCGTCATCCACCAAACCAGCGTCAAACCCACCAAACTCGAACTGCTCACCGCCTGGCTGCCCACCCGCCCCTGGTACCAGGGCGGCGACGGTGGGCCGAGCCTGGTCAAGGCCGGCGGCTTCCGGCTGGACGACCCGCAGGGCGAGGTCGGGATGGAGTTCATGGTCGTCGCCGACACCTCGGGCGCGCGTCCGGTCGCCTACTTCGTGCCGCTCACCTACCGCGGCGCGCCGCTGGACGGGGCGGAGGACGCCCTGGTCGGCACCATGGAGCACGGCGTGCTGGGGCGGCGCTGGGCGTACGACGGCTGCCACGACCCGGTCCTGCTCGCCGAGTTCGCGGCCCTGATCGAGGGCCGGGTGCAGGCCCAGGACCAGAGCGTCAGCGACACCGTCGATCAGGAGGTCAGCCGTGCCTTCAGCGGCGACGTCCTCCCGAGCTTCTCGACCGCCGTGGACGACCACGAGGGCACCGAGCTGAAGGCGGCAGAGGGCGTGGTCCTGCGGCTGCAGCGGGTGCTGGGGCCGGCCGACGCCCCCGAGGGGGCGATCGGGCACGTCGCCGGCGCCTGGACCCTGCCGGAGGGCGTACGGGAACGCGGCCTGTTCGCCGTCCTACGCCCGGCCTGACACACGCCGTCCTACGCCCGGCCTAACCCGGCAACACCTTGTCCAGCGTGATCGGCAGGTCGAGAACGCGCACGCCGGTCGCGTGGCGGACCGCGTTCGCGACCGCCGCCGCCACCCCCGCGATGCTGACCTCCCCGATCCCCACCAGCCCCAACGGCATGGTCGGGTCCGGCTCGTCCAGATAATGCACGTCGATGTGCGGAACGTCGGCGTGCACGGGCACGTGATAGTCGGCGAGGCTCGGGTTCATGATCCGGCCGGTACGCGGATCGACCAGCGTCTCCTCCGACAGCGCCATCCCGAGCCCCATGACGATCCCGCCCCGGAGCTGGCTGGCCGCGGTCTTGGCGTTGACGATCCGGCCCACGTCGAACACCCCGAGCCACCGCGACACCCGGATCTCGCCGGTGTCCCGGTCCACCCGCACCTCGCAGAAGTGCACCCCGCAGGCCGCCTTCACCAGGCGCCGCCGCTCCAGCAGCGTCCGGATCATGAACACGGGCATGTTGGCCTTCACCTCGGCGGTGACATGGTCGCGGCCGGCACGGGCCAGGATCTCCGCGTACGTTCCAGGAGCGCCCCGGCCCAGCCGCCGCACCATCCGCTTCAGCTTGTCGCAGGCGGCCACGACGCCGCCGGCGATGCTGGCGGTCTGGACCGAGCCGCCCGCGCCGGGCGCGTCCGGGAGCGAGGAGTCCCCGTACTCGACGCGCACCGACTCCAGGGGCACCCCCAGCTCGTCGGCGGCGATCTGGGCCTGGACGGTGGCGGCGCCCATGCCCATCTCCTGCAGCCCGCAGCGCACCACGACCCGCCCGTCCGCGCCGAGGCGGACGCTCACGTTCGCGGGCAGCATGAGCGTCGGGTGGTAAGCCGTCGCGACGCCCATGCCGACCAGCCAGCGCCCGTCCCGCGTCGCTCCGGCGCGCGGGTCGCGGTCGCGCCAGCCGAAGCGTTCGGCTCCGAGCGCGTACGCCTCCCGCAGCAACCGCCGGGAGAACCGTTTGCCGTCCACCGGATTACGTTCGGGCTCGTTGCGCAGCCGCAGCTCGACGGGGTCGAGGCCGAGCTCCCAGGCCAGCTCGTCCATGGCGGACTCGATGGCGAAGGTGCCGATGGCCTCGCCGGGGGCGCGCATGGCGGTGTTGGCCAGCAGGTCGAGCTCGACGACGTGCTGGCGCAGGTGGATGTTGGGCGCGGCGTAGAGGTGGCGGGTGGCGGCGGTGACCGGCTCGGGCATGCCGCCGATCCGGCCGGTCCTGGAGACGCTGGTGTGCACGATCGCGGTCAGCCGCCCATCGGCGTCCGCGCCGAGCGCGACCCGCTGCGTGCTCGGGGTGCGCCCGCCGACCGTGTGGTAGACGGCCGCGCGGCTGAGCGCGAGGCGTACGGGGCGGCCGACGGCCCGCGCGGCCAGCACGGCGAGCAGCGTTCCCGCCCACACCATGGCCTTGCCGCCGAACCCGCCGCCCACGTACGGCGCCAGCACCCGGACGCCCCGCTCCGGCACGCCGAACCGCGTCGCCAGGTGTTTGCGCAGCCAGGCGATGTTCTGGGTGCCCTCGTGCACGGTGAGCCGGTCGCCGTCCCAGACGGCGGTCGTGGCGTGCGGCTCCAGGGCGTTGTGGTGGTAGGGGGGCGTGGTGAAGCGCAGGTCCACCGTGACCGGCGCGGTCTTCAGCGCCGCCTCGGCGTCGCCCTTGTCGGCCTCGCTCTCCTGCAGCAGGTTGCCCTTCTGCGGCACGGCGTTCGGCTCCTCGGCGGCGAAGTCGAGGACGGCGGGCAGCTCCTGGTAGACCGGCCGGACGAGGGTGGCGGCGTGCCGGGCGGCCTCCGGGGTCTCGGCGACGACGACGGCGACCGGCTGGCCGTTCCAGTGCACCTCGTCCGTCGCGAGGTAGTTGACGGACGTGGCCGAGACGAACGTGCTGAGGTCGAGCGGGCTGAACTTCGGCGGCGGCTTCATGGCCGGGGCGTTCTCGTGGGTGAGCACGTCGATCACGCCGGGCACGGCCCTGGCCGCCGCCGTGTCGATCGCGGTGATCCGGGCGCGCGCGACGGCGGCGTGGACGAGGGCGGCGTGGGCCAGGTCGGGGTAGTGGTGCTCGGCGGCGAAGCGGGCCTCGCCGGTGACCTTGGCCCGGCCGTCGACGCGGTCGACGGGCTTGCCGACGTAGGTGGCCGGGGCGGTCGCGCGCTCGGTCTCGGTCGTGGTCATCCGATTTCCTCCCCCAGGTCCAGGTCGCGCAGCGTGGCCGCGACGGTGGCGCGGACCAGGCCGGTCTTGAACGCGTTGCCGGGCCGTACGGCGGCGGGCGCCAGCTCGGCCTCGGCGGCCCGCCGGTACGCCTCCTCGTTCGCCGGCCCGCCGAGCAGCAGCCGCTCGGCCTCCCTGGCCCGCCACGGCGTGGTGGCCACGCCGCCCAGCGCCAGGCGTACGTCGGTGACGACGCCGTCCCGCACCTCCAGCGCGGCGGCCACGGAGACCAGCGCGAACGCGTACGACGCCCGGTCGCGCACCTTGCGGTAGCGGGAGCGGACGGCGACGGGGACGGGCGGCAGCTCGACCGCCGTGATCAGCTCGTCGGCGGCCAGCGCGGTCTCGACGTGCGGGGTGTCGCCGGGCGGCAGGTGGAACTCGGCGATCGGGATCCGCCGGACCCCGCGCACGCTGCGGACCTCCACGACGGCGTCGAGCGCGGCGAGTGCCACGCACATGTCCGACGGGTGGGTGGCGATGCAGCTCCCGCTGCCGCCGAGCACGGCGTGGGAGCGGTTGAAGCCGCCGATCGCGTCGCACCCGGCTCCGGGCTCGCGTTTGTTGCAGGCGGACTCGCGGTCGTAGAAGTACGGGCACCGGGTGCGTTGCAGCAGGTTGCCGCCCACGGTCGCCATGTTGCGGAGCTGCGCGGACGCGCCCGCCAGGATGGCCTGGGCGAGCATCGGGTAGCGGGCGGCCACGCGGCGGTCGGCGGCGAGGGCGCTGTTGCGGACGAGGGCGCCGACGCGCAGGCCGCCGCCGGGCAGGTCGTGCACCTCGTCGAGGGGCAGCGCGGTGAGGTCCACGACGGTGGCGGGGCGTTCGATGCCCTCGCGCATGAGGTCAACCAGGTTGGTGCCGCCGCCGAGGAAGCGGGCGCCGGGGTCGGCGGCCACCGCCAGCACGGCCTCGTCCACGTCGGCGGGTTTGAGGTAGGCGAAGGGTTTCATCGGGTCACGTCCTTGATGGCGTCCACGATGCCGTTGTAGGCGCCGCAGCGGCACAGGTTGCCGCTCATGCGCTCCCTGATCTCGGCCTCGTCGAGGGCGGCCGGGTCCGCGCCGGAGGCGGCGTGCTCGGCCAGCATGCCGATGGCCGAGCAGATCTGGCCCGGGGTGCAGTAGCCGCACTGGAGCCCGTCGTGGCGGACGAACGCCTCCTGGAGGGGGTGCGGGGCCACCCCCTCGATCGTGGTGATCTCCTTGCCGTCGTACTGGACGGCGAGGGCCAGGCAGGAGTTGATCCGCGTGCCGTCGGCGAGGACCGTGCACGCGCCGCACGCGCCCTGGTCGCAGCCCTTCTTCACCCCGGTCAGGCCCAGGCGGTCGCGCAGCAGGTCGGCGAGGCTCACCCAGGGTTCGACGTCGAGTTTCTCCTCGGCGCCGTTCACCCGCATCCGTATCTCGGTCACGACGGGGACGCTAACAGAACGGTGTCCGCCTAACAAGAGAACGTTGTTCTTTTAAGTGCCGCCAGTATGCTGGCAGCGACATGACGCGATCGGCATTTCTCCGGGCCAGGCGGCCTGAGCACAAGGAGCAGCGGCGGCAGGCGATCCTCGACGCCGCCCGCGAGCTCGCCGCCGCCTCCGGCGTGCGTACGGTCAGCCTGGGGGCGGTCGCGGAGGCGGTCGGCCTGGCGAAGTCCAACATCGTGCGTTATTTCGGCACCCGTGAGGAAATCTACCTCCAGCTCGCCGCCGAGGAGTGGCTCGCCTGGTCAGCAGCGGTCGCCGAACGCCTGCCGGAGGCGACGGACCCGGAGGCGGTCGTGACGGCGCTGGCCGAGACGCTCGCCGCCCGCCCGCTCTTCTGCGACCTGCTCGGCAACACCTCCACCAGCCTGGAGCACAACGTCTCCGTCCCGGCCGCGCACGCCTTCAAGCGCACGGTGGTCGGCACCGTGGCCGAGCTCGGCGCCAGGATCGCGCCCGCGGCCGGCCTCACCCCGGCCGAAGGGCTCGAACTCGCCGCCGCCGCCGCGGGCCTGGCCGGGGTGCTCTACCCCGCCGCCAATCCCTCCCCAGTCCTGGTCCAGGTCTACGCCCAGGACGCCGAGCTGGCCGCCTCGTGCCCGCCGTTCGTGCCCACGCTCGTGCGCGGGCTGCGCGCCATGGCGGCCGGGCTGCCCACGTTGCGGGAGAGCTGAAAGTTTCAGCGGCGGCCAGCGCATTCGCCGTCGCGGCGGCCGATTGCTGTACACGGCGGCGATTTCCCAGCACGGTGTGCCTAACCGGTTAACACTGGAGAAGGGACCCCCATGAGGAAACCCATCGGGCTCGTGGCGGCGGCGTTCCTGTCGCTCCTCGTCTCGATGCTCGCCGCCCCTGCCCCCGCGCACGCCGCGGTCGGGCTGCGGGTCAGCGGCACCAAGATCGTGGAAGCCAACGGGAATGCGTTCGTGATGCGCGGCGTCAGCCACGCGCACACGTGGTACACGAGCCAGACGAGCTCCTTCGCCGACATCAAGGCGCTGAAGGCCAACACCGTCCGCGTGGTGCTGAGCGGCGGCCGGTGGACGCCGAACGCCGCCTCCGACGTGGCCAACGTCGTCTCGCTGTGCAGGCAGAACCGGTTAATCTGCGTGCTCGAAAACCACGACACCACGGGCTACGGCGAGCAGAGCGGCGCGTACACGCTGGACCAGGCAGTCACCTACTGGAACAGCGTGAAGAGCGCGCTCACCGGCACCGAGGACTTCATCATCATCAACATCGGCAACGAGCCGTACGGCAACAACAACGTCTCCGGCTGGACCAGCGCCACCTCCTCGGCCATCGCCCGCATGCGCACGCTCGGCTTCCAGCACCTGCTCATCGTGGACGCGCCCAACTGGGGCCAGGACTGGCAGTTCACCATGCGGGACAACGCCGCCACCGTGGCCGCCGCCGACCCGCAGCACAACACCGTCTTCTCCATCCACATGTACGGCGTCTTCGACACCGCCGCCGAGATCACCGCCTACCTCAACGCCTTCCAGAGTGCGGGCCTGCCGCTGATCATCGGCGAGTTCGGGTTCAACCACTCCGACGGCGACCCCGACGAGGACACCATCATGGCCCAGGCCCAGCAGCGGGCCCTCGGCTACATCGGCTGGTCGTGGAGCGGCAACGGCGGCGGCGTCGAATACCTCGACATGGTCACCAACTTCAACCCCGCCCAGCTCACCTCCTGGGGCCAGCGCATCTTCAACGGCGCGAACGGCATCGTGTCCACCTCGCGCGAGGCCACGTTCTTCAGCGGCGGCAGCAGCGACACGACCCCGCCGACCACGCCGGGCACGCCGTCGGCCGCGAACATCACCTCCTCCGGCGCCACCCTGTCCTGGACGGCCTCCACCGACACCGGCGGCTCGGGCGTGGCGGGCTACGACGTCTACCGTGAGCAGGGCGCGACCGACCCGCTGCTCGGGACCTCGGCGACCAACTCGATCACGCTGACCGGGCTGTCGGCCGCCACGCAGTACCAGGTGTACGTACGCGCCCGCGACGTCGCCGGCAACACCTCCGCGGCCTCCGCGCTGACCACGTTCACCACCCTGTCGGGCGGCGGCGGCCCGAGCGGCGGCTGCACGGCGGCCGGCACGGTGCAGAGCCAGTGGAGCGGCGGCTACGTGGTGCAGCCGGTCACGGTCACCAACACCGGCACCTCGGCCACCACCGGCTGGACGGTCACCTTCACCCTGCCCGCCGGCCACACCCTCTCCGGCTCGTGGAACGCCACGGTGAGCGTCAGCGGCCAGACGGTCACGGCCAAGAACGCGGGCTACAACGGCAACCTGGCCCCGAACGGCTCGACCAGCTTCGGCTTCCAGGTGGCCCGTCCGAGCGGCAACACCGCGACGGTCTCCTCCTACACCTGCGCCGCCTCCTGAACGCGGCCCCGGTCCTCGCCGACACAGGCGAGGACCGGGCTTCACGCCAAGGCTTCCGAGGGCGCGGTGAGGAGCGGGAACATCACCTCGACCCGGGTGCCCACGCCCGGCTCGCCGCTCACCACGCAGATGCCGCCCAGCTCGGCCGCCCGCTCCCGCATCGACCCGAGCCCGACGCCCGACCGTACGGACTCGGGCAGCCCCTTGCCGTCGTCGGAGACGAGCACCCGCAGCACCGACCGCTCCCGCTGGAGCACGACCCGGGCGGTCGAGGCCGCCGCGTGCTTGCGGACGTTGGTCAGGGCCTCCTGGACGATCCGGTAGACGGCCACCTCGACGGCGGCGGGCAGCCGGCTCAGGTCGCCCTCGACCTCCGTCTCGACCGTGATGCCCGGCGAGGAGCGCTCGGCCAGGTCGCGTACGGCGCGGGCCAGGCCGAGGTCGTCGAGCGCGGGCGGGCGCAGACCGTAGACCAGCTCGCGGATGTCGCCGGTGACGGCGGCCATGCCGGTGTGCAGCTCGCGCAGCAGCTCGTCGGCGGTCTCCGGGGAGTCGGCGAGGCTGAGCCTGGCCATGTTGATGGTCATCGCCATGGCCGACAGGGTCTGGCCGAGGCCGTCGTGCAGGTCGCGGCGCAGGCGGCGGCGCTCCTCCTCGCGGGTGGTGAGGATGCGCTCGCGGGAACGCTGCAGGTCGGCGGCCATGCGCACGGCGTGGGCCACGTCGGCCGCGTACGGGGTGAGCGTGGCCAGCACCCGCTCGTTGTGCGCGGCGGGGAACCTGCGCGGCCCCGGCGGCCCGACGAGCAGCCGCCCCACCCGCTCCCCGTGCCAGGTGAGCGGCACCTCGCGCGGGGCGTCGCCGACGCGGCCGCTCTCGACGTAGCGGGGCTCGCCGTCGGCCACCTCGACGGCCACGCCCTCGACCGCGAGCCCGTCGCGCAGCACGCCGACCACGGCGGTGAGCGCGTTGGCCGGGTCGCCGCGGCGCACGGCCTGGGTGAGGCGCTCGGCGAGCAGCGCCGGGTCGCCGACGGAGCCGTACAGCAGCCGGTCCACGGCCCGCTGGAGCAGGCGGCGCAGCGGCTGGAAGAACGCCCCGGCGAACAGCGCGGCGGCCACCCCGGCGACCTGGCCGTAGCCGGAGACCACCAGGCTGGACAGCGCGCCCGCGCCGAAGTAGACCGCGCTGACCACGGCCACCACGCCGGCCGCCACGAAGGCGCGGCTGATCACCGTGTCGATGCCGTAGAGCCGGTAGCGCATCACCGAGAACGCCACCGCGAACGGGATGGCCGCCGCCCACACGATCGCCGCCCACAGCAGCTCCTCGGTGACGGCCGCGACGACCAGGAAGACGATGTAGCCGACGAAGGCCAGCAACGGCCAGCCGATCTGCCGCCGCAGCACCGGGTCGGCCCCCCGCATCCGCACCGCCAGCGAGAGCGCGGCCAGCGCCATCGCGACGTAGATGCCGGTCCAGCCGATCGCCCACAGCGTGTCGAGGTGCGGCGTGAGCGCCGGCACGGCCAGCGGGTTGGGGATGACCTCGGGGAACGGGTAGCCCGCCGCCGGCGGCGGCTCCCTGAAGGTGCTGCGTACGAACGTGAGCGTGATCGCCGCGCAGCCGAGCAGCAGCGCCGGCCGCCAGCGCGGCGACGGCAGCCGCCCGTCCGGCGAATACAACGGCAGCAGCATGGTGAGCGTCAGCCCGCACACCGCCCACCCGAGGCCCGACGGTAAGCGCATCCAGCCGGCGAGGGCCAGGTCGCCCGCGGCGGCGGCGCGGAACATCAGCGCGTCCGACAGGTCGCTGACCGCCGCCGCGAGCCCGCCGACGCACATGAGCCAGGCCATGTTGAGCCGCGGCCGGTGCACGATGAGGAACGCGCCCACGGCGGGGAAGGTCAGGGCGACCGCCGACTGCGGGGAGGCGGTGAGCTCCGGCGTCCACTCGGCCGGCAGCCCGGCCCACACCAGCCAGGACGCGACGCCGAGCACCGGCGAGACGGCAGCCATGATCATCGCTACCAGCCGTGCGGGCGTGGCCTTCCCGATGTCGTCGGCGAGTTGGCCGCTCATACGCCCTCCGTCCTCCGGATCCGGCAAAGGGGGTCCGGCAGAACGCATTATGCCCTGGCCCCATGAACCCATAGGGCCAGGACAATATAGGCGCTACCGGACGGTGATCGTCGCCTTCGCCGACAGGGTCGTCGGGTGAGCAGCGGGCGCGACGGTGAGCGAGACCGTGAGTGCCAGCACCGCGAGCAGCGCCGTCTTCCGCGCGGTCACTCCTCGGCCCCGACCGGCAGCCAGACGCGCATGGTCGCGGGGCCGCGATTGCCCCACCGGTGGTACGGCACCAGCCGCAGACCGGCGTCCGCACCCGAAGGACGCCCGTCCGGCTCGTGGCCGTACGGCCAGCCCGACGGCTCGCTGCTGCCGCCGAGCGACGCGGCGACCTCCAGCTCGACCACCCCGTTCACGTGGTGCTCCACCGGCGGGGCCACGCGGGCGGCGAGGTCGCCGAGCGGCGGCTCGTCGGCCACCGACTCCGCGCAGTAGACCAGCGGCCCGCGCTCCACGGCGGCGCTGCCCCGCAGCGCGTCCACGCGCCGGTCGGGGAACGTCCAGCGCGGCCCCATCGGCAGCTCCAGCCGCAGCTCGTCGCCGGTCCGCCAGGGGCCGTCGGCGACCGCGTACCCGGGGACGACCTCGCGCACCTCGCCGCGGTGCGTGAGCCGCGCGCCGGCCGCCCAGGCGGGGACGCGCAGCGCGATCCTGCCCCTGCCGCCGGTGAGCGCCCGTACGGTCACCACGCCGTCCCACGGGTAGCCGGTCTCCACCTTGACCGCGAGCTCCCCGTGCCGGATCTCGGCCGGCGTCGGGTGGTGGATCTGGATGCCGTCGGCCGTGGCCGTGGCGACGTACGCGGGCAGCGAGGCCAGCGTGCGGGCGATGTTGTTCGGGCAGCAGGAGACGTCGAACCAGGGCGAGCGCAGCCCGCCCTCGGGGGCGTGGTTCACCCCGTCGAGCGGCACGGCGGGCACCCGCACCTGCAGCGGGTTGGCGTAGAAGAACGAGCGGCCGTCCAGCGCGACGCCGGTGGCCAGCATGTTGTAGAGCGTCCGCTCGGCCAGGTCGGCGTAGCGCACGTCGCCGGTCGCCAGCAGCAGCCGGTGGGACAACATGACGGAGGCGATGCTCGCGCAGGTCTCGTTGTAGGCCCGGTCGGGCGGCAGCTCGTAGTCCTCGCCGAACGACTCGTCCGCGTGACGCGAGCCCATGCCGCCGGTCAGGTGCGTACGCCGGGCCACCGTGCGCTCCCACTGCGCCTCGACCGCCTTCAGCAGCTCCTCGTCGCCGGTCTCGACGGCCACGTCCACGACGCCGGAGGCCAGGTAGAGCGCCCGTACGACGTGGCCGCGGAAGACCTGGGCCTGCCGTACCGGCAGGTCGTCCTGGTAGTAGGCGCGGCCGAAGGGGATGTCGGCGAGCGCGGGCAGGCCGCGGCGCTCGACGAAGCGGCGGGCCATCTCCAGGTAGCGCTCGGTCCCCGTCACCCGGTACAGCTCGACCAGCGCCATCTCGATCACCGGGTGCCCGCAGGTCTGCGTGCCCTCCATGAAGCGGCGGCACACGTGGTCGGCGGCCCGCACCGCGACCCGGGTCAGCGTGTCCTCGCCATGCGTGCGCAGCCGGGCGACCCCGGCCTGGATTAGGTGGCCGTAGCAGTAGAGCTCGTGGCCCCACTCCAGGTCGGTGTAGCGGCTGCCGGACCAGCGGGTGTTCAGGTAGCCGTCGCCCTCCTGGGCGCCCGCCACGGTCTCGGCCAGCGCGGGCAGCCCCGGATGGTCCGCCCAGGCCATGGCCTCCAGCAGCTTGTAGATCTCCGAGTCGCTGAACTCGCGGCCCCGCCTCGGGCGTTCGCCGCGGAAGTTGCCGATCCAACCTTCGCGCTCTTCCCATTCCTGGCAGTGGGCGATCGTGACCTCGCGGTTGAGCGCCACCCGGTCGCCCCAGAAACCGGGCGAGAGGCGTACCGCGTCGAGGCCGAGCGGGGACAGGACGCCCGAGGAGGGCAGGACAGGGTTAGCCACGCAGAGCTCCTGACATGAATCCGCGCACGTAGTGGCGCTGCAGCACGATGAACAGGACGAGACAGGGGATGGCCATGACCATGACGCCGGCCTGGAGCATGCCGTAGTCGACGGCGCCGAACGTGCGCTGCGTCATGCTGACCACGGCCACCGGCAGCGTGAACGACGCGCCGTCGTTGAGCAGGATGAGCGGCGCGAAGAAGTCGTTCCACGAGGCGAGGAAGGCGAACAGCCCGACCGTGATCAGCGCCGGCCGCACCGCCTTGAGCAGGATGCTGGAGAAGGCGCGGAACGTGCCGCAGCCGTCCACCAGCGCCGCCTCCTCCAGCTCGCGCGGCAGCGCCTCGAACGCGTTGCGCATCATGAACAGCGCGAACGGGAGCTGGAACATCACGAACACCAGCGACAGCCCGACGAGCGAGTTCTGCAGGCCGAGGTAGCCGAGCAGCACGTAGAGCGGGATGAGGATGGTCGCGTACGGCACCATGAGGATCGCCAGCGTGGCCAGGAACAGCACGTTCTTGCCGGGGAAGTCGAAGCGGGCGAAGCCGTAGCCGCCGAGCGCCGAGACGACCAGCGTGCCGGCGACGGTCATGGTGGAGACGAGGATGCTGTTGGTCGCGTACGTGCCGACGCCCTCGCCGAAGGCGGCCATCTCCAGGTAGTTGGACGGGTCCTCCAGCGACGCCCAACCGCTCCACACCAGCGGGTACAGGAACAGCACCGCCAGCGCCGACAGCGTGAGATAGCGACTCATCGCAGCCTCCGCATCATGAAGGTGTTGAGGCCGACGAGGGCCACGAGCAGCACGACCGACAGCGCCGCCGCGCCGCCGAGGTCGAAGCGGAAGAAGGCGTCCCGGTAGACGACCATGACCATCGACACCGTGCTGTTGTCCGGGCCGCCGTTGGTGAAGACGAAGAACTGGTCGAAGGCGAGCAGCGAGCCCGTCACGCTGAGGATGAGCATCAGGGCCAGCGTCGGGCGCAGCAGCGGCAGGGTGATCCTGGTGAAGATCTGCAGGCGGTTGGCGCCGTCGCTGCGGGCGGCCTCGTACACCTCGGTCGGGATGGCCTGCAGGCCGGTGAGCAGGATGAGCATGTTGAACCCGGCGAAGCGCCAGATGACCAGCGTGATCGTGGAGAACAGCGCCATGTTCGGGGTGCCGATCCACTTGACCGGCTCGCTGGTGAGGCCGATGGCCTGGAGCATCGGGTCGATGGGGCCGAAGTCGTTGTTCAGCATGCCGTAGAACAGCAGGCCCGCCGCGGCGAAGCCGACCGCGCCCGGCAGGAAGAACGCGGTGCGGAAGAACCCGATGCCGGGCCTGCGGTCCTGCACCAGCAGGGCCAGCCCGAGCGCCACCGCCGACAGCAGGACGGTGGTGAGGGCGGTGTACTTCAGCGTGAAGAGCACCGCGTCGACGAAGAGCGGGTTGTCGGCGATCTTGGTGTAGTTGTCCGGCGCGTTGAACGCCGGGGCGCCGAGCAGGGGCCAGCGGTTGAGCGACATCCAGACCACCAGCACCAGGGGCGCGAGGAAGAGCACGCCCACGATGACGGCCGTCGGGGCCGCGTACAGCCAGCCCTGGATCCTCCTGCTCCGCCACCGGGCGGAGGGCGCGCCATGGGCCGCCCGCCGCCCGGAACGGGTCATCGTCAAGGTCATTGCTGCAGCGACTTCGTGATCTCGGCGTTGAGCTGCCCGAGCTTGGAGGCGTCGCCGAAGACGGCCTCACGGGCGTAGCGCAGCCACGGGCCCTGCGGGTCGTTGAAGGTCTGGCCGAAGCGCAGGGCGTACGGGGTCTGGCCCTTCGCCACCAGCGAGTTGATCAGCACCACGCGCGGGTCCTCGGACGAGTACTTGTTGCCGGCCAGGTCGGTGCGGGCGAGCACGTCCTTGTTCTTGGCCATGACCTCGACCTGGGCCTCGTCGCCGACCGTCCAGGACAGGAACTCCCATGCGGCGTCCGCGTTCTTGGTGGTGGAGCTGATGCCGATCGAGTCGCCGCCGACGAACGTCGACTCGCCGCCGTCCGGGCCGGCGATCGGGGCGACGCCGATCTTCATCTCCTTCGGCATCAGGCCGAGCGTGGTCGAGGGCATCGGCATGACGCCGATCTCGCCCTTCGGGAAGAAGCCCGTCCAGGTCGGGCCCTGCTCCTCCTTGGCGGTCGGGCCGGTGACCTTCTTCTCGTAAAGCTCGCGCCAGATCTTGAAGACCTCGGTCATGGCGGGCTGGTCGTTGAGCGACTGGGTGCCCTCGGCGTTCATGACCTGGCCGCCGGCGGCCCAGACGGAGGGCCAGAAGGTGAAGACGTAGCAGCCGCCGCAGTTGCCGCCGAAGAACGTGCCGTGGACCTTGCCGTCGGCGCCCAGCTTCTCCTGGACGGCGGTGGCCTGCTGGGCGAACTCCTTCAGCGACTTCGGGCCCTGCTCGGGGTCGAGGCCGGCCTTCTCGTACAGGTCCTTGTTCCAGAACCAGACCGACAGGTCGAGGGTGTGCGGCAGCGTGTACATGCGGCCGTCGAGCGTGCCCAGCTTGATGTGCGAGGGGGCGAGCTTGTCCTTGTACGGCAAAGCCGTCACCCTGTCGGTGATGTCGAGGAACAGGCCCTGGGAGGTGTAGTTCGGGACGAAGATGACATCGGCCGCGAACACGTCGGGGAGCTGCTTGGCGCCGGCCGCGGCGGCGATGCGCGGCTGATAGTTGTCCGTCGGGATGACGGTGAGCTTGACCTGGTTCTTGTGGGTCTTGTTGTACTGCTGGACCAGCCGCTCGCTCTGGGTCTGCGTGGCGGCGCGGGTCCACATCGTGATCGTGACGGGGCCCGCCTCCTGGGTGCCGCCGCCCCCGCTGTCACCGCCGTTCCCGCTGTTTCCGCAGGCCGCCGCTGTGAGCGCTAACACACCGAGAAGGGAGATCCCGGCCAGCCTTCGTCTCATGTTGTGCTCCTGGACTTAAAGGTTTTCGGAAACGTAGAAGAAACACGGACCTCTGTCAATGGGTGCTAGGGTGCTAAGCAGTTCACAGCGACCGAAAAGGGTTTCGAAGCATGGCGACTAAGCGGGCGACCATCAACGATGTGGCCTCGCTGGCGGGGGTGTCGATCGCCACGGCGTCCAAGGCGCTGAACGGGCGGCAGGACGTACGGGCCGCCACGCGCGAGCGGGTGCTCGCCGCCGCGGCCCAGCTCTCCTTCCAGCCGAACGCCCTCGCCAGAGGGCTGCTGTCCGGCCAGACACGCACGGTCGGGCTGCTGACCTCCGACAGCGTCGGCCGGTTCGGCATCCCGGTGCTGCTCGGCGCCGAGAACGCCTTCGGCGCCGGCGAGATGGCCGTGCTGCTCTGCGACGCCCGCGGCGACGCCATCAGGGAGCAGCACCACCTGCGGGCGCTGCTGTCACGCCGCGTCGACGGGCTCATCGTCGTGGGCGAGAGCACCGACCCGCGGCCGTCCGTGAGCAAGGACCTGCCGGTCCCGGTCGTCTACGCCTACGGCCCCTCCGAGGACCCGGAGGACGTCTCGTTCGTGCCCGACGACGTGGGCGCCGCCGCCATGGCCGTCAACCACCTGCTCGCCCTCGGCCGCCGCCGCATCGCGCACGTCACCGGCCCCACCCACTACAAGGCCGCCCGCGACCGCGAGGAGGGCGTCCGCCTCGCCCTGGAGGCGGCCGGCCTCCCCCAGGCCGGCCAGACCCTCTCCGGCCCGTGGTCGCAACGCTGGGGCCGGCACGCCGCCGAGATGCTGCTGATGTCCGAGCCCGAGATCGACGCCGTCTTCTGCGGCAGCGACCAGATCGCCGCCGGCTTCGTCGAGGCGGCCCGCGAACGCGGCCGCCGGGTGCCCGACGACATCGCGGTCGTCGGCTACGACAACTGGGAGGTCCTGTCCACGGAGACCCGCCCGGCACTGACGACCGTGGACATGAACCTGGAGTCACTGGGCCGGACCGCGGCCCAGCACCTGTTCGCCGCCATCGACGGCAAGGCGACGCCCGGCGTCCACAAGATGCCCTGCCAACTCGTCATCCGCGACTCCACCTCCCCACCCGGCATCTCCTGACTCCTTGGCGCGGGCTCGCCCGGAACGGCGCATACGGTCCGTATAACTTTCCCTTACCCTTCGTATTCCTTCGCGGTAGAATAAGGGCTCGACCATGCCCCCACCTCGCCATTCAGGTTGGCGGGTCCCTGGACGGCAAGGTATGCTGACTTCATTGCTCCCCGCCGTCCTCTGGGATTGGCGGGGCTTTTTCATGCCGGGAGGCGTGAATGACAGACCGCGTTGAGGTCTTTCTCGACTATCAGAACGTCCATTTGGCAGCACATGAGTGCTTCGCACCCAGGTTCGGGGTTCCGGTGCACCAGACCTTGGTACATCCGCTGGCGGTGGCTGAGCGGATTGTGGAGAAAAGGAAGCATGGCGGCCTTCTCCAGGGAGTGAGGGTGTTCCGCGGACGGCCCAATCCCGAGCACGAGCCGACGCCGGCCGCCGCGAACGACGCGCAGAGCGCGGCTTGGAGCCGGGATCCACGTGTGACCATGATTCGGCGCCCCCTGAACTATCGAGGCTGGCCCAAGGAACGGCCTCGCGAGAAGGGCGTGGATGTCGCTTTGGCGATCTCGCTCGTGGAGACCGCGCTACGTGCCGAGTACGACGTTGCGGTGGTCTTCACCAGTGATACGGACCTGTTGCCGGCGATCGAGATGGCGTTCCGCGAGACAAAACCGAAGATCGAGATCGCGGCTTGGACCGGTAAGAACCCTCTTTGGTTCCCCGATGAACTCAAGATGAAGCGATATCTGCCCTATTGCCATTTCCTGTCCGAGCTCGACTTCGAGGACGTACGCGACCGCACCAGGTACATCTAACGGCGAGGGACGCCGCGCCGCCCTGTCCTGGTCGCGGCGACAGAAGCAGTTCGTGGAGGGGCCGGCGCGTGCAGGGCTCGAGGGGTGATTTCCTGGAGGCATGGCTGATCTCGTTGTCGACGGCGGCGACAAGTTGTGCGTGCAGCTCCTCATCGAGTTGCGCGGTCACGTACGCCGCGCCGGCCCCGGGGCCGTGATCCATCTGATCGCCACCGACCCGGCCGCGCCCGTCGATCTGCCGGCCTGGTGTCATCTGACCGGGCACACCTATCTGGGGCCGGTCGAGGGGGCCGAGCGGCCGACGTTCGCGTTGCGGGTGGCGGAGGAGGCGCACGAGACGCAGGACGCGCGGCCCTGGCACATGGCTTGACCGGTTAACGGGCGTCTGTTCGGGGTGGCCTACAGTAGAGGCGGTTACCCGGTTCAGAGCGGGAGCCAGGTCAAGAGAGGGAGTCCGTGAAGCGACCGACGATCGCCGACATCGCCAGCAGGGCGGGCGTCTCCAAAGTGGCGGTGTCCTACGCGCTCAACGGGCAGCCCGGCGTGTCGGAGGCGACACGGGCCAGGATCGTCGCCATCGCCGAGGAGATCGGCTGGCGGCCCAACAGCGCCGCGCGGGCGCTCAACGGGGCCCGCGCCGACTGCGTGGGGCTGGCGCTCTGCCGCCCCGCCCGCGTCCTCGGCGTCGAGCCGTTCTTCATGGAGCTGATCAGCGGCATCGAGGGGGTGCTGGCCGACCGGTCGTACGCGCTGCTGCTCCAGGTCGTCACCAGCCACCAGCAGGAGAGCGAGGTCTACCGGCGCTGGTGGGGCGAGAGCCGCATCGACGGCGTCTTCGTCGTCGACCTGCACACCTCCGACACCCGGGTCGGCGAGCTGGAGCGGCTCGGCATGCCGGCCGTGGTCATCGGGCACCCGTCGGAGTCGGGCTCGCTGTCGGCGATCTGGTCCGACGACGGGCAGGCCGTCCGCGAGACCGTCGGCTACCTCGTGGCGCTCGGCCACCGGCGCATCGCCCGGGTGGCGGGGCTGCCCGAGCTGGTGCACACCGCGCTGCGCGACCGGGCCTTCGCCGAGGCGTGCCAGGGGGTGGCCGAGCCGGTCACGGTCCACACCGACTACACCGGCGAGGAGGGCGCGCGCGCCACCCGCCGCCTGCTCAGCTCGCCCGACCGGCCGACGGCGATCATCTACGACAACGACATCATGGCCGTGGCCGGGCTCTCGGTGGCCCAGGAGATGCGGGTCGAGGTGCCGCGCGACCTGTCCGTGGTGGCCTGGGACGATTCGCCGCTGTCGCGGGTCGTCCGGCCGCCGCTGACGGCGCTCACCCGCGACATCGCGGCCTACGGGGCGCACGCGGCGCAGCGGCTGCTCGCGTTGATCGCCGGGGAGAGCGTCCCTCCGTACGAGGACCAGGCGGCGGCGCTCACGCCGCGCGGCAGCACCGGCCCGGCCCCACTGTGACGTTCCGGGGCGCCCGGCCCGACTGTCGCATTCCGGGCGTCTCGGCACGTGTCGCGCGGGCGGGGCCGGCGGCTGGCAGACCGCTTGGCCCCGCGCGCGACACGTGCCGCCCCCTCCTTCGCGGCGGGTCCGACCTCACTGAGCACGCGCACTGACGGTCGAATACCTCTATGTCGCCACGAATCTGGACGGGCGCGTAACGCCAGGTCTGCGGGGTAGGCGGCCCCCATGACTGAGAGCCTTGACACCGATCTGCTCTGGGAAGAGTTCCACCGCGCGGTCAACATGAACTCGGAGGAGCTGCGTTCCTATCTGCTGACGGAAGCCTCGGACGAGGAGGGCTTCCCGCCCGACCCCGACCTCGGCATCGACGAGCTCGGGCGGGGCGTGCTGCACGTCCTGAGCAAGCGCAAGGGCGATCTCACCAGAACCGACCTCGACGTGATGCGGCAGGTCGTCGAGCTCGTCGAGACCCTGAACGGCCGGACGGACGACGAGTCGCGGCGCGAGCTGATGTCCGTCGGCCACGACCCGCTGCGAGGCTGACCCCCTACCGGGGGCGCGCACTGCAAGAATGGGTCTTCGTCCATCCGAGGAGATCCGTTGAGAGACAACCTCGACCTCGCCGCGAGCGCCCAAGAGCTGGCCGACGCCGCCCCGACGGGATCGATCGACCGCGCCGCCGCCTCGTCCGTGGCCATCACGCTCGCCACCACCCGCGACATCGACCAGGCCAGGGCGACCCTCGACGGGCTCTCCCCCCAGGAGGTGCGCGAGGCCGCGCTCCAGCTCTTCGACCGGCTCTCCGCCGACTCCTAGGGCTCCCGGGCCGATGCGGGTCGGGATTCTGGGGCCGCTGCAGGTGGCGGGCGCGCGGGTGGGCGGGGCCAGGGTGCGGGCCCTGCTCGTACGCCTCGCGCTCGACCCCGGCCGGGTCGTCCCCGCCGACCGGCTGATCGACGACCTCTGGCCGGACGAGCCGCCCGCGCATCCGGCGGCGGCGCTGCAGTCCCTGGTGTCGCGGGCCCGGCGCGAGGCCCCTGGCGTCATCGGCTCCCATCCCGCCGGCTACCTGCTCGACGTGCCGCCGGGCGAGGTGGACGCGTGGGCGTTCGAGCAGCTCGTACGCGACGGCGAGGCGCACCGGGCGCTGGCGCTCTGGCGGGGCCCGGCGCTGGCGGACGCGGCGGACCTGCCGTTCGCGGCGGGGCCGGCGGTGCGGCTGGAGGAGCTGCGGCTGACCGCGCTCGCCGCCAGGATCGCCCACGACCTGTCCACCGCCGGTCCGGCAATGGAGGGGCTGGTGGCGGAGCTGGAGGGGCTGGCGGCGGCCTGCCCGCTGCGGGAGCCGTTCCACGCGCTGCTGATGCGGGCGCTGTCGGCGGTCGGGCGGCGGGGTGAGGCGCTGGCCGTCTTCGAGCGGATCAGGGCCGCACTGGACGACGAGCTGGGCGCGGACCCCGGGCCGGAGCTGCGCGAGGCCCACCTGGAGGCGCTGCGGGAGCCGCCGGCCGCGCCGCGCGGCAACCTGCCCGCCCAGGTGACGAGCTTCGTGGGCCGGGACGGCGACGTGGCCCGCCTGCGCGCCCTGCTCGGCGGCGGGGCCCGGCTGGTCACCCTGACCGGCGCGGGCGGCGCGGGCAAGACGAGGCTGGCGCTGGAGGTGGCCGGCGGGGTGGTCGCGCCCGGCGGGGTGTGGCTGGTGGAGCTGGCGTCCGCCGACGGGGTCCGTGCCGCGGTGGAGAGCGTGCTGCGGACCAGCGATCCGGCGGCGGCGCTGCGCGGGGCCGGGGCGCTGATCGTGCTCGACAACTGCGAGCACGTGGTCGAGGAGGCCGCCAGGGTGGCGGGGCGGCTGCTGGCGGAGGTCGCGGACCTGCGGATCCTGGCCACCAGCCGGGAGCCGCTCGACATCCCCGGCGAGAGCGTCCATCCCGTCCCGCCGCTGCCGGAGGCGCAGGCCGTCGCGCTGTTCGCGGCGCGGGCCGCGGCGGCCAGGCCCGGCCTGCGGGTGGAGCCGGAGCGGGCGGCGTGGATCTGCCGGGAGCTGGACGGCATCCCGCTCGCCATCGAGCTGGCCGCCGCCCGCCTGCGCACGATGCCGGTGCCGCTGCTGGTCGAGCAGCTCGGCGACCGGCTGGCCCTGCGCGGCGGGCGCACCGCCGAGCCGCGCCACCGTACGCTGCGCGCGGTCATCGACTGGAGCTGGAACCTGCTCTCCGACGCCGAGCGCGAGCTGCTGCGCGGGCTGACCGTCTTCTCGGGCGGCGCGACGTACGAGGCGATCGCCCGGGTCTGCGGAGGTGGCCTGGACCTGCTGTCCTCGCTGGTGGACAAGTCGCTCGTCGCGGTGTCCGGCGACCGCTACACGATGCTGGAGACGATCCGCCAGTACGCCGCCGCCGACCTGCCCGAGCTGCGCCGCGCCCACGCACTCCACTACACGGAGCTGGCCGAGCGCGCCGAGCCGCACCTGCGTACCGGCGCGCAGTTCGCCTGGCTGGCGGTGCTGGACGCCGAGCACGGCAACCTGGAGGCGGCGCTGCGCCACGCCGAGGACCCGCTGCGGCTGATCCTGCCGCTGTTGTGGCCGTGGATCATGCGGGCCCGGCTGCGGGAGATCCGCGAGCAGGCAGCCGCGGTGCTCGCCCGGGTCGGGGACGTGCCGCCGCCGGGCAGGGAGCTGGCGCACGGGCTCTGCCGGATGCTGGCGGGTGAGCGGGCGTCGGAGGCGGTGCGCGGCTCCGACCATCCGGCGGCGCTGAACTTCTGGGCGATGGGGGCCGTGCTGGGCACCCCGGACGACGTCGTGGCGCTCACGGAGCGGGGCGCCGAGCGGCTGCGCGACCATCCCGACCCGTGGGTCAGGTCGGCGGCGCTGCTGGTCGCGGGCCTGGTGCGGTTCGAGTACGGCGCGGTGGCAGGCGCGGAGGACCTGCTGGAGCCCGCGCTGGAGGGCTTCCGCGGGACCGGTGACCGGTGGGGCCAGTGGGCGGCCTCCTACTGGCTGTCGCTGGCGGCCGAGAACCGCGGCGACTTCGCCGCCGCCGTCGCGCTCACCGAGACGCCGGGGGTGGCGGGGTCGCCGGGGCTGCCGGGGCTGGAGGAGGTGGCGCTCGGGCCGATGTCGTACCTGCTGCGGCTGGGGCAGCTCAAGTGCCGGGCGGGCGACCTCGCGGGCGCGGCCGGCGCGCTGGCGCGGGCGCAGGAGGCCGCGGAACGTTCGCGGGACCCCGAGCCGCTGGCCCGGGTGCTGCACGCCCGCGCCGAGCTGGCCAGGCGCGGCGGCGACCCGGCGGAAGCGCGGCGGCTGCTCGAGGCCGCGCTCGCCCTGGACGTCGAGGCGAGCCCGCAGTTCAGGGCGCTGCTCCAGGTCGAGCTGGCCCGGGTGGCCGAGCCTGGCCGTCCGCTGCGCGCGGCGCTGGAGCTGATGGCCGGCTGCTCGGACCGGACGGTACGGGCGACGGTGCTGGAGGGCGTGGCCGGGCACCTGGAGCCGGCGCCGGCGGCCGAGCTGCTGGGCGCGGCGCGGGCGCTGCGCGGGATCGCCGAGTCGGCCGACCCGTACGTGACCGCCCTCGCCGCGCGCTGCCGGGAAGCGCTGGGCGCGGCCGGTTTCGAGGCGGCCATGGAGAGGGGCGCGGCGCGGCCGGACCCGGAGCGGCACGCGCTGGGGTCGCTGGCGTACCGTTGAAAGGCCACGACCTGCGAAGCTTCCCTCCTGGTGTCCGATACGTCAGGGTGGCAACAATGAATCCGTGAGGAAGGAGAGCTGTGGCCAGTCCTGGCACGCTGGACGCTAGGGGAAGCGATTTCTCCCGGCTGGCCCATCGCATCGCGGACGCCGGGCTGCTGGACCGGCGTCCCGTCTACTACGCGGTCCGGATGGGCGTCTGCGTCGCCGTCTACGTGGCCTCCTGGGTGCTGTTCGCCCTGGTGGGCGACTCGTGGCTGCAGCTGCTGGTGGCGGCGCTGCTGGCGGTGGTGTTCAGCCAGTTCGGCTTCCTCGCCCACGATCTCGGCCACCGCCAGGTCTTCCGTACCCGCCCGCCCAGCGACCTCGCGGGCCTGCTGTTCGGCAACCTCGCGGTCGGGCTCGGCTGGGGCTGGTGGAACAGCAAGCACAACCGTCACCACGCCAACCCCAATCACGAGGACCACGATCCGGACGTCTCGCCCGCGGTCATCGTCTTCTCGGCGGACCAGGTCGCGAGGAGCCGGGGCCTGCCCAGGCTCGTCGCCCGCCACCAGGCGTTCTGGTTCCTGCCGCTGCTCACGCTGGAGGCCTGGCACCTGCACGTGGCCAGCGTGAAGGCGCTGCTCAAGCCGGGGGCGCGGCGGCGGTGGCAGGAGCTGGGGCTGCTCGCGGCGCACTTCGCGGCCTACTTCGGCGCGGTCTTCGCGGTGCTGCCGCCGGGCAAGGCGCTGGCGTTCCTGGCCGTGCACCAGGGGCTGTTCGGGCTCTACCTGGGGTGCACGTTCGCGCCGAACCACAAGGGCATGCCCGTGCTCACCAAGGAGGACAAGCTCGACTTCCTGCGCAAGCAGGTGCTCACCTCGCGCAACGTGCGGGGCGGCCCGGTCCGTGACGTCCTGCTCGGCCAGCTCAACTACCAGATCGAGCACCACCTGTTCCCGAACATGCCCGCGCCGAACCTGCGCCGCGCCCAGCCCATCGTGGAGGACTACTGCGCGGAGATAGGCGTCAGCTATCTGCAGACCGGCCTGTTCGCCTCCTACCGGCAGGCGCTGGGCCATCTGCACGAGGTGGGCGCCTCGCTACGCTGACCCCTCCTCCTCCAGGCGGGCGACCAGGGTGTCGCGGCGGCGTTCCAGCTCCGCGATCAGCTCGACCTGCTCGTCCGCCTGGCTGATCACCGCGGCCTTCTCGATCTGGTCGGTCGCGCCCATGTCCCGGATCTGCGCGCGGATGTCCTGGTTCTCCGCGCGCAGCCGGGCCAGCTCCTCGTCGAGCCGGCGCAACTCTTCCTTGATGCTCATTCACGGACGGTACCCGTACAGAATGGAAGACATGCGAAAGCCCTCCACCAGCACGATGGCGTCACTCGCGGCGGTGGGCGTCGTGGCGGTGGGCACGGTGGTCACCGCCATGCTCGGCCCGTCACGGCCGCTCAACCTGCTGGACGTGCTGCTGCCGGTGGTGGCGAGCGCGGCGACGCTGGCCCGGCGCAGGTTCCCGGTCGCGGCGCTGATCGTGGTCGCGCTCTGCGTGGCGCTCTACTACCCGTGGGGGCGGCTCGACGGGCCCCTGCTGGTGCTGGCGTTCGTGGCGCTCTACACGGCGGCCGACCTCGGGCACCTCACCGCGGCGGTCGCCACCGGGGGCACGCTGCTGCTGGCCATGGGGGTCGGCGAGTCCGGCGGCACCCGGCACGTGGACGACACGATGTTCATCGCGATCGGCGGCTGGGTGGTGGCGGCGGTGGCGTTCGGCGGGGTGACCAGGACGCGGCGGGCCTATCTGCTGGAGGCGGAGCGGCGGGCGGCCGACGCCGAGCACAGCAAGGAGGAGGAGGCCCTGCGGCGGGCGAGCGAGGAGCGGCTGCGCATCGCGAGGGAGCTGCACGACGTGCTCGGGCACAACATCTCCATGATCAACGTGCAGGCCGCGGCGGCGCTGCACGGGCTGAAGAAGCGGCCGGAGGAGGCCGAGCAGGCGCTGCGCACGATCAAGGACACCAGCAAGGAGACGCTGCGGGAGCTGCGTACCACGCTGGGGGTGCTGCGGCAGGTGGACGAGGGCGTGCCGACCGCGCCCGCCGACAGCCTGGCCAGGATGGACGCGCTGGTCGCCGCCTCGGGCCTGACGGTGCGCACGGAGCTGGACGGGCCGCTCGACGCCCTGCCCACCGAGGTGGACCTCGCCGCCGCCCGCATCATCAGGGAGGCGCTGACCAACGTCTCCCGCCACTCCGGCGCGGCCGAGGCCCGGCTCTCGGCCGCCTGCCGGGACGGGGAGCTCGTCGTCCGCGTGGAGGACGACGGCCCCGGTGTCACGTACGACGGAGGCAGCGGCTTCGGCCTGCAGGGCATGCGCGAGCGCGCGACCGCGCTCGGCGGCACGCTGGAGGCCGGTCCGCGCCCCGAAGGCGGCTTCCGCGTGGTCGCCCGCCTGCCGATCGAGGGAGTTCGATGATCCGCGTCATGCTCGCCGACGACCAGACCCTGGTACGGGCGGGTTTCCGGTCCATACTCAGCGACGAGGACGACATCGAGGTCGTCGCCGAGGCCCCCAACGGCGAGGTCGCCGTGGCCGGGGCCCGCGAGCACCGGCCCGACGTCGTGCTCATGGACATCCGCATGCCCGAGCTGGACGGTCTGGAGGCCACCCGCAGGATCGCCGGCGACCCGCGGCTCGACGGCGTCAAGGTGATCATCCTGACCACGTTCGACCTGGACGACTACGTCTACGGGGCGCTGCGGGCGGGCGCGAGCGGCTTCCTCGTCAAGGACACCGAGCCGGCCGAGCTCATCCACGCGGTCCGGGTGGTGGCGAGGGGCGACGCGCTGATCTCGCCGTCGGTCACCCGGCGGCTGATCGCCGAGTTCGCCGGCCGGGTGAAGCGGCCCGAGCCCGGCCCGCGGCTCAACGCGCTGACCGAGCGCGAGCGGGAGGTGATGACGCTGGTCGCCGCCGGGCTGTCCAACGACGAGATCGCCACCCGGCTGGTGCTGAGCCCGGCCACGGCGAAGACGCACGTCAGCCGCATCATGACCAAGCTGGCGGCGCGCGACCGGGCCCAGCTCGTGGTGCTCGCCTACGAGGCCGGGATGATCACGCCCGGCTGGCTTACCACCTGAGCGGTACGCCCGGGGACCCGCCTGCATCCCCGGGCGTACGCCGGATGCCCGCCCCGGCATGACGCGGCGACCGGTGCCGTGACCGGAGGCTTGCCGGCATGGAAACGGTGGATCTCGCTCGCCTGCAGTTCGCGCTCACGGCGGGCGCGCACTTTCTCTTCGTCGCGCTCACCCTGGGCCTCGCGACCCTGGTGGCCGTGCTCCAGACCCGGGCGACGGTGACCGGCAGCCCGATCCATCAGCGGATGACCCGGTTCTGGGGCCAGCTCTACCTCATCAACTACGCGATGGGCATCGTCACCGGCCTGGTCATGGAGTTCCAGCTCGGGCTGGCGTGGAGCGGGCTCACCGAGTACGCGGGCAACGTCTTCGGCTCGGCGCTGGCCATCGAGACGCTGGTGGCGTTCTTCGTCGAGTCGACGTTCCTCGGGCTGTGGATCTTCGGCTGGAACCGGCTGAACCGGTGGGCGCACCTGGCGCTGATCTGGGTGGTGACGCTGACCGCGTACGCGTCGGCGTTCTGGATCATGGTGGCGAACGGCTTCCTGCAGCGCCCGGTCGGCCACGTGCTGGAGGGCGGGGCGCTGCGGCTGGCCGACTTCGGGGCGATGGTCGGCAACCCGGCCGCGCAGCTCGCGTTCTGGCACGTCCTGGGCGGGGCGCTGCTCACCGGCGGGTTCTTCATGGCCGGCGTGAGCGCCTACCACCTGCGCAAGCGCACCGCCGAGCAGGACTTCTTCCGCAAGTCGCTGCGGCTCGGGCTCGGGCTGGCGCTGCCGGCGGCGATGTTCACGGTGACGTTCGGCGGGCTGCAGTTCTCCTACCTGCAGCCGTCGAAGAGCTCCGTGTGGGCGAACCGGACGCAGCTGATGGCCGAGACGCAGGCCACGATGGCGGCCCTGCACGGGCCCGGCGACTACCTGCCGCCGGTCGGCCCGGTGCGGGTGGCGGGCGTGCTGATGATGGTGCTCTGGGTGGTCATGATCGTGGTGGCGGGGCTGAGCGTGCTGCTCATGGCGTTCCGGCCGGCCGTACGGTCCTTCCGGCCCTGGCACTGGCTGCTGACGCTGATGATCCCGGTGCCGTTCGTCACGATGCTGGCCGGATGGGTGTTCCGGGAGGTGGGACGCCAGCCGTGGGCCGTCTACGGCCTGCTCACCACGGCCGATGCCATGTCGCCGCTGACCGCGGTGCAGGTGCGGGTGTCGCTGGCCGCGTTCACGACGGTGTTCGCGGTGCTCATCGCGATCAACTACTGGCTGCTGGCCCGGCACGCCCGGCGCGGTCCCGGCGCGGTCGTGCTGGGCGACCGGCCGGCCGAGCCCGCCCCCGCCCCCGTCCCCACGTTCTAGAGGAGCCGTCATGGAGATCTTCATTCTGGCCTTCTTCGCCCTCGGCTACCTCGTGCTGGCCGGTGCCGACATCGGGGTCGGCATGGCGCTGCCCTACCTGGGGCGCTCCGGCGACGAGCGGCGCGAGGTGATCGCCGCCATCGCGCCGTTCTTCCTCGGCAACGAGGTGTGGCTGGTCGCCACCGCCGGGGTGCTCGCCGGGCTCTTCCCCGAGCTGGAGGGCGAGCTGCTGAGCGGCAACTACACGCTGGTGGTCGGGCTCGTGCTGGCGTGGGTGATCCGCGACATGGGGCTGTGGCTGCGCGGGCGGCTGCCTCGGCCCGGCTGGCAGGCGTTCTGTGACGGCGCGACCGTGGCCGGGAGCTGGGGGCTCGCCCTGACCTGGGGGCTGCTGCTCAGCCGCGTGCTGCTCGGGCTGGAGGGGCCGGTCGCGATGGTGCCCGCGCTGGTGGTGGCCGCGCTGTTCGGCACGCACGGGCTGACGTTCGCGGCGCTGCGGCTGCGCGGCGCGTTGCGCGAGCGGGCGGGCGTGCTCACGGGCGGGGGCGGGGAGGCGCGGGCGTACGCGCTGACGGCGGCGGCGCTGCTGGCCGTCGGGGTGCTGGCGGGGCTGCGCCTCCCGCTGCATCCGGGCACGTCGGGCCCGGTGCTGGTGCCGGTGGTCCTGGCGCTCATCCCGTTCCTGGTGGCGTCCCAGGGCTGGGTGTGGTGGACCTTCCGGCACCGGGTCACCGGGCCTTCGTACCTTTAGAAAACGGGGACGCCCTCCCTGGTGAGCTTCCAGTTCGGGGCGGCGAAGTCGGCCGGGTCGATGGTGCCCTTGGCGGTGGCGTACTCGATGAGCGCCTGGCGGATCTCCACCTGCGCGTTGTAGAGGACGGGGGCGGTGGTGACGTGCGGGAAGCCGCCGCCGCCCGACTGCCGGTAGTTGTTGATCGCGACCACGAACTCCTTGCCGGCCGGGAGCGGCTGCCCGTCGTAGGTCAGGTTCGCGATGCGCTGGCCGACCGGCTTGCTGACGTCGATGTCGTACGAGACGCCGGAGAGCTGGTCGTAGTTGTAGTCGGGGGTGCCGGAGGCGTTGGTCAGCGTGGCCACGTCCACCGGAGCCCCGGGGGCGAGCTGGTTGAAGTACTTCGCCGAGTACTCCAGGTAGTCCTTGATCTGCGCGCCCGTCAGCTTGATCGCCAGCAGCGTGTTGTCGTAGACGTAGAGGCCCGCGACGTCCCTGACCCGGACGTCACCGGCGGGGAAGACCGCCGAGCGGCTGAACGGGGCCGCGATCGACAGCACCGGCAGCGTGTTGTCCGGCAGCGCCTGCTTCACCGTCTCGGTCTGCACCTGCTGGATGTAGTCGAGGATCGGCGTGTCCTTGTACGGCGACTCGGCCGCCGACAGCTCCTGAGCCGACTTGGCCACGACCTTGTTGACGTAGCCGACGGTGGTGTCGTGCTGCGGCTTCAGCAGCGAGACGATCTTCGGGTCCTCGGCGACCGTGTTGGTGTTGATCGTGGCCGAGGACTTGCCGGTCACGACCCACTTGCCGCGCTGCTTGGCGAGCTGGAAGTCCAGCCGGGACAGCCGCTGCCCCCACCGGCCCGGCTCGGTGAGCAGCACCTGCTGCCCGGTGACCTTGTTGGTGACGAACTTCTGCGGCACGTCGTTGTGCGCGTGCCCGAACAGCACCGCGTCGATGCCCGGCACCTGCTCGGCGACCAGGGCGGAGGCGTTCTCGACGGGCAGGTCGCCGCCGTAGGAGGACATGCCGTTGTCGCCCGCGTGCGCGGTCACGACGACCACGTCCGCGCCGAGGCCGCGGATGACCGGCACCCACTTCTTCGCCGAGTCGACCAGGTCGGTGAAGCGCAGCTTGCCCTCGACGTTGGCCTTGTCCCAGATGGCCACGCCGGGGTTGGTGAGGCCGAGCACCCCGACCTTGATCGGCTTCTCGCCCTTGACCTTCATGGTCTTGATCACGAACGGCTCGTACGCGGGCAGCCCCGACTTCGCGTGCACGGCGTTCGCGCCGAGCACCGGGGCCTTCATCTGCTTGATCCAGGTGGCCAGCAGCGGCAGACCGTAGTTGAACTCGTGGTTGCCCAGGGTCACGGCGTCGTAGCCGATGGCGTTCATGGCCTTGGCCATCGGGTGGGTGGCGCCGGTCTCGGTGATCGGCTCGATCTTGGCGTAGTAGTAGGCGAGCGGGGTGCCCTGGATCGTGTCACCGGAGTCGAACAGCAGCGTGTGGCCCGGCCCGCGCTCGGCCCTGATCGTGTTGACCAGCGTGGAGACCTTGGCCAGGCCGACGCTGTTGCCGGCGCTGTCGGCGTAGGCGGCGTCCTTGAAGTAGTCCCAGTTGAGGACGTTGCTGTGCAGGTCGGACGTGCCCATGACGGTGACGGTGACCGTCTTCGTGGGCCCGGCCTGAGCGGCCCCGGCCTGAGCCGGGAGCGCCGCCAGGGCCAGCGCGGTCAGCGCGGCGGTCCCGGCGAGGGCGAGCTTCTTGGTCTGCATGTGCCTGGAGGGTAACCACCACAAATTACTCGGCGGTTACGACTCGCCCAACGGCTCCCGTGTCACGAACTCGCGGATCAGCGCGGTGATCTCGGCCGGGCGCTCGTGCAGGACGACGTGGCCGCTGTCGAGCTCGGCGTACTCGCTGCCGGGGATGGCGGCGTGCAGCGCGCGGGCGTGCTCGACCGGGACGAGGTGGTCGCGGGTGTTGCCGATGACCAGGGTGGGGGCGGTGATCTTGGGGAGCAGGTCGCGGACGTCCACCCTGAGGTCCAGCTCGATCTGGCGGAGCGTGCCGCGCGGCGGCTCGCCCATGAGCGCCGCGACGCCGGCCTTTCGGACGAACTCGGGGCTGAAGCCCACCAGCGGCCCGTACGCGGCGAAGCTCTCGGGGTCGGTGCGCGCGAGCCTGGCCCAGGTGCGCAGGCCGAGTGCGAGCCGGTCGTCGGCGAGGTGCGTCCAGCCCGCGATGAGCACCAGCCGCCGGACCAGCTCGGGCCGCTCGGCGGCGACCGCGGCGGCCACGACCGCCCCCAGGGAGAACCCCACGAGGTCGGACGGGCCCTCGAAGGCGGCGGCGACCTGCCCGGCGAGCAGGTCCAGCGTGAGCTCGCCGCCGGGGTCGGCGGTGGCCCCGCTGCCCGCGTAGTCGGGGGTGATGACGGTGCGCACGTCGCTCAGGCCGGGCACGAGGTGGCCCCAGTTGGTCGCGGCGTCGCCGCCGGTGCCGTGCACCAGGACCAGCCCGGGGCCCTCGCCGGCGCGGCCGTAGTGGACGGGGCCCGCGGGGTGCTGCGCGAGGGGCATCGTTCTCCTCGAAGTTTCTTTAGTGATCGCTACAGAAAGCACCATAACATAGCGATCGCTATAGAATGACGGCATGGCCAGGCAGCGGACATTCGACCGGGACCTCGCGCTGGAGCAGGCGCTGCGGGCGTTCTGGCGGCACGGCTACGAGGCGACCTCGATCGCCCAGCTCACCGCCGCGATGGGCATCAGACCGCCCAGCCTGTACGCCGCCTTCGGCGACAAACGCCGCCTGTTCGAGGAGGTCATCGCCCGCTACCAGCGCACCTACGGCGCCTTCACCACCCGCGCGCTGGCCGAGGAGCCGACCGGGCGGCAGGCGATCGAGCGCGTGCTGCGAGAGGCCGCGGCCGAGTACGCCGACGCCGCGCATCCGCCCGGCTGCATGATCGTCTCCTCGGCGGTCAACTGCGGGCCGGAGTCCGCCGAGGTGGAGGAGCTGCTGCGCGACCACAGGAACGAGGCCACGGCCGCGCTGAAACGGCGCATCGACGACGACCTCGCGGCGGGCCGCATCCCGGCCGGCACCGACACGGCCGGGCTGGCCGCCTTCTACGCCTGCGTCATCCAGGGCATGTCGACGCAGTCGCGCGACGGGGCGGGACCCGCCGAGCTCCGGCGGATCGCCGCCCTCGCCATGGCGGCCTATCCCCCTACTACTGCGACATGACGCCGGCGTCCTCGGGCGCGATCTCCGGCGGCGAGGCCCGCAGCCAGCGGCAGCCGTGCGGCTCCAGCGGCAGCTTCACCTTGGCGTCGGCCGACACGTCGAGCGTGCCGTCCACCAGCAGGTCCGTGAGCTGCTGACCCTCCAGCCCCGCCAGCTCCAGCTCGGCGTCCACCGCCGTGTCGCACAGGTTGTGCGCCACCACGACCGTGGCGCCGTCGGCGTCGCAGCGGTGCGCGAAGACCGCGTGGTGCCCGGCGTCCAGCACGGTGTACGTCCCCCACGCCAGCTCCGGGCACTCCCGGTAACGCTCGATGAGCAGCTGGAACCAGCGCAGCAACGAGGCCGTGTCCCGCTTCTGGTCGGCGACGTTGACCCGCTCGGGAGCGAAGGAGCCCTCCGGCACCTCGCGCACCGGCTCGGCCGGGCTGAAGCCGCCGTCCCGCGTCCACTGCATCGGGACGCGGACCGCGAGCCGGCCCTCCTCGTCGAGGTTCTCGCCCATGCCGATCTCCTCGCCGTAGAAGATGACGGGGGTGCCGGGCAGGGAGAACAGCAGGCTGTAGGCCATCTTGACGCGGCGCAGGTCACCGCCGAGCATCGTCGGCAACCGGCGGCGCAGGCCCCGGCCGAAGATCTGCATGTCCTTCTCCGGACCGAACGCGTCGAAGACCTCCTGCCGCTCCTCGTCGGTCAGCTTGTCGAGGGTGAGCTCGTCGTGGTTGCGGAGGAACATGGCCCACTGGCAGTCCTTCGGCGGCTCCGGGCGCTCGCGGAGGGCGTCGGCGAGGGGGCCGGCGTTCTGGCGGGCCAGCGACAGCCACGCCCTCTGCATGCTGATGAAGTCGAAGCACATGGTGACCTGGTCGCCGAGCCCGTCGCCGAAGTACGCGACTAAGTCCTCGTAGGGCACGTTGACCTCGCCGAGCAGGATCGAGCCACCCTTCCTGCGGGTCATGAACGCCCGCATGTCCTGAAGGAACTCGTGCGGATCGGGCAGCTTCGGGTCGACGTTCTCGATGAGGAACGGGACGGCGTCCACCCGGAAGCCCGACAGGCCGAGCTCCATCCAGAACCCGAGAATGCGGGTGATCTCGTCCCTGACCTCGGGGTTGGCCACGTTGAGGTCGGGCTGGTGCTTGTAGAAGCTGTGCAGGTAGTACTGCTTGGAACGGTTGTCCCACTCCCAGAGGGAGTCCTCCTTGTCGGGGAAGACCACCTTGCTCGGGTCGTCCGGCTCCGGCTTGTCGGACCAGACATACCAGTCGCGCAGCGGCGAGCTCTTGCTCTTCCGCGACTCCTTGAACCAGGGGTGCTGGTCGGAGGTGTGGTTGACGACGAGGTCGGCGATGACGCGCATGCCACGGTCGTGGGCGGTGCGCATGAACTCCACGAAATCGCCCAGCGTGCCGAGGCGGGGGTCGATGCTGTAGAAGTCGGTGATGTCGTACCCGTCGTCCCGGTTGGGGGTCGGGAAGAACGGCATCAGCCACAGACACGTCACGCCGAGCCCGGCGAGATAGTCGATCTGCTGCGTGAGCCCGCGGAAATCGCCGACGCCGTCACCATTGCCGTCCTTGAAGGTCTCCACGTCCAGGCAATAGACGACGGCGTTCTTCCACCAGACGTCAGAGGTGTACGTCAGTCGCATGACCCCCCGACTACCCCTGCTTTGCCGATTCAGGCGATTCTCGCGGCGACGGCGTCGAGCACCCAGTCGAGCTCCAGGTCGAAGGACGTCCCCGCGTCCGTCTCCGTGCCCTCGTGCACGAACCTGGCCAGCGCCGGATAGCGGCCCGTGTCCAGCATCCTCGTGAGGTGGGGGCCGTGGGCGCGCTGCCAGTCGTGCTCGGACAGCCCGGTGGCGCGCTCGGCCCGCAGGCTCGCGATCTCGCGCCTGATCGCGCCGGTGACGTAGGCGTTGACGGTCGCCACGGCGCGCGCCACGGTGTCCACGTCGGCGAGCCCGTCGAACGCCGCCAGCGTGACCTCGGCGGCGGCGAGGGCGTTGGGGCCGAGGCTCGGCCGGCCGCCGAGCAGGTCGGCCAGCCATTCGTGCCGGAGTGCGGCCTGCCGGGTGCGGCGGGCGTGGGCGCGCAGGGTCTCGCGCCAGCCACGGGCCTGCCCCTCGGCCTCCCGGGGCAGGATCTCGGCGTACACCGCGTCCAGCATGAGGTCGAACAGCTCTTCCTTGGTGGCGAGGTAGCCGTAGAGCCGCATCGGGCCGGCGTCGAGCCTGGCCGCGACCTTGCGCAGCGACACCGCCTCCAGCCCGCCCTCGTCGGCCAGTTCGACGGCGGCGGCGACGATGCGCTCGCGGTCGAGCGGCACGGGCGCGGGCCGGGGCTGCGGCTCTGGCCGGTCCCACACAGTCATGAATACATCGTACGATTGCGATACAGCGTATTTAATCAATACAGTGTATCGACATGAGACAACGTATCGCCGTCGTCGGCGCGGGGCCCGGCGGCCTCGCCTTCGCCCGCGTCCTGCACCGCCACGGCCACCCCGTCACCGTCTACGAACGTGACCCCGGCCCCCACGCCCGTCCCCCGGGCGGCACCCTCGACCTGCACGAGGACATGGGCCAGTGGGCGCTCGACAGAGCCGGGGTGCTCGCCGGGTTCCAGGCCCGCTCCCGCTCCGAGGGCCAGGCCATGCGCATCCTGGCCGAGGACGGGACCGTGCTGCGCGACTGGCCGCCCAGGCCCGGCGACCCCCAGCATCCGGAGATCGACCGCGGCGACCTGCGCGACCTGCTGCTCGGGCCGCTCGACGTCCAGTGGGGCCGGACCGTGACCGAGGTCGTGCCGTCCGCCGGCTCCCCGGTGCGGGTGCGGACGGCGGACGGCGGCGAGGAGACGTACGACCTGGTGGTCGGCGCGGACGGCGGCTGGTCACGGGTGCGCCCGGCGCTCTCGCCCGCGACCCCGCGCTACACCGGCGTGCGCTACGCCGAGACCTCACTGGACGACGTCGATGCCCGCCATCCCGACCTCGCGCGCCTGATCGGCGACGGCTCCATGGCCGTGTACGGGGTGAACAAGGCCCTCGTGGCGCAGCGCAACAGCGGCGGCCACGTCAAGGTGTACGCCCAGTTCCGCGCCCCGCTGGAGCGGCGGATGGAGCCGGAGGACGCGCGGGAGGAGTTGCTCGCCCTGTTCGACGGCTGGGCCGATCCGCTGCTCGACCTGCTCAGGCACGGCGACGTCTTCACGCACCGCGCACTGCACGTCCTGCCCGTGCCGCACACCTGGGCCCACGTCCCGGGGGTGACGCTGCTCGGTGACGCCGCCCACCTGATGCCGCCGCTCGGGGCCGGCGCGAACCTCGCGCTGCTGGAGGGGGCCGAGCTGGCCGAGACCGTCCTCGCCGCGGAACCCGGCCGCCTGGACGAGGCCGTCGCCGCCTTCGAGGAGCGGATGGGGGCGCGGGCGGCCAGGTGGGCGGCGTTCACCGCGGCCGGGCTCGACCGCATCGTCAGCCCCGACCCGGCCGACGCGGTCGCCTTCTTCGACGAGCTCCAGAGCCCCGAGCAGGTCCGTTAGGCCGGCGTTCATGGGGGAATGGCGTTCCATCGACGGGCCGCGATCCGCGCCACTAAGGTGCGAACGCGACAACAACTCAGAAAGGCCCCCCATATGAGCGACTACGCGATCACCTTCGATCTCATCGACGTCGACAAGGACGGCCGGATCTCGGCCGAGGAGCTCGTCCGGCTCATGGAGATCATGGGCCAGCCGGTGACGCTGGAGGCGGCGCAAGAAGGCGTGCGCAGGCTCGACAAGGACGGCGACGGGCTCATCGACGTGGAGGAGTTCGGCGCTTTCGTCAGCCGTTGAGCGGTCCGTCATCGGTATAGCCGAATGTGATAAAACCAAGCACTTGCTACAAAACTCCTGTCGCCTGGGTCACAATGGCGACAGGAGGGACGATGGCCATCAAGAGTGACGTACGCGAAAGCCGGGCGCCCGCGGGCCTCGTGAAGACGCTCAGGTCGGGCATCGGCCGGGTCTCCGAAGAGGTGATCGAGGAGATCCAGAACCGCATCCCCGAGTACGCCAGGCGGGAGGATGAGCTCTACATCAAGGTCCTGCGCACCGCGGTCGAGCAGGCCATCGAGGGTTTCCTCGACCGCGTCGAGAGCCCCGACGCCGCCTGGGACCCCGAGCCGTTCCGCATGGTCGGCAAGGGCGAGGCAGCGGAAGGGCGCAACCTGGAGCCGCTCCAGACCGCGCTCCGGCTCGGCGCGCGGGTGGGCTGGCGGCGGCTCACGGAGATCGCCGACCCGCTCGGGCTCTCCCCCCAATGCCTGTACGACCTGGGCGAGACCATCTTCGTCTACCTCGACCAGCTCGCCGACGCCGCGGCCGAGGGGTTCGAGGAGGCCAGGGCGCGGGCCGCCGGCGAGATCGAACGGCGCCGCGGCCGGCTGCTGGACCTGCTGCTCAGCCAGCCGGCCGCGAGCCCCGACGCCATCGCCGACCTGGCCAAGGCGGCCGGGTGGCGGCTGCCGCGCACGGTCGCCTGCGTGGCGCTCGACGACCCGCCCGGCGTCCCCACACCCGGGCCCACACATGGGCCCGCGCAGGGGCGGCGCGGGGCGGCGTACCGGATGCCGGCGTTGCCGCCCGACGTGCTCGCCGGGCTGGAGCGGACCACGCCGTGCCTGCTGGTGCCCGACCCGAGCGGGCCGGGGCAGGCGCAGATGCTGGAGCACGGGCTGCGCGGCTACTGGGGCGCGATCGGTCCCGCGGTGCCGCTCGCCGCGGCGGCGACGTCCCTGCGCTGGGCGCGGGAGGCGCTGGAGCTGTCGCGGCGCGGGGTGCTGCCGCGCGGGCTGCCGCGCTGCGAGGAGCACATGGCCACGCTGGTGGTGTTCAAGGACGAGGAGCTGGTCAACGCCCTGGCGGAGACGCGGCTCGCGCCCCTCGCGCACCTGCGCCCCACCCAGCAGGACCGGCTGGCCGAGACACTGCTGGCCTGGCTGCGGTACGGCCGCGGCGCCGGCGAGGTCGCGGCCCGCCTGCACGTACACCCCCAGACCGTGCGTTACCGGTTACGCCAGCTCGAAGAGCTGTACGGCGACCAGCTCGCCGACCCGGACGTCCGGTTCGAGCTGGAGATCGCGCTCCGCGCCCGCCAGGCCGTGAACAGGACCTTCAGAGGGGCCGGCGGAAGAGCCTGAGCCGGTCCTCGCCGATCCGCGCGCGCAGCGCGTGGTCCTCGATCCCCAGGTCCTCCGACGGGGCGAGGGCGAGCACGCCGACCTTGCCGACGTGCTGGTTGAGCTGGACAGCGCGGGCCGCCTGCGCCGCCTCCTCCAGCGGGTAGACGGCCGACAGCGTGGGATGGACCATGCCGAGCGCGATCAGCCGGTTCACCTCGTGACACTCCTGGTAGTTCGCGCCGTGGGAGCCGATGATGCGCTTGAGCTTCATCCACAGGTGCCTGTTGTCGTACTCGTGGGCGTAGCCGCTGGAGGAACCGCAGGTCACGACCGCGCCACCGCGCTTGGCGACGTACACCGACGCCCCGAACGTCTCCCTGCCCGTGTGCTCGAAGACGATGGCCGGGTCCTCCCCCACCTGCCGCCTGATCTCCGCGCCGAGCCGCCGCCAGCCCTTCTCGTCCGCCAGGCCGCCGTCGAACTGCGAACGGTCCACGACGTACGGGCAGCCCATGCGGCGCAGCAGCTCGGCCTTCTCCTGGGTGCCGACGACGCCGACCGGGATGCCGCCGCCGTTCCTGACGAGCTGCACGCCGTAGCCGCCGAGGCCGCCCGTCGCCCCCCACAGCAGCACCACGTCGCCCTGCTTCATGCGCGCGCCGCGCTCCCCGACCAGCATCCGGTACGCGGTCGAGGCGCACAACATGTTGCAGGCCGCCTCCTCCCAGCTCAGGTGCCGGGGCTTGGCGAGCAGCTGGGTGGACTTGACCACGGCGAAGTCGGCGAGGCCGCCGAAGTTCGTCTCGAAGCCCCAGGCCCGCAGGTCACCCGCCAGCATGCCGTCGTGCTGGACGACCGGGTCCTCGCCGTCCACGTACGCCGGGCTGGTCACCACCCGGTCCCCCACCCGCCAGCGGCGGACCGCGCGGCCCGTCCTCACGATCACGCCGGCCGCGTCCGAGCCGAGCACGTGCACCGGCAGGTCGTGCCGCGCGTCGCTGCGCCCGAACCGCTCCAGGAACGCGAACGTCGGCACCGGCTCGAACATCGCCGACCACACCGTGTTGTAGTTGATCGCGCTCGCCATGACCGCGACCAGCACCTCGTCCTCGGCCAGCTCCGGCATCGGCACCTCGCCGACGTGCAGCGTACGGCGGACGTCCTTGTCCTGGTCGTCCTGGTCGAAACTGCCGACCTCGTCCTTGCGCAGGTGGGCGGCGCGGTAGGCGGAGGGCACGTCCAGGCGCGCCAGCTCGGCCGGCTCGGCGCCGGCCACCACCGCCTCGGCGAGTGCTGTCGTCTTCACAGGAGTAGTCCCTTCAGGTGCTCGGCGATGACCTCGACGTGGGGCGGGTCGAGCAGGTTGAGGTGGTGCGAGCCGGGGATCTCGACGACCTCCAGCCGGGGCGCGTACGGGGCGAAACCCCTCGCCGGGTCGCTGTCGTGGGCGTACCGGGGGTCCTCGACGGTCCAGGGGGCGGGCTCGGTGGCGCGGTAGAGGACCGCGCGGCCGTGGTAAGGCCCGGCGGGGCGGTAGCGCTCGATGGCCCGGGTGTCGTCGTGCGAGGTGAGCTGGTGGCGGAGGATCGCGGGCGGCAGCGTGGCGAGCACACCTGACTCGGCGATCCTGGCCTCGGTGAGCGCGAGCTGGGCCGGCTCGTCCAGCGCCTCCAGCTCCGCGCGGTCCAGGGGGATCGGGGTGCCGTACGTCCTGGTCAGGTAGGCGGCGAAGGCCGCGTAGCGGCGGGCGGCGAGGCGGCGGCGGTCCGGCTCCTGGACCTCGTCGGGGAGACCAGCGTCGATCATGGCCAGCAGCTCGACGTCGTCCTCGCCGAGCAGCCTCGCGATCTCGAACGCCAGGATCCCGCCGAACGACCACCCGCCCAGCCGGTACGGGGGCTCCGCGGCCCGGCGGACGGCTTCGGCGTAGCGGGCGGCGCGGTCCTGAATGTCCAGTTGATCCAGGCGTTCCAGCCCGAGGACGGGGACGGGGAGGCGGGCGGCGAGCAGGGCGTACACGCCGGTGGTGCCGCCCGCCGGGTGGGCGAGGAAGATCGGGGCGCGGCCGGAACCGGCTCGGGTCAGCGGCCGGACGACCCCACGACGCGCCTCGGCCTCGTCCACCCGCCTGATGGCCGCGGCCAGGTCAGCTGGGGTGACGACCTCCCGCGCGGACTCCTGGCCGAGGAGGGCGAGGGCTTCGGGCAGGATGCCGGGGGGCAGCGGCTCGGTGACGGAGGGCTCGCGGCCGAGCAGGCCAGCGAGCACGCGGGTGACCTGGCGTTCGGCCGCGTCCCTCGGCTCGACGGGGGAGGGCGCGAGCCCCAGGTTCTCGGTGACCGCCCGCGCCAGCGCGCCCAGCGTGCCGCCGTTGAGCAGCGGGGCCGCCGCCACCCGTACGCCGAAGTCGTGCTCGATCATGCCCCGCAACCGGGTCGCGGCCAGCGAGTCGAGACCGAGGTCCGTGAGGACGGCGTCGTCCCCCAGCAGGGACGGCTCCACCCCGAGCACGGCGGCGGCCCGCTCCCGCAGCCTGCGGGAGACGTCCGCAGGACCCTCGATCGCCGGGGCCGGAGCCTCGGCGACCTCCGAGAAGTACGGGACGCGGACCAGGGACGGGAAGAGCGCGACCGCCCGCGCGGCGTCGAGCTTGACCACCCCCGCCGGGAGGTCGTGTTGCAGCAGGGCCTCCAGCGCCTCCAGCCCTTCGTCCTCCGTCAGGGGCTCGACGGCCGGGGTGGCGGGCGCGGCGGTCCCCGCCCAGGGGCCCCAGTTGACGGCGAGAGCGGGCAGGCCCTCGGCGCGGCGGCGCTCGCACAGGGCGTCCAGCCAGGCGTTCGCGGCGGCGTAGGCCGCCTGGCCCGGCGAGCCGAGCAGGGACGCCGCCGACGAGAACGCCACCCACCAGTCGAGATCAAGGTCCTTGGTGGCCTCGTGCAGCCGCTGGGCGCCGATGACCTTGGCGGCCCACACGCGGGCGAGGCCGTCCGGTTCGAGGTCGGCGATCAGGCGGTCGTCGAGCACCCCGGCGGCGTGCACGACGCCGCGCAGCCGTAGCCCGCCCTCGGTGGCGGCGGCCACCAGCCGCTCGGCCGTCCCCGGCGCGGCGAGGTCGCCGGTGACCGTCCTGACGGCCGGTCCTTCGTCCGGGTGGGGGGTGCGGCTGTTCAGGACGACGCGGGTGGCGCCGCGGTCGAGCAGCAGGCGGGCGGTGAGGCGGCCGAGGTGGCCGTGACCGCCGGTGATGACGTACGCGCCGGGTCGGGCCACGGGGCCGGGACGGCGGAGGGACGGGAGGGTGACGCGGCGGAGCCGGGCGGCGTAGCGGACGCCGGCGCGCCAGGCCACCTCGTCGTCCTCGGCGTCGCCGGACAGCTCCCGTGCCAGCGCGTCGAGGTCGTCGTGGTCGACGAGGCGGGCGCGGGTCTCGGGGTGTTCCAGGGCGAGGACCCGTACCAGGGCGCGGAGGGCGGCGGGGCCGGGGTCGGCGAGGTCGCCGTCGCGTACGGACTGGGCCCGCTCGGTCGCGATCACGATCCGCGCCCCGCGCCGAGCCAGCCCGGCCACGCGGAGCATGACCCGCCGCACCCCCGCCACCCCGAGCCCCGGCGGCACCAGTACCACGACCCTCTCCGGCGGCCCCTCCGGCAGGAGGGCGCGGAGGCGGGCGGCCCGCGCATCCCCCTCATCGGCCAGGATGAGCCAGGCGCGCGGCGAGTCTGCCTCCGGCGGCGGCACGCTCACCCAGGCCCGCGTGAGGAGCTTGGCGTCCAGCGTGACGGGGACGGGCCCTGGGGGCAGATCGGCGGTCTCGGTCCGCCCGGTGGCCGGGCCGAGGACGGCGGTGCCGTGGACGGTCCACCGGCCCGCGGCGTTCTTCGCCGAGAGCTCGACCCGCCCGTCCGCGAGGGTGAGCGTCACCCGGGCGGGAAGCGGGAGGTGAGCGTGCACCGTCACCTGCCGGAGCCCCATCTCATCGGAAGTCTCCGCGACCGCAGCGCGGGCGAGGCGGGCCAGTACGGCGGGCGTGAGCACCGGGTGGCCGTCGCGGTGCCATTCCTCCGGCGGCAGCCGCCAGGGAGCCTCGGCGAGGTCGTCGAGCGTGGTGGTCCACGAGTGGCAGGACGGCGTCTCGACGTGCGCGCCGAGCAGCGGATGCCCGGCCGGCGGCCGTTTCGGCTCGGCCCAGTGCCGTACGTGCTCCCAAGGCGAGTGCGGCACGTCGGCGAGCCGCCCGCGCGTCCGGGGCGGCACGGCCACGGCGACGGCGGCGAGCTGGTCGTGGAAGGGCCCCTCGGTGACGCGGGCGGTCGCGGGCAGGGTGTCGCGGAGCGCCCCGGACAGCAGCGGGCGCGGCCCCAGCTCGGTGAAGAGGGTGTGCCCGTCCTCGGCCGCCGCCCGTACGGCCTGCATGAGCCGTACGGGACGGCGCAGCCCGGCCGCCCAGTACGCGCCCTCGAACGTCGGCGCCTCGCGCGGATCCTCGAAGACCGGCGAATAGTACGGGATGTCAGGCTTGCCGCCCGCGATCCCGCGCAGTTCCTCGCGCAGCAGCGGCACCAGCGACCGCACCTGCGGCGAGTGCCCCGCCCCCTCGGCCGTCAGCGTCCGCGCGAACAGCCCCCGCGCCGCCACCGAGGCCGCGAACTCCGCCACCCGCTCCGGCTCCCCCGTCACCACGGTCTGGCACGGCGAGGCGTACACGGCGACGTGCAGGTCGTCGGGCACCTCCCCGGCTCCGGCCTCGACGACCGCCATGGCCCCGCCGCCGCCCAGCCCGCCGAGCAGCCGGGCCCGCGCGCAGATCACCCGTACGCCGTCCTCGACGCCGAGCCCGCCCGCCACCACCGCGGCGGCCACCTCGCCCATGGAGTGGCCGATCACGGCGGCGGGCTCGAAGCCGTAGGCCCGCCACGTCTCGGCCAGCGCGAGCTGCGCGGCGAAGATGATCGGCTGGAGCGTGGCCACGCCGGCCGCGCCGGGGTCGTGGACGTCGATGCCGGCCTCGTCCCGCAGCATGGGGGCCAGCAGGTCGAGGGTGCGGCGGTAGGCGGGTTCGGCGGCGTAGAGCTCCAGGGACGGCCGGTGCGGGCTGTAGCCGCTGAACACCCAGACGGGCCCCTCGGCGGCGGCGACGGGGCCGACCGGCCGGACCTCGCGCAGCCTGGCGGCCAGCTCCCCGGCGTCGCCCGCCACGACGGCCGCCGCCACCCGCCCGCGTCCGGCCCGCCTGGCGAGGGTGTGGGCCACGTCCGCCAGGTCGGCGGTGGGCTGCCAGGAGGCGAGGACGCGGGCGTGGCGCTCGACCCGCCGGGGGGTCGCGTCCGTGAGCAGGAAGACGTGCTTGGCGCAGTCGGCCGGGGTTCCGAGGTGAGGAGCGGGGAAGGCGTCCAGGGCGACGTGGGCGTTCGTGCCGCCGAAGCCGAACGCCGACACCCCCGCCCGCGCCGGATCGCCGCCCTCGCCGCGCGGCCACGGCGTCGGCGCGGTGACGACGCGCAGCCGTTCCCACGGGATGTGCGGGTTCGGCGCGCGGAAGTGCAGGCTGGGCGGGATCACCCCGTGGTGCAGGGCGAGTACGGCCTTGATGAGCCCCGCGACGCCCGCCGCCGCCTCCAGGTGCCCGAGGTTGGTCTTGACCGAGCCCAGCAGGACCGGCCCCGGCACGGCCGCGGCGATGGCCCTGGCCTCGATCGGGTCGCCGAGCAGGGTCCCGGTGCCGTGCGCCTCGACGTAGTCCGGCCCGCGGCCGAGCCGGGCGTACACCTGCCGCAGCAGCGACTCCTGCGCCTCCGGGTTGGGTGCGACCAGGCCGTTGGAGCGGCCGTCCTGGCCGACGGCGCTCTCCCTGATCACGGCGAGCACCCGGTCGCCGTCACGTACGGCGTCCGCGAGCCGCTTGAGCACCACGACGCCGCAGCCCTCGGCCCGCACCATGCCGTCCGCCGCGGCGTCGAACGCCTTGCAACGCCCGTCGGGCGCGGTGCCGCCGCCCCGGTCGAAGGCCACGGTGACCAGCGGCGACAGGAGGAGGTTCACCCCGGCGGCGAGCGCCAGGTCGCACTCGCCGGCGCGCAGGCCGGTGACGGCCAGGTGGGTGGCGACGAGGGAGGAGGAGCAGGCGGTGTCCACGGCCAGGGAGGGGCCGCGCAGGTCCAGCAGGTACGACACCCGGTTGGCGGCGATGCTGAGCGCGGCCCCGGTGGCGGTCCAGGCGTCCACGGCGGCGAGGTCGGCGGCGGTCAGGTGGGCGTACTCGGTGCCGGAGAGTCCGGCGTACACGCCGGTGCGGCTGCCTGCGAGCGTGCGCGGGGCGTGCCCGGCGTGCTCCAGCGCCTCCCAGGCGGTCTCCAGGAGCAGCCGCTGCTGCGGGTCCATGGCGGCGGCCTCGCCGGGCGAGATGCCGAAGAACGCGGCGTCGAACCCCGCCACGTCGGCGAGGAACCCGCCGTGCCGGGTGACGCCGGCCAACGCCTCGCGGGTGCGCGCTGAGCCGTCGTCGAACGCCTCCCAGCGCCCCTCCGGCACCTCGCCGACCGCGTCCCGGCCGTCGATGAGCAGCTTCCAGTACGCCTCGGGGCCGTGCGCGCCGGGGAAGCGGCAGCCGACGCCGATCACCGCGACCGGCTCCCCCGCCGTCCCGCCGACCTCGGGCGTGTCCTCCGGCGCGGACAGCGCGCGGGCGAGCCGGTCGATCGTCGGGTGTTCCCACACGATCGTCGGGCTCAGCTCGCGGCCCAGCAGCTCGCCCAGCTCGCCCGCCACCGCGACGGCCTCGCGCGAGGACAGCCCGTGCTCCTCCAGCGGCCGGGAGGGATCCACCTGCCCGCCGAGCCGCTCGACGAGGAAGCGCCGGATCTCGCTCTCATCGGGTACGTCCACGCAACACTCCCGAGTGCGCCGGGGCCGGGGTGATCGGCCACCCTACTGAGGAGCGCGGGACGCGCGGCACGACCGTACGGAACATTCCTCGGTCGTGTTTTGTCACGCCGGTGACAAGCTCGGGCGGATTTGTCCGACAGGCCACAAGGGGCGGCCGATTTCGTTGCGCCGCCTCATAGCCCCGTGTCGGCGCCGACGCCTACCCTCGCCTGCACCCGGAGCGAAGGAGGGCTCCCATGCGTGCCCTGGCGGCACTGGCGGCGGCGACGGCGCTGCTGCTCTCCTGCGCGGCCCCCGCCTCCGCCGACCCCGACTGGTCGTTCGCCCAGGAGAGCGAGCCGCCGCGCGCCGAGCCCACCACCGGCGGCTACGCCCCCGGCCAGCGGGCGCTGCCCGGCCCGGCCCGTGTGGTCGCCGAGCGCCGGCTCGACGCGCGCACCCTGGACCTGCTCGTCTCCTCACCGGCCGTCGGGAAGCTCACGCCGGTCCGCCTGCTCCTGCCCCGGGGCTGGTCGCGGACGGCCGGGCGGACCTGGCCGGTGCTCTACCTCCTGCATGGCGGCGCCGACGACTACACCTCGTGGACCCGGATGACGGACGTGGCCACCTACACCGCGAACCTGGACGCCATCGTCGTCATGCCGGAGGCGGGCCGGGCGGGCAACTACTCCGACTGGCACAACGCGGGCCGGGGCGGGCCGCCGAAGTGGGCGACGTTCCACACCTCGGAGGTGCGGCGGCTGCTGGAGTCCGGCTACCGCGCCGGCACGCGGCGGGCCGTCGCCGGGCTGTCGATGGGCGCGTACGGCGCGATCAAGTACGCCGCCGCCAACCCCGGCATGTTCCGCTTCGCGGGCGCGTACAGCGGGATCATGGCCACCCGGCTGCCGGGCATCCCGGCGGTCATCATGAACGCGCAGGCGAGCGAGAAACAGGAACCGCTCGCGCTGTGGGGCGACCCGAAGCGCGACGCGAAGGTGTGGGCCGCCAACGACCCCTTGGCGCTCGCCGCCGGCCTGCGCGGCACGTCCCTCTACATCTCCAGCGGCAGCACGTCGCTGAACGGCCCGCTGGATCTGCCCGGCGCCGCCTGGAACCCGGCCCACCTGGGCGAACCGATCTCCGCCTACACGGCGCGGGCGCTGAGCGAGCGGCTGAAGAGGCTCGGCATCCGGCACACCCTGCACCTGTACGGGGACGGCACGCACACCTGGCCGTACTGGACGCGCGAGTTCAAGAGGTCGTACCCGATGATCGTGCGCGCTCTGGGGCTGCGGCGGGGATGACGCGGCGGGCCACCGTGTTCCCCGGCCCGCCGTGTCCTCCGCCTACGGGACGTCGAACGTCTTGCGGTTGCCCGCCCCGATCACCTCGATCCCCTTGGCGCCGAGGATGCCGTCGAGCGGCAGCGACACCGAGTAGGGCGCGGTCGCGGGCAGCCCGATGCCACGCAGCCGGCCGACGACCTCGATCCCCCAGTAGTCGGGCTGCCGGACGTACACGAGCGGCGACAGCTCGACGTGCATGGTCAGGTACGGCTTGGTGCCGTTGACGACCAGGATGAACGTGTCCGGCACGATCCCCGGCACCACCCGCGCCTCTTCGAAGTCGATCAGCCGCACGGACTGCGGCGCGGGCAGTTCGGCGAAGTCCTCCGTCATGGCGGAGCCCCCTTGCGTGAGATGGTCAACCCCCGTTGGTTACCGAAACTCTCACGCCGGCCCCGTCCGGGCAACGACTGCCGTGGGCGAGGCGGCTCAGGCGACGTGCAGGTAGACCTGGCCGAACACCTCGGACAGCCGCTTCAGGTCGGTGGCGAGGTCGATCTCGGGGTGGGCCGGGTCGTAGAAGGTGGCCAGGCGGGCGCGGAGCGAGCCGAGCTTCCCGAGCTGCTCCCAGGCGGGGGTCGCGGCCCACTTGTCGCCGTAGACGCGGACGGTCTGCTGCTCGGGGTTCACCCAGCGGGTCCACAGGGTGACGGTCTCGGCGGCGTCCTCCTGGAGCGGCGCGGCGACGCGCTCGGTGAGGGCCTTGGTGACCTGCTCGGCGGTGAGCGTCGAGGTGATCGTGGCGTCCTCGACGGCGATCTGGCCGTAGGCGTCCCAGGCCCGGCCGCGGATCTGGATGGACTGGTTGCGCTGGGCCTCGGCGGCGTCGATCTTCCAGGTGGCGTACCCGCTCGCGAGGAGCACGTTGTCGAGGGCGAGCTGGTCGGCGTAGCCCTTCGTCAGCCAGGCGCCGATGCGGTCGGGGTCGAGCAGCGGGTACTTCTTGCTCATCTCGGCCTTGCAGGCGTCGTTCGCGCCGCAGCCGAGCACCGGCGCCACGGTGTGCACCGACAGCTTGCGGCCCGGCACGGCGGCGCGCAGCGCGGTGGCGGCCGTGGCGACGAACTTGTCGATCTCGTCGGCGCTGTCGAACGTCTGGTTGAAGCCGAGCTGCGAGGTGAAGCGGATGCCGACGACGCCGGGCTGCGTGGCGGCCAGCGCGGCGACCTTCTTGACGGCCTCGTCCAGCTTGCCGGCCTTGTAGTCGTCGGCCAGCTCGGTCTCGATCCAGAGGCGCAGGCCGGTCGGGGTGGCCGCGGTCGCGGCCTGACCGGCGGCGGTCTGCTTGGCGGCGGCCTTCTCGGCGGCGCTGAGCTGGCTGCCGTCGGTGTAGCACTGCTCGCCGTTCTGGCACTCGGGCGTGCCGCCGTCCTCGGCGCCCTCGACGTCCGGGTCGCCCGCGTCGTGGGCCTCGCCGTCGCCGCTGTCGGGGTCCACGGAGCACACGTTGGCGGGGTCGTTGCAGTCGACGCGGATGGTGCCCTGCGGGCCGGAGTCGATCATGTTCTGGCCGTCGTTGCCCAGCCAGAACCTGGCGATGTCGGCGGCCTCCTCGGGGGTGGCCATCCAGGTGCAGACGACGTACGCGGGGGTGTCGGCTGCCAGCAGGTCGTTGCAGCTGCGCGGATCGTCGGCCGACCAGGCCGGGAGGCCGATCCCGAGGAACGACAAGGTGATTCCGAGGACGAGGAGCTGCCGCAGCCGCTTTCGCATGGCACCTGACTTCCTGGGGGTGATCGTGGCCATATGCACCATATCCGGATGATCAATGACGTTCAATGAGATCGGCCGCCGTCCGTACTCCGTTCTCGACCGCCAGTCGCCTGCCGAGTCGGGCGGCCCGCTCGCGGTGCCGGGGCACGGCCAGCAGCCGCTCGGCCAGCTCCCGCCGGTCGAGCCGGCGGATCGGCAGCGGCGGCGGGCCGGCGCCGAGCGCCGCGACCCGGCGCCCCCAGAAGGGCTGGTCGGAGAAGAACGGGCAGACGACGCTCGGCACCCCGGCCGTGAGCGCCGTCCCGGTGGTCCCTGCCCCGCCGTGGTGCACGACCGCCGCCATGCGCGGGAACACCAGGTCGTGCGCCACCTCCCCCACCGGCAGCAGGTCGTCGCCCGCCGCCACCGGCAGCCCCTGGACGACGCCGCGCAGCCCGGCCAGCCGCAGCCCGGCGACGACCTCCCCGGCCACCCGCTCCGGGCACGGCATGCTGCCGAACCCCACGAAGACGGGCGGCGGGCCGGCCGCGAGGAAGTCCTCCAGGTCCGCCGTGCCGCCCGTGCCGGGGAGCCGCCAGTAGCCGGTCAGGTGCACGTACCCGGGCCAGTCGCGGGGGCGCGGCACCACCAGCGGGCTGACCCCGCACAGCACCGGCACCCGCTCCCGCCGGTCGGCGGCGAACGGGCTCCCCCGCAGCGGCCCCAGCCCCAGCACCTCGGCGCGCAGCCGGTTCACCAGTCGGGCCAGCACCAGCAGGCCGGCGCGCTCGACGAGCGCGTACGAGGCCCGGTTGCCGAGCCGCCCCAGGCCGGCGAGCGGCACCAGCGGGTTGGGGAACTCGCCGGTCGGCTCGCTCGGCTGGAACTGCAGGATCCGGTACGGCATCCCGTGCCGCTCGCTCAGGTGCCGGCCGAACGCGCCGAGTGCGGGGGCGAGCACCAGGTCAGCGCCCGCGCAGGCGGCGTCCACCTCGGCGACCAGCCTGGCGGCCAGCGGCTCGACGACCGTCCTCAGCCCGCGGACGAAGCCCAGGGGCCCGCTGTCCAGCCACGCCCGCCCCTCCTCGCCGTCCAGGACGGTCGCGGGATCGACGCTCAGGGGGACGAACCGCACGCCGGGAGCGGCCAGGGCGGCGTAGCGGGCGGGCGCGGCGAGCACGACCTCGTGCCCGCGCCCGGCCAGCTCCAGCGCCAGCGCGGCGCACGGCTGCGTGTCTCCGCGCGACCCCAGCGCCGGCATTGCGATCCTCGTCACTTGAGCGTCCTCAGGGCGATCAGCGCGCCCGCCAGCACCAGCCCGGCCGCCACGAGCAGCCCGGTGGCGTAGCCGGTGGCGAAGCTCGGGGCGGCCTGCACGACCGCCCCGACGGCGGCGATCCCGAACAGCCCGGACACCTCCCTGCCGACCGAGAAGACCCCGCCCGCCACCCCGGCCCGCTCCTGCGGCACCGCGCCCAGCACGGCCGAGCCCAGCGGCATCGTGAGCGCCGAGCCGATCCCGATCGCGCACACGGCCGGCAGCAGCCGTCCCCACCCGTCGCCCGCCTCCAGCGTCGCCGCGACCGCCATCCCGCCCGCGACCAGCGTCAGCCCGGCCGCCACGGTACGCCCCGCGCCCACCCGCCGCTCCAGGAGCGGAGCGAGCGGCGTGACCAGCACCACGAGCAGCGCCAGCGGCACGAACGCGAGCCCCGACCCGGTCGGCGTGAACCCGAGCACCCCTTGCAGGAAGAGCGCCGTGTAGAAGAACACGCCGTTCACGCCGAGCCCCCAGAGCACCTGCGCCGCCACCCCGCCCGCGAACGCCCGCACCGCGAACAGCCGCAGGTCCACCATCGGATCGGCGGCCCGCCGCTCGGCCACGGCGAAGGCCGCCCCGCCGCCCGCGCAGAGCGCCAGCGCGGCGACGACCGCCGGGGAGCCGTAGCCGTGCTCCCCGCCGTGGATCAGGGCGAAGGTCCCCGACGCCAGGAACACCGCCGAGGCCAGCACGCCGGGCAGGTCCAGCGTCCGCCGTACGGGCCGCGACGCGGGCACCGTCACGGCGGCCAGCGCGACCACCGCCGCCCCCAGCGGCACGTTGACGAGGAACACCCAGCTCCAGTGGGCGTGCTGGCTCAGGTAGCCGCCGACCACCGGCCCGAGCGCGAGCGCGGCCGCCCCGGACGCCATCCAGACGGCCACGCCCGCCGAGCGCCGCCGCTCGTCGAGCACCGCGAGCACGGCGAGCGTCGCGGGCAGCACCAGCGCCGCGCCCGCGCCCTGGACGAGGCGGGCGGCCACCAGCGGGCCGGCCGTCCCGGCCAGCCCGGCCGCGAGCGAGGCCGCGGTGAACAGCATCAGCCCGGTCAGCAGCGTCGCGCGATGCCCCCAGGCGTCGGCCAGCCGCCCGCCGGCGGGCATGAGGCCGGCGAACGTCAGCAGGTAGCCGGTGGCCACCCATTCCAGCGCGGCGAGGCTCGCGCCGAGGTCGCGCTGGATGCTGGGGAGCGCGACGGTTACGACGGTGTTGTCCAGGGTGGTGAGGAACCCGGCGAGAGCGACGGCGGTCAGCAGCCACCGGCCGGTCGCCGGGCGGGTCACGGTGAGGCCGGTCACCGGTCCACCTCCACCCAGGTCCAGCCGGTCCCGTCGGGGGTGGCCCGCACCACGCGGTCCCGTTCGCGGCCGATCCGCTCCCACCGGGGCCCGCCCTCGGCCCTGGGCCGGTCACGGCCACCGGTTCGGGGCTGCTCGCGCAGGGCCGGGGTTCCCGGAGCCGCGGCCGGCTCGTGGAGCTCCACCCGCCGGTGCAGCCCGCGCAGCGGCCGGGGCAGCCACCAGTTGGCCCCGCCCATGAGCCGCATCGTCGCGGGCACCAGCAGCGCCCGCACCAGGGTCGCGTCCACCACGATGGCCACGAACAACCCCACCCCTAGCAGCTTCACGATGGTGATCCCGGCGGTCGAGAACGCCCCGATCACCACCAGCAGCAGCAGCGCCGCGCTGGTGATCACGCCGCCGGTCTGCCGCAGCCCGGCGGCCACGGCGGCGGTGTTGTCCCCGGTGCGCAGCCACTCGGCCCGCACCCGCGACAGCAGGAACAGCTCGTAGTCCATCGACAGCCCGAACACCACGGCGAGGATCAGCACGGTCACGGTCGCCTCGACCGTCCCGGTGGAGGTGAAGTTCAGCACGGACGCGAGGTGCCCGTCCTGGAACGCCCACACGATCACCCCGAGCGAGGCCCCGATGGACAGCACGTTCATGAGCAGCGCCTTGACCGGCAGCACCACGGACCCGAACGCGGCGAACAGCAGCACCGCCGTCACCGACCCCACCACGAGGGCCATCCACGGCAGCCGGGCGGTGAGGCTGTCCATGAGGTCCATCTGCGCGGCCGTGGGCCCGCCGACGACGACGCGCGACACGTTCGGCTCGGCCGGCGACAACGTCCTGATGGCGGTGACGAGGCGCTGCGCCTCCGCCGACATGGGGTCCACGTCGTAGCGGACGGCGAGCCGGACCGCCCCGTTCTCCTGGGACAGCCCGGCGACGTCCACGCCGGTGACGTGCGGCAGCCGGCGCAGCCGCGCGGCGAGCGGTCCGGCGTCGTCCGGCGTGACGGGGGTGACGGCGCTGATCGCCGCGTGCCCCTGGCCGAGCGGCCCCGGGCGGGCGGGCGCCTCGGTGAAGGAGCGTTCGACCAGCACGTGTACGTCCACCGCCGCCATCGAGTTGCGCCCGAAGTCCCGGTCCACGATCTCGGCCACCCGGCGGCTCTCGGAGCCCGCGGGCAGCACGCGGTGGTCCACGTTGCCGAACGTGACGTGCAGGAACGGCGCGGCCAGCGCCACCAGCACGGCGGCCACGGCGACGAGATAGAGCAGAGGCCGGCGCATGACGCTGGAGGCGACGGCGTGCCACATGCCGCCGCCCTGCCCGCCGCCGTGCCCGCCGTTCCCGAGGTCGGGGGTGAGCCTGAGCGCGTTCACCCGCCGCCCGAGCACGCCGAGCGCGGCCGGCAGCACGACGAGCGCCGCGCCCATCGCGACCAGCACCACCGCCGCCGCGCCGAGCCCGATCGAGCGCAGGAACATCTGCGGGAACACCAGCAGCCCGAGCAGCGCCGTCGCCACGGTCAGCCCGGAGAAGGCGACGGTGCGCCCGGCGGTGGCCATGGTCCGCACCACGGCCTCCTCGCTCGTCGCTCCTGCCGCGATCTCCTCGCGGAACGCCTTGAGCACGAACAGCGAGTAGTCCACGGCGAGCCCGAGCCCCAGCATGGTGACGACGTTGAGCGAGAAGACCGACACCTCGGTGACCTCGGTGAGCAGCCGCAGCAGCACCAGCGCGCCGAGCACCGCGAACGCCCCCACGAGCAGCGGCAGCCCGGCCGCCACCAGGCTGCCGAACACCACGACCAGCAGCACCAGCAGCACCGGCATGGAGATGGCCTCGGCGCGGGCGAGGTCGGCGGCGGTCTGGTCGTTGAGCTCCTTCAGCAGCGGCACCGGCCCGCCGACCGAGACCTGGAGGTTCGTGGCCCGCCGCAGCCGCTCCTCGACGGCGGCGTAGCCGGCCTGCTTGTCGCCCTTGAGCGTGACCAGCGCGTACGTGGACCGCCCGTCCTTCGACACCATCAGCTTCGACCCGGTCGTCCAGTACGTCGCGAGCGCCCCCACATGCTCGGCCGGCAGCGCCCGCAGCGCGTCGTGCACCGCCTTCCTGTAGCGGGGGTCGCGGGCCTTGACCGACGGGTGGTGGTAGAGGACGACGACGTCGGGGGCGTGTTCGCCGTACCAGTCGTCGCTCCAGCGGGCCGCGGTGGTCGAGTCGGCGCGCGGGTCCTCGAAGCCGCCGTCGGCCATCCGCCCGAACAGCTCCATGCCGAGCGGCGCGACGAGGAGCGCCGCCGCCAGGCTCAGCACCAGCAGCGTCCACCTGCCGCGGTAGACCAGGCGGCCCGCGCGCTCAAACAAGGGCGCCCTCCAGGTACGCCCGCAGGCAGGCGCGCCGGGCGAGCTTGCCGCTGGAGGTGCGCGGCACGGCCCCGGCCTCGGTCAGCACGAAGTCGTGCACCGCGAGGTCGTGCCCGGCCCGTACGGCGGCCCGCACCGCCCGCGCGACCTCGGCCGCGTCGGCGCCCTGCCCGCGCCGGGACCGCTCGGCCACCACGACCAGCCGCTCGGTGTCCGCGCCCGGCACCGCGAAGGCCGCCACCCGGTCGCGCCGCACCGCCTCGTGCGCCTCCTGGACCGTGGCCTCGATGTCCTGCGGATAGTGGTTGCGGCCGTCCACGATGACGAGGTCCTTGATGCGGCCGGTGACGTAGAGCCGGCCGTCGTGCCACACGCCGAGGTCGCCGGTGCGCAGCCAGCCGTCGGCGCCGAAGACCTCGGCGGTGCGGGCCGGGTCACGCCAGTAGGCGCGGGCCACGTTCGGCCCGCGCACCCAGATCTCGCCGACGTGGCCGTCCGGCTGGTCGCCGGCGTCACCGACGATCCTGACCCGCTGCCCGTGCGGCCGGCCGCAGGCGACGAGCCGGCTGGCCGGCCCTTCGGTCCAGGGGACGGCGCGGCCCTCGCGCAGGGCGTCGCGGGAGAAGACGGTCACGACGGGCCGCTCGTCGCGGCCGGTGGCGGCGACGAACACGGTGGCCTCGGCCAGCCCGTACGCGGGCGTGTGCGCCTCGGGCCGCAGCCCGCACCCGGCGAAGGCGGCGTCGAAGGCGGCGAACGCGCCCGGCCGGACCGGTTCGGCCCCGTTGAGCATGACCCGTACCCCGGACAGGTCGAGCCCTTCCTTGTCCTCGGGGCGGACGCGGGCGGCGGTGAACTCGTAGGCGAAGTTGGGGGCGCCGGTGTAGGCGTCGGCCTCCTCCGACAGCAGCCGCAGCCACCGTACCGGGCTCATGACGAACGCCACCGGGTCCATGAACACCGCCCGGTTCGCCCCCATGATCGGCATGGCGACGGTGGCGACCAGCCCCATGTCGTGGAAGAGCGGCAGCCAGAGCACCGCCGCCGAGACGCGGGGCCGGGCGCGGAAGACCTCCCAGAGCTGGGCGGCGTTGGCGGTGAGGTTGCCGTGCGTGATCTCGACCCCGGCGGGGGCGCGGGTGGAGCCGGAGGTGTACTGCAGGTAGGCGAGATCGTCCGCGGCGATCGGCTCGCGCTCCCACTCGTCGGCGAGCAGGTCGGAGACGGCGTCCACGGCGACCACCGGCGGTCCGGTCTCCCCCAGGAAGGCGGTCACGGCGGGCCGCGCGGGCGTCGTGGTGAGCACGACGGCGGGCGCGGCGTCGGCGAAGGCCCGCTCCAGTCGCTCGCCGTGCCCGGGCAGCCCGGGGGCGAACAGCGGGACCGCGACCAGCCGGGCGTACATCGTGCCGAGCACGGCGACCACGTAGTCCAGCCCGGACGGCGCGAGGACGGCGACCCGGTCGCCGGGGCGGGCCAGCTCGCGCAGCCGTACGGCGAGCGCCCTGGCCTTGAGGTCGGCCTGCGCCCACGTATAGGTCCGCCGGGAGCCGTCCCCGAGATGGTCCACGAACGTGTACGCCGGCCCGTCCGGGACCTCGCGCGCCCACCGCGCCACCCGTGTGATCAGCATCTCGTCCGGCATGCCCGCGTCCCCTTGGCTGGAGCTGGAGGGACCTAGCAAATTACGGGAGGACCGGGCCGCGGTTCTTGCCAAACCCCTGCACATTCCGCGGCCCGTCTTGTTTATCGAGTGACAAGACACGGGGCCGGATGGCAGGCTTTGACCGTTTTGTAGGGGGTTCTTGGTGCACGACTACGCACGCGATCTCGGCCTGCTCCGGGATCGCCGCTTCGCGCTGCTGTTGTCCGGGCGGACCATCTCCGTCCTCGGCAGCGCCTTCGCCCCCGTGGCACTGGCGTTCGGCGTGCTCGAACTGCCCGGGGCGAGCGCGGGCACGCTGTCGATGGTCCTCGCCGCGGCCTCCGTACCCATGATCGCGTTCATGCTGGTGGGCGGGGTCGTCGCGGACCGGCTGCCGCGCCAGCGGGTGATGATGACCGGCGAGTTCCTGGCCTCCGCCGGCTACTTCGCGATCGGCGCCATGATGCTCACCGGGTGGACGCCGATGCCCGCGCTGCTCACGGCGGCGGCGCTCACCGGCATCGCCACGGCGCTCGCGCTGCCCGCCCTCACCGGGATCATCCCCGACGTCGTGCCGCCCGACCGGCTGCAGTCCGGCAACGCGCTGCTCGGCCTCGGCGCGAACGCCTCCCGCGTGGGCGGGGCGGTGCTCGGCGGCGGCACGGTGACGCTGTTCGGCGGCGGCTGGGCGCTGATGGCCAGCGGGGCCATGTTCGGCGGGGCGGGCGTGCTCGTCGCGCTCATGCGGCTGGACCGGATCGAGCGCCCGCCGGGCGAGCGGCACTCGGTGCTGAAGGACCTGCGGGACGGCTGGCGGGAGTTCCGCACCCGGCAGTGGCTCTGGGTGGTCGTGGCGCAGTTCTCGCTGCTGGTCATGGCGTTCGAGGCCGGGCACGGCGTGCTCGGGCCACTGCTGTTCAAGGACCGCCTCGGCGGGCCGGCGGCCTGGTCGGCGTTCCTCGCGGGCGAGGCCATCGGGATGATCGCCGGCGTGCTCGTGTCGATCCGGCTGCGGCCCAGGCGGCCGATCCTGGTGGGGGTGCTGCTGTGCCTGCCGACGGCGCTGCCGTACGTGCTGCTCGGCAGCGACGCGCCGCTCTGGGCGGCGGTGGCCGCGGCGTTCGTGCTCGGGGTGTGCTTCGACGTCTTCGGCGTGCTCTGGCAGACCACGATGCAGCGGGAGGTGCCGCCCGAGGCGCTGTCGCGGGTCAGCTCGTACGACATGCTCGGCTCGCTCATGTTCGGCCCGCTCGGGCTGCTGCTGGCCGGCGGGGCGGCGGACGTGTTCGGGGCCGAGACGTCGCTGCTGGCCTGCGCCGTGATCATCGTGGTGTGCACGCTGGCCGCGCTGCTGGCCCCCGGCGTGCGTAACCTGCGCGCGCCGGTAGCGCCGGTCACTCGATGATGAGCCGGACCACCACGCCCGCGCAGCTGCCCGCCACGCAGATCCGCACCGGCACCTCCGAGATGCCGGCCTTCGCGGGGACACCGCCCACGTGCCCGTCGGGGCCGATGGACACGCCCTCGGGCAGCCTGCCGTGGTCGGTGACGGTGAAGGTGGGGAGCACGCCGGGCGGACCGCCGTTGATCCCGATCTCGCCCTCCAGCGGCACTCCGGCCTTGCCGGGGAAGATCAGGTCGCGCGGCACCCAGGGGACGTTGCCGAGCACCACCAGGGTCACCCGCGTCTCGCTGCAGGACGAGCCTGAGCAGATCTGGACGGGGGCGACATAGGTGCCGGCGCGATCAGGCTTGCCGTAGAGGCGGCCGCTCGCGTCCACGCTGACGCCGACCGCGAGGTAGGCCGCGCGGACGGCGACGCCCTTGGCGGTGGGCAGGAGCCGCTCGGCGACCTCGATGCCCTCGGTGAGGTAGAAGGTGTCCTCGACCAGCTCGCCCTCGGAGTGGTGAAAAGGAGTCTCCCTGGCCATCAGCTCGACCGGCGCGATCGGCCCGGTCAACGACGGCACAGCGGCGGACAGGCCGCACACGGCCAGCCCGGCGAGCAGGAAGACCCACCTTTGCCGCATGTGCACCCCCCGGTTCTGCTGCTTCCCGTACGTACCCCTTTCGCGGCTCTGCGTCACTAGATAATCAGCAGTATGGCCGCTGAATCCGTACAGACCTTGGAACGCGGGCTTCGCCTGCTGCGCCTGCTCGCCGACGGCAAGGCCGGGCGCACACCGACGGAGCTGGCGGGCGAGCTGGGGCTGAGCCGTCCAGTGGTCTACCGGCTGCTGACGGCCCTGATGGCCGAGGGGTTCGTCCGCCGTGACGCCGAGGGGCGGGTGCATCTGGGGTTCGGTGTGCTGGTGCTGGCGCAGGCGGTGCAGCCGCTGCTGAGGGCGGCGGCGGTGCCGACGTTGCGGCGGCTGGCCGAGGAGGTGGGCGCGACCGCGCACCTGACGGTCGCCGAGGGGGACGACGGGCTCGCCGTGGCGGTGGTGGAGCCGTCCTGGACCGACATGCACGTGGCCTACCGCGAGGGCTCGCGGCATCCGCTGACCAGGGGGGCGGCGGGGCAGGCGATCCTGGCGCTGCGCGAGGGGCGCGGCGACTACTTCGTCTCTGAGGGGCAGTTGCAGGAGGGAGCCCGGGGCGTCGCCGCGCCGGTGACCGGGCTGCCGTGGCTGGAGGCGTCGGTGGGGGTGGTGACGTTCGGGCCTCTGGATGAGCGCGCGGGGGCGCGCGTGGTGGCCGCGGCGGCCGAGCTGTCGGCCGCGCTGGGTTGACATCCTCCGGCGCATGACCGACGGTTAGTACACATAGAGGACACTTACGTCCGATAACAGGACAGCCATGGAGGGGCCGGTATGCCGTACTACCGGGTCGTGGGAGAGGTGCCGCGCAAACGGCACGTGCAGTTCAGACGGCCGGACGGCGGGCTCTACGCCGAGGAGCTGATGGGCGAGGAGGGCTTCTCGTCCGACTCCTCGCTGCTCTACCACCGCCACCTGCCGACCGCGATCGTGAAGGCCGAGGCCGTCGAGCCGGTCGTCGGGACGCGACTGGAGCCCAACCTGCCGCTGTCGCCGCGCCATTTCCGCACCCAGGAGCTGGACAGCGCGGGCGACCTGGTGGGCGGGCGCATGCTGCTGGCGGGCAACGGCGACGTCCGGTTGTCGTACGCCACCAGCGACCGCCCGAGCGAGCTCTACCGCAACTCCATGGGCGACGAGTGCGTCTACGTCCAGCGCGGCCGGGTGCGCTTCGAGTCCACCTACGGCGTGATCGAGGCCGGCGAGGGCGACTACGTCGTCATCCCGACCGGCACCATCCACCGCTGGGTGCCGGACGGCCGGGTCAACGTGCTGGCCATCGAGGCGTCCGGGCACATCAGGCCGCCGAAGCGCTACCTGTCGCAGTACGGCCAGTTCCTGGAGCACGCGCCCTACTGCGAACGCGACCTGCGCGCCCCCTCCGAGCCGCTGCTCGCCGAGGGCGAGGAGGTGCCGGTGCTGGTGCGCACGCGTGGCGGGCTGACCCGGCTGGTCTACCGCGACCACCCGTTCGACGTGGTGGGCTGGGACGGCTGCCTCTATCCGTACGCCTTCAACATCGACGACTTCGAGCCGGTGGTGAAGAAGACGCACGCGCCGCCGCCGGTGCACCAGACGTTCGAGGGGCCGGGGTTCGTGGTGTGCTCGTTCTGCCCCCGGCCGCTGGACTACCACCCCGAGGCCGTGCCGATCCCGTACAACCATCACAACGTGGACTCCGACGAGTTCATGTTCTACGTGGGCGGCGACTACTCCGCCCGCAGGGGCTCGGGCATCGACGTCGGCTCGGTGTCGCTGCACCCGGCCGGGTTCACGCACGGGCCGCAGCCCGGCGCGGTCGAGGCGGTCATCGAGGCGATGGCGAACGGCGTGACGACCACCAGCGAGATGGCCGTCATGGTCGACACCTTCCGCCCGCTCGACCTCGGCCCCGCCGCCCTGTCCTGCGAGGACTCCGGCTACGCCTGGACGTGGGCCCGATGACCGCCACCCTGTACGCCGCGCTCGTGGACGACGCCGGGCTGTTCCCGCCGACGTCCCTGCACATGGAGCAGGCGCTCGCCCGCAACCGGCGCGACCTGGAGAGCGGCAACCCGGTGCTCACCCACCGCTTCCTGTGCCCGGCCGGCCGTCTCGACCGGCTGCGCGACCAGGACTTCCGGCCGGCGCGCATCGGGCTGATCCTCGACCCGGAGGAGGACGTTCCCGACTTCGGCGACCTGCCGATCGACCTGGTCGAGACGCCGCTGCAGGAGGGCGAGACCGTCGAGGCGCTCGCCGCGCGGCTCCAGCTGCCCAAGGGGGTGCGGCTGTTCGCCGAGATCCAGCCGCGCAAGCTGGCGATCGACGTGCCCGAGGGCACGGGGCTCAAGGTGCGCTGCGGCGGGCTGACGGCCGACGCCTTCCCGGCGGTGGAGCCGCTGGCGGCGTTCATCAGGTCGTGCGTGGACCACGAGGTGCCGTTCAAGGCCACCGCCGGGCTGCACCACGCGGTGCGGCACTTCGACCCCTCGCTCGGCGTCGACCGGTACGGGTTCCTCAACCTGCTGCTGGCCGTCTGCGAGGCCGTGCAGGGGCGCGATCCCGCGCACGCCCTGCGCATGACCGATGTGGGGCAGCTCGTGCGGATGGCGCGGGCGGTGCCCGAGGAGATCGCGGTGCGGGCGCGGCGGCTGCTGGTGAGCTACGGCTCGTGCGCCACCCACACCCCTGTGGAGGACCTGCGTACGCTGGGCCTGATCGAGGAGGATCAGTGAGCTGGGGGATCGACAACCTGCCGTACGGCGTCTTCTCCCTGCCGGGGCAGGAGCCCCGTGTGGGGGTGCGCTACGGCGACAAGGTGCTCGACCTGACCGCCGCGCTGCACGACGAGGTGTTCGCGGCGCCGTCGCTCAACCCGTTCATGGCGCGGGGCCGCGCGGCCTGGCGGGACACCCGGGCGCTGATCCAGGAGAAGCTGACGAGCGACCTCTCGGTCGTCGAGCGTCATCTGATCCCTCTCGCGCAGGTCGAGCTGCACATGCCCGTCGAGGTGGCCGACTACGTCGACTTCTACTGCTCGCTGGAGCACGCGAGCAACGTCGGGCGCATGTTCCGGCCGGACGCCGAGCCGCTGATGCCCAACTGGCGGCACCTGCCGGTCGGCTACCACGGCAGGTCGGGCACGGTCGTGGTGTCCGGCACGCCGGTTCGCCGGCCTCAGGGGCAGCTCGGCGCGGGGGTGTTCGGGCCGTGCCGGAAGCTGGATGTCGAGGCCGAGCTGGGGTTCGTGGTCGGGGTGCCGACGGAGATGGGCACGCCGGCCGGGGAGTTCGAGGACCACGTGTTCGGGGTGACGCTGGTCAACGACTGGAGCGCGCGTGACATCCAGTCGTGGGAGTACCGCCCGCTCGGGCCGTTCCTGGCCAAGTCGTTCGCCACGTCGGTCTCGCCGTGGGTGACGCCGCTGGAGGCGCTGCCCCGGATCCCCGGGCGGGCGCAGGACCCCGAGCCGCTGCCCTACCTGCGCAGGAAGGCGGACTGGGGGCTGGACATCGCGGTCGAGATCCTGCTCAACGGCGAGGTCGTGGCCCGGCCGCCGTACGCGGAGATGTACTGGACGCCCGACCAGATGCTCGCGCACCTGACCGTGAACGGGGCCGCGCTGCGCACCGGCGACCTGTTCGCGAGCGGCACGATCTCGGGGCCCGAGCGCGGCCAGCGCGGCTCGTTCATCGAGCTGACCTGGAACGGCACCGACCCGATCAAGCTCGGCAGCGGCGAGACCCGTACGTTCCTGGAGGACGGCGACACGGTGACGATCCGGGCGACGGCCGGCGACGTGACCTTGGGGGAGGTTTCCGGAACTGTCGCACAGGCCCTGGATGTCACTCAAGGTGCTTGACCGGTGACTCCCCGCTAATCTGGGAGGACCCCTTCTCCCGGACAGCAGGAGTCACCTCTCATGCGGCGTGCCGCGATGCTTCGTGTCGCCTTCCTCCTGGTTTGCGCCATGGCGGCGGTGTCCGTGACGTGCGGCTGCGGCCCGGTCACCGCGGAGACGCCCGCCGCCCCGCCGGTCGTGCGGATCGCGCCGGCCCTCGACAGCGTCCGCGCCCGGCCCGGCCGCGGCCTGGTGATCAGGGCGACGGGCGGCACGCTGAGCGAGGTGGCGGCGCACACCGGCGGCGAGCCGGTGCCCGGCAGGCTCGACGCCGAGCGCCGCGTCTGGCGCTCCGACTGGACGCTGAAGCCCGGCGCCGAGTACGACGTCACCGCCACCGCCACCTCACCGGGCGGCCCCGCCACCGTGCTGGCCGGCCGCTTCCGCACCCGTCCCGCCGGGGAGACCTTCGGCCTCGCCGCCACCGCGCCGCTGCCCGGCGAGACGGTCGGCGTCGGCATGCCGGTCATCCTCGACTTCGACCGCCCGATCGAGGACAAGGCGGCCGTCGAGCGGGCCCTGGAGGTCAGGTCCGGGAGTCCCGCCGAAGGCGCCTGGCGCTGGGCCGGCGACACCCGCGTCATCTACCGCACCCGCCGCTTCTGGACGCCCAGGCAGCGGGTCACCGTCACCGCGCACCTGGCCGGGGTGCACGCGGCCGACGGCGTCCACGGAGCCGTCGACTCCACCTTCGCCTTCACCGTCGGCCGCGCCCAGACCAGCGTGGTCGACACCCGCACCCACCGCATGACCGTCGAGCGCGACGGCCGCACCGCCCAGCGCATGGCGATCAGCGCCGGCATGGCCACCACCCGCGAATACACCACGACCAGCGGCGTGCACCTCACCATGGACAAGGGCGACCCGGTCCGCATGATCTCCCCCGGCCGCGAGAAGGGCGACCCCGGCTTCTACGACCTGCTCATCGAGCACGCCGTACGCATCTCGGGCAGCGGCGAGTACATCCACGCCATGGACAACGTGTGGGCCCAGGGCCGCCGCAACGTCAGTCACGGCTGCGTCAACGCCCGCCCCGACCAGGCCGCCTGGTTCTACGCGAACTCACTGCGCGGCGATCCGGTCACGATCACCGGCACCGTCCGCGAGCTCGCGTGGGACAACGGGTGGGGTTTCTGGCAGCTCACCTGGGAGAGGTGGATCGAGGGTAGCGCCCTGCGGACAGCCGACGCCGCAGGTGAGATGGTGTCGCCGGGTTGACTCCAGGACTACGTTAGAAGGGGAGGGGGAACCACTCGCGGCACGGGCCCGTTGTTCTAAGAGGAGGGCCGGACATGGATGAATGGGTCATCTGGGTAATCCTCGCAGTCGTCCTCGGCGTGGCGGAGCTTTTCACCTTCACGGCGGCTCTCGGGCTGCTCGGCGCGGCAGCCCTCATCACCGCCGCGACCGCCGCTCTCGGCCTGCCCGTTCCGCTGCAGTTAATCTTCTTCGCCGCCGCTTCCGCGGCCGGTCTCCTGGTCGTCAGGCCGTTCGCCCTGCGGCACATCAAGCAGCCACAGCTCCAGCGGTTCGGTGTGGAGGCCCTGGTCGGCAAGCCCGCCTACACGGTCTCCGAGGTGACGGGGCGTGAGGGGCGGATCCGCGTCGGGGGCGAGGAATGGTCGGCGCGTGCCTACGACGAGACACTCGTGATCCCCGAAGGGGCGACCGTAGACATCATCGAGATCGAGGGCGCGACCGCCCTCGTATATCCCCGGGAGTAGGCATGGATCCGCTCTTGCTGGTCGGCATCTTCGTCATCCTGTTCGTCGTGTTCACCGTGCTCAAGGCCGTACGGATCGTGCCGCAGGCCCGGGCCCGCAACGTCGAGCGGCTCGGTCGTTACCACCGCACGCTCAAACCCGGGCTCAACTTCGTCATCCCGTACGTCGACCGCGTCTACCCCATGATCGATCTGCGTGAGCAGGTCGTCTCGTTCCGCCCGCAGCCGGTCATCACCGAGGACAACCTGGTCGTCGAGATCGACACGGTGCTCTACTTCCAGGTCACCGACCCGCGGGCGGCGGCGTACGAGATCGCCAACTACATCCAGGCCGTCGAGCAGCTCACCGTCACCACGCTGCGCAACGTCGTCGGCTCGATGGACCTGGAGAAGACGCTGACCTCGCGCGACACCATCAACAGCCAGTTGCGCGGCGTGCTCGACGAGGCCACCGGCAAGTGGGGCATCCGCGTCAACCGCGTCGAGATCAAGGCGATCGACCCGCCCAAGACCATCAAGGACGCGATGGAGAAGCAGATGCGGGCCGAGCGGGACAAGCGGGCCGCGATCCTGACCGCCGAGGGCCAGCGCCAGTCGCAGATCCTCACGGCCGAGGGCGACAAGCAGAGCCGCATCCTGCGCGCCGAGGGCTCCCGGGCCGCGGCGATCCTGGAGGCCGAGGGCCAGTCGCGGGCCATCGACCAGGTCTTCCAGGCCGTGCACCGCAACGACCCCGACCCCAAGCTGCTCGCCTACCAATACCTCCAGGTGCTGCCGCAGCTCGCCCAGGGGCAGGGCAACACCTTCTGGGTGATCCCGAGCGAGGTCACCTCGGCGCTGACGGGCGTGTCCAAGGCGTTCACCGAGGCGCTGCCGCGCTCGGCGGCGACCCGCGAGGAGGAGGCTCCGGATCACTCGGCGGCCGACGAGGACGCCGCCCGCGCGGCGGAGGCCGCGGCCGAGGCCGTCGCCGACGCCCAGGAGGCCGAGCCCAAGGGTCCGCGCCAGCTCACGCAGGCCCTCCAGGAGCCGTCCCCCTTCCCGGACCTCGACCCGCAGCCCAAGGAGGCCGAACGCTGAGCCCGTGGCCGACCGGCCCGGTCCCCTCGGGGGGCCGGGCCGTCGCCGTTCATGCGGGCTCGCGCTGCCCGTTCGCGAAGTACGCGGCCAGGCCGGGATCGAGCGGCGGCACGTCGTACGGCATGCCGCCGTCGCGCAGCGACATCGTCGCCATGTAGCCGGCCGCCACGCTCATCCGCGCCGCCACCGGCGAGGTGTCGGTGGCCCCGCCTTCCCGGACGAACCTGCGGAACTCGCCGATGATCTCGGCGTCCGCGCCGCCGTGCGACCCCTCGGCCAGCGGGACCTTGTAGGCGATGTCGCAGTCGTCCCGGTAGCCGGTCGGCCCGGTGTTCCAGACCTTGACCGTGTCGCCAGGACCGTCGCCGAAGTTCTCCAGCCGCCCCTCGGTGCCGATGACGGTGTAGTTGCGTACGTAGTCGGGCGAGAAGTGGCACTGCTGGTAGGCGGCGATGACGCCGTTGTCCAGGCGCATGTTCATGACGGAGACGTCCTCGACGTCCACGACGTGGTGCAGGTCGCGGCGGGCGGTGGGCGGCCACTCGTACGTGCGCAGCCAGTCGTCCGGGCGCGGGGTGCCGGGGGCGCGGCGCGGCAGGTCGCCGTAGACCATGAGGTCGCCGAGCGCGTTGACCCGGGTGGTGTAGCCGCCGGCCAGCCAGTGGACGACGTCGAGGTCGTGCGCCGCCTTCTGCAGCAGCAGGCCGGTGGTGCGGGTGCGGTCGGCGTGCCAGTCCTTGAAGTAGTAGTCGCCGCCGTAGCCGACGAAGTGCCGCACCCACACGGTCTTGGGCTCGCCGATGACGCCCTTGCGGATGATGTCGCGCATCAGCCGGACCACGCCCATGTGGCGCATGTTGTGGCCGACGTACAGGCGGGTGCCGGTGCGGCGGGCGGCGCGCAGGACGGCGTCGCAGCCCTCCACGGTGATCGCCATCGGCTTCTCCAGGTAGACGGCCTTGCCGGCCTCCAGGCAGTCGATGGCGATGCGCTCGTGGGTGTCGTCGGGGGTGTTGACGATGACGGCGTCGAGGTCGGGCCGGTCGAGGAGTGCGCGGTAGTCCTCGGCGAGGAGGTCCGCCTCGAAGCGGGCCGACTGGCTCTTGAGCACCGCGGGGTCGGAGTCGCAGAGCGCGGCCACGACCGATCCGCCGCCGGGGCGGTGCGCGTGCAGCGCGAGGCTCGTCCGCAGGCCGAGACCGATGACTCCGATGCGCAGGTCTTTCACAAGAGTCCTTCCTCGTTCGAGCATGACGTGGACTTGGAGGCTAGCGGTGAATTATGAAAGCAACTAGCTTTAATAGGATGGCGTTTTGTCCCGTTAGGGCTTTGAGTCCGGATCGTTACGCCGCTAATCGTAAGTGGTCTACTTAAAAAGGTGCTGGTCGGCGTGGTCGAGGGCCAGGCGGACCGCGCCCACCACGATGCAGTCGTCGCCCAGCTCCGAGGCCACGACCTCGGGCGGATACAGGCAGTGTCGTTCGAAGACCTCGCGTACCGGCTCCACCAGCAGGTCGCCGGCCGAGGCCAGCGCGCCGCCGATGACCACCATCTCGGGGTCGAGCGGGTTGACCACGGTGACCAGGCCCGCCGCCAGCCCGCGGGCCAGCTCGCGCACGGCCGTCGCGGCCTTCTCCTCGCCCGCGCGGGCCCGGGCGATCGCGAAGTCGGCGCTCTGCCGCATCGAGCGCAGCTCACCCGGCTCGGCCGCCATCGCGTAGTCCATGACGTGCCGGAACGCCGTCCAGTTGTCGTTGGGCTGGGAGCCGATCTCGCCCCCGGCCGCGTGCGCGCCCCGGTGCGGCCGGCCGCCGACCAGCAGGCCCATGCCGATGCGGTCGCCGGTGAACAGGTAGACCACGTCGGAGCGGCCCCGCGCCGCGCCGCGCCAGTGCTCGGCCAGCACCGCGAGGCGCATGTCGTTGTCCACCAGCACGGGGACGGGCAGCCTGCGGGCCAGCTCGCCGCGCAGGTCGAGCCCCGTCCAGTCGTCCAGCGCGACGCTCTTGACCACCCGGCCCGCCGCGTCCACGGTGCCGGTGGTGCCGACGCCGGCGGCGGCCAGGCCCTCCAGCGCCAGGCCCGCCCGGCCGGCCGTCTCGGCGGCCAGCGCGGTCGCCGCGTCCAGCCGCTCGGCCGCGCTCAGGTGCCGGTGGGTGGGCACGCAGCCGGAGGCCGTCACCGTGCCCGCGAGGTCGGCCACCATGGCCCGCACGCTGGAGCCGCCGATGGAGACGCCGAGCACGTGCCCGGCCCCCGACCGGAACCTGAACCGCCGGGCCGGCCGCCCGCGCTGCCGGTCGCCGTCGTCCTCCGTCCACTCCTCGGCCCAGCCCTCGGCGATCAGGTCGTCCACGATGGCCTCGGCCGTCGGCCGCGACACCCGGACGGCCCTGGCCAGCTCCGACAGCGTGGCGACGTCCACCTCGCGCAGCACGCGCAGGATCGCCGCCGAGTTGAGCCTGCGCAGGAGGGAGGCGTCGCCGCTCTGCTGTCGCACGTGACCTCCACATCGAGTCATCTTCAAGCCTATTGCGTAATTGTGCCTGCTCGTGGGCCCGCGTGAAGCTGAGCTGTGGGGGCACTTAAGAAGTCCTCGATGGACACCTCACGAGTGGACCGGGCACAGTGCGTTAGGTTCGACCTAGGGGGAGAGAGGGCCATGAAAGCGCTGGTCAAGGAGAAGGCCGAGCCCGGTCTGTGGCTGCTGGACGTCCCGGAGCCGGAGGTGGGGCCCGGCGAGGTGAAGATCCGGGTGCTGCGCACCGGCATCTGCGGCACCGACCTGCACATCCGCAAGTACGACGACTGGGCCAGGAACACACTGAAGCTGCCCCTCGTCGCCGGGCACGAGTTCAGCGGTCACGTGGTCGAGGTGGCGCCCGGCGTCGAGGACGTCGCCCTCGGCGACCTCGTCAGCGGCGAGGGCCACCTGGTCTGCGGCAAGTGCCGCAACTGCATGGCCGGCCGCCGCCACCTGTGCCGCAACACGATCGGCCTCGGGGTCAACAGGGACGGCGCGTTCGCCGAGTACGTCACCCTCCCCGCCACCAACGTGTGGGTGCACCGCACCCCGGTCCACCCCGACATCGCGGCCATCTTCGACCCGTTCGGCAACGCCGTGCACACCGCGCTGTCCTTCCCCCTGGTCGGCGAGGACGTCCTGATCACCGGCGCCGGCCCGATCGGCCTGATGGCGGCGGCCGTCGCCACCCACGTCGGCGCGCGCAACGTGATGATCACCGACGTCAGCGACGAGCGGCTCGACCTGGCCGCCAAGCTCGGGGTCTCGCTCGCGCTCAACGTCTCCCGCTCCTCCATCGAGGAGGGCATGCGCCGGCTCCAGATGCGCGAGGGCTTCGACGTCGGGCTGGAGATGTCCGGCAACCCGGCGGCGGTGCGCGACATGATCGCGCACATGACGCACGGCGGCAGGATCGCCATGCTCGGGCTGCCCGCCGAGGAGTTCGCGATCGACTGGGCCACGGTCGTCACCTCCATGATCACCATCAAGGGGATCTACGGCAGGGAGATGTTCGAGACCTGGTACAACATGTCCGTCCTGCTGGAGAAGGGGCTCGACCTCTCCCCCGTCATCACCCACAGGTTCGACTACCGCGACTTCGACGCGGCCTTCGACACGGCGGCGGGCGGCCGCACCGGCAAGGTCATTCTGGACTGGAGCGGAGGAGCTCGGCCGGAGAGAGCGAGGCACGAGCCAACGGAGGCCGAAGCGGCCGCGACCATGAACAGGAGCGCTTGATGTTCAGCAACGTGCGCGGGCAGCTGCGGGCGACCCTCGACGAGATCGCCGAGGCCGGGCTGCTCAAGCCCGAGCGGGTGATCACCACCCCGCAGAGCGCCGAGGTCGGCGTGGCCGGGCGCGAGGTGCTCAACTTCTGCGCCAACAACTACCTGGGCCTCGCCGACCACCCCGAGGTGGTCGCGGCGGCCAAGGAGGCGCTGGACCGGTGGGGGTTCGGCATGGCCTCCGTACGCTTCATCTGCGGCACCCAAGAGGTGCACAAGGAGCTGGAGTCCCGGCTGTCGGACTTCCTCGGCATGGAGGACACCGTCCTCTACAGCTCGTGCTTCGACGCCAACGGCGGCGTCTTCGAGACGCTGCTCGACGCCCAGGACGCGGTCATCTCCGACGCGCTCAACCACGCCAGCATCATCGACGGCATCCGCCTGTCGAAGGCCCAGCGCCTGCGCTACGCCAACCGCGACATGGCCGAGCTGGAGGCCCGGCTGAAGGAGTCGTCGGAGGCGCGGCGGCGGCTCATCGTCACCGACGGCGTCTTCTCCATGGACGGCTACGTCGCCCCGCTGCGCGAGATCTGTGACCTCGCCGACCGCTACGACGCCATGGTCATGGTGGACGACTCGCACGCCGTCGGCTTCGTCGGCCCCACCGGCCGCGGCACGCCGGAGCTGCACGGCGTCACCGACCGCGTGGACATCATCACCGGCACGCTCGGCAAGGCGCTCGGCGGGGCCAGCGGCGGCTACGTCGCGGCCCGCGCGGAGATCTGCGCGCTGCTGCGCCAGCGCTCGCGCCCCTACCTGTTCTCCAACTCCCTCGCGCCGGTCATCGCCGCCGCCTCGCTGCGCATCCTCGACCTGCTGGAGACCACCAGCGAGGCCCGCGAGCGGCTGCGCGCCAACACCGCGCGCTTCCGCGCGAAGATGACCGAGGCCGGCTTCGACATCCTGCCCGGCGACCACCCGATCGTGCCGGTCATGATCGGCGACGCGGCCGAGGCGGGCGCGATGGCCGAGCGCCTGCTCGACCTCGGGATCTACGTCGTCGGGTTCTCCTACCCGGTGGTGCCGCACGGGCGGGCGCGGATCCGGGTGCAGCTCTCGGCCGCGCACCGCGAGGAGGACGTCGACCGGGCGGTGGACGCCTTCGTGCGGGCGCGCGGCTGATTCGTGCGGGCACGCAGCTGATTCGTACGCGCACGCAGCTGAGTATCCTCACCTGCGTGATAGACACGCGGCGGCTGCGCACGCTCCGTGCCGTGGCCGACCACGGCACGGTCACCGCCGCGGCGGCCGCGCTGCACCTCACGCCGTCGGCCGTGTCGCAGCAGCTCGTCGCGCTGGAGCACGAGGTGGGGCACCGGCTGTTCACCCGCGACGGGCGCGGCGTGCGGCTCACGGCGGTCGGCCGGATCATGCTCGGGCACGCCAACGAGGTGCTGGCCCAGCTCGAACGGGCCCGCGCCGACGTGGCCGCCTACGCCGCGGGCGAGGCCGGCGAGGTCACCGTCGCCTGCTTCGCCACGGCGATCAGCGCCGTGCTCTCCCCCGCCATCGCGGCGCTGCGCGCGAGCACGCCCGGCATCCAGGTGCGGGTGCTCGACGCCGAGGGCGACCAGGGGCTCGCCATGCTGCTCGACTCGGCGGCCGACCTCGCCGTCGCGGTCGAGTACCGCGGGGCTCCTGACGCCGCCGACGGGCGGCTGTCCCGGCTGCCGCTGTACGCCGAGCCGTTCGACCTGGTGCTGCCCCGCGACCATCCGCTGGCGGACTCGGCCACGCTGGTGTCGCTGTCCGCCGAGCGGTGGATCGGCCCCTATCCGGGCAATCCGGTGCACGACGTGATCACGTTCGCCTGCCAGCAGGCGGGCTTCACGCCCAACGTCGCCCACTGCTCCGACGACTTCCGCGCCGTGGTGGCGCTGGTCGGGGCGGGGGCCGGGGTGGCGCTCGTGCCCCGGCTGGCGCTGCGGGACATGGCCAAGGACGGCGTGGTCGTACGCCGTACGCAGGGGGCGGCCGAGCGGCGCGTCTTCGCCGCCGTGCGCCGGGGGGCCGACTCGCATCCGGTCGTGCGGCCGGTGCTGGGGGCGTTGCGCGAGGTGGCGTCCTCGATCGGCGGCCCCGCGCCCGAAACATCCTGATTTATAGGTGCATTGGTGCCCTATGGTTGATCTTCACATCGGATCACATCGAAGGAATCCCGAGTGCGCATGATCAAGCGGAGCGCCACCCTCTCCCTCGGCCTCGCGGCCGCCCTCGCCGCGTCAGTGACCCTGAGCGGCCCGGCCGCCGCCGCGTCCACGCCCATCGGCGCGTGCGGCGGCGGCAGCTACCACGTCATCGACAGCCACGCCTTCGGCTCCAGCGCCGTCACCTACCTGCTCTACAACGGCACCACCAACTGCGTGGTGACGTGGAAGACGGGCGCGGCGGGCAACACCACGTGGGTGCGCGCCGTGATCTGGCCGTACGGCGGGGAGGGCAAGGTGGACGCGGACTACTACCGCTACTACGCCGGACCGGTCAAGGTCAACGCCCCCGGCAAGTGCGTCAAGTGGGGCGGCTCGTACGGCGGCTCGTGGTGGGAGAGCGGCTGGGAGCACTGCGGCTGACCCCGGCCCTCACACCTCGGCACGGGCCAGGCGGAGCGCCTCGGTGAAGCGGGCGTGCCGGTCCAGCTCCTCCCGTACGGGCTCCAGCACGAGCTTGTCGCTCACCTCGGCGATGGCCGCCCGCAACGCCCGCCCCGTACGGCGGGCGCGGCGGCGGCCACCCAGCCAGGCCAGCAGCCGGGACAGCAGCGCGACCAGCACGCCCGCCAGCGCCCCGCCCGCCAGCAGCACCGTCGGCCACGGAATGGGCCCCGCGGTGGGGAGCGGCGGCTGCGGCAGGCGCAGGTAGTCCATCCCGAACAGCGCCCCCAGCCAGAGCGCGCCCGCCAGCATGGCCGCGAACACCAGCCACTGCAGCGCGTTCACCGCACCCCACCAGCGGGGGCGGCGGGTCGCGTCGAGCGAGGTCGTGGCGATCGCCCGGTCCACCGCGTCGATCAGCTCGGCGGAGCGGGAGCGGGCCGCGTGGCGCACCGTCGAAGCCCAGGGGGCGGGCAGGCCGGCGGCGGCGGACTCGCCGACGTCCCTGAGCGCGGTCTCGACCTGCGCCCGCTGAACGGCGGACGCGCCCGGCACGGACGTCCGCCCGACGATCTCCGCCTCCTCTGATGAAGGGAGCTCGGGGCGCGCGTTCTGGACCGCCGTCATGCCCAGCCGGAGCCGGCGCAGCGGGTCGGGGCGGAAACGCCGCAGCCAGCGGGTGACCGGCCACCCGGTCGCCACCACCGCCCGATGCCGGTGCCCCTTGGCCACGGCCTCCACCACCAGCGGCACCCCTGCGGCCCGCGCGAGCGCCGCCCTGAGCCCCTTGTCGAGCCCTCTCTCCGGCTCCCCGGGTGCCGGTACGTCACCCCCGGCAGCGCTCAGGTGGGCGGCGGCAGCGGCGACGTCGGCGCCCAGGCGGGCCGCCCACGACCTGCGGGCCGCCACCCGCTCGCCCAGCACCTCCCGCAGCCCGGCCATCCCCTCACCCGTACGGGCGGAGACGGCCAGCACCGGTACGTTCGGCAGCCCATCACCCTCCAGCAGCCGCCGCAGGTCGCCGACGCAGCGTTCGACGGCCTGCGGCGGCAGCCGGTCGACCTGGTTGAGCACCACCAGCATCACGTCCCGGTGCCCGGCCAGCGGGCGCAGGTAGCGTTCGTGCAGGGCCGCGTCGGCGTACTTCTGCGGGTCCACCACCCACACCAGCAGATCGACCAGCTCGACCAGGCGGTCCACCTCCAGCCGGTGGGAGAGCCGGATCGAGTCGTGGTCGGGCAGGTCCAGCAGGACGAGCCCGGACCCGTCCGCGTCCGCGGCGGAGTGGCGGTGCGGGACGTCCAGCCAGTCGAGCAGCGGGCCCGCGCCCTCGCCGTCCCAGAGCGCCGCCTGCGCGGTCGAGGTCGTGGGCCGGGTGACGCCGACCGCCGCCAGCTCCTGCCCCGCCAGCGCGTTGTAGAGGGACGACTTGCCGCTGCCGGTGGCCCCGGCCAGCGCGGCCACGGTGTGGTCGAGGGACAGCCCGGCGCGCGCTCCCGCCCGCTCGGCGACGGCCCGCGCGGCGGTCACCGCCTCCTCGGGCAGCCGGCCCTCGCCGAGCGTGGCCGCCTCCAGCAGCGCGCTCACCCGTGTGTCGAGGGACGGCCCCTCCTTGCGTCGCAGCAGCTTCACCGGCCCTCCTCCTCGGCGCCGGGCTGGACCGGCAGCTCCACGGTGGCGGCGGACGGCCGCGCCCCCGGAGGCGGCGGCGCGGCCTCCACGGCCGGTCGCGCGACGCTCTCCACGGATGGCCGCTCGGCGTCCTCCACAGCCGGTGGCGTAGCGCTCTCCACGGCCGGTCGTGCGGCCGGCGCCGGGAGGTCCGCCCGTCGCGCCCGCTGGGCACGGATCTCGGCAAGAGCCTCGTCGAGCTGCTCGGCCGTGCCCTTCGGCGGCTCGGCGGTCTCCAGGAGGACGTCGAAGCGGGCCGCCTCCTCCGCCAGCAGCGCGCGGACCCGTTCGCGCAGGTCCTCGCGGGCCGTGACGGTCAGCGTACGGACCGCCTGGTCGCCGAAGACGGCCTCCAGCACCTTCTGCGACAGCAGGCTCGTGCCGCCCGCGATCCCCACCTCGATCCCGGTCAGCCCGCCCGTCGACGCGAACACCCCCAGCATGAGCAGCAGCCCCGCCCCGTTCACCCCGAACGAGGCCACCCGGGCCGCCGTACGCCGCTCGGCGCCCTCGCCGCGCACCAGGTCGAGCACGAACTCCTGCCAGCCACGCACCGCCGCCTCCGTCCGCCTGCCGAGGTCGGGCGAGGCCCGCCCGAGCCGGGCCGACTCGACGGGCCCGAGCCGCTCGAGCAGCCCCGCGCCGCCGGGCGCGGCGGACCAGCCTTCCAGCGCCCGCTCGGCGGACCCGTCGGCGGAGGCCCTGATCAGCGACTCGACTCCGCTCTCCAGCGCCTCCTTGAGCTGCGTCTCCGGCACTCGCCCGGTGAAGAAGCCCACGACGCGGTCGCGCAGCCGGCCGACGCGGCTCTCCAGCGTACGCATGAGGTCTCCGGTGCCGATGAAGTCCTGCCAGCGGGCCAGCACCTCGCCGCGCAGCAGCGAGCCGTCGCGCATGCCGCCGTCGAAGTCGGCGAGGCCGCCCGCGTACGCGTTCGAGACGATCGCGCGCAGCCCGTCGAACCCCGCCTGCTGCCGGGCGACCGCCGTGGCCAGGGCCGGCACCCGGGTCTCCAGGCTGTCCAGCGCGCCGGAGAGCGTCTGGCGTACGACGCGGGCGCGCTCGGCGGCGTCCTCGGCCAGGCCGTTGAGCCAGTCGGCGATGGGGCGTACGTACTCCTCGGGCAGGCGCGCCCGCTCGTCCGGCAAGGGCGCCTCGGGGACGGTGAACAGGCGGGTGCCGTCGAGCCCGTTCTCGGCGAGCAGCCGGTTGAGGTCGCGGGCCACCGGCTCGACGGCCTCCCGCGACACCCGGTCGAGCACCACGGCGAGCGCCGTGCTCCGTTCGCGGGCCGAACGCAGGAAGCTCCACGGCACCTCGTCGGCGTACCGGGCGGCGGTCGTGACGAACAACCACAGATCGGCGGCGGCGAGAAGCTGCGCGGCCAGCTCCCGGTTGGCGGTGACGACGGAGTCGATGTCGGGCGCGTCGAGCAGCGCCAGCCCGGCCCCGACCGCGTCGGAGGTCACCACGCGCAGCGCGCCGGGGCCCTCACCGGTGGCGCGGGACAGCCCGGGAAGCACGTTCTGCCCCATGAACCAGGACCGGTCGGCGGGGTTGACCACGAGCGTGGGCGTCAGCGTGGTGGGCCGCAACACGCCCGGCTCGGCCACGTCCGCGCCGACCAGCGAGTTGACCAGCGTGGACTTGCCCGCCCCGGTGGAGCCGCCGACGACGGCCAGCAGCGGCGCGTCGATCGCCCGCAACCTCGGCAGCAGGTAGTCGTCGAGCTGCCCGGTCAGCTCGCGCAGCGCGCGCCGGTCCGCCGCCGCCTCGCCGATCGCCAGCGGGAACAGCTCGCGCTCCAGCGGCCGGCGCAACGCCTCCAACGCGCCCAGCAGATCCATACGCCTCACGCTACCCACGCGCGGGCCGGTTCAGCGGGGGAAGCCGAGGCCGGCACACCTCCGTGCCGCTGAGCGAGCGTCGCTGTGCGGAGCGGTACCGTGACAGACGACCATCGGCAAGGAGACCTGACAGCTCGGCAAGGCGGCCCGATCCACGTCCTCGTCATCAGCAGATCGCGGCGGAGCTGCGAGCCGAGATCATGTCAGGGCGGAGTCAGCCGGCCGGCGGCGGCTCGCGAAGCACGTAGCCGACGCTGCGCAGGGTGTGGATGAGCCGCGGCTCGACGTCGTCCACCTTGCGCCGCAGGTAGGACACGTACGACTCCACCACGCCTGCGTCGCCGCCGAAGTCGTAGTTCCAGACGTGGTCGAGGATCTGCGCCTTCGACAGCACCCGCCCGGCGTTGACCATGAAGTAGTGCAGCAGCTTGAACTCGGTCGGCGACAGCCGCACCTGCCGGCCGCCGCGCCAGACCTCGCGGGAGTCCTCGTCCAGCTCCAGGTCGGCGACCTTGAGCCGGGTGGCGGGCGCGCCCTCGACGCGGGTGCGGCGGAGCACCGCCCGGATGCGGGCCTGCACCTCCTCCAGGCTGAACGGCTTGGTCACGTAGTCGTCGCCCACCCGCAGGCCGGCGATCTTGTCCTCGGTGGCGTCGCGGGCGGTGAGGAAGAGCACGGGCGCGTCGATCCGCTTGGCGACCTCCAGGCCGTCGAGGTCGGGGAGCATCACGTCGAGCACCACGAGGTCGGGCGAGGCGCGTTCGGCCACCTCGACGGCCTCCTGCCCGTCGGCGGCGGTCAGGACCTCGAACCCGGAGAAGCGCAGGCTGGCGGAGAGCAGGTCCCTGATGCTGGGTTCGTCGTCCACCACCATGATCAGCGCCTCGGGTTTCGTCACCTACTTACAGTGACAAAACGACCTGAGGGTTAGCTGAACGGTCACTCCAAAGCTAGTGGGAGTTCGACCCGGAACGTGGAGCCGTCCTCGACGGTGCTGGTCACGGTGACCTCGCCGCCGTGGGCCCGTACGAGCGCCTGGACGATGGCGAGGCCGAGCCCGCTGCCCCGTTCCTCGGTCGAGCGGCGGCGGGCGCGGGCGGAGTCGGCCCGGTAGAAGCGCTCGAAGACGTGCTCGACCTGCTCCGGGGTGAGCCCGGGGCCCTGGTCGGCGACCTCCAGGAAGACCTGCTCGCCGCCGGCGCCGACCCTGACGATGATCGGCGAGGCGGGCTCGGTGTGGACGATGGCGTTGGTGACGAGGTTGCTGACGACCTGGCGCAGGCGTACCTCGTCGCCGGAGACGATCAGGGCCGCGCCGCCGACGACGTCGAGCTTGATCGTACGGTCGGGCGCGATGATCCGGGCGTCCTGCACGGCGTCGGCGGCCAGCGCCAGCATGTCCACCGGGCGCATCCGCAGCGGACGCTGCTGGTCCACCCTGGCCAGCAGGAGCAGGTCGTCCACCAGCAGGCTCATCCGGCCGGCCGCCTTCTCCACGCGCTGCATGAGCTCGACGGGGTCGGCGGAGGGGTTCTGGCGGGCGTACTCGGCGAAGCCGCGGATGGAGGTGAGGGGGGTGCGCAGCTCGTGGGAGGCGTCGCCGACGAACTGGCGCATGCGGTCCTCGGAGCGCCGGGCCGCCTCCTCGGAGGCCGAACGGGCGGCGAACGCGGCCTCGATCTGGGCGAGCATGCCGTTGAGCGACCTCGCCAGGCTGCCCACCTCCGTACGGGGGTCGGCGTCGGGGACCCGGCGGCCCAGCTCGCCGCCGGCGATGGCCTCGGCGGTGCGCTCGATCTGGGCGAGCGGGCGCATGCTGCGCCGGACGATGGTGACGCCCACGACGGCGAGGATGAGCAGGCTGCCGCCGCCGCCCAGCAGCTCGATGAGCACGAGCCGCTTGGTGATCGCGTCGACCTCCTCCAGGTCCACGGCGACGACGAGCGTGGTGCGCCGCACCTCCCGCTCCAGCACCCGCCATTCGCCGTCGCCGCTGCCGGCTTGTGCGGTGTAGGCGTCCTGGCGGGGCGCGCCGGCGAGGAGGGGCTTGGGCTTGGCGTCCACGTCGCGGTCGGTCAGCATCGGCACGAAGTCGCCGCCGGGCTCCTTGACCAGGACGATCGCGTCCGACTCGATGAGGATGGGCCGCTCGGGGGTCTCCCTGTCGTTGCGCCGGTCGTTGAGGATCTTCTTGTGCATGCGCTCGCTGAGCAGCGTGAGCTGCCCGTCCACGCGGTCGATGAGGTAGCCGTGCAGCACCGACACGCTGACCAGGCCGATGAAGACCATGCCGAAGCCGAGCAGCGCCAGCATGGACGCCATCAGCTTGATCCTCAGCGGTAGCCGGGTCATCAGGAGCTCGGGGGCAGGCGCAGCACGTATCCGACGCCCCGCAGGGTGTGGATGAGGCGGGGGCTCCGGTTGTCGATCTTGCGGCGGAGCACGGACACGTACGACTCGACGATGCCCACCTCGCCGCGGAAGTCGTAGTCCCAGACGTGGTCGAGGATCTGCGGCTTGGACAGGACGCGGCCGGCGTTCGTCATGAAGTAGCGCAGCAGCTTGAACTCGGTCGGCGACAGCGGCACGGCGGCGCCTCCGCGCCACACCTCGTGGCTCTCCTCGTCCAGCTCGATGTCGGCGAACGTCAGCCGCGGCGGCGCGGCCGGCTGGTCGCCGCTGGTACGGCGGAGCACCGCGTGGATGCGCGCGATCACCTCCTCCAGGCTGAACGGCTTGGTCACGTAGTCGTCGCCGCCGATCGTGAGGCCGCGGATCTTGTCCTCGGTCTCGTCACGGGCGGTCAGGAACACCACCGGCGTGTGCAGCCCGCCGCCGCGCAGCCGCCTGACGATCTCGAAACCGTCCAGGTCGGGCAGCATGACGTCGAGCACGACGAGGTCGGGGCGGTGTCGTTGCACGGCGGCGACGGCGTCGACGCCGCTCTTCGCCGTGGTCACGTCGAAACCCGCGAACCTGAGGCTCGCGGCGAGGAGTTCGAGGATGTTGGGGTCATCCTCGACGATCAACAGGCGTGATTCCATCATGACAAGGATGCCCTTATCGGACGAGTGCTGGGACAATTCCGGCAACATGCTTGGCGATCGCCAGGCTCGACGTGGCCGCGGGCGACGGGGCGTTGCGCACCAGCACCACGTTGCCGTGCACGTCCACGACGAAGTCGTCCACCAGCCGGCCGTCCCTGGCCACGGCTTGGGCGCGGACTCCACCGGGCGCGCGCACCAGGTCGGCGGCGTTCAGCTCGGGCACGTAGCGGCGGGCGGCCCGGACGAAAGCCCCCTTGGCGAGGCTGCCGCGCACCTCCTTGATCCCGGTGCGCCAGTGCTGCCGGGCCAGGCGCAGCGTGCCGGGCCACCCGAGAATTTGCCGGATATTTCCGAACTTACGCCAGTTGTAGCCCTCGTACGCGAGCGCCAGCACCGCGTTCGGCCCCACCAGCACCTCGCCGCCGACCGTACGGGTCAGATGCACCCCCAGGAACGGGTAGCGCGGATCGGGCACCGGATAGATCAGCCCGCGTACGAGCTCCTTCGCCGCGCCCTGAAGCGCGTAGTACTCACCACGGAACGGGACGATCCGCACCTCCCCCGGCCGCCCGGCCATCGCGGCCAAGGCGTCCGTGCCGAGCCCGCCGCAGACCACCAGGCGGTCGAAGGTGAAGATCCGGCCGGCGGCCAGCACCTGCACGCCGCCCGCGCGCTCGCGGACGCCGCGTACGGCGTGCGCGAGGCGTACGGACCCGCCCAGCTCCTCGACGTCCCTGGCGAGCCGGCGGGCGACGGCGGGGAAGTCGCAGATCGCGGTGTGCGGGGAGTGCACCGCGCCGACGCCGACCGCGTGCGGCTCGACCTCGCGCAGCCCCAGCGCGTCCAGCTCGGCGATGCCGGGGACGCCGTTCGCACGGGCCCGCTCGGCCAGCGCGGCGAGGCCGGCCCGCTCGGCGTGGGTGCTCGCCACGACGAGCTTGCCCACCTCCTCGTACGGCAGCCCGTGCGCCGCGCAGTAGTCCTTGAGCAGCGCCACGCCCTCCCGGCACAGCCTGGCCTTGAGCGAGCCGGGCGGGTAGTAGATGCCCGCGTGGACGACGCCGCTGTTGTGCCCGGTCTGGTGGGCGGCGACGCCGTCCTCCTTCTCCAGCACCGTCACCTCGGCGCCCCGGGTGGCGGCGAGCTCACGCGCCACCGCCAGCCCGACGATCCCGGCGCCCACGATCCCGATTCTCTCCGTCACATGACCGATTTTCCCGGCTTACCGCCCGTCTCCGCCATATCGGGGCGCATTGGTACGACGCGCGGACCTCAGCGGAGGAACCGGGCAACGGCGTTCAGCCACTCTTGGGGCACGCTCCGAGCGACGGACAGTTCCACCGCCGGCTCGCCGGCCACCACCACCGTAAACCCGCGGCGCCCGGCGGCTCGTACCGGACGCGGGCGTCAGCGCCCCCCGACCCAGGAGTAGAAGGCGCCCCGCAGGTGCTTGAAGGAGTGATCGACGTGATCCTCCGACCACTCCACGTCCTCGAGAAGCCGCGCTGGTTCGCCCTGCGGACTCCAGGCGTAGCCGTAGAGGCTGTGCAAATGGTCGCCCTGCTGGAAGACGACCACCCCATGCTCACGGCGGACCTCCTCGAACGCCATCCCGCCGACGGTGCGGGGGCCGAGCCGCTCGCCGTCCCGCATGGTGCGGGCGGACGCCTCGATCTCCGCGGATGCGCGGAGGAACCACTGGTCGTCACTGCAGCGGAAGACCACGAACGCCACCGTCACGACGCCCGCGAGGGCGAGGACGCCGAAGAACGTCAACGCTCCCCGGCGAGAAACGCCGTCCGACACCGCGCCTCCAGGTGATCGTCGCGGGTGGGGCTTCTGATGATCGTAAACGGAAAGGCATCACGGAGTGCGGCCTGCCTCCGGTCACCAATCGAACTTAAGTACGATTGGCGTATGTACGTCCCGCCCGAGTGGCCCGCCGAGGTCCGTCCGCCCAGCGTCCCCGACTGGGAGACCTCGGCCGTGGCCTGGCTGCTCGACGCGGTCCCGCCCGATTACCGCGCCTACGAGGTGCTCCGCCGCCACCCGGTGGCCCTGGCCAGCATGGCCAGGCACCACGTGAGCTCGGCGGTCGAGGCCGCCCGCGCCGGCTACCGCGCCGCCGCCGTCGATCTCAAGGGCCATCTGCCGCCGCACGCGATCGAGGCGGTGCTGGACGCCTACCGGCAGGAGGGTCCGCGCCTGGTCCGGCTGTCACGCTCGATCGAGGTGGTGGAGCGGGCGCTGCGCGGCGACATGTTCACCGCGACCATGCGCGGCGGCCGGTGACGCCCGGTCAGGCGGTCCTGCGGGCGATGAAGGTGATCACGCCGATGGCCGTCGCCGCCGCCGCGAGCCAGATCAGCACGTCCTTCAGCGACAGCCCGCCGTCCGCCTGGCCGTCCGCCCGGGCGTCCAGGCTGCTCTCGGCCTTCGCGGGGCTGGGCGTGGGCGTGGGGGTGGCGCTCGGCGAGGCGGCGGCCCGCGCGCGGGCGGGCAGCGGCACCCGGTAGACCGGGCTGCGCACCCCCTCGCTGCCGGTGAGCAGGGCCTTGCCGTCCGCCGTGAACGCGATCGACTCCGCCTGCTCCAGCTGCGGCATCGCCACCCTGGCGATCGTCTCGCCGGAGGGCTTGTAGAGGGTGGCGGAGAAGTAGGTGCGCACGACGTACGAGGAGCCGTCCGGCGCGTACGCGGCGTCGGTCGCCATGATGGGCGCGGCGGCCACCTTGCGCAGCACGTTCGTCCGGTCGGTGCGCAGCGTCTTCGGCGCGGCGTAGACCGAGCCCGCGAACTCCTTGGACACCACGTAGAGCCGCCCGGTCCTCGGGTTGACCATGATGCCCTCGGCGTTGCGCGCGCCGTCGGCGTAGCGGAACCGGTAGCGCACGGCGGGCAGCGTGGCGTCGCCGATCCGCTGCGGCTCCATCACCTTGTAGATCGACACGTCGGGCCAGGCGCCGTCGAGGTTGTCGCCGATGTCGGCGAACCAGAGCACGCCGCGCCCGGTGCGCGGGTCCTTGCTCGCGGCCATCGCCTCCCAGTCGCGCGCCTCCGCGCCGCGTACCTGGTAGGTCGCCCGTGTGCGCCCCTCGCCGTCCACGGCGTAGAACGTCGGGGCGGCGGCGCTGTCGTTGTGCGTGTAGTAGATGCCGGGGTGGGTGGGCGAGACGGCCAGGCCGCTGGACTCGGTGATCCTCGGGTCCTTGAACGTGAAGAGCTTCTCCATCCGCTCGTCGTCGGCCGCCGCCGCAGGAGCGGGCACAACGATCAAAAAGCAGGCCGCGAGCACGGCCGCGAGCATCCGGATCATGACATCCCCCACGCCGCCATCATGCCCCACCGGCGCGCCGGGAAGCGTCTGGCCTGGAGTGCGCTCCAGGTCTTTAGGGTTGGAACTATGGACTATGTCAACCTCGGACGCAGTGGCCTTCAGGTCAGCCCCCTCTGCCTCGGCACCATGAACTTCGGCCCGCAGACTTCGGAGGAAGACTCCTTCGCGATCATGGATCGGGCCCTGGAGCTGGGCATCAACTTCTTCGACACCGCCAACGTCTACGGCTGGAAGCTGGGCGAGGGCATCACCGAGAACATCATCGGCAGGTGGTTCGCCCAGGGCGGCGGGCGGCGCGAGAAGACCGTCATCGCGACCAAGCTCTACGGCGGCATGAGCGAGTGGCCGAACGACAGCAAGCTGTCGGCGCTCAACATCCGCCGGGCCTGCGACGCCTCGCTGAAGCGCATGCAGACCGACTACATCGACATCTACCAGGCGCACCACGTCGACCGGAACACCCCGTTCGAGGAGTTCTGGGAGGCGATGGAGGTCCTGCGCCAGCAGGGCAAGATCCTGTACGTCGGCTCCTCGAACTTCGCCGGCTGGCACATCGCCAAGGCCCAGGAAACCGCCGCCCGGCGCAACTTCCTCGGCCTGGTCAGCGAGCAGTCCCACTACAACCTGCTCACCCGCGCGGTCGAGCTGGAGGTGCTGCCCGCCTGCGAGGACTACGGGCTCGGCGTGATCCCGTGGAGCCCGCTGGCCGGCGGCCTGCTGGGCGGCGTGCTCCGCAAGATCGACAAGGGCCGCTCGGCGAGCGAGCAGATCGTCAAGCAGCTGGAGAAGCACCGCGACAAGATCGAGGCGTACGAGAAGCTCTGCGACGAGCTGGGCGAGGACCCGGCGCACGTGGGCCTGGCCTGGCTGCTCAAGCAGCGGGCGGTCACCGCGCCGATCATCGGCCCGCGCACCCTGGAGCAGCTCGAAGGCAGCATGCGCACGCTGGAGATCGAGCTGGACGACGCCGTGCTGACCCGCCTGGACGAGATCTTCCCCGGTCACCGGACCGCGCCGGAGGACTACGCCTGGTAGGGCTCAGGTGAGCAGCGCGCCGACCACCACGATCAGCAGGAGCAGGCCGAGCACCAGGGGCAGCAGCCAAGAACGAGGACGGTCCACGCCCTGGAGCCTAGCCCGGCTCGGCCGGTGCGAGCGCCCATTCGGCGAGTGACTCGTACCTCACCTGCGGTCCCGTGTGGCTGCGCACCAGCCGCACCACCTCCGCCCGCCACGGCGAGCCGCTGAACCCGGACAGCGACTCGACCAGCGGGCGGAGGTCCGTCTCGGTCTTGGCGCGTGCCAGCGTGAGGTGCGGGTGGAGGGGTTTGGCGTCGGTCCCGGTGGCTCCGGCGCGGCGGGCGCCGGCGCGTACGGAGTCGGCGAGCCTGGTCATGGAGTCGCCGGTGACGCCGATCCAGAAGACGCGGGCGCGGCGGGCCGAGGAGAAGGCGCCGAAGCCGGCGAAGGCCAGGTCGAGCACCCGGTGCCGGTGCACGGCGCGGGCCAGGCGGGTCTCCAGCTCGGGCAGCGCCCGCTCGGGCACCTCACCGAAGAAGCCCAGCGTGATGTGCCAGGTGGCCCGGTCGGGCCAGCGCAGCCCCGGCACCTGCCCGACGTGCGGCGCGATCGCGCGTTCGATCTCGTCCAGCACCTCGTCGGGCGGCACCAGGGCCGCGAAGAGCCTCATGCCAACACATTGTGCCCGCTCGGGGCGGGCGGGGGCGGGTCAGGCCATCGCGAGGGCGGGACCGGAGACCCGGCGGCTGATCAGCCGCGTCACCACGACCGCGAGCCCGGTGCCGACCAGCACCAGCACGCCGGACAGCATCACGCCGAGGCGCGGCCCGCCGAGCTCCGACAGCCAGCCGACCAGCGGCGCGCCGAGCGGGGCCCCTCCGGTGAAGACCAGCATGTAGATGCCCATCACCCGGCCGCGCATCGCGGCCGACGTGGCGAGCTGCACGCTGGCGTTGGCGGCCGTGTTGACGGTGATCAGCGCGACCCCGGTGGGCACCAGCAGCAGCAGGTAGACCGGGTAGAACGGGGCCAGCCCGGTGAGGATCTGGAACGCCCCGAACCCGATCGCCCCGGCGAACAGCACCTTGTTCGTCAGCTTGGCCCGCCGCGCCGCGAGCAGCGCGCCGCCCAGCGCGCCCACCGCGAACATGCTGGAGGCGAGGCCGAACGACGACGCGCCCGCCTTGAACACCTCGCGCGCCATCAGCGCTATCGACATCGAGAACGACTGCGAGAACATCGACACGAACCCGATGAGCAGCACCGGCAGCAGCAGCTCCTCGCGCCGCACGACGTAGCGCAGGCCCTCGCGGAGCTGCCCCTTCGCCCTCGGCACCGGCTCGGCCGGGTTGAGCTCGGAGGCGCGCATGAACACCAGCGAGGAGATCACCGCGCCGAACGTCAGCGCGTTGACCAGGAAGATGGGGCCGGTGCCGCCGAGCACGTAGATCAGCACGCCGGCCAGCGCCGGGCCGACCACGCGGGCCAGGTTGAAGATGGAGCTGTTGAGCGCGATCGCGTTGGGCAGGTCGCGGCGGCCGACCATCTCGACCACGAACGCCTGCCGGGTCGGCACCTCCACACAGGAGATCATGCCGAGCAGGAACGCCATCACGTACACGTGCCACACCTGGGCGCTGCCGGTCATCGTCAGCACACCGATGGTGAGGGCCAGCATGGCCATGAGGCTCTGGGCCGCGACGAGGATCGGGCGCTTCGGGTAGCGGTCGGCGAGCACGCCGCCGAACATGCCGAACAGCAGCATCGGCAGGAACTGCAGCGCGGTCGCCGTGCCGAGCGCCGCCGCGCTGCCGTTGGTCAGGTCGAGCACCAGCCAGTCCTGGGCGGTGCGCTGCAGCCAGGTGCCGACGTTGGAGACGGCGCCACCGGCCGCGAACATGCGGTAGTTGCGAATCCTGAGCGACCGGAACATCCCGGTCCTGGGTTGCTCAGGCTCTATATCCTGCTGAGCTTCTCCAGAATCGGCGCGGCCTGCCTGAGGATCGACCTCTCCTCCGGGGAGAGCTCCTTCAGCCGCTGCGTCAGCCACGCGTCCTTGCGGCGACGTTCCTCCTTCAGCAGCTTCTGGGCGGCCTCGGTCACGGTCACGATCACCTGGCGCCGGTCGGTCGGATGCGGCCCACGGGCGACCAGACCGCGCTCCTCTAGCCCGGCGATCACGCGGGTCATCGAGGGCGGTTGCACCTTCTCCAGCTCGGCCAGCTCTCCAGGGGTTATCCCGGAGTGCCGCTCCACGGCGGCGAGCGTCGCGAACTGGGTGGGCGTCAGCGAGTGCGCCGCCGCCTGTCGTCTTAGGCGTCGGTTGAGTCTGGTCAGCGATACGCGCAGGGCCGAAGCCAGACCCGCGTCGCCGCGCAGACCTGTCTTGTGCGGGGTGTTGGTTAGCATGAGTCATTACCTTTGCTAACTATACGGCAGTCCACGATATTTCCCCAACCGATAAGGCGTCTCACCCCTTGATACCCCGGAGCCGCCCCGCATGTGCGAGGCGGCTCCGGCCTTGGGTCGACGCGGGGTCAGACGCCGAACAGCACCCGGATCGGACCGATCGCGAAGTAGAGCACGAACAGCACCACGGTGCCCCACAGCAGCGGGTGCACCTCGCGCGCCTTGCCGCGCACCACCTTGATCAGCACGTAGCTGATGAAGCCGGCGCCGATGCCGTTCGAGACCGAGTAGGTGAACGGCATGATGACGATGGTGAGGAACGCCGGGATGGCCAGCTCGTAGTCGTTCCAGTCGATGTCGCGGATCGCGGTCATCATGAGGAAGCCCACGACGACCAGCGCGGGCGCGGCGGCCTCGTACGGCACCACCTTCACGAGCGGCGCGAAGAAGATGGCCACCAGGAACAGCACCCCGGTCACCACGCTCGCCAGGCCGGTCCGGGCGCCCTCGCCGACGCCGGCGGCCGACTCGACGTAGGTCGTGTTGGAGGAGACGGAGCCCGCGCCGCCCGCCGCCGCGCCGATCGAGTCGACGAGCAGGATCTGCTTCGTACGCGGCAGCATGCCGTCCTCCTGCACCAGCCCCGCCTGCCGGCCGACGCCCACGACCGTGCCCATGGTGTCGAAGAAGTCGGTGATGAGCAGGGTGAAGACGAACAGCACGGCCAGCAGGACCGTCACCCGCTGGAAGCCGCCGATCGGGTCGAACTCGGCGAACAGCGTCAGCGGGTTGTGGAAGCCGAAGATCTCCTCGGGGACGGTGGGCCGGTTGAGCTGCCAGCCGCCGGGGTTCTCGGCCGAGGACTGGCCGGCCTTGGCGAAGGCCTCGACGACGATGGCCAGGATCGTGGTGCCGACGATGCCGATGAGGATGGCGCCCTTCGTCTTGCGGGCCACCATCGCGGCGGTGGCGAGCAGGCCCACGACGAAGACGAAGATGGGCCACGAGGTGAGGTTGCCGGCGATGCCCAGCTCCAGGGGCGCCCCTGCGGCCTTGCGCACGAAACCGGCGTCCACGAAGCCGATCAGTGCGATGAACAGGCCGATGCCGACGCTGATGGCGGTCTTGAGCTGGGCGGGGATGGCGTGGAAGACCGCGGTGCGCAGCCCTGTCAGCACCAGGATCGCGATGATGACGCCTTCCAGGAAGACCAGGCCCATGGCCTCTTCCCAGCTCATCAGCGGCGCGATGTTGAAGGTCACGAAGGCGTTGATGCCGAGCCCGGCCGCCATCGCGAAGGGCACCTTGCCGATGACGCCCATGAGGATCGTCATCACGCCGGCCACGAAGGCGGTGCCGGCGGCCACCAACGGGATGTTGGCCTCGCTGCCGTCGCCGATGAACTGACCATCGATGTCCTTGCCGGTGGCGATGATCAACGGGTTCAGCACGACGATGTACGCCATCGTGAAGAAGGTGGCCAGACCGCCCCGGACCTCCCGGGAGACGGTGGATCCTCGCGCCGTGATGGCGAAGAAGCGGTCCAGTGCGGATCGGGGTTCAGTGTTCTTTGTATCGCTCACGACGCGAAGGGTGACAGTATGGGATGACCTGCGGAAAGTGTCAGTAATGAGATCGAGACACTATTGGAAGCTAGGCTGGACAACGTGAAGCAGTGGCACCCCGACCCTGAGCCGATCAAGACCAACGACGTCGCCGCCGTCGGCGTCGGCACGGCCATCTGGGCCGTCGCCCTGGTCGTCCTGTTGATCTTCCGTCCCGCCCCCGGGAACGAGTGGTGGATCTGGACCTGCGTCACGGGAGTGGCGTTCGGCTTCCTCGGGATGTGGATGGTCCGCCGCCCCCGCGACAACTGACGCCCGCCCCCGCGGCAACTGACGCCCGCCCCCGCGACGAACTGCCGGGCCGCGACAACTGCCGTCCGGGCCCGCCGTTCGAGCAGGCCCGGAGGCGCGGTTACGACAGGTCGGCCTCGGCGAGCAGCAGCGGCACCGCCTCGGGATCGCGCAGCAGCGCGGCCACCGCGAGCCGGTCGCCCCACTGCCCCGTCGCCCAGGCGAGCCCACGGGCCAGCCCGTCGATGCCCGTGCAGTGCACGGCGCCCTCGAAGTAGCGCCACGCGCACTCCACGCCGTCGACCAGCAGCTTCTCGTGCTCCACGTACGTGCCGGGAGCCGCGGGCAGCAGCGAGCGCACCTCGGCCGGCACCTCGCGCACCTCGCCCGCCGAGGTCACCTCACCGGTCGTCAGCTCGCCGGCCAGCGGCAGGTCGAGCAGCTCCGACAGCGACTCGGCCAGGTCGTACGGCGCCAGCACCAGCGGCCGCTCGGCGACGAGCTGCAGCAGGTCGGGCGCCTCCACGACCACGGCGTCCTCGGCCGCCGCCACCACGATCGACCCGCGCAGCACCGCCCGCACCCGCGACGGCGGCGCCACCCGCTCGGGATCGACGCCGGCCAGCGCCACCCACAGCGCGCGCAGCTGGGCCCGGTCGACCTCGACGGCCTCGTCGGCCATGAGGTCGAGCAGCTCCTCCGGCCCGCCGTGCGAGGCCAGCAGCTCGGCCAGCGTGCTGCGGACGCCGATCATCGCCAGCGCCCCCTCGTCGAGCCCGGCGGGAGCGTCGGCGTAGAGGCCCTGCAGCAGCGGGTCCGCGCCGGGCAGGCGCAGCTCCAGCGGCTTGCGCCCGTCGAGCACCGGATGGCGGGACAGCCACCACGCGGTGTAGGACGGCACCTCGACGCCCGCGACCCGCAGCGGGTGGAGCGCGGCCCGCAGCGGCGGCCTGGCCAGCAGCGCCAGCGCCGCCGGCCAGTCGGCCACCAGCTCCAGGTCGCGCACCGCCGTGAACTCGGGGATCAGCGGGGGCACGTCGAGCTCGGGCAGCAGGTCGAGCACGTGGTCGAGCCAGTCGACCTCGCCGTCGAGGTCGTGGTCGCACTCGTCGGGGTCGAGCAGGACGTCCTCGTCGTGGACGACCGCGAACCCGTCGAGCACGCCCGCCGCGGCCAGCACGTGGGCGCCGTACGTCTCCTCCAGCGAGGCCGAGGCGATGCCCAGGTGGCCGCCGGGCTCCAGCACGCCGGCCAGCGCGCCGTCGGCCAGCATGAGCTCGCCGGCCGGATAGAGCTCGCCGTCGGCGCCCGGCAGGGCCAGCTCGGCCAGCCAGGGCGCCTCGCCCGGCGCCAGCGCGGCGGCCTGGACGAGGGAGAGCACGGCCCGCGCCACCGGCTCGGCGTCGGGGCTGTCGAGCGACTGCGCCACCGCGGCCTTGGTCAGCGGGTCCTCCAGGACCGTACGGGGCGTGGCCTCGGCCGCGCCCAGCCGCAGCAGCGCGGGATGGGCCGCCTCCGAATGCACGATGCGCAGCCCGAGCGGCGTCAGGTCGAGCTCGGCCCCGCCGTCGGTCAGGATCAGGGTGCCGCGCGGCCCGCGGACCAGGCGCCCGTCGGCGAGCGGCACCGGCAGCGCGCCCAGCGACTCGGGGTCGTCGGCGGGCAGCACCTCGTACAGCGAACGCCACCAGGACGGCTCGCGCCCCTCCACGGTCTCGCCCGACAGCAGGTCGACCACGTCGGACAGCTCGACCCGGCGCACGCCGAGCGCGGTCATCGCCGGATGGCGCGGCGGCCAGCCGGCCGGCAGCAGGCCGGGCACGAAGTCGGCGACCGTGGCCAGCAGCTCGGCCGACCCGGCGGCCAGCACGGCCGCCTCCCGGCCGCTCACCACCCAGCCGCCCGCCTCCGGCTCGGGCGCGGGCTGCTCGACCCGCCAGGCGGCGTCGGGCTCGTAGACCTCGGCGTCGGCGAACGACGGCGTCTGCACGGCCGGCGCGGGCGCGGACAGCGCGGGCAGCAGGGGCGTGCCGGGCAGCCGGTCGAGCACGGCCCGCCGGACGCGGGCGTCCAGCTCGCCCTTGCCCATGAACGCGGGCACCAGGTCGAGCAGCTTGGACGTGCGCGGCAGCTCGCGCAGCAGCCGGACGTAGGCGTCGGCGGCCCGCTCGACGAGGAAGTCGGCCAGCGGCCCCTTGGCGACGTGCCGCCGGTCGGTGGCCATCGGGAACGAGGCGATCAGCAGCGCGGGCAGGTCGAGCGGCTCGTCGCTGGGCGTGGGGGCGTGCACCACGGGCGGCACGCTCGCGGGCAGCGGCCCCGGCTCGCCGGTGCCGGTGACGGGCACCGCCCAGCGCAGCGACCAGAAGGGCCGGGCCCGCTCCTCGGTGGGCCGGTCCGCGAACAGCGCGGCCACCTGCTCGGGCGTGAACTCCCCCGAGTCGGAGACGACGTGCCAGCCGTCGGCGGCGACCCTGCGCGTCTCGCCCTCGACGTCGATCTCGATGAGCTCCAGCGCGGGCAGGCCGAGCGGCAGCGCCGGGCTGGTCTCGGCCAGCATCCGCCGCACCGCCTCGACCGTGGCCGGGTCGCGCAGCGGAAGGCGTACGAGCGTGTCGAAGCCCTCCGGGATGTCGACCAGGGGCGGCTCGTCGAACGGCAGCCGCAGCAGCGGCACGTGCCCCGACCGGTCGGCCAGCTCGCCGGCCAGCGCGGGGATCTCCGCGACCAGCGCCGCGGTGTCGGTGCGGGACCAGCGCACCGCGCCGGAGCCGCGCGAGCCGATGGACGGCGCGTCGGTCACCGAGACCACCGCCGCGAACCCGACGCCGAAGCGCCCGGCCGCGCCCGCCTCGTCGCGTTTGCCGGAGGCCCGCAGCGTGGAAAGGCTCTGCACGCCGGTCGCGTCGAGCGGCGCGCCGGTGTTGGCCGCGGTGAGCACGTCGCCCCGCAACGTCAGCCGCAGCACCCCTGGCACGCCCGCGCGAAGGGCCGCGTCGGCGGCGTTCTGCGCGAGCTCGACGATCAGCCGGTCGCGGTAGCCGCCGAGCGCGAAGTCCTCCTCGGCGTTGGCGTCCTCGCGGAACCTGGCGGGCGAGGCAGTCCACGCGGCGAGGACGGCGGCCCGCATCCGGTCACAGCCAAAGGTGTCGGTCATCGATCACGATCCTGATGAAGTTGAGGGTGGGCCAGGGTAGGTTAGCGGCCACCGGCGACAGGAAACCCGGTTATCGCCCTGCCCCCAGCCTGACACCTCGATCAGGAATGACCGAGCTCCTCCGACCCCGACGCGTCGACGGAACCCGGCTCCTCGGCCGTGCCCGGCTCCTCGGCGAAGCCGACGACGGCCCCCGGCTCCTCCTCCATCAGGTCGTAGCCGAGGTCGTCGAGGATCGGGATGGCCTGCTCCATCGGCGGCGGCAGCACGGCGGCCTCGGAATGGGCGCCGCAACCGTGGTCGGCGGAGACCACCTTGCCGTCGTCGGGGGCGTATTCGTTAGTGCAGACCCCGAACGTCTGCCGCAGCCCACCCGCGAGCAGCCAATAGAAGCCGCAGGTGGAGCACTGCGCGGGAGCGGCGTGTGCGATCGGTGTATGCGGCCCGTGCTCGCCGGAGTGCCAGCGCCTGGCAGCCCGGTCCCTGCCGATGGCCGAGAGCACACGTGCCCGGCCCAGGCCGTACTCGAAAAGCGCCTGATGGTCGGCGTCGTCGTCGACCTCGGTGAAACCCGGCGCCAGCCGGTCGTCGTCCTCGGCGACCGGCAGCAGGTCGCCCACGCCCAGGTCGCCGGGGCGCAGCCGCTCGCTCCACGGCAGCCACTCGGGCGCGAGCAGCGCGCCCGAGCCCGGCAGCAGCACCGCCTCGCTGACCGTCACCTTCTTCGCCCGCGAGGCGCGCGTGACCGTGACCGCCCAGCGCCAGCCGCGGTAGGCACGGTCGAGGCAGGCGAAGTAGTGGGTGACGATGCGGTCGCCCTCGCTCTCGAAGCCGAGGTGCTCCCCAGGCTCGCCCGGCCGCGCTAGCTCCTCGGCCGCGGCGCGTGCCAGCTCGACCGCCTCGGCGCAAGCCTGGTCGGGAGCGGGGACACGGGCCCTTGTGCGGCTCATCGGACCGCCTCCGGCGAAAGGTGCTGTTCGCTCACACTTCATTCTCACCCATCCCGGGACCTGGACGGGCCGGGAACGACGGATCGTCCGCCGACTCTTCGCCCGAATCGGGTAAGACTGGTAGGCGTGGACGCAGGCTGGGACCGGGCACGTGAGGCCGCGCGGCGCGTGGGGCGCGGCGTCGCCGACGCCGGTCGCGCCGCCGGACGGGCCGGCCGGGCCACCGCCGGAGGCACGGCCCGGGCGGGCCGGGCGACCGCGGGCGGCGTGCGGTCGGTCGGCAGGGCCACGCGGCGGCTGACGTACGCGGGCGGCGCGGGCCGCACCGGCCTGGGCCGGCTGATCGAGCTGTCGGCGGGCAACAGCGCCGGCGACGCCCTGGTGACGGTGGCGCTGGCCAGCACGGTCTTCTTCGGGGTGCCGGTCGGCGAGGCCCGCGGCTCGGTGGCGCTCTACCTCGTCATCACGATGTTGCCGTTCGCGCTGCTGGCGCCGTTCGTCGGGCCGATTCTCGACCGGTTCAGGTCCGGCCGCCGCTACGTGATGGCGGGCACGCTGTTCGGGCGGGGCCTGCTCTGCTTCGCGATGGCGGCGGCCGTCGGGCCCGGGGACCTGCCGACGCTGTTCATCGGGGCGCTCGGCGTGCTGGTGCTGTCGAAGGCGTACAACGTTTCGCGGGCGGCGATCATGCCGAACGTGCTGCCCGCCGGCATCACGCTGGTGTCGGCGAACGCGAGGGTGGCGCTGTTCACGCTGGTCGCGGCGGGCGTGGCGGTGCCGATCGGCGCGGGGCTGACCGCGTGGCTGGGCAGCGCCGTGGTGCTGCGCGTGGCGATGCTGGCCTTCCTGCTGCTCGGGGTCGTCGCGGTACGCCTGCCGCGCCACATCGACTCCCCCGACCTGGAGGAGGAGGGCTCCAGGCACCGCTGGAGGACGCTGCTGAAGGTGGGCCCCGCGGTCGCCGAGGCGGTCTGGGCCAACGTCGCCATCCGCGTCTTCTCCGGCTTCCTGCTGTTCTTCCTGCTGTTCCTGGTGCAGGACCACGCGGTGCCGTGGCTTTCGGGCCGGGACCCGTTCTTCGACGTGACGCGTACGATCGCGCTGCTGGCCGGCGCGGCCGGGCTCGGCGGTCTGGCCGGCGCCGCCGTGGCCAACTGGACCCGCAACCACGCGCCGCAGCTCATCGTGCCGGCCGCGCTGGCCCTGACCCTCGTGACCGCCGTCGTGACGGCGCTGCTGTTCGGCGTCTGGACGGCGCTGGCGATCTCGCTGGTCACCGCGTTCGCGCAGGAGCTGGGCAAGCTCGCGCTCGACGCGATCGTGCAGCGCGAGATCGGCGAGGAGGTGCGTTCGTCCACGTTCGGGGTGGTCGAGGCGGTGCTGCAGCTCGCGTGGGTGTTCGGCGGGCTGGTCGGGCTGGTGCTGTCACTGACCCGTGGCGTGTCCGCCGGGCTGGTGGGGCTGGCGGCAGGGCTGGCCGCGGCGCTCGGCTGGGTGGTGTTCGCCCGCGTACGGCGGGTGCGCGCCGCGAAAGCCGAGGCGGCGAGGAAACACGGTTTGCACGACCCGGACGCCAACCCCGGCGGCTACTCCGCCGACCACGACGCGGCGGCGTCCGCGCCGACCGCCGAGTGGCCCGCGCCCGCGCCTGCACCAGCCGAGCGTGACCCCAGGCGCGGGGACACGCTCGACCCCACCAAACCGCTGACCAACCCGTTCGGCTGAGCGAGCCGGAGCGCGGCTACCCGTCGAGGTCGTCGGCGAGGGCTCGCAGCACCTGGGCGATCTTCTTGGCGTGCGCGGTGTCGGGGTGCTTGCCCCGCCGGTAGGTGCCCGAGACCTCGTCGAGCAGCTTGATGAGGTCCTCGACGATGACGACCATCTCGTCGGGCTTCTTCCGTTTGCCCTTCGGCTTGGGCTTGGCCAGGGTGGGCGGCTGCTCCAGGATCCGCACCGACAGCGCCTGCTGGCCGCGGCGGCCCTCGGCGACGCCGAACTCGACCTTCTGGCCGGGCTTCAGCGGGCCGGTGCCAGGAGGCAGCGCGGAGGAATGCACGAAGACCTCACCGCCGTCGTCACGGGTGAGGAAGCCGAATCCCTTGTCGGCGTCGTACCACTTGACCTTGCCACTCGGCACAGGAGGACCTCGTTCAAACAGTCGAAAAGGCTGGATGGATGTAGGTTATGCCCCGAAGGGCGTCGGAGCGACCGGGTAAATGCCGATGAATTACCCGACTTCATCGCGGCGGCACCAGCGGGCGTACCAACCGGCGAATTCGGTGAGGTCGGGAAGAGCCACATCCGCGCCGTGCGCGCGCAGCTCCTCCGCTGTGTACGGCCCCGTGGCGACGGCGACGCTCACGGCGCCTCCCGCGCGGGCCGCATCGATGTCCGCGACATGGTCACCAACATAGGCGGCGGCGCCGAACCTCGCGAGTGCCGATCCTTTGCCCGCGCCGAACAGCGAGCCGACCACTTCGTCCACGGCCAGACCCAGCGCCTCGACGGTGCTGACGGCGTCGCGCGGGTTCTTGCCCGTCACCACGATGACCCGGCCGCCGGCCGCGCGGACGGCGGCGATCGCGTCGTGGGCGCCGTCCATGGCCGTGTGCACAGGAACCCCTATATCTGGATAAATCTCCCTATACAGGTCGGCGGCCTTCGCGACCTGCTCGACGGGCATCCAGTTGGCCAACTCCGTCTCCAAAGGCGGCCCGAGCCGCCGCACCACGGCCGCGCTGTCGATCGGCACCCCCAAACGCGCCGACAGCTCGTCCATGGCGGCCGCAATCCCCACTCGCGTATCCGCCAATGTCATGTCAAGGTCGAAACCTACCGATGTCATCACCCGTGCAGGATGCCAAAGGCCGCTCGGCACCCGGTAACTCGCCTTGTTGTGGGATGGTGGGAATGGGAAGAAAGGATTTACTTATCGAAGGGGAGGGCCCGTCACCGGCTCGGCACCTGCTCGTTCCTGGCCCGTTCCTGGCTCGGTCCTGGCCCGGTCCGGCTCGGTCCTGGCGAGCCCGATCCGGCGCGCCGCTCCGTAACGACTACTCTCCTTACGGAGGTATCAGGATAGACATGAGCAGATCCACCCGTGAGCGGATCATCGATGAGTCCCTGCGGCTGTTCGCCGAGCGGGGCTACTCCGCCACTTCCGTGGCCGAGATCGAGGCCGCCTCAGGGCTGTCTCCCGGCGCCGGAGGGCTCTACAGGCACTTCAAGTCCAAGTACGAGGTGCTCGCCGCCGCCATCAACGAGCACGCCGCCCGTACCCGCAGTCAGGTGGCCGGCAGCCTGGCCGAGCTGAGCGCCATGGAGTCCTCCGCGGACCTGGAGGAGCGGCTGTCACTCGTCTGCCGGGCGGGGCTCGCCAAGGTGCGCGAGGAGTCGGAGCTGACCCGCGTCTTCTTCCGCGACCTCAGCCAGTTCCCCGAGCTGGTCGCCGTCGTACGGGACGGGCTGCTGCAGCCCATGTTCGACGCGATCGTCACCTGGTTCCGCGCGCAGCCCGAATACCGCGACGTCGAGATCGACTGGTGGGGCATCGCGACGGTGCTCGGCGGCGCCGTGGTGCACTACCGGCTCTTCCAGGAGACGGTGGGCGAGCTGGCGGGGCACGCGGACAAGGAGCAGTTCGTGACGGCCTGGGTGCGGCTCGCCGTCGGGCTGCTGCCGACCCCGGCGCCGGCGGTGAGCTGAGGCCGGCGGTCAGTCGAGGTCGAGCAGGCGGTAGGCCAGCCAGACCACGCCCAGCCCGGTGCCGATCATGAACATCGTGCCGCTCACGGCCCAGAACGCGGTCATGAACGTGTCGAAACCCGGCTCCGCGCCCACCCGCAGGCCGCCGACGAGCACGCCGCCGACCACATAGCCGAGCAGGGGCGCGCCCGCGCCCAGGAAGCGGTCGCGGACCTCCCAGCTCTCGCTCAGCAGCACGACCGCCGTGCCGGCCGCCCACACCACCAGGGGGACCGGGAAGATCGCCAGCGGCGGCAGCCCGAACGGCACCAGCAACGCGGCCACCACCAGGATCACCAGGGCGGCGGTCTCGCGCGGGTGCTCCTTGACGACGGTCCGCGCGTCCCTGCCGCCGGTGGCCATGGGGTTGGCCGTGGACATCGCGACCCTGCGCAGGCCCGCGAACGGCAGCCCCAGACTGGTCGGCCGGCTCACCCGGTGCTGCCCGGCCCTGCGGGGCGGGTGCGCGGGCGCGGTGTCGTCCCGGATGGCGGGAAACCGCCGCGTACCCTCCGGCCCGAGGCCGGCACGGGAACCACAGGCGGCGGCCTCGGGGGCGGATTCGGTGAGGCGGCGGGCCTCGCGGGCCACGAGCGCCGCCGGATCGCCGAACCTGTCCAGCACCTTCGCCACCGTACGCGGGTTCTCGCTGCCGCCCACCTCGGCCTCGATCCGGGCGCGCAGCCGCCTGGCGAAGTCCAGCCGCTGCTCGGAGCGCAACACGCCGTGGGCCGCGTCGGCGGCCCTCGAGACGTAGTTCAGCACGAGCTGGTCGGCACGCTCTCTCACGTCTAGCCATGCTGCCCCAATCAGGGGGGACATACCATGGCAACGATGGAGTTCACGGAGTGGATCAGGGGACGCACCGACGACCAGTTGCGGGCGCTCGTCTCGTCGCGTCCCGAGCTGATCACTCCGGTGCCCGCGCACCTGGAGGGCCTGGCGTCGCGCGCGGCCAGCCCGTCGGCGATCGGCAGGGCGCTCGACCGGCTCGACCGGTTCACGCTGGCCGTCGTCGAGACCCTGGCGGTCCAGGACGGCCCCACGCCGAAGGAGTGCCTGAGCGCCCTCATCGCCGCGCCCCCGCCCCCGCCCCCGCCCAGCGGCCCGCAGGCCGCCGAGCCTGCGCTGTCGGCGGCGCTCGACCGGCTGCGCGAGCTCGCCCTCGTCTACGGCCCCGACGACGCGCTCGACCTCGGCCCCGGCGTACGCAAGGTGCTGGAGGACCCGGCCGGCCTGGGCCCGCGCGCGGTGGACGCCTTCCGGCACCACGCGCCCGAGCAGCTCGACGAAATGGCCGACGACATCGCCCCCGGCACCGCGGGCACCGGCAAGGAACGCCTGGCCGCGGCCCTCGCCGACCCCGCCGCGCTGCTCGCGTCCGTGTCGCAGGAGGCGCGGGCCGCGCTCGACCAGCTCACCTGGGGCCCGCCCACCGGCCGGGTGCCCAACGCCCGGCGCGAGGTGCGCGTCGCGACCGCCCGTTCCCCCATAGAGGAGCTGCTGGCCCGCGGCCTGCTCGCGGCGACCGGCGAGGAGAGCGTGACGCTGCCCCGCGAGGTGGGCCTGCACCTGCGCGGCGGCCGGGTGCACCGCGGCCTGCCGGCCGAGCCGCCGCCGCTGGAGGGCCCCGAGCGCGACAGGGAGCTGGCCGACCGTACGGCGGCCGGGCAGGCGTTCATGTTCGTCCGCGCGGTCGAGGAGCTGTGCGAGCGGTGGAGCATCGAACCGCCGGGCGTGCTGCGCACGGGCGGGCTCGGCGTACGCGACCTGAAGCGCACGGCGACCGAGCTGGACCTGCCGGAGTGGGTGACGGCGCTGGTCGTCGAGGTGGCGCACGCGGCCGGGCTGATCGCGGCCGGCGGCGGCGTGGACGGCGAGTGGCTGCCGACCCCCGGCTACGACCTGTGGCGGGTCAGGGGCACCGCCGACCGCTGGGTGGCGCTGGCCGCGGCCTGGCTGCACATGGACCGCGTGCCGGGCCTGGTGGGCGACCGGGACGAGCGTGACCGCCCGCTCAACGCCCTGCATGCCGATCTGCGCCGCGCCGCCGCGCCCGGGGTGCGGGCGGCGGCGCTGGGCGTGCTGGCGGCGGCGCCGGGGCGCGCGCCGTCCCGCGACGCGGTGCTCGAACGCCTGGCCTGGGAGCAGCCGCGCCGCCGGGGGCCGCTGCGCGAGCAGCTGACCGAGTTCGCCCTGCGCGAGGCCGAGCAGATCGGCGTGACCGGCCTGGGCGCGCTGTCCGGCCACGGGCGGGCGCTGCTGGAGGGCGGCGACACCGGGTCGGCGGCGGCCACGCTGGCGCCGCTGCTGCCCGAGCCGGTCGATCACGTGCTGCTGCAGGCCGACCTGACCGCGGTCGCGCCCGGCCCGCTGACCAGCGAGCTCAACCGGTGGATGACGCTGACCGCCGACGTCGAGTCGAAGGGCGGGGCCACCGTCTACCGGTTCAGCGAGCAGTCGATCCGCCGGGCGCTCGACGCGGGCCACGGCGGCGAGGAGCTGCTGGCGATGCTGGCCCGCCACTCGGCCACGCCGATGCCGCAGGCGCTGTCCTACCTGGTGGGCGACGTGGCGCGGCGGCACGGGCGGATCCGGGTGGGCACGGCGAGCGCGTACGTCCGCTGCGACGACCCGGCGCTGCTCGACCAGATCACCGCCGACCGGCGCTCGGCCGCGCTGCGGCTGCGCCGGCTCGCCCCGACGGTCATCGCCTCCCGCTCCTCGCGCGCGGCGCTGGTCGACTCGCTGCGGGCCATGGGCTACTCCCCGGTCGCCGAGTCGCTCGACGGCGACGTGATCATCTCGCAGCTCGACAGCAGGCGCACCGAGGCGGCGCCGCCGGTGCGCGCGGTGGCCTCGGCCAACGGCATCGACCCCCATGTGGCGGCGGCGGCCGTACGTGCGCTGCGCGCGGGCGACGCGGCGCATCTCGCCCGGCGCGAGCCCGCGGACGCCCCCGACGGCCAGATCCCGCGCGGCCCCGCGACCGCCACGATCTCGGCCCTGCAGGAGGCCATCAAGCAGGGCGTACGGGTGTGGATCGGCTATCTCGACTCGCAGGGCAACGCGACCTCGCGCATCCTGGAGCCGGCGAGGATGGAGGGCGGCTACCTGACCGCGTACGACGAGACCAGGGCCGCCGTCCACCGCTTCGCGCTGCACCGCATCACCGGCGTGGCGGGGGTCTAGGCGTCCGGCCCCATCCGCCTGGCCACGGCCGCGGCCGGTCCGTCGCCGGCGGCCAGCCGCCGCAGGGCACGCCCGCAGTCGGCCGGGTAGCGCAGCGCCAGGTCGCCGCCCAGGGCCACGGCGGCCGTCGTGGCGCGGGCGGGGTCGGCCGCCCACTCCAGCGCCAGCCGGAGCGCCTTGGGGGCGAGGGTGTCGTCGGCGCACATGTAAGACAGCGCGTCCGCCGCCGCCAGCCGCTCCCCCGCCGTGCCCGCCGCCCACACCTCCAGGAACTCGGCCCTCGCCTCCTTGAACGCGTAAGAGGCCAGCGCCGCCACGCCCTCGGCGGCCCGGGTGCGGACCTCGGGCTCCTCGGCGGTCAGCGACCTGACCCAGGCGCGCAGCGGCTGCCACAGCCAGAACCCGTACCGGGCGGCCAGCTCGGCCAGCACCTGCCCGCGGTGCTCCGGCGTCGGGAAGCCGGCCCGCCCGCCTGCGCGGCTGATGAGCGGGTGCGGCCCGGGTGGCGCGGGCGGGGCGCTCTCGTGCGCCTGCCAGATCGGGTCGAGCCGGGCGAGCCGCGCCTCGAAGGCCGCCTCCGGCAGCGGCGCGGTGAACGCCAGCGCCGCCGCGGCCAGCACCTCCCGCATGGCCGGCTTGGTGTCGAACCAGGCGGCGACCTCCTCGGCGGCCCGCGCCGCGCCCGGCGCGAGCCCGGCCGCCAGCCGGACGACCTGGGCGGGCGTGGGCAGCTCGGCCGCCCGGTGCCGGGCCTTGACGAGCGTGTCGGGCGCCACTCCCGCGCGCAGGTTGTACGTGCTGAGGCACAGGTCGAACAGCTCCCGGGGGTCGGGCGCGGCCCAGGGCTGCTCGACCTCCACGGCCCGCGAGGGCGCGCCGTCGCGGGTGATGACGAGGTAGGAGCCGAGCTCGGCCAGCTCGCGCGCCAGGGCGGCCAGCTCGCCCGGGTCGGCGCCGGTGGCGATCCAGTCGTGCAGCAGGTAGGCCCGCCCCGGGGCGTACTCGGTCGCGCCGAGCAGCTCGGCGACGGTGCCGGCCGGCGACAGGACGGTGATCGTGCTCTCGGCCAGCGACATGCGCGACAGCAGGGCGAGTCCGCCGAGCCGCTTGCCGATCTCCTCCTCGCCCACGAGCACGAGCAGGTGGCGGGCCGCGAGCCTGCGGACGGCCTCGGGGAAGCAGGGCGGCTCCAGGTAGGAGCGCAGCAGGGCGTCGGCCTCCCGCCGGGCGAGCTTCCCGGGGACGGGCCGGACGTTCGCCGGCGGCGGGCGGCGCCGCGTGCGCGCGAAGTCGTCAAGGTCGAGCTCGCCTGGTTGAGGCGTGTCGGTCACGAAGTCACCTCGGAGCTGGACACGAAACTTGTCTCCACTAATTACCGCGCGAGCACGACATTCTCCGTGCCGCACGAGTTTCTCGGTGCCGCACGAGCCGGTCGCGCTGCGTCACCGTACCGGTCTGACCAGGTGTTTCCTACCTGGGACTCCAAGTCGCATCCCAGATCTCCCACATTTACACGATCTAGGCCATCATGAAAACTCAAATGGCCTGAGAAGGAGATATCACTTTATTTACTGACAATGAAGACATCGTTCACAACGATCAGTCAAGAGGGCGAAGGGGACTTGACGCCGCGCTCCCTTGCGCAGCAGGTTGGCCTTGTGACCGAGCACACGCTGGGCCGACTGGCCGAGGAGTCCTGGGGCCGCTTCGCCGACCACGACGCGATGTACTACGAAGGGGTCTGGCACCGCAGTCACGAGCTCGCCGAACGCGCGCGCCGCATGTGCGGCGGCTTCGTCGCGGCGGGCGTCCGGCCCGGCGACCGGGTGGCCGTCATGATGGCCAACTCGCCCGAGGTGCCGGTGCTCTACCAGGCGCTGTGGGCGGCCGGCGCGGTGGTGACCCCCGTGGTGTTCCTGGTGGGCGCGGAGGAGTTACGGCACATCCTGCTCGACAGCGGCGCCGTGGCCGTCGTCACCTCCCCCGAGCTGGAGGCGACCGTACGGGCCGCGGGCGTGGACATCCCGATCCATGTGGACACCGCCGAGCTCGAACGGTCCGCCGGACGCGGCCCCGTCCCCCGGGACCCCGGCGACCTGGCCGCCCTCATGTACACGGGCGGCACCACCGGCCGCGCCAAGGGCGTCATGCTGAGCCACCGCGGCCTCTGGCAGGTGGGCAAGGCCGTCTGGGACATGTCACACCAGGAAGGCAAGAACCGCCTCATCGTGCCGGTGCCGCTGTCGCACTCGTACGGACTGATCGTCACGATCGCCTGGATGCACGCGACCGAGCCGCAGCACGCGGTGCTCATGCGCTGGTTCGACCCCGGGCAGTTCCTCAAGCTGGCCGCCGGGCAGCGCGTCCACTACGGCACCGTCGTGCCCGCCATGCTCCAGATGCTGCTCGCCGAGCCGCTGGAGTCGCACCCGCTGCCCGAGCTGTCCCACCTCACCTGCGGGGCCGCCCCGCTCGGCCGGAGCCTGCTGGAGGAGTTCGAGCGCCGCCTGCCCGGCGTGCAGATCCTGGAGGGCTACGGCCTGACCGAGACCTGCGCGGTCACCACCTTCAACCCGCCGGGCCGGCGCAGGGTCGGCAGCGTCGGCCTGCCGCTGCCCGGCTACTCGATCGTCGTCCGCGACGGCGACGGCGAGGAGGTGGAGGCCGGGGAGGTCGGCGAGATCTGCGTCGCGGGCGAGTCGCTGATGCTCGGCTACTGGGGCGAGCACGAGCCCGACCCCGAGGGCACCACGCTGGTGGACGGCGAGCTGCGCACCGGCGACATCGGCTGCGTGGACGACGACGGCTACCTCCACGTCGTGGACAGGAAGAAGGACCTCATCATCCGCGGCGGCTTCAACGTCTTCCCGCGCGACGTCGAGTACGCCCTCGACCAGCACCCCGACGTGGCCCGCTCCTGCGTCGTGGGCCGGCCCGACGCCCGCCACGGCGAGGAGGTCGTGGCGTTCGTGCAGCTCGAACCGGGCGGGACGGCGAGCGCCGAGGAGCTCACCGAGTGGGCCCGCGACCGCGTCGGCCGGGTGAAGTACCCGCGCGAGATCCGCTTCGTCGACGACATCCCGGTCACCAGCGTGCTCAAGCTCGACCGCAAGGCCGTGCGCGCCCGCCTCTAGCCCGCCGATCACGTGGCCGGAGGCGTCCGTGGTCCGTGATAAGTGTTGACGTGTCTGGAGGTGACGATGACCCAACAGGACCCGCCGGGTTACCCTTACCAGCCCTACGGCGCCCCTTACGGCGAGCAGCCCCCGCCGGGCTACGGCTACGGCTACGGCTATCCGCCGCCCCCGCCGCGCGACGAGGGCCCCAACGCCAACGCCATCGTCTCCCTCGTGCTCAACCTCCTCGCCCTGGTCTCCTGCTGCAACGTCCTCGGCCTGCCCGGGGCGATCCTGGCCGGCCTGGCGCTCAGCAAGGCGAGCTCCGACCCCCGCACGGCACGTAGCATGGTGATGTGGAGCTGGGTCCTGTTCGGGATCGGCTTCGTCCTCATGATCGGCCTTTTCCTCTTCCTCGGCGTCAACGGCTATCTCGACGATTGATGACCCGTTCCGGGACTTTCCCTGCCGTCGGCTGTGTTGGATAAGGGTCAACCGTAGGAAGGGATGTCCGTGAACGACGGCCCGCTCATCGTCCAGTCGGACAAGACTCTGCTGCTCGAGGTCGACCACGACAAGGCCGACGAGTGCCGCAAGGCCATCGCGCCGTTCGCCGAGCTCGAACGCGCCCCCGAGCACGTGCACACCTACCGCGTCACCCCGCTGGCGCTGTGGAACGCCCGCGCCGCCGGCCACGACGCAGAGCAGGTCATCGACGCGCTCATCAGCCACAGCCGCTACCCGGTGCCGCACGCGCTGCTCGTCGACATCGCCGAGACCATGGCGCGCTACGGCCGCCTGCGCCTGGAGAAGGACCCGGTGCACGGCCTGGTGCTCACCTCCAGCGACCGCGCGGTGCTGGAGGAGGTGCTGCGCTCCAAGAAGATCGCGCCGATGCTGGGCGACCGGCTCGGCGCCGACTCGGTCATCGTGCACCCGAGCGACCGCGGCAACGTCAAGCAGGCCCTGCTCAAGCTGGGCTGGCCGGCCGAGGACCTGGCCGGCTACGTCGACGGCGAGGCCCACCCGATCAAGCTGGCCCAGGAGGGCTGGTCGCTGCGCCCCTACCAGCAGGAGGCGGCCGACGCCTTCTGGCACGGCGGTTCGGGCGTGGTCGTGCTGCCCTGCGGCGCCGGCAAGACCATCGTGGGCGCGGCCGCCATGGCCCACGCCCAGGCCACCACGCTCATCCTGGTCACCAACACCGTCTCCGCCCACCAGTGGAAGACCGAGCTGCTCAGGCGCACGTCACTGACCGAGGACGAGATCGGCGAGTACAGCGGCAGCAAGAAGGAGATCCGCCCGGTCACCATCGCCACCTACCAGGTGATGACCACCAGGCGGAAGGGCGTCTACAGCCACCTGGAGCTGTTCGACGCGCGCGACTGGGGACTCATCGTCTACGACGAGGTGCACCTGCTGCCCGCGCCGATCTTCCGGATGACCGCCGACCTCCAGGCGCGCCGTCGCGTGGGGCTCACCGCCACGCTGGTGCGCGAGGACGGGCGCGAGGGCGACGTGTTCTCCCTCATCGGCCCCAAGCGCTACGACGCGCCCTGGAAGGAGATGGAGAACCAGGGCTGGATCGCGCCGGCCGACTGCGTCGAGGTGCGGGTCACGCTCACCGACGAGGAGCGGCTGGCGTACGCGATGGCCGAGTCGGAGGAGCGCTACCGCTTCTGCGCCACCACGCCGTCCAAGACGCGGGTCACCGAGGCGCTGGTGCGCCGGCACGCGGGCGAGCAGGTGCTGGTCATCGGCCAGTACATCGACCAGCTCGACGAGCTCGGCGAGCACCTCGGCGCGCCGGTGATCAAGGGCGAGACCCGGGTCAAGGAGCGCGAGCGGCTCTACCAGGCGTTCCGCGACAAGGAGATCCAGGTCCTCGTGGTGTCGAAGGTCGCCAACTTCTCCATCGACCTGCCGGAGGCGTCCGTCGCCATCCAGGTGTCGGGGACGTTCGGCTCGCGCCAGGAGGAGGCCCAGCGGCTCGGCCGGGTGCTGCGGCCCAAGTCGAGCGGCGGGGGCGCGCGGTTCTACACCGTGGTCAGCCGCGACACCGTCGACCAGGAGTTCGCGGCGCACCGGCAGCGTTTCCTGGCCGAGCAGGGCTACGCCTACCAGATCATCGACGCCGACGACGTGCACGACGGCGTCTGAGCCGGGAAGGGTGGCTCTCAGCGGGTGAAGGCCCGGCCGCTCGCGCGTGAGCGGCCGAGCGCTCGACGTGGTGTCACGTCCACGAGACTCCGCGGGCCGTCGACAATCGAACCACCCCCCTCACCTGCGTACTATCACGCCGCCTGCGACATACCCCCATGATCCGGCAAACCCACCTGATATGCCCGATTTTTTCGGTATTCCCAGGTTGTCCTCAGGTCAGGAGTGACGGGCCAGGAGCCCGCCGACGAAGAGCACGCCCTCGGCCAGCACCCACGCCAGCACCGCCGCACCCATGAGCCGCCCGAACACCCGCAGGTCGCCGCGCGAGACCGGCAGCAGCCAGGCCGCCGCCGTGCAGCAGGCCGCCAGCGTCGCGAACAGGCCCGACACCGTGGAGACCGTGCCGAGCCGCCGCGGACAGTCCTCGTCGGCCCCGGCGCAGAACGCCTCCAGGCCCCAGCCCGCGAACACCGACAACCCCCAGAGCGCCGCGAGCAGGAAACTCGCGATCGTGGGGATGATCGGCGAGACCCGCACCCGCGACACCTCCTCGTCCTACCCGCGCCCCAGGACCGCCAATCGCCCCCCGCAAAGGCACGCCCACCCGCCGGTAAATGCTGTGGAAGCGCTCGCGGTGCGCCGCTAAACTGACCGATTCGCTGCCTTACCACCTCCGACCACCACCTCCGATCCCGACAAGGAGGCACTTTCGCATGCCCACACACCAACTCGCCCCCGACATACCCGCCGACGTCCTCGCCGCCGAGCAGCGGCACCTGGCCGAGTCCCGGGCCGCGCTGACGGCGATGCGCGCCCACGCCCAGTCGCTCTCCGCCGACGCGGCCGGCGACTGGGTGTCGCAGCAGATCCTCCAGTCCCTCCTCGACCAGCGCGTCGCCGCCCTGGCCGACCATCCGGACACCCCGCTGTTCTTCGGCCGGCTCGACCGCGAGTCCGGCGACGACCTGCCCGGCACCATCTACGTCGGCCGCCGGCACGTCCACGACGGCCACAGCAAACCGCTGGTGATCGACTGGCGCGCCCCGGTCTCACGGGCCTTCTACCAGGCGAGCCCGGCCGAGCCGATGGGCGTCGTACGCCGCCGCCGCTTCGGCTACCACGGCGGCACGCTGACCGCGTACGAGGACGAGCCCCTGGGCGAGGGGGACGTCGAGCTCGGCCCGTCGAAGATCCTCACCGAGGAGATCGAGCGACCGCGCACCGGCCCCATGCGCGACATCGTCGCCACGATCCAGCCCGACCAGGACGAGATCGTCCGCTCGGGGCTGGCCCAGACCGTCTGCGTCCAGGGCGCCCCCGGCACCGGGAAGACGGCCGTGGGTCTGCACCGGGCCGCCTACCTGCTGTTCACCCACCGCGAGCGGCTGGCCAGGTCGGGCGTCATGATCGTCGGCCCCAACCGCGCGTTCCTGTCCTACATCTCCTCGGTCCTGCCCGCGCTGGGCGAGGTCAAGGTGGACCAGACGACGGTGGCGGGCCTGCTCGGCGAGCACGCCGCGCCGGAGGACCCCCTGGTCGCCGCGGTCAAGGGCGACGCCCGGATGGCCGCGGTGCTCGAACGCGCGCTCTGGCTGCACATCACGAAGCCGGAGGAGGGCCTGGTGTTCACCAAGGGCGCCTACCGCTACAGGGTGGCCGACCACGAGGTGCGCGAGATCGTCGCCTCCCTGCGCGGCACCACCCGCTACCTGCCCGGACGGGCGGCGCTCGCGCAACGGCTGGCCCACATGGTGCTGGTGCGGATGGAGCAGCGCGGCGAGTCGCCCGACGACCGGGTGCAGGACGCCGTGGCCCGCTCCAAGCCGGTCAAGCAGCTCGTGGACGCGGTCTGGCCGAAGCTGACGCCCGAGCAGGTGCTCCACCGGCTGCTCGCCGAGCCGGAGTTCCTCGCCAGGGCCGCCCGGTCCGAGCTGTCGCCCGACGAGCAGAGCCTGCTCCTCTGGCCGAAGCCGTACCGCAGCCACAAGTCCGCCAAGTGGTCGGCGGCGGACGCCGCGCTCCTCGACGAGCTGCGCGACCTCATGGAGCGCACCCCCTCACTCGGCCACCTGGTCGTGGACGAGGCCCAGGACCTGTCGGAGATGCAGTTGCGCGCGCTCGGCCGCCGCTGCCGCAACGGCTCGGCCACCGTGCTCGGCGACCTCGCCCAGGGCACCACGCCCTGGTCCACCAGCTCGTGGGAGACCGTGCTCCAGCACCTCGGCCAGGCCGAGGGCGAGGTGACCGAGCTGACGCTCGGCTTCCGCGTGCCGCGCGAGGTGCTCGACTTCGCGGCCCGGCTGCTGCCGTCCATCGCCCCCGGCCTGGCCGCGCCGCGCTCCCTGCGCCCCGGCGCGGGCTCGCTGAGCACCTGTCCCGGCGGCTCGGTCGCGCAGGCCGCTGACGCGGCCCTCGCCCAGGAGGGCTCGATCGGCGTCATCGTCCCGGACGCGCTGGTCGGCGAGGTCTCACGGGCGCTGTCCGGCCGCCCGCACGCCGTGCTCGACCCCGACGCCCCCGAGGAGGGCGAGCACCGCCTGCTCGTCGTCCCCGCGACGCTCGCCAAGGGCCTGGAGTACGACCACGTGATCGTGGTCGAGCCCGCCGACATCGTCGCCGCCGAGCCCCGCGGCCTGGCCCGGCTGTACGTCGTCCTGACCCGTGCGGTGACCTCGCTCACGGTCCTGCACGACAAGCCCCTGCCGGCGCAGCTCGCCATGTGACCGCGCCCCCCGCGCGGGAACCGGCGACGCCCTGACCGGCGACCGGCCCGGCCGCTTCTAGGATGGCGAGCAGGAACGCTGCCTACCTAGGAGGATGCCGTGCCAGCACCGCTGCCCCATGAACACCTGCCGTCGGTTCCCGCGCTCGTGGTCGAGAGCGACGACATCCAGGACGGCGAGCGGCTGAGCGACCTGCACGTCTTCAACGACTGGGGCATGACGGGCCAGAACGTCTCGCCTCAGCTCCGCTGGTCCGGCGCGCCCGACGGGACCCGGAGCTACGCCGTCACCTGCTACGACCCCGACGCCCCCACGGGCAGCGGGTTCTGGCACTGGGTGCTGTTCGACCTGCCGGCCTCGGTGACCGAGCTGCCCGCGGGCGCGGGCAGCGCCCCCGACTTCAAGGGGCTGCCCGAGGGGGCCGTCCACGCCCGCAACGACTACGGCGCCAAGGCCTTCGGCGGCGCGGCCCCGCCGCCCGGCGCCCCGCACCGCTACGTCTTCACCGTCCACGCCCTGGGCGTCGACAAGCTGGGCGTGGACAGCGACGCCAGCCCGGCGGTGGTCGGCTTCAACATCACGGCCAACACCCTGGCCCGCGGCCACATCGTCCCGGTCTACGGCGTCTGACCGCCGTGACGAACAAGAGCGGGCCCGGAAGATCCGGGGCCGCTCTTGTTCTTCGGCTTTTGCGAAACAGACCTAGAAGTCCATGTCGCCGCCACCCGGCATGGCGGGAGCGGCAGCGGCCTTCTCGGGCTTCTCGGCGATGACAGCCTCGGTGGTGAGGAAGAGCGCCGCGATGGAGGCGGCGTTCTGCAGCGCGGAGCGCGTCACCTTGGCCGGGTCGATGATGCCCGACTCGAACATGTTGACGTACTCGCCGCTGGCGGCGTTGAGGCCCTCGCCCGGAGTGAGGTTGCGGACCTTCTCCACCACGACGCCGCCCTCGAGACCGGCGTTGACCGCGATCTGCTTGAGCGGCTCCTCCAGAGCCTTCTTGACGATCGAGGCACCGGTGGCCTCGTCGCCGGACAGCTCCAGCTTGTCGAACGCCTTGGCGCCGGCCTGCAGCAGCGCCACGCCACCGCCGGGGACGATGCCCTCCTCGACGGCCGCCTTCGCGTTGCGCACGGCGTCCTCGATGCGGTGCTTGCGCTCCTTGAGCTCGACCTCGGTGGCCGCGCCCGCCTTGATGACGGCGACGCCGCCGGCCAGCTTGGCCAGGCGCTCCTGGAGCTTCTCGCGGTCGTAGTCGGAGTCGGTGCGCTCGATCTCGGCGCGGATCTCGTTGACCCGGCCGGAGATCTGCTCGGCGTCACCGGCGCCGTCGACGATCGTGGTCTCGTCCTTGGTGACGACGACCTTGCGCGCGCGGCCCAGCAGGTCGAGGGTGGCGTTCTCGAGCTTGAGACCGACCTCCTCGGCGATGACCTGGCCACCGGTGAGGA